>NZ_CM166390.1:0-4462500 GCF_056839225.1 Rhodopirellula sp. UH5 | reverse complement strand
ATCCGCTGTCGGGCGGTCAATCGCTCACATTCAGCAGGCCAACGTTCGCCGGGGTTGTACGTGGGAACATTGGCATTCGCCAAAACCGTTCAAGTGCGGAATGGCTCCTGCTTCCCTGCCTAACGGGCTGTGAGATCGTCAACTTTTTCATCCCCGCCCCGTGAGTTCTGGAACTCCGCGTGATTCAGCGCATGTGGACGAGGGGGTTTTCTGTGTGAAAGAGGACGCAGAGGTTCTCAGTCGGTTGGTTCAGACGAATCGATAGGTCAACGGGTACTTCCAGACTTCCCCTTGGCTGGCTTTGATCCCACCGATGATTGGGAAAACCACACTCAAAACGGCAAGGATGAGGAATCCCAGCAGCCCAATGCCGATCACTGCGAGAATTGCGAACACGATGCTGGCAATGAATTCGGTGATCAACCAGTTGGCGATGTTCCGCCCGTGGGGATCGAGCTCCGGCATGTCATCTTTTTTCAGCTGCCAGATCACGATTGGTGCCAAGAAGCCAGCGAACGGGATGACGTACCCGGCGAATTGTGAGAAATGAAGGGCCATCGCCCAGGTGTTCGTGCTGCTATTTTGTTCAGTTTGCATTGGATTTGCCTTGGGGGGTGGATGGTTGGCAGTTCAACAGGCTGTTATTCGTCTCCGGCAAGGCGCTTGGAGAGAAAAAGTGTCTCCCCCAGTTCGGAGTCCATTTCTGTCCCTGCGAATCCGTTCTTGGAGTAGAGCGATCGAGCTGGTTGGTTTCCGCGATAAACTTCGAGGGTGACTTTGCAGCAATTTCGTTCGTTTGCGAGATCCGTGATCGCTTGCATCAGAATGGATCCGATGCCTTTTCCGCGATGGGGAGCGCTGACCATCACATCGTGCACGTTCAGGACGGGGGCCGCTGCGAAGGTCGAAAAGACTTCAAAGCAGTTTGCCAGTCCAATGGCCTCGGCTCGATTGTTCGGATGGTTGATCATCGCGAAGATAGAAACCGCGTTGGGCCGTTGTGCCAATTCGGTGGCAACGCGTTGTTGGGCCCGTTTGCTCAGGCCTGGGCTCCCGATTGCCGGGTCATTGGCGTATTCAGAAAGCAAACGAAGCAGTGATTTCCGGTGCGGTTCGTGTGTGTAGTCGACGCGGAGGATTTCGACGTCCAGTTTGGCCGGTTGGGAGTCGTTGGAGGAGCTTGTTTCCGTCGACATAACGCAGCGGTGTCCGGAGGCACGAGGCTTGGAAACGTTGGGTTCAGAACCAGGCCATCAATCGCATTGCTGCAATTGCGGTGAATCCGAGAAGGATCGCGTTGAACCAAGTTTGAGAAACTCGGGTGACCAACCATTTTCCCGACAAGATTCCGAGTGGGATCATGGGAGCCAGCGCGGCGCCCACCAACAATGTATCGGGTGTGATGAGACCCAGGTTGTAGCTCAACGGAAGCTTCAGGATGTTTAATACCAGAAACAGCCAGGCGCTGGTGCCGATCAATTCCCATTTCGGCAAGCTGACCGCCAGAAGATAAAGCGCAACCACTGGCCCAGCGGCATTGGCCAACATCGTTGTTAGACCTGCAAGCAGGCCAAGGAACACAGAGAACCAGACTTGGTGGGGGAATTTTTCAAACAACTTGGGGCGGAGCAAGCGTGCGGCTTGCACAGCGGCAAGCGCGAGAATGATGCCGCCGACGAGTGTTTTGAAGTGCTCGGGATCGAGGCGGTCCATCATCGCCCAACCAATCATGATTCCGACCAACGTTGGCGGAAGCAATCGTCGGACATGGGACCAATCCGCTTTTCGGCCGAAAAAGCCAATGGCACAGAGGTCCCCGACGACCAGCATCGGCAGTAGCACACCAGTGGATTCCAACGCGCCAAAGACAAAGGCGAAGAGGACCACATGCAACATGCTGATGCCAGGGAACCCGGATTTGGAGAATCCAATGCCGGTGGCGCCCACAGCCAACAGTGCAATTTGGTCGGGGGTGAGCGATGAAAGCATTGAATTTTGTGTGAGTCACGGGTGTCAGGAAGCGATGGGGGAGATCGGGAGTATCTACAATGACTCAGGGTTCACGAACCCCACCCCTCCGGCTGAACTTGGCCCCCACCTCAAAATCCCGCCTCCATCACAGGAAGAACCATGGCCAGATACTTGGCTGTTTCCGGACGTTCGATTTGGCTTGATTGGCACCTGTCGTTTTGCTTGGTCATTGGGATCCTTGTCAGTGCTTCGATGGTTGGCGGGCAGGAACCGACGCCCAACCATGCCACGCTCGAAGCCGCTTCGGAGTCGGATTTGTTGGTCGGCAGTGCTCAGCGAGAGATCACGCCGCCGATTGGATTCCCGATGTCAGGCTATTTTCATGAGCGACTGGCCACGGAAACACGTGACCCGCTGTTTGCGAAAGCGATGGTTTTTGAACAAGGCGACACGGTGGTGGTCTGGGTGGTCTGTGATTTGGTCGGCATCACCCGCGATTTGTTCGAAGAAGTGGCGCGGAGATCCGAATCGTTGCACGGGATCCCGGCCAAAAATCACCTTGTTTCAGCGACACATTCGCACACCGCTCCGGATTATCGAGCACACCTGGTTCGTCATCTTCGTGGTGAACTGAAAGAGGAGTCTCCCTACGCAGAAAAGCTGGTCAACGGAATTGTGGGAGCGATCGGTGACGCCATCTCGAGCAAGCGTTCGGCCAAAGTCTTGGCGGGCAACGCGATTCAATCGGTGCCGGTTTCATTCAATCGACGCTCGGTCATGAAAGACGGTAGCATTCTGACGTGGCAACGTGAGTCCAACCCAGAGCGAATTCGTTCCGCTGGTCCGATCGATGACCAGTTGGGCGTGATCGCGGTGGTCGATTCCGAAACCAATCGACCGTTCACGATTTGCAGCAGCTACGCGTTGCATTTGGACACCGTCGGCGGGACGCGTTGGAGTGCGGACTACCCGGCTTTCATGCAGCGAGCGGTGGCTGAAAAGTTTGGTGACGATGTGCTTTCGATCTTTGGTGCTGGCACGTGCGGTGACATCAATCACGCCGATCCATCCCGCCAAGAACGCAATTCCTGCGAATTCATTGGGCATTCTTTGGGTGAGACCTTGGTGAACCAGGCTCGTTCGATGTTGGAGAGCTCAATCAAAACATCGCCCAATCCGAAATCGCGATTAAAATATCGTCACGCGGTGGTGCCGTTGCCGCTGCAAACGTTGACTGAACAGCAGATTGATCGAGCGAGAGAGTTGATCCCGATTGCCCGTGGGGGCGAAAAGGTGGCGTTTGAGGATCTCGTTGCCGCCAACCGAGATGCTCAGCTGGACCGTTTGACCCACAATCCTTCGTGGATCGACGGCGAAGATCCAGCGAATGTTTCGCCGATGATTGCCTGGAAAGGCATCGGTGATCATTTGCCCGTTGAGGTCGCGACCATCACTGTGGGGGATGAGTTGGCCATCGTCTTCCTGCCTGGAGAGGTTTTTGTTGATTTAGGTTTGGCGATCAAGCGTCATTCGCCTTTTGAAACCACGCTGGTGATTGAGTTGTCCAACTGTGTCGAAACCGCCTACCTGCCCACGCATGCCGCGTATGCCCAGGGCAGCTACGAGGTCATCAATTCCCGAACCCAGCCTGGATCGGGTGAAAAATTAGTTGCCGCAGCACTCGCGTTGCTCCGTAGCGCGGCCTCGGATGAAAACACTGTGAAATACGAACTCCCTTCTGAACTGACTTCTCGATGATTCTAACTTTGAAGACTTTCCCTATGCGAATGCGTCTGCCAGTTCTGAGACCTCTGGCCGGATTGATTCTGGTTTTTGGATGTGCGATTGGATTTAAATCAGTTTCCGCCCAAGAGCCGGCAGCCGGTGATCCGGACCTTGAATTGCAAGGTGAATATGTCGCCAACGAGCTTGGGGTCCAGGTCATTGCGATCGGGGACGGCGAGTTCGACGTCGTGATCTATGAAGGTGGCCTGCCCGGGGCCGGTGCCAAGCCTTCGCCGCGAAAAATTGAAGCGGACGAAGACGTTTTGTTGGGGCTGGTGGATTCCATGAATCTGCGACGGGTCGAGCGTGTCAGCAGCACGATGGGTCGGTCCGCACCGGCGAAAGCGACTGTCCTGTTCGATGGAACCAAAGATGCGGCGGAAGCAAATTGGGAAAATGGACGGCTCAGTCCTGAAGGTTGGTTGATGCAGGGGACAACGAGCAAGCCGAAATTCCAAGACTACACGTTGCACTTGGAGTTTCGGACGCCGTTCATGCCCAAGGCAACGGGCCAACAGCGTGGCAACAGTGGCATCTATCACCAAGGCCGCTACGAAACTCAGGTGTTGGATTCGTTTGGATTGGAAGGACTCGATAACGAATGCGGTGCGATTTACACCGTCAGTGCTCCCGCGGTCAACGTTTGCTATCCGCCAATGCAGTGGCAGACATACGATGTCGATTTCACGGCGGCGCGATTCGATGACGCAGGGAAGAAAGTCACTGATGCTCGGATGACCGTTCGTTTGAACGGAGTCATTGTTCAGAACAATGTCGTCGTTCCGCACGTGACTCCGGCGCGAAATTGAAAGAGGGGCCCGAGCCTGGTCCCATCTATTTGCAAGATCACGGGAACCCGGTTCGATACCGAAACATTTGGGTTTTGCCACGCGACGCGGATCGCGAAGCCAAGCGGCCAATTGTTTCAGGATTTGAACGTTTCTCTGGAACCAATGCGTTGTCGATGGCCGATGCCGGCGAAGTCTTGATCGACAACTTGGCCTGCGGAGCGTGTCACGCAGCAGGAACATCGATGTTGCCCTCGCAGGGCGGTCCCGATTTGTCGCAAGTCTTTGGGCGTGTTCGTGCCGACGCCATCGTTGAAATGATCGCCGATCCCCACACCACCAAGCGTGGAACGACGATGCCCGATCCGTGGCCTGCAATGGATGCGGCTGAGCGACGGGAACGTGCGAATGAAATCGCAAGCTACCTGCATTCCATCAACGATCAACCACTCGAAGATCGAATCGTCAGTGCGAAACTTGCAGATCGTGGCGCAGAGCTCTACCAAAAAGTTGGCTGCGTCGCCTGCCACTCGGCCGATCCCGCCAGTCCCAGCCCGATGTCGGTGCCGCTGGGTAAACCACATCGCAAGTACACATTGCCGTCTTTGACGAAGTTCTTGAAAACCTGCAACCAACTTCGCCCCGGATTGCGAATGCCAGCGATGGTGGGCACCGACGAAGAGATCATGGCGGTCGCGGCCTATCTGACTCGCGAAGTCACCGTGGGCGAAACGGCGGACTCATTCACGAGGAAGGTTTATCACGGGTCATGGGATCAACTGCCAAAGTTCGATTCGTTGAAACCTGTCTCCGAAGATCGAGTCAGTGGACTGACGTTTGATGACCTGAAACGAAGAAACAATTTCGCGATCGTTTACGAAACCGATTTGCATGTGAACTCGGACACCAAGTTGACGTTCTACTTGGCCAGCGACGACGGAAGTGCGCTCGAAATTGACGGCCATCGATTGGAGAACGATGGGATCCATCCTCACAAAACGGTCACCGCTGAATACGAGTTGAAGGTCGGCGTGTATCCCGTCCGCGTGGAGTACTTTGATGGTGGAGGGCAAACTTCCCTGAGTCTTGAAGTGGAAGGTGACTCCTTCGCTCGCGACGACATTGCCATTTGGTTGAGCAACACGGTGGGGGGAAAACCACTGGATTTGTTGCCAAGCGAATTTGTTGCGGACTCGTCTTTGATTGAGAAAGGAAAGCAGCAGTTCTACGCTGCCGGATGTGCCAATTGTCATTCGGCGGGCGCGGACAAGGCCGCTGCTTTGCAAACGGTTCAAGCACCCGCGTTGGATCAAGCGAGCGAAGGGAAAGGTTGTTTGTCCGATGACGTTTCGGCACCAGCGGTCGACTTTGCGTTGGGGGCGTCTCAGACTTCCGCCATTGAGTCGGCGCTCAAGCGGCGGCGTTCTGGACAACGTCCCAAGGGGACCGATGCGCGTCGTGTTCACATGACGATGCTGGGGTTGAATTGCTACGCCTGTCACCAACGCGATGGTGTCGGCGGACCCGAGTTGTCACGCGACGAGTCGTTTGTTTCGACGGTTCCCGAGATGGGACTGGAGGGCCGTTTGCCTCCGCAATTAACGGGTGTTGGCGACAAACTGACTCCTCAAACGATCACCGATGTGTTGAATCACGGCGCCAACATTCGCAGTTACATGGGCACGCGGATGCCGGCGTTTGCGTACGAACCGCTGCGAGACTGGCATGCCGCAGTTGGTCGTTTGGACATGAATCCGACGGTCGAAGAAGCGGACACCACCGCCAACGAATCCACGGTCGTTTCCAACGGTCGCGAGCTTTGTGGCAACGACGGATTGGCGTGCATCAAGTGTCATAGTTTCGGTGGAGACACGGGGGGTGGATTGGGAGCCATTGATCTTTTGACGATGCCCAAACGACTTCGATATGAATGGTTCCAACGTTACTTGCAGAACCCGACTTTGTACCGACCCGGCACTCGGATGCCGAACAGTTTTGTGGATGGCAAGTCCGCGATCACCACGATTGAAGACGGGGACCCGGTCAACCAAACCGACGCGATTTGGAAGTACCTGTCGCTTGGCGACAAAGCCAAGGAACCTGTGGGGCTGAAACAGGACGCGATTGTGTTGCAACCGACCGAGCAGGCACTCCGGATCTATCGCAACTTCTTCACCGGAGTCAGTGCGCGTGGGATTGGAATCGCCTTCCCAAATAAAACCAACCTGATTTGGGATGCCGAGCAAATGACTTTGTCTCGGGTTTGGAGGAATGGCTTCTTCGATGCATCGATGCACTGGCGTGGTCGGGGGCAAGGTCGCCAGGAACCTCTTGGGGATGCGGTCGCGATTCTGGAGGGACAGTCAACGTTGGCGCAGCTTCCAAGCATCGCTGCAGCTTGGCCGGAGAAGTCGGCGAGAGCTCGTGACTTCCGTTTTGGCGGGTATCAATTGAGTGGCGGCGAAACCATCACCATTGGGTTTGCTCAAGGTGATTTGAAAGTGGAGGACACCATTTCATCGCAAACGCCGGCTGGTGAGAAACCATTGCCTCGACTGCGTCGCACGTTGACGATTTCGGTTCCCGCTGCGAATGGCGGCGAGCAATGGGTGTGGCAACCGACCGACCAGCCCATGGAACTCGTGGAAGAATCGGAGGGCACGCAAGTTTTCCGTGTCAGCAACCAAACGAGTTTGCAGATTCAAGGCATACGGCTTGAGAAGGTGACGGTGGATGGCAAAGCGATTTGGCGTGCTGCTTTGCCGGCCGGGGAAGCATCGACGATCCAGCAGACAATTGCTTGGTGATGAATCTCCGACGCGTTGCTTTGAATTGACACTTTTGCCACCGAACTTTTAATTGATTACCTGAACGATGAACTTCATGCGAATTCGATTTTTGGCCAGCTTGGTTTTGCTGTTGAGCTTTGTCTCAGCGACTCAGGCGGATCAACCGAAGGAAAGCGATTACTACACGATCACGACCTTCGAAACACCGGAGGGCGAGGTCATCGAAGCGTGTGGCTTTGAATGGATGGAAGACGGTCGATTGGCGGTGTGTTCACGCCGTGGCGACATCTTCATGATCGAGAATCCACTCGCTGAAAAAGTGACCGCGGATCAGTTCAGTGTGTTTGCTCGCGGGCTGCATGAACCACTCAGCTTGACCGAACAAGACGGTTGGTTGATCGCGACGCAGCGTCCTGAAATCACACGTTTGAAGGACACCGATGACGATGGTGCGGCGGACGTTTTTCAGACGCATGCGGATGGATGGGGCGTGTCGGGTGACTACCACGAGTACGCGTTTGGATCAAAACTCGATGCCAACGGTGACATGCTGATCACGTTGTGTCTGACCGGGTCGTTCAGCAGCCAGGTTCCGTTTCGGGGTTGGGCGATGAAGGTCACTTCGGACGGCCGAACCATTCCGTATTCCAGCGGCGTGCGCTCGCCCGGTGGGATGGGGACGGATTCGAACGGCAATGTTTTCTACACCGACAACCAAGGCCCTTGGAACGGAACATGTGGTCTGAAAGTGCTGCGAGAAGGCAAGTTCATGGGCCATCCCGGTGGTTGGGATTGGTATGACGATGCACCGAACATGGGCAAGCGTCCTCAAGAACCTGAAAGCGGCAGTCGCATTTTGACCGAAGCGGCCAAGATCCCAGAACTAATACCAACAGTGGTCATGTTTCCCTACGACAAGATGGGAAAGAGTGCGTCGGGCATCGTTTGCGATCAGTCAGGCGGCAAATTTGGACCGTTCGAAAAACAATTGTTCGTCAGCGATCAGTCGCAAAGCACGGTCATGCGAGTCGACTTGGAAGAAGTGGATGGCGTTTGGCAAGGCGTTTGTTTTCCGTTCCGACGAGGGTTTGCCTCGGGAAATGTCGGAATGGAAATGGCTCCCAACGGATCGATGTTTGTTGGCGGGACCAACCGAGGTTGGGGATCAACGGGCCCTCGTCCTTTCGCGGTCGAACGGATGGATTGGACTGGGAAAGTCCCGTTTGAAATCAAACACATGAAATCAACCTCTGACGGGTTCGATTTGGAATTCACTCAGCCTGTTGATGCGGCAACGGCGACCGATTTGGCGGGTTATGAGATTGAGACTTACACGTACGAGTACCGTTCGCAGTATGGCAGTCCAGAGGTGGATCCGACCAAACCCACGATCACATCGGCAACTGTTTCGGAGGACGGAATGCACGTGCGATTGGTGATCGACGGATTGCAACTCGGTCATGTTCACGAGCTTCATTCCAATGGTGTCCGCAACCAAGACGGCAACCCGCTCTTGCACCCTCAGGCGTACTACACCCTGAATAAGATCAACGAGGCCAACTGATTCAGGGCAATGACTTGCCGTTGGTCTATTCCGGCAGTTCCGCCATTCGTTTGCGAAGTCGGCGAAGCACACGCGACTTCGCTTGGTAAACGCTGGCCACGGAAAGGCCTAACTTGTCTGCGACCGTTGATGCAGGTTGCTGATCGACGGTGGTGGCCCAGAACGCTTGCCAGGTCATGGTTTCAAATTCGGATTCGACCAACGCCATGACTTGGCGAATCAGCGGGCTTTCGATTGACGCGGGGCAAATGGTGGAATCTAGTGTGTCGGCAATTTCTTGCTCACCAACTTGATGCAATTGATCGAGCGCTTCGCTGCCCCCGATCGCTCGTCCATCAGCCTCAGCGAGTTTGTTGAGCTTTCGAAAGTGATCACGAACGCGATTGCGTGTGATCGTGGCCAACCAAGAACGAAAGCTGCCTTCGCGTTTCTTTCTTTGGAAGTCGCCAATGCCTCGGGCCACGGATGCAAAGACTTCTTGCACCACATCGGGTGCATCGGACGCGGGGATTCCTGAGGTCCGACACCAGCGGTAGACGATCGGGCCGAAGGTGCCAACCAAACGGGTCCAGCTTTCGGCATCCATCTGTTTGACGCCGGAAATCAGCATCGATGACAGGGTGGGATGTTCGTTCGAGGGCGACGCGTGGCTCATGAAAAAGATTTTATCAGCAAATGGTGTCAGATGCCTGCGTTCATCCTGGTGCGTTACCCTAACTATCCCGGAGGACACCCATGATGACCGCAACTGAATGCCCGTCGATCGAACGGTTGAAGGATTTGACGCTGGGCCGATTGGCCGAAGGAGACAGCGACTCGATGCTGGACCACCTTCGTGATTGTGAAGTTTGCCAATCCGAATTGGAAACGATCGGCGATGGCGAGGACTCTTTGATCCAAGCCATTCGATCGCCTGACGACGCTTCGGAATGGATTCTCGAGCCACAATGCGACGTGGCCGTGATCGCTGCTTTGGGTGCGATCGGAATTGGCCAGCAATCACCCGCCGTCTCGGACAAGCCGGATTTTCCGGTCTCGATTGGTGAATATGAGATCGTTCGCCCGCTGGGCCGCGGCGGGATGGGCAATGTCTATTTGGCTCGTCATACCAAACTAGGCCGCCTGGTCGCGCTCAAGGTCTTGGCCGGGCATCGTCTCGCAGATGCCAAAATGAAAGAGCGATTTGAGGCTGAGATGCGGGCCGTGGGACAGTTGAGTCATCCCGGGATCGTCACGGCCCATGACGCACGTGAAATCGATGGCACAGCGGTTTTAATAACCGAATTCATTGACGGAATGGATTTGGCTCAGTTGGTTTCGCGAACCGGGCCGATCGGCGTTGCGGACGCTTGTGATCTGATTCGCCAAGTGGCCGTCGCACTGCAATACACCAGCGACCAAGGTTTCGTTCACCGCGACGTCAAACCGTCCAACATCATGTTGAGTCATTCTGGCGAGGTGAAGTTGTTGGATCTGGGATTGGCTCGTTTGCAGGAGCCTCGTCACGAAACATCAGGCTTGACCGGCACCGGACAAGCGATGGGGACAGCGGATTACATTGCCCCCGAGCAGGTCACGGACAGTCGTGGCGTCGACGTTCGCGCCGACATTTATTCGCTTGGTTGCACGTTGTTCAAATTGCTGACGGGGCAGGCCCCGTTTGCTGGACCGCAATGCGCGACCGCGTTTGCCAAGATGACCGCTCATGTTTCCTCGCCACCACCGGTGCTCAGAGATTTCTTGCCCGATGCACCCGCTGGGTTGAACAAGTTGGTTGCATCGATGTTGGACAAAGACCCAACATCGCGACCACAAACGCCGATGCAGGTCGCTGAAAAGCTGAAGCTATTTGTGAGCGACGCGAATCTGGCTGGTTTGATCGCTCGTGCCGAAACAGCCTCACCCGAGCGTGCACCCGCCAGCCATCCAGAAACCAAGGTTTTTCCCAAAACACAAAGTTGGCGACGCCGAACGGTTCCCCTCACCGCGGCGATCGCCGCAGGTTTCTTGGGGCTGTTCATTGGATTGATGAGTGGCTTATTGATCCGCATCAAAATGCCCGACGGTTCGATCGTGACCGTGAATGCACCTGATGGAAGCGAAGTTAGCATCGTTCCCGAAGTGGCGCGCGACCTACCATCTGAAAACATCGCGTTGCCCGCCGTTGCCGGATTCGAAGAACAGCGTGAAGAAGCGTTTCTAAAATTCGCGATCTTGGCAACCGAAGAAGAAATGCGGGAGTACGGTTCGAAATACGAAGGTCTTCCTCAGGACTTCGCTGTCACGCGTGATGGGTTTCGATGGTATGCGGCCGATCCTGATGCGAACCTTTCTTCGCCGCTGCACATGAACGGGAAAACATTGCATTTGGTCCGCGAGGCTGATTCGCTGGCAATCACTCAAGACAAGCTTCGCCAAGAGATCGACATGGCGAAAGCAAAGGGCACTTCGCACATCGATCTTCGCTTGAGTAATTCGGCGGGGCAGGCACTTCGTAAACTCACGGCCAGCAACATGCGACGAAAGTTGGCGATCATCGTCAACGGGAAGATCCGAATGGCACCGACGATCATGGCGGAAGTTGGACGCGACATTGCTATCACGGGTCGTTTTACCCAGGAAGAAATCCGCTTCTTGATGGACGCGTTGAGCAGTGGATTGGTCACGCCGCTTTCAAAACAAGATCGAGGAATCCAAACCAAATCAGATCTTGAGCGACTTCAGGGTGTTTGGCGACTTTCTGGTCGATCAGATGCCACGCTGCTTGCATTTGATGGTCGGGACTTTTACGTAGCTGATGATCAGTCCATTCGAGCGGCGGGGCATCTTGCCGCGATGACTTCGGGCGATGGCGATTTGAGAGAAGTTCTTTTCACAAACTCAATCCCGACGGAGGCTGCACCGCAGCTGTTGGTTTACCGTTTTCTTAGAGGTGATCGATTGGAGTTCGAGATGAGAGATCCAGTTTCCAAAGCGGGCCCCAATGGTCTTGGGCTCGATGCGGGCAAGGGATTTTTTATCGTTGAGCGACTGGGGGATTTTCCAACTGACGCCCTTGAAGTTGTCTTGTTGTCTCGCCGGTTCAGGTCCATGCTAATGAGGCAAGATTCGCAGGAGAGCGGTTCTCACTCCCTACAAGTTGTCCTTCCTGTTGTGACTTTGCTCATGAATGCAAAGAAGATGGGGGTGGAAGCCGTTGTCAAAGCTGGCGGCAAAATCCGGGCCGTTGATCGCGACGCCCAGTCCATCAATCAACTGATACAAATGGTGATCGGCTTTCACAACTTTGCGTCGGCTTATCGAAAGTTTCCTGCCTCGGCATCGATGGCGAGAGAGGGAGCGATTGGAATCAACGACCAATCCGAGCTGAAGCCGTTTTCTTGGCGAGTGGCGATTCTACCTTTCATTGAGCAACAGGAGTTGTTCGAGCAGTATCATTTCGACGAACCGTGGGACAGTGAAGCGAACTCGAAGTTGCTGGCGAAGATGCCTTCCATCTATCGAAGTCCCGATGCGCCGATAGATCAACCCGTTGGGCACGCCAACTATCAAGGCATCGCCGATGGTGCCAGTGCGTTGGGCATCGACGATGGAGTCAAGTTCAAAGACATCCGGGATGGACTTGCCAACACGTTGCTGATTTTGGAAACGAAATCGTCAGTTCCTTGGACGAAGCCGCAAGATCTCAGTGAGGTGCCAGAGTTTGCTGATGATGCCGTGCTTCGGTATCTGATGGCCGATGGTGCCGTGAGAACGATGGATCCGGTGGACGAAGAAAAACTGAAGGCTTTGATCACACGGGACGGTGGTGAACAAGTTGAGCCTTAGTTCGCTCTCGTCGAATACCTCCTCTAAGCAGGTCGGCAGGAGTCTTTCGGCATTTGGACTGTTCCGGTAAGCGTCGTTGCTCCCACGTCCAACCGGGGTTAACGCCCAAACGGCTCACCTGATTATGCCCGGTCATCCCTGCCGACCAGCTTAGAAGCAGAGAGCTTTGGTTTGAGTCGGTCACCTGATTTGAGTTAGAATGTGACCATGCAAATTCCCGGTCTTCCCAACGCCACCGCCAATGCGGCTTTGCCTCTCAGTGTCGCTGACACGCTGACAGACCTGGGAGGCATTTCGTCCGATCGATTGCGGGTGGTTGAAGCCTCCAGGCCCGCCACAGCGGAGGATCTTGCCATCCTTCATGCTCAGGGTGTGATGTGCGAACTCGTCGATGGCCAATTGGTGGAGAAGCAGATGGGGGTTCGGGAGTCACTGCTGGCGGCTGTGTTGATCGAATTCTTGAGTGCATTTGCGAGGCAACACAAGCTGGGCATCGTCTCGGGGCCGGATGGTTTTGTGACCCTCTTTCCAGATCTGATTCGCGGTCCCGACGTGGCTTTTTTGTCCTGGGACCGGCTGCCGGGCGGGCGATTGCCAGAGGAGGCGTTTCCTCGAATTGTTCCTGATTTGGTGGTGGAGGTTCTCAGTCCGGGGAACACTCGGGCGGAAATGGCTCGCAAACGTCGCGAATATTTTCACGCTGGTGTCCGGTTGGTTTGGACGGTGGATCCCATTCGAAGGTCCGTTGCCGTCTTCACCACGGCGACGCAGTCCTCGGTACTTGGCGAAACGGAATCACTCGATGGTGGCGACGTTCTGCCCGGATTGAAGATCAGCTTGGCGGACGTGTTTGCCGTTTTGGACGTTCCGGACGTGGACGAGAATCCTACCGTCGCAAACGGTTGATTGAGCAGCATTCCTCGTTGTCACTGTCCGGTTGATTCTGCTGTTTGAACGCTCGTAAAGTTCTCGGGTGAAAGCTTCACCTGACCCAGGTCGTTGGTGTCAGCCCAGGCTAACGCTGGACTGCTAAATGTTTGTTATTGGCATTCCGATAGCGAATGCAATTTTTCTTCCGGCTTCGGTCTTTCTTCATCCCGGTAGGGATTTTAGATGGTAGCCGGGGGTTGCTGCGTAGCAGCACACCCCCGGAAAACGAGCTCCCATAAAACTCTCCATCCCGCCGTGGCCAATGGCCACGGCGGGATGGAGAGTGGTGGCGTGGGGGGGCATGTCCATCGGTGGCGCTATCGCTTACCGACGGCTACCATCTGACATCCCTACCGGGATGGAAACTTGCGCAAACGAATACACCCTACAACAGAAAATATTTCGCGGTCCAGGTTAACACCCAAACGGCTCACGAGATTAAACCCAATCATTCCTGCGTACCTGCTTAGCAGAAGACGCTCGTCGAGCAAGTTCAATTGGCCGCAGACTGCTTTGTCTTTGTCGACCTTGAGCGGTTCACGGGTTGGAGCTGGACCATCAAAAACGAATTGCATTCGCAGGTCAGCAGCATGAGCGGAAGCACAACACCACGTGACCAAGCAGGCAATCGAAAGGGTGAGCGTTTTCATGGGTGAGCCTTGCACTCGTAGCGGTAGCCAAGTCCGTAGACGGTTTGGATGATGCGTGGGTGTTTGGGATCGCGTTCGATGCGTTTGCGGAGTTGGCTGACGGTTTGGTCGATTGTTCGGCTGTTGGGGACTCGGCCGGGACCCCAGCATTCTTGAAACAGCGTTTGGCGATGCACCACATCCCCGTCAGCGTCATGCAGCAAGATCAAGATTTGAAGTTCTCTTGCGGTGAGTTCAATGGACCCATCGCCACGAGTGGCTCGCAGTTTTGATGGTGTGACTTGCAAGTCGTCCATGTTGAACGCGACGTGCGCGGTCGGGTCCTTGGCACTTTGATCTTCACTGGGTTCCGGTTGGCAGCGTCGCAGAACCGCTTTGACTCGGGCGATGACTTCGTGGGATCCAAACGGTTTGCTGATGTAGTCGTCCGCTCCCAATTCAAAACCGACCACCTTGTCGATCTCTTCCCCTTTGGCGGTGATGAAAATGATGGGCGTTCGTTTGTCGTTCGCACGCAAGAGCCGACAAACGTCAAAACCACTCTTCATGGGCATCATCACGTCGAGGCACACCAGATCGAACTTCTTTGATTCAATCATCTTGGATGCGGACAGGCCATCACCGACCGTGGCCACGTCGTAGCCTTCTGCACCCAGCAATTCCTCCAGGGCAGCACGAGTGTGTCGGTCATCTTCCGCGATCAAGATTCGGGTCATGGTCGTTTGGTTTTGGATGACGAGAAACGATTGGACGTGGGATCCAATGGTTGCAGCGTGAAGCGGAAATGCGAACCGGTCTGGGAGGGAATCCAGGTCAGTTCGCCACCGTGCCGACGGGCCGCGTTGCGAGCAATTGCCAGTCCAAGGCCTGTTCCCGCTGGTGCGGACAAGGAATCGTCGAGCCGTTCGAAGGGTTCGAAGATGCGTTTCGCTTCCGACTTGGTGATCCCCGGACCCTCATCGATCACGTCGATCGTGATCACGGTTGCTGTTTGAGAACTGGTGAGTGTGACTCGCTTTCCGGCGGCCGCGTATTTTTCGACGTTGCTGAGCAGGTTCACCAGGACCAGTTCGATCACATCGGCGTCGATCGGGATTGCTTCGTCGGCGTTGAGCTTCAGCTTCGTTTTGATCTCGAGACTCGCGAAAGCGGGAGCAAAACTTTCAAGGACGCGACGAATGATTTGGTCGGGGACTTCGAGTGTTGGACACAGTTTGCCTTTGCCGGAAACCATGTCGAGGACACCTGTGACCAAGCGGGACAGACGTTGGCTCTCCTCTTCGATCACATCCAGGCGTTCCCGCAGTCGCAGGCGTTGGTTGGTCTCATCTGAAGAGGAAGTTGATTCCGAATCGAGGTCGCGTTTGGCGAGTTCGGCGTACAAGCGAATGTTGGTCAAAGGCGTTCGCAACTCGTGCGACACATGACTGGCAAAACTGACGCGTTGTTGAGCCAGTGTCATTTGTCGTCGGATCGTTGTCATCACATACGCTCCCAGCAACAACAGCGTGGTCGCCAGTGCCAGCAAGGTTGCCAGCAACGGTACCGTTCCGTCTGCTAGCCAGCCTGGGGCCGCATCGGTCGACGGCGTGTAGATCAACCGCCATCCGTTCCAGGGCGAATCCATTCGAATTGTGGCGAGCGGTTGGGCTTGGTTGGTTGCATCCTTGGAATCGCCCCAGCGGTAGACCGTCCGGTCGGTGCTGTCTCGCAGTTCGTAGCGCCCGGCTTCCGTCGCAGTCGTGGCCGGCAAGGCTTCGACCAAGTCCGCCATCCAACGCCCTCGTTCCAGAACGATCCCGGTGGCGGTTTGGTCGGATCGTGGCAACCACAGAACCAGTTGCAAACCGTCTTCGTGGAACCAGCTTTGCCAGCGAGTGCTGGTGGTTGGTGGGGTGCTTGCGACCGACGATTTGGAAGTCCGGGGACTTCGCGACTGCGGGATGGTTGGCTTGATGGACGGCAAGGATCCCGGGTCGCGGAGTGGAACAGTGGCTTCGTCTTGCTCTCCAATGGGGCGTCCACGAGCAAGTTCACTCAGGGCGGCATACCACAACGTTTCCGAGGATGTGTCAACGGTTGGTTTGCGAGGGTAGATCAATCGTCCATCGCGATCGACCAACAAGACCGATCGAGCAATGGGCGTTGAGCGGCGAAGTTCCGCCAGGCGATTTAAGTCACGATCGGCCTGCCGAAGTTGGTCGCCAAGTTCGGTTTCATATCGCTGGGCGATGGGACGCAAGTTGGAACTCAAGTCCTGCAGTCGCCCAGCGAAGAGTTGTTGCAATTGTTCACGTTGCTGCTGTTGTTGCCGCGCGAGCGTGGCGGTTCCGAACCAGCCGATCAAGATCAGCGGCGAAACGATGAGCAACAGCAGTGCGAGGACGTGACGCAGAGGCAAAAGGGATTACCGACGAGGGGCGGCGGATTGGGAAGGCGAGAGACTGGGGACGTCCACCGAATAGGTTTGTTGATTTTGGACCGCATTTTGCAACTGTCGCATGCTCTTGCGAGTTGAATTCCACTTGGA
This sequence comes from Rhodopirellula sp. UH5, assembly GCF_056839225.1. Lineage (NCBI taxonomy): Bacteria > Pseudomonadati > Planctomycetota > Planctomycetia > Pirellulales > Pirellulaceae > Rhodopirellula > Rhodopirellula sp. UH5. Next base: position 4,445,665 of record NZ_CM166390.1, on the reverse strand, counting down.
ACGATCGACAATCGCTTCGGCTTGCATTTCGTTGCTTACTTCGGCCAACTTTAGCTCTGGGAGAACACTGGTGACGCCCTTCGCTTCACACTCAAAGTACAGCTTGTTGAGAGAGGTCGCATTTCGATTCAGCAGCGATTGTGCTTCCTTGACTTGACCTGCATCCCGCAGCGCGGTGGCTTCGCGATTGAGTTCGGTGGTGATTTGCAAGCTGCAGTAGGCGTACACCTCCATGTCCTTGGCTTCTTCGACGATCTTTTCTTCGTCACTGAAGCGAACCTGGATGCTGCTGGTCAGTTTCTCTTTGGTTTCGGTTTGTAGATTGCGATACTGCACCGTGACTTCTGCCAGGTCTCGGGTGGAGTCTTCCGTGCCGGGTGAAACTTCGGTTTCGACGATGAAGTAACGTTCTTGATTGGCGTAGAGCTGAGCGAGCGGAATGCGAATCGTTTGACCTTCGATATCTCCTTCGCTGCCGATCATTCGAACGGGACGGACGGACTCATCCAGTTTGACCACGATTTCAAATTCGTTCGCAACGACGCTGAGCAAACCGTCAAACTCTTGGTTGAAGACCGACACCAGAGAGTCAGCATCTTCGATGAAGGCGTGGTTGCCACCGCCAACTGAAGCGAGCGCGACCATCAAGTCTTCGTTGTAACCTGAACCCAGTCCGAGTGTGCTAACGCTGATCGCTTCCTTCATCAGCGAACGTCCCAGTCCTTCCAGTTCTTGTGGGCTTTGTGGGCCCACGTTGGCCAAGCCATCCGAAAGCAGGATGACACGGTTGACTTGTTCGTCGGCCAGGAACTTGCGAACTTCCGCGGCGCCTTTGCTGACACCGGCGAACAACGCGGTGGCACTGCCGGCTTTGATTCCGCGAATTTTTTGTTTGATCGATTCGCGGTCGGTGGCTTTGGTGGCCGGGACCAAAACCGTGACGTTGCTGTCGTAGAGAACGACGGAGACGATGTCGTCGTTGCTCAGCCGATCGATCGCGGCTTCGGCAGCTTCTTTGGCACGCGTGAGTTTTTGTCCGCTCATCGAACCGCTGTGGTCGAGCACCAGGCAGACGTTGACGGGTGGTCGCTCTTCAGCGGATTTCAGTTCAAAACCAGTCAGTGCGATTCGCAAGTGATTGGTTTGTTTCTCACCCGATTTCATAACCGGGTGGACCAAGCGGACATCCAATTTGACTTGTTCGGCACTCGCTTGGTGAAGCGGTGAGGCCGTCATGGCAGCAACAAGTAACATCAACAATGAGAAACGCATCGGAAGGCTCCTGAGACAAGAGAGGACTAGCGATCGAGCCGGACATGGCTCGGACGTCACTCATTGAACGAGAAGCGGTCGCTCAGAAGTTCGAATGGGTGTCAGGCAATTGTAAAAGAATTGTCAGGCACCCGGATGCATTGGTGTTTTGGGGGAATGTATCCCCAATTGGCATCTTCGTTTCCCGGTTTTCGATGCGTTGAAGTTTGCAAAGCAGGACTCCAACGCGATGAAAGACTGGCCTTCCCCGGGAGTTGTTGGCTGGGCTGGGCTTACAATTTGACGACGGCACCGAAGGACAGTCCAAAGAAACTGAGACCGTCATCCAGCGGACTGTCGGTGGAAATCCCACTGTCAGGACCAAGGAACGTGGCCGGCGGGTTGGGGCCGCCCACTTGCGTGAAGTGATGGGCTTCGAGTGCAACATGCATTTGAAGCAGGTCCCAGGGTGAGTACTCGATTCCGAATTGGAGTTCGGTGTTGCCGGTGAAGTGGCGGGCCGCATTGTTCGAATCGCGAACGTCGATGGAATTGAGGCTTTGTGTGACTTCATTGAAACTGTCCGAGACGGAAAAGTCTTGGTGCCCGTACAAGAGAGATCCACGCAGCGAGGTGAACAGTTGCAAGCGATCCAGCGGAAGTTGATGGAAGGCTGCGAGGGCAACGGTCGGGCCAACTCCTCGGAACTGGGAAGACGCATGCACGGTTCCCACATCGGTGTTGGCGGCGTATCCCTGGCCAACCTGGGCGTAACGCAGACCGGTGTAGAGATCCAATCGGGGCGCAATTCGCTTTTGCAATTCGAAATCCACCACATCGGAGTGAATCGTGCTGGCGAAGCTTCCTTCATTGATGAAGGCCAGTCCGGTTGTGATGTCGCCGTCTTCGGAGAGGTAGCCGATCGCTCCCTCTTGGAAGGTTGGGATCAAGCCGTTGTCCTCGTTGGCGGTCAGCGACGTGCCTTGGTCAAACCGCCAGTAGCGAGCTTGGAATCCCAATGTGCCGTCCGATTTGTGCTGGCCAACTTGATAACGGTAGCTGTATTCCAGTTCCCAAGGGAACATGATCGAGACGTACTCATCGACGGATCCATTGTCGTCGTGATCGCGTTCAACAATCAACGCCGTGGTGTTGGATTGAAAGGGTTGGACAAACACATTGTCGAAACTCGCAAACCATTTTGTGGGAAGTGATTCACGGCGGCTTTGTTCCTTCGCATCCAATTCATGTTGCATTCTTGCGATCTGATTGCCCTGGCGAATCATCAGTGTTTGCAGTTCAGCGACTGGTGAACTGTCAGAGATGGACGCTGCGATACCGCTGTTGTATGCGACCGGTTGCACATCGCGATCCAGTTTCGCTTTCGATGTTGCATCGAGGCCGAGAGCGGAGGATTTGGGTTCGGTGTCGCGGAGCTTGCTTTTGCGGTCGCTGTTTTCGGAAGCGGTGACAGGGGTTTCCGCAGTGCTTTCCTGAGCACGGTCTTCCAACGAATTCAGGCTTGCGAGATGAAAGCTGGCTCCTCCGCTCGGCTTCTTCGATGGGCTGTTGAGGGGTTGGGCTGTTTCGGCATTCACCGTGACAAGCGTGTTGAGAGGCGTTGGAGAGTCGGTGCTCGCGTAGTCACCGTATTGCGGCCAAGCCTGTGTTAGACGCCGCAGTCCAGCGTCCTGCGCCAGCAAGCTTCCTGCAGTGCAAAGAGTGCACAGGGGCAGTGCGACCATTGTCCAAAATCTCATCCATCAATCCCAGTTGGCAGAGCATGCTGTATTGGTCCGGTTGATCAAGGCAGCCGCCGTTGAACGCTTCTTGCTAGCTGAACCGGTAGGTGAAAAGGCATTTCGAGATCATCCTGCTATGGAATTCCGGCTGGGGGTGTCAATGTGACTTTGAGCATTTTGTTTGTGGCCTTTTTGAAGACGCTGGCCCCCGCTGAGCAAATGCAGTGCCTTTGATTTGCTGGCAGACGGCGGAACATCGTGTTTTGTTCATGCTTTGAGGCGGGTGTGGATGCCCGAATCTCGCTGAATGCCAGTTTTTCCTCAGTTGTTTTGCCTTTTTGCTAAAGCCCGCAATTTCATCAGCTTCTTGGAGTTTCGACCTCGTTCATCAATTTGATACTTCTTTCGCTCACTCTCGGCTTCCGGCAGTGCATGCAAATTTAGTGTCCACCAGGTTCGACATCGATGAATTTTGAAAAACGTTTGACTGCCATTTTTGAGAGTGTTCGCAGAAGTCAAACGACGAAGTCAAGCCGTTTGCGAGGGCGCAGGGCGAAACGATTCGGCAGGAAGCTCAGCGTCCAGGCGCTGGAGGCAAGGGAGCTGCTCGCAGGTGACCTTTCTTTGGATGCCGCTGCCTTGGGGGAGACGAGTCTCGGGGGCGACAACACCATTCAGTTGAGTATGTCGGGCGACAACCTGCGGGTGGTCGTTGACGGTGGTACGCCGACGACTCACGATCTCTCAAGCTTCGACAGTGTTTCCTTGGATGCGGGAGCTGGCGATGACACGATTGAGGTGATTGGCAGTCTGGATCTGGAGAACTCTGACAGCGATCCACTCGGTCTCAACCTGACGGCCGATACGATTGTCGTCGCTGCAGGCGTCGATATCAAAGCAGGTGATGTCGATTTCCATGCCGTCGGGGACGATTTCAGTTTTGCCCAATCGTTGCCGATTGATCCGTTCAGTGTTTTGGCAAGCGATCGCTTGATCCAACTGAACACGGGGTCTTCGATCGTTGGTGGTTCGATCAAACTGCACGCGGACCGGATCTCCTCTTACGTCAGCTCTTTTCAGCAGTTTGGCGGCGGTGAGAAGAACGCGGAGATCGAGATCGAGGGTGCGACCATCACGGGGACGTCTGTTTCGATCACGGCCAACGCCGAAGATGAAAACCTCAATGATTCTGTGCCCGAGTTTCTGCAGAATTCGGTTCTGCGTTTTGTGGAGGATTATCTGCTCGATGGCATCATTCCCAAGGTGCCTTTGGCGGTGATGATCCGCAGCAGCGAGGCATCGATTGATATCAACGCGAGCAGCATCAGTGCAAGCAGCGGTGATGTTGACATCATTGCCAAAGCCGTCTCGGATGCCACGACGAAGGCCGTCGCAAACAACACGACCAATGAGTCGGCAGGGACCAGTGCGTTGGGCAGTGGACTGGCGTTCTTGAACAGCATCAGCGCTGGGTATTCGCAGGCCGAATCTTCGGCGACGGTCAGTTTGAGTGCGACGACAACCGTGGATGCGTCGCGGCATGTGAAGATTGAATCGGATGCGGAAACGATTGCCTCGGTTGCGGCAGCCACCGTCAAAAATCAGACGTCTGCATTTCGAACCAACCCGGCTCCGCCTGACACCTCCGCGTTGGCTGCGTCGCTAGCCATCACCAATTCTCAGACAACGTCGACGGCAACCGTCGGGTCGCAAACGATCATTCACGCGGGTGGAAACGTTGAAGTCAACGCGATCGGCCAGGTTGAAAATGAAGCGGCAGCGGCGGCTGAGATTCGTGAAGATGGCCGCGGGGCATTGAGCATCGCGTTGGGATTTGATGACGCCAACATTCAATCCCAGGTCGATGGCACGATCACTGCCGCTGGTACCGTCAGCACTGCGCTCGATCACAGTGCATTGCAACACGCCACCAACACGATCAACATTCCCGATCACGGACTGTCCAATGGCGATCGGCTGACTTACCAGGCGGTTCCGACCGGCAGTGCGGCTGCTCAGGTGATTGCTGGTTTGATCAACCAAGAAACTTATCAGGTTCAGGTCGTTGATGGCGACAACATTCAATTGGTGCGCAGTTCCGCGATCGATCTTTCCGCAGCAGCGACCAATTCAGCGTCGACGCATTCTTACGCGAAACGCGATGCTGTGTCCTTCAATCCTGCCACGGCGGTGGATGTCGGGAACAACACGATCACGGTCGGTACGACTGGGATTCAAGAAGGTGGATCCGTGGTCTACATGGTGGGGCACGATGCCACGCCAGTGCCGGAGTTGCAGCCCATTGGCGGTCTGGCAGATCGCACACACTACGTTGCTATCAACGTGTCTGAATCAGGCGGCAACACAACCTTCCAGGTTGCGGACGCCTCCACGCAGACGGTCGCGATCGATTTGACCAGTGGAGCCGTTGGCAACGCACATGCATTGGGATTTGACAATGCGGCCGTGACCTTCAAGCCAGAGACCGTTGTAGACGACGCCGAAGATTCCATCACGATCACCAGTCACGGTTTCGACACCGGTGACCAGATCACGTACCACACCGACTCCAGTCAAAGCAGCCAGGTGACGACGCAGCAATACAACATGCTGTACAAGCCAGAGTTGGTTGAGTTTGATCCGTCGTTCACCGATGCTGCGGTGGGATCAACGGTGGATACGGACGCCAACACTTTGAATCTCCGTGTGGATCACCATTTGGTCACGGGGCAGCGATTCACTTATTCCGATGGATCTGGAACAGCCATCGGCGGATTGGTTGACGGGCAAGACTACTTTGCAATCGCTGTCGATTCGCGAACACTGCAAGTTGCATCCAGTCGAGCCGGGGCGCTTGCTGGGACTGCGATGAGTGTTTCCTCGGTTGGTTCGGGGACGGAGCATTCGTTGTTGGCCCACACGATTGATGTGATCGACGACCAAATATCGCTGCCAGGTCATGGACTGCAGACAGGGCAAGAGATCGTTTACAGCGAGGGGCAAGGCAACGCGACGACGAACGTTCTGACCGACGCGACCACGTACTATGTGATTCAGTTGGATGAGAATCGCATTCAGCTGGCCAGCACGCGAAGCGATGCGTTTGCCGGCACAGCGGTCAACCTGACCGGAGAGATCGGCGGGAATGAAGGCGAGAGTTTCTCGACTGGTTTTGGCGTTCTTTTGGTCGATGGCTCCCGCACGGAATCGACTATCAACGAGGGGCTGAATCGCCTGAACTTGCCCAATCACGGTTTGGACACCGGTACAACGGTTGTGTACCGTCCTGCAACGACTTCGATCGATGGGTTGGTCTCTGGCAATGAGTATTTGGTCAAGGTCATCGATGCGAATTCGATCGAGCTCTATGCCGATGCCACCACGCTGGCGAGTGGCAGTCCGGTCAGCATCAGTGTGCCAACCGGTTTGGATCCCGAGTCGCACGGGCTGTTGGTTGTCTATCCAGACATGGATGTCACCAGCGACACGATCTACATCGATGACCATGGATTGGTCGCTGGCGATGAGCTTGAATACAACAATCAAGGTGGTTCCAGCATTGGCGGGTTGGTCAGCGGCACAACCTACAAAATCAAGCGGGTTGATGGCGGTAGTTTTCAGCTGCTTGATGAATCAGACAACGTGATCGATCTGAGCGCGGGTGCGACCAATGGTGCCGTGCACCGGTTCAGTCTCGCCAGAAACTCGACCCATTTTGACTTCACTGCCGCGTTGCAGACGCCCTCCAGCGGGACAACGGGTGTGTTGTTTGATCCGACTGCTGGTCCAGTCGTGGATGCATCAAGCAACCAGATCACCAGCTATCAACATGGTTTTTCCGCTGACGAAACAGTGACGTATTTGGCCACAGGCGGCACGTCGATTGGCGGTTTAGTTGCAGGCACGTCGTACAAAATCGACGTGGTGGATGTGGATCATTTCCGTTTGTTGAACGCGGCGACGGACAGCGTGATCAACCTGACTGGAGCGGGAACGGCGACGTATCACGGGTTTCAACGCACAAGCTTTTTGACGAAAGCAGATTCCGCGATCAGTGGTCTGCGCAATGGCGGGACCTACTTCGTCAGTAAGATCGATGCGAATCGTTTTCGATTGACCGAAACTCAGTTGGAGGCGTTCAACGCGCAACCAGTTGCTTTTGGTGATCCTGATTCAACCAGTGATACCAAACATTACCTGGGGCAGTTTGCCGGTTCCGGCATCAGCATCACAGCCGACCTCGCAGCGAGCAACGTGGTCGATTCGGGCGCCGCTCTCGGTGGAGATGATCCCGCCTTTCGGCGTTTTTTGAGTGTGCCATCGGCAGGCGGATCAGGGATTGGTGCTGGCTTGAAGGGTTTTGCGGGAAGTTTCCTTGAAAACATGCCTTTCAAGGGAACGACAAGTGATCAGACCAACGACACGTTTTCGTTGGCTGGCACGGTGGCTGTGAACCAGGTGGATCACGATGTGATTGCTGCGACCGGCACGGGATCCACGTTGCAGTCCCCATACGACATCGTGGTGCAAGCGAGCATCGAGCAAGATGTTCAAGTGCTGTCGCGCGGCGGCACGGAATCAGCGGGTGGATCGGATACCGAAACCGGGCCATTGAAATCAAATGAGTTGCGCAAGCGTAGCTCGGACAAGAAGTTTGCCGGGAGTGCGACCGTTGGGATCGGTCTGATCGATAACAATGTGCAAGCCACGATTGGCAAGGACAGTCAGTTGGACGCCGGCCAAGCGATCGACGTCTTGGCCAGCCTCAGCTATCCCATTCGAATCGATCCGTTGGCAGCGTTGCCATTTGGCACGTCAACCATCGCGACCATTGATGATCCGCTGAGTTTCTACCAGCAAGATTGGCTCGGCGAGGTGGAGAAGCTGCAGGAAGGCAATCTTGGGATGAGCGAAATCCTGAATGTCTGGTCGGCTTCGACGACCGGTGGTGACGGCACAACCGAAGGAGATGGCGAGGCAGCGGAATATTCCGTAGCGGGAACGGTTGCTTATGTCGACTACACCAATCGAACCATCGCCAGTGTCGGCGAAGGAGCGAAGCTGAATCAGAACAGCCTCTACAGCGGAGCGGATCGACGCGTCAACGTGGAGGCCGAAACTGAAATGACGCTGCTGAGCCTTTCAGGCATGATCAGCGTGGATGCCAGCGCCAGCAATGTGAAGGACATGGTCAAAGAAGGCAAGTTCAGCAGCCCTGTTCAGCCGATCGGGAACACCGCTGGAAAGTTGGGGATCGGCGGCAGCGCACTGATCCAGGTGTTTGATCACCAGACACAAGCGATCATTCATCCATCCGCCAGCATTGAAACGGGCGTTGATGCGCCCTTGACCGTTTCTGCCATCGAAGATGTCTTCACGATCGACATTGCGCAGGCCGGTGGTGAAAGCGGCAAGGTGGGCGTGAGTGGGACGGTCAATGTTCTGCTTCAAGAGAACCAAACTCAGGCTCACATTCGAGATGGATTGACCTACACCGGCGGCGGCATTGATGTTGATGCGGACGACCAAACCACACACATCGGAATTGGCGGGTCGGTTCAGAAGGCTGGCGTGGCTGCGATTGGCGTGACCGTCAATGTGCGAGATATCGAGAAACAAACTGCGGCAACGATTGGGGACACGCGGCGAACGATCACCGACGCAGATGTCAATTTGGGATCCAACGCGATCACATTGGATGGGCACGGTCTCAGCACCGGTGACACGCTGCGCTATGTTCCTCGATCGGGAGCCAGCATCACCGGGCTAACCGCTGGTGCGATGTACTATGTGATCCGCGATAGCGGCGACCAGTTCCGGTTGGCGAGTTCGGCTGTGAACGCGACCAACGCGGTGGCCATTAACCTCACTGCCGCCACTGGGACGATTGACTTTGATTGGGGAGCAGGCCTGTCCATTGCGGCTGGATCGTTTGGCGTCTCGGTCGATGCCAACAGCGGCGGAAACCTTTGGTCCTTCGGCGTGGCGGGCACGTTTGCGGAGAACAAGAGTGCGACGCCAACCGAACCCACCGTGCCAACCCAAGAAGAGGCGGCTGCGCAGAATTCTTTCAAAACCGGTGTCGGGCTGGCGGGTGATGCAACCTGGAATGATCTTGATTCCAGCGTGGAAGCGTATGTCAGTTCGATTGGAACGCTGACAACGACCGCAGGTGGCGATCTGATGGTTCACGCCATCGAAGCGAGCAGCGTGGTTGCGGTCTCGGCTGGGATTGCAATCGCAAATTCCGACAATGCGGGCGTGGCATTGGCCGGGTCGTTCAATCGCAATTTGTTGAATCTTCGCACGTCAGCCTGGGTGGATCGCTTGGATGCGGACATTGCCGGCGCGACCACCATCCGTGCCGAAAATGATTCGGACATCGTTGCCATCGCCGCGGGCGTCTCGGGCAGCAAAGCCGGTGGGGGAATGAACGAAAAGGCAGCCATTGGTGCGGCCGTGGCGGGGTCATTCGCGTGGAACACGATCGAATCGGAAACAACTGCTGAACTGATTGACGTTACGTTGACCACCGCGGGTGCGTTGTCGATTGCAGGCGAAGACAAGAACCGAATCATCGCTGTGACGACGTCCTTGGCAGCTTCACTGGCAACGGCAACGAGCAGCATTGGTTTGGGATTGGCTGCCAGTGGCACTGGATCTTTGAACACAATCGATCGACAGCTGGTCGCTCAAATTCGCGATGGGTCGGACGTCGTGGCTGGTTCCGTCCAAGTGGCCACCGTGGATCAAGCCATCGTGCGTTCCTATTCCGTCGGCGCCAGCCTGGCGATTGGAACCAGTTCTTCCAGCACCGGGATCGCTGTTGGAATTGGTGTTTCGGTATCGGAAAATCAACTCTCGGGACAATCCCTTGCTCAGGTCATCGATTCGACGATCGAGGCGTCGGGTGCGGTCAGCGTCACCGCTGATTCTTTTGGTGCCCACTACAAGACATTGGAACAGACTGGCGGCAATGCCATCACGGCAGCAGATCTGGATGACGCTGTCGCAAAGGATTCGGACCTGGAGAACACTCCGGCAGATGAATACACCCTCGACGAAGCCGCAGACCTTTCGATCCTGGGGCGTTTGTATCGTCAATTGGAAGGGGATGAGGCAGCCGACGCGCTGGGTGGATCCGCCGCACCGATCACGTTGACGCAATTGGGCACCGAAACATCAGTGGATCCGGATGACGCTGATTCCACGGTGCAGACAGGTACCAGTTGGTTGCTGGTCAACCAAGACAAAGGGATCAGCTATGTGATTCGTTTGGTCGACGGGGAGCTTGAATTGTATCACGGCGGTGTGACAGCGATCTCCATTGCGGCGTCCGTGTCCATCGCTGCCGGACAAAACGCAGCGGCCTTTGCTGGTGGAGGTGCGGTGACGCTGAACACGATCACCAACACCGTTGATGCGCACATCATCGATTCGGATGTCACATCCAGGGTCGCAGGTTTTGGTGTCGCCGGTGTTCAGGTCACAGCGACCAACACCACTGGAATCAGTTCCGTGGTGGTTTCGGCCACGGGATCGGTTGGAATCGGATCCAACAACGGTGGCGCCGCGGCGCTGGGTGCGGCGGTGGCCAGGAACCGGATCGGGTATGAGGGAACGACTCGTAAGGCATCCAGTGCAACCGCTACGATCAACGGCGGTTCGATCGATACCGATGGCGATGTCATTGTGGCTGCAACCAGCGGGCAAGGGATCAGCGCGGCCGTTATTTCGGCATCCGTCGCGGTCAGTGCCACGGGATCCAACGGGTTGGGGCTTTCCGGTTCGGGAGCCTACGCCGAAAACAAAATCGCGGCGGATGCCATTGCCACGATTCGCAACATTGACGCGCCGACCAGCACGATCGATCACAACTTCTCGGCTCGTGATGTGAGCGTTCTGGCGTCAGACAACTCCAGCATCTTCGCCCTCGCCGGTGCCGCCAGTCTGGCTGGCGCGGCCGCCGGCAGCAACGCTGTCGCCGTGTCTGTCGGTGTCGGGTTGGCAAACAATGCGATCGATACTCAGACGGAAGCCACGATCGAAGATGCCTACTTCGAACAAATCGTCAATGGCGCGGTTGCCTTCGAATCCATCGGGGAACACGCGGGCAGCACTGAGACGATCAACTACCGAAGCATCGGCGTTGACGACGTCTTGGTGCGTGCGGTCTCGAACGGTTCAATCGATGCGATCGCGTTTGCGGCGTCGGCCAGTGTCGCCCTTTCCGGTTCCAACTCGGTCGCGCTGGGCGGTGCGGGCGCCGATGCTCGCAATCAAATCACTTCGGACACGTTGGCGACAATCGTTGACAGTCGGATCGTGGCAACGGGCGATGTGGATGTGCTGGCAACCAGTTCCGCCGACATCGACGCGATCGTGCTGGCTCTTTCGGTCAGCCTGGCGATTGGTGGCAGCAACGGCGTCGGGGCTTCGGTTGGTGTGGCGGTGACCAGCAACTTGATTGGCATCAAGACGGACGATGCGGTCACGGCGAATTATTCCACCGCGAGCGCCGAGACGATCACGATTTCGCAGAACCAGACCGTTGAAATCGTCGCCGGACCGCGTGCGGGTTACATCTATCAGTACTTGGGTGCCACGCCTTTGTCGGATCCCAACGCCAGTGATCCAGCCAATTGGCTCACGCAGCAGGATTACGGCAATTCGGAGCTTTGGAAGTGGGTTGGTTTGTCGAGTGACGGTGGTCAAACGCATGCGACTGTGATCGACAGTGGCATCGCCGCTCAAGGTGCGTTGCAGGTGCAGGCCAACTCGACCAACGAAATTCAGTCGATTGTTGAATCCGCGTCCATGGCCGCCAGTGGTGGCGGAACCGCTGGCGTGGCCTTGTCCGGTGCGGGTGTCGGCGTGACCAACCGCATTGAAATGGATGTTCGATCCACCATGGATGGCGATGGGCCCGTCGCGAGCGTGCCAGCGTACGTTGGACCTGCGGGGACTGTGATTGCCACGTTTGCCCGCACCAGTCCGGTCGCCACGGCGCAATCTTCCAATAGCCACTTGGACGCCTTCACCGGCAGTGACCTGCCAAGCATTCATGCCCAGTCGATTCGTGTCGCCGCCACTGACAACAGCGCCATTGAAGCTGTTGCTGGTGCCACATCATTGGCAGCGTCTTTCGCGGGAACCGCTGCCGTTTCGCTGGCAGTGAGTGCTTCGGTTGCTCGGAACCAGATCAACAACGACGTCCTTGCCACGATCTCTGATTCCGGCGTCTTCTCCACCGGCAGCAGCACGGTCACCGAAGATTTGCCGGCAACTCCGCCATACCAGATCACATCCACAGCGGGAAACATTGACGTCCTCGCGACCGAGAATGCCCGGATCGATGCGGTTTCGCACGCCGCCGCGATGGCGATCAGTGGCGGTCTCGTGGGCGTGGCGTTGTCGGGGGCAGGGGCATCGGCGTTCAACGACATCGATTCCAAATCGCTGGCCAGTATCGAAGACTCCAGCGTCGCCTCTTTGGGATTGTTGGCAACGTATCAAGACGCGGCGGTTGGGGTCACGCCTGCGAATCTGTCGGTCTTGGCCAGCAATGTGTCTGACATCGACGCCACCGTGGTCGCCATTTCGGCGGCGGTTGCAGGAGGCAAGTTTGCGGGAGCAGGGTCGATCGGTGTGGCCATCGCACGCAATCGCATCGGCAGTCTAGCGAGTGGTACTGCACATCAGACTCACGCGTCGATCACGGATTCGAATGTCAGCAGCGGCGACACCGCGACGATCAAGGCGACTTCTGCTGAAACCGTGGCTTCCACGTCGGCCGCGGGAAGTGTGGCCATTGCGATTGGAATCGGTGCTGGCGTTTCCGCCAGTGGAACCAGCACGCTCAACGTGGTTCAAGGATCCGTCCGTGCCATGGTCGAAGATTCTGACTTGGTTGCTCGCGACGCAATCATCCAGGCCGAAAGCGCCACCCAGATTGAACGGGCGACTGCGGTTGGGGCGTCGTTGTCGGCGGGTGTGGGTGCAGTCAGCGTGGCGATCACGGTCGTTGACAACTCGATCGCGAAAAGCGTTTACGCTGGGATCGAAGGCGAACGCACTGACCAAGTCACTGCGCTCAATGACATCACCATTGAAGCGACGACCAACGACCGCATCGAAGACGTTGCCGGTGTCACGACCAGTGTCTCGGCGGGACTCGGTGTTGCTGTTGCGGGCGGTGGTTTGGGGATCACGAACAAGATCGCCAATTCGGTGGAAGCCAAAATCGACGGTGGTTTGACCGTCACGGCGGGAGGGGATGTGAGCGTCGAAGCGATGGAGACATCTTACGTGGAAGCCACCGCCGCCAACGCCAGTCTGGCGTACAGTCCCACGGGAATTGGCGCCGCACTCGGTGTCTCGGTGATCAAAAATGAAATCAGCAGTGCCGTTCGCAGCACCATCATGGATGCCAATGTCTACGCCGCGAACGTGGACGTGCTGGCAGACACGGATGCGACCATCGAGGAGACATTCAGTGTCGCGATTTCAGCCGGTTCGAGTTATGCGGCGAGCACCAACTTGGCAACGGCCGTGCTGAAAACGCTGACTGCGGTGAGTGTCGATGCGGCAACCATCCAAGCGACGGAAAGCGTGCAGATTGTAGCGGACAGCAAAACCAAGGCTCGCAGCCAAGCGGACGGTGGTGCGCTCAGTCTCGGTGCCGCGGTGGGCATCATGAAATCCCAACTGACGGCAGGGCGGGGCACTGGTGTTGACGAAGTGGCTGCGTTGATTGAATCGGGAACGACGATCACGGCACCCAACGTCACGATTGCTGCGCGTTCGTATGACGATCTGCTTAGTAAAACGATTGCCGCTGGTGGCGGCGTTGTGGCCATCAACGCATCCCTGGCCAAGTTGGACACGGATCAGTCCGTGTCGACGTTGTTGGCCAATGGAGCCACGATCGACGGAGGCAACGTTCGCATGGAAGCGACTGCCAATCAACATGGTGATATCTCCTCGGATTCCTTCACGGTCGGTCTGGGGACCGGGGCGGGCGCGGTGGGAGATCTGAATTTTTGGGGTGACGCCAAGCTGCAAGTTGCGGGCGGTGCCGAGGTCTACGGCGACAAAGTTGTTTTGGAATCAAACAACTCGGTGACCAAGAATGGAATCAATGGAGGCCAGAACTTGCTCAGTGGTTCAGCGGGGTTGGGGTCGGCGGTGATCTTGGCGTCGACGACGAGCATCGGTTCGGGATCGGACCAAACGGGAGCCTACCTGGACATTGCCGATGGGGCCCTGATCGATGTTGCCGGCAGTGCGTCGTCCCCGGGCGTGTTGCAGATTTCTTCGAGCATGTCGACGGACGCTCGTGACCGAGTTCGGATTGAATCTGTGGCGGGTTTCGCCGCAACGACTGGCGTCAGCACGATCCATTCCAACACCGATTCGAATGTCACCATTGGTCAGGCCAAGCTGATCAATCGCAGTGGCGACATTGATATCAACACGTTCAGCGACATTGGATTGTTGCCAAGCAGCAATCTGTTTGTTGCCGCGGCCGGTCATGCGGCCGCAGGTGCGGGAGCGAGTGCCATTTCGTACGTTGACAATTCGATTGAAATCAGCGGTTCCGACATTCGTGGCGGCGAAGTGCGTGTTCAGTCCGGACGCAACTCCGACCAAGTGCCCAACCTGCTCAGCAATTCTGCGAATATCGAAGTCACGACCATTTCGCTTGGACCTTCCGTGGCGATTGGTGTTCCAGTTTCGGAAATGCACTTCACCAATGACGTGACCATCCATGAGAGCGCCAATGTCGCTGGTTTTCAAGACGTCATTTTGCTGTCCGAACGCAGTGAAGATATCCCTGCCCGCGCCGAAACGGACGGCACTGTCATTTCGCTTTCGGGCGTTCCTTATGGGTACAGCGTCTCGGACGCTGGGGAAGAGACCAGTGGAACGTCTCGTGTGAACGTGGCGTCTGGTTCCAGCGTGATCGCGGGTCTCTACAACCAAACGGCTGTGTTGGTGCGAAGCGTCAGTCTCGATGAGCTGGATGTCAGTCGATTGGCTCTGACGGATCCGAGTTTGGCAGGGTCCAGCAGCGATCCTGGGCTCTTTAAAACGGCTGACTACACGTGGTTGAAAAATCAAAGTGCTGGCGGAGTGGAGTTGGACACCGATGTTCCGTACCACTTTTCGCCGCTGAACATCGCTGGCATTCCGGTCGATTTGACCTATGGAACCTATGTGGAAGTTGCCAGCGACCACAGTGCGGGTGGAACGCAGGGAAGCACCTATCAGTTCAAACCGTCGGGCGACCGAGATCAAACGCACTCGGTCGTGATGCAGAACGAGGACTACACGGATTCCTCACGTTGGACACTGGTCGCCGGAAGTGTTGATTCGGATGCGGATGACACAATCGTTTATCAAAGCGATTTTACGAAGGCATTCGAAAGCAATCTGAACAACAAATTCTATGTCGTGAAGAATCCCAATCTTCCCAGTCCAACCATTGCGTATCGGGACGTCGGGAACTTGCTGGTGCAGCAACGGGAGACGATTTTGGGTTGGATGGGAGCTCACTCCAACAACAAAGAAGCCCTCGCCCGCTATCAGGTGCAGTTGGATGAAATCGATCGCACGATGAGTGACTTGGGACTGACCGAGACGATCGAAATCGATGGCAACACGATCACGGTGGCTCGGCAAGATCTTGATGCGTTCTTCGTTGAAATTCCTGATCTGATTGCTGCGCCGGGTTCCATCTTCATCGAAGGGGACTCAAGTGAGGTTTCGCTTGATGGGGAATTGAATGCGCGTGCGGGAGCCAACATCACCGTCCACAACATGACGCCCTTCATTCCAATCGTGAATGACGTCGAAATCCGTGACAATCGGCGTGTGGCGGTGGTGGATGGTGAGTTGACACAGTTCACGCCGGGGAATGTGTTTGTCAATTGGACGCAGCGGGCTGGCGGTAACAACAGCAGTTCCCAGGGCGACGCATCGGTCAACATCACTTCGGATGCACTTCCCAACAGTCAGTTCTCGCAGTACGGGTTGTCGGCGTCGCCGTCCAGCGCGCCGCAAGACCTGTACATCAATGGCGACGTGATCAATGAAAATGGA
This sequence comes from Rhodopirellula sp. UH5, assembly GCF_056839225.1. Taxonomy (NCBI): domain Bacteria; kingdom Pseudomonadati; phylum Planctomycetota; class Planctomycetia; order Pirellulales; family Pirellulaceae; genus Rhodopirellula; species Rhodopirellula sp. UH5. The sequence continues at coordinate 4,429,568 of NZ_CM166390.1, read as the reverse complement.
AGCATCACGATTTCCAATCCCGATGGAAGTGTCAGTGTCAGCGGTCAAATCCGTGGGGCGACGGTCACGATCAACGCCGGGCGTGATTTCAACCTGAACGCGCCTGACTGGCTGCACGTGAACCGTGATCCGCGTCAATACGTCAACTACCAATATCTCCGCAGCCAAGTGTTCAATGACGAAGGCAACACGACATTGCAGGAATATGACAACGCCTCCGACGTCAGTGTTCAAGACGCTGTGTATGTGAGGGTCGGGGGAACGGGGATATGGATTCCAACCGGCGCAACAGTGAATCTCGAAGAGTCGATTGAAGATGATCTTTCAGAAATTGTTGCTCAAGGAACCATCTCGGTCACGGCACGCTATCTCAATGTCAACGGGTTGATTCAGTCCGGCGTTCAAACCGTCCGGGTTTCCATTGACGAAAATTTCCGGCCTTCTGGGACAACGACCTCATTGGTAGATGCCAACGGCACGCCTTTGCAAGGAGTGAGTTTTGATCTGGCGGGGCAACCTTCGATTCCGGTCAGTGGCTACTTTGACGCTGAAAAGAAAGCGATCGTGATCGATGAGCTGGAACCTGCCGGTGGGCGAATCACTTTGGCGGGGCAGATCTTCTCGACGGGCAATGGTCGTTTGGTGGCTGCCTATGGTGTGGCAAACGTCGACATTGACAACACCAGTGAATACCCGGTCATCATCAGCGGCATTGATACCACGACGAATCGCGAAGGCATCATCACGGTGGTCGATACCGTGGCGGTCACCAAAACGGTTTACACACGCACATCCAGTGGAGTGCAAGAAAAGTTCTATGTGGAGAACACCGATGACGGCGATGCCAATCGCATCTCCTACACGGAAGCCGATACGGAAACGGACGATGAGTATCACCCTGGCGCGGGGGATCAAACCGACGCGGAGGATGGTGATGGGCAGTTGCACTATGTTTGGGTGGAAGGTCAGGAAAAGACCAAGGTCGAAGTCAAGAAATTTGAAAAGAAGAGCTTCAACCTGTTCGGTGACAATGGGCTCGCCGACGCGCTGGTCAAGGACAATTCCTACAAATGGAAGTCGGTGAATTACCGTGACTCTCAGCCGATCCTGGAATCGGAGTTCCTCTATCGCTTGGACGCTAGTGCATCGAGTGAGGGGTTGGATTACCTCGGAGATTCGCCGGAGGTCAATCCTGAATATAGCATTCGCTATCATCAGGCGAATGACACCGATGTGGAGTTGGACACAGGCGATATCATTGAACTGGTCAACGATTTTCCGGCCGCGCGTGGTGCCGGCGGTCATTTCTATCGATACACCGGAACTGCAACGCTGACGGTCGTGCTCAGCGATGCGGACTACACCGACACGGATCGTTGGCAGGACCTGGGTAGTTCGGGGCAGACCGCGCGCTATCGCAGCGACTTTGAAAACTACAGCTATCGGATCAAACAATGGTCCAGCGGCGGTGGTTGGTTGCGCAAAAAGACGCAGCACACTGAGATCACAATCACTCAAGGGATCACGGACTACTACACGCACACGCTTCGTGCGGACTATCCGATTTCAATTGAGTTCGTTGGACATGACACCGGAGTGTCAACGGTCGACGTGGATAGCAAGGCCGGCATTCTGATCAACGGAGACATTTCCGTTCCAGCCAACAGTTCAGTCAACTTCGATTCCAGTGCCGGGGACGTCAACGCGTCTGGAACAGCCGGTTTCTATGGTGTTACCCCAGCCCTGGTGGTTTCTGGTGACATCAACATCAATGTTGAAACGGGCAATGAGCCGATCAACATCACCGCGGGCGGAACCGTGACGATTGATGGGATCACGAACAACACCAGTGCTGCTCCTGCAGTCGCTGCGATGTTCTTCGGTCCCATGCTGGCATCCGTTGAATCTCCTTCCATCATTGAAGTGGAGCAAATTGATGCCGATGGGGACGTCTTCATCAATGCCGGCGATGGAATTGTTGCTGTCGATGCGAATTCGTTCATTCGCGGCAATCGGATTGAGCTTTCGACACGGCGGGGATCCATTGGAACGGCGTTGTTGCCAATCAAAGTGGACAGTGCCTACAACGCCGCGGGCGGTTTGTCTGCCTACGCGCCCGGCGACATTTATGTCACCGAAACCGCTGGCAATCTGAATCTGCTGGCCCCACTCAACTATTCCAGCGTCTCGGACGAACTGGACACCACTTCCATCGATGTGGCGGTGCACTCGGTGACAGGCGATGTGTACCTCACAACCATCGATGGTGACATCATCGATGGCACGCAGGAAAGCACGTCCGCGCCGACTCCTGAAGAAGTGGAAGAGCTGAATCAGCAGCTTGGGTTGTATGGCGAAGAGGCGACGCGGGCGGCGGAAACTTCGATGCGCAGCGAAGAGTCCGTCGCGACGAAGAAGTATCACGACTACTGGAACGAAGTCCGCAACGCGACGCGTGATTCCGTGACAAGCACATTGGCACTGGATGAGATCAATTTCGCCAGTGACACCATCACGACCACCTCGGCTCATGGTTTGGTTGGTGGTGAAGAACTGTTTCTGACGGCTGGTCAAATCGGTTTGGCGGAAGATTTTCGCTACTTCGTCGTCAAGGTCAGTTCGACGGAGTTTCAATTGCTGACCGATCAGCGTGACGCTGCTTTCGCGTCTCAAGACACGGATCGTCTGGCGGATGTCACGCCCGTGGATTTGGTCGCCGGGTTCGACTTTAGTCTGGCAGCCGTTGAGGTGCAGCGATTCACCTACACCGTCGATGATTCCACGCCAGGTGAAGACACGATGGATCTGAGCGAGACGCTGCGGAGCGGATCGTATGACCCTGATTATGCGTTCTTGTATACCTCCGTCGAACGCCAAGCTCGGATCGACCAACGGGTCCAGCAGGCGTCGTCGTTGGCTAGCCCCATCTCGGAGAACCTACGACGTTACCTGTATCCCGAAACCTTCTCGGTGAATCCTGAGCCGGCTGATACGCAAGAAAGGCTGAACATCATTGGAAGTGATGTGACGCTGATCGCGGGTGACACAAATACAGAGGTCAACCCTCCCAGCGGACGCATCGGTTCCATCGGCGAACGATTGACGATCGACATGGAATCGGGGTTGGATGGATTGTCACCCACTCAGCAAGCGACGCTTTCGCAGGCAACGGTGAACGACGTGCTGGGGATTCACTACGCGACGTACCGTTATGTGGGTGTGGACGCCGAAGCCGCGTTCAATTTTCAAACGACCGATTTGTCGGACACGTCGCTATGGACGCGTGTTTCGGCTGATTTCAACACCACCGACGACACAGCAAGCTTCGCGATCGCGACCGGGCAATCCGTGTTGGTGGAATACGACGCGGATCAATTCGGATGGTTTGAATACGTCGGAAGCAACGAAACGATCACGTTGTCGGCTCAAGACTTTTCCGACGGGTCGCGATGGTTGGAAATCACCGTGGATCATGACACGAAGGACACGGTCGATCCATCCGGCAACGGTTCCCATGACCGGACGGTCGACTTGCAGTCCGGACAATTGGTTGCGGACACCACGACGCCAAGCCGCGTGGCGATTCAAGTGGTCGAGGACGTGAACATTCGCGTGACGGGAACCTTGCAAGGAACCGCCAAGGATGACATCGCCATTCGCAGCGAAGGGGCCTTGGCGGTCAAGAGATTGGTGACTCCTGGTGAAGCACGTTTGATTTCGACGGGTGTGCTCTCGGATGCCGCTGCGACCGGCGCGAGTGCGGAAGCGGCAATCGTCGCTCTCGCGGGAGCTCATTTGGAAGGGACCGTGGTTCAGGGAGCGTCCAATGGAACACCGTTCCGGATCATGATCCATGCGGACGCGCCGTTGACGGGGGCCGCCACAGGCGACTTCCGCGTGCAGCAGTTCGGCGGCACTGTTGACCTGGGCGGAACGCAAACGATTGATGACTTGAACGTTCTGCGTTTGTCCTCGGGTGGGACTTTGGCGTTGGATGTCACCGCCGGCAACTTGACGGTCGGGCGTTTGCAGTCATCGACGAGCATTGAGCTTCATGCCTCCGCGAATATCGTGGACGGTTTGTCCGGATCGGCAGCAGAAGATTGGAACTTGAACGCGCCCGCTCTGCGAATTGATGCGGGTGGTTCGGTCGGGACTTTGGCCAACCCGATGGACTTGCTGTCCGTCGGTCCAGTCAGTGGCACGATCGAAGGCGATTTGTTTGCCAAGAGCCAAACAGGCACGTCGGTTGGCGAGTGGACTGTCAACGGAACAACAGTCAATTTTGATGTCCAAGGCGGTTTGTCGTTGGAGCGATTCTTCGCGAACAACGCCACCGTCACCATCAACACGACGGACGACATTGTTGATGGTCGCGAAACAACGACGGATGGATCCGTGGATGCATTCGCGAATTTGTCCGCCCAAGATCTGCGACTGAACGCCATCAGTGAAACCGGCGATCAGGCGCGGATTGGTACCGCACTGAATCCTTTGGAAATCAATGTTGGGGCGTCGGACAGCAGCACGGGAACTCTGACCGTGAAGGCTGACTTGTCGGTTTGGTTGGCGGAAACCAGTGCGGACATGTTGCTTGGGAAAGTGGACTCTTGGCGGGGCGATGTGACCTTGTTCGCCGATCGCAGCATCTTGGATGTGTCGCCGGATGAGGAGACTCTGGTCTTCGGTCGGCATGTCGTGTTGCGTGCTGGCTTGGGACAGCAACCGGCGTCGATCGGGACGGCTAGCAATCCGTTGGAAATCAACACCGGCAGCAGCGTGGGGGATGGTGCGGATCTGTCTTCCGGGAACCCGATTCGCGGAGCATCGGTGCCCGTTGGCCGTTTGTCAGCCGTGGCACCTGGTGCCATCGAGATCATTGAAACGGAAGGCAGTGTGACGGTTGGCGAAATCGGATCCAACGCCGATGGCCGCATTCGCATCAGCCTGCCTGACACGTGGGCGGGAACCGAGGACTTGATCATTGACGCGACCTCCGTGATCACCAACAGTTCTGGGACCACGGTCCTGCGAGTCGGCGACAATGTGCAGGTGTTGGCGGGAGCGACCGTTTCAGCGTCGGTGGAAATGCAGTTTGAACTGGATTGGGGCAACGCTGACCCAGACGTCGGTGCCACATTCACGCTTTCCCAGGACATCCTTGCTCCGATCACTCGCGTGTTAGGCGAAGCCGATCGCGACACGATGCTGTTGAGCAATCTTGCCAGCGGTCACTACTTCTTGGACGGTGCGGGCGCCACCGACTTGACCGAGATTGATCTCGATGGGATTGGCGATGAACGTGTCACGATCACTGACACCGGGGCGGCCGATGACGGCGTCGACCAAGTCACGGTGCTTGGCACGACGGCGGACGATCTGTTTCTGATTCGCAAGCACTTCTTGGCTCGATTGCAAACCGCGGTGGAGCCTGAGGGTGAAGACGGCTTGGCCGATACCTTGGAACGCATCGACTATGACGCGACGCTGAACGGTGGAATCCTGATTCGATCTGGCAACGGCAATGACCAATTCCTGACCGATGATTCTTCCACGCCGATCACGATTGAATCGGGCGATGGCGATGATGTTTTCCAGATCGGTCAAGTGTATTCGACTGATCCGAATCCCACGGGATCGGCTGATGGAGTCACGCAGACTTATGCCAGTGGCGTGGCGGTTGGCGATGAAATTCAAACCACCCAGATCACAGAAGGCTACCTGAGTGCGGGGATCCACTCGCCGTTGACCATCCGTGCTGGCGAAGGATCGGATTCGTTTCATGTGTTCGCGAACGCGGCCAGTTTGACGATCGATGGCCAAGCCGGCGACGACTCCTTCCAGCTCCGCAGCTTTGTCAAGGCCGTCGACGATACCGCCTCGGACAACTACGTGGTTCATCGTCCGATGCAATTGAGCGGCGGAGCCGGATCGGACTACGTCACCGTTGTCGGATCGCATGCGGATGACAACCTGCGTTTGACGCCAGCTTCGATTGACGGTGGCGGTCTGACCACGGTCCTCGACGGCAGCCAAGAATTGGTGACCGTTAGCACTTTGGCGGGCGACGATCACGTGTTTGTCGAAGGCACCGCGGCAGGCGTGGGCTATCGCGTCGAAGGCAATTCGGGCAGCGACGAGTTCACGCTGGGCGGCGACGTGACCGAACGGATCATCTCGGCAGCAGGGCCTGGCCAGGCGGCGACGATCCAGCACACGGTCGATGCCATCAGCGATCCGGCTTATGATGGTTTGTTGGTCCCGGCGATGTCGGCCAACGTGATTGATGCACGCAGTCGCCTCGGGGTGGCAGGAGATGTGGTCGTGATTCGTCAGACCGATGGCGAAACACGTGTGGCCGAGCAAGTTGCCGGTTACGCAGCAACCGACCAATACAGCGTCGCGATGGCGGTGGACCGTGCTAGCTACACAGGGCACATGGCTCATCTGACGTTGTCAGGTTTGGGGACGGGGTTGGAGCTGTCAGTTGATGGAGGCTTGACTTGGGCATCCGCTGCGACGATCGCCTTTGATCCGTCCAGCAACGCCACTTGGTACGAGGCCAGAACCGTCCAGTTGCGAGCCATTGGGGACACCGTTGCCTCCGGCGACCTTGTCTCAGGGATCCAACACAGCCTTGTCTCCACACACGCGGGTTTGGATGGAGCCTTCGTTCCTGGTGTGGATGTGCAGGTGGTGGATGACGATCAGGCCGGGCTCATCATCGAACGCGCTCCTGGTCAAGATTTGCTGATCGAAGGACGCAGCGATTCGCTTGACCCGACCGAAAACGGAAACGCTTCAGCCAGCTACAGCGTCCGTCTCAATCGAGCGCCCACGTCGAACGTCACAGTCATGCTCACGCACGACGCGCAAGTCAGCTTGTCACAAACGACTCTGACCTTCACCCCTGCCAACTGGGATCAAGTTCAAGCCGTCACGGTGTCAGCGGTCAACGATGTTGCTTTGGAAAGCGAAATGTCCAGCGTCGTGGGGCATACGCTCAGCAGTGCCGACGTGGACTTTCAGTCTGCTCAGCCAATGCAGTTGAGCTTCACGGTGGTCGACGACGACACGCCGCAGGTGGTTGTGCAGGCGAGTGTTACCGGCAATGCGGTGTTTGCAGGGATTGGTGGTGCCGGAGCCTTCGAGGATACCTACACGGTTCGTTTGAGCCAGCAGCCCACGGGCACCGTCGAAGTCGGCTTGAAGACCGATGGTGCGACCTCGTTCTCGGGTGGTCGCGTGATGTCAGCAGGCGGTGACCATGCGACGCCCTATGTGGTTTTTGATGCATCGAATTGGAATCAGCCGGTGACGATCACGCTGTCAGCGGTGGCTGAGTTCACGACCTCGGAAGACATTTCTGTTTCGTCACACCAAGTGGCTGGTTTTGATGGACCGCTTCAGATCGATGCGTCGGCGGTCGCGGACACGGGCCTGATCAGTTTCACCGAAGCAGTGATGTTGCCAGCGGAACAGACGCAGGCCGCTTCGCCGGTTGCCGACACAGCGGATGAAAGTCAGCAGACCGATCGGATCGAAGTCTTCCAAGACGGTAGCCAAGCGGATGACTCTCTGTGGCTGACCGCCAGCCAAATGACTGGCTTGGGAATGACCAGCGACAGCCTGAGCGTTCCGGGCCAAGGGAGCGATCCGGCGATCAGTTTCAACGCCGGTGTGGCGTACGCTGGTGCTGAGATTTTGGAGACCTTCTTGGGGTCAGGAAATGACTCGATTCAAATCGCGGGCACCGCTGTGGGAGCGATCACCGTGATCCATGGTGGCGGCAACCGGGAAATCTCCCCGGGCGTGATGGGCGGCGATCACTTTGTTGTCACCGGCGGTGGAGTCGATGGTGATTTGGATGCTGAAACCGACCAGGATGCACCGTTGATCTTGTTGGGTGACACGTTCCAAGATGGTCGTGATTTCGCCGGGCAAACCGGCAACACCGCGGGACTGGCTTTGCGTTACGACCATGATGGGAACGATGTTTTCGACATCACTTCGAGCCAAGGCGTGACTGCCTATGGCGGCGGTGCAAATGACACGATCCGTGGCGGTAGCGGCAATGATTTGTTGTTGGGCGGTGGTGGCCAAGACAGCATCGAAGGACGCGATGGTCATGATCAACTGTTTGGCGATTCCGCAATCAACGCGGACCTTCGCACCCGCTTCGATCTTGCCACGGATGTTCTGACCATCACGACCGTCACGGATGTGGCGAACACCGCGCCCAATCGCGACTTGCTGGGCGGGCACGACGATGATCTGTTGGGTGGCGCTGGCAACGACCTTCTGTTTGGTGATCATGGCAGCGTCACGCTGGCTGTGATTCGTCCGTTCGATGATGGCGGCAATGCTGATCCGGCCGACGATGTGGCGGTTTCCACTCGCCTGCGTTTGCTGACGAATCGCGCGGTGCTCAGTGCGGTCACGGTCGAGAATTCGATCGGCGGTTCCGACACGCTGTCTGGCGAAGACGGCAACGACCGCGTCTTTGGCGGTTTCGGGTCTGACTTTGTGAACTTTGACCGCAATGGAGTTTCGCTGACGCCAGAATCGGGCAATGACATTCTGATCGGTGACGGCGGACGACTGACGTTCTCACACACTGACAACGTTGTTGAGACCGATGGTTTTGGAATCCTCACGCAAGCGAGCACCGAAGCGAGTGGCGTCGGTGCAGCGGACTTGATGACGGCCGGAGTTGGCCGGATGGTGATCCTTGGCGGTGCAGGAGCCGACCAGTTGTTGGCAGGAGCCGACAGCCTGGAAGACGTCATCATCGGTGACGAAGGTTCTGCGTTGTTCGACGACCAAACGGGCGTGCTGACGAGCGTTCAATCGACCAACTATTCGATCGGCAGCGATGATGTGATCACCGCTGGCAATGCACGCAATGTGCTGGTTGGCGGTGCGGGTGCCGATACGATCACCGGCGGCAGTTCGCTCGATGGCGATATCATCATTGGCGACAATGGTCAGGCGTTGTTCACCGCGGGTGTTCTCACCTCGATCGCATCATTGGAACCCAGCGTCGGCGGTGTCGACACGATCGTTGCTGCGGCAGGTCCAGACGTGGTTCTGGGCGGAGCGGCCAGTGACCAAATCAACGCGGGCAGTGATGCTGACGGTGACGTTTCGATCGATGTCGTGTTGGGCGACAACGGCCAAGCGACGTTCACCACCTCGGGCGTGTTGATTGAAATTGAAACCACGGCCCCGGGCATCGGTGGCGCGGACACGATTTCGACTGGTCAGGGCAGTGACATCATCCTCGGCGGAGCGGACGCGGATCAGATCACCGGTGGTTTGGCGGGTGAGACTGGCAACGATGACGATGTGATTCTGGGCGATGAAGGTGCAGCTTACTTCGACGCCATCACCGCACTTGCCACACGCGTTGTTTCGACTTCGCCGTCGATCGGTGGCAATGATGTCATCGACGCGGGCGATGGACGCAACATTCTGTTGGGCGGCCAAGCGGATGACACGATCACCGGCGGCAGCAGCTTGTCAGGCGATGTGATCTTGGGTGACTCAGGGGAAGCCTTGTTCACCGCGGGCGTTCTCACCTCGATCGTTTCACTGGAACCCAGCGTCGGCGGTGTCGATACGATCGTTGCTGCGGCAGGACCGGACGTGGTCCTGGGCGGAGCGGAAGGCGACCAGATCAACGCGGGCAGCGATGCGGACGGCGACGTCTCGATCGATGTCGTGTTGGGCGACAACGGCCAAGCGACGTTCACCACCTCGGGCGTGTTGATTGAAATTGAAACCACGGCCCCGGGCATCGGTGGTGCGGACACGATCTCGACTGGCCAAGGCAGCGACATCATTCTCGGCGGAGCGGACGCGGATCAGATCACCGGCGGCGTGGCCGGTGAGATCGGCAACGACGACGATGTGATTCTGGGGGATGAAGGTGCAGCGTACTTCGACGCCATCACCGCACTTGCCACACGCGTTGTTTCGACTTCGCCGTCGATCGGTGGCAATGATGTCATCGACGCGGGCGATGGACGCAACATTCTGTTGGGTGGCCAAGCAGATGACACGATCACTGGCGGCAGCAGCTTGTCAGGCGATGTGATCTTGGGTGACTCAGGGGAAGCCTTGTTCACCGCGGGCGTTCTCACCTCGATCGTTTCATTGGAACCCAGCGTCGGCGGTGTCGACACGATCGTTGCTGCGGCAGGACCGGATGTGGTCCTGGGCGGAGCGGAAGGCGACCAGATCAACGCGGGCAGCGATGCGGACGGCGACGTTTCGATCGATGTTGTGTTGGGCGACAACGGCCAAGCGACCTTCACCACCGCGGGTGTGCTGATTGAAATTGAAACCACGGCGCCGGGCATCGGTGGCGCGGACACGATTTCGACTGGCCAAGGCAGTGACATCGTCCTCGGCGGAGCGGATGCGGATCAGATCATCGGCGGCGTGGCCGGTGAGATCGGCAACGATGACGATGTGATTCTGGGCGATGAAGGTGCAGCGTACTTCGACGCCATCACCGCACTTGCCACACGCGTTGTTTCGACTTCGCCGTCGATCGGTGGCAATGATGTCATCGACGCGGGCGATGGACGCAACATTCTGTTGGGTGGCCAAGCGGATGACACGATCACTGGCGGCAGCAGCTTGTCAGGCGATGTGATCTTGGGTGACTCAGGGGAAGCCTTGTTCACCGCGGGCGTTCTCACCTCGATCGTTTCACTGGAACCCAGCGTCGGCGGTGTCGACACGATCGTTGCTGCGGCAGGACCGGACGTGGTCCTGGGCGGAGCGGAAGGCGACCAGATCAACGCGGGCAGCGATGCGGACGGCGACGTTTCGATCGATGTCGTGTTGGGCGACAACGGCCAAGCGACGTTCACCACAGCGGGTGTGCTGATCGAAATTGAAACCACGGCGCCGGGCATCGGTGGCGCGGACACGATTTCGACTGGCCAAGGCAGTGACATTATCCTCGGCGGAGCGGACGCGGATCAGATCATCGGCGGCGTGGCCGGTGAGATCGGCAATGACGACGACGTGATTCTGGGCGATGAAGGTGCGGCGTACTTCGATGCGATCACCGCACTTGCCACACGTGTTGTTTCGACTTCGCCGTCGATCGGTGGCAACGATGTCATCGACGCGGGTGATGGTCGCAACATTCTGTTGGGTGGCCAAGCAGATGACACGATCACTGGCGGCAGCAGCTTGTCAGGCGATGTGATCTTGGGTGACTCAGGGGAAGCCTTGTTCACCGCGGGCGTTCTCACCTCGATCGTTTCATTGGAACCCAGCGTCGGCGGTGTCGACACGATCGTTGCTGCGGCAGGACCGGACGTGGTCCTGGGTGGAGCGGAAGGTGACCAGATCAACGCGGGCAGCGATGCGGACGGCGACGTCTCGATCGATGTCGTGTTGGGTGACAACGGCCAAGCGACGTTCACGACGACTGGCGTGTTGATCGAGATCGAAACCACGGCCCCGGGCATTGGTGGCGCGGACACGATTTCGACTGGCCAAGGCAGTGACATCATCCTCGGCGGAGCGGACGCGGACCAGATCATCGGCGGTTTGGCCGGTGAGATCGGCAACGATGACGATGTGATTCTGGGCGATGAAGGTGCGGCGTACTTCGACGCGACCACCGCACTTGCCACACGCGTTGTTTCGACTTCGCCATCGATCGGTGGCAACGATGTCATCGACGCGGGCGATGGACGCAACATTCTATTGGGTGGCCAAGCGGATGACACGATCACTGGCGGCAACAGTTTGTCAGGCGATGTGATCTTGGGTGACTCAGGGGAAGCCTTGTTCACGTTTGGTGTGTTGACCACGATCACGACCATTGCTTCCGATCAGGGCGGGGCCGATATCATTGATGCTGCCAACGGGCCGGACATTGTTCTTGGCGGCGGCGGAAACGATTTCGTCAACGCCGGAACCGATGCTGCGGCGGATGTCGTGATCGGTGATAGCGGCGTGGCTCACTTCACGAATGATGGGCGATTGACCGACCTGACGACGATCGATCCAATTCTTGGTGGCGACGATGATATTTTCGTCGGTCCTGGTCCGGATGTGGTTTTGGGCGGGGCCGGTTCGGATGCGGTCGACGTGGACCGAAACACAGGCGTCCAAAGTGTGGGCGACGCTGACCGAGACATCGTCCTGGGTGACAACGGCAACGCGTTGTTTTACACAGATGGTGGTGGGCAAGTCCTGACGCAGATTCAGACTTCGGATCCGGCTGTCGGCGATGACGACTTCATCAGCACGGGTGCTGGTGCGGACATTGTCTTTGGCGGTGCGGCGGACGACTTCATCGACGCTGGCAATGACGCCAACGGAGACGCTTCGCCGGACATCGCTCTGGGCGATAACGGGATCGCGACGTTCAACGATGCTGGGCAATTGCTGGTTGTTCGCACGACATCTCCAGCGATTGGTGGCAACGACACGATCTCCACCGGCGGGGAGAATGACATTTTGCTGGGCGGAGCGGCGGACGACGTGGCCGATGGCGGTGCGGGACGTGACGTGTTGCTGGGCGACAACGGTGTGGTCGATTTTGTGATCGCGGACGAAGACCCGACCACGGTCGACAACATCATCACGTCGGATCCGACGATTGGTGGCAATGACACGCTGCACGGTGGGGCTGGCAACGACATCATTATCGGGGGCACAGCCGACGACACGGTGTACGGTGGCGAGGGGCATGACATCATCTTGGGTGACCACGGCGAAGTGGACTACACCTTGCCGGTGGATGAGCAGGTCATCAGCCGCTTCATCAGTAACGCGGACGGAGGTGGTGCGGACACGATCTACGGCGAAGACGGCGATGACTTTGTCTGGGCAGGGCAGGGTGATGACACTGTGTATGGCGGCGACGGCCAGGATGATCTTTTGGGTGGGCACAACGTTCCGTTCGGCGACGATGGCGACGATTTGTTGTCTGGTGATGCGGGCGAGGATGTCATCCTGGGTGACAACGGGATCGTTCGTCGCGAACTGTTGAGTGAGCAGTTGGGGACGTGGACCACTTATCTGGCACCTTTTGATTCAATCGTGATTCGCGAAGTGGTTCCGTTTGACGATCAGGACAAGATCGGCGGCGATGACACGCTGTTGGGTGGTGACGGGCAAGACATCGCCATCGGTCAGCGGGGCAACGACACGATTCGTGGTGGCGAAGGCAGCGACGAAATCACGGGTGGCTTGGGCGCTGACCAGATCTACGGCGATGAGGGGCAAGACTTTATCCTGGCAGATGCAGGGAAGATCTTGCGTGACTTCCTTGCCGATGGATCTCCACAACTGAATTCGGATGGCGTTTGGCATCGTGATCTGATCACGGAAGAAATTGGAACGATCACAGGCATCTTGGAAATGGATCCAACGCAGGTCGGCCTCGATCCTGAGTTGGCTGAGCAACTGTTGGCGGCGGATCAAATCGTGTTGGCCAACGTGGTGCTTCCCAATGGATTGCAACATCGCAACGCAACGACAGGGCAAGTCGTCAATGCAGTGATCTTGATTGACCTGGAACCAAGCGATGACGACTTTGTGGATGGTGGCGACGATCGCGACATCATCCTTGGGCAGCGAGGCGACGATGACTTGCGTGGCGGCGCTGGCGATGACACCATCGTCGGCGACGGAGCAATCAATGCCGTTCCAGTCGAAACGGACATGCCTCAGATTGCTGCGTCGACGCGTTTGATCGGGATTCTGTCCGGTGCGGACCTTTCAAACTACCAAGTGCAATTGGACGTGCTGGGCAACGTGATCGTCCCCGAGTTGCTGGCTCAACCTGGCGACTTGGTTGCTCAAGAACCGGTGTGGCAGCGTTTTGCTGGGGTCAACTCGGAGCTGGCCCAGATCGCGGCGGAAGATTGGCTGACAACTTCCGGGGGGCTGGAACTGATTCCTGCGATTGCCTTGACCCCGACCGTGATCGGCCACGCGGATCAATTGGCAGGGAACGATCGTTTGGACGGCGATGGTGGCGATGACCTTCTCATTGGCGACAATTGGTACGTGGAGACTCCCGTTCGCACTGGGTTCGATCCGATTGCGGATGCCCAGCAGGCAGCAGCCGACAGTTTTGTGGGCGTGATGCATTCCTTGGAAGACCTGGCATTGGATGTCGATGTTGTCCGGTACAAAGTTCACGGGCAATCGCTGCCCATGCGGAACATCGAGATCGGCAACGACACGATCAACGCTGGCGATGGGAACGACACGGTCTTTGGCGACGATGCGCAATACGACCTTGTTTCAACCGCAGTGCTGCCCGGTAGCGAAGCCATCCCAGAACGGGCTGCTGAGCTGCTGAAGTACTATGGTCGCATTGAAATCCTTGGCTCCGATGCAACGCACCTCGTTTCGGTGGCGCACGTTGGCGTGATTGACACGTTGTTGGAGGATGCGTCCGTCCAACGGCCTGGTCTGCCAAGTCTCAGTGCCAGCGACGTGGAGTTCCTGAGATACCACACGTTGGTTCTGGGGGAGGATGAGATTTCAGGCGGTGCCGGCGACGACACGCTGGTCGGAGGCGACGGTTGGTGGGTCGCCCCCTTGGTGACGGGCGCAACAGGGGACTTGCCCAACTCGGTCAGCCCCACGGGGATCTCCGGAGAGCCATTGGCGCAATTGCGTGTTGCCTTGGATGACCAGTATGAACAGCAGAAGGATGCTCTGGCGCAACGACGTGCGCTACGAACATTCAATGTGGCGACGGAACTGGAACATCGTGATTCGGTCAGCAAGATTGCGTACGTTCCGGCACTGGACCGGGAGCTCGACAACGATGATATCAACGCCGGGGCGGGCGCCGACATCCTGATCGGTGACCGCGGCGTGATTGCCATGCCATTGGTTCTGAACACGCCGGCCAACGCGACGGAACTGCAAGCCCTCGACATTCACGTTGAACGGGTGATGGACCAGATTTCTCGCAATGCGCGTGATCGATCCCCGTTCCACTTTGAAGACTATGTCGGGCGCGAACGCCAATTGCTGGAAGCAGGAGCGGCATTGGGACCAGGAGATCGCCAAGGTCAGATTTATGCCAAGTGGAAGATTGGCGAGGATGACCTGGAAGGGGAAGCGGGCAACGATGTCGTGATGGGTGACAACGGAGTGTCGATCACCACCTTGGGTGTCGATGACACGAGTGCTCCGATCCCGTTGACACGGACGACCTTCGAAGCCGGTTACATGGACGATTCGATGGAGGCGTTTGTGAAATCGCCAGCATTGAAACGTGTTCAAATGGATCTGTACGGAGACCACATCAGTGGCGGCGACGGGAATGACGAACTGCTGGGCAGCTTCGGAGAAGACTTGCTCGATGGGGACGAAGGCGACGATGTTCTACGCGGCGGCAGTGAGTCTGACCGATTGCAACGCAGCAGCGTTGGCGATTCGTTGCACAATGACGGGGGCGATTATCTGCGTTTCGAAATCGCTGACCAGATTGGCGATCAAACGTTCAACACGCTGTCCGCGCCTGCTCTGAAATGGATGGTCGATGTTGCTCAAGGCAGCGGACTGCCTGCGAGCGGCGGAGCGGATGGCGGATCAGGCGGAGAGTCTGGGGGCGGTGGGGAAACCGTCGAACCGGACACGCGTCTCGTCAGTGTGCAAGGCGATGGCGTTGCCGCCGTTGGCCAGCCGACGACGTTCACTGCCGTCGTCGAGGATTTGCCCGAAGACGCGGTTGCGATCTTTGCTTGGACGGTTCTCAATTCGACTGGAGCGACGATCGACGGTGGCACGGGTGCCACCTTCACCTTCACCCCTCAATCGAATTCCGTCTTCACGATTCAGGTGCGTACGACGGACAATGCCAATGGTGCCGGCGCCGCAGAGGTGATCTTGCAGGCTGACTCATTGATCAGCCAAGTGGATCCAACCGATCCCGGGAAATCGATTGTCACCATTGGCGGCACTGCCGATTCGGACAATATTCGTCTGTTCGGCATCTCTGGCCAACCCGATGCCATTGAAGTTCGGGTCTACGATCCAACCGCGCGACGCTGGGACACCCAGACCTACACGAATGTCAGCCGCGTGGTGGTTTATGGTGGGGCCGGCGATGACGACATCACCGCGGAGCGTGGTCTAAGTGTTCCTGTCAGTTTGTTTGGCGGTGAAGGCGACGACAAACTGCGAGGTGGTGACGGCAGCGATTTGATCGTCGGTGGAGCAGGCGAAGACCGGATCTACGGCGGCGATGGACGCGACATTCTGATTGGCGGTTTTGGTGCCGATCGATTGGACGGTGACGGTGGAGAAGACTTGCTGATCGCGGACCATGTTCCGCTGCTCTCGGGAAGCCTGGACGCCGATCGCTTGATCCAAGCCTGGATCGATTCCGATCAAGACGTGGAAGACCGCGTGGAGACCATTGTCGCTGAACTTGCCGACAACTTGATCTCCGACGGTGCTCGCGATTCCTTGAATGGTGGCGTTGATTCGGACGCTTACTTTGCTCAGCTGTCGGATCGAACTCGGGTCGCTCGAGACGACTATTCGCATCTCTATCGGGCTGGCTAAGCAGGTGTCTTCGGGTATGTGAGCCGTTTGGCGCTCGCCACGGTTCCCACGAACAACCGGGGCGAACGCCCAAACGGCTCACAGGATGAAACCCAAACATTCCTGCCGACCTGCTCAGCACGATCGGGCCGGTGGTCGGTGATGGTTGACGTATTCTCGGTGGAGGATCGTCGCCAAACGGGCCTGTCGGGCTTGGTTTTTCGCGGTTTTGACACGCATTCGTTTGCTCTTCCATCAACGCGGTGTGTGCTACACCCGAGCGTGAATCAGGTAAACTGCTACCCATGAGCAACGCACCCGCCTCGTCGACGACCGATCCTACGCCCGCTGCCAGCACCCCGGCCGATGCCAAGCGGCAAGCGTCCGGGCCGTTGTTGACCCCTGCCTTGTTGGGTCGACTGGAACGGTTGGAGCTGGTTTCTCGGAAGATCTTTCGAGGGCGGATGAAAGGCGAACGCATCAGTCGCCGGAAAGGTCAGAGCGTTGAGTTCGCGGACTTTCGAAATTACGTGCCGGGCGACGACCTTCGATTGATCGATTGGAATTTGTACGCTCGCTTGGATCAGCTGTTTCTGAAGCTGTTCCAGGAAGAAGAGGACCTGCACTTCCATGCCTTGATCGACACCAGCGCGTCGATGAACTTTGGCACGCCGAACAAACTGCATGTCGCCAAGCAACTCGCCGCCGCGCTCGGGTATGTCGGGCTTTGTCATGGTGACCGGGTTTGTGTTCGAGCCATGGGGCAATCCGGTCACAATGCTCCCGTGCTTCGGTCACGTGGTTCGTTTTGGAAAATGTTGAACTACTTGGACGGTTTGTCGGGAGGCGAAAATGTTTCACTGCATGACGGCGTCAAGGACTTTGTGACGCGAGGTGGCGGCAGCGGCGTGGTCGTGCTGATCACGGACATGATGGACAAGGAAGGCTACGAATCGGCGCTGCGGATGTTGGTCGGTCGGCAAATCGATGTGTTTGTGCTGCAGGTGTTGTCGCAAGAGGAAATCGACCCTCCGCTACGAGGTGACCGGCGATTGATCGATGTCGAAGACGGCGATGCGGCCGAAATCACGGTCAACCAATTTGTGTTGGACAAGTACCAAGCCAACCTCAAAGCCTTTCTCAATGAGATCCGGCAATACTGTGCCAAGCGGTCGATTGTGCACGTGATGGTTCCCACCGACACGCCGATTGAAACCGTGATCACCCAGTACCTGCGAACTCGTGGGGTGGTGCGATGAATGATGGTGCCATGAGTTGGATCCCCGCCCTGTCGGGAGTGTGGCCGTGGGTGGTGTTGGCGTGCGTGCCTGTGGGCATCGTGCTGCTTTACTTTTTGAAGTTGCGACGCGAACCGGTCGAGGTTCCGAGCACCTACTTGTGGTCTCGAACGATCGAGGATCTGCACGTCAACAGTTTGCTGCAACGGCTTCGCAACAGCCTGCTGTTGTTGCTTCAATTGTTGGCGGTGTTGTTGGCCGCGTTCGCCTTGTTCCGACCGGGCATTCGGGGCGAAGCCAATTCGCTGGGCCGGATGGTGTTTCTGCTGGATACTTCGGCCAGCATGCAAGCACCGGCGGGAGACGCCAAGGGGCCATCCTTGAGCAGTCCAGGGGAGGGCGGTCGCAGTCGGTTCGAAGAAGCTCGCCGCCAAATCGGTGACCGCATCGACACCATGACGGACTCGGAATCCGCGATGCTGGTGACGTTCAGTGACCGCGCCGAGGTGATGCAGGCTTTCACGTCCGATCGCAATCGTTTGCGAGATGCACTGGATCGATGTGAGGTCACCAATCGACCGACGGATATTCTGGGGGCGCTGCGGGCCGCGGATGGTTTGGCCAACCCACGCCGGACCAGCGAGATTGGGGACGTCAACGATGTCCAGGTGGCCGATGCGATGCCCGCTGAGTTGATCCTGTACAGCGATGGGAACTTTGGCGATGTGACGCAGTTCAGTTTAGGGAACTTGCAGCCGACCTATGTTGCAATTGGATCCGATGCGGTCCGCAATTTGGCAATCGTTTCGTTCTCCGCTCAGCGTGATTTGCAGAACCCCGATCAGATCCAGGTTTTCGCGACCGTGCTGAACACGGGCACGTCGGATGAGTCTACCGAAGCATCCTTGTACATCGATCAAAACTTGGTGGATGCGGCTACGGTTGATTTGGAACCGGAGGCTCAGACCGGTTTGTCGTTCACGATTGAATCTTCCGATGCGGTTGCATTGAGATTGCAATTGGACGGCGAGGATGATTTGAAAGTGGACAATGAAGCCTTCGCAGCGTTGACTCCCTCCGGGTTGGTCTCGGTGTTGGTGGTCACACCTGGCAACCGAGCTTTGGAACTGGGCCTGACAACGCCGAAGAGTCAGCAGATCTCAGCCTGCGAATTTGTGACGCCGGACTACATGGAAACCGACGCGTATCAAAAACGGGCGTCATCGGGTCGCGATGATTTGATCGTCTTCGATCGTTGTCGACCCAAGGCACCTCCGCTGACCAACACGTTCACGATGGGGGCCTTGCCCAATGACGGTTGGAAGTGGAAGACGGAGTCAGGAGCGTTGACGTTGATCGACATCGACCGAACGCATCCGGTGCTGCGGTACTTGGAGTTGTATTCGTTGCTGGTGTTTTCCGGTCGAGCCGTGGAAGGGCCGGCGGGCTCGTTGACCTTGGTGGAATCGGACGTCGGTCCGGTGATGGCGATCGCTTCGCGCGATGGATACCAGGATTTGGTGTTGGGGTTCCCGCTGGTCAGCGAAGACGAATCGGGGGAGATGCAGGCCAACACCAACTGGTACGCCGAACGGTCTTGGCCGGTGTTTCTGTTCAACGTTCTGAGGAATCTGGCCGGTGCGGCTCAGTCTTCCGGGGCGCCGAGTTACCAGCCTGGGCAGACCGTGATGGCCCGCTTGGAAAACGTTCTGGAATCGGTCGAAGTGGTTCGGACAGTGGGGCAGGGCAGGGCGGAATCGTTGGGCAAGCAACCAGTCGGTGCGGGGGGCGTGGTCGAAATCGTTTCCACGTCCCAGCCCGGCAATTATCAACTGATCGCCGCCGAAACCGACCAGGTGGTGGATCGGTTTGCGGTCAATTTGTTCGATGCTCGCGAGAGTCGATTGGCAACGCAGCCGACCGTTGAACTGGGGTACGAGTCGGTGGAGGCGACCGAGGCCGGGATCGAGGTGCGACGCGAATTTTGGCGACCCTTGTTGATCGCGGTGTTGCTGTTGATGGCATTGGAGTGGTGGTTCTATACGAGGCGTTTGGCGTAGGATTGACGGACTTCCATGATTCCATTGGTTGTTTGTTTCCACGCACACTGTTGTTAGATGCCGAGTTCGCCCAGTCGCCGTCGTTTTGAAGCTTATCGTCAAGCGGTTCGCGATCGTCATCGCCGAGGGAATCAGGACACCGAAAAAGACTTGTCCAGCGGCCGTGGCGGGCATCATCATGGTGGCGGTCCTGGCGGGAAAAAAATTGGGACCCGAGACCGATCGTTTCGTGAGTTGTTCCTCGCTTTTTGGCAACTGATTGCGGGGCAAAGAGGGGCCATTGTGACCGCCCTGGCGTTGTTGACGGTCAGCATTGGGTTGCGATTGATCCCGCCCTTGGGGACCAAGTTGGCCATCGACTCAGTGCTGACTCGCCCGCCCAAACCGCTGCCGGATTGGGTGGATGCGATCCCCAATCTGACCGCGATCCTTGGCGACCCCATGTCGTCTCCGATGCGAGTGTTGGTCGCGATCGGATTGATCGTGACGATCCTGACCGCGATCGGAACCGCGGTGAACCTGGTGGGACGTTGGATCGCCACCAAGGCATCCAACAAAACGCAAGTGTCCATCCGAGCGACGGTGTTTGATCACGCGGTTCATTTGCCGCTGCACCACGTGCATTCGATGAAAAGCGGCGGCGTCGCGAGTTTGATTCGGGAAGACGCGGGCGGTGTCGCGGAACTGATTTTCAGCATGCTGTACAACCCTTGGCGGGCGATCGTGCAGTTCATCGGCAGTCTGATCATTTTGATGCTGGTGGATTGGAAGTTGATGCTGGGAGGGATGTTTCTGTTGCCGACCGTGTGGCTGACGCACCGCACCTACATCAACCGCATCCGTCCTCTGTTTCGTGATGTCCGCAAGCAACGGCAGAAGATCGACAGCGGTGCGACAGAAACCTTTGGCGGCATTCGCGTCGTACGAACGTTCTCGCGATCCCGCAGCGAGTCGAGTCGTTACGTGCGGGAAGGTGACTTCCTGGTTCGACAACAGTTGTTCACTTGGTGGTGGATGCGGATCATTGAGACGATCTGGGAAGTGCTGATCCCGCTCGCTTCGACCGGATTGTTGTTGTACGGCGGCTATCAAATCATCGAAGGCAATTTGACGCTCGGTGATCTGATGATGTTCTTGGTGTACCTGACAATGTTGCTGGACCCATTGGCGACGATCGCGGGCAGTGCGGTCGCGTTCCAAAACAATCTGGCTGGCTTGGATCGTGTCCTTGACGTCTTGGAGGTGGAAGACGAACTTCCCAGTCGTGAGGGAGCGATCTCGTTGCCGTCGAAGCAACTCGTTGGAGACCTGTCCCTTCAAAACGTATCGTTTTGTTATCCAGGAACCGAAACACCGGTGCTGAAAGACGTCAGTTTTGAAGTGGCCTCGGGGCAAACGATCGCGTTGGTGGGTCGCAGTGGAGCGGGCAAGACGACGCTGACCAACTTGATCGCTCGGTTCTACGACCCCAGCGAAGGAGCGATTTGTTTCAACGGTCGTGATTTGCGTGACATCCAATTGTCGAGCTATCGATCGTTGCTGGGGATTGTGGAACAGGATGTGTTTTTGTTCGACGGTTCCATCCACGAAAACATCGCCTACGCACGTCGACGGGCATCTCGCGAGGACGTGATCTCAGCGGCAAGTGCGGCGGCCGCGGATGAGTTCATTCGCAAGTTCCCCGAGGGATACGACACGGTGATCGGCGAACGCGGCGTCAAGTTGTCCGGCGGTCAACGCCAGCGACTGGCCATCGCACGAGCGATCTTGGCTGACCCTCAAATCCTGATCTTGGATGAAGCGACCAGCAACCTCGATAGCGAAAGCGAGCGTCTGATCCAGGACAGCCTGAGCGAGTTGTTGCAGGACCGAACCGCGTTCGTGATCGCTCACCGATTGAGCACGATCATGAACGCTGACAAAATCGTGGTTTTGGAAGACGGGGAAGTGCTTGAGGTGGGGACGCACAACGAGTTGGTTGCCAGGGGAGGACGTTACCGCGACATGGTGATGCTGCAAATGGACCAAGGCATGCAGGCAAATAGGTGAGACAGGAGGCGGGGGATCCCGTATGATTTGGCAGAAGGGTTTTGGCTTGCAATCAGCGATTCATTCCTAGTGACGCAGGTATTTTGCAGCCGATGACGCATTCGAACTCAGTACCGATTCTCGGCCGAACGATCGATCGTTTGCGAGAATTTGCGGCAGTTCGCAGTTCGGGGCTGGCATGGGGGATCCTCGCCATTTCTCTGGCCGTGACCGCCATCGCCTGGTGGTTGTCGAGCCAGTACATCCGCGATCGCGCTTCCGATCGCTTCCTGTTTCGCGTCAGTGAGATGGAGGTTTCGATCGAGCAGCGAATGATGGAGTACGAGCAGGTGCTTCGCGGTGGCGTTGGTTTGCTTGAGTCTTCGGAGGCCGTCTCCCGCGATGAGTGGCGGACCTACTTTGAGAACTCTCGATTTCAAGAGTATTACCCTGGCATTCAAGGGGTTGGATTCAGCCGGGTGGTGGACGCAGATGAAAAGGACGCGTTCGTTCAATCCATTCGCGCGGAGGGCTTTCCGGACTTTGACATCCGCCCTGCTGGAAAACGCAACCGATACACGGCAATCGACTACCTCGAACCCTTTGATTGGCGAAATCAAAGAGCCTTTGGTTTTGACATGTATTCGGAGGAAACCCGCCGCGCGGCAATGGATGCTGCCATCGCGTCGGGGGAGCCCACGATCTCAGGGATTGTCAAGCTCGTTCAAGAAACAGAGAACGATGTCCAGCGAGGTTTCCTGCTGTATTTGCCTCTCTTTGAACGTGATCAACCGATTGAAACGAGTGCCCAGCGAACGGCTGCCGTCACGGGATTTGTCTACGCTCCGTTCCGGACGCGAGATTTGATGACCGGAATTCGGAGGTCGAATTTGTCGGACATTGAGTTCCGTGTTTATGACGGCGTGGATCGGACCGAAGCCGCATTGCTCTACGACAGCAACCAACCATTGTCAAAGCAGCCCAAGGCAAACGACGCTGATTTTGTGCTGGTCAAGCCGCTTCATCTCCGCGGACGCGATTGGACGATCCACTTCGAATCCCAGCCCGGTTTTATCAGCGGTGGCGAGTCGGCGATCAGTTTAGCGGTGGCAAGTGTCGGTTTGTTCGTCGATATGTTGCTGTTCCTGGTCATCGGTTCCATTGGTCGCCAGCAACGCCATGCGGAGACCCTCGCCAAACGAATGACCAGTGAGTTTCGCAAGGCTCAGCAACAGTTCCAAGCGGTATGCGACACCGCTCATGATCCGATCGTGTTGCTAGATCAATCCAGGCAGGTGATCTACGGGAATCCGGCGACCATGGACGCCTTTGGGTATTCGGCAAGCGAGCTGATTGGGACCTCGGCGAGCTGTCTTTTCGAGAGCTCGCTTCGCACCAAGCCCGCAGCGTCTTCCTCGACAACGGATGATGAGCTGATGTGCATTCGAGAAGATGGGGGGACCTTTCCGGCTCGAATCTCTATCTCCTACTGGAATGATGGCGAACAACAGCTCGCGGCAATCATCATTCGCGATGTGACCGAGCAACGACGTGTGGATGCGTTGATTCGCCAGCACATCCGGGAACTAAGTCGTAGCAACCGGGACTTGGATGCGTTCGCCTATGTCGCATCGCATGATTTGCGTTCTCCCCTACGAAACATCAAGCACTTGGCAGATTGGGTGATGGAGGACACTGGCGACCAGTTGCCAGCCGAGAGTGCCGAACACCTGCGGACCTTGAAGCAGTGCATCAGCCGGATGGAGCAATTGCTCGATGACCTGCTTCAGTACTCTCGCGCTGGACGCGTTCATGATCGGGTGACGCAGGTTGATACAGCTGGATTGGTCACAAATATTTTCGGCATGTTGGCGAAGCCTGCTGCGATGCAGGTTGGCATGGAGGGCGAGTTTCCAACGCTTCGGACACTCAAGACACCGCTCGAAACCTGCCTCCGGAACTTGATCAACAATGCGATCAACCACCATGACCGAGAGGACGGGAAGGTGATTGTTTCCGCACTCGATGGTGGCGAGTGGATTCGATTTGTGGTGGAAGACGATGGGCCGGGGATTGCTTCTCGATTTCAAAAGAAGGTGTTCGAGATCTTCCGGACGCTGGGGCCACTGGATTCGAAAAGCTCAAGCGGCATGGGGTTGTCGATCATTAAAAAGACCGTCGAAACTTACGGCGGAAAGATCGAGTTGCAATCCGAATTGGGGCAGGGCACACGATTCATTCTGCATTGGCCAAGAGAGATCGTGATGCCACTCGAAAGTGTTGACGAAGCAGTGGCAGCGGAGTCGGCTGTTCTGCCTTGAACCGCTGGGGCGTTTGCTCCGGCGGAGAAGTCCAGGAAGCAGCCACGACGTGGCGACAGGTTGTCGCCTTCGGCGTCAGCCGATAGGAAGGGAGTTCGACGCATGCGGCAAGTCCTGAAGGGACGACAGGTCGCGCGCCCGTTTGGAAGCACCTGCCGCCCCTCCAGGGCTTCCTCATTTTGCGTTGTTGCTCATCCACGGGCTGACGCCCAATGCCATCCACTTTAGAACCAACCGAGGGGATTTTGTTAGCGGAACGGCGCAAGCCGTCCGGTAAATCGTGGGTGTTTTCCGGCGCGTCACCGGACGGCTCGCGCCGTTCCGCTACAAAGTAGATGGCATTGGGCTGACGCCCGTGGCGACAGCGAGTCGTCCCGTTGGGACTGGCCCATCCATTTCGGCGATATTGTCACGCATTCACTGGCTCGTGCCGATGGTGACAACGTGTCATCTTGTTGGGACTTTGTCTGGAAAAGCGGTCAGGCTTTTCGGATGAAGTCGGCGGCGTAGCTTCGGACTTCGCCGCCGTTGAGGACGTGGACCATGCGGAGTTGTTGAATCTCTTGGTCACTGAAGGAGGACATCGGCACGTGAACCGGGTGCGGTGCGTAAAAGGGGACGGGGGTCAATTAGGGGCGTTTCTTTGATCGGGGCCTTCCTCTTGATCGGAGTGTTGACCACAGGTCGTGTTTGTCAGCGAGTTTTTCGACCCATTCGATGTCGCCGAAGGGGCGGCCTCGCTGGACGCTCGTTCGAATCATCCCGATCTCCTTTTCGCTGAGTGCTTGATTGACGCGCTTACTCCAGTTTGCCGTGCGACGGATTGGCCAGGTCGACAAGAGTTTTGGATCTCGGTCGGAATGGTTCGCCCAACGGTGGAATGAACCGTGCTGCCACAGTTCGGCTCGTTTGACCAAATTTGCGCGCACTGGATTGCGTTCCACATATCGGCACACTGTCAGGAAGTGCTCATCGTCTTTGATGGGAAAGCTCTTGAAGCGGGACTGGTACAGATGTCCTTCGCCTGCGGTGCGGTAGTGAGCGTGATAGCGTTGCGTATGCGTGGCGGTGACCCAACGCAGCATCTTTCCCATTTGCCCGTCGCGGTCGGGGCGAATTACGAGATGCCAGTGGTTGGGCATCAAGACGTAGGAGTAGATTTGCACTTCGTAGCGTTCCAGTCCTTGGCCCAACACACGCTCGAAGGCCGCGTAGTCTTCGGGCTTGTGGAAAATCTTTTGCTTGGCATTCCCGCGATTCAATGCATGGTAGATTCCGCCGGCCACATCCAGACGTTTTTGTCGAGGCATCACGCACACCTGTAGGGAAAAAGTGATCCTGGAGTCATTGGTTCAGTGACAGTTTACCAGAAAAGACCCCCGTCCCCTTTTTACTGCCGTCCCCTTTTTGCTGCGTCGTCCGCATTTTTCTCCGAGCAATTGCTCCAGTAGTGGAAGGAGCATGTCGAAGTACTTTAGGCCTTGAATGTTTTTGCCTTGGATCGTTGACGCTTGCTCTTTGCCTCTGCCTTGTGCGTCAGACTCGCCCGTCGTCAACGCAATCGATTCACGTCGCCGAGGTAAGGGTTTTGAATTCGGATTTGACTTAGGCACGCTAAAACCATCGACAGTGACAACATGGCAGCCCCAAATGATGTCTGCTGCTCGGCGTAAATCTCGTGCCAAGCTCGAGTGCACTTCGCAAGTCTTGTGTCGAACACCATTGCCCTGTCCCCTTTTGAGGGTTGATTGTCTTTCTGCTCAAAAAACAGCTTTGGCGGTTGATTCTCGACTGCCATGTCTCTACCTTTGAATCGAGCATGTTTTCTTAGGCGGGAACTTCACGATCAACTCCAGAAGGTGTTTCGATGAAAATCTCAAGCCCCGGTGTCTCTCAAGCCCCGCTGTCTCTCACAGTTCCGGTGTCTCTCACAGTTCCGGTGTCTCTCACAGTTCCGGTGTCTCTCACAGTTCCGGTGTCTCTCACAGTTCCGGTGTCTCTCACAGTTCCGGTGTCGGTTGCAAGCGGTTTTTGCGTTGGCGCTATACGGTGGTGCATTGCTGCTCGCTCCGGTGTCGCTTGCGGATGATCTCGTAGAACACCCCGGTGATTGTTGTCAGCCGATCTCGGAATGCTATGCCCCGCAGATTGTCTGCAGCAGTTACGGTGCTGGAGCTTGCGGTGCTTCTGAGCAGCAGGATCCCGTGGCGGCGAGCAACCGGCAAATGTGTGACAGTCCAGGTCCCGGTGAAACGCCGCCTGGCAGTCCTTGCTTGGAGTCGGACACTGAGTTAGTTAATTGCATGAAATACACTTTTTGCATTTACGACAATGAGCTCGGCCAGTGTGTGATCGTGGATGGGGTGACGACCTACAAGAAAGCACCGGCGGTTTGCGAAGGGATTTGTCAGGAGGCGCCACCAACAGGTGGTCCAGGTTGACATTGGATTGAGTGCAGGTCGATTCCTTGAAAGACCTGGCCCGTGGTTCTTGGGGGATCTGATGGCCTCACTGCACTCATCTGTGTGACGCGCGTGGTGAGTCGATTTGGCTTTGGATCCGGATTTCGAGCCATGTCTGAGAACGAGCGGGATTGTTGTGGAGAGTTGCGAAACATATTCACTGGCGATTCAGTCGAGCTCGCTTCCCCGCGGATGTCTCTTGCCTTTCCATTAAGGAGTCTTCTGATGCAACGATTCATGGTGTGGTGTGTTTTCGGGATCAGCTTGATTGGTGTCTCGAATCCAATCCAACGGAACCACGTTTTTGCGGAAACGATGGACGGTTCAAACAGACAGTTGATTCAGTCATTGATCGCCGTGAATCTATCGGCAAAGCAAGCAGCGGGGCGAGGTGAGTTTCGACTTCAATGCATCGGAAATGATGGTGCCACCGTCAGGGTCTGTGATGCTGAATTGCGTTGCGGTGAAGATGCCTTTGCAATGACGTATGAGGTTCGGGAAGGGGCAACGCTAGAAGAGGCCGAGAAAGCGGAGGAAAGAACTGGCCGAATCATTCGGTGGAAAACGACTCTAGTTTTTGTTGATGATACCCGGAAGACAGCATTCATTTCCTACAACACGGATCATACCCTTCTCGACTGCTACCTGGTGCAACCCTCGCAGTGTTACTTCACCTATATGTCTGAAATCTCGATGGAGGACATTTTGACCTCGAAAGGGACTTGGGATTTCGGTGAGCGGTCCTTCGACTTCGTTGAGAGCGACGAGACGATCCAAGTTCAACTGCTTCACCCGACATCGGACGAGCCGGCGACCATTGAGTTT
Source organism: Rhodopirellula sp. UH5 (assembly GCF_056839225.1). NCBI lineage: Bacteria > Pseudomonadati > Planctomycetota > Planctomycetia > Pirellulales > Pirellulaceae > Rhodopirellula > Rhodopirellula sp. UH5. Next base: position 4,402,083 of record NZ_CM166390.1, on the reverse strand, counting down.
TCAAAATCACATGGAGGGTTGTTCACGAAGTTTGATCACCCTTCTTCCAAGGCCGCGGCGAGGAGAATCATTTGCGAATGGGATGAAGTTGGCGGCGTAGCCTATGCCAAGAATCTCGAGTATCGCAATCTCGGCGGCGGTGATGTGTCGCCGAGAACGGCGTTTTTATTGAAAGTGCTTGAATTCCAGCCGAATTGTGGGTTGCAAAAATCGGAGTGTCGCTTGGCGTCACTGAATCTCGGAAGCGAGTACACGCAGACCATCGCCTACCAGAACGGACGTTCGAAGGTGATTGCTGCGGAGCTGAATCCAGAAGATGAATTGAAGAATCTTGTCGATCGAATCAAAGTGAAAATTGGGAGAAAGGTTCGATGAGCCGATGGATGCTTGCTGTTGTTTTGGTAGCCCTGCAGGGGTGGTTCGCCATGTTCGCGGCGACGGCTGCAACGGGGGCATCGACCGTTGGATTGCTGAATCGGTCTGGGTTGAGTCGATTGTTGAGCGTGACATGTCTGGTTTTTGATGTCGAGCATTCGACATCCGAAATCGAGCAATTCAGCAATGAGATTGCTTCGCAACCCGCCGCGAGGACGCGTCAAGAAGTTTCGGAATGGTTGACAACGGTGGGCCTCTCGGCGGTTTGGTTGCCGTTTGAGAAAGCGAGGCTGTCAGAACGTTGGTCCGATGGTCAGTCTTTCATTGCACTCGCACACAGTCGAGAATCCGGCGGCGCCCGATCGATTGAATTTGTGTTGTTGACTGGAACGTCCGGTGAGGGGCTGGTTGAAGTGGTTACCGGCGATGTGGTTACTGGCCGCGGCGAGGCCAACTTGGACGAATCGGTCGCAGCGTATGTCTATCCCCAAGTCTGTTTGGTTTCTGAAATGCCTCTTCGAGAAGTTTCGAGCGTGAGCCTTGGGTGGGTCGTCCTGATCGGTTTCTTGGTCGCAATCGCGGTTCTTCGTTATCGAAGCTCAAGCCGGCTACTTTTGCCGGCGATGCTGTTGTTGACTGCGTCGACGGCGACCAAGGTTCATGGTGAAGGTGGGGACCTGCTGTTCGAACCCGCGGTGGTGAGTTTCGGGACTCACGAAGTCAACCCGAACAAGAGTTTGTCGACGAAGGTCACGGTTATTAATCAATCCGACCGAAAGATTGAGGTGGATGCTTTGCGGGTCAGTTGTGGGTGTCTGGATGCGAATCCCGATTTTAGCGAGCTTGCTCCCGGCGAAGCTGGGATCATCGACGTTGAACTGAAGCGTCTGGATGACTTCGTGGGCGACAAGGCGATCGATTTGGTCTATGAAAAAGAGGGGCTGAAACGGCTTCACAAGCTCAGCGTTCGATGGACGCTCGTCCATCCGGTTCAGATTGAGGTCCTGAGTGAAAATGTCGATCGCCGAGTGGCTCAAAGCGGACGAAACGTGATCGATTTTGGCAGGCTACGCAGCGACGAGGTGAAGTCTTGCAGGTTGAGGGTTTCGGGTTCGCGTGACGGCGAGCGGGTTGAAGATTTTGAGATCATCGATGTCACCTCCGGTTCTGGTTTTGTCTCGTCTGAATTGGAAGCCGGTGAACCTGTGATTGAAGTCTCCGTTCGGGGGCCGCTCAGCGACATTAGTTCACGGCGGGCGCAAATGGTTGTGCGGACAAGGTGCGATCGGGGACCGATGCCTGATTTAGTGGTTGACTTGCAGCGAATGCCAATTCTGAAGGATGTCTTCGCTGCCAAGCAGCATATTCTTATTTTTCACGGCAAGTCTTTTGGCAGTGCTAGCAACGCTAGTCGGCCGGTGTGTGTGCGTGTTGTTTCACGGTCGCGACGCGAATTGCAGGTGGAGGAGGTGGTTTGGGTCAAAGGCGAAGAGCGGGACATCGAATCAATTGAATCAGAGTTGAAGGCATCCGCCGGTGCAGTTTCGGCCTGTGTGAAGATCCCAGAGTCTTTGGAAGAAAAGCAATGGCTTCGGATTCGTCTGAGCAAACCAGAGCTATTGGTGTTTGACATTCCCATCACACAGCGGTTGTTCAATGAGGCAAAGTAGCCGCCCTGCACCACATCGACGCGTCGATGTGGCATTCACCCTTCTGGAGTTGATTGTTGTGATGGCTGTCATTGGGCTGTTGCTTGGCCTGGCCACGACGGCGATCCAGGCTGCTCGTGAATCAAGCCGGCGGACTACCTGCGTGAATCGGCTTCGGCAACTCGATCTCGCCTTGCAACACTTTGAAGGAGTCACAAACGACTTGCCGGGGTTCTGGAATCATCCTTCTCAGCAATCAAAGGCGAGTTTGAGTGGATTTTTTCATCTGCTACCGTTTTTGGAACGCGAGGCTTTGTTTCAAGCGTGGAAAGCGAAGCCCGGTTTCCCATGGAAGCTGGATAGTATGCTTGAGCGGCGCGATACCCCACCACTTTCTGACCCGATCTTCGTTTGTCCGTCCGACGATCAAATGGGTGGTGGAAATTACCGATTCAACGGTGGATCGACGATCAGCTTGTTCAGCACCCATCGAGTTCCATCTCGAAACGGCGACGCTCCTTTTGCTGCCTACGTCGGTGGAAGCAATCGATTGCTGGATGGGCGAAGCAGCACCGCAGCGTTCTCTGAACGATTGAAAAGTCGTCGCGATGGAAGCTACCACCATCATCGAGATATCTTTTTGTCGGGAGCCTATGGCCTTTTTCCTGATGGTTCGCTCACAGACGAATTGATGATTGGAATGGCCCGAGAATTGGGAACACGTCGCCCCGCAAAATTTGAAGATTTTGCCGGATTCACTCCTTTTGCGGGGGGCAAACATCAGTCGGTTTATGACCATGTCTTTGTTCCCAATGAACCGGTGGCATCGATTTCTGCCTATGAAGTTCGGCGTTTGTCCAGTGGCGTCCGTGACGGAGCGATCATGGCTACCAGCAATCATCCCGGTGGTGTCCACGTTGCCCAGTTCGATGGGGCCGTTCGATTCGTTGTCGATACGGTTGACCGAGAGGTCTACCACCAACTGGGAAGCCGTTTGGTTGATCGTGTGGACTCGACGAAGACCAGGCAGTAGCCGGCTTGAATCACACGCGGCGGATGAAGTCGGCGGCGTAGCTTCGGACTTCGCCGCCGTTGAGGACGTGGACCATGCGGAGTTGTTGGATCTCTTGGTCGCTGAAGGAGGACATCGGCACGTGAACCAAGTGTTTCTTGAACCGGCGGGCCAAGCGTTTCCATCCGCCGCCGGGCGGCAGGGGGCTCATGATCGCGACGTGTTTGCTGCGTGAATGCATGCAGGCAGCGGCAATCAAGCGTTCTTCCAGTGTCGACGAAGAAAAGGGGACGGGGGTCAATTAGGGGCGTTTCTTTGATCGGGGCCTTCCTCTTGATCGGAGTGTTGACCACAGGTCGTGTTTGTCAGCGAGTTTTTCGACCCATTCGATGTCGCCGAAGGGGCGGCCTCGCTGGACGCTCGTTCGAATCATCCCGATCTCCTTTTCGCTGAGTGCTTGATTGACGCGCTTACTCCAGTTTGCCGTGCGACGGATTGGCCAGGTCGACAAGAGTTTTGGATCTCGGTCGGAATGGTTCGCCCAACGGTGGAATGAACCGTGCTGCCACAGTTCGGCTCGTTTGACCAAATTTGCGCGCACTGGATTGCGTTCCACATATCGGCACACTGTCAGGAAGTGCTCATCGTCTTTGATGGGAAAGCTCTTGAAACGGGACTGGTACAGATGTCCTTCGCCTGCGGTGCGGTAGTGAGCGTGATAGCGTTGCGTATGGGTAGCGGTGACCCAACGCAGCATCTTTCCCATTTGCCCGTCGCGGTCTGGGCGAAGTACGAGATGCCAGTGGTTTGGCATCAAGACGTAGGAATAGATTTGCACTTCGTAGCGTTCCAGTCCTTGGCCCAACACACGCTTGAAGGCCGCGTAGTCTTCGGGCTTGTGAAAAATCTGTTGCTTGGCATTCCCGCGATTCAACGCATGGTAGATTCCGCCGGCCACATCCAGACGTTTTTGTCGAGGCATCACGCACACCTGTAGAAAAAAGTGATCTTGGAGTCGTTGGTTCAGTGACAGTTTACCAAAAAAGACCCCCGTCCCCTTTTGAGTGTCCGAAGCACCTGCCGCCCCTCCAGGGCTTCCTCATTGTGCGTTGTTGCTCATCCACGGGCTGACGCCCGTGGCGACAGCGTGTCGTCCCGTTGGGACTGGCCCATCCATTTCGGCGATGTTGTCACGCATTCACTGGCTCTTGCCGATGGTGACAACGTGTCGTCTTGCTGGGACTTTGTCTGGAAAAGCGGTCAAGCTTTTCGGATGAAGTCGGCGGCGTAGCTTCGGACTTCGCCGCCGTTGAGGACGTGGACCATGCGGAGTTGTTGGATCTCTTGGTCGCTGAAGGAAGACATTGGCACGTGAACCAGGTGCTTTTTGAACCGGCGGGCCAATCGTTTCCATCCGCCGCCGGGCGGCAGGGGGCTCATGATCGCGACGTGTTTGCTGCGTGAGTGCATGCAGGCAGCGGCAATCAAACGTTCTTCCAGTGTCGCGGTGAAATTCAAGCGTCGGTCACGCCAGATGTCGCGAATCGGTACGGGCGGATACAGGAACATCGCACCGCCATAGATCCCCAGTCCAATGCCTGGGCCGACCATCTCTTGCTGGAAGTCACTGGCGAAGAACGCGAGCGTGGATTCCCATTCGTGCTCGGCGAACCAAGTCGTGCGCCAGGGGTAGTCTCGCGGGTCGGCGGGGGAGTCAAACAGCATCAGGCAGGCGTCGAGTTGCCCGCGACTGGGTGGCATGACTTTGACGTAGATCTCTTTTTCGTACCAATGTCGAATTGTGTCCCGGATGTCGATTCCGTCTTTGACGCTGGTGGTGAACTTCTCGGTGCGAGCCAAGTCTTGGCCCATGATCGCCTGGGCTCGTTCGCTGACCCGGTTTCTCAGCAGTTCAATGCGTTCGTCTTCGGGTGGGTAGCTGCACTGGGAATAGGGGTTCCAATTGTGTTGCCATTCATGGCGTTCTTTGTCGTTGGGCCGTCGCTGGAGCTGGATCGTTTGCCACGAGATCGGTGGTCCTGGCAAACGATTTACCAGCGACACGACATCTTGATTGGGCAAGCGAGCTTGGTCGATTCCCAGCGTGATCGGTTGATCGGATTCAGGGATCCATTGGTCGGAGTTGGCACCCGGTTCGTCCGCGTAGGCGTACTTGGTCGCGACCTCGGCGACGTGCAACGCGAATTGGTCGCCGAGGACTTGTTTGCAGGCGGTGATGATCGTGACCATGTCCGGTGTCATCCGGCGGTTGATCAACGACAAATTGCGGATGTATTGCAAGCACTTCGAAAGCAGCAACGGCGTGATCTTGCGGGCTCGGTTGCCCAGGTCGTCGAGGTAGCTTTGGCGGCCGGCGATCAACAGTTCTTTGACGCCGTCGATCTGCAAATTTTCGTCGTCTTCCAGTTCGGCTCGCGCACGTTCGTGGAGCGACGTGATGAAAGGCAACTCGCCAAACAAAAACAACAACGTTTTGGGGTTGATCCTGTGCCGGGTCGGCGTGGAGACCTCTTCGTTTTCGATGTCGCCGAAGGAGTGACCGGGGTTGGTTCGGAGTTGTCGATGAGCGTCTCGAATCCAGGGCCAATGCAGGATGCTGGTGACCAGCAGAATTCGCTCGTAGCTCCTCTCCAGTTCCAAGAGCTGGGCGGCCATGTAATGCATTCGGTCGCGAGTCAGCTCATCGCTCGGTGGTGGAATGCTAGGCAGGATCGCGGCGGCGAACTTTTCAATCGCAACGTGCCGGACCGCATGCGCGTCGGGCATGACGGTCGAGAAAGGCTGGAAGTGGTTCGTTTCCAGATCGATGAAATGCCGGGGGATGTGTTCGCCCATCGCGGCGCGGATTGCCATGATCACGCTTTGGCACGGATCGATCGGCACGTAGCTGCTTGGCAGGGGATCAGCGTCTTCGTCGGCTGACTCGCCGTATTCTTCCGCTGACAATTCAGGGTTGAAGGGCAGCGGCGGTTCGAACGTCGATTGTGATGCGGGGTGTTGCAACACGATCGAAGGACGTGGGAGTTCCAAGACCGCTTCTTCGACCGGTTGTTGGAAGGACGGCGGCAGCGGAACGGCCAGGCAATCGAAGTTGTGTTCGAGCATGAACCGACGGGTCAGCCAGGCGAACTGGCCACTGCCGTGGATGATGGGCAGCAGTGTGACGCGATCGTTCAGGCGTAACAGCTCGGGGACCGTGTCACTCATCTTTTAATCAACCAACCAAATTGGATTGAGGTTCAGCGGAGGAGGCAACGACTTCGGTTGCCGATTGGCCCAGGTAGGTTTGGGCGGCTTCGGCAACGCTTTCGATTGTCACACCACGGTAGGCGTCCAGCAACTCATCGAGCGACAGGTAATCGCCACAGCACAACCAGCGACTGCCCAATCCGAACAAGCGGTTTGACGGGCGTTCGGATTGCATGATGCAGCCGGCGACGGTTTTGTTGATGATTTGATCCAGTTCCGATTGTTCGACGCCGTCACGGGCGACTCGGCCGAGGACTTCGTTCATCAAGCGAACGTTGGAATCCATGTCGTCGGCGGCGCAGACCAAGTAGGTGAACAAGGCACCCGTGTCGGTGAACTCTTGCGGCCAAAGGGTGGCGACTTCGGCCCGGCCGGTGTCGATCAAATCCCAAAACAGCCGACTGCCGCCATCATCGCCGACGATGGAAGCCAGCAACCTCATTGCGTAGCGTAATTCGGATTGCATCGAGGGGCCATCGCCCAATGTCACTCGGTAGCTTTGTGCTGCATCGGGGACACTCAAGTGCTGTGTCAGTTCGATGCCTTCGGGGGTGGTGCTGAGATCATCACCGGCCAAATCCGACGGGGCAGGGCGGTCGAGCCAATGCTGGGTCATCTTTTCGGCTTGAGCGACCAAGCCATCAAAGTCGACGTTGCCGCTGGCGGCCAGCACGATGTTCTCGGGCCGATAACGGCGATTGAAATAGGCTCGCATCGATTCGACTTGCATCGATTCGATCGAGTGAGTTGTGCCGAGAACGCGTCGTCCCAACCCGCGAGGTCCGTAAGCACATTCCATCACTCGTTCGAAGGCTCCAAACGGAGGCTGGTCTTCGTACTTGGCGATTTCTTCCAGGATCACGTTTCGTTCGGTCGCGAAATCGTCGGCGTCCAGCGACGGGCTGAGCATGTCGGTCAGCAAGTCGACCATGCGGTCTTGGTACTTGGGCAGCACGGACGAATAGTAAACCGTTTGTTCTTCGGATGTGTAAGCGTTGGATTGACCGCCCAGTTCATCCAGTTCGCGGTTCACATCGGCGGCCGAGCGACGAGCGGTCCCTTTGAACATCATGTGTTCGAGGAAGTGGCTGAGTCCCGATTCGATGTCGGTTTCGTCACGAGCCCCGGCACGCACGAAGTAACCGACCGCGGCGGAGTAACCACGCAGGTCGATGTCGGCGACGATTCGCAACCCATTGGCCAGAGTAGTGGATTTCAGGGTCGTTGATTTGAGTTCGTTCATGCGAGCGGTTCGCCTCCTTGCAGGGCTTCCGGTCCGACGGTCACGATTCGGAATTGACGCGGACCGTGTTGGCGAAAATAGGATGCGACTTGGTCGAGGGTGATGGATTCGATTTTGGCTTCGAGTTCCTCGGTCGGGATGACACGTCCGAGTTGATATTGGTCGGATGCGAGTGAGCTGGCTCGCGAACCGGCGGATTCTTGTTCCATGATCAGTCCGCTTTCGATGCGAACTTTCCAACGCGAGAGTTCTTCTTGTTCGAGGTCGTCGGCCAAGTTCTGGATTTCGCGAAGGCTGACGTCGAGCGTTTCTTGGGCTCGTGCGGGCGTGGTGCCAGCGTAACCGAACACGGCACCGTGCTGACCGATGGTGTGGGTGCTGGCCCAGACGCTGTAGCACAGCCCACGTTGTTCGCGAACGCGGTCAAACAAGCGGCTGCTCATGCCATCGCTGAGGATTCCAATTCCCGCTCGCATGACGAAGTAGTCATCGCTGCCATACGGGATCGAATCGAATGAAAATCCGATGTGCGTTTGGCTGCTGGGCAGTTCGATGTGTTCATTGCCATCGATCGGGGCAGGGGAGGGCAGGGCAGGGCGTTTGCCTGACTTCCAATCGCCAAAGGATTGCTCGATGGAGTCAAAGATTGCGTTGGCGTCGAAGTTGCCTGCAACGGCCAGCACGCTGCCGCCGGCGTGATATTGATTGGTGTAGAACTGGCGGACGTCGTCCATGCTGAGCGATTCCAGGCTCGCTTCGCTGGCGTACCCGCCTCGCCCCAGATGCGGGCCGTATTGTCGCTCGCGAAGACGACGCATCAGACGCTGGGTGGGTTCGTCTTGGAAAGCCGCGAGTTCTTGACCCAGGATCAGTTTGGCGTCCTCGAATTGCTTGCCGGGCAGGTGCGGACGCCGAACGACATCGGCGAGCAACTCAATGGCGGGGAGCAACGATTCGGCCGGCATGCGTGCGGAGTACCCCGCGATGCTGGTCGCGGCGGAGTTGCCACTGTCGATGCCCAGGTTGTCTTCCGCGGCAACCAGTTCACGGCTGTTGTAGGCACCTGCACCACGCTGGACCATTTCACAGGTCAGCGAGGCCAGTCCATCGCGACGCGCAAGGAACTCAGTGTCGGCCAGTTGGGCTTCGCTCAAGCCATGCAACTCGGTCGTGATCCCAGCGGGCAACCACAGCGTGTACGCGGCGGTTCGCAACCAAGGCATCGGTTGCACGACGACAGTCAGGCCGTTGTCGAGCGTTCGAGTTTGAATCGGGGGAGATTGAGTGCTGAGCAAGGGAGTGGCTGAGGGCTGAGGGCGAGTTGGAATCAATTGGTAGCGAAAGTCGTCAAGACTTTCGACGAATCATCGTGCAACTCGAAACTCTTGACGAGTTTCGTTACGTGGGTTGCGAGCTAGGAGCTAGGAGCTAGGCCAGGCATTCCGAGCGAGACGACTTCCACTGTTTTGACGCGGCCGATCAGCGTGTGGCAGCTGACATCATCGATTTGAATGTCCATCAATTGACCGGCTTGGCGTCGGTTGCCATCAAAGACCACGATCCGGTCACAAATGGTTCGCCCGGTCATCTGAACGATCGGCGCATCCAGATCGGATTTGTCAGCTTTCTTGCTTGGTCCTTCGACCAGAACTTCGACGGTGTCGCCGATCAGTTTTTGGTTGTCCTCTTTCGAGATTCGATCTTGGACGGCCAGCAATTCGTTGTTGCGTGCCGCTTTGACTTCACGAGGCACATCGTCGATCAGGTTGGCGGCGGCTTTGGTGCCTTCGCGAACGCTGTACTGAAAGATGAAGCTGTTCTTGAAGCGGCAGCGTTCGATCAGTTGCACGGACTTTTGGAAGTCCTCGTCGGTTTCGCCGCAGAAGCCGACGATGAAGTCACTGCTGACCGAGGCTTCGGGCAAGATTGTTTCGATGCGTTCGAACATCTCCATGTAGTCGGCGATCGTGTAGCCGCGTTTCATGCGTTTGAGAACCGAATCGCTGCCGCTTTGGGCTGGCACATGCAGGTACGGCGAGACCTTTGGCAGATCGCGAATCGTTTCCAGCAACCGGGCGGTCATGTCCTTGGGGTAGTTGGTCACGAATTTGATGCGTTTCAAACTCTCGATTTCGTGCAGTTGTTCCAGGAGTCCTGCCATGTCCGTTTCGCCGTCCGGTCCGCGGTGGCGGTAGCTGTTGACGGTTTGGCCGAGCAGTGTGATTTCGAGGGCACCCTGGTCGGCGAGCACGCGAGCTTCGGAGACAATTTCCTCGGGTGATCGGCCTTGTTCGGGACCGCGGGTGTTGGGGACAACGCAGTAGGTGCAGAACTTATCGCAGCCGATCTGGATTCGCAGGTAGGCTTGGAAGGGCGTCGGACGCATGGTTGGATCCCGCAAAGGATCGAACGTTTCGTGACTGCGGGCGACGACGGTTTGCTTGCCATCTTTGCGGCCCAGCGAAACGGCCATCTGCCGTCCTTCGCCGCTGGTGACTTTCGTCAGCATGTCGGGAATCGCGTGCAGTTGTCCGGGGCCGACGACCATGTCGACGAAAGGGGCACGGCGAAAGATCGTCTCTTGGTCTTTCTGAGCCATGCAGCCCATCACGCCGATGGTCTTTTCGGGATGGCGGGCTTTGGTGTCTTTGAGTTTGCCGAGGGCGCTGTACGTTTTCTCTTCGGCCTGCTCGCGAATGCTGCAGGTGTTGTAGAGCAGCAGGTCGGCTTCGCCAGGTGTATCGACGACGGTGTAGCCGTGGCGTTTCAAATCGGCGATCACCATTTCGCTGTCCAGAACATTCATCTGGCAGCCAACGGTCTTGATGTAAACAGTTTTAGTCATGGAGATCACTCCGGTTCGTCTTCGGAAGGTTTTTTGCTGGCTTCGAGAGCGGCCTTTTGGGCCTCTTGGGTGCGGTTGACATGATCCCGCAAAAGTTCGGTCAGATGGGCTTGGCGTCGGTTCATAGCACTGACGACAATCCAGGCGGCAACCGCCGCTCCGGCGACCCACAGCCAGTTGATATTGGTCAGAAAAGTTTGTCCCCACAGCGCAATCATCGTTCCAGGATAACGCCCCGGGGCGGTTTCTCGGAAGGCGAGCCTTTTTCAATCGGTTGCAGACCCGTTTGACCTTTGAAAACGTTGGGAAGACGATGATTTTCGCCATCGGTCATGAAGCACGACAAAGCTGGGCACGAGCACGGTTCGCACATAAAGGGTGTCCAGCAGGACACCGAGTCCGAGTGCGAAACCGAGTTCGGTGATCCCTCGCAGTGTGGTCGGCTGGCTGGCGATTGGGGCGCCCAGTGAGGCGGCCGGGTCACTGCTCAGGGAAGCCAGGCTGTGGGTGATCCAGGGCCACCAGGATGACGCCGTCATGCTGATGAACGTGGCCGCCATCACCAAGCCGCAGGCGGTGATGATTCCACCGGTTCGAGCCACCGCGCGGCGGACCGCGGCGAGTGAACCGAGTTTGCGTTTCTCTTCCAGGATCCGAGTGACCAAATAAACGTTGTAGTCCTGCCCCACGGCCACCAGGATCACGAACAGGAAGATTGGCAGTTTCCAGTCCAACCCGGGAAATGTTGGTCCGTGCAAAAATCGAAAGAACAGGTACGTCAGTCCGAGCGTGGTGTAGTAGCTGAGCAAAACCGTGCCGATCAGATAGATCGACAATGCCACTCGGCGAATCACCAGAACCAAGACTGCGAATACCGCGGCGATCACCGCGAGTTTGATTCGGAACGTGTCCGAAAGCGTGACTTCGCGGAGGTCCACGATGGACGGGGTCGTGCCTGCATAATACGCGTCGATCTTGAGTCCAGCTTGATCGAACGCGGCGGTCTGCTCCGCGATGGTGTCTTCGATCTGTTTGAGATCGTTGCCAGCGGATTCACTGAACGGGTCCTCGTGGATGATCACATCCAGACGGATCAACCGATCGGCGTACTCCGGCATGGACGACACAAAGTGAAGCTGAGTCAAACGATGGTTTTGAAGTGCTCGACGTCGCCACGCTTCACTGCTGAGCAAACTCATTTCACGATCCGGTGGGAAGTCACCCAACGGGTCGTTGCGGTGCCGAACGGCGGAGACACCTTCGGTTTGATAGAGCGCCTGCGTGATGGTTTGCAGGGTTTCTTTCTGCTGTGCTTCCGGCATGGGTTTTTCAGACAGCATCAGCACGGAGATCGGTGCGAGTTGCCCGATGCCAAATTCACGATCGAGCACTCGCATGCCTTGTCGGGTGCTCGCGGAAGCAGGCAACTGGCCACTGATGTCGTAGGTGACGGTGCGTTCGTTTTGGAAACCAACCCAAGCCGGCGGCAGCAGCAATGCCAGACCGATCAAGAGCGTCACCATCGGTCGACGTGTGAGTTGGATCGCCATCCAGTTCCACAACCAGTCGCCGGGCGAGCTCTCTTTGTCGTTGACGCTGCGATTGCCGATCAACTGAATTCGCGGTTCCCGACTGACTTGACCCGCTGATGTGGGCCAAAAGACCTTGGGGCCCAGCAAGCTCAAGCAGGCAGGCGTCAGCGTCATGCAAACCAGCAACCCAATCGACAAACACACGGCGATGATCGGACCGGTGTGATGGAACTTCCCAAAGTCGGCAAACCAGAGCATGCCCAAGCCAACGATCGTTGTCATTGCGCTGCCGATGAGGGCACCGCTGACCTGCGTGAGTGCCTTTCGGCAGGCGACGGGCCAGGGCGATTGAGCGGCTTCCTCTCGCAAACGAGCGATCAAGAACAGGCAATAGTCCGTGCCGGCACCAAACAGGATCACGACCACAAAGATGCGGCTGGTCGTGTAGATCTGCACGTCCAGCCCGGGCACCCAGCCGGCTTGCGAGACTTGCGTCAGAAACGTGACCGCGGCGGTTGAGACCATCACCGCGACGGCGATCGAAAACAGTGGCACCGCGACCAACAACGGGGCTCGGTACACGATGGCCAGCAGCAACAGAATCATCACCACCGTGAACCACTCGGTGTACTGAATCGCGGACCGAGCGGCGGAAAGCGTTTGCCCGCCGATCGCGGCCGAGCCAGTGACAAGCAGTTCAGGCGATCCAGATTTGGCTCGTTCTTCGTCGGTCAAGTAAGCGTGGCTGTAGGCGATCGTTTGATCCACGATCTCTTGCAGTTGTTCCAACAATTCGATGTTGCCGGTGGCCGCCAGTTCGCTGGATAGAGTCAGCACCGCCAATCGGGCGCGTGGGGTTTTGAGCTGCGAACCGAGCGTGCGGTCTTCCCAGCTGTAGATGTCCAGCAGCGGTTCCCAGTCCTTCAGCGGCCGCTTGGAAATCGGCAGCACTGACATCGGCAGGTCCGAGTCCAGAACCAAGGCGGCTTCGAGGTCTTCGGCGACACGAGCCGTGTTTTCGGAGATTGAACTGGTTTCATCCTCCGGTTGGTCCGGTTTCGTTTTGGGGGTGGAGCCGGGAGGATTCGGTGCAACCGATGGTTCGTTTGCCATTTGCAACCCGAGCAGGTTGCCTCGATCCCAGTAGGCGATGGCCAGTCGTGGTTCGTAGGGAGTCGGTGAGGTTTCGGGAACGCGATCACCGAGTGATTCGTAGAACTGCGAATCGATTTCGATCGCTTGATCGAGAGCCTGAGTGGCGACGTTCCACCACCGTTCTGCGGTTTTCTCTTCGCCGTTTTCGTGAAGCTGCAGGGCGCGTTGCCAGGCGACTTCGCCCAGGCGGTGATACAGACGGCGAATCAGGTCCAGTCCGATCAGGCGATCGGTCTTGGTCAGGTCTTGGTCGGCACGTGAAAGGGTGACCACCATTTGGCTGCGAGCGCGCGTGCCCAGGAAGGCTGCGTCAAGCAATTGCCCTCCCGCGACGCTGGTCTGGGTCGCGGGGAGGTATTCAAAGTCGCCGTCGAGCGCGACTTGTTTCCAGGAAGGTGAAAACGTCTTGCAGAAAATGGCAACGACGACCCAGCCCAAAACGATCCAATGAGCATGTGCGATGACCTGTCGAGAGAATCGTTGGGTGGCGCTGGTTTTCATTAATCGCGAGAGGGACGGCGACGCGGGGAGTCATTGTTGTCGCGCCGACGATCATTGGAATCGCGATCCCTTGAAGGACGCGTTTCCGATGCAACTCCCAAAGCTGCCAGGGCTTGCTGGACGGCTTCGGCCGAGACACCTCCGCTGAGATTGATGATCTCAACGTCGCCTCCCGGTTTCGCGGCAACGTCCAACTTGTCGACCATCTCGGCGATCAAGTCAAGCAGCGACTCACCTTCGGCGCTAATCAGCAAGGTGTTGCCGATCTCATCGACCCCCATGGAAAGCTTGCCATTGAAGGAGAAATCCTGGCCTCCGCCGTCTTTCCCGCTCTCGCTGTCTTCCAAGCCCGACCCGCTTTCACGATTGCTGGCGTTTTGTGCGCCCCCCCGTTTGCCGCCACCACCACCTTGGAAGGCTTTGTCGTTGCTGCTGAGCAAATCGCGGTACGCGTCCTTGACCGTGTCGGCAATTTTTGAGGCGCTGCCGTACTGGATGTGAATCAGTTTCGTGAATCGAACTTTGCGAGGGTTGACCGGTTCCGGGACGTCCCACAACCGAATCAACTCTTCAATGGTTTGCAGTTGCTGACCAGTGGCGCCAGTGACGATCAAGGTTCCCGTGTCAGAGTTGGGAACAAACTTGAGTTTCCCCGACGCGCCCAATCCCGTCGGGCCTTTCTTGTCTGATTCGTTGTCATTGAAGAAGTAGCGATAGAAGCGATCGGCATCGTCGTCCTTGTCCTCGTCATCTTCGGCGAAGTAGTCTTCCAAATCGAGAGCCACAAAGGACACGGACGCATAGCGAATGCGGAACACATGGTAGGGCCGACGTGGTGGAGTGACCTGAAGCATCAGTTCCTCCAGTCGATCCAGTGCTTCGGTGTCGTCACTGCGGAGGATCAAATTGCCGGCTGGGTCCAGTTTGATTTCAATCTTGGGTTTGGATGAGGCGGGTTTGGTAGCAACGGTGGTTGTCGTTGCGGGCGGGGCGATTGTCCCAGGCGATGCTTCTTCGGGCTGCGTGTCATTCGTTGGGGTGTCATCCGAAACCGCATTGACCCAAGTCAATTTTTCGGTGGCTGGGTTGAGCTGCGTGAGTTCTGTTTCAGGTGGCAGGATGACAGCGGGAGCCTCTTCGGCTTCAGCTTCTGATTGATCGTCTTTGTCTTCGGACTCTCCGTCCGCTTCGCGTTCATCACCAATCACTTCGATCGGATCCTTGAATTCTTCGGCATCCGGCAGAACCAATTCGGTTCCTGAAAGTTGTTGCCAGCGTGTTTGCAAGCGTTGCAGGTACTCCAGTGTTTCGGGGGTCGCCGACGCTTCGATGACTCGCATCGTTCGTTCGCTGCCGCCGGGAGGTGGAAGTTCACCGAGTTTGATCAGCAGTGACCGGACCTCTTCCATTTCTGTTTCGTTGGCCCACAGCAAGACTTGGCGGTAGGCGACATTGGCTGTGACTCGGAATTTGTCCTTTTCTTTTTCTTTGTCATCATTATTGCCGCCCCAGCCGTAGTAGCTGTACCGCGATCGTGAATTGTCGTCTTCGTCTTCAAGTTCTTGACCCATCAGGAATGCGATGGATTCAGCAACTTCAGCGGCACCGAGGCGTCGCAGTTGCAAAACTTCCAATCGCCGTTTGCCGCCATCGAGTCGTTCAATCAATGACTTGATGATGAAGCGGTCCGCAGCGGAGCCCGAAACGATGACCGCTGCGTTTTCTTTGTCGACTCGGATTCGTGTGGTGGGTTCGAGCACGTTCATTTCCTGAGCGATTTCGATCAGTTTTTCAGGATCCAGCGAAACCAATCGAAAGACATCGACCCGCGAGGTTGCATCGGTCAGACTGCGAAGCGATCCGCCGGGGACGTCGATGCGTTTGATGAATTCAGCGGCGATGGCCACTCGGTCGAGCGGGGCACGAACGAGCACGGAGTTCTGTCGTGTGTTGGCGACGATGGAGATTTCAGCATCACCTTTTGCTTCGCCACCTTTGTTGCCCTGCTGCTGTTGCATCTGTTGCATTCGCTGCATCATCTGCATTTGTTGCTGCGACATCGGGGCGGATTCTTTCTTCTCCACGCCGAGGAATTGTTCGAGCATGCTCTTGGCTTCTTCGGCAGGGATGTGCCGCAGACGGAATTCCGGTGCCAACGCGTCTCGACTGGCCGCGTCCCGTTCTTCGGCGAGCAAGTGAGCGACTTGTCGCAGGTTCACTGCAACGTCCATCACCTCAATGCGATTGGTCGTTGCCAGCGGGATGATTTTGCCAGCGCTACTGAGCATGGCTTTGAGTTCTTCGGAAAGTTTTTCAGCTGACAGCCAACCGGCATCGAGCATGGTGCGAACGTAGCGGTGGTCTTCCAGTTGATCCAGTTCGCTGACTTCCACTCGCCGAACCATGCCAGGATTGACGGCGTCGGTTTTGACAATCGCAATGCCACCTTCCAGGTCCAGCATCGTGTAGCCGCGGGCGAGCAGGTGACGGTTGATCAAATCCGCCGTTTCGGCAACGGTCAAGCGATCGGGGCTGATCAAGTTGACCGTGTCGCCAGGGAGTTCTTGCCAGTCGATGGGTTGCTCGGAGATGTCGGATAGCCAACGCACCAAGTCGACCCAGCCTTGATTGCGGAATCGAAATCCAACTCTGCCATCGTCACCCACGGTCGCCTTGAGTTCGTTGGGGTCCGATGACTTGGCGTCGATGCTGTCACGACGAATGACTTTGGGGGCGGCTGATTCGGGCGGTTTGCCTTCACCGTCTTGGCCCTCTTTCTTCTCCCCGTCTTTGCCGCCTGGTTTGGCACCCGGAGGTGGGGCGCCGGGCGGTCGTCCGCCCGGACTTGGTTGAGGGCCACCCGTGACGATTGTTTTTCCGTCAGCGGTTCGGATCACCGTGGGGCCTTGGGCGAGCAAGGACGACGACAGAAACAGCACCAGGAGAACGCCGGTGGCGGGACGGAGAATCCTCCGGGAAGGTCCCCGACAACCGGTGAATCCCATCGGGCAATGAGGGCGTGGATACAGCACAAGTGCGATCGCTTTTGAGGGATGAGGGGAGGAGGGGCGACGTCAGGCTGCAATGAAGGCGGATGAATCACCCAAGTGGCCATTATGGACGAACCCCTCTGGCAATACAATGAAAACACCCCGGTCGGGCCAAAAGCGACTGCGAGATTCGGGGAAAATTCATCGTTGCCTCGTGGGGGTATGTCGATTGCAGTGGAAATCGCCGACAATGGGCCGCTCTCGAAATTTCAATCTGCTCGTTGATTTGTCGGGGCGATTTCGAACTGGAGTCGTTTCAAAATTGGGCAACGCAGTGTCGCTGTATTCGCTGCGATGAACATTTCGAGGTTTGGTTCACTACAGTATGCGTATTGCACTCCACCGGATGGTTCCGAATGCAGTGATCCCGCGAGAGATTGCTGCGGAGGCCGCTTTGAATCGAACGAAGTGACTGGCTTTCGACCACTGAATGTTTTTGGCCTTCACGTTGAGCACTGATCGTTTGATTCCCTTCCTTCACCAAATGAACACAAAGTTGTTTCCAATGACTCGTTTTTTAACGCTCCCCGTCTCATGGACACGTAAGGCTCTGTTGGGCGCTGCCTGTGGAGCTGCTTTCTTGGCCGGTGGCGTTGCGGCTCAAGCCGAACCAACGTTGACCATTGGATCGAAAGCACCTGCACTCGACATTGAGCATTACATTCACGAAGAACTGGGCAAATTCGGTCCGGTCACCAAATTTGAAGAAGGAAAGATTTACGTCGTCGAGTTTTGGGCGACGTGGTGTGGGCCTTGCATCCAAAGCATGCCTCACTTGGTTGAGTTGCAAGAACGTTACCGCGATCAGGGCGTTCAAATCGTCAGCATCTCCGACGAAGACCTGGAAACCGTCGAAGGCATTTTGGAACGTGACTACCCCGGCAAGGAAGGCGTCACGTTTGCTGAGCTGACCTCGGCGTACACGTTGACCGTCGATCCCGATGGTTCGTCCACCGACGACTACATGCGTGCCGCGAATCAAAACGGGATTCCTGCTGCCTTTTTGGTTGGTAAGACCGGTGTGATTGAGTGGATCGGCCACCCCATGAGCATCGACGAGCCCTTGGAACAAGTCATCGAAGGCACTTGGGACCGGGAAGCGTTCAAAGAGCAAATGGCTCGCCAGGAACGCTTGGAAGAAGCGATGCAAAAGGTCAATCGTTTGGCCGGAGAAGGAAACTTCGACGACGCGATCAAAGTCATCGACAAAGTGCTCGAAGAGTTCGAGGGTGCCGACGACGAGATGAGCCAATCGGTTCGTCAGCAACTGACCCAGTTCAAATACGGTTTGCGTTTGGATTCCGGTGACCTTTCCGAAGACGTGATGACGTACTTCCGCGGGCAACTGAAAGAAGCCAAGGGCAACCCACAGGCCATGGCACAGTTCTCCTATGGGTTGATGTCATCGATCCAGCAGGGAGCTGAGGTTGGCAAATTGGCCGATGAAACGTTGGTTGCACTGAACGCTGAAATTGAAGGTGCGGACCCGCAAATCCAACCCTTGATGCATGTTCTGGTCGCCCAGATGAACGCATCGTTGGAGCGATTCGACGCGGCGATGGAAGCCCAAAAGAAAGCCATCGAGAAATCCGAAGGCCGTCAGAAGGAACGCATGGAAGGCATGCTCGAAGAACTCCAAGAGCTTGCCGGCCAGGGTGCCACCGCTGAAGAACCAGCGGAAGAGAAAGAAGACTCGCCGGAAGAAGGTGAGTGAGTCAGGATCTGGCGGGCAGTCCCGATCAACCGTCTCGTTTACGGTTGTCGGGGATCAGTAAACGGTTTGGCTCCACCCAAGCTCTGTCGAACGTGTCGATGGAAGTGGCGGGGGGACAAGCCGTTGCGGTGATTGGTGAAAATGGTGCCGGCAAGAGTACCTTGATGAAGGTGCTGGCCGGGATCCTTCCGCCGGATCAAGGGCAGATTGAACTGGACGATCAAGTGCTCGCTTGGTCCGGTCCCCGCGACGCCATTGAAGCTGGCATCGCGTTGATTCATCAAGAGTTGAATCTGCATGACAATCTGAGTGTTGCCGAGAATCTGTTTCTCGGCCGCGAGCCCTCTCGGTTTGGTTTGCTTGACCGAGCAAAACTGCGCCGAACCGCGTCGCTTTGGCTGGAGCGTGTTGGGTTGTCGGTGTCCCCGGATGCCCCCGTGGGACCGCTTCCGATTGCTTCGAAGCAGTTGATCGAAATCGCGCGAGCTTTGTCGACCAATGCTCGCGTCGTCATCATGGATGAACCCACCAGCAGCCTCAGTGAAGAGGAATCGTTGCGGTTGTTCGAATTGATCGAGCGTCTGCGGGAAGAAGGGGTTGCGATTCTGTACATCTCGCATCGCTTGCACGAGATCATCCGCTTGGCGGATCGAGTCGAGGTGCTGCGTGATGGGGAACACGTTGAAACGCTGGCGAAGCAAGACATCACGCACGACGCGATGGTTCGTGCGATGGTGGGGCGAGATCTCACACGACGCGCTCACGGGGCCACGAAACACTGTCTTGAGCCGCGGCTGACGGTCTCTGGATTGAAGATCGGTTCGAGCGCGGCACCGCCCGTCGATCTCCAGGTTTTTGGCGGCGAGGTGGTCGCCTTGGTGGGGTTGGTCGGAGCTGGACGGACCGAGATTGTGGAAACCATCTTTGGCGTTCGCGAACGATTTGGCGGAGAGATCTTGGTGGATTCGCAACCGCTGAAAGGTGGCGTGGATGATGCGATCGCGGCTGGGTTAGCACTGGTGCCGGAGGACCGAAAGCGAACCGGGCTGTTGCTTCAGTCCAGTGTTGGAGACAACGCAACCATCGTCTGGATGTCGCAGGAAGGTGTGTTTCGCAGCCGAAAGGCGGAACGGGCGACAGCGGCGGAGTTGATCGATCGGTTGCGGGTGAAGACAGCTTCGCAAGAAATTGAAATCGCATCCTTGTCCGGTGGAAACCAGCAAAAAGTGGCTTTGGCGAAGTGGTTGGCAGGCGATGTGAAGGTCTTGATGCTCGACGAGCCAACACGAGGCGTCGACATTGGCGCAAAATCTGAGATCTACGAAGTGATCGATCAGTTGGCGAGCCAAGGGATGGGCGTGTTGGTGGTCAGCAGTGAGATGGAAGAGGTGTTCGCGATTGCCGATCGAGTGATGGTCATCTCCGATGGTTGCGTCGCGGGAGAATTGACTCGATCGGAACTGACCGAGGAGGCCATCATGCGTCTCGCCGTGGCGAAGGGGGAACCCGCCTCAGGTACCAATTCGCCCGCTCGTTCCAGTCAGCCAGCTCAAGGTTAAAAGTTAGAATGCGTGGCAAAAATTTTGGCATCTTCGCGTTGCTGATCGCGATTGTGGTCGTCGCAACTTGGTTGGAAGGCAACTTTGTTGCCGCCGCCAATTTGAAGACGCTGATCCGTGACACCAGTTTGTACGGGTTGATCTCGATTGGTGTGGCGATGGTGATCATCACCGGCGGCATCGATCTGTCGATTGGATCGTTGATCGCTCTGTGCGGGGTGATGATGGTTCAGGTCATCGACGTACGCTATGAACGATACGATTCGGTCGGGAGTATCGTGGAGATCGAGCGACCGGAGGATGGTGACACGCGTCTTCGCATGGATGCGGTCATGGATCCGATCCGCGCCGGCGACCGAATGGTTTACGCGGGTGCGTTCAGCGAGTCGCAGGTTTACCTGACGGGCGAAGTCACCCAAGACGGCAACGTGTGGTTGACGACTGGGAACCCGGTGCGTTCCTTGCAGCCCGGAACCGCGGTGTCGATGGAGCGGATCCGCTACACCAATCCATTGCTGGCGTGTGGACTGGTGTTGCTGGCGGGTGCGTTGATCGGCGCCTTGCACGGGTTGCTTGTGACTCGGGCTCACCTGCAACCGTTTGTGGTGACGCTCTGCGGTTTGTTGGTCTATCGCGGCTTGGCCCGCGTTTGGACCGGCGACGATCAAGTCGGATTGGGCAGCGCGTTGGCCGATTTCAAAGCGACGGTGACAGGCAACGTGTTCGAATTCCCGCTGCCGTTGGTCGCGAAGTTATCAGGGGCATCGGAGTCGTGGTCCGAGTGGACTTGGATCGCATTCCCGTTCACAGGAGTGCTTTTGATTTTGGTCGCGTTTGTGGCCTGGGTGTTTCTGGAACACAGCGTCGCCGGTCGCCATCTCTTGGCCGTCGGCGAAAATGAAGAGGCGGCCCGCTTCAGTGGCATTCGCACCGAGCGTTTGATCGTGATGGCGTATGTGGTCAGCGGGTTGCTGGCGGCACTCGCGGGGATCCTGTTTCTGTTGGAGTGGAACTCGGTGCAACCCGGTTCGAGCGGCAATTTCTACGAGCTTTACGCCATCGCCGCCGCGGTGCTGGGCGGGTGTTCGCTGCGTGGTGGTCGCGGCGCCGTGTTCGGCGTGATCGCAGGTGCGGCGGTGATGCGCTGCCTCTACAAAGCCATTGTGGTCTTGGGCATTGAGCAGCAGTGGGAGATGGTGATCATCGGCGGAGCGCTGCTAGCCAGCGTGCTGTTCGATGAGATTTGGCGACGTTACCAGTTGTGGAAGTCGGCCAAGTCGGTGGCCACGAGCTAGGTCGCAGTCAGCCTGCTGATCAAGGTTGGAACGTCAGCGTGACTTCCGTGCGATAGCGTTTGCCATCGCGGAGGATGACCATCGAGATCGGACGTTGATCAGGTTGAGCCATGCCAGCCAAAGCCACCAAGTGATCGTCGTCTTCCACGTTGATGGAATCGAACTGCAGGATGATGTCGCCACGTTGCAGGTGTGCCAATTCGGCTGGTGAACCGGGACGGATGTCCTTCACCCGAGCCCCGCCCAGCTTGATTTCTTCTTGCGAACCCAACCGTGACTCGAAGTCGGGAGTGATCTTCATCGAGGCGTAGATCCCCGACGCCGGCGACAGATCCGCTGCGGCGAAGTTGGGGTCCAGCGTGACACCGAGGTACCCGCGGCGAAGGCGACCGTGAACGATCAATTCCTGGGCCACACGAGCGGCCATGTTGATCGGGATGGCGAATCCAATTCCCTCGCTGCCTCCACTGCTGCTGGCGATGGCGGTGTTCAGTGCAATCACTTCCCCGCGAAGGTTCAGCAAGGGGCCGCCGCTGTTGCCTGGGTTGATGGCCGCATCGGTTTGGAAGAAATCCTGCAGGTCGATTCGCTCTTCGCCGAGCGACAAATCACGGCGTCCTTTGGCACTCAGGATTCCGAAGGTGACCGAGTGGCTGAGTCCGAAGGGGCTGCCGATCGCAATCACGAAGTCACCAATTTGAACTTGGTCGCTGTTGGCCAATCGAGCCGCCGGTGGCATCTTGGCAAACGAGCTGGTCCCGCGACGGATGGAATCTCGTTCGGCCGATTCGATCCCCGCGATGGAGGGCGACAGTTTCATGACCGCGACATCGGTGTTGGGATCCATCAAGATCTTTTCGGGCACCCAACGCCGGCCATCACTGGTTCGCATCACGATTTGATCGGCGGCAGCCCCTTTGATGACGTGACGATTGGTCAACACCCAAGATTCCCCAGCAACGTCGAGAACGACACCGCTGCCAGCTTCATCAAACGATTCAGCGGTCGCTCCGCTGCCCTGAGTCTTGTGGGCCTCGATGTGGATCACGCTGGGTTTGACCAAGTGACTGACCCGGCGGACCAGGTTGCCTAACCGGTCAAAGTGCTCCACTTCTTCGGACAACTCGTCGAACAAGCGATCCCGTGCCACGTCGACTTGGTCGGACGTTGGCAGCATGGCTCCGGAGCGAGGTCCTTCCAGGCGTGAGCCACTGCCGATGACATTTCGTTCGGGGGCACCGTCTTGGGCTGAAGCCAGCGGGCTATGGTGAACTCCAGACAACAAGGCCAGCAACATCAGCGTTGCGGTTCGAGCGGTTGTTCTGAAGGAGAAACTCATCGGAATTCCGTCGGCGATCGGAAGGGGGGTGCCGTGAATCAAGGCACGACTGCATTCGTCACGTTGGAGATGGATCACGTTGGCGAACGTCCGGACGCGGAATGGGAACGATGAGGAACGGGGGTGCCCCGGACGCCAGCCAACCAAGTCGGCGGTTGGAGAGCGGGGCGATTCTACGCATCGTCCAACTCGCCGGACCAGCTTTCGTTTGCTGAAACGCTGAGGCATAACTGCCAGAAACCGACCAATCCGAACTCGATTTCGTTCCCGTTTGCTCATTTCGAAGGGCTAATGGGAGCGAATATTCCGGTCTTTTGGGTTAACGGGGTGTTCTATGTTGTTTGATGGGGGGCGTACATTTATTCTGAGGAGCATTATCCAATCCCTTGATTAGGGGATTCATCGCACGTGAACGGCTGGTCTCATCATGAAACGCACCACTTGGAAAGCTCGACCTTCTCTGTCCCGCACCGAAGCGAAGAAAGCTCGCACACGCTCGGAAAGTCAGAAACGTTCCAGGCGGCGACGCAGCCGCATGGAGACGCTGGAGAGCCGTCATCTGTTGGCGGCGATCAGTGGCGAAGTGTTTTTGGATCTCAACCAAGACAGCATGCAACAGGCCACCGAAGACGGTGCTGCCGACGTGCGTGTTTACTTGGATGAGAACGTCAATGGACTCATGGATGAGGGCGAAGAGTCAGTCCTGACGGACTCCGCGGGGATCTTCTCGTTCTCGCAGTTGCCAGCGGGGGAATACCACGTTCGGGTGTTGCCGGGACAAGGCTTGGTTCAAACCGCCCCGCAAGCTTCGTTTGGTTTGTTGGAAACCGTGACGGATGAATCCGGAGTGAATGTTCGCGCGTCGCAAGCGTTCCAGTTTGGAACGAACGAGGTCGACAACAAACGTGTGGTGGAGTTGCTCGGGCAGCCCATCGTCAGTCGGCTCGATGGCATCACGCGAATCAATGACGGTGATTTGCTGGCGGTGGACACTCGTGCCAACGAAGTGTTTCGGATCAACCCCAGCAATGGTGAGATCACTCGCTTGGGCACCACCAACGTCGACATCGTTGGCGGGGTGGCTTACGACGCCGTGACGGACAGTGTCTACACCTTGGTGAGAGGTGGTGGTGACAATTCGTTGCGTCGTCTGGCGCAGCTGGATGTGAACACGGCCAAAGCGACTTTGATTGGTGGGGGACGTTCGGGGTTGGCATCGGTCGCGGACATCACGTTTGATCCTGTCAATCGAAGGTTGATTGGTTTCGACGACACGGACAATGAGTTCTTTGCATTTGACCTGTTTGGAAACGGCCAAACGCTGTCCTATTCGTCGCGAAGCGTGGACACGTTCACGATGAGTTTGGCTGGTTCGGATCTCACGGCAGGGCTGCCGGCGGACAGCACCTACGTGACCATGTTCGACGCTGATGACACCGATTTGGTGTCGACCATTTTGGTGGATGTCGACACGGGGGAGGTGACCGATTCGTTTTTCGTCAGTCAACCGATCAAGCCGGTGGCGCTGACACGTCCGACGACGGGCAACAACTCTCAGTATGTGGAAGTGACAGAATTCCAAACCGTTGCCGGTTTGGAATTTGGAATCTCACAGGACGTGATCGGATTCCGAGTTCGTCCGAGCAACCCGGAATCAGGTGTGGGAGCCTTGGGCCAAGAAGGGCTGACGGTGGTCGGCGGTGCCATTGGTCCCGATGTGGTGGAAGTCACCTTGAACCGACGTCCGGAGGCTGACGTCGTTTTCAATCTGGGTGTCTCGGCGCCCGGCGGAAGCAATCCCGGTGTGACCCTGGAAACCAACCAGCTCGTCTTCACGCCGGACGATTGGGACCAAGTCCGCCGTGTGTTGGTGTCACCGGACGCTGACAATCCCGTCAACGTGATCACCAACATCGATCTTGAGATTTCGGTGGATCGTGACTTGTCGGATCCCGCGTGGGGCGATCTGCCGCTGAAAAGTGTGGGGGTCCGTGTGTTGCCCCCAGTGTTGTCGGTGGATTTGAATCAGCCGGTGATCAATGAATTGATGATCGACGCTGGCTTCACCGCAGACTTCAGCAACCTCAGTGATCAGTACATCGAACTGCGAGGCACACCGAACGAGCGATTGGCCAACGGGACGTATTTTGTTGCGATTTCAGAAGACAGCTCCAACGAAGGATCGGTTGAAACCATCATCGACCTGTCGGGACAAACCTTTGGGGCCAATGGTTTCCTGGTTCTGCTGCAGGAAGGCAACACTTACGAAGCCGCGTTTGGTTCGCGAGTTCTGGAAAGCGATCAGTCCGGTTTCTTGGGGTTGCCCGACGGGATTTATTCGGATGAGTCCAACAACGGTTCCTTGTTTCGGACCTTTGACAACCGCGGCTACTTCTTGATTCAAACCGATGTCCCACCAGCGTTGGGGGATGACATTGACACCGATGACGACCAACGAGCGGACGAAGGTGGTTTGTTGTCGACTTGGCACGTGATGGATGCGGTCTCGATCCAAGACTATATCTTTGGTGATAACTTCGCTTACGCACCGATTCTGTTTGCGGAGAACATCAGTTCGACCTCACGCAGTTACGTATTGCCACCAGGCGGAACGGTGGTGGAAGCCGATGGGTACGGTTACGTCGGTCGACTCGGGGATTCCATCGGGTCTTCGCCGGAAGATTGGGTTTTCGGAACACCGGTTGATGCCGCCGATGGATCAGCGGTGGATTTTGAAACTGGCGGCAAGCATGAGCTGCTGGCATCGTCGGTTTCGCAGCCTGCGCTTGCGGACCGGTTGCTCAACCACATTGGAGAAAGCAACTTCGTTGGCGGTGTTCGCGGGCAGATTTTGTTGGCACCTTCCGCGGGCGCCATCGCGAACGGGGCCCCGGCGGATTTGCGGTTGCCCGGTCAGGGGATCACCGTCTTTGCTGACACCAACGACAATGACCGCTTGGACGATTTGACATTTGTCGTGGAACCCGATGATGTGGTCCCACCGTTTGATCCGCTGGACCCCACGGTCCAGGATCTGACGTATGTGCTGACCAACGAGTATCCAGGTGTCACGATCACCAGCACGAGTGGGAGCCTTTTCTCGAACACGCCTGTGTTGGCAGAACGCCAGTACTTGAGCGGTCGGATCAGTGGCAACCGCGTCTTCAGCGACGGTGGTTTCCAGCAGTTCACAACCTACAACCGCTTGCGGTTTGATTTCTATCGCCCCGTCAAATCCGTGTCCATCGATGCGCTCGGCAGTGCCTTCACGTCACTGGTTTCTTACGGACGTCTGGACGCCTACAACGCCGACGGTGATTTGATCGCCACCGCTGTCAGTGGCGTGTTGGTCAACGGTCGCCGCGAAACGGTGAGCTTGTCGGTGCCCTTTGATGAGATTGTTCGTGTCGAAGCCTATTCGGACACCACGATCACCGGTGGGACAACGTTTGGTGCCTTTGATCGATTGACCTACGTGCAAAGCGAAGCGTCCACGGAAACCGATCAAGACGGCATCTATGAATTGCGATCGTTGTTTGAGGGCAACTATGACTTGCAGGTTCAAACGGGCACGGGGGCGACCGCCCTGCTCGGCACCGCCGAACATCCTTTCACCGTGTCACGCTTTGAGAACTATGTCTTTGAAGATGTGTTCCGCGTCAACACGCTTCCGAAAACCTCTGACCAAGTGATCTTGGTCGACGAGAATTTGCCGGTTGGAACGGAGATCATTGTTCAGCAAGCCGATGATGCGGATCAGCCGGTCGATGGTGGCGTGCCGCTGCTGTACGAAATCATCGGTGGGAATTCAGCCGGGCTGGTGGTCGATTCAGGAACGGGGAACTTGACCGTGACCGGCGACGCCGATTTAGATTTTGAGACGGAACCGAATCGAATCATCTCAATGCGAATCACCGATGCCGCGGGTGCGAAAACAACCAATCGCATCACGATTTCGCTGCGGGATATCAACGAGGCGCCGGTCGTGCAGGACACGCCTTTGGTGGTCACCGAAGACGTGCCGGCAGGTTCTGCAATTGGACGGATCCAAGCGTTTGATCCCGACATCGCCTACAACCAACAGTTGTCCTTTGAGTTGGTCGGTGGCGAAGCTCAGGATGATTTCAGCGTTGACCCGGTGACCGGGGTGGTGACGTTGTTGAATGCCGGCAGCTTGGATTTCGAAAACAACACACAGCGAACGTTGTTGGTTCGTGTCAGTGATGACGCAGCGATTCCAGCAGAGAATGTCGTCGAACAGTTGATCTTGGTTCTCAACGAGAACGATCGGCCGACGATTTCACAAACGCAGTTCACGTTGCCAGAAGTCGCGACCGGAGAACTGTTCCGGTTGGAAGTCAGCGATCCCGACGAAGGCCAGACGCATCACTTCGAAGTTGTTGGCGGAAGCGCGGCCAACTTCCTGCGTGTCACACAAGAAGGTGCGGTGCGGTTGTTGCCAGGTGCTGAATTGGACTATGAGTCGTTCCCAAATATGACGTTGAGACTTCGTGTCAGCGACAACGGCAGTCCACCTTTGGCGGAAACGGTGAACATTCAAATCTCCTTGTTGGATGTGAATGAATCACCGAGGTTGCAGCCCACGGTGGTGCAGTTCAATGAAGGCGGCATTCCTTCGGTCGATCAAATCTTGACGTTGGTGGATCCTGAGCAACGTCCTCAAGATCACAGCATTGAATGGCTGGATGGGCCTTCGAACTCATTGTTTGAATTTGTGGCTGGAACCGGCGCAGATGCGGGAACAGGAACGTTGCAAATCGCCTCTGGCGTGGAATTGGATTACGAGGATCAAGCGGTTCATTCGTTGAGTTTCCGAATCACGGACACGGTGGATAGCTCCGTCCTTCCCGTCACCGCAACCTTGCTGGTGGAAGTCCTCAACCAGAACGAAAGTCCCAGCATCACCACCGAGCGTGTGGTTGTTTCGGAAGTGCCCTATCCCAACGGTGCTCCCAGTTCGAGTGAGGCGTGGGTGATTGTCGGCCGGATTGGTGTGACGGATCCCGATGGGGATGTGGTCACGGCTCAATTGGTTGGCGGCACCGGTTTTGGGAACTTTGATTTGGATCCCAATTCGCGTTTGCTTCGCGTTCGTCCCAACGCGGTCTTTGATGCGGATGTACCGGGGGCCCCTCCGTTGACATTGGTGGTTCGTGCGGACGACGGCACAACGTCGACGGACCGTACCCTCACCGTCCAGGTCAACAACGTCAACGAGCCACCCGTGTTTGACATGTCGCTCGCCAATGCGACGTTCCAAGACCGAGCGTTGGTCAGTGGCCAGTACCTGGAAATGCAATTGCCCGATAACATGGTCAGCGATCCGGAAGGCGGCAACTTCTCGATCCGCATCTTCGGTGAATCAGGCACGTTGCCAAGCTGGATGAAATACGACATCGAAACGCAGACGTTGACGGGGACTCCGGGGCCTTTGGATACCGGTGTTTATCAGTTGACGGCTCGTGCATTGGAATTCGGCCCTCGCCCATTGGCGACGGATGTTGAATTCACTTACACGGTTGCGATGGGGACCACACCGTTTCAAAACGGCCGCAACCGTTATGATGTCGATTCCAACCAATCCGTTGCACCGCTGGATGCACTGCGAATCATCAACCACTTGCAAGCCAACGGTCCCGGACCGATGGATGTCGGCAGTCTGGAGTCATTCCCAGGGTTCCTGGATGTTTCCGGCAATGGGGAAGTGACTTCGCTCGATGCGCTGCTCGTGATCAACGAGATCAATCGCATGGCCAACGAAGCCGCTCAGGCTGTCGCGGGGGCTGAACCCATCGCAGTCGAGACTTCGGTCGATGATTTCTTGCGTCGGGAAGACGCGGTGGACGAGGTGTTGGCAGCGGAACTGAATGCACCGACACTGTTTTAATGGAAGATGATGAGGCACGATGGTAGAAACGGGCACGGACGCCGATGACGCTTTGCCTGATTCAAGCTTGCGTTCCACCCGCTGGGCTCACGCCGAGCGGGTGTTGAAGGAATCCTTTGGGTTCGAGCGTTTGCTGCCGCCTCAACGGAAGGTCATTGAACGACTGTTTGACGGTCGCAATGTGGTCGCGGTGATGCCAACGGGAAGTGGCAAAAGCTTGTGCTACCAATTGGTCAGCCAATGTTTGCCTCACCTGACCGTCGTGGTGTCGCCCTTGGTCGCTTTGATGAAAGACCAAGGCGACTCGCTGAAACGGCGAGGCATCGAGGTGGCAAGGCTGGACCATTCCGCGTCGCCGCAAGAGCTGCGTTTGGACTTGCAACGTGTTCGATCGGGGCACTGCAAGTTGCTGTACGTTTCCCCAGAACGTTTTTTTAACGAGCGTTTTCGTGCGGTCTTGGGTGAGACACCGATCTCGATGTTGGCGGTCGACGAAGCCCATTGCATGAGTGAGTGGGGGCACCACTTTCGTCCCGATTACCTGCGGTTGCCGGACGTGGTGGAGGAGCACAGCATCCCGCAAGTGCTAGCGTTGACTGCGACGGCGCCGACGCGAGTCGTGCGTGAAATTCGGTCCGCGTTTGGGTTGGAGCGAACCGATGTTGTGAAGCTGCCGACACATCGTTCGAATTTGCACCTGCAGTGCACCCAGGTGACCTCTCGAGAGCGGGATGAACGCTTGCTGGAACAGCTTCGGGCGGCGGCCAAGTCCCGAAGCAAGGGCGTCACGATTGTTTACGTCACTCGTCGTCGAACCGCCGAGCAACTGGCAGAATCGCTGAACGAAGCAGGTCTTTCCGCGATGGCGTACCACGCAGGATTGACCGGCGAACAGCGCGATGCGATCCAGCACTGGTTTTTGGAATCCAACCAAGGCATTTTGGTCGGCACAGTTGCGTTTGGCATGGGGGTGGACAAAGCCAACGTTCGCCGAGTGATTCACTACAACCCGTCGTCCTCATTGGAAGGGTATAGCCAAGAGATCGGGCGGGGCGGTCGCGATGGCAAAGCGACGCAGTGTCAGACGTGGTTGGTTCCCGAAGACCAAGTCGCGATTCGCAATTTGCCGTGCAGCGACTGGCCGACGAAGGCGTCCGTGGAACGTTTGTTGGATCGATTGATCGGCCAACCGGATTCGTTTTATTTGGCGCTTGGCAAACTGGCGTGGGAAGTGAATTTGTCTGCCGGCGTGCTGGGGACGTTCATGATCCAGTTGCGCCAACGTGGATGCCTGGAACTGCTGCCCGCTCGGTACGACGTCTACCGAGTCAAACCGAGGTGCGAGATTTCGGAAATTGTTTCGCGGAGTGAAGCGATTGACCCGGAGGCTGCGGAAGCGATTGTGGCGTCGTTGGTCAAAGCCAAGCGGGCGTATCGCGTCAACTTGGTTCTGGCGACGCGGCAATATGGCGTGTCCCGGATTCGCCTGGTCGCGGCGCTCGAGGCGTTGGCGTTGTCCGGGATCATTGAATTGGAATCGTCTGAGTTGATGCACGGGTACCGCTGGGTCGAGCGGATTGCTCGGCCCGCGGCGACGGTGAAGCACTTGCTGAAACGCTTTGACGCGTCGATGGATGCGACGCAGCAGCGAATCGATTCGATGATGGATTTCTTGGCCTGCAGCGAGTGTTTGCCGGTCTCGATGGCGGCTCATTTTGGTTCCCGTCGCTCGCGGCCCTGCGGGAAATGTTCGGCCTGTCGCGGCGAGGGGCCGTGGGATACCCAGCTGAATCCACCCGATTCGATCGGCGATTCGGCCTCCAAAGCGATGGCAGATGCGATGGCCGAGTATCCCGACCTCTTTTCAGATCCGATCGATCGGGCCAAATTCCTGTGTGGCTTGTACACGCCCGCTTTCATGCGTTTTCGCGTGAACCGGCATTTCGGCTTTGGTGTCTGTGAATCCGTTCCCTTCACGACCGTTTTGGCGGCCATGCGGGCGAACTGATTCGATGGGATCACTCGCTCACCAGGCTGCTGATTTGGTCGTCAATGACGTTACAACGCATGTAGGATGGGCACTTTTGCCCTCAGAGTGGTGGATGTCGGCCAAGAGTGGCCAACCGACAACAAAATCAATTCGCCGTCGTGCGTCGGGTTAGGACTGGCAAGCTGATGTTGTAAAACGACCGACGGCACACCGTTCCACTGACTTTGTCCTCTCGTAACCCCGTTTCCGCGAAACCGCTTTTTGAGATTGGCACCCATGATCACCATCGTTGACTACCAAATGGGAAACCTCCGCAGCGTCCAAAAGGCGGTGGAGCGTTCGGGCGTGGAAGCGGAGATCACCAGTGACGCCAGCCAGATCGCGGCGGCCGAACGGTTGATTCTGCCGGGCGTGGGAGCGTTTGGGGATGCGATTGGCGAAATTCGTCGCCGCGATTTGGAAAAACCGATCAAGGACTTCATCGCGTCGGGCAAACCTTTTTTGGGAATCTGCCTGGGCCTGCAAATGTTGTTTGAGCAGGGGCTGGAAGGCGGCACCCACGAAGGCCTGGGGGTGTTGGCTGGCGACGTGGTCCCGTTTGAATTGCCGGTGGAATACAAGGTCCCGCACATGGGATGGAACGCGGTCGACGTTCAATCGGCGGGGGCCGATCTGGGCATTCCATCCGGAACTCATTTTTACTTTGTTCACTCGTACTACGTTCGTCCGACCGATCCGTCGGTGATTGCGCTGACCTGTGACTACGGCGGCGAGTTTTGTGCTGCCGTGCGTCGTGGCAACTTGATCGCGACGCAATTCCACCCCGAAAAGAGCCAGGGAGACGGACTGCGATTGATGCAGCGTTTCGCAACCTCGCCGGTCGAAGTCGCCTGAGTCACCCGCCATCCAGCCTGGAACACACATCCATGAATTCATCCATCTCGACTCCACCCGCGCACCAGCTGCAAACCGAAAACGGGAGTTTGCAAATTCGGTTTGAGTGGCAGC
Organism: Rhodopirellula sp. UH5; assembly: GCF_056839225.1. Classification (NCBI taxonomy): domain Bacteria; kingdom Pseudomonadati; phylum Planctomycetota; class Planctomycetia; order Pirellulales; family Pirellulaceae; genus Rhodopirellula; species Rhodopirellula sp. UH5. The sequence continues at coordinate 4,370,638 of NZ_CM166390.1, read as the reverse complement.
AGGATCGCTACGCTCACGTCGTTCGCTGGCAGTCTGAATCGGGCGAGGTGTGCGAAGCTCGCAGCGAAGAAGGCTCGTCCGACCAGGATTGGCCCGCCTCGCCAGCACTTCAACAGTTGTCGACCGAGACCATCGAAGGCGTGCCGACGATCCTGGGAGTCGGCTGTGCCGGCAGCAGCCACTTCAGCGTCAGCGTGCAAGTGTTGGAAACAGGCGGCACCGCGGCAGATGAGAACCCGCTCCCTGCTGTTCGATTCGACTGGGCGGTGAGGATGTCGGCTGCCGCTGCGAAGGAGCATCCGGACGCCGACTTGGGGACCAAGTACACGGCGGAAAAAATGCTGGCAAGTTCTTTGCATGGGCAAACCGAAACGGTTTGCGATCCAACATCGGATGGCGGATCCCGATTTGTGCCGGATCCATCCGGTGGTGGTCGCACACGGCAGTGGAGCTACGACCTGCTCGGGGCGGCTTGCGCAGATCCCGAGTAGCGCAAGTCGTCAAGACTTTCGGGGATTCGCGCTGCCAATCGAAACTCTTGACGAGTTTCGCTACCCGAACCCTTCTCCATCCGGTGGTGGGCGCACACGGCAGTGGAGTTACGACCTGCTCGGGGCGGCTTGCGCAGATCCCGAGTAGCGCAAGTCGTCAAGACTTTCGGGGATTCGCACTGCCAATCGAAACTCTTGACGAGTTTCGCTACCCGAACCCTTCTCCATCCGGTGGTGGTCACACACGGCAGTGGAGCTACGATCTGCTCGGGGCGGCTTGCGCAGATCCCGAGTAGCGCAAGTCGTCAAGACTTTCGGGGATTCGTGCTGCCAATCGAAACTCTTGACGAGTTTCGCTACCCGAACCCTTCTCCATCCGGTGGTGGTCGCACACGGCAGTGGAGCTACGATCTGCTCGGGGCGGCTTGCGCAGATCCCGAGTAGCGAAAGTCGTCAAGACTTTCGGGGATTCGCGCTGCCAATCGAAACTCTTGACGAGTTTCGCTACCCGAACCCTTCTCCATCCGGTGGTGGGCGCATACGGCAGTGGAGTTACGACCTGCTCGGGGCGGCTTGCGCAGATCCCGAGTAGCGAAAGTCGTCAAGACTTTCGGGGATTCGTGCTGCCAATCGAAACTCTTGACGAGTTTCGCTACCCGAACCCTTCTCCATCCGGTGGTGGGCGCACACGGCAGTGGAGTTACGACCTGCTCGGGGCGGCTTGCGCAGATCCCGAGTAGCGCAAGTCGTCAAGACTTTCGGGGATTCGCGCTGCCAATCGAAACTCTTGACGAGTTTTGCTACCCGAGCCATTCTCGGTTGCAAGCGACTCGTGAAGTAGCAGAATGACCCAAACCATCGGCGGTTCGTGGGAAACCGACCGCTCGCCCTCGGATTGAAATACACTGTGGGTTTTCATTCCTCAGGATGCTGCCTTGATGTCGAACCCCATTCCTCGTCGCCAAGCGTTGTTGGCGGCCTCCACTGTCGCAGCGGCGGCTTTGCCCGCCACTCAACTTCTCGCGGGAGAGTCACGCACAATGCTTGCTGCCAAGACGAATTTGATGGACATGATTCCAGTGCCACCGCTGGCGATGAACACCAGCACGCTTCGCGGGCACAACTTGACCGTGCCCCAGCAAATCGAGGTCGTTGCGAAAGCCGGATTTGATGGCATCGAACCGTGGATCCGTGACCTGCGAAGCTATGTCGACGGGGGCGGCAGCGTTTCCGATTTGAAGAAGCAGCTCGACGACGCAGGACTGAATGTTGTCGGTGCGATCGGATTTGCCCGTTGGATCGTGGATGATCCGGCGGAACGCCAAGCCGGTTTGGACGAAGCCAAGCGGGACATGGAGTTGGTGGCATCGCTCGGTGGCAAACAAATGGCAGCGCCTCCGATTGGCGTTCACCGAACCGAAGAACTTGGTGAGGACGGGGCACCTTCACTGGAGACGATCGGCGAACGTTACCGGGCCATCTTGGAGCTTGGTGACACGATGGGAGTGACTCCGTTGTTGGAGCTCTGGGGGTTCTCGCCGGTGCTGCATCGCCTGGCGGAGTTGGCCTACGTTTCGACGGCCGCCGCTCATCCGTCCGCCGCCGTGCTGCCGGATTTCTATCACATCTACAAAGGCGGCAATGAGATGTCGTCACTGGGGATGATCGAAGCGTCCCGCATGCCGTTGTTCCACATCAACGACTATCCCGGCCAGCCCGGCATCGATGTCATCGCGGACAAAGACCGGGTGTATCCGGGCGACGGGGTGTGTGACTTGGTGGGCACGATTGCGATGTTGCTTCGCAACGGATTCGTCGGCACGTTCTCGCTGGAGTTGTTCAACCCAGGTTATTGGAAGCTGCCCGCTGAGCAGGTCGCCGCGGAAGGTTGCCAGAAATCTCGCGACGTGATCGCCCAAGCGGTGGAAGCAGCGAAGCACGCCGCAGCCAACCAGGCTTGATCCGAATGAATCCGATTTTTGCCTGGGGACGACGGCACGGGTTTCTTCTGACGTTGGCGGTTTTGTTCGCGATTGGATTCACCGCCGCTGACGTGCTTCGTCCGGTCGCGGAGCAGGAATGGCTTCGCGGCGCGGTCGTGTTTGCTGTCATGTGGGCATCGGGGATGACGCTGCCGTTGCGATCGGTGACGGATGCGGTGCGGCGCCCCATGGCGGTGCTGGCCGCGGTCAGCCTCAACACGCTGGCGGTTCCTGTGGCGGCCTGGTGGATTGCAGGGTGGATGGCGCCGGAATGGAGGTTGTCGTTCTACGTCGCTTCGTTGGTGCCTTGCACGCTTGCGTCGGCGATGGTGTGGACACGCCGCGCCGGGGGGGACGATTCGATTCCGATGTTGACGACGGTGGTGACCAATCTCGCCTGCGTGGGTGTAATCCCATTGGGATGGTGGTGGGTGTCGGAAACCGAAGCCGTGGTGGAACTCACCCGTGGTCTGCAGGCGGTGGCTGGATCGGCAGTGACGGCCGAGGCCGCTGGAGCGGGCGGTCAGACGTTGGCGGAGCAAGCGGTCAAGTTGGGATTGGTGGTGGTGGCTCCGTTGACCTTGGCCCAGTGCATGCGTCTTGGGGGGTGGGCCGAGTGGGCGGATCGAACCAAGCCAAGGCTGTCTTGGGCAGCGCAGGGCGGCATCCTGACCATGGTGGTGTTCGGTGCCGTGACCACCGCCGACAAGCTGGCCTCGATCACCGAGGAAGGCGGGATGGCGGTCTTTGCTCAACTGATCGCGACTGCCTCGGTGATTCACCTGCTGTGTTTGCTGGCCGGAATCCTATTGACCCGTTGGGTTCTGGGACGCGGCCCCGAGACACAGATCGCCGTGGGTTTCTCCGCCAGCCAGAAGACGCTCGCGATTGGCTTGCAAACATCCATGGACCTGGGGGTCAGCGTGTTGCCGATGATCATCTACCACGTCATTCAGTTGGTCTGGGACACCGTGGTCGCTGACGCTTGGATGGCAAGGGGAAAGAAGGATTCGTCTGACTGAAGCTTGCGCAGCCATCTCGGGGCTTCCACCCCGAGCGATCGAGGCCGTGCAGTTTTTTGATGCCGTTTTTGAGCGGGTTTTCACTTGTCGCACCCCCCCTGAAACGAAGTTTCAGGGGAGGTCGAGCGACGCCGTTCAGGCGTCCGCGAGGGAGGGGGCACGAGCATGGGATCGCAGTATGAATTGCCCTCCCCCGAAAACCTCGCTGAAGGCTCGTTTCTCGACCCCTCCCGTTTCACGGGCGGGGTTCGCAAGATTTGATGAGCACTGCACTTAAAAACTGCACGACCTCGATCCACGAGGTCTCCGTCGGAGCCTTGGACGCAAATTCGCCCCCGAGGCGCCGTCAACACTAAGCAGGTCGGCAGGAGTGATCAAGCACAACCATGTGAGCCGTTTGGGCGTTAGCCCCGGTTGTGCGTGAAAACCGTGGCTAACGCCAGCGGCTCACATACCCGATGACACCTGCGTACCTGCTTAGCTCGGAGCGGAAGCCCCGAGACCAGCGTCCCACGCTCAGAGCAGTTCGTTCCTGCTCAAGCCGAAACGTTGCAAGTACTTTCGCAAGCGGTCGGCGTCGTTGGGTTTGGCCTTTGCTTTACGTGACTCGGCAAACAGGGTTCGGCCGGCGTGTGACAGTGATCGGCTTTCGCGACAAACCCGAATGACATCGGCAAGTTGCACGCGATCGAAGCGATCCAGCTTCGAGACTTGGGTTTCGTCCAAGCAGCTGGCCAAGATGGACGTGTCCTCGCGGTGGGCATCGGCGACCTGCCAACTGGATCGCAAGCGGGCGATTTCCTCGGTCACCAATTCGATCGTGATGCGTCCGCCTTCGGCAAGCGTGCCCATTCGCGTCACGGCCGCATTGAGATCGCGAAAGTTGGCGTTCCAAGGTGTGGCGGGATCCATGGCGAAATCGACAAACGCCTTTCGAGCCTCTTTGCTGATCGTGACCTTCTGTCCGGAGTCACGCGTGAACTGCTGCAGCTCGTAGTCCAGGTTGGGGTCGATGTCGGCTCGCCGTTCATGGAGGCCGGGCAATCGAAACGACCAAAGGTTGATTCTTGCCAGCAGGTCTTCGCGAAACCTGCCCGCACTGACTTCTGCGATCAAATCACGATTCGTTCCCGCGATCAATTGAAAGTCGCTGTGGATGCTTTGGTCGGACCCGACCGGCGTGAATTCTTTCTCCTCGATCGCCCGCAGCATCATCGCTTGTTCATCCAGTCCCAGTTCACCGATCTCGTCGAGGAACAGCATGCCGCCATCGGCGGATTTTAGCAGTCCCGCACGTGCCGAGCTCGCTCCCGTGAAGGCTCCCTTGGTGTGACCGAACAACGCTGACATGGCCTGTTCGCCTCGGATCGTTGCGCAGTTGACTTCGACGAACGGGCCGCTGACCTGTCGCCGGCTGTGCTTGAGTTCGTAAACGAGTTTGGCAAGCTGCGTTTTGCCAGCCCCAGTCGGACCGGACATCAAGATCGGTGCCTTCGTCGCCAGAGTCACTCGCTCGATCCGGTCAATCAGTGCATTGAAGGACGGGTCCTTGGTTTCAATGCCGTGTTTGAGGATGGAGCGTGCTTCGTCTTGTTCTTGACCAAAGCGTTTGGCCAGTTCGTCGTAGCGGGACAGATCCAAGTCGATGATCTGGAACGTTCCCTGAACCGAGGCCGCCTCCTGTTGCTTGGATCGACCTCTCGCTGGCGGCGGCGACGTTTGAATCAAACGCCCCGGCAAGTGGCGGGACTCCGTCAACAGGAACAGGCAGATTTGTGCGACGTGGGTCCCGGTGGTGATGTGAACCAAGTAGTCTTCGGCGTCCGTGTCGAAGGCGTAGTCGCGAGAGAACTGATGCAGTCCCGCGTAGACCTCTTCCAGATCCCACGGGTCTTTCAATGCGATCGGATGCACTCGCACGGACGTTTCAGGGGAGACGGTCTCGATGTCCTGGACGACTTGGTCGGCCAGCTTGGAGTAACGACGTTCGGCGATCAGTTCGAACCGATCGACGATCAAGTCATCCTGCTGGCAGATCGCCACCGAGGGGCGCCAGGTGCCCCACCGATCGCGAGATTTGCGGGGTTGGTCGAGATGGACGCCGAGTAGGCCGATAACAACGCATTTCTTGTTCATATCCCACAGTATAACTGGCGAGCGGTTTGGATAAGTCTTGGGTGTGTTGCCCACTCCCGTGAATTGAGCTGTGTTTTTGTAAGTCATTGTGGTGATGCGTCTTACGTTCTTTGCCGGGGGTTTGGCACGGGGGATGCGTTAAGAAACCAACCACAGCATTCGAAATTCTCCAGCACGAGGCTTCCATGACCACATCCACCAAGACTCGCTCCACCCCGAATTCGCGATTCAAGTACTCCGGCCCCGGAATGGTTTCGACCGGCGAAGCGACCGCGTTGCTGCGGACGGAAACGACCGCGCCGATTCGGGTCTTCGGAACCGAGTCCATTCGCGAAACCTTCGACGACTTGTGTTTGCAGCAAGCCGTCAATTCGCGATTGGCCCCCGGGGTCACCGATCTGGTTTTGAATCCCGACGCGCACTGCGGTTACGGAGCACCAGTGGGTTGCGTGATGGTTTCGCCCACTCACATTTACCCAGGTCCGGTTGGTGTCGACATCAAGTGTTCGATGAGCTTGTTGCAATTGGATCTTCCTGCCGAAGCGATCGAGGACCGCAAGGTTCGTCGAGCGTTGATTTCGGCGATCTGCCAGCGCACGCCGACGGGGGCTGGGAAGGGGCAGCGCAGCGTGACCAAGGCACGGCATGTCAACCGAACCCTCGGGAAGCAATTGGTGACCGAAGGGGCAAGCGACGATGTGTGCCGCGCTCTTGGGATCCCGACCGGATGGGCATTCCGATGTGAAGACTCACATCATGTCGGACACGATGACACGGGGTTGGCACTCGAGAGTCGACTCGAATCGATCCTGGGGCATCGCCACATGAGCAACTTCAGCGACAAGATGCAGCAACTGGGGTCGTATGGAGGCGGGAACCACTTTGGTGAATGCGAAGTCGTGGAAGTGGGCGACAACGACCGCGCCCGTGAAGTGGCTCAGACGTTTGGTCTGATCGATGGAAACGTTGCGTTCTTGTCGCACTGTGGATCTCGCGGGTTTGGTCACAACTTGGCCTCGGGCCAATTCCGTACCTTGCAAGACAAGTTTGATCGGTGGGGGATTCCGCTGCCTGCGGGCGATCGCCAATTGGTTTACGCTCCTTTGGGAACCGAGGAAGCGAATGACTACCTCGATGACATGGCGTTGGGAGCGAACTTTGCGACCGTGAACCATTTGCTGATCAATGCTCTCGTACTGGAAGCGTTCCAAGAAGTGATTCCGGGAACCCGCGGGAACTTGGTTTACTTCATCAGTCACAACATCGCTCGAAAGGAAATCGTGGACAATCGACCAGCCTGGGTGCATCGAAAGGGAGCCACGCGAGCGATGCCGGGTGGCCACCATTCGCTTGCCAACACTCCGTTTGCAAAATCGGGACACCCGATTTTGTTGCCGGGGAATCCACGCGATGGGTCAGCGGTGATGGTGGCTGAGGAAGGTGCGTCGGCGTCTTGTTACAGCGTCAACCATGGTGCGGGACGGACACTCGGGCGTCGTCATGCCAAGCGTGTGCTGGATCAAGCGACGGTGGACGCGGAATTTGATTCCAACGACATCTTGAGCAATTGCCGGAAGTACCCGATCGACGAAGCCCCCGCCGCTTACAAGGACTTCAATGAGGTCCTGCGTTCGGTCAAGTCCGCTGGATTGGCGAGCGAAGTGGCTCGTTTGAAAGCCCGTTTCGTGATCAAGGATGCGAGCAAAGCAGATGATTGAAATCAATGGAAGCGAGGGCGAAGGGGGCGGGCAGATTGTCCGCTCTTCGCTCGCCCTCGCGGCGGTCACGGGGCAACCCATTCGCCTCACCAACATTCGCGGCGGTCGCAAGAAACCGGGGCTGCTGCGTCAGCATCTGGCAGGTGTGCGGGCGATCAAGCAGGTTTGTTCGGGCGACGTCAGCGGAGACCAATTGGGTTCGAATGAATTGACGTTGGTGCCTGGGGAATTGTCCGGCGGCGACCATTGTTTTGAAGTCGGTTCGGCGGGCAGTGCGATCCTGGTTGCGCAGACCATCCTGCCGGTTCTTCTGCATGCGGATGCACCCTCGACGATCGAGATTGGCGGTGGGACGCACGCGGCTTGGGCGCCGCCATTTGATTTCTTTCGGCGTTGCTACCTGCCGTTGTTGGCTCGGATGAATGCGAACGTGGAAGTCGATCTTGAATCCCACGGGTTTTACCCTGCCGGTGGCGGGCGGATGGTGATGAAGGTCACGCCCTCCTCCGGCATGAATGGGCTCACATTGACGGACCGAATCGGGAAACTGAAACCGAAGGTCACCGCACTGGTTTCCCGGATTCCAGCATCGGTGGGTGAACGGGAGTGTGACCTGATCGCACGAAAAACCGGATGGGACAAGAAGGCATTCCAGGTGCTCGATGTTCCGCGAGCCGGTGGTCCGGGCAATGTCGTGATGATCGAACTGGGGTTTGACAACGTCTGTGAATTGATCATTGGGTTCGGCAAGATCGGAGTCAAAGCGGAGCAGATTGCGCGTGCGACGCTGCGTGAGGCTCGAGCCCACTTGGCCAGCGAGGTTCCCGTGGGAGCGTACCTGGCCGATCAATTGTTGTTGCCGATGGGCTTGGCCGCGCGCCACGGGCACCGCAGTGAATTTCGCACGGGACCATTGTCGCAGCACAGTCAAACCCACATCGAGGTGCTGCAGCGTTTTCTCGATGTCAAGATTCAGTCTGTCACTGATGAAAACGGTTCCGTCCACGTCAGCGTTGAAGGAAACGAAGGCTAGCCGAGATCGATTCGGCAACGCGGAATCCGACTGTCATGATTGATCGTGCGGGCAACGCTACCCCCCAGTCGTCTCGTTGGCGACTCGAGTGTGTTGGCGTCCTGGCGTTTCACTCTTGGGACGGGTGGTGGATGTTGGTTCAACGCAAAGACGCAGAGACGCAGAGCGATGGTTGGGGAGGTGCGTGCGATCGGCTTTCTAGCGTCTGTTAAGCAGGTCGGCAGGAATGATCGGGCATACTCATGTGAGCCATTCGGCGTTAGCCCCGGTTGTCTGCAGGCGGGGCAGGACCCGAGTTGAAGTGCCGTGCTCGCAACAACTTGCGAACCTCGCCCGTGAGCGACGGGCTTGTCGATTTTGCTGTAGGTTGGCCACTCTTGGCCGACATCCGCAACTTGGACGGGCAAGAGTGCCCATCCTATATGCGTGAAAACCTTGTTGACGAATCAATCGACAAGCCGCAACGGAAGCGGGCCGCGAATGGGTTGGCGAAGAGAGGCTTCGCTGGTGGACGGTGGGGAGTTGGTGGCGGGGAGGCTGAGAGGCGGGGCGGTGATTGAAAAAGTGAAATTGTAAATTGTAAAGTTCAAATTGTGCGGGGCTCTCCGGGGATGGGGAACACGCGTCACTTCCCATGCCCGGCCCTCACCCTCGCGCACGCCTGAACGGCGTCGCTCGAGCGAGTGGTCTGTCACGACTTGTTTTTCGGGTAGTGGACGAGGCCACGAGTCCTGAACTGGCGTCCAATCCAAGGATCGTGGCCTCATCCACTACGATCAACCCTCACTTTTAGCTGTAACAGACCACTGGTTTATCGCTCTTCCCAAACTTCGTTTTGGGAGAGGTACGTCAGGTGGAAATCCGCCGAAAAGCGGTCTCGGAAGGTGCACGACCTCCGAAGCTGGGGGAGAGCTCACGGATTGATTCGAGTCAGGTTGGCAGGCGTCTTTCGGCGACTGGCGTTCTCTTTACAGGATCAACTTCATGAGTTCTTCGGCGGAGAGTTTGGCGGATGATTCGGTGCCTTCGAGCAGGCTGTCGGCGAGGTCGCGTTTGCTTTCATGGAGTTTCAGGATTCGTTCTTCAATGGTCCCTGTGGTGATGAATCGGTACACCGTGACGGGCCGCTGCTGTCCCATCCGGTGGGCGCGGTCGGACGCTTGGTCTTCCACCGCGGGATTCCACCAGGGGTCCATGTGGATCACGTAGTCGGCTGCCGTCAGGTTCAACCCCACGCCCCCGGCTTTCAAGCTGATCAAGAACACATCGCCTTCGCCGTCCTGGAAGGCATCCACGCTGGTCTTGCGTTTCTTCGCGGGCGTGCTGCCGTCCAGGTACTGATACGAAATCTGACGTTCATCGAGTCGGTCTCTCAAGAGTTGCAGGTGGCCGACGAACTGGCTGAACACCAACACCTTGTGACCGCCCTCGATCAGATCCGTCACCGTTTCAGTAAACCGTTCGAGTTTTGCTGCTTTCAGGCCTGCGTTGGCGTCGACTAGATCGGGGTGACAACAGAATCGTCGCAGACGCATCAATTCCGCCAGGATCTTGATGTGCATGGGGCGGTCGTCGTCACTGTCCTCCAAGTTTTGGAGTGCCTTTTGACGAATGGCTTCGTACATCGCGGCTTCCTTGTCACCCAATTCGATCGGCACGGTGATTTCGGTTCGCGGTGGGAGTTCATCCAAAACTTGGGACTTCGTCCGTCGCAGAATGAACGGCGCGATCAATTGCTTGAGTTGTCGCTGGACGTCGCGGCGATGATCGCGTTCGATCGGAACGGCAAAGCGTTCTTGAAACGACTCCGAGGAACCGAGTAGTCCTGGGTTGATGAATTGAAACAGGTTCCACAGTTCACCCAGATGGTTTTCCATGGGTGTGCCGGTGAGCACGACTCGGAAATCCGCTTCGAGTCCCATCGCTGCTTCGCTGCGTTTGGTGTCTGCGTTCTTGATCGCCTGGGCTTCGTCGAGAACCAGCGTCTGCCAACGTCGGGATTGCAATTTTTCCGCTTCGTTGGCCAGCAAACCATAACTGCATATCAGCAGGTCTCGTTTTCCCAAGGACTCAATGACCGTCTCGCGATCCGCTTCGCTGAACAGGACCGGGCGCAGCGAGGGTGCAAAGCGTGCGATCTCGGAAACCCAGTTGGCGGCCACCGATGTGGGGGCGACCACCAATGCCGGGCCGGACTTGCCGCGGTGGAGCAGAACGGCGAGGCACTGCAGCGTTTTCCCCAATCCCATGTCATCGGCCAGGCAGGCACCCGCGCCCAGGTGAGCCAAACGGGTCATCCATTTGAAGCCGTCGACTTGGTAGTCGCGGAGTTCTGCGTCCAGCGTCTTGGGAACTTTCGGTCGCACGCGGTCGGCCGATTCGATTCGCTTGATCTGCGTCTTCCATTGTTGGTCGGCAATCAGGTCAGCGTTGCCGGTCAGTTCGGCGATCGCGGTGGTGCGAATGGTGGGGAACCGCACTTCGTCTTGGCGGCGATCCGTGTACGCGGCCATCGTTTCCAGTCGCTTGCGAAAGTGTTCGGTGAGCGCCACAAATCGACCGTCGTTGAGTTGCACGAATCGGGATGTGCTGGCGCTCGCCATCTCCAGCAGATCCATCATCTCGATGGCCAATTGGTTGTCCACCTGCAGTTTGCCCGAAGCGGCGAACCAATCCTGCCCCCCATCGATCTTGATCTTCCAGTCCGACTCATCTGCGGACCCGGCGATTTGAAAGGCTTGCCCCTTGGGCCAGTGCAACGTCAAACGTGATTCTTCCACCAGCGATTCCAGTTCCAGCAGCGCTTCGAGAGCCTCCGCCGCAGTGGGCAGATCGATGACCTCGACGTTGGCCTGCTCACCCAGGAAGTCGCAATCGTTTTGCACCGCACGAAGGCTGTCTGATTCCGCCTCCAAATCCCGGCGAGTCGATCGCATCTGACCGTCAACCTTGGTGACGACCGTTCGACTGCCCTGACCCGGAACGAAGAAACCGCCACTGTCACCAAAGGGGCGAGTGAAGAAGGTGATTTGCAGGCCTTGATCGTAAGGCGTCAAGTGAGCGTGAATGGCGCTGTCAGCGACGACTTGCTCCGCACCCTCGGCGGCGACTTCGATCTCCGAATGCAACGGCGCGATCGGTGCCAGTGGCCGCACCGCGTCGAGCAGTTGATCGACGGCGGAGTCGGGCACCGTCAGACCGTCGGACAAAATCGACGCCAGTTTCAACTGTGCGTCGCTGAATTGAACAATCGAAAACTTCGACGTGCTCTCGCGTTGCACCAGCAAATGACAGTCACGGGATGTTGGTCGAGGTGACAAGGAAATCGTGGCGCCACCCTCGGGCGATTGCTCGACCACCAAACGAGCCTGACCCTTTTCAATTTCAATTGGCGATCGGGAGTCGTCGTCCATGAACAGACAGGGGTGATCGACCAGGGCATCGACCAACAACGCGGTTTCAAAGTAGTAGTAACGTTCCGTGTACCCGTAGGGATCGCGTGAAATGTCGCAACGGAGCGAGCCGCAAATCTTTCGATCCGAAGGTTTCAAGAAATCAAACTCGGCGAGTCGACTCGGGTCATGGATTCGCTCCAGAGCAATGGGGCGACCTTTGGACCAGCCCTTTTTGCCATAGCTTTGGTGAACCGGTCGACAATCGAGAGGACGGTCATCGGTCGCAATGGTCACCAACCACGCCAGACGGTTTTGCTCTTCCGGTATCGCGGAGCCTGGCTGCTTGGCAGAGGGAGACGCGGGCTGGTAACTGGCCGCAAAAGCTTGCAAGGCGCCAAGTTGTGTTTTCCAAATGGGTGTTCGCTCGAACTGACCGGCCATCGGTGATGTGCCGGTGGCGTGGTACAGTTTCGCAATCATTTTCGCAGTCGATTGATTTGGTTTGAGCCGGTTGGCGAGGGTCATCGCTTCGGCCGCCAGCCAATCCATTCCCGAGGCGCGATACAACTCGCTGACTTTGGCAAGGTTTTTCAGTTCACGGGCTGCTTGTTCCGTGCTGAAACAAATTTCACGCGCATAACCGCTGAGCAAAGTTGCCAAGGGGCGAGAGGCATCATCGGTCCAACTGATTTGGATGGATTGGGCCAGTCCCGGGTCGCCTAAAAAGTCGCACCCGCTCAACACGGCGTCACATCCTTGCAGCAGATCTTCATCCAATTGCTTGATGCGTCGTTGGATGATCTTTGCAGCCGTTGCGGTCGCTCGGGGATCGGACTGCCGGAGCAATAGCAGCGGGTAGTGAAGTCCGGCGAAGGTTTGGCATGCCGTCGAGGACGAGCCTTTCTTTCGCGATGCAGTTGGCATGGCGGTGGCAAAGTGTTGGATCGCTTGATCTCGATCACCGTGCAGCAGGCAGACCAGCCCAAGGATTTCGGGGCGTTGGTGTTTCAGCAGTTCCGCCAACGGCTGCAAGGCGGCAACGCGGCCCGCGGCAAACAATAAATCGACACCCACCGAAATGGCAGCCTCGTCCTCGGGGGACGAGCGTTTCAACCAAGCTTCGACGTGATCGATCATCGCCGCCGAGCCATTCGCCGTGTGCAACAGGGACGGTCCGAAGACCCGCCAGTAGGCATCTTGAAGTTCGAAAGGCAGGCCTTCGTAGACGGTCTCGTCAAAGGGCGTCAGCAGGCCCATTGTTCGTGCTTGGACCGCGTCCTCTGAGGCATGGTCGAAGTAGCCCTCCAAATCGCCTTGATAGAATGCGATCCGTTGTTTCTTTAGTTTGTCTGAAGGCTGATGTCGCTCCCAGGAGTATCGATGTGATTTGTGAAATGCGTTCACGATGGCCACCAGATCCGAGAACGTACCCTCGTGGATCGATGATCTCAGAATCGCATCGCCCAGGGACGGCCGAATTTGGAATTTGGTGCTGGATGGAAGCTGAATGTAGCCGATGTTTCGCAGTTGACTCATCATCGGCTTGATGACGGCCTGGGTGATCTTGGGAGGTCCTGGTTTGCCAAGCTTGGTCAAGCAAGGCAGCGCTTTTCGTACCATTTTCGATAGATCGGACAGGTCGACCGGGCCCCAAGCGACGGCGAGGAGTTGACATGTCAACTGCTGCAGTCCATCAAGAGATTCGAAGGGTTTTTTCGTTCCGCGGGATGACAATGGTTGAGATTCCAAGTTGATCTGGGATTGGCAGTCTGGGAGCAGCGATCCAGCACTGAGTCGACGGCTCGCTGGACATCTCCCCGAGCGAAAAAAAGATAGTCTTCCCGGTGGACGTTGCCTAACCGGGGACCGGCTCCTTTTGCGCCGTTCGATCAGTTCTTCGAGGATTCGGTTGGGAGAAGTCGTGGACGAGCCCGGAGGATGTCGCAGCCTCCGGCGGTGTTCGCTTCGTTCGACCGCCGGCTACTCTCTTGAACGCCTCCGGCGTGTTCCCGTTGGCGAGGTCGAACAGGCTGATGGAGGCTGAACTCCGCTCTTGTGAAACACTGGCGTGAAACGTTTCGGGGGTGAATTGGGGTTTTTCTCATCCACGCGGATTTGCTACGTCGGAGGTTGAATTGTTCAATGAATCTTCCCGTCTCGGATGAACCGCATGGCGAGTCGCCTTTTCCAGTCGATCGTTCCGTTGATGTCTGTCCTCCTGACGGCCCCTGTTTTGGTGCTGTGCGGAGGCTGTCACGATGGCCCCATGTATGCGCTCAAGCATGCCAATCCCTACTTCACGATGCGTCAGTGGAAGGCGGATGAGGCGATCGGGGTGACGGATCACAAGCGTCGCCAAGAGCTGCAGTCGCTGGCGGATTCGATGATCGCGATGCCGGAAGAGCGCCAACTGACTTGGACACCGCACCTGGAACAGATCTATGAAAACGATCCCAGTGCCGAGATGCGTCGTTTGGCGATCTTGGCCGCCGGACGTTCGAAAGACGCGGGCACGCTCGATTTGGTCGCCAAAGGCTTGAAGGATGACAACCTGAAGGTCCGCATGGAATCATGCCGTGCGTTGGGTGAGCGACCCGAAGAACAGGCGGCTCAGTTGTTGGCGTCGATCGCAGGTGAATCTCAAGACCAAGACGTCCGCCACGCCGCGATCGCGGCGCTGGGCAAGCACCCCGGCGAGATCTCAACCAATTCGCTCAAGCTGGCCCTTCAAGACCGAGACCCTGCCACGCAAGATTTGGTGATCGAAACGCTTCGTGAGAGCACCGGGAAAGACCTGGGCAACGACCCCGCGGAATGGATCGCTGCCTTGAACGGTCAGGCAAGTGAAGTGCCTGCCAACGGTTCGCTGTTCCGGTAACGCAATCGTTCGGGAACCAAATCGGCGATCGCAGAGCGGCTTGCGTTCTCGGGTCGCGGAACTCGTCAATGGTTTCGATTTGCATCCTGAATCGCCGAAAGTCTTGACGACTTCCGCTACGGATGGAATTCAAAAACCAAGCTTCGCCGCGGGGCTCGTCGATTGGGCGGAGCCAATCGGCGACGATGCGTGATGGCAAACTAGATTTTGCCGTCGAGACCCATTTGGTAATACTTGTGGGTGATCTTGTCTTGGTTATCGAGCAACCAATCGATCGATGGTTCGTTGTTCATCGCTTTGTGAATCGCTTGCGCCATCGCTTGGCGGTGAATGTCGAACAAGGCCTTGTGGTCCAAGTTGTCGTCATCAATGACACCAGGGTTCAACCACACACTGCAGATGATGCCGAGGTCGTTGGCCTTTTCCTTGGGGAGATCGCCAGCGCGAACCGCATCCAAAACTCCGTTGGCGATCGCGGCTTGGACCGTGCCCATCAGGATGTTGGTGTAACGACTGTTTTTGACCGTCACTTTGCTGACGCACAACGTCACCGGACGGACTTGGATGTCGGTGTTCAGAATCGCGAAGACTTTGGAGTGACCCATTGATTGGTCCCCCGTCAAAGTGGCCAGGGCCGTGCCAACGGGGCCGTCGAGTTCGCCGATGACGACTTCGGGTTCCGCTGCGGTGAAGGGTGGGCCACCGGCGACAAGCGATTCGCCCGTGCGAAGAACAATGCGATCTGACATCAAAGAACTCAATCAAAGGGGAAGAGGGTGGGCTCTGTCAAAGCCACGTTCAAACGGATTGCGGGGCATCACCGTCGCGGAAGTCGTCAAGACTTTCGGGATTTCGTCAAGCAAGTCGAAACTCTTGACGAGTTTCGCTACCCTGATTTCAGGTTTTGACGCACGATCAGCTCGTGGTCGACCGACCGAAGGATGGACTTCCCAGTCCTACGGTGCAAGCAACTTTTGACGGACTGGTGGATTGATCCGCTGGTCCACTCGCTGACGCTTCGGGTTGGGATCGATTGGCTGATGCACCAACGAAGGCCGAGCGACCAACGGTTTCAGCGATCAGCCAGCGTTGGTGTAGTAGCCAGGTTCGTCCTTGTTGTCGCCATTGAAATCACCCACGATCGGCTGCGAATCCGCTGACTCTCGCGGCACGGCGATGCGTTTGTCGTTGGCGGTCAACTTTCGGTCGCCATCGCTGTCGATGATCCAGACATCGCCTCGGACCACACCAATTTCATCGATGCCGTCACCGTCGAAGTCGCCCACGATTGGCTCGTCACCGGGACGGCCAAAGTCGTGGGGCTTGGTTTTGCCTGTCCAACGACCGTCGGCATCATCATCGAGCAACCACTGGCCGCCGCGGAAAACACCGATTTGGTCAATGCCGTCGCCGTTCCAGTCACCGGCGATGGGTGTGTCGACTTGTTCGCCGTACTGGAAGACGTGGTCCACCGCATCGGCCAACAGTCCCCCATCTTCGCCCCGCATCAACATCCGTTGCTGATCTTCGTTGGCGGTGGTTTCACGGGGGACCAATTCCTCACGTGTCAGGCCACGTCGACGTGTGTTGGCGGGGTCGGGCAAACCGGGGTCGCGGCGGATGCGAGCCCAGTCGTTTTCCCAGCGGCGTCCGAAGATCCCGACGTCGTCTTTGCCGTCGCCGTCCCAGTCACCCACGACGGGGCGATCGAGTTCCGTTCCGAGCCGAACCCAAAGGTCGCCAGCGTCCCATGTGCCGTTGCCGTTGAGGTCCACGAACCATTGTCCACCGATGAACAACACCGCTTCGTCAACGCCATCGCCATTGAAGTCACCGGTGAGCGCGGTGGCATCGGGGTGTCCCATTTGAATGTGAGAGCCCGAATCGGATTGTGATGCCAGCGTTCGAACCGTGGGGGTTTGGATGTGCCAAAGACCCGCCATCAAATCGTTTCGCATCAACGAGCTCGGCAGCTTGCCTTTTCGTTCGCTTCCTTCTTCGCCATCGCCATCGAGTTCGGTGCGGTAGTTGGCCGGACGAATCAGGTCGCCGTCATCGGAGAACTCGTCTGCCTGAACGATTCCTGAATCGGCACCGCCGCCTCGTGGGAAGCCACCGTTGATCACGCTCAGGTGCCAGCTGACTTGCCATTCATCTGCGAAGAAGAATTGCTGGTGGGGATCCAGGTGGATTCCAAATGCCATCGGTCGGATCGGGGTCTCGAACGTTTCGATGGGCACCAAAGGGCGACTGATCGGATCGGGAGTCGGGTATTCTTCGGGTGGAAAGTCTGGCGGATCTTCGATGGCAATTTCGCTGAAGTTGTTGTCGGCACTGGTCTGGCCAGCACCCACGAACAATTGCAGGATCGCATCGAACTTCGGGTCGGTGGATGAGTCCGCCATCAGGTTTTGAACGGACGTCGGGAACGTCAGCGTTCCTTCGCCGCTGTCGGAAACAAAGTCAGCGACGTTGATTGCCAAACCGCCAAGCGTGCCGGGCGTGTCCAGCGAATCAATGAAGCCCTCGGGTTGGACTTGGTAGACCGAGTAAACCGTTTCAGGTCGCAAACCGCTGAAGACGTAGAAACCATTTTCGTCGGTGGTGACGCGAATGGTTTCGGTGCCATAGGTTCCCGCCAGGGCTCCGGTGGCGCTGTCGATGGGACTGCCCAGCACATTGCGAAGTTCGAGTGTGACACCAGACAATCGTGTGTCGTCGTCTGTCAATTCGCCATCGCGGTACTCTCGCAAGTCTTCCGGGCTGGGAGCTTCCCGGAGCACCAGGTTCTCGCCGTCTTGGAAGACGTAGCCAGTGATCGTTGCGGGTGGCAACTCAGGGAAGTCGTAGCCGGTCGCGTCGATGCCGCCAGGAATCGTGATTTCACCGATCACATCGCTGCGAAGGACACGGCCGCCGAAGTCGCCGACGATCTGGCCACCTTGGAAATAGTCATCGGGTTGTGACTCGTGGACCGAGTAGGTTCCCGGCGGCAACGAATCAAACGTGTAACGACCTTGGTTGTCGGTTTGCGTGGTCGCGATGACTTGATCGGTCTCATCACGCAACTCGATGATCACGTTGGCCAGCGGAGTCTCGCCGTCATCGAAGACGCTGTTGCGAACCGTGTCCGCCCAGACCATGCCCGAGATGGTGCTGGGCAGAACTTCGCAGAAGTCGTAGTTGATCAGCGACTCGCCCCAGCCGACCGGGATCGTTGAGATCACATCGTCGACGCTGTCGTTGCCGCCTGCACTGCCGGCCATTTGGCTGCCGTGGAAGTAGCCGTCCGGTTGGGTTTCGCGAACGGTGTAGGAACCGGCCTGCAAGTTTCCAAAGTGATACGAGCCATCCGCAATGGTGGTCGTTGTGGTGACCAATTCACCGGCTGAGTTGAACAGCTCAATCAACACGCCGCCCAGTCCCGGTTCGTCGTGGTCTTGGAAGCAGTCGGCGTCTTTGTCGACGTAGACCACACCCGACAACTCCGATGGCAATCGCTCGCAGAAGTCGTAGTCGGTCAGCGTTTCGCCCCAGCCGATGTCGATGGTCGAGATCACGTCGGCAAGGCTGTCATCGCCGCCGCCCGAGCCCGCCTTTTGTCCGCCATGGAAGTAGCCTTCCGGTTGCGTTTCACGAACGGTGTAGACGCCCGATTTCAAGTTGCCAAAGTGATAGGCACCATTGGCGTCGGTGGTCGTGCTGCCGACCAAGGCACCGTTCTCATCGAACAGTTCCACGATCACGCCGGCCAGGCCAATCTCGTCTGCATCGCGGAAGCAATCTGCATCTTTGTCGACGTACACGACGCCGGACAACTCAGAGGGCAGCAATTCGCAGAAATTGTACTGCGTCAGGGTTTCGCCCCAGCCCATGTCGATGGTCGAAATCACATCGGCTTGGGAGTCGTTGCCACCGTGGCTGCCCGCTTTTTGACCGCCGTGGAAGTACCCGCTCGGCTGAATTTCGCGAACGGTGTAGAAACCGGCTGGCAGGAAGGTGAACTTGTACGCACCCGAGGCATCGGTGAGCGTGGTCGCGATGACGTCGCCGGCTTCGTTGACCAATTCAACGCGAACGCCCGACAGTCCTTCTTCGTCTGCATCGCGGAAGCAATCTGCGTCGCGATCGACGTACACGATCCCAGAAATTTCCGACGGTGGCCGCTCGCAGAAGTCGTAGTTCACGGCGACTTCGCCCGACGTCAGCGTGATCGAGCCAATTCGGCTGCCGTTTTCGCTGACGCCGCCTGCCGAACCCGGTTTGGCGCCGCCTTCGAAGTAGCCGTCCGGTTGCGTTTCGATGACGGTGTAGTTGCCAGGAATCAGATCGGTGAAGGTGTACCGACCGTCCGCGTCCGTTTGGGTTTGAGCAACTTGCTTGCCGCTCTCGTCGACCAAGGTGATGGTCACGCCTTCCAGGACCGGTTCGTCATCGTCTTTGAAGCAATCTTCGTCGAAGTCGACGTGCACGCGTCCACTGAGCGACGCCAGTTGGCGTTCGCCGAAGTCATAGTTCACGCCGTGCAAACCTTGACGCAGCGTGATGCTGACGAAACTGTCTGCATCCGACCCCAGTCCACCGACCGTGGTTCCGTCGATTTGCCCAACGGAGTCGATGCCGTCGATGTATCCAAGCGGCTGGGTTTCGATGATACGGTACGTGTCCGCTGCCAAACCGCTGAACTTGTACTCGCCATCGGGCCCGGTGACGGTGGTGGCGACGACGTTTCCATCCGAGCCGACCAGCACCAATTCGGTGCCGGGGATCGCTTCTTCGCCAGCGTCTCGATTTCCGTCGTTGTCCCGGTCGTGATAAACCTCGCCCGACAACGATCCCGGGGCGGCTTCGCAGAAGTTGTACTCGTGGCCTTCGCCGCCGGGCGGCAACGCGACGTTGGTGATGCGGCCACCATCGACGGAGCCACCAATGGGCACGAAGATGTTCGAAGCGATCGTGCGAATCTCTCCGGGATGCGATCCGCCATCCAGCAACCCGTCAGGCGTGATCTCAACGATCTCGTAGACGCCTGTACGAAGGTCATCGAAGAGGTAACTGCCGTCCGCACCGGTCCGGGTGGTCGCGACCAATTTGCCTTGCTCGTCGATCAATCGAACTTCGACGTTTTGCAGAGGCGTGCTGTCACCGGCGTCGTGATCGCCGTCGCAGTCTGCACCCGGCGCGGCCAAGTACACAAAGCCACCAATCGAACCCAGAGGGACTTCGCCGAAGTTGTATTCCACCCCGACATCACCGCCACCAAGCACGATGTCGCGAATTTCGTCGCCGGGATTGATCGCCGAACCGACCACTTGGCCGTCGATGGTGCCGGCTGCGTCCTGGCCGTCTTCCAAATCAGCGGGCTGGTCGACTTCGACGATGCGGTAACGACCTGGCATCAAGTTCGTGAATTGGTACGAACCATCCGCGTTGGTTTTGGTTTCAAGCTGGTTCTGGGGTGCAATCGTGTCGACGGGGACCAACCGAACCGTGACGCCGCCCAAGCCGACTTCGCCAGCGTCTTTGGTGCCCGAGTCGTTGTCGTCTCGATAAACGAAACCACCGATTGAGGCTGGGATCGGAGTTTGCGTGGCGGTCCCAACGGCGGCCGCGGAGCGGTTGGGCCGACTGTCGATGTCCGACCCTTCATCTGGCGGCAAATCCAGACCGTATTCTTGGGCTGGGTCACCAAAGTCATTCAGGAAGATCGCATCGGCTTCGGCGGCGTAGTAGTCCGGGGCTTCGAAAAGTGCTTCTAGGATCGAGTCTTGGAACTCTTGTCCCGAAGTGATGACATCGAGTCGACTGTTGAATTCATCGAGGTCCGGGAGGTTGCGGAGCACTTCGTCCACGTCGATCGTGAACTCCAGCCGATCGCCCGCGCTGAAGCCACGGAAGTTGAGCTTCAGGAATTGCCCACCGTCGTCGACGCTTGCCGTGACATCGGCGGGAGTTCCATCGAGTGTTTCGATGTTCTGGACCGTGAATGGATGCGCGCCATTTTTGCCGCGACCGCCCACCTCGGTGTCAAAGATCGGGTCGCCAACCGAGATGCCGTCACCGTCTTTGTCAGTGCGGATGATCAGTTCGGTCAGCTCAGTGCCGGGGGCTCCGCCGGTGAAAGAAAGCAGGAACCGGTCGCCTTTGGAATCGCTGCCGACGTCTTGATCGGATTCCAAGTAGTCCGTTTCGAGATAGACCAATCCCACATGGATCGGATCCGCCACCATCAAACGACGACTCTCCAGCGACTCGATGCGCATCTTCCGCCCAGTCGAAGCAGAAGTGTTGGGTGTTAGCAATCGTTCGAGACGTTTCCAGATCACGTTTGGTACCTCCTTGTACCGCACATTGATTTCAGTTGAACACGAGGGAGTTCAGGTCAGCTGAAGGAGTGGAAGGATGAGATGCGGTCGACGGCTTAGCGAGGTGTCGGTTCGCTGGCCGGGGACGACCCGTCGTTTCCGAGTGCAATCTTGCTGTCAGCGATCGCGTTCTGATTCAGGTCCCAGCGTCGCAAAGTCGCATCGAATCCGCCGGAGAAAACCATGCCATCGACTGCGGCGAGTGTTGCCACGGAGCCCACATGGCCTCTCAGTTGCCCGGCGACATAAAGCGAGCGGCCGTCGTCTGCCAGGTCGACCAAGTGAATCACATCGTCACTGCCAGCGGCAGCGATGCGGTGACTGTCGACGATCGCCAACGAGAACAACCGTCCCGAGGTAATCGTTTGTTGTGACAACACCTCATTGGTCCGGGTGTCCCAACGCATGATCACGCCATCTTCGTCGACACTGACCAAGATGTCCGAGTTCGGCATGAACGCCAGGTCCCGAACTCGTCGCTGGTGCAGATGTTGGTCTGCAATCAGTTTGCCGGTTCGGGGATCAAACAAGTGCAGGTGACCATCGCGGCCTGCGATCGCCAGGGCTTCTCCATCGGCTCGGTAGACACAGCATCGCAAATCATTGCAATCGCAAAACAATCGCTCGTGGTTGCCGGCCTGGTTCGAGATCAAGAAAACCTCTTTGTCAAAACCGACCGCAACCATTTGATCCCCGGCGGGCGAAAAGCTGACGCACGCCAAGGCTGGGGCGGAGCCGATTTCTTGCAGCACCGAAAAGTCGTCGTTGCGATCCCAGATGATCAGGCGACCATCATTGCCTGCCGAGGCCAAACGGCTGCCGGTGGCATCAAATGCGAGCGTGCGAATCATGTCGCTGTGCCCGATCGGGGAGCTTGCCGATCGATGCCCATCGCCCAGGGTTCGAACCACTTGCAGCGTTTCCAGGCGAAGCAGGCGGATCACATGGTCGTCGCCGGCAACTGCCAGCCATTCGCCACGCGGATCGATTGCGATCGACGTGACCACGACCTGTTTCACAGTTTCATCCACCGGTGGCAGTCGGACGACGCGAGCCTCCGGCAAATCATTGGCAGTGATCAATTGGATGGGTTCACCCACCAATCCGCCGCCGTTGGCATTCGGAGGAGGGGCTGCCGTTGCATTCCAGGCCGGTGAAACCAGGGATGTGGTAGCCAGGGCGACCAAAAGTTGACGCCGATTGATTGTGTTTCTCATTTCGTATGCCCCCGCATGACGAACCAGGGTGAGGCGACGCGTTCCTTGCGTACGCACTCCAATCGGAAGGATCGGCATGATCCGCCCAAGTCGTGAACCGAAATCTTCACGCGACGTGTTTCGATTTCGGAATCACGTTGGGGGGGAAGTCGCCAGGGGGCGTTTTCACTCGCTTGGGTCGAGCACCGTTTGGCCGCCCGTCATCCGCAGATACGCCATCGCCAATGGCAAGCTCGCGATCGGAGCGGTGATGGCCTGGCCCACATAAAACAGCAGCGCCCCGACCGTCGAGAGCAGAAAGTAGAACGTGACCACCTTCAGGCTCACCTTTCGGTGCACCCAAGACAAAGCAAAACTCTCTCGCAAGCTTTCGCCGAACGACGCTCGTCGATCCGCGATCAAGAACACGCTGGGCCAGAGAAGCCATTGCAGTGCGAAGATCAAAACAAAGTAGACGCACCCCACCGAGAATGTGCCCACCAGTGTCGCGGTTTCACGCGGCAAGGGCAGCACCAACATGAACGCGATCATGGCAATCACACCCAGCACCAACAACATCGCCATCACGACGGCAACGAACAGCATGAACAACGTCATGTGAAACAGCACGATCGCGGGAACCGACAGCCTTCCGCGTGACGGTGTTTCGTTCGAATCAGGCGCGAATCGGATGGATGGCTGATGGCTGCCTCGACCGTAGCGACTCACGGCCAGCGTCATCCTCGCCATCACCGAGGTGGTGTAGGCGGTGGTCAGAATGCCAACCCCAGCCACCATCCCCGATGCCAACAAAAACGTCAGCAGTTGAGCGGTGTCCTGTTGAGCCAAGGTCCAAAGCTCGCTCAATTGTTGACATGGCCAAGCGACCAACACAAACCAGATCAGCGTGGTCAGGCAGGAGACGCCGAGCAGAACTTTCCAGTTGCTACGAAACAGCTGGAAGGCATCGAACAAAACGCTTTCGACCGACGACTCGGCAGGTTGCAACAGCGTGACCGCTCGTTGACGGTTGGCAAACGAATGCGGGTCAGCGGGCGAGTTTTCGCGGAAGGTGGAGAGATCAATGGGTTGAGAGCAGGCGGCACAGACACCGCTGCTTGGGAGACCGCCGCCAGATTCTTCGCCGCGTGAAACAAGCGGGAATTCGATCAGCGCCATGCAATGGGGGCACGTCACGCGCAAGGCTTGGTGGCTCATGAGAAAATCCCAGCAATCACGCGTTGGATTCGTCTGGTTTGGTCGCTTCGGTCTGGGGTGGCCCCGATCCGGTTGGCCCAGTGTCAGTGGGTTCGGCGTCAGCTGTTTCTGATTCGATCAGCCAAGGGTTCTTCCAGTCGCCGAATTGCGTCATGTAATCGGCGCAGGCTTGGCAGGTCTCGCTTTCCTTTTCAATCCAATCACGGGTTTGTTGGACCAATTCAATTTCGCGTTCCAGTTCCAATTTTCCGGTCAACACCATGCATCGCAGGAACACAAAGTACGTGTCCAGCACGTCGCAGCGACAATAATCGCTGATCTCTTTGAGGCCACCTGCGTCATAAGACGATTGGACTTGATCGCCACTGAGTCCCATTTTGCCGGGTTTGGCCAATGATTGGGCGGCCAAGTTGAGGCCGCCGTTGAAGCGAGAGGCTCCGAAATTGGTGAGCAGTTCCTGCAAATCCAGGTGGGCGTGCGTGCTGAACCGGTTGCGGCGTGATTTGTAACCGCTGTCGTCAAACCACTTGGGAATCGAAATCCCATACCGAAAGGCGGACAGTTCCATGATCGGAATGTCAAACGAACGCCCGTTGAAGGTCACCCACTGGGGCATGTTGTACATCTCCCAGCCTTGCCAGAAGTACTTGGTGATCACATGCGGCCGGAACTCGGGTTCGTCCAGCGATTTGATGTCCACCAACCGAAAGTCGGAGGTGACTTTCGCGACCACCACGGCAATCGGGATTTGGAACGTGTAGGGGATGAATGTCGACCCGGTTTGCTCCATCCGCTCCGCTTGATATTTCGCGATCGCTTCGTCGGGGGACAAGTCTTCACCCGAGTAACGGACACGGGAGATGAGATCGCCATCAGCGATGCTTTCGACATCAAAGATCAGGTGCGAGACTGAGTCACTCATGGTGCTTCCTTTTCAGCGTTTGCCCACGGCGAGATGGGCTGCGGTTGCCTTCGCCTCGGGACATTTTGACCGGTGCGCACAAACTACCACAGACGCCTGGGGATTGGGGAAATCGCGTTGAGGCCGACTCGTCCCGATGGACGCGAATCACAGCACCAGAAAGGTGAAACCGGCGATCACCGCGGCTTCCGCCAACACGCCTTTTGCGAATTCATGCTGGGTGCTGTCGGTGTGCAGTGGTTCGACCGGACAGGAATAGGTTTGACAAGTCTTGCAATCGCCCGCGGACAAGACGCACTGACAGGGCGGTTCGCTGGCCATTCGGTAGGGCCAAATGGCGGTGTTCGAGAGAAACCAAAACGTCGAGATCGCGTTGGTGAGGCAACCGTGCCCATCGCCACAACGTTCCAGGTTGCGTTCTTCAAAATGCAAAGGTTGGTGGAAAAAGCAAACCGGGTAGCGATCGTAAGTCGGGATGGCATGCCAGTCGCTCTCGATCACGTGCACGGCCAACGGGGCGAGCAGTTCCGCGGCATGATTCTCAGGGAAGGAACCCGCGACGTCCGCCTGCACCACGCGGATTTCACGCACCGGTTTTTCCAAAGCGGCGAATCGTGTTTGCAATCGTTCCGCGGCACGATGATCAGGATCCGCGGCGGTGGTTTCTGCGGCGGTTTGGTCAGTGAGTTGGTACGTGGCGGGCAGAGCGGCGAGTGTGCTGGTTCGCTCGGCATTCAGCATCGTCCGAAGCGACGCCGGTTTCGTGGCGGGACGTGTCGACTCGGACACTGGGGTCGCCGAGACCGGATCGGATGGCTGCGCGTTCAGGGTTGCGGAACTGACCCACCAGCACCCCATCAGCAGCAACGCCCAGCGTCCGCCGGGGGTGCTCCAGCGGTGCCGGCGATCTTCGGTGACGACGAAGGCGGGCGATCGAGATCGAATCGAAAGTGCTTGGATGAAGTTCATGGCGTCGCTTCAATTTGCGTCCCGGTACCGGAGGGAACTTCCACCGGTCTCTCATTGTCTCAATCGGCGGAACGAATTCCTTTCCCCATTTCGATCGCACCAACCGCTAAATCAGTGGAAATCGTTGCAATCGGAACACCTTCACGCCGGGATCTGGGCGGTTTTTTGCCCCGGAACCAGTTCTTGAGTGGGGAACCGTGTTTTGAATGTTCCTGAAGCAAGCACGGATTAGAATATTTTCTTGCGAAACCATCGCGGCACGCGTTCTTCACTCGGTCACCAAAGCCTTCGGATTCATGCGATCATTCCAGCCCAAATTGGCTCGCGATTGGAGGTCGAGGGCGGCTCGAATTTGGTCGCGTTCGAGGGCAAAATGGAACCAAACCGAATCCAGTGAAACCGGCCCAGCCGCTCGGTTCGTGCCCAGCATTCGTTCGCTTGAAAAACGGTTGGTTCTCAATGCGACCGCGGAGCTGACCGCACTGGGAGAGCTGTTGGTCCAAGGGGACGCCGGGTTTGACACGATCGAATCATCGCTCACCACGGGGGGCGAGCTTCAATTCACCGATTCGGTGACCGGCGTGATTCCCATCACGATCGGTCACGATGTGTTCGGGAATCCGATTCGCGTCGATTCGATCGGCGTGGATGCGATCACGAGTGGCCGCGTTCGGGTGGATTTGGGCGGCGGCAACGATTCACTGCACCTGCGACTTCCCGATGGTTTGAACGCGACCGTTCGGGGCGGGCTCGGCAATGACACGGTCGATGTGGAAGTGCTTTCCCCGTCGACGATCGGAAACGAGGTTGAAGTTTCCGGAGAAATGATTTCGGTCAGTGGCAATGCGAAGACTTCGTTTGAGTTGTTGCCCGAGTTGGGAACATCGGTCGTCAACATCACCGAACTGACCACCCAGGATGTGGGGCATGTCGATTTGGGGGAGGCCCCCATCACGGTCCATGACCGCGTGCAGTTGCTCGGACTGCAAGACGATCTGGTCTTGGAATCCTCTTTGACGACACCTGTTTTGGAAGTGACGGGCCAAGGCGCCGTGCGTCAGTTGTCAACGAGCACCTTGGTGGTCGATGACTTGGATGTGACCGCCGATGCGGGCGTGACGCTGAACCAATCCAGCAACGAAATCTCCACCGTTCGGATTCTGACCAGCGATTCAGACGTGCGACTGGTCAGTCAATCTGATTTGAGCGTGGAGCAGATCAACGCGGGCGACGCACGAGTCGAGGTGCTCGCGAATTCGATCAACGACTCAGCGGACGACAACTTGGCTGATTTGATCGCGGATGAACTTCTGTTGGAAGCGAATGACGGCATCGGCAACGTACGCGAGTTGGAATTGCAATCGGTGACGCAGTTGGATGTCGATGCGGGTGACGGCAACGTTGATTTGGTTTCGCTGGCGGTGGACGAACCCGTGGTGGCACGCATTGAGTTTGGAAGCGGCGATTTCCGCTTGGAACAATTCGGCGGGCTGGATCTGACACTTGAAAGCGTGATCGTCGACCAAGGATCGATCTGGGTTCGAAACGATGGCGACGTCATCATCAAGGATGTGGTGGCGGGCGATGGGTACGTGGATGTGCACGCCGAGGGCGATTTGATCTTGATCGATGACGACTCCATCGAGGATGGTCCCGATCGAAAATTGGATCCCGAGATCGTTGCCCTGGGTACCGATGGGCGAGTGCGTTTGGCATCCGATCAACGGATCGTTGCTTCGGACAACGTCCAGATTCAAGCCGCGTCCATCGAAGCCGGCGCGGTGACATTGTCCGCACCGGTCATCGAACTGGGACAGCAATTTGAAATCAACACCGGAGACGGTGTTGGTATCGCCAGGCAATTCACGCCGCGCCCAGAACTTGATCCTGAGGACTTGGTTCCACCCAACCCTGATTTGCCGCCACGTCCAGCCGCTCCACCTGTCGCGCCCGAGCCAGGGGAATTGACGGAAGCGTTCTACCAGCATGACTCCATTCGGACGAACATCCTGTCGCAGTTTGACGTCAATGATGCCGAGGGAATTCTGTCCGTGAACGTGGGGACGGAAGGTGAAAACGGTTTGACCCTCCTGATTGATTGGGGAGCCGAATCGGATCGCTTTCAGCGCGTCGAGAATTTGCCAGGTTCGTTTCAAACCGCCAGCGTCAGTCACGTTTACATGGAGGACGACATTCTGAACTCAACGTTGAACGGACGCGGAAGTGCAACGGACCCACTGAACGTGTTGTTTGCGGTGGAACATCATGAGTCGATCGTGTTGCTCGGTGAATCGATCTCGCAGCCCAACACGAACGGAATTCTTGTTTCGATGGATGTTCCTGGAAGCGTGATTTCATCGACGGACAATCCACTGACGCTAACATCCAGCGGCCCGATCCTTGAATCAGGAGCGGCCTTCTTTGTCATCCCACGTGTGAATGTTCCTTTGGCGTTTTTGCCCATTCGGGACGTGATTCCAGAACCGGTTGATCCGGTGACCCCTGTCGCAATGACCACCACCACAACGTTGACCAGTGTGACGTTCGAAACCTCCGAGGCTTCGTCCAGCCCCGCGTCCATTCGCGATGAGTACTTTCAGCTTCGCGCTCTTTCGCCGGATCCCGATGCGGCGGACTTGATCGAGCCCATCCGATTGCCCGAACGAACGCTGGAAGGCGATTCGCTGAATCGACTTTTTTCTCAGTTGCCCGATGGCGAATATGAAATTCAGTACGTGATTGACGAAGCGGACGAGCGCACCATCCTGCAGGTTGAATTGAGAGACGGGCGTCCGATCCAAACCGGTGATGACCTGGAGGCCGGGACGTTGCGTTTGACGCCTCTAGATCTGGATGACTCGGACCTGGATGACTCGATTTCCGATCAACTCCCGAGTGAGGAGCGTGATCGTGACGAATGACCGAGATCCCCAAGGCAAGCCAGACAAGGGCATGCCGGATGACGAGAACTTCACCGCGAACCAGTTTGATTTGGATGAGACGGTCGAAGAAACCGAACCGGTTCAACGAAGCGACCATCACGGGCTAGGTGAAACCGTTGACCAGGTCGACTTGGACGCCACCTTGGAAGAAGCCGGGACCATGCCGGACCATCCAGCGAACGACCCCAATGCGACGCTCCCTGATTTGGACAAGACGGTCGATGAAACTCAGTTGACGGTGGAAGATTCGGATCAAACGCTGGACGAGAATGATTTCACTGTTGCGGAGTCCGATGCAACGATCTCGGATTCGGGGGCGACCATTTCCGGTGTCAATGAAACCGTGGTGGAAGAATCGGACTTCGACCCTGAGGCGACGCTGTTGGAATCCGAAAAAACGGTTGCCGATGCCAGCCTCACCCTGATCGATGAAACGATCACCGAAGGGAGTGCGACCGTCGATGAGGCGGATGCAACCGTGGGCACGATCCTGACAGACGAGGACATTGGCCAAACCATCAACCCTCGTGAATTGACATCCGAGGACGTGAGCTATTGGTCCAAGCTGTCTCAGGAATTCCATACCGGCGCGGCCACCGTGGCTTCGTTCAGCGAGATCGGGTCGGCGGTTGCCGGTTCTTCGCTGCCGCTGCGCGGACGCCAAGTCACGACGCCGCAGGAAAGCGAAACCGAAGCGTCGGACTACCGGTTGGTTCGTCTGCTTGGCAAAGGCGGGATGGGCAACGTCTTCGTCGCTCGCCAAGGATCTTTGGATCGGTTGATTGCGGTCAAGATCATCAAGCCGCTGGAGGAAGACAAACGCGACGCACTTCGCAAACAGGGGCGGTTGGAGGCCACGGAGAACAGTCGACGTCAGCAATTTCTAACCGAAGCGGTGATCACCGGCGACTTGGATCACCCCAACATCGTTCCGATTCACGATGTCGCGGTGACCGGCGAGAACACGTTGTTCTACGCAATGAAGCGTGTTGTCGGCACGCCTTGGAACAAGGTCATCGGCGAGAAGTCGCGGGATGAGAATCTCGAGATTCTGATCAAGGTGGCGGATGCGATCGCGTTCGCTCACACCCGAGGAATCATTCACCGCGACATCAAACCTGAAAACGTGATGCTGGGGGATTTTGGCGTTGTGATGGTGATGGATTGGGGGATCGCTTTTGCGTTGCCGCAATTCGAAAAATTGAATTCGATCACACCCGCGAAGGGTTTGGGCGGCACGCCATCGTTCATGGCCCCGGAAATGGCAACGGGACCACTGGAGGCGATCGGTCCGGCGGCTGACATTTACCTGCTCGGCGCGACGCTGTTCATGATTGTCACCGGCAAGGCACCGCACCATGCGAAGAACGTTCGCGATTGTTTGCGAGCGGTTGCCACCAACGAAATTCGGGACGTTGATCCTCGGTACGAAGGTGAATTGCTCAACATCGCTCGCAAAGCGATGGCGACTCGCATCGAAGATCGCTATTCGAGCGTGATCGAGTTCCAAGAGGCGATTCGCGAATATCGCTCGCACTCCGAAAGCGTCTCGCTGGCGGCCAGAGCGACAGACGATCTGAAAGAAGCCGAACAGACTCATTCGTACACGTTGTTCTCGCGAGCGACGTTTGGGTTTGAAGAGGCACTGCATCTTTGGGATGGAAACCAAACCGCACGAGACGGCATGGCTCGGGCGCGGTTGGCTCACGCTTCTGCGGCCCATGACAACAAGGACTTCGATCTTGGTTTGTCGCTGCTGAAGCCGGATGGCGATCTGCTGCACGAATCGCCTGAGCACGAAGCCCTGGCGGCGAAGCTGGAACAAGCCATCCAGGATCGCAAGGCTCGTGAATCACGGTTCAAGTTCTTGAAGCGTGCCGTCGCCGCGATGTTGCTGTTCATCTTTGTCGGCGGTGCGTTCGCATTGGTGACGATCAATGCAAAAGAACAGGAGGCCCGACGACAGGCTGGAATCGCCGAGCAGCAAACCCAGATCGCGAAAGAACAGGAGCAGATCGCGCTGAACGAAAAAGAAATCGCCAACGAACAAAGGGACATCGCCGAGCAGCAAAGGGACATTGCCAAAGAACAGAAATTGGTTGCAGAAAAGCAGACGGATCTCGCCGAAGAACGGCGAAAAGATGCAGAAGAGCAACGGGAGATCGCGAAGGAGCAAACTGCGCTCGCGAATCAGCGGTTTGTGGAAGCCAATGAAAGCAGGAAGCAAGCAGTTCAGGAGGAAGCCAAAGCAAAGGCGAGCGAAAAAGCCGCTCAGATCGCTCAAGCCCAGGCGGAATACGAGTCGTATGTTTCTCAAATTGGATTGGCCAAAGCACGTGTGGATCGCAACGAGTTCTCCGATGCTCGACGTATCCTTTCGGAATTGACCGCTGGCTACCGTCAACGATTCCCCGAGGAGCCGTTGCCATGGGAATTGCGTTGGTTGTCGGCCACGGTTCACCAATCCAAGGCCGTTGTGTCGCTGCCGGTGATCGCGAATGAGTTGTCGTTGGCGGAAGTTCCAGTCGGCGGCACCCAGCGTGGTTTGATCACACAGGACGATGGGCGTCTGGCAACGTTCTCCATTGCGAGTGGCACGCGTCTTTCCAGCCTCGGTCATTCTCACACTTCCAATCTTCACCCTCCCGCTGGGAGGGTCGAGCGAAGCGAGGGGAGGGCCGCGTCTGATCTTCCATTGCTCATCGACGCAACATGGAGCGATCCCAATGGCGGTTCCATCACCACCGCCGCAATGAATGAATCAGGCGACCAAGTGGCGATCGGAATGCTCGATGGAAGGATCGAAGTTTGGAATGGGGATCTCTCCAAGCGAACGTTGCGTTTGCCGATGCATGACGGACCCGTGAGCGACCTTGTCTTTGCCGATTCAAACACTTTGGTTTCGTCGTCCACCGATCGGACGGTCCGGGTTTGGGACCTGAGTTCGAATGGCGATGATGGCGTTCCTGGATACAGCGAGCACTGGCACATCGGTCCGGTCACAAAGGTCGCCGCCGTTCGCGATGGTGAAAACGTTTGGGTTTCGGCAGCCGTGAATGACTCAGCTCGCGGTCGCGTTGCGGTTTGGAGCATCAAACCCGATCAAGACGAAACGGCCGCCCGAATCGGTCGTTTCATGCGGCATGAATCCGAGGTTTCCGCGGTCTCGGTTTGGATGGAGGATGCTTCTCCCAAGTTCGCTAGCGGCGACACCGATGGACATGTGCTTGTTTGGGAACAAGACGATTTGGTCGATGCGGATCCAAGGAAGAGCATTCAGAACGCGGTCCAGAATTTGGCGTCAACAGGCAATGCTGATTCCGGCACCAGCAAAGCCGACTCCATCTCGCTGAATGAAACCACGCCGATTCATCGAGGCGGCGTGCAAGACATTCGCTACGATTCGCGGCTCGACCGATTGATCACCTCGGGCAAGGACTACGTGGTTCGGATTTGGAAACGATCTGATGTACCCGGTGAAGCCGAGTTGGGGCGATGGGCTCGTGAACGATCGTTGCGAGGCCACGGCGGCGCGGTCAAGGCGGCCTTGTTTGTTCCCGCGACCCAGGGCGACGTCCTGTCTTTGGGTGACGATCAAACGCTCCGGTACTGGGATTCGGAAACGGGATTGTTGGACAACGGAGCGGACGAAGATTTCACGTCCGTCTCCGTTCGCAACGAGAGCGACGTGGCGTCGAGCGGTTGGAACGCTTTGGAAGCAACCGCTCACGACGACGAAATTTGGTCGGCTCGGTTCAGTCCCGATGGAACCAAGGTGGTGACCTCCAGTCGTGATCACACGGCGCGAGTCTTGTCGATTGATCCCAAGACGTCTCGCTTCGACACGCGATGGACGATTGCTTCGGATCAACCAGAATCACCGCAGGCAGATCAGGGGCTGGAGTCCGAAGGCAGGCTGGAAGAGGGGACCGCGTTCGGTGCGATGTCGATGCGAATGGACCCCGTGCATCGACGGTTGTTCCTTGGCAACGCCGACGCCGTCGTCCGCATCTGGGACGTTGATCGTGGAACGGAACTCGGCAGCGTTCGTGGCACGGGGCTGAATGATGTGCTGGCCGTTTCGAAAGATGGAAGTCTTCTCGCCACCGGTTCCAGTTCGCCTGAGTCCGATGTTTTGGTTTGGAAGTTGAGTCCGTCGAAGTCCGTCTCGCCTCGGTTGCTGCATCGTTTGAATGGGCACGAAGAATCCGTCGCGGCACTGGCGATCTCTCCCAACAGTCGTTGGTTGTTCAGTGGCGACCGGGCCGGCCGAGGCCGTGTCTGGGATTTGCAAACAGGCGAACCGGTGGGCGAACCGATCGACGACTTGCTTGGATTCCGCATCAACACGGCATCGTTTGCTGGCGACTCGGAAAGCGTTTGGATTGGATCCGACAACCAATCCTTGATGCGTTGGCGTTGGTCCGATCGGACTTGGGCAGACCGCTTTGACACGGAAGGTTTCGTGACTGAATTGGTTGTTTCCTCCAATGACCGGCAGGCGATCACCGTTGATCAATCCAAGCGAACCGATCGAACGATCTCCAATGTGACGTGGTGGGATCTTGCCAGCGGCAAACCACAGCGGTTGCTCTCGGAAACGTTTTCACAGGATCAGACCAGTGCATTTGGTGGTCGTCCCAACTTTGGCGGGGTGTCCTTTTCGATCGATGGCAGTCTGGCTCGTCTGGTCGTGACCCCCATGGGCGAGCGTTCCAGTCGCGTCGAAACTTGGGACGTGTCCGGCGAGATCGGATCGGCGAAGCGAGTCGCAGCGGTGGAGTTGCCAGAACGCCTTGGTGAATGCACCGCGGTGGCGTCATTGCAAGGCGATTGGTTCCTGACGATGCATGGCAACGCAGCGTTCCTTTGGGACGGGAGTTCCAACACACATTTGACAAGCTATCGAGCTCACGGCGCGGTCACGCGAGCCATGTTTGCCGATGGTGATCGCCGCGTGATCACGGCCAGTCGCAGTGTCAAAGTTTGGGACGCCGAGACCGGCAAGACGATTGGCAAATTGGAATCGCCGCATGAGGGGACCATTCGCGCGATTGCGGTTGCTCCCAAACAAGCCTTCCGATTTGCTACCGGAGGCGACGATTCTCGAGTTCGTGTCTGGGACTTCGACGAAACCGCAGGGACATTCGAATCCGTTCGGCAATGGAACGATCCGGTTCTGCAGGGCGGCATCGCATCCTTGGACTTCAGTGCCGATGGTTCGTGTTTGCTAGCGACGAGCAATCAAGGTGCGGCGACGTTGATGCAACTCGATGGCGACGCGAAACTCAAATTGGTGGCTGACCCGTCGCTTGGCAAACTGAACGTCGGTCGTTTTTCAGACGACTCCCAGTGGGTCGCGGTCGGTGGATCCGACAACATCGCGCGAATGTGGAACGTCAAGGATTGGTTGGCGAACCCCGTGAAGAAGACCACAGAAGCCGGAACTCCCATTGAATTGATTGGCCACGCCGAACCCATTTCGGATGTGGCGATGTTGGCCAACCCGCTTCGATTGTTCACCGCCAGTGAAGATCGATCGGTGCGAGTTTGGGATCCCGTCGCCCAAGGAGCCCAGCAGGACGAACAGAGCCGATTTGGCCGTGTGTTGCTGGAACTGCGAGGTCACAAGGACGCGTTGTCGGCTTTGGATTTGACCGACGAGGGTGACCTGATGATGACGGCATCGGAAGACGGAACGGTTCGCCTATGGCCAGCAGCGACCGGCAAGGATTGATCGCGGGGGACGGATGGTTGTCAGTTGTCCACGCGAAAATGGGTGGCAAACCAGTGGCGAGTCCGGTCCCACAGTGACGTCGCCTCCACCTGAATCACGGCCTCGATGGTCCAGTCGGAAGGCGGAGCGAAATCGAACGGTCGCTCATCAGGATCCAGTGCGATGGTGACTTCGTAGGTCCCGTTTTGCTCGCTTGGCCGCGTGCCGACTTGTGTGATTCGACCGTGCCAGTCTGCACCTTGCGGGAAATGCGTGACGGCGGTTTGCCCTTCTCGGACCCATCCAATTTCGGAAGCGTCCACGGGGACCGAGACTTGGTAAGCCACGTCCGAAACGATTTGGCAGATCGGAGTTCCGCTGCGGATCCAAGATCCAAGGTTGATCGATTCGGTCGGTTGACCGCTCCAATCGATTTGGGATCGTGATCGTTGCCACTGCGTGATGGGTTTGGGGGTGGTCGCGGCAATTCGGCCCGCATGGGGAGCACGGATTTCGCGGTGCTCCGATTCGGCTTGCACCGTCAGCCATTCGTCCCGTTTGGCTTGCAGAGCGAATTCGATCGTCGGGATGTTGGTCGAAGGTTGCTGGGATGCATTGGAAGTGGTTCGACTCATTCGAGTCCCCTTCAGGCGGGCTTCCAATTCCGCAATCTCTCCCTCAAGACGCTGAGTTTGAAGTGAGGACTTCCAGTCAACCAGTTTCGCGACCAGCCCGTTGGACTGGACGGCCTGTCCTGTTTCAGCAACCGATTCCAAGCGTCCCGCAGCCAAGGCAAACACCTCGGTCCGTTGGGCTGGCTGAATTTTCGCGGTTCCCTTCACACGGTGAGGAAGCGGAACCAGAAGCATTGCCAACAACAAGGTCGCAAGCACGCCGAACATCCATCGCGACCGTGTGCGAGCTTTCACGGGATTCAGTTCGCTTGGTGGACGGACGATGGGAGCGGCCCAGGTTTTCAACACGCGGTAGAGGATGAATGCGATGGCGGCCAGACCAACGGTCGTCGCGCCGATCGACGCGAGAAAGTGGAGGGCCAGCCAACCGATCGCTCCGAAGACGACGATCCGATAGAGCGTGCTGGCAATCGCGTAGGTGAGCAGTCCGACGGAGTCGCGGTCGTTCTGGATCGCCGAGGGTTGCGATTCGGACTCGTTGCGAATCGCGGAGACGCCCCAGAACCAAGCTCGCAAACGCGATTGCAACGCGGATCGTGAACGGGATGCGAGGTTCGGAACGGACGCCGCGTCGGACAGCAGGTAGTAGCCGTCGTACCGCATCAAGGGATTGCCGTTGAGAATCAGCGTGTTGACTGACGTGACCATCAACACAAACACCAGCACGTCTTGCGGGAGTCCAGGCATCGAATGGGACCAAGCAATCAGAGCGAGAGATCCCATCAAGCACTCGGCCAAAATTCCCGCGGCGGAAACGAGCATTCGTTTCCAGGGTTGCGGAATCAACCACGCATCGCTGACGTCGCAGTACAAACATGGGATGCCAAACAAAAACATCACACCCATTTCATGGCAGTGACCGCCGAACCATTTGCACGCGGTTGCATGGGCCAGTTCGTGAATCAACTTGACGCTTGAGATCACCGAGGCAAGGAGCACCCATGTGGATGGGGATTGCAGCGTCAGTGCGCTCTGCCGGATCGCAGGAACCAAGTGTTCCCAGTTGGCGAGCAGCGTGGCTCCCGATAGCAAAGCCCATGCAGAACCAGCCAGGACGAATGATTGGCGATGCTGTCGAACCAAGGCTCGAAGGAATTGAACGGGGCGATCAAGCCAGCGGTCGGGATCGACCAAGGGAATGCGGATCGCCAACGGGTTGCGAACCGCACGCTGCCAAAAGGATGCGTCTGGTTCGCGTCGTGCGATGAAAGTCGGGCCGGTCGCCGATGAGGTTGCGATCCAACCCTTTTGATAGGCTTGATTGACAAAGGCCTCGAAATCCTCGCGTGAAAGTTCGGCGGGAGCGAGCAGACGCTGGCAGTGCAGGTGAGCTTGTTCGAGCGTTCGCTGCCCGTCCAGGCTGTTCAGGATCGCGAATTCTTGCTCGTTGACCATCCACTGAGCGGAGGACCGATCGTTGGATCCACGCACCGAAACCAGCGGATCTCGGATGACCCACTGAAACGATTTGCCGACACGTATGGCACGGCAGAACAGATCCGGCCGCAATCTCGGCTGGATGGCGGCGGAACTCATTGTGTCGTTCCGGATTTGTTCGATGGCAGCAACAGTCGAGCCGGTGAACCAGGCAGCACGTTCCCGTCGGTGTTGTCGATTTCGATCCAGAATCGGGTTTCTCGGGTCAGCGGATCGACTTCGGGGCTAATGAATTTCGCTTCCCCCGAGCGTTGGATGGTTTCGCCGGTGGCAAGTTCGATGGTCAGCTTTGGTTTGGATTCATTGCGAAGCCAATCGATCCATGTGGCGGGCAGGTAGCCTTCGACTCGCAGACGATCCAGACGCACCACCCGGGCGATCGCTTCACCTGGTTGCACCCAGTCACCAACTCGGTGGGAAACCTCGACCACAATGCCATCGATTGGCGACTTCAGCGAGTGTTGGTCGACATTCTCAGTTGCCAGTTCGAGTTGCTGCTGTTTCAGCTTTTTCTTCAAGAGGACAACGTTCGCCGCTGCTTCGGCTTGTCGAACCGCGACTTCGGCCGAGCGGATTTTGGCTTGCAAAGCTGCCGCCGTGGCTAGGTCGATCGATTGTTCCAGGCGAGCGTTCTCTTGTTCGAAGATGGCTTGCCGGGTTTCCAGGGTTCGTTGTTCGTAGGCGAGTTTGAATTGATCGATTTCGGATTGGGAAACCGCGTCATCGAAGTTTTCCTTGGCGTTGACCGCCCGTGTCCATTCGCTCTTGGCGACCGCTTCCGCTTTTTGAGCGGCCAGCACACGGATGTCGTTTTCGGCAAGTCGTTTTTGGATGGCTGCGCCAGCTTCGTGTTCCTTGGCCGCGCTTTTTTGTTCTTCCAAGAAAGCGAGAGCCGCATCGACGTCCAGTGTTTGGGCCAGTTGGAAATCGACGATCGCGAGTTCTTGTTCGGCGGATTGTTGGTGCAGTCTGGCCGCCACATCATCCAGGCTTGCCAGCAGCGAGCCTTGTTCCACCCTGTCACCCTCGGCCACTTGGATCTTGATCAATTGACCGGGAAGTGTGGCCACGGCGGATCCCGATTGCACCGGGGTGACGATCAAATCGCCGATCCAAGCGGGCTGAGATGATTCGTGGGTATCAGGTTTCTCGTCCTGCGCCAGTCCGGATTGCGAGACGAAAAGGAGGATTCCCGCTGCGATGAGTGCTCGGTGCATTACCAAATCTCCCGAAGGGATTCGAACAGGGGACGAAAGAGAACGTAGGCGAGGCTTCGGCGGCCGGCAGCCACGTCACCGACCACGGTCGAGCCCATTGGTTGGTCGGTGAGACCCTCGAGCGTTGGAGGGACAGTGGAGATCACTTGAACGACCGATTGTTGATTCTGATTGGGAAGGACCACGGAACCGAGGTGTTGGATCTCACCCGTCCAGGTGACATCGGGATGGGCACGCAGGCGCAATCGGCAAGTCAAAGGGAGGTCATCCGATTGAGCCTGGAGGACGTGTCCAATGTACTGCTCGGACAGTTCCAGGTTGGCACTCATTCCGGCGGATGAATCCACCACGTCAAACAACCATTGGCCTTGGAAGACATCACGGCCGACCAAGGATTCTTCTTCGTCCCAGCGTCGAACTTGGCCTTGGACATCCGATCGGATCGACATCGATGCTTGCACGGACTGCAGCAACTTCAGTTGCTGTTCATACGACCGGATGCGTTCTCGAAGAACCAGTTCATTGGTCGAGGATTGCAGTCCGCCCGTGTTGGACGAACTCGATGGAGCGGATCGATCGGAGCGGATCGTCCGGCGTCCTGCCAGCTCGGCTTTCGCGGTCGCCAGATTGCCCGCAACCGTTTCGGTTTGCAGGTCGAGTTCATCGCTCCGCAGTTCGACGAGCAGGGTGCCTCGTTCAACTTGTTGCCCATCTTTGACGTGAACCGATACCACGCGGGCTGCGGTCGGTGCGAAGAGTCGTTGTTGATGAATCGGTACGAGGCTGCCTTCCACGGGAAGTCGCAAAGGGACTTGGACCACCAACAGAACCAAAGCGACCAGTGCAACGATGGCCGCCCAAAGTGCCCGCGAAGATCGATGTTTGAGTCGTGGCGAGGAAGCTTGGAACTGGTCAACGGTCTGCTGAAGGGCGGGAGCAAGTGTGTGACTGATCGATTGCCAATCCGCGCGAAGTTCGGCCGAGTCGACCTGCTGCGCCGACGAGTCAAAGGTTTCGAGAATCAAAAACGATGTCGCCTCGGTGGCGCCTTTGGCACGCAGCGGCAAGATCAGGATGGTTTGAGCACCGGAGTTTTCGCGATATTGATCCAGTTGGTTGTGAAAAATCGTGTCCGAGTCAGTCTCAGTCGATTCGTGAATTTGCGAAAGAATGGCCTGCCAATCATGAACAACGGGGGAGTCCAGCTCAATCTCGGATTGCACGGAGGAGCCGATCGGAACCCATTGGTTCTCTTGCCGGGCAAACCACAGGACTCGGTCGGCGCGTGTGTGGGCGACGATGCGATGACACAGTTGATACGGTGTCAATTCATCGGTCGGCGCGTGAGTCGGAGAGGGATTGGTGGCGGTCATCGTTGCGATCCAGAGCCGGTTTCACGATGGAAACCATTTCTCCAGTTTAACTAGCCGGTGCAAAGTCTCAGGTTCGATGTCCAGAGGCCTGGGGAAACATTCGCTGCTCCAATTGATTGAGATTCGCTCAATCCCGATGCACTGATCAGTCGAAGAATCCGGATAGTGCCAGTTGCATGAGTATTGCTGCTTGCGCACTGATTCAGTGGACACATCGAGAGGGATACGTGACCAGAAGTCGGCCCACAGCAGGTCGTGCGATGATTCGGTGGGCTTTGGCTCCTCGAGCTCGGCGGATTTTCTGCGCCGGTTGGATGATCATGGCGATCGCACCGGGATTGGGCTCGCTGGGGTGCCGTGCATCACGGGCATTGCCAGAAACGGTTGGCAACCGCACCGCTCACGTCGATCGGATCATGGCTCGCGTGGACGCCGGGGCACCGCCTGAGACGCTCACGACTCCCGTCATCGCACCGCTGACATTGCGAGATCCCGAGGCATTGGCCAAAGCGGATTATCGCGACCTGACGCTGCAGCAGACGCTCAATCAAGCGATGAGCAACAGCGAGGTTCTGCGAGACCTGAATGCAACAGTGTTGCGTGCCCCCGAGACGGTCACGACGGATGAGAGCCCCGGACTGGTTCAAACGGACCCACAATTGGGAATGGAAGCCGCACTCTCGGCGTTTGATGCGCAGCTCACCGCCGTGGGGACATGGCAGAACAACGACCGCCGGTTCAACAACCGATTCTTTGGCGGTGGTGCCAATGCGTTCCAGCAAGACTTGCATGACTACGTGTTGCAGTTGTCCAAGCGGACGGCGACGGGGGCGGAGATCAGTCTGCGAAGCATCACCGATTACGATGCCAACAATGCGACGGGCAACTTGACCCCCAGTGCTTGGCAAACGCAATTGCACGCCGAATTGCGGCAACCATTGCTGCAGGGCGGCGGGTTGGCGTTCAACCGAATCGCTGGGCCGGCGGCGTTGCCGGGTGTGTACAACGGTGTGTTGATCGCGAAAACGAACAGCGATATCTCCAACGCCCAATTTCGCGAAGACGCTCGCAACTATCTCAGCAACGTCATCAATGCCTACTGGGATTTGTACTTCGCCTACCGCGATGTCGACGCGAAACAAGAAGCAGTCGCTCGTAGCTTGGAAACGTGGCGAAGCTACGACGCACAGAAGTCATCGAACCGACGTGGCGGTTCGGCGGAAGCTTTGGCAAGAGAGCAGTACTACCGGTTTGTGTCGGAGCTACAAGACGCGATTGCGGGCAAGCTGATTCAGCGGACTCAAACCAACAATTCCACCTCCGGCGGCACCTTCGCGGGCGTCACGGGAGTCCAAGCGGCGGAGCGTCGTTTGCGGTTGTTGATTGGATTGCCGATCGCCGATGGGCAACTGCTGCGACCGGTCGACGAGCCCATGTCAGCTCCGTTGATCTTCGATTCTCAGTCGTTGGCGATTGATGCGTTTCGAATGCGAAGTGAATTGCAACAGCAGCGGCTGCTGGTCAAGCGTCGCGAATTAGAAGTCATCGCGGCGAAGAATTTTCAGTTGCCCACACTGGACTTGGTCACCACGTATCGGCTGCGTGGTCTCGGCAAGGATCTGGCGGGTAGCGATTCCGCGTTCAACGAGCTTGGAACCGGCGACTATCAAGAGTACGAGGCGGGAGTCGAGTTCCGAATGCCGGTTGGTTTCCGACAAGCACACGCCGCGGTGCAGCACGCCAAGATTCAGGTGGCGCGTGAACGGGCGGTGTTGCGAGAGCAGGAGCGGCAGATCACCCATGACTTGATGGCGGTGATCGCAGAGACAGAACGGGCATACGCCCAGATGGAAACCAACCTGAATCGCTACCTCGCTTCGAAGGACGCACTCGACGCTCTCGAGGCCAACCGCAAGGCTGGTTTGCCGATCAGCCTGGAGCAATTGCTCGATGCCCAGCGACGGCTCAACGAGTCACAGACTCGTTACCACTTGGCGATGACCGAGTACATGATCGCGGCCAAAAACGTGTACTTCGAATCCGGCACGCTGCTGGAAAACTGCCACGTCGGAGTCATTGGAGACACGGTCAAAGCGATGCCAGTTGCTTTCGAGTAATCGTCTGGTGGCTGTCAGTTGAGCGGAAGATCTTCGACCTCTCGGGACATCGATTTGATTGCTGGTGTTTTTTGGGTTTCGAGTTTCTTTGTTCCCCGGCTCTGCCTGGGAACACACTGTCTTGGAGGCTCCGCCTCCCGATTGTGTCTCAGCAGGCGGAGCCTGCAGTGCATTGCGTTCCCAGGCAGAGCCTGGGAACGAGAAAAAGCCTCGTTTATAAAATCGATGTCCCCGGGGACATCGATCAGCTCGCGTGCATGACCCCGGAGGGGGCAAAGAACCTCAGCGCGAACCGGTTCAGGCTTTTTGCATCGAGAGGATGCGTTCGTGGCCGGCGAGGTCTTTGATCAGGTGGATCTCTTGGTAGCCACCGTTTTGCTCGGCCAGTGTCTTGCAAGCACCCGCGATCATGGGGCTCAGTTCGATGATCAGTTGGCCGTCATCGTTCAGACGCTGGACGGAATCGTTGAGCAACCGGGCGATGATTTCGGTTCCATCGGGACCGGATAGCAATGCACCGCGCGGTTCGAATTCGCGGACGGTGGTTGGGAGTTCGTCGTACTCGGACTGGCTGATGTAGGGTGGGTTGCTGCAGATCACATCGAAGGTTTGGTCGGGTTCCAGCCCATCAAACAAATCACTTTGCAGCAGCGTGACACGATCGGAGAGCTTCAGGTTCTCAACGTTCCACTTCGCGATGTCGAGAGCGGTCAAGCTGATGTCGACGGCGGTGACCTGTGTCTTTGGCAGCGACTTGGCGATCGCGACCGCGATCGCTCCGCTGCCGGTTCCGATGTCGAGCACCGTTGGGTTGGGTCGGTCTGACAGGCGACCTTTGATTTGGTCGATGGCTTCGATGACCAAGTGTTCGGTTTCGGGCCGGGGCACCAACACATTTTCGTCGACGCGAATGGAGATCGAATAGAACTCGCGGTAGCCGACCAGTTGGGCGACGGGGGCACCTTCACCGCGTCGTCGGACGAGTTCGCGGAAGGCGACGCGTTGT
Organism: Rhodopirellula sp. UH5; assembly: GCF_056839225.1. NCBI lineage: Bacteria > Pseudomonadati > Planctomycetota > Planctomycetia > Pirellulales > Pirellulaceae > Rhodopirellula > Rhodopirellula sp. UH5. Next base: position 4,328,810 of record NZ_CM166390.1, on the reverse strand, counting down.
TCTTCTTCCGGGACTTTGTCGAACGCGGTGTACAGTTCGATGCGTTGACAACCCCGCGCGTGAGCGAGCAGGATTTCCGCATCCAATCGCGGGGACTCACTGCCTTTTTTACGGAAGAAGTCGGTCGTCCATTCCAGCAGACGCATGACCGTCCACGGGGTGTCGTTGCTGGTTTCAGCCATAGAGTTCAGTCAATCATGTCGCCGCGGAGTTGATCGCGATCGTATTCGATCAACGCTTCGGTGACAGGATGAAGATCGCCCGCGATGATTTGATCGAGTTTGTAAATCGTGAGGTTGATGCGGTGATCGGTCAACCGATTTTGCGGGAAGTTGTAGGTGCGAATGCGTTGGCTTCGGTCGCCGGAGCCGATCAGTCCCTTGCGAGCTTCGGCTTGCTTGGCCGCTTCTTCTTCTCGCTTCTTTTCGTAGATGCGAGCCTTCAAAACCCGAAGGGCTTTGGCCAGGTTTTTGTGTTGGCTTTTTTCGTCTTGGCATTGCACGACGATGCCAGATTCGTGGTGCGTCAGACGCACGGCCGAATCGGTTTTGTTGACGTGCTGGCCGCCGGGGCCGGAGGCACCGAAGAAGTCTTTGCGGTAGTCGTCTGGTTTCAGATCGATTTCCACGTCTTCGGGTTCGGGCATCACCGCGACGGTGGCGGCGGAGGTATGCACGCGGCCTTGCGTTTCCGTTTCGGGGACGCGTTGGACGCGGTGCCCGCCGGATTCGTACTGCAGGTCACGGAAGACGTTGTCGCCTTCGAGCGTCAGGGTGATGTCTTTGAAGCCGCCCATTTCGGTCGGGCTGGCGTCCATCACCTCGGTTTTCCAGCCCACCTTTTCGGCGTAGCGGGTGTACATCTCGTACAGGTCACGAGCGAAGAGCGCGGCTTCATCGCCACCGGTGCCGGCGCGGATTTCCATCACGCACCGTGTGCGGTGAGAGTCTTCCCCGCCAACGGTCAGCGACAGCAGATCTTCCCAGATGGTTTCTCGCTCCTTGCGAAGCGTCTCCATCTCGGACTCTGCCATTTCACGTTCTTCCGAATCCTCGGCTTCAGCCACCATCGCCACGCACTGATGGATTTCATCCGTCAGGCGTTTGAAGGATCGATACTGGTTGGCCAACCGGTTCAGTCCACCGTGTTCTCGTGCCGTCGCGCTCATGCGAGCGCCGTCGGAGAGGACGTCCGGGTTGGACATATCGCCTTCGAGTTTCTCGAAGCGAGCCAGTTTTTCCTCGAGGATGTCGCGGATGGACCCGCTCATTTGGTGGCTTTCTTGCCCTTCTTTTGCAGTGATCCGTAGGTGCCAGCAGCAAATTTCTTCTGGAACTTGTCGATCCGACCAGCGGTGTCAACGTATTTCAGTTTGCCGGTGTAGAACGGGTGGCACTCGCTGCAAATGTCGATTTTCAGCTCGGGACGCGTGCTGCGGGTGGTGAAAGTGTTGCCGCAACCGCAGGTGACGGACGTTTCTTGGTAGTTGGGGTGAATGCCGTCTTGCATGACGTTCAAACTCGAGCCAATGAGGGTGTTACGACGGTGGATTTCGACAGAACCGTCGGTCAAGTGAATTCGCTGTCGGTCGAATCCCAGATGTTACGTTAAACCAGGTGGTTTGTTCAAGGGCGAGGCTCCCAAACACGGGACAAATCCCCTGCGTGCAGGTGGATCAATCGGATGCCGTTGATCGAGGGGGATGCGTATTGAGTGTTTTCGCCCCCGAGGGTTTGATAATGCGAGTCGGTCGCATTAGAGTCCCCCTCCTTCGCTTTCAAAAGCTAGCCAGCCAATGAAAAACGCGTCGATGTCCAGCAATCCGAGCACTTTCGAGAGGGAATCCCCTCGAAACGTTGGAACTTGCGTTCGTGAGCACTCGTTGGATTGCTCCTTCATCGGTCGTGACTTCTCGCCAGCCATGCTTGTTCTTCATCGAAAACCTGTTTTCGGGACAATCGCATGCGCTCGGTCGCACCTTCGGAACCATCTGGCTTGAATTTGTCTGACTCTGCCTCGCGATCAAGGGCGGGGTTCACGTTGGTGGAACTGTTGGTGGTGATCGCCATCATCGGCGTTTTGGTGGGGCTGTTGTTGCCCGCCGTCCAGGCCGCCCGGGAAGCTGCCCGACGGATGAGCTGTGGCAACAATTTGAAGCAAGTTTCCCTGGCGATTCACAACTACGAGTCAGCCTACAGGAAGTTGCCGCCAGCTTGGACCAATCCGGGGCAAGGTTCGGGGTGGTCGATGCAGGCCCGAATTCTTCCGTTCCTGGAAGAATCCGCTTTGTCGGAAGGCGTCGATTTCAGTCGCGATTACGGTGCGTCCTACCTGACGATCGATGGCGTTCAGGTTCCGACATCCTCGTTCCGGGTGGCTGCCTATCAATGTCCCAGTGATCCGCGAGATGAGCCCCGCCACGGATCATCCGGCCCTCAGTATTACAAACTGAACTACGCGACCAACGAAGGGGTTTGGTTCGTGCTGGACGAAGCCACCGGTGCGGTGGGCGATGGGATGTTCGTTCCCGGCCGCTACCTTGGTTTTCGCGATTGTTTGGATGGGACCAGCAACACGATGGCGCTTGCCGAAGTCAAAGGCTGGACGCCTTACGCTCGCGACGCGAAACAAACCGGGACGATGACGATGCCGGTGAACACGGACGAGATCTGTGCGCTCGGCGGCGACTTCAAAACCGAAACCGGGCACACGGAATGGATTGATGGCCGTGCCCACCAGGCCAGCGTCACGACCGTGTTTTCACCCAACAAGAAGGTTCTGTGTGAAATTTCGGGGGTGGAGTACGACATCGACTTCACCAACATGCGCGAGGGCAAGTCGCCACCGGCGGGGGTTCGCACCTACGCGGCGGTCACCTCGCGAAGTTACCACCCGGGTGGCGTGCACGTGTCGTTGTTGGATGGCTCGGTTCGTTACATCACCGATTCGGTCGAACTCGAGCTCTGGCAATCGATGTCAACGCGAGCCGGGCATGAAGTGATTCAGCTTCCGTGAACAGGTTGGGATTGCTCAATGGCAAGCCCAGCGTTTCAGGGCGGAATCTGGACCGGTAACTGTTCGCAAGGGAAGAACGAGCGGAGCCCTTGACTGCGGGCCGCCGTGTTCCCACCTCTGGCACTTGGATGCAGGATATCATAGGGGTGTCACACGATTTTAAATTACCTTTGAGGGAGACGTTTGAGAGCGACTGGAATGAATGGTTGTCGGATTCGTCCAATCCTTCTGGATGGGACCGGAATAGTGTTCTGACCTGCACCATACGGTGTGTCGGAACAGCTTGCCTCGATGAATCGATCGATTCGTTTGGTGCAAGGAGTTTCGTCTTGGGGCAGATTTGATCCGAGGTGGTGGGTTTCGCCTGCCGATGCGTGATCGAGTGCTAGGGTTGAGCGGACAACTGGAACAATGCCTGACCGGTTCGTCACGAGTGTGCCCAGCGACTTTTCGCCGAGCACACGATGGTCTCGAAGGACCACGGCAACCAAATCAGGCCAGCGACTCAAGGAGCGATCTCTACATGCTGATGCGACAACCGTGCCCCGATCTTCAGTTCGCCTACTCCCCTCCGTTCGGAGCGACGCTCACGGAGAAGGGAGTGCAGTTTTCGGTCTTCAGCCGTTCCGCAACCGAAATGCGGTTGTTGCTGTACAACAAGGTGACCGATCGCGAACCAGCTCAAGTCATCGACTTTGATCGGGAAACCGATCGCTGGGGGGATGTCTGGAGTTTGCACGTGCCGGGGCTCGAAGCCGGCCAACTTTACCACTTCCAAGCCAGCGGACCGTGGGAACCTGAAAACGGTCACCGGTTCGATTCCACGGCTCGGTTGATCGACCCTTACGCGCAGGCCCTGGCGGGAACCTACCAAAAGCAGACCGATGGCGTTGTGCGTCCACCGAAGTGCGTGGTTGTCGATGGCACGTTTGACTGGGAAGGCGATCGGCACGTCCGACGTGACGTCAGCGAATCCATCATCTACGAAATGCACGTTCGTGGATTCACCAAGAGCAAGACTGCCAAGGTCAAGGCTCCTGGGAGCTACCTGGGCGTGATCGAGAAGATCCCGTATCTGAAATCATTGGGTGTCACCTCGGTGGAGTTGATGCCGGTGCATGAATTCCCCATCCGGGACCCCCAAGGCAAGAAAATTTCGCGGCCGAACTATTGGGGCTATGACCCCATGGCGTTCTTCGCGCCTCACCGTGGTTACGCGCATGACTCGGCGCCCGGTGCTCAGGTCAACGAATTCAAACAAATGGTCAAAGCCCTGCACTCCGCGGGGATCGAAGTCATTCTGGACGTGGTCTTCAACCACACCTGTGAAGGCAACGAACAAGGACCCACGCTGTCGTTCAAGGGACTTGAGAACCAAGTCTATTACATCCTTTCGGAAGGCCAGCACTACTGCAACTACAGCGGTTGTGGCAACACGATCAACGGCAACCACCCCGTTGTTCGCGAGATGATTTTCCATTGCTTGCGACACTGGGTGCACAACTATCACATCGATGGTTTCCGATTCGACCTGGCCAGCATCTTGAGTCGCGACCGGAACGGGAACTTGATTCCCAACCCACCGATGGTGGAACTGATCGCGGAAGATCCCATGTTGGCGGACACGAAGATCATCGCAGAAGCCTGGGATGCAGCCGGTGCCTATCAGGTCGGTAGCTTTGGCAATCACCGCTGGGCGGAATGGAACGGTCGCTACCGCGACGACGTGCGAGGTTTTTGGCGTGGCGATGCGGGAACGCTCGGGCCGATGGCAACTCGTTTGGCCGGTAGCAGCGATCTGTACCAGCATGCCGGGCGTCCCCCGTCTTGCAGTGTGAACTTGGTGACCACGCATGATGGTTTCACCATGAACGATTTGGTTTCGTACAAAGACAAGCACAACGAAGCCAACGGCGAGAACAACAACGACGGCGACAATCACAACATCAGTGACAACTACGGTGTCGAAGGTCCGACGCGCAAAAAGGCGATCGCCACGATTCGCAGTCAGCAAGTCCGCAACATGCTGGCGACGTTGTTGACCAGCCAAGGCGTGCCGATGATCGTCAGTGGCGATGAAGCTCGCCGAACGCAGAAGGGCAACAACAACGCCTATTGCCAAGACACGGACATCTCCTGGTTCGATTGGCGTTTGGTTGAAAAAAACGCGGACCTGGTACGGTTCGTCAGCGCATTGATTGAGTTCCGTAAGAACCAACCCACCATTCGTCGCCGGGAATACTTGACCGGGCAACCAGTCGATGGCCGGAAGGTACCGGACGTGTCATGGTACGGGCCGTCGGGGGATCCATTGAACTGGGATCAAGGCGAACTGGCGATGGCGGCGTACATCGCTGCTCCGAGCCGCATCGACGATCCAGAAGGTTTGGGACGCGACGTGATCTTGATGTTCAACAGCACCGGGGATCACCGTGACTTCCACTTCCCAGCGATTGCTCGCGGGACGCAGTGGAATTTGTTTGTCGACACGGCGGCACCATCGCCGGACGACGTTTATCCCAATGTCGACGGGCCGATGCCTCCGAACAACCGGATTGTGGAAGTCGGACGCCACTCGATGCGGATCTACGTTTGCAACGCGGAACCCAAGTAGTCCGGTCACGGACATGATTTGAAATTTGAATCCGCCTTCCTCGTTGCTTCGTCAGGAAGGTGGATCGCACGGCCGCCAGTCGGCCGCTCTTCTCTGGCAATCTATTCAACAGCTTTTCAACGATCCGCGGCGGGAGAAAACCCGTCGCGGATCGCTTCGTTTGTGGCTGGTCGGCTATCATCGTGGCATGCAGCCAACGGTTTTCTTGACGACCTTCTTCGCGGTGAAGCAAACGCCGCTGACGAAACCCCGCTTCCCATTGGGAGATCGTGCAGTGGATGGACGCCGCTTTTCAGCGGGGTTCCGCAGGATGCACCTCCTCCGAAACGAAGTTGGGGGGAGGTCGAGCGACGTCGTTCAGGCGTACGCGAGGGAGGGGGCGAGAGCATGGGATCGCAGCGTGAATTGCCCTCCCCCGGAAATCTCGCTGAACGCGTCGTTTTCCGACCCCTCCCGTTTCACGGGCGGAGTTCTCAGGCGGTGCATGCACAGCACTTCGAAACAGCGCGACCTCTTGGTTGGCTGGTGTTTGGGGGTGCTGTTGCTTGGTGGTTGGATGGGGTGCAAACCGGCACCGACCCAACCCGTTGGTTCGGTCGATAATCCCCCGCCTGCTGTCGGGCAACCGTTGAACCCGCGAGAGCAAGTGGCTCAGCATGTTCAAAGCGGTCGGTTGACGGAAGCCATTGAATCTCTGGATGAGTTGATCGCGACGAAACCGTCCGATGGATTGGCACTGGCATCGCAGGCGGCCAGTTTGGCTTACCAAGCAGGCGATCCGGCCGACGCGGTGAAACGACTTCGTGATTTGATTCAGGCTCATCCGCAGAACGTCGAGTTGCGTCGAGATTACGCGGGGTTGCTGGCTCAGCGTGGGTACCGATTTGATGCCAACGAGCAATACCGAGTGCTTGCCGGACGAGTCGCCTTGAGCCCACCGGAATTGATCGGTTTGATCTACCCGCATCGCCCTCAAGTGAACTTCGAATCCAAGCCTGACGTTCAAGACCGGGAAGCGGTGAAACGCAAAGGAGTTTTGAGCGTGGTAGCCGCGCTCCGCAGTCGTGGTGACTTGCAAGAAGCCATCGATGTGTTGGTCACCAGCGACGAAGTCGATGACAACGATCCAGCCGTCCTGGCAATGCTTGGTTGGCTGTATGCTGCCGCCCAACAAGAAGGCAACTGGATTGATTGGGCGACCAGCAGCGACTCGGTGCGTGTCAGCCGGTACCCCGCTTATTGGCTCGCGTGGGGAACCGCGTTGCGAGATGGAATGCTTGTTCCGGAGGAGCAGGAGTCCTCTGGCCAACTCGGCAATTCAACCGAATTTGCCGTTCGATGTTTCTTGGAGGCCATCCGCCGTGAACCGCACAGTCAAATCGCTTGGGACAGTCTGGCTGCCTCGTTGGATGTCTTGAAAGCGAAAACGGAAGTGGATTCCGATGCGGTGGAACAACGCCCGCTCGAAGAAGCTCGGGAACGTGTCAGCGAGCGATTGTTGCAACTCGATGAGACTCAGTGGTTGGCAAATCAGATCTGGAATTCACAGGCCAGTCCCCTGTCCCGTGAAGAGCAAACGGAGATGTTCGAACGGTTGACGGGCATGCTGCAAAAACAAGGTTGCCTCGGGGAGGCCCTGAGTTGGCAACTGCTGCTGGCATCGATGCAGCCATCAGGTGATTGGAAAGAGCTTCGACAAACGGTGCAGTCCACGTTGGCGAAGTATCCCAAAGGGATCGACGAAGCGGAGTTGTTGGTGGGATTGGATGTGAATCAATTTGCCGACCAGAGCAATGAGTGGATCACCGCATTGAACCAGCGATCACGGGTTGAGTTGCCTGGGACGGAACCGGGGCCAATGCAGGTGGACGCAGTCAGGGCTCGATTGGTCAATGTTGCCCAGGAATTGGGAATGGATTTCCGGTGGTTCAATGCCACGGATCCGGTGAAGTCGGAGTTCCGATTGCACGAGCCCTTGGGCGGGGGAGTGGCCTGCCTTGATTTTGATGCGGATGGTTGGGTGGATCTGTATTTCAACCAAGCCGCCGGTGAGGCAACCACTCATTCCGGTGCCAAACCCAACGCTTTGTTTCGTCAGTCGGATGGCAAGTTGGTCGACGTGGTGATGCCATCTGGCAGCGATGATCGTCGCTACGGCCACGGGGTCACGTCAGGCGATTGGAACCAGGATGGATGGCCGGATTTGTTGTTGGCGAACTTTGGCGAAAACGTTTGGTTGATCAACCAAGCCGATGGGACGTTTCAAAAACGGCTTGTCTCTGACTTTGATGCGACCTCTCCAGCGGCACCCGATGCGTTCACTCTGTCGGCTGCCATCGCAGATGTGACAGGCGATCATTTGCCAGACCTGATTTCAATTCAGTACATCGATGATCCCGAGGTGTTGAGGCCGATTGAAAGGAAACCTGACGGATCGCCGGTGAAGCTGCCCGGGCCTCTGCACTTTCAGCCCGCTTCCAGTGAGGTATTGGTTTCCGATGGGAAAGGGGCGGGGGAGTCTTTGCCTTTGGGTAACGAAGGTCATGGCCCCAGCACGGGGATGGGATTGATGGTCGCGGACTTGGATTCCCTGCCGGGGAATGAGATCTTTGTTTCCAACGATCAGCGAGCCAATCACCTTTGGTTTCGTGCCCCAGGCGAAGATGGGACGTTGGCATGGGGAGACCAAGCGGCCATTCGCGGTGTCGCGGTTGGTCCGGGAGGCGACATGAACGCGTGCATGGGAATCGCGATGGCGGATTTCAATCGCGATCAGAAATTGGATTTGCACGTCAGCAATTTCTACGACGAATGGGCCAACCACTTTTGCCAAACGAGCGCTGGGATGTTTGTCGATCGCGCCGTCGTGTTTGGTGTGGATCGGTTGACATCACGCATGACGGGGTTTGGAGTGCAGGCGTTGGATTACGACAACAATGGCTGGGATGATTTGTTGGTCGCCAACGGTCATGTGGAAGACCTCAGGGACCGCGGAACACCGTTTCAGATGAAGACGCAGTTGTTGGTCAATCGAGGCCAGCGATTTGAGTCCGCTGAAATGAACGATCCGAAAGGCGACTGGGAACGAGCTCGCCTGGGCCGCGGCGTGGCAACGTGCGACTTCAACCGCGACGGTCGATTGGACGCCGTGGTCACCTATGTGGACGCTGCTGCGGAACTGCTTCGAAACGAAACCGAGTCCGTTGGCAACTTCCTGCAACTACGGCTGATCGGCACGCAATCCGAACGTGACGCGATCGGGGCTCGGGTCGATGTGAGATCGGGAGAGGAAGTTTGGGCCGGAATGGTCGCGACGGGTGACGGCTACGCCTGCCGCAACGAAGCGATCCTGCACTTCGGATTGGGGGACGTTTCGTCACTGGATTCGATCACCGTGACGTGGCCAACCGGGGAGGTCCAGCGATGGGAAGCGAGCGAGAGCAAGCCCATCGATGTCAATCAACGTTTTTGCATCGTTGAGGGATTGGAGGAACCGTTCGAAGATCAGTGAGAGAGAACTCAACGGCTTCGATTTCGCTCGTTGAGTTTATCGGAGCGAAATGTGGCATCGGCTTCCAGCCTGTGGGGTGATCCATCACAGGCTGGAAGCCGATGCGACTGATTCAGACAATCATTTTGCGGCGGCTTGTTCAGCAGCGAAAGCCCGCAGGGGTTTGGGCAGCGGGAATTGAACGTCTTCTTCTCGGACGACTTGCGTGTCCACGACGGCGTCGAAGTGGTTCTGCAACCATTCGATCGTGGATTGAACCACCGATTCGGGAGCGCTTGCACCGGCGGTGATCAGCACGTTGTCCTCGTTGGAAAACTGATCCACGGCCAGATCTTGTGGGCCGTCGACCAGCATCGCACGTTTGCCTTGTTCCGCCGCCAGTTCGCGCAGTCGTTGACTGTTGCTGCTGTTTTGGCTGCCGAGGACAACGACCACGTTGGCATCTTCACGCAGCAGTTTGACGGCTTCCTGTCGGTTCTGGGTCGCGTAGCAGATGTCGTCTTTGGGTGGCGAGTGAATCTCTGGGAAACGCTCGCGAAGACGGCGAATGACTCGCCCGGCATCATCGACTGACAGAGTCGTTTGGGTGAGGTAGGCCAGTTGGGTGTCAGGTTCAAATTCCAAGCGATCGACATCAGCTTCGTCTTCGACCAACACGATCGCTTCGGGAGCTTCGCCCATGGTCCCGAGCACTTCGTCGTGACCTTCGTGCCCGATCAAGATGATTGTGTAACCCGCCTTGGCGTACTTGATCGCTTCCAGGTGAACCTTGGTGACCAACGGGCAGGTCGCATCGAGGGCGTGCAGTTTGCGGGCCTGCGCGGCCTTGCGGATTTCGGGCGAAACACCGTGAGCGGAGAACAGCAGCACGCCCCCTTCCGGAACTTCTTCGATGGTGTCGACGAAGACGGCCCCTTTTTCAAGGAAAGTCTTGACCACGAACTGGTTGTGGACGATCTCGTGGTAGACATAGACCGGTGGGCCGAATTTCTGCAGCGTCAGATCCAGTGAATCAATTGCCATGTTGACTCCAGCGCAGAAGCCTCGGGGAGCCGCCAAAATGATTTTCATGGGAGTTGGATTTCTGAGTTTGCTGGGGGGCGTCAACCATTGGACGCCGGCCGTGTTTGTTCTGGGGAGTTGGTCATCGGCTAGAATAACCGCAGAAGCCCCAAAACGTCCAACGGCTCGATTCCCGCTTTGTTCACTGACCCGCGTGGTCGACTCCAATCAGGTAAGTCCTTGCCCACTGTCAGCACCTTCGGCCGCAACCAGGAATCTTCCCCGGGAGAAGACCACGCCGAGCGAACTGCTAGCAAAATCATTCTGGGAGAGGATGGACACGGCTGTTTTCGAGATGCACTGTCCGATTCGCGTGCCGAGTGCCGAGCCATCGCCCGGGCCAGCCGCGAAAATTTTCTAGTGGCGACGTGTTTGTTGCCGCGAGTCTTTCGCCAGCCCTTTTACGATTTGTACGCCTTTTGTCGCACCGCCGATGATCGGGCCGATGAATCCGGGACGCCCGAAAAAGCCTTGGCGGCCCTGCGGGAGTATCGCCAGGCCGTCGCTGACATGTACTCCGTCGAGGAAGAGGGGGGGCAGAACGAAGGCATCTTCGTGGCGCTCGCCGACACGGTGCATCGGTATTCCATTCCGCGACAACTGCTGGACGATTTGCTCGATGCATTCACTCAAGATCAAACCACGAACCGCTACGAGGACGAGGAGCAGTTGCTCGACTATTGTCGGCGATCGGCCAATCCGGTTGGTCGGATGATCCTGCGGTTGGCGGACGCGGACACGGAAGAAAACGGATTGGCATCCGATGAGATCTGCACGGCACTGCAATTGGTGAATTTTTGGCAGGATGTTTCGCGGGATCGGTTGATGGGGCGGGTTTACATTCCGGAATCGATCATGCAGCGGTTTGGGTTTGACGGAAGCGAGATTCGCGGCGGTCTGGCACCAGGGCAGACGACTCCGGTGGCGATTCGTGAGGCGATCCAGTTTCTGTGCCAGCAAACACGTGCGAGGTTCCATCGAGGCCTGCCGCTCGTTGATCGCGTGCCGACCTGGCTGAGTGCGGATTTGCGATTGTTTGCCGAAGGTGGCTTGGCAACCATCGATGCCATCGAATCTATTGAATTCGACATTTTGCGGGTCCGGCCTGTCGTCCGACGCTCAACCCAAATGCGGTTGCTCGGACGTGCGATGTGGCTGCGTTGTTGGTCCGGACGTGCCCGCACGGGAGCAACACAATGACAGCCGAATTCAAACAGTTGGTGTCCAGCTACGCTGCCGTGCGACGGATTTCACGTCAATCGGGAAGCAGTTTCTATCGTTCGTTTTGGTTGTTGCCACGGCAGAAACGCGACGCCATGTCGGCTTTGTATGCCTTCGCGCGTGTGACGGATGATTTGGGTGATTGCGACGAGCCGATGGCTTTGCGACGGAGTTGGCTGCAATGGTGGCGGCAAACCACCGCGATGAATTTGATCGGTCAGGGGAACCAACCGGTTCGATTGGCGGATGGCCTTGAGAACCTCTCTCCGAATGCGTCAGTGGATTTGGTTCGGCATGCGACCGACATCATGCCCGCGCTTCGTCACGCTGCGAATCGATATGAGATCCCATCTCGCTACCTGCTGGAAATCATCGATGGCGTGATGGCAGACCAGCAGAAAAACCGGTTTGATACTTTCGAGCAGTTGGAACACTACTGTTACTTGGTTGCGTCTGCGGTGGGGATCGCGTGTCTGCACATTTGGGGATTTCGATCGCCTTTGCCGATGCAAGCGGCGGTCGACTGCGGGTTGGCCTTTCAGCTGACCAACATTCTGCGAGACGTCAGCGAAGATGCCGCTCGCGGGAGGATCTATCTGCCTCGCCAGCATTACGAGCAGCATGGTTTGGAAGAAGACGATTTATTGCATCCACGCCGAGACGCTCGATTGCGTTGCTTGTTGCTGGATGAAACACGCCGCGCGGCAGAGTTGTTTGAGTCGGGATGGCGTGTGTGGGATTCGTTGCACGAGGATGGCCGTCCGATGTTCAGCATGATGTGGCGAACCTATCGAAAGTTGTTGCAGCGAATCATGGACGATCCCGACGCTGTTGTTTCGCGAAGGGTTTCGTTGGGGATGCGAGACCGGATCGGGATCGTGTCCAACCACTTTGTTGGCCCGCTGTACCGACGACTTCCTGTTCCGCCGTTGGAGTTGACGACTGGGGAAGGCCGCCGTGTGTCGACGCATGGCAATGACCCGGCATGACAAAACACGTGGTTGTGATCGGAGGCGGAATCGCTGGGCTGTCAGCTGCCGAAGCGCTTTCTCGCACGCAAGCATTTGGGCGTGGTGAGTTGCAGGTCGAGTTGTTGGATTCACGCCACCAAACCGGTGGCCGTGCGGGCTCGTTCGTGGAACCCACCACGGGACAGACGGTGGATTATTGCCAGCACGTTGCGATGGGGTGCTGCACGACGTTGCTGGACTTGCTTCAACGCCTGGAGTTGTTGTCGCAATTTCAACGGTACGAAGAACTGACGTTCTATCATCCTCAGCATGGGTTCAGTCGTTTTCGTCCGAGTCCTTGGTTGCCACCGCCGTTGCACTTGGCATCCAGCTTGTCATCGCTCAAGCATTTGACAGGCAGCAACCGACGGCAGATTCGTTCGGCTTTGTGGCGTCTGATGCGGAACCAAGAGAGCGATTTGATCGATGTCACGGCACTGGAATGGTTGCAAGCCAACGGTCAAAGCGAAGACACCCGAACGAAGTTTTGGGATGTGATTTTGGTCAGTGCCTTGGGGGATGTGCCGCAGCGAGTGTCGATGGCTGCGGCCCGAAAAGTGATGATCGACGGATTCGCGGGTGCGAGGGATGCAAGTGACGTTTGGGTGCCCAAACGTCCGTTGTCTGAGATTTTTGGGGAATCGTTTCGAGAGCCTTTGTCGCGACGCGGAGTTCGGTTTGAACTTGGAAACGCAGTCCGTGGTATGCGTTGGGACGAGGGGAGTGAGCGTTGGATCATCGAGCGTTCGAGCGGTGAATCTCGGACTGCGGATCATGTCGTCGTGGCGACGCCCTGGCATGTCAGTCGTCGCTGGTTTCCTGACTTGTGGGGGAAGCAGGCGGGGCTGACTCCTTCGGAAAAGGAGGATTGGGAGTTGCCGTTTGCGTCGTCACCGATCACGGGCATTCATCTCTGGCTGGATCGTTCCCTGACTCCTCTGCCTCACGTGGTGATGGTGGGAACGTTGGCGCAGTGGTTCTTTCAGGAACCGATCGAGCAGGCCGAGCAATCCTCCCGTGCCGAAGGGGTTTACCATCAAGTGGTCATCAGCGGACGACACGCGGGGAGTGAATGGCCCAAAGAGAAGTTGGTCGCCGAAGTGGTGCGTGAGTTGTCACAGGCGTTCCCCGAATCAGGGACGCCTCAGATTCGGAAGAGCCGCGTTGTGACGGACCCGCACGCTGTATTTTGTGTCAGCCCGACGACTCAGGGGTGTCGTCCTGAATCAAAAACGTCGCGTGCGGGGCTTCATTTGGCCGGGGACGCGGTCGCTACGGGATGGCCAGCGACGATGGAGGGAGCCGCGATCAGTGGTCAAATGGCGGCGAAGTCAGTGGTTGAGTCACTGGGACAACAAGTTGAAAATGAGGGGATCGAAGTTCCCGTTGGACTGAAGCGAGGTTGGCTGGCTCGCCGATTGATTCGGTAGCGGGTGAACGCAGACGCAAGGGCTCGCGTGCAAGTGTCACTTGCCACCGTTTGCCGTGTACCTACGGTAATGAGTCAAAGGATCTTTTCTCACGGGAGTGAATCATTTTGGATCGTCGGATCCCCGCATCATTGGCCGAGCGTCGACGCTGGGTCGTTGCACCTGACCAGACGGATCATCCGCCGGGTGAGATGGTTCTGTACTGGATGCACAACGCTGTCCGGGGGCATGAAAATCCTGCCTTGGACGCAGCGATGTGGTTGGCGCACGAAAATGGTTTGCCGCTGCTGGTCTATCACGGGCTCTCGGAAAAGTACCCCTACGCATCGGATCGGCATCATGCGTTCATCCTGCAGGGAGCACGCGATGTTCAGCGAGAGCTGGAGGCGAAGGGAATCACTTACGCGTTTCATCTGGAACGTCAGGGGCATCGTGGTCCGCACCTGAGGGATTTATGTCGCCGGGCGGCGGTGTTGGTCAGCGAGGAAATGCCCGTTGCGCCCATTGCATGTTGGGTCGAACGATTGCGAAGTCTCGTGACGACGCCGATCATGTTGGTTGACACGACCTGTGTTGTGCCGTCTTTGTCGATTCCAACCGTTCCAACGCGAGCCTTTGAGTTTCGGAGTCTCATCCAGGATGCGTTGGCGGATCGATTGGAGCGTCCCTATGAAGAGTTGCCCGCCGACGTTCAACCGGCTGAGTTCACCGGGCCGCTTGGATTTGAATCGATCGATCTGCAGGACGTTCAATTGGCGGACTTGATCAGTCGGTGCAAGATTGATCATTCGGTTGGCCCCGTCGCGGACACTCCCGGTGGAACGCGCGCAGGTTATGCTCGTTGGGATCGTTTCCGGGAGACATCGTTGAGCAAGTATTCGGAGCGACGAAATGATGCGGACGATCCGTTGGGTGTCAGTCGCCTGAGTGGTCACCTGCACTATGGGATGGTCAGTCCATTTCGAATCGCTCGCGAAGCCGCTGCGTTGGGAGCGGGGAAATACGTCGATGAATTGGTGGTTTGGCGGGAGATGGTGTTTCGGTTTTGCCTGGAGCACGTGGAGGACCTCGACACCATGGCGGCTCTTCCTCAATGGGCTCGTGAATCGTTGGTCGAGCACGCCGACGATCCACGGGAGGAAGTCCTGGATTGGGAATCACTCGCACGTGGGAAGTCCTCGCAGTCGCTTTGGAATTTGGCTCAGCAGAGTTTGTTGCAGCACGGCGAACTGCACAACAATTTGCGGATGACATGGGGAAAAGCGTTTTTGGCCATGACGTCGAAACCCTGTCAGGCACTGGCTCAGTGCATCGACCTGAACCATCGGTATGCAATCGATGGCAGAAGCCCGATCAGCTACAGCGGTATCCTGTGGTGCTTTGGCCAGTTTGATCGTCCTTTCAAGCCTGAGCAGCCGGTATATGGGACGGTTCGTTCGCGGTCCGTTGATCAGCACGAGCGTCGCCTTGACGTGCCTCGGTTTGCTCAGTGGGTCAATCGCCCGATTGCCGCCACGCTGCCTCGCGTTGCGATTGTGGGAGCGGGACTGGGAGGCTTGACCGCAGCACGCACGCTTTCAGACCACGGTCTGGAGGTGCACGTCTTTGAGAAATCGCGGGGAGTCGGAGGGCGGATGGCGACGCGACGCGGCGAATCAGGAGTGGGCTTCGATCACGGTGCTCAGTACTTCACGGTTCGCGATGATCGGTTCGCGAGGTATGTGCGAAGCTGGATCAGCCAAGGCTTGGTCGCTCCCTGGATGCAGCCGATTGTGGAGTTGCAACCGGGAGGCCAGGTGGGGAAGGAAAAGTGCGGGACGCCTCGTTATGTCGGTGTTCCTGGCATGAACGCCATTGCCAAGCATTTGGCAGCGGACGTCAATGTCCATTTGCAAACCACCGTGGAGTCACTCAAGCGGGTGGGCGAACGGTGGCAGCTGAAGGTTGCAGACCCAAGTGGTTTGTCACCGGACGATTCTTTGAAAGGCGAGTGGAACAACGAATTTGATTGCGTGATCGTCAATTGCCCGCCGGAGCAAGCTGCCTCCTTGTTGGCTGGTCACTCCGGGATTGCTGCCACCGCTCGGCAGGTTGAGATGTTGCCCTGTTGGTCCGTGATGGTCCGCGGGGAAGGCTTGCCGGAGCTTGGTTTTTCAGGCGCCTTCATCAACGAGGGGCCGCTGTCCTGGATCGCTCGCAACGATGAAAAGCCGGGGCGGGGTGCCGAGGACGGATCTGCCAGTGCGTGGGTTATGCACGCTTCGGCGGATTGGTCGCAGCAGCACTTGGAGCAGTCGCCCGAGTGGGTGGGCTCGCAGTTGCTCGCTGCAATGCAGGAAGCGACGGGGCACCAATTCGCTCGCGTGGTTGAGTGCCAAGCTCATCGTTGGCGCTATGCCAATCCTGTGTCGCCTTTGGAGACGGATTGCCTTTGGGACGCGACCACAGGGCTGGGAGCATGCGGTGACTGGTGTGGCGGTCCGCGAATCGAAGGCGCCTTCCTCAGCGGGATGGCGATGGCAGGGGCGGTGTTGCGTCAGGCAACGATCGACCGTGCGGCTGCATCTCCAGGCAAGTTGGTTGATGCGACTACGCCGAAGCGAACAGCCGACGCGGTTTAGACGGCGGCGTGGAAGCCGCGGGGCGTTCGACGAACCCAGAGGCCACCGGCTCACTTTCGATTTGACGCATGGTTTGTTCGAAGACGGCTCGAGCTTCGGCTGAGCAGCTGGCGATCAACTCACGGACTTCGTCGGGATCGGTGACTTCGGAGATCGGTGTGACGCCGGACGATGTTTGGCTGAGCACCAGCACGCGGCGACCGCATTTGACCAGCAAGAGTTTGGTGCGTGGGTCGAGCATCACGTGCCCGAGTGGACTGAGAGTGGATGCGGAGAGCGGTTTGGAAACGGCAGAGCCACCCCCGAATCGACGACTGACCCAAACAAGGCCACAGAACAAAGCCAACACGATGGCGAGGCTGGATCCCACCGTGACCAGTGGAGCGATGTTCTTGGACCGAGAGGATTCGCCATCGGGCGAGAGTTCCAGGCCCGAGGTTTTGCTTTCTGAGGGCAGTTGGTAGGCGGATGCGTCTTGGTTGTCTGCCTGCATCGAGAGAGCAGGGAAACCGCGTCCGATGACTTTGGGCGGTTCCGGAGAAACGCTGTGAGAGGGCAGGGTGTCCGCACTGTAGGCGGCTTCGGTGCCGTAGGAGGTGTCTGAGCTGTAGTTTCGATCCGCGGCTGCGATTTCGCCAGCACCAAGGCAGGTGATGAGAGCGAAGGGGATGATGTTGGCAGGGGCAATGATGCGATTCATCATGAGCTTGCTCCGATCAATTCGGTCACACGAACACAGAAGTTGTCATTCATGACCAACACTTCGCCGCGGGCAATCATGCGGCCGTTGACGTAGATGTCGACGGGGTCGCCGGCCAGTTTGTCGAGCGCGACAACGCTGCCGGCGCGCAGGCGGAGGACTTCTTCGAGCCGCATCTGCGTGCGTCCCAGTTCGATTCGGAGGTCCATTTCCACTTCGCCGAGCAAGTCGACATCGTGGGCGGCTTCGCCGAGAGAGTTGGGCGAGAGATCGCCTAAAGCGAACGGTCGAGGGACATCCCGTTGATCGCTCTCTTTGTCGCCTGTGGCGGCAGCGAGAGACTGGGATGCTTCATTGAGCAACGCCTCAATATCATCTGTATTGAGTTGTTCGCTGGATTCCGTTTGATTCTCCGTCTCGCTCACGATCGTCCACTCCGTGTCACTCCTCGATGAGCTGGTATTCGTGAAACCCGACTCCCAGCAGTAAATCTTCGTCCAGAAGATGATTACATGTCGTCAAAATTCGACGCTGCAACAAGCCCAATTGGTTGTCTTGCAGTTCAGGAAGTTCGCTATTTCGGATTTTCATTCGAATCGCGTGCCGAAGACGCCCGTTTTTCGCGGTGAACTCCTTCGTCATCTTTTCGCGGTTTTTCTTCCGAATCAAACCGTAGAGCCTCAGTTCGACTCGAAAAGAACGCTCGGTTTCGATCGGGCTGAAGGTCTCGCCGAACGTTCCCAGATCAAATTCGATCTCTCGATTTTCATCGGATTGCTCTTCTTCGGCCTTCTCGGCGCCTTCTTGGACGGATTGGATCAACTCGGCTTCCGCCAAGGCGCTGACCTGTTCCGCACTGGGGACCAGGAAGAAGAACATTCCCGTTTCGAGGACGACCACCATTCCCACGAACAACACAATCAGGCTGGTGTTGCTGCGCGGTTTGGCCGGAGCGTCATCGAGTTCCGGTTTGTCTTCGTTTTTGTTTTCTTCGGCCATCGGATTGCCTTAAGCCTGCGGAGCTTGGACATTGGAGTCGGAATCGGAAGTCCCTTTGGGGTCCTCCACTGTTTCATCGAGCAGGAACACTTCGACACGCGAGTCGTTGCCGAATTTAGTGATCGTTGCGTTCCGGGTGATTGGTTCGGTTGCTTCGGCTGAGGAGACTCGGAATCGATCCGAGGCAATGCCTTGTTTCGACACCAGGTAGCGTTTGACCGTGGCAGCACGCCGGATGGCCAGCATCATGCCTTCATCGGTGCCAATGGTACGAGCGGCAAACTCAGCCGACACGTGTCCACGAACTTCGATGCGTTGTGGCTTCCCGCGAAGTTGTTTGGCAGTCTGTTCCAAAATGCGTTGGCTGGCGGGAGTCAGGCGATCGCTGCCCACTTCAAAGAACACGACACTGCCCACCGCGGTCATGTTGCCGGGACGGATGATGCGAACGTGCTGTTCTTCGCCGACGGGTGCTTTCTCGGGAACGCCCCCCTTGGCGGTGTCCTTTTTCTTCGCTCGTCCCGTGGTGGAGAGAACGGAGAATTCCGATGACCGCGGCTTGGCGTCGCCCGGTGCCAAGGCATCGAGCGTACGTTTGTAGCCGAACTGCTGCTGCATCGAATTGACGAGTGCCTGGTACGTGTCTTCTTCTTTGATCTCACTGAGTGAGACCAACATGATGAAGAACGTGAGCAGCAAACTCATCATGTCGCCGAACGTGACAACCCATTCGGGGATGGCGATTTCATCTGGTTCATCATCCATTACTGCAGTTCCCGTTGTTTGGTTGGCAGGTAGGTTTGCAGCTTCTGATCGATCGCTCGTGGGCTTTCACCCGACTGAATGGCCATGACGCCGCGAATCGCGATTTCCATGCTGAGTTGTTCGTTGCGGCTCATCAGGCCCAGCTTTTCAGCAAAGGGACTGAAGAACACGTTGGCGACGATGGCCCCGTACAGCGTGGTGATCAGTGCCACTGCCATCCCGGCTCCAATCCCCGATGGATCGGACATGTCTTGCAGCATCATGATCAGACCCATCAGGGTTCCGATCATCCCGTAGGCGGGAGCGAATCGGCCGAGTTGATCCATGATCGATTTGCCTTCGCGGTGACGCATCGCCATTCCAGCGACTTCGGTGCGAAGGACCTCTTCGACGATTTCCGGTGCCGTTCCGTCGACAGCCATTTGGAGGCCGGTCTTCACGAGAGCGTTGTCGATTTCAGCAATCTTGGATTCCAGTGCCAACAAGCCATCTCGGCGAGCGACTTCTGCCAGTTCGACGATCGATTTGATCAAGACCAACCGGTCTTCCCCTTTGTTCAAAATCACCTTCAAGGCGATCACCGGGCTCTTCAGCATCGAGCTCATCGGGAAGCAGATCAGTGCGGCTGCGAATGCACCTCCGATCACCACCAAGCCCGACGGGATGTCGATGAAGGCAGAGAAGGGGGCGTTACCAAGCAGGATCGAAACGAGGATCAAGCCGATCGCGAAGATCAGACCGAGCAGACTGGCGATGTCCATTGGATTGGTTTCTTCGAACTAGGATGTCGTGTGGAGGTTGGTATCCGTTGGTGCTGGACCAAGCGTGGATGGCATCGGCGGCAAGAAGTGCTTGCGTTGTTGGTATTCGATGGATCGATCAACGACCTCGTCCATCGTTTCCTTGACCGGCAAGCGTTCGCCGTTGGTCAGCGTTACAAATGTGTCGCCACGTCGTTCGACGTATCGAATCAACTCGGCGTTGAGGATGAAGGCTTCGCCATCGAGTCGAGTGAGCTTGATCATGTTCGGCGTACCCCGCGGTTTCTGTGGATCATTCGCTTCCGCGACCACTCTGACGATCACAAGCGATGCTGACGATCGAGACTGGTCTGCTGAAAGGTAGGTCACGTTTGTGGACAAGCGACAACAGGCCAGTGTTTCCTGAGGTGTTTTCGCAACACATCGGCGCAACCGGAACAACCTCTGCCATCGCAACCGTCACAGCGGGTGGCGCAAGCGATTCACCTTCCGCAGCCCCTTGGAATCGGAGGCT
Organism: Rhodopirellula sp. UH5; assembly: GCF_056839225.1. Lineage (NCBI taxonomy): Bacteria > Pseudomonadati > Planctomycetota > Planctomycetia > Pirellulales > Pirellulaceae > Rhodopirellula > Rhodopirellula sp. UH5. The sequence continues at coordinate 4,308,587 of NZ_CM166390.1, read as the reverse complement.
GTGCGGCTTTTTGCGGGTTTTCGAGCGGTGCACCTCCCTCGAAACGAAGTTCGGGAGAGATCGAGCGACGCCGTTCAGGCGTCCGCGAGGGTGAGGGCTGAATGTCCTTTCAGAGTAGAACATTTGTCCCCAAATGTTTGCGTGATGGTTTGGTGTCGTCGAGCAGTGTGACGCGAACGTTTGAAAGTGGGCTTGGGTGCGATGAGGCTTGGCGGTGGAAGGCTGCCCGACGGAACCGTTGAGGACAACTGTTCTACTCTGATGCACGACCTCGTCTCGAGGAAGGCAAAAGAAAACGCCGCGAAAGCAAGCTTTCGCGGCGTCCATGAAGTTTGGGCAGGGCCGGCAACTCAGCGAGCCGCTCGGAAACTCAGTTCATCATTTGACTCGTCGTGTCAGGCGCTGGGTGTGGCTGGCATGGGGGCGATCTGATACGCACGGTTGGTGAAGAGGAACTCAATGATGTTGCCTTCGTGCGGCTGCAACCAATTCAAGCGATTGGTTGGCAGCGGACCGATGTTCAATCGGTCGATGTCCACGCAACGCGAAGCGTCCTGGATGAACTTTTGATCGGACGTGATCACGGTTCCGATCAACGAGGTGCCGATGCGAGACAGCATTTGGTCTTGGGGGCATTCCACGACGCTGACGAACGGGAACATGTATTCCTTCGACGCGACGCCGCGGTCCGGTGAATCGGCGTGCAGGACCATGGGACGCAAGTAAGCGCAGTGGTCGCGTTCGATCAGCTTCTCACCGTATTCAGCCGTCATGTCAGTCACGCCGCTTTCCGCCAAGTCCTGCTGAACCATCGCGTAGGTTCCCGTGGCCATGGCGGGCACGGTGAAGGCTGCCAGTTGGGCGTCCGGGTCGCTTGGCGGGCGGACGTCGACAGGACCGATGCGTTTGGCGATCGCCGCTGCAATTTCGCGGGTGTGTCGGCTGGCCCAGATCCCAGAACAGTTGATGCAGCTCCGACCGGAATTGCTGAGCACGCTTTCCACCATCACATCCAGGAACATTTCCCAGTCGTCCACGATGTCATCGCCAAGCAAAATCTTTGAGAAGCCAGGTCCGTGCGGTTGCACCTTCGGGTTGCCCGCATGTTGAGCGATCGTTTGAGCGCTGCCGAAGATCATGCTCCGGGAGGTCTTGGCCATGATGGCTCCGCCCGCGTCATGCCCACCGGGGTACAGTCCAAAGGCAGCGGCAGGGACACCGGCCTCGATGAAGGCGGAGACCATCCGGTAGGGAGTCCAGGGTTCTTGCGAGCCCGGCTTGAGTGCCAGTCCGATTTGCAATGGAATCGCCGGCAGCCACAGCGTGTGGACACCTGGAGAATTGTTCGGAAGGATGGCTCCCAGGATCGGTGTTTGAGCTTGGTAGCTGACGGTCACGCCGCGACCTTCTTCGCCGTAGCCCTTGGACAGGATCGAGAGATCCAAACCGCGTGTCAGGCAATCCAGGATCTGTTCCATGTTGCTGAGCACGAAACTGTTCTTGGTCATGTTCGACCGGCACATGTGCTCGGGCAAACCCGTGCTGGCCGATTGTTGATGGATGAAGTCATCCACGGTTTGCTGCGAGTCACCGACTGACAGCGTTTCCTTCTCAAACAATTCGGCTGCCTTGCAGCACATCTTCAGCAGTTCGCTGGTGGGAACCTCCAGCAATGCTTCCCGCGCTTTATGGGCCACGCGCAAGTCGCGGCCGACAATGCCTCCGCCGACCGTTCCGATGCGTGCGATGGGTTCGCCGGTGTCGAAATGAACAACGTCATTGAAATCGATGGACTCGTATTGTTTGCCCCAACGAAGAGGATTCAGTGTGATCATGAGAGTCGAAGTGAAAGCGGAGGTTGAGCGAGAGGAAGGTGGATGAGCCAGTCAGCAGCGTCCATCAATAGACGCCGACGGTGGTGGCTCCCGCCAATTCGTGGAACGGACGCACGCCACTGACCCCATCCCAGGGATAAGTTTCAAATGGCTGTTCCCGTTCGCCTTCGTCACGTTCCATGAATCCAGGCACGAAGAATTCATCCGTCAGCGTGTACAGCTTCACGCGACCGGTTTCACCGTAGCCCACTTTCGCGTTGTAGTCGTCGAACTGCACCACTTCGGTGACCGCTCGTGGCTGGGGGGCGTAGTAGCTGATTTTGTACCCGTCAGCGGCACTGATGGGTTTGCTGCAGGCGAGTCCCATCAACGTGTTCCCGTAAGTGGGGGTCATGAAGACACCCCCTTCTTCCGGCGGCCCACCCAGCATTTCCTCGACGGCGAAGCGGGTCCACTGAGGTGTGAACTCGGTGCCACCTGAGAAGATTCCTTTGATGCCAACTTCTGCCAGGGACGTGCCTTTGTCTTCCAAGCCCTCGCTCAGGGATTCGAGCAGCTTGGGGGTGGCAAACATGCACTTCACATCGTGACCCGCGGTCAAAATGGTGATGGCCTGATCGATGCAGTGCTTCTTGTACTCTTCGAGGTGCTCCATCCAGCCTTTCTTGATCAACTTGACGACCCAGCGAGGGTCCAAGTCGATGCAGAAGCAGATGCCACCGCGATGTTGAGCGAGGTGCTCGACCGCCAAACGCAAGCGACGAGGGCCGCTCGGGCCGAGCATCAACCAGTTGGATCCTTGGGGGAAATATTCGTCGGGCAGCGTGTCGCTGAACAGTTCGTAATCTTTCCAATGATCTTCGATCACCATCCGGCTCTTGGGGACCCCGGTCGTTCCACCGGTTTCAAAGACGTAAACAGGTTTGCCTGCATGGCCCTTGGGGACCCAGCGATTGATTGGACCTCCACGCAACCATTCGTCTTCAAAGTGCGGGAACTTCTTGAGGTCATCAAAGGACTTCACATTGGTGAGCGGGTCGAAGTTGAGCTCCGCCTTTTTCTCCAACCAGAACGGGGATCCCGTTTCATCGCTGAAGTGCCAATGAACGGTTTTCAGCGTGTGTTCATTGAGCTGATCGAGTGCCTTTGCCGCAGCGGCTTGGACTTCGGGATTGATTGGAGCGGGAGCACCTTCAACAAGACTCATGGGGTCCTCTGGTGGGAATGGGGCGAGAGGAGGGGGAAGGGAAGGTTTGAATGCTTGGCATTATGCCAGAAAGGGAAGCCGCCGACGATCGGCGCATGAAAAAAGGCCGCGGGTTGAGACGGTCCCGCGACCTTTTGTGTCTGTCTGAATCAAAGAAATTGATCAGGGAGCGACTGGACTAGCTGGCAATTGTGGGAAGACGCTGTCGTCGTCGTCGTCATCCAGCGAAGCTGCGATGATGCCCAAGCCGGCCAAGGAAGCGATTCCACCGAGTCCGCCGCCGAAGCCACCGCCTCCGCCGCCACCGGAAAATCCACCGCCGCCACCGCCGGAGAATCCGCCACCACCGACAGGGTTACCGAAAGAGTCGACTGGATTGCCGAAGGCATCCACAGCGGTTCCGAAACCGTCTTCGACGATCATTCCATCGTCCACGATGGTTTCTTCGATGACGATCGATTCTGTGATCACGACTTCATTGCAAGCTTGAATGGCCATTGGCAATGGAGCGACTTGCATCGCGAATTGAGGGCAGCAGCAGTTGTTGTTTTTGCGATGTCCAAATCCAACGAACGTTTCGTTGTTGGCGTTGACCAAAGCCGTTTCCGTGTTGGCGGTTGCTTCGTCGACCAGTTCAAAACCAGCCATTCCCAATCCGGACAATCCAATTGCCAAGATCGAGTATTCACCCGCTTCGACGCCTGCGAATTCGAACGATCCGTCGCGATTGCTGACGACACGGTCAACCGTTTCGCCATCGTGGATCAAGAAGATGTTCAAGAGTCCGGCATCGGTCAGGGTGCGACCTTCGGCACCAGCCATGTGGATACGGCCTTTCATGCCACCGTTGGATTGAGCGACACGGAACAGGTTCTCGCCAACCACTTGGCTCGAGATGCCCTTCAGGTCCGCGTTGGCAATCGAAGTCAGGCTGTCTTTGCCAGCAGGTGGCAAGTAGCGAATGATCGACGATTTGATGATCGAGTAGTCGATGCCGGCAGCAGCGATTTCGGCGGTCTTGGGATACATGTCCGAAGAAGCCATGTCGTCGCCGACAACGTGCATGGCACAGCATGCGAAGATGCCATCAGCACGAGCCGAAAGAGCGTAAACGCCGGGGTTCACACCACTGAAGGTGAAGTCGCCTTCTGCGTTGCTCTTCGAACGCAAGGTCTGGCCCGATGCGTCGGTCATGACGATGGTCGCGTCGGCAATCGTTTCGGAAGATCCGTCTGCTGAAGGCAGAATCAAACGACCCGAAAGTTCACCCGCAACTTCTGGGTTCACCCACTGGGGAACCGTCAGGTGATCATTCAATTTGATGTTCGAATCTTGGGCGACAGCGATGGTCATCGTCATCGCAAGCATGCCAGCGAGGGCAGCAAAGCGTTTCATGGTGTGTCTCTGGTTAGGGTGTCTCAATTGCCTAAAATACATTCAATATCCAAGTCGAGATGGATTCTCTGCTCAGATGCCCAACAGTTTTGTCCGAATCGCACCGAAAGTCACGGCAAAATCACCGAGAAATTTGAAATTGTGGGAGATTGGGTAAGTTGTGCGAGCGAAGTGTAGGCAGGATGAGGGGCTGGGACAAGATTCGTTGTGTGAATGATGCGTGAATTGCTCTGTGACCGGCCCTTGCAGCGTTTTTATGGCAGATCAGGCACATCGCGTTCATGTGAAAGTTTTCTGCTGCTCGACTGATGTTGAATGACTGACGGGTTTTTGGGGTTCAAGATTCCTTGTTCCCAGGCTCTGCCTGGGAACACACCGTCTTGGAGGCTCCGCCTCCCGATCCTGTTTCAGCAGGCGGAGCCTGCAGTGCATTGCGTTCCCAGGCAGAGCCTGGGAACGAGAAACAGCCTCCTTCATGAAATCGATGTCCCCGGGAGGGGCGAGCGAAGCGAGGGGAGACCTGGTGATACGGAGCAGACACCGACTTCCCGATTTGATTTTCGCTGGGAAGTCGGGAAGGGGACCGATCTCTGCTCTGAAAGGTTTGGTAAGTCAGAGGACACTTTGAAAAAGACCGCCTCAGTGCTCAGGCGGGCATTGTCACGGCGACGCAGACTTCGCACCGGTTGCGAGCCAATTGGCGGACTTCCAGTCGCTCGACGCCCCAGGTGCGAATGAAATTGCACCAGCGTTCCACGTGGGTCGCGTTTTCGTATTCACCGAGTTTCATGGTGATCAACAGTCCACGGAAGCTCGTTTCGCGACTGTCCACCATGTTGCGGACGGTGCTGAGCGTGGCATCCGGTTTGACCGTCGAGTCGACCAGCAACCACTTGGCTCCGCGAAAAACTCGTCGTGGCAGGTCACCCGCCCGAGCGGGGTAGTGGATGAATCGGGGATGGTCGGCAATCCGCGGGTCCATTTCGGCTGGATCGACGCCGATGACTTGCATTCCCAGTTCAAGCAATCGGCCGCAGGCTCCGCCGGGAGCACTTCCGACTTCCACGGCCAAATCACCAGGCCGCATATCGAATCCACTCCAGGCGATCGATTCGGCCGCTTTGAAGTAGGCTCGGGAAATCGGTTCGTAGGCCGGTTCAATGGGCTGAACCCCGCCTGGCCAGCGTGTTGGCAGCGTGGTTGATTCGTGAGTTCCGAAGAACCACTGGGAGGGATCGACCAGCACGACATCGAGGATTCGTTGGCCGTTCTCGGCGATTTGATTTGGGCGAGCGCAGATCAATCCAGGGCCTCCGGACGCGGACCCGTCGTGCAGAGCCGACCAGATTTCGTCGGCAACCGCCGCGGAGACTTCGTCGATGCCGGGTTCAAAATCGAAGCGGCCAATCGCGGTGCGGTCTCGCGGCCAAACATGCAGTTGGTCAAACGGCACCTTCTCGGACGCGATGGCTTGTTGCAGCTTCTCGATCATCACGGACGAATGAGTGTTCTTGGCTGACCCCAGCGATCGAGACGCGGTCCGAATGAAAACGCCGGTGGGTGGTTGCCGTTTTTGATCGTGTTTGGCGGTGACAAAGCCTGGACGCGAAAAAGCCAGACGCCATCCTTCGCTGGCAATCTGTTCTTTGACCAAAGTCTCGGCGCCGTGGGCGCAGCACATCATTGCAAACGAGCTTTGTGTGTTGGGATCGTTGGTCAATGGGAATCCGAAGCTGAGGAGGTGGGTTGAGTGGTGTCGTTGTCGGATGACGCAGGGTGGTCAGCGGACGCGGGGGAACTCGCTTGCGAGAGCGAATTGTTTTCGATGTGAGCGAGCACGAGGGCCAAGTCTGCCGGCGTGATCCCGCTGATCCGTTTGGCTTGCCCTAGGTTCAACGGGCGAATTTTCGTGAGCTTTTCCTTGGCTTCGTTTCGAAGCGGTCCGATCCGGTCGTAGTCAAACGAAACGGGAATCGCTTTTTCGGCGTGCCGCGATTGCTTGTGGACTTCCGCTTGTTGGCGATCGATGTAGCCGGCGTACTTGATGTCGATCGCGCACTGTTCGGCGGCTCCTTTTCCAATGCTCGCCAACTCAGGGACTTGGTCGGCGATCAGGTCCCAGGTCACCTCGGGGCGGCGCAGGTAGACGTCGCCGCGAACGGTTGGGCCGGTTTCGGGTTGGATCTTGGATTGTTGCAGCAGCTTGGTCCCGCGTTCGATTTCCGCCAGTTTTTGATGGAATCGTTCGCGCCGAGCGGCGTCGATCAGCCCCAGTTCATCGGCCTGAGGAGTCAGCCGGCGATCGGCGTTGTCCTGTCGCAGCAGCAACCGGTATTCCGCTCGGCTGGTGAACATTCGGTAGGGTTCGTCGGTGCCACTGGTCACCAAATCGTCGACCAGCACGCCGATGTAAGCGTCTTGTCGGGACGGCACCCACGGAGTTTGGGACGCGGCGGCACGAGCGGCGTTCAGGCCCGCGATCAGGCCTTGTCCGGCGGCTTCTTCGTATCCCGTTGTGCCGTTGATTTGCCCGGCAAAGAACAACCCCGCAACCGCTTTGGATTCCAGGTGCGGCCACAGCTGAGTCGGGGGGCAGTAGTCGTATTCGACGGCGTACCCGTATCGCATGATCGCGGCTTTTTCCAAGCCGGGAATGCAGCGGAACATCGCGTCTTGAACGTCGCGGGGCAGGCTGGTCGAGATGCCGTTGACGTACACCTCGCACGTCTGTCGGCCTTCGGGTTCCAGGAACAATTGGTGACTGGATTTGTCGGCAAAGCGGACGACTTTGTCTTCGATCGACGGGCAATAGCGAGGGCCGCGTGAATCGATTTGGCCGCTGTACATCGGGGCCCGATCCAGGTTCGCTCGGATCAGATCATGCACGCGTTCGTTGGTGTGCGCGATGTGGCACGCCATCTGAGGGGAGCGGATCGCATCATTGAGATAGCTGAACGGCTGCGGGTCATCGTCACCGGGTTGCTCTTCCAATCCCGAGTAATCGATCGTGCGAGCGTTGAGTCGTGGCGGCGTGCCGGTTTTGAAGCGATCCAGTGTGAACCCCATTCGGTGCAGGGCGCCGCTGAGTCCGGCGGTGGTTCCTTCGCCCGCGCGACCCCCGGCGGATTGCGATTTGCCGGTGTGCATGATCGCTTGCAAGAACGTCCCGGTGGTCAGGATCACCGTGGGGGCGTGATAGACCGCGTCCCCGCGGACCCGGACGCCGATGACTCGCTGGGTTGCCAAGCGGTCTTGCCCCTCGGCGATCGGTTCGGTGATCAAGTCCTCGACGGTTTCTTGCCGCAGGTCGAGATTGGGTTGGGTCTCGATCCGATACTTGATGAAATTCTGGTAGGCCTTTTTGTCCGCTTGAGCGCGGGGGCTGTGCATCGCCGGGCCTTTGCGGCGGTTGAGCATCCGAAACTGGATTCCCGTGGCGTCAATCGCTTCGCCCATCAAGCCACCCAGGGCGTCGACTTCGCGAACAATTTGTCCTTTGGCGACGCCGCCGATGGCTGGGTTGCAGGACATTTGCCCGACCGTGTCCAGATTCGTCGTCAGGAGAGCGGTTTTAGCACCCAGGCGAGCGGCAGCCGCAGCGGCCTCGGTTCCCGCGTGACCGGCTCCGATGACGACGACATCGTAGTCATAGCGATTTTGAGGATTGTTCGTGGTCAATGGTTGAAGTCCACAGTCGGGAAACGCCGATGTTCGAAACACGGATTGTCTATGCGCGGTGGCGCTCGAAATTCACGCCCAACCAAATTTTGACCAAACCATGCGATTTGACCAGCACCAAAGTCGTTTGATCCGTCGCTCAGCCGCGTTTCGGCGTGCTTTGATAGCGGCGGCGGCCGTGGCGGGATTGGCCGGTGGCACGGTGACGGATTCGCGGGCCACATCGGCTCAGGAAGTGGTCGATGTGATCATGAATTCGAACTCGTTTCAAATTCCATTCAACATTGCGACCTCGGGGACGGCACCCGCCGAAGTGCAATTGTACGTGGCGGTTCCCGCAAACCAACCCAATCCGGCGGATCTGTCAGAAACAACTCCGGGGGACTCGCCCGGATCCCGTCCGCTGCCGTCCCCGCGAGCCAACCCGTACGCCGAAGTGGGCTCGCGGAGTCTTCCGGATGGGGCCCCCGGTCAGTGGAAGCTGCTCGATCGCCAACCACCGGACGCCCGCCAGTTTGATATTCGCGAATCCGGCGAAGGGACGTTTTGGTTCGCCACCCGAACGTTGGATGTCAACGGACGTCCGCACCCACCGGGGCCGATCGTTCCCGAATTGAAAGTGGTGGTGGACACACAGGGACCCAAAATCGATCTGCAGGCCGACGCAGATGCGGATGGACGAGTGGTCGCCAAGTTTTCGATTCAAGACGCCACCGAAGTCCGTCAACTGACGGTCCATTATGTGACCGACACGACCCGCCGGTGGCAGCTGGCGACCTTGGAGCGAGAAGGAAACACAGGCCGGTTGCAATTGCATCCGGAGGACGATTGGAAGCAATTGTCGCTGCGTCTCCGCGCCCTCGATCGCGCCGGCAACGAAACCATCGTCAGCGAGTTGGTCCAAAAGCCACGGGTCGCGTCGAAAGCCACCACCCGGTTCGCATCGGGCCCCAATGGCTATGGGCCCTCGTTTGGGCAAGGGATTTTTCAAGGTTTCGGAGATCTGCCGGGCGGGGCGTCCCATTCCACCAGCGGTCCTGCTGCGTTGGATGGGCCCGAGATGCTGCCCTTGCCATCAGGGATGATGCCGGAATCTGTTTCGCCCGTGACTCCAGGCGGCATCGGTGGCGGAAGTCAGGCTCCTGGTCAGTCAGGTTTGCCTCCCGCCGGGGCGATGGGAGGTGTCGAGGGCATTCGCACTCCCGAAGCAGAAGACTTGCCCGCCCCAGCGCGTCCTCAAACGCCTGCGGAAGCGATGCGCCCGCTCGATGCGCCCGCTCCTCAAGGACAGACGCCTTCGCCGGTTGCCGAAACGCCGCTGCTGCCCGGTCCGCAGTTGTCCAGTCCGCAGCTGTCCAGTCCGCAGTTGTCCAGTCCGCAAGGGCCTGGTCTACAAGGTGCGGGCCCGCCAATGCCAGCCGCTCAGGGGGCTGCGCCAGGGGCAACTGGAAACGCGTCCGCCTCAGAACCCGAGACGCCATTCCATGCGGGGCCATCGCTGCCGGAGTCGATTCCCGCGCCGGCGGGGCTCAACACGAACGCGCCGTCCCAGTTGAACGCTCCGGCACCCCATCCGCCGGTGGACGGGATTCAGCGTTCCAAAGAACCGGTTCAGTCGCCTTGGTCACCGATCACTGGTGATCGCAAAAGTCGTGATCCTTTGTCGGCAGGCAACGCCCCCGGCAATCCGTCCAACGGACGTTCGGCGGAGGCTCCTTCTGAAATGCGATATGAGTCGCAGCGTGCCAGTTCCGCGACGATGGAGCGAACCACGTTGGATCCGCGTGAAACACTGGACCTCAAACGGTTGGCGGAACGGTCTGTGATTCGGCACAGCGACAGCAATCGATTCAGCTTGGATTTTGAAATCGAAGCGATTGGCGGCCGCGGCGTCGAAGCAATTGAGTTGTATGGGACCATCGATGGCGGCCTGAACTGGAAACGGTGGGGCACCGATCCCGACAAAGCGAGTCCGTTTGACATCGAAACCAACGGCGAAGGCATCTTCGGATTCCAAATCGTGGTCGTCGCCGCCAATGGTTTGACCAGCCCACGACCGCTCAGCGGGGACGCACCCGACATTGTGGTGGTGGTCGACCAGACCGAACCCGAGGTCAGCATCAACGGGGCCCGCTATGGGGAAGCCGATCGTGCTGGATCGTTGGTGATCGCCTATCGATGCCAAGACCAATATTTGATGTCGCGTCCGATCACACTTTCCTTTAGTGATACACCGGAAGGACCTTGGACCACCATCGCCGCTGGGTTGCGAAACCTGGGCGATTACGTGTGGCCCGCGGACCCTCAGTTGCCACGTCAAATCTATTTGCGAATCGATGCCACGGACCAGGCTGGCAATGTCGGCAGTTACGTGCTCGATCAACCGGTGGACACTCGTGGGTTGGCCCCGCGAGCTCGCATTCGTGCGTTCCGATCCATCTCCAGTCGATAGTGGTGTCTCGCGTCTGACGCGTGGGGCACGAATCCTGCTTTTCAACTGATCTTGATTATGTCTCTGGAGTCATCCTCTCCCATGCGGATTCTGCTCGGCCAACCAGGTGATCTTTCCGATTGCATTTTGACATTGCCCGTCGCGTGCTCGCTGAAAGAGCATTTCCCGGAATCGCAGGTCACGATCGCGGTCGGAGTGGAGCAAGCTGACTTCTTGGAGCAGCATGCCGCGATTGACGAAGTCATTCAATTGCCAACCCGATGGAACCGATCTCCACGTGGCATCCGCGGCGTCAAGCAGACGCTGGATTCGCAGACCTACGAGGTGGCCATCGATTGTGATGACTCCTTTGTTTCTGCCTTGGTTTGTCAGTTGTCCGGTGCCAACCGCCGAATTGGTTGGGACACGACGCCACGTTTCGCACCCCGACGTCAGTTGCTCAACGAGCTGGTGACACCGGTGTTTCACCATGTGGTGGATCGTCGGTTGGAATTGCTGACGCCGCTCGCCGTGGATCGTCCACGAGCCCGGTTTGATTGGCCGGTCGATTCGGCTGATCACGGTTGGGCGATGCGATACCGGCATCGTTGGGCTGGACAGGACTTGGCGTTGATGGACACCGGCCGAGTTTTCACGTCGGTCGGATGGATGTTCGATCGCTACGCCGCGACCGCACGCTATCTGGCGGACCGGTTTCAAATGCACACCATCGTGACCTGGCGAACGTTCGAGGAACGATTGAAGGCGGAACAGATTGTGGCTTGTGCCGGGGACGCCGCTTCGCTGGCACCTGACATGACGCTATCATTGGCCGCTGCACTCAGTTCATTGACCCGAGTTGTGATCGCGGAAGACACACCGATCTTGCACGCATCGGTCGCCGCTGGTGCCAATGTGGTGGGCTTGTATGGTCCACTGGAAGGAACCGGATCGCCTTCCGCTCGCGGACCGTACCAGCAACACGCCTTGGCAATGGAAAACAAAGCCCGCGGCGGATCGCCCAATCGAGAAGCCATTAACCGGGTCGGCGTCGAACACGTCTGCCAATGGATTGATCAACTTCAGGCTCCTGCGTTTGCAGAGGCAGCCTAACTCCAACCGCTCTTGTCCTCCCTGTTATGACCGACCGCGTTGGCATCGTTCCCTTTGGCAATGCGGCCGAGAGCTACCACCGAATGCTGCCCGCATTCCCAGGGACGCTTGGCCAATCTGGTGTGCTTGGTGAGTCAAGTGATGAACCGCTTCGCCAGGTTCATTTCAGTCACGATTTGGAGGACGCGGATTGGTTGGTGGTCGCTCACCTGACCGCCGAGGTGCTACCAACAACGATTCCCCGGTCTCGGCGTATTTTGGTGACCGGCGAGCCTTCTCCTGCAGTCGACATTGGTGCCCGCAATGCCAACCAGTTTGGGATTTTGATCTCGCCCTACAACATCCCGGGTTACTCGGGGACTTGGGTTCCCAGTCATGGTGGATTGCCATGGTTCTTTGGACGACAAACCGAATCGCTTCGCCGACTGGAAGACCTCGAAGCGTTGCCCGTGCCTGAGAAGTCGCCGACGATCTCCGCCGTCATCTCCACCAAGGTGTTGCACGAAGGCCACCGACAACGTTTGCGGTTTGTCCATCGGTTGCAAGAAGCGATCGGTGATCGGTTGCACCTGTATGGTCGCGGGATTCGCGACGTGAATGACAAAGCCGACGCGATCTTGCCGCATGCGTATCACCTGTCGCTCGAGAATGTCTGCGAGCCGAATTACTGGAGCGAGAAGATCAGCGATGCGTTCTTGGGATACTCCCTGCCGTTGTACGCGGGTTGCACCAACATTGAAAATTGGTTCGATCCTGACAGCTTTGTGACGCTCCATCTCGATGACATTGACGGCTCGGTCAAGCACGTCCAGCAGATCCTCGACAGCGATCTCTATTCCCAGTGTTTGCCTGCGATTCGCCGAAGTCGGGAACGGGTGCTGCATCACGAAACGCTGTTTCATTTACTCGCCCGAACGATTGTTGCCAATCCAAGCGACGACCTACGCATGGCCACGGCTGAAACGATCCACACCAAGCCGGAACGAACGGTCTGGCAAAAGGTCCGCAAAGAGTTCAAACGCACCTACCACCGGCTCACGTTTCGGCCGTGACGAAGGGCTCTCCGTCGCCGGATTCGCCAAGGGCGAACGTGCATGCATGACTCCGGAGGAGTCCACGTTGGTAGCTCGGGGTGCCGGAACGGCGCATCGCTTGGTCCGGCCTACTTGCTGGAGCGTTCGCCCCAGAGACGGCCGAGGAGGTCGTGCAGCGTTGGGTCGTGTTGTTCGAGTTCGGCTCGCACGAAGGGGAAGAAGTCGTTGCGATAGAAGTAAGCCTCGGTGCCTTCGGCAAAGTATTCCTTGTGGTTGCTCAGTCCGTAGTGGCGGACGGTTTGGCCGGTGTACAGCAACACGTTTTCGTATCGTTTCTCCACCTTGGCGTCTTCAAACGCCGCGATGATCTCCGGATGATCAAAGCTCAGGAATTGATCGTGATAGGCATGCGCCAGTTCATGCAGAATCATCGCGGGATGCTTGAGCATCTGCTCCTTCGATAACAGCTGATTTGCTCGCGGAAGGTGAACCTTCTTCGTCAGTCGCTCATCGTGTCCATTGGCCAGCAACCAGCCACGGCTGGGATGGTACTGCATCGTTCCCAGACTCGGATGTTCTTCTTCGAGCCAAATCTCGACGCGTTGCAACTTCGCAAGTGTTTCGGAAGGGATCAGAATCTGGATGCGTTGCAGATGGTTGGCAAGCATCGTCAGCGAGCGGTGTTCTTTCTCGGAAGCATCGTCACCCGAAACAGTTTCACCCAAGAGAACGGGTTCGATGTGCACTCTCCAACCTTCGATTTCACGGACCACCGGATCGAATCGCGGGGGCGATTTGGCTGGGCCGTCGTTTGCCAACACCGGCGTCAGAACCGCCAGGCAAAGAAACGAGAGACCAAGCAGCCTCCCGGTGGAAGGTATCCGGATGGCTTGGTTCATCATCGGCTCTTGGTCGCATTGGGAGGTTCGACTGCGAAAGTCAGTCGGCCTTCACCATGTCCATGAAGCCGATCATCATTTCATTCCAACTTTGGTCGCCCCATCCAACGGTCTGGGAAGGATCGGGGTTGCTCAGATTGTATTCCGAGTTGTCAAAGACCGCACGGCAGTGGACGACGGTCCCCCGGGGCAATTTTCGAGGTTCCTTCAGGATGTACTTCATCTGCCAGTTGAAATCGTAGGCGGGAACGTCCAGCAGGATTTCTTCCTCGCCATTGGGGAAGTGCGCCGTGTAGCGGAACGCTTTGCCGCGCAGGTGCATGTGTGGTGTCATCCCAAGCAGTTCGATGTCCCTTCGGACGGTGTGCTTCGCCGTCACCACGTGGTTGGCTTCGCCAGGTGGGATTCTGAATTTTGTTTCGATCGCGATGGCGCCTTCCAGTTCTCGGTCCACATTGGCTTTGTCGGTGAACTTGACCCCGATGTACGACAGATCGCTTTGGGCGGTGCCGTTGGGGGTGTAGTGCATCTCAAACAACAGCTTGCTGCCGGCTTCCGCATGGATCGCGACCCCGTCATCCAGATCGACCGGGGTGCTGCCGGGAGCGTAGCCCACCAACACCTTTCGTAGATCCACATTCCTGCCGCCCGGCGGGATCACATAGACCAAGATATGGTGAACAACGGCTCGGTTTTGAGGGCGTGCTTCGCAGGCAATGACGAACTTGTCCTCGTCCCAACCAGGATCGATCACGAATCGCTGATAGTCGACCACTCCTTCGGCGGGCACCTCGAATGGTTTGTCTCGCATTGGGATGACTTGATCGGGCTCGCCAATCTGCCATCCCGTGATGAACACGGGAGGTTCGGGCAGGTCTGACGGATCACCCTCGGGCATCCCACCATCGACCCATTGTTCAATCAAGTCCTTTTCTTCCTCGGACAACCGCGCGTCGTTGGCGAATTCGCCGTGTGCCGGGTTGGCCGACCAAGGCGGCATGCGGTTGTTGCCGATCACTTCGAGGATCGTGTCCTCCCATCCCTGCGTGTCTTCGTAGCTGGTCAGGGTGAACGGCGCGATTTCGCCGTCGCGGTGGCAAGTCACGCATCGTGAATTGAAAATCGGTGCGATGTGTTGGGTGTAGGTGATCTCGCCCAGTTCCGCGACTTCTTTGGTTCGTCCGATGTGGCAACCAACGGCCTCCGTCTTTGGTTGGGTGATCGATTTTCCGGCCAGCAGTTCTTCCACCGCGATGGCCAAATCGGAACGTGTCTTCTTGTCGCGAGCGTAGCCGACTCCGTACTGGTCATCGATGCGGCCGTGGTAGCGAATGACGCGATCGGCATCGATCAGGAAAACCTCGGGGGTTCGTTCGGCTTTCATTGCATCCGCGACGACGTTGCCTTTGTCCTTCAGTATCGGAAAGGCGATTTCGTGACGATGCACGTAGGCAGCCATTTCGGTCAGGCTGTCTTGTTTGTTGGAGTTGATCCCGATGACCTGGAGGCCGCGATCTCCGAATTTTGCCTGAAGGTCATTCAGTCGTGGACCATACAGTTTTGCCAGCGGGCACTCGGTTCCCAGGAAGACAATCGCCGCGCACTTCTTGCCCTCGAAATCGCTTAGCGAAACGGGTTTGCCGTAGGCGTTGGGCAGCGTGAACGTTGCGACCTGCTCTCCGATCGGAGAAGTGTCCGAACCTTCGGACTGGCGACCCGTCGCGGCATTGGCGAACGGGAACCAGGCATTTCCACCAATCAAGCATACGACTGCGAAGCAAACCAAACGACGATGCATCAGAGACCTCGGGCGGAGAGAATCAACAGGAAACGCTAGTTTCGCTGAAATGCGGTGGGCGTGTCACCCGCAGTTCCGTCTCGAATTGTACCGAGGTGTTCGACGCCGTGGCGGAAAGGCCGGTTGGGATGCCTTCGGGCGGAACTCCCGGGGATCCGAATTCTGGCAAATCCGGCTACGGGAATGGCACGCCCCGATGCTCAAGACGCGGCGGAATCCTACGGCAGTTCGAGTTCGCCCGACCAAGGCTGGTTGTCGCGGTACCAATCGACGGATGCGGCCAGTCCCTCGTCCAGTTCCACTTTCGGTGTCCAGCCGATCAATTCCTTTGCCTTGCTGATGTCGGCAGAGGTGGTTTTGACATCGGCTTTGTGGAACGTCTTGTGTTCGACCTTGGCTTTCTTGCCCAGCAAGTTTTCGAGTCGACCGATGATGTCGTTCAAAGAGACTGGGGTTCCGCCGCCGCCCAAGTTGATGACTTCGTATCCAACGGGCTGCAGTGCCGCGATCGTTCCGGCGGCGATGTCGGAAACATAGGTGAAATCGCGAGATTGTTCGCCATCACCAAACAATTCGATCGGCGTGCCTTCGTCGATCCATTTGATGAATCGGAAGATGCACATGTCGGGACGTCCCGCGGGACCGTAGACGGTGAAGTAGCGGCAAACCGAGACGTCGATGTCGTACAAATGATGGTACGAGTAAGCCATCGCTTCGGCGGCTTTCTTGCTGGCCGCGTAAGGCGAGATTGGCGTGTTGACGGACAGCGTTTCGACAAACGGCATCGGTTGACCGGCGTACAAAGACGAAGTCGACGCGAGCACATACTTCTTCACGCCGACGCGCCGCATTTGGTCGAGCAGGTTGAGGCTGCCCATCGCGTTGGTCGTCATGTAGACGTGCGGGTTTTCCATGCTGTATCGGACACCAGCACGAGCGGCCAAGTTCAGCACCGCATCGAATGAATTTTCGTCGAAGAGTTTCTGCAGCGTCGATGAGTCTTCGATGTCGCCCCGCACAAACGTGAACGCGTCGCCTTGCGAGGTCAGTTTCTCCAATCGGTGCTCTTTCAACCGCACGTCGTAGTAGTCGTTGACGTTGTCGATGCCGACCACGCGGTGACCGGCCGCCAGCAACTGCGAGGCGACTTCGTTGGCGATGAAACCAGCGCATCCGGTAACCAGGTACGTTTTGGACGACGAATCGGGCATCAGTTCGTGGCTCTCGGTTCGGGGTTGTGGAAAGTTCGCTGGGGTTCGGCGAGGTTCAAACTATAGTGGGCGGCCAGTTCCTCCATCCGATTTGCCACGCAGTCTAGTCAATGAAACGTCCTAAAATAGCCGTCTTCTTTGGAACCCGTCCCGAAGCGATCAAGGTCGCGCCGGTGATCAAAAGACTCGCGACGGATGACCGATTCGAATTGCTGTCGGTTTCCACGGGCCAGCACCGCGAAATGCTGGACCAAGTGATCGATATTTTCGATTTGCCGGTGCACCATGATTTGGGGGTGATGACGCCCGGGCAAACTCTGGCCGGCCTGTCCTCGAAATTGATCGCGTCGATCGATCAAATTCTCGAAGCCGAGCAACCTGATTTCGCTCTTGTTCAAGGCGATACAACCACGGTTCTGATGGCCTCGCTGGCATGCTTCTATCGCCGCATTCCAACCGGTCACATCGAAGCCGGTCTGCGAACGGGCAACCTGGCCAGTCCCTTCCCGGAAGAAGCCAATCGGGTGCTGGCCAGTCCCATCAGCACGTTGCACTTTGCCCCGACCTCGGTCAGCGAAGCGAACTTGCTGCGAGAACGCATCGATCCCGCGAAGATCTTTGTGACGGGGAACACGGTGATCGATGCGTTGCACCTGGAGGTTCAACAACAATCCAATCCCGATGTCGCAGCGAAGATCGATGAAGAACTGGGGGCGGTTCTGCCGAGCGATTGGCGCGACAAACGGTTTGTGTTGATCACCGGCCATCGCCGCGAAAATTTTGGTGGTGGCTTCGATGAAATCTGCGGCGCGATTTCAGAATTGGCCGAGCGATTCCCGGACGTTCGATTTGTGTACCCGGTTCACTTGAATCCGAATGTCTCCGGTCCTGTCCAAAAGGCATTGGGTCAGTTCGACAACGTGTTGTTGTTGCCGCCGCAGTCGTATCGTCCGTTTGTGGCTTTGATGCAGGCCTGCGAGTTGGTTCTGACTGACTCGGGCGGCGTGCAAGAGGAAGCACCTGGGCTGGGCAAGCCCGTGTTGGTGATGCGCGACACGACCGAACGTCCCGAAGGCGTGGACGCAGGCACGGTTCGCTTGGTTGGTCCGGTGCGGCAGAATATCGTCGATGGTGTCAGTGAGTTGCTCCGCGACCGCCAATCCTATGACAAGATGGCGAGAGCCTCCAACCCTTACGGTGATGGCACCGCGTCGGAAAGAATCTTGGATGCGATCGCGCAGCACTACTGCTGAAGGGCTTGGGCAAGCTCGGTTTCATAAGCCCGGATCATTTGTTTGTAGTCTGCCAGAATCTTCTCGGGCACATCCACTTCTGCGGCATCATCGACCAATGCCGCGACGACGTTGCTCACCGTGCTGGCGTTGATCTGTCGCTCGGTCAGCAAAACGGTTTGATCCGAACCGATCACCGCCGCGCTGCCGGGCCTCAGTCGCAACAACCCAAAGACATCGTCCAGGGCGTTCGCGTCCAGCACGGTGACGGCACCGGACCACGCCGACGCCAATTCTCGGCGAAAACCAGCGTCCTCGGTTGCCACGACCCAGCGAACCCGAGACAGATTGGATTGACGTGACTGGGTGATCGCGGCGGCAATCCAGCGTGGTTCAGTGGCGGAGACCGCTTCGTCTTGCGATAACCGGAACAGCACCACTTCGGATGCCGTGCCATCAACACGCAGCGTCCGCATCGCATCGTTCGGCAAGCGTCGGCCCAGGATGCTGGATGGGGGCGGCGGAGGAACGGGCACAAAACGCGAAACACGTTGAGGCGTGAACGGCGGTTGGAAATCGAAACGAGAGGAGTCTTCCTCGTCTGACGGGGGAGCAAACTCTGCTCTCCTGAATTCGAGGGTCAGCGAACTCTGCCTCGCATCCAAGCCTTCGATCAGCGGGAGCGGCAACTCCACACGCCGAATCACACTGACCGTGGGATCGACCCAGAAGACGTAGGACTTGCCTTCGGTTTCGGCCGCGATGCGTCGCATCTTTTGTCCCGCGAAGTTCGCGTCGGGCAACCACTTCAGCTCCGCGGTGGGTTCGAAGATTCCGGACATCGGATCGCCAGCGAACAGCCACTCCAGTTGTGGTGGTGGACCAGCCAAGCCTGCCGACAACTTGGACCGCAGGACTTCATCCGCTAGCACGCGATCCAGGTCCAAGCGTTGGTTCTCGGGCTGCTGCCAGGAATCCACCAGCATTTGCGAATCGAAGTGGCGTGTTTCGGGTTCATCGAACCACGCATTCAATTCGACCTGATTGGATTGCAACGTCGAGTTGGCACGCAGGCGAACCGAGTAGGCTTGCACGTCCAATTGCTTGCCAGTCCAACGCACGCGGAACGGCGCTCGCTGTTCTTGCCTTCCGCCTGAAAACAGCTCGGCTGACGCGTCCGCCATTGGGACCACCCGCAACACGACTTCGCTGGTGTCTTGGTAGTACGAGCTGCCGCGATAGCGAGCGAAGATTTGTCGCAGCCGGTCGCGTGGTTCTCCCCGAGCAATCACAAATTGTTGGGGCGTGGAGGCGGCTTCGTCCGTGGAGGAGGGCGACGGGGAACACCCGGCGGTCCATGCAGTGACCCCGGCGATGATGCCGCACGCAAAGATCCATTTCGCGAACTGTTGAGTCAAACCGTCACGCTTTCGTGTCGCTGAGTGAATCCATTCGAACGGCTTTGCACAGCAGCCGCTTCTCAGCCGCGGATCGGCCACACTTTCGGCAGATGAATTCCGCCGACCGAATTTGTTCCGCCAGCAAGGGCAGGGCGTGCGCGAGGGTGGATTTGTCCCATTTGCAAATCGACTTTTTGGGCAGTTTCGATTGAGTCAAACTGAGATCAGTGTTCGTAAGTTGGGATTTCGCGACCGTCGATGGAGGCGGCCGCGCGGTGAATGTTGATGTCTTGAGTGTACGTCAACATTTTCACCGATCCATCCACCATCGCCGCATTCCAGCCATGCGGGTGGGCACTGCCAAAGTCATGGCAGGCCAAACAGTTGTCCGGTTGATCCAGTCCCGGTTGGCGGGCACCGAACCGAACGTAGGAATGAGTGGTCGTCGGAATTCCGGTGTATCCGGCCAAGGGAGCTCGGTCGCCGTAGCAGTCTCCCGTCGTGTATTTCAGCGAATCCATGGCCTTTTCCCCGACCAAATACGTGTGGCTCAGGCCGTCAAACACCCGAGACAACCGCGTGCGGCCGCCGAGTCGCCAGACGCCGTCACGCTGACTCTCAATGATGCGGTCGTCCACTTCATTGACGGTCGCGGAACCTCCGCACATGGCGTAGTCGGTTCGTCCACCGGTTTCGCCATAACGGCTCAAATAGGGTTCCAGCAGCGGGTAGGCGTCGGCATCTCGCCGGGTCGGGCAGTGAAACGTTGAGACCGACGACTGAACATGTTGCTGGACCCGGTCAGTCGGCATGATCATCGAAGCGGCTCCGATTTGAGCCAATGGGGGTGCCAAGTCCGCTTGTTCCATCAGCGCCATCGCTTGGACCATCCAATTGCCGCCGTTGAATCGAGGGTCGGGCTGCCGACGATTATCGAAATCGACCAGGTACGGCGGGACCTCGCCGGAGTAGCCTGGCAGGTCGCGAAAAATCGATTCGTAGTTTTGGCTGGCCAAGGCGATTTGTCGAATTCGATTGCGACACTTGGTCTGGCGTGCCGCCTCGCGAACGCTTTGAACCGCTGGCAGCAGAAGTGCGATCAGGACGCCAATGATGGCGATGACGACCAGCAATTCCACCAACGTGAATCCATGCCGTTTCACTGCTTCTTGCTCCGTCCTCACGGTCAAACCTCGATCACAGGGATGATTTGCGAGCCAATTGTCGAACTCGGTGGAACCAGCTTTGAGCAATCGTGGGGAAGATCAAAGGCTTCAAAAATCATCCCCGCCAGGAACGGGCTTCGATTGGTTCCTCTTTTTTCGGAGCCAGCATCCTGCAGAGTCCGCCAGGTCCGGATATGCCGGTTGTGCGAATTTGCCCCCGGGTAACGGTCACGCGTGTTCGACCTGTTGATTCCACCCCGTGGTCACCGCTCGGTGTGCAGAAGATCCCGCGGACTCGTCGATACGCCGGATAGCTGGTCACCGTCGCCTGACTTTCGTGCATCGCAGGATGCCGAATTTCGATCTTCGAAGCGACACGTCTGGCACGGTTCGCAAGGACCGTGGGGATTCAAGGATGAACACCCCTCCGAAACACGCTGGGACTGCGATGGATCGCAACATGAAACCACGAATGCAGGCAGATCAGAACCACGTTGATCGATTCCGCAAGGATCGATCTCGTCGTGGTTTGCTGGTCCGACGTGTTTCGTTGGCAATCTTGATCGCATCGGTGAGCGTGTCGGCACAGGCAGGGGACGGCTCGACGTCTGGCCGAGTCTGGCAACCGCGACCGCTGGCATTGCCACCCACCTCCGCGACGGCTCCTGCCTGGAAACCACCGACGCCCCAGCCCACCGTGGTGGCGCCCTCGCCGCCACCCGTCACGATCATCATGACGGCCCCGGCACCACCCGCGGAAGAGCCACCAGCGATCACGCGGCGCCGCCAAGCCAACCGGGGCGGCAGTGCAACTGCTTCGCTGGGTCGATCGCAACAAACGTTCTCTCGACCGATGCCCGCTTCGGACCCAATCAACCATCACGCTCGGACAGCAGAACTGGCTCAGTCCGCGGTCGATCAGCTTCGCAGTGCCCACTTCGCTGCTCGGCGAGGTGCGTTCCATTCGGCGAAAGAATCCGCAACGCAGACACTTCGGATCATTGCTTCCCTGCGAGATTCGCAAATGGGAGGCAACCTGCACACGTCTCAGCTCAACGAAGCGATCACTGCCATTCGTGAGTCGACCGATTTCACCGGACGTTATGGACCGGTCGACCAAGCCGCCCTGCAGCGATTGGTGGACGTGCACAAGACGCCGGCGCTGCACGGTGTGAACACATCCTCGTTGACCGCCGAACGCGCGATCGAGGCTTACCTCAACCACGCACGGCAGCGTTGGGTCGAGGCCACCGTGGGCGGACCGCTTGCGGCCGAAGCGACCCTGATTCTGGCGGACTTGGAAGCCGCAACGCTGACCCCGCAATCGTCGGATTTGACTGAGTCTCGCTCGCGTTTGCATGCCTCGGAACTGGCGTTGATGTATCGGCGTGCGGCGGTTGAAATTGGTCCCGACAATCCACAAGCCACGGCGGAGCTCGGGCGCAACTTGCTCCGTCGATCGATGCCCGCGATCGCCAAGGAGTTGTTGTTGTTGAGTGTGCAGCAGAAACCAACGCGACAAAGCGTCGAGGATTTGATGCGAGCGGCAAGCCAATCCGGCGACGCCCAGTTGGCCGCGGAATGCCAGCAGCAACTCGCGTCAACGAACCTGCCCAGCGAACTGCCCATTCAAGTTTTGTCGCCGACACAATTCTCGAAAACGAACCAGCAGTTTGCGGCGGCGAATTCAACCCCCACTCACTTACTCAGCAGTCAAGCTAGCGCGAGGGCAGGTCAGTCGGCTTACCCGCAAACGGCGTCTCGTCCAACCTCGCGGAACTCGGTCGGCCAAGGTCACTTGATCGTGCCAGCACAAAACGGTCGTTCGGTGCAATCGCGAATGGTTGATCCGTCGATGCCCGCCGCTCCCGCTCGTTCGACAACGCCCCGCAGCGGTCTGTTTTGGTAATGCAAGCCAACGCCCTCACCGTCCACCTGATTTCGATGGATCGTCCCATGAAACCAACTCGTCTTCGATCGGCGTTTCGTCGCGTTTGCCTGGCAACCGGACTGTTGTTGCCATTGGTCTTCGTGGGGGCCTCGTCCGCGCAGGAATTGGTCGCGCCGGGACAAGCGACGCCCGAAACCAACCCGCGTCCGACGGTGCTGGGGAGCAACACCGGCACGTTGCCCACCCCGTCGTTCGACATGGACAACCTGCCTGACAGTCCGCCGGTCAATGAAGATGAACTGCTGGAGGTCAACTCGCTGCGGGATTATCGGCAGCGTTTGGAAGAGCACAACTTGCGGGCCGAGCAAGCCAAGCTGGAAGCTCGTGCACGTTTCGAATCACGCTCTCGCGATTTGATTCCCGGGCTGCCGTCCCAACCCGCCCCGCCGGAACCGACCGCGACACGCAATGACACGTTGCCGGAGGCGGTCCCCGCGCCCTCACCGGCCCAAACCTTGGCTCCGCCACCCGTGCCGCCTGCAGCGAAGGTTCCAACACCGAAGCTGCCATCAGCCCAGCAAGCAACGGACAAAGAGAAGCTGCTGGAACTGCCGCCACCACTGCGTCCTCGTCAGCCTCAAGCGGACCGAGCGGTTCCCCCACGCCCACAGCGATTGGGCGGCAGTGCACCGGCAACCAGCCAGGATGAATTGCCGGAGTTTCGTCCTGTTCCAACTCGCAATCGGCTTCAGCCATCGGAACGAACCGAGCCGACAGCGCCCAGCGATCCTTCCAAGCGTCTCGAAGCGTTGATGGAAGAGGACACCGCGGTGGAATCGTCCAGCGATCTGGAAGCCCCGCGGAAGTCACCCGCGCCGGAGGCTCGTTCGACTCGGCCTGTCGCTCCGCCGACGCCTCCCGTGAAACGCACAGAAGGAAGTCAACCAAAGCGTGAGCCGGAGCCGAGGGAGCCTGCAACGGAACCGGAACCTCGTTCGCGGTCGGTGATCGACACCGAGGCAATTGACTCGAAGCAATTTTCGACAAACTCAAGCCGCAGTGGATCCGCTCCAGTTCGCAACATGGGCACGCCTTCGTGGCCGGACTTGATGCAGGACGAAGTCACGCGTTGGCCCTTGCCCGCGTCGTTTGCGTCGCACGGCGGAGGCCCCTTGTCGGGACATCCCAGTGCAGTCACCTGCTCGACGTGTGGTGGGTGCGTTGATCGCAATGGAGTTGGCGTCGAACGTCTGAGCAAGACCATTGGGCTTGGCACTGGAACCCATCCTGCCTGTCAGTGCTGGCGTTGTCCTCAAAGCATGCCATTCAATGTGGATGGACCCGGCAACTATCTCGGACCGGCACGCAGCACGCCGGTGCACGAGTATCGATTGCGTAGCGGCGACCAAGTTCAGTTGACGTTCTTGATCAAAACCGTTCGTTCAGTGGGTGCTTATCGTTTGGTTGTCGGTGACGAACTGCTGATCGAATCGGAAGCGGATGAAAAGCTGACCCGTGGAACGCTGGAACGTGGATTGGAAATCCAACCCGATGGAACGATCACGCTGCGGTTCATCGGTCAGATTCACGCTGCCGGACAAACCATCGATCAGCTTCGTGAATTGCTCAATGAACGCTACGAGGAGTACTACCCTGATCCGTCGATCGATGTGACTCCGGTCGCAACCGGCAACATCGCGCGACAAATTCGGGAAGCCATCAGCGGCTCCGAAGGGTTCAACCCTCAGCAAACCGTGCAAACGATCACGCCCGAGGGAACGCTCCGCTTGCCTCGGCTGGGAGCGGTGCCGGCGCAAGGTCTGACGCTGAGCGAACTGAAGCGTGAAATCATCCTGCGATACGATTCGATGTCGGCTGGTTTGGACGTGGAAGTCGTTTTGGAACAACAGGCTCCCCATTACGTGTATGTCCTTGGCGAAGTCACCACACCGGGCCGATTCGAGATCGATGCACCGACGACCGTGCTCGGTGGAATCGCCTTGGGTGGCGGGTACGTGCCAGGGGCAAACCTGCGTCAGGTCGTGATTTTCCGTCGCGGTCCGAACTGGGAATTGCTGTCCACAATGCTGGACCTGCGTGGTGCGATGATGGGCAAGGACTCTCGCCCCGTCGACGAGATTTGGTTGCAAGATGGCGACGTGGTCATCGTCCCCCCCAGCCCGATTCGGTTGTTTGATCGCTTCGTCAGCCAAGTTTTCACCGAGGGCGTCTACGGGATCGTGCCCTTCAGCGGGTTTGGGTTCTCGTTTGGAGATGGGAACTGATCGGTTTTCGAAAGTTGCTCCGGCGACTATTCTTTCGGGTACTCCACTCGGAACACCTTCAACCGATTCCTGAGCCCACAGATGCATTACCAACCATTGCCGTTCGATCGCGAATTGATCGACCGAATCATCGAAGAAAACCCCACGCCATTTGTCCTGTATCACGAAGACGGGATTCGTGCACGGGCTCGCGAATTGACCGATGCGTTCGCCTGGAACGAAGGTTTTCAGCAGTATTTTGCTGTCAAAGCCACCCCGAACCCGCACATTGTCGCGATGATGGCCGAGGAAGGTGGCGGGGCCGATTGCAGCAGCGTGGCCGAGCTGATCACCTGCGAGCGTCTGGGCATCACCGGCCAAGACGTGATGTTCACGTCCAACAACACCACGATGGATGAGTTCGAGATCGCCAACAAGCTCGGCGCGATCATCAATCTCGACACCCCGCATCACATCGACCAAATCGCTCAATTGAGCCCCTTGCCGGAAATGGTTTCCTTCCGATTCAATCCGGGGCCAGAACGCCAAGGCAATGTGATCATCGGTGATCCCAAAGAAGCCAAGTTCGGCAGCACCCGCGAACAACTCATCGACGGGTACCGTCGCTGTGCCGAGCTCGGCATTTCGCGATTTGGGTTGCACGCGATGGTGGTCAGCAACGAACTGAATATCGAAGCGTTGTTGCAAACCGCTGAGATGTTGTTTGAACTCGCCGCTGAGATTCATCGCGAAACCGGCATCTCGGTTGAGTGCATCAACCTGGGTGGCGGAATCGGGGTGCCTTACCAGCCCGGCCAAGAACCCGTTGATCTGCCCGCCTTCGGGGATGGTGTTCGTAAACTGTATGAGTCAATCTTGGTTCCCGCCGGAATCGCTCCGGTGCGAATCCTGATGGAAAACGGTCGTGCGATGACTGGGCCGTTTGGCTATCTGATCACGAAGGTCATCAATCAAAAATCGTCCTACAAAGACTACGTCGGCGTGGACGCTTGCATGAGCAATTTGATGCGTCCGGGCATGTACGGGGCGTACCATTACATCACTGTGATGGGCAAGGAAGACCAGCCCGCTGATCGCACTGTGGATGTGGTCGGATCGCTCTGTGAGAACAACGATAAATTCGCCATCGATCGCAAGCTGCCTGCCACCGAAGTCGGTGACATCGCGGTCATCCACGATGCCGGTGCCCACGGCCACAGCATGGGATTTCAGTACAACGGTCGTCTTCGGTCCGCTGAGATCGTGTTCAACGACGCGGGTGAGTTTCGTGCGATTCGTCGCGCCGAGAACTTCGATGACTACTTCTGCACGGTGGACTTTGATTCCGTCAAAGTCGATCGTAAGCAGTCTGCCACCGTTGGCTAACCAACTCTTCGTCCGCCAGGCTTTCGAGCCCATCGACTGATTTCACCACCACCATTTCCGATTGAGACTCCATGCCCAAACTGACTGTCGAAAACGTTGGCACCTTTGATGTCCCTGCTGGCAAACGATTGATCAAAGCCTTGGTCGAAGAAGCGGGCACGGACCAATTGCACGCCTGCGGTGGCGTTTCCCGGTGCACCACGTGCCGGGTGGAATTCGTGGAAGGGGAACCGGAGCAGATCACAGCGGCGGAAAAAGAAACTCTTCGCGTTCGCGAAGTGACCGAACCCGGTGTTCGTCTCAGTTGCCAGATCAACTGCGATCAGGACATGACCGTTCGGGTGATCAGCCGGCTCGAAGGCAGCGGTCGCAAAGACCAAGGCGGCGCGGTCGCCGACGAGATCGAGCCCGCCCCCGAGTGGACCACGAAGTAGTTCACTGAAAAGTGGGGTAGGCTCGCGAAGCAGGTGCGCAGGCGCCTTCGGGTGTGTGAGCCGTTTGGCGTTAGCCACGGTTCCATCGCACAACCGGGGCGATCGCTGGACCGCGAAATGTTTTCTGTTGTAGAGCGTATTCGTTTGCGCAAGTTTTCATCCCGGTAGGGATGTCAGATGGTAGCCGTCGGTAAGCGACAGCGCCACCGACGGACATGCAACCCGCGTCGCCACTCTCCATCCCGCCGTGGCCATCGGCCACGGCGGGATGGAGAGTTTTTTGGGTGGCTCAGTTTCCGGGGGTACGCTGCTACGCAGCAACCCCCGGCTACCATCTGAAATCCCTACCGGGATGAAGAACCAGAGGAGCCGGAAGAAAAATTGCATTCGTTATCGGAACGGCAATAGCAAACATTCAGCAGCCCAGGCGAACGCCCAAACGGCTCACATGGTGATGCCCGATCATTCCTGCCGACCAGCTTAGCGAGCCTGCGGCGGGATGATGTTGGCGAAGGAGTCGATCTTGGCTTGTAGCTTGCTTCGGATCGCCTTTTGATCGTCGGTCAAGGATTGCAGCGGCGACTGTTCGGTGCGATCCATCTCGACATCGAAGAACGATCCATCGCCATACAATTTGTAGCGTTGATTGCGAGCGAATTCGCGAGCCTTCTTGGGACGTCCGTTTCGTTCGTACCACATGAACATCGACTCACGGCCCTGGCCCTCGATGCCACGCAACACCGGCAGGAAACTTTGGCCATCGAGGGACAGTTTCGCTGGGATCTCAGCCGCACCAGCATCACACATCGTCGGCAAAAAATCGCTGAAGTCGATGATTTGCGATGTCACGCGTCCCGGCTGAATCACGCCCGGCCACGTGGCAATGCAGGTCACGTGGTTGCCCGCGTCGACCATCTCGCCTTTGGCACCGACGACCTCACCAAACCGAGTCTGAGTGACGATCGGTTTGTCGGTGCCGTTGTCTCCAGTGAAGATCAACACCGTGTTTTCGCGAATGCCGAGTTCACCCAGTTTTTGATCGATCCGGCCGACGATCGTGTCCACGTAAGCCACCATGTCGCCGAAGTATTTCGGTTGGCCTTTGTAGGTCTTGGAGCCGTGTGAAGAGAGGTCCCAATCATCTGATTCAGGCGTGGGGCAAAACGGGCAGTGCACCAAAGCCATGGGGTAGTAAGCCAGAAACGGCTGGTCGCGATTTGTTTCCATGAAATCGCAGAGGAAGTCGGCGAACAAGTCGGAAGAAAACTCGCCTTCGTTGTAATTCTCTTCCGTTCCATTTCGTTCGAGTCGCGGGTTGGGATAGCGCGTGTCCCGTTTTTGGTTGTCCACTCGTCCGCGAGTGTGCTGCCACAACAGTGACTCTTCGAACCCAAAGTGCTGGGGGGAATCCAGTTCGCTTCCCAGTTGCCACTTGCCTGCGATGCAGGTTCGATAACCGGCGGACTTCAACAGGTGAGCAAACGTGGTTTGTTTTCGGTCGAGCGTTCCAAACTTCACGTAGTTTCGCTTGTTGGTCATGCCGGTCATCAGCTTGACTCGCGACGGCGTGCAGATGGGTTGCGAGTAACAATGTTCGAACCGCAAACCTTGGCTGGCGATCCGGTCGATGTTGGGCGTTTGATAGTCGAGCGAACCGTTGGCACCGATGCATTCAAACCCCATGTCATCGGCCATGATCAGCACGATGTTGGGGCGGTCGCTTGATCGTGGTGGACGGGGTTCCTCGGCCGAAGTTGTGCCCGTGGTGAAGACTAGTGAGCAGGCCCAGACGGCAAGCGTGGACCACGGCGTTCGTTTGAGCATCCTGTTTCGCAGATCAGTGTTTGGGCTCATCGGTTCCAGCTCGGTTGAAGGTCACTTGCTTCGAAAGATTCGCATCACACCCGTCAAAAGTGCCAGTGCGCCGAGTGCCGGTGCGATGGCCAGGATCAGCCTCGGCTGAGCGGCGACCACGACGATGCCAATCACGCCGGCGACCGCCAGTCCAGGTGGCAACCATCGAGCAGGCCGTTTGAGCGAGTCCCAGGCCAACCACAAGGCGCCCAGGACCAACCCGACTCGCAGCAGGGCGGCAGCCACGAAGGCGTGGGTCGAAGCCGATCCCAGCGTTTCTTCGCCGATGCCTGCGAAATAGAACGCTCCCCCCAGACAGAGCATGGTCGCCGAGAGGATTCCGATGACATTTCGCCGCCACGAACGCTCGGGTGTCGAAGCGGAAGTGTCCACCGGTTCACGTTTTTTCCCGCTCTCTTCACGCGAAGTTTCCACCGCTGCGGCGATTATCTTCAGTGCAATGCGTGAATAGTTTGGCATGGCCACCCTGGGCGGGAATCTCGGAGGAAAGCAATTCCTGGAGTATACTGAGAATCCGCTGAAGGTGCCCCGGCAATCCGCTGATCGTGCCCCGGCATCCTCCCCGTTCACCATGAACTTGCTTCCCCCCCATCCAACAATCCATCGAATGATGAAATCATCCTGGCTCACGTCCCTCCGTCGTGCCCGTCCCAAGTCATGGGCGATCGCTTCCCTGATCTGCGCCGGCGCCTGCTGTGGTCATCTCGCCACTGCCGACGATGCACCAAAACAACCGGCGCCAGTGGAGACCGAAACGCAAGCTCCGGCGACCGAAATGCAGCCGCTCTTCGACGGCAAATCGCTCAGTGGATGGACCAACCCTTATGAATGGGGCAAGACCGAAGTGGTCGATGGTGAAATCCATCTGACCGCCGACAAAAAGTTCTTTTTGGTGACCGAGAAGGTATTCCACGACTACGAATTTGAGGGCGAGGTCAAGCTTCCCGAAGGCCAATCCAACAGCGGCTTCATGGCTCGTGGGCAGGTCAAGCCGAACGAAGTCTTTGGCTACCAATCCGAAGCCGATCCCACCGATCGTCGTTGGTCGGGCGGATTGTACGATGAGCGTCGCCGGCAGTGGCTCAATCCATTGTGGGAGCAACCCGAAGCCCAAGCCGCGTTCGATCGCGATCGCTGGAACCGCTATCGAATCCGCTGCGTCGGCAATCACTTGCAGTTCTTCGTCAACGATGTCCCCACCACCGACTACTTCGATCCCGTTGATCTGAGCGGCCGAATCGGGCTGCAGCACCACGGCGAAAAAGGCCAGACCTATCGGTTCCGCAACCTGAAGGTGCGCAACCTGGGTAGCCACGAGTGGAAGCCTTTGTTCGATGGCAAATCGTTGGACGGATGGGAAACCGTTGGCGGTGGCACCTGGACGGTCGTCGATGGCATCTTGCAAGGCCGCGCCAGCAGTGAAGCCAACGAACCCAATGGCATGCTGTACAGCAAGCACCCGATGACCGATGGAACCTATCGCATTGAATATCGATTCAAAAAGGGCGACAGCGGATTCTTTGTTCGCAGTGAGATCACTGAGAACAAACCGTTCGTCAAAGGTGTTCAGTGCGAGATCGACAACTCCGATGAAGTTGGCGGTCTGTACCAAACGGGCGGAGCAGGGTGGTTGGTTCGTCCGCTGCACTACCTTGAATCGGGGTTCCCTCAAGACCGTCATGCCGTTGTCAATCGACACTGGAAACAAGCCCGTGAAGGTTTGCAACTCGACAAGAAACCAGTGGTCTCGGACGACGATGAAACGCCTTGGAACATGATGACCGTCAGCGTTCATGGCAAACGCATCGTCGTGCATTTGAACGATTGTCTGGCCGTTGATCACGTCGTCGAAGACTTGGCAGATGCCGGAGTGATCGCCTTGCAATTGCATGGCAACCAAGACCTCGAAGTCGACTTCCGCAAAGTCGAAATGCTGGTCCCAACCAGCGAAGAGTAGAGCGAGGGTTCCAGGACGGTTCGCGACCCCCGGCTACCCTCTTTCACCGGAGGTCGTGCAGTTTTCTGGTGCTGGGTTTTGGCGGGTTTCTGCAGCAACCACCCATCACAACCCGACGCGTGAGCGAGGGACGCCCCCAACTCCCACGACGGCCCCATCCGGGGCGACCGTTTGTTTTCCGGCATCGGTCTCTCGGGGCTTCCGCCCCGAGCGAAGCATGACGGCCCCATCCGGGGCGATCCCCAGACGCCCGCCACCATTTATTTTTCGAACGTTCCAAGGGAGGGTGATCATAAACGCTTGGCAACACGGTACTTGAAAACTGCACGACCTCACCGCTCGGGAGGGCGAGCGGTGAACTCATCGCGTAGCCCTTCCCCTCGCTCAGAGGTTGTGCCGATTTCTGATACCGCGTTTCGGCGGATTTTCACATGTCGTGCCTCCCCCGGAAATCTCGCTGAACGCATGTAGGATGGGCACTCTTGCCTTTTTGTACCCCACATCTTCTGGGAGCCGTTTGCGTTGTAAATGCAGGCGTTTTGAAGCCAAACATCCCTTGCCCAAGAACCATTAAGCAGGTACGCAGGTGTCATCGGGTATGTGAGCCGTTGGCGTTAGCCACGGTTTTCACGCACAACCGGGGCTAACGCCCAAACGGCTCACATGATTGTGCTTGATCATTCCTGCCGACCTGCTTCGTGTTCGATCAGCGGAGATTAGTGTTCCCTTGGCCGCTCTGGCGGAACACTAATCCACTCTGATCGGACACTAATCTTTGGTGTTTCGAGATGTGGGGTATAAAAAGGCACTCTTGCTCGTCCAAGTTGCGGATGTCGGCCAAGAGTGGCCAACCTACAGCGAAATCGACAAGCCCGCTGCGTGGGCGGGGGTCTCAAGACGCTACTGGCACGGCACTGAAAAACTGGACGGCCTCGCTCAGAGGGAGGGTGAAGTCGTCGTTTATAGAATCGGTATTCCCTGCAGTGGTTTTGATGTGGCGACCCCGAAGTGGACGTTTCACTTCTCCCTTGGAAGTCGCTTCAGCTTGGCGTCATCGAGATCGAGGCCCATCTCGCTGATGGTCATCACCAGCTCGGCTTGCCCACGCAGGCCCAGTTTTTTTGTGATTGCTGATTTGTGTCGTTCGATTGTCTTGGGGCTGCGGTGCAGCAGTTGAGCCACCTTGGGGACATTCATGCCATGCCCAAGTAGCACCGCAACTTCGATCTCACGCTGTGTCAGGATGTCCAGCGGACCAAAGTCGATGAACGCCGTTTCGATGCTTTCGATGGAGTCATCGGACGTCGCCAAATGCAAACCCG
This sequence comes from Rhodopirellula sp. UH5, assembly GCF_056839225.1. NCBI lineage: Bacteria > Pseudomonadati > Planctomycetota > Planctomycetia > Pirellulales > Pirellulaceae > Rhodopirellula > Rhodopirellula sp. UH5. The sequence goes on along the minus strand of NZ_CM166390.1, from coordinate 4,277,059 downwards.
ATGTGGTTCGGCTGATCACCAGCACGCGACCAAAGGGAGGCTTGGAATCACGAATGGGCCAAACGGTTGAGTGAACTTGCTTTCCGTGATAGATATGCCGAATCGCGAGTGGCTTGCCCTCTTTCAGCACACGCCCAATCATCGCCAACCGTTCCTGGACGTACTGCGGCGAATGGAAATCATGGATTGATTTCCCGGCGTACTCAATGTTGGGTGCGGCCGAGAAAAGCATCATCGCGCAGTCGTTGACGTAGAGGAGCCGACCTTCTTGATCCGTGACACAAACCCCGATCCCTGGAGTCTGAGTCATCGCAGTCCAAATCGAATTTGGATCGAACTCTGGCGGATCAACCCGTGTTCTCAGCCTCGATGAGCTTTCTTCGCTTTGGGGTGGGGTGGAATGGGGCACAAGCGACTCATGGGGGGGCGCGGGAGCAGCGTTTGAGGGGATTCCCTCATAGATTACTCGCAGCGATCCGTCGATACTATCTGAACGGCACCGAGGATTCAGATGGCTTATGCAAAAGTCGCATGGAGGAAACGCAGCCGTTGCCACGGATTGGCTTTTTACACATGAAGAAGTCGATTGCAGTTCGGGCAGCCCAGCGAATTGACCGCGAGGGCAAGCCAACATGAATCGATGAAGGTGGAAAGCAATGGGAACACGACGAGACGGTCGGGTTGGAGGGGCAGCAACCACACCGTCTTGTCGTCCCCATGCAGAACGACAAGAGTTTCCATGCCCCTGATTCATGTCACGACCCTGGGGCTTGGTGATCACGCTGTGTTCAGTGTCCACGGGCACATGGTCCAGGGGCACATGCCCGCAGCTGCGTTGTGCGTCCCTGGGGGACGAATGACAGACCACGTAGGCCAGGTCCCACCTGGCATGGTGAAACGGTGTGCATTTGGGAGGGATGGGAAAGTTTTGTCCCATAGCTTTGGTCGTGTCTCTGAAGCCGTGAAACAGACGCCCTTGTGGCCGTGACATTCTCCACCGGTGATCGCAGCGTTGGGCTGGAAAAAGGTGGGATGGTGGGGATTGCGACTGCACGCCTTCTTTCCCGGAGGGAATGCAGAGGGTAGCCGGCGGTCGAGCGAAGCGAATACCGCCGGGAAGCCCCCCCGATCACATGGTTGACCCCGAAGGGGTCGAAGACTTTTACGGCCGAGTCTTCTACGACACCCTTCGGGGCCGACGCCGCGATCTTTTGTCACTGTCCGGTGGTTTTCGCTTTGCTCGACCACCGGCTACCGTCTGTGACCACTTCGTGGCCTCACTCGCGAACGCGAGCCCCTGTGAAACCCGAGCAAAATGCGACCACCTTGATTGGACCGCTTACCACCGATTCGTCAGGCCAGGCCCCGCCTGGCGCTGGTGACTCGCCATTGGATCTTCCCCGTCAAACGACGCCTGAGTTCCGATCACACCTCGCTTCTACCGAAGCATCGGCGTGGGTTCCAGGTGAGACCTGGCCTCGAAGTGGCGCCCGTTTCAGCTCCGAGAAAACCATCACGCGTTGGCGGCGGCCCAGGCGGCGAAATTAGTGACGGTGTCGTCCTCGCGGTTGCCGACTGGCAAACTGCTTTGGACGAACTCGCCGACATCGCAAAGGTCCGCGATCGAATCGACAATCACGTCGGGGCCGTACGCGAATTGGCCGAGGTCTTCCTTTTTCGTGCCGCCGGACAAGGTGAGCACGGTTCGGTAGCCCATTTGGACGCCGCCCAGGATATCGGTTTCCATCGTGTCGCCGACCATCACGGTTTGGGAGGTGGCCAACTTCAGTTCCTTGCGAGCAGCTCGCATCATGATGGGGCTGGGTTTCCCCACACTGAAGGCTTTACGCCCGGTGACCGCCTCCAGGTAGGCGACCGTGGCCCCACAGCCCGGTCGTGTGCCGTTCTTGGTCGGGCAACTGGGGTCCAGGTTGGTGGCAATCAGTTTGGCACCACCAAGGATCATGTCGACCGCGGATTCCAATGCGTTGAGTGTGATCGTGCGGCCTTCGCCAACGACGACAAAGTCGGGCGAGTGATCCACGATGGAGAAGCCGTTTTGATGCATTGCTTGCAACAAGCCCCCTTCGCCAATGATGTACGCGGTGCCATTGGGTTTCAGTTTGGCGAGGAAGCGTGCCGTTGCCATGGCACAAGTGAAGATGTGGGCCTCTTCCACGAAGATCCCCATCCGTTGGAGTTTGGTTTGCACATCACGCCGAGTCCTTTGACTGTTGTTGGTCAAGAACAGAAAAGGAATGTCCTGACGAATCAATGTGTCGATGAACTGATCGGCACCTGGGATCAGCTCACTGCCGCGGTAGATGACGCCATCCATGTCGATCAAAAAGCCCGTTTTCATCAAATCACTATAAGAGGTTGAGGTTCGAAAACTTCATCGGCATTGGTTTGCCGGTGTTGAGATTTCGAATTGATCGCAGCTTTCATACCAATGATTTCAAGGGTGGATTCGTTCCCGCTGCATATCAGCACGGTCGGGGCATCGAACACGTGCTTGAACCTTGAACACCCCCCTGCTCAATTCCAGGGCACATTGCACGGCAAAGAGCAGGAGGCTGGGCGGTTCATGAAATCTTCATGAATCACTTCACTTCCAAAGCATGGCTTTCGCTGTGACTGTTGTACTGGGGAGCGTACATCGATTCGATGCTTGCCATCCCCGTCTGATAGTTCCCGCGTAGCTGCACACGACAGCGAGATTCCAACACATAGGTTCCCTTGGTCAGGTAACCAATGAAGAAATGCTCGGCAGCGTCTCGAGTGCTTTGGTAGTATCCCAACGCATCTTGCCGGCGGTATTGAGACAACACATTGACGGGCTCGGTGCCACTGCCGCGATGGTCTCGCAGGTGCAAGAATTCCATGTCGCGATCACTGCGGATGATCAATCTGGAAACCAGTTCATCGCCAACGCGAACGGGTTCGTCGCCGACAGGACGCAGCACGGGGCCGGAATCCGTCGCACGGACGACAAACAGTTGCTTCTCGATTTGCAGTGGCGTGCCATCGTGCGGCGTGATGTTCTCGATGTTCTCAAAGTACTGCCAGTGGACTCCACCCCAAGCGATGCCTGAGGTTGTTTTCTTGACCTGAATCGATCCCATCTCGGGCGTGATCTCATCCGCCGAGAAACGGTGCTGGTAGAAACCAGTGCCCGCTTCGACGTTGCCTTTGGGAACTTCTTGCTGCCCGACTGCAATGTCGACGACTTCATCGGAAGCCAGCTTGTCGGTGCCTCGCAGCAGCAACGCGTACACCGCATCGGCGGTGGATTTGGTGGTTTCCCAAGACTGGGTTTCTTTCTGCCGCAGCAACCAAGCCTGGCAGAGTTCCACCCGTTTGAGATCGCCCGCGACTTCGTCGAGTACCTCGATCATCATGGCCTGCGTTTCAATCGGTGCTTGGTACCACCACCAGCCTGAGTTGGCGTCGTTCCAGTGCATGCCCTGCTCGTCGATCACCGAGCGTTCGATCAATGAAGCGACGATTTCTTTGGCTTCTTTGAGTCGGCCCAGTCGATGCAAAGCGATCGCGGCGTGCCCTTGGCTCATCCGGCTCGGCAAGGACAACCAATGCTCGGCAAGTTGATTGGTCCAGTACTCGACCGCTTCGAGGTGCTCCGGTGCGGTCGGTTGATCCTTGTAGAAACTGCGGCCATACAACAGCATCGCCACGGTCGGCGAGACATGCACTTTGCTGCGGTTTTCGGTTTGGATTCTTTCGTACAGTTTGGTTGCGTAGGCATCCAAGTGCGTCAGCGCTTTCATCGCAATCTGCATGTCGACCTCGACACCCAGATGTTGCAAGCGACCGAACCCGGTGACAATCAACATCGTGATGGTGTCATTGGACGGACCGCCATCGAACCAAGCGAAGCTGCCATCTTCCTTCTGCAGTTCCTGTAAGCGTCGCGTCAATCGGTCGGCTTGATCATTGACCCGATTGGTATCAAACAAAATGCCAACGTTGCGACGAGCCTCGGATTCGGACTTGGACTGCAACACCCAAGGTGTTTCGGTGAGGGCGATCGACTTCAGTTCTTCGTTCTGGGCCAGAGGGCTGTCCAGTGTGACTCGACCAGCGACCTCGGGTTGGTTTCGCCATTGTTCAAACACGCGTTCGATTCGCGGGTCGGACGTCGCGATGTGCCGCGCCAGCAAGTTCGCATACAAGCGATGGAACGTTTGCTCGCTGCATTCGTGGGGATACTCCATCAAGTAAGGCAGCGCCATCACGGCGTACCAAGCCGGGTTGGAAGTCATCTGAATGGTCAGCGATTCGCTCGCCAGCGTATCGCTTTTTCCTTCCAGTAGCTTGGGCAACGTGAACGTCTTTGTTTCCGCACCATCGATCGGCAGTGAGATGGACTCGTGCACCAAAATGCGGCGGGTCAAAACCGGCAGGTAGCCTTCTTCGCCATCCGACAAACGTCCGGTCGAACCGACGGCCTTGTAGACCAAATAACCGATGCCATCGGGGACCTGGATTCGCCATGAGAACGTCTTGGACTGGCCGGCGGGGATTTCAAACGATTGCTTCGGCTGGGAATTGCCGACTTGCTCATCGACCGACTCGCCGCTGGCTGCTGACGACAGGTTCAATGCCACCACGCCAGTTTGCGTCGAAGCCGATTGGTTGCTGACTTTGACCGTCAGTTCAATTTCGTCACCTTCCCGCAACGTCCGAGGCGGGTTGGGTTGAACCATCAAGTCTTTGCTGGTGACTGCGGTGCCCGAGATGGTTCCCGAGGCAAGGTTGGCGCCGTGGGCAAATCCCAGCAACTGCCAACGAGTCAGTGCTTCCGGCATGGTGAACTTCATCTTCACCACCCCGTTCTCGTCCGCGATCAATTCCGGGAAGAAGAACGCGGTCTCGTTCAGATTCTTTCGCGGCGGGATGCCGGACAAATCGATTTTGGGATCATTTGATTCGGGGGGAGCATCATCGGCTGCTTCGGAATCGCTCGTGATCGCACTTCCAGCCAACATCAAAGGAACGGCTTGTTTTCGCATGGGAGCTGATGCCGGCATCGCTCCATCGGCCATCATCATGTCGGACTCTGCCATCGCCATGTTGCGAGACATCCCACGAGCCATTGGCATTGGTCTTCCGTAGAATCGGTTCAGCTGCAATTCAGCAACCCAATCGGGATAGCTCAGCTCGCCTCCGGGGTATCCACGGTGCGACCACATCACAACGGTCGTCAGACCTTGCCAACCGTTGTTCAAGTGCGGGCTGCGTGTGCTTCGATCGCGATAGAAAGCGTTGAAGCCGGTTGCAAAGCGATGCTTGGCAAACACGTCCAGGGAAGCGTCGTACAAGGTTGCCACCATTTCCATGATGGAATCCTGCTCGGCCTTGGTCGATTCATCCACCACCTTGGGTTCGATGACCGCTGTCCAAGTCTCTTCTGCACCGGGTTTGAGTTTGGAAACAAATCGTTCCCAGCGGATGGACCACTCTTTGTTTGTCCAAGGAACGTTGACGATCTGTTGGTGCAGATGCAGTCGGTTCTCGTGGATCATCATCACGCGGACGACAAAGCCACCTCGCATCGATTCATCGATCGCCTGTGTGATTTCGACTTGAGTCTTGTCGCCGGAGGTCCAGTATCGCTGCAAGATCTCGCCGCGATGCTCGACTTCCACCAAGGCCTTTGCGTTTTCGTAACCGCTGCCCCAAACGGCATGGAATGTTTCGCCCGGTTCCCACTGAGATTGAGGCGTCGCGAACAGGCTGGCGATCGGCAGACCGAGCTGATCCGCCTTGGGGTCGAACACTCGCAGTGGCAGCAACGCTGAGACGGAGTTGCCCGCTGAGTCCACCGCTGACAAGACCGCTCGATAGTGCCCCTTGGAAAGCGAGACCTCCCACGAACCACGCCCATTGGCGTCGGTTTGCAAAGTCTTCGAAGATTGCAATTCATCCAGTGGCCAAGAGTTGGGATCTTCGGGACGAACTCGTTTCGCTTCGTCGTTCGCATCCACTGGCAACGGTTGATACGTGCCCCATCGCGGTTGCGGGACGACTTCGGGAGCCTTGAGCGACCAGACTTCGATCTTGACTTCGGCGGCCTGGGCTTCACCATCGAGCGACGTCGTGTGAACCTGAATGTCGACGGGGTCTTGTTCCGTCAGCCAATCGGGACGGTCGACGCTCATTTGGGCTGACATGGTCGTGTAGCCCGCGGTGACCGTGCGTTTGTCTGATCGAGTTTCGCCGGTGGTGTCGACGACGTCAGCGGTGATCACGTATCGGAACGTGGGTTCGCTGTCTCGATCGACCGAGGCATCGGGCACGGCATCAAAGGACACGTCAAATCGCCCCAGTTCGTCCGTGGTCGTTTCGCCTTGGACGATCGTTTGCGGTTCGGCGGGAGGCGTCGGGATCCACCAGCATCGCCATCCCCACCAAATTGGATATTGGACTTGTCGAACCACGGTGTACCGAACGGTCGCGTCGTTGATCGCCGCCCCGGTGTAGGCGGTCGCGCGACCGGAGACCGTCACCGATTCTTCCAGGCGGACGGGATCCTTCGGAGCGTCCAAGGTCACTTCGAACTTGGGGCGTTTGTACTCTTCCACGCGAACGGTGGCGGAGCCTCGCGGGAACTCTCGGACGATCAACTGCATTTGGCCGGTCAGCCCCGACGTCGGCAGGTGGAAGCTGCCGTGGCAACTGCCGCGATCGTTGGTGATCAAGTCCAACGTCTCAACCACTTGGTTGTTTGGATCGAGCAGTTGAATCTGAAGCGATTTGCGATTGTGGGTTTCGTACAGATTCTGGGATTGGTTGTGAGTCGTCGCGATCGCTTTGAAGCGAAGCGTTTGACCCGGGCGGTAAATTGCTCGGTCGGTGAAGAAAACGGTGCGACCGCCGAGTTGCTGCGACGTTCGAGCGGGGCGAATGGAATGATGCTGCTGAGAGGGAAGGTGATCCTTGCCGTTTTGGGCCACCAGCAACAAGTTGTCACGGTTGACTCCCTCGTGGGCTTTCATTTCGAAGCGACCGTTCTGATCAGTTGTCAACGAAGGGAGCGATCGGTATCGGTAGCCATTGTTGAACTTGTTTCGAGGTTGGCCTTCATTGGTCCAGGTCCAAACCGCCACGGTTGCCTGTGGGACCGGTTCGCCCGTGTTGGAATCCAACACGTGCCCTTCGAGGATGCCTTGGTTCCAGCGGCCATCGGTGACGAGTGCCAGTTCGCTGACCCAAATTTGTTTGCCCGCCAGGTAGTTCTCTTTCCAAACAAAGTCTTTGTCGACACTGGCGATTAACAGGTAGCTTCCCTTGGGAAAATCCTGGGGGACGTTGACTCGGTGAATGTTGGTTTTGAAGTCCGCCGTCTCCTCCAGGTCAATCGACCACTGATGCGCGGCTGGTTCTTCCGCGTATCGTTTCAGCCACTCGCGTTCGTTGTTCTGAAGCATCTGCCCCGTCTTGATCAACTGATCAAAACCGAGCGAGACCAGTTTGAAGTGCACCTGGGTGATGTTCTTGTAGCTGATCTCAATCTCGGCTTGAGCGGATTGTTCCAGGGCCGGGTTCCAAACCCGTTCCGTTGCGATGTTGAGTTGCGGTGCCTCGATTTGCTCGATCAACGCGGCGCACTGGCGTCCGCCAAAGCTGTCCGGGTGAGCCGCCAGTGCTGCTTTCGCGATTTGATGAGCGCGAACGAACTCTTCTTTCCCCATTTCAGTTTGAGCGAGCTGAAAGCTGGCTCGGGTGCTGATCGGATGACTTGTGTTCTCACTGAGGAAACGCTGCATCGCGGCTTGCGAGCGGTCGTCCTGGGTGGTGCCAACCGCGTTCTGATCCGCGAATTGCAAACGGTTCCAATTCGCATCGAGGAACGCGTCTCGTTGGTCGTCGGCGTTGGATTGTCGGAAGCGAACCCAGTCCTGCATCAACTCGGTGGCCTGGCGAAGCGGCGATTCGAGATCAGTTTCCGGGATTTCCCAAGCCAGGAAGTCCGCGACGGGATCCAGGATTGGCGAACTCGCTTCCAGTTCGAAACGCTCGATTGGTCCGCTGTAGATCGACTGGGCGTCAACGAAGTGGTCGATCGCTTGGTTGGCTAAGAAGTCATAAACCGTCGGGCGATATGACTCGGGGGCGCTGCCCTGCGTGATCAGTCGTTGGATGGATGTCAGTTCGGTGGTTTTCAGCTTCTCGGAGTTCTCCAAGGCTTGATCGAACAACGCCCCGGCGTGGCGGATGATCCGCTGGGCACTCCAGGTTTTCAGATCATCGGCGGACTTGATCGGCGTCGTGTCGTCTTCGCGAGTTTCGATCTCGGTGCGGTTCCGGAATCGCCATTGGTTCTGTTGTTGATAGGAATAGAACCAGCTGGCCAGCACGGCTTGCAGCAGCGGTTGGGATGCCTCGGGTGCGGAATCCAGGTCCTCTTGCAAATGCAGGATCCGGTCTTCCGCGCCGCCGCCATCGAGTTGTCCTCGCAGCGAGGCTCGCATCCCCATGGCCAGAACGGCATCGTCGTGGTCTTCTTCGGCGATTGCGGCGGGTACGATGGCGTCGTAGTGTTTGATCGCGGTCTTCGGCAGTCCCTTTTTCAACGCTTCTTCGGCAGCCTCGAATTGCTGTTTTCGCCACGCGGCGTCTTGGTTGGGTTCAGCGGCCATGGAGAGTCTCAGGGGCGAGGAAAGCAGCCCGAGCAACAGACTCAAGACAACAAAGACGCAAGTCACGGTACGAAGTTGCCGCATAGTAGATCACCTCAAGAAGCTGCAAAGAAAAGACACTGCCTCTCAGGGTAACGATTGATCGAGCATGTTATTAGGCGGAAATTTTTGGATCGTGGCGTGGTTCTTTTTGGCCGCGTTGGTGTACAGCAGCGCTGGCTTTGGTGGCGGGTCCACGTACACCGCGTTGCTGGTGCTCAGTGGCGTCGATCATCGCGTTTTGCCCATGCTTTCTTTGGTTTGCAACCTGTTGGTTGTGTCGGGCGCCTGTTTGCGTTTCACACAGAAAAAGCAAATGCCTTGGTCACGTTGTGTCCCCCTGGTGGTCGGGTCGATTCCGATGGCCTGGGTCGGCGGATCGATCCCGCTCGACCGAGCGGTGTTTGTTCCGCTCCTGAGCGTCACCCTGATCTTGGCGGGTGTCTTGTTGCTGTTGGGTGGGCAAACCAGGCAGGCCAAAGAATCCGCTTCGGAGCCGGTGGATTCCGAAGATGACTTGCTAGCAAATCCATCCATCACGCCAGACAGGAAGCTTCCATGGCGATCCAGCGTGGTTTTGCAAATGGCTCTCGGAGCCGGGTTGGGGTTGTTGGCCGGATTGGTGGGGATCGGGGGCGGGATTTTCTTGTCGCCGGTGTTGCACCTGACTCGCTGGGGTCACGCTCGCGACATTGCAGCGACCAGTTCGCTGTTCATCCTGGTCAACTCGGTCGCGGGCTTGATGGGGCAAACCAGCAAACACGCTTGGTCACTCAGTGAGATTGCCGTGGAATTTCAAACGCATGCCCCGTGGTGGCCTTGGTTGTTTGTCAGCGTGTTGATCGGTGGTCAGATTGGAAACCGGGCCGCGTCCAGTTGGTTGTCGCATCGGACCCTTCGGCAAATCACTGCCGTGATTGTGCTGGCCGCGGGGATTCGCCTGGGGTGGATGTAGGTAAAAGTGGCTTTCGTTCAGCGGCGCACGGCAATTTGCTGTCGTAGTGGACGAGGTTACGAGTCCGTTGAGCAGGACTCGTAACCTCGTCCACTACGACAGCCTGTGATTCCTGCTCACAGGCTAGAAGCCGATGCCACACTAACCGACCAACTTTTGATGCGATGCGATCAGTTGATCCGCGGCGGCATGGATTTCGTCGACGGTGTTGAATCGCCCGATGCCGAATCGCACGCTTCGTCGGGCTTCCGATTCGGTCAATCCCATCGCCAGCAGCACATGGCTGGGAAGAGCCTCGGTGCTGCTGCAGGCGGATCCGCTGCTGAATGCAACGTCTGGCGTGGCCGCCATCCAGGCTTCGCCTTCGATGTCTCGCAAACGGACGTTCAGGTTGCCTGGCAAGCGGGCCGATGAATCCTCTCGCCAACTGGTGCCATTGAGTTGCAAGCCATCGAGCGCGGAATGCAAACGATTCCAAAGCAACTCACGCAGTTCCAAAATCCGTGAGGTGTCGCTTTCGAGATCGTCGTTCGCGATTCGCATTGCCGTGGCCATCGCGACGATGGTGGCAGGGTTCAGCGTTCCGCCGCGAAGCCCTCGTTGCTGGCCACCGCCGACGATTTGGGGACGCAATCGCACGCGTCGATTGCCGTTGCCGACCACCAGGAAACCAGTGCTCTTGGGACCATAGAATTTGTGGGCTGAGGCGGTCAGCAAATCAACGTCAGTCGCTCGCACATCGACCGGCAATCGCCCGACTGCCTGAGTCGCGTCGCAGTGCAGCACCGCGCCCGCTTCGTGAGTGATCTCGGCGAGGGATTGGATGGGGGCGATGGAGCCGATTTCATTGTTGGCCCACATAATGGAAACCACCGCGGTCTGCTCGTTGACCACGGCACGCAACTGATCCACGTCGACTTGTCCGGCGGACGGGTGGTCGTGAGGATGCACGCCCACGCGAATGATCTCGATGGGTTGGCCGCTGGCAGTGGCTTGCTTGGACAAGTCATCCGCCACTTCCAAGACCGCTGGATGTTCGGTTTCGCAAAGCACCACTTGGTGCCGTTTGCAACGCGGGTGCATCAGGAAACCTCGCAGAGCCAGGTTGATGCTCTCGGTGGCTCCGGACGTCACGACCATGCTTTCGCGAGGAGCATTCAGGATCGCGGCCATCGAATCGAGCGATTGGTCGATCGCCCGGCGAGCTTCGCGTCCGGCCTCGTGGGAATCGCTGTGCGGGTTGCCAAAGTGCTGCGTCAGGTAGGGCAACATCGCCTCGACGACACGTGGGTCGCAGGGCGTCGTGGCATGATGGTCGAGATAGATCATCGGAGATCGCGATCCTTGGATCGTCGCTAGCGAATCGCTTTGCCGCTTGGCAGCGACGCTTGTTGCACAACGGCCTGGTCCAACGTGGCCTGATTCGCGATCGGGGAGCCCTCCAGTGGCGAGAACTCGGCGTACACCGGCAGGTAGCTGGACACCGTTTGTGCTTCGGAAAGGCTGAGATTGTACACGCGAAGGAAGTCGTAGACTCCACCGCGACCGATGGCTTCTGCGGTCGATTGAAAATCGAACACAATGTTTTCGGTCTGATGCCGTCCGAAGATATCCGTGGGCGTGCTGGACACGGCCGCACGAACGGTTTGACCCGCGATGGTCGGCAACAGGTACGCGTCATCGGCTTGGAACAACCCCATCATCAGGATGTCATCTTCGCCTCGGCCGTCATCTCGAATGGAATCGAACAACTGCCCCAGCAAGGCGACTTCGCTGGGGGCTCGGCCCAGATCGATTCGCACGTTTGCCACCGTGAACGTCCAGGCTCTCGCGGCACTGGGTTGCGCCGCGCGAAACCAGGCGACCAACGGGTCGTAAAGCATCTGTTGGTCGGGGTCGGCAACCGTGTACGTCTGTGTTCGGTCGACTCGAATGCGATCGGGACGAAACAGAATCACCATTTGCTCGCCACGGTCGGAGGGACCAGTTGAACCACCGAGAACGTAGTCGAAAACGGGGCCGCCGCTGCCCAGTGAGTTTTCGTTGATCGCGTCGACCATCCGGGGCACGAGGTCTTGATGAATCGACGAAACCTGCTGAAGCGCGATCAGGTCGAATTGGCGAACAACGCGGATCAGGTTTTTCCGGCAGATGTTGCTGGCCAGTTTGGTCGGCCCGAATCCATCCAAGGACCAGGATGCGATGCGAAGATTTCGGTACTGGGGCGGGCGCTTCGCCGAAATCTGCTCGGCCGGGGCCGCACCGTTGGTGCCGTCGACCGGGGTGCCCCAAACGCTTTGTTTTGTGGAGGGGCCTGAACGCAGCATGTCGCTGGGGCTGTAGATGACCGGGTCAGCTTCGATCGGATTGCCCGACTCATCGACGGGCCAATTCAGGGATCCGCCAGCTTCTGTCGACGACGTGAACGTGAACGGGTCGTCGAGTTTCTCCCAAGCAAATTCGGCTTTGGGTTTGATCGCGACCCCGTCCAGCCCGTCGATGTTGTAGTGTTGGAAGAAATACCATCCCCCGCCGATCAACAACACGACGATCAAAGCCATTTGAATAGGATGGCCTTTCTCGGTTGGATCGGACATGACTGCCTCCGGGACAATTGGGGCGGGTTTTGGGGCGACGAGCGTTTTCTGGGCGTGGCAAATCAAATCGACCCGCCACCATCGTGTTGAATCGGCCCCCGCATCGTTGCAGTCCAAAAAATGGACGCTCATCCCCCTGTCCCTCGCAACCGGCATACTTTCTGGGGGGCTGGACCTGTCTTTTCCCAGCGACCTTGGTCAATCTTCTTTCCCGAAGCCAGCAATCGCGGTGTGAGCCGCTGACACTGTTCGCTTGGCTCGTTATTCTGGTTGCTCGTACCGTCCCAGCTTTTTCTATCAAGTGGTTGAAACGTTCCCGTGAGCGACATCATTCCCGTCGAAGTTCCTACCGTTGGCGAATCGATCAGCGAAGTGCAAATCGGCAATTGGCTCAAACAAGAAGGTGACTGGGTCAAGAACGGCGAAGACCTCGTCGAAATTGAAACGGAAAAAGCGTCGGTGCAAATCCCCGCTCCTGTCAGCGGTTTCTTGCAGTCGATCACGAAACAGTCCGAGGAATTCGCCGAAGTCGGCCAACAAATCGCCTCGATCCAAGTCGCGGAACAGCCCGCTGGCGGCGGTGGATCTGCAAGCGGTGGTTCGGCCCCTGCGGCTGGCAAGCCCGCACCGGCCCCTGCAGCCTCGGCACCCGCACCGGCCGCATCCAGTCCCGCCCAAGGTGGCGGAGGGTTTGTGATGCCCGCCGCCCAGCGGTTGCTCGATGAACACAAGTTGGATTCGTCGCAGGTTCCCGCCACTGGTCCCGGGGGACGCTTGCTGAAAGAAGACGTGTTGGCTTACATCCGTAGCGGAGCCTCCCGCCCAGCTGCACCGCCAGCCGTTCCTGCCACGCCTGCGCCCGCTCCGGCTCAGCCAATGTCGGTGCCGGAAACTCCGTCGTTGATGACCAGCGGTGGTTACCGGTCCGAAGAAGTCAAACCGATGAGCATGCTGCGTCGCACAATTGCGTCGCGTCTCGTCCAGGCCCAGCAAACCGCGGCTCTGCTGACGACATTCAACGAGATCAACATGGCACCGGTCATGGCGATCCGCAGCAAATACAAAGACGCCTTCGCCAAGAAACACGGTGTCAAACTTGGCTTCATGTCGTTCTTTGCCAAAGCCACCGTGGAAGCCCTGCGACGTTATCCCGCCGTCAACGCGGAAATTCGTGGCGACTCGATGGTCTATCGCAACTACCAAGACATCGGCATCGCGATTGGCGGTGGCAAGGGCTTGGTCGTTCCGGTCCTTCGCAATGTGGAACGCATGTCGTTCGCCGAAGTCGAAGGCAGCATCTCCGAGTACGCTCGCCTGGCGGGTGAAAACCGGTTGCAACCCAGTGACTTGATGGGCGGCACGTTCACGATCAGCAACGGCGGGATCTACGGATCGCTGCTCAGCACGCCGATCGTCAACCCACCGCAAAGCGGCATCTTGGGCCTGCATTCGATTCAAGAACGCCCCGTCGCGGAAGACGGCCAAGTCGTGATTCGTCCGATGATGTATGTCGCGTTGACCTATGACCACCGCATCGTCGACGGTCGGGAAGCGGTTGGGTTCTTGGTCGCGATCAAAGAAACGATCGAAGACCCAGCCCGACTGTTCTTGGAAGTCTGATCAGTCGACGTTCCAGCGGACGCCGTTTTCATGGCGGGTGTCGCGAAACTCATCAAGAGTTTCGGGGACGGGGACCAAGAGTTTCGGGGACGCAGTGCAGTCGAACGTCTTGCCGACATCACGATGACGAGATCGTCGGCTTTGTCGGTCGGGGCTGAAACAACCGGGCCTAACGGCCAACGGCTCACTTTTGCAGTCGTTTGACGACTTCGGTGTGGCCGTTGCTGCTGGCAAAATCGATCGCGGTCTCGCCATCGGTGTCTTTCTTGGTCGGGTCGGCGCCCGCCTCGAGCAACAGTTCGACGACCGCCATTTGGCCTTCCGCAGCGGCAAACATCAGCGGTGAAAAGTGTTCTTCGCTGTCGACCAGATCGACTGCCGCGCCGGCATCGAGCAACAGCTTGACTGTTTCGGCGTTGTCCGCGGTGGAGGCGTACATCAGCGCCGTGCGTCCAAATGAATCTCGGTGGTCGACTTCGACATCCTGGGACAGAAACCATTCGACCACCGGGGTGTGGCCGTCAAACGCGGCCATTTGCATCGCTGTGCGTTGGTGTTCGTCCATCGCCGACACTTCCACGCCTTGGCCAGCGAGTCGTTTCACCCCCGCCAAGTCGCCCAGCATCGCGGCTTCGCGAAATTGGTCTTCGGGGGACGTCTCGGGCAGTGGCACATCTTCCGACGTGGCCATGCCTTCGGGAGCTTGCGGTGCCAGGACCTCTTCGCGTTCTCGTCGCGGGAAATCTTCGGGCGACAGACGCTTGGATTCGCACCCCGAAAGCACGGCGGTGGAGCCGAGAATCAAGACGCTGAACAACGAGAACGAACGAACGGGAACGCGACGCGTCCGAGGCGGGTGGTTTTGCATGGCCCTAACATAGTCTCAGCCACTCAGGCCGGCCAAGCTCAGGCACTGAATTGACGCAGCAGTTTCAGAGGCACGCCGATGGAGATCACGTGGACCTCGCCAGTGAAACGGACAGCGTCTCGCTTTTCAAAGCCAACCTTGGGGGCGGCAAAGGTCAGCGTGTGATCGGCAACAAACGTTGTCGCGCCCGTTTCTCCCGTGTCGCCGTTCATTCCGGTCGGGATGTCCAGGGCGAACCGGATTGCCGAGGCTGCGTTGGCCGCCTCCACGACCTCCGCGTAGCGACCTCGCAGTGGCGGTTTGGCTCCGGTGCCCAGCAAGCCATCGACGATGATGTCTGCCGCCGGCAACTGCGGGGGCTCGTCAGATTCTTGAAGAATCTGAATCTCGATCCCTGAAGCTTCGGCGATCTTGGCTTGGATGGCAGCGTCACCGTGCAGTTCGTCCGTTGGTGCCATCGCCACGATCGTCACCTCTCGTCCCGCCAGTTGCAGGTGCCGGGCGATCGTGAATCCATCGCCACCGTTGTTGCCTTTGCCGCAGAGGACCAGCACACTTCCGTCGGGGGCGATTTGGTCGATGCGTTCCGCCGCTCCGCGTCCCGCATTTTCCATCAACACAATGCCAGGGATTTGAAACTGCTTCATGGCCACCTGATCAATCTCGCGAACTTGGTCGCATGTCATTGGCGGCAGTGGGGGAACCTGATTCATGGTCGCTTCCTTTGAGTTCGAGCGGGGCGGGGAGGTGTGAAGCAAGCCGTTCTTGTTGTTGCTGACAAAAACAGCCGCTCCGATTCATTCCCAGTGGTGCGAACGTCTTCCGTGAGAAACAATGGATGGACGTGGGCGGCGTGCCCATGGTTTGTTCCTTGGCCCATGATTTGTTCCCTGGACCGTGTTCTTCTCGGATACCGAAGATGCCTCTGTACGAATACGAATGCAAGACGTGTGATGACGTGGTTGAGATTTTGGTTCGATCTCAGGATGAAGAAGTGGCCTGCCCGAAGTGCAGCAGTGCTGAATTGACGCGTGTTCTCAGCGTCCCCTCGGCTCCCTCGATGAGCGGCGGCAGTTCGAGTTTGCCCATGGCGGGCGGTGGCGAAGCCTGTGGTGCCCCGCGATGTTGCGGCGGCGGTGGTTGCCAAATGTAAGCAGGTAGGCAGGAATGATCGGGCAGAATCATGTGAGCCGTTTCGGCGTTAGCCCCGGTTGTACGTGGGAACAGTGGCGTTTGCGATGACAGTTCAAATGCCAACAGACTCCTGCCGACCCGCTTGATTTGCCGGGCGGCAGCCACTTTTCGCGAGCGGGGCGAATTCTCAAACGGGGCGTGGAATCGTTTACAATCCACGCCCCCATCTGACGCTTAAGCCACGCGTGAACAATAAGTGACGATGTTAGCGGTGTGGCGCAAGCCGCCTGGTGAGGAACCGGAGGGCTCGCGCCCTTCCGCTACGTCACTTGTTGTTCACGTGGTCCTAACGCGTCCTATCCCCCAGGAGAGTTCCATGAGCCGCTTTCTCACAGTGCGCGCGTTTGCACTGACCACCGTGTTTCTCTCAGCCGGTTTGTTCTCGCTTTTCGCGGTTGCCGAGGCCAACGCGAAAGAAGATCGAGAAACGATTGTTCGCAACGACCGCGAGCGTGTCCTGGCGACCGGCTATTGGATTTACAACGACCTGGACGCGGCTTACGAACAAGCCCGCCAGTCCGGCAAACCGATCTTGGTGGTTTTGCGTTGCTTGCCCTGCGAAGAGTGCGTCAAGCTGGACGATGACTTGGTCGAAGGCGACCCTGAGCTGAAGCGTCTGCTTGATCAATACGTTCGCGTTCGTGTGGTCGGCACCAATGGCTTGGATTTGAACGTGTTTCAGTACGACACAGATCAGTCCTTTGCCGTTTTCATGCTCAATGCGGACAAGACTGTTTACGGTCGCTTTGGAACACGCTCCCACCGCACAGAATGGCTGGGCGATGTTTCTTTGGAAGGAATGGCTGCGGCCCTGCGAGAAAGCTTGAAACTGCACGCAGCCTACCCGGCCAATCGTGAATCGCTGGCGGGCAAGACCGGTGATCCGTTGGAGTTTGTTTCTCCGGAGAAGTACCCGACGCTGTCGGACCGGCCTGACCATCTGAATTACTCCGGTCAAGTCGCGAAAAGCTGCATCCATTGCCATCAGATTGGTGAGGCGCGACGCGATTACTACTGGCAAAAAGGGCAGTCGATCCCGGAAGAGGTCCTGCATCCTTACCCACATCCCAAGTCGATTGGATGGGTGCTCGATGCACGGTACCCGGCTCGCGTGAAGAGCGTTGCGGAAGACTCCGCGGCTGCCAAGGCTGGCTTTCAAGTCGGCGATGATTTGCTGAGCATCCATTCGCAACCCTTGGTTTCGATGGCCGATGTGCAGTGGGCTCTCCATCAAGTTCCCGCCGAAGGTGCTGAGGTTGAGATCCAAACCAAACGCGGTGATCAAACACAGACGCTCACCTTGTCGCTGCCGGAGGGCTGGCGGCGATGGGACGATTCTTCTTGGCGAGTTTCGTCGTGGATGATGCGTCGGATTGCTGGTGGGGGAATGCGTTTACTACCTCTGGACGAAAGTGAGCATCGGGAGCTACAGTTGCGATCTCCGATGGCACTCCGAGTTGCCAACGTTGGCAAATTTGGACTCCATGCGACCGCTCACAAAGCCGGCGTTCGCGTGGGCGACATCTTGATTGAATATGACGGTGAATCGGATTTGATTCGCGAGGCCGACATTTTCGATCACGTGAATGAACAGCATCGCCCGGGCGACCGAGTCCAGATGAAATTCCTTCGCAATGGCCGTCCACGAACGGTCGAAATTCCAATTCAGAAGTGACCCGAAGTTTTCGATCGGGGCTACCATCTGCCCGCGGCACGGACGCCGCTTTTTTGAATTTCCTCGATTCGTCTTGATCTGATTGCGTGTTTCCCGGTAATTCTTGCGGTGGAGAAACGCAGTATGAATCACCCTCAAGAACACGCCCCCGGCGTCGAGAATTCGACAGGCTTTGATCGAGCCCCGGAGGTCTTCGTGACCAATTTTCACCGACGATTCACCGGTGTTTCCGCAACGGCCAATGCCGTTGTCTCTGGCCAAAAGTCCCGCCTGAAGCTGTGTTTGGTCGGCGATCCTCTTCCTGACGCCCCCGAGCCTCTCAGCTATCACAAGGCCCTTCGCTCCAGTTCCCAGCGGCCTCCGAATCGACCGTTTTCGATCTGGCATGTGCGTCGCAACATGGAAATGAGTGCGGCGATCTTCGCTCGCGATGTCCTGCGACTGCCCATTCGGATCGTGTTCACGTCGGCCGCCATCCGCCGTCACTCGGCGTTCCCGCGAGCCCTGATTTCACGGATGGATGCGGTCGTCGCAACCACCGAAACTGCCGGGGCCTTTGTTCCCAACTTGGCCTCGGTCGTGCCGCACGGGGTCGACACTCACAAATTCACGCCTGCTGACGATCGCGTCGCAGCTTGGCAGGCGACCGGTTTGCCTGGGAAACACGGCATCGGCATCGTCGGCCGTGTGCGAGCTGAAAAGGGGACGGATTTGTTCGTCGAATCGATGTGCGAACTGCTGCCCCAGAATCCCGATTTCACCGCCGTCGTGATCGGTCGTGCCAAACCCGAGGACTCCGCGTTTGAAAAAACCCTGAAGGCCAAGGTCGACGCTTGCGGGTTGACCGATCGCATCGTTTTCATTGGCGAAGTCCCCAGTCATGAGCTGCCAACTTGGATGCGAAGTCTGTCATTGCTGGTCGCGCCGGCCCGCTACGAGGGCTACGGCATGACCGCGCTTGAGGCGCTGTCCAGTGGCGTTCCTGTGGTGGCGGCCGACACCGGTGTCTATGCCTCCGTGATCGAAGAAGGTGTGACGGGCCATGTCGTCCCGATTGGCGGTCGCGAGGCGCTCCGACAAGCCATTCAGGAAATGATCCAGGATCCAAGCCGGCTCCATACGGCTGGGCAGTTGGGCCGATCCTTCGCCGTGAATTCGCTCAGCCTGAACAACGAGATCGACGGTTACCAGCAAGTCTACGACCGCCTTTGGGCAGGTGAATCCTTTCGTGCTCGCCACGCTGCCTGAAGATCATCGCTTGACTTGGAAGGCGACTCGCTGATACCTCCGAGTACTCTCCCGTCGACGAAGCCGACTGGACCACACCGCCAAACTTTCGCCGTGACGCGCGTCATCGCTGAACGAGGACAGAACGAATGCCCAAGAAAACAGTCGGACAACGAATTGCTCAGCTCTTTCGCAAGCCGTGGAAGACCCTGACCAACTCACGTTACCGCGATTTCCGACGGGCTTACAACCAATTCCGAAGCGATGGGATCCCCACCAAGCGATACGAGTTTGATGACCTTGGATCCAATTCCATCGTCTTGGATCTCGGCGGTTTTCGGGGCGAGTGGGCCGATGACATTCATGCTCGTTACGGTTCGACCGTGCATGTTTTCGAACCGCACCCACGATTCGCGTCCGAACTGCAGGCCAAGTACGCGGGCCACTCCCACATTCATGTGCACGCGGTCGCGCTGAGCAGTTCCGATGGCGAGCTGATTCTGTCCGACACCGGGGATGCGTCTTCCGCCATTCGCGAAGGCGAGAAATCGATCAGTGGTCGCCGAGTCGAAGCAGGGGCCTACTTGCAAAGCA
The DNA here is from genome assembly GCF_056839225.1 of Rhodopirellula sp. UH5. Lineage (NCBI taxonomy): Bacteria > Pseudomonadati > Planctomycetota > Planctomycetia > Pirellulales > Pirellulaceae > Rhodopirellula > Rhodopirellula sp. UH5. The sequence goes on along the minus strand of NZ_CM166390.1, from coordinate 4,257,627 downwards.
TCGGCGTCGATCATGCGGATCTGATGAAGGTGAACATCGAGGGAGGCGAGTATGACATCCTGCCTCACCTGGCCAGCCTCGGATGGCTGCCGCGGATTGAAACCATTCAGGTCCAGTTCCATGACTTGAGTGCATCCAGCGACGACGACCGCAACCACATCCGCCGTGACCTCGCACAGTCACACGGGGAAGACTGGTGTTACCCGTTTGTTTGGGAACAATGGTCCAAGCCCGCCGACGTGATTCAGATGCCCCAACGCGCCGCCTAAACACGTCGGCAGGAATGATCGGGCAAAACCATGTGAGCCGTTTGGGCGTTGGCCTGGACTGCTAAATCTTTGCTATTGGCGCTCCAACAGCGGATGCAAGTTTTCTTCCGGCTTCTGCCTTTCTTCATCCCGGTAGGGATTTCAGATGGTAGCCGGGGGTCGCTGCGTAGCAGCACACCCCCGGAAACCGTGGCTCCAAAAACTCTCCATCCCGCCGTGGCCCCTGGCCACGGCGGGATGGAGAGTGGCGGCGTGGGGTTTTCATGTCCATCGGTGACGCTATCGCTTGCCGACGGCTACCATTTTGCATCCCTACCGGGATGAAAACTTGCGCAAGCGACAATACTCTCCAAGCCCAAACGTTCAGCAGTCCAGCGTTGGCCCCGGTTGTGCGTGGGAACAGTGGCGTTTGCCATCACAGTCCAAATGCCGAAAGGCTCCCGCCGACCTGCCTCGACCGACGTCTCAGCAGTATCGAGCTAGTTGCTCCATCGCAGGTTCGAAAACTCAAGTCGGCCGGGCCAAACGAAGTGCCGTTTCGATCCACTCCGCAGGATTTTGTCGAGGGTCAAATCGGAGGAAAGGGAGTTCCAATTGATCGGCCAGTTCGGCCATGCCGGTGGAATGCTGCTTGGGAAACATCAACAACCAATGTGGGCGGTCAACGCTCGATGTGGTGGGGCGGTTCTCGTCCGTTGCGCTCGACGCCCATTTGGAGAGTCGTCGGGCTTTGTCTTGCAAGTATTCGGGCGTCCAAAATCCGATCACTTCCAAGTGGATGATGCGTCCATCTTCGTGACGCATTAAGAAGTCAGGTGTGAAAACGCTTTGGCCATGGACCAGCAACTCAGTCTCTCGTTCCAGTCGCCATCCCGCTGGCGGATTGCGATTCCAGGCGGCATCCACGGCACGCTCAAACTCCGAATCAAATTCATTCTCGGGTGGAAGCGGAGATCGAAGGCCGTCCTGGGGTGACAGCGACAATCGAAACGCTTGCTTGTTGGGGCCAAGCACACGTGCCGTCATCCGCCAGTCCTGGCACGCCAAAAGTTTGGGCAATAGCTTTGCAAACCCAACTCCATAGCGGGTCGTTTCGCGAAGTGAGGAGCCTGGTCCGTCCAACTCAAAACGCAGCCCAAGTTGGACGGTCCCGTTCTTCGTCCATTTCGTGCGTTCGATCCGGTGCATCAATTGGGCTAGCTTGGCATGCCGCGCGATGGTTTTGAAATCCGACCTCGCATCGATTCGAATCGAGGTCGCGCGGTACAGGGCCGCCTGGGTTTGGGCGACGTTGTACGCCGACAGCGCTTCCTCCGCGGTCAGTTCCTTGTCGAATGATTGCAAGCGTTGCAACTCGATCACATCTGAAAACATGTTCGATTCAATTTCCGCCCAACTCATCCCCAGGGATTCGCAGACCTTTTGTCGAGCGGTTGAGAGGTCGTGCTCGAAGATTCCTTCCCGAGCCGTGACAATGGGATGAAGTGGCGCGGCCTCTTCAAATACCCGCTGACGCAATCGGCTGGCGGATGGTCCACCACGTTCGTATTGTCCGAAGTCGTCGAGCAGCTTGCAAAAGGCAGCCATGCGTTTGGGCGGGCAACCCGGAATGTTCGCAAGCACCTCCGCGACGCCGCGATGCAAGTCTTGCCGAATTTCGCCGATGCCGGCCCGGTAAATCTGCAAGCATGTGGCAATCCCTTCCGAGTACGCAGCGTCACGGACACGCTGCAACCGATCCGGTTTCAAGGTTCGATTGTCAAAGTTGAGCTGAACGATCGAGTGTTCACCGCGCAGCATCAGCTTGTCTTTCGATAGGCATCGTTGCGTCGCCGTGTTCGACTGCGTTTCACTTCGTTGGTTCCATCCGCCACGATTTCATACAGCACGGCGGTTTCTTTTCGAGATCCCCTGCGAAGCACGCGTCCGAGTCGCTGGATCGCCTGACGCTGACTGGACAGCCCGCCCAGCACGATGGCTGTTTTCACTTCGGGTAGGTCGACTCCCTCGTCCAGCACTCGGTTGGCCACCAGCACCGGGTAGCGTCCGTCGGCGAATCGTTGCAGCACTTCGCGGCGTTCCTTTTTGCGCAGTGTGACAGCAGGCAAGGGACCATGAACCGCATCGAGACCGCTCGGGCCATCACGTTGGTGCCTGTGAACACGATCACGGGCTGGCCGTTGTGGAGTCGGAACAGGTCTTCCAGTGTGCGCATTTTGGCTTCCGCTTGGTCCTCGATTTTTTGCTTGGCACGATAAGCACGCATCGCCTTTTGTGCCGCGAGGGAACGTTCCGGTTCGCTGTCCACCGCCGCCGACAATTTGTGAATGTCTTCCCATCGGAACGTTGGATCCAGTTCTCGCTGTGTCGCGACAAACTCCTGGACTGTCTCGGAAAGGCCACGATAGGCGTTCCGTTCCGACTCGTTCAACGAGACCGCAATCCGGTGAACACGGTACTCTGCCAGTGTTTTTCCTTTGGCTTGCCCAATCGTTTGCTGGTGCAGTGTCGGGCCGACCAGCGTGTGCAAGGCTTGCAATCGTGATTCTTCCGTCGGCAAGGTTGCGGTCAATCCCATGCGAATCGTCGCGGTCGACATTCGTGCGGCGTCGCTACGCCAAGTGCCTGACAAATGGTGCACTTCGTCGAAAACCAGCATCTTGAAACGGTCACCGATTCGCGGCATGTGAATCGCCGCCGAGTCATAGGTTGCAATGCTGATGGGGGACACGCGATGCACGCCATCGCCGATCAGGCCCGCGTCGACACCCGTTGCCTCGCGAATTTTTTCGTGCCACTGATACATCAGGTCACGCACGGGAACGACGATCAAGACGCTGCATCGGGATCGCAGGATGCATTCCATTGCCACCACGGTTTTGCCTGTCCCTGTCGGCATGACCAGCAGACCACATTGCCCGCCCGATTCAAAATCACTGACCGCTTGATTCTGGTCCGGACGCAATTGAATGTTTCGTTGGTCGTGCAAGCTTGGCTGCCAATCCGGATCCGGTCCAGCCTCCCATCGCCACCACGAAGACGAATCAATTTCGAAATGCTCTTGATCCCATTTTCGCAGGTGAGCCTGCAACTTGCCCGCCCACATCGCATCGCAACGAAAGCAATCGTCACGATCATCGAAGACCAATGGGATCCCTCCCATTCGGCCGGCAACCGACGCTTGCGACCAACCGACGTCCCGCCAGCCACGCAGTCGCAAAGTGCCCCCATGAAAATCAATTGCAATCAAGAATCAAACCAACGCCAAACAACCAAACGGGCAGCACGGTGCACACAACACCCGCGCACTTGAGCAGCATAGCCCAGCGGAAACGAACCGGAAAGAATTGCCCTGCTCCCTGCTCCCTGCTCGTACTCGTACTCGTACTCGTGCTCGTACTCGTGCTCGTACTCGTGCTCGTACTCGTGCTCGTGCTCGTGCTCGTGCTCGTGCTCGTGCTCGTGCTCGTGCTCGTGCTCGTGCTCGTGCTCGTGCTCGAAAGTCGAAAGTCGAAAGTCGAAAGTCGAAAGTCGAAAGTCGAAAGTCGAAAGTCGAAAGTCGAAAGTCGAAAGTCGAAAGTCGATTACGAGCACCGTTTCACTGAGCACCGAGTGCAAGCACGAAGGTTCGCAGCCCAGGTCAGTCCCCTCTCAGGTCGAGCGAGAGAACACCTCGATGCCGGTTTTTTGAGGTGGGCACCAATTGGCGGCACAGTGCGGGCAGTGCTCCGAATCGACGCGAATCAAGCGGTCGCATTCGTGGCAACTCGTCTGGGCGATGCGTGGGTGAACGCTCAGCACCGCCAGTGGAGTGATCCAACCGGCGAGCAAAGAAAAGCACTTCCAGGCGACGGAACATCGCGATGACAACGCTCGCCGACGACAGGCGAGATTGGTCAACCACCAGGCCAACCCGCCGTGTGCCAATGCGCCCAGTGAAAGGGCCAAATTGAACAACCATGGCTGCGAAATCACGACCGAAGAATCTGCGGCCCACGGCCGTTGCGACAGCCCACCGAAGCCAACAGCGAACACCGGGGGAGCCACCGTCGCAACGAGTGCGTCCGCGGGCGTTTGAGTTGGAACCCGAGGAATGAGGTAGGTTTCTTGCGAGACGACCTGCCCAGCATTGTCGATGTGCAATGACTTCACAAACGAGCCGTAGGCTTCCCGAATCAAATCGAAACCGTCCTCGCCACGGTCCAGGTAATGATGCGAGATCCAATTCGAGTTCACCGCCATTTCCGGTTGTGCAAACCAGTCCGCCGGCAAAGCGATTGGCGTCGGTCGGCTCAGCGCGAACGTCGGCATCGGAGCGTAGGCGGTGTTCCGATCGTTCCGTTCGTAGGCAGGTGGCAAGGGAACTCCTGGCTCGGTGCTTTCCATCGCGTGCAGCGTCAACTCGTCGTCGTGAAGCACCAGTGCGGTTGCACCGCGATCACCCAAGCTTGGTGAAAAGCTGATTTCATCGATCGGCATTTTTGCGACGACGCGCATTTTCTGCTCCTTGATCATCGCCTCGTAAATCCCGTCTTGGTCCACCAAGCCAACCGTCTTGTTCCAGGGACTGTCTGCAAATCGCAAGATTGCCATGCGGTACTGATTCAACGGATCGTGACTTGCAAATGGCTGGCCGGTTGACCCGAAACCACTGCGATCGAGTGTCATTGCCAGCAACGGTTCGTCGGCTGTGACGGAGCTCGGATCGACATACGCTAGGTAGTAGCCATCGTCGTGACAAAACCAAGTCAATCCAAACGCACGTTCGTGGTAGGTGCTGGTGTCGATGGCTCGGAATGGCGGGTGTTGATCCTGGGGCTTCATTGGCGACATGGAGGCGGGTTGAATCAGTTCCGCAATCTGACGATCGGTCAGCGCGACCTCGTCTGCGTCGCTGTTTTGCGGCGAAGCAAAAGACGCGGATTGGACTTTGTATTCCGATCCACCAAGCTCCTCATCCCAGATGTATTTTTCGCGTGTCCTCACCAAACGTCCGTCGGGCATGTACCGATGACTCTCGATCATTCCATCGCTCGCGGGCTGCACGAGGTTTGACATCGTCACGCCGACGAATGCGGTTGCCGCGCCACCAACCACCAGCACCGATGCGATCACCCCCGCACCTGCCAATCGCGACGCAAGCGTGCCGTCGGACGCGAGCGGCGGCTGGTTGGATTGCCGAACGAACGTGTGCTGCGCGATCGCGGGAAATGCCAGCACGAAGAATGCGACCCCGCCCAGGATCAACGCCACCGCCCACGTCGCCCAGAACGTCATGAATGCGAAGTAAGCGAGGGCGGTCACCGCGATCGCCGGGACCAGGACCACTGTTTTGGAACCCAGCCATCGCGAAGGGCGAGCCATCATCCAGACCGTTGCGGGATGAAACGAAAACGCGGCGAGGTAGCACCAAAATCCGGGAATCAACATTTGCGGGTCGGCTGGCCGAGTCGGGGGTGCGACCCGCGCCAGCCAAACGTAGGCGATTGTCCAAGGCACCAGCATTGCAACGAAGTGAACCAAAAAGGCAGCGACCGTTTTGCTCCAGTAGGACTGCCAACGCGCGACGGGATGTGAAAACAACCAACCGCGAACATCGGTTCGCTGCTCTCCCCACGTTTGCAACAATCCCAATACCAACGCATAGACGGATCCCCACAGCGCGAGAGAGCGACTGAGGGCCTCCGGCAGATTCGAGGGATTGGTAGAACGGTTTGGCATTTCGGTGTAGACCACCACCGCCAAAATCACCATGGCGATCGGTAGCGTTCGGATCGCTTCCCGCCATTCCTTCCAAAACAACATCATGATTCATCCGCCAAGGCAAGTGAGGAAGTGGACACTGCAAACGACTCACTTCGTTGTGTTGTCAGGTACGCGATCACCAGATCGTTCAGTGAGGTTGGCAACGTTTCCACATCGCCCGCAGCAACTCGTGCGAGCGACTCGACCACCTCATCCGACACGTCCGCGATGCAAACCACGCACTGACCGGAAACGAAACGCAGTTCCACCAATCCGGGAATCGTTTGCCGTAAGTTCGACTCCAGTTCGAGATTGGAGAGCGAACGGAGCGGCGTGAATGCCATTCGCTGGACCCGGTCCAGGAAGTCATCCAAGGACGTTTGCACCAACAATCGTCCGCCCACCATCACGGCAATTTCATCGGCGATGCGTTCCACGTCGTCCATCAAATGCGTGCTCAGCAACACCGTTCGAACGCAACCGTCGGTCGTTTCGCCAGCTGCAAAGTCGACCAGCGTCTCATTGAGCGCACGGCGGCTGACGGGGTCCAATCCGAGTGCAGGGTCATCCAGGATCAGCAACTCCGGATCAGCGGCCATCACGGCTGCCAGGCTGACGCCAGCACGCTGGCCACGACTGAGCGAACCGATTCTCTGAGAGGATGAAATTCCAAAGTGTTCCACCATCGATCGATAGCGATCACCGTCCCAATGAGCGTGACCTTCCGCCGAAAAGCGTTCCATCTGTGACACACGCATCCAGGACGACAAGTAGTGCCCTTCGACCATGTAGCCAATCCGTGAAAGCATGGCCGGCGTCAGTTCGCGACTGTCCACGCCCAGCGTCTCGCAGCGGCCACGGGTTGGATCCAGCAACCCCATCATCATCCGAATGGTGGTGGTTTTGCCGGCACCATTGAGCCCCAGCAAGGCGGTGACCTTGCCGGTGGGAACCTGGAACCCCAGCTGTTCGACCACGCAGTGTTGGTGGAAGTAACGTGTCAAACCAAACGTCTCGATCGCCGCCTTCATGAACGTTTCCCTCGTTTGCCAGTGGCGTTTCCGCCGGACACTTTCCCGCCGCTCAACTTGCCCAGTTCCTTTTCCACCAACGCCACGATTTCGTCGGGCGTGAACCCCAGTGTCGTCCCTTCGCTGACCAACGGTTCCACCAGCAAGGCAACCCGGCGAACCCGTTCGGATTTGGTGTAAATCTCGCGTCGCTGCGTTACGAAGTAGCCGCGGCCTTGCTGGCTTTCAATCAACCCATCCCGTACCAGTTGCGAGTACGCCTTGGCGACGGTGTTGTGGTTGACCACCAAGTCCGCTGCCAACCCCCGCACACTGGGCAACGCGTCGCCCACGCTCAGTTTGCCCGCCGCGATCCCACCACGCACCTGCTGAACGATCTGCCGAAAGATCGGCACGTCGCTTCCGGTTGTGATCTGGATGGTCAGCATGGTCGCCTCGAACAAAATCGGCCGCGGACTACCGTACCGCATGAGGTAGTACAGTAGGCAGGTCGGTTTCAGCTGTCAAGCGAAAAGGAGCACCTGATCGTCGCAGGGGAATTCGCCCCGGGGATTCATCGTCCTTGTACACTGGGAACAAGCCGACGCCCCTGAGAACGATGCCCGGCTCATTTCCTGATCCCCTCACCGAGGAATTGCATGACAAATCAAACCTTGCCTTTATCCGTTTTGCTTCTTTTCGTTGCTGGTGTCGGCACGACCGGTGCCAGAGCGGCAGAGTCGGTGACGGAGTGTCAGCAGTGGCAGGAAGTCCAACTCGACTTCACGGCAGAGCAGGGAACCGCGAATCCTTACACGGACGTGGAGGCTTGGGTTGATTTCACTCACGACGATGGGACGACCATCCGCCGTCAGATGTTTTGGGATGGTGGGAACACCTTTCGTGTTCGGTTTGCATCGCCACTTTCGTCAGGCAATTGGCATTGGCAGTCATCGGATCGCGACAACGATTCAGGACTGCATGGGAAAACCGGTTCCTTCCAAGCGGTCGAGTCAAAGACGGAAACACCCACTGTGTTCACACAGCATGGTTTTTGGAGCATTCCCTCAGGTGGCCGAAACCTGATCCATGCGGACGGGACTGCGAGACTGCTGTGTGCTGACACGGCTTGGGCGTTGCCTTGGCGAGCGACCGTTGATCAAGTGAAAACGTATGCCAAGGATCGGCAAGCCAAAGGGTACAACGCCGTGTTGTTGATGACGGTCCAACCGGACCTGAAGACCAAAGGGCCGCGTTCTCGCACCGAAGCGGAAGGATTCGAGGTTGGATTTGAGGATCTGCCAAGCGGGACGCTGACGAAACTGAATCCCGATTACTTTCAGACGTTTGACCAGTTGGTGGATGTGTTGACATCCCATGGGATCGCTCCTGTTTATCAACCTGTGTTCCATGGGTACGGATGGAAAGGTGGCGGCACGGCAGGCAACGTGGTCAGCGCCGAAGACTATGCCCGGTATTGCCGCTACCTCGTCGCTCGCTACGGAGCCCGCCCCGCGATTTGGTTGGTGGGAGGAGACGGTCCAGCCGAGAAAGCCTCCATCGTCGAGCAACTTGATGCCGCGGGAACGGAAATCGAGAAGTGGGATGCGTACCAACAGCCAACCGGAATTCACTATTCGCCCCATGCAAAGAATCGCACGCACCAAGACAAAACGTGGTTGGATTTTCAGTGGTGCCAAACCGGGCACGGTGGCGAACACCTCGCCGAGCGGGTCGCGGACATGTGGCGGAATCGTCCTGTCAAAGCAGTCGCCAATGGCGAACCCACGTATGAGAACATTGGTCGTACCGGCAAAGGAGCCGGCTGGTGGCAGGGCCACGAAGCGTGGTGCAATCTGACCGCAGGCGGCACGATGGGCGTGGTCTACGGAGCCGGCAGTTTGTGGCAATGGCGGCTCGATGCCAACGAGCCCGGTCACGCAAATTGGTGCACCGCTCCGGGGGCAGGTTGGCGCGAAGCCCTCGACTTTGAAGGTTCCAAGTATCCCGGCATCGCAGCGAAAATCTTGGAGGGTTTGCCGCTTGCGAACATGAAGCCGAATTGGGACTGCACTTATGGACGACGTGGTCTGTTGGTGCCAGGGAAACTGTTCGTGTTGTATTTGCCAGAAGGCGGGAACTCGGCGATTCTCTGCCAGGAGGTTCCGCGATCGTATCGGGTTTATGATCCGAAAACCGGAAAGGTCATGGCAGAGGGCACGCTCGAGGACAAGCCAACCGCTGAGGCCAAGAGTGACTCATCCGGTGAGCCTCGCGTGCTGGTGTTCACAGCGGACTGAGGTGGTGAGTTTCGGAGCCTGGCTGGCCACCGAATACAATGTCCCCTGCCGTAGCTCGCTTCGTTCGGTATGGCCTACGTCGCTGCAAGGGACGTTCGAAAAATGAATGGTGGCTGGCGTCTGGGATTCGCCCCGGATGGGGCCGTCGTGGGAGTTAAGCAGGTACGCAGGTGTCATCGGGTATGTGAGCCGTTGGCGTTAGCCACGGTTTTCACTCGCAACCGGGGCGAACGCCCAAACGGCTCACATGGTTGTGCCCGATCGTTCCAGCCGACCTGCTTAGGGGCGTCCCTCGCTCACGCGTCGGGTTGTGATTGGTAGTCATGGCCGACTCAGACGGGCAAGAGTGCCTTATTGTACCCCACATCTTTTGGGAGCTGCTTGCGTTGGGAATACAAGCGGTTTGAAGCCAAATATCCCTTGCCCAGGAATTATTAGTGTTCGATTAGCGCCGATTAGTGTTCCCTTGACCGCTCTGTGGAACACTAATCCAGTCTGATCGGGCACTAATCTTTGGTGTTTCGAGATGTGGGGTACAAAAAGGCAAGGGTGCCCATCCTACGCGTTGAAACGTCGTTTCGGCCTGGAGTCAACGATGCGACCACGCGGACGCCCGAAGAAACCCAATGTTGCCCAACCAGCCAATTCGGTGTCCGACACGAATGGCACGGGCGTAAGCCTAAGCTGCTGTGGCGTAACGGTTTCGGTTCGGATTGCGTGGGCATTGCATCAGCTTGTAGTTCTTCGCTCGCCGTTTGATTTCTCTTTTTTCTTGCCTGCCCGGTCGGTTGCCAACGGTCAATTCGGAAATCACTTCAAGTAAGTTCGCCCATTGCTGATGGGGGCGGATCGAGCCCAAGCGAAGCGACGAAGCGAACTCTTCGATTGCCTGCATGGCGCCAGTGAAGCTGAGTCGGGTTGGGCACAAGCCGAACTTCAACGCGGAGGCCAACATCGCACAGCGAACCAAGTTGTAACCGATCATGTGACAGTGGATCTCCTTACGCACCATCTGAGGACTCTTGCATCGCAAGTGATCCATTTGCATTTGAGTTTTCAAACTGCGGATGTGTAACTCAACTAACCACCGTCGAGAGTAGAGCTCTGCAAGTTCTTCCGCTGTGTAGATATCCGCATCAAGCAGCGTCGTTGCCAGCGTGATCTCACGTGTGCGAAACCCCTTTTGAGTCACCTTGTACTTCAAGTGTCGAACGAAAATCGAATCGGGATACTGAGCGTACTCGTCTTCGCTCATCCACTTCGGACGTTGCGGTTTTTGGTAGAGGACCAACTGATCGAGATAGCACAGTTTGAGTCCGCGACGAAAGTCGATCTTGCGAAGATGATGCGCTCGGGCAACCAAATCGATGCCACGCCTCTCGCCTTCGGCAAGCAACCAGAAACTTGCGTAGTAGCGATCCGCAAGCAAGATTCTGACCCGCAAAATCCGGTCAAAAACCGATCGCAACAGCGATGTTTCCCCGGTTTGCTTTCCCGTGTATGGGCCAATGGCAAAGTGGTTGATCGCGCCAGTCGCCAGTGAGAAGAGCCCGATCATTCGTACCATTGGGAATCCACAACCTGGCTTCTGCGACTTCATCTGAGGATACTCCTCTTGGTTCTCTTTTGAGACCGGGGAAAGGGGACGGGGGTAGTTTCGGGTGTCCAATCAGAAGAAGAGTAGGAAGCAGACTGTTTTGGACGAGGAAGAAAAGAGGGGGCGGGGGTCAAAATCAGACGCATCCTCTCAACAATGACCACCGTCCCATGGATCTCGCTCGGTTCTGAAAGAAGTTGACGCAGAGGCGGGGAGTCGCAGAGACGCAGGGGAGAGCCGTAACGCCTGATATCCCGTCTGGTCCCTCTGCGCCTCACCGCCTCTCGCGACTCTGCGTCGAAATTCGTGTGCGGGACTGAGGACCGATCAAACGGGACGGAGTTCTTTTGACCAAACGCATGCCCAGGAGAACTGGGGTAGCAGATCGCCGGATGGTGACACCCAACACCCATTGCTCATTCTCACTTCGGCGTATCATCGATTTTTTGTCGGTGACCAGCGATTCGGAATCGGACGCGATCGCGTTCCGGCTGGTGGGAGTGGCCACGTTCGGTCTCCGCCGCCGGGCACTCACTCCGGTTCCGCCTTGTGACGGAAATTGCCAGCCATCTTCCTGTGCCCCCGAAGTTGCAATGCTGGACCGTGACTCAGTCACTTGCCGGTCAAAGTCGCCGAGCTGCCCAAAGGCCTCGTGGTCTGTCGCAAACTAAAAGTGAGGTTTGATCGTAGTGGACGAGGCCACGAGTCCTCGGGGTTGACGCCAGTTCAGGACTCGTGGCCTCGTCCACTACCCTCGTAATAGGTCGTGACAGATCACTGGCCTGAACGCTTTCGGAGGTTGGAATCGACGCATCGATGTGGCGTGACTGGGTATGGGGCTGGCAGAAATACTTCGATAGAACCAGCTGTGTGGGTTGCCCAGAATCAACGAAAGCCGATGACTCATGCCGACGTTTCTTAGCAACGCGTGAACAGCAAGTGACGTTGTTAGCGGTGTGGCGCAAGCCGCCCGGTGAGGAACCGGAGGGCTCGCGCCCTTCCGCTACGTCACTTGTTGTTCACGACACGCTCACTCGCGGGTGAAACGCAGCAGGTCGTAGGACTGGGCGGTCTTTCGATCGGTCATTTCGAGCGGCCACCAGTCGTATTCGAGGTAGCGATCGGTTTGCTTGGTGATGACGTAGGCTTCTCCGCCCGATCGCAGTTTCTTTGCGGCGGTGACCATGAAATGCTCGGCGATTCGGAAGTCGCCGTAGTAGGGCGGGTTGAGCAACGCGATGTCGCAGGGGGGCACGTCCGGCAGCTCTCCATCGTGATTGACGATCGCGGTCAGGTTGGTGAGTTGGTTTTGAGCTGCCGCACGCTCGGTGCACTGGACGGCTCGCGAATTGCAATCGACGGCGTAAACGTGACCGGTTTGTGATCGCACGGCGGCTGCCATTGCGACGGCTCCGTTGCCGCATCCGAGTTCCAACACTGTGGATCCTTCGGGGATCGGCGCGTGCCGGATCATTGCCGCGGCGGCTCGGTCGACCGACCGATGAGAGAACACCGATGGACGAGAATGCACGGTCAGGATGCGATCGTCGACTCGGTGAGTGAATTCGGCGTCGAAGGTTTTCGGTTTGAATGTCTCGGATGATTTTCGCACGACGTAAACACGTCCGCTCGCGTGATCGTGGCATCGGACTTTGGGACCGAGAGCCTGCAACTGATTCAGCAGCCAGGTGTCTTTGGGAGCGTTGACCGCGGCGATCAGTTCACCACCGATTGTCAGCCTTTGCCATGATTGATGAATGAGGTTGCGATTCATCTCCGCTTCGCCGGTTTTCAAGACCGGCAACAAAGCGAGATCCCACGAGGTGTCAGGAAGATCGGGTTGGCAGATCACATGAACGTCTGCCGACGTCACCTCGCGAGCCTGTTCGGCGCGGTGCAAATCCACGAACCAGCTCGTGACTTTCGAGCTTGGAAAGGCGGCAATCAGTGCATCGGCCGATTGCCCTCGTCCCGGTGACATCACGATCGCGGAGGCGAGCGATGGGTGGGGGAAAGAAGCCAAGTGATCGATCAGCAATTGTTCCGACGGAAGCGGAGGCAGGTCACTCACCGCCAACTCCAATTTGTAGGGTGACGGTTTCGTCTTCGAGAAGATTCACGGTCTGAATCCTTGCCCAGTCTTGGGCTTCGGCTTGGACGCGATGTGTGCCACGAAAGGCTCGGACGGTGGCGATGCCTTCAGCGTTGGTTTGAACGGTTTGGTTGGTCCACCAGGCTTGAAAGATCAGCTCTTCCCAGACTTGGCCGTTGGGTTTGATTGTCCAGTCCTCTCGGATCATGGCGCCGTGGGGACGCCACATGTCGCCTTCCCAGAAGCCCCAGGTTGTGAACCCGGTGGTCGCAGAGTGAGCGAACACCAGCGTCAGGAAATCACGAGTGAACTGGGCTTGGGTGGCTTCGTCACGGGAGTCGATGTCGAACTCGGTGATCTCGATCGGCAACTGGAATCGTGACAGTTCGTTGAGCACTTTCCAGGCTTCCGGCATGGTGATCAGGTCGGCTTGAAAGTGCCCTTGGACACCGATGCCTTCCACGGCCCCGCCGCTGTCCAAAATCTGTTCGATCTGCTGGGTGTAAGTTGTGAGATGCTTGGACCGTTCGCTGCCACCGGTCATCAATCCGTATTCGTTGATGAACCAGAGGGCCTCGGGTTGCGATCGCTGGCCTCGATTGAAGACGTCGGCGTAGTAGTCGTTTCCTAAGACATCGCCGACCAGTGACACATCGCGAAGTTCATTGATCGCATCCCAGACCGCGATTGGCATGTCACGTGTTCGCTCCAGAGCGGCGTCCATCGCGGTTTCGATTTCGGCCTGGAATCGCGAGGGGTGATCGGCCAGTTGTTGGACGCGATCGGGAATGAAATGCGGGTACAGCAGCAGGTGGTTTTTGATTTCAAAGCCCGCGTCGATGGCCCACTCGGCGGTCGCGTCGGCTTTCACAACACCGGCGGGACGGTCCGTTCCCCAGTCCGCCCAATAGCGAGGCAGGGTGACACGGTTGAACCAACGCTTGGTTTGCTCGCGAAATTTGGCGGCGTCTTCGCCAGCATGGATGGGTGTGTTGCCCACGAACGTCCCGAAGGCGTAATCGTGCTCTTGCTGTTGGACGTGAACGGTTGCACCGGCCAGCGGTTCGCCGACCGCGTTGACGACACGGACCGTCAGGTCGCTTTTACGATGGCGATCGATGCTGCGCTGAGCTTCCGCTCGCCAGGCATCGTTGTCCGCGCCTGGGTAGAACAACCGCGTGAACGGAAGGCTTGCGTCGGGAACGTTTCCCAGCCCGATCAATTTCAGATCGCGAATTTCGAGTCGTTGCTTCTTCTCGGCGCACTGGATCGAGGCGTAGATACGATTGGCGTCGTAATCCTGCTTGGCACGAAAGCAGATTCGAAACGGATGCCACTGATTGGGAACGTCGAAGGAGCGAAACCCGTTGGGTTCTTCGATTGGTTCCCAGGGATCGTTGGTCGCCATCGAGACATGAATGCTTCCCAGTCCATCCGTGCTGGATGCGATGGCTCGTGCGTCGAAGGAGACGCAGAACACGTCGGACTCTTGCACGGGAATTGAGATCGGCTCGCACTGAACCTGTAACGCCCAGGCTTCTTCTTGCGGGGCAGGGCAGTTGACCGTGATCAGGTTGTTTTGTCGGTCGATCGAACCGGTGCCGGGGCGGACGTCGAGTCGAAACTCGGCGGTGGGAACGAGTGTGATTCCCTCCGCCGAAGTTTGCGATTCTTGTGCGAACGCATGGATGAGCTTGGCCGGTGTCCCGAGAGAACTCAGGAGCAAAGCGATTGCCAAAGAGGCCTGCCACCATCGCATGATCAAGCTCAATCTTGGATCTTGAGCAGGGCGTACTTGCGTTTTCCGCGGCGGAGCACCAAGACGGATCGACCGTCCAAGTCATCGGCGACCAAACGTTTTTGAACGTCTTCGACGCGAGCGTTGTTGACGTACACGCCGCCTTCGGACAAGGCCCGGCGAGCGTCTCCGCCGCTGTTGCAGAGCTTCGCCGTTTGCAGTGCTTCCACGATCCACAAACCTTCGCCTTCGAGAGCCGACCGCGGCACGTCGCAGGAGGGGACGTCGGCAAAGATCTCTTGCAGTTGGGCGTCCGTCGTGTCACCGATTTCGCCGCCGAACAGAATCTGCGTGGCGCGTTGAGCCGATTGGACTCCGGCTTCGCCGTGAACCAGTTCGGTCAACCATTGAGCCAGTCGTTTCTGCGCGGTGCGTTGGCCGGGATCGTTCTTGGTTTTGTCATCGAGTTCGTCGTATTCGGCTCGCTCGATTTCGGTCAGGTAGGCCAGGCAACGCATCACGTCTTCATCGGCGACGTTGATCCAGTACTGGTAAAACGCGTAGGGGCTGGTTCGCTCGGGATCCAACCACACGGCGCCGGATTCGGTCTTGCCCATTTTGCGACCGTCGCTGGTTGTCAGCAGCGGCGCGGTGATGCCGAACAATTGCTTGCCCAGCATGCGACGACCCAGGTCGATTCCGGCAGTGATGTTTCCCCATTGGTCGCTGCCACCGGCTTGGATGCGGCAATCATGGGTCTTGGCCAGGTTCACGAAGTCGTAAGCCTGCAAGAGCATGTAGCTGAATTCGGTGTAGCTCAGGCCGGCTTCGCTTTCCAATCGACTGCGGACGGATTCTTTGCCCATCATCGCACCGACGGGAAAGTTCTTGCCGACGTCGCGAAGGAACTCGAGGTAGGAGTAGTTCTTCATCCAGTCGAAGTTGTTCAGCAACTTGGCGGCGTTGGCACCTTCAAAGTCGAGGAAGTGACGCATTTGAGCGGCGACGCCATCGACATTCTTTTGCAGTTGATCCGCCGACAACAGATTGCGTTCTTCGCTTTTGCCGCTGGGGTCGCCGATCATCCCAGTGGCTCCACCGACCAGGGCAATCGGATGGTGGCCGGCGCGTTGGAAGCGACGCAGCATCATCAACTGCATCATGCCGCCGACGTGCAACGAGGTTGCCGTGGGGTCGAACCCAATGTAGATCGTTTGCGGGCCCGAATTGAGCAGCTCGGCGATTCCGTTTTCATCGGTGGTTTGATTCAGCAAACCTCGCCAGCGGAGATCTTCGATCAGTGGGTTGGTGGCGTTGGAAGTGGTCATGCGAATTCGCTTCGGCATTCGTTCAGGATCGCCTCCGCGATGCGGAGATCTTCGGGGAAGGTGATTTTTAAATTGTCTGCGGAACCAGTGACAAGCTGAACTGGGTGAGAGGTTCGCTCCACCAGTTGAGCGTCGTCGGTGGCCATGCGGCCTCGGTCGCGAGCGTAAGCTTGACAAATGACGTCGATCGCGAACACCTGGGGAGTTAGTGCGACGTAAGTGTGGCGACGATCGACCGTGTCGGATCCATGGCTGGTGGCCCGTTTGAGGGTTCCGGAAACGGGGGCCGCCAGGATTGCCGCCCCGGTGTCAGCGGCCTTGGCGAAGACCCGGTCCAGGTCGACTTGGCGAACCAGCGGTCGAGCGGCGTCGTGGATCGCGACCAGTGTTTTCGTGGCGGTGCCGTTGGAAGCAGATTCGGCCGCGAATTTCTGGACTTGATCCAAGGCTGCACGAACGCTCTCGCTGCGTGTCGCGCCACCTCGAACAAGGTGGATTGGGACGGCGGAGGAAATCGCCGCGATCTGTTCGCGAAACGTGGAGTCGTCTTCCTCGGAGATTGCCAGCACGATTTGCCGGACGTCGCCGCGATGTTGGAATCGATCCACGGCGTGTTGCCACAGCGGTTTGCCGTCCAGGACCGCAAACAGCTTGTTGGACTGGCTGCCAAAGCGTTGCCCGCTGCCGGCAGCGGGCATGATCACAGAAACGGAGGCCGCGCAGTTCATCAAGCAGGATCGCCGATCAAACGCGCGCGACGGGGTGCTTCAGCGGCAACCAAGCCGCGTTGTCTTTGTGGCTGGCGACGCACTGCTGGATGAAGTACATGCCTTCGACGCCATCGTGAACGCTGGGGTACAGCGTCGTCTTGCGATCGATGGTGGCTCCTTCAGCGCGTTTGGCCATGTCGTCAAACGCGGCGGCGTAAACGTTCGCGAAGGCTTCAAAGAACGCTTCGGGGTGCCCTGATGGCAAGCGACAGGATGCCGCGGCGATGGGGTGCATGTAAGGCGCGTTGGGATCCCGCGTGTAAATCTGATGAGCCTTGCCGTTTTGACGGTAGTGCAGCTCATTCGGGTTTTCTTGACGCCACTTCAGCGAACCCTTGGTGCCGTCGATTTCGATTTCCACGTCATTTTCGCGGCCGTGGCTGATTTGCGATGCCGTGACCGTTCCCAGGGCACCGTTTTCATAGCGGATCACGGCGGTGCCGTAGTCATCCAGTTGGCGTCCTTCGACGAATGATTTTAGGCTGCAACTGACCGTTTCGGGCAACACGCCCGTCATGAAGCGACCCAGGTTGTAGGCGTGCGTGGCGATGTCGCCGAAGGCACCCGCCGCACCGCTCTTGGAGGGGTCGGTTCGCCAAGCGGCTTGCTTTTGATCTTCCGCTTCGATTTTGTCGCGAAGCCAGCCCTGAATGTACTGAGAGCGGATCGCGTTGATCTCACCGAGTTCGCCTCCCAAAATCATTTCGCGAGCTTGGCGAATCAGTGGGTAACCGGTGTAGTTGTGCGTCAGAGCGAAGACGACGTCCGAGTTTTCGACCGTCTTCAGCAATTGTTCGGCTTGGTCCAAGTCGAACGTCATCGGTTTGTCGCAGACGACGTTGAAACCAGCTTCGACCGCGGCCTTGGCAATTTCAAAGTGCGTGTGGTTGGGGGTGGTGACGCTGACGAAGTCGATCCGCTGGTCCTCGGGAAGCCGCGATTCGGCGTCCAGCATGGCTTCGTAGCTGCCGTAGGCTCGCGATTCATCGACGCCGTATCCGGGGGCGGATTGGCGGCTGCGTTCCGGGTTGCTGGAGAAGGCTCCGGCGACCAATTCGCTGCGATTGTCCAGTCCAGCAGCAACGGTGTGGACGCGACCGATGAAGGATCCCAGACCACCACCAACGATTCCCATGCGGAGTTTTCGGTTCAGGGGAGCATTGAGCGACATGATGATTTTCGCGAGAAACGTGGAAAGAGGCGGTTCAGGACACGAGATTCCAATCGTAAAGTTCTCAGCCGATGCGTACAATCACAGGCTGAATCAACTCCATTGTTCCCTTCCTCTGCCGCTAGCTGAGAAACGATTCATGAAAGACATTGCAGATTCCGCTCAATTGCCAGTCGTTCCAACCGAATCAATGCGATGCTGCGGGAATCGCGGATGGATGGTTGGTGTGACCTTGGCTGCCGTCGGGGTGGCCATCTACTTCGCAGGTGTCGCCTCCGAAGCCCGTCGTTCAGCAGAAACCACTGCGGTGGGATCAAGCTCATCCACCCTGGCCAATTGGCAAAACCTGCCGATTGCCAACGCGACCGCCGCGGTCAGCAGCGAAAAGTTCTCGTTGGCGACCGGTTCCGTCAGTGACCAAGCGGATGGATTGTTTGTGCTGGATCACAATTCGGGGCTGCTTCAGTGTTCGGTGATGTACCCGCGAGTCGGTCGTTTTGCGGCCACGTTCACGGGGAATGTCGCCGAGGCGTTGGGAACGGATGGCAAAGGTGGGAGTTACATCATGGCCACCGGACAAGCGGATTTTCCTCGTAGCAGCAGCAATCCAGTCGGTCGCTCGGTCATCTATGTCTTGGACACCGCGACGGGCAACTACGCCTGTTATGGGGTTCCCTTCAATGCACAGGCGATGAATTCCAACCGTCCTCAACAAGGGGTGTTGGTGTTGATTGGACAGGGAACTGCCAACCCTGTGATCGATCGCGACGATCTGCGTTGAGCTGGAAACGGTACTTTTGAACGCACGCTCATCCGACACGCTGGAAAACTTCCACGATCGATCCCTATGGGACCCATCGTGGAGGGATGCACTGGTTGCCGGCTCGATGATCGCCGGCATGGTTTTGGTGCTGGCAGGGATGGGGCGTCAGTTTTGGTGTGAGTGTGGTTCGTGGGTCCCGTGGTCCTGGGACATCTGGACCGCCCACAACTCGCAGCACGTGATTGACCCGTATTTCTTCTCGCATGTTTTGCACGGCGTGTTGTTTTACTGGGCGCTGCTGTGGGTGCCGCGGCTGAACCAAACGTGGCGTTTCTTGATCGCGGTGGGATTGGAGGTGAGCTGGGAGATCCTGGAGAACTCGCCACTGATCATCGAGCGTTACCGCGAGGCGACGATGGCAGTGGGCTACACCGGGGATTCGATCGCGAATTCGGTCACGGATGTGGCGGCCTGCATGCTGGGGTACTGGTTTTCGTCCCGATTTGGTTGGCGTTGGTCGGTCGCTTTGTTCGTGCTCAGCGAGATCGTGATGTTGATCCTGATTCGCGACAATTTGCTGCTCAATGTGTTGATGTTGGTCAGTCCGATTCCGGCGATCCAAGAGTGGCAGAGTGCCTGATTCGATCTTGCAAGCATCCTCCGCCGGATGGTATTGCGGAGCGTGAATGTTTGAGAATCGGCGTGTTGGACGCCGTTTTCATTGAAAATGACTGACTCCACGCCATGGAAGGCTGAATCAGGATGTCTGCTGGACGATTCCATTTGATCGCGTTGACGCTTGCCGTCAGTGCTTTGTGTTTAGGCTGGGACACTCGAACCTTCGCGGCGGAAGCGGAGTGGATTTGGGCGTCGGGGACGACCGCGGAGCAAGCGATCCCGCACGGTGAAACGTGCTGGTTCCGCAAATCTTTGAACCTCCGCCATCGCGGCGAGGCCATCATCGAGATCGCGGCGGACGATGCCTACGAGGTGCATGTCAACGGTCGCAAAGTCGGCGAGGGCGAGTCCTACCGGCAGATGCAAGAGTTCGATATCAGTGACTACATCGAACCGGGACGCAATGTCGTCGCGGTGCAGGTGCAGAACACTCGTGGCGACACCGCCGCGCTTGTCGCTCGGGTGTCGATTCGACCTGAAATGGGCGAGAAATGGTTCACGTTCAGCTCCGATCGGACTTGGAAAACCAATCTGCAAGAAATTCCGCTGTGGAACACCGCGGCTTACAACGATGGAGCCTGGCAGTCAGCTTCGGTGTTTGGCCCGCTCGGTGAAACCGCTCCATGGGACCGCGAACCCAGCGTGGAGGTCGAAGTCGCCAAGGAGGATTCCGAACGTTTTCAAATCCAGCGCGGCTTCGGTGTTCAGCGTTTGATCAACGACGAGCAAGTTGGATCCGTCATCGCGATGGCGTTTGATGAATTTGGGCACGTGTTGCTGTCGCAAGAAGGCGGCCCGTTGTTGATCGTCACGGACCGTGACGACGATGGAGTCCCCGAAGACGTCCAGACCTATTGCGACCAAGTCGAGTCCATCCAAGGCATTCTGCCACTCAACGGCGAAGTGTTTGTGACCGCCGACGGTCCCGATGGTTCAGCTCTTTATCGCTTGATCGATGAAGACCGAGATGGCGAACTGGAAACTGTCAAGACGATCGTGAAATTCAGTGGCAACGGTGGAGAGCATGGCCCTCACGGATTGCGTCTGGGACCCGATGGAATGATTTACATCTCGGTCGGAAGCTATGTCAAACCGATCGGGAAAACAGGCAGCGGCGAAACACTGAAAGATGTTTACGAAGGCGACTTGCTGCCTCGTTATGAAGATCCCGGCGGGCACGGACGCGGGGTGAAGGCACCCGGTGGAACGATCATTCGGACCGACATTGAAGGCAAAGTCATCGAGCGTATCGCCGGTGGATTGCGAAACGCATACGACTTGGCTTTCCACCCGGAAGGCAACTTGTTTGTGCATGACGCGGACATGGAAGCCGACGTGGAAACGCCTTGGTACCGTCCCACCGCCTTGATGGATGTGACCGAAGCGAGTGAATTCGGATGGCGACCGGGTTGGGCGAAATGGCCTGAGTATTACATCGACCGACTGCCAAACGTGTTGGACACCGGGCGCGGCAGCCCCACTGGGATTGAGTGCTATGAGCATCACATGTTCCCGGTTCGCTACCACAACAGTTTGTTCATGGCGGATTGGTCCGAAGGTCGGATTCTGAACGTTCGCTTGAAACCCAATGGCAGCGGATTCCAAGCGGACAGCGAAGTGTTCTTGAAAGGGCAGCCGCTCAACGTCACCGACTTGGCCGTCGGTCCAGACGGGGCGTTGTATTTCTGCACCGGAGGTCGCGGGACCGCCGGCGGTGTTTACCGCGTCGTCTATCAAGGCAAAATTCCTGAGGCGATGAAGCAACTCGGCAGCGGCATCGCAGCTGCCGTTCGCCAGCCTCAACTGGATGCGGCTTGGTCGCGTCAACGCATCGCCGCGATTCGTCGCGAGCTGGGAAGCGATTGGGATCAACAATTGGCGGGAGTCGCCTACAGCGATGAAAACCCACCGTCCTACCGCATTCGAGCCATGAACTTGATGCAGATGTACGGGCCCGTTCCCAGTGACGATTTGCTGATTGAATTGTCCAAAGCCGAAAGCGAATTGGTGCGACGTCGAGCTGCGATTCAGCTGGGACTGAACCCCTCATCGCGAGCGAAGGCTCGTTTGAACGACATGCTCACCGACAGTGACTTGCGAGTCCGTCGTGCGGTTTGCGAAGCGATGCTGCGGAGCAATCAAATTCCTGATGATCCACAACCGTTGATCGATCTGCTGGCCCATGAAGACCGAGTGCTGTCCTATGTGGCTCGCCAGGTCTTGCAACGGATTCCAGCCGCGAAGTGGAAGGAAACCGTCATCCTTCACGAAGACACACGGACCGCCTTGGTCGGCATGTTGGCACTGGTGGCCGCGGACACGAACAAGATGACTGGGTTGTTGGTGCTGAAACGGTCCAGCAACATGATGCAAGAGTTTTTGAGCGACAAGGACTTCGTTGACACGCTGCGTCTGTGTCAAGTTGCTTTGCATCGTTGCAACATCAAAGCCAACGATGTGCCTTGGTTGGCAAAACAAATTGCCGATGAATTTCCTGCGGGAGATTCTCGCATGAATCATGAATTGATTCGTCTGGCGAGCTACCTGCAAGCGGAATCGCTGGTGCCGCGTGCGATGGAGTACTTGGAATCCGATGCTCCGGAACTGGACCGTGTTCTGGCCGCGATGTGCTTGCAACGCATCGACCGTCAATGGTCGGCACGCGAACGGTTTGCATTGCTGAAGTTCTATGAAGGCATCGCTGGACGAGACAGCGAAGGCTCTTTGCCGATGTACATGGTGGGTGTGACCCGTGATTTCGCGCGTCACCTTTCCGAGGACGACATCCAGGCGATCCTGGACGAAGGCAGTCGTTGGCGAAACTCGGCTCTCGGCGCTCTGTTTCAATTGGAACGTCCGATCAGCGAGGCCACGGCAGAAAAACTACGCACGCTGGACGATGAACTGACCAAGGAAGACAAGGTCGATGACGTTCATCGTCGATTGCGAACGGGTATCATCGCGATGCTGGCAACCGCTCCTGACGACGCCTCGTCGGCTCACCTGCGAAAGATTTGGCGAACGGAGCCTCAGCGTCGCGCGGTGGTGGCGATGGCGTTGGCGCAGAACCCAGATGGAGAAAACTGGGACTACTTGGTTCGCAGCTTGAACGTCTTGGATGGTCCCGCAGCGAATGAAGTGGTCACTCGACTTCGAGCCGTGCCGATCGCCACCGATGATCCCATGGCATTGCGATCGTTGGTCTTGATGGGATTGCGAGCTGAAAAAGAAGGGGCCACGTTTGAAAGTGTGGAGCAATTGCTGGAGCATTGGACGGGGATGCAGCGACCCGAAGGTGCCAAGCAATCCATGGCTGCTTGGCAGCGTTGGTACGCCAAGTCGTTCCCCGATCGTCCAGTGGCGGAACTCCCGCGAGAAGAGGAATCACGTTGGGACTTCGAACAATTGATCACTCACCTGGAGAGTGATGAAGGGCAGGGTGGTGACGCACTTGCAGGGGCGGAGGTTTACGCCCGGGTCCAGTGTGCCAATTGTCACCGTGCTGGCAACCAAGGGACTGTGATCGGACCCGACCTGACCAGTGTGGCGAGGCGATTCACTCGCCGCGAAATTCTCGAGTCGGTTCTGTACCCGTCGCACGTTGTGAGTGACCAGTATGCGAGCAAAAAGGTGCTGACGCTGGATGGCGATGTTTACGTTGGCATGGTCAGCAAAGCCGGAAGCGACTTGCAAATTCGCGATTCGAACAACCACGTGACAATCTTGGCTGAATCCGAAGTGGATTTGATTCAACCGAGCCAATCAAGCATCATGCCGAGTGGTTTGTTGGACGAGTTGTCCTTGCAGGAGATCGCCAACCTGATGGCGTATCTCAACGATGCCAACCGGATTGAGGTCGCAACCCGACCGGAGTGAGTGCAGCGATTGGGTTCGCTGTCAAAAGGTTGGTATTAACACCGCTTTGGACTGCGCAGGTTTCGTTCCTCGACTTCGCCCCAACGGGGCAGCCCTATGCCAGCCCAGGGCAACGCCCTGGGTTGTGGCGGGACCAAGATTACAAAGCCCCAACGGGGGCGGTCCTAGCGGGTTTTGGGGAGTCTTTCTTAGGGCCGCCCCGTTGGGGCTGGTGTCGGAATCTCCGTAACGAAACCCCAGGCGATGCCTGGGGCTATCTTAGAGCTGCCCCGTTGGGGCGTAGGACAGAATAAAAATCAACGTCGCATTTTCCGTGTCAACACCGAACATTTCGCAGTCCAGCGTGAGGCCCGGTTGTGCGTGAAAACCGTGGCGAACGCCAACGGCTCACATACACGATGACACCTGGACGCCTGCTTAGATCAGACGATCCAACAACGCCGTGGCCATCCCGAGGACCAGCAGGAACCCGCACATGTCGGTCACCGTGGTTAGCAATGGGCCACTGGCAACGGCGGGGTCAAACCCAAGTCGTTTGAGCAGCAGTGGAACGGTGCCACCGATCGAGACCGCGATCAGAGTGTTCGCGCACAACGCGATTCCCACGACCAGTCCGAGGTAAGGGTTGCCGTCCCAGATCACGGCGACAATCGCGACCAGCAGTCCGAGCACCGATCCGTTGATCAGGCCGACACTCATCTCTTGCAGCCACACGCGAAACATTTCGGCGGGGCGAACCAAGCCAAGTGAAAGCTCTCGCATGCTGACCGCGACGGCTTGATTGCCGCTGCAGCCGCTCATGTCGCTGATAATCGGAAGGAACACGGCCAGCGCGATCACTTTGGACAGCGTGTCTTGATACAAGGCAATGACACCCGCCGCGCCAATGTTGAGCAGGATGTTGATGCTGAGCCAGCTCAGGCGTCGTTTGGATCTTTGCCAGAGCGGCATCGTTCGCAGTTCTTCCCCGCCGATGATCCCCTGGCTTTTGAGGAAGTCGTTTTCGGCAGCCCGGGTCGATTCGTAGTCCACTGCGTTTCGGTGGACGACGCCCAGGAGTTTGTGGTTGTCATCGACAACGGGGACGCCCAGGAAGTGATGGGCGTCAAAGAAATCTCGCAGTTCATCCAGTGGCATGCTGGCGGTGACCGACAGCGGATCGAGGATCATGATGTCCGCCACCGGGTCGGTGCGTTTGGCGAACAGCAGGTTCCGCATTGGCAACACGCCGACCAATTTGTCGTTGTCGTCAGTCAGGTAGGCGTACTGGACGTCGTAGTCGCGAAACTCTTCAGCGTTTTCGGAGAGTGTCGTGATGACTTCGTGGACCAAGCTGCTCTGCTTGAAACGCAGGATCTCGCGAACGAGCAAGCCACCTGCTTGGTCATCACTGTAGGCGGCCAGTTCTCGGACCGAGGCCGCGTCCGCGGGCGGCATCGCCAGCAGGATGGATTCGGCTTGTTCGTCGTCCAAGTCACCCAGCAAGTCAGCCTGCTCATCGCTGGACATCTCTTGGACGATGGCCGCGGCATCCGCTGCATCCAATGCGTCGACCAATTCGGCCGCTTGGGTCTCACTGAGGTGTCGCAGGACTTCGGCTGCTTCCTCGGCGGGGAGCAACGTCAGGACCGCGGTGTGGTGCTCTTCGTCCAAGCGGCTCAGAGCCAGAGCCTGGTCGTTTGCCCCCAGACTGGAAAGATAGCTCTCCAGGCCTTCCGCGTCACCGGCTTCGGCCAGTTCGCCCAGTCGCTCCCACGGTCGCCAATCGGATGGCGGCCCGGTCTCGTTGGAATCGGGAGGCACAGAGCGTTCGGGGGAGGCGGGAGCATTCACGGGTGCAGAGGGCCGCTGGAAGGTGTAAATTGTCGGATTTGAGTTGCCACGGCTATTCCTACCGAGACCTCGTTTTGTCACTTGTTGTCAGACTATTGTCCGATTTGATCGCGTTCTCGACGGTCAGTCATACCAGCAATCAGGCGATCACGGAGTGGGTGGCGGAGCGTTTGCAAGCGCAAGGGTTCGAATGTGAGCAAACGCGGTACCTGGATGGCGAAGGTGTCCCAAAATTCAATTTGGTTGCCAAGCGTCTGCCGGTCGACTGGCCGGAAAAAGCGAGCGACTTGTCCATGCCGTCCGGCGATCGGGCTGAAAACCAAACGGGGCTGGCCTATTTTTGCCACACCGACGTTGTGCCGGCGGATCGATGGGTCGGGCCCGGCGGAAACCCCTTCGAGGCGGTGTTGGAAGGCGACCGTTTGTACGGTCGCGGTGCGTGTGACATGAAGGGATCGTTGGCTGCGATGCTGGCTGTGGTGGACGGTTTGGATGCGTCGAAGCAATCCGCGCCGCTCTGGATCGTTTGCACTGCCGACGAGGAGACGGGGCTCCGAGGTGCCAAGGAATTGGCGCAAAGCAGTCCGGCCTATCGCGACCTGGTGGCTCATGATCCGGTCGCATTGATCGGTGAGCCAACGGAGTTGCGGGTCGTCCACGCGCACAAAGGCATGGGGGGATTTCGAGTGGTCTCGCACGGGCGAGCCGCCCACAGCAGCACCAATCGAGGCGTCAATGCAAATGTTCTGATGATTCCCTTTCTGCAAACGATCCTCGAATTGCACGAACGATCGCAGACGGACCCGATGTTGCGAGACGATCGATTCGATCCCCCGACGTTGACGTTCAACTTTGGGATCAGCGACCACGCTGACGCGACCAATATCGTTCCGGATCGCAGCGAAGTGTGGGCCAATTGGCGGGCGATGCCCAGCGTCGATGGCGGCTGTTTGATGTCCGATGCGAAAGCGGCTGCGGAGCAACTCGGGTTGCATTTTTTCGGCTACAAATCCATTGCACCGCTGGAAACTCGCACCGACGATCCGGCCCTTGTTCGAATGTGCGAGTTGGCCGTCCCTTACTGCGGGCGGGAAAAACCCGAAACGGTCTGTTATTCCACCGACGGCGCGGTGTTGGGAGAACTCAGTCACCGAATCGTTTGTGGGCCAGGCAGCATCGAACAGGCGCACACGGTCGATGAGTTCATCGAACTGAAATCGCTGGAAGATGGCGTCTCGCTGTTTCGTGATGCCGTTCAGGCCTTCGCGATGCGGTCTTGCTAGCTCACCAATTTGATCGACTGGTGGAGGAGTCAGACGAAGAACGAGTCGATCCCAACGGCATCAAACGCGGATTCGTAGTGCTCGACGCGAGTCGGGTGTGGTTCATCGCCCGGCCACCAAACCGCGACCACGTCAAAGCGACAGGCAACGCCGAGTAGCTTTTGACGTTTCAAGTACCGCAGGGCAGCGCGGGTGATCCGGGCTTGTTTGTTTTCGTCGACTCGGTCGGCCGGGTGCCCCGGTCGTGTGGTGGAGAGCGTTTTGACTTCCACAAACACCATCAGCCGTGGACGTTTGCGAATCGCGATCAGGTCGATTTCACCAGCGCGATCGGATTCACTTTCGGCGATGACTTGCAGGCCTTTGCGTCGCAGCAACCGAGCGGCCACTTGTTCCCCGCGGCGACCGAGTTGGGCGTCGTCATCAATCGCACCAAATCGCTGGTCGATGTACCACTCGTGCCAACGATGGGCATGCGAGGTGATCCAAGCGAGCGTTCGGGGGACGCGATGGAGGAAGCGATCGGCGGCCAAACGTCGGCCTCAGGGTTTGGGGACGTGGCGGTATTGTCCGAAGTTCTTTTCCGCGATCCGGCGCATCCGACTTTCGCCTTCGCGGCTGTGGTAGCTGATCGTGTGAACGATGCTGATGGGGTCGGTGTCACCGAACAAGTTGGTCGACCGGTTCTCTTCGGTGAGCAAATCTTCGATGCCTTGTGGGAACTCGCCGTCGGACAGCAGGAAGATCACGTCGGGTTTGAGTTCCAGCGCGAATCGCAGCGGTTCGTAGGGAGCTTTGCCGCGGTCCATCGACACTCGCATCGCCCAATTGCGAAGTTGTTGTTTGTTGTTGGGGGTGGCGTAAGCACTGCGTGATTCGGGGGTGGGAGATCCGGACAGCTGCATGTAGTCGCACTCGGCGTCAAAGAAAACAACGTAGAAGCGTTGTTTTTCAGTGAGCATGTCAATCGATTGAAGCAGGGCGGATCGAGCCGAGGTGAAGGCGTCGCCCATGCTGCCAGAGCTGTCGACGAGATAGACAAAGTGGTTGCCACCCCCTTCGACCCCGCAGAATTCCATTTGCGAATTGGCGTCGGAACTCAGCTTCTGCATCGCTTGAGAAGCCGCGGACGAGGAGCTGGAAAGTGACGAGAGGTTTGCCGCGGCCGTCGCGACCGAGTCCATGGCGGTTGAGGTGATGTCCACGATCGGCATCTCACCCATCTCACTGACATCGTACTGCGTTTCATCGGGCTGCGACTGAGTCGGCTCGGTGACCGGCTCGCTGCTTTCGATGGAAAAGGTTTCCATGGCGCTCTCTTCGTTCTCGCTGGTCGCGGAAGCGGAGAACGCCATTTGATCTTTGGGGCGTGCGTTGTTGAGAGTGAACGCGGCAAGGATGAACAGCAGAACCACGTGGACGATGGCGCTGGCGATCACCGCGACTGGTTTGCGACGACGGCCGCTGGTGTCGGTTTCGTCGTCATCCGCAATGACGCTTGGAAGCGGTTTGTTGGACGGGGGTGGTTCGTCATCCGTTGGAAGGTTTTGGTCGGCTGGAAGGCGTTGGTCGGCGGAGGAAACAGGCGAGTCTTCCAGCAGTTCAGATTCAGCAGTCGCGTCGGTTTCGACGGGGGCTCGATCGGTGGTCGCGTCTGAATCAGGAACATCCATCGGAGCGGGGGAGATCGCATCCGGGAATGTTGTTTCGCCGAGGCGTCTCATTTTCGGTGCTCGCACCGAGACGCCGTGTCCAGGATCGTGGCGGGTGGTGACGTTCGCGAAGGAATCAACCGCTTCGCGGACTTCGTTCCAAGACGCGAAGCGACTGGTTCGTGCGAAGCCCGGGGGATTCCAGTTGTGTTGCGATGCAGAGGAGGCTGGTTCGTCGATGCTGGGCGGATCAGCCGTCTCGCCCTGTTCAATGGAGGCGCGGCCAATGGATTCAAGCTCCGCTTCGATTTGGGAAGCGGTTGCTTCCAGTCGGGCGGCGTTGGCTTCGAGCCGTGCCGCATGTGCCTCGTGACGGACACGAATCAATGCGGCCTGCAATTGTTGTTTCCGTTCACGCAACGCGTCGGCATGGTCCGGTGGCAGGCCGGAGGGGGGATCGACGCGATTGGGATCGGGAACGTTCATCAATCCGAGGGGAGCAGTCGGTTGAATTCACGCATCCATGCGGGGTGAGCGGGCCAAGCCGGTGCGGTCACCAGATTGCCATCGACGTGGGCGGTGTCCATGCCTTCGCCGGGCGGCATGTAGGTTCCGCCGCCAATTTGAACCTCGGGGGCGACGGCGGGGTAGCAACTGCACTGGCGATTCTTCAGCACGCCGGCTGCGGCCAGGATTTGCGGTCCGTGACAGACGGCGGCGATGGGTTTGTCCTGGTCCGCGAAGTGGCGAACGATGTCGAGGACTTGTTCGTTCAGACGCAGGTACTCCGGTGCGCGGCCGCCGGGGATCACCAAGGCGTCGAAGGTTTCGGGGTTCAGACCATCGAAGTCGGCGGTGATGGCGAACCGGTGGCCTGGTTTTTCGGTGTAGGTCTGATGGCCTTCGAAGTCGTGGATCGCGGTGGCCACGGAGTCACCGGCGGATTTGCCGGGGCAGACGGTCGCCACCTCGTGCTCCAGCATCAGCAGCATCTGATAGGGAACCATGGCTTCGTAATCTTCGACGAAGTCGCCGACGAGCATCAAAATTTTGGCCATTCTGGCTGGGAGCGGATACGAGGGAGTGGGATCAAGGCCGCCAAAAAGAGCCCGCGGAACGCACGGAAGCTCACGGCCTCGATGAAAGACGCGAAAAACTGGGGGCGATTACGACGTTTGAATCGATCTTGCGGCCCTTTTTCTCGCCAGCCGAGTGTACCGGAAACCGTTCCAATTGGGAAATTCGCGGTCGCGGTGATCGTGGATTATGCTGAACGGTCTTCCGGATGGCTCCCGTTCTTTTCTGGTATCGCTGCAATGCATCGCTTTTCTCAATTCCGCCTCATCCTTTCATTCACGCTGGTTGCCGCCTGCGCTTTGGGGGGCGCTGCTTCTGCACTTGCTGATCACCAACTGCTCGGCCCCGTCGAGACCCGCCAGCTTGGGTTGGAAGAGGTGTGGCGTCGCAGTCTGAGCGTCCCGGCTGGTCGCCAATCCATCGTCGATCAGCAGATGGTGGTTCACGAAACGCAGAGTCATGTGTTTGTGGAAATCGTCCAAAAGTCGGGGGAATCCAAGCCTGCCGCAGCGGAAGCTGACGCCGAGTCCACTGAAAATGCGATGGACGAAAACGCTGTCGTCTACGCTCGATTTCAGGTCGACACCGATCTGACCAAACGGGGAGCCATTGACCAGGCGGAAGCAGAACGCTTGGGCCGGAATGAAATTCTTCGATTGAAACGCCGTGGCATCGAAGCCAAATCACGGATTCAGAAGGTGCCAATGATTCGGTTTTACACCTTGTCAGATGATGGGACCGTGGAATGCCGAGACGCTGAATCGGGGGATCTGATTTGGTTGCAACGGGTCGGATCCGAACAGCGTGGCTATGGCGGTTTGGGCGTCGATGAAGCGTTTGTCTCCGTCGTCAACGGTGGCGAGTTGATCAAGCTGGATGTCAAAAATGGACAGGTGTTCGGTGTCACCTCACTGGAATATGTGCCACTCCGAGGCGTCGTGCATTGCAACGGGTTTGCGTTGGTGCCGTCGATTGGTGATCGGATTGTTTGTTATGGATTGGTGGATCCAACCCTGGATCCTTTCGCTGAAATCGTCGCAGGATCGTCCTTGGCGGTGCCCACGCATGCAGCGGATTCCAACAAAGTGGCTTGGGGAACCAGCCGAGGTTTTGTTTACGTGATGGAGATGGAGGGCGAACCCAACGTGCAATTTCGATTGAACACGGATGGCATCGTCAGCGGTTCTCCGGCAGCTGCATCGGGAGAACGATTTTTCTTCGGCTCCGAATCCGGCCAGATCTATGGCATCAAAGCGACTCGTGAAGGCGAAGTGCTGTGGAGTCGGCCAACGGGCGAGCCGATTTATTCCAGTCCAATTTTCTACAACGAGAAGGTCCTGTACCCGACCATCTATGGCAACCTGATGTGTGTTTCGGCGAGTGACGGCTATTCAGTTTGGCCGCAGATGGTGCCGGGTGTTCAGGAGTTGCTCGGCGCGATTGATGGGAAGATCTACGCACGCAGTTTGTCGGGATCCCTGTTGGTGATGTCAGCGGAAGACGGCAAGTTGCTCGGGCGTTTTCCCGGCATTCAGCCCGAGGCTTTGGTGGTCAATCGCCATTCCGATCGCCTGTACTTGGTCAACGATCGTGGCACGATGCAGTGCCTGCGACGCCCCGGCTCGGTCTTGCCAAAGGTGCTCAAGTCAACGGCTCCTGTCGAAACCGAAGAGGAATCTGAGGTTCAATTGGAGACAACGAAACCGAAAGAGACAGCGCCAGAGAACGCCGATCCGTTTGGTGGGGGCGGTGGCGCGGATCCATTCGGGGGCGCGATGGAAGACCCCTTTGCTCCTGCGGGGGGGCAAGATCCATTCGGCGACTTCTGAATCCGGCCCAGGATCGCCCTGTGCAGCCCTCTGCAGAATCGGAAACGTTTCCTCGCAGAGGCGTGCACGTGATCTAGCGCAAAGTCGTTCTTTTTGGTAGAATGCTGACTGCTATTTGACGCTTTTTTTTGACGAGCGGGCGAGACCGCCTGCAGCGTCGAAAACCCCGCATTTGACGGCCTCCACGGGCCGCCCATTCATGAGCGATTCCTCCTCGACTGACCCTGCTTCGAACGACCCATCCGAGGATCCAAACGTTGTGCCCGCGGGAGCGGTTTCCGGCGACGGGGATGCAGCCGAGGTGATCGCTGGTCCGCAAAAGCCGGTGGAGCGTGTTTCGACGGGACCGGCGGCGAACTCGGAGTACACCGACAAGGATTTGCTGCACCTGTCGGATCTTGAGCACGTGCGCGAACGTCCCGGGATGTACATCGGTGACACGACCGTCCGCGGTCTGCACCACTTGGTCTACGAAGTCGTCGACAACTCGATCGACGAAGCCATGGCTGGTTTCGCCAAATCAGTCAGCGTGATCGTTCACACCGATGGCAGTGTCACGGTGGAAGACGATGGTCGCGGGGTCCCCGTGACACGTCACGATCAGTTGTCAGAGGAGCTGGATCGCGAAGTCAGCACGCTGGAGGGCGTGATGACGGTGCTGAAGTTCGGCGGCAAGTTCGAAAAGGGGGCCTACCAAACCTCCGGCGGTTTGCACGGTGTGGGTGTGACCGTGGTGAACTTCTTGAGCCAGTGGGCCGAGGTGGAAGTCAGCCGGGATGGGTCGACTTGGACTCAGGGTTACGAACGCGGGATTCCCACCGGCCCGATTCAGAAAGGTCGGCCGACGAAAAAAACGGGGACCAAGACCACATTCAAAGCCGATGGGCAGATTTTCACGGTCACCAAGTACAACTTCGACACACTGCAGAAACGGCTGCAGGAACTGGCGTTCCTCAACAGTGGCGTTCGCATCAAATTCCTCGACGAGCGAAACGGCGAAGGCGGCGACTACCAGTATGACCGTGGGATCGTTGAGTTCGTGGAGCACCTCAACCGTGCCAGCGACGTGTTGCACGGCGATGTGATTCAGTTCGTCGGTGAGAAAGAAGGTGTCGAGTACGACATGGCGCTGCAGTACAGCACCGAGTTCACGGAAACGGTTCAGTCGTACGTCAACAACATTCACACCATCGAAGGCGGAACGCACGTGTCCGGTTTTCGATCCGCTCTGACGCGGACGTTGAACAACTACGGCAAAAAAGAAGGCCTGTTCAAGAGCACCACGCCAACCGGCGACGATTTTCGAGAGGGTCTGACGGCGGTGATCAGCGTGCGGGTTCCTCACCCGCAGTTCGAAGGTCAGACCAAAACCAAGCTTGGCAATGGCGAGGTCGACGGCATCATCACCAGTGGCGTTGGCGAAGCACTCAGCAAGTACTTGGAAGAGAATCCTCGAACTGCCAAGGCGATTGTTCGCAAAGGTTTGCTTGCCGCGGAAGCTCGCGAAGCAGCTCGCAAGGCCAAGGATCAGCTGCGAAAGCGAAAGGACGCCCTCGGTGGCGGTGGTTTGCCCGGCAAACTTCGCGATTGCATCTCCAAAAACATGGAAGAGTGCGAAGTCTACCTGGTCGAAGGTGATTCGGCTGGTGGGTCGGCCGAAGGTGGGCGGATGCGAGAGTACCAAGCGATCCTGCCGCTTCGCGGTAAGATCATCAACGCGTACAAGAGTCGCGAAGACAAGGTGCTGGCCAACGAAGAAGTCCAGTCGATGATCCAAGCGATTGGGACTGGAATCGGTGCCGATCAGGATCTCACGCGACGCCGGTACAACAAAGTCATCATCATGACGGATGCCGACGTCGATGGCAGTCACATTCGCACGTTGTTGCTGTGTTTCTTCTATCGACAGATGTACCAATTGGTGGCCGCGGGACACGTTTATGTGGCCCAGCCGCCTTTGTTCCGGGTCTCGCAAGGCAAGAGCCGCTACTACATCCAATCGGAAGAGGAGATGAAGGGCCAGTTGCTCGAACGCGGTTTGAATGACACGCGATTCGAGACCGAAGATGGACGCAGCGCCGAAGGCGATACCATGCGAGCCCTCTGCGTCGCGCTGGCGTCGATGGAAGATGCGATCGTTGCCTTGGAACGACGCGGTGTCAGTCTGCGTGTTCACAGCGAACGATTTGATCCAGTCACCGGCAAGCTGCCTCCGTTCTTGTTAACGATCCTGGGGGAAGAACACTGGTTCATGAAGCAAGCGGATGTGGAGACTTACCTCGCTGAAAACAACGCTACCTTGGACATCGACCAGCCTGAAGAAGAGTTGAATGCCGACGGTGAGCCGGTCGCTGAGAGTGATGAGCCTGAAAGATTGGTCGCTCACCTGGCCGAGCTGCATGAGGTTCGGACGATCAACAGCGGTTTGAAGGACATGGAGCCGCTTGGGTTCGGGTTGCAGGATTTGATCCCGGCCGACCGAACCGGTTCCACCACGCCCCGCTTTGAACTCGTTCGTGGCGAAGACCTGCGTCGACCGCTGGAAGACCTGCGGGAGCTGTTGCCGGAAGTGCGGGCTGCTGGTGAAAAGGGTTTGCAAGTGACCCGCTTTAAAGGACTGGGCGAAATGAACGCGGAAGAGCTCCGCGAAACAACGCTCGATCCCGCCAACCGGACGCTGGTGAAGGTCAATCTGACTGACGCAGGCGCCGCCGACGAAATGTTCCGTTTGTTGATGGGGGACAAAGTTGAGCCCCGTCGCGAATTCATCGAAACCCACGCACTTGATGTGCGAAACTTGGACGTCTAGCACGATGGTCACACCGCCTCCCAGAGACAATCCCGAAGGTTCGGACATCGAAACTGCGGAGGCGTTGATTCAGAGCGTTGCCCAGGTCAAGGAGCAGGTCGGCCGAATCGTGGTCGGTCAGAGCGATGTGATTGAGCAATTGCTGATTGCGATCTTGGCTCGCGGTCATTGTTTGCTGGAGGGTGTGCCGGGATTGGCAAAGACGTTGATGGTTCGGACCTTGGCCAGTTCGATGAGTCTGGATTTTCGTCGCATCCAGTTCACGCCTGACCTGATGCCGGGCGACATCACCGGCACCGACATCATTCAAGAGGATCACGAAACCGGCCGTCGAGAGATGCTGTTTCGGCCCGGTCCCGTGTTCACACAAATGTTGTTGGCCGACGAGATCAACCGGACGCCGCCCAAGACTCAGGCGGCGCTGTTGGAGGCGATGCAGGAGCACGAGGTCACGGCGGGCGGCAAGACCTACGCTCTCAAAGAGCCGTTCTTTGTTCTCGCGACGCAAAACCCGATTGAGCAGGAGGGGACCTACCCGCTTCCAGAGGCTCAGCGGGATCGGTTCTTGTTTCATGTCGTCGTTGGGTATCCCTCTCGCGATCAAGAGTCCGAGATTGTTGAGCGGACCACATCGGGTGATCTGGCGGATGTTCAGCCCGTCGTCAGCGGCGAAGACATTTGCAAGTTTCAATCCGTTGTCCGCCGGGTTCCATTGCCGGAGCACGTGAAGAACTGGGTGATTGACGCGGTTCGAGCGGCACGCCCCAGCGAGCCCGACGCGAAGGGCTGGGTGAAAGAGTGGATCCAATGGGGGCCTGGTCCGCGCGCGAGCCAGCAGTTGGTGCTGGCGTCCAAGGCACGTGCGTTGTTGCACGGTCGCACACATGTGACGCTTGAAGACGCACAGACGCTCGCCTTGCCGGTGTTGCGTCACCGAATTGTGCCAACTTTTGCCGCCGAAGCGGATGGGATTGCAGTCGAGGATTTGGTCGCGCGTTTGGTGGCCGAGCAGAGTGCCGGGGCGGCATCTGTTTTGTAGGAACGCCGGGCGAACGCTGCAGGTTATGAAAGGCGGTTGGCTTTGCCGGCCATTCTCAGCTCTCGGCTCGAGCCGCGCGGCGGTAGCTTCCCAGCACGTGAGTGTGATGCGTCGCAGTTTTCAGGTGTTCGATTGCTTTGGCAACGGCGGGGTCCTCGCGATGACCTGGGAATTCGACGACAAAGAAGTACTCGTTCTTTGTCCCCGGCTGAGGAAACGATTCGATCCAGGTCAGGTTGAGCTCATGCTGCTTGAAGATGCCCATTGCATCGGCCAGTGTGCCCGGCTGATGGGCGACCTGAAACAGAAGGGTTGTTTTGTCGTTTCCAGTGGCGGTGGGTTGGTTGTGTCCGAGGACCGCGAAGCGGGTGATGTTGTCACGGTTGTCTTCGATGTTGGCCCCGATGACGCGAAGTCCGTGCCGGCGTCCGGCCGCTTCGCTAGCGATCGCGGCGACTCCAGGCTGAGTGACAGCCAATTTGGCGGCGGCAGCGGTCGAGCTGCATTCGATCAGTTTTGCAGTGGGTAAATGATTTGCCAGCCAGGCGCGGCATTGTGAGATTGCCTGCGGTTTGCTGTGGACTTCCGTGATTGCGTCGCGATCGCACATCGCCAGCAGTTGGTGGTGGATGGCAAGTTGGACTTCGCCGGTGATCGAGACTTTGCCTTTGGAAAGCCGGCCAAAGGTGTCGACCACGCGGCCATCGGTGCTGTTTTCAATCGGGGCAATTCCGCCCGCACAGTCGCCTCGCTCGACCGCGTCAAAGACCGCGCCGATGGATGGGACAGGCAAGAGATTGGCTGCCTCACCAAAGTAAGCGAGTGCTGCGAGGTGGCTGTAGCTGTCTGTCGGTCCAAGGAAGGCGAAGGTGCCAGGTCGGGTGGTGCGCCAGCAGGCGGAAGCGACGTGTCGCAAGACACTGCGTTGGTCTTCGGGGCAAATCGTGGGATTCGCAGCCGCTTCGTCTGCTTCCTTTTGGCTGACGAGGCGGTCGATCGACGCCAGGGTGCCGGCCCAATCGGATTCCGCGTTGGAGGCTGCTTGTTGGGTCATCACCCGACAGCGTTCACGCAATAGTTCCAGGATTTGGGTGTCGATGGATTCGGTTGGATTGCGTGATTCAGGTGAGCTCATGGGATCTGTCTTTCGAGCGTGTGCGAAAGGTGACTGCCGTTTTGGCAAGGCAGCATTGTGGCACAGAGCAAGGATTTAGGAGGGCTGCCAAAACGGAATGGAATGTTTTTTTTACAGCGGTCGAGTTGGGTTTTTGTCGGCGAATCAGGTGTTTTTCGAGAGTTGTCGTTTTGGCAAGAGGGGCGTGTGAAGGTGTCTGGCACAGATCTTGCCATATCTGGCGATCGAACCAAAAGGCTGACGAAATGGACCGCCCAGGTGCCGCGGTCGGCCCGGCGAAACCCAGACTCATATCATTTGACACCCACTAACCCGCTCGGACACAGGAGTTCACGCATCATGGCACAAGGCGAAAAAATCATCGGCATCGACCTCGGGACCACCAACAGCGTGGTCGCGATCATGGAGGGCAGCGAGCCCAAGGTGATTCCCAACGCGGAGGGAAATCGACTGACTCCAAGTGTGGTCGCGTTCACCGACAAGCAAGAAACCATCGTCGGCGAACCCGCTCGACGTCAAGCCGTCACCAACCCGAAACGCACCGTTTACTCGGCCAAGCGTTTCATGGGGCGTCGTCACAACGAAGTTCAGTCGGAAGAAAAAATGGTGCCTTACGGCGTCACCGGCGGACCGGGCGACTACGTGAAAATTCAGGTGGGCGACAGTGAATACACCCCACAGGAAATCTCTGCCAAGATCCTTCGTAAGTTGAAGGAATCGGCGGAATCCTACCTGGGACACAAGGTCAACAAAGCGGTCATCACCGTTCCTGCGTACTTCAACGACGCACAGCGACAAGCGACCAAGGACGCTGGCCAAATCGCCGGTTTGGAAGTCGCTCGGATTATCAACGAACCAACCGCTGCTGCTCTGGCATACGGTTTGGACAAGAAGAAGGATGAAAGCATCATCGTCTTCGACTTGGGCGGTGGTACGTTCGACGTCTCTGTTCTGGAAGTTGCCGACAGTGGTGACGAAGATCAAGAGAGCCGCGTGTTCCAAGTGATCAGCACATCAGGTGACACTCACCTCGGCGGCGATGACTTCGACGAAGCATTGATCAACTATGTTGCCAGCGAATTCCAAAAGGAAAACGCGATCGATCTTCGCAACGATGCAATGGCTTTGCAGCGGTTGCAAGAGGCTTGCGAAAAGGCCAAGAAAGAGCTCAGCACGTTGCCTGAGACCGACATCAACTTGCCCTTCATCACGATGGATGCCTCGGGACCGAAGCACCTGACGATGAAGATCACTCGATCCAAGTTTGAAGAGTTGATCGATGCGTTGGTGGAACGTTGCCGCGGTCCAGTGCTGCAAGCATTGAAAGACGCTGGGATGGACCCCAAGGACATTGACGAAGTCGTGTTGGTCGGTGGTAGCACACGTGTGCCCAAGGTTCGCGAAGTTGTCAAAAGCATCTTCGGGAAAGAGCCTCACCAAGGCGTCAACCCTGACGAAGTGGTTGCGGTGGGTGCTGCGATCCAAGGCAGCGTTTTGGCTGGTGACCGCAATGATGTGTTGCTGCTTGATGTGACCCCGCTGACGCTCGGAATCGAAACCGAAGGTGGCGTGATGACTGCCTTGGTCGAACGCAACACCACGATCCCAGCCGAGAAGAAGAACGTCTTCAGCACGGCTGCTGACAATCAAACAGCAGTGACCGTTCGCGTTTTCCAAGGGGAACGCAAGATGGCCAATGCGAACCGGTTGCTGGCTGAATTCAACTTGGAAGACATTCCCGCCTCCCCGCGTGGCGTGCCGCAAATCGAAGTGAAATTTGACATCGATCAAAACGGCATTCTGAGCGTTTCGGCCAAGGAATTGAAAACAGGGAAGGAAGCCAATGTCGAAATCAAAGACAGTGGCGCGTTGTCTGACAGTGACATCGAGCAAATGCAGAAGGATGCGGAAGCCAATGCCGAGGAAGACAAGCGGCAGTTTGAATTGGTGGAAGCACGCAACAAGGTCAATCAGCAGGTCTACCAGCTTGAGAAGTTGATGGGCGAGAACGATGACAAGTTGTCCGATGACGACAAGGCTCCGATGAACGCTGCGATTGAGAAGGTCAAGAAAGCCGCTGAAGGCGATGACTTGGCTGAGATCAAGGCTGCGTCCGACGAACTGGAAGCTGCCTCACAAGCATTCAGCAAGGTCTTGTACGAAAAAACGGATGCAGCTGGCGAAGCAGGAGCTGATGCGGCGGGTGCCGCTGGCGCAACTGCGGGCGGTGGCGATGACGACGACGCGATCGACGCGGAGTTCGAAGTCAAAGAGTGACCCAACCGATGTGAGTCGGATGGGTGAATCCTTTCGGCTCGCACGTTTTTGATAACGGCGAGTCTCGTTCGGCTGCATCGCAGCCGAGCGGGCGCTCGCTTTTTTTATGTCTGTTCATTTTGTCCTTGGCGATGCCGTTCGGCGCGGAAATTGTATTGCTGGTCCTCTCGATTGATTCCGTGTCCCACCCCCTTGTCCCACCCTCCTACTCTGCCTGGAGATTCTGATGGCCTTTCGAATCGACAAACTCACAACTCAAGCTCAAAACGTGGTTGCTGAGGCGCAAGCCCAGGCCACTTCCGCAGGCAACGCCGAGATCGATCCGCTGCATGTGCTTTCCGCTGCGGTGAACCAGCGAGATGGAATCACAACGCCATTGCTGGAAAAGATCAATGTGGATGTATCCAAACTGAAGTCGTTGTTGGTGAGCGAATTGGAAAAGCTTCCCAACGCGTCGGGCATGGGCCAGGCGCGTGTGTCCGCGAAACTGCAAGCGGCACTCGAAGCGTCGGCGACTTCTGCGGAATCGTTGAAAGACGAATACGTCAGCACCGAGCATCTGCTCGTCGGTTTGGCTCGCACCGACAACAAGGCCAAGAATCTGTTGTCCTTGTTGGGCGTTTCTGAGAACGATCTGCTCACAGCGATGAGCCAGATTCGTGGGTCGGCCCGTGTGACAGATCCCAATGCGGAATCGACGTATCAAGCCCTTGAGAAATTCGGCATCGACCTGACCCAGTTGGCTCAAAGTGGCAAGTTGGACCCGGTCATTGGACGCGACAACGAGATCCGTCGTGTGATCCAGGTTCTCTCGCGTCGCACCAAGAACAACCCGGTGTTGATTGGCCAACCGGGCGTGGGCAAAACGGCGATCGCAGAAGGGTTGGCCCTCCGCATCTTCGAAGGCGATGTGCCGCAAAGCCTGAAAGGCAAGAAGGTGGTATCCCTGGACATGGGGGCTTTGGTCGCCGGAGCCAAGTTTCGCGGTGACTTCGAAGAGCGATTGAAATCGGTGCTTCGTGAAGTCAAGGATTCCGATGGCAAGGTGATTCTGTTCATCGACGAGTTGCACCTCGTTGTGGGAGCAGGCAATGCCGAAGGTTCGGCTGACGCGGCGAACTTGCTCAAGCCTGAGTTGGCTCGCGGTGCACTGCGATGCATTGGCGCCACGACGCTGGACGAGTATCGGCAGCACATTGAAAAGGATGCGGCGTTGGAGCGGCGGTTCCAGCCTGTGTTTGTGGGCGAGCCCAATGTGGAAGACACCGTGGCGATTCTGCGTGGCTTGAAGCCTCGTTATGAATCGCACCACGGTGTTCGGATCACGGACAGTGCGTTGGTTGCCGCCGCCAACCTTTCCGACCGCTACATCTCGGATCGGTTCTTGCCGGACAAGGCCATCGACTTGATCGATGAAGCCGCCAGTCGCTTGGCGATGGAAAAGGAAAGTGTGCCTGAACCGATCGATCGTTTGCAGCGACGCCTTCGCCAATTGGAGTTGGTTCACCGGCAGTTGGTGGATGAACAAGAGGCTTCTGCGGTCGAAAAACGAGTCGATGTGGAAGCGGAGATGGAAGCTGCCAAGGCGGAACTGGCCAGTTTGAAGGAGCAGTGGGAAACCGAAAAGATGGGGTTGGACGATGTCCAGTCCGTTCGCCAAGAGGTGGATCAGTTGCAGCATCGTTTCGCTCAGTTGGACGCGGAAGCCAAGGAGAAGCAACTCCGAGGTGAGAGTCCCGAAGACGCCTACAGTGAGATGTTGCAGGTGCAATCGCGGCTGCGTGAATTGCAGGCTCGAATTGATGAGGCTGAAAAACGCGATGAGTCAGCGCAAGAAGAAAGCGACGGTCCTGCGGATGAAAAGCGTCGTCTGCTCCGCAAGGAGGTGACGGAGGAAGAGATCGCTGAGGTTGTCAGCACTTGGACCGGCGTTCCCGTCACTCGCATGATGGAAACCGAACGGGCCAAGTTGTTGGTGATGGAAGAGCGTTTGCATCAACGAGTGGTGGGCCAGGATGAAGCGGTCACCGCCGTCTCGGACGCGGTCCGTCGCAGTCGCAGTGGTTTGCAAGATCCCAATCGTCCGATCGGATCCTTCCTGTTCTTGGGGCCAACCGGTGTCGGGAAAACGGAGCTTTGCAAGGCGCTGGCAGAAGTGATGTTCGATGACGATTCCGCAATGGTTCGCATCGACATGAGTGAGTTCATGGAACGGCACAGTGTCTCTCGTTTGATCGGTGCCCCTCCCGGCTATGTTGGCTACGAAGAGGGTGGCAAATTGACCGAGGCTGTGCGGCGGCGCCCGTACGCGGTGATCTTGCTCGATGAGATGGAGAAGGCTCACCCGGACGTCTTCAATATTTTGTTGCAAGTGCTCGACGATGGGCGACTGACGGACGGGCAAGGCCGGACGGTGAACTTCACCAACACGGTCGTTGTGATGACCAGCAACGTTGGCAGCCAAGTGATCCAGCGCGTCACCGAGGAAGGCGGCGGCGAAGACGAAATGCGTGCGGCGGTCGAGGAAGCTTTGAAGGCCAGGTTCTTGCCTGAGTTCCTCAACCGGATCGACGACACCGTGATCTTTCATCCGCTGCAGCAGACACAAATTCGGCGGATTGTGGAGTTGCAACTCGAGGAGCTTCGGACGCGACTGGCAGCCAACGGTTTGTCGGTCGAGATTTCGGAAGCCGCGATCGATCAAATCGCGGAGGTGGGATACGACCCTGCCTACGGTGCACGCCCTCTCAAACGTGTGATCCAACGCGAGATCCAAAACCCGCTCGCATCCGCGATTTTAAAGAACAGTTATCCGGAGGGCACGGTGATCAAGATCGATCACAATGGCGACGGATTTGTGTTCTCGGGTTGAGTCGCTGCAGGAGGGCAACAGGGGCCGGTTCTCGCCGGCCCCTTTCTCATGGCGGGCTCCGTTCCGATCACAAAGCTGGCGGAATTGTCACGTGGACACCCTGAGTTTGTTGTTTGGCGTCCCGAGTCCTGCGACAATCACGGGGCCGATGATCCGTCTCCTTTCCGGTCAACGCTCCCATGAGATCTGGGGGCGGGTGCTGGAGCAGTTTGGGCATTGGTTGTTGGGTTTCGTTACGATGAGCTCACTTTGTCCCCAGTCCTCACGAGAGATTGTCCCTGATGTTGCAACGTTTTGCCTTGGTGTTGACGCTGGTTTGCGTTTCTTCCGTGATTGGTTCCGCCGCGGAACAGCCCGCATTTGATGCTGAAAAATCGAAGCTCTCTTTCATCGGTTCCAAGCCGGATGGCAAGCATGAAGGTGGTTTCAAGAAGTTCACCGCTGACGCGGCCTTGAATATTGAAGAGCCCAGCAAGGGCTCGCTCAAGATCGAAATCGATGCGACGAGTCTTTGGTCCGATGCTGACAAGCTGACCAATCACCTGAAGAACCCGGACTTCTTTGACGTTCGCAAGCACCCCAAGATCACGTTCGAATCGACCAAGATTGAGCATGACCCGTCCGAAGACAAAGTGAACATTGTCGGGAAGTTGACCATGCTTGGCAAAACGGTCGAGGTCACCATCCCGTCGATGCCCAAGTTGACCGAAGACATGCTGGTCTTGGCTGCGAACTTTGACATCGATCGAACCAAGTGGGGCATGA
Source organism: Rhodopirellula sp. UH5 (assembly GCF_056839225.1). Classification (NCBI taxonomy): domain Bacteria; kingdom Pseudomonadati; phylum Planctomycetota; class Planctomycetia; order Pirellulales; family Pirellulaceae; genus Rhodopirellula; species Rhodopirellula sp. UH5. The sequence continues at coordinate 4,215,719 of NZ_CM166390.1, read as the reverse complement.
CCTACGGCAAGGGCAAGATCGACGACAAGGTTGCCATTCAAGCTCTCTTGGTCTTCAAGCGATAAGACCGTGGAAACACAAATTTTACTTTGGTGTGTGATGACGCCAGCGATCCTGTCGCTGGCGTTTGTCATTGGTGCTTGGGCAATTCTGCGATCCAAGCTGACGGTTGCCCCGGATCGCTTGCCGGCAATCCTTTCGGTGATCGGGTGGTCGATTGCGGTGAGTGCCTGCATGTTGGCAAGGCAGGATCTGGTTTGGCCTGCCCTGGACGCTTGGCAAGTCGTGTTGGCACCGATCTTTGTTTCGTCGTTGTTGTTGGCGGGGTGTTCTTGGGCACCCGCGTTGACGAACGCCACCGATTCAAAATCCAACGCTGGATTTTGGTGGTTGATCGCTGGTTTGGGATCCGTGGCCACGGCCATGTGGAGCATGCCCACCGGTGAGGGTTGGACGGACATGTTGCCGCTTCATCGTCCTTGGATGGCCTCCGTCGCTGGGGCCGCGTTGATCAACGTTTGGTCGTTGGACCGCATGCGGAGAACCGGTGCAGCGCCGTGGATCCTGTGGGTTGGACTGGCGGGTTTGGTCGCACCCACGTTGTTGGCCGCCAGTGCGTATGGTGGCTTGGCAGAGTGGATGGTCAGTGCGCTGGTGGCGACGACTGTTTTCGCCATCGCAGCGGCGCTCCTGCCCGAGTCAAAGATCGGAAGGCTGTTTCCGGCAGTGCTTCTGCTGGCGGCGAGCACAACCGCAACGGGGCGGTTCTACACTTACGAAGAACACCCGGCTTGGTTGTACGGTTTGATCCTGCTGCTGCCGACTTGTGTCTCCATCCCCGACGCTTGGCTTCAAAATCAATCGACAACTGTTCGAGTCTGCACGGCGGTCTCTGTCGCAGTGGTTCTGCTCAGTGTGATCGGATGGTTTCTGCTTGGGGATGCTCTGTTCGCCGAGCCGACGGAGGAATGGTGATTTGGAAGTGGAAAGGGCCACAGGGCCACAGGGACTGAGGGACTCAGAACTCAGAACTCAGAACTCAGGACTCAGGACTCAGGACTCAGGACTCAGGACTCGTTCCATTTGCAGAGGGAGTTGACGTAGGCGGAGCCTCCGTCTCGGTTCCAGCCATCGAGTTGGCTGGGTTCTTTGAGTTGCTGGCCGCGACGCATGGGGGTCACAATGAATTGGCTGTCGATGTCTGGAAGCGTCGTCATGTCACCCCATAGTTTTTCGAATTGCGCGACCGGGAACACGTCTTCCTGTGCATGACCCCAACGTTTCTTGACTTCTTTGAGCGTGATGTAGGTTGGCAAGCGAGCCGCCATTTGACGGACGGCGGCATCGACGGCCGACGCGTCGTTCAGTGAATCTCGATCCAAGCCAAAGGAGTCCAGCAGGGCGTCGATGTCGATCCAGGTTGTCATCGAGTTGTAGAACTTGAGCCCAAACTCGATGCGTTCGTCGGGCATCGCGAGTCCTTCGACCAAGCGTGGACGACCTGCGACGAGGGCCAGTCCACCGCCGCGATCTTCGAGGCGACGAGGGACGACTTCGTAGCTGAGCGTGGCGCCGGATTCGATGTGCAAGCCGAACAGTGCCGGGTCCACGTTGGCACCCAGGGTGTCGATGTTGTGCAGCATCAGATAGCGAAGCGATGGTTGGTCACGCAGGAGCTGCGAAAGGGTTCCGTTTCGAAACAGATTCGGGATTTCGTACCAGTGACCGACCGGATGAACGCACTGGGCCGCGACGTTGTCGGTGTAGTCGGAACCTTCGCCGGTTTGCTGCGCCCAATTCGCGATCGCCGACCGAGCGCTTTCACGCATCTTTTGTTGTTGTTGATCCAGGACCTGCTGAGCGGTTTCTTCCCAAAGAAAGTGCAGGTCTCGAACCATGGGAACCATTCGCAATCCAACGCTGCGGCCACTGGAGACATGCACCGGACCACCGTGCCCATAGTTCTGGGTGCGATCCAGAACCGTGCGGATCGCTTCGTCTGTCATCCAGCTGGTCGTGATGATGTGGGGGATGACGCCGCCGTGCTGAGCGGTGGTGGCCCGGTTCTTCGCCAAGTGGATTTCCAAGAAGCTTCGGTGCTTTCCCGCAAATCGGTGAAACGGATGCAGGGCTTTGCAAACCCCGGCGCCTTGCGTCCAGCGGCTGCCAACGCCAGCCGCCAGCGTGATGACGCCGACTTGCCCGTCCGCGATCGCTTGGGAGCCAAGCTTGGCCAAGCGATCCTCCACACCATCGCGAGTGTCGGTGACGTGGGCTGGTGTGACATCGGTGATTTTGAGATCGCGAGAGAGTCGGTTGGCGGCCAAGCCAAACTTTCCGGCTCGCATGTCGGCCCGGATCTGCTCGTGTTGAGCCCGGTCAAAGCCGCTCCGTTTCAGGATCGCGGCCAGCGAATCATCGCTCATTGATGGCGCGTCGTTCTTCTCGTTTTCAGCTTGGCTGTCCGATGGCAGGACGCTTCGAAGCAGCAGAGCTGCATTGGCCTCGAGATCGTTTGGATCGCTGCAGCGTCGTGAGATGCCAGCGAGTTCCTCGCGGGTTTGAGGTGAGAGCTCACGCAGTGGTTTGCGAAGCCACTTGGGCATCATCAAGGCGTAGTACTTTTGCGGCAGGGCAGCGGACTGGGCTGGCAGCAGCTCCGCGAAAGTGCCGTGATCGTTGATTTGAAAGTCATAGACAACCGGATCCATTGCGAACGGCAACGCCGTTTCCAGTTCGCGTTTGACTGTCACCATCTCTTGGCTGAGCCAATCTTGGGCGGCTTGTTTGATGGTGGGATCAAAGATGAATCCCATGCCGCCGCCGGACATTCCGCCCAGCATCCAGAATCCCCAGAACTGATCCCCGTATTGCTCACGACAACGCTGGATCATCACATCGGTGAACCGATTGGTTGCCCAGGGGATGATGGTCTGCAGTGGGCCTTCGAAGTTCTTGGTCGTCAGTGAACCGAGGCGACGGATGTCACCTTGTTGCAGTGCATCGACCACCTCGTCGTAAATCGACATCGCTTCTTGACGCCCGATCCATTGGTCGCGTCCACGAACGAGGTAGTGCTCGGTGACCATCTCGAGAATGGGGCCGACGTTCTGTGCCATCCCGCCGTGCACGACGACCAGCGAGTCTTGCAGTTTTTGACGGGCGTCGGTGCTGATCCGATCTTCGCCGAGGACTTCATGGTCGGGCATCAGGCGCCCGCGACTGATTCCAAATTCGGGATCTTCTTCGCCAGCGGTTTGGCCACAGATGAGTTTGATACCGGGCCACACGCCGCCGGAATCTTGCCACCCACCACCGCTGCCGCCGATCCATTCGCCCAGAATCGCGCGAGCGGCGATCAGTCGGCGGTCCGTTTCCGTGAGCACGCCTTCGAGTGACTGGATTTGCCCGGTCGCTCGCATCAGGTTGCTGATCAGAGAACCGAGCAGGTTGGTGGAAACGGCGAGTCGTGAACCTTTGGGAATGTCGTTGATTTTGGAAACCAGTTCCAGGCCTTTGCCACGACCGACGACGCGTTCGAGCAGCGAGGCCATGTCGGACCCGCAACCTTCCAAGCCCGGAGGAACGACGCCGGCCGCGATCACGGCGGCTTTAAGAAGTCCCAGGTAGTCTCGGGCGAAATCGAACATCTCGGCGACCGTCGTGACTTCGACGCTGGCGTTGAGGTCGACACTGACCAATCGAAACACCGGTTGATCAATCACTCGCAAGTAAGTTTCGATTGGCGGTCGTACCTTTTCGTCCCGCCCGCGAACACCGAGGTCGACGGAGACGTTGATGACTCGGGCGCCTTCGGGGTAGTCCATTCCCAGAAAGAAGATGTCGCTCCAGGCGGAATGCGAGACATCCATTCGCACGGCGGTGGTTTCTTTCAAGACCGGCGAAAGGTGCGGGCTGCTTTCGGTTGGTAACAGTTCTTTGCGGATTCGGAGTGGGTGTTCAGCAACATGCCCCAAGCGAAACATCCATTGATTGCCGCGAACCGTGCGAACACTGTGGCGGACTTGGTCGGCGAGTGTTTGGAACCCCAGTTCGTGATACGCCGCCGCGAGCGCGCTGGACAAGGCGTCGCTGGGACCATCGCTGGATTGAACTTCCAGGAACTCGTCGATGGCTTCTTGGAAACGTCGGCCAAGCAAGTGTTCGTAGCCTTCGAACGGGATGCTTCCGGAGACCGATTGATCGAGACGCGATGGCAGGTGATAGCGATAGATCGCGGATAAAAAGAACAACGCTCGAACGCGTTGGTACAAGTTTTCTTCTTGGCGACGAAAACGATCCAGCTCGGCAATGTGCTGGAGAAGTTCGGGGAGCGTGGCGTCCTCGAGCAGTGATTCCAACGAGCGATCTCGCAGGTTAGCTTGATCGGTCGTGATGGTTTCAATCAACGAATTCAGGGAGCGAAGTTCCGGCATCAGTTGGACCCTTCTGGTGTCGATGATTCCGCCGAAGAATTGGACGCTGGCGCGACGGGCGACTCCGATCGTGTGGCCAGCAGTTCGACCAATTCGGTGAGCAAGAGGTCTCGGTCACGTCCCGACAAGCCAATCGCCAGTTGTGCGATCAGGACGCCGTATTGCTCGCCAATGTTGTAGCGGCGACCTTGCAGTTGATACGCGAGGTATTTTCCACGGTGAGGGAGCTTTGCTGCCGCGTCGGAAAGCGATGGGCGTTCCATGCTTGGATCGGCCACGACTTCATGCAGGCATTCCATGACCGCAGGAGTCAGAACGTGCATGCCGAAGTAGCCCAGGTAGTATCCGCTTCGCAGGCCCGGCGTGATCAGTGATTGTTCGGCGAGCGTCGGGGTTGGTTTTTCGACGACGGTGCGAACGTCATACAGACCATCGAATCGCGGCACGCTGGCTCCGCCGACAATGCCAAAGTACGGGAGGCGATGTTCGCGAGTGGACTGGACGGCGGAGACAGGACAAGCGTGTTGCTCTGCCATTTGGATCAATTGAGCCGCGCAGCTTTTCGACGTTGCGGACAGATACAGGTGGTCGCTCACCAGGTGCAGAAAAGCGTCCTCGCCGCAGAACGATTCGGCTTGCAGGATCGCATCGGCATAGCCGAGGGGGCGTTCCTGATGAACGAAGTGCAGGTTCCCCAGAGAGCCACCGGCGGCTTGGCGGTAGTTGTCCTCGTCACCGGGTTGGATGACGACGCAGATCTCTTCCACACCCGCCGATAGAGTTTCTTCGACGATCAATTGGAGTGCCGTTTTCTCTTCGCCCGAACCGTCCACCAAGCGTTGCAGCGGAAGGGTGTTCTGGTTGGGGGCTGCGGCGGTGATGACCGCTTTTCGAACTCGCATGGGTCGGTCTTGCAGAAAAGGAAAAGGCCTTGGTTGGGTGCTTCGACCCACAGAATAGTCGAGGTGCTCGAGACCGCCACCGGATCAACCCAATCGGGGAGTCTGAGAGCAGGTTCCCCCGCCGCGGGAACGGTCAGCTATCCTGTTGGCGTTCCGCTTGGGAGGGCTGTGTTGGTTCTTCCGTTGGTGCGGGGTGCAGTTGATGGTCTTTCGATTCAAAGGTTGGTAGTGCGAGTCATCCCCCATTTTCGCGATGTTTTGATCGGGTTGTTGTTCTTGGCGATTGGGATGGGTGCTGGCGTTTCTTGCCGAGCCGACTCCAGTTCGCGGCCCAATGTGTTGGTGGTTCTGACGGACGATCAGGGCTGGGGGGATCTCAGCCTGCATGGCAATCCCAACTTGCAAACGCCGCACATTGATTCGTTGGCTCGCGATGGCGTGCAGATTCAGAACTTTTATGTGTGCGCCGTTTGCTCCCCGACTCGAGCGGAGTTTTTGACGGGGCGCTATCACACGCGATCGGGCGTGTTCAGCACCTCAGCGGGCGGTGAGCGGATCGACGCGGCCGAGCGGACCATCGGGGATGCGTTTCAAGAAGCGGGCTATGCGACGGCGGCTTTTGGGAAATGGCACTCGGGAATGCAGGCACCGTATCATCCCAACTCACGCGGGTTCGAGGAGTTTTATGGTTTCTGCAGTGGTCACTGGGGCAACTACTTTTCGCCCATGTTGGAACACAATGGCGAAATCGTGCAGGGGAAAGGGTTCATCGTGGATGACCTGACAACCCATGCCATCGATTTCATTGAGCAGCATCGCGCTGATCCGTTTTTCGTTTATCTGCCGCTGAACACACCGCACTCACCGATGCAGGTTCCCGATGAAGATTGGAAGAAATTCGAAGGCAAGGAGATTGTGCCTGACTCTCGTCCCGAGAATGCCAAGCAGGAAGATGTTCAGCACACTCGGGCGGCGCTCGCGTTGTGCCAGAACATTGATGACAACGTCGGTCGGTTGTTAGGAGCCTTGGATCGATTGTCGCTTTCAGAAAACACGATCGTGGTGTTCTTTTGCGACAACGGGCCGAACGGTTCTCGGTTCAACGGCGGGTTAAGAGGCCGCAAGGGAGCGGTTCACGAGGGCGGATTGCGTTCGCCTTGCTTGATTCGGTACCCAGAGAAACTTGAAGCCGGTCGAACGGTCGGGGGGATCGCGGGAGCGATCGACCTGTTCCCGACTCTTGCCGATCTGTGCGAAGTCGAGGTGGGGGCCACCGCGGGACCGCTGGACGGCATGTCGCTGCAGGGCGTGTTGAACGATCCGAAGGAGTTGCCTGCGCAACGTTTGATTTTCACGGCTTGGAAGGGCAAGCTCAGCGTTCGATCCAACCAGTATCGCTATCACCAAAACGGCGATCTGTTTGATTTGCAAGCGGACCCCGGGGAAACTCGATCGGTCGCGAAGGAAAATGCTGCCGTTGTGGCGCGAATGAAAGGGGCGCTCGAGGATTGGACGCAAGAAACCAAGCCTCGTGAGCGGAACTATTCCGAGGAGCAGGTCTTTCCTGTCGGGCATCCCGATCATGCCTGGACGCAGCTTCCCGCCCGTGATGCGCAGGCAACCGGCGAAATTCGCCGGAGCAATCGGTTTCCCAACAGCAGTTACATGACTCATTGGCATTCGGAAGCGGATGCCGTCACGTGGGACGTGGATGTTTTGGCTGGCGGGCAGTTTGAAGTGGAGTTGCACTACGCGTGTCCGGAGTCGGCAGTGGGAACACGGTTGCAATTGGAATGGCAGCAACCCGGTGTGATGGAAGCAATTCAGTCTGTCGTGACGGAGGCCAATCCTTCCGGGGCCATTCATTTGGACAAAGATCGATCCAAGCGGGTGGAGAGCGACGAGAAGCGATGGGCCAAATTGTCGCTCGGGCGGATCGCTTTGTCGGAGGGCAGGGGACGCCTGTCATTGACCTGCCCAAGAATCATGGGCGAGGATGGGGAGCATCGAGGCGTGGAGATTCGGCTGATGATGCTGCATCGCGTTCCCGCCGAGTGAGCGACCCCACCTGAAAAGCAAGCAGAATGACGGAATCGGAAAAGAGAAGATCGCGAATCACCACTCGAACGCTGCAGCGCATGCGGGAACGCGGCGAACGAATCACGATGCTGACGGCCTACGATTTTCCGACTGCGAAAATTCTGGACGAGGCCGGTGTCGATGTTCTGCTGGTCGGCGACACCGTCGGCATGGTCGTTCAGGGGCACTCGACGACGTTGCCCGTGACGATGGATCAAATGATTTACCACGCGGAAATGGTCGGCCGAGCCGCGGAACACGCGATGGTCGTGGTCGATTTGCCATTCCCCGATGGCCAGCTCGATCTGCTTCACAGCGTCCGCTGTGGGGCTCGCGTGTTGAAGGAAACACAGTGCCACGCGGTTAAGTTAGAAGGCGGGGCTGAACAAGCCGAGCGGATTCAGGCGATGGTGGGTGCCGGGATTCCCGTGATGGCACACATTGGGCTGCGTCCGCAAAACATTCACGTGGAAGGCGGCTATCGATTGCAGCGTGACATCGAACGGTTGGTGGCCGATGCCAACGCCGCGGAGGCCGCCGGTGCGTTTGTGGTTTTGATCGAGTGTGTGCCCAGCGAAGCCGCCGCCGCGATCACCGCGGCTGTCAGTGTGCCAACGATTGGCATCGGTGCGGGACGAGACGTTTCGGGGCAAGTCTTGGTGACCCATGACATCCTGGGGCTGACATCGGGTTACACACCCAAGTTCACCCGGTTGTTCGCCGACGTGGGGGCCACCATCCGAGAGGCGGCCAAGTCGTACTGCGACGAAGTGAAGGCGGCGAGCTTTCCCAGCGACGCGGAATCGTTTGAGTGATTCACGCCAGCTTTGTCGATCGATTGATTCAGATAGATTCCTCGCAACCTTGAGATTGCAACATGCAAGTTTTTGATTCTTTAGATGAGCTTTCCAACGCTGCTGCGGATGCGTTTTGCAACTTGGCCACCGAAGCGATTGAAGCGCGGGGTGTTTTTCGCGTGACGTTGTCCGGCGGTTCGACTCCCAAGCGTTTGTATGAGTTGCTGGCGACGAAAGAGTTGCCGTGGCAGAACATCGAGTTCTACTGGGGCGACGAACGCAACGTCACGGAAGACAACTTGGACAGCAATTACCGAATGGTTCGAGAAGCGTTGTTGTCGCATTTGCCGGCTGGTTCATTCCGAGCTTTTCCGGTGCCGGTGGATCCCGACAACCCTGCGGCCACGGCGGAAGCCTACGAGAAAACACTGCGGGAAACGTTTGCGGGTTCCGATCTTCCGACGTGGGATTTGGCGCTGTTGGGAATGGGCGATGACGCTCACACGGCGTCGTTGTTTCCTGAAACCAAGGCGATCGAGCAGAACGATCGTTGGTTCGTGGAGAACTGGGTGCCCAAGATGGAAACCTATCGCTACACACTGACCGCACCAGCGATCAATTCCGCTCGTCAGCGTTGGTTTTTGATTGGTGGATCGAACAAGCGTCAGGCACTCGCGAGTGTTCGAAGTTCCGCCAGCGATTTGCCTGCCGCGCTGTTTCCATCGCGATTGATTGAGTCGCCGGCTTGGTTTGTCACACGAGATGCCGTCGCGACTGCTTAAGCAGGTCGGCAGGAGTCTTTCGGCATTCGAACTGTTTTGGCAAGCATTATTCCTGCCACATACAACCGGGGCTAAGGCCCAAACGGCTCACACGGTTCTGCCCGATTATTCCTGCCCACTTGCTTGGAACAAGCTCACGATCGCGTTGATGCACCAGACGAAGATCATCACCATCAATCCCAGCAGGATGATCAGGGTGATCACGATGGCCATCAGGATCGGCCAAATGCTGCGGCGATGTTTGTCCTCGACGTAGTACTCCCGCAACAACAGCAAGTTGCGGTGGTTGGCTTTGTAGAACAAGTCAAAGAGGTTGCCCAAGATGGGAATGGTTCCGACCAAGGCATCCAGGCCCACGTTGGCGAGCATCCTCAGCACGAGCCTTGGGCTGGCACCATTTTTCGCCATGGTTGCGATCAAGATTCCGGAAAGACCCATGCTGATCGCATCGCCGGCACCGGGGACGAGGCCAAGAAGGAAGTCCAATCCGAAACGCACCTTCGTTCCGGGGATGCGAAAGCGGGTGTCCAGCAAACGGCTGTAGCGATCGACCCAACGCAGCGATGGATGGCTGAGTTGCACCTCCGTCAGGACAGCCGATTCACCGGTGAGCGATTGGGAGGCAGATTTCATGAGCGTGGAGGGGCTGGGGATGGGGCGTTGGATTTTAGCCGGCGTCTTCAGAATCCGCGCTGCAGTCCGGGGGTGATGTCCAAATCCAGCGGTGCGAATTGGTCGGCTTCGTATTTCTTCCAGGCGATCGCTCCCATGACCGCGTTGTCAGTGCACAGGTGCGGTGGCGCGATCCAGAGTTCGAACCCGTCTTTTTCGGCGGCGGCCTGCAGGTCACGCCGCAAGCGTAAGTTGGCAGCCACGCCACCGCCGACGATCAGCCGATTGGTTCCGCTGCCGGGTTCGTTGGGACTGGAAGCGTTGCGATTCCTGTGCCGCTTGATTGCCCGACGACATTTTGCGACCAACACATCCACCACGGCAGCCTCGAATGACGCGCAGACGTCTCGTTTGACTTGGTCTGAGATTTCCAAGGTGGAAAAATCTTGCCGACCGGGTCCAGCGATGGCGTACCGAACCGCGGTCTTCAGTCCGCTGAATGAAAAGTTGTCGCCGGGATCGTGGATCATCGAACGCGGGAAGGAGTACGCTTGATCGTTTCCTTCCATGGCGAGCTTGGCGACCTCGATACCGCCCGGAAACGGCAGCGAGAGCATCGCGGCAACTTTGTCGAATGCTTCGCCCGCGGCGTCGTCGATGGTTCCGCCGAGGTATTCCAGTTCGATGGCGGTGTGACAGTGGTACAGGCTGGTGTGCCCGCCCGAAACGATCAGTCCGATTGCCGGGTAGATGTCATCGGGGGCACCGTCGATCAATTGGCACGCGTACAGGTGAGCGTGCAGGTGATTGAGTGCGATGAGTGGTTTGTTCCAAGCCAACGCGAGCGTTTTGGCAGCAACGACGCCGACCAGCAGGGAACCAGCCAGCCCAGGTCGATCGGCCACTGCGATCGCGGTCAGGTCCTCACCGCGGACGTTGGCCTGGTTCATGGCCGTGTCGATCACCGGCAGGATGCGTTCCAGGTGGGCTCGCGCGGCGATCTCGGGAACGACCCCGCCGAATTGTTCATGCAATGTTTCTTGGGTCGCGATGCATTGTCCCAGGACCGTGCCGTCGCGGCGGATCACGGCCGCGGCGGTTTCGTCGCAGGTGGATTCAATGGACAGCAGCAACTCGGGGCCAGTTGCGGCGGTCATAGCTGGACTCGTCCGAGGACGTTGTAGGTTGGCCCGTGTTTTTCTAAAAAGCTGCCAACGACATGGATTTCGCGGACGTTGAACTCGCCCACTTCGTCGTCTTCAAATTCCCGCCATCGATCGATGACTTCTGAATTGGCTCGGCGGCTTCCGCTGCGAGTGCGTCCCACGGTCAGGTGAGGCCGGTAGTCTCGGGGTTCGGGTTTGTAGCCGAGTTCTGCGAAACGTTTTTCGAGATCCGCGACCAAATTGGTCAGCGAGGAGGTGAAATCGTCGACGGCGATGGTCAGCACACGAGGTCGTTCGAGGTCGGGGATGCCTGAGGTACCCTCCAGAACCAAGCCAAAGGGATCCAGGGCGTCACAAGCTGCTTGCAGTGTGTTGCAAACCGTCGGTATTTCAATGTTGTCGACTTCCCCGAGGAACTTCAGCGTGAGATGAAGATTCTCGTCGGGAACCCATTTGATTCCGTCTCCAGGGCTTTTGGTTTCCGCCATCCAACGCGATGCTGTGCGGGCGAGATCGGATGGCAACGGAATGGCCAAAAAAGTGCGAATGGTTTTCATGAGCGAAAGTTTAACGAGATGACGTTTTCAGTGCATCGGTTCGAACCACCGAGCTTTGTGCCGCATCGTTGGCGTCGAGGGGGGCACTTGCAGACATTGCTTGCACCGCGGGCAACGATGGGGATGATCGAATGGCAAAAGCTATCGACTCAAATCAAATCCGAGAAGCATCGGTTGCCGGTGTCGGAGGGCGACACACTGATCCTGCATGACGATATGCCTGCACCTTGGGTGGAATCTCCTCGGGGCAGCGTGCTGTTGTTGCATGGGATTTGTGGCTGTCACGCGGCCGATTACATGGTTCGATTCACACGAAGGTTGCTGGCGATCGGCGTGCGTGTGTTCCGATTGGACATGCGAGGTTGTGGTGAATCCGTGGCGTTTTGTCGAGGGATCACGCACGCGGGACGAAGCGACGATGTGTTGGCTGCGATCGAGTTCATTGCTTCGTTGACGAGCGATCGTGGGACGCCAATCGGAGCGGTGGGAACCTCCTTGGGCGGCAACCAATTGCTGCGTGCGGCGGGACGAGTCGGGGCCGGTCTGGATGCCCGTCCCTCGTACTGGGATCGTGTCGGGCCGATCGTCGCGATCGCGCCACCGATCGATTTGCAGGCCTGCAGCGACCGGATGGAGGCTTGGTCCCTGCGTTTTTACAACCACTACTTCATCACTCAGTTGCTTCGACGAGCCAAGTCGACGTTGCAGATGCGGGAGGAGTTGGGCGGTCTGTTGGACGGTCGGGCTCCAAAAACACTTCGTGAATTTGATCGCCGGATCACTGCGCCCATGGCTGGTTTTGCGGATGAGCGTTCGTACTACGCAGAGTCTTCGGCTCATTCGGTGGTGGAACAGATCGATGTGCCTGCGTTGATTGTCACCGCGGCCGATGACCCATTGGTGCCGGTTGATTCGTTTGTCGCTCTTCGCGAGCGGCTTCGCGAATCCACTCGCGTGTTGACGATGCCGACGGGCGGCCACCATGGGTACACCCAGTTGGATGGAACCGCATGGACCGATGAGCTGATCGCAAAATTTTACGACGCGGCCTGGTAAGGCTGGCCGTGCACCTTTTTTGTCCGGTGCCGTTCGGTACGAAGCGTGCGGAAGACGTTCCCTTTGATCTCGATTGGCATTCCCCCGCACCGGAACACGCTCTTCATGTTGGCACTGCCGCGCGTGCGGAATTGATCCGGGCCCGGGTTCGACGGAAAACGCACGTCCAGTCGCGGAGCGACGGTAGTTGGGGACAGGTCGCAACCACCTGTCGCCGCTCCGCGGCTTGGTTGTTTTCGATGTCGCCGTGGGAGACCTCGGGTTGAAACCCGAGGCTGGCTGATGTCACCGCTCCGCGGTTGCGGTTGCGGTTGCGGTTGCGATTGCGGTTGCGGTTGCGATTGCCGATGCGATTGCCGATGCCGATGCCGATGCCGATGCCGATGCCGATGCCGATGCCGATGCCGAGCACGAGCACGAGCACGAGCGTGGGCGTGGCGACGCAGTCGCAGGCGTTGGTGGGCTCAGTTGACGCCTTCGAAGGCGGCCTGGATCAGGTCGATTTGTTCCAGTTTGTGAGCTGCCATCGACCCGGTGCTGGGGCTGGCTGATTCCGCACGGGTGGCCTTGGTGAACCGGAAGCGAGTGTTGAGCTCGTCCCCGATCTTGAGTTTCAGGTACGGCCACGCACCCATGTTCTCGGGTTCTTCTTGGACCCAGCGGATTTCAGTTCCTTCGGCAAGACCTTCGAATGCGGCGAAGATTTCGTCTGGGGACAGCGGGTAAAGTTGTTCTAGACGCATGATTGGCACGCCTTCGATGTTCTTGTCTGTGCGTTCTTGCAGCAGGTCGTAATAGACTTTGCCGGTGCACAGGAGCAAGCGTTTGGCGTCTTCGAGCGGCACCTTGCGATCTGGCAAGATCTTGCGGAAGCCGCCCTCGGCAACCACGTCCAGCGGGCTGGTGACCTCGGCGTGCCGCAGCAAGCTCTTGGGCGTCAAGACAATCAATGGCTTGCGCCATTTGCGGATGACCTGACGACGAAGCAGGTGGAAGTACTGGGCCGGCGTGGTGGGCTGGCAGATCTGGATGTTGTCTTCGGCTGCCATCGCCAAGAAACGCTCGACACGAGCGCTGCAGTGTTCAGGCCCCTGTCCTTCGAAACCGTGAGGCAGCAGCATGACCAAGCCGGAGAGGCGATTCCACTTGTCTTCGGCACTGGCGATGAACTGGTCCACGATCACCTGGGCGGCGTTCCAGAAGTCGCCAAATTGGGCTTCCCACAGGCACAGGCCGCTGGGGCAATCGAGTGAGTAGCCGTATTCAAAGCCAAGCACACCGGCTTCGCTCAGCGGGCTGTTGAACAGTTCCAAGCGAGCTTGGCCGTCATGCAGGTTCTTCAGCGGGCAATATTCGTTGCCGTCACGCATGTCGTGCAGGACCGCGTGGCGGTGGCTGAACGTTCCGCGTTCGCAATCTTGCCCGGTCAATCGAATGGGGTGGCCCGCATCGAGCAGCGATGCGAACGCGGCGGCCTCTGCTGCGGCCCAATCCAGAGGTCGTTCGCCGCTTGCCATTTCACGGCGTTGCGACATGGGCCGCTTGAGCTTTTTATGAGGCGAGAACCCTTCCGGCAAACGGGTGAGCTTGTCGAGCAATTCGCTCAGTCGCTCGACCGGCATCGTGGTGTCGACTTCGTCGGTGGGTTCCGGTCCGCCGAAGTATTCCATCCAGTTCGCGGCCAGCGTTTGCGTGTCGGGGACAAAGGACTCGTGCTTGCTGGCTGCGAATTCGCTCTCGAGTTTCTCGGTCCGGTCGCGGCTGATTTCGTCGGCTTCTTCTTCCGTGATTTTGCCGAGTTTCAGCAAGCGATTGAGGTACTGTTGCCGGACGCCGGGACGGCGATCAATTTCGGCGTACATTTGCGGTTGGGTGAATCGTGGTTCGTCACCTTCGTTGTGCCCCCAACGACGGTAGGCGTACAGGTCGATGACCACGTCGCGATGGAATTTTTTGCGGAAATCCATGGCCAGCGAGACGACTTGGGCAACCGCTTCGGGGTCTTCGCCGTTGACGTGGAAAATTGGGATTTGCAGCATCTTGGCCACATCGGTGGCGTAGGTGGTGCTGCGTCCCTCGTCGGGTTCGGTGGTGAAGCCGACTTGGTTGTTGATCACGACGTGCAAGGTGCCGCCGGTGCGGTAGCCTTTCAGTTCGCTGAGGTTCAGCGTTTCTTGGACAACACCTTCCCCGGCGAAGGCCGCGTCGCCGTGAATCAGGATCGTCATCACGTCCTGGCGGTCCGTGTCGCCACAATTGTCCTGTTTGCAGCGTGTTCGACCGAGTGCCACGGTGTTGACGTATTCGAGGTGGCTGGGGTTAAAACACAGTGAAATGTGCAGGTGGTCACCCGAAGCGGTCTTCCAGTCGCTGCTGTATCCAAGGTGGTAACGAACATCGCCCCCACCGCGGCTGAGTTCCGGCGTGGGGTCATCGAACGACCAAAAGATGTTCATCGCCCGTTTTTTCAGAATGTTCGCCATTACATTGAGGCGACCACGGTGCGCCATCGCCATGACCACTTCTTTGACTTGATGCTGGCCTGCTTTTTCAAGCGCCAGGTCAATCAGAGGGATCAGGCTTTCCGCACCTTCGAGCGAGAATGTTTTGGCACCGACGAATTTGCGGCGCACGAATTCTTCGAAAATCGTGGCGTCGGCCAGTCGGGTGTAGATACGGCGTTGAACTTCGTGGGACAGGTCCAGCCGATTTTCGGTCGTTTCCATGCGGCGCTGCAACCAATCGCGAATGTTGCGATTGTCGATGTGCATGAACTGGGCGCCGATGCTGCGGCAGTAGGTGGACTGCAGTTTGTTCAGGATGACGTCGAGGGTGCTGCCCGAGACGTTTTCCAAGATGCTGCTGTCAAAGGGACGCGCCAGGTCCTGTTCGCTCAACCCGTGGCTTCGTGGCGACAATTCGGGGCAGGTGTGTTCGAACAACCCGAGCGGGTCCAGGGTGGCGATCAGGTGACCCCGAACACGGTATTCGCGGACCAATTGGTCCACCCGGTCTTGAATTCGAGCCAGCCAGAGAGCTTGGTCGACATTCTGGTCGCCCGTGGATCCGGTGCGATCGGTCGTGTCGGCAGCGCTTCCGGCTTGGCCTGATGCAAAGGCGGGAGCCACCACAGAGCGTGCTCCCGAGGGCGTTCCGTTGGTGCCAGAGTCACCTTGCACGCTCTTGGGGGGCGAAGCAGAAACGCTTGCGCCAGCTCCTACCAAGAACTGCTCAAAGTATTGACGCCAGGTTTCCGAAACGCTCGACGGATCACGCACGTATTGCACGTACAAGTCGTCGATGTAGTCCAACGAATAGCTATTCATGAGTCCCGCAACGAACCGCCGTGGCCAAGCGAATCGCAAAGGAGGAAGGAAACGTGGAAGGTGGGGCAAGCGTTGACAGGCACGGCTCCAACCGGGGTGCCATTGTCGCGCTGAAGTCTACTGTACGGAACCGATCCCGGGGTGGGTAGGACGACCGGGTGAACTTTTCCTCGGTTCTCGGTACGTTTGACGCGGCGACAAGGTTTTGGGAACGTTTTTCCCAACCGCTTCGTCTTTGTTTGCTCCTCTTTCCGATTTAGAAATTTACTCAGAATGGCCGTTTTAATTCAGCTCCGAGACGCCGAGAAACGGTTCGGCGACCAAGTCTTGCTCGACGGAGCCAATGTGTCGCTGGTGGACGACGTGAAGGTGGGCTTCGTCGGACGAAACGGAGCCGGCAAATCCACGATGCTGCGAATCCTGCTCGGCGAAGAAGATGTCGAACGCGGCGAGGTGATTCACCACCCCAATTTGCGAATTGGCTACCTGCGGCAGCACGATCCTTTTCAGGAGGGCGAATCGGCGCTCGATTTCCTGATGCGTGACAGCGGCGAACCGGATTGGCGTTGCGGTCAGGTTGCCGGTCAATTTGAACTGAAAGGAGACTATCTGGAGGGGCCGGTCAAAGCCCTGTCGGGCGGTTGGCAAACCCGAGTCAAGTTGGCGGCATTGTTGTTGCACGACCCCAACTTGCTGATGCTGGACGAACCCACGAACTTCTTGGATTTGCGGACCCAGATCTTGCTGGAACACTTTCTGCGAGACTTCGGCAAAGCCGCGTTGATCGTCAGTCACGACCGCGCGTTTTTGAAAGCGACCTGCAGCCAAACGCTGGAGCTTTCCCGCGGGCAGCTAACGATGTTCCCCGGGAGAATTCAGGAGTTCCTCGAGTATCGCGATGAGCGCCGCGAGCACGAAAAACGTGTCAATGCGACGGTGCTTGCCAAGCAAAAACAGTTGCAGCGTTTCATCGATAAAAACCGTGCGAATGCGTCCACTGCCAGCCAGGCACGCAGCAAAGCCAAGCAACTCGAACGATTGCAGACGACCGAGGTGGTGGGCGATGAGCCCACCGTCAACATCCGGGCACCGCGCGTTCAGCCGCGGCAGGGGACCGCCGTCCGCTGCGAAGGCCTCGCAATTGGCTATCCGGGGCACGTGGTGGCCGAAGACATTTCGTTGGAGATCGAGCACGGGCAACGAGCAGCGATCGTGGGTGACAACGGCCAGGGAAAGACGACGATGCTGCGGACACTGGTCCACTCGCTCGAGCCTATCGAAGGTTCGATGAAATGGGGCCACGGGATCGAGATCGGCACGTATGCCCAGCACGTTTACACGACGTTGGATGAGCGGCAGACGATTCTCGAGCATCTCGAATACGCCTCGGATCCTGAAACCACTCGCCAAGATGTGTTGGCGATGGCAGGGGCATTGTTGTTCCGCGATGAACACATCCAGAAGAAAATCAAGGTGCTCTCCGGTGGAGAACGCGCACGTGTTTGCATGGCCAGTTTGTTGCTGGGCACGGCGAACGTGTTGGTGCTCGATGAACCGGGAAACCACTTGGATGTCGAAACCGTCGAGGCGCTTGCGGAAGCGTTGAAGCTGTACAAGGGCACGGTGATCTTCACCAGCCACGATCGTCACTTCATGGCCGAAGTCGCCACGAACGTCATCGAAGTCAGGGACCGGCGAGTTCGCAACTACTTTGGCAGTTACGAGACCTACTGCGAGGCGGTCGAGAAGGAAATTGACGAAGGCGAACGGGTTCGCAACGCGAACGCCAAGGCGGCGGGGACCGCACCCAAGGCGGGGGCGGCCAAGAGCAGCGGGGATTCACGTCAGGACCAGAAAGAACAACGTAAACGCGAAAAAGAGGTCAAAAACCTGGAGCGAAAAATTGCCAAGCTGGATGACGAAAAGAAGGAGCTGAACCAGAAGCTGCTGAACGAAACCAACCCTGCCGAAGCGGTTCGTTTGCACGATCAAATGCAAGCCTTCGAAACGGAACTGGCGGAAGCGGAAGAACGTTGGATGGAACTGAGTGCGGACCAGTGGGAGTGAGTGGAGGCTCGCGGTAGGCGAGTCCCACCATCGCTGAGTTCAGACTCCACGGGTCGCGTTCATTGAGCTTCGCGGGTCACTGAGCGCTGCTGGGTTCAACCAACAGCAGGTCGTTTTCGGGCATCGCCAGGGTGAGGTTTTGGGTGATCCCGCTCGGCCAGCGAACTTCCATGGTGACCTCCGAATCGTTGTTCGGAATCGCAAAGGTGAGGGTTGGTTCGTTCGAGCATTGGTATCCCGAACCCGCCATTCGCTGCCGCATCTGTGTTCCCGAACTGCTTGTCACCAGGACGGTTGTGCCGATCGCATCTCGCTCGGAGGAAACGCCAACCACGCGAACGGCCAACGACTTGGTCACGCGAGGTGTTTGGTTGATCAGCAGGGCCGTGGGGCGGAACAAATCGGTGACGACCAAGTCGGTTTGCCCATCCCGGTCGGCATCCAGTGTCGCCATGGCGCGTCCCAAACGCGGTTCTTCAAAGTAGGGACCGGCGGTGGATCCAGGGACCCATTGCCATTCATTGTTCCCGTCGATGGCAAACAACTGGGCAGGCATTTCATACTGCACGCCATCGTGTGAGAAGTCATCGATGTGACCATTGGCGATGACCAGTTCATCCATTGCGTCACCATCCAAGTCGATGAATTGGGTTCCAAATCCAAGCATGTCTTGACTGGTCTCAGCCAAGTGAACCGCCTCGGTTGTGTCTTGGAACAAGCCCTCGTGAACTTGTTCGTAGAAGGTATTGGATTCGTCGGTGAAGTGAGTGACGAACAGGTCCATGTCGAGGTCCCCGTCCGCATCGGACGCTGCAATCCCCATGGAAGCCTCCGCGGCGGATTGATGGTTGAAGGCGAGTCCGCGAATGGTGGCTTGTTCGTGCAGTGACTTCGACGCCGGTTCAAATCGCCAGAAATGATTCGCGGTCATGTCGTTGGAAATGTAGACGTCCAACCCATCGGCACCGTCAATCTGTCCGACCAGAATTCCAAGCCCGCGACCGGGGTCGCTGTTGGCAAACCAAAGGTCGGTTTGATCCTCAAAGTGAGACGAACCCTTGAGGACTCCACGGTTGCGATGAACACGATCGCGTTCGGCAGGCAAGGTGGTTGGCTGACACGAACGGTATGCCTGGATTGTCTGATCGAGGCAACGTGTTTGATAGGGTGAGGAGGAGCCGCAGTAATTGACTTCGATCAAATCTGCGAGGCCATCGTGGTCGATGTCAGCGATCGCAGTCGACGAACTCCAGGTGTTTCGTGGATCGGTGCCGACGTCAGTTCGAGCTTCGCTGTCGGAAGTCATTGCATCGTCTGGACGATCAAACATCCACCGTGTGACGTTGGTGAAGGTTCCGTCCCCGTTGTTTTGATACAGGGTGTTGATGCCGATGTTTGCGATCAAGCAATCGGGAAAACCATCTGCGTTGAAATCGCCGATGCCGACTCCCTGCGTGAACCCAGTGTCAGCCAAGCCGCTGGCGGAGGAGACATCGATGAAAGTTCCTGCCAAATTGCGGGCGGTGGTGTTGGGTTGGCTGTCGCGTCGACCGGGTGTGCCACCTGCTGCTGTCAGGTGAAGATCGGGCCAGCCATCCAAGTCGAGGTCCAGCACCCCGGCGCCACCCAGACCCGATTGCCACAGCCACAGCCCGTCCTCTGGTCGTGGACGCTGCAGACCAACGGTGTGGTTCAGACCTCGGTTGGCCGCTTCATCGATCAACCGGTACCCGCGATCACGGATTGTACGTGCGGGTGCCGGGCGTTTGGGCGTGTTCGAAGCTTCCAAGGTGGAGCGGTCGTCCTCTGACAGACGCCTGAACCATCCACGCTCCGCCGCCGCGGCGAGTCGCTCTCTGGTATCGGACTTGGTTGGCAACCACTGCGTGTCAAAGGTTTGCCAGGGGGTTTTTCCGGTCAGTTGGCTTCGAGCGGCCGCGTAGGTGTCCTGCAGGTTTTCCGCAGGGTCTTGTGGTAATGCGAAAGCGGCCCGCAGCCAAACCACGGCTTCCCAGTGCCGCCCCAGGGCTTGCAGTTTCTCCGCCACAACAACTGCCAGGCGTTGTGAGTTGCGACGCCAGCCAAGGAAACCATCGATGGCGTCTCGCAACTCGTTGACCCGCCCGGCTCGAACCGCCACTTTCTGGCTCAAGTCGAGGTTGCCTGCACTGGCCAAGGCCGCGGTCAGCTTGGTCAGTGCTTCGTGGTGATTCGGGTCCAGCCGCACCGCTTCTGTGAAAGCTGCGACGGCGAGCGAGGAATCGCCGTTTCGGTTCGCCCAGACACCACGAGCCAGCCACACTTGCGGGTGTTCCTCGTAGTCATCTGCAAAGGGTTGGAGGGCAATCTTCTGAAGGGTTTCGGTGTCGTTTTCTTCCACGGCGGCTCGAGTCAAGAAAGCCCAGGCAGGTGTGAATTCAGGGTGCTGCTTGACGACAGGTTTCAGTTGCTCGAGGACTTTTGCCCAGCGATGGTTGTAGGCGTCAAATCGAGTCATCGCGTATTGAGGCCGCAAGTCCGAGGGGTTGAGTTTGAGGGCTTGCTCACACATCTTGTCATCCGCCTGCGGACGCGACGAGTCACTGACGATCACCAGTTCCGAGATACCTGCCTGTCCTCGTTGAATCAGGTATTGCAAGTGCACCATCGCATCCCGCTCCAGCGCTTGACTGATCATCAAACCAAGCAGTGAAACCCTGCGACCAGCATCGTCGGGATGCAATTCCACGCATCGTTTCATCAATTCGATTGTGTCGAAGGTACGGCCCTGTGCCATGTAAGCATGACCGGTCTTCTCGAACAAATCGGCAGCCGGCAGGTCCGAGACTTCGATGGCCGTGTCGAACATCTCAATCGCATCGCTGGTTTCGCCGAGCGCGTTCCAGGCATCGCCGAGTTCTTCGTAGGTGTCGGCGTGGTCGCCCGCGGTGAGCATTGCTTGACGCGAGATGGAACGCAGTGACTGGGGGTCGCGGGCGGCGACCGCGGCCGCGATTTGTCGCCGGAACGAATGGGGATCGGAGTCACTGACCACATCGTGCCGACCAGCGGTGTGTTCCTTGGGAGCTGCATCCGTCTCGATGGAGGCGTGGCCAGCGCTTGATGGCGTAGCATTGGACGGATCACTTGGTCGGCATCCAGGCAGCCAAAGGATCAGAAGAATAAAAGCGAGGTTGCCGCCGAATTTCATGAGGGATCGAAAAACGAGTTGCGAAGCGTACCTGTTGGAGATTACAGCAGAACGAGGGGAAGGAGTTCACGTACAAAGGTACAAACACAAAAAAAACGGGCCCCGAAAGAAATTCGGAGCCCGTTCGAAGTTTGATCGGCGACGATTCGGGATGCTGAACGCACCTCGTCGTCGGATCCTAGAGATCGTCGATGCTGACGATTTCTTTCATGCCACGTGTGCTCAACGCACCCCACAACCCGTAGGGGCTGGCCGAGCCAGGAGCACGGTTTCCGGTTTGACCCAGCATGACCACGCCATTGTGGATGTTGCCCGAGTCAATCGAATCGGTCACGAAACGGACTGCACCATCACCCATCAGCACGTGCACACCACCTTGGTGGCGACTGCTGGGTGGGCAAGCACCGGTGTCGAAGTCGCCTGATCCACCGAAACAGATTTCGGCATTAGGAGGCAAGATGCAGTTGAAGCCGGTGTAGATGATCGGGGTGTCCATCCAACGGAAACCACGTTTCCAATCGGCGTTGCCGGTCCGGATTCCGCTGCTGCCAGTGCCGGCAACATCAGGATCCCAGAATTGGGGGCGGGCGGGGTTGATCCAACCGGCTTGGTCACGGCAGTGAGCAGGGTTGTTGTGAATCGTTCCCCAACCGACTCCATAACGAGCATTGGTCGTGATCGCGTTGTCACCAAGGTCGGTTGCGATCTCACCGCACGCGATGGTATTGGACAAGCCATCCAAGACGTCGCGGAATTTCAGCTGACGACGGTGGTAGAAGAAGCCACGGTTGGTTGCGTTGGCGTTTTGGCCATTGTTGGGAGTCAAGATCCATTTGCCACCACTGTGACGCATGTAACCGTGGTTGACCCAGTCCGTGCTGTCGCCAATGCAAGCGGCGTAGTTGGTCCGGCCGTGTGCTGGTGCACCGCGACCTGGATCACTGGGGCAACGGAACGTTCCGACTTCGGTGAACCAAGGACGGTAGGAACCGCCCCAAGGTGCTGGGCCCATGGGTGGGAAACCTGGGTCAATGGCGTTGCCATTCATGTCCAAGTTGTAAGGGTTGCTGATTTGCTCCCAGAGACCTTGTTGCTCGATGAACGGTAGCACGGCGGGCAACCAGCTCAAGCGAAACTTGTTGGTGGTGAACCCGGGGCCGGAACCACCTGGGTCGCCATCAAGGTACGTGCCGCCAGCTTGCTTCGGCAAAGCATTGTAGGCGGAGTGATAGTTGTGAAGGCCCAAGCCAATTTGCTTGAAGTTGTTGCCGCACTGCATGCGACGGGCTGCTTCACGAGCAGCTTGGACGGCGGGCAAGAGCAGCCCAACGAGGACACCAATGATGGCGATGACAACCAGCAGCTCAACGAGCGTAAAGCCGGAAGCTTTTGTTCGGTTTCGAACCATTTCGCGCTCCAAAAGACGAATAGAGAAGAATAGGAGAGTGCAGGAATCAATGGCGAGCGAAAACACTCGCCGGGTCCCTGCTATGTCTTACGGGCGAAGGTTACGAGGATCTAAGGGGGCTTGGAATCGCGTAAGATGAAGCGCAAGGGTAGATGAACGATTCCTTGCGAATTTTGAAGGGGTGTTTGCTGCCTTCTCAATCGGGTGGGGAAGCGGAGGGTGCGTGAAAGGACGGAGTCGTTTGCTGCGAAGGAAAACACACGCGAAATGAGCTTTTTTCCCGGGTGAAACGCAGGCAAGGAATGGGGAGGGTGCGAGTTGCGACGTGGTCGGCGCGGGACAGGCCAGTTGCTCGCGCATGAAAAAACCCAGCACTGAGAGAGTGCTGGGTGGAGATAAAAATTTTTGAAATTTCTGTGACTAGTCTTGCTGCGCGTCTGTGGCAGCATCCATTTCTTGCTCGTACGAACTGTCGTCGTAACTGAATTCAGCAGGCGGTTCAATTTGAGTGGTGCTGTCGTCAGGAGCGCAGCCCATGACAGAGAATGTGCCAGCGAATACGAGCAGTGCGAAAAAGGTCTTGGTAGCTTTCATGGTATGGCTCAATGAGGGGAATGGATTAACACCAGGTAAGCCTAATCGCTTGTGAAAGTTGCTGGCAAGAGTTTGGCTCAAGGTGAGCGGGGTGCGAAATTCACCCAGTGAATGTTTGGCTGTCCTTCGATGATCAACCCTCGTCGATTTAAATCTACTTTGTTGAAGGCTTGCTTCTCTCCACTGGGCCAGTTCACTTCAATCCGGTGCAACCTTTGGTTGGCAGGGATTCCGATGCAAACAACGGCTTCATTTCGGCACATGTAGCCGTCTCCTGTCACGATCGCGTGATCAATGGAGCTGTCATTCAGTTGCACCTGCACTGTAGCGCCGATCGCGTCTCGTTCGGAGTTGGTGCCGATGAGCTGCAGTTGCAGCCAGTCGTTGATCGTCTTGGTTTGGTTCTCCAGCAGTGCCAAAGGTTCCATCAAGTCGCCGACCAAGAGATCAACCAAACCGTCCCGATTCCAATCGAGTCGGGCGACGGAGCGGGCCAAGTGCTGGTTGGCAAAGTAGCCGCTGACATCGGCGGGCTGCGTTGCCATCCAACGGTGATTGTGATTGATCAGCAACTGGGTGGGCATCCGGAAGTGTTGCTTTTGTGGTCGTCGATCTTCGATGTCGCCATTGCCAACGACGAGATCTTGGTCGCCATCGTTCTCGAAGTCGATGGCTTGAGTTCCAAACCCAAGCATCGTCCGAGAGTGTTCTTCGAGACCACTTGAGAAGACGGCATCGGTGTAAAGGTGGTCTGCTTGTTGCAGATAGAGATTGGACAATTCGTCATCGAAATTGGTGACGTGGAAATCGAGAGTGTGGTTGCCATCAAAATCTCCCGCCGCGATTCCCATGCTGGCCAGCGGGCGACCAGTGATCCCGTTTGCGACACCGCTGAGAACGGCTGTGTCATGAAAGGTGACGTTTGAAGTTGCGTCGCGATCCCAGAGTTGATTTTGAGTTTGGTCATTGGTGACAAAGATTTCGTTGCTGCCATCGGCATCAAAATCACCGACCACCAAACCCATTCCGCGATGTGCTTCTGATGTGGTGGGGCAGAGTTCGCGAAGGGCGTGGCCTTCCAGTGATCCGCTTGGACTGCTGAGAAAGACACGGTCTGCCGCGGCGGTGAACTGCATCGGACCGGGCAAGCGAATCGGGTTTCCGGAGGAAGCGAATTGGATCGAATCAAAGATTCGTTCATCGTCGACGTAGTTGATCTCCACGATGTCTGGCAAATGGTCACCGGACACGTCCGCAATGGCCAACCCGGTCGTGTAGATCCCTTGGTCCCACGTTTGATCCACCTCAGCGGATCCAAAGGTGCCGTCGCCTTGGTTGATCAACAGGCGATTGCGTCCCATGTTGCCAATCACCAGGTCTGCGAATCCATCTTGGTTGAAGTCACCCGCTGTCACCGCCATCGAATACCCGCGGTCATCGACGTGGGCGGAGGCGGTAGCGTCTGCGAACGATGAGCCCAGGTGACGAGCGAGGTAGTTGGCGGATTGTCCGGGCTCGGTTGCGTTGCCATCGCCCTGGGCAGCGTAGATGTCGGTGTTCCCATCCAGATCAAAGTCGAAGCAGGCCAGTCCCGAGCCGAGTGGTTGGTGCAGCAAGAAATGCTTTTCGACGGGCGGGTTGGCATTGCGATACTGGAAGGTCAGGCCAGTTTGCGAAGCAACATTTGCGAAGTGTGGTTGCATCGATGGTTCGTCGTTGGGCGTTTGTTGAAGTGGTGTGTCGGAGGCTGGCACGGTCGGTCCTCGTGAACGGACGAGCGACTTCCAATCGGTTTGGGGGGGCGTCGCGGGGGGCAACCCGACGCGTTGAGCGAGCAAGGAATCGGCAGAGTTGATGGTCTGTTTCAGCTGGCTCAACGCAGCGAGGTGTTGATCGACTCGAGCCTGTTGCGGGTTGGTGTATGCGATGGCGTTGAACTGCCAAGCGAGCGATTCATACGGCAGTCCGACGGAGGTGACTTGTTGAGCCAAGATTTGGCAGGCTCGGCCGACGTTGCCTCGTCGAGTCACGGTGGAAGTCGCGAGCTCGGCCAGATCCTTTGCCAGTTGGGCGCGTTCTTCCACACGGGAAGCGGCTGGGTCGGAGTTCAGGCCGCGCAGCGCGGTGCTGAGGCGTCGCAACGCTGACTCGTGAAGTGGTTCCAGTTCAACGGCCCGCTGGAAGGCTTGGCTCGCTGACGTCCATTCTCGGTTGGCCTGGTACCAGGTCCCGATCGCCATCCAGTGGTCGGGAAACCGTTGGCATTCGTCGGGAGCTTCCGCAAAAGCAGAGGATGCTTCCTCGGTTCTTCCCATCTCCGCCAAGATTCTTGCCCGCAGTGCAAGCAAGGCTGGTTCGTCCGTCGCAAAACCGGGAGCGTTTTCAAGGACGTCCATGGCCTGTTGGAATTGATTGTCGTCAAGCTTCTCGCGAGCCATTGCCAGGGCTTTTTGGGATGGCTTGGCGCGTGAGTGTTGGCTGTCATGGATTTGTTGATCGGGTGCCAACAAGCAGAGCAGTTCCACCGTTGTCATCGGCGAGTGTTGAACCAAGCGTCGAAGGTGCTCGTTGGCTTCGAAACGATTGCCTTGTTCGTTTTGAAGGGCTGCGATGGAACGGAGCGAATTCACATTGGAGGGAGCTGACTCGAGCAGTTGCTTGTGTCGGTCGATGGCAGCGTTGTAGTCGCCGCTTTCCGCCAGCCAAGCGGCTGCATTGGCAAGCAGCGTGGGGCGGTGCTGCGGCAAACGTTCGGCGGATTCGTCCAGCAACTCGATGGCAACGTCGAGGTTGCCCAGGGACCGTTCGGTTTGGGCTGTCAACGCGATCAATTCCAGTTGATCGGGTTGCGATTGCAAGAGCGATCGCAGTTCTGTCAGAGCGCCCGAGGGGTTCCCCGATGCAAGGAGACGTTGGGCATGCAACAGGGAGGGGGCTGCATTGTTTGCTGAGTCCGTCCCGGTCTGCGGCGGCGTCTTCGCGGAAGAGGACTCGGCAGGTTCAGCTGAGCGAGAGGGGAGGGGCGAAACTTTGGTGGACGAGTCCTGGCGGTCGCAACCCAAGATCGCTAGCAGAAGAAGCAGGACGAGGCTGGCAGAAAAGGAGGCGACCGGTTCGGTCCATTTGGACATGGCTCGTCACTGCAGAAGTGAAATCAACGTTGTGGATTTCACTCAGTGTAGCCGACCTGGTCGTTTTGACTGTCGCGTTAAAATCGCAGTTGACCACCAATGCTCAGGCCGTGCGCCACGTAATCGTTTTGGATGAATCGGAATTCAGGACGGGAAGGCGAGGTCACGATGCCGGGAGGGGCCAGCAGGTCGGGATCGACATCGCGGTCGATTTGGTCACCTGGGCGAGCGACGTTCGGCATGTAAAGCAGCGTGTATCCAACCGTCGCGTCCAAGCAACTGGTGAGGTGCACGCCGAGCGTGAACCCGACTTCGGGAACCATCGTGAACTCATCGCGACTGAACGTGCCCGAATTGTCTCGTTGAGCGTAGAGGCCGCCGGTGTATTCGTCGGTCACTCCCGA
Source organism: Rhodopirellula sp. UH5 (assembly GCF_056839225.1). Taxonomy (NCBI): domain Bacteria; kingdom Pseudomonadati; phylum Planctomycetota; class Planctomycetia; order Pirellulales; family Pirellulaceae; genus Rhodopirellula; species Rhodopirellula sp. UH5. The sequence continues at coordinate 4,189,212 of NZ_CM166390.1, read as the reverse complement.
TTCGGTGATGGTGGTGTTCCCATTGATGGAAACGGTTTGGGATGTCGTTCCCACCGCGACACGCAAGAGGCTTTCCAGCCAAATGCGTTCCAGGTTGGCTTGGTAGACCACTCCCAGTTGCAAACCATCAAATTCGTTGCTGGTCCGAAACGCTTCGTTCAGGTTGATCGTGCCGGGGGCGGCGGTGAGTTGCGATTCGAGTGATTCTGAAAACGTCAGCGATTCGTCCAGTTCGATGTGTCGATACCCGATCAGCCAATCGACTCGGTCGGTGTTGCGGCAGGTCACGCAGTTGCCGCCGCATGTTGGACACAAAGCAATCCGACCGTTGACCAGGTAGGAGTTGAGTTTGGAACTGGCCCCGACCGACAAACTGCCGTCGACCACGCCGGGATAGTTGATCAACTGAGACGTCTCGATGTCGGTGTCGGTTCGATAGAATGGGCGAGCCACAATTTGAGTTCCGCCATCGCGGCTGAAGCCGGATTCATTCGATCCGATTCGGAAGAATTCTCCTTCGATTCCGAATGCCGAGGCGGGTGTGACGAAGAACCCACCGCGGAACCGGATGCCGTTGGTGCTTTCATCGTTGATTTCGCCGCCATACAAGGTTTGGGTGTTTGCTAGTCCCAACACACCTGCATCGGTTTGAGCGGTGCCCGTGGGGCTGGTCGTGACCAAAGCAGGAGTGTCCATGCCGTCGGCCCACCAGCGGATGTAGTCGGTCCGCAACCAGAACCGATCCTGCGTGGCAACGGTGGGAGCCAACAGGTTGCTCGGGAACGATTGGCTCGGAAACCCTGCTAAGAATCCGCCACCTTGGGTGCCGGAATTGTAGGCCGCGGTGGCGTAGGGATCGAGGTTGTTACCACTGACTGGGACGACCGCATACTGTTGAGCTTGCACGCGTTGAGTTTCACATCCGAAGCTCAGCAATAAAATCAGCGAGGCGATGATTGCGCCGCAAGTGAATGGTTTGCTGAGAGAGCGTGAAGCGTGGGACGCGAAACGTAGATTGGTCGGGGCTGGCATTTTTTTTCCGTTCTAGATCGGATTCGCTCAAGATTTTGGCGTGTCCAACCGAACGGATCGTCAATCCAAGTCCATGGCGTCAAGACCAAACGAGGATCCTGGGTCAATTCCAACGATGCAACCGTTGTGAAACAGGCCTGACTCGCAAGGTCCCGGGATGATGTGCGGAAGAATTGCAGGAGCTGTTCGTGGGAGCTCTGCGAGAGAGATCGGACGACGCCTTCCCACGCGTGGACGCGCTCGATGGCCGACGGGATTCACTCGCCAGAGATTGACGATGGGCGCATGAAAAAGCCCGACCTTTTCCCCCCGAAAAAGGCCGGGCTTGACTCACGAAATCGATCCGAGCGTTCCACCGGCTCCCCGTTGCCCGGCATCGATTTGTTGTCGCGAGTTCGCTTCAGTCCAATGGATCAACGATCCGTCGGACGGTTCTGAACGCCTGGTGTTTGCATGAACGAAGCCAGGAAGCTGCGTTTGCTGTTGTCGACGACGGTGAAGTCGGTCAGGGCAACCACTGTTGGGTTGGTCCCACCCACGTCAATGTCGTCGATGCTCTCGCCATTGCCCAAGGTGCCTTCCGAGGCACTTGGGAACTCCGGCCCATCGCTGGTGCCACTTGGCAGGGAAAGACGAGTGACTTGGTACTTGCCAGGCAACAAGTCTTCGAACAGGTATTCACCATTGGCATCCGTGGTCACTGTCACGGGAGTGAACGTGCTGCCGTCGGTGAGCGTGCCGGTCAGTTGCAGTTGAACACCGGCGTACCCAATCTCGCCTGTGTCCCGAACACCGTTGCCGTTGGCGTCACGGTACACGTTGCCCGAGATTTCATTGATGGCTTGGTCAATGGCGGTGGTTGCGGAAGCCGTGTTGTCGGTGGTGTTGGTTTCCGCGGTGGTGGTGGAGACCGTCACGTTGTTGACTTGGTCATCCGTCACGCCGTCGTTGACAGAAGCAATGATGGTGAACTGGAACGAACTGCCTGAGGCAATCGTGCCGCCGTTGACCGTGACCGTTTGACCGGTTGCCGACAATGCTCCGCTGGGTCCTGTGCCGCTGACGAATGTCAGTCCGGCTGGCAGAGTGTCAACCGCCGTGACGGCTGCTGCTGGCGAAGGACCGTCGTTGAAGACATTGACGGTGTAAGTCAGTTGGACACCGGTTTGAGCCGTCGTCACGTCCACGGTCTTGGTGACTCGCACGTTGGCTTCTGGAACCACGGTGACGGGCACGGATGCCGAGTTGTTGTCCGTTTGGGTTTCACCGGTGTCGGTCGCCAACGAAACGTTGTTGGTGATCGAACCGGAGGCGTCGTCATTGACGGTTGCCGTGATGGTCAGCGTTCGAGTCGTGCCAGGAGCAAGGTCGAATTCAGGGAAGACGATCACACCGTTGGTGGTGCTGGTGGGCGTCACGGCGGCACCGCCTGAGGTGGCGGAGGCGAATGTCAGCCCCGCGGGCAAGGTGTCGGTCACAATCGCACCGGTTGCCGTCGAGGGGCTTTCGCCGTTGTCGGTTTCGGTGCCGTCGTCATTGGTGTCGTGCGAGACCACAATGTTGAACGTCACGGTGTCATTGGGACCGAAGGTGGTGGCACCGCCCTGGACGGTTTTGGCGATCGTCAGATCGAACTCAGGAGTCACCGCCACGGTGACGGTGTCGGTGTTGTTGGTGCTATCCAGTTCCGTCACCCCAGGGACTGCGACGGCCGCTGAGTTGACCAGGTCCGTTGTCACGGTGGGATCCACGTCCGCGGTGACCGTGAAGGTCCGCGTGGTGCCAACAGGAATCGAGGCGTATTCGACTTCCAACAAACGAGTGGTGGTGTTGAAGTTGGAAGTCGAAGAACCAGCCGCGGTGATCACCACGTTGGACAGTCCGGCTGGCAACGTGTCGGTGACGCGAGAGTTGATTGCATCGGAAACGCTGTCGTCGTCATGCGAGACTGTGAAGGTGTAGGTCACGGTGTCCGCACCTGGGACAACGGTGGCTTCCGCCGCCGTCTTTTCCAGGATCAAGTCGATGCGAGCATCGGGATCGATGTTGACGGTGGACGTGTTGTTGTTGGAGTCCGATTCCGGATCCGTGGTGCTGACCGTGGCTGTGTTGGCGATCACATCGAATTCATCCGAGCCGATTCCGACTTCGAATTCAAACGTCAGCGATTCGCTCGGGTCCAGGTTTGGAACGGTGAAGGTCAGGGTTTGACCTGTTTGGATCACGGTGACCCCGGACGTTCCAGCATCAAAGCTGCCTGCGACCAAGGACAGGCCATCGTCCAAGATGTCGACGACCGAAACTCCGCGAGCTTCGGACGGTCCGGCGTTGCTGACCACGACTTGGTAGGTCACAAAGCCGCCGGCAACAACTTGGAATGGTGAGGTGCTGTCGATGATGTCATCGGAGTCATCGCCATCGGTGCGATCATCTGGAATCCGAGTTTCGACGACGGTTTTGGCGACCGTCACATCGACTTCTCGAACAACGTCGGTGGTGTCATTGGTGGTGACATCGGGAGCGTTGTCTGCGGATGCGGTGACCGAGTTGTCCAGCGGCGAATTTGCGTCGGCGATGGTGGGATCAACCGTGACAATGATCTCGATGGTTTCGTCTTCCCCGGCGGCCAAGTCACCCAAGACCATTTGGATCTTGCCGATGTCGGGACCCGCGGTCACGAGGCTGGCTGAACCCGCACCGTCGGTGAAGCTGGCCGAGACAAACGAGACTCCTGCGGGCAGCGTGTCCAACGCGGTGACGTTGATCGCGTTGTCGGAGCTGGTGTTGGTGACCGTGATTTCGTAGGTCAGTTGGTTGCCCGCGGTGACGGTCGTCAAGTTATCCGTTTTGGTCACGCTCAACGTTGCGATCGGAACGTCCGCGTTGGCCAGCGAAACGTTGTTCAGCAACGGGTCGGAGTCGACTGGGTTGGTGGGGTCATTGTCGACCTCCACTTCATACCCACTGACGTGAGCTTCGTTTTCAGGGTCCGCCGTGATGTCGGTGTCGATGTCGGTGAAGACTCGGTAGGTCACCGATCCCGAGGCTGCCAAGGCACCAACGCTGAAGGTGCGGATTTCGCGACCGGCTCCGCCGACCTCGGTCGTGGTGGTGGTGGCAACGGCACCGCCGCCGCTGTCTTCGACGCGATCGAACGTCAATCCTTCAGGGATGTAATCTTCGACGTTCACATCGGTCGCGTCGGTGGGTCCCAGGTTTTCAATCACCAAGTCAAACACGGCGGTGCCGCCTGCGATCAGGCTCGACGAGGCGGTGACCAGCGACTTGGTGATTCGCAAGTCCGTGTTGGGGACCACACCAAAGTCGACGGTGGAGTTGGTGTTGTTGTCGGTGCCGTCGGTCGTGGGTTCGCCGTTGACTTCCAGCGTGATGGCACCGCTGACCAAGCCGATTCCATCGACATAGGTGCCATCGTTGTCGTCGTTGGCGTTCAGGTCGGTGTCCGCTGCTGCGGTGCCACTGGCGGAGTGCCCAAAGAGTGGTTGGCCCGTTGCGAATTCGGACTCAGGGATCACAACGGCGTAGGTTCCAGGGCCAAGTGGATCGCCGCTGGTCAGCGTGGTGAACGTGTAGGCGCCGGTGGTGACGCCGCCGGTCACGGTGGTGGTTGCGATCGGCGTGTCGCCAGCATCGACCGTGTCGGCTGGACCGCTCAATGCATACAGTTCGACCACGATTTCATTGCCCACACCGGGGTTGGGGAAATCGGGTTCGCCGGCATCGCGATCGCCGTTGTTTTGGTTGGCTTGGTTGGTTCCGCCGCCATCATCGATGAAGATTTCACCGCCCAATTCCATGGGCTGAATGCTGGCCAGGTTGATGACGTTTTCGTTGCTGCGTTGGGATTCCAGGACCGAAACGAAGAGGTCCAAGCTTGGAGCTCCGCCGCCGGCATTGCTGCCAACACCGTCCACGAAGACTTCGATCGCACCGACGTCACCAAAGTCGGCACCCGTTCCGGTGTCGGAAAAGGCACTGAAAGGGACGAACAACTCTTGAGCAAGGCCGATGTTGCTGGGCAGGTCCAGTTGGGCGGTCGAGAAGTTGGCGGCGTCGGTGTAGATTCGGATTTCCAGACCGTCGGTCACGACTTGGTCGCTGCGGACCGAAAGGACGATCCCGGCTGCGTTGTCCGAGTCAGAAAGATCGGCACTGCCCAGTCCCGTTGGGTCCAGAACCAGGGCACCGCCATCGGCGTCCACCCCGTCGTATTGCACGAGCAGGGTTGCGGTGACGTCGCCACCATTGCTGAAGACCAGTTCACCAGAACCGGTGACGATCTCGAACTGGCTGTCGCCGCTGGTTCTTGCATCCAGGAAAATCTCAACGTCTCGCTCGTCGCCGATCACATCGCCACCCGAGGTCAACGCACCGCTGCTGCTGGTGGTGGTGCTGCCGGCGACCGTCTCGGTGATCGGTTGGGATGGTTGGTCGATGGAAAACGCATCGATGGTGGCGGCGGTCACACCGGTGTCGTCTGTGATGGTCACGGTCGCGGTGTCAGGGAAGACCAATCCGCTGAGGTCAGCACCACCCGGGGCGTCTTCTTGAGTCAAAAAGTACACACCGGTGGCTGTTGTGCCCGTGGCGTCGGAGCCGTCCAGGTTGGTGAAGCGGTACTCACCATCGGCCACCGTGGTGACGGAGCCTTCCACCACGTCGGTGCCGATTTCCAGCGTTCCGTTGGAGTTGGCGTCACGGTACAAGGTGATCAACGCACCCTCGATGGCTGGTTCGCCACCGTCCATTGATCCGCTTCCATCGCTGTCGATGTAGGCGATGCCGCTGATCGCACCCAGGTCGGCGGCCATCAGCTCTCGCTTTTGCAGGGATTCCAGTCTCAGACGCCGTTGTCCGCGACGACCACGACGACTGGATTTCGCTTGATCAGCTTGATTGGTGCGACGGTTTTGACCGGTCAGACGGTCGATCATGCGTTGGAAGATCATGTCCAATTCCCTGGAAACTGTTGTCTTGTTGGGGGAGCGTGCGTCTCCGGAGCCTGCCACGCGAAATCATCTGGGATGACGCGACCGGCTCGTGGCTGGGTGGGGCCTTGGATGCGCTCACCCGGCGAATGGTTTCATTCTTCACCGCTCCGAATCCCTCGGCTTCGGTGTAATCGGCATGTTTGCTTCATTCGGGTCAGCTGATTCATTGCGAGTCAGCGGAATTTTTCGAATTGTTCCTCCCAGCACCCCACTCGGGATTGCCGGTCGAATCAGCAGGCCTTGCCAAGCCTCTGGACGTGTTCTTTACCAGCGGTACTCGCCACCGAAGCTGATGCCTTGGGCCCAGTAGTCGGAGTTGTCGAATTCGAAGGCCGGGTAGTCAGCCAAGACCGTGCTGGCTGCACCGTTGGGCAATTGAGCCGTGTCGACGCGGCGGTCGATGTGATCGCCAGGTCGCACCACGTTGGACCAGTACAGGAACGTGTATCCGAACGTGGCTCGCAGTTGATCCGTGACTTGGTACCCCAGTGTCAGGTCAAGTTGTGGCAGGACAGAGAACTCGTCGCGGCTGTATTCGCCGATGTTGGAGTTCTGAGCCAGCAAACCGCCCTTTTGAGCTGCCGCACCGTCGATCGATGTTTCACCGTCGATGGTGACTCGTTGGCGAGTGTTGCCAACGCCCAAGCGGATCAGGGCATCAAAGGTCCAGTAACCGCGGGTTCGTTTGTACATCCAACCCAGGTCCAACCCGTTGAACTGGTTGCGAGTCCGGAAGTCATCGAAGATGTCGTACTGCATCACCGCTGCGGTGCCTGATGGGATGCTGGTGAGGTCTTCGGTGATTCGAACGCCTTCACGCAGTTCGACTTGGCGGAATCCGATCAGGTATTCAATTCGTTCACAGGTGTGTTCCGGGCAACCGCAGAAGACGCCTTGGCTGCAGCTGGTTTCGCTGCGGCGTAGGTGACGCAGGTTGATTCCCCAGCCTCGCAAGCGACTGTCGACATCGACGGCCACGGTTCCCGCAAGTTGGCTCGGGAAAGCGACTTGTTGCTGATCTTCGACGCTGCCGTTGGCCACGTTGATGAAGGGACGACCAAGGTATTGTGAGTCTGCACCACTGGCACGGTAGCTGTCGGTTTCTTCCCCGATTCCAAAACCTTCTGCACCGATGCCCCAGGTGTGGCACTTGTCCAACCAGAATCCGAACTTCAGACGCAAGCCGTCCATGTTGTCGGTCAAGACATCTTCTCCGCCGTACAACACGCGACCCGGATCATTCGGGAAACGTTGCGATGGCAACACGTCGGTGGACACCAAAGGTGGCAACGACATGCCGTCTTGCCACCACATCAGGTACTCAGCGGAGAACCATCCGTCTTGTGGCCAGCAAAGTGTCATGCAGGGACGCATCGCGTCGCAGTCGTTGTATTCGCCGCACATCGGATCGCCGTTGTGGCAAACACCACTGCCGCAACCGATGCCATCGCATCCGCCATAGCTGAGTGAACCGCAACCGCCATCGCACCCATGGTCGCCGCATCCGCAGCTGCCCATTGGCATGGAGTCGCAACCACCGTCCAGCATCGGGTCGTAGATGACCTGACCGTCCAATGGCATGGAGTGCGTCATGGAGCCCTCTTCAATGATCGGGTGGATCGAAGGCGGCATGGGCGGAGAAGGCAAAGGTGACGTGTGGTCCACCAAGCGAACGTTCGCCGACTGGGGGCGATTCGCGTTGGTCGACTGCGAGGTCGTTTTTTGCGAGAGGTCTCGGACCGGCTGCCACGAAGCTCGAGCGTTCTGCTCGATGTAGCTCGCGTCGCGGACCGAACCGGATTGGCTCGACCGAGTTGAGTTGGTTTGTGCATGCAAAGGGGCTGCCATCACGGCAAGCGACCCAAAGATACAGAAGTAAAACAGACGTTTTGACACGGGCGTCACCCATCAATAGCTGGAGTCGGGGGGGAGGTGAGGCTCGACCCCGTTGGGCAGACGGACAAGTGCATGTCACGTCGCGCCGTCGGTCGAGAATCACCGGCTCACCACTCGTATCGACCCGGTTTGTTGAGATCCTGCATCCAAAAACGTCAAAATTGGAAAAATCGTTAGAGGCACCGCCTTCGGAAAACCTTCTCGGGTCTGCCTAAGTCCCCAGGGCTTCGCTTTTTGATGCTGTTGTTTCACAAATGCTGTTTCACGCGTCATCAGCGAGCGGTCTCGCGGTCGCGAAACGTGTTCTGAAACGATTCCGCTATTCACGTGGTGTGGCGTTCATCACCTCGTTCTGCAAGGGCCAACAGGACAATGCGGGGATTTGCAGTTCGAGAGAGCTGCGATCCCTCTATAATACGCGTGTTCTGCTTCCGCCCAGAAACCCGCCTCGACCTCCCTCCATGCCATATTTCTGCCCCGGTATCTCCCTACCAGCCGATAAGAATTCCCCGATTCGTCCTGTGTTTGGGGGGTGTGATTTCAGGTCCATGCTCCGCTGGAGATGTGCCCTCGAACGCGGCATGCGGATCGGTCCGCTTGCCTTGCTAAGCTGCCTGTGCCTGAGTGGCGTCGTGGCGGACGTGGCTTCGGGTGCGGAACCAGTCAAAGCAAACAGTCCCACACCCGGCGACGAATCCCCGGTTGATTTCAATTCCCAGATTCGCCCGATCCTGGTCGCGAATTGCACGTCGTGTCACGGTGGGGTGAAACAAGCCGGTGACGTCTCGTTCATCTATCCTGAGCAAGTCCTGCCGCCGGATGGATGGATCGTGGAACCAGGCGACCCGGACGCGTCGATCCTGATCGAACGGATCACGACCGACGATGCCGACACTCGCATGCCGCCGCCGGATGAGCATCCCGATCCGCTGTCGCCGGAAGACATCGAGTTGCTGCGTCGCTGGATTGCCGAAGGAGCCCCGTGGCAGAACATGTGGGCGCTCACGCCGTTGACTCCCGCCGTGTCTTCCGTCGCTTCCGAGCTGGCCAGCAAAGAGGTCCCCAGTTGGGGAACCCAGTCGCTCGATCAAATCGTGCTGGCAAATTTGAAAGCCAAGGATCAAACGCCGAGCGAAGAAGCACCGGCGGAGCAGTGGCTCCGGCGAACCTCGTTTGATCTGATTGGATTGCCACCGTCGGAAGCACAACTCAAGGGGTTTCTCTCAAAGCTGGAATCAGCGTCTTCGCCGAATGAAAAAGAAGCTGCCTACGCGGCGCAGGTCGACGCGATGCTGGCCGAGTCTCATTTTGGTGAAAGATGGGCATCCGTGTGGATGGACCTCGCTCGCTACGCTGACTCGATGGGGTTCGAAAAAGATCCGCATCGTGACATGTGGCCTTACCGCGATTGGTTGATCGAAGCCTTCAATGCCGACATGCCCTACGACGAATTCACCATCAAGCAATTGGCGGGTGACTTGGTCGAAGACGCGACGGCGGAAGACTGGATCGCAACCGCCTTTCATCGCAACACGCAAACCAACACCGAGGGCGGGACCGACGACGAAGAGTTTCGTATCGCCGCGTTGATCGACCGCGTCAACACGACTTGGACCGTGTGGCAGGCCAGCACCTTTGGTTGCGTGCAGTGCCATTCGCATCCGTATGATCCGATCGAGCACAACGAGTACTACGCATCGTTGGCGATGTTCAACGACACGATGGATGTGGATCTCCCAGATGATTATCCCACCATTCGGATCCCCAACGATCCATCACAATTGGAACACGCGATTGGTGTGCAGCGACGAGCCGAAGAGCTGCGTCATCAACGCAATGCAGTTGGATGGAACGTCACCCACACCGCGAAATGGCAGTCGGTTGCGCCAACTTCGTTTGCAACCACCGACGGCAAACTGAAGCAGGTCGATAATCAGATTGTCGCGGATGGTGGCACCTTCCCGCCTGGCACGAAGTACACGATCGAGCTGGATCTCGAGAGTTTGCAAGCTCAATTGGGTGAGCAGTCTTTGTCGGCGATGAAGTTGGACATCTTGCCGCTCAGCGATGATCCAGCTCAGTGGCCCGAACAAGGTTCCGTGCTCAGCGAACTCACTGCCGAATGGATCGACGCCGAAGGCAAGGCGACCCCGGTCGAGTGGGCCGGCGTCATCGTGGATGCGATCACCGGCAGCACTGAACCGAAAGATGTTCTTCGCGGCAACGCGTCGGGTGCCGGCGAATACCCGAAGCTGACTGGACCACGGCAAACCGTGTTCGTGATGCGAGAACCGAGTTCCTGGGAATCACTGAGTGAGAAGTCGATCCAAACGCTGCGGTTGAGCATGCGTCAGTCGCACTCGACCTCGGGAAACGTCGCCACACCGATCCGTCGATTGGAATGGTTCGCGACATCGGACGAGGAAGCCAGCCAGTTGCTCGCCAGCGACGAGTGGAAACAGCTTAGCGAGTCGCTTCAACAGGCCCGCAAGGAAGCGTCGCAGGTCCAAGGTCCCAAGCTGCCAATCGTTTCCAATCGTCCGGTATCCGCCGGGCGAGACACACGTGTGTTCGTGCGTGGGAATTGGATGGAACATGGGGAACAGGTTGATCCGGCCATTCCCGTGGCCTTCGTCCAAGGCACCTCGGTTCGTCCCGCGGACGTGAAGAACCGCTTGGACCTGGCACAATGGTTGGTTTCCAATGACAACCCGCTGACCCCGCGAGTTTGGGCCAACCGAGTGTGGGCTCAGTTGTTCGGAATTGGGTTGGTGGAAACGCAAGAGGACTTTGGATCCAGCGGTCTGCAGCCGACCCATCCGCAGTTGCTCGATCACCTGGCCCTGCGACTGCGAGACGAGCACCGTTGGCACCTGAAACCGTTCCTGCGTGAGTTGGTGTTGTCATCGACTTATCGCCAAACGCATCACGTCAGCAAAGAACTGCAGCAGGCCGATCCTCGAAATCAGTGGTTGGCTCGCGGACCGCGAACGCGATTGACTGCCGAGATGGTTCGCGATCAAGCGTTGGCTGTGTCAGGATTGTTGACCGAGCAAATCGGTGGCCCGTCCGTCATGCCGCCCCAACCCGATGGCGTTTGGCAGACCGTTTACAGTGGGGCGTCTTGGAAAACGGCGGCCGGCCCCGAGCGTTATCGACGGGCGCTTTACACTTACTGGCGACGAACGAGTCCCTACCCGAGTTTCTTGACCTTCGATTCACCCACGCGAGATCTGTGTGCACCACGGCGAATCGCGACCAACACGCCTCTGCAAGCCTTGGTGACGCTGAATGACCCCGTCTACGCCGAATGTAGCAGCGCGTTGGTGGGTCAAGCCACCGCAGCGGAATCCATGGACGCCAGCGATCTGATCGAATCACAAATCGCTCGGATGTTCGTGCTGGTGACCCAAAGCCAACCGACGGAATGGGAACTTCATGAATTGAAGGCACTCTACGACGACTTGGACGAAACCAGCGGCGTCCCACAAGGCGACGGCAAACTCAACGTGGACCAGAACGCACTTGCGATTGTGGCCAGCACCATTTTGAATCTCGACAAAGCACTGACCAAATGAATCCTCTCAACGACTCTGTGCGTCATGGTTTGTTGGAATGGCAAACACGGCGACACTTTTTGCAGAACTGCTCGCTCGGTTTGGCCGGGATGTGGTTGGGCAGTCAAGCCAACCCTGTTCGCGGTGAGGCCGCGCAATCCGGTGTCACGGCACCGAGGTTGGCACCGCATTTCCCACCCAAAGCCAAACGTGTGATCTTCCTGCACATGGCGGGCGGACCGAGCCAGTTGGAATTGTTTGACTACAAACCGGACTTGCAACAACTCGATGGGCAAGACACACCAGCCAGCTTCTTAGAAGGAAAACGTTTCGCCTTCATTCAGGGCGTCCCAAAATTGCTGGGGCCGCAATTCCCCTTTGCACAACATGGCGAAAGTGGGGCTTGGGTTTCCGATCGACTGCCCCACTTTCAATCGGTGGTCGACAAAGTTTGCTTCGTCAAATCGATGCACACAACTCAGTTCAATCACGGTCCCGCTCAGTTGCTGTTGCACACCGGCAGTCAAAATCTTGGCTCCGCGTCCTTTGGTGCATGGACGATGTACGGCCTCGGCAGCGAGAACCAGAACCTGCCCGGGTTTGTTGTCCTGGTCTCCGGCGGCAAAACACCGTCGGCGGGAAAGAGCGTTTGGGGATCGGGCTTCCTGCCTTCCGTGCACCAAGGCGTCCAGTGCCGCAGCAAGGGCGACCCGGTGCTGTACCTTTCCAATCCGGAAGGTGTCAGCCGCGTCCAGCGACGTCGTGCATTGGATACGCTGGCGAAACTCAACCGAGAAACGTTTGAGCAAACCGGTGACGCCGAGGTGCTGACGCGAATTTCTCAGTATGAAATGGCGTTCCGGATGCAGACCAGTGCGACCGAAGCGTTTGACCTGACTCAGGAAACCGCCGACGTTCATGCGATGTACGGGACCAAACCCGGCGAAGAATCGTTTGCGAACAATTGTTTGCTCGCTCGCCGACTGGCTGAACGCGACGTGCGTTTCATTCAACTGTTTCACTGGGGTTGGGACTCCCACGGTGCCGGTGCCAACGAAGCGATCAACAAAGGGTTCCACGATCGTTGTCGTGAAGTCGACCAGCCGATGACGGCGCTGCTGAAAGACTTGGATCAACGTGGCCTGCTGGAAGACACGTTGGTTGTCTGGGGCGGCGAGTTTGGTCGAACACCGATGCGAGAGAATCGTGGCGGTCGCGAGATGAAGTTGATCGGTCGCGACCACAATCCGGGTTCGTTCACGATGTGGTTTGCGGGTGGCGGAATCAAACCAGGCGTTTCGATTGGGCACACCGACGACATCGGTTACGAGGCGGTCGAGAACAAAGTTTCGCCTCACGACTTGCACGCGACGCTTCAGCATCTGCTGGGCATCGATCATCACAAACTGACTTACATGAGCCAGGGCCTGCCGCAACGATTGTCCAACGTGACCCAGCCTTCACGGATCGTGACGGACATGTTCGCCTGAGCTGATTCGCTTGACCTGCCATCTCGGGGCTTCCACCCCGAGCTATCCACGAGGACTCCTCCGGAGCCTTGGACGCAGATTCGCCCCGGAGGGGGCCGTCATCGTTAGCTCGGGGCGGAAGCCCCGAGGCCATCTCAGCCGCTTAGGCCGGGGTAGCGTTGTTGCAGTTCGGAGCGGGCTTCGGCGGCGCGGTCGGGTTTGCCGACTTTGGTCCACAGATCCGCGAGTTGCTTCAGAGCTTCGGAGTGCGGGCCGGGGTGAGTCGAGAACATGAGTTGGGTGTGCAGGTAGGCGAGCAAGGCTCCTTCGGTGTCGCCCATGGCCGCGTAGCTGGCTCCTTGAGCGTTGTAGATCTCAGCGGCGGTCTCGGTGTCCGTCGGATTCAACTTGGCAATCAGTTCGTTGACCATGTCGAGTGCCTCTTGCCCTTTGCCTTGTTTCGCCGTGGCGATGGCCAGGGCTGCTTTGGACAGCGTCTGCAGGCGCGCACCCTCGGGCGATTGGACACCAATGCTGACGATCTTTTGCAAGTCGCTGGCGGCCTCGGCGTCTTTGTCTTGTTTCAGTTTGACCAACGCATTGAGATACAGCGATTCGATTTTGGTTTCCGACGAGGGAGCATTGCGAAGCGACCCGTAGTACTTCGACGCTTGGTCGTACGAACCCAACTTGACCGCCAAGTCACCGAGCAGTTTGGCTGTGTCGTAGAAGTGCCAGGAGCCCGTGTTTTGCTTGATGAAATTGAGTGCGGCGGTAGCCGAGGCTCGCAAGTCGCCATTGCCGGACAATGCCTGTTGGGCTTGGCTGTACATCACGTAGTAGGCGAAGTCCGCTTTCTGAGGGTCGCGGTTCAGTTTGCTGGCATCGACAGTCTTGAGTTCTGCAATCGCTTGATCGAATTGATTGTCGATTGCGAATTCACGGCCTTGGGTCAGGCCACCGGGATCGCCTTGGAAGAGCACCTTCTCAATCGCACCGGCGTTGAACGTTTGGTCCTTGCCGGACACCGACATCACAATGCCGTTCTTGCTGATGGATTTGATCTTTCCCAAGACAACCTCGCCACCGCGCGGGTACAGCCGGTCGGTTTGCGCCATGACGGGGGACGCAATCAGCAAACCGAGCAAAACGGCACTGCAGCGAATGGAAAGACGAGCGGTGGCAATCATGGATGTCAGTGCTTGAAGAGTGAATGCAGGTTGTGAAGGCGTAGCGAAAGTCGTCAAGACTTTCGGCGAATCCGGGTGCAGCTCAAAACTCTTGACGAGTTTCGCTACCCCGGACATGGAATTGACATGGAACGTCACTTCAGGCCAGTCGCGGGTTGCCCAGCGGCTTGTTGAATCTGTTTGAGCAACGCGTCGAACTTTTGCTTTTGTTCCGGCCCGCCCATTTCGGGATATAGGACAACCAGTCCGGTGATGTCCCGAATGGCTTGTTCCACGATGGCGTCGCTGTTCGTCGATTTGCCTTGCAGGTAACGGCACAGAGCGACGTGGTAGCGAGATTCGAAAAAGATGTCTCGGAACTGTTCGTTTCGCTGAGTGAGTTGACTGATCCGGCCCCAGCCCCAAATCGTGTTCTTTTTGTCAGGTCCAGGGCGACCTCCACTGAGTGCGGACTTGTAGGCTCGACCGGCCAATTTGGGTTGCAACTCGCCTGCCCATTGTTCGTACGTGAGCGCGGCTTCCTTTTGTGCGTCCAGCATCATCGATTTTTGCTTCAGAACGCTTTCCAGTTCATTGAGTGCCGCCGAATACTCGCCTCGCAGGCGTTGTGTCTTGCCCAGTAAGAATCGATTGGTCAGGCCTGCTTCGGAAGGATCTTTCAAACTGGTGAAGGTATCGGCAGCCGACGTCAGCAACGCGGCGGCTTGACCATCAGCTTTCTTTTGACCCGGGGCCATGGTGGCCTCACCAAGTTCCATCAGGGTCTGGCCAACCCATTGCAGGGTCGCTTTGTCGTCCGTCGAATCAGCGATGCGAGTCAGGAAGACCTGGAACGCATCGACGAGTTTGGTCTTCTTGGCCGGAGGTGCCGTGTCGAGTTGTTGACGAATGTCGTTTGCCAGCGACACGAACGTGCTGACCAAACGTTTCTCGCCGTCGGCTCCCTGGGCATTCGAACGAAGTTCATCGATTGCGCCCGCCGCACGGTCAAGCAACTTGTCCGTGCCTTCGTCGCTGGTTGTCATCAACCCAACCACCGCTTGCAGTTCCGTGCGATACAAATCGGAAATCATGGAAGTGGAGGGCTTGTCCATCTTCGATCGGTTTGCGATGGGGCCGAATTTCGGGTGGTCCAGTGTTTGGACAGCAGCATCGGGGGCATCGGTTCGGACTTGGATCTTGGCCAGGGTGAGTGCCGCTTGGAATGCTTCCATCGACACCAAGCCACCTGAGATCCCGTCGAGTCCCTTTCGAAGTTCCTTGGCGGCGGCGTTCATTTGTGCTTGCGATTCGTCTGGTTTCTCTTCTGAAATCAGGCGAATGGAGTCGTTCCACAGCGATTGGCCGAGCAGCCGAGCCAGCATGAATTTTTGTGGTCCGTCGGCCATTTCGTCGATCAGTTTTCGGCTGCCATCAAAGTCATCGTTGCTCAGTGCCAACCGCACCATGATGTCTTGCGCAGCGGCGGCCTTGGGATCATCCGGCCAGATGCGAACGAGGTAATCGCCAACGGATTGCAATTCCTTCAACCAGTACTCGGCTTCGCGATCGCCGGACTGGGTGATCAGTTTTTGAGCGGACCCCAGTGCCAAGACGCCACCGACCAACCCCGCGTCAGTTCCAGGAGCGTTCTGAGCGAGGAAACGGCCAGCCACAAAGCTGTCCCGGAAGTGGCTTTCCTGTTGCAGCAAGTAGGTCAAGAACTTGCGGGCTTCGTTGACCTGCATGGTGTCCGATTCGGCATCGATCATCGACAACCCACGCCGCAGGATGATCACCCCGGTCTGACGCGCGTTGACGAGGGAGTCTTCGACTTCCTTGATCTGGTCGGCGGGAGCTTGGTCCGCTTGCAGCTTTTGAAGTTGTTCGCTCAACAACTGAGTCGTTTGAACCAATTGGTTCGCCGAGCTGAAGGCTTCGTCAAAGTTGGCTGGGTCGTCAGCGGTGGGAAGTTCCACGGTTTCATCGCTGGATGCCACGCCGAGTTCGGCCAGCAGAGTTTGGGTTTCGTCGGCGTGAGGACCTTCCACTTTTCTGGCCGACAAGAGCAGTTGCCTGGCGTCGCTGGTCGCTCGTGTTCGTTCGTTGGGTTTGGTGTCTTTCTCGTCCTTGCTTTTGGCAATGAAGGCTTTGGCAAGCTCGATCCGCAGTTCTTGCGAAATCGGCAACCGCTTCTCGTTGGGCCGCAGGGTTTTTTCAAACTCTTCGCCTTGTTGGATCGCGTCTTTGTAGTTCGGTGGGTCTTCTGCGAGCGCGAGTTTGATCAGTCCGATCGTGGCCCCGATCTTGGGTTCACGAAGCGGATCGGCGTCCTGCTGTTCCAGCATTCGCGTGTAGCTTTCGATCGCCTTTTCTTTTCGGCCCAGCAAGCGTTCGATGTCACCGCGTTTGTGATAGGCGGACGCACCGATGATGTACTTCTCATACTTCTCGCTCAGTTCGACCATTTCGACGAGCGCTTTTTCGAGCAGGCTCTTGCCGTCTTGGGCTGGGTTTTCGAACGTCTTCGCGCCCATCATCTGAGCTTCGCCCGTGTTTTGGCGAGCGAGCAAGTACTCGAACCGATACTGGTCTCGCAGAGCTGCCTTGTCGGGATCCTTGGCAGGATCGATCTTGGCGCCCTGCATGCCTTCCAACTTGGATTTCAGATCCGCTTGGATGTCGTTGAAGGTTTTGGCGGCCTTGGCATAGGTCTCTCTGGCCTTGGTTCGCTTGTCGGAATCCAGCTCCCCACTCATGTATTGGGCTGCGCGAACCATTTGCAATTTGCCCAGCATCGATCGGGCTTCGCTGGCTCGTTCGTGAGACGAATTGGCGTTCACGTAGGCCTGCAGTTCCGATTCCGCTTTCTCGAATGCTTGGTCGCGTTGGCTGGTGCTGCGGGAGGCGATCGCGGCATCGATCGACGTCTGTGCTTTTTCGAGCGGGATCGCGGAAAGCAGCTTGGGGGCCACGCCGGGGACATTTGGCAACCGATCCAGGTACACATCGGCCAGTTCGTAGTAGCCCGCCGAGCGAAGACGTTTCAAAAATTCTTCCGCGGGTTCACCTTCTGCGGCAACGTTGGACGATGACTGCAGAATGGAACTGAAGAACATCGCCGCAACGACCCGGATGGCTAGTCGAGTTCGGCGACGAGACGATGGAGTCGGTGCTGGCATAATGGGTGCAGACGAGATGGGAGAAGAGCTTCGGATGGTGGTGCCGCGACCCTTGCGGTTGTGTTGCATCGCAAAGGACTAGATTAAAGTGCGAAAGTACCGGGAGCAACCTTTTGCGGCCGGATGTGTCCACGAATCCAATGCGTGACCATGCGTATCCCCAACGAAATCAATCGTGACAATCTCTATCGTCGACGCGCGAGAGGTGGCCTTCCCACCCAAACTTACCGGCGGCTGTTTCGGTTGATGCTGGCGTTGGTATTGGTCCTGATGGTGATGAGGCAAGCGGCGCGTCCTGGGGTGTATGCGATCTTCTTTCCCGAGACGATGGTCCCGGTCCAAGTGGAGACAACCTCGCGTTTGGCCGAGAAAACCGACGCGCAAGAGGCTCTATCGGAGTGGGAAACGGTTCAGGCTGCCGTCGCAGAACAAATTCTTTCAGAAGACCAAACGCTCGAAGACGGCGAACGTACTCCCACCCGAATGGAGCAGGATTCGCTCATCGCTCAGGTGGACGACGGAACCGTTTGGCGATCGGCGGATCAGCCCGCTCTGTGTGCGACGTTGGCGCTGCACCGATCTCAGCAGGCTTGGACAGCGGAGCCACCCTTCGAGCCCGTCCTGGAAACGGGGGTGTTGCCTTTGTTGCAGCAGCCCGACGTTTACCGCGGCCGAACGGTGCGTGCGACCGGAAAGTTAGTGCGAATTGTTTCCGTCCAAGCCAACGCGAACCAATGGGGAATCGATCGCTACTGGGATTGTTGGTTGCATCCCGAAGACGGAAGCCTGCGGCCTTGGCTGGTCATCGTTCCTGAATTGCCCAGCGGAATTCGCGAATTGGTGCCCGCCCTTGTGAGTGATCCAACGTCCAGCGGTGCCGTGGATGTGGATTCACCGCTGCCGACAATTGTCGTCGAGGGGGAATTTGTGAAGCGGCTTTCGTATCAATCCGCGGACGGGGTGGAGCTCACGCCCGTTGTCGTGGGGCATGTGCAAGCAGTCCGGTCCAACGGCAACCCTGTTGTCGGGGCCGCGATTCAGTCTGTGCCGATGAAAGGTTCGGGGGTGCAGTCGCAGGAGAAGTCCCGTCCGCTGTCCTTGGGGATGATTGTCGTGATTGCGACTTTGATTGGCGTGGGCATCGGAGTCTTGGTGATGTGGCGTTCGGCGGTCTCGCACCGGCGTCTGCGGGCCCGACGCCAGCAAGATCATGTCACCTTGCCACTGGTGGCGTGTTTGGCGTTGGGGTTCTCGTCGTTGACAGTGAATCAGGTTTGGGGTGTCGCGCCCCAGGCCGACGCAATGGACCGTGTGGAAGAGAATGGCACCGGGGCAGGTGACTCGTCGCTATTGAACCTGTTGTCAGGGTTTGACGTCGAGCGACTGAAACGACTCGGCGATCGGATGCAGACGGGCAGCAATGGCAACGCGGCCAGAGACGAACAAGCCAAGTTGGTGTTCCGGTTGAAGCGGCTGTCGGAATCCACGTTGGATCAGCGGCGCCCCAAGTTGGCACCATCATCTGTTTCAGTGGGCGATGCCGTTGAGATCGACGGAAAGATTGAGTCGTTTCAGTTTGTGGCCGTTCCGGATGAGCTGACGGAGTTCTTGGGCCTGCGTCAGTTGGTGGAATTGGTTCTGGCGGATGAAGCGGGGTCGCAAAGGCAGGTGGTTGCCGCGCCGTTGCCAAAGCAGGTTGCGGTGGGCGACCGGTTGTCGGGCATCGGGGTTGCACTTCAAGGTGGCGACAAGACGCCGGCGATTGCCGTGGCTGGAAATCTCCGTTGGCATCCGGTGCAACCGGAGTCACTCGGCTGGCAGGTGCTCAGCGAGTTGGATGTGGACATCTCGCGATTGCCCGAGATTGTGTCGCTCAGTCGCCGACCTTTGATGGACGCGGACTCTCAGGTTTTCTTCTCGATGATTGGGGCGGCGCATCAAGCCGGTTCGATTCCCATCAGCAGCGAACCGCTGGGGCCCATTGCGTCTGCGATGCGAGCGTCGGCGGTGGAGGTCAGTCCAACGGATCTGTTGAAGGAGCCCCAGAAGTGGATGGGGCAGTGGATCCGGATCGATGTGGAGACAGTCCGGTGGACCCGCGTGTCGGTGGAGTTGGATGCTCGGGCCCAGCAGGTTGGCAGCGACCATTACTACCAAATCGACGCGATGGGTGATCTGGGCAATGTGCAACTGAAGATTGCGACAGAAGATGGCGAGACCGTCACCATGCAAAATCGTTATCCGGTGACGTTGGTGACCGCCGAGTTGCCCGCGTTCCTGGCCGAGGAGAACGCTCTGTCACGCACGATTTCCAAGCCGGTTCGGGTGGAAGGGTTTTTCTATCGCTTGTGGAGTTACGAGTCCGATTTCATGGCCTCGCACGGCGGCAAGCAGTTTGCGCCGTTGTTGATCGCGGGCCGTTGGGGCGATCGAACTCCAACATCGAAGGATCCCATCGGCGTTGGTTGGATCGGAACCCTCGCGGCCGCGGGAGTGGTCACGGCGATTGTGGCCGCACTCGCGTTCGCTTGGTTCAATCGCCGCGGTGACCGCTTGGCACGCCAGCAGCGAGTGTAGAGGTCAGTTCCAACTCAATTTGAGGGTAGCGGAACTCGTCAAGAGTTTCGTTGGTTGCTGGAAAACCGAAAGTCTTGACGACTTCCGCTACGGCCGTAACTCGTTTTTAGGCCTAGCAGACCACTACCGGTCTTCGCCCAGTTTGATCTCAAAACCGGTTCGTTCGTTGATCGTTTCAAAGAATCCACGAACGATGTTGGTCGCTCCGTCGTCACCGATCAGCTGAGCCATGAAACGCTGTTGCGGCTGGCTGAATTGCTCACGCAGTTGATCCATCTCAGGTTGGAACTGAGTGGGTTGAACCACGTAGTAAACCGAGAGAGGTGCGTTGGGGGCGACATTGGCTTGGCCCACTTCGGTGTTGAAGACCGATCGCATGAATTCATCACCGACCGAGTTCAGTTCAGGGACATTGCCGATCGAAGTTTGCATCATGCCAACCATGTTGAGCCAGCTGAACGGGCCCAGTCCGGTGTGCAAGTTGTCTTCTTTGCCTTCCGGGACGATGTCAGCCAGTTGCTTGCCTTCGGTCAAGGAGTCGGCCAGTTTCCTGGCGGCTGCTTGGGCCAATTCGCGAGCTTCTTCCGTGCGGATCGCCAGGATGACTTCTTCGCGAACCTCGTCCAATTCGGGGGTGTACGCTTCGATGTCTTTGGTCTTCCAGGAAACATACGACTTCGCATTTTCGAGGTCCACCGAACGTTGGGGCGCGAACGCTGGTTGGGCAGGGATGGACGAACCGTCCTGCATGGCGGCTCCAAACATCATCGCGTAGTAGGGAGCACCGCGTTGTTGCAGCGATTGGCCCAACCCGTAGGATTCGCCGATCGGCTCTTCACTGACGGAGACACGATTGACCAAGCCAGTCGTGCCATAGCCGAGTCCCTTTTCTTCTGCGATCGCCTTCAAGTCCGGACGTGTGGGAGCCTCTTCGGCGGTCGAAACGCCGACCGCAACGTTGCTCTCGTGGACGGCCATTTCACTGAAGTAATCCCGCATCAAAGCGTTCATTTCGGTGATGGTTTGGTCCAGCTTTTGACGTGCGGTTTCGGAAACCATGTCGGTGGCAATCGCATCGCGAACGTCTTCGAACGATTGGGGTTTGGTCTCGGCGGGTTCGTCGCCCAGATCCAATCCATCGCCCAGTTCCATTTCGTCGTCGCTGGTCTCAGTGGCTGGGGGAGCGTCAGCAGGAGTTTCAGCGGCGTCATCGTCGTCTTGGAACGCGACCAGTTGAACCGCTTCGTCGCGTGAGCGGAGCATGGAACTGTCTTCGTTGGCCGGTTCGTCTGTGCTTTCTTCGGAGCCAGTTTCTTCTGAGCTGGTTTCCTCAGCAGGAGTTTCTTCGGAGGCGGGCTCTTCCGCTGGGGGTTCCTCGGACGAGGTTTCGCTGCTTTCTTCGCTGGTGGGCTCGGTTTCAGCTTCCGCTTCGGTGGTTTCTTCCACCATTTCTTCCGCGACCGTTTCTTCGGTTTCGGTGGCGGGAGATTCTTCTTCGGTCGTTTCCGCTGTTTCTTCGGCTGCTTCTTCCGCAGCGTTTTCGATTTCCATCGCTTCGAGTTCTGCGGTGGCGTCCTCGGTTGCCTCGACGGGCATTTGGAAATCGCCACCGGCCAGTCGGCGTTCGTACTCGGCGCGGATGGCTTCTTCGGTCAGCTTGGCTTTTTCTCGTTCAACGAAATCGTTCAGGTCGGCGAAGACGAATTCGATCTCGGCCGAATCCGGACGACGGAACTTGGGTTCAGGGCTTTGGTCGTTGGGATAGGCCAGCAGATCCTTTCCAGCGTCGTAGACCTCTTGGATCTTGGACTGGCTGGGGGATTCATCGGTTTGGTCGAGGTATTCGGCGACCAGCACGCCGTAGGCGTCGATGTTGGCGGACTGATTGGTCTTCAGGAAATTTCGCCACTGAGCCAAGGGGGTGGTGACGGGCATGCGGCCGTTCATCAGGCCCACCATCGCACTGCGTTGGTAAAGATCCGATAGCAAATGCATCCGCAACTGTTCGTACAGTTGGATGGGACCCATTTGGTTTTTGGTGAACTGCATCAGCATCGAACCGATTTCGTTGTCGCTGAGCAATCCATCGGTGTACCGGCTGAGCCAGTTGCGAACGGACGTGTCATCCAGCTCGAAACCGGCTTTTCTGGCTTCGCTGTAAAACCGCATCGTGTTGATGGTGGCTTCTTCGCTTGGATTCGCATCGATGCCGAGCGATTGGATCTGGCCTGATTCTTGGTCGTATTGAAAACCAGGGACCTGTGGCACTCCGCCACGCCGGATCGTTTCTTGGCCCAAATCGCTCAGGAACCCGACGATGGCACGGTGCTGCTGCGTTGTGCGGGCGACGCGGCTCTGCGTCAGCGTGACACCGTCATAGACCGCCGCGACTGGGTCGGAATTGGATCCGCCTCCTCGCCGCAGGTAAGTGTCCAACGCAGGCAAGACGACGAACGCAAACAATGCCAACAAAGTCAACAAGACCATCATTGGTTTGAGGTTGCGTCGAAAAATCTCGAACGGGCTACTGCTCATCGTTGGGTCCAAAAAACAAAATGGTTGCAATTCAAACCGCAGAGGGTATCCCCACGGGAATTTACTGGTCAAGGTGAGTTGAATCGAAGGCTCGCCAGCGGGGCAAGCACCTCGGGGTGATTCGGCGGTCGATTGGGTGAAAGGGGTGTCAGAATAGGTAAGCGACGAAGAATGGCTGGTTCGTCACCACGCTTCGGGAGCTTCCTGGCCTTTTGGTCACCAAAAAACCGACCATCGCCTGCTCACTCGGAACGAGATGAGCCGTGAAAAAGAATCCGGGCTCCTTCTCTGAGAATGAGCTTGGGGAAACATCCGAGCTCTGAAAATCGCGGCGATCTCACCAGATCCGAATGCGTTCTTCGGGAGCGATGTAGAGCGGGTCGGTTTCGTCGATTCGGAACGCTTCGTACCAAGCGTCCATGTTGCGGACGATTCCGTTGACGCGGTATTCGCTGGGGCTGTGCGGGTCCGTGATCAAACGTTTCCGCAATTCGGGTTCGCGATACAGGCGACGCCAGATCTGGGCCCAGCCCAAGAAGAATCGTTGATCACCGGTCAAATTGTCGATGACCTTGGCCGGTTGGCCTTCCAGTGACAAGCGATAGGCTTCGTAAGCGACGCTCAGGCCGCCCAGGTCGCCGATATTTTCGCCCAGCGTCAGTTCGCCGTTGACGTTCATGTCCTCAAACGGTTGAAACGCATTGTACTGGTCGACCAAACCGGAGGCTCGCTTATCGAATTCTTCGCGATCCTTGGGCGTCCACCAATTCACCAGGTTCCCGTCGCCGTCGTACTTGCTGCCTTTGTCGTCGAAGCCGTGCGAAAGTTCGTGACCGATCACGGCGCCGATGCCGCCGTAGTTGACCGCGTCGTCGGCGGCCAAATTGAAGAAGGGAGGCTGCAGGATCGCAGCCGGAAACACGATTTCGTTCATCGTCGGGTTGTAGTAAGCGTTGATGGTTTGTGGCGTCATGTGCCACTCGTTGCGATCAATCGGTCCACCCAACTTGGCGAGTTGACGCTCGGTTTCAAAAATCGACGCGGCGATCAGGTTGGTCGCGGGGGACTCAGCCGTGATTTCGAGTTTGCTGTAATCCTTCCATTCGTCGGGGTAGCCGATCTTGGTGTGGAATTTGCCAAGCTTCGTGAGGGCCTGTTTCTTGGTGCCTTCGCTCATCCAGTCACGCGATTCAATGCGTTCGGCGAAGGCGCGTTTGAGGTTTTCAACCAATTCGTTCATGCGACGCTTGGCTTCGGGAGCAAAGTGCTCTTCGACGTACAGTTGCCCGACCACCTCACCCAAAACGCTGCCGGTCAAATCGACCGCTCGTTTCCACATCGGTTGCTGCTCATCGATTCCCGAGATGGCTTTGTCGTGGAATTCAAAGTGGCGTCGTTCCAGGTCTGCCGTCAATGCGGATGCGTAGGCATCGATCGCGTGGAATTGCAGGTACGCTTTCCATGCTTCAAGGCTGTGGTCGGCGAAGAGATCACCAAGAGATTTCAGGTAGCTGGGCTGCCGGACGACAAAGGCGTCTTGGTCGGTCAGGCCAATCGCATGGGTCATCGCAGGGACGTCGAAGCCCGCGATCGTCTCATCGACTTCCGCGAGCGTGAGTTTGTTGTAGGTTTTTTCGGGGTCGCGATTCTCGGTCTTGGTCCACTGGTTCTTCGCCAGTTCGGTTTCGATGGCCACGACTTGCTGTGCCAATTCATCGGCGGACTCAACCGACAAAACTTGCAGCATGTCTTGGACGTACACCTGCAACGCTTCGCGGGCCGACACGTATTGGGGATCGTCTTCGAGGTAGTAGTCGCGGTCGGGGAGCGTCAAACCTGACTGAGACAGGTACACCGTGTAGGTGTCGCTGGCCTTGGCATCGACGCTGATGTAGGCACCCAAGGGAGCGTCCACGCCGACGCGAGACAGTTGACCGATCGTGGCACCGAGCTCGTCTTTGGATTTCAATCCGTCGACGATCTCCAAAACCGGTTGGATAGGCTTGAGCCCGAGTGCGTTGCGTTGGTCGAGGTCCAACACACTGCGATACAGATCGCCGACCTTTTGGGCTGGCGTGCCCTGCTCGGCTTTGGTCTCAGCCGATTGTTCGATCAACGCTCGGACTTGGGACCGCGTCGCGTCGTCCAGCACCGTGAAGATTCCGTAGTTGGATTTGTCCGATGGAATCGGCGTGTTTTCCAGCCACTCTTCATTGGCGTGCAAGTAGAAGTTTTGGCCCGGTTCGACGGTGGCGCTGAATAGAGACTGGTCGATGCCAGAGACTTTGTCGGCAACCGTTTGGCTGGTCTTGCCGGGAGATTCCGCGGAGACAACGGCGGGCTGCAAGACTGTGCCGAGCAAGGCCAAACCCGCGGCGGATTTGCCAAGCGACGACAGGCCGGCCAAAGCGATTCCAAAGCAGCCCTGCAGGCGAACCCCGCGGGAAGAACGAGGGCTTGAGGGTCGGGGCATACGAGTGGTCACGAGCAATCCTTTTGTCGAAACGAGTCGATTGGAAAGAATCAATGGGAGGGTGCGAAGTCAGCGGAGAAACGACCCCTACGATTCCAGCGAATTGCTAGTTCGTGAGGCGAAACTCCGGGGGCATCGTCCCACAAATCCGGGTTGGTGTCAGGTGCTGAAATGCGACACTTGGGCACCCCGGCCGGGTAAGATGTCTGACCCACCCGCACCCCCGCCTTTCGTCCCCACTGCGAGGAAATTATGCCAAAGCCCCATCCCACCCCCGAGTCGCAATCCGTCTCGCGTCGTCGTTTCCAAAAAACAGCCGCGACCACATTTGTGCTCTCCGCCGGAACGGCTTTGTCGCGTGCCCAGGCAGCGGGATCCAACGATCGCGTCGGTCTGGGGTTCATCGGCGTCGCCAACCGTGGCAGCCAATTGATGAAGGCCTTCGCGGAGCACAAGGATTGTCAGCCTGTGGCGGTCTGTGATGTGGATTCCCAAGCGATGGCGACGGCCGCGGCAAAAGCAGGCGAAACCGCGGGCGGCAGCGTCTTTCAGACCGGTGACTACCGTGATTTGTTGGAACGTTCCGACGTCGATGCCGTGGTCATCGCCAGCCCCGATCATTGGCACGCCTTGCAAATGATCTCGGCTTGCCAAGCGGGGAAGGACGTTTACGTCGAAAAGCCACTCTCGGCGACGATTTTCGAAGGCCGAGCGATGGTCAAGGCCGCTCGCAAGTTCAACCGGGTCACGCAGGTCGGCACGCATCGCCGTAGCAGTCCGCTGTATCACGAATTGGCCGGGCGGGTGCAGGATGATTTGCTGGGCAAAGTCTGCGTGTCACGCGCGTACCGGCTCAGCAACATGGCTCCCGCTGGCATCGGCAAGCTTCCCACGTCGAAGCCACCCGCCCATCTGAATTGGGACATGTGGGTGGGCCCGCGGGCCGAGCAACCCTATCAAGACAACATCGCTCCGTACAAATTTCGTTGGTGGCAGGACTACAGTTCGCAAATGGGGAATTGGGGAGTTCACTACCTCGACGCGATTCGTTGGTGCCTGGGCGAAGAGGCACCGTCCAGCGTTTGTGCGATGGGCGGACGTTTTGGTGTCGACGATGACCGCACGATCCCGGACACGATGGAGGTGACATTCCAATTCGCATCGGGTCGATTGGCGGTCTTTGGACAATACGAAACCAGCATGAACCCGACGCTCGCCTCAGGCGAAATCGAACTGCGCGGCACCAAGGGTACGGCGTACGTTTCCGAACGCCAGTACGAGATCCTTCCTGAACGACGCGGTCAGTTTTCGAAGCAAGAAGACTTTGCCAAGCCGGAGACTCGTTCGGAGGTTTCCAACAATCACGTGCTGACCGTCAATCACGCTCGCAATTTCTTGGACTGCATGGTGTCGCGTGAACGCTGTCACGCTGACATTGAGATCGGTCATCGCAGCACCACGTTCTGTCACCTGGCGAACATTTCGCAAACGCTGGGCAAGCGACTGGAATGGGATGCAAAGGCGGAGCGGTTCACCAACGACGAAGCCGCCAACGAGATGTTGCACTACGAGTACCGGTCCCCGTGGAAATTGCCCTCGGTTTAAGACGTCGTCGCTGCGTAGGCCAGGTTCCGCCTGGCATGGGTGAAACGCCGGGGCACGGTGCGCTCGCGAGCGACGTTGAATCACACGCCTCGCTTTGTTCCAAAGCATCGGACGTGTTGCCAGGTACAACCTGGCCTACGAATCTTAGGTAGCCGGATTCGCCAGGATTCGGAAGGCACCAACGACGAAGCCGCCAACGAGATGTTGCACTACGAGTACCGGGCCCCATGGAAATTGCCCACGGTTTAAGACGTCGTCGCTGCGTAGGCCAGGTTCCACCTGGCATGGGTGAAACGCCGGGGCACGGTGCGCACGCGAGCGATGTTGGATCACACGCCTCGCTTTGTTCCAGAGCATCGGACGTGTTGCCAGGTACAACCTGGCCTACGAATCTAGGTAGCCGGATTCGCCAGAATTCGGAAGGCACGGCGATGTCACCCACCGAATTATTGGCGAATCCGGCTACGGTCATTTCTGGGTGTCTTGCAGGCTCTTGTCGATCAATTTCAGTTGCTTTTGAACGCGCTGCTCGACCGATTCGGGGCGGCCGAGCTCTTGGATGGATTCACTGAGTTGTTGCAACTGTTTTTCCAGTTGCTGAATGTGCAGTTGCTTCATGCGGATCTGATCCAATTCAAGCTCGATGAACAGACGCTTGATCCGATTTTTTGCTTGGGGCACCTCCTCTTCGCCTGCGTCTGTCAAACGCTTGAGTTCTCGGGCGATTTGTTGGCGAATTTCCTGAGTCTTCTCTGCGACCTGTTGGAGGGAAGGATCGAGGACGGGTGATGCGGACCGCTTCGATGGTTGAGCGGCGAATGGATCGGCTCCGCTGGAGGCTGCAAATGGATCCGATGACTGTGGCGACGAATTGGTTTTCGACGGGGACCCTCCAAACGGGTCGGAGGCCGCAGGGGCAGCAAACGGATCTGGTTGAGCGCCGGGGGAGGGCGTTCTGGCAAACGGATCGCCGTTAGGATGGTCAAACGGGTTGCGGTTCATCAGCTCTTGCGAGAAGAACAAGTCAATGCGGGGGCGTCGGCCGCTGGTCTCGGACGACTCGGCCAAATCCAATGCGATCGCGATGTGTTGTTCCATGTTGGATTTCAAGGTCGCCTGGCTTCCAACCGGGACCTGCAACCAAATGCTGCTTTGGTCTTTGGGAATGCTGAAGTCACTGGGCAGGAACGTCACACGGTTCAAGCCGAATCGCAACGCCTTGAGGCGGATCTTTCGTTTCCAAGAATCGACGTCTTCTTCTTTCATTCCCTCCGGCATGCGGGCGATGACGTGCCGCTCGGGTTTGTCGGGGATCGAAAGTTTCATGTCCAAGTCGATCAAACCCGAGGTGGGTTGGCGGTATTGAACGGTGGAGAATGGCATGCCTCCCATGCCTCCCATGCCGTGGTTTTGGGGTGGGAAACACTTCAGGACGTCCTGAACCGTCAGGAAGGGTTTGGTCTCGAAGTCATAGTCGGGACCGAGAAGAATCGTGACTTTGAGAGGGAGGTTGGAAGGTGACGGAGGAGGCGTGCTTCCCATTCCCATGTCCATCCCTCCATACATGTCCATCACCATGTCTTCCTGCGCCTGCAGCGAACCAGTGGGCATGGTGATGCCAAACATCAAAGGAAAGACAACCGCAAACAGCAGACTCAGTCGTGTGCACATGAGAATTCTCCGAGTAGGCCAGGTCTCACCTGGCGATGGTGATGGGTGAGCGGTGATTGGTCTTGAGCGAAGTACGGAACTGTTCCGGAATAACTTCCCATCTTCCACTGCCAACGGTACTGGCAGCCTGGAAGGGCAGAGTAGAACATTTGTCCCCAAATGTTTGCGTGACGGGTTTGTGTCTTCGAGCAGCGAGACGCGAACGGTTTCGAATGGGATGGGGGGTGACGAGGCTTGACGTTGGAGAAATGCCCGACGGAACAGTTGAGGGCAACTGTTCTACTCTGGTGCCACCGATCAGCGGACGCTGGGCCAATGAACCCGGGAAGTGGTTTCGGACAGTTCCTAAGGTTGTTCCTTGACTTCGAGGCTTCTTTGCAGCGATTCGATCTGCATCTGGATCAATTCGAGTTGGGAATCGATCTCGGCCAGCGAGGTGGATTCGTTCTTCGTTGGTTCGGCCCACACCGATTCGGTGACCGGCCCCGCGAAGGCAAAGTCGGGATCGACGGGCTCGGGTTGGGACGCGGAAGGATTGCTAGCCGGTCGCGTCTCGACGACAGTCGATTGGTTCGTTCTCGATCGGTTCCAAACATTGGTTGCGATCAATGGGACGGTAACCAGAAGCAGAACCGCCAGTAAAACCGCGAGACGGATGTGGGGGCTTTTCGATGCCATCACTTCGCTCGGAAGAGGGATGCTGGGTTGTTGCACGTGGGCCAAGCAGGCTTCCAGCAAACGCTGCGTTTCTTCGGCGCTGCTGATTCGATTTCGTGCGTCCTTGCGAAGCAATTGATCGACCAAGTGGTCCATCCAAACCGGAACGCTCGCTTGGCTTTCCCGCATCGGACGATGAGGATGATCTGTGATCCGGCGCAGAATTCCGTAACTGGTTTCCGAACGAAAGGGTGGACGTCCCGTCGCCATCGCGTACAGCACGCATCCGAGTGCAAACAGATCGCTGCGAGCATCGACCGATTCACCACGGGCTTGTTCGGGTGACATGTACTGGGGCGTTCCCGCGATCACGCCGGAGCGTGTGACCGTCACGTCATCGGCGGCCCGGGCCAAACCAAAGTCGGTCAACATCGTTCGGTCAACGGCAGGTTCGATCAGAATGTTGGCGGGCTTCACGTCGCGATGCACCAATCCTTGTCGGTGGGCGGCAGCGAGCGCCGCGGCGACTTGGATGCCGATCCGCAGCACGTCGTCGATCGGCAACGGACCCTCGGTGTCGATGCGTTGCTGCAGTGTCCGGCAAGCCACATACGGCATGACCAAGTAGGGCAGGGTGGCCGATTCACTGACGGACAAAATCGGCATCACATTGGGATGCACGATCGCCGCGGTTGCCTGTGCCTCGCGAAGAAATCGTTTGCGTGCCGTCCCGATCGAGGCCAAGTGGGGCGACATGACTTTGATGGCCACCGGACGGTTCAGTTCCGGTTGAAAACCTTTCAACACGATGCCCATGCCGCCGTGCCCGATCACGGATTGAACTTCGAACTCGCCGAGTTTGCCAATCGCATCGGGTTGATCGGTTGGCTGCAAAAACGAAACCGCGAAATCGGCCAGCCAAGCCGTCTCGCTGGGAGCGGCCAGTTTGGGTGTGTCGAGCGCGAGGCTGCCCGACATGGTTTCACGCCGGAGCGATTCGCGAATCCCGTGGGAGGACTCCGCGAATTGTTCGATTCTGGTCTGGCAAAGCTCGCATTCATCGAGGTGGGAGGTGACGTCTTCGTCGGTCTGTGCGTCGGCGTGCTCGTCGAGCACCAATCGCAGGACATCGTCGCTGGGGTGCCAGGCGTTCACTGCATCACCTCGTCGAGAACCAATCGAATGCGACGCAAAATGCGGGAACGGGACATGTAAATGCTGCCCGCGGAAACGTTCAGTTCTCCGGCGATCTCAGCAACCGGTCGGCCTTCGATCATCGTGCCCCAAAACGCTTTCCAGCTTGTCGGGGCGAATTCGGAGCGGACTTTCTCGGCGGCCCAAACGATCAGTTCATGTTGGTACTGATCTTCCAACGCGGGATCATCAATGGCGGGCTGTTGGTCGAGTTGCAACAGTGCGTCCGTGCCGCCTTGCCCGGTGATCTGTTTTCGCTGGCGAGCCATGTACTTGATGACGACGTTGCGGGAGACCTGGTGGACCCAACGCCGGAACGAGGCTTCTTTGCCGTCGTCAGAGAACCCGTCAATGCTGCGTGCGATCGAGATCAGGACTTGCTGTGTGACGTCGGCAACGTGCGACGGGGGCGTTCCATGCCGAGCGACCAGGTGCTTGAGAAACGGTTCGTAGGTTTCGACAAACGACCACCAAGCCGATTGGTCTGCCGCACCGCCCAATCGAACGATCAAGCTCGGTCGTGTTTCGGGAGAATGCATGGCTGGGGACCGCCGAAAAGAAAAGCTGCACCGGCTCCGTCACGTGGCTCCTGTCGGAGCGACGCTTGAACGAAACGTGTCGTCTAAGCAACGCGTCAACAACAAGTGACGATGTTAGCGGTGTGGCGCAAGCCGCCCGGTAAGGAACCGGAGGGCTCGCGCCCTTCCGCTACGTCACTTTTTGTTCACGCGTTGCTAAGAAGAACAGTCCTCCACCGAGCGAGAATCTCACGCCTGTCGAAAAGTTTTTTTAGATTCAGTTTGGTTTCGCGGGTTCACCCAGCGTTTCGCGAATGGCGTCGGCCAATTGTTCGCCCAGCTTCGATCCGCCGCCGACGAAGACTCGCGTCACGGTGCCTTCTGCGTCGATCACGACCGTCTGAGGAATCGCGTTGGCTTGGTAGCGTCCTGCCGCGACACCGTCGATGTCCAGCACGACTTCGGGGCTGACGCCGATTCGGTCGAGCGTGTTGCGGATGTCTTCCGCACTTTCTTGCAAATTGACCGCGACCAAACGGACTTGTTCGGGATCAAATTCGGCAACGGCTTCCTCGATCACCGGCATGGCTTGCATGCATGGACCACACCAGGTCGCCCAAAAATCCAGAACCAGTGTTCGGCCGGTTTGATCGGCGATGCGGAACGGTTCGCCGTCCAGTGTTTTGAGTTTGAAGTCTGGAGCAGGGTGCCCTACCAGAGGCGATCGCGTGCCGGCCATCGAATCGTCGCCGCCACCCGAGTCGCCAATGATCGGTTCGGGGGCATTCACGAGCTGCCAAATCGCGTGCGGGTCATCCGCTAACTCAAAGTCATTTCGCACGCCGAGGTAAAGTTCTTCGCAGTTGGCGAGCGGCAAGCGAATCGGACCGAGGAAAAAGTTTTCACCGATCAGGGTTTGGTTGATGACGCTTTCGGGGACCAGCGACAAGCGGTTGCCATCGAGCATCTTGCCTTGCACCGTCAGTGCATCCGAATCGACGTCCGTTTCGTCGGCTGCAATCTCTTGGGAGGCATCTTCCTCTTGGGGAGCATCTTCGTCGGTTGGTTCTGGGGCCTCATCGGTATCGATTGGTGGCTTCAACCAAATGATTTGCGAGATGACATTGCGCGGAATGGTGATCGTTTCCAAACGGGATTCGACTTCGGCGGCGAATTCCGTCAGGCTTACCAATCGGCAACGCATCATGTCGCCATTGTTGGCGATCAAGAGATGGGTTGGCGGGCTGTTCTTTCGATTGCGTGGAACGGTGAGCAATCGCTCGCGTTCCTGTTCATCGATGACCGGTTCGGATCCGGTCGAGTTCAGATGGATCGCACGGATTTGTTCACGAGGCAGCTTGGTTTTCTGAGTCATTCCGGATTCGAAGGTGACGTCCTGCTCATCGATTGAAATCACTTTGCCAGGAATGACTTCGCCGGTCTTCAGATAAATCGGCCTGCCGGCGATCGCTTTGAGATTGGCTTGAGGGTCAAAGACTTTGCTGAAAACATTCCAAACCCCAGGCTTTGCGGCTGGCCGGATGGCCGGGGCCGGTCGATTTTGAGCCCGAACCACTGCGTTCTGTTTTTTGAGCGTTTGGCGAATTTTTTGAAGCCTCTCGATGCGAAGTTCCGTCGCGGACTTGGTGGTTTCCACTTTCGGACGCAGAACCAAATTTCCTTGGAGGTTGGGACGCATGACAGACGCGGTGGTGCCTGACGGTTCGAACCGAAGAGCTGTCGGTTGGGTGTCCGGTTCCGCGTCGAGCAATCGCCCGTGAAGCCGCGTGCCTTCGAGTTCCAAACGCATTTGCCCGTGCTGGGGCGGGACGCTTGGTTTCGATGCTTGGAAGTCGATCGTGTCGATGCTGGAGATTGGGATCTCGACTTCGCCCTGCGTTGCTTCGGCAACCACACGCAGGGACTGCTCATCGATTTGTTGCAGGCTGCCGCTCAGACGCATTCCATCAAAGGTGCGGATTTGCAATTGATCGAGGCTGGGAAGTTCAGGTTCCGAATCCTTTTCGGGGGCGTTCTGAATGAGATCCATGACCATGATTTGATCGGCATGGATGGAGCGTTCTTCTTCGCCTGCTTGGAACTGCCACAAGTTGTCTTCGATGCCTTTCCAGATGCCTTGAAAGGCCTCACCGTTGGTCAGGTGAACTGTCGTTTCGATACCGGCTTCGTCGGAGTTCTCAGGCGCTTCAGCGGTGTCATTGGATTTTGGAGTCGGGTCGGTGGCGTGCAGGACTTGCAAGGAACGGATTCGGAGGGTGCCGTCGATGTTGCGGAAGTAAATGCCGGTCTGAGCAACACGTGGCGTTTTGATTGGCAGTGTGTACTGCGTCAGGGTTTCGCCACGCATGGATTCGATCATCACATGACGGTTGGCTTGGTCGATCTTCAACGTCACCTGCAGCCGGTTGCCGAGTTCCTTGAGCTTCGCGATCGACTGCACGCCAGCCAGCGAGCCATCCTCCCAGACGGCGACGATGTCTTCATCCCAAACCTCAATGTGAAAGGCATCCGCCCAAGTGTTTTCCGCCGATTCAGGATCGACGCCGACGGCGATCACAAAGTTGGGTTTTCCTTCCCAAGCGATGTCCAATTCGATGCGAGCCATAGGAGGCAGTTTTAGATCGCGAAAAATGGTGGCCATCGAGGTGCTGGTTTCCAGCGTGCCTTTGGAATCCACCCAGCTTTCGAGTTGACCGTTTGATTCCCAGTCATCGCGTGAACCGGGACCTTGGAAGACCATTGCGCGGCTGTCATCCCAGCGAAAGATTTGCCGGACCATGGCGAGTGGTAACTCGGACGTTTCTCCACCGGTGAGAGAAACCATCAACGGATCGCCTACCTCGACAACGTTGCCGAACAGACGGTCACCATTGAGCAGTTCGAATGCGAATTGCCCTGGAGTGGCTTTGATTTCCGATGGAGGCGGGAAGGTGGTGGAGGCCAACGACGCAAACGGAAATGAAAACGGAGTTGCGAAACCGGCGTGTTGCCAGTTCACCAGGGGAGACGCTTCCTCGGCATTCATTTCGGAGGCCGAGAATTGTCCTTGAACATAGTCGCCGTTGTTCAGGCGGAGGATTCCTGACAATTCATCGGCGAGCAATTCAGCGGTGAACAACGGTGCGGTCAGGGAGACAAGGATCCATCCCAGCAGGGGCATGGACGCAGTCACCGCGGTGGTGGGTCGTTTCATGCGATCGTGATTCTCAATTGTTTTCATCGTTCGTAGATCGGCAGGAAACGGAAGTTGAGCGCCATCGCCAAGAGCGACAAAGAGGTTTCAACGGTGGGGCCAAAGTTGCCCGAGAAGCTTCCGTCGTCGCTCTGGCTAGCTTTCAGTTGACGGATCAAATCCTTGTTCCATTTTTCCCAAGCTTCGACATCGCCCTGAAACAACGCCTGGGCTTGGTAGTAGTTGCCATAGCTTTTGTAGGAACCACCGGAGGTGTCCATTTGATTGGTCAGAGCGGTGAGGGTGGCCTTGAATTCGGGCATGTCTTTTCGACGTGAGACGGCATAGACCAAACACCCAATCGAAATTCGCGGTGTCGAATTGTCAAACCCACCCAGTCCCGCGTAAGCGACTTGTCCTGCCGGGCTGGTCATGGATTTGAAGTAGGCCACGCCTCGATCGATTGCTTCGTCAGGAACTTTGACGCCAGCGTTTCGAGCCGCCAACAATCCGACCATGACAGCGCCGCTGACGGAGGTGTCGGCGTCTTTGGCGTCCGCGCCATATCGCCACCCACCGTAGGAGTTCTTCTTCTGCGACGTCACCGCGCCGCGAACGGCGAGTTCCAAGGCCTCGCCCAGTGACCGGTCCAACTTCTTGCCGCCGGTGGTGAGCAGGCGTTCGTTGACCACACCGTAGGCTTCGGCGAGGGCCAAGGTCGCGAAACCGTGGTTGTACATGCTGGCGTGCCCGCCGGGCCCGCTGTTGCCACCGAGGATGCCGGAGTTGGGATCTTGCGAGTTGACGATGCTGATCAGACCACGGCGGATGTTGCTGCTGTAGATGCCGTAGTTGGGGTCTTCCCCCGAGGCTAGGAACGTCATCACGGCCATCCCGGTTACACCGGGGCCGGCGTAGGAACCGCCGGACCAATCGCCCGATTCGCTTTGTGATTTCGCCAGGTACTGCAGGCCTTTTTCGTACACCTCTCGCACATCACGCGGGACCACATCGCCCAGCTGCGCGGTTGGGAATTGGGCTTTGACCGGAGTCGTCAACCAGGTTCCGATCGCGAGCGATGCGAGCAAAACGAGAACGGTTTTGGAGCGAATGGCTTTCATTCGATGAACCCTTGTTGCTTGAGCATGGGGCGAAATGCTTGGGCCCTTGCTGCCAGCTTTTCAATCACTTGAATTTGTTCTTCGTCAAGAAAGGAAATGTCCTCTTCGTCACTCAACTCACTGATCCAAATGTAGAAGACGTATTGCTGCAATCCAGGTTGTTGGTCTTTTGAAAGAACTTTTTGGATTTGCCGGGCTTTGTTTCGAAAGTGTTCTTGCAGACGACGCTGTTGTTTGGCAGTCAGTGCCATTCCCCGACCCACCGTGGCCAAGAAGACTTTGCTTTGCGCTTCCACCTGGGCTCGGAACTGTTTGAGTTGGCGTTCTTCCAGTTCGGTCGCTTGCTCTTCGGTCATCACGTAGCGAGTGACCTTCTGCATCAGCGATCCTTCGCCAAACAATCCACGAGTCAGTTCTTGCTGCAGGGGAGATGCCAATTGATAGGCTTCGTTGATGTTTTGGTTGTCATCCTTTGATTCCATCTTGAGGAACGTTTCACGAGCGTCATTGACTCGATCAAAGAAACGTTTGATGTCACCTTGGCCAGCCAACCGCAGGGCGTCTTTTTGTCTTTCTGTCAGAGGAGTGGATTGTTCGATCCGGACGAATTGAAGTTCGATTTCTTTTTTGAGGCTGGAGCGACAACGTGCTTCATCTCGACCATGTCGTTGGAAGATCCAGCTGTCAAACTGATTCAAGTCGATTTGGTTCTGTGCGCAGCAGCGAGTGGGAGGCATCACCCCAAAAGTGCCAAACAGAATGGCAATGAACAAACCGAACCATCCAAACCGATTCATTGCAGCCACTCCTTTTCGAGATACAGTTCGGCGTTCTGTCCGATCATGATGCCCATGCTGACCTGCTGGAAGGAGGACCACGCCGCTTGTTGATCTGAGTTGAGGACCTTCCGAAGCAAATTGCTTGGGAT
The DNA here is from genome assembly GCF_056839225.1 of Rhodopirellula sp. UH5. Classification (NCBI taxonomy): domain Bacteria; kingdom Pseudomonadati; phylum Planctomycetota; class Planctomycetia; order Pirellulales; family Pirellulaceae; genus Rhodopirellula; species Rhodopirellula sp. UH5. The sequence continues at coordinate 4,153,423 of NZ_CM166390.1, read as the reverse complement.
GACCGGAACAAAATTTGGGTTGTTGAGATAGCTGCCGACCCATTCCACGTCGAGATCTTCCCAATCATCGAGGAAAACCGTTCGCAATTTTCGGCGTTGGACCTCGGTGAGAATCAACTTCGAATCCAATAACGTGACGAAGTAGTCCGTGGCGGCCTCGCGTTCGATTCGGTCTCGTTGCGAGGATTCCTGTTTGTACTTCTGGAACTGCTTCTCGGTTAAAAGCAACGGCAGGAAGTCCATGGTGTCGTCGCGAATTCGGCGGATGGGATTGGCATTGAGCGTTTCCCCATTGAGTCCATGGAATCGAGGTTGGTTGGCCACGCGAATGTTGTTTGCCAGGAGATCCCCCATCTCATTGAACGCTTCTTCCGCCGACTCGACGATGGCTTTCATCTGTTCTTCAGTCGGTTCGCACACTCGGTGCACAAACGACAGTTCTGCGTTGACCAATGGTTTGAGAAACTCAGGCGGTTTGGGTTTCTTCGCCAATAGTTTGTCGCCTTTGGCTACCAAGCGATTGAGAGCATTGAATTCTTGTACTGCTTGCACTCTCCGTTCCTGCGACGAGACCGGACGAGTCGTCAATGCCAACAGTCCAAGCAACAGGAAACTCCAACGGCGTGTGACCATCAGGTGCCTCCCAGTCGGCTGAAGTATTGATCCAGTCCGCGACGAAATTCTTCGGGCAGTTCCGTGCCGGTTTCGCCGGTCGATTGCGTGACGTTTTTGTTCTCACGCACTTCCTTTTCGTTCTTGCTTTTGCCAAGCAATGCCAAAGCGGAATCGGCGCTGTTGCCGCCTCCGGTTCCGCCACCAGGCGAACCGCCACCGCCTCCGCCGCCTTTGGGATTGATGCGTTTGGATCGCAGGATCAGTTCAATCGCTTCGGTCTCGGCTGCGATGGCTTGTGAGCCCGTGTTGGGTTGTTTCAAGATCGAAGTTGCCTCGGTCATCACGGAGTCAACCTGAGCCAGCATCTTGAGTTCTTTCCCGAAGTGCTTGGTCGCGTCCGGTAATTCGCGGATGCGTTCGATCACATCCACGACGCGTTCGTTGATCTCCGTTTGAGTCTTGGCCAGGGTTTCGGACGTGGCTTTGTGCTCTTTGGATTCAACGGCCTCTTTGGCTTGTTCGGCCACGCGTGTTTCGTCACGCAGGTTGACTTCGGATTCTAAGATTTGCATCACGTCGCGAACGATCGACGGTGGCAGGCTTTCCGGTGACTTGCCACCGGGACAACTGCCATTGCAAGCGGGATCGACCAAGTTTTCAGCCCAACGATCCAGCGAGTCCGACCAGAACTCACACTGCGCGACGGACATGCCCTGTTGGTCTTTGATCGCCGCGGAAAGTTGACGCAGGCCGCCGATCACATCACTGGATTTCATTTCGTCCAAGGTGACTTTGAACTGAGCGAAACGTCGTCGTTCAAAGTAGGCCTCCATGTCGTCCATGATGTAGGAGATCTGTTCGGTGCTTTCGTCCTCGGCGGTTTGCAATTCCGTGAAGACCTCTTTGACTTCGTCGTCGATGCGTGGGGCACTTTGGCCGAACGCGGGTTCGAGGTGATTGGTCAGTTGCTTGGCGACCAAGTTCTGTTTGCGTGAGGCAGCCTTCAGTCGTTTGACCAACGTGCTGCCTTCCAGGTTTGCCAGGATAAGATTGAGTTCGTCGGCGATTTTGTCGAATTCGTCGAGCAGTTCTTTTTGCTCGGTGATCGCTTGCGCCATCTTCAATGGCTCATCCTTCTTCGGTTTGTCATCCGAGGGTTGGCTCTTGCCCATCACGGTGGTCGTTGGCAAACGCAGCGCAGGGTTGCTGGGTTTCTTGGGTCCGCCGGGCGAACCTTTGCCTTCGTCGGGTGAGTTGGCTGAGGATTCCATGTCGGCCAACTGCGGTGCCGCGCGTGGTTTGGGGCCAGGGTGCTTGGACGCTTGAGCACCGGGGCCGGGACCGCCCGCACGGTTTTGTCCCGCTTTGGGGCCGCCGGGACTTTTGGGGCCAGGTTTGGATGCAATCTTGGGTGCTTCTTGTGCCGCGTCATCCAGCAAATTCGCGACGCTGGGCATCCGGTTGTCGGAGAGGTCCTGAAGGACTTGCAGCATTTCCGCCCAACTTTCCAAGTGGCCAACTCCGATTTCGGGATTCTTCGAGGCTGCCAAAACCAATTGGTCGCCCATTTGACCGAGCCGTTCCAATCGACGACCGTTGGACCGTTCCGCGGCGGCTTGGCGTTCGATGTCGCGTTGGTGCTGGTCGAGTTCCACTTCGTCGGCGGACAACGCTCGAAGTTGTTTGTTCTTTTCGTGGAGTTGTCGTTCCCGGTCGCGAACATCGAGGGCTTGCCGGTGCCATTTGCTCAATTGTTCGGTCATCCAGATCGCATGTTGGTCCGGGGTGAGGACGTACAACAAAAACGGCGGTGACAACACACGAGCACGCTCGGGCAAGTAATCCTCCGCCCAAACTTGCAGTTCGATTGGTTGAGCGGGAATCCCCAACGACTTGGCCGAGAACGTTCCCATCGCTTCCAAACTGCTGGCGGATGGATCGCCTGCTGCGAGAGCCCGTTCGCCTTCGGCAGGTTCTTCGACCGCACCGACATCCATGCCTTTCCACTGGATGCCAACACGGCGGATGCCGAAGTCATCGTTGGCACGGACTTGGAACGTCAGTGTTTCAGAATCCAACACGACGGCTTGGCGTTCCAGACCATCGCAGATCAGCGTGGGGGCTTCGTCGTCAATCGCTTCGATCGACAACGTGAACGGTTCGCGTCCCGTCAGACCCATCTGGTCACGCCATTGGAACTGCAGCGTTTCGGTCTCAGTGGCTTGCACGGGATCACTGGCCAATTGCGGTCCATCGACCGGACGCGATTGTTCGTTGACTTTGCCGTCGGCCAATTCACGATTGGCAATCGCGGTCACAACGGCTTGGCTTCCGCGAACGACGGTCAAGGAGCCGCCTCGCGTGTCGATTTGTTTGGGTTCGGGTTGGCCGAGGTATTCGGGCAAGTTCACGTCCGCGACGATCTTGGAAAGTTCGGGACGCAGCGTGGGTTTCAGCTTCACCGACTGCTTCACGTCGCCAACGGTGAGCGACATAGGATGTTCGCTGAGTTGAGGCGGCACCGCAAAGGCGTACTGCCCGTCGCGAAGGGTGGCTTGGATGGGCTTTTGTTGACCGATGTGCAGTTCGGCGGACTCGGGTTGCCAACGCGAATCCTCACTCAAGGCAACTGGCAGAACAACCGGTTCGCCGTGTGGGATGTAGACGTCGTTTGCCAACGCATCGATCCGGGTGAACGTGTAACGAGGCGTGGATCCCCAGGGGGCCAGCAACCGAGTCATCGCGTTGCCCGTTGCGGCGGGGTAGGTCACCGCCAAGGCTCCGATGGCCAGAACCGTTGCGGCGGCCAATCCGGTCCAGGCTTTGTACCAGGAGTTCGGTGCCGCGCCGCGGAAGTCTTTGCCGGCCGCGTCGTCAGCGACTTGCGTCATCGCCGCTTGGCAAAGCTGGGGCGAGCGGGCTTGTTCGGATGCGTTGTGAGTCAGCTCGATCACGCCCAACAATCGGTCCCCGATCGAGGGCATCTTTTGGCTCAGCAATTTGGCCAGCGGCTCGAGGGCTTGGTGCTTGTAGACCCATTTGTAGATGGCCCACGGCACGATTGCCATCAAGGCGAATCCGCCGAGCCAGAGCAGGCCGCGGAGAACCGCCGGCGTGTCGGTGAAGCGGTCCATCCCGTAGACGAGCAGGAACGCCAGCCCGATTCCGGCGACCACGATCGCGACGGCCTCGGTCAGCTTGATCTGCCAAACGCGACGCCGGTACGCCAGCAATTGCTGCTTGAGCGAATCGGGAATGCGCAGATTTGTTTGCGCGGGTGAATGGTTGTCTGCAATCTTCATATCAATCCGACTCCCTTGCGACCGATCCAAAACAATGCCAACAGAGCGATGAATCCACCGACGATTGCCGGGTGACTCCAAAGTGCGATGCGACGAATCGAAGGCGGACGATCGGGCATGGCGGACAGCCACGCGATCACGTCTTCCACTCGATCGACGGTGAAGACTTGCCCATTGGTGACGCGAGCGATTTCTTGCATCACGTCGGGGCGAGCCGGTTTTCCAATTTGTTCCAACGCGACTCCTTGAGCAAACACCGTGGTCTGCAGTGAGTCACCGGTTTGTTTGCAAAACAAAGTCAACTTGTGTTCGCCGGGTTCTTCCGGTGTGAAGCGGCCTGCGAACGCACCCCAGGCTTCACCCGAGGATTGCAATTGAATCGTTTGCGAACGACCCGACGGAGCCACAATTTGCAGCGTCACGTCACCACCGGAAAGAGGTTCGCCACTGGCTTCCATCACGTTTGCATTGACGCTGACCGTTTGACGGACTTGCGGTTGTTCGGGGGAGTAATACAGCCGCATCGTTTCGCCCTGCGCCATGTTCCGGCGATACGCCATCCAGCGAACAACTTGGCCCCAGAACCGATAGTGGTACAAATCCTCGACGCCTTTTCGCCAACGCCAGGCACCGTCGGTTCCCATGAACAGAACCTTGCCCGCCCCATACGTTCGCGTGACCAGCAGCGGCAGGCGGCCGAATCGGTTGCTGACCTCTTGGTGAACGAGCAGCGTTTCCGACCCCGGTTTCGCGGCCAGCACTGGGGCGTACCACTGGAAGCCAGGCAGGTTGCCCCAGACTTCCAGGTTGTCGTCGGCGGTGTCGGCGAGTTTGGTCAGCAGACTGCGACGACCCAGTTGTGTGAGTTCGAAGTGCTGTGCGGTGCGTGATCCCCAACCGCCCGGTTGGCCTTCGTCGAGCGTGACGGGCAGCAGGTCCTTCAGCGGTGTTTCCTGCAAGCTGAACTGGCGACCTTCCCAACCGGGAATGAAGACGAGACCGCTGGCCTGTTGTTCGACCAAGCCATGCAACCACTCGCATTGTTCGAGCGTCAGTTGATCGTCGTCCAAGCCCACGTCGCCGAGGAACACGACGTCGTACTTCGATAGCTCTTCTTTGGTGTCCGGGAAGGTCTCGATGTAATCGGCGTTGCCTCCGCCGCGAGCGTCGAGGCCCGGGTGAAAGAGCAAGCACGAAACTTCGACACCGGGGTCTCGCGACAAAGCGTTTCGTAGATAGCGGTATTCCCAGCGAGGCACCGATTCAATCACCAGCACTCGAAGTTTCTCTTCTCGAATCGAGATCGGGGCGGCGATCTCGTTGTTGTCATCGAGCAGTTCGTTGGGATGTTTGCTGATCGTCAGCGTCAGCGTTTCATCGCCGAGGTCTTCTGGTTCCCAGTCGACTGAATCGTTGGTGCGGCCCATCGCGGCGATGCGAATGTCCTTGGTGATCGCCTCACCTTTCGAGGTGGTCATGGTGACCGTCGCGGCGTGGTCTCGCGGCAGCGAACTTTCGATCGAAAATGGGATGCGAACTTTCTTGCCGCCGATTGCAAACGTTGGCACATCGAAGCTGAGCAGTTCGACATCGGGCAAACGTTCTTCGCTGCCAACGGGAACGGTGAACACGGGAATGCCCATCGATCGCAGACGTCCCGCGGCACGCACGGGCGCGTCGCCTTGGTTCCAATCACCGTCCGATGCCAGCACGACACCGAGCAAATGCTGGTGCTTGCGAACGACGTCCAGCAATGGACTGGAAAGGTCGGTGCCTTTCTCTTCCGCGAACTCAGCGGGCTCACCAGGGGTGACTCCGGCGGGGTTGGAGATTGGATTGATGCGGTTGGGATTGTTGGGGTCTGGTTTGGTTTCGGCGAAAGGTTCGATGACCACTTCGGCGCGTGACTCGAGCGACTTCCAAGCATCCATTTGCGTTAGCGATGCGATGGCTTCTTCGCGGGTTTGAGGTTCGGACTGCACCACGTCCCGTGTTTGCATGCTGCCGGAATCGTCGTACAGCACCGCGACGACGGGTTTGTCATCAGGGACGTACTGTTCGACCCATTCGGGACCGCCCAGCAAGATCGCGGCGATCACAACCACGATCAAACGCAACGCTTCCAGCAGCACGGTCGCTTTGCGGAAATGGTTCCGCCAGCATGCCAGGAATCCAACCACGAGCGTCAACACAATTGCCACCACCGCGATCGCGATGGTCCACGGTGTCCAGGCAAACGAGAGCGAATGGGTTTCGATCATGCCGTGGCACCTCCGACGGATGGGGAGGCCGCTTGGGCGGATTGCCGCGGCAAACACAAGATGGCTTCACCGATCATGGCGATCAGCATCAGAATCAGAAACGCTCGCCAGACTTCGTCGACCAAGGAATTGGATTCGCCCGCGGTTTGGTTGACGCGTTCCAACACCAAGCCTTGAAAGAGGTCATCGATCTGAGATTCTTTCAGCGTGTCGGTGGCGTCTTCGCCTGCCGAGCGATTGATGGCGTTGAAGCGATCGCCGTCGGCGTAGACCCCTGCGGTGAAAGCATGTTCGGTGGACAGTGAATTGTCAGGACCTTGCAGTTGTTTCCAGTTCGCCGCCAGTTCTGCATCAATGGTTCCCGCATCCAGGCGACCGGTGTTGGCGAGCGAAGCGGCACCGTCGACCAAGGCTCGCTGGATCATCACGTACAACACCACACCGTCGGACGAAAGAGTCGAATCCTTGCCGGCCGGTGTTGTGCCGCAGAAGTAAACGCCGCCGCGTGGCGTGGGGACTCGGACCAGCACCGGTTCGTCGTTGGATAACTTGGCCAGCGGGGTGGTTTCGCCAGAGAGTGCCGCAAGGCGATGCACCTTCAGCTTTCCAACTGGCAGGGAGGCTCCCGCCAATGTCTTGCCGAGCAAATCCGCTTCGCCTCGCCAAGTCGCGATGGACACGTCGTCTTTCAGGTCCGTCCAGGGAGCATATGAGACGCCGAATAATTCTGCCTTGGGATCCGGGTTGGCGGGAGGGAAGAAGATCACTCGGCCGCCGCGGTCCAAGAATGATTCCAAGCGTTTGCGAAGCTCGGCATTGGGAGCACCGGTGGGCAACGGGGCTTGCCAAAGCAAGAGTGCGGTTTCGTCCCAGGCGATCGATGGAACTTCGGCGGGCAGGAGGACCTCGGCGGATGCGTCAATGTTTGGGTCGGGCGTGATCTCGGCGGCCAATCGCAGCACGTTGGCAACGTCTTCGTTTGAAGACACGACCACTGTTTTTCGAGGCGGTGGTTGGTCGAAGACGAAGTAGTACGTGTTGTCAGCGTTGTTGCCATCGGCGGGCAAAGACACGTGCCCGAGTCCGCGTTCTTGCTCGCGATCCAAGGGGACTCGCAAGTCCGTGAATTCACCTGAACCAGAATCAAGTGGCAGCTCGACAATCGATTCGGCTCCATCGAGATCCATGCGGATGGATGTGTTCGCCGGTGTGTTCGACGTGTCGCTGTCTTCAGAATCGCTTTGAAGTTTTCCTGACAGCGTCAACACTCGCTCGTCGCCTTCGGTTCGCAGAGCAATGTCGTCGATGCGAATCGATCGGTTGGGCTGGTCCGTTCCCGCGACGGTCAGCAATCGGAAACGAACTCGGCGTCCGAATTGGGCCAGTGCTTCGCGAAGCGTGGGCCAACGCCCGTCTCGTGATTGCCAATCATGCTCACGAGCGTCGGAGCAAATCCAAACGTCGGTTTGCCCCATCGAGTTGGCTTGGATGGTGTCCAGTGCTGCCAACATCATCGCCGGGATGTCCGCCGATGCATCGGATGGTCCGGTCTGAGGGAGGTCCAGCAGTTCCTCGGGCGACGCCAGTTCTCGAGCCGGAGAGGAGTCCGATGCCGCGACGGTGTTGCTGTCGATCAGCAGGACTCGGCCTGCACCGAGTGTTTGCAGCGTTTCCGCAATTTGAGCGACGCCGGCTTCGAGTTTGGTTCGCGAGTCGCCCGCTGCATTGGCGTTCATGGAAGGCGAACGATCCAGCAACACGATCGTGTTCGCGGACGAACCTCCTGAGAGCGAGCTGACCAATCCACCACCCAGTGAACCGCTGGCGAGTGGTCGGCCGATGGCGATGATCAAGGCCAGCAACACCAGCGTTCGCAACGCCAGGATGGCCCATTGTCGAATGCGAGCGTAGCCACGATTCATCCGGTTTGCGGCCAGCAGAAACATCATCGCGGCCCACTGCGTCGTTTGATAACGACGCTGGTTGATCAAATGAATGATGATCGGTAGCAGGGCGATCGGCAGGGCAAACAGCATCCAGGGTTGAAGAAAGCTCATCGTCCCCCCTTTGCCATGGCGCGACGCGTCAGGAAGTTGGTCAGCACTTCCGGATAGGGTTGGTCGATGCTGACCCGGTGGTAGTCAACTCCGGAGGACACCACGATTCGTTGCAGTTGATCGAGGTAGTCTTGCAAGGCGTCGTGATACCGATCTGCGATCTCACTGGGTTCGGCGAAGATGGCTGTGCCATCTTCCATGTCAAGGAAGCGTGTGGGGCGAGAGAACTCAAAGTTCAGTTCCATCGGATCCAAGAGATGGAAGAGTGATAGATCGTGTTTGCGGAAACGCAGGTGTTCGAAGCAACTTCGCAGTTGATTGGGATCGACAAAGAAGTCCGAGATCACGATCACCATCGCGGCTTGGCGGGTTGTTTCGGCCAGTTCGTGCAAGACGTCGGCGAGATGGGTTTCGCCTTGGCCGCGAGTTTCTTCGAGGGCATCGAAAATGGTTTTCAGGTGAGCCGGGTTGCGGCGTGGAGGCAGGTGACCGGTGATGCCATTGGAAACACATGACAGCCCCACGGCGTCGCCCTGTTGCACCGCCAAGTATCCAATCGCGGCGGCGATGCGACGGGCGTACTGCAGTTTCGTGAGTTCGCCGGAGCCGTATTCCATCGAACCGCTGGTGTCCAAAACCAATTGCAAACGCAGGTTGGTGTCGGCTTCGAATTCTTTGACGTAATAGCGATCGCTGCGTCCGTGTGCACGCCAGTCCAATCGTCTCAGGTCATCGCCGGGAACGTACTTCCGGTACTCAGCAAACTCCACACTCGCGCCCCGCATGGGGCTGGTGTGCCGACCGGAAACATTGCCTCGCATGGGCCGGCGCAAACAACGGCAACCCCGACAAGCCTGCCAAGACCTTCGGTTCCAAAAATTCGCGAGGGGTGTGTTGTTCTGACAAAGTGCTGAGTTGTGAGTTGTGAGTTGTGAGTTGTGAGTTGTGAGTTGCGAGTTGCGAGTTGCGAGTTGCGAGTTGCGAGTTGCGAGCTAGGACTAGGACTAGGACTAGGAGCTAGGAGCTAGGAGCTAGGAGCTAGGAGCTAGGAGCTAGGAGCTAGGAGCTAGGAGCTAGGAGCTAGGAGCTAGGAGCTAGGAGCTAGGAGCCCCAAGGAGCAAAGCGACGCGTCGTCCCCTCTCCCCCGGTTTCCGGGGGAGAGGGCAAGGGTGAGGGGGCATTCCAAACACCATCATTCACGCCCCCTCCATTCCTCACCCATCGCCCGCAAAATCGCGACACCAACGGCTTCGGTGTTTTCCAAGACATCCGCATTGCAAAACCGGATCACGGTCCAACCTTCGCGATTCAAGTGGGCGGTTCGGCTCATGTCTTGTTTGGCTTGCTGTTCGTGGTGGTCGCCATCGAGTTCCACGATCAATCGTTTCTCGGCGCAGGCGAAGTCGGCGATGAAGGGTGGGATTGGACACTGGCGTCGGAATTTGTGTCCGTTGAGTCGACGGTTGCGAAGCAGAGTCCAGACGAGTGATTCGGGTTCGGTTTGGTTCGTGCGGAGCTTGCGAGCGTGGTGGGTGAGTTGAGGTGGTTGGCGGATTGGCATGGCTGGTTCTTGTTGGTGGATTCCCCCTCACCCTTGCCCTCTCCCCCGGAAACCGGGGGAGAGGGGACGACGCGTCGCTGACGCTCCTTTGCTAACAGCTAACAGCTAACAGCTAACAGCTAACAGCTAACAGCTAACAGCTAGTAGCTAGTAGCTAGTAGCTAGTAGCTAGTAGCTAGTAGCTCTCATTCCTCTTCGAGTAATCTTGTCACGATGTCTCGGGCGGACATGCCTTCGGCTTGGGCGGCGAAGGTGGTGATCAGCCGGTGCGTCAGGACGGGCAGAGCCACGGCGCGGACGTCTTCTGTGCGGACCATGTAGGAACCTTCCAAGGCAGCGCGAGACTTGGCACCCAAGATCAAATCTTGAACCGCTCGCGGGCCGGCTCCCCAGGACACCAAGGGCAGCAACCACGACGGCGCGGTGCCGCCAGCCGGTCGAGTCTTGCGGACCAATTGGGCGGCTTCCGTGTAGATGTGATCTGGCACCGGGATCCGGCGGACGAGGTCTTGATTGGCGATGATGTTTTCAGCCGTCATCAAGTGCTGGAGTTCAGGCAGGCGTCCGCCGGTGGTCGTGCGAGCGATCGTGATCTCTTCTTCTTCGGATGGGTAGTCCAGTTCAATCAAGGCCATGAAGCGATCCAGTTGTGCTTCTGGCAACGGGTACGTGCCTTCTTGTTCGACAGGGTTTTGTGTCGCGAGCACCATGAATGGTGGGGGCAAGTCAAAGCCTTTGCCGACGACGGTGATGCGTTGCTCTTGCATCGCTTCCAGCATCGCGGCTTGTGTCTTGGGTGGAGCCCGGTTGATTTCATCGGCCAACACAATGTTGGCGAACACGGGCCCATGAGCGAATTGGAACTCGCGACGCCCATCACCGTTGTCTTGCAAGATGTCGGTGCCGGTGATGTCCATCGGCATCAAGTCCGGTGTGAACTGGATGCGACTGAACTGCAGCGACATCGTTTCGGCGAGCTTGCTGACCAGCAATGTCTTGGCGAGTCCCGGGACACCCATCAGCAAAGCGTGCCGCCGCGCAAACAGACACACCAACAACAAATCGACCGTTTCCCGTTGGCCGACAATCACCCGAGCCAGCTCGTCTCGGAGTTGCTGTGTCAAACGTCCGAGGCGGTCGACGGCTTGGACATCGTCATCGCTCAGCGATGGTTCCGTCACCGAGGAAACGGATGAACTATTGGAGACCGCCGATTGCGACATCTGGAATATCCCGTCGTGAACATGGTTGTAGCGAGCAGGTTACTATAACGCCCATCTGTTGGACGAAGCAAAGTTTGAATGGGGAGTGGCCGTTGTTTTTTCCAAGACGAAAGAACAAATGCCGCCGTGCACCATTGAGTCTGGAACAAAACTTTTTTTGCCTTGAGGGGAGTGATGATGCAGGACACTGTTTGCAAAGGCCGCGGAAAACAGCGGCAAAATGGATTTGACGGGCACTCGAAGTGGCTGGGGATGATCCTGGTGCTCGCCGCGACGGCGGTGCCGGGCGGTTCCTCGAAAACTCATGCACAAGACGCTCTTCGCGCGGTGGTGCAGACGGACTTGTTGGCGGATCCATCGCCCGTCGAGAAGGTCGGTGGGCGATATGTCCCCGATGATGCGATTGGGCTGTTGATGATTTCATCCGAATCCTTGTGGAACAATGAGATGTTCCAACTGTTTCCAACGGAAGTCTTTCGGGTGCAGGCGATGGAGACGGTGGGCTTTGATCCGATGGAGGTCCGTGAGATCCGCGCCTCATTCGCTTTGTCTCCGACAACCGGCCAGCCCGAGTTTGGTGGCGTCGTGACGGTGGATGGATCGGTTGACGAGGCGGTGCTGCTGGAGGCCCTGGATGTGAACGCCCAGCCCATGCAGTTGGGTGGTCGCACGGTGTATCAGGTGCAACCTTCGCCACCGGTGGTTCTATGTCAGTTGGAAAAGAACGCTGCCGATTCAGAAGTTTGGTACATCGGGACCTTGGAATACATGGACCGGGTGGTGGCGGCGAAGGCGGAAGTGATCGAAGCCGAGCGAGGTCCCTTGCCCAATCGAGTCGCGAAGTTGCCGGCTCGCGATGGAGTGTCGCTGGTCGTTGAGATGCAATCGATCCGGCCGATGGTGAGTGGGTTGGCGATGAATGCGGCGGGAAGTTTGCCGCCGCGGTTGCAGCCGCTGGGGCAGATCCCCGGTTTGACCGATGCGGTGCTCTTGCATCTCGGTCTGATCGACGAGGCGACCTCAATGGAGTTGACCGTGGTTGCGATCGACGATTCCGCAGCGGAGCAGATCGAGTCCATTGTTCAAGATTCGTTGATCGAGGCGGAAGCGATGGCCGACGCTGCGATTCAGAGAGAACTCAACGCGTCGGAGATGTCCCCAGCAATGCGGCAGGCAACGGAAGCGTATGCCGAGCGAGTCTCAGCCTTGGTGAAGGAGGCGATTCAACCCATTCGCGAGGACACGGAATTGACCATCGCGGTGGAGTCGCAGATGGGGATCGCATCCACCGGTGTGTTGGTTGGATTGTTGTTGCCGGCGGTGCAAGCTGCCAGGCAAGCGGCGCGTCGGATGCAGTCATCCAACAACATCAAGCAGATCATGTTGGCGATGCACAATCACCACGCCGCTTTTAGCGAACTGCCTCTCTCTGCCATCGTGGATGACGATGGGAACCCGTTGCTGAGTTGGCGAGTGGCTTTGTTGCCCTTCCATGACGAGAATGAGCTGTACCAGCAATTCCGATTGGACGAACCCTGGGACAGCGAGCACAACCTTCCCTTGGCTCAGCAGATTCCTTCGGTCTATCAGCCGCCCGGCGTGATCGTCCCGCCAGGGCACACGATCTACCAAGCCGTCGTTGGCGACACGATTGGTCTGAAACCGAGGCAGCGAACTGGGTTTCGGGAATTCTTGGACGGACTTTCGAATTCCGTTTTGGTTTTGGAAACGAATGCGGAGCAAGCCGTTGTCTGGACCAAGCCGGAAGACATTGCGATTGACCTGGACGATCCGCTGAAGGGACTGGGGCAGGCTTGGCAGGGAGGCTTTCATGTCGGCATGGGCGACGGCGCCGTGAAGTTCATCACTGATCAGATCGATCCCGAGCTGTTTCGGAAACTGCTCACTCGAGCAGGGAAGGAGCGGGTCGAGATTCCTTAGTGATTCGGAATGGGGCTGGGGGCTTCGCAACGCCTGGTCAATTGCTGAACGCCCGGTCAATTGCTGTTGGTGCCGACAAGGTGACACGTCCCTTCCGCAGCCTGACGCTGATTGCTCGAGTGTTGCTGGCCTGTTTTTGAGCCAGGTTGGAAAAAAGGGGACGTGGAAAAAAGGGGACGGGGGTCTTTTAGGAAAAGACCCCCGTCCCCTTTTTGCGTGGGTTGGTGTGGCGACGTTAGGTTGCCGTCGGCACCTTGGCGTCCAACTGCACGGGTGCGGGGCCGCCGCTGCATCCACAGCCCGTGCCGCATTGTTGCAGTCGTTTTTCGATCTGCAGCGATGTCGGTGTGGTTGCCAAGCCGCCCAGTGCAGTGCAGCGGTGTTCGCGGGGCATGCGTTCGGAAACTCGGCGTGCCGCGTCGATGGTTTCGTCCAGTGGAATGACGGGATCGAATCCAGCCAAGCACATGTTGGCACATGAGATTGCGTTGCTGGCCGCGATCACGTTTTTGCCCAAGCAGGGGACCTCGACACGATTGGCAACGGGGTCGCAAATCAAACCCAACATGTTTTGCAGTGCCATCGATGCGGCGCCGGCGGCCTGTGTGGTGGTTCCGCCCGCCATCGTGACCAGTGCTGCCGCGGACATCGCTGCGGCCGAACCGCCTTCGGCTTGGCATCCGCCGACTTCGGCAGCGAAGCTCCAAGCGGTCGCGATGAACACGCCGATCAAACCGGCCGCCAGAAACGCTTTGGCGATTTCTTCGTCGGAGAGAGACAGGGACTCGCCCATCGCCAAGCAGGTTGCAGGCAGTGCCGCGCAGGCTCCCGCAGTGGGGGCGGCAATGATGACGCCCATTGAGCTTTTCACTTCCATCATCGCGGTGGTGTAAAGCACGATTTGGTTGAGTGCACCTGCATCAAGCAGTTGTCCCGACTGCAACTTGTCGCGAAAACCGCCGGACTGGTATCCGAGCACTCGGTCGGCGTACTCGGTGCCGTTCAGGCCGGACTCAATGCTGGTGCGAGCGATCTGGACGATCTCGATCATGCGGTCCAAGACTTCACGCTCGGTCAAACCGCCACGCTGCATTTCATATTCGACCGCCCATTTCCAAAGTGGCTTGGAATCCACATCGGCTTGCGATGTCAGTGTGTTGCAATCTTGGAACGGGAGTGTTGCGTTGGGGCGCGAGCGGATGGGAAGCACTGGTGCCAGGTGCACCATCGGCTCGATGATTTTCCAGGGCAGGGCGGTTTGCAACGCGGTCGAGTCGAGTGGCCTGCTCGATTGAATCTGCAGCATCACATTGTTGTCCAGCGTTCGCACGTGAACGCAATCGGCTGACAATGCTTGAGCGAGGGCGCCGCCGTCGAGCGACTGAATGGTTGTGCTGGAGGCGAGTTCATCGAGGCGAACGAGGGTCTCGTCAAAGCCACCGTCCATGGAGACCTCGAAGTCATCGATTGAGGTGACTTCAATCATTCCCCCGCCGGTTGAGATTGCGATCAAGGTGTGTGATTCTTGCTCGCCGCAAACCGTCAGGCGGTAAGTGTTCGGATGAGCGTCGCCGAAGTCGCCGTATTCGAATTCAAAGGCGATGCCATTGTCGATCAAGTGTTGGCGAGAGTTGGGCAGGCGTTCGTCGTGGGCTTCCCATCCGAGCAGCCCGCCGAACAGGCCCATGTCAGATCCTTGGCTGGTGTGGGTCGCTGGCAGCGATCCGGATTCGTCGAACTGGATCAGCACATGCTGGAGATCGCCTCCCACCAAGTCACGGGCCAGACGCCCAATGCGGAGTGCCGCGGCGCAGTGCGAACTGCTGGGGCCACGCATCACTGGGCCGATGACGTCATTGAAGATGCTGACGGTCATGGAATCGCTCAACTGCAGCAAGAAAAGGAGAAGGAGGAAGCGAAGACTCTGACTCAATTGATTAGCTGCGTCAAATTATCGGCGGTTCGACGGCGGCGGATGGATGCTTGTTTCCCCTAAGGGGTCGATTCGGGAGTCGTCGGCGTTGTGCGTTTGGTTGTGTGGCGAAACGTCGGGTTGTGTAGCGAAACTCGTCAAGGGTTTCGACTGGCTCAAAGAACTCTCCATGCCGCCGTGGCCAAGGACCATGGCGGCATGGAGAGTGGCGGCGTGAGGGGGGCCATGTCCGTCGGTGGCGCTGTCGCATACCGACGGCTACCATCTGCCATCCCTCCCGGGATGGAAACTCGCGCAACCATAGTGCGTCACAACCCCAGACATTTGGGCAGGTACGCAGGTGTCATCGGGGATGTGAGCCGTTTGGCGTTAGCCACGGTTCCCACGCAAAACCGGGGCGAGCGCTGGGCTGTCAAAAGGTTGGTATTGACGCGGAAAATGCGACGTTGATTTTTGTTCTGTCCTACGCCCCAACGGGGCAGCTCTAAGATAGCCCCAGGCATCGCCTGGGGTTTCGTTACGGAGATTCCGACAGCAGCCCCAACGGGGCGGCCCTAAGAAAGACTCCCCAAAACCCGCTAGGACCGCCCCCGTTGGGGCTTTGTAATCTTGGTCCCGCCACAACCCAGGGCGTTGCCCTGGGCTGGCATAGGGCTGCCCCGTTGGGGCGAAGTCGAGGAACAAAACCTGCGCAGTCCAAAGCGGTGTCAATACCAACCTTTTGACAGCCCAGGCGAACGCTCAAACGGCTCGCATGGTGGTGCGCGATCATTCCTGCCGACCTGCTTAGAAGAACATCTGCTGCGTCAGCTTCAGGTTCTTGGAGGGGGAGATTCGCAGCGGCTGAGTGGCGAGATAGCGGTCGGCACAGATCAGGTGCAGTTGATCGCCGAGGCATTCGCGGTGCGTTCGCAGTGTCACGTCGGGATCGTTGTTCTCGTCGGAAAGGTGAGCCAAGCAAGCCCACTGCAGGTGCTCGCTGGCGTGCGAGATCACTTCCGCAGCTTCCCGGTTGGAGATGTGCCCGCCAGAACCCGAGATGCGATCGCGAAGGAAGTCGGGGTAGGCCGAGGCGGCCAACATGCCTTCGTCGTAGTTGCTCTCGATGAGCAAGGCATCCAGCGTGTTGACACTGGCGAGCAGGTCATCGAAGACGCATCCCAGATCCGTCCACAATCCAAATCGAGAGCATCCGTTGTCGAGCGTGAAGGCGGCTCCGTCGACACCGTCATGCGGCGTGGGCATGGTTTCGATGGAAGTCTCGCCGACGGTGAATGTTTCGCCGGGAACGAAGTGCTGGATGTCTTGGACCGGGCCAAGTGGAACACGGTGCTCAGTCGCTCGCAGGGTGCGCCGGCTGATGTGAATCGGCACATTCAGTTTGCGGTTCAGGACGCCCAGGCAACCGATGTGGTCGCGGTGCTCGTGCGAGATCACAATGGCATCGATTTCCGATGCGTCACGCCCGGCTTCGTTCAAGCGTGTTTGGACTTTGCGGAAACTGATTCCCGCATCAAAGAGCAAGCATTCCGAGCCCGTGTCGACGAAGACACAGTTGCCGCTGCTTCCTGATTGCAAACACAGAACATCCATGCGTGCAATCGTAGCAGGTTCTCAAGCGATGTTCGACAACGGGTTTTGAACGCCGATTGCCGCGTTTGAGCTGGTAGCAAACGCTGCGTCAATGCTGAAATGAGGTTTCCGTCTGAAGCGACACTCGTCAAGAGTTTCGACCGTCAGGAGATCTTCGAAAGTCTTGACGACTTTCGCTACGTCATTCTCCGGAAAATAAGCTGCATCGGGCCACGAGCGAGTTCTGGCGAATCTGGTTTTGCCGAACGACTTTTGTTCGCATTTCAGTGTGCAAGCGGATCAGTCCTTCGACTTCTTCGCTTTGCTGTCGCCCTTTTTCGCATCGCCTTTGGGTTCCGCCTTGGGTTTGTCGGCGCTTTGGCCTTTTTTGTAGCTCTCGCTGCGGTAGTCGGTTTGGTAGAAGCCGCTGCCTTTGAAGACGATGGCGGCCCCGGTTCCAAACTGGCGTTGCAGTTTGTTCTTTTTGCATTCCGGGCACTTCTTCAGCACTTCGTCGTTGATGCCTTGGAACACTTCCAACTCGTGACCACAGGCTTCACACAGATAATCGTAAGTCGGCATAGGAAGGGATTGAAAGAAGAAGGGAGAGGGAGGAATGGTTTCAAAATCGAGTCGGTGATCTTCGAAATTCTTGACGACTTTCGCTACGGATCAGGCGGAACCATCACCGGTGCTGACGACGACTTGAGCCGGACGCACAACGCGGTCGTGCATTTGGAAGCCAGGTGTGGCGACGTGAGCGACCATGCCCGATGCAATCTCGGGATGAGGCATCTGCGAGATGGCTTCGTGAAAGTTCGGATCGAACAGTTCGCCTTCGGCGGGGATCTCTTTGATCGCGTGTTTGGCCAGCACATCATCGAGTTGCTTGCGAACCATGGAAACACCTTCGATCAATCCGCCGACGGATTCCCCTTCCCCCGCAGCCTTTGCCGCGTCGATTGCCCGCAACAGATTGTCCCGGACTTGGAGAATGTCGGTGACCAGCGGCATGCCAGCAAATTTCAGTTGGGCTTCGGTGTCGCGGCGCAAGCGTTTGCGGAAGTTTTCCGCTTCGGCTTGGGCTTGCAAAACACGCTTGTTCGCTTCTTCCACTTCGCCTCGTAGACGCATCATTTCTTCATCGCGAGTTTCCTCGCCGGCCTGCGTGAACGCTTCGTCGTTGGAGGCGGAATCGTTTTCAAACGAAGCGTTGGCTTGCGATTCCAATGCTTCGTCTTCGGATTGGAATTCTTCTTTGGATGGTTCGTTCATGAGTCTTTCTCCGTGTCGGTTGAGCCGGTGTTGGCGTCTTCCGGTTCGGGGTCAAAAAAGTGGCGAAGTTTGTCGAGAAACGAAGTGCGTTCGGGAAGCACGGAGTCGTGGTCGAGTTCGGCCAATTCGCGAAGCAATTTTTGTTGTTTGTCGCTGAGCTTCTTGGGGACTTCGATGAAGACCTGGACCAGCAAGTCGCCGGTTCGTCCGCTGCGAGGGTCCACGATCCCCTGGCCACGAATGGTGAAGACGTGCCCGGTCTGTGTTCCGGCGGGGACGGTCAGTTCGTGCGGTCCATCGAGAGTCGGCACATTGATCGCAGCGCCGAGTGCGGCCTGGGCGTAGGAAATGGGCATCTGCAAAATCAGATGCTGGCCTTCGCGTTTGAACAGGTTGTGTTCTTTGACGGAGATGAAGCAGTAGCAATCGCCGTTGGGGCCGCCATCGGGGCTGGGTTCGCCTTCGCCCTGCAAGCGGACTCGCATGCCGTCGTCGACCCCAGCAGGGATCTCGACGTTCATCTCGGCTTTTTCGTTTTGTGTTCCCGTGCCACGGCACTTGCCGCAGGGTTCGCCGATTTGTTTGCCGGCTCCTTTGCAGGTCGGGCACGTCGTTTGGACACGCAGGATGCCTGCCGATTGGATGACTTGTCCCTGCCCGCCGCACATGGTGCAGGTGACGGGTTCGCTGCCCGCGGCGGCGCCACTGCCGTCGCAGGTGTCGCAGGAAACGCGGCGTCGGAAGACGATGTCTTTGTGGCATCCCCGAGCGGCTTCTTCCAAAGTCAGCGTGACATCGCAGCGAACATCGGCGCCGCGTCGAACGCGTCGTCGTCCGCCACCGCCTCGCCGGGAGCCTCCGCCGAAGAAGTCGCCAAAGCCGCCACCGAACAGGTCGCCGAAGGCTTCGAAGATGTCCTCGACATCGCCGTATTGTTGCGTGGTGCCTTCGACCCCGGCGTGGCCGTATTGGTCGTAGCGGGCTCGCTTGTTCGCGTCGCTAAGGACTTCGTAGGCTTCGGTGGCTTCTTTGAATTTTGTCGTCGCGGAATCGTCGTCACGGTTGCTATCGGGGTGGTACTTGATAGCAAGTTTGCGATACGCGCGATCGACCTGCTGCTTCGTGGCCGTTCGCTCGACCTTCAGCACTTCGTAGTAGCAGGTTTGGGTGGCCATGAGGAATCAAACAGTGTGTGTTCGTGGTCGGTGATCACCTCGGCGCCGAGTCGTCCATCGGTCCGGCAGGGATGAGATGGAAAGACGCTGGGAGGGTCATGAAAACGGGCCGCTCACCGATGGCGAACGGCCCATTTATAAATTGCAGTGCCGGAGGCGGAATCGATGATCCCGTCCTTCGACGCTGGCGAATTTGGAAAGGCGATTAGCTAATCATGCCTTCGACAGGACGCTTGTCCTTGTCTTCTTGCTCGAAGTTCGTGACCAAGGCTTCGGTCGTGAGCAACAAGCCTGCGATGCTGGCGGCATTGGTCAATGCGGTGCGAACCACTTTGACCGGGTCGATGACGCCGGCTTTGACCATGTCGGTGTATTCGCCCGTGTGAGCGTTGAAACCGATCTTAGGATTGTTCTTTTGCAAGACTTCGTCGACGACAACGCTGCCGTCGATGCCGCCGTTGTCAGCGATTTGACGCATGGGAGCATCCAAGGCTCTCAGGACAATCTCGACGCCGACTTTTTCGTCGCCTTTGGCCTTCTTCTTGGCTGCTTCCACGGCTTCGCGGCAGTGAACCAAAGCCACACCGCCACCAGGCAGGATGCCTTCTTCGACTGCAGCGCGGGTGGCGTGCAAAGCGTCTTCCAGGCGAGCCTTGGTTTGCTTCATTTCAGCTTCGGTTTCGGCACCGACGCTGATGACAGCCACACCGCCGGCCAGTTTGGCCAAACGCTCTTGGAACTTTTCCTTGTCGTAATCGCTGTCCGTTTGCTCAATTTGAGCGCGGATTTGAGCGACACGTTTGTCGATGTCTTCGCGTTTGCCGGCACCTTCGACAATGGTCGTGTTCGACTTGTCGACGGTGACTTTCTTCGCGCGACCGAGGTGTTCCAGGGTGACGTTCTCGAGCTGCATGCCGAGGTCTTCGCTGATCAGCGTTCCGCCGGTCAACGTGGCGATGTCGCCCAGCATGGATTTGCGACGATCGCCGAAGCCAGGAGCCTTGACCGCACACACGTTCAGCGTGCCACGCAATTTGTTCACCACCAACAACGTCAATGCTTCCGCGTCGACGTCTTCGGCGATGATCAGCAAGGGCTGACCGGTTTGAGCGGTCTTCTCGAGCAACGGCACGAGGTCGCGGATGTTGCTGACTTTCTTTTCGTACAGCAACACCAACGCGTCTTCGAGGCTCGCTTCCATGGTGCTGGAATCGTTGATGAAGTACGGCGAGACGTAGCCTTTGTCGAACTGCATCCCGTCGACGTATTCGACCTCGGTGTTCCGGCTCTTGCCTTCTTCCACGGTGATGACGCCGTCTTTGCCGACTCGTTCCAGCGCGTCGGCGAGCAATTCGCCGATCACGTTGTCGTTGTTGGCCGAGATCGCACCGACGTGAGCGACTTCTTGTTTCCCGTTGACTGGGCGTCCCATTTCAACCAAGTGATCGCAAGCGGCTTCGACAGCCTTTTCGATCCCGCGACGAATCGCGGTGGGGTTGCTACCGGCAACGATGTTTCGCAGGCCTTCTTTGAAGATGGCACGAGCGAGCACGGTGGCGGTGGTGGTTCCATCGCCGGCCAAGTCGCTGGTCTTTTGAGCGACTTCGATGACGAGTTTCGCACCCATGTTCTCGAAGCGATCTTCGAGTTCGATTTCTTTGGCAACGGTCACGCCGTCTTTGGTCACGGTGGGACCGCCAAAGGATTTGTCGATGATCACATTCCGACCGGTGGGGCCCATCGTCGTTGCGACGGCCTTGGCCAGTTTTTCAACGCCGGCCAACATGCGGGCCCGAGCGTGATCGTCAAAAAGCAATTGTTTTGCCACGACTGAATTCCTCGTAGATGTTTTGGGGTGAAAGAACGAACCGGATCAGCCGATCTTGGCCAAAATATCGCTTTCGCGAAGAATCTTCATTTCGTGTCCGTCGACTTCGATTTCGCTTCCGCCGTACTTGCCGTAGATCACGACGTCGCCGACCGAAACGCTGAGTTCACCGCGGTTGCCGCTATCGAGCAACTTGCCAGGTCCAACAGCGACGACGGTGCCGCGTTGTGGCTTTTCTTTGGCCGAATCGGGGAGCACGATGCCGCCAGCGGTGGTTTCTTCGGCTTCGCTGGGTTGAACCACGACGCGGTCATCGAGAGGACGCAGGTTGATTTTTTTAGCAGTGGCCATGAGTTGATTCCTGTGAGTTGAAAGTTGAGTTTGATGTGGGGGTGAAAAAAGGATTGAAAGGAGGGTCGCGGGCAGCGGCTTACATCATGCCGCCCATGCCACCCATGCCTCCCATTCCGCCCATGCCACCCATTCCCATGCCGCCCATGTCTGGCATTCCGCCGCCCATGCCGTGATCGTGATGATCGCCACCGGCTGGTTCTTCTTCGACGGGGATTTCAGCGACCAACGATTCGGTGGTCAGCAACAAAGCGGCGACCGATGCGGCGTTGGTCAGCGAGGTGCGAACCACTTTGGCGGGGTCGACGATGCCGGCTGCGACGAGATCGCAGTACTTGTCAGCGTTGGCGTCGTAGCCTTCTGTTTTGCCCTTCATCTGAAGCACGCGGTTGACGACCACGGCTCCGTCGAGGCCAGCGTTGTTGGCGATCGCCCGCATGGGCTGATCGAGCACGTTGCGAATGATTCGCACGCCGAGCTTTTGATCGCCTTCGGTTGCTTTTTCCAGTTTTTCAACGGCAGCACGGCAACGCAGGAGGGCGGTTCCGCCACCGGGGACGATGCCTTCTTCGAGTGCCGCTTGGGTTGCGGCACGCGCGTCGTCGATGAGGGCTTTGCGTTCCTTCATCTCGGTTTCGGTTGCTGCACCGACGTTGATCTGAGCCACACCGCCGGCGAGTTTCGCCAAACGCTCTTGCAGTTTTTCGCGGTCGTAATCGCTGTCGGTCGCTTCGATCTCGCGACGGATTTGAGCGACTCGGCCTTCGATGTCAGCTTTCTTGCCAGCACCACCGACGATGGTGGTGGCTTCGCTGTTGATGCGAATTTGCTTGGCGCGGCCGAGGTCGGAAACCTTGACGCTTTCCAGGTCGATGCCGAGGTCCTTGAAGATCGCCTTGCCGCCGGTCAGGGCAGCGATGTCGCCGAGGATGGCTTTGCGGCGATCGCCGTAACCAGGAGCCTTCACAGCACAGGCCGACAGGATGCCACGCATCTTGTTGACGACCAAGGTTGCGAGCGCTTCGCCTTCGGTGTCTTCGGCGATGATCAACAAGGGCTTCTTGGCTTTGCTGATCGCTTCCAGCAAAGGAATCATCTTCTTGTTGTTGCTGATCTTCTCTTCGAACAAGAGGATGTAGCAATCGTCCAATTCGACGGTGACATCGTCTTGGTTGGTGACGAAGTGAGGCGACAAGAATCCGCGATCGAATTGCATGCCTTCGACAACGTCGACGTAAGTCTCGTTGCTGCGGCCTTCTTCGACTGTGATCACGCCGTTTTTGCCGACTTTGGTGAAGGCGTCTGCGAGGACGTCACCAATTTGTGGGTCGTTGTTGCCGGCGATCGTGGCGACTTGCTTGATGTCGCTCTTGCTCTTTTCGTTGATCGGGGTCGCCATTTTGGCGATGTGAGCGATCGCGGTGTCGACAGCCTTTTGGATGCCGCGAGACAGTGCCATGGGATCGGCTCCGGTCGCGACCATTTTCAGGCCTTCGCGGAAGATGGCTTCGCTGAGCACCGTTGCGGTGGTCGTGCCGTCACCAGCCACGTCGTTGGTCTTGCTGGCAGCTTCTTTGACCAGTTGAGCACCGAGGTTTTCGAATGGATCGTCCAGTTCGATGTCCTCGGCAACGGTCACGCCGTCCTTGGTGACTTTGGGGGAGCCCCATCCTTTGTCCAAAACGGCGTTGCGGCCGCGAGGGCCAAGTGTGCTGCGGACAGCACGGGCCAGCTTGCTGACGCCGGCAAGCAATGGGCCGCGTGCGTCATCGTCGAAAACGATCTGCTTTGCCACGATGTAGTTCTCCTGAGGTGGTTTGGATCCGACAGGCACGCGGGGTTGGACGATCGCAAAGTGCGAGTCCAGGCGGCCACGGATTCGATGCCAAGAGGGAAAGAGACGGGGGAATGTGTTCGGGTCGAACGAGGCGGTTCGGCCATTCGGGCACGAATGCGTTCGTTGGGGCTCGCAGGTAGCAATCGCCGTACCGAGCGTTTTGGATTTGTTGTAAGTCGCTAGCTGTGAGTGGGTTACGGAATTGGTGTGGTTGCCAGGCCAAAGTCAGGGGCCTGGTTCTTCGGTCCGCGGTTGCCAACGTGGCAGGAGGCCCTTGGAGGGCGTGAAATCACCACGTGTCCGGCCAGGATCTTTCCCAACCGCTGCAATCGTTTCGACCGGCAGCCAACGGCCCGAAATGCTTGCCAAGCGGTGAACTGCCGCTCAAGAATCATTGACCTTTGGGCTTTCAAAACCTTCACTTGCGGCAACTGCGCGTCGTTGCGTGGTTTTCAAAAAGTTGAGTTCGAGTTTGATCTGGCCCCTGAGATGCGGTCGGTCAGTCCGTTCATCCCGATATGATTCAAACCTGATTGGTTGTGCTGATGCGTTGGTGTCATCGCCGATATGTGTTGCCGTTTGCCGTCCTGAGCCAGTTGGTGGGCTCCTTTGCCGCGCCCGTTGCCAACGCGTGCTGCTTGACGGATTGGCTGTATGGCAAGCAACCCGCTTACGTCGCCGGGTACACGCCGGTCGTGGGTGCGCCTGTCACAACGATCACCACGATGCCTGGGCCCGCCATGGGGGCTCCCGCGATTGCGCCTCCGCCTGGTTATGCCGCCAATTACCCGGGCTACACGGCGGGTTACACACCGCTGATGACCGCCGCGCCAACTTCGTCGGTGTTGCCGCTCAATCCGACCAGCATTTACACTCCGTCGCCGTCTTATTCGTTGCAGCGTCCCGCTTACGGAGCCGTGCCGCTGGACAATCCATCGGTCTACACCGGGTTGCCGACCGCGAATTCACCCGTCGTTTCGGGGTACCGAGGCGCCGTTTCCACGGGCGCCAACTTCATGGGGGCGGGCAACGTGTATCCCAACAGCAGTTACGCGGCCAACCCCGCAGGTGTCCAGCCCGTCACGGCCTATCGGCCCGCCACTGGTTATCCACCAACGACCGGTTACCCCACCCCAATCCGAAGTGGACTGTCGCGGTTTTTCAATTCGTTGCTGGGCACGGGCTATCGCAGTTCCTATTACACGGCACCGATCACCTACTATCGGCCTGCCACGACGTTGGATCCTGTCACCGGGACCACGGTCACGGTTCAACGAGCGTGTGATTCAACCGTTCAGCAGTTGCAGCGAACCCCTTACACCACGTTCCAAGGCATGGCATCGCAACCCGCCATGGTCGCTCCCACCACGATGGATCCGTGCATGACCACGGTCGATTCGTGCGGCGTTGCGACTTCGGTGGCTCCGGTCACCAGTCCCTACGGGGCTTCGCCTTACGCGGGCTCGCCTTCGACTCAGTTGGCACCTGCCGGGTCGTACGCGGCTCAGCCGAGTTGGGGCGGTGCGCCGTCCGCTTCGGCAATCCCCAGCACCATTGATCCGAATGGCTACGGCGGAGTCGCCCAAACGGGAGACCTGCAGCCGATGGCGCCGCCAGCTTCGGCTCCTTCGAACTTGCAGCCATTCGACGCTCAGCAGCAAACGCTTTCGCCGTTGACGGGGTCGCCCTACGCCAGTGAACCGTCTGTTGAGTCGCAGCCTTCGCCGTCGGATCAGCCGCCTGCATCGCAGTACCGTTACAGCATCGAGCCACCGGCTCCGTCGAACAGTCCTGCCTACGATCCGCCCGAAGCGGAAAGCAAGGATCCCAGCGATGCCTACGACAGCTATCGATACCAAAGCGAACCAGAAGAGCAGGGTGGCAGCGAAGGAAGCACTCCAGACTCGCTGGACGACTACCTCAGTCGAAGCCGGCAAGAGGTCCAGCGGGATCGCGAGGACTTGCGACGTTTGACCGCCGGAAACACTTCTGCCAATCCGTCTGCCGCTCCTCGTGTGCGACCCATTCCGGCACCGGAAGGTTATCGCCATGCGTTTGACGAAGGTTCCGCTCCAGCGGTCGCACCGGTTGCCCGTCCGAGCACTTCGCCGGTCCGTTCGATCCCTTCGCTGACACCGCCATCCACCTCGGGATCGGGGCAATTGCAGGCACCTGATTTGTTGCCTGCCCTGCCGCCTCCACCTCGCACCAGCGGTGGAGCTTACGAGCAAGCTCAATCACGAACGGTTCCTTCGTTGGAGGAGGAAGGTCCGGTTCAGTGGGGATACAAAGTCCGTGAAGCGTCGTTGACGGAACGTCGGCCCTCGATGCCAGAAACGACTGCGTTGTCCGAGCCTGCTGGCGACTACCAGCCTGTTCGACAGCCCGTTCAAGAGCGATTGAATCGCGTGCAAAATCGACGTCCCGCCTTGGCTCCCGTCCAGGCGACTCCTCGGGCTTTGCAACCTGCCAAACCAAAAGCCACCCAGCATCAAGAGTCGGGCTGGCACGCACTGAATCGCTGAGCCTGGTGCTGCGTCACAGCTTCGTCGTCTGGTGAGCCGTTTTGACGCCAGCGGGCTGTTGATTTAGTCGGTTTTCGATCTTTCATGTGAGCCGTTTGGCGTTCGCCCCGGTTTCATCGCAATCACCGGGTTCGTCCAAAGTTGCAAATCAGAATCGCCGCAGTTGGATGAATCAGCCGATGCCCATTGGCTCGGCTCGACTCATCACTTTGCGTTGGTTCACTCTGCAGAATCGATTCGCACCATCGAGTTCTCTTCACTGAGGTCGATCTCTTCGTCCAGTTCGAAGTCATCGAAGCTTGGGGCACCCGACGTGGCCATTGCGAATTCGAAATTGCCTTCGCCGAGGGTCTCGAGCAGGCGATTGTAGATCCGCGTTTGTCGGCCCATGTCGTCATACGGGCCCGCGATGTACGTCGGTTTGCCGTTCATTCCAAAGGCAAGTGTGTCGCCCACGGACGCGGGCTCGATGTGATGCCACAGCGGTGCGAATTTGCTGTAGTCGGGGTGCGGTTGCAGGCCACATGATTCGGCATACGCGATCGCGGCTTCCACCACCCCGCGAGCGAACTCGGGCTCGCAAGGTTGCAGCATCTGACGCGACTGCATGTCGGAGATCACATCGTTGTATTCCGTCTGGGTGCGATAGTTGCCAGCCACGTCTTTGACGCCCATGCAACCCAAGTCGACCAGGAAGAACGCCGCGGCAATTTGGCTGCCGGGTGCCGTTCGCGAAAGCATCACGTGCCCGATCGCGGGGCTGGTTGGATTGGGGGCCAGCAGATCCGGGCTGATCATGCAGTCCTTGATTGTTCCGGTGGCGGCAGCTCGCATTTTGCCGGCCATCGACGTCAGCATTTGCTGCTGGCGGGCCAGTTCTTTCTTTTTGCGAAGTTCTTTGGCCTTCAGCTTGGCCAGTTTTTTTTGCTTTTGTTGTTCTGATTTTGCCATCGTCGATCCTCCGTGGTTGAGACAAGTTCGTTGTTGGTTCAGGTACCTTCGAAGCGAATCCGCCTTGCCTAGTCGTTCGGCGGATGAGCGAAGGATTGGTTGTGGTCCCTCGCTCACGCGTCGGGTTGTGAGTCACTTCAACAGCAGGGCGTCACCCGTTGGGTTTCCTTCGCTGTCAACAACGCGATTTTGTTTCGTTGGCACTTGCGAGGCGGGTCAGTGTAGCGAACTTGGTTGCTTCGATGAGAGGCCAGGTTTGACCAATCGGACTAACTTTCCCAACTCGCCAATTGGTTGGCCCATTGGTTCAGTCGCGGTCGATGCTTTTCAATCATCGCCAATCCTGTCAGCAGCAGCAGTCCGGTCGTGATCCCAAACGCCCACCACGGCCACACCGCATCGATCGCTTGCGTGGAATGCCAGACCATGCTGGTCACGCCGAGGAACACGAAGATGGTGCCGAGATACAGGAACGGTTTGACTCGCAGCACCACGCCGAGCGCCATGCCGGCCAGAGCAAGCAGCACCAAAATCACCGGCCCCCATAGCGAGCGACCGATTTCAGACAGCAGCATGTCGGCCGTGCTGCTGAGGTAGATCACCAAGGTGCAAGCGTACCGAATCGCAGATCCCATGGCCGCCTCCAAACGCTCGCGTTGCAGGTGAGCGACCAGCAAGACGCAGGCGGCGGGCGGGATCAGCCAGGCTTGCGGGTGCGTGATGAAGTCCCAGCCAGGCACCTGGGTGAGCGTTACCCACAGGGCTGCGTTGGCAAGCACGACGGTGGCGATTCGAGGCAGCCCATTCTTCCACAGCAGCGACATCATTCCGTAGTAAATCGCACCGACCAGCAGCAGGCCTTGGTAGGACGTTGTGCCACGAAAAAAGGTCCAGGACCAACTCTCGGACTGGGTCACAACCGCGTACGAACCGCTCAGCCAGAACCCCACGACGGGAATCATCGGCAAGAACATGGAGGTGCGACGCATCACGTCGGCCAACACTTTGTCGTCGCGTCGCATCGCCCACTGGGTCAGACCAACACTGGCGAATGCGATCACCATCACCACGTACGGCCAGACCTGTCGCAGGCCCATGAAAGCGATTCCGGTTCGGCACAGGAACAAGTGCAACCAAGTTGTCGCGGCAACCCCTTGGGCGATGTACAGCAACCATTTCCGCTGCGAATCATCGAGCTGCACGCTCAGCAGAGAATTGGACAACCGGGAGTTGGGCAGTCCGGTGTTCGGGCCCGTCAGGATTGCCAAGGCACCCGCCATCGCCGCCAGTCCGCCCAGCGTGATCGCGACGGCGATCACCACCGGCATGCTGATGCCAGGGATGCCAACCACTGGCATCCGTACTGCAGACTCCAGCGCCAGCATGATGACCAGGGATCCGATGGCGACGATGCCCGAGATCAGCCCGCCGCGGGTCAAGGCTTCGCTCCAGCGATCCAGGAAAGGACCCTTGAGCAACTTGGGGATCGCTAGCAACAACACCGCCACCATCAAGACGCCGGCAATCAGCAGTCGCATCACCGCGATCAAGGCGGGGTGCTGCAGCGGCAGGCCGGTCAGCAACGCCATCAAAGCGATCGACCACAAGGCAATCGCGACGGTGATGTGACGTCTTCGCGAGGTGATGGCAGCGTTGTTGGCGAGGTTTCTTTCGGACAGTTCAAAGAACACCCAGGCGAGAGCGCCGGTGGCCAGGATGCAAACCCGCGGCCATGGTTCATGGGTGTGATCCAGTACCAGCCAGCAGGCCAGCAGGGAACTCAGTCCAGCCCACAGCAGCGTCACCTGTTCGAGCGAATTGGCCAATCGCAGGCGAGCGTGTCCAAGCAGGGAAGTGCCAAACGTCCAAGCCACCAAGGCCGCCGACACTGCCAGGTGAGTCACCGCCAACCCTTCGTTGGTTGTCAGGCCAGTTTGCGATCCAATCCAAAGGGCGACTTCGCTGACCGCGATGCAGGAGAGCACCACGCTGACAAACCAAACCGTTCGTCCGCTCGGCCGCAGCCAGGCGGACGCGGCGACCAATCCGAGCGAAGCCAATGTCAACGTGCCGCTGGTGACGCCAATCCAACCGGAATCAGCGAAGGCCGAGTTGGGCAGTGCAAGGTGCGACTCGATCCAACCGAATGCCGCGATGGGGACCATGGCACAAGCGGTTTCGATGTCGGCCAACGGTGCCGATCGATCGTTTCTCACGCTTCGCCAGACGATCACCCACAGCGCCATCCAAGCCAGCCAAATGGATGTCGGATCAAACTTGGCCACGGCAACGACGGGATCCAAGACTGTGTTCCAGAGCAAGAACCCACCCACCCCAACGGTCATCCATCCCAGCATTCGCGGCAGGATGAAACGCCAGTCCCAGCCGGCGAGTGAGGTGACCGAACCGATTGATTGCCAGGCTGGACGATGGTCGCTGATGACGTTGTTTTTCGAGTCGTCGTCGCTGGTGTTCACTCGCCCCAGCCGAGTGCAAAGGAGCCCTGCCACGGACAGTCCAAGGACCGCCAGGAAAGACAGTTCCCAAGGGGCAGTGTGGTTGTCAAACAACGCAACCCAAGCCATCGAGAATGTCAGTGAAGTCAGGTGCCACGCGTGCAGTGGGATGTTTCGAATCCAGTGCAGCACCGCCGACCCAATGGACGCGGCGAGCCAAAGACCGCTCAGGACAACCAGTGCTGATTCAGGCTGAACCCACTGCATCCAAACAATGAAGACGGTTGCGTGCCCGGACAACAGGCTGATTGCAAACGGCCAAGCGTCGCGAGCCGGTGTGACGACGCATCTCAACGCGATCGCGGCGGCAATCACGGATACCAAGCCACCGACGGGCAGCGTCCACAATGAAGAGAGGGGGTGCAGCATCGTTCCGGTCGATGAATAGGCCGCCAGCCCAGCTCCGATGCAGGATGCCAATCCAACGGTCAAAATCCAACCCCGCGAAAAATGGGGTCCCGCGGTGGAGCGCGGTGGGCCGTCGGCAGGTGAACCCAAGGTGCTGCGAACCAACCGATGCAGCAACCACCACGCCAGTGACCCCAGCACCGACATTTGTGTCCACACCAAAGGCTCGTTCGCAAACGGAACTCGCGTGGCGATCGCTGGGGTGGCAACACCAATCGCCAGAGGCAGCAAGGTGCTGGAAAGAAGCGAATGGGAATTCGCTTCGCGTTTGGAGTCCGCCTTGGAGGACAGCAGCCCGACCGATGCGATCACCCACCAACTGGTCACCGCGAGCGTGCTGAATCGATCCGGTGAAAGGTTGTTCGACAGAGGTGCGAACCAGCCTGTCGCCAGCAACACAATTGATCCGGCTGCGACCAGCCCGACGAGCATCGCGTGGATCACCGAACGCTCGGACGTGCTCGGCAGCAAGAATGCAGTCAGCGGATTTGGATGGCTCGATGCAAGCGATCCGCTGCCGAGTGGCAGCCAGGGGCTGAGCATGGCTTGGGACCGAAATTTCCAGGTCAACAAAAACGCACAGGCGAGCGTGGTGGTGATGACCAAACAGGCGGCGGCGGAGTTGGTCCACGCCAGAGAAAGTTGGCTCGCGAGATACAAGCTGGCTGCGCCAAGCAATCCTAGGAACCAATCTTGCCAGCCGTTTTCGGACCAGAGTGAATCTTCGGTGTGACGTCGTGAGAGAACGAACAACGCGGCCGTTCCCGCGATCAATCCCAAGCAGGCTGCTGATTCAAACCAAGCAAAATTCGCCGCGGCAATCCATTCGTTGGTGGGCCACTGCGCAATCGCTTCCAAGGGTGCCGCCACAATCGCGGCGTACTGGCGAGCGACGGTGAAGATGAGCGTGCCGGTCGCCAGCATGGCGAACAGGCCATCAGGCAGTTGAGCCCAATTCAGTTTGCGATCAGGAAACCAACTTCGAAGTGGTGCGACCATTCGAATGAGCATCCAGATCGCCGATGTCGCCGCGAAGATTGCCGCGACCCACCACGTTGCAATTCCGCCCAGCCACGATTCGGAATGCCAAGTCCTCACGCCCAGCGAAGCGGTGAGGGTGGTCGCGACGGTGATCGCGGAGAGGCCCATCGAAGTCTGCAGCCAACTTCTTTCTCGCAGCAAGATCGCGACCCCGAACAACGCGGTCACCAGCAGCCAAAGTTGACCGCTGGCGGACCACCACCCGGGCGCTGTGATCTCGTTGGATGAGAGCGACAGCAATCCAATCCCGCCGAGTGCCGCAGCAGACAGGCATGCCGTCACTCCTGCCGACAAAGCATGACGTCGCAGCGACACTTTGCTTGCTCGCGAAAGCGAGTTGGGTGGCTCGGTTGAGAGGTGTTGTTCGTTGACGTTGGATTGCCGGTGGAGCAGGTGCTTCGCGAGCAACGCGGCCGTCATCAACGACATCGTGACCGCGAGTCCGATCCAAGGTGTTAGGGTGAGGTCAGTGTGGAGACGCCCATCCGTCCAGGTGAAAAATCCGAGCACCGAGGTCCAAAAGGCGACCAAGATCACCGGTGTTGCCAGGGAGGCTCGCGAATCTTTGAAGGAACCCAGGATGCATCCCAAGGCGGACAATCCGAGCACCACATCGACCAGCATCGGCGGGACCTGACCAAGCCACGCGACCGGGGCAACGCTGAGTACCAACGCTTGGACAAACGCGAGTGCACCCCAGCCGCAGGCCGCCAGCCAGCTAGCAGTGACTTGGTTGCGAGCCCATGATTTCCCTGTCGCGAATTGGTCCAGGGCGAAGCCAGCCCCACCCAGCAGCGCGGCGATTGCAAGCGATGTCACCATCGGTTCGCCGCCCAGAACCAATCGCCACATCGGCAGATCGCCCCAGTTCATGTCACCCATCCAGACAGGAGACGACAGCATCGCGGCGATCCCGAGTGGCAGCGTTGTGCCAATGAGGCGAGAGAGTTGCCGGAGTGTGATCGAGGCCGCGCCCCACGAAGCCGCCGCAACCACCGCATGCATCCACATCCAGTCCAGTCTGCGAAGTGAAGCGGGCAAGATCGCCAGCACCGCGGCCATTGAGAGCACTGTCAGAACCGTTGCGATCAAATTAGAGTTGGCCATCCAGCCACGCTTGCGAGAGCCGCCGGTTGCGGGGACCGCGTCGACGCGAAACTTCAACATGTCGCTGTGGCAACTCGATGCAATCGCGATCCAAAATGGAATCGATGCGATCGCGATTTGAATCCAAGCGGTCTGCACCGCGAATTCGTTTTCCAGATTGCTGAACAGGAATGCAGCGTAAACCAGAACGCTGGCCATCGCCGAAGACGCGATCCCGAGCGATAGCCAACGATTTTTCCAGTGCCTTGGTCCGCCCAGGGAGGGCCCTCGCCCGTGCGAATTCAGGTGAGTGCGGCGTTGGCGTTGTGGCCAAAGCAACGCTGCCGCAACGCAGATCGCGGGAACCAAGATCGCAAATCCCGCGTGGGAGCCGAGCATGCGTGCGGCGGTCGGGAGCAATGGCAGTGAGAGCGTCGGTGCGATGACGCTGGCGGTCATCGGCAATGCATCGGCACGCCCGACCAAGCTGCGTGACGATTGCAGCAGCAGCCAACCGCAGCCCGCCAATCCAGCCACGATCGTGCCCAGCGTTGTGGGCTCGGAAAGCGAAACCGAATCCAGTCCTGCACCCGCCGCGGCCATGCCAGCCAACACGCACAGTGGGACCAGCAGCGTCGCAATGATCAACACCGCGCGGCTGGTGTGGCGCAGCTTCCATCGCCGCACCGTGTACAAACCCGCCGCGAAGATTGCCGCGTCGGCGGACATGAAGATCAACGAGGGGACAACTCGGTGGGCGGACGTCAGCGTGTTCCAAAGGCTGACGACCAGGCCAATCGAGCAGACCACGACCAGCAATCCAGCGACCAGTTCGCCCCAACGAATGTTGTTGCGAGCCAGGAACGAAGTGATGACTTCCGACAGCGCTCGCTTGGGCGTGCTTGGGACCGGAGGATCGTAGACGGCGTCAGCGGTGACCGCTTCTGCGACGAAGGGGGCAATGGCCACCGGTTCAATGGCCACGGGTTCGGTTGGCGACGTTGCGATCGACTTGGCTGCGATCGGGGGGAGGGAATCCGCGATTGGTTGGGGAGTCGCAGCGGTTGTGGCGGGAAGAATTGGCTCGACAACCGGTTCGACGTTCGTCGGTGTCGAGTCCAGGGCCAAGTCGTGGGCGGACGCTTTCAATCGGCCGGCGGTCTCTGCATCGACTTGGCCGGTCGCGGTCAACGCATCCATCATTCTTGAAAACGCGGCCAGGTCCGCGGAGGCTGATGGTTGGTCAACAAAAGCTGTCGAGCTTTTCTGGCTTTGGGGGGTGGATCGCTGCGTTTCAGGTGTTTCGACCCGGGGTGGTGGTGATGGATAGAGCGTTTTGGGAGCGAACACCAGGCGAAAGATGGTCGCGAAGACGACCCAGGTCAGGTGCCCGACCATCGTGATGATCAGCCAACCGATCGCAATGAAAAACAGCACTTCCATCATGGAAACCGCAGCAAGAAGCAGGGAAGGGACCGAAACGGTCGGATACAGGCCAATCTAGGCCAAGTGGTTCTCTGCTAGAGACCATGGAGAGGAAAATGCTTCGGGCGGATGCGATTTTTCTTGGTTGGTGGAGGGCGATGGGGGCGTTTCGAGTTGAGATCCGCACGAAAAAAGGCCACACCGATTGGAAATCGATGTGGCCTGGTCTTCAGGTTTCTGAGGGTCGCGAACGGAGTTCGCCAATCAAATCAGAGGGTGGCTTCGTTGGCTCGGGTCTCTCCTGAAGATGCCGTGCCCATGGCACCCCAGACGCCAAAGGGACTTTCGACACCGGCGTCATGGCCGGTTCCGGGCCCACGTGGGGTCACGGTTGTGTTGCTGTCCATGCCTTCGGTCGAGGCGTTGATCGAGTCGGTGATGAATTTGATCGAACCGTCGGTCATCAGAACGTGGGCTCCTCCTTGGTGACGGCTGGTGACGCTGTAGACGCCACCGGTCCAGTCTGACCCAGGGCCGGTGCTGTAGGTGCAGCTCACGCTGTTGGGGCCCAAGATTGTGTTGATGGCTGAGTTGCAGCTGACGGAATCGGTCCACCAGCGGCCGCGGTTGGATTGTCCGCCGTAGCTGCCGTAGCCGATCAGTTCTTGGCCGGGGGCATAAAACTGAGGACGCTCAGGATCAATCGTGTTCTTGCACTGAACCAGGTCGGTTTGGAAGTCCTGGCTTCCAAAGACTGCCGCGGTGCCGATGATCGAACGGTCATCGAGGAAGTTGGCCATTTCACCCATGATGATGGTTTGGCTGGTTCCGTCCAAGCAATCGCGGAATTTTTTCTTGTTGTTCCATCTCCACATGCCACGCCACACGGCATCATCGCCTGCCCACTCATAGCCAGGGTCGGTTCGTTGGTCACCGTCAAACCAATAGAAGGTGATGTACCGAGCCGCGTCTCCATAGCAGAACGCATAGTTGGTGCGGCCAATGGTATCGCCTTCGGCAGGGTCTGATGGACAACGCAACGTTGGGATTTGGAAACGGTTGGGAGTGTAGTCGGAACTCCATGGGAACCCGCCAAATTTGACGTAGGTCGTGCCACTGTCACTCGTATGGGGATTGGAAATCATCTCCCAAACGGCTTGCTGTTCCATGAAGGGCGTCATGGCCACGGTGGGACCCAGTCCACGCCATTGGGTTTGAGTTGCGACGCGACTATAAGGAAACGTGTTGTAGGCCGCGTGGTAGTTGTGAAGTGCCAAGCCCATCTGTTTGAAGTTGTTGCTGCAGCTCATTCGTCGGGCTGCTTCGCGAGCGGCTTGGACGGCGGGCAGAAGCAAACCCACCAAGACGCCGATGATCGCGATGACGACCAAGAGTTCGACCAGGGTGAATGCCGAGCGAGTCATGCGACTCGGGACAGGGTTGGGGCGATTGTGCCCCAGCGGTGAATGTGTAACGGACATCGATGCACCTAGGAAAAATGTGGTCAACGGACCACAGGAAGTTCGGAAGGAATGAAAATTCAGGATCGCCCGCCCATGAATGAGCTGGTGTTGTTTCCTGAATGAATTGGGATTTCGCCTCTTCCTGTTGGATGCAAGTGAATCGCACCGCTTGTGTTGCCCGCCTGTTCATCGCCATGCCATGAACGGCGATGGGCCTCATTCCGTCGGTCGCTCTGTTGCAGTCGCGTTGGCTCCGCCCATGATTTCTTCCACCGATGCCTGTTCGTCATCCGCGGCATCGAGGGGCAGCAGTTCCGTTTCGGAGCTGCCGCATCCGACCAAGGCTGTGAGAAGGAGGCCTGCGACCATCCATTTGCCGATTTGGCTCATCGGTTCTGTCATCTTTGCGTCCTGTCAGGTCATGAAACCAAACGGCCGGCAAAAGTTTCAGGATTCGATTGCTCTTTCAGTCGGCCACTGCAATGACCATAAGCACTTCGTTTTTAGATGCCAAATATCAATTGCGGTGGGTCGGGTTCTAGTACCGCGAAATTCAAAGGGTCTGAAGCGCGAGGGTGATTGGGAACTGTCAGCATGCTTCCGAAACGCCCCGGTGAAGGGCGTGGTTTTGAACGCTGATTTCTTCTGCAAAAAATTCAAGAAAGTTTGAGCTTTTTTGCTAAGAGCCCGGCTTTGTGCCTAGGAGATCACGTCTTGAGTCCAGGCTCCATCCACCAATCGCCATGTGTCGGGGGTTGGGGGCGTGGATTGCAGCAGAGCTGGTAAGCGGGAGTCTTTGACATTGTCATAACTCGTGAGCTTGCCAAACCGGATCAAGGAACCGGGGACTCCAACGGCAGTGAATCCGGGGTGCCCGGTCGCTGGGTAAGGGCCACCGTGATTCATCGCCGCGCTGACGGCCACACCGGTTGGCATTTTGTCATTGAGGATGCGGCCCACTTTGGGTTCCAGCTCAAACGCTACTTGCGTGTAAGTGTCTTCATCAGCACCTTGAGTCGCGGAGTAGATGCATCCGGTCAGGTTGCCTTCCAAGTGGCGGATCGCTTCGCAGAGTTGTTGGGTGTCGTCCGCGACCATGATCAACGATGCGTTTCCAAAGGCTTCGGTTTGGAAGCCTTCCGGATTGCCAAGGAACGCTTCGCCGCTGGTTTTCAACAATGTGTTGGCCATCGCACAGCGGTCCGTTTCGGCTTCGCCTCCGCCGGCAAGCAATTCGGCACCAAAGCCGACGAGTGCTTGGATGCTCTTGCCCAGAGAAGACGCGACAGCGGGTGACAGCAGGGTTCCGGCCGGAGCGGCGGTGAAACGCTCTTTCACCGCGGCGATGAATTTGTCCGTGGCTTGGCCTTGGACGAGCATCACCATTCCCGGGTTCGTGCAGAATTGCCCGGTGCCCATCAAGACGCTGGTGATGAACTCGTCGACAATTGCATCGCCGCGTTCGTCGAGGGCTGCAGGGGTGATGACCACGGGATTGACGCTGGAAAGTTCCAGGTAGATCGGTTTGCCGGCTTTGTCAGCGGCTGCCTTCAAGGTCAGGCCGGCGCCTCGACTGCCGGTGTAGCCGGTTGCTCCGATGCGTGGATCGGAAACCAGTTTTTCGCCATCCGAGTGGCTGGTTCGGTAAATCAGCTGCACCGTCGCGGCGGGGAGTCCGGTCTCAGCGAGGGCTTCGAGGGCCAGTTCGGCAAACAGACGTGTGGTGTCAGGATGCGAACTGTTGGCTTTGCCGATCACCGGGTTGCCGGCTGCGATGGCGGCGGCGAAATCGCCACCGGAAACGCTGCCGAACGCGAATGGGAAGTTGTTGGGGCCAAACACGCAGACGGGACCCAGTGGGCCCAAGCACGAACGAATGCCCGCTTGGGTGTCGATCGTGGGCATGGCCCAGTTGCCCGTCCGGCAGGCTTTCGCTGCGGCACGCAATTGATTGCTGGTTCGAGGCAGTTCGACGTCGGCCAAACGGGGCGAACGCGCCAGGCCGGTTTCAGCAAACGCGGTTTCGACCAATTGATCTTTGGCTGCGTCAATCTTGTCCGCGTACGCTTCGATGAAGTCAGCGATTTTGGCAGGCCCAAGTTTGCGAAGCTCCGTGGCGGCTTCGACGGCGGCATCGAGTGCCTCGTCGCAGTCTTTCCAACTGCTGACGGGGAACGTGGCGTCGAGTTTTTCGTTGCGATTGGGATCGGTGGCTTGGAAGGTCGACTCGGTGTTGGCTTCACGCCAAGTTCCAGCGATCAAAACAGGGTGAGTGGCGGGAGAAGCGATGGACATAGCAGGCAATCTTTCTGCGACGAGGTGTGACGGACGCGAAGGAACTCGATGGAGTTCGACCTGTATCGTCAATCATTCGCCGGGTTGTCTCAAGCGGTCACGTTTCAGTTGCCACTGGGCAAGCATCAGAACGCATCTGATCGCGGCGCAACTGGGGGTGGATCAATCGTCCCCCAGAAACCGTGACTCAACGCAAGCCATCAACTGGGTCAGGTGAGGTTCGACCACCTGGTAGTACACGCGGCGACCTTCGCGTTCGCTGTCCAAAAAGCCACATCGCTGCAGCAGTCGAAGGTGCTCGGATGCCAGGTTGTCTGCGATTTCGCAGTCGGCGGCAATTTCACCGACGGTGTAACGACTGTGCAGCAGCAATTGCACGATCCGTAGCCGGACCGGATGAGCCAGCGTTTTCAGGCATTCCGCAGCTTCGGAGAACGCTTGCACGTTTCCCGCAGGCTTGGTGGGGGCTTCCGAGACACGTTTGCTGGTGCGAGGTTTTGAAGCGGCCATGGCGGAGTGGCAGTTGCACTGAAGTGGGGGAATCGATATTCATGTGTCGTGATGTTACGAGATAACGACCAAAAAGGATAGTTAAATGTCGGCGGATTCAAATGCACCCGTTCGTTTGGTGATCGTTGGTGGTGTTGCGGGAGGGGCTTCGGCCGCCACCCGTGCCCGACGGATGAATGAACAGGCCGAGATCATTTTGTTTGAAAAAGATCACGATGTCTCGTTCGCGAATTGTGGGTTGCCCTATCACATTGGTCAGGAGATCGAAGATCGAGACGCATTGGTGGTCGCTTCGGCTGACTTTTTGCGACGACGGTTCCGGTTGGATGTGAGGACGCGAGAAGAAGTCGTGTCAATTGATCGTGCCAACCAAACGGTGACCGTTCGGCGTCACGGGGTCACGTCCGGGCAAGACGAAACGTACTCGCAAGCCTATGACAAATTGATTTTGGCTCCGGGGGCCTCACCGATCGTGCCGGATCTTCCCGGCGTTGACGCGGACAATGTGTTGACGCTCAGGAATTTGGTCGACATGGATCGAATCAAGGCTCACGTGGATTCCGGTGCGGTCCGTCGGGCTGTCGTGGTTGGAGCAGGTTACATCGGGTTGGAAATGGTGGAGCAACTTCGCCTTCGCGGGGTCGCCGTTGAGTTGGTGGAACTGCGTGATCAAGTGTTGCCGTTGCTTGATCATGAAATGGCACAGCCAATCGAAGATGCTTTGCATCGAAACAATGTTGGGGTTCACTTGGGCGTCGGGCTGCAGTCGATTTCGTGTGAAGGTGGGACTGCCACTTCGGTTTGTCTGAGTGACGGGAAAAAACTGTCAACTGAACTGGTCATCCTGGGCATCGGCGTGCGGCCCAACGCTGGCTTGGCGAGTGAAGCTGGACTGGAAATTGGCGGCACGGGCGGGATTGCGGTGGACGAGTTCTCTCGCACCAGTGACCCCGACATCTACGCGGTGGGGGACGTCTCTGAACCGGTGTTTGGCCCGCTGGGGAAACCGATGCGAGTGCCTTTGGCTGGACCTGCGAACCGTTCCGGTCGATTGGCTGGCGAGCATGCGGTGACGGGGGAATCCGCTGCCGCGACGCCGGTGTGGGGGACCAGTGTCGTGCGAGTGTTTGACGTTTCCGTTGGGATGACCGGTCTGACGCGAGCCTCGGCAGAACGATGTGGGAAGGAAGCGACCAGTGTGACGATCGTCGCCAAGCATCATGCGGGGTACTTTCCCGGTGCGGAAACGATGACGCTGAAACTGGTCTATGAGCCAGGGACAGGCAAGGTCATGGGGGCTCAGTGCGTGGGCGGCGAAGGCATCGACAAACGCATCGATGTGATTGCCACCGCGATGCACTTCGGGGGAACTGCTCGCGATTTAACCGGTTTGGATTTGGCCTACGCACCGCCATTTGGTTCGGCCAAGGATCCGGTGCACATGGCTGGTTTTGCGGCCTGCAACGCACTCGATGGCATCGAATCCTTTCGAGATTCGGATGCTTCCCTCAGTGATGTTCAGGTGGTCGACGTGCGTGGTGCCACGGAAATCGAAAAGGCACCGCTTCAGGAAGCCGCCGGGGCGATTCATATTCCGGTTGACGAACTTCGTGATCGCGTGGACGAGTTGGACCGCCATCAGCCAACCGTTGTCAGTTGTGCGGTGGGAGTCCGCGGTCACATTGCCGCTCGGATTCTGCGGCAAAACGGCTTTGACGTTCAAAACCTTTCCGGTGGAGCAACCGTTCGCAATCGATGCTTTGAGTGAACGGAATCAAACCCGGGGCAAACCAAACGGTCACCGCGGTGCCGTTTGCTGTTTGCCGACGGAGAAGTCGGACAGTTCCATGAAGGATGGTTTGCCCTCGATCGCATCGGCCATCGCGACAGCGGTTCCGCACGCCAAGTGGATCCCGCTGCGGTAGTGCCCACCCGCGACGAACAAACGAGGCTGGTCCGGCACGCGGCCAATCATCGGGAACCCATCGAAGGTCATGGGACGGTGTCCCGACCAGTGCGAAGCGACGCTGGCTGATTCCAATTCAGGGCAAACTCGATTCGCGAAGTATCGCAGTCCTTGGATGACATCGTCGGTGGTTCCCGGTTCGAACCCGACTTCTTCTTCGCAGGAACCGACCAACACGTTCCCGTCCCCTCGAGCGACCAAGTAGCGATTGCCAACGTTCAGAACGATGGGGTCGGTGAAGGTTTCGCTGTTGAGCAGCAGGATTTGACCGCGGATCGGAATCACCGAGGAGTCCAATCGGGCTTCGGGGAAGATGCTTCCCATCGAAGCGCCACCACAGAGGACCGTGCGGTCGCTTTGCAGCAGGTGATCGGTCGCATCTCGTGACTGAATGGTCGCGGAGCAGCCCGCTGCGTGGGAGGAAAGGTTGAGCAGTGTGTTGTGGGGAAGCAGCGTCACGCCTTGGCTTTGGCAAGCGGTGGCCAGGGCGGTCAGCAAACGTGGAGGTCGAATTTGATATTCGTCAGGCGTCCACCAGGCCGCACTGGTCGGATGGGATTGGATCCACGGATTGGTTTGAGCCCAGTTCTTCAACCGAGGTTGCCGGCGCAGCAGTTCTGATTCATCGATGCGCTCGCATTCCACCGCGAGGTCGGCCCAGTACGACATCATGCCGGTCAGTGCAGAGGCCTCGCCAACCGTTTCTGCCAAGTACAGCCCGCCGCAGCGAATCAGTCCGGGATCGATGCCGGTTTGATCCAGCAGCTGCTGAGACCACAGCGGCCACAGCGTGTGGCTGAAGCCGCGCAGGCGATCAATGGGATCGGTCGCACGATCAAAGTTGGCGGGGGGGAAGATTCCCGCGGCGGCCCACGAGGTTCCGTGAGCGATCGGGCCTTGGTCGATCACCGTCACGTTTTCGCCCCGGCGGACGAGTTCCCAGGCAATGGAAAGTCCGATCACGCCGCCCCCGACGATCAGCGTGCCGGTGGATTGGCGGTCGGAAGGGGCAGGGGCGTCGCTCGATGCGGGATGGATGGTAGACAAATCAGATCGCTAGCTGGAAAGGATGCGGCGTAGGTCTCGTGCGAGTTCGATGTGGGGGGTGGGGGCACCTGCATTGTCGGCTGGATGTTCGATTTGATGAAGGAGGGCTGTCAAATCTTCTTCCGTGTCGATGTCGGACCGGACGGGCAGCCTGCCAATTCTTCGCCCCATCGACTCAGCCGCGGCAACGGTGCGTTGGAAAACCTCGTCGGTGCTCCAGGGAATGTTGCTCCACAACGTGTCGAGAATGGGATCGGCGAGAGGGCCGGAAAGCCCGATCAGGTAGTAGCCGCCGTCCGCCGCCGGTCCCAGCACGAGATCATTTTCGCGCAAGAGTCGATCGGCCTCGTCGATATCTGCGGAAGTCAGCAAGGGGCAATCCGCTCCAATCAAAATCGCGTGAGTGCGGGGCAGAGCAGGGCGGTCAGGCAGGTGGTCGGCAAACCAGCGTCGCATGCGATCGCCCAGATCCCCATTCCCCTGGTCGGTGAGTCGCCACTTCGCTGGCGTGACTTGGGTCAGGTGCGAAACCGATTCGATCGGCGTGACCACCCAGTGCCGCTCATCTCCCCAGTCCCGTAGTTCGTGGAAGAGTTGGTCGAGGAATCGTTGGTGAATTTGGGCCGCATGGTCGAATCCGATGGTGGCACCCAGTCTTGTTTTGACCTTCCCAGGGGCCGCGACTTTGGCCATCAGGCCAAGTTTGCGGACGGCCCGGCAGTGGGCCTCCTGGGATGGATTCGAAATCAGGGATGGATGGGGCATGAAATTAGCTTTGAGAGAGTCAGGAATCGGCCACGCTCGCGACCACTCAGCGATGGCGGATTGGTTTACAATTCCGCCCTCCGCGGTTGGCAATCCCGCAATTTCGTTCTGCCAGACGTGAGTTTTTGGTTAAACTTGATTGAGGGTGCGGTCGGACGCGGATAACCTCGCCGCCTCACTGACCTCCTTTGTTTGGCGTCTCTGCGATCGAGATCTTCACCATCGGACTTGTCTTCTAACTGGATTTTCTTCCACACACCATGGCTTCGATCACATCGGAACGATTTGTCGAGATGGTTGCACGGAGCAACTTGGTTGACGAAGCCACGCAGGAACGGTTCCTAAAAAAGGTTCGTGAAAAGTGTGAGGGCAGTTTGCCGGCCAGTTCGAAGAAGCTGGCGATGGCCTACAAAAAAGCGGGCCTGCTCACCGATTGGCACATCGAGAAGCTGTTCACAGGGAAGTACAAAGGCTTCTTCCTAGGCAAATACAAACTGCTCGGCCACATTGGATCGGGCGGGATGAGCAGCGTTTATCTGGCGGAACACACCGGTTTGGGCGACAAGCGTGCGATCAAGGTGCTGCCCAAGAAACGCGTCAACGATGCCTCGTATCTGGCTCGCTTCAAACTGGAAGCCAAAGCCATCGCGTCACTCAACCACCCCAACATTGTGTTGGCGCACGACATTGATAACGACGGTGACGTCCACTACATCGTCATGGAATACGTGGACGGGGTGGATTTGCAGGTGTTGGTGCGGCGCGACGGACCGCTCGATTTTTCCACCGCCGCGGAACTCATTTCCCAGGCTGCCCGTGGATTGGCACACGCGCACGATCGCGGCGTGGTTCATCGCGATGTCAAACCAGCCAACCTGTTGATTGACAGCGATGGCCGGGTTCGGTTGTTGGACATGGGATTGGCCCTGGTGACCAAAACCGGGGATGATGAATCTCTGACCGTCGCCAACAATGAGAATGTCCTCGGCACGGCCGACTACCTGGCACCTGAGCAAGCCCTGAACAGTCACACGGTGGACCACCGAGTCGACATCTATGGTCTGGGCTGCACGTTGTATTTTCTGCTGACCGGCAGGCCACCCTTCGCCGAAGGCACGCTGGCCCAGCGGATCGCCAAGCACCAAAACGAAATGCCCAAGGCGATTCGAGAGCTGCGACCAGAGTGTCCCGGCGAATTGGAAGGGATCGTGGTGAAGATGATCCAGAAGGATCCTCGCTACCGCTATCAAAACGCCACCGACGTCGCCGAGGTGCTCAAGAAATTTGCGGCTGCCGTGCCCAAGGGCGAAATGATTCGAGTTGGGCTGGGCGAAGACCCGGGCGAAGACAGCAGTCTGTCTTCGATGGATTTCGACAGCAGTTCGGAATCGATGGTCACCCAGTCCAATCAAGACACGCTGACCAATAAAAACGATGACACCCTGGCGAGCAGTCGTTCCAAGCTCATTCGGGAACAGAATCAAGCGGCCAGCGAAAGTGGTCGATTGGTGAAGGTCGGATCGATGGGAACGCCCGCCGATATGTTGGAAGGAAGCTTTCTCGATTTGGAAGTGGAATCCGGTTACAAGGGCCCGCCCGGGCGGGCACCCAGTTCTGGAAGTCGACGTGGTGTGGGTTCGGGAATTGATCGCGGCCAGGCAGCTGACGCTCGAGCACAACCCGGTGACAAC
Source organism: Rhodopirellula sp. UH5 (assembly GCF_056839225.1). Taxonomy (NCBI): domain Bacteria; kingdom Pseudomonadati; phylum Planctomycetota; class Planctomycetia; order Pirellulales; family Pirellulaceae; genus Rhodopirellula; species Rhodopirellula sp. UH5. The sequence continues at coordinate 4,110,803 of NZ_CM166390.1, read as the reverse complement.
CGGAGCAAGGGCATCGATCCGGTGTTGCTGGGAACCGTGGTGACCTCGCTGTTCGTGGCCGCACTGGCTCTGGGTTATTTCCTCGCGAAAGTGACGTCTTGACTGTTGTTCTTGATCGGCCCTATGAGTTCGTGCCGCCTTATCGCGGGAACCTCTGGCCCACTGCAATTCAAACCTTTCGGTTGATTGATTGGCACCTTCGCAAGAAGGAGGCTGTGCTCGATTTCGAATGCCGGCACGCCGAGCGATTCGCGGAATCGTTGCAAGCCGGTCACGGAATCTTGCTTGCCCCCAACCACTGTCGCTATGCCGACCCGATCGTGCTGGGGTGGTTGGCTCGAGAGGTCCACACCCATCTGTATGCGATGGCATCGTGGCACTTGTTCAACACCAACCGGTTCGAGCAGTTTGCGCTGCGGCGAATGGGGGCCTTCAGTGTTTTTCGAGAAGGCAATGATCGCAAAGCACTCGAAACCGCAATCGACATTCTGGTCAGCGGGGAACGTCCTCTGGTGTTGTTCCCTGAAGGCACCACCAATCGAACCAACGACGTGTTGAAGCCCTTGCTCGATGGCGTTTCCTTCATCGCTCGAGCTGCCGCGAAGAAGCGTGCCAAGCGAGAGGACGGGCAGGTCGTCATTCACCCGGTTGGTTTGAAGTACCTGTGCCTCGAAGACGCACATGCCTGGGCGCACGAGCAGTTGGCGGAGTTGGAGCGAACGCTGAGTTGGTTGCCAGCTCCCGGTCCCGGGGCCATTGGAAATTTGGTGGAGCGTTTGTTTCGAGTCTCGCAGGCCTACCTGGCTTTGAAAGAAATTGAGTTCACCGGGCATGCTTCCACTGGCGAACTCAGTCCTCGGCGTGATCGTTTGATTGAGCAGTTGCTTCAGCAGTCCGAAGAACGGTATAGCTTGGTGGCGAAACCGACGGAGGATGTGCGAGAACGCGTGCGGAAGATTCGTGCGGCGGTCTCTAACACGTTCTTTGCTGCCGAGAACACCGTTCGCGACCCTGCGACTTTTCGTCGCGATGCAGAACGCGCGGACTTGGCACAGTTTCTCCTCTCGTTTCCCGATGAATACTTGACACCGGGAAAAATCACCGACACTCGCATTGTGGAAACGATTCAACGCATTCAAGAGGCCATTTTTGGCAAGGCGAAGGAGTCACTGCCAATGAAAGTGGTGATCGAAGTGGGGGAAGCCATTCCGGTTCCCGCCGGGCGCCCGCCACGCGGTGAAGCGGATCCAGTGCTTTGCCAATTGCGGGACCAATTGCATACAATGGTGACATCGTTGTCCCAAGAGGCCACCTTGTTGGCCTGAGTCATCTCTTACTCATCTCACGCCAACACGATCATGCCGTCCAAATCTCCTCGTCGTTCGAAATCCCTCACTTGTTTGACTGGGGCGTTCGCGATCGCGGCCGGGTCGACGTTTCTTGGCGGTTGCAGCGAGCCGAAGCCGGTCGCGTTTGAGCCCAACCTCGTGCACGCGATGAAGTACGAGTTGAAGGAGGGCATCGAGATGGAACAGGCGTCCCAGGATGCGTTTTGGATCGTGACCGAGATGTTCGGGACTCCCGATCAGCCCAAGTTGCCAGCAGCGGCGATGGAAGACGAAGACTTTGCGACGTTGGTGTCACTCGACAATCTGATGATGGCCTCGGGCCCCGCGGACGCAGAAGGCCGTGGGCTTTATCAAAAACAGTGTGCCATCTGTCACGGCATCAGCGGCGATGGACGCGGCTCGTCCTCCGCGATTTTGAATCCGTATCCTCGTGATTACCGCAAGGGTGTCTTCAAATTCAAATCGACCGAACGAGGCGAGAAACCCACCCGAGAGGACTTGGCGACGTTGATCAAAAACGGCATCCAAGGCACCGCGATGGTGGCTCTGTCCAGGCTGACCGACGAGCAGATCGAGGACCACATCGGCAAAGCGATCGACACGCTGAGCGGCGAGGAAGTTGAGGCGGTCAACCAAGAAGTGATCGACCAACAAACCGAAGCGCTGACCGACTACGTGATCTACCTTTCCTGGCGCGGTGAGTTGGAGCGAACCCTGCTCGACGACGCGATCTTTGAGTTGGATTTGGAAGGCGGCGATCGCATCATCAATCCCGCTCACAAAAATTCCACCGACGAAGAAGAAAAGGAATTGTTTGATGAAGGTTGGGAGATCGCCGAAGACTACGCGTTGGAAATTGCTGACGCTTGGTTGGCAGCTCCAGACACGGTGGTCGAAGTTCCTGAACCACCGGCTGACCTGCCGGTCGCGGACAACTATGAAGAGTTCGTCGCGTTTCAAAACGGCGACCAGGCCGAAACCTTGGCCGAATCCGTCCAGCGAGGGCAAGAACTGTATCTCGGCAAGATCGCTTTGTGCAGCAAGTGCCACGGCGTGAAAGGATTGGGCGATGGGCAAACAACCGACTTCGACGATTGGACCAAGGAGTGGACGCTCGGCATCGGCATCAAGCCTGAGAATCGTGATCAGCTGATTCCTTTGCTCGCCCGGGGTGCGTTGCCGCCGCTGAATGCCTCGCCACGAAACTTCACCACAGGATTGTTCCACGGGGGTGGAACCGCGAATGATCTGTACATTCGAATCACGCAGGGCATCGAGGGTTCGCCGATGCCAGCGGCTACCTTTGTGGAAGGTGAATTCGAAGAAGATGACGTGTGGCACCTGATCAACTTCCTGCGTTCACTTCAAACGCCACCGGAACCGGAAGAAGAACCCACCGAAGAGCCAAAACCAACCGAAGTGGCCGCTCGGTAGAACGTCGGCCAGGTCCCACCTGGCATGGTGAAATGCGAGGCTATCGGATGCCACCGCTCCGCGGTTGGGGGACGCCTTGGCTTCAGTCGCGGAGCGACGACAGTTGGCAGCGAGTTCGGATCCACCTGTTGCCGTTCGGGACGTTCGGAAAATAAATGGTGGCTGGCATCTGGGTTTCGCCCCGGATGGGGCCGTCATGCTTAGCTCGGGGCGGAAGCCCCGAGAGACCGATGCCGGAAAATAAACGGTCGCCCCGGATGGGGCCGTCGTGGGAGTTGGGGGAGTCCCTCGCTCACGCGTCGGGTTGTGATGGTTGGTCTAGGCAGGTCGGCTGGAATGATCGGGCACAACCATGTGAGCCGTTTGGGCGTTCGCCCCGGTTGCGCGTGAAAACCGTGGCTAACGCCAACGGCTCACATACGCGATGACACCTGTGTACCTGCTTTGGCCGACTCTGACGGGCAAGAGTGCCCATCATTCGTTGAAACGTCGTTGACGACTGAGTCGACCAGCCGTCACCATTGACGCTCTGATTGCGAATGCCAATTTTATCCCTGGATTGCACCCCGCGGCTTGGGGCCGGTGCGGGGCACCTGGACCTCGGGTTGAAACCCGAGGCTGTCGAATGCCACCGCTCCGCGGTTGGGGGGGCGTCTTGGCCTTCGTTGCATCGGAAATGGTTGCCAGGTGCAACCTGGCCGTCGGGCATCTCACCCACCACTTCAGTGCAGGGCTTCTGCGAAGGCTTGTTTGAGCCTGGCTGCGGCGTCCCCGGCTTGGTCGCTTTGGATGACCACGTTCACTTGCAGTTCGCTGGTCGCGATCATCTCGACGTTGATGCCGGCGCTGGCCAGTTGCTCGAACAGCACCGTGCCGACTTGCGTGTGGCTTCGCAGTCCGATGCCGCTGACACTGAGCTTGGTGATTCCGGACGCACCGCGTACGTCTCGCATTTCATGTTTGTCACAGATCGCTCGAGCGACCTTGGTGGCGGCATCCACATCGGCCTGTTCAACCGTGAAGCTGACGCTGGTGCTGCCGTGTTCGCCGTCGTAGCCTTGCACGATCATGTCGATGAAGATGCCAGCTTCACCGATCTGTTCAAAGATGTCGGCTGCCACACCGACTTGGTCCGGCACGCCGTCGAGTGTCACGCGAGCTTGTTCGGGCACGATGGAAATGTCGGTCAGTGTGAGCGCTTCCAACGCGTCGTTTTGCAAGCGAGAGACGACGTCGGCCACATCGGCTTCCTTGGCATGGCTGGCTTTGATTTCGTTCCATGTTTTTGCGTCGCGGGGACGCTTGTCCAATGAGAACGCTTCGTGCACCGCACGCAGGGCTGTGTTGGCTTGATCACGAGGAACCAAGCAGGAGATTTTGATCTCGCTGGTCGTGATCATGTGGATGTTGACCTTGGCCTCGGCCAGGGCTCGGAACATGCTGGCAGCGACGGCCTTTTGATGGGCCATCCCCAGTCCCACGACGCTGACCTTGGAGACTTGATCGTCGTGGGTCACACCATCGGCACCGAGCGACGCCAGGATTCCCTCAAGTGCTGCGAGGGTTTTTTTGAGTTCGCCGCCCGCGACCGTGAACGACACATCAGCCTTGCCAGAGGAGCCCACGTTTTGGACGACCATGTCGACGGCCACCTTCTGCTCCGCGATCGCCGAGAAGATCTTTTGACTCATGCCAGGAACGTCTGGCACGCCCAACACGGTCACGCGAGCCTCGTCGCGGGTCAACGCCGCGCCTGAGACGGGAGCGGTTTCCGATTCGGGCTGGGCGACGATCATCGTGCCGTCTTGATCCGAGAAACTGCTGCGGACGTGGATCGGCACCTCAAATTTCTTCGCAAATTCGATGGAGCGGGAGTGCATCACACCGGCACCCAACGAAGCGAGTTCCAGCATTTCGTCGTAGCTGATCACATCCACCCGGCGGGCTTCTGCCAGCAGTCGTGGGTCGGTGGTGTAAACGCCATCGACGTCCGTGTTGATTTCGCAAGCGTCCGCGCCCAGCACGGCCGCCAGTGCCACCGCGGTGGTGTCGCTGCCGCCTCGGCCGAGCGTCGTGATGTTCAAGTCATCGTCGATGCCTTGGAAACCCGCCGCGACGACGATGTTGCCAGCGTCGAGCAAGCGTTCGATGCGACCGGTGTCGATCGATTGAATGCGAGCCTTGCTGAAGCTGTTGTCGGTCTTCAGGCCGATTTGTCCGCCTGTCAGGCTAACCGCTTTTGATCCCATGTTGTGGATTGCCATCGCAACCAACGCCACGCTGACCTGTTCGCCGGTGCTGAGCAGCATGTCCATTTCGCGTGCCGGTGGTTCATCGCTGATTTGCGACGCCAGATCCAGCAGCGTGTCCGTGTTTTTGCCCATCGCACTGACAACCATCACGACTCGATGGCCGGCTTTTTGCGCACGAATAGCCTTCCGCGCTGCGGCACGAATCTTTTCAGTGTCGGCAACCGACGTGCCGCCAAATTTTTGAACGATCAGGGACATGGAAGTGACGAAGCGAAACGGAAGGAAGGAGGGAAAGGGATTGGCAGTCCATTTGCCAGCGGACCCGAAGGATCAGCCTTTTTGAATGTAGGCGTCCATCATCGTCCAACCGGGATCGAACACCCATCCGGATGCCTTCGCGGCGATCTCGTCGAAGGTCGTCGCGGAGTCAGTTTCGATGCCGGTGCCGGCCATCGTCAGGGGCACGGGGCCGTGCGTGTGTTTCTTGGTCCGGCAAAACGTGGGGTGATCGGGCAAGATCAACATGCGGTGTTCGTCGTGCTTGGAAAGAGCTTCCCAAAGCGGTGCAACGATGTGCTGGTCGATTTGCTGCAACGCTTCGATCTTGGCCTCGACGTTGCCCTCGTGAGAGGCTTCGTCAGGAGCTTCGATGTGGACGCAGACGAAATCATAGTCCGCGAGGGCTTGGATTGCCGCTTCGCCTTTGCCAGCGTAGTTCGTGTCGAGGTACCCGGTGGCACCTTCGACTTCGATCCGCGGCCAACCGGCAAGGGCACCGATGCCGCGAAGCAAGTCGACCGCGGTGATCATCACGCCGCGAATGCCGTAGCGTTCCTCGAATGTCGACAATTGAGGCGCGCCGCCGGAGCTCCACAACCAAACGTGGGTGGCGACGTCTTTGCCGGCCGCTTTGCGAGCGACGTTGATCGGGTGTTTGGCCAAAATCTCCGCTGACGCGTTCATCAGGTCCACCAAGATCTGGCTGCCGGGACCACGTGGGAAATCATCCATCACGCTTAGGTCAGTCAAATCGTGCGGGGCGCTGGATCGTGTCGCGTTGGTGAACGGCGAGGGGTGATCGGCGTCGCCGCGGTACAGCATCAAATTGCGATAGCTGACTCCGGGGACAAATTCCAATCGGCTGGCCAGGTCAGCGTTGCCCAGAGGTCCGTTTTCGGCGAACAATTCCTTCGACAAATCCGCGAGCAACGTGGTGGCTTCTTCGGTGCTGATGTGATCGGCGGTGAAGTCGATCATGGTCTGGTCGCGAATGGTGACCAAATTGCATCGCACGGCGCAATCGTGAGGGCCCAATTCGATGCCCTGCGCGGCGGCTTCCAAAGGAGCTCGGCCGGTGAAGCACACATTGGGGTCGTACCCCAGCAGGCACAGGTTGGCGATTTCGCTGCCAGCAGGGAAATCAATCGGCGTGTTGTCGGTCACGCCAACACGGCCCAGCGAGGCGATCTGGTCCATCGCGGGCAGGTTGGCGGCTTGCAGAGGTGTGCGTCCGTTCAGTGATTCGAGCGGTTCGTCGGCACAGCCGTCGGGGATAATCAGGACATATTTCATGGCGAAGGCTCCGCCTGGATGGTCGAAAGAATTGCGGCAGTTTCGTTGAACGCCCGCGAAAACGAAAGGGCCCGACCCAAACCGATGTCGCGGGAACCCGCAAAATCGATCCTATCGTCGTCTCCGTTGCTGCCGGATCGACCGATACAGACCGACGCGGCAGCAGCGGACTTGCGCCAGTCAAGCAAAAATCGGTGGTGAAGAGGGAGGGGGTGACCCATCCTTGAGAGGACACAGAGATCCTTCTCGTTCCAGGTCCATTGTTAAACGATGCATTCTGCCCCACCACCATCCGATTCCCCATCGGCGACTGGCCTTTATTCAGGCCCGTCTTCGGCATGCACATGGGAACAATCCGCCGAACCGGTGGCCCTCGCGGTGAGAACTTCCGCCGACGTCCGCCATTTGGCTCGCGCTGTCCGCAGGGGACGCAACGTGTCCCCGATCGTGGCCGCGTCAGAGGAGCCCGGCCAAGACCCCAGTGGGTCTGGTGCCGGTGAGTCTTCCTCGTCGCTGAAGCCACATCGCCGGATTCTGGAACTCGACGCGCTGCGTGCGATGGCCGCGATCAATTTGGTGCTGTTCCACTTCACGCACGTTTACGCGGTCAAGTTTGGCTTCTCCAGTCCGCTGGGCGGGGAGTGGCCCTACGGTGCCTACGGCGTCGAGCTGTTCTTCATCCTCAGCGGTTTCGTTAACAGCATGTCGCTGATGCGTCGTGGAAAGCCCACCGACTTCGTGGCCGCTCGACTGATTCGAATCGTGCCGCTGTTCCTGATGGTGATTTTCGCGAACCTTTGGATCGTGACGTTTGCCCCGTTGAATGGGCAGCCGATTTCGACGCAGCAGTTCCTGGCAAATTTGACCTTGATGCCGCGAGTCTTCGGCTACGAGTGCATCGATCCCGTGATGTGGACCTTGCAAGTCGAGATGATGTTCTACTTCGTCTTGGTGACGCTGTTCTGCAAAGGCTACTTGCAACGCTACTTCGTCGGTTGGGGATCGTTGCTCGCCGCTTCATTGGTGCTGTGTCCCGCGTTGGATGCAGCTCAGGCCAGCTATGGTGACACGTCCATGTTCGCTGCTCTGACAGCGGTCAGGCATCTGCTGGTGCTCGACTTCGCACCGTTGTTTGCGATCGGGTTCTTGCTGTATATGATCAAGACCGGTGTCGGGGCGAAGTGGCAGAACTTGCTGGGCATCGTCGTTGCCGCGGGAGTCTTCCACAGCATCGATCACGGCAAGCACAACCCGGCTGCGACGGCCCTGATCATCGGCTTGGTCACGATGGCCGCCTACGGAAAAATTCCCGTCTTGCGGCTGAAACCTTTCGTGGCCATCAGTTCGATCTCGTACGCGTTGTACCTGTGTCACAACAATCTGGGCTGCGCGTTGCTGCATGCCTTTGATCAAGCCGGCCTGCCACCGATCGTGTGTTTGGCGATCGTGATCGGGTTCTCATTCGCGTTGGCCTGGATGGTGACCGTTTGGATCGAGCAACCGATCACGAAGGCACTGCGTCGCTTGTACGCCAATGTGTCCGTGCGACTACGTCGGCCATCATCCGTCACCGAACCAGCCATCAGCTGATTCGTCGTCGCCCACAATCATGTCGCCCATCGACTCCGCTCGATGGAACCGGTAACGCGTAGCCGGATTCGCCAGGATTCGGACACGAACACGAACCGAATTCTTGGCGAATCCGGCTACCTTGGCCTACGTTCGCTCACCGGGTCACTTGACGACCAGGTTCACCATTCGGCCGGGGACGGCGATCGTCTTGACGACCTTTTTATCGCCGATCGCGTTTTGAACCGCGGGGTCTGCCAGCGCTGCTTCGCCCATTTCATTGGGCTTGGCATCGGGTGACAACGAGATCTTCGCTTTCAGCTTGCCATTGATCTGAACCGGGATCTCGATGCTGGACTGGACCAACGCGGCTTCGTCCCATTGCGGCCATGGCTGCAACGAAATCGATTCGTTGTGACCCAGGTGCTTCCACAGTTCTTCGCACAAGTGAGGTGCGTAAGGCGCCAGCAAGATCAGGAACGATTCCATCGCTTCGCGTGGTCGTGTTTCGCAGCGGGTGAAGTGATTGGTGAATTCCATCATCTTCGCAATTGCGGTGTTGAAGCTCATCGCTTCGTTGTCTTCGGTGACCTTCTTAATCGTTTGGTGCAGCACGCGAAGTTGTTCTTCATCGCAGGGCGTGTCCACCACCGCGGCGGAAACCTGCAGCTCGTCTTCAGGTTCGTCGATGATCATCCGCCAGACGCGATCGAGGAAGCTGCGAACGCCGCCGACGCCGTTCATCGCCCAAGGCTTGGTTGCTTCCAGCGGGCCCATGAACATCTCGTACAAACGCAGCGAGTCCGCTCCATAATCGCGAACGACCGAGTCGGGGTTGACCACGTTGCCGCGGCTTTTGCTCATCTTGAACGCGCGGCTATCGACCTTGATCGAGGCGTCCGACGCCAAGACAAAGCCTTCGCCTTTCTTGATGACTTCTTCTTCGGTCAACGAAACGATCTCGACCTGTTCGCCAGTGGCTTTGCTGACACGGTTGCCCTCGGCGTCCTTTTTGACGTCTTTGGTGGAGACGTGTTTGCCGGACGGATCCACGAAGCTGGTGAATTCCACTTCGCCCAGAATCATGCCTTGGTTGACCAGCTTGCCAAACGGTTCGGGGCAAGACACATGCCCACGGTCGAACAGGACCTTGTGCCAGAACCGTGAGTACAACAAGTGCAGCACAGCGTGTTCCGCACCGCCGACATACAAGTCGACTGGCATCCAGTCCTTTTCCTTTTGTGGATCGATCAGCGCGTCGCTGTTCTTGGGGTCGATGTACCGCAGGTAGTACCAGCATGAACCGGCCCACTGAGGCATCGTGTTGGTTTCGCGGCGATAGCGTTTGCCGTCGAGCTCCACGATCAACCAATTGTCGTCGGCTTTCGCCAGCGGTGGCTCAGGGCGACCGTGCGGTTTGAAGTCAGCCAGTTCTGGCAACATCACCGGCAATTGATCATCGGGTACCAAGCGACGCACGCCGGTCGCGTTGCCTTCGGAATCAATTTCGTGCAAGACGGGGAAGGGCTCGCCCCAGAAACGTTGTCGGCTGAACAACCAATCCCGCAACTTGTAATTGACGGCTTCGCAGGCCAAGCCTTGTTGGGCCAATTCCGCGGTCAAAGCGGCTTTGACTTCCGCGGTCGTCTTGCCATCGTACTCGCCGCTGTTGATCGCGACGCCTTCTGCGGCGAAGCAAGCTTTGCCAGCCATGATTTCTTCGCGTTGTTTGTGGTCCGCAGGAGGATCCACCACGGGGATCACAGGCAAGTCAAACGCCACGGCGAATTCAAAATCGCGTTCGTCGTGAGCGGGAACGGCCATGATCGCGCCGGTTCCATAACCCGCCAAAACATAATCCGCGACCCAAATCGGGATGCTGCGTCCGTCCGCTGGGTTGATCGCGTGCGAACCCGTGAACACGCCTGTCTTGGCTCGATCGCCATCGGTTCGTTCGCGGTCACTTTTGAACGAAGCCTTTTCGCGATAGGCGTCGACCTCGGCCTTTTGTTCCGGTTTGACCAGCACATCGATCAGTGGGTGTTCCGGCGCGACGACCATGTAGGTCGCTCCGAACAAGGTGTCGGGACGCGTTGTGTAAACACGCAAGCAATCCTTGCCGGGGTCGGCTGGGAAGCCTTCCGTTTCTCGAGCACGCTTGAACGCGACGAATGGTCCGGTGTCGTCCCCGACGGCGCCGCGTTGCAAGTAGAAATCGACTTCGCCACCGGTGCTGCGACCGATCCAGTCGGATTGCAATTTCTTGATGCCGGAGGGCCAATCCACGTTCGCCAATCCGTCCAACAATCGTTCCGCGTAATCGGTGATCCGCAACATCCATTGCCGCAGCGGGATCCGCTTGACCGGGTGCCCACCGACTTCGCTCTTGCCATCGACCACTTCTTCGTTGGCCAGCACCGTGCCCAATTTCGGGCACCAGTTCACCAAGGCGTCGTCCAGGTAAGCCAAGCGGTTTGAGTCGCGATACTGCTCGATTGCCAATTCGCCTTCCGCGGTGACTTCCGCGGGGATCGGCAACTCCGCAATCGGGCGGCCTTTTTGTTGCTCGTGATCGAACCAAGTGTCGTACAACACGCCGAAGATCCACTGCGTCCAACGAAAGTACTCTTCGTCCGTCGTCGCCAAGACCCGATCCCAGTCGTAGCTGAAACCGAGCATCTTCAATTGACGAGTGAAGTTGTCGATGTTGCGTTGGGTTTGAACGCGAGGGTGTTCGCCCGTCTTGATCGCGTGCTCTTCCGCGGGCAATCCAAACGCATCGAATCCCATCGGGTGCAAAACCGCTTCCCCGCGAGCCCGAGCGAAACGCGAGACGATGTCGGTCGCCGTGTAACCTTCCGGGTGTCCAACGTGCAGCCCGTCGCCGCTGGGGTAGGGGAACATGTCCAGCACGTAGCGTTTCTTCTGGCCGACCTGATCGGGCGTGGCGAAAGTGTGGTGTTCGTCCCAGTAAGCTTGCCAGCGAGGTTCAATTTCGTTGGGGTTGTAGCGGACCATGTCGTCTTAGCGATGCGGGGAAGGGCAGGGCAGAGCAGGGCAGGGCACTCGAGATGAAAAAAACGACCACCTTGCGTTGCAAACAGGTTCCCTCAGGGGGCGTTTTCGGGCAAGCGGTCTGGTGCGAGAGCTGCTCCGGCAAGTTCGCTTGCGTTGCCAAGTCGCTGCCGGATGGGCGTCGCAAAGCCTCCTTCATCCGGCCTACGCAGACCGGAATCGCCACGACGGGACCCGTGACAAAGGCCGTCTGCGTCCGCACCCAAGTAGGCCGGATCAAGCCACTCCGGCAAGTCCGCTGCCTGCTAAGTGATGCCTGCTAAGTGATGCCTGCTAAGTGATGCCTAGCACGCGGACGACAACCAGCACGCCTGCCGCGACCACCAGGCTCACGGCCGCCGTTCGCCGCAGCCAGACTCCGGCGGGTTGGGTCACCGCGACCCATTCGGCCCGAAACGCCATTTCTGTCCAGTTGTCGCCCTTGTCTGGGGACTGCAACGCTTCCGCTTTCTGATCGCGGATGCCCAGCGAAGCCAGTTCCAGCCGGCGGACCGGCGAGGCGTCGAGCCAAGTCCAGCCCGAGATCGCGACCATGAGTGCCACGCCAATGGCCCATGCCCAGGCGCGAGTCGGCCACGAGATGGGCAGCGTGTTCACTTCGATGGTCTTGGCAAACATCGCGATCCGCTCCGCGTTGGCTCGCTCGTACCCCGCCAACCATTCGTTGGTGCGGGTTGTTTCGCTCTGCCAAAACGCAGCCCACTTGGACGCTTTGGAGGGAGGTTGGGAAGTCGAGTCGGAAGTCGAGTGGCTGGCCAATCGAAGCGGCGACTCGGAATCGCTTTCGTGCGAAGCGACTTGGTTTAGTTCGGCTTTCGCGTAGAAGGCCGCCACCTCACTCCGCCACCGCACCCATCCCACATTGGCGGATGCTTTGGGCTGTTGAGCGTCCAGCAGTCGCGTGCGGAACCCGTCCACGTTGTCGCCGGTGACAACGCGATGCGACCAGACGTTCGCGTTGGGACCTGTTTCAGAAGATCCAGCGCGAACCGGTTGCGGGTAAGAAACCCGATGCCGGCTCGGCTGCGGCGGCCAGATCGCCATCACCAGCGTGAAACTGGCGATCGACGTGATCGCGATGCCGACGAGCGGGTTGCGTGTTAGGATTCTCAATGCAGCGAACTTGCCAGACACGAAACGATGCCACTGAAAATGCGAGGGATCGGCGGTTCGAACGTGCTCGCAGAAATCTCGAGACCGTCCATCTTGATGATCGGCCGGTTCCACTTCGGTGATCCAGGAAACTTGAAACGATTGTGACAACCTTGCCTCCGTCAGGTCCCACCACTCCCCCCACCACCCGTTCTTTGCGGTCACCGTTCGCGATCAAAATCTGCGGCATGCGAAGCGTGCAGGACGTATGGGCCGTTGCCGATGCGGGAGCGGACGCGGTGGGGCTGAACTTTTACGAACCCAGCGTCCGATCGCTCAACCCCGATGCTGACGAAACGTTCCAGATCAATGACGCGGTTCGCCAAGCGGGGTTGATTCAGGTCGGATTGTTCGTCAACCATGACTTGGCATTCATCCAGCGGGTGGTTGAATCGTTGCAGCTTGATTGGATCCAGTTGCATGGTGACGAGCCCATGACACTGGCCGAGGAACTGATCCGCCGTGGCGGGCGAGTCCTGAGAGCGATCCGGTTGCCGCGCGGGAATCTCGAGCCCGGGCAGATTGATGCCGCGATCGGTCAATGGAATGACGCGGGTGTTTCACTGTTGCTCGACGCGGACGCGGGGGCCTCGTTCGGCGGAGGCGGCCAGTCGCTGGATTGGCCCAGCATTCGAGATTGGGCGGATCGCCGCGGCGAATCAGCGGCCGGGTGGGTGTTGGCTGGCGGCCTGAATCCCGAAAACGTGCCAGAAGCGATTCGGATCAGTGGAGCGACCAGCGTCGACGTTGCCAGCGGCGTCGAGCAGCCCAAGGGGCAGAAAAACGCCGAGAAAATCCGCCAATTCGTCGCAGCCGTCCGGCGGGGTGAGGAAGCTCTGTGAATCCAGGCTGACTGGGCGTTGACGTCGGACGGATTTGTGCCAAACTTTGCCACCCAGTCAAAGACCAACACAGCTCGCGGCCGTGGCGGAACTGGCAGACGCGCTAGGTTGAGGGCCTAGTGGGAGTTAATCCCGTGGAGGTTCGAGTCCTCTCGGCCGCATCCAAAGAACCCCGTGATTCACGGGGTTTTTTCATGCGCGGACGGAATTTTCCGTCGTCGGCATTCCCGACAGAATGGTCAGCAACGGGCCCTGATTCACCACGGTTGCCTGAATCTCGTGCAACCAGTGGTGCAACCGTTCATGTGATGGTGCGGCCCGTTTGGGATTCTGACTCCGCAACGTCTTCCCCACCAAGCCAGGTGGTGCGAGGTGTCACGTCGGAATCGAGTCGAGGTGGCGTCCACCAACGTTTCCTGTTCGTCGAGCGTTGTCATCTCTCTGTGGTCGACGGCCAGCGATTCAGAACCGGACGCGATCGCATTTCGGCTGACGAGGTGGTTGGTCATCGTGTCGGCCGCGGGACGCTCGTCCCCGGTTTCGGTGCGTGGTTGGGGGAGGTGGTTGGCAGGCTCCGCTGTGCTGAATTGCGTCTGACCAAGATCATCTTTCGTGAGCGATCGTTTCGGCAATGTTTCGGGCGTGGTCACGGACGCGGATGTAGGCGTTCAAGGCGGCCATGAACGCGACGCTGACCACGGGAGGAATTGTGCCCGCGGATAACTCTTCCAGGTGCTTGCGACGCAATGCCTTAACTTGATCTCGAATGCGTTTGCCGCTGGCATCGGTGCTGGTCAGAACGTTGGGGTTCGATGCGGTCAGGGCCTCGTGGATCTCACGGGTGTAGGCTTTCACGCTGCGATTGAGTGTTTCCAGGTCGGCCCGCTGCGAATCGGTGAAGCGAAAGCCGTCGCGTCTCAGTTTTCGGTCAAACTTGTCCAGATTGACGATGTAATCACTGATGGATTCGTATTCGTCGGCCAGTCGCAATTGCCGTCGCGCCTCTTCGGCCGTTGCGTGCGACACATTCCCTGAGAGCAGATTGGTGATGAACGCAGCGACCTCGTCTTGGACAGAATCCAGCACGCGTTCGCGTTGCCGCAGGCGGTCGCCGAGTTGCTTGTTCGGTTTCTCGGCTTGCATCAACTCCAGGTGCCAATCGAGCATCTTCAGGCAGCCATCTCCCATCTTGAGAATCTCTTTGCGAGATTGCTCGATCGCTAGGAGAGGTGTTTCCAAAATACGGACGTCCAAATCGGTCAGGCGTGGTTTTTCTTTGTAAGACAACGACGGAATGACCCGTTCCAGGAAGCTGACGATCGGCTTCAAGAACGGCATGAACATCAAGGTGTTGCAAACGTTGAAAACGCTGTGAGTCGCCGCAATGGCTGCCACGGTGTTGGGGTAGGTTTTGTTCCCATCAACGATCACGGATTCAGCCACATCGACGCCGATGATGCCTTGGATCAGTTGGATGTACCACTGGAAAATCAGCGTGATCCAAAACACACCAATCAGATTGAAAATCACATGGAAATACGCGGCTCGCTTTGCATTGGTGGTGGTCCCCAGGGAAGCCAAGAAAGCGGTGATCGTCGTCCCAAGGTTCTCGCCCAAGATCAACGCCGCGGCGGTGGGATACGAAATCACACCTTGGGTCGCCAGCGAAATCGTGATGCCGAGCGTTGCGGAAGAGGATTGGACCAACGTTGTGAGCACGCAGCCGACCAAGGCACACTTCAACACACCCACGTAAGTGTCTGCCTGGAAGCGGGCGAACCAGGCTTCGAAGTCGGGCATCTCTTTGATGATCGAACAAGCGTCCTTCATCACTTCGAGCCCAAAGAACACCATCCCGATGCCCATCACGACCATCGCCCAATAACGCCAGCGATCACTGCGGGTGAACAGATAAACGAACGCGGCAAACCCCAGCAGCGGCAACCCGTACTTGCCAATCTTCAGAACCAAGATCCAGCCTGTGATCGTCGTGCCGATGTTGGCTCCCATGATCACGCCGACCGCTTGCGACAGATTCATCACACCGCTGTTGACGAACCCCACGACCATCACGGTCGTGATTGAGCTGGATTGAACGATGCAGGTCACGATGACGCCGACCATCGTGGCGAAAACGCGGTGGTTGGTGACAGCGCCGACCAGGCGACGCAGGCTGTTCCCAGCGACGGCTTGCATCCCGTCGGACATGTGCTTCATGCCCAACAGAAAGATGCCGAGTCCGCCGGCCAGTTCAAAAATCATCTTGATCAGCGTGGATGAATCCAAGGGGGCCCGTCCCGAAACTTCGAAAGTGAATCGTTAAGATTGCATGAAGAGATCGCAATTCGGCGGGATTGTAACCTGACGGGCCTGCTTTCGGGGTGCAGCCGAAGGATTTTCACGGTGGGCGCGTGCGATCTGTCCCAGCGGGCCGGCACGCGGTCGCTGGGGGTGGGAGCCCGAGGGTGCGAGGGACCACCTAGCCGGCGAATTGTTGCTGCATGGTGTCGAGGAATTTTTGCAGTTGGTCGGCGGGGAGTTGGTTGATGCCCGCCGCGGCTTTGCGGCCGCCTCCGGTTGGGAATTGACGGACAAGTTCGTCGGCACCGGTCTTGGTGGTCAAGGGAGCGCGGACGCTGACCAGGTACTCGCCCGATGGCAGTTCGCTCAGCAACGCGTGGGCTCGGTTGGGATTTTCGCGGGCGAGTTGGTTGCTGTAGACGCCGCTGACTCGGCGCGAAAAGGAATCGTTGGGGAACAAAAACGCCGCACACGATTCGGTCGCCAGCTTGGGGGCGATCGAAGCGGCTCGCTGCATGTCACTGTCAAAACCGTCACGAAGGGTTTCAAACGTGGTGTCCGCCGCGATGAACTCAAACGGATCCGCATACGGTTGAACCTTGCGATACAACTCGTCGGGAGCGAAGTAAAGGTCGTCGAGCGTTCCCCCGTAGCCGTTGTAGTTGAGCAAGGTGCCGAGTTGTTCCAGTTCCCCGAGTTGTGAATCGCTGAGGTTCAGAGGTTCGGCGGCCGATTTGGCGGCGTCGTACAAGTTGTCACCGTACAGAGCGGTGATCGCCCAGGGCAAGAATTGACCGTGGAGGAACTGATTGACCAGCAGCCCCGTGCACACATCACCGGCGGTGTCGATGTGTGTCGACAGCAGCGGCGACGCCGGAATGTCGCCCGCGAAATGGTGATCGAAGTAGGTGACGGGAACTTCGGCGGCCAAGATCCGTTGGAGTTCGTCGCGGTTCTTATCGAGCGAAATGTCGAGCACGGTCACGGAATCGCCCGAGCCCGCGAGGACTCGTTTGAGAAGGTTGATGTCTCGTTTGACGCCAGTCACGAGCGTGCTGTCTTTCGGTTCCGCCAGCCGCAATTGGTGCAGCGCGCAAATGCCATCCGCGTCGCCATTGAAAACGTCAAAGTGAGTCACGTTGGTATCTCTGTGAGAGTGAAAGCTGGAGGGCACGAGCAGTGGGGCTTGGATGTTCTGATTCTAGTTCCCCATTGCGAAAGCGAAACCGTGCCTGCAGAGTGGGTCACAGGCCAAATTCGTCGAGTGAGATCGTTTGAAATTCCAGGTCGGCTCGCGACGATTCGTACAGAATTCCGACGGTCCTGTCGTCGACCATCACGAGCGAACTGTAGGATCCGCCGTCGGCGTCCAAGGCGATTTGTCGATCGGATGGCCAGGTCGCACCGTCATCGAGGCTGGCACGAACCGTCATGTTGGCACGGCGAGTTTTGTGATTTGGGTTGCTGAAGAACAGAACACGACGACCATCGGCCAACTTGTGCGAGATCAGACTGGCCATGCAGACAGGTTCGGGCAGGACGCCGTGGTCGCTTGGGTGAACCGTCCAGGTCTGGCCCAAGTCGCTTGTCACGCTGATGGCTCGTCCGTTGGTTTCGGATTTGTCTCGGCGGTTCCGGTTGTCTCGCATGTTCAGCATCAACGAACCATCGGCCAACTCAGCAACGGCGCATTCGGTCGTGTCGGATCGTGCGGGGGCCGAGACCGTCCAAGTCTTCCCGTGATCACGCGAGTAGATGAGATTGGAAAACGGAAGCCCGGTTTGGTCGCGGCCTTGTGTTGGAATCACCAGCGTGCCGTCGGTCATGGTGATTCCATTGCCGGGCGCGGGAGCGAACAGGTACCACTTGGGGTCCTTGAGTTGCTTCGTCCAGTTCTCGGGGGACGACCAAGTTTGTCCGTCGTCGCTGGAACGCACGGCCAAGAACTGGGTGGAGGTGGCAACGTTCAGTCCCGGTTCGGAGCCATTGCCACGCCATTGATGCGTGCCTGGTTTGCCATGAGTCCAGACGGCGGTGACGATGATTTCTCCGGTTTGTGTGTCGACCAAGATATTGGGATCAGAGCATCCGTTCTGATTTTCGGGCAATCCTCCGTGGGTGCCCATGTCCATGATGGGTCGAGGAGCGGACCACGTCTTTCCGCCATCGGTGGATCTCGATAGTCCGATGTCCATGTGGCCTTGCAGATCGCGACGACTGTCGTATCGCATGTCGTAAACCGCCAGCAAAGTGCCCGCGTTGGAACGAGCGATGCCGGGAATGCGAAATGTGTGGCAATCGTGATCACCTTGGCGGTGCAGAATCACCGAGGGACGTTGGTCAGCCTTGGCGATGGGTGTCAGCGAGCATCCAATGAGTGTCGAAGTCAGGACCATCGCGAGGCAACGTGGCGACATGAAGCGTTGGGACATGGGAGGGAGCTTGGCGGGACGGGTTTGGCGGGAGGAAAATAAAAAAGCCGACGCGAAACTTGGCTGGCAAGTTTCGCGTCGGCTTCAAGATAGTCGGTATGAAAACCTAGGAGTTGCTGAGAAGGAGAAGCGAATTTCCTTGCGGATCAGTTTTTGATCTTCGCTTTCTTCTTCAACTGGTTCAGCGTCTTCGTGCCGCCTTCGTTGACTTCGAAGATGAACTTGGCGAGATCCAAGAACTCTTGTCGATCCTTCAGCATGTTGACGAGTCCGGGCGGCATGGTCGAGTTTTGTGACTCGAGCACGTCTTCCACATCATCGATTGGGATGGTGCGGGGTTTGCCTTGATCGGCGGCGATGCTGAGCGTGATCTTGTCGTCGGTTTCTTCCACCAGGAAGCCAGACAGGATGGCACCGTCGACCGTGATCACGTTCACGGTTTGGTAGCCTTCCAGAATCTTCTCGGAGGGTTTCAGGATCGATTCGATCAAGTGCTCATGCGTGATGTCCTCCCGTGTTTTGGTGAGGTGAGGTCCAAGTTGGTACCCTTCGTTGACATCGTGGCAAGTCGCACAGGCGGTCTTGGAACCATAGAAGGATGTGGCACCTCGAACGGCATCGCCTTGTTCACGAGCATCGCGAACCAGATCGCTGAGTGACTCCGCGAGGAGTTCCGTTTCGAGTTGGTTGGTGGCTGGTTCCTCCTCCATCAGTTCTGGGCGGCTGCCCTCGGGGAACGGATGCATCTCGATCAGTTCTTCGGGGCTGTAGAAGCGTTGCCGGTCCTCGGTCACCGCACGGATGCGTTTGACTTCGTCGGGTGTGATTTCGCTGGCGTCATTGCCCCAGCTGTTTCGAACATAAGTCAGAGCGGCCGCGATTTCTGCATCGGAGAACATGTTGCCGATCGCGGTCATTGGCGGCACGCCTTGGGTTGGTTCAAAGACCTTGCCGCGAACACGGATTTCTCCCCAGATGCCGTGCAGAGTCAGCTTGATCAGGCGTTCGGAGTCGCCGGTGATCCATTCACTGCCAGCAAGCGGCGGGTAGATTCGAGCGATGCCTTCCCCGTTGTCACGGTGGCAGGCGTAGCACGATCCTTCTTCGAAGAAGACTTGCTGACCCAGGTTGTAGGTCTGAGCAAATTGCTTGTTCTTGAACTTCTTTGACTTGGTGCGGTAGTCCTTGGGTTTGGCGGCACCTTCCAATTTGCCAGCGAGCAATTGCTTGTACTCCACCAGCAAGTTTTCCGGATCGAACGCTTTCGCTTCAATCAATTGTTCGACATCGTTTTTCAGCAGCGGCATGGCGCTGTTGAGTGCATTGCGAATCCAGCGATCTGTCTTGTAGGAGGCGACCGTGAGTAGCACTTCTGCACCGGGTTTGCCGCCCAGCCAAGAACCGGCCGAGAGAGCTTCCAGGCGAACCCGGGGGTGTTCATCCGCGGCAGCGGCCATCAAGTAAGTTTCGGGATGGTCGAGCAAGTGCAGGCAGTGCCGGACGACTCGAACCGCTGCGGAGCGAACCCGGTGGTCTTCGGCTTGCAGGCACTGGTCAATCAACTCGGTGGACGGTTCTTGGTGACCCCAGGTTGCCCAAAGAGCTTCCAAGACCAAGCGTTCGTTGTCCGCATTGTCGCTGGCGAATTTCATCGCGGCAGAGATCACGGCTTGTTTGTCACGACCGCGTAATTCGAGGTGTGAACGTTTGCGAGCGTTGAGTTCCGGCAACTTCATGTTCTCGAACAATTGTTCGATATCGGCGCCGTCAACCGTTGGCGGTTCGACCAAGTCACGTTCCGCGTAGGTGATGCGATAGATGCGGCCGTATTCTGAATTCCGCATCGGATCACGAGCGCTGTGTTGCATGTGACCGATCAACGTGTTGTGCCAATCGATGAAGTACAGGCTTCCATCGGGAGCCACTTCCAGATCACAAGGACGGAAGTTGCCATCGGAAGACTGGATCAAGTCTTGGCGGAATTTGCCTTTGATCTCAACGCCGTCTTCGACCGTCTTGTATTGCTTGATTCCCAGGAAGCCAATTGTGTTGGCGTACATGTAGTCGCCTTGGACTTCGTCTGGGAAGTGACGGCTGTAGAGGAATTCCGATCCGGAAGTCGGGCGTGTGTGGTGTTCGTAGTTGAACTTCGAAACCTTTGGAATCTCTTTCGAGTGGGGGACCTTGATCGAGTAACCCAGCATCCAGTACTGGGCACCACCGGAGGCATCGTTGACAAAGGTTTGGCCGTATTCGTCGTGGGCGACGCCCCATGGATTGTTGACGTCCGACTGCATGACGCGTTCGACTTTCCATGACTTGGGATCGAAACGCCAAATGCCACCGTCCGTCATGCGTTCAGGGCCCCAAGGGGTTTCGACTTGCGAGTGCAGGAAACGACCTTCGCACATGTAGATCCCGGCACCGTGGTCGACATCAAATGCTGAGATGGCATGGTGCGTGTCGTGCGGGTCGAAGCCGTCGAGCAGGACTTCTTTCTTGTCGGCGCGGCCGTCGCCGTCGGTGTCCTTCAGCAGCACCAAGAACGGTTCTTGCGAAAGGTAGACGCCTTCGGGAGCCAATTCAAAGCCGATCGGCATGTGCAATCCATCGGCGAAGACGGTTTCTTTGTCCGCGCGTCCATCCCCATCGGTGTCCTCGTAGATGAGGATCATGTCGTTGGGTTTGGAGTCACCCGGTTTGTAGTGCGGGTAGCTTGGCAGGGTCGAAACCCACAGACGGCCCTTGTTGTCAAACCGCATTTGGGCTGGGTTGCCCAGGTTCGGGAAGTCTTGCTCGGAAGCAAACATCGAGACTTCGTAACCTTCTGGCAGCGTGAACGTTTTCAGGGCTTCTTCTTCGACCTTGAGGTAGTCCGGGTTGCCGTTCTTCTCGCTCATTTGGAAGTTCGTTTCCACCGTCGACAAAGGCCGAGTGATCGAGTCATCGACTTCGAGGGTGGACGATTTTCCTTGCGCGATCGCCCAAATGTTGTGGTCTCGCAAGACCGTCATCTGACGGATCTTTTCGATCTCTTCGGGATAGTTGAAGTTTCCGTAGGGAGCCCAACGACGGCCATAGGCGTGCACACCGTTGAGCATGCGGAAGTCATTTCGCCAGAACCAGGCTTTGTCTTGGACGGCCGCATGCAGCAACGAATCAGCCGGGGCGACACCCGAATCAGCACCAAACAATTGCTGCATGATGACAGGAGCGAGTTTGCGATAGCCTGCTTCGGACAGGTGGACGCCGTTGATTGTCAGAGGTTCATTGGAAGACTGAAACCATTCCAAGGTGGGCGAATAAAGGTCGATGAAGCCGACATGTTTTTCATCGGCCACCGCACCCACGGCATCCGCGTACGCCTTCAGAATCGCGTTGCGATCATCCGCGTTGGGGAGATTGAATTCGGGAAGTTGCTGCGTCGCGATCGGGGTCGCCAGCACCAGACGAGGTGGTTTGGATGCGTCACGTTCGTAGGAACGCGAGAGGGTGTGATCGACGAAGGCACGCAGTTCGTTCTTGAAGTTTTCGACCCCGGCCAGGCCGTCGAAGGATTCGTTGAACCCGAAGAAGGCGACGATCGTGTTGGCTTGGACGATGGTCAGCCATTCGTCTGGTTTGGGGTAGTGGCCTTCGCCGTAGTGCCCCTGGATTTCAGGACGGAACTTTTCGGCACCTGGAAATGCCCAGGGATCGTCTTTGCCGGCTTCGGGACGATAGGCCGGGGTGTGGCCGGGAAAGCCCATGTTTCGGAAGGTCAATTCCTTGTCGGGGAACTGCCGGTAGAGCGCTGTCTCAAACGCATTGAACAACTCCATCCGCGAGGCCAAACCGCTGCCGAGGAAGGTGATGGTTTCGCCTTGGGTCGGCTTCAGCGGCAACGACGTGGCGGCGGCTTTGGTTTCCACCGCGACGGGTTGCAGGTATTCCGGACGGACCTTTTTGGTCTGTTGGGTTTCATTGTCGGTGAGGGTCGTGATGACCTCCGGTGCCTTTTGTGCGTCGCCGGATTTCTCATCCGCTTTCGCCAGCGACAAACCGCCTGTCAGCAGACAGGCGAGGCAAGCAAGACCAAGGGGAGTCAATGTCGACGCGGGGCGTCGCAATTGGTTCTCTGTGAGTCGCAAATTGTTTGGGAGTGTCGGATTCATTTTGAGGCAGGTTCTTAGCAGCGAGTTTGGGACGCCGAAGACGGTGAGAGGAGGGAGGATGTGTAAGGGGGTCATTCTAGTTCATCGGGCTCGCTTGGGGATCAGGGAAGCTCGCTAGAGGCCAACCTTTTTGTCGCGTTCGGGGCTTCGGCCAGCGTTTGATCTCGATCGATTCACGCCGCCAGCAGACGAAACAATCCCGGCTGCGACGAATGTTGCTTTGTCACTACGAAAGCATCTCGTAATAAGATCGGGATCCAGCGGAACGTCGCAGGCGGGCTGTTGGTCTATTGAGCCGTTTCGGCGTTCGCCTCGGTTCCACCATCACCGAACCGGGGCGAACGCCCAAACGGCTCACGTTCAAAATCGAATACGGCCTCAATCAACAGCGGGAAGCCGTCGGGTGCCGCGAATCCGGAAGTCTTTCGGCCAAGGCTGCTCAACTTGAAACCGGGAAAATGGATTCGGGACCGTTCCTCGAGAGCCCAGTTGCGAGAGGGATGGCTCGCGTTTCCAGAGTGTGCTTCGGTCGTGTTCGTCGTCGCTGCGATCGACCGAGCATCAGGGAAGAAGAGGCGTCTCGCCAGCGGTGGGCTGGCGAGACGGAATTGAAAAGAAGCAGCAAGCGAACGATCAGGCTTGATTCAGTTTGGGGGAGCCCGATTCGACGACAAAGGAATTGCGGACGAACGTTTTGCCGCCTGGTTTCAGCACATCGTCCACGACCATGTAGTCGGACGTCCAGCTGTCGGGAGTGACGTCGCAGCGGATGTAGCCACGTTCGGCATTGTGCCATTTGACACAAGCGTTTTCTGCCAGCACTGCGTCCACGTTCTTGGGTTTGTCAGGGCCGTTGCCGCCACTGGAAAGCGAGGTGGCAACGAACTCGGTGGCGACGAGTCCTTGTTCCGTTTGTCGATCGTCGACGCGAAGTTCGTTGGCCCAGTTGGAATGAATGTCGCCGGTCAGGACGACGGGATTGCTGACTTGTCGGTCACGAATGTACCGCAGCAATTCCATTCGTTCGTGGGCGTAACCAGGCCATTGGTCCATCGAGAACTGATGATTGTCTGGATCGCCTGAGCGATTGACCATGCCCATCATGACTTGTTGTGCCAGCACATTCCAAGTCGCGTTGGAGCGGATCAAGTTGCGGGACAACCAACCGCGTTGCTTGGTTCCCAGCATCGACTGCGTTGGATCCAGTGCGGCTTCATTCAGTGGGCTCTTGCGATCGTCATTGGGTTGGTCGGATCGGTACTGCCGGGTGTCCAGGATCGAGAAATCGGCCAGTCGTCCGAACTGAGCCGAGCGATACAAACGCATGTCGCTGCCACGAGGAATCTGGCGCAGTCGAAGCGGCATCATTTCGTAGTACGCTTGGTATGCGTTGGCTCGCCGCGAAAGAAAGGAGGGTGAGTCGACGCCGGCCTGCTCTGAAACATCGCAAGCACAGTTGTTGTCAAATTCGTGATCATCCCAGGTCACCCACCAAGGGCACTGGGCGTGCATGTTCTGCAGCAAAGGGTCGGATCGGTATTGAGCGTGCCGCACGCGGTAGTCGCCCAACGACATGATTTCGGACCCATGGTGCGTGCGGACTTTCCCGTTGCGACCGGCTTCGTATTCATAGATGTAGTCGCCCAGGTGAAAGACCAAGTCGACATCGTCGGCCGCCATTTGTTCATAGGCAGTGAAGAGGCCTTGTTCGTAGTTTTGACAGGAGGTCACGGCGAAGCGGACCTTGTCAGGGAGTTGGTGCGGCAGTGGCATCGTGCGGGTGCGAGCGATGGGGCTTTCGGCGTCGCCACATCGGAACCGATACCAGTACCACCGATCGGGTTCAAGTTGGTTCAGTTCGACATGAACGGAGTGGCCAAGTTGAGGTGTTGCCAGTTGAGTGCCGGATGCAACGACGTTTCGCATCGTGTCATCGGTGGCAACTTCCCAGGTCACTTCCACCACTTGAGCGGGCATGCCGCCATCAGGCAGCAAGGGTGAAGGGGCCAGGCGAGTCCATAGCACCATGCCGCGGTGATCGGGGTCGCCGGAGGCAACGCCCAGGCTGAACGGGTCATTGGAAAATGAAACCTTGGCATCCGCCCAGGCGTGCTGGGTCGAGATCACAAACGCGGGAAGGGCACTGGAGAAAGCGAGGAAGCGTCGGCGATTCCAAGCGGCGTCAGAGACGCGAGCGGCGGCGGAAGGTCGTGGCATGAGTGGCTGTGGGGGAAGGAGGGTGCGGCGAAACGAATGTCAACAGGCAATGCGTTGGCCGCGGGGCGGGGACGTTCCTTGGTTTGTTCCCGCGGTCTCGAGCGACCATTTCGCGGGAAGTGTATCGATCGCTCATTTTGAACCAATGCGATCGCGTCTTGCCTGCTCGGATTTCAAGAAATCTTCACAACTTCTTGGGGCGGTCTCTCCGGCGGAGCCAACCATGTGAACATACCGTGAAATTTCGTCGTCTCTGAGGAACTGCGAGAGGCGGTGCGAACCAAATGGGATACTCTGTCGCGAACGCAGGGGAGCGGTGAGCAGGTGTTCTCAGGCGTCTTTCATTCCCGTTCAATTCAACGGATCACTGGGGCGTTTTTCGCTCTGGATGGTCCTCTCTTGGTAGGAGCGACTCTTCTGATGACCGATCGCAATCGACGGCAATTTCTAAGTGATAACTTTTCCGCTTTGGGTTCTTTTGGCGTGACCGCTGCGATCGCGGGATTGGGCCAAGGCGTGGTTCAGGGTGGGCAAGCGGATGCCGCCGCCTCGAGCTTGCGACCGACGGCGGATGAAACCACTGGTTTGGAGCTGCTGCGACTGCCAGAGGGTTTTCGGTATCGCACCTTCGGTTGGACGGGGGACATCATGAGCGATGGAACGCCGACCCCTCACGCTCACGATGGCATGGGGGTGATTGCCAGCGAGGGAGATGTGTTGAGGATTTGTCGGAACCATGAGGTCAGCGATGACGGTCGCGCGATCGCCTTTCAAGCCGGGAAGGCGTACGATCGCCGAGCTCAAGCCGGTTGCACCGAGTTGCGATTCGACAGCGCGAAAGGGGAGTGGTTGGACAGTCGCGTCGTGTTCTCGGGAACCAGTCGCAACTGTGCCGGCGGAGTCACGCCCTGGGGAACGTGGCTGACCGCCGAAGAAACTGTCCTGGGGCCCAAGGACGCCGATCACTACAAAGACGACAAAGTTCGCACGTTCGAAAAGACCCACGGCTGGGTTTTCGAAGTGGGGCACACCGATTCCGACGGCAACCCGGTTCCGTTGAAAGACATGGGACGCTTCGTTCATGAAGCGGTCGCGATCGACCGAAACAGCGGGATTGTGTATCTCACCGAAGACCGTTCTACCTCGGGCTTCTATCGGTTCTTGCCCAACACGCCCGAGAAGTTGGCTGACGGCGGACGCTTGGAAATGGCCGAGATCGTCGGCCAAGCCGATTTGCGGGGCGGCTTCCAGGACGGTGTCGAGTTTGACGTGCGTTGGCACTTGATTGACGATCCGACTTTGGCACACAGTCCCGAGTCATTGAAGAACGTTTCCAAAGAAGGCGAGGTGGGAGACGAACTGGGCGTCTTCAAGCAAGGGCAATCCCAAGGCGGATCGACGTTCTCTCGATTGGAAGGGTGCTGGTTTGGCAACGGCGTGGTTTACTTTGATGCGACCAGTGGTGGTGCCGCCAAAGCCGGGCAGATCTGGCAGTTCGATCCTGAGAAGCAAACCTTGAAGTTGTTGTTTGAATCACCGAGCAAGCCGACGCTCAATATGCCTGACAATCTGTGCGTCAGTCCCCAGGGTGGGTTGGTGTTGTGCGAAGACAATGACTACGGAGCGAACGAATACCCGCAGCGTGCGTTCACTCTTTCGCAAGACGGGAAGTTGAAGTTGCTGGCAGAGAACAACGTTCAGCTCCAGGGAGAAAAGAACGGCTTTCAAGGTGATTTTCGCACCAAAGAGTGGGCCGGAGCAACCTTCAGCCCCGATGGGAAATGGTTGTTCATCAACCTTCAAAGCCCGGGCATCACGTGCGCGATCACGGGGCCTTGGAAAGACGCTTTCGCCTAACGATCGGTGGTCATGCTCAACTCCGTTTTGAGGTGGAACGGTACTGGATGAGGCAACGAATCCTCTGGCCCGATTGCACCTCAGGGACTCGTTGCTTTGTCTGTCAATCGAAAGCCGAGTTGCGGCGGAATGCTAAGCAGGTACGCAGGAATGAACGGGGGCGATCTCGTGAGCCGTTTGGGCGTTGGCCCCGGTTGTGCGTGGGAACCGTGGCTAACGCCAGGCGGCTCACATACCCGATGACACCTGCGTACCTGCTTAGTGTGGTGCAATCTCTCCTATCGCATCAACCAGGTTTTCTGAGAGGCCGCTCGGGGTTTGAGAGGTGAATTTCACGCCTATTGGCACTCCAGGGGCCCCTGGACGGTGTATTCTCCAGTCTCTGTTTGGTTTTTGCATTTGGCAGTGTGGAGGCAGAATAGATTGGTTCTTAGGGCACGCGTGGCGGTGTGGTCCTGGAGAACCCTCGGGTGATCGGCAGTGGACATCGGCATAGAACCGATGTGCCGGCACGTTGCAATCGGCGAGAGAAGCACAGAGCGAGTGGCGATGAGACGAAAGACACGGAACAGTGGCAGCACGGAAGGCGAGATCAATCTGATTTCGCCTTGGGGGGCCCGGACTGGTTTCACGTTGGTGGAACTGTTGGTGGTCATCGCGATCATCGGGATGTTGGTGGGGTTGTTGCTGCCCGCCGTCCAGGCCGCTCGCGAGGCGGCACGGCGAACTGATTGCAGCAACCGATCCCGGCAGCTCGCCCTTGCGATTCACAACTATCATTCCGCGTACCGCAAGTTGCCGCGAGCGTGGTGGTTGGAAACGCCGCCGAAGGCATTCAACGGTGGCAACTGGATGATGGCGATTTTGCCCCAGTTGGAGCAGCAAGGTTTGGACGACCGGATCGATCGCAGCATTTTGCCGGTCGATCAACTCAGTCCCAGCAACGTGGCTGCTCTGCAGACTCCGATGTCGATCTTTGTGTGCCCTTCGACGCCCGGCGGCATTGAATCTCGACGTTACCTGTTCGATTCAAGTCCGGCCGGGCTGCCCTTCACGGCAACCAATTTGGCGGCCGCGGATTTCACTCCGACCACCGGTGTGCGTGGCACGTACGCGAACTTTGCTTACGGCGCGAGCTTGAGTGGTGGCCGCGAAGGGGCGCTGCAGGTTGTGAGTCCGATTTTTGGTGGGGACCAGGACGGTCGGTTTGCCGACATCTTGGATGGCTTGTCCCACACGACCTTGTTCGGAGAACGCACCGGCGGCAATGTGGTTTACAGTGCTGGTCGCGAAGATCCAGTTGCCACTGCCGCTTTGATCGGGGTGGAAGGTGGCGGTTGGGGGGATCTGCTGAACGGTGAGCACTGGTTGCAAGGTTCCTTGCGAAGTGGCCTGAGTTGGCCGCCGGTTGGCGGACCCTGTGCGATCAATTGCACGAATGCCCGCGGGTTTGGTTTTCATAGTTTTCATGTGGGAGGTTGCCACTTTGCATTCGCCGATGGCTCGATTCGTTTCATCAACACCAGCATCGAACCGCGGGTGTTTTCCTCGCACGTCACGCGGCGTGGACGGGAAGCGATCGCGGACGATGGGATCTAGTCTGTTGGGAAAACGAAGGATGGCGATGGAGAGAGCGGGTCACCGATGGGGTTTGTTTCTGCTGCTCGGGTTGCTGGGCGGATGTGGTGGCAACCAGCCCGATGACGGGATGGTCCCGGTCAGCGGTGTGCTGGAAGTGGACGGCCAACCCGCCGTGGGAGTCGTGGTTGAATTGCATCCGCCATCGAAGGCACCGGCACTCGCCAGGGGCATCACATCAGAAGGTGGTCGCTTTGAAATCAGCACGCTGACACAGGGCGATGGTGTGAAGCCGGGGGCGTATGATGTGACGTTCGTTTGGAGTGAATTCAACATTGTCACCCGTTCGCAAGAAGGCGATCGGTTGAACGGGCTGTACGCGAAGCCGGACCAGTCACCGATTCACTGGACGGTTCCCGACAAGGATTCTTGGGACGCTGGCACCATTCAGTTGGCCAGTAAAAAATAGCTTTTCCGTGAGCAGACACTCCGTGGCTTGGCCACTGGGACGCTTGGTCACTGGGACGCTGCGATCACGATCAGGAATAGCAGCGCGACCACGACGGCGGCGCCAATCGTGAGTGCAATTTTGGCGGTGGAGTAGGGGGCGGTTCCCGTCAGGTGCTTGGCATTTTGTCCGCTGATCACGACTCGGTAGAGCTGGTCGTGATAGCGATAAGCCAGCACGTAGGCGGGCAACGACAATCGTCGTGTGGTGAGCCCTTTGACAACGGTCTCCACGTGAACATTGCGAAATCGCGAGCCGGGGATCTGCGTGTTCTCGACATGCTGTTGGGCCATCAGTCGCAAGGCGTCGCGAACTTGCCGGCGGGCTTGCGACCGTTGGACGTCAAATTGTTCTCGGGTGACGCCGTCCTCCAGGTTGGGGGTTGCTCGAGCGGTTCTCAGGTCCAGTCCTTGGCTGACCGCGACCGCTTCGGATTGTGAGAGACCGCGCGACGCGGACACGAGGATGTTTTGAAACACCACGTCTGTTTGTCCCGAATGGGGTGCCCAGCTTGATCGTCGCGAATTGGCGTTGGAGTCAGCGGCCCAGCTGATTTTGCACTCCGTGTCGAAGACCCAGGCGACCCAGTACAGCGGATGCAAGTCATCGATGTGCGAAGCAGAAATCAAGTCGCTTGGTCGGAACCAACCCAGTGAGCCAAGCCATTGTCGGAGTGCCCGCTGGGCGTCATCGGGAGTCAGAATGAATGGCAGGTAGGCTTCGGTTTGTTCCATCGGATCGACGATGGTTTCAATCTCGACGATCCCATCGCAGAACGAACATCGCAATGCTTGATGGTCCGGATCAAAGGCGACCGCCGCCCCGCATCCTTTGCATCGCAAAATTTTGGCGACCGTTTGCTGCCTCGCCGATTCATTGGGAGGTGACGATTGGCCACAGATTGAGCACCGCAGGTCACCATGTTCGAGTGGTGTGTTGCAGCGAGAGCAGAGGGAAATGATTTCGGGCATCGTCAACTCACTGCATGGCGAAAAGAAGCACGATGAACGCGATGAACAACAGCACCGCACCGATCACCAACGCAACTTTGGTGGTCGAGGTGGGGACATTGCCAGCCACACGGCCGGTTTGTCCGTTGACCAAGATTTGGACCGGAGGTTGCTCCTCGTCGTAGCGAACTGCAAAGCACCAGATCGGCAGCAACGTCAAGTCGATCACTTCACGGGAGAGCTGAGTGCGATGTTCCAGGTTGCGATGGGAGTCACCTGGTAGGAAGTGTTTGAGTTGTGCACCGACTTTGGCAATCGTTTCGCCGTGGGCCAATTGAAAGCAGGTGGCTTGGTCTTTGGAGGGAAGTTCCGCCAGCCACCCTGTGATGATGGATGGCGAGTATCGTCGAAGGGCTCGCAAGTCGAACGGTTCGATGGCCTCGAGCGAATCATTGTTGGTGCCTTGGGAGGCGGTGACAATCACATCCAAGACGTAGCACGAGTGGTGCCCTGCGAGGCTTCGCCATTCCGTTTTGGTGACGGTTCGAGTCCTGGTGACTCGATTTCCTTTCGAGTCAGTGGTCGTGTAGGTTTCCGTTTCGGTGTAGTTCTCGCCGATGCTGGCCGAGTACTGGGTGTCCGCAACGGCGCCGTACAGGTAGGCGGGCAAATAAACGCCCCGGGTGCAGTCCGGTGCGGCACGTTTGAAGTCGGACCGAGCGAACCAATGAGCTCGGTTCAGCCATTGTTTGACCAATTCGGTCGCTCGTTCTTGATCGACAACGAAGCCGATGGCGAAGGTCGGGATAGGGCGATTCGCCGACGGAGGCCGTTGGATCACGGATGGCGAGGCGCAATACGGACAAATCGTCGCCAGCATGCCGGACAGACCCGTCAACGCCGCACCACACGACTGGCAGGCAATCTCTAGCTGTTCGGGCTCGGTCGTCACTTCCGCAGCGGGCATTCTGGGTGGGCTCGGTTTTCTTTCCAAGAGGCGTGGAATGGGCGATCAACTTCGGGCGGGCATTGGTTCAGGCCCCTTTTTCGGGGGCAGGGGGCGCCGGGTGGTTGGTTTCAACAGGAGGATTTCTTCAAGTGTGCCTCGTATTCTTTCTAGGTGGCGCACATTCGGTGGTGGATCGTCGACAATCGCAGTGAGAGAATACACTCAAAACCGGATGGGAATGAGGGCTTCGATCGCCTTTGCCTTCGGCTCGATCCAGCAGCGCGATTGACCAAACAGAGAGGATGGATTTCAATTTCAATCTGACAAAGGTGTCAATCGGTGTGAGTTCCACTGGATGGGGAGCGGCGGGATTTCATAGCTTCTGGGGAACAGGCGGCACGCCCATTCGTTCTTGCGAACCGGTTCCGCATCAAGTGGTGACATTGTGCATCGTGGCCCGTCATCGTGACGCGAGCCCATTTCCAAACGTTCTTTCACTCGAGGATGGAAGCACGAGTGAACTCAACGGCGACGACCGAGAATCAACGCAGTCTCACTCGCAGCCTCGTCAATCCGTTGGCGGTGGCGGTGGTCATCATCGTGTTGATCATCAGTGGTGTCATTGCGTTTCACAACATTCGCGAACTTCAGGAAACACGGCTCAAAGTCGGTTTGACGTTGAAGGTGCTGGCATCGTTGGCAGAGATCGAAGGCGCTGTGATGGACGCCGAACGCGGCCAGCGGGACTACTTGATCACCGGCGATTCCCGACATTTGGACCCGTTCAGTGAAGCCGTCAAACGCACCCAGCAGGGGCTGCGCCAATTTGAAGAGCTGACCGAAGATCACGCGGTTCAGCGAGCCAAGTTTGATGAACTGCGGCCGTTGGTCGAAGAACGCATTCGGCATCTCAACGCGGTTTTGAAGGTCCGAGCAGAAGAAGGCCCGGAGGCCGCTCGGAATGCCGTCATCGAGAATTCGCGATGGAACTTGATGGGGGACATCGAGAAGCTGGCAATCTCGATGCGAAAAATCGAAGAGGATCTGCTGGTCGTTCGCGAAGCGATGGCGACGCGAGCTTATCGCAGTGGGATCGTGACATCGGTGTCCTCCACGCTGATCGGTTTGATCTTGGTTGGCAGCGTGCTGTATTTGTTGGAACGCAACCGCCGCAAAGCGGAGCGGGATGCGCTGATGTTGAACGCGACTCGAGAGCGAGTGCAGTTGGCACTCGACGCTGCAGAAATGGGGGCCTGGAACATCGATCCCACGACCCACACGCTGCGAACAGATGAACGGTACCGCCGAATTCATGGGGTCGAGCACAAGGAGATGACGCTCGAAGATTCGTTGAAACGAATTCATCCAGACGACCGGGCGAGGGTTCGGCAAGCGGTGCGAGCTTCGATGTCACCCTTGGACCCTTCGCCGTATTCGGTGGAGTACCGCGTGGTGCACAAAGACGGGTCGATTCGGTGGGTGTCGGGGAAGGGAATCGCTCGAGGCACCAAACGCCGTGGCAAACCTGTTCTGACCAGTTTCGATGGCACGGTGGCGGACGTGACGGAACGCAAACGCCAAGAGGAACGCCTGCAACGCAGCGAGCAAATTGCGCTGGCGGCCAATCAATCCAAGAGCGAATTTCTGGCGAACATGAGTCACGAGATTCGGACCCCGATGGCTGCGATTCTGGGGTACGCGGATGTGTTGCTGGGCCACTTGGAAGACCCTGACAATCGCAACTGTGTGATGATCATGAAACGCAACGGGGAGCACCTGTTGTCGTTGATCAATGACATTCTGGATTTGTCACGCATCGAGGCTGGCAAGCTCAGCGTGGATGCCGAGCAGGTTCCTCTGCCACGTTTGGTGGGTGACATCCAGTCCTTGATGCAGGTCCGTGCGGATGAGAAAAACGTTGACTTCCAAGTCGAGTTCGAGGGCCGCGTGCCGCAGTCCATCGATACGGACCCGACTCGATTGCGGCAAGTGTTGATCAACTTGATTGGCAATGCCATCAAGTTCACCGATGAAGGCAGCGTGCGTTTGAAAGTTCGCTTTGTGAAAGGTGCGGATCCGCCGGTGATTGAATTTTCAATTGTCGACACGGGCATTGGCATCAGCAAGGAGCAGCAGAACCGATTGTTCAAACCGTTTTCGCAGGGCGATGCCTCGGTGACGCGGAAGTATGGCGGCAGTGGATTGGGGCTGGCCATCAGCCAGCGATTGATCGAGATGATGGAGGGGGAAATGTCACTGGACAGCGAACTGGGCGAAGGTTCGACGTTCTATGTGCGATTGCCGGTTCATTCCCTGGATGGCATCGAGTTGGTCAAGCCGGATTTGGTCAAGCAGCCTCCTCGTCCAGAGGAGGTGTTCGCCGAAACACCGATCTTGAAGTGCCGGGTGTTGGTGGTCGACGATCGACGGGACGTCCGTCACATCAGCCAACACTTTCTGGAAAAGGCGGGTGCGAAGGTCGCCACCGCGGAAGACGGTCAACTAGGTTTCGACGCTGCCATTCAGGCTCGTGATGCCGGCGATCCGTTCGATTTGATCGTGATGGACATGCAGATGCCTAAGGTGGATGGGCTGCAGGCGACGGCGCTGTTGCGGTCCGCTGGCATTGATTGGCCAATCATTGCTTTGACCGCGGATGCAATGAAAGGCGACCGCGATCGGTGCCTCAATGGTGGTTGCGACGACTACCTGTCCAAGCCCATCGACCATGTCCAATTGGTCAACATGGTGGCCAGCTACACGCATGACATGGATGTCAACGAATTGGTGGAGCGTCGCCATCTGCGAGCGAATCAATTGCAAGAAAAGATCGAACGCGAAGGCAGGTTGCGACGTTGAACAAGTGAGCCGGAATGGCTCTCTCTGGCCGTTTTTAGCTTATAAAAACGAGTTGACCAGGACGGCCAAGGCAGCACCGGTGAGCGGACCCAGCACGGGAACCCAGGCGTACTGCCAATCGCTGCCTTGTTTTCCATTGATGGGTAGCAAGGCGTGGATCAATCGCGGGCCAAGGTCCCTGGCTGGATTGATCGCGTAACCGGTTGGTCCTCCCAGTGACAGTCCAATGCCAAACACGAGCAAGCCAACGGGCAACAACCCAATCGATCCCAGGCCTAGCATCGGAGCGTTCTCAGTCGGTTCTGCCCCGGCACTGAAGCCCGGGTCCACCAACAAGAAAATGGGCAGGATCAGAGCGAACGTTCCAATCATTTCGCAGACAAACGCTTGGGGGAGATTGCGAATGTTCGGAGCCGTGCTGAAGCAGGCCAGCATCCCATCCGGATCGTCGGACGCCTGGCGAAAATGTTCGCGGTAGAACACATAAACCAGCAACGCGCCAGCCATCCCACCCAGCATTTGGGCGCCGATGTACCCGCCGCTGTCGACCAGACTGAACCCTTCGTCCGCCAAGTACATTGCGAGTGTGACCGCGGGATTCAGATGAGCCCCACTGAATTCATTGGCACAGAATGCTCCGATGAAAACAGCGATCCCCCAGCCTGCAGCGATCACGATCCAGCCCCCGTCATTCCCTTTCGTTTGGGGGAGAACGACGTTCGCAACCACGCCATTTCCAAACAAGACCAGGAACATCGTCCCGATAAACTCTGCCACATACGGATGCATGGATCCACCTTTCTACGATTTGATAATGTCGGGCGAGATGCTGGGATTCGACGAATGAGTTTCAGCCGAGTGTTTGGCCGCCGTCGACAGGCAGCAATTGGCCGGTCGTCATGCTGGTTCCCGTCGCAAAGAACAGGACTGCGTCGGCGATGTCTTCTGGCTGAGAAGCTTTGGGCAACGGGTAGTCCGCGACCATTGCCTCCAGGTCCCAGTCGGGATTGCCTTGCCGAATCCAGCGGCTATCGATCGGACCGGGACAAACGGCGTTGACGCGAATTTCGGGGGCGAGGGCTCGTGCCAGAGATTTGGTCAGCGTGTTCAGGCCACCCTTGCTGGCACAGTAAGCGATCGAGGACCCTGAACCGGTGATTCCTGCGACCGAGCTGACGTTGACGACGGAGCCACCCTCGCCTTCGCGAAGCAGATCTGCGGCGGCACGCGTGACAAAGAATGGCCCTTTCAAATTCACGCCGAGAATGCGGTCCCACATCGGTTCCGTGAGCGTTTCCAATTGGGCGTGTTCAATGAACTCGGTCGTGGCCGCGTTGTTGATCAAGCAATCCAGGCGACCGAACGTTTCGCGAATTTGATCGATCATCTCGCGAACGTCTTGGTCGACCGAAACGTCGCAGCGAACCAACATGGATTTCGCGCCCAGGGCTTCCACGTCGGCAGCGGTTTGCTTGGCTTCGGTTTCACTGCGAGAGTAATTGATCACGACGTCGTGCCCTTGTCGGGCCAGTCCGATCGCACAGGCTCGACCCACACCAGTGGCGGCGCCGGTGACCAGAGCGACGGGGCGTGATTGGGAAGGCATCGAGGACTCGGTGGGAACGGAAGAAAGCGAACTGGATCAAGCGACTTGCTGAACTCACAGTGTTGGGAGCGAGGCCTTGGGCGGCGCCGAAGCGGCTTTCGCAGCCAGATTTCGGACCAAGGATCGAGCGACTTGATCAAACGGGGCGCGGGCACGGTGGTCGGTGGCGATGACCTCCGCCAATTTGCCTGCGTCGCCCGCTTCGCGAAGCGTGATGTCGATTGGCAACCCGCCCAAGTAGGGAACACTGAGTTGTTCGGCTTTGTCGCGTGCCCCGCCACGACCGAAGATGTCGTAGGTCTTGCCGCAATCCGGGCAAGTGAAGCCGCTCATGTTTTCAACCATGCCCGCGATCGGAATGTTGACCTTGCGGAACATGCTGATGGCTTTGACGGCATCCAGCAAAGCGACTTCTTGTGGCGTGCAAACCACAACCGCTCCGGTGATCGGAATCGCTTGGGAGAGCGTCAAGGCGATGTCGCCGGTGCCCGGTGGCATGTCGATGACCAAGTAATCCAGTTCGCCCCAGGACGTGTCTCGAAGGAATTGTTGGATCGAACCGTGCAGCATCGGGCCACGCCAGATCACGGCTTGATCGGGTTCCAGCAAGAATCCCATCGACATCACCGGCATGGCGCCAACTGTTTCAGGTGGGACTCCTGATTCGCCGTTGGGACCGAGGCGAATCGGTTCGATCTTTTTGTCCTCGGAGATCGCCGGTCGTCCTGACAATCCCAGCAGGTGTGGGACGCTGGGGCCGTACACGTCGGCGTCCATCAGGCCAACGGTTGCCCCCAAGCGACGAAGCGTCAGTGCAAGTGAGGTTGCCACGGTGCTCTTGCCGACGCCGCCCTTGCCGCTGCCGACCAGGATCACGCTTTTGGCTTTCAAGCCAACCTGGCCCAAACGAGCCGGCGGGCGAGCATGCACAGGTGTTTGCACCTCGATGGTTTTGCCCGGTGCGACGGTCAGGGCCAGATCGCGAATCGTGTCCGCGATTTCGTCGGCGATCGGTTGGCAGTGGGACGTGATCCCGACGGACAGCTTGATCGTGTCGCCGTCCAGCGTGATTTCACCCAATTGCCCGGTGCTTTGGATCGGCCGGCCGGTTTCGGGATCCGGGTGTTGGCCGATTCGTTCGCGAAGGGAGGCGATCAGGGGGTCGGGTTCGACGGGAGTCGTCATTTCAAAAACCAGGGGCGATCAAGATCAAAGAAAGCGGTGTCACGAGTTGGCATCCAGCAATTCGCCGATGTCCAGCAGGTGAACTTGGCGTCCGCCTTCGTTCTGGTCAACCGCGTGCGGGCTGTCGATGGCAACGGTTCGGCCATCGGGGCTGCATCTTGGGTGTGTATCACAACGCCATTCGCCGGTGTAGCGTTTGGGCGACGGGAAATGGCCCAGGTCAAACCGGCGGTTGCTGGGGACGTGGTACAGATAGACCGTTTGGCGTCGGGAACGATCGGGATAGGTGTCGTTGAGAATCCAGTCCCCGTGGTCGCCCGCCAAGTAGGTGTTGTGCCCATTGCTGGGCATTTTGTCAGCCCCCACCGGGCGAACGACGTCGGTCTGGTCGTCAAAAACATAGAAGCCGTTGGGTTGGCCGGCGGGACGAGTCCACATCGTCACAGCGTCATCGCCTTTCCAGATGAAGTGCGAGGTGTATCCGGAAGGGTCCAGCACATGCAGGTCGGATCCGTCCATGTTGGCGGTCAGCATGCGCGTCACGAAACCGCCTTTGTACTGCAGTGTCGCCGGATCGAACTCGGGACGATATCGATGCAGCACGATGAAACGTGTGCCGGAGGGATTGATCAGAAGGTGGTTGAAATAGTGCCAAGCGTCGGCGTGTTTGTCGCCGTCCGGCCACGGCAATTGAGCGACTTGGGCCAGCGACAGGATCAGTTCGCTGCGACCGGTTTGCAAATCGACCCGCCACACGCCGGATTCCTCGGGGGCACGCTCGTCGACATGTGGATCAGCCAGGCCGGAGTAACCGTATCCCGGACGGAGGTTGTTGATCCGCCGGAAATCGGCGGACAAACCGGTCCGGCCGTCTTGGCTGATCGTGTAAATCGGGCGATCGATGGTTCGGGTTTTTCCTGAATCCAAGTCATGGAGACGGCATACGAAGCGGTCGCCATCTTGGTCGTTCCAAAGCACTCGCTTGCCGTCTTGGCCGACGAACTGCAGCATGCATCCTTGTTGCCATCCCCAAGCTTGGCTGGTGCCCAGCGGGGTCCATTGGTCGTCGTTGGCCGTGTCAACGTAGCCCACACCGATGCGATCCTCGGCGTTGGGGCTGCGGCCTTCGAAGTCGATTTCATTGGACAACACAAAGCGGCCCGTGGGATCGAACTCTTGTTTGTCGTAGTACCCGAACCAGTGGAACTTTGGCCCGTGGGTGATCGTGCGGGTGGGCACGAGCGTTTCCAGGGGTCCCGTTTCGCCCGCCGATTCTTTTGCGAACGCAAAGGGGGACGTGTTCGCCAAGAGAGCAGAACCCGCGGCCAGGTTGGTGGCCAGAAACTGACGGCGGTGCAGGGGGGACGATGGGCGCATCGAGGAGACTCCAGGGGAAAGGAGGGAGGGGAGTTGGGGCGGGAATCGGAGGGCAGGAGGTGGGTGGGCCTAGGGAACGGCCCAGCAGTTTAATGCATTGGCTGTGCCCATCGGGGGAGGGAGGGCATCAGGACACGCCGAATCGATCGCCGGCGGCACAGAGGCAGGGCGGGGTGCGTTCCGAAAAACGTGCGGTCGAACAGGGGGACCGGGAGAAACGCGGCGATCGAGAATTGCCGCCGAGGCGTCCGCTAACGCTGTTCGCGATAGGTGGTGAAGCTGAGAAAAGCCAGCAATCCAGCGAAAATGACGAACCCGAAGTTCATCAACATGCTGGCCGACCCGAGGGGAGCCATGTCGCTCATTCCAGCCAGCCCCAGAAGCAAATCGGCTCCGAACAGCACCAGCAGCAGGATGGACGCCACAAGGCTGATTAGACAAAGAGCCTTGGGCATGGACGGGAACCTCAATCGATGTCGGAGAATCAGGGTGCAGTTCGGTCGGGACGGGGCCCGGTTCAGGCGAGCGAGACAGCTCGCGAGGCAAGGATAACAAACTCGCCTTCTAGGTTTGGCCGTCAGTATAGTTCGATGAAAAGAAAATACCCAAGTTCACGCGATTTCGCCATTTCCTCATCGCAGTTCGGTCGGGTTGGACCGCTCGCAGCAGTTGTCGGGACCCAATCCGCCTATCGTTTCAAGCGGATCGATGCGACGATAAAGGCATCTGCCACGGGAATTTGTTGTGGCGAGCGCGGTGCGAATTACGCACGCATTTGATGGATAGACCCTCTTTCGACAGGCAACCATGCGTCGGACGCTGTTATTGTTCCCACATGAATTCGCGGGCTGGCCCCTTTTTGGGGTGGGTTGGGCGTTGTTTTTTTTGGTGATCGCCGTGTTGGCCTTTGTGGGCTGGGAATCTCGTCGCGGTGGCGTGGGGGCAGTCGCCGCCATTCGCCAAATCGCTGGCTTTGCCCTGATGGCGGCGGTGATCTTGGTTTTCGTGGTTCCGCGAACGGAGCTGGTCAACTCGCTGGGCGAACCGGTCGGGGTGGCGGTCCGCGGGTACGGGATGTTCCTGATGCTGGCGGCGATCGCGTCGGTGGGCTTGGCTGCCTGGCGGGCGGAGCGTGCCGGATTGGGGGCAGATTCGATTTTGCAGCTGGCCCCCTGGACCTTCATCGGTGGCTTGCTCGGAGCCCGGATTTTCTATGTCACGCAGTACTTCGAAGATTTTCTGCGGCCGACCTGGACGGAAACGCTGCTGTCGATGGCGGCGCTGAATCAGGGCGGTTTGGTCGTCTATGGCGGCTTCATCGGTGGGTTCATCGCTTCGTTGATCGCGTTGAAACGGCACGGGACACCGATCTGGCGAATCGGCGATGTGATCATCCCCTGCATCTTTGTGGGGTTGTTGTTTGGCCGCTTGGGGTGCCTGATGAACGGGTGCTGCTACGGGGGCGCGTGTGAATCCGGGCCATTGGCGGTTCGGTTCCCGGCTGGATCCCAGGTTCACGCGGAGCAACTGTTGTCGGGCGAGTTGTTGGGAATCCAAGGGCGACCGATCTCATCCGAAGATGAAGTCCCGCCCGGTCAGTCGCGATTGATCGTGGATGCGGTGCGTCCCGATTCTTTGGCCAGCCAAGCAGGAATTGAAGCCGGGCAAACGTTGAGGATTGCTTTGGACAGTTCTTACCGAGACCAGGTGCCGCTGGACCGGCCGGTGGAAGAAGCCCTGCCCGGGGTGTTTGTGCTGGAAGGTGACGAAGTTTTGGCGAGATTTTCGCCGCAGGATCTGCCGGCGATTGCGGAGCCCGTTTGGGGCACGCAAATTATCAGTTCTGTTTTTGCAGCCATCATGTTCGTCGTATTGCTGATCGTGGAACGAATCCTGCACCGAGCACCCAAGCGAACCAGTGACGCCGCGACTGAGCGAGCAATCTCAGGAGGGAGTCGGCCGGGAGTGTTGATGCTGATTGGTTTCATCGCCTATGGCGTGTTGCGAATCGTGTTGGAATGGATTCGCGTCGATGAGAAAGGTCAGTTTGGAACCTCGTTGTCGATCTCTCAGTGGGTCAGTTTGATGGTCATTGCGGCCAGTTTGATCGCTTTGTTCATTCGTTGGCGAGGTGTGGCTGGAAACGAGAATGGACCCATGGAAAACGAGAACGATTCATGAAGATCGCCTGTTTCAGCACCAAGCCTTACGACGAGAAATTTTTGTCGGCGGCGGCGGAAAACTTCAGTCATGAAATGGTGTTCTTGGAACACCGCTTGGACGCTTCCACCGTGGTCTTGGTGGATGGCTGTGACGCCGTTTGCGCATTCGTCAACGACACACTCGATGCGTCCGTTCTGGAGAAGCTCAGCGAGTTTGGGATTGGCTTGCTGGCGATGCGGTGTGCTGGCATCAACAACGTGGATTTGGATGCTGCGGCGAAATTCGGAGTCCGAGTCGTGCGGGTCCCTCGCTACTCGCCGTACGCGGTTGCGGAGCACACGGTGGGGCTGATTTTGACTTTGAATCGCAAGATTCACAAAGCTTACAACCGAGTGCGTGAGAACAACTTTTCCATTGACGGGTTCTTGGGATTCGATCTGCACGGACGAACGTTCGGTGTGATTGGAACCGGTGCAATCGGTCGCGTTTTGGCGCGGATCATGAACGGGTTTGGGTGCCGGGTGTTGTTGTACGATCCCTACCCGAACGAAGAAGCCAAGCAGCTCGGCGAGTATGTTGCCTTGGAGCGTCTGCTGGCGGAGTCCGACTTGGTTTCGTTGCAGTGCCCGCTGACGCCGGAAACACACCATTTGATCAATGCGGATCGACTCAGCAAAATGAAACGTGGCGCGATGTTGGTCAACACATCACGTGGCGGTTTGGTGGACACCTCGGCGGCCATCGAAGGACTGAAATCCGGGCAATTGGGCGGGTTTGCATTGGATGTGTACGAAGAAGAATCCGGTGTGTTTTTCGAAGACCTTTCTCAGGAAGTCATGCAGGACGATGTGCTGTCACGATTGATGACGTTTCCCAATGTCTTGATCACTTCCCACCAGGCGTTCTTCACCCGGGAAGCTTTGGAAACGATCGCTCAAACCACACTTCAGAGCATCGATGCATTCAGTCGGGGTGAAGAATTGGTCAATGAGGTGGTTGCCACACCATCATGACTTCCGCACGTGTTCGCAGTGATGAATGGATGGACGATCCGGGGTTAGATCCTGAGCGTCATCGACAAGCTCTGGCTGGATTGGCTCGGTTGAACCGAATCAGTTTGGTTTCAAGGGTCTTTTATCCTCGGTTGGTCCGCTTGGCGGCCCAGCAGCCGCGGCGGCCTCTGCGGGTCTTGGATGTTGCCAGTGGCAGCGCTGATTTGCCGATCGATTGGCTGAGGCGAGCCAAGCGTCAAGGCATTCGGATGGAAGTCACGTCGCTGGATCGCAGCGAGTACGCGATGGACGTGGCGTTGGAATCGGCCAAGGCTGCCGGCGTGACGTTGGGAACGGTCGTGCGAGATTGTTTGACCGATGGATTGCCGTCGGGGTTTGATGTCGTGACCAATTCGTTGTTCATGCACCATTTGGAAAACTACCAAGCGGTCCGATTGATCCAAGAGATGTGGCGTGTGAGCGAACGCTCGGTGTTGATCTGTGATTTGGATCGTTCGTCCGTCAATCTGGCCTTGGTTGCCGCCGCGTCTCGTTTGGTTTCGCGGAGCGATGTGGTTCACCACGATGCCACCGCCAGTGTTCGTGCCGCGTTCAGTCGTCCCGAGTTTTCGGCGCTGCTTCGACAAGCGATGGGGTACGACATTCCGGTCCGGATTTCTTTTCCGTGTCGTTACTTGGCAGTGATTGACCAGGCTTGCGTGGCAGAATTGGCGGGGAGATCGTCGCCGATTCTGTCGGGTGCCATTCCGTGACCGGGGACGACGAAACTCGGGACTTGGGAAAGGTCGCGATCCTTGGCGCGGGCGTGGCGGGATCTGCCGCAGCCATTCGGTTTGCTCAGCGAGGTGCCCGGGTCACGTTGTTCGAAAAGTCGGTGTTCCCACGCGAAAAAGTTTGCGGGTGTTGCTTGGGAGCGGCGGGATTGGCGGCTTTGGATGCGATTGGCGTTGGTCAATCGGTTCGAGAACGCGGCGTTCCGACGAAGTTCTTCCAAGGTTTCTTTCAATCGTCTTCGTCGAAAGCGGCTTCCGCGGCAGAAATGAGTGCTTCACGACGGCCTGTGCCTGGTGTCTGCATCGGGTTCCGGGAAGGCGTTGCACTTTCGCGGGCGGAGTTGGACCAGCATCTGCTTCAGCTCGCCATTCAGTCCGGCGTTGAGGTGCGTCAGCCTTGCGAGGCGACCATTGTCAGGGAGTCGCAGGAGCAGGTTTGGATCGAGACTGGTTCGGGTTCGCCGGAGACGTTTGATTTGGTGGTTGTGTCGGCGGGGCTGACGGGTCGGTTCCGGCAGCGTGATGCGGCGGATCTTCCGTGGGTTGAAACCCCCCATGGTCCGATGGGGATTTCCGCGCACATGAGCGAACGTGACGCCCAGCAAATGGGGTGGCAATTGGACCTCGGCGAGATCCAAATGCATTGTGGAGCAGAGGGTTACGTGGGGATCGTGCGGCTTCCTGGTGGTGCCTTGGATCTGGCGGCCGCGATTCATCCGAGAAGGAAATTGGCTTCCGACACGGGCGGGGGGCGGCAGGCCATTCAGTCGCAAGTGCTGTCTCTGTTGTTGGCCTCGGGGCGGTTCAATTCATCGCAATCCCAGCAACTGGAGCATTGGTTCTGCGAGGTCGCTGATTGGCAAACAACCCCGCCGCTGCGGCGAAAACGGGTGAGCGGACGGGGGCGAATCGTCGCGATTGGCGATGCGGCTGGGTACGTGGAACCGCTCACCGGCGAAGGAATGACCTGGGGAATTGAGAGCGGTTTGGCGGTGGCTGATTTGTGGGCTTTGTATCGGATGCCGCAGATGACGCCTAACGGTGGAGGCGATTTTGGTGCAAACTGGGACCTTCGAGCATTGAAGTTTCAAACCCGCCGTCGGCAATTGTGTCGCTGGGTCACCAGGATGGTTCGATACCGTCCGGTTCGCTGGTTCGCATGTCACGGTCTCCGACGTGCAGATTGGTTGGCAGTTCCTTTCACTCGTAGTCTCGCAAACGGCCCGCGTTTCGACACAACGTCCCCCATCCACCGCACCGCATCGAGCTTCGCGGACACTTCTCTTCGGACTCACGTCTCTTCATGACTGCCCAGATTCTTTCCATCGCGACGGCTCATCCGACAAATCAAGCCGACCTCGCGTTTTCGACCCACTGCGCACAAAGCATGTCGTGCGAGGACGAAACCCAAGCTCTCAAGCTGGCCAAACTCTATCGCCGAACCGGAGTCGACACACGCGGCAGTGTGCTGGTCGAAAAAGGTGATGCGGGCGAGCTGACCCAGTCGTTCTACCCGCCTTTGGCAGACGGTGCTGATCGTGGGCCCACCATGGCCACTCGCAACGAACGGTATGCGGCCGAAGCGCCCGTGCTCGCATGCCGAGCGGGACAAGCTGCTCTGGATGGCAGCGGCATCTCGCCGGACGACGTCACGCACGTGGTCACCGTCACTTGCACAGGGTTCACCGCGCCGGGAATCGATGTGCAGCTGATTGACCAGCTCGGCTTGCCAATCACAACCCAGCGAATCCAAGTTGGGTTCATGGGTTGCCATGGGTTGGTCAACGCTCTTCGTACCGCACGAGGGTTGGTCGCGGCCGACGCCGATGCGGTGGTCTTGATCGTTTGCATCGAGCTTTGCAGCCTGCACTATCAGTATGGTTACGACGCTCAGCGGATTGTGTCCGGGTCGTTGTTCGCCGATGGTTCCGCTGGGTTGATTGTTGCCGGGGACGATTGTCCTGAATCAAGCAGTGTCGATTCCCCGCTGGGCGAAATCGTCTCGGTGGGATCCTGCCTGATTCGCGACAGTCACGATGCCATGACGTGGCGGATTGGTGACAACGGATTCATCATGACACTCGAATCCAGTGTGCCCGGATTCATTGAAAAGAACCTGCGAGACTTCATCGTGCCTTGGCTGGCGAAATCGGGATTGGATTTGGATTCGATCGGCGGTTGGGCGGTGCATCCCGGCGGCGTGCGGATTTTGCAGTCGGTCGAAACCGCGTTGGAGTTGCCAGCGGACGCGCTGGACATTTCTCGGGAAGTGTTGCGGGAGCACGGCAACATGTCGTCGGCAACGCTCGGGTTTGTTCTGCAGAAGTTCCAGCAACGAAACGTGCCTGGTCCGTGGTTGATGCTGGGATTTGGTCCCGGCCTTGAAATCGAAGTCGCCGTCATTCGCTGAGCGATTGCGACTGCTTCTCGGGGGAGCGTCACTTTTGGCCCGGAGGTCTTCTGACAGGGCCGGGCCGAGGGTATTCTGTTGGCATGAATATCACCAAATGCATTGATTCAGCCGGCCAAATTCGCGTTGCTTTGGTCGAAGACGGCAACCTGATCCCGCTTCAAACGACGGCGGAGCTTCCCACGTTGTCTGCGATTCTGGCGGCGGAGAATCCCAAGGCCGCGGCGGCGTCCTTGGCCCGCGATCAATCCATCGCGATCGATGATTCAACGCAGTGGTTGCCACCCATCGATCAGCAAGAAGTTTGGGCCGCCGGGGTGACCTACAAACGCAGTCAAACGGCACGGATGGAAGAGTCCGAAGCCGCCGCGTCGTGCTACGACCGGGTGTACAACGCGGATCGTCCAGAGATCTTTTTCAAGGCCACACCATCCCGCGTCAGCGGCCACCAACAACCGCTTCGCATTCGAACCGATGCCAAGTGGAATGTGCCGGAACCGGAGATCACATTGGTGCTCAGTCCCGCGTTGAAGATCGTTGGATTGACGGTCGGCAACGACATGAGCTCGCGGGACATCGAAGGGGAGAACCCGTTGTACCTGCCACAGGCGAAATGCTACGACCAATGCGCGGGGCTGGGTCCGTGGATCACGTTGATGGATGAGCTGCCCTCGGCCGATGCCATCACCGTGGACCTGAAGATCGTGCGCGATGGAGCCATCGTTTTTGATCAAGCGACGTCGGCGGCTGAGATGGCTCGCAAGTTTGACGATTTGGTTCAGTGGCTGGGACGTGACAACACGATGGCCGACGGAGCGTTCTTGATGACCGGAACCGGAATTGTTCCCACCAGTGATTTCACGCTGCTTCCCGATGACGTTGTGAACATCACGATCGGTGGTGTGGGCACGTTGTCCAATCGGATTGTTCAAGGTGCAGGATCCTGAGCCCAGCTCAACGCCAACAGCAGTGTTTGTGTCGCTTCAGCCAACGGTGACGCCT
This sequence comes from Rhodopirellula sp. UH5, assembly GCF_056839225.1. NCBI lineage: Bacteria > Pseudomonadati > Planctomycetota > Planctomycetia > Pirellulales > Pirellulaceae > Rhodopirellula > Rhodopirellula sp. UH5. The sequence continues at coordinate 4,066,224 of NZ_CM166390.1, read as the reverse complement.
GCCGAGCGACTGCCGTTGGCCTGTTGGCTCAACGTGCTGTCGTTCGATGCGGTCTTGGTCGCGCTGCTCTGGCAGTTTGTTTTTATCCTGGCATTCTGTGGGCGAACGCCACACTGGTACGAATCGTTTGTCTTGGCCTCGGTCGTGTGGCTGATCTACGTCGCCGACCGGTTGCTGGATGGGTCGCGATTGGATCTGTCGCGACCCCATCTGGTCCGCCACCGGATGCATCACCAACACGCGAGGGTTTGGATGCTGACTTGGGTGGCCGTTTTGTTGGCGGCCAGTGGGGTGGTCGTGGCCTGGATGGATACGGTCGTGATCCGGATGGGGCTGTTGGTTGCGACATCCGTGTTGGTGTATGGGGCTGGCGTGCATTTCTGGCCAGGACGCTCCACGGTCCGGCACGTTTTCGCGAAGGAAGTTCAGGTCGGTGTGATCTTTGCCGCCGGCGTCAGCTTGATCGCTTGGTTGGAGGCCCCCAGTGTTTCGTTGGGGGTGGCGTGTGCCGCGTCGGCACTGCTGTTCACTGCAAATTGCTGGGCGGTCGCGAAGCGAGAATCGGTGGCGGATCAAAATTTCGATGCAGATCGCTCCAGAAGCTCACGGTGTGAGCTGGTGGCAACGTGGGGCGTGGCGGCGGTGGCGGGAGTCAGCGGGATCGTCGGTGGGTTGCCTTTGCTGATGGCGGTTTGTTTGCTCGGCAGTTCCATCGCGTTGCTTGCAACAACCTGTTGCTGGCGATGGAAGGGCAGGGGCCTCAGTGAATGGAGTCGCTGGTCGTCATCGGTCGATGTCCGACGACCTTGGTTTGATCGATGGGTGCCCATGGCCGATTGGTCGCTGATCGTTTTGCCAGTGATTTGCTGGGCAATTCTTTGAGCGACTCGGTGCGAGGTTATGACCGTCTGGCTCGGTGGTATTGGTTGCTGGAGAAACCGGTCTTCCGCAATGAGCTGCAACGGGCTCGCATGGCGTTGTTGTCGGAGTTGCCGCCGGTCGCTCGCATTCTGATGCTGGGCGAGGGGGACGGCCGTTTGTTGGCGGAGGTCTTGCGAACGCAGCCTCATGCTTTCGTCACCAGCGTCGAACAAAGCCCGGAGATGTTGCGGCTTCAACGAGAGCGAGTGCTTCAGTGGGGGGCCAGTGATCGAGTTCGTTTGGTAGGTCAGGACGCGACGGATTGGAGTGCGAAGGGGCAGACGTTCGCTTGCGTCATCACGCCGTTCTTCCTGGATTGTTTTCGCGAAGCGGAATTGCGTTGCCACCTGCCCAAGTGGTTGGCGTTGGTCGAACCGGGAGGTTGGTTTTATCACGTCGACTTCGTGCTGCCTTCCTCGGGTTGGCGGCGTCTGCGAGCGAAGTTTTGGAGCGGTGTGATGCATCGCTTCTTCGCCTGGCAGACCGGGCTCACGTCGCAGTCTTTGGTCGCGGTGGAGCCGTTCTTGGGCGCGGACAAGTGGAGCGTGCATCGAACTCAGGTGCTCAATCACGGGTTTCTGCAGGCTCGTCTGTATCGTCGATTGCCCAAGCAGGATGGGCAGGTGTCCTCGTGGTCTGTTACAGCTGAATCTTCGGGTAGCGAAACTCGTCAAGGGTTTCGACTGTCCCGTGATCTTCGAAAGTCTTGACGACTTTCGCTACGTCTCTATTCGATCTATCCGAAAATCAAGCTGCGGTCGACCACGAGCGCGGTTTGCAATGGCACTTGTCAGTTTGGGACGCAGCCCCGACGATACGCGACCGCCCGTAGGCGGCATGGGGTTCCTTTTCGCTTTCGAAACGCTTTGTTTTTGCCGAGAATCGGCTTGCTTTTATGAATGATTCCACCCTCGATCCTCCTGGTTCCATTGTTGTGATTGGCACCACGGAGTTGGGGATTGAAGCGGCTCTGTATGGTCGTTTCCTCGGGTACGATGTGACTTTGGTGGGCGGCGCGGACGCCTGGGCTGACCGTCCAAATGCCGACGAACCGGCTCAGCGAATCGGTCCCACCTTTCGTGGGGATTGGTTCGGGCGGCATTGGTTGGATGGGCGTGAGCTGGCGGAATGCTGGGACCTTCCGTCTCCGATGTTGCCGGATCGAAGTCTGTCGCCGTTGGCTTTCAATGCGATCGCGGCGCAGCGTGGTGATGAGATTCCCGCTGCCTTGCCGGTGACGATTGGCGAGTGGATCCAGGACGGGTTGCTCGCGGTGACCCGGTCCGATTTGCTGCGAGGTCGGGTGTGGCCCAACGTGATGGTGACAGCGGTCGAAACCGTGGACGTTGTGGTCGAGCCCGATGAAGAAGCGGACGCTGACGATGAATCGGAGGTTTCCATCCCGCCGGACTACCGGTTGCAGTATCAGAATCTTGCCGGTGCCGATGACAACGCACCCGAATCACAGCAATGCGAATGTGTGATTGTGGCTGGGTTGCCGGAGGAGGCACGCGGGTTTGCCAAGCCTGACTCTGATGAGTATTGGTTTGAACTCGCCGGTGCAGAGACCAGCGACGCGGAAGAAATGTTGCGGGAAGGCCAACGCCAAATCGCAGCGATCTATGCGCAGTTGATGGGACGTGAAGAGTTGGACTTGTATCGTCCGCTTCGCGGTTGATCGATCGCAAAATGCCGCTGTGATCGACGCGAGTCGCGTGGTGCGACCGTTGATTTACAGAGCCGTTTCGGCGTTGGCCTGGGCTGCCCGATCTTCGGCGTTGGCGGCTTCTTGGGGACGTCTGTTTTGTTCCGACGTCAGTCCTTCTTCATCCCGGTAGGGATGCCAGATGGTAGCCTGGGGTTGCTGCGTAGCAGCGTACCCCAGGGAAACGAGCCGCAAAAAAACTCACCATCCCGCCGTGGCCATTGGCCACGGCGGGATGGTGAGTGGCGGCGTGGGAGGGCATGTCCATCGGTGGCGCTATCGCTTGCCGATGGCTACCATCTGATATCCCTACCGGGATAAAAGTAAAGACAAGGGCGATGCCCCTGGCTTCGATGAGGATGGCCGTTGGCCAACAAAACCCACTGCAACAGCGCAACTTCAAAAGTTATGCTTCGGGTGGGCTGACTTGCTCGGGGTGAGGTTCGGCGGGGGCTTTCAGGTCGATCACGGGACTGCCCCACTGGACGTCCATGGGTTCGCTGCACGAGGTGCAGTTGGTGGTCGTGCCCATCGTGGTGTCATCGATCACCTGAGGCGTGTCGCAGTGTGGGCAGGTGACTCGGATCATGCCGCTGGGTTCGGTCATGGCATCGAGTTGAGCGTCGGTGAGGTCTGGGATTTCGATGTCGGAAGGCTGAAGCGTGGTCAGCAATTCTCGCGTGATTTCCATGGAACCTGCGATTCGGTTTGCCAAGCGGCGGACGCTGCGTTCGAACGAGTTGCGAGACGTCCGGCCGTTGCCAAAGTGGCGATCGCGATTGAAGTACAGATGCGTGAAGCCACGCAGGAGTCGTCGTCGGCTCTGGGTGGGGATCACGTACTGGGCTTTGGCAGCGATCAGTTCAAAGATCCGGCACAGGGCCTCGGGGTCGTAGTCGTCGAAGTGCATGGTGGTGCCGACCCGTGAGCTGAGTCCCGGGTTGCTGCGGATCATCTTCGTCATTTCTTTGGGGTAGCCCGCCAGAATCACAACCAAGCGGTCGCGTTGGTCCTCCATCCGCTTCAGCAGGGTTTGGATGGCTTCGCGGCCGTATTGGTCTTGGCCGCTTTCATCGATCAACGTGTAGGCTTCATCGATGAACAGCACGCCATCGAGCGCTTCATCGATTTTCGCGTTGGTCTTGGGGCCTGTTTGGCCAGCGTATTCGGCGACCAAGCCACTGCGATCGGTTTCCACCAAGTGGCCCTTTTCTAGCACGCCCAGTCCGCCGTAGATTTCCGCGATGATCCGAGCGACGGTGGTCTTGCCGGTGCCGGGATTGCCAACGAAGGCCATGTGCAGGCTGGGTTTGGTCGTGGGCAAGCCTGCTTGGGCGCGGTGGCGTTCCATCGCCAGGAAGTTCGCCAGCGTTTGAATTTGATTCTTGATGGCATCCAGTCCGATCAAGCGATCCAGTTTGGCTCGCGCGTCGGCCAAGCGTTCTTCGGCCGTTCGTGCGTCAATTTCTTCCGGTTCCTTGGGGGTGGTTCGGGGGGTGTCGGCGGAGGCAGGGGGACCGCCACCGGCGCGTGTTGGCAGGGGCTTGTTCGCGGCGTCGTGGCCTGTGCCTTCATGCAGTCGTTTGGCTTCGGAACGCAACCAGGAGATCGCTTCGCGAGCATTGTCCAGGTCGGCTTGATGATCCAGCGTCGGGGACTCAGGCATTTCCGTCGTCGCGGTGACGCTGGTGGGTGACTTGGCGACGTGCTTGGCGTTTTCCAGGCCATCGAGCAGGGACTGCAATCGTGTGCGTTCATCGCTGCTGTCGTCCCCGTCGACCATCGCGATCAGGTTCGCCATCCGGGTTGCCGCAGTGATGACTTCGCCCCAGCGGTCGCGAAGCGAGGGGATTTCGAGGAAGGGGCGGGTGACTTCGTACCAGGAAAAGCCTTCGGCAGTGGTGATCAGCCAATCGATCGCTTCGTGCAGTTTGCTGCCTTGAACGGTTTCGCCCCACACGTGTTCCAGGAGGATCCGACCAAGCTGGCGTTGTTCGAGGTTGCGAGCGCTGCTGGCGGGCACCATGGTCGCGAACACCTTCATCACGAAACCTTCGTGCAGGTCAGCCATCTGCTGGGGCAGGTTGCGGTTGCTGGCTGATGCGGCCTTGTCGGCTCCTGCCAGCCAACCGTAGCTGCCCTCAGCGATTTCACCCGATTCGACGAACAGATTCAGCGTTTGCTGAAGGGCTTCGCGATACAGCCGAATGGATTGCAGGATCGCGTCGTCGCTGGGGGAACTCATGGCTGGAATCCGAGGGTGACAAGGGCATCAAAAAGACCGTCGTAAGTATTTGGAAAACAATGGCTTGCGTCAATGTTCAGAAAGCCCCACGGCGTTGTGAAAAACGATTGAACGAGGTAAAATAGGCATTCCAACTTTGGGCCTGCGGATCATTGATCGGCACCCGCCCGCTTCCCCCGCGATAAACGAGCAAATCCCTTGGCTGAAGACGGCGAAAATCAGGAACCAGGCGACGAAAACGCGGGCGAAGTGAACGGATCCGCAGAGGACAACGGCGGCCAGGAAAGCGGGGCTGACACCACCGACACCTCCTCCGGTGGCGGGATGGTCGATCCACCCAGTATTGGAGGTCCTCCCGGTGGTGCGGCCCCACCGCCTGGCGATGACGCCGGCCCTCCTGACCCTCACGGGGGGCATGGTGCGCTGCGGATGGTCAATCTGCCCATCCAAGACGAACTTCGCGAGAGCTACCTGACGTACGCGATGAGCGTGATCGTCAGTCGAGCCTTGCCCGATGTGCGTGACGGATTGAAACCGTCTCAGCGTCGGATCTTGGTTGCCATGAACGACTTGAATCTCGGCCCAGGCAGCAAGCGGGTCAAATGCGCTAAAATTTCCGGTGACACCTCGGGGAACTATCACCCGCACGGTGAAAGTGTGATCTACCCGACGCTCGTTCGGATGGCTCAAGAGTGGAACATGCGATGCTTGTTGATCGACAAGCAGGGGAACTTCGGGAGCGTCGCGGGGTTGCCTCCGGCTGCCATGCGATACACAGAAGCTCGCATGGGCGCCGTCGCAGCCGCGATGTTGGAAGACTTGAAACTCGACACCGTCGACTACATCCCGACCTACGATGAAGCGAGAACCGAACCAACGGTCTTGCCCAGCAAGTTCCCCAACTTGTTGATCAACGGTTCAGGTGGCATCGCGGTCGGGATGGCAACCAGCATCCCACCTCACAACCCGACTGAAGTTTGCGATGCCTTGATCAAGTTGATCGAAGAACCGGACACTTCGATCGATGAGCTGTGCGAGATCATTCCCGGCCCTGACTTCCCGACGGGCGGCATCATCTGTGGCCGCGCCGGCGTGCGTCGCGGTTACAAGACCGGACGAAGCACGATGGTCGTGCGTGCCCGTTGCCAAATCGAAGAGATGAAGGGCAACCGAAGTCGCATCGTCATCACCGAGATTCCTTACCAGCAATATCGCGACCGGATCATTGAAAAGATCGCGGCGCTCGTGAACGGAGACCGAATCAAAGGGATCTCCGGCATTCGCGATGAAAGCGATCTGAAGGAACCCGTTCGATTGGTGGTCGAGCTGAAACGTGGCGAAGATCCCGATGTGATCTTGAACCAGCTGTATCAGTTCTCGCCGCTGCAGGACACGTTCTCGCTGATCTTCTTGGCTCTCGTCGACGGCAAGCCTCGTGAGCTGACGTTGAAGGAGATGCTGGCAGAGTTCCTGCGTCACCGTGTCACGGTCATTCGTCGACGTACCCAGTTTTTGCTTGCTCGGGCCCGTCGTCGCAAACACACCGTGGAAGGTTTGTTGCTGGCACTCGCCAACATCGACGAGATCATTCAAACGATCCGCACCAGCCGCACTCAGCCCGAAGCAAAAGAACGCTTGATGGGCATCCAGTGCCCCGCATCGATGATGCAGCGGGCTCTTGGTGATGTTGGGTTCAAACAGTTCCAGTTGGAACGCGGCGAAGCCGATGCGTACACGCTGACCAGCGTCCAGACCGACGAAATTCTTCGCATGCGTTTGGGCCAATTGGTCAACTTGGAACAGGAGAAGCTCTCGGGTGAACACGCTGAGCTGCTGAAGGAAATCATCGACTACATCGAGATCCTGGCCAGCCCCACCCGGATCAATGGCATCATCAAGGATGACCTTGAGGAGATGAAGCGTCGCTTTGGCAACAAGCGTCGAACCGAGATCAGCAACGAAGAGCTGGGCAACATCGACCTGGAAGATTTGATCACGGAAGAGACGATGGTTGTTTCCATCAGTCACCGTGGTTACATCAAACGCACGCCGACCAGCGTTTACAACACGCAGCGTCGTGGCGGCAAAGGCATGAAGGGTGCCAAGAGCGACACCGAAGATCCAATTGAGCACCTGTTCGTCGCCAGCACGCACGCGTACCTGTTGTTCTTCACCACGGCAGGGAAAGTCCGTTGGCAGAAGGTCTATGACATCCCGCAGCTCGCTCGTGATGCCAAGGGCCGTGCGATCGTGAACCTGTTGCAAATGGAAGAGGGCGAGCAGATCGCGGAGTGCTTGGCCGTTCGCGATTTCAATCAGCCTGGTCACACCATCGTGATGACGACCAAGAGCGGCTTGGTGAAGAAGACTCCGCTCGAACAATACAGTCGACCAAAACGAGGCGGCATCATCGCCATCAAACTTCGCGAAGGCGATGAATTGGTGGATGCTGCGGTGGTTGGACCTGGCGATGAAGTCATTTTGGTCACGTCCGACGGCATGGCGATCCGTTTCCGTGAATCGGATTCGCGTCCGATGGGACGAAACACGTCTGGCGTGAAGGGGATCTCTTTGGTCGGCGACGACGCCGTGGTGGGAATGGTGGTGACCGATCCCGATGCGACCCTGCTGACGGTTTGCAAACACGGTTACGGCAAACGAACGCCGTTTGGACCCAATGTGTCAGACGTTGCCGAAAACGACTCGGACGACAGCAGCGATTCCAGCGAAAGCGGTGACGACGAAAATGCATCGTCCAGCGGTTCGGCTCGCTATCGCACCCAAAAACGTGGCGGCAAAGGTCTGCGCGATATCAAGACCAGCGAACGAAATGGCAAGGTGATCGGAATCGCTCGTGTCAACGACGATGACGAGCTGTTCTTGATGACCGCCAAAGGCAAGCTGCAACGAATCAGTGCCGGCGATATCAACGTGATCGGGCGTAACACACAAGGTGTTCGCATCATGAACGTCGATGACGGCGATGAATTGATCGCGGTCGTTCGCGTGCCAGCGGAAGAGAACGAAGGCGAAGATTCCGAAGCGGAAGCCACCACTGAAGCCGATCCCTCCGCCGAAGTCGCGGCAGAAGCCGAGGGCCCGACAGAAGCGGATGCCGGTCCGGAAACGGATGCGGCTCCGGAATGAGGTTAGATCAGGTCTGACCTGACAGTCACGGCGATGCGTTCGCGCAAAGCCGTCCCTAAGCACCACGTGAACAACAAGTGACTTAGCGGAAGGGCGCGAGCCCTCCGGTGCCTCACCGGGCGGCTTGCGCCACACCGCTAACATCGTCACTTGTTGTTCACGCGTTGCTAAGCAGGCATGCAGGAGTCTTTGGGGATGGGAGCCGTTTGGCGTTCGCTACGGTTCTCACGCCCAGGCTGACGCTGGACTGCTAAATGTTTGCTATTGGCGCTGCTGATAGCAGATGCAAATTTTCTTCCGGCTTCTGTCTTTCTCCATCCCGGTAGGGATGTCAGATGGTAGCGGGGGGTCGCTGCGTAGCAGCACACCCCCGGTAAGCGAGCCCCCCCTGATAAACTCTCGCTCCCACCGTGGCCGAGGGCCACGTCGGGAGGGAGAGTGGCGACGCGGGCATGTCCGTCGGTGGCGCTATCGCTTACCGACGGCTACTCTCTGAAATCCCTACCGGGATCAAAACTTGCGCAAACGAATACGCTCCACAACACCGAAATTTTCGCAGTCCAGGATGACGCTGGGCTGTTCAAAACTTGGTGTTGACACAGCGTTTTCGTGGACAGTTTCTTGGCTGTCACCTCTCCCCCGACAAAGTTGGGGGAGAGGTCGGAGCGAGCGTTCAGCGAGATCCGGGTGAGGGGGCACGCGATGTGCGAAACGAGGCCAAAAAGCCGGTTTGCTGTGAATCGCCCCCTCACCCGAACAGGGCCTCCATCGGCCTGTTCGACCTCTCCCCCAGCAAAGCTGAGGGAGAGGTGACTTGTTGATGCGAGGCAGAGACTTGCGCACACCAGAAACGCTGCAACCCTAAAGATTGAACAGCCCAGCCATACGCTGGGTTCAATGCTCGCCCTCCTCAGCTCATCGAACCTTGGCGTTTGATGTTTCTTTCTCAATAACGAATGGAGAATTTTTCGCGATCCGGCAGCGGGTCGCGGTCATCGATCGACGTCTCGTTGATCTTTCTTTCCATCGAGTCGCCGATCCGGCGAAGCAGTTCACGCACGTCTTTTTCCGGCCCTTGCACGTCCAGAAGGACGTCTCCGTCGGGTTCGTTGCGAACGAAGCCGGCCACGTTGAGTCCGCGTCCTTGATGAATCGCGTTGGCTCGGAATCCAATTCCCTGCACATCGCCTCGATAGCGAACGACCTTCCGTATTTGTTTGATAGCTTTCATTGGATTATGGTGACGCCGACTTTCAGTTTCGACAATCCAGATCACACCACACGGTCGGTTTATGAATTGGTTGCGTTTGAGTTCAGTTGGCGTTGCTTGGGTATGTTCGGCTTCCTTGCTTGCGGGGATCTTGAGTGCTGGCGAGCCCAAGGTGTTGACCATCGGCATCGATGGTTTGCGTCGTGATGCGTTCGTCACGGCCAAGACACCCCACTTGGATTCGCTGGCTGAAAACGGCACTCTGTGTCTCGAAACACGAGTGACCTCGGACGATGTCACGGACAGTGACACCGTCAGTGGGCCGGGGTGGACCACATTCCTAACAGGCGTTTGGGCGGATCGACACGGTGTGCTCGACAACTCTTTCAAGGGACGCGATGCCAAGGCCGCGCCGCACGGGTTTGCGTTGGCCAAGCAAGTCAAACCCAACTTGAGAACGGCCTCTTATCTTTGTTGGACACCATTGAGAACGCACGTGACAACCGATGCGGACATCGATGTCGTTGTCACACCTGGCAAGAATGCCACCGCTTCGACTGTCTGGACAGCAGCGGACCAGTCACTGGCTTGGTCGGCAATCCCTGTCTTGCAAAACGATGACGCTGATTGGACGTTCATCTACTTTGGGTCGACAGACGAAACCGGTCACTCGTATGGTTTTCATCCCAGCGTGCCACCTTATGTCGCCGCCATTGAGAACGTTGACCGGATGGTGGGTGAACTGCTCGAAGCGGTTAAGCAACGACAAACTTACTCCGCTGAGGACTGGTTGATTCTGGTGAGCACGGACCATGGTGGCGAAGGAACCGGGCACGGAGGCGGACGCGAAAATCCGAATGTCTACACGGTGCCGATGATCGTCAGTGGAGCTTCTGCAAAGAAGGGTGCCCAGGTTGAGCGACCTGTTGGATCAGCACTCCCCGCGACGGTGGATCTGGTCGCTCTCGCGTTGACTCACCTGCAGATTCCAATTGCGCCCGATTGGAAACTCGCCGGAAGCGTGGATGGATGGCTGGAGCCAGTGTCCACGGCATCCGAAGCCGATTCCAAGCAGTGATTCACTCTCGCGGTAACGAGACGGATTCCGCGTAAGCCAGTTCGCCTGTCCAGCCGTCGTAGTACTGGAACACCACCTGCGGATGCGGGTAGGCAACCAAGCGTTTGTCGCCTTGTTTGACCGGCATGTTGAAGACGTTGTTGACCTGCACCACACAGAAATGCGGGTACAGCCGTTCCAATCGTGGCAGGTCGGCCAGCACGTAACTGCTCCAGCGGATGTCACATTCACGCGGTCCGAATTGAAACCGCCCCGTCGCAGGGCGATTGCTTTCGTCGAGTTCTGGTACGTGATTGACGCTGTTGTGCGGGCCGCAACAGAATTCCCAGACGTTGTCGGTCACTCGAATCGCGAAGCTGTTGTGCAGGTCGCCCGTCATCACGAAGACTTGTTTGTCCATTTCGTCCCAGGCATCGATCAGCGTTTCTCGTTCGTCCAGGAAGCCTGTCCAGGCTTCTTCTTTGTTGGCTTCGTCGGCTTCGAACCCGCCCGCACCACTGTGTGGGATCATCATCGGGACGCTGGAAATCAGAAAGGTGAACTTGGCATCGCTGGCTTTCATCTCACGCAGCAGCCATTCGCGTTGATGTTTGCCCAGCATCGAAACACCTGGTTTGTCCCGCTGCGAAACATCGTGCATGTCGCGGTCGCCGCGAGTGTCGAGCAAAAAGAAGTCGCAGTTGGAGACACTGAATTTTCCATAGCTGCGTTGTCCGATGGAGTAGCTGACTTGGCCGTCGGCTTTGGCGGGCATGTGAAGTCGGACCGTGTGTTCATCGACCACTTCCACGATGTCATAGACATACGAGTTGGCTTCGCCGTCGTCGGTGTCGTAGATCATGTCATTGACGCCTGCGGTGTCGGTTCCCCAGTGCACGTGCAGGTTCAGCATCTCATTCAGTGGCAGTTGCCGGAAGTTGGTTTGGCGATCGATGAGCAAGTCACTGCCCGCGGTCAGTTTCGCTGTGCTAACATGCAATCGCTGTTTGGATTCGACGGGGTTGGCCCAGCCCAGGTAGTCGTTCCAGGCGTAAGTTCCGATGTCGCGGAAGACGGTTCGGCGGTGGCGTTTGCCCGCCTCGGAAGCTCCCCAAATGTCATTGACCAATTCGTGGTCATCGAAGGTGAACAGTGATGGCACGTTGCGATGCCAGGTCGACAACGCGTGGTTGCGAGTCAGGTAGAGTTTGTAGTTCTCCCAAACGCCGGTCACGGTTGGCATGGCTTCCACCACTTGCGGGAGCTCGTCGATGCCCTGCGTCAGTCGCCAAGCTTCGGCCGGGTACTCTCGAAGTTCTTCGTACAGCCAATCCCCGTTCATGATGTGAAAGTGGACTTTGTCCGCCCAGTCTTGATTGAGGTGTTTGTAGGTGGGGCTGTCGTGTCCGATTCCGTGAAGCGGATTTTGATTGGCGCACGAACCAATCTGGAAACGAAAGTTGAACAGCCCATCAGGATTGTGCTCCGATTCAGATCCTGCTTGGTCAGGCAGAGTGCGGAATGTTCCTGGCTCGCCTTGCGGGCGATCGTTGACGTAGATGCGGTAGTGATAGCGCGTGTCGGGTTGGAGATCGCTGAGCATCACCACGCCCGTGTTGTCATGTTCAATGCGTGTTCGGCCAGGTTCGCTGACGCGGTCCGACAAATCCCCGCCATGGTTTTCGGGTGGTCGTGTTCCGAAGTGAACGGTGAACTCACCCGCGTCCGACGTGCGAGCCCACACGGCCACGCTGGTGGCGGAAGGCTGGCCTAGCATGGGGCCGTGAGTCATTCGATTGGGATCACGCTGGGCTGAGGCGGTGGAAGGATCCGAGGCCAGAACCGCAAGTGCGAGGACGAGCACTGTCGAGAGAAAACGCGTCATGGGGCAATCTGTGTCGATGAGGCAGGGGGGGAGTGGGGGTTCCCAGTGTACCTGCCGGACGCGTGGCCCGTGTTTTCTAAGGGCAGTTGCCGTGGATCAGGTTGCCATCGGCATCGTGGCAGTCGGATGTGGCCGCGAATTCAAACTCCAGCGTGGAGTGGCGGATGTTGTGTTCGTTGATCAGATAGGTCTTGATGAGACGTTTGATGGGTTCGAGGTCTTCATACCTCGTGGGTTCGATGACCACATGGGCTTCGAGTGCTCGATGCGATTCGTCCAGTTCCCAGAGGTGCACGTGGTGGATTCCGGAGACGCCTTCGATCTTGTTGAGGTCAGCAATCATTTCGTCCAGTTTGAAATTGGCGGGCGCACCTTCCATCAAAATGCGAGTCGCTTCGGGAAGCATCTGCCAGACTTGGTAGAGGATGTAGGACGCGATCAACAGCGTCAGGAACGCGTCCACCCACAGCCAGTCCAGGTAGATGACGGCCGCAGCACCGATCAAAACGGCAACGCTGCCAGCGGCATCGACCAAGTTGTGAATGAAGGCAGCGCGAACGTTCAGTGAGCCCTTGCTCATCGCCCACAGCAGCAATGCCGTCCCAAGATCCACGACCAAGGCGATTCCTGCGGCGGCGGCCATCAACCAACCGATGATCGGTTGCGGGTCGAAGAATCGATGAATGGCTTCGTAAATCAAGTAGCAGCCGACGACCGCCAGGAGAGTGAGGTTGATCGTGGCCCCGATCAGTTCGGCGCGGCGGTAACCAAACGTGTACCGCTGGTTGGCTTCTTTGCGAGCGATTCGCCGAGCGATGTAGGCGATCAGCAACGAGTTGGCATCGCTGAAGTTGTGGGCCGCGTCGGACAGCAAGGCCACGCTGCCCGAGAAGATTCCCGCGATCACTTGGGCAACTGTCAGGAATTGATTCAGCAACACTGACCACAGCAACCTCGCATCGCTGACAGTGTCGAACTGGCCAGCGGAGGTCAGCCCGTGATGGTGCAAGCTTCCACAGCTTTCGGATTCACCAGCCGAGTCGCCCGAATGATGGTGGTCGCAACTTCCCATGGGAATGGTTCTGGGGCAGTGGGTTAGGGATTCACGCTGGTCGAAACGACCGGGGTTTCTGTCGGAGCCACGGAATGGCTGTGACCTGGCAGGCTTTCGATCCCAACGGCCAGGGCGACGCCCAGAAGCAACGCGGTGGTCAGCTTCAGGCGATCGTGGTCGTGAAAAGCAACCTCAGGAAGCAAGTCAGAGAGCGAGATGCAGATGAAGAACCCAGCCGAGAGTGCCAGCCCCCACCCGAGCAGAATATCCGTGTTGGCAAACTGTGTGGCACCAAAGTAGAACGCGATCGCGCCGATGGGGCAGGCCATGGAAAAGGTCAGGTTCACCATGGTTCGCTGAGCCGATGTCCAGCCACCTTTGCTCATCACCGATGTGATCGCAAAGGCATCAAGAGGCTTGTGAAGTGCCACCGCGAGGAAGGTTCCCAGGCCAGCGAGTCCGAGCCACGGCGAATGCTGGGATTCCGCAGCGATGCTGGCCGCCAAAGCCACCCCGTCCATCAGGGTGTGAAGCCCCAAACCAAACAACATGCCGAGCCAACCGAGCGGTTTGCTGCTGACGCGTTTGGCATTGGAGTGGGCGTGGTCGTGAGCGTGCCCTTCATGGCTGTGATCGTGATCGTGAGCGTGAGCGTGGGCGTCGTGATGCCCATGAGCATGATGGTGATCGTGCGATTCTCCGTGCCCATGCACATGCGTGTGGAACGTTCGCAGCAGGATGAACATCGTGATGATGCCAACCAAGACGCCTCCGCAGGCCTGGGACGCGGAGCTGATTTTGTGCAGCGAATGCGGCAGCAGGTGCAGCATCGCGATGCCCAGCATCAAACCAGCGACAAAGCTCATCAAGAGCTGGGTGCGGAGGTGTGTCATCCGCACCAAAGATGGCAACCAGCCACCACTGACCGAGGCCGTGATGATCAGCACACAGTACACCGCGAGCAGGGATTCGGGGACAAACAAGGCAATTGCCGAAGCGGGGGCACGGACGCGGCGAAACGCTTCAATCTACGCCTTTGCTTGAACGACGCAAGTGGAGTCGCATGGCCAGAATCGCTCCGCACAGCAGGATCACCATCCCGGTGTGAACCATCGCCAACGAGGCCTCCTGGTATCGGGCTCCGCTGTGCAACAAACCAAACAGTCGGGTGCCGGTCGTTGTCACACCGGGAGGCAGGGCTGGCATGGCGGCAGGGACGTCTCCTGCCGACACGATCGCCACGGCCGAGGCGGCAATGCCCAACCCGCGTCGCAGCAAGGGGAGTTCCAGGTGCCACCATCGCCAAGCGACGGGTCCATCCATCCGCCCGGACAGCCAAGTCGCGTCGTCGATGCCACCGTAGGCGTTCCGCAAAATGGCGTAGGCGACCAGGACGCTGCGCACGCCAACCGCGATCAAAGTGGGGACCAGTGTGTGGGTTGCCAGCCAATCCAGTCCCGGAAATGGCATGCGGAAGAAAGCCGCGACCGTCATTCCGATCACGGGGCCAGGTACTAAAAACAACATCGTTCCCAAGACATCGATGATCACGCCGGCCGTGCTGGAGGCACGCGCCCAACGAGCCAGTCCCAACGCGATGGGGAGCGTCCAGAGGATCGAGAACAGGGCCAGCTGAATCGTCCAGGCGATCTCGTCTTGAAACAGTCGTGGGGCTTCCGTGATCGCCCGAAGGGAGGCTTGCCATTGAAAGGTGGCTTGCCGTTGGCCGTCGACCACTTCGACGGAGTGTCCCGTTTGAACGACCAATCCAGCGAGTGGAAGCAACAGCAGCAACGTGCAGAGGCTCACGCCGACGCACGCGATGGTGTTCATTCCTCGCGTTGCTGCGTTTTCCCCAGCAGCATTCTTTGAGCTGGTTGACGTGGGGGTGGATTCCAGGCCTCCGTCCGATGCAACGTTCCAGCGACGACGTCGCAACCAAAACCAAAGCAGCGCCGGGACGCCACCGACCGCCATCGGAACCAACGTCGAAACCAGCACCGAGGTTGTGTTGGGATCGACGGAGTAGAACAGGTAGAACTGATCGGCCACGGTGCGGACACTGTGCAAATCCGCGACGCTCATTTCGGTCGATGCGAGCACCATCACGCCGATGACCGACGCGATGATCCAGGGCATCGCGATCGGCAACCGGACATGCCACCAACTCTGGCTGGGCGAAAAATCCAAGCTGGCCTGTTGGATCGCGATGGGAGAAATGCGGCGGGTCGCCCAAACGGTTGCCAGCGACACCAGGGCGACTCCGTGCATCCCATGGATCCACCCGACCCAGCCCAGGTTGCCTCCCGTCATGGTGGTGACCAACCAACCAAATTTGCCAGCGGTGGATTCCCAGGCTGCCGCCAGCAAGATCAGCGGCATGGCCAAGGTCACGAACGCGAAAAAGGTCCAGGTTCGAACCAGCCAGTGGTTCGGTCGCAGCAGGCTGACGAAAAATGCCGTGGGCACCCCGATCAAGATCGCGATTCCAGCCGACACCAGCATCAGCTCGATCGTCGTGGTGATGGCGGTCGCCCAATCATCGGCAAATGTCGGATCGGGGGCCGGCAATCCGGGCGGAACCAACGCTGCGAGCGGAATATTGGGCATAAAGGGAAGGTTTTCGAGGCCGAAAATTCGTCCTGCTCGACGATTTGCCGAACCGGCGATCACAATGGTGCGACCAACCACCTCCACGGAAACTCATGAAGCTGACATCGATCCCCCAGTTGTACCGCAATCTGCGCCGAGGACGCGAGATCCTGAGGGTGCTGCGCCGGTACGGGCTGGCGGATTGGATCAGTCGCACCCGTCGGTTGCCGCTGCAGAACTGGATCAAAGATCGCTCGGGCGTCCCGCTGACCCAGTACACACGGTCCCAGCGAATCCGGATGGCAATCACCGAGTTGGGGCCCACGTTCATCAAGGTCGGCCAGGTCCTCGCGGCTCGTCCTGACCTCGTCGGCAACGAGATCGCCGAGGAGCTGAAACAGCTCCGCAACGAAGTCTCGCCCGACAGCATGGAAGTCGTCGAAGCAACGCTGGCAGAAGAGCTTGGTCCGAACTTCCGCGAGCACTTCCGGCTCATCGAACCGGTGCCGCTGGCGACCGCCTCGATCGGACAAGTCCACCGGGCGGAGTTGATGGACGGACGACGGGTGGTCTTGAAGGTCCAACGCCGCGGCATCGAAAAGATGATGCGTGAGGATTTGGATGTGCTGGAAGGATTGGCCCAGTGGGCGGATCACGTGGAGGCACTCGCCGTGTGGGGCCCCTCGGACATGGTCCGGCAATTGATGCCGATGATCCTTCGCGAACTCGATTTTCATCGCGAACGCAGCAACTTGAAACAGTTCGCTCAGATTCTTGAGTCGGACAAAGCTGAGATTGTCATTCCATCCGTGTTGGATCCCTTGTGCACGCGGCGCATCTTGGTCATGGAAGAGATGATCGGCGAACCGCTGGCGAAAATCTTTGAGCGAGATGATCGCGAACCCACCGGCGAGTCGACCGAGATGACTCGTGCGGACCTGCCACCCGAGTTGGGCCGGACGCTGGCTCGAACCTATTTGCGAATGGTGTTCGAGGATGGATTCTTCCACGCCGATCCGCACCCGGGCAACTTGTTCTGCTTGCGAGACGGTCGCTTGGCGATTCTGGACTTCGGCATGACGGGTCGCATCGACGAATCGATGCGTGAGTCGATCGAAGAAATGTTGGCGGCGATCAACGCCGGTGACAGTCGACGGCTGACGCGATTGATTCGTCGGGTGGGCAACCCGCGAGTGGACCTGGATCAGTCGGCGTTGGAAATCGATGTGGCTGATTTCATCGACACCTACGGTCGTCAATCACTCGATCGTTTTGATCTCGCTGGGGCGTTGAATCAACTCAGCGAGATTCTTCACCGCCACGGGATCGGCTTGCCGAATCAATCCGCGCTGCTGTTGAAAATGTTGATCTCGTTGGAGGGAACCTTGCGAGAGATGGGCGTCGGGTTTGATTCACTTGATATCGTTCGCTCGTACCTTCGACGGGTGATGATCCGCCGCTTGACCCCGGCACGCCGGATCCGGCAGGCCCGGCGGATTTATCTGGAGAGCGAAGCGTTCATGGAGAACGCGCCGGAGCAGTTGCTGTCGTTGATGAACCAAGCTCGATTGGGGCAATTGCAAATTCGCTTGGAGCCCAAACGCTTTGCCCCGGTGGTCAACCGCTTGGTGGTGGGGCTGATGACAAGCGCGGTGTTCTTGGGTTCCGCGTTGATGCTGTCTTACGAGGTCTCACCGGTCTTGTTCCCCGATCAACCGATGTTCGGGATCCAGCGGGTCAGCATTCTGGGCTTGCTCGGTTTGATCGCCAGTTTCAGCGTGATGGTCGCCCTGTGCCTGGCGATTTTGCGAAGCGAGTAGGCACGACGACACGTAGCCCGATTCACACGGTTCGTCTCAGTCTCTCGTCTGTTGACTTGGGGGCAACACGACAGTCGAGTATGGCGACCACGTGCACTGCATCTGACGTGACGAGGTAGTAAATTGCAAACGGGAAGCGTTTCACGAGTGCGCGGTGAAATCCACGGTACAACTCATGCATGCCCGCCGTGGATCCTAGCAACGCCAAATCTTCACGCACGCAATCAAGAAAACGCTCACTTAGCCCAGGGGATATGTTTTCGTAAAATTCGGCCCCGTCCACGAGGTCAATTCTAGCTTCAGCCCTGAGTTCGACGTGCATCGAGCCGATCCCTGACGTCGTCAAATGCGGCATCCAGTCCCAATGGTGGTTCCGAAGACGGGTTCTGGCTCCGAGTTGCCAGAACGTCTCCGTGCCAATCGGGCGATACTATTTGCGTCGATGTAGCAGACAGATCCCGCCACAGGATGTCCATTGCGGCGATTTTTTCGTTGGGCGTCAAGGCTGACAGCATATTTTCGAGCGACATGTTTGCTCCTCCTACGATCCAGTGTACACCAAGCAAAAAGCTGAAAGGTTCCGCTCACATCCATTGGTAGTGAGAGGACCGCTATTCTGAACGTTTGAAAGTGGGATTTTCGCGAAGAATATTGAAAGCGTGGGCTCTAGGTTAAGGAATTCCATTCTCCGACGTTGGCATTGAGGCGAACAAATGAAGACCAAGAAACACCGCGGATCGTTCATGCTTCGCTTCATGGTTTTTGGATTCAGCGTCGCGGTTGGTTTGCTGGCGTTTTGGTTGCTCGGCTACATCGTTCGCGACATCGATCGTGTGCAGGGGCCGAACTACAGCCAGATGCTCGACGAGGTTTTGCCACAGGAATTGCAGGACGAGCGGCAATTGCTCGCGGCGCAGTTGGCGGATTTGAAGCAACAGATCGCTTCGGCCGAACGACGGCGAAAACTGACAACGCAAACGACTCGGGATTCCCAGCAGACGATCAATCAACTGCTGGAACTCAAACGCAACGCGGATGAGAACGCGACGTCGCTGAGTGAAGCTCAACAATCGGCGCTCACGGATAGTTTGCAATTGTTTTTGGCCAATCAGAGCCAGACACAAACGCTGAATGCCGAGCTGTCTGGTCTCAACGATCAGTTGGATGATGTGGAGCGGTTGCGGCGAGAGAACGAGCAAGTGATCACGCGTGAGAGTCGGCCCATTGCGGACGAGTACGAAACGCTTGCGGAACAACATCAATGGAAACTGGCGGCGTACAAGCTTGCGTTGTTGATTCCAATGTTGCTTCTCTGCAGTTGGTTGTTCGTGCGTCAAGCCGGCGGAACGTACGCGATGCTGGTGTATGCACTCAGTGGCGCCGTCGCCGCTCGTGTTTTGCTGGTGATGCACGATCACTTTCCTACGATCTACTTCAAGTACATTTTGATCTTGTTGTCGCTGGCCATTGCGACGGGAGTCTTGGTGCGGTTGCTGCGACTGATCGCCCGACCCAGTCGCGATTGGTTGCTGCGTCAGTACCGGGAAGCGTACGCTCACTTCTTCTGCCCGATATGCGACCACCCGATCCAACGTGGGCCATTGAAATTCGCGGTGTGGACGCGGCGGAGTTTGAAGAAACGCACTCCCGTCACGGTCGATGGCGATGCGGCCACATTCGACCAACCTTACACCTGCCCCTGTTGCGAAACGACGCTCTTTCACGCCTGTCAGAAATGCGGCGGCGTCCGTCACTCGCTCTTGCCCGCCTGTGAAAAATGTGGGGCAGGCGCGGAGGTTGAACAAGAGGTCGGTGCGTGATGTCAATCTTCCGTTGGCAGGCCGATGTCTTCGTTCCAGAGCGTTGGGTGGTTTCGGATGAAGTTCTGCATCAGCTCAATGCAATCCGGATCATTGACGATCTGCAAGTCGACGCCTCGGCTGCGGACGTAGGATTCCGGTCCTTGGAAGGTTTGGTTCTCGCCGACGATGATTCGCGGGATTTTGTAAAGCAGGGCAGCGCCGCTGCACATGTCACACGGCGACAACGTCGAGTACAGCGTGGATCGTGAGTAGTCGCTTGCGGTCAGGCGACCGGCACGTTCCAGGCAATCCATCTCGGCGTGCAAGATTGCACTGCCACTTTGGATGCGTCGGTTGTGGCCACGCGAAACGATTTCATGGTCGATCACCAGCACGGAGCCAATCGGGATCCCATTTTCTTGGAGGCCGAGGTGTGCTTCATCGAACGCGGCTTGTAAGAACGGATCCATCTTTGGGTCGCTCGGTGGTAACAGGGAGCAAAGGGATTGGCAACGGCATCGCGGCGTTGGTCTCGCATTGGATGAGTATAGTGTTGCATTCCCACTCAATCCCGTCCCCCAAGAAGATTGCCCATGCACCGCGTCATTTGCTTGGTAGCCTGTTTGTCATTGCTGGCAGAAACCTCCTTGTTCGCTGAATCGCCTGTGATGCAAGCCGATGACAAGGCAACGCCCGAGACAGGCCAAAATCAAACGCCCAAGAAGGCGAAGATGAAGCCGGCGCCGTTTGCTTGGGTGAATCCGATTCCGAAGCAAAGGCAACACCCGTCGCTCAAGCATGGAACGTTCCAAAGTCCATCGTTGAAGCGAGACGTGGGGTACGCGGTTTTGTTGCCGCCTGGGTATTCTAGTGGCGCATCGGCCAAGCGTTTTCCCGTTGTCTATTACTTGCATGGTGGACGGCCAGGCAGCGAGACAAAGTCACTCGCGTTGGTTCCGTTGATCCATTCCGCGATGGAATCAGAGCAGGTTCCGGGCATGATCTACGTCTTCGCCAATGGTGGGCCGGTCAGCCACTACAACATCCCTGGTGAACCAGCCAAGCAAGGTGCGGACGTGTTCATCAAAGAGTTGATCCCGCACATCGATGCAACTTATCGAACGATCGCTGACCGTGAGCACCGTGGAATCGAAGGGTTCTCGCAGGGCGGGCGCGGAACGATGCGATTGTCGCTGCGTCACCCGGAATTGTTTTGCAGTGCGGCGGCAGGTGGTGGCGGTTATGAAACCGAACGCAAAATCAGCGAGTCAGGAGGTCGCGAATCCGAGACACTGGTCTTTGCAGAAGACGACAACACTTGGGATTTGGCACGAGCCTATTCCAAAACGAAGACGCCCAAGGTGGATTGGATGATTTACGTTGGGACCAAAGGTTTCAACTACCAGAACAATCTGGAGTACATGAAGTTTCTGACCTCGCTGGGGATCCCTTTTGAACGCATCGTTGTCCCAGAGGTGCCACACTCGGGATTGAAAATCTACGAGCAACGCTGCGTTGAAATCATGCAATTCCACGCAGCGAATTTTCGCTGAGTCGAATGGCAACCGAGCGGGCGGGACGCTCCCGGTCGCTCGAACGAGTCTAGCAAGTGCGACTCCAGGTGGTCTCGCACCGGCGCTTCTGAGTCGCGGAGCGACGGCATTGGAACAGCCTTGGGTTTCGACCCAAGGTTCATTCGGACCAGAAACACCGCCCCAGTCGCGGAGCGACGACAGTTGCTAACAAGTGCGAACCCACCTGTCGCCGCTCCGCGGCTTGGAACCGGTGCAGGGTCAACAGGGACCTCGGGTTGAAACCCGAGGCTAGCAAATGTCACCGCTCTGCGGTTTGGGTGGAAAACATCTTGGGCGTTTCGCAGGCCAGTTCACCTGGTGGCTACCGGAGGGAGCAATTGAATTCAACGTCAGACATCACGGGGAACAGACGGATGACTCGGCACTTCAAACACCGCGCAAGCCGTCCTCCCGAGCATGTCATGGTTCTGTTCTTTATGTCGAGATGTTAGTCACTACGATGGTATCACAGAAGCGACATGTGCCAAATATGAGATCGATGAACGAGTGGTATGAACCCCAATGGCTGTCCGGTGCGAGCCTTCTGGAGCAAGGAGTGATGCAGAAGATATCTGTAGGGCATTTTCTCCCGTGACCACTACATTGCGGGTTTTTGCATTCGTGATTCAGGTCACCCTGTGACGTTCGCAGCCTTGCTCCGGTCCTGACTGTTGCGAAGGCATCGGAAGCATCAATCAGAGCTTGGTCATCGCGACTCCCATCGTATGAAGGGTAATTCTCTTGAATGGCGATAGCCCTCGCTTCCTGATAGGTGAAGGCAACGAGCTTCGCCCTAAAGCTTGGGAGAAATGCAGTCTCGATCATCGGTCGCTTCGATGATTGGTATTCTGAAACGTGAACAAGCTGGAGTTCGGTATTGCTCTCCACTCGGTACTGCAGAGCTGGGAGCCCAGATGCAAACGGGTAGTAAAGTGGCAAGATTTCATGCGGGAAGTCCTCCAACGGAAATGCAGCGGAAGACGCATCAAGCGTCGCAACTAGGTGGAGCGGTTGCAGCCATCCATCAGGGTGCGCATTGTGATGAGCAGGCTCACCTCCAAAGCTACACCGGCCGTCATCAGCTCGAACGAACCTAGCTGGGTGACAATCGATTCGGTGCCTAAGTTCTTTCATGTAGCAGAACGATTGCGATGACCGGGCCGCGGCGGTCGATCATCCAATTCAAAAAAACACGACTCCGCGTCCATTGCGTGGTTATCGCAGTTGTATGGAGATTGTGGCCATCATCGGAAGTCCGCGTTGGCAAGCAAGAGCCATAGTGTAACGACCGAAATAAAACCAAAGAAAACGGCTGAACAGAGCAAGTATGGGGACCATAGGAGTCGTCGAATCGATCGTCCAGTGAGATATGCGTATAGCGACACCAGCGGAATTGCGATCACCAATCCACACATCGCGCCGAAAGCGACGATGTCCACGATCGCAAATATGATCTCAGATCGGTACGACGCGTAGGCTACAAGTACGCAACTAAACGCAAGCAGCATAAGCACCGGCCAACGAACGTTCCACCGTTTTGGAGACTCTTCGGTTCCGGACGAGCTCGGCGGGGCGTATGGATCTCTCACTGTCGGCAAGTACCTCACGTCAGTACGATAACGGTGGCCGTCACCGGGTACGGCGAGTTGATTTTCCATTTGTAAACGCGCGACGCCGTACTCCGGTGCACGGCATTGTTCCCCGCGTTTTTTGTCACGCGTCAAATCGAGTGTCGTCTACGAGATGTCCTCGCGTGGCGCACCCGGCATACGACTACGGCAGTATCGTCCCAAAGGTCGCCGGAGGGAAGACGAACCATGTCGACACATGCACGCGGAACCGCAAAAAAGTCGGTGCGACCGATGAGCGGTGTAATTTGGTCGTGCTTGGCATAGTCGAAGAATCCGTCGGAACCGACCAGAAGGAGCCCGTTGAGTGGACCGTGCCAGAATGGAGCGGGTTTGGCCGCTTGAGAGCCAAGCAACGGCTTGCGATTCTGCGTGCGAGTCAAGTCAGTAATGTCAGCCCCGTCGATCACCCAAGCGCAACTATCGCCGACGCTGGCGCCCAGTATTCGATCGGGATGAAGGTCGACAATCACAGCGGTTGATTCACCAGTGTGCACGCGAAAGTCAAGTTGCGAGAGAAATTTGGACCAGTCAGTTGAGTTGTCAATCGCAGCGTAGTTCGCTCGTGTTTCGCGAATCACCGTTTCCGCCGCAAGGTGTCCGCCACCCGTGCCACCAGCTCCGTCGGCCACTACGATCAACGTGCGGTCGCCATCAGCTATGACGTCGATGCGATCTTCGCATCGTTCACGATATGCTTCGACAACGTGAGCAGTTTCAAACGATGTCATAGGTGTCCATCGCAGATTTCAGTCGGCGAACTTGTTTCTCAGCAGTTGGACCGACTGAGAAGAGGTGTTTGAGCGGTGTTCTTGCCGGTTTGGCGGTGAGAACAAGTCGAGCGTTTTGACTCCGCGGAAACTTGTTCTCAGTGAACCGGGACTTGTTCTCAGCGGGGCCTCCCCCCGCTGGGAGACTTCCAGTTTGCCCGATTCGCTGGGGCGATGCAAACCAGGGGATTGGCTGAGGCTGGGTGAGGTGGATGTTTGTGATTGTCCATTTTACTTTTTCAATGGACCCACGTGTTCGCGTTCGACCTCCCCTCGCTTCGCTTGACCCTCCTGCCAGGAGGGTGAATTCGTTCTTCGGTAGGACGTTGTGGCCGCAGGGGATTGCCCTCCCCCGGAAATCTCGCTGAACGCTCGCTTGCCGACCCCTCCCGTTTGCAACGGGCGGGGTTCTTAAGACGTAGGCCAGGTTTCACCTGGCACCGAGCCGATGCTTGGGAACCAAGCGAGGCGTCCGGGCAAGCTTTCATCACAAGAGTGATGTTGTTTGGCAAAGAGCCAGTGCCAGGTGGGACCTGGCCTACGAGCAGCAACGCGTCCGTCACAAGCTGACGTAGTTGCAAGACTGTAGCCGGATTCGCCAAGAATTCGGAGGCTCACCAGTTCGTGCCTCTGAATTCTGGCGAATCCAGCTACCAAGAGAGGCGTCCGGGCCAGTCAGACCGCTTGCGCGATCAGGGCGGAGTCACCGAGGGTGTCATCCGACCGATCGCGGGCTGATGGCATCGGCAAGACGGCCGGGGATTCGTCGGCACGGTCGTCCGCCGAATCCCCAAAAGCCATTTCGTCTTGCAGCGTTTCTGCCAGTCGACGTCGCGCGGTATGCAAACGACGCTTGATCGTTCCGACCGGGGCATCGAACGCGTCGCTCATCTCAATCAACGATTGTCCATTGAGATAAAACGCATTGAGCGTTTGACGGTCCAAGGTTCCCAGGCGTGCGATCCCGCTTCGTACCGCCGCAGCTTGCTCTCGATCTTGGGCCACGTTTTCAGGCGTGGTGTCATCGACGCAAGTCGCTTCCAGGGTTTCTGGATCGCACGCGGTGGCGGTTCGTTGTCGGCTGAACCGATTGATCGCCATGCGGTGCACGATCTGACGCAACCATCCACCAAACGCTTCTGGCACGCGAAGTTGATCCAGTTTTTGCATCGCTTGGATGAACACGTCTTGGGTCAATTCTTCGGCTTCGTGCAAGTTGCGAACGCGGCTGATCGCCAAAGCGACGATGATGGGTCGGTACCGTTCGAACAAATCACCAAATGCCAATTGATCTCCGCCTTGAGCGGCGATCACCAATTGGGCCACGGTTTGACCCGAGGCAGATGGGGACGCGGAGTTGCGAACGATAGCGTTGCCGTCAGTCGGCGAAACGGTGGTCGTAAAATCAGGGGTGATCTTCATGGTGTCCATCCTCCCGGGGTTCCGGGAATACTTTCCTGTTCAGGTCAGCCAAGCGGCTGCCTGCTGAATTGTTTCAAACCAGTTGGAAAACCCGATCGATGAATCAACTTCGTCAGCGAGCCCCGTGGACGGAAGCGAGAACTTCAGCGATGCACGACGTTTTGTCAGAGGTCTGTGAGGAAGACTTCTGCCATCGGTGTGAGCGATGGACGTGGGTGCAGGCGAGGTTCTGATCCGAGCGGGGCGCTGCCGACGCGAAACGCGATGGGCGGCATACGAAAAATCAACGGCGTGACCCAATGGGTCAGGCGTGCCAGAGACTTTTCGCGGCGTGCTTCAGTTCAATGCGAGGAAAAGGCGGGAGCCTTATCGCATATGCCTGTGACACGTTTGGTCGGTGGCAAAAGAAAACCGCCAGGGCTTTATTGCCGCAAAACTGGCTACCAGAGGCTCCGGGGCGCTGGACCCCGGATAACCGAGGCCCTCCCACTGCAATGAGCAGGAATGGATGACGACGCACAGAGTCTCGGCAGCATTGGTACGCATGACACCCACGATGTGGGAAATGCGGACAACACGTTGAGTCGAGATCAGGTTACGCATCGAATCCTCCCTGCGCCGATTTTCTCGGTGCGGTGATGGAGCTCAAAAACGGAAAGTAAGGACATCAGAATTCGTTACAATCGCGAATCGGTCAACGGGTTGTTACCCAGGGCCGAACGCTTCATGCAACTTCCCCGTCTCAACGGGGCGGAATGTCGCTGACTGGTTAGAGCTTTATTTCAGCAGAAGGTTCGCGGGAACACAAAGTTATTTTGTGAAAAGCACCAACTTTTTGATCGAAGGCGTGCGAAATACCGGCGAATTGCTGGCCCCGCTGCTGTTCCCACCGGTCTGCGTGTTGTGTGGCGAGCTGACCGGACCGGCTTCGGTGCGGAGGAATTCCTCAGTGGATTCGTCTGTCACAAGGCGGCGATTCGCGTCCTTTTGCCAGCTCTGCGAAACCTCGCTGGTTCAGTCCGCTCCGACGATGCAGTCGGCTTGCCTGCGGTGTGCCTGGCCCGCTTCGGGACACAACGATTCGGGGCAGGGCGATTCGGGGCAGGGCGAGTTGCCGTGCCCAGAATGTGTGCGACGAGAATCGCCGTTTGCATTCGCGTCCGCCACGGCCGTTTACCGGTATCACGAGGTGGTTCGCCAAGCGATCATCGCGGCAAAGTACCCTCGCAACACAGCGATCGCTCGCGAATTGGCGGTCCGGTTGGCGGATCGCTACCGTGTGGGAGAATCCCGCCGATTGGCGGACGAGTCTGGCTCCCCCGAGCCTGAAGCCGGCGGCACAGGAGCCCTCAGCCCCGAGGTGCCCGGGGCGAAGACGCAGGCGGAATCAGGGCGTTCGCGGGTCGTGACGCATGTGCCCAGCCCGTTTTGGCGTCAGTTTCGGCGGGGCGGTGTCGGGACCGGTTCGCTGGCCAGTCGCTTCGCTCGAGAGATGAATTTCTCGTTTGGATCGCTGTTGGAAACCACGCGTGCAGTACAAAAGCAGGCGTTCCTGGACGACATGGCTCGTCGTGAAAATGTGCGGGGAGCGTTTCAGGTTCGACGACGCTGGAGAAAACGACTGCTGGGGCGAGATGTTCTTTTGGTCGATGATGTGATGACAACCGGCGCGACCGCCGATGAAATCTCTCGGGTGTTGTTGGATGCTGGTGCTGCTCGAGTGGATTTGCTGGTGGTTGCTCGTGCGATTCGTGACGCACCAAAATGAATGGATGAGCGTATCCTTCCTTGCCGATTGGGTTGGTTGGGGCGAGTATGCGGGTTCGTGGATCGACATTCCGTGTTAAAGTCTGTCGTGCGGTTGGACGCGGCGGCGGAAACAACGTCCCATTTCACGATGACTTCTCTTCCTGTTGGGCGAAGTCCTTTTGGCGAGCGATCGTCCCAATGATCTTCTCATCCGGTTTTCCCGCACGATGACTGAATCGACCGACACTTCTCTCGAAAGCCAAGGCGAAACCTCCGGACACCACAAAGGTGGTGCCCGCCGCGCGATCGTTCGCGGGTTGGGGGTTGTTCTGCCTCCCCTGTTGACGATTGTGGTCTTGATTTGGGCTTGGAATGCGATCGAAAACTACGTGTTGTTGCCGGTCGAGACTGGCATTCGACGCTTCGTGCTGATTCCAGCGGTGAGCGAGACATACGAACAGCCACCGGAAGGTTCGATCATCAATGATTCGCCGGACGGATCCCAGGGAAAACTCAATCAACGCGGCTTCACTTACAAAGGTTTGTCGTACGTTCCCGATCCAACCGGACGACGTTTCCTGCCGGGGTACGTTGTCCAGCGAGTTGATTCGGAGATCGATGCGTTTGGACCCGCTGCGGTTCCACCCAACAGTGCGATGGGTTACTGGGATCGTTTCGTCCAGCTTCAGTACATGCCGCGATCGGTGGTCGTCCCGGTCTTCTTGATCGTGTTCTTCATGCTGCTGTATTTCCTCGGGCGTTTGTTCACCGGGGGAATTGGGCGATGGTTCGTGACGACGTTTGATGCCGCGATTCTGCGGATCCCCATCGTCAACAAGGTCTACGGAAGCGTGAAGCAGATCACGGACTTCGCGTTTGACGATCGACAAATCGAGTTCAATCGCGTGGTCGCGATTCAGTACCCGCGCGATGGCATCTGGTCGCTCGGGTTTGTGACCGGCAATGGCATGCGTGAGGTTTCCGAAGCGGCTGGCGAACCGATGTTGAGCGTGTTGATGCCAACCAGTCCGATGCCGATGACCGGGTTCACGGTCAGCGTTCGCCGCAGCGAAGCGATCGACTTGAATTTGACAATCGACGAAGCCTTGCAGTTCATCGTCAGTTGCGGCGTGGTGGTCCCCATCAATCAGCGATACGACTTGCCCGGCGGGAAACCTGCCAAGCAGATTGTGGTTCCAGCGATTGGGGATGCCGTCGCCCGGGACGGTGCCACCTCACCAAGTGCTTGAGGAGACAAATGCCCGAGGGACGCTGAATGCTGAATGATTTCTCATTCGTTCCAGGGCAGTTTGCAGACGCCCCATTGGCCCGCGTTTTCATCGACGGCGACTTCGATCGATGACAATGCATCGCCGAATTGTTCTCGTGTTTGTTCGCGAACGTTTTCTGCGATCACACGAGCGATCTCCTCTGCCGTGGTGTTGATCACCGGCAAGAGGATGCAGTCCTCGTTGGGAAAGACCCAGCGTCGTTCTCGAAAACGTGCGGTGGTTTCGGTCTCGTCCTGCGTGATCAAGATCTCTTTGTGATCGCGTGGCAGGATCACGTGGTGGTCGAGTGCCTGGGTTTGCTTCAGCACGGCATCGCGCAGGGCGATGAAGTCGACGACGTAACGGTTCTCATCCAGCGGCCCTTCCACGCTGACTCGGACGCCGTAATTGTGCCCATGAATGCGCTCGCAAATGTCGCCCGCGAACGTGATGAAGTGTGCAGCGGAGAAAATGAATTGTTCTTTGGAGACGTCGACGCGAAACGTGGCTGACATGAAGTGATGGCATTCAAAAAGGAGTTGTGAAGAAAGGCGGTACTCAGGAACGATCGGGCAGGGCCATGTGAGCCGTTTGGGCGTTCGCCTGGACTGCTGAATGTTTGGCGTTGTGACGCACTGTGGTCGCGTCAGTTTTCATCCCGGTAGGGATGTCAGATGGTAGCCGTCGGTAAGCGGTTGCGCCACCGACGAACACGTAAAACCCACGTCACCACTCTCCATCCCGCCGTGGCCGATGGCCACGGCGGGATGGAGAGTAGTTCTTGGGGGCTCGTTTGCCGGGGGTACGCTGCTACGCAGCAACCCCCGGCTACCATCTGACATCCCTACCGGGATGAAGAAAGGCGGAAGAAGAGTTGCATCCGCTATCGGAGCGTCAACACCAAACATGGACCAGTCCAGCGCTAGCCCCGTTGAGTGCGGGAACCGTGGTGAACGCCCAAGCGGCTCGCATGCCCGATGACACCTGCGTACCCGTTTGGATGCGGCGCAGAACCAATCATAGACGAGTGTCCCCTCAGGAGCACGTGACGCCCGTGTTCGGTTGAGGTTGTGCTAACTTGTGCAACCAGATTGCTTGTTTGGGTTTGCTGTTGGTTGATGCCTTTGCGGGGTTGGTTTGAATGGAAGCGTTGATGGAAAGGCTCTCCGAGATGGAGTGGCAACGTGTCGTCCCCGAAGTGTTTGGCAAAGCGGTGGGCGTTCTGCTGGGAATCGCGATCAGTTGGTGGGTGCTGTTTCGCAAGCGTTTGAAATACCTGGACCGGCTTCGTCGTGGCGATTCGGACGAACTGCTCTTTCAGGCCCACTATTTATTGCCGGTCGATGAGGAAGATGGGACGGTGCAGTTGGTCTTTCGCAACGTTGCTCCCAGGCGAACGATCGACGATGCTTACGACAATCCTTCCGCTCGGGAGACACTGCGTCAGTTGGCTCGTTCGACAACCTTGAACGCACCGATCGTGCCGACGGAAGGTCGAGTCGGATTCGAGATCCTGAATGACGCTGCCAGCATTCTGACCGGATGGCTCGCGACCTCCTCCATGCCCCGCAAGGTTTGGTTGTTCTGCATGACGTGCGAGGACCGCCATGTGGTTCGCAAAGAATGCATCCGTTGCTTCCTGTTCCAGGAGGATGAATTGCTTCGTTTTGCGGATTGGCGTTGGTGCCGCGATCACGTTCGTGTTGAACGACCTTGGCATTGGTTGCGAGTCGTGACGCTGCACCGGATTGCTTGCTACCACCGGGATGAACAAATTGCTTTGCCGGTCGTTCCTGACCGCAGTATCCCGCTGGTCGATGATCAACGTCAGCACCGCCGGATCATGCGTTTGGCGCTCGGGGTGTGCGATTCGGAAGTGGCGACCAGCGAGCCGTGTCGCGTCGATTGGGGCGATAAAGAACCCATCTTGATCCGGCGTGGGGTGTTAATGTCTTCTCAGACGCCTTCGTCGCCCAGGAAGGGGGAGTCGGAGGTCTGAGTGTCACAGATGCTCAAATGACACATTACAATGTCGGCTCGTTCGGTCCGGGGCAGGCACGCGCTGAAGGTGCTCGTTCCGGCTGACTCAATGCATTTGACACACGAGGATCACCGATGAAATCCGCCCGCTCTGTCGTCTCGTCCGCCACCCCCACGCCATCACAGCCGAAATTGGGAGCGACGGTCGATCGTCGTCAATGGATGCAGTGGACCGGGGCCACCATGGGACTGGCCGCCACGTCACACCTGAGTGCACCGGTGGCGAAAGCCGCCAAGGACATTGACCCCGATCGGCCGTTGAACTTGGCCGTCATTGGGATCGCCAATCGCGGTGCTGCCAACGTGGCTGGGGTGCAGTCTCAGAACTTGGTCGCGCTCTGTGATGTTGATGCAAACTATTTGAAGGCGGGCGGAGAACGATTCCCAAAAGCCAAGCTGTATCGCGATTACCGCGAAATGCTTCGGGAAGAAACCGAGCTGGATGGGGTGGTGATCAGCACGCCGGATCATCATCACGCACCCGCAACCATTCGAGCGATTGAGCAAGGGCTGAACGTCTATTGCGAAAAGCCTTTGACTCACACCGTTGCTGAGGCTCGCGCCATTCGACTGGCGGCCAAGGAAGCAGGGGTGGTGACTCAAATGGGAACGCAGATTCATGCCGGTGGAAACTACCGCCGTGTGGTGGAGATGATCCAAGACGGGGTGATCGGCAACGTCACTCGAGTTCACGTGTGGGTTGGCAAGGGCTGGGGCGCGACTGAGTTGCCCGCGCCTCAAGGTGAAGCACCCGACAACGTTGACTGGGATCTGTGGCTTGGCCCCGCACCCAAAATCGCCTACACGCCAGGTTTGCACCCTGCTTCGTGGCGCCGTTACCGTGCCTACGGTGCTGGCACACTCGGAGACATGGGGTGTCACTACGTTGACTTGCCATTCTGGGCATTGGGTTTGCATCTTCCATCGAGTGTTGTTGCGGATGGGCCACCCCCATCGGATGACTACTGCCCAACCGGTTTGAAGGTCCGCTATCACTTCGATGCAACCGACAAGCATGACGAGTTGGATCTGACTTGGTACGACGGTGACCGTTCGCCCAAAGAACTGGAAGGCATCTCGGTGCCAGGCAGTGGCGTTCTGTTTGTGGGCGACAAGGGAATGATGATCGCGACATACGGCAGTTACACGCTGCTTCCCAAAGACAAGTTCGCGGACTTCAAACCGGCGGCTCCGCGGATTGCTGATTCGATCGGTCACCACATGGAATGGATGCAAGCGATCCGAGGGCAGGGCACTCCGCTTTGCCAATTTGATTATTCCGGACCGTTGACCGAAACGGTTTTGCTGGGCACCGTCGCTCACCAATGCGGGCGGGAGTTGAAATTCAATGCTTCGGACATGGTTTGCACGGGCGACGAGCAGGCCACCTCGCTGTTGAGCAAAAACTACCGCGAGGGCTGGTCGGTGGATGCGGCGGCCCGCACGACCGTATAGACTGTTGCCCTCTTTCGCCGATCGGATTCCATTTGGTTCGTGAAAGATAAAAAAACGAATTCGTGAACGACCGGCCGTTTCTGGACGGTCGTTCACTTTTGGGTGTCGTGCCCAACCCCGCCTCCATCCCCCCGCTTTTCGTCTGTCCCCACAAGATGAAATCTCCCTCCCACTCTGCCGCTCGCGATATGTCCCGTCTGTTCACTGCAGGCAATCGCTTGCAAGGCATCGTGCCTCCTTTGATCACCCCCCTGAGCGCTCGTGATGAGCTGGACCAGGAGGGATTGGAACGCTTGATCGAGCATGTCATCGACGGTGGCGTTTCGGGGGTGTTTATCCTGGGAACAACCGGTGAGGCACCCAGCCTGAGCTATCGATTGCGGCGTGATTTGATCACCATGACCACACGGTTGGTCGCC
The DNA here is from genome assembly GCF_056839225.1 of Rhodopirellula sp. UH5. Taxonomy (NCBI): domain Bacteria; kingdom Pseudomonadati; phylum Planctomycetota; class Planctomycetia; order Pirellulales; family Pirellulaceae; genus Rhodopirellula; species Rhodopirellula sp. UH5. The sequence goes on along the minus strand of NZ_CM166390.1, from coordinate 4,034,458 downwards.
GGACGCGTGCCTGTGTTGGTGGGAGTGACCGACACCGCGTTTGTGGAATCGACCGCACTGGCTCGTCATGCGGCGGATGCGGGAGCGGATGCGGCGGTCCTGACCACGCCGTACTATTTCCCAGCCGGCCAGACGGAACTGACGGCGTATGTTCAGAACATCGCTCCTGAAATTCCGTTGCCGTTGATGCTTTACAACATGCCGGGATTGACCAAGGTTTGGTACGAAATTGAAACCTTGAAGAAGCTTTCAGAAATTCAGTCCATCGTGGGTGTCAAAGACAGCAGCGGTGATCTGGATTACTTCCGCCGTCTGTGCGAATTGCGAAACGAAGTCCGCGATGATTGGTCGGTCTTGCTGGGCCCCGAAGCCCTGCTGCCAGAGGCTCATGAATTGGGCGGTGATGGTGGTGTGTCGGGGGGAGCGAACGTGATGCCACGTTGTTTCGTGGATTGTTACGAAGGGCTGACAACGAATGACGCGGCCAAGACGGAAGCGGCGATGGTCAAAATTCGGCGTTTCCAAGACATCTATGACGTTGGCAAGTATGCGTCACGTCATATCAAAGCCACCAAGTGCGCTGCGTCGTTATTGGGGATCTGCAGCGATCTTCCCGCCGATCCATTTCATCGCTTCTTTGAACCCGAGCGGGAGAAAGTGGCCGCGGTCCTGCGTGACTTGGGAATCCTATGATTGCGGCGATGGCGTTCACGGGCCTGGACTACACGGTCCTGGTTGTTTACTTCGTCGCCATCATGGCGATGGGGTTTTACTTCTGGGCCCGCAACCGATCGGCGGATGATTTCTCCGCCGGTGGTCGATCCCTTCCCGGTTGGTTGTGTGGGCTGTCGATTTTCGCGACTTACTTGAGCAGCATCAGTTATCTGGCGCTGCCCGGCAAAGCGTTTGTCGACAACTGGAATGCGTTCATGTACTCGCTGGCGATTCCGATCGCGGCTGCGATCGCGGTGCGTTGGTTTTTGCCGCTTTACCGAGAGAGCGGTGAAGTCTCCGCGTATTCGCTGTTGGAGCGGCGTTTTGGGCTTTGGGCTCGGCTCTTTGCCAGCGGGTTTTACCTGCTGTTTCAGATCGCTCGGATCGGCGTCGTGATGTACCTGATGGCGTTGCCGATGGCGGTACTGTTTGGATGGGACATCCGATTGGTCATTGCGTGCACCGGAGTGGTGGTCACGATTTACTCGTTTGTGGGCGGGATCGTCGCCGTGATCTGGGCGGATGCGATCCAGGCGATCGTGTTGTTGGCCGGAGCGATTTTGGCGTTGGCAATCTTGTTGCTGGGCATGCCAGGTGGACCCGCCGAAGTGTTGTCGGTTGCGAACGAAAACCACAAATTCTCTTTGGGCGACAGTTCTTTCCTGGTGTCAGAATCGACGATCTGGGTCGTGTTGGCATTTGGGTTGTTCGACAACCTACGTAACTTTGGCATCGATCAAAGTTACGTGCAGCGCTACATCGCTTCTCGGTCGGATCGCGAAGCGGCCAAGAGCGTTTGGGTGGGCGCGTTGTTGTATGTCCCCGTCAGCGCGTTGTTTCTGTTCATTGGATCGTCGTTGTACGCCTACTACGAAGGGCATCCTCAAGACCTGGATGAAGTCCGGAGGATTGTTGCCGAACAAAAACTGATGCAGGCAGGTGTCTCCCTGGACGCCCCAGATTATTCGACGCAGTTGACGGAGATGTCTTCGAGTTTGTCCGAAGGTGACTTGGGCGATCGGGTGTTCCCACACTTCATCGCGGCTCACTTGCCACAAGGTGTTCGTGGGTTGTTGATCGCAGCCGTTTTCGCGGCCGCGATGAGCACTGTTTCGACGTCGCTCAATTCATCAGCGACGTTGGTGATGAGCGACTTTTACAGGCGGTTGTTTCGGCGGGATTCGACGGACGCCCAGAACATTGGTGTGTTGCGATTGTCGACCATTGCTTGGGGAGCCATGGGAACCGCGATGGCACTGGCGCTGGTTCGATTGACCGACAGCACCCTGGATGTTTGGTGGACGTTGTCGGGTGTGTTGGGCGCCGGGATCGTCGGTTTGTTCTTGCTCGGAATCACGGTGCCGCGTTTGCACGGGGCGCCGGCCATCACCGCTTTCGCGATTGGTGGTTTGGCGATCGCCTGGATGACGATTTCTCAAACCAGTGTCTGGCCCGCAGCATGGGAGGCATATGCCAACCCGATGGACAAATTCATGACGATCGTGGTGGGCCCATGCTTGATGATCGGTTTGGGATTGCTGTTCACGACGATCGGTCTGACGGGTGATCAGGCTTCGCGAAAGGACTGGAGCGAAAGTTGAAGTCCCTTCAAGATGTGATTCGATGCCGCTTCATGCGCCGCTTCTGCATTCCCGTTTTGAATGGCGGTGAAGATTTTTTCGTGCTCGTTGCAAGTGTTCTCCATCACGTCAGCACCTTGGCGGTGCATCCAAATACCAAACACGCGAGTCAGAATGTTGGACTGAGTGGAGGTTCGAACGAGTGTGTGGTTGCCGGTCGCTTCGACGATTCGCAAGTGAAAGTTGTGGTCCGCCTGGTTGAATTGGTAGGCGATTTCCTGGCTTTCTTCCGGCGAGTCGGTTTGCTTCTGGCGTTCCACCAACTCCCGCATGGTGTTGTATTCCTTCGCGATCAGCTGGATGTCTTCCGACGTCGAGCGTTCCGAAGCACGCGCGGAAGCGAAGGGTTCGATCAGATTTCGAACCTCATAAAGCTCTTGCACTTCCGGTTCGTTGATCGATCGCACGACGGCCCCGATTTGAGGCACCAATTCGACCATGCCCTCCGTCGCGAGCTGACCGGCGGCTTCTCGAACCGGGGTTGCCGACACGCCGATTTCTTTGCCGATCGGTCCATACAGCAATCTGGTGCCAGGTTTGAATTCACCCGAGATCAGCTTTTGACGCAGATGATGATAGGCACGGCTGGCGTGCGTTTCGACTTGGTGACGCCCTGGAGTCATTGTCGTGGAGTGGGTGTGGGGAGGGACGAGATGGATCCGGGGCCGATGCGTCGGAACGCGATCGGGTCACTCATTCTAACAGCGAGGCAACATTGGTCCTATGCGTCTATAGATGACAGGCAGCGTTATGAGCGTGCTGAAGTCGATGCATGGACGACCGACTCAGAGCAGGCGAAACGATTGGGCTCATGGCAATGCAAGTCATGGGTGGCGGCATGATTTCCCAGCTCACTCATCGTCAACAGCATCATCATCTGACCAACACGCATGTTTGGTCTTGGGATGGGCGATGGGTCTACTACGACATTCGCAGTGATGCCGACGGGGCCGTCTTCGATGGTCCGCGAATTGAGCGTGTCAACACGAAGACCAGCGAAGTGGAAGTCGTGTACGAAGCCTCGCATGGTGCCTGCGTTGGCGTCGCGACCGCCAGTCCCACGGAAGACAAGCTCGTTTTCATTCACGGGCCGGAGGACCCCACGTCGGATTGGAATTACTCGGCTTCTCATCGCCGTGGCGTCGTGATGTGTCCCGGGCAAGCTTCGTCGGTGCAAAACTTAGACGCTCGCGACATCGTGGATCCTTTCACGCCGGGGGCACTTCGTGGCGGCAGTCACGTGCACGTCTTTGACGATGAAGGCCAGTGGGTCAGTTTCACTTATGAGGACCATGTGTTGGCGATGGAGCCAACCGGCGGTCAGAAGAATCAACGCAATGTGGGGGTGTCGATTCCGCACCAGCCTGTGTCGGTGCCGAGCACGCATCGCCGCAATCACGAGGGGGCGTTCTGGAGTGTTTTGGCGACACGGACACACGATCGACCCGAACCAGGATCCGACCAGATTTGCAAAGCCTACGAAGACGCTTGGGTGGCCAAAAAGAAAGGTCAGGTCCCAAGCGGCAAGACCTCAGCAAAGGCCTTGGCGTTTTTAGGCGACGTGGTCATTGAGACGGACTCCATGCAAAGAGGAGGGGCGTCGTCCGGGACGCAAGAGCATCCGCGGAAGACGGTTCCGGAATTGTTTGTGGTGGATTTGCCGGTTGATTGTTCGGTTGCGGGATCGGAGCCTTTGCAGGGCACCGCGACCACGCGTCCGGCACCGCCAGCCGGAACGGTGCAGCGGCGTTTGACCCGCACCACCGACCGGCCGTATCCAGGCGTGGCAACGGATGTGCGGCATTGGCCGCGAAGCAAACCGGATGGCAGCGAAGTCTGTTTTTTAATGCGAGATGACCACGGTGTGATTCAGTTGTGGTCGGTGCCGCCGGATGGTGGGTCGCTCAAGCAAATCACCCGTGGGAAAGAGTCGGTCGCGTCCGCATTCACTATTCATCCCGGCGGCAACCATGCGGCATGTGTGATGGGGAACTCGGTGTGCGAAGTCGACTTGAGTGATGGACGTGTGGAGACATTGGCGGAAGGTGGAGAGCAGTTTCGCTGTTTGCCTTTTGCGGTTGTGTACTCGCCTGATGGAAGTCGCGTTGCCTTTGGCGGCGCTGTTTCGAGTGGCGACAAATCATGCAACCAAGTCTTTGTGGTCGACTCAACAGCGGATTGAGTACCGCGGTGGATGAAACCTGTTGGACTGTGAGAATCAAACCTACCCGCCACTCTGGGCAATGTGTCTGGAAGCGGCGAGCAACCTGAGAAAGCGAGAGCAACCATGAGTGTTTACAGACGGTCGTTGCAACCATTGGCGTTGGCAATGGGATTGGGATGGATGCTGTTGGTCCAAGGCGGGCAACTGTTGAGTGCGGACGAGAACGTGAAGTTGATGCCGCTGAAGTACAACAACCCTGGGTTGGAAGTTGACTTGGGCGTGGGGCTGTGGGCTTATCCGCTGCCGATGGATTACGACGGTGATGGTGACTTGGATTTGTTGGTTGGCTGTCCCGACAAGCCTTCCAATGGGACCTTTTACTTTGAGAATACAAGTCAGGACCCAAGTGTCAAAATGCCGGTCTTCGAAGCACCGGTGCGACTCGGGCGGGCGTTTCACAACATGTTGGCGAGCGAAGTCAACGGTGAATCGCGGGTTTTGATTCCAGGCAAGTACTTTGCACAGGACCCGTCCACGGGGAAGTTTGATTTTGACAAACCCACCGGTATCTCCGCGCCGGCGAAACCGCTGGCCACTCCGGGAGCCAGGATTCGCGGCAACATGTGGCGTTACGTCGACTACGACGGTGACGGCGATCACGACTTGATCGCAGGTGTCGGCGATTGGTCCGATTTGGTTTGGGACCATGCTTACGATGAGAAGGGCGATTGGCACAACGGGCCGCTGCACGGTTATGTGTTCTTGATGTCCAATGCCGGGGACGATGCCAAGCCGGATTACAAAAAGCCCGAGATGATTTTCGCGGGCGATCAACCCATCGATGTTTTTGGGTGGCCGTGTGCAAGCTTGGTGGACTTCGATGGGGATGATGACCTGGACATGATCGTCGGGAATTTCCTGGACTACTTCACTTACTTTGAAAACGTGGGGACTCGTGAAAAGCCTCGTTATCAAACTGGGAAAGAGCTCCAGGATGTCGATGGCGAACGGCTGACGATGCACTTGCAGATGATCACGCCAACCGCGATCGACTGGGACCGCGATGGTGACGCCGATTTGATCGTGGGGGATGAAGACGGTCGCGTTGCGTTCATTGAAAACACCGGCGAATTTCGCGACGGCCAACCTGTGTTTGAGAATCCCGTTTACTTCCGCCAAAAAGCTGACACGCTGAAATTTGGTGCCCTGGCAACGCCCTATGTGTCAGATTGGGATCAAGACGGTGACGATGACATCATCTGCGGAAACACAGCCGGCAACATCGGATGGTTCGAAAACCTTGGTGAAGGCGAAGGTGGTTTGCCGAAGTGGGCGGAACCCGTGTTGCTGAACGTTCGGGGGGAGGATGGAGCGGAAGAACCGTTTCGGATTTTGGCAGGCGAGAACGGATCGATCCAAGGTCCCTGTGAAGCCAAGTGGGGCTACACCACGTTGTCACTCGCTGACTGGGATGGTGATGGCGACGATGACATCATTTACAACTCGATCTTGTCGGAGGTCGGTGTGTTGCTCAATGAATCTGGCATCTTGGTGGAACAGGATTTGGAATCCGCTCCCGTCGAAAGTCCACCAGCCTGGTACCCTTGGAAACCAGCTACGAAGAGGTCTCTGACGCAGTGGCGGACAACACCGGTTGCTCTGGATTTCGACGGCGATGAGGAACTGGATTTGGTGTTGATGGATCAGGAAGGGTATCTGACGCTTCGTCGTTCGGCGGGGGACGCGGAGCGATTGTTTGTTGATGAATCAGGTCGCCCGATTCGTTTGGCAGTTGGCACCGCTGGTCGATCTGGTCGCGTCAAGATCGCCGTTGCCGATTGGGATTCCGATGGGCGTTTGGATGTGTTGATCAACTCTGAGAATGTGACCTGGTATCGCAATGTCGCTGATCAAGACGGCAAGGTCGTGTTGAAGCGAGTTGGGAATTTGGCTCGCCGCAATGTCGCGGGTCACACGGCCAGTCCCGCGGTCTCTGACTTCAACCGAGACGGGAAGTGGGATCTGATCGTTGGAAGTGAAAACGGTCGGATTTACCACATTTTCCATGACGATTGCATTTCGTTTTCGGGAGCAGAGGTCGCCGGGGATGTGCAGTTCGAAAAAGCGTTGCCAGCCCAGCCGGTTGATCCCAAGGTGGATCGCGAAGACGCGATCTCATTTGATTCCACGCGGGGCCGGATTGCCGCTTGGATCGAATCGAACAAGGAGGAGGCGAAGTCCGACCTGGTTCGGTACCGTTATCATGATGGAATCAAATGGTCCGGTCCGATGACGGTGCTTTGGGATCAGCCCGATTCCGGAAAGGTCGAATGCACGAAGTTGCGTTTTGATCCCAGCAGCGAAGACGGCCGAATCGTGCTGAAGTTTGACGCTCAGGTTGGCGATGCAACGCAAACCGTGTCGAAGATCAGCTACGATCGGGGGCGTTCGTTCCGCGATTCCAAGTGATCTTTGCACGCGAATTCTTGGATGACTGATTGTTCACGATGGGTTCAGAGGGTCTGAACCCATCGAGGGCGAGTTTTTGTTTCTGCTTTTTATTCACACGATCCGACATCTTATGCCTGTCATTGCTCTCGGTCTCGATTTTGGAACGGAGTCCGTGCGTGCCATCTTGGTGGATTCCGAGGGCCGCGAAGTGGGTTCCGCGGTCAGTCCGTTTGAGCATGGGCAGATCGTGGATTCATTGCCGGGCAGCGATGAGCCGTTGCCAGAGCGATACGCTTTGCAGTGCCCAGCGGACTGGATTCAGTCCGCCGCGGCGGCAACGAAAGAAGCCGTGGCCAAGGCTGGTTTGACGGGCGAGGAGATCGTGGGCATTGGCGTCGACTTCACCAGTTGCACGATGTTGCCGGCCAAGCACGACGGGACGCCGCTTTGTGAGTTGGAGTCGCTGCAGTCACGTCCCCTGGCTTGGCCAAAGCTGTGGAAGCACCATGGAGCGCTGGAGCAAGCCGAACGCATGACTTCGATCGCAAGGGAACGCGACGAGTCGTTTTTGAGGCGGTATGGCGGTGTGATCGGGTTGGAATGGTTCTTTCCCAAAATGCTGGAGACGATTGAACAAGCTCCTGAGATCGCTGAGTCTGCGGACGTGTGGTTGGAGGCAGGCGATTGGTTCGTGTGGCGACTGGTCGGTGGTGACAGCGATTCGTTGGTCCGTTCGACCTGTCAGGCTGGTTACAAAGCAATGTGGTCGGCCGGCGACGGTTATCCGTCGCAAGACTATTTTCAGGCCGTTCATCCGAAGCTTGCCGAGGCGGTTGCCAATCGGATGCCCGGTCAATCGGCGGAGCAGATGCGGTCACCGGGCCAAGTGGCTGGGCAGCTGACACAAGCGATGGCAACCCAGTTTGGGTTGCCCGTTGGGGTTCCCGTGTCGGCCGCAATCATTGATGCTCACGCCGGTGTGCCAGGAGTTGGTGCGGCCGAGCCAGGCACCTTGGTGATGGTGCTGGGGACCAGCAGTTGCCACATGCTCAACGCGACCAAGATGGTGGACATGCCCGGTGTGGCTGGCGTGGTGGAGGGCGGCATTTTGCCTGGATTGTTCGGCTATGAAACGGGGCAGGCGGCGGTCGGAGATGCGTTCGCTTGGTTGCGGAAACTACTGAATCGCGATTCGTTCGATGACTTGGCCGAGGAAGCGATGAGCTTGCCTCCCGGTGCCGAGGGCGTCTCGTGTTTGGATTGGATGAATGGTTGCCGAACGCCGCTGATGGATGGTTCGGTTCGCGGGGCCTTCACCGGGTTGGGAATGCAGCATGGCCCCGCTCACCTTTATTTGGCCTTGATGGAAGCGTCCGCCTTTGGTGTCCGCTGGATCGTGGAGATGCTTCGTCATGGGAGTGCTGATCTGCCGGAGGCGAATCAGGCTGAGCCGACGAGCTCAAGCAACAAGGGCGTGCCGATCGATCGCATCATCGCCACCGGCGGTTTGCCACACCACAACCGAGCCTTCGTGGAGGTGTATGCGGACGTGCTGGGGATGCCAATTGAAATTCATCCTTCCTCGCAGGGGCCAGCGGTTGGTGCGGCGGTTCTGGGGATGGTTGCGGCTGGTCCCGAGAAGACACCGTTTTCCAGCATCGCTGAGGCTGCGACCGCGATGGCTTCTGTTCCCGAGAATCAGCGAGATTTGATTCTGCCTCGCTTGGAACGAACGCAAGCTTACGAACAACTGTACGGTCGCTACAGGCAATTGGCCCACGCGGTCGCTCAACGACGAATTTGAAATCCTCTTCCTACTCTTCAATGGCTGACGAGACGATGCCTCAAACGATCACACTGATTGCCTCCGGCGACTTACGAGATTCCGCGAACCAGGTTTGCTGGGAGGCCCAGAAAGAAATGGAGTCGCGGTTGATCGCTGCGATTGAATCTTTTGGCCACCAGGTCAGTCGCGGGCACGAGTTCGATGAAGCTCGCGGGCATGGGTTCATTCGGTCGCAGCGGCAGGGAATGGATGTGTTCCGGGCCATTGACCCCAACGCTCCGCTGATTGTTGCAGAAGCGGTCTGGCAGTACTCGCATCATGTTCTGGCTGGTTTGATGACGCATCGCGGGCCGATCTTGACGGTGGCGAACTGGTCAGGGCAGTGGCCGGGGTTGGTCGGGTTGCTGAACCTCAATGGGTCGCTCACCAAAGCAGGGGTTCAGTACAGTTCGCTGTGGAGCGAGGAGTTCTCGGACGCCTTGTTCCTGGGCAAACTGAAGAGTTGGTTGGACACGGGGTCTGTCTCACATGAAATGGACCATGTGACGCCATTCGAGATCACCAGTTGCGATGCAAACGCACGGGCGAAGGCGTTGGAAATCGCAGACACGATTCAACGCGAAAAAGCGATTTTGGGTGTGTTTGATGAAGGCTGCATGGGAATGTTCAACGCGATCATTCCCGACCACTTGCTTCATGCGACGGGAGTTTTCAAAGAGCGATTGAGTCAATCGGCGCTTTATCATGAGTCGCAACAGGTCAGTGACGAAGAGGCTCAGGCCGTCCGCGATTGGTTGAATCAGGCGGGAATGAAATTCCATACTGGGCCCAATCACGAAACCGACCTCACCGACGCGCAGATTCTTGGTCAGTGTCGTGTCTACATCGCGGCGATGCGCATTGCGGATGACTTCGGTTGCGATGCCATCGGGATTCAGTACCAGCAGGGGCTGAAGGACTTGTTGCCCGCCAGTGACTTGGTGGAAGGCATGCTCAATGATTCCGTTCGCCCGCCCGTCTTCTCTCGCGATGGATCTCGGGAACTGTATGCCGGCGGTCCCTTGACTCACTTCAATGAGGTCGATGAGTGTGCGGGACTGGATGGGCTGATCACCAACCGGGTTCACAAAGCGTTGGGGCAGCCGGTCGAGAACACGCTGCACGATTTGCGATGGTCCGATCGCGATGCCAGCGGCACGACCGAGGAAGAGGTTTGGGTGCTAGAAATCAGTGGCGCCGTACCTGCCTCGCACTTTCAAAACGGTTGGGCGGACGCCGAAGGGTTCCGTCAGCCACCGATGTACTTTCCATCAGGTGGGAGCACCGTTCGAGGTGTCTCGAAACCCGGTGAAGTGGTTTGGTCGCGGATTTTTGTTGCTGACGATCGGCTGCACATGGATTTAGGGCGAGCAACAGCGATCGAATTGCCAGCGGAAGAAACGCAGCGACGCTGGGATTCAACGACGCCTCAGTGGCCGATCATGCACGCGGTTCTGCATGGGGTTTCTCGGGATGAGATGATGGCACGCCACAAAGCCAATCACATTCAAGTTGCCTATGCAAACTCGGCGGAAGAAGCGGACTTGGCGATGAAAACCAAGGCCTCGGTCGCGGATCAGTTGGGCATGATTGTCAGCTACTGCGGCGTTCGTCCGGACGCTCCCTGAGTCAAACGCACAGCAATTGGTTCCATTCGATTACACCATTCCAAGGGGTTTCCTTGGTTCCCGGAGAAATGAAATGACATTGAGACAATCAGCTTTCACTACGAAATCCGCTGCATGGCTTGCCCTTGTTTGTGGCATGCTCTTGTTCGGTGGTGTTGGGTCGGGGGCGGTCGTTGCAGATGAATCGTTCACCGCGATGACCTACAACATTCGCTATTTGAATTCTCACGATCGACTCGACCTTTGGTCGATGCGGCGTTCGAAGGTGATTGAAACCATTGCGTCTTCGGATGTTGTCGGGTTGCAAGAAGTCACGGTGAAGCAACTGCGTGACGTCCAGGCAGGCACGCCCGAGTGGACTTGGTATGGGGTGGGGCGCGATGACGGAGAAGAAGGTGGCGAGTTTGCTCCCATCGGATATCGTCATGATCGATTCGAAGCGGTGGACCATGGGACGTTGTGGTTGTCGGACACGCCCACCGTGGTGGGATCGAAAGGCTGGGACGCAGCGTTGCCTCGCACGATGACTTGGATGGTGCTGCGACACAAAGTGGATCGAGCTGAATTCTTGGTGATCAATTCCCATTTTGATCATCGAGGATCGCAGGCACGCGAAGAATCTGGACGCCAGGTTGCTGAGGAGGTCGATCAGCGTGCAGTGAATTTGCCGGTGATCGTGATGGGCGATTTCAATGCGACGTCCGAGTCCGCGCCGTTGAAGGCGTTGCAAGCTGGGAAGCGCGTGTCGTTGCTGGACGCTCGCGACATGGTCGAAGGAAAACCCACCGGTCCAACGGGAACTTGGAATGGATTCAAAGCCATTCAGCCTGATCGCCGGATTGATCACGTGCTGGTCAGTGACCGTGTCACGGTGCAGGAATACAAGACGCTGGACCCGCGAACCGAAGCTGGTCGTTTCGCGAGTGATCACTTGCCGATTGTGATTCGCGTTGAGCTGAAGTAGAGCGGGCCTGGGCGGTTTCCTCTGACAGGAAAGGCTGGCCTTGGGGTGAAAACCCAAGGCTTTCGGCTGCTGTCGCTCCGCGACTGGTGGTGCGTGTCCGGGGGATTGAACAACCGCGGAGTGGTGGCAGTTGTCAGCCTTGGGTTTTCAACCCGAGGTCTCGAGCATCACCCCTGACTCGGACAACCGCGGGGCGGCGACAGGTGACGAGCGATGAGATGGGGGAGATTGAAAAAGTAAAATTGTAAATTGACAAATCCGGGCGGTTGGGCCGGTGACGGGACGCGAACCGGAGGAGCGTTCGACGGCAATCCTCGCCCCGGATGGGGCCGGCGTTCTTAGCTCGGGGTGGAAGCCCCGAGATTGCTGGCGCTGGGGCGTTGATCGTTCAACGAGTCGGTTCAGCTGAAGTCGGGGAGGCGAACCAATTCGCCACCCTTCATGGCCGATTGATGGGCGCACAAACCGGTGCAGGTCCAGTTCGCAGCGGTCGGCGCGTTGGGCCACGGATCGCGATCCTCTTTCACGGCGGAAATGAATTCGTGCACCATGTGTGGGTGCGATCCGCCGTGGCCGCCGCCTTGCACGAACGACAGATGGTCGGCGTCGTGGATTTCAGCAGGCAGCGTGAAGCGTTGGATTGGCTCAGGCAACAGGTGCGCGAAGTCAGGGATCTCGATCTTTTCCGGGATCTCGTTTTCGGGTTTCTTCGCGGTGTGAAGAACGTGTGGTTCGTTTTCGATCAGCGTCCACTCGAAGCTGCGTTTGGTTCCGTAAACATCGAAGCTTTCACGGTATTGCCGAGCAACGTCGTAGAGGAACCGCCAGATGTGAGCGGTGATGTCGCTGTCTTTCAGTTTGATGTGACAGCTTTCCACTGCGAATGGGCTGCCTGACTTCTTGGCGATGTCTTCACGGACGGTGCCGGAGCCGAAGCAACTGACCGATTCTGCGATCGCGTTCGTCAAACCTAAGCAAGGGCTGACGACGTGGGTGGCGTAATGCATCGGGATCATCTCTTCCCAGTAGCTTGGCCATCCGTCCATGTCTTGCGGGTGAGAAGCAGCGAGGTGCTGGATCTTTCCCAGTTCGCCTTTCTCGTACATGTCTTTGATGAACAGGAATTCCCGGCTGTAGACGACCGTCTCGGCCATCATGTATTTCAAACCGGTCTCTTTGACCTTCTCGCAAATTTGTTGGCACTCTTCGATGGTCGTTGCCATCGGGACCGTGCACATCACGTGCTTGCCGGCATCGAGAGCCTTCAGGGACATCCAGGCGTGATCCGCGATCGGGCTGTTGATATGAACGCACTGGACTTCTGGATCGGCCAACACCGCGTCGTAGTCGGTGTAGCGGCGATCGATGCCAAATTGATCGCCTGTCTTGTTCAGCTCGGTTTCGTTGCGTCGGCAAATTGCCACGACGTCAGCGTCCGGATGAGCTTGATAGATCGAAATGAACTCCGACCCGAAGCCCAAGCCGACCATTGCCATCTTCACTTTGCCATCACTCATCGAATGGGGTGTCCTTTGCCATCGAATTTATCAAGGGAGGTTGAATTCGACGCTCAGTATAAAGGGATGTCCCTGGGGGCAGATGTGAAATGGCGAAACGCAGTTGTGATATTTGACGTTTCAGGTCGGTTGGCGGGAATGATTGGGGAGGAGCATGGGAGACCGTTTGAACGTTCAGCAGTGTGGCAGGAATGATCGGGCGAAATCATGTGAGCCGTTTGGGCGTTGGCTCCGGTTGTACGTGGGAGCAACGACGCTTACCGAAACAGTCCAAATGCCGAAAGGCTCCTGCCGACCTGCTTGGAAAGTGCTTTTGGCTGGGGGAAGGGTGGAGGCGATTAGCATTCGCTGATGTTGACGGCCAAGCCCCCGCGGGAAGTTTCTTTGTAGCGAGCGGACATGTCCGCGCCGGTTCGCTTCATGACGCGGATCACACGATCCAGGGAAACGAAGTGTTTGCCGTCACCGCGAAGGGCGAGTCGGCTGGCGTTGATCGCCTTCACCGCTCCCATTGCGTTGCGTTCGATGCAGGGGACTTGGACGAGTCCTTTGATCGGATCGCAGGTCAGTCCAAGGTTGTGTTCCATGCCAATCTCGGCGGCTTCTTCGACTTGGTGTGGCGTCCCACCGAGTGCGTCGGTGAGGGCTCCCGCGGCCATCGAGCATGCCACGCCCACTTCGCCTTGGCAGCCAACCTCAGCTCCCGAGATCGAAGCGTTGCGTTTGTAAAGCGATCCAATCACGGCGGCGGTCAGCAGGAAGCGTTCGATGGTTTCGTCGGTGACATCCGGGCAGAAACGCTGGAGGTAATGCAGCACCGCGGGGATGATTCCCGCGGCCCCATTGGTCGGTGCGGTGACGACGCGTCCGCCCGCTGCGTTCTCTTCATTGACCGCCAATGCATACAGGTCGACCCAGTCCAGGACGCACAATGCATCTCGGTCCATTGGGGCGCTCCGCTGGGTCAGTGATTGGTAGAGAGCCGGGGCGCGTCGTTCCACCTCCAGGCCGCCGGGCAGGATGCCTTCGGTTTGGCAGCCTTTTTCGACGCACTCCTGCATCACGGTCCAGATCCGCTGAAGGCCAGTTCGAATTTCTTCTCGGGACCGGAACGTCAGTTCATTTCTCAGGGCGAGTTCGTTGATTGAAATTTGGTGCTGTTCGCAGAGTTGCAGCACTTCGTTTGCGGACGTGAAAGGGTAGGGCACTTTGGACGAGCACTTTTGGTGTGCGGTGCCAGTTTGTCCTTCGCGATGGATGAAGCCGCCGCCAATCGAGAGGAACGTGGCGTCGAGGGCTGGCGTGTTGGGATCGTCGTCCGTGAAGGCTGTGAAACGCATCGTGTTGGGATGCATGCCTTTGACCGCTCGTCGGTGCATGACCAGATCGGTGGCTTCGGAGAACGGAATGGGGTGGTCACCATTGAGTGCGAGTCGCTTGGATTCGCGAATGGAGGCGAGTTTCGATGCCACCGTGTTGGTATCGATCTGGTCAGGGGTTTCGCCTTGAAGTCCCATCAGCAAGGCGATGTCGGTTTGGTGTCCCAGTCCGGTCAGGGCCAGCGAGCCGTAGAGGTCGATTTGGACCCGCGAGACGCGTCGCAGCAGGCTGGTTTCTTGCAGTTCTTTCAGGAACGCTTCGGCGGCTCGCATCGGGCCCACCGAGTGAGAGCTGGACGGTCCAATCCCGATTTTGAAAAGATCGAAGACACCAAAGTATGGGGTCAGGGTTTCTTGGGGCTGGGTGGGTTGGCTCACGAGGCAGCGTTTCCTGTTCGAAGATTGCGGTCGGATCGCACGAATGCAGGGAAATCAGGCGAAGCGGGCATGAAAAAAGCCCCGTCAGAACCAGGTTCTGACGGGGCCATTTCGGTGTAGCGGAGGACACGGGATTCGAACCCGCAGCCCCTTACGGGGTACCTCAGTTCCAGTGAGGCCGCTCGCCAATTCGCTTATCCTCCGTAGCGGTTCAATAGTTTGGTTGATCCGCTTGTTTTTGGCAACCGTGCCTGATCAGGCGAGTTTCGCACCTGAGATCAGTTTGAGGAAGCCTTCGTTGTCGTCGAACCGGCCCAATTGCTTGGTCAGTTGTTCCATCGCATCGACCGGGTGCATTTCGCTGAGCGTTCGTCGCAGCATGGAAACCGTTTCGTAGGTTTCTTCGTCCAGCAGCAATTCTTCGCGGCGGGTGCCGGACTGTGAAATGTCAATCGCCGGATAGACGCGGCGGTCGGCCAAGCGTCGATCCAGGATGACTTCCATGTTCCCGGTTCCTTTGAACTCCTGGAAGATCGCGTCATCCATTCGAGAGTTCGTGTCGACCAGGCAGGTGCCCACGATGGTGAGGGACCCACCTTCTTGGAACGCACGTGCGGTTGCGAACAGTTTTTTCGGAATGTCCATGGCTCGGATGTCCAGGCCGCCCGTGCCGGTGGCGCCGCCGCGACCGGACTTGCCAACCCATTTGTTGAAAGCGCGGGCCAAGCGGGTGATCGAGTCGAGCATCAAGAAGACGTCTTGTCCCATTTCGGCCAAGCGTTTCGCACGATCGATGACCAATTGGCTGAGTCGAACGTGGCTTTCAATGTCCATGTCCAAGCTGCTGGCGATGACTTCACCGCCTCGGATGCTCCGGCGCATGTCGGTGACTTCCTCAGGGCGTTCGTCGATCAACAGCACCATCATCGTCAATTCGGGGTGGTTGGTCGAAATGCCTTCGGCGATGTGTTGCAGCATGATCGTTTTCCCGCTGCGTGGCGGTGCGACGATCAAGGCACGTTGGCCTTTGCCCAGGGGAGCCAACAAGTCGATGACTCGGTTGGTCAGGGGCATTTTGCCGTGTTCGAGCTTGAGAGGCTGCTCGGGGTTGATTGCCGTCAGGTCGTCGAATTTGGCGACATCGAGGTAGGCCTCCGGCGACATGCCATCGACATCCAGGATTTCCCGAACGCGGGGGCCTTGTTGTCGCTTGGCTTGCTGAACCATGGTTTTGAGCATCAGGCCTTGCCGGAGCCCAAATTTTTCGATCATTGTGCCGGGCACAAATGGATCGGTGCGTTCCCGCGAATAATTGTTCTTGGGGCTGCGAAGAAAGCCGTAGCCATTGGGGTGCAACTCCAGGATGCCATCCCATTCTTCGAGCGGTGCGTCGCTAACGAAATCGGCTGGTTCGCCATTGTTGCCACCACCACCGTTTCCGCCTCCACCGCCGCCACTACCGCGGCGTCGACGTCGCGAACGTGATTTTCCACCACCGCCAGCATTGGCGCCCCCGCCCTGGCCGCCTTGGCCTTGGCCCTGACCGCCATTTTGGGAACCAAAACCACCTCGACCACGCGGGGCACGTTTTTTCTTCGCCATCTGTTATTCCTGTTGCCATTCACCAGAATCCCGGAGGATCAACTTGGTTTGTCACGCTTGGAAAGATCGAAATCGATCGAGACCATGAGACGGAAGTCCATGGTGGCATCCAAGCACCAACTCGCTTTGGCAACCAATCAAGAGTAACCGCGTTTGAAATACGAGGTCTGATGCGTCGAAGGTTGCGGTAACACCAACAACGCGACCGTTGGACATTGCTTGTGAGTCAAACTGCTTGAAGATCAAACTGCGTTTGAGCCAAACTCATCGCGACAGGCAATTCCTTGCCGTGGGGAGATTCCCGTTGGACGAGTCCATGACCCGCCGTGAAACAATACCGACCAAGGCGATTCAAAATGAACCTAACACGCAGTTAAGTCCACTTCATGCCCGTCTGCGGATGGCGACCCAATGGTCGTAACTCAGTTGCACGAGGGGTTACCTGAACCACAGTGAAAACACCACAGCACGGGAAAAACCGGCCTCGCACCACATCAAGTCATTGGGGGGCCTGAGGAAAGGGGAACATTGGCGACATCAGCGTTTCGATGCCTGTTCCACCCATCTTTCGAACGAACTATAGGCTGAACTGAGCCCGTGTCAAGTGAGTTTCACCTCGCGACCACGATCTGGGGGCAAGAACCGCTGGTTTGGGGAGAAAATCGGACATTCGGTGAGCCGACTCGAATTTCTTCCGTTCCCACTTTTCGCCGCCTCCTCCGCACTCTCCAACGCCTGGCAGCGTAGTGCTGTGGACTGACCGAGGCAGATGGGTATCTTCGACTGCATCGGATGCCAAGGTTGGTTGCTTGGCGTTGCTGCTCGAACCCTTTCTTCCAGTCGTCCTATCACGTTAGTTTCGATGATCGAACCGAATGCACCCACTGAAATTCCGTCTGATCTGATGCAATCAGAATCGGCGAAACAACAACAGCAACTGACCGAACGGATCGCTCACGCCAGCAGCCCGTTCCGGGAGATTGTGTTGCAGATCAATCATGTGTTGGTGGGGCAGAGTCATCTTGTCGATCGGATGCTGATCGGTTTGCTCACCGGTGGTCACTTGTTGATCGAGGGGGTTCCCGGGCTGGCGAAAACCACCGCGGTGGCCAGTTTGGCGAAAGCGATCAACACCGGGTTCCAGCGTTTGCAGTTCACACCGGACCTGTTGCCCGCTGACTTGATCGGGACCCAGGTGTACCGCCCTCAAGATCAAACGTTTGTGGTTCAGAAAGGGCCAATCTTTTCGAACCTGGTTCTCGCCGACGAGATCAACCGGGCTCCTGCGAAGGTGCAGAGTGCGTTGTTGGAGGCGATGCAAGAGCATCAGGTCACCATTGGCAGCGAAACCTTTCCGCTGCCTGAACCGTTCCTGGTGATGGCGACGCAGAACCCGGTGGAGCAAGAGGGCACGTACGCGTTGCCAGAAGCTCAGACGGACCGTTTCATGTTGAAGGTCATCGTCGATTACCCCAATCGCGAGGAAGAGCTGCAGATTCTTCGACGGATGGGCAAAACGGGAACGAAGTTGGAGGTCTCAGCGGTCGCTTCGCCGGAGGACATCTTGGCGGCGCGTGAGCTGATCGATGAAATTCACTTGGACGAAAAGGTGGAGGGATACATCGTTGATCTGGTGATGGCGACCCGCCGCCCCGAAGCCTACGGGCTGCAGATGGACGGGCTGATTCAGTTTGGCGGTTCGCCTCGCGCCACGATCAATCTCACGCTTGCGGCCAGAGCGGCGGCGTTCTTGGCCGGCCGCGCCTATGTGCTTCCGGCCGATGTGCGTTCGATCGCGTTGGATGTCCTGCGGCATCGTGTGATGATCACCTACGAAGCCGAAGCGGAAGACCTGACCAGTGAATCCATTGTGCAGCAAATCCTCGACCACATTCCGGCTCCGTAAACGATGACTCCCAGCGAGATCCTTCGCAAGATTCGTCGAATTCAAATTCGAACCAGCCACCGTGTCGACGAGATGTTGGCGGGGACCTGGCATTCGGCCTTCAAAGGACGAGGCATCGAATTTGAAGAGGTTCGTCCCTACCAAGTCGGCGACGATGTTCGCACGATCGATTGGAATGTGACGGCACGGCAAGACGCTCCCTTCGTCAAACTGTTCCGTGAGGAACGTGAATTGGCAGTGATGCTGATCGTGGATTGTTCGGCGTCCTTGGATTTCGGAACGCAGGCCCAAACCAAACGCGAATTGGTGACGGAATTGGGGGCGACGCTGGCGATGTCAGCGATCAAAAACAACGACCGGGTTGGTTTGACACTGTTCAGCGATCAGGTGGAGAAGAGCTTGCCGCCTCGTCAGGGATCGCGTCATGTGTTGCGATTGATTCGCGAATTGTTGACGCATCCATCCAGCGGAACCGGGACCGATGTTGGTGCGGCGCTGGAACACCTGCAACGGACGGCAAAGCGACGAACCGTGGTGTTTCTGATCAGTGATTTTCAATCCCAAGACTATACGAAGTCCCTCCGGGTGGCGGCTCGCAAGCATGACATCATTCCGGTGGTGGTCACCGATGAGCGTGAAATGAAATTGCCCGCCGTTGGATTGGTTCCTTTGCGTGACAATGAAACCGGAAGCGTTCGTTGGGTCGACACGTCCAGTCGCACGCACCGGCAACGCTACGAACAGATGGTTCAGTTGCAAGCCGAACGACGCGATGCTCTGTTCCGGCGTTACCGGATGGAACCTCTGCATTTGCGAACGGGAGAAGACCTCGGTGAACCCCTGCGTCGTTACTTCCACGGACGGGAGAATCGACGATGAACGTGAAACGAACTTTCGGAGCCTGGGCCGCCATTCTGTTCAGCGTTGTCATTGCGTCGTCTGGGAAGGCGGATGCGATCGTTCAGCGTCAATCGGATGGCCCGATTGAAATCCGTTTTCGCGTCTCCGACTCAGAAACGTTGGTCGCGGAACCGTTGGAAGTGGAATTGGAAGTCGTCGTGCCAGGCGATTTGCAAGTCGTGCTGCCTGAGTTCAATGAAACACTGGGCGACTGGGAGATCATCGCCAAAGAGATCCGAGAGGATTTGCCCCACGCGAGTGCAGCGGGCATCGATTCACGTCGATGGTGGGTGCGGTTGACGCTGGAAAGCTTGCAAGCAGGTGAGGTCGAAATCCCCAGCGTCGAGGTTCAAACCCTGCCGCGACAATCCGAAAATCAATCGGAGCAAATCGGCATCGACTGGGAGCAGGCTGGCTCGCTCGCAACGCAGCCCATTGTGATCGACGTGCGAAGCGTGCTCACCGAATCCGCGGACCCAATGAAACCGGAACCGATCGCCGAAGCCATCTCGTTGCCGGCCGAGACGACTCCTTCGGGTTCGTGGGTGCCCACCGCGGTGGTTGGGTTGGTCGGGCTGTTGATCGCGGGAGCAGTTGTGCTGCTTCGAATGCGAACTCGCCGGGGGATCTCGGACGCGGTTTGGGCTCGGCGACGCTTGACGGACCTGCGGACGCAGTGGCAAAAACAAAAGCTCTCCGCGGACGATTGCAGCCGTCAGCTGTCAAGCATTTTTCGCGACTGGATTGGTTCGATGATGGGACGCGAATCGGCGGTCACATCAGAAGACGCCTTGGGGTGGTTGCAGGAAACAGAACCAGCGATCTCAGAGAACTTGCAGGCGATGCTCACCCGAGCAGACGAAGTTGCTTTCGCCGGGATCTCAACGAACTCCGCGGAAGTGGAGGCTTGGTTGGATCGGGCGAATGACTGGATGGACCAGTTGGAAACGTTGCAAGCCCGATTCTCTCAGGAGGCGAATGCATGAACTTTGCATGGCCTCATGCATTTTGGTTGCTGGCGTTGCTTCCGCTGATGGCGTGGTGGATGTGGCGTCGTCGAGGTGTTGCCGCTGTCCCGTTCAGTTCGCTTGCCGCGGTGGATGAGCTTCCGCCAAGTTTGCGCCAGCGTTGGATGTGGTTGCCCAAGGCGCTCACGTTGATTGCTTATGCGTTGCTGGTCGTTGCTTTGGCACGCCCTCGTGAGGGCCGTGAGCAAACGGTTTCGGAAACCGAAGGGATCGCGATTGAAATGGTGATCGACCGCAGTGGCAGCATGCAAGCGATGGACTTTGAGATCGACGGTGAGCCCGTGGATCGTTTGACCGCGGTGAAGAACGTGGCTAGCAAGTTTATCACCGGTGGCGAGGACCTCGAGGGTCGCTTCAGTGACTTGGTTGGCCTGATCACGTTCGCGGCTTATGCCGACGCGGAGACACCGCCGACGCTGGATCATTCGTTCGTCGTGTCACGGCTGAACCAAACTCAAATCGTCAATCGCAGAGACGAGGACGGGACCGCAATCGGGGATGCGATTGCCCTGTCCGTTGAGAAGTTGAATGCGTTGGACGCCCGCCAAAAACGCAAGGTGAAGAGCAAGATCTTGATCTTGTTGACCGATGGCGAGAACACGGCGGGGCAACTCGATCCGGTTCAAGCCGCGGAGCTTGCCGAGACGATGGGCATCAAGATCTACGCAATTGGTGTGGGGACGAAGGGCAAGGCCCCTGTGCCGGTTCGGGATCCGTTTACCGGTCGCCAGCGGCTGCGTTACATGGAGGTGAACATTGATGAGGAGACGTTGCGAAAGGTGGCGGAACTCACCGAGGGCAAGTATTTCCGGGCCACCGACACGGACTCGCTGGATGCGATTTATCGTGAGATTGACCAGCTGGAAAAGACGGAGGTTGAAACACATCAATACGTCAGCTATCGAGAACTGGCGGTTCAATCTTGGCATTGGGGAACGGTCACGATTCCACCGGTGATCGCGATGGCGTTGGTGGTCTTGATCGTTCGGTCATTGCTGGAACACCTGTGGCTCAAGGAGTTGGTGTGAACACGTCGGAAATTCAATGGGGCAACCCAGAGGCGCTTGCGTGGTTGATGGTCGTTCTCGGCGTCGCGTTGGTGATGGTCTACGCTGGCGTCATGCGGCGGATCGCTTGGCGGCGATTCCTGGGGACGAGTCTGGTGAACTCGTCGGTCAATCCATCGAGGTGGAACCGGCCATTGCGCGCGGTCTGCGTGTTCGGTTCTTTAGCGATGCTTGTCGTCGCGATGTCCGATTTGCGATGGGGGAAAGCGTGGGAAGAAGTTCCTCAACGCGGCATCGAAGCGGTGTTCGTGCTGGATGTCTCTCGCAGCATGTTGGCGGAAGATGTTTCACCGAACCGGTTGGAAAGAGCCAAGCAGCAGATCAAAGACATGGTCGATGAGATGCCCGGCGACCGAGTGGGTTTGGTCGTGTTTGCCGGCGAGACTCGGCAGACCTTGCCGTTGACTCGTCATGTGGAGGATTTCAAGCAGACGTTGGAATCCGTTGGCATGCATTCGGTGCGTCGTGGTGGGTCGCGATTGGGCGATGCCATTCGAGTCGCGTCCGATGCGTTTTTGGATAAAACCACCGACCACAAAGCGATGGTGATTTTGACCGATGGCGAGGACCAAGAAAGCGATCCGGTGGCGGAAGCGAAACGGGCCTACGAAGAGCAGGGCATTCGCATTTTTACGATCGGGTTGGGCGACATGACCGAAGGCTCGCGGATTCCTGACGTGGACCCTGAGTTGCCGAACCGGCAGAGCGGTCGCTATGTGAAGCACAAAGGGCAAACGGTGATTTCGAAAATGAACGGAGCCATTTTGAAGGAGGTCGCCACGCAATCCGATGGGGCTTACATCCCCGCGGGAACCAAGCGTGTGGATATGTCCGACGTCGTGCATGGGTACATCGAGAACGTGGATGAAACGGATTTGCAAACGGCGAAGATCAACACTTACATCCCTCGTTTTCAGTGGTTCTTGATTCCTGCCATGGTGTTGTTTGGATTGGATGTGTTGCTCCGCGGGTGGCCTTCCACGCGGTCGGTGCCCGTGTCGCGTCACGCTTCGAATGCGGTCTTGGTTTTTTTGCTTTGGACGCTGAGCGGCGTGGCGCCGGTTCATGCTCAGGATGGCCTGGGTTCATCCGCTGAATGGACATCGGTCGTCGATCGAGCTGGCCGCGAGCAATTCAGCGCCGGTGTAACGCTGTACGAATCAGGTGAGCTCGAGGCCGCGGAGGAGCACTTTGTTGAAACGGCGACTTCGCCGGACACATCGCTGGCACTGCGGGCTCGGTACAACCTCGGCAATTGTCAGTACACGCGTGCCATCGCGGGAATGCAAACGGAACCGGCCGGTGCGAAAGAGTCACTGCTCGCTGCGATTGAGAGCTTTCGATCGGCGATCCAGGTGGCGCGGTCGGATGCGGATGGCAATGCGTCAAGCAATGAATCAACCCGTGACGTGGTCCGGCGGGCTCGTACCAATCTGGAGTTGGCACTTCGGCTGAAGCAGGAAATGGAACAGCAGCAGGAAGATCAGTCCGCGCAGTCCGAAGACCAGTCTTCGGAGGATGAATCCAAGCCTTCGGAAGATGATTCCTCCGAAGAACAGCAGGATCAAAACGGAGAAGACCAATCGGCCTCGGGGGACCAGAACGAAAGTGAATCCGAGAACGATGGTGGCGAATCGCAGGGAGATGATTCGCAGTCTTCTTCTGACGGCGAACAGCAGGATGGCGAACAACAGGGCGGCGAGGACGCAAAGGAAGGATCGGAAGAGGGGACACAGCAAAACGGTTCGGATCCATCAGACGGTTCGGACGAGGGGGAACAGCCTGCGGATGAGTCCAGCGGGGAGGCTCCAGAGGGCCAGTTGCAATCTCAGTCACAGGACTCGGGCGAGACCGAGGGCCAAGACGGGCAGGCGGGGGCAATGGCTCAGCAGGACATGTTGCAATCCATGACACGCGAGGAGGCTCTCAAAATGCTGCAAGCCGTTCGTGACCGTGACATGTTGCGGCGATTCGGAAAAGAACAGCGAGAACGATCGCGTCAGATTCCAGTGGAAAGAGATTGGTGAGGTCGATCATGCCATCCAAAACAACGGCGAACTTGAAGGGGCGTTTGGTGAATCTGAAATGCCAACTGCTGGTCGCATTGGTTTTCTGCGGGGTGTTCGTCTGTGTCGGCGAAACCCAGGCGGCCAATGTTTCTGCAAAGCTGTCGTCCAAGGAGGCTTATGTTGGGGCCGCGTTGACGTTGCAGGTTCGGATTGAAAATGCAGAGAAGTATGAACTTCCGGAACTGCCGCAGATCGATGGCGTGGAGATCGTTCGCGAGGGTGTGCCTCAACAAAGTCGGCAGGTCACCGTCATCAATGGACAGATGATTCAAAAGCAGAGCGTGACGTTTCTGTACCGGGTGACGCCGAAGGTAGCGGGATCGTTCGAGATCCCATCCTTGGGTATTCGAGCGGACGGGGAGGTGTTTCAAACGGAACCCATGACGTTCGTGGCGACGGTGAGCGATACCGGTGACCTGTTGTTCGTTGAAGTCGAAGGTGACAAGTCACACGTGTATGTCGGCGAACCGATTCCGTTGACGTTGAAGATTTGGCTGCGTCCTTATCGCCTCGTCGAGCAAGAGGCGACGCTCTCCGAAGGTGACATGTGGTCGATGATTTCTTCCCAAACGGAATGGGGGGAATTCACCAAAGCGATGGAGGAAATGGCAGCGAGAAATCAACGCCCCGGTGGCCGATCGGTTCTGCGAGAGGATGAAAGTGGTGAGTCACGGGAGTACTACTTGTATGAGATCGACGCGGAGATCTATCCCAAGAAACCAGGGGAAGTGGACGCTGGCGGCGTCGAAGTTGTCGTCAACTATCCCACTGAAATCGGGCCGGTGGCCCGGCGAGATCCGTTTGGCATGGGATCTCGTTTCTCGCAAATGTTTGATGATGATTTTTTTCGCTCTACGGTGGGACGAGAGCGACTGGCGGTTCGGAAGTCGCGTCCGATTCGAGCTGAGGCGGAGATTGACTCGATCGAAGTTCGTCCCATTCCGAGCGAGGGACGCCCCGCTGGGTACAACGGCGCGGTCGGCAAGTACACGATTGTCACTCAGGCCACGCCGCAGGCGGTCGAAGCCGGCGACCCCGTCAAACTCAAGATTGGCATCACCGGCGATGGCCCCATGGATTTGGTGCGATGTCCCAAGTTGTCGACGCTGCCAGAGTTGACGGCTGATTTCAAAGTCTCCGACCAACCGTTGCCTGGATTTGTTCAAGACAACATGAAGGTGTTTGCTCCGACGATTCGTCCCAAGCACGAAGGTGTGACAGAGATTCCGCCGATCGAGTTTCATTTCTTCAACCCAGAAACGGAATCGTTCGAAGTTGTCCGAAGCAAACCAATTCCGCTGCAAGTGCGAGCTTCGGAAACGCTCCAGTTGAATTCCATCGTTTCCAATGGTGATCGTTCGGATGATCAAGACTCCTCGAACGGGGCAGGGCAGGGCGGTCAGGACGCGAAGGATTCCTGGGCGGATTCGCTCTGGGGAATTCACACGTCCTCGGATGCTCTTGAGAATGTTCCGGTCCGGAAAGCACTTTCGACTTGGTGGTTGCTGACCGTGTGGCCGGGTTTGGTTTGGCTTGGTTTGGTTGTTTGGCAGAGTCGCGGCCGCTGGATGACTTGGTTGCCTGAGTGGAAGTCACCCGCCCAAAAAGCTGTGCTCGCAATGGAACAAGCGGATGACGAATTCGCGATTGGGCAGGCCATGGCGATGTATTTGCACCGACAGTTTGGAAGCGATGACGAATCCTCGAGTTGGTTGTCTGGGGTCGGTGGAGTGCGAGCAGCGGGTGAGTATGGATTGGCCGCGGAAGTGGAATCCTTCTTGGATCATTGCCAGCGGGAAGAGACCGCCATCCCTTCGGAGTTGACAACCACGATCGGGGAAGTGCGTTCGCGTGGTGTGGCATTGATCGAGCAGTTGGAAAGCTTTCGGCAGCAACAGCGTCCGTCGCGAAAGTTCCAGGCGAAACCAATTTCCGCTTTGCAGTCGCAAAGTGTTGCAAGGATTTTGGCGTGGGTGCTGGCGGGATGGTCTTTCGCGTTGGCGGGCAGCGCCTTGGCAAGCGAATCGGTGGAAGGCATGACACTGGATCAGGCATCCATGTCGGTGCTGTTCCAAGAGGCCAACCAGGCTTACGAACGCGGGATGCAGAGGCTCGAACAGTCTGAATCCGATGCCGCACCCAAGAAGGACTCGGCCAGCAAGGTCGACTCGGGGCAGGCGGCGGCCAAGGAGGAATTTGCTTTGGCAGCCACTCGCTATCAAACGCTGGTTGATGCCGGAGTTGAGAACCCGCAGTTGTATGCGAACTTGGGCAACGCTTGTCTGCAGTCCGGCCAAATTGGAAGAGCGATTGTGGCCTACGAACGAGCACTGAAGTGGGATCCGGAAAACGATTCGATTCGCACCCGTTTGTGGTTGGCTCGAGGTCAAGCCAACGAGTCAAGCGATCTCGATGAGTCATGGAAGCAGGAAGCACAGCGAGCGATTGCACCGTTGCTGTTCCGCCATTGGGGGTCGAGTCATCTGCGGTGGAGCGTTGTCGGTTTCGCGTTGGTCTTCTGGGCCATTTTGATCTTGCTTCGGCTCCGAACATTGGCACCCGAAACACGCCGCATGGCACGTTCGGCCGCGTCCTTTTTCGCGGTGCTGGCTGTGTTGGGCGGAGTCATGTGGTGGCTGGCAACCTCCGGGGTTTCGAAAGAATCCACCGGTTACATTGTCGTCGATCAGGTCACCGTTCGGACCGGCGATGCGGAGTCCTTCCCAGCTCTCGTGGAGTGGAGCGAGGCGGATGGTCGGGCCGTCGAGATTGCTCAATCACGAGGCGATTGGGTCCTCGTTCGCACCCCGTCCGCGACAGGCTGGGTTCCTGCGGACACCGTTGAGAGCACGTGAGAGGATTGTGGTTCGGGGACGGTCAAAGAGGCCGGCCTCTTTCGATGAACTTGCATCGTTGCGCTTTCACAAAGAGGCATCAATGACTTGTCCGATTTGATTTGAGAAAAGTGCCGTTTCCCTATCGCGAGCCCATGAATTGCGCTGGACACTTGGGCTGTTCAAGCGATCGCAAGCCACGCCCCCAAGCTCTTCGTTAATGTTCCACCTTTTAAAGGGGGGGGGATGCCGCAAGAGAATGGTTGCAGGTGCATTGGATGACATTGACTGCATTTTGATGCGATTGGATTTTGCTGAACCTTGTATGAGTTGTGTGTACCGCTAGTTTTGAATGGAAGAAAAATCACCCAGCGACTTTTGCCAGCAGAGTACAGATGCTTCCCGCTATTCAATTGGTCGTTCCACGAACGACAAAAGCCAAACCAATGCCGTTGCAACATGCCGGCCTTTTGATTTTTGTTGCATTGAGCATCTTCATAACTGCTGAAACGAATGCGGCTGAGGACCCGGTTCAAGTGCGCGGCGACATGTTCGAGGTGCAAGCGGACAATGTCCGAGCGATGGTGCATTTCGGCAAGCTGAAAGTCGGGGAAAAGCGAACCTTCAACATCAAGATCGCGAATACTCTCGGGTACCAATTGCGTCTCGGTGAAGCAGAGTCTTCTTCCGGTCGCCTCAGGGTTGTTGCAACCGACTCAACGGTGGAGATGGGGGCGGATATGGAAATGGAGGTGACCTTTGAGACACCGTCCTCTCCGAAGTCAACGTCGTACTCTCAATTCATACGGTTTGGAGACAGTTTCAACGGCAAGCAGTTGTTGCAGATCACGCTGAGTTGCGAACTGACTGGCGTATTGGCTCTTCCGCAATCAAGGCACTTCGTGTCGCTGCGAGAAGCGGGGGAAGAGGAAGGAACGTTTTCGATGCCGTTGGTGATCAGTGATCCGGTCCGCCCGGAGAATCTGACGGTTTCCATGAGTGAATCCATGTCAGGCGTTCTGGCGACGATCAAGCCGGTGGAAGACAAGGGGATCGAACTTGAGTTTGCGATTCCACCTGGAAACGTTCCAGATGAAGGAATTGGCGGTGCCGTCTTCGTCACGGACGCTGTTACAAAACAGAAGGTAAACGCCTACATCAATATCGTGAAGGATGCGGCAGTGAAGGTTGTGCCGCATGCGATTCAGTTTGTTCCCGACGGAGAAGGGTTCGCAAGAGCGAGTGCGATGATCCTTTTCTCAGATCGCTCGGACGAGAGTGACAATTTAGCAATCGTTGATGCCGCAATTGACGATTGGCCAGTTGAGTTATCAATGAAATCAATTGGGAAACATGCGGCGAGGATTTCGCTCAAGTTTCCTGAAGAGAAACTGGAAGACATCGCTGAAGCGGAACGGAAAATCAATTGGGTGATCCGTTCGGATCGTGGGGTTGATTATTTCGCTTCGCTTCTTGCCGAAGATCGAGTTGAACAGCCCGAGAGTTCTTCGATGCAGGGTGCTAGCTTTTTGGAAGCACTCATCGTCAATAACGAAGCGATCCAAGAGTTCGATGTTGGCATCTACATGAAGCAGTCAAACGAATCGGCTGGCGGTGCGATTTCAAGTTTGACTCGCAGGACTCGGTTGCAGCGAAGTTCACGAAATGCCATCAAGCCGCTCCGCAATCCTTCACATGCAAAATGGGAAAAACTTGAGAAATGTGGCGTCGAAGTTTCGATGGATCGAAAAGGAGGGCATTTGGCTACCTAGCTATGTGAGCCGCGCTGAGGTGACTTCGTCGAGCTACGAGCATGGGACTCCGGTCCACCTCATGGAATACACCGATTGCTGGATCACGTGTTTGCGGTGGAGACCGAGAAGCCGCTTTCTGAGACGCCGTTTTTCGATCCGGAAAAGTTGTCGACGATGGATCAATTGAAGGAGTTCCTCGATCCAGTGAAGTCGATGGCGGACTCGGAGGAGCCTGGGCTGCAAAATACATCGAACTGATGCTCGCCCGCCCGGTGAGTTGCCCCGGTCGTTGCCGTGATCGCATCCTGATTTCACTCGGCGGGCAATGCTGGGGTGGGTTCGGTACACTGAAGGAAACGATTTTGTTTCCTTGTAGGCGGGGTGATCAGAATGTTGTCCGAGCGTTTTCGTTTTCGGGGCGTCGTTGTTGCCTCGCTTGCTTTGAGTTTGGCGGTCGTCAGTTCTCGCTTGTTTGCCGATGAACCCAAATCGCTGTTCGTCGATGAATTTGATGGCAAGGTGAGTCCAAAGTGGAATCCGGTTCGGCCTGATCCTGATCTTGTTTCGCTCAGCAGCCATCCTGGCAAGCTCACGTTGACAACGCATTTGGGAGCGATTGGTGGTGACGTCCGGAGGCGTCGAACGCCACTGACGAAGAACCTTTTCTTGATTGCCAACCCAACGCAAGGCGACGGCGATTTTGTGGTCATGACTTGCATTGATTCCTTTCGTCCGACCATGAAATACCAGCAAGCTGGATTGTTGATTTACGACGACGATGACAACTATCTGAAGTTCGACTTGGAATCGAATGGGAGCCAGCCTGGTATCAAACATATGCGAGAGAAGGACACTTTTCGCTTGGTCGACACGGATCCGAAGTTCCAACCCGTGGATCGCATTTGGTTCCGGTTGATTAAACGTGGGAATGTCTACGAGCGGGCTTACAGCACGGACGGCAAGAAGTTTGAAGTCTTGGGCGAAGCGGTGTGGGGCGATGGCAGCCCGCAGCAGGTGGGACTCGTTGCGTGCAACGGTCCCATGGAAGCCGGTGAAATCGAGGCTCAGTTCGACTTCTTTCAAATTCGTGAATTGACACCTGACGAACGACAGGACCCCGTCTATCTGCAACGCCTGGAGCTTGCCGGTGCATGGGATGTGGTGTCAACAAAAGTGAATGGCGAAGATTTGGCCGAAGGTCCGATCACGGAGTTCAACTTCGATGGCGGCAACGTCTCGTTTGTGATCCAGAGTGAACTCACCGAAGTCGACTATTCGTTGAACGTCGATTCCGAACCGAAAGGTTTCACGATGTCGTCTCTGACCGTGGGGGCCAAAGAACCGGTCAACGGCAACTATTCGATTGACGATGACCAACTGATCCTGTGCCTGTCACTGCCACCGGGCACCCCCGCACCGGAGAAGTTGGAAACGCTCGAGAACGACGGGCACATTTTGCTCACCCTTCAACGTGCCGATTAAAAAGGTGTCAGGTACGAATGGCACGGGCATAAGCAAACGAAGCGATTTGCTATCACTAGATAGGGGATGTTCGAGGCGTGTCCTTGCCACATGTAGTGCTAGCAAATGAAGGAATCTTCTAAAGTTCGTGCCATTCGTGTCAGGTACCTTTTTGGAAGAATGGGTAGTTTGGCCGGGGGCGGTTTCGTCTCAATCGAGTCCAGCCAGATCGATTTGTCCCGTTGTTTCCTTCGCCCTGATCGAATGAAAGTCGGTTTTTAGCCTGGTTCTTGCGGTGGCAAGTGTTTTACCTACTTTGCCAAAAAGGTACCTGACACCTTTTAGAGAGTGCCGATGACTTCGGCGAGGGTGGTGGCGTTGAGTTCGGTGAGGGCGGCGGGGAGTTGGTCGATCAGCCGCATGGAGACCGTGGGGTCGTAGTAGTTGGCGGTGCCGATTTGCACGGCGGAGGCGCCCGTGACAAGGAACTGCATCACGTCGTCGATGTTGGCGACACCACCAATACCGATGATCGGAATGTCGACGGCTTGGCGGACTTGATGCACGCACCGCAACGCGATCGGTTTGATGGCGGGACCGCTGAGCCCGCCCATGCCGTTGCCAAGGATGGGGCGACGTTTTTTCCAGTCGACGGCCATGCCGAGGACGGTGTTGATCAAGCAAACGGCATCGGCGCCTCCGTCGGCTGCGCCTTGAGCGATGTCAGCGATGCGAGTCACATTGGGTGTGAGCTTGGCCAGGATCGGAACGTCGCAGGCATTGCGGGCGGAGGCGACGACTTCGCGGCAAGAATCGGCATTGGTGCCGAAGTCGATCCCGCCGCTGACGTTGGGGCAGGACAAATTCAGTTCAATCGCCGACACGCCATTGCACTGGCCGACACGGCGAGCGAGTTCGGTGAAGTCCTCGACCGTTCGCCCGGCAACGCTGACGATGATAGGCGTTCCGAGGCCAGCCAAGTACGGAAGATGGTGTTCGAGGAAGGCGTCCACACCGTCGTTGTCGAGCCCGATCGCGTTGAGCAAACCGGCCGACGTTTCCACGGTCCGCCACGGTGCGTTTCCGACGCGTGGTTCAGCGGTGATGGTTTTGGGCAGGATCCCACCGAGACGAGTCAGGTCAACGATGCCTTCCATTTCTCGCGCGTAGCCAAACGTTCCGGAGGCCACCAAGATTGGATTGGGAAGCGTCAGGCGACCGAGGGTGGTTTGCAGGTCAGTTTGCGTGGTGGTCATGAGGGATCAGGAAGAAAGCAGACGGTGATGAATTTGGTGAAGGAGTCGCTCGGCGACGTGTTCTTTGGTGCCGCGAATGTGTTCGATCACGACGCCGGACGGATCCAGCAGTTCGACTTGATTTTCGCTGGAGTTGATCGCTTCCGGTCCATTGCTGACCATCAGATCGCAAAGTTTGCGTTCCAGTTTGACGGTGGCACGAAAGCGGCGGTCATCGGTTTCCAACGCGAAACCGACCACCCATTGGTCCGCGCGTTTGCTTTGGCCGAGGGTGGCGATCACGTCGGGGGTTTCGATCAATTCCAACTGCAGGGGCTCTCCCGTTTTGGAGAGCTTTTGCGTCGAGACGTGGCGGGGCATGTAGTCACAGGGGGCGGCCGCACCGATGGCACCGTCGCAGTTTTGGAAGGCTTCGCCGGCGGCTTGAAGCATTTCTTGTGTGGTCAGCACGTTGATCAGTTCGACACCCTCGGGATAGTCGACCAACACCGGTCCCGAGACCATGACCACTTCGTGCCCGAGGGCCAGCGCGGCACCAGCGAGCGCCGCACCCATGCGTCCGCTCGACGCGTTGGTGAGGTAACGAACCGGATCGAGGTACTGCCGAGTCGGTCCAGATGTGATCAAGATGCGACGACGGGGGGAGGTGAAAGCGTCTGTCACGTGGGGCGGCCCAATTCGAGCTGAACGGATTGAATCAAGGTTTGCAGTCGTTGCCCGGTCAGTCCCATCTTGGCAGCTGCCAAGGCGAACAATCTCTTTTCGGCTTCGACAAATTGGCCATCGGCGGCCATCATGCGGATCAAGTCTTTCAACGTGGATTCACACACCTCGGGCTCAGTGGGCAGTTGCAGTTTGGCGCTGTCGCTGATGCCAAACGCCAAAGCGGCTTCGAGCTCGGATTCATGCAAGCCAAGTTCTTCGCAACGCGTGGCAACCAAGTGAACTTCGCGGTGGCTGAGCGATCCGTCGGCAAACGCCATCACCACCAGGTTGTGCAGGTGTTGTTTGCGTTGAGCAGAAATCCGCTCGTGGTCGGAGACCACCTCCTCCGCGGATTTCGATTTCATGGGGTCCTGGGAAGGCGATGGTTCGCTCATCGTTCGATCTCGTATTCCGTGATCTTGCGGTAAGCGGTTGCGCGGCTGATGCCGAGCAATTTGGCCGCTTCGGGGACACTGCCATCGCAACGATTGAGTGCTTTTTCGATCAAGCGTTTTTCCCAGACATCGATTCGCAGGGTATCGATCTGCGTCAGGCCTGCGTCCCGAAGGCCGAGATCGTCTTCTTGGATCATGGGTTCGTCGGCCATCACCACCGCACTGTCGATCACATTGCGGAGTTGGCGAACGTTGCCCGGCCAGGCGTAGCTTCGCATGCGTTGGCGAGCGGCATCGCCCAGCGACAATTTGGGGCGACCGTGTTGGCGGAGGAAGTGATCCAGGAAGTGATCGATCAAGATGTCGATGTCTTCGCCCCGTTCGCGAAGCGGTGGCACCGCCAATTCGAACACGCTGAGACGATAGTAAAGGTCTTCGCGAAAACGGCCGTCGCGAACGAACTCGGTCAGGTCTCGGTTGGTGGCGGCGATCACGCGAACATCGACGCTGACTTGCTTGGTGGCTCCGACGGGAAGGAACGGGTGACCTTCCAAGATCCGCAGCAGTTTGGCTTGTCCTTCCAAACTCAACTCGCCAATTTCGTCCAGGAACAGCGTGCCCTCGTTGGCTTGTTGAAACAGACCGTCGTGATCGTTGTCGGCGCCTGTGAACGATCCCTTTTTATGACCGAACAGTTGGCTCTCTAGTAGGTCGCGCGGAATCGCGGCGCAGTTGACGGTCAACATGGGGCGATCGGTTCGCGTCGAAGATCGATGAACGGCGCGAGCGACCAGTTCTTTGCCCGAGCCACTTTCACCTCGGATCAACACGGAACCGTTGGCGGCACCGACCCGTGAGATTCTTTCTTTGAGTCGCAACATGGATTTGCTGCTGCCGATCAGTTCGCCTTGGTCCGCGTTGCGATCGGCGATGCGTTGGTTTTCCAGACGCAGGTTTTCCGTCAGCGTTGACTGGGCGATTCCTTTGGTCAGCAGGCTGCCGGCGCCCACGGTCAGATCGAACAAGCGTTCGTCGTAAACCGCGCCGCTGCGATGCAGGACCAGCACACCGAGTGCGGTTTCGCCATCCAGAATGGGGACCATCATGCAAGCGTCTTGGCCCGATTTCCCGTTGTCCTTGGGATGGTCGCTGACGTAGGGTTTTTGCTCCTTGCTGACATGACGCAGGCGACCGCGGTCCAGTTTGATCGGTTGCGAATCTTTAGGGAATTGCCGGCGGATCTTCCAGCGTCCATCGCCCTGGTCGGCGACGAACGTCACCGTTTCGGACGCGGTGCGATCGAGTAACAATTCAAGCGTCGTGTTGATGACTTCGTCGGCGCGTTTGCCACCCAGCAACGAAAGGCTGAGCTGATACAGGTCCAGCAGGTCGTCCGGATGATCGACCAGTTGCCCTGGTTCTCGAACGCGATCGGGTTGCCGGGTTCGGTAGGACTCGAGTTCTTCGTAAACGGTTTGCGACAGTGCATCTTCGTTGAGCGAGTCTTCGTCCAGATTGATCATTTGCATGACCGTTTTTCCGATGACGACTTGCGTGTCATTGTTCAGTCGAGCGGTGCTGACTTTTTTTCCGTTGACGAGTGTTCCGTTGCGGCTCTCGGTGTCCCGTAGTTGCCAGTTGTGATCTTCGAAATAGATGACTGCGTGAAAGCGACTGCTGTTGGGATCGGTCAACATGATTTCGCAACCCGCAGCACGGCCGATGTGCATGGGGCGTTCCGGATCCAAAGGGAATTGGGTTCCCTTTTCGTTGCCGCCTTGGATGGCGAGGTAAGCGACCATCAATTCAAGCCGTATGAAAGTTGGTGGATGGATCGGAAGAGTCGTGTGCGGACAATGCGGCCGCAAGTTGTTTCAAGGCAATGGGCGTCGGTTGGTTGGTCAGCCCCACCTCGTTCCACCATCGCTCGACCACAGGGGCCTTGGACGAGGGAAGGTCGGGATGCCACATCGACAACGCTTTGGTCAGTGCAAAGCCATTGCTTGGAATCATTCCCGCATCGGCGGCCTTGGATAAAATCAACGGCGTGATGGCGGTCGTCCATGGCAGTTCCGATGATCCGCTGGTGTCGCCGGTGGCGGTGTCACTGCTGGATCGTGTGCCGCTGCTGCTGTTGTGTGTTCGTGTGTGCGAGCTGATCGCCATGCAACTGAGCTGGTAAACCAATCGCAGCCACTCGGGGACATCCGGATCCATGTCGGTCAGAACAGCTTCGATCCACACACTGGCTTGTTGAGTGCTGGCGCCCGCGGCACCGTTGGCGATCGGTTGCACAGCATGAACGCTGACCCGAGAAGGCCACCAATCGGTTGGAGGGTTGCCGTTCCAAATGGCTTTGCCGACCGAGCGAATCAATCCGGGGCCGTAGGATTCGTAGGCCTGTTTGAGGGGAGCGTAGCGAAGACGCAGTTGATCCGCCAAGCGAGGTGAACGTGTCGTGATGGCTCGCCGGCATGTTTCCAGGCTACGGTGGATCGCGATCGCCGTTTGGTCGGATTGCAGGTCGGAGTGCCCGCCGCGAATCAGTGCGATCTCGCACAGAGCGGGCGACAGATCCACATCGCTGTCCTGGGCGATGACTTCATCGATCAGGTATTCCCAGATCACCGCAGGGTCGATTGATGCGTTGATCAACCGAGTCGAGACGGACTGGACCGCGGGCTGGATCGCTTTCTGTAGCGATGCATCTTTCAATTCGCGTTGTCGACTGACCCACTGGACCATTCGCAAGAGGCTGAGGGTGGTGGACGGGATCCACTGCAATTTCACGGGGTCAGTCCTCTTTGAGGTGTTCCGCGATCCATCGCTCCAATTCCTCGACGTCGACTGCAGGAACCTTCGACAGGTCCGGCCGCAGCTTCACCGCGTCACGAATGTAGACGTGCTGGATCTCGGACTGCGACTTGGTCGTGTTCCAATGGAGCAGAACGCGAATGCAACGTGGCAGAGAGCCTTCCACGGAGACTTCGTACCCGCACAGCAACGGAACTTCGAGCCACCCGAGCTGGCGAGCCGCGAGAGCAGGGAATTCGCTGTGCAAATCCTTGGTGACCGTGAACGTCGCGCTGGCCAAGTCGGTGGAATCAATCTCGTTGCGGCGAATCATGAGCGCCAGCAACTGAGTCGTTGCTTTGAGAATCTCTTTGCGGTCATCCTGCTCGACGGTGGTGGCCCCGCGAACTCCCCGGCACATGGTCATTTCGTTGCAAATCCTGTTTTGAGACGAGCCTCTTTGTTCCGCTTACCATAGTCGCAATCTCAATTTGCGACTACTGGGGTTGAGTTCATCAAACCGCGAGAATCCCGTGAAACGCCACCCAGTTTGGCTCACTGAAGGCGTGTTTTCACGGTAAGTTGTGAAAAACCATTTCGCGAGGTTCGCTCGCCACCACGTTTCACAGGCAAACATCGTGTTTTCAAAACCGGCACGGAAGTCTCTCAACGCACCAGGACACTTGTTTGCGACCCCAAGTCGCAGGCGTTTCGGTTCGCTGTTCGGCGTTCTCTGGGGGGCCGTTTTGTTGAGTGTCGCTGGGTGCGGCGGCTCGACCGCCACGGTCGAGCCCCCCGTGATCGAAGATTACGCTCCGACGGGTGAGGTCACGTTCGACTTTGTGATCGACGATGAAACGACCAAGTCTTATGTCGTGGACAACGTCGCGGCAGGATCGACCTTGGAGACTCTGATGCGCAATCTGAGTTCTCCCAAGATGGAAATCGGCGGCGAAGGCACGACCGCCTTCGTCAACTCCATCGAAGGAATCGCCACCAACGCAACGCGGGGATGGACCTACACCGTTGACGGTGAGTTCGCGACGAAGGGGATCGGCACGATGGAACTGAATCCGCCGACCAAGATCGTGTGGAAGTACACGACCTTCGAAGAGGCGACTGCAGATCAAGAGTGATCGGTGTTTGAAAGGCTGTCTGTTGAGCCCCATCACCCGAATGTGGCTGAACGCTTCGTTGGGCCCGTCTGTCCAGCTTCCAGGTGTTGATCGGGCAGGACTCACCAGGTCACTTCACTTCCCGCCGCATCATCGACGACGGCCCCCGCCGGGGCGGCATCCTGATCTTCATCCTCGTTCTCGGGGCTTCCACCCCGAGCTAACAATGCCGGCCCCTGCCGGGGCGAGTTACGCGACTGGATCCGATGCTGGACCCTCTCCTCGCTTCGCTCGACCCTCCCGGAGGTCGTGCCGTTTTCTGGTGCTGCATTTTGGCGGGTTTTCACGCGGCGCACCTCTCCTGAAACGAAGTTTGGGGAGAGCGATATACTAGGTCGAGCGACGCCGTTCAGGCGTACGCGAGGGTGAGGGCCGAGCATGGGAAGTGACTCGGAATGCCCTCCCCCGGAAATCTCGCTGAACGCTCGGTTTCCGACCCCTCCCGCTGCGCGGGCGGGGTTCTCAAGGCGTTCCTGGCACAGCACTTCAAAACTGCACGACCTCTGCAACGGGCGGGGGTCTTGAGGCATTGCAAGCACTGCACTTCAAAACTGCACAACCTCTGAGGAAGAGGTTGTCGATGCACCCTGCGACGATCAGCGTTGGACGCGGGCGTTGCCCTTCCAGATGCTCCAGACTTGGTCTTCGTCGGCAGGTTGGCCGTAGTCGGTGTAGAGCGTTGCGGTCAAAGCACCGGTGGCCCAGCCGAACTGCGAGCTCTTCTCGGCGTCCCAGCCTTGGAGCACGCCGTAGAGCAGGCCGCCGACGAATCCGTCGCCGCCGCCGATGCGATCGATCACGCCGATTTCGCGAGGCTCGATGACAGCGAACTCGGTGCCGTGTGAAACGATCGCGCCCCAGTGATGCAGGTTGGCGCTCTCGACTTCACGCAGCGTGGTTGCGAACAGCGTTGTGTCGGCGTATTCCTTTTTGACGCGATTGATCATTTCTTTGAAGCCATCGATCTTCGCGGTGATGTCACTGCCGCCGGCTTCAGGGCCTTCGACACCCAAGCAAAGTTGGAAGTCTTCTTCGTTGCCGATCAGGATGTCGGACAGGCTGGCGATCTCTTTGAACTGAGCCGCCAGTTTTTCTTCGCGACCTTTCCAGAACGAAGCACGGTGGTTCAGGTCGAATGAAATTCGCGAGCCATGTTTCTTGGCCGCACGAGCGATCTCCAGGCAGAATTCGCTGGTCTCTTCCGAGAGTGCAGCGATCAAGCCGGACAGGTGAACGATCTTGGCGCCTTCAGTACCGAAGATGCGATCGAGGTCGAAGTCTTTGACGTTCAGTTGTCGGCCAACTTCACCGGCACGGTCGTTTTGCACGCGAGGTCCACGCGAACCCCAGCCGCTGTCGGCCATGTTGATTTGGTGACGCACGCCCCAAGGGTTGTCTTGAACGAATTCAGGACCTTCGTAGTCCATGTGACGGCCGGCCAAGTCATCTTTGATGAACCGGGCGACGGGGCTGTCTTTGACAAACGCGGTCAAGACTTTGACGGGCAATCCCAGGAACGAAGAGATGCTGCCGACGTTGGATTCAGCGCTGGTGGCCTGCATCTTGAACGTGTCGCTGCAGTGGAACGGTTGGTGGTCCACTGGCGTGAGGCGAATTCCCATGCTGGTGGGAATGACCATGGCGTATTTGGCGTCGCTACGTAGTTCAATCATGGGACAGTGCGGATGTGGAAGGGGGAATCGGGAATGGGCTTGAACCACTGGTTCTCAGGCTCTGGCCTGGGAATGCACTGCACCGCAGGCTGGGCCTGCCGGGATCGGAACAGGAGGCGGAGCCTCCAGAGCAGTGTGTTCCCAGGCAGGAGCCTGGGAACAAGTCTTGGTTCACATGTTTACTTCTGCATGGGTGTTTAGATCGTGACGGATGCGAATCCGCCGTCGATGGCAATGTTCTGACCGGTGACAAACGAGGACGCTTTTCGCGAAGCCAGCCAGATGGCAGCGCCGGCGAGTTCTTCCGGTTTTCCAAAGCGAGCCATCGGGGTGTGGCCGATGATTTGGCCACCACGTTCGGTGTAAGAGCCGTCGTCGTTGTAGAGCAGTTTGCGGTTTTGTTCGGCGGGGAAGAAACCGGGGCTGATCGCGTTGACTCGAACGCCGGTGGTTGCCCATTCGCGAGCCAGCCACAAGGTCAGGTTGATCACCGCGGCTTTGGCGGCCGAGTAAGCCACGACGCGTGACAGTGGGATGATGCCCGACATCGAGGCGATGTTGATGATGCTGCCGACGCCGGCTTCGATCATCGCGGGCGCGAACACTTGGCTGGGCAACAAAGCTCCGCCAACCAGGTTCAGGTCGAACACGTGTTGCCACGCTTCGCGAGGCAAGCCGCAGACATCGCCGCCGGGTGGAATCGTCGCGTCGGGATGGTTCCCGCCCGCGGCGTTGACCAGGATCGTGGGCGTTCCGGCCCAAGCCGTGATCGCGTCGCGAGCTTCGGCCAAGGAGTCCGCCTGCATCCCGTCGACGGCGAAGAATTTGGCTTCGCCACCGCCCGCGGTGATCGCTTTGACTTTCCCTTCGCCGCGTTCCGCGTTGCGTCCCAAGACGGCGGTGCGAGCCCCGGCCGATCCGAGTGCCTGGGCCATGTGGCCGCCGAGCTCGCCTGTGCCGCCGATCACGACCGCGACATCATCGTTCAATTCAAAAAGAGTATTCATAGTGGCGGTACTTTACTCGCAACGCGACGCAGAGAACAGCACGCGAAACAGGGAAGTTTTGCCAATCGAACGACGCATGGTCTATGGAGGGCGGGCTCTGATTCTCGCCCGTCTCAGGTTTGTTTTCGCCAGTCCACCAGGTGAACTTCGACACTGCGGTAGCCGTTGAACTCGTTGATGACGGGCCGGTAAGCGATCTCGATCGGGCCGTTGTGCTGGTTCAGCGGTTCGCACCAATCGGCGGCACCAAAGGCGACGCCGCGAATCACGCGTTCGCCTTGTTTCAGACGCACGGACAGGTGGTTTTCACCCTTGCCCATCTTTTTGGCCGGTTCGCTGAGTTGAATGTCGCGGCCCATCAACACCGGTCGCGGGTTGCCGGCGCCAAACGGAGCCATCGTTTCGATCTGCTTCATCGTTTGCAGATTCAATTGGCCAAGCGGCGCTTCCGCATCGATTTGAATGGCCGGCGCCAACTCTTGCTCGGACCACTGCTTCGAAACCGCTTCGCAGAAGTCGCCACGGAAGGCTTCGATGTCAGATTCGCGAATCGTCAGGCCGCCTGCGGCTGGGTGACCGCCGTAGCGAATCAGCCGGTCGTCGCATTCTCGCAGGGCTTCGTAGAGGTTGATGCCGGTGCCGCCGACGCGTCCCGATCCGGTCGCGTCGACTTTGCCCGCGGTGTCGAGCGAGAGAATGATCACGGGTTTGGCGTATTTCTCTGCCAAGCGACCCGCGACGACTCCAATGACTCCGGTGTGCCAGCCGACTCCGGCCAGGACCAGCGCGGGATCTTTTTCGGGATCGAAGTCGGCGTTGGCTTGTTTTTGTGCGGCCAGTTGAACGCTTCGTTGCAGCGTGTCGCGGGTTCCGTTGAGCTGATCGATGTACTGAGCCAGCGCGACGGCGCGGTCGCCGGCTTCGATCGTCAGCAGCTCGATGCCCAGTTGGGCTTGGCCGAGTCTTCCGGCGGCATTGAGTCGCGGGGCCAAGCCGAAGGAGATGTTCTCGGTTGTCAGTTCGCTGGCTTGATCGAGTTTGGTCAGCTTCATCAGCTCCCACAAGCCCGGCAGCGGTTCGGTCTGCATCACTCGCAGGCCGTGATTGACCAGCACGCGATTTTCGTCGAGCAGTGGGACCACGTCGGCGATGGTTCCGATGGCGGCCAGCGACAGCGATTGCATCAAGAATCGCTTCATCGGGGGCGTGACTTTCTTCTGCCCGCATTTGGCTTGGCACAGCGACCAGGCAAGTTTGAAGGCCACGCCAGCCCCGCAAAGTTCGCCAAACGGGTAGGCTGTTCCGGGCAGTCGCGGGTGGACAATGATGTCAGTGTCGGGCAGTTCGTCGCCGATCTGGTGGTGATCGGTGATGATCAGCGTCACGCCCAGTTCGCGGCAGAGTTTCGCGCACTCCAGGCTGGCGATGCCGCAATCGACCGAAACGATCATTTGCTTGCCGCGAGCAACCAGTTTGCGAATCGAGTCCTCGTTCAGGCCGTAGCCTTCCTCGAGTCGATTGGGCACGTGGTAGCTGACCTCGGCCCCGAGCAATCGCAGGCAATTGACCAGGATCGCGGATCCGGTCATGCCGTCGGCGTCGTAATCGCCGTAGATGACGATCGGGGTTTTGGCTTCCGCGGCCGCCAGAATTTTTTCGGTGGCGGCAGGCACACCGGGCAGCAACTGCGGATCACGCAGGCTGGTCAGTTTGGTGTCCAAGAACGTGGCCGCATCTTCTTGCGAATAAACGCCGCGACTGACGAGCAACTGAGCGACGACCGGAGGCAGTCCCGTGGTGCGAATCAGTTGTTCGACCAACGGAGCATCGTGCGGAGTGATCCGCCATTCCCGCTTCGTCCCGGAATCAACAAGCTGGTTGGAATCGGAAATCGAGCTGGAATCGGTACTCAAATCGACCGTCGTCCTTGAATGGGTGCTGCGCTGAGAAGCTTACTTTTTCTTTTCAGCGTGCCAGGTGTGCTTGCGCAGGTTGGGGTTGTACTTCTTCAAACGAAGTTTTTCCCCACCAGGCTTTTTGCGGAGGGTGTAGTTGTACTGTCCGGTTTCTTCGCAGACCAGGAAGATGGTTTCTGCTTTTTTCTTGCTCTTGGACATCAGACGTGCCGGCGTGGTTTGTCGAGGAAATGAGATTTTCGAGCCCCAG
Organism: Rhodopirellula sp. UH5; assembly: GCF_056839225.1. Taxonomy (NCBI): domain Bacteria; kingdom Pseudomonadati; phylum Planctomycetota; class Planctomycetia; order Pirellulales; family Pirellulaceae; genus Rhodopirellula; species Rhodopirellula sp. UH5. The sequence continues at coordinate 3,994,007 of NZ_CM166390.1, read as the reverse complement.
AGTATGACTAGCCCGATGCGATTTTGGCAAGTCGTACTTTTTTGGGGCGAATCAGGGGGAAAGTTCGTTGATTTGGTTGGGGAGGGTGATGCTCCTTTGGTCGACATCGTTCATTGAGTGGACGCGGAAGCATTGGGAGGACGCGGAAGTGGAAACGCCCGCTACATCTCCCCGTCGACAAATTCTCCGTCGGCTCGGTGACCCAGGTAGGTGAAAATCTGTGGGTCGGTGTTCTGAGACAGGAATCGGACGGAGCCATCGGCGAAGCCGAAATTGCCACCGCCGGGGTGCTCGCTGGCAAAGCCGCCGACAAACTCGGGGGGATTTTCGTTCATGCCCGCGGCACCCAACGCTCGAATCCCGCCGCCAATTTGCGAACCGGTGTTTCGTAGCGAGCTTCGTGTCCCGGACGCCCAACCAAGTGATTCGACGGTGGGGATCATTTCGCCAATCAGGATCGTGTGGCTGCTGCCGTCGTAAATGTCGCTGTAGCGAACCTCACTGTTGAGAAACAGCAGCCCGTTGTTGTCTTCCTCGATCGGGGCTTCGACGTCGTGATGGCAGCCGGCGTAGTTGGACAGGCCAGCCGTCTTCTCATCGTTGATGCCAAATGGAAACGAAGGGCAGAGGAAGGCGGAGATTTGGTAGGAACGGACCTTGGCGTTGACCGGAGCGTAGACACTGGCGGTCAAATCAAAGTCGTCGGCAGCACCTTGTTGTTCGATGTAAGGCAGCATGCGAACCAGGAATCCGATGTGTTCGCCGTTGGGTGTGTTGACGATGGGACCGGTCGGGTTGGTGGTTCCTGGCGGCAAGTGCTCCATCGCGAATTCGTAGTTGTGAGTGGCCAGGGTGATCTGAGCGATGTTGTTGGCGCAACTCATCCGCCGCGCCGCTTCCCGTGCGGCTTGGACCGCCGGCAACAGCAGGCCGACCAAGACGCCGATGATGGCGATCACCACCAAGAGTTCGACCAGCGTGAACGTGCGCCGTGGCGAGGAGGAGAATGTCGTGGCCATGGTAAATTCCTGGTTTCAAGGTGTGGCTGGTTGGAAAGGGCAGGGTGGGGCGATGTGGGGGCACGTTAAAACGCGGCGGCGATGTGGGGGCACGTTAAAACGCGGCGGCGATTTGCCACGTGTGGGAACGCTGGATGCGAGGGGGGTTTTCGGGTTCTTGCTGGCCCAAACGAGCGGACACGCGAACGATCAGGGAATCCTCCGAGGCGTCGTCTCGCGTCACTTCGATTTCGATTTCAGCGGGTTCGTCACCGCGAATCGCATCGCTGACCGACCAGATTTCTCCCGTGTAGGTGCTGTCGTCGCGGAGTTGTCGGTGAGCTCGGACCAATCCAGCTTCCAGCAACCAATCGGTTTGTTCAACGCGAAGGAGGTGGCTGGTTTGTCGGCGGTGAGTCAGGCTGCTTTTCAGAGAGGTCATGACCAGCGAAACCGAAATGCCCAGGCACACCAGCACGTAGATCAGGGCGGCTCCTTGATGTGGCGGCCTGGGGGATTGTGTGCTGAGTTTCTGCTTGGCCCTCCCCTCGCTTCGCTCGACCCTCCCAGAGGGAGGGGGAAGAGCGGAGGTGATTCGCTCGATCCTTTCGAAGGGAGCGTGAAGTGCGGGTGTTTGTCTCATGGCTTCACTCCAAATCGTGCGTACCGATTCAGTTCCATCCGCAGATGCAAGTCGTTGCGATTGGTCGTGTCCGAGTTGGGCGAATTGGATTCGTTTGTTTGCGGCAGTCGACTTGGGATGGGAGTGCCGCTGGAACGTTTGATCTGCAGCGTGATCGCTTGGGGCAGTTCGGTGTCGTTCCAAATGACACGTGAACCCGGTTGCAATTCAAAGACATCCGTTCGCGTGGTGCTGGCGTCGATTTGTTCGGTCCGCTGAATGATCGGGCCGTTGACTTGGTACACGACGTTCAAAGAAGCCAGAGTCAGTTTTGACCCATCGACGGAGGCTTCGCTGGCGGCGCGAGCGTCGTCACGAATCATCCGTGATAGACGGGTCAAGTTGGTTTGGTGAGCTTGCCGGGAGTGCATTTGTTTGGAGAGTTTCATGGATTGGTGGATCCAGCCGACGGAAACCGTGATCAGTGATGAAAGCACTGAAAGCACGATCATCAGTTCCACCAAGGAGTGCGCGTGGCGTTTGGGGGAGCGATTCATGGCGATGTTTCCTCCTCGGTGTCCGTGCTCAAAACCCAACCGACCAATTCGAGCGGGATGCCTGGATGGCGGCGTTTCCAGTTCAGACGCAGGGCGACACGCGGGCCGAGTTCGTCATCGAGAAACTCACCTGACCATTCGGGTTCAGGCAACATGTTTTGGAGTTCCGCGGAGGCTTGGAGTTGGTCGAGAGCGGTCGCGATTTCATCCGTTGGAAGCGACGTGATGCGTTCCAGTTCGCTGGACACCGCCCAGGTTGCGAGGCGTTGTTGGTTGGTGTCTTGCCAAACCCCGTGAATGCGAAACGTCAATGAGGTGACCACGGACATCAGCGCGATCATGATCGAGGCGGCGACCACCAATTCGATCATCGTGAAGGCATTGCGAGATGGCGAGGTTCGGCTTGTGGAGCAATGGTTCATCACGCGAGGGCTCCGATCAGGCTTGTGAGGACAAGGAAGACCGCGATGCAAACCCAGGCCACGACCCCGGCTAGCAGAAGCAGACTGGCCAAGGAGACCGCTCGCGTCAGCAAGTGGCGGTGAATCGAACGCTTGTCAAATCGCGATTCTGCCAGCCATTGCAGCAACCAGGCTTGGACGTCGCTCGAGCCGGCTACCGACAAAGCCTGGGATTCTCGTTTGGTCAGGATCCTTTCGTTGGCCAGCGTGGTCCAAGGATCTTCGCCTCGTTCCACTCGTTCGCAGGATGCGGCGAGTCGACGTCTTGTTTGGGGAACGTGGTGACACTTGGAGAGTGTTTCCAGTCCCGAGGCGATGGGACGGCCGGAGCCGACCACAATTGCCAGGAGTGACAGCAGGTTCACGGACGGTGGAACGAAGCGTTCGTGCCAACGAAACGGGTTGAATCGCTGGGGGCGTTTCTCGCCGAAGAACAGCAGACGCCCCAGGAGGAGCATCATGAAAATGGCGATCCCGAAAAAGAAAAACTCGCCACCACGATGGCTGACCGAGATCAGCGAACGAGTGATCGCAGGAAGTTCCAGGCCAAACTCCTCGAACATTTTCTCAAAGGTCGGCATGATGAAGATCATCAAGAACGAAAGGATGAACCAAGCAAAGACAAAGCCGAGGGTCACCCGTGTGAATTCCGAGCGAGGATTCCGCCAACTGGAATCAGTGGACTCGGATTCCAGTCCTTGGTCGGAGATCAGGGCTTCGTAGGTTTCATTCAGCGTTCCGGTTTCGCTTGCCAATCGAATCGCCATCAGGCCGGAAGGGGCCAGGATGCCTGGGGTTTGTTCCAAGGCATCCGCGACGGGGGTGCCCTCTTTCAAGAGCATGGCCAGGTGATTCATTCGCATTCCAATCGGGCCGCCGAATTCGGCCGCGAGAAGATGCACCCATTTGGCTGGGTTCGTGCGTTCTTGATGAGCGACCAACAGAGTCCGAATCAAGGCTCGTTGCGGGATCGACGAAAGAGCCAGCAAGCCATCGGGTGTGTTGTGCGTTGGGGCGGATGGCGTGCTCATGTCAAACCACTGATGAGTTGGACGAGGGGCATGAAGAGCGCAACCATGACCCAGCCGATGGTCATCCCCAGCATGCAAACGATCAGTGGCGACACCCAAGTCAGAATGTCACGGCGTTGGTGCCGTTCACGATCACGATAGATTGCGGCGACATCTCGCATGCAATCCGCTTGCTGGGGAACCGTTTGGGTTTGCACGGCATGGATCATCAGGTGGCATGGTTTGCCATGGATGTGTGTGGGGCCAGAAAGTGGAACCCTGCCGTCGTCGATTGACTGAACACATCCCTTGCTGAGCGTGGACATCCAACCAGATGGGCTGCTTTCACCTGCGATTTGGTAGGCCTCTCTTCGGGTCAGGCCGACGTCCAGCATCATCGCGACATGCTCGGCCCAGGAGGCCCAAACCAATCTGGCGGGCATGAACAGTCGACGGCCCAAGCGGACCCACGGTGGATGTTGGCCGACGCGGTGCGCCTGATAGCGAACCAGTTGCGAGACCAGCACGATGGCAACCAAGGCGGCGAGGAGCCACAAGCCATAGTCGCGAGTGAAATGGGAAACGGCGAACACAGTTTGAGTGGAGTAGGGCAGGGCTAGGCCAAACTCATCCATCATCTCTTCAAAGGATGGCACCAGCAGCACGCAGATGACCATCAAGATTGTGATGCTTGCGAAGGCGAGAACCAACGGGTAGACGAGAATGATCCACAGGCGGTTTCGAGTCGGTCGGCTCGATAGCGTGCTTTCCCAATGTCTGACAGCGTCTTCGAGTCGGGTTTTCTCATGGGCAACTTCGGCGGACGAGTGCTCCTTCGAAGCCACCAGCAACGGTTGGCAGATCGCCAGGGCGTCAGGGTGATGCAGCACGTCGTCCGCGGTGATTGGTTGGTCGAACCACCGGCTCATCCATTCCATTTGCTGGGCCACGGGGCCGACCGATTGCTGAGCGGCTTGGTGCAATTGCAATGCGATCATGGATCGTCGCAGTAGCAACTGTTCGATCTGCTGTTGAACGCATTGCAATCCAGGTGCTCCCGGTGCAACCAGTTCTGGGATCAATTCGTCGTCAGGAGTGGCTGTCATGATGTCACTCCTGGCGTGAATCCCTCGTTTGCGTCTCGGGTTGGTGTGGGATCAACGCGTCCTTCCGCGATGGGTGGAGGAGCAATCGGTGGTTTCGGAGCCCAGTTCGTTGGCAGGTTGCCAGTGGGAAGCTCGCGAGTGGGCTTCGACAGGTCATGGATGAGCGACACCAGCGGGTTGAACAACGCCAGGCTGTATGCGAGCGCACCGGTTCCGCCGATCAAGCACGTCAGCGCGATCGGCAACGCGACTTTCAACACGCTCATCCGGTTGTTGGCGCTGGTTCGGAAGTGAGTTCCCAGTCTCAGCAGCGTCACCTCGGACGCTGCGTTGAGCGTTCTGCCGCGAAGCGTGGTTTGCACTTGGTTGCGTGCCGCCGGACTGCTGCCGAGCAGATCGCAGCTCAAGTTCACCGCTTCTTCAGCCGGGACACCGGTTTTGGCCATCGCGGCGATCGATCGCATGGCAACGGCCGAGGCGTTGTCACGGATGTACGCGGAGCCACCGAGTCGGGTGGCCCATCGGGAGACGCCGCCGGTGATCCAAATCAACAGACAGGTGCCGACCAAGATGAAAGGCGCGACGACGAGCACTGTCGGCAGGAAATCAATGATCGGATCCGAGCGAGGGACCATTGGTGTGGAAGGAACCAGTTCCATGTCGGCACGCAGGGCATTGATGCTGGGCCCAATGAAGTGGGTGAAGAATGCCAGTCCCAAGTAACCAACCACCGCCAAGGTCAGCAAGTAGATGCACGATCCCCACAGCAAGCGAGACAGCGTTCGTTCGGAACGCGTGTTGTGGGTCAGTCCATCCAAGACGATCTGCATGTTTCCAGTGCGGTCGAACACTTCTCGTGCCGCCCGGTATCGGGTCGGCCATTCCGCCGCTGGTTGCCGCTTCAACAAGCCGACTTTTTCCAGCGTCAGCTTTCCACTCACGGACCCGCCGGTTCCCAAGTGAATGGGGACGCGAGCCATCACCGCGGCCGCGAGTCCATCGTGAAAGGCATCGGCCTGAGCAGCGGTGGTCGCAGGTCCTGAAGAGAAGCGAGGTTCGCTCATGGTCGGCGTCCCGCTGCTTGATTGGATTGGACGTTGTGTGAGCCCTGTTTCGTTGGACGTTGGTCATCCATCACTTCCATCAACGCCCAGTCCAACGATTGGTTCGTCAGCGATGATCGCAGCATGGCTTTTTGTTCCACTTCCTCGCTGCTCATCCGCGGCAGCGGTGGGATGGATTGCATTGACTGTCCCACCCAAACGAAAGAAAGCATGGCGGCCATGCCCAGACCAATCATTCCCAATGCGCCGCCGGTTTGTTTTCGCGTTTGCTTTTGGTGGCGAACGGATTCGAGAACCCGTGGACGAAGCTCGGATGATGGTCGCACGTAGCGACCCGCATCGCGGATCAAGTCTTCGATGGATTCACCGTTTTGAAGTTGCCAATTGTCCAATTCGTAGCCGTGGTTGCTGAGAGGTGGGTCGGGCAATGCCGTGCAGCGTTGCTTTCGATCGGCGTCGTGCGTTCTTTGCGTCGCGAAAGTCGTCAAGACTTTCGGTTTCCGGCGATCGTCGTCGAAACTCTTGACGAGTTTCGCTACCAAATCCTCGAAACTCTTGACGAGTTTCGCTACCAGGTGCTTTGCAGTGTTGAGGAACGAGTTGCGATCAGCCATGCGTGGGGACCTCCGATTCGACGTCACCGCGAAGAAGCTGGGTCATCTTCTGCATTCCATAGCGATAGCGACTGGCCGATGTGCCAGGAGTGATCTCCAGGACGTCGGCGATTTCAAGGAACGTCATTTGTTCCCAGATCTTGAGCACGATCACTTCGCTTTGTTCGGTGGGAAGTTTGCGAAGGGCTCGCCAAACCTCTCGAATCGTTTCTTCTTGTTCCAGTTCGTCGACTCGCCGGACGGTCAGCAGGTCCGCCAGGTTGTCGATCAGGCTCCAACGAGGTTTTCGTCGCGCGATCAGCAGTGATTCGTTGCGGACCATTCGCAGCAAGTAATTCCAGGGCTGGTCGGCATCGCGGACCAACCGTGGCCGCTCAGCGACTTTCACCAGCACCGTTTGCACTGCGTCTTCCGCGTCGTGCTGGTTCCGCGTGATCGTCGTGGCAAACCGCACCATCCGGCTCGACGTCAGGTCGATCAGGCCAGCGACCGCATCCCCGCCGTGAACGACCATGTGGTCGACGCACTGGAAAACGCGTTGCGAAAAGGGAGTGGGGATGCTCATCAAACAACAGGATGCGCCCCAGCGAGTCATTTGTCTAAACAATTTGAAAAAATGTTTGCCGCCTCGCCCTCGCCCTCGCCCTCGCCCTCGCCCTCGTGCTCGTGCTCGTGCTCGTGCTCGTGCTCGTGCTCGTGCTCGTGGTTTCGATTACGAGCACGAGCACGAGCACCGGTCTCCGACCTGAGCACGACGGAGCGTCAGGCGGAAATTCAAGAAAACAGTTGACTCGTGGCTGCGACAGTTGTATCAATGGGTTAACACAAGGGGTCAGTTGTGCAGATTCATTTATCCGACGACGGCGTGCCGCTCTACCAACAGGTGGTCCAGCATATTCGACATCGAATTCTGTCGGGCCAGCTTTCCGGCGGAGACGAGATGCCCGCCATCCGAACGTTGGCGGAGCGATTGCGGGTCAATCCGAACACCATCGCGCGAGCCTATCGCGAACTCGAACAAGCGGGCTTGGTCGAGAAACGTCGCACCCGAGGCACGTTTGTCTCGTCGTCGCCAACGTCGATGTCCGCGAAAGGAAAGCGGGAAGCGATTGAGCCCGCGATCGATCAATTGCTCGTGCTCTCGCAAGGGCTGGGCGTGGATGCGAAAGAGTTGTCGCAATGGATTCTCCGTCGCGATGAAGAGTTGCAACGCAAACGGGGGGAATCGTCATGAACGATGTTCAAGAGTCGTCGGTGCCGGACGCCGTGGTGGTCGAAAACCTAAGTCAACGATTCGGCCGGACGGAAGCACTGGACGATGTTTCGCTGAAGATCCCGCAGGGAACCGTGTTTGGGTTGCTGGGACTCAACGGTGCCGGCAAGACAACTTTGCTGCGTCACTTGTTGGGGTTGCATCAACCGCGAGTCGGCAGGGTCCGCGTGCTGGGATGCAACCCGATCACCGATCGGGAAAAAGTGATGCGGCGAATTGGGTACCTTTCTGAAGAAGACAGCTTGCCGACTTGGATGCGAGTCCGTGATCTGACGGGATTTTGCGAAGCGATCTATCCGAGGTGGGATCGAGCGTACGCGGCGGAGCTGTGTGAATGGTTCGAGTTGTCACCGGACACCAAACTTCGTTCGCTCTCCAAGGGCGGTCGAGCAAGAGCGGGTTTGATTGCCGCGATCGCTCACAAGCCGGACTTGTTGGTTTTGGATGAACCCGGCAGCGGGCTGGACCCGATCGCTCGCGATGACATTTTGCAAGCGATCATTCGGACAGTCAGCTTGGAAGGCCGGACTGTGATTTTCAGCAGTCACTTGCTCGACGAAGTCAGCCGAGTGTGTGATCAAGTCGCGATCATGCATCAGGGCAAACTGATTGAATCCATGCCGATGATGGCGGTCGACGAACGCTACGAAGAATGGATATTGCGATCACGTGACGAGACGATCACGACGCAGCACGCTCGGAGAGATTGTCCGGTGGAAGCAGGTTTGGGCTGGCATCAGGAAGACGGTGAATGGTCGCTGTTGGTGCCCCGGCAAACCGATTTGTCGCCCGCAACACTGCCGCCCGAGTGGCAATGGATCGAAAGTCGTCATGTGACGCTGAAGCGATTGTTCGAAGCTCATGTGCGAGCCCCGCGGCAGTCAGCGACGGCTGGGGATCATTCGGACAAAATGTCAGGCCGCGAAGATGCCTCGATGGAGTCCGTGTCATGAACGCATCGACCATTCAGCCATCGACGGGGGCTAGTTTGCCCGCGAATGACACGTTCGACAGCGACCGTCGGAACGATTGGCAAAAGGACTGTCTTGCTGCCGCGCGGTTGCTTTGGGCTCGCTGGGGCGGTGTGTGGCAAAGGCTTTGGTTGCTGTCCTTGGTTGGTGTCGCTCTGGCCGCGTGGATACACCGATTGTTTGGGACGGATGTTTTGCTCGCGTCCAATGCGATCGCGGGGGTCATGGCGGTGACGCAAGCCCCGTTGTTGTTGTGGTCAATTTTCGCAATTGATTGGTCGGGACCGGACGTGGAGCGGAAAGCCTCTGGATTCGACGCATTCCTGCTGCGCAGTCCGGTTCCATCGAGCCGATTGGTGTTGGTCGCCGCTGTGGCTCGGCATGCGGCGATTGCGATCTCGTTGTTGATGATCGCGTCCGCGATTGAGTTGTCGATGGTGGACCGCAGTGAACATGAGCGTTGGATCTATCCTGCCTTGTGGATTTCACTCGGCACCGGATCCATGGCGGTGTTGGCGTTTTGTTGGCGACCATTTTCTTGGAACGGGTATCGAGTCCTCACTTTGCTGGTGCTGATTCCGACCGGATACATGGTGATGTGTTGGCCGTTCCTAGCACTGGATCCGGATCATCCGAAATGGTTGCTGCTCGCGTATTTTCCATGGCTGTTGCTCTTGCTTTGGGGTGGAACTCTTTGGGTCACGTATCGATCACTTGAGCTTGCCCGAGCCAACTCGTATGGCCTGGATGATGCTGGTTCGATCACGGCGAGGATTCGTGAGTTTGCATCATCGATCGGCGAGTGGATTCTTGGTGTGGGGGCGTCGGTGCGGCGAAGTGGACAAGCGTCGGCGCTGGCGTGGTTTGACGGTCGTCAGTCACGGGCAATGCGGTGGTCGATGATCGCGTGGATTGGCTTGCCGACGCTGGTGTTGCTGGCTTGTTTGCCGCTTAATTTTGCGTCCGTGGTGGTCGCTGGTTTGATCGTGTTGACGTACACCGCGTTGTCGACAGCGGGCGGTTGGGGAGAAGTCAGCGGCATGCGACGAGGGTCGCAGGGCAGGGCGATGCCATTGTTGTTGGCGGTCAGCCCGGTTTCGCGAGAAGTTCTGGCCGCGATCAAAGTGTGGCGAACGATCCGATTGGTGTTGTTGACATCGTTGGTCACGTTTGGCGTGTTGGGTGCCTTTGCCATCCCGTCCAACCAGTCGGTGTGGAATCGATGGTCCGAGTCGATGGCGTCGGGTACCGGAGTGAGTTCTGTTGCGATGGGAGTTCGGGTGTCACTTGCGATTGCGATGTTCTCAACCGTGGTTTTGGTTGGACGAGGCCTGGCCATGTTGTGGTTGGCGTTGATGGCCGATCGCCGAGTCACCGCCGCGGTCACGTTCTTGGCCAGTGGGCTGTTGATTTGGGGAGCGTATCGCTTGGGATCTTGGTTCGTCAGCCAAAGTGAGTGGGAGGTCATGCTGCAGGAGTTTCGACTTGGCGTTTTGCAAATTCCAACTTGGGTCACTTGGTTGCTATGGGCGAAGGTGGCCACGGTCTTGGTGGCTTTCGTGCAGGCCATTCGGCAACCGGGGACACCCAAAACTTGGATCGCAAAATCAGTCGCGGTGTGGTGTGTCACCGTGGTTTTGCTTTCCGCTGTTTTGATGATGGTGTTGCCCGAGCGAATCAATTTGGGAGAACCCTGGAATAATTGGACACCGATGTTCTTGCCGATCGCGATGGTGATCGCGTTGGTGATACCGCTGGCGAGAGTTTTGATTCTGCCATGGGCCGTCGGACGTGACCTTCACCGATGAGTGGTTGTCGGCGGTAGTGGACAAAGCCACGAGTTAACGTAGTGGATGAGGCCACGAATCCTTGAGTCAGCGATGGAGTGGATGAGGCTACGAATCCTTGAGCGAGGGACTCCTGGCCTCGTCCACTACCGAGATGACGTGGGGCTGAGCTTCAATTGGAAATCTCTTCGAAGGGAAGATTGCCGATTCGATACTTCTGCCAGCCGTCGAAATCGAAGTGCCACCATTCGTACTCATACACCTGAAAACCGGCGGACTCCATCGCTCGTCGAAGCAGGCCGCGGTAGTATCGTTGTCGCTGGGTGCCACCGGGATACAGCGGGAAGGAACGTTTGCTGAACTCGTCGTACCCGGAAACCATTGGGATGGGATCGCGAGTGGAGCGGTCGAACAAGGTTAGGTCGAGCGCGCAGCCTCGATTGTGCCGTGAGCCCTGCGCTGGGTTGGCGACGAAGTTTTTCATTTCGCTGGGGGTCGCATCCCAAAACATCTTGGTGACTCGCCAGGGACGATACGCGTCATGGATCAGCAGGCCCAGGTTTTGTTTCGCCAACTCTTGGTGCACCTTCGCGGCGGCTTCGGCGGCGGGACGCTGCGCGAACGCGCGCGGTTGTTGATAGAAGACCGTGTCCATGAAGTTGTTGGTCGTCGCGTAGCGGATGTCCAATTGGATGCTGGGATCGAGCTTGGTCAGTTCGGTCAGTTCGGAGGCACGGAAATCACCTTCTTCACGAGGAGGTTCGGCAGACTCAGCCAGTTCTCGCAGTTTGTCGACAGGAAGTTCCCGCTTGATTTTGAAGGTCTCGCCGGCTTTGGTTCCCACCTCGCGTTTTTCAAAGCCAACCTGGGCGGCGATGACTTCGGTGATCTCGCCTGATTCTTCACGTTGAAAAACCAGCTCTTCGCCGTGGTAAAGGCCGTGGTCGGGGAAAGCGAAGCGATCTTTACCAACCGGAGTGAGCGGGTAGTAATAGAACCACTCGATCAAAGCGTGGAGTTGGCCGTGGCGTTCGAGGATGAAAAGCGTGTTGTGGTCCCAGCCGTACTCCCCGATGAGGTCTCGCCATTCGTCGCGAATTTCTGGCGGGGGAGCATCGGAAAGTCGCGTGTAGGTCGCATCGTCGATGACCAGGTATGACTTGTCTTGTCGGATCGTTGTGCCGAACCCAAAGCGATCGTCCAGGACCAGTTCGCCCGTGTCCGAGCGGCTGCGGATTTCTCGTTGGAACGTTCCCTTCCACAGCAGCAGGCGGTCGCCGATCCAGTCCACCGTCACCGTTCGAGAGGCGTCGCCGGGCCTGGAGGAGTAGATGCCGGCCAAGCTACGAGCCCGTGAGCGGGGCACTGGCTCGGTGGAGACGGAGGGTGGGATTTCTTTGCCGCTTCGGACGGCGAGCATGCCCTCAAGTGCTTGATCGCAAATGCGAGTGATCCAGTTGTTCGTTCCGTCGAGTGAGCTGGCAGCGATGACAGCGATCTGTTCAGCGGGCAAAATTTCGAGCTGAGTTGAAAATCCATACACGGCCCCTCCATGACCGACACGACGATGGCCGTGAAAGTCGCTGATTCGAAAACCGATTCCGTAGGGCAATGGCTTCCCATCGGGGGTCTCACCGGGTTGCAGCATTTCGGTGAGCGAAGCGTCCTCGAGAATTTTCTTGGGATGCTGCCCCATCACGAACAAGCTGAACTGGGCCAGGTCTTCCACGCTGGAATACAGGTTCCCTGCGGGACCGGTGCCCAGCAGGAATTCAGGGGCGGCAAACGCTGGGCGGTCATAGCCCCACATCCAACCATCGGCGGTGTGCTTTGCCAGGGCTTTGTCTTTTTCGAAGCTGGTGTGTTTCATCCCAAGTGGTTTGAGCACCTGTTCTCGGACGTAGTCGGGATGCGGCATCCCGGCGGCTTGCTCGACCGCCTGTCCGATGACGGACACGCCCGCGTTGGAGTACTTCGTTCGACTGCCCGGAGCATAAACGGATGGCGTGCTTGCAAGGCTGGCGACAGTTGCTTCGAGGCTTGGTTCAGTGGGGTCGAAGTAGTTCCCCACCGGTGATTCACGGACGATGCCGGCGCGGTGCTGCGTCAGTTGCCGAAGCGTGATTTTCGAAGTGTGTTCGGCATCGGCAATCTTGAATTCAGGCAACACCTTTTGGATGGGTTGATCCAAATCAAGTTCACCTTTCTCGACCAGTTGCATCAAGGCGACGTCGGTCAGCAGCTTGGAGATCGAGCCGACTCGATAAACCGTTTGCCCGGATGCTGGGACCGTTTTGCTGGTGTCTTGGAATCCAAATCCTGCGGAGGAGACAACCTTCCCATCCGCCACCAAGGCGATCGAGAAGCTTGGGATTTGTTTCTGTCCCATCTCGGAACGAATCGACTGGTTCAGCTGCTCGATGAGTTGGCGGTAGTCATGCTCCGTGGCGTTTGCCGCGGGTGATTCGTCGGCATGCAGGGAGGTCGAAGTCATGAACACCAACGCAATTCCTGCCAGCCAGCTCGCTGAAGCTGCTCGGCTGTTTCGTCCAACGAAGGGCGTCGGTGGGACGAGGGATCGTTTCGGAACGATGTGACCGGAGAGCTGTTCGTGGTTCATGATCGTGCGTTGTGGCTGGGTGAAACGAAACACAGGAAGCAGAGGATTGCTAAGTGGTTCACTGGATCAGGAAGTGGGGCAGGGCGGTGGGGACCAATTCCGCACCGGTTCCCAATTGGACTGGCAGCTTCAGGTGCCCACGCATGACTTCAACGCCATGGGCGGGGCTGTCTGAGATCAGATTCGCCCCATCCAAATCGGCGAAATCGAGCAGCGGCGCGAGCTGGGCGGCTCCGCTGATGCCGATGGGCGATTCCACCATGCACCCGACCATCGTGAGTTTGCCGTGCCGTTTGGCTTCGGTCAGCATCTTGCGAGCCGGGGTCAGCCCGCCGCACTTGCAAAGTTTGACGTTGATTCCGTGGAAGAATTCGAAGCAAGTTTTCAAGTCGGCTTCGGTTTGGCAGTCTTCATCCGCGATGATTGGAAGCGATGATTCTTCGAACACGCGTTGCTTGTCAGCGGGATCGGCGGAGCGGGGCAGGGGTTGTTCGATGAATTGAACGCCCAAGTGCCGAAGTTCTTTTGAGTAGTCGATTGTCTGTTGAGCCGACCAGGCGCAATTCGCATCGACGCGAAAAGTCGCCGTGGTGCATTGACGAAGTTGGCGGATGATTTCCAGGTCGTATTCGGTGCCCAGTTTGATCTTGTAGAGGTCCCAGCCGGAGTCGGCGTCCAGCTTTCGCCGCATCTCTTCCATCGAATCGATGCCAATCGTGAAGCTGGATTGCAGATCGGGGTTCCATGTCAGTCCCCAGTGATGCCAAAGCGTCGATCCGGAACTTCGTGCGTGCCAGTCGTGGCTGGCCATGTCCAGTGCTGACAGCGAGAACATGTCACCGCCGAGTTGCTCTGATAGACGCTGCCAATGGTTCTCCGGCGGGTGCTCACAACACATTGCCAGATCGTCCTCGCTCAGGCTTTTTAGAGCATCGCTCATCGCGGAAAGCGTGTGCCCGTAGTAGTCGTTGGCGGTGACTTCGCCGTAGCCCGTGATCCCGCCATGTTCCAACGCGACGACCAGGCTGTCTTGGTGCGTGATGGTTCCTCGCGAGATTGTGAACGGGTCGCGCAGGGGCAAGCGAATTGGATACATGGTCAGTGTCACGCGTCGGTCTCCTGCAGGGCGCTGGGAACGCATGCGGTTTGCAGTTCCAACGCGGCTTGAACCAGTTTGTCAGCACCGTCGCGGTAAACGTCGCAGGCCGGCAAACCGAATCGATGTTCGGCTCGTTCCACTTCGCGTTTGGCATCTTCAAGCGACAGGTTTCGAGTGTTGATTGAAACACCGATGAACTTAGAAGGTCCACGCAAATTCGCGAGTTGTTCGATTGCCTGCATCTGTTGCTCGAGCGGTGGGATGGCACAACCATCGAATCCTTTGACTTCGCTGCGACCGGCTTCGTAGCAGAACACCAATCCCTGTGGGGCACAGCCATGCAGCAAGCCCAGGGTGACCGCGGAATAGGCCGGGTGGGAAATGCTGCCTTGTCCCTCCACGATCAGAAAGTCGGCGTCCTCGTTGTCACGCACCAGGTATTCGACGGCACCGTTGACGAAGTCGGAGACGACACAGTCCGCGGGAACGCCGCGGCCGGAAATCATGATTCCGGTTTGGCCAGTTGCGAGGAAGCGGGACGATTTGCCTGCGGCTTGAAGGCCTCGATCGATTTCGATTGTCGTGACCATCTTGCCGATGCTGCAATCGTGCCCGACTGCATGGATGCGAACGCACTCTTCACGGAAGGGTTTCCCGGTGGCAGTTTCTTTCCAGTGGTTCTTGCGGACATCGATGATTTGAGACCCCGACTGCTTCGCGAGGTGACACCATTCGCTGTCTTCGGAAAGGAAGTCGTGAAGTCCTGAAACCACATCGACGCCCGCACGAATGGCGGCTTCCAGTTGAGGACGCCAGGCGTGGGGGAGTTTGCCTCCGGGAGGGGCGATGCCGATGTAGATCGCATCGCAGTCCAATTCGGGCGACCACTGAGTGACGATGGGGGCGTCGCCTGCACCGAACAGTTCCGCTGAGGTTTTGCCCGCATGCTCTTGGTCGATCACCGCAACCATGTCAGGGCTGCGATAGCGCAACAGGCTGATGGCGGTCTTGGCCAGGAACGGCGTGGAGGCACCATCGGTGAGCAGAGCGATTCGTCGATGCTGGGTTAACAACTGGATCTCCATCGATCACGAGTTCGTGAAAAGGGGGATCGGATCCACAACCGTCTTGGGGTGGGGAGGTCTGTTGAGAGAGACTGTCCCAACCCAAGGCAATCGTCGAAGCCGTGTGGGATTCGAAATAGGCTAGCAACCGACTTGGATCGAGTCTTGCGCCGCTGCGTAAATCTGTTTCGAAAACGCGCACGGCGGAATTCGAGGAAATCACGCACGCCGCATCATTTGTTGCAGTCGATCGAGGGTGAGCACCATCTGGTTCCACTCCGCGACGACTTCCATGGTCGGCATCTCGGCGCAGTCGTTGCGATCGTAACCGCGTTCACTGATTCGGACTCGGCCGTCCAGGACCGCGACCGGCGTGGATCCAGCGGGCGGGCTGGCGGGGGACTGGCAGTCTGGCGACTGGCTGGCGGGGTTGTTGTTGGTCCCGGATGCGGGCAGTGAGTCGTTGTCTTCGTCCGTCGGCAGGACTTGCTGCATGACTTGGTGGACCGCCCACAAAGCGGCTTTGCGAGCCGAGTCAGCGGCGACAACACTGCGGAAAGTACCTGATTGCACGTAAAACTTGGCCATGGGAGGTGTCCTGGGGTGTTTCGAAGGGGGGAGAAGCGGCGACACCCAAGACATCGGACGGAGGCGTGACACGTTTGGTCATCGGGCGGGATCTCGCTGCGGGCCCTCGACCCATTCCCCGCGTGGTAAACTGCTGCGGTGATGTGACGGACCGCTCGCGTTGTTTCTCCTTGTCTTGCTTCTGATGTCGCTTATGAAATTGGTTCACCACGGTGCACACGACGGTGTCACTGGTTCTTGTCACCAACTTTGGGTCGATGATTCCAAGAGTTTGTTGGTTGACTGTGGCTTGTTCCAAGGCGAGGACGCTCGGAAGAGGCCCAACCCTGAGATCGAGTTTTCGCTCCGAGGGATCCAGGCACTGTTGCTGACCCACGTGCACATCGATCACGCGGGCCGGATTCCCTATTTGTTGGCGGCGGGATTCAGCCATCCCATCCTGTGCAGTGTTCCGACGGCGAAGTTGTTGCCGCTGGTGATGGAAGACGCCTTGAAGATTGGGTTCACGCGTTCCAAGCGGCTGATCAAGCAGTTTCTGGGGAAAATTCGAAAGCTGTTGGTGCCGCTCGCTTACCATCAGTGGCATGACTGTCCCGGCGGGGTGAAGGTCCGGTTGTTGCCGGCCGGTCACGTGCTGGGGTCGACCATGTTCGAGATCGAATTGGCGGACGGTCGGCGGGCTGTTTTCAGTGGTGATGTGGGAGCGGGAACCAACCCGCTTTTGAATCCGCCGGTCAGTCCAGAGCGAGCGGATTTGTTGGTGCTCGAAAGCACTTACGGGGATCGGTTGCATCCACCCAAGGCCGATCGACAAGCGGAACTGGAGGCAGTCATTCGGCGAACACTGGATGATTCGGGCGTGACCATCGTGCCGGCCTTTTCGCTGGGGCGTACCCAGGCGTTGTTGTATGAGCTCAACGCCATCTTTGAACGCATTCAAGAGACGGAACATCGAACGCTGATGAAACGAGTCGATGTGATCGTCGATTCGCCACTCGCCTCGCGTTTCACCGCGCTGTACAAGGAAATGAAATCGCACTGGGGCGAAGAGGCTCAGGTGACACTGGAAACCGACGATCAACCGCTGGTGTTCGAAAACCTGACGACGGTCGGCAGCCACACCGAACACAAAGAAACGGTTCGGTACTTGTCTCAGCACAAACTGCCCGCGGTGGTGATTGCCGGAAGTGGCATGTGCACGGGAGGGCGGGTGGTCAATTACCTCAAAGAGTTCATTGGCCAAGAAGAGACCGACATCGTGTTTGCGGGCTATCAAGCGGGAGGCACGCCGGGAAATCACATCTCTCGCGGGAGCGAATGGGTGCGTTTGGATGGTCGCCGATACGATGTGCGAGCCAAAACGCATCAGTTGACCGGTTATTCAGCGCACGGCGATCAGCAAGATTTGATCGCGTTGGTCGACGGAATGGCCGATGCACCCAAGGAGATTCGATTGGTGCACGGCGACTACGCCGCCAAGCGAGCGTTGACTCAAAAACTGACCGCCAAGGGTTACCACCTGATATGAGTGATTCGGAATCATTCACCGACAAATCATTCACGGAAACGTTGATCATCGGTGGAGGATTGGCTGGGCTGACTTGCGGTCGCGTGTTGGCAGAGGCGGGCCGCGAATTTCGGATTTTGGAAGCGACCGATCGGGTGGGTGGTCGCGTTCGCAGTGACGTGGTCGACGGGTTCACGCTGGACCATGGCTTTCAAGTTCTGCTCACGGCGTATCCCGCCTGCCGGCGTTTTCTGGATTATGACGGGCTGCGGTTGCGTCCCTTCGAACCTGGGGCCTTGATCCGCCAAAACGGTCAGTTTCGGGTTTTGGGAGATCCCTGGCGAAGACCGGGGCAAGCGATTCCGTCGGCGATGAATCCCGTTGGTTCCTTGGCGGACAAGCTGCGGATCGCGAAATTGCGTCGGGACAGCTTGCGTGGTTCCTTGTCGGATTTGTACGAGCGACCAGCGTCATCGACCATGGATCGCTTGCAAGCGGAGGGTTTCAGTGAACGAATCATTGACCAGTTCTTCCGTCCGTTTTTGGGCGGGGTGTTCTTGGATGAGTCGCTTTCGGTGTCCAGCCGGATGTTGGAGTTTGTGTTTCGGATGTTTGCCCGTGGCGAGATTGCCGTTCCCGCGGATGGAATGGCGGCGATTCCCCGGCAGTTGGCAGAATCGTTGCCGCGAGGATCGGTGCAATTTCGTACGACCGTGAAATCCATCGAGTCGCTTTCGGAATCGGAGCGGACCGCGGTTGGGAGTGAGTTGCCAGGTCATGCCAGGCACCGAGTGGTGTTGTCCGATGGGACGGCGGTGATGTGCCGGCACCTGGTGATCGCGACGCCTGCGAGTGCGGCGGCGAGATTGTTGGGGATGGAGTCCATCGCGACGCCCTGGTTCGGAACGACCAATTTGTATTACTCGGCCGAGCAATCACCGGATTCGCATCGGTTGCTGATGTTGCGAGGCGATGAGTCGGGGCCGATTCAGAGTGCCGTGGTGTTGAGCGATGTGGCGCCGTCGTACGCGCCGCCTGGCAAGGCGTTGGTTTCGATCAGCGTCGACAGCGATCATGAGCCAGCGGACGGTCTGGACGACGAGGCCCTGGATGCTCGAGTGAGATCGCAATTGAAGGATTGGTTCGGGGAAGAGGCGATGCGGTGGAGACTGCGGCGTGTTTTTCGAGTTCCCTATTCGCTACCGAAAATGTCACTGGACACGGTGGTGAAATCACCTGCGTGGGAAGATTGGCGGCGGGCGAACTTAGGAGACGGCAATGTGTCTCTACCCGAAATGTCATCGGGTGCAGCTCCTTCCGCAGACGACAGCGGGGCAGGGCAGGGTAGGGCAGGGGTGTGGATCGCGGGCGATCACTGTCAGACGCCCAGCATTCAGGGGGCCATGGACAGCGGACGAATCGCTGCCGAGCATCTGCTTTTGAATTCTTAAAACCCCGCGAGAATGGACGCACCATGAGTCAGAGATTGCATACAGGTATTCCCGCTTTGGATGAGATGCTGGGAGGAGGCCTGTTGCCCGGAACGATGACGGTCGTGCTGGGAGCAACTGGAATCGGTAAAACGCAGCTCGGGATTCAGTTCGCCAAGCAAGGGCAAACCCAGGAAGGCGAACGCGGCATCGTGTTTGACTTGACCTCAAGAGGGGATTCGCAAAACCACTCCGAGTACGCCAAGCGTTTGGTCGAGTGGCAATTGTCCGAGGCTTCGGCAGACGAACCGGTTGCGTTGAGTGAAGTGTGGAACCGCGAAAAAATGCGTCGCGACAGCATGCATCTGTTTCGCGATTCCGGCCGCCGAGTGACTTCCACGGACATGGACGCCGACGATTGGCGTCGCTGGTCGTCCGAGCGGGCCAAAAAACTGGACCGCGCGATCGCGTTTTTCTATGGCAACTTTGCCCATGGGGTCCGGCGAGTGGTGATCGATGGGGTGGAGCCGGTCGATCGGGCAGCTGAATCGATTCAGTTCGAGTTGATCGAATACATTCAGAATCAGATCCTTCGCAAAGAGCACGATTGGCTGGCCCGAGATCTGTTTCGCGTTCATTTTCGAGAGAACGCGGAGTCGATCCAGGCTCATGGATACGACCATCAGGAGCTTGGCAGTCTGCTGCTAGCGACCTCGCACGAGGTGATGTTGGATGATTTGATCTCTCGGCCGATCCAGAGCGGGGATGTGTTGTCCAATGCCAACACGATCATCCTGATGGGCAAAACGCGCGACGGAAACAAGATGGGGCGGGCGCTCTGTGTCGCGAAACATCGTGGCAGTTTCTGCGAGGAATCGATCGTTCCGTACCGAATCACCGAAGCCGGTTTGGTGGTTGGCGACGCCGCCTGAGCGTCGTTGGCGGCCTGAACCGAGGGTTTCTTGGGTTGGAAATGCCTGCCTGCGCAAAAAAATCGGCGAGCAACCAAGGTTGCTCACCGATTGAAATTCGACTGTGACAGCGACGTCTACTTCAGCAATTTCTCGATGGCGTCATCCAGTTCGGCGGCACCGATGTTGTGGTCGACCACGCGTCCTTTGGAATCGATCAGCATCGTGGTTGGTAGCGTTTGCACTCCAAATTGCTTGGCCAAGGGGCTGCTTTCCAGTCCACCATCTTCGTGCAGGTGAACCCACGGCAAGGCGTTGGTCTTCAGGAATTCGGACGCTTGTTCCAGTTGGTTGTCGATGTTGACGCCCACGATTTGCAGGCCGGCGCGTTGATAGCGAGCTTGCAGGCCACGCAGCAATTTCATGTCGTTCTTGCAGGGTTCGCACCAAGTCGCCCAGTAATGAAGCACGACCGGGCGGCCGCGAAGAGCACTCAAGCGAAAGGCTTTGCCTTGGACCGTGCGGCCTTCGAGGTCGACTTCTTTGCCTTCGGATTCCAGTCGACGAACCGCACCAGCGGCGCGCTCGGCGGCTTCGGTGCCGCGGAAATCTTTGGCGACCTCTTTGTAAAATCGAAGGGCTTCGGCTTCTTTGTCCTCAAATTCTTTGCTGAGTGCCAATTGCAGTTTCGCGGCGGCCGTTTCCGGTGCTTGGGGGTACTGATCGGCAAATTCGGTCAGTTGTTCCAACCACCAAACCTGGTTTTCCGCGAAGTCGGCGTCCCCGGTTTGGCGAGCGATGTACTCGGTTCCGATCAATTGATACTCGGTGTACGCCCGCATGGCGTCGGACTGGGCGCCCTTGGAATCGCGGAACGAAGCGGCCAACGTTTTCAGTCGTTTCAGGCCACCTGGGTAGGTTCCGCTCTGGGTCGCCACGCTGACGGTGTCGACCAATTGTCGCGTCCAGGTTTCGCGTTCGGCGGGAGTTTCCGCGGCAGCGATCAGTTTTTCAACGATGTCGGCACGGCGTTCGTTCAGCGTTGCGAGGGCTTTGGGATCGCCTTCGCCAACCATTTGCGAGTCAACCGCTTCGAGCGCACCGACCAATTCTTGTGTCTTCGAGTTCCCGGCCGATGAGATGCCAGCGCCTGTGTTGGCCATGCCACCGGGGGTGAAGAAATTGCCGTTGGACTGGGCAATTGGCTCGCCTGTTTCGGCCAGGACGGGCAGGTCGACCAATTTCCATGTGTCATCAATGCGGATCACGGTGCCGACCAGCATTTGGCCCGATTGGCCATTGGACTCGTACATGGCCACGGCGTTTTCGTATGCCATCACGTCTTTTTTGACCCCGATGTCATCTGCGGGAACGATCCCGGGAGTCGCCGCGGCGAACTGGATCCATTGCGATTTTGGGCCAATGGCACGTTGGGTGGCAGCGAACTTTTTGAAGTTGGAAGCGGCTCGCGAGGCCTTTTTGACCAAGCTTTCCAGGCGTTCGCCGGTCAGGCCGGCGGATTGCAGTTCTTTGGGGGACGCCAGCAGTGTGACAAAGCGGTTGCCATCGGAATTGGCCAATGATTCCACCAACTCTCGGGTGGTTTCCTCGGCTGAGATCATCTTCCAGCGATCGATTTGGCCATCTTCGTTTTCGTCGATGCCCCAGCGAGTCCCTCCGGTTCCCATCCAGCGGTATTGGTCCGCCTTGCCGTTGAAATTCGCATCGACATCGCGATAGACCTCGACGCCGAACTGGAAATAGCACCACAGATCGACCTTTTTGTCGCCGTTGGTGTCGGCGAAGCGTCGCAGCACGGTGCCATCGCCGGCGATGACTTCCCATCCCGACCAGTCATCTCGTTCGATGTCGCGAACCTCACATTTTTCGACATCGCCCGATTCGACTTGTTCGAATTCCACACCGTCCTGAACCGGTTTCAGCCCCAATGCGGCGGCGGCGGAAGGAGGAGCTGCGGATGCTGTTGTCGCCAATAGGCTGGAAAGGACGAGCGAACCGCCCCCGAGGACGAAGCCTCGAATCGACCAGGGCGCGGGAAAACGGTTGTGTTTACTCATGGCAGCTAAACAAATCCTTCTGATTGACTTGCACATCGAAATGGAGTGTTGGATCCGAACGACACGGACCGCGGACAAGCATTTTGGCTGAATTTGGCCGTCTGGGGGAACGTTGATTCAAGACTTCCTGTGGATGAAGCCGAAAAAAACACTCGCGGAAATGAAGGAATTGGTCAAAAACATGGCCAAAGTGCGTTTGACAACAAACCAAAACTTCCTAAACTTCCGACCCGCCTCACGAAAGCGAGGCGGAAACCATCAGGTCCTGTGGGCCTGACGGGCGTGTAGCTCAGTTGGTTAGAGCGCGTCGCTGATAACGACGAGGTCCCAGATTCGAGTTCTGGCACGCCCACTCGAGGTTCGAGGTGGCAGGGTGAGGTTCCCGTTCTGAAACGGAACGTCACCCTTCCTCCTCGGAGCTCAACACCACGGGGGTATAGCTCAGTTGGGAGAGCGCCTGCTTTGCAAGCAGGATGTCGTCGGTTCAAGTCCGTCTACCTCCACTTGGTTGAAATCACAAACTGACTCAAGTCAGAGGGTGAGGAAAGCCGAAAGTTGAAAGACACCCGCTCACTGCGGGTGACTGGAAACAAGCAGGGATGAGAAGTCCCGGTTTGCTTCTGAGACGCTTCCGTCTGAAACACTTCACGAAGAATCAAAGTTTTCTTCAGAAATGAGACAAGACGGGGTTGACCAGAATCGCCGGCTCGCTATCTTTCCTGTCCCGCCGCTGAGCAAGTCTCTGCGACACTCTTTCAAAGGGTTGAGCAAAGGTCTGCAACGCGGCAAACAAGTTGAAGTCAGCTTTGAAACTTTTTAAAAATTCATCGCTTCTTCCCCTTGACTCGAAGTTAGCAAGTCGCTAACTTCCTCGCTCGCTTAAAGGCGACCGGCTGATCTCTAACGCTCAACGCAAGAGATTGACCGGCTGTTTTTAGCAGCGTCTCTCGGGTCCTCGCCTAGCGAGCATCCGGGAAATTGATTTTTGAAAATTTGGTTGTTTGGTAGTTGGCATCTGAAAAGAGCACCATGCGACGGATGTGAGTGAACCTTTTTCCGGGGTTCAGGAGCATTTGTCAGTAGGGTAATAAGTTCTTCGGAAGCGTCGCTGCAAGAGAGTTTCGAAAGAAACTGACGGCAGTGATTTGATTCTGATTGGATTCTTGAGCGGTTCAGCAGCTTCTCGATGAGAAGTGTTGAGCCACTGTGTGATATCGTTAACTAGATAGCACTGAAGCTTGAAACCAAGATGTTGTGCCGGTTCGATGCTCTCGCAAGAGGGTGTGGTTCGGGTCTGCGTTTTGAGTTCGGGATTTCGGTGGCCAATCTATTAAGGGCACATGGGGGATGTCTTGGCGTTAGAAGGAGAAGGGCGTGGAAGTCTGCGAAAAGCCTGGGGAAGTTGACACACAAGCGATGATCCCGGGGTTCCCGACAACAGCACACTGAATACATAGGTGTGTATGTAACAACCTGGTGAACTGAAACATCTAAGTAACCAGAGGAATAGAAAGAAAAATCGATTCCGTCAGTAGCGGCGAGCGAAATCGGAATAGCCCAAACCGAGAAGGTTTCCTTCTCGGGGTTGTAGGACTTCAATATGGGATTGAGACGTGTTAGTGAAACGACTTGGAACGGTCGGCCACAGAGGGTGACAGCCCCGTACGCGAAAATATTGTCTCACCTTAGAAGCACCTGAGTAGGTCCAGTCACGTGAAACCTGGACTGAATCCGCGGGGACCATCCCGTAAGGCTAAATACTCTCTAACGACCGATAGCGAACCAGTAGCGTGAGTGAATGGTGAGAAGAACCCCTGCTAGGGGAGGAATGTGAACCTGAAACCATGTGCCTACAAGCGGTCGGAGCACTATTTTAATGTGTGACGGCGTGCCTTTTGCATAATGATCCGGCGAGTTGTGGTAACCGGCTTGGTTAAGTTCTGACGGAACGAAGCCCAAGGGAAACCGAGTCTGAATAGGGCGTTGGTCGGTTGCTGCAGACGCGAAACCTGTGTGATCTACCCATGGGCAGGTTGAAGCGCGGGTTAAACTGCGTGGAGGACCGAACCCACTTAGGTTGAAAACTGAGGGGATGACCTGTGGGGAGGACTGAAAGTGTAATCAAACCAGGAGATAGCTCGTTCTCTCCGAAATATCTTGAGGGATAGCGTCGAGCCACTATTTACCGGGGGTAGAGATACTGAATCGGATGGGGGCCCTTCCAAGGGTACCCCACCGAACCAAACTCCGAATACCGGTAAAATTATCTCGGCAGTCAGTCCCTGGGGGATAAGCTCCAGGGTCGAGAGGGAAACAACCCAGATCGCCTGCTAAGGTCCCGAAGTACTACTTAGTCACTAAGGAAGTTGAAGTGCCGTGACAGCTGGGATGTTGGCTTAGAAGCAGCCACCATTTAAAAAGTGCGTAACAGCTTACCAGTCGAGCATTTCTGCGCCGATAATGAACGGGAGTAAGTAGTACACCGAAGCAGCGGATTCTAGATTTATCTAGAGTGGTAGGAGAGCGCCGATGACCAGATACGAGCCGTACGGTAACGAGCGGTGTCGGGGTCATCGGGTGATTATGCCGGAATGAGTAACGATAAAACAGGTGAGAATCCTGTTCGCCGAAAGCCTAAGGTTTCCTGGGGAAGGTAAATCCGCCCAGGGTTAGCCGGTACCTTAGTCGAGGCCGAAAGGCGTAGACGATGGATAGAAGGTCAATATTCCTTCGCCACAAGGGTACTTCGATGCGGGGACGGCGTCCAGAAAGTGAGCGGTACGAATAGAAATGTCCGTAGCGAAAACTGAGGTGTTGGGGGATAAATGACCTGACATGAGCCAAGGTTGAGCTCGAGAGCATCCAAGTTCTCGAAGTCATTGGAAGGACGTCCAAGAAAAGCCGCTAAGTTATGTGCCCTGTGACCGTACTAAAACTGACACAGGTAGGCGAGATGAGAATTCTAAGGCGCTCGGGAGAACGGTGGTTAAGGAACTCTGCAAAATGGCCCCGTAAGTTCGCGATAAGGGGCGCCTCCGACGGTTCACGCTGTTGGAGGCCACAGAAAATCGGCTCTAACGACTGTTTATCAAAAACACAGGTCTCTGCTAACACGCAAGTGGATGTATAGAGACTGACGCCTGCCCGGTGTTGGTAGGTTAAGGAAGACGGTTAGTCCTTCGGGACGAAGCTGGCGACCGAAGCCCCAATAAACGGCGGCCCTAACTATGAGGGTCCTAAGGTAGCGAAGTTCCTTGTCGGGTAAGTTCCGACCTGCATGAAAGGCGTAACGATTGGAGCACTGTCTCAACCACCGACCCGGTGAAATTGTAGTTGTGGTGAAGATGCCACATACCCGCGGTTAGACGGAAAGACCCCGTGAACCTTTACTGTAGGCTGCTATTGGGTTGAGATATGTCTTGTGTAGGATAGCTGGGAGACTTTGAACTTTGCACGCTAGTGTAGAGGGAGTCGTTGTTGAAATACCAGCCTGGTCATATTTTAATTCTAACTTTGATCCCCTGAAACGGGGCAAAGGACAGTGTCAGTCGGGCAGTTTGACTGGGGCGGTCTCCTCCCAAAGAGTAACGGAGGAGTGCAAAGGTACACTCAGCCTGGTCGGCAATCAGGCGTAGAGCGTAAAGGTATAAGTGTGCTTGACTGCGAGACTCATAAGTCGAGCAGGAACGAAAGTTGGCCTTAGTGATCCGGTAATCCCGAATGGAAGGGTTATCGCTCATCAGATAAAAGGTACTCCGGGGATAACAGGCTTATCGCATCCGAGCGTCCACAGCGGCGATGCGGTTTGGCACCTCGATGTCGGCTCATCACATCCTGGGGGTGTAGAAGCTCCCAAGGGTTTGGCTGTTCGCCAATGAAAGTGGTACGTGAGCTGGGTTCAGACCGTCGTGAGACAGGTCGGTCCCTATCTGCCGTGGGCGTTCGAATCTTGATGGGATTCAACTTTAGTACGAGAGGATTTAGTTGGACGAAGCTCTGGTGTACCAGTTGTCGCGCTAGCGGCATGGCTGGATAGCTAACTTCGGAAAGGATAAACGCTGAAAGCATCTAAGCGTGAAGCCCGCCCAGAGATAAGGATTCGTAGACATTAGTCGAAAGCCCCCTGGAAGACTACCAGGTTGATAGGTTGGACGTGTAAGTGCAGTAATGCATTAAGCAAACCAATACTAACGGGCGAAAGTTTGGCCACCGATATCCCGCACTCATGCGGTCCAATCGGATCGGCTTCAAGAAGTTAACTTGTTCAACTACCAAACAACTGGCCTTACGGCGGCGAAACATTCGTCGTGAGGTCTTTCCGGCGATCATATCTGAAAGGTTATACCTGTTCCCATTCCGAACACAGTAGTCAAGCTTTCAGAGCCGATGATAGTGCCCACCAGCGTGAAAGTAGGTCTTGCCGGATTTTTAAAAACCCTTCTGAGTTTTCTCAGGAGGGTTTTTTTATGCGCGCACCGAATATTCGAGATCCGTTGCCAGTTGCCAGTTGCCAGTTGCCAGTTGCTAGTTGCTAGTTGCTAGTTGCTAGTTGCTAGTTGCTAGTTGCTAGTTGCTAGTTGCTAGTTGCTAGTTGCTAGTGGCTAGTGGCTAGTGGCTAGTGGCTAGTGGCTAGTGGCTAGTGGCTAGTGGCTAGTGGCTAGTGGTCTGTCACGACTTGTTTTTGGGTGGTGGACGAGGCCACGAGTCCTGAACTGGCGTCAAATCCAAGGACTCGTGGCCTCCTCCACTACGACCAACCCTAACTTTTAGCTTTAACAGACCACTAGTTGCCAGCGAGTAGCGATCAAAACTGCTGATCGGGCACGCTTCGCTGAGGTGGCTTGATTTGATTTCGGCGGTTTCAGGATCGCTTGGGCCCTGGATGCACGTTGCGGCGACCTGTTTTCCCCTTTGGGGCGTTGAATCGGGCAGAGCACGCCAGTGTGGTTCTTGTCTTTCGATTGCTCGGATAGCCTGGCCGCGTTTGATTGTCTGGTTCGTTGCGGGGTTTTGCTTGGATTGATGCCTGCATCAGTGTTCTGATTCTGATAGCGCAGCAAAAACGCCACGATCATCGGGTTGATGCGTGGCGTTTTCGGTTTTCAGTCAGTCGAAAGACCGGTTTCAGTCTCCGCTTCGTCCCCAGCGTTTGGGAAGGGTGATGGCGTAGAGGATGACCACGGCACCGACTGCGAGCATCACCCAAGGAAATCGCTCGGTTGGTGTCCAGACCTTGGTGGTTTGGGCGGGAGTCACTCCCGGATCCATGAACTCAGCAGCACTGGATTCGGCAGCTGCGTAGACGGTGGCGGAGTCGATGAGCATGGTTTCAACGCCCAGGATCACCATCATGATTCCGACGGCTAAAAAGAGACTTCTCCACATCCGATCACGCTCCGTTTGACTTGTCTTTTGGTTTGGTAGACATCCAAAGGAATCGGCTTGTGAAGTGGGTGCGGATGAGGGAGAGAGATTTCGTCGCCTCGACCGCCGTTTCTGTTGCGTTTGTTGCAATCGTTAGAGCAGGTGTTTGGCTTTGACCTGCAAGTATTGGTTGACCATGGGGGCGCTGAGTTCGTCTGGGAAGGCGTCGACGACTAGAACTCCTTTGTGCCGGAGCCCTGAGAGGACTTCTTCCCGCCAAACGAGCATTTCGGCCGCGGCGGCGGCACGGTAGGTCCGAGTTTCGTCGAGCATGTTGGAGTGCTGGACGTTTCCAGCGGTCTGCAGCATTTCTGCGGGGTAGTCTGCCGCATCGAACATTTCTCGATCGCGGAGCACAACTGCGAGGGGCAAGTGGGTGCCAGTCAGGTTGGTGAGATGGTCGGCGACCACTTCTGCGTTGACTTCGTCGACGATGTTGGTGGTCAGGGTGACGAGAGAGCGTCGTTTGCAGTGGGAATTGAGGTACAGAAAGGCTTGGTCGTAGCGGGATTCAACCATTCGCGGGAATTGGTCAAAACCGGCTTGAAGCAAGCGATTCATCTGGCTGGCCCCGCCCTTGGGTGGGAGATAGGCGTGGATCGTGTCGCTGAAACAGATCATCCCGACAGAATCGCCTTGATGGAGTGCCACGTAAGACATCATCAAGATGGAATTGAGTGCGTGATCGAGAAGGGAGTAGCCGTTTCTTTGGTTGGTCATCATTCGGCCGCAATCGAGCAGAAAGATGAGGCGTTGGCTTTGATCGCTTTGAAATTGTCGGACGGTGAGTTTGTTTCGGCGAGCGGTGCTGCGCCAATCGATGTGGCGATAGCTGTCATCGCGTGTGTAATCGCGAAGTCGTTCGAAATCGCTGTCTTGCCCGATTCGACGAGTTCTCCGGACTCCGATCAGGCTCAAGCGATCGGTTCGAGCTAACAAGGCGTAGTCCGACAGTTGTTTCATGTCGGGAAAGACATTCAGCGGGCTTTCGAGGGTGCGAGAAATATGTCGCTGCCACAGTCCCAGAGGGCTGATGAGTTTGAGATCGACGCGATCCATCTGGAAGGCACCTCGTCGGTGAGGTGTGAGTTTTCGACGAAGTTGCAATTGCAATCCGGGGGGCAAATCCAACTGGTGTTCTTCGGGATCTGATACGAAGGAGTTTGGAACGTCGTCACGAAGGACGCCTTTCATTCGCATCTGAGTGTGGTTTTGCAGCGAGAGGGAGCTGTCCAGCGGGACCCCGAGCGAACCGGTCCGAGAGACGCTTCGTTCCACGGTCAAGCCGTTTCCGAGCATCTTTTTGGTGGCAAAGAGATGGAGAAGGCCGTCAATTGCGGTGACCGTGAAGACCAATCCGTCGAACAATCCAAGGACGACCAAGAGGCTAGGAAAGAAGACCACCGCGACACTGAGGACAACACTCGTACCCAGCAGAGCCACCCAGCGACGGGTGGGGTAGATCCGCAACCAAAATGCCGCGACCACCAATGGCAAACTCACCAAAACCAGCAAGAGCCACGGCCATTGGCTCGCGATTTGGAAGAGAGCTTGAAAACGGTTTCCGAAACCCATGGAGACTCGGTCGGGTTGGAGAAAACAGAGGCGTGTTTCACGGTAGCCACCAGTCTATCACGGAGGTGGCTGGATCGTGGTTGTCGATTGAGTCAGCTGTTCCTCAGGCGAGCGATGTTGCGTGAGCATAAAAAAACGCGTTGTCGACTTGGAGCAAGATTCCAAGTCGACGACGCGTGCGTTTGTGTGGAGAGGCGTTGGATGCCGTTCCAAACGGAGGTTTGCTGTTATTTCACTTCGCCGGCTTCGGTGATCTTGATCAATTGGCGAGTGCGACCGGATTGGCTGCCTTGGGCTTCGACTTTCTTGACGACGTCCATGCCTTCCACCACGCGACCGAAGACAACGTGTTTGCCATCGAGCCAGGGGGTGGCGGCAACGGTGATGAAGAATTGCGAGCCGTTGGTGTTTCGACCGGCGTTTGCCATGCTCAGCAGACCCGGGGTGGTGTGTTGGAATTTGAAGTTCTCATCCGCAAACTTTTCTCCGTAAATGCTCTCGCCACCGGTTCCGTTGCCTGCGGTGAAGTCACCGCCTTGCAGCATGAACCCGGGAATGACACGGTGAAACGCGCTGCCTTCGAAATCCAAGGGGATGCCCGCTTTCCCTTCGCCTTTTTCGCCTGTCGACAACGCACGGAAGTTTTCGGCTGTCTTGGGGACATCTTTCCCGAACAACCCGATCACGACCCTTCCCGCTGGTTCATTGCCAATCGAGACATCGAAATACACTTTGTGAGTGACCTCTCCTTGGGCGGGATCCGCCGCAAAGGATGGGGAGGCGGGGCCTGCAGTCAAACCGAAGGTTGAAATTCCAACCAGCGACAAAACGAAAGCACGAACAGTCATGGCACACTTTTAAAGGGAGAATGGAGGGAGCCGCTCGCGGAGGGGCAGCTGACTTTGCTCATATTGAACCAAATCCGCCGGACAGTCTCCAACCCCACAATGCAGTCTTCGGTGCATCGAAGTTGGAGGACAACGATCGAAGAGCGTCTCGAGAATTTCTCTTGATCGGGGCAGGCATCGCTCTGAGCGCGAGTGGTTCATGAGTCAGACGCACGAAAGCTCGGTCTGGTTTGTTAAAATCGGTGGTCGTGTTCCAGTTCTCACGTGAATCGCGAGGGCACGGTCGATTTCATTGGATCCCAAGAGCGATGCCTTGATTGAATTTCCACAGTACGGGATTTATCCGCGTTGGCCGGAAGACGGTCAGGGGTGGATTCATCCGGACGATCTCCCCGTCGTTTCGAAGCTTTTGCCTAGCGAACGCGTCATCCGACGCGATTCTTTCGATGGCATCTACTACCACTGTTGCTATGGGAAATGGGCGTTTCGGTTGCGGCCGGCCCTGTGGTTGCAAATCAAGGCAGAGGACTTGGATTTGGGGGATGAAGTCGAAACGATCGGGCTCGGAATGGAGCGGGATCTGTTTGTGGGAGAAGTGATCGGCATGTACTTCGTTCGCCGCAAAGGGCGAATCGCTTACCGATTGAGACGGGCGGACCAGAGTTTGCCGAAATTGTTTCTGAGGGAGCACCTGCGGTTGCTGTCGGAAAAACAACGTGTTCGGCAGGGCGAGATCGAACACCCCACGCCCAAGTGGGATGGATCGGGGGAGCGAATCGACTTCACGGATTGATCGCAGTCGAACTGGATTGCTGGGAATTCGATGGTCTCCGCCTTAGCGGTTCATTTCTTTGACAATTTGATGACGCGGTCAAACTGCTTCTTGGTCACCGGTTGGACAGAAAGTCGGCTGCCTTTTCGCAACAACATCATGTCCACCAGGGGGCTGCCCGCCTGAGTGGCTTCTTCTCGGAGTTCAGCCAGGGTGACCGGGCGGTCCAGTTTCTTTTCAAGTTGAATGTCGACCATGAACCAGGTCGGTGAGTCGGGGGTGCTTTTGGGGTCGAAGTAATGGCTCTTTTTGTCCCAGGCATGGTGGTCGGGATAGCCGCCGCGAGAAACGGTCGCCAGTCCAACGACCGCAGGCGTTTTGCAAGCGGAGTGATAGAACAGGACTCGATCGCCTTCTTCGATCTCGTCCCGGAGCAAATTGCGAGCTTGGTAGTTGCGGACGCCTTCCCAGCAAGTGATTTGGTCGGGTTGCTCAGCCAAATCATCGATGTTGAACGTGTTCGGTTCCGTCTTCATCAACCAGTACTTCATCGGTTTGCTCAGTGTGTTGTTTGGGGGCGGGTGTTCGGTTGAGTCAATTTGTGCGGGCGCGGCGATTTTTCATCGAATTGTTTCGGAGCCATGCCGATAACTCAAGAAGACACACTTCCATTGTGTGTCGATGAAACGAATTCGTCTGCTTCCGCATGATCGCGGCAGCTTAATTCAGGCCATGGAAACGGCCTTGTATCCGTTTTCCATGCGCGGTCTCGTGTTTCACGCGAGATCACGCCATCGGCTTGAGACAAATATGAACGTTGACGCAATTCACACCGCCTTGGGCATCGCATTCACCGCCGTTTGGCTTTTTGTCGGCCAGATCATCGTCGATAGCCATTGAAAAAGCCTCGGTGGATGAACACCGAGGCTTTTCGGGACTTTGGAATTCAGGTGGCAGAAACTCACTCCGGTTTTGCCAAGTTGT
This sequence comes from Rhodopirellula sp. UH5, assembly GCF_056839225.1. Taxonomy (NCBI): domain Bacteria; kingdom Pseudomonadati; phylum Planctomycetota; class Planctomycetia; order Pirellulales; family Pirellulaceae; genus Rhodopirellula; species Rhodopirellula sp. UH5. Next base: position 3,962,644 of record NZ_CM166390.1, on the reverse strand, counting down.
AGGCGACGATTTCCTGGTCGTTCCGAATGAAAACGGTTTGGTTCGCGTAGGCAGGGTGAGTCCACGCCACTGAGCGGCCAAAGGCTTCGCCGGTGGGTTCGATCGCATGGAAACGCCCATGTTCTTCGAAACCATCTTTGGACAGAGTCGCGACCATCAAGTCGCCATTTTCGGAGAAGATGAGGAAACGGTTGGAGTCACCCAAGCGAGTCAAAAATGCAGTGCCGTGTTTGATGAATCGTTTTTCGTCTGGTTTGGTGGCTTGGAAGGTTGACCACAATCGGTCGCCGTTGTCCGCATCAAACGCAATCAGTTCGCCGACATTGCAATCAGTCCCGTAGACCACCCCGTCCATGAAGACGGCGGGGCTGTTGCTGGAAAAGACCGAGTGATCTCGTTCGCCACGCCAAAGTTCCGTGGCGGCAGTCGCGTTTTCGTTCAGTTCGAACATCACCGATTCGGTACGGATCCCGCTGGCGTAGATCCGATTGCCCTCAACCGCAGGGACCGCAATCGACATATCGAACATCGGGCTGAGTTCAACATTCCAGATGGGTTCGCCGCTGATCAGGTCCAAGCCGTGCACACCGGTGGGGGAGAACACCAGCAGTTTTTTCTGACCGCCCTGATTCAAAATCGAGGGTGCGGCGTAGCCCGCGTTGCAGTCGAGTTGTTTCCAGCGAACTTCGCCGGTCATTTTATCGAACGCGACCACGCCTTGTCCTTCACCGCCGACCATCGTGTAGAGCAGGTCCCCTTCGATCAGTGGATGCGAAGAGAATCCCCATATGGGCACTTCCGCACCGAAGTCGCTGGCAAAATTTCGGCTCCAGATCAATTCGCCATCGGTGACCGACAAGCATCGCAAATCGCCTTCGCTTCCGAGGATGTAGACTCGGTCGCCATCCACGGTGGGGGTGCAGCGAGGTCCCGCGGGATAGGAAATGCTGTAGGGACGTTCGTATTCATGCCGCCACAATTCTTTGCCGGATTCAGCGTCCAAGACGATCAGTCGTTCGTCACCGGACAGGTCCGCTCGCTTGCCAGGGTCGTTGAAAGCTTCGCCTTGACGGCGTGCGTAATCGAAAACGAACACACGCCCATCCGCAACCGAGGGGCCTGCGTATCCACCGGCAATTTTGGCTCGCCATTTGAGTTTCAGCCCTGATTCCGGAATGGAGTCCACAATGCCGGATTCGCGATAGACCCCATCGCGTTGATCACCCATCCAGCCGGACCAGTCGTCGGCGGATGCCAGCGACGAGGTGGTGAAAATCAACCCGAGTGTGAGCAACTTGGATCGAGCGAAGGAATCAAAATCCAAGGGCAAGAACTGGGAAAGAGAAGCTGCACGCATGTTTTGAAGTCCGAAAATTGGGATGGGAACCTGTGCGTACTATATGTTCTTTTGCGGGTTCAAACCGCTTTGTCTTCCCTCCGACTGATCGAAACCGAATGCGATTGATTTTGATGCGTCACGCGAAAAGTGACTGGGCCGACGCCAGTTTGTCGGATCACGAACGGCCCTTGAATGCTCGGGGACGACGCGATGCGCCGAGAATCGCCGGATGGATGGAGGAGCAGGGCTGCCAGCCCGATTTTTTGCTGTCCTCTGATTCCAAGCGGACTCGCGAGACGGCCGCGTTTTTGAATTCTCGCTGGGGGACGCCCGTTCCAAGCTTTTTTTCATCGGATCTTTATCTGGCGACGGCGTCCATGATTTTCCAGATGATTCGATCGACGGAAGAGTGGTTGCCGGAAACCAATCGCGAACCTGGAAACGCACCAAAAACCTTGCTCGTGTTGGGGCACAATCCAGGGATCAGTTCTGCGGCGAGCGAATTGTTGGACCACGCTTGCGGATTTCCCACGGCAGGGTTGGCCGTGTTTGATTGTCAGATTTCTTCTTGGGCAGAGGCACTGAGTCCGAAGAACTGCCAAGTGTGGAAAGAGATCCGGCCGAAACAACTTCCGTGATCGTTTGTCTGGATCGTTTGGGGCCCCATCGGGTTGACGATATCTCCCGGTGGTCACAATTCTTTTCCTTGGACGAAGACATTTGATTTTGTGCCAGTGATGGCAACCGTGTTTCACGGGTTCGTTTCTCGAGTTCAATCATCGGCCAATCGCTTGGACAGTTTTTTCTCGGACCCGTTTTCACGCATCGTGCTGCTGGCCGTTGTCTTGTTCTGTCACTTGGGGCTGCGGCTGACGTTTTACAACCGGCTGAATTCTCTGGGGTGGAAGAGAGCGACGATCAAGCGAACCGAAAAGATTGCATTTGCAGAAACGTGGGTCACGCCGTTGATCCTGGGTGCAATCTTTTGGCAGCCCATTTCCAAGTGGGTGCTCGGTCAGTCGGACTCGGAAGTCTTGCCGGTTGTTTTGCTGGTTTATGCGGCCTTCTGTTTGGTGATGGGCGCTATGTTTGGATTTCTGTGGTTGTTGTGGCGACCGATTTGGAGATTCCAGCATGTGCCTACGAAACGCGATGTCGAGGTGCATGACGTTTCGAAGCGAACTGGACTGACGTTGGCCCGGACTCGCAAGTGCCGATGGGCGGCGAAGGTTCCGGTGAACCAGATCTTTGAAATGGCGGTGGAGCAGATCGAGTTGCCCGTGGTTGGTTTGCCGGAGCAACTGGACGGTTACAAGATCGCTCATCTGTCCGACATTCATTTGACTGGGCAAGTCGCACCTGACTTCACGGCTCACGCGGTTTCGATCGCCACGCAGTGGTCGCCGGACTTGATGGCACTGACCGGCGACATTGTCGACAAGCAACCTTGTGTGGCTTGGTTGCATGATTTGTTTTCACCCGCGCGAGCGAAGGACGGTTGCTACTTTGTGCTCGGGAACCACGACACTCGCATTTCCGATCCGAGCGTGGTGCGTGATCGAATGACGGACGCCGGATGGATTGACGTTGGCGGGAAGATTGAAACGGTGTCGCTGCGTTCGCTCGATTGTCAGTTGCTGGGGAATGAGTGGCCCTGGTTCACTCGGCCGAACGACCCGTTGATCTCTGATGAAAGCATTGGCTTTCGATTGTGCCTGTCTCACAGCCCCGATCAATTCGATTGGTGTCGTCGGAACGGAGTGGATCTGATGTTGGCCGGTCACACGCATGGCGGCCAAGGTCGATTGCCGTTGGCCGGTCCGATCTTGAGTCCCAGTTGGCACGGCAGTCGTTGGGCATCGGGCGATTTTTATCGATCGCCAACAACAATGCATGTTTCGCGAGGACTCAGCGGAGTTCACCTGTTGCGAATTCGTTGTCGGCCTGAGCTGTCGCTGATCACCCTGCGCTGCCCAAGTTCGTGATCCGGAACGCAATCTCCGTAGCCGGATTCGCCAAGAATTCGGATCATTGAATCAGGCTCCTCCCACCCACCTCCATTATGAGCGATCCTTACGAGTCTCCCCGCACTACCGAGGATTCGCGGAAGACTTTGCTGCGAAGTACCTGAAACAGTAGTTTGTAAGGCAGCACATTCGAACTGGTTTTATCGTCGACCCGCGTCATCTCTGATTTTTGCTGAACCACAACCAAGACCATCACTAACAAACCGAACGCAACACAATCACCTTGTGATCACTGACGACGAGCTTGCTCTCTTTGGTTCGTTGCGCACCTGACTCTTTTCTCGACTCCAGATTGATAGGCCGCTCGATGAAAATACAGAAGTTCATGGCCGGAGTGCTTGCAATTTTGGTTGTATGCTTTGGTTGCACTTCGGCTTTCCTGTGGTTAAAAGTCCGCGACGCAAAAAAAGAAATTGACTTCCTCAGCAGGCAGAACGAGATATTCAGACTGGATAGGGCTTCCTTTGCTCACCGGTATTTCGCGTTGACTTTGCTGCTTGATCCTGAGCTACGAGCCCACGTGTATCTGCCGACAGAAAACCTTCCAGAAGAATTGGAAGACGAAAGCATCCTCCGAATCAGTGATGTCTACGAAGACGCTCTGGCGGCGGTCTCAATGTACCACGAAGGAAAGAATCTCTCTTATCCAGAGATAGTCGCTGTGCTCACCGACGAACTTGCCAAGGCTGAGCAGCGGTTGTCACGGGGGAGTGAAGAGGGCCAATGACATCCGGACGGTGTGCGCGTTCAGGCGATCGAATCTGCTGGTCATGAAGCTTTGTGATCCACTCATTGCTTCGTCCACTACGGTTCGATTCTTACTTTTGCGAAACGAACTTCTCGAGGGATCGGTCGAGCAACTTGATCGCAGCGTCGATGTGTTCGGTGGTGGTGATCATCGGTGGCGGCAAGAAACGCAAACGCGCCGGTTCGGCTCCGCAGAGGAATCCGAGCAAGCCTTCTTCGAACATCAAGTTCATCAGCAACTTGGCGTGATCGAGTGTGCCTTTGCCGGGTGTGAACACGATCATCATGCCTTCGCCGAACGGACCTGAAATCGAACCGGGGTATTTCTCGGCCAGCTTTTGAAGTTGCTCGGCAAAGTAGGCGTGGCGTTTCATGTTTCCGCCGTCCGCACCGAAGCAATTGGTGGATTGCAATGCATCCAACGTCGCCAGTCCGGTCGAAATCGCGGACGTCGATCCGGTGAACGTTTGGCTGAGGATCGGTGCCTTGGGGTGGAAGTCGTTTCGGTACAGCGTCGCGCAGACCTGAGTGATTTTGCCAACGGTGACGATGTCCGCGAACTGGTCCAGGCCGTAATGTTGAAACGCAAATGGTCGGCTGGTTCGCGAGAACGTTTGCACCTCGTCGAAGATGACCGGCACACCGGCTTCGCGAAGTGGCTCGCACAATGCGGTGAAGAAATCGTGGCTGCCGGGGTAGTAGCCGCCTTCGCCTGCGATCGGTTCGGCCCAGAAAGCAGCGTGCTTGCCTGGGTAACGTTGGAGCAATCGTTTCAATTCATCGACGGCCCATCGCTGAGATTTTTCGGGATGGTCTGGATGCAGGAAGGGCAAGTAGTCGACCTGGATCGCTTCGGGCAAACCGTTTCGATAGGCGGGCCGGTCGGTCAAGGCTGCTAACGCAATCGATCGCCCGGCGAAGGCATTGTCGAAGGCGATGATTCGGTCGGCGGGCTGTCGGTGGTGGAACGCGAGTTTCAATGCGTTTTCGTTGGCCATCGCGCCGCTGGTGGAAAGCAACACGTGTTCGAGTGGTGCTCCCGATTCGGAGGCGAGCGAGACGAGTCGCTGCATCATTTCGACGCTGGCCGGGTTCTGCTGCAAGTTTCCCTGCATGACCGTGTCTTCGATCGCCGCATCGATGCTGGCCGAAACCAAGTCGGGATTCGAGTGACCGCCGCCGTGCACGCCGATTCCGCCGATGAAATCCAGTTTGACGCTGCCGTCGGCCAGTTCGACGTAGGGACCGTTTCCGAGTCCGGACGCGAAGTAGGGCCAGATGGGTGGGCCGCCTCGGACCGAGGTGAACCCGTCGATCAGGGATTGGTAGCTCGCCGATTGGTCGGGATCGCTGGGCGAAACATCCGTCATGGAAGCGGAATGATCACGCATCGCCTCGGCAATCAATTGCTTGGCTTGTGCGATCCGGGGGTCCTGACGAAGTGATTCGGCGTGAAGCATGTTCAAAAGCGATTGGCGAAAACGGTATCAAACGAGGGGGGCCCCCGAGCTACAACAGAGAGCACGCATCTTGGTTCCCGGTTCGGTTCTTGGCAATCACGGGGGCACTGTGTAGCCGGATTCGCCAAGAATTCGGACCATCACTGCCACTTCGTGCTTTTCGCGTCCTTTGTGGCCTGAAAACGACACCAGAGTAGGACATTTGTCCCCAAATGTTTGCGTGACGGGTGAGTGCCGTCGAAGCAGCGTGACGCGAGCGGTTGGCAGTGGGATGGGGGGCAACAAGGCTTGGCGTTGGAGAAACGCTCGACGGAACAGTTGGGGACAACTGTTCTACTCTGGTGCCGTCGGTCCAGGCCATGAGGCGACTATCATTGTTTCGTAGTTCCTTCGGTGAGTATATGAGCGAGTGCCACGAGGTTTTTCTCGTCGTCGAAGATGGATTCGACATCCATCTCCAGGCCGGTGATGACATTGCTGACCAGGCGTCCTGAGGAGGATTTCATTCGCAAATGGTAGGTCCCCTTTTCGAGAACGAATTGTTCGATGGTCGCTTCTTCGGTGCTGATGATCCAGTATTCGCCGACCCCGTTGGCTGCGTAGTCTTCGAATTTGACCCCGCGATCACGTGACTCGGTGGAGGATGACAAAACCTCGACGGCCAAATCCGGTACCGGGAATTTCATCGTTTCGGGTTGGAACTGGGAGGTTTTTTCAGGGCCAAAAAAGACGATCTCTGGTTCGTAATCGTTTCGAGGAAAAACGCAGAGGCACTTTTCTGTTTTGACCGTCCCTAAGCGATGCCTTGCTACATAGGTGTGGAGAAGTTTGTAAATCCGGCCTGACGCGTCCAGATGACGATTGCGAGCGGGCGAATGCAAAATGACCTCTCCGTCAATGAACTCGATTTTTTGTTCGGGCGTCATCTCGTCATAGAAACGCTCTCGAGCGTCGCGTTCTGCTTGAAGTTGCTGCGTCAAACGATCGACCAACAACGGCAGTTGCGGTGAATGACGGATCGGTTGAATCAGTTCCTCGAGGGGGTCCATCGAAGGTTCCGGTGATCAGGGCTGCAGCGGCGGTCGAACCTGAATAGTTTAGCCTCGCTGTCGGATTGCTGCTACTTTTGACCCTTCGGAGTGACATCCCTTGAAAAAAACGTTCTGTGGTTGGTCACACACTTCCGACCGTTGACCCGAAAAACTAAGCTTTGCGGATTGGATTTTGTTCACCTACCTGCCTGAAAAGCTGCTTTTCCATGCCTCAGCCTCGCGTTCTTGTCCTGCGTGCTCCCGGTACCAACTGCGACGTCGAAACCGCTCACGCTTTTGAGTTGGCCGGCGCGGTCGCTGAACGCGTCCACGTCGGGCGATTGATGGAAAACGCGGCTTTGGCGAGCCGCTACCAAATCCTCTGTCTGCCCGGTGGATTCAGCTACGGCGACGACATCGCGGCCGGCCGAATTCTGGCGACTCGGATGCGGCGGCACCTGGGTGACTTGATGCATCACTTCGTCGACAGCGGCGACAATCTGGTGCTGGGGATTTGCAACGGGATGCAGGTTCTGATGCGGTTGGGCGTTTTGACCAGTGGCGTCGGGCAATTGCAAACCGCAGGCGGACCCGCCGAATCGGCGGACGACTCGATTCCACCCGCCACATTGACTTGGAACAATCACGGTCGATTCGAAGACCGCTGGGTGAACTTGGCCGTCGACAAAACGCCTTGCGTGTTCCTGCGAGACATCGAACAGATGTACCTGCCAATGGCGCACGCCGAAGGCAAGTTCATCGCTCGCGACGCGGAGGTGTTGGAAGAGTTGCGATCGGCTGGACGACTGGCTCTGCGATACTGCGAACCATCGGGCGAGATCCAATCCGAAACGTTGCCATTCCCGATCAACCCCAACGGTGGTGATGCCAACGTGGCCGGAGTGTGTGATGCCAGCGGCCGCGTGTTCGGTTTGATGCCGCACCCCGAGCGACACATTGATCCGACTCAACATCCGTTTTGGACTCGTCGCAAAGAGCAGCCTGAGCACGGTGAAGGATTGCAGATGTTCCGAAACGCGGTGGAGTGGTTTGCTTGAGTGAGCCTGTGACGCCCGTCGAAGAGTCGGAAACCCGGTTCGCGTTTGGCAAAAACTGGGCGTCGTTCTTGGATCGGTTTGACACCGAAAGATTGCAGCACGCGACGGCTTCCTTGAAGGCGCTTTTGCAAGTGGAATCCCTGGCGGGCAAACGGCTGCTCGACATTGGATCCGGCAGCGGTCTGTTTTCTTTGGCGGCTGTTTCGATGGGTGCCGAAGTCGTCAGCGTGGATTTGGACGATGACAGCGTGGCTTGCACTCGAGAGCTTCGCGATCGAGCGGTCACGGAGGATTCGGCTGTGGCTGAGCAATGGCAGGTCCAGCAAGGCTCGGCGCTCGATGCGGAGTGGTTGACTTCGCTAGGGTCGTTTGATGTTGTCTACAGTTGGGGAGTGCTCCATCACACCGGCCAAATGAACGCGGCGATCGAGGCAACCTCATCGGTGGTCGCACCTGGTGGTCAGTACGCGATTGCGATCTACAACGATCAAGGTGGCGGGAGCCGACGATGGTTGCGGATCAAGCAAGGTTATCATCGCCTGCCTGCCTTTTTACGTCCGGCGTATGTCATTCTGGTCGCAGGTTGCTACGAACTGAAGTTCGCACTCGCGAGGCTGGCTCGAGGACGCAACCCGCTGCCGTTCGCGGATTGGCGAGCGAAGAAGTCTGACCGCGGCATGAACGCCTGGCATGACTGGGTCGATTGGATTGGTGGCCTCCCGTTTGAGGTTGCCAAACCAGAAGCCATCGTTCTGCCACTGCGTGAAAAAGGATTTGTGCTCGACAACCTGACCACGGTTGGATCCGGGTGGGGATGCAACGAGTACGTGTTTTCTCGTTGCGAATGAGGCGATGGAATCATCGCCGTAGGCCAGGTTCCACCTGGCGATGGTTACTGGCTGGACGATTTACCACGTCAATGACATGCCCGACCGGGAACACGCCTCGCTTTGTTCCAAAGCATCGGCGTGGTTGCCAGGTAAAACCTGGCCTACCGATTTACGACTCGTCGGAGAGCGGGTTTCGTGGAGGAATGAGCAGACCCGCGGCGATGAACGCGAATTGGGTGACGAAGAAGATCGCGAGGTTGCGAAGCATGCCTTCGGTGAAACCATAGCTGTGCAGACCAATGCCCAGTTCGTTGGTGCCGAACCAGCTCCAGGCGGTGATGATGTTGCCGCCGATGGCCAAGATGGCGAACCCGCGTGCTTTGACCATGCCGTCCCAGCGAGCGTGGAGCATCAATGCGTTCCAGATCACGATCAACAGCGCTCCGTTTTCTTTCGGGTCCCAGCCCCAGAATCGGCCCCACGAGTCATCGGCCCAAAGCCCACCGAGCACGGTGCCGATGAAACTGAACAGGATGCCAAAGCAGGAGGCCCCGTAAACACAGCGATACAAATCGCGGCGGGCTCGATCGCTGGCGTTGATCCAACCGGAGATCAAGTACCCGATGCCGAGCAAGCCAGCGACCAGCGTCGCGACGTATCCGAGCGAAACGCTGATCACGTGCGTGCTGAGCCAGAACTGGGTGTCGAGCACCGCTTGCAGCACGCCCATCGTTTCGGCTTGGCCGACGTTCAGCGTGAGGTTGTAAGCGACTCGCAAAGTCATCATGCCAGCGACGGCGGCGAGCATGTTGCCAGTGCCGTAGCGGAAGATCCGTTCCACGACCAAGCCGAACAACACCGCTGCCCAGCCGATGAAGATGGCCGAAGAGTAAAGGTTGATGACGGGGGCACGACCGGTGATGTACACCCGAGACAGAATCACGATCGTGTGAATGACAAACGCGATCGCGATGGTGCCCCAAACCGCATTGCCAAGTCGAGGCGAATCCACTGCGAAGTAGATCAGCCCCAAGATGATCGCCAGGATATAGAGCCCCGTTGCAATGGCGGTTGGGTTGGCGGCGCCCAGCCATTGTTCCAGCGACACGGCAAAGTGATCGTAGCCGGGCACCTTGTAAGCTTGCACCGCGGCCAGGTGCGCGTCGACGGTTTCGTTGAACGCAGCGGGGTCACCGTCACCGTAGTCGCGAATCAATTCGCCAAAGGTGCGAATGCCAGGTTGGCTGTCTTTGGGAGCGATGCCATTCTTGGCCATGTTGAAAAAGGCGGGTGCGAACGCGGTCCAGTCGGCTTGTTGTTCGCTGTCGGTGGCTTGCTCCATGGAAGGCGGAATGATGGCCGGAGCCGGCATTTGTGCCAGGCTGTTCATTTGCCGTTCCAGCTGACGGAGCGCGAACAATTGGCGAGTTTGTTCATTGGTGCCCTCAGGGAAGAACTCCGCAGGAATGTCTTCGGGAACGGGCAACCGCATCGCGGCGGCGGCAACGGTGTACTGCCGGGTTCGCATGTCGAGTTCAATCGCCTTCTTGTCTTTGAAATCTTGGTCCAGCGATTCTTTTTCGCGAGCGTCCTTCACCATCTTGGTGAATCGCTCCAGGTTTTCGCCGATTTCGTCCAACGAATAGAGTTTGCTCTCGCGGCGATCCAGGTCCAGTTCCGCACGAATCTCTTCGGCATCGATGCGGAACATTGGAAGGTAACGCAGTGCTGGTTCGTCGATGGCGACTTCCATCAGCCACTGCACCGCGGACAGCTTTTTGGTTTCGACTCGATCTTTGATTTCACTTGGGGCGGCATCCAGTGGCAATGAATCCTTGTTGGTCATCGCTTTCATTGTCTGCCGGGCATAGGCGTCCAGCGGCATCACGCGACCCCCGTATTGAACGGGGATTCGTCCGAGTGCCGCCAAATCGAATTCGCTGGCTCGGTCAACGGGCTTCAGTTTGTTCTTCAGTGAGACACTGGGGGCGAGGATCACGGTGACCAATGCCGCGATTGCCGCGAGATAAATGATGACGGGCAGGTTCTTCCGAGACGCGGGGGTGGCGGAGCCCTCCATGCCTTCTGCAAATTTGGAATCGCCATCCGATTCTTCGCTGCCGAATTCGGCCAAGGCTCGTTCGTTTTCACGTCGGCGACGCGAGATGAATCGCGTGAGTGTTCCCCAGAAGTGGACCAGCATTCCCAGCCCGGTGATGCTGCAGGCGACATACGGGATCAGCCATCCGGAGTTGCGGACGACTTGAATGCCGGTCAGCTCCTTGCCACCGGGAAGTGGCGTGTAGTTGGATTGATAGAACGTTTCGCCGCGATAGCGAAGCGGGTTGTTCATCCAAACGCGTTCCTTGCGATCTTCACCGGTTTCGCTGTCGACGATGCGGATGAAGGAAGAGTAATCACGCGGTGTGTCGGTGTTGCTGTAGTTGACCCGACGAACGTCTTCGAGCTGAACCCAGTACGGTTTGACTTCGCGGTGCAAACGCAATCCGATTTCGTATTCTTTCTCACCGACGGTGATGGAATCGAACATGTCTTTGGACGTTCCATCGGGGACCAACATTTCGCGGTCGTTGATGGATTGACTGACCAGGAAGACCCCCAGCGATTCGTCGGATTTGGGGTCGAGCAGTTCGACATAAGCGGCGGGCAAGTTCATTGCCATGTCGGCGCCGCCCGATTTCGGACGTTCCACAGCGGAAACTTCCAGCCCGATTCCCTTGGTAGCGGGATCGTCGTCCTGACGGTCTTGGATGCCAGCGTTGTCGAAGTAGTCGAGCACCTTGATTTTGACCGGCAGCGAATCGTTCTCGATCGTCGACTTGGCCGACGCGGCGTCGGCCAATCTTTGAGCCGGAACAGCGACCACGTTTTGGAATTCCTCTTCCGTTTGGATGAACTGCAGTTCGACTTCGTCCAAATTCACAAACGTGTTCGTTGATTGCCCTTCGACCAGGCTGAGGCGTTGCTCCATTTGGCGGTCACCAAACGCGAACTGCCCGAACATCAGCAACCCAACGCCGAGGTGCAGCAGCACGTTGCCGCCTTGTTTGCCAAATGCCAACTGGCATCCGACCAACATGATCAGGCCAGCTCCAACGCCCTTGGCGAGTTGCCAGACGATTCGCAGTCCGGGATCGTCGATCCGGGTTCCGGTGAACAAGCAATACAACACCGTCAACGCCAAAGCTCCGGTGACGAAGTACGTCAACCAACGCAGGACGGGGAGTTTGACTGAGGAAGCCATCACGCCCGTCGCGACCGCACTGATGGATAGGATTGCCAGGACCACTGCCCACAGCCGATCGTAAGACAACCAGCTCGGCGGCGTGCCTTGCAGACCGTCGTCATTGTGTCCGGTGAAGACGATGACCCCGGCGACGAGGATGCCGGCAACCAAGAGTGCGAGCCCTGCCGCCAGGCGTCCGCCGCTGGCTTGCAAGCGAAACCGGGTGATCTTGGCTGCAATCAGGTTGACCATCAGCAGCATTCCGATCATCGCTCCGCCGGGAAATGGCAGGATGCCCGGGATCGGCTGCGCGTGACGGTAGAAGGCTTGCGGGAAAAAGTCGTCCAAGTGCAACGGAGCGACCCACGAGAGGAAGTACCGTTGTTTGACTTCCTGCATGTTCATTTCGTCTTGTGCCAACGTGCCGACCAACACCAGCACAATCGACATCGCGAACAGAGCGACGGTGAATTTGAGCGATCCTGCCAAGGCGAGCAATCGCGTTGGTGTCAGCCAACTCATCAAGGATGAGGTGCGATCGTCAGTGACGTGAGTGTCGTTGGTGACGGATGCCATCGGAAGACTCTTGAAAGGTGGGTTCGCCGCGGAAGCGGTGGGGAGGGCAGGGCGGTTGTTTTGAAGCTCAGTACTTCAGGGACTTCAAAAAACTTCGCATCGCTTCGTCTTGGTCCGCGATCACATCAGCGGGGCCGACCATCTTAATGAACAGACTGAAGTCATTTTCAAGCGGCACGATCGTCGCATCAATCGAGGATGCTTGGTTGTCGTCGCTCTTGTCTTTGGGATGCAGGATAAACCGTTGGGCGTCGCGTCCGGCAACGGTCAGTTTCTCGGCGGATTCGAGGGCTTCGTCAACATCGGTGTCCTCGGGTTGGCCGCCCTCGACCTGGCCCATCCAACGTGCCACGTTGCCACGCAGGTCGCCACCGGCGGAAATCACGGTGATCTCTGCGGAAGCTTCTTCGGGACCGGCGTTGAAGGCAGCCATTCGCATCATGCTCATCCGTCCGTCCCGCCATCCTTCGGGACGGTCAAAGTCGAGAGCCGGGTCGGATTTGGGGGCGTCATCGCTGGCGGACTCTTTCGGAAACGCTTTATCCTTTGCCGCCGGCATCGCTTCGCCACTGGCTTTGGCTTGTTCAATCGCTTCCTGTGCATCGCGTGGCAAACCAGCGTGCGGGTCGGATGCGGGAGATGCACTGGAAGGGCCACCTGTCATGGGGCCACCCGCCATCGAGGCAAACGGTGCTCCGCCAGCCATCATCGGCGGCCCGGAATCGGCAGGACGCCCGGTGACATCGACCCAAATCGCGGGAGCGTCGGCGAACTCTTCCGAGTCCGCTCCCGACCAAGTCATGGTCTCGGCCGAGGCCCATTCTTCTTTGCTGTCCGACAGCCCGACCTGTTTTCGCCAGCGATTGACATTCATGACGACTAGTTCGGACCAGTCATCCATGCGAGAAAGTTGGGAGACGCTGAGGTCGAGTTGTTGAGCGGGGGTGTTGATGTCGAACGAAGCGAAACGCATCGCTTTGTCCGCGCCTTTTCGCCAGTCGGCTGGTGCCGAGTCCAAGTTGGGTTTGCCGTCTTCGAACTCGATGTTCTCGACGAACTCCCGGAAGGTGTCCTCGATCGAGTCGACCGCCGATTGGCGGCCCATGATTTTGAAGAACCAAGCTTGGTCCTTTTGCGGCAAAATCGCAGCGATCATGCGAGTGTCTTCGGCGGCCAAGACCGCGGGCATTTTGGTCGGCACCTGGTAAGTGATGATCGGTGCTTCTTGCGAGCATCCAGCCAGGGCGCTCAACCAGCCAAGACAAAAGATGCTGGCAAGGATCGGGACGCATGACGTCCGGCGGAAATCAGGCATGCGACGAATGGGGGACGACATAGGTGGGACGACGAAGAGTGTGGGGAGGCGGGGAGCAGCGGCAAATCGCATTGGAATCGCTCAAAACTGGCAATTTCACCAGAAACGTTGTCTGAAAACCGCCATCCATCATGGTGACTGATTTTCACGCGAATCCAAGCTCAGATTAGCTGCTATGACTATTGAAACGCGACCGCAGTCCGATTTGTTCTCATCACGAAGTCAATGGATTGCGTGAGCGGGGTGTTTTCGGTGGAGGGGGTGGCAAAGCGTCGCGGGCTCGGGGGCTGCCACGGTTTCGGGAGGGAAGTCGGAATTCCGGCGAATTCGGCCGCAGGAGAGTGGGACGGATGAGCGACCTGCCGTCCCTTCAGGACTCCATCAGATTGTTTTTCGCGTTGTCCATTGGCTGACGCCAATGGCTAGAACCTGTCGCCACTTCGTGGCTTTTGCGGCTGTCGTCGCTCAGGGGGCAGGTGTGCGGAGGTGCAACCGCGGAGCGGTGACAGGTTGTCGCCACAGGCGTCAGCCTGTGGGAACGAAATCACGGGCAGCCGGGAAACCCCGACGGGGTGGCAGGAGCGGATTGGGGTGTGCGACCTGTCGTCCCTTTCGGGACTTGGGGAAATCGTTTGCTGCGTTGTCCATTGGCTGACGCCAATGGCTAGAACCTGCCGCCACTTCGTGGCTTTTGCGGCTGTCGTCGCTCAGGGGGCTGGTGTGCGGAAACGGGGCTGGTATGCGGAATCGCGATCACTCTGGCACAACGCGGACGACCACGCCTTTGAAGGCTGGCGTTTTGCTTTGCGGGTCGGCGTAGCGAGCGACCAGGACGTTCGACTCGGGGTAATACATCAGTGCGTTCCCGGCACGGATTTTCTCGTAGCCACGAGCCAGAATGCCGGGCATCGATCCAATTTCGTTCATGACTGTCACACGTTGGTCGTGGGTCAGCCCGAGTCGCTGCAGGTCATCGGGGTGCATCAAGATGATGTCCCGGCGATCTTGGTTGCGATACAGGTCCTCTTCTTCATAGACGACGGTGTTGAACTGGCCTTCACTGCGGACGGTCATCAACCGCAGTTCATTTTCGGCGGTTCCTTTGAGATGGGGGATCGTGTGGCAGTGCAGCACCGCTCGTCCGTCCTCGGTTCCAAATTCGGGTTCGTAGAACGTGCGTCCGTCGATCTGGAATTCTTCTTTGGTTTGATCGATCGAGCTGATCTTTCCGTATCCCGGCACGACCCGGCCGATCCAGTCTCGGATCGTCGAAGTGTGATGCATTTGTTTCCAGTCGATGCCTTTCGCATCGGGAAGCAATCGCTCGCCTAGCGTCGCGATGACCTCGACTTCGCTCCGCGGTCCTGGCAATCGGCGAGGCCCGCCGTCACTCAGTCGGACGAAGTTGAACATCGATTCTTGCGTGGTCGGTTCGGGTTCTTCGTCCCGAGCGAGGACGGGCAAGATAATCGTTTCTTTGGCCAGTCCGTGAGCGTGTCCTGTGTTCATCGTGGTGTTCATCATCACGTTGAGATCGAGCTTCGACAGCGCTTCGCCAGCGAAGGTTGCATCCGGGTTGGAGCCATACAGGTTGCCGCCCAAGCAGAACCCGGCTTTGATTTTTCCCGACGCGGCGTCTTCCATGCAGGCGAGTGTGTCGAGACCTTCGGTGGTTGGAAGTTCGACGCCGAAGTGTGCTTGCAACGCATCGAAGATTTGTTGCTTGAGTTTGGGCGTGACGCCGACGCTGCCGATGCCCTGCACATTGCTGTGCCCGCGAATCGGCATCAAGCCACTGCCTGGGCGGCCAAGCATGCCGCGACACATGGCGAGGTTGGCAATCGCCTGGACATTCTCAACGCCGTGAGCGTGGTGGGTGATTCCCATTGTCCACGAGAACACAGCCCGCTCGCTCTTGGCGTACACCGCTGCGATCGACTCCATTTCGGATCGATTGATGCCAGATTTGTGTTCGAGTTCTTCCCACTCAAAGGCCTGCAGCGCGGCGAGGTATTCCTCGTGACCGCGGCAGTGTTTCTGCAGGAATGGCAGATTGATTTGGTTGGTTTCTTGCAGGGATTTCGCGATGCCCCACAGCAACGCTAAGTCGCCACCAATGTGTGGTTTGACGTAGTGCGTCGCGACCTTGGTTCCCTTGAGCAACGAGATCGGATCGCTGGGGATTCGGAACTTGACCAGCCCCGTTTCTTCGACCGGGTTGATGACGATGACCTTGCCACCGCGACGGCGGACGTGCATCAGGCTGGTCATCAGCCGGGGGTGGTTGCTGGCCGGGTTGCCGCCGATCAAGAAGACGCAGTCGGATTTCTCCAGGTCCTCGAGCTGGATCGTTGCCGTCCCGCTGCCGATGCTGGATTGCAGCCCGACACCGCTGGCTTGGTGGCAGTAGAAGCTGCAGTTGTTGACGTTGTTGGTGCCATAGACACGAGCGAGCAACTGCAACAGGAAACCGGCTTCGTTGCTGCTGCGTCCGCTGAAGTACCAGAACGTTTCTTCGGGTGAGAGCGACGCGAGCTTGCCCGCGATGGTGTCGAAGGCTTCTTCCCAGGTGATTGTTTCGTAGTGCGAGTCACCTTGGCGGTAGCGAACCGGATGGATCAAGCGGCCGAGATGTTCGAGCTCGCGGGGTGTCATGGCCGCGAGCTGTTCGACCGAGGTTCTTTTCCAGAATGGCGGTTCGATTCCGGGCTGCATGTCCGCGACCATGGCCTGCAAGCTCTTTTTGCAGACCTCGGGGAACGAGCCCGTTTCGTTGACCATGCCGCCTTTTTGGCCTCCCATGCCGACCGCACAGGTCTTGCAAGAGTTGCGAGTCCGCATGGCTTGGTAGAGCTTCCAAACACTTCCGGTCTCACGCCCTTTTTTGAACGTGTACCAAATGGCTCGGAAGCCACCACCGCTGCCAACTTTCATCGAATTCGTCTTTCAAGATTGAGGGAGGAGTGAATTCGTCGAGAATGACGGCCTTCACAGTCATGCCCCGAAAGGCTTTTCTCCACGATGCCCCGAAAGTCTTGACGACTTTCGCTACTTCACTCGTCGTTCCCGCGATGGCGAGTCGAAGATCATGCCGAGTCGGGTGAATACCATTCGTCCAGCAAGGACTGCAGTGCTTCGACCATCTCGGGCTTTTGGTCCGCCAAGTTTTGGTTCTCGTGCGGGTCCTTCACAACATTGTAGAGCTCAGGCGATTGGCCCGTCATGCGACTGGATGGATCGATCAACTTGTAGTCGCCTTGGATGACCCAGCGATATCGCAAACTTGGGGAGGGATCGTCCATGGATTGGATGTCGTGTTCGAAAATCTCTCCATAGACAGCGTCTCGCAATTCAAGTTCGTCGGCGTCAAGGACATCGATCCCGGGCAGGCCTTCGGGGACCTCGAATCCAAGCAGGTGCTGAACCGTTGGGACCACGTCGATGGTGGATGCCAGATGAGTGGTGTCCATACGGGGTTCGATCACGCCGGGCAAACGGTACATGATCGGGGTGCGGGTTCCGCCTTCGTTGGGGCTGCGTTTGCTGCGAGGGGCGTATCGGCTGGCGGCGGTTTCGTTGATCCAGCCGTTGTCGGTGACATAGACGACCAGCGTGTTTTCGGCGAGCGAATGTTTGTCGAGCAGACCGAGCAGTTCGCCGCAGGTTTCGTCGAACCACTCGCACATGGCCCAGTACTTGGCCATTGGCAGCGAGTCAGTTTTGTCGCGGTATTTGGCCAGCAAACGCTCGGGTGGATTGTGCGGCGTGTGTGGCAAGAACGGTGCGTACCAGAGATAGAACGGTTGTTTTTTGTCTTGCGTGTCAGCCAGGAAGTCATCGATGACTTGCATTCCTTCTCGGCCAACCTTCAGGCCCTCGTCACCGTGGCGACCGTTGCGGGTGAAGTCACCGTGGGTCATCGCGTCGGTGAAGCCCGCACGAGCTGGTTTGCCCTCCCACCACTTGCCCGTTTGCAGGCTGCGATAGCCGTGGGGAGCGAGTAGTTCGGGTTGACAATCCAATTGGTCCACGTGCTGCAGGTAATCCATCCGGGCTTTGACGTAAGCCGGTTCGTTGTGCGCTGGTCGACGCTTGCCGTCTTCCATGCCAGCCCATGGCGGATCGTTTCCAACAATTCCATGTTGGTGGGGATAGAGGCCACTGATGATGGTGGCGAGCGACGGACGGCACAGGCTGACCGGCGAATAGCCGCGGGTGAACGTGAGGCTTTCCTTCGCCAGACGGTCCAGGTTGGGTGTCTCGATCTGGGGG
This sequence comes from Rhodopirellula sp. UH5, assembly GCF_056839225.1. Lineage (NCBI taxonomy): Bacteria > Pseudomonadati > Planctomycetota > Planctomycetia > Pirellulales > Pirellulaceae > Rhodopirellula > Rhodopirellula sp. UH5. The sequence goes on along the minus strand of NZ_CM166390.1, from coordinate 3,944,742 downwards.
TGTCCCATGAACGAGTAGTCGGTCCAAGCCTGGTCGTCACTGAGAATGACAACGACGTTCAGTTGGTCGTCTTCAGCGGAGGTGGGATCCTGGAACAGAAGAGCGAGGCAAATGGCTGGCAACGCCAGCAGCAAACGGTGGGGAGCGTTCATGTTGGGTGGGGTTTGATGGGGGTGGGAGTCACTGGTCCGAAAAGTATTCCTTCGGAAAAGTGGCTTGGGGAGATTGGTTCGGATCGCGACGCGGGAACCGAGGGCCGTGATCTTCCAGCAGAGGCATCTCCATGCCAGTGCTGTTTTTCAACAGTTTCCAAAGTTGCTGATTCAGCGATTCGACGTGTTCAGCATACCTGGAATCATGGATCAAGTTTTGCATTTCTGCTGGGTCAGACTCGAGGTCATAGAGCTCGTCTCGGTCCCACAATCCGTGGCAACGGATGTACTTGAAACGGCCGCCGATGACGGCATGCAGCGTGGGCGTGTGCGGGTAGTTTCGTTCCCAGTAGTACTCGTAAAGCAGTGTGCGGTCCTTCAGGGACGACGCGTCGCCGGAACAGAGTGCTTGCCAAACGCTTTGCCCGTTGATGTTGTTTAGCTTGGGGGCTTGGGCAGCTTCCAAGAGTGTGGGGGCGATATCGATGTTGCCGACCAAGCCATCAAACGGAACGCCCGCGGGAACTTTCCCAGGGGCGACGACCAGCAGTGGCACTTTGGCACTGGCTTCATAGGCGGTGCGTTTGTCGATCAGTCCGTGGTCGCCAAATTGGAAGCCGTTGTCACCCATGTAGACGACAATGGTGTTCTCATCGAGGTTTTGTTGCTTCAGGAATTCACGCAGGCGGCCAACCGATTCATCCACCGCCAACAGGGATTCGCAATAGCGACGGTAGTAAACCTCGGGGCTGAATCCCGGCAGGTTGTAACCAAAGTCAACGCCATGACGACTGTTGCGTTGGTTGCGAACCCACATGGGTTTGTTCCCGGCTTCCATTGCTTCGGTGGTCGGGATCTCAATCGGCAGCGTTTCGTTGTCGTAGCGACCGCGGTGCCGGTCGGCGGGAACGAAGTCCGCGTGCACGGCTTTGTGGCTGACGTACAAAAAGAACGGCTTGTCCGGATCGCGTTTGTTCAGCCAATCCAGCGAGTAGTCCGTTAACTCATCGGTGATGTAACCGCGTTGAGGAACCCGTTTGCCATTGACGTTGAAGCCGTCGTAAGTGGTTTGGGGGACTTCACGCGTGGTCCCGTGACCGTCGGGCCAGTAAGTGCCTTGGCCTCGGAAAGAGACCCAGTGATCAAAGCCGCGTTGCGGGTCATCAATGTCGCCACCCATGTGCCACTTGCCGATGAACGCGGTTTGATAACCGGCTTCTTGCAAGGACTGTGGGAAGAAAACCAGGTTCGGGTCGACCGCGTGGTAGTTGTCGACGACGCGGTGATTGTGAGCGTACTGGCCCGTCAGGATCGAGGCCCGACTGGGAGAGCACAGCGAGGTGGTCACGTAGGCACGTCGGAGCATCGCTCCATCGTGAGCCATGGCATCGAGATGGGGTGTTTCCAAGAACGGATGCCCCGCGGCGCCCAAGCAATCAAAGCGATGATCATCGCAGAGGATGAACAAGATATTGGGCTGGGATTCAGCGGTCGCCGTCAGGGGCGTGCCGAGGCACACGGCCAGCAGCAGCGACAAAAACCCAATCACAACACGAGTTTGTGATTGGGTTGTGGAGGCGTCAACTTGCATTGGGATCAGGAGTCGATTTCGACGCGTTCGCCGTGCTCGTCACGGCAATCCACTTCCAGGTGTTCCGGGAACAGTCCTTCGCTTCCGAGGATTTGAACGGTCATGTTACCGGATTCTTCCATCTCGCTGACGGTGCGGCGTTTCTTGTTGTTCAAGAACGCGGAGACTTCGTCATTGACCCGAACGGTGACGCGAACGATGTGTTTGTTCTTGACCGCCAGTGCCAGCATGCGGACGACTTCGATGGACATGCTCTCGGGAGTCTTGACCAACCCACGGCCTTCGCAGCAAGGACAGTCTTTGTAGATACTACGTTTCAGGCTGGGGCGAATCCGTTGGCGAGTCATTTCGATCAAGCCAAACGGGCTGGTTCGAAGGATCTTCGTGCGAGCGCGGTCGTTGGCCATCGCGTCGCGAAGAACGCGTTCGACTTTGCGACGATAGCTTTCCTTTCGCATGTCGATGAAGTCGTTCACTATCACGCCGCCCAAGTCACGCAGGCGAAGTTGGCGTGCGATTTCTTTGGCCGCGGCGATGTTCAGTCGGAACGCGTTTTCTTCCGCCGAGGCGTTGCCGCGGAAGTTGCCGCTGTTGACGTCGATGGCCACCAAGGCTTCCGTCGGGTCGATCACGATCGAACCCCCGTCGGGCAACGCAACTTGGCGTTGGTTGATCTTCACGATCTCCTCTTCCAGGTTGTATTTGTGGAACAGGGGGCCGGGGCCGTCGTAGTATTTCAAGCGATCGACGACGCGAGGCATGACCATTTTCAGGAAGTCACGAGCCTTTTCGTAGGACTCCTTTTGATCGATCAGGATGTGATCGATGTCGTCGCTGTAGATGTCGCGAATGGTGCGAATGATCAGATCGCTTTCTTCGTAGATTTCACCGGGTTCGGTGGTGTTTTCGACTCGGCGGACGATCGCTTTCCAGAGTCGCAACAGGTAATCCATGTCGCGTTGCAGTTCGTCTTCGCTGCGTCCGGCGCCGGCGGTGCGGACGATGAAGCCGAGGCCCTTGGGTGGGCTGAGCGACAGCAGGCATTTTTTCAAACGTTTGCGATCATCTTCATCTTCGATCTTTCGGCTGACACCAACGCGTGAGAGCGCGGGCATGAGCACGAGGTAACGACCTGGGATGGAGATGTAAGTGCTGAGCGTGGGGCCTTTGTTGCCAATGCCTTCCTTGATGACTTGCACCAAGACTTCATCGCCGCGTTTGAAAACCTCTTGAATGGGAGGTTTGTTACGGGGGCGTCCCCCTTTGAAGACTCGCGTGCTGCCACGTCCTGATTCGCGATTGCGTTGGGCGGCCGCTTCGGCCATTTCGTCCGATTCCCGCATGATTTCTTCGGGATCGTATCCGCCTTGGCGGAAGTATTGCGGCTCGATGTCGCTGATGTGCAAGAAGCCATTTCGGCCCACGCCAAAGTCGACAAACGCCGCTTGGATGCTGGGTTCGAGATTGACGATCTTGCCGCGGTAAATGTTGCCGGAGTAGTTCTCAACGCTCTTCCGTTCGACGTAAAGCTCTTCCAGTCGATTGTTCTCGACCACGGCGATACGGCTTTCTTCGGGCTGAAGCACGTTGATCAGCATTTCACGTTTCATCTAAGTCACCTCTTCTTCTGTGTTAAGCCGGCTTGATGTGATTGCCAACAAGGACGGTCACATGGACGCCGACGTTACGAAAGTATGTGGGTGCTCCTGGGTCAGGAGCGTTTAATTCGGGTTCGGCCCTTGGAGTTCAACGCCGGTGCGAACGATGGTCGCGCCGCGTTCGGGCCAGTCGCTCAGGTCCAGCAGGTCGAGCAAGTCCTGCATTTTCAGGGACGCTCCGTCGGCCAGGACCATGCGAGCAAACAGTTGGTTGTCCTGCAGTTCGATCGTGGGCAAGTGTTCCTTCACGATCGCAGTGACCGTCTTGCCTTTCCGTTCGACGGAGACCGATTCTTGGAGTTGCAGTGCTTCGATGTTTTGATTGACTTGGTCGCGATTGGATTCGTCCCAGTCGTCTGGCAAGGAAACCGTGTACAGGGTCGCGGCGATCTGAGCCTTTTTTACTCCATCGGGAATCTTCTCGACGGAATGGATTGTGAGGCCGGGTTGCTCATCGCCCCGCAAGCGTTGCAGCAAATCGTCCGCTTCGAGGTCTTCGCAAAGATCGATTTCGGCCACTTCGTCGAGGCTCTCAATTCCCAGGGGCAGGGCCGAGGGGAACGCGATTCGAGGCGTGGGGTGAAAACCTTCTGTCATCGACAGGGGCAGGGCCACTCGTCGTGCGACACGCTCGAACAGCAATGCCAAGTCGCGGTGGCTGATCCATCGCAACAGGCCTGTTTTTGCAAAGCGGACGCGATAGCGAATCCGCAATTGATCCAGCGGATGCAGGTTGGGCGATTGCCGAGAAGGCCGTGTTCTCATTGCATCACCAGTTCGGGAGCCAGGTCGGCCAGTCGATCCAGCAGATACAGGTCGACGTCGCGAGCTGCTTCTAGCTTCATCACACGTTCGGCGATCGCTTGGCATTGTTCGATCGAAACGTTTCGAATGACCTTTTTCACCCGAGGCAATGCCGAGGGCGGAACGCTGAGGTTGCGAACGCCCATGCCCAGCAGCAGCAGCGCGCGGCCGGGATTGCTGCTCATTTCGCCGCAAACGCTGACTGGCGTTTGGCTTTGGGCAGCCACATCAATGCTGCGCTGGATCAATCGCAGCACCGCTGGGTCGCTCGATTGATAAAGGTCGGCGACGTATTCGTTGCTGCGGTCGACCGCCAAGGTGTACTGAGCCAAGTCGTTGGTGCCGATGCTGAAGAAGTCCACTTCTTTGGCGAAGTGTTCCAGCATCATCACGGCGGCGGGAACCTCGACCATCATTCCAACCGGCAAATCACTGCGGTATGGGAGGCCGGATTCGTGCAAGTCTTCCGCGACGACGTTCAGCAGCATGCGGGCCTGGCGAAGTTCGTTGATCGTGGTGATCAAGGGGAACATCACACGAACATCGCCATGCACGGCGGCTCGCAGGACGGCCCGGAGTTGGGGCCGGAACACATCCAGGTTGCGGAGCGACAGCCGGATGCTGCGGAGCCCTAAGAAGGGATTGTTTTCGCGATGGGCCATGTTGCCGCGGCCCATTTTGTCGGCACCCAGATCGAGCGTTCGGATGACCACGGGGCGGCCGTCCATCTTCTGGACGACTTCGGAATAGGCCTGGTAGTGATCTTCTTCCGACGGTTCGTCGTCGGAGGACAGGTACAGGAATTCCGTGCGATACAGTCCGATTCCATCGGCCCCACGTTCGATGCAAGCGGCTGTTTCGTGAGGGAACTCGATGTTCGCATTGAGCTGGATGCGGACGCCATCGGTGGTTTCGGCGGGCAGTTGGCTGAGTTCTGCCAATCGCACCGCGAGAGAGCGACGGTACTCCGCTCGTTGAAGATAGTTTTCCAGAACGTCGTCGTCGGGATCGACAATCAGTTTGCCGCGGTCCCCATCGACGATCACGCAGTTGGATCCGGCGATCTGGTGCAAGAAATCACCGATGCCAACCACGGCCGGGATCTCCAGTCCTTTGGCGACGATTGCGGTGTGCCCACCGGGGCCGCCGATTTCGGTGCAGAAACCTTTGACGTATCGGCGATCCAGGTTGGCTGTTTCGCTGGGCGTCAGCATGTGCGAAAGCACGATGACTGGTTCGCTGAGATCCGACAGCGGTTGGCGAGTAACAGCGCCGAGCTGCATCAGCAGTTGACGCTCGATGTCCAGCACGTCTTGGGCACGATCGGCCAGAAGCGGGTTGTCGAGTCGGCGAAGAGCAGAGGCGTAGTTGTGCAGCACACCACTGACGGCAAAGGCCGCGGATTGCCGGTCGGCACCGATTCGACGTTGCAGTTCGGAGTGCAGTCGCGGGTCGTGCAGCATCTGCAGTTGAGCCGCGAAAATATCGCCGGTGGAGCGTCCGGCGGTGGCGGTGGTTTCAAGCCGGCTGTGTTCCAAGTGGGCGCTGACCAAGTCGACTGCTGTGTGCAGACGCGCGAACTCATCCTCGACGTCAGACGCCGGGACGATGCAACGCGGGATGCGGTATCCATCGGCGTCCAGCACCAGGGCTGGACCGATGGCGACACCCGGTGAAACGGGAATGCCTTGCAATTCAAGCATCATGCTTCGATGCCGAAAAACTCGATCCGATTGATTTCTTCTTGTGCGTTCAGCAGTCGGTTTGTGTGGGACACAAGCCAAGGTTGCCAACCAATGATTGTCATGAATTCCCCGGCGGTGGGATTTTGCCCACCCAGGAGGTTCGCGGGGGCGTGTGAATCACACCGGTCGCGACGGTCCCCGCGGTTCCTGAGTTGGGTTCGCGGGGCGGGAGGGGGCTGTGTCGAAACGGAACATCAGGAGCGCCATTGAGGGGCGGGTGATGAGCGGTTTCGGCGGGACGCTTCGTGCCGGATGTTTCTTCGATGGTTGGGTGAAAAACTGCTTAAACGCGAACCGGCACCACCGGGCAATGGGAAAAAAGGATCGGGAAAAACGACATTTGGATCTCTCTACGAGGGTGATTGGTCAGGAGAATCGCTGGTGCCGCCGGCCGAGCAGGCAGGGGAACCAGTGGTCTCATCGAGTTCATGGAAGCCGAGGTCGAACAATCGAGCGACGGCTTCGAGGGCTTGTTCGGCGTCTTGTCCTTGGGCGGAGACCGTGAGGTCGGTCCCCTCGGTGGCTCCGAGTGTCAACAGAGACAGGATGCTTCGGCAGTCCACCTTTTCAGATCCCTTTTGAAGGAAGATCTGAGATTGGAATTCCGATGCGCAGCGAACCAGCAAATCCGCTGGACGGGCATGCAAACCTTGGCGATTGAGGACACGAACAGAACGCTCGTGTAGGGGGGCACTCATGCGATCACCGCGGGGCGGGTGACAGTGGAATCAACAGTGCGAACAGGGGCATCAAGCACAGGGCCACCCAAAAGTGGAACTGGCCGTGAGTTGCTGCCTCGGTGTTCGTTCATGATGAAGGATTGGTTCAGCAGGAAAACGTTCAACCGGCGGCAAACTGGTTGTCGTCGGCTTCTTGCAGCAATTGTTGGATGTCGTCTGGGGTCTTGCTCTGTTTGAGAAAGCGGCAGAACGATTCATCTCGCAATTGACGCGAAATGTTCTCGAGAGCTCGCAGGTGATCGCCGGGGCGTTCCGGCGGGCTGATCAAGAGGAAGAACAGTTGAACGCGTTCGCCATCGAGCGAGTCGAAGTCAACGCCTTGCTCACTGACACCCACGGTGCCAACGAGTTGTTGAACGCTGGGGTGTTTGGTGTGAGGGACGGCGACGCCGCGGCCGATGCCGGTGCTGCCGAGTTCTTCCCGCTTCATGATGGCAGCGACGATATCGTCGCGCTGGTCAGCGGAGATTTCGCCAGCATCGAGAAGCGATTGGACCAGTTCGTCGATCACCGCTTCTTTGGTTGTGGCGGTCAATTCGGCGCGGATGGCGCCAGTTTTTACAAAGTCGGAGAACTTCATGGAACAAATTGTCTGAAATGCGAATGAATGGAAGCGTTTAGGTGAAATGCCGGCACGGATTCGCAACGAGGACGGGCCGAGGGCTCATTCCTCGTTGGTGTCGACGCTTTCGATGTGTTTGTGGGCGGTGGCGCGATGTTCGGTCTTCTTCTCTTTCAACTTCCGCAATTGCTGTTCAGCTTTCGGGATGGCTGCGTCCAAGGCAGCGATGACGGTGGTCGCCTCCGCGTGCGCGATCAAATCATCCGAATGCTCGACGGAAATCCGAAATTCGACATGAGGTTTGTCGAGGTTTTCAAGGTCGATGGTGACGTCGATCGCATTCACTCGATCGTAAAGACGTCGCAGTTTGAGGGCCTTTTCTTCGACCAAAGCTTGGTCGCCGGGTTGCAATGCCCCGTGCCGGGCGGAAACGTTCACCTGCATGCTCAACCTCTTGCTGTTTTATTATTTGAGATTCGTGCGACCGAACCTAGAAAGCTAATGATAGCCGTGTCGGGTCTGTCGTCCACAAAGCCAAGCGTAGCCGACTTTGTCGCAGGGGAACAGCGATCCTTTTTGGCAATTTTGAACATTGCTCGCAGCTTTACAGCCTAGCCCCGTGACAAAACGCCTGCGAATGGATACGCTTCGCGGTTCGTCCACTGGTTTTTGATTGTCCACCCTCCAACCCCCACAGCTTTGATTTATGGCTCGAAAGGTCATCAGCCGTCAGGAAAAAGCTGCCGAAGCAGAAGCCGCTGAAAAGTTGGCCGCTGAGGCCAAGCGGAAGAAAGCGTCCAGCCGGAAAACCAAAAAGGCAGCCGCCGATGTTCGCTTGCGCCTTTATTGGGGCGTCTTTAGTCAGAACTTGAAACGCGTTGCCGTGTTTGAGTTCGACCAAAAAGACGAGGCGCTCAAGCGATCTGAAGAACTGAGCAAGGGGGGCAAGGCGCCTCACTTCGTTCAGAAGGTCAAGGAAGAGATCCGAGTCGAATAGGCAGTCGCGAGTGAACGTGCCGGTTTCCCAGTCTGCAGCCGGTTTGCCATCATCGGCCAGTTATCGCTTTCCCGCCGAATGGGAGCCTTGCAAGGCTGTTTGGTTGGCTTGGCCTCACAATCGCGACACTTGGCCAGGCCATTTCGGGCCTGTGCCAGCTGCTTTTGCTCGATTTGTTCTCGCGATCCATCAGTCGACCCCGGTGCGAATTCTGGCAACGGGTTCGGTTGCCGAGGATTGTCGCGCCCGCCTGTGTGAGATTGGGCTTTCTGAAGGTGATTCGTTGCGGATCGTCGACGTTCCCACCAACGATTGTTGGGTTCGGGACTACGGTCCGACCTTTGTCTTCGACTCGCAGCAAGAAAAGGTTGCCGTCAACTGGCGATTCAACGCTTGGGGCGGGAAATACGAGCCTTTTGATGCCGACGCTGCCGCGGGAGCGGAAATCGCCAAAAGGGCTGGACTGCGGCGAATCGACGGCGGTTTGACGATGGAAGGCGGGGCTCTGGAGACGGACGGGGCAGGGCGTTTGTTGGTCAATCCAGGGTGTTTGATTGACTCGGCTCGCAATCCCGGGGTGTCAAAAGAGGAGATCTCGCAACGTTTGAATCAATGCCTTGGCGTTCATGAAATTGTGTGGGTCGATGGTGGCGCTCCGGCGGGGGATGACACCGATGGGCACATCGACCAGATCGCGCGGTTCTTGGATCCGGAGAACGTTGTCTGTGCCGTGGCGGATTCCGAGGAGGACGCCAGTTTTGCGGGTTTGGAAGCGAATTTCCGCAAGTTGAGATTGTGGTCGCGGCAAACGGAGCCCGGTGTGACCGTTCATCGTTTGCCGACCCCGGCACCTCGTGAAATCGATGGTGCCGCTGTGCCGCAGAGTTACTGCAATTTCCTGCGGTTGGGGGAAAAGCGAATGTTGGTGCCGACCTTTCGGTCCTCGGAGAGCGATGAGCGGGCGTTGGCCTTGCTCCGTGCCTTGTGCCCCGGCGTTGAGCTGGTCGGGGTGGACTGCTTTGACATTGCTTGGGGGCTAGGGGCGCTTCATTGTGCCAGTTGCCACGAGCCGGCTGAATTTCCGGTTTGAAGTGTTGGTGATCGCTTTTTCGGCGGTTTGGGGCACGCTCGGAGGTCTGTTTTGATTCGCTGGGGCTCGGATTTCGGTCCGAAACCCTCGAAATCGAGCTGGGGACGTTGATTCGCCCTTGGGCGAAAATCCTCCGAAGGGTATACCTAGCGGCTTGACAATCCGACGGATCGTCCATTGATGCCGCGCTCGTCGCGATGCCTCGCCGCCCCATCACAAAATTGCCCGAGAAAAATCGGGTACCAGAGGGACACTCTTGTAGAGAAGAGGGTGTCAGCGGCGGGGAGCGAGGCCCGATCAATCGATGTCGGTCGGCCCACGAACCGGTTTCCTGCACGCAGGCAGAGTCCAAGCCGCGATTGAAGCCAGTTCAGATCATTGCACACTTTTTGTCGACGCACAGCTAACGCATTCCGGGCCTTTCTAGATGGGCTTGTTCGGATCGCTGGTTGGCGTCGCATTGGAAACCACATGCCAGACAATTGGAATATCCTCGCGAGTTTGTTGGGGACACCCAAGCCGCCGGATCGCCCTGCAGCCAAAGTCGAACCCGAAAAACCTGTTGCAGAACCTGAGGCCGCCGCGGAATCTCGCGAGCCAAAGGAAAAGGAAGCCGCTTCGAAGCAAGAGCAGCCTGCTGATTCTGCACCGAAGAAGGCGTCTGCCTTCTCGGATGTGGAAGAGGGGGCTGACGACGTGTTGCAGGCTTTGGCCGCTGTCAAACCACCGCCGAAATTGCCAGGTTTTGGCATTTCCGCTGAGGATGAATCCGATCAGGATTCCCCCTCGGGATTCGGAGACGCAGAAGGAAAAATCTCGAAGCGAGAAACGCAGCTGAAATCAGGCGGCGAGAAATCGCCTGCTGCCAAGCGTGATCGAAAGCATCGCGGCACCCCAGATTTGGGCGAACCGCCTCGCAAGCGTGATGGCGGCAGCGGATTCGCAAGCGGGATTCTCGGGGACGATGATTCGGATGTCGTGGACGACTCCGATCTGGAGCTCTTGGATGACGAGTCTGATCTCGTCGTTGCAGGCACCGTCGAAATTGAAAGTTGGGACGCGGAATCGGTTGACGAAGACGAATCGCCTTCCGCAGCCAAGCCTGAACGCGAGCGAAATGGCCGCGGTCGTGGTCGCGGAGGACGCAGTCGCCGGGGCCGCGATTCAGAAGACTCGCAGGACGAGTCCACTGAATCCAAGGCTTCGGAGTCCAAGCCGTCGGAATCAAAGCCCAGTGGTGGTCGCGGTGGCCGTCGTGGTCAGCGACAGAAAATGTCCGGATCGGACGTGGTCGTGGAGGCTCGTTCGGAGCCCGCTCGAGGCGATCGCGAAGAATCGGATTCGGAAGCATCTGAAACTCGCGGGCGTCGTCGACGCCGGGGTGGGCGTCGCGGTGAGCGATCGGATTCCGATCGTGGATCCGAAGAACGACCCAAGGCGGAGCAGCCGACCGCAGAACGTGGCGAACGAAGCCGTCCCGGTGGACGTGACGAGGGACGCACAAAAGCCTGGGATGATTCGGATCTGGAGTCCGATGACGATTCCTTCGCAGCGGATTTGTTCGTCGATGATGGTTCGGTTGATGAGCCGTCCGCCGACCGTGATTCGAAGCGTTCAAAAGAAGATTCCGAGGATGACGAACCCCGCGCAGGCCGTCGGCGTTCGCGTCGTGGTGGCCGTCGACGTGGCGGACGCGGGCGCGAAGAACGCGAGTCTTCCGAAGTGAAGGCACGCGGTGGTCGCGATTCCGAATCCGACAAAGAAAACGATTCGTTGGAGGACGAGTTGCCGCGATTCGCATTCGCCGACGATGACGATTCCGTTGATTCGGAGCTAGAAGAATCTGACGGCGACAAAGAGAACAGCGACAAAGAAACTCGATCACGAGGTCGTTCGCGATCTCGCGGGGGGCGTAAACGAGACCGGGACGGCGACCGTGAACGTTCGGGCGGTTCCGATCGCTCAACAAGTTCGGAGCGTTCCGATCGTGATGGCAATTCTGACCGCGAAGGCGGTTCAGAGCGTTCCAGCGGATCTGGCCGTGATGGCGAGCGATCTTCGTCTCGTGGACGTCGTGGGGAACGCAAGGATTCTCGCAAGAAGGATCCGGACATTCCGACTTGGGACGAAATCGTCAATCAGATTGTTGATAGCAATTTGAAGGGCCGGAAAACCCAGCCTCCACGTGGAGGCCGCGGTCAATCTGGCGGCGGCAGCTCTCGAGGTCGTCGTCGCTGATGGTGATGGCGGTGTTTGTCACCGCTTTGCCGTCCCAATCGTCTAGCCATCCCAAACAATCCATCCAAAATCAATCAAGGAATCTCCATGTTTAAAAACTTCTGTCCTTCCGCGCTTGGCATCAACGGTCGTCAAAGCGAGTTGATCGAATTGGCCCTGACTTACGCATTTCGCGGCATGGACGTCGACATGCACGACATGCTTCGTCGTTCGCAGCGAACCACGTTCGAAGACGCTTCGAAGTACCTCAAGGCTTCGGATATCAAAATCGGCTCGTTCCAATTGGCGATCGATTTGGATTCCGACGACGACACGTTCACAGCCGCAGTGGCTCAGTTGCACCCGCTTGGCGAAATCGCTCAGCAACTCGGTGCGGAACGCGCTTTGATTCGCGTCCCAGCGGCGACCAATCGGTTGCCGTTCAACGAGTTCTTCGATGTCCAACGCAACCGCTTGGGGCAAATCGCAGATGTCTTGGGCCAACGCGAGATCAAATTGGGCGTTGGGTTCCGAGCCGGAACGGAATTGCTGGAAGGCAAAGAGTTCACCTTCGTCAACAACGTGGAGACCTTCCGTGCGTTGGTCGACGCGGTGCCGAACGAAAATGTTGGCTACGTGATCGATACCTGGGACTGGGTTGTTGGCGACGGTGCCATGGACCAGCTCAGCGAAATCTCGGGTGAAAAGATTGTTGCTTTGCGTCTCGGGTCGGTCCCCGCAGAAGCTGACATGGCGACCGTGAAGTCGACCGACCGTCTGCTTCCCGAATTGAACGGCATGACATTGGATCACGTGAAGGTCGTCAGTCACCTGAACGAAACCAACTTCAGCGGCCCAATGAGCCCCACGGCATCGACGTCGCAGTACAAAGGTCAAACCCGCGAATTCTTGGTTCAGAAATCCCAAGAAGCGATCGATGGGATCTGCAAAGAGGCCGGCATGACCGTGGCTCCATTGCCCATGGATTTGATCGAAGACATTCCTTACGAACCGACCCCCATGTGATCCAGCGGGAGAACTTCCATTATGAGTCAATCTGAAGTCGACCTATTAGACCAGCTCGGCGGCACCGACGGGATCCGTCGCGTCGTCGACGAGATGTATGTCCGCGTGCTAGCGGACCCAGAGTTGACTCATTTCTTTGAGGGAGTTCCCATCGAGAAATTGGCGCGGATGCAGGCTGAGTTCATCGCTTCGATCACTTCGGGCGAGATTGAGTACACGGGCGCGGACCTCACCAGGGTTCACGCCGGTCGTGGAATCACCCGGGCCCATTTCTCAACGTTTTGTGGTCACTTGACGGATGCATTGGAAGCGAAGAATGTCCCCTCGCATGCCATTCATCAGGTGCTCGGTAAATTGGCGATGTACAGCGATAAAGTCACCGGTTCGAGCAACGTCGACGGTTGATGCAACGCCGCCAAATTGGACGTTCGCCTTGTCTTTTGGGAGGCAGGACGTGTCAACGGTTGGTTGATATCGTTCTGTTTTTCTAAGCGGCAAGACGCTCGTCGCATGTTTTGACTGCCTCGCAGCCGACGGCGATCGCCAGGTCGCTTTTGGCTGTCCCGGTCGACCGGATTTGGGCTACCGGATCCAGGCTACCGGACCTTGTTGGCTTCGCTGACAGTTGGAGCTGATTCTTAGCGTGAACTCCCGGTTGGGAACGTTCCAGTTTCGCACATCCTTTGGTTTTTACTTCTATGACTGCCACTCGTCGTCGTCCCGTCGTTTTGATCGTCCGTGATGGTTGGGGCCAGAACCCTGATCCCAAATGGAATGAATGCAATGCGGTTCATTTGGCCAACACACCGGTCGATGAAAAGCTGACTCAAGAGTACCCCAGTGTGCTGATTCACACGTCGGGAGAAGACGTTGGGTTGCCTGCTGGCGTGATGGGCAACAGTGAGGTCGGGCACCAGAACATCGGTGCGGGACGGATTGTCGATCAGGAAGTGATGCGAATCACGCGAGCGATTCGCGACGAGTCGTTCTTCAGCAACCCGGTGGTGGTGGGCGCGATCGAGCATGTCAAACAGAACGGCGGTCGATTGCACCTGCTGGGGCTGATGTCCGATGGTCGTGTGCACAGTGATTTGCAGCACGGCATGGCCGTGATCGACCTGGCCAAGCGGAACGGTTTGGTGGGGGATCAGCTGGCGATTCATGCGATCACCGATGGACGCGATACCTCGCCGCGTGGCGGGATCAAGTTCGTGTCGCAGTTGACGGACCGCTGTGAAGCCTCTGGTGTCGGGGTGGTGGCGTCTGTGATCGGGCGTTTTTATGCGATGGATCGTGACCTGCGTTGGGAACGCGTCGAAGCGGCCTACAAGTTGATGACCGAAGGCGTCGGGCAAACGTTCCCCACTGCCAGTGCCGCGATTGAAAGTTATTACGCCAATCCCACCGATAGCAATCGAGGTGGAGACGAGTTCATCACAGCGTCCTCGATTGTTCCTGAAGGCGGTTCGCCAATCACGGTCCAGCCTGGCGATGCGGTGTTGTTCATGAACTACCGCGGCGACCGAACGCGAGAAATCACCAAGGCGTTCACCTTTGATGAGGCGGCTTGGAAAGAGATTCCAGGCGGCGGATTCGATCGCGGTGAGAAGATCGACAATTTGTACTTCGCGACGATGACAGGCTATGAGACCGGGTTGCCGGTCAAGGTGATCTTCGAGAAACCCGCCAAGATGCCAAACATTCTTGGTGAGTACGTGGCTTCCAAAGGTTTGCACCAATTTCGCTGTGCGGAAACCGAGAAGTACCCGCACGTGACGTTCTTCTTCAATGACTATCGAGACAATCCTTTTGAAGAAGAGGAGTGGGGCATGGCTCCTTCGCCCCGCGATGTTTCCACCTACGATCAAAAGCCGGAAATGTCCGCGGAGGACATCACGGAAAAAGTGCTGGAGCAAATTGAGTCGGGCAAGTGCGACATGATCATCGTCAACTATGCCAACGGCGACATGGTCGGCCACACAGGAGTTTTGAAAGCTGCGATTGAGGCGGTTGAGAAGGTGGATGCCTGTGTCGGCCGAGTGGTCGATGCGACCTTGGCGGCGGGCGGGTCATTGGTCGTCACTGCCGATCATGGCAACTGCGAGCAAATGATTGATCCTGAAACGGGTGGCCCCCACACGGCACACACGACCTACCAGGTCCCGTTGATTCTGGTGGATCCAGAGTTCGTTGGCAAACCTTTGCGTGAGGGCGGTCGTTTGGCTGATATCGCTCCCACCGTGTTGGCGTTGATGGGGCTGGAAGTGCCACCTGAAATGACCGGGCGTCCTCTGATGGAAACTCAGACCGCCTGATGTCGGCTGCCCCGCGGGAAGGTTGGACCATCGGGAATCGAACCGTTGCGATCATTGCTGCCGCGTTGATGTTGGTGGGTTTGGTCGCGACGTTCTCTCGCATTCTCGTCAAGTATCAAACCCCGGGGCCCTTTGATCCGGAACGCCAAGGTCTCTGTGATTTTCACAATGGGATCTACTTCCCCACGCGAGCGGTGCTGGCGGGGGAAAGCCCTTATAGCAATGCCTACGCCGCCAAGTATCCGGTCGCGAGGCAAATCCCATTCTTCTCGCCCGTGATTCTGTTGATGCACGCACCGCTGGCGGTGCTGCCGCTGCATGTTGGCGAAGTGTTGAATGTGATTCTGCAGCTGTTTTTGCTCGCGGCGATTGCGATTCTGGTGGCTCGCGAAGCAGGGTACCCAAAGCGATACGACGTAGTGCTCTGCATTGCCATGGCGATGGTTTACAGCCGCGGTGGTCACATCACCTTGTTCAACGGCTACTTCACCTTTCAGTTGGTGTTGGCAACGTTTTTGTCAGTCGTCTGGGCGGACCGCCGGCCCGTTCGGGCGGCGTTTGCGTTGTTGGTGGTTTCGGCCAAACCAACTTATATCTTGCCGCTTGGATTCCTGATGCTGGCTCGCGGCAATTGGCGAGCATTGATTGGCGGTGCCGTGCTCAGTATTGCTGGTGCTGCTTTGCCGCTGGCTTGGATCGCACACCACGAAGGTGACGGTAACATCGCGGCGGGAGTTTCGATCCTGCAGCAGCAAATTGTCGACACGCAGGAAGTTCACCGTTCGATGGACGACGAGTCGCCCGTGTATTCTTGGACACGGCTCGATCTGTTTGCGATCATCGCGAAATGGCGAGGGGAAGACCCGGGGGATCTGCCGCACATTCTGGCGATGGCGGCACTGTTGATCGTCCCGATGTGGGTGTTGTTTGTGCGTGCCAGGCGAGGCCAGGACGATGGGATTGCTGGCGTGACCGGCGGCGTTTTGCTGACCGCTTTGTTGGTCAGTTTGTATCACCAATCGTACGACTCGCTGCTGATGATCGCTCCCGTTGCCGGTGCTTGGATGGCGAGGCTGAATGGCTGGGCAAGTGTTTCGCCCAAGCTGCGCTGGGCGTTGTGTGGCTTGATGGCGTTTCCGGCGCTGAATTATCTGTCGACACGAACGTTTCTGCTGCGGTTCGAGTTGCCAGAAGTTGCGGTGCGTATTTTCACCAGTCTCAATGGGATCTGCCTGGCGATTTCGTTGGTGATCCTGTGTTGGATTGCATTTCGAAAGCCAGCCGACGAGAAGAGTCAGGTCAGCGGGAACGTCGAGTGAGCTAAATTGGGGTGGAACTTTGGGGGATCGCGTTCGTCCAAAGTTTGTTCATGGAACATCTCCCCCTTGTTGAGGTTCGCTCAAATGCTCGCCCGATTCCTTTCTTGCGTTCGCTCGCGTTTTGCTCCGCTTGTTCTTGCCGCAGTTTCGGTGGCACTGTCTTCCGCGATGGACGCCCAAGAAGTGGTTGCGCAGCAGCAGGTTGCCGCTGGTCCATCGGGGCCGATCAAGGATGTTTCTTTTCAGGCGTTGTGGTTGATCGAATCCGACGACGCGAACCGGATTGAATATGCGGGGCCCGCGCGCGAGGCATTGTCGACGGTTGGATTTGGCCGATTGGTTCCTGCGGGCAGCGCGATGGCATCCGTCACGGTTGGATTGGACGCTCGTGTGGACTGTGGCTCGCGCTACGGTCAATTGCAGTGCCAGGTCCGGTTTCTGAACACGACGGAGTCGGGTGAAGTTCAGGCTCAGGTTGAGTTCCGGACGCAGCCACAATCGGGAATGACCATCGCGACCACCGTCAAAGCCCCAGTGGGAAAGTGGTTCCTGGTCGGGGCTGCTGACTCACGAACGGGATTGCCCACTCACGCAGATGATGGCAAGCGAGCAGTGATGATCATGAAAGTGACCAGGGATGTGATCACCCTGGAGTAGTCAGCCTTTCATGCTGAATCAAACGACAATCAGAAGCTCGAGATGGGCTGCTAAGCAGGTCGGCAGGAATGATCGGGCACAACCGTGTGAGCCGTTTGGGCGTTAGCCTGGGCTGTCAAAAGGTTGGTATTGACACCGCTTTGGACTGCGCAGGTTTTGTTCCTCGACTTCGCCCCAAAGGGGCAGCCCTATGCCAGCCCAGGGCAACGCCCTGGGTTGTGGCGGGACCAAGATTACAAAGCCCCAACGGGGGCGGTCCTAGCGGGTTTTGGGGAGTCTTTCTTAGGGCCGCCCCGTTGGGCAACGCCGTGAACGATTTTGAGGCCGCGATTTGTGGTGTTTTGCTGAACTGCCCTTGAAGTGTAAAAGCCGGATCCCCCTACCAACCAACTGAAACACTTCAGTCAGAAAGGAATCCGGCTGTGTCAAAGAAACTCGATTCTCACGAATCAAGCAAGGCCAAAGAACATGCTCGACAAAGGAAATCCAACCGAGCTAAGCGCAAGGTCAAGATCGAATCTCAGCGAGAGCGTTATCGGAAAGCCCAGACGCGCAACGCCAAAGAGTTCCGCAGTGCGATCGATTGGGTGCTGGGTGACGAGCAGGCAGTGCCGACGCAGGCCCACGGCAACACTGGCTGGAAGACAATGACTCTGATGATCCAAGCCTTGCTGTGGATCTTCTCTGACAAGGACAAGCTCAAGGATGCTTTTGATTCAGGCACCCGGCAATGCAAAAAGGTCCACGGGAGGATCGCATTTTCAAGTTACTCTGGACTGATCAAGGCGCTGGTTCGATGGACTCCCTGGTTGTCCGAGGTTTTGCTTACTCGGATTCACAAGCAAATCGAGGCAACCGCCGGCAAGCTTTGGAGGACGACTGGTTGGGTCGTCATGGCTGTCGATGGTTCTCGAAACACAACGCCGCGAACACTGAGTAACGAAAAAGCGTTTTGCGCTCCCAATCATGGTCACGGGACAACGGCTCGGTATCGAAAAAAGAAGACCAAAGGAATGCGCCGTCAGGCCATCGAGAAGAATCCACCGGCACCGCCAGTACCCCAGATTTGGATCACAAAGATTTGGCACGTTGCCACGCAACTGACTTGGTGCTGGAAACTTGGGCCTAGCAATGCGTCCGAACGAGCACACGTGCAAGAGATGCTAGAAAACGGCGAATTCCCGGGGAAAACGTTGTTTACCGGTGACGCGGGATTCGTTGGCTACGAATTTTGGAAGAGCATCATCGATGGGGGACACCACTTTCTCGTTCGCGTCGGCGCGAACGTCAACTTGCTGCATAGCCTCGGCTACGATGTCGAGCCTGGCGAAGACAACCTTGTTTACTGCTGGCCCAAGGACAAACGCCGTGAGGGCATGCGTCCCCTGAAGCTTCGCATGATTCAGATCCAACTCGGCCGCAAAGAGGCAGTTCTCTTAACGAGCGTTTTGGATGAGAAGAAGCTCACGGACGAGCAAGCACTGGTAATTTACAAGAGCCGCTGGGGAATCGAATTGGAATTTCGCAACCTAAAGCAAACGTATGGACGACGACAACTTCGCTGCCGCCAGAGCGTCCGGGCGTTGGTGGAGTTGCATTGGTCGATCCTCAGTATTCTGATCGTCAAGCTGTATGCCTTGAAAGTACACCTCGCGAAGAAACGTCGCCGGGGTGATCCGGTCGCGATGCCTGGTCGAATCAGCTTCGCAGGGGTGGTGCGTTCTTTCCAACGCATTCTTGAGAACCTCAACGAGACCGATCTCGAGGAACCGAGCTTATCGGAGATGCTGAGGGATGCGCTGATCGATGATTACGAACGCAAGTCGAGCAAGGAGGCGAGGTATAAACCGAACAAGAAAGACAAGCCTCGTTGCGGTCTCCCCAACGTCACTCGCGCCACGAAAGAAGATCGCGATCGACTTCAAAAACTGGGGTTTTGTACCGTCGCCTAAATCGTTCACGGCGTTGCCCGTTGGGGCTGGTGTCGGAATCTCTGTAACGAAACCCCAGGCGATGCCTGGGGCTATCTTAGAGCTGCCCCGTTGGGGCGTAGGACAGAATAAAAATCAACGCCGCATTTTCCGTGTCAATACCAACCTTTTGACAGCCCAGCGTTAGCCTCGGTTAAGTGCGGGAACCGTGGCTAACGCCAACGGCTCACATACCCGATGACTCCTGCGTACCTGTTTAGGGTGTCGTTTCTGAGTCCTCTGTTTCGAGATTTAGAGTTGGTTCTTCGCTTGCTTGGGGTTCGTCAGTTGGCGCATCCAGTTCGGGTGTTGGCTGTTCCGCACGTTCGTTTGGATTCTCGGGGGCATCGGTTGGATTGGCCGAGTCCGCACTGGCGGGAATCAGTTTCATCGCAGCCTCGTATTGTGCGATTGCATCTCTCGCTTCAGTGATCGCAGACTCAGCCCTTTGACGCTCGAGTTGTGTGGACTTGGACTTGGAGTTGGCAGAGGGATTTGATTGCTGCTGCTCGATGATGGTGGCCAGATCGAATTCAGCCGCTTTCAAATTGCGAGCCAAGCCACGCTGGATCGATTGAAGTTGCAGTTTCAGCAGGGCGGTTTGCTTTTGGGCGGTTGTGTAGTCGAGGGTTGCCTTTCGCAATTCGGAGTCAGGGATCGCGCCCTGTTCATGC
Source organism: Rhodopirellula sp. UH5 (assembly GCF_056839225.1). NCBI lineage: Bacteria > Pseudomonadati > Planctomycetota > Planctomycetia > Pirellulales > Pirellulaceae > Rhodopirellula > Rhodopirellula sp. UH5. Next base: position 3,925,225 of record NZ_CM166390.1, on the reverse strand, counting down.
AGGCGAGTGTAGTCGTTGAGGCGTTCCTTGTTTGACTGCTCAAGCAGTGCCGCGTCGTTCGCTTTCAGGGCAGACTCGAAAGCTTCCATGAGTTTGCCGGGGGAGGATGAAGGAATGGATTTGGACGCTGGTTTTTGTGGCGAACGATTCGGGGGCCGGTTGGGGCTCGGTTGCCATGAGTTGTTTGAACGAGAGGTGTTGGCTTGCGGGGTTGGGGAGTAGGGCTCTGAATAGCCTCTAGGAAGTAAGTCCGGACCGATCGAGTCGGTGCCAAAATACGGCGAGACGGGGCCATACGGAGTGGTTGGTGGTGTGTAGTTCCAATCCAGTGGATCGCTGCGGCCGAGCAGTTGATCGATTCGTCGCTGAATGATTTTGTCTTGGTCTTCAGCGCGTTGCTGATGGATATTCTTGAGCGATTGGAGGCGCTTTTCAATCGCAGCGATCTCCGAGCCTTGCTGTTCGTGCATCCGCTTGAATTCCGATTCCAGTTCGGTGCGTAGTTCGGCCAGCTTGGCGTCCATCTCGTTGCTGTTTTCGTTGTTGGTTGTTGATCCCCGCAGTTGATTGACCAGTTGCTTGATTCTTTCGTTGTGTTTGGAATTCCCCTTGGTCATCAGGCGGCCGGTCGCTTGGAGGGGGATTCTTTGTCCAACATATTCTGTCGTGATTGAGATATTTCCGTATTTGTCCCTGGTTTGACGCGTGACTGGTACGTCGACTTGTTGGGTGGGTTGTCCTTGTTTTTCGAATCGCAGCGTCGTCTTGGATTGGTTGTTGAATCCTGGTTGCGATTGGTGATCGCTGTTGGGATATGCCTGATGTGAGAGGCTCGGTTCGCTCGCAATTTGCGCACGCGTCTCCTGGTACGGTAGGTTGTTCGGTTGGGGATAAGAGTTCAGGGGGCGCTGTTGGCCGATCGGTCGTGAATCCCGGTTTTGGGCCCAGGTTGAGGGCAGAGAAGTCCAGGACCAAACCAAGATGGCAGCCGTGGGGACCGTCAATGTCGCGATGAATGCCGACTTCCAGGCACGGCTTCTTCGCTTGGGCAACGTCGGAGTGGGAACCGAATTCATTTGAGCTTCATCCTTCATTTTTGATCTCCATCGGTGAGGTCGGGATTGATTGTTGAATCAGTTCCTTCGAGTTGGATTGCCAGTCGCTCCAGCGAGAACTGAATCGAATTCAGTTCTGCGTTGAAGTGAACTGCGTCCCAGTCGTCGGTGGTCGGAGTGGGGGCCGCGGGGGCGCTCGGTGGCATCGCGATCAACCGTCGCGATTGTTCGATGACGGTTGGCTGCGATGGTTCCGTGTGAGTGTTTTCTGGCGGGCGGTGGTTCCAGGTTGCAATCGCGAATACCACTGTCAGCAGGCCTGCCGTTGCAAGCGTCCATCGAATGGAACGTTGCGGGCGACGTTCATTGAGCGAGTCAGGCAGTCGATTGACCGTTGGGTTTCGCACATGGGCGTTGACCTCGCGCAGGAGCGTGACCGCCTTGTCTGCGGATCCGATCCGAAGCGTGAGATCAGGTTCCATGAAGCGAGCGACCAAGTTGTCGAACCAACCAGGCATTCGTTCATTGATCTCTTGGATGGGTTTGGCACGTGTCTCGGTGATCTTTCGCAGGACTCCGAGAGGGGACTCGGCGCGGAAGGGCGGTCGTCCCGTTGCCAGCGCGTAGAGCAGGCTTCCCAAGCTGAACAGATCGCTGCGGGCGTCCAAAGTTTCGCCGCGAGCTTGCTCCGGGCTCATGTACTGGGGTGTGCCAGCGATCATGCCGCTGTTGGTCAGCGTGGCGTCATCGAGTGCTCGGGCGAGTCCGAAGTCACTGATCAGGACGCGGCCGTTGCCTTCTTCGATCAAAATATTTGCGGGTTTGATGTCTCGGTGAAGCACGCTGTTCTTGTGAGCGGCTGACAATCCTTCGGCGATTTGCAAACCGATCCTGACGACTTCGGTCAGCTCCAGCGGGCCTTCGCGATCAAGATGCTGTTGCAGGTTTCCGCCGTCGATGCAGGGCATCACCAGGTAAGGCAATCGAGCGTTGGGGACGACGCTGTAAATCGGCACAATCGCAGGGTGCACGATCGCCGCGGCAGCTTGAGCCTCCCGCATGAAGCGTGTCCGCGCCGCACCAACGCCAGCGAGGTGAGGCGAGAGGACTTTGATTGCAACCGGTCGATTCAGTTCCGGATCCATGCCTCGTAGCACGACGCCCATGCCTCCTTGTCCGATCACGCTGTGAATCGAGTATTGATCCAAGGTGCCAATTGCAGGCGTGTCATCGGCGGCGCCTGAGCGTTGATCCTGCGGTGGTTGCAGCAGCGGACGGATCCAGTCCAAGGACGCGTCGAAGGATCGCTGGGGTTCGGCTGGATCGCTTGGGGTTGGGCGTGCAGGCCAACTGCTTTGGTCGATGAATGTGCTCTTGCTGAGGACTTCGACGGTTTCGTCCCACCACATGGGCTCGCCGGCAATTTCTCGCAGTTGCGATCGGCAGTGTTCGCAATTGCTGAGGTGATACTCGATGCGATCCGCTTCGGGAGCCGGTAATCGCTCATCGAGCAATTCACGCAACTTGTCCATTTCAAAGTGTGGGTCTTGCTTGGCAATCATGATGCGATCAATCACTCAAACGTTGGTGGACAAGTTCGCGAATCCGTTTGAGGATTCGACATCTGGCGACGTAGACGGATCCTTCGGAGATGCCCAGGTCGGAGGCGACGGCCGCGACGGATTGGTCCTCCACGGCGGTTCGCCAGAACGCGATCCAGTTTTTTTCGCCCGTTCGCGATCGCACCTTGCTGGCGGCCCAGCGAAACAGTTGTTGTCGATGATCGCGATCGAACTCGTGGGAAAGTTCCGCGTCCTGTTGAGTGCCGTCGATGCTTCGGTCGTTGGAGGCAACGGCGTCGATGATTCGAACGATGCTGCTGCCTCCGGTCAGTTCGCGGCGAGATTGAACGGATCTCAGTCGGTCGATGGTGGCGTTCCGCGTGATCCGGCTGAGCCAACCGCGAAAGGAGCCTTGGGCGGTCACGTCAAACCGCTCGATCGCACCGGCGACCGACATCAGAATCTCTTGCACAATCTCACGAGCGTCTGCGTCCTGCACGCCACGCCGCTTGACCAAGCGGTAGATGACTGGCTCGTAGATTGCGGAGAACTCGGCCCAGGCAAATTCATCCTTGGGATCATGCAGTCGCAAAAGCAGGCTTTCGCGAGTGGTTGGTTCGGCGGCGGTGGAATCAAAATCCAAAACGCAGTTCCAGGTAGGTGGACCGACTGTTCAAAGAGTCTCACGGATGTCCGAGCCAAATATTGCGCCTAACTTTTGAAAAAGGCAAAAAGCCTGGTGAGTGCGATTGAGAGAGATTCTGTGCCGAGCCTCATCGGTGGTGCTGGCGGATCCAGTCGGCGGCGTCGGAGAGGCTTTCTTCGAAGGGGCGGATTTTGTAGTCGAGTTCGCTTTGGGCTCGCGAACTATCGTAGTAGTGGTATTGGCTCGACATGCCCATGGCGGCACTGTTGAAGTCGACTTCGTGGGGCAGCAGTTTGCCAACGATGTCTCCAGCGACTCCTGCGATCCAGCGTTGGGCTGGTCCGGCTCGCATGATGGGCTGGCGGGCGTCCATCGCCTTGGTCATGGCTTTCCAAAGCTCGAGGTATCGCATGTTGTGGCCAGCGAGGATGTATTGCCGGCCCGCGGGGATTTCATTGGCCAGCAACTTTTCAGCGGCGCGGATGGTGGCGGCAGCCACGTCTCGTGAATCGCAGGTGCTGTTGCCGCCTGAAGGCGCAAGCGGACGCCAGGCTTTGCTGACTTCCAGCAGCATTCGGCCGCTGCTCGGTTTCCAATCCCACGGTCCGAGCATGAATCCGGGGTGAACCAAGACCGCTTTCAGGCCATCTTGAACACCTTTCAAAATGACTTCGTTGCCAGCTCGTTTGCTGAGGACGTAGCTGCACGGGATTTGCCCGCCGGCGTGATCCAGCGGGGTGTCTTCGTTCGCCACCCCATCACGGTCCGCGATACCGAGCGTGTTGACGGTGCCGACGTGAACGAGCTTGCAGTCGTGATGCAGGCAGGCGTCGACGATGGTTTGGGTGCCATCGCGATTGACAGCCAGGGAGTCCTCGAGGCGGTGCCAGCCCAGGTGAATCAGGCCAGCGGAATGGATGACCGCGTCACACTGGGACACGGCATCTTCGATCGCTGTTTGATCGAGCAAATCGCCGTGAGCGAATTGAGTGTGGATGCCATCGAAGACTTGCGAGTCAGGTTCGCCTCGCACCAAGGCGATCAAGTCGTGACCGGCGCCCGACAGTTGGCGAAGGATCGTGTTGCCTAGCAAGCCAGTGCCGCCAGTCACAAAGACTCGCATGGTGATTCCTCAAGGGACCGAGGGAATACAACGTGGCAGAGTTTTAGCGGAACGGCGCAAGCCGTCCGGTGCCGTGGAACCGGAGGGCTCTCGCCCTGCCGCTAAAATTCTTAAGACGTTTGGCCTTTGTAGTTCCGGTCGACGAACTTGGTGTCCACGGTGCCATTCACAAAGGCTTCGTTTTGTAGGATCCAGTTGTGGAATCCAACCGTTGTCGTGATGCCTTCGATTTGCAATTCCTGCAACGCACGCAGCATCGTCGCGATCGCTTGTTCTCGCGTGGGGCGATGGACGATCAGTTTGCCGATCATCGAATCGTAGTAAGGCGGGACCACGTAGCCCGACTTCACGTGCGAATCGAATCGAACTCCCATGCCGCCGGGCACGAACATCGATTCAATTTTGCCGGGGCAAGGTTGGAAGTTCTTGGTTGGGTCTTCCGCGTTGAGTCGGCATTCGATCGCGTGACCGGTGCACGTCAGTTCTTCTTGGCGGAACGACAGAGGCAGTCCCGAAGCGACTCGGATTTGTTCTTGGATCAGGTCCACGCCGGTGATCATTTCGGAGACCGGGTGTTCGACTTGGATCCGAGCGTTGACTTCGATGAAGTAGAAGTTGTATTCCTTGTCGACGATGAACTCGACGGTTCCCGCACCGGCGTAGTCGGCGCCAGCGATCATTCGCACGGCAGCATCGCAGATCGCTTCGCGGCGATCAGCGGGCAGGTCCGGGCTGGGGGCTTCTTCGACCAGTTTTTGGTGTCGTCGTTGGACGCTGCAGTCACGTTCGAACAGGTGGCACACGTTGCCGTGTGTGTCCGCGATCACTTGGACTTCGATGTGACGTGGTTGCTGGATGAATTTTTCCAGGTAAACACCGCCATTGCCGAATGCCGCGATGGCTTCGTTGCGAGCCGCTTCGAGTTGGCTTTTGAGGACATCTTCGGTTTCTGCGACCCGCATGCCTTTGCCGCCACCACCTGCGGTGGCTTTGATCAGCACGGGAAAGCCGATCTCTTTGGCGGTGTCGATGGCGCGGTCAAAGTCCGCGATCAATCCATCGCTGCCGGGGACGACCGGGACGTTTTGGGCAATGGCCATCGAGCGCGCGGTGTTTTTGTCGCCCAGTTTGTCCATCGCCGTTGGCGAGGGGCCAATGAATTCGAACCCGCTGCTTCGGCATTGCTCATTGAATTGAGCGTTTTCCGCCAAGAAGCCGTAGCCGGGATGGATGGCATCGACGCCGGCGACTTCTGCCGTGGCGATGATGCGATCGATTTTCAGGTAGCTGTCTGCGCTGCGGTTGGTGCCAACACAGTACGCATGGTCCGCCAATTTGACGTGCATGGAATCTTTGTCGGCTTCGCTGTAGACGGCGACCGACTCAATGCCCATTTCACGACAAGCGCGAATCACACGCAGCGCAATCTCGCCTCGATTGGCGATCAGAATTCGTTCGAACATGGATCAGCCGTCCACCTGGACGCGGAACAAAGGTTTGCCGAAATCAACGGCTTGTTGGTCGCTGACGAGCACTTCGACGATTTTTCCGCGGCACTCCGCGGGGATTTCGTTGAAGACCTTCATCGCTTCGACGATGCAAATCACGGTGTCTTCGTTGACGACATCGCCCACTTTGACAAACGCGGGGGATTCCGGGTTGGCCTTGGAATAAAAGGTGCCCACCATCGGCGAATTGATCGTGATGGTGCCGGCCGTGTCAGCCGAGGCATCGTCACCGGAGGCAGCGGGCGCCGCTGCAGCCGCAGGAGCGGCTGCGACGGGAGCTGCCGCAACGGGGGCGGGAATCATGGCTGGAGCCGTTCCACCCCGCGTCAGTTTGATGCGATCATCACCTTGTTGCAGGTCCACTTCGTTCAGTTCGTGTTGTTCCATCAACTCGACGATCTGGCGAATCCGATCGATGTCAAACACATCCCCGCCGTCGGGTGTTTCCGATTTCATACGAAGTCCGATACCTGCAAAGTCCAATGTTTTTCGAATCCAGAAGGGATCCGATCCACTCGTTTTCAGAGTGAAGAATAAGATCGCAACGTTTTACACAACAAGTCGACAATCATCGAGACCCTTCGGAAGGGTACTCAGACGTTCAAACCCATCGGCGGTGACGAGGATGTCGTCCTCGATCCGAATTCCAAATTCGCCTTCGAAGTACACGCCTGGTTCCACGGTAATCACCATCCCTTCGCGAAGCACCTCGGTGGACATCGGTCCCATGCGTGGATCCTCGTGAATTTCCAAGCCAAAACCGTGTCCGAGTCCGTGTTTGAAGGCGTCGCCCAAACCTGCTTTTTGCAGGACCTGGCGAGCGGCTCGGTCGACTTCGATGGCTTCCACCCCATCCCGAATCGCTGAAATGGCGGCTTCTTGCGATTCCAAAACGGCCTGGTAAGCGGCTTCAAATCGAGCGGCGGTCGCGGACCGAACCTCGGCTTTGTGCAGGGTTCGCGTGAGATCGCTGCAGTAACCATCGACACTTGCCCCCCAGTCGATGAGCAGGGTGCGGCAGTCCGCCAAGGCAATGTTGCGGGGGTGATAGTGGGGCAGGGCACCGTTGGGTTCGGCGCCCGCGATCACATCGAAGCTGACGCCGGAGGCACCCAGACTTCGCATGGTCGCTTCCAATTCGTGAGCGATTTGCAGCTCGGTCATCTGCGGGGTCAGCTTGTTCGTGACGCTGAGAAAACTTCGCTCGGCGATCGCGATGGCTCGCCGGATGGTGGCCAGTTCGTCGGCGTCTTTGATTGAACGCAGCGTTTCGACCAGGCCGCTGGTTTCGGTCCACTGGACTGATTCGATCTGTTCCTGCCACTGACGCAGCGTGGAAACTTGCACGTGATCGGCTTCGAACCCGATCGTTTGGAGCGACAAATCGCCCAAATATTCCGCCAGCAAAGCCACCAATGTCTGGCTGGGCGGTCGAATGGCGTTTTCTAAATTCGGGCATTCGTCGGCGATTTGCGTTTCGTAGCGACGGTCGGACAGCAAGGTGGCTTTGCCATCGGGACGGACCAGCAACCAGGTGCTGTCGCCGGTGAAACCGCTGAGATACCGCACGTTGACTTCGTTGCAGATCAAAATCGCGTCCATCGGCTGGTCCGAATTGGCGAGGGATTGCACAAGTCGTTCAATACGCTGAGTCATGAAGTCAAAATCCGTGGGTGTGGTCGAGGCGGCAAAAGGATTGAAACGGCGGTCAGCGGTGGGGGCGTTCTCCGCGCGGCCGAACGGCAGGCAACGCTCTCGTTCGGTGGCAGGTATTGTGGGCTGGGAATCGGCACCTGTCACCCGTTGGGGATCGACTGATATCATGCCGGCGATGGAACGCGAGCCCCATGGCTTCCTCCCCGATCCTTTCCCTTGTTCAAGCCACCCGCACATCCCGATGAAAACTGACGAACTCCGCGAAAAATACCTGGCGTTCTTTGAGACCAAAGGTTGCGTCCGCCAACCCAGTGACGTGCTCGTTCCGGCTTGGGATCCATCGGTTTTGTTCACCCCCGCGGGGATGAACCAGTTCAAAGACCACTTTCTGGGCAAGGTCAAACTGGATTTCACTCGCGCGACCACGTGTCAAAAGTGCTTGCGGACGGGTGACATCGAGAATGTCGGCCGGACCGCATTCCACCACACGTTCTTTGAAATGCTGGGTAACTTTTCGTTTGGCGATTATTTCAAAGAAGAAGCCATCCACTGGGCATGGGAATTTTTGACGGACAAAAAGTGGCTCGGCATTCCCGGCGAGCGACTGACGGTCACCGTTTACAAAGACGACGACGAAGCGTTCGGCATTTGGCACGATAAGATCGGGTTGCCAAACCAACGCATCACACGCATGGACGAGGATGAAAACTTCTGGCCTGCGTCGGCGCCCAGCGAAGGCCCGGACGGAGTTTGTGGTCCCTGCAGCGAAATCTATTACCAGTTGGAAGACGGCAGCGACGTCGAAATCTGGAACTTGGTGTTCACCCAGTTCAATCGCGTGGGAACGCCTCCAGACAACTTGCACCCGTTGCCCAGCAAGAACATTGACACCGGCATGGGGCTGGAACGAACCGCCAGCGTCCTGCAGGGCGTGCCAACCAACTTCCACATCGACAGCCTGTTCCCGATCGTCGAAGCGGCATCGGAAGTCTGTGGTGTGAAGTACGAATACGAGAGCGACAACGGGCGGCGACTGCGTCGGATCACCGACCACGCACGAGCCAGTGTGTTCGCGGTCCACGAAAACGTGTATCCCGGCCCCAAGGACGCTCGCTCGGTCATCCGCCGTCTGATCCGCCGTGCGGTGCTGGACGGTTATCAGATGAATCTGCGCGAGCCATTCCTGTACAAGTTGGTCGAAGCCGTTGCGGATGCGTCCAAAGCCGCATATCCAGAACTGGGGCAGACGACTCAGCGTGTCAGCGAAGCGATCGAGTCGGAAGAAAAGGCGTTTTTCTCGACAATCGATGGCGGGATGAAACGCATCCATCGTTTGTTCGAAGAGATGAACGACGAAGCATCCGTGATGGTGCCTGGTGCCGATGCCGCGGATTTGTTGACCACCTATGGCGTGCCGCCGGAGTTGGTTCAAACGCTGGCCGCCGAACAGAATTTCACGTTCGATTGGTCGGGCTTTCGCGAAGCGATGGACAAACACGCCGATGAGAGCGACGGCGGACAACGTGTGTTGTTCCAAACCGGACCCCTGGAAACTCTGAAAGAGGCTCTGCGGGAAACCCCGTTTGTGGGTTACGAACAGACAGAAGCAACGGCGATCGTCAAAGGCATCATCACTGGGGATGGCAAAGGCAAAGGAGACGACGGACAACTGCTCAGTCATCTTGATCGTCCTGAAGACGCGGTTCTGCGATTGGTGCTCGATCACTCGCCGTTTTATGGTGAATCCGGTGGCCAAGTCGGCGACATCGGCGTGATCTTCAACGACAACTTCGAGTTTGAAGTCATTGACACTCAGCGACACGCATCGTTGATCGTTCATCACGGTCGATTGGTGCGAGGCAAAATCTGCGAAGGAGAAACGTGCACTGCGAAGGTTGATGTTGAGAATCGCACGGCGCTCGCACGAGCCCACAGCGCGACTCACATTTTGCACCACGCATTGCACACACACGTTGGCCGGCACGCTGAGCAGCAGGGCAGCAAGGTCGAACCAGATCGCTTGCGATTTGACTTCACCAACCCCAAGGCCATCGACGACGAGACGTTGGTCAAAATCGAACAGGATGTGCTCAGCATGGTTGGCGAAGGCGACGAGATTCGCTGGGACACCGTGTCACTCGCCGATGCTCGTGAAGCTGGCGCGATGATGCTGTTCGGTGAAAAGTATCCCGATCCATGTCGCATGGTTTCGATGGGAACGTTCAGCCGTGAATTGTGCGGTGGGACTCACCTGACCAACACCAAGCAAGTGGGCTCGTTTGAGGTCGTGGTCGAGGAAAGCGTTTCCACGGGGACACGCCGCATCGAAGCTTTGACAGGTGATCGGGCCAAGGAACACCGCGAGCAAACTCAAGCGTTGCTGAACGAGGTGGCCGATCAATTGAATTGCGATGCCTCGGTGGCTGCCGCGGCCACGGTGGCCTTGATCGAAGAGGTTCGTCGATTGAAGAAGGAACTGTCGTCTGGCAAAGCGGCCGACTACCCCGCTGAGTTTGTCTTTGACGGCAAAGCGGCCAAAGAGGAAACGACAGACATCAGCGACTACAACGCGGTGCGTGCGGCGGTTCGTGGTTTGACCCGTCGTTTGAACGTCGCGATCACCGATGTGCTCAGTCGATTGGAGTCGTTGTTGGCGGATCGATCGAAGTTGGTCGAACAACTCAAACAAGTCACCGCCGGCGGGAAGATCTCGGCCGATGACCTGATCGCGGATGGAACCCAAGTTGGCGACACGTTGTTGATCGTTGCCGAAACACCCGGTGCCAATCCAAACATCATGCGTGGTTGGATCGACCAAATTCGCAAGAAGAGCGATACGCCGACTGCGGTGCTGTTGGCTTCGGCGATGAACGACAAAGTCATGTTGGTTGGCGGGTTGAGCCGAGATTTGGTCGATCGCGGATTGAAAGCGGGGGACTGGGTTGGTGCGGCGGCCAAGGTGGTTGGCGGCAGCGGCGGTGGACGGCCTGATATGGCCCAGGCCGGTGGCAAAGACGCCAGCAAGTTGCCCGAAGCGCTTCAGCAAGCTCGCGAAACGATGACTGAGAAACTGGGCTAAGCAGGTCGGCAGAATTCTTTCGGCATTGGAACTGTCATGGCAAACGCAACGGTTCCCACGTACAACCGGGGCCAACGCCCAAACGGCTCACATGATTCTGCCCGATCATTCCTGCCTACCTGCTTGAGAGCTCGCTCTTGCTTGCCTTTCATTTCCTGCCTCGGCCACCAAAGACGGGATGCTTTGCTCCTCATGAATGAATCAAACGAGTTGACTCCCAATACGTTCTATATCGAGGTGACCGGTGCGGGACTTCCCGAAGTGGACGGGCTCTTTGTGCCCTCCACGGCGCCGCCAGCCGAGTCGGAATCAGGCACGGTCTCCAGCTTGGGATATTGGAACGGCAAGCTGGCGTGGGATCGTGCCGATGGAAAATCCGCCCGAAGCCCTGCGTTGTCTTATTCCAACACGTATCGGTCGTGGAGGATTTGTCGGCTGGATGGGCATCTTGCCTATGACATCACTTGCGAAGATGAGTTGCCGCCGACGGACAGGCCTTGGCATGTCTACAAGAAAGGCGTGGCACCCGCACCCAAGGTTGTGATCCATCACCACGATCCACGGCAACCCTGCCCGAAACCCAATGTGGTGTTTGTGCTCGGCGGCCCTGGTGCCGGGAAGGGAACGATGTGTGAATTGGCCGAGTCGCAACTGGGGTGGACTCACCTGTCGACAGGCGACTTGTTGCGAGCTGAACGCGAAGCCAATGGACCGCATGCGGCGACCATCGAAGAGATCATCACAGCGGGGAATCTGGTCCCCAGCACGATTGTGGTGAAGCTGCTGCAAGACGCGATGGAAAAGATCACGCGACACACCGGCAACCGGAACTTCTTGCTCGATGGGTTCCCACGATCGCAGTCAAACTTGGACGCGTGGTGTGAGGTCTTCGGCCGAGAGGCCGAACTGCCCAAGATGCTGTTCTTCGAGTGCCCGTACGAGGTTCTGGAAAAACGCGTTTTGGCTCGCGCCAAGTACACCGGACGACAGGACGACAATTTGGTGAGCTTGAAGTCGAGGTTCGACACCTTCAAAAAAGAAACGCTGCCGACCGTCCAGTTTTTCAAGAGCCAAGAGCGGTGCGTCGAATTGGACACCAGTCTGGATCGCCAGGCTGTTTACCAGCTTGTCTGCGAGCAGCTTTCCGAGCACACCGATTGCACGTTGGCAAACCAACCGTTGTCCGAGAGAGCCGAGATGTTGCTCGGATTGAGACCCTTCCCGAATTGATGCGACCTCCAGACCCGTCTCACGGCGGTCCCCGCCGTGAGATGTTGGGTTTTGATTGAACGCTTCGATCCTAACCAGGCAGGCGTCTTCGGGAATGTGAGCCGTTTGGCGTTGGCCACGGTTCCCATGCGCAACCGGGTTAACGCTGGACTGCGAAATGTTTGCTATTGGCGCTCCAACAGCGGATGCAATTTTTCTTCCGGCTCCTGTCTTTCTTCATCCCTACCGGGATGAAAACTTGCGCAAACGAATGCGTTCCATAACATCAAACATTTGGCAGTCCAGGCGAACGCCCAAACGGCTCACATGGTTTTTCCTGCCAGCCTGCTTGCGTGGGCTTCTAAGCAGGTACGCAGGTGTCATCGGGTATGTGAGCCGTTGGCGTTAGCCACGGTTTTCACGCGCAACCGGGGCTAACGCCCAAACGGCTCACATGGTTGTGCCCGATCATTCCAGCCGACCTGCTTAGGATAGCGATTGCTCCTCTGCCGGGAGATCAGATTCGTCTCGGTGGAGACCACCGAGCGACAGCTTGTTCCGCCCCCTTGGATCAACCGGGGATGAAGTCGCATTCCGGCGTCAGCGATTGAGCGAACAGCGTCAGCAACTTCGCGATCGCTTCGATGTCGCCGAGGCTGATCGTTTCGACGGCCGAGTGCATGTAGCGGTTGGGGATCGCGACCAATCCGGTGGCGACGCCTGAGCCGGAGATCTGCAGCACATTGGAATCGTTGGGTGCGGCTCGCCCGAGCGCGGCGGGTTGGTAGGCGATGTCGTTGTCATCGGCCAACTTCATCAATCTCGCCGCGACTTTTGCGTTGATGTTGGGGCCACGGAAAATCACCGGGCCGCCACCAATTTTGATATCGCCTTGTTGTTGTTTGTCGATCGTTGGGCAATCCGAGGCATGCGTGACGTCGACTGCGATGGCCACGTCAGGGTTGATGCGTCCGGCGGCAGTCCTGGCTCCCCGCAGCCCGATCTCTTCTTGCACGGTCGCGACGCTGTGCAGTTCGCACTGCAACGCTTGGTCGGAGGTGGCACAACGACGGGCCGTTTCAATCACCGTCCACATGCCGGTTTTGTTGTCCATGCCGGGGCCGCTGACCAAGTCGCCCAGCAATTCACGGTAGGCGAGGTCCAACGTCACGCAGTCGCCGATGCGGACCTTTGATTTGGCTTCTTCGCCATCTTTGGCTCCGATGTCCAGCCACATCTGTTCGAGCTTGACCACTTCGCCGCGTTCTTGCTGGGACAGAAGGTGAATCGGCTTGCGACTGATGACCGCGGAGACAGGGCCGTCGTCGGTCCACACCGTCATGGACTGGCCAATCAGTTGCTGTGGGTCCCAACCGCCGATCGTTTGGGCGTACAGGAAACCTTGTTCATCGATGTGCGAGATGAGCATCCCGATTTGGTCGCAGTGACCGGCCAGCATCAATTTTGGCGTCCCGGCCTTGCCGACTCGAGCGGTCAGGTTGCCGTGCACGTCGATGGAGACTTCTTCGCTGTGCGGTTTCAGGTACTGGCTGATCAGTTTCTGAATGGGTTCTTCGTAGCCCGAAGGGCTGGGTGTCAGAATCGATTGCTTGAAAAATTCGAGCGGTTGCATTTCAGTGGTCATCGAAGTTGCGAGGACGGAGTTGGCAGAACAGGGCTTTCTTCTGGTCAGGCAACGAGTAATCGAAGCCACATGATTTGAGGAAGTCTTCGGAGGAGCTGATCGCAAGGATTTCCATCACCCCGAGAGTGCGGGCTCGTTCGATGCAGTGGCCGACTAATTTGCGTCCCAGACCCAGTCGTTGAGCTTCAGGGTGCACGGCCAAACACTGCAGTTCGGCCAGTTTTGTGCTGTAGACCTCGATCGCCGCAAAACCGATGCAGCGTGGGCCGACCATGGCGACATAGCCGTGGCGAGTCAGTTCGATGATTTCGGCTTCGGTGCGAGAGAGCAGCAGGTGCTGTGAGACGAACGGACGCATCAAAGCATGGATGGCCTGGGCGTCCAGCGGGGTGGATTGTCGGACGGTGACTTCGTCCATCGACAGCGATTCGCCGGGTGGCGAGACCGGGGGCGCGTCAACGATCGGGGCGGGATCGGGAGAGGGAGTGTCAGCCAAAGCAAGCGTCTTTCATGAACGAAGTTCCACCGGTTCAGATGCGATCAGCAGTCATCGAAAACAGAAGTTTAGCAAATGGTGGCAAACCTTCGCGGGGGCATCCCGGAATCACGCCGTGTCCCGCGCGGGAAGGGCGGCAAGTTCAGCCCCAGCAAGCGTCAGCGGAGACAAACCGGAGAGACGATCTGCACAGCGTGAGGGGGGGCTCAGGACGAGGGCAGGTCATCGACCCGCAGCAACAGAATGACATGCTGGTCGTCTTGAAGGTGATCCGCGTCCCGAAGCATTTGGCGAGCCAGTCCGAAGGTGGGTTCGGTTTCGTCCGGTTGGTGCACGGGGGCGATCAGCAGTGTCAGATGGGGATTGGCCACCCATGACAGGTTCATCTCCGGCAATTCCCAGGTCGAGCGACCGGTCGCCAAGCGTGTGGCAGCTTCGCTGCTGATGAAACGTTGCTGGACCGATCCATGCTGGACCTCGGGGCGAATTTCCAAGGTGGCTTGGCCTGGGCCAGGCCCCAAGGTTGGGGTGAGTGACAGCGACATCTGGGGCGAGTCCAACGATCGGCCTGTGAGTTTGCCGTTCTCGTGAGCCAGCACCACATGAGAACCATCCAGCACGGTGGAGACAGGAAGTTCATGTCGCTGCGACGAACGCAGGGGAATGGTTTCGACTCCCGACGGACTGCGTCCCAGCACCCCGGCGGTGGAAAGCAATCGATTGATGGGGTCATCGTTCGCAGCAAGATTGTCTTCTGCCGTCTCGGGCAACGCATCGGGAGTGGCGATCAAACCAATGCGAAATCCGTTGAGCAGCCAGGCTTCGCGAATTTTCGGTGGGAAAGCGGTTTCGTCGACATGCTGCCAGAGCGATTCATCGAGGTCTTGGGTGCTGACGTGACGAAAGTCTGCCTGCAACGAAATGGTGTTGCGGCTCTTGTGAGTCAGCTTGGAAACCTGAGTGTGCTTGGATCTGGGGTGCGACTCGTCCAGGGACCCGTCGTTCCAAGCGCCGTTTGGGAAAAGCGAGCATCCCGAACCGAGCGTCGTGATCGCCAGCAGCGCGCAAAGCGTCCACCAACACCGCATCGGTGTCGTGATGGAGACTCGTTCAGAGGAACGAAAAAGCACGCGGAAATGCCGTCCTACCAAGTCGGAAAGAACCAGGGGAGTGTCGAATGAGCCGACCCTACGAATCCGCGACAAACGATGTCAAGTCAACTCTGGCAAGGAATCGCGACGCTTCAGTTTCACAGGATGCGATCGTTCTCAAACAACCGGTCGTGAGGCGGTTCCCGCTGTGAATTTGTGCTGGTCTCGGTGGGGGACCAGAGTAGAACAATTGTCCCCAATTGTTCCGTCTCGTCGCATTCAAAAGCCGAGCAGCGCCGCATCGGTTCACACCCGAACACCGTCCGCGTAACGCTTGGAAACACGTCCACCTGGGCAGGCAAACGGTTGGGGACACCCGTTCTACTCTCGTCTTGGTGGGTGACCACCGAGCGACCGATTTCGTTCAAGCCAGCAGGGCGATGAAGTGGCGGCAGAAATCGGGCAGGTCGTCGGGGCGGCGGCTGCTGACGTGGTGCCCGTCGACGACGACGGAGGCGTCTTCGAAGATCGCCCCTGCATTGACCAGGTCATCCTTGATGCCCGGGGATCCGGTCACGCGGACGCCTCGGTAGACGCCTGCTGAAATGGGGATCCAGCCACCGTGGCAGATCGCGGCGATGGGCTTTTTCGCCGCATCAAAGTCTCGGACGAGTTGCAATACCTTGGGATCTCGCCGCAATTTGTCGGGCATGAACCCGCCAGGAACCAGCAATCCGTCAAAGGAATGGGCTTCGCAGGCCTCGATGGCCAGGTCGCTGACGCAGGGGTAGCCCAGTTTGCCGTTGTATTTTTCTCCCGCTTTCGGGCCCGCGACAAAAAATTCCGCTCCGGCTTCGATCAGGCGGAGTTTGGGGTACCACAGTTCCAAGTCCTCGTAGATTTCGCCCACAAACGACAGAACTCGTTTGCCCGTGAGGGTCTGCGGCGAAACGGAATCGACGGAAACCGAGGTCGCGGGTTTGGAAGAGGAAGTTGGATCGGTCATGAATGGCACCGTGCGAGATTGGATTGGTCAGTTAGAATGGTCCGGCACTGAGTAGTTCAGCACAATGGTACCCTCCCTCCCCTGGTGGATAGAAACTCGTGGAAGCACTGTCGCGACCCAAAGACGATTTGTTCGACAATTCGACGATGACGTTCGGGGAGCATCTCGAAGAACTCCGAGGCTCTCTGGTCAAAGCAATCATTTGGTTGTTGATCGGATTGGCTGTTGGTCTGATGTTTGCCAACCGAGTGGTGCGTTTCATCCAGGAACCGCTCAAGCAAGCGATCATCGAGTACAACGCCGATCGCGACTTGAAGGAAATGGGGCTGCCGGACCGCAAGGAAGACCCGCAAGTCAGTCGTTTCTACGAATTCCTGACGTCCAATTCTCTGGTCGCGGACGTGGTGTACACATTGCCATCGGCCAGCGTCCCGGTGCCGACGGGAATTCCGTTGGCGGAGGCGGATGCGGCCGCCGATTTAGCCGTCGAATCGGAAGCGGGCGAGGAAGCCAGTTCCGATGCCGAAACCGGGGTGGAAGACCCAGCATCGCTGGCCATTCCGGAGAGAATCACGACGGCGGAATTGATGAAATCCATGGGGACCATCCCCAACCCGGATGAATTGGTGCCCATGATCCAGCTGCGTCGCAGCGAACGCGGATTGAGCTCGTTGAAGATCGAAGAGCCCTTCATGATTTGGGTGAAAGCCGGATTGATCGTCGGCGCGGTGCTCGCTTCACCGATGATCTTCTATCACCTGTGGTCGTTTGTTGCCGCTGGGTTGCACAACCACGAACGCCGCTACGTGTATGTGTACCTGCCGTTCAGCGTGGTGCTGTTTGTCTCGGGCGTCGTGCTCGCGTTTGGGTTGGTGTTGCACTACGTGTTGACGTTCTTGCTGCAATTCAATGGTTCGATGGATGTCGCCGTGGAACCTCGGCTGACGTACTACGTCAACTTTGTGTTGATGTTGCCGCTGGGATTCGGCGTCGCGTTCCAACTGCCATTGGTGATGTTGTTCCTGCAACGCATCGATTTGGTCCAAACGGAAGACTACATCAGCAGTTGGCGAGTCGCGGTGCTGGTGATCTTTGTGATCTCGATGATTGTCACACCGGCGGACGTGACCAGCATGATCGCGCTCGCGGTACCGCTGTTGTTCTTGTACTTCCTCGGGATCGTGATGTGCGCCTACATGCCACGGGGCAGGGGACTGGGCAGCGAAGCCTACGACCCCGCCTGATTGGATCGTTATACTCGGTCGTGGAACATTAACCCTTCTCCGCGACCGAGGTCTTCCAAGTTGACTGCCATAGTGGAACCGACGACCCATCCTTCGTTGCTGATGGCAACGCGCGATGGGTCCGCGGAAGCTTGGGGACGGTTTGTCCATTTATATGGACCTTTGATCTATCGTTGGACGCGGCGAAGTGGGCTGCAGAGCAGCGATGCGGCGGATGTCACCCAAGAGGTGCTGGTGTCGGTCTCAAAGGATTTGGGCAAATTTGATCCGCAACGAGCGGACGCGACTTTTCGAGGTTGGTTGTGGACGATCACACGACGCCGAATCGCCGATGCGGCCCGACGCGCCGACGATCAACAGTTGCTCGGGTCATCGGTCGATGAAATCGTTGCTGTGACCAAGCACGATGATCCTCCGACGGACGCCAATCTGGACCAGCAAACGCTGATCCGCCGCGCCGTCGCCGTTTATCGGGATCGATTTGATCCGAAGACCTGGCATGCGTTCTGGGCAACGGTGGTGGAGGGACGACAACCGGACGAAGTCGCTGAATCAATGGGAATGAGTCGTTGGAGTGTCTACAAAGCTCGGGCAAGAATCTCGCAGCGGCTGCGGGCAGAGTTGGCAGGTTTGCTTGAAAAGTCGAGTGATTGAACCGACAGGTGTCCAATCACTCGCGATGAAAGGGTGAAGACATCCTGTTTGTCACTCCAATCTGGAATTCGCGTCGATGATCGCCACCTCCTCATCAGCCTGTTTGTCGGAACAAGAAATCCGAGCGTTCTCTGCTGGGCGACTGCCTGAACAGCGATTCGGAGACGCCTTGGAACACCTGGATGTCTGTCCTGAATGCCAGCAACGAGCCGTCGTTGGCACGGATGATTCGGACCCGTTGTTCGCGGCGTTGGCCCAGAAGTCGTCGTCGGTGGACGATCCGATTTTGGCTGAACCAGATTGCCAGGTCGCGTTGATGCGAGCCCTGACCCGTCGCGTCGGTTCGCTGGATGGTGTGATGCCACCGATTGAAGTGTTGGGGCCCTATCGGTTGATCCGTCCATTGGGATGTGGCGGCATGGGAGCGGTGTACCTCGCCGAGCATCAACGACTGCGGCGTCAGTGCGCGGTGAAGTTATTGCCGAAGGAACGAGGTCTCGATCCCGATTGGCTGCAACGCTTTGAACGAGAGATGCAGGCCGTCGCGTCCCTTCAACACCCCAATATCGTGGCGGCGACCGATGCGGGGGACGCCTGTGGTTGGCACTACTTGGTGATGGAGTACCTCGACGGACTGGATCTGGCTGCCGTCGTTCGTCGATTGGGGCCGCTCAGCACCGGCATGGCCACCACCATTATGCGAGAGGCCTGTCAGGCTCTGGCGGCGCTACACGCGGCGGGTTTGGTACATCGCGATGTCAAGCCTTCCAACGTGATGTTGACTCGAGATGGTCAAGTCAAATTGCTCGATCTGGGGTTGGTGTTTGATGGTCAAGCAGCGGCGAATTTGCGAGTCACGACCGTGGGGCATGTTTTGGGGACTTTGGTGTTCGCCGCACCGGAGCAATTGTCCAACCGGTCCACCGTGGATCAAAGGGCGGATTTGTATGGTGTCGGCGCAACTCTATTCCAATTGCTCTGTGGTGAATCGGCTCATCAATCCAATCAAGGTGTCGCAACACTGGTGATCGAAAAGACCACCCAGCCCGCTCGGTCGCTGAGCAGCGTGGTGCCGAGTGTTCCAAAGGAACTGGATCAAGTTGTCGCGGATCTGTTGCAGCGACAAGCCGCTGATCGCCCCAACTCTGCGGCCGAAGTGGCGGATTCACTCGTTCGATTTGCCGATGATCCAGAACTCAGCGACCGAAGGGGTTTGAAACGCCTGATCGCTCAAGCGTTACGAAACGATGATCCTGAACCGCCCGCTTGGTCCACAGCAGTAGTGCCTGCACCCGATCCGTCGCGGTCACCCCCACGTCGATTCAATCGAACTTGGATGTTGGGACTCGGCGGCTGCTTTTTGTGTTTGTTGGCGGCGATCGTGGTGACCATCCAGACTGACCGGGGCACGTTGGTGATCGAAAGCCCACAAGATGATCTGCAGATCGAAATTGCGCGAGGCGATCAGGCGGTGGAAGAACTCGAAGTGGAAACGGGAGGCAACGCGATCACGCTTCGCAGTGGCACCTACAACGTGCAACTGAAAGCGAAATCCGATGGGATCACGCTGAGCCACAACCAAGTGACGGTTCGAAGAGGGGAAGAAACGGTCGTCCAAGTTCATCAAAGCACGTCACCGGTCACTGAGCTGACTGCAGAGGCAGCCTCGACGGCGGGCAAAGGTAAACTGTTTCAGGGGCTCCCTTTGTCACACTGGGTGAGACAAATGGAGGTGGAACGCGACGTCGATACGTTGGTCGTTGCGATGAACGCAATCGCCGGTTTGGTTGACTCAGAAGATGTGGATGCGGCGCATGCCATTCTGCGTGCGTCCCGTCGGCTGGGTGGATGGGTCGCCGGAACCAATGACCCATCGGGTCGCTTCATGGAACAGATCAACGATCCTTTTCGGCAGATGTTTCCACAACCCGGCATTGCGGCGATCAGTCGTGAATTTCCTGAATCGAATGCAAGCAGTCGAGCCGCTTGTTTATGGTTGCTGAACAACTTCAGCACTGACGAAGCGAGCTACAACGCGTTGCACGACTGGGCCGAAGAACAAGCCGCGAAGTCCACTCCGGCACAACCGAAACGATTGCATGACCGTTTGCAGGAACTGCTTCAGGCGGCGGGAAACCTGGACTCTCAAAGTCATGCCGCGGCAATCGGTATTTCGCTTCAATTGGCGATCGCCATGCAGTTACCGCTTCGGCAAGAGCACGAGTTGGAAGAACACTTGCGAGGTCAAGTTGCAAAACTGACTGCTGAGTCGGATTTGAAGATACCTCTTAAGAAGCGGTTGGGATGGCTTCGCGATGAACTGGCGAAGTCGAATGTCGATCAGTTGTCTTCGGTGTCGTATCCATCCCTCAATCCTTGGGAAATCCTTGCCGCGATTGATCTGGGGATCGATATGAACTCCAGTTTGCTTGTCAATTCATTGCTATTTGATGTTGGCAATTGGAATTCAGGTCCTGCTCCACTGCAAAACAAGCGAAATCGAGAGTATTGGGAGCGGTTGGAATCCGAGCCAGAAACAATCGCCGATGAGACGATCGTTTGGTTGGCAACATACAATCCGCAAATGGCCGGTGGGAATCAACATCTCACGAACACGCTTTGCCGAAACGAAGGTTTCTGGATCAAAACCTTGCCGTTGATTTCACAACATACCGGTGACCCGTCGAGTTGGACGCGGCTTCTTCGGATGGTTCGCGTGCCGGAAGACGCGAAGGATGAACGCTGGAAGCCGACGCAAGGCTCTGGTGAATTCTGGGGCACCGCTTCACCGGAGTTGCACTCAGCGGTTCAACAAGCAATCGAAATTGCCGAGCAGCGCGTGCAGGACCATTTTGCAGATCGGACGCTGGAGGACCTGCGGTCGATCCAGTTGCCTGACAGTGCGGATCCATTGTATGAAGCCGAGTCCCCTGACGCCCGTTATATTGCGTTCGTCGGGGCGGTCCTCGATTCGGACGGCCGACGACAAGGTTTGTTTTGTTATGACCGGATCTTGAGCAACCTACAGCTCTTGATACCCGAAGCACTCAAGACTCGTCCAGCTTGGTCACCTGATTCAAAGCAGTTGGCGATCGGAAAGGCTGAGGGCTACGTCAGCAGCTATCCACTGGTGATCGTCAACATCGAAACGGGGGATGTTGATGAAACCGGGGTGGAAGGTGCGGGCGCTGCATGGTCGCCCGACGGACGATGGGTGGCGGTTTCCACTGCCTTTGATGGAGGTGGGACTTGGCTGGAAGGTGTGCCGATCAGTGGTCAGTTGGCGATCTGGGACACCCAAAACCGCAAACTCATTTCGGTCGTCACGGGGGAAGATGGTTCGGGGAGCATTCAGCCTCAATGGGCCCCTGAGGGCGACTACTTGGCTTGGTATCAAACCGATCGAGCAAAAACAGACAAGCGAACCGGTGGGAAGCCGAAACGCCGTTCGGATGTGTGGGGTGCTCGCGTGCAGCGGGGCAAGACGGCCGATGCCCAACCTGTTGTCGGTCAGCCGGAGTTGCTTTTGCAGGACGTTCAGAAATTTGAATGGTCCGACGATGGAAGCGGTGTCGTCGCCATTGGGAGCGATGGATTATTGGTGATTAGAAAAGTCGGCGTTGACGGATGATTGGGCGGCGTGGGGTTCCCTTGGCGGTAAGTTCGCCGGTTTCGATGGACAATGGTTCGGATAGCTCGAGTTGCTTCGCCTTGGTTCCTGGTGGAAGGATCTCGGCCAAGCATGATTCGATGGCATCGCGGCCGGGTTGGGCATCAGCGGTTGTCTGCGAATGATCACGCGAGAGCAGCAACCAAAGCTCGCCTTGGTGATGCAGCAGGACCGCTTGTTCGATTCCCTGCAACTGCAACAGTTGGCGTTCGATGGTGGCGGGAAAGACTTTGAAGCCATTGTCCAGCACGATCACATCGTCGGCTCGACCCAGGATTTGAAATTGGCCATCGTCGTGGATCTCAATCAGGTCACCGGTGTCGAGCCAACCGTCCGGTGAAATCTTCTGCCGTGTTGCGGATTCATCATCGAGGTAGCCGAGCATCACGCCCGGACCTCGGACATGCAGGCGTCCTTCTTTCACTTTGGATTCCCAACCCGCGACCAGCGGTCCGACGCGATTGGGAGTCGCGTTGTCAGGCGACGCACTGCAGATCACCGGTGACGATTCCGTGCAGCCGTAACCTTGGATGACGCCGATGTTGTTTCGTTGGCATCGCTCGAATTGCTCGGAGGACATCGCGACGCCGCCACAGCCGAGCAACCGCAAAGCTTGCAGATTGGATGGCCCCGATTCGATTCGGTTCAGAATGTCATCGATCAACACGGGCACAGCGTTGATCAATGTCGGCGAGAGCGTGTCGGGGAGCGAACGCCAGGTTGACCGGCCTCGGCCGAGACTCCATCGGCATCCCGAAAGCAACCACGTCCCCATGTCGCTGGTTCGAGCGTAGGCGTGAGCGATGGACAGCAACGACAGTCGCAGGTCCGAGGTCTGTTGGGGGACCGCCAGCAGTTTTGCCTTCGCGTTGGTCGTGAGATTGTGCTGGGAAAGCATCACGCCACGAGGTTTGGCTGTCGTGCCGCTTGTCCACAGAACCAGCGAAGGTGAGTGAAGGTCAACTTCGCGGGCGGATGCTTCAAGATTTGAGATCGCCTCACTCAGGCTGGTGGCGCAAGTGGCTGCGTGATGACTCTCGTGGTCCCAGTGCTTCTCGTGGTCCCAATGCTTCTCGTGGTCCCAGTGCAACGCTTTCGATCGTTGGACCAGGGTTTTCTGTTGAGGTTTCGGCAGGAACGCATCGATGGGGATCTCGGTGACGCCTGCAGCGATGCAGGCCAAGGACAACACCACCTCGTTGGGGTGGTTGGTGCACGAGTACGTCATGCGTTTGGGCGAGTCGCTCCAGGGCAATTCCGTTCGCAGTACGCTCGCGGTCGTGTTGACCCTGCGGGCCAGTTCACCCCAGGTGCAAGTCGCATCTCCCGTTCGGGAATCGAGCACAGCGACCTTGTCGGGTTGCTGTTTCGCTTGCTGCAACAACGCCGAGAGCAAGTGTGGGACTTCAGCCGTTTTCATGATCGGCGTCCTGTGCTCGAGTCAGCTCGTACAGGAAAATGGCCGAGGCGACTCCCACGTTGAGACTGTCCGTGTTGTTTCGCATCGGCAGCGTGCTGCGGTGGGTGGCTGCTTTGGCAACCTCGGGTGGCAAGCCCTTGGCCTCGTTGCCGACGATCAAGATCCGTCGCTTGGACGTGACCGCTTGGGGGAGATCAATCAGAGGAATCGCAGTGTCATCCAACAGGGTGGCGATCGAGGCGAATCCGGCGGTCGCCAGGTCACGCAATTGTTCGGCGGGTTGGTCAAATTGATAGAAGCGATGGCGAAACACCGACGCCATGCTGACTCGGATCACGCGTCGTGTCATCGGCGAGATTGTTCGCGGTCCCAGAAGAATGTCTCGCACGCCCAACGCAGCGGCGGAACGAAGCAGGCTGCCCACGTTTTCAGGATCGCTCAGGCCGACCAGAGCCAACGCCAATGATGGCTGGGCTGTGTCGCGAAAGTCCTCCATCGGGTGGATGGTGGGGCTGACACCATGCGCCAGCACGCCCCGGTGAAAGTCGTAGCCGGCAAGCTGTTTGCCGAGTTCCCGGGCGATCAGGTAGACGGGCACACCTTTGGGAATCAGAGGCAAGAACTTTGCTTCACGCCCCTCGTGGATCAGCACGGACCGAACCCCCAGATCGCTTTGCAACAAACGGCGTACGACCACGCTGCCTTCGGCGATGAATCCTTCCTCCGCTTCACGATGCCGCAAATCGCGGTAAGGCGAGAGCCGGGGGTCATCGAGGTCCCTCATGGTTTCGGTCAAGCGTCTGGTTCCGTTTGTGCGGGTTGTGCGGGATTTGTGTCGATCCAGCGGCGCAATTGTGCCAGGAGGCTCAACTGATTTGGAGTGAGTGTTCGTCACGACCCGAAGGATGCACGGGAAGGTCGTTGTTTGAACGAGCTTTCACTTTTTGCATGACCCGTCAAGGAAGACGACCGCAATGCTGGAATCTACATGGGATTGGTGGTTTGGTGACGCCCCCTCGCTTCGTCGCACCACGCTGAGACTCCCCTCCACGCTGAGACTCCGCTGCACGCGGGGACTTCGCTGCACACCGAGACATTTTGCCGAAATCTCGGCAAAGCGTTTGAGCGAAACGATGCGTTGGATCCGAGGGATTCAGCCAAGTCGGCGAACGTTTGCTTGGGTCTTGTCTGGGTGTCTGGTCTCGACCGCTTCGGTCAGTGTTGCTGACGATCCGTTGGCATTGACTGCCGCGGATGCCCAGGTGGCGTCGCTGCCCAGTGGCTTTTTTGCCGCGGCCGGATTCGCGATGATCAATGATGATGAAGTCGCTGACGCGGCGGAGGTTGCCGATGCGGCAAGCCAAGCGGAATCAGCGAACGCTGACGAAGCTCGCCGGCAACGTTTGCGGGACCTGCTTCGCAACGATGCGGAAACCGATCGGGCAGAAGCCAACAACGACAAGGACCGAATGTCGTTGCGGGATGAGATCATTGCCGACGCGAAAGAAGATGAAAAGGATGAGGGCGGCATGTTCTCGCAACCATTCATCAGCGAACGGTTGCCCGATGTCACCAACGGCCGCATCGAGTTGCCATCGCTGCGAGCGGTGTCGTTGGACAAGTCGTCGATTGGCAATGGTCGTTTGCCGGACGATTTTGACTCGCAAGAAGACGGGGTTGTGATCCCTCTTCCCGAGGAACCGTTTGCTCGTGGCATGGTCGCGGCCGGAGCGGTTTTGCCTTGGGCTGCACCGAACACGTATTCGCATCCGTTGTACTTCGAAGACCGAATGTTGGAACGACACGGTCACGAACGATGGGGATGCATGCAACCGATCGCCGCCGGGGCTCGGTTCTTCACGACGATTCCGATGCTGCCTTACCTGGCAACGATTCAGGAACCGTGTGACATCGTTTACAGCAAGGGCTATTTCCGAGCTGGATCATCGGCACCTTGCGTGATGCAGCGACCGCCGCTGGAACGGCGTGCTGTTGTGGTTGAAGCCGCCGCGATTGCGGGCGGAATCATCGCTCTGCCTTAGTGGCCGAGTGATTTGGTGAACGAAACTATCCGCCTCTGCGGCTGGGCACTGACAAGGATGTCGGTGCGAGCAGAGGGAACCATCCTGATATGGAATCGAGATTGCCATGGATCGGCAAACGTCTCTCTCTTTGCGCAAACAAACCCGTCGTCGTCGCTTGGCCTCATGGCTGGGCGTCGCGGTGGCGGCATCCACGCTGACCAGCGGATGCCATTGGGCGCAGAAAATCCCGGACGGTCCGCACGACACCAAGACGTCGTACCACGACCATTCGGCGATGCGGATCGAGTATCCCGAGGTGGCCCAGTGTGCCACGCCGGTTGTGTCGGCGGCGGTTTCCGCGGCTCAGCCCAACACGCTGGAAGACCCCGCGAATTTGCCCAGCGTCGAGCTGACGCTCGAACAAGCGGTTCAGCAGGCGTTGCGTTCCAGCCCGGTGCTGCGAACGATTGGTGGCACGGTGGTGAGTGCTCCAACATCCGCGACGACGGTCTTCACGCCAGGTCTGGCAAACGCCGATCCGCTGGGCGGTGTGGAAGCGGCACTGGCCAACTTTGATGCTCAGTACAGCCAATCGTTGTTCTGGAACAAAGTGGATCAGCCCCAGAACATCGCTTCGGCAGGTTTGGGAGCGGCATTCACACCGACCACCTCTCAAGCCACCCAAGCCACGTTCTCCAACGAACTGTCCAAACGCACCGCCACCGGTGCCCAGTTCGCTTTGCGGAGCAACATTGGTTACGACCGAAACAACCGACCATTTCGTCAGTTCCAAAGTGATTTCATTGGCTACCTCGAAGCGGAGTACCGTCAACCTTTGATGCGAGGTGCCGGGACAACTTACAACCGGATCGCGGGATCGGCTGGGGCCAACGGCGTGGTCGGCCAGTACAACGGAGTTTTGATCGCTCGGGTCAACGAAGACGTTGCCTTGGCTGATTTCGAGGCCGCGGTGATCCAGTTGGTTTCCGATGTGGAGCAAGCCTACTGGGACCTGACGACTTCGTACCGATTGTTGGAAGCGACCGCGAAGGGCCGGGAATCGGCGTTGCAAACGTTCCAGTACCAACAGGTGCGATTGGAAGTCGGCACGGGCCGGCGTGACGAGGAAGCTCAAGCTCGTTCGCAGTACTACCAATTCGAGGCTCAAGTCAAATCCGCTTTGGCGGGCGAGAACGGTTTGTACGCTCGCGAACAAGCCTTGCGTTATCTGATTGGCTTGCCTGCGACCGACGGTGCTTTGTTGCGTCCGACCACCGATCCACTCAACGCGAAAGTCGTGTTTGATTGGCAAAGTGCGTTGGGACAAGCGCTTGATCGCCGCGTCGAAGTGCGTCGCCAAAAGTACACGGTCAAACGCCGTGAAATGGAACTGCTGGCGTCGCGTTTGAACCGTCGACCGCAAATGGACTTCGTCGGCCAATACCGCTGGCGAGGTTTGGGAGACAACTTGATCGGACCTGGCGATCAAGGGCTCAACGACAACTTGGTCGATTCGATCAC
The DNA here is from genome assembly GCF_056839225.1 of Rhodopirellula sp. UH5. Taxonomy (NCBI): domain Bacteria; kingdom Pseudomonadati; phylum Planctomycetota; class Planctomycetia; order Pirellulales; family Pirellulaceae; genus Rhodopirellula; species Rhodopirellula sp. UH5. Next base: position 3,898,616 of record NZ_CM166390.1, on the reverse strand, counting down.
GGGCGGGAACTACCAGGAGTGGACCGCCGGCGTCGAGTTTTTGGCGCCGATCGGATTGCGTGCCGCCAGTTCCGCCGTGGCTCATGCCAAGCTGAACCTGCAACGTGAACGTGCCGTTCTGGCCGAAACCGAACTGCGGATCAGCCACGATTTGTCCGATGCGGCTCGTTCCATTGACCTGACATTTGAATTGGTGGAAACCAATTACAACCGCTACTTGGCGGATTTGCGTCAGGTGGAGGTGCTGCGTCGCCGCTATCGTGACGGGACCGACAACATCAACTTCTTGTTGCAAGCCCAGCGGCAGGTGGTCACCAGCGAATCGGAGTTCTACAGCTCGATCAGCGACTACAACCTGGCCATTCGAGATTTCCACCAAGAGAAGGGATCGTTGTTGGCTTACAACCAAGTCAACTTGACCGAGGGAGCTTGGTGCCCAGGTGCCGAACGCGATGCGTATGAGCTGGGACGATTCCTCGAACCACGTCGTCATCCCGAGAAGGTCTCCGCACCACGTCCATTGACGTCGGGGCAGTTTGATCCGACCGCGGTTCAGTCGACGATGGGAGCGACTTCCTACGAAGCCACGCAGCCTGCACCGGCAACGTCGGAAATCGCTCAGCCGGTGCCCATGGCACAAGACGGCATGATCGAAGTTGAGGTCACGCCAAGCAATTGAGCTGGCGTCTCGATCGGACGATCAGGCGGCGCGTCGCTGGGGTGACTGCCTCGCCTGATTGGTCGTGGGATTGGGGCGTTGATCCGCCTTGCTTGAATCGGTGCTCCCCGATTCGTCGCGGTGCATCGCGTTGTCGCGTTTGAGTTTGACCATCGCGTGAGCGGCGTCGCCGATCATGACTTCCAGTCGATCGATGGTCGGAGGCTCGGCACCACGAAGGTATCGGCGGCCCGAATAGGTCGCCGCGTAGGCTTCCACCGCGGCATGCAACGTCGTGGCATCGGTTTTCGCGAGTGCATCGGTGGTCATGTAGCCGGCACCCACGAGCAGTTGGACTTCACGAGCCAACATGGATGGCAGTTGGCACATCAGCATCGTCTGGCAACGCCAGGCATGCAGCGTGGCCAACGTGATCCAGCGCGTGTCCAACCGACGTGTCATCATTGTCTCGTCGGCTTTCAAAAAATCGCCCACGCTGTGAATGCCGATGCCGGCAAACCGAGCGGCGGTCTTTTTGCCGATCGACGGTGCATCCACCAGCGGATCGGTCACCTGCAAGCGGACGTTGGCTTCGGTGCTGACAAACGGCAACAGGTTCGCTTCAGCGGTTTGAGATTGACGCTCGGTTTCTTCGGCGGCCAGCAAGGATTCGCGGGCGGCGGCCAATTTGGCCTTCGTTTGGCGGTACTCCTTTTCGCGATGGTAGATCACTCGCACCCGTTGCAGGACACGCACTTCGCTGGGCAGGTGTTGTTCCACGTCGCCGGTGCGTCGGAATTCATCGATCAGCATTTGGACCTTGGCACGCTCGGTTTGGTGCGTGATCCTTCGTAGCCACAATCGGTCGGGGACCCGGATGGTCGACAGCACCGTTGGCAGGGTCAGCCCCGCGGTGGGAATGGGACGACCGCTGCGTTGTTCGGCATCGAAGGCGGCTCGTTCGATGATTCTCGCCAGACCGGTCACTGACAGACCGATCAACTGAGAAATGATGCGGCGGGAAACTTCATTCAGACCGCGTTTGGAATCGGATTCCGACGCAGCCAAGTCAAAGTTGTCCAGCAGTGTTTGGTAGTGACTGTGGGCCAAGCGAGCGGATTGCAGGATCGCTTCGCCGAGCCAGCCAGGTTGGTCGGACAATTGGAAGACGATTCGTGTCGGATCCTGTTGCCACTGAGCAAACAGATCCGCGTAATTTTGGGTGATGCACCATTCGATCGGACGGTGCAGAACCTTTTCCATCGGTGTTTGTGCTGTGTGCAGCGGCTGGATCGGGTCGGTCACGTAGTGGCTGAGGACACCGGCGGCGTGGGCGGCGTCGTCAAAACGTGATTGGTGCAGGTACCGCTGCAGTCGGTCGTACCACTGGTGAGCGACGCGAGGTGCGCCGCCCCAGTAGCCGTCATCGACGTGAACCACGTGATTTTGAAAATCACGAAAACGCACGTCGGGATCTTTGGCGCCGCTGAAATAGCGGGTGTGATGCCGTCGCAATTGGGAAACCAAACGCTTCCCCGAATCGGTTTGAACCAATTCGGTCGCGTCCAGGGCGAAGTGATGATGGGTGCTACGACAGTGGGCAGCACGCAAAATCTGACAAAGCATTTGGCCTCGATCGTTCATCAGGCAGCGTTGGTTTTGTTGAGTGTTTGGCTCAAGGGATCCACGCCGTAGGCTGCCGCTTGGCGTGACAATCGTGTTCGGAAAGCCGCACCGACCGCGCTCGGAAGCGAGTCGTAGTGCAGCACTCGTTGCACAAACGTTTGGCGTCTCAGCGGACGGAATTCGCAGTGCCCCTTGGGAGGCGGCGTGCTGCCGTATTGAGATTGCAAACGAAACACGTGGTCTCGTTCAGCAATGGCGTGGTAGAGGTCGTACAGGCGATCGATCGACAACGTGGAGGTGTCGGTCAGGGGGCCGATTGCCATCGGAGCATCCTTGCAGCGGCGGAAGCGATTGGTCGGGAAACTTCGAAACGAAAAGTTCCGAATCTGCCTCAAGTTTCTCAAAGCAATGCGCTCGGTCACAAGATCGAAAGTGCATAAATCTGGATTGGGACGACCTGAATTGCCATAACCGTCAAGGTCAACCAACGTTGTTCAACGAACTCGTCTTTCTAGCCGGATTCGCATTCGTTCGAGGCTCGGTTATGCCGAACATTACGACTAGCCGGCGTGGTCAACCGAGTGGAGGACCCGACGCTATGGCCGAGACGGACAGACGGGGGGAAATGTCGTGGTGTGGGATTGCGGCACGGAGACCCGAATGCATGTTTCTTGCGATTGAAAATGAGAACGGCGGGACAGCGTATGGGCACGTTGCTCCGCCGTTTTCTTTTGATTGCCACCCAAATCGGCTTTCTTCGCAGGCGGCTCCCTTTCTGGGGCCCGGCGAGCCCTCCTGACCGGAATCGCTGTCCGGTCCCGCAGACTTCTCGCGGATTCTGGATGCCCCCCGTGTTCAATGATCGTGGGCTCTGATTACCATCCCCCACATGAATGCAACACCCACCAAGCAAAAATCACCGGACCGGACCAACGTTGCCATCATCGGAATGGGAACTGTCGGTGCCGGAGTCGCCCAATTGTTGATCGATCACGGCGATCGAACCGCTCGGCACGCAGGCAAAACGATTTGGCTGTCCAAGGCCGTCGTCCGCGATCTCAGCAAACCCCGCGGCATCGAGCTGCCCGAAGGCGTCCTGACCGATTCGATCGACGATGTTCTGAACGACCCTGAAATCGACGTCGTCATCCAATTGATGGGCGGGCTGTCCCCGGCTCGCGAAGTCATGCTGCGGGCGATGGAAGCCGGCAAAGACATCGTCACCGCCAACAAAGCGTTGCTGGCCGAACATGGTGCTGAATTGTTCACCCGAGCACGCGAACTGGGACGCAGCATCGCGTTTGAAGCTGCCGTCGCTGGTGGGATTCCGATCATCGCGAATATCAGCCAGTGTTTGTCGGCCAACCAAATTGAATCGCTCGAAGGCATTCTCAACGGAACCAGCAACTTCATCGTCTCGCAAATGGACGAACAGGGGGCCGGCTACGACGAGACCGTCAAACGGGCTCAGGAACTGGGCTACGCCGAAGCCGATCCAGCGATGGACGTCGACGGGACCGACGCGGCTCAGAAACTGGCAATCCTGTCACACTTGGCTTTCGGAGCCACCGTGGATTGGCGGGACATCCCTCGCCAGGGCATCGATGGGCTGGATCCAGCCGATCTGGTTTACGCTCGCCAGCTCGGGTACCGAATCAAATTGCTGGCGACGGCTCGCTTGGTCGATGGCGAACTGGAATTGTCCGTTGCACCGACGTTGGTCGCCATCGGCACCCCGATGGCCGAAGTCCGCGACGCCTTCAATGCCATTCGCGTGGTGGGTGATGCGGTTGGACCCGTCTTCTATCACGGTCTGGGGGCAGGGCAGATGCCGACGGCGTCCGCTGTCGTCGCCGATGTCATCGACACTGCCGTGGGACGCACCCCGATCACGTTTGAAACCCTCGAGTACTTTTCGGCCGAGCGTCCTCCTCGAACGGCTCAGCGAGATGTCGATCGGCTGCGAGGCCGGTACTACTTGCGATTGCGAGTGGCCAACGACCCAGGAACTCTGGCCGCGATCGCCGGCGTCTTGTCCAACCAATCGATTTCCATCGCTTCGGTCATCCAGCACGAACCGAAATCGAAGGATGAAGCGAGTTCGTCGGACAACACCGTGCCGTTGGTGATCATGACTCACGAAGCCAGCGAAGGCGCTGCTTCACGAGCGACCACCGACATCGAAGCTCTGCCCGCCATCAGCGGCAGCGTCGTCCGAATGCCCGTCCGAGCCTGACTCGTTGGCGTTGCCGGGAGTCTGGCGAGAGCATCCGCCAGACACCATTTCAGGAGTTCGGACGGCATTTTGAAATGCGGGTCTCGCAACCTCTGGCAAACCTTGCCCGTTGAAAGAGGTCGTGCAGGTTAGCTTCACCCTCCCTTCGGACGTTCGAAAAATAAATGGCGGCTAGCGTCTGGGTTTCGCCCCGGATGGGGCCGTCGTGGGAGTTGGGGGCGTCCCTTGCTCACGCTTCGGGTTGTGATTGGTGGTCTTGGCCGACTCTGACGGGGCAAGAGTGCCCGTCCTACATTCGTTGAAACGTCGTTGAGGACTGAGTCGACAAGCCGTCACCATTGACGCTCTGATTGCGGATGCCAATTTTATTCCTGGATTGCACCTTGAGAGACGCTTGGCAATACGGCACCAAAAACGGCATGACTTCTAAGTCCACCGGGGCCAATGACTTTTGCCGAAATCGGACGTCCGGCTTCCCCAAAAACGCCACTGCCCAGCGAATGCAATTTGCACTTTGAAATTGTCAATTGAACTTTTTCAATCGCTCACACGCGATTCTGACACACTCTGCCCATCCCGCGTTGTGAATCGTCCAGGACAGAACATTAGCGTCCTGAAGTTTTGAGATCGTCCAGGCGGAGCCAAAAAGACAGGGCGGCTCGGTCGTCCCAATGTTCATCCACCCTACAATGACGACGATTTGTTTTTTTGACCCTCGAGAAAGCACGCGCCGGTCCAGGCTCGCTTTCGACCTTTGGTGGATTCCATGATGAACGGTTCCCGATCCGGCTTGGTGCTGCTGGCTTGCACGCTGATCCCCGCGATGAACTCAATGCAAACGGCGACTGCGGAGGACGCGTGGACCGGTTGGCTGGGGCCGCAGCGGAACGGCTGGGTGGCCGATTTTTCGCCCCCCGAGTCGTGGCCCGAGGAACTGTCTCCGGCATGGAAGATCGAAGTCGGCGAAGGTTACGGGACGCCCTTGGTCAGCGGCGACCGAGTCTACCAGCACGCTCGTCAGGGCGATCTGGAAGTGCTCGCGTGCTTCGACCTCTCGTCGGGGGACGAGATTTGGAAACGGTCTTGGCCGGTGCCCTTTGAAATCGGTGGTGGCGGTGAGCGGCACGGGGCAGGGCCCAAATCCAATCCCGTGATGGCGGACGGTCGTCTCTTCACCGCCAGCATCAACGGCGTCGTGACGGCCTGGGATGCGGAATCGGGCGAACAGATCTGGCAACGTGACGAGCGACAGCGGTTTTCAATCAATCATCCAAAATGGGGTGCCAGTTGCTCACCCGTCGTGGATGGGAATCGTCTGCTGATTCATTTGGGGAATGACGAAACCGGTGCCCTGTACGCCTTCGATGTTGCCTCGGGAGAAACAATTTGGTCGCAGGGCGACAAGCCGATTTCGTACTCGTCCCCGTTGGTGGTGGAGTTGCACGGCGTTCGCCAAGTCATCGACTGGAATCGTGACGACGTTGCCGGCGTCGATGTCGAGACCGGGGAATGGCTGTGGTCGTATTCGTTGAAGCATGTCGACCCGGACCAGAATTCGCCGACGCCAGTCCAGCATCGCGACACGATCATCATCGGTGCCGAGAACCGTGGGATTCGCTCGTTGCGTCCAACCAAGACAGACGATGGATGGAAGGTGGAGGAGGCCTGGGTGCTGGAAGACTTGGCAATGAACATGTCGACCGCGGTGATGAATGACGGTCGCCTGTTTGGTTTGTCTCACTACGACAGCGGCCGTTTGTTCTGCATCAGCCCTGACGACGGGAGCATCCTTTGGCAAGGCCGGCCGCGGCTGGGTGATCACGCCACGTTCTTGGCGATTCCCGGCCACGTGATCACGCTGACCGACAGTGGCGAATTGCGTGTCATTGATGCGGCCGCGGATGAATACCAAGTCAAGGCGACCTACTCGGTGTCCGATTCACCGACATGGGCGGCTCCCGTGTTGGGGACCAAGTACTTGCTGATCAAAGATCGCGAGCACCTCACTCGCTGGAATTGGTGAGGTGCTGCGATCGTGGTCAATGGATTTGCCAAGCAGCAATGCTGGCTCTTACTTTGCCGCCGGTTGTAGCGTCGGCACCTTGATCACGTACTGCGTGACGACCGAGTTGTCTTGCACGTACGTGGCATGCGTGTAAGAGGGAATCTGCCTTAGCAAATCAATCGCGATGGCGACCAGTTCGGCCGTTTCTTCCATGTTCGGCGTGTTGCTTGGCTCTGCATCCAAACCAGGTGGCCCTTGGTTGCGATTGATTTGCCTCACCATTGGCATCACATCCTTCATCCAGGCTTGCGCGGCGTCTGCGAATTGCAGGAGATCGATGTGTCCCGCCGCGATCAAAGGTCGGTTGAGATCGTTCAGAGGTGGTGGGAACGAGGGCGAGTTCGCTTGGACGAAGTTGGTGGCTTGTCCTTGAAACAAGGTGTAGACCGCCCAGTCAGAAGTGAGCGCCAGCCCAGGTGAAAACTGAGGGTCGGCACCGAGCATTGGAACGCCGGGCACCTGCAGGTAGACGCCGCCGGGAATCGCTGATTCCGTCGCCTCGGGCAACCCTTGTCCGGGCGGCAGACCCATCAACGGACCAAACGCCGCAAACAACGGATTGATGGTGCCAAAATAGCGACGCCAGGCGCGGCGATGTCGTTCGGCATCATTGAGCTCGTAGACGAGTGCAGGGGCGGGGAACGGCAAGGCGTCCGCGGACGGTGGGACGATGGGATGCCACTGTCGGCTTCGCTGCTCGAAGTCGAGCACAAAGGCTGCTTCCTTGCCCACCGACGGCAGGAGATCGTCTTTGGTGGCCAAGAACAATTCCGAGAGTCCGGCTGCAATCGCAGGGTCCATTTCGCTGGTCGGCGAAGCGCCCCCAGACTCGGCAGCGAGATCCATGGCCTGCTTGGCTCGCTCTTGGATCCGGTTCAACCATTTGTCCAGCGTCCCATCGTCGTCCCAGTCCGCTGCTGCACTGAACAGCGCCGGGTTCTCTCCGATGTGTTGCAACGATTTCAGAGGCTGAGCTTGGACGCGGATCGGGTTGGTGTGATGATGATATTGATAGCCAGCAATTCCACCCTTGAAAAAGAACGCAAACGTCAGTTCCTCGCCCAGGGGATTGTAAAGCCGGTTCAAATCCGCCAGCAGCATCTCAGCATCTTCATGGAGGTTGGCCAGCAACGGTTGGTAGGAAAGCGGATCCAGTTCGGAATCCGAAAGCATCTTCTCAGCGAAGGTTGGAATGAGTTGCAGGTACATGGACCATTGTGTGACCCAAGACGTTTGCTGTTTCAGCGTGCTGTTTTGATAACCCACTCCCGAGAAGGCTTTGCCGCGATTTTCTAGCAATGGCTGGAAGACATCGCGTCGATAAAGAGGTCGCTCCACTTTGGCTGGGGCAACCACCTCACGATCGTGACCCACCGACGCGTACAAGTAGCCGTCTGCAAACCCAATGCTGAGGACCACTGATTTACCAGCAGTGCGCTCGCGGATTGTGGCGAATCGCTCTTCCAGTTCAGCGATCTCTTCAGGTTCCGCGTCGACGCTCATTCGCTGGATTGCCGCGTCCCACGGGAAGTCATCTCCGGTCAGTTGCATCACCCACCTTTCATCGACCTGGCCCACATTCTGGTGGGCCAGAGAATCCAGGATGTATTGGTTTTCGGCCTCGGAGAGTTGCAGCAACTCATTCCGAAACTTTTCTTCCAGCATGTTCAGAAGTTCTCTGGTTCGCTGCTGCTCGGGCGCTCCCGACATTTTAGCCCCTGCCACAATGCGAGGGATTTGCAGGCTGTCGAGGAAGTCCTTGTTCTCGGGTGAATCCGTCAGGGAGTTGAAGGGCTCAAGTTCGTCTGAACTCGCGTCCCGATCAAGGTCGATCTCTGATAGTTGCTCCGACATCATCCTGTTGAAGGCAGCATATTGTTCGGCGAGGCTTTTGTCGGCAAACACGAAGACTTCACGCGAAGCCAGGTCCGCAATCGTGGGCAGGTAGGCTTGTCCTTCTTCACTGCTCCAAAACTCATAGGAAGAGCGAACCCAGGCGGGTGTGTCGGCGCCATCGAGATCGTTTTGGATGTCCGACAGGATTTTGTCACGAGCATCCGCGATGCCGCGTTGAACCACTGGCATCGCCAGCAATCGTTGAACCGTCGCGTTTTCAGCGACCGCATCCCACTTCAGGCGATTGTTCAGCAAAGCGTAGTAGAACGACGCGTCCTCCGAAGCGAATTGCAGCGACGGCGGCAGTCCCACTTGGATTGACGGGGCAGTGGATTGGGCGTGCGCGGCAGTGCCGTTGACGCTTGTGAACAAGGCGACCGCGAGCAACGCGATGCGAGAGCACTTCGGGAGAAGCATGTTGGACGACCTAGGAAGGGGGTGCGGAGTACTTCGGCGGAAGAACCAAATCCTAATTCAAAACCCTTGCCGCCGCAGACCGCTGGAGCGAAAGATCGCGAGCGGGCAGTTGATGGGTATCCACCTTGCGTTTGGGACTACGAACGACCTGATGCGGGCTTTGAGCAGGTCGGCAGGAATGATCAACCACAATCATGTGAGCCGTTTGGGCGTTCGCCCCGGTTGTGCGTGAAAACCGTGGCTAACGCCAACGGCTCACATACCCAATGACACCTGCGTACCTGCTTAGGACCCGTTCGGAAACAACTTCGGGAAACGTGTAAACTGATCTCGTCACTTTTCACGGAGGCCAGCGATGAAGAATGTTTACGGATTCGATGTAGAAACGCAAATGCGGAACTTGTACGAATCGCTCAGCGAGAAGGACCGACGACGGTATGCGGCCATTGAAGCGAGCAAGTTAGGGCATGGTGGGATCGCTTACATCGCCGAGTTGTTCGATTGTCATCCCGATACGATCACGCAGGGCAAGCGTGACTTGCAACACTTGCCCCATGATGAGGCCCAAGGACGAGTCCGTAAAAAAGGGGAGGCCGTCCATTTGCTAGCAAAAGCCAGCCGGGGGTCGTTGAGGCGATTGAAGCTGAAGTCAAGACGCAAACAGCTGGATCGCCGGTCCGCGACGGTCAAGTCTGGACCAACATCGGGCTGCGAGTGATTGCCTCGGCCATCGATCGACTTGGGTTTTCGCTCTCACCGGGCGTGATCGCTAATATCCTTCGTAGAAACCTGAAGCTGGGCCGTCGCAAGATTTCCAAAGACATTCCTTTGGGTGCCAGCGAGTTTCGCCAGTCACAGTTCGACCGGTTGCAGCACCTTCGCCAGGAATACGAACGACTCGGTTGGCCAATCCTGAGCGTGGACACGAAAAAGAAGGAGTTAATCGGTCAGTTTTCCCGCAGCGGACGCGCTTGGACGGATGGATCGCTTCATGCTTTTGACCATGACTTCGGGACCTACAGCAGCGATCCAAAAGCAATTCCCTACGGCGTCTACGATACAGTTGCCAACGAAGCGTTTGTATATTTGGCGACGGGCGCTGACACCGGTGAGTTAGCTGCTGATGCGGTTCGCCGGTGGTGGCATCGAATGGGACGAACCCGTTACGCCGATGCCGGGGGAATGCTGCTCTTGGCCGACTGTGGTGGCAGCAACGGCTACCGCGTTCCGCTTTATCGCGAACGTCTGCACCGCGTGGCGGTCACCCTTGGAATCCCAATTCGCGTCGCTCACCTGCCTCCGTATTGCAGCAAATACAACCCGATCGACCATCGCCTGTTCTGTCATCTCACACGAGCGATCAGCGGACGGCTCATCGAATCACTCCCATGGATGCAGACGCTGATTTCGAAAGTCTGCACTCGCACCGGCTTGAGGGTTGTCTGCGAGTTGGCTCGCAAAGTCTATCAATCTGGAATCAAGGTAGAGAAAGCATTCAAAAACAACGAACCGACTCAGCGGGACTCAAGCCTCAGCAAATTCAACTATGTTGTGCCGTGTTGAAATCCCGAAGTTGTTTCCGAACGGGTCCTTAGCGACGCACAATCAATTCCTGGCGTAGTGGATGAGGCCACGAATCCCCATGCACGGGACTCGTAGCCTCGGCGACTACGAAACCCGCCACTTATTCATCGTGCGTGGCTTACCGGAGGTGTCAGTGCGCTCACTGTCCTCGTTTCCAAAGGGCGGAGCCCCGGTAGGAGGTGCCGACTTGATAGCGAGCGTTGGGCGTGAAGGCTTGATCCATCAGCTCGCCAATCCGTTTCACGATTTTCGGATGGGCATCCGCGACGTCTGTTGTTTCACTCAGGTCGTTGGCAAGGTTGTAAAGTTCGAGGACATCACCGTTCTTCTTGGAACGGATTCCTTTCCAATCGCCCCACCGGACCGCCTGGGCATATTGGTTGCCGCGGCAGTGGCCATAGTCCCAGTAGAGCACGCGTTGCTGGTTGTTGATCGAGCCACCTTTCAGGGCGTCCAGCACCGAGATGCCATCCAGATCGGGCGGGATCGTGGTGCCGGCAAGTTGGGCAAAGGTGGGGAGCATGTCTTGGAACGCGATCACTTGATCACTGGTGCGGCCAGCGGGGGCGACGCCGGGCCAACGGGCGATGAACGGGACCCGGATTCCGCCTTCGGTGAGGTCGCGTTTGTACCCGCGCAAGGGGCCGTTGGTGTCAAAGCGTTCGTGGATGGTTCGATGGCCGCCATTGTCACTTGTGAAGATGATCAGAGTGTTTTCGCGAAGACCCAGGTCATCGATGAGTTGGGTGATCTTTCCCACGTCTTGATCAAGCATGTGGACCATGGCCGCGTATTTTTTAGACGCCAGATCCCAATCACGATCAGCATAAGGTTCGGTCGTTGGGACAGTGAATCCATCTGGGTCTTCGGTTCTCGCTGAAAAATGCGGGAGAGCATAAGCACCGTAGAAGAAAAACGGAGCGTCCTTTGATTCGCGAATGAAGTTGAGTGCTCGTTCGGTGAGCAGATCATGGGAGTAGTGTTCGCGCGATTCGGTGTTCCCGGTCAACTCCAGCCGTTGCTCGTCATCATCGAGGTACTCCGGGTAATAGTAGTGGGCATGATCCTGGTTGAGATAACCAAACCAACGGTCGAAACCCTGCGCGGTGGCCCGGCCCTCGGTGTCGGCATCTCCGAGGGACCATTTGCCAACACCGCCGCATCGGTAGCCGGCCTTTTGCAGCACTTCCGCAAGAGTCAGGTCGGAATCATGCAAGTACGTGTGATAGTGCGGGACGTTGTCACGAGCGACGGTGTGGCCGTTGTGCAGACCCGTCATCAGGACACTGCGTGCGGCAGTGCAGACGGGCCCGCCCGAGTAGGCCTGGGTGAAACGGAGGCCTTCGTCAGCGAGTCGGTCCAGGTTGGGTGTTTGGATCGTGGTCCCACCATAGGATCCAAGGTCACCATAGCCCAGGTCGTCCGCCAGGAGGAACACAATGTTCGGGCTGGGATCCGCCGCGAATCCTCGACCGCTGAAGGCCAACAGCACTAGCAGCGAACAAACGGTTCGCCCAATCGGAATGCGGGCGATGTTCATAGCTTGCTCGGGTCGACGACCGCGTGTTTGACGCCTTCCCGGTTGTACGTGTAGACCATGTTGAGCATCCCGTCGGAGGTTTGGATGATGGCCGGGTAGCTGTACTCACCGAAGTGCCGTCGGCGATCCGCGTCCTTGGGGTGAGGTCCGGTTTCATTTTCCAGGGTCAGGACAGGCTTCCAGGTTTTGCCATCGGACGAAATCGCCAAATTCAGAATCCGGCGAGGCTTCAAGTCCGGGGCGTCTTTTCGTCTCACGATGCCTTCGGAGTGGTTGTAGATCAAGACTTGTCGTCCGTCTTGAAGAGTCACCGCATCGGTGCCGGAGTTGGGATTGGGCAGTTCGGTGGCGGTGAGTGTGCTCCAGGTTTTTCCGCCGTCCTTGGACCAGCTTTCGACAATGCGTTTCTCTTTGCTGCGGCAAAGGATCTGCAGACGGTTGTCGGGATAGGTCAAGACACTGGGCTGAATCGCATGGAAGGTTTCCCCGGTCTGGATCGGCCCGATGACCTCCCAAGTCTTGCCGAGATCCTTGGTGACTTCGAAGTGAACCCGCCAGTGGGAGGATCCATCCGCGTACTCGATTTCGGTGCTCGATGGACACAGAATTGTTCCATCGGCGAGCTCAATCGGCTTGTTTTTGACTGGCCCAAGGAGGTGGCCGATCGTGTGGGCTTCGCCCAGTTTCGTTGGCCACGACCAGGTTTTGCCGCCATCTTCGGACGTCGTTAGCATGCCCCACCATTCCCGTGGATTGGGGCCAACTTTGTAGAACAACATCAACGGGCCTTCGGTGGGCTGAAACAGCACCGGGTTCCAAGTGGGATAGCGGAGCGTCGATGACTGGACTCCGTTGACGACCTCGGCCGGTTCAGTCCATTGGCCGTTCTCGTTGCGAGAGACGCGAATGCCGACATCGGGGTCACGCTCCCGAGTGCCCGCGAACCAAGCCGCGACCAGACCGGTTGGAGTCTCGACGAGGGTGGACGCATGGCTCTCTTTGGTGGGCTTGTCGGTCAGGTCGAAGATCTGTTGCGACGAAACCAACGCACCATCACCCGCGACGGCGACAGCAGGAAGTTCTTCAGCCTGGATGGAGATGGTCAGGGTGAGTGCCAAGAAGACCGCAAGTGATACTTTCATGATGCTTCGGGAGTCTCAGGTGGATGCGCGACATGATGGAATTCAAAGAGGTTGCCCTGGAAGAGCGAACCTAATCTAACCGAAACGCGGAGGCCAATTGGGGGTGTCTGTCTTGCAATGACGTGCCAAAACCAATTCACAGCATCGATCAGTAAACGCGGCCAAAGGCCACGACATGGCGGCAGGCTTTCGACATTCGCGTCAGCCGACGAAAATCCGCTCCGCGGTTGTGCCTCCTCATTTCAGTCGCGGCGCGACGGCATCCGGCCAGCCTTGGGTTTCAACCCAAGGACCATCAGCGCCCAACCATCTCCCCAGTCGCGGCGCGACGACAGTTGATCGCGTTTCGCAACCACCTGTCGCCACTCCGCGGCTTTTCAAATGGGGCGGCACAACTCAAACCTCGGGTTGAAACCCGAGGCTGGCAGATTTCACCGCTCCGCGGTTGCGTCTCCTCACTTCAGTCGCGGAGCGACGGCATCTGGCCAGCCTTGGGTTTCAACCCAAGGACCATCAGCGCCCAACCATCTCCCCAGTCGCGGCGTGACGACAGTTGATCGCCTTTCCCAACCATCTGTCGCCACTCCGCGGCTTTTCAAATGGGGCGGCACAACTCAAACCTCGGGTTGAAACCCGAGGCTGACAGATTTCACCGCTCCGCGGTTGCGCCGCGATGACGACTCACGGAAGTCTTGGATTCAGGGCAGGTCGCTGAATTTGACCGTTGAAATGATGAAATCGTCCAGCGTCAGATAGCTGGTTTCGGCGGCTGCAAAACTGGAATCGCCGCCGCCGTGAAACGGTGCCACGAACATCGATTCCGTTGTTCCGCGACCCTTGGTTCCAAATCGTAGGTCGCTTCGATCGACCACCAGCCTTGGCGGTTCGCCGTTCTCACTGGCCCACACTTGCAAGATGCCGTTTGGGTCGCTGCCCGTGTTTGTCTTGACACGCTGCGTGAGCGTGTAGTCGACACCGGTTTGAAACTTGAAACCCAGCTTCACGACGTCTCCGTACTTGCTGCGTTGATCCATGTGGTACAGATACATCGCGGCCGCCTGTTCACGATCCCAGATGAAGCGGGACGTGTAGCCTTGCCCTTCTCGCGGAACGTTTCCGCCACTCCAATGAGCACCACTTCCCAGCCCCACAATTTTCCCCGTTTTGACGAATGAGAACCCTGGTTCGAAACGGATGGTCACCCGTTGGTAAATTTCGTCGTGTGTCCCAATGGAAACAGCGGCGTTGCCGCCCGTGTGTTGGTGACCGAACTTTCCCTTGGGAAACTTCAGCCGGAGTTGATGGTCACCATGATGATCGATGATCTCCGCTCGACCGTGATAATTCGCCCACAGGACTTTGCCCCAGTCGCGGTCGGCTTTGAAGGTGACGTCTGTGTAGGGACCGATCGATTCATCGGAGAAGTCATTGCTAAGAATGATTGCTCCCCCGACCGACACGGATTTCGATTCGTTTGTCTGTGGTTGGTCCGCACGGAGTTCTCCGCCTTGGTCGATCGCTGCCGTCATGCAGACGAAGCAGAGCGTGGCAAGCTTCAGGGCTGTCTCGGAGTGGTGATTTGCGTGCACGAAGAAAGTTTCCTTGGTGTTCGGAGTTTGTGGTCCAACAAGCCACACGAGGATTTGACGCCCGATTCCTCGCGGACTTGCTTGGAGATGGCGCTTCTTCGCTCTGTGGCCAAAGGCAGAGTCAAACTCGTCGTGTTTGGGTTGCGGGGCGCATCATAGTGTCATCGGGATGGTGTCATCCACTTGTCGGGGCCCGCAACCAGTCGCGGAGCGACGACAGCCGAAAGCCTTGGGTTTTCAACCCAAGGTCAACCGTCGACACCCAGGCCCCCCCAAGTCGCGGAGCGACGGCAGTTGTTTGCCGCCCGTCGCCAGGCGATTCCCATTTCACGTGCCCGTGCGATGGTTTTCTAAACCTGTCGACCACAGTGTCCGGAAGGTGCCAGCCACTTTTCGGGTTCCTTTGGATTTTGAGGGTCGCGTCTTCTGCCGGAATTCACTTCGTTCGGTCCGTCTTCCTTGAACGGTGAAAATGTGGCGTCGGCTTCTAACCTGTGTTCCGCGCAATCACAGGCTGGAAGCCTATGCCACTTGATTTTCGCTCTGTCCTTACTTCTTGTTTGATCCGGCGAACCGTTGGAGATACTTGCTGAGCTTGAGCTTTTTGCGGGTGCTGTCGCTGGTCATGTAGCGGACGCTGCCGAAGACGGGACGCTTGGGACCCCAGGCTCGGTCGGTGCGTCCGAGCACCCAAAGGATGCCGCAGTACGAGTTTGGATCGCGACCGTCCAAGCCATACTTGTTGTTCAGGTGGATCATGAACTCGAGGGCTTCTTCGGGCGTCCTTGTCCAATGCAAAATCTTCTTTCCCCACAGCATTCGCATGTAGTTGTGCATCTCGCCGGTTGCCACCAATTCACGCTGCGCCGCGTTCCAAAGCTCATCGTGCGTTTGCGAGTTTTCAAACTCCGACAGCGTGTAGAGATGGGGCCGCTCGTCATCACGCGTTTCATTCAACGTCTTCTTCGCCCAGTCCGGCAATGATTCCAATGAGTCGTAGATGTCTGGGTTTTGGAACGACCAGTTGAATCCGATCTCTCGCCAGGTCAGCAACTGATCGAGCAAGGCTTCCGCGTTTTCGCCGACATTCCAAAAGCCATGGTTCTTGCCGTTGGGTAGGGACGTTTGGTCGGCGGACCAGCCCTCGTGTTCCAGCAACGAAGAAACCATCTCGTGCACTGAAATGTGACCGAAGTGAAGGTGAGGGCTCAGGCCCGTCGTGGCGTGTTCATCGGGTTGGTTGCGGTCGTCGTTGTACCGCGACAGTTTCTGGTTCAAGAATTCGTGCCAGCGACGGGAGGCTTCCACCGTTCCGCCGGGGGTCGCTTGGGACGGACGAACCGAATGATCGATCGGGATTTTCGACAAGCCGTCTTCGCTGAGCAGCTTTTCCAAATCAGCGGCTGGCCATTTGGAAAGGATTTTGGCCGGGAGCAATTCCTTTCGACGCTCCGCCATCGATTCGCCATCGGGGCAGGGCAGGGCAGGGTGGTCGTCCGCGGACAACGGGTTTGCGAGAGGCAAATGTTCGAGAGCGGGCAGGATGTTCTTCTGCATGAACCGGCGGTAGCTGTGTGCGACCGTGTAAGTCTTCTCCGCCGCTCGCAGTGGGAGCACGCCGTTGGAGTCGATCAATTCCAAGCGGGCGGGCAGTTTGTCTTTGACCGCGTCGATCATGTGGGGCAGAAAGAAGCACGGGTATTCGTCGGTGACGACCGTGCAAGCTCGTTTGGCCAATCGATGAAGCAGTGGCGCGCCGGCTCCCGGACGCGGTTCGACGTACGGGTAGTAGACCACCGGCAAAGATTCGGCGGCGGCCGCGTTGTCTAGCATGCCTTCGATGATGAATCGGTGGATCCGGTCGCTGGCCCATTGGTAGCGAACTCGCAGGGGTTCGAAGATCAGCAATGGTTTTTCGAACTCAAGTGCCCGATCGATCGCATGCTGCAAGGCGAAATTCCAGTGCAGTCGCCGTTGGGCGATCATCCAGTAGACGACGTAATCGCCCTCGTGCCGGGGCGGGTGGTCGTTGGCGAATTGGTGCCGCTGGGGAGGGAGCGGGGAAGTCATGGGCAGCGGTCATTGGGATGGGAGTCGTCAGTTCGGGGCTTGGCTAGTAGAGTGTGCGGACTCGCCAAGGGCCATGCAATTTTGTCGCGACGACGCTCACCGTATCGAATTCTCGCTGTCTGCTTGCTGATCGGGTATCTGCTCGCATCGGTGGCTTATGTGTGGGGGGCTGCGCTCTGGGTGACCCGTTGGCATCCTCATTTCCGGGTGACGGATCTGTTGTTACCGCGAGCCAATGACGTGGTCATCTTCACGTTTTTCTTGGTGGTTGGGGCCAGCGTCGGCAGTTTCCTGAATGTGGTCGTGTGGCGATTGCCTCAGCGTTTGAACGTCAACGGCCATTCATTCTGCCCGCGATGTCGCAACCAGCTTCGAGCTCGTGACAATGTGCCGATCTTCGGTTGGCTGTGGTTGAGAGGGCGTTGCCGAGACTGCCGGCTTCCCATTTCGTCTCGTTATCCGATCGTTGAAACGTTGGTCGGGATCACGTTCGCGGTGGTGGGGGCAACCGAATTGACGCGTTGGAGTCTGCCCTACGTGGGTGATTCCGTGCGGCCGAATTGGTTGTCGACCCCGTTCGTTGACGCGGATTTGTTGACGCTGATTTTGTATCACGTGGTGGCGCTAGCGACCGCCTGGGCGGCGGGGCTGATCCGGTTCGACGGGAATCCTTTGCCACCTCGATTGACATTGTTCGCGGCGGTGACGCTGATCGGCGGGATGTTCGCATTGCCGCAGGCGATGGTGGTTCCGTGGCAGCTTGTTGGCGATTCACTGCCGTTGATGGTTGGTTCTTGGCCGCCGACCGGATGGATGACGACCGGTGGTGACTGGTCCGTGACCTTGGTCCAGATTGGATTGCGGTTGTTGACGTCGCTGGTGGCGGCGGGCTTCTTTGCTCGCGTGCTGGCGAAGAGCTTTTGTCCTTCGGCGGACATGAAGATGGACCCGCTCGGTTCATCAACGCGGCGGCTGGTTGATTTGATGGTCTTGATCGCGGTCCCAGCGATCGTGGTGGGCTGGCAAGCGGTGATGGGGGTGATTCTGATCGCGGCGATTTTAGCGAAGATTCTCGAGATGTTTGCATTCGCTCAGTCCCGTGATTCCTTGGGCCGTTTTGCGGTCAGTTTGCCGGTTGCGACGAGCGTGCAATTGTTGCTGTGGCGGGGGCTGGTGGCGTCCCACGTTTGGCCCAGCGAGCAGGCATCGCAACTTGGTTTGATTGTTTCGTTTTTCGGGGTTCTAGCGATTCCGTTGTGGTTGGATGAAAACGGGGAATCGCTCGCTCCAATGGGCGATGAGAAGGATATCGGCGAAATCACGGACCATTTCGATGAGGACGTTCGGTAGGCTCCGGCGTTGGGGAATGCCCCAAAATGCTTTGCAACAGGGCGACTCGTTTGAGTTAAACTGATCACCCAGCGAACGATCATCAAGTTGAGGGGAAGTGGACGCAGCCAACTCGAACCGAAACGAAAACGCCACGGCGAATCCTGCGTCGGCGGACGAAGTGGCGCTGATCGAAGCGGCGTTGTCGGGTGACGCGTCCGCGTTTGAGAGCTTGGTGATCCGTCACCAGGACCGGCTGCATCACGCCATGATCCACGTCACCGGTTCGGTTCACGATGCCGAGGAAGTGACGCAAGAGGCTTTCATTCGGGCGTTCATCAAACTGGACACGTTTCAGCAAAACAGCCAGTTTTTCACGTGGCTGTATCGGGTCGCCTTCAACATCGCGTTGTCGCGAAAACGGCGTCAGAAGGTTCGTCTGTCGCTGGACCAGCAACGTGAAGAAATCGGCGAAGAAGTCGTTTGTGGGGGCGAGGCCGTGGATGCGAACATGATTCGCCAGGACGACGTTTCGTTGGTGCAAGTGGCTCTGCAGCAACTCAGTGATCAGCACCGCAGCATTCTTGTCTTGCGAGAAATGGAGGAATCTTCTTATGAGGAAATGGCGGAGATTTTGGAGCTGTCCATTGGCACCGTTCGCAGCCGTTTGAACCGGGCTCGCAAACAATTGCGGTTGGCGATTGAACAGCTGCGAGAACCCGAGTCAGAATCTTCGGGCGAACCAGGTCCCTGACACTTCTTTCCCGTTCATGGCTTACGAGGGAGACAACCATGGTCGATCCCACGCCTCAACGAAGCGTAGGCAGTCACTTCGATGTTGTGCACGATGCGCGTGGTGGTTCGGGCACAGCACGTACGAATTTGGGGGCGGATGGCACGCCGGGAAACCCGCGTCCGTTCTTGGGCATTCAGTTTCGGTGTTGCCAAACCTACGGTCGCATCTACCGAAATGATCAGCAGACCGCTTACCGGGGTGGATGCCCCAAATGTGGCGCTCGGGTGGAGGTGCCGATTGGCAGTGGGGGGACGAACAAGCGGTTTTTCACAGCTGGCTGAGTTTGGGAACGGTTTGTGGCACGCGGTCTCTTGGCAGGCTGTTCAACCCGAATTGTGTGGATTTATCCACAAAATCGGAAAAAACCTGCCGGCTAGGCCTCGTTACAACCGAAACAGTCCATAGCACCGATCGGACCGGCTGTTGGCTGGTCCTTTTTTTCCGCGAGTAACGCGGTCGGTGAATGACACCTCACAAAGGACTGTAGGGAGGCATTTCCATGCGACGCAAATATTTTGGACTGGCGCTGGCCGCGATCGCCACGCTGGGGCCTGCTCAGGCCTTTGGCGGTGATCGCGAGATCGCACAACAAGTCATGCAGCGGCTCAAAGTCAGCCGTGATGCAGGTCAACTGAAGAACTTCAACCTTGACATGAAAGTCAATGACGGAGTGGTCGTGTTCCGCGGCACCGTCGATGGCACCGAGCAACAAGACCTGGTCTTGGCGGCTTTGAAGGATGTCGATGGCGTTGTCAATGTTGTCAACGAACTCGAAGTTCTCGAAGCAAAGCTTTACAAGCCCAAGGCCGCTGCGATTGCAGCGGTGAAGCCTGCGGAAGCGTTCGACTTCAAGGGAGCTTTGGAAACCGAAGTTCAAGAAGTGGTTCCTGGTTCGGTGGCACCTGTTGCCGGCGAAGAAGCCGCTGACTCGCAAACCCGCACTGTTGCGGCTTGGGAAGATGCTGGTGGAGAAGCCGGTTCGGACGAAGCGATCACTCGTTCCGTCGCCGCTGCCTTGGGCAAAGCGAAGTCCGTCGGTCACCTGAAAGACTTCGGTGTGGACGTCAACGCTTACGACGGCATCGTGGAGATCACCGGCGAAGCTGCTTCGGCATCCCAGCGAAAACTGATCGCTGAAATCGCCCGTCATGCTCCTGGAGCACGCGGCGTCCGCGATCTGATGACCGTCAAGGCTGGATCAAACCCAGGCTTGGTTGCCACGCCTGCCACGCATCGCACCGGTGGGTTGCAGCCTTTGCCACCTGCCAATCGTCAGGTCCAAGCTCGTCCCGTTTCGTACGGGCAAATGGGCGGCCAAGTGGGCGGACAAGTGATCAATGGCGAAATGGTTGTTCCCGGCAGCATGATGACTCATGGAGCCGCCGGCATGCAGGGAGCACCAGCACCGATGGCTCAGGCACCGATGATGGGACAACCTGTTCCCATGGCGCCTGCCGCACCTGCCGGAGCACCTCGCTACGACACCCCGAACTTGCCGAACTACGCTTGGCCAGGCTACGCAGCCTATCCGAACTACGCCGCACTGACGTACCCACAGCAGTACAGCCCATCGGCGTTCCCCTACATCGGACCTTTCTACCCCTACCCACAAGTTCCTTTGGGATGGCGGAAAGTGTCGCTCGAATGGGATGACGGCTGGTGGTTCTTGGACTTCACTGACAAGTAGTCTGATAGGTGATCCAACGGATCACCTGAACAGAACGAATGAACGAAAAACCCTCGCAAGTATTCTTGCGAGGGTTTTTTCGTTGTTGGAAGTAAATTGGCGGAACGCTTGAAATCAAAGAAATAAAGGAACTGTTACGGCGAAAAGGCATCAGAAATGGAGATGCCAGCGGTTGGAATCGGATGCCTGTTCGGCGCGATTTCATGGGCGCCGCGAGTTTTGCTGACTGATAAAATTGTGTTGCACTGCATGATGCTCGGTCGCGGTGCATTCACTCGATCTATTCTTGATTTTGGTGGCTGGAATGAAGGGCGACTCCCTTTTTGAACGTTTGGTTTTGTCGCTGGTATTCCTCTTGTGTTTGGGGGCGTCAGCTCACGCTCAATTGCCGAGCGGCCTGAACCCGTCCGCGATCGCTGATGGTGCCAAAATCGTTTTGACGGACCGAGTGAACGATGCTCCGAAGGTCACGGAAGCACGGGAGTGGCAATTGCAGGATCGAGAACCGATTCAGGGACGATTGGTCCAATGGATTGGTCCAGATGATTGGATCCATCTTGAGGTACGCAGTCGAAAGTTCCAGTCGTTTCCGTTGAGGCAGTTCAGTGACTCCGATCGCGAATTCATTGAGAAGACATTGGAGCCTTGGCGGTCGCTGGTGGATCGGCTTCGCGAGGCGTTTCCCATTCGCGATGCAGGTGACCAGGCGTGGATGCAAGGTGACCGGGAGCTGAACAATGCGTCTCTGTTGTTGGTCGAAGACGACATCTCGTATTGGAACATTCAACAACAGTTGATTGCCATTCCGCTGGCGTCATTCCGGGGCGAACAACGTGATCTGATGCGCGAGCGTCTGAACGTTCTCGACAAGTTGTCGAAATGGCAAACTGCGGTTCCTGGGGTGGAGTTTCGAGCCGCATTGCTTGGCCAAGTGAACGACGCCTTTGTCTTCGGACGCATTTGGAAGCCATATGCTTCGCACCCCGTGATGGCTCGATTTCGTGTTCGCAAAAGCATGCTCGCGGAAGCTGATCGCGAACGAGCGGCGGATTGGTTGAAGACTGGAAAAGTGAAACAGGTACCAAGCCTCGAGCAAACCGATCTTTGGTGTTGGCCTGGGCGACTGGGGATG
This sequence comes from Rhodopirellula sp. UH5, assembly GCF_056839225.1. NCBI lineage: Bacteria > Pseudomonadati > Planctomycetota > Planctomycetia > Pirellulales > Pirellulaceae > Rhodopirellula > Rhodopirellula sp. UH5. The sequence continues at coordinate 3,876,849 of NZ_CM166390.1, read as the reverse complement.
CTCGGACCTGGGAAGCCGCTTGAAATCGTCGAAGATGAGTCGGATCCTTCCAAGAGCAAGGTTGCATGGTTCGTTCCTGATCATCGACCCGAACGAGCTCGCTTTCGGAAGTATCGAATCAAACGCTGGGAGTCGCTCGGTTCGTTCACCGGTCCTTCGGAATTGGATCTGCGGCGCGTGCTCTTGGAAAGGAAGATGAATGAGCTCGATGAAGAGGTTGCTCCTACGCAAATCGCCAAGTCTTGGGATGAACGGCGGCGAAAACTGGTTGATTCTGATCCGTTTCGCTACCTCAACACGTGCGGGGCTTGGCGACTCAAAGACACCGCGTCCAATACCCGATTCACGGCGACGCTGATTGGCGAAGAACACCCGTATTACGTCTATCGGTTTGATGCCGAAAACTCGACGGTCGCCATCTTGAAAGCCGAATTGACAGAACCGTGGAGAGCGGCGGCTGAACAAAGCGTCCGGGGGCTGAACGAGTATTTCGAGGCTCACCCCAAGGAGAAGCGTCCCTCTTTGCATGCCGAGTATTTTCTCGTCCGACGTTCCCATTCCATGGTGTTGGCGATCAAACCATTGGAGATGACGAACGAGACCTCTTTGAAGGTCAAAATGGCCAACCGTGACACGCCGGTGGGGTTGCCTGTCGATCAACTGCATTTCGTGGACGCGATGGAAATGAAGTTGATGATGCTCGAAGCCGATCCAACCGCATCGACCAAGGGACTGCCGGAGCTTGCCAAAACCTCTCGCGAGGATCGGATCCAGTGGATCAAACTGCAGGAACATTTTGAGAAGAAGATCATTTTTGAAATGCAGCTTCCCTCTGCGAAAGCGATGGAAGACTGGTTGGCGAGCTGGCACAAACAGCCGTATCGGGCTCAGGTTGGTTTTGACGGCGTTGTCGTTGGTCAACACCTTGATAGTTGGATCATGCGTGATGGGACGGTCGATTTCCTGGTTGATAGGGAGCTTTTGACAGACCGTGCCAATGAACAAGCTTCCCAGCAATGGCAGGCTCTGAAGGAGCAGTTTCCTAACCAGGCCATCCCGATCGCGATTCCGACTCTGCGAATCTACGGGTTGATAGGGAAGCAACCATTGCCGCCGGCAGAGGATCTAAGCTGGAACGACAGCGATCAATTCCTGTTCACCGATGAGGAGGGGAAGCGTCAGACGATCCCTGGAACAGCCTTTTCGCACCTGGAAAAGCTTGAGCTGGAGGTGCAATTGCGTTCGGAAGCCGAAGTGCGGCAAACCGTTTCAACCGACGACGAGTACGCCGCGACGCAAGAAGTCGACCAGTTTCAAGAAAACCTCCGGCGAGAGTTGGAAGAAAAACTCCGCTATCTGCCGAAGCCGCCAAGCTTTCTGACCTGGAAGTTGGTGGACTCGAATCAGTTGTTTACCGCTAACTTTGACCGTTTTGACGGTGACGACGCGATCATGCGCGGGATGGTAGGCGGCCACTTCCGCATTGCACGCTCGTTGTTTGAGGAACACGATTGGAAGAAAATGGAGGAGATGGCCGCCGAGTTTCGTGAGCAGGGCAAAGCAGGCAGCACAGATGGGCTGGACCCGTCCACGATCACCCATCGCGTGATTCGACGGGCCGACGGTTGGACCACTTTGCCCGCCACGCCGGTCCGTGCGAATCGCTACTACATCTATTTTGAGGGCGAGAACGAATCCGTGATTCGTTTGTCTGTGGATGAACTTCATCCGGTTGACGGACCGAAGTTGCGGGGTGAGTTGTACCGACGTGAACATGGCATCGAGTGGGACGACCAGGTGGATGAGCGGTTGGCTCAGCCTGTCACGGACGACGAAATCATTGCTCGTCCTGCCACGTTGGATGCGGAATACCGCGAGCGGTTGGAATTGCTGCGTCGTGGCTTCTCACGCCAGTGGAAAGAAACACGTCTGGCACTCAGCCCCGGGCAGACGGTGCTGCAGATGTCAGTGGACGGGGCGTTCTTGTTGATCGCAGGAAACAATCCTGCCGTGGTGGATCGAAGCGGGAACATCGTCCATCGAATTCCAAGTCGATTGGACGGACAGCACCCAGTTTATCTGTCGCCGGATGGCAATCGATTGATCGGTTTTGAACGTGGGGTGCTGGCCCTTTGGGATCTGCAACAGGGAACCAAATTGGCGAGCTATCAGGCAGTGAAGCCACCCTTGGCTTCGGCGCAATCTGCCGATGGGGATCGAATCTTTTTCACGACCCACGATGGGTGGATCTACTTGTTGGATCTGGCATCGTTGGAAGTCAAGCAATCACGCATCGAGTTGCTCGATGGGGAACGAATGACTTCCGAGCTATGGTGCTCTCGCGACGGTGCGAATTTCATCGCGACCAGCAATCAAAACATGTATTTGTTGAAGGTCGATGAAACCACGGGGAAGATCGCGAATCAAGCTCAACTGACGAGGCTTCCGAAGGTCCGCGCACTGGCGGTGTTGGACAAAAGGGCCTGGGTCAGCACGGATGAGAAACCTTGGGCAATCGACTTTGGCGTCGAAGAGGGAGAGGTGGTTCATGCCACTCGTCGGCTGAGCATCGTTCCTTACTGGATGGACAACGTTCCCGTCGAAGAAGGACTCTCGCAGATTCGAGTCATGGGGATGCTGCCAGGATTGGCGGGCTCCCCAGATCCTTTTGCCTTCATCGCGAACTTCGATTTGAATGGCGATCGGATGGGGATAGTTGAATACGTGAACTGTGACTTGACTCAACCGGCCATGATCGCGGCGAGTGGAAAGGCGATGGTATTTCGTCGAGGTGATGAGTGGATTCATGCCGCCGCTCCGGAACGTATCCGTGTGTCTCGGATCCTTCGAGTCTTGGCGGAGGATCTGGTGGACCGCGACCAGATCGATCAGTTGGACGCTGCGTTTGCGTATCTGCGAACGCCCGCGATCGCGGCGGTCAGTGAATACCCCGATGAATTGAGCGAGGAGTTTCTAAGTGCGCTGGACATCGTGTCCAAAGAATATGGCTGGGTGCACGGTGGCGATGCTCGAATCCGCAAAGAGTTGTGGCTGAAGCGAGCCGGGGAACGGATGCCGCGGTCCATCGTGATTCCGATGCTGCGTGCTCAGCATCATCGAGACCTGGCTTGGGAGGCTCGCGGAACCGGTTTTGTGAACACGGTTTCGAGGGATGACATGCGAGTCTTTCATGAACAGTTGGGTGTCGCACTGGAACACCTCAAGCCGCTGCTGAAAAAACAGCAACCTGCCACACGTGTGTTCTCCCTTGCGCTCGGGATTTCAATGGGATTGTCCGCCCCAAAGAGTGCCGTGGGTGAGCTGACCAAGCGTGCCATGCAGAGTCCCGCCAAGGGAAGTTTGTCCGTGCACTCCTCGGCGGTGACTTATTTGTTACCGCGTTGGTACGGCAACCCCGGTGATTTCGAAAACTACATCGAGGCGGTCTGCGATCAATTGGGTGGTGCCGAGGGCGACGCGATGTACAGTCGGTTGATGGTCAGCACGGCTCGCTTTTACCCTCGTGGGCAACCCGCCAGTGATTTCATGCGAGTCGATCCAGAACGGGTGTTGGCCGGAATGGATGCGTACTACGCCAAAGAAAAGACAAGCGTCCATTGGTTCGAATTGGCAGAAGAGTTCTTCCAGCGGGAAGTGGATGCCGACCGACTGTCCAAGCTCCGGCAACTGATACATCGTCACCGGATCTATTTATTCAAATGGTCGCGATGAATACAAAATTCTGTTGACGTGGAAAAGTGTCAACGCGAAACCAGGTGAAGTCGTGTTTTCAGACGAACGGTTTTTTCGTTTGATGGAGAGTGAAGAACGGATTGATTGAGAAGAGAGCGTATCGTGACTCGAAGTCGTGATGGCTCAATCTTCATTGCATGTGCACTTTGCAGGTGAGAACCCCGCCCGCGGAGCGGGAGGGGTCGGAAAGCGAGCGTTCAGCGAGATTTCCGGGGGAGGGCGATCCTGGGCTGTCAAAAGGTTGGTATTGACACGGAAAATGCGACGTTGATTTTGGTCTGTCCTACGCCCCAACGGGGCAGCTCTAAGATAGCCCCAGGCATCGCCTGGGGTTTCGTGACGGAGATTCCGACACCAGCCCCAACGGGGCGGCCCTAAGAAAGACTCCCCAAAACCCGCTAGGACCGCCCCGTTGGGGCTTTGTAATCTTGGTCCCGCCACACCCAGGGCGTTGCCCTGGGCTGGCATAGGGCTGCCCCGTTGGGGCGAAGTCGAGGAACAAAACCTGCGCAGCCCAAAGCGGTGTCAATACCGACATTTTGACAGTCCAGGGCAATCCGCGCCGCTTCCCATGCTCGGCCCCCTCCCTCACGTACGCCTGAACGGCGTCGCGCGACCTCCCCAAAAACTTCGTTTCGAGAGAGGTCCTCAAATGCTGGAACCCGCTGAAACGAGGCCAAAAAGCCGGTTTGCTGTGAATCGCCCCCTCACCCGAACAGGGCCTCCATCGACCTGTTCGACCTCTCCCCCAGCAAAGCTGAGGGAGAGGTGACTTGTTGATGCGAGGCAGAAACTTGCGCGCACCAGAAACGCTGCAACCCCAAAGATTGAACAGCGCAGGGCTGGCCTCATCGGATCTCGGTGGTGTTACGGCAGGCGTGTTCCCAAGTGGTCGCCCATGCGAGCGTAGAGTTCGCGGTGTTGGCGTGAGTTTTCAATGAGGTCCGCATCGAATTGGATTCGGCCTGGTTCAAACAGGACCATCGTCGAGGAACCGCCAAATCGGAAGTAGCCTTTTTCGTCGCCCTTTGAGATGGATTCACCAGGTGAGTAGGTTTGTCGAATGCTGCCCACGCAGGTGGCACCAATCTCGAGCAACAACACCGTTCCGAAGGACTCCGTCTCGAGCGGCGTGAGGCAGCGTTTGTTGCTGGTCAGGATGTGAATGTTCTGACGCAGGGCAATTGGATTGACCGAGTACAGCGGTCCGTTGATCAAGCAGCTCTCACCAGGCACGCCGGCGGCAGGGAAGTGAAAGCGGTGGTAATCGACCGGGCACAGTCGCGAAAGCAGCAGGCTGCCGCTCGCGTAGCGATCCGCGAGGGCAGAGTCTTGCAGCAGTGTCGGCAGATCGAACATCTCGCCTTTGACAAACAGCCCTTCGCATTTCGATAGGTCGGGAACGCAAAGATGCCGGCCGTCCGCGGGGAAGACCACCGAGTTCGGATCCGCATCGATCGGGCGAGCTTCGGGTTTCAGCTTGCGAAAGAAGAACTCGTTGAAGTTGGCGAACTCACCCACGTCACGCACGAACTCATCCGCATCGAGTTCATAGTCTTGGATGAACGGAGCGATCTTGTCGCGTGTCTTCGGTTGGTCCATTCGCCAACCGTACCAATGCGAGAACAGCGTTCGTTTCACAACCAAGGAAAGCGAGAGACGCCCGGCGATGCTGCCATACGTCCAACGCAATGCTTTGTCGCCATACACCTTTTCGATGCGGTCTTCGCCGGTGTATCGGTCGTGATAGACGATTTCATCCATGAGTGGTACTTGTTTGAATGGCAGTGGACGAGGCCACGAGTCCGGTCGCACGACCCACGCGTGGGATTCTATGCTTCGTCCACTACGAGAGTGAAGTTGCGATGGATCAGCGTGGTAACTGATCCCAGTCGATCTCAGGCTGCTGGTCGGCGGTGGATTCTCGCTCGAAAAGCTGGTCAAGGGCGACGGAATCGGAGAAGAAGCCACAGTTCTTCAAGAAGAAGTGGTCGTCTTGGCTTCCACCGGCATAGTCCAGTCGATGACGACCGCGAGCGGTGTTGTCGCCGGTCAGTTTGGCTCGCGTGATTTCGTGCCACTCGCCGTTGACGTCACAGACCCATTGGTTGCCATAGTGAGCTGAACGTTGCAGGTGGCCTTGTTCTGGCGAGAAGTTTTCGAGGAAAGAGTGGAAGCCGGTCAGATGCTTGTCAGTCTTGGGGCGTCGAAAGCTGGCCACCAAACGCCATTCGTTCTTCGCTTTGTCGCCGAACCAGGACGTGTACAGCGTGTTGCCATTGCCATCGGGTTTGACTTCGGTCAGGAATCGATAGGTCTTGCCGGCTTCCCATGGGTAGCGAAAGAAGCTTTGGCCGCCGGAGCCTTCGTTGCCAAAGTCTTTGGCGATGACGTCGTCGCCTTTTGCAAGCGTTTCGACTCGGTCTTCGTCTGGGATCTCGTTGGGGTTGTCCGTGCGGAAGGGGCTCCAGATTGAAAACAGAACTCGCCGTTCCGTGGGGCTGTTGACCTGCATGCCGAAGTACCCTTCGCCGAAACCATTGGCCATGAAGTAGGTGCCCATTTGATCTTGGCCGTCGGGGACGGTGATCTCGCTGTAGGCGTACGTCAGGTCGGTTGCCTTTGGCAGGCGGTAACCCAAGTGAACCGACGGCCCGCGACGTCCCCAGTAGAACATGTTGCCGTCATTGGTCTGGATGTAGTCGAGTTGCAGATCGTCGTTGGAGGGCGTGACGACCAAGTCGGCGATGTTCACCGAGTGGTTAGTTTGGCCGTTCGTAGCAGCTGTCAGTTGCAGGTCGACCCGGACGTAGCCCGCTTCGGTAACTTCGATTTCGCCGAGCGGGTAAGTCTTTGCAGGTGCCGGGTGCAATTCGCAGGAGAGCTTGGTTTCGCCGATGCTCGCTTGGACCGTTGTGGGGTGGTTGCGGGCGTTGCCTTTCAGGCCAAGCTGAAGCGTGTCGCTTCCGCTGACATGGAAGTACACCGAATGGACTTCAGCAGGGTCACGGAGCTGGAGTGTGCCATCTCGACGGAGCGATCGACCGCCGGGTTCGGGTTGCGTGCGGAAGGCGTTGCCGCCCACCGGCACCGACCATTCTTTCGCGGAGGAGAGTCCGGGCGAAGACAACAAGGTTGCCAAGCTGATCACGAGCGTTGGGAGGACAAATCGACAATTCATGGTGTGGATCTTGAAGTACGGGCGGTTGGACAGAAGCCGAGGAACGTTTTCGCGAGTCAGGAAAGAGGCTGCGTTGGAATCCATTTGAGACCGGATTTCATCGAGCCCGCCACTCTTTCGCTCTTTTATTGGGTCTCGCGACGTTCGAACCTATCCCATATCGAAACCATTCTGCAAGCAGGTGGGAAGGTTGGCAGCAGGGGTTTTCGAACTGCATCGAGCAGGCGACGATGGTGGCCGAAGCTGGCGGACGACATTGGTCGTCTACCAGGCACCCAATCAACCCACAACGGAATCGAACCCCAGAGATCACCATGGCCACCGCAAGTGCACGACATATCCTCGTTGAAACCGAAGAAGCCTGTCAGGATCTGAAAGATCAGATCGAAAAAGGACAAGATTTCGGTGCCATCGCCGCCGAGTTTTCCTCCTGTCCCTCTGGTAAATCCGGTGGTGCGTTGGGGACGTTCAGCCCCGGCCAAATGGTCAAGGAGTTCGACGAAGTGGTGTTCAGCGGTGATTTGGGCAAAGTTCACGGCCCCGTCAAAACACAGTTTGGCTATCACTTGATCGAGATCACGCAGCGCGTCGATTGATTCAAAAGGCTGTTCCATGATCCAGACGTTTGGACAGGCTTATCAGTTTGTGCTGAAGAGCAAAGTTTGCACCGTCTTCGGCAGCAAGAACTCGCCGTACCCGTCGTTGTGGGACAACACCGATTTATCGGAGGACAAACCCAAGACGGGCGGTTGGAGCCCCAAGGTGATGGCCGTCTGGGATTGGAAGACTCGCATCCCGCAAACCTATCCCGCGGAAGTTTTCTACGGGAAGGTGAGCGGCGGCGACGCCGTGTTGATGGAGATGCAGCACTTTCGTGAGGTGCATTACGCCGAGGCGTACCAGCCCGTCCACGAATTGGATGTTCTCCCGCAAGAGATCTTTGAGCTGATCCGTTTGCAAGCGGACTACACCGGTCCGCTTCGCAAGCGAGCCATCGAGCGATTGGCGTGCACGAAGAGCCAGTTCGACACCGCACTGAAGAAGCTGCAGGTGAGCTTGAACATCGTGCGTTCCAACGACCCCAAGTTGAAGAACGACTTCTGGTTGCCCATGCGAGAAGTCCACCTCGATATCGTGCAACAGCACGAGCGATGAAGCCCGACCTCCGTAGGTCAGGTTGTACCTGACGTTCCCGCCGATGCTTTGGAACAAAGCGAGTCGGGAACCTGATCGCGAAAATAGCGAACACCCATGATCAGCAAGTCAGCGCTGCACAGCAACAGGCCGAGCGTTTTCCGACTTGTCCAGCAGCGAAACGACCACCATCGCGAGAAAGCTGGCGGCGAGCCCCATCAGTTGCGATGGGATCAAAAACTCCGTCCGCACGTATTCAAACGCTAGCCAGGTTGCCACACCGGACACGATCGATGCCATCGCTCCGAGAGTGGTCGCTCGTTTCCAATACAGCCCGACGGCCAAGGGGACCAACGCACCAACAAGCGGAACGCTGTACGCCTGCTGGATCATTTCGTACATCGTGTTGTTGCTGGTCAAAGCCTGGTGCAGAGCCAAGGCACCAAATATCAGCAGAACGATCCGTAGCCAACGCAACATGTTTTGATCGTTGAGATCGGACCGAAATGGACGAATCACATTTTCGACAATCAGACTGCTCGGCGCAAGCAGCGTTCCGCTGGCGGTGGACAGAATCGCCGACACCAATGCGCCCAAGAAGACCGTCTGAACCCAGAACGGTGTGGACTGCATGACCGCGTGCGGAAGTGTTCGCTGGACTTCACGCAAGTCTTCGCTGTTGAATTGTTGCAGGTGATCTGGATCGATCACCACCGCGGCGTAAGCGATGAACATCGGCACAAACGCGAACATGCAGTAGAACATCCCGCCCAGCAAGGTGCCCGTCATGGCGGTGCGTTCGTCTTTGGCACTGGTGACACGCTGAAAGACATCTTGTTGTGGGATCGAACCCAGGGCCGCGGTCAGGAAGCCGCCGATGTAGATCCACCACTCGGCGGATTGACCCCAGTCGGGAAAGACCTGCAGACGCCCCGATTCGCGAGCGGAATCGATGACGACGGAAACACCGCCGGCCGCATGAGCCATGTAGACCGACACCACCAACAGGCCGATGATGATCACAAACGTCTGAATCATGTCGGTGAGCGCCACTGACCACATGCCGCCCATCACGGTGTAGAAGGCGACAATGGTGAAGCCGATCGCGATGCCTTGGTTGGTGGTCAGCGCATCGTAGCCGATGCCTTTGCCCAGGACGGATATCACCAGGCCAAGTGCGGTGAGCTGAGCCGCGGCCCAGCCAAGGTACGAAGCGGAGATGACAACGGACGTCAAAACTTCGATCGAGCGACCATAGCGTTTGCGATAAAAGTCGCCAATCGTCAGCAAGTCCATTCGGTAGAAAGCTCGCGCGAAGAACAACGCCACGAGCACCAGACAGACAGAAAAACCAAACGGATCGCCGGGGATAGCACGCAGTCCCTGCCCGGCAAAGGTCGCCGAAACGGACAGCACGGTTTCGGCACCAAACCAGGTCGCAAACACGCAGGCAAAGTTCATGTACAGCGGAAGCGAACGCCCCGCGACCATGAAGTCTTGCGCATTGCCAACGCGTCGGGCTGCGAACAACCCGATCGCGATCGTGAGAAACAAGTAGGCCAGGACGGCAGCGATCAATCCCATCGGCGTGTCGTCCGTCAGTCGATGGCGACGCTGTTGGCCATTGGCAGCCCGTTGAATGGCGATGCGCTGGCCGCAGCGTAAGCACCCATCGACGGAACCAAGACCAATTCACCGACTTCCAAATCGGGGAGCCATTGATCACGCGAAACGATGTCGGTGGAGTCGCAGGTGGGGCCCGCAACCACGCACGGAACGGTCTCCCGTGAACCATCGTTTTCGACCAGCAACGGGAAGTCTGTGTGGTCGAAAATCTTGCCTGAAAACGAACCGTAGATGCCATCGTCGAGGAAGAACCAGGGCAAGTCCCAGCGACGGTTTTTGCCGATCACGCGAGTGATCAGGGTGACGCTTTCGGTGCACAGCCCGCGACCTGGTTCGGCGATCAAACGAATCGGCAAATCGCCGAACATCTCGCGTAAACCTTGCGTGATGACTTCACCGAAGGTTTCAATCGAAGGAGCGTCCTCACGATACGGGGCAGGGAATCCACCGCCGATATCCAAGACTTCCAGTTGGTGTCCCGCTTGGGTGGCTTCGTCCCAAACTGCGCGAACGCTGCGAAGCACTTCGACGTAGTCGTGCGGGTTGAGGCACTGGCTGCCGACATGGAACGAGAACCCACGAACGTTCAGGCCTTTGGACTTTGCCGCCGCCAGCAGTTCCATCGCTTCGTGCATCGGGCAACCGAACTTGGCCGACAGGTTGATTCGGCTGGACGCGCCGGTGGTCGCCAGACGCAGCAACAGGTTCACGTCCGGTGTCAGTCGGCGGATCTTTTCCGCTTCGATCGCGTTGTCAAAAACGAACCAATTCACACCGGCTTGTGCGCATTCCCAGAGGTTTGCATCGGTCTTGCATGGGTGAGTGTGCAACATCCGATCCGGCGTGAAGCCAGCCGCCAGTGCGGCCTGCAATTCGCCAGGAGAGCAGACGTCAATGAATGCGTTTTCGCCGTTGAGCGTTGACAAAAAATGCAGGTCGGGGTTGGCTTTCGCCGCATAGTAAAGATCGACACCAGGCAGGGCATTCTTCATTGCCCAGTAGGTCTCGATGGCTTTGGATCGTGACACCACCAACAAGGGAGTGCCGTGTTTCTCAGCGAGCTCTTTCGCGAGGTCAAAGGAAAGGTTCGGCTGTGCCGTTCGGGCGTTGGGTGCGCGCAGAATGGTCGATGCGATCATGCGGCTGGGGTGCCTCCAGAAGGGGACCAAGGTCAGTTGAAAAACGAAATGCAGTCAAAACTTCGAAGCCACGTGGCTTCGTCTGAGGGTTCTCGTGAACCCTGGCCGACTTCTTCTTCGCTGTTATCGAGCCGCGTCCTGGGCGCAATAACGTGTTGACCTTGGGGAGATCGCAATGGAGGTTGCGGCACCTTGCGGTATGGCAACGTTGTGCGTTTGGAGTGGGCGATTCCGCTAGGAAACGTCCTGCCAACACACTTCCGCCGCGCCCGGATTGGGCGAGACCTGGTGTCGTGCTGATTGATCCGCGGTGGGTGGCTGAGCGTCTTTTAAAACGCGAGTGAACCAGCACCGTTTTTCAATCGGTTGCGGAAGATATCGACCGCGAATCCAAAAGTCGAGAGCGGAAATGACGATTTGGATCGATTGTGTCCTTGCAGCGTGATCCACCCAGTCCTGCGGACGGAGGCCGGCCCACATGTCGGCTTTTGATGTTGCGAGTATTGCCACGGGAGTGGCGACACTGTGAATCCAGCGGGGATTTGTTGCAGCGTTTCGGGTCGGTAATGACCGGGGCGATGTTGGCACTGTGTCCGGTGCCTGACGGCACCAGCCAGGGCTGTGCCGGCCCTTCGGGCTTTGGCACGATTCGGCAGCGTTTTCGCGGGCCACAGCTCGGGACAAATCTGGACAGGGCTGCTATAGTGGCTCAGCAAGCATTTCTTCTCTCCATTGCAGCGGTCCGTTTTGTCTGACGTGTCTTCGGTTCCCGAATCTCTTGAACGTCTCGAGGTGGCTTTGACCCCTCAGGAGCGTTTTGAGGAGTATTTGCAGAGCAAAGGCCAGCGACAGACCAAGCCACGCAAGTTCTTGGTCGAGAAGATTTTCTCTCAGCACGCTCACTTTGATGCGGATGAGCTGATCGAGAAACTGCCTCGCAAAGGCGAGCCCAACTATGTCAGTTCCGCGACGGTGTATCGTTCGCTGCGTGAATTTGTCGACGCTGGGTTGCTGAATTGCTTTCAGCTCGATGGCCGCACGGTTTACGAGCTGGATTACGGCTACCCGCCCCACGATCATCTGTACTGCACGCGTTGCCGCAAACTGATCGAGTTCCGCAGCGAGGAGCTGATCGCGACGCGAGACGAAGCGGCGGCGAAGCACGGTTTTCGCGTTTCTGGACACCGAATGCTGGTCAGCGGTGTGTGCCGCGAATGTGGCAAGAACCGACGTAAAAAGCGGAAGCAAGACTTGGTTTGATGCGGCTGGTCGTGATTGGGGGCGTTGCCGATCACCTTTCGCCGATCAAGCTTGGCCGCACACGCCTCGCTGGTCAGGCTTCTTCAGGAAGCTCGGCCATCCGGATCTGTTGCAGAATCGCGTTGAAGACAGGTTCCGCGGCTTCGAAGTCGGCCAGTTCAGCTTGGAACTGAGCCAGGATGCGTCCCGCGATCGGCATTTGTTCGCGGGTCGGGGCAGGGGCGTCCAGCAGCACCACACGTGAGATCACGACCAGGTCCAAGTAGTAGAACCGCAGGTCGACGGCTCGCTCGCCTTCGGAGGCCCCAGGGAGCGTGATGTTGTCGCGTTCCAGGTCTTCGTATTGTCCCCGGAGCATCTGGTCAATTTCGCCCAGGACGACTTCGTCTTCTCGGGTGATCGGCAGTGTTTCCAACGACACGAATCCGCCACCGGGCAGGTCGAACGTGGCGCCCTGGTCGCCTTCGTCTTCGGCTCGCTCGACCAGAGTCCAGTTGTCTGGGTACAGCAGTTTCAGGCCGAAGCCTTCGAAAGTCGCGGGCATTTCTTGGTTCAGTCGTTTTGGGGGCCGGACAATCGCTGGCGAAGGTCATCGGGCACGTTGGTTTTGACCAGTTTGCCGCCCGCTTGCAGGTCGCAGCACACGGCAGTGATTTTGCCGGTGGCGATACGTCGGCCTTCGCAGGTCAATTCGAAGCGATAGCTGATACTGGATTGTCCAATCCGGTCGACGTGCAAATCAATTTGCAGGATGTCTTCAAATCGGGCGGGGCCGTGAAAGTCACAGCTGGCGGCGACTCGGGGCCAAGTCAATCGTTCCTCGGACTCATGGTGCGGCATCACGGGGATGCCGACCGAACGCAGGAACTCATGTTCGGCCGCTTCCATCATGGGGAAGAAGGCCGAAAAGTGGACGATTCCAGCCGCATCGGTGTCTCGAAACTCGACGCGGCGTTGGGTCTGATAAAGCGGAGCCCGCTGGTTGAGGGCTCCGTCAGAGGCTGGATCGTTCACTGAGTTGACGAATTATTCGCCGACGTATGGCAGCAAGGCCATGAAGCGGGCGCGTTTGATGGCTGAGGTGACAGCGTGTTGGCTGGCAGCGGTGCAACCACTCTTGCGACGGCCCATGATGCGTCCTTGGCGGTTGACCATCTTGGACAGCAATTCGAGGTCCTTGTAGTCAACGTACATCGGACGCGGACGGTGGCCATCGACGAAGATGGGGTCCTTGCGGCGGGTACGGCTGCGGACTCGGGAGCGTTTGCGGGCACGACTACGCGTGCTCATTGGACGTGGAGGCATGAAGCTTTTCGAAGGAAATCGAAGGCGAATGGACTGATTCGGCCGGAAAACCAATGTCTCCGGCTCGCCAATGGGTCCCGTGAACGCAAAAAGGTTGCGATCGCGGGCCACACAGTGTGCCGAGATCGGCGTTTCCACGCAATCCCTTTTGCCTATTCTGCCTGATAAAGCTTTTCTTGGTCGATCAGTGTCCTCACAGGGTGCGGGACCTGAAAACGGATGCTCCGTCCAGAGCAGACTCGCTGGTGAGGGGCAGACTCGCTGGCGAGGGTCGCTTTGAGCTCTGAGTCATTTCACCAACGGATCGGGGCGATCGAACTGGACCCGGTGATAAATTTCTGCCATCGACAGGTTCAGCTTCAAGGCGTCGATCCGCAATTCGTTCTCCAGTCCCCCCGCTTCACGAAGCGTCCATGTGTGGTCGTCTCCACGGGTGAATGATTCAACCGCTGGTCGATCTTGCGCGACGAGCACGTATCCTTTCAAAGATGGAATGCGTCGGTAGTGTCTCGACTTGGTGCCTCGATCGTAAGCCTCTGTGCTTTCCGAAGCGACTTCGATCAACAGAGTCGGATTTTGCAGGGTGTCCAGTTGGTCGTCGCGAAATTTGGGTTCGTCGCAAGCTACGACCACATCGGGGTAGGTGTACAAACCAGTGGCTTCAATCTGGACCCGCATGTCGCTGGGGTAAACTTCGCAGGGACCATCGAGCAGCGCGTTGCTTAGAACCCGGATTAGGTTTGTCACGATCAAGTTGTGTGCTCGCTTCGCGCCGCCCATTGCAAAGGTTTCGCCGCCGAAGTACTCGCTCTTGAACGAAGCCTTTCGTTCTTGGTCAAGGTATTCCTGTTCGGACAGCAGTGGGATCGGATTGGTCGACATAGCAGATCTCAGTTTCGACACGCGGGGAATCGCAGGCAACTTTGCTATCGTACCCGGTACATCTTTTCATTGTCGATCAACGTCGCGACCGGGTGTGGCACGCGGAACCGGATACTCCGTCCGGTTGCGATGCGATTCCGAAGGTCGCTGCTGCTGATTTCGATCTGGGGCATCTGGATCTGCGACTCGCGAATCCTTCGAATTTGCGTTTCGTCAGTCATGCCGTCCAGGATCGAGTAGTCCGGTGGAGGGTCGCCGCCGCGAGCGATCACGGCCAGGTGGCACCGTTTTAGGATTTGCTCGGGTTCTCGCCAACGATCGAACGAGGCCAACGAATCGGCCCCGATGATCAGATGCAGCTGGCGGTCTGGAAATTGTTCTTGCAAATGTTCCAGGGTCAGCAGGGTGTAGCTGACGCTGTCTTGCCGGAGTTCCCAGTCGTCGATGACGTGCCCGGATTGGCCACTGAGTGCCAATCGCAGCATTTGCAGACGGTGCTCGTTGCTGGCCACCGGCCCGTGGGGTTTGAGCGGACTGGTCGCCGTCGGGATCCAACGCACATGCTCAATCGGCAATTGTTCCAGTGCCGATTCGGCCATCCAAAGATGCCCGACATGAAGCGGGTCGAATGACCCACCCAGGATTCCGATCCCTTGAGGTGAACGGGGGGAGGTTTCAGTTGCTGACACGGAACGACCTTCAATGGTTTCTAGCTTGGTTCGCTCCCAAGCATAACTTCGTTCATGGTTCGTTTGTCTTTCTTCATCCCGGTAGGGATGTCAGATGGTAGCCGGGGGTTGCTGCGAAGCAGCGTACCCCCGGAAAACGAGACCCAAAAAAATCTCCATCCCGGCGTGGCCAATGGCCACGCCGGGATGGAGAGTGGTGGCGTGGGGGCTGCATGTCCATCGGTGGCGCTGTCGCTTACCGACGGCTACCATCTGACATCCCTACCGGGATGAAAACTTGTGCAAACGAATGCGTTCCACAACACCAACCATTTCGCAGTCCAGGCGAACGCCCAGGCGGCTCATGTGGTTGTGCCCGATCATTCCTGCCGACCTGCTGAAAGCCGGGGCGAATCTCTGTCCGGCCGACTATTGTCGATCGGCGATGTGTTTCTTTTGGTGCCGAATCAATTCGTTCAGTTCACCCATCGTCTCGCAGGTGCATTGGAAATGACAGATCAACATTTCATCGGTGGAGTCGGCACCCCAGGACACCGGCTTGGGCGGCGAGTTCGGGTTCAGCGGGTTGTTGGCTGAATTGTCATACCAAGCGTCCACGTGAAGAATCGTTCCCTTTTTCAAACGCACGGGTTCGGCAAACGAATACTTGCCTTGCCAATTGAAATCCCAATCTTTGATCCACAACAACGGCTTGGTCTCGCCCTCGGGTGACTTCGACCAGACTTTCATTTCGCGGCCAAAAATATGCATGTGTGGCACCGTGTCCAGCAGCACTGTGTCCACGGGCAACGTGTACGTCGCGCGTTGCAAATGATGACTTTCACCCGGCGGGATACGGATTCGTTTGTTGCCGACCTGGACTTCGGTGACGATCTTCTTGGCCGACGACGGGGCGAAGTAAATCCCGATCTTCGACTTGTCTTGATGTGGTTTGCCGGTCGTGACGTAGTGGATTTCCGCCACGATGTCGCTGTCCTTTGGCACAAAACGTCCCATCCCCTCGGGCAATCGTCGGGGGCTCATTCCCGGAAACCAACTGCTCAGCGTGCCTTCGGGTTCAAAGCGCGGCCCGCCAAAGCTGGAGTACCCCGGCGCTGGATCCGATTGGTCCAGTCGCCGCCCCTTTCTTTTGGTGTCCAGGAAGAAACTGGCGTGGTGAACGGACTGAGGCGTCCCCGGATGAAAATCGATCGCGTTGACCAACCGGTGTTGCTTCAAACCGGTTGGGATGACGAAGTACTGGCGAAGGTCAGGGCCGCTGGATGGGATCGAGAACGTTTCGTTCATTTCCAGAATCAAATCCGGTTCACCCAGTGGCCAACCACTCGATGGCGGAACAGGGGCCGGAAGATCCTTTGGGTCGCCTGCCGGTTTGCCATCGCGAACCCAAACGTTCAACAGAGACATTTCGTGATTGGTCAATCGCAGTTCGTCTTGGAAACGCAGGAACCCGGCGGCCGGTTTCCATGGCGGCATGAAACGCGAATGGGTCACTTCCAAAATTTGATTGGCATGGCCGCTGACGTCGTTGTAACTCAACAACGGAAACGGAGCCGATCCGTTTCGACAATGACACCCCGCGCAGTTCGCTTGGATCACCGGCGCAACATCGCGTGCGTAAGTCACCTCGCCTTCGATCGCTTTGTTTGGCGGATCCTCCAGCAGGCAACCGATGGGTTTGGTTTTTGGCACATCCACCGGACGTCGAGCGATGACTGCGCGGATCGCATCTCGCAAATAGGGTTTGGCGGCGTGATCTTTCTTGCGGCCGACTTGAACATGCCGATCGTCAATCGCACCGTTGTAAAGCATTTTGCCGGTCGGCCGAATCAACATCGCTTGGGGCGTGTGGGTCGGCGAAAGAGCCAAACGCAATTCGCCTGAGCCGTCGAACAGCACCGGGAACTCAACTCGGTAATCGACGCTATGCTTTTTCGCATCCGAACGTGTCACCGACGGATCGGAAATCACACCGACCAATTCAATGCCTTGTCCGCCGTATTCCGATGCGTAGTCATTGAGCAACGGCAGATAACCGTTGCTGATCGGACAATGCGTGGACAAGAAGACGACCGCGACGGCGTTGGTGTCGTTGGACTGTCCCAATCGAATCAAGCGACCGTCTAGGTCGAGACCTTTCAGCACGCCGGTGTGCGAAGTGTCTTGAGCCAATCCTGGATTGGAGACGAACGGCGACAGCATGCCGACCAAAAGCATGCAAACAACGTTCGCGAGTTTCAAGCCACTGCGTCGATCGCGAAACGAACCGACCGCGGTCCCTTGGATTTGATCGGGAACCATGCACCCACTTCCTGTTGGCGGCAACGGGACACGCCGAAAGGCATGCAAGACAAGGCTGGGTAGTGTACAGGACTGGCGCGCGCGATTGGGCAAAGAACGCGATAACTGCTACTGGCCATAGAAACCGCTCGCCTCACTGCTGAGGAGCGTGACCATTGGCAGCCGGCGGTTTGAGCGATGTGAACCCCTCAAATGACGTCACCAAGATGGCGGATGCCTTGGGACGTGTTCGATGTCATTCGTTACCTTAACGGGCATGAAACTTCCCAAGTTCTTTCGTCGTTTCGGTCCCGGCTTGCTCGTCACGGCAGCCTTCATCGGGCCGGGGACCGTCACCAAAGCCACGACCGCAGGTGCCAACTTTGGCCACACGCTGTTGTGGGCGGTGGGGTTCTCTGTGATCGCAACGATCATTTTTCAAGAAATGGCGTCGCGACTGGGGATCGTCACCGGGCGTGGTTTGGGAGAGGCGATCCGTCCAACCATCCCCAATGCGTTCGCCCGAGGATTGGCCATTGTGCTGGTCGTCTCGGCAATCATCATCGGAAACGCTGCTTACCAAGCGGGTAATATTGCCGGCGCCGCTGTGGGCGTTTCAGCCGCAACGGGAACGCAGCAACAAACTGTGGTGTCGATTGCGATCGGTGTCGCAGCATGGGGCATCTTGATGATCGGTCACTACCGATCGCTTCAGCGGATTTTGGTTGCGTTGGTGGTGACGATGAGCAGCGTGTTTTTGTTGACCGCGTTCAGTGTTCCAATCGACTGGCGATCGTTCGCAATGGGTTGGATCAAACCGACCATCCCGGAAGGCGGATTGAAAGAAGTCTTGGCGATCATCGGCACAACGGTCGTGCCCTACAACCTCTTTCTTCACGCCACCGCATCGGCCGAGAAATGGTCCAGCGACAAGACCGAATCCGTCAGCGACGAAACCGTTCGTGACGCGATCCAGCAAAGCCGCGGCGACACAATTCTTAGTGTGGGCTTGGGCGGATTGGTGACCGCCGCCGTGATGGCCACGGCCGCCGCCGCTTTCTTCAGGAGTGACGCCGGATTCACGAACCTTGCCGACGCCGCCCGACAGCTCGAACCGCTGCTTGGCAACCATGCACGCTGGCTGTTCGGTGTGGGGCTGTTCGCCGCGGGGTTGACCAGCACCATCACCGCGCCGCTGGCCGCCGCCTACGCCGCTGCCGGTTGTTTTGGCTGGCCCATCGATCTGAAAGACTGGCGGCTGCGAACGGTCTTCACCACCGTGATTGTGTTTGGCATTTCGTTCGCTGCCAGCGGTTCCAAGCCCACGGACATCATCACGTTTGCTCAAGTCGCCAACGGATTGCTGCTGCCTCTGCTCGCCATTTTCTTGCTCGCGGTCATGAACAATGCCACGCTACTCGGCAAGCACCGCAATCACTGGATTGCTAACACGCTCGGCGTGCTAACGGTTGTCGTCGTCACCGTTCTTGGATTGCGTAGCCTCGGCAGCGTTCTCTTCTCGGGATGATCTTTCACGGTTCGAACGCTTCCACTCGCTCGCTTGAGCGTGCCGCTGTAGTTACGATGCAGAGACCCGCATCCCCACCCTCCGAGACAGAAAGTCAACTCCATGTGGCAGGTAGCCATCCGACGATTCCAAGACACCCGCGTGCCGATGATGGTCGCACTTTTGTTGACGGCAACGCTCTTGTTTCAGACGGTTGAAGCGGGCGACCGCCCCAACATTCTCTGGCTTTCCGCAGAAGACATCAGTCCCCACATCGGTTGCTATGGTGATCCGCACGCCATCACGCCTCGCATCGATCAGCTCGCCAAGGAAGGCATTCGATACTCCAACGCGTTCACCACGGCCGGTGTTTGTGCCCCGTGCCGCAGCGGGATCATCACCGGGATGTACCAAACGACGCTTGGGACGCAGCACATGCGTTGCCAAGCGAAGCTTCCGGGAAATATCCAACCGTTTTCAACCTATTTGCGTGAGTCGGGATACTTCTGCACCAACAACTCCAAGCAGGACTATCAATTCTCGACCCCGAAAGGGTCTTGGGACCAATCGTCCAACAAGGCCCACTGGCGGAATCGACCGGATCAAGACACGCCCTTTTTTGCTGTCTTCAACTTCACGGGCTGCCACGAATCTGGAATCGAGAATGATTCGAAATACAAGTCCGTCACCAAAGGCCTTTCCGAAAGTGAACGGCAGAACGCTTCCGAGCTCTCGACGTTCCCGCCGTACTATCCGGACACGCCCGCCGCTCGTGAAGACTGGAAGCGAAACTACGAACTGATCACGGCCCTCGATCATTGGGTGGGCGGGTTGCTCGACCAACTCCATGCTGACGGATTGGACGAAGACACCATTGTGTTCTTCTGGTCCGATCATGGCGTTGGGCTCCCGCGAGCGAAGCGTTGGCTCTACGACTCGGGCACGCACATCCCATTGGTCATCCGCATCCCGGCCAAGTTTCGGTCCAACGACAAGGCCGCTGGGGTCGTCGATGACCGATTGGTGAGCTCGATCGACTTTGGTCCCACCGTCTTGAATTTGGCGGGGTTGGATGTTCCAGAGCCCATGCAAGGCAAGCCGTTCCTGAGCAGTCCCTTGAGCAAGCTAGCGGCCGTCGACCGGGATTACGTTTATGGTGCTCGCGATCGGATGGACGAACGTTACGACATCATTCGAATGGTGCGTGATCAGCGATACAAATACATCCGCAATTACGAACCGTTGAAGCCATACTTTCAATACATGAACACGCCCGAGAAAGGGCAGACGATGCGGTCGATTCGCGAGGCTGAGCAGGCCGGAACGTTGCCACAAGCAGCCATGCCTTTCTTCCGCGGAACGAAACCCACCGAAGAACTTTACGATCTCGAGAATGATCCCCATGAGATCCATGATCTCGCGTCGTCTTCTGACCACACGGAGGTGCTCCAGCGCATGCGTGCGGCGCACGAGCAGTGGGTGACCCGCACCAAGGACTTGGGGCTCATCCCAGAGCCGATCCTCGCCGAACGCGCCAGCAAACTGGGGAGTCAGTATGCCGTCCTGAGACAATCGGACGACAGCGAGCTCGCGAATCGTGTTGCCGCAGCAGCTCTCGCGGCATCCGAGGGCCCTGCAGCTCTTCCAGAAATGCGAGCCGCACTCGACGACAGAGATTCTGCGGTGCGTTATTGGGGGGCGACTGGGATCGGCAACGTTTTCGCTAGCGGCGAGATCGACAGGCTGCCGTATTTGATGGATCTGCAAGAACGGCTTGCCGACGAATCCGCGACGGTACGAGTCGCAGCGGCGCGTGCGCTTTGCCATTCCGGCAATCCCGAAGCCACGGACAAGGCTCTCTCTGACCTGGCGGAGACATTGGAGGACGGTGCGCAGTGGGAGCGACTGCAAGCTGCCATCGTGCTCGACGAGATCGATGAGAAAGCTTTGCCGGTGATCGATTCGATGCGAGAAGCACTCCAGCCAAGGCAAAAGTTTTACGCCGATGGCAAGTACACCGTCCGCGTGATCAACCGCGCTCTCAACGAATTGAACGGCACCAACCACACGGTCAAATAGCCGGCGCGATCGAAGGGCAGGGCAGGGCAAACAATCGTTCTCGGGGTTTCCGCCCCGAGCTATCAACGCGGACTCCTCCGGAGTCATTCGCGCACGTTCGCCCCGGACGGGGCCGGCGTCAGTAGCTCGGGGCGGAAGCCCCGAGACGACTGCCCGCACATCGATGACGGCCCCGTCCGGGGCGAATGTGTGCGGATTTGGCAAAGGCCAGCGGATGTCCGGTGAGCTAAAACAGGTTGTTTCGAACGAAAACTCGCCACTGTCTTTCAGTTGAGCGGCTGTTTCGGCAATGGTACGTCATGTGCACTGGATCAACGCGTTGTCCAGGCTTGGAAAGCCGATTGCTGCATCCAGGGTGTCTGGCGACTTCGGCTAACGGTCCATCCGGACCATCTTCCGGTGATGCGTTACCGATCCCATTTGCACTGCGTCACTCGCAGAGGAGACTTCCCATGTTCTTGCAAAGCCTTCGACAGGGTTTGTTCGCGTCCGTGTTCATCCTTTACGCCTCGGGGGCATCGGTTGCCATGGCTCAACATCACGGCGGAGGTGGTGGCGGAGGAGGTCATGGGGGAGGTGGCCACGGAGGAGGAGCCCCGGGCGGTGGTGGGCACGTGGGTGGCGGTCACGTCAGCGGTGGTCACGTTCGTGGCGGCGGCGTTCACGGGGGCGGCGTTTCACACAGCGGTCGTCCAGGATACTCGGGCCGTAACCATTCCAACTTTGGCTCGTCGTACGGATACTCTCGTCCCGGTTTGAGTTTGTCGATCGGGAGTGGCTATCCCTATGGATACGGCTACGGCGGTTATGGACTGGGCTACAGCAGTCTGGGCTACGGTTACGGCTACCCAAATGACTTTCGCTACTCGTCTGGCTACCGCGGCTATTCGAGTTACCCGTCGAGAACTTATGTGGTTCCATCCACGACTTATGTGGCTCCTTTGAGAACGGTCTATCAAGCTGGCTACGGGAGCAGTTCCGTTCCACCAGCAACCGCGAATGCGCCGATTGACCCAGCCACTGCGGACTTGCGTCCAGGAATGGTTCTGCCTGATGGTTCGACGGTCATCTCCGTTGATCCAGTCGCAAAGTAGCCAGAGTCTCTCGACCTTGATTCCGTTTCCATTCATTCTGTTGAATCTGGTGTTGTCATGTCTCGCCGCGATTCAAGCGCCCATCATCATGATGAGCCAGAATCGGCAGAACGAGAAAGACCGGTTGAAAGCCGACAACGATTACCGAGTGAACTTGAAGGCGGAACTCGAAATCCGCCACTTGCACTCGAAGCTGAATCTGTTGCTGACACATCAGTGGCAACGACTGCTTGAAATCCAGCAGGTTCAAACCGACTTGCTCGAAGAATTGAGCAAAGGCAAATGAGTGTTCCCCCCACCTCCGAGGTGGACGCGGACGCGACACCGAGCGGGAAACTTCATGAATGATGGGTGAAGGCATCGCCGATTCTGCGTCCGGTCATCACGGTGGTCGTTTTTGTCGTCGTTTTTGGGCTATTCCACCACGAGCGAGCGATGCTGGCCCCGTCCGGAGCGGATTGGCAGGATTGGCTCGGGAGGAGTCCGCGTTGGTAGCGCGGGGTGCAAGTCCCGAGAATGCGATTTGAGGCAGGGGAGGGGAGGGCAGGGCAGGCAAGGCGTGTGACCAGACGTGTCACGGGGGGTGGCGATGATGGATGGGTTATCTTGCGCCCGCCGGGAAGAAAAGGAGCTCACACGTTATGTTGTCTGAATCATCGTTGTCCAATCTGGGCGATCCGACTCTGAACTTTCCTCCTTTTGTCGCCGCTTCCGTGCCCGCTGACTCGTCCTCGTCTGAACCGACCCAGAACGAATTGTTCGAAACCGATCCTCCCCCTTGGGAGTTGACGGTCGGCGAAGACGTTCAGCTTGCGTCGATCGTGTTCGCTCGATCGCCGCACGGGCCCTACGATTACCGAATTCCGGACAACTTGCTGGATGTCCTTCGCCCGGGGATGCGTGTGGGCGTGCCGCTGGGGCATCGCAAAAAGCCCACTCCCGGTTGGTGCGTGTCGATTAAGACGGGCAATGCGGCGCAACAAAAGCTTCGGGATGTGGCCGAGGTCATCGATGATGAACCGCTGTGCGATGCGGCTCTGGTTCGCTTGGTGATGTTCATCGCTCATTACTACCAGGTCCCCGCTGGCCAAGTCTTTGACACGCTGATTCCCGCCAGCGTTCGCGACAACGCGGGCACGCGGAAGACAACTTACTTCCGGCCTGCACCGGGGCTGACCGAAGAGCAAATTGCCAAGTTGCCGTCCAAGCAGCAATCGGCGATGCGGTTCTTGATCGCTCAAGATCGACCGATGACCGCCGCAGAACTCGCGATCATGGCCGAGTGCACCGAAGACCCGATTCGGCGGTTGCGAAAGAAGGAGTTGTTGGTGACGGAGGTGCGCCGGGAACTCAGCCAAAACATCCGCATTCGGGCTCAGTCCAACGACGGTGAAACCAAGCAATCGCATGACCTGACGCCACAACAAGAGAACGCGTTGTCTCGGATCAACTCCGCCGTCGACAGCGGACGCGGCCGGACGTTGTTGCTGCACGGTGTGACCGGCAGCGGCAAGACCGAGGTCTACATTCAGGCGATCGAGCATGTTGTCAAGCAAGCGGGATCGGCGATCGTGTTGGTGCCCGAGATCAGCCTCACGCCTCAGACCCGTGGGCGGTTCGAAGATCGTTTCGACAACGTCGCGGTGTTGCACAGTCAGATGTCCGCGTCGGAGCGTCACTTTCATTGGCAGCGGATTCGTCGAGGGGAAGTCCAGGTCGTCATCGGGCCTCGCAGTGCCGTCTTTGCGCCGCTGCCAAATCTGGGGTTGATCGTGATCGACGAGGAACACGACACCTCCTTCAAACAAGACAAGCAGCCTCGCTATCACGCTCGCAAGGTGGCCCATGCCCGAGCGATGGCACTTGGCATCCCGCTGGTGTTGGGTTCCGCAACGCCGTCGATGGAAGCTTGGCACGCGACGCAAACCGGGCACGCGGAACTGGTCACGATGTCGGAGCGGGTCGGCAATCGTCCGATGCCCGATGTTCAACTGGTGGACTTGCGAGTCAAAGAGGAACGCGGCAAAGGAGGCGCGATCAGCCGTCCCTTGCACGCGGCGGTGCTCGAAACGCTGAAAGAAAAAGGACAAGCGATTCTGCTGCTCAACCGACGTGGTTACGCGACGACGATCCAGTGTCCGGCTTGCGGCACCGTGTGTGCGTGTCCCGATTGTGACATGCCGCTGACGCATCACCGTGATGGTGGCAAGGCGATGTGCCACTACTGCGATTACACGATCCCGACGCCGCCCTGGTGTCCGGCGTGCCGGTTCGATGGAATTCGTTATGGCGGCCTGGGCACGCAGCGATTGGAAATGGAAGCGAAGGCCCGGTTCCCCGATGCTCGCATCGCTCGGATGGACAGTGACACCATGAAGCGTGCTGGCAGTCACCAACGCGTGCTGTCGGAGTTTCGTGCTGGAGAGATTGATGTGTTGCTGGGCACGCAGATGATCGCGAAAGGGTTGGACTTTCCCAACGTGTTGCTGGTCGGTGTGATCAACGCGGACTCGGCGTTGCACTTCCCTGACTTCCGCGCCGCCGAACGGACGTTCCAGTTGGTCACTCAGGTCGCTGGTCGAACCGGGCGTGGCGATCGTGGCGGCCGCGTGATCGTGCAGACGTTCACGCCTGAACATCCAGCCATTCAGGCCGCGGCGAGGCACGACTATTTGAAGTTCGTCGAAGACGAAATGGTGAACCGCAAAAAGTTCAACTACCCGCCGCTGGGCAGTGTGGCGCGGATCATCATTCGCGGTCCACTGGAAGACAAAACCGAATCCGTGGCCGACGCGATTGTTGACCGCTTGGAAAAGGCCCGTGACCTGCTCAAAGCGGAGGTCCGCATTCTCGGTCCCGCCCCACCGCCGATCGTCAAAATCAGCGGCAAGTATCGTTTTCACTTGTTGTTGCAAGCCACGGAAGCGGCGGTTGTCGGCGAAGTCATCCGGCGTGGCTTGGCGGATTTCAAGGTGGATCCCAAGGAGGAAATTGAGTTCTTGGTCGACATCGATCCCGTCAATTTGATGTGATCGAATTTGGTCTTCGTGCGACTAACACGAGGGGGGAAGGCGTGAGCCGCCTTTCCCTCGTCGATGGGCCCCAGCACCCAATGCAAACCCGACGTGTGAACGAGGAATGAATGCACTGGACTCATTCCTCGCTACGCGTCGGGTTGCCTGGGCAGAATGCGTGATTTGAAAAGGAAACGTTCAAAACGTTTGAGCGTGGGACCGCATCGCACCCCAACGCTCGCCTGATCTGGAGTGATGTTGGTGAACCTTGGCCGCGAAGAGGTTGTGCGGCTTTGTCTGGACCTGCCTTTGGGTGTGCGGGATGTGTTCAGGGAGGGGGGGGGGGTGGGGCCCCTGCTGGGACCTCTGGTTGCTTGCGAAGACACTTGGCGAGAAGGTTGGGTGGACTCCATCCGGATGCGCAAATGAGTGGTGACAAATTTTCACGTTGCTGGATGTGTCCAAGGGTTGTTAGTGACACACGTCGGATGACTTTCTTCGCCCGTGAGGGAAGGGCCGCCTCTCACTTTGAAATGTTGGAATCGACACATGGATGTGTTGCATTGTTTTGGAACAACCGATCCGTTGTTTGACGTGATTCAGGAGATTCGACGGGACGGGGCCGAGCAAACCGTTTATGGCTACGACGAATACAGCCACCACTACCTGTTGAATTGGCAGGGGCAGCCACTCGGGGCGCTGACGGTTCAGGCGGCTGCGAATGGGCGGCTGGATTGTGAGGATCACTATCCAGCGGTCTTGTTGGAACAGCATTGCGACGAACTGATCGCGACTTGCAAGTTGCGGATTCGACGTGGACCGAGCACACCGATTCAAGCTCTTCGAACGCTGGTGCGTCGTGCTTGGGAAGATCAATTGAGCAGGGGGAAACGAATCTCGATCGTCAATGCGGACGTGCGCATGCAAGCGTTTTATCGCCGCATCGGGTTCACGTATCTGCCCGGGTTTGACTTCGTTCATCCCGATTTGCAAACGCCAAGCAACGTGTTGTTGATGGCGGTCGATGCGAGTCAGCGTTCGTATTGCCAGGACCTGTTCGATGGCATCCCAAACCAAGTGGATCAACAGCCGCTCGTGGAGATGTGCTGTGGATCGTTTGCTCAGACCGGTGCGGTTGCCAAGGTTGGCTCGTTGAGATTGGCGGCGGTGGCATGAACGGAAAAATCCTGTCTTATTCGGCGGGGTCCACGTCGTTGGACCCGTACAAGTTTCGCGTCATCGACAGTGGGCAGCCCGCTGAAAAGATGCAGCGACTGGTGAGCACCTTTCCGGCGCTCCAACCATTTTTCGTTGACCCATCGCAGTCGTTGGTGGTGGACGCCTACCCGGCATCCTTGGGCGGGATGGAATCGATGACTCGTGTCATCACCTACCTTCATCCGCCCACCTGCATTCGGGCCTTGCGACTGGCGACAGCGGAGAATCGACGGGTGGTGTTTGTTGCTCAGCCCTTGGCCGGGGCGGATTTGTTGATTCAAGCGCTGGGAACCCAAATGGATTGGCCCAGCGAACTGCTGTGGGCGACGGGCGGGTACCACTTGCCGGCTTCGTTACAGCGGAGCGTCGATGGATGGTTGGCCGAGCGAGGTTGTCGTCTGTCGGTGCTGCAGGCTTACGGGGTGGCGGAACTGGATCACACGCTGTTGGCGTCGATGCATCGCGATCAGGAGTCACGGCCGATTTACCAATTGGTCGACCCGAGATTGGAATTGGATGCGGAGCAGACCGGGGGACGGGGCGATTCGGAGTTGAGCGACCACCTTCGTTTTGGCGGAGAAGAACTACCCAACCACGATCGCATCGAATCGGTCGTCGGGGGATACCGCATTCACGGCAACCCGTCGCTTTATTGCGAGGGGGCACTGCAATGGCTGGAGCAGTGGCAACCGGAAGACTGGCTGAAACAAACCGGATACTGGACTGAACGTGGCCACGTCATCGAGCTTCAGCAACGCGCTGGACGATCATCCAGTGGATCGACGTTGAACAGTGTGAGTTGGCCGGCGATGACTTCTTTGCCAACTGGAGTTCCGTGTCAGTCAGTGGACCACTATGAGTTCATGTCACGAAACGGCATGTCATGGATGGAAAAGCCAAAGTGGAACTCGGCCGCGTTCACGCAGCCCGGCGAGCAAACGAACGTTTTGCGGGCCGCTGCAGCCGCTTGACCATCGCCAAAAGGTTTTGAAACATCCGTCGGCGAAGGGAGGCTTTGTCAACGGATTTGATCAAGGTCGTGAAGTGCTTGAACGTGGACCAGTTGGAATATTCCTCTTGGGTCAAAATCCGCGAATCTTCCCCGAACCAAAAGAGGGGATAGTCGAACTCGGGTTCAACGGTTGGTTCGGCGATGAAGCCAATTGTGCTCAGCCTTCGCTCATTCAACGGGCTTGCTGAAAACGAAACCATTTCGAAATCCGACCGATTGGGGTGCTTTGCCAGAGCAGCGACTTGAGTGAACGCGACGAGACTGAGTGACTCCGTGACCTGATACCAGGGGCGACGACACTGGTTGGTGAACTCCGTGACGGAATCGAGCAACAGGTATTGAGATTGATCCACCAAATCGTCCGCCGAGATATCCAGCCAGGCTAATTCTCCGGCCCGGAACGCGCGAAAGGACTCTGCCGTCAACGGCAGCGTGATGCTGACTCCACCGACGGTCTCGTCGTAGCAATCCAAGCGAATGCAGGCTGGATTCCTTCGCCACAATTCGACGTACCTTTGTTCGTAGCGAAAGTACACCTCGTCAATCGCTTTGTCTCGCAACAGGGCGTGCTGCTGACTTTGCGTCGAACCCCATTTTTGGATTTGAACGCTGAAGTTCTCTCGCAATTGTCGAACGATGTCGACGACCTCGGATTCGTTGCGGCACAGGCTGCCCTGATCGAAGCGGCGGTTGGTTCGGAATCGGTCGGCGATGGACCAGGGCAAATCCGCGAACGCGTCTTGGCCCGTGCCGGGGTCGATGCGAATCAATTGGTCCGATTCCATGCCCAGTGCACTGGCGATTCGGCGCATGGTACCGAGAGAAACATTTTGACCGGATTCCGCGAACTGGACGGTCCGCGAGGAAACGCCCGCCCGCATCGCGAGCTGCAGCTGCGACAACCCTAAACTTTGGCGGACTTGCTTGAGCTGAGCGTTGGCGTGAGCCATTCAAAAACCTGTGTTTCTTGTTGAAATGGAGCCCCTTTGCGCCTCTCTTGCGCACCGGGAATTCTGCCGCCCACTATTTTTCCGACAGCCAGTCGCTCCTTCCGAGGCGAATCGTTATTCGCTATGCGATTACGGGGCATCGTCTCGCATGTGAGCGACTGGCTTTTTCCTCCTGGCTCTCCCCCCTCCTGATTCACCAGGAGAAGGTTGGGATGTGCCGTCTGACTCTCGTGCGAGCGAACCAGTGTAGCTGGGCGGAGCAAGCAATCGAAGCCTGCTCGAGTTGTCTTGTTCAAGTGAGGCTTGCTGAATGGCCGAGTCCGCTTCCGATTTTGGGGCGCAGGCGAGATGGATCGATCGGATCTTTTCCAGTTGGAGAGCTGGAGGCGGATTCCAAGGGTGTGGTTGCTTTCGACTGAATGGGGGGTGGGTCCCGGGCCGAACTTTGGATGGTCGGCCTGGCGATTGATTGGTTCCCATCTGGTGGGGAGTCGATCCCGGAATTGAGCGAAGGTACCTTCCTTGGAACGATTTCGGTTTGTTCGACCCTTCCAGTTGCTGGTTTGATCAACTCGGAACGGGTTTCGTCTCGTGTCAACGCAAATGAATTGGACTTCGGTGTGGTCGTTCAAAAAACGCTGCTCATGGCAATGGTGTTTGTGCCTTTCCTGGGCACTTCGTTGGTGCGAGGGGATGACTCCCTTTTACCGATTCAGCTGAAGGTCCTGAGCTACAACATTCACCATGGTGAAGGGACAGACAGCAAGCTCGACCTCAACCGCTTGGCGAAGATCATCCAAAAAGTCGACCCCGATTTGGTCGCGTTGCAGGAAGTTGACCAAAACACTCGGCGGACCGGAGTGGTCAATCAAATCGAGGTTCTGGCCGCACAAACGGGTCTGTTTGGGCAGTTTGCGAAGCAACTGGACTATGGCGGCGGAGAGTATGGGCAGGCGATTCTATCGAAGCACCCGATCCAAGCCTTCAAGGTGCATTGGTTGCCAGGTGAACCAGATCGCGAACGGCGGATTGTTGGAGTGGCTGAATTTCAGATTCACGGAAACACTTTTCTTTTCGGGACGACGCATTTGCATCATGCTCGCGTCGACTTGCGTGAAGGACAGACGCGGGAACTCGACCGGCTTTTTGCTCAAGGCACCCTGCCGATGATTCTTGCAGGCGACTTCAACGCCTCGCCGGATTCCCAGGCGATTCAAATGCTGCAGCAGGAATGGCGAATGGCGACGTCGGAACCGATGCCTACCTTTCCTGCAGAATCGCCCACTCGACAACTGGACTATGTTGTCGTGCGTCCAGCAAATTCGTGGCGAATTGTCAAAGCAATGGTCCTGGACGAACCCCTCGCTTCAGACCATCGTCCAGTGCTGGTGGAATTGGAGTGGCTGGGCGAAAACTGAGCGGTGGGGCGTCGCAGGCGATTGGCGGAGAGGTCTGGGGCTTGGGTCGGCAGTGACATCGCAGCCTGGCTGCGTTGTCTTTTTGCTAGGATGTGCGACGCTGTTCCGCTTGTCATTCCGAAGGGACGAATTCACCATGCCCGCGTTTCATATTCAACGTTCCCAAACGATCGACGCTGATACACGCGATGTTTATGACGCGGTCAGGGACTATTCGACTTGGACCCGCTGGTCGCCTTGGTTGCAGGTGGATCCTGATGCGGAAGTGACCGTTAGCAATCCGTCAAATGAATTGGGAGCGACGTATCACTGGAAGGGGGAGCTGGTTGGTGAGGGTTCGATGACCCACCGCGAACTTCAGGCTCCGCAGAGCCGATCGGCAAACTCGTCGGTCCAAGCCGATCTGGCGTTCATCAAGCCGTTTAAGTCGCAGTCCAAAGTGGA
Source organism: Rhodopirellula sp. UH5 (assembly GCF_056839225.1). Classification (NCBI taxonomy): domain Bacteria; kingdom Pseudomonadati; phylum Planctomycetota; class Planctomycetia; order Pirellulales; family Pirellulaceae; genus Rhodopirellula; species Rhodopirellula sp. UH5. The sequence goes on along the minus strand of NZ_CM166390.1, from coordinate 3,846,864 downwards.
GTTCGAAATTCATCCCGTGATGACGGATGGTCGACCGGGATCCAAGATCACCTGGCACATGCGAGGCAAGTTGCCTTGGTTTTTGTTCTGGATGCGATCGATGATGGAAATGTTCGTGGGGATGGACTACGAGCGAGGGTTGTTGATGTTCAAGCAGTTTGTCGAAACTGGCGAAGTGCTTTCGAAGCTGGAAATCAAAGGTGTGGTCAACGAACCCGACCGCATGATCATCGGGCATCGGGGAGGCTGCACGATGGATGACATCGGTTGCCACATGTCAGCGACGCTGGAGCGAGTCAAACCACACTATCGCGAAGATGATGAACGCATTCATGAATGGGCCAGCCTGTATCACACGACGTCGGACCTTCGCAAACGATGGTTCGATTACACGGCTGGTTACTTGGCCGATGCAGGCACGCGCGTTCCGGCGGACTGTGTGGCGGACACCGTGCCCGCCGGCAAGTTTCTTTTGGTCCGGCACATCGGTGACTACGCCCATCTTGGGAACGCTTGGTCGGGTGGGATTCAGTACATCCGCTACAAAAAAATGAAGATGGCCAAAGCGATGGGATGTGAGGTCTATCGCAATGACCCGGAAACCACCGAAACCAAAGATTTGATCACGGATGTTTACATTGCTTTGAAGTGATTCAGTAGCTTTGGGATTTCGATGCTGGCGGAACCACGAATGGTTTCATCGAAGGCACTCGACGCAGGTGTGTCGCCCAGGTTGACTTCGATGCGGCGGCAGTACGGGGGTGTTTGCGCCACGATGCCAGCGGCGGGATACACGACGCCCGATGTTCCAATCGCGAGGAACAAATCAGCTTGTGTGGCGGCTTTCTCGATGCTTGCCAGGCCGATCGGCATCTCGCCGAACCAGACAACATTGGGTCGCAAGCAGCCTCGCAAGTCATCGTTGTCAGGATCTTCCGGGTGCGGCGTGTCAACGCTCAGGTCTTCGGTCCAGTCAAAGACCTCTTCGGTGTAGGTGCATCGAGCTTGCAGCAATTGCCCGTGCATGGCCAGCACATTCTGGCTGCCGGCGCGTTGGTGCAGGTTGTCGATGTTCTGAGTCACCAACAGGAAATCGCCGCGTCCATGTTCAAGATGGTCGCGTTCGAATTCCGCCAGTGCGACGTGCGCTGCGTTGGCGCGAATCTCAGGGTTCAACAACGCTCGGCGACGTTGGTTGTAGAACTCTTGCACCAACTCAGGGTTGCGAGCGAATCCCTGTGGCGTGGCGACTTCTTCGACGGCGTGACCTTCCCACAATCCGTTGGCGTCACGGAAGGTTGGGATTCCGGATTCCGCAGAGATCCCGGCACCGGTGAGGATGAGAACGTTCATGGCTACGTTGGAAAAGAATCAAACCCTGTGGCACGGTGGTCCCCACCGTGAATGCAAGCATTCGGTCGTGTCGCGACTGAGAGCCTCTGACCTACCGACGCCGTCGCTTTTTCTTTTCGCGTCGGTCGGACTTTTTCTGGTGCCGGAGAGGCGACTTCTTCGACTTGCTGCCGGAGGGGCCTTTGGGATCGCTCTTGCCCGCCGAGTGGTTCTTCACGACGTCGAGGTACAACTGCCGGTCTTGCAGGTCGACTTTGCCAATTCGGACCGTCAGGTGGTCACCCAGTCGAAAGCGGTTGCCTTCTTTGAATCCCGTCAGGACTTGCCCGCGGCGTTCAAAGCGATATTGATCACTGGGCAACTCGGTGACGGGAATGAAGCCATCGACGGGAAGTTTCAAGCAGCGCGCGTGAATGCCATCGGCGAAGACCCGGCTGATCACGGCTTCGAGTGTTTCTCCCTGTTTCTTTTTCAGGAAGTGAAGCAGTTTCAACTGGATCAATTCGCGTTCGGCCTGGGCGGCATTGCGTTCGGCGTCGCTGCATTCATGCCCGAGTTTGACCAACTCCGCGAAAGATTCATCGGGAGTGGGTTTCTTCTCGATCAGTCGCTGCACCAAGCGGTGAACGCTGAGGTCAGGGTACCGGCGGATGGGGCTGGTGAAGTGACAGTAGTGTTCTTTGTCGAGCGCGTAGTGGCCTTCGCGGTGCGGCCCATAGACCGCTTTGCTCATGCTTTTGAGCACCGCAAAGTTGACGGCGTTTTCGAGCGTGGTGCCAGCGACTTTGTCCAGGACGGCTTGGATTTCGAAGCGGCTTTCGACATTGTCAATTCCCAAGCCGAGGTCTTTGACGAAGCTGGTCAGTTGCCGCAGTTTGCGGCGTTCCGGCGGTGCGTGAATACGATGCAGGAAATTGAGTTCTTGGTCGTCCAACCAAGTCGCAACAGCTTCGTTGCCGAGCAGCATGAACTCCTCGATGATCTGGTGGCTCTCGGTGTTCTCGGTTTGGTAGGCGCCTTTGACCTTGCCCATTCGATCCAGTTCGAGCTTGATGTCTGGCATGTCCATCGAAAGCGAACCGGCTTTGAATCGACGCTTGCGAATTTGCATCGCGAGCTGGTGCATGTGCGTCAGCAGTTCACAGATCGGGTCTCCCCAGTCTTTCTGGAATGCCTCGGGGGACGCGAGGAACTGATCGATTTGCTCGTAGTTGAATCGCTTGTCGCTGCGGATCGCGGCGTTGTGAACTTCGCTGTGGGTGATGGTCAGATCATCCAGCATTTCAATTTCGACCGTCTTCACCAAACGCATGCGTTCGGGCTGAAGGGAGGCGAGGTGATTGCTGATGATCTCGGGGATCATCGGAATCACGCGGTCCGGCAGGTAGACGCTGGTCCCGCGACGACGCGCTTCGACATCCAGTTTGCCAGCGGGCGGAACAAAGTGACTGACGTCGGCGATGTGCACCCACAACCGCCAGCGACCCTCTTCACGTTGCAATGAGATCGCGTCGTCGAAGTCACGTGCATCGAACGGGTCGATCGTGATCGTCAGCATGTCCGTCAGGTCCTTGCGGTCTGCCGGCACGACGTCGTCGTCGAACGCGTCGGCTTGATCGCGAGCTTCGTCGAGGACCTCTTCGGAGAACTCATCGGGCAGCGCGTATTGCCGCATGATCGTCAGGGTGTCGATCGCCGGGTTTTTGCTGCTTCCCAGACGCTCGAGGATGACGGCTTCGCCACCGCCCGTTTCTTCATCGGGGAAGTCGACGATTTCGACAAAGATCTTGTCGCCGTCTTGCAGGGGCAGACCTCGCACGTCGCCGACGCTGACGGGCGCTTCGTAGTGAACGCCGTCCAGGTAAACGACGGGACCTTCGATCGTGTCGGAACCGGGTTGGTCAGGTTGCGGGGAGGAGAAAAACGTGCCGGTGAATTGACGGCGTGCGCGCTGCAGCACCTCGACCACTTTGCCTTCGATCCCGCCCCGGCGGCTGGGTGCGATCGTCACAGCGACCAGGTCGCCTTCCAGGGCACCTGCGGTCATGCCAGGGGGAACGAAAACGTCCTCGGGAACATCCGCGTCGACACCGCCACCACCGCTGGAGGGGCGAACGAAACCGAAACCGCCGCCCATGGCACGGCGAAATGTTCCGCGAATTTGGTCCGTGGGGCCACCGACGGCCGCGGCAGCGACGACCAGGTGGTTTCCGCCGTAGATCAGCCGGCCTTCGAGGACCAATTGTTTGACCACCCGACGGACTTCGCGGTAGCCATCCGCGTCGAGTTCCAACAGGGCAGCGATTTGTTTGGGTTTGCTGGGACGGTATTCCGCCGCGTGAACGAGTCGCAGAACGCGATCGATCAATTCTTGTGAGACTTGCATGGCCCCAGAATAGTCGACCGAGGCTTGTCCGGGGTAGGACGTGTTGCCCATCGGCGGCAACGCTTCCACTGGATGGTTTAACGTTCCGATTGGCGGGGTTCGTTCGAATCCAGCAGGGGAAGTTCGTCTTCGGAGCGTTGGAAGATCGCTTCTTTGAAGTGACGGCGACAAACCGTTTGGTACCGCTCGTTGCCCCCGATCTGGACCTGCTCACCGTCGCGGATGACTTGGCCGGATTCACTCACTCGCAGCACCATCGTGGCCTTGCGACCGCAGTGACAGATCGTTTTGAGTTCCGTCAGCGTGTCGGCCCAGGCCAGCAGGTGTTCGCTGCCCTCGAACAGATTGCCTTGGAAATCGGTTCGCAGCCCGTAGGCCAAGACGGGGATGTCCAGGTCGTCGCAAACGTCGCTGAGCTGGCGCACCTGGGTTCGGGTCAAAAACTGGGCCTCGTCGACGAGCACGCAGTGAAGAGGTTGGGATCGTGTCTCTGCCCGGGCGATCTCCAACAGGTTGTCGGAGGTGGTGAACGAAACGGATTCCGATTCGATGCCAATTCGCGAGGCGACTTTGCCACTGCCAAACCGAGTGTCGATCTCGGGAGAAAGAATCAGGGTGTTCATCCCCCGTTCGCGATAGTTGTAGCTGGACTGCAACAAAACCGTGGATTTCCCGGCGTTCATCGTGGAATAGTAGAAATACAGCTTCGCCATGGCAGCGTGTTGGAAATCAGGGGCGAGAATCGGAGGCGGTGGGTCTGTGCCGGATGATTCGACAGTTTGCTAAAGTGCTGACATGAGCACCACCAAACTCGAACCGGCCGCTTTTGATTTGCACCAGCCGTTCCCGCCTTCGGGGGACCAGCCAGCCGCGATTGCCAAGTTGATCGAAGGCATCCAAAGCGGCAAGACCGCGCAGACACTGCTGGGAGCCACCGGGACCGGGAAAACGTACACGATGGCCAACGTGATCGCGTCAGTCCAGCGACCTGCGTTGATCCTCAGCCACAACAAAACGTTGGCGGCTCAGTTGTACGGGGAATTCAAAGAGTTTTTCCCCAACAATGCCGTTCATTATTTCGTCAGCTACTACGACTACTACCAACCCGAAGCCTACATTCCGCAGCGGGACGTCTACATCGAAAAGGATTCCTCGATCAACGAGGAAATCGACCGGTTGCGATTGGCCACCACCAGTTCTTTGGTCAGTCGCCGCGATGTGGTGATCGTGGCCTCGGTCAGCAGCATCTACGGTTTGGGATCGCCGGATGATTACCGGCAATTGGTCGTCGATCTGCATCAAGGTGAACAGACCCGCCGAGATCACTTGCTGTTGAAGTTTGTCGATCTGCAATACCAACGCAACGACATCCAATTTGAACGCGGGAAATTTCGTGTGCGTGGGGATTCGATCGAGCTGTGGCCCAGTTACGAAGAGTTCGCCTACCGCATCGAGATGTGGGGCGATGAGATCGAGAAGATCTCGCTGATCAAACCGACGTCGGGCGAGACCATCAAAACGGTCGAGCACCTTTACATTTATCCGTGCAAGCACTTTGTGATGCCGGAAGACCGCATCCAACGGGCGATCCGAAGTCTGCGAGAAGAGCTGGCGCAGCAGCTCGAGGTCTTTCAGTCGCAAGGGAAATTGCTGGAGGCTCAGCGATTGTCGGCGCGAACCAAATTCGATCTGGAGATGCTGGCCGAGGTTGGGCATTGTCCCGGCATCGAAAATTACTCGCGTCCGCTCTCGGGCAAAGAACCCGGTGCGACCCCGGACACGTTGTATGACTTTTTCCCCAAGGACTTCATCACCTTCGTCGACGAGTCGCATGTGACCGTGCCTCAGGTTCGGGCGATGTACGCCGGTGACCGAAGTCGAAAAATCACGTTGGTTGAACACGGGTTCCGGCTTCCGTGTGCGCTCGACAACCGGCCGCTGAAGTTCAATGAATGGGAAGAACGCACCGGGCAGATTTGCTTCGTCAGCGCAACGCCCAGCGACTATGAACTCGAACGCACCGGCGGCGAAGTGGTGGAGCAGATCATTCGCCCCACAGGCTTGCTCGATCCCGAGGTCGAGATCGTTTCGGCTCGCGGGCAAGTGACGCATCTGTTGGAACAAGTTCGCATTCGTGCGGAACGCAATGAACGCGTTCTGGTCACGGCGCTGACCAAACGTTTGGCGGAGGACTTGGCGAACTATTTCCAAGAACAAGGTGTTCGCTGCCGATGGTTGCACAGTGAATTGAACGCATTCGAGCGAGTGGATTTGTTGCAGGAACTGCGGGCTGGTTCGTTCGATTGCTTGGTCGGTGTGAACCTCCTTCGAGAGGGCCTCGACCTTCCTGAGGTTTCGTTGGTCGCGATCTTGGATGCGGACAAAGAAGGCTTCTTGCGGAGCGAAACGAGTTTGATTCAAACGATTGGTCGTGCAGCTCGGAATGCAAATTCCCGCGTGATTCTGTATGCCGACAAGGTCACCAATTCGATGCAGATGGCGATCGACGAAACCGAGCGTCGCCGTGTGATCCAGATGGAATACAACACCAAGCATGGGATTGTGCCGAAGACCGTTCTCAAGGCGATTCGCAAAGGCATCAACACCGACGCGGCCAACCACAAGGATTCGACCCGCAAGGCGCAGGACAGCGGCGAACCCACCTACATCACGATCGAGTACGTCGACAAACTCGAGCAGGAGATGTTGTCTGCGGCGGAGGACCTGGAATTCGAGCGTGCGGCAAGATTGCGAGACCGGGTGCTGCAACTCAAAGAGCACATTGGCAAACCACTCTCCGACGTAGAAATCGTCGACGAGAAATCGGCTGGCAAGTCAGGCGGCCGCGGACGCGGTCGTCGCGGGGCCAAGAAAACGGGGGCCAGCAAAGGCACCAAGATCCCGCGGCCAAAACGCGGTTGATGGTCGTCGTTGGGGCAAGTCGCTGGTTTTCTTCCACAAGCAAACGCAGTGTGACGAACTGAAAGCACGCTTGGACCTAGCGGGGGAACCGCGAATTCGGGGAGCGATTTTGACGCGTTTTTCGTGCCCAGCGACGATGGGCTGCCGGCTCAGAGCCGAAATTAACGCAAGTGCCGAAGGGTTCCGAAGATGCGAAGATCAGTCTGGTCGTGGCAGGTGGTGTTCGCTAATCTCCGCGGGAAACACATCCTTCCCGTTCTTTTGACGGGAACTCTCCCCCCCATTTCTCACCAAGGAAGGCGAGACCATGGCGACGGTTGTCTGCACTCGCTGGCTGGACGCATTCCCAGCATCGTATGTCACGGTGTTGCGAAATGCTGTGGCGGCCAATTTGAACCGTCCTCACCGTTTTGTTTGCGTCACAGACAATGTGGCTGGATTAACCGATGGGGTCGAAGGAATTCAGATGCCTGACTTGGGCATTCCTTTGGAGCGTCAGCAAAAAGGTTGTTGGCCCAAGTTGTCGATTCTGGCACCGGGGGTTTTGCCTGCCGACGAGCCAACGCTGTATTTGGACCTTGACGTGATGGTCAATCAGAACCTGGATGGGTTCTTTGGTCGTTTGGTCGCCAAGCGAGGTTTCCACGCGTTGCGAGAATGGAATCCAACGCTCTGGAGTTTGGCTCCCTTGATGATGCGTCCTGACCGTGGCGTTCAGGGATCCATTCTGGGGTTCTATCCAGGTGAACAAGCCGAGTTGTTTCGACGATTCAACGAGCACCAACAAGAGTGTTTTGAACGCTTTCACCTCGACCAAGATTTCCTGACCGAGAATGTCGATGATGTCAGCTACTGGCCGTTCGCCTGGACGGCCAGCTTCAAGTGGCATTGTCTGAAGTACTACCCCATCAACCAGGTTTTTCCCAAGGTCAAGCGTCCTGCGAAAGCCAAGGTGGTAGTCTTCCACGGCAATCCTCGGCCGATTGATGTCGTGCCAGAAGGCGACTATCGCTGGGGAACCAAACGCAAATTTGGTCACGGTCCCGTGGATTGGGTTCGTGATTACTGGTTGAGCCACGATCCAAGTTGGAGCGATGACGCAACGGATCCCGAAGAAGTCGCGTCCGAGCGGACCGCGGCCTGAGACGTCCCGCTCAAAATGGTGAGCGGATCACGTCCAATCACTTGGTAACGCATTCTCGAAATCACGACCACGCACTCGAATGGATTTCCCACGAGGTCGAAAACATGAACGTGTCTCAAGCACTCGTTGTCACGTTGCGGCGAGCGACCGCACGGCAACCTCAGGTCCAGCGGATTCTTCAAACGTGCCCGGTGCCCTGCGCGGTTCATGAAGCCGTTGACGGCAAACTGTTGCCTGCCGAAGAACTGCAGCGTTGGGTCGAGCCGCGATTGCATTCGCCTTCCTATCCGTTTTCGCTGAACGTCGGTGAAGTCGGGTGCTTTCTCAGTCATCGAGGCATCTGGCAACGCATCGTTGATGAGGGCTGGGAGCAAACGTTGATCGTCGAGGACGACATCGAATTTGAACCGGGCTTTGACGAGTCGCTGGCCTTCGCCAGTGACCATGCCAAACCGGGGGACTACGTGCAATTTCAAGTGCGTCCGTTTGCTGCTCCGCATCGCGTCATGGCACGGCAGTCCAAGTGGTCGCTGCTGTGTCCCGATGTGATTCCGCTGCGGACATCGGCCCAGCTGGTGACACGAGAAGCAGCGGAAAAGTTATTGGCCGCTTCCGAGCAGATTGATCGTCCCGTGGATGCCTTCATTCAAATGCGATGGGTCACGGGGGTTCGCGTGGTGGTGATGCAGCCCTCGTGCGTGCAGGAGGTATCCGCGAATTTGGGTGGCAGCACGATCGGTGGCGGTCGCAAAAGAATGGCGGTGACCGACCGAGTGAAACGGGAGGTCTTGCGTCCGATTTACCGTTTTCAAATCGCCACGCGTTCCCGCAAGGACGCTGCTTGAACCAGAAATTGACATTGAATCTGTTGCAAGTCGTTTCCTACAAGAACCTTCAGTCGTTGGAAACATGGAGGGTTTGACGACCTCGGAACTCAAGACGAAATCGTGCCCGAAGAAAAAGGATTTTCAGTGCGGCAAGACGAACCGATATGGATCACCGGTGCCGCGGGCATGGTCGGTGCCGCTTTAACGAAGCACCTGCAAACGGCGGGTTACACCAACCTGTTGACACCTGCGCGAAGCGAGCTGGACCTTTGCTCGGCTGACGCGGTCCAGGATTATGTTTCGCAGCATCGACCCAAGCACGCGTTTTTGCTGGCTGCAAAAGTGGGCGGGATTGTCGCGAATATCAACGACCCGGTTGGTTTCTTGGACGAGAACCTTCGCTTGGTTGTCAACCAACTCAGTGCTTGTGCCAAAGCTGGCGTGGAGAAAGTGTTGTTGCTTGGCAGCACTTGCATCTATCCCCGCGAATGTGCGCAGCCGATGGTCGAGGATTCGCTTTTGACGGGTCCACTGGAGCCAACCAACGAAGGCTATGCCCTCGCGAAAATCGCTGGCCTGCGATTGGCACAGAGCTATCAGAAACAGATGGGGATGAAGTGTGTCCTGCCGATGCCGTGCAACATTTACGGCACCGGTGACCACTTTGATCTGGCACGCTGTCATGTGCTCAGTGCGTTGGTCAAACGATTTTCTGATGCGGTGGACCAGAACGCGGAGTCGGTCACGCTTTGGGGCACCGGATCTGCCAAGCGTGAGTTCATTCATGTCGAGGACGTGGTTCGCGGCATGTTGCATCTCTTCGATGCGGAAACCGATGGGCAGATCATCAACCTTGGTCCTGGCACCGACGTCAGCATCGCCGGGTTGGCGGGCATGATCGCGGAGCAGACAGGGTTCCAAGGTCAGATCTGTTGGGACACGACTCGCCCTGATGGGATGCCTCGCAAGTGCACTGACAACACCAGACTCAAGCAATTGGGGTTTGAGCCCCGCGTTTCGCTGAATGACGGGATCGCCAGAACGATTCAGGAATACCGGCAAACACTCAGCAACAACCCTTATTCAGCGAACGCGGCATGACCCCGGAATCTCTGCAAGCCTTTGAGTTGTGGATGGATGACCATCTCGAACCCGCCTCCAGCGAATTCGGCCGATACTGGTACCCGTTGACGGTGCCCACGTTCGGGCGAGATGAAATTGCCGCGGCCATGAACTGTTTGGTCAATTACCGAACGTCGATGGGCGAGCTGACTCGCGAATTTGAAACTCAGTTCGCTCAGTACATCGGTTGTCACGACGCCGTGATGGTCAATAGCGGGTCATCCGCTGATTTGTTATTGGCTTACAACCTGGTCAATCCATCCAACCCTCGGTTGTCCGCGGGCGACGAAGTCTTGGTTCCGGCCGTGACTTGGCCGACTCAGATCTGGTCGCCGTTGATGGCTGGATTGAAGGTCACCTTGGTTGACGTTGACCCTCAAACGCTGAACGTGGACTTCGACGACATGCGTCGACGTCTGACTTCGAAATCCAAGTGCGTTTTCGCTGTGCATTTGATGGGCAACCCCATCGACATGACGAGGATGAAGCAATTCTGCGAAGAGCACGAACTGATTTTGATCGAGGACTGTTGCGAGTCACTCGGCGCCAAGTACGACGATCAACATGTCGGGAACTTTGGATTGGGCGGAAGCTTCAGTTTCTTCTTTTCCCATCACATGACCACGATGGAAGGTGGCATGGTGACTTGCCACAACGAAGAGGATGCAGACGCGCTTCGTGTTTTACGAGCCCACGGTTGGTCACGTGGATTGAAGTCGCCCGCAGGCGGAACTTCATCTGGTTCCACCAAAGCGGTGTCGAATCCCACGGTGGTGGATGATCGCTATCGATTCATCAACTGGGGATTCAACCTCCGACCCACTGAATTGCAAGCCGCGTTTGGTTTGGAGCAACTCAAGAAACTGGACGGCATGAACGATCGCCGTCGAGAATTGGCGGGACGTTTTGCAACGTACGCTGACAGTCAGTCTTGGTTTGAATGCTTTGAAACGCCCACCGCGGGCCAAGCCAGCCCATTTGCGTTGCCAATGTTGTTGAAGGGTGAGGCGGTTGGTTCGCGAACCGAATTGTTGGCGCACTTGGAACAAGCAGGCGTGGAGACTCGGCCGGTTGTGACGGGGAACTTTGCTCGTCAACCAGCGGCCCGTTTGCTCGGCGATGTCAATCCCAAGGACTATCCCGGTGCCGAATGGATCCATGAACAAGGCTTCTATCTGGGGCTCAGCCCGATGATGGATGACCTCAAACTCGAACGTCTGATCCGCACGCTCGATGAAGCGCACGCTGCGGTTGTGCGGCCGACTCAGATTCGCAAGGTGGCTTAATCGATGATCGTGACACGTTTGATCGGCGGACTTGGCAATCAATTGTTTCAGTATGCGTTTGGGCATTCCTTGGCTCGACGCACCTATCAAACGTTGCTGATCGATGACTCCGCGTTTGAGGAGTATCGCTTGCATCCACTGGCGATCAACCATTTCAGCATCTCAGCGTCACGTTTGTCGGATGTCGATCGCTCTCGGGTGCCGGGGAAGTTTCGTCGGACTCCGGTGGGACGGGCCTGGGACCAATTCGGACGACGGATGGTCCCTGGTTATGTCGGAGCACTTCCGGTTCGTCGCGAAAAACCATTCGGGTTTCGGGAGTCACTGATCACGCCAGAACGCGATCTCTACTTGGATGGGTACTGGCAGAGCGAGAAGTTCTTTCCCGGATTGAGAGAGAGCCTGCGAGAGGAATTGCGGCTGCGAGAAACGCCGTCCGAGACGACCCAGCGGTTGTCAGAGCAGATGAACACCGAAAACAGCGTCGCGATTCATGTTCGTCGCGGTGACTATGTGACCTCGACCAAAGCGAAGCAGATCTACCGGACGTTGGACGCGGACTATTACCGCAGTTGCTTGCTGGATTTGGCGGCGCGAGAAACCGATTTGAAACTCTACTTGTTTTCAAATGACGTTCCGTGGTGTGAATCCAACTTGGACGTTGGCATCCCGTTCACGCCGGTGCAGCACACCGACGGGCAAACGGCTCACGAGGATCTGCATTTGATCGCTCAGTGCCGGCATGTGGTGATCGCCAACAGCACCTTCAGTTGGTGGGGAGCGTATCTCGGACAATCTCACGCTTCTCGGCGGGTCTATTTTCCGGAGCCTTGGTTCCATTCAGGGACGCTGGATGGATCCGCGATGGGATGTGACGATTGGATTTCGGAAGCGAGTCTCGCCGAACGGTCATCGCGGGAAATTAGCCGTCGGGCTGCTTGATCGGACGAGCATTTTGGGTCTGTCCTCCCGCTCCTTCGATCTGAACACAAGCCTTGGCTTTCGATGGGATCGGCGGGCGGCTACAACAGCAGCAACGACTCGTTCCTTCTAGAGAAACAGACATGATTGGTCAAATGATTGCCGATTCCGCTCAGCTTTGCGTCGGCTATGCGGATCGGATGATGGCAGGGGTTTCCCCCGAACAATTCGCTCGCTTTGCCACTGTGGGCGGGCAGACAATCGAATCGAATCACCCAGCATTTATCCTGGGGCACTTGAGTTTGTACCCTTCGCGGGTTGTCAGCGAATTGGGGTGCGATGCCACCGCGATTGCTCCAACGGAGAAGTACGAGGCATTGTTTTCGCCTCAGGCGACATGCTTGGACGATCCCGACGGGAAGCTGTACCCGGCGATGGACGAGATTCTTTCCAAGTTTGCCGCGGGGCACGCAGCCGCGATTGAAACGCTGCTGACAGCGGATGATTCCGCGTTTGCCCCTGAAAATCCGAACGAAAGAATGAGAGCCAAGTTCGGGACGATCGGTGCAATGCACGCCTTTTATCTGGGCGGCCACATGATGATGCACATGGGCCAATTCAGCGCGTGGCGACGAGCGATGGGGCTCGGCGCGGCGTAACGTTCGCAACCCGGGAGGCCTGGCCTCTCGTGGGCCGCTTGTTTGTCTTGTTCAAACGTTGCGAAGCGGCCGCTGAAATCATTCTCAACAGCCTGAGAAGGCCACCGTGTTCGCGATTGGGACTAGTCTGGGCTGTTCAAAAGTGGGTGTTGACACAGCGTTTTCGTGGACAGTTTCTTGGCTGTTACCTCTCCCCCGACGAAGTTGGGGGAGAGGTCGGAGCGAGCGTTCAGCGAGATCCGGGTGAGGGGGCACGCGATGTGAAACGAGGCCCAAAAGCCGGTTTGCTGTGAATCGCCCCCTCACCCGAACAGGGCCTCCATCGGCCTGTTCGACCTCTCCCCCAGCAAAGCTGAGGGAGAGGTGACAAAAGTCGCACCGTGTTCGCGACCTGCAATCTCAAACATTTCGCAGTCCAGGGTTAGCTTAGCGGACGCACGTCCCAGATGTCGTCAGCGTACTGCTGGATCGTTCGGTCACTGCTGAACCACCCGCTGCCGGCCGTGTTCAGGATACTCATTTCGTTCCAGTGATCGACGTTCTGGTACGCCTTGCCAACTTCGGCTTGGGAGTCGAAGTAAGCCCGCAGGTCAGCGATCGTCACCCAAGGGTCTTGCGGGCTTCGCAAGCCACTGGTCAACAGATCGAACAAACCTGGGTTGTCAGGGTTGAAGTGCCCGCTTTCCAGCAGATTCATCACCCGGGCGATGTCATCATCGGAGGAGATGATGTCGTTGGGACGATAGTCCTTCTTCAGTTCGGTCACTTCGGAAGCATCCAATCCGAACAGGAAGAAGTTTTCCGCACCCGCGTTCTCGCGAATTTCGATGTTGGCACCGTCCAGCGTTCCGATCGTCAGCGCGCCGTTCATCATGAATTTCATGTTGCCCGTGCCGGAGGCTTCTTTGCCCGCGGTTGAAATTTGCTCGGACAACTCCGTTGCCGGGCAGATCACTTCCATCGAAGAGACCCGGTAGTTCGGGAAGAAGACCACTTTCAACAAGTCGTTGGCAGCGGGGTGGTTGTTGACTTTTTTCGCAACATCGTTGATCAGCTTCACAATCAGCTTGGCAACGTGATAGCCGGGTGCCGCTTTGCCACCGATCAACACGCAACGCGGCACCATGCCGGCTGTTTCGCCTCGCAGGATACGATCGTACAGGTGCACGATGTGCAGGACGTTGAGCAGTTGACGTTTGTATTCGTGAATCCGTTTGACTTGAACGTCGAACATGAAGGACGTGTCAAAGCGAACCCCGGTTTCGGCAACCACCAAATCGGACAAGCGAGCTTTGTTTTGTTGCTTGACGTCGATCCATTTTTTGCGGAACTCGGCGTCGGTCGCAAACGGAGCCAACTCTTTGATCTTGGTCAGGTCTTTTTGCCAACCTTCCCCAATGGTTTCGTTGAGAAGATCCCGCAGGCCTGGGTTGCAGTGCGACAACCATCGACGCTGGGTCACGCCGTTGGTTTTGTTGTTGAACTTGCGAGGCCACAGTGTGTTGAAGTGTTTGAACAGTCCTGATTCCAACAACTGCGTGTGCAGTCCGGCAACTCCGTTGACAGAGAAACTGCCGACGATGGCGAGGTAAGCCATGCGGATGTGCGGGTTGTCACCCTCTTCGATCAACGACATTTCGCGACGCATGGCAACATCGCCCGGCCATTGCTGGTCGACCAATTTCAGGAACCGAGCGTTGATCTCGTAGATGATGTCGAGCAGGCGTGGCAGCAGGCGACTGAACAGTGCCACCGACCAGCGTTCCAAGGCTTCAGGAAGCAGTGTGTGGTTGGTGTACGCCATGCAACGTGCGACCACGTCCCAGGCGTCGTCCCATTCCAAGCCGTGTTCGTCCATCAGCAACCGCATCAGCTCAGGGACGGCACAGGCGGGGTGAGTGTCATTGAGCTGGAAGCAGTTTTTGCGTCCAAAATCGCTGAAGTCTTCGCCGTGCTGTTCGACCCAACGGGCGATCACGTCTTGCAGTGAAGCTGAGACGAGGAAGTACTGCTGCTTCAGACGCAGTTCCTTGCCGTTTTCGCTGGCGTCATTGGGATACAACACCATCGAAATTTGTTCAGCATCGTTCTTTGCTGCGACGGCTTCGGGGTACGAGCCCGCGTTGAATTCGCTGAGGTTGAAGACGTCGGTCGTCGACGCTTTCCACAATCGCAGGGTGTTGACGGTGTCGTTGCGATAGCCTGGGACAGGCATGTCGAAGGGGACGGCCAAGACATCGTGAGAATCGACCAAACGAGGACGCAGGGTTCCATGTTCGTCGTAATAGTTTTCAGTGCGACCGTAAAAACGAACGCGACGGGTGTCTTCGGGGCGTTTGATTTCCCAAGGGTTGCCGTCTCGCAGCCAACGATCGGGGTCTTCGACTTGGCGTCCATCCTCGATGTGTTGATGGAACATGCCGTATTCGTAGCGGATGCCGTAACCCACCACGGGCAGTTGCAAGTTGGCGCAGCTGTCCAGGAAGCAAGCGGCCAGACGGCCGAGGCCACCGTTGCCCAAGCCGGCGTCGAGTTCTTTGTCGGCAACTTCTTCCATTCCGACACTGTAGGCTCGCAGGGCTTTGCGAACGTCTTCGTCCAGGTCGAGGTTTTCAACTGCGTTGGTGAGGGAGCGGCCGATCAAGAATTCCAGCGACAGGTAATAAACCTTGCGGTCCTCACTCAGGCAAGTTTTCTTCCATGTTTCCAGCCAGATCGGTACCAGGCGATCTCGAACGGTGATCGCCAATGCCTGGTACAGGTACTCGCTGTTTTGTTTGTCAGTTGAGTCGCCAGTGAAATCGTGTCCCAGCGTGATCGTCAAGTGACGCGCTAGTTCCGATGAAAGCTCAAGATGTGGAAACGAGGTGTCGGTCGGAGAAGCATTCGGCGGAGCGGAAAGCGTATTGGACATCGATTTTCAACGTTTCAAGGATGAGACTAGAAGCCGGGAGTATATCGGTGCGATAAAGGAGAGCCAATCTTGATCGGCACCCCGTCCGCTTCACTTGAGTGCCCCCTCTGACCTGTTGCGGATAGGCGAAAAAGGAAAGATGGGAGGTTTTGGTCGAGGTAGAGGGGCGGATCACTCCCCTGTTTTCTCTCAATGTCTTTGGTGTCGGCCGCTGACTGGGAGGCTTAGGGGCTTCATTTTGCGTGAACCGTGAATCAAAAAAATTTCGACTTTTTGAGATTCCTTTGAGTTGCCCGTCACTTTCAAGCGGTTTCGAAAACCTTCGTGATTTCAACTGGAAGCGGACCAGCGGAAGCTTTCCGCGGTCGCATTGGGAAGTGGCGCACTGAATGGCCTGTGCACTGGTGTGGCCTGTGCACTGGTGTGGCCTGTGCACGGGGTGGCCTGTGCACGGGGTGGCCTGTGCACGGGGTGGCCTGTGCACGGGGTGGCTCGCACGCGGAAGCAGCTGATCGGCTGAGCTGATTCGATGGGCTGGGCTGATTCGATCGGCTGGGCTAGTTCGATCCGCTGGCCGAAATTGCCTGAGCCGGCGGCCGGATCATGACTTTCGGCGACGGATGTGAGGCAATCGTCGGCCTTGCGTTTGGGCGGTCGAGAGTTGCGTTTGCAATTCGTCCAGCGAAAGCGGGCTGACCGGGATCGTCATCAGTTCTTGCGGGTCGATTTCGCTGATCAGGTTTCGCTTGCCAATTTTTTCCACTTCGTCTTCCAGAGCGCTCAGCCACGGCGGAAGATCCAGGCCGACGCCGACGGGAGTCCGTGAAAGTTCGTTGGCTTCCGCTTCGAGTTGTTCGAATGCGGCGCTGTGGCGGTCCGCTTCGGCATCATTCATGGCGGGTTCGACCAACGATCGCATGCGGTCGATGGTCATGGGTTGAACGAAGCGTTCTTCGATGCGGTCGGCGATGGTGGGCATGCGCATGGAATGCCGCCGTTGCAATTCTCGCAGTTTTTGAACGTACAGTTCGGCTTCGGCGGCGATGCGTTCGTTCAGGCTTTCTCGCCAACCCAGCGACGCTTGGTCGAGTCCCATCCGGACGAGGACTTCGTGGGTCCACATGATCGGTTTCAAGTTCCAGGCAACGCGTTCGTAACGCGTGCGAAGTCGCAAGAAGTCGAGGAATGTGTAGATCAGTTCGCCACGATCGCTTTGGGTCGTTGTGCTGTTGTAGTCTTGGTATTCAGCGTGGTGATCGAGCAACGATTCGAACACCAGCGTGATCCAGCGAGAGGCTTCGTTGATCTTGATCTTGCCGAGCTCGAGATCTCGGAAGAGCTGCGTGTCTTCCAGCAAGTCGTCTCCATCGGTCACGGCTCGTTCCAACCAGGATGAGACATCTTGGTGCAGCACCGCACGGACGTTGCTGAGTTGTAGAAAACCTTGTGTGAAGATTGGGTCGCCGTAACGCTGAATGAACTCGATCAAGCGTTCCCATTTCGCCGGGTCGCTGACGGCTTCGAGTGGTGACAGGCGAAGCGTTTGGCTGTGGGCCAGCCAGCTGCCCAGCATCGTTTCGGTCAACCGTTCCAGCAGGGGAATCAAGCGATCGGCGATCGCGTCTTGGTCGGTGACGCTGAGTTCGCGCGAGGCGGATGGTGATTCGGTGGGGGCAGGGGAGGGCGGTTCGCCAGCGGTGGCGTGCAGCACGGCTTCGGCGATGGAGCAGACCAGTGATCGGTACCCGGCACGATACAAACCATCAAATTCCGTCACGGCCCCGGCACCGATTGGATGCCGTTGTTCCATTTGGCGAGCGGTTTCGATCAGGCGACAGGTTTCTGCAAACAGGCCGCGTCGCGGGAGCCAGTGCAGCAAGTGCCGGAGCACGCGTTCTCTCAGCCGGGTCACGTAGATTTTGACTGGGTCGCCGCCGCGGGACAGCGGGATGTACAGCAGACTGCGGTGGAGGATCGCTTCGATGAAGACAGGGAACCGCTCACGCGCTCGTTCCGAATCGCCCGCGATCAGTGCCGAGAACAGCTCAATGGCACCGGCGTCATCCTCGGCAAACTCTTCCCCGACGTCCTCGGGAAGTTTGCCTTGGAGGGCACCCAAAGCACTGGCGATCAAGCGTCTGGCATCGGCCATTTCCACCGCGGTGGTGATGACCCGTTCCATGAGGCTGTCGCGGAGAACGCGGCGGCGATCATAGATTCGCATTGAATCTTTGTCGGTGCCGGCAGGTTTGATCTTGTAAGCACGAACATCGCTCAGCAGTTCGAGCAGGCCGATGCGGTTGGCAACTGCGCGGCGTGCCCATGCAGACAACGCTTCGATCTGTTGTTGACGACGAACGGGATCCGAGGAGTCCGCTGGTTCGACTTGGGTGCCCGCTTCGGTCGCGGAGTGGATCTCGGTCAGAGCGACGTCCGCACCGACAGCCCACATGCGAGCGAGCGACTGCAAGAAATCGAGTCGGCTGGCCAGGCGTTTCACTTCGGCTTCCAGTTCATCGACACTGCTGCTGTCGCTGCTGGTATCAAAGATGGAGCCTTCGTTGCCATCATCGGTTGTGTCGCGATAGCTGACGTTTTCGTACGCCGCATCGAACAGACCCGATTCTTCGTCGTCTTCCGGCAAATCAGTGGGGTCGTCATTGGCATTCGCCAATTCTTGTTCCCAGTTGTCGCGGCGTCGATCGCGAGGTTCTTCGTCACCGACTTCAAAGCATGGTGCTGACCAAAAGGATTCGGCGTTGGCTTCGAGGTAGTCGAAGAATTTGTTGACTCGCGGCCATAGCTCTTGCGGGGTCTCTCGCATGTGGTCGCGGAGTTGCAGCAGCCAGCGTTCGGCCAATCGAGGCAGCGAGTTGGCGCCGCTGCGAAGTCCAACCCGGTCGGCTTGGCAAAGCCAGTGAATCAACAGAGCTTGAGCGGGAATGAAGTCCTTGCGTTCCAGCAAAGCCGAGATCACCAGCATGTAGGCACGTGGTGAATCGAACAGGTCGGCGTGCGGGGCCCAAAAAGCGATGTCGCCTCGTTGGGCGCCGCCGCGGTGCCACAAACGCAGGGCTTGTGCGACCAGGCGAGCCGATTCGTACGATTCCCAGGGATCGGTTGCTTCGACGGATTCGACCGTGTGCGCGGCGAAGGTTCGCCACCACTGGGCGACTTCGCGGTACTGACGGTCCATTCGCTCGTAGGCGACTTCGTCGTCCCGCGCGGCCGCTTCGCTCCAAACACGAGCGATGTAACCAAACAGGTTTTCGATGATGTACAGCAACTCGTCGAGTCGGCTGTCGTGGATCGAGTTTTCAATCCCGGGGTACAAACTGAAGTTGCCGGTGAATCCCAGGATGTCCCAGGGGTCCATCAGGGCGCCGCATTCAATCGCGCGGCGGATGAGATCGAAGGTTTGTTCGGGGACTTCCACCGCATCGGGAAAGTGATCGGTTCGCAGGGCTCGCAGTCCCAGTGTCATCCCGCAATCGATGCGGCACATCAAACGAGCGGAGGTGGCGGGGACCACGTCGGCTTGTTTGGTCGCGGAGTCGGGGTATCCCAAGCGGGCGTAGATGCGAGCCAGTTGGACGTGTTGCAGCTGGATGGCGCGACGGCGTGCCAGAGCCGCGTTCAAGTTTTGGCGAGCGGCACCGAACGCTTGGTGGCGGGTTTTGACTTCGTCGAGCAAGCGTTGACCGTGCGAGCCACCAATCCTCGAGATTCGCCAGTTGTAGAATTCGTCGCGGAAATTGGCGATCGGCACCATCAGTGATCGCAGGGTCACATCGCTGCTGTAACAACCCGGTCCCCAACCGGAAATGCCGGATGCCATCAGCATCGTTCCGGCCAGCACCGAGGCGGCTTCTTCGAGCAGTTCCTCGCGAGGCAAGTCAGGCGTTTCGTTGACCCGTGCGAGGAGCGAATCGAGGGTCACGCTTCGAAGGATGAATCGATCGTAGCGTCCATCGGAATCGATCGCATGTTCGTCCCATCCGCCGAAGTGATAATTGGGCCGACGATTGACGGGGTGATCGAAATCATAAGCCCGCGGGTCCAGGCAGAGCTCTCGCAGTTGCTGGGGATCCATTGCGGCGGCACGCAGGATGTCCTCGGGGGCTTCATTGATCGCGAGCACGGCTCGTTCGATCAATTCGCGGTAAGGGCCGGCGGTGATGCCAGCGCCCTGGATCATTTGCGGGATCGGGCGAACGAACTCGTGGGCGTAGGGTTGGCAGGCACGGTTTTCCAGCACGGCGACCGGGCGGTAGCCGACGTAATCATTGAGCGTGCTGATGATTTGTCCCAGCCGCTCGGATTCGTCTTGGACGCTGCCGATGGTTTCGTCTTCGCGGATCTGCTGCACCATGACTTCGGCGCAGCGTCCCAGGAAGAAACCGTTGAAGATCAGTTCAGGCGGTTGGTGAAACAGCAGGTCACGGTGAAAGTCGAGGTAGGCGGGCAGCAGTCCGGACCAGAGCAAATTGGTCAGGCCGAGAGCGCGATCGACGTTGGAGAACGCGGGCGAGCTGGCTTTCAACGACAGAGCGGTTTCTTCCAGCCAATCTCGGATGATCAAGAAGGGCGGTGGTCCGTTCAGAACGTCCCCACCGGAGGCTTCGTCATGAACTTGGTTCCAAGCCAAGAAGGCCGCGGTGGGAGCGGGGCCGGACGAGAAGTTCAGGTACCCGACGAGAGCCTGGAGTGCTTTTTGAACATCCTGCGAGGGCGGCGACCAGGCTGCGGCGGCCAATTGATGGTCGGGCAGGTTGCCATTGGGTTCGCGGGACGGTGAGGCAGGCATCAAGGGAACCGAAGGAAGTTGGAAGGCGGGATGCTTGGCGGGGGCAACATCATTGTGGAGGACGTGCCTGTTGTGTCGAGGGGCACGGGAAAACGCTTGGCTTTCCCGGCCGCTCTTCAGGGTGCATTCAGCTCTTCTTCTTGGTCTTCTTGACCGCTTTCTTTGCCGATTTTTTGACGGACTTTTTAGCGGGCTTTTTAGCGGGCTTCTTGACCGATTTCTTCGCTGCCTTTTTGACAGACTTCTTGACTGATTTCTTGACCGACTTTTTGGTGGCGGCTTTGGCTTTGACGGCCTTTTTGACGCTCTTTTTCGCCGCTTTCTTCACGGACTTTTTGGCGGCCTTTTTCTTCGACAGAGCAGGCTGAGTCTTGGCTTTTTTCGTTGCCTTCTTGGTCGCTTTCTTCGCGGTTTTTTTCGAGGCGGAGGATCCGCCACCGAAAGCGGCTGCATAGCCGTCGGCGTACTTTTCGTTGGTGCCTGTGCGCAGAATCGTCATGAATTTGAAAAGGTGGAAAGGAAACAGATGGGTGAATGAAGAGAGTGCCTCCGCGAGTGTCGCGGAGGCTGCGATCGCGAAGCTGGATCAGCCCGCGTGAATGCTTTTGTATCGGGATTTGGGCGAGTCATCGTCGGCGTCTTCGCCCATGCGTTCACGACGATTGCGTTCGTAGGTGTCGAAGTTACCTTCGCACCAAACCACTTTTCCGTCGCCTTCAAACGCAAGGATATGGGTTGCAAGGCGATCGAGGAACCAGCGGTCGTGCGACGTCACGACAACGCAGCCCGCAAAGTTCGCGATCGCTTCTTCGAGGGCACGCAATGTGTCCACGTCGAGGTCGTTGGTTGGTTCGTCCAGCAGCAAGACGTTGCAGCCTTTGCGAAGCAGCGATGCCAAGTGAACTCGGTTGCGTTCTCCACCGGAGAGCACACCGACTTTCTTTTCTTGGTCGGGGCCTTTGAAGTTGAATCGCGAAACGTAGGTGCGAGCGTGCATGACGCGGCCACCCATTTCAAACGAATCGTGCCCACCACTGATCTCTTGGAAGATCGTTTTGTTGGGATCCAGTTTGTCGCGAGATTGATCGACGTAGCCGAGGTCGACGGTTTCACCGATTTTGATTTCGCCGCCGTCGACGGGTTCGCTTCCGGTCAGCATCTTGAACAGCGTCGTCTTGCCCACCCCGTTGGGGCCGATGATGCCGACGATCCCGCCGGGTGGCAAGCGAAAGTTCATGTCCGTCATCAAGGTCTTTTCGCCAAACGCTTTGTTGACGTGATGAGCTTCGATGACCAGTGATCCGAGGTGTTTGCCCGAAGGGATTTGGATTTCCAGATCGTCGGGACGATCTTCGAACTGTTCGGCGGACATTTGCTCGTAGGATTTGATCCGCGCTTTGGACTTGGCTTGGCGAGCCTTGGGGCTCATGCGGATCCATTCCAGTTCACGCGCCAAGTTCTTTTCGCGAGCCTTTTGTTGACGCTCTTCCAGGGCCATTCGTTTGGCACGATTTTCCAGCCATGCGCTGTAGTTGCCTTCGAACGGCATGCCTCGACCGCGGTCCACTTCGAGGATCCACTGAGCAACGTTGTCCAGGAAGTAGCGATCGTGGGTGACGGCCACCACGGTGCCTTGGTAGTTGGCCAGGTGTTGTTCCAACCAGGAAACGGATTCGGCATCCAAGTGGTTGGTCGGTTCGTCGAGCAGCAGCAAGTCGGGTTGGCGAATGAGCAACTGGCAGAGTGCGACGCGGCGTTTTTCGCCACCGGACAGGTTGGTGATCTCGGCGTCTTTGGGTGGCAGGTTCATCACCGCCATCGACATTTCGACGAAGCGATCGAGTTCCCACAGATTGTTGGCGTCGATGATGTCTTGCAACGTCGCCATTTCGTCGCAGAGTTTTTGCATCTCGTCGTCGTCGGTGACTTCGCCGAGCAGACCGCTGATCTCGTTGTAGCGATCGACGATGGCCTGACGTTCAGCGACGGCTTCCTGGACGTTTTCAAAGACGGTCTTGGTTGGGTCCAGGGGGGGCTCTTGTTCGAGGTAACCGACCGTGAACCCTTTGCCCAACCGTGCGGTGCCTTCGAATTCGGTGTCCATGCCTGCCATGATTTTCAGCAGGGTGGATTTACCGGCACCGTTGGGGCCGAGCACACCGATTTTGGCGCCCGGATAAAAGGCGAGGTTGACGTTTTCGAGGATCTTCCGTTGACCGTGTTTTTTGGTCAGGTCGGTGATTTGGTAAATGAATTGACCGGCCATGTTTTCGCTTGGAGGGCTGAAGGTGGAGGCGGAGAATACGGTTGCAGTTGTTTCAATTGCAAAGTGACAGAATTAGTGGTGGGATGCCGTGGCGGGCATCACTCCCATTCGATCGTCGCGGGCGGTTTGCTGCTGATGTCGTAACACACTCGGTTGACGCCTTTGACTTCGTTGATGATTCGGGTGCTGATGCGAGCCAGCAGTTCGTACGGCAGGTGACTCCAGTCCGCGGTCATGAAGTCGTCTGTGTTGACGCAGCGAACTGCGACGGCGTTGTCGTAGGTGCGGGCATCGCCCATCACACCGACGCTTTGGACTGGCAGCAAAACGGCGAACGCTTGGCTGGTTTCTCGGTACAGTCCTGCGTTTTCGATTTCTTCGACCACGATCGCGTCGGCTTCTCGCAGCACGACCAGTTTGTCTCGGGTGATCTCACCCAAGCAACGCACGGCCAATCCGGGGCCGGGGAAGGGGTGACGCCAGACGAGTTGTTCGGGCAGGCCCAGTTCCAAACCGAGTCGACGCACTTCGTCTTTGAACAAGTCTCGCAGAGGTTCGATCAATTCAAACCCCAATTCTTCAGGAAGTCCGCCGACATTGTGGTGCAGCTTGATGGTGGCGGCAGGGCCGTCCTTGTCGGCTCCGCTTTCAATCACATCGGGGTACAGCGTGCCTTGTGCCAAAAAGTGGGCGCCGTCGATTTTGGCGGCTTCGTCTTTGAAGCACTCGATGAAGGCGTGCCCGATGCGGCGGCGTTTCTCTTGTGGTTCGTCAATGCCAGCCAAATCGGTCAGGAATCGGTCTTCGGCTTCGACGATGTGCAGGTCGGTCTTGAAGTGGTTGCTGAACTCTTCCAGCACGATCTGTTGTTCGTTCTTCCGAAGCAGTCCGTTGTCGACCAGGATGCAGGAGAGCTGAGGCCCGATGGCTTTGTAGAGCAACGCGGCGACAACAGAGGAATCCACTCCACCGGACAGCCCGCAGATGACGCGTTTGTCGCCCACCTGTTTGCGAATCGATTCAATCGCGGCGTCGGCGAAGTCACCCAGTTTCCAGCTGCCATCGCAGCCGCAGACATCGATGACAAAGTTACGAAGGATTTGGCCGCCGTGTGGCGTGTGTGTGACTTCGGGGTGGAACTGCATTCCGAACACCGGACGCTCGTTGTGGCGAATCGCGGCGTAGGGGCAGGTCGATGTCTTGGCCATCGCGGTGAACTGATCGGCGATCTGTGACACCTGGTCACCGTGGCTCATCCAGACTTGTTCGGATTCTTGCATGCCCCGGAAGATCGAAT
The DNA here is from genome assembly GCF_056839225.1 of Rhodopirellula sp. UH5. NCBI lineage: Bacteria > Pseudomonadati > Planctomycetota > Planctomycetia > Pirellulales > Pirellulaceae > Rhodopirellula > Rhodopirellula sp. UH5. Next base: position 3,822,960 of record NZ_CM166390.1, on the reverse strand, counting down.
CGCGATCGACGAAGTCGCACATCGCTCGGCCGTATTCGCGGCTGGGTGTGTTGTCGACTTTGCCGCCGAGGGCTTGGCAGGCGAGTTGCATTCCGTAGCAAATGCCGAGGACGGGGATGCCCAGGTCGAACAGCCCTTCGTCGCACTTCGGGGCGCCCTCTTCGTAAACACTGTTCGGGCCGCCCGAGAGGATGATGCCTTTGGGAGCCAGTTCCGCGATTCGTTCGGCGGAGATGTCGTGGCGAACAATCTGGCAATAAACGTTTTGTTCGCGAACGCGGCGGGCGATCAGTTGCGCGTATTGCGATCCAAAATCGAGTACCAGGATGCGTTGCTCGGTGAGCCAAGTCGTTTCAGCGATGGCGGGCGAGGTGGTGTTCGCAGAAGAGGTCATCGTGTTCTTGCCGGAAATTGCGGGAAAGGCCAATGCGGCAGTGTAAAAGAGCAAGGGGGAAACGGGGAAGGGCCAAGCGAGGCAGGCGGCGTGTTCGAACACGAAGATTGGGGCAGGGCAGGGCGGGTGAGGCCCACCAGGGGAGAACTGTGTGCCGGCGGAGCGACTGGGAAGGCGAATGAGACGCCATGGGATGAGTGAGTCTTTTTCGGGAAGAACTGCGTTTGTGGTCTATGATGGAGTGATTGGCAAATACTCGAACAATGATGTTGGTGACGATGATTCAGGTCGTTTCGAAAGAGATTCAGATCGTTTCGAATGGGAACGTTGGCCGGACGGCGCTTCGCGTTTTCGCCGCGGTGACGTTGGTCGCCGGGACGCTGCTGGCGACGTGTTCGTGGCAGGTTTCGACGGCGGATGCTCAAGAAACCAATTCGCGAGGGGCCGCCAAACCGCTCGATGCAAGATCACGAACCATTGTTCAGTCGGTCGAGTTGCAGGTGAAGCGTGCCGGGGCCGCGTATTCCAAAGGCGACTACGAGACCTCGGGGGAGGCTCTGCGAAAGGCGATCGGGCAAATTGATGTGGCTGGCAACGCGGCGTCGCCCGGGCTGCACGATGCGTTGCTACCGACGATGCGTCGAATCATCAACGCTCGCGCGATGCTGGAACTGGAAGGCGTGACGCTGCCACCGTTTCGGCTTCCTGCTCGTCCGGAGGCGACGGCGGATCCGATGTCTGAAGCGGATGCCTCGAGTGAGCCAGCAACGGATGGCGTCAGTTTCGTGTCGGAAGTCGCCCCGATCTTGGTCGACAAGTGCGGCGGGTGTCACATCCGTGGCAACAAGGGTGGGTTCACTTTGCAGAGCTTTGCCAAGTTGATGGAAGGTCCCTCCGAAGGGGTCGTGGTTTTCCCCGGCGATGTGATCGGCAGTCGCTTGATCGAAACGATTGAAACAGGCGACATGCCTCGTGGTGGCGGGAAAGTCAGCAAGGAACAGTTGGACACGCTGAAGCAATGGGTGATTCAGGGTGCCAGGTTTGATGGTCCCGATCCGGCCGCGATGCTCACCAGTTTGAAGGGGGGTGGGGCAGCTGCTGACACGCCTGCCGCGCCGGAACCCGATCAGCCAACGATGGTTGGCAAGCCAACCGGAAACGAAACGGTCTCGTTTTCAAAGGATGTGGCGCCACTGTTGGTTGAGAATTGCAGCGGATGCCACTTGGATGCGATGCAGACCCGTGGTGGTTTGCGAATGGACACGTTGGCTCAGATGCTTCGCGGTGGCGACAGTGGTTCGGTGATGCAGCCCGGCGACGGGGAGGCCAGTTTGTTGGTTCAGAAGCTCCGCGGCAGCGCTGGTGATCGCATGCCCGCCGGCGGTCGCCCGCCACTTTCGGACAGCGACATCGAGTTGATTTCGACTTGGATCAGCGAAGGCGCCAAGGTGGATGAGGCTTTGGTGCAAACGCCGATGAAGGTGGTCACGGCTCAGGCTTGGTTGTCCGCGGCGGCGTCTCCCGAGGTCAGTGAGCGGCGGGCCGAGATCGCGGAGTCCGATTTCCGGTTGGCGGGTGCTGACATGAGCAGGTTGCAAAAGCAGGTCACCGACCACTTTGCCGTTTGGGGCGATGTTTCGCCAGCAACGCTGGAGGCGGTGGCGGAGTCGGCTGAGGCCGCGCTCGTGCAAGCTCAGAAGTTTTTGCCCCCAGCCGATGGGACGCCCGAGGACTTTTTCCACGGCAAGGCTTCGGTTTATGTGCTGACCAAGCGATACGACTACAGCGAGTTCGCCAAGATGGTCGAGGGCCGAAGCGTCCCCGCCGATTGGCAGTCACACTGGAAATACGATGGAATCCGCGCCTACGTCGCGGTCGTGGCATCGGAGCGTGCGACCGAAGAGGAAATCGCCCAACGAGTGAAGGCGACGGTCGCCAGTCTCGCGGTGGTCAGTCGCGGGGAGGCGGTGCCGCGATGGTTTGCCGAAGGTTTGGGGACCGCGATTTCCGGCGGCGAGACCAAACGGGATCGGAATGAGAATCTGCGGAGGCAGGCGGAGTTGGTCACCGCGGTGGGCAGTTTGAAGTCGGGGAAAGACTTTTTGAACGGCAAGTTGCCGCCTGAGCGAGCGGACCGAATGGCAGTTGCGATTGCCGAGTCCTTGTTGTCGCGGCAAAATCGGAGAGGGTTGGATGCCGTGTTGCGAAATCTGCAATCGGGCCAGCCGTTTTCGCAAGCGTTTCAGACGGGCATGAACACGACACCGATTGCTTACGTGGACGCTTGGCTGCAATGGGTTCAATGAATGGGTAAGTTTTCGGCCATGACCGAATCAAACGTTTCCTCTGCTCTCTCTGATTTTGCTGACCAAGCTGCTGCGGCCGATTTGCCGGTGGCCGTTGCGGCTTTGTACTGCTTCACGCCAGTGCCGCAGTTTGAATCGCTGCGAGAACCGCTGCGCCAACGAATGTCTGGTGATGGCATCCGTGGTTCGTTGTTGTTGGCCGGTGAAGGCATCAATGGAACGATTGCAGGCCCGCGAGAGTTAATGGAACCGTTCATCGATTGGCTTCGGTCGATGGAACTGGACGATCAGGCGACGCCATTGCGTGGGATGGACGTCAAATGGTCGTACTGCGAGCAGGTTCCATTTCGAAAAACCAAGGTCCGGTTGAAACGCGAGATCGTGACGATGGGGGTGGAGGACATCAATCCACTGCGATCGGTCGGCACCTACGTTGAGCCGCAGGACTGGAATGCGTTGGTGGACGATCCTGAGGTCACGTTGATCGACACACGAAACGACTACGAGATCGAAATTGGGACATTTCAAGGAGCCGTCAATCCTGGCACGGATTCCTTTCGAGAGTTTCCTCAGTTTGTGGAGGAGAACTTGGATCCGGAAAAGCACCCCAAGGTGGCGATGTTTTGCACGGGGGGGATCCGGTGCGAAAAGTCGACCGCCTATTTGAAGGAACGCGGGTTTGAAGAGGTTTATCACCTGCGTGGCGGGATTTTGAATTATTTAGAGAAGATGCCCGAGGAAGAATCTCGTTGGCAGGGCGAATGTTTTGTGTTCGACAATCGCGTGGCGGTCGATCACCAATTGCGGGCCGGGGCGTACGAATTGTGTCATGGCTGTGGTTGGCCCTTGACCGCCGAAATGCAGCAGCATCCCGACTATGAGCGTGGGGTCGCTTGTTCTCGTTGTGCGGCGGAGGTGACCGAAGACCAGCGAAAACGTCGGCGGATGCGACAACAACAGCTCGACCAGGGCGTATAATCAGCCGGTTGATTCGGCTTCGCGCCCCAGGCGTGGTTTGTTTTGCTGGTCGGTCGATGGATGGGGCTGGTTCGATGGCGGTTGCCGCCTGTGGATTGGCTCTTCTCTTTTCTCTTGCATCTTGTGAGTTCATTTTGTCGCGTTCACTGTTTGGCTCGATTGCCGCCTTGGTTTTTGCCGTTCCCGTTTCGGCGCATCCCGGTCATGGCAGCACGGAAGGTGTGGCTCACTACGCCACCGAACCGGCGCATGTCGTTCCGATGTTGGCTTCCTTCGCTGCCAGTGGTCTGTTGTTGGCTGTCGGGTGGTTTGCCGTCAGCCGACTGAATCAGTCGCAATCGAACGCCGCGGCCCAGCCAATTCGCGTGGACGATGAAGCGGCTCGCCGCGTCCGTCGCACGCGATGATCTGCTTGTCTCGCGGGGGGTGAGGTCGCCCAACGCTCTGGCAATGAACCAATCTCACGCAAGGAACGCGGGCTCTCGCAATGAATATGAACCGAACCGATGCCTCTCAGTGGGCGGCCCTGGACGAATCGGCTGCCCTGGATCGCTATCTTCAGCTGACGCGAATCCCTGGCAAGAGCGGTGATGAAGCTGCGGTTTCCAGTTCGATCCAGGCAATGTTGGTGGAGGCGGGAGTGGATCCGGCCTGGATTCAATCCGACGATGCCGGCACCAAGACGCGTTTGAGTGGCAACACGGGGAATCTCATCGTGTCGTTGCCGGGCGATGAATCGTTGCCCCGGACTTTACTGTCCGCTCACATGGACACCGTTCCGATCTGCGTCGGATCCAATCCCGTGGTTCGCGATGACGAAGAACTGGGCCGGATCGTGGTCTCGGATGGTCCGACGGGTCTGGGGGCTGATGACCGGAGCGGTTGCGCGGTGATTCTCAGTGCCATCTTCGAACGCTTGGCTCGCCAGGCCAAGCAGCCGGATCTGCGGTTGGCTCCGGCCGTGATTCTGTTCCTGATCCAGGAAGAAGTTGGGTTGGAAGGCGCTCGTCACCTGGAAGTGTCCAAGGTGGGGCGAGTGGATCGGGCGTTCAATTTCGATGGGGGTGGGCTCGACAAGATTCGTCATGGGGCGATCGGTGGCGAGCGTGTGCAGATGACGGTTCGAGGTCATGCGGCTCATGCTGGCGTGGCACCTGAGAAGGGTGTGAGTGCAATCGTGATTGCCTCCGAAGCGATCAGCACTCTGTATCGCAATGGATGGCTGGGGTTGGTCGAGAAAGATGGACGGCGAGGGACCGCCAATGTGGGCGTTTTTCAAGGCGGGGACGCCACCAACGTGATCACACCGGAAGTCCAGTTGCGAGCCGAGGCGCGGAGTCATGACGCGGAGTTCCGGGCTGAAATTGTGGCGCAGATGAAAGCAGCGTTTGAAAACGCAGTTCAGTCAGTGACGGATGTTCAGGGCCGGGTGGGGAGTTTGGAATTCAGCAGTCGCGTGGACTACGAGGCGTTTCGATTGGCGGAAGATCATCCTTCGGTGTTGGCGGCGACTCAGTTGATCTCGCAATTGGGGCGTTCACCACAGTGCGAGGTGGCCAACGGCGGGCTGGATGCAAATTGGCTGATGCTGCATGGGATTGAGGCTGTCACGCTCGGGTGCGGTCAAGCATCCATTCACACTGTCGATGAGTACCTGATGGTCGACGAGTTCTTGGACGCCTGCCGATTGGCGGCGGAACTGATCGCTCCTGTTTGAGCCGATTTCTACGTTTGAGCAGTCCGTTGAGAGGTCTCGCGGGTGGGGTGTCATCCATGCCTGGCGGTCTGCGGTGACGAAGGTCGCTAAAATCGTGTCTCAAGAGCGTTCAATACACTAGGTTCACGGCGCACGGGGACTTACAATTTGCCAAGCAGTCTCGGTGAGGCCGTGTAAGTTCGTCGGTTGAATGTGTTCTCGGTCACCAGTTCTCGGTCACAAATCGTTTGTCAGGTTCATGGCACCCCGGAGTGAAGTTCGCTGAGCAAACCCATGTGGGGATGCGGCGTGCGAACAATCAAGATTCATTGGCGATTTTAATCGCCGAGTCCGCGGAACGTCTGAACAAGCGGGGGCACTTGTTTGTCGTCGCGGACGGGATGGGCGCCCACGCGGCGGGTGAGTTGGCGTCGAAGATTGCCAGCGATCGCATTTCGATGCACTACTACCAATCGCGGGAAGAGGCGCCCGAGCACGCCATTTCTGAGGCGGTGCATTTGGCCAATGCCGCCATTTACGAGCGTGGGCAAAGCAACCCCGAGTTCCTCAACATGGGGACGACCGCCAGTTCACTGGTTTTGGTCAATGGTGAGGCCTACGTGGCTCATGTTGGCGATTCGCGTGTTTATCGGTTACGGCGCGGGGTGTTGGAGCAGTTGACGTTTGATCACTCGTTGGTTTGGGAGATGCAAGCCAGCGGCAAAGTTCACAGTGACAGTGTTTTCAGTAAATCCATTCCCAAGAACGTGATCACTCGATCGCTGGGCCCCTCCCCAGAGGTCTTGGTGGACCTGGAAGGCCCGTTTGATCTCAAAGTGGGGGATCGTTTTCTCGTCTGCAGTGATGGGCTGACCGGGCAAATTGAAGACGACGAACTCGCGGTTTTGCTTGATTCGTTGGATGTCGACAAAGCCGCTCAGGTGATGATCGACTTGGCCAACCTGCGGGGAGGTCCCGACAACATCACGGTGATCGTGGTCGAGGTCGATGAGGAGCATCTGACCCAGAATGACGGGTCGCAGAAAAAACGTCGCCCGATCGGTGCAGACGAGGTTTCTTCGCGTGCTTTGATCGGAACCACTGCGTTTTGTTGGACGGGTGCGGTCGGGTTTGGGTTGGCTTCTGCTTTGGTGAGTCCGCGGTTTGTGGGCTCAGCGATTGTCGCATTCATTCTGGGAGCCATCTCCGCAGCGGTATGGGGCAGTGGTGTTTTCAGGCCCAACGAACGCCGGCGTCCGTTGAAAACGCGGCGGGTGCGGGGCCAGGAGGCCGGGGGCGACTCGGCGCCGGTCGCGAGCGTGCCTGGCAATCAGGCAGCAGGGCAGGGTGGTTCAGGTCAGGGTTCGATCGACACAAACTGGAGTTCCGGAGCACCGCTGGATATCGGCAGCGGTGAGACCGCGCTGGGGACCGGGCCCTACCGCAGATACAGGGCGGATTCGCACGAAGCCTTCCTTCTTCGCATGGATGATGTGATCACCCAGTTGCGGCAAACGTCAGAAGAGCGAAACTGGATGTTGGACTGGCAAAATGTTGACCAGTTGTTGCAACAAGCTCGCCAGGCCACGAAGGAAGAGGCTTGGGGGACCGCCGTGTCGTCGTATTGCGATGCGACTTTGGCAGCGATGGAGCAGTTGCGAAAACACCAAGATGATTCGGCGAGCGATACGGTCGTCGATCTTTAAGTGAGTGAAATCAGGGATCATGGATAGCCCCAAGCACGTTGGCAATTGGTCAGGGAAGGAAGTTCCTGCGGGGGAGCAGCGGAGCATTCACCTTGCCGTCAGTGAGTCGTACTCCGGAATCTCATTGCGGATTCCAATCTTTGTTCAGCGGGCGTTGAACCCGGGCCCGGTCGTGTTTGTGACCGCGGCGCTGCACGGGGACGAGTTGAATGGGACGGGCGCAGTGCGTCAGCTGATCCAGGATGAGAATCTGGAACTGAAAGCCGGGGCGCTGATTCTGGTTCCAGTGTTGAATTTGCTCGCGTTTGAGCGGCACTCACGTTATTTGCCCGATCGTCGCGATTTGAATCGCTGCTTTCCTGGTTCCTTCTCGGGATCGTTGGCTGGTCGCGTGGCGAGAACGATCTTTGATGAGATTGTTGGGCGTTCCGATTACGGGATCGATTTGCACACCGCCTCGGTTCGCCGGACGAATTACCCCAACGTCCGTGGTGATCTGAGTGATCCCAAGGTCAGTATGTTGGCGGAATCCTTCGGCACCGACGTGATCATGAATGGTCAGGGGCCCGCGGGGGCGCTTCGTCGCGAGGCCTGTTTGGCGGGGTGTCCAACGATCGTGATGGAGGGCGGCGAAGTCTGGAAGGCTGAGCCTCGGATTGTCGAGATCGCTGTTCGTGGCGTCCGAAACGTGCTCGCGAAGTTAGAAATGATCGATGGGGAGGCGGAGGTGCCCGAGGCTCGGTTTCATGTTGAAACGGCCAAGTGGGTCCGGGCGGAGAAAGGCGGTTTCCTTCAATTTCACGTCGGGCCCGGCGATTTTGTTGAAAAGGGTCAGCCGCTGGCGACCAACACAACCTTGTTGGGGTTCGAACGCAGTGTCTTGATTTCGCCGTTTGACAGCGTCGTCATTGGCATGACAACGTTGCCAGCCGTTTCGCCTGGCGAGCCTGTTTTTCACCTGGGGCGTTTGCCAGCGGGGGTCAAACCCAAGACCGTGGATCGCCAGCGAGTGTCCGACGATGGGTTGGAATCACGCGTGGTCGAAGATTTGGCCAGCAATCTGGTGGTTGTCGATCGGCCCGAGGAAGAGGCTTCGTGAGAAGGAGGCCTGGGTGCGGTCAGGTCCTGTGGGCCTGACCTGGCTGGGCGAGGTCAAGCGATGCCAGGTTGATTGATGCCGGGTTGATCGATCGGGCATCGCGGCAGGTAGGTTTGGACTGCGCAGCAAAAACGGTTCGCGAATTCATTCCGAGGGAATCTTCGCGAACTGCTTGGGCCGGATTCATTTCTTGGAAGAAGTGTTTCCCAGAACGGGAGGCACCAAAAACGTGCCATCTTGGGAAGCGGGCGCGGTTCGCGTCGCAACCTCGGCAGACAGGCTTTGGTCTGGGGTGTCGTCCCGGAATCGGTTTTCGACATCCAGCGCACTGGTCATCGGCTCGACACCGGAGGTGTCGAGTTCGGACAATTGTTCCACGAAACCGAGGATGTCCGCGATTTGCGGGCCGAAATCGGTTTGCTCTTGTTCCGTTAGCTGAAGGCGAGCCAGTCGAGCCAATTTTTGGATGTCGACGGACGCACCGTTGCCAGGACCGGACATCAGGACTTTTTACCGCCGCTGACGTCAAACGGTTTTGTTTTCACGGTTTTGCGTACGACACCGCTGCGAATGCACTGAGTGCAAATCCGCATTGATTTGTTGGTGCCGTTGGGCAAGGTCACGTGAACTTTTTGCAAGTTGGGGACAAATTTACGGCGTGTGCAACCAGTGATTTTGGTACCGACTCCGCCCAGGTACTTCGCTTTACCCCGGGTTTCAATACGGTTGCCCATTTGGACTTTCTTGCCGCACGCTTCGCATTGTCGTGCCATCTGATTCTCCGCCACCGCTTGCGGTGATTGTCATGTGTGTGGTTTTAAACGCTCAAAATCCCTGGTTCCAGGGAGAAGCCCCGCAGGATAGCGGGTGGAACGTTTTATTGAAAGCAGGATTTTCACTTCTACCGAGCGTCTTCGGTCCTGAATCATCACATTTTACCTAAACGGCATCAGGGGAACGACCGGCAGATGAGGAGTAACAGGTGCGTTGCGCACCCCGTGGACGGTTTCTGAGTGGATTTGAGGACGGGTTGGGGACGGACTCGGCAAATGCACCGATGAATTCCTCCGACGACATGATGGATTGCTTTCAACTCACTCGAAATCTTCGAGGTGATTGATTCGAATTTCGAAACGATTGCTCGGAAAATTCGATGTGCCTTCGGCGGCAGGCAGCGTGTGCGTTGAAAAAGCGATGGACTGCGTTTGTTTCATCGTTCAAGAGCGAGAGATCGGCCCTCCCCAACTGTGGGGGCACAGCTTCTGGTTCTGACGGCATCCATTTTGAATCTTGGTGACACGAAACGGCCCAATTGGATTGGGACTTCAACGGAGAAAGCAATGAAGCTTAGTAAACTAGCTCTGATCGCAGCGGTTGCATGCGGCGTTAACGCCACAAATCTGACCAGCGCTTCAGCAAATGATATTGGATTGGTCTCTTGCACCTCGTCGCTTTGCGATTGTGGTGAGCCCGTGTGTGGTTGCGAGCCTGTTGGCGGATGCAGCAACGAAGTGACTTGCGGTTGCGAAACCGTCGGTTGCTTGGGTGACTGCGGCTGCAACACAGGTTGCGACAGCGGCTGCGATTCGCTCTGCGGCGGTGGCCTCGGTAGCTGCTTGCCCGGATTGGGCGACTGCTGCTTGGACGACCCTTACACGCTGTTCGGCGATGTCTGCGGCATCGAAGTGGGCGGATGGGCGTCGATCGGCTACCACTCAAAGGCGTTGCCTTTGTTCAACAGCCGTCCCGACAACGTTCAGCTGCACCAAGCATGGTTGTACGCTGAGAAAGCCATCGACACTTCGTGCGGCTTCGACATCGGTGGACGGATCGATTACATCTACGGTACCGACGGTCCCGACACGCAAGCGTTCGGAATCGACAACGGTCACTGGGACAATCAGTGGGACAACGGTGGGGACTACGGTCACGCCATTCCTCAGCTGTACACGGAAATGGGCTACGGCGACCTGTCGGTCAAAGTCGGTCACTTCTTCACGATCATTGGTTACGAAGTCGTTGCCGCTCCTGACAACTTCTTCTACAGCCACGCTTACACGATGTACAACAGTGAGCCTTTCACCCACACCGGTGCATTGGCAACGTACAACGTTTCGGACGATCTGAGCGTCTTCGGTGGATACACCTTGGGCTGGGATAGCGGTTTCGAAGACAACGGCGACACCTACCTCGGTGGTTTCTCGGCTGGCCTGACTGACGACCTGACCCTGACCTACGCAACCACCATCGGTCGCTTCGGTGAAGACAACGCTGGTGGAGTCGAGAAGGGCTACATGCACTCGATCGTTGCTGACTACGCTGTCAGCGACAAATTGCAGTACATCTTCCAGTCGGACTTGCTGGACAGCGAAGATGCTGCTGGTGGAACCGTTCGTGACACGTTCGGCATCAACCAGTACTTGATCTACAACATCAATGACTGCTTGTCCTTGGGTGGCCGCTTCGAGTGGTACCAAAGCGAAGGTGTGTTCGACGATGGAAACAACGACGACAGCGATGTCTACGCTTTGACGACCGGTATCAACTACCGTCCTCACTCGAACGTCTTGATTCGTCCCGAAGTTCGTTGGGACTGGGTCGATGGCGACTACACCGGGATCTTGGAAAACAATGACGACGATCAAACCACCTTCGGTTTCGATACGATCTTCATGTTCTAAGCTGCCCCGAACGACGATTTCGTGAGACCCAAGAGGCCGGTTCACCGCAGAAATGCGATGAGCCGGCTTTTTTTCGTTTGCGCTCAAGATTTCAGCGGCCTTGGTCGAACGCTTGAAACTCACCGGACGAACCTCCTAACCCGCAAAGTTTAACGCTGGTCTGGATTTTCCGGTGTTTCGGGCTGGGGTTTCTATGGCGTTGGTCTCAATTGCATCGCGCCGCGGCGACGATACTTCCCAGCAAGGAATCGCCTCTACTTGGCGGTCGACACGGTTGACTGGTTTGCTGCCATGGAAGGCGGCAGTCACTGTGGACGCGGCGAATCCATTTGAAATCGATCAGGGACGAGCAAGATGAAATCGAAACGAGCTGCTTTGTGGTTGGCCCTCGGTGGCTTGGTTGGATTGGGAAGCCTCAATGGCGTTTCTGCCGCCGACCGATTTGTGGCGGACGCAAGTTACCAAGGCGGAATGCCTACCAGTCAGGCGGAAGTCCTCCCGGTGGGGCACTTTGACGCCAGCTGTGATGAATCGTGTGACACATTTCCTGAAATGGAATGTGGCTGCGGTGAGTTGGCCTGCGACGGTGGTTGCGGCGACATGAGCTGTGGCGACATGGGAGGCGGCCTGTTTGATGATGGCGGATGCGGGTTGTTTGAGTGCGACCTCGGCGATCCGTTCACGCTCTTCGGCGAAGCCTGTGGCTACTCCGTCGGTGGTTGGGTTCAAATGGGGTACCACGACAAAGCATTGCCTTTGTTCAATAATCGCCCCGACGAATACAACCTGCACCAAGCCTGGTTCTACGCCGAGAAGGCCATCGACACGTCGAATGGTTTCGACTTCGGTGGACGCATCGATTACGTCTACGGCATCGATGCTCAAGACACCCAGGCGTTTGGCATCGACAACGGCCACTGGGACACCGGTTGGGATCACGGGCAGTACGGCAGTGCACTGCCACAGGTCTACGGTGAAGTGGGCTACGGCGACCTGTCGGTGAAATTCGGCCACTTCTTCACGATCATTGGTTACGAAGTCGTTGCCGCTCCTGACAACTTCTTCTACAGCCACGCTTACACGATGGTGAACAGCGAGCCCTTCACCCACACCGGTGCTTTGGCGACTTACAACGCTGGCGATGATCTGACCCTGTATGGTGGATACACCATGGGCTGGGACAGCGGCTTTGAAGACAATGGCGACTCGTTCTTGGGCGGTGCTTCGCTGGCCATGAGTGACGATGTCACCGTCACCTACGCAACCGTTGTGGGGCGTTTTGGTGACCAGCCCGGTGGGACCACATCGCAAGGCTACATGCACTCGATCGTCACCGACGTCGCGCTGACCGATCAATTGCAATACGTTTTGCAGTCGGATTACTTGGACGCCGAAGACGGCAACGGTGGCAACTTCAAAGAAACCTATGGTCTGAACAACTACCTGATCTACACGGTCAGCGATTGCTTGGCCTTGGGCAGTCGTTTCGAGTGGTACGACGCGGACGCAGGTGTCTACAACGGCAATGTCGATGTTTACGCCATGACCTTGGGTGCCAACGTCAAACCGCACGCCAACGTCTTGATCCGCCCCGAAATTCGCTGGGATTGGGTTGACGGAGACGATGTGACTGGCATCTTGGAAAACGACCAAGATGACCAGACCACCTTCGGCATCGACACGATCTTCTTGTTCTAAGAACAGTCGATCAAAGAGGGCCTTGGATCTCGCCAGCAACATGGCGGGCCGGCGAGATCATTGCCCAGTCAAGCGGACCGTCGAAATCACACGGTGACTTCGACACTCAAATCGCTCCCACCAGAATATCTCTGGCGAATGGGGGCGATGATCGTTTCCATGAACTCGTCGACTTGTTGGGGAGCTCGCCCCACGTAAGCGTGTGGATCGATCGCGGCTTCCAGGTCGATTCCGGCGAAGTTTTCGTCGCCTTTGAGGCGTTCCAGCAGATCGTTGTCGCCAGCGTTCTGTTTGACTTCCAATGCCGCCGCTTGACTGTGCACGCGAATTTGTTCGTGCAAATCTTGACGGTCACCGCCCGCAGCGACCGCTTGCATCAAGATGTTCTCGGTCGCCATGAACGGGAGTTCGGCCCCCAAGTTTTTCGCGATCGTGGCCGGGTAGACGACCATCCCGTCGGCAACGTTTTGCATCAGCACGAGTGCTGCATCGATGGCCAGGAAGGCTTGCGGGATGACCAAGCGGCGGTTGGCGCTGTCGTCCAGGGTGCGTTCCATCCACTGCGTCGCGGCGGTCATCGCGGGACTGCTTTGCAGGCTCATGACGAACCGACCGAGTGCACAGATTCGCTCGCTCCGCATCGGGTTGCGTTTGTAGGCCATCGCCGAGCTGCCGATTTGATTCTTCTCAAATGGCTCTTCCACTTCTTTGCGGCCGGCGAGCAAGCGGATGTCGGTGGCAATTTTGTGAACGCTTTGCCCGATGCCGGACAGGGCGTCGAGCAATTGAGCGTCGACTTTGCGGGGGTAGGTTTGCCCGGTGACGGCGTAGACGGAATCGAACGAGAGTTTTTCAGCGATTCTTTTCTCGAGAGCCCGGACTTTGTCGTGGTCGCCGGAGAACAGCTCCAAGAAGCTTGCTTGAGTTCCCGTCGTGCCTTTGGCCGAGCGCGCTCGCAATGTTTCGAGTCGATGTTCAACCGCTTCGAGGTCCAGCACCAAGTCGTAGATCCACAGACAAGCTCGTTTGCCGACGGTGGTCGGTTGGGCAGGTTGAAAGTGGGTGAAGGCGAGGCAGGGCAGGTCGCGGTGCTGGGCGGCGAATTGGGCCATTTGGTCGATCGTGGCTGCCAAGCGTTTGGCTGTCAGTTGCAGGGCTTCGCGAATCAGCAGCAGGTCCGCATTGTCGGTCACGAAACAGCTGGTCGCACCGAGGTGAATGATCCCGCGGGCATCCGGGCACTGGTCGCCATAGGCGTGGACGTGAGCCATCACATCGTGGCGCAGTTTTCGCTCGTATTTGGCTGCTTCGTCCAGATTCAATTTTGTTTCGAACGCTTTCAGCTGTTCGATTTGGGCGTCGGTGATCGGGATTCCGAGTTCCTGTTCGGCCTCCGCCAGCGCGATCCAGACTTTTCGCCAGGAAGCAAATCGGCGTTGAGGTCCCCAGTGAAATGCCATTTCACGTGACGCGTAACGCTCGATCAGGGGGTTTTGGTACGGTGTTTCCTGCGTTTCGGTCATTTTGGTCTCTTGCGGGGGCACAAATCAGGCGATGGATGGTCACATCGGCATTTCGGCCCGAAATGGAAGGGTTTACGATATCGGCCGGCTGAGCCAGTCTCGCAGAGACGCGGGCTCGGATGGGTTCCGACGATTTCAGACGGATCTTGAATGAATTTTCAACGGGTGCAAGTGGCGGACAAACGAGTGATCAATCTCACACGAACATATTTTTGCAACTTCGACGGTCGACCACGGGGTCGCCGCGTCGCGATGCTCCATGCATTGACAGCCGTTCTGGCGTTGAGTTTGTTTGGATCGCATGCGTTCGCTCAAGACGCCGTGCCTGCAAAAGCAGCCGGGGCAGGGCAGGGGGCCGCGAAGCCGGTCTTGATGACAGCATTGAAATTGTTGCCCGACACGGCCGCGGGCGTGGTTCGGATTCCTGATCTGACCGTGCTGTGCAATTCGTGGCAGCAAACAACGTTGTCGGGCATCACGGATGATCCTGCGATGAAGCCGCTGATCGATGCCAATTTTGGCAGCCAAGGCGCTGTGTGGGAAAAATTGGGCGACAAGGTTGGTGTGCGTCCCAAAGAGTTGTACGAAATTGCGACTGGAGAAGTGATCGCGGTGTGGTTGCCCTTTGAAAATGACAACCGCCGTCCTTCCTCGGTTTGTGTCGTGGCTGACATTCGAGGGAAGCACGCAGGAGCGGAAGCCGTCTTGGAGCGAGTGGACCAAGATCTGAAGGCTGATGGCGCGACTCGAGCCGATGTCACTCACGCGGGCGAAACCGTTCGCGTGTACAGTCCCAAGACTCGCCCCGGGCAGCTCAAGATCGAACAGGTGGTGGTTTCGCTGACTCAGGATCGTGTGATCGCGTCGGATCGCGATTCGGTGGTGTTTGAAGTCTTGGACGCGATTTCAAACGATGGCCGGGAAGATTCCTTGGACAAAGCACCGTTGTTGCGAACCGTTTGGAAACAGGCTCTCTCTCGCAGCGAAATCGAAACCGAAGGTTCACAAGTCGAATGGTTCGTCAAACCGCTGACGATGGGCCGGATCATTCGCGACGTGGCCAAGGTCGACCGCGGCAACAAAGTTCGTATTTTGAATTTGCTCGAGAACCAAGGTTTTGACGCCGTGCAAGCTGCTGGCGGAATTGCCGTCGTGGGGCAGGGCAAGTTTGACTTGCTGCACCGAGGTTATGTGCACGCTCCTCCCGTCACCGAAGAATCCAGTCGCTACCGTTTGGCTGCTCGGATCTTGCAGTTTCCCAACACGCCACTGGAAGAGATCCCCGCTTGGGTTCCCGCCAACACGGCCAGCCTCACACGGGTGAACTGGAAGATCGAAGAAGCGTTTTGGGCGCTCGAGACCTTGGTCGACGAAGCCTTTGACAATGAGATCTTTCGGCCCAGCATCGAAGGCATCCGAGACGACGAAGAAGGACCGCAGATCGACATCGAAAAGAATGTGTTGCCAAATCTCTCGGAACACCTGTTGCTGTTGACCGACAACACACTGCCCGCGACGGTGGATTCGGAACGCGTCTTGGTCGCCATTGAAGTTCGCGATGCGAATGCAATTGGAACCGCGGTTCGCAAAGCGATGGAAGTCGAGCCCGATGTTTTCAAGGTCGACACGGTTCCCGGCGTTGAAATTTGGCAAGTCAAACACGGCAGTGGCGACGACGAACTGGATGACGAGTTCTTCGATGACCTCGGCTTCGAGGAAGAGATCGATGAACAACAGACCCCACTCTTGAACACCTGGGCCATCGCGATGGTGCCTGCCGGCAAGGGATCCAAGAAGGCACACCTGGTCTTCAGCAGCCATGTGGAATGGTTGGTCGATGTGGCGAAGCGAATGCAAACAGGGGAAGGCGAGAAGTTAGCCGACTTGGATGAAGTCAAAGACCTGTTGAAACTGACCCGAGAAATGGGAGCCGATGAAGTGGCCTTCCAACGCGTGGTTCGTCTGCGTCAATCGCTGCGAGCGAAGTACGAATTGCAACGCCAAGGCGAACTGAAGAACAGCGATTCGGTCATGGCTTCGTTGGTTCGTCGCATGTTTGAAGGCGATGAGCCCGAAGTGGAAGAGCCCATCGAGCGTCTCAACGTGAGCAAATGGCCCGCGTTCAGTGAGGTCGAGAAGTACTTCCGCAACGCGTTCGGTTTCGTCGAAACCACCAAAGACGGTTGGAACCTCAACGGATTCCTGTTGAAGTAAGCGAAACCTGCGAGAGTACAACCGTTGTCCTCAACGGTTCCGTCGGGCAAGCCCTCCACGGCCAAGCCACGTCGCAACCAAGTTCACATCAACCGCTGGCGTCACGCTGTTGGGCGATGCCGGAATGATCACGACGGCCCCGTCCGGGGCGACCTGTTGTTCTTTTCGACTCGGTCTCGGGGCTTCCGCCCCGAGCTAAGGACGACGGCCCCGTCCGGGGCGATGTGGCGCGATTGCGATGTGAGGCGGGACGATTGCAAATTGCAAGCTGGACATTGCAAATTGGCAATGGCTGATCGGTGAAATCGCGTGACTTGCCGAGCCGGAAACACTTTTTTGATTCACTCGCTGCATCCTCAGTCGGGGCGAGGTCGACGAATCGCGACCGCGTCGAAATGCACCGCTCCAGAGTAGAACCGTTGTCCTCAACGGTTCCGTCGGGCAAGCCCTCCACGGCCAAGCCACGTCGCAACCAAGCCCACTTCAACTGCTGGCATCACGTTGTTGGGCGATGCCGGAATGATCACGACGGCCCCGTCCGGGGCGACCTGTTGTTCATTTGGACTCGGTCTCGGGGCTTCCGCCCCGAGCTAAGGACGACGGCCCCGTCCGGGGCGATGTGGCGTGATTGCGATGTGAGGCGGGACGATTGCGAATTGCAAACTGGACATTGCAAATTGGCAATGGCTGATTGGTGAAATCGCGTGACTTGCCGAGCCGGAAACACTTTGCAATTCACTCGCTGCATCCTCAGTCGGGGCGAGGTCGACGAATCGCGACCGCGTTGAAATGCACCGCTCCAGAGTAGAACCGTTGTCCTCAACTGTTCCGTCGGGCAAGCCCTCCACGGCCAAGCCTCGTCGCATCCAAGTTCACATCAACCGCTGGCGTCACGCTGTTGGGCGATGCCGGAATGATCACGACGGCCCCGTCCGGGGCGACCTGTTGTTCTTTTCGACTCGGTCTCGGGGCTTCCGCCCCGAGCGAAGGACGACGGCCCCATCCGGGGCGATGTGGCGTGATTGCGATGTGAGGCGGGACGATTGCGAATTGCAAACTGGACATTGCAAATTGGCAATGGCTGATTGGTGAAATCGCGTGGCTTGCCGAGCCGGAAACACTTTGCAATTTGCATTGATCAATTTGCACTTTGCAATTCACTCGCCGCATCTCCACCAGGGCGAGGTCGACGAATCGCGACCGCGTCGAAATGCACCGCTCCAGAGTAGAACCGTTGTCCTCAACTGTTCCGTCGGGCAAGCCCTCCACGGCCAAGCCTCGTCGCATCCAAATTCACATCAACCGCTGGCGTCACGCTGTTGGGCGATGCCGGAATGACCACGACGGCCCCGTCCGGGGCGACCTGTCGTTCATTTCGACTCGGTCTCGGGGCTTCCGCCCCGAGCTAAGGACGACGGCCCCGTCCGGGGCGATGTGGCGTGATTGCGATGTGAGGCGGGGCAACCGGATCGTTGTCTCAGCCGATTGCGGGATCAGCGATTTCGTTTTCTGAGAAACCTTTGGCTCTCAACAAACACGCGTCGCACTGACCGCAGGGGCGAGCTTCGTCACCGTTGCCTTGCGGGTCGTAACAGGACAGCGTTTGCGAGTAGTCCACGCCGAGTTCAATTCCACGCTGGATGATTTCAGCCTTGGTCCAGTGCAGCAGTGGCGTGTGAATGGTGAGCGAATGCTCGTCTTCCACACCGGCTTTGGTGGCCAGGCGTGCCATCGTTTGAAACGCGTCGATGAACTCCGGACGGCAATCCGGGTAGCCGCTGTAGTCGAGGGCGTTGACACCAATGAAGATGTCTCGCGAACCCAATGTCTCGGCCACCGCCAATGCGTAGGACAAAAAGATCGTGTTGCGGGCCGGGACATAGGTCACTGGAATGTCGCCCGCGATTTTGTCGACATGATCCGATTTGGGGACGGCAATGGACGAGTCCACCAGGGCGGATCCACCAAGTTGAGCCAAGTCGATGTCGATCACGCGGTGAGACGCGACGCTCATCAAACTGGCTTGCTTGGCGGCGCGGTCCAGTTCGCCATCATGACGTTGGCCGTACCGGAAACTGATCGCGTGGACTTCGAATCCTTGGTCGCGAGCAATGGCGACGCAGGTGGCGCTATCCAGTCCACCGGACAGCAGCACCACGGCACGTCCCGCATTCGCTTGGGCGGATTCGTCTTTGGGTTGCGAGATTGAGTTCATGAGTCGCCCTTCCAAAGTTTGCGTCCGATCGAGGGGGTGTAGTTCGTCCAGTTCCCGTCAGCGGCGATGTCAGAATCGATGATTGAGGAATACGAGGCCAGCTTGGCATCGAGGTTGTCGATGTGGTGCAGGGCGACGGCTTCCAGTGTGACTGGGATTTTGGGGCTGCCGTATTCCAGCACGCCGTGGTGGCTAACGACCAAGTGTTCCAACTGATGTCGCAGACCGGTGGAAAACTTCTGGCCGGTGGCGGTTTCGGTTTCGGCAATTTTTTCGCCCAGACGCTGAACGCCGATGACGATGTGCCCAACCAATTGGCCGCGGTCGGTGTAGCTGATCTCGCCGCTGGCACGCAGTTCATCGATCTTCCCTAGGTCGTGCAGGAAGGCGCCCATCAGCAACAGGTCGGTGTCGACCTTGGCGTAACGCGGGGAAATCAGGCGGACGAGTTCCATCATGTTGACGGTGTGTTCGAGCAGTCCGCCGGGATAAGCGTGATGGTTGGAAACCGCCGCCGCGGCCTGGCGAAACGATTGAACAAACGAATCGTCGTTCAGGTAGGACTGAGCCAAGGCGTGCAGAGCGGGTTGCGAGATCGTCGCCAGCAATTCTCGCAGGCGATCGAAATTGCTGTCCGCTTGGTTGGCGTCGAAGCGGTCAAAGTCACTCTGGTCGACTTCCGCTGGGTCCATGCGTTGGATCTCGGCGAGGATCACTTGCAGGGAACCGTTGTGGACCTGTGTTCGGCCGCTGCAATGGATGTAGTCGCCACGATCGAACGTATCAAAGGTGGTTTCGTCAGCGTTCCACATCATCCCGACGATCGTGCCGGATCGATCCGACAATTTCAGCAAGATGTATTTGCCGCCCTGGCGATTGACTCGCAGTTGTTTGTCGGCGGCTTGGAACGGCTGGGCCAACGTCATTCCGTCGGTCAAATCTTGGATAGCGGTTCGTGACACGGGCTCGTCGCGGGTAGAAGGCGAATAGATGTTCGGAGCAGGGCAGGGCGGTATTCAGCGGCCAATCGTATCAAGACCCGGCATGGATTCCATGGGGACAGATTTCTGCGGGGAGAGTTGTTGCACGATGTGCCAGTGTTTACCCTGCAAGGTCGGATTCTGCTCGGCGGGGTGGGCGAGTCGACATTTGGGTCGGCAAAACGCTCCGGGGCGAGTGGGATTCATCGGATTTCCACCGCAACTCGGCATGTCATGACTGATTCCTCGTCCGAACCCGATTCCCTGCCCGAGTTTCTGGATCCGCCAGAATCCGGGGACGAATTGGGCCGACTGGGCCCTTACCGGGTGATTGAGTTGTTGGGCAGCGGCGGCATGGGGCACGTCTATCGCGCCCAGGACACGCGGTTGCAACGCACCGTGGCGCTCAAGGTGATGAACCAGCGGTTCGCGAAATCGCCGAACAGTCGCAAGCGGATCGTCGAAGAAGCCCGCTCGATGGCCGCCGTTCACCACGACAATGTGGCGACGCTGTTCGAAGTCGGTCAACGCAATGGCACGCCGTTCTTGGCAATGGAATTGCTGCAGGGAGCAACGCTGGAACAGCTGCTGCAATCCGGTCGTCGATTCACATCGGAAGAGATCATCTCGATCGCCGATCAAGTCGCCTTGGGGCTGGAAGCGGCTCATGACCGAGGGATCATTCACCGGGATATCAAACCCGCGAATTTGTGGATTCAGTCACCCAGCGAACGGGTCAAAATTCTGGATTTCGGATTGGCGGTCGGCGGATCGGCGGTGCAAGGGTTGGCCAAAGGCGACAGCGTTGTTGGGACGCCGGGGTACTTGTCGCCTGAACAGGCACGCAATGAAACGGTCGACGAACGCACCGACCTCTACTCACTCGGCGTGGTGATGTATGAAATGTTTGCTGGCAAAGTGCCGTTGTTGGCGCCCAACACCCCGACCCAGCTCGTCAATATTCTGTGCCGCGAACCGTTGCCGCTATCGCAGCGACAGCGTGACGGTGTTCCGGTCGAAGTGCCCGAACCGCTTGAGCGGCTGATCATGAGGTTGTTGTCTAAGGAACCCGGGCAGCGATACGAGACCGCGGGACATTTTCGCAAAGCATTGCGGTCCGTTTCCGACGAGATGCAAAACGCTCAACGGGCCGAATTGGCAATTCAAATCGACCCTGGTGCCGGGGCATCCAGTGGAGTGTCTGACTCCGGCGATTCGAATTCGAATGCCGCGGTCAAGTCCGTTGGCGGCAACTCGAAGTCGCTGCTCATGGTTGGCGGTCTGGCTGCCGTCGCGTTGATCGGCGGTGGTGTGTGGTGGGCGCTTCGCGATGCCGCGCCGGAGAAACAAACGGCTGTGGCGTCGGTTGCGGAGAAGGCTCCTGCTGTGCTGGCCGCTGGGTTGGGAGCATTGAAGCTGACCGGCAAGGTGATTTCCGACCCCGAAGTTCCGGTGGGGCAGATGGCTCGGTTCCGGCTTCAATTGACCAACCAGGCAGCGTCGCCCGAGACCGATCCGCGAGTCCGGTATTCGCAAGCCGGCCAGGTCGCACGCATCACGACCTTTCTGCAACAGAAAGGTCAGCTCAAACGCAAAGCTCCCGCGTTCCCGCGATCGTTCTCGCCGAAGCAGTTGCCGGCACCTGGCGAGACGCAGTCGATCGAGATTCAGTTTTTGACCACCAACATGGCGCAGGAACGATTTGACGTGATCTTTGAATTGCAATCGCCTGCGGGTGCCAGTGTCAATTCGATCGCATCCCAATTCGAAGTCATCGAGAACTTGCGATCAGGAGACCTGTTGGGTTTCGGCACGATTCGCACACGAGCAGGAATGGGAGCGGACACGTTTGTGAGTCGCGGCAGCACCGAGGACTTTGGCAAACAACCCGCTCTGGTCGTGCATCGTGCCGGCGAAGAACAAGGCAACGTGTGGGCGATCTCGTTCCTGAGGTTTGACCTTTCGCAATTGGATCCGCCTTCAGGAATGGAATCCGATTCCGTGAATTCCGTGCTGGAGCGGATCGATCGTTCGGCGTTGTTGTTGAGCATGGCTCCCGATTCACACCCCGGTGCGGGGCGAATCACCGTTCACGGTTGGCCGTCGGATTTGCCGACGCCAGACGGGACGGGAGCGTTGGATTGGAAAGAATCCGGCGAAGGCCACCTGACGTTTGAGACCAGCCCAGTGGGCGAGGGCATGGAGGGTTTGGTGCCGCTGGGGGAACTGGAATTCAATAATTCGGGGGAAGGATTGAAGGACCAACCGGACGGCATTCGTTTCATTTCCAAGGCGTTGGATGATTTTCTGCGTTCGTCGCCGGGAGTCGTGACCTTGGTGTTGTCGCAGGAAGGCTGGTTGGACGATCCCACGCGTTTTCATTCCCGAGACCGATCGCCCGAACTGGCACCCGGATTGGCGGTTCGCTGGAAAACAGAGGCAGGCGAGCCTGGTTTCTGAGGCCGGCGGTTGCCGAAGGAAACCGAATTGGGCGAGAACGAGGGGTGTTTTGAGCAGGTTCGTTTCAACTTGATGACACGACTGAGTTAGAATACGGGGATGAATCCTCCGGCCGTTTCCAACCCCAGTTCTTCGCCCGACGCTGAATTGTCGTCACGTGAAGGGCAATCCAACCCCGCCAATTCGGGCGATATGGCGTCGTCTTCGATCGGTTCGTCGGCGTTGAGTGCCTCGTCAGAAGTTCGGCTCAGTCGATCTCGGCAAACATGGACGGGGGCGGGCAGTGCGGCGGGGTTTGTGCTTCGTTACCTTCCACCGATGCGGCGGTTGTTGACCGATGTGCTGGGCAGCGAGTCCGATGCGGATCGGGCGCTGGCAATTTTGATTTCGCATTTGGTCAAATCCGGATACTCCGGGCATGCGAAAGGCCGCCTGAGAGATTTTCTGATCCTTGGTCTTCGCTCGGCGGCCAAAGCCCGAGCGTCGGAAATCGAATCCAAGGCGAAGAAGTCCAGCGAAGGAGCGACTCCCGAATCGCCGCGAGAGTTGGATTTGGATTCCGCCAAAACGGAATCACGCCCATGGCTGAGCTACTGGCGAGACGGATTGCTGCAACGGACTTGGCGAGCACTGGAACGCGAGCAGCATCGCGAGCGGACACGAGTCAACCGGACCGAGGACGCTGCCTTGGACGCCCCCTCTGCGAACGCGGAAGCCAATGTTCCCCCCCATGATTTGGTCCATGATGTCTTGCGGATGGTGACGGATCACTCGGGCGAATCGTCGGAGGTCATTGCCGGGCGAACTGCCGAACTGGCCGAGCGAAGTGTTTCCGCCGCCGAAGTGAAGCGTCAATTGCCGGTCGCGCGGTCGCTGTTCGCTCAGTTGTTGGCGGATGAGGTCTCGCTGACCTTGGAAGCCGCCGACGCGGAAGCGATTCAGGCCGAGATTCGCAAACTGGGGCTGCAAAAGGCCTTCGCTGGGTTGCAGGTCAAGGCTTAGGAACGGTCGCTGTCGGCTGAGGAACTGGCTGACTTGAACCGAATTCTTCACTTTCGACGAAAAAAAAGTTCTGATACCGTCGGGCTGGGGTGGCACCGGGATGGTGCCGCCATGAAATGAGTTCGCTCAGGCCCGAGGAACGACCGTCGATGCAGTTCTTGATGCGCTACCGAGATTTGGTTTTGCCGATTGGCATCATCATGTGTTTGGTGGTGATCCTCGTGCCATTGCCGCCGTTCTTGATGGACTTGTTGCTGGCAACCAACATCACCGTTGGTGTGATTGTGTTGCTGACCACGGTTTACGTCACCACGCCGCTTGATTTCAGCATTTTCCCCTCGTTGCTGCTGGCCACAACGCTCGCTCGATTGGTGCTCAACGTCGCCACGACGCGGTTGATTTTGACCAGCACCGAATCCGGCAGCGGGGGTGCCGCCGGCGGGGTGATCCAGGGCTTTGGCGAGTTTGTCGCTGGGGACCGGATTGAAATCGGGATCATTATCTTTGTGATCATCGTGTTGATTCAGTTCATCGTGATCACCAAGGGTGCGACTCGAATCAGTGAAGTCGCCGCCCGATTCGCGTTGGATGGGATGCCAGGTCGCCAGATGGCGATTGATGCGGACATGAACGCGGGTTTGATCGACGAAAAAGAAGCTCAACGTCGCCGCGAAGAAATCGCCAACCAAGCTGACTTTTATGGGGCGATGGATGGTGCCAGTAAGTTTGTCCGCGGGGATGCCATCGCTGGTATCGTGATCACGCTGGTCAACGTGGCGGGTGGTCTCTACATCGGTGTGATGCGATATGGCATGACCGTGTCCGAGGCCGCGGAGTTGTTCACCAAGCTGACGATCGGTGATGGTCTGGTCAGCCAGGTGCCGGCGCTGCTGATCTCGCTGGCCGCTGGTTTGTTGGTCACGCGGAGTGCTCGCAAAGCCAGTTTGCCTGAGCAGTTTTTGCAGCAGTTGTTCAGCAATCCAAAGGCACTGGCGGTCGCCGGTGGCTTTCTATCGATGTTGATCCTGACCAACTTGCCCGCGATTCCGATGGCAACCTTGGGCGCAAGTTGCATCGGGTTGGCCGTCGTGATGAATCGCCAGAACAAACAAAACGAACGAGACGAGTTGGATGCTGAAGAGGCGGAGCAAGCCGCTGCTTCTGCACCGGCTGAGAAACGAGTCGAAGACTACTTGAACGTCGACCCGATGGAGTTGGCGATTGGCTTGGGGTTGTTGTCGTTGGCGGATCCCAACCGTGGCGGCGATTTAATGCAGCGAATCACGGGGGTTCGTCACTCGATCGCAGGCGACATTGGCGTCGTGCTTCCCAAGGTCCGGATTCGTGACGACATGAATTTGCATGATTACGAATACGAGATTCGGATTGCTGGGAACCCACTGACCAAACAACGCGTGTTGCCGGATCGTTTGTTGGCCATCGACAGCGGCCACACCACGGGCGTCATCGATGGTGAACCGACCAAGGATCCAACCTTCGGTGAACCGGCCGTTTGGATCGATCCGATCCGTCGCGAACAAGCCGCGATCTATGGCTACACGACCGTGGAACCGGGGGCGGTTTTGGCCACTCACTTGCAAGAGCTGGCGCACCGTCATGCGGACGAATTGTTGAATCGAGACGCAACGAAGCATTTGATCGACGAACTGAAGACAGCTGCACCGGCCGTGGTCGACGAACTGATCCCAGGGATGTTGAAGATCAGTGACGTTCAGCAGGTCCTGCAAACACTGCTTCGCGAAGATGTGCCGATTCGACAATTGGCGATCATCTTGGAAACGCTGGGCGATCACGCAGGGCGAACGAAGGATCCGATTTGGCTGAGCGAATACGTCCGTCATCGTTTGGCGCGCACGATCAGCACACGCTACCGGGATGACATGGGCCAGCTGCACGTGGTGGCCCTGGATCCGGCCATGGAAGATCGCATTGCGGCGGGAATCGAACATACCGAGCGAGGACTTTTTGTCCGGATGAGCCCACAAGCGGTGGACTCGACTTGCGACAAAATCTCCCAAGCAGTTAAGAAACTAATCACGCTGGGCCATACCCCGGTGATTTTGGTCAGCCCGCGGATTCGTCCCGGACTTCGCCAGATCATTGCTGGTTCCATGCCCCGCGTTCGTGTGCTGTCGTACAACGAAATCACACAGGACACAAAAATCCAGTCACACGGCGTGGTGAGTGATTGATGCATATCAGAACTTTTCGAGCAGCGAATCTGCAAGCGGCTCTTGCCGACATCCGAAATCAAATGGGCCCGGAGGCTTCCGTGCTTCATACGCGGCAGGTCCGCAATGGCTGGATGGGCTGGCTTGGCCGGACTCACGTGGAAGTCACCGCGGGGTTGCATGGTGGTCCTGTTGAAGGGGCCATGAACGACAACGCAGGCAATCCTGTTCTCGCGAATTATGCGGAGGAGCCGTTGCAGCCTGCGGATGTTCGCTCTGTGAATTCAGTGGCAGCTTCGTCCGGTTACGGTGCCTCACCCACTGGCATCCCAGGGGGCTCTGGCGGTCGAAATCCAGCGGAAGCGACCTATCAAAAATTTGACGCAGCCCATCAACTTCGCTCGGGTTCCGTGACTGGATCCGAGGCAGGGCAGGGCGGTTTTTATGGTTCGGGGTATTCCTCCTCGGAGCTGACTCCGGCCGATTCCTTGTCGTTGCGGTTGTTGCAGGCTGGGGTGGAGGAGTCCACGGCTCGCCGTTGGATGGCTTCGGCGTCCAGCTTCGCCGCCGGAATCGCCGATTCGGAGTCCGCGGTTCAGAACGACCAGCGTTGGATGGAGCATTTGCAACGCGCTGTCGCGAGGGAGTTGAACCTTTGCGGTCCGATTCGAACTCAGCCCGGTGACCGGCACATCGTCGCGTTGGTCGGCCCGACGGGCGTTGGCAAGACGACGACGGTTGCCAAGTTGGCGGCCGGGTTTCGGATTGAAGCTCGCCGACGCGTGGGATTGCTGACCATCGACACGTACCGAATCGCGGCGGTCCAGCAACTCAAGGCTTACGCCGAGATCATGGACCTGCCGATGCAGGTCGTTGAAAAACCCGAACAGATGGAAACGGCGCTCAGTGCGTTGGGGGATGTGGACCTGGTCTTGATCGACACGGCTGGACGCAGTCCCCGCAGTGACGCCCGGATCGAACAGCTCTCCGAGTTCTTGCGAGCGGCGCACCCTGACGAAACACACTTGGTTCTCAGTGCGACCAGTTCGGGTGAAAGCATCCGAACGAGTTTGGAAGGTTTCGCCCCGGTGCGAGCCAACGCGGTCACGCTGACGAAACTGGACGAGACACCTTGCACTGCCGCTGTGTTAGCTGCATTGACGGGGCGTGATCGTGGCGTCGCGCCGCCACTGAGCTATTTGACCAACGGTCAGCAGGTTCCGGATGACATCGCCGTGGCAGATGCCTCTGGCTTGGTGGCACAATTATTGCCACAGATGCCTACCGCTGGATTGGGGGAGATGGGTTTTGAGACAATGGACGGGTACGAATCCTTGCCCTATGGCGAGGCGGCCTGATTTTAAGAATTTTGACTGAAGTAAGAATGAGAAGTTGGCCGATACTCTGAACTGTGACGGCACGCGATCGACGAAAGTCACTTGAGACTTTTTTTGAAGTGTCCGTTTAACGAGTTTGGGATAGAAGAAATCGACCTGTTTTTATTTTGTGGCCTGCCTCCATGGTTTGGACCCTGACGTGATCCGATCATTGGCTCTTTCGCTTGGTTCATTCGCAATGGGACTGGTTGTCCTTCGCGGGATTTGGCAGGGAGAGATGGCGGAAGACGTTGCAACGGAAGCGATCGGAACTTTGATCGTTTTCATGGGCATCGGAGGTTTGGCAGGTGCCATCGCGGATCAGTTGATTCGAGATGGAGTGGAAGACTTATATCGCAAGCGAGTGAAGTGGTTTCAGGAAGGTGTTGAGAAATCAGCATTGGAAGAGGCCGACGACCAAGACAATTGACTGCGAACCGTTGACGGCACGGATGCTGATTGACTCGCACGTTCAAACACACCAAGACTTATTTCATTGCTAGTGACCGACACGCAGCGAATTTTCGCTGGGCAGACGAAGTTAGCAATCAGTGATCATCACGGAGGATTCGATGCCGGCTACCGCAACTGCAGACGACCCGATCTTGAAGGTATGGACTTCTTTCAAATCCACCACCAAAGATTCGCCGGACTATGAGCCGCTGCGGAACCAGTTGGTCGAACGCTACATGCAATTGGTTCGCTACAACGGCGAACGCATCTGGCAGCGATTGCCTGATGGTGTGGAGCTGGATGACTTGATCAGCGCCGGCATGTTCGGCTTGATGGACGCCATCGATGCTTACGACACCGAACGCGGTGTGAAGTTCGAGACGTTCTGCGTGCCGCGGATTCGTGGAGCGATGCTCGACGAACTTCGCAAAATGGACTGGGTGCCACGCTTGGTTCGCAGCAAAGCGAGCAAGTTGGCCACCGCCACCAAGACCTTGGAAGCTCGTTTCGGTCGTGCACCGACCGTCCAAGAGTTGTCGGCTCACATGGAGATCGACATCAAGGAAGTGGAAAAGATGCAAAGCGAAGCCAACGCCGTCGGCGTCGTCTCGCTGAACAAGAAGTGGTACGAAACGGACAGCTACAAAGACGTCCGTGAAATTGACATCTTGGAAGACAAGAAGGGCGAAGACCCCACCCGCCGCGTTCAGAAAAACGATCTGATGCGTTTGGTCACCAAAGGGTTGAATCGCAACGAACGTCTGATCATCATCCTGTACTACTACGAAGAACTGACGATGAAAGAGATCGGGGCCACCTTGGACCTGTCGGAATCTCGCGTCAGCCAAATGCACACTGCCATCGTCAATCGTTTGCAACAGCAACTCGGCGTTCGTCGCCTTGAGTTCGGGGCTTAAAACCTTTCATGCGTATCGCTCATGTGATCACCCGAATGATCATTGGCGGTGCGCAAGAGAACACGCTGCACAACTGCCAGGACCTCGTTCACCTTCATGGGGACGAGGTCTTGCTCGTGACGGGGCCCGCCGTTGGTCCTGAAGGTGACTTGTTGGCCGCTCGCGTTCGCTCTGGTGCGGTCGCCGTTGACCGGTCTGGTGTTGACCGGCCTGGGGTTGATGCAGAGGGCAGGGCAGGGCGGTTTGAACTGGACGGGCTGCCAATCGAGCTGCTCGATTCCTTGCGGCGTGCGATTCATCCTGTCAACGATTGGCGTGCCGCTCGTGATTTGCGGCGAACGTTGTTGGCGTTTGATCCCGATGTCGTTCACACACACAGTGCCAAAGGCGGCTTGCTCGGCAGGCATGTGGGATGGGGCCTGAAGCGAAGGTCCACTGGCAAACGCCCGGTGGTCGTTCACACGGTCCATGGCGCGCCCTTTCATGATTACCAGTCCAGGCCGGCTCATGATTTCTTCGTGGGTTGTGAACGCTGGGCCGCATCACGTTGTCACAAACTGATCTCGGTCGCCGATGCGATGACGGACTTGATGGTGGATGCGGGTGTCGCTCCACGCCAGAAATTTGTGACGATTCACAGTGGCATGAATGTCGACCCGTTCGTTCACGCGGTGGATCATCGAGAAACGGTGCGACAGAAGTATGGTTTGGGAACGGAACATGTGGTGGTGGGCAAGATCGCTCGCCTGTTTCATCTGAAAGGCCACGTCGATCTGATTTCCGCCGCCAAACGCGTCGCGGACCGCTATCCCAACGTGCGGTTTCTGCTGGTCGGAGACGGCATCCTGCGTGCTGAACTCGAACAGCAGATTGAGTCACTGGGATTGAAAGAGCACTTCATTTTCACCGGTTTGGTGCCTCCTTCGGAGGTGCCCGCCATGATCGGTGCGATGGACATCTTGGTTCACGCTTCTTACCGAGAAGGTTTGGCACGAGCTCTTCCGCAGGCCCTGATCGCCGGGCGTCCGGCAATCAGCTACGACATCGACGGGGCTCGTGAAGTCGTGATCGACGACCAAACGGGATATCTGGTTGGGGCAGGGCAGGTCGATGACTTGGCGGATCGGATGATCCGCTTGGTTGGCGACGCCGGACTTCGTCAGCGGATGGGGCGGGAGGGCCAGGCTCGATTCACCGATGTCTTCCGGCACGAAACGATGACCCGCCGAATTCGCGAGCTGTATTCGGAATTGCGAACGGTCTGTCACAGCTAAAAGTGAGGGTTGATCGTAGTGGACGAGGCGACGAGTCCTTGGATTTGACGCCAGTTCAGGATTCGTCGCCTCGTCCACTACCCTCCGAATAAGTCGTGGCAGACCACTCGCCGCCCAGTGATCGGCCTTCTGTTGGGGGATGCCGCCCGCTGAATTCGAAGTGAATAGGCGGGGAAGGGCAGGGCGGTGCAGATTTTCTTGGCCTCGCATGCGCTGACGGCTTCGCTCCGGGCGGGATCTCGACTGCCACCCGGGGGGCTTGGGGTGTCCGGCACACGTCTTTCGGCTGTGGGGCCCGTTGGACTATCATGCCAAGCCACAAAATCGTTTTGATCGTTCAACTCGATGGTCCCGTTTCCGACAATGCCCCAGCCGCTCGATGTCCAAATCACGCGACTTTCTAGGCCCTTATCGACTCGCTCGTTTGATCCGCATCGGATCGACCGCTGAAGTTTGGGAAGCGATTGATGAAGGGGACCAGAAGCGATACGCGCTCAAGATTTTGCGGCAGTCGATGTCGAACGACAAAGCCGAGCTGGCGTCGCTCAAGCACGAATACAACGTCGGCAAAACGCTCAACAGCCCGCGGATCATCAAAATGATCGATCACCGCGTCGAGAACGGGCGGCCATTCTTGGTGCTGGAATTGTTCAGTGAAATGAACATGAAGCAGGCGCTTCGCAAGGGGCCTGACTCCCTGGCCTACATGCTCGACAAAGTCATCGAGCAAGCCGCCGAAGGCCTCTACTACATGCACACGAAGAACTGGATTCACCGCGATATCAAACCAGACAATTATCTGGTTTCGCATACCGGTGAGACCAAGCTGATTGACTTCACGATCACCGAACGGAAGCGAACCGGTTTGAGCAAGATGTTCTACAAGGCCAAGAACATCCAAGGCACACGCAGTTACATGCCTCCCGAACAAATTCGCGGGAAGTTGTGTGACGAACGCAGCGACATCTATTCGTTTGGATGTGTGCTCTTCGAAGCCTGCACAGGCAAGCCGCCTTACACCGGGCAGACTCCCAACGATTTGTTGTCGAAGCACCTGTCCGCTTCGATCCCCAGCCCGATTGTCTACAACGACAACGTGACCAAGGACTTTGCGGACTTGGTCAAAAGCATGATGGCGAAGTCGCCCGACGCCCGGCCGGAATCGGTGTGGGAGTTCTTGAAAGTCTTCCGCAACATCGAAGTTTGGCGGAAGCGTCCTCGTCGGCCGGAGGTGACCGTCTTCGACGAAGACGGTTCCATGAAATCCGCTGAGGACATGATCAAACGCCCCGAACCTACCAGCGACGAAGAAGAGGAAAACTGAGCGATGGCCGGACCCGGATTGGAATTTGAAAACGAGATCGCGGATCTGGAGGAGCAAATCGCTTCGCTAGAACGGAACACCGATCGCAGTGAAGAAATTGACTCAGCGATTCGATCGTTGCGTTTGGCTCGTGTTGCCAAACTGAAAGAGACGTACTCATCGCTGGATCCGTGGCAAACGGTCCAAGTGGCTCGTCATAAGAACCGGCCTTACACGCGTGATTACCTCAACTTAGCGTTTGACGAATTTGTCGAATTGCACGGTGACAAACACTTTGGCGACGACCGCGCGATGCTGTCCGGTTTCGCGAAGTTGGATCGATTCAAGGTGATGGTGATCGGTCACCAAAAAGGAAGGACTTACAAGGAACGTGCGGCTTGTCACTTTGGTTGCGCTCATCCGGAAGGTTATCGCAAGGCCATGGTGAAAATGAAAATGGCCGAGAAATATCGCTTGCCGGTCATTTGTTTCATTGACACGCCCGGAGCCTATCCAGGGATCGGTGCCGAGGAACGCGGCCAGGCTCAAGTGATCGCAGAGAGCATGTTCATGATGAGCGATCTGAAGACCCCGGTGATCTGCGTCGTGATCGGCGAAGGTGGATCCGGTGGTGCTCTCGGAATCGGCGTCGGCGATCGAGTCGCGGTTTTGCAGCACGCTTACTACAGCGTCATCAGCCCGGAAGGCTGTGCCGGGATTCTGTGGAAGAGTCACGAACACGCACCCAAAGCGGCCGCGGCGCTGCGGTTCACGAGCGACCATTTGTTGCGTTTGGGCGTCGTCGATGATGTGCTCGAAGAACCGCTCGGTGGCGCTCATCGTGACCACCATCAAATGGCGACTCGGATGAAGACTTATCTGTCGCGTCAGTTGTCTGAATTGGAAGCGATGCCGGTCGATCAGATGCTCCAGCAACGCTACGAAAAGTTCCGTCGGCTCGGCGTCTTCTTGGAAGAGAACTGAGGCCGACGCGAGCGGAAGTTTCGGTCGCCGAGCGAACGTCTCGGTGACGGGATGTTGGCTGGGACGGGCGGACGCCGATGGGATCGGCACGGGGAATCAGGGCGGATTTCGACCGCCCCGCAACGTCCGATAATGCCCCTTATGTTGTATTCGAGGTGTGTAAAACCCGTGTTTCAGGCGTTTTCTGCATCTGGGGTTTGGTTTCGTGACGTTGGAGATGGCTGGGGCCCCGGCGATCTCGGGCATGCCCCGCCCCGAGCATTCGCGATCGTCGCGGTTGCTTGATCGCGATCGCTTTCGCTGGCCGGTCGGGCGATCAACGACGCGGCGTTTGCCACTGCGGCGTTGCGGATTGCCGCCATGTCGGAGCCTGCTGTTGCGGGCCCGCGGCCGAGTCGATGGCCGGTGTGGTTGTGCCACCGAAACCGCCGAATGATGACTGCGATCTCAGGCCATTGGGAGTCGCATTTTGCTGGGCTTGTTGGAAGCCGTTTTGTGGTCGGAAGTGGTTCGCTGGTTGAGCGTTCGGCTGGAGCCAATTTGGGTCGACATTCGGATTGATGTTCGCTGGCGTCTGGGATTGCGAGAGCCAAGGTTCGGCTGAATCCGGTTGGTCGCCGAGTTGCTCCTCCCCAAATTGTTCCAGGTACGGTTGGACGACGCTCCGCAGTTCCGGCGGCATGATTGAGTTGGACTCGGCGAGCACGCGGGCGATCAGTCGGCCGCTCTCGCTGGCGACAATTGCGTGTTGAATTCGTTCACCAAACAGCGTGACCGCGAAGAGCGTGATGATCGTGCACAGCAGGGCTCCTTTGGCGAGTCCAAACAGGGCTCCGACTTGACGGTCAAATTCTTTCAGACGCATTCGGTCGATCATTCCGCTGACCATCCGCAGTGCGACCCAGATCACGAAAGAGGTTCCGACGAACAGGATGAACATTGCCAGGAATTGATTCCACGGCGCCGCTGCATGAATGTTCTGGCTGAACGGTTCGCGATAGTGATACGCGACGGCGTAGCTGACAACGATGGAAGCGATTGAGGCGAGTTGCCATGCAAATCCACGGATCGCGCCCAAGAGGGTTGCGCCGACCAAGATGATTGTCATCAGAATGTCGTAAGTCTGCATGAGCGCACTTTCATCGCTGCAACGGATCCGAACCGTTTTGACGCTTGTAGCAAAAGCGAAGGGGCAGGGCGAACAGCAATTTTTTTGGCGGTGGTTTTCGGATCGATCGCCGAGATCGGAGGCTCGGTTGGCGTGGCGAATTTTTCCGGTGGCGGGCGGGAGCTCGGATTTGGTAACGGCAATGGTTCTCGGTGCGCCACCGCCCTGCTCCGCCCTCGCGGCGTGGTGGGCGGTCGTGCTCGAAATTTGTTCGGACCGCCCTTCCCTGCCCGTTGCCTCTCAATCTGTTCGCGTTTCATTGGCTGGTTTCAAAACCCACATCTCGACGAGCACCGTTGTCGGGTGCGCCTATGGATATTGGGGCGTGGTCGATCAAGGGATGTCGATGGAGAGTGCGCTGTTGGCCGGCGGGCTGTGCAGTGTGTCGGGGATGTTGCCGGATTTGGACAGCGACTCAGGCGTGCCGCTTCGCGAAACGACCATGTTTCTGTCCGCGGTCGTGCCGATGCTGATGATCGATCGATGGCGTGACATGGGGCTGACCCACGAAGCGATGGCGCTGGCGGCCATGATTGTGTATGTCGCGATTCGGTTCGTCGCGGTGGAAGGGTTCCGGAAATTCACCGTTCACCGTGGGATGTGGCACAGCATTCCGGCGGCTCTGGTCGCGGGGCTGATCGCGTACATGCTGATGCCTTGTCCCAGCGAAGCGATTCGAGTCTACAAGTCAAGTGCCGTGATTGTTGGGTTCATGACCCATTTGATTTTGGACGAAATCTGGGCGTTGGATTTCAGCCGGGGATCCATGCGGGTGAAGAAGTCATTCGGCACGGCGCTCAAGTTTTTCGGAAGCAGCCCGCTCGCCAACATTTTTGTTTGGGGCCAACTCGGGTTGTTCATGTACTTGGCCTGGGGGGACCATGAGATTCTGGATCGGTTGCGGCAACGTGTCCGAATGGACAATGATCGCTACGCCGTTCCCAGTCAGGACGAGATCAATCCGGACTACACCAGTCCGTCGTTGTTTGCGCCCTGGGAGTCTCGCGAGCCGCCGCAGTGGCAACCCCGCATCACTTCGCCACAGGAGTCACCGTCGAACTTTGGATGGCCGTCTCAGGCTCAGCCGGGGGCGATTGAGCCGGACGTGACTCAGCCAGGAATGGGACAGCAGGTGGCTCGCCCCCATTGGCCCACTGCCCTGCCCCGACGTTGAGAGGCTTTCGTAGTGGACGAGGCCACGAGTCCTGCCGGTTATCTTCCTCAGAGTTCCAGGATGATTGTGACAGGGCCGTCGTTAGTGAGTGAAACGGCCATGTCGGCGGCGAAGATTCCACAGGGGACAGACATTCCAGTCTTCCGAAGTTCTTGGACGTAGTGCTCGTAGAGAGCTTTGGCTTGGCCGGGAGGCGCGGCGTCCGTGAATGCGGGGCGGCGTCCCTTGCGGCAATCAGCCAGCAAGGTGAATTGGCTGATCGCGAGCACGTCGCCACCGGCGTCGAGCACATTGCGATTCATCTTTCCGCTTTCGTCGGAGAAGATTCGCAGGCCAGCGGTCTTGTCCGCCAAGGCGGACGCGGTGGCCTCGGTGTCGTCGTGGCCGATCCCGATCAAGGCCACCAATCCACGCTCGATTTGTCCGACAATTTCGCCGTCCACTGAAACGCTGGCTTGTTGACTCCGCTGCAAAACAATTTTCATGGGGTGGTTCGTGATCCAGGTCGTGGCGAGATGGTCTAAATTGGTGGCTGGACGCACACGCGGTGCATCATTGAATTGCTGGAAAGGATCGTATGACGTTTCTGTTCACTTGCCCACACTGCCAGTCGCAAACTGAGGTGGAAGATGAGTTCAGCGGACGCACGGGCGACTGCGTCGTTTGCGGGCGTGAAATCACGATGCCTGATTTCGCTGGAGTGCGATCGCAAGCGAATCGGCCTGGGAAACGAAAAAAGTCGGCCATCTGGTTTGTTGCCGCCGGATTGGCGTTGTTGCTCATCGGGGCCGGGCTGATCGCCGCGATTCAGGTTGGCAGTCGGACGGCCACGAAAATTCGCACGGGCCGTCAACGGCTGAGCAGCATCAAGAACATGGAAAAGATCGCTTCCGCTCTGAATGCGTACGCCACTGACCATGGGGTCTACCCTGCCCCGTACACAACGGACGGGGCCGGGCGGAAGTTGCACTCGTGGCGAGTGACGATCCTGCCCTACTTGGATGAAGACGCTCTGTTCAATCAGATCGACAAAGAGGTGGCTTGGAATGAAGGGGAAAACCAAGCGATGATTTACAGTCAAACGCCGACCGTCTACCGGCATCCTGAGAGCAGCGGTTGGGGCACCGGCACCGTCTATCATTTGGTGACCGGTTCCGGAACGCTGTTCCCGAGCACCGGACCACTCGGGCCAAGGCAAGCGACGGATGGAGCCACCAAGACAATCTTGCTGGTCGAGGGCCAGATGCAATCAATGACCCAGTCGTGGATGGAACCCTACGATCTGGATGTGGCTTCGATTGGCGGCGCGATCAACCCGCCTTCAGGAAAAGGCCTGGGCGGGGCCACGGAAGGCGGTGTTTGCGTCGTGACCGTGGAAGGCAATGGGTACTTCTTGCCCGAAACGACTCCACCGCTGACGGTTCAAGCGTTGATTTCGCCTGCGGGAGGCGAACCGTTGCCAGATGACGTGCTAGACGAATGGGCATCGGCGGAACGTTGATCGCTTGACCTGCCTGTCGGCGTCATGGAACGCGAACACGCCGCCAGCAGGAGTCGATGGTCAACGAAAAACGGCGAGGGATGAACCTCGCCGTCGGCGTTGATTGGCAGCGGCTTTCGCGGCCGCTTGAGTCGGTTGGTCAGTGAATCAGAACTTGCGTGGTGAAACGCGGCCCTGGACTCGCGAAGGCAACCCTTGGATTCGCAAGAACCCTTCGGCGTCGTCTTGGTTGTACGTGCCGCCGCCTTCCATGGTCGCGATTTCTTCGTCGTACAAGCTGTTCGGGCTGGTTCGCGAAGACACCATGATGTTGCCTTTGTAGAGTTGCAGCGTGACTTCGCCGGTCACGGGACGCTGCGCCGTTTCGATGAACGACAGCAACGCGTCCATCTTGGGTGTGTACCAAAAACCGTAGTAAACCAATTCGGCGACTTCGGGAGCCATGCGGTCGCGAAGGTGCATCAGGTCGCGGTCCATGGTGAGTTGTTCGATGTACATCAACGCATCGTACAACACAGTCATGCCGGGCGACTCATAGACGCCACGGCTCTTCATGCCGACGAATCGGTTTTCCACCATGTCGATCCGGCCAACGCCATTGCGGCCCGCAATGTCGTTGAGTTGCTCAACCATTTCCAAGGCGTTGACGGCGTTTCCATCCAGCGTCTTTGGCACACCGGATTCGAAGCCGATTGTGACTTCTTCTGGTTTGTCAGGAGCAGCTTGTGGCGAAACGCCCATGCCGAATTCGACCAGCTCAACGCCGTTGACGTCGAGTTCTTCCAGTTGGCCGGCTTCATAGGAAATGTGCAGGACGTTTTCGTCACTGCTGTACGGTTTCGCGGTCGAGGCTTTGACGGGAATTCGTTTGACGTCGCAGTACTCGATCAGTTCGGTGCGGCCTGGGAAGGCGTCGCGGAACGATTTGATTCGCCACGGGGCGATCATCTCGATGTTTGGGTCGAGCGCTTCGGCTGCCAGTTGGAAACGGCATTGGTCGTTGCCCTTGCCGGTTGCTCCGTGAGCGTAGGCGGTCGCACCGACTTCGCGAGCGACTTCCAGGCAAACCTTGCTGATCAGGGGGCGAGCGATCGAGGTGCCCAGCAGATAGATTTGCTCGTACTTGGCTTGCCATGCCAACACGGGGAACGCAAAATCACGGCACAGTTCTTCCCGGACGTCGACCAAACGAGACGACTTGGCCCCGCAGGTGCGAGCCTTCTCCATGATGGCGTCGCGGTCTTCACAGGGCTGTCCAAGATCCACGTAGACGCAGTGGACTTCGTAGCCTTGGTCCTGGAGCCAGCCCAGAATGACGGACGTATCGAGACCACCGGAATAGGCTAGCACACAACTTTTCATCTCAGATCTGCATCCAAATGCGGGGGAATCGGCTATGTTTGAAGGTCTCGCATTTAAGTTGTCCGGTGCGAAACACGCAAGGACGGTCAGAAGGATCCTGGCCGGAAAGTCAAGCAGAACGCTATGAACCCACCCTCCAATCAGCCGCCCTCCCCTGCCCTGCTTCAGATTTTGCAGGACCTCGCAGCGGGGCAAACCAACGTGGAATCCGCCGTGGAATCGATCCAGGCGTGTTCACTGGGGGCCTCCGCCGAGATGCAAACCTTGCCCGGCGCGACCGTGGATTTGGGCCGCCAAGCTCGCTGTGGTTTTGGTGAAGTGATTTATGGAGAAGGCAAATCAACCGATCTGATGACTCAGATCGTGCAAATTCAGATCGCAGTCGGCCAAGGGTGCTTGATCACACGAATTGATGCGACCGCGGCGGCTCAGTTGCGGCGAGTGTTTGAAAACACGCGGTACAACCCCGCCGCTCACACGCTGCGAATCGGCTGTGGGGACGAGAGTTTGGAGCCGATTGGCATCGAAGGTCACTCGACTCACGTCGCTGTCGTCACCGCTGGCAGCACGGATGCAGGCGTGGCAGAAGAGGCCGCCGAGACCTTGGCTTGGATGGGAATTGCCTGCGAACGGATTGATGACATCGGTGTCGCGGGGCCGCAGCGATTGCTGGCCGCGGTCCCTCGATTGCGATCCGCAGCTGCCATTGTGGTGGTCGCGGGGATGGAAGGTGCCCTGCCCGCCGCACTGGCAGGTCACGTGGCAACACCGGTCATCGCAGTGCCCGCCAGCACGGGGTACGGAGCCAATTTCGCCGGGCTGACCCCGTTGATGGGCATGCTGACGTCGTGTGCCGCGAATGTGGCGGTGGTCAACATCGACGCGGGCTTCAAAGGCGGCTACTTGGCCGGTTTGATCGCCAGTGGAATCGCGAATGCCAAAGCGGAAACTTCGCCCGCGGACGAATCTTCCGAAGCAAAGTGACGAAGCAGGCGTCCTGATCGTTGGCGCCGGTCAGGCTTTGACCCCGCGATAAAGGATCTCGTGCCGTTGCACCTTGTGAGCCAAGCACAGTTCCGCAATGTCGTTTTGATGGCCAACCACGATCACGATGTCTTTGGCTTTCAAGATCAAGCTGCCGCTGGGATTCATCTGAATCGGAGCTTCGTCCCGTTTGACACCGACGATCAAAAAACCTCGGTTGCCGCGAACTTGGATGTCACCCAGCGGTTTGCCAACCAAGGGTGAGTGGGCGGTCAGTTCCAGTTCTTCCAGGCTCAATCCGATCGCGGAAAGCTCTTCGCTGATCCCGTGCGAGAGCCCATACGATTCGAGCACGGCGGAGGCTGTCGGACGAACGAGCAACTGAGTGGCACGCATGGCACCGATTGTCGCCGCCATCACAACATGGTTGGCTCCACAGCGGATCAGTTTCTTTTGAGCCGAATGGTTTTCGGCTCGCGAAACGATCTCGACCGTGTCGGCGAGATCTCTCGCTGTCACACAAATGAAGGCGTTGGCGGCATCGTCGGGCAGCAACGTGGCCAAACCTCGCGCTTGACGGATGCCGGCGGCCAGCAGCGTGTCCTCGTCCGTGGCGTTGCCGACCATGGCCAGCATCCCAGCCTGTTGGGCTTGTTCGACTCGCGATGTGCTTTCATCGACCACCACAAACGGCTGGTGAAGTTGTTGAAGTTCTTCGGCAACACGAACGCCCATTCGTCCGAAGCCGCACACGATCGTGTGCCCTCGAAGACTGGCAATGCCTTGGCTCATTTTTCGATTCCTAAGGAGGCTTTGGAGTTCGCCATCGACCAAAAACTGAATGAATCCGCCGACGGTGTAGATGGCCGCGCCGTATCCCAGAACGATGATCGCGATGGTCAGGGTTCTCAAGGCGGGGGTGTCGACTGGTTTGACTTCACTGTAGCCGACACCAAAGATCGTGATCACGACCATGTAAATCGCGTC
Organism: Rhodopirellula sp. UH5; assembly: GCF_056839225.1. Classification (NCBI taxonomy): domain Bacteria; kingdom Pseudomonadati; phylum Planctomycetota; class Planctomycetia; order Pirellulales; family Pirellulaceae; genus Rhodopirellula; species Rhodopirellula sp. UH5. The sequence continues at coordinate 3,784,333 of NZ_CM166390.1, read as the reverse complement.
GCTGAGCGTCCAGCCCATTTGCACGTAGGCAATGATCGCGACGGCGCAGATCGTCAGAAACACGGCCAGGCCAAGCAGGATTCGGCGAAGCGGGGTGGGCGGCATGGCAAACAGAGGTGGCGATCGAGCGGGCATCACGAGTCCAGTGAACTGGCGGTGGTGACGGCGACGTCAGCCCAAACGGCAGCGTGAACTTGGATCCCTTGAACCGCTCGGTCATTGCACGTCGTTTGCATTGTTGACTCTCTGATTGATACCTTGATCTTCATCTGCCTGCCACGATCGACAATCCCCGAGCTTGAAATGTCATCTGTTGTGACGCCAACCATTTTGACTCAGTCTACCAACCCGCCTCCGCTGCGGATTCCACGTCGGGATGTGTCCGCCCACAAAGGCAATTTTGGTCGGGTGTTGTTGGTCGGTGGTTCGCGCGGCATGGCGGGATCGGTCTCGTTGTCGTCCATCGCGGCGCTACACACAGGATCGGGGCTGGTCGCCGCAGCGGTTCCCGATTGCATTTTGGACTGCGTGGCAGGGTTCCATCCCGCGATCATGACCCATGGGATGTCGGACGACGGTCAGAAGTTTGCTGATTCGGCGTGGGAATCCTTGCGGGAACGCTTGCCCGCTCAGGCCGCCGTCGGATGTGGTCCTGGGATCTCAAGGGGACCTGGGAGTGCCACGATCGTCGCAGGTTTGCTGGCGAAAAAAGATTTGCCAGTGGTTTTGGACGCCGATGCGCTGAACATCATTGCCGAGCAGGATTGGTTGCGTGACGACCGGTTTCAGCGAAGCAGCAACGATGCGGCCTGCGTCTTGACGCCGCATCCGGGTGAACTGCAACGGTTGACGGGGGCGTCCGCGAACGACGTCGATGCGCAGCTCAAGGCGGCGGAGAAATTGACCGGGCGATTGGGATGGACCATCGTCGTCAAAGGCGGGCCATCGCACGTCGTTTCGAAAAGGGATGGCCAGCCAGGTTCCATCTGGCAAAACACGACGGGCAATCCCGGAATGGCGACCGCTGGGTGCGGCGATGTGTTGACCGGGGTGGTGACATCTCTGTTGGGGCAAGGGCTGAGCGGTTCCGATGCGGCGAGGCTAGGGGTTTGGATTCATGGCCGCAGCGGCGATGAAGCGGCGGCGCGGGTCAGTCTCGCTGGGATGACCGCGGTGCATGTTTTGGACTCACTGGCAATCGTTGCGGATGAAATGACGACGGACGCGAGTGAACGCGATGGGATCTGACGAAATCGAGGTGAATCAGGCATACTGAGCACGCTTGCCTGATTCCTTTTGGTTCCTCCCCTGCCCTGCCCCGATTGAATGACCTCCCTGATTTACTTGAGCGACCTCGCGGGCGACCCCGACCTGCATCAATCGCTTCAAGGAGGCGCGATCAGCATTGGCAACTTTGATGGGGTGCACCTGGGGCACCGTGCGTTGCTGGACCGGGTTCGACAACATGCCGAACGGGTTGGCGGCAAAGCGATCGCGATCGTGATGGACCCGCACCCCGCGTCGGTGCTGCGGCCTCACGGGGCACCGCCCAAGCTGACCACCCTGCCCCGCCGGGCGGAGCTGATGTCCGAGTTGGGGATCGATCATTTGCTGGTCTGCGAGGCAACTCGCGAATTTTTGAACCAAACCGCGGAAGAGTTCTTTCAGCGATTGATCGTGGAACAACTGTCGGGCAAAGCGATCATCGAAGGGCCGAATTTCTTCTTCGGACGCGATCGGGCTGGCAACACGACTCGTCTGAAAGAGTTGGCGGATGAACGTCAAATCGACGTCGAAATCGTGGTGCCATCGGTTCGCGACGAACGCCTGGTCAGCAGCTCACGGGTGCGTGAGGCCATCGCATCGGGCGATCTTCCGCTGGCCAATCAAATGCTCGGCAGCCGCTACTGTTTGACCGGGACCGTGACGACAGGGGAGCAACGGGGGCGAACGCTGGGGTTCCCCACCGCGAACCTGAGCGGCGTCGAAACATTGATTCCAGAAAACGGCGTGTACGCGGCTCTGGCATCATGGGAGGGAACCGTTGACGGGACCTGCCATCCTGCGGCGGTTCACATCGGTCCCAATCCGACCTTTGACGAACGCCAGGAAACCAAAATCGAAGCTCACCTGCTCGACTACGATGGTGACCTTTATGGCAAAATGCTAACGCTGACTTTGGTGAGCCAAGTGCGGGGCGTGCAGAAGTTTGCCGACGCTTCTGCTTTAAAACAACAATTGCAAATTGATTTGCAAACCGTTCGAGAGACGGTTTCATCTCTGCCATCTCAACCTTGAATGAAAGATCCGCTCGTGGGAGTCAACTGGAAAGCGTTTGTTGACCAAATCAAACACTATCAGTCGTTTGTTTTGGTCAGCCACATTCGACCCGATTGCGATGCGCTTGGCAGTGAGCTGGGGATGGCAGAAGTGTTGCGAACGGTTGGAAAAGACGTTCGCATCATCAATGCTCACCGAACTCCGCCTGCTTTGTCGTTCCTGGATCCTGCCGGCAACATCGAAGTGCTGGGCGATTCCGTCGAAGCCGAGGATGTGAAAGCGGATTGCATCATGATCCTCGACACCAGTGCGTGGGCGCAACTTGGTGACATGGGCGATGTCATCCGCGCGTCTCGCGCGGACAAGATGGTGCTTGATCATCACGTGGGGGAGGATGAGCTGGGGGCGAGGATGTACAAAGACTATCAGTCCGAAGCGACCGGTCATTTGGTGGTCCAGGCCGCGGACGCGCTCAAGGTGCCGCTGACCCGAACGATGGCGACTCCGTTGTTCGCGGCAATCGCGACGGACACCGGATGGTTTCGGTTCCCCAGTGTCACATCGGACACCTACCGAACAATCGGCCGTTTGATGGATGCAGGGGTTGTCCCCAGTGAGGTGTACGGCGATCTCTATGAACGTGACACGCTCGGGCGATTGAAACTACGCGGGTTGATTCTTTCTCGGACAACCACCGAGATGGATGGCACGCTGGTTTATACCTCCGTCCACAAAGAAGACTTTGAGTTGTGCGGCGCACAACCCAACGACACCGAAGACGCGATCAACTTGACCTTGGCCATTCGCGGCACCCAAGCCGCCGTCATCTTTGTTGGCCAGGTGCGAGGTGGCTTCAAACTGAGCTTCCGTAGTCGATGCAGCGTGGATTGCAACGAGGTCGCTCGTCAGTTCGGAGGCGGTGGTCACAAAGCCGCTGCGGGTGCGTTCTTGGAAGGCACCCTCGATGAGGTCAAAGAGCGAGTGCTGCCAGTGATGCGAGAAGCTCTCTCGGTCGCATTGGGGTAGACTGGTGTCGGGGCCATACTGATTGTCGCATCACGTTTCGCGTGATGAATCGCGTGGGAGTTTCGATGACCGGACATCGCATTGTTTGTCCTCGCTGCAAGACGACCTTGCAACTTCCTGCCGCGACGGGAGCGGTGAAGGTGAAGTGTCCGAAGTGCGAGTTGATGCTCACCGTTCGGGCTCCCGCGACGTCGGCTGTGCCCATCAGCGTTCCTCCCGAGAACTTGTTCGATAGCCTGCCCAGTTCCAGCTCCTCGGGTTCTGGCCGGTCGGCTGCGGCACCACCGAGCTCGGTCTTTCGTCCCTCGGGACCCGTGACCGTATATCAGCCACCCAAGCCTGCGAAGAAACGGGGTAGAGGGTCGAACGCTGCCGTGAAGATCATCAGCACGATCGTAGGGCTCGGGGTGCTGAGCGTCGTGCTGTGTGCAGGAGGGATTTTCGCGATCGGGTACTTGGGATCGCGGCACAGCGGTTGGACATCGGTGAGCTACAAGGGCTACACGATCAACATGCCGGCCGGCGAAGATCGAAGAGACAAGTCGCAGCAGTTCCCCGGCACAACAGTCCATGAGCTCACCGGAAGAAGAAAGGAAACTGGATCTCAGTATTCGCTGGTCGTGGCTGATTTGCCGGCGGCAATCGATCCAAGCATTCCGATTGCGGAATTGTTGCGAGATATGAGAATTCGTCTCTCGAATTCTCGTCCCGTTGCCCGGTCCGGAGTGGACGGAATGGCGGGGACCATGCAATCAGGCGTGGGCGGTATTGAAGGGTCGGACTGCGAAATCTTTGTTCACAATCGAAATTTGGTCGTTGTGATGTACTCGCCCTATTCCGAGATCCGAGACCTCGTCGGCGGCCAACGCGAGCCAAGATCCAACGAGAGTGAACTGGACAAGCCATCGGAGTTCTTTGACTCGTTGGAGTTCTAAGTGACGGCATCTCAACCTGGCGGGAATGTCTCGCTCATCAATTGTTGCTGAACCAGAGTCGGCCAAGACCACCCATCACAACCCGAAGCGTGAGCGAGGGACTCCCCCAACTCCCACGGCGGCCCCATCCGGGGCGACCGTTTGTTTTCCGGCATCGGTCTCTCGGGGCTTCCGCCCCGAGCTAAGCACGACGGCCCCATCCGGGGCGAAACCCAGACGCCAGCCACCATTTATTTTTCGAACGTGCTCCGCGACTGCCGATGCTCTTCACGCCGTTCTAAGCAGGTCGGCAGGAGTGATCAAGCACAACCATGTGAGCCGTTTGGGCGTTAGCCCCGGTTGTGCGTGAAAACCGTGGCTAACGCCAGCGGCTCACATACCCGATGACACCTGCGTACCTGCTTAACGGTCCCTACGCCTGGGTTTCGCTTCGCGAAAGTTCGTTGATGTCGGTGCCGGTGGCGGGCAAGATCATTCGGAAGCGGGCTCCGCCACTGGGGGAATCGTCAACGGTCAACGAACCCCCGTGTTCGCGAAGAATTTTGGCGCTGACGGGCAAGCCCAACCCAGTTCCGCGAGCACCTTTCTTGGATTCAAACAACGAGAAGATTTGTTCGCGGTCTTCTTTGGGGACGCCTTCGCCGTCGTCTTCAACGTCAACGATCCAGCCTTGAGCGGCATCGTAGAACGTTTTGACCAGCACTCTCTTGGTGGCCGCGTCAATCGCGTTGGTGACCAAGTTCAGAACCGCCCGGTGGATGGCTTCGCCGTCGAAGGTTGCAATTGGCAGCGTGTCTTCCGTCTCCGAAACCAGTTCGATTTCGCCCTGCCCTGCCCTGCTCTGCATGAGTTCGACCACATCATGAACGACCTCGTTGAGGTTGCCCTCTCGCAGCACCGGGTCACGTTCTTTGGAGAACGTCAGCATGTCGAGCACGAGGTTGCTGATCCGTTCTTGGTTGCGATCGACGATGGACCAACCACGACGGATGGCTTCGGTGTCATCCTTCTGCAATCCCGATTCGATCAGGTAGCTGCCACCGCGAACTCCTTGCAGGATGTTCTTGATGTGGTGTGACAGCGTCGCAATCGTCTGGCCCATCGCGGCCAGACGTTCGCCTTGCAGGAGTGCGGAGTAGTAGAACGTGTCCTCGATCGCGAGTGCGGCTTGGTGTCCGACCGCGGTGATCAACCGGAGGTGTTCATCATGGAAGCGAGTTGCCCCGCCCTTGCGAACCAGTTCTCCCGGCGTGGTGTAAGTGTCGACGTACAACATGCCAACGATTTCGTAGCGACCTTGCAGAGGAACGCAGAGGGCTTCGCGAACGCCGCCTTGCACAATCGATGCGGCGGAATCAAATCGTTCGTCGTCCAGTGCGTCGTTGGTGCGAACGCCCTGTTTGTGTTGCAGCACGTAATCCAAAATCGTATGGCTGATCTGAATTCGGTCGTGGGATTTGGACGTCGATTTGGGTTGGGGGCCATCGCTCGCCGAGTCTCGGTCGCACCTGGCAGCCGGAGTCAGTCGCTTGGTTTCAGGGTCGCGAAGCATGATGCATCCACGATCAGCCTCGACCCAGTCGAAGACCAGTTTCAAGACTCGATCCAGAACTTCGTCCAGGTCATCGGTCCGTCCCACAGCGATGGCGGTTAAGTACATCACTTCGAGCGATCGGTCGGCATCGAGTCGGCCGATGACGGGTGGCCCATGGAATTGCCCGGTTCGTTCGGGAGTGACGACCGAGGGATTCTTTCCCGCACTGCGAGCTGGATCCGCCCCCGTTTCGACTGGCGGCGGGATCGGCGGCGGCAGGGCCGTGGGCGCGGACGTTGGCTTGGGGGTGGGGACAGCGCCCGAGGAGGCTCCCTCCGGTGAGTACGGCGAGACGACTCCTTCTCGAGACAGCGACGAAACAATGTTGCTGGCGTCGCCCCCCCGGACTTGGCGAACGATGTCGACGCCGTGAGCCGCATCGAGGGCGGACACGTTGCCGGTTCCGGTGAAGATCAGCAGCGTGGAGCCGATCTCAATCCGATCGCCGCTGGTCAAAACGTGCCGAGTGATTTTGCGATTGTTGACCAGCGTTCCGTTGCTGCTGCCCAAATCGACCAGTTCGTAGCGACGGCCGGTTCCATCGCCGCGAATCTCGGCGTGACTGCGTGAGGCCTCGTTGTCGAGCAACTGCACATTGTTGCTGGATTCCCGTCCCAGTCGGGTGACGGTTGAAGCGAGCTGGAAGTGTTTTCCCTGGTCACGTCCTCGAATGACGAACAACGAAGCCATACAAAAATCAACGCGGGGCGAGAACGAGTTTCACGGACAGATTCTTAGTCTAGTTCACACAAGATAACTTGCTGCGAAGCGTTCTGTTTGGCTACCGTCCAGATCGGATCCCTTTCTGCCTGGATCCGGCTCTCCAATTGGAAGGAACCCCATTTTCCGCATGCTAGGCTCGGCGATTCCCATCGAGCGACGTTGGCCCTCACCTTGGGTGTCTCGAGGTGCGTGGCTGGGGGTATGCGCTGCTTGGTGTCTACTGGTGGGTTGCAAAACCGTGGCTCCCGTCCATGTTTGGCGTCCTCCGGAATTGACGGTGGAGCCCACACAAGTCGCTTTCATGGGCATCTCGGGACCGGATGAATGGGCCGAACCAATTGAAGAGGCTCTGTTGTCGGACCCGCCTTCTCGTTGGCAATTGATCGCAGCGGATCAATTGGAGGGGGTGGCAACCATTCGGCTGGTCTCGGGGTTCGAGGAAGAACCGAGTGACATGGCGGTCAGTTCCGCCGCCCGACGCCAGGGACTGCAATACTTGTTGCATGGCGAGATTTTGCAAGCGACCGGGCACGAAGAACGCGAAGACAAAGTCAGCCTTTCTTGGCGGTTGACCGGTTTGCAGCCCGGCACGAAATCCGCCGGGATGCCAATCACGGTGGACGAAGCGTTGATTTCACAACGCTACCCGCAACTGATGAATGTTCCTGATGTGGCGGAGCGAACCCGTCGTGCAGCAATCCTAGAGACCAAGCGATTGCTGGCCGCCAGCGTTGTTCGTCAACAGGTCGCGTTGGCCTCCCCACGCATGTTGCCTGGTAGCCGAGCGATTCGGCGCGGCAATGAACTGGCTCGATCGGGCAATTGGCCGATGGCGGAACAGGTTTGGAACCAAGTGTTGGAATCTCATCCCCGAAACCCAGCGGCACTGATCAACACGTCGATCGCAGCGGCAGCCCGGCAAGACTTCACGACGGCCAAGGAACGCATTTCCGAAGCGGTCCGCCGGTCGGCTTTTTCACCGGCGAACAAATCGCTCGCGGAAGAGACATTGGTTTGGATCGAACTGCGTCAGCGTGATTATCACAACGCGTTTGATCTGCCACCGCCACCAGAAGGCTGGCTCGTTTCTCGCGGCGAGTGACGCGGCTCAGGTGCATGAGCGAAGCGAACAGAGGCCGAGCATCAGAGTAGAACAGTTGTCCTCAACTGTTCCGTCGGGCAGCCCTCAACGGCCGGGCCTGGGCTGCGAAATGTTTGCGATTGGCATCCCTACCGGGATGAAAACTTGTGCGAACGAATGCGTTTCACAACACCGAACCTTTCGCGGCGAGACCTCGAACGAAAAACGCCGCCTGGATACCTCCGTGATTCTGCGAAAGCTACACCCGCTGGGCGACGCGGAGTTTGGCGCTGCGACTGCGAGGGTTGGCTTGGACCTCTTCGTCGGTGGGACGCAGCGGTTTTCGCGTCAGGATTTCCCAGCGGTCGTCCTCTCGGAACGCGTTCTTGACGATTCGGTCTTCCAGCGAATGAAAGCTGATGATGACGGCTCGTCCACCGGGCGCGATCCAGTCGGGAGCGGACTGCAGGGTTCGCGTCAGTCCGCCGAGTTCGTCATTGATAGCGATCCGCAGAGCCTGAAACGTACGCGTGGCAGGATGGATATCGTGGTTGCGTGAACGAGGCACACAGCGACGGCAGATCTCCACCAGCTCGCCCACTTTGGTGACCGGGTTCCGCTCGCGGGCTCGCAAGACGATCTGTTTGGCGATGCGACGACTGAATCGTTCTTCGCCAAATTGATAGATCGCGTCGGCGATTTCTTTTTCGCTGTGTTGTTGAAGCCAACGGTAAGCCGGGACTCCGTTTTCAGGATCGAACCGCAGGTCCAGTTCCGCGTCCTCGATCGTGAAGGTGAACCCTCGGTTTCGGTCGGCCAGTTGATCACTGGACAAACCCAGGTCCAGCACCAAAGCATCTGCATGGGGGAGGTCCAAGGCGTCGAGTGCTTTGGGCGAGTTCTCGTAGCTGCCAAGAAACAATTCGATTCGTGGATCGTCTTGGATCCATGCCTTCTGTTCATCACGACGAACCACCGCGGGATCGCGATCGATCGCAATCACACGTGGTGTGCCGGACGCGGTTTCTGCATCCGCCAACACCTCGGCAAGCAAACGTGTGTGCCCACCGCCACCGTAGGTGCCATCGATGACCGTCGTGGGGTTGATTTCTCGAACCCACTGCACGATCTCGTTGGGCATCACGCTGACGTGTTCTGTTTCCGCGGGGGCTGCCTCCGCGGAAGACGTTTCAGAAACTTGGTCGGTTCGATCCTCTGGCTGCGACGCTGTCACGCGGTCTCTGCCTTGATTTGCGCCAGCGATTTGGTGCAGTGCAGTGCCGATTCAATTTGGCCGTGGATCTTCTTCAGCCGTTCGGCGTCACCGCCACCGACTTCGGCGGCCACCCAGCCTTGGAAATTGATTCCCGCGAGTGCCTTGCGGACGCTGGCCCAGTCGATGTCGCCCTCGGTGACGTCGGTGAAGCGACCTTGTTCACGGGAGAACCCTTTGATGTCCAGTTTGCCGATCCGGTGTCCCAGCGTCGTCACCCACTCGGCCACGTCACCGTACTTCCAGTGATTCCCCAGGTCGAATTGGACACCGATCCAGGGTGTGTCGAAGGAGTCGATGAACTCCGCCAAAGGCTGAGCCGATTGGTTTTCGTCTCCCCCGTGGTCGTACAAGAAATGGTTCCAGACGTTTTCGATCAGGATTTTGACGCCCAGTTTCTCAGCGAGCGGGACGGCGCGATCGAGGGCTTCGAAGGCGCGCTGGCGAACTTCTTCAGCCGTGCCGTCTTTGCCGTGGCCAGGAACGATCAAGAAGGTGTTCGCTCCCAAGTCGGCGGTTTGTTGCAGCGATTCCTCGAGCAACTGCTGAGCCTTCTTGCGAGTCGCAGCTTCCGGGCTGGTGTGCGTTGTGCCCCAGTGATATCCGCCAACTGTTCCGTCGATCGTCAAACCTGTTTCCGCGGAGGCGGCGACCATGGCTTGGACGTCCATGCCGGGTGAGGTGTTGGGTTCCACGCCTTCGAATCCCGCTTCTTTGGCGATTCGGAATCGTTCGATCCAAGGGTTGGCGGCGTTCGACTTCTCAGCTCGGATCATGCCGGCTTTCAGCGATTGCTTCAGATAGCCGGTGCTGGTGGAAGAGCCCGTCTCGTTTGGTTCGGCTGCCCAAAGTGCCCTGCCCTGCCCCAGCAATCCGTTGGCGTCGGTGCTCAGCGGGGAGGGGCTGACTTGATGAGCCAAGTAGGCGGCGTATCCGACCGCGGATGCCGTTCCCAGACGGCACAGGAACTGGCGGCGGTTGCTGATCGATCGGGCGGGTTGGTCAGGACGCATTGGGAGGGCACCAAGAGGGAAGGAGTCAAAGAGGTTTTCAAGTCAACAATGCTTCGGGAACACGTTGCAATTGACCGTTCTTATCAATCACCGCCAATGTCACGGTCGCTTGCACGAGCAGTTCGTCCCCGCGGCGGATTTCATACTCATGGATGATTTTAGCTGCCGTGATCTTCGCGATTCGGGTCACGATCTGAATTTCATCATCATAACGTGCGGAGGCACGATAGCGACAATCGATGTGGACGACCACGACATACAGCCCGGCTTCTTCGACTTCGCGGTACCGCCCCCCCGCCGAGCGAAGGAATTCCGTGCGGCCGATTTCGAAATATCGCAAGTAATTTGAATGGTGAACCAATCCCATTGGGTCACATTCGTCGTAGCGGACACGTAAATGGAACACATGTTGCGGCAAATCTGGCGTCATTGCAGGCGTCTTAGGGTCGCGGCGGAATGCCATTGAGAATTCGCTGTGAAAACAGGCGGTTGCAAGTTGCGAAAGTTTAGCCGTCAATGGGCGATAGTGGTCTGTCACAGCTAAAAGTTAGGGGGATCGTAGTGGACGAGGCCACGAGTCCTTGGATTTGACGCCAGTTCAGGACTCGTGGTCTCGCCCACTACCCTAAAGATAAGCCGTGACAGACCACTAGGCGTGCCTCGTTTGTTAGATCTTCGTTTCCGCGAAAAATTCTTGTTAAGGATCGTGTCTTGAATCAGCCTGAATCAGCTTCCTCGTCAACGTTGCAGGGTTTCGACCCCACTCAAGATGCTGCCGCCGCGATTGAGTTGGCCGCCGATCTTTTGCGGGAGTCGCGAGCGCTCCAGACGCCGCAGGAACGTCGCCAGCAATCCGAGCTGGATCGCATGATTGGGCATGACGCTGACAAGGCCACGCTGGTTGAGATGACCGATCAAGCCTTTCGCACGCACACGCCGGCACGCGTGGCGGACCAGATGACTCACCTGTTGGATTTGCAGGGGATTCCCCGATTTTTCAGCCCGGTCGAGCAAGCCATGCTGAAAGGGTTTCAGTCCTTTGGCGAATACCTGCCCGGTGTGGCTGTGCCGCTGGTCAAGGAAAAGATGCGACGTGAGACGGCGAATGTGATTCTGCCTGCGGAACCAGATCTATTGACTCCGCACCTGGCCTCGCGCCAGCGTCACGGCGTGGCGATGAATGTGAACTTGCTCGGCGAAGCGATGTTGGGCGATGACGAGACGCGCAAGCGGATGCAGTCGTTTTACGAGTTGCTGCGGATGCCGGAGGTGCGATGCATCTCGGTCAAGCTCACCACGCTCTATAGCCAAGTGTCACCCTTGGCTCGCGAGCACACCATCCGGATGGTCGCCGATCGCTTGGAGCGTCTGTACCGCAACGCCAATCACATGGACGATGGCTCCAAGGCGAAAGACAAGTTCGTGTACTTGGACATGGAAGAGTACAGCGACCTGTATCTGACCGCGGATGTGTTGCGTGAGACCTTGGAACGCGACGATTTGGAATCGGTCCAAGCCGGGATCGCACTGCAAGCCTACGTGCCGGATTCCTGCTTGGTGATGCGAGACCTGATCGAGTGGTCGGCCAAACGAGTTGCGGCTGGCGGCGCGCCGCTGACGATTCGGTTGGTCAAAGGTGCAAACCTCGAAATGGAACGCGTGCATGCCTCCGTCGGTGGTTGGCAGGTGGCTCCGTACACGAACAAACACGACACCGATGCCAACTTCAAACGGATGTTGAAGGAGTTGCTCACCGCGGCGGCGGCAGGCAATCTTCGCGTCGGTGTGGCCTCCCACAACCTGTTTGACGTGGCGCTGGCCAAGATTTGGACGCAGCGTTTGGGGGCGTCCGATTCCGTCCAGTTCGAAATGCTGGAGGGCATGGCCAACCATCAACGTCGTGCGTTGACGGAACGAGATGCGGCGATGTTGCTGTATGCACCTGCCTGCCGCAAATCGGACTTCTTGCACGCAATCACGTATCTGATTCGTCGCTTGGATGAAAACACGGGCGCCGAGAACTTCTTGCGTCACGCCTATCGTTTGCAGCCCGATACACCGGACTTTGATCTGTTGGCAGGTCGATTCAAGGATGCCTTGTTGGATTGTGAGACCGTCTCGGTCCAGCCTCGACGAACTCAGAATCGACACCGGACTCCCCTGCAGCCTCCCGCGGCGGACCATTGGACTCAGTTTGTCAACGAACCCGACACCGATTGGTCGCTGCCCCACCACTCGCAGTGGGCCCAAGAAACCCTGGATCGCTGGAAACCACTTTGCGATGAACATGCGACTCGAGTGACACCAGTGTTGGTTGGTTTGCCCGCTGCAGATGCGCTCGAGGGAGACGATCGAGTCTCACCCGAATGGTTCACCACCGACGATGTTTCGCGACCAGGCGTCGTGACATGCCGATACAAAAAGGCGACTTCGCCCGCGGTGGAGCTAGCCGTTCAGGCGGCCAGTGAGTCGACTTGGGCGAAAGATCTTTCGGTCGAAGAACGCCACACGATCCTGCGTGCGGTCGCCCAACTGGCTCGCGAAAGACGCGGGGATTGGATTGGCAGCATGGTGGCCGGAGCAGGCAAAACGGTCGCCGAAGCGGATCCGGAAGTCAGCGAAGCAATTGACTTCCTGGAGTTCTATCCGCTGACCATGAAGGCCTGGGACGAGTGCTCTGGGATCCAGTGTGAACCACGCGGCGTGGTTGCTGTGATCACCCCTTGGAACTTCCCTTTGGCAATTGCCTGCGGGGGCATCGCAGCGGCGATCGCGGCGGGCAACCCGGTGGTCGTGAAACCATCGATGCAAACCTTGTTGCCAGCTTGGGTGATGTGCCAAGCATTCTGGGATGCGGGAGTTCCTCGCGACGCGTTGCAGTTTGTGATTTGTGACGACGAAGTCGCGGAGGAATGGTTGGTCAAAAATCCGATCGTCGACACCGTCATCTTGACCGGTGGCACATCGACCGCGAAACGCATGTTGGATGTGCGACCGGATCTGCACTTGTTGGCTGAAACAGGAGGCAAGAATGTCACGATCGTGACCGCGATGGCGGATCGAGACTTGGCGATCAAGCACGTGCTGCACTCGGCGTTTGGGCACAGCGGTCAAAAGTGCAGTGCCACGTCACTGTTGTTGCTCGAGAATGAAGTCTTCGATGATCCCGGATTCCGCGAAACGTTGGCGGATGCGGTGCGAAGTTTGTCGGTCGGTTCCGCATGGGATTTGCACACCCGCGTGACGCCGCTGGTTGATCCGCCGACGGACAAACTGCGACGTGGTTTGCAGGAACTCGAGGGCGGCGAATCTTGGTTGGTGATGTCTGAGCACATCGACGGCAACCCAACGCTGTACCGACCCGGCGTGAAATGGGACGTGCAACCCGGCAGCTTCACTCACACGACCGAGTTGTTTGGGCCGGTGATGGGCGTGATGCGATTCGGTCGATTGGAAGAAGCCATCGAGATTGTGCGTTCGACCGGCTATGGACTGACCAGCGGCTTGGAAAGTTTGGACGATCGCGAAATCAAGCTTTGGCGAGAATCGATCCCCGCCGGCAACCTGTACATCAACCGACCAACCACCGGGGCGATTGTATTGCGGCAACCGTTTGGCGGGGTCGGTCTTTCCGCGTACGGACCCGGTATCAAAGCCGGTGGTCCCAACTACGTGCTGGCTCTTTCGCGTGTCACGCACGTTAGCGATTGGCAACCGTCCACGGATGAAGTGGATGCATCGCACGATCAATTGGACCGCATGCGTGATTGGATTGAGCGTGGTCGCTACTCCGATGAAATGCTGGGCGATGCTCAGAAGTTTCGAATCGAACGCGCGATCACGTCGCAAGAAATTGCCAATGCGACGGATTTCGCGTTGGAACACGATACCTTTCAGTTGGTCGGCCAGGATAACATTCGTCGCTACCGATCGGTGAACGGCATGACCGTTCGGATCGAGGCAGGTGACGACATCGTCAATGCAATCGTGGCGATCTCTGCGGCGGTGTCTGTGGGGACTCAGTTCACGCTTTCCCTGTCATCGGAGCTGGAACGATCGAAGCTCAAAATGCTGGAAACGACCGCGGATTGGTTGCCTGGTTTGATCGATCCCATTGAAGAGTCAGTGGAGCAGTTGGTCGAGCGAGTCGATGCCGGCGGTGTCAGCCGGATGCGAACGCTGACTCCCGCCCTGGAATCGATTCGTCGAGCTTGTGGCCGACGATTCATCACAGTCATCGATGAACCGGTCGTGGATCATGGACGCATCGAATGCCTGCGGTACTTGAACGAGCAATCGATCTCGCACGACTATCACCGTTATGGCAACCTCGGACGTCGTTCAGCCAGTTTCTCGAAGACAGAAGGGGAATGAGTCGCCGATGAGTGAATCAAACCTCTCACTGGATCGACAGTGTGAAGGATTGACGTGGAAGTTTCGCGTGCGGGTCACTCCGAAAGCCAAGAAGGCATCCGTGGGTGGGCTGCACGATGGAGCGTTGAAAGTATCGGTTCACACGGTGCCGGAAGATGGCAAAGCCAACAAAGCGGTCATCGCTTCCCTTGCGAAATGGTTGCGCGTCAGCAAGGGCCGTGTGGCGATCGTCGCGGGCGAAACCTCTCGGCTGAAGACGATCGTGGTCGAATTCAAGTCGCAGGACGAGATGAACGCTGCCGACGCAAAGCTGAAGAACGAGTTGTCGTGATTTCGCGAAAGCGTTTATGATCTCGCTCTGATCGGATTTTGCTATTTTTTCGTGCGGGATAGTGTTGGTCGTTTTGGCTGTTTCTGGCTTCGCTCTCTTCGCCCCGGACGGGGCCGACTTCATTAGCTCGGGGCGGAAGCCCCGAGACATGGACGCAAATTCAAAAGGTCGCCCCGGACGGGGCCGTCGTGGGAAATGTTGAGTTACCTGTCGCCGACGGAGGCCCTCCGTCGGCCTGAACTGTTTGAGCGGTTCATGGTTCCAGGGCCTGACGGCCCCGGCAATGGATCTGTCGCCCCTTCGGGCCTTGTTGGGTGGCGACGAAGCCTGGCCTTTGAGGGCAGCCCGACGGAACAGTTGAGACAACTGTTCTACTCTGGCCTCGCGTTCCTCGCCCCGGACGGGGCTGTCGTGGGAAACAGAGTGGAACATTTGTCCCCAAATGTTTGCGTGAGCCGTTGCTGTCGTCGAGTCGCGTGACGCGGACGGTTGGAAGTGGGTTGGGTTGCGACGAGGCCTGGCCTTTGAGGGCTTCCCGGCGGAACAGTTGAGACAACTGTTCTACTCTGGCTTCGCGATCCTGCCTCCGGACGGGGCTGTCGTGGGAAACAGAGTAGAACATTTGTCCCCAAATGTTTGCGTGGGCCGTCGCTGTCGTCGAGTCGCGTGACGCGAACGGTTGGAAGTGGGTTGGGTTGCGACGAGGCCTGGCCTTTGAGGGCTTCCCGGCGGAACAGTTGAGACAACTGTTCTACTCTGGCTTCGCGATCCTGCCTCCGGACGGGGCTGTCGTGGGAAACAGAGTAGAACATTTGTCCCCAAATGTTTGCGTGGGCCGTCGCTGTCGTCGAGTCGCGTGACGCGAACGGTTGGAAGTGGACTTGGTTGCCGACGATGCCTGGCTGTTGAGGGTTGCCCGACGGAACAGTTGAGACAACTGTTCTACTCTGGCCTCGCGGTCATCGCCCCGGACGGGGCCGACTTCATTCGCTCGGGCCGGAAGCCCCGAGACATGGACTTGGATCCAGGTCAGTTTTTGTTTGGTGTTTCGGTGCCAATCTCGGCAATGTCCTCGCCTTCGACCAACCGGTCCAGATTTTCGATCCTCCAAAGATCTGCAACTCGCCACTGCTTCGCCCGCTCGCGATCGAGGTCCTTCCACTCATACATGACTTCGGTGTGTCGCTCCACAATCTTTGTTTCATTTCTTGTCTTGAACGTCACCGATCTCTCCGACTCAGGAACATACAACCCATTGTGTTTCGTGTAGGTGTACTCACTTTTGAAGATGGGGTTCCACGAGTTGTGCTCAAGCAAGGACACCCGCTTGCTTACGATCAGCATGGTCTCTGCGTCGAAGTAGAAAACCAACCTGCGTTTTTGTCCAACGGGCTGTTCCACCTCAATGCGAACGACCGTTTCATTCGCTGTTTCCCGAATGAGCTGTTGGTTTGCTGTGGGGCTGATTCGTTCCGATTTAATTCTCTCAAAGGCTTTTCCTGCGGGGTCCATGAACAACGGAAAGGTCACGGTTCCAAAGAGTGGAAACGTAGGGAGTCCTTCCATCATGTGGAAGTAATAGGGGGAGAATTCTTTTGGGAACTTGGCTCGGCGCAATCCGCCCGGAAATTGCCGAGCGACGAGATCTTTGCCAATCAGACGCCCAGAATAGACTTCCATTCTGCTGGCACTCTGTGCCGAATCGTTCATAAGACGCTGGGAAGAACTCTGCCCACTGGAACGCTCGTACTTTTTCAGCCCAACCACCATGTCGTCTTCTTCACTCGCCATCGTCCGTCCTTGCATCTCCAGGAAATAGGATGCGCCAGTCTCCGGCGAACTGTCCGTGAATCCGCTGTACAAGACGTCGTAGTCCCGGATCTCCGCCATGGCCGCATAATGAGCCTGGAAGTAGTGCTCGCCGGAGCCGAGTGCTGCTTCCTGTGCCGTCGCAGCAGTTGTTCTGGTAAGGAGCAAAGTTGCAAGCACCAAAAATTGCATCCGCCACGTGCAAGATTTGATGGAGCGAAGTCGCTTGGAAGGAAGACGATTCATTCTTTTGCTTTCTCAATCGTGATAACAAGAGTCAACGGAGCGGTGTGTGCTTCAATCATCTGTGAACAAACATTTGGTCTTCGAACTGAAAACCTCCACACCACGGCGGTCGTGCCGTTTAATTTCACGCTCCCTAGTCGAACGAAGCGAGCATCGGATCCAGCGCGTAACCCTCCCCGGCCCGAAGCGGGCCGCGTCTCTCAAGGTGCAATCCAGGAATGAATTTGGCATCCGCAATCAGAGCGTCAATGATGACGGCTTGTCGACTCAGTCCTCAGCGACGTTTCAACGCATGTAGGATGGGCACTTTTGCCCGTCAGAGTCGGTCAAGACCATCCATCACAACCCGAACGCGTGAGCGAGGGACTCCACCCAACTCCCACGACGGCCCCATCCGGGGCGACCGTTTGTTTTCCGGCATCGGTCTCTCGGGGCTTCCGCCCCGAGCTAAGCACGACGGCCCCATCCGGGGCGAAACCCAGACGCCAGCCACCATTTGTTCTTTGAACGTTCCAGGGGGAAGATGATGATAAACGCTAGGCAACACAGCACTTAAAAACCGCACGACCTCGAAGCTGGGCGAGGGGAGCCAGGACGTTTCAGATGAAGACTTGCGCAAACGCATAGCAAACACAATCCCAAAGATTCTGCAGCCCAGGCCAACGCTCAAACCGCTTCCAGGATGAAACTGAGTCATTCGTTTCTGCCTGCTTCGTCTGTGATTGATTTCTCGAAAATCTTATAGGACAGATCTTCGGTCACGGAATGCTCACCCCATCGAACCAGAACTCGGATGCTCGGTTGTTTTGCTTTTGGGCCGCCCGGTTCAGACAAGATGTCGCTCAGTTTCTGCGCAGTTGCCACCGAGATCTCCACCGAAGCACGGCAGAGAGAATCGGAAACATCATGCACCTTGCCGAACCCTGTTTGTCCTTCAAAGCTCCATTCGATCATAGGCTTTCCAGGCGACCTTTGTTTCTCATTCGGCTTGTCCTTGTCATCGTCATCCAAGGACCGAATGACTATCAGCGAGGATTGGAGCGATCCATCCTCGTTGGTCTTGAATAGCAACCGTGCGGGTGCAAGCTTCAGGTGCTGCTTGGGCTGGATGAGCACTTGGCAATCCACTTGAGTGTTGGTTGGCGGATGCCGCATGGATACAACCGCGAAGCACTCACCTGAATCAGGTGGTAGGTCCACATCAATGTGGCCAGCTCCAGATTGATCAAAGTCCCCGAATGAGAGGCCAACCCGCTCGTCATTGCAGTTCAATTCCAGCAGCCGATGATCCAGAGCAGGGTCAACGAACACGGGGAGCTCAAATGGATAGGACCCTGGTTTGCTGCCGTACTGCAAGGTCGCAAATGAACTGTCGAAAGAGAAGTGACCGGCAACCGCGTAGTTCAGGGTGAGCCTGAGATTGCTTACGCCCGCACCGGGTCGCTTGAACGAAACATGGACGGTTCCCTGTCCTCGCCTGAGTTGCTTTTGAGGCGTCAACGCAAGAGTGAGGCGTTTGGTTTGACCAGGCAGCAAAGGCCCCTCTTCAAACTTCGCTTCGGCACAGTTGCAGTTGAGAATGATCCCTTCGAAATGCTCCGCCGTCTCGGTGTCATTCACCACATCAACCGATATCTGCGTTGTGTCCGATGCTGGGACACTGCCGATATGAATCTTACGGCTGTTTGTGATCCTTGCGGAGCTGAGTTCAAATCGCTTCACCTCCTGGCTGAACGCCAGAGGATCTGCATTCAAGCAGAGAATGAATGCACCCAGGAACAATCTGACAAGCACAGCGGACACCCCTTACAAACAATTCAAGAAAACACTTGTTTGGTCCAACCAAATGGTTGGTGAGATAACCGCCACAGATCTCTACTGCTCAAAGTTAGGGGGGGCGAGGATAAGTCAAGTGTTTGTTTGGAAAACCAAGGGGGCATGGCACGTCAGGAGCCAGCGACTTTGTAGGCTCTTTCGTTCCTTAGCCGCGGCGGCTGATGATGATCACGGGGCAGTTGGATTCCAGGGCGACTTTTCGAGTGAAGTTGCCGAATAGCTTTCGCCGTGGTCCCAGTCGTTGAGCACCCAGGATGATCAGACCCGCTTCGCCGGCCCGATCGACGATAGTTTTGATTGGATCGTTGCTGATCACAATCTCGCGTTCGCAGACTCGACCCGCGTTCGCTCGCGTCGTTCGGTCCAGTTCTTTGCGGATTCGTTTTTGATCGCTGCGGAGCGTGTCGGTGGGGATCACTCGCAGAAATTTGACTTGCCGTTGTTGCTCGCGAGAGAGGCTGCTGAGCAATCGCGTGAGCAAGTAATCGTGGCCGCCTCGTCCGCCGACGGGCACAAGGATCTGCTGGCTCTGATCGAGTTGCCAATCCTTGGGCGCTCGCAAGACAACGACGTCACTGGAGAGTTGTCCGAGCAAACCTTCGAGCGGCGTGTCGCGAGCTTCCGCTGTGATTTCGCTCAGTCCCAGCAGCACGGATTGGCATTGGTGCAGGTCCGCCACCCGGGCAATTTCTTGCATCGGTTCGGGGGAAACGGTGGTCAACGTTTCGCAGCGAACACCGAGGCTGGATGAGGCGTGCAGGATCTCGTTCATCACCGAATGAAGCTGTGCCGAAGGGCGATGGTTGGCAACCGGGTCCCAGTCCGGAGGAGCCACCACCACGGTTTGAACCAGCACGCGACCGAGCGCGGCGGGGACCAAGGTGTCGGCCAGCGCGATCATCGCGCGAGCGTTGTTGGGGTTGGCGATGGGAACCAGCACCAAAGGGGAGTTGCCACGCAGTCGGGAGAGTTCGGGATGACTGGCGATGTTGGACACATCCGTCAATCGGGCTCGCCGAGCGAACAGAGACAGGAACAACAATCCGCCCAGAGCCAACCACATGACCGCAATGATTCCGGCTTCGGGAACCGCAATCCCTTGGAACACAGCCAGTGCCAAGCAAGCCGCGCCGCCCACCACGGGCACAAAGGGATAGCCAGGGACTCGAAACGGCGGCGGAGCAATGACGCAGCGTTGTCGCACCAGGATGGACAGCCAATGGGCGATCGCAAACGTCACCAAAAAGATCAGGCTGGAGGCGGCACCTGCGGCCGCGAGATTGGGCAGGATCTGGATCAACAAACAAACCAGTGCAATCGTGACCAGCACCGAAACCCAGGGCGAATTCGATCCTGAAGCGAGACGACTGAGGGCTGCTGGCAACGTGTTGTCACGCGACATCGCCAACGCGATTCGTGAGGCGGCAAACAGGTTGGCCTGCAGCGCCGAGAACATCGAAAGAACCGCCGCGATCAACACCAACCAGTAACCTGAGGTGCCGAGGTAATGCTTTGCGGCAAGCGCGACAACGGCCTCGGGATCCGACGCTGCCAGTTCACGAATGTTTTGGGAACTGTCGGTGCCCACCGTGGTAAGCACAAACAGCAGTGGCAAATAGATCAGCAACGCGATCACCAGCGACAGCAGCATCGCTCGCGGGATGTTCTTGGCCGGTTCGCGAACTTCGCCGCCGACCGCCGCGATCAAGTCAAACCCTTGAAGTGCGATGAAGCTGTATCCCATCGCCTGGATCAGCCCGCCCCAACCGGAGGCTAGGAATGGACGCAGTTCCTGCGTGGTCTTGAGCACCGATTGTTCGCTCAAAGCCCAGAAGCCGCCGACAATCAAAACGGAAAAGACCGCGACTTTGGCGACGTTGATCCAGGCACCACCACCGGACGATCGAAACGTCATCATCGCGCCGATCCCAACGGTTGTGGCGATGGAAACAGCAGGGACGCTCCAGGGTTCTCCCAGCCAAGAGGGAACGGAACCCTGGGTGGAGTAAAGTTCGCTCATCAAGAGCGTCGCAAAACTGCCAAAGCCGATCGCGTAGAGAACCGCAGCGACGATCGAAGCGAACCAAACGACCCAGCCCACCGTGAAAGCGGATTCGACCGAGAGAACTTTGCGGCTGAAGGTGTAGGTCCCGCCTGACTCAGGGAACTTCGACGCCATCTCCGCGAAGCTCAGTGCCGTCAAGACAGCGATGACGCCGTTGAGTCCAAACGCCAAAATCGCGGACGGCCCCGTGGTGGCGAATGCGACACCGGCCAACGCAAGGATCCCGCCGCCAACGATCGCGCCGACTCCGACGCTGGTGGCTCCGAACAAACCGAGATGACGAGTGGCAGCGATGATGCATTCCAGCGATGGAAACGAAGATCAATTCGTGGCGAAAGTCGTCAAGACTTTCGGCGACTCAACTTGCAAAACGAAACTCTTGACGAGTTTCGCTACGTGTGCAAAACGAAACTCTTGACGAGTTTCGCTACGTGTGCAAAACGAAACTCTTGACGAGTTTCGCTACGTGTGCAAAACGAAACTCTTGACGAGTTTCGCTACTTGAGTCGGTGGCTTCCATCAAGTTTTAACGGAAACGGTTCGCAGATGCAGTTCGTTGAGTTGATCCGCGTCCACTTCGCCAGGAGCGCCGGTCATCATGTCGGCGGCCTTTTGCGTTTTGGGGAACGCGATCACTTCGCGGATGTTTTCCAAACCAGCGAACAGCATCACCCAACGATCGACGCCCAAAGCGATCCCGCCGTGTGGAGGTGCACCGAATCGCAGCGCGTCGAGCAAGAAGCCGAAACGATCGCGAGCGGTTTCTTCGTCCATGCCAAGCAATTCAAACACTTGCGATTGAACCTTGCTGTCGTGAATCCGGATCGTTCCGCCGCCTGCTTCCGATCCGTTGATGACCAAGTCATAAGCTTGGGCACGGCACTTCTCAGGCGACTCTGTCAGCAGTGGCAGGTCTTCTTCGAGAGGAGCGGTGAAGGGGTGGTGCATCGCGACGTAGCGACCGGCCTCTTCGTCTTTTTCAAACATGGGGAACTCGGTCACCCAACTGCAGTTGAGCATGCCTTCTTCGAAGAGTTTCAGTTCCACGGCCAGTCGCTTGCGAAGACCCGACAGACCCTTGCAGGTGACTTCCCAGGTGTCGGCCAGGAACATCAGCAAGTCACCGGGTTCGCCGCCCATCAGATCTTTGATTTCAGCCAAGTGTTCTGGCTCAAAGTTCTTCGCAATTGGGCTCCAAAGTGTCCCGTCATCTTCGACGCGGAACCAAGCCAAGCCCTTGGCACCGAAGTCCTGTTGCACAAACGTGGTCAACTCATCGATTTGGCGTCGCGAGAACTTGAGGGCGGCGTCTTTGACGTTGATGCCCCGAACGAAGTTGCCCGCGTCGGCGGTCCCGCGGAAGACTCGGAAGTCGGTCTTGGCAGCCACCGAAGTGACATCGACGATTTCCAAACCAAAACGCAAATCGGGTGCGTCCGAGCCGAAGCGACGCATGGCTTCCGCGTAGGTCATGCGAGGCAGGGGCAGCGAAATGTCTTTGCCCAGAACCTGTTTTGCCGTTTTGGCGACCAGGCCGTCGATCAAGCCGATGATGTCTTCCGAGTCGACGAAGGACATTTCCAAGTCGAGTTGCGTGAACTCGGGTTGGCGATCGGCTCGCAAGTCTTCGTCGCGGAAGCACTTGGCGACTTGGATGTAGCGGTCGAAACCGGCGACCATCAAGATTTGTTTGTAGAGCTGCGGCGATTGAGGCAAGGCGTAGAAGTTGCTCGGATGCACGCGGCTGGGGACCAGGTAATCGCGAGCTCCCTCCGGCGTGCTGCGGCCGAGGATCGGTGTTTCGACGTCGATGAAATCGTGCTCGGCGAAGTAGTCTCGCATGCACTTGATGATTTCGCTGCGACGGATCAGCGCCTGCTGCATTTCTTTGCGACGAAGGTCCAGGAAGCGGTACTTCAGACGCAAGTCTTCGCCCGGCAAGTCGGCCTGGCCGGGGGTGAAGGGAGGTGTTTCCGAGGCCGAAAGGATTTCGAAGTGTTCGCTGCGAACTTCGATTTCGCCGGTCTCCAGTTTCGCGTTGGTTTTGCCTTCCAGGCGATCGGCGACGACACCGCGGATCAGAACCACACTCTCGTTGGGCACATGGCCGGCCTGTTTGATCAGCGATTCGCCCGCTTCGGGTGGTCCGATGACGACCTGGGTCAGCCCATATCGATCCCGCAAGTCAATGAAAACCGCTCCGCCGTGGTCTCGTTTACTGTCCACCCATCCGCACAGGGTCACGGGGGAGCCAACGTCAGATTTGCGAAGCGCGCCGCAGGTGTGAGTTCGTAACACGGGTCGAAATCAAAGGGTTCGAGGGGATGGATGCAACGGAGCCGCTGATCAGTTGCTGAGCGACGGTTCCAAAATTCGCGAAAACGAACCACAAAGGATACGCGATCGTGGCCCATTCGTAAGTGGGACAATTTTCTGGCTGGCCCCTGGTTTGGGAAGTCGTGATCGACATTCGCCCGGGGAATTGCTTTTTTGCCGCTATCGCAAGTGGCGATTGAGGTGCTGGCAAGCCATGCTGTTCAGCAGCAAGGCAAGTTCTGGATCGTAGCGATGGCCTTCGTCTCGCATGAAGGCGTGTTCGCCATTGACTTCGTGCCAGGAAAAACTGACTCCGGCGGCCGTCAGCGCATCGTAGATCAACCGGCGGCCTTCGGCGGGGATGTGTGGGTCCTGACGTCCCCAGATCATCATCATCTCGGCTTGGATTTCCGGGATGCGATCGAGGCTGTCGTCGTGCATGCCTTTGCCAAGGCTGCGTTTGTGGATGTCGGTGGCGTAAAAGCACACGCCCGCTTTGACCTCCTCGTTCATTGCTGCTCGGAAGGCGAGGTGGCCTCCCAGGCAAATGCCCACCGTGCCGACTTGCCCGGTGCAGCCTTCGTCCTGGCCGAAGAAGTCGATCACCGATCGAGCATCCGCGTCGTAGGCCGCGATTGCTTTTTCAACTTTCAGTTGGTTGCCTCGGTCGGTGCCCTCTTTGTCATACGCGAACGCTTCGCCCAGTTCGGTGTACTCGTGGTAGACATCGGGGACGGCGACCAGCAGGCCGTGCCCCGCCAACACCGCGGCCGTCCGAGCGATCGGCGCCGTCATCTGGTAGATCTCGCTGTAGAGGATCACACCGGGATAACGACCGGGGCCGTCTGGGCGAAACAGATGGGTCCGCATCGGACCGGTGGGCGTGTCGAGATCAACGTGGGTGGGGGCTTGGATTCGCATGTTGAGTTCGTGCCGTGTCAAATCAGTGGAGGGCAAACCGAAGGGGCGCCGGTGACCAGGATGGCGAGACGTTTTACCAGTTTGGTGACGATGGTGGTGAATCGTGGAACGTTTCAGGCAACGTCGTTCTGGAATGGGCATGGCGATTGCATTGGTTTTTTCGACGACGAGCGAGAGTGGGCCAACGGGTGCAGGTCGCTTGTCGGGCGGTTTGGTTTCTCGACGAGGAGTGGTGCTGTGCGTGGATGGTTGATCCTGGGATGTTTGTTTGTCAGTCCGCTGATGGCTCAGGAGGAGTCGACGGCGGTCGCTGTTGATTCCGAAGAGGACGGCCAGATGACCGTTCAAGTTGAAAAGGCGATCGTCAAACAAATCAACGATTACCGTGACAAAAAGAAGCTGGGGCGGTTGGAAGTGAACGAGGAACTGCAAGCAACCGCGAAGAAGTTTGCGGGGTTCATGGCTGAATCGGGCAAGTACGGTCACCAGGCCGATGGCAAGACCCCGGCCGAGCGTGCCGAGGCGGCGGGATATCAGTACTGCGTCGTGAGAGAGAACATTGCCTATCGCACGAACACGGGGGAAGTCACCGCGGAGAGTTTGGTTGACATCTTTGTTCCGGGATGGCTCGGTTCGCCGCCGCATCATGAGAACATTGTGGCGCAACATGTCACGCAAACAGGTGCCGCTGTCGCGACGAAGGATCAAACGACTTACTACGCGGTTCACCTGTTTGGTCGGCCCAAGTCAGCCCAGATCGAGATCTCGGTGCTGAATCAATCGGGCAAAGCCCAGACTCTGTCGATCGAGACCAATGAAAGTGTCGATGAAATCGAGATGCCGCCACGGACGACCGTAAGCATGAAACGCTGCTTTCCAACCACGTTCCGAATCGATGGCTTGGATGCGAAGACGGTGGACCAGTCGTCGGAGCTGGTTTTGACCGAGGAAGGTTGGGAGGTGGCGGAGTGAATCTCCGCCCTGCCCTGCCCCGATCGTCGTTCCAAGCAATCGGCGCATCCGCCCTCACCGCGTTGTGGTCGAGATTCATCGGCTTCGCTCTCCTCGCCCCGGACGGGGCCGACTTGGTTAGTTCGGGGCGGAAGCCCCGAGACATTGGACGCAAGTACAAAAGGTCGCCCCGGATGGGGCCGTCGTTGCTGTCGTCGCGTCGCATGACGCGGACGGTTGGCAGTGGGTTGGGTGGCGATGAGGCCCGACCTTTGAGGGCTGCCCGACGGAACAGTTGAGACAACTGTTCTACCCTGGCTTCGCTCTCCTCGCCCCGGACGGGGCCGACTTGGTTAGCTCGGGGCGGAAGCCCCGAGACATTGGACGCAAGTACAAAAGGTCGCCCCGGATGAGGCCGTCGTTGCTGTCGTCGCGTCGCGTGACGCGAACGTTTGGAAGTGGGCTTGGTTGCGATGAGGCCTGGCCTTTGAGGGCTGCTCGACGGAACAGTTGAGACAACTGTTCTACTCTGGCATCGCTCTCCTCGCCCCGGACGGGGCCGACTTGGTTAGTTCGGGGCGGAAGCCCCGAGACATTGGACGCAAGTACAAAAGGTCGCCCCGGATGGGGCCGTCGTTGCTGTCGTCGCGTCGCATGACGCGGACGGTTGGCAGTGGGCTTGGTTGCGACGAGGCCCGGCCGTTGAGGGCTGCTCGACGGAACAGTTGAGACAACTGTTCTACTCTGGCCTCGTTCTCCTCGCCCCGGACGGGGCCGACTTGGTTAGCTCGGGGCGGAAGCCCCGAGACATTGGACGCAAGTACAAAAGGTCGCCCCGGGTGGGGCCGTCGTTGCTGTCGTCGAGTCACATGACGCGAACGGTTGGAAGTGGGCTATGTTGCGATGAGGCCCGGCCTTTGAGGGCTGCTTGACGGAACAGTTGAGACAACTGTTCTACTCTGGCCTCGTTCTCCTCGCCCCGGACGGGGGCCGACTTGGTTAGTTCGGGGCGGAAGCCCCGAGACATTGGACGCAAGTACAAAAGGTCGCCCCGGATGGGGCCGTCGTTGCTGTCGTCGCGTCGCATGACGCGGACGGTTGGAAGTGGGCTTGGGTTGCGATGAGGCTTGGCCTTTGAGGGCTGCCCGACGGAACAGTTGAGACAACTGTTCTACTCTGGCCTCGTTCTCCTCGCCCCGGACGGGGCCGACTTGGTTAGCTCGGGGCGGAAGCCCCGAGACATTGGACGCAAGTACAAAAGGTCGCCCCGGGTGGGGCCGTCGTTGCTGTCGTCGAGTCACATGACGCGAACGGTTGGAAGTGGGCTATGTTGCGATGAGGCCTGGCCTTTGAGGGCTGCTCGACGGAACAGTTGAGACAACTGTTCTACTCTGGCCTCGTTCTCCTCGCCCCGGACGGGGCCGACTTGGTTAGCTCGGGGCGGAAGCCCCGAGACATTGGACGCAAGTACAAAAGGTCGCCCCGGATGAGGCCGTCGTTGCTGTCGTCGCGTCGCGTGACGCGAACGTTTGGCAGTGGGCTTGGTTGCGATGAGGCCTGGCCTTTGAGGGCTGCTCGACGGAACAGTTGAGACAACTGTTCTACTCTGGCCTCGTTCTCCTCGCCCCGGACGGGGCCGACTTGGTTAGCTCGGGGCGGAAGCCCCGAGACATTGGACGCAAGTACAAAAGGTCGCCCCGGATGGGGCCGTCGTTGCTGTCGTCGCGTCGCATGACGCGGACGTTTGGAAGTGGGTTGGGTGGCGATGAGGCCTGGCCTTTGAGGGCTGCTCGACGGAACAGTTGAGACAACTGTTCTACTCTGGCCTCGTTCTCTCCTCTTCGCTATCAGGACGCCAATAGCAAGCATTTAGCGGCCCAGGCAAACGCCCAAACAATTGGAAGTCGACTCAGTCAACAGCCCGCTAGCGGCGTTTTTTGTTGCCGGGTTTGCCGGACTTCCCGGAGGGTGGTCGTTTGCGGTCCTTGGGCAACGGGGCAGCTTCTACTTCCGGCGTTCCCAATCGCTCGCGGAGTCGATCGGCCATCGTTTTCGGTTTGCTGTCGGAATTTTTCTTTCCATTGGCGCCCGCGGAATCGTTGACTTTGCCATCGACTGTGCCGCCACCCTGCAGTGTCGCCGGGTCAAAGTGAGGCTTGGACGGAAGTGTCTTTTTGACCAAGACTCGTTCGCCGATGCCCCACAGACTGCTGGTGATGAAGTAGATGCACAGTCCAGCTGGCACGCGGAAGAAGAACAGACCCATGACCAAGGTCATGTAGTTCATCATCTTTTGCGTCATCGCGGTTTGTTCATCCGTTGCCGGTGGCATGAACATCTTTTGCTGGGCCAGGAACAGCGAGACCACGATCATCGGAAGGATGTTGAAGTACGGTCCCAACCAACCGGTGCCGCGGCCGGCCAAGTAGTCCCACATCCAGTCGCCCCAGTAGTACATCATGTCGGGAGCGGCCAGGTTCGACGCCCAGGTTGTCCAGGAAGCAAACGCGGCTTGTCGCAGTTCGATGTCCACCGACAGGGTTCGGTACAGGCCGATGAAGATTGGCAACTGCAGGAACATCGGGGCACAGCCTGCCATCGGATTGAAGCCGACGCGTTGCTGCAGTTCCCGTTGGGCTCGGACGCGAGCCTCCATGTCGTCTTTGTGCTTCTCGGCGATCTTCTTCAGTTCAGGGGCCAGCTCTTGCATGCGTTGCGCATTGATCGCCGCTTTTCGCGAAAGCGGGAACATCAGGCCTCGTACGCACAACGTCAGCAGCACGATTGCCAACGCGTAGTTGCCGACGTTGGAGAACAGGTGCAGCAGGCCGCCAAGAGGTTTGGCGACAAACGAGAACCAACCGTAATAGATGCAATCACCCAAGCCGTAGGCTTCCATCACGTCGGGTTGTTTCGGGCCCGCGAACAATCGCAGCGATTGTTTCAGGGAGGATCCCGGGGGCACATCGGCGATGGCGCTGTCGAGGTAGAAGCTGGCGTTGACCGCGCGTTCTTTGTTGTCTGGGACGGCATTGGGGTCGGCGATGATATTCGCGGCAGCGCGACGGAAGGTTTGCAGTGAGGCTTGGCCTTCCGGGGGCAACATCGCGACAGTGAAGTACTGTGCGTCGACGCCGATGTAGCTCAGGTCGCGAGCTGGTGGAGCGGAGTCGGGGGCAAACAACGTTTGGTCGTTTGCTTCGGATTCATTCTTGGCTCGTTTCAGCAACGCGTATCCCGAGACCAGTTCGTGGCCTTCTGCGGTGGTCTTGTAGACGACATCGCGAGCGGCGGAACCGCCCCAGTTGGGACTGATCTTGTTGCTGTACCACCAACCTTCCAGCGTGATGCCGTTGGCACCTTCGATTCGGTAAGCCAGTTCTTGAGCTTCCTCGGCACGGTTGTCGATTTGAACATCCATGTCCAATGAGTAGCTGTCTGGCTTCAGCGAGTAAGTTCGTTGCAGCCCCACCGATTTGCCTGAGGCCGGCTTCATCTCGGAATCGGACAGTTGCAGTTGGTAGGAAACTTGGTCGCCGTTCTGAGAGGCGTCCCAGATCAGATCGCCCGTGTCGACCATTCCCTCGATGGTTTTCTCGCCCGATTGAATTTCGCGTCGTCCCACGCGGCCCACGGTCAGCAAGCACGACAGTCGAGAGAGGTTGCCTTCGACCTCGTCATCGCCGCCGTGCTCGGCCAAGCGGACCAGGTCCAAGGGATGCTCGGACAAGGTGGTTTTGAATTCAATCGGTTTTTCGTTTCGCAGAACCGTGACCGTGGCGTCTTCGCCCGGTTTGGTTTCCAGCATCGCTTCCCGAAGCATCGACAGGTTGTTGACGTTGGTGTCGTTGAAACCGGTGATGATATCGCCCGGCTTCAGTCCGCCTGGCACGCTCGAGGCGGTTGCCAGATCAGCTGGCGTGCCGGGGCCGACCACGTTGACTCGGATGCCAAGGTCGGTGGCGGCGGGGTCCGCGGCCAAATAACCGAGGTAACCGGAGCGGACGTCGACGCGTCGATACTTCAGGCGACCGTTTTCTTTTCGTTCGGTCAGTTCGATCCGTTCAATGCCACCGCCGCGACTGTTCAGGGTGACCAGCATCACATAGCCACTGGCCGCGTCCATCGAACCGAGCGTTGACCAGGTCGGCGATTCGGGGCGAGTGATCGCGTCGGCATCCTCCGGGGCCTGTTCACTGTCGCCGGGCGCATCCGGGTCCGTGTCAGCCACCAAGTCCTCCGCTGACTCGACGGTTTCGCCATCGATTTCGGCGACCACGTCTTCCTCGGGGGGCAGTGGTGGCGCGAACATGGTCCGGAGGGACATGTAGATCAGGAAAAACGCCATCGACGAGAGGATGAACGAAAAGAGTCGGCGTTCCACAGAAATGTCGGCCAATCAGAAGGGAGGCGGGTGAGGAAGCCCGCTATTCTTGCCGCCCGACGCGTTCTTGAAAAGCCAAACTCCTTGCGTGGAGCAGCCGAGAGGCTCAAAAACGCGGCCTCATGCCGTCAAAGGCAGCGGCGTTTCGCCCAATCGTTTCAGATAAGCCTGCAGTTCGGACTCGGAAATCCCCTGTTTGGAACGATCCAGCACAATCCAGGGGCGAGCCTTGCGGATCACACCTTTTTCAAGGAATTCGCCAAACAGTCGCAGTTGCAGGTGCCCTTCGCGACGAAGATCGGTCGTGAAGGGGGCATCGGTGGGGGCCAGAAGCACCGCAATCGAGCCCGTTTCGCCATGCAACTTCACGGTCGAGATCGGCGGGCTGCCGTCGCCCAGCGTGTCGCCTTCATCAAAGATTGCCCCACAATCACCCAGGGCCGTGAGATCCAAGGTTGGATGGGTATCGAGCAGCAGGGTTTGAATCGACAGCGTGGGCTCGATCACCAAACGGGTTTCGGTGGCTTCGATCACGCGCAAAGCCAGTCGCAACGAATACTGGCTGTCGCCCTGTGGGAGAGTCACATTCCAAACATCACCGCGGATCGATTGTTCCGCGGCGACGGGAAGCGTGTCGTCTCCCACCGGCAACAGGCTGACATGCAACGAACCGTCGGGGTCACCGAAGCTGATTCCATTGGAACCTCCCGCGGTGTGGCAAACCCAATCGTGACCATCCGCATTCCAGTGCGCTGTGTAGCACTGGCCGGCGCTTTGGTCGCGGGCGGCACCAGGTGTTGGGGCCGCAAAATCTTGAAATTGCCACATGGGGATCAGCTCGTTTGTTTGCTTAGCTCTTGTATTCGGCGTCGAAGAACTCTTTGCTGCCTTCCACGTCAGCTTTGATTGTACGCGAGCCTTCTTGCCAGTTGGCAGGGCAGACTTCGCCGTTGGTTTCAAAGTACTGAAGGGCTTTGACCATTCGCATGGCTTCGTCGACGCTGCGACCGAGTGGCAGGTCGTTGACGACTTGGTGACGCACGAAGCCCTTTTGGTCGATCAAGAACAGTCCACGCAGAGCGACACCGCCGTCGAGCAGCACGTCGTAGTCACGCGAGATTTGTTTGTTCAAATCGGCGACCAAGGGGTAATCCGTCTTGCCGATGCCGCCTTCGTTGCGAGGCGTGTTGGTCCATGCCAAGTGCGTGAAGTGGCTGTCAATCGAGACACCGATGATGTTCACGCCGAGGGCTTCGAACTCTTTGGCTCGGTCGCTGAACGCGATGATTTCGGTTGGGCAAACGAAGGTGAAGTCGAGTGGCCAGAAGAACAGCAGGACGTACTTGCCCTCGTAGTCCGACAACTTGAAGTCGTCTTTGAACGTGCCATCGGGCATGACGGCGGTGGCGGTGAAGTCAGGGGCTTTTTGGGTGACCAAAACACTCATGGTGAAGCTTGCTTTCTAAAAAAGAGTGAAACGTGTTGGTGAATGGAGATCGGGATCAGTCGCGAAGGTTCGAATCGAAGACGCGAACTTCGGCCCAGTTGGGTTTTTGACGCTCGATGAATTCCAAGTGCCGGGGGGCGGTTTGGTAAGCATCGTGGGCGGCACGGTTTTCGAAAACGGTGTGCAGGGCCACGTCGTAGTCCATGTTGACCGGGCGGTCGTAGTCAGGCTCGCAGCGACCCACGGCAAAGTCCACCAACCCGGGGTGGTCGTTCAGGTAGGTTTGACAATCGTCCAGCAGCGTGTTGATGGTTTCGTCGCTGCGGTCTTTGGTCGTGAAGAAGACTTGATGGGCGAGTCGAGACATGGTGCTCACGAAGGATCGGAAAAAGGTCAGAAACGCTGCTTCGTGGACAGGACGACGAAGCCGGCGTGGCCGAAATCAAGATGGCTCGTCGGTGATTCTAGCCGCCGCATCAATTGGCTTGAACCGGTCGCCCGCCGCCAACAGGAGGTCGCCGTGGGGTGTACTGGCAGCAATCCTGCGGGCACACATCATGCCAAGCCCCCAGGTCACCCAGAGCGGGTTTTTCGTTCGAAACGCCCAGGCGTTCTTGGACCAAGCCGCAGATCATTTCGACAAAGTCAGGGTGCGTCCCCACCGACGAGGCTCGCGCCATTTTGATCCCACGCTGCTGGCAGAGCTGAGCGGCTTCTTCGTCCAAATCGAACAGCACTTCCATGTGGTCGCTGACGAAACCAATCGGCAAAATCACCAGCGTGTTCAGTTTCTGTGCTTCGTCCATCTCGACGATTGCGTCCAAGACGTCTGGTTCCAACCACGGTTGCGAGGGCGGGCCACTGCGGCTTTGGTAGACCAGGTCCCAGTCCGTCGCACCGCAGGCATTGGCAACCAGACGGCATGATTCACGCAGCTGTTTTTCGTAATCGCAGTTGTCTGCCATTCCCATCGGGATGCTGTGCGCGGTGAACAGCACCTTGGTCTCCGCCGGTGAAACACCGATTGTCTGGGCCGCTTTGGAAAGGTTGTCCGACACCGCCGCGATGAATCCTGGATGGTTGAATCCCATCCGAACCTTTTCGACCAACGGGGCGCCCTCGCCGACCTCTTCACGAGCCTGGATGATGTTTTCGCGGTACTGGCGACATCCGCTGTAGCTGCTGAACATGCTGGTGAAGAACGCCAACGATCTTTGCTTGCCGTCTGCCTTCATCTGGCGAAGAGTGTCCGCAAAGGCCGGGTCCCAGTTGCGGTTGCCCCAGTAAATCGGCAGGTCAATTCCGTTGGCGTCAAAGCGTTCTTGCAGGGCCGCGATGAGCTGACGGTTTTGCTCGTTGATCGGGCTGACGCCGCCGAAGTGTCGGTAGTGCTCCACCACTTCCATCATGCGTTCACGCGGCACATTCTTGCCTCGCAAAACGTTTTCCAAGAACGGAATCACGTCGTCCTGGCCTTCGGGGCCGCCAAAGGACACTAGTAAAAACGAATCGTAGGGAGGCAGTTCACTCATGTTGGGAAGTCACGAAGGCGGCGGTTGGACGAGATGTGCGATGGCCTTCCAAGGCCGTCGACCCTGATTCTGATGGCCTTGGAAAGTCGCCGGCATTGGTTTCGATGGCCTTGGAAGGCCATCGTACGGAGTGATCAACCAACTGTCGGGCGGCAGGCCATTAAGACGAAGTGTCAACTCCACCGTGGACTAACGGCGGCGGCTGGTTGTTGAAGCCAAGGCAAACCGACTCAGTAGATGTCTTGAGGCGGGAGGTTGTCCGCATCGAGGTCGTCTTCGGTGATGATCCGAAAGCCTTTTTCGCTGAGCGTTTTCATCGCCAAGTCGATGTTTTCCACCATGATCGCGACCGCGGGTTTGCCGTGTGGACGCACGAACAATGGGTAAGCCTGAATGATATTCAATTCGGCTTGCAGCAGCGCCGTGCAAACTCGGAGCAACGGTTGGGGGCCTTCAGGAAGTTCGACGCCGACCAAGTCGGATTCGATGATGGCCAGTCCAGCGCGTTCCAGAATTTCGCGACCGCGGTCCGCATCGCTGATCAGGAAACGAACGAACGCACATTCTGCGGCATCATTGATTGACAGGGCCACAATTCGAATCCCAGTCCCCTCGAATCGACGCACGACTTCGAGCAATTGCCCGACTCGGTTCTCGAGAAAAATGGTGAACTGACGGATCGCGGGGAATTCGCGACCGTGCATGGTTTCGAATTGCGTGTCGGCACCGGCTCCAAAGCTCATGCTCGCAATCTCTTGTTAGCGGCAAAAAGGCGTAATCGCCGGAGTCTACCGGTCGGTTCATCGCACGGCAAACCGTCTGGTTTCGCGATTTGATGCAGGGTACCGCATGGATGCAAGCATTTTCGGGTGCGAATTGGATTTCGGCGACGAAGCGAAATGATCGCTGGGCGTCCTTAGTGGTGCCAAATCGGGTGGTGCAATCGCCTGAGGTCTGCCGTGCAGCCTTAAGCGGGTGGGCTGGCGCACCGTTTGCCTCCCTTGAGTGGTGCTTTTCTATGTCCGCGGCAGTCGCGGGCACTCAACATCACCAACAAAAGGTTCCCCCATGAAATTCCTCCATCGCCAACAACCCCTGCTTCGTTCTTTGGTCGCGACCGCTGCCGTTTCTTTCCCGCTTGCCTGCACGCCAGTCGCGATGGGGCAAACGGGAGACTTTGATCCGGAGGACCGCGGCAGCAAAGTCGAAGACGATGCCTGGTACGACATCTCGGAATGGTTTGACGGAAACGACTACAACCCGACGGACGAGGCCATCGGACGCTGGGACGATGAGGTGTTCTCCTATGAGGACGCACGCACGAGCAATGACTCCGACAACGACGACCCGGTGATTCCTGCCTCTGCTTTCTATGGGGAGGACTACAACGAAAGTTATGTGACCTACGAGGATCGTGACCAGGACGGGAAATATGAACGATCCACTCGTTACATCGATCGCGACGGGGATGACTTGAACGATGCCTACGTCACCTACGACGACAAAGACAACGATGGCATGTTTGAGGATTACGACTACTCCGAGCTCGGTCACACTGCCGAGAACGCAGTCGCTCCGTCGCAAATCGCTCAATCGGTGAAGGAGGGGCTTAGTGGGACGCGGCACAAGCTGACCGGGACCGTTCTCGACCGCAAGTTGATTCAACGGGCCGGCGAGCACACGTTCATGATGGAGGTCAGAACGAAGGGTGGGAAGACGCTCTGGGTGGACCTTGGTGAACAAACAACCAGTCTGCAAATCTTCGAAGGCGATCAGGCCACGTTTTACGGACCGATGGCCAAACGAGGCAGTAAAGAGGTCTTGGTCGCGACGGCGCTCGATACACCGACTCGTAAGATGTACAAGGTGGAACGATCCGGCAGTCGCTACACGGGTGAGGTTCAGTCAACCAAGACGGCCACGGTTCGCGGGCAAGAGCATTTGGTCGTCAAGTTGAAAACCAAGAACGACAAAATGATGACCGTCGACATGGGACTCGCCTCGGAGGCAAAGAAACCGAGCGAAGGAGAAAAAGTCACCGTCACAGGGGTGCCAGTCAAAATTGGCGACCGAGTCATCCTGATCGCTGATCAAAAGCAGAGCTGATCAGGATTGTGTTCCGTTCGCCGCAAACCAGTGCACCAACTCTAAGGCGAGTGGTCTGTCTATAGAGGTCGATTGCGGTGTCTTGTTGTCCCTTGCGGGGGCCGCGCGGGGGATCGAGCGTGTTTTCGGCACGTAAGTTCCACTGGCGATCGCGCGGCTCTCGTCCGCTGCGGCCCCGCAAGCGAGGGCAATCTTCCCGAAAAATCTATAGGTTTGGGTGGTGAAATAGGCCGGGGAATGTGTCATATTTGCATGCTAATGTGAAAAGCGATTGACTTAACGCGTGCGTTGAGCATGATTCCTGCGCGTTACCCGCATTTCGCTCTTTGTCCCAATCACGCGGTTTCAATCTGCCGGGTGGTCACGTGGCCAAATGAAAAAAGAAGTTTCCCGATCTGCTAATGTCACGATCGATCTTAATTCTATGGAGTCATTTCTATGAAGTTTTGTCACTTTAAAATGCTCGGTTTGGCTGCGTTGGTGTGCGTGGCTGCAATCAGTGGTTGCACCGAATCGAAACCAGCAGCGACGTCGACCGACGAGTTGACTCAGTTCTTGAATGACAACCCCGAGCTGAAGGAGCCGAAGGACGAAGTTCCTGCATCGGATCCATCCAAGCCCTGATGTTTTGATTTGACATCCGGGTGGTGCGTTCTCGCTGGCGAGACCGCCTCTCATGCACTTTTTGATCGCTCTTTTTTCGAAGAAGGAATTTTCTATGAATGCTTCCAGAAAGCATCAGGGCTTCACGTTGGTGGAGTTGCTGGTGGTGATCGCCATCATTGGCGTTTTGGTCGGTTTGCTTTTACCGGCCGTCCAGGCTGCTCGTGAAGCCGCTCGCCGAATGAGTTGCAGCAACAACTTCAAGCAACTTGGTTTGGCAATTCACAACTATCACTCGGCTTACAACGCGATGCCGAAGCACGGTTCAGGGACCTACACCGATTATCCAACGGACAACGGGATCAACCCGCCCGGCGGAAACCGATCGGATTTGTCTGTTTTGGTAGGCATGTTGCCGTTCGTCGAGCAGCAAGGATTGTGGGAAGTGATCAGCAACCCAACGGCTTCCGGTTTCCAGGCGATGGGGCCTTGGCCCAATCGTCAATTGGCTGCCCACGCTGCTGTTCCTTATGATCCGTGGCTGACCAACATTCCTACCTTTCGTTGCCCCAGTGATCCCGGCGTTGGCTTGCCCGCTCACGGTCGTACGAACTATGCCGTGTGCCTCGGTGACTCGGGAACGTTGTGCGACGTTGGTGACACCACCGACTTGGGTAACAGTCGCGGTTTGCGGATCTATCAACAAACGGCCTGTCGCGGGGCTTTCATTCCCCGGACGCAAACCAAGTTCCGCGGGATCTTGGATGGTCTGTCCAACACCATTGCAATGGGCGAAATCATCACCGACTTGGGTGACTACGACACTCGCTCTCACGCAGTGGACAGCCCTGTTGAGGTTTGGCGTGAAAACAACGCGTTGTCGTGTCGGCAGTACATCGACGTGGACCGCCCTCAGTTCTGGCGGAACGATGGTTCCACACCATTCACCGGAGATTCAGAGCAGCGTCGCGGTTTTAAATGGGCACTCGCTCGCCCGTTGTACACGGGCTTCGTCACTGTCCTGGCTCCTAACGATGAGTTGTGTTTCCAAGGCAACCAGGAACGGGAAGGCGATGTCACGCCCAGCAGTCGTCACCAAGGTGGCGTGCATGTCCTGATGTGCGACGGTGCGGTCAAGTTCATCACGGACTCGATCGAAGCCGGCAACAGCAACAGCGCTCAGGTGCGACACGGTGGCGGATTCTTGACCCCTGGTTCGCCATCACCGTTCGGCGTCTGGGGAGCCTTGGGCACTCGCGCCGCGAAAGAAATCATCGACGCAGAATTCTGAGTTCTGGCTGTGCGAGACTTCTTGTTGGTCGTTTGAGACTTTGAGCGACGTTGGTCGCTCAGGTCGGTTGGCTCTCGCGGTGAAAAGCGATCACCGCGGTGTCGGCATTCAGATTGGGATCGTTGTCGGGTTCAATGCGTTGACCCTGGTCAACGTCCCAGAAGACTTCCTGATCGATCACGACGTTCAGTTGGCCCAGCAGGTCACGAACGTCGGCGATCGTGGGGAAGCGTCGGTTGGGCGTGTTGTGCCAATCGAAATCAAACTCGCCCGGGGCTTTGGGCGATCGCCCATGTGTCACGTAGTGATCTCTGAGTTGGCGATAGGCAAAGTTGGGGAAGCTGATGATCGCGTGTCGGCCGACTCGTAGCATCTCGTCCAGCAATTCGACAACGTTCTCGACCGCTTGCAGTGTCGCGTTGAGCACCACGTAATCGAACTGGTTGTCGATGAAGGCGGGCAGTCCGTTGTTCAGGTCGTAGTCGATCACATCGATGCCTCGCATCGCGGTCGACAACAGGTTCTCTTGAGCCACCTCGACGCCCATCAGTCGCTGTCCCGGTTCAACGTGCCGGTCGCGAATCGCGGCGAGCAATTGGCCGTTGCCACAGCCGAGGTCCAGCACGCTGGCTCCCGTGGGGATGATTTCCAAGATGGATTCTTCGTCCACGCTCAGCCTGGTCTCCGAGGGGACCTCGGGACGTGTTTCCGGGTCTCGCAATCGTTCGCGAACCAGCGGTCCGTAGGTCGCGATGTCTTTTGCGATCAGGAAGGCATCGTGCCCCGCGTTGGTGGTGATCTCGGCGTAGGTGACACGTTTGTCGAGTGCCGTCAGCGCGTTGACGACCTCGCGGGATTGAGCGGGTGGGAACAACCAATCGCTGCTGAAACTGATGAGCAAGAAATCACAGGATGCTTCGTCAAACGTTTCCATGAGCTTCAATCGCGTGCCGCCAAGGTCGAATAGGTCCATCGCCATCGACAGTGTCACGTAGCTGTTGGCATCGAAGCGTGTTGTGAACTTCTGGCCTTGATGGGCCAAGTAAGAGCCAATGCTGAAACGTTGTTCAAATTGCGAGGCAATCTGCCGTGGGTCATGACGGTCGGGATCGAATTTGGCTTCCATCGCTTCGACCGACAGGTACGTGATGTGACCGAGCATTCTCGCGATCGCGAGTCCTGTGTCGGGGCGTTGGGCTTGGTTGTAGTACTGGCCGTCGGCGTAGTGTGGGTCGGTTTGGATCGCATTGCGAGCGATGACATCAAACCCGAGTGCTTGGCTGTTCAGTCGTGGGGAGGTCGCGATGGCGATGCAGGTTTTCGCCGCGTCCGGGTAGCGATTGATCCATTGCAAGACTTGATGACCGCCCAGGGAACCGCCAACCACGGCCCGCCATTGTTGGATTCCCAGGTGGTCCGCCAATCGCTTTTGAACTTCGACGATGTCGCCGATGGTGATCCGGGGGAAGTTGGCTCCGTAGGGTTTGCCATCAGGCGAGGTGGGGTCCGCGTCGCCGGGGCCGGTGCTGCCGCGGCAGCCTCCCAAGACGTTCGGGCAGACGACGAAGAATCGATCGGTGTCCAGGGGCAAACCGGGGCCGATCAAGCCATCCCACCAACCCGGTTCGTCGTCTTGATTGTGACGTGCCGCATGGGAGTCACCTGAGACGGCATGGCAGACCAGAATCGCATTGGATGCTTCGGCGTTCAGCCTGCCCCAGGTCTCAAAGCAGCATCGAACCTCGGGAAGTTCGCCGCCGCGTTCGAGTGTCAGCGGTTGATCAAACGTCACGTACTTGGCATGCGTCAAAGGAGCGTCGGTCCGCACATCGTCGGTGCTCGACAGGTCCTCGTTGGAAAGCTCACCCATGGAAGTTTGGCTCTCGATTCGTGCTTTCCGAAACGATCTCCCGGAAGCTTTTTCGCGGGAGATGGAATGTTTCGGAGGCAACGTTTCGAATGCTTCTGCGGTTACGCGGTCGCAACGGCCAGAGCCTGTTTGAGGTCATCGAGGATATCGTCGATGTCTTCGATGCCCACCGAAACCCGGACGTACTCGGGGCTGACACCGGCGCGTCGTTGCTCGTCTTCGGTGAGTTGCTGGTGCGTGGTGCTGGCGGGGTGAATGACCAGCGTTTTTGCATCGCCGATGTTGGCCAGATGCGAGCAAAGTTGGCAAGCGTTGATGAACTTCTTGCCCGCTTCCATGCCGCCTTTGATACCAAACCCGAGGATGGCACCTTTGCCGTTGGGGAGGTATTTCTCTGCCATCGCATGATGCGTGTGCGATTTCAGGCCGGGGTAGTTGACCCATTCCACGGCGTCGTGAGCTTCCAGGAACTCAGCCACTTTCATCGCGTTTTCGCAGTGACGCGGCATGCGAAGGTGAAGGGTTTCGATGCCTTGCAAGAACAGGAACGCAGCGAAGGGGCTCATCGCTGCCCCCGTGTCACGCAACCAGTGCGTGCGGATGTGGACGTTGTAGGCGATGTTGCCCATGCCACGCAGGTGTTCTTCGAAAACCGCACCGTGGTAGGAAGGGCTGGGGGCACAGAACTCAGGCCACTTTTCGGGTTGGTCGGCCCATTTGAAGTTGCCGCTGTCGACGATGCAGCCACCGATGTGCGTGCCGTGGCCACCCAGGAACTTGGTTGTGCTGTAGATCACGATGTCGATGCCGTGCTCGATCGGACGCAGCAAGTAGGGCGTCATCACGGTGTTGTCACACAGCAGAGGGATTGCGCCGTGAGGTGCCGAGTGGGCGGCGTCCGCGATGGCTTTGAAATCGGGCACATCGTTTCTGGGGTTGCCGATGCTCTCCATGTAAACCAGTCGCGTGTTCTCATCGACCAGTTCGTGGATCTTTTCGGGGTGATCGGGATCGAAGAAGCGAACTTCGATGCCGAGGTTCTTCAGCGTTTGCGTGAACAGCGTCCAGGTGCCGCCATACAGCGACGTGCTGCTGATGATGTTTTGGCCGCTGTGAGCGATCGCCAGAACCGCCGCGGTGATCGCGGCTTGTCCCGATGCGAAGCACAGTCCCGTGGCACCGCCGTCCATCGCTGCGATGCGTTTTTCCAGCACATCGACCGTGGGGTTCATCAAGCGACTGTAGATGTTGCCGAATTCCGCCAAGCCAAACAGGGCGGCTGCGTGATCCGTGCTGTCGAATTGGTAGCTGGTGGTGGCGTAGATCGGCACCGCGCGGCTTTTGGTCGTGGGGTCAGCGACTTGTCCGGCGTGAAGAGCTCGGGTCGCCAGGCGATGATTTTGAGTCGGATCGGCGGACATGCAAAAACTCGATCGTGGGGGACTAGGAAGGGGATTTCAGCGGCAAAGACGCAGCAGGCTAACAAATCGTTCAGCGATTGTCGCCAGCCAGCTTGATCAGCTTTTCGGCACCTCGACGCAGCGTGTCATCGCTGGCCGCGAAGCTGATTCGGAAGTGGGAATCGTGTTGGCTGAAAATCTTGCCAGGAATGATCAGCAAGCCATCGGCGATGGCGCGTTCGACAAACGCTGTCCCGCCCTCGTTTCCCGGGGCTTTCGGAAACAGGTAGAAAGCGCCCCCAGGGCTGGTCAATTCAAAGTGCGGGGACAATTGTTCGACCATGAAATCGCGTTTTCGGCGGTAGTCATCGATATGGCCGTCCAGCGAGACTTCCATCGCTCGCAGGGCTCCCCACTGGGCGGGCTGCGGCGAGCAGACAAACGAATACTGTTGGATCTTGAGCATCGTCGCGATGATTTCAGGCGGCCCGTGGACGTAACCCACTCGCCAGCCTGTCATCGCATGCGATTTGCTGAAACCGTCAATCACGATCGTCTCGGGGTTGGTCGCCGCGGGCGATGCAAAATCGCCGTCGTAGAAGAATCGGCTGTAAATCTCGTCGGAAAGCAATGCGATGTTGTGCTTGGCCGCCAATTCGCCGACGTCCCGCAGGTCTTGCTCCGAAGCGGTCACCCCGGTCGGGTTGGCCGGGCTGTTGACCAGGATCATCTTGGTTTGGGGGGTGATCGCCGCTTCGATCTTGGCTGGGTCCAAGCGGAAATCGGGGTAGGAGTCGATCGTGACAGGGATTCCGCCGCACAGACTGACGAGGGCCGGGTACATCACGAAGTACGGGTCCAGGAAGATGACCTCGTCGCCGGGGTTGATCATCGACAGCATTGACAGCACCAAGCCGCCCGATGTCCCGCTGCTGATGAACACGTCTCGGTTTTGCCCGGGGTACTTGGCGTTGACCTCCGCCAGCAGCCTTTCTCGCAGCGGAGCGATGCCCTGGGTTGGCGAGTAGGCGTTTTTGCCCGAGCGAATCGCGTCGATGGTGGCGTCTTGGATTTCTTCGGGGACGTCAAAGTCCGGTTGCCCGATCGACAAGTTGATCGGGTCTTTCAGTTTCGCAGCCAGATCGAAAACTTTTCGAATTCCGCTGCTATCAAAGGAGGCCGTTCGATCCGCGATCCAAGGATGCATGGTGACTCGTTGTCAGTGATTGAGGGTTGGGGCACCGTAGCGGAAGTCGTCGAGACTTTCGGGACTTCGTCAAGGAAGTCGAAACTCTTGACGAGTTTCGCTACTCAAGCAAATCACGCTCGTTTCGCGGATCAGGATATCATTCACCTCGGGTTTCGGTAGTCCGTGTTTGAGTCTCGAGCTCCGTCGATTGACACCGCCGCCCTGCCCTGCCCAAGATTTGGGATGGCCCGCCCGGGATTATCAGAGGGTCCGTTGCGGGCGGTTGGTGAAGCGCAAAGGAAAAATCGTGCTAGGAAGGATGTTGAAAACGGGATGAGCGAAATTCGATTGATCGAGCCTGTGGTCCGTTTTTGCGCCGTGATTTCGCGACACGAAGAGGCTCGCCAGTGGGCGAAGCAGCGGTTGGCCGAACGCTGGGGTGAACTCGGTGAGCAAGGCACGCCCAGTTCGTTCGAAGCAGGAGGGTTTTACAAGCCTGAAATGGGCGATGGTTTGACCAAGGAATTGATCGGAATCGCCGAATTCGCCGATCCGGCTGGGTTGGCGGACTGGAAAAACGTCACCAACGATTGGGAAGCCGAATACGCTTCGCTGGGCCGGCATCCCGAGCCTCGGCCGTTGAATTTGGATCCCGGGTACGTCAGCCAGGCCAAGTTAGTGCTGGCGACGATCAAGGATCGCGATCACCGGATTTATCTGCGAGACGGGATCTTTGCCGAGGTCACCTTGAACTATGTTGGTGGCCGTTGGGTTCATCACCGATGGAGCTACCCGGATTATCGCATTGAAACCGTGGCCCAATTTGCGGCGGCATGCCGAGGGCGGTTGCGTCAGCATTTGAAGGCGACCGGCGGTTTTCGTGTTGGGGTCAAGAAAACCCCCGGTGCGAAGTCCGTGACTGGCTCCTGAGGCTCGTTTCGTCGGCCGGTGAGATCCTGGCGATCGCACAGGCAAACAAATCCGCCGAATCCGTGTTCTGGCTGCAAACCAAACGGGTTGGCCTCGCGTAGCAGCCTGACCGAAGGTTCTTTCCGTCCTTTTCTCGACACGAGTCGCCAAGCATGATTGCTGGGTCCGCTATTTCACTGTTCTCCGATTTTGCTGGCGTTGAATCGGGTTTGTTTCCAGTTGCCCAGGTCGGCAAGTGGCTGCCCGTGTTCGTCACCCCCCTTTGGGTTCTGTCGATTGGGTTGCTGCTCGGGGCGTTGGTGACCGCGGTGGTCCACGGCGTTTTGAGTGCCCTGTCGTTTGTGCCGGGGTTGGGGAATTTGGCAGACGACCCCAAGCGTGGCGTCACGCTGTCGCTGGTCGCCGGTGCGATTTTCTCGGCCGTGTTGTGCTACTTCTACGTGCCCCAAGGCGGTGAGAATGGCCAGCTCCTGTATCTGCCCCTGGTGACCTTGGGCATGATTTTGGGGTTTGGGTTGATCTACGGAATGTGGCATCGAACTCGATCCGAGTGGATGTCGATTCTGGGCGAAGGTGTCATCCCGTACATCTTGAGCACGCTGGGTGTGTTCGCCGTGATCGGTTTGGGATCGACGCCGTTTGTCGAAAACCCGATGGCGATTCTCGAGAGCGTTCCCGCGGTGAACTTGGTCGGTGACGGCACCGTGGTCGAAGTCGCGACCATCGCTCCCTCGTCTGACCCGGACATTCCTGAGTTCCTGCCAGCGGAGATCACTTACAACTTCCGCAACGTCGCGGAACTGCGAATCGAAAGTGACAAGCGAGTTTTCCTGGCCGATTCCGACAAAGCCGAAGCCTTCAGCCGTGCTCCCATCGAGTTGAACCCGGGCAGCACCGAAGCGGTGACCTACAAATACGAAGACCGTGAGCAGCCACCGATTCCGGGTGACCCGTCCAAGCTGCACATCTACAACCAAGAAATCGACCCGGCTCGTGTGGTCTTCACGTTCAAGAACTTGCCGCAGATTCCGCAAGCGTCGTCGATCGTGTTCTCTGCGATTGCATTCTTTTTGACGCTGACCGGATTCATGGCGCTGCGGCAAGCGGCTCCTCGGGTTTGGGCGTTGGCTCTGTCGACCGCCAAGAACGAGATGGCTCAGCCGTTGTACCTGTTGCTGTTGGCGATCGGGATCTTCGCGGTGTTGCTGTTTGGGATCTTCCCATTCAACACGCTGGGCGATGACATTCGACTGCTCAAAGACAGCGGTGTGACCATGATCATGGTATTGGGCATGTTGCTCGCCGTGTGGAGTGCCGGAACATCTGTCAGCGACGAAATTGACGGCCGAACCGCATTGACCGTGCTCAGCAAACCGGTGAGTCGACGTTCGTTCATCTTGGGCAAGTACACCGGAATCATGTTGGCCGTGTTGGTGCTGTTCGTGATACTGGCAGCGGTCTTGTTGGTGGTGATGTCTTACAAGCCGATTTATGACGCTCGAGAAACCAGTCAACAGCAGCCTCCGTGGCAAGTCGGCCATGAAGAGATCATCACGACATTGCCGATCTTGGGCCTGTATTTCATGGAAACAATGGCGATTGGTGGAATCGCGGTCGCATTGGCAACCCGTTTGCCGCTGCTGGCAAACTTCATCACGTGTTTTGCGATCTACGTGGTCGGCAACCTGCTCAGTCCGTTGGTTGCGTCGGCGAGAGAGAACACGGAATTGGTCGGATTTGTTGGTAAATTGATAGCGGTGGTGGTC
The DNA here is from genome assembly GCF_056839225.1 of Rhodopirellula sp. UH5. Classification (NCBI taxonomy): domain Bacteria; kingdom Pseudomonadati; phylum Planctomycetota; class Planctomycetia; order Pirellulales; family Pirellulaceae; genus Rhodopirellula; species Rhodopirellula sp. UH5. The sequence continues at coordinate 3,741,041 of NZ_CM166390.1, read as the reverse complement.
CCCAATCTGAACTCATTCAACGTTCAGGCGGCGGTGGACGCAGGAAATGCGATCCCTCTGATCTACTTGGCGGCCGCTTTCAACTATCTTGTGGTGTTTGTCATTGCCATTTGGATGGTGGCGATGTTGTTGTTTGAAGATCGCGATTTGGCTTGATTGCCGCGTCTGTTGCATTGGAAGCTGGTTTGAGAAAAACGGTGACCGGTCGTGACGGATCGTCGATCGCAACGATTGCGGTCGGGATAACAAACGAACGGTGGCTAGATTTTCAACGAGGCTCGCAACGGTGAATCGCTTTTCCAGTCTGAAACAACCACGTCGCGAACCGGAAGCGGCGGGCGCACCCTTGCATTTGGTTTGCGCTGCCATTGCCGGTTTGATCATTCCGGTGTTGGTGGTGGTCTTCGGCATCATTGCGGTGCTGGTGGATGAAGGCGGTGGGTTGTCCCGTTCGCCGATTCAGTTGGGGACCCACCTTTCGATTCCGCTACCAGATTTCTTTTTGGCGCAGAACAAAGTCGTTCAGCTATTCAGCTTGGTGGGATTGTCATTGGCAATCGCGGTCGTGTTCTGCCTCGCCGTTTGGTTGCACCGACGCTCGGCCGACGCCCGGTCCAGACGCGTGATTAAAATGCTGCACTCTCGAACGTTGAAGCAAAGCTTGCGGCGGGCGGAAGTGGAAGGCGCTGCTGCCCAGCGTGAACGCGCTCGTTTGATCATCGGCCGGCATCTGCCCGAGGTCGGTCGAGGTCTCTCGCTGTGGTACCGCTCGATCCCACGCAGTGTGCTGATGTTGATCGGTTGCGTGACGCTGGCGTTGTTGGTCAACGTTTGGTTGGCGATTCTTGCGGTGATCAGTGGCGTGGCGCTGTGGCGTTTCTACGCGAAGCTCCGCAATCCCGATTGGTTGGAGCTCTCCCGTTTTGAAATCCCTCAGATTCGTGAGCGGTTGATTGGTTTGATCGGCGACGCGCCCATGATGGCGAGGTTGCAAGCGGGCGGTTTGGCCAATCAAGCTTACGAAGCGGAACTGGATGCACTGGATCGGCGGATTGCTGGCGATGACGCCCGACGAGGGCGATTGTGGCCGGTGATGATGATGGCCGGTGGCGTCGCGATCGCAGTCATGCTGCTGGGTTTGGGGCTGAACACACTGCAGGGTGAACAAGGTTTGAGCCTGCCTTCCGCATTGGTGCTCGGGTTGTCGTTGACCGGCGCGGCGTTGGCTGCGGCACGCTTGAGTGAACTCAAACGGCAACTCCGTCGCAGCAGCAAAGCTTGCGAATCGGTCTACTTGTATCTGCAACCCAACAGCGAAGTTTCGCCTAGCGAACAACGTGTTGGATTGGGCGGGCTTCGAGATTGCGTGACGATGGAAGACGTTTCGCTGCAAGATTCCGCCGGCAAAGCAATCTTGCGTGACTTGAGTTTGTCGTTGCAACCGAAGTCGCTGGTGGCTTTCCTCGGTACGGAAGAGGTTTCGACGCGTGCCCTGCTGGAATTGCTGATGGGGTTTGGTCGCCCGCATCGAGGCAAAGTTCAGATTGATGGCATCTCCTTGTTGGACGTTCACCCCCAGGCCCTCGCGAAAAACGTGATGTGGATCGGGCCCGATGGGCCGCTTTGGGAAGGTTCGTTGCGAGAGAATTTGATGGCGGGAGTCGACCGCAGTGTCGACAACCGTGACATGGTCGAAACCCTCGAGCGACTTGGGATCTACGAGCGGATCACTCGACTGCCCGAAGGCTTGGAGACGATCATTGAGCCAGGTTCCAATTTGGGATCCGGCGATGATTCGGAGTCGTTGGGAACCGATGTTCGCTACGCGGTTGGGATCGCCCGTGCGATGTTGCACCGGCCGCCGATTGTTCTTGCCAAAGAGCCCCCTGCCCCGACCGAACATGTCAACGAAGATCCCTGCTTGATTGCACTGCGTGAATTGGCGGATGCTGGCTCGTTGGTGGTCATGTTGCCTCACCGGTTGAAGACGTTACGTTCTTGTGATCGGGTGATGTTGCTCAATGGCCCCAACTTGGTGGGCGAGGGGCGACACACCGAGTTGCTGAATTCCAGCGATCTGTATCGCCATTTGAACTATTTGTTGTTCAATCCCTACCGACACCGAAGCCCATCCTGAGAGAGGCGTGTGACGCAAACCAACGAGGACGACGAACAAACCCCCGACGACGTCTTTCGAACTGCCGTCGCGGTCGAAGCCGGGTTGGGTGCCCTGGCGTTGATTCTTGGATACCTGCTGGGGCCGAGCGCCCGGGATTTGGTTCCGCCGCTGAACGAAACCGCTGTGCCGGCGGTGGTGGGTGGCATCGGGCTGGGGATCGTTGCGACCATCCCGCTGCTGTTGTTTGTCGCCGTGTTGCGGCGGATCAAACACCCCGCCATCGAAGAGCTTGACAAACTCGGGGATCACCCGATGATCGGTCTGATGCTGCGGCTGAATGGCTGGGAGTTGTTTGCGATCAGCCTGTGCGCGGGCGTTGGCGAAGAATTGTTGTTTCGCGGTTGGTTGTTGCCTTGGTTGGCCGGAGACGCTGCGTCCCTGGCTCCTGACCTGGAGGCTCCATCGCGCTGGTGGGCCTATGGTGGATGGCTGGGGAGTTTGCCCAACTCCGTCACCGAATTCGCATGGCCAGACGAAAGCCTGATGGCCTGGTGGTCTCGTGTGGGCGGCTGGGAATTGACCGCGGCTTGGTTGGTTTCTTCATTTGCCTTCGGGATGTTTCATCCGATCACCAAGCTCTACATCGCCATCACTGCCTTGATGGGGTTGTACTTTGGAGCGTTGTTGATCGTCAGTGGAAACCTGTTGATCCCGATCACCGCTCACGCCCTGTACGATGCGGTTCAGTTATGGGGTGCCGGGCGAGCGGAAGAAGAAGAGTCGGATGAAAAGTCCGACCAAAGCTGATCGACTCGATCGGCTTGTGTGGCAACGGTGATGAAGTTTACCGGCATGCCAATCGCCAGCCTTCCATGGGTCGTGGATCGACCCAGTGCATCGGCACCGTTGGCAGTCGCCATGCGGAGAACCTCCGTTGGGATCAGGTCCTGGCGATGGCGGAGCAAGTGCTGGATCTCACTCCAAAGATTCAGGTCCGGGTTGCTGGCTCGGGAGTCCGTTCCGAGCGCCACGTTGATCCCAGCGGCTTGCAGTTCCGCGACGGGGTGTTGGGAGTGCCCAAAGAAATGATGGGTTCGCGGGCAGTACACCACGCTGCAATTCGGATGCGATGCGATGCGTTGGATTTCGCTTTCGTTCAGGTCGTTTCCATGAACGATCAACGTGCGAGGTGCTTTGGCGAGCAAGTCGATCAGATGCACCAACGGCGAAGGTGCTGCCCATGGAAAGAACTGGTCGACCGGCAACCCCAAGGCTTGCAGTGATTCAGCAAATGGTCCGGTCCCATGATTCAGTAAGTCTCGTTCAGCGGGGGATTCCGCCACGTGCATCGCCAAGGGAACCCGGTTTCGCTTGGCGGTTTCAATGCAGTGGTTGAGCAACGGCAGCGGGGTCGAGTAAGGAGCATGCGGGCTGATGGCGGCAGCACTGGCTTGCAAGTCTGGCGAGGCATTCCTTTCGAGGTGTTGTTCCGCCTGGGCCATCCGTTCGTCGCCCCGTGCTTGGCTCAGCCCGAGCACTTCGGCGAACGCGATTGTGCTGCTGGGGATCGTTTCCAGTGGCGTGGTCACGATGTCGGCGATCAATTGGGTTCCCGATGCGATTGCTTCCGCGTGCCCTTTCAGAACATGTTTCTGTCGCGTGTTGGTATCCACCATCCCACGGGTCGCGATCACTTCACGAATCCAATCAGCCAGTTCCATGCCGGCCTGCCCGATCGGTTGAACCAAGTCGCTGAATTCGAGATGCGTGTGCGCGTTGACCAGCCCCGGTAAAATCGCAACGTCGCCCAGGTCAACCAGGTCGCCTTCGACTTGGGAATCTTGAAACGGGCTGATCAAGGTCATGATTCCCGAGTCAACCACGATCATCCCATTGGGGATTGGATCGCCATCGATGGGCAGCAACCAGCGTGCGCGATAGGTTTGTTTCGATGAATGGTGCAAGGCAGAATCAGGTCAATGCGAATGACAAAGGAGACCGACAACTCGAATGGGAGGCGACGGAGTCGTTGCCGCCCAGGTTCTTTGATCGTCGCCCCGAGGTCGTTGCACGCCAGTTGCTGGGATGCGGGTTCGCTCGGCAGATCGCGGGCACCTGGATCGGCGGATGGATCGTGGAAACGGAAGCCTACCTGTCCCGGCGCGATGCTGCGAGTCACAGTGCACGCGGTGCAAAGCCGGGAAACGCGTCCATGTTTGGGCGGCCTGGCACATTGTATGTCTATCCCATTCACGCCAAGCATTGTGTGAATTTGGTCACCGGGTCGGTCGGTCGCGGGTCTGCGGTTTTGATCCGGGCCCTGGAGCCCGTTTGGGGAATTGACCGCATGGTGAATCACCGTGGTTTGTTGACGGAAGGGGCTCCCGATGGCAGGTCGCTGACAACCGGACCCGGGCGATTGTGTCAGTCCCTGGCGATCGATCGTCGATGCGACGGAGTGGATCCAATTGCCGATGAAAGCTGGCGTGTGTTCTCGGGCCCCAGTGTTCCACGCAATGGCATCACCACCACGCCCCGGATTGGAATTTCGCAGTCCGTTGAGTTGCCGCTGCGGTTCTTTGTGGATGGGAATCGGTGCGTGAGTGGCTTGGCTCGCCAGCATCGCCGTCCCCGTCGGGATTCGCTCCAGTGAGAATTCGCTACACTGCGACCGACCCATCGGTGGCCGGTTCGACGGCCCGGGGTGTCTGAACCGTCAGTTTGTCCATGACTTCCATAACAGCATGTCTTCCAACGCCACCACTGAAGAACACGTCCTTGTGATCCCCGCGACCTTGATCGAATCGATTGGGCAACTGGAGGGATTTGATCGCGACGTGGATCGATTCTTGCAGCCCATTTTAGCGAGCGATGAATTGTCCTACCGGCCTCGCAGCGCGATGGAGCTTGATCCCAGTTTCAAGCAGTTGATTCCCTACGTCGTGATGCAGTGGACGGATCCAGCGGACGGCAGCGTCAAATGGTTTCAGTACACTCGCGGTGGCGGTTCGGGCGAAAAACGCTTGCACGCCAAACGCAGCATTGGCGTTGGGGGGCATATCAGCCAGGAAGATGCGGGAGGCGACGAAGATCCCTACACGATCGGCATGCGTCGTGAACTGGACGAGGAAGTCACGATCGGTGCTTCCTACGTCGATCAACGCGAAGGACTGCTCTACGACCCCAGCAACGAAGTTGGCCGGGTGCACTTAGGTGTTGTCCACCGATTCATTCTGGACCAACCGCATGTCACCAGCAATGAACCCGAACTCGCCGAAGGCCAATTCGTTTCCGTCGATGTGCTTCGACAAGAACGCGAGCACTTGGAAACCTGGAGCCAGCTCACTTTGGACGCGCTGTTCCCAGCGACGGTGTAGTCGAGAGATGAAAAAAACTGCCGCCATGAACGGTTCATGACGGCAGCATCTCCCATCAAAACATGAACGCCGCCCTGGTGGCGACTGGAGGGGGGGACCACGTCACGATGGTCCCGTCCGTCGGAGCACAGTTCGCGATTGGGCGAGAGCACGGTGGTCATTTGGGAGTACGGTGGCATGCAATCGTGCCAACGATAGCCACGTCCCCAAACGGCTTGTTTGGTCAACCCAGCCGTCGCCAAAACTGCGGGCGATTGAGCGTTTGGGGCAGGCCCCAAAAAAGCGGCCAGCAATTGCTGACCGCTTTTTTCAATTTGCGAACCGTGCATTCAGGTCCTCGCGTTCAATCAACAAGATGAGTGACTGCGAGAGCTTTCGTGCTCCGGCCAGTGCTCTTTTGAGCCCCGTGTTACTTCGTGCCTTCGTAGCCTTCGGTGATGGCATCGGCCTCTGCCAGTGCGGCTTCGTATTCGGCAATTTTTTCAGCGTCGGAATTATCAACAATGTTGCTGTTGCCGGAATCGCATCCGAGAGGAGCCAGGAACAAGCCAAGCAGTCCGAGAGTCAGCGTCCAATTTTTCATCGTTCAATCCAAAAGTGAGAGAAAATAAGCTGTCGAAATGAACAACTGCACTCCCATCTGTCAAAGATGGGAATGCAGTTGCGAAGTCAGTTGAGTGCAAGGGCAGCGAAATCAGAACTCGCCGTCGATCACTTCTTTTGCGGAACGCGATCCAAGAGCGCCCCAAAGTCCGTATGGGCTTGCACTGCCTGCTGTTGGCGATCCCGCGCGATCAGAGACCTGCGGTGCGTTCTTGTTGCCGGCTTCGATCGATTCGGTGATGAACTTGACCGCCCCGTCGCCCATCAGCACGTGAACACCACCTTGGTGACGGCTCGAAGGAGGTGAAACCACGTCGCGGTGGTCGGTGCCTTCCGAGCAAAGCTGCGCGTTGGGGGCCAAGACCGTTGTCATCTGGGAGTACGGAGGCATGTAGTCGTGCCAACGGAATCCGCGTCCCCAAACCGATTGCTTCGAAACAGTGTTCGACCAGAACAACGGGCGTTCGGGATCGATGTAAGGTTCGGCGTACGAAGGGTTCAATCGGCATTCATTCTTTTCACTCGGGGCAGCGTGCGCGCCGGTGTTGGTTGCCACAGTGGTGCGTTTGTCGTTGTCGCCCAAGTCAGTTGCGATTTCTCCGCACATGATCGTGTTGGACAAACCATCCAGCGTGTCGCGGAATTTCATGTGACGTCCCGTGACAAACATGCCTCGGTGCGATGCATTCGAAGCGTTGGCGTGGGAGGTGTCCGAAATGTAGGGCAGCTTGCCACCTTCGCCGACTTCGTCGACATCCAGGTAGGAGTCACGGGAATACACGGCCGAGTCACCATGGCAGGCGGCGTAGTTGGTGCGTCCAAGCGATGGCAACCCAGTTCCCGGATCGCTGGGGCAACGAAGACCAGGAAGTTCGGTTGCCCACGGTGGGTATTGAACACGATCAGGGAACGGCCCCATCGATTGCCACGCGGGACTCCGGACGGAGCCATCGGAGTTGACGCTCAGCGGATTGGAGATCTGTTCCCACAAGCCCTGTTGCTCAACGAAGGGAAGCAAACCAACCAAGTAAGACAGGCGGTAGTTGGAGGAGATGTCTCCGTTTGGACCGCTGTCCCAAGGGTCACGCCCACCAACGGCGTAGGTTCCGGAGCCTTGCACAGGAAGGTTGTTGAATGCCGAATGGTAGTTGTGAACAGCCAAGCCGATTTGCTTGAAATTGTTACTGCAACTCATTCTGCGGGCAGCTTCGCGAGCGGCCTGGACGGCTGGCAGCAACAAGCCGACCAGTACGCCAATGATTGCGATCACCACGAGCAATTCCACCAGAGTGAAACCGCGGGGGCGGGAAATACGTGTGTTCATCAAAACCTCTATGGAACAAAAAAAGGATGGGATTGCCCTGGCTCTGAAAATTCAGTCTTGAATTCGGAGGGGCAAAGGCGATCGTTTCGGTGGGGCTTGGAGCCACCTCCCTGGCCGATTGCGTGTTGATCTGCTGCTCTTCTGGGGAAGGCGAACACGCGAATCTAGAAAGAGCCAACGGGTTATTATCTAACACACGCTCATTGTGAGGGTGTTGATGAAACTTTTGATACCAGGTGTTTTTTTCGAAATGATTGTCCTCGCCACCTGCATTTCTCTTGCGTGTACTTCTGGCGGTTGTTGCTGCTGCACTGGAAGGGTGGGTTGCGTTCGCGGAATCCCGATCAGATTCTCGTTTTTCTCCTATTGCAAAATCGGTGATTCAACTACTCTTCGGGGCCACAGAAGTCGGCGGCGTGCAAAGTGACGTCGCGATCGGCTTTTCTGCGACAGGTCTTCAGTGTGATCCTCTCGGCAACGACCCGAGAGGCGATCCAATCCGTCGAGCGTCTTGATTGATCGCTTGAGGCGGATTCTTTCTAGTGAATGAGAAGCGGCGTCGCGGTTGTGTCGGAATGCAAGGGTTCGAAAGTCAGGAGTGACTGATCGAACCGACGAGCAACCAGGTTCAAGGCTCTGAACGAGTCTTCTGGTTTGGCATTCCATCCTTACCAATTCTGCCGCGACCTTGACCGCCTGCGAATCAGCAAGCTGGGTGCGGCTACCTTTTTACCGCACGAGATTTTTGATGTCTGATCATCCCGCTTCCAAGGAAACGTTGGTCGATCCCACGTCCGAGTTGAACTCGCAAGAACAAACTCTGGACACGTTTGAGATGTCGACCACGGAGACTGTGGTCGATCTTTCCGCCCAGTGGGCCACCCAGTATGCCAACGCTGTGATCGATCCGAGCGAAGTTGCTTCACCAACCGTCGACGAATCACTGTTGTATTACCAAGCCGATTGCACCGAAGAAACTTCGGATGCACCCGTGGAGGTCCAATCTGAATTGTCTGTTGAGCCCGTTCAAGTGGAAGTCGCTGAACTGGAACAACCGATTCAGGATCCACCCGCTCTGCAAGAGCAGTCGGTCGCATCGGAGCCAGAAGTGGTGGCAGAATCGCAACCAGAACCACAACCTGTGGTCGAACCAGAGCCAGTGGTTTCGCAGCCGACGCTCGAGTCCGTTGTTCAGCCGGAGCCTGTTGCACAGCCTGAGGCCGTTGCACAGCCCGAGCCTGTTGTTCAGTCGGAACCTGTTGTTCAGCAGGAGCTGGTGGAAGAGCAGCAGCCCGTTGCATCGCCCGAACCGATCGCTCAACCCGAACCGATCGTTCAACAAGTGCCCGTGGCAGAGCCCGAACCTGTTGCACAGCCAGAACCTGTCGCCGCAGCAGCTCCTGTCGCCGCTGCAGTGCCTGCTGCCGAAGTGGTGGCGGTTCCCAAGCAAGAATTGGACGTCAAACCCGTCGAGCCAGTCGCTCAGCCAGTGGCGCCTGTTCGAGAAGAAACGAACCCGCCCGCTCAGTCCAGTGAAAGTGCGAAGGCAGAAGTGTCTCCGCAGTCAAACGAGCCCGCCGAGCCCTTGTTTCGCGACCTGGATTTGCGCAAAGAAGTGCAAAAGGCAGTGGCGGCTTCCGGGTACGACAAACCCACTCCAATCCAAGCTGAGATCATTCCCTACATGCTGGATGGTCGCGACGTTTTGGCTCAGTCGCAAACCGGTACCGGCAAGACAGCTGCCTTCGCGCTGCCGATCTTGTCGCGAGTGGACGTTCGCAACCGTCGTCCGCAGGTGCTCGTGCTGGCACCCACGCGAGAATTGGCGATTCAAGTCGCTCGTTCGTTCACCAAGTACGGTGCCGATCTGGAGGGTTTCCAAGTCGCAGCGATCTACGGTGGTCAAGACTACGAACCGCAGTTGCGTCAACTCCGGCGTGGCGTCCAAGTTGTGGTGGGGACACCCGGTCGAGTGATCGATCACGTCAAGCGTGGCACATTGGACCTTGGTTCGCTCGACTGCCTCGTGCTCGACGAAGCCGACGAGATGCTCAACATGGGATTCTTGGAGGACGTGCAATTCGTCCTTGAAAAAACTCCTGACGGACGCCAAGTCGCTTTGTTCTCAGCGACGTTGCCCAAGCCCATTCGCAAGATCGCGGATGAGTACTTGAACGATCCCGCTCGGATCACGATCAAATCCAAGACCATCACGGCAGCATCGGTTCGGCAGCGAGCACTGTTTGTCTCGCCACGCGACAAGACCGATGCCTTGGCTCGCCTCTTGGAAGTGGAAGACACCGATGGCGTGATCGTCTTCACCAAGACAAAGGATTCCACCCTCAGCGTTGCTGAGAAATTGAGCCAGCAAGGTTTCTCCGCCGTCGCACTCAACGGCGACATGCCGCAAAAAGTTCGTGAACGGACCATTGATCAGCTCAAACGGGGGCAGCTCGATGTGTTGGTTGCCACCGATGTGGCCGCTCGAGGTCTGGACGTTCCGCGAATCAGTCACGTGTTCAACTATGATTTGCCGCATGACAGCGAATCGTATGTGCACCGCATCGGGCGGACTGGACGTGCCGGACGCAGTGGAGAAGCAATCATCTTCCTGACCAACGCTCAGCGTCGTCAGCTTCGCTTCATTGAGAACACAACCAAGCAGCCCATTGAAGTCGTCGATCTTCCGACGGTGGCCGACATCAACAACGCTCGTGTCCGTCGATTCAAGCAACGCATCACCGATGTCTCCGCTGACCAAGATCTGACTGTCTTCAAGGACATGATCGCTCAGTACGCTGAGGAAACCGGCAAATCGATGGACATGATCGCCGCCGCGTTGGCCGAAATGAGCCAAGACGGACGTCCGTTCTTGTTGAAAGAACGCCCCAAGAAACAACGTGAGCGTCCCGAACGCGACAATTCTCGCGGCCGGGACTCGTTCGATTCGAACGACCGATCCGGCAATCGTGGATCCTTCGGCGATGATCGCCCTCGTCGCCCCAAAGGCCGTCCATTGACGCCCGTCAAAGAAGGCATGACCCGCTATCGTCTCGATGTGGGTTGGCAAGACGGAGTCAAACCCGGCAACATCGTCGGTGCGGTTGCCAACGAAGCTGGCATCGATGGCGAGTTCATCGGTCCAATCAACATTCGTGATTCGCACACGTTGATCGACCTGCCCGAAGGCATGCCATCGGACATCTATCAAACGCTTCGTAAAACGTGGGTCGCCGGGAAACGGTTGAACCTCGAAGAGGCCGGCGATGTGGTGGATGACAACGAAGGCGACGGTGCTCGCAGTAACTTCCGCAAGAACAAATTCTCCGGCGGCGGAGATTCGCGTGGCAAGAGTTTCAGCGGTGGAAAGCGTTCGTTCGGCAACAAGTCCCGCAACAATGGAAGCACCGCTCCGAGTGCGAAACGCGGCAAGAAGAAATTCAAACCTTCTTGATCCAGGACGCCGCGTTGCGAAGTCCCGCGGCGGCATCGTTCACCGGCCAATACTCCAGTCCAACGTGGCCGGAGTAGCCGGTGTCCGCGATCGCCGCGAAGATGGACGGGTAATGCAATTCGCCGTGGTCGAGTTCATGTCGACCGGGATTGCCGGCGGCATGAAAGTGAGCGATCGCGTGGATGTTCTGTGTTGAATTCGCGATCACGTGGCCTTCACTGATCTGCTGGTGATAGATGTCAAACGTCACCTTCACGTTCGGGCTGCCAACTTCTTCGATGATCGAGAACGCTTCGTCACTGCGGACCAGGTAGTACCCCGCGTGATCGATCCGTTCGTTGAGTGGTTCAATCGCCAGAACCACGCCCGAATCTTCCAACATCGACGCGGCTTCTTTCAAGCCCGCGATCAGGCAGTCTCGTTGTTCAGCACGATCGACACCCGGGCGTGCGTCACCGACTTGTGAGATCAGCACCGGGCAGTTCAGTTGCTTGGCCGCTGCAATGGAGTCCTTCACACCCGCTAGGTACTCAGCTCGCGTGGAAGGATCAACCAGGCTCACAAACTTCGTGCAAATCGCTGCAAGCTGCAGTTGCAATTCTTCCCGAGCTTGATTGATCGCGTCCAGGTCCTTGTCCCACCACTTCCAGAATTCGAAGGCGGGGTAGCCACACTCAGCGACCAATTTCATCGCCTCCACGGTGGACAGGTTTTCGAGGACAGCGTCCACGCAGACAGAGGCTTTCAATCGGGCGGGGGAGTTCATGGAGGCGAGTTGCTTTCAACTTCGTGGTAGAGTTCGGCGAGCGGGACCAGGATTGTTTCCAGGTGGTCCGCCCATTGGTTGTCAGGAAAGGCGGCGGGATCGGAAAGTCGCTGCATGCGAAGTGCATCCAGTTGGTCTTCCAGTTCGTCGCGACGTCGGAGTTGATCGTCGGTCCAATTCAGTGAGTTGGCAACCGGGGCGATCGTCATTCGCCCCGCCTGTTTTCCGTCGAGCTTTGCCAGTTGTTCTGGAGTGAGCACCTGTTTGCGAAGATCGTCGGCTTGCGACCCAAGCCCATCGCCGTTGTCATCGATCAAGGCATGTTCCGTCGCGATGCGATGTTCCGCTTCGTAGAACAGTTCGACGTCTTTGCTCGCTCTCACAAACGCTTCGCGAATCGAGACGGCATCGTCGTGATCGAGATCGGAATCGAGGGACGCCAGGGCTTCTGCAAAGTACTGCCCGAACCTCGCGAAATTCTGTTCGTTGCCGCTCTTGGTTGCCGTCACGATGATTCGATTGGGACCCGACAAAGCGTTGATGAACGGGCCGCTCGACGAGGCGTTGTTGACGATCACGACGGGACGCTTGAAACCCGCCAGCCAGCCCTTCATTTGATCCGCCGAAACGTCCGGCCCTCGCAAATTGAACTTGGCGACGTTGCGAGCAAACGTGCCATGCCCGATCAAGGAAATCCACAGCGGTCGCGGCGAATCGGTTTCGAAACCCTGCAAGGCTTTCTCAAGCAACTGCAGGTCATCCAGTTCGCTTTTTGTGGACGCGTCCCCAATCCGAACCGCGTTCAGCTTTGCTGTTTTCGCAAGTTGCATCCACGTGCCGGACCACTCGCGAAAAACGGGCTCGTAGTTTTCCTCACCGGCGGCGCCCACCACGACGATCAGGTCGCCACGATTGATTTCGGTTGCCTCCAGTTCGGGGGCGTTCGAGTCGTCGCCAACTTCGAGTTTTGCGGCCGGTTCGATGGTGGATGTGTCTTGCCCCCATGCCAACGTCGATGCGGGCAGGCACAGTGCCGTCGTGAGGCAAAGCTTGGTCCACTTTTGGCGGTGCAGGATTTTCGATCGGTTGTTCATGCGAGTCCCTTCCATCGTCGAAGTCCCCATTCGCCACAGAGACACGCCATTGCGAGTAGCATCACCCATGTTTGGTGCCAAAGTGGATAGACCCAAGTTTCGGTCACCGGTATTTCTCGATTGGGAAGGTCGCTGACAAAGTTGCCCAGATCAGAAACTCGCAGGACTTCTCCGCCCGTGGATTCGGCCAGGTTGCTGAGCCAAGTTTCGTTCCATGACAGTCGTTGGGTTTCTTCCATGCCAGGATCGCTGACCCAGCCGCCTTCGTCGTTTCCGATGAAGCTTTGATCCGCCGCTTTCGCATCGGCCGACACGGTGAATCGACCGGATACACGAGAAACGAAGTTTGCGGTGTAGGTTCCCAGTTCATTTGCATCCGGCCGAGCGGTGAGCGGGATCGCGACGCCATCTTCGCCGGTCACGTTCAGTGTCACGGTTGCATTTTCCATTGGCAGATACGATTCGTCTCGCACCAAGACTCGCAGGTGGGTCGACCCGGTCGAGCCCTCGGGTTGAATCGTCAGTTCCACCCGGCGAGGGACTTCGCCGACCAACCAGCGTGCCATCTGACGCCACGCCTGCGCGGGATCGTCGCTGGCTTCGGTGGGGGTTTCGTTCTGGTCCTTTTGCATTGACCAACGCCAGAAATCGCCGATCGGCATCGCGGCCGTTCGCCCTTTTCCAAATCGCTGGGTGACGAAAGCGGGGGCGGACTGGCCGGACGCTGATTCCAACTGAGCCAGTTCGATGGCGCCCGGTTTGATGTCGCCCACTTCATGCGTGACTCGAAACGGTGGCATCTTTGACAGCCGCATTTTTTCAGCGGTTTCAGTTTCGCGGAGGCGTTGCCAAGGCTGCAGCATGCCTTCGCGTGTGATCGACCACTTGCCGCTGGGAGCCGGTTGGTCGGATCGATTTCGCGGAGCATAAACGGGGGAAAGTTCGCCCAGCGGAGTCTTGCCAAAGGAGTCGTCATTGAACGATTCTTGGCCGCCCAGCATCAGCAAACCGCCTCCCCGCAGGCTCACGAATTGTCGCAGCAGCAGCATTTGGTCCTGAGTGAAAAACTCCGGTTCGATGTCGTCCAGGATGATCCCGTGGTAGCCGAACAGTTCTTCGGGCGTTTCAGGAAACCCTTTGCTGAGTTCTTCGGATTCCTTCACACCCAATCGGATCATGACGGCTTCGTCGTACTGCTCGCGAGTTTCTTCCTCGTCTTCTCCCAGACCCGCGAACAAGGGGTTGCTGCTGTTAACGCCTTTGTCGCGGAAGCTGAATTTGGGTTCCTTGTCAGCGATCCGAAGCAGTCCCACCAGCTGAGTTTCCGCGTCGCTTTGCAACGCACGCCGAAGGAATTTGAACTCCCAGTTGGGACGTCCGGCCAGGTACAGAATTCGAAACGGGCCGCGCCGAGGTTGGACGTCGATCCAACGCTGGTTGTTTCGCAGAGTGGCTTCATCGCCCGAGGATCCTTCCAACCACGCGTTGCCTTCCTCGATTTGCGATCGAATCGATTGGCGTTGTGATGGCGCAAACGCCAGCACGCGATAGAACTGAGTGCCCGCCTGTTCGGGACGAAAGCGAAACGTGACGGATTGCAGTTCGCCGTCTTCTTCGATGGTGACGGTCTGCTCTTCGACGGAAGTTCCGGATGCGTTCAGCAATTGAACAACGACTTCTTGGTTTTTGATCCCCGTCGCCATCACGTCGGCGCGAACGGTCATCGGCGAGGTCTCAAAATCACTTTGAGTCACACTGACTCGTTCCAATCGCAAATCCGTCGGTGTGGTTGGGCTGTCGGGGAGCACCGGAAAGATTGGAAAGGGAAAACCCATGCTCCCAATTTTTGCGGCGGCGGAGTCCGTGAGGTTGCCATCACTGAACAGCAACGCACCGGCCACGGGGCGTCCTTCCAGTCGCTGTGACAACGCATCGATCGAGGTTTGCAGCGACGACTGCATGCCGTTGAAGTCCAGGGTGTCGATGTCGGCGAGGCGACTCAGTCGAGCATCGGCTCCGAACAAACGAACATCGAAGGTTTGTTCCAGTTGAACTCGCCAAGGGGAATCGTTTGCCAATTCGTTGGCAAACTTCTGCCCCCGTGAAAGTCCTTCCTCGTCGTCTTGAAGCTGCATGCTCTGGCTGGTGTCGACCAGGATCGGAAACAGGTTGGCTTGTGGACGCGGTCGTTCGCCCCGCCACATCGGCTGAAGCAAACACATCAGCATCAATGCGACGGCGATCAGTTTCAGTGTCGCTGCGAGCACGCGAATCGGGGTGCTCGCGCGAGACCGGGTGTAGGACCAACCGATCGCAGCGGCCAACACGACCGCCAGAATTCCTGCTGGAACGATCCATTCTGGGGCACCCCAGATCAAATGTTGGGCCCAGTTGTCAGACGAGTTGAGAGCGTCGTTCAAAGCCCACTCCCAATTCGTTCGTAGTAACGACGCACCGCTTCGGAGTACTGGTCCGGAACCGGATCACGATCGATTGGAACCAGCGATTGCTTCTTCGCACTGCGCCGCATGTATTCCTCCGCGAGATCACGTTTGAGTTCACGCATGGGTTCGACAATCATTTCCTCCACCAGATCCCATTGAGGTGGTTTGGATTCACGGCGAATCTCTTCCCGCATGTCACGGGCTCGTTCCCGAATCCGTGTGGCACGGGACCGCAGTTCGGGGTCGGAGACCATCTCCTCGATGTCACGCAAACCATCGGACCATTCGCGAAATCCTTCGCCGGTCAGCGGTGACGTGAAGTTGCTGGGAGAGGACGGAGCTTGGGCCGCTGATGGATTGGCTCCGCCGGGTTGCCCCGGTGTGGGCGACATGGAGGGAGATTGCGATTCGCCTGGTTGTGCCTGACCCTCTTGGGGTTGGCCTGGCTGCGTTTGCGAACCGGGGCGAAGTCCAGGAGGTCCTGGCGGACGCTCGGAAGATTCTTGTGGTTCGCTGCCTTCGGCTGGTTCACCCTGAGTCGGTTCGGCTGGAACTTGTCCCTCTGGAGCTTGTCCGCCCTGCCCTGCACCGCCCTGCCCTGGTGAGTTTGACTGGGAAGGCGAGCCCGATGGTGTGGGTTGGCCACCTTCGGATTCACCCGGTGGTTGTTCACCTTGCGGTTGCCCGGGCCCGCCTTGGCCCGGTTGGTTTTCTTCGCTGGGTTGCGGTTGGCCGGGTTGGGGTTGGCCTTCACCAGGCTGCCCGTCTCGAGTTTCATCCCCGCCAGGCTCACGTTCTGCTGTCTCCGAAGCTCCGCCCTGCCCTGCCCCGTTGGGATCGTCCGAGCGTGCTTGTTGGACTTCGTCTTCGACGGCAGATTCCAATTGCTCGGCCAGATTCGCGGCGCGTTGCAATCCTTCCGCTTCGTTGCCCAGCACACTCTCAGCGGCGGCTTCGATCTGCTCGCTCAATTCTTCGATCGCGTCCCCAGCCTGCCCTGCCATCTGCTGGGACTGGGTGTCAAAGCCACGCTGGAGAAGTTGGCTGGCGGCATCGAGTCGTTCTTCTGCCCGACGTTGTTGCGTTTCGCGAAAAGCGTCGTACAGGTTTTGAGCCAACAATGGCTCGGACTCCTCTGCTTCCTGAACGACTTCTTCGATGTCCTCCATCAGTTCCGTCAGAGCTTCACGTTGCTCACTCAGGGCTTCTTTCAGTTCTTCGCGACTGCCACTGGAACGCAGTCCAGGCGAATCGCTGGGGGCATCCATCTCAGACAGTTGTTCTTCGATTTCCTGTTGTCCTGTGTTCAGGTCGCGAGCCCGGTCACGCATCGACTGCATCGCTTCATTGAATTGACCGGCGGCTTGTTCGCGAATTTCTTCTCGAACGGATTCCAGTTCACGTTCGGCGCGTTTGCCGCTGGACAAGGCCGTCGCTGCGTCCTGTTGTTCCATCGCTTCACCCGCCTCGCGAATGTTTTCACGTGTCTGTTCCAGTTGTTCGCTGGCTTCTTGCATGTTGGATGCATTTTCGGGTGAGTTCATGCGTTCCATCAGTTCGTCGGTTTGACGAAGCATGTCCTGCTGCTGTTCACGGAGTCGTTCCAGTTGCCGGCGGAGTTCCTCCTTTTCTTGTTCTTCGTCGGCCAATTGCAACGCGGACTGAAGCTGCGCGAGTTCCTCGTTGAGGTCTTGTTGGCGACGCGCCAGTTCACCCAGACGACTGAGCACCTGACGCGTTTCGCGTTGAGCTTGCTGCTCGGGCGTCATCTGAGCTTGTTGTTGTGTTTCGTAGCGGTCCTGTTCCTGATCCAGCTCGAGTTCGTCGAGTTGCTGTTGTTTGCGTTGTTGGCCCGCGGATCCCTGGCTGGGTTGCTGTTGCGAACGCGAAACTTCGAATTCGCTGGCTCGCATCCGAAGCAGGCCCGCGTAAGCGGATTGTTCCGCCACAACAGCGGCGGACAGCGGTTCGCGATCGTTGGTCTCGATCGCTCGATTCAGTTCGGCAACCGCCGTCAGCATGGATTGCCGGACATTGGCGGCGTGCTGCTTGGATTCGGCTTCGGTGAGTTCCTGAGCCAGTTCGTCCAGTTGAGCGATCACGTCTTGTTGAGAATCGGCGATCACGCGAACGTCGGCCGTGGTTTGCTCGTTCCATCGGACAGTCGATTGCAATGACTTCCAAGTGGCTTGGATGATTTGCTTTTGAGTTTCGATCAGCTCTTCGGCTTGTTGTTCTTGCTCGCTCGGTTCCGATGGTTCCGAAGGTTGACTGGCTTGAGGATCGCCTTCGCGGAAGATTTCTTCGAACCGTCGGACCTCGGCGAAGTACAAATCGCTCTGCGTGCGACGGACGTTGGTTTCCGAGGATTCATTGGCGACCTTGTCTTCGGCCCAGAACGAATACGACAGCAAATCGTCCGGTTTGGCCTCGAGCGATTCCATGTCGACCATGTGCTGGATCGTTTGCTTCTGGTTGGCGGCGATGTTCTCGGCCAACACAATGTCTTGCGGCGGTTTGCCTGCGAAGGTCAACGAAACGCCCGCGCGAGCGAGTCCGTGATCGTCTCGGACTTCCGCCGCGATCAGGAACTCTTCCAATGCTGAGACGGAAACATCGCCACCGATCGTGGGGCGAATCTTGGCCGACTGATTGGGGAGCATTCGAACGATGAACTGAGTCGAGAGCTGGTTCGTGCGATCTTTGTCGTCTTTCAGCCCGACGTCGTATCGTTCGCTTTCTTCCACTTTGATTGCGACGGACCACCACAGGGGACGCTCGGGGGCTTGGGTCATCTCCAAGGGAGAGGAGTCTTCGTAGTTGGCTTCGTTTTTCTTGTATGGCTTGGGGAAGAGTCGAGCCGACGTGACTGGTTTGTTGAGTCGAACCCACCAGGTGACTTCGCTGCCTTTGGCCACCGAGACCCGCACCGTGTCTTCGATGCGGCGGTTTTCCAGTCCGGTGAACTCGGGGTAAACGATCGCGGCGTCGCTTCGACTGACAGCCGGGTATTCGAATACTTCGACGCGGTACTCTTCGCTTGACCAGTGAGGCAGCGCGACTCGGTAGGTGAACGATTCGTCGACCTCGGGAACCAGACCGCCCCAGATGGGGTCGGCCATGCTCCGTCGCATCGGCAGACGAGCGACTCGAGGTTCGAGCGGGGTTTCGGGGAGAGTTTGGTCGGTGTCGGCAAGTTGTTCGATCGGTTGATGGTCGATGGCCGTGAGGACCAGTTCCGGCTCAACAGCGGATTGGCGACCAATCCAGTCGGCTTGGAATTCCGCGGTGACCAACAAGTTGGTGCCGCGTTCGATTTCCGTGCTGCCAGGCTGGATCACCACATCGGGTTTGGGCAACACGACCGAAGAGGCAGTGGCGGAAGTGTCCGGTTTGGCGAGTAGAAAGAAGGCGGCCAAGGCAAGTGTCGCGAGTGTTCCCGACAAGCCAAACAATCGGTTGACCCAAAGCCAACGCGAAGACACGACATCGGGCCAATTGTTCCGACGCGCATGCTCGCGAGCCTCACGCATCACCCGTTGATTCAGGTAACTGTCGGGGTGTTGGGCAACGGAGTCAT
The DNA here is from genome assembly GCF_056839225.1 of Rhodopirellula sp. UH5. Lineage (NCBI taxonomy): Bacteria > Pseudomonadati > Planctomycetota > Planctomycetia > Pirellulales > Pirellulaceae > Rhodopirellula > Rhodopirellula sp. UH5. Next base: position 3,722,280 of record NZ_CM166390.1, on the reverse strand, counting down.
CGACGGCCGTGATCAGGCGTTGGTCGAGGTCCGGGTAGCGATGTTCGATTTCTCTCGCCACGGACTGCACGTTCCGAATTCGCAAGCGAGCCGCGATCAAACAAACCAACGCTGCGATCACCAGCGTCGAGACGATCGCGATTGAACTGGAGAGAGAGGACGTTGAAAACGTCATCGACGAAAGCAAAGCGAACGTCCGCTGGGTCGACACCAGCCACACCAGGACGATCAAGGCGATCGTCCAAGCCAGCCAGCCGAGCGATTGCCAGAAACGCAGTCGTCGCATCCGACGAATCACGGGATCGATGCAATCAAGCAATTCGTTTCGCATAGCGTCCTCCCCAAAGGGTTTCGATCACCAACAGTCCGATCGCAGCGAGCAACAACCATTGCCACAAACGTTGGTTGCTTTCCAATTCACGATCTCGCAGTTGCAGCGTCGCTTGAGTCAGTTTTTCAGCCGTGGCTGCTTCGCCCAAGCCAATGCCCAATCGCTCGAGCGTGTCTTCGTCCATCGCATCCGTTTGGCTCTCGGATTCTGACAGGTTGCTGGCGAATGGGATGGGCTCTTCATCGGGTAATTTCAGTCGATAGACGCCTGGACGATCAACGAAGTCAGCGTCCGAAGCTTGCTCGTAAGGCGAGGACTCACCGTCCGAGCGAAGCAGTTCCGCGCCTTCAGTTGGTGGCCAGGGAAGCGGCGTTCCGACCACGTGGCCAGCCACAGACGTAGCCGCTCGCTCGTTGCCAGCGAACATCTGCGCGATCAAGGGAATGAACTTGGTCGACAAAGCCAATTGGCTCGATGATGGTTGCCAGCCCGTTGTTAGCAACCAGATGTTGCCAGACTGCGCCAATGCCGGTGCACCAGAATCGAAAGTTGCCAAAACGTTCCAGTCGGCCGCTTCGAGTCCCGATACATTTCGGTGATTCCAAAATTGAATCTTGCTGAAATCGTTGAACTGCGGATCCGCCATGGAAGCGAACAAGGGCGACGAGAAATCAACTCGCGACCACATGGCGTAGTCATCGATTTTGGCTTCCTGGGTGGAAAGCGAATCGTCGTCTGTGATCGATGCAATGCAATTCAAAACATTCGACGCACTGTCGGATTCATCCATCACGAACAGCACTCGGCCGCCAGCTTCGGTGTAGGTTCGAAGGGTTTGGGAGAATGAGTCGGTGTTGGCGACCTCGCCGACCACAACCAGCGGGCATTCACGCGGATCCAAGTCGGATGGCAATTGCGCGACCACGACCGTTTCCATCGAGACCGTTCGCGTCGCGTTGTCGAGTGGAACGCGTTCGAGGTAATAAAACAAACTTTCGCGAGGATCGTCTTCAGACTCCCCGACATACAGCAGCCGATACGAACGCTTTTCCGGAGCGACCCAGTGAATCGTGTTGTCAAACGGTGAGTCGTCGCCTGACAAGACAATCGCGGTGGCGGAATCGGATGGTTGGTTCATGCGGACAATCTGCGTTGCGTCCGCCTCGACCTGAATCGTTTGCTTGTCGCTCGTGTCTTTCCATTGCAGCGTCAAATCAAACTGCGAAGCGAGCTTGGAATTGACGACTCGGACGGGCAACTTTCGATCGGGTTCATTGCCGGTTGAATCTTGCAAGTTCTCCATCGTTTGGTCGTTCATCACGATTGCGGTGGCATTGCCTTGTTCGGCGGGGACCACTCGGCGGATATCCAGTGTGACCTGTTCAGGCCATGTGTTTTGCTGCAATGCATCGATCTTGGAACCGTCTTGCAGATCTGAGATCAACACGATGCTGGCTGGGCCTGGGGGCTGATTTCGCGTCGCCGGTTCAGCTTCATTGGAATCGTTCTCGGCCGGAGCTCGTGATTCGGTCGGCCACTGAGCCCAATCCGCGGTTTCGCGAAGAGCGGATCCGAGATCAGTGGCTCGCCAAGTGGGTTGGATTTCCTTCAACGCCTGCAAGGCGAGAGCACTCTGGCGTTCATCGGATGTTGCCGCGAGCGATGTTTCCCAGATTCGATCGGTTTCGGTGTCGAACACAAACACCGCGAATTGGTCTTGAGCGGAAAGGTCCGTTAGAACCTCTTCGGCTTTCTTGACCGCCTGGTCCCAGAGGTCCTCCCGCTGCATGCTGGCGCTGCGGTCGATCAACACCGCGATTCGGCGGACGGGAGTGTCGCTGAATTGGTCGGAGGCGCCGCGGAGGAACGGTCGGGCGAACGCGGCGGCCAACAGCAGCAAAGCCAAGGCTCGAAGGAGCAGCAACGGCCACTGATCCAATCGGCTGCGGCGGGTCAGCCGTGGCGGGACCTCTCGCAGGAACATCACCGAGCTGAATGGCAACGCACCCTTGGGATGTTGCCGAATCAGGTGGAACAAAATTGGTGCGGCGACGGCCAGTGCACCGGCCAGGAAAAACGGGGCGAGCATGCTCATCCGGAAGTGCCTCCTGAGCTCAGCATGCCGGATCGGCTGGCACCCACGCAGCGCCGTTGGTGAGCGGAGACAAAGTCAGACAGCGACTCTTGCAGAGGACGGTCGGTGGTGCTGGTGTAAATCGCCGCGCCCACCGCATTGCAGATCGACTCAACTGCCTCGGCGTGTTCTTGGAAGGCAGCTTGGTAAGCTTTGCGAGTCGCGTCCGGATCGACTTGGATTTTGCGTCCGGTTTCCATGTCCACCAACACCTTGGATTCATCCACCGAAAGATGGACTTCGTTGGGATCCAGGATCCTCAGCACGATCACTTCGTGTTGTCGCGACCGCAACAATGCGAGAGAACGTTGCAGTTCTTCGGTGGGCGAGAGCATGTCGCTGATCAGCACGACCAAACCACGGCGGCGGGTGATGGCGGCGATTTGAGAAATCGGTCCGTTGATGTCGGTTCCGGATCCCGATGTTGGACGTGCCAGGCAACCGAGGATCTGGCGAAGATGGCCAACGCGGCTGCGAGCAGGGACGACGTCCGCGATCGCTTCATCAAACGTCATCAAACCAACATGGTCACGTTGCAAAGTCAGGAAGTAGGCGAGCGTGGCGGCCAATGTTCTCGCGTATTCCATCTTGGTGTATTCGAGCGATCCGTAGCCCATCGATTGGCTTTGATCGACCAACAGGTAACAACGGCGGTTCGTTTCGTCTTCGAACTTCTTGATGTAGTAGCGATCGGTGCGGGCGAACAGTTTCCAATCCAGCCCTCGCGGGTCGTCGCCGGGTGAGTAGGCTCGGTATTCGCTGAATTCGACCGAGGCCCCGTGCAAGGGGCTGCGATGCAAGCCACCAAAGAAGCCCTCGACAACCAGTTTCGACCGCAACTGGAGATTTTTGATCCGCATCAATGCGTGCGGGTCCATCGAGGCAGCGGTGTCACCCGGGACGCGCGAAGACCCCGGGGGGGTGCCCCGTGACGAGTCCGGATGGCCATGGGTGGCTTTCCGTGACGAGCGAGATTGACGTTGGAACCAGCTCAATTCAGACTTCCGTGGGGATTTCTTGAAGAAGTCGTGTGACCAGGTTTTCAACATTGAAACCTTCGGCCTCGGCTCGATAGCTCAGCAGGACTCGGTGTCGAAGCGTGGGGTGGGCGAGAGCCTGGATGTCTTCGGTTCGGACGTGAGCGTGGCCGTTGAGGAGTGCTCTTGCCTTGGCACCGAGCACCAACGTTTGAGCGGCTCGAAGGCCTGCGCCCCAAGAAGCGTATTGGTTGACGAAGTCAGGCGTTCCGTCTCGTCCGGGCCGTGTCGCGGCGACCAAACGCACGGCGTAGGCGGCGATCGATTCCGCGATCGGAACGCGTCGGACCGCGGCATGAAAACGGGCGACGTCTTCGCCGGTGAAGATTGGCTGGATCGGTTCGGGCTTGGTCGATGTCGTTTGCAGGACCACCGCCAATTCATCTTTGGGTGGCAAGTAATCGATCAACACATTGAACAGGAAGCGATCGAGTTGGGCTTCGGGCAGCGGGTAGGTGCCCTCCATCTCAATCGGGTTTTGGGTTGCCAGCACGAAGAACGGTTCCTCCAGTTCAAATCGCTGGCCCCCCGCGGTGACTTGGTGTTCCTGCATCGCTTCGAGCAACGCGGCCTGCGTCTTGGGCGGCGTCCGGTTGATTTCGTCCGCCAAGATCACGTTGGCGAAGATTGGTCCTTTGACGAATTGCAGTTTGCGGTGACCGTCGGCGGACTGTTCCAGAATTTCTGTGCCGGTGATGTCCGCTGGCATCAAGTCAGGCGTGAACTGAATCCGCTGGAAATTCAAGTGAAAGATTTTCGCGACGCTGCTGACCAGCAACGTTTTCGCGAGCCCCGGTGCTCCGGTGATCAAGCAGTGACCGCCTGCGAACAGGCAGATCAGGAGCTGCTCGATGACTTCTTCTTGGCCAATGATGACCTTGGAAAGCTCTTGGACGATCCGCTCTCGTCCTTCGCGAATTTGCTCCACCACTTGGGCTTCGTCTTCGTGGGTCATGGTATCCGTTGTCATGAAGTGCAATCGGGTTGGAGGAGCGTCGGAACCGTCGGTGGTTGAGACAAGGAGGGACTCAGTGGGTCATCGCGTAGGTCACGATGTTGATTCCCATCGGATAGGCTTTCTTGACGGAGAACTCATCGAAGTACCATTGGTCTTCGCCTTCCCGTTCCCAGCCGTCGCCCAGGTCGGTGTTGTGGCAAATGAAAACCATGATGCGGTCTTCGTCGTCGGTGATGGCTCGGTAGTGAGGGACACTGGTATCGCTTCCATCACGCGACCATTCCCACGATCCCACGCTGCCGTCGGCGCCACGTCTGGCGGAGTTGATCGCGGGGACTTGCGGCTTTTCTTTGAGGTCGTACACGATGTGAAAGATCTCGTGTTCCAAAGGGACTTCAAAAGGATCCCGATCGGGGAACACGCGTTTGAGTTCGCTGCGCAGATTTTCGTATTGGGAATCGCCCCAGAAGTCATCCACCATCAGGAAGCCGCCGTTGAGGCAATACTTGCGAAGAGCTTTCACCTCCGCGTCTGAAAAGACGAGGCCGCCGGGTTCGATGATGTAGATGAACGGGTAGTCAAACAATTCCTCGTCGGTCAAGCGGATGACCACCGGATCGGGATTGACCTTCAGAGATGTGAGTTGCTGCAGACGCAGCGAGAAGTTGAGATCGCTGTCGGGATAGTCGGTCCAGCATCCTCCGCCGCCTCGACCGCGACCGCCGTAGGAATCGTATTCAATCCGAGCGAACGTGAAGCTGTCTTGAGGGAATCGTGAATCGACTTCCCAGGTTGGCACCCCGTTGCGATCAGAGGGAAGCGATCGGTTGCGACGTCCCCAGAATCCACGCTGCGCGAACGCAGCCCCACCCATCAAGAGGATCAACGCAGCCAGGATCCAACGACGATGGCCAAACGGTTTGCGAGAGAAAGTTGCAGGGGTGGATGGCTGGTGAATTTGTTTGACGTAGCCAGGAGCAGCGTCTTCGGAATGCGTCGTCACCTCTCCCCCAATTTCATTGGAGGAGAGGTCGAGCACGCCCTTCAGGCGTTGCTCGGGTGAGGGGGCCTCCGCGCGACTTGGGGCGTTGAGTGGCATTGCGGATTGATCCGCCATGGGATCGGCCCCCTCACCCGGACGACGGCTGAACGCCGCGTCCGACCTCTCCCCCGACGATGATCGGGGGAGAGGTGACAGCGGGCTGAGATTGGTAGGGGTCACAACGCTTCCTCCTCTTCGATGGCGGGCACCTTCACGGCCTCAGGATTTTCCACGTCCGCTGGGTCCGCCGCAGCCGGATCGCTACGCGAGACCGCATGATGCAGTTTCCAAAGCAAGCGGTGAGCGTCGCGGTAACGGGGGGCCAATTCCAACGCCATCAGTGCATGGTGTTTCGCGGGGAAGGACTCGTTCTGGTGGTCGTACGCGTTGGCCAGACGAAAATGCAGCGCTGCCGGGTCCACCAGATCCAATTCCAGCAACGCCGACAAAGCCTCCACCGCCAAATCATGGCGATCGAGCTTTTCGGCAGCGACGGCGGATGCGAGGTGAAATTCAGGCAACAAGGGCTGGATCGCGAGCGCCTGCTGCGAAGCGTCCAGAACGTTTTCCCATTGCTCTTCCGATTGGCCAATGTTGATCCAACGCCGCAAAGCCGGCAAAGCATCGCTGGATTGTGCCAAATTGTCTTGGATTGCACGAATTTCTTGGCGGTCCTGCCCCAATTCGCGGTGGGTGCGAGCCAGCCATTCCAGCGGGCCATCGCGTTCGCCCGTCAGCACGCCCAATTGCTGCATCCGCGAAAGCGGGATGAGTGCTTGTTTCCACTGCCCTGCCTCGATCGCGCTTTTTGCTAGTTCTCTCAGTCCCCAGTAATTGGTCGGGTTGGCTCGAGTCCATCCTTTCCAGGTCGCCAAATCGCCGGCTTCGGGCAGCGTGTCTCGCGACCAGTCGACCAGTGCCCCGAACTGGTTGGCTCGTGCTTTGGCATACGCATCGAACTGCGTGTCCAAGCGTTGCAGCGATCCCATGTGCCGAGTCAGTGCGTCGTTGATTGGAATGCCCGCGGCCAAATCATCCAGCACGGCCAGCAATGCCTCCTGGCCATGTTGTTCGATCAAGAATTCAATCACCAAGGACGATTCGTAGTAGGCAAACTGCAGCGCTGTCGCGGAGGGGGGCGACAAAAACGCGGCACTCAGGTCACTGACCGGTGTCAGTTCATCGGAGAGCAGCATTGATCGATACTGAGGCGACATCTTTTCGCCCCAGGAAGGATTGCGTTGGCGTTCTTCGTAAACGGAGATGCCTTCGCTGAGCCAACGCGGCATTCGGTTCTTGGTTTTTTCCAGCGTGACCACGTGACAAAACTCGTGCCACAAAACACTCTTCCAGTTGGAGGGGCGTTCGCCTTGCGAGGCGGGGCTGTTGGCGGTGATGACTCGGCCGAAGCAAACTCCCAAGTACCCTGCCCCGCCCGGCAAACCAAACGTGCGAATGGCAAAGTCATTTTGGTGCGGGAAGATCTCCACCAAGATCGGCTTGTCCGGCATGACGTCGTACTTCTCGCACAAGATACGCTTGGCATCCAAAAGCAATTCCAGGACGGCGTCGCCGTAAAGCTTGGCTTCTTTGGCGTCCATGCGGACTTGGATGCCGTCTTGTTTCAGCACGGAAAACTTCGACGTCCGGTCGCGAAGCGTCATCAAGTTGTAGGCCACGACGTTGTAGGGATCGGACTTGGCGACTTCACCAGCGATTTCCCAGCCGATCTCTTCCTCGCCCAATCGCAGCATGTCTTGGGCGAGTTGAAAACTGGCGGCGATGTGCAGTGGGTCGGCGCTCAGGGCTAGATTCTGATACTCGGCTCCTTCCGCAAAGCGATACTTCTCAGAGAGTTTCTTGCCGATCAAGTGATCGACGTTGGGGTTCTGTTCCCAGGTCGAGAGCGCGGCGGCACGCATCAGTTTTTCGACATCGTATTGGCCGTTCAAGTGAGCGATGACGGCGAGCAAGGCCCATGCCGACGGTTCATGCAGGTTGATTTGCAGCATCTGATTCGCGATGTCTTTGGCATCGTCGTATCGTTCTCGATCAATCGCTCGTTCCGCCAACCACTGCAGCGAAGGCAGGTGTTGCGGGTTGATTTGAAGCGCCGTGGCGATCTGTTCGGCAGCTGCCTGCCCATCGCTGGATTCCAATGCTTTGGCCAGTAAATGGTGCAGTTCAGGCGTCTCTTCCCCCAGTTTCAACGCTTGCTGAAGCGTGTCGGCGGCGACTTGAAAATCGCCTTTTCGAATGGCCAGTTCGGCTGTGGCCAGGTAGGCGTCGAGGTACTCTGGATCACGCTCTCGAACCCGGTCGTAGAACATCTCCAGGACTTTGCGTGCGTCTTCGCCACGACCGGTGAGGAAACGCCCCGCGGCAACCAGATTGTCTCGGGTGATGTATCCCGCGAAGGCGCGTTGCATTTGGGCGAACAAGTCCGCTTCTGCTTGTCCGACTTCATCTTGCAGGCCATTGAAACGCAGCACATCGAGTCCCATGTACCGCAGCGCGATGCTGGTCGGATATCGCTGCAGCGCAGCGCGATAAGTTTGCAGGGCGTCGGCGTGGTTACCCTGAGTCAGTTGGCACTGGATCAACAACCGCGGCCAACGTTCGCTCCAGACACCTCGCTCGACCTCGAAGGCGGCGGTTGCCGCAGCAGCGTCGTACTGGCCATTGCGAAATTGTTGGACCGCCTCGTCGTAGCTGGCTGCCAAACCGGTTGTCGGCATGCCCAGCGTCCCGAGCAGGGTGCAGGCAATGACAATGCAAAGCACCAGCGTGGAGGCGCCTTGTTGGCGGTCGCAACCCGGGGCGCGGACCCGTGATTGAGAACGCGGGCTGAGCACGCGATGTTCGTCGCGTTGGATGTCAACAAGGAAGCCAGATGCATTCACTAGGACAGGTCTCATGCTTTGGTGCGCGGGTGGGAGGCGTCTCGTTCGAAAATCCTCGCAGGTTGATTCTACGCTCTCAGCAACCTGCTCGCACGAATGAGGCCCATTCGGTGCTCATCCGATCTCAAAGGAACCGCTACACTGCCTCCTGTGGGGTGCCTCCCTCGTGCGTTGAATGGCGTTTGTGGCGTGCACACCGACGTTTGCCCTTTGTATCAAGATGAATTGAAGGATCTCGCGATGAGTGAAAGACGCTATTCCCTCGAACGCTTCCTGGAGAAAACCCGGGACAAGGACCTCAACCAGGGGCTGTTCGAGCTGGAGTCGGACCGCATGCTCGACATCAACCTCAATGGGGAGGTCTGGACAAAAATGGGGTCGATGGTCGCTTACACCGGCAATGTGAAGTTCGAACGCGAAGGCATTCTGTCGCAAGGTTTGGGCAATTTGCTGAAGAAGGCCGTCTCCGGCGAAGGCACCGCGCTCACCAAAGTCAGCGGCAAGGGATCTGTTTTCTGCGCCGACGCCGGCAAGAAGATCACGATTCTTGAGCTGCAAAACGAAGCGATTTGTGTCAACGGAAACGACCTCCTCGCGTTCGAAATGTCATTGAACTACAACATCAAAATGATGAAGAAGATGACCGCGATGTTGGCCGGCGGGTTGTTCAATATCCGCCTGGAAGGCACGGGCATGGTGGCGATTACCAGCCACTACGATCCGATCACATTGCCGGTCACACCTCATCAGCCCGTCGTGACGGACCCGAATGCAACCGTGCTGTGGTCCGGGCAGCTCGAACCTCAACTCAAAACCGACGTGCAGTTCAAAACCATGCTCGGTCGCGGTTCAGGTGAATCGTTGCAGTTTCTTTTCCAGGGACATGGCTTTGTGGTGGTTCAACCCTACGAAGAAGTTGTGTTTCAAAATCAAGGTTGATCGAAACGTTGAAACTGATCTCATGGAACGTCAACGGCATCCGTGCCTCAATGAACAAGGGTTTTCGCGAATTTGTCGAGAGCGAACTGCCCGATGTGCTGTGTCTGCAAGAGACGAAGGCGGAACCCGAACAAGTCGATTTATCATGGGCGGATGAGTTGGGGTACCACCAGTTTTGGAACACGGCGACCAAGAAAGGTTACTCCGGTGTTTCGACCTGGAGTCGCGTGCAGCCATCCAGGGTCACCAAGGGGTTGGACCTCGAGGAGCATGACAACGAAGGCCGCGTGCTGACAACGACGTTCGATGACTTTCACTTGGTCAATGTCTACACGCCGAACTCCCAGCGAGGCCTGGCTCGATTGGAGTACCGGATGCAGTGGGACGAAGCCTTTCTGGACTACGTTAAGAAACTGAATCGTCGCAAACCGGTTTTGTTCTGCGGGGACGTCAACTGCGCCCACCAGGAAATCGATTTGGCGAACCCCAAGTCCAATCGAAAAAACGCAGGCTTCAGCGATCAAGAGCGAGCGGGATTGGACGCGGTCACTGCGGCGGGGTTTGTTGACTCATTCCGACAATTCCACGATGGCCCAGGGCACTATTCTTGGTGGACGTATCGCAGCGATGCTCGAGCCCGGAACATTGGCTGGCGTTTGGATTACTTCTGGGTCGCCAAGAAGTTCTGGGATCACGTCGCCGATGCACGAATCCGATGCGAGATCCTTGGTTCGGACCACTGCCCCGTTGAGTTGACGTTGAAGTGAAGTTGCCCCTGCCCTCGGTGCGAAAGCTCTTTCGGGAGCACTTCTCAGGTGATTCACCGATTTGGATCGATCCAGGGCAACGTGCGGCTCTGATCAAGGCCTGGCGGGCCAAGCTGGGAAAGATCGAGGGTGTGAGGCTGACCACTCATCCCGGCGATCGCGATTCGCGGTCGCCGACCTGGGTGCGGTTCACCATTCCTGATCCGAATGCGTCGCAGACCTATTACCGGTCTGATGAGCTGCGTTTGGAACGCAACGACGAAGGCGAATTGGTGTGCGCGTTTGGGAAGTTCAATCGCGAAGTCACCGGATTGATCAGCGATTTTGACGAGCTGGAGAGTTTGGTGGCGGAGGTGCTTCGTCGATACATCAAGCGTCATGCAGGGGAAGCCAAGCGGGCAAAAGTCCGCACGATGAAGTCCAAAGCGATCGTCGCTCGGGTCAAGGCACTGGCCAAGGAAGAACAATTTGACTTCGCGACCAGCATGGACACGCAGAAACTGCGTCTGTTTGTGAAGTTGTCGAGCCAGCACATGATCGAGATCCACATCCCGTTCACGCGATTCGAAAAGGTCCTGCCTCAACTGCAAGAAACCATCCGCACACTCCGGTCGCTGTACGAGGACGGGTTGCGATTCAAGATGATCGGATTCATGCAGGCCGATTGGCGAACGGAATGGGTTCGGTACGAAGACTGATTTTCGAGCCCAGCTGAAAAGGGGCTGCCCCCTTTTCGGATTGGCTTTTCATTTTGATTCCCACTTTGATTGAGACATTCCCTTGGCTGTTCGAGTTGATGTTCACGAGTTGATTCAGTTGCTCGAAATCACTCCGCCGGACCAAAACATCATGTTGGTCGGGAAGCACGGGATCGGGAAATCTCAGATCATCGCGGAACATTTTTTGTCGCGAGGGATGAAAGTCGTGCCGTTTTTTCTGGGGCAAATGAGCGATCCCGGCGATCTGATTGGTTTGCTGCACAAAGATGAAACGACTGGCCGGAGTGAGTTTTTGCCTCCGTTTTGGTGGCCGGTTGATGATGAACCGGTCGTGCTGTTCTTGGACGAACTCAATCGGGCTCGGCCGGAAATCTTGCAATCCGTGATGGAGTTGGCGCTGAACAAAACCCTGGCAGGCAAGCGGTTGCCGGCCGGCAGCGTGATCATCTCAGCGGTCAACGAAGGCGATGAATACCAGCTCACCGATTTGGATCCCGCACTCGTTTCGCGTTTCAATCTGTACCAGTTCGCGCCGACGGTGGACGATTGGTTGCTGTGGGCGGACCAACACAAGGTCGATGGTCGTGTCACCGGGTTTGTGCAACAGCAGCCTCAGTACTTGGACGGCGAAGGGATCGCACCCGCCGCCCAAGACGTGGATTCGATGTCGGGGCTGGTCAAAACACCCGACCGCCGCGGTTGGGCTCGCGTGTCCGCGATTCTATGCGGCGTCGACACGATCGAACCGGTGCATGTCAAGCTGATCGCCGGCGTCGTGGGGTCACCCGCCGCGATGGCGTTCCGAAGAAGCCTCGCATCGCGGTTGCCGGTGACACCGGATCAAGTGTTGTTGCAGTTCACCAAGCACCGCAAAGCGATCGAGAAGATGGCTTTGGGAGAGCTGTTGATGTTGAACGAGCAGTTGCTGGTTCACTTGGTGGGCGATCCGTACAGCGAGGTGGATCGAACCAAAGCTCTCAAGGGCATGCTGGGCTACCTGAAGCTGCTTCGTAAACGGAAGCTGGATGAAGCAGTCGCTCACTTGGTTTCGATGACTGATCAACCGAAGTACGAACCTGCGATGGAGTTCTTTGCGGAGTCGATGGAGCTGACAACTTTGTTGACCCAGTATGTCGAGGGGATCCGAATTCAGTGAGCGACATGGCTTCCGTGAACAACACAGCAGCCTCCGGCGGATCGGATTCGAAACGAGATGCGAAGGCGCGAGAGCGAATCACTCGCGTTGTCGAAAGTTGGTACCTCGTTGATCCGTTGTTGTTTGTGGCCTGGACGTTGCACGAGGTGGTGCCCGTGCCAGAGATCGCAACGCTTCGAGTCGCTCATGGTCGCGTTGAATTCAATCCCGCGTTCATTTCGTCGCTCAAGCGAGACGAGTTGGCGGACGTGCTGCGGTTTGAAGCGATGCGAATCCTGTTGGGGCATCCGTACGCCAGGCGGCAACCCAAGACCGAGCTGTCGTATTCGGCCAGCAATTTGACGGTGCAAGAGTGCCTGCGAAGCAAGCTTCCTATGCCGCGTCCACGCGAGGTGTTGGGCAGTGAGACGCACGACCATCAGTACTTTGAGTACTACTATCGACAGCTCGCAGAGCGGGAAGGCGACCAGGCCAATGAGTCCGAAGAGGACGATCCTAAGCCCGATGATTCGGAGGGGGCATTGCCCGGCGAGGGCGTGGAGGATGCCGATGAGAATCCCAACGAGAACGGGAGTGAACCTGGCGAAGCCGGGAGTGACGTGGCCGCCGAACAAGAGACTGACTCAAGTGAAAAGTCGTCGGATCAGGAAGGGAGCGAGGAGGAGTCCCTGATGGAGTCCGAAGAGCCCTCCCTCGATTCGCCTCGCTCGGACGAGGCCCCGGATGCCACGGCGGCTAGCGACTTGGAGTCCTACGTCGACCCCCACCAAACCGGTGCTGAGAATGCGGATCAGTGGGACGCGGATGATCTGCTTCACGAAGAGATCAAGTCTGCCGTCGCGGATGCCGCTGAGAACGGAGGTTGGGGGACCTTGCCTGGGCATGCGCAAGAGCGATTGCTTGCGACGCTTCGCCCGCCGCTGGATTACCGATCGATCTTGCGTCAGTTTCGGCAAAGTGTTCTGTCGGTCGATCGGCGACTGACTCGCATGCGACCGAGTCGTCGTTATGGATTTGCCCAAATGGGAAGCCGGTACGACTTCACCACACGGTTGCTGTTCGCCGTGGATGTGTCGGGGTCGATGGGCCACCGTGATCTGCAGAACGGTTTTTCGATCATCAATCGGTTCTTTCAGTACGGCATCCGCTCCATCGACGTCATCTGGTTTGACACCGAGGTCCGCTGCGAACCGTTGACGTTTCGATCGGCGCGGCGCGATGTCAGCGTGACCGGTCGAGGTGGCACCCACCTCAGCTGTGTGACCCAGTTCATCGACGAGCAGCGTGGCTATGATGGCGTGGTCGTGTTCACCGATGGCGATTCGCCCTCCCCCAGGCTTCCCCGCAATCGGCAGACGCGAATTCTATGGTTGTTCAACACGCAGGCGGCGTTTCGAAAATCAGCTTCGGATTTGAAGCCTCTGGGCAGCGTTGCGTTTCTAAAACCTTCGCGGGCAACGCCGGGATTCTAGCCGGGGTCAGCTTTCGCAAAGCGGCATGATCGGGCTGGCTGAGTTGACCAAGTCGTCGATCGTGACTCCTCGGAAGGCCTCCTCGGTGGCCGCGTAGGCGCGATCCAGTTCCGCGTGCAGCGGACAAAGTTCGGTGTGCGATTTCAATCCAAGTGGGCACTTTCGAATGCGTTGAAGCGGAGCGACTGTGTTGATAACGTCGAGGATGGTGAGCGTGTCCGTCGGCACACACAGTTCGTATCCACCGCCGGGGCCCGGGCGGGAACGGACCAATCCGGCGGCTGCCAAATCTTGCAGCACTCGCGTGAGGTATCGCCGAGGGACCTTGGTTTGTTCGGCAAGGTGGTCCGCGGAGGCGGGTTTCCCGATCTGGCTGCCCATGCAGGCGATGGCGCGAAGGGCGTATTCGGCAGTTTTGGAAAGCATGTTTGTTTGATGTGATTTTGAAATCTGCATGTTGAAATGCAGATATGGATTCTGTACAGTCAGGTGTACGAATGAGAGTTTAAGCTGGAACCCACTTACGAGCAATCTTGAATGGTATCGCTTCATTTCAAAGGTGCCGCTCAGCCGGGCCACCATCTTCGCCTTTCTGCCGGAAGCCAGCGATTGGTTTGCGGCGGACTGCTGTGTTTGTTTGCCTGGATGGCAGCCCCCGCCTGGGGGCAGCCTGATTTTGAGCGGCCGCCGATTGATTACCTAAACGCGGAGGTGAACGATCCGGTTGCCAAGCTGGCAAAACGGATTGAGGCGGGCGAAGTGGCGCTCCAGAGCGATCCAAAGTTCGGCTATTTGCCATCGGTGCTGGACGCCTTGGACGTGCCGCTCAGTTCGCAAACGCTGGTGTTTTCGAAGACCAGTTTGCAACTGCACCGGATCTCACCGCGACGGCCCCGAGCGTTGTATTTCAATGACGATGTCTACGTCGGTTATTGCCAGCATGGCGATGTTTTGGAATTCGCTTCCACGGATGCGAAGCAGGGCGCAATCTTTTACACGCTGTCACAGTCGGTCAAGAAAGAGCCTGAGTTCGTGCGAGACCGAGGGGGGTGTTTGTCGTGCCATGCTTCGTCGCGAACACAGAATGTGCCTGGGTTTCTGGTCCGCAGTGTCTTCGCGGATGCCGCTGGTCGTCCCAAATTGGGCAGTGGGACATTCACCACCGATCACAGCAGTCCTTTTGAAGATCGCTGGGGCGGTTGGTACGTCACCGGGACCCATGGTTCGATGCGTCACATGGGCAACGTGATTTGCACAGATGAAGCTCACCTGCTCGATCGCGAAAGCGGTGCGAATCAAGACGATTTGGAATCCTACTTTCGGACGGAATCTTATCTGACGCCGCACAGCGACATTGTGGCGTTGATGGTGTTGGAGCATCAAACGCAGATGCACAACGCGATCACGGCGGCCAATTTCGAAACCCGGCAGGCGCTTCACCAGTCCTACCAAATGAACGAACTGCTCGAGCGAGAGCCTGATTTCATCAGCGAGAGCGCCACGCGGCGGATTGAGTCGTCCGCGGACCGGGTGTTGAAGTACTTGTTGATGTGTGACGAGTTCCAGCTGACGGATTCGGTCGCTGGGACGACAACCTTTGCCAAAGAATTCGCTTCGCTGGGCCCGCGTGATTCAGAACAGCGGTCGCTGCGAGATTTCGATTTGGAAACGCGGCTGTTTCGCTACCCGTGCAGCTATCTGATTTACTCCGATTCCTTCGCGGCGTTGCCTGTTGAAGTGCGTTCACGCGTGCTGGAGAAGCTCAGGCGGATCCTGCACGGCGAGGACCAGTCTGAGGCCTACCAGCATCTGACCAGCACGATGCGACAGGAGATTCTGGAAATCCTGGAAGCGACGCACCCCGATTTTCAGTGAACCTGTGGTGGGGCTCCGGTTCGGCGGATTTCCACCTGTCACGCCTCTCCTGAAACGCAGCTTGGGGAGAGCTCGAGCGACGCCGTTCAGGTGTCCGCGAGGGTGAGGGTCGAGCATGGGGAGCGGCGCGGATGGCCCTCCCCCGGAAATCTCGCTGAACGCTCGCTTTCCGACCCCTCCCGCTGCACGCACCGGGGTCTGCAAGTCACTGCTGGATCGGCATGGATGAACTGCACGCCCTTCAAGCTGGGAGGGTGGAATCGATCGCCCTGCGAAATGTCTGGAAAGGGCCAGTGCGTCGATGCGGCATCAATTCTGCTGACAAGGCAAAAAAATAAGTCGTTTGCCTTTTCAGGCAAACGACTTATTCAGTGACCCCTACGGGACTCGAACCCGTGTTACCGCCGTGAAAGGGCGATGTCCTAGACCGCTAGACGAAGGGGCCGGTCGGTTTGCCAACAAAAGCTGGCGTGCCAACGAGGCGAGTATCAAACCAAGATCGCCTGAAGGCGTCAAGGGTTCCAGAGGCTCGTTTTGCCTGACGAGAACAAAAAACTTGTCAGGAGGCCGAATGTGCCTTCACGAACGCGCTGTGTGCGGGAGTTCGACCTAAGAAACGTCGTTGGAATCCGCTGGGGCGTTCGCATCGAACGCTTCGTTGTTCCGTTGAATCGCATCGTAGACTTCACGCCGGTGAACTGGCACTTCGCGAGGAGCCTCCACGCCGAGGCGGACTTTGTCTCCACGGATTTCCACCACAACGATTTTGATATCGTTGTTGATGACGATGCTTTCGTTTTTCTTTCGCGAGAGTACCAACATGGCTCATTCCTTTTTGCGGCCGCCTGCCTCCTAGTAACAACTGCCTAGTCAACGACGAATAGTGGACAGGTTGTGGAAGGGAGTACGGACAGGGATCCTTGGTCCAACAACTCTAGGACAAAAAACGATCCGGTCAAGGAAATCCGGGTTGACAAACAGTGAAAAATCTTGTGCTCGTCGCCTCGTAGAGGGGTGGCGATTGCAAAAACACCGTATTTGCTTGCAAATACGAAGTGTCGCGTTCTCGATTCATCCCCTCCTCCTTTTGCGATTTTATTTGCGATGGCTGCTGTTTTTTCATTCCAAGCGTACGTTTACGGCACTGACCGGGGGGCTTTTGACGTGTCCATGGAGACCGTCGCGGACCGCTTTGACAACTTGGAAGGACTGTTTTTCGAGTGGGATGGTTCGTTCACCTGGGCCAATCAGGCCCAGGGCTGGCAGATCGATGGCACCGTTTACGACAACGGTCAGGCCATTCAGTACGTTGACCTGCATGGCCGCGGTTCATCGTTGGAAGGGCGCAAAATTCTGCTGGAACGTCTCCACGCACTGTTTTTGACCTTGGGCGAACCGGAATCGATCTCACTGCTGCGTTTGCCCGAAAGGGCGTGGCAAGATTTACAAGCTTTTGAAAAAGATGTCTTCCAAACCGCCAGTGTTGATCAGTGAAACTCCACGGCGTCCCTTTCCTGAGAAATCAATCGGAAACGGGGTTGCTCGCTTTTCACCGCGAAATGGCCCGTAATCGCTTGCTGTTGTGAGATTCGGTTGAATGAGTTGGAACGATTTTTCTGGTTTTCAGCGTTTTGGCATCCTGGTTGCATAACACTCCTGCCAGACGCCAATGCCTCGGATGGAGGCAGACGAGTCGGTGCCGGCGTCAGTGTGGTACCGAGACTAAAGAAAAGCCCCGTTTCAGGAAGAACCGCTATGTTGACCGAAACCATGCCGTCGCTCGAAAACGTCTCGATGATCTCAGCTGCGTCGCAAAATGAGACTTCGCCGTCGGACGCTGAGATCACTCGCCGCGTGATGAAGATCCGCAGCAGTTGGAGTGTCGCCGAGCGTTTGCGTCGTCGTCGTGAAGCAGATGATCGCTTCGCTGACTTGCTCGACACGTTGTCTTCTGATCACACCGCCGCCTGAAATCCTGTGAGGGTGGCGAGACCTGCTCTCGCCCGACGCACGGATCCGAATGAACGGTATTCGAACTGGGCTCTTGCCCGGTAGAATGTCAGCTTTGATTCTTCAAGGATGACATTGGATGATTGGACCTCACATGGCTTTCGTGATTGCTCGCCTCCCAAAGACCGTTTGGGCTGGTGTGGTTGCGATTCTGTTGACCCCAGTTGTTGGAGGCTGCACCAGGCAACCTCCTGCTGAGTCAATCGAAAACGCCGATGCGACTGAATATGCTGATCCGGCTGACATTGGTCAGCCGACTGGTTCCTCCCTGCCCAACGCCGGGCAACGCAACGAGGAGCAACGCGGTGAGGTCACGCCAGTTCATGAAGTCGAGCCAGGCAGTCAGGCCGCCACTTCTGAAAAGACCGCCCCCATCCAGGTTCCACGAACGATCACGTCTGGGACGAGCGGGCAAGCGAAGCAGTTGGCACATGAACTGAGCCCAGAGAAGCTGCGAACGTTCCTGTCCGAAGCGGACATTGAGATGCGGATGATCGTCAGTGGAGAGTCAGGGATTGAGGATGAAGCCACCGCCATTGGCGAATTGAAACGCATCGTTTCGCTGAAACGCGAAGCATCTCGGCGGTTGATCGAACACGCAGAATCATCGCCCAGGGATCAGGCGATTGGCCGGCGAGGCGAATTGCAGTCGCTCTCGCATCTGGCTGCCATGGGGGATCTGAAATCGGCTGAGAGTCTGCAACAGTTGGCAGAGGAGCTGCAAAACGATTCTGATCCAGACGTTCGTTCGGACAGTCAGCTTGTGCTCATCGGTTTTGCGATCGAAAACCTGCGGAACGGAAAATCGGAGGCGGCAACCAAGGTCGTTTCTCAGATCGACCGGCTGTTGCAATCCAGTTCTGCTCCCGACGCGGCAACGTTGATGGTGATGGGCCAGGCCAGAGACACGTTGATGCAGTTCGATCATGTCGAGGAAGCGTCTCGCGTGCGTTCCATGATCTTAGAAGAGTTCGTGGAGCCGATCGAAAATGGTGCTGGCGAAGCGAGCGAGATGGTGGGACTCGCTGACATGGCGCGTCAGATTGCTGGTCCAAGTTTGCAAGTCAGCGAAGCGACCCGTCGCGTTCAAGACCTGATGCAACAATTCATCACGGAAGCGAACGAGAACACGACCGCAGCAGATTCAGCGGTCTCGCCGAGCGATTGGAAGGAAGCCATTCAAACGTTGGCGGATGAACAGCCCGACCTGCTGACCACTCAGTTTTTAGCCGCTGCCAGTCTGGAGGCAGAAACCGTCGGTCGCGAAGACTTGATGTCGGTGACCTACCAGGTCTTGGACGACAAGTTTGCTTCCCTGCAGGACGATCGCGGGCGTGAGGCCCGGGCGGCAATTCAAGCTCGAGACAATCGTGAGAAGATTCTCGGCAAGGCATTCGATCCTGATTTGCCGAGCACGAAGGGCGATGAGCTCTCGCTGGAGAGTTATCGCGGGAAGGTGGTTTTGATGCCGTTTTGGTCCGCCGCATTCCCGGACTCGCTGATGGTTGTCGACAACCTCCAAGAGATCGCTCGCCAGTACCCGGAGAAGGTTGCGATTGTGGGGATGAATCTGGATGTTCAGTCGACAGACGTTCCAGCGTTTGAGTCTCGCAATAAAATCTCGTTCCCGAGTTTTCGCAGTGTTTCCGACCCGGAGGCGTCCGTCGCAAACTCGATTGCCTATCGGTTTGGGGCCGTTTCATTGCTGTTCGTGGCTGTGATTGACCAAGCGGGCGAGGTTCAGGCCCTCGAATTTTCTGGGCGAGATTTGACGCCGGTTGTCGAAAACCTTTTGCGATGAATTAAGCTGGGCGGTTGGACGAGTTCCATGAGGCAATGAGAAACCTCTCGTCTTTGTCGACTTGTTTGTGTCGGCTCGTCTTAGTCACTGTCTGCTAGGTTGCGATCATGCAATTCATCGAACTCACCGGCAAATCGTTGTTGGATGTCATCAACGAAGGCGAAATTGATATGGGCCAGCTGCATGAGGCTGGCGTCAACGGCGACTCCATTCTGAGGATCAACAAGTTCGGCGAAATCGAACTGAGAGACAAACAGGAATGGGTTTTGGTCGGCGGTCTGCTGGGGAATTTTGAGGACCGCCTGCGGAAGATCACGCAGTTGGATTGGCTGTAGCGTCGAATGACCCATTGAATGAGGTGGCGAGTCAGAGGCGAGCAGCCGCGATCATTCCGTCTCTCTTCCCAGCTGCTCGCGGATTTTTTGCAAGCGTTGGCTGAGTTCTGATTCAAACCCGCGCTCAACCGGTTCGTAGTAACGTCGGTCGACGCCGAGGTAGTCCAGCTCTGCCACACCGGCATCCGTGTTGTGTGCCGATTGGTAGCCATCGCCGTGGCCCAGTTCTTCGGCACCGGAGTAGTGACCGCACCGGAGCATTTTCGGAACAGGGATGACCTGTCGATCTCGTACGTCGCGGCGTGCGGCGCTGATCGCCGTGGTCGCGGCGTTGCTTTTCGGGGCCAGGCTCAGGTAAGCGACTGTTTGGCTCAGCGTGAGTTGAGCTTCGGGAAGACCGATCATCTCACAGGCCTGCATGGCACTGACCGCAAGCATCAACGCTTGGGGGTCCGCGTTGCCGATGTCTTCGCTGGCCAAGATCACCAACCGTCGGCAGAGGAAGCGAATGTCTTCGCCGCCTTCCAACATCCGAGCGAGCCAGTACAGGGAGGCGTCGACGTCGCTGCCGCGGATGCTTTTGATGAGCGCGCTGGCCAGGTCGTAGTGATCGTCGCCGGTGGCATCGTAGCCCGCGATGCGGCCGGTCATGGATTCAGCAACATCTTCTCGCGAGATGGTTGCCGCTGGATCTTCGTGGCTGTGCACGGCCACTTCGAGTGCCGTGAGTGCTTTGCGAGCGTCGCCGTCGGCGGCGGCAGCGAGGTACTCGATCGCATCCTCGGCAATCTTGACGTTCTGGTTTCCCAGTCCGCATTCCCGGTCGGTGATGGCGCGCTTCAGCAGCGTTCGCATGTCGTCCACCGAAACGGGTTCCAGCCCGAACAGTTGGCTGCGGCTGATCAGTGCGGCGTTGACAGCGAAGTAGGGGTTGCTGGTCGTGGCTCCGATCAGCGAGATGATGCCCGATTCCACATCGGCCAGCAGAGCGTCTTGTTGGGACTTGTTGAAACGATGGATCTCATCGATGAACAGCAACGGTCTCGGGTCGCCTGCGGAAACTCGGTCGCGTGCTTTGGCCAGCACTTCGCGAACGTCTTTGACGCCGCTGCTGATTGCGTTGAGGGTGACCAGTTCGCTGTTCTGTTCTGACGCGATCAGGTGAGCGAGCGTGGTTTTGCCGGTGCCCGGTGGACCGTGCAGCAGGATCGAGCCGATGCGACCGCTGGCGATCAATCGCCGGAGCAGTTTCCCTTCACCTAGGATGTGTTGCTGGCCGACAAACTCGGATAGCTTCTTGGGACGCATTCGCGCAGCCAAGGGTTGAGCAGCGAACAGGTGGTCAGCTTCTTGATCGGCAAACAGGTCCATGGTCGACATGACAATTCAAAGTGATCGGCGGGATGACCGCTCGCAGAAAAGAACGAGAAGAGCAATGACAGGAACGGTGATCGCTGGAGTGGTGACGTTGGCAATTGTTGCACGAGTTGTCACGCTCGTCGACGATTGGGGGCGAGATTGGACGAACAACCACGCCAAGTGGGATGATTCCGCCACGGATCCGGGAAAGCGACCGTTGCGATTGCCGAAGCCAATCGCCGAAGTGCGTCGTGATTTAGAAACCTGGGTGGAGTCGGAACCGATCTGGCAAGTGGAATCGATCGCGGACGACTCCGTTGACGCACCGGTCGCCGGTCAAACCCAGGCCATCCATTTGACGCGTCGAACCAAGTGGCTGCGGTTCGTCGACGATGTCCACGTGCAATTGACGGAGGAAGTGTCTCCCACCGGTGAGGTGGTCACTCGGGTCGACGCGGAAAGTCAATCTCGCGTCGGCAAAGGGGACCTGGGGCAGAACCCTCGCAACCTCCAACATCTCCGCGAAGCATTCTCAGCGGAGGAAGGGATTTGACCGTATCGGAACTCGTCAAGAGTTTCGGAAATGTCGTAGCGAAACTCGTCAAGAGTTTCGGTGTTGGGTGTTGGCCGAAAGTCTTGGCGACTTCGTCAGCGAGCCACAAATGCGCGGAAGGCTGCGTTGAGTTTTTGCGTCATTGGGCCGGGTTTGCCGTCGCCGATGACTCGGCCATCGAGTTTGACCGCGGGGATGACTTCGGCGGCGCTGCCGGTCAGGAAGCATTCGTCGGCGACAAAGATGTCGTGACGGGTCATCGCTTCCTCCGCCACTTCGATCCCATTTTCGCGAGCCAAGTCGATCACCGTGTTGCGGGTGATGCCTTCCAAGATGCCTGCGTCGATCGGAGGTGTGATCAAACGGCCGCCGCGGACAATGAAGATGTTGTCCCCGGTGCACTCGGCGACTTCGCCTTTGGTGTTCAACATCACCGCTTCGATGCATCCGGCCCGGATGGCTTCGATCTTGGCCATGATGTTGTTGAGGTAGTTCAGCGACTTCACGCGAGGGCTGAGTGCGGCCGGGTGATTGCGGATCGTGGAGGCTGTGATCAGCTCCAAGCCTTCGGTGTAGAACTTTTCCGGGTACAGCGAAATCGTGTCCGCGATGATGATCACTTGGGGATCTTCGCAGGAAAACGGGTTGAGCCCCAACTGGTTGCCGCCACGCGTGACGACCAAGCGGATGTAGCCTTCCGTCAGGCCGTTCTTGGCAACGGTCTCGTTCACCGCTGTTGTCAGGGCGTCGATCTCGATGGGGATGTCCAGCATGATCGCACGAGCGCTCTCGTAGAGTCGCGTCATGTGGTCTTCGAGAGCGAACACTTTGCCCGAGTAGATCCGCATGCCTTCGAACACGCCGTCACCGTACAGCAGCCCATGATCGTAAACGCTGATCTTGGCGTCTTCGCGTGAGAAGTATTGCCCGTTGATGTAGATGGCTTGGGTCATGCCCGAAAACTCAAATTTGGAAAGGTGCGATTGGTGTGAAGGCGAATCTGGGGATGTTTCGTTTGCGAGATGGTGCTCAGTCAACGGAGGCGTTCGTGACCGCGCCGACCACTTCCGCATCAAAGTAGTTGATCGACATGCCCGCATCGACCACGATCGATTGCGCGGTGATGCCGCTGCTGCGTGGAGACAACAAAAACGCCGCGGTGGACGCGACTTCGTTCGTCGTCACTGCTTCCCCACGGGGGATGACTTTTTCCGCGTACAGGTACGAATCAACATAGCCGGGGATGCCTGCCGAGGCGCTGGTTTTCAGCAGGCCGGCCGCGACCGCGTTGAAGCGGACTTGGCTGAACCGGCTGAACGATTTGGTCAGAAAGGCCAGTGATGATTCGAGGGCCGCTTTGATCGGGGCCATGAAGCCATAGCTTTCGCTGGCCATTCGCGTGGTGCTGATTCCAATCGTGACCACGCTGGCGTCACTGGCCAGTCGGTCTTTGATGGCGTTGCAAACCGCGACCAGAGAAAAAGCCGAGATATCGATCGCTTGCAGGAATTGACGTCGCGTTGTTTCGTGAAACGGACGGATGCCATCGCTGTAGTCGGCAAAGGCGATCGCGTGCACCATCCCGGCGAGCGTCACATTGTCTCGCTCCAGTTCGGCGGCCATCGCGTCAATGTCGGATTGTTGTTCCACGTCGCAAATGATCAGGCGGCGACCAGACAGCAATTTGGCCAAGCTTTCGCGGCGAGACTCACTGCGGACGGCGTAGATCACCTCCCCGCCGGCCTGTTCAATTTGCTTGGCAATCGCAAACGCGACGCTCTTTTTGTTGGCGACTCCCATCACCAGGAATGTCTTGTCGGTCATCCCCAGGAAGTCGAACGCGGCGGTGTTTTCGGTGCTCACGATTTTGCATCCACGTCAAGGGCTGGGCTGGGCTGCGCTGGCGTGATGCTGCACGCAAACTCCAGTCGCGTGGTGACTTTTCCATTGAGCAGCATTTTGCCGGTCATGAAAAACGCGTTGGAAAGTCGCTCCTTCAGCGTCACGTGAATGTCGACGGTGTCCCCGGGGCGGACCATGTTTTTGAACTTCACGCTGTCCATGCGAGTCACCACGGGGACAAATTCGCCCACGTCGGGCGTGTGTTCGGACAGCAGAATCGCACCCGCTTGCAGGCAGCATTCACACTGAATCACTCCGGGGACCAGTGGGTAACCCGGGAAGTGTCCTTGCACAAAGAACTCGTCGGCCGAGAACGTTTTGCGGGCGTGAAGCGTGTTTTCGGTGATTTCCAGCACCTCGTCCAGCAACAGCATGGGCGAGCGGTGGGGGATTTTGGCCTCGATTTCATCGGGGCCGAGATGCCGAGCGTCGGTGGAGTCGTTGGGAGCGTTCATCCCCGTATCAAACGCCATTTTTGGGGCGATCGTCAAGGCCGTCGAAAGAGGGTTTGTCCGCGTTCGCGGAGGAACGCCCGCACGGTGTGCGATGATCGGCAATATCGAGCCAACCGTGATTCACGCCGGCAGGGATACAAGTGCGAATTGTGCCGCGAAAGGTTCGCGTGGAATAGCAGTGATTCGTCGACATCGCCCCGGATGGGGCCGTCTTCCGTAGCTCGGGGCGGAAGCCCCGAGATTGCTTCACGTTAGATGCAATCATTGAAAAAGTTCAATTGACAAATGCAAAGTGCAAAATGCTGTTGGGATGAACGGGCCGCAAGCAATTTAAAATTGTCAATTGTCAATTTAACCTTTTCAATCGAATCGCCGCAAAGCTTTTAGGCTCAACCCAGCGGCATCAGCTTCGAGCGAACCTTCTCGGGCAGGCTGTTCAGCCAACGGTGGCGGGTGGCGTCGTCATTCCAAGCCATCAACCCGATCGCGATTGCGAACAGCAATGCGACGTACGGCGAAAACAGCAGGCTGACCGGAAGCAGCGACAGCACCACCAGAGTCAGGTCCAGTTTGTAGCCGCAACCGATCATGGCCAGCCACACGCCGGTCATCACGACCCCGTGAGAACAAAGCGTCGCGATCACGGCTCCTTGCAGACCCAGCATCGGCAGCAACCACGCGTTGAGTGCCAAGTTGCTGGTCAGGCCCGCTGCCATTGCGACGGGAATCCATTTTCCTTTTTCAACCGTCCAAAGGTAGTTCTGCCCAACGGTCACCAGTGCTGCCCAAGTGCAGAAGCACAGTGCCATCGGCATCAGTGTCATCCCGTCGGTGTAGCGGCCTTGCAGCAGAACGTTGAAGATCCAAGGCCCCAGCAGAATGGCCACCGCACTGCCGCTGGTGAACACGATCGAAACCGCCAGCAACGCGTCTCGCAATCGTGTCTGCACTGCTTCAAAGCGTTTGGCTTCCCAGTCCGCCGACAGATACGGCAGCATCACACCGCCGATCATCGTTCCCAGGCTGAGCAATAGCATCGGGATGATTCGTCCCGAGTGGTACTGCCCCACCGCGGCTTGTCCTGCGATCTCCGCCGACAACGTTTCGGTCGCCGGGATGAAGTGCAGGATCATGTAGCGATCCGAAAGCTCAAACAGATTGCCGATCAAGTTCATCAGCCAGAGCGCCGTTGCGTACGGCGCGAGCCTGCGAATCATGTCCCACAAACCGAAGGGAAGGTCATCGTCAGGTGATTGCGTTTCGGGCTCTTGAGCAGAATTCGTGATTGCGTCGTTGGAGTCCGAGATCTGCTGGGCTGATTCCCAGGAACGAATCAGAGACCACAGGCCAGGGATCGATGCGATCAAGCAGGATGCGGCGAACATCCACACGACCCCCGTGAACGACCCGCCGGAGATCAACCAAGCGACGCTCAACAGCGTGAAGCCGACGCCCTGCATGAACTGCATGCATGAGACCATGCGGACTTGTCGCAAGGAACCGTTGAGGTCGCTGACAAAGTTGTAGGCGATCATCCCCACCACGGCTCCGGCAACGCCGTAGATCAGCCGGTTGTCTTGCGGTTGCAAGAAAACGATCCAGCCAAACCAATCGGGAAGCCACAACATGGTTGTGACGAAAATCGTGGTGCATGTCAGGGTCCCGATCGCGATCCGACGCACAAACGGTGTGAGCGACTTCTTAAGACGGAAGTGTTCGGTGAATCGTGGCAGCACGCCGGGGATTCCCAGCAGCATCACCGGGGTGATCAACGTGATGAATCCGAACGCCATCGACCAACGTCCGACATCTGTGTCGTCCATCAAGCGGCAGAACGCCATCCCGCGAATGAAGCCGATGCCCCGGCCGAGCACTGTCATCGCCAGCATCACGATCATGCCGATCGCCAGCGAGTCGACTCGAAAGGCCGAACGGGTTGTGGTGGGTTGAGTGGCTGAGTCGGCGGTCGACATCGGCAATTGGCTTCGGTGATCAGATGGATGGTGGCGGATGACGCGAGCGGAGCAGATTCGCGTGGACGCTGTTTGAATGCGAGGTTTTGAAAGGGTGGCTCGCTGATTGGTGGCACCCTGTTCACTTCGTTGGCCAAGGAGAAAGATCGATGGATCAGGCGGGTCTCAAGTCCGGTCGAAACGGTTGTGTCGATATTTTTGGCTGGAAATCATTGACCGAACCCCTTGGTGTGCTATCGTGTTAGCACACAGGTTCGGTGCGGCGTCTGCTGCCTCGAACTCCTTCTCAGGAGACGCCCATGTTCTTTTCCATTGATGCGGCCAGCGACGTGCCGATCTACGAGCAGATCGTTCGGCAGGTCAAGCTGGCTGTTGCCGATGGCACGCTGGTTGGTGGCCAAATGCTTCCCAGTGTGCGTCAGCTTTCTCGCGACATCGCGCTGAATCCCAACACGATCGCGCGAGCTTATCGCGAGTTGCAAACCCAAGAGATTCTCAAACCGCTGCGTGGTCGCGGGATGGTGGTTCGTCGCGATGCGATGGATGCCTGCACGGCCGCCCGCGATGACTTGGTGGGGGACGGTGTTCGCCGTGCTTTGGCCGATGCGATTGCTGGCGGGATGTCACCGGATCAATTGCGGTCGCTCTTTGAATCCGAGCTTTCGCGATTGAGTGCAGCCTCCACGAAGTCCAACTCGGACGAATCAAGCCTTGAATCTGTTTCTTCCTCCAACAACGAGCCGAGCCATGAATGAATTGGATTCTGTCGGGCGTGAGCCAACGACACGGGAAGCTTCTGACATTGCCTCGAATCGCCCAGCGTATGATTCGCACCAGGCTCGGCCGAATGTTGAACCAGGGGGCATCATTCAAGTCGATCGAGTGAGCAAGCGGTTTCGAAACACGGTTGCTTTGGACAACGTCAGTTTGCGTGTTCCGGCGGGGACGGTGTTCGCTTTGCTAGGTGAAAACGGTGCTGGCAAGACAACCTTGATTCGAATTTTGACCGGTTTTCAAAAGCCGGATTCGGGAGCGGCATCGATCCTGGGACATGACTGCGGACAGCACTCCGAGGAGATCAGGCGAAAGATCGGATACGTGTCTGACTCGCCGGCACTTTACGAGTGGATGACTCCGCCGGAGATCGGGTGGTTCGTCAGTGCGTTTTACGATGAAGGTTTTATCCCCCGGTATCGCGAATTGATCGAAGAGTTTCAGGTGCCGCCGGCGACGAAGATCAAATCGATGAGCAAAGGCCAGCGAGCCAAAGTGGCCCTGGCGCTCGCGACCGCTCACGACCCGGAACTGTTGATCTTGGATGAACCGACCAGTGGGTTGGATCCGATGGTCCGCCGTCAGTTCTTGGAATCGATGGTCGACCGCGCTGCTGCGGGGCGAACGGTGTTGCTATCGAGTCACCACATCAATGAAGTCGAACGAGTTGCGGACATGGTGGCGATGATTCATGGCGGCCAAGTCAAATTGGTTCAGTCGATGAATGACCTGAAGTTGCACACTCGAATTGTGACGGCGACGATGGATGACGCTCACGTCGAGTCGCCGGATTTGCCAGGGCGTGTGCTGAGCGAAACGAATAGCGGCCGTCAGAGACGCTGGGTGATCACGGATTGGAACGACGCCGGGGAACTGCGCTGGGGACCTGATGAAGGTGTGCGTCAATTCCATGTCAGCGTGCCAACGCTGGAAGAGGTCTTTATTGCGGTTTGCGGTCAACCCCTGCGGGATGAACCTTCGGTTTTTGATCGTCGTCAGGAGGTGAACGATGGCCACTTCGCTTGATGCTTTTGTTTACCCAGCTGTTTCGCGTCCTCGATCAGCGTTTCAGCATTTGGTTTGGAAAGACTTTCGGATGCTGCAGCCGCTGTTGTTGGCGGGTGTCATCGGCACGGCGGCGTTGTTCTTGCTGGCGGTCCTTCGTGCCGCGATCGATCCGGCCTCGGATCCGAGCCTGACAACGCTTTCCGTGTTGTGGGTGTTGTTGCCGAACTTGGTGGCACTCGGAATTCCGCCGATCTCGCTGGGCACGGAGAACGAAGAACGAACCCTGGATTGGTTGCGGACGTTGCCGGTGACATGGTCGCAAGTGTTGTTGTCCAAGTTATTGGTCGGGTTCGCCGCCTGGGCACTGGCGGTCTTGATCGCCACAGCCTGCTTTGTGCTTTCTTGGGTCGTGTTGCGGGGCGAGTGGGACTGGGGCGAGATCGGACGGATCTCTGGTTCGGAATCGATTTTCGAGTTGATGGTTTACGGAGTGGGCTTGTTGATCTGTGGCTGGATCGCGGCGTTGATCGTTCGCAATCCGGTTGGTTCGGTGATGTTGGTGATCCCGTTGATCGTGGGCCTGACCTTATTGTGGAACTACTCGATCGCCGGATTGGTGAGCACACATTTCCATCATGGAGTCACGTTTTTGGAGGCGACCGCTGGTCAGCGTGTTGCCATTTTGTGTTTTGCTGTGGTTTGTCTCGTTGCATTGGGGGCCGTGATCGCCGGTTTGGCTCGCCATCGCTTGGCCGGTGCGAGCGATCACCGTTGGCAGGCTCCAGCGGTGGCCTCGACTTCGGCTTGGCAACCAAGCGTGGTGCAAGTGGCTTGGCATGCCAAACCGCGTCCGTTCCGCGCGTTGCTTTGGCAACAGGTTCGGCAGACTCGTTTGGTCATTGGTGTCGCTTGCTCTCTCTCGATGTTCGCAGTGGTTTGGGGCCTGGTGGGAGGAGATTCTGGTATCCAGAGAGCGTTGATTGTCTTGGGATGGCCGGCGGCACAGCTGATGCTGGGAGTCGCCACGTTCCATGGAGATCGACGGGGAATGCGGCAAGGGTTCTTCGCCGACCGTGGGTGGTCACCCAACCTGATTTGGTTGACTCGATTGATCCCCACCGCCTTGGCGTCGCTATTCCTGATGATGGTGTTCCCGTTTGCTTCGGGCCTCGATTTGTATTTCGGGATGCAGTATGGAGCTGCAACCTCGTTGCAAGCCTTTGGGTTCAGCGTGGTTGTGCAAACCCTTCTTTTCTTGATCGGTGTTTTGACGGGGCAATGGGGCCGCCGTCCATCGCTGGCGTTCTTTGGTGCACCTGTGGTGGCTCTGCTCTGGATGCTACCCGCGTCTGGCCTGCTCGCGTTCTACGGAGGCTACACCAGTCTGTTGTGGCTGGCGGCCGGGGTGTTGCTGTTCGCAACTCGGCGTTTGACACCCTTTGTGATGGAAGGTGTTTCTTCGGCTGCTGTGTGGGGACGAGGGCTGGCCTATTGCATGCTGGCTTTGGGAGTGATGAGCCTGTGTCTGTTCACTCATCGCTGGTGGACAACGCCGCCGGAAATGCCGCAGTGGCGCAAAGAGATGCTGGCAATCGTTCAGGAGCCGGTTACGCCTGAAGTCATCGAGTCCACGATTGGTGTGTTGCCAGGGACTCGGAATCTCGAATTGAATGCGGATGTTTATCCGCTCGATCGGTTTGACGAGGGCATGAAGAAGATCATGCTGCAAACGGAATTTCCAAATGTGGGCACCGCAGACGCAGGCAAGATGCAATTCACTATCCGTTTGCATCCGAGCTTTCATCAGTCTGGTTTGGCGGCGGTCGAGGCGGTCCACTTCAGCCGAGCCGAACAACTGAGGGAGCTGACGCTTCGATTGAATGAGGAACTGAAGTCTGACACGATAATGGGGGAGTCCGTCTCGCAAACTGATCTTTACAAGTTGTGCGTGAGCGACCCGATCTCTGGCATGGGACAAGCCATTAGGAATGAACCGTACCGCTATGTCGCTCCGCTATATTTTGAGTGGCAACCGTTGCGCCGCAAAGCGTTGGAGGTGGCCGTCAAGTGGTCAAGGCTGTCTCGGGAGCAGGCACCGAAGTTTGGCGCTTTGGCTGAATTGCTCAACAATGCGGAATCCAATGAATGGATCGTGATCGCGGGTTTAAGGCAAATTGCCTACGATCAGAACCTATTCAGCGATCGCCCTCTCCCGCAGAGCGAAGAGGATCAATTGGATCGTGAGGTCTTCGTGCGAGTGGTGGATCAACTATGCAGCGAAGAGCTTCGTCGTGAGAGTCGCCGAAGATGCCTGATCGCCGAGTGGCAGCGTTTTCAGACGGGAGAGTGGAGCGGCTGGTTGGATGATGAGCTGGGAAACGAGAAGCCGTTCTTGGAGGCTCCGCTCTCGGACCCGCTGTATCGTTTGGGGATCGAGCAAACGCGGTTCGAACGGAAACTCGATGTCGCGGTTCGCAATACCCTGGATCAGCTTGAGGACGGATTGCCCGAGTGGGACGATCCTGAGCTGACCGAGCAACGGCTGCTTTGGGGGGAGTTGTTGAAGGACCGTCGCAACGGCGAAAACTCACTCGGTCACCAAGAAGTCGCATCACCGCCTCGAGCTCCCGTCTTCTATCGAGAGCAAGACTTGTTGATCGACGACCTGCGTCAGATGGCAGACCGCTTGCGTGCACCGTAGGAGATGATCGAAGCAAGGTAGGCCAGGTTTCACCTCGCACTCGAGCCGATGCTTTGGCACAAAGCGAGGCGAGTCACAATTTGGTTCTCGAGTTCGAACGAGTACCGTCCAATCACCCCGCCAGGTAGGACCTGGCCTACGGGGGAGAGGAGTCTGCCGAGATTGGCGGCGACGCTCTAGCTACGTAGGCCAGGTTTCACCTGGCGCACGAGCCGATGCTTTGGCACAAAGCGAGGCGAGTCGCAATGTTGGTCTCGAGTTCGAACGAGTACCGTCCAATCACCCCGCCAGGTAGGACCTGGCCTACGGGGGAGAGGAGTCTGCCGAGACTGGCGGCGACGCTCTAGCTACGTAGGCCAGGTTTCACCTCGCACTCGAGCCGATGCTTTGGCACAAAGCGAGGCGAGTCGCAATGTTGGTCTCGAGTTCGACCAGTACCGTCCAATCACCCCGCCAGGTGGAACCTGGCCTACATAGGAAGGAAATCTCAGGAGCGAATCGTGACGCGATCAGCGTTGGCTGCTCTTTTTGGTGGCAACCGACGTGGGGCTGTCTTCGGGCAGCAATTCCTCGGACATCTTGGCGCGGTATTCCATCATGCTGCCAGGGCCTTGGAAGCCGACGACGGACTCGTCCCAGTTCAATTCTTTGCTGAGCAAGTAGCCGTTGTCGACATCAAAACGCAGCGTTCCGTTGCTGAGTTGCTGGATGACTTGTGCCCGCAAGGATTCTTCTTCGATCGGAGTCAGCGTTTCGCTTTTCACGCTCAGCGTTGCGACACCGGCTTTGACCTTCTTCAGCGTGTACAGCTGGCGGATTTTAATTTGCTTGACGAATCCGTCTTCGGTCCGTGCTTGGATCTCGGAGGGAACGGCCCATGACTCGCCAATCTTGACGGGTTTGTCAGGCAGTGCCAGCGCCAGTGTTCCCATTCCCAGCGAGGACTTGGAACCCGCATGATCTTCGCGGCGAACCTCTTGGCCTTGTTGGTTGATCGTCACGGTGGCCAGTGGGGTCCCGATTTGCGAGGCGACCACGCTGAAGATTTTGGGTGGTTCTTCCCCGCTGGTGCTGTCCCATTGAACTTCTTCGGCGTCGCCGTTTTGCTGGGTCATGGCGACGGATTCGATCGAATGATCGAACGTCATTTCGGAATCGCTGGCTTCCGCGACGGTCCAGGCTCGAGTGCTGGTCGTATGAACATTCGCGATTTCTTCGGAACCGTTGATCCGAGTCTTTGTTTTCGCGATGTGCGTGACCTCGTAACGCAGCGTTTGGCCGGGCTGAAGGGAGTGTTTCAGTGTGTAGGTTTCGCCGGACGTGTCTTCGGATTGCTCGAGAACCGATGATTCCTTTGCATTTCCGACCGAGTGGGGTACCAGAACGCTCTGTGTTCCCAGGCAGGCCAGTCCAATCAAAGCGAGACGACGGGACGTGGGAGGGATTCGCAGCAACATCGCGGTGGGCTCCAGTCAGAGAGTATTCGGTGGGAAGGGATCAACAGTGTTCGCCGATACCAAATGCCGGGGGGCACCGCCAGAGGAATATTCTGTGATCGATCGGGGATCGGGGCGTTGTCCATCATTCGCGTTGAAGACCAATCTGGCCGCTGCGGATTGCTGTGGCGCGAGCGCGAATGTCGGTCCATTCCGATTGGCTTTTGCGATCGAGGTTCTTCAGTTGCAGCGTCATGCGATGGTTGCTTTGGAATTGTTGCTTGTGGCGATCGAGAAAGTCCCAGTACAGAGTCGTGAATGGGCAGGCGTCGTCCCCGGTTGATTTCGCTGGATCGTAGCGGCAGTTTTTGCAGTGGTTGCTCATGCGGTTGATGTATTTGCCGGTGGCGCAGTAGGGTTTGGTCGCCATCAGGCCGCCGTCGCCGTACTGGCTCATGCCAAGTGCATTGGGAAGGCTGACCCAATCGATCGCATCGGCATACATCGCCATGTGCCAATGATGGAATCGCAACGGGTGCGTGCCATAAAGTTGAGCAAACAATCCAAGCACCATCAGTCGCTGGATATGGTGCGCGTAGGCCGTGTCGACCAGCAATCGCATTGCATCGGCCACGCAGGCCATGTCGGTGTTTCCGTCCCAGAAGAACGGCGGAACATCTTGTTCTGAGTCGCAGTGAAGAGCGTTGCGTTCTTCGTAGTCTGGCATCCGGTTCCAATAGACTCCGCGGACGTACTCTCGCCACCCAAGGATTTGTCGTACAAAACCCTCCACGCAGTTCAGCGGTGCGACACCGTCTTCATAAGCCTTCACTGCTGCATCGACGACCTCTTTCGGCGACAGCAGGTGCAAGTTGATTGAATGAGACAGTCGCGAATGATAGAGAAAGGTTTCGCCTTCCCACATCGCATCTTGGTAGGTGCCGAACAGAGGCAAGCGATGTTCAATGAAATCATCGAGCGATTTCAACGCCTCGTCGCGGCAAACGGGCAGATCGAACCGGTCGACTTTGCCGGGATGGTCTTCGAAGCGATCTCGCACCATCGCGATCACTTCGCGTGTGATCGCGTCAGGTTCGAAAGAGGGCGTCGGCGGAACTTCTTTCGGTCCGCCTTTGCCGAAAGTCTTGCGATTGTCTTGGTCGAAGTTCCATTGACCGCCTTCGGGTGCACCTTCTTCGTCGAGCAGGATGCTGTGCTCCTTTCGCATCGTTCGATAGAACGGTTCCATCACCATCGATTTGCGACCCGATGCCCATTCGTCAAACCGTTCGGGGGAACAGTAGAAATGATTGTCGGCGAGAAACTCGAGCGGCACGTCCTCCTGTTCGGCGGTGGATTGGAGTTGTTCGCGAACGCGGTAGTCACCCGGAGCAACGACCAAGATTTTTTCGACCGAGTGTGCCGAGAGCGTTTTCCGCAGAACGCTGGCAAATGAACTTTCGCGAGCCTTTCGTCGATCGCCGGTCAGTTCGTGGTAGAGCACATCGAATCCTCGCTGGATCAACTCCTCGCGAAAGTGCCGCATCGGACTGAAAAATCCGACCAGGCGAGTTTGATGGCACCAAACATGGGTGGCTTCTTTGTCGTTTTCCGCCATCCAAACGCGATCGGTTTCGGGATCAAAATCGTCGAAGGCCTCGGAGTCGTGGTTGAGTTGATCACCCAAGACGAGCACGAGATGGCGAATTTTTGTCATGACGGGTCCAGCAAACGGCGGTCTCGAATTATCCTCACGCGTATTCACGGTAGCGCGGACGCAACCCTGCCCTGCTCTGCCCTGCCCCAAACTCGCAATTTTTGTCCTCGCAGACACCTGGAAACGAACCACGCATGGAAATTTGGCCCGCCATCGATTTGCGTCACGGAAAACCGGTTCGCCTTCGCCAAGGAGACTACGACCAGCAAACCACGTTCGGGGATGACCCGGTCGAATTCGCAAAACGCTGGCAGGAATCCGGCGCCAAACGATTGCACTTGGTCGATCTGGACGCCGCGCGAGGCGACAGTCCCGACGCCAACCGAGACGCGGTGCAGCGGATCATCGAGGCGACCGGGTTGCCCTGCCAAATGGGCGGCGGCGTGCGAGACGAAGCCACGATCGAATCGTTGTTGAACATCGGCGTCACGCGATTGGTCGTTGGTTCGCGGGCACTGAAAGATCCAGATTGGTTCGTCGAAATGTGCGACAAGTATCCCGGCAAGTTGGTCGCGGGCATCGACGCTCGTGATGGCAAGGTCGCGACGCAAGGCTGGCTCGAAACCAGCGACGTCTCGGCGTTCGAGTTTGCAACGAAGTTGCGATCACGAACTGAAAACATCGCTGCGATTGTCTACACCGACATCGCGAAAGACGGCATGATGCAAGGGCCCAACTTTGAAGGGTTGGCAGAGATGGCTGCGGCGAGCGACATCCCGTTGGTCGCCAGCGGCGGCGTGACGACCTACGACGATATCAAGCAACTGGTCGAGATGAAGATGCCCGCCGCGATTGTCGGTCGATCACTCTATGATGGAGTGATGGAGCTGGGCGAGGTCGTGCGATTGGCCGGCGACGTTTAGGACGTCGTCGTCCGCAGTCGCCCGCAGCATTGGTAGCGAAAGTCGTCAAGACTTTCGACGAACCATCGTGCAAGTCGAAACTCTTGACGAGTTTCGCTACTGGAGACTTGGGCTGTCGCGGAATTTGAGTTGCGGGTTGGTTAGACATCGGTGCGCGTGCCCTCCCCCGGAAACCTCGCTGAACGCTCGCTTTCCGACCCCTCCCGTTTCACGGGCGGGGTTCATCGCATCGCCCCGGATCGGGCCGTCGTCAGTAGCTCGGGGCGGAAGCCCGGAGACTTCTTGGATTTGAGGTGCGATTGGTAGCGAAAGTCGTCAAGACTTTCGATGAACCGTCGTGCAAGTCGAAACTCTTGACGAGTTTCGCTACTGGAGACTTGGGCTGTCGCGGAATTTGAGTTGCGGGTTGGTTAGACATCGGTGCGCGTGCCCTCCCCCGGAAACCTCGCTGAACGGTCGCTTTCCGACCCCTCCCGTTTCACGGGCGGGGTTCATCGCATCGCCCCGGATGGGGCCGTCGTCAGTAGCTCGGGGCGGAAGCCCCGAGACTGTTGACGGCGAGCAGGAGGTCGCCCCGGATGGGGCCCGTCGTGGGGATGAGGGATGGAGCCTTGCTCACCCGTCGGGTTTCTATTCGACGGGCTTGGAAGCCGATCGTACGGCGGCGCTCGCGTCGGATGGCGTCATTGAGAAAGTTCCATTGACAATTTGAAATGGGTTAGGAGACGTTCGCCCCAGTCGCATTTTTCACTTTGCAGTTGTCGATTTCACTTTTTCAATGGTTGAGAACGCAAGGCTAGTAAGAGCCTTTCCAGGTCAGTTGCGGCTCGTCTTCGGCGAGCTTTCCGGGGCCGCGGATTTCGGTGCCGGTGACCTTTTGAAGTCGGTCGCCGAGTTGTTGGCGATAGACTTCCGCGGCTGCCTGCAGTTGTTGGACGACTTCGGGGTGGGCTTCGATCACGTTGGTTGTTTCCGAAACGTCGGCGTCCAAGTCGTACAGCTCCAGGCCGGATTTGGTCATTGCATAACCATCGGGCATGCCGTCTTTTCCTGGTTCGCGATCACCAAGCGTTCGATAGGCATGCGGGAAAACCAATTTGAAACGTTCGTTGCGAATCGTTTGGAGTTGCCCGCCGCCGTAGTAGCCGACGAAGGATTCGTGAGGTGATGTCGCGCCCGGAACATCCAACATCAAGTCCAGGATGGAGTGGCCATCGATCTTTTGCTCGGGAGCCTCGCCGCCGGTCAACTCGACAATTGTTGGCAGCACATCGATGGTGGAACAGAACGTGTCGCAGGTGGTGCCCGCCGGAATGGTGTCGGGCCACCACATCACAGTTGGTTCGCGAACGCCGCCTTCCCACTGGGTGCCTTTGCCTTCGCGAAGGGGACCGGCGCTGCCGGCGTGGTTGCCATAAGAAAGCCACGGTCCGTTGTCGCTGGTGAAGATCACGAGCGTGTTCTTTTGTTGGTCGATGGATTCAATCGCGGAAAGAATTTGGCCGACCGACCAATCGATTTCCATCATCACGTCGCCGAACAGCCCTGCCCCGCTCTTGCCACGAAAACGCTCGGAGACATACAGCGGGACGTGGACCATCGGATGAGGCAGATACAGCAGGAACGGCTTGTCACTGGATTGATCTTCGATGAACTCGACGCTGCGGCGGGTGAGTTCCACCGTCATCTGTTCTTGATCTGCAGGTTGGACGTTGTCGTTGACAATTCGAGGGGGCTGGCCCGCGACAGCTTCGATGATTGGCAGCGGTGGCCAGTTACCAGGATCGTGGGGGTCTTTCTGTTGACGACGGATGGTGTCGGGGTGCAACGGCCACATGTCGTTGCTGTAGGGGATGCCGTAGAACTGCTCAAAACCTTGGTTGGTCGGCAGGAATTTGGGGTGATGCCCCAGGTGCCATTTGCCATAGCAAGCGGTTCGATAGCCCGCGGATCGGCAGACTTCGGCGAAGGTGGTTTCGGAGGGCGCGAGACCAACTTTGGCTTTCGGGCCGAGTGCTCCAGAAAGTCCGAGGCGGCGGTGGTAGCAGCCGGTGAGAAGAGCCGAACGCGAGGCGGAACAGACAGCGGATGAAACGCTGAAATCGGTGAATTTGCGGCCTTCGCTGGCCATCCGTTCCAGGTTCGGCGTGGAGTAGCCTTGGGCACCAAAAGGGCCAATGTCGGCATAAGCCATGTCGTCCATGTAGATCACGACAATGTTGGGGCGTGATCCCGCGATATCTTCAGGGGCGGTGGCGGAGGCTGGAAGTGTGGTGAAAAAGGCAGGAAGGCATAAAGCCAGAAGGTGGGGAAGTCGCATGGGGAAGGTGGGTCAATCAGGGAGGAAGGTTCTTTGGGCAGCACTGGCCCACCCTGTTTTACCATGAACGAAACCTCGAATGATCAAGGGACCCGATTCTCCGAGCGGAAGCTGCAGCGTTTGTAGGATGCGTTTGCCGGCCGGAACTTCGATCTTGTGTTCCGTGATCGTGGTGCCGTGCGCGTCGTGTTCCTTGGTTGAATCGGCAGGCGTTTGTGTGATCGCGGTCAGTGGTCGTTCAACGGCGACGATCAAGGTTCCCGCGATGGGGCTGGTGACGGCAACGCTGAGTGAACGTGTGGTCACATCGTCGGTCGGGACGTCGGCTTGCTGCTCGGGTTGACCTGAGGGCTCGACAGAAAGGTCCAACGGTTGAGGTGGGTGCAGTCGCAAGGTTGGGTCGCCGAGCAATTGATAAAGCGCCGCGTGTTCCAAGCGTTCTTGTTGCAGGTCCGTTCCCGCGGGTGAAATCAACGAGGCCAGTGTGTCGACCATGACTCGCATGGTGGATTGTTGTCCCTGTTGTTTGGATTGCAGGCTGCGAGCGGCATGCAGCATTGCGTCTCCGATGCGTTCACAACCCGTGTTTTGTTGACCGCCTGAGTAAACCGATTGCAGCAGTCCGAGTCCCATGCAAGCGTTGCCATAAGGCATCGACAAGCGAGACGATGCGATCACCGCGATCGGGCCTCCCTCAGCGAGCACCATGCGTTCGGCCAAGCAGTCTCCTGGTGCGTCGTAAGCACCGGCGAAGCAAGCCAACAGGACGGCGATCGTGGCGCCATTGGGAGCACGTTTCAGTTGCGTTGCGTTTTGATTGTTGAGCAAGGATTCCACCGACCATTGTTCTCGGGCTGCCGGCGTCCCATCCGCCGCGGTTGTTTGCAGCAGTTCGAGGCGATCGATTTGGCCGTGGCCCGCATACACCCAAAAGCGTGCACCCGTGCGATAGCGATTCAGGACCGCATCGGAAAACGATTTGCCGGGAGGACAAAATGGATGGTTGGGACTGGCATAGGCAATTTGTGGTTTCGCATCCGCTGGCAGAACCGTCGTGATCACCCCGCGAGTGACGGATTCGATGGCGGTGTCGACCATCGCCCCAAAGCCACCAACTCCGCCGGTCAATTGAAACGAGCGTCGCCAGAGTCCAAAGTCGTCGGAGTTTTCGTACGCTTCAATCCGCTGGACCACACTGGCCAATTGCTCGGCAGACCGAATCGGCAAACGGCCGATGGCAGCGTCACTGACCCGATCGCCGTCGCGATCACCATAAGGAAGATCGGTGGGCAGCGTGGACGTGGATCCGAATCGCGAGGTGATCGGAGCAGGAATCATCCAGGTGGGAATCTGATGCGATTGATTGCGACGCGTGTCGAAATCCGGGGTGTCGCCAACAAGAACGATGTAGCGGGTAGCGGCTCCACCGGCGTTCCAGATTTCTTGGTGGGTGAGCGTCGCGGTGTTCGCTGGTCGAACGGTCGCGATTCGAAGTCCTTCCTGGGATCTCATTTCGATCCAGGGTTGCAGGGCTGCGTCCAGTTCCGGTGAAGCGACCACGATGACATCCACGTCATCGGCCGAATTCGCAGTGGCGGGGAAGCAAACTGCCACCAGCGCTAGCAGAGCCAGCAAGCATGAGCCAAAAGAAAGGGGGCGACGATTCATTGCGATCCATCTCTTCGAAAGGTTTTGAGTTCGTCCAGTGACAACGTCGACTGAGTCAAAACACAACGTCGACTCGGGCAAAACACGGAACGTTCTGCTCCATCATGCATCATCGAGCGACTCATCGGAAGTTGAATCTTCCAGTCGGTGCCCGGACAGCTCGCCGCGATACCGGCAGGATTCCAAGAAAGATTCCAGCAAAACCTGGGCGGCGACGGCATCGACACGTTGTTTGGTCTTTTTGCGGGTGGTTTTGCCTTGCCGGATCTTGGCGGTGGCGGCGACCGTTGTGAAACGCTCGTCGAAGAGACGCGTCGGCAGTCCGGTGGTTTCCTTCAGCCAGGCCGCGAATTTTCGGCTTTCTTTGCTTTTATCGCTTTCGCCGCCGTCGCAGTGAATTGGAAGGCCAACGACCCAAGCAGCAATCCGTTCCGATTTCGCGAGGTCAATGAAGTACTGAGCGTCCTTCTCGGGCGTGCTGACTGGATGGGTTTCCAGGGGACTGGCCAGGATCCAGTCGGGGTCACAAATCGCGACTCCGATGCGAACGGTTCCGTAGTCAACCGATGCCAATCGCCCGGTGGAAGGAAACCCGTCGTCGGGGATGTCGGTGGACGTTGGCATTCGAATGCTGGGCGAGATAGAAGAGAAATCAAAAAAGAATCACTCAGAGGACGCTGATGTGTCCGAAACGTGACTCGGTTGATTCTATCGTCTTGTGCCAGAGAAGATCACTCCAACCAGAGGAGATCACTCCAAGTCGTTGCCCACTTCGACGAAAGCGGTCTTGGGACGGTTCAAGCCACGTGGAAGCGTTCCGGCCTATTCTTCTCCGCTGAGTGCCTGGCCGCTGGGACGTTGGATCGGAGTCGTTCGGTCCAGCGGTGCGCCGAGAAGCGGTGTTCCATCGTTGGCGACTCGCATGGGTTGCAGGTGGAGGGCTCGATTCCAGCCTGGTTCAGGTCCCACTTTGGCATGGAAAATGTGCCACCATTGTTGGTCGTCGAGCGACGGAACGAAGCACGAATGGCCGACACCGTAGACAGTCTCGGTGCTCTGGAAGGCCGGTTCGGGCAACTTCTTCCAAGCATCGGGAGCCAGGGGATTGTCCTTCACCAATTCCAATCGGCCGAGCTTGTAGGTTGGCAACCAGGACGCACCGCAGGAATAGAGCAGCGAGGTCTTTCCTTTCGCTTGGAAAACCTCAGGGCCTTCGTTGAGCCCCCGTTGAGAAGCATCGGGTTCCACGCGTTCCCACAGGTGGTCGTCGTTGTCGCAAATGAGAACGCGAGGCCCCGACAGTTCGGTCGGTGAGCTCATCGGAGCGATGTAGAGGTATTGATTGTCACTGCCCGGTTTGTCCCATCCCGACCAGATTGCGAACAGCTGGTCGTTGTGATTCAGAAGGGTCATATCGATCGACCAGATGTTAGGCGATCGACCGTCTTCACCATCTCCGGTGGCCAAGGGACCGTGCAGGTTGTACTCGCCCAAAGGGTCAGATGTCTTGGATTCCAAGACGTAAGTCAGGTGATTGGCGTTGTCGCCATCCGAGGCGGCAAAGTAGACGTAGAAGCGGTCGCCAATCGCATGCAGTTCGGGGGCCCAAACCTCTTTGGAATAAGGTCCTTCGTCAGGTGCTTTCCAGACCAAGTGACGTTCGCCCATCGTGGTCAGATCGTCGCTTGCAAAGATGAGAATGCCACGGTCGTTGTCCGATTTGCACCATAGGTAGCGAGGTTGGTGCGGATCCCGAATCACCCAAGGGTCGGCCCCCTTTGCAATCGGATTCCGGAAATGCTGCTGTGAATCGCCAGTGGAAGCCTCTTGTCCGAGTGCATCGACTCCCGGCGAGAAGCCGAGGAACCACGTGAAAACCAGTCCCGCAGCCATCAGTATGCAACGTCCGCCGTCAGCGCTCATCGATGTTTCCAGTTGAAAATGAAGGAGTGATCTCGCAATCGAAATTCTTGGGCAAGCTTCTGAATCAAGGGGCACGGACCTCACATGGAATGCTTGTCATTTCTTCACGATAGGAGTGTGTTTGCCTGCAGTCGTTGTGGACGGGCGGTCAATGAGCGGGCGACGATGGTTTTGCATTCACGCCAGGTTGTCCGGGTGCCGAATGTTGTCACTGCGACAGCGATTCCAGGTAGTCCAGCAGCGAGGAAAGTTCAAAGGTGGTGTATTCATTCAGGACACCCGTTGGCATGACGGAAACCTCCGATGTCTTTCGGACTTCGATGTCTTCTTTTTCGATGGTGGTTTCGCTTCCGGCCTG
Source organism: Rhodopirellula sp. UH5 (assembly GCF_056839225.1). Classification (NCBI taxonomy): domain Bacteria; kingdom Pseudomonadati; phylum Planctomycetota; class Planctomycetia; order Pirellulales; family Pirellulaceae; genus Rhodopirellula; species Rhodopirellula sp. UH5. Next base: position 3,681,791 of record NZ_CM166390.1, on the reverse strand, counting down.
ATCGCGGAGCGTGACTCGGTCGCTGCGTTCGTCCGTGATGAACCCTGTCAGGAGATCGCCATCGGTGGTCAAGATTTTATGAGTCGCGAATCCTTGAGCGATTGTCTTGCTAGGATCGAGAACTGCCACGGCGAGCTCCGGACGCTTGTAGGTTTGGGTGATGTTTCCGAGGTACGGTCCCTTCTGAACTTCGGACTGCGAAACGGTGTGGCAAGCAATGCATTTGGCACTCGAGAACACAAGCTTTCCTAGCTCAACGTTTCCTTTGGCAGCAACGGCTGCGGCGGTCGCTTCCTCGATTTTCAACGAACTGATTTTGGGAGAGTCGGTTGGAATCAGGGATTTCAACTGGAACGCTTCTTCGGGCGACCAAACTGGAACGGTGGGTTCGGAGGAAAGGGGCTGAGAATCGTCGACCTGGAAAATCTCATCGCCGAGATAGTAGTGCTGGCTCACCAAATCCGCTGCCGTTACAGATGGGATTGTGGTGAGTGCCTGTTGCAGTGTTGCTGCAATCTTGGGGGTCTCCTTCCACGATTCGGGTTCGTAGTACGGTCCGCGTGTGTCCGGGCGGGTACCCCATGAATCACCTTTCCAAGGTGCTTCGCGACTGTGCAATCGGCAAAGTGCCTCGAGCATCGCGACCTTCGTGTTGGCGTTGGCGTGTGGGAGTCTTGCAATCACCCCATCAACCACCTCGGTCGAATGAATCATTGCGAGCACTCGGAGAACTTCCGCTTCGGCGGACGATTCGGAAGCGGAATCCAGGACCGCGAAACAAGCGTCGACCGCATTCCTTTTCGCGAGACAGCGAATAGCGGTATGGACCACGACGGGATCTTCGTGTGACAACGCGGCGATGCATTCTTGATCGCTTGCGTCGGTTTGAAGATGCAGCAGTAGATTTCGAAATTCAGATCGCTTGGCAATCGCTTGGTCCACCAACATTTGATGGGCGGGATTTCCGCGACGCATCAACTCACGTTGAGCCTCGACGCGGCGTCGATAGCTCGGAGAGCCCATGACTTGAATCAGTTCAGTGTCCGTTGCCTGTGCGAAATTTGGCATCGGGTCGGGCTCGAAATCAGTGGGCTTCACACAGACGATGTACCCAACATTGGGTGTCGTCCAATCGAATGTCGCACCTTTCCAACTGGCGCAGTAAACCCGGCTGTTTCCGTCCACATCGGCGTCGGTTGGCCGAGTCATCTTGATGAACGACTGAGGCGGCTTGGTTTCCTGGTAGGTGGACCCAGCAGGCGAAACCGTGTGGTGGAAGAGCGACCCTGTTCCCCAGTCAGCAGTGAAGGGAGCGTGGTTCCATTTTCCGAACCCAGGTTCATCGATGTACACGGCTCCGCAACCTGAACCGCCTCCATAATCAGCCAGGGGTTGCACGCATTCGTCGTTGAAGTTTTTGTAGAGGCGGGGGTAGCCATGATCGTCCATTCCCGTGAAGTGATGCAGCCGAACGTCCCATCCTCCACCATCGTTCGTGTTGTCACGAGCGAACATTTCCATCTCCGGACTGATGGCAACCTCGAGGATGTTTCGAGTTCCGGTTGAGTAGATCTGCAGATCGGTTCCATCAGGACGGACCCGAAGGACGCCTCCACCTCGGTGTGTCAGATGTTTTCCGTCACTCCCTTCGGCATCCAAGAATCCGAAATCACCACCGGCGATATAGAGCCAACCGTCGACTCCGAGACTCAGTCCATTGGTGGTGTGATCGGCGGGCCGATCGGAGTAGTCAAACGCAAGGTTCTTGACGAGCGTTTTTTGTTCGTCCGCGACACCGTCGCCGTCATGGTCAAAGAACACGCTGAGGTTGGGCGGGTGCATGACATACAACCGGTCGTGGTCCCATACCAAGCCGCGAGGGGCATCGATTTCGCAAAAGACTTTTGTTTCGTCCGCGCGGTCATCGCCGTCGAGGTCGCGCAGGCGAATCACTCGTCCACGTTCAGGATTCCGCCCGAGGGAACCGTTGCCGTCGGAGCTAACGAACAGCGTTCCATCAACGCCTGCGGCGACGAAGACCGGGTAGTTCACTGCGGGAGGCGAAGCAAAAACGGTTGCCGTGAATCCATCAGGAACCTGGACGTCGCGAAGAATCGCCGCTTCTTGCTCCGCCGAGAGTTCGACGATACGAGGCGGAAGATTGCCGCGGTTGGTATACGGATCGGCCGCAAGTGGTTCAAACTTTCCGTTGTCCGACTTGGGATCGGCTGGCCAAAGGGGCCCGATGCCTTCCCCGTCGATGTCCACTTCCCAAATGCTGCACCACCCACCGTGTCCGCTGCCTAGGCCGACGATGCGAACAAACCGGACGGGATCGGATTGGCGAAGTGGCAGCTTTCCTCGACCGTTGGGTTTCGGCTCGGAAGTATCGAGTGACGAGGAATCCAGCAGCGTCGTCCAGGAGGCCCCGTCAAGGGAGCCTTCCACGCGATATTGATAGATTCCTCGGCGGGATTCCCACTGGATCGAAATGGTTTCGAGAGCGTGTGGTTCTTCAAACTCAAATTGCAGCGACTGGGGATAGCCACCGCCGCTGGCACACCAACGGGTTTGTTGGTTGCCGTCCAGGGCATGGTAGACGGGATGTCCGTTTTGAGTGCTGGATGCGCTCACCTTCACCAGGGAAGCATCATCAGGGACGCTAGTCAGCTCCAAGTCGACTTGCGAGGCGACGTCCTGCTTGTCAATGAACGTTGTCTCGTTCTCGCCTTGATAAGGCGTCAGGTATTCGTCATTGAGTTTTCCGCAGGTCCACAGCAACCCTCGCGAAATGAGTTCCAGATATCGAGGGTCTTGGACGGTTTCGGTGTTGTGTCCAATCGTGGTGCTGAAGCTTTTGGCACCCTGCGTCTCGTTGGTCCAGGCGACGATCGCTTCCTCGATGCGAGGGGGCTTGCCCCCAAGTTTTTGTTTGCCAATGGCCAATGGGTGTGCGCCGAAGACTTTGACATTGTTGTAGAGCTCTTCCGGAATGGTGGTCCAATCGGCAAGTGTTTGCGTGATCGGGTGTTTGGTGTCAACAAAATGAATGTCGATTGGTTGCTGAGGTCCGTGGCCACTGGACTGCAGTCCCAGGTGAGAGAACCACGCGTCTGTGCCAGTTCGAAAACTGTGCATGGCGCAGTGCAGATGGACGGCCGGGATTGTGCGATGAAGGTTGACGATTCGGTTCACCAGCGCCTCGTCTTTGATGTCAGCAGCACACTCGTCGTGAATGATGACGTCGTAATCCTCCGCCCAGTTGAGCTTGCGGTACAAAGGCAGGACCGGTGCGGTGGTTGAGTTATCGGTCCAATAAACATCGACACGAACATTCGCATGAGCCTGAATGCCTTCGGCAATCGCAGATTGCTGATTGGCATAGTCGTGGCAGCACCCACCCGCGATCAACAACGCTCGAATGGGTGGTGCAGAAACGGGAGGGTCCGCTTCCTGCGCAAAACTCGCTGGTGCTCCTGTGCAAAGAACGAACGAAGTCACCAGCACAGCCGGTAAGAGCGTGGAGAGTCGAGACATCATTGATCGTACTTTCGTGCCAAACGCCAACCGGGCTGGTTGCTGCGAGTCAAAATCAGTGGGAAAGGCCAAGACAGAGTTTCTCACAAAGTGATTGTGAAGCCGAGGTGGGGATGTCAGTGTAGTCCGACCGTTTGTATGCTCCCTGCTTCTTTGTTGCGTTTGGCGGAGGGATGGGTAGACCGTGAACGATGATCAGCTTGGTTCCAGTAACCCTTACGATCCTCCTAGGTCAGAGGAGGGACAGCCGGACGATACCGCCCTTCCCTCTTTTCGAACGGCAACTCGAAATCGTGCAATTGCTGGCACGGTTGCGGTTTTGCTTTCAATCGCGATTGCTCATTTTGGATCACGATTCGTAATCACTTGGGTGATACCTAACGCAGCGGCTTGATCCTAGCAACGTGCAGCGATCGATTGACTTGATCGAGACCAATCCACGTCGCGAAAAATGACCTGGATCATTCTCGTTGTGATTGCACTTGAGTTGTGAACATGAACATTCGAACCACGACGATCGCTCGCCTTCTCGCTGCAACCTTTTTTGCCGCATTGAGCAGGTCGGCAGGAGTCTTTCGGCAATTGAACTGTTTTGGCAAACGCCACGGGTCCCACGTACAACCGGGGCTAACGCTGAATGGCACTTACTTTAGATTGAGTCTTCAGCTGCGATAATCTTGGCACAGTTTTTGCGCATTCAGGCTTCCTTTCTCAAAAAGGAGCCATTTTGGCATGAACGATTCCGAGCGAAGCATGGAAGCCGACCAGCAGTTTGACCGCTCCTTCGAACTGCTGCATCAGCTTGTCAACTTCGAAGATGCGAACGAGCTTTTTGCCCAGCGAGCTCACACTGTCTACACCGCCTGCGTTGTCCTTTGGATGCTCGTCTACCAGCGTCTCAAGCCCGATGCCTCACTCGAAAACGCGGTGAAACACCTGATCGAAACTAGGCCGAGCTATCTTCCCGAGAACAAACGACTCGACGAAAACACGATCTCGACCGCATCGGGTGCCTACAGCCGAGCGCGATCTCGACTGCCTCTAGAAGTCGTTCGTTGGTTTGCCGAGGAAGTCAGCTCCGGCATCATTTCGGCCACCGAGCCTACATTCAACCAACAACGCGTGTTCCTGATTGACGGAACCACGATGGCTCTTGCACCGGAAAAAGAACTCCAACAAGCGTTTCCACCGGCAAGCAACCAACTCGGCGAAGGTATCTGGCCATGCGCGTTGTTAACCGTCTTTCATGAACTTGCCAGCGGCGCTGCAATGCTTCCGCAAGTCGGACCGATGTACGGGCCCGAGGCAGTCTCCGAGACGCAACTTGCTCGCCAAGGTTTTGAGCAGCTTCCCGAGCACTCGATCATTATGTCCGATGCGGGCTTTGGGATCTTTGGAGTCGCGTATGAAGCCATCAATGCAGGGCACGACATTTTGCTGCGAATGAAGAAGGCTAACTTTCATTCGCTGCAGAAGAATGCCGAGCTGATTGAGCAATCCGAACATCACAAAAGTTACCGACACACGTGGATACCCACGAAGAAGAATCGCCAGACCCAACCGGAGTTGCCCGCGGATTGCCAGTGCGATGTTTTTCTGCACGAGGTCAAGGTTACCGACTCGCTGACGCTTTATCTGGTCAGCACGCTGGCCGACGAAGCTTTCACGTTGGCCGCATTATTTGAGCGTCGCTACGATGTAGAAATTGACATTTGCAACTTCAAGGTGGTGATGGATGCCGAGAATATCCGTGCCAAGAGTGTCGACACATTCATGAAAGAACTCTACACGTCAGTCGTGGCTTACAACCTGACCAGTCAGCTTCGTATCGAAGCGGCCGCCATGGAGGAAGTTCCGCCGCGTCGAATGAGTTTCAAGCGAACGTGGACCACCTTTCAGACTTTTTTGTTGCGACACATGCACACCGAGCCTAGCCAGTGGCGCGAGGCCTACCGAACCGCCCTGGCGATCGCCCGCAAAGACAAGTTGCCAATTCGAGGCAAACGCAGATACCGACGCGAGGCGTACCGCAAACGGCCCAAAGACGCGCAATTCGAAAAGCGAAAGAAACCACCGTCAAAACTGAAAGACTCGGATCTAAAGTAAGTGCCATTCGGCTAACGCTGGGCTGCTAAATCTTTGCTATTGGCGCTCCCACAGCGGATGCAAATTTTCTTCCGGCTTCTGTCTGTCATCCATCCCGGTAGGGATGTCAGATGGTAGCCGGGGGTCGCTGCGTAGCAGCACACCCCCGGAAACCGTGCCTCCCAAAAAACTCTCCATCCCGCCGTGGCCATCGGCCACGGCGGGATGGAGAGTGGCGGCTTGGGGTTTGCATGTCCATCGGTGGCGCTATCGCTTACCGACGGCTACCATCTTGCATCCCTACCGGGATGAAAACTTGCGCAAGCGACAATACTCTCCAAGCCCAAACGTTCAGTAGTCTCGGGGCTTCCGCCCCGAGCTATCAACGCGGGCTCCTCCGGAGCCATCCACGTTCATTCGCCCCGGGAGGGGCCGTCATCGTTCGCTCGGGGTGGAAGCCCCGAGAACATTGATGGAGACCACAATCCCGCCCCGGATGGGGCCGTCGAATAGAAGCGGCTTGCTCACTGCTTCTTTGTTTTTTGACGCGGGACGGTGCCGACGTCGTGGCATGGAAGCGGTGGAAGTGCGCTGAGGAAAAGTCGGCCGTAAGGTTTGGATCGGATTCGAGGGTCCAAAACCACGACCATCCCCGAGTCATCGCGGGTGCGGATCAGACGCCCAAAGCCCTGCCGGAATTTGATCACGGCTTCGGGCAATTGGTAGTCAGGGAATGGATGGCCGCCGCGGGCGCGGATGGTTTCGAGCCGTGCTTCGAGTAGCGGATGGTCGGGAACGGAGAATGGCAGCTTCGTGATCACGACGTTGGTCAGTGCGTCGCCAGGAACGTCGACTCCCTGCCAAAAACTGTCGGTTCCAAGCAGCACACCACGTGGATCTTTGCGAAAGGAGTCGAGCAACTGCGTTCGGTTTTGATCGCCCGCTTGGCTGTACAAGTGCAGGTCGCGTTCGATGCACCACGGCGTGATCGCTTCGGCGCATTTGCGAAGCAACGAGTAACTCGTGAAGAGCACGAACGCGTGGCCATCGGTGTGTCCAACGAATCGCTTGATTTGTTGCGGAAGGGCCGCTTCGAATTCATCTCGTTTCGCGGAGGGATCAGGCAGTCCACGGACGATGATCAGCTTGGCTTGTTTCTCGTAGTCGAAGGGGCTGCCGACTTGGAGTGAGCGGCCTGTCGTCAGACCCACACGACTGCGAAAGAATTTGAATTTGTCTTGTTCGCCAGTCGCCAGCGTGGCACTGGTCATGATGACCGAGCCAATTTCCTCGTTTTGAAAAACTTCTTCGCGAAGCGTTTGGCCGATGTCGATTGGTGAAGCGGACAGGGAGACTCGGTCCATCCCTCGACGACTGCCGGAGGTTTCCACCCAATAAACCGATTCTTGCTTGAGCGATTGGTCGAGCCATTCACGCAGACCGCCGGCCAAGGCGAGAAGTCGATCGTGAGCGGATTGGAAGTCTTGGCGATCGGAATCGTTTTCTTGTGCATCGGCGTGAGCTCGCAACCGTCGAGCGAGGATCTCCATCGGTTCACTGAGCGGATTGGGCACGACTTCGGGGTGATGCACGCGACCATTGCGTGAGCGTGACTCTTGCATCCAATCCAGCACACCGGCAAACATTTCGCTGGCCGCGAATCGGCATCGGTCGACCATCTTTTGCAACGCGTCCAGGTTGTGCGCGACGAGCAAACCCTTTTGTTGGCGGTCGTTGTAGAGACGATCAAACAGGTAATCAAATTGGCCACTGGTCAATCGAATGCCGAGGTGGTCACCGGCGACGGATTCGATGGTGTGGCATTCGTCGAGGATGATCGCGTCGTAGTCGGGCAGCAGCGAAACGCCCTGCCGTCGCATCGCGATGTCGGTGAACAGCATCGCGTGATTGACGATCAACAGTTGTGCGTTCTGGGCACGGCGTCGGGCTTGGAAGTAAAAGCAGTCCTTGAAGTTCGGGCATTTATTGCGAAGGCAATTGCCCGTGTCGCTGCGGACCTCGTCCCAGACTTGTCCGTCGGGTTTGATCGGCAACGTTGAGAGCGAACCGTCGGGAGTGCTGTCGGACCACTTGCGAATTTCGCGAAGCTGTTGCATTTGAAAATCGTTGGCCATCAACGACACGGATTTCTCAACCGCGCGTCCCATTCGTCGCAGCGACAGGTAGTTGTTGCGACCTTTCACCAGCACCGCGGAAAACTCTCGCGGGATGACGCTGTTGAGAAGCGGGATGTCTTTGCCGATCAGTTGTTCTTGCAGACTGATCGTGTGGGTTGAGATCAGGACGCGTTTGGGGCGATCGGGTTTCTCGCTTTGTTCGCCAGCGGGCGGAATGCGATCGTCGACCGAGTCAGCAGAACGGGTTGTTTTTGGGCCTCCCGATTCGGTTTGGTCGGAAGTGGCGTGCAGGATCGCGGCGGCCAAGTAGGCGAAGCTCTTCCCCGTTCCCGTGCCCGCTTCGACGACCAGGTGTTCGCGGTCGGTCAACGCCGAAGAGACCGCTCGCGCCATCTCGAGCTGCTGTTCGCGAGGTTCGTAGCGTGGCAATCGGCGGCTGATGCTGCCACCAGGCCCGAGAATCGAATCGATCGAAATGGGATCGCTCACGTGGAAGCCTGCTCCGGTTCGGGAGTCAACGATCGGTCGTAGATGCGGTGGGTTTTGCTGCGGGTGGCGCCCCCGCGTTCGATCGTTCCTCGGGAAAGTTGGTTGCTTTCGAGGACCCAGGAGAATTCGCCCATTTCAATTCCGAAGTCGATCGCTTCCGGCAGGATTTTGTAGAGCGTGACCAAGCCCAGGCCCCACTTTTGATATTCAGGCAACACGTTGGCGCTGACCAAGCGGAGTCGTTTCAGTTTCTTGCGGCCGAGCAGCAGTTTCAGCCAACCGAACGGAAACAGCTTGCCGCCGATTTGTTTGATCAACGGGTTGTAGTCGAGCAAGCCGAAGCCGGCTCCGACGGGTTTGCCATCGATTTCCGCGATGCTGGTGAGTTTGGGGAGCAACAGGTTTTTCAGGCCTTTGCTTTGCTCGTCCACTTCCGATTCGCTCATTGGGACATAGCCCCAGGTTCGCTGCAGCGATTGGTTGTAGATGTCCAAGAACACGCGGACGTCAGCGTGGAAGTTCTTGGGATCGATCGTGCGACATTCGGCATTGAAACGCCGAGTCGATTCTTCGATCACAAACAGCAACTTGGGATCGAGCGTTTCCAGGATGTCGATCGAGGCTTCGTAGCTGTAGAGGTCTTGAGACTTTTCGAAGCCGGCGGCTTGGATCAGCCGTTCGTAGTACGGATGGTTGTAGGGGATCAGGAATGTCGGCGGTGTATCGAAGCCATCGACCAACAACCCAACTTCGTAATTCAGGCTGGGGTGAACCGGGCCGCGGACGCCGGTCATCCCGCGTTCTTTCAGCCAATCGCCGGCGGTGTTGAGAAGTTCGACGGCGGCTTCTTCATCGTCTTCGCATTCGAAGAATCCAAAGAACCCACGTGTTTCTTCGTGATAGCGATTGTGGGCGTGATTGACGACCGCCAGGACTCGGCCGACGACACGGTCGCCGCGGCGAACCAGGAAGGTCTGCCCTTCGGCGTCGTCGTAGAACGGATGGTGCTTGAATCCCAGCAATTTGACCCGTTCGCTCCACAGGGGCGGGACCCAGTTGGGGTCGTCCCGGTAGAGGCGTTTTTCGAGATCGAGAAATGCCTTTTGGTCTTTGCGTCCGGAAACGGGTTGGCACAACACATTTTCGGACATTCGCGAGGCCGTGAGTTGGGGGCAGAGAAGGTGTTTGGAAAACATTCAAAGATAGCAGACTCGGGTTGGTTCTCCCATTGAAGCGAATATGCAAAAGTGTGGCCCCATGGAAACCATCCGAAGTTTGCAAAATGCCGCCGTCCGCCGAATCGTTTCGCTGCGCCGTTCTCGGAAACGACGGGCTGCTGGCGTTGTCTTGGTGGACGGGCCCCGAGAATCGTTGCGGGCGATCGAGGCTGGGTTGAAGCTGGTCGCTTTTTACGAGATCGAACCGAAGCCCTCGGATTTGTCGTCGAAATCTGAAATGCCAGAGCAGGCGGTCGTTCGTCGCCAGGCGATCGATTCGGGCGTGCATCGTTGGGTGACGCCTGAGGTGTTGCGGAAAATCGCTTACACGGCGTCGACGGATCGCTGTGTGGCGGAGTTTGTGGCCCCGGATGATTCACTCGACCGGCTCACGGCTCATCCCGCTTGGAGCGAGGGATTGGTGTTGGTGCTCGATCAGGTTGAAAAACCGGGCAATTTGGGCGCCGTGTTTCGGTCAGCCGATGCGGCGGGCGTGTCCGCTGTCTTGTTGTCGGATTGCCCCTCGGATCGATTCAACCCGAATGCCATTCGTGGTTCGTTGGGGGCGGTGTTCACGGTCCCTTCCGCATCGGGCAGCGAGTCGGAGATCGCTGGGTTTTTGAAGGCTCAGGGTTATCGAGTCGCCGCCATGCGAGTGGAAGGCTCGCGACCGCTGTTCGAATCGGACTTGCGTGGCAAGCTCGCGGTCGTGCTGGGCAGCGAAGCGGATGGCTTGGCAGATCGCTGGGCGGCTGAGTGCGTCGAACCCGTGGCGTTGCCGATGGCGGGCCACGTGGACAGCTTGAATGTGTCGGTCAGCGCCGCGATTGTGGCTTACGAAGCGATGCGGCAGCGAAGTTGAGGCGAGGCAACTCTCTCGCGCCACGTTCGATCGGTGTCACAGCGTGATCCGCGCAGCGTGTTTCCTCGTGAAACCATTTGCGTCGTCGAGCCACTGTGAAACGACCGACCTGACCTGAACCACGTGGACCGAGCTGGAAATGGGGTGGTTCTTCCCCGTTCGTGTGGGGTTGGCAGGTCCAATCGGCATGGGTGTCAAGATCGATTCAACAGAACCAAGCGTTCGATCTGTCAAAATCGTTAATGCCGGAACCACCCGGCGACGATACAGAGGGTGTTCGGAGGTCCGGCGATGAATTTCGTCTGACCAACGACATGGAGAATGTGCCGGGGGGGTACAGGATCCCAAAAAGATCGTGAGCGTAAGGATCCGCCATGCTGATTGGCAAAACAATGAACCCGATGGGCTCGAACCAAATGGTTAGCCGCCGCAAACGTGAACGGCTCGCTCGTTGGTTGACCCAAGCCGTTGTATGGGGAGGTTGCATTGCCGCGAGCCAAGTCGCCGGAAGCACGGCGTTGGCGGACGAAACTGCAACTGACAAACTGCCACCGATTCGTCTGGTTTCGGGGAGCATGCACAGCAACCCATTTGTGAAGCGTTCTGCTTCCCATCAGGCCGTTGGTCCGATTCTGGCAACCAAAGTCAACGGCCATGCGGCTGCGAGCAACGTGAATTTGCTCCAGAACCATGGCAGCGTTGCACCGGAGGGTCAGACGACGCTGTACCCGATCCGTCAGACATCCGATCAAACGATGTCGGAGATCAAACTGAAGTCGATCGGCACCGCTGTTGGTTTGCTGCCAATTGGTGCTCCGGTTTCGGAAAAAACACCCTTGGTCGTGGAGCCGCCTCGTGCTCCGCAGACAAGAATCAACCCACATGCCCAGCCGGACTACGACCGAGTGGAGTCCGGCGGCATCGTCGAATGGAAGCATGCTCAGCTTTCACCTGCAGTGGAGCCGACGAAATCGCTCGAAACTCCACCTGAATTGCAGTGGACTCAGCCGAGGATCGCTCGCCAAACCATGCCGTTGGTGAAGCCGGAAATTGTGGCGGAAGAAGTCGTTGCCGAGACACCTGTCGTCGAAGCCACCGTTCCGACGTCGTCGTCTGAGCCTGTGAAGGTCACAGCCGTCGTTGCTGAGGAAGCAGACGTGGCGATCGCCGAAGAATCGGAGCCCATTGAGTTTTCGCTCAATGATGCGATGGATTCGATGAACGCCGAATCTGTTTCTCTTAGCTTTTCGGATGCCAGTCTCTCTGGCTCAGAAGCATCGGAAAACAAGGGCGAAGAATCGATTGCGATGCCCGAGCCGTTGAGCATTGCAGCACCAGTTCAGGAGTCGGCTGCACCAGCGTCATTGCCGCTGTTGCCACAGCCGGTGCAAGTCCATTTGCCAAGCGAGATGGTGGTTCAACAACACCGCCACCTGCCTGTGAAAATTGACGCTCCAGCTCACTTCGAGCATGTCGCTTCGGAACGCATGCACGAGGCTCCGGTTCGGCACCGTGCCGCGGTCGCTGTTGAAGCACCACCGATGGTCGCGGTTGCACAACCGTCCCAAGACGCTCCGGCGGAAGGACGGGTGAGTGCGACACTGATTGTGCCGGCAGCCTTGGCCGGCCATCGGGGACCATCACGGCAAAATTCGTCCAACGGTTCGGGATCCACGTTGCTGGTCCAAGATGCGATCGTGTGTGACCCAGACGATGTCACTTCGTTGACGGTCGATGGCATCATCGAGGCCGTTCGTGTCGAAGACGATTCCGTGGCGCGAGTCATCAGCAGCACTTCACGTCACTTGCGATTGATTGGGGTTCGCCCTGGCAAGACCCGCGTGTTGGTGCAGCAAAAAGTGGCCGGCCAAGAAGGTTCGCTTCGTGAAATTTATGAATTGCACGTCGCTGCGTCCAGCAACGTTCGTGGTGGTGAGAGCCAGCAAGAGCGATCGTTGATGGAACTGATCGAGCAAAAGTTTCGCACCGCATCGGTGCAAGTCACGCGTCAAGGTGACCGCATTGTCGTTCAAGGTGAATGCGATGACTCCCAAGACGCAAAAGAAATCGTTCGTTTGATTCGAAAGACATTCCTGGTGCCAGTCGAAGATCAGCTGATCCTTCGCTAGCTCCTGTCCCGTTCGTCCAACCTACCACTACCCAGCCACCGTCGGTCACCGTGCCGCTTTGTTCGTCCTGAGGTTCAATTATGAACAACAACTGGTTTCCTCGATTCGCCGCACGATTGTTCGGCACCCTTGCCGCGGTTGGTTTGGCTTGGTCGGGTTTGGGCACCGCTGCCACGCATGCTCAGCAATTTGGCGGTTCGGCACCCAGCAACACGCTGATGCACGAAGGCCAAGCATTCCGTGTCGTTCAGGCCTCTGATCCGGCATCCGCTGGTTGGGACCTGAATGCGATGCAGTCAGCGGTTGACGCTTCGTCGTCATCCTTCGGCAATCAAATTGCTCAGGTCGGCCACCATCACGGGGCGATGTCACAATCGTGTGGCAGTTGCGGAACCCAGTGTGGTGGAGCTTGCGGATCGACCGGTTACGGTACAGCTGGCTACGGCGGCGGGATGGCATGTCCTACCTGCGATCCTTATCGCTACGCCAGCGTCGAAGCGTTGTACATGCGTCGCGAAGGAGTCGACAACTTCACCGTCGCTCGTGACTTTGCTCTGGATGATGTGGACTTTGAGATTGCTCCACGGATCACCGTCGGAGTGGTTCCTGACTGCGTCAACGGCATGGAGGTGAGCTTCACCGGTGTCCTGGATTGGGACTCGGATATCTCGGTTGCGGACAACGACAATCTCTCGACCTTGTTGATCGAAGATCCTTTGCAGCCCGGTACCCTGGGCACCTTTGGTTTTGATGCCTTGGATGAAGCCGACGCTCAACGCCAGATCTACGAATCCCGTCTCTGGTCGGTTGAAATGAGCCGAACCATGATGGCTTGGGACGTGGCCAAGTTGCTGATCGGTGGACGCTACATCGATTTCGAAGAGGACTTCAACTATTCAACCGTCAACGGAGTTGACCCAGTCGCCGACACTGGTTTGCTGCGAAACAACGCTGCCAACCGGATGATTGGTTTGCAGGTCGGAGCTGACATCTACAATCCGATCGGACGTTTTTCGTCGAGCTACGTTCGGGCCCGTGCAGGCGGTTACTTGAACCTTGCTGAATCCGACATCCTGGTTCGCAACGGCGCCGACATTCTGGCAAATGGTTCGGACAGTTCCTCCGAACTCGCCGGCATGTTCGAATTCGGGACGGGGGTTCGTTATCAGGTTGGCGAGATGATGGCCGTTCGCGGTGGCTTCGAGGCTTGGTACCTGACCGGAGTGGCAACCTCGGAAGAGCAAATCAGCTCCGCCACCGTCACCCCGAACTTTGGCCGAGGGCTGATCGCCGACGACGATGTGTTCTTCATCGGTTTGACCGTCGGTGCTGAACTGAAGTACTGATCTCTGCCCCACGGTGGCACAGGACACCGCTCGATATCCAAGAGCGGTTCTGATCATCCGTGACCGACCGAGACAAAGAGACAACGAAAGCCATCGGCGAGTCCCTTCGGGGGTTCCTCGGTGGCTTTATTTTTTGTCGCGTCGGATTTTCTTTTGCAGCCAACGCTTGGCTGAGTCGCTGGGGCCGGTCGTGGGAGTGTTGGACGATCGTTTTTCTTGCCCGACGCTGTGTTCGATGATGCGAGTTTTGGTTCGTTCGAGGTCTTTGCCGCACTCAGGGCAGATCGTCGGCGGTTGTCCCACGCGAACGTTGCACTGGGGGCAGTAGTGTTCGATGCTGGGCCGGCGAGCGGCTTCGAACAGACCGCCGACCTGGGAGGCCGTGAACCAATTGGAATCGTCCTTGCGAATCCTGGTTTCCGCCACCACCGATCCGTCACGTACCAAAGCCAATAATTCGGCGGGCTTGTACGGACCGAGTTGTTCATCGCCTTTCTGAACAAACCAAACGGACATGCTTAATTTTGCTCGATATGGATGCTGCGCCGTCGTCGTTCGGCACGTCGAATGTCGTCGATCAAACCGGCCACCTCACCGACGTTGTGGATTCCGACCAACTCCAGCGTCGGATCGCTCTTGTCCGTGCTGATGATGGAGATGGAACCGACCTTGAACATTCGCTGGATCGGACCCTGTTCGTAGCTTACATCGCTGATGTCAATCACTTCAATGCGATCGGTGCGACGCGTCAAGATACCGGTTCGGTGGATGAATCGTTGGCTGGTGAGTTCGTATTGGACGCCCAGTCGTTTGGCGGCGTAGTTCAGGCCGACCAAAATCCACAGGATGACGATCACAATCAGAGCGATACCGAACGTGAATTGCTCGATGAATCCGGCTGCGACCAGCAAAACGACACTGAGGATCGTCAATCCAATCCAGGACCCGATCATCGCCTTGGGGCTGTAGCCGCCTTCCCAGAGAGATTCTTCTGGTTCGTGGTCGTCCAGTGACTGCTTTTTGGCGATTTCCTCCATGAAGCGTTCCCGAGGGGTGCCTGCCGACGGTTGCGCTGTGCCACGGGGTTGCGCTGTGCCCCGGCGTGGGACTGAGCCGCCGGAATCAGGGGCGGGGGTGGAAGAACCAGCCGACGAAAGCGGATCGTTGACCGAATCCGTTGGCGTATCAGCTTGGGAAGGGGCGTTTTCGTCGGTAGGATTGCCGGGAGTGGTCATCGTTGAGTCGTTCCTGTTGATTCAATTCGAGGGTTGGTTCACGAGTGGTGCCACTCCAAAAAACATGCCAAAGTCAGCATGTTGGCGCAGAACCGAATGATTCTCGTTGGCCAAAAAGGTTGACCTTCTGGGCCGAAAACCTGGTGTTCTGGGGCGCTACACTGTGATGGCTCGGTCCGTGATTGCCGGACCAGACACCTCGCATCCGAAGACGTTCTGGACGATCATAGCACACCTTCGAAAGACTCGTGAATCATGCTTGCCAGGTCCAGTGGGCTGGAGCGTTTGAAATCCGGGGCTGTTTTCCATCTTGAATTTGACCGCCAATGCGTTGCCCGTTCTGTCATTCCGATAACGACAAAGTCCAAGATTCACGGACGGCCGAGGCCGGGTATGTGGTTCGGCGGAAACGGTTGTGCCAAACGTGCCAGCGGCGTTTCACCACCTTGGAACAAATCGATGCTCTGAATGTTCGCGTGGTCAAAAGTGACGAAACGCGAGAACCGTTTGATCGAGAGAAAATCAAACGCGGGATCGAGCGGGCGTGTTCCAAGCGGGCCGTGACCAGCGACGAAATCGAAAAGACCGTTCAGAAAATCGAAGAGGCGATTTACGCCGAATTTGACATGGAAATCCCCACCGCGACGATCGGCGAAGTGGTGCTGCGGAAACTCGCGACGCTAGACGAGGTGGCTTACATCCGGTTCGCTAGCGTTTACCGAGATTTTGACGACGCGAAAGATTTTCTGCAGATCGTTTCGAACCTGCAGCGTGACGCTCAGTTGGACGGTCGCTGATGAGTCGAAGCACCCCCCTGGCCTGGAAGAATTTGGTCGGCAACCCGGCACGTTTGTGCGTGGCGGCGGCAGGGGTGGGTTTTGCGGCGGTGCTGATGTTCACGCAGAATGGGTTCCGCAACGCGTTGCTGGACAGTCCGGTGCGGTTGATCGAGGTGGTGGACTGCGAATTGGTCGCGATCAGTCCGGCTCGATACATGCTGCCGGTGGATGAACGATTCCCGCGGTCTTTGCTTCGCCGTGTGAAGGCGGATCCCGCGGTCGCGGACGTGCAAGCCTTGTTGATCGAACGAACGATGGCCCGGGTGCGGGTCGAGGGCAGTCCTGCGAGACCGATCCGAGTGATCTCGGTACCGGACTCGAGTTTGTATCCTGCGGCCATGTCCGAGGACGCGTCGCGACCGTGGTTGAATCTCCCGGGCCTGGATGAACACCGTGATCAACTCCGGCAGCGAGCGACCGCACTGGTCGATCGCAAGACGCGGTCAGAATACGGATTTCAATTCAAAGCGTCGGGGCAACCGGCCGACCAACGAATCGAGTTGTCCAAGCGATCGATCGAACTGGTCGGTTCCTTCACCTTGGGCACCGACTTTGCCAATGAAGGGTCGTTGTTGATCGCGGAGTCTTCGTTCGCGAACTATTTCCCTCAGCGTGGTTATGGCAAGCCGCTTGAGACCGTGGATCTGGGGCTGATCCGCTTGCATGACGGTGCTTCGCCGGAGCAAGCCGCTCAACGATTGACGAACATGGCCAGGGGCCAGTGGGAAGTCCTCACGCGGCAGCAAATCCGAGATCGCGAGCAGACATTCTGGAGCGAGCAGACACCGATTGGGATGATCTTTCTGATCGGCACGCTGATGGGATTCGCGGTTGGAGTCATCATTTGCTATCAAATTCTGTTCACCAATTTGCAAGACGCGATGTCGGAATACGCCACGCTGAAGGCGATGGGGTATCCCAACCGGTTCTTTGTGGGGTTGGTGGTCCGGCAGTCGGTTTATTTGTCGGTTCTGGGGTTCATCCCCGCGGTGCTGATCGCGTTGGCATTGTTCCAGGGGCTGGAATCACTGACGGGGCTGCCAATGGCGTTGACGCTGACTCGGGCGGGTTCTGTGCTGGCCCTGACCACCTTGATGTGTCTGATCAGCGGGTTGCTGGCACTGCGGAAATTGGTGCGGGCGGATCCGGCCAGCCTGTTTTGAAGGGATGAAAGATTTCGTCGAGTCCGGTTCGGCGGAAGATGACACTGGTTTGCGAGGAACCCGGGGCGATACAATGAGATCGCGTTTTCGTGTTCCGTGTGTGCCTCTGGTTCCGTGCGAGCAAGGTACGCTTGTTCGAATGCTTGTTTTCAATCGGTTTGTGTAGTGAATTCCCACGCCAATCTTCGTCTCGATGCCAAGGTTTCCTGGATGACTCGCTCGACAATGGCGGCGGTGATCTTCGCCGGAATGCTGTTTGCCACACCTGGGGCATCGAAAGTGGCCCTCGCTCAAGGCTTGTTCGATTCGCGGATGCAGATGGGGGATGCCGAGTTCTTGCCGCCCCCACGAAGCATGCGACAAATCATTCGCGATGCCGAAGAGGCGATCGAGCAAGAACGCTACAGCGACGCGGTCGTCCGACTGGGAGATCTTCTGCTGCGGTCAAGCGACGATCCTGCGTCGGAAATGATGCAGGACTATTACGCTCCGATCGCGTCGGATGCCGAGGAAGAAACCGACGACCAACGTGTGCAGCCAGGACAACCGCTTGGCAACCGAGAGGGAATGCTCGATCGCAATGGGCGGCCGTTGGATGACGAGGCCGCTCAAGCGGAAGAATTGGCGCGGTTGCAAAGTCAATTGCCTCGTAGCCTGCTGGACCATGTCCGTGACTTGATCGGTGGTCTCCCGAAAGAAGGCTTGGAGATTTACGAACTGCGGTACGGGCCTTTGGCTGGCAAGCTGCTGGAAGATGCCGGGCCGAAGCGAGATTGGAAAACGGTCGAACGCGTCCGACGCGAGACCTTCCACACCCAAGCCGGCTACAAAGCATCCGTCCTGTTGGCGGTTCGTGAGTGGATGCTTGGCAACCCGTTGGCCTGTTCGTTGTTGCTGGATGACCTGGTCAGTCAGCAACGCATCGTGGATCAAGTGGGCGAGTCGGTGGTGACCTTGCATGCGATTGCGTGTGCACGTGCGGATCGATCGATCCCGACGCCGACGAAGTATCCCCAAGCCTTCACTTCGTTGTTTCCAACCAGCGAAGCCGTTGATGAGATTGCCTGGAAGGAATGGGTGCTGGCACAGAGTGAATCTGAATTGGTGAGCGCGGAGTCTCTGGCGGAGAATTACCCGTTGTTGGGCGGTGAGGTGGATCGCAATGGTTCCGGTGCTGGGCAAATGCCGCTCAGCAATCCACGTTGGATGGTGGAATCGTCCGCCAGTCCGCGGCAGGAACGAATGATTCAGGAGAAGACTCAACAACTCAAAGCCACCGGGCAGTTGCCGCCTCCCTCTTGGACACCGTTGCGAGTGGGCGATCAGTTGCTGATGCGAACCACTCAGCGATTGTTGGGGGTCGATTTTCGGACGGGCAAACGAGTTTGGCAGTATCCGTGGTTCGCGCCGCCAGAAGCCACATTGACGCCGGACCTCGCCGATCCGATGGAGGAGGAAGAAGACCCCGTTGATATTCTCGTTCAACGTGTTTGGAACGATGTTCCGTTTGGGCAGATCTCGAGCGATGGCCAACGAGTCTTCATGATCGATGATCTGAGTAAAATCGAAATTGAACGGTTCAGTCCGTTTGCCAGTCGCGGCATGTCGTCACTCGCCAACACGTTGGTCGCGTTGGATCTCAAAACCCAAGGCAAGTTGCTGTGGCGACTGGGGAAGTCAGAGTCCACCCCTTCGGCCTTGGCCGAAGCGTTTTTCCTCGGCCCTCCACTTCCCTTTCGAGGTGACCTGTACGTGATCGCCGAGATCGCGGGTGAAGTGGTGCTGCTGTGCTTGGATCCCGCGGATGGATCGGTTCAATGGCAGCAGGTGTTGGTGGCCGTGGAATCAGGTGGGATTGGTGCTGATCCCGTCCGCCGAGTCGCCGGAGCGATGCCCACTTATCACAACGGAATGCTGATCTGCCCAACCGGGGCTGGCGCCACGGTCGCGGTCAATCTGGTTGACCGAACCATTCGTTGGGGCAACCAAATTCCACGAAATCAGGAATTTGTTCATAGTATCTACCGGCCAAACACCCGGGTCTCTTCGAATCAGTTGAGCCGCCGTTGGACGCACTCGCTGGCGATCGCAGAAGGCACCTCGGTGGTGGTCACTCCGATTGAGTGCGATCGATTGCAGGTTCTCGATGTGCTCACCGGACGCAATCGTTTCACGCCCCGAAATCGAATTCGTCTGGCTTACGTTGCAGGGATCCAAGACGGCCTCTTCTTTGTTGTCGGTGCCGATGAAGTGTCGGCGTGTTCGTTGCAA
Organism: Rhodopirellula sp. UH5; assembly: GCF_056839225.1. Lineage (NCBI taxonomy): Bacteria > Pseudomonadati > Planctomycetota > Planctomycetia > Pirellulales > Pirellulaceae > Rhodopirellula > Rhodopirellula sp. UH5. The sequence continues at coordinate 3,662,480 of NZ_CM166390.1, read as the reverse complement.
GACGGCACGGAGGTCTGGTCGACGCCGCCTGATTTGGTTCGACCAGGGCAACGCATTTCGGGGCGTGGTGTGTTTGGAAACGATCGCTATTACTTGCCCACCACCACCGACGAACTGATCGAAATTTCGCTGCAAAACGGTGAGGTGTTGCAGCGCCGGACGGTCCGTTTTCCGCTTGGGAACCTGATCGCAATCGATGGCGAGTTGATCTCCCAATCGGCCACGATGGTGGCGGTCGCTTACGGTGAACAATCGCTGCAGCCGCGTGTCGATGCGTTGCTCCAAAAGGATCCGGACAATTTCTTTGCCTTGGTTCGCAAAGCGGAGCTGTTGATCGAACAGGAGCAACGTCCCCGAGCACTGGGCCTGCTCCGAAGAGCTCGGGAATTGGATCCTGACAACGATGAAGTGATCATGTTGTCGGTGGAAGCCATGCTGGGAAGTCTTCGCGAAAATCCGAGCGATACCAGTGTCGACTTGGATGCCCTGATGGAGTTGATTGACCAACCCGAGCAACGGGCGGAACTGTTGGTGCTGCAGATCAAGGGGGCGGTCGCGAAACCCACTTCGCAGATCGAGCATGCGAAGGCGTTGAGGCTGTTGCTGGATTTATCCGAGTTGGTGCTGCGTCATCCAACGCTCAATCGTGACATGGACGCTGTCTTTCCCAATGCGGCTCGTCAGTTCACGGTCGATGATTGGATCAGCGCTCGGGTGTCGCAGTTGGTTTCCTCTGCTACCGAAGAAGACATGGTGGCAATGACGCAAGCCGTGGAGTCATTGGTTTCGACGCGAGGGAACATGGACGGGGCCACGTTGATGCGGACGCTGCAGCATTTCTCACCGGTCGTCGAGGCGACGCGAGGTTTGCGACGAGACATGGCCGCGCGAGCATTGTTGATGGAAGACGGCTTCCTGGCCGAGCGTTTGATTTGGGCGGACACCATGACGACGGATGATGCCTTGAAGTCGTTGAGCAACGATCGTCTGTTGATGCTGTCGAAGCTGTACAGCAAAGAATCGTGGAACCTGGATCGATTGGCGGTGGGAGAACTGCTGGGCCAACGTTTGAGCGAGACAGAACCCACTGGTGCGGACACGTTCATTGAGGACGCGCTGCAAGCCAATCCCGTTCGAGGTCGCGACTACGAGATGGGCGAACAGTGGCCTCGAAACGTCAACTTGGAATGGCAATCGATGCGAATGCCTCGTTCCAGCATGATGATGAACGACCGTCGTTACGCGAAGACAACTCATCTGATGGGGCGTCAACTCCGCGGTTGGAATGCGATGAGTGACAACATGAACTCCTTGGCACTGATCAATCCTTACGGGATTCATCGGGCGATCCCGGTCGAGGGTTTCTCGGGGATGCGATCGTTTGGAAAAGAACTGACCTACAGCGGCAGCCTGATGCTGTTGCTGACTCAATCGGAACTGATCGCCATTGATTTGTTTCGAACCTTGGGTGCCAATGGCGAGGACCCCATTCGTTGGCGACGAACTCTGGGAACCGATGGCCAGCCGGTTGCCAGGCGGCGGAGTGCGGCAACTCCGTTTGGAAATCAGATCTATCGCAACATGATGGTTTCGGCGACGGCGGACAACGGGGATGCTCAGTTGATCCTGGGACCGGTTTTGGGGGATCGATTGTTTCTGTTGCAGGGAACAGAACTGATTTGCTTGGACACGGTGACGGGGGAAGAGCGTTGGCGGACGACAACCGAAGCCGTTGGGACCGCGATCGTGCATGCGGAGGATCGGGTGATGGTCGTCAGTCGGTCGCAGAACCAAATCGAAAGCTATGACATCCACGATGGCGGTTTGCTGGAGACCCAGAAACGGACGCTGGGATCGGTGATCTCGTCACTGGGGTCCCATCTGTTGACGGTGACACAGGTGAACAGAGAAGCCAATGTGCCTGCCGATGTGAGCGAAGAAATGCGAGCCAGCCTGGAGGCAGCCAAGGAGATGCTCGACCCTCAGTTGGTCGAACTGATCGACATGAGAACGGGAGAAACGGTCCAGTTCCGAGTCGCAGACACTCAAAACGTGAACGAAACGGCGGCCTACGCGGAAATGTCCGACGGTCGCTACTTCACGCTGTTGGATCACACCGGCCGGGCAACGATTTGGGATTTGCTATCCGGACGCGAAATCGCGGATGTTATGGTGCCTGCTCGGCAGGGGCTGTACGGGGTTTCGGTGATGTCGATCCAAGATCAAATGTTGATTCTGCCCCGACACCGAAAACCCAATCGAGATTTGGCTGCGACGCGTTCGGTGGCGGTTTCGGGTGGTGCGGCGGTTCAACCAATCACTGCGATGCATGCGATCTCAACCGTGGATGGATCGCTGCGTTGGAGTCGTTCGTTTGACGATGCCTGGGGATGCACGGTGGAGCAACCGTGGGGCACTCCGATGCTGCTGATGGCTCGGGCGCACTTGACCGTGCCCGGCAATGGCGTGCGTCGTCGGCAAATGGATGTGATGGGGATCAGCGTCGTCGATGGCAAGACGTTGCACGAGATCGAACGCAAGGAAACGAACAGCAACACCAATGTGATTGAGAGTCGCGTGAAGCTGATTCCACATCGCAACACGATGCTGGCGGAGATTCAATTGGAACTGTTGACGTACACGTTCAGTGAGGAGGGATCCGGTGACAACGTGGTTCCTGAGCTCACCCCACAAACCGATGGTGAGGACGACGCGAGCGAGGAAGCCGACGACACGCTGGAATGATCCGTTTCAGGGGCGTCCCGAAATCTCGTTGGTAGCTGGACTCACCCGAGTTCAGGAATCGCTGCTGGAACCGAACTCTGGCGAATCCGGCGACACGCGACAGGGGTAGGTAGCTCAGGACGGTTGCTCTTTGTCTCGCACTGCTTCTTTGTTTCAGTCGGCGGGCCGTTCCTTGCCGTAGCCGCCACCGCCTGGCGTTTCCATGACCAACCGATCGCCAGCCTCAACTTCTCGGCTGGTCGCGAAGGGGAGTTCCGTTCGTTGGGATTGATGGATCAGGGTTTGTCGACCGGGTTGGCCTGGTTGCCCGCCTTGAATCCCGTAGGCACGCGTTGTTCGCCGGGAAGTGATGAGAGACAGTGTCAGTGGACGAAGGAATTCCATTTCGCGAATCATTCCGTCACCGCCTCGGTTTTGCCCTGCTCCTCCACTGCCACGACGGATGGCAAACCGCCACAGGCGAATCGGCAATCGTGATTCCAGGATCTCAGGGTCCGTGATTCGCGTGTTGGTCATGTGAGTGTGAACGGCGTCCGCACCTGCTTGAGTCGCCGTTGCACCGGCACCACCGCCGATGGTTTCGTAATAACCAAAGGTTTCATCGCCAAGCAGCAGGTTGTTCATCGTGCCTTGGGATGCGGCGGCGACGCCCAACGCGCCGAGCAAGACATCCACCACGCGATTGCTGGTTTCAACATTGCCAGCGACCACTGCTGGACTGTTCTCGGGGGTGTCGCCAGCAGGCGGCGCGAGCAAGCCCGGAGGGATAACCAGTTCGATTCGCTTCAGCACCCCGTCGCACAACGGCAACTCGCCGGGGACAACGCACCGGAGCACATACAGCACGGCCGCGGTCACGATCGATGGTGTGGCATTGAACCCGTTGGGATGGACCGGACCCGTTCCAGTGAAATCGATTTGCAACCGTCCGGTCGATTGGTCCGGCTGCAGGGTGACTCGCAGGGGCGTGCCGTCGTCGAGTGAATCTTCGAAAACGCGAGGCTCGGTTCCCAGCGTGGCGATCCAGGTCGCGGTGGCTTCTCCCGCGACATGCAGCAACTGCTTCAGCAGATCCATCAGGCGAGACTTGGTCATCGAATCAGCCAAGGCCTGGATTCGATTCGCACCGGCCTGCCCTGCCGCTTCCGCCGCCGCGATGTCGGCCATGTTTTCTTCCACGTTTCGAGAAGGGTACGTGGCGGTGGAAAGCAGTTCGCGAATTCTTGGGTGGTGAGACTTCCCGCTGCGGACCAGGCATTCGTTGTGCAGCACCACGCCTTCTTCTGCCAGACAGGTGGCTGCGGGGGCCATGGATCCCGGGACCATGCCACCGATTTCGGCGTGATGGCATCGTGAGGCGACGAAGAAGTCGCAGGGCCAATCCTTGGGACGCGACGAACCGGACGCGTTTTCGTCGCAAAAAACGGGGGTCACCACAGTGATGTCAGGCAGGTGCGAACCACCGGCATAGGGGTCGTTGCTGAGGTACGAGTCACCCGGTGACATCTCCGGGTAGTCCGCGATCAAACTGCGAACCGTGTGACTCATCGCCCCCAAGTGAACTGGCACGTGGGGTGCGTTGGCGACCAAGGATCCATCGCCCAAGAACACGGCGCAACTGTAGTCACGGCGTTCTTTGACATTCACGCTGACGCTGGTTCGACGGATGACTTCGCCCATCGATTCGGCAATCCCTTGCACGCGTCTCGCGGCGATCTCCATCGCGATGGTGTCATTCAGTTGGTCAGCGGCTGGGAGTGGGGTCTCCTCGACACGCGGGGATTTGGTTTTGTGAATCTCCAAGATCCCTTCGGCGGACAGGGTGGCGGTCCAGTCCGGTTCCACCACCAAGACAGAATAAGGGCCCGTCACCACCGCCGGTCCGATGAGGGTCTGACCGGTCTTCAACGTTTCACGGTCCCAGAGGTCGACGTTTCGATCAGCACCCTGGACCCACATCGAGATCGTTTCAGGCTTCGCGTGAGTGACAGACGCGGCGGGGGAATTCTCGGAGTTGTCCTGTGGGTCGAGGTGATTGGTCTGGTTGGCATTTCGTTCCAGCGTGGCTTCGCAGCGAACGGTGACCACTTCGAGCGGCATGGAGTCGCGACGGTAGCCAAACGTGATTTGGTGTTTGGCATCGAACCGAGCGGGGAGGGTTTCCAATGGAAACAGATCGACTGGCAATGTCGACTGAGTTCCCAGTGGACGTGCATCGCATTGATGGACAATTTGCAGTGGCGTGTCCGGCGAGATGTTTTCTTCTTCGCGGAGTTGAGCCTGGCATTGAAGCAGTGTGTCGTTCGCGGCCGATTCCAGTGGCGAGATCGCGTCCTGGCTCAGTGTTCGGTTGGCGTGTGGGGGTGCACCGTCCGGCACGGCGGATGCGATCGTGAGTTGCAAAGACTGGGACGCGATGCGTCCAATCGGTGCCGCGCCCATTCCGACTGCTGAGAGCAATCCCGAATCAGGATGGTCGATCACGTGAGACATTTCCAATGAGTCAGCGACCTGGCAAAGATGGCCGCCCGCAGCACCGCCGAATCCAACCAACGCCATCTGTCTGGCATCACTTCCTGCGGCAGTGGTGACGACTCGAACGGCTTCGGCCATTTGTGTGACCGCCAGTTGCAGAAATCCATCTGCGAGTTGTTCGGGGCTGAGTGTGCTGTCGCTTGGCAATTGTTGGTGGGTTTGCTGCAGTGCGTTTTGTGCGGCTTTCAAGTTCAGTGGAAATGGGAAGCGATCGATTGGCAGTCGACCCAGCAAAACGTTGACGTCGGTGATCGTCAAAGGTCCACCGTGCCCGTAGCACGCCGGTCCGGGGAATGCTCCGGCACTGTCAGGCCCGACCGTCAAGCGGCCCTCGTGGATCGCACAGACTGACCCGCCACCGGAGGCAATCGTGTGAATGTCCATCATCGGGGTCAGCACGCGGATGCCACCGATCATGCTTTCTTGTCGTCGTCCAACCGTTCCTTCGAAGCGGCTGACATCGGTGCTGGTGCCGCCCATGTCGAGCCCGACTGCTCCGGAGACGCCACACTGCTTGGCGACTTCACCGAGTGCCACGACACCGCCGGCGGGACCCGACAGCACACTGTCTTTGCCGCGGAAACCAGCGGAGGCGACGAGATTGCCTCCGCTGGTCATCCAACGTAAATGGCAGGTTGCTTCGCCACCGAATTGCTCCCACACACGCGCCACGTACGCTTCCAAAATGGGCAACAGGTACGCGTCGAGTGTCGTGGTTTCGGCTCGCGGGACAATTCGAGGCAGCGCTGCGACCTCGGTCGATCGAATCACATCTTTGAACCCGACTTCTTTCGCGATTCGCTGAACGGTCCGCTCGTGAGTTTCGTTGCGATGGGAGTGCAACAAGCAGATCGCCAGCACCAGATCCTCTGGGCTGGACGCTTTGAGATCCTGCAAACCGGAGCGGAGATGGGATTCGTCGAGCGGGATCAGTTCGCCACCCTGGGCATCCAGTCGGCCGCGAACTTCCATGGTTCGAGTCGCCAAAGGTTCGGGTTTGACGATGTCCAAGGCGAACAGATCGGGGCGATCTTGGGTTCCGATCTGCAGCAGGTCCGCAAATCCTTCGGTGATCAACAGAGCGGTCGGGGCACCGTTGCGGGTCAGCAAGGCATTGGTGCCACGAGTTGTGCCCATGCGAATGGAGAGCGCTGGGAGTGGCTGCGGCAATGGGCAAGCCAGCAACACTCGAGTTGCCAGGATGGGCGATTCGATCCTAGCATCGAGCACCCAACTTTGATCGTGGCGAACTTGATTGGCCGGTTGGTTCAATTGCAGTCGAACGGTGTTCGCGGATTTTCTCTGGCAACCCAGTACGGTGAACGAGTCACCCTCCAACGCTGATTCACCTTGCTCGAAAAGTTTGGCGGATTCCCAGAAGCCATCGATGGCAAATCGTGGTGGGAGTTCGACATCCACGTGCGTGAAGTCGTCGCTGTGGTCCACCACTCGAACCGACACCAATCCACTGCTGAGGACTTTGATGGCGTCGCGTTGGCGATGTCCGTCTGGATGGGTTTGTTGGACCAAGCAATCCGTGAAGGTGCCACCGACATCAACCCAGACTTCAATCGGTTCAGTGTTCATGGAGAGTCACGAAATGATGAGCGGGAAATCAGTGTCAGGTACCTTTTGCGCGAAGCACCCATGGCAGTTCCGGCAAGGGAGCTGACACTGATTTTCCGACCGTTCCTAGGGGTATGAAAAGCCGGTCTTCGTTTTGTCACTGACGGTGACCGCGGTGTCACTCCACCAAGTCGCGGTCTCTCACGCCGAGCAGGTAGAGAACGGCGTCCAGCCCCAGTGTGGAGACTTGATGCTCAGCCGATTCCCGCACAATGGGCTTGGCGTGAAAGGCGATCCCCAGGCCGGCTCGGGAGAGCATGGGCAGGTCGTTCGCACCGTCGCCGATCGCGATCATCTGTTTGCGGTCGACGCCTTCGTTGGCGGCGAGTTGTTCGAGAAGCAAGGCTTTGCGCTCGGCATTGACGATGGGACCGAGGACCCGTCCCGTCAGCTTTCCGTCGATGATTTCCAGTTCGTTGGCGTGCACATGGTCGATGCCCAACAGCTTTTGAAGGTGCTCGCCAAAGTAGGTGAAGCCACCACTCAAAATCGCGGTTGTGTAGCCAAACCGACGGAGGTTGGAAAGCAATCGTTCGGCACCTTCGGTCAACTGCAATCGCTCGGCGACTTTGGGAAGGACGCTCTCAGGCAATCCTTCCAAGGATTGCACGCGTTGGCGAAGCGACTCGTCAAAGTCGATTTCACCTCGCATCGCCGCCTCGGTGATCGCACTGACTTTTTCTCCGGCACCCGCTTCCTTGGCCAGTTCGTCGATCACTTCGGCTTGCAGCAAGGTTGAGTCCATGTCGAGCGCGACGATGCGTCGGTTGCGGCGGAAGGCATCGTCTCGCTGCCATGCCAGATCCAAATTCAAGCGGTTGGACAGATCCAACAGACTGGCTTTGAGAGCGTTGGCGTCCGTTGGATCGCCTCGCAAAGAGAACTCCACGCAAGCGCGAGTCAGTTCGTCGCCAGGGTCTCGCTCGGGGCGGCCGGACAACCGCGTGATCACGTCGATGTTCAGTCCCTGGTCAGAGACCAACCGGCTGACCGCTGCAAATTGCTCGGCGGTAACCGAACGGGAAAGCAGCGTCAGAATGAATCGCGATTTGCCTTGGCGTTTGACCCAAGCGTCGTAGTCCGGGTCGCAAACGATTTTTGCTTTGCATTTCAGACCGAGTTTGCGACTCTTGCGTCGCATCTTTCGAATCAATCTTTCGGGGTCTTCGCTGCCCGGAATTTGAACCAGCATGCCCAGTAGCAGCGATCGATGGATCACCGCTTGATTGACATCGATGACTCGGCAATTGAATCGGTGCAAGCGTTCCGAGATCGACGCGGTCAAACCCGGGCAATCGTCGCCGGTGAATCGAAGCAAGACGATGGTTGGCGGGGTCATTGCGATTGCGGAAGACGCGTGCGGGGATGGCAAAGTGGATTCGTTCACAACAGCGTTGGGGTGGGACTCGAGAGCGTTGGTGGTGGCGGACACGATCAGTCGCTGTGAAAGAGTGAAAGGACTTCGTCGGCATCGGACAAATCGATCAAGGCGACGATGATGTCATTGACTTCCAGAACATCGCTGGCGGTGGGCACACGCACGAATCCGTCGCGTTGAATCGCGGCAATCAAGCATCGGCCTGCCAGCGGCAGATTGGCGAGCGACGCCTGGGTGACGGGGGATCCTTCCAGGATTTCCAGTTCGTAGACCCCGATCGAGCCGTTGGGCAATTTGCTTTGGCTGATGATGGCTCCTTCGTTGAGGAACCCCAGGATTTGCCGAGCGACGACGTCGCGTTCACTGACCGCCAAGTCGATGCCCAGTTTTCCGACCACGTTGGCGTAGTCCGGTCGCCCCACCACGCACATCACGCGAGAGGCACCCAGTTCACGAGCCTCGACGCCGGCCATGATGTTGTTTTCGTCGTTTCCGGTGCAGCCAACGAAGTAGTCCACCGTGCCGCCGCCTTCGTCTTCCAAAACGCTGCGTCGGTTGGCGTTGGCATGCACCACGGTGACGTCAGGCAGCAGCTTGGCCAGTTGTTCACAACGTTTCGCGTCTTGTTCCAGCAGCACGGTGCGAAAGTCTTCACGACCCAGCAAACCGGCCAGGTGATAACCGGTTTCACCACCACCGGCGATCATGACCTTGGACTGTTTGCGACGTCGTTTTTCGCCGCCAAAGATTTGCCGGGCAACACTGACGGCGTCCGGCATCCCGACCAAGCTGACTCGGTCACCCGCACGTGTTTCGTCGGCACCGCTGGCGATCCACATCCGGCCTTCGCGGGCCAGGGATCCCACTCGGACCCTGGGCGGAAGTTGCAGTTCCATCAGCTTCTTGCCTGCGGCGGCGGATCCGACTGCCACGTCCATTTCGTAGACCTGCAGTTGGCCACGCGCGAAGTGTTCCAGCGGGATGGCGTCGGGGTTGCGAATCGCGCGAGCCAATTCGGAAGCGGAAAGCTGTTCGAGCGAAAGCAGACTGTCGATTTGAAAGTGACGTTGATAGTCAAACGTCGACAGGTCACGAAAGGCGGGGGCGTAAACGCGAGCGATCGCGCGGCGGGCACCCAACGCCTTGGCCATGCTGGCGGCAACAATGTTGACCTCGTCGTCTCCGGTGACGGCCAGGCACAAGTCGGCGCTGAGCACGTCGGCGGAGAACAGCACGGTGCTCTGGGAGGCATTTCCCTCGATCGCACGCACGTCCAATTCACTGTTGATGGATCGCACGATTTCGGGATCGCTGTCGATCAGCGTGACGCTGTGCCGGCGTCGGCACAGCATGTCGGCGATCCAGCGTCCAACGGTGCCGCCACCGAGAGTCAGAATCCTCATCGGCTCAGACCATCCAGTCCAAGACGAGAACCAAGGCGAAAACGACCGCCATGAAGCCGGTGATCCAACGGGCCGTGTGGAAGGCGTGTCGCAGGATCAACGACAAATCCTCATGCCGAGTCGCACCAAACACCAGCGAGATCGCAATGATCAGTGGCAGGTAGTACAGCAAATAGGTGGGCGAAATTGAAAGCACAGCGGATTCCAGGAAAGGTTTGAAGTCCCCGCATCCTAGATCAAACCACCGCGAATCGGCAATGTCATGGGGGGAGAGAGCTTCTAGCTTCTAGCTTCTAGCTTCTAGCTTCTAGCTTCTAGCTTCTAGCTCCTAGCTCCTAGCTCCTAGCTCGTGCTCGTGCTCGTGCTCGTGCTCGTGCTCGTGCTCGTGCTCGTGCTCGTGCCCCTGCCCCTGCCCCTGCCCCCCTGCCCCCTTGCCCCCCTGCCCCCCTGCCCCTGTGCCCCTGTGCCCCTGTGCCCCTGTGCCCCTGTGCCCCTGTGCCCCTTTCCTCCTCTCCCACGCCTCCTGGGGTATGATGCCCCCTTCGGCGAGTTTTTCTCACCAAACAGGCAAGAATTGCATCCATGATCGGAGAGACGCAGATGAGCAGCGGATTGAGCGGCAACGAGCAAGTGACAACGCGAACGAGTTGGGGGGTGAAACGGGGCCTGGTGGCCGCGGTTGTCTTCGCGGCTTTGCATGGGAATTTGGCGATGGCGGAAACACTGAACGTTTGGTTCGGAACCACCACCCCTCGGGGAGGTGCCAGTGAAGGGATCTACCATGCCACCTTCGACACCGATTCGGGCAAACTGAGCTCGGCGAGCTTGGCAGTGAAAGCCTCGCAACCTGGGTTCTTGGCGATGCATCCGAGCAAGCCCGTGCTGTACGCCACCAGCGGAAGTGGCGTGACGGCCTACCGCGTGCAAGCTGATTCCAAGGACGCGAAGTTGGTGGAACTGGGATCGGTCGAGAGCGGTGACGGCGGGGTCGCTCACTTGGCGACCGATCGCACCGGATCGGTTCTGTTGTCGGCGCAGTACGGCGGTGGCTCGACGACGTTGTATGAATTGGCCGAAGACGGTTCGGTCGCACGCCGCGTGGAGGTCCATGAACACGATGCCCTGTTGTCGCCAGCGGGATCGGGGGTGGTTGAAAACCGCCAAAACGCACCGCATGCACACTGGGTCGGGACCTCGCCAGACAACCGCTTCGCGTTCACTCCGGATCTGGGGATGGACAAGGTCGTGATTTGGAAGTTGGATCCCAACGGACCTGGTCTGAAACATCATGGTTTTGGCGAAGGGATCCCCGGTGGCGGACCACGTCACATGAAGTTCAGCCCAGACGGCAAACGCATTTACCTGCTCAACGAGTTGGCTCTGTCGGTCACCGCGTTCGACTACGACGCGAAGGCGGGCACGATGACGGCCGGGCAAACCATCCCTGCCCTGTCGGAAGAAACCAAGGCGAAGGAGCGTTTCAACAGTGCTTCTGAAATTCGAGTGCACCCGTCCGGCAAGTTTGTTTATTCCGCGAACCGTGGCCACGACAGCATATCGGTCTTTCGTGTGGATGACTCCGGTGAAATGCAATTGGTGGAAGTCGAAGCCATTCGCGGCGGTTGGCCTCGAAACTTCAATCTCGATCCCAGCGGTCGCTGGTTGATTGCAGCGGGCCGAGACAGCCACACTGCCACTGTCTTTGAAGTCGACGGGGACACTGGCGAACTGACCTTCACACGTCAAACCCAACAGGTTCCCACGCCCATTTGCGTGCTGTTCAGCAAGTAGCTGGGATCAACAGATCGAGGGCTCAAGCGGACCTGAGCCCTCGGTCGAACCGCGTCACCGATAGAGGGTGCAATGATGAGACTTCCGAGTTGTATTGGGGGGCTGTTGATTTGGCCCTGCCTGGTCATGTCCATCGCCTGTTTGCTCGGCATGTCAGATGGCGGTTTCGCAGACGAGCCTCCCGGTGAAAGCCTCACGGGTGGAGGCGTGCCTGGGACGGTCAAGTGGCGGGAACCGGTGGAGTTCACTCGCCGAAGTCTTGAATTGCCGGGTTACGTGCAACCGGCTTTGGGAGCCGCTGACGACAAAGCGGTCATCGCAGTCGCCTTCTCGCAAGATGCAAAATGGATGGCCACCGGCAACGCCGCAGGCCAAGTCTTGCTGCGCCGCACCGGCGAACCCGAAGTGCAGCAAGAGATGATCGGTGAGCACCACACGATTGTCCGCGGTCTTCAGTTTCTCAGTGGGGGGAAGTTTCTGGCGTCTCTGGATGTCGAAGGTCGGCTGCTTCTGTGGTCCACCAGCACCGGCGAGAAGGTTCAGGAGTTGGCTCCCATTGACCAGGTGCTCGCGATTGGCGTGGGGAGCGATGACGGTCGGCTCATTGGGCTTTCTGAAGGAACCACGTTGCGGGTTTGGGAACAGGAAGATGATCGATGGCACGAGACGCAGGAGGTCTCGCTGGAGATGCCCTGTTCCTTGTTGTCGGTCAGTCGGGATGCCAATGTGGCGGTGGTGGTTTCACAACCGAACGTCTGGCAGGTTCACCGTTTTCCGGCGAGCGTTGTTGGCCAATCGGAGAAAAAACAAGCAGGTGACGTCGTCAGCGAAGAGCCATTCACGGCAGACTCCAACGGGCTGAACGCCATCAGTGCTGTCCGAGTGTCGCCCAATGGTGATCGGGTGGCATTGGGGTGGGATGATGGATCCATCACTGTTCACTTGACCGCGGACGGCAGTGAGAAATTTCGTTGGTGGAAGCATCCCAACAGGGTCACCAATCTTTGCTTTTCAAAAACGGGCAAGATGTTGCTGAGCGGATGTTTTCGAGACCGCATTCGTGTCTGGGATCTTGCCCGTGGACAGCACATCAACGATCGAGAGGTGGGTTTGGAATTGGTCGCGGCGATGGAGTTGACCGACGACCCACAGCGTTTGGTGGTAGCGGGAGCCGGACCGGATGTTGTTGTGTTGGATGTGCAGGTACCCGCGAATCGATTCGTTCCCGCATTTGCTCGGCCGCGAGCCTGGAACAACAAAGCGGTCCATGGGGTTCGGTTTGTTCCAGGAAAAGACGAAATCGCGGTGGTCGCGAAACTGGGCACGATTGAACGACTTGATCTGCAGGGAAAACGTCTGCAAAAGGCGACGCTGCTCGAGCCAGGTCGCGGCAAGCTGGTCACCGCCATGGTTTCTCCTGATGGCCAGTTCAGTGTGCGCGGTTATGCGTCGGGAGAGGTCCTGGTTCATCGCCAGGGAAATGGAAACCCGCTCTGGAAGTCGAACCTGGGGAGTCGAGTCAATGCGCTGGATATCTCCCGCGATTCCAAGTGGTTGGCGGTCGCCAGCGGTCGGAATTCCGTTTTGCGAGTCATGGATCTTCCGACCGGACGGGAGGTTTCTCGCACAGCGAATTTAGACCAAGACATTCGCCGGGTGCGTTTTGATCCTGACGCAGCAACCTTGCTTTCGAACGGGCATCAAGGTCGACTCTCCGATCATATCGGCGTGTTGACGCGATGGTCCGTCAAAGATGCGAAGCAGCTCAATCGAGTTCAATCGCCCGACATCTACAGTTGTGTGGAAGTCAGCCCTGACGGATCGCGGATCGTTACGGGTGGCATGACCGGCGTGGTGCAATTGTTCGATGACCAATTGCGATTGCTGAAAACGTATGAAGTGGGTGGGCGGGGTGGAATCCACGTGCTGCGTCTGTTTGATTCAAAGCACTTGTTTGTCGGGACCTACAAAGGCAGTGTGCTGTGCATCGACTTGGAGACGGGGATGGAACTTGCCAGGTTGGAACCATTGCCGGAACACTTGTTGATGCCAGTACGCGACATTGACTACGACGCCAAAACCGAAACGCTGATCGCGGCGGGCGGCTACGACGGGCAAGAATCCATGCGTCTTTATTCGCTCAAAGAATTTTTCCCAGTGATTGACGCGGTGGGTGTTCCAGTGATCAAGACACCGCCTCGCCTCCATCAATGATCTTGGATTGGGGGACGGTGGCGTTCCGGTTCGGTGGATGGTCATTGCTGAATGGAACACACAGCTACGACATGAACGCAAGCAGGAGTCCTTTGCATGAACGAAACGAAGAAGGTTGCCATTGTCACCGGTGGGTCGCGGGGAATCGGTGCGGCGATTGCCGAACGATTGGCGAGCGATGGATTCTCGGTGGTGATCAACTACGCGAGCAGTTCCCAGGCGGCGGACGAACTGACCGAGCGAATCATAGAAGCGGGTGGTTCGGCACAGTCATTTCAAGCCGATGTGAGCGACTCGGACGCGGTCGAGAAACTCTTTGATTTCGCGACGGTGTCGTTCGGCGGGGTGGACGTGTTGGTCAACAACGCTGGCGTTCTGAAGATGCAACCGCTGGCGGAGTTTTCCGACGAGGACTTTGATCGATTGGTGGATATCAATCTGAAAGGTTGCTTTCACACGATGCGAGAAGCGTCCCGTCGACTTCGTGATGGCGGACGGGTGATCAATTTATCGTCCAGTGTGATTGGATTGCGGATGCCGAACTACGGTGTCTACTCAGCAACCAAAGCGGCCGTGGAGGCCATGTCGGCTGTCCTGGCGAACGAATTGAGAGGGCGGCAGATCACGGTCAATTCCGTCGCGCCTGGTCCGACCGCGACCAAGCTTTTTCTAGATGACAAATCGGACGAATTGATCGATCGCTTGACCAACATGTCGCCGTTGGAACGTCTCGGCCAACCCAGTGACATCGCGTCCGTGATTTCCTTTCTGGCGGGGCCAGATGGGGCTTGGGTGAATGGTCAAACGCTGCGTGCCAATGGGGGAGTGGTTTGAGAGTGGAAAGGGCCTTAGGGCCTTAGGGCCTTAGGGACTCAGGGACTCAGGGACTCAGGGACTCAGGGACTCAGGGACTCAGGCCTCAGGACTCAGGACTCAGGACTCAGGCCTCAGGACTCAGGACTCAGGACTCAGGACTCAGGACTCAGGACTCAGGACTCAGGACTCAGGACTCAGGACTCAGGACTCAGGAAGCTGCTGGTCTGTCACAGCTAAAAGTTCGGGTTGATCGTAGTGGACGAGGCGACGAGTCCTTGGATTTGACGCCAGTTCAGGACTCGTCGCCTCGTCCACTACCCTCGGGATAAGTCATGACAGACCACTCGAAATCAGCGGATGCTGGCTTGTTCGATTTGTGTGAGTTCTCGTTCGGCATTGGTGACACTTCGGCCGCCGATCTTTTGACGCGCGAGTTCTGATTTCATTGCCATGGCATACAAACCGCATGAGACGACGATTCCGATCACGCCCACAATCAGTGACGGGTAAAGTGAGTTGGGGTGCAGGACCTGATCGAACCCTGCGGCCACGACAACGGGGATCCAAATCAACCACCATGCGAAGCCGATGACGGGACCGACCCACAAAGAAAAACGCCTGACGGCGCCGAGCTTCTCGCGAATTTCGGTGATCGGTTGGGACGTGTCGATGCGTTTGATTCGAACCAAGACGTTGGCCGCCGAAATGATCAAGAACAACCCGTAGACGTGCACGATCACACCACAGACCAGTCGATGTGGCACGTGCGTGTTGGGGGCCCAGCAGTAAGCACCCAGCGCGATGAGAGCGACTCCGATCATAATTTGAAGCACCTGGCCGACACCCAGAGGTCGCAACGCTGATTTGACCCGCTCCATGAGTTGGCGACGTGTCAGGAGCAAACGGCCGGCGAGTTCTTGCTCGTGCATCCCAGCGGAGGAAGGGAGACGGTCTCGTTGTGACGCCGAGTCCACGATCTGGGTTGGAGCGAGCGCGGCCCGGTCACCGGACGCAATGGACTGCATATCGGATTTGATTTGGCTGGCTCGTTGATAGCGTCTCCGAGGTTCCTTTTCCAGTGTTCGCAGAACGACATCATCCAAACGAACATCGATCTCGACCTTTTGGGATGGGGCCGCGAAACGACCGATCGGAAGTTCACCCGTCAGCATTTCGTAGAACACGACGCCCAGCGAATAGATGTCGGCGCGATGGTCGACGCCACGTGCACCTTCAAGTTGTTCAGGGGCCATGTACCGCGGCGTTCCCATGATCTGGTGGGTGCCGGTGAGCGCTGATGGTTGGTCTTGATCGCCGAGGAGTCGCGAAAGTCCGAAGTCGGCGATCTTCACCGAGCCATCGACCGCCATCAGGATGTTTTCTGGTTTGATGTCGCGGTGGATGACGCCGTTGTCATGAGCGAACTGGAGCGCGTCGCAAAGATGCGGCACGATCGCGAGCGCATGGGCGGGGGCGAGTTGGCCGGCCGCGACCACATCACGCAGCGTGGACCCGTCAACGTACTCCATCAAGAAGTAGTACGTGTCGTCGACGTGCCCGAACTCATAGACCGAGACAATATTCGGATGGTTCAATTTCGCGAGCGTGCGAGCTTCACGAGTGAACCGCAATGCGAACTTGACATCGTGTCCGAATTCTTCGGGGAGGATTTTAAGGGCAACGACACGATCAAGGCCTTCTTGGCGTGCTTTGTAGACCGCACCCATTCCGCCCGCGCCGAGTAGTTCGGTGATCTTCAAATTGGGGAATCGCTTTCCCAGTTGCTCCACCGACGGTGGGATGAAGGCTCGCTTGGGTTGGCCGTTTCCACGAAATGCGTCGCGGATCACCTGGGCGTTGTCTTGAAAACGATCCAGGTAGTCTTGCTCGGTGGGTTGCTCAGCCCGTCGTCGGCGATAATCGATATCCAACACAATCAGTTCCGCTAGCAGGACGTCCCGTTCGTCCGGCGGAATGTCCTCGGTTAGAAAGGATTCAATGCTGGGCGATTGATCGGTTTGCCATTTGTGCTCGAAGTCCGCGCACAGGTCGTCAATTCGTTCCAAGGTCGCGATCGGTAGTTTCTTTTGGCGAATGCTCATCGAACAGTTCCTGGTGACATTTTTCACGGATGAGGTGCAGACGACGTTCAATCGTCCGTTCGGAGCATCCAAATCGTGCGGCAAGTTCCGCGTTGGAATACCCTTCTAACTTGGCACCCGCCAAATCTCGCAGTTGCCCGACACCTAAATGCGAAAAAAATTGCTCCACGGATTCCTCCATCATCAATACCATCTCGGGGGATGGCTCATCGCCGATGGCCTCGATGAAGGATTGGTTTTCGTCACGTTTGTCCAGTGAATGAAGCTGAACATCCCCGCCCCGTCGCTGGCGATGATCGCGACGTTTTTTGTCGACCACTTTTCGGGCGGACATCTTCAACAGCAAACGCCACAAATCGTCTCGGTCGGAAAGATCCGGAAAGCGGCCTTTTTGAGCGGCTGAATAAAAACTGTCGAAGACGCTCAGGACAATGTCTTCTTCGTCCGAGACGGCGCGGTTTTGACCGAAGAGTTTGTTTCGAACCGATCGCACCAGCCGATCATAGTAGTGCTGCCAAATCTGGTTGGCAGCAATGGAATCGCCGTCTTTGACTTGGTCGATCCAGTGGCTGATGTTTCTTGATTCTGACATAAAAACAACTGTTGCATCGCAAACCACCTGTGACAACACCACGTCGACGCCGCTTTCGGTTCGTGCAGCGCAGGCGTTCCTGATTGTCGAAGATTACCCGCCCTCGATCTAGCCGGAGCACAAACTTGCCCCAAGTGCAGGCAGTCTTTGCAGCACGCTTTGCAAGTGGTCCGAGATTTGGTGGACAAATTCGACGTCTTGTTCGTGAGCCACGATATAGAGCACGAACAGGCTGTACATGGTGAGCAAAGCGAACGCTTTGCCCCGTTTCATTTCGACGGTCTTGGTTCCATCGGAGGCGACGCCTCGTTTGCCGATGTAGTAGATCAAGAAACCGACGATCGTCAGAAGGAAGAGGAACAACCGCAGTTCACCGCTTTGAGCTGCGATCTCAGGTTCCATCTGAATTGGGCCGTGAAACAAAGTGAACAGAAACAGCGGAAACCCAAGCGCGAAGCAGATGTCAAAGATGTTGCTGCCCAACGCGTTGGCCACCGCATCGTCGTAGTCGCCGTCCCGAGCGTCGCGAATGGACATGACCGTGTCCGGAACACTGGTTGCCATCGACGCAAAGATGACCGCGACGAACATCGCTGGCATGCCAAGCCCTTCAAAGGTTTGCCCGAACAATTCGTAGGAAGGGTTCTCGAGGTTGGCAGGGCCGCTGCCGAGCCACTCGCAGGCCAACACCAACGCCCAGCAGGCAACGGCGATGACCCCGGTGCTGGTCAGCAGCAATCCCCAGCCGTTCCAGGTTTCTTGCTTCATCTGTTCGCGGTGATGGTCTTTGACAAACCATCGTTCCAGATCCAGCAACGGTCCTCCCGAGATCCAGTAGAACAAGGTGGCGAGCAGTCCGCGTGGGGCATCGTCCTCTTCCGAGTCTTCTTCTTCATCCAGGGTGTTTTCGGAAGGGTTCCTCTCAGAAGGCTTCATCGTCGTCAGCATGTACGTGAGGTAGGCCCCGTACATCAGCATCAGGATCAAACCTTGCCACCAATGAAGTTGTTCCCCGTTGATCAGCAGGATCAAAATGAACTCGCAGAGAATCAACGAGAGGCCATCACGCAGAAGGACTCGCGTGGAAACGTTGACCGAAGTGACGCGGACTCCCATCACGACAAAGCCCACCACGCTGAGGATGCAGACGGCCGGGATGATCATCCCGTTGAACAACGCGCTTCCGGCTGTGGTGCCGATTCCGATCGAAAACCCATCGCGATCGGAAAGCACAAACAGTGCGATCAGGGTCGTGAAGAGTTCTGGGACGGAACTGGAGATGGCATTGATCGTGCCGCCACGAACGCCTTCGGAAAGATTGCGGCCGATGTACTCACTCGCGATTTCGAATCCGTCGCAGGCTCGCCAGATGACCAAGCAGGTGAGGAAGATCAGAACGAGTGGGATGACGATGCCCATGGAAGCCTTGGAAACGGGAAAGAGGGAGTTTGATTCGTTGAATGCTCGCGACCGCAAAGAATGACATCGCGACGGTAACAATTACAAGCGGCGGATCAAGTTTGCCAGGGCCCCGGATGGTGTTTGGGTTCCACATTTGGTTTCACGAAGGTGTCTCAGAATGCAATGCATGCATGTCAAAATGAAGGCGGAATGCTCTGAGAGGACTCGGCGGTGGCTGCTCAAGGACACTCCCCTGCCCCGTGAAACATCCCGCGAGGCGTGTTTTGCGGGGCTGGAGACGCGGAAGGCTATGCCGGTTTTGACGACCGTCCAGGCGCCAAGATTTTCGTTCCAGCCCAGTTTGGTCCTTTTCAGTTGTTTCGACTCGGGACGCCGCTAGTCTGAAACTTTGACTTTTGCAGGCAATCGGCACGCTTCGTGCACCAACGGACATCGCCGCCTGGGCCGAACGAGCACCACCGGAAACAAACGGACTTTTGACCGCCATTTGGAGCCACCTTCCATGCCGACCCCATCGCTGATTCACCGCCTTCGATCTTCAAGCATCCTCGCTTCCAAGTTGACGCTCTCGTGCGTTCTGTTGGGATCAATGTCCAACCCCGTCGCGGTTCTTGCGGACGAAACCGCTTCGGCAGTCAAGCATGCGGGCAACGACGGTCGAGTCAATGAGGGGCGTGTTTCTGTGCAGAAGATTGCCGTCGAAGATCCCACCGACCAGCTGGCCAAGCAGGCCATCGCTGAGCTGGGGTTGGATGAGCAGAACATCATTGAGCAGACGTCGGCCACCTCAGCAGCGAATGCATTTTCAACCAACGACTCCTTTGCTCCGCTGAGCGAAGCGAAGGGAACCACTGGTGGTTTGGACGATCATCGATCGACACCTCCACTGGCGGATCATCCGTTGAGTTGGGCGCTTGGGTTTGCCCAAGCTCATGCGGACCACATTCGCCAGCACGTCAGCGACTACAGTTGCAAACTGATCAAACGCGAACGGATTGATGGTGATTTGCAAATCCCTCAAATCATGGACGTGGCGGTTCGCGTGGAACAAGCCAACGAGCAAGGTGAGGTCTCACCGATGTCGGTGTTTCTGCAGTACCAGTCACCGCGCACCCTCCGTGATCGTCGCGTGCTCTACATCGAGGGCGAGAACGAAGGCAAAGCCAGGGTTCGAAAAGGCGGTGGGGCACTGAGCTACTTGGTGCTGTCGATCGACCCACACGGGCGTCAAGCGCAAGAGCAAAGCAACTACCCCATCACGGACATTGGCTTTGACAAAATCATGAATCGGTTGATCGGGCTGATCGAATTCGACATGGAGAATGATCCCAGCGGCGACAACACCGAAGTGACCTACTTTCGCAACGCTCGGGTGATGGGGCGTCCAGCCACGCACATCCAAATCGTACATCCGACCCAGGAAGGTGGGGTCACATTCCATCGTGCCAACGCGTTCATCGACGACGAACTGCACGTGCCGATTCGTTTGGAAGTCTACGATTGGCCCGCTTCGGAAAGTGATGCACCTGAGTTGAAGGAAGAGTACACCTACGCGGATCTGAAGCTGAACGTCGGTTTGGCGGATGCCACGTTTGCATCGACTCGATTAAAAGGCAAACTGAACGGCAACGTCGGCCTGACCGAAGCCGATTTGAAAGTCAGCCCCAACGCAGTCGCCAAAGACTGAGCGATTTTCGCGGGATGGTCGTTGTTGCGTTGCTAAAAAGGTACGCAGTTGTCATCGGGGATGTGAGCCGCTTGGCGTTAGCCACGGTTCCCGCACTGAACCGGGGCGAACGCCCAAACGGCTCATGGGATTCAACTCAATCATTCCTGCGTAGCTGCTTCGTTTGGGCACGCTTCGAGCGAACGTAGCAACGGTTTCGAACTTCGATCTCGACACGCCAGGTCACTTCTGTCTGAGATAGCTGCTGTTGAGGATCGTGAGCGATTGGACCTTTCCGTTTTCTTGCCCTTCCAGCAACACGCTGACGTCGTCGTCGGATCCATCCAAGTATTGAAGGCGTTTGGGAGAGGACGTTTTCACGAGTTTGCCAAACGTTTTGGGGCCTCCCCAGTCGATCACCATTTCCAAACCTTCGCCGGCTTCCGAAACCGTTATCACCCTCGACTGAAGTCTGAACTTCCCGACGAGCGATTCGCGAAATTCTTGCTCGAACTGCTGCGATTTCGGGAGTGGAATGACCATGGTCTCCAAAGCCTTTCGGCAGCCTGATTCGGCGAGGAAGAAACCACGTTTGTCGTCGGTGTTGGCCAGGACGATCAAAGAGGCGTTCTGTTCTGGGTACCAAGAGACCGCGGTGAGAAAACCACGCACGGAACCAGTGTGAGAGACTCGCTGATGAGGTTCGCCTGCATCGGCAATTCGCCAGCCCAGTCCGTAGCTGCCGTCGGGGCCGGGTTGCAGCATTCGTTCCACACTCGCTTTGGATCTCCGAAGCGTCAGAAGAAAGGAGAGCATGTCCTCCGCGTTGGTGACGATCCCTCCCATTCCTTGATATTGCAAACCGTAAAAATCGCCGTATGGATGCTCCAGTGCGGAACGGTCTGCGCCATAGGTTGATTTGCCAATTGACACCTGGAAGCCCTCGGGGGCGGAGTCACCGGTGAAGCACGCGGCATCCATTTTCGCAGGACGCAAAACCAATTCGCGAATTGCGTTTGGGTAGGTTTGGCCGGTTACCTTCGCGATGATCGCGGCGAGCAACGCGTAGCCCTGGTTCCAATATTCAAATTGGGTTCCTGGTTTCTGCTGTGGACCGCCTTGCAGATAGGCTTGGGTCACCTTCCCGACATCTTTTGACACAGGGCCATAGTTCGTGCCCGGAATGCCGGAGGTATGTTGCAGCAGATGTTGGATCGTGATGCCACGGCAACTCTCAGGGACATTTGGCAAGTGATCCGCAATGGAATCCTCAAGAGACAATTTGCTTTGTCGGTCGAGGATGATCACCGCGAGAGCCGTGACCGGTTTGGTCACCGACCCAATCTCGAACAGCGTTTTGGAATCGATCGGAGTTTTCGATTTGGAATCGGCGTAGCCAAAGCTTTGATTGGCGATGACCTTTCCATCTTTTTCGGCAACCACGATGCCGCTGAAATTGCTTTTGCCGGCTAGGTCGATGGCTTCTGCGAATTGGCTCTGAAGTGATTCCTGCCCCATCAGACTTGGGACGAGAAAGAATTGACTTATCAGTGTCGATATCAAGAGACTGGTGCAAAAGCGTACGGCCATTTGTTTGTTCCCGCGGATCGATTGAGACCAGTGCCACCGGTAGGGCGATGACCGTTCGTATTTGGAATCGTCTTCTGTGGGACTGCATGCGTGCCACCCGATTGGGTCAAGTTTGGGGCTCGCATTCAATGATTGGTTCGACCGAGTGGGATCACTCCATGCAAAACGCTGGAACCATGTTTGGATCCAGCGTTTGTTGTCGGGTGGGGAGTTGGGATCCCTATTTGCCGTAGGGTTCTTTCGTAGAGGAATTTATCATCGATTCATAGTCTTCCATTTCTTGCGCCGCATCCGCAGGTTGCTGGATGACGGTTGATTCGCCGCTGTCGCATCCGATGCAGAACAGAGAGAGAGCGATCAGCGAAAGCAAGGCAAACGATCGGTTGGAAGATGGGGTTCGGGACATCAGCGTTCAGTTCCGTATGAGAGAAAGAGGGGGACAAGGTTGGAAAAGAGAAAAGCGTTGTGGCTGCATTGCAACAACGCTTTTCGTTTCCC
Source organism: Rhodopirellula sp. UH5 (assembly GCF_056839225.1). Lineage (NCBI taxonomy): Bacteria > Pseudomonadati > Planctomycetota > Planctomycetia > Pirellulales > Pirellulaceae > Rhodopirellula > Rhodopirellula sp. UH5. The sequence continues at coordinate 3,640,102 of NZ_CM166390.1, read as the reverse complement.
GGGCGTCGAACAGGTCGCCTGATCGACAATCAGATCGAGTCCAGCGACACGATTTCTTTGTTGGCTTTTGTGCCAAGAGCACCCCACAATCCGTAGGGGCTCTGCGATCCCGTGTTGCTTGGGCTGTGGTCCTTGTAGACGGTGTGAGCACGCGAGTTGCCCGCTTCAATCGAGTCGGTGATGAACTTCACGGCCCCATCACCCATCAACACATGCACTCCGCCTTGGTGACGTGAACTGGGTGGGTAGATGCCCCAAGTGCTGTCGGCCGTGGTGCGAGAGACGGTTTCGCTGTTGGGGGAAAGGATGGTGTTCATGCCAGAGTGTTGCATTTCGCCGTCTGCCCAGTGAAATCCACGAGCCCAGCTTGCGCAGGCGCCGTCCCCAGCAGCGTTGTCCGTGGTCAAGTTTTCCCCGGATCGCCAGAATTGTGGCCGTTCGGGATCGATCTTGTCATTGTCTTTTGCCCAGGAAGGGTTGTCCCGCAAGGGTGCCGAGCCGGGACCGTCGATCGGAGCGGTTCGGATATCGCGGTCACCCAGGTCCGTGGCAATTTCGCCAGCCGCGATCGTGTTGGACAAGCCGTCCAGCACATCCCGGAAACCGGTGTATTGGCGAGCGATGAACATGCCCCGACCTGAGGCACGGATTTGTTCCGCATAACCCGAGTTGATCACAAACGGATTGGAACCGCCCCATGCGCCGACTTCTCCGTATTCGACGGCATCGCCTTGGCATGCGGCATAGTTCGTTCGCCCGAGCGCTGGCAGTCCCGTTCCTGGATCGCTGGGGCAACGAAGAGCCGCCAGTTCCGTGATCCAGGGGGTGTAATCGGATCGCCACGGTGCGGGGCCCATCCCAGGCCAAGGGGTCGCACGAAGTGTCCCGTCCGTGTTGATTGCCAAAGGGTTGCTGATCTGTTCCCACAAACCTTGTTGTTCGATGAAAGGCAAGATCGCAGGCAGCCAACCCAGACGCAGTTGGTTCCCGCCGAGCGATCCATCGTTGGCATTGTTGGACCCGCCTTTTTGAGCAGGCAGCTTGTTGTAGGCCGAGTGATAGTTGTGTAGTGCAAGTCCGATTTGCTTGAAATTGTTGCTGCAGCTCATCCGTCGGGCTGCTTCGCGTGCCGCTTGGACGGCTGGCAACAACAAGCCAACCAGGACGCCGATGATGGCGATGACCACCAAAAGTTCCACCAATGTAAAACCGCTTCTGCGCATCTTCTTCATAAGACTCTCCCCGAGAGCTGATCGCGAAAGGATGGCACCAGCCATTGCTGAAGTCGAGAGTTCGACTGTGATGCCAAGTGGTAGACAAGGCAACGCTTTCCAAGAATCGCTTGGTGCACGTTGTGCCACTTCTAAGGGGATTAAGTTCTCCTACGATGCAATTGTTTCGCGAGAATCCTAAATTTTAGTGCGTCTTTTCACGAGAGGGTTCCTCACGCCATGGGGGACTGCCAAGAGGGCGGTGCACTTGTGAGTGGGCTGCAGGTGGTCCACAAGGGGCGTGTTCAAAGGCCTGCTAGGCCAACGCGGTTGTCGAACGTTTGGTGCGGCGAAACCCACCTGTTCTTCCGAAGCCTCGCGTCCTTTGCTTCGACGGAGGGCGATTCGAAAGTCATCAGAAATCGCGAAAAGGACCGCGTGGTTCAGCGGCTTCCATCTCGCGAAGCCAATGGGCATACCGTTCTTTGACCATCGCAAGCACCTCGGGGTGTGACTCCGAAAGGTCCTGTTTTTCGGCGAGGTCGCGATCGAGATCGAACAGGCCACCTTGTTCGCCCATCTGGACCCACTTCCACTGGCCGACCCTCGCTCCGATCTGATCGCGGCGTTTCCAGAACATTTCTTTTCTTGGTGATGCTGACTCGCCACGGAGGGTGGGCCACCAATCGAATCCGTCGAGGACAACGCCGGCAGGTGGTTCGACACTCGCAGCTGCTGCGAAACTGGGCAGCAGCTCCAGGCTGGTCAGAAATTCGTCGTTCACCTGCCCTGCTTGGATCTTTCCGGCCGGCCAACGAACGATGCAGGGCACGCGAATGCCGCCTTCCCAGGTCTGTCCCTTGTGGCCTCGCAGCGGTGAGTTGTCGGCACCCCCGCTGCCACCGTTGTCGGAGAAGAAAACGACGATCGTGTCATCGAGGATCTGCTTCGCTTCCAACGTCTTCAGCATCTCGCCAATCGCCGCGTCCATGCAGGTGACGGCCGCACGGTAGTCGCGACGCCGGGCCTGCGGTGTCGCGACCGTTGCCGGGGCGCCGTAGCGATAGCGGTCGGTGACTCTCGTTTCCGCCTCCACGGGCGGGTACATCGCTTTGAATCGTTCGGGTGCCTGCACGGAGGAACGAATGGTGGGATCCAGCGACGACGAATTGTGCGGTGCGTTGAAGGGAACGTACAAGAAGAACGGTTCTTCGCCTGCATGTTCATCCAAAAAACGCAGAGCCTCGCGTTGAAACAGGTATGTGCAGTAGGTGCCCTTGTCCTCTTCCGTCGGTTCGAGGTTGCGAACCATACAAGGCACGCCGTAACGCTCGTGCGTGAAGTAGTCGATGCCGGTGTTGACGAACCCGTAGAAATCATCGAAGCCACGCGAAGTGGGCAGCATTCGACGCAGGGCACCCAAGTCCCATTTGCCATAGATCCCGCTTTTGTAACCGGCCGGTTTCAAGACGGCTGGGATGATCGCCTCACGTTCGTCCATCCCGCCGATGCGTTCGAACGTCACGGCGTATTCTTCGGGCGTGTAGCGATGGCCGTAGTCGGGAGCTTCGTTGCGGATCATGTCATAGATCCCGTTTCGCTGCGGATAACGCCCCGTCAACAGACTGGCCCGCGACGGTGTGCAGGCTGGCCACGCCACATAGAAATTTGTCAGCCGGGTGCCTTCTTTGGCAAGGCGGTCGAGGGTCGGCGTGAGGATGCCGTTGCCAAGGAGGCCCAGGTCGTTGTAGCCCTGATCGTCCGAAACAATCAACAAGATGTTCGGACGATCCGCCGCTGAGGCCTTGGCGGCAATCAGCAATATCGCAAGCGTCATGAGAAAGTGGATCATCCAGTTTCGGGGCGGTTGCATCACGCTGTTCCAGTGGGGATGGGGTGTCAGGTGTTTTGTGAGCTGTGTTGTTCTGCTTGCGTGGGACGCTTCAACGTAGCCATCGACTCAGATTCTCGCGTACGAACGCATCGTCATTGAGAGCTGGGTAAGCGGCGATCACTCGATCGATTTCTTCGGATTGACCGTCCGAGAGAACTTCGTTGGGATCCAGGCACCAGGTTCCAGGCAGCAGGCCTTGGCGGCGTAGCACCTCATGGATTCCGGGAATGCAGCCGGCAAACCCGTTGGCGGCATCAAAGAAGGCTGCGTTGCAATCGGTGACTTCGATGTTACGGCTGAGTAATTCCAAAGGGATGTCATCGCCGCGATCCAGCACTGCGTGAATTTCATCGAGCAATTCAACGGCCTTGCGAGTCCACACGCACCAGTGCCCCAGCAGCCCGCCACGAATTCGAACCGATTTCACTCCGCGTTCCGTGACAATGCGGTACGGCGTCAGCAGGTCAGCGATGATGTTGTCGTCGTTGCCGGTGTAGAGAGTGATCGCGTCGTCGCGATCAGCGTCACAGATGGCACGAACCACATCCAGCGTTTGATAGCGGTTGAAGGGAGCCAGTTTGATCGCGATGACGTTTTCAATCTCGGCGAACTCTCGCCAGAATTCATACGGCAGCACGCAACCACCGACGGCTGGTTGCAAGTAGAAACCGATCACCGGCATGACCTCGGCGACTTCTCGGCAATGAGCAATCAGATCGTCGATCGAATCGTTGGCCAACGCCGCCAGGCTCAACAGACATGCATGATAGCCCTGTGAAACGGCGAACTCTGCTTCGCGGATTGCTTGCGGTGTTTTCCCACAGACGCCCGCCACTTTGAAGATTTCACGGCCTTGCGCACCGGCGTGTTCGTCAATGACCTCGGACGCCAAACGCAACACGGGTTCATACAACGCGTTCGATGGATCACGGATGGCGAACTGCGTGGAGTGAACACCGACTGCGATGCCCCCCGCGCCGGCGTCGATGTAATAGCGAGTCAGCGCCGTTTGGTAACGAGGATCGAATTGGCGGCTGGCATCGAGAGCCAGAGGTTGCGCTGGGATGACGATTCCACGGCGGACGTTCGCGCGGATGTCTGGCGAGAGGTCACTGGTCTGCATCGGTTCAATAGGCTCCGTCACTGACTTCGAAATGAGTGGGCTTGTTCAGCGAACGACCGCCGGTCTTGACCCAGTGGGCTTGCCAGCGAATCAGTTGATCGGCTGAGACGGACGGAGCTCCGAACAGCTTTCTGGCTTGGGAGCTGTCACTCAGGTAAGACGCATCGTCCGGAGTGGTCGTGAAGCGAACTGGCTTGTTCAGCAGTTCCCCGAGTCGCAGGGCAACATCTTCGGTGAGCAATGTTTCTGGACCGGTGACGTTGAGAATGTTCGCTGGCGAGGTGCAGTGGTCCAAGCACATCAACGCTTGATGATTCGCGTCGCCCTGCCAAATCACGTTGAAGGCTTGGACGGAGTTGTCGACGGGCTGCCCGTTCCAAATCTTGGCGGCGATGTCATGCAGCACCCCGTATCGCAGGTCGATCGCGTAATTCAGTCGGTACAGACAGACGGGAGTTCCCCACTCAAGGCTGCCGTACTCGAACATGCGTTCTCGACCCAGGCAGGATTGAGCGTATTCGCCAACCGGCGCCGGAGGTGTGAGTTCGGTCGGTTGGCGATCCACTGAAGCCAGCGGGTAAACACACCCGGTTGAAAAGGCAACGATCTTGGAATCGCGAAAGTGATCCGCCACATTCGCGGGGACAATCGTGTTCATCGCCCAGGTCAAAGGTTCTTCGCCCTCGGTTCCGAATTTTCGGCCGGCCATGAACAGGACATTGGGGACGGGTGGAAGTTTGGCCACGGCGTCTCGGTCGAGCAAATCGCACTGGATCGTTCTGACGCCCGCCGATTCCAATCGAGCACGCGCGTCTGCATCGGAAAACCGTGCCACCCCGTGTACTTTTTTTCGCAGGCCAGCTTTCTCGATTGCCGCAACGGCCAACTGGCCCAAGCTGACACCCATCTTCCCAGCGATTCCCAAGATGATCAGGTCGCCATCGAGTTGTCGCATGAACTCGATCAGTGCATCGCTCGGTCGAGACAGCAATGTGTCGAGTTGCGATTCAGATTCAATCCACTCAGGAAATTCGACGGCCATCGTCTGCTGCTCGTTGGTGGTCACAAGGTTGGACCCTGATTCTAACGTCGCGTGACCACGTTGGCTTGCTCGAGCCCAGAGCCCTCATGAAACCGTGAGAGCATGTGCGAACCGCACCTTTGGTTGTCGTCGTTCAGTCGTTGAGTGGATCAGGGAACTTGGAGGTGTGGTCGTGGACGATTCGCCAGCCTTCCGGAAAACGCTGGAACACGAGCGTGAATCGGCCGCCCATCGGTTCGTCTCGTTCGAGTTTCCAGACTCCCAGGACTTGCATGGCAGCGTCGCCGAGTGGCAAGAATTCGAGATCCGTGAACGTGAGCTCTCCCATTTCTTTCGACGTTGGATAACGTTTCTTGTATCGCTGCCACGTCGCGTCGAACCCGCGAGTCACTTCGCCACCGGAGGAAAACGTGAGCTGGTCGCTCTTCCAGTAGACGTCCATGAACGCGTCGATGTCGCCCGCATTCCAGTCGCTGGCTTGCTGTTGGATCAGAGCCGTGATTTCCGCCGCGGGTGAGTTTGTTTGGTCCGTTGTGTCTGCTGGGGCTCCGCCGTTGTCGAGGATCAAGTGCGTCTCGAATCGTCCGGTGCTGTCGGCTGCAGCGCAGCTCATGCCAGGTGTATTGTGCTGCATCACGATCTCGCCGGTTTGTGAAACGGCGATCAATCCACCGATGCCAGGCTGAAGACGATTCTGCATGATCTCCGTGACGGCTGATTCGAGCGATTTGCTCGCGTAACGCATTTGAGCTGCGATGTCATAGGCGACGCTGTTACGGATGTACTCTTCGCCAACACCGGTGCCGGAAACGGCGCACAAGCCATTGGCGGCGTACGTGCCTGCACCGACGATCGGTGAATCGCCAACTCGTCCGGGCAGCTTTTGGGCGGTGCCACCGGTGCTGGTTCCTGCGGCCAGGTTCCCATGCGAATCCAACACCACACAGCCAACGGTTCCCAAGTGGGATTCGTCTTCCTCCTGATTGGCGGAAGCAATGTTCGCTGCGTCATCGCCATCGCGTTGGGAGAGAAAGTATGCCGGATCGACGAGAGGCACTTGCTGTGTTTCTGCAAACTCATCGGCACCGGGACCGACGAGCAGCACGTGTTTCGTGTTCGTCATCACCCGGCGAGCAAGCGAGATTGGATTCTTGACCTTGGTCACGCCAGCAACGGCGCCACACCCGAGTGTCTTGCCATCCATCACCGAAGAGTCCATTTCGACGCGTCCGTCATTTGTCAAAACAGAACCACGCCCGGCGTTGAAGATTGGATTGTCTTCCAAGGTGCGGATGACGGCTTCGACGGTGTCCATGGCGGTTCCGCCGTCGGCGAGCAGGTCGCGTCCTGTTTGCAACGCGTGTTGCAATCCGGCGGTTCGTTTTTGGCTGGATGCCTCACCGAGTTGTGCGGGAGAACTGCCTGCTCCGCCATGAATCACGATGGCCCAGGTTGGTTTCATGGCTGGCTCTTCACTGTGGGTGCTCCTTGTGCTGATCAACGCCAATAGGATAGCGGGGACAAGGATCGTCGCATTGAACTTCATACTTCAGGCCTCAAGCGTCGGCGACACAACGAACTGGATTCAACGTCGAAACCATCTTCCATCGGCGAGAGAGACGCGGGAAGGGGACGCGATCGGGCGGTCCGCGGCGAAGGGAAGAAGAGGTGAGGCAGGATTCTGACGGCTGCAGCAGCGCCGGCAAAGGCCCGGTTCGGTGGGGATTCCCTGCTTCAAAAGGAAGCTTTTTGAGGCTGATGTCACGGGGATTGTTTTTTAAAAAAGATGGCGGCGGTCCGGCGTGAAACTGGCAACGTGTTGTGTAGGCGGATGCGTTCGTTACACAAGTTTTTGCTACTGGAGAACTCACTATGTCCCGTCCATCTCATCGCCAATCCCGTCCCTTGGAGCATCTCTTTCGAGCCACGACGCAGTCGGGAATCTCCAATTCGAGGATGACCAATTTTGAGCCCAGCCCGAATGTCCAACGATTGAACATGGAGCTCGATGGCTCACCCGGTCAGGACAAGAAACCGTCGTCGATCAACCGCATTGCCGCTTATGAGCGACAGCATCTGCCGACGGGGAGACGCGTGGTGGACACCGAGGCGGTGGACCACTGCTTTGGCAGCGACGTGGATTACTTGGTGGATTTGGACGACTGCTCAAGCGAATGAGGTGAGTGTCACCACGGTGGCTGGCGATGCACTGAGTCGAATTCTTGTGACACTTCGATGCAAAAGCGTCCTTTGTTGAAGGAGAGAATGCGTGGCCGTGATGGCCGCCCTTTCCATGTTCCTTTCTTTCACGACGCGCAGAGGTGCACGATGAATTTCCAACGAGTCTCCTTCCTGATCGCAACGGCTTTGCTGTCGGCTGCTTTCTGCAGCAGTGACGTCGTTGCCCAGTGCAGGTCGGGTGGCGGCAGATCGCCGAGCGGCAGCCCGGCCTCGTACACAAGCAACTCGATGTATCCGCAGAACGCTCTGGTCTCCAATGGGTATCCCCAGGGCAACTTGGCCGCGCTGCAGTACCAGCAACAGCAGTTGGCGTCCCAACGGCAAGTCGCAAACGTCGCCTATGAGAACTTGCAGCGACAACGACTCGCTGCGATGCAGTTTGAGACAGAAGTCCAACTGCAACGTTTGGCTCGTGCGGAAGCGAAAAGAGCCGCTCGAGCAGAACGCATCGCGTCCCGGTTGCGTGAGCAAGGGCGATTGGATGAGTCCTACACTCTGGCGTCGGTCCATGTCGGTGAAGACATCCCACGACGCTGACTCAAGACCGAGCGAAGAAGTTTCACAATGAAAGTTGTGGCTCAGGCTTCGAGTGGTCTGTCAGCACTTGTTTTTAGGGTAGTGGACGAGGCCACGATTCCTGAACTGGCGTTAAATCCAAGGACTCGTGGCCTCGTCCACTACGATCAACCCTCACTTTTAGCTGTGACAAACCACTAGCCTGAGTTGCACGCAAGCACCGGCTGAAGCCTATGCCACTTGATTTCCAACCTGCCTTAGACAGGGCTGGATGCCATGTCAGCCGATTTGGAATGGCTGAAGTGGTTGGCGGTACCGATGCCGTGTGGAGCCGAGATTCCCTGCGACGCCTTGTGAGCCCTGCCCGTCGTTTCGTGGGTGCTTCGCGAGCGGTACGCCCAACGGACGTTCAGATCATCAACGGCAACCAGCAATGGATCAGCGTTGCAGTCGACACGAGCTTGGTACCTGACCACAACGGTTGATCCACTTTGGACCGTGTTGAAGTGCAGGTTGAGGTTCCGGTGCATGGAATGGTTGGTCGGACGGGACGGATTTCCATCGATGTGAGTTGAGAGGATCTGATCGAACATCAGATTGGGGCTGTAGCTGCGTGACAGTGCCACTTGCACGACGTCGTCTTCGTCCTCGACCTGAGGCAGCTCCAGCGTGATGCGGAATTGAAGAACGTCTCCAGCAATCGCGATTTTCTTGTCGCATGATTCAAGCCAGCGAAGTGGCCCGGCTTCTCCACGAGAGATCGCGATGGTCTGAGATTCGTGGACTGCAGCTTGAATCGTGTTGCACGATTCGATGAGTTTGTCCAAAGCCAAGTCGTTTTGGGGAGAGTCCACTCGTGTCAACTTCATGCGTTTTGTTCCTGATCCACGTGGGCCTGATTTTCAGAGAAACGGCTTCATTGCCGAACTCTCTCTCCGTCGCATGAAGAGATCTTTGCACCTGAAATCGCGCGGCGAGCAGGAGTCAAGACGAGAAGCAGGGAAACTTCCGCCTCGAAGGGGCACGCGTGTGATCTGGAACGATTATCAGGACGCGTGGGATTGGGGCATGCAGAGAGAAGGAGACGCGGTCGCTCTCGAACGCTCCTTCCGTGGACTTTCGATCGAATCGCATTCCCGTGCGTTCGGCGGTTGCGAAGCCAGGATCGGAATGAGTGGGCTTCACTGATCGCGTGGTCGATGCTGCCCAGCTATTCCAGGATGATCTGGGTGAAGTCGGCGAATTTGGTTCCAGCAAGATCGGCAGCGATGACCCGTTTGGCGATTTCAAAGTCCACGACGATGCAACATGTTTCCATTGTTCCTGAGCCAATGCTCCCGCCGTCGCAGTGTCCCAATCCAGTCCAGCCGAGAGTCTCGTTCATGCGATCCTCGAGAGCATGGCGTTTGCTGAGATCTTTTTTGCTTCCCATCCCTTCGATCGCGTATTCGATCAGCAGGACGTCGAAGTCGTCTTCATCGAGGGGGGCGTAGCCATGGCCCAGCGGCTTGGCGAGAACGGACAGAAGATTGTCGCTTTCAGACTGGTTCTTGTCGCATTTGTGTATTTTTGTTTCGCCACGTTCGCCGACGAGCCCCCAATGCTCCGTGATTTTTGGCCCGTGAACCCAAGCTTCGTGGTACCGGAGTTCCGTATCTGAGCGAAGGTAGAGTTTGAGCATGGCAGTGGGCGTTTGAGTTGCGTCGTCGCATGATTGGGATCTCAAGGCACGCCCCATGCTAAGCCATTGCATCTGCGTGGCAGCGGCAACATCCTCGGAAATCCCGTGCATGTTCCTTCGCTTCTCGTTACGATGCTTCGTTTTGAACCTGTTTCGCTGGCTTGTTGCTAGGCAGGTGGACAGGAATGATCGGACACACCCCTGTGAGCCGTTTGGGCGTTCGCCCCGGTTGTACGTGGGAGCAACTCCTGCCGACCTGCTTAGCCCCGCTGAAATTGCACATCAAGAATCGACAACCGAGAAAGAAAACTATGCTACGACGCATCCTGACAGTCTTCCTTTTATGCGGCGGTATTTTGCCGAGCCTGATGCCGCAAGCTGGTGCCGAGGAGGCGATTGAGTTCCAGGCCAACGACGTGGTCGCCATCTACGGCAACGGCCTGGCCGATCGAATGCAGCATGACCCCTGGGTCGAGACCTTTCTCCAGCATCAATTGAAAGGGCTTGATGTCAGTTTCCGAAACATGAGTTTTTCGGGTGACAAAGTCAATCAACGTCCAAGGAACAAGGGCTTCACCAACGACATCGAGTATTTGAAACACGTGGCGCCGGATGTTGTTTTCTCTTTCTATGGTTTCAATGAGTCGTTTGCTGGACCGGAAAAAGCGGGCGAGTATCGCGATGAATTGATCCAACTGGTGCAGCGGTACACCCAGGCCCGAAAGGACCAAGGGGAGGACTTGCGGTTTGTTTTGTTCAGCCCGATCGCCTACGAGAACACCGGCGACCCGAACCTGCCCGACGGCACAGAGTTGAACGCGAACTTGGCGGCCTACACCGAGGCGACTCGTGAGGCAGCCGAAAAGACCGGTGTGGAATTCGTGGATTTGTTTTCGCCAACCTTGCAATTGTTTCAATCGAGTTCCAAGCAACTCACGCTCAACGGCATTCACCTCAATGCGACCGGTTACAAGGAGCTTGCTGGGATCATTTCTCGGGCCTTGTTCGATGAGGCGCCTGCTGCTGATGCGGATTTGGAACCCTTGTATGACGCGATCAAGGACAAGAACTGGCATTGGCACAATCGTTACCGGGCAACCGACGGCAACGACATTTGGGGCTCTCGGTCCACATTGACCTTCGTGGACGGGCAAAGCAACGCCGACGTGCTGAAGCACGAGTTGGTGATGCTCGATGTGATGACGGCCAATCGCGACAAAGTGATTTGGGCAGCTGCTCAGGGGCGAACCTTGCAAGCGGACGACAGCAATGTGCCACCGCCGGTCAAGGTGATCTCGAACATTGGTGGTGGGAGTGCCAGTTCCAGTGCGAGGAAAGAGGGCAGCATTGAGTACCTCAGCCCCGAGGAGTCGATGGCAAAGATCAATGTGCCAGAAGGCTACGAACTGAATGTCTTCGCCTCGGAGGAGCAGTTTCCTGATCTGGCAAACCCGGTCCAGATGCAAGTCGACGCCAAAGGTCGCCTTTGGGTTGCGAGTTGGAACACTTACCCCAAGTGGGAACCAGGCAAGGAAATGAATGACAGCCTGATGATCTTGGAGGACACCGACAACGATGGGAAAGCGGATGTCCGGAAGATCTTTGCTCATGTTCACAATCCACTCGGTTTCGAGTTTTGGAACGGGGGCGTGGTCGTCACGTCTGGTCCCGATTTGTGGTTCTTGAAGGACACGGATGGCGATGACAAGGCCGACGTGCGATATCCCATTCTGCAAGGGCTCGGCACCTCGGACACCCACCACGCCGCCAACAATTTGATTTACGGGCCTGACGGCGGGATCTATTGGCAAAGTGGTATTTTTCTCGTCCACAACCACGAGACGCCTTGGAAGCAGAACCTGAACATCGGGGCGTCGGGCATGTACCGCTTTGACCCGCAAACATTTGCGATCACCCCTCACGCGGGTAACTCGCCCAATCCGCACGGAACCAGCTTTGACTCTTGGGGCTACTGCTACGCCAGCGATGGAACCGGTGGGCGTTGTTACCAAGTGCGGCCCGAAGGCAACGGTTTCAAGATGCACCAATTGCTGGAGAAAGAGTTTCGTCCGGTGGCCGCCAATGCCATTTTGTCATCGGAGCATTTCCCCGACGAATTGCAGGACGACATCCTGATCTGCAACACGATCGGTTTCTTGGGAGTCAAGCAGTACAAACTGGACCGAGAAGGTGATGTCGTCGAGGAAGACCTGGCAGAGAAGACCCTGGAGGAACCGGGGTACGTCAAAATCACACAGGGTGGTGGGCTGATCACGGTCGATCATCCCGCGCTGAAGGACGCCAAGATCACGGGGTTCAAACTCAGTGTGAATGGACGCCAGCAGATGAATCTCTCGGAAGTGGAGGTCATCAGCGGTGGCCAAAACATTGCGGCGACTGCCAAGCTGAAGCAATCCAGCGAGTACAGCAACGGAACCTTTCCCGTGCAACGGCTCGTCGATGGTGACAAGGGAAACTTTGCTCACACATCGCAACAGAAAGACCCTTGGATGCGAGGTGACTTCCCGTCGCCCGTGCAGATCTCCGAGTTCAAAGTTTGGAATCGCAAAGGATTCGAAGATCGTTTCAACAACGGCAAAATTGAGTTCCTCAACGGCAAGGATGTTGTCGCGGCAGTGGACATCCAAATCGCTTCGGTTGCTCCGGAAGAGAAGCGACGAGAGGTCGGTGAAGTTTGGGGAACGCCCGGGTTGGAACTGCTCAACAGCGATGACCGGAACTTCCGTCCCACCGATGCGGTTGTTGGCGAGGATGGTGCTCTGTATGTCTCGGATTGGCACAACGCGATCATCGGCCACATGCAGCACAACATTCGCGACCCCAATCGTGATCACGCTCACGGTCGGATTTTTCGATTGACGGTCAAAGATCGTCCCCTGCAAAAACCCGTCAAAATCGCGGGCCAGCCCATCGAGGCTCTGCTCGAAAATCTGAAGCACCCCGTCAATGGTGTTCGGCATCGGACTCGAATCGAGCTCACCGAGCATGACTCCGATCAAGTCATCGCAGCAACGCAAAAGTGGATGGCGAACTTTGATCCCAATGACGAAACGGAAGCTCATCACCTGTTGGAAGCACTCTGGTTGCATCAGCAAAACGGGGTCAAGAACCAGGCTTTGCTGAACCAATTGTTGGAGTCCGATGTCCGCCACGCTGTGGTCGCAGCCAAGACGGTTCGGCACTTTTGGGAAAAGGTTGATACGACCGGTGGAAGCGAGTTTGCCGCGCCTGCGGAACTTGAATTCGTGAAGTACGATCCACCCAAGCACCTCAGCCCGGCAGACCGCAAGACGTACGAGTTGGGCGCGACGATCTATCAGCGTGAATCGCACTGTGCGACCTGTCACATGACTCACGGCAAGGGAACGCCCAATGTCTACCCCCCATTGGTCGGCAGCCCCTGGGTCAACGGGAGCGAGGATCGGCTGATCAAGATGGCCCTGCATGGCGTGTGGGGCAAAATGACTGTGGCCGGGAAGACTTACGACCCTGCCCGAGGCGTGCCGCCCATGACCGCGTTCCGATCTTTGTTGAAGGACGATGAAATGGCCGCGGTTCTGACCTTCGTGCGGAACACTTGGGGGAATGAATCCTCGGTCGTCAGTCCGCAGTCCGTCACGCGTGTTCGGGAAGAAACCAAAGACCGGACGACGTTCTACAAACCCGAAGAAATTCTCCGTGTTCATCCGCTGGAGAAGGATCTGATCGATGAGAACGCCGCACCCGAGGCGGAGGTGTTCTCCAACGAGGAACTGGAACAGCAGCTCCTCACCGCTTCACCTTCCAAGCTGGCGCAGGTTGCCTTGGCGAAGGGGAATTTTCAACGCGGCAAACGGTTGTTCCACGAATCGTCTGCAGCCTGCTTCGCTTGTCACTCGCCACCCGCGGGCACCGTGCGAATGGGACCGGACTTGGAAAAGGCAACGACCAAACGCACGAATGAAGAACTGGTCGATGCCCTGCTCCGCCCGTCCAAGTTGATCGACAAGGACTACGCGCAGGTGAGCGTGCTGACGGTGGATGGTCAGATCTTCACTGGCATTCGTGTGAGTGAAAACGACGACGAGATTGTGTTGCGGAATCTCGCTCAACCGGAACCCATCACGATTGCGCAGGACGATGTCGAGGATGTGATCGAGTCGGAGGTGTCTTTGATGCCTGAGAACTTGATGCGGCAGATGAAGAACCGCAAAGAGTTCAACGATCTGTTGAAGTACATCATCGAAGTCCGCGAGAAGTGAGTCTGCGTTGAGGCCGGCTGGATGATCCATCTTGGTGGTTCCCCACGAGGATCCCGGCGGGATCACAGATGGTAGCCGGGGGGTGCTGCGTAGCAGTGCACCCCCGGAATTCGAGCCCCAATAACACACTCTCCATCCCTCCGTGGCCGAGGCCACGGAGGGATGGAGAGTGGAGACGTGGGTTTACATGTCCGTCGGTGGCGCTATCGCTTACCGACGGCTACTCTCTGCCATCCCTACCGGGATGAAAACCTACGCGGGCGACCAGTCTGCGACACCCTTCGGGGTCGAATGAATGGTCGCGTTTTTGATCCGGGGGTGTTCGCTGTCGCTCAAACCCCCGGCTACTTTCTTTCATCCCTCCGGGATGGGGCTTTTGTGGGGTGAGCAAAGGAAGTGAGTGAAAAACTCATGACACGAGCGACTTGCCGGCAGCTGTGGTCTGCGCAAAAGATCCCGACGGGATCACAGATGGTAGCCGTGGGTCGCGATAGCGCACCTACGGTCAGCAGTCACTCGCGAACACCGACCCCGAAGGGTGTCGCAGAGAACGATTTGGCCAGCGTGTATTGTTGCCTCGTCTTTTGGGAGGCTCCTCTTTGGGCCAAGCCTAGTTCGTTGGCGGGTCAACGAACTCGAGTGGTGGAGCGACGTCAGGTTCTCGCTCTGAAAGGACTCGGATCGTGTAGCCTCCGTAGCACTTTGGGCCGACGATAATCATCCAATCGGTGATATCGCTACGAGTAACCGTGCGGGCATCGCCAAGCTTCAGGTTTGGAATGTTCTCTGGGTCATTTGCACACTCGCCGGTAATCTCATCGCCTTCGATTTTGATGGGAGTGAACCAGATGTGTTCCAATTCGCCATCTGACGTTGGCATTGCGAATTTGAGACTGTAGGCATCGCTACCCATCGTCTTCCAGTTGTTCTCAAAGAACGAAAGCGTTTCCTGTGCCTTGGCGATCGCAGCATTCATTTCTGAGTCGTCGTCTTCAACGTTGACGACCGAGGAGACCGAAGAGTTCGGTGTCGGTGACTCGCTGCATCCGCAGAAGGCGATGAGCGTTGATGAGACGAACCCGACTAGCAATTTGTGGATCAATGCCGTTTCCTTCGGTGAGTTGAATGTTGCCGCCGCAGGCCGATATCAGGCAATGCGTGAGGCGATTGTAATCTCACTTGGCAGTTCTGACCGAACCGCTGGAGCAATGGATCGGTCGCCGCAAACGCACGTATTGTCATTTGTCCAGACTTGGGCGCGGGAACGCTCTTGCGATCAACACTCGCTAGAAGCCGATGCCGCGGAAGGTGGTTCAGGCGTTGCGGGCTTCTCGGGCGATGGTCCACTCGATGGCGGCGATCAGGGCGCGGGCCTTGTTGAGGGTTTCTTCGTATTCTGAGTCGGGGTTGCTGTCGGCGACGACTCCGCAACCGGCTTGCACGTGATACGCCCCGTTTTGATGCACGATCGTGCGGAGCGCCAAGCAGGTGTCCATGTTGCCTCGGTAGTCGATGTAGCCGACTGCGCCCCCATACGGGCCGCGACGATGCGGTTCGATCTCGTCGATGACCTGCATCGCACGGACTTTGGGGGCACCCGAAACGGTTCCCGCGGGCAAGCATGATTTCAAAGCGTCAAACGCGTCCAGCCCTTCTCGCAGTTTGCCTCGCACTTCGCTGCTGATATGCATCACGTGGCTGTAACGCTCGATGACCATGATCTCGGTCAGGTCCACGGTGCCGAACTCGGCGATCCGGCCGATGTCGTTGCGACCCAGGTCGACCAGCATCACGTGTTCAGCACGCTCCTTGGGGTCGGCCAGCAATTCTTGTTCGAGGGCTTTGTCCTCTTTTTCGGTCGCGCCGCGAGGGCGGGTGCCCGCGAGCGGACGCACCGTGACCTCGCGGTCTTTGACTCGGCACATGATCTCGGGCGAGCAACCGACCAAGACACATTCGGGATTGCGGACAAAGAACATGAACGGCGACGGATTGACGACACGCAGCGAACGGTAGACGGCGAAGGGATCGACATCGCTTTTGACGGTCAGACGTTGGCTGGGAACGACCTGGAAGATATCGCCGGCGCGGATGTATTCAACGCAGTGGCGGACCGCGTCACAGAAGGATTCCCGGGTGAAGTTGGACTCGACCGGAAGTGGTTGGCGTTGGTCTTCTTCGATGATTTCGTCCACGCGAAGATCCGGTGGGCTGGTCATCAGACGCTTGATCGTTTGGTCGACTTCTGCGGCGGCGGATTGCCGGGCGGCGGCGATGGTCGCGGAGTCCGAGTCTTCGTCGATGCCGCGGCAATCGGCCAGGGAGACCACCGTGATGGTCTTGTCGACGTGATCGAACACGCACAGGGTGTGATAAAAAGCGAAGTTCAGATCGGGAAGTTCGCGGTCATCTTCGGTGGTGTCCGGCAAATTCTCGACATAGCGGACAACGTCATAGCCCGCGTAGCCGATGGCTCCTCCGATGAACGGCGGCAGTCCATCCAGGGTCGCGGTGCGGTCTTGGAAGCGTTGGCGAAACGCGTCCAGAGGATCGTCGCAATGGGATTCAACGACTTCGCCGGTGGACATGTTTGTCTGCCGAACCGTGTTGCCTTTGGCGGTGAATCGGGCCAGGGGTCGGGAGCCCAAAAAGCTGAAACGCCCCACCTTTTCGCCTCCAATCACGCTTTCGATCAGAAAAGCAGGGCCGCCATCGTCCAGGTGCATGAACGCCGTGACGGGGGTCAACGTATCAGACAGCAGGCGTCGGTAGACGGGGACAAAGTCGAACCGACGGGCCAGCGATTCGAACGACGAAAGCGGCGGTTGGTGCATGAGGTTTCCAGTCATGAAGTTTCGGCACGTTGGGGCGTTGCGATAGTGTGAAGTGCGACGGCGGGCTTGGAAACCGGGTTGGCCAGCGATAGAATTCCAAGGCGTGAACGAGTCCGCCTCCTCGGGCGGTCATCACGGAGCCGTGATGCCGACCATGACAGCAATCGTGCCGCGAAGTTCGCTTCGGACCGCGAATTCCGCATCGTGCCACGGAACCTGTGTCACGAATTTAGCGAGCCATCCTGCGAGACTCTCATGAAATGCCAGTACTGCGATAAACCGGCGACTTTTCACATCACCGAATTGACCGAACCCGATGGGCCGCAAGTGCTGCATTTGTGCGAGCAGCACGCTCGGAACGTGTTGCAAAAGGGCGAACCAACGCCGGTTTCCAGCGTCGCAGGGGCGTTGGCCAAGCAGTTGCAATTGGGCCAGACCAAGGAAGAATTGCGGAAGTTGGATCAAAAAGAGTGCCCCGTTTGTGGGATCACCTTCTTTGAATTCCGTAATTCAGGACGGTTGGGTTGCCCCCTGGACTATGACTTCTTCGAAGCCGACCTCAAACCTTTGTTGCTGAATATTCACGACTCATTGGAACACACCGGAAAACGGCCCACCCGAGCGGCTGCCACAGCCGATTCACAAGCGGACTTGATCCGGTTGCGAAAAGAAATGGAAGCCGCGGTGGACCGGGAAGAATACGAACGAGCGTCCGAATTGCGAGATCAAATCAACGCGATCCAAGGCGAGCCCAAACGTCGAGGAAACGCGATATGAAAGAAGCCACCGACCTGTCGGTGTTGGTCCAAAAAAGCGGTGAATGGTTGCGTGGCACGGGCCCCGAATCCGACATTGTGATCAGCAGCCGCATCCGTTTGGCCCGCAATTTGGCGGGATTCCCCTTCATTCGAAAATGCAGTCCCGAGGACCGCGAAAAAATCGAACGCCAGGTTCGTTCCCGGCTGGAAAATCTGCCTGAATGGGACGAGATCCCTTACGTCGACATCGCGACACTGAGTGAAGTGGATCGCCAGTTCTTGGTCGAACGCCAGCTCATCAGCCGAGAAATCGCGGATTCCGAAGGCAGTCGTGCCGTCGCGATCGATCCCAGCGAACAGTACTCGGTGATGATCAACGAGGAGGACCACTTGCGCATCCAGGTGATGCACAGCGGTTTGGATTTGCTCAGTGCCTGGGAACAAATTGATCGAATCGACGATGCGATTGAAGGGGAGGTGCTGTACGCATTCCACAGCAAATTCGGCTACCTGACGGCTTGTCCAACCAATGTTGGCACGGGGCTGCGGGTCAGTGTGATGCTGCACTTGCCCGGTTTGGTGATCACTCAGCAGATCGAAAAGGTGTTCCGCAGCATGCAGCGGATCAACGTCACGGTCCGTGGTCTGTACGGCGAAGGGTCGCAGTACACCGGCGATTTTTACCAGGTCAGCAACCAGGTGACGCTCGGGCACACCGAACAAGAATTGTTGGAAATGGTTGGCCAAGAGGTGGTTCCACGGATCATCGATTACGAACGCAAGGCTCGCGAATTCCTGATCGACAAGGGCCAGCAAGACCTGCATGACGACGTCAGCCGGGCGTTGGGGATTCTCAGCACGGCCCGCAAAATCAGCAGCGAAGAAACCATGCACTACTTGTCCAAGGTTCGGATGGGCGTGAACCTGGGGCTGATCGACGACGTGCAATTGGCAACGATCAACAAGCTGTTCATCCACACCCAGCCGGCTCACTTGCAAAAACTGCACGGGCGAGTGTTGACGACCAGCGACCGGAACGTCCAGCGAGCCAGCTACTTGCAACGCCATTTGTGCGGGCCCGCTGACCGCACCGACGAACTGAACTGACTTTCTCGAAGATGCGTCTGACTGAATGGATGTATCAAACGCCGACCCAATGAGTGGACAAGTTGCAACGGGAAATCATCGTCAAAGGCGCTCGCGAACACAACTTGCGCGACGTCGATTTGACGCTCACGCGAGGTGAGCTGATATGTTTCTCGGGTGTTTCGGGAAGTGGGAAGAGCTCGCTCGCGTTTGACACGCTGTACGCCGAAGGTCAACGCCGGTATGTCGAGAGCCTGAGCAATTCGGCTCGGCAATTCATGGGCCAGATGCCCAAGCCCGACGTCGATTTGGTGACCGGGCTGAGTCCCTCGATTTCGATCAGCCAAAAGTCGACGGGCAACAACCCTCGCAGTACGGTTGGCACGATCACGGAGATCTACGATTTCCTGCGAGTGCTGTACGCTCGCGTTGGCACCGGGCACTGCCCAGCCTGTGATGTCGAAATCGCGGCGCAAACGACCGATGTCATCGTCAATCGATTGGTGCAGTTGGCCGCCGATGGTTGGCAGGACGACCAATCGTCCGAGGAGTCTGGAACGGAAGCTGCGATCGAAGACGGAACGCTGTGGGTGATGGCGCCGTTGGTTCGCGGTCAAAAAGGTGAATTCCGCGACCTGTTCGAAGACCTTCGCAAACAAGGGTTCAATCGCGCTCGTGTCGACGGGGAAACGTTTCGGCTGAGCGATCCACCGCCGCTGGATCGAACCCGGCGTCACGATGTGGAAGTCGTGATTGATCGCATTGTCGCGGGGCAAATTGACCGGCCACGATTGGTCGAAGCGGTGGAGTTGGCGCTGAAACTGGGCGAGTCGTCCTTGATCACTTCGGTCGGGCCGCCCAACGGGGAGGACGTGCCTCCGGTCCGTCACGACCAACTGTTCTCTTCGAAGTATTCGTGCGGCAATTGCGGACGAAGTTTCCGGCCGCCGACGCCGCAGCTGTTCAGTTTCAACAGCCCGCAAGGGATGTGCACGTCCTGCGATGGAATCGGCCGGCTGTACACGTTTGTGCCCGAGTTGTTGATCCCCGACGAGTCGCTGTCGATTCGCAAAGGTGCGATCGCATTGCTCGGCAAATGGGGCGACCTGGGGCGCTACCGACGTCATATCTATCGCGGTGTTGCCGATGCGATGGACGCCGAACTGGAGCTCGAACCCGGCACGATGCTGGAAACTCGCTGGGACAAACTGCCAGAGATCGCTCGCCACATTTGGTTGTGGGGCGCCGACGACTCGATGCAGTTCACTTGGCGAGGCGGACGCCAAGCCAAGAAGTATGTCGGCAACTTCGAGGGTTTTATTCCCGAGTTGCTTGATCGCTATCGAACCAGCCGCAACAAAATGCAGTTGCGTCAGTTCGAAAAGTACATGAACACGATGGATTGTCCGGATTGCCATGGCAAACGGCTGAACGATCAGGCGTGTGCGGTTCGTCTCTCGACAGGCTCGGAGGACTTTGCCGGCTCGAAGAGCCAATCGCTTCCCGATTTGTGTGAGCTTTCCATCGATTCGCTGATGGAGTTCTTCAGTGACATCCCGCTTTCAAAGACCAACGCCCAAATCGCCGGCGAGGCTCTCAAAGAAATTCGCGGGCGGATTGGGTTTTTGCTCGGCGTGGGCTTGGAATACCTGACGCTGGGCCGGACCGCGCCGACGTTGTCCGGCGGTGAGTCCCAGCGGATTCGACTTGCCGGCCAGATCGGTTCGGGGTTGTCGGGTGTGCTTTACATCTTGGACGAGCCATCGATTGGTTTGCACCCGCGTGACAACGACCGTTTGATCACAACGTTGACTCGTTTGCGAGATGCGGGCAACACGTTGATCGTGGTCGAGCACGACGAAGACACGATGCGAGCGGCGGACACGATCGTGGACTTTGGGCCTGGTCCCGGTGTCAAAGGCGGTCACATCGTGGCGGCCGGTTCGATGGAGGACCTGTGTCGATCCCAGGAAAGCGTCACGGGAGCGTTCTTGTCGGGGGCTCGCGCGATCACGCCGAGAGAAAAGCTGCGACCGGTTGATCCCGCAAAACAGCTGACGATTCGCGGGGCGCGTTTTCACAACCTGAAAGACATTGACGTCTCCATTCCGCTGGGCGTGGTGACTTGCGTCACCGGGGTCTCGGGCAGCGGCAAGAGTTCGCTGATTGGCGGGATCGTCGAACCCGCGCTTCGCAATGCGCTCAATGGTGCCGAAGCGGATGTTGGCGACCACGATTCCATCGAAGGCCTGGAGCATCTCGACAAAACGATCGCGATCGATCAGTCACCGATTGGCCGGACGCCTCGCAGCAATCCCGCGACGTATGTGAAGGTCTTCGACGAGATTCGCAATCTGTTTGCGAAATTACCTGAAGCGAAGGCTCGTGGGTACACGGTCGGTCGATTCAGTTTCAACGTGGACGGAGGTCGTTGTGCCGCTTGCGATGGCAACGGTGCGACCAAATTGGAAATGGATTTCTTGGCGGACATCTGGGTGACGTGCCCGGTTTGCCAAGGGTATCGGTACAACCGAGAAACGTTGTCGGTTCAGTTCAAGGGCAAGTCGATCGCCGACGTTCTGAACATGGACATCTCGGAAGCCTTGGATTTGTTCCAGAACATTCCCAAGATCGCCGAGAAGTTGCAGACGTTGGTCGATGTGGGGTTGGAGTATTTGAAGCTCGGTCAACCTTCACCGACCTTGTCCGGCGGCGAAGCCCAGCGAATCAAACTTTCGCGAGAATTGAGCCGAAGGGACACCGGCCGCACGCTGTACGTGCTGGATGAACCGACGACGGGGTTGCACTTCGCCGACATTGATTTGTTGTTGGGGGTGATCAATCGATTGGCCGATCGCGGCAACACGATCGTGATCGTTGAGCACAACTTGGACGTGATCAAAACAGCGGACTGGGTGATCGACATCGGCGTCGAAGGTGGTGCCGGTGGCGGTCGGGTGGTCGGCGAAGGTCGGCCGACAGAAGTCGCCAAAGTGGATGACAGCTACACCGGTGCGGCGCTGGCCGAGGTGTTGGGAATCAAACGCCGCCAAGCCAAAAAACGCGGCCAAGCGATCCGTGACATCGTTGCTCCGCCGGCCAAGTCTCGGACCCATGTGGTGGTCGAAGGTGCATGTGAACACAACTTGAAATCCGTCGATTTGGCGATTCCACGTGACGCGATGACAGTCTTCTGTGGTCCCAGTGGCAGCGGCAAAAGTTCGCTGGCGATGGACACGATTTACGCCGAGGGCCAGCGGCGGTATGTCGAGTCGTTGTCCAGTTACGCGCGGCAGTTCATTGGGCAGGTGCAAAAGCCCAAAGCGGAACGCATCGAAGGGCTGTCACCCGCGGTGGCGCTGGAGCAAAAGAACCTCGGTCATTCTCCACGCAGTACCGTCGGAACGGTCACCGAGGTCTATGACTACTTGCGGATTTTGTACAGCAAACTCGGCACGATGCACTGCCCGGACTGTTCGGTGCCCGTGGGAACGCAAACGCCCGATCAAATCATCGACAAGGTGATGGGATTGCCAAAGGGCACGCGAGCTTTGTTGCTCGCGCCGATCGAGGTGCAGTCTGGCGAAGCATCGCTGACGACTTGGCAGAGCTATCGTGCGATGGGGTACTCCCGCGTCCGCATCGATGGCGAGACGGTTGAACTGGATGACGCGAAAGCACTCGACCCGCGGCGGGTCCATCTGGTGCAGATCGTCGTCGACCGAATCAAGATCACTCCAGAGGAACAATCCCGGATCAGTGACAGTGTGGAGCAAGCGTTGTCGTTGGGCGTTGGCGTGATGGACGTGGCGATCGCGGATTCGGATCAACCCGAACGCGATTGGCATGTGCTTCGGCACAGTCAGCACTTGGTTTGTGAATCCTGCGGTCGGTCGTTCTCGCAGTTGACCCCGCACCATTTTTCGTTCAACTCCGGCATCGGTTGGTGCCCTGGTTGCGAAGGTTTGGGAACCCAAACGGGGACCAATCCCGCGGCTTTGATGGGGACGCCTCAAACGACATTGGCCGATGGGGCAGCGTTGCTTTGGCCGTCCGTCGATCATGCGGTCAGTCGCTGGATGTTGCGAGCCCTTTCGCGAACAACGGGCATTCCGATTCATCAACCGATCGATTCGTTGACCGTGTCGCAGCGACGGATTCTGTTTCATGGTTTGGGGCCGCGGTGGGTCGAGGTCCGGCATGGCGACACGACCGATGACAACGCGTCCGCCGAAAAAGAACGCGTCGAAGAGGTTCGTGATCACTTTGGGGAAGGCAATGTCCTGTTCCGGTTCCAGTTCAAAGGGTTTTACCCGGCTCTGGAAGAAGCCTCGCGTTTGACGCCGGGATTGCGGATGCGGTTGGAGGCCTTTGTGGCTGAAATCGACTGCTCGGTCTGCGATGGTTCGCGTCTGCGGGATGATTCCGCGGCGGTTCGATTCCGGGACTTCACGATTGGCGACTTGGTGCACATGCCGCTGGATCGATTGTCACGAGAGATCGATTCGTGGGACCTCGATCGCCGCGAATGGAAGATCGCAGGCGAGCTGATTCGCGAAGTTCAATCTCGCGTCCGGTTCTTGCGAGACGTGGGACTGGACTACCTGACTCTGCACCGTGGTGCACCGACACTTTCAGGTGGCGAGGCTCAACGAATTCGTTTGGCGTCACAGCTTGGCAGTGGTTTGTGTGGCGTTTTGTATGTGTTGGATGAGCCGACCATTGGTTTGCACCCACGAGACAACCGGCGATTGCTGGCGGCGCTGCATCGATTGCGAGACCAAGGCAACACGTTGTTGGTGGTCGAGCACGATTACGATGTGATCTCTGGAAGCGATTACCTGTGCGACTTCGGGCCTCGGGCCGGTCGGCACGGTGGTCGGGTGGTGGCCCAAGGCAAGCCCGATGCGGTCGAACCTGCCAGCGAGTCCGTCACCGCGCCGTACTTGCTCGGCGAAAAGCAAATAGAGTTGCCTGCGGTTCGCCGCCCGGTGATTTCTGAATCGGGCAAGCCGATGGTCGAATACCTGTCGATCAAAGGGGCGCGTGAGAACAACTTGCAGGACGTGGACGTTGACATTCCGTTGGGAGTTTTGACTGCGATCACGGGCCCCAGCGGCAGCGGGAAAAGCTCGCTGATCAATGACATCGTTTACCCTGTTTTGGCGAGACGATTGCACCGGGCCAAGGTCAAACCGGGGCAGCATGATGGCATCGATGGTTTGCGTTACGTCAACAAAGTCATTCAAGTCGACCAGTCTCCGCTGGGGAATTCCCCGAGCAGCAACCCGGCGACCTACACCGGTGTGTTTGATCTGATTCGGGCTGTGTTTGCGGAGATCCCCGCTGCACGCGAGCGGCGTTTCACACCCCGGACATTCAGTTTCAATGTGTCGGGGGGACGCTGCGAATCTTGTGAAGGCAGCGGCCAACGCAAGATTGAAATGCATTTCTTGCCTGACGTTTGGGTGCCCTGCGAAGATTGTGGCGCCCGGCGTTACAACGACGACGTGCTGGAAGTCAAACTGCATGGCCAGTCGATTGCCGATGTTCTGGAAATGCCGTGTGGTGAAGCGGTCGAGTTGTTCTCATCGCATTCCCGGATCGCACGTGTCATTCAGACACTTTGTGATGTTGGATTGGAATACGTCACGCTGGGCCAGTCCGCCCCGACTCTCTCGGGTGGAGAAGCTCAGCGAGTGAAATTGGCGGCGGAGTTGGCTCGTCCTGCAACGGGGCACACGATTTATCTGTTGGACGAACCGACGACCGGTTTGCACTTCGGTGACATTGAGAAGTTGTTGGTCGTGATGCAGCGGTTGGTCGAATTGGGGAATTCGGTGATCGTGATTGAACACAATTTGGACGTGATCAAGTGTTGCGATTGGTTGATCGACATTGGGCCCGGGGCAGGCGTCCACGGTGGGCAAGTCGTGTTTGCGGGAACGCCGGAAGGCTTGGCGGCGAAGGCGGATCCTGCCAATTGTGAAGCGGACGAATGGGTGTCTTCGACCGCGCCGTTCTTGGCCGATGCGATCTCGGGAACGCGTACCGCTGAGCCGCGAGAAATCTTGGATTGGCAGCCGACGGTCAACGGTCGAGTGGCGGAAACGAACACGGGGAATTTGCCGACGCCGACGATCGTTGCGAAGCCTGCGCCCGTTCTGCGAGTCGATTCTGAGACGCAGATTCCGGTTGCCGAAATGGTTTCGGAATCCGATTCCAACGGCGACGAGCCGGCGGATTCCATGCAACCGTGGCGAGTGTTGGGGCGTCGTTGGCACACGTTGCCGAAGGGGTTCCCCGAGAACACTCCACCTCAGTGGCCGCTGGAATTGGTGGAAGCGTTGCTGGACATGTTGTCGAATGTCGCGGGCGAAGGTGCGGTGGAGTACCCTGCCCCGGACCGTGTCTCCGTTCGGTTAGAATCGGGCGAGGAAGAAACTCCGTTGCCGCATTGGGCAGAGCTTGAAACCAAGGTCAGCGATTGTGTTCGGTTGAAATTGAGGGGGCCTCAGTCCGCGATTGATTTGGAGCAATTGTTGGCATTGGACGTGCTCCAATCTCGTTCCGACACTGGCACGTTGGACCTCAGTGATGCCGAGCGAGTGACCCTGACATTTCATTTGACCGACGTGGATCATGCACGCAGTCGCAAGCTGAAAACGTTCTTGAAAACGCACTTGGATCGGACCCGGTCCTCCACTTGACGTGTTGACGAGGCGACGGGTTTGAGCGACAAACCCGAGTCACGCACATCCGAAACCCCCCTCTTTCCACCTTGAATCGGTTCGTTCTTGCTCATGGCCAAATCGACCAGCAAAAGTTTGGTGATCGTCGAATCGCCCGCGAAAGCCCGGACGATCTCGAAGTTTTTGGGAAGTGGTTACCAGGTCGAAGCCAGCGTCGGGCACGTTCGCGATTTGCCTGGCGGAGCCAAGGACATCCCCAAAAAGTTCAAGAAAGAACCGTGGGCCTATCTGGGGGTGAACGTCGAAAAAGACTTTGAGCCGGTCTACATCGTGCCGGCGGACAAGAAGAAACAAGTCGACAAATTGAAGGCCGCGCTCAAGGATGCAGACAGCCTGTATCTCGCGACGGATGAAGACCGTGAGGGAGAGGCGATCAGCTGGCACCTCTTCGAATTGCTCAAGCCCAAGGTGCCTGTTCACCGTTTGGTCTTCCACGAAATCACGAAGGAGGCGATCCAGCACGCGCTGGAAGACCCTCGCGAGATTGACGATGGTTTGGTCCGAGCCCAAGAAACACGCCGGATTCTGGACCGTTTGTACGGTTACGACGTTTCGCAGTTGCTGTGGAAAAAAGTCGGCCGTGGTTTGTCGGCCGGACGCGTTCAGAGCGTCGCGGTCCGGTTGATCGTCCAACGTGAGCGGGAACGGATCGCGTTCAACGATGCGACCTACTGGGATTTGGAAGCGATTTTCACGACCGAGAACGGTGACTCGCTGCCCGCGATGTTGGCGACCGTGGAGGGCCGGAAAATCCCCAGCGGGAAAGATTTTGATTCGACCAATGGGAAGCTGATCAATCCGCAAATGTTGCAAATGGATGAGCAGCAGGCCAACGAATTGAAGCAGAAACTCCAGCAGGAAAGTTTTCGAGTCGCCAAGGTCGAAGTCAAGCCGTTTGCTGAACGACCCAAAGCACCGTTCACGACCAGCACGCTGCAACAAGAAGCCAACCGGAAGCTTGGCTTCACCGCACGCCGCTGCATGCAAGCGGCCCAGCGATTGTACGAGAACGGTTACATCACCTACATGCGTACTGACTCGACCACACTGTCGAAGGAAGCCATCAACGCGGCGCGTGATTTGGTTCGCAGTGAGTATGGCGAGAAATTCTTGCACGAAACGGTGCGAGTCTACAAAGGCAAAGTTAAAAACGCGCAAGAGGCTCACGAAGCCATTCGACCCGCCGGGACGCCGTTCCGTGTTCCTGCCGCCGTGCAGAACGAACTGGATCGCGATCAGTTTCGATTGTTCGAACTGATTTGGAAACGAACCGTTGCCTGCCAAATGGCCGACGCGAAAAAGCAACGCATCGGTGTCACGATCGAAGGTGGTGGAACCACGTTCACCGCCAGTGGCACGAGCATTCTGTTCGAAGGTTTCTTGCGAGCCTATGTCGAAGGCAGCGATGATCCCGAGGCCGAGTTGGCTGACAAGGAACGCTTGCTGCCCGCGGTCAATGAAAACGATGGTTTGTCTGTCGCGACGTTGGATCCCAAGAGTCACACGACTCAGCCACCCTCGCGTTTCAGCGAAGCGTCGTTGACTCGCACGCTGGAAGAAAAGGGAATTGGTCGACCCAGTACCTACGCGTCGATCATCGACACGATCCAGCGTCGCGATTACGTGTACAAAAAGGGCAACGCGTTGGTCCCCAGTTGGACGGCGTTCAGTGTCATTCGTTTGATGGAAACCCACTTCGAGCCGCTCGTTGACTACGACTTCACGGCTCAGATGGAGGATTTTCTGGACACGATCAGTCGGCAAGAAGCCGAGTCGCTTGAGTATTTGAAACGTTTCTACTTTGGCGATGACAACGAACCGGTCGTCGGTCAAAAAGCTGCGATCGGGTTGAAGCCCCGATTGGAAAGCAAGATCGAAGAGATCGATCCTCGAGTGACGGCAAAGTTTTCACTGGGGATTCCAACCGAGGGCGAGAACCGTGAAGAGGTGTTCGTGCGAGTTGGGAAGTACGGACCCTTTTTGGAGCAAGGCGAACGCAAAGCTCCGATCTTGGAAGGCATGGCGCCCGATGAGATGACACTCGCTCGAGCGATGGAGTTGTTCGAGGACGCCGCTCGGGAAGACGAGCCTTTGGGCACGCACCCGGACACCGGCAAGCCGATTTACATCAAGGCCGGTCGCTTTGGCCCCTATGTTCAAATGGGTGAGAAGGACGATGAAGAAAAGAAGAACGCATCGATTCTGAAAACGATCGCGGTCGAAGACGTCGATCTGGCGATGGCTTGCAAACTGCTTTCGTTGCCGCGTGACTTGGGCGAGCATCCCGAAATGAAGGAGCCGATCCAGGCTCACGATGGACGCTACGGGCCGTATGTGAAATGTGGCAAGGAGACCCGTTCCTTGCCGGCTGAGAAGTCACCCTTGGACGTGACATTTGAGGAAGCGATTGAGTTGCTCAAGCAACCCAAGACCCGTGGGCGTGCGGCACCCAAGGAACCGATCAAAAAGTTCGAAAAGCCAAGCCCGATCACGGAAAACGAGATCAAGATTTTGGAAGGTCGCTTTGGTCCCTACGCGACCGATGGCGAAACCAATGCGTCGATCCCACGCGGGACGGACCCGCAAGAGATGACGTTCGAAGGAGTCTTGGATCTGTTGGCAGAACGCGCTGCCAAGGGCCCGACCAAGAAGAAGAAAAAGAAGAAGGCCGCGAAGAAGAAAACAGCGAAGAAGGCTGCGAAAAAGAAAACAGCCAAGAAGAAGGCCGCCAAAAAGAAGACTGCCAAAGCCGCGACGAAGAAAAAAGG
The DNA here is from genome assembly GCF_056839225.1 of Rhodopirellula sp. UH5. Taxonomy (NCBI): domain Bacteria; kingdom Pseudomonadati; phylum Planctomycetota; class Planctomycetia; order Pirellulales; family Pirellulaceae; genus Rhodopirellula; species Rhodopirellula sp. UH5. The sequence goes on along the minus strand of NZ_CM166390.1, from coordinate 3,611,934 downwards.
CATCATCAAAAAGTCCTCTTGAGATGCCCTGTCATGAAGACACCCCGGCCCCGGACGGGGCCTTCGTGGGAGAGGCGATGCGGTCCCTCGCTCACCGGCTTGTTGATCTAGTGCGTTTCGCAGATTGAGCGATCAGCCGATGGACGCTGGCCTGGACTGCTAAATCTTTGCCATTGCCGCTTTGATAGCGGATGTAAATTTTCTTCCGGCTTCCATCTTTCTCCATCCCGGTAGGGATGTCAGATGGTAGCCGGGGGTCGCTGCGTAGCAGCACACCCCCGGTCAACGAGCCCCCGAAAAACTCACCATCCCGCCGTGGCCAATGGCCACGGCGGGATGGTGAGTGGTGGCGTGGGGGGCATGTCCATCGGTGGCGCTATCGCTTACCGACGGCTACCATCTGACATCCCTACCGGGATGAAAACTTGCGCAAACGAATACGCTCCATCGCACCAAACATTTCGCAGTCCATCGCTAGCCCACGGTTACCGGAGACGAACCGGACGCGATCGCGTTCCGGCTGATTGAATCAACAGCCCGTCACGCGTCGGGTTGTGATTGATGGACTTGGAAGTCCGTCGCCCAAGTTTCACTGCGAGGAGAAAGATCGCCGCGTTGTCGTCAAATTGGGATCGAATCCGGTGCGGATCCTGACCGATAAGAATGCAACAGCGGCTTCACGATTCGTGCAGACGAATCGAATTGGCAGGGCAATGGGTAGGTGTGTGAACAGGGGCTGCCGCGAGCATCACGGAGCTCACATGTGTTTGAAAACCGATTTTCAGAAAAATCGTTGCACGCCCTAAAGTCGATCAAGCGAATGGTCGATCAAAGCCAATGGAATGATCCGTTGTGATCTGATTTTCCAACGAAAGGCCCGTTTCACACATGTGTGAGAGACGGGCGGTGCCGGTTGCAATGATCGGCCACAAATGCTCCTTAACGAAGTGTGAAACATGGACGCCACACGTCAGCCAAACGCAACTCGCAAGACTCATCCAGCCAAACGCGAATGGATTTTCACGTTGGTGGTGGGTGGTTGCCTCACGTTGACTTCCACTGGATGTGCCTCTCGATCAATGTCGTTGGCATCCATGAATCCCTTCGCAGGCAAGGGAACAGCCACGGTCAGCGAGCCCAACAAGGGCCCTAGTTTCATCGCTTCTGCGGGGGACTCGGTCGGGAAAGCGGCAGGGGGTGTCGGCAATGCAACCAAGAGCGCGTGGGGAAAAACCACCGGAACGGTTGCCAGCTGGTTTGGTCGTGATTCGAAAGAAAACGACTACAACAGTGATCCGTTGTCGTTGGAGAACGAGCCTGGTCAATTGGAACCGGATGTGTTGGTTGCCAACGGACAGCTTTGGGAATCGACCGGCAATCTGACCAAGGCCATGGAAAGCTATTCCAAGGCACTCGAGGAATCACCGAGTCACGCTTCCGCGTTGACCAGCGTGGCACGGCTGCATTTTCGAGAAGGCAATCATTCGAAGGCTGCGGAGTTCTTTCAAAAAGCAATCGCACAAAGCCCAAACGACGCGGCGTTGTACAACGACCTGGGTTTGACGCTCGGGAAATTGAATCAGCACGGGATGGCAGTGCAAACCTTGGCTCGCGCCTTGGAACTGGCACCCGGCACATCTCGCTATGCCAACAACCTGGCCAGCGTGCACTTCGAATCGGGGCAGAGCGAAGAGGCCTACAAGGTCTTGGCGGCCAACAACAAACCCGCCGTGGCTCACTTCAACATGGCGTTTTTGCACTACAAAAAAGGGCAGAACGCGGACGCTCAAATCCACCTGCAGCAGGCTGTCACTCATGAAGCCTCCGCCGCAGGCGATCCGGCTACCAAGCGTGCCATCGATCGCTCTCGTGAGATGTTGGCTCAGTTGAACCCTGGAATGGGAACGTCGCCGGCTGCCAACATCGCTTCGGCGGGATCGACTGGCAGAGCGATTGGTGCCGCGGCGGGACCCGTGGCCACCGTGGCTTCGGCACCTGCCCACATGGCAAACCAGACACCGCCTAGCTATGCCGCTCCGCCCAGCTACGCCATTCCTGGTGCGATTCAGCCCACTGCGACCCAGCCAGTTGTTCCTGGCAGCAATTCCGCGGTGAGCTTCCAGGAATCCAGTGCGGGCCAGACTGCTGGCTCGCCGAAGGCGGACCCAGCAGCGGCTTCGACAGAAGCCACGGGCTCCACTCCACCGGTGAACTTCAGTTTGCCGGAGTGATCGGGTGTGTTGGGGAGCGTTCTCTCAGGGGAACCAAACCGTCGCGGGAAGCCTGCGACCAGCGTTCATCCGGGCATTTTGGCTCGCGAAGTCCGTCTGACGGTCGTTTTTGTGGTCTTTCGGCCATTCTGGGGCACTGTTCCGCTACCCAGGTTCGGTCGCCCCTGGTATGACCTGCGGGCATGATTGACGCAGAATTCAAAACGGCCTTGGAACAATTCGGACTCGAGCTCGACGAGCCTCTGGGCATGTCGCTGCAGCAATACGCGCAGTCGCTGTGGCGGTACAACGAGCAGATCAACCTGACCCGGCACACGACGTGGGATTTGTTCGTCACCCGCGACTTACGTGATTGCCTGCAATTGGCTCAGTTGATCCAGCCCGGCGAGGAGGTCCTCGACATGGGCAGCGGAAACGGCGTGCCCGGCATTCCATTGGCGATGTTGCGGCCCGACATCGAAGTCGCTCTGGCCGAATCGGTTGGCAAACGAGCCAAGGTGCTCGACGAATTGGTGACCGAGTTGAATCTGCCCGTGCCGGTTTACGCGGCTCGCGGCGAAGATTTACTGGAAGATTTTCGCTTCACCACGATCGTCAGCCGAGCGGTTGGCAGCCTGTTAAAGTTCTGCCGTTGGGTGGAGCCGCATTGGAGTCAGTTTGACCGGCTGTTGCTGATCAAAGGCCCCAAGTGGGTCGACGAACGGGGGGAGGCCCGTCATCACGGCGTGCTCAAAGGTCTGGATCTTCGCGTTGTGGCCACCTACCCCTTGGGGAATTTGGCTCCTGAGGTCACCGAGGCGGAAGCGGATGACTCGTCCGAGGCAGCCGATGTCAGCCGAGGCGTGATCTTGGAATTGACGAAGAAAAAGAAGGGCTGAGCCTGCTGGAAGACCTTCCGGCTGGATCGATTCTGCACCCCGTCTATACTGCCAGGCTTGATGCCGCGGCGAACCCGATTCGTTTCACTCTTTCTCCAAAGATCGCATGTCCGATTACAGCCTCACTCACCTGAAACAGCTCGAGGCCGAGAGCATTCACATTTTCCGAGAAGTGGTCTCGGAGTTCCAAAAACCTGTGATGCTGTACTCGATCGGCAAAGACTCCGCGGTGCTGCTTCACTTGGCCCTGAAAGCATTTTACCCTGCGAAGTTGCCCTTCCCGTTGTTGCACGTCGACACGACGTACAAGTTCAAGGACATGATCGAGCACCGCGAAAAATATGTTCGTGGCACGTTGGGTTTGGATGTGCTGGTGCACATCAACGAAGAGGGCTTGAAAGCCAACATCCCTCCGTGGGAAGACAGCGAGCGACACACTGAATTGATGAAAACCGACGCGCTCAAGGCCGCGTTGGACATGTACCAATTTGACGCCGCGTTTGGTGGTGCCCGTCGCGACGAAGAAAAAAGCCGCGCCAAAGAACGCGTGTTCAGCTTCCGCGATAAATCGCACCGCTGGGACCCCAAGAATCAACGCCCCGAACTTTGGAACCTGTACAACGGTCGGGTCAACAAAGGCGAGTCGATTCGCGTCTTTCCGATGAGCAACTGGACCGAATTGGATGTGTGGCAGTACATCCACATGGAAAACATCCCCATCGTGCCGCTGTATCTGTCGGAACCTCGCCAAGTCGTCAATCGCGATGGAATGTTGTTGATGCGTGATGACGATCGCATGCCCTTGTTGCCGGGCGAGAAAGAAGAGACCCGGATGGTGCGATTCCGAACCCTGGGTTGTTACCCGCTTTCCGGAGCGGTCGAGAGCGAAGCGACGACACTGCCCGAGGTCATCCAAGAGATGCTGCTGACCCGCACCAGTGAACGCCAGGGTCGAATCATTGACCAAGACGAAGGCGGCGTCGGCATGCAAAAGAAAAAAGAACGCGGCTACTTTTGATCGCTTTGCGATCCGCTGCTGGCTACTAGCAGCTAGCGGCTAGCTCGTCGGTAGCGGTGCCGCCCAAGCGGCATTCGCGCCCGTCTCAACGTAATCTGTACCTCCGATCGGCTGTTGCTAGAAGCTAACGGCTAACTGCTAAAAGCTGTCCTCCTATGTCTCATCAATCTGATCTGATCGCCTCCGACATCGATGCTTATCTGAAGCAGCATGAGCAAAAGCAATTGTTGCGTTTCATCACCTGCGGCAGCGTGGATGATGGCAAGAGCACGTTGATCGGCCGCCTGCTCTACGATTCCAAGTTGGTCTACGAAGACGAATTGGCGAAGGTCCAAAGTGACTCCGTTCGTCAAGGCAGCGTGGCAGGTGGATTCGACCCCTCGTTGTTCATGGACGGTTTGAAAGAAGAACGCGAGCAGGGCATCACGATCGATGTCGCCTACCGCTACTTCAGCACAGCGAAACGCAAATTCATCATCGCGGACACGCCCGGTCACGAACAATACACGCGGAACATGGCGACCGGTGCCAGCAGCGCGGACCTGGCGATCATCCTGATCGACGCGCGGCACGGGGTGCTGACCCAAACCCGTCGCCACTCGTTCATCGTTTCGTTGTTGGGCATCCGTCACGTGGTCGTGGCGGTCAACAAGATGGACATCGACGGTGTCGAATACAGCGAAGAACGCTTCAACGAGATCTGCGAAGACTATCGCAATTTCGCCACCCGCTTGGACTTGCCTGACCTGCACTTCATTCCGATCAGTGCTCTCAACGGCGACAACTTGGTTGACCGCAGCGAGAACATGCCGTGGTACACCGGCAGCACGTTGATGAATTTCTTGGAAACCGTTTACATCGGTTCGGATCGCAACCTGCAAGATTTCCGATTGCCGGTTCAATACGTCAATCGTCCCAACCTCAACTTCCGTGGGTTCTGTGGGACGATCGCGTCCGGGATCATTCGCACAGGCGAAGAGGTCACCGTCCTGCCAAGTCGTCAGAAGTCCAAGGTCAAAGAAATCGTCACCTACGACGGCAACTTGGATGAAGCCTACGCTCCATTGGCGGTGACGCTGACATTGGAAGATGAAATCGATGCCAGTCGCGGTGACATGATCGTTCGCAGTGGCAACATGCCACGAAGCGGTTCCGACGTCGAAGCGATGTTGGTTTGGATGAATGAAGAGGCGATGGTTCCTGGCAAGACGTACCTCGTCAAACACACCACTCAAACGGTCCCAGGGAATGTCGAAACGTTGGCTTACAAAGTCGATGTGAACGACCTGCATCGCTTGCCAGCACCGACTCTGGAACTGAACGAAATCGGACGTGTTCGATTGTCTTTGTCGGCACCGATTCACTACGACCCATACCGTCGCAACCGAACCACGGGAGCGATCATCCTGGTCGATCGGATCACGAATGCGACCGTTGCCGCGGGCATGATCCTGGATCGCGGGACCACCGGAAGTCACAAGTCGGTTTGGGACGACGAAGCTTCATCGGATGATTCCGGCGACACTCTCTCGGCCGTGACCGCGGAAGAGCGTTTGGCACGATTCGGACAGAAACCAGCCACGGTGCTGCTGACGGGGCTGACCGGGAGCGGCAAGACTTCGATCGCGCAAGCCGTGGAACGCAAGTTGTTTGACGCGGGCCGATCAGTTGCTGTGGTCGATGGCGAGTATGTTCGTCGCGGGCTGAGCCGTGATTTGGGCTTCAGCGCGGATGATCGCAGTGAAAATTTGCGTCGCAGCGGGCACTTGGCTCACACGCTGAATGATGCTGGGCTGATCTGCTTGGCATCCTTGGTGGCACCGTCCGATGATGTGCGTCAGAAAGTCAGCAAGCTGATTGGCGAAGATCAGTTCTTGGTCGTTCACGTCGCGACTCCATTGGAAGTTTGCCGGGAACGGGATACCAAGGGGCAGTACGCGAAAGCGGATGCTGGCGAGCTGGCGAACTTCCCCGGTGTGACTGCCACCTACGACGTTCCAAGCGATCCTGACTTGGCCGTCGACGCCTCCACCACTTCCATCGCTGACTGTGCGGATGCGGTGGTGGAACTTCTGAAATCCAAAGGGTTCATCAAATGAGATGGTGTGTTGTTCCGGCAAGCTTCCTTGCCGCGATCGTGTTGGTCCAGCCTTCCTATTCACAAGAAACTTCCGTGAACAGCTCGCAATCTCTCCTTTCAAATTCACCGCTTTTGAAACCCTGGCCGGGGCCTCATGGCGGGGTGCCGCCGTGGAACGAAGTCCGTGTCGATGAATTTGGTCCCGCCTTTGACGCTGCGATCGTGCAGGCTGAAAAGGAAATCGATCAAATTGCCAATCAGTCGGCGGCGCCCACGTTTGAGAACACCTTGCTCGCGATGGAAACCGCGGGTGAAGCCCTGCACCGAGTCGAGGTGTTGTTCGACGTGCACGCGGGGAACCTGAACCTGGGGCCGATCCCGGATTTGGAACGCAGCGTCACACCCAAGTTGGCTGCTTACTCGGACTCAGTCACGCAGAATGTGGCTTTGTTTGCTCGCATCGAAGCGATTCATGACGACGTTTTCGAGAAGAAGACCGTCACTCTGGATGATGATGCGAAGCGTTTGCTGGATGAAACATTCAAGAGCTTTGTCCGTCGTGGGGCTCGGTTGAGCCCAGAGGACAAATCCAAGCTGTCGCAGATCAACACGCGATTGGCTCGGTTGTTCACCGACTTCAACCAAAACGTTTTGGAAGAAGAGAAGGGCCACGTCACTTGGATTGACGATGAGTCGCGATTGTCTGGTGTGCCGCAGTCGAGTCGCGATGCGATGGCGGTCGCTGCGAAAGAAAAAGGCGGCAAGGCCAAATGGGCTGTGACCAACACGCGTTCGTCGATGGACCCGTTTTTGACAAACGCGGATGATCGTGAGCTTCGCGAACAGGTTTGGCGGAACTACTACTTCCGCGGCGACAACAACGATGCCCACGACAACAAAGCCATCATTCGCGAAATCTTGAATCTGCGTGCGGCCCGCGCCAAGTTGCTTGGCTATCCCACACACGCTCATTGGCGAATGGAATCCACGATGGCGGGCACCCCCGATCGTGCGATGGAATTGATGATGAAGGTCTGGCCTCACGCCGTGCAGCGTGTCGCGACGGAAGTGGCGGACATGCAAGCCATCGCCGACGCAGAAATGCAAGCGGCTGGTAAACCGAAAATCAAGATCGAACCGTGGGATTACCGCTACTACGCCGAAAAGGTCCGGGCTGAAAAGTACGACTTGGACATGGCGGAAGTGCGTCCTTATCTGCAACTCGATCGCTTGGTCGAAGCCATGATGTGGTGTGCGGAGGAACTGTTCGGGTTCCAGTTCCGGCCCATCGGCAACTTGCCTGTGTTCCATCCCGATGTCACCGTTTACGAAGTGGTGCAGAAGTCCGACGGAAGCCACGTGGGACTGTTCTACCTGGACCCATTCGCTCGCGAAGGCAAACGCAGCGGTGCATGGATGATGGATTACCGAGGCCAATCAGGATGGGATCTTGATCCCGCCTCCGCGGACGTTCCCGTGCGAACACCAATCGTGTCCAACAACAGCAACTTCGTTCCCGCTGCGGACGGCAAGCCGGTTTTGATTTCCTGGGACGACGCGACCACGTTGTTCCACGAGTTCGGCCACGCCCTGCACGGACTTTCCAGTCGTGTGCACTATCCATCGCAGTCCGGCACCAACGTCGCTCGCGACTTTGTCGAGTTCCCCTCGCAGGTGTTGGAGCATTGGTTGTCGACGCCCGAAGTGTTGACTCGCTACGCGACGCACTACGAAACCGGCGAGCCAATGCCGAAAGAGCTGCTCGACAAGATCGAAGCTTCGTCGAAGTTCAACAGCGGGTTTGAAACCGTCGAGTACTTGGCCTGTGCGATCCTGGACATGCAGCTGCACCAGTTGCAGGCCGGCGACATTGACGTCAGTGAGTTTGAAAAGTCGGCGTTGGCGGAGATCGGCATGCCAGACGAATTGCCGATGCGTCACCGCTTGCCTCACTTCAGTCACCTGTTCAGCAGCGACGCGTACTCAGCCGGTTACTACAGCTACCTGTGGAGCGACGCGCTGACGGCAGACGCGGCGGAGATGTTCGTCGAGGCAGGAAGCTTCTTCGATGAGGAAACCGCTTCGAAGCTGTTCGATCACATTCTCAGTGTCGGCGACACAATCGATCCCGTCGAAACCTACCGCAATTTCCGCGGTCGTGATGTCGACACAGAAGCCCTGCTCCGCAAACGCGGTTTCGCAGAATGATCCGACTCGCGGTCGCTGTCGGAATGGCGATCACGATGTTTGGATGCAGTTTCCGCCACGCAAACGCTCAGACGTTTGACCGATTGGTTTGGCAAGACGATTTCAGCGGGGACTCGTTGGACTATTCCAAGTGGGAGGTCGAGGTCAACGCGTTCGGCGGTGGCAACCACGAGCTTCAGATCTACACCGACCGCCCTGAGAACGTGCGAGTCGAGGATGGCTGTCTGGTTCTGGAGGCTCGGCGTGACAACGCGGCCATCAGCGGAACGTCGCGAGAGTACTCGTCGGGGCGAGTTCGAACCAAGCACCGAGGGGATTGGAAGTACGGTCGCATCGAAGTGCGAGCGAAGTTGCCCCAAGGACAAGGCATCTGGCCGGCGATTTGGATGTTACCAACCAAGGACGAATACGGTGGTTGGGCGGCCAGCGGCGAGATTGACATCATGGAGATGCGAGGCCAGCAACCCAATGTCGTGTTGGGGACGCTGCATCACGGCGCACCCTGGCCGAGCAACATTCACACGGGCGATGAATACACGCTGGAGCAAGGAACCTTCGCCGATGACTTTCACACGTTTGCCGTGAACTGGCGAGCGAACGAAATCGAATGGTTGATCGATGGAAAATCAGTGCAAAAGCAAACGAGATGGGAAAGCTCTGGCGGCAAGTACCCTGCCCCGTTTGATCAACCGTTTCATCTGTTGATGAACGTCGCCGTCGGAGGAGGATTTCTGGGCCCGCCGGATGCCACCACCGAATTTCCGGTGCAGATGTTGGTTGATTCGGTGAAGATCTACCAGTAGCGGACGAGAATCCTCTCGATGTTTTCCCACCCCGTAGCCGGATTCGCCAAGAATTCGGATCACCACCGCCCCTCCGTCCCAACCCACCGCGTCAGTTTTGAACCGGATGGTGCCACCCACCAAACATTGACTCCCAACCGCCGCTGCGTAGGATCCAGTTGTCTTGTCAGTCGGTTCCGAGAGGGAGAGCTTTGCCATGCCGCGACCTCAGCGATGTGAACAGTTTGATGCAAGCGAAGTTGGGATCGTGCATGTTGTTCAGCGGTGTGTGCGGCGAGCTTTCCTCGCAGGTGTCGATCACGCGACAGGCAAGGACTACTCGTTCCGCAAGGAATGGATTCGCCGGCGGATGGAAGCCCTCGCCTCGGTGTTCGCCGTCGATGTCCTTTCCTACGCGGTGATGAGCAATCACCTTCATCAGATTCTCCGCAATCGCCCGGACGTCTGCGCCCAGTGGAGCGATGAGGAAGTGGCGATTCGCTGGCTGCGTGTCTTCCCTGGCCGACGACTTGAAGAACACTTGGCCGAGCCCACTGAAAACGACGTTCAGATGCTGGTCCGGAACAAAGAACGATTGGCCGAAGTTCGCCTTCGACTGTCGGACATCTCTTGGTTCATGAGAGCCTTGGCGGAACCGATTGCCAGGATGGCGAACAAACAAGACGAGTGCACCGGCAGGTTTTGGGAGGGGCGTTTCAAGGCTCAAAAAATTGTCGATGAAGCAGGCTTGCTGGCGTGCAGTATGTACGTCGATTTGAATCCAGTCCGTGCGGCAATGACAGCGTCCCCTGAGTCCAGTCTGCACACCAGTGCCTACGACCGAATCGAAGCACGCAAGGGCGAACAAATCCCTTCCGCCGCGTTTGATCTCAAGCCGATTCCAACGGAAGAAGCCGGACGCAACATTCGAGAAACGCCGCTCGAAGTCCTCCAGCAAAAACGCAAGACGAAGCGTCGCAATCCGACAGGGAAACGAATCCGGCGTGATGGATGGTTGAGCCCCCTGACACTGGGCGAAGCTCAACTGTCCACTGAACCGCAAGTCCACACGAAAGGATTTCGCAGCAGTGACCGTGGGTTCTTGAACATTCGTTGGTGCGACTACAAGCGTCTGCTGGACTGGACAGCAGCCCAATCGGTTGCCGGTCAGGTTGCGGAGTTACCCAAGCGTCTCGCGAAGACGCTTTCCGAAGTCGGGATCGACGCATCCATGTGGCGAGACTTGGTGTGGGATTGGCAGAAGTACTTCGGCAAGTCGAGTTGCGTCGGTCGCCCAGAATCGCTGAAAGCCGACGCTGAACGCACCGGCCGTCACCACCATCGCGGTCAAGTCCAAGCGGCCGCCTGCTTCAGCTAAGCAGTCTCGAAGCAACCGCCGAACTCGCGTTCGTGCTTGATCCGACAGGACAGTTGAGACCAACTGTTCTTCTCTGCTGCGCTTGTACGGCAACACCACCAGGCCAATGTCCTCGACGTCGTCAGCCAGGCCTGTGGGAAAGATCGAAAACCGGGGCAACCGCTTCCAATCCATCGTCCGCCCAACGAAGTGTCCGCCCCGGCCCACTTCACAAAGTGGCTGGCACCTTACGAGTTCGTTACGAGTTCGTTACGAGTTCGTGCGAGCGAGAATTAGACGCGAAGCGTTTTCGCGACGTGCTGGTGAAGCGTTTGGAGCGATGTTCGCCTGGTCCTTATCCGGTTGAAATTGGGCTTGATTGCGATCTCGCGAGGTCCTGGCTAAAATGGCGCGACAGGGAGAACTGAAATGGGAATTGAAACTCTCGTCGACAGCATGTCGCGAACTGAGCAAATTGCAGCATTGCAGCTGATCTGGGACCGCTTGTCTTCGGTTCCGGGGGGGACGGAGCCGCCCGGTTGGCATGGTGATGTGCTCGCCGAGCGGCGAGCGTCACTGGAGGATGGGACGGCAAAGCTCGTTGACTGGGCTGATGCTAAGAAGCGATTGCGGGAGCGGCACGGTTGAGAATCCGACTGCACGAACAGGCGGAATTTGACCTGGAGCGTGGAGCAGATTTCTCCGCGGCTTGTCGAGCAAGGGGGGAGGAATCGAGACCTCGGGTTGAAACCCGAGGCTGACAACTGTCACCGCTCCGCGGTTGTTCGATCACCCCGGCACCCAAAAAAACAAGTCGCGGCGCGACGACAAGTGCTTGCCGCCCAATCGCCGAACGATCCCCCCGGCTCGCGTCCCCGTACGATGGGCTTCCAAGCCCGTCGAAGCCCCTAGCCCTCTCCACAAAGTGACTGGCACTTTATGAGTTCAAAGGGACTCGTGGCCTCATCCATTACGACAGCCCGACACGGATGGATCGAGCGTTGCTTAGCGTGTGGGGCGGTTGGCTTCGAGTTGTTTTTCGAGTTGTCGCATGCTACGTGACAGCAGGACTCGGATGGAAACGTCGGTTTTGCCGAGTTGTTCCGCGATCTGTTTGGTCGGCATGCCGTCGACGTAACGTAGCCGGATCACGGTTTGCTGCTCTTCGCTCAGTTGCCCGATGGCTTGAGACATCGCGTTGAGTCGAATGTTTTGGCTGACCACGGCGCTCGGCGAGGTCATGCTGGCGGCGAGCATTTGTTCCATGCCCATGGCTCCGTCATCACCACCCGACGCACCGCCGCCATGAATGGATTGTTGCCGACCCGCGTCGCGGCGTTTGGCATCGAAGTGGAATCGGTGGGCGTCGACCACGCGTCTGCGAGCGAGTTGTTGCAACCACTGCATCACGGAGTATTGGTCCAGCGGTGCGGTCGGCAAACCTGAAATGGCGGCCGTGGCGATTTCTTGGATCAAATCGTCGACTTCGACCATCGCCAACAGGTGTTCGCCGGTGATGGATTTCACAAACCGGAACAACGACTCGCGGTGCTGAGCGATGTATTCGCCCAACGCGTCCACGTCTCGCTGGCGGATTCGCTGGACCAGCGGATCGTCCGTCTGGGAGCTGGATGGGTCGGGAGAGCTTTCGTCGTTCATCGTGGGAACCGAAGGAGAACCAGCGAGTGGCGGGCGGGCGAGAAAGGGCAACCTGATCGGTGCATGCCATCTTACCGGGGGGATCGCTATCATGGGCGTGCCGTCATGTCTTCCAGTTCGATGAATCTCGAAACACCCCTTCCGCGTCATGACGTCTCGACTGTCTTCCAAACGCCGTGCCTCAACGACCGCGGAGGATTCCACGCTGGATTTGGATGAAATCCTGCTGGAGTGCTTGGAACGCTTGGCGGAACACGATGACGGTGGGACTCCCCAGCGAGTTTGGGAGTTGCTCCCGGAACGCGTTCAGAGCGATGCCGAGGCGGGCGATCGATCGGGCCGTTTCGTCTTGGTGGAAATGGTGAAGATGAGCATGGCGATCGCTGTTCAGAACGAATGCCCGCGATGGCTGGACGACTACTTTGAGGCGTTTCCCGAATGGTTCACAGCGGAGTCAGCGCCATTTGACTTGGTGATGGAAGAGATTCAGCTCCGCCGCGAATGTGGGCAAACCCCAGAGCACGAGGACTACCAAGATCGGTTCCCGCATTTGGAGCGGGTGTTGAAACCGCTGTTTGATTCGTCGCCGGAGCAGCACGCGTCGATTGCGAAAACGCCTCGCCGTGGGCCGCCGACGGAATTGAAGGTGGGAGCGGTGGTGGATGATTTTGAGATCATTCAGAAACTGGGAGAGGGTGCGTTCGCTCATGTGTACCTGGCTCGCCAGAATTCGATGTCGCGATTGGTCGCTTTGAAAGTTGCCAACGACACGGGGGACGAGCCTCAAGCACTCGCGCAGTTCGATCATCCCAACATCGTGCGAGTCTTTGATCAGCGGCAGGTGGCGGTCCGTGATGACGAAGCGCATGGCAACTTGTCCGAGTTGTACTTGCTCTACATGCAGTTCCATCCCGGCGGCACGTTGTCGGAAGTTGTCCGTTTGGCTCGCTCGGTTCCGCTGGTCAACCGCGATGGCGACGTTTATCTGCAGTCGGTGGATCAGGCGTTGCTCGAATCGGCACAGGTGGTGCCGGATCGTTCGACCACGCGGACGTGGTTGTCGGGTTGCGAATGGTCCAAGGTGGTCGCCTGGGTTGGTTTGCAGTTGGCTGACTCGTTGCACACGGCGCATGAAGCCGGTGTCCTGCATCGCGATGTCAAACCGGCGAACGTTTTGTTGACCGCGGAAGGTTTGCCACAGCTCGCTGATTTCAATGTGTCGATGGCTGGGACCTCCGGTCGTGCCGGAGCCGCCTCCTCGCTGGGTGGTTCGGTCGGTTACATGGCTCCCGAGCATCTTGATGCGATGAGCATCACGCGAAAGGGGATTCCTGAAGACGTGGGTGAGGCGGCGGATTTGTATTCGTTGGCGGTGTTGTTGTGGGAATTGTGGCAAGGCAAACGACCCTTTGATTGTTCTGGCGGGACGCCGTCCTGGACGGAGTTGTTGGAAGAACAGCACGCCGCCCGCCAGCGAGAGTTTTTGATTCCCGAGCGATTGGACACACCGTCGGAACGCGTCTTGGAAAGCGTGTTGCGATCCGCGTTGTCGGTGGATCCCGCGGGGCGTCCTGAAAACGGCACGGCGATGGGCGGTAGCCTGCGATTGGCAATGCATCCGGAAGCCGCTCGTTTGTTTGATCCCAAGGCGGGCTCGTGGACGCACGTGTTGGGAAGGATTTCTCCGTGGTGGCTTTCCGTGGTTTCGATCTTGCTGCCCAACATTGCGGCCGGATTCATCAATTACTTTTACAATCACAGCGAGATCATGCCGGAGGGAATGCGGCCGAGCCTGGATGAGTTTGCCATTTGGGTCAATTCAGTTGCGTTTCCGTTGGGGGTGGGATTGATCGTCGTTTACACGCGCGCGTCCGCGAGAGCGTTGAAGGCATCGCAGCAAGGTGATTCTGTCGGCGAAGACGAACTCAATTCCATGTTGCGGTTGGGGTATCGAGCCGCATCGATTGGAGGCACCTGTTGGTTGATCGCTGGCATTGTTTACCCCCTGTTGTTGAAAGCCAGGTTCGACGAGTTCACGGATGGGCAGGCCATTCACTTCTTTGCGTCTCTGATGATTTGTGGTGGCGTGGCGATGGCGTACCCGCTGTTTGCGTTGAACGTGGTCGCCACCTGTGTGCACTACCCGAGGATGATTCGACCGACGATGCGGGATCCCAACTTCGAACGTCATGCTCAACAGATGATCGGTGATAGCGAATCCTTTTTGTTGATCGCGGCGGTCATCCCGTTGATGGGAGCGGCCTTGATCGCGTTTGGGGAAGGTCAAGCGAAGGAGTATCTGTTGATCGCAATCATCGCGGGCATGATTGGGCTGCTTGGTGCGTTTGCCAGTTACCGGATCATCGTTCGGACTTGGGCCGTGCTGGCGGAGGTGTTGTCCAACGAAACAACGGCCACGCCGCGTTGAGGCCTGACCGTTGGCTCGAGGGAGGTTCGGTTGAAACAATTCACTGCGAAAGGATGTTCGCGTTGGGTGTGATTTGTTCGATGGCCGAACGCAGTGGGTCTTGGGGATTCACGGCGGCGTTGGCGGGTGCGGGGGGACCAATTTCGCCAGCCTGCGGTGCAACATTCGCCGGAATTCCAGCGTTGGGTTGCACGGTCGTTTCGAGGGTTGCTGCTGCGGGAGCGATTTCCATCGTTGTTTCGACCGCCACAGCCTCGATGGTTTCGATTGGCAAGGAATCCAATGGGAAGCATTTGCGATTGTTGAATTCGTCGCATTCGAAGAATTCGTCCCAGCTGTCGATGTGCACGGTCAGGTGTTGCAGCCCAATGATCAGCCCACCGCGGTTGCCCATGGCAAGTGTCTCGATGGGCAGTGCGACTTCCACCTGCAGAGCTCCGTTGGCGGGAATGTGTTTGGCGATCACGGTGACGCGTGGTGAATGTGGCATCGCGTGGCCAAGCGATCCGATGGCGGTGACGTGAAAGTTCTCGACGCAGCGGTTGCTCTGGTTGGCGATCACGATTCCGAAACGGGGGCCGCAGGAAGGATCGATGACCGGGAGTTGTTTGACTTCGACGATTTCCAAGTCGCCAATTTCGTCATCTGGAACGAGGAAGCCTTGGCCTTGGCACGCGACGATGCCGATGGTCACGAATGCGATGAACAGGATGGCCGTGTTGAGTGCCTTCACGGAAAAGGTTGTGCGATACATGGGATTGTGCCTTGGAGACGTTTTAAATGATTCATGAAAAAGCCCGGCAATCCACTGGTGGGATGTGCCGGGCATGCCGTGCGTTGGTGGTGATCCGGTGTGGCGAGACAATCACCAGGTGAAATGGTTCACCAGCATCCCCAGTAGCTGGTGTAGACGGGGGTGTAGTAGTGGTGCACAACAGGTTTGTAGTGCACGACTGGGGCATAGCTGTAAGAGGCGTAGCTGTAAGGGCTGTAGTACGAGCTGTAGTGGTTGTGGTAGCCGTAGCCACGGTGACCATAGCTGCGGTGGCCGTAGCTGCCACGGAAGCGGCGATAGCAGGCAGCGACCGCTTCTTCCGAATCCACTCCCTCTTCGCCATCGTTGAGCAGCGATTCGACGTCTGCCAATCCGAGTTGCATGTCGTCCGCCGAGGCTGCGTCGGCGGTTTCCATGTCGGTTGTGTTGTTGCTCTCGGCGGCGGCCAAGCGAGCGAGCAGGTTGTCGTCGGCTTGGACGGCGGTGCCAGCCAAGCAGAAGGTCAGGGCCAAAGCAGCGGTGATCAGGGTTCGTGTGGACATCGTTCTGTTTCCAGTCAGGAAGTTTGTTTTGCGGCGGTGAAGAAAGTCGCCAGCGAGTTTGCCGCGTCGGTTCGCTGTCGTTCGTCTTGTGACTGAACGGCTAAGCGGTCGAGGGCCGAAGTTGTTACTGGAAAAAACGAATTTGTTTTTGAAACTCCAATCGGTAACAACTCGCCCGAGGTTTCGCTTGGAAAGCATCGCCCACACGCGTGCGTGATCCTTTTCCCTTTTTAAAACGAGCGAACCCATGCGTCTCACACACCACAGTCTCTGTCTGGCTCTGTTGTTCGTTGTTCTGCCCGCCGCCCGCGGTTTGACGGATGATGAACTGTTCTCAAAGGTTGCGATCGACTCGGTTTTCACCACCGCGTCTTCGAAATTGACCACCGCGTCCGAAAAGCCCACGCTCACGATCCAGGCCGAAGCTGCGAAAGTCGACGCGATCGAGGACCTGGACGAACTCTTCCCGCTCGCGAAAGCGATCGATGAAGATGCCGTTCGTGAATTGGGAGCGATTCGGTTGGTCAGCCAATCGGACAAGTGGAGTCTTTCGACTCGCATGACCATCCAAGGCGAATCGCCGCAGGTGGTCTTCGAAATGGCTTTGGTCACACTTGGCGAAACGCCTGTCGAAGGCGAACGAGCGATCTGGCTGTCGCTGATGGAAGTCGGGCAAGCGACCCCGGCAACCTTCTTTGGTGTCAACCGCGAATCGGCGGAGGCTGGCAAACCGGGGCAGTTGGTGCTGCGTTCAACGCTGTCCGCTGTGGGGCTGACCACCGAGTCGCTGCGGGCCAAGCTGCAATCGCTCAGCCAATTCGCGGTGGAAAAATCACCTGCCTGGTCGCAATTTCAAGCGGAAGCATCGGAAAGCCCGGTGAAGACGGCAGCCGCTGAGTTCTCTCTGGTCGGGCAATGGCTGGCGACTCCAGTTTCCGGCGAGGCCTACGCCATGGGGTTGAAGGCGACTTCGGATGGTTCGGGGCCGTTTCAGTTGGTGCACGTCAAAGATTCCAAGTCGACGGTGTCGTCCGGGAAATACTCCCTGAAAGAAGGCCAGTTCTCGCTGCAAGCCGATACGGGGGCACCGTTGGTCTTTCCACTGACCTGGAGCGATGCCGACCAGTTCGAACTGGAAATTGGAGCCGTCCAAGTGAATTTCAAGCGTCAAAAATGATTTTCGGTAACACCCGGCGACAGAATCCGCTGGGTCTCTTGTTCCCTGTTCCGCACACACCTGATTTGATGGGGTGATTCCAATGTTCCGCTGCCGCCTGACTCGAATGCTTCGAATTGCCTTTCACCGTTGGATGTCACTGCTCTGCCCTGCCCTCGTGCTGGTCATCTCACTGCAATCCACGAGCGCCATGGCGGGCGGCGAAACCTACCAAAAAGCCCTGCCATCGACCGTTTGGATCATCACCGCCAACGGGGAAGACCAAACCTCGACCGGAACGGGCGTCTTCATCGACGCCGACAAAAAATTGGTTCTGACCAACGCTCACGTGGTCGGTGACAGTCGCACCGCGGTGGTTTTCTTCCCTGAGAAGAAGAACGGCGAAACCATGGTCAAACGCAAGCAATACCTGGATTCGGTCCTGAAATTGGCTCAGCCCGGCCGGATCGTCGCCGTCGATCGCAAGCGTGACTTGGCCCTGATCGAGTTGGCTGAGGTGCCCGAGCGTGCCGAAGCGATCACGTTGGCTGAAGCGAGCGTCACAACCGGCGAATCGGTGGATTTGATTGGCAACCCAGGTGGTTCCGATGTCCTGTGGGTCTACACGAGCGGAACCGTCCGGTCGGTCTACCAAAAGAAATTCAAATCGGACCATGGTGAGCACGATTTTCGCGTCGTCGAAACCCAGACGCCAATCAAACCCGGCGACAGCGGCGGGCCGGTCGTCAACCAAGCCGGCGAGTTGATCGCGATTGCTCAGTCGTTTTCACCCTCCCAGAATTTGGTCAGCTACTGCGTGGACGTTCAGGAGATCAAGGCTTTCGTCAAAAGCCCTTGGAAATCAGCTCCTTTGGGCAGCCGCGTCGTCCTGAAGAACGCCGAGGTGGCGTTTGAGTTGCACTCCACCGGCCACTACGAGGTCAAGCAGAAGCTCTCATCGGGTTCCACGCAGTCCGTCTTCGTCGCCAAGGACACCGAATACTTCCAGCGTGCCGACGTGCGAAAGATCTGGTCGTTGGTTTCGGTCAGCGGTGAACAGCCCTCCGCGGAGCTGATGATGCGACTGATGCGTCAAAACTCTGCCACGAAAATTGGCGGTTGGGTCGTGGAAAAGAACGGGGCCGACGAGTTTCTGATCCTCTATGTCGCGAAATTGGATGCGACCGCTCCGGACGAAGCCGTGGCGGCCTCGATCGACTATGTCGCCCGGATTGCCGGAGCGATGAGCAAACAACTGGAATCCAAGACGCCGGAAGAAACCAAGACCGAGACGTCGACCCAGACACTCGCATCGTGGTTGGCCAAGTGAATCCGACGTCATTCGAAAAACTCGAAGTTTCTCTGTAACGCATCCTGAGGTCTGCCGCTTGGCAGTTTGTAAGGCGAAGACATCGCCGCGACGCAAATCCAAACTTTCCAAAGACCGGAGACAGAACGATGAAAATTCAAGCTCAAAAATGGATCTTGGCCGCTTCCGTGATCAGCACCGTGGCAGGGCCAGCCCTCGAAGCCCAAGCCTGTGGTGGGGCCCGTCGCAGCGGAGTTTCGCGGGTTGTGGCGCAGATCCACTCGGCTCGCACATCGAATCGCTACTCCGCCCCGACACCTTCCTACCGTTCGATTCAACCGACTTACCGGCAAGCTCCGGTTTATCACAATGCTCCTGTCAACGTTCAGCCTTCGCCCGTTGCTTCGCAGTCGTTCTCGAACCAACCGATTGCTGGTCAGACCGTCTCCGGTCAATCCTTTGCACCGCAACAGCCTGTCCAACAACCATTCAATCAGCAACCTGCCCAGGGCAACTTCGCTGGTCAGCAGGTGCCAGCCCAGCAGGTGCAGCAGCAAGCCGCATCCGTTCAGCAGCCTGCCAGGCAACCAAGTGCTCTCGCACAACAGCCAGCATCCATTCAGCAGCAGTCAACTGTGCAGCAGCAGGCACCTGTGCAACAGCAAGCTCAGCCCGCTGTCCAACCTGCACCTGCGACTCAGCCCGCTGCCTCGGCGGAAGCATCCGCACTCGCTATGTTGGCTTCGGTCAACCAACGTGCTGTCACGCCAACTCAGGCCTCCGCACCGACTCAAGCCGCGGCCCCAGCACCGACCCCCTCGCAGATTCCGACGTTTGGAACGGCGACTTCGGCTTCCAGTGTCAGTTCGCCTGCTCAGCCTCATGTTGGATCGTGGAACGTTTCCTTGCCCGGTGAGCAGTCGGTGTCGCTGAAGTTGGATTCCGACGGATCGTTTGTCTGGGTGGCATCGAAGTCGGGAAGCACCAGCCAATTCTCTGGCCAGTATCGATTGGATGGCGGCAGCCTGACTTTGGTTCGCTCGGAAGACCTGCAGAAAATGGAAGGCACTTGGACGCCCAGCCAAAACGGTGGTTTTGTCTTCCGAGTGGGTGGCGGCACGAACGGTGGCCTGAGCTTCACCCGCTCGTGAGCCTTCGATCGACTATCATGCAGCGGTTCCTTTGTCCCGCTGCATGAGGTTTTGAAGTGCAAAGAATTGTTGATTCGCGAATCGCACTGGTTGCGATTCTTTTCGTTTGGGGCGGCGTGGTGGCAGCCCAAGATTCAATCACGACCAAGCCCGGCACTCAAACGCACCAGGACGTGCTGTATCGGACCGGGGATGGATTGACGGATTACCAGCAGGAACGCTGCCGCCTCGATCTGATTCATCCAACCGATGAGAAAGGTTTCGCAACGGTGGTCTGGTTTCATGGTGGCGGACTGACCGGAGGAAACAAATCCTTTCCCGATGGTTTGCTCAATCAGGGAATTGCCGTTGCAGCGGTGAACTATCGCTTGCACCCCAAGGTCAAATCACCTGCGTATGTGGAAGACGCCGCGGCCGCCGTGGCTTGGGTCTTCCAAAACATCGAGCAATACGGTGGTGATCCCAAACGCATTTACGTCAGCGGTCATTCGGCCGGCGGGTATTTGACCAGCATGGTTGGATTGGATCAGCGTTGGCTCGCAGAGCATGACATCGACGCGAATCAGATCGCGGGTTTGATCCCTTACAGCGGCCACACCATCACACACTTCACGGTTCGCAAAGAGCAAGGCATCGGTGGTCGTCAGCCGGTCGTCGACGACATGGCACCGCTGTTCCATGTTCGCAAGGACGCTCCGCCGTTGCTATTGATCACCGGCGACCGCGAACTGGAAATGCTCGGACGCTATGAGGAGAACGCGTACCTTTGGCGGATGATGCAAGTCGTCGGTCACCCTCATACCAAGTTGATGGAACTCGACGGATACAACCACGGTCAGATGGCTGAGCCCTCACACCCGTTGTTGCTGCGGTTCATTCAGGAACTGGAAAAGGAGTGACCAAGCCGCACACGTTGCCGGGTTCCAAGAAGGCCAGATGCGTGATGCCATAGGTCCGGACGTCCCAGTCGCCCAGCGGCAGTTGTTCTAGGTCAAACGTGTTGTCGGTCTCAACGACCAGGACGCTGCCGGGAGGGGCGTATTGCTGGACTCGGACGATGATCGACTTCAGCTTGGGGTAGAACTCGGGGTCGGTCCACATGCGATACGGAGGGCTGAGGAAGACGATCCAAGCCGTGTCGTCTTCCGGCCCGGATGGCTGCAACAATTGATCCGCCAGAGCGAAGGCGTCGCCCATCACCAAGCGGACTTTGTCTTCAATCCCCAGTCGCTCGGTTGTGTCGCGAATTTGGGCGATTGCTTTCCGCATCGGTTCGACCAAGACCGCTCGAGTGGAACCACGGCTGATCGATTCCAGGCCCAGCACACCAGTGCCGGCGAACAAGTCAAACGCGATCGTGCCGCGACAGGCTCGGCCCAGGATGTTGAACAGATTTTCACGGACGCTGTCACGCATCGGCCGAGTGAACTCCTCGCCGTGATACGTCACCGGACGGCCACGCATGTCACCGCCGATAATTCTCAGCTTGGTGGGCTTGCCGTCGTCCGTCCCGCCTTTGAGATTTCGTTGCTTGGGCTTGCCGCGTCGATTGTTGGTGCGTTTCGATTTCATCGAGACATCGTAACCTACGATTCCGTCCTGCCACAGGTCTCAAGCAGGTCGGCAGGAATGATCGGGCACAACGGTGTGAGCCGTTTGGGCATTCGCACCAATTGTACATGGGAACAGCAAAACAGCTCAAATGCCGAAAGACTCCTGCCGACCTGTTGAGGAGTGCCGGGGACTGAGTGTGCAAGTGCAGAGTCAAATGCTGTGTGAGCGGGAGTTCCGGGCCGACCCAGCGACGATTCGCAGATCCGAGATGGAGACTTGGCAAATCCACCGAGTCCCCACCTCTGCCGAAATCGAGTTTTGAAAGACGGTTGCGGAGAGCGGTGGTGAGTTTTCGGAGTCGGTGGGTTGCAGTCGAAAGAGAAAGCGGCCGCCCAGATCACGTCGTTCCAAGAGGGTCACGGGGAATTGCCACAGGCCCGATTCGGTCACGGTGGAGGCGTGCTCTTGGTTGAGGTCGGGGGCAACCAGTTGAATTGCCTCCGGGCGAAGCATGATCGCGTGGTCAGCGTTCGGCTGACCCTCCGGCAGTGCGAGTGCCTCGCCAAGTGCTGGGCAACTTGCGAGCACTTCATCGATCGCCAGCAAATTGCAGGACGGCGACCCGAGTGCGAGAGCAACCTCCGCCGAGTTGGGTGATTGATAGATCTCACTCGGAGATCCAATCTGCAGGATGCGTCCGCCTGACATCACGACGATCTGGTCGGCCAAACGCATCGCTTCTTCGCCGTCGTGGGTGACGTGCACAAACGTCGTCGAATCGGATTGCTTGGAAACGTCGGCCAAGCGTTCCAGCAACCTCTCGGATGCCAGCCGATCGATCGCTGCCATCGGTTCGTCCAGCAAGCAGACGGAAGGCTGGCGAATCAATGTTTTGGCAATCGCCACCCGGCGTCGTTGTCCACCGCTGAGTGTCTCCGGGCGTCGAGGCAGCCAGGCGGGGTCCAGGTTCATCGTTTCCGTGATGGAATGGATTCGTTGGTCCATTTCGGCCGCCGTCAGACGGCGTTTGGGATTGGCCCGGACCGCGATCTGAAGCGTTTGTTCAACGGTCAGATGCGGGTACATCGTGTCATGCTGGAACAACAGGCCGACGTCTCGTTTGCGAGCCGCCGTGTGCGTCACGTCTTGGCCATCGATCACGATCGAACCTTCGGCAGTTTCGATGAGACCAGCGATGCCGTGGAGCAGCGTGCTCTTTCCACAGCCGCTGGGCCCCAAGACGACGCAGTATTCGCCGGGGAAAAGCGACAAGTTGAATTGGTCGACGACCCTGTTCCCCCCGCGGTCCATCGCGAGCGAGGTGATATCGAGTGACTGGATGGGCATCGGGAAACGTCATGGCTTGGCGTGGAGAGCGTGAGCCAAGCATTGTAGTGACCCGCGTCTCCAGGTTGCATCGCGGCGGAGTGAACGGAAGGCGGTGGTGTGGACGGAGATGCGAACAGGCAATGCCGGGTCGGTGTCTCGCGGAACGCTCGATCTCCGACCGCTCCCGTTACCGCGGTCATGCCGTTATAGGTGCTGCGTTCGTAGCCTCTTGCGAGCCCCTCGCGTTGAAAGAGGCCGTGCAGTTTCAAATGCTGTGCCAATAGCGTCTTGAGAACCCCGCCCGCGTAGCGGGAGGGGTCGGAAAGCGAGCGTTCAGTGAGATTTCCGGGGGAGGGCACGCGAACCCGCACCTAGCCAACAGCGAACTCCTATTCCGCGACAGCTCAAGTTTTCAGTAGCGAAACTCGTCAAGAGTTTCGACTTGCACAACGGTTCGTCGAAAGTCTTGACGACTTTCGCTACCAATCGCACTTCAAATCCAAGCAGTGTGAAAGATGCAATCGGGGCGAACGTCTCCTAACCCATTTCAAATTGACAATTGTCAATGGAACTTTCTCAATGACGCCATCCGATGCGAGCGCCGCCGTACGATGGGCTTCCAAGCCCGCCGAAATGGAAACCCGAAGCGTGAGCAAGGCTCCCCTCATCCCCACGACGGCCCCATCCGGGGCGAACTTCTGCTCGCCGTCAACAGTCTCGGGGCTTCCGCCCCGAGCTACTGACGCCAGCCCCATCCGGGGCGATGCGATGAACCCCGCCCGTGCAGCGGGAGGGGGCGGAAAGCGAGCGTTCAGCGAGATTTCCGGGGGAGGGCAATCCGCGCTGCTTCCCATGCTCGGCCCCCTCCCTCGCGTACGCCTGAATGGCGTCGCTCGACCTCCGCCCCAAACTGCGCTTCCGGGGAGGAACGACATGTGAAGATCTGCCGAAACGCGGTACCAGAAAACGGCATGACCTCTGAACCGGGAGGGAGGTTCAAGTCATTGCTGGGTAGGGATTTAGAGGCTGTGCGGCGGATGCGAAGAGGGGGCTCGCAAGGCGTCATCAGCCAGCCATTTGGATACTGCAGGAAGCATTTTCAGGCAGGGTCGGTTCGCTTGGGGCCGGGGGTCTGACCGAGGGATTTGGCGGTCGGAACAGGTGCCGGCTCATTACAATGGAGGTGTTTCGGAAATCTTTTGGCACGCATTTCGATCTTGGAGACCAGACAATGCATCCTCTTTCATCGCAATTCAAACCTCTGCGGCGCCTGGTGTTCGGTCTGATCGGCGCAAGCGGCTTGCTGCTTGGGGGATTGGCTCTGCAGGCCGACGAATCGGATTCTCTGGGGCGATCGTCGTCACCGCTGAAGGTCACCCAGGAAGGCTCGGTTGAACCAGATGAGGCATCTGAGGAAGAGTACGTTCCGGCAACCAAGGACGAACTCCGGCAACGTCTGAATCGGATTCAGTACGACGTGACCCAGAATGCTGCCACTGAACCCGCGTTCCGAAATGCCTATTGGAACAACAAGAAGAAAGGCGAGTATCAGTGCATCGTCTGTGACAAGCCGCTGTTCGATAGCAAGACCAAGTTCAAATCAGGAACGGGGTGGCCGAGCTTCTACTTGCCGATTGCGAAAGATGCGGTCGGCTACCAGACGGACTACAAGATGCTGTACCCGCGAACGGAAGTTCACTGCAAGCGTTGCGAAGCACACTTGGGGCACTTGTTTGACGATGGTCCCGCACCGACCGGCAAACGCTTTTGCTTGAACAGTGCCTCGATGAAATTCGTCGAAGCAAAGCAGTAGCGAAAGTCGTCAAGACTTTCGGCGAATCGCGCGGCAGGCCGAAGCTTCAACGGGCTGTCGATGAAGACGCTCACTCCATCGAAACTCTTGACGAGTTCCGCAACAGGTGGCTGCAACGTTGATCAACCGTCGACGATGATGCCCATGCTGCGAGCGGTGCCTTCGATCATGCGAGTCGCTTGATCGATGTCGCGCGCGTTCAGATCTTCCATCTTCTTCTGAGCGATTTCTTCGCACTGGGCACGGGTGACCGTCGCGACTTTGTCCTTGTTGGGGACGCCGCTGCCTTTGGCGATCCCAGCGGATTGCATCAACATCGATGCCGCTGGTGGGCTCTTGGTGATGAAATCAAAGCTGCGATCGTTGTAGACCGTCACGATCACAGGAATCGGCGTGCCGTTGTATTCCTTGGTGCGATCGTTGAACTGTTGAACAAACTGTCCCAAGTTCACGCCGTACTTACCCAGCGAAGTACCGACAGGAGGTGCAGGAGTGGCTTGACCGCCGGGGACTTGAAACTTGGCTTGGCCGGTGACTTGTTTTGCCATGGGTAAACAGCTTTTAGCGATTAGTGATTAGCGGTGAGCTCTTGAGGTTGCAGCGTTTCGCTGAAAGGCCAACGCAATCGGAGGTGTTTGAAGTGGGATGGATGAAGATAATAAGCCGAGCGGCTAATAGCTAGCAGCTAGAGGCTTTTTACAAAGGCTCGACTTGCCAGTGATCCAATTCCATCGGGACGCTGCGTCCAAAGATGTTGATGATCACTGTCACGCGGCCGTTGGCTTCGTCGACCACGTCGACTTCGCCTTCTTGGTTCTCGAAGTTGCCTTCTTTGACGCGAACACGGTCGCCAACCTTGAACGGAATGGCCGTCTTGATCGGTGTTTCGTCTTCGTCGCTGACTTCGGGTCGATTGACGAAACGTTCGACGTCTTCGGGTTCCATTGGCTGGGGCTTGCCCGCCGAACCGGTAAAATCGCTGATCCCGCCGACTTCACGAACCAGGAACCAGGTGTCGTCGTTGATCGACATGTACACCATGATGTAACCGGGCAGCAGTTTGCGTTTGCTGACGCGGCGTTTGCCGTCACGGGTGAACGTGGCAACGTCTTCGGATGGGACCACGATGTCGCCAAAGTACTCACCCATGTCTTCCATGCGAACCTTCTTGCGAAGAGCTTCAGCGATGGAATCTTCGCGGTTGAAGGCGACTTTGAGGATGTACCAATCCATCGGGGACTCTTCGTCCACTTCTGGTTTGGGAGGCGCGTTGGGGTCAACGGGGGCCGGAGGTGGGGGCGCGGGAGCTTCCGAAGCGGCAGGAGCGACTTCGGTTTCTGGCGAGTCGACGTCTTTCACGTCATCATCACTCACGATGTTACCCCGATGAAGTTAAAGATGGCTTGCCAGAGAACATCGAACAAAAACAATGTGATGGCAAGGAAGAAAATGGTGAAAATCACGACCACGGAAGCACGGATCAGCTCATCCTTGCTGGGCCACGTGACCTTGTTCATTTCCGCTTCGACAGCGATCAGGAAGTCGGCGAACCGTGGCCAGTTGACGACCCGGAACCCGAACCACAGGCCAGCGGCCAGCAACACAGCCGGGATTGCCCGAGCAGCGAGAGACGAATCTCCCATGGCAGCGGGGAGGAACGAATACAAACGCCAGCAACCCAACGTCACGATCACCCAAACGGCGAGAGCCGTCAGTTGGCGAACGATCCGGCCTTGGTTGGCTTTGTACACACCAGCATGAAACAATTCGCTGCTCAGCGAACTGCCTCCGGCGCCGGCCGTGCCGGATTGGGTTAGATCTTTGGACACCCGTGGACTCCTTCGTGAATTGATTCTGGTGTTGAGCCAAATTGGTCATGGGCCAGTTTGCTCAAACCTTGTCCACGATCACATCCTGTTGATCGTCAGGGCAAACCAGAATTCTGGACAGCAGGGGCGGCGAGAGTCGAACTCACAACCGCTGGTTTTGGAAACCAGTGCTCTGCCAATTGAGCTACGCCCCTGAAACAGCGATAAGCTACTAGCTATCAGCTACCAGCTTATCGCTTACAGACAACTTTCTGCAAACGCAGATTATTCGAGGATCTTCGTCACAACGCCTGAACCAACGGTGCGTCCGCCTTCGCGAATAGCGAAGCGAACTCCGTCATCCATTGCGATGGGTTTGTGCAGTTCGACTTCAACCTTGACGTTATCGCCAGGCATGCACATGTCGGCACCGACCAAGTTGGCCGTTCCGGTGACGTCAGTCGTGCGGAAGTAGAACTGGGGACGATAACCGCTGAAGAATGGCGTGTGACGGCCACCTTCATCTTTGCTCAAGCAGTAAACTTCTGCTTCGAACTTGGTGTGAGGCGTGATGCTGCCTGGTTTGGCGAGCACTTGGCCACGTTGGATGTCTTCGCGTTTGACACCACGAAGCAAGCAACCGACGTTGTCGCCCGAACGGCCTTCGGTCATTTCCTTGCGGAACATTTCGACGCCGGTGCAGGTGGTCTTGGTCGAGTCGGGACCCAAACCAATGATTTCGACTTCTTCGCCGACTTTCACAACACCGCGTTCGATCCGTCCGGTTGCAACTGTTCCACGACCTTCGATCGAGAAGACGTCTTCGATTGCCATCAGGAATGGCTTGTCGTCTTCACGGGTGGGTTCTGGAATGTTTGCATCCAGTGCATCCATCAATTCGCTGATGCACTTGCTGGCTTCTGGGTCAGCAGGATTGTTGTAAGCGGGCAGCGAGCTACCGCGAACGACAGGAACGTCGTCGCCTGGGTAGTCGTACTTGCTCAGCAATTCGCGAACTTCGAGTTCGACGAGTTCGAGCAATTCTTCGTCATCGACCAAGTCACACTTGTTCAAGTACACGACGATGTAAGGAACGCCAACCTGGCGACCGAGCAACACGTGTTCTTTGGTTTGTGGCATCGGGCCGTCAGCGGCCGACACAACCAAGATCGCACCGTCCATCTGGGCGGCACCGGTGATCATGTTCTTCACAAAGTCAGCGTGGCCGGGGCAGTCGATGTGAGCGTAGTGACGATTTTCAGTCTCGTACTCAACGTGGGCAACTGCGATCGTCACGGTCTTCGTGGCGTCACGAACCGTACCGCCCTTGGCGATGTCAGAGTAACCCTTCGCTTGTGCCAAGCCCTTCGCTGCTTGAACAGCGAGGATCGCACCCGTGGTCGTCGTTTTACCATGGTCAATGTGACCGATCGTACCTACGTTGACGTGGGGCTTGGTACGTTCAAATTTGTCCTTAGCCATTCTGGTTCACCTGCATTCGCGATCCGCACCACTGTTCTCGGGGAGATACGCTCCTCGAAAACCCTTGCTGCCGTCGACCGCGTTCACACCCACGGTTACTCGCCGGCAATTCGGCCGTGTTGATCGCATTCGATCTACTTGAAAATCGAAACGAAACAAAAACGATGTTGCACTCAAAATCAGCTCCCAAAGGGGAGCCCAACTTTGAGCGACTTGAAGCTGCTGATGGGATTTGAACCCATGACCTCATCCTTACCAAGGAGGCGCTCTACCCCTGAGCTACAGCAGCGAAGCGGGTGAAGGGAATCGAACCCTCGTATTCAGCTTGGAAGGCTGCTGCTCTACCATTGAGCTACACCCGCGTCTCTAGCCACTCGCAATGAGCCACTGGCTGCTAGTTTTCCGGATGTTCCCGCAGGCGGGCAGGAAAACTAGCAGCCAATAGCTCGCAGCTAACAGCTTCTTCCATGGGGGCTACAGGATTCGAACCTGTGTAGGCATAGCCAGCGGATTTACAGTCCGCCCCCTTTAACCACTCGGGCAAACCCCCAAATCTTGTTTTTGAATCAAAATTGTGGCTTCTGATTCAAAAGATTTCTTGTTGCGATGCATTCGCACCGTGTTCTGTGTTGTTCCCTGAACTTGATTGGCAAACTGTTTCGGTTGTCTGTTGTTCGGTTCAAACGCCGTCGGCGCTGAATCGATTTTGCAAGAGCCAACGGAGGGATTCGAACCCACGACCGGCTGATTACAAATCAGCTGCTCTGCCAACTGAGCTACGTTGGCCAGCTCAAGTTCACCCCATGCGACAACCGATCGACCGGCCTTGCGATGGGGAAGGCAGAGTGTACCGATCCGCGAACGGGCGACAAGATGGAATTGGGCCAAAATTGGCCTCCCCACAAAATTCTTGGCCGAATTTCGTCGCAAAAAGCCAAAAGGCCGGCTGGTCAAGGGAGTTCGTACACGGCGTAAGTCGAATTCCGCTGATTCGCCGCCGGATAAATCTGTACCAAAGGCAGTTCAGCTCCCACGACGCGGCGGTCCACCACAATCCAATCGCATCCGTATTGGGCCCGCATGGACCGCAATTCGTCGTACCGAATGGTGACTCGCATGGTCGAAAGTCGATTTGGGTAGACCTCGAGAAATCGTTTGGCCCATTCCCGCAGCGCGACCGCATCCTGGGGAGTGTCTTTCCAGTTCACCACTTCGGCCCGATGCGCGTACCACTTGAACGTTTGTTGGTGCCGCGGTGTCAACAAAATGGCGTCTTCCGGTGTGCTGGCACGCACGAATTGGCAAACGGCGATCCAGTCTTCCATGGTTTGACGCTGCTCGGCGTACCCCGCGTCCGCGTTCAGCCCCAGCAACCGATTGCTGACCGAAACCGGAACGCCGGTCTGAATGCGTTCCCAGCAAGCCTGAGCGAACATCCCGATCACAACCACGGTTCCCAACCTGGCAAGCCAAACGGTGGGCCGGCCGGTCTCTTGGGAGTCGGCGGAGTCTCTTCCAGAAAAAATTCGTTTCGACAAGCAAAAATGGACCACCAGGAATGCCAAGGTGAGCGGCGTGCAGGCGTCAG
Source organism: Rhodopirellula sp. UH5 (assembly GCF_056839225.1). Lineage (NCBI taxonomy): Bacteria > Pseudomonadati > Planctomycetota > Planctomycetia > Pirellulales > Pirellulaceae > Rhodopirellula > Rhodopirellula sp. UH5. Next base: position 3,582,786 of record NZ_CM166390.1, on the reverse strand, counting down.
CCAACCGAAACCAGTAGAACCGGAGCCACTTTGCGGCTTGATCGGGGTACACCGCCGGAAGTGTTCCAATCAGCAAGCCAAGCAGGCTGATGCCCATCGCACCGGCAGCAAAGCAGCCCAAAATGCGGAAACCAATGGCTCGCTGAATGTCGCCGCTGAGGGAGTTGGTTGGGGCCAAGTTTCGCTTGGAAGCACCGTCGGTTGCAGGCGGGGGAGTTTGCCGCCAAACGGTGAGCAGGCCAGCCAAGCAAGCAAGCGTCAGCGCGGCGTGGCGGAAATACCAATCCAAATGGAACGCCGCGGGCATCAAGTGGTGTGAGATCCGGAAATAGGCGTATATCCGGGCCGCGGAAATCTGCTCGGCCTCGGTGGCTCCCCAAGACATCGCCGCAGCGGGCACCAGCCCGAACAGTGCCAAGGCTCCTCCAAGGAACAAACCTCGGCTGAAGAAGTTGGGAACCGATCGGGCATCCTCGCTCGCTGGTCCGTCCGCCAATTCCGAAACCCGCCAACGTTTGGGGCCACGCTCGGTGATCCAGAACGCGAACGCGGCAGCGACCACCGACCAGCCTCCGGTCAGCACATGAAATCCAGCGGCAGCACCCAGCCAAACCCAGCCCCGTGACCATCGACGCTGGACGATTTCGGACAAGCCGAAGAGAACCAGCCCATAGGCGGGGACCTTTGCTTCGATCCCACCCACGACCCATTCACCGGCCAAGTTGCCATGTTGGATTCCCAGGATCCAAAGGATCAGGACCCACACGCTGCTCATCGGTGGCATCTGCATCGCTCGCGTCAGTCGAAGCAGACCCGCGGCCAAGATCGACCAACCAACAATTCGCCCGATCCAGGCGGTCGCGTTGAGCGAGACGAATTGAGTCGGCCACCCGAACAGCCAGTAGTAGGTCGTGTGGGCTTTGCCCGACGATGCGAACAGATCGTTGACGCACCAATCGGGTTGCCAGAAGTTTTTGGCCTTCACCAAATAGTGAGCTTCGTTGACGCCGGGAGCAGCGTCGCCAGCGTACAGAAAACACACGCCCATCAACGCCAGCCAACTCCATCCCCCTGCTGATCGCGAGGGTTGTTCGGGCCTCTCCAAAGTAGGCGTTGGCTTCGTCACGGAACCGCCCAGCGGATCGCAGCCAACATGCTGTTGACGCTGGCTTTGCTTTGCCAAGCCAGGTCCATGGCCGTCCCGTGGTCGACGCTGGTTCGAATGATGGGCAGTCCCAGGGTCACGTTGACCGCATCGTCAAACGACAATGCTTTCAACGGAATCAATCCTTGGTCGTGATACATGCAAACGTAAATGTCGATTCGCTCTCGCATCGCGGGCGTGAAGGCGGTGTCGGGCGACAGTGGCCCTTCGATGGTCCATCCGGATTGCCTGGCAGTTTCAATCGCAGGCAGGATGATCCGTTCTTCTTCTTGGTGGCTGAACAGTCCGTTTTCGCCGGCATGCGGGTTCAGTCCACAAACGGCGATGCGAGGTGGTAACAAACTGCCGCGACGTTGGTTGCGACGTTGGACCGTTTCGCCGGCGAGGTGGATCGTGCGAACCAGCGATTCGCTGTTCAGTTGCGAGGCCACATCGGCCAGCGGAATGTGAATGGTTTCTAAGACGCAGGCGATCGTGTCGCTGGCCAACATCATGCGAACATCGGCGGGTTTGCCTTGCACTGCCCTGCCCGCTCGATCGGCCAGCAGCTCCGTGTGGCCGGGGAAATCGATCCCCGCTTGATGCCAGGCTTCCTTTTGAATGGGGCCCGTCACGATGGCATCAACGTGGTCCGAGACCGCCGCATCAATGGCGTCAGTGACGGATCGATAGGAGGCTCGCCCGGTCGCGGCGCTGAACTTGCCAGGAGTGAAGCCCACGAGTTCTTCCGCGGTGAGCTTCCCGCAATCGACGATTCGTCCCTGTGGTGCATCACCGGGCGTCGCGAGCGTTGGCGGGGCCAGGAAATTAGCCAGCGAAATCACGTCCGGACAATCGCAGCCGATTTGATCGGCGGCACGCTGGTAGATCTCTGCGTCGCCAAACAGCAGTGGGAAACCGAGCGATTGGACTTCCGGCGAATCCCAGACCCGCAGGGCGAGTTCGGGGCCGATGCCAGCGGCGTCTCCCATCGTGATCGCCAAGTGAGGCGTTGAGCGTTTCGCTTGGGGAGGTGGGGTGGAGTTCATGGCGACACCGAGGCTCGACCTCGCGGGCCCAGTCGACCAAACATTCGGTCCAGTTCATCGCGGCTGAAGAACAACGCCGTTGGCCGACCGTGTGGGCAATGGTGCGTTTCTTGGTACAAGTCCTTCTGCTCCAGCAGGCTGGTGATCTCTTCGGGGGAAAGAGGATCGCCCGCTTTCACGGCGGCTTTGCAAGCGACGGTGCTGAGCAAATGATTCAGCAAATCCTTCGGGTTGGGGTCTCGGCCAGCACCCATCACCGATTCCAAGACCGTTCGCAGCATGTCGGCAGGCGGCTTGTTCGGCAGCATCGCTGGGTACGACTGGATCAAAATCGTTTCGCCGCCGAAGTCTTCGATTTCCAAACCGATGCGGCGGAGCGTGTCTTTGGCCTCCAGAGCGGCGGCTCGCTCGGCGGGTGTCAGCGACACGGGTTCCGGAACCAGTAACTGCTGGGCTTCCAACGAAGCGTTCTCCTGCAGCACTTTTTGGCAGACACGTTCATACAGCACTCGTTCGTGCAACGCGTGTTGGTCGATCACGACCATGCCTTTCTCGTCCTGTGTGACGAGATAACGTTGGTGCACTTGGAACCCGAGGTGGCTCACGCTGGGAGTCGGCACGCCGGATGCCTGGGCTGCGTGTTCATGGGAGCCGTTTTCGTGGGCACCGACTTGGCCGGAATCATTCGTGGAGGCGTCCCCATCCCAGGGTGTCATCTCGATGCCTTCGGCCGCGGTCGATGGTCGCTGGGAATCGACGACACCGCCCGGTGACCAAGTGTTCGAGGGAGCGAGCGGCGGGGAATGTCCGGTCGCGCCCAGCGAGGATGGAGGGGCGTGGCCCGGTGAATTGGATTCGCCAAAGGGGCGGAAGTTGGGGGTGCCGCTCGCGCCGCCCAGCAGTTGAGTGTTTGAGTTGGCGGAAGGTCCCGCAGGAGGCCCGCCGGTTCGGGCCCATTCGATCACGGACTGACGCTGCTGGTCGACTTCGTTGGGACGCATGCCCATGACCGATTCGGGAGCGGTCTGGCGTTGTTCCTCTTCGCTCATCGGGGCGGGGACAGGATTGGATCCCACGCGATGGGTCATGTCGGTTGCCAGAAATCGCTGGCGAAGCGTTTGCAGCAACCGGCTGTACACACGTCCGCTGTCGGTGAAGCGAACCTCCAGTTTCGCGGGGTGCACGTTGACGTCGATCATGTCCGCCGGCATTCGCATTCGCAGAAAGCAAACCGGATGGCGACCGACCATCAACATGCCCCGGTAGGCTTCTCCCAGAGCATGTTGCAGGGCGCGGTCGCGAATGTGTCGGCCGTTGAGAAACAGGTACTGCATGCGGTTGTTGCCGCGACTGACCGACGGGTCACAGGCGTAACCGGTGATCTGAACGGTTTCGTCCTGGTTCTCGATCGAGATCAACGATTCGGAAATTTCAGTTCCGAAGAACGATTCGATCCGATCCGCCCAGCGCGTCGTCGGCAACAGGTCGAACATCTCTTTGTCGCCGTTGCGAAGGACAAAGTGAACCTTTGGATTGGCGAGCGCCAGGCGTGTGAAGGCTTCGACGATGTGGCCGCGTTCGGTTTGCGGGGTCTTCAGGAATTTTCGGCGAACCGGTGTGTTGAAAAACAGGTTTCGGACTTCGATCACGGTCCCGACAGGGCAGCCGCACGGTCCCGGTGTTTCGATCACGCCGCCGCGAATGTCGATTTGGCAGCCGCCGTCTTGACCTTCGGCGCGGCTGCGGATGGTCATCTGAGAAACGCTGGCGATCGACGCCAGAGCTTCACCGCGAAAACCGAGGGTGCCGACGTGGAACAGGGATTCGTCGTCGGGCAGTTTGCTGGTCGCGTGACTGGTCACGGCCAGCGGCAATTGCTCCGCCGTCATCCCGCAGCCATCGTCGCTGATCCGGATCAGCTCGACGCCGCCCCCCTCGAGGCTCAATTCGATCCGAGTCGAGCCAGCATCGATGCTGTTTTCGAGCAATTCTTTGACCACCGAGGCGGGCCGTTCAATCACCTCGCCAGCGGCGATTTGATTGACCAAGTGGGCCGGCAATTGGCGGATGATGCGAGGTGGCTGGGCGGTCGTGGCGGTGGGCGTGTTCATGGCCCCAACTTACCGCGCGACGCGTGCATCGCACCAGGATCATCGTTCGGCGAAGCGGCAGATTGACCGGTTCTCGCCTCGGAGGAAACAATTCGCCAGGAAAGCCGGCAAAACCCCTCCAGTCGGCAGTGCCGCTGAATTTGCCAACCAGTTGGATTACCCGTTTGTTTTCAGCAGAGTCCTAGTGAGGGCCACCAGAATCCCCGTTCCACTCCAACGCACGATCTCCTCGGGCATGACGCGGTAGGTCGGCCGTTGTGGAACAGGTTGTAAGTGGCGACGGAGTCGAGGTCGTGGTAGTAATCCATTGCCCCGCCGATGCAACACAACGCCTCATCGTACCCGTGCATCATTGGTGAGAACTTGGCTTCGTACCCAAGATGCCACTTGCCGAATAATGCGGTCTCATAGCCGACGGAGGACAGTCGCTTCGCCAACGTCGGCCGGTCGGCGGGAAATCCCAGTTCGTTGACCAAGTGCAAGCGAATCGCATCGTCATAACGCCCGTCATTGCCATCGCAACCCAGGTCTCCATCGCCGAGGTCGTCGGCAAGGATCATCACAATGTTCGGACGGTCGTTGGAATCGGCTCTCAGCGAAGTGGGAACGCAGGCATGAAAGCACAGAGCAGCCATCACCCAAACGGTGAGTGGGACGACCCGTGGATGGAGGTGGATGAGAAACATGCTGGATCCTCTAGTGGTCTGTCAAAGTTAAAAGTTAGGGTTGTTCGTAGTGGACGAGGCCACGAGTCCTTGGATTTGGCGCCAGTTCAGGACTCGTGGCCTCGTCCACTACCCTAAAATTAGGCTTTGACGCACCACTAGGGAGTCAAATCGGTACGCAGGTGTCATCGAGTACCGGAGCCGTTTGGCGTTCGCCACGGTTTCCACGCACAACCGGGGCCAACGCCCAAACGGCTCACGAGATGGAACCCGAATCGTTCGAGATCACGAACCCGGTTGGACGGATTTGCTCGGCAGCGTTTCCAAGCGTCGAGGCGAAACGTCCGCGGTCTTTCCGACTGGGCGTTGGCCCTGGCCGGGGCGATCTTTGTCACCCAGATCCTGACGAGCTTGTTCGGCCAATGCAGTCAGTTGAGCAACGATCTCAGGACGCGTCTTGGCAACGTTGTGCTGGCAAGCAATGTCATCCACCACGTTGAACAACAGCGTTGTTGGTTTTTGCGAAGCGGTGAAGTGCGGGTGTCCGGGGGATGCGTCGATCGGCAGGAACATTTTCCAGGGACCAGAACGGACGGCTTGCAGTTGATCTTGATGGTAGTAGTAGAACGCTTCGTACCGCGTCTTGGCGTTGGGTTCACCAAACAGCAGCGGAGCGATGTCGTGGCCATCGAGTTTGCGATCCGACGGCAGTTCGCAGTCGGCTAGATTTGCAAACGTGGGCAATAAATCCATCGTGGTTGCCAGTTCGTCACATTGAGTTCCGGCGGGCACTTTGCCGGGTTGCCAGACGATCGTGGGAACACGAAAGGCACCTTCGCTGGTCGTGTACCCGCGACCGTGAAGCGGCAAGTTGGAACCTCGGCTCAAGTCATCAGGATCGCGGTTGATCGGGGCGCCGTTGTCGGAGGTCCAAATCACGAAGGTGTTTTCTGCGATGCCCAGTTCAGCGAGCTGGTCCAGCATCTGACCGATCGACCAATCCAATTCTTCGACCGAATCGCCCCAGGGACCGTTCTGGCTTTTGCCACGAAAAGCGTCGCTGGAAAACGGTGTCTTGGTGCTGCCAGGCATCGCTTGTGGAAAGTACAGGAAGAACGGTTCCTCCTTGTGTTCGGCAATCCACTGCATCGCCCGTTCGGTGTAACGCTTGGTCAATCCGTCTCGGTTGCACGGGGCTTCGATGACGGTCTCGTTTTCCATGAGAGGCAGAGGTGGCCAGTGTGATCCATCTCGCTGCCAAATTCGTTCGGTCATGTCGTCGGAGTAAGGCACTCCAAAGAACCAATCAAACCCCTGGCGGGTTGGCAGGAATTCCGGTTGATCACCCAGATGCCATTTTCCAACCAATGCGGTGGCGTAGTTCTGTTGCTGGAGGATCTCCGCGATCGTGATCTCATCGGGATGCAAGCCATAGGCAGAGACAGGTCGCAGAACCGGACCATCGCGATCGTTCAAATGCATTCCGACTCGTTGCGCATAGCATCCGGTCATGATGCTGGCACGCGATGGGGTGCAGACGCCAGTCGTGACGCAGAAGTGAGTGAACGTACGCCCTTCCCTTGCCATGCGGTTCAGGTTGGGCGTTCGATGCAACGTCGATCCGAAGGGCTCGATGTCGCCGTAACCGAGGTTGTCACAGTAGACGATGATGAAATTCAGTTTGGTTGGTTCGGCTGCCTTTCCGATGCCGAGCAACGTTGACATCGGAAGCAGCGTTATGATCCAACCAACAAGCCAACGCATCAGTTGGCCTCTTGTTGATTTTGAAACATCTCCAGCAACGCTGCGGCGATTTTGGTGGTTGCTTCCTTCTCGACGTAGTTGGTCCCCAACCATGTTTCGTAGCCGCCCAAACGATGTTGCTGCGGAGTCGGCAGGTACCCGAAGGAGCCGTTGGCGAGCTCGATTGTGAAGGTGTCTTGGAAGGGGCTGCGGTCTTTCAGTTCCAACCCCGTTTCGGTGAACGTTTCAAACGGGATCGCGGCGATTCCCAAATCGCCAATGCGCAGAGCCTGCAGTTGAATCTCCACTTCCTTGGGCGCCGCCAAGATTTTCGCGATTCGATCGGCATAGATCTCTTCGCGGCGATGGCCGCTTCTTGGATTGTCGTCGTCGCCACGTTTGATTTGTTCAAAGTGCGCGATCATCTCCTGTGTCGGCTGTCTGGTCTTCAGTGTCAGCGTCGTGTGCTCGGCGGAGAGTGGCACCCAATCGTGGAAATCGATCTGCTGATGGGCTTCGAAGACGCGGCTGGCGACCTTCTCCGCAACCTCCTGCATCTTCTCGTAGGGATCGTACTTTCGCGGCGATTTATCAGCGAAGTTGATGTTGTTCACATCGCCGCTGGTGCCATTGGAAAGGATGCCGACAAACGGTGGTGACTGTTCGGTTGCATCGAGCTTTTCGGCAATGAACTTGGCGAAGTAGCCGAAGTAATCGGCTGAGACTTCTCCGGATCGAACGCCGCCGACGTAGTGCAGCGAATAATTTGCCAGCAGGGCGATCGGCCGACCGTCAGGGCTCTGCACTGAGACGAAGCTGATTTCGGGATCGGTCGGACCCGCGGGGCGATCCAGTTTGGAGCTGCCGCGAGGTGGATTCATCCGGACTTGATCGGTGCCGCCGAATGGGTTGCTCAACAAGCTGGCGTCGGTGACAAACCAGCGACGGTTGAAGACTTCGGACGGTTCATCCGCGCTTCCCCAACCAATCTTGGCCGGTTCCAGATTCGCCATCGCTCGTCGGATGCCGTCCTCGATCCGATGGGCAACGAAGGTTTGGTAATCCGTCAGTTTGGTTTCGTTGGCGGTTTTCAGGTCCCCGCGAGCGGTGGTTGCCGAATGGGTGTGCGTGGATGCCAACAGCATGTTGGAGACCGGCAATCCGGTCGCGTCTGACGCCTGTTGCTTGGCGAGATCGAAGACTTCCACGGGGATGCCGACATTGTCGCAAAGGACGATGGCAAGCTTGGTCGTGCCGTCATCCAACACCAGGCAGCGAGCGTGAAGTTCGTCATGCACATTGGTGGCTGGGATTGGTTTCCATCCCCCGACAATCAGCTCACCCAGTGGCGGCGTGATGTTGCTGGTGGCAGCTCCAGCCCGAAAAACCGGTTTGGATTCCTTGGCAGTCAGAATAGGTCCGCCACGAAATAGAAGACAGGCGATGAATAGTGAGAGAAGGACTTTTTGAGCGGCAGGCCAGAGCATGCTTCGATCCTTTCGGTTCAGGGGATGGTGGAAATGCAAGGATCAGCGAGGTACCAGTAGTTGTCGTTATAATCGAGTCGAGAGGCGAAAGAAACAAACTGCGTGTGGTGTGATCTTGACTGACCTGAATAGCCCGACTCAGAGCGGCGACACGAATCCAAGAATAGGCAAGCGATCAAAGACGTCGCTCGCCGGCATGCTGAAGGTCTTTTGTATCGCCAGCATCTTTGCCTGGTCGTTGTTGGCATTCCCAAGTTTGCTCCCATACGTCATCTGCGGATGGATTATTTGGCATCTCGTTCTTGTTCAACGTGAGCGTCCAGCCTACTTGCCTCTTGTCGCGGCATCTGTCGTCTTGCTCGTGAAGTTTCTGCCTCGTACCCCGGCTTCGATAGCACTTGGGAGCTTGATGCTGGCTGTGGTTGTTTTTCGAATGCGTGCGAGCAGAAAGTTACAGCGGCGTTTGGCCCTCGGTACATCGCTCGTCCTGATCGCGACGTGGGGCTGGTTTTACAGCGAGTGGCAGGCAATTCAAACTTGCGGTCGTGATTTGACCTATGACCCATCTCGCTCAATCGTTTGTTTGGGAGACAGTTTAACGGACGGGATGTTGCCCGATCACGGGTTCCCCGATCCGCTTGGCGAAATGCTGGAAGCCAAAGTGGTCAACCTCGGAATGTCAGGGATCGCCACCTCGCAAGGGCTCGGTCAGATGCAGCGAGTCTTTTCTCATGATCCACAGCTCGTGATCGTTGAGCTGGGCGGTCATGACTTTTTGCAAGGAAAGAGTCGCGATCAGACCAAGGCAAATCTTTTGCAAATCATCCAGCAATGCCGTCTGCACGATGCAGAGGTGGTGTTGATGGAGATTCCGCGGGGATTCATGTTCGATCCTTTCTGGGCCTTGGAAAGAGAGGTCGCTTTTGAAACCGATGTCCAGTTGGTTTCAGACACATGGTTGCGGGAAATCGTCTTGATGGGGCCCTACGCTCCGCCTGGTCGATGGATGCCGGGCTCTCGACTCAGCGATGACGGTATCCACAGCAACGCTCGCGGTAGCATGGCGATCGCAAAACAGGTCGCGAATGCGATTCGCCAGATGTACGGTGATACCATCTTCCAACCTGGCTACCAGTGAAGGTGGGTCAGCTAAACTCATTGATGGTTGGTGTCTTCGCCTCGTCCGAGAGAGTCTCGATGAAATTTAATTGCTGCGTTCTGGTCGGTTTCCTGACGACTTGTTGCTTGATCCATTTGGCTGACCAAGCTATTGCGGGAGAGTTCAATACTGTGCTGGACATTGGCGATCCGGCGCCCGAATGGAACGAGTTGCCCAGCACAGATGGAAAGAAGTCATCACTGACGCAATGGTCCGATTCGAAGGTCGTGGTTCTGGCATTCACTTGCAACAGTTGCCCTTACGCGATCGACGCGGAAGAACGCTTGATCGCACTGACCAAGGATTACGCTGAGAGATCGGTCTCGGTGATCGCGGTCAATGTCAACACGATCGAAGAGGACGCGATGCCGGCGATGAAGGAGAAAGCGAAAGAAAAGCAGTTCCCGTTCGCTTACCTCTACGACGAATCGCAGCAGATCGCCCGCGATTACGGCGCCAAGTACACGCCCCAGTTCTTTGTGCTGGATGCCGATCGGAAGATCGCTTACATGGGCGCGATGGACGACAGTCCCGATGGTCGCAACGTGACTCAGCCCCACCTCCGCAATGCGATCGATGAAGTCCTGGCTGGCAAGCCAGTGACCGTTTCCGAAACGGTTCCGGTGGGATGCCGAATTCGAATGGAACGACAACGCCGTTCACGTCGCGAACGCTGAGGAAGCGGCTGTCAATGTTCGCTAGGCCGAGGTGCGGGCCAGGTCAATCCTTGGCAGCAGGATCGATTGCCAGTGCGTCGGGGTGCAAGCGTTCCCAGATCGAAGCGTGGACCAGTGGCTCCGAGACCGATGCATCGATATCACGCACCAGGCCCTGCTGCCGATAGTGATCGAGCAACGGTTCAGTTCGGGCCTCGTAGATCCGAAACCGCTCTCGGATGCATTCCTCGGCATCGTCGGCCCGCTTCTCTGTTTTGCCCCGTTTCCGGAGACGTTTGATCAGCACATCGGCGGACACCTGAAGGTGCAGCACGTGATCAAGCTTGACTGAGTCAGCAATCAGTTGCTGGTCAAAGGCACTGGCCTGGACCTGGGTTCGCGGGAAACCATCCAACAGATAACCGGTTTGGCTGTCTGGTTGTGCCAATCGTTTGGCGACCATTTGCAACACGAATTCATCAGGAGCAAAGTGCCCCCGATCGATTCGGAGATGAATCTGCTCGCCTCGGTCCGGTTCCAAGGCTCTCAGCATTCCACCCGTGCCAATGTGCGGCACGCGGAGGGCTTTGCTCAGCAGTTCACATTGAGTGCCCTTGCCCGCACCTGGCGGACCGATGAAGACAATTCGCACAACACTGCCTGGATCAAACGACCGGGGATGTGCCGCCGCCGGCACCTTCCAGCAGTCCGCGATAGTTTCGCATCACAAGGTGACTGTCGATCTTTTGGACCAAGTCAAACGCCACGCTGACGGCAATCAGCAGGCCCGTGCCGCCGTAGAAACCGGCGATCGAGTAAGGAACACCCAGCGAACCGTAAACGATCGTTGGAACAATCGCGATCAGACCCAAGAAGGCAGCACCAACATAAGTGATCCGGACCATCACCTTTTCAAGGTAATCCGTTGTGCGGCGACCGGGACGATAACCAGGAATGAACGTTCCCGAATCACGCAGGTTGTCGCTCATTTCTTTTGGGTTGAACGTGATGGCTGTCCAGAAGTAGCAGAAGAAGAAAATCAAGCCGACGTACAACAGGTTGAAGAAGTACGAGGTCTGATCGCTCATCGTCAAGCTGATCAGGTTGAATCCGCGGAACAAAGCTCCATCGGATGCGAACTGGCCAGCCAGGAAGCCGAACAGGACGCCGGGGATCATCAGCAGCGAGCTGGCGAAAATGATGGGCATCACGCCGGCTTGGTTGATTCGAAGGGGCAAGTGCTGACGGGTGCCGCCGTAGACGCGACGACCGCGAGTGAACTTGGCGGATTGGGTGGGGATCTTGCGTTGTCCCAAGGTGATGAACACCACACCGAAGACGACGACAACAAACAGCACGACCAAGATGATCAGTGTTTCAATTCCGACCTGTCCTTTGGCCAAACCGGTCAGTTCGGTCTTCATGCCCAGCACCAATTCGTAGAGTGCCTTTGGCATCTGAGCCAAGATACCGGCCATGATCAGCAAGCTGATCCCGTTGCCGATCCCGTATTCATCGATTTGTTCACCGAGCCACATCAGGAACACGGTTCCCGTGGTCATGACCAAAACGGCGACGATCTGCCAGCCAAAGAACAGCTGTTCGTTGGCGTTCATGAAGTTCGGGTTGATGCTGCTTTGCCCGTTGGCTCCCGCCATCAGCATGAACTTCAGGTACATGTAACTCTGAACCAGGCAGATCACCACGGTCAGGTAACGAGTGTATTCGTTGAGCTTTTTGCGACCTGCTTCGCCTTCCTTCTTCAGTTCTTCCAGCGGCTTGTAAACGCTTCCAAGCAACTGAAAGATGATCGACGCGGAGATATACGGCATGATTCCGAGGCCGAAGATCGTCGCTTGACGCAGATCGCTGGCCGCGAAAACACTGACCTTTTCGAAGAAGTCAGCAGCACCACCACCGGCGCCACTGTCCAAGTTCGTCGCGATCATCGGCAACGGGATGTGGAACCCGATCCGGTAAATGGCAAGCAACCCGATCGTCAACATGACCTTCTTGCGAAGCTCAGGGATCGAGAAAATGATTCGCAGCTTTTCAAACATCGATCCGTCCGTCGTCGATCGTGCAGGGTGAATTCGTCGCGCCCTACCAAGAGAAATGGTAAGCACGCACAATGTGTTTCAGGCAGAGCGAAGAGAAACTCTCATCGCCAAGGCAATCAAACTAGCAACCTAAGACCAATCGCGGAAGAACGATTGCCAGGAAGCCGAGGGTCGATTGCCAATTCTATGAAAACAGGCCTGACGAGATCGCCAAGGCCTGTTGTTGATTCAGTTGTATGGAGCATCGCGATGCAAAACGATCGCTGATTGAGCCAATTACTTTTCGCTCTTCAAAGCAGCAACACGTTCGTCTGGCGTGCGTTTCGGAGCCAGTTTGTCCACTGTTCCGCCGGCAGCCGAGATCTTTTCTTCGGCCGACTTGCTGAATCGGTGAGCTTGGATCGTGAGCTTCTTGGTGATCTCGCCATCGCCGAGAACCTTCAGTTCGTCAAAGTTGCCTTTGGCGAGGTTCTTTGCCGCGAGGGCTTCCAATGTGACGGTTTCGCCATCATTGAAAGCTTCGTTCAACTTGCCAACGTTGACCGCGAAGATCGTCAATGCCCAGCGGTTGTTGAAACCACGCTTGGGAACGCGGCGGAACATTGGCATCGCTCCACCCTGGAAGTTGGGCTTGCGACTGTAACCGCTGCGGCTCTTGTGTCCCTTGTGCCCACGACCCGACGTTTTGCCGGTGCCGCTACCAGGACCACGACCGATGCGTTTTCGAGAGCGGTGTTTGGTAATACCGCGATGAACGTCGTTGAGTTGCATAGTAGTGATGGAAAGGCTGGGGGCGGGATACTGAACGGAAGGCGTCAGTCATGCTGCCCGAGTGTTTGAATGAGTGTCTGTGCCAATGGCGTCCAAGGTCTGTCGCTGCAATGCGAAGTGAACTGATTCAGCCGGTGTTGACGGGAGCAAACTGCCCCCGATGTTAGGCTTCGATCAGGTCGTCTGGGTTCAGACCACGCAAGGCGGCAATTTGTTCGCGAGTTCGCAACTTGCTCATCGCGTCGAGGGTGGCTTTGACCAAGGTCACTGGATTGTTGGTTCCATACGACTTTGTCAAAATGTCGTGGATCCCGCATGCTTCGCAAACCGCACGAACCGCTTGGCCAGCGATGATACCCGTACCAGCACCAGCAGGAATCAAGAGCACACGAGCGGCACCATAACGACCCCAGATTTGGTGAGGAATGCTGCCTTCCACCAAGGGAACGTGAATCATGCTGCGGGAAGCTTGCTTTTGCGCCTTTTGAACGCTTGGCGGAACTTCGTTGGCCTTGCCGTAGCCCCAGCCAACTTGACCGCTGCCGTTGCCGACAACCACCATCGCAGCGAAGCTGAAACGACGACCGCCTTTGACGACAGCCGCACAACGTTTGATCTTGACCACTCGGTCCAGCAGACCTGCGTCCAGACCTTGCTCTTCGTTCTTGTTGTTGCGTTTGTTTCGTGCGTTGCTCATGGCGGACTATGTTGATTCGTTGCGATGAATGTCGCGGGATGGGAAAATTAAAACTGCAAGCCAGCTTCGCGAGCGGCATCTGCGAATGCTTTGACTCGGCCGTGGTATTTGTTGTGACCACGATCCAACTTGACGGCTTTGACACCCGCCTCAGCAGCTTTCTCTGCGACCAGCTTACCAATCAAGGCTGCGGCGTCACAGTTGCCACCCGCTTTGACCTGTTCACGGACCGATTTGTCACGTGTGCTCGCACTGAAAATGGTCTTGCCCGCTTGGTCATCCACGACCTGGCAAGCAAAGTGCTTCAGCGTGCGCTGAATGCACAAACGTGGCTGGTCGGCGTTGCCTCGCAACTTGTTGCGAACATGGCGCCGGCGACGCAGGCGTTTGCTTTGGAGTTTTTTATTCTTGTCCATAGTGACGACCCACGATGATCGTTGTGAACGGATGAAATGAATGGGAACAGCGGAGCAACGCCCCGCCAAATGCGACGGCAAACCTACTTGGTGGCCGACTTACCTGGTTTGATCTTGACTTGTTCGCCCTGATAGCGAATCCCTTTGCCCTTGTAAGGCTCAGGCTTCCGAAGTGATCGAATTTCGGCGGCAAATTGGCCGACGCTTTGTTTGTCACAACCTTGAATCACAACGTGAGTCTGGTCGGGGCAGCTGACCGTCAGGTCGGAAGGGATCTTGCGATGCAATTCGTTGGCATAACCAACGCGGAGTTGCAACGTGTCACCACTGATCGATGCCAGGTAACCGACACCGACGATTTCGAGCTTCTTTTCGTAACCCTCTTTCACGCCGACCATCATGTTCGCGACGATCGCACGGGTCAGGCCGTGAAATTCTCGCGATGGACGATCGTCAACATCACGCGACACAATGACTTGGTTCGTTTCGCTATCGACCGCAACCGTCACTTCTGGACGATGTTTGAACGACAGTTTGCCCTTGGGACCTTCCACATCAATGTTGCGGTCAGCAATGCTGATCGTCACACCGGCGGGGATCGCGACTGGCTTGTTACCAATGCGGCTCATGGCTGATTACAAATGTACGGGGAGAATATGAATGGTTTGGCAAGTTGGGAGTCAACGAGTGTCAATCAAGACACTTCGCAGAGCACTTCGCCGCCGATCTTTTCGCGGCGTGCTTCGCGATCGCTGATCACACCTTTGCTGGTGCTGATGATTCGGATTCCCAAACCACCCAGCACGGGTTTGAGTTCTTTGCTGCGGCTGTACAGGCGACGGCCGGGCTTACTGATTCGGCGGATGGACTGGATCACGCGTTCTCCGTTGGGACCGTATTTCAGTTCCAAACGAAGAAAGCCAACTGGCTCTTCTTCCAGTTTTTCTTCTTTCCAGTCCCAGATGAATCCCTCCCGTTTGAGAACATCGGCCACACCACGCTTCACGCGGCTGGCGGGGATGTCCACGAACGGTCGCTCAACGCGTACTGCGTTGCGGATTCGGGTGAGCATGTCGGCAATGGGGTCGGTCATCATGGCTGTGGTTTCCCTTTAAATATCCAAGCTCACCAGCTGCTCTTGCGAACGCCAGGGATCAATCCCGCATTGGCATTCTCACGGAAACAAATTCGGCACAAACCGAATTTGCGGTACACCGAACGTGGACGACCGCAAAACTTGCATCGGTTCTCTTTTCGAGATGAAAATTTAGGCGTGCGAAGCGCCTTGGCGACCTTGGATTTGCTTGCCACGAAAGGACCTGCGGTGTACGAATCGGGGAGCGTCTCAAGCGAGAGACGTGCGACGAATTGAAATAAAACGATGGGGTGGTTCCGGGGGGAACCGGATCAGGCCGCGCCGGCCTGTTCTTTTTCTTTGGGTTGTTTGAACGGCATGCCGAACAAACGCAACAGTTCTCGAGCTTCGTCATCGGTGTTTGCCGAGGTAACAAAGCTGACATTCATCCCTTGTGGACGAATGAATTTGTCTGGGTTCAGCTCTGGGAAAACGAGTTGTTCGTTGAGTCCCAGGGTGTAGTTGCCGTTTCCATCGAACGCCTTGCGGCTGATCCCGCGAAAGTCACGGACACGAGGAAGGACAATGGAAACCATGCGGTCCAGGAATTCGTACATGCGTTGGCGACGGATCGTCACCATGCAGCCGATTGGCATTCCCTCACGCAGGCGGAAACCTGCGATGGATTTTCGAGCGATGGTCGTGACAGGCTTTTGGCCGGAGATCTGGGTCATCGAGTCGATGGCCAAGTCAAGGACCTTCTTGTCGCCGACTGCGGCACCAACACCCATGTTCATACTGATCTTCAGCAGACGTGGCACTTGGTGCACGTTCTTGTAGCCGTACGTTTCTGTCATAGCGGCACGAACGGATTCGTCGTATCGCTGTTGCATTCGTGGAATGTAGCTGGACATGTTAGGCACTGCGCCGCCGAGGAAGAAACGGCCAATAGGGTAAGGTGTGTGTGGTGGAGGTCGTCAATCAGCTGGATGCTTTGGAAGCTTTGGCTGGCGCGATTTGCCCGAGGCTATCGCCGCTGGCTTTCGCGAAACGCTCTTTGCTGCCGTCGTCCAAGAAACGGACTCCGATGCGGGTCGGTTTGCCGGTCGATGGGTCGACCAACATGACGTTGCTCGCACTCATGGGCATCTCTTTGTTCAAGCGACCGCCCTGTGGGTTCTTTTGGCTTTGCCGAACGTGTTTCCACACGCGGGCAGCACCTTCGACAACGACCTTTTCTTTGTCGCGATCGACTTTCAAGATTTTGCCGCGATGACCTTTGTCAGCTCCGGCAATCACAATGACTTCATCGTCAACGCGAAATTTCATGGTAGTAACTTTGAGCGATAATTTGTTTGCGAATGGTGGTGGTTTCGACCGATGACTCAACGGAAGGTTGAGCAGTCGGGTCAGACCACCTCGTTGGCGAGGCTGACGATTTTCATGAAGTTGCTTTCTCGCAACTCACGAGCGACGGCACCAAAGATGCGAGTGCCTCGAGGGTTGCGGTCTTTGTCGACCAACACAACTGCGTTGGAGTCGAAACGAATGTAGCTTCCGTCAGGACGACGGGTGGGCTGCTTCACGCGAACGATCACGGCACGCACAACGGCCTTCTTCTTCACTTCGCTGCCCGGAATCACACTCTTGACGCTGCAAACGATCACATCGCCAACAGTGGCGAAACGACGCCGACTGCCGCCGAGCACCTTGATGCACATGACTTCTCGAGCACCAGTGTTGTCGGCGACATCGAGGCGGGATTCTTGTTGGATCATATCTGTTTACTTCAACGACAAAAACGTTGGACGATTGTGTGGAGGAGGTTGCGATTAAGCGTCCGTGGCGGTCGATTCTGCTTCGGGTTCACCAGCGTGAGCTGCGGCCAAGCCTTCGGCTTCGGCATTCTTACGAGCAGCACGCAAAGCGACAACGTCCACGGCGGTGCTCTTTTCGAGCACGCGAACCAAACGCCAGCGTTTGAGTTTGCTCAATGGTTCCGATTCAATGATCTCGACCTTGTCGCCAACACCCGAATCATTGTTCTCGTCGTGAACGTGACACACCGTGCGGCGGCGAATGTACTTCTTGTATTTTGGATGCTTGACCAAACGAGCGATCTCGACGCGACGCGTCTTGCTCATTTTGTCGCTGGTCACAATTCCGGCTACGACGCGTTTGGGCATGGTGCTAGGTGGACGTGCAGTGAATGGATGGGTGAGTTTGAGAAGTCAATTAAGCTTGCGGTTGAGCAAGTTGACGTTCTGTTTGGATCGTCTTGACACGAGCGATCGTTTTTCGGTTCTTCTTGATTTCGCTGGGCGTGTTCAAACGCTCGGACTGTGATTGGAACCGCAGGCGAAACAATGTTTCGGCGGCTTCAGTCGCAGTCGCGTCGAGCTGTTCGTCGCTCATTTCGCGAAGTTCGGTCAGTTTGGTCATCGAATTAGACAAAGGTCAAAGGGGATGAATCGTTCAAAGGCCAGAATCGTCTGGGTTGCAAGCCGTTTGACTCCGTAACCCCGATCAACGGAACAATCGATGTTTCGATCATTCACGTTGTTCATGTAGGCTGAAGTCTCTCGGGCGAACCCTGTCATCAACCCGCCGATCTACCGGATCGCCTTGCGATCAAGCAGAGCGACGTTCGACAAATCGGACTTTGACCGGCATCTTACTCGCCAGACGCGCAAAGCACACCTTGGCTTGTTGTTCGGTCACGCCACTGAGTTCGTATAAAATGGTTCCCGGCTTGACGACCGCGGCCCAAAAGTCAGGCTCCCCTTTACCTTTCCCCATCCGTGTTTCCAGCGGAGTGCTGGTCACAGACTTGTCGGGAAAGATTCGGATGTAGAGCTTGCCTTGGCCGCGAACGTATTGCTGGGCAGCGATTCGTCCGGCCTCGATTGTCGTAGCTTTGATCCAGCCGGCATCCAATGATTGGATACCATAGTCACCAAAGACGACCGTATTGCCGCGAGTCGCGTTACCTTTTATACGACCTCTTTGGCTTTTTCGATGCTTGACCCGTTTGGGCATCAGCGCCATCGTTGTCGTCTCCGTAAGTACCTTGGTTAATCCACACTTGAATCCCGATGTGCCCCTGTGGCGTCATCGCTTCGGTGAATCCGTAATCAATCTTGGCTTGTAGCGTGCTCAATGGAATTGAGCCAGCACTTTGCTTTTCGCGACGGGCCATTTCGGCACCGCCCAGTCGACCTGCCATTTGGATTTTGATGCCTTTGGCACCGGCGTCCATCGTCTGTTCGAGCATTCGTTTCATTGTGCGTCGGAAGCTGGATCGCTTTGCCAATTGCTGAGCGATGTCCTCGGCGACCAACTGACCTTGCAGTTCAGGTCGGCCCACTTCTTCCACTTTCAGGTTGATGCGACGTCCGACCAGGTTCTGCAGTTCGGCTTGCAGGATCTCAATTTCCTGGCCCTTCTTGCCGATGATCAAACCTGGGCGAGCGACAAACAGCATCACCCGTACTTCATCGCGGGTGCGTTCGATCTCGATGCGATCGATGCCCGCACTTTTGTATTGTGACTTCTTCGGGTGCTTGGTGATGAACTCGCGAATCTTGCGATCTTCCACCAGCAGGTCCGCAAAATCCTGCTTCGAGGCATACCAACGACTTCCCCAACCACGGGTGACGCCGGTACGAAACGCAATCGGATTGACTTTTTGACCCATGGGAGAGTGCTGAGTGCTTAAGGCAGGGAGTTGAATAAACGGTGTTGTATCAGGTGTCAGAGTGAATCACAGAGCAAGTTGCTCGTGCGAGTCATTTCACTCGACGCTTTCGATGTGTGTCAGGCCCACACGAATGTGGCTGGAGCGTTTCTTGATCATGAACGCCATCCCGCGAGCACGCGGTTGAATACGTTTGAACATCGGTCCGCCATCAACGCGGACGTCGGTGATGACCAACTCCTCGATGCGATGGCTTCGGCCGCTGTTTTGATCTGGGTCTTGAGCGTTCCCGACAGCACTCTTGATCACCTTCTCAAGCATTCGAGCTCCACGTTGGGGCTGATACTTCAGGGTGTCCAAGGCTTCGTCGGCAAACATGCCTCGAACCAAGTCGGCAACCAGGCGCACCTTTTGTGCGCTGATGCGGGCGTTCTTATGATATGCGTTGAATTGAGACATGTCTGTCGCTAGATCGTTTGACTCGTGAATTTCACCAACCGGATGGAGGGCCGCTTTGGATTAGCGTTTACCCTTGCCGCCGTGACCTTTGAAGGTCCGTGTGGGAGCAAACTCGCCGAGTTTGTGACCCACCATGTCTTCGGTCACCAACACTTTGATGTGCTGGCGTCCGTTGTGAACCATGAACGTGACGTTCACGAATTCTGGAACGATCGTGCAAGATCGCGCCCATGTCTTGATCGGTTCTTTGGAGCCAGTTTCGGCTGCTTTCTGAACTTTGAAAAAGACTTTCGGGTCAACAAAAGGACCCTTCTTACTGCTTCGACTCATGATTTTTTACCGGAGTTGCCGCTGAAAGGGTGGCCTACTTGTGGAGTTTCAATTGACCGTAGCGACGACTCTTGCGTCGGCGAACGATCGACGAATTGCTTGGTTTGCGTTTCTGACGCGTGCGTCCGCCCTTGGCACTCTTGCCTGATGGGCTGACCGGGTGACGTCCACCCTTGGTTCGGCCTTCACCACCACCGTGCGGGTGATCGACTGGGTTCATGGCAGTACCGCGAACGTGAGGTCGGCGACCGAGCCAGCGTGAGCGGCCCGCTTTACCGAGGACGACGTTCATGTGGTCGCTGTTGCCAACTTGGCCAATCGTTGCACGGCATGCACTGGGCACTCGGCGGACTTCGCCAGAGGGCAACAGCAGCTGAGCCCAATCGGCTTCGCGGGCTTGAAGGGTGGCTTGTGTTCCCGCTGAGCGGCACATCACTGCTCCGCGTCCGGCTCGCATTTCAATGCAGCAGACCGAGGTGCCCAACGGGATGTTCTTCAGTGGCAGACAGTTGCCGACCACGGGAGGAGCGTCGGGGCCGTTTTGCAGTTTGTCGCCAGCGGCAACGCCCGTTGGTGCGATCACGTAAAGCTTGGCACCGTCAGGGTACTTCAGCAATGCGATCCGAGCTGTGCGGTTGGGGTCATATTGAACCGAGTCAACCGTTGCAACCATGCCGTCTTTGACGCGACGGAAGTCGATGACACGGTACTTTTGCTTGTGTCCACCACCACGGTGACGTGAGGTGATCTTGCCTTGGTTGTTCCGTCCGCCGGTTTTGCTTTTTGGACGCAGCAAGGAACGTTCTGGCTTGTAGCCAGGCGTCAGTTCCTTGAAGTCGCTGACCGACGCGTTGCGTCGGCCGGCGCTGGTCGGCTTGTAGATTCGGATGCCCATGAGTATCGCTTTTTCGTGCGAGCTGTTTCTGTGCGGGGAAGTGTTTTGTGGTGATCGGTGTCAGAACTTGGGTGAACCCAATGCTCTTCACTGTGTCCTAGAAGAAGTCGATTCGGTGATCTTCGTGGAGTGACACGATCGCCTTTTTCCAGTCGCTGGTGCGGCCGATTTTGTGGCGGAACCGGCGGGCTTTCCCTTTGCGGGTTTGGGTGCGGACCTTGACGACTTTGACGTCGAACAGATGTTCAACAGCCTTTTTGACGTCGAGCTTGGTTGCGTCGCGGTGGATCTGGAACGCGTATTGGTTGTTCCGGGTCGCGCGGTGCACGCCTTTTTCGGTCACGAGCGGTTTGAGCAAGACCTGGTGGGGTTCCAGTTCGATCTTGCGTTCAACGGGTTTGGGTGGTTGGATCGCAGACATGTTAGGCCGCTGCCTCCGCTTCGTTGGTGTTCTGGGTGGAACCGGCGAATGTGCCGTCTTTGACTCGATCAAGAGCTTCTTGTGTGAAGAGCACTCGTTTCGGAGTCAGCAGAGTCAGTGCGTTCAGTTGGCGAACGGGTTCAACCGTCACGCCACTGATGTTGCGGCCACTCTTGAAGATGACTTGGTCATCGTTGGCAGTGGCGATCAACGTGGTGGTCTTGTCCAGGCCCAGGTTCTTGAGGATCTGAGCGATTTGGCTGGTTTTGGGTGCGTCCAGCTTGATTTCGTTGATGATCACGATTTCGCCATCGTCAATGCGAGAGCGGATGGCCATGCGAGTGGCGATCTTGATCGCCTTCTTGGGCAGGCGGTAGCTGTAGTCGCGAGGTTTGACGGTGCGTGCGACGCCACCACCACGGCGAACATTGGTTCGCTTGGAGCCGGCCCGAGCGTTGCCCGTTCCTTTTTGGCGGTACATCTTTTTGTTGGTGCCGCTGACTTGGCCACGGGTTCGCGTGTTGTGCGAGCCTTGGCGTTTGTTGGCTTGGTACATGACCACCACGTCGTGCAACAATTGCTTGCTGACTCGGTTGGCGATTTGTTCGGTGTCGATCTCGTACTGCCCGACTTCTTTGCCGGATGCGTCGAGGATAGGTAGGTTTGCCATGTGTGTATTCCTCAGCCGACTTTGTTGGTTTGACGAATCGAGACAAAGCCGCCGTTGGGGCCAGGAACCGCACCGCGAATCATGAGCAGATTGTTTTCTGCGTCGACGCGGACGACTTCGAGGTTGCGGGTGGTGACGTTGGCGTTGCCGTACTGGCCAGCCATTCGTTTGCCTTTGAATGTTCGGCTCGGTGACGCACTCATGCCTGTACCACCAGCGTGGCGGTGGCACTTCTTCACACCGTGCGTGGCACGTTGGCCAGCGAAGTTGTGGCGTTTCATGACGCCGGCGAAGCCGCGTCCTTTGCTGGTGCCGGTGACATCCACCTTTTTGACTTCGTTGAATTGCTCAACGGTCAGGGTGTCGCCGACAGTGGCGTCAGCTGATCCACGGAACTCGCGGATGAATCGCTGTGGTTCGCAGTCTGGCTTGGTGGGAGCTTCGATGCCAGCGGCGGAACGCTTCTTGGAGCGTTTGCTTTCGATGGTAGCGACTTGGCCACGCTCACTGCGTTTGGCCAAGCGGCGAGGTTTGTCTTCGAAACCCAGTTGAACAGCTTCGTAGCCGTCGCGATCTTTGCTGCGGACTTGCAGCACGTGGCAAGGGCCAGCTTGCACGACCGTGACGGGAACAGCGGTTCCGTCTTCCAGGAAGATCTGAGTCATCCCGATTTTACGGCCAAGGATAGATGGTGACATAACAGTTCCTGCCCGCGGTTAGCGAGCGATGTGCGATTCGTTAGGAGTTCCGAGACTTTCGTGACGATCGACTCAGTTGGTCGGCAAGTGCCGGGGCTGAGTGATTTCGTCGCGACATCCGTCCATGCGGAAAACCGTGACCAATTCGTGTGTGTGATGGGTAACTTGAGTCGGTCCCCGGTGAAGTGGCTTGTTGCCGTGGGGTCCGATCTTGTCCTGACGGGGAGGCCGGTGGAGAGCTGATCTTGCTCGCAGGGTTTCCCGTGAGTGCTGGATCAGTGTCGGCTCTTTGTCAGTTGAATGCCGGGGTTGCGAAATGCGATTGTCGACCAATCAGCGGGCGGACGCCTTGATTTTGATATCGACACCAGCCGGCAGGCTGAGCTTGTTGAGTGCTTCGATCGTCTTGGCGGATGCCTGAACGATGTCCACCAAACGCTTGTGCGTTCGGATTTCATATTGTTGGCGAGCCTTCTTGTTGACAAAGGGGCTCGACAGGACTGTGTATTTTTCGATTCGAGTTGGCAAAGGGATGGGGCCATGCACGATGCTGGCGGTCGCTTTGACTGTATCGACAATGTCGCGGGCACTCTGGTCCAGCACGGCATGGTCGTACGCTTCCATTCGAATGCGGATGACTTCGCTGGGGCCGGTTGACACTGCTTACTTCCAAGTCGTGAACGAGAAATGAGTCAATTCCTCACCGCAACTTTGCTGTGAGGAGGCGAGAATGTACGGCTGACGTCATTGAGCGTCAACGGCTTTTGAACAATTGATTAAAAAAAGCCGTCGAATTTGCCAGGATTGAACTTGGCAGCGGGGGTGTTTGGCCTTAATCGACGCTGGGAGGCGTGTTTGGTGCTTCGCGGAACCCGCCGTTGTTGACGTTTGGGTCAACCGAGGCAATGGTCATCGTCGCGTTTCCTGCGGTTCCTTGAGTCGGTGTTGCGGGAGTTGTCGTGAATCGACGAAGCGGGGTGGGGTGAGGTGGCGTTTCGGGCGTGCTTGGGGTGGGTGCTTGCGGGGTTTTGTCTTGCGTTTCCCCTCTCGGCCTTGCTGTGCTGTGTCTTGTTGTTTCGGGTCTTGTCGTTCTGGGTCAGTCGGTGTGCGTGGGTAGGTTGTGTTTCATTGGGGGTGTCTGTGTTTGGGTTGTCAACGAATCGTTGTGGTTGGGGCTTTCGGGGCTTGATGGTTGCTGGCTTTTTGGTCGGCGGCGGCTTGTTGGGTGTCTCGCGTTGTTTGTCGCCTTCCTCAGCAGGTTTGGGGACTCATCAGCAATTGGGGTTGCCGCCCTGTTCCATGCGTTTGCTGTTTGGGATGCGGTGTCCTGCGTGTGGAATGACGACGTCGTGGAGTTGGTTGACAAGGGGTGAGTTGGTTGCGTCTGCGCAGGCGAATGTTTCGGGGATGCTACTTGGTTTGTTTGTGTTTTTGTTGTTGCTGGTGGCGGTTCGTGTGGCCTGGAGCGGGCGTCGTCCGTCCGTTGAGGCGAACTGGTGGATGGGGTTTGGTGTCGTGTTGATTGGTGTTCTCAGTGCGGTTGAATGGCTTGTTCGATTGCAGTTGGATTGAATTTTCCAGTCAAAAGTTTGATTCCCCCTACACGAAAGTGGCGGGTGCGTGAGAGAATGCCGCCCGTGTCGGTCACTCAGTGGCTGGCGAGTTTGGTTTTTTCCTGGCAATTTCCCTCTTGGCGTCAAAATGAGTGACACCTTCAATCCCGACACGCCCAACATCGACGCTCCTGCAATCGATTCGCCCACGACGGATCCAGAGCCAGCGGAATTTGAAGTGAAGATGGCCTCGCGAGTCGATCGCTTGCCGCCGTACATGTTTGGTCGCATCAACAGTTTGCTGTACCAGAAGCGTTGTGCGGGAGACGATGTGATCGATCTTGGGATGGGGAATCCCTCGGATCCGCCGGACCCGGTCGTGATTCAGAAGCTGACTGACGCGGCGTCGGATGTTGGCAATCACGGTTACAGCAAATCCAACGGGATCACGAATTTGCGTCGTGAGGTGGCCAGCAAATATCACCGAAAATACGGTGTGAGCTTGGATCCAGAAGGCGAGATCATCGCTTGTTTGGGGAGCAAGGAGGGCTTCTCGCACATGTGTTTGGCTCTGATGGGGCCTGGTGACACGGCGATTATCCCCTCGCCCTATTTCCCGGTTCACATGTACGGCGTGATTCTGGCTTCCGGAAATGTTGTGGCGCTGGATGTCGCGGATCCGGATAAGTTCCTGAGTAATGTGGCCTACACCTGCGAGAATTTGACGCCTCGCCCGAAGGTTTTGATCGTCAATTATCCCCACAACCCTTCGTCGGCTGTGATCGAAGCGGACTTCTTTGTCGAGGTCGTTCGGCTGGCGAAGAAGTACGGCTTGATGGTCATTCATGACTTCGCTTACGCCGACGTGGCTTTCGATGGCTATGTGCCGCCGAGTTTTCTGTCGGCGCCTGGGGCCAAGGACGTGGGCGTTGAGTTCACGACGATGAGCAAGGGGTACAACATGGCCGGTTGGCGTGTTGGGTTCTGTGCTGGGAATGCGGACATGGTCCGTGGGTTGGGTACCATCAAGGGTTACTACGATTACGGCATGTTCCAGGCCATTCAGATCGCGGCGATTGTCGCTCTTCGTGAGACCGAGGCAACTGTTTTGCAGCAGTCGCAGGTTTACCAAGGCCGGCGTGATGTGCTGGTCAGCGGTTTGCGTCGACTGGGGTGGAATGTCAATCCGCCCAAGGCAGGCATGTTCGTGTGGGCAGAGGTGCCGGAGCCTTGGAAGAGTCAGATGAGCACGATGGATTTCGCGATGAAGTTGCTGGAGGAAGGCAACGTTGCTGTCAGCCCAGGCAGTGGCTTTGGTGCGGCTGGAGAAGGCTATTTGCGGATGTCATTGGTTGAGAATGAGCATCGGTTGCGGCAGGCGGTCCGGCAGATCGGGAAGTGTTTGTCGCCCGGTAGGAAGGGTGCTGATTCGGTCGCCTCGTCGGCTTCGTAGTCGTTTTTTATTCGTGCTGGGGTTTGCCGGGCGCGATGGTTTGTGTTGGTCGGCCGGTTTGGGTCGTGGTTGGTTCTTGAGGTGACATCGAGATGCGTTTGGGTTTGGCTCTGAGAGCTTTTTGGAAAGCGATGTTTGACCGTCAAGTCGCCGAGCGCGTCGCGCTGGCTCTGGATGGCGTCGATTTGGCGTCGCAGTCAGCGGCGGAATCCACGCCGGCAGTCGTTGGGAAAGAACCGGTGGGGGGCGCCCCGCGGGAGTCTGCTCAGAGCGATGCTGTCACGTTGTTGGCGGCGCTTCAGCGGGACGCTCGTTTGGTCGATCTGATCCATGAGAATCTGGATCAGTACGCGGACGATCAGGTTGGTGCGGCGGCTCGCCCGTGTTTGAAACAGTGCCGTCAAACGCTGGATCGGTTGTTGGGGATCGTTCCGCTCGTGGAAGTGGGTGACGGGCAGGTGCTTCCGGTGGATGCGTCCACTTCCTCCGCTCGTTTGCGCTGGGTGGGTGAGTCCAGCGGTGCCTCGCAGGGCAAGGTGGTTCATCATGGTTGGGTTGCCACTCAGGTTCAGTTGCCCGCTTGGTCAGGCAGTGCCGACGACGCGTTGGTGATTGCTCCGGCGCAGGTTCAGGCTACCTAGTTCGTCGCGTGATGCCCTTCCCCGGAAAACTCGCTGAGCGCTCGTTTTCCGGCCCCTCCCAACTTCGAGGTCGTGCAGTTTTTTGGTGCTGGGTTTTGGCGGGTTTCTGCAGCAACCACCAATCACAACCCGAAGCGTGAGCGAGGGACGCCCCAACTCCCACGACGGCACCGTCCGGGGCGACCGTTTGTTTTCCGGCATCGGTCTCTCGGGGCTTCCGCCCCGAGCTAAGCATGACGGCCCCATCCGGGGCGATACCCAGACGCCCGCCACCAAGGTGCTGCAAGTCGTTGCTGGGTCGGCACTGAAGCGCTGCGCGGCCTCGGTTAGGTGGGGGCGCTGCGTAGCAGCACACCCCCGGAAACCGTGCCTCCCAATAAACTCTCCATCCCGCCGTGGCCAATCGCCACGGCGGGATGGAGGGTGGCGGCGTGGGGTTTGCATGTCCATCGGTGGCGCTATCGCTTACCGGCGGCTACCGTCTTGCATCCCTACCGGGATGAAAACTTGCGCAAGCGACAATGCTCTCCAACCCAAACGTTCAGCAGCCCAAACGTTCAGCAGCCCAGGCGAACGCCCAAGCGGCTCACATCGTTTTGCCCGATCATTTCTGCCGACGTGCTTAGTACTGGAAGCTGTCCGCGTCTTCTTGGGGAGCTGCTTGGTAGCCGTAGGGTTCCATGCTGCTTCCTGCTCGGCCTTGGCTGAGGCTTCGTACGGCTCCGGAGTAGCCGAACATCTCTTTGAGTGGAGCGTGGGCAGTGATCACGGTCATGGCTCCACGGCTTTCGGTGGAGGCGATGATGGCGCGGCGTTGCTGCAGGTCGCCGACGATCTCCCCCATGTAGTCTTCTGGCGTGGTGACTTCGACTCGCATGACGGGTTCGAGTAGCACGGGGCCTGCCGCTTGCAGTCCGCTTTCAAAGGCGTCGCCGGCAGCGATTCGGAAGGCAACTTCGTCGCTGCCTTCTTCTGCCGTTTCCGCGTCCAGCACATCGATTCGGACGCCCGAGAGCGGGAAGCCAGCGATCATCCCGCCGCCTTCTGCTCGGTCGCGGAGTTCTTCGATGGCGGCGCTACGGACGGCGTTGGGGAGGCCGACGTCGGGCGGGAGTCGGTCGAACACGACGACAGGGTCGGATGGGGTTTCGGTGGGGCTGATCTTCACTTTCAGGCGAGCGAACATTTGTGTGGATCCGACCACTCGGTTGCATTGGCCGACGATTTCGGCTTTGCCGCCGATGGTTTCACGGTAATTCACGCGAGGTTTGTAGAACTTGACGTTCAATCCGAAGTCGCGAGTCAGGCGGTGCTGGATGACCTCGAGATGGAGTTCGCCCATCCCGCTGATGATCGTTTGCCCGATCTCTTCGTTGTCGATCGCTCGGAAGGTTGGGTCCTGTCGGCGGAGCATGTCGAGTGTTTCTTCGAGTTTCTTTCGGTCGGCAGTGCTCTCCGGTTCGATTGCCATGGACAGCACTGTTTCGGCGAACTTGATGCTGGGCAGTTCGATCGTCTCTTTGGTGTCGCAAACGGTGTCGCCTGTGATGGCAAATCGGGGGCCGATCACGCAGCAGATGTCGCCTGCACCGACGGAGTCCACTTGTCCGTCGCGTTCCTTTTTGGAGGCGTGGATTTGCCAGATTTGGGCGATGTTTTCCTTTTTGTCTCGGTTGGGGCACTGCACCCGTGAGTTTTGTTTGAGCTCCCCGCTGTAGATCCGGATCCAGTAGTTGTCGCCCGTTTTGGCGGGCAGGATCTTGAAGACGAGTCCGCAGAAAGGCTCTTTGGGGTCTGGGTTTCGCGAGAGCGTTTGGTCTGGTTTTTTGGGGTCGTGGCCTTCAACAGGCGGGCGGTCCAGGGGGCTGGGCAGGAAGTTTCCGACGCCGGTCATCAGGGGTTGGACTCCGATGCCATGCAGCGCCGAGCCGCAGAAGACGGGTTGGATGATTCGTTCGAGGCAGCCGTGTCGGAGTGCTGCCAGGATGACTTCGCGAGGGATTTCCTTTTCCTCCATCGCCAGGGCCATGGCCTCTTCGCTGATTTCGTAGACCGCCTCCATCATCTGTTCTCGCCAGATTGCAGCGTCGTCGGCGAGTTCGGCGGGCAGTTCGGTCTCTGTGATCTGCTTGCCTTCCGTTTCTGGGTCGAACTGCAGGAGTTTCATGTCGACCAGGTCGATCACGCCGCGGAACGGGTTGTCGACGTGGGCGGGGCCTTCTCCGACCGGCAGTTCCACCGCGACTGGTCGCCCACCGAGTCGTGGTCCGATGTCGTTGAAGACGGTCTCGAAGCTGGCGCCTTCGCGGTCCATTTTGTTGATGAAGACGATCCGTGGGACTTCGTAGCGGTCGGCCTGGCGCCAGACGGTCTCGCTTTGGGCTTCCACGCCTTCACGGGCAGAGAAGACCACCACGGCCCCGTCGAGGACTCGGAGGCAGCGTTCCACTTCGGCGGTGAAGTCAACGTGTCCGGGCGTGTCGAGGAGGTTGATGTTGTAGTCGCCCCAGGCGTACTTCACGCAGGCGCTGAAGATCGTGATGCCGCGTTCTTGTTCCTCGGGGTCGTCATCGGTGTCGGTGGTGCCGTGGTCCACTCGGCCGACCCGGTGTTTCGCCCCGCTGAGGTAAAGCATTCGCTCAGTGACGGTGGTTTTCCCCGCGTCGATGTGGGCGATGATACCGATGTTGCGAATCTTGGATATGTCGGCGGCCATGGCGAGTCGGTGCGGTGGGAAGCGGTTTGGGGCGGGTGCGCAAAGAAAAATCGCGATCCGGCAGAGCCGAATCGCGACCAATTGTGAACGTTAGAGGGCGTTGCGCGTAGCGGCTGAATATGAATTCAGACGTTCGCGGCAGATCACCAAGCGAAGTGAGCGAATGCCTTGTTGGCGTCAGCCATGCGGTGCGTGTTTTCGCGTTTGGTGTAAGCGGCGCCTTCTTTCTTGAAGCCAGCCAGCAGTTCATCGGCCAGTTTCAAGGCCATTGGGCGGCCCTTTTTGTCGCGGACAGCGGACAGGATCCAGCGAATCGCGAGGCTCTGTTGGCGAGCCTTGTTGACTTGCATTGGAACCTGGTAGCTGGCACCACCGACTCGCTTGCTGCGAACTTCGATGTAAGGCTTGATGTTTTCCAGGGCTGCTTCGAAGACTTCGATGGGAGTCTCTTCGCCTTCGTGGCGTTTGCCAATCTCATCCAGGGCATCGTAGAAGACTCGCTGAGCGGTGGTCTTCTTTCCGTCCAGCATCAAGCAATTGATGAATTTGCTAGCCAGCAACGAGTGGTGCCGCGGGTCGCCTTTGAGTTGCGAGCGGCTGGAAGTGATGCGTCCCATGAATGTCAGATCGAGCTACGAAGGGAATGGGTGGGTTGGAAACGACGGATGCCGAGAAGAGGAAAGCCGAAGCTTTACTTCTTGGCTCCGTAACGGCTGCGAGATTGCTTGCGGCCATCGACACCCAGTGCATCGCGTGAACCGCGAACCACTTGGTAACGAACACCGGGCAAATCGCGAACGCGGCCACCGCGAACGAGCACGATCGAGTGCTCTTGCAGGTTGTGGCCTTCGCCGGGGATGTAAACCGTGACTTCTTTGCCGTTGCTCAATCGAACCCGGGTGATTTTCCGCAGAGCCGAGTTTGGCTTCTTGGGGGTCATGGTCCGGACTTGCAGGCAAACACCCTGTTTTTGAGGGCATTTCTCGAGAACCGGCGACTTGCTCTGGCTCTTCTTCTGCTTCCGGTTTTTGCGGACGAGTTGATTGATGGTTGGCATGAAAACAATGCAATTGAACGGTGATGTGTCGCGGCACGCAACTTGGGCCGAGATTTTTGCAAGCGGCGAAGTATGGCGGCTGTGCCATTTCTGTCAAGGCCGAAATGCGGTTGAAACGCATTCTGGTGGCATTCTGGGGCGTTTGCAAGGACTCCCCATCCCGATGTCGTGACAAAGCTTCGCGAATCGCGTGGCTTCGAATGAATCTCTTTTCGTCTGGGTGTGGCGTGTTCCCCAGTTTTCTTCGCTGTGGCAGGATGATTTGCCGAGGAAACAGGTCTCGTTGTAGAACGATTGTCCTTGCCGTCGCCACCATCCATGTTTTTTGCTTTTGACTCTTGGTGACCTTGTGAACCAGCCTCGCGAAATCCTTTCGTCACCGAAGTGGCCGCTTTCGGTCGGGGCTCCGGTCTGGGCCTGCGACGGTTGGGCTGGCGTGGTTTATCCCTCCAAGACCCCGCGGAGCGAATGGCTTGCGTGGTACACGCGGACGTTCAACACCGTCGAGGGAAATAGCACGTTTTATGCGGTCCCCAGCGAGTCCACTTTTCGCGGTTGGGCCGAGCAGGCAGCTGAGGGATTTGAGTTTTGCTTCAAATTTCCCAAGCGAATCTCCCACGACAGCATGCTGCAGGACTGTGACGAGGAAGTGCGAGAATTCTTATCGCGGTTGCGAGTGATTGCCCAAGCGGATCGGTTGGGGCCGACGTTCTTGCAGTTGGGGCCCCAGTTTGGTCCGGATCGGTTGCCAGTGCTGGCTCGGTTTCTCCGCCGTTTGCCGCGTGAATTGCCCTGGGCGGTTGAGTTGCGGCATCACGATTGGTTTGATTCCGGGGACCAGGAAGCACGCGTGAACGAGCTTCTGAGAGACCTGCAAATTGACAAGGTCACCTTCGACAGTCGGCCGCTGTTTCAATCGCCGCCAGAAGATGCCATCGAAGAGAAGTCGCAGGTTCGCAAGCCACAAACGCCGGTTCGGCAAACCGTCACTGGTCAGCGTCCAATGCTTCGCATCGTGGGACGCAATCGAATTGAATTGACTCAATCGTTTCTGGATCAATGGTTGCCGATCTTGGTCGGCTGGGTGGAGGCGGGGTTGCGTCCGATCGTGTTCACTCACACGCCTGATGATTGCTTGGCACCTCGGTTTGCTGAGTTGTTGCTCGCAAAATTGGCCGGCGAGATGCCCGGTGTGGACTTCACCCTGCCCCGCCCTCCACAATCTCCCGAACAACTTTCGCTGCTGGATTGAGCCAATCTGTTGCGGCGCACTTTCAATCGGCTTCTCCTCTCAGGGTTTTCTCATGCAACATCTGGATGTTCGAATTCACAACAACGTGGCAACCGTGTTGATGGATCGGCCGGAAAAGCATGGCGCGCTCAGTCCCGGGTTGCTGTTTGATCTCAACGAAGCTCTCGGTGATGTGCATCAAGAGAAGCGTGTTCGGGCGGTCGTGCTGTCCTCGCGAGGTGATCACTTTTGCTCGGGAGTTGACCTGCAAGTGTTCCAGCAGATTGCGGATTTGCCCGAGTCCGAGCGGATGCAGCAATGGTTCGAATACTGGCGAGCGGTTTCCGAGACCTGCGAGAAGATGCTGCGATTCCCCAAGCCCATCATCGCGGCGGTGGACGGCGCCGCGATTGGAGCCGGTTTCGCCCTGATGCTGGCGTCGGACCTGTGCGTTGCCAGCAAGCGAGCGACCTTCGCTGCTGACGCCGCTCGCCGTGGCTTGGTCGGAGGCGTGACGACGGCGTTGTTGTCCTTTCGGGTTGGCGCGGCCGCCGCTGCCAGGCTGACTTTGGCGGGCGAAACCATTGATGCCAACGAAGCCCAACGCTTGAATTTGCTGTGCCAATCGCCGGTGGTGTCGGACCAAGTTTGGGTGGTGGCCAGCGAGTGGGCGGTGCGCTGCAGCGAAGGGCCTTCCGAAGCCGTCCAGGCGTCCAAGCGATTGCTCAATGAAAGCGTTGGCGAAGCGTTGCTGACTCAGATCTCGGCCGCGGCCGCGGACAGTGCGTCCGCTTGCACGACGGAATCCGCCGCCGAAGGGGTTGCCGCGTTCCTGGAAAAACGCAAGCCAAGCTGGCCGTAGTTGGCTGGTGGATAGCTGGGCTGCGTCAACTAGGTGGAGGATTGCCGCGTTTTCATAACCCGACGCGTGACGGCCTGTTGATTGAATCCTAACCCATAGCGCGAGCGAGGGATCGCAACGAGCCTGTGGGTCCCTCGCTCACGCATCGGGTTGTGAACTCGAGTGAATCAACAAGCCGGTGAGCGAGGGAAACAACGCAACTCGATTCCGCTTCGGGTTATGACGGAGAGCTAGTTGGCGAGGTACCAGTCAGATGCGTTTGCGGTAGCAAACTCGGTAGACTGGAATGCCCATCTTGCGACTGCGGCGTTCGAAGTGGGTGTGGAAGTCCAGGTCGTGGGTGGATTCCCGCTGAGTTTCCGGCAACGGCACGCCCAGTTCCGGTGCGATTTCGGCGATCAATTCCACGGTCAGCTCAAAGTAATCCAACACGTCCGTCCAGAAATGCAGCCGGCCGCCGACGCGGAGGCAGCGACTGAAGTTGAGAATGTTGTCGTGACTGAGGACGCGACGTTTTCGGTGCCGTTTTTTCCACCACGGATCGGGGAAGTAAACATGAACGGCTTCCAGCGATCCGTCTTCGATTCGTTTGCCCTCGTCGGTGACCGCAAACAGCGGGGTGGCGTCGCCGGCTAGCATTTTTGCGTTGGCTCGCTCTCGTTTGGCCAGCCTGGCGGCGGCGTGAGCGGCGTATTTGCGAGCGATTTCGATCCCGAAGTAATTGTGCTCGGGGCGACGATCAGATTCCGTCTGAATGAACAGCCCTTTCCCGCTGCCGACTTCGATTTCCAGCGGTTGATCGTTGCCGAATAGCGATTGGCTGTTGATCACCGCCGGCAAATCCTCGGGCGTTTTCAGCCAGGAATCCAGGTCCAAGGCGGGGTTGGGTTTTCGGAGGGCGGCGCGAGGCATGCGAACGAAGCTGTTGAGGGAAAGGCGAAAGACGGTCTGCCGTCATCGTAACGCGACGCAAAATCTCTACAATCTTGCCTTCCCGCTTTCTTCCCGGCTCGATTTGCCTCCCCCTAACGGATCCAGCACCTGCATGGCTGCGACGACAAACAATTTCGATGGACTTCGCGTGGCCGCTTTGGAAAGCCGACGGGCCGACGACATGACGCGGCTGATCAGCAAATTCGGGGGCGACGCCTTTGTCAGCCCATCGATGCGGGAGGTGCCGATCGAGCCGAATCGGGCGGCGATCGACTTTGCCTATCGGATCATCACGGGCGACATCAGCATCGTGATTTTGATGACCGGCGTGGGATTTCGGTACCTGCTCAAAGCCACCGAAAAGCACGTCGAACAACAGCGTCTGATCGATGCGCTCAGCGACATCACGACGATCTGCCGTGGTCCCAAACCGGTGGCGGTGATGCGAGAGTTTGGACTGAAGCCCACTCACCGTGTGCCGGAGCCGAACACCTGGCGGGAACTGTTGCAAACCATTGACGCTGGCATCCCCATCGCCAATCAGACAATCGGGATCCAAGAGTACGGCGTCAGCAACACGCAGTTGATCGCCGGCTTGGAAGCTCGCGGTGCGATCGCCGAATCGGTCAAAGTTTACGGCTGGGAATTCCCCGAAGACACACAGCCTCTGAAGGCCAACACACTGGCGCTCGCGGAAGGCGAACGAGACATCTTGCTGGTCACGAGTGCTCACCAAGTCGTCAACTTGCTCCGCATGGGCGAAGAACTCGGGATCACCGATTCACTTCGTGAGGGGTTGTCCAAGACGGCGATCGTGTCGATCGGGCCCACCACCAGCGACATGTTGCGAGAGCATGATCTGGCCATCGCGATGGAACCGTCGCATCCCAAGATGGGGCACCTGGTCAGTGAGTCGGCTCGCGATGCCAAACGCTTGGTCGACGAGGTTCGTTCTGAATCGTCGGCCACTCGAACGCCCAACTCTCAAACGTCTGTCTCTCTGCGGGCAGATGATTCCAGTCTCATTTCTGCTAGCAAGACGCCCATGCCTGCCATCGATGACCACCCCTCCCAGTCCAGTTTGTTCATGCGTGCCTGTCGTGGTGAGCCCACGCCTCGCACACCGGTTTGGATGATGCGGCAAGCCGGTCGCTACATGCAGGAGTACCGCGCCGTTCGTTCGCAGCAATCGTTTTTGGAACTCTGCGCCAATCCCAAGTTGTGCAGCGAAGTGATGTGCACCGCGGTCGAAAAGCTCGATGTCGACGCGGCAATCATCTTTTCGGACTTGTTGCCGATTTTGGTCCCGATGGGATTCGATTTGGAGTTCGTCAAAGGCGACGGCCCAGTCATCCACAATCCGGTTCGTTCGGCGGCGGATGTGGACCGGGTCAAAGGCCTCGACAACCCGCAGGACCTCGGCTTCGTCTATGAGACGGTCAAGCAAACGCGAGCGGACCTGCCCGAAGGCATCCCGTTGATCGGATTCGCGGGGGCTCCGTTCACTCTGGCCAGTTATGCCATTGAAGGTGGCGGCAGCCGGCAATACAGCAGCACGAAAGCTTTGATGCGTGCTGCCGATGGTGGCTGGGCCGCACTGATGGATCGTTTGACCGACGCGATCATCGTTTATCTGAATGAGCAGGTTGCCGCCGGAGCCCAGTGTGTGCAATTGTTCGACAGTTGGGCGGGTTGTTTGTCGCCAGCCGACTACCGCGAATTTGTGTTGCCATGGATGAAACGCATTTTGGAAGGCGTGACTCCCGGCGTGCCCTTGATCAACTTTGCAACCGGTAATCCGGAGTTGTTGCCCTTGCTGCGTGGCGATCGTCGCACCGTGGTGGGAGTCGATTGGCGAATCGAACTGGATGTGGCTTGGAAACGTGTCGGGCATGATATCTCCGTCCAAGGCAACTTGGACCCGTCGGTGTTGCTGACCGATGCCAAGACCATTCGCGCGGCAGTGCAAGATGTTTTGAACAAGGCCGGCGGTCGACCCGGACACATCTTCAATCTCGGCCACGGCGTGTTGCAGCAAACGCCGGTTGAGAATGCCATTGAGTTGGTCAAGGCCGTGAAAGAACTCTCGGTGCGAGATGATTTCTCAGCCGAAGATGGTGGAACGGATTCGTGAGCGAACCGTCTCGTGTCGTTTGCCCGTTGTGTCCACTGCACTGCGACGATGTCGTGGTGAATGCGGACGGATCGGTTCAAGCAAACGGGTGCGAGATCGCCGAGTCGGCAGGTTCGTTGATGAACCAAATGGCTCGCGCAGACGAGGCGACGTTGGCCCAGATTGCTGCCTGTGAGCAACCCATTCGCGTGATCACTTCGGGCGTGGATTTGGTCGCGGCTCGGCAATTGGTCCCGTGGCAATCCGACGGTGCGATCGCAGTCGAAATCGAATCAGATCCTTCGGTCCAGGCCATCGGGACGGTCACACGTCGTGATGGAATCGTTGCAGCAACGCTGTCCGAGGTCGTCGCGCATGCCGACTTGGTTTGGTTGATCGGCGAAGTCGATCCGGCTTGGCCTCGTTTGGAAGAGAAGCTGCGTCTGGAGTCCGTTGGTTCCGGCGCATCGATTGACAAGCGACAGGTGAAGCGTTGGGAACGATGGACGGCCGATTTCGCGGGGCGGATGCATCACGCAATCGAGCACCCGGAGGCGACCGAAGAAGGTTCCGAGTTCCAGACTCGGTCTTCGCATTTTCGCGCCAGTCAGTACGCGGCGATCGTGATCGGTCCCGGAGCGTTTGACGCGGACGAAGCGGAGATGACCGCCGCGATGGTGGCGCGAATCATCCGCCGCCGCAACGAGTTGGCTCGCTGTGTTTGCGTGACCTTGGATCCCGCCGCGACGCTGCGAAGCGTTCATGCATGGCGGACGAATGAATCACTTGCGCCGATGATGTCTGGTTCAGAAATCGATTCCACTCCTTTGATTCGGTTGGTGGGGATTGGGCATCGAAGGTCCGGCGATCGACCGGTCGATCTTCAGATTGGTGGGCATGATCCAGGGGAGGAGCAGGCCAAAGCGTTCTTGCCCGCGAGTCCCTGGACAACTTCCATGGTCATCCGAGGCGACGGATCCGTGACCCTGCCACTTCAAGTGCCAGACGCTCTGTCAGTCGAGTCCCCCACCGCCATCGAGCAGCTCCAAAAGGTGCTTCGAGAGACCGGTCAGGCAATTTGCTAGGTTGACGTTGTGGCTTCGAGTCAAAGGCGTGTCAGCGATTGGGAGCTCAGCGAACGTTTGAGTTTCGTTGGTCGAGGCTCACGCAAAATCCACAATTCTGGCAAATGCAATGGAGAGGGAGTCGTGTTCAAGCAAGAAGGCTACGACCTGATGGGGGCCGCATTCGAGGTCTACAACGAGCTTGGCTATGGAATGGCAGAGGAAATCTATCAGTCCGCTTTGGAGGTGGAACTCGGATTGAGGGGGATCTCATTCGTTGCCCAAGCTGAACTAAGCGTGTATTTCAAGGGGCATCTTTTGACTCCGAAGTACCGACCAGACTTGCTGGTTTTCGGAGGAATCGTGGTGGAGTTGAAGGCTTTGAAAGAACTTTGCTCTGAACATGAAGCTCAGTTGTTCAACTACATGCGAATCGCGCGGAAGCGAGTTGGTTACCTCATCAACTTTGGAAAGAAAGGTGACTTGGAATGGAAGCGATTCGTGATCGATGATTTGCATTCCCAACGAAGTCATTGAGGTGGTGGACGCCGGGGGGGAACACTAATCTTCTCTCATCGCACACTAATGGTTGTGAATTGGGGCGGGTTGCCCCGGAGATTAGTGTGCGATTAGCGTCGATTAGTGTTCTTTAAATTCATCCGGCAGGCTATCTGAAGCGTGTGCAAGAGGTGTGATCGCTTGGAGGGGCTGCCGCTGTTTGGTACTTCACGAGTGCTGCTCGTAGGACACCTCATGAGGTGAAATGGCGGAAGGGAGGGGAACACTAATCTTCACTCATCGCACACTAATCGTTGGGGACTGGGCGTGGTTGTCTCGGAGATTAGTGTGCGATTAGCGTCGATTAGTGTTCTTCAAATTCATCCGGCAGGCTATCTGAAGCGTGTGCAAGAGGTGTGATCGCTTGGAGGGGCTGCCGCTGTTTGGTACTTCACGAGTGCTGCTCGTGGGACACCTCATGAGGTGAAATGGTGGAGTCGGGGGGGGAGCACTGATCTTCTCTCATCGCACACTAATGGTTGTGAAGTGGGGCGGATTGCCCCGGAGATTAGTGTGCGATTAGCGTCGATTAGTGTTCTTTAAATTCATCCGGCAGGCTATCTGAAGCGTGTGCAAGAGGTGTGATCGCTTGGAGGGGCTGCCGCTGTTTGGTGCTTCATGAGTGCTGCTCGTGCGACACCTCATGAGGTGAAATGGCGGAAGGGAGGGGAACACTAATCTTCACTCATCGCACACTAATCGTTGGGGACTGGGCGTGGTTGTCTCGGAGATGAGTGTGCGATTAGCGCCGATTAGTGTTCTAGAAACAGTCGTCGACGGTAGATTCAAGACCGGCGTTGTCATTCGCTTTCGGATCGCTGTTTGAGGTCGTTTAGCATGGCGTGCCAGAAGGCTTTGGGGTCTTCGGTTGATTGTTGGTACATCGACAGTTTGGGCATTGAGTTGACCAACCGCTCCAGTCGATCGTGGGCCTGTGCGGGCTGTTCGACGTGAGTGGTGTAGACGGATGCCAGTCCTTCCTGGAGACGTTGCTGAAGATAGGTCAGCGGGTGAAGCCATTCCGCGTTCTGGCTCGCTTGGTATTGGCGATCCATTTCTTGGAAGCTGCGGTCGAGATGGAAGGCGATCAGCGAAGGAGCTTTCGGATCGATCGCTGTCAAGGCTTGGACCACGTCGTTGAGGGACGAATCGTCCATCGAGTACCAATTGAAACGCGGGTGTGCGAGCGTTTCCGCTGCGAACTCGATCGGGAACTGAACACGCCCTTCCCTTCGCATCTCGATGGCGGCGAGATAGAGCTCGGTGGGCAAAATCCAATCAGGTGGATTGGGGGTGGTGTTGGCCTGGGGGCCACCGCCGAAACCGCCCATTGAAAACCCGTAAACCGCGTTGGGA
Organism: Rhodopirellula sp. UH5; assembly: GCF_056839225.1. Classification (NCBI taxonomy): domain Bacteria; kingdom Pseudomonadati; phylum Planctomycetota; class Planctomycetia; order Pirellulales; family Pirellulaceae; genus Rhodopirellula; species Rhodopirellula sp. UH5. Next base: position 3,545,046 of record NZ_CM166390.1, on the reverse strand, counting down.
TCGGCGTAGTCCCATTTGGTTTGCCCTGTCTCGGGATCGACCTCTCTTTGTTCGTACTTGGCAACCGCCTCATCGACCTGCTCTTCGACGTAGTCAGCGATCCATGCTGGAGGGGATATCTGTGGGCCCGATTCCTGGACGATTCGAACAGCAATTGCCCAGGCCGTTTCACGAGCGATATTAGCTTCCTCTGATGGGCTTCGCGGGTGAGGGGTGGATGTGGCTGTTGCTTCCTTGACAACTGATTTCAGGCCAGCGGATGCGGATTCAATCTGCTGAAGGAGAGTTTTGGTTTCATTTCTTCCTTCAGAGGTTCTGCTTCTTGACGCGAAAAAAGCTTCAGCCGACATCCGTTTGGGTGACGAGTTCATGTCAAAGTTCAGATCCATCACAAAGTTTCTGAGTTGCAGGATGCTCGCGATCCTAGCCTTCTGATTGCCATGGGCTAGCTTCAGGCCGATCGTTTGCACTCCGGGAATCGGGAAATAGTGCTTGTACGACTCCTGGAGATGTCCCATGAATTGCCGGTCAATTGGAGGGGAGCTACTGAAGCCGCCACCCATGAATCCGCCGTGTTCAACCGGAGGGGCGACGTGCCACGTTCCGTATTCATCGGTTAGATCGAGTGTTGCTTTTGCCGCTTCAGCACGTCTTGATGTGCCACGAGAAAGTCGTTCCACGGCTCGCATGGCTCGACCGATAGCTCCTATTTCTTTTTCGCTTGCAAGTGTTTCAAGCCATGCGTCGAGATTCTTTCCTTCGTAAACGATGTCGCGGTTTGTATTTGCAAAGTCCAATTTAGAATCCTCGCGGGATCTCTTTTGAAGCGTCGCCGTGGGGAGTGGGCTCTCGTTCTTTTCCACCGCAACCTTGGTGTCGTTCCCGTCTGTGGTCACCGTCACCAGCCCCTTGTCGGTTTTGATTTGAATCACGACCGTTGCGAGCAAGACGGCTGCCGCGAACCATCCCAGCGGACCCATCCATACGGTCCAGGTGTGCCTGCCGTTGCCTGGTGGCGGTGAAGCGGGATTTGTTGCCAGTGGGAGCGATGGTGTGATCGGTGCATCGGATGCAGGTGTCGATTCCGCTCGCTTGAGCAAGGCTTTTAAGTTGGCGTCGCCGGACCAGGTCGCAAGTCGCTCGGCAACGATCGATCCGCTGGGACGCTGGTCGGGTTGCCGGTGCATCATCCGGCCGACGAACGATCCCAATTCTGTTTCGACCGACGGTTCCAAACTGCTCAGCGGAGGCGGAGTCGATCGATTGGACTCGCTCGTGATCGCCAACACTCGTGCCGCCAGGCCACCTTCGTTTGCATGCGGCCAACGGCCTGAGATCAGACGGTAGAGGGTTGCGCCGAGCGAATAGATATCGGACGCTGGTTGGACTTTTCGGCTGTCGAGCAACTGTTCGGGCGACATCGCGGGCAAGGTGCCCATCAGGTGTCCCACTGTTGTGAGTCGGTCATCCGTTGCTAGCGGATCGTCGCCTGCCAGAACCAAACCCAGGTCCAATAGTTTGACGGTTCCGTCTCGCGTGAGCATCAAATTGGATGGCTTCACATCGCGGTGGATCAAACCCGTCTCATGCACGTGCATCAGTGCCACGGCGGACTGGCGAGCGATCTCGCAGGCGTCCGCGACCGGCAATGATCCCAGTCGATGAGCGATCTTGCCGACGTCCATGCCGTCCAAGTATTCCATCACCAAGTAGTGCCAGCCGGAATGAGTTCCCGCATCGGTGGCACGGACGATTCCTGGATGTTCGAGAGACGCGACGGTTGTCATTTCTCGATCGAAACGATCCAACCAACCAGGTTCCATCACTCGGTGAGGCGGCAGCAACTTGATCGCGCATTGTCGTTTCAGTCGGTTGTGGCGAGCCAAGCAGACCATGCCCATTCCGCCCTGCCCGAGTTGCCCGAGGATCTCGTACGGACCGATTTGGTCGATGGGCAGGTCGGCGGCAGTATTGGGAACCGGGACGTTTGCGGTCATCAATTGAGCGACCGCGAATTGGCAGGCCGATTCGGCCAGGACAGAGTCTTCCTCTGAGTCCGCATTGGCAATTGGAGACAACGCGTCCCACTTTTCCGGGATGCGTGACTGACATTGCTCGCACTCATCGACGTGCTTGGATGCCGAGTCGAACTCCTCACTGGACAGTTGTCCGTCGAGCAAACGGTTCAATTCTTCGACACTCAGACAATCGGTGCTGGTGGCAATCATGACGGGCTTTCGGTGCGAGGGATCGATTGGTTGACCACACAACGCTTGGATGGGGCGGCGATTGGACACCTCAGCGATGAAAATCTTCCAATTCTTTTCGCAGTCGTTGCAGCACCCGGGCGCGAGCCTTGTAGACCGTCCATCGACTGACGTTCAGTTCGCTTGCTACCGTCGCGGGATCGCAGCCTTCGACGGCGGTCCGCCAGAACATCTGCCAGGTCTTGGGATCGGTTGATTGCCTCAGGACTTGCAGCATGCGGTTCTGAATCGACTGCACATCGTCGGCCAGTTCGCTGGGCGGATCAGAGCTTTCTCGCTCGGCCCACTGCAACGCTTCGCCATCGAGCACGAGCGGAGACCGTTGGTCGGCACGTTGGCGATCGCGAAGTTTGTTGCGAGCGATCGTCCACAGCCATCCGCGAAAAGTGGCGCCCGTTTGGTCCAGGTTGAACCGTGGGAGAGCCTTGGCGACCGCGAGAAACGTTTCTTGCATCACGTCCGCCGCATCGGCCGACTGAGCTCCGCATCGGCGGATCCATCGGTAGACGATCGGTCCGTAGACCTGGACCAACATCTGCCAACCCTCCTCGTCGCCGTGCCGGGCTCGTTCGAGCAAGGAGGGATGAGTCGATGGTTCCTCGACGGCGCCGGGGTTCATGAGGTGGCCTGATGCATGGGACGAACGAGTTTGCGAGAGCCGAACCGGCATCCCGCAAGCGTTCCTTCCAAGATAGCAGCCTGGTCACATGGCAAGTGATGGAGGCCTTTTCACCCTCCGCATCCACCACAGCCTCCGCACCCGCCTCCACAGCCCGCATCGCCCCCGCCTCCGCTGAAGTCGAAACTGCTGCCTCCGTCTCCGCTGCTCCAATCGATCCATCCCGTTGAGTTGGACGCGTTTTGGGCAGCCTGTAGCTCTTCCCCGTACAACATGTCGTTGGCGAAAAGTTCCGAGGGATCGGTGAGCACGTAGGCGGCCACTGCGGGACCCCAGCATGCCAGGCAGGGCAACTCATCCACGTCGCCTCCGTCACTTTGGTGAGCTGACTTCAACCCCGTTTCGGGATAGCTTCGCTGCGATCGTTCTTGGACCGATTTGCCCAAGGAAGTCAAACGCTCACGAACCGCCATGTGAAACGCGACTGCGAACCCGACGGTCGCGATGACCATCTCCAAAACGAGAAAGCCAATTGGGCGATCGTTTTGGATTCCCTGCATGCACCTGAGTCCACCCACGGCCAGCAAGATGCCCGCCAGCCCCAACGCACCCACATGAAAACGCTTGCGTTGTTCGGGCGATCTCAGCAACCCCGATTCACGCATTTGTGATTCCGCATTGGTCGCGGTGGAATGGATCGCCACCAGCAATCGTTGGAAGGATTGCGGAGCGTTGCTGGAAGCCAGGTAGTCGGTGGTCGCCTTCATCGCACCGGCGGCGACCGGATCATCATCGTGTTGGGCTTGCAGTGCCCCGCGGTCAAGGATCGTGAATCCATGTTGATCGCAACGGACGATGCCGCGCTTTTGTAGCGCCACCAGAGTTGTTTGCAGCAAACGTTTTTTGCCTCCTGCCAGGATCGACAGTTGCCCCCAGCCAACTTTGGTAAGAGCGGAAGGATTGGATGACCAGCCGTTGCTGATGTGAAACCAAACCAACAGGTAGACAAAGCCGACGACGATTGCCGCTCCGTACAACGCAAGGAAGGTGGGACCATCCAGATTGAATGGGAACAACGCCGCGAAAGGTGTCGCAGCCAATCCCGCGATTGCGAGGTGCGATCCTTGCAATGACTTGCCAGTCAAGTTCGGCTTGGGAATCAGCCAGAACTTGCGTCGGTCAATGCGAAGTGACGCGATCGATTGAGCGAAGCGTTCTTCCGTCGGCGGCCAAATCTCCACCGGGGCTTTGCCAAATGCCCGCTCATAAGATGCAAGCGTTTGTTCGTATTGGTCTTGGTAGCGGACACGTTCTTGGGAGCCACCTTTGGTCGGGCCGTGATGAAGCGGTGATGGCAGGACTTCTTGGCACAAGTCCACCCAATAGTTCTCGGTGTAGACCAAGTGTTGATGCCAAACTTGATCGACCGCGTCCGATGGGGTCACACAGTGACCCGCGGTGGCTGCCAAATACAGAAACCTTCGGTACTCGTCGATGCAGTGACGGGCGTGTTGGATGCTCCAATCGTTTTCTCGGGCCAATCGTTGCGAAAACGAGAGACCCCGAGTGGGCGGATCGGCGGTCCAATCCGCTGATTCGCCTCCAATCGGAAAATGAAGAAGTTTCTGCCACAACGCGTCATTCGTGACGTTTTCATGCATTGTTTTCATCATTGAGTTCCTCCAACACAGAAGGGCACGTACCCAACCCAAACGAGGCGCTCGCGAAACGGATTTTGCAGATGCGGAATGCACGGTGAATGTCCGCCGATTCGGAAATCACCGGCGAAACATCGCGTGAAAACAACGGACGTAGTGGACGAGGCAACGAGTCCCAAGCGGAGGGACGCGTTGCCTCGTCCACTACAAAACGGGCACTTCTTCCTTACGCGATGCTAAGATGTTCCCCGATGGATTGCGATTGAAAGGTGTTTTTGGTGCCGGTCGCAAGTTGCCCCCGCCGAATCGAGGAAGTCCCATGTTTGCCTGGAAAGATCCATTCTTTCGCCGATTGTTCGTCGCTTGGTTGCTTTGTTCGCTCATGACAGTGACAGCGTCGGCACAGTCGCCAAGCGGGAAATTATCCGTTGAACAGGACTCAACCGCCACGGTTGCGCTGACCTCTGACATGGCAGGTCAGTGGGCGAATTTGGTGCTGCATGGCGTCGACACGGAGTTTCCAAACAAGCTGTCGCTGGTCTATTCCAACCCCGATCAAATCGGCACGCCCAAAGAACACTTTCCAGCGTTCTACGGATGCTTTGATTGGCACAGCAGTGTGCACGGTCACTGGGTGTTGGTGCGTTTGCTGAAGCAATCTCCCGAGATGCCCGCGGCCACCAAAATTCGCGAAACGTTGTCTCGGCATTTGACGGCTGAAAACTTGAAACGCGAAGCGGAGTTCTTTGCTCGCGAGGAGAACAAGTCCTTTGAACGCATGTATGGCTGGGCTTGGTTTCTGCGTTTGGCGATGGAGTTGGATTCGTTCGACGATGACGATGCCGTCCAGTGGCGCGGGGCACTTGAACCGCTTGAGGAATTGTTGGTTGAAAGGATCACCGCTTACCTGCCGCTGTTGACGTTCCCGATTCGAACGGGCCAGCATCCCGACACGGGGTTTGCGCTGGGCCAGGTGCTGGACTACGCGAGGTCTCGTGACCTGGATGAGTTGGAACAATTGGTGATCGCGCGGGCTCGCGATTTCTATTGGACCGACATCGATTACCCGGTTCAGTACGAACCGTCCGGTCATGACTTCTTCTCGTCGGCGTGGAACGAGGCGGACTTGATGCGGCGAGTGCTAACGCCGGAGGAGTTTTCAGACTGGCTGAACACGTTTGTTCCAAAACTAAAGCAGCAACTCACCGATGGGACGATCTCGCCGGTCAGCGTCAGCGATGTCACCGACGGCAAACTGGTTCACCTCGCCGGGTTGAATCTCAATCGTGCCTGGTGTCTGCAAGCGGTTGCGAATCATTTGCCGGAGCAGCATCCTCTGGTGAATGCCATTCGAACCAACGCGAGAGAACATTTGGTCGCGGGATTGGCCTACATCAACAGCGGTCACTACGAAGGCGATCATTGGTTGGCCACGTTTGGGTTGTATGCGATCAGTGGAGTTGGGCAGTGATCAGCCGTTGCGACATCTTCCTTTTGACCGCACCAACACAAGCGTGAACCGATGAAATCGATCTCCAAGTCCAATCGCCGCTGGTGGCGGCCGCTGGTTTCAATCGGCTGCGGTTTGCTGTGCTCGATGTTCTTTCTGGCGGCGATGATTTGGGGAGGCCAGACGGCATTCGAATTCTCTCGAATGGTCAGTGACGCGGTGATGCTGCGGGAGGGCGGACCGCGGTTAGGGGCACGGGAGCTGTCAGGCGACGTGGTGTTGGTGTCCTACGGTGAATCCAGTGCGACGCGGTTGGGGAAGAAGCCCGACCTGGAGACCGATCGGAAGCTTTACCAGACCCTGATGGACGCCGATGCGAAGGTGGTGGCGGATCTGCGGAACCTCGTCTGCACCGATCCGGCCGATTTCGAAGCGAACGTGCGGCCGACATTGGATTTGATTCAAGAGGTGGCACCCGATGGCAATCTGGCTCGGGATGTGTTTTTGACGCTGGATGTCGACTACGAAGTTGTGGGGAGTTACCACGATTGCATCGTGCACCATGGGATGAGTTTCAAATCACCGACGATGGCCAATCGCCATTCGCGGATCTTTCCCATCGCGATGCACGATTACTTTGCACTGCGTGAGACGACCCCATTTTGGGCTGTGCAGCGGTTGACCGGCCAGCCAAACGGTGGCGAAGCGGGGTTTTACCAACGGCTTGATCAGGCGGGGTTGGTTCAGCACTGGTTGGACATTTTTCCCGAGATGGGCGATCTGCTGCAACTTTCCGGCGGAGAGGAAGCGATCACCCCCAATCCAACTTCAGCGGACTATCAGGTTGGTGACCAGGAGGTCAGCTGGATCAGTTTCGGGAGCGAGTTTCCGACCGTGTCTCCAGCCGGTGTTTGGGTCGACTATGGGTTCAATCCAGGCGAACTGACCCGTCTGGAATATGGCGATTTGGTCGAGGGTGATTTCGATCCCGAATTGGTTCGTGGCAAGGCGGTGTTGATCGATTTGGAACTGTCGTTTGTCCCCGCCTCGGATCGATATGACATTCCCATTCGCGACCGGCAAGCGGACGCGTTGGATGTCACGGGGGTTGCGATGGAAACGTTGCTGAACGGTGTCACCATGCATTTGACGGCTTGGTACGTGACACCGTCGCTGCTGATTGGATTCAGCGTTTTGGGTTGCGTGATCGCGGCCCGTTTCCGGGCTCGTTGGGCGTTGCTGTGGGTGGCGTTGTTGTTGCTGGGGTACCTCGTGATCTCCACGGTTGCGTTCCGTGATGGATGGTTCCTCGACATGGCCTTCACGCCCGTTTCGATTTTGGTGGCGGGAGTGCTGGGCGTTGGCATTCGATACTTCGAAGAAATTCGTTGGCGTCAGCGAATCACGGATTTGTTTGGTCGCTATGTGCCGCGGGCGGTGGTCAATCAATTGGTCCAACAGTCCAAGTTGCAGTCGATCGTTGTCGGAGGCGTGACTCGCGAAGTAACCGTCATGTTTGCCGACATTCGGGGCTTCACGCAGTTTTCTGAACGCCTGCAACCGGAAGACGTTTTAGAAGAACTCAATGGGTTGCTGGAGGTGATGGTCCGGTGCACGTTTGAGGAGGAGGGCACGGTCGACAAGTTCATTGGGGATGCGATCTTGGTGTTGTTCAACGCGCCACTGGATCAAGCCGATCACGCAGAGCGGGCGTCGCGAGTTGCGTGGCGGATTCAAGAAGCGTTGCGATCGCACGAGAGTGGTTTGTCGATTGGGATCGGGATCCACACCGGGCAGGCCGTCGTCGGCAACGTCGGCACGCCACAGCGAATGGAGTACACCGCGATTGGGAACACCGTGAACGTCGCGTCGCGATTGTGCGATCGAGCCGCGGCGGGCGAAATCGTGGTGTCGGGTGAAGTGGCCCGTCAGCTCAGCGGTTCGTTTGAGCTGGAAGCCAACGAGCCCATGCAGGTCAAAGGCATCGCGGAGTCACTGGCGACCTCGAGACTGGTCGGTTTCGAAAACGCCGCTAGTGCATGAGGGAACGATAGCCGCAGGCAAACAGCAGCAGCCCAGCGATGGCCAGGTCCATTCGCGAAATTTGGTGGCTGGTTCCTTTGAAACGCATCCAGTCCAGCAAACGACCGGTCGGGCAACCCAGTCGGCAGTAGGCCATCGGAACGAAGCAGGCGATCGCGAGCGTGCTGATCGTCCAGGCGATCGCGGACCACGATGCCAAGTGCCAAAGGTAGCCGTGAAACGGTTCGACAAAGGAGACATCGGTGGCGGGACGAATGAGCAAAGCGAGGTAGACCAACAACAGAGTCACCGCGGGTAAGAATCCCAACGGCTGGGAAAGCCACGATGGGAGGTTCCACTTCAAGCGTGAATCGCGGCTTGGCCGGATCAATTGTTGGGCCGCACCGTGAGGGCAGAGGTGGTTGCAGTAAGGGTTGCCCCGCCGCGTCGGCGGGATGACCACGGAGACGATCGCCAGTGCGACCAAACCCAGGGCGAGTTGCCAGGTGACTCCTGACGTGGCCCAGCCGGCCAGCAACGCGAGCGACAGAAGGTTGCCAGCGTACAGACCGATGACCAACCAGACGGCGAAAAGCCAAAAGCGACGCAGCCAGGTTTTCCGCATCACTCCGAAACGAATCAGCAGCGGCAACAGGACCAACGCGACGAGCGTGGCGATGTCAGCGTCGGACAGACGAGTCGTTTGGATTGATTCTTGGAACGCATGCAGTCGCCTTTGAAAAGGTGTTTGCCCGAGCGTTTTCCATTCCTCATCTGCCAGCAAATCGGCCGCGAATCTTGGCAGCGTGTAGGCGATGGCCATGCTGGTCATGGTGGCTCCGGAGACGCCTTCGACCTCTTCGGCGGGAGGATCAAACGCCGCGAGTTCTTCCAGCGTCAGGCCTTCGAACCGTTTCCAAAACGAACGCTCCTGGCGGACGTAATCGACGTAGGGTTCGTTGTCGAAGGAGTGCCGGATCTTGGGCCGCAAGAGCCGATGTTCCAGATCCAATCCGATCAGAACGCTGGTCGGACCTTGGTAACCGATCTCGTCATCAACCAACGCACCGGTTCGAATCAGGTATCCAAGCGTCGTTCCGTTTTCGTCCTGCACCACCGCCATGTGATCGCCCTGGATTTGGGAGGCGGCGGGAAAGAAACTTTGGGCTTCGGCCAGTGTCAAAGGTTCTGGGAAGATGAGCGATCCAGGGGCGGTTCCAAGACGCTTGAGGATGCCACCCGCCATCGCCAGACTGGTCAGCGTTGCTCCGCTGACGCCATCGATCTTGGGGACGCTTCCGTCAATCAGTGTTCCGCCCCAGGTCAACCCGCTGAATTGTTGGAAGAACTCGGGGGAGTTTTTGACAGCGTCGATGTGCTCATCGGTGTCATGGCTCTGCAGGACCGAGACCGAACGCACGACGTTCTGCTGATCGAACAACAGCAGAGCCTCGGTTGGCCCGCGATAACCGACGAACGCATTGGCTTCGGGCAAGGTTCTGGCCACGGAACCAAGCGGGATTCGATCGGCATCCGAGATCGCCCACCGACCGCTTTCGTCCGGCGTGTCGGCAATGGTGCGAGTAGCGGGGGCTATTCGTTGGAGTTGTTCCAGCGTGGGTCGGATCGCCACCTCACTGCGATTGTGCGGCGATGGCAAACAACCCAGCAATCCGATCAGCATTCCGATTCGGATCGCATGCAGCACGCGTCCTCGCCGGGCGCTCCGCTGCCCGGGCGTGGTTGGGGCATGAGAGCCGGCTGCTATCGGCAGGCTTCTCCCGGACTGTTCGAGTTTTGAGGGGGCAGCGATTTTGGTGTCCGCTAATTTCTGGCTCGAATCAACAAGTCACGTTTTCCCAAGTTGGTTTTGGGAAGTGCCGTTCGCGTGACGGACTATACGACAAAACATGTGTCTTGAACGCAGCGGGCCCCCCTCACCCGGATCTCGCTGGACGCTCGGTCCGACCTCTCCCCCAACTTCGTCGGGGAAGAGGTGACAGCTGAGGAATCGTAAACGCTGCGTCTGTCTCGAGTTGATCAGCCTCGGTTTGGCTCAAGGTCGTTTGACCCATCCGATCGCGTCGAGGTGCACCGTGCCGCCCGAGTCTTTGGCGGAGAAGTCGACGGTCACTTCGGCGCCTGCGGGCAAGAAGTACTTGCCGGCCGGAATCGCACCGCCCTGCGAGTCGCGTTGGTTGATCCGAACGGTTTTCGGTTCTTGGCCGGGTGCGGTCACGGTGATTGCCAGCTTGGTGGCACGATTCTCATGAGGAGCACTGTAAATTTGCAACTCGTACTGACCAGCTTCCTTCAACTTGGTTTGGAAGGTCGCCGTGGCGTCGGAGTTGGCCGATGCGTAGCGGTATTCCCAACCGACGTAACCCTTGAGTCCTTGCCCCTTGGTCCAGTTGCCTGTCGTGTTGGCTTGCCGGTCATCGATCACGATGCCGGGCAGTTTCTCAGGGTCCAGGCCTGACATGGGGCCAAAGGGGCCGGCTTTTTCCATCGCGTCTTCCGGGATCACGATCGTCGCGGAAGGCGTGCTCCGGCGAGCCTTGCCAGGCAGTTCGAGCAATTCCAGCAGGTCGTCCAGGTGGTCTTCGTAGATATCGCGAGGCGTGCAGTCATTCAGCGTGCAGAGCGAGGCCGCTTTGCCGACGACTTCGCCCATCATGCCGCACGTCTTCATCACGCGAACGGTGCCAAGCGCTTCGTGGGTGACGCTGATGCAGCGACCGGCCATGAACAAGTTGTCGACGTTGCGGCTGTAGAAACAGCGATACGGAACCGGATAACCGTATGAGCGATCCACGCGGCGATCGTGCACCGCGATGCTGATGAAGGGGTTCTCAGGGAACTTGGTGGCGTATTCTTTTTTGGGATAGTGCAAATCGATCGACCACGTGCTGGGGACGCAGCCATCCGGGAATTCGCGTTTGCTGACGACGTCGTCCTGATTCAAGACCACGTCACCGAGCAGTCGACGACTCTCGCGAGGGCCACCAATGTAAGCCACCCAGGTCAATTGGGCGTTCGCATGATCGGTGGCACCGTCGCCATTCTTCATCGCATTGAACGCACCGTAGACGGCTCGCAGGTTCCAGTCGCGAATCGCTTCGGCGTCGCCGAGTGGATCGATGTCAAAACCGCTTTCCCAGAACCATTGGCCATGGTGGTCACGTGGGTAGGGAAAATCGTCCATGCTCAGCGGCAATGCCCAAGGCGTGGCGGGGAATTCAGGAGCCTGCTGGACTTCGTCCCAACGCCACATGTTGCTCATGCCCATGCGGCCCTTGTCGGTGATGTCCAAGTCGGCGTTGGCCCATTCGCCGATCCATCCATGGCCGGTGCAGTCGACGAATCGGTCGCCGGCAACCCGCAGGTCTTCGCCGGTTTTGGTGTTCAAGGCCAGGACGTGTTCGATCTGCTTGGTTTCGCTGTCCGCTTTCATCTTCACCGCATAGGCGTGATGGTTCAGCAGCAGATCGATGTTCGGTTCGGCTGTGACGACTTCTTCTTTTTGTTCATCACCGAATTCCTCGTAGGTGCCGGGGGACTTGGTGGCTTTGTCGGAGAACTCTTCGACGATCTCACCAATGCGAGGGAATTTGCCGCGACGGATGTTGCCCATCGCCCACACTCGCACTTCACTGGAACCGTTGCCGCCCAACACGCCGCGGTCTTGAATCAATGCCACGCGGCATCCCATTCGGGCCGCCGAGATTGCCGACGCCATGCCAGCGTAACCACCACCCACGACGACCAAGTCGTAAGGGCCTTTGGTGACAGGTTGCTCTGGCAATCCCAGTTGGGTTCGGCGCCATGGCGACAAGACGTCGTCCACTGCGGGCGGTGTTTCGTCCAGTTCGGTGGTCAGATAGATGCAATCGCAGCGACCATCAAAACCGGTCAAGTCTTTCAGCGACAGCGTGTGATCGCCTTCGTCCAGCGAGACCACGCCACCGTCTTGCCAATCCCAAGTCGCGTGCTTCGTTCCAAAGGTGGTGTCCAGTTTTTTGCCATCCACACGGAGTTCGAATTTTCCGGGGGAAGGAGCCGCGTCCCAGCGACGAACCCAGTCAATTGTGCGAACCCAGACGCGGTACTTGCCGGACTCGGGGATCGTCACGTTGGTGGTCGCATCTTCGACCGGTTGACCCAGTCCATGCGCGATCAAGTACGGCGATCCCATTTGCTGGATGAATTGGGTGTCCAACTTCCATCCGCCATGCGTGTCAAAGCTTTCCGCTTCGACGAACACGTCGGCCGCTTTCGTGGATGTGGTCGCCATCGTCGCCGAGGCCATCAACGCAAGGCAAAGCCAAACAGGGACAGATGGGCGGTTTGAATCCGATGATCGGGAGCTCTGGTGGTACTGCATTCCAGGGATCGCTTCTCGTTGTGGGGTGGGTTTGCAAGGTGGGATGGGGAACCCAATGAGCAGGTCGGCAGGAGTCGTTTGGAATTGGGACTGTTTTGGCAAGCGTTGTTGCTTGCACGTAGAACCGGGGCTAATGCCCAAACGGCTCACGGAATTCAACCGGGGCTAACGCCCAAACGGCTCACATCGTTGTGCCTGATCATTCCTGCTGGACCTGCTTAGGACTGAGCGGAAAATAAGTGGCATCGGCTTCTAGTGGTCTGTCACAGCTAAAAGTTAGGGTTGATCGTAGTGGACGAGGCCACGAGTCCTTGGATTTGACGCCAGTTCAGGACTCGTGGCCTCGTCCACTACCCTAAAAACAAGTCCTGACAGACCACTAGCCTGTGATTGCGCGGAACACAGGCTGGAAGCCTATGCCACACTTTCTTTTCGACACTTATTCTTCGCTCGTTGCTTATCATAGCCAAAGGTGGCTTTTTGTTCGCCCATCTCACGGGCTGACGGCAAGAAATTTCCCGTCCGAGCGAGACTCACTTCAGAACCTTGATCTTCGCGATTGGCCAGCGAATGACGGGTTCATTTTGGGATGACAGCAGTCTTAGATTTCGAATTTGAGCCAACCCTTTTCCTTCACTGACGTCCAACCGCAATCGATAGATTTGGGTGGCGTCACCGAGAGCAATCGTGTGCGAATGCCATTGCCCATCGGATTCAATTTCGATCGGGATGTGCTGACCTTTGGGAAGCGATTGTTCGGCGCGGGTTGTGTAGAACACTTCTCCGTTGCCTTCGGCTTCGCTCAGCAGATCAAACGCCAATCGGTACGGGCCCGGTGGCAGGTTCTCCGGCAGATGATCGATCGCGATTCCTGGATCGTCCCCGGTGAACGTCAGGTGCAACTCCGATTCACGACGTTGAAGTTGCGTGTTCTTGCGGGCTCGGATGGAATCGCTTGCCTTTTTGGGAGTGTTGGCTTTTGACTTGGGTGTCTTCTTCCGGCCGACGCTGCCTCGGACGTTGTTCATCGGGTCGACTGAGAAGTCCGTCCACTCCGGGTGAGTGGCTGTCATCGAAATCGGCTCCTCGGATTCAGTCCCGAATTTGGGGTCGAAGGTTTGGGTGTGCAGCACCTCCTTCGCCATTTCGTTCCATTTGAGTGCCATGCGAGTCAGGCGATCGCGGTGCTGGGGAGCGAGGTTGTGCTGCTCGATTCGATCGGACGCGATGTTGTAAAGCTCCCAAGGGTTCTGCCGGAAGCTCACGATCTTCCAGTCGCCATCGCGAAGGCCGCGATCGGATGAAAACAGCAAGTGAATGGGTTGCTCACGTTCGATGGTTTCGCCTTCGAAGATCGGCAACAGCGATTGGCCCGAAACCGGTCGTAAATCACGATCGGCGAACTCGCTTGGGATCTTGCTGCCGGCCGCATCGGCGATGGTCGGCAGAATGTCGATCAAGTGAGCCGGGCTGCGCTCGATGCTGCCAGCCTTGGTTTTCAGACCCGCTGGCCAATGAACGATGGCCGGTGTGCTGATCCCGCCTTCGGTTTGATTTTGTTTGTACAACCGGAACGGTGAGTTGCGAGCCCATGCCCATCCGGTGGAATCGCTCCAAGAGACATCGCCGCTGGTGGGTTCGGCTTCGATCTTCTGGCTGACTCGATCGTATGGGCAAGCACCGTTGTCGGAGACGAACCAGATCAACGTGTTGTCAAGTTCGCCGGTCTCATCAAGGTGTTCGATCAACCGGCCGACTTCTTGATCCACGCGATCGATCATGCCAGCCAAGGCCGTCATGCGTTTGTTTTCAAACTCCTGGCGTTTCTCTGTCAACGTCTCCCAAGCCGGGATGTGCGTGGGTCGCTCGCTAGGTTGTGGTGTCTTTGGCAACAGGCCCAGTTCGTGTTGGCGCTGGACACGTTGCTCACGGATTTTGTCCCAGCCCTCGTCGTAGCGGCCTTTGTACTTGGCGTAGTCTTCCGGCAAGGCTTGCAGTGGTGCGTGCGGCGCATTGAAGGCGAGGTAGAGGAACCACGGATCGGTGGTCTGTTCGGCTTCGTTCAGGAACAGCATCGCATAATCGACATCCGCGACGGTGGTGTAGAAGTCCTTGTCTGGAACGATCCACGGTTCGCCGTTCAAACGGAATGTGTTGTCGCCGCGAAAGTAGTTGCAGGCGCCGCTGAGGTGACCGAAGTAGCGTTGGAATCCGAAGTCGGTGGGCTGTTTGTCGAGGTGCCATTTGCCGGACATGGCGGTGAAGTAGCCATCGGCTTGCAACACTTCAGCGGTGGTGACGGCATGGGACAGCGAGGTGTCTCCTGCCGCGATGCAGTATTGTCCGGTCAGCAACGACACGCGTGAGGAATGACATTTGGCGGTGTTGTAGAACTGCGAAAAACGCAATCCGTTGGCTGCCAATGCATCCAAGTTGGGTGTTTCGATCTCGCTGCCGTAGCACCCCAGGTCGGAATACCCGAGGTCATCGACCATGATCAACAAAACATTGGGACGCGGAGGTTGAGTGTCCTCGTTCTCAGCACCGTGGGCGAAATTCGCGACGCTGAAACAGAGCGTCAAGAGTGCGGTGCAGGAGATTCGCGTAGCGTTCATTGCGTGTTTTCCTAGGTCGTCGTTCATTGCCTTGGTCGGCATGTTAATCTGAAAAGGATCGTGGCAACCCTGCCGAACTCACTTGATGACCAAAGATTAGAACCGAAATATGAACCTCGCGAGGCTGGTCCCATCTCAAACGTCGTCTCAATTCCTCCGGTCTTTCCCGCGTTGGGCTGGGGCGTTTTGCTGGATCGTCGTGAGTTGCCAAATCGTCTCAGGGGACGACTCGAACACAGCCGGTTCGTCCGTCAGCGGCGAGGCACTCCGACCCAACATCATTTATGTGATGGCCGATGACCTTGGATACGGCGACTTGGGGTGCTACGGCCAAACTCGGATTCAGACGCCGCATCTGGATCAAATGGCGGCGGATGGAATTCGATTCACCGATCACTACGCCGGACACACCGTGTGTCGCCCTTCACGCTTGACGCTGTGGACGGGCAAGCATGTTGGCAGCACCGGGCTAATTGGCAATGCGGCTCGCAATTTGACGGGAGATCAACCGACCGTGGCTTCGTTGCTGAAACAAGCTGGGTACGCGACGGGCGGGGTTGGCAAGTGGGCACTCGGTAATGTGAATGTTCCCGAAGAGATCGAGAACCCGGGCCATCCGCTCGCCAATGGATTCGACGCTTGGACGGGCTACATGAACCAATCCAATGCCCACAATTACTACCCGCCGTTCCTGTGGAAAAACTACAAGCAGAGTTTCTATCCTGGCAACGTGATCAGCACCGACCCGATCGCTCGGGGTCGCGTTGCGGTCAAACGAGAAACGTACTCGCACGATGTGATGACCGATGCGGCGTTTGATTTCATTCGCGAGCATCAGTCCGACCCTTTCCTATTGCATGTTCACTGGACGATCCCGCATGCCAACAACGAAGGGGGGCGGTTGAACGGCGACGGGATGGAGGTGCCTGACCATGGCATCTACGCCGATCGTGATTGGCCCAATCCAGAAAAGGGATTCGCGGCCATGATCACTCGGATGGATCGAGACATGGGCCGCATGATGGACCTGCTCGAGGAGCTGAACCTGTCAGAAAAGACGTTGGTGATTTTCACGTCTGACAATGGGCCGCATCACGAAGGTGGCCACAGCGATTTGTTTTTCAACAGCAGCGGTCCGCTTCAAGGCAGCAAGCGTTCGATGCATGAAGGAGGGATCCGAGTCCCCTTCATCGCGAAATGGCAGGGCGCGATTGAGGCGGGAAGCATCAGCGATCATCCCTCTGCCTTCTGGGATTTTTTGCCCACTGCGTGTGAGCTCGCTGGTGTGGACCCGCCTGCGGAAACCGATGGGATTTCTTACTTGCCCGCTTTGCTGAATCAACCTGAGAAGCAAACCAAGCACCGCTATCTGTATTGGGCCAGCAGCGAAGGGCCGACGTCGGTCGGGATCCGCTCCGGCCGCTGGAAAGCGGTGAATTACCCTGGCAAGACCAAGCAACGACGCAGCGGGAACGGCAAGCCGATGGTTCGGGAAGACGGTTGGAAACTGTTCGATCTGACAACGGATCCGGGTGAAAAACAGGACCTGGCGAAGAAACACCCCGAGGAGCTCAAGCGGCTGGTCGAGATGGCTCGGGAAGACCAACTGTTTTAGGCGGTTTGGGCATTCGCTCCGGTTGTACGTGGGAACTTTGGCTCACGCTGGGCTGTCCAGTCTTTGGTGTCGACGGCTTCTTTTGGACGCCTGTTCTTGTTCCGATTTCAGGCTTTCTTCATCCCGGTAGGGATGCAAGATGGTAGCCGGGGGTTGCTGCGTAGCAGCGTACCCCCGGAAAGCGAGCCTCCCAAAAACACTCTCCATCCCGCCGTGGCCAATGGCCACGGCGGGATGGAGTGTGGCGGTGTGGGAGATTTTGCCTGGAACGTGATCCGTGGATTTTTTGCTGTGCGATCCACCGTCGCAATTAGGATGGCATTGGAAGAGTCGTGTACAGGATCGACTCTCTCCGATCCCACCTTTTTGACCCACCTTGGAAGATCGACACCATGATGAAGACATCGGCCGCCGCAATCACGTTGGCCCTCTCGTTTTCCGTCCCCACTTTCGCAGGCGATTGCTTTCTTCGGAAATCGTGCTCGCCGAGCTGCGTTCCAGTGACCGCCTGTTCCACCGAAGTGACGAGCTGTTCGTCGGTTGCCGGTGGGATGACCACGCATGACATGGGTGGAATGGACAACCCCAGCCAGCTGAACGTCGCTCTGACGACCGAACTGGTGGCTCTTCGCGAGCAGGTTGCCGAAGCCAATCAGTCGCTGGAAGAGAAAGACGCTGCGATCGCGGAAGCAAATGAGAAGGTCGCTTCATTGGAAGAGCAGATCGCTGCCTTGAAAGCCGATGTCGCAGCCCAAACTGAGCGAGCCAAGAAGGCTGAGAAACAGTCTGACGCCGCTCGGGAGTTGGCCGAGCGAGCCCAGACGATCGCTCAGCAACAACAGAAAAGGCTTCAGCAAGAAGTCGAAACGCTGAAGAAAAACATGGAAGCTCAAACGAGCAAATTGAAACAGCAGCTCACCAGCACCCAAGCGGACTTGGACAAAGCCAACCAGGCATTGGAAAAAGAACGTAAAGAACGAGAAGAAGAGCGTCGTCAGCAAGAACAAAAAGCGACGCCTGCTCCCGTGGTTCAGCCCAAAGAAGACGAAGCACCTGCTTCGGAAGGTGACCAGGAGCCAGCGGAAGACGATTCCGAAAACTGATTTCGCGGTCACGCAACAGAACTGAATTTCAAACGGCCCGCCAACTTCGATGCTCCGACAGGAGCCGAAGTGGCGGGCCGGTTTCGTTGGTCGTAGGCGAATGCGTCGAAGATCGCCGATTTGGAAAGGAAGGGGGCGGTTTCGCACCATCGAGCGAGATCGTGTACTCTAGGGGGCCCTCCGTGTTCCCCCCGCCCTTCGCCCGACGGTTCTGCGATGAAGAGTCCGTGCGCCTCTCCCATGACGCCGAACGTTGTCTCGCAATCCAATCGCGACCAACGCATCTGGAACGCCATTCAGTGGTGTGTGCTGGCCGTGTTGATCGGCAGTTGCTCCGACGCCGTCGTCGCCGACGAAGCAAGCGACGCCTCCTTTGACTTCTTTGAAGCTCGGATTCGTCCGGTTCTGATCGAGCATTGCTATGAATGTCATGCGGAGGATTCCGATGACCTCGGTGGTTCGTTGCGTTTGGATGTGAAGGAAGGCTGGGAAGTTGGCGGTGACAGTGGTCCGGCCATCCGCCCCGGCGATCCTGCGGCAAGCGAACTGATGGCGGCGATTCGTTATGAGTCGTCCGAGATGCCACCCTCGGGAAAGCTCCCCGACAACATCGTCCGCGATTTCGAAAAGTGGATTCGCGATGGAGCCGCTGATCCAAGATGGATGGATGAAGAGGAACAGCTCACAAGTTCTCAGCCGAAGTCATTGGATTGGGAACAGGCTCGCCAGTTTTGGGCGTTTCAGCCTCCACGTGCGAGCGAGTCGCCGGTTGCTTTTGATTCTGAATCGGCGATCGATGTCTACCTGCAACGACGCTTGGACGCGGAAGGTTTGACCGCGACTCCGATCGCAAGCCCAAGTGTGCGGCTGCGACGTTTGGCGTTTGATCTGACAGGATTGCCACCTGATCCTGAAACGCTTCGGCAATTTCAAGCGGATCCCAGCGACGCACATTGGAGGCGATTGGTGGATCGCTCTCTGGCCAGCCCGCAGTTCGCGGAACATTGGGCGAGGCACTGGATGGACGTGGCTCGCTACGCCGACAGCAACGGCAGTGATTTCAATGCGACCCATCATGACGCTTGGCGGTATCGCGATTACCTGGTGCGGGCCTTTGCCGACGACATGCCGATCGACCGGATGATTCGCGAACAGATCGCGGGTGATTTGATGCCGGCATCTTCCGATGACGATCGACGAGACAAATTGGTCGCCACCACGTTCTTGATGATCGGCACCAAGATGCTGAGTGAACGCAACAAGACCAAGTTGCGGATGGATGTGGTCGACGAGCAACTCGACGCGGTCGGACGTGCTTTTCTTGGCATGACGTTTGGTTGTGCGCGATGTCATGATCACAAGTTTGATCCCATCACCACACGCGACTACTACGCGATGGCGGGGATCTTTCGAAGCACGCGGACGTTGCACGGCGAGTCCCAGGAATACGTCAGCACTTGGAAGAAGACTCCGCTTCCGATTTCGAAAAAGCACCTGGAGGCAATTCGTGACCACGAACGACTGCTGCAAGGCCTCGATCAAGAACTCAAGGGAGTCGAGTCCGAACTCAAATTGTTGGCAGAGAAAACGGAACTCGAAGGCATCACCGTCGACGATGTGGATGCGGTGCGAGCAGGCCACTGGGTGGAATCGACCTACACATCAGGGTTCATCGGCAAAGGTTATCTGCACGATGCGAACCGAAACAAAGGTGAGTCGTCGATCCGGTTTGCCGCGGTGTTGCCTGATGCTGGACGATATGAACTCCGCGTTCACTACAACTCCAGTGGCAATCGGGCATCCAATCTTCCCGTCACGGTGCAGTTGAACGACGAGACTCACAACCTCGTCTTGAACCAGACCGTTCGTCCGACAACCGGCACCTACAGCGTGCTAGACGAATTTGATTGTGGGGCAGAAACCCAGGCGGCGGTCACGCTCTCCAACCTTGGCACCGATGGTTATGTGATCGCCGATGCCGTGCAGTGGGTCCAGGTCGATGGCGAACAAGACCAGGGTGAATCAGACGCGGCGATTGAACAAAGCATCGCGATGCGAACCGCGTTGACTCAGACGCTCAAGCAACTGAAGTCACAACGAGCTGATTTGGTCGCCAATGCTCCGCCCCCCGTTCCAACCGCAATGGCGCTGGCGGATTTGCCGAGTGAGGAGCAGGAGGATTGCCCGATTCATATTCGGGGTGAGGTGAACAACTTGGGCGACATCGTCCCGCGAGGCATCCCGCAGGTGTTCAGTGAATCCACCACCGCGTTTGAACCCTTGGAAGGAAGTGGTCGCTTGGAGTTGGCACAGTGGTTGACGGATCCGGATCACCCGCTGACCGCGCGAGTCAGTGTCAATCGAATCTGGATGCACCTGATGGGCGAAGGATTGGTGCGGACCGTCGACAACTTCGGCGTTCGGGGGGAGAAACCGACTCATCCCGAGTTGCTGGATGCGTTGACAATCGACTTTGTACGAAACGGTTGGCGGCAGAAGCGTTTGATTCGACACATCGTTTGCAGTGACGCGTATTCACGATCGATGGTTTCGGATGATGACCCGCGAGTCTCACTTGATCCTGAAAACCGATGGCGAGGTCGGGCCGTTCGCAGGCGGATTCCTGCGGAAGCGATTCGTGATGCGATGTTGGTTGCTGCCGGCACGCTCGACCCCAGCGGCCGTGAAAACTTGATGGACAGCTACGCGACCTTGGTCAGCCAAAACAACGCCAATTCCAAAGCCACCACCAAGTTCGGGTTGGATGATCCGAAGCGAACGCTGTACCTGCCGTTGATTCGTTCGGAGGTGCCACCGCTGCTAGCGAACCTGGACGCGGCGGATCCGGATTTGCTGGTTGGGAAACGACCGACCACCAATGTTCCGGCGCAAGCGTTGACGTTGATCGGCAGTCCCGAAGTGCGGCAGTGGGCGATGCAGACGACGAAGCGAATGCTGAATCAGACGACCAACGACACGCAGCGTGTTCGTTGGGCTTGCGCGGTGTTGTTCTCTCGCGACCCTCGACCGGTCGACGAACAAATCTTGCACGCTTGGTTGGAAAGCGATGTGGCGAAGGCCATGTCGAGCGACGAAGAACGCTATCGCGAATGGATCGCGGCGATGTTTGCCAGCACCGAATTTCGATTCTTGGATTGAGGCGAAACTGATGAAACGGAACCGTCGCGAATGTTTGGTTCAATCGACTTGGACGACCGGTGCGTTGGCTGTCACCGCGTCAGCGATGCCCGCTTCGAGTGTGTGGGCCAATGACTCGGGTGTGCAGACGCCTGTGCAGCATCATCCGGCGAAAGCCAAGCGGGTGATCTTCTTGTTCATGCATGGCGGGCCCTCGCACGTCGACACGTTTGACTACAAACCGCGGTTGATTCGCGATGACGGCAAAGATCTGCCGTTTGATCTGCCACCACAACTCAATGCCAAACCGACGTTGCTGGCGAGCCCTTGGAAATGGGCCCAGCACGGTGAGGCTGGTTTGTGGGGGACGGATTTATTGCCGGAGATGAACCAACATTTGGATTCGTTGTGCGTTGTCCGGTCCATGCACACTCGCGGCCAATCACACGGTCAGGCGGTTGGGATGGTGAACACCGGCAGCGACAACTTTGTCCGCCCCAGTGTGGGTGCATGGATCAGTTATGCCTTGGGGGCCGGGCATCCGGATTTGCCAGCTCACGTTGCGATCGCGCCGGCAACAGCGCATGGCGGACCACGAAACTACGGGGCGGCGTTCTTGCCCGCCAAACACCAAGCCACTGTGATCGGTAAGAACGGTCAGATTGGCGATGGAAAGATCGCTCACTTGGATGCCGCCCAGGGGCATCAGTTTGAATTGGTCAATCAAATCAATCGCGGCCACGCCGAGTCGGCTGGACGCGATCGCGCAATCGACGGTGCCATCGAGGCGGTGGACTTGGCCAATCGGATGCGAAGCACCGCGCCGGAGGTGATGGACTTGTCGAAGGAAACCGACGCAACCAAGAAACTGTACGGGATCGGTGAGAAGACGACCGATTCGTTTGGACGCAGTTGTTTGATGGCGCGTCGGTTGGCGGAATCCGGTGTGCGTTTCATCACCGTCAGCAGCGGCCAAGTGTGGGACCAGCACGGCAATCTGAAGAACGGTCACGAGAAGAACGCCGCCAAGACGGATCGTCCGATTGCAGGATTGTTCGCGGATCTGAAGCAACGTGGGCTCTGGGAAGACACGTTGGTGGTGTGGGGCGGCGAATTTGGGCGGACTCCCGTTGTGCAGGGGAGCAACGGCCGAGACCACAACCCACAGGGTTTCTCGATGGTGCTGGGCGGTGGCGGGATTCGAGGAGGCATCACGTATGGAGAGACCGATGATTACGGCTACTACGCCGTTCGCGATCGCGTTCACATGCGCGATTTGCACGCCACGATGCTGCATCAGTTGGGAATCGACCACGAACGTCTGACTTTTCCCTATGCGGGGCGTGATTTTCGTCTGACGGACGTGCACGGGCGCGTGGTCCATGAGATTTTGCAGTCCTGAGCGGTCGTGGTTGGCCAGTTTTGGGATCGGCTGGTAAGTTGGCGGTCATTGAAGACCGAATTCAAACTTGCTGGCTCGATTGAACCGAAATGAACGCTGCTGAAACTCGCTCCGGGACCCGCCGGCCAAGTGGCAAAAAAGCCAAACAGACGACCGTGGCGGGAATCGTCATCGCCGTGATGTTGGGCGGCTACACGCTGCTTCGCCCGTCGATCAACGAGGCCACCGGCTGGAATTTGCCCGCCTTGCCCGCCAAGCAGGTTGCCAAAGACTCGGTTGCGGAAAACTCAAACGCACCGATTTCGGACCAAGCGTCCAATCCGCGAGCGGTGCCAAAACCGGCTGATTCGTCGAAGGCATCGACTCCTCGGGCGGAGAACCAGACTCAATCGCAAGGCAACGAAACCGCTCCCTCACCGGGACCGCTGGCGTCCAAGATGACACGTGGGTCGCCGGATTCGGATGCGAAATCCGCGGCCGAGACATCCGATCTGAAGTACGGGTTGCTGCGAGAGATCAGCACGGACCGGTTCTTGTCGCCGGCGGGTGTGCTGTACACGCCTGGAAGTGCGGAAGGTCACCGCCTCGAACATCTGCGCCGTCACACCAAAGACCAACCCAACCGATCGGGAAAACACGGTGTCTTTGATGGCGACATGGAGGGGGCCTTGGCCACGATCGACAACGCGTACGAGAAAGCCCAAGCGAATCAGCGGACCACCAAAGAAGTCGACGGCAAGCGAACGATTTACACCGTTGACATGGGGAAACGTGTTGGCTTTGTCGGTGGACGTGATGGGCAGAGGAGTCGCAACCCGATGGCCCGGCGAGTGCGTTTGGTGTTGGAAGGCAATCGATTGATCACTGCGTTTCCGCTGTAGGTCCCATTCCGCATCGTTGAATCGACATGCGAAAATGCCACTTTGAAATCAATCTTCAATGGCACCACCCGAATCATTCCGTTCTTGTTTGGAAGTCAATTCTGTGACTCACCCCGATTCCAATTCCGATGTTCGATACAGCGTCGGTTCGTGCCCGATTTGCGAACAAGGTTTGTGTTCCATTCGCGCGGGTGGATTGGTCGACGACAAACCAACCCATGGTTTGGTGGTCTGCGATGAATGCGAAGCCATCTGGTTGCAACCCAACCTCCAGGGCGTTCACATCTACGCGGATGCCGAGACTCCCAAGTGCCCGATCGATCAATCACCGCTGTACCACGGCAACAACCGTTGGGCGACTCTGGATGACATCGAACAATTGGGATGGTCCGATGCGGTGAAGCCTGATCTGACGTATCAACCGGATTCGGATGAATCCTAAGCCGACGTTGCAAACTTTATTCTCGCAGTCCCCTGTGGTTGCGACCGGATGAACAGCGGTTTTGCTCTCTACCGCCCTGCTCTGCCCTGCCCTCCCCTGCCCCAATTTACATCTTTCACTTTTGGAACCTTGACCTTGTCGGAAATCTCCTTTGACCCGATTCTTGCCGCCGGCGCCGACCCGGTTCAGGCCGGCGTGGCCCTGAAGCAATTGGCAGACGATCCCAACTTGGATGGCCAGACATTGGTCGCTGCGCTCGCCGGTGAATCCGCTCGACTGATGGACGCGGACCCAGCGATCACGGGTGGATTGCTTCGTCTGATTCACTTGAAAACGTTGGGAGGCGAAGGGGATTCGCTTTCGAAAATCGAACCCGCCACGTTGGCGACGATCATCGAATCGCTGTCGCCGGAGGTTTCCAACCGCCATCTGATGCTTCAATTGCTGGCGATGAAGCGCACGCCGGAATCGTTGGCGGTGTTGGTCACGCAATTGGCTCAGTCGCCACCGAAAGGCTGGATGGCCGCGGCGCAGATTCTCAGCCCGTTGATGCAGCACAACGATTGGTCCATTCGAGCGGTGTTCCCTGCCCTGTTGGACTTGATTTCAGAACCTTCGCTGGCCGCGCCTATCTTGGATTTGGCCGGTCACCTCACGCGAACGGGGCTGGTCAGTCAGCACCCTGCCAAGGATCGGATCGGTTCCCTCAATGCATTGCTAGGAAATGTCGCCGGGCGTTTGGCAAGGTTTGAAGAGGACCCGCGAAGTTTTGGAACCGAAGTCGAGCAGGTTCAAGCGGTGCTGGGCGAAGCGGTTGCGTTGGCGGTGTCGCTGTGCGATGCAATCGCTTTGATTGGCGACGAAAGTTCCATTGGTGAATTGAACAAGACGTTGGATCTGAAGCACCGCCGCGTGCAGTGCGAGGCCGCCGGTGCGTTGGCCAAGCTAGGAGAAGAAAACGGCAAAGAACGCTTGGCAGAATTGGCGGGCGAACCCGCCGCTCGTTTGCGAGCGATCGCTTACGCGGACGAGTTGGGACTGGAGGATTTGATCGAGGAGGAATACCGTGAGCCACGTGCGATCGCCGAGGCCGAGATGGCGTTGTGGTTGACTCAACCACAGCAGATGGGAGTGCCGCCGACCGGCGTTGAAGTGGTGGATTCTCGGCGGATGCTGTGGCCCAGCTTTGAAGATCCAGTCGACGTGTTCTTGGTTCGCTTTGAATACAACTTTGGCGAAAAACAGTACAGCAACATCGGCGTGACGGGGCCGACGATCTTTGCCATGTCGTGCGATGTGGCGGACTTTCCTCCCGAAGACATCTATGCGATCTATGCGGGCTGGCATGCGGATCACCCAGACATCTTCACCGTGCCGTCGAAGGAATTTAACGAGGCTCAGCGCCGGATCGTTGAACCGTTGCAGACCTACTTGGAACGGGTTGGGTATGAAGAGGTGAAAGTCGACCGATTGGGATTCTTCTTGGATGAAACGGCGGCCGTGTTCACCGCGGCGCAGAACGAGAAAGAATGCGTTGTTGTGACCGATGGTTTGGAAACAATTGATTTGCCCACCGGCGGCCGCGCGCGTCCGCCTCAGCCCGAAGATTTGTTTCACCTTTACAAAGGCCGCAAGATGCTGCGAACGTTCAATCCCAACGGCATTTCGGAGTGAATCAGCGATGAAACCGTTTGGTACCGGAGCGATCCAGGAAACACAAAACCAACTCCGACATGAATTCAGTGAATTCGCGGAGCAGTGGCAACGGACCAAGTCGGTATGGCGTGACGAGCCGGCACGTCAGTTCGAGGAGCAGTGCTTGGCCGATCTGGCCCCGACGCTCAATCGAGTGTCTTCCGCCCTTCAGGCCTTGGTCGACGCCATTCATCAAGCCGATCGAGTCCTGAAGGACCCCGAGGAAATGTCGGGTTAAGCAGGTCGGCAGGAATGATCGGGCATCACCATGTGAGGCGTTTGGGCGATAGCCCCGGTTGGACGTGGAAGCAACCACGTTTGCCAAGACATTTCAAATGCCGAAAGACTCCTGCCAACCTGCTTAGCTCAAGCGGAGACGGTTGCATTGATGCAGCGGCGTGTTCGTCCTGAACTCGAAGCAGCGATTACTGTTCGACGAAACCGTCCACATCATCCAGCACCAACTTCGGACGTTCGTCCGCGTCGCGAGTCGTCAACTGGACATTCTTGAACTCAACGTTCTTTGCATGGCGGATGTAGGCACCCCATGCTGGCAGCACGCCAAAGAAAAACTGCTCCGGGTAGCGATCGATGTCTTCAGGAACGGTTCGTCGTGCATCTTCTTCGGTGCCATCACCCGGGAAGGAGATCGTGATATTTTCTAGGACAACGTTTTCGATCAAGTGACCGGGGATGCCTGTGATCATGATCGGCCCAGCTTTCGACTTCTCGTTGTCGGTCACGCCGCGGGTCGTGTCCACTTTGAGATTCTTGTACACCGCTTCAGCCGCCTTGGCTCGGTCCTCGACGGTGACCTCGGCAACCACATTGCTGACTCGGATGTTTTTCAATGTGCCCACGGGAGAGCTTTCTCGTCCTTCGTCAAAGGTGCTGCCCCGGTTGCCCAAGCGTATGAACAGGGGACATCCCACATCTTTCATTGTCACTCGGGAGATATCGATATTCTCCAGGCGGCCGCCGTCCACCGACTGCAGCTTGATCGCGCCCATGGGGCAGTCGTGAAAATAGCAATTGGTCACCGTCACATGGAGGAACCCGCCGCGAGATGAAGTGCCAAACTTCAGTGCAGCCGTGTTGCTGTCTAGCCGACATCCTCGCACCACAATGTTTCGGCAAGGGTTCTGGGAACTCTTCAGGCAGATCGCGTCGTCCCCGGCGCTGAGATCGCAGTTCTCGATGAGCACGTTCTCACAGCCGTCCAGATCAAACCCATCATTGTTGAAGTTGTTGTTGCGGAATCGCAAGGTAACCGCATCGAAGTGAATGTTCTTGCAGTCGATCAAGTGCAAGCCCCAGAAGGCTGGACGCTTGTAGGTGACGCCAGAAAAGGTGACGTTTTCACAGCTCTCCATGCGTAACAGACGAGGACGGATGCCAGAGTTTCGACCACCCCTTCTTTTCCGGGGGAAATTCTTGTGAGTTCCCCTGCCATCGATCACACCAAGTCCTTCGATAGTGATATTTTTCGAATTTTCAGCGTAGATCAGGCAATGTGCGGCGCCCTCTCGAGGCTTGCTGAGCTTGTCTGTGGGGTAGTCAGCGACATGGGGGCTTCCTAGCAAGCTGGCCCCGTGATCGAGCGAGAGGGTGACATTGCTTTTCAAAATGATTGTTCCGATTTGAAAATCACCAGCAGGCACCCAAACAACACCACCACCAACATCGTGGCAGGCATTGATGGCGTTTTGAACGGCTTCGGTATCCATCGCAACACCATCGCCGACCGCGTCAAAGCTGCGGATATCAAATACCTGGGCCTCACTCGCCTTGCTTGCTGCTTCGAACAGGACCTGGTTGTCGATTCCAAACAGGGGCGTTGCGGTGAAGGTGCCGCCAATGAATAAAGCGAATCCTGAAAGGATGGCCCGCCATGCCGCACAATCGAGGTTCGTGATCATGTTGACGAAACGATCCAGGGGGCGACGAGTGTCGCACTCAACGATGATTGCTGCTTGCCACATACTCTCAATCCTAATACGCAAAAATTTTGTCAAAGCAATGGCAGGATGACTCGGGTTCGAACCGTTCCGTCAAGCTTCTGGAGCACTTGTTTGCCTCGCCAAAAACGGGATTGTTGATTTTGGCGGGTTTGGACCAGGATGTCGAGCATCATGAAGTCGACCACACCCAATCCCGTGTGCCCCCTTTTCATGGCTACCAATTGATTCCAAGCCATTGGTATTCCGCCCTGCTGCCAGCGGGGAACCCTGTGATGCAACGGAGAACGAGTACCGCGAGGCTGAGTACGAGTACGATGAAGGCAGGGCGCCCGAACCAAGCCGTGCGTCTGAGAACGGCTTGCGCGGTTTTGCAAATGGAAAATCATTCGACCGTCCCAGGTGACGGCCGCCGATCTGCCCAAGTCCCGTCACACTGACACGTTGTGAGGTCCAGAATGAGATGTCGAAACTTCGCCCTGCTGCTCGTTCTATCCACGCTCACGACCTTTGCTGCTGAGCTACCCGCCCAGAATCCGACGCCAGTGTCGATCGCGCGGAAGCGATTCAACCAGGTGTTCGTCAAGGTCATCATTCCGGTCACCGAGCGCACTCCAAAGCAGGAGGGACCTGTCGTCGAGTCCTGGGTTGCAGAGCAGCTGACACAACTGGGCCTGTCCGAGTATTCCGTTGTCACTGACTGGGTGCCTGTTTGTGACGGGCTGCTTGCTGACGATGAGGTCAACAATCGCGTCTGGAGTGGCCATCTTGTCGGCAAGAACACCACCAGCTTTTGCCCTGTCGGTGGCGACCTTCCTGATCGCAAAGACGGTCGCGTGTTGGTTTTCGTTGATGGCTGGGCGCCCGGTTCTGGATACGCGGCGAAGGTCACACTGGCAGATGAACCTGGCATGCGAGCCGTTGAGCCGGTGCTGTATCATTCTGTTAGCGGGGAGAAAAAGCTGATTCCGGGCGAGAGGCCGCTGGCTTATGTGGCCATGCTGATCGGGCCGCCACCTCGAGAACGTGTCACGTCACACAGCAATGACGAATAGGCAGAACCATGCGGTGAACGGAAGTTGCCGATGACGCGTGGCCGTATGGTGCCATCCACCAAAGGTCTGCGTCGAACTCATTCCAATTGGGCCCGGGAGGGCCGACACAGCCATTGCCGGGGGCGTCAGGTCCCGGAAAAAGCAACCTTTAAGAACAGCAAAAACCCCGAAGGGCTGACAGAGGCGGTTCCAGTGTCCCGTCCCGCTTGGGCGTTGGCAAGTTCGATGGATTGAGACAGGGATGGCAGTCGGCAGACTGACTGTGTCGGCCCTTCGGGCCTTGGCTTTGGACGGACGCTGAAACCGGTGGCTGACGCCACCGGCTAAGATTGTGTCGCCCCTTCGGGACTGGATCCGTCAGCCTGCCGTGGGTGATCGACGGATGGGGACACCTCTCAAATGGTTCGCACTTGCTGGTGCCCGGCCCAGGACCCTGTCTCTGTCGGCCAGCTCGGAAACAGGCAAAACGGATCCACTCACCATCCTGTCTGCTCGGTGACCTTGACAACGGTCGATTGAAGATGCAAAGGCGTTCGTTCCGGAGATTTCCGTGGACGGCGCCAATGTGTTTCGTCTACGTTTTGGCCTTCCCTTCCAGTTTGATTCAAGCTGATGCTGCGAACATTGACAACTGGTTGCCGACTCAATTTTCACCAGTGATCTCAATGCAGTTGTTCTCGTCAATTGGCGCGGCAGCAGCGATTGTCGCTATACTTCGATGCCATCGTTTTCATCGGTTAGCGACGCGAGGAAAGGACTAGCAGGTTGGCAGGAGTTTTTCGGCATTGGATCTGTTTGGGAAGCGTCGTTGCTCCCACGTGCAACCGTGGCGAACGTCCCAACGGCTCACATGGTTGTGCCCAATCATTCCTGTCGACCTACTTCACTCGTTGGTGTTCCGAGGACTTGCGCGAGGAAGTTGGGTTTCCGGCCGGCCATTCGCCACGCATCGCGATGCTTTCCTTGTCGTTCACTCTTCCTTTCTTCACTGGTACCACAATGTCCGATCGTCGAACTTTTCTGAAAACCGGTGTCGTTGCTTCGGCGGGGGCCGCTGCGTTGGCTCAGTCCGCGACACTTGTGAGCGCAGCCGAAAAAGACGTTGCCGCCGAGCCAAACTTGATCGGGCAGGGTGACTTTCGTTATCGCGTTCAGAAGGACTGGGCACAGGTCAATCCGGTTCGGACTCCGATCGACAATTGTCACGAGATGGTGCAGGACTCTCGGGGACGGTTGGTGATGATTGGCGACGATCCACGCAACAACATCATCGTCTTCGACAAGTCCGGGAAAGTCCTCGACAGCTGGGGGACTTACTGGCCCGGCGGTCATGGTTTGACTCTGGTCAACGAAGGCGGCGAAGACATGCTGTACGTCAGCGAAAGTGGTTGGGCTCGGAGTCTGCAAGACGGTGTGACGATGGTCCGCCAAAACGGATACATCGCCAAGATGACAATCGATGGAAAGATGCTATTCACCATCAGTCACCCGATGACCGTCGGCGCCTACTCGCCTGAGATGGGGTTTCAGCCCACTGAAACGGCGGTTGCGCCCAACGGTGACATTTATGTTGCCGACGGATATGGATCGGATTACATCCTGCGGTACGACCAACATGGGCAATTCATTCAGAAGTTCGGCGGTCACGAGAACGAAGACAAGAACTACAACTTGGCCAACGCGCACGGCATTGCCCTGGACAACCGTGATCCAGCCAATCCGAAGCTGATCGTGACCAGTCGTGCTCAGCGAGCGTTCAAATACTTCACGCTCGATGGCAAGTGGATCAAGACGGTGAAGCTCGCGAATCTGCAGATCTGTCGACCGGTGATCCATGGCGACCATGTCTACGCCGGGGTTTGTTGGAGCCACAACAACGCCGACGTCAATCTTCCGAAGCCGTGGCTGTACCAGTCTGGTTTCACCATGGTGATGGACAAGCACGACCGAGTTGTCTCGTGCCCCGGTGGCGAGCAACCCGTTTATGAGGACGGGGTTTTGCAAACGGTGAAGCAGGACCAGGCAAGAACTTTCTACCACGGCCACGATGTCTGCATCGACGAGGATGAAAGCGTTTACGTTTGCCAATGGAATGGCGAACGAACGGCTCCGGTGAAGCTTGAGCGGGTTAGCTCTTGATGAGTTCTGGGATCACGTGTCCGTGCACATCGGTCAACCGTCGCTCGATCCCATTGTGATAAAAAGTAAGCTTGGTGTGATCGATGCCGAGTAGATGCAGCGCGGTCGCGTGCAGGTCGTAGCAGTAGGTGGGATGTTCGATTGCCTTGAATCCCAGTTCGTCGGTCGTTCCATAGCCAACCCCGCCTTGAATGCCACCACCGGCCATCCACGCCGTGAACGCTCCCGCGTTGTGATCGCGGCCTGTTGCTTGGGCGCCTTGCGCGGCAGGTTGACGACCAAATTCGGTCGTGCAGATCACCAGCGTGTCGTCCAGCATCCCGCTTCGCTTCAAGTCGGCTAGCAACGCCGCCGCACCTGTGTCAAGCACGCGGCCCCAATGCCCGTGGTCGCGGACCACATCTTCGTGCGAATCCCAGTTCGGTCGGATTTTTTTCGCGGTTGTGTTTTCGGCGCCGCAATACAGTTGAACGAAGCGGACGCCCCGCTCGACCAAACGACGCGCTAGTAAACACTGACGTCCAAAATCGGTGGTCGTTTCATCGTGCATTCCGTACATTTGTTGGGTCGCTGCTGATTCGGACGACAAGTCCGATAGCTCCGGTGCACTGAGTTGAAGTCGAGCGGCAAGTTCATAAGCGGACATTCGTGCTTCGAGATCGGTGTTGGCTTGACGGTCCGACAGATGCTGTTGATTCAATGAACGTAAGAAGTCGAGTCCCGCTTGATCTGAGTCGCGATTGACCGCATCGAAATTCTGAGGTGGAAACAGGTCGTTGATCGGTTGATGACCAGCACGCGAGTCCAGCGTGGTGGCTTGGTGGACGGCCGGTAAAAATCCGGCACCCCAATTGATGATGCCTCCTGGCGGCAAGCCCTTGGGGTCGGGCAGCACAACAAACGCGGGCAAGTCTTCGCTCTCACTTCCCAATCCGTAGGTCACCCACGATCCCATGCTTGGGAATCCCGGCAGCGTGAACCCGGTGTTCATCATGAAGCACGCCGGTCCGTGCAACGCGGTCTTGCTTTGCATGGAATAGATGAAGGCCAGATCGTCGACATGCTTGGCGAGTTGGGGGAATAGATCGGATATCCATCGTCCCGATTCACCGTGCTGTTGGAATGGCCAGAAACTGCCTTGGATATTTCCCGGCTTGGATGCGAAGAACTGCAGTTTGCCATCGGGATCAAACGGTTTGCCCGATCTTTTTTCTAACTCCGGCTTGTAGTCGAACGTATCGACTTGGCTCATCCCGCCAGGGCAGAAGATCTGGATCACCGCTTTGGCGCGGGCGGGATGATCGGTCGTTTGAACCCCTGCACCCTGAGCCGTCTGTTGCCGGAGCATCGCTTGCATTGCGAGCCATCCGAAGCCCCCGCACGCGGACTGCAGCATTTGCCGCCGATTGAATAGGTCCATGTTCATGGAGCGTCCTGTTAGTCCAGCCAGATGAATTCATTTGCGTTGAAAAGAGCACGACAGAGATGCAACAAGCCATGTTCAGCCACCAGTTGCCGGGCTGCTTCCCATTCTTGCCCGACGGGCTTGCGAACCAAAACGCGTTCGAAGGCAAGTTGAATCTGTTCTTCGGTTTGGCTTGTTTCCGAAGCAAGCTTTTCAGCCAGGTAAGATGACTGTTGCAACATGAAAGCGTTGTTGTACATCGCGAGCGATTGCAACGCCGTCGTGGTTACATTCCGCTTGGGCGTCAGGTTGGCGGAATCGGGACAATCCAATGCCGTCATGAAGGGTGAGGGCGATGTGCGGACGAGAAACCGGTACACGCTACGCCGCCACAGTTCAGCCGAATCAGCGGTCTTGTAGGTGTAGATCGGTGCGTAAGCCTCCTGGTAGTCAAAGTCACGGTAGCCAGGACCGTGCATCGCAAGGTTCAATTTACCTGTGATCGCTAGCACTGAATCTCGGACCGCTTCGGCCTCCAAGCGACGCGAATTCATTCGCCACAGCAGGTTGTTGTCCACATCGATTTCGCGGGGATCCTGCATCCCTGCTGCAACATCGGGTTCCAATCGACTTGTTTGGCGATACGTTTGCGAAGTGACAATCAAGCGGTGAATCGCCTTGAGCGACCACTTCTGACGGATCAGTTCGGCGGCCAACCAGTCCAACAACTCGGGGTGCGATGGCTGGGATCCGCCGAAACCAAAATCGCTAGGCGTGTCAACAATTCCCTTGCCAAAATGCCAATGCCAAAGTCGATTGACGATCACTCGCGCGGTGAGCGTGTTCTCGGGGGCAACGATCCAGTTGGCCAAGGCCAAACGCCGCTGTCCCTCCGGCATACTCTGGTCGCCAAACAGAAGCGGCGACTGCGACCAAGTCAGACCTCCGGGGGCGACCTCCGGTCCAGGTGATTCGGGATCACCACGCAGCAATACATGGACAGGGGCTGGTGCCTTTGATTGAACCCCAAAGAACTGAGGTGGCGGCTGAAGGGACTCCAGTTCCGCTTGCAAACGGGTCTTGTTGGCGAGCAGTGCGGATTGCCGTTCCTTCATCTCGTCGGTCAGTTCACTCGCCGAAGTCAATGCAACTCGCGGATCGCCAAAGCTGACTTGATCGTGTCCGTAGCCGTTGCCACCGTCGGTCGAGATCAGGGTCAGGAAACGTTTGTCCCGTTCGAGTAGCACATCAACGGAAACCGAGTCGTGGCGGCCGATTCGATCCCTGGCAACTTGTTCGCCATCGATGTACACATGAAACTCAGCACTTGGTTGGGCGGTTCTCCCGCCATATCCGACGGTCGAGGTAAACCGAACTGGCGAGGCGGAGTCTTGCGTTGGATCCACGGCAGCAAGAGCAGCGCGAATGTTCGATAGATCGAAGGTGATCCCCGCGTTGGCGTGCAATCCAATCATCGAATGTCCGGCGGCGGCGAAGTTGATTGAACCAAAGGTCGTTGAAAATTGACTGGCGACAGGACCATTGCGAATCAAATCCCAGGCTCGATTGCTGTGTTTGGGCAACCCCGCCGCGACCAGTTCGGTGGAGCTGATCTGTGTTTGTTCAAAGGCTGGGATAAAGACGCCGTCGATCATTGCCACATCACATGTCGCGAATTGTCCCGGTTTTCGATCGTCCAGTGCGTTTAAAGACCGTTCTTCCGACTTACCAGTACGAGGGTCGATCCCTTGCCCTTTTTTTCCTGATCCAAAGCCGTTGCCACCACCAACGACATCGGCCAGATCAATGCCGCGTCCTGTCAAATGCTGAAGCTTCGACTCGATCTCGGCCAGTGCTGATTCAAGTCGCGTCTTGCTTGCATTGTAGGCCTCTTGGGCAGTTTGGCTGACAACCCGATCCTGTCTTTGGACGCCAGCGAACACGGCGACCAATTGATAGTATTCCTTCTGCTTGATCGGATCGAGTTTGTGATCGTGGCAGCGAGCGCAATTGACCGTCATGGCCATCGTGGAGGTCAATACTTGAGTGACCATGTCATCCAAGTCGAGTGCGCGGGCAGCGCGTCGGAGGACAAGGCTCTTGGCTTCGACCTGGCCCACGAAATCCCAAGGTCCTGCCGCGAGAAAGCCAGTGGCGATCACCGAATTTTCATTCTCTGGATCGATCACGTCACCGGCAATTTGTTGTCGCAGGAATTGATCGTAGGGCATGTCGTCGTTGAATGCCCGGATGACATAATCGCGATAGTGCCAAGCGTTCTCGCGAAGCTTGTCTCGCTCAAAACCATGGGTGTCGCCGTAGTGAGCGATGTCGAGCCAATGTCGAGCCCAACGCTCACCAAAATGCTTCGACCGCAATAAACGATCGACTAATTCCTCGTAGGCGGCCGGATTTGGATCCGCGACAAACGCCGTGACGGATTCAGGAGTCGGTGGCAGACCGATCAAATCCATCGACAACCGACGAATCAGTGTGCGACGGTCGGCCGGTGGCGAAGGAGCAATCTTTGCTTGGGCCAATCGGTGTTGAATGAACCGATCGATCGGGTGCGACGACTGTCCTGCGGAAGGTTCCGGCGGTGAGACGTCTGCAAGTTCCTGGAGCGACCACCACGAAGCATCCGCCTTGGCCTTGTGCTGTATTTCAAGCCCGTCGGGCCAAACGGCGCCCTCGGCGATCCATCGCCTGACCAGATCAACCTGAGTGTCATTCAGAGGAGTGCCTTCCTCTGGCATCGAAGGCGTCTCACCGTCAGCCGCGTGGATCGTCTCCACCAGATAGCTGCTTTGAGGGTCGCCGGGGACCACATGTCCCAACTCCATCAGTCCATCGGCGAATGACAACGAGAGTTCACCACCTTTCTGCGTTTCGTTATGACAATGCAGGCAGTGCTGTTGAAAGATCGGCGCGATCTCGTTCTCGAAATCAATGGGAGCGGCGATGGACCAGCCACCTGTTGTCGATCCCCAAGCCGTCAAGCAAAAGATGCAAAGTTGCGTAAAACGCTGAACGCGAGAGAGCGAACACTTTCTCATGGTTGCTGGATGCATTTTTGGATCGGGAGGGATTTGGCGGGACTGCGACTCAACGGAAACCGCTCATCGAGCGACCTTCGGCGGGGGCATTGAGCAGGTCGGCAGGAGTCTTTCGTCATTGGAACTGTTATGGCAAACGCCACTAATCCCACGTGCAACCGGGGCTAACGCCCAAACGGCTCACATGGTTATGCCCGATCATTCCTGCCGACCTGCTTAGTATACCTTCCTCAAACAGTCATGTGGGCTGAAGGAGGTGTCCGGTGATGCTAACCAAGTTCTGCGCCGGAGCGGATCGCTGAAGCACAACACCGCCGTGCGGGCATTGCCTGGCACGGATTCTGTCGACCAAGGCTGGGGCAAGCGTTGGCGGGTCGAAGATGGCGGAATGAGTCCTTTCCGACGCTGGGGAAGGCAGGGTGTCGACGACGAAGTCTTTCAACCAAGCCTCGCGATTCACTTGGTTGTGCAGCCCTGCGGTGCGAAGTTCTTGCGTGTGTTCTTGCGGCCCGGGGAAGCGTGGCGCTCGGACGGTCGGTCGGGTTTCTGCAGTTCCTTGCCTCGGAAATCCGAGTGCCAGACTGCACTTTGCGTGTTGGGCTGATGCCTGAAACGAGGGATACCCCCGCGTGAAGCGGTCCCTCCAAGTTGCGCCGCGTTCCCAAATGGAGCGTTTTTACCTAGGATCCTGGCTGCTTTGACGATTTCTGTTCGGCAAATGATGGCCAGGACATGGATTTTTTTCCGAACCTTCACTTCGACGACCCGCTTTTCAACATGGCGGTGGTGCTGACTGCCGGTGTGCTGGGGGGCGAGTTATTTGCGCTGATCCGGCTGCCCAAGGTGACCGGATGGATTGCCACCGGCATTCTGCTTCGTCAACTTCGGTTTCCTGGGTTGGACACCGTTTTGGATCCCCAGGCATTGGACCGGTTTGGTCCCTACATGAACTTCGTGTTGGGCTTCATTGCCTTCACGGTCGGTGCCTCGCTGTACTTTGGAAGCCTGCGAAACACGGGCAAGCGGATCGGGTTGTTGCTGCTGGGCGAAGCCTTGATCACGCCAACGTTGGTTGGCTCGGTGATGTACTTTGGCGGGAGGTGGCTGGACCCGTCGATGTCGCTGCCACCGGCGGCTTTGTTCGCGGCCATTGCCATTGCGGGGGCGCCGGGAACGACGGTGTTGGTGATTCAAGAGGCCCGCGCTCGAGGCATCTTGACTCGCACCTTGTTGGCGGCGATTGGTCTCATCGACATGGTCGCGGTCGCCGCCTTTGTGTTCATCTCCACGTTTCTGGCGGATCAATCGGGGTGGGTTCATGCGTTGGAAAGTGTCGGCGTGCAGTTTGCAGTGACGCTTGCGATCGGTGCTGCTTGCGCGTTGTTGGCAATTGTTTTGGTTCAGACGGTGGTCAGTGCTGCGTTTTTGGGCCCGTTGATGGTCGCGGTTGTGCTGGGGGCCTGGGGAGCGGCGGCGAGCTTTGGCACATCGGGTGGAATCTTGGCATGCACGTTCGCCGGGATCACGCTGACCAATTTACGGCATGATTTGGTTCGGTCGGGAGAAGCCTACTTGAATGGGATTGGAGGAGCCCTGTTTGCGCTCTTCTACACGTTTGCAGGGATGAAGTTGGACTTCACCCAGATCCCGCCGGTCATTGGTTTGGTTGCCCTGTATTTCCTGTCGCGGTTGGTGGCCAAGACCATCAGTGCCTACACGGCGATGAGTTTGTCCGGAGCGACCGACAACGTTCGCAGGTACCTTGGAATGTCGCTGTTGCCCCACGGCGGCGTGGCGGTTGGTTTGATCATCTTGGTTGGCAGCGAGCAGTCAGGGTTCTCCGAAGAAATCAAGTCGATGGTGACGACGGTCGGCCTGTCGGCTCTGGCGATCAACCAGTTGCTAGGGCCAAGTGCAACGCGGTTTGCCCTGACCCAAACCGGCGAAGCTCGCCAGGACCGTCCTCGATTGCTGGACTTCTTGCAGGAGAATCGGATCATGGTGGATCTGGACGGCAACAAGGAAGAGATCTTTCAGAAACTCACCAACCTGCTGTATGCCACCACGCCAATGAGCACACCACAGGACAAGTTTCTGGAGACCGTTCGTTCTCGGGAAGCATCTCAGACGACGTGCTTGGGGATCGGTTTGATGATTCCTCACGCGATCATCGATGAACCCGGTGCCAATGATGTCAAAGGCGTGCTGGGAATCAGCAAGAAGGGTATCAAGCTCAATACACCGGACGGACGCTTGGTTCACGCGGTGTTGTTGTTGGCCACGCCTGAGTCGAGCCGCAAGCGTCACTTGGAGATCCTTTCTGCCTTTGCGACCGCGATCACGCGAGACATCAACATTCGCGAGCAGTTGTATCGGTCTCGCAGTGCGGCTCACGCCTACGAAGTGCTTCACGCCGATGATCTCAATGATGTGAATTACTTTCTCGAAGACGCTCAACAACGAGCGGGTTTGTTGGAACAAAGTGAGGAACCAGCGTCGTGAATCAACCCCCTCCAGATTCCCAGTGTGGTTGTCCAGATGTGGATCCCGCTCAAGCGGTTCGCGTCGCCGTGATCACGCTCAGTGACACGCGTGGCAAAGCAGAAGATCGCAGTGGCGACCGGATTGTCAGCTTGCTCGAGGAAGCCGGTCACTCCGTCGCGAAACGGAAGATTTTGAAGGATGATTCCAAACCGCTCGCGAAGCTGTTGGGGGAGCTTGCCGAAGACGGTTCGCTGGATGCGATCATCACGACGGGTGGGACTGGCATCGCGCCGCGAGACATGGCGGTCGACGTGATTGAGTCCCTGTTGGATGTGACGTTGCCCGGTTTTGGGGAGCATTTTCGAGCCATCTCGATCGCCGAGATCGGCCCCAAGGCGATGCTCAGTCGAGCCACCGCGGGACGGATGAAGTCCAAGGTGGTGTTCGCGTTGCCGGGGTCCACGGGGGCGGTCACGACGGGCATGAACCAGTGCGTGCTGCCGATTCTCAGGCATGCGGTGTCGCTCGCATCGCGCTGAATGGTGGGTTGTTAAATGCTTGGTGTTGTGACGCGATAGCAGATGCAAGCTTTCTTCCGACTCCAGGTTTTTTTATCCCGGTAGGGATTTTGAATGGTAGCCGGGGGTTGCTGCGTCGCAGCGCAACCCCCGGAAACCAAAAAACTCATACCGACCCTGAAAGGGGCGCGGAATCTTCGACCCTTTCAGGGTTGGGGATTGCCGGGGTCTTGCATCCGGTGGTGTTCACTGCGTTCAAACCACCGGCTACCATCTGCGATCCCTTCGGGATAAAACTCGCGCGAGCCTACCCTCCTTCGAAGGTTGAACATGGAGTGGCCTGGGCCAACGCCCAAACGGCTCACATGGTTTTGCCCGGTCGCTCCTGCCCGGCTGCTTAGCGAGGCACTAAGAAACAGCTGAAGTGGTCACGCGAAAGTTGTGACAGCATGGATTGGGCTTGCTCGGCATACAGAGGGTCCAGCTGTGCGGCGAGCTGAGCGTTCTCGGCGGCTAGCGAGGTCTTTTGGTGTTCTTTGTAACTGGTCGCCAGAAGGAAATGATTCTCGGCGGTGGGGGCCAATTGCACCAATGTTTGATAGGCCTCTTCTTCTAAACGCCGGTTGCCCAATTGGCGAGCTGCGAAAGCGATGCCTTTGTAAGCACTGATCATCGCGTTGCGTTTGCCGGGGCTGTCCGGTTGTCGTTCCCAGTGTTTCAACGAACGCTCGTAACCTCGCATGCTCTCGGCAGGTTGTTCCAAGCGTTGTTGGCAGAGCCCGTAGAAATCGAGACTAATCGGATGAAAATTGCGACCGGACATCATCGGTCGAATCCAACCGAGGGCCTCGTGATTTCGATCGAGCTGAACCAAACTGGTGATTCTTCTCCCGATCAAGGCGATGGAAATGTTTCGAGGCATCGGCTGTTGGACTTCTGATTCCAGTTGGACTTTCTGTTCGTGGAGATTGCCTTCTAACGCGGCCAGGTTCGAATCCGCGGTCGTTGCACCGGGATCGAGTCGGCGAAGCTGCGAGCACTGTTCCCAAGCCAAGGCAACGCGATGGCTGCTGAGTGATTCTTGCAGCTTCTTCTCGAGTGATTCCGCTGCTGAATGCGTGTAGGTGGCGGGAATGGCAATGGTTGCCGTTCCGAACAAGAGCCATGCCCAAGTCGGCAAGAAATGCTGGCCACCCTGCCCTGCCCCGATGACGTTTGATTGGGGGTGGTCAGGTGATTGGAGCGACGCGATGCCAACGCAAAGGTTGGCGACGGCGAATGCGGTGAGGCAAGATTGCAGTGCGCGAGCGATTGTGATTGCGAGCAGGTTTTCAGGAATTGAGATTCCATGACTCATGGCGGCCAGGCAAAGGCATCCCGCCAGCAAACACGCGCCCAGCACGATGGCGGAT
This sequence comes from Rhodopirellula sp. UH5, assembly GCF_056839225.1. Taxonomy (NCBI): domain Bacteria; kingdom Pseudomonadati; phylum Planctomycetota; class Planctomycetia; order Pirellulales; family Pirellulaceae; genus Rhodopirellula; species Rhodopirellula sp. UH5. Next base: position 3,505,728 of record NZ_CM166390.1, on the reverse strand, counting down.
GAACGTGATTTCTTGGCAACCCGAATTGCTCCGGCAAATCCCATGGGCAATGCGGCGAACATGGAAACGGCGTAGACGTCGTCTCGCCCAAACCACTCGATGTGCCCGTTGGGGTCCAGCAACAGATGGCGAACGGCCACCAAGACGGCAATCACCGTGGGCGGCCAAAGCAACCAGCTTGCCGGGACGTTCTGCTTCGGTGTCTCACGGGATGACGTCATGCTGCACCCGCTGAGGGGGAGGGTGCGCGGCGTTTGGGCGACTTCCACAGCAGGCCGTCAAAGCAGTAGTGCCAAAAGGCGACGACCAAGTTGATTGTCACCCAGACTTCAAAGAAGCCGCGCGAAAGCAGGTAGTTCCCGAGGCCGATGACCAGCACAAACATGACCAGGAACAGCATCCAAATCTTGGAGAGGCGTGCCAGTGGATGGTTGGCTTTTTTTGCCCCCGACTTCTTCATTGACCAAGTCACAATGGACATGTATTCCATCGAATGGAAAATCGCGGACGCCAGTGCGAGCTGGATGACGAGTCGGCTGTTCTGGTAGTGAGCGGCCAACAGCAACGCTGCGAAGAGAGACATCACGCTCAACAGGTACAGCATGCTGGCCAACGTTTGGTTGCCGAGTTTTGCAAATCGGTGCATCGCGGAAATGGCAAACGCAGCAGGAATCAGCAGCATCCCCCAGTCCAGGAACTCCACTCCAGAGAACGAAGGGAACGGTCCTTCGGGCCAGCCAAATCCTGCCACTCGAGCGATGGTGTACAGCAAAAAGCCACGGAAGAAGAATTTCTGAAGCAGTGCCCCTTTGCTTTGCATGAATTGCGAAAGCGGATTCGAATGGTCGGAGCCTGCGCCGCTGCTTGCGGTTCGGTCAAACGGATCGGATGCCTTGGTTTTGGATGGGGGCGACGATTGGCGTTGGTAAATTCGAAAGATGCCGTGATGCTGGGACGAGAAATGCCAGGCGTTCCAGATGTAGTCGATCATACCGAGGCACAGCAGCGACCCGGTGCCGACCTGCAACCCGACGCAGACCGTCAAAATCGCGAGTGCCAAAGCGGCAAAGAGCCACCGTCGATCCTGGGACTTGTGGTGGTCGACGGACACCAGAACGATGGTGATCCAGCGGTGTGGGGCGGTGATGAAGTAGATTTGCCAGAACAGCAGGCCCTCATGGGTTGTCGTTCCACCGAAGACATCGACGAAGACCAACAGCGGCCAAAACAAATTCGCAATGAAGATCAGGTCGATGAGCGGCGAGAAGAGGAATCCACTTTGGGGATTCGCTGAGGCGACGGTCGGCGACGTTTCTCTCGAACGAGAGGTTGATGGATTGACCGCCGCGCGAGTGCTGGGTGACGGGGAGATGACGCTCATGGGGATGCCTCCCGTGTGGTCTCGGCAGCGTGGGAAGCGGTGTCATCCACGATTCGAATCCAGTGATCGCGAAAAGCGATTCCTTGGGTCCAGGGTGTGAGTGGCATGTGACATTCGATGCAGTCTCCCGCTGGTGCTTCAGGGCAAATCGTGGAAGCCTGCGGTTGATGGCAGCTTTGGCATTGCTGGATGTATTGTTGGCGATCGTGCGAGGTGGTGTCGTGCGGGTCGTGGCAAGTCGAGCAGGTGAGCTGACCCGAAGATTGCAGGTAGCATTCGCTTTTCTTCAGTCCATACGGCTGGAAACGAGCACGTTCAGCCGCCGTGGAATCAGCCGAAACGGAGCGTTCGTCGCGATGGCATGCACTGCACGTTTCCATGTGAGCACTGGCATCATGTTGGTCAATCATTGGTTTGCTCTGCTCGGGCAAGCCGCGGCCTGCAAGAATTACATGTTGCTTCCGTGGCCCGTGGCAGCGTTCGCAACCAACGTTGGCGATCATCGTGTCGGGGGTCAGCGGCAAGGGTGGAGGCGGGACGACGGTGGAGTGGCATCCGATGCAAGAACGCACGGCCATGGCATCCATGGGACGCCCAAAGCACTCGGCCGTGCCTTCACGGAAGGTCGTGTATTGATCGTGGTCGGGAGTCACATTCAGTTGGTCGTCGCCATGGAATGACGACCAACGCATCTCGATGCCGCGAGAGCCATCTTTCTGGATGGCGAGGGGAGTTTGTGCGTGGGTGCCGGATCCCAACAGCCAATTGACTGTGACCGAAAGGTTCTTTGATTGCGTGTTCGGTGGTGAAGACGCGTTCGCGGACGCCCTGCCCTGCCCTGTCGAGGTGCTGACCAAAAACTGATCCGCTTGCTTGGTGAAGCGGAACGTTTGATTGCGGAGCGAATCTTCGTATTCGCCTTGTGACAGAAGTTGCTGAGCCAACTCCGACTCGACCATCGGTGTGGCGGTTCGCGAATGACCGGATCGAAGATGGGCTTCGTACTCGACCGGATGGCAGGCCTGGCAGGCTTGGTCACCAGCGAACTGCGAGGAGACAAATTGGCTCCACTGGTTCACGGCATTTGCGACCGATGCGCCGGAGTCTTTGGGGGCCAGCGTTCGACGACTGGCCGAGGATGGCGTGGGTGCGATCGACATCAGGTCCCGTGCGACACTGGCCGCACAGACTCCGATGACCAAAAGCATCGAGAGCCCCAGAAACTGGAGGCTCTTGGCAGAGAGAATCTTGGAGAACAAGGGATGTCCTTCAGATGGGATCAACCCAAAGGAGCTTCTTTGATTTTCCAGTCTTCGCCGACGCGTTGCAGCACCCAGTTTTGAGTGGTGTTTCCGGATTCCGATGCCTTTTTCGAGCGATCGCCGCCGGAGGTAGCAAAGACGCCGCCAAAGATTTTGACGGGGACGGTCATTTGGTCGCCGTTCACTTCGCCGTCGCCTGCGATTTCGTAGCCTCGCTGAGCGTAGTCTTCGTGGTTCTCAGGAACTGCTCCATCGACGAAGACGGTGGCAAACATCTTGGGGTCGCCAGCGGCATCTCCGAGACCTTCCACGCAAGCGTAGGCGTCTTGTTCGAGAGTGATGGCTGGAGGGGCTGACGATCCACAACCGATGACGGTGAGCAACGCGAAAACGGGGATCAGTTGAATGGAGGTTTGAAAGTTCATCTGGTTTATTAAGGAGGTGAAAGAGTGCATGAGAGATTTTGAGCTCAGCCCGTCCCTCGCTTCACTCGCCCCTCCCAGCGGGAGAGGCGAGGTTGCACAGCTTTCTTGAAAGCTGTGCGAGATTCCTTCGAGGGAGTGCGACTAAGCAGGTCGGCAGGGGGCGTTCGGCATTTGAAATATCGTGGCAAGCGTGGTTGTTTCCACGTCCAACCGGGGCTAACGCCCAAACGGCTCACATGGTTATGCCCGATCATTCTTGCCGACCCGCTTACGCCAGGAGGGCTGGTTTGATGGCGTCAGCTCGATCAGGGCATTTCGAAGACTTCGCTGTTCTTCGCAGTTGCCAATGGATGCCAAACGCTTTCTTTGTCGACTGAGTCAGTGATGAATCGAACGGAGCTGTCTGCCATCAGGATATTGACGCCACCGGTGTGGTGACTGCGAGCAGCGGCCCAGATTTCGGCGGTGTCGCGTTGTTCCAGGCAAGCCAAGTATGGATTCAGTTTGTCTTCCGGGATGGTTTCATCGCAGGCAGCCAACACGTCTTTTTCGCGACTGTTGGGGCCGGTGAAAGCGGAGAAGATTGTGGCTCCCATGGCAGGCGACATCCAAGTACCACGGATGTCCGTTTTCGAGTCATGGTTGAGGATTTCGCTCATCGCCATCGTGTTGCTCATGCCGTCCAGGAAGTCTTCGCTGCCCATTCCATTGCGGTTCTGAAAGCGGTCACCTGCGATGCCGTCTTTGACGATCACATCTTGGTGAACGTAGTAGGTGCCGAACGCTCCGGAGGTCTGGTCGCTTTCCCAGGACAGCATGTCCCCTGAACCCCAGTTGGCGGCGTAGTTGGAACCCTTTGCCAAGGCTTCCAAGCCGTAGCTGCCGTCGGAAAATTGATTGGTCACGCCGGGTGCTGATGGGCAGGCAACGAATGAACCGAGTTGTTCGCGACCGATGTGTTCGAATTCCGCGTAGTACTCGCAGTGATCGCAGGGGTTCATGGTGTGACCCGTGACGGAATCTTCGCAGCGGGTGATCAGTTCCCAGACACCGGGTTGTTCCATGTAGGGGAACAACATTGGCAACCAGTGCCATCCCAGTTCGTTCTGACCGTGCTGCCAGCCGCCGGTTTTGAAGCGGTTGCCGCTTTCGTCGTAATTGACATTGCCGGGTGGAAACGATCCGAAGGCGGCCATGTGGTTGTGAAGTGCGATGCCGAACTGCTTGAAGTTGTTCTGGCACTGCATGCGGCGGGCGGCTTCGCGAGCGGCTTGAACAGCCGGCAGAAGCAGTCCAACCAAGACGCCGATGATCGCGATCACGACCAAGAGTTCGACCAAGGTGAAACCGGATCGCGTGGAAGTCCGCTGATCACAGGTGCGGGGATGTTGGAATTTCATGACTTTTGAGAGCTCTCAGGAGAAGAGAAATGAGTTGCTGAAATGAATCGGGATGGAGGCTCCGGGGATCAGGTTCTTTCACTCCCCGCAATCGAGCGCGGGGATTAAAGCAGATGAAGATGGCTCGGTTGTTAACGTTGGATGAAGGAAGTGTGAGAGAAGTGCTAGCTTTGAGCGGGCGGCTGTTAACGGTTGGTTAGTTGTCGTTAGAAGTGTTCTTGAGGGGCTTTTGGGAGCCGTGTCGGTCAGTGGTTTTTGAGGTTTGTCAGGGGGGAGGGCGATTTCTGGGTCGGGAAGTGACGATAGGCAGCTGCCGGAATGAGCAACGCCACGGAAGATCCGGAGATCCGCCGTGGCGTGGAGTGGTTTCGTTGAGGTGAGGTTCGAAGCAGGTGGGGTGCCTCGACGGGATCAGGTGGCGAATGCCCCGGGGGCCGGGACATTGCTGAAGGCAGCTCCCATGGGCGCCACCATGGCGGCGAGTCGGGATTCCGGAGCGTGGGATTTGCAGCCGAAGATGCCACGTTTCTGAATCACGGTCGCGACCTCTTGGGGAACGTGTTTTTTCCACTCGTCATCGCCGGATTCGATCATCTTCAACACTTCACGGGAGAATGTTGAAAGGTGTTCGGGGTTGTAAGCGTGCAATTGCTCGATGCAGCCTTTGTCCACCAGGTAGTCGTAAAGCTTCCGTAGTTCCGGCGCGATCTCAAGGTTCTCGACGGTGGTCAGTTCGCTGGTTTCGCGGTCCATCAACGGGTAGACGTAGAGCTTCAGGTCGTTTTTGAACATCCTGCCGAATGATTCCAGGATGCCGCCATCGAGTTCCGTGTAGTACTTTTCTTCGAAGAGTTCGTGCAGGCTGCCGGCGCCCATCGTGATCGCGATTTTCTTCTTGGTGTATTGCGACAGGTAGGCGGCCAATCGGTAGTACTCGAAGTAGTCCGAGATCAGCACGGTCATGCCACAGGCCGCCAGCGTGTCGACTCGGGCAAGGAAGTCTTGCAGGTCGATTTCGCCGTTGGCGCGGAGGTTCCGCATCGTGATCTCCGCCAGTGTCACGACTTGATTGGGATCCACGTCTTCTTCTTTGCGAAAGCTCTTTTGGGCCGCTTGGATCATGTCCAAGTTCACGTGGGTGACTGGCCGGAAGCTGCCGCGTTCCACCAAAATGGGTTTTTTGTAGAGCACTTCGGCGGGCTGGAGGACTTCGCCATCGGCGGAGAACATCGCTGCCTTGCTGAGTCCCAGTTGCACCAGGCGGAGGCTCATCACACGGTTGTCGACATGTCGAAATGCGATGCCCGAAAATTCGATCATGTCGATTTCGATGCGCTGGGTGCTGAGGTTGTCCAGCAACGATTCGATCAACTGGTCGGGTTCATGATTGAGAAAGAAGGCACCGTAGAGCAGGTTGACTCCGACGATTCCGAGTGCTTCTTGCTGGGCCGCGTTGTTGTTGTCCAGCATTCGGACGTGAAGAATGATTTGGCTGTCTTCATCCCGCGGGTGAGCTTGGAATCGGATGCCCATCCATCCGTGACACTCGTTGGTGCCGTGGTAGTTGCGGGCGGAAACGGTGTCAGCAAACGCGAAGAAGGCGGTCGAGTCGCCGCGTTGTTCCTTCAATCGTTCGATGTTCAGCGTGTGTTCTCGGGTCAGCATGTCATCCAGACGCTGGCGGCAGACATAGCGTTGGCACTCGCCGTAAATCGCGTCGCTGACGGCCATGTCATAGGCCGACATGCTCTTGGCGATTGTGCCTGCGGCGGCACCGACGCGAAAGAACCAACGCACGACCTCTTGCCCTGCTCCGATCTCGGCAAACGAACCATACCGCCGCGGATCCAGGTTGATTTGAAGTGCTTTGCGTTCGGTCGAAGGACGTTCGTTGTTCATGTTGTTTGCCCGATTGGAAAAATGGCCCTAAATCACAACAACATCTAGGTGACGATTCGGGGACCTCCAAACTCTTTTTTGTGGTCGGGCAAACGCGGGCACGGGTGACGCGTTTGGGGCCGTCGCAATCGCTACAAACCGAGAGAGCCGTTCTGACGCCGCTTGCGGGTGGCCGCAGAGAGGTGCTGCGGTGTCTGTCTGAGACTCGTTACAATGTGGGATTGGCCAATGATGCGGGATTGGCTCATCCAGTGCAGTTCGAAATTCCTACAGGTGATCGCGATGAACACGAAGATGATGTCACGACGTTGGTTCGCGAGTCGATCTGCGATGGCGATCGGCGGTGCTGCAATGTGGACGACGCCCGGGTTGTTTGCTGAAGAGTTGCTTCAGCCAACGCCCCCACTGACCGAAGGTCCGTTTTACCCCGATCGATTGCCGTTGGATCAGGACAACGATTTGATCGTGATGGGTGATCACACGACCCCGGCGGTTGGTGAGGTGACTCATCTGACTGGCCGAGTGCTGACTGCGGCGGGGACGCCGGTTCGCAATGCAACGATTGAAATTTGGCAATGCGATGCCAACGCGGTTTATCTGCACACGCGTGACAGCAACGGCAAGAAAGACCAGCAGGACAAGAACTTTCAAGGGTTTGGGCGTTTCGAAACGGCCAGCGATGGCGGGTATCGTTTTCGCACGATCAAGCCAGTGCCCTACCCCGGACGCCCTGCCCCCCACATTCACATCAAGGTCAAGCAGGGCGACAAGGATTTGCTGACGACCCAGTTGTTGATTCGGGGGCATGAAGGCAATCAACGAGATGGTGTTTTCCGCCGAGTGACGGATCCAGCCAGACGCGAGTTGTTGGTGGCTGATTTCAAGCCAATGAACGAGTCCAAGATCGGTGAATTGGCTTGCCAGTTCGATGTGATCCTGGGACAGACCCCCGCCGACGGTTGAACGCCAGCGATCGAACTGAGTGAGTCACTCAAGCGAGTTGCTAGAAACTGAGAGTTGCTAAAAAAGGGGTGGTTGGGTAACAAGGTCCGAATTGCCACGGTCGGCAATGAACAAGGGCATTCGTCGATTGCACCCTTTGCCACCGTTTCACCACCCGTCGAAAAGGCGTCGTCGTTGAATTTCCCGTTGTTGTTTCGTTTTTTGGGAACGATCTGCCTGTTGATTGGCGGGTCGATGGCGTTCAGTCTGCCATTTGCATTTCCGAGCGTTGCGAACCGAACGCATTTGCCTCCGGCGACGGAGTTTGAATCGGCGGCGGCGAGTGGTTTGCTGGCAAGCATGGCGATCTGTTTCTTTGTGGGGGCGTTCTTCCGATTTCTGGGCCGTGGCTATCGCGGTGGGGGAGAGCTCTACCAGAAAGAGGCGATGGCGATCGTGGGTCTGTCGTGGGTCAGTGCCACTGTGCTGGGGGCTCTGCCTTATTTTCTGAGTGGCACGATGATCGCGGAGGATTCGCCGATCACGTTCATCGAAGCGATGTTTGAATCTCAGTCCGGTTTCAGCACGACCGGTGCGACGGTTCTGACGGATTTAGAAACGCCTGAACTGGTCCCGCATTGCATCTTGTTCTGGCGATCATGGACGCACTTTTTGGGCGGATTGGGGATCGTGGTTTTGTTTGTCGCAATCCTAGGGCAAGGGTCGGCGGGCAAAGCGATGATGCGAGCCGAGATGCCGGGGCCAACCAAGGAAGGCAGCATGCCACGGATGCAGCACACCGCATTGGTGTTTGCGGCGATCTATGTGGGGCTGAACATCTTGCTGACTCTCATTTACATGTTCGAGGGCATGAGTTCGTTTGATGCTCTGTGTCACGCTTTCGGAACCATGGCAACCGGCGGTTTCAGCACCTACAACCGCTCGTTGGGCGGATTTGACAGTCCGTTGATTGAATACACGACGGTGTTGTTCATGATTTTGGCAGGGACCAATTTCACGTTGCTGTATTTGATGCTGTTGGATATCCCGCGGCGGCCGCTGACGGCCGCGCGACGACTCTTTCAGGACGTGGAATTTCGAACGTTTGCGATGGTCATCGGCGTGGTCACTGTAGGGGTGGTCGTGTTTGGATTGCGTGCGGAGGACGAGGGATTCGGAACGCTGGCCAAAGGGGTTCAAAACGGATTGTTCCAAGTCGTTTCCGTCATCACGACGACCGGGTACGGGACAGCAGACTTTGACGAGTGGAATAACTTTGGTCGGGGGATTTTGCTGCTGTTGATGTTCGTCGGGGGATGTGCCGGGAGCACGGGCGGTGGGATGAAGGTGATCCGGCATGTTTTGTTCTACAAAATTCTCCGATTGGAAATTGAGCGCGCCCACCGCCCTCGTGTGGTCCGGCCTTTGAGGGTGAGTGGTGTCGCGGTCGATGACCCTCAGTTGGCACACAATATTTTGTTGTACTTCTGCATGGTGTTGGCGATTTTCGTGATGTCCTGGTTGGCTTTGGTCACTTTTGAGCCCAATTCCACGTGGGGAGTTGTGATGACCAACACGCCTCTCGAAGACGTGGTGGATGAATCCATCCGTGCGAGAGAATCCGGTGAAGAAGTGGTGATCGTCGACCAATCCCAGGCTGGCAAAGAGTTGTTGCGTGGGACACTGGACGAGAAGTTGCTCGATTCCGCGAGTGCGGTCGCGGCGACTCTGAACAACATCGGTCCGGGATTGGGCGTTGTGGGAGCCACCCGGAACTACGCCGGGTTCAGCCAGGGCGCCAAGTTGTTGTTCGTGTGGCTGATGATGCTGGGGCGAGTCGAGATCTTCAGTGTGCTGCTGCTATTTGTTCCGTCGTTTTGGCGAAGGGTATGAGATGATGACTGCAACCCAATCACACGCAACGCTTCGTGCCTCCAATCGTGCTCCGCTGACAATCGTGAGTGCGTTGTTCGCGGTGGTTGTGATGGCGATTGCATTTGTTTCGTGCACGCCTGCCTTGGCGCAGTCAGCGACGGGTGACGCCTCATCCGGAAAGCGTCGTGGGGTGCTGATTGAGTTCAAAGAGGACATCAATCCACTCAGTGGTGCATTGCTCAAACGCAAGTTCAAAGCCGCGGTCGAATCCGGCGCCGATGTGATCATCCTGGACATTCAATCGCCCGGTGGTTTCACCTCGGTGACGTTTGAGTTGATGGACATGGTCTTGGAAGCCAAGGACGTCGAGACGGTGGCTTACATCGAAAAGGATGCGATCAGTGGTGCCGCGTTGCTGGCTTTGTCGACGGACACGATTTTGATGCGTCCCGACGCTCGGATGGGAGATGCTGGCGAGATCGTGATGGGCGAAGACGGTGCGTTTCGTTACACGCCGGCCAAGAGTCGCAGTGTGCTGGCCCAGAAAGTTCGCGACACTGCCGAGGCCACGGGGCGACCACTCGCGTTGGCGGAGAAGATGACGGACAAGGACATGGTCGTCTATCAAGCGACCAACAAGAGCACACGAGAGCAACTCTATTTGTCCGACAAGGATTTGGCATCCAAAGACGACGCCGATCAATGGGAGCTCAGCCCACCGATTCGGGAAGCGGGCAAGGAAATGTTCTTCACCGTCAACGGTCGTCGTGGGGTGGAGCTTGGGATGGTGGATCAGACCGTCGAGGGTCGAGACGAATTGGCAAAGGTCTTGAACTTGCAAGAACCCATTGTCGAGATGGAACGCAGTTGGACGGACACGTTGGTGTTCCTGTTGAACACTCAGTTTGTCACGTTTCTGTTGTTGTTGATCGGGTTGGTCTCACTTGCAATTGAGTTGTCGGCACCCGGGATCGGCATCGGCGGTTTGACCAGCGTGCTGTGTTTTGGGTTGTTTTTCTGGGCGCGTTTTTTGGGTGGGACGTCGGGTTGGTTGGAAGTGGTTTTGTTTCTTGCGGGGATCCTGTTCATCGCCGCAGAAATCTTTGTCATTCCCGGATTTGGTGTCGCAGGGATCAGTGGGTTGGCGTTGTCACTGGGGGCATTGGTGATGGCTTCGCGTCGATTCACGTTGCCCGAGAACGAGATTCAGTGGACTTCGTTGGCTGCGGACATGATGACGGTGATGGGGGCATTCTTAGGTTTCCTGGTTTGCTTGGCCGTGATGGCGAAGTATCTCGGCGAGATCCCGGGGCTGAGTCGATTGACGCTTCGTCCACAGGTCATGGTGGCTGCCGATGGCGGCGCCAGCGCCACCTTGGTCAGTGGCCCGGCTTGGCAGCGCGTGGAGGTCGGTGACAGGGGAGCGGCAATGTCGCCTCTGCGTCCGAGTGGCAAGGTTCAGTTTGGCGATGACGCGGTGGACGTTGTGACCGAGGGGGACTACATCGACCCCGGAACGGAAGTTCGTGTGGTCGGGAAGCAGGGGGCTCGTGTCACCGTTCGGAAAGTTTGAGCTCGCCGGAAGTGTCGTTGTCGGGAGGGGACGGCATCCATTTCTCGTAGGTGCTCGCGACCCAGCTGGATAGTAGGAACCAGGGGATCAATGCGGCCAACCAAGTCGATGTGATTTGGTTAGGATTCATGCGGGACGCCAGGAACAGCAAACCCACGGCGACCACGGCTTCAATCAAAGGTTTGACCACGCCCTTGATCAGAAGGATGGTTTCGTTGCGAACGTTGGGCGGCAGGATCGCATAAGCAGAAGTCATGCTGGGTTCGTAAAGTGATCGCTTGAGCACGGTCAGGCCTTGGCCAAGCGTGAACAGCAGGATCAACACCGCGGGGGATTGGTTGATCAACGCGATCAGCCCGAGAATGCTGAGCAGCAAGGGGTAGGCGCCGAGCGGCATTCCGATGCCGTAGCGATCGAGCACTTTGGTCGCGACGGTGAACTGGACCAGGACGATCAGAATGTCATTGATGGCATAGAAGCCAGCAAAGTAGGTCAGCAGTTTGTGTTCCACGAGCAGGTGTTCCCCTGCAATCACCTTCCATTGGTAGTCGACCATCGTGACGGCAAAAACGTTGAAGGCGATCAGGCTGATCAACCCATAGCGGTAACGATAGATTGTTTGGCTGGCGGGAGGCCGCTTCATCGAACCAGTGTTCTTGGAAATCCGACGCTGGGAGGGTTCGATTCCCGAGTTGGGGGCGGGCGTCGGTCTCTCTGACATCGCGGGGACATTGGGGATCCATCGCAGCAACACGATCGTGGCTGCGTCCAAGCCGATGATGATCTTCAGCCAGGTGGTGTCTTCTAGCACGGAGGCACCGAATCCCATGGCCGCTCCCATCGCAATTCCGGCGATCGGAGCGCCGGCGGCAACCAGGACAAAGGGGCGTTTGGAGGTCGACGATGCAAACGCATTGTTGACCAACGTCGTCGCATAGATCGTGTTGACGCAGCCTCGCACCTCCGCGATCACGTAGAGAACACCCAGCAAGACAAGCGAATGATGCTCGACCGAGATCATCGCGGTCAGCCAAGCGGTGACCGATGCCAAGCCGATCCAGCTGCCGATGACGCTGAAGCGTGCAGGGAATCTTTGGTTGATCAGGTGGGTGACCGCAGACACGGCGATCACGGTGACCGCCGACGCGACAAGAGCGACTGGCAGTGCCTCGGAGCCCATCCGTGCGATGAACAGGCTGACTCCCAATGCCCTGGCAACCGAATAGGTTGCGGAGGTCAAAAAGGTAAACCCACACAGGGTGATCAGGGTTTGGCGAGGCTGAGTCAAAACGGCACGGAGCCTCGTTGGACTGGAAGGGAGGGATCCATTTTAATCACCCGTCCAGTCCTCGTTGAGCCGGCATAGCGTCAGCGAGCGGCGACCTCAATTCAAAGGCAGCGGTCGGCCGCTGGCAACTTCGCGATCATCGCGTGTGAACGTACGAAGGCACGTAGTAGATGATTCGGTTGCGGTGTTGGTACTGGCCGAAGTTGCTGTCCCAGGCAGGACGCAAGTTGGGATTGCTCGCCCAGTAAGACGCTTCCAGTCGAGCTTGTCGTTGACGAGACGCTTCGAGAGCACGTGCTTGTCGCAGTTGCATCGCCAAGGAGGGGATTGCTTCTGCGGCGGAGCCCGGTGAATGGACGAGTTTGCGATCCGAGGGGCTGTTCACTGGTTCTGCTTCGGGAGCAGCTTCGGCGACGGCGGGTGCCATTGGCGGAAGTGCCAAGCGTTCGGCGTTCCGTTGAGGCGTGTCACGCTGCGGCGACGCTGAAAACAGATCGTCCAGCCCCTGTGCCGAAGCGGCTGGGGCCATGATTGCGCCAATCAACAAAGCAAATAGATACGGGACGGTCGATTTCATAGGTAAACCTCAGCGAATGGACTGATTTCGTTGGTGGTATCGTCCGGCCTGCCGAGTGGGCTGCTTTGGATTGATCAATTCTCCCAGGATAAAAGCGGGGTGCGGGCGGCTCAGATCGATTTTGGCGGCGCAAACGAACGCGTTGGTTTGCACATTGAAAGCAGTCGTGACAGCTGTTTTTATCGGCAACTTTGGGGAGGAAAAAAGGTTTACGCGGGTTGCAAGGGTTGGCAGATTGCCGTGAAACGGCTCTTGCGATGGATTCTGGCAACGACAGGGTGCAATTTATGAACGTTTTGCTAATCTAGAGGTTGGAAACCGAATTCGGGTTGCCGAATCGATCACAAGTTGTCCCACCTTTCTCCTTCCCGAGTCACCATGATTCAACAAACTCTTCGCTGCGTATTCGCACTTGCATTGCTGGCCACGACCGTTGGTTGCCCACCGCCAGCACCACCAGCTGACGTGGACGTCGACACCGACACCGCAGCTCCTGTTGTCAGCGACAACGCCACTGGCGCTGCTGAAATGCCTTCGGACAACGTGACCGGCACCGCAGAAACTCCCTGAGTTTCCGCCCCACTGGAATTGAAGTCAGAGGATTGAATTTGGTCACACTCGACCAAGTTGATTTGAACACACTCGCTCGGCTCGCGGACGCTTTTGTTCGCGAGCCGATTGCGTTCCCGGTCTGCTTTGCCGTCACCGGAACACTGGGTGCTGGCAAGACACGTTGGACGCAGGAACTCGCCCGCGCGATGGGATTGGACTCGTCTGAAGTGACCAGCCCCACGTTCACCTTGCTCCGAACTTATCGGGCGAAACAGCACACTCTGCACCACGTTGACGCGTACCGGGTCGGTGATGAAGACGAATGGTGGGAATTGGGGTTGGAGGAGTGCTACCAAGAACCCAACGCCTGGACCGTGATCGAATGGGCTGATCGGTTTGCAGAAGCGATGCCACCCGAAGCGATCTGGATGCAGATCGAGATCCAAGCGGATTCACCTGAGTCCGGAACTCGCGAAATTCAGCTTCGTTGCGCCGACCCTGAGCGTTGGCAATGGGTCGAGCGTGTCCTCGATCATCTTCATCCAAGAAGTTGACCGTCCGGGCGGCGCGATGGGCCCCGCCCAGTTGAACGGATCAGCACAGATTCCTACAGCACACCCTTCGTGCTCGGGATTGCATCGCTGCGAGGGTCGCTTTCAACGGCCATCCGGATCGCTCTCGCGGTGGCTTTGAAAACACATTCACTGATGTGGTGAGCGTTGCTGCCGTGGTGCAACAAGACGTGCAGGTTGCACTTCGCATTGACGGCGAACGATTGCCAAAAGTGTTCGACCAATTCGCTGTCAAAGGTTCCAATTTTGGGGGCCGCGATGGGAGCGTGGTACTCAAACGCGTAGCGTCCACCCATGTCGACCGCTGACGTGACCAAGCACTCATCCATCGGCAACGTGAAGTGTCCGTAGCGACGTACACCGGCGCGATTGCCGAGAGCCTGGTCAACCGCGGTGCCCAGCGCGATCCCGATGTCTTCGGCCGTGTGGTGATCATCGACGTGCAGGTCGCCCTTGGCTTCCACGGTCAAGTCAATCAAGGCGTGCTTGGCCAGCAGGTCCAGCATGTGATCGAGAAAGCCGATCCCGGACTTGCGTTTGCCAGCACCGCTGCCGTCGAGGTTGACCGACAACTGGATGTCGGTTTCGCCCGTTTTGCGTTCCAGGCTGACTTCGCGTGACGAGTTGGAGTGGGAGGGGGTCATGTCGAGTCCGCTCGGGCGGGAAGAGTAAGGTTGAGAGATTGCATCGCACGCTCGATCATCAACAAGCACGCATCGATTTGTTCGTCGGTCCCGACACTGATTCGCAATCCATCGCCCCAGTCGGGGAAGTCCATGTATCGGATCAGAATCTGGCTTTGTTTGAGGTACTGGTGAATTTCGGCGTGTTTTCCTTCGGGGTGGCGGCACCACACGAAATTCGCGTGCGATGGTGTCACGTCGAATCCAAGTGTTCGCAAGCCGACGGTCAATCGTTCTCGGGTGACGTTCATTTTGGCAACGACATCGGCCAGCCAGTCTTGGCACCCCATCGCGGCGGTCGCGGCGGCGATTGAGATCGCGTCGCAGTTGTAGCTGTCTTTGATCTTGGTCAGTTCCGCGATCACATGTGGTTGAGCCACCAGGAACCCGAACCGGATGCCTGCCAGACCATACGACTTGCTGAGTGTTCGGGTGACGAAAATGTTGTCGTTGGACTGCACCAGGTCCAGGCAGTTCTCTTCCGCGAAGTCCGCGTAGGCTTCATCGATGACCAGCGGGCAGTCGAGCGAATTGGAAAGTTCGGCGATCTGGCTCTTGGAAACGATCGTTCCGCTGGGGCTGTTTGGATTGGGCAGCAGCACCAGTTTCAGGTCGTCGCGATTTTCGCCAAATGACTGCGGGAGTTCCCACGGATCGTTGAATGGGACTTGTTCCCAGTTCGCACCTTGGATGTCAGCCAGCGTCCGGTACAGGATGTAGCTGGGGTAAGGCAGTCGCAACGACTCGCCTTCGCCAACAAAACCGCGAACGAGCAAGGTCAGGATTTCGTCGCTGCCGTTGCCGGCGAGCACCCATTCCGGACCAGGCAATCCCAACGCATCCGCGGCGGCTCGTCGGAACGAGGTCGCCATGGGGTCGGGGTAACGGTTCAGTGGTCCGGTTGCGGCGGACTGGATCGCGGAGACCACCGGGGCCGGAGGTGGGTAGGGGTTCTCGTTTGTGTTGAGCTTGATGAATTTGCCCGGTGGCGGTTGTTCCCCCGGGATGTACGGTTTCATCTTGGATAGCGCGGGACGGTATTGCAACGAATCAGCTCGAAGGAGAATGTCGGAAGGGCCGGCGGGGAACAGGCATTGTAGTCATTTCATGACAACATCCCATTCCGGGCGAAGCCGAAATGGGATGCTGGGTTGGACATCGTGGAATTGGAGTGACCGCCAAGCGGCCAGTCAGGTTCACCGGTTCGGGAAGAACTGTTGGTTGATCGAGGGAACGCTTGTGCCAGGACGTTGGGGACTTGGCGCCCGATTGCTGGACTGGCCGGTCGGTGAATTCACTGTGGGGCGTGAAGGGGTGTCCTGCTTTTGAATGTCACTGAGGTTCCAGCGTTTTCCGTTCAGGCCGTCGGAAGGGTTCCAGTTCAAACCAGGAACGAACATCAGCGAGGCGATGCTGGGGCCATTGATCGATGCGGTTCCCCATTCGGTTTCGACCGTGATGAGTTTGACATCGGTCGCTCCCGTGATCGAGTCACCGTTGAGCATGACCACGGTGGTGGTCGCGTCGTTGGCGGAGGCAAAGCGAATGCCGGCAACTTCCGACAAGGGGATGCTGGCGGTGCCGAATGACGTCTGCATTTGCAGCTGAGTCGTGTCGGTCAGCGTGCCTTCGATTTTGGAATCGTTGACCAGGCCGACGGTCACGCTGAGTGGACGGGCTTTGGCAGACATCTCGGCTGCTTGGACCGGGACCGCCTTGGTCGGTTCGGCTTTCGCAGGCGATGCCTTGGGGAGTTCTTCGTCTTGGGCGTGGGCCGAGACGGAAACCACTGCCAGGGCGGCAGCCATCAAAAGGTGGAAGCAACGGCGTTTCATCGGGAAGACTCCGAGGAGATAAGCGAAGGGACTGTGCGGCTAAATGTAGGGGGGACTACCGTAGCGAAAGTCATCAAGACTTTCGGGAATTTGTCAAGCAAGCCGAAACTCTTGATGAGTTTCGCTACCCGGGCAATGAGGCCAAACCGAAACTCTTGACGAGTTTCGCTACCCGGGCAATGAGGCCAGTCGAAACTCTTGACGAGTTTCGCTACCCGAACCATTCGCTGTCACGGACCACTAGCGTAATCGATCCGCAGGATGAAAGAAGAGAGCCTGCCACTCAAAAGGGTGGAATGCTCTCTTGGCGATCGTCAAATCAGCCCATCTGGTGTGACCCGCCTGAATGAGGCGGGGCGATTCAGCGTGTCGCTTCTATTCAGCGAGCAATCCGTCCATGGTCGAAACCAGCGATTTGACCGCGTCGACGCTGTTTTGGAAGGCCTTGGTTTCTTCGTCGGTGAGCGACAATTCGATGATGCGTTCGACGCCACCGCTGCCCAGCACCACTGGAACGCCAACGTAGTAGCCGCCGACGCCGTACTCGGAATCGCAGTAAGCAGCGACAGGGACGACGCGTTTCTTGTCTTTGACGATCGCTTCGACCATTTGGGCACAAGCCGCGGCGGGAGCGTAGTAAGCGCTGCCGGTTTTCAGCAAGGAAACGATTTCGGCGCCGCCCTTGCGGGTCCGGTCAACGATTTCGTCCAAGCGTTCTTTGGAGATCAGTTGGGTGACGGGGATGCCGCCCACGCTGGTGCAGCTTGGGATCGGAACCATCGTGTCGCCGTGGCCACCCATCAACAAGGCGCTGATGTCTTCCACGCTGACGCCCAGTTCCATTGCCAGGAACGTGCGGTAGCGAGCGGTGTCCAAGACGCCAGCTTGGCCGATGACTTTGGCGGGTTCAAAGCCGGTGACTTTGAACATCTGCTGCACCATCGCGTCGAGCGGGTTGCTGACGACGATGATCACCGCGTTGGGGCTGGTGGCTTTGATTTCTTCGGCAACGCTGGTCACGATTTTCGCATTGGTGGCCAACAAATCGTCGCGGCTCATGCCTGGTTTGCGAGGCAGTCCGGCGGTGACGACGATCACATCGCTGTCGGCGGTGTCGGCGTAGTCCGTGGTGCCGACGATGTTCGAATCAAACCCCATGATTGGCGAGGCTTGCATCAGGTCGAGGGCCTTGCCGCGAGGCATGTCTTCGGTGCGTGGGATGTCCAAGAGAACGACATCGCCGAGTTCCGCTGCGGCGCACCAATGAGCACAGGTGGCACCAACATTTCCGGCTCCGACGATGGTGATTTTAGCGCGACGCATGAGAACTCTTTGGGGTGAAGGTGTGCGGGGACTGATTGGGTGAATTCTGCACTTATGGTGGCATCCGTGATTTGAGCGTCAAGAGGGCACGCGAGGGAGCTGGGCAGCCATTGAGAAACGCCGGAGGGGCTGACGGCGGTCGCAGAAGGAGGCCGCCTCGCCGAGAAATTCGACGATTTGAAACGCCGTCGCAACGATTGGAGGTCGTGCGGATTTTGAGATCGTTTTTCAGCGGGGCCGGGCATGGGACGCGGCGGGTGATGCCCTCCCCGGGATTCTCGCTGAACGCTCGCATTCCGACCCTCCCCAACTGCGTTCAGGAGGGTGAATTCAACCTCGCGAGCACGGCATTTAAAAACTGCACGATCTCATTGCCCGGGGGAAACAAGGTGTTCCGAGCGGGAATGTTCCATGCCCCGGCAGTCAGGTGAGCCAGGCGAGAGGCGAGTTGCCTGAGAGAAAAAAACGAGCCAGTTTTGCTTCCTGCAAAACTGGCGTCGCTCTGTTACCAATTCAAATTGTTACCCGATGCGAACAGTCCTTGTCGGCGATCGGAATTCAAGTTCACCAATGCACCTTGATTGCGTGAGAGAAATCAAGAAGCATCGTTGGGCAACATTAAAATGAAGGGAGTGACGTCCGTGTCAATCGAAGTATTCAAACTGCGATGTGGAGTCCAAACCGTCTCCCGTGTATCGATCACACTCGTTGTGACGAACAAAAACATGGCGAAGCCCTTCGCCATGATTCAGTCAATGGAAAGTTGCCGTGTCAATCAAATGACGCCGGACGGTGACCCCGCTTGTCCAAGGGGAACGTCGAAGAAAGTGTGAGGCGATCGGTGCTTGACAGACTGAAAAGAAATTCTGGCAAACCGCATCGAACACACTCCGTTGGAAGAGACAAATCATCGACCACAATCGGTTGAACAGAACGTTCAGTGCAACCGCTTCACAAGCTTGTGAAGGGATCGAAGATGTGTGGGTCAAGCGAGCGAAAATTTGGCGTGGTGAACCATCGATGTCAACAACAAAGTGATCAAAAAAACATTCGCGTTGACCGGTCAATTGATTTGACCTTGAAAATTGCGACTCGTTCGGGTGAAGTTTTTTTTGTCAACCAAGGGGGAACCGTGGCACGATCAGGCACGGATGCGAAGTCGCAACATCGCACATGCGAAGTCGCGTATGATGTCACGCAAACAGGTTTCCTTTTCTTGGTTGCGGCATGTTGTCCGATGGGATGATTCGATGACGTTGCGTCATCGCCGCCGTGGCACCCGGTGAACTCAACGTGAACGAACTGAACGCGTCTTCCGAACTCGTTTCGAACGAATCGCAAACGCATTTGGACCCTGCTTCAACGGGATCCGATTCTGCCGTTGAACCAAGTTACTGGTTCAGCGATGAGTACGTTGCTCGGATGCGCCAAACAATGGGGCCGGACGCTTGCCGCGCGTTGTCGATCTATCCCCTGCCCGACTCGTTTTGCTTGTCGGTGATTGTGCCGGTTTACAACGAGTGCTCGACCGTGGAGTCGGTGCTGAACTCGTTGCGCAACACCGGCCTGCCGATGCAGATCATCGTGGTGGATGATGGTTCCAACGATGGATCCGGGGAGTCATTGCAGCAATATCAAAGTGACCACAATGTCACACTGATACGACACGCGGAAAACCGAGGCAAAGGTGCGGCGATCCGCACAGCGATTGAAGCCACTCAGGGCGACGTGGTTGTGATTCAAGACGCGGACAGTGAGTACGACCCCGGCGATTTTCGGGTCATGTTGCAACCGTTGTTGGCTGGGGAAGCCGATGTGGTCTACGGCACGCGCTACGGTCATTGCGATCGCCAGGTCTCGCCGTGGTGGCATCAGGCCGTCAACGGGTTCATTTCTTGGTTAGCCAGCGTGGCAATCGGGCCGCGTTTGAGCGACGTCGAAACCTGTTACAAGATGGCTCGCCGTGAGAGTTTCTTGGGCATTCTGCCGCAGTTGAAGGAAAACCGCTTCGGAATTGAAATCGAGTTGACGGCTCGCTGGGCGCGGAAAGGGTTGCGTTTCACAGAGCGTCCCATTCGTTACCACCACCGCTGGTACGACGAAGGCAAGAAGATCACTTGGCGGGACGGGGTCGCTGCTCTGGGGTGCATCTTTCGTTACGGATTGCTCCGTCGATGATCTGCGAGCGGGGCTGCAACGCGGAGTAGCGCAGGCGAACGGATCGCGATGCAGGGTTATCCCGCACAGAGGCTTCAAATTGGGCGGCTGAACAGAACGACAGGATGAAGCGATTGGGTTTCACGTCGCAGGTGTTTCACGCAGTGGTTGTTTCGTGAAAAAGAAACGCTTGTGGCCGTCTGTTTCACGGCCCTGGGCGGTCGCGGAATCGTCTTCCAGACAGGGGAATTCGACCCCGTTTCGATCTGTTCTTTTCCAGGCCGAGTTGGGTATGGTCGCAATCGTGAAACGGAGACTCGACGAGGTCTCGAAAGCCAGTTCACTGATGGGCTTTCGCGGACGCTGACCAGCGATTGAGCGCAGGTCGTTGTCTTGTTGGAAATCCGTTTTCGTCAGCCCACCCCATGCGGTGCGAAGGATTCGCCAAATGCACGAACGGACGATGCGAGCCGTGGCTCGAGGTTTGTTCGTTGCCTGCTGCGCGGTTCCGACCTGCGTGACGATGCTGATCATCCTCGTGATGTGGTCGCCGTGGTATCACCGCCGATGCATCCGGGCGACGGAAGCCACGCTTGCGCTGCAAACTGGTTTGGATGTTCGAATCGGTTCGCTGGAACGCGTCAGCCCAACGACATGGCAGCTGGGCGACGTTCAATTGCGAGACAATGAAACCAAGCAATCGATCGGCCGGATTCGGATTGTTTCCTGGGTGCAAGAGGACGACCGCACGATCGTTCGGTTGAGCCAACCTGAGATTCGCGCGGAGTATCTCGACGACGTGTGGCAGTTGGTTCATGACCGATTTCTTTGTCGGCCCGAGCACACGCTGCATCCGATTCGGTTGGCCGCTGATGACCTGACGATCCAGTCCGCGCATTCTCAAATCACGGTTCGTGATTTGGACGGCAGAATCTTACCGGGCGAGAAAGAAGTCTCCGCCGTTTTGTATTGCATGCTGGCGGGGGAACGACCCGACATTGAACCGATGGAAATTGAAATCAAACGTCGCCGTGACGAGGGGCAGCCACGAACCAGCGTTGCGTTGCGAACCGGCGAACTGAACGCACCACTTGCCTGGTTGGCGGGCTATCATCCCGCGTTTGAAAAACTGGGCGACGAGGCAACGTTCCATGGTGCAGCCAAGCTGTCTCAGGTGCCCAGTCAAGCTGGAGCAGGGGCGGCTGGTTTGGTTTGGATGTTGGATCTCAGCAGCGCTCGAATCGAGAACATCGACATGGCGAGGATGACGGAGTTCTTGCCGCATCGTTTGGTCGGCAAGGGATCGTTGCAGTTGAACCGTTGCCAGATTGTTCCTGGTGGCGTGGTGGATGTCGACGGGGTGGTTCAGATCACACGTGGCTGGATCTCTGCGTCGCTGTTGCCGCGTTTGGCAGAAGACTTGGGGTGCCAGTTGTCCACCGCGGTTCCGGATGACTTTCCATTTGATTTGATTGCGATCGACTTTGATTTGTACGACGGCAAGCTCGCGATGGAGGGCTTGTGCAACAGTCAGCGCGGGTTTGAAAAGATGCCGCCTGGAACGATGTTGTGCGCTGGGGGCCAGCCGATTGTGAGGACCGGTCCTCAACAGATTGCAGCGACTCAATTGATGCGTCTGTTCGCGGCTCCGCACAGCGTGTCGGTGCCAGTCTCCGGCCAAACGCTGGAGATGCTTTGGTTGCTTCAACCGCCTCGCGGTCCGCTCACGTTGAATGATTCCATTGGGAGTGTGCCGGGAACGCCACGAGTCGATGAATCAGGGCTGCCTGTTGGTCAAGATGCACCCCGGGTTTCGGGACGCATCAGCGGGTTTCAATCGGCTCCTGCTCCGAACGATGTGCCATCCCAACCACGTGGCTATTGGTAAGCAAGACGAAACAAGACCAGTCGTCGGTCCTTGGGCAGCGGTTCATTGCGTGGCCGGTGAAAGTCGCTTCAAGGCTGGGTCGGTGACGTTGCTGCCCAAGCTCACGCGATCAGCCAGCGCATCATGGCTGTTGATGGAATCCGCTTCTTGCGTGATTCGGTAAACTCCAGCCAAGCAAGCGGCGGAAACGATGAAGCAACATGCCGTCCAGTAAGGATGGTACGCCGGTCCATTGGCCGAGTTTTGAATCAGCTCATTCAAGATCGGCAGATCCAATTCAGTGACCCGTTGCAGCGACACCGAGAGGGCATTGTTGCAGAAGTGAATCGCGATGCCTGGCAACACGCTTCCAGTTCGCAGTGCGATCCAGCCGAGCAGCAATCCCATGAACGTGGCTGAAATGGATTGTTGAAGCACGCCATGCGAGATGCCAAACATCAACGCGGTGACCAAGACGGCTCGCAACGGGTGGCCGCCGCGGACCAGTCCGCCAAAGATGAATCCGCGGTACGTGAGCTCTTCACAGATCGCAGGCACAAACGCCATCAACAGGATCACCGATGTCCACGGGGCCGATGCGATTTGCTGAGTGAACGGCAGCATGGCCTCGACCGCTTGGTCACTGAGTGGGTACATCACGCTGATCCATCCAGCCAATTGGATGTAGAGCGGATGAAGCATGACACAGAGCACGCCGATGACCGGCCAAATTCGCCAGTTTGGAAGATTGAGTCGCAGGCTGGTGCGCAGAGAGGTGGTCAGCATGACCGACATCAACAACGTCGGAGCCAAGATCAATCCGAGTTGGGGGATCAGGACCAGCGTCGCGATGCCCGCAAAGGTGGTTGGCATCTCGGTCACGGCTAGTTTGCCAAAGAAGAGTCCGACGAGCACCACGGCTCCGCATCCAAAGGCGACGGTGGGAGTGGCTGCCAATTGGCGGTCACGCCATAGGTGTCGGAACCAAGCCCCGAGTTCCCACTGGTCGCCATCACCAAACAAAACGGATTCGGATTCGAACTGGCGGCGGGCCCACTGAACGGCCAACCACAGGCAAATGCCCGTGACAAGTGCAACGGTCGGAACGTACGTCAAGGCTTCGACCATGTGTCCCTCGACCAGAGTTCTGACGAGCAAGAACATCCCGGTGACGGGAATCAAGCTGGTGCCCAAGCTCAGCGTCGTGCCTGGCAACATCGGTAGCAAGACCAGTGGCAGTGTCAGCATCATCAGCGGCATCAGGTAGTACTGGCCTTCCTTGCTGCTGCGTGCCATGGCGGCGACCGCGAGAGCCAATGCGCTGAACAAGGCTGACAGCGGAATCAGGGCCACGAACAACCACAGCATCGGGATCAAGGGCGGCGTTCCCATGGAGCCGCCCGCGGGACCAATCGCGATTTGGTTGAACACAAACGTGCTGGTGACCAGCATCGAGCAGGCGTTGAGGATCGCGGTCATCATGCTGAATGACATCACCGCGCCGAGCTTGCCCCAAACGATTTCACTTCGAAGCGTGGGGCTGCAGAGCAACGTTTCCAGCGTTCCACGTTCTTTCTCACCAGCGACCAAGTCGATCGCAGGATAGAACGCGCCGGTCATCGCCCAGATCAGCATGATGAAAGGCAGAAGCTTGCTCCAAAACGCTGCTTCGCGAGTTCGCTCCGGGGCGATGTCGACGTCACGGACTTGGAACGGATCCAAGACCGAAAGCTCCATCCCGGCCGAGGACAATCGATTGCGAACCCAGGTTCCACGC
The DNA here is from genome assembly GCF_056839225.1 of Rhodopirellula sp. UH5. NCBI lineage: Bacteria > Pseudomonadati > Planctomycetota > Planctomycetia > Pirellulales > Pirellulaceae > Rhodopirellula > Rhodopirellula sp. UH5. The sequence goes on along the minus strand of NZ_CM166390.1, from coordinate 3,482,340 downwards.
CAGTGATTCAAGATCGAGGCCATGCGCTCTCTCGCGACCAGAGACTGGTCCGAGGCAACGTTGTAAAACAGCCCGATGGTGCCTTGTTGGTTGGGCTGGGTTGAGCTGGTTTCTGAGAGAGGTGTTTCAAAACAGATCACGCAGTCATAGATGCCGTCGCGAACCCAGCTTTCACTTCGTTCGCTCAAATCACCGGTGCGTGCCAGTTCGCTGGTTCGAAAAGTCGTCACGTTGACGTTGCGAACATCTTCGGAGACCGCATCGGCAAATCGGTACTGTGGCAGTGCTTTCTCTGGCGTGTCGGTGTCTTCCGCTTCTTTCTCCACCAGCAGCGGAGGGATGTCACCAGTCGCGGCGGCTTGGACATGTTCCATTCCGATCACGCACACCGAGATCGGATGTTGTTGGGTGAACTGCGCGATCTGCAGCAGCAGCATTCCGACGATGGGATACAGCAAGATCGGCAGAACAATGATCGTGAACAGGGTGCGACGGTCTCGCAATTGATCTCGCATTTCGCGTGCGTAGATCAAGCCGATGGTTTCCAGTCGCGGTCGATTGGCTTTGGCGGCCCGCTCGCGTTTTTGTTGGGATGATTCGCTCATTGAACTGCCTCCGTGGTAGCGAGCACTTGGCCACTGTCTTGGTCGTTTTGGGATGCTTCGTGTTGTTCGTTGGCTTCGGCGGTTTCGTGTTCGCTGAGCAGCGAGAAGAACAGTTCTTCGAAGTTTTCTTCTTCGTGCCGGTCGACCAGTTCACCCAAGGTGCCCGAGTCCAAAATGCGTCCGCGATGCATGATCGCGATTCGGTCGCACAACCGTTCCACCTCGCTCATGATGTGAGTCGAAAAGATCAGGCACTTGCCCGCGTCTCGTAATTCGCGAATGACTTCCAGCAGGTTGCGAGCGACCAGCACGTCCAGTCCGAGCGTTGCTTCGTCAAACACGAGCACCGGTGGGTCGTGCACCAAGGCTCGAGCAATCGAAACTTTTTGCTGCATGCCGGTGGACATCTTGCTGCCCGGAACATCGCGAAACTCATTCATCCGAAGTTGGCTGAACAACTTTTCGAGTCGATCGTTCAGTTCGTCGCGTTGCATGCCATGAAGGCGGCCGAAGTAACCGACCATCTCCCAGGCTGTCATGCGGTCATAGATCGCGGTGTTGTTGCTGACGAAACCGATGCGGCGACGGACTTCGGTCGGCTCATGGGACACGTCGTAGCCATTGATCGTGGCGATCCCGGAACTGGGACGCAGCACGGTCGAGAGGATCCGCAGGACCGTGGTTTTTCCGGCGCCGTTGGGGCCGAGCAGTCCAAAGATTTCTCCCGGTTGGACACAAAATGAAATGTGGTCAACGGCCAAGAAACGTCCCCGACGAAGGTCCTCGTAGGCCTTCGACAGGTGTTGGACATGAATCATGAGGTATCAGCCAGGCTCGAATGCAAACGGTCAGTCAGCGGTTCCCGGCGCTTGCACGTGGGTTCCTTTGGGAACCGTAACTCTCAGCGGCGTGTCAGGCGTGATTCCATTCCCTGAATGCGGGCCGCAGGAGTCAAACCGATGACGTGATGGACCGTTTGTTGGGCTTGGTCCGGTCGAATGGATTGTGTCGAGGGCACCGTCAGTTGGCGGGGCTTGGGCACCGCAAGACCAGGCAATCCATTTGCTGATCCAGGAAGATCCCTCCAGGAAAAGGGCCGGTATGGTTGATGGAATCGGAGGGTGGGGGTGTCATGGTCGCTGCACACGCAAGCATCGCCAGTCGCTGCCAATGTTCCATCGTCATGGAGCCTCGCGGCCAACCCAGTTGGTCCCATGCCAATTGGCTCGCCGCGACGATGATCGGACGCTCGGTCATCCAGTCCTGAATGGTTGCCACCTCACGGTTGTGTGAGTGGGCTTGGGTGGGGTTTGCCAATCGCCGCGTGTGAATGATCCATTGATTTTCACCCAAATCAGTGTGCATTTCCAGCCAGCGGTGAGCCAGTCGACGCATCATCTCATTCGTTTCGCGTTGCAGTTGAGCGGCGCGGTGAATTGCCTCAACCGCGGTTGGGTACCGGTCCTCAATCAGTGGCAGCACATCGTGCCGAAGCCAGTTGCGGGTGTAGTGAGTGAGTTGGTTGCTGGCGTCTTCCCGCCAGGGTTGTCCGATTTCACGAAGCCCTGCTCGCAGCGTTTCGCGACGGACTTGGAGAAGCGGACGCCGCACAACCAGGTCCGTGTCCAGGTCCGATGTTTCGGCGATGCCGGCCAACCCCAGGGGGCCTGTGCCGCGAATGAAATGGTGCAGCATTGTTTCCGCTTGGTCGTCGGCAGAATGAGCCAGCGCCACGTACCGGCAGCCATGTTGCTGCGCTGTTTGTTTGAAAAATTCACGACGGATTTGACGCAAGGTGCCTTCGTCGCTGGCTGGGCGTGAAGCGGCGGTTTCGTTCGGCTGGCGAACGGAATGTGTCACGCAGGGCAATTGCAGTTGCTGGCAGAGTTCACGGACGAATGCTTCGTCGGCATCGGATTCTTTGCCGCGAAGGCCATGGTTGCAATGGGCAACGATCAACGGGGCGGTGACGCGAGTCCGGTTTGGCTCCGTGGTATTGATCGCAGCGGAGTCCTCCGCCCACAGTTCCGCGAGCAGTCGAATCAGCGCGACGCTGTCCGCACCGCCGCTGCACCCGACCAGGGTTGCGACGTCGGAGGATCGGCCGTGCCGGTTGGGCCACGAAGTGCGAATCGCATCCTGCAAGGACCGCCAGTGGGCGGTCGCGTTGAAATGGGAGGGCTCGTCGGGATGGGGTGGATGCACGTGGCCGATCATTTGGTGGTATGGGGGCGTCCAAGGGGCTCGTGTCCGTTTCCTGCGTCAGTTGGGTCGGTTACACTCGCGATTCCGTCTTAACACCACCGCTTTCAATCCCGTGCTTTGCATTGGACGTTTTGCTCATGTGGCTGATAATTTATCTGCTGTTCCCTCGCTTTGCGACCGTTGGCGTTCTGTTTGCCAACCCGGTGTCGCTGCGATCATGTGTGAAGCAAGGCGTTTTGCACCACCTCGACCTTCGGTGCACGCCTGGGATGAACAAGCGGCTTCGAGAATCTAATGAATCCGCAACTCGCCTCCACCATCCTTTATTGCCTCTTCTTCTTTTTCCTCGGTATTGCTGCCGTCCTGGCCTTCATCCAGCGTCAGGCCGTCAAACGCCGCGAACGGCTTGAGGCCGAAGCCGAAGCGGTTCTCGAAACCGCACGCCGAGAAGCTGAAACACGAGGCAATCAAATCATCGTCGACGCTCGCGAAAACGCATTGGCTATCAAGGCCAATGCAGATCGCGAAGTGGCAGCGATGCGCGAAACGGAACAAATTCGCGATCGCAAACTGGATGCTCGCGAAGACCAGTTGGCCTCCGGTCAAGAGTCCTTGCGCAAAGCCCAGCGTGGTTTGGAGAGCAGCCAAACGCGTCTCGCCGCGCAAATGCGAAATCTGACCGAGCAACGTGCCGAACTGGATCGTTTGGTTCAAGAAAGCCAGCGGGCACTCGAGAAGGTCAGTGGCATGACGGAAGAGCAAGCCGCTGAGAAATTGATGCAGTCGCTGCGGCAAGACCTCGAACACGAAATCGGTTCGACGGTGTTGAAGCATCAGCGTGAGTTGGCCCGACGCGTCGACGCCCAGGCTCGCGAAATGTTGTTGACGGCGATGCAGCGTTACGCGTCGGTGCACACCGCCGACACGACCACCAGCACCGTGGGGGTGCCGACCGATGACATGAAGGGCCGGATCATCGGCCGCGAAGGTCGCAACATTCGAGCGTTTGAAAAAGCCACCGGTGTGGATCTGATCATCGATGACACCCCTGGTGTGGTCGTGGTCAGTGGCTTTGATCCGGTCCGCCGTGAGGTGGCGCGGATGTCACTCGAAAAACTGATCGCCGACGGCCGGATTCATCCATCGAAGATTGAGGAAACGGTCGAGCAGGCTGGCAAAGAGATCCAGTCGTTCATCTTGCAAAAGGGGCAGGAGGCTGCCAGCGAAGTCAACGTGTCGGGGTTGCATGATCGCGTGATTGAAATGCTCGGGCGGCTGCACTTCCGAACCTCCTACAGCCAGAACGTGTTGCGGCACAGCGTGGAAGTGGCGTTTCTGGCCGGCATGATGGCTGAAATGATAGGTCTGGATGGCGATCTGGCGCGTCGTTGTGGGTTGCTGCACGACATCGGAAAAGCCGCCGATCACGAACTGGAAGGTGGGCACCCCAAGATCGGTGCTGACCTGCTGCGTCGCAGCAAAGAGAACGATGAAGTGGTGCATGCCGCCAAGGGCCACCACGACGAAATCGTGACGGAGTTTCCTTACACGATGTTGGTCGCCACCGCCGATGCCTGCAGTGCGTCTCGGCCCGGTGCCCGTCGTGAATCGCTGGAACGTTACGTCAAGCGCATGGAAGAGCTGGAATCGATCGCTCAACGTTTTGATGGCGTGCAACAGGCCTACGCCATCTCGGCGGGGCGCGAATTGCGAGTGATGGTCGGCAGCCAACAGGTCAGCGACGAACGAGCCGCTGCGATCTGCCGCGACATCGCCTCGACGTTCGAAAAGGAACTGACCTACCCCGGTGAAATCAAAGTCACCGTGGTCCGCGAAGCTCGCTTCACCAACACCGCGAAGTAAGAATTGGCGTTCCGATAGCGAATGCAATTTTTCTTCCGGCTTCTGTTTTTCTTCATCCCGGTAGGGATTTCAGATGGTAGCCGGGGGTTGCTGCGTAGCAGCGTACCCCCGGAAAACGAGCTTCCATCAACTCTCCATCCCGCCGTGGGGGGCGTGTCCATCGGTGACGCGATCGCTTGCCGACGGCTACCCTCTGATATCCCTAGCCGGATGGAAACTTGTGCAAACGCATGGCCGCCACAAGCCCAAACATTTCGCAGCCCAGGCTGACGCCTAAACGGCTCACCTAGAACTGCTTCGACGGCCTGGGAAGGCCATCGTACATCCAGCTGGCCATCGCACCTCAGCCAGCCATTGGGATGACTTGGCTGAGGATGATCGTGGTGACCAAGCCACCGATCGAGAGTGTGGCCAGCAGCGGCGTCCAGCTTCGCAGCGATTCACCTTCGGTCAGGCCACCCATTTTGGTGAACACCCAGAAACCGCTGTCGTTCATCCAGCTGCCCATCAGTGATCCGCTGCCCACGGCGGTCGCAACGTAAACCAAGTGGAACGGAGGCTGTTGTTCACCAAGGATGGCAGCCATCATTCCGGCGCCGATGATCATGGCGACGGTGCTGCTGCCTTGGGCCACTTTCAAGACCGCGGAAATCGACCAGGCCAGCAAGAGAATTGCGAGTCCCGCGGCTTCACGGCCTTCGAAGAACTGTTGGATCGTGTCTGCGATGTTGGTCGCACTGAGCATCGCTCCAAAAGCACCGCCGGCGGCGGTGATCAGGATAATGACGCCGCCGCTCATCAACGATTCTTCCACGTCCACGCCGACTTCTCGCCAGGACAATTGGCGGACAATCTTGAAGGTCAGGATGGCTGACAAAGCGGCCAGCAACAACGCAAAGTTGGGGTTGCTCCACAGCCCCAGTGAATTGGCGGTCTTTCGCATCGAAGTGTCCCAGCGATGCGGGGCCAGCAGTTCAGGGTAGGCCGAGTCCAACAGGGCACGGTTCATGCGGCGGCGATCGACCGGCTTCATGCGAAGTTGATCGGCGGCCATGAGTTTGCTGCTGACCTCGGGGATCTCGACGTCGTCAAACGCATCCGCGTCGTAGAAATCGGGGTCGAGCAACGCCTCGTTCATGGCAGCCAAAAACAGGGATTCTTGTTCGGGGCTGGTGGGCGGTGTCTTGAGCGTTTGACGTTGTTCGTCGGTCAGTTTGGAGCTGCCGACCAATCGTCCGGCGGGTGACATTTCGCTGGCGTTCACAAATTTTTCGCTCAGCAGTTCAAAGCTTTCAATGTCGGCCGCGGCGATGGCCGCGCGATCTTCTTTGTCGGCCAAGGTCGTCGCCAGGGTCCCGGCACCGATCAAAGCGACAGGCAGAACCACCGGCAGCATGGACGACCACAGCGACGGCAGTTGTGCTTCGGCCAAGGGTTCGTGTTTGTCTTCGTTGGCGCCCAGCGGACGCATCGGCACCGGCATCTTTTTATCGACGATGACCGAGAAAAGGAGGCCCAGGATTGCGGAGGGAATCGCGACCGCGGCCCCGACTGCCATCATCATTCCAATGTCCACGCCCAAGATCGCGGAGACCAGCAAGGGGCCGGGGGTCGGCGGTACCAAGGTGTGCGTGATCGCCCCACCCGTGGCGATTGCCATCAAGTACCGCAGATAATGGGATTGAGTTCGTTTGTGAAGGCTGCGAGCGAGCGGAACGAGGAGGTAAAAGACGGTGTCAAAGAACACCGGCACGGCCAGGATGAAACCGCTGATCATCAGGCCCAGGGAGGCTTTTTTTTCTCCGGTGATTCCGACCGCGGTGCGAACGATTCGGTCCGCGGACCCGCTGTCCAGCATGCATTTGCCGATGATCGCGGCCATCGCGATGACGATGCCCACCCCGCCTGCGGAACTTCCGAAGGCGGACACCACGGCATTCATCCGAGTGCCCGCGTCGGCATCGGTTTGAAAGCCCACCAACAGGCTGACGAACAGTGCCGAGATGATCAACGCCAGGAAGGCATTGAGTTTCAACCCGATGATCATCGCCAGCACGCTGACGATGCCGGCCAAAACCATCCAAATGGGCGTCATTGAGATCGATTCCGTCGCTTGCTGGCCCGCGTCCAAGGCGGCATCCGCGGCAAAAGCATCGCCGGCAAAAATCGCGAGCGAGAACAGACCTAAACAAGCGGCCAAGCGTTTCATCGCCGACCCATTATCCCAAGGCATCATCCGGTTCGTATCCAATGTCGATTTGAAGGACCAAAGTTTCAGGGAAGGCAGTTTGCCACCCAGTTTCGGTCGCTGTGTGGTGCGATTCATTCCCTACGTTTCGACCGAGCGTCAGATCGTAGCAGAAACCATCGCTGAGTTTGGGTTTCGGGCGTCGTTCGCGCCGTTTGGGTGGATTGCTAGGATGGTTGTCCCGACGGTTTTTTGCTTTTGTTGACCCGTTTCACTCTCAGTTGATCCAACCACGCCATGACCGATTTTCGAACCGAACGCGACTCGATGGGCGAAGTCCGCGTGCCGCAAAACGCTTACTACGGTGCCCAGACTCAACGTGCGGTCGAGAACTTTCCCGTCAGCGGATGGCAGCTCCCCCCGTCGATGATCGCCGCGATGGGACGCGTCAAATTGGCGTGTGGGATCGCGAACCGTGATCTCGGAAAACTGACCGGTTCTGGCAAGAACCCGCTCAGCGATGGACAAGTCGAATCGATGTTGTCGGCGGCCAAAGAAGTCGCTGCTGGGCAGCTTGCTGACCAGTTCCCCGTGGACGTGTTCCAAACGGGTAGCGGCACCAGCAGCAACATGAATGTCAATGAAGTGCTGTCCAATCGAGCGATCGAAATCGATGGTGGCGACCGGATGGCCGAGGCAAAGTCGATTCACCCCAATGATCACATCAACATGGGGCAATCGACCAACGACACTTTCCCGACTGCGATTCACGTTGCCGCGGCCTATGAAATTGAGAATCGGTTGCTGCCCGCGTTACGACGCATGCACGAGTCGCTGACGGAAAAAGCCCAGGCCTGGGACAAGATCATCAAGATCGGACGCACTCACCTGATGGACGCAACGCCGTTGCGGTTGGGGCAAGAGTTCGGCGGCTTTGCGAGACAGGTCGAATTGTCGATCGCCCGCGCTGAAGCGGCCCGAGACGCGGTCTTGGAATTGCCGGTTGGTGGCACGGCGGTTGGCAGCGGGATCAACACGCACCCTGAGTTTGGTGCCCGCGTCGCAGCCAGTTTGTCCGAGCAAACCGGGATCGCGTTCATCGAAGCGGTCAACCACTTCGAAGGCAATGCCAATCGCGATGGGTTGGTCGATTCGCACGGCGGGCTGAAATGCATCGCTCAAACCATGCTCGGGTTGGCGAACAACATTCGCTGGTTGGGCAGTGGCCCTCGTTGTGGTTTCTATGAAGTCAAATTGCCGACTCGCCAACCAGGGAGTTCAATCATGCCCGGCAAGGTCAACCCGGTGATGTGCGAGTCGTTGATGCAGGTCGCCGCGCGCGTGATCGGCAACGACACCTGCATGACGGTCAGCGGCGGATGCGGCGGCAACTTCCAGCTCAACATCATGATGCCCGTGATGGCTCACACCATCTTGGAATCCATTGAGTTGTTGGCCGGTGGCGTGACCGCCTTCATCGATTTCTGCTTGGATGGCATGGAACCCAACGAGGAAGCCTGCGAAGCCGCGGTGGAGCAGAGCCTTTCGATGTGCACGAGCTTGAACCCGTTGATCGGCTACGAACAAGCCGCGGCGCTAGCCAAGGAAGCGTTCAAGTCTGGCCAAACGATTCGCGAGCTGTGCCAAGAAAAAGGAATCTTGGCCGACGACGTTCTGACCGAGGCCTTGGATCCTTGGAAGATGACCGAACCGCAAGCGTAGCTCCGGTTTTCATCGGATATTTTCGACCAAGCAAGAGAGGCGGGCTCGCTGCCACGCCCATTTGCAGACGTCGTGCAGTTTCGAAGTGCGGTGCATCACCTGCTTGGGGCGGGGCGCCGCTGCGGCCTACAGATCCAGTTCGTCCAGCGAATCGATCAAGCGATCCAGGTTGTCCTTGGGCTTCTCACTCAAGGCAGCTTGTCGCTTTTTCAGGTTGTCATCGATTCCAACTGCCTCACGTCCGGTGAGCAGCAACTGTTCATCGCGTTCTCGGGCGGCGGTGGCGATCGGGTCGCCCTTGTCGGTGGGAGCACCAAACAACTGCGACAGGTCGATCTTGAAACCTTCGTCGCCTTCGGTCACAGCACCAGCGATCGCGGGGGCTTTGTGCTGTGGGAAAATGATCGCGTTTTCGGGACACACGCGACTGCAGGCAGGGCAACCTTTGCGGCAGTTGTCAGGTTGCTCCACCAAGATGTTTTCGACTCCATCCACGCCGTAGACGCCGAACAAGCAGAAGTCGATGCACTCCATGCAGTTCGTGCAGCGACTGAAATCGATGACCGGGTACCAACGTCGGCTGGTCGTTTCATCGACTTCGACAATCTTTCCGCCGACAATCGGCAGCGATTGATCGGGCTCGGCGGCGATGTTCAGGATGCGTTTGATTTCGCCGATGAAATCGTCCACGGACTCGGAGACCTTCAGGTCCAGGCAGTGAATGGTTCGGTCGGGGCGAGGGTACAGGTCGGTCACCCGGTCGACGGCTTCTGGCTCGTCGCCGGCTGAATCGGAGGATTCCGAGTCTGGGAGCGACAATTCTTCCTCGTCGTCTTCGTCTGCCCCCAGTTCGACTTCGCCGGTGGCCCCGCCGATCCCGTTGCGGTCCAGGACCCAGTGAGCGGCTCGCGAGAAGATCCAGCTGCAGACGATCAGGTCGCCCTCGATCTTTTGCAGCAGTTCCAGGGATTCACCACCCTTGGGCAAATCGTACAAGTGAGGCACCATGATGACCTCGACGCCGTCGAGCTGGCCCGCGGCCTGTGCGATCGCCGATTCCAGCCCTCGTTTGGCCGGATTGCGAGATTGTCCCTTGGAAACAACCAGCGTGCACGTGGTGGGTTTGACGGCGGAGATCATGTTTCATCCGAAGGAGGCGAATGGGGCGCGACTTCATCCTGACTCTTGAGACGCGACAAATCAACCGGAACCATTTCCGCGGAGGGCGTTCTCTCCGGCCCTGGACCGTTAGTCTATACTCTCTGCGTTAGCGCAATCTGTTTGCTCACGCACGCGATTTTCCTCTTTTCTGCCTTTTTGCCCAGCCTCGCATGTCTGTTGCTCTGTTCATTCCCTGCTACATCGACCAGTTCTTTCCCGATGTCGCGATCGCGACATTGACGTTGCTGGAACGCTTGGGGGTCCAAGTGGAGTATCCCGCCGGGCAAACCTGTTGCGGGCAACCAATGGCGAACACTGGATGCGATGCCGAAACGGCTCCGGTGGCCAAGCAGTGGGTGGAGCGGTTTGCTGGGTATGACGCTGTGGTGTGCCCCTCCGGCAGCTGTGCGTCGATGATTCGGAACCATTACGCCGATTACTTTGGTCCCGATGACACCGAATTCCAGCATTTGCGTGAAAACACGTATGAGCTGTGCGAGTTCATTGTGGATCGCCTGGGAGTCCGATCGATTCCCGGACGGTATCCACGGCCGGCGAGCATTCACTCCAGTTGCCACGGTCTGCGAGAATTGCGGCTGGGCGCGTGCAGTGAAAACATGACGCCGCGGGAAGACAAAATGCGGCTGTTACTGGAATCGCTGGATGGAATCGAGCTGAAGTCACTCACCCGCGTGGACGAATGCTGTGGTTTTGGAGGGACGTTTGCGGTTGCTGAACGAGAGACCAGTGTGGCGATGGGAATCGATCGCGTGACGGATCACATCTCGTCCGGCAGTGAAGTGATGATTGCCGGTGACATGAGCTGTCTGATGCACATGGGCGGGTTGATCCGCCGGCGCAACATGCCGATGTCGGTCAAACACATTGCCGAGGTGTTGGTGGAGGCGATGCAGGAAGGTTCCCCCGACGCGGACCGAGCTTCCTCAGCGTTGACGAATCCCTGACCGTTTGACGGTTTCGGCGTTCTTGTTTGTTTGAATGAATTCCAAAGCGAAGTGACTTCTCTTGACCTCTACTCTTCCCATCGTCGATCACCCGAGTGCCGCTCGTGAGTTTGTGACCAATGAACCTCGGTCGCATTGGCATGATGATTCGTTGTGGTTCGTTCGCAGCAAACGTGACAAGCAAGCGCAATCGATTCCCGAGTGGGAGTACCTCCGCGAGCAAGCGTCGACGATCAAGAATCATACGATCGCAAAGTTGCCCGAGTACCTGCAACAGTTCGAGGCCAATGCAACTCGATTGGGAGCGGTGGTGCACTGGGCGGCTGACGCGGAAGAGCACAACCGCATTGTGTTGGAACTGCTTCGCCGCAACGACACACTTCGGATCGTGAAGAGCAAATCGATGTTGACCGAGGAGTGCGGTCTGAACGAATACTTGATCGACAACGGCATCGAGGTCGTCGACACGGATTTGGGCGAACGCATCGTGCAATTGCGTGGCGAAACTCCCAGTCACATTGTGCTGCCGGCGATTCACATCAAAAAAGAAGAAGTCGGCGACACCTTTCATCAACATCTCGGCACACGCGCTGGCGAGTCGGACCCACAGGTGTTGACCGAAGCCGCACGGGGGCACTTGCGGGGCAAGTTTTTGAGCGGTGAAGTCGGGATCACCGGCGTCAATTTCGCGATCGCGGACACCGGCGGTTTGGTCGTTTGCACCAATGAAGGCAACGCCGACCTGGGCGTTTCCTTGCCGCGAATTCACATCGCTTGCATGGGCATCGAAAAGTTGGTGCCACGGTTCCAGGACCTGTCGGTGTTCACTCGGTTGCTTGCTCGCAGTGCAACCGGCCAGCCGATCACCAGCTACACGTCGCACTTTCACGGGCCCCGCGACGAGAACAGCGAACTGCACATCGTGTTGGTCGACAACGGTCGCTCGAAAATTCGCGACAGCAAAACCTTTCGTGAGTCTTTGAACTGCATCCGCTGCGGCGCTTGCATGAACACTTGCCCGGTGTATCGCCGCAGTGGCGGGCACAGCTATCGGGCCACCGTTCCCGGTCCGATCGGTAGCGTGCTGGGTCCCGCGAAAAATGCCAAGGCTCACAAAAGTTTGCCCTTTGCCTGCAGCTTGTGCGGATCATGCACCGACGTTTGCCCCGTCAAGATTCCACTGCATCACCAGTTGCTGGCGTGGCGAAAGGTCTTGGTGGGAAAACGCTTGGTTGCCTGGAACAAACGCATGGCGATGAAGGCGGCTTCGTTCTTGTTCCGCAACCCAACGCTGTTTGCTGCGGCGGGGTACTTCGGGCGAGTCAGTCTGAAGGTGCTGCCGAAATCGCTAACGCACAATCGTTTCAACACGTGGACCAAAGACCGAGACCTTCCTGAACCTCCCAAAGAATCGTTCCACGAGTGGTATGCGAAGAACCGGCCATCGGGGGCGGCAACGGCTTCGAAGGAGGAGCGATCATGAGCGAAGCACAATCCAACAGTCGGCAGATCATTTTGGATCGATTGAAAGGTTGCATCGTCGATGCGCCGGAGTTGCCCATGATCGATCCCGCTCGCGTGATTCAGTTTGAGGATCGTTTGCAGCAGTTTCAAGACACGTTGGCATCGGTGGGCGGCGAAGCCCATCTGGTCAACACGCCCAGCGAAATTCGCGAGAAATTGCAAACCATCGAAGTCTTCCAGTCCGCTCGCCGGATCGCGTCAACGGTTCCCGACGCGGTCACGCCGACCGTGGATTTAGCGACCATCGACGACCCGCATGCCTTGTCAACGTTGGACTGGACGATCGTTCGCGGCGAGTTTGGTGTGGCCGAGAACGGAGCGATTTGGATCGACGGCAAGACGCTGCCTCACCGTGTCATGATCTTCATCGCCCAGTACTTAGCGATCGTGATTTCGCGATCGGATTTGCTGAACAACATGCACGAAGCGTACGCCCGAATCGGCACTCCCGACCCTGGTTTTGGTGTCTTTGTGTCCGGCCCCAGCAAGACGGCCGATATCGAGCAGTCGTTGGTTCTGGGCGCCCACGGATGCCGCAAGCTCCAGGTTTTTCTGCTGCCTTGATTCTTCAACAGAGATTGAAGACGGCTGATAGAATGGGAAAGCCACGTCGAGTGAATGCGGTCTTTGTTTTCCCTTGTCTCGAATCAGTTGAGCGACAGCAAAATGACCACGATGAATGAAATTCTGACGGCTGCGAAGGCTCTTCCTTCCGAAGAGAGAGCAAGGTTGATTGAAGCGCTTTGGGACGGCATCTCACCAGCTGACTGGGTTCCACCGGATTCGCAGTGGATTGCTGAGGCGAATCGACGAAGCGATGCTTATGATTCCGGAGAAACGTCCGGTGCGCCTTGGGGAGAAGTCCGCGAGCGTGCTCGTCGCCAGGCGGGCCTCGATGGTTAATGTGATCGTTTTAAAGGATGCCGAACGCGACTATTCCGAATCCTTGAGTTGGTATTCAAAGAAGAGCATCGGTGTCGCCGAGGAATTCAAAAGAGTTTGATCACGCAATCGCGTTGATTTCGACCGACGCGATGCGCTTTCCAAAATGCGATGCTCGGCATCGTTTTTATCTGTTGCGTCGATTTCCGTTTCGTGTGATCTACCGTGTTGATGGCGAGGATGTTGTTGTCGTCGCTGTCGCACACGGTTCGCAAGACCCAAACTACTGGGCAACCCGGCGATCGGATTGATCGCTGAAAATTGGTTTCTTGATTGGCGAGGATTCATGTTGATTCGCAAGTTCGTCGCCGAAGATCGTGATGCGGTTGTGGATCTTTGGTTGACGGTATTTCCTCGCTCCACTGGGCATAATGATCCTGGCACGTCGATCGATCGCAAAATGGCTGCGGACGATGGATTGTTCTTCGTGGCAACGGACGAAGAGAATGTGGCGGGCACGGTGATGGCCGGATACGACGGGCATCGCGGATGGCTGTATTCCGTCGCGGTGTCGCCTGCCTTCCGGCGACGTGGCGTGGGGACTCGATTGGTCCGGCATGCTGAATCGGAACTGGCCCGTCGTGGTTGCCCGAAGGTGAACCTGCAAGTGATCGCCGACAACAGCGAGGTTGTTGCATTCTATCGATCACTCGGATTTCAAGTGGAAGAACGAATCAGCATGGGCAAGCTGACGGGGGAGTGATCGATTCGACGGCGAAGTCCATGTCGCAGGCATCGTGTGGCGGACGTGCAAAGGATTGCCGGAACGCTTGGGTCGGGACGCAGAGCGATGGCCTTACGAAATCCATCGTTCTTGGCACCGACGGACTCGGAAGTCCGTCGTACGGCTAGCCCATGTCTTCGATCATTGCTTTTCGGTGTGCGACGGCTTCCCGCTTGGTTTTGAACGTCAAGAAACGTTGGACCCCCTCTTCCTGCCAAGTCGCCACCCAGCGGCCGTAAAAGTTTCTGCTGACGCCGGTCACACCCGAGGTGTTGTTGGTGGGTTTTTTGCGAGGTCCCTTGCGCCACTGTCGCTCGCCGAGCTCTTTGATCTTGGCGTCACGCCATTTCTGGGCCTTGGCCAGCGACTTTCGGATCCCGCCATCGGAGAACCGAAAGTACTTGGAATGTTGCTCACCTTGGCGGACGATCCGAACGGTCCAGCCTTCGAGACCCCGGGAGATGTTTAGGTTTTTGTTCTTGCTCATGCGATCTACGATAATCTGCCTCTGACCGGCGATCAACATAGAGTTCACGCACGGTCCCGGGATCTCGCAGGATCAAACCGCTGGGAAACGGCGAATCAGGGGGATTCCCAACCGACAGGCTGGGTCCAAGCCTGCTGTTTTTGGTCCTGGAAGGACGGGTCTCGGGGAGGTTGGCTGCTGGTCACGACCGCGCGGACATACAATTCTTTTCCGGTCAGGGTGTACTGAGGCTGAAGGCTGTCGGAAGCTCCGACGGTCACGCCGATTCGGTGCTCGTCGATCAGGCCGTCTTCCTTGGCCAGGGTGGCGATGAACTTGGTTTGATACGTCGTGTCGGGATCCGGTTGGATTTTCAGTGACAGGGTTTGTGACTCGGCGTCGTAGTTCATGTCGTCCAGGCTGACCCCGCTGGATGCGTAGAAGTCGCCGCGTTTCATCGCGCGGATCAGGTGCTCAGGCGTCAGGTATTGGCTGCGGACCATCACCCATCCGCGGCCGGGGCGCGATCCGGGCTTGCCATGGTATTCGTGACTGTCATCGGTTGCGATGCCCATCATCGGTGGGACGTTCAGCGAAGTTTGACGCAGGGCGTTGATGATGTCCCACATGCGTTCGATGCTGGGGTGATCGTCGTCGCCGAGATGATTGACACCGGGGTGCCCGTTGTAGACTTCGAAGAACCGTTCGGAGACGACTGATGCGAGGTCCTCGGCGGTCACGGCGTAGTGAAAGTTGGGATGGTTCACGTGCGGCAGGACTTCGCGTCCGTGAGCCTTTTCGTGTTCCAGAATCGCTCGCAGGTTGTTTTCGATCACTTGGCGAACCGTGTCGCCGCCGGCGGGTTCGAGGGCTTCGGCCAAGTTTGTCGCGTTGATGTGAACCGGTTTGCCATCGCCGCGGTCGCTGATTTCTTCCGCGGGAATCAGGATGAATTGGTGGTGTTGTTCGAGCAGATAGCGGAACTCATCGAGCGGTTTGAGCCGCACTTGGTAGTCCGCTTGATCCTCTGTGCCGCGAGTTTCGACCCACGCGTCGCCGAATCGGGCTCGGTAGCGATCTAGGATTCCGGCGTCGCTGCGCTGCAGGATTTTCGAATAGTCCATCCATCGCGAGCCTTCACTGAGCACGTTGTGGTCGGTCAGGGCCAGGAAGTTGTAGCCCTCGGATTGGTACCAGTCCCCGATCATCTCCGGGAATTGATCGCCGTCACTCCAGAGCGAGTGCGCGTGGATATTGCCCTTCCACCATTTCAGTGCAGGTTCCTCAGCGTGGCACGGTTGTGAGCAACAGAGCGACGTGAAACAGAGCGACAGGAGGAAAACAGGAAGCAGGCGAGGATGCAAACGCTGGGAGAGTTTCATGGTGGAATTCAGGCGAGAGAGTTGGCGGGAGATCGAGTGTCAGTCACAAAGTAGAACCAGTCACCGAGAAGAACAGTTGCCCCAACTGTTCACGTGAGGTGCTCATTGTCTTTGGAAAATGTGAAGCGATCGCGGTGAACGCTGGTTCGTCGTGGCCGATGGCATGGAGCGGAGCGCTGCTTGACGGAACGGGGGGGCGCTCGACTTTGGTCGCGTTTCACAAAAACGTTTCATGCTGAGTGCCCTTTGTACTGGACATTGCGGCAGGACGCATTCTTTCTCAATCCAATCTTCATGATGAGAGACGCTGAAACGGTGCCGATTTGGCTCGAAAACGAGCTGCGCAGACAAAGGGAGAGAAACTTCACGTTTTTTCCGATTGCCGTCAAAGTTTACCCGACCGCCATCCGATAACTACTTTCGGATGAAGGTCTCGTTCCATTCGGTGGAACGTTGTTGGGCGGGACTTTTCATAGGGGGGCTTTCCACACTCGGCCCGTTCGGGGACATGCCATGCCGCACTCGCGGCACTCGTGGGGCATGTTCTGCGGCGGCACCGCGCCAGGGAAGTCCAGGGCATGAATCGCTCACTGATCCGTTTGACTGCACAACTGCAATTGGGAATCACACTCCTGATCGCCAGTGGGTGCGCACCAACTCAGCCGTTCTTCTTGAACGAGTCTCCGGACCTGAACTACTATCTCAACTCAGCCACCCAGATTGAATATCCGGATGTGGACGTGGAGAGTCTGCCCGAAGCGACGGAGTCGTTGCCACCGCTTGCGATTGGCAATCACGACTACCAGTTCTGGGATCTGACGCTGGAAGAAGCGACCAACATCGCGTTGCAAAATGCGAAGTTCTACGTCACCACCAGCGGGATCGCAGAAACCCGTCAAAACGTGTCCGATCAGTTCATCAGCGGAACCGCGGATCAGTTTGGCAGCATCTATGATGTCGCCATCCAGCAAACGACCACTCAGTCGGTTCCTTTGACGGTGGATAGCAATGGCAACCGCACGCTGCCTCGTGGTGTGTTGCGAGCCAACCAAGTCGGCGGTGTCGAAGATGCCTTGGCCGAATTCGATGCTCAAGCCAGCGGTTTCCTGAGCTACAGCAACACCGACCGTCCACGAAACTCGGGCAACAGTGCTGTTTCAACGTCGTTGTTTCAATCCGATGATGTGACCGCTCAAGCCGCGATCAGCAAACGCTTCGCAACCGGTGGGGTCGCCACGCTGCGTCACCAATTGGTTTACGGTTACAGCAACTTGCCCACGGCACCGTTGGCTCTGAACTCCGCATCGCGAGTGGTTCCAAGTGATTACACCGTGACGATGGAAGCACAAGTTCAACAACCTTTGATGCGGAACCGCGGCACCTTGGTCAACCGAATCCCGGTTGTCTTGGCCAGCCTGAACGAAGACGTGTCGATCGCCGAATATGAAATTCAAGTTCGCAACTTGGTCCGTGACGTTGAGAACGCTTACTGGGACCTGTACGTTTCCTATCGCAATGTGGCCACGGCCGTGGTCGCTCGCAACAGTGCGATGGCGACTCAGCAGTTTGCACAACTCGCGTTGGAAAACGGCACGGGAACATTGCAAGAATTTTCGCAAGCCAAAGGACAGTACTTCCAGTTCCAAGCTCAGCTCGAAACGGCACTGGCTGGATCGAATTTGCCCGGGCCGGATGGTGCTGGTGTCTATGGTGCCGAAAACCGATTGCGGGAGCTGATGGGATTGGCTGCAACGGATGGGCTTTTGATTCGTCCGATCGACGAACCAACGCTCGCTCGAGTTGAATTCGATTGGTTCGAGTCGGTTGCTCAGATGTTGTACTTGTCGCCTGAGCTTCGTCAGACCAAGACTCGGATCAAGCAACAAGAACTGGAAGTGATCTCGGCCAAGAACCAGATCCTTCCCGAGGTCAACCTGTCGTTGCTGTACCGCTGGGTCGGTGTCGGTGACACGCTCGGTCCTCCCAATGGCGGCACCGGTGAATTTCCTGAACCAGGCAGTTCCGCACTCGGCAGCCTGACCGGTGGTGATTTCCAAGAAGGTGCGGTACGCCTCGAAGTGACTCCGCCCGCCTTTGGTGCACGTCGTGAATTGGCACGCATCCAGAACGCAAAGCTCCGCATTGTTCGCGAACGATCCAAGTTGCAAGAGGACGAACGATTGCTTGTCAGCAAGTTGTCGGGTGCCGTTCGCAAGGCTCGCTCGCATTACCAACTGACTCACACCAACGCCCAGCAATGGCAAGCGTTTGAAACCGAAGTGGAAACTCGATTGGCGGAATACGAAGCTGGCACACGAGACATCAACGTGGTCCTGCAAAGTCAGCAACGCAAGGCTCAAGCCGAGATCAGCTACTACCGTGCATTGGCCGAATACAGCAAGTCGCTGAGCTACGTGGACTACTTGAAGGGAACCTTGCTCGCCAACAGCGGCATCACCCTGCGAGAAGGACCATGGAACAAGAAAGCCTACTGGGACGCACTCGAACGAGCTCGTGAACGAAGTGCTGGCAAGAAATTGCAGTACGGTGTGACTCGTCCAGGCGTGGTTCGCCAAGGGCCTGTTCGGGATGCGGATTCCGTTTCGCAAATCGTTGGCAGTGGAACCAGCACCCACGGGCAAATGTTGCCACCGGGTGAGTTCGAGATGAACGCGGCTGACGGCCAAGTCTTCTTCGGCGATGCCAACGGCGATTCGTTGCCAATGGACATGGGAATTGTTCGCGACCCAATGCGAATTGAAGATCAACCACTCAGCGAGTACGGCACCAGCACTCACGAAATGTTGCAGGCTCCTCAGCCCATTGATCGGCTGTCGGCTCCCGTGACCGTTCCGACACCGGCTCCTTCGATCGAATCGGCACAGCCACTTCGGTCGCCCGCCGCATCGTCCAGCGATGGTGCGTCGTGGGGAACGGCTCGCCGAGTCCAACCCGCGGCCTACACGGCACCCGTGACCACATCGGTCGCGGAACCTGCCGAGTACTCACCACAACCTGTGCGACGGAAACCCATCCCTCGCTGAAACACCTGAACACGAACCAGGTCTGAACCCGAGTCACTGACCGGGCCAGATCGGTTCTCATCACCTTCGTAGGGGCGGAGGCTTGGGTGGTTGTCGTCCGACACACGCGCGTTGGATCCACGACCCACCCCCACGACTAGCTCGACCGGTCTGCTTGCAGGCCCGTCGGGCTTTTCGTCGTTTTCAAGTCAGTCCGACCGGCTTGGAATCCATCAGACGAGAGCGAAGCAGGTACGCAGGTGTCATCGGGTATGTGAGCCGTTTGGCGTTCGCCACGGTTCCCACGCAAAACCGGGGCGAACGCTGGGCTGCGAAATATTTGGTGTGATGGAACGCATTCGTTTGCGCAAGTTTTCATCCCGGTAGGGATTTCAGATGGTAGCCGTCGGCAAGCGATCGCGCCACCGACGGACCTGTAGCCCACGCCGCCACTCTCCATCCCGCCGTGGCCGATGGCCACGGCGGGATGGAGAGTGTTTTTTGGGACGCTCGTTTTCCGGGGGTACGCTGCTACGCAGCAACTCCCGGCTACCATCTGACATCCCTACCGGGATGAAGAAAGACAGCAAGCCGGAAGGAAAATTGCATTCGCTATCCGAACGCCAACATCAAACATTTCGCAGCCCAGGCGAACGCCCAAACGACTCACAAGGTGAAACCCAATCATTCTTGCGTAGCGGCTTTGGAGTCGGTCGAGCCGTGAGGGTGGCTGGCATGATTTTGGTTGGTGGGTTAGGAAAGGTTCGGCCGCCTGCTAGCATTGTCGCTGAGCGTTGGATGCATCAAACGCTCCAGGGTTTGAACCCGCTTGTTCGGCCCACTCACCTTTCCATCTCCACTGTTGATCGACCATGATTCGCACGCGATTTGCCCCCAGCCCGACCGGATACTTGCACATCGGCGGCGTCCGTACCGCACTTTTCAATTGGCTGCTCGCGAAACAGGCTGGCGGGCAATTCATCCTGCGAATCGACGACACGGACGCGGGACGCAATGTCGAGGCGGCCCTGAAACCGATCCTGGACGGTTTTCGTTGGCTCGGGATGGACTGGGACGAAGGCCCCGATGTCGGCGGCCCCCACGGTCCCTACTTCCAATCACAGCGAGGCGATTTGTACCGAGCCGCGGCTGAGAAGCTGCTCGCCGACGGTCACGCCTACCGTGATTTTGCCAAGCCCGATGAGTTGCAGGCACTGCGCGAAGAAGCTCAAAAAGCCGGCGAGGCATTTGTCTACGATCGCCGCTGGATGGCGGAAGACGAAGCGGCCGCGGCCAAGTTCGAAGCCGAAGGTCGCCAAGGCGTCCTGCGTCTGAAGATGCCCCGCGAAGGACAATGCGTGATCCAAGATTTGATCCGCGGCGAAGTCGTCGTGGAATGGGCGTCGGAACAAGACCATGTGATCGCGCGTGCTGACGGCAGCCCGCTGTATCACCTGGCCAGCGTCGTCGATGATCACGAACTGAAGATCACGCACGTCGTTCGGGCCGCGGAACACCTGCCCAACACGGCTCGCCAAGTCTTCATCGCTCAATCCCTCGGGTATGACCTGCCGATCTACGCTCACCTGCCCTATGTGGCTGAGCCCGGTGGATCTGCCAAGTTGAGCAAGCGAAAACTCGACAAGTACAAGAAGAACCGCGACTTCGCAGTGTTGCTGGCTCACGGCGAAAAGATTGCCGAGCGTTGCAACATGCAAATCGACGCGGACACGTTCAATCCCGTGCTGGTCGATTTCTATCGTGAAATCGGATTCTTGCCCGATGCGTTGCTCAACTACCTGTTGTTGCTGGGTTGGTCGCTGGACGGCGAAACCGAAAAGTTCACGGTCGCGGAAATGATCGAGAAGTTCACTCTGGACCGAGTCAACAAGGCTCCTGCCTCATTCGACCCTGCCAAATTGCAATCGTTCGAAGGCGATGCGTTCGCGGCATTGTCCGACGAGAAACGAGCCGAGTTGGTTCGCCCGTTTGCGGTCGCCGCTGGCTTTGTTGCCGAAGGTGATTCCGATGAAACGTTGAACGAGGTTCTGGCTGCTGCCGGTGATCGTTTGAAGATGGCCGGCGACATCATCGATTTCGACTACTGCTTCGTGGACGACTATGCCATCGACGAAAAGGCGTACGAGAAACGTCTGGTCAAGGCCGATGGCGCGAAGGAGTTGCTTGCGAAGCTGAACGAGACTTTGAAAGCAGCGACCGAGTTTGACGCGGCCAGCGTGGAAACCACGGTGAAGTCATTCTGCGAATCGGAAGGCATCAAGATCGGCCAAATCATTCACGCCTTGCGAGTCGCGACGACGGGAGCGGCCAGCGGATTCGGCATGTTTGAAACGCTGGCGGTTCTGGGCCAAGCCAAGGTGACAGCACGAATCGAAAAAACGATCGCTGGTCTGCCAGCGTAGAGCCGTTGCCCGCAACGGTTCGCGTGATCAGGTCTCAGCCGGAGCAATGCACGGTCATTGCTCACCCGAATTGGCGGCGGAAGTACCCCATGCTCATCCCGTAGATGGCAGCTCCGAACAGAGCAATGGCGAGGATCGAATCCCACAATAACCCAATGCCGGACCCTTTGAGCATGATGCCGAGGCTGGCGTCGATGTAGTGATGCAGCGGCGCGATGGCGCTGACAGCGCGAAGCACCGGCGGCATGTTCTCGGGCGGCGTCCATGCTCCTGAGAGGAAGACCATGGGGATGAAGATCAAGGCGGTCAGCATGCCGACTTGGGCCAAGTTCCTGGCGATGGTCGCCAGCAGCATTCCGATCCCAGCGGTCGTGAAAACATAAATCGCGGTCACTGCCATGAACAGCGTCAGGCTGCCGCGAAAAGGGACGCCAAAGAAGGGTTGCAAGATCAGATGAATCGTGATCATGGTGCCCACCAGGATCACACTGGTCATGGCGAGCACCTTGGGAAACATCATTTGAAACGTCGACAGCGGTGAAACCAAGAGTTGTTCAACGGTGCCGCGTTCTTTCTCACGGGCCATCGCAGAGGCCGGCAGCAGGATCGCAAACATCGTGATGACATTGAGCATCTCCACGACGGACATGAACCACGCGTCGTCCTGATTGGCGTTGTACCAAACACGATGTTCTTCGTGGATGATCGGCGCAGCTTGTTCGTTCAGGCCGATGCCTTCTCGCTGCATCGCGGCCTCCAGTCCATATTGCCCGACAATCTGCTCACCATAGCTGGTCGCCAAAAATCCCAGGACGGGGTTCGAAGTGTCGATCTGCAATTGCACGCTGGTGGTTTCGCCGGCCAAGAGGGATTCCTGAAACTGCGGCGGGATATCGAGCACCATCATCGCTTCCCCGCGGTCGAGCAAATCAATGCTCTCGCCGTGATTGAGAACTTCGCCATCGATGCTGAATTGAGGCGGGCGAAAGCGATGGATCAGTTCTCGCGACGCGAAGCTGTGATCGGAATCGTGGATCTGCAAGGCTCCATTCTGCAATTGCATGCTGACTCCTGATCCGGCCAGGAAGACTTCCAGCGTGAAGGCGTACAGCATGAACACAATCAAAATTCGATCGCGGTAGAGTTGCAGGTACTCTTTGATCGTCATCACTCGCATGCGGTTCCACCACACAACGAATGCTCGGCCGCGCCGGGGGCGAGCCTCTGGTTCGTCAGCCGCGTGCTGCGAACGTCGTTCTCCTGCTGTTCGAGTTTCGGGACTCATGTGCT
The DNA here is from genome assembly GCF_056839225.1 of Rhodopirellula sp. UH5. Lineage (NCBI taxonomy): Bacteria > Pseudomonadati > Planctomycetota > Planctomycetia > Pirellulales > Pirellulaceae > Rhodopirellula > Rhodopirellula sp. UH5. The sequence goes on along the minus strand of NZ_CM166390.1, from coordinate 3,459,857 downwards.
GGGCCTTTTGTGGAACATTCGATATCCGATTGTCATCAGCCCAGCTGCGTAGAACGCCAGGACCAGAACATCAGGCCATAGCTCACGCAGTCCCACCCCTTTCATGAAGGTGCCGACGATGATGTTGGTGTAGTACATCGCCGGCAGTCCATGGGCGGTCATTTGTGCCGTTGGACTGAGCGATGAAATCGGCACGATCACTCCCGAATAGAGGATGGAAGGGATGACCGTGACGATGAAGGTCACCACCATGGCGGCCACTTGGGTTCGCACCAGGACGGAGACAACCAATCCCAGACCGGTGGTGCAAATGATGTACAGCAGCGTTGCCGGGATGAAGAACAGCAAGCTGCCTTTGAAGGGAGCACCAAAGAGCTGGGTCGCGATCAGCCAGAGAATCACCGCATTGGCGGAGGAAATGCCCACATAGGGAATCAGTTTCCCAATCAGGAATTCGAGTCTTGTGACAGTCGATGAATAGATGTTGTAGATCGACCCGCGTTCTTTTTCGCGAACGATTCCGAGCGCCGTGTAGAACGGGGGCGTCATCATCAAGATGACCATGATCAGCCGCGGGGCAATCGCCCAATCGCTTTTCATGCTTTGGTTGTAGAGATACCTCGCTTCCAAGGTGACCGGACGGATGGACGTGGCGGCTTGCGCCAATGGGATTCCGCGGCGTTTGGAGATATACGATGCCAGCACTTCGCTGGAGAACGAGGTGTTCATCGCCAGCACGTACCCCTTGGTCGTTTGGGCACGAAACGGAAACGTCCCGTCGATCAGGGTTTGCACCACCACCGGCCGGCCACCAAGAAGTTCCTTTTGGAAGTTCTCCGGGAGAATGATGGCAGCACGGATTTTGTTGTCCGCTAACAGAGGCGACAGGTCGTGCACGTCGAGCGCGTACCCCTTGAAATCAAAGTAGCGTGAGTCGATGTAGCGGTAAGCATATTCGCGGCTCAGGTTTGTCCCGTCACGATCCACAATCGCGAGTGGGATGTCTTCGACGTCCAGTGAGAGGCCATACCCAACGACGAGCATCAACGAGACTGGCACCAGGAACGTGAGCGCGAGAAACATGCGGTCTCGCACGATCTCTCGCCATTCTTTGGATGCCACGGCGGCGACGCGACGCAGATTCATTGCGTTTCCCCGTTTGCTCTCGCGTCGGCTTTTTCAAGGGCGAGGACGCGGTTCACAAACACGTCTTCCATCGTCAGCGGTTGTTCCAACACCGACAGCACCTCAATGTTGGACTGCTTCAAAGCGTCCCTGACTCGCTGTTCGGCGACCGCTGGATCCGACGCGAGGAAGTGAATGCGTTTTCCGAACAAGGACACCCCTGGAAACCCTTCTGATTCGAGGACTTCGAGGGCGGCCAACGGATTGTCCGTGGTGACTTCAAGCAGTTGGCCCGATTCGTTTCGTAAGCTCGCTTTGAGTTCGCTCGGCGAAGCGTCGGCAAAGACGCGTCCGGCGTACATCATCGCAATGTGGTCGCAGTGTTCCGCTTCGCTCATGTAGTGTGTGGTGACAAGAATCGCCACGCCTTCGTTGCGAGACAGGTCAAAAATGATGTCCCACAAACGACGTCTGCCGATTGGGTCGACCCCCGATGTTGGTTCATCGAGAAACAGGACTTGCGGACGGTGAACCAATGCACAGCCGATGGCCAGTCGTTGACGCACGCCCATCGGCAGGCTTCCCGAGAGCGAGTTTTCACGACCCGACAGTCCAGCCATGTCGATGATCCATTCGGTCCGCTCACGTGCCCGGCGTCGAGAGAGTCCGTAGATCCCTGCGTACAAGCGAATGTTCTCGACGACGCTCAGGTCCTGGTACAACGAGAACGCCTGGGACATGTAGCCAATGCGTTCCTTGATCGCCTGACCCGCGCGGCGCATTTCGGCACCGGCAACGCGGCCCGTTCCTGCCGTCGGCGGCAACAGACCCGTCAGCATCTTGATGACCGTTGTTTTGCCCGCGCCGTTGGCACCCAGCAGTCCAAAGATCTCACCCTGTTCGACGCGGAAGTTGACGCGATCGACGGCTCGGAAAGAACCGAATTCTCGCACCAGTTCGTTCGCTTCGATGGCGAGTCCGTCCGCGTGTCGGGCGTTTGTGTTGGAAGTCGAAGACGCTGTTTGCACGTCATCGTTGTCCGTGAGTCCACGTCGCCGCAGCAAGGCAATGAACACGTCTTCCAGATCCGGTTCCGCAACATGCATTTCATGTGGTGAGAACTTTTCAATCCGAGACGTGACGGCCTGTTTGGCCTGTTCATCGTCAGCGTCGTCGACGAACACGCGGAGCCACGGTCCAACCGCTTCGGATTGCGGGAACGTCTGTTTGAGGATCCCCAGCGATTCCGCTTGTGGTTCGGCCTTGGCCTGCACAATTCGGCCTGGAACGAGCGCTGCGATCTCGTCCGGTTCACCCCGAGCGAGCACCTTCCCGTCGAACAACAGTGCGGCGTGATGGAATCGCGTTGCTTCGTCCATGTAGGCGGTGGAAACCAACGCTGTGATTTGTTCTTCTCGCAGCAATTGAGCAAGAATGCTCCAGAAATCTCGACGTGAGACCGGGTCGACTCCCGTGGTGGGTTCGTCCAGCACCACGAGTTGGGGATGGTGGATCAGGCAACAGACCAGCCCTAGCTTTTGCTTCATTCCTCCCGAGAGATTCTTCATCGCCCGATCGCGAAATTTGTCGAGCCGGGTCATCTCGAGCAAGCGTTTCTTGCGTTGCTCCAGAATCTCTTTGGGAACCAGTCGGATTTGACCGAAGAAGTCCACGTTTTCTTCGATGGTCAGGTCGGCGTAAAGGTTCAGCCCCAGGCCTTGTGGCATCAAGCCAATTCGATCTTTGATCGTTTCCGCGGATTGTTCTGAATCAACCTGGGTTCCAAAAACTTCGAGTGTTCCGCTGTCGTAGGTGAGGACACCTGCGATGGCTTTCATCAGACTGCTCTTACCGGCACCATCGGGACCTATCAGGCCGTAGATCTCTCCGCGACTGATTTCCAGGTCGATGCCATCGACGGCGATTGTACGACCATAGGTCTTGCGGAATTCTGTGACGCGAACGATCGGTTCGGAAGCAGGTGACGAGGTGGTGTCGGCGGAGTGACTGCGGCCGGCGTCTACCATTGGGGGTTGGCCCATGGCGTGTCCTCCTTCCATCGCACCACGGCATCGGCTGGCAAACCGGGCGTCAGTCGATGATCGGGGTTCTCATCCAAGTACAGCTTGACGGCGTAGACCAGCTTCACGCGTTCATCAGGCGTTTGCACTTCCTTGGGGGTGAATTCAGCCCGGCTCGAAACGTAGCGGACAGTGGCTGGAAATGGCGTTTCGGGGTAGGCGTCGGTGTGGATCCGTGCGGGCAATTCCAAACGCACCCGTCCGATTTCGACTTCAGGCACGTAGACCTTCAGGTACAGGCGGTCGAGATTCACGAGGTCGAACAAGGGGGAACCAGCGGCGACGATCTCACCAATGTCAACGACGCGCGTGGTGATGACGCCGTCCGCGGGGGCGGTGATGGTCAAGTCATCGAGGACACTTTGGGCTTCGTCTCGAACGGCTTCTGCGCCCGCCACTTGGGCGGCGAGTGCTTCGAGTTCTTGCCGTTTGGCCTGAACGCGACGGTCGCCCAGGTTTGCTTCGGCCAGTTGCTTTTCGGCTTGCGTCAAAGCGGTCTCGGCCACGCGCACATCGTTCTTGGCGACCGTCCAAGCGAGTTCAGCTTCTTCGCCCTTGCGTTGGTCGATGGTTCCACGAGACGCAAGTTCAGTGAATCGCTTGGCGTCGCGAGCCGATTGCTGCTCGGCGGCTTTCGCTTTTGCAACGACCGCCTTGGCATGCTCCAGCGATGCCTCCGCCGTTTCAATCATCAATGGCACTTCACTTTCGAGCAACTCGAGCCCTGATTGGGCCGCTCGGTACTGAGCCTGCGCGGCTTGGACGGCCTGCTCGGCTTGTCGTAGTTTGGCCTGGACCTGCTGGCTGTCCAAGCGAGCCAAAACCTGTCCGGCTTGAACACTGTCGCCTTCGCGAGCAAGTAGTTCGTGAACCTTGCCGGCGAACTTGCTGGCGACGGTGACGTGGTCGCCTTCGATGCGGCCGTTTGCTTGAACCAGTCCATCGGGCAGCGGTTCCACCCGTCCCCAGCGATCCCAGGCGAAGTAGCCTCCCACCACGCATGCCGCGAGCAACAAGAGCATGGACAATCGTTTGAATAACTTCGCCATCGTGACGGATCCTGATCATGAAGAAGATCGCCGTCACTTCAAACGAAATTGCAAACTCGATTCGCTCTGCCTTTGTTCGTGGACGACAAACAGCAGACGCCTCAAAGCACAGGGTGTGCCATTGTCATCCAAGGTGCCCAAAGGCACGGTCGCACGAGAGACGGACTTGATATCCGACGGGACCAGACTGCTGGTGTGACGACATCGCACTGCCGGGCAGGGGGCAGCGAGCGTATTTGCACAAGCTTCCGCAGAGCCGATGCCTCCTGATCAGGTCGGGGCGAGGGGAGCCAGGACATTTCAGATGAAAACTTGTGCAAACGAATAGGCTCCACAACACCAAACATTTAGCAGCCCAGCGTCGGCCCCGGTTGCACGTGGGGGCAACAACGCTAACCGAAACAGTTCGAATGCAGAAAGACTCCTGCCGATCTGCTTACAGATTGCCGGTTGCTCGGTCGAGCATCACGCGAGCGAGGGCGGCGTCATACTTCGCCGAGAAATAGCTGTTGCGACTTTGCGCCAACAACGTCTGAGCGTCCAAGGCTTCGGTGTTGGTGCCGACTCCTTGGCGGTAGCGGTCCAGGGCTGACTGAAGGTTTTCTTCCGCCTGTTCAACGGATGTTTCGGCGACCAGGATACGGTCGTTCGCGTTTTGTAGATTGAGCCAGGACTGCTTGACTTGCAATGCGATGCGGCTTTCCAGGTCTTGTTTGAGCCGAGCCAACGCGGAGGCCTGCTGTCGGAGTGCGGCGGCTTTGTTGCGAGCGACTCCGCCATCAAAAAGGGTCCATTCAGCCAATAGAGAAGCGGACCAAAATCCTTCGTGCGTGAGGTTTTCATTTTCAAGAAAACTGAATCCGCCCGCGGCACCCACCTGAGGTCCCAAGGCCGCCAGTTCACGCTTTGCTTGATGACGAAGTGCGTTTGATTTGTGGGCGACTGCCTGCAATTCAGATCGTTGTGCCAGTGCCGTTGCAATCAATTCATTGGGCCCAGCATCGGCCGGCAGTCCAACCGCCTCGAATTCCGAATTCATGGGTTGCGAATTCGAAATCTCGGCGAGTGTCACTGGTGCGTCCAGCGGTCGTCCGACATAGCGGTTGTAGGCTGCGCGTGCGAGATCGAGCCCATTGGTCGCTTGCAGGTGCTTGTCGCGAGCCTCGGAAAGGGTGGTTTTGACGGCCAAGACATCGCTGTTGGCGACCACACCTTCTCCAAATAAATCCTGGACATCCACCAAATGCTTCTCCAGCGTGACGACGCTGATCCGAGCGACTTCGACGAGTTTGGCCGCCTTCAAGACATTCACAAACGCTTCGGCCACCTCCATTTTTAAGTCGTGCCGTTCGGAGCGTTGGTCGAAACGCGACGCGTGCACATTGGCGCAGGTGGCGTCAATGGTGCTGCTAATCCGCCCACTCGTGTAAACGGGGACTGACGCGAAAGTGGCGGATGAAAAGAAATCCTTTTCTCCGATCGGCAGGGAACTGAAACCGAGGAAGGCCAGTCCAGGAACGTCGACCCCAATTCCAGGTTCTCGATCCAGGGCGGTGTAAGAATTGAACGTTCTCAGGGAAGGGTTTCGGGCCGACTTCGCTGCCTCGTGAGCGTAGACGGCGGCCCCGGTCACATTGGCTTTGGATTGCAGTTTCTGATCCACTGCGACTGCCATTGCCCAGGCTTCTGGCAGCGATTCGCCACCGGTGGAATTCAGTTCGATGCTGTCCAGCACGACGGGGGGCGGTGTTGGTTCCTCCGCCATTTCCATGTCGTTCAGCTCCAGATTCGCCTCGACGTCTGTGAAGCTAGCCAGGCTGACAGGTGGCGACAGGTTCGCGGGAACGCTTGTCTCGCTCGGTGAATGCGCTGCCGCAAGGGGATTGCTGACGGTGGTGGTGTCAGCCAATCGGTGCGTGCCCGACCCGGCGCAACCGATCGCGTTGACCAACAAGACAGCCATGGCAGTTTGGAATCGTGAATGCATTCTGGAAGCCCTGGACAACACAAATCGGGTGTGGAAGTCGTTCGGCTGCAAACGGCAGGGCCGGATCTCAACGACTGTTCACGACATTCCCTGTTTTCGTCACACCCGCTAGGAAGGTCTTAACTGGCCGGTCGAGCAAGGAGGAACCGGCAGGATCGTTACAACGCGAATCACCGCAATCGTTCCAGTCCGCAAGGTCAACGATGTCAGAGCATCTTCTCCCAAGCAGATCGCTTTTGGCCGCCTGCGGTCCCCAGCGGCACGTCGCTTGCCCTCTTTGCCATCGCTTGCCGGTCGTCATTGATGAGCCGCTTGCCAGTCGCGGGGCGATGGGACGTCCCCAAGAGCCAACCACACAAGGAAAACAAAATGGCTGTTCAAATCATTCAAGATCCAGCAACGAACATGATCGAGATCCAGGCTTCTGGATTGTTGACCACGGAAGACTACGAGACCTTCCTGCCTCGCGTTGAAAAAGCGATTGAAGAACATGGCAAAATCAACCTGATGTTTGTCATGGAGCACGTCGACGGCTGGGAAGTGGGGGCGTTTTGGGACGACCTCAAGTTCGGTTTCAAGCACCATGGCGACCTGAAGCGGATCGCGATCGTCGGTGACAAGAAATGGGAAATCGCCATGGCGAAGATCGGCCAGTACTTCACCAGTGCAGAGGTCAAATTCTTCTCCGCCAGCGATCAGCATCATGCGATCGATTGGTTTCGCGTTGGTGGGACGTCGCCTGCAAAGGCGTGAGCCAAACCCGCTGTTCGAGAAGGTGATGGTGCGTTCCAAGGACCACCCTCGATCCTGGAGGTCGTGCCGTTTTTTGGTGCTGCATTTTGGCGGGTTTCCGCAGCAACCACCAATCACAACCCGACGCGTGAGCGAGGGACGCCCCCAACTCCCACGACGGCCCCATCCGGGGCGACCGTTTGTTTTCCGGCATCGGTCTCTCGGGGCTTCCGCCCCGAGCTAAGCACGACGGCCCCATCCGGGGCGATACCCAGACGCCCGCCACCATTTGTTTTTCGAACGTCCCAAGGGAGGGTGGTAATAAACACTTGGCAACACGGTACTTAAAAACTGCACGACCTCCTGCGCGGACGGGGGTCGCAAGACGCTAGAAGCACGGCGCTTCAGAACTGCACGACGTACGCGGGCCGAGGTGGGACGCGGCGAGTCCGTTTAATCCTGCGAGGCTCGTCAACGGTGAGGGATGGAGCAGAATGGGCGGGATCAGAACCGGATCAACGGTTTGAGCATGCCGTCTTCTTTGGTTTCCATCATGTGCAGGGCTTTTCCAACCTCGTCAAAGTCGAATGAATGCGTCGTCAAAGGCGATGGATCGACACGTCCAGTTTCCAGCAGGCGAAGCAGTCGCGACATGCGGACGTTTCCGCCGGGGCACAGTCCTGTCCGAATGACTTTGTCACTCATGCCGACGCCCCATTCCAGGCGTGGGATGTTGACGCAGTCGCCGTGTCCAAAGTAACCCGCGACTGAGATCGTTGCGCCCGGCCGGGTTGCCTTGATACAGGACTCAAAGGTGAGCTGAGCCCCGAGGCACTCGATCGCGGAGTCGACGCCGACACCTCCGGTCAGTTTGCGAATTTCTTCCACCGGATCGACTTGGTTGAAGTTCAGGACAACGTCAGCGCCGAAGTGCCGAGAAAGTTCGAGGCGTTTCTCCATCCCATCGACTCCGATGACCAACCCTGCCCCCAGCAACCGAGCGCCAACGGTTGCCATCAAACCCACGGGACCTTGGGCAAAGATCGCCACGGTGCCTCCCAAGGGGATGTTGGCATGTTCGGCTCCCATGAACCCAGTCGACATCATGTCGCAAGCGTAGACGGCGGTGTCATCGGAGATCGAATCGGGAATTGGAGTCAAATTCGCTTTGGCGTCGTTGACGTGAAAGTACTCTGCGAAACTGCCGTCTTTGATGTTCGCGTACTTCCAACCACCAAGCATCTCGCCGCATTGCGAAGAGTAGCCGCGTTGACAGTTTTCGCACTGAAAGCAGGGCGTGATCGCATTGACCGCCACACGATCACCTTCGCGGAAACCGCGAACTTCACTGCCAAGTTTGGTGACGATGCCCACCGCTTCATGACCGAGTGTCAGACCGCTTCGATCTCCGATTGCACCTTTGACGGTGTGCACGTCGGAGGTGCACACCAGGGCTCGGGTGGTTTTGACAATGGCGTCATTGGGGCCCGGGGTAGGAATGGGTTTGTCGACGAACTCGACGCGATCAATGCCTTGCATCACGAACGCTTTCATCAGGCTGGACATCGGGGGAACTCCGTTGGCGGGTTGAAGTGAACTCGGATCGCTGCTCGAGGCAGCGTGTCTGGACAGACGGTCCACTGCATGTTTGCGATCCCCGTGCCAGAGTGCCGGAGATCGCAGTGGGTGGGTGGTTGGTGGTTCGGCTCGGTGCCATCCGTCGGAAAGTCTCCGCTGTGATGTGTTGGTGCCGGGTGGGATGAGACTTGCCTGTCAAAGCCTTGTCCTCATTCCGGTGGCGAGGTTCTGCCGGAGCTGCCTGTTTGCTCCATTCGAATGACCAAGAGTGTGCGAACACGTCCAGGTTGTGCGAATGCGATCGCACTGGTTGGTTCTGTTGGGGAAAAAGGATGTTGTCTCTCTGTTGTTCGGTGGATGGTCTGACCTCACGGCATTGGAGTTGCGTTGAGATCCTCCGTTGCTCCTTCGGAAAGTGAGCAAAGTGGCGGGCTGGATCGCCCGGGGAAATAGCGAGCACAAACTCAACGAGAAGATGGATGAACATGCCTTCTTTGCATGACCAGTTGCCAACGGAAATCGATGGGTTTGACCTGTTGGCAGAGCTCTCGCTCGACCTGCGCTCAACCTGGAACCATGCGACCGATGAAATTTGGCGGACGCTCGACGCGGAGCTTTGGGAAGCGACTCAGAATCCCTGGGTGGTGCTGCAAGCGGCTTCTCATGAACGGATTGAAAAGCAGCTTTCGAATCCCGAGTTTCGCGAACGAGTCAACCAGTTGGTGAAAGTCCGCCGCGACGCGGCGGAAGCCCCCGGTTGGTTCCAGCAATTCCATGCCGAGTCGGCGTTGAAAAGCGTGGCTTACTTCAGCATGGAATACATGCTTAGCGAGGCACTGCCGATCTATTCGGGAGGGCTGGGCAACGTTGCGGGTGACCAGCTCAAAGCGGCCAGTGATTTGGGCGTTCCTGCGACCGGCATTGGGCTGCTGTATCAGCAAGGCTACTTTCGCCAAGCCATTGATGCGGACGGCGCCCAGCAAGCTTTGTATCCCTACAACGATCCGGGGCAGCTTCCCGTGTCTCCGCTGCGAACCGACGATGGCGAATGGTTGCGGCTGAAGATCAGTTTGCCCGGTCACTCCGTTTGGTTGCGCGCTTGGCAAGCGAATGTCGGACGAGTCAAGCTGTACCTGCTCGATAGCAACGATCCTGCCAATCTGCCGGTGTACCGCAGCATCACCAGTGAGTTGTATGGTGGCGGGCCGGAACTGCGGTTGATGCAAGAGATGGTCTTGGGCATCGGCGGATGGCGACTGTTGAAAGCAGTGGGGGTCGCACCGGATGTTTGTCACCTCAACGAAGGGCATGCCGCTTTTGCTGTCTTGGAACGGGCTCGCGATTTCATGGACGAGTCGGGGCAGGCGTTTGATGCGTCCCTGGCGATCACTCGAGCCGGGAATCTGTTCACGACCCACACGGCGGTGGCTGCCGGGTTCGATCGTTTTGATCCGCGTCGGATCGAACAGTATCTTGGTCGTTATGCTCGTGAGCAATTGGGCATCGGTGTCCGCGAGCTGCTCGCATTGGGACGCCTCGATGCCGACGATGATTCGGAACCTTTCAACATGGCGTACCTGGCGGTGCGCGGCAGCGGTGCCGTGAACGGGGTCAGCCGCTTGCATGGTGAAGTCAGTCGTCAGTTGTTTGAGCCTTTGTTCCCGCATTGGCCCGAAGAGGAAGTGCCAATCACGCATGTGACCAATGGGGTGCACGTGCCGACTTGGGATTCTGCGCCCGCGGATGCCCTGTGGACGAAGGCCTGTGGCCAGTGTCGATGGCGGGGCACAACGGACACGCTCGAGCAAGACATGCGGGCGGTAACCGATGAGCAATTGTGGGGATTTCGGCTGGCATCGACTCACGCGTTGGTGGACTACGCCAGGTCCCGATTGTCGCGGCAACTGGCCGGCTCGGGAGCATCGCCAGAGGACATCGAAGCGGCCCGTCACCTGTTTGACCCCGCTGCCTTGACGCTCGGTTTTGCGCGCCGGTTCGCAACTTACAAACGCCCGAATTTGTTGCTGCATGAACCCGATCGCCTGTTGAGATTGTTGTCGAATTCGGAACGTCCCGTGCAGTTGATCATCGCCGGCAAAGCTCACCCAGCTGATCAGGCGGGACAGGATCTGATTCGTCAGTGGATTCAGTTCATCCGTCGCGCCGAAGTACGTCCGCACGTGATTTTCATCAGCGACTATGACATGTTGCTGACGCAGCATTTGGTGCGCGGGGTCGATGTGTGGCTGAACACGCCGCGTCGGCCTTGGGAAGCGAGCGGCACCAGCGGAATGAAAGTGTTGGTGAATGGGGGCCTGAATCTGTCTGAGCTGGATGGCTGGTGGGCCGAAGCGTATTCACCTGATGTGGGTTGGGCGATTGGCGATGGGAAAGAGCATGGGGACGATCCGCAGTGGGATGCGATCGAGGCCAACCAGCTTTATGAGCTGCTCGAAAACGAGGTTGTGCCGGAGTACTACGACCGCAACGAACTGGGGATCCCTTCGCGTTGGCTGGCGAGAATGCGGGAAAGCATGGCACGTCTGACGCCGCGGTTTTCAGCCGTGCGAACGGTCTGCGAGTACACCGAGAAGATTTACATTCCAGCCGCGAATCGCATTCAGTCACGAACCAAGCTTGGCGGCGTGGCAGGCACCAATCTGGTGAATTGGAAGCATGCGTTGATGGAGAGATGGTCTTCGATTCGGTTTGTGGATGTCGCGGTCACATCGAGCGAGAGCGAGCATCATTTTGTGGTGCAGGTGGATCCCGGCGGTTTGGAAGCCGGGTGCATCCGAGTGGAGATGTTCGCCGATGCGATTCAAGACGGCGAGCCGGAACGGTTGTTGATGAACCGTCAGGTCGACGACCAAGCGAGTCATCTTGTTTACGAGTTGTCGGTGCCGAGCACCCGACCCGCGAACGACTACACCGCCCGGATTCTGCCCCAGCACGAAGGTGTCGCGGTGCCGCTGGAGCTGCCGCTGATTCTCTGGCAACGATAGGAGGGCTGCAACGCGATTGTGCGTCACGGCAGTTGGACTTCGATTGCCGTCCCGTTTTGTCGGATCGGAAACACCGCTTGCAGCGGTTGGCGGCTGGTCGTTTGGGTTCCGGTCTCCAGTTCGTATTGCCATCCATGCCAGGGGCAGGTCACGCAGCCGTCCGCCACATGACCTTCCGCGAGCGGGCCGCCTTGGTGGGTGCAGATGCCGTCCATCGCGTACCACTGGCCGGCGTGAAAAATCACGGCGAGAATTCGATCACCGACCAAGGCTTCCCGAGCAAAGGATTCGGTGTCGGGCGCGGCGGCCAGGCGTTCAGCGAGGCCCGCTTCGACCTCATTGAGGTCAAACGCGACGTGCCATGGCAGGTCTGCTCGGGGCTGGCGGTTGTGATTTTGCTCGGCGAGTTCGTTGGGATACAAATCTCGCTTGGGTGGTTGCTCGGAGGGGGTGGGTTGCGAATCGTTCATGGGGGCTGTCCGTGAATGGCGTTGGGAGCGCACAGTGTGAAGTTTGGCGTCGATCACGGCGACCCCGGGGGGACACAGTCGTCGCCTCGCCGTTACAATTCGGGCGTCCCTCAGCTCACACATCACTCCAACGAGACGATCGGATGAATTTCGCAATGCTTTCACACCTGGATGTGGCGGCGGTTCCGTGCCGCTTCGGTCGAAGTGCGCCCGCCATTTGGCTGGGTAGCTTGGTCGCTGCTCTCTGTTTGATTCCCAACCTCAGTTCTGCCGAAGACACGGCAAAAAAGGATTCGTCCGTGCCATCGAAACTCCATGAAGTCGAGGGGATCAGCGAGTACACGCTGCCCAACGGCGTGAAGGTTTTGCTCTTTCCCGATGAGAGCAAAGAGGTCGTGACGGTCAACATGACCGTGTTCGTTGGCTCGCGTCACGAAGGCTACGGCGAAGCCGGGATGGCGCACTTGCTCGAGCACATGTTGTTCAAGGGCACTCCCACGCATCCGGAGGTTCCCAAGGCGTTGCAGGATCGCGGGGCGCGGTTCAACGGCACGACTTGGATGGACCGTACCAATTACTACGAAACATTGCCGGCTAGCGAAGACAATCTCGAATTCGCCTTGAATTTAGAAGCCGACCGATTGCTCAACAGCAACATCAAAGGCGAGGACCTCGAAAGCGAAATGACCGTGGTTCGCAACGAGTTCGAGCGAGGAGAGAACTCGCCCATGCGAGTCCTGATGCAGCGAATCGAATCGGCCGCATTTGATTGGCACAACTATGGCAAATCGACGATTGGCAACCGCAGTGACATCGAACGGGTGCCGGTTGTCAAACTGCGCCAGTTCTATCGCAAGTATTATCGCCCCGACAACGTGATGGTCATCATCGCGGGCAATTTCGATGTCGATCACGCCTTGAAATCGGTCAATGACGCGTTTGGCAGCCTACCGGTTCCGAGCACGCCGATCGACGAAACCTACACGGTCGAGCCACCCAAAGACGGGGAGCGGACGGTTGTGTTGCGACGAGTTGGCGACGTGCAAGTCGTCGGCGCCGCGTATCACATCCCCGCCGGCAGTCATCCGGATTATGCCGCGGTGAAGGCGCTCACGAACGTTTTGGGGGACGAACCGAGCGGCCGCTTGTACAAGGAAATGGTTGAAACGGAAATTGCCAGCAGCGTGTTCGCGATGTCATTTGGTTTTCGCGAGCCTGGTTTGTTGATGACAATGGCGGAAGTCCCGGCGGAGCAGTCCATCGAGCAGGCCCGTGCCAAGTTGATTGAGTTGATGGAAAACGATTGGGCCGACCATCCAATCACGGAAGAGGAAGTCGAACGTGCCAAGCAGCAGATGTTGAAGTCTCGCGAATTAGAGTCGGCCAACACCGACAAGATCGCAGTCTCGCTCAGTGACTGGGCGGCCCAAGGCGATTGGCGTTTGTATTTCTTGTACCGCGACGCGGTGGAAGCTTTGACGGTTGATCAAGTCCGCGAAGTGGCCAGTCGCTATCTGAAACGGAACAATCGCACCGTGGGATTGTTCATTCCATCGGCCGAGTCAGATCGCGTCAGCGTGCCCGAATCGCCTGATTTGGTCGCCTTGTTGAAGGACTACAAGGGCCGCGCTGCGGTGGCTGCGGGAGAACGTTTTGATCCCGATCCGGAGGCGATTGAAGAGCGAGTGCAACGCGGGAAATTGGTTGGCGGGATTGAGTACGCCGTCCTGCCCAAGAAGACTCGCGGTGATTCGGTTTCGGTTTTGATGACCCTGCGGTTCGGGACGCCTGAATCGCTCAAGGACAAACTGGGGGCGGTTGAACTGTTGGGCATGATGATGGCTCGCGGGACCGAAAACCTCGACTACCAACAGTTGCAGGACGAGTGGACTCGGTTGCGTGCCGAAGTTCAGATCTACAGTTTGAAGGGCGTGTTGCAGGTTCAGGTGCAAACCAAGCAAGAGTTTTTGCCGGAAGTGATTGAGTTGTTGGGCAAGATCTTCCGTTCACCTCGCCTGGAGCCATCGGAGCTGGAAGTGATGCGGCGTCAGGTCGTCACCGGTTTGGAAAAGAACAAGACCGAACCCAATGCGTTGGCACCTCGCCGGGTTCAGCAAATGCTTTCGCCGTACAGCAAGGATGACATTCGCTATGTCATGACGATCGACGAAGAGATTGCCATGTACGAAGGAACGACGATCGAGCAAATTCGTCAGTTGCATGACGAGTACCTTGGCAACCAAGCCGGTGAGCTGGCCGTCGTTGGCAACATCGAGGTCGAGCCCACGCTGGAGAAGTTTCGAGCGATCTTGGAAGGTTGGGAGACCGAGCAGCCGTTCGAGCGAATCGTGACGCCGGCACAGCCTGACATTCCGGGTGCGGTTGTGACGATCGAAACGCCGGACAAATCCAACGCGTTGTTGTACAGCGGCCAGCAATACAAGCTGGCAGATTCGGATCCTGAGTACGCGTCGCTGGTGCTGGGGAACTTCATCTTGGGCGGCGGATCGCTGAGCAGCCGTTTGGCCAATCGGGTGCGTCAGCAAGAAGGGTTGTCGTACGGTGTCCGCAGCGGATTGACGGCAGCGAATTTTGCGGTGGATGAGAAGGTCAGCTTCACGCTGTACGCGATCACCAACCCGGCCAACAAAGACAAATTGCTTCGCGTGATTCGTGAAGAGGTCGATCGATTGCTGGAAGAGGGGGTCACCGAAGAGGAGTTGGAGCAAGCCAAGGGGGCTTATTTGCAAGCCGAACGGATTGGCCGAACGGGTGATTCGAAGCTGGCTAGCATGCTGGTCAAATCGGTCTTCAACGATCGCACGATGGCATTTGTGGCCGAACATGAAACGCAAATTCAGGCGGCCACCGTCGACTCGGTGAATGCCGCTCTGAAAAAATACGTGGATCTCGATGGCTTGGTGATGGCCATCGCGGGTGACTTTGCGGCGGTCCAGCAGCCAGCAGAGTGATCTTGTCGCAGTTCGGCTGCGATCGATCTACAAAAAATGACTGAAGCCGGACCGGGCGGGTGCCAGGTCCGGCTTTTGTTGTTTACACTCGGCACCAACATTGATCTTTTTCATCCGAGTGTTTCGTCCTTGTCCAGGGTTCCGGCTGGCTGGTGTTGTGCCAGTTGAGAGGGGACCCTCCCGATGAGGTTCGTTTTTGCCTGCGTTGTCGAGCGTTTTTATATGACAACTTCATCCACCAACGATCCTGTGGAAAATCCTTCCGCCCCAGCGGACTGTCTGCAAACACCGTTGGACGCGTGGCACCGCGAGGCGGGGGCCAAGATGGTTCCCTTCGCCGGCTACTCGATGCCGATTCAGTACGAGGGCATCGTCGCGGAACACCAAGCGTGTCGAAATTCGGCCGCTCTGTTTGATGTGTCGCACATGGGCCGCCTGCGTTTCGACGGTGATCATGCGGCTGAGTTTCTCGACCACATGCTGACTCGCCGAGTGACCGACATGGTGCCTGGCCAGGTTCGCTACGGCATGGTCTGCAACGCAGAAGGCGGCGTGCTGGACGATGTGTTGGTTTCGTTCTTGCAAACCCCATCGGAACGACGTTTTCACCTGTTGGTTGTCAACGCATCCAACCGGGAAAAGATCCTGAAGTGGTTCGAGCCTCACCTGGCCGACTTTCCCACCGTGACGATGTCGGATCGGACGGAGTTGACCGCGATGATCGCGGTTCAGGGACCGATGGCGATCGAAGTTTGCAAGAAACTGTTCACGATCGATCCCTCTCGCCTAAAAAATTACAGCGCGTTCATCACCGACCAATTCGCAAAGCCTGTCATCGTCAGTCGGACCGGGTACACCGGTGAGGACGGTTTGGAATTGATCGTCCGCGCGGAAGAAGCCCAACGGGTTTGGGAAAACGTCTTGCTCGCCGGTCGTGAAGCTGGTTTCAAACCCGCTGGTTTGGGCGCTCGCGACACGCTGCGAATGGAAGCCGGGATGCCACTCTACGGGCATGAACTGGACGAAACGATTGATCCGATCACCGCTGGTTTGAAGTTTGGTTGCAACCTGAAAGACCGGCACTTCATCGGCGATCAAGCTTTGCAGGCCGTTGTCGATCAAGGCCGGACGCGTTGCCGAATTGGATTGCTGCCGACTGGAAAACGTCCTGCCCGAGAAGGCTGTGCCGTGCTGACAGCGGATGGCGAAACGATCGGGAAAGTCACCAGCGGTGGTCCATCACCCACATTGGGTGTTCCGATCGCGATGGCGACGATTGATGCCAAGCATGCGAAAGACGCGAGCTTCCAAATCGACATTCGTGGCAAGACCACCGAAGCGTTGCCGACCAAGTTGCCGTTTTACAAACGTCCGGTCGCTGCATCCTGATTTCCGTGGTGCGTTGTTTGACGAATGCCAAGGCAACCTAGCGTTGGCAATCGTTGGCCGTATCATTCATTGATTCACTTTTTTCTTTCATTTTTCATTGATTCGTTAGGAGCCTCTGATGGCACGAGACCCTTCGACCCTGCGTTATGCCGAGACCCATGAGTGGGTGGACGTCCAAAAAGAAGGCGGCGACAAGTTCGCAACGATCGGTATCTCAGCGTTCGCCGTCGAGCAACTCAACGACTTGGTCTACATGGACCTCCCCGAAGTCGGACGAGAACTTGAAATTGGCGAAGAATTCGGTGAAGTCGAATCCGTCAAAGCGGTTAGCCCTCTGTACAGCCCGGTGGCTGGTGAAGTCGTCGCAGTTCACTCCGATCTGCCTGACAACTTGGACAACTTGAACGACGACGCGTTCGACTTTGGATGGATTCTAAAAGTGAAATTGTCAGCGGATCTGCCTGATTCGTTGATGGACTTTGCCGCTTATCAAAAACAGTGCTCCGAAGCAGGTTGATCGAATGAGTTATCTCTTTCACACCGACGAAGACCGCCGTGAAATGTTGAAATCGATTGGTGCTGAAAGCATCGATGAGATCATCAACGATCAGGTGCCCGAAGCGGTTCGTTTGAAACGTCCCTTGAATTTGCCGCCCGCATGCAACGAGTTGGCGCTGACCGCCGAGATGACGCGGTTGGCAGCACGCAACGCTTCGGCTGATTCGCACGTGTGCTTCTTGGGTGGCGGTGCTTACGACCACTTCATCCCTGCCGCCGTGGATGAAATTGCGTCGCGAGGGGAGTACTACACCTCTTACACGCCGTACCAAGCCGAAGTCAGCCAAGGCAATTTGCAGGTGATGTTTGAGTACGAAACCTTGGTCACGCAGTTGACTGGGTTGGGTGTCAGCAACGCCAGTCTGTACGACGGTGGGTCCGCTGCGACGGAAGCGGTGTTGATGGCTTTGTCGATGCAACGTGGCCGCAACAAGGTCATCACGACCGATGTGGTTCATCCACAGTACCGTGACATCCTGGTGGCTTACCTCAAGAACATCGACGCTGAGTTGGTGGTGGTTCCGTCGGATGAGAATGGGCACTCCAAGCCCATGATCGATGCGATCGATGACAAAACCGCTTGCGTGCTGATCCAGCATCCGAACTTTGTCGGTCAACTCGAATCGGTTTCCGAGATCGCTGCCGCGGCCAAAGAAGCCGGGGCACTGACGATTCAAGTGTTCGATCCGGTCAGCTTGGGACGTCTGAAACGTCCGGGTGACATGGGCGTCGACATTGCCATCGCCGAAGGACAAAGCTTGGGCAACCCGCTGGCCTACGGCGGCCCTTACCTGGGCATCATGGCGTGCCGAGATGAGTTGGTGCGTCGCTTGCCTGGCCGGATTGCGGGACAAACGACTGACCGTCGTGGGAAACGCTGCTGGGTGTTGACGCTGCAGACTCGCGAGCAACACATTCGCCGCGAAAAAGCGACCAGCAACATTTGCAGCAACCAAACGCTGTTGGCCTTGCGAGCGACCGTGCACCTGTCGTTGCTCGGCCCAGAAGGTTTGAAAGAGACTGCGGATCACTGCATCGCGAAAACGGCTTATGCCAAAGAAGTGATCGCGAAATCGGAACGATTTGAAGTGGTCGGCGAAGGTCCCTCGCTGAAAGAGTTTGTCGTGCGAGATCTCGGTGCGGACGTGGCTGGATTGTTGGCTCATGCCCGTGAACAAGGTTTGTTGGCAGGGATCGACATGACGCCGATGTGCGTCGGTGGTTCGGAAGCCTCGGAGCCCGCGGTTGCTTTGCCGTCGCGATACGAGCAGTGTTTCTTGGTCGCGGTGACCGAAAAACGTTCGCGAGTGGAGATTGATCGTTGGGCCAATGTGCTCTGCGAAGCTCCCTCGATGGCCACGGTTTGATTCTACGAAGTTCTCTCTTTTATTCACGCAACCATGCGAAACCAACAATCGACTCAGCTTCTGTTTGAACTCAGCCGTGCTGGACGACGAGCTCACCGACTTGGTGATTTGGACGTGCCTTCGGTGAATGTGGACGATTTGTTCACAGCAGAATCGCTCGCCGAAACGCCTCCCCCACTTCCCGAGTTGGCCGAAGGCGACGTGGTGCGTCACTTCGTTTGTTTGTCGACGCTGAATATGAGCGTCGACACGCACTTTTACCCGTTGGGTTCGTGCACGATGAAGTACAACCCGAAACGCAACGAACGCATCGCATCGTTGCCTGGGTTCTTGAATGTGCACCCACTGCAACATGAGTCGGGCCTGCAAGGGTTGCTGGAGTTGTTGTACGAACTGCAGGGCATGTTCGCTGAGATCAGCGGTTTGCCAGGCGTGTCGATGCAGCCTGCTGCAGGGGCGCATGGTGAGTTGGCGGCATTGTTGGTCGCGGCGGCTTACTTCCGTGAACAGGGCAGCGACCGAAACGTGGTTTTGACCGCCGACTCGGCTCACGGGACCAACCCCGCCAGCGCTCAGATGGCCGGTTTCAAAACCAAGACGGTCAAGAGCAACGCGAATGGTTTGGTGGACCTGGAAGATCTCAAAGCCAAGCTCGATGACAAGACCGCCGTGTTCATGCTGACCAATCCGAACACGCTGGGATTGTTTGATAGCCAGATCGAAGAGATCAACCAACTGGTTCACGATGCCGGAGCGTTGATCTACTTGGACGGTGCCAACATGAACGCGATCTTGGGCATCACTCGTCCAGGTGACTTCGGTGCGGATTTGATGCATTACAACCCACACAAGACTTTCTCCGGACCTCATGGCGGTGGCGGTCCTGGTGCAGGTCCGATTTGCGTTCGTGACTTCTTGGCCAAGTATTTGCCGGGGCCGATCGTGACTCGCGTCGAAAACGAAAATGCGACGAGTGACGACGATCGTTACACCTATCATCTGACATCGCCTTCGGGTGATTCGATCGGACGTGTGCGTAGCTTCTTTGGCAACACAGGTGTGCTGGTGCGAGCGTACATCTACCTGCGGACTTACGGTGGGGATGGCTTGCGGCATGTCAGCGAAGACGCTGTTCTTGGTGCCAACTACTTGCTCAGCAAGGTCAAGCATTTCCTCGACGTGCCGCATGGCAATCGTTGCATGCACGAGTTCGTGGCCTCGGCTTCCCGGTTGAAGAAAGAAAAGCATCTGTCCGCGATGGACATCGCCAAGCGGATTTTGGACTACGGATTCCACGCTCCCACGGTGTACTTCCCGTTGGTGGTGGATGAAGCCGTGATGGTGGAGCCAACTGAAACGGAAAGCAAGCAAACGCTGGATGCGTTCGTGGAGGCTCTCTTCCGGATCACGGAAGAAGGCGAAGAGTTGATTCATGATGCTCCCCACTCGACGCGAATCAGTCGTCCCGATGACGTGACGGCAGCTCGGCGTCCGGTTTTGAAATGGACCGATGCGGCGGGCGAATCGGCGACGTGAGTGGCGTTCCCTCCGTTCGTGGGCGATTGATCGAGCTGGTGCAGCACGATGCGGCTGCGAACATGGCGATCGATGAAGCGTTGTTGAACAGCGTTGCCATGGGAGCACCACCGACGCTGCGATTTTACGGGTGGAAACGGCCGACGTTGTCACTCGGCTACTTTCAACCGCTGGCCGGGGCAAAGGCTTGGGCGGAGCGAACCGGCGTCGCTCTGGGAGCGGACGGCGACGTGGATCTGGTTCGCCGGTCCACGGGTGGTGGTGCCATTCTGCATCATGCTGAGCTGACGCTGTCGTTGACCTTGCCGATGAACGTGTCGGACACGGGCGCGCGCGAGGCCACGTATCGAAACGTGCACGAGGCGATCGCGGACGAGCTCAAACTCTTGGGTGTCGACGCGAAACCGTTTCGAACCTTGGGGACGAGCGCGGTTTCGCGACCGGAAGCCGATGCGGCAGTGCCTGCGAAGGCGAGCAAAGGAGACGAGCCATTTTTGTGCTTCCAACGTCGCACCGACGAGGATTTGATCGTCAGCGGCTACAAGGTGCTTGGCAGTGCACAACGCAGAACCAAGGGCGCGTTGCTGCAGCACGGCAGTTTGCTATGGAGTGTTTCGCCTCACGCGGATGTCTTGCCGGGGATGCAGCAGTTGGCTGGCCGGCAGTTGAACCTCGAAGCATTCATTCGCGGTTTGAAGCGGCGTTTGGAGACAATCTTTGGAATCGATTGGCAGTCCGGATCGCTGGAGTCGACGGAGCTGGAAGCTGCCGAACAAATTGTGACGCAGCGATACGGCAATCCGGACTGGACTGCGAAAAGATAGCAGTGGGGGAGCGGGGCTTCGCACAGCGGGGGCGGAGATCGTTACACTGCAGGAATCCCTTTCTGCAAATGCTCCGCATCGAAGGCATCTCATGGCGATTCAATTCAATTGTTCTTCGTGCAACGCTGTGTTGCGTGTGGGTGACGAATCGGCAGGCAAGTCGGCGCGTTGTCCCACGTGTCAAAGCATCCAGCCCATTCCCGGACCGTCGGCTCCCACACCCAGCGATGATCCGTTTGGTGCTTTCAAATCGGAATTCAACGAACCGCCTGCCGCATCGCCGTCCAATCCCTACGCATCGCCGGTGACGTCCCACACCTCCACCAGCGTCGCGGCGGGTGGTTATCAGCCGACAGCGACTGATTTCGGAGAGATTTTCTCGCACACGTGGCAGGCCTTCAAACGCAATGTGGGCGTCTTGGTGGGGGCAACTGTGGTGGTTGGTGCGGTCTCCTTCCTTTTCAACATCATCACGTCCATCTTGGATTCGGCTGCGGACAACAACAATCGCATGGAGTTCGTGGTGTTGTCGCTGGTGGTGAGCTTGTTGGGAAGTTGCGTCAACACCTTCATTGGGATTGGGATGGCGCGAATTTGCTTGGCCACCGCCCGTTTTCAGCCTGCTGAACTTGGCACGCTGTTCAGTGGAGGGGACAAGTTTTTGGCGGTGGTGGGGGGCACGATTCTGTACATGATGGGAGCGATGTTTGGCATGCTGTTGCTGATCCTTCCTGGTCTGATCTTCATGCTTCTGCTGTGGCCCTACTACTACTTCATTGTCGATCGCCAGTGTGGCGTGTTTGAATCCTTTTCGAAGGCGTTTGAGGTTGGCAAATTGAACTGGGTGACCTCATTGGTCCTTGGGATTGCCACCATTGTGATTTTCATCGCCGGTGCGTTGGCGTTGTTGGTTGGGCTCTTGTTTGCTGCCCCCTTCATCGGTGTGATGTTCGCCACGACGTACCTGATGATGAAAGGGGAGCACCCTGGGCAGCCAGGGATCTCGCAACCCGGTGCACCTCAGGCGTTTTAGCTGGACAGGTGCTCGTCGTGATTGGAACGGCGGGCGTCATGAAACTCCATTCAACGGATTCAAACGCATGAGCATTCCTTGCTGCCTCGCCCTGTTGGTGTGCACGCTATCGGGTTCGGTTCGTCTTCGGTAATTGTGGGCTATCGCTGGGCTCTCCCCCAGCAAAGCTGAGGGAGAGGTGACTTGTCGATGCGAGACAGAAACTTGCGCACACCAGAAACACTGCAACCCCAAAGATTGAACAGCCCAGGCTGGCGCCCGTCGGCTGATCGCTCAATCCGCGAAATGCACTCGATCAACAGCCTGTAGCCTGGGACAACGTCCCAGGAATGGTGCAAGCATCCGTCCCGCCCCTTGCCCGATCTGGGATCAGTTGATCGGCGTGAGGAGCCCCAGCGGCGAGATGCCTGCGCCGAGTTGGGGGGCATTGCGAATCGCGTTGTGGACAAACGATCGAGCGGTTTGCACGGCGTTGTGCAAGTCCTCGCCTTGAGCGAGGCGTGCCGTGATGGCTGCGGACAGCACGCACCCGCTGCCGTGGGTGCGATTGGATTCCAGTCGCGGTGAACGCAGCAATTGAACACCGCTGGCATCGGCCAAGCAGTCGACTGATTCGTCGCTCAAATGAGCTTTGACCAAGACCGCGCGCGGTCCCAATGCAAGCAGTTTTGCGGCGACGTTGACAAGGTCCTCTTCGCTGCGGACCGTGTGGCCCACCAAGCGTTCGGCCTCAAAGGAATTGGGGGTCACGAGATCCGCCAGCGGAAACAGCCTTTCGATCAGCTTGTCGACCGCATCGTCGTCGATGATGGCATGACCATGTTTGCTGATCATCACGGGATCGATGACCACAGGGCTGGAGGCGGAGTCCAGGCAATCCGCGACTGCCTCGATCATTTCGGCGTTGCCCAGTGCGCCTGTTTTGATGGCAACCAAAGGCAGATCGCTGGAGACACTGGCCCATTGTGTCCGCACAAAATCAGTGGGAACCATCTGAATGCCTTGGACTCCCAGCGTGTTCTGTGCTGTGAGCAGTGTCACCACGCTGCAACCGTACACGCTCAGCGTGTGGAACGTCTTCAAGTCGGCTTGCAATCCCGCCCCGCCAGACGGATCCGAGCCAGCGATCGTGAGTGCAACTGGAGCGGCAGAGGGCATGGGGGAATCAATGGTTGGCGTATTGGAGACGCGGGTCGTCGAGGCCCAGGCGTTTCATTTTTTTGTAGAGCGTTGTTCGATTGATTTCAAGCTCGTCCGCGGTGGCAGCTCGGTTCCAGTTGTGGCGTCGAAGCGAATGGAGAATGATCTCCCGCTCAGGACCTTCGAGCGCTTCTCGCAGACTGCAGCCATCGAGAATGGCTGGGTTGAAGGAGGAGGGGCCGCTCGACGCGGTCACACCCGGCGAGTGCCCGACGCTGCCGATGGAGGCATGTTGGTTGGCGGAGGTTCCGAGCACGTCGGGTGGCAAGTCATCCTTGGTGAGCACGCGATCGGTGGCGAGCAAAACGGCTCGCTCAACCACGTTTTCAAGTTGGCGAACGTTGCCGGGCCAAGCATAGGATTGCAGGGTCTTCATCGCTTCGCGGTCAAAACCATCGACCTCTCGGCCAGCAGTTTCAGCGGCTTCGCGCAGGAAGTGGTCGACCAGCAGAGGAACGTCGCCCGGTCGCTCTCGAAGCGACGGCAAGACGATGTTCACGACGTTGATTCGGTAGTACAAATCTTGACGGAACGAGCCATCAGCGACGGCTTGATCCAGGTTTTCGTTGGTTGCCAAGATGACGCGTGTGTCGACGCTGCGTGTCTCCATGCCACCGAGTGGTTCGAACTGGAGTTCTTGGAGAACGCGAAGCAATTTGACCTGCATGGCTGGTGTTGCCGTTGCGATCTCGTCGAGGAACAACGTTCCGCCGTCGGCGAGTTCAAACTTGCCTCGGCGGTCGGTGTTGGCGCCGGTGTAGGCGCCCGCGACGTGACCGAACAATTCGCTTTCGAGCAAGGTGTCAGGCAACGCACCGCAAGCGACTTCGATGAAGGGGCCACTGCGTCGGTTGCAGCGGTTGTGAATGGCACGGGCGATCATGCTTTTCCCCGTGCCGTTTTCGCCCGTGATCAAAATCGATGCCTTGGCATCCGCGACACTGTCGATGACATCGAAGATTTTCATCATTCGGTAGTCATGGCTGAGGATGTTTTCGAGTCCACTGCGTTGATCGAGTTGTCGACGCAGAGTTTCGTTCTCCGCCTCAATCTGGCGTTGGTTCATGGCGCGATCGATGGCGAGCAACAATTCGTCATCGATGACCGGTTTGGTCAGCAAGTCCACTGCCCCAGCGCGGACGGCTTCCACCGCAGTGTTGGGAGTCGCGTAGCCGGTCATCACCAGAACCGGAGTTTCGCAGTGGTGGCGTTTGATGTCCTTCACCAACGTCATTCCATCGTCACCGCCCAATCGTAAGTCGGTGATCACCAATTCGAACGCGTGTTGTTTGAGTTGTTGGCGTGCGTGTTCGAGCGTGCCAGCCAGATGGATTTCGAAACCTTCATCGGCTAGCCATTCACCCAGCGAGGTTGCCAAGTGATGGTCGTCGTCGACAAGCAGGATCGAAGCAGCGGGCATCATGGTGCGATTCCGAAGCAGGGTGTTTCGTGAGGATTACTCCATTTCCTAGGTCACGTTTGACGATGAGGCAAAAAAGAACACGTGTTGCTTTCGGGCTGCATGGGGGGCGTTTGCCCCGGTTCGATTTCAGGGGGCAGTGAAATAACCGGCCAAAGGACTGCGTTTGAGTGAACCTTCGCCTGTCCGACGACTGACCTTGCCACTGTAGACACGGAATTCTGAGTCAGCGGACTTTTGTGAAACCGTGTCAGTTGCATCGATTGCAGCGGTCATGCGGTTCGCGGTGTTTTCCGAAGGCAACATGTGCCCAACTCGGTTGGAGGAACCCTTTCCTGCCAGTGAGGATGGGGGGGGCGTCCGTTCGACGGCCGATGGTTGCGGACGCTTGGCGATCGAGGCGGGGGACTGAGTTGGTTTCTTGGCAGCGGCAGGGCGGTAGGTGGCTTCGATATCTTCGGTCGTTTTGAGCAATGCCTGGGTGGCTTCGTCGTTCAGGTCCAAGTCGACCACCAGTTGAGTGTCGGTTGTCTCGGTGGCTTCGCTTTCTTTCGGTTCCAGTTCGCCTCGCAGGACACGAATGTCGCGAGGTGCCGAGATGCCAAGCCGGACTTGGTTGTTTCGGACTTTGATGACGGTGATCTTGATGTTGTCGCCGATCACGATTTGTTCGTCGATTTTTCGAGTGAGAACCAACATGGCAGTTTCCTTTGCCCCAGAAGAGAGTCGTTTATGAAGAGCGGATCGTTGCGACCCGCGGTTGTGATGGGGGAGTAATGCAACGGGGATGCCAAACGGGACCGTGAATCGAGATTCTTTTTCGTAAGTCTCTGTGTGGTGGTGGTTTACGTTGTGTAAGACGGTTTTGGGTTTCGGGTGAGTGCAAGATTGGGCAGTAGGTGTTACAAGCGGAGGTCAAGAATTACAAACCGGTCTGGACGCCCCCCGCTGCGGTCGACTATTCCCTGTTCTAGGCACGAATTCGATGCCCAAAATGAATTGGATGGGTCCCGCGATGCTTTCTATTTCCGCCCGTATTGGTCAATTGCCGACTTTCGTTCGGCCTCGGTTGCCGCTTGCGCGGAAATCGAAGTCCTCGGTCAGCGGGATCGCGTGGGTGTTCGGCGGTTTGCTGGTGCCTGTCCTTGGGATGCTGCTGACCAGCGGACAAGCCCAGGCCCAGGATTTCCGTTTGGCCAGTCGTCTCGGTGAAAAGTCCGAGCAGGCTGGTTCGCCGAACTTCACCCTCACCACCAAGATCTATTTCGCGGGTGAGCGAAATCCGAACTCGGTCCACCAGAACATCTTCCATGACGGTGTGATCTACAGCGTGTCGGAATCGGATCCTCGTTTTCTGACGGTGTTTGATCTGAACCAGTCAGTGATTGTTTTGTTGGATCAGCAAACCAAGACGCGTTGCTCCGTTTCGATGGACGTGTTGACTCAGTTGACTGCTCGCGCGGACGCGACGGTCACGGATCCAAAGCGTCGGGAACGACTGGGGATGAATGCCAGGGTGAGATCGCTCGGCAACCATCGCTATGAGATGACGTACCCGGGTGTTCGCTATGAAGTGGAGGGTGTTGTGCCTCCGTCGCCTGCCATGGCAGTTGCCAATGCTCAGTTGGTTGATTGGGCCTGCCGTCTGAACATCGCTCGCCCTCGCGGTTTGCCACCGTTTGGTCGGATGCGATTGAACGATGAACTGTGGAAGCAATCGCTGATTGGCGTGAAAACAAACTTGACGATTGACCGGAATGGCGCTGACGGCGAACCGGTCATGAAAGCAAACCTGAACATTGAATCGACTTGGTCCGAGGGCATTGATGACGCTGCCCAGCGTCAGATTGATCAGGCCATGGGCCACCGAGTCGTTTACAAACAAGTGAACTGGAACGAGTTCGCTGACTGAGTTGCCAGCGCTGTGATCGCTTCGGCAATGTTTGCCATCGAAGGGATGTCCTTCCGTGGTGGCGTTTCCTTTGGTTGTCCTACGTCGTTGTCTGTTTTTTCCTACTCCCTCGATGAAAGTCCCACCACTCGTGAATCCAGTGATCGGAGCAGGCATCGCTGTGACGTTCAGGTTGTTTCGACTCACGTTTCGAATACGTGTTCGCAATGACCAACGTGAACGCTTGGTGCAGCGAACCGGCAAGCAGTACGCGCTTGCGATTCTGCATGCTCATCAGTTAGCTGCCTTGTCATTGTCCGCGCCCAAAGTGGGGGCGATGGTGTCTCGTTCCCGTGACGGGGATTTGTTGATGCCGTTGCTTCGAGGCAACGGATGTGTGCCGATTCGTGGCAGCAGCGGAGTGGGAGAAAAGGGGGGCGCCACGGCGCTGACCAAGATGATCCGCCACGTGAAGGATGGCAATCCAAGCGTGATCGCGGTCGATGGGCCGCGCGGGCCTCGTGGGGTCGTGCAAAAAGGGATTGCGATGGTGGCGATCAAAGCCGACGTGCCGATCGTCCCCGTGGTGCTGATTCCCCGGCGACGTTGGATCATGCCCAAAGCATGGGATCGAATGCAGATTCTGTTGCCGTTCACTCGGGTGGACGCGTTGTTTGGCGACCCGATCTTTCCGGCTCCTGGGCAGTCCATCGACGACCTGAGAGAGAAGGTGGCAGAATCCTTGCGAGTCATGGAGCATCGCATGGATCCCGAAGAAGCCGAGCTGTGTGATCGTTTGTGCAGTGAAAAAGCTGGCTCTCGCCGCCGCAAGAATCGACTCGCTCCGCCGGTTTCTGGATCGTCGTCTGGCGAGACAGGCGAATCGGTCGGGGGGACGGACGAGGCTGTCACGCCTTCAGGGACGCTTCGGGACGCTGAAAATCTCGCTTCCGGCATGAGCAAACGAGCCGCCGCGTAGCAGGGAACGGATCGCTTCGGGCCGGTTGGGGTTACCCGCGGGATCCGATGCTGAACCCTCGCTTCGCTTCGGTTGACCCTCCCAAAAGGGAGGCCTGGCGAATCGGTGGTAAGCGGTCCAATCAAGGTGGTCGCATTTTGCTCGTGTTTCACAGGGGCTCGCGTTCGCGAGTGAGGCCACGAAGTGGTCACAGACGGTAGCCGGTGGTCGAGCAAAGCGAAAACCACCGGACAGCGACAAAAGATCGCGGCGTCGGCCCCGAAGGGAGTCGCAGAAAGCTCGGCCGTCAAAGTCTTCGACCCCTTCGGGGTCAACCGTGTGATCGGGGGGCATCCCGGCGGTGTTCGCTTCGCTCGACCGCCGGCTACCCTCTGCATTCCCTCCGGGAAAGAAGGCGCACCGTCGCAATCCCCACCATCCCACCTGTTTCCAGCCCAACGCTGCGATCACCGGTGGAGAATGTCACAGCCCCCAGGGCGTCTGTTTCACGCCTTCAGAGACACGACCAAAGCGATGGGGCAAAGCTTTCCTATCCCTCCCAAATGCACACCGATTCGTCAGGCCACCAAAAGGGAAGGTGATGATCAGCGTCAGGCGAAACGAACCTTGAAATCGGCACACGACCTGTCGGATTGGCAGGCGTCTTGGCGAAACGGAGTGGATGCTTAGAATCTGGGCTCTCGATCGCAACGCGATTGTCTTCGGAAATTCCTCTTCACCAGGCAGTGTCATCGTGGCTGAGCTCGCTCATCACAATTTGGATATCAAACGCGTCGCGATCTTGTTCGCTGGCGGACCCGCTCCCGCCGCCAACGCGGTCATCAGTACCGCTGCGTTTTCGTTCCTGGAAGAAGGTGCTCAGGTCTTCGGCATCAAGCACGGTTACAGCCGTTTGGCGGAGTACACCGCGGCGGGGCCGTTGCAAGAAGGCACCGATTACATGCGGTTCACGCACGATTCGCTGACCCACGCTCGCAGTAGCCGTGGGATCATGATCGGAACGGCTCGGACCAACCCCGGCAAACACGTCAGCAGCCCCGAGCATCTGAAAGATCCCGAGTTGGTCGCGCCGCTTCGCCGCGTGTATGAAGGCCTGTGTTCGCTGGAAGTCGACGCGTTGATCTCGATCGGCGGCGACGACACACTGAAAACCGCGAACAAACTCAAAATGTTCCAAGACAACCTGCCCGGCGAGGCACGTCGTTTCCCGGTGGTTCATCTGCCCAAAACGATCGACAACGATTACTCAGGCATTGATTTCACGTTTGGATTCTTCACCGCCGTGGAAACCTTGGCCGAAGAAATCCGTAACTTGAACTACGACGCGGCGGCTGGTCGTGCGTACTTCTTGTGCGAAGCGATGGGCCGCAGTGCCGGTTGGCTGGCGTACGGTGCCGCGATTGCCGGTGAAGCCAGCATGGTGCTCAGCGTGGAAGACATCATCGGAGCACTGGCGGAAGAAGAAGTCGTCAATCAAGAGACTGGCGAGACTCGCAAGATCATGGCGATGGATCGTGTGATCGATCGGATGGTCGACATGATGCTGGCTCGCGAACGGGAAGGCCGCCAATACGGCACGATCGTGATCGCGGAAGGCATGGCGGAGTACCTACCCGCGAAGTATCTCGAAGGCGTCACTCGCGATGATCACGGTCACATCAACATCTCGTTGGTGAACCTTTCAGCGCTGATGTCCCGCTTGTTGGCCGCTCGCTACAACGAACGCACCGGTCGGACTCGCAAGGTGAACGGATTGCAAATGGGATACGAATCTCGTTGTGCACCACCACACGCTTACGATGTCATGTTGGGATCGCAACTCGGCGTCGGTGCTTACCGAGCGCTCGTGGAAGAGAAACTCAACGGCGTGATGGTTTCCGTTTCCGGCCAATTTGATTTGCACTTTGTGCCGTTTGAAGAATTGGTTGACCCGCAAACGCTGGTCACCAAGGTTCGCTTCATCGAGCAGAACTCGGATTTCCATCGCTTGGCACGGTTCCTGGAAACCTGCATCGACAATTGATCGATGCGTCACTGGAGGGCTCGCGGGCGGTTCATTTCGTGAGCCGCTTAGGATTCGCCTCAGTTCCAACGCCACTGAACCGGGGCTAACGCCCAAACGGCTCACATGAAGAGTCGAACCGACCAACCGACAGCCTGCTTGCGGGTTTTCGAGTTCAAATGACTGACGGAGGTCAGTCTCGACAGTTGTCTGGCATGGAAACGCTGGGATGCCGACCGCTTTTGCGTTGGCATCCCGGGCAAAAAAACGTTGCCCGTTGAGCTTGGACGATTCGCCGGATCACCCCGCCCTCGCATCGCGGGCACCCCAGGTGTTCGCGATCGTAGACCCGGTGCATGTTTTGATAGTTGCCGGGGTCGTTCAGGGCATTGCGATACGTCCCGTCGCTCAGCGTGCTGCCTTCGTGGTTGATCGCGTCTTGCAGCACCAACGTGATTGCAGGATGGATGCGTTCCCACTGTGGTTTTGTCAGTCGGTCGCAACGTGTGCGGGGATCCACGCCGGCTAAGAACAGGATTTCGGCCGCGTACAGGTTGCCAATCCCGGCGACGGCGGATTGATCCAGCAAGGCCACTTTGATGGGGCGACGTGAGGCCGCCAAGTTCTGACGCAATTCCTCTGCGGTGATGCGCATGGCGTCCGGTCCCAGACGCGAATCGACTTTTTCAAGGTAGTCCTGTTCGCTCATCCAGCGGATCGTCCCCAGCCCGCGACGGTCCCAGAGCAGCAATTCCGTGGGAGCGTCCGCGGATGGAATCGATGGCGGGCGAAACTGGATCCGCAGTCGCAAGTGGTCTGGATCCGGTGGGTCGGCCAGCAGCACCAGGCCTGTCATCCGAGGTTCGATGACGAGTCGCGACCGATTGTCGAAGCACAGCATCACTCGTTTGCCGCGACGCTCGATTGCCTGAACCGGGCGGCCTCGCAGTTGTCGGTGAATGCTGGCGATCGAGGGTTCGATCGTCATCGGTCGGCAGTGACACGGCGGAACTTCAACCCGCTCAATCTCGCGCCCGATGATTGGGGCGATCCCGCGGCACATCGTTTCGACTTCCGGCAACTCCGGCATGAGGGTTCCTGTTGAAGAGGATTGGAGGGAGTTTGTTTTGAGTGCCTGCGTCAGTTCGCTTGAGTTCGGCTGCCGTTGGTTGGCGATTGAGTTTCACGGCAAGTTGCACGGGCGGGTTTCGAGCTGACTCGTCTGGCGTTCGCGAACGAGAATTCGTTATTGAAAGGACATGCGTGCGACTCATCTTCGTCTGAATCAAGCGGATTCTGCCGAATCGGCTCCCAAGAATACCAACCTGCTCGGCCTGGATGCCGTGCGGGCGTGGGCGGCCATTGGCGTTGTGGTGCTGCATGCCTGTGTGCCTTATTCCAATCCGGACGTCCCAGGACTGACTTGGGCGACCACCGATACCCCGCATTCGGGGCTCACGGCGCTGATGTGGGCGATCGAGATTGTCATCATGCCGATCTTCTTGGTGATGGCTGGGTTCTTGGCTGTACGCAGCATGGCCTCGCGAGGTCCACTGGCGACGTTGAAATCCAGGACACGACGATTGGGTTGGCCCTTCGTTTTGGCGGTTGTGTTTTTGATCCCCGTCGACCTCTACGCATGGTTGTTGGGCTGGTTGGCGGATGGTGTGATCACGCCCCGTCAAATGCGATCGTTGAAATTCTCCGAAGGGCAAGACCAGCACCTTTGGGGGCTGTCTCATCTGTGGTTCTTGCAGTACCTGATTCTTTACATCGCCGTTTTGGCGGGTGCCTGGAAGTGGCTGCAACAGACGGATCCGAAGCGTGTTTTTCGGATCGGCATGCCGCTGGTGATCGCGGTGGGTGTGGCTGTGCTTTGTGTTCGTCCCGAAGTCGTTTGGGGATTCCAACACGCGTTCTTGCCGGTGCCTTCCAAGTGGCTGTACAGCGGGTGCGCCTTTGCGATGGGAGTGTTGATTGCACACGCTGATCCTGACATGCAAGGTCTGACTCGGTTCGCCGGTCGAGCTTGGTGTCCCAGTGCGATGGTTTGCGTCGCTGCCACGATGCTTGGGATCTGGGTGCTGGAACAGCCAACGGTCAGTGACACCGAGCAAGCCTCCGTTTTCCCGGTTGTGATCAGTTCCTCGACTTGGTTGTGCCTCGCATTGTTGACCGTTGCGGGTGCCACGGGGGTTGCGTTTTCATTGATTGGATTGGCGTGCCGATGGGTGAAGCGACTGGACCCGATCACTCAGCAATTGGCGACGGCTTCTTTCGCGATCTACTTGTTGCATCATCCCGTGCTGGTGCTCGTTCACATCGCGGTCAAGCATGGGCTGCCGTCGGCGTCGCCGTTGTTGAAGATGTCGTTGGCGACCTTCATCGCAGTTTGTGTCCCGCTCGGCATGCACTTTGTGCTTCGTCGCGTGAAGGCTCGACGTCAGTCCAAGCAGATCGAACGAAGCGACCAGGACGGTCCTTCGATTCTGGCGATGCCCACGACCTCCGACGCGTCGCAATCCGAGCAACGATTGGCCGGGTAGCGGGCCTCTACGAGAGTTTGGCCACCGCATCGGCGAGACGTTCGTATTGTTCCAGCGTGTTGTAGGCTTGCGCCGAGATCCGCAGGCAGACATTGGCTGCATCAAACCGGAACACGGGCAGTTCAAAGCGATGGTCAGCTCGCAGAGAATTTCGGACTGCTTGGACTTGAGCGGGCGAGTGATTCGTCCAAGCTGGAATCGGAATCGTCGCGAGACTTCCAAGCATGGATTCAGGGGCTGGCTCGGCAAGGTTGAGTTTCTCCAAGAGCACGCGTCGGCCCGCCACCACCAGTTCATGGTTGTGCTGCATCAATCCAGCCAACCGGTTGGGGCCGTCCGTTGGATACAAATTTGCGAGAAAGTCGATCGCGGTGGGGAGGGCCAGCAACGGTGATGGGTCAAAGGTTCCGGGCCAATTGAATTGGCTTTGGAATTGGCTTGGCCCGTAGCCTTCCGTGTTCGCGCCGTGGCTGATGATGGGAGGCAGCACTTCGTCTTGGAAGTCTTCTTGGACGGAGAGGAATCCAGACACCTTCGGACCACACCACCACTTGTGATGATTGGCGGTGTAGTAGTCGGGTTGCAGTTGGTCGAGGTTCAGCGGCAGCATTCCAGGGGCGTGAGCCCCATCGACCATCACGCGAATGTTGTTGGAGTGAGCCAGTTCGATCAGCTCGGCAACTGGCAGGACGATCCCGGTGGGGCTGGTCACATGATCGATCAACATCCAGGCGGTCTGGGGGGTGATGCTTTGCTCGATCGCCTGCACCACTTCTTTGGGATGGCGAATGGGGAACGGAATGTTCGCGGTGACCACCGACGCGCCGGCGGAATCAGCGGCTTGGCTGACCGCGTTGATGCAGGCGTTGTACCCATGGTTGGTCACCAGGATCTCATCGCCGGATTGCAATGGCCACGAACGCACGACGGCGTTGACTCCTTCGGTGGCATTGCGAACAAACGCGATGTCATGGGGAGTCGCGTGAATCTCTTGGGCAACCGTTTGGCGAACGACGTCGAGTTTGGGCAGCAGCGACCTTTCCGGTGCTAGGAACTCAATTGGGTCTTCTTCCAAGAGGTTTTGCCAATGCCGTTGGTTTTCGAGCACGCAGCGCGGTGTGGCGCCGAAGGACCCGTGGTTGAGGAATTCCAGGTCGGGCCGAATCAACCATGGTTCGTATTGTGTGTCGTTCAACGAAGGGCCTGTTGGTTGGAAAGTGTCGTTTCGGTGGGATGTCATGGCGCGTCGCAAGGAGATGGCTTCGCAGCGCCAAGCGGACTTCTGCATCGGGTACGATGGGGTTTTCGGCGATGTCGCCAAGGAGCTTCATCCACCTCCGTTGAGTCGGGAACGCAAAGATGAAACGCATTGATCGTCCATGGTTGCTCATTGTCGTGTGTTTCTTGACATTGCAGAAGACCGGCGCTGCCCAAGATGCGAACTCGGTGGTGGTGCATCGAGACTTGGTCTACGCCCAGGTGCCAGGCGAAGAGAATGAAACTCGATCGCTCCAGTTGGATCTGTTCGTGCCGGCGATGTCTGAGAAGCCTGCCTTGGTGGTCTGGATTCACGGCGGTGGGTGGCGGAATGGTTCGCGACGCAATCCGAAGCTGATGCAGGTGACTGAGAACGGGTACGCACTGGCCAGCCTGAGTTACCGCTTCTCGAAAGAGGCCATTTTCCCGGCTCAGGTTCACGATTGCAAAGCGGCGATTCGATGGTTGCGAGCCAATTCGAAACGCTATGGCTACAACGCGGACTGGATCGCGGTCGCGGGAAGTTCCGCTGGCGGGCACCTGGCGTTGTTGCTGGGCACGTCCGGCGATGTGGCTGAGTTGGAAGGTGAAGTGGGCGGAAACCTCGAGCAGTCCTCTCGCGTGCAGGCCGTCATCGATTACTTCGGCCCGTCTGATTTTGTTCTGCGTGGGAAGACTCAACCCGAGCGAGCGTACACTGATCTCTCCGGCAGCTACGCGTTGCTGGGCGGCAAAGACGGGAAGGTTGCCGAGTCGATGGAGCGACTGGCCAGCCCGGCGACCCACGTGTCCTCTGACGACCCGCCGCTATTGATCTTTCACGGAACCGCCGACAAGACGGTGCTGTTGGATCAAAGCGAAAGGATGGTCGAGTTGTACGAGGCCACTGGTCTCGAAGTGGAGCTGATTCAGCACGAGGGTGCTGGCCACGGCGGCAAGCGATTCTTTGAGGGGGATTCACTTCGTCGAGTGCTTGCCTTTTTGAATGCTCAACGTCCGAGTCGCGACGAGAAGATTGCCTCTGAATGATCACCTGCATAAGGTTTCGGATTGAAGCAACCGTGTGATGAATTTTGTTGACGTGACTGAGTGCAGAATGACGGTGTCTGATGCACTGTATTGAACTCATTCAATCGTGGGGAAACGTTATGAATTGCTCTTGGAGTTTTTTGCTCTGCGTCTTGGTTTCTTGCCTTGGCTTCTGTGGGCAGCTCGCGGGGGACGAGCCAATCTCGGAAGATTTTGTTCAGAATGAAAGGCGGGTCGAAAAAGCGAAGGGGATTCTCCAAGATTTTTTAATCGACGTGTCGGCTTTGGAAAAAGATGCCTTCGTTTGCGTGGGCTTGGCGAGAAACTTTGGCAGGACATCAGCCGATGCGAGATTTGATGGCAATTTTCCATTCGTCGTGTTTCGCGCACGAGACTTCGGTCGTGCAAAGAAAGAGAAGTTTTGGTCACAGTCTTCAGAGAGTTTGGATCCACGTACGCCTCTTGGGGGATTGCTCACGACGAGCTGCCGGCTGACGTCTACTTAAAAGAAGGGCTTCTATCGCAAGTGGCGCCGATGCGAGAAAAGTATGAGACTTGGATCGAGAAAGCGAGTGAGGTTGAGCCTATGATGGTCGACTGATTTCGTTGTTTGAGCCGGTGAGATAGGCGGACGCAGTTGCTTCTTGGGAGAACAGGCATGTCGTTGAGACTGGGCGGGTTGTTGTGTGGCATCGTGATGATGGTCGGTGGCACGGTGCTGGGGCAAAGTGTCTCTGGCGACGAGCCCGATCGTCCCAATGTCATCTTGGTGATGGCGGACGACTTGGGGTACGCGCAGACGGGATACTTTGAACACCCGTTGCTGAAGACACCTGAACTGGATCGCTTGGCAGCCGATGGTTTGCGTTTGGATCGGTTCTACGCGGCCTCCGCAGTTTGCTCGCCAACCCGAGCGAGCGTGCTGACGGGGCGTTCGCCCGAGCGAACCGGTGTGCCTTCGCATGGTCACGCACTGCGACATCAGGAACGATCCATCGCAACTGCGATTCGGAAGGCGGGCTATGTCACCGGGCACTTTGGAAAGTGGCATCTGAATGGTCTTCGCGGACCGGGAGTTCCGATCCTAGGCGAGGATCGCTTTCATCCCGGTCGGTTTGGATTTGATGTGTGGTTGTCGGTGACCAACTTCTTTGATCGCAACCCCTTGATGAGTCGGCGTGGCAAGTTTGAAGCCTTCGAAGGCGACTCGTCCGAAGTGATCGTGGAAGAAGCGTTGGATTTCGCGTCTCGATCGGCGCGGTCTCAGCAACCGTTTTTCGCGGTGGTTTGGTATGGCACCCCGCACAGTCCGTTTGTGGCATCCGATGAAGACATGCAAGCATTGGTCGATGCGGGCAAGGACGAAGATGAAAAGGCAAGGTTGCAGCAGATCATCGATGGCATGGATGAAGACTCTCGCAATCACTATGGCGAATTGGTGGCCATGGATCGGAGTTTGGGAACTCTGAGAGCAGGTTTGGAACGGTTGCGTGTGCTGGACAACACGTTGATTTGGTTCTGCAGTGACAACGGTGGTTTGCCAGGCATCGAACCATCGACGACGGCTCCGCTGCGAGGTCACAAGTCGCAGCTTTACGAGGGTGGGCTGCGCGTGCCGTGTGTGTTGCACTGGCCCGATCAGATTCAGGCTGGACGCGTCAGTCGGGTTCCAGCTTGTGCGACCGACATCGCGCCGACGCTGGTGGATTTGCTGGGATTGCCCGGTGACTCACTGACCACGCCTGTCGATGGAATCAGTTTGCTGCCGGTGATTCAGGGCGATGGCGCGACCGCCATGGTTCGTCGCGAAAAGCCGATCGGGTTTCGGTTTCGTGGCAAGTCAGCCGTGGTCGACAACCAGTGGAAGCTGATTCGCGAAACGCGAAAGCAGAAGGGGAAATCGGTGACCAGCGAACTGCTGTATCAACTGGACGATGATGTCAGCGAAAGCAAAGACGTGACCGGAGACTACCCGGAAATTGCGTCGCGATTGAGCGAGTGGTTGGCGGAATGGAACGCGTCGGTCGATGACAGCGTGGCGGGGTTGGACTATCCCGAGCAACGTGTCGACCCGGACCATCCGGAATCGAAGTACTGGTCCAGCGATTCGCGATACGAAGCGTTTTTCGAAGAGTGGCGTGGACGCCCAGAGTATCAATCGTTCTTGAAGACTCGTTTGGCAAAGTGAGCTAGTGGTCCGTCAAAGTTAAAAGTTAGGGTTGATCGTAGTGGACGAGGCCACGAGTCCTTGGATTTTACGCCAGTTCAGGACTCGTGGCCTCGTCCACTACCCTAAAAACAAGTCCTGACAGACCACTAGCAACGCGTGAACAACAAGCGACGATATTAGCGGTGTGGCGCAAGCCGCCCGGTGAAGAACCGGAGGGCTCGCGCCCTTCAGCTACGTCACTTGTTGTTCACGTGGTGCTTAGCGGCCTTCGCGACGCATCGTCAGTTCTCGCTGCATTTCTTCGCCGAGAAAGTAGTTCGCGGGGACGTAGGTGTTGCGGTCCAGGGGCACGGTCACGCGAACGGTGATGTCTTGGGTGGCGTCCGTGATGTTGGCCGGTTCCACTTCCAGGTTGAAGACATCGATTCCGATGGTGCCCAGGATCCGCGTGGCTTCGGTTCGGACTTCCGCGTTGGTGCCACCGGGGATGATCCCCACGCGAGCCCCTTCGTAGACCGCGTTGTCAATGGTGTGCCGGACCATCGCCACTCGCATGAACTCGAATCCTGCGAAGAAGAACAAGAACAGCAACGGGACGACAACGGCAAATTCGACCGCAACGGCGCCTTGCCGAGATTTCGGTTGGGCGAGGTGTCGGCGAGAGTGAGTCGGCGAGTGCATGGGAATTTGTTGGGAAGAAGTGAGGGGATGGAATTGGTGGCCGATCGAAATCACTCGGTCAGAACCGTTCCCAACGTGAGGGCGATCTCTCGGTAGATTTCACGCAACTGGGCGCCATCGGTGGCGTGGAAGTGCCGACCACCTCCGATGCGTGCGACGTCTTGCATGCGGCCGAAGTCGGCGCCGGCTCCGAAGGTGATGGTGTGGATGGTAACGCCATCGGCGGCGAGATCATTGGCCACGACTCTGGGTTCGATGCCTCGGTTGTGGCGACCATCGGTCATCACAATCATGGTGCGTTCGACAAACTCGGGAGGTCGACCACGCAGGGCGATTTCCCGTCCGGCTTGCATGCCACCGGAAATGCTGGTGAATCCACCCGTTCTCAACCCGTCCATGGCGGTGGTGATTTCGGCGAAGTTTTCGGTCAACTGCACGTCTTCGCTGGCTCGGTCGTTGTACGAGGCTAGCCCGATTTGTTCATCGACCGGAGTCGTGGCCAACATGTCGGTGAAGATTCGGATGGCATCCCGGAGGTCAGCGAATCGACTGCCGCCCATCGAACCACTGCGGTCGACGACCAAGGTGATGTCGCGTTCGACATAGGTTGCCGTCGCAAATGCTTCCGGTTCAAAGATCGAGGTGCCGGTGACGTTGCCAAAGAACAATGGCACGGGGCCGGACAATGATCCCGTGGTGCGTTGGCCGTTGACACGAACCCCGTTGAAGGGAGCTTCGCCGGAAGTGAACGCATACTTGCCGTTCACTTGACGCTCGGATCTGCCGAACTGGAAGTCGCTGTCCCCGAGCAACAATGGTTGTCCGTTGACCAAGTTGGCTTGTGCGATTTGCTGACCGCGCCGAATGGCTTGGTTGCGGTCCAGCGTGTCTGCCAAAGTGGTTGCGGCGGCATTGGCGGCTGCATCGGTTGACGAACGCAACTCGGTCCGAGCCAGGTGCATCTGTGCGATGTCGATTGAGAAAGCCACGACGATCAAGAATAAAAACATCATGATCGCGATCAGCACCAGCATCGCCCCCTGCCGTTGCGGTGCACGGCGAATTCGATGAAGGTCAAATGCGACGCAGCGATCACGAAGTTTGCGAGACAGCGTCGACTTGGTGGTGGAGGCGGGATGCATGCTGCGATTCCGGACGAGTCGGATGAAGTTGGACGGGGCGGATGTGCGTGGTGAATTCAGTGGTGCGATTGCGGTCTCACTGTTTCAACATCACCGTGTTGACGGTGAGTTGGCGATCGGTGAGGAATCGACCCAGCAGAGGGCTGTTCGTTGCACTCGAAGCGGACACCGAGGTCACGACTTCGGCGGCGCGGTCCGCGTCGAGCGATTCGCCGTTGGGGAATGTGATCTGGTAGCCAATGATGCCGCGGGAATCGAGGACTGCTCGGGCGCGAGCGGCGGCGTCGGCGTTGCTGCGGCCGTCGCGAATGGCTTCTCGCGTGGACTCATACGCTGCCACGTTGAGTGACTGTTTCAGGAAGATCATGCTGGAAGCTTCGATCGAGCCGAAAACCAAGAGGATCAGGACCGGTAAGCAAACGGCAAACTCAACCGTTGCCACACCGGATCGGCTGCGACGAGTTCGTCGGCCAGGAACGTTTCGGTCCCGCGGTCGGGAGGTGGGTGCAGGCATCGGATGAATTCAGACGTTGGGGGAGGATGAGCTGGATTCGGTGTCGGTTGACTCGGCGTTCTCTTCGACGAGCAAACCGGTCCGTTGCGCCATGCTGTTGAAGGAGTCTGCGACATCACGCCAGAAGTCGTTCGTGCGGAAACACAACCGTGTGACGGGACGGCCTTCGGCCGCATTCAGAATCTCGGTGCGGAGCCGCATGATCGGTCCGGCGAAACGATTGGTTAGTTTCAACGTGTCCAGCACGAAGGCAGGAATCAACGCGAGTGAGATCAAGAAGAAGGGCAGGAAACGCCGGACGCAATCTTCAAAGGAGTGCTGCCAACTCAGGTCAGGGTGCTCAAACAGACGCAACCACAACAGCAACGCGATGGAATTGCAGACGAAGAAAATGACCCAGTGGAAGGCGATCTTTTTCACGACGCCATACTGAACAGTGCGGTCGACCACCGTTGTGGATCGTTCCAGACGTGGTGGATGGGTGTTGGCTGCGATGGACATGGTGCAAACCGTGAGAACGTATTGGGTGCGGACAAAGGGATCGAGAGGTGTCGCAACCGCCTTGAAGGCAACCGTTGCATCCAACCCTAGTTCGCATGGATTGCTTGGCGCCGCCAAGCTGATGGGTGGCATCCGAGCAATTGAGAATCTTGATGGACTGCGCCAGTTTTAACGGTCACGCTGGCTTGTCCCCGCAACTTGGTTGGGTTGAATCACCTGTTGGACTCGCTGACAATGGACTCGTCCCCCATCCTCCAGCACGAAATTCAGTCCCCATGAACGAAACCGGATCCCCCTCGGACGCTGCGTTTGCGATCATTCCAGATCGAGAGTCGATTGAAACGGTTCCACGCGAGATCCGTTTCTTTCCCACTGAAAACGCCTCGCCTCAGTTGCTGAGCCCGGGGCAAATCGAGGCTTGGAACCGGGACGGCTATTTGGGGCCGTTGGATGTCTTGGACCCGGAGGAAACCGCTTCTCTGCGCGAATACTTCGATGCCTTGTTGGCTGAGACGATGGCCGCCGGGAAGGACAGCTATTCGATCAGCAGCGCCCACCTGAAACACGCTCGCGTGTGGGAATTGTTGCAGCATCCCAAGTTGGTCGGTTATGTCTCGGATCTGCTTGGCGAAAATGTGATCGGTTGGGGCTCGCATTTTTTCTGCAAGATGCCCGGGGATGGCAAGCGAGTCGATTGGCACCAAGACGCCAGTTATTGGCCGTTGACCCCGACGAAGGCGGTGACCGTTTGGTTGGCGATCGACGATGCCGATTTGGGCAATGGTGGGATGGAGGTCTACACCGGGTCCCACCAGCATGGATTGATTGACTTCGACATGACCGACTCTGATTCCGGCAACGTCTTGGACCAGGTCGTGAGCGAACCAGAAAAGTACGGGCAGCACCGTTTCACACCGGTTCACGCGGGACAAGTGTCGATTCACAGCGACCTGCTGGTTCACGGGTCGGCTCCGAATCAGAGTGATCGCAGACGATGTGGTTTGACGCTGCGTTATTGCCCCGCCGATGTCACGGCGTACTTGGGCTGGGAGAAAAAAGGGGTGATCGTGTCAGGAACCGCCTCCCCGGACAAATGGCCAGGTGCTCAGCGTCCCAATTCCCTGCTCTAAGCAGGTGCCGCCACAGCGTCCCTTCGTTGGTGGCAGACTTTCCCGCAAAGAAACACCGTCAGGCCGTTGCCGAGGCGAATGCGGGAACGGCGGCTGGTTTCGGGATGCGAAGGGATTGCGGTAAAGTTGGGAGGCTCCGGTTCTCTTCGGGCGGGATGCTTGGTTCCGTCAAACGGGCGGTCGCTTATACTGGCGAGGTGCCCGGTTTTGTCTGGAACTGCCTGGCCGGTGACGTTGCCCAACTATTCTCTTGCAGCGTGCCTTTTTGCAGCACATTTCTTCTTTTGTGATTTGTTTGATGACTCTGGCTTCTGTTTATCAGTCCTCCGGTTGTGCGATTTCGTTTGAGCTGTTTCCGCCCAAGAATGCCGAGGGTGTGGATCTGCTCTGCAAAAACGTGGAACGGTTGATGCAGTTCAGCCCGAAGTATTTCACCTGCACGTATGGCGCGGGGGGATCGAGTCGTGGGACGACGTTGGAGGTCCTGCAGAAGGTCAAGCAGATCACCAACCTGCCGGTGGCCTCGCATCTGACCTGCGTTGGTTCGACGGTCGAGGAGTTGGAGGGGTATTTGGCAGATGCTCGCGAGATCGGTGTCGATTACATCGTTGCGTTGCGAGGGGATCCGCCTCAAGGCACCACCAAGTTCGAGGTGACAGAGGGTGGTTTGAAGTACGCGAACGAATTGGTGGAACTGATTCGAGGGAAATTTGACGATTTGGGGATCGCCGTGGCTGGGTATCCAGAAACGCATCAGGAAGCCGTCGATTTCCAGACGGATTTGGTGAACCTGAAGCGGAAGGTGGACGCGGGGGCTGACATCGTGATCACGCAGTTGTTCTACCACAACGACGACTTCTATCGGTTCCGCGACGCTTGCCAAGCGATTGGCATCGAAGTGCCGATCGTTCCAGGCATTCTACCGGTGACGAACTTCAAACAGGCCAAACGGATTGCTTCGATGTGCAAGGCATCGATTCCGGCAGAACTGGAATCGGCGATGTCGGAGAAGGAGGACGCTGCTCATCAATTCCGGGTGGGCGTGGATCACGCTCGCCAGCAGACGATCGATTTGCTGAAGCATGGCGTTCCGGGAATCCACTACTACGTTCTGAACAAGAGCGAAGCGGCCGCTGAGTTGCTGGACGGTCTTCAGCTCGCAGGCGTCTGACAGTTCAAGCGTTGACTTGGTTTATGGCGTCGGATGTCGCTTTGTTGGCGATCTGTGTGTCGGAACGCCTCGTTGATTGTCTTGTTGCCCGCACAATCGGACCAGGTGGACATTGGGTTGTGACGAAATGTCGCTTTTCGCCATTCAGGACCGGAAGGGATCGCCGAAAGGAGGTGACAGAGAGCTAGGCTTTCGTGTCCACCGACCTTTTGAACGAGACGACACCATGTTCGCTCCCATTTCGATGCCAATCATTCACACGCTTCACGGTCTGACCTATCGGGTCGCACCGGTCTCTCAGCGAAGTGAAAACGAAGATCCGCAAACATCACGTCGCCGTGAAGAGCACGTGGTGGATCGGCCGATCAGCCAACGCCGCGGATCTGAAGAACAGATCCTGGATCAAGACGCGTAGTTTCGCGTCTTTGTCCGGAGTGACTTTTCAGCCAATTGGGCTCGCGTTGAAACGAGTTTCGCCACCGGTCCAGAGTGAACTCGGTGGTGAATGATTGGCTTCAGTCGATCGGCGAAAACCGAGGTTGGCACGGTGTCGAGGAATCGGCATGCCGCTCACGGTTTGTCATGGCGACGTCGCAGGTTGGCCTCAACAGCGACAGACGCTCAGCGAGGTTTGCCAATCGCGAACAATTTGTCCTTGGTGCTGATGAAAATGGTTTCATCCGCCGCGACGGCCGTGCTGTAAACGCTGGTTCCCATGTTGATCTCTTCGATGGGTTCGTTGTTTTCAGCGCCGAACTCAAAAACGCACACGTCGCCATCTTCATCCCCGATGTAGACCTTGTCATCGGCGATCAAGGGACTGCCCCAGCTTTGGGCAAACATGTCGTAAGTGAAGTGGACGATCGACGTGCCGTCTTCGTTGCCCTTGGCGTCCAAGCAATGGACCAACCCAGAGAAGTCAGCGATGTAGAGCACATCGTCTTTGATCGCGACGGTACCGCAACTGCGGTGCATTTCTTCCTCGAAGTCGATTTCGCCGTCTTCGTTTTGGTCGGCCAGCGAGTAGTGCCAGACAACCGCCGAGTTTGGATTGTCGACAGCAGCCTCGCCCTTCTCAGGTTCGACGGCTTGGATCCGTTTGTGGTCAATCGGTTCGCGGCTGTCACCTTCCATCTTCACTGCCAGTTGAGGCGAGACGTCGCCGCGTTTGGTTGGGTCGATGCACCACAGGTGTCCTTCGCCTTCGCCGTGTTCAGGGTCTTGGCCGACCGCGATGTAAACCCATCCGTCGTAGGCGACTGGGGTGGCGATCAGATTGTTGCGAGTGCCTTCGCCACCAAGGATCCATTTGGATTCCTTGGGGTTGCAGTCGAATTTCCAAAGCAATTCGCCGGCACCGTCTTTTCCACCGTCTGCTTTGAAGCTGTAGAGCCAACCGTCTCCACCGCAGAACAGGACTTGTGGCACACCACCGAGAACTTCGACCGATGGTGACGACCATTGACCGTGAAGAATGTTGTTACCAGGGGACTGGTCGGTCCACAGGACTTCGCCCGTGTTCTTGTTCATGCAAATGAAGCTGGGAGCTTCGGGAGCGGGCAAGTTGATGTGGGATTCGTCGAGACCATTGCTGGTGTTCACGAACAACAGGTCGCCGTAGCTGGTGACGCTGCAGGAGCACATGTTGTGCTGGCTGACACCGAGTTCATCCATCATGTTGAAGACCCAGATCACATCGGCATCTTGTTTGTCTTCGACTGACAGAGTCTTGAAGATCGAGATGCGAGGCCCGAGTTGTTTGAATGCCAGGGTGCGTTCCACGCCACCGAACTTGCCTGTGGCGGTCCAGGATTTGTTTTCGGCGAGTGTTTTGATCTCGATCTTGCCTTCGGGAGCACTTCCAGCCTCGGTCAAAACCTTGGTCAAAGCGTCCGTGAGCTGACCTTGGTTGAGTGATGAAAGTGAGTCTTCGAATTCGCTGCCTTCGCCGCCATTGGGAAGGTCACCGACACGAGCGACTTCGTTTTGGACTTGGCCGTCGTCTTCACCATCGTGGAAACCTTGGGTGTCCAGGCAACGGACTTCGCCACGGCTGGTGACGAACCAAAGGCGTTCGCCTTCGACCAATGGGGCACAGCAAATGCCTTGCAAAGGCCAATCGTGGACGCGACCGGTGATCAGCTTTTCGCTGCTGTGTTGCCACAGAAAGCTTCCGTCTTCTTGGTCGAATGCGAGCAAGCAGCCAAGGTCAACGTTGCTGGGATAGCGTTCCAGGTATCCGTTGCCGTTGTTGGTGCCGACGTAGACTTGGCCACCAGCGACCACGGGGTTGCCGTACGTTTGGCTGCCGAGGCTGGAGAACCAGCGAACGTTTTCTGCTTTGGATCCATCCCATTCGCCCGTGCGACGGTCAAATTTGCCGATGTTCCAGGATTCGGGCAAGTTCTTTGCGTTGGGAACATTGTTACGAACCCGGGTCCCGCCCCACTGGGGCCATTCTTTGCCGGATTCCATCACTTGGGCGGGAGCCATGAATTCCTTCATGTCCGGCGCGGATCCAGAGTCGGATTTCGATGAGTCCACGTCGGTCACGACCGACTCATTGGCGGCAGCTGCCGCCAATGTGACGGAGCTCAATGGGATGGGAGGCTGGCAACCACTCAAGAGAACGGTTGTCAGTGTGCCCAGCATCGCTGAGCCGATCATCAAGCACCAAGCAGAAAATTCAGAGCGAGCCATGATTGTTTTTGGGAGGGAGGGATCGTTGGGTTTTGGAAGCGGATCGCGGGGGAGTGGAGGACCGCGATCTCGCTGCAAGG
The DNA here is from genome assembly GCF_056839225.1 of Rhodopirellula sp. UH5. Classification (NCBI taxonomy): domain Bacteria; kingdom Pseudomonadati; phylum Planctomycetota; class Planctomycetia; order Pirellulales; family Pirellulaceae; genus Rhodopirellula; species Rhodopirellula sp. UH5. The sequence continues at coordinate 3,415,738 of NZ_CM166390.1, read as the reverse complement.
TTTCAGAGGGGGTTCATGGAGGGAACGGCGGAGGAGTCTGCCGCCCCACCTGCATCACTCGTTGGGAGTGACTTCCAAGTTGTCGATGTAAAGCTCCGCGACTTTCGCGTTGCCGTACAAACCAGGGCTGGCCGAAAGGACAGGGATTTTGTCTTCAGCAGTCACGGTCCAGTCAGCGGGCTCTTCTTCGCCGCGAGGCCAAATCTTGCCCTTCAACACGGCAATCGCATCGTCGCCGCTGCCTTCGATCTGGGCTCGGAACTTCATCCGGTACCACTTGTCTTCTTCCCAAGGGAAGTCAACGGTTTGTGCCATTCGCAATTGCGGTGACCAGGATCGGATTTGCAACTGTTGGCTGTTGCCCATCAAATCCAACACGTAACCGTGAGCGGTCAAGCCAATGTCGGGAAGTTGGTCATTGGCTCGGCTGCCACGAACATCAGCGGCGATGGTGTAGTTCTTCAGTTCACTGGATCCCATCCAAGCACGGCTGCGTGCTCCCTTGGGAATCGTGCTGATCTTGACCAAGGCGGGCGAGCCATCGACGGGACGGATCACGTGTCGATAACGAGCACCCACCCAGGAAAGCGGTGGGTCATTCAGGTCATCGAAATTGAACGCCCAGGGCAGTTCCGGCACGATCCGAACGCGGGTGGATCCGGAAACACTTCCGACCTTGGCGACGATCGTGGCCGCCGTGTGAGCGACGTCCGCGTTGGCGGTGAAGACGTTGCCGTCGACGGAGCCAGGTCCTTCAACGCTGAACGCGACCTCTGAAAGGTCTGGATCCGCCAAACGTTGTCCCAGTCGATTGAACAGTCGAACCGACAGTTCCATGGTTTGTCCGGGATGCAGCAAGCCTTCCGCGGGAGTGATCAGCAATTGGGCGGGTTCTGGGTTTTCCTCGAGGGCTGTTTCGCCGAGCAATTGCTCTGCCAACACGAGCGGTTTCTGCTTGGATTCCGGTGAGCCAACGCAGTACAGCGCCGAAGCACCTTGGAAATACAACTTTCCATTGGCCAAGATTGGCGAGGAGTGAAAGGCTTCGTTGCGAATGCGTCCCTTGTTGAGGAATTCGACGCCATCCTCGGTCATTTCCAAGATTGCCCAACGCCCGTTTTCCGTCAGGACATAGAGTTTCTCATCGGCAACCAAAAGCGACGGCCATTGTTTGCGGTCTCCGATCGCGATTCGCTCGGCGATCAAGTCACCCGTTTCGGTATCGATGATCCAGAGTTTGCAGCGGTCATCGACCACATACAAACGGTTGTCAACGACGACGGGAGCACTGCGGCCGACGACCAGGCCTTCCATCTTCCAGACTTCTTTGCCGTAGGTTTCGTCACCGGTTCCGCCGACTTCGACGGAAGCGACCGCGCCCATCGAGCTGCCGGACATGTTTTCTTCGCTGTGGCTGGCATAAACCCGATTGCCATCGACCAACGGGGTTGCGAACAGACCGCGGCGGGAAAGGTCGTGGTGCCAAAGCGGTTTGCCGGTCCGAGGTTGAATGCCCCAGACGGCTCCGTCGCCAGTTCCCAGGATCAATTGCCGTTGGCCTTCGATCGTGGTCAGCGTGGGAGCGGAGTAAGTGGTGTCGTTGGGCAAGTCCTTGGTGCCGCTGAACCAGACGACTTCGCCGGTCAGTTTGTCCATCCCGATCAGGCGGTGGTTCGGTTTGGCGGCTTCGCCCCAGTTGATGATGATGCCGCTGATGATCACGAGGTCTTCGTGAATCACAGGGAAGTTGGTTCGTCCGCCGTAGGTCGACAGCATTCCAAATTGTTCGTGAAGTGGTTTGCTCCAAACGGTTTGGCCTGTTTCGCCATTGATGCAGAGGAACAAATCGCAGACGCCGAGGGCATAAACATTGCCACTTTCCGGATCCGCGACCACGCTGCTCCATCCCACCCGGGTGTCAGGCACGTCTGACATCCAGACGTTGAAGCGGTTTTCCCAAATGGTTTCGCCGGTTTCGGCGTCCAAGCAGACGACTTTTTCGCCTTCTGTGTCCGTTCCCGGATTGGAACGCATCATGGAGTAGAGTCGGCCGTTCATCGCAACGGGCGTGCTGCGGGTGCCGATGTCGTCGCGTTTCCAAATCAGATTGCTGCCTTCGCCACCTTCGGAGTCCCAGTCTTCGACCAAGTTCTCCGCTTCGGCGGTCCCATTGAAATTGGGGCCACGCCAATAGGTCCAGTCAGCTGTTTGTCCGTTTTCTTGGGAGTGGGCAATGGAGGAGCCCAGGGTCAGGCCAACACAACCCATCAGGCACAGCAACATCACGACCACACGAGGCGGGCGATCAAAGTGTTGTGAGGTCCTCAGGAAGCGTGGCGAAGTGACTGAGCGGCGCAACGTCGCAAACATCAAGGATTCCGGGGGGCGGGGATGGGGCAGGGAAGGAGAGGAACGACAGGATAGTCCCAATCGTGTGGATTAAAATGATTTTAGCGTGTCGGTACCCGTCGCGTGCAATCCCCTCCGATGCTCAAAAGTGTAAAAGTCGTTTGAACGGCAATTCGCGACTGTTTTCGGCAGCCATTGAAAGGCGAAAGCCGTGGGGCCTACGGGACAGTCGAGTTTTTGGCTGACTTCACGGCAGGATCACCGAAGTGTTCGTCCGCAGAGTCGAATTCAGGGGTGCACACGATCAAGACCTCCATTTTCCCCACCGCACGGTGTTTGACCTGGGGAGGAATGAGAATGGACATCAGGGGACGGACGGGATGAAGTTCGCCATCGAGTTCGATGGCCGCATCGGCGTCGCAGTTCAAGATCACGTAGATCTCGGTGTGATCGCGGTGGAAGTGTGTTTGGGCGTCCAGACTGATTTGGGTCAGATGCAACGTGCCTGGGAAATGGGGCGAGTCCGCGAAGGCGCGTCGGGCCAGCCCACAGGGGCACTCCACCGGTTCGATTCGTGTTAAATCCACGAGTTCGGGCTGGGAGGGTCCCGGGGTGGCCCGTTGGTTTGCCGGATTCGCGTGCATTCGCTGGGGTTTCATAACGGCGCGTTCCACGGCGAAAGCCACTCGATCTGAGCCGCTGTTCCCGCCATGAGGGGGTGATTCTGTCAGTCTGAATCGATTAAACGCATCGTACCAAGGGATTGTTCAGGACGACCCATCCCAGCCGAATAATCGCGTTGAAATTCCGCAAGCCGCAAACGTTAACAAGCTGACGAAAAAGGCTCAAACCACTGCATTGAAGCCTAGGTGTCGCCGATACGTTTGTTGTCCGACCGCTTGAGTCGGGTTTGAAATGCTCCCGGCATCTCAGGCTCGATCTAGCTCAAGTGACTCGGGTGACCCAGAGATGCAGACAGCGGATGTCAGCATCTGGCAGATGTTTCTTCATCCAACGATTGAACTCATTTCACCATCGCCAGGAAGTCTGGCACGAATCGATAACGGATTTCAGAACTGAACGAAGTCAGCGGGCCAGGTGCTCGCACCTCGCTCGGTTTGTGTTCTGAAGTCTTTCCTCGGGGCTTGATCGTCGGCGACTTCGTCCGACGACCGTGTCCCCCGGACACAGATTCAATGGTGAGGTTGCAAAATCGCATGTGACGGATCACTGCCGACAACTTCCCGCAACAATCTCGAGAGGGAGAATAATCTCCGATGAAGCGGACAATTTTAACATTGACGATGGTCGTGGCGAGTTCGGTTTGTACACAAGGCTTCGGCTTTGACCTGCTGGACCGAATGCTCGGCATGAAAGGCTGCGGAAGCTCAACAGCTTGCTGTGAAGCTCCTGCTTGTGAGCCTACTTGTGGTTTGGAAGCACCTTGCGGCGGTTGCGACAGCGACTGCGGATGTGCTCCTGTTTGCGAACCTGATTGTGGTTGCGAAGCCCCCTGTGGCGGTTGTGACTCCGGTTGTGGTTTGCTGAAGGGCAAACTGTTCGGCGGCTGCAACAGCTGTGCAGAACCAACTTGCGGTTGCGAAGTCGCTGATTGTGGCTGTGCACCTGCTTGTGAAGTCGCTTGCGAACCAGCTTGTGGTTGCGAAGTCGCTTCTTGCGAACCTTCGTGCTGCGACAGCGGATGCAGCATTGGCAAGGGCGGCTTGCTGAGCAAGTTGTTCAGCGGCAAAGGCTGCAACAGCTGCTGCGAAGCTCCTTGTGAAGTCGCTTGCGAACCAGCTTGCGGTTGCGAAATCGCTTCTTGCGAACCTACCTGCTGCGACAGCGGATGTGACAGCGGTTGCTGCAGCATCGGCAAAGGCGGCCTGCTGAAGAAACTCTTCGGCAACCTCGGTTGCAAGAGCAGCAGCTGCTGTGACATGGGCTGCGACGCAGCTCCTTGTGACACCGGATGCGGATGTGGATCGACCTACGCCGCTCCTACTGCCGCACCAGTCGCTGCTCCTCACGCCGCTCCAATGCCACCTGCACCGATCGTTGATCCAAGTGCAAGCATTTCCCGTAATCGTCGCGTCATTCAGGCCAGTGCCAGCTACGTTCGCTGAGTGAACTTGTTCACTTGATGAAAGTAGACCACTGCGTCAAACAGACGTGACCTCAAAAACGCCTCGGCGAAGGGTAACCTTCTCCGGGGCGTTTTTTTTATGCGCAAGCCACTGCTCTGGCACTCACCTGCTCTGGCACCCAATGACTCCCGCACCCACCGCTCAGGCACCACGAATGACCGCGTAGATGCTGATCTGCATTCGCGAGAGTTTGTCGATGAATTCCTCGATCAACTCAATCGGATCGATGTCTTTCATGTCGGTGGTCTCAATTGCCAAGCAATCCGGTTGGGTTTCGGTGCCAGCGACGGGGTCCAACGAGATCCATTGGTCGTCGACTTTCGCCACCACCCAGGCGTGATAGACAAAGCGGTTGCCTTCGGGAAGGCGAGCCCGTGTTTGGAATGGCAACGCCACATCACGGGTGGGGGCAACGTGGTCAGCGGATTGGTAACGGATTCCCAAGGCCATTCGGGATGGAATCCCGGCGGATCGCAACAGTGCCATCAGCAGAATGGACTGCTCGGTGCTGTCAGCTGTCGATGAGTCCGCAATTTGGCTGGCCGCACGCATGCCTTGCGAGAGCGCTTGGAACGACAGCAAGGAGTGAACGGTGCGGTTCATCTCCATCGCTCGTTCCGCCAACGTGAAGTCGGGGCTGTTGGCAGTTGCGTTGGCAATGCGGCGAACCGTGGCGGAGCGATAGTCCACCAACGAAGTCGCGGCCAAGTCAGCGGGGGTGCTCTCGCCTCCGAACTGGTCAAAGCGGTCGCGAAGCTTGGAAGGTGGAACGGGGGTCCGGGAAACGATCAGCTTTTGCTGTGCTTGGTCACCACTGCGTCGTAGGTACTGACGGGGAGCCAGAGCGATCTGATTGTCTTGGTTGTCCGCGGATGGTTCGGATTCTGGTTCGTTTGCCTCCCCAGGTGGATCCGATGCCACGGACTCGGGCGCGGGCGGTGTGGCCCAGATGATTTCGTAGCCGACCTGCTGGAGGTCACCTGCCAACAAACTCGCTTCGGTCTCAAGCGGTTTGCCCTGCACTTGCAAGGCAATCGGATAGTCTTGGTTGAGGAACTCTTGCCCCAGCAGCTTGTATTGCGAGGCATTGCAGCCGTACGAAAATCGTTGTTCGTTGGCGACGTGGTAGAGCTGCACCTGCCCTTGGTCGTCAAACCAATAAACGCTTTCGCGTTGTCGTTGGGGACCCAGTGACAACAGGCAAGATGCTTCCTGCAGCACGACTTCTTGGAATCCCTGCGGTGTCAGGACGGAAGGCGAAGCGAGCGAGTTGTGTTGCAGTCGAAGGGTTGCCACTTCCCCCAGGATTGGAAGCAAGACATTGGCTTCGCGAATTTCACCCTCTTGCAAAGGTTTTCGGCGCAGCGTTTGGTAGACGTGCAGCGGGCCGCCCAGTGGTGAATGGATCGGCAGCGTCTTCTTCTTGGTTGCGACCAAGCGGTTGTCAACGAACTGGACTTCGTTGGCGGTGATCTCGATCGTGCGATGTGATTCGATCGGTCCACGTCGAAATGTGCAGTCCACTTTCTTCAGGTCGCCATTGGCATCGTGCCAGAACGTTTGTTGGTTCGACTCCAGGATTTGCAGCATGCCGCGATAGGTCAGCCCTTGTTCTTCCAGCTCGACCTTGATCTCGTTGTCCGCGGTGCGAGTGGACTTGGCATGAATGCCGCCCAAGATGGTCGAACGGAGGCTGTGAATTTGCCACGACTCCCACTCGTCGGCGAGTCGGTTTTCGGTTGTTCCGGCGGAGGCGTGCGAACCGGGTTTGCCCGAAACGGTTTCGATCGTGTTGGAGGGCGTCTGGTTGGGAGTGAGGATCTCTGGCATGCCGGATTGCCGCATCGCATCGGCGGCGGACGAGGGCCGCGCTGTGTTGCGTGCCTGAGAGGCAAACGAAGGCGTTGTTTCCGCGTGCCAAGGAGCAGGCTTTTCAAACGTCTGGATGTCGTACCGATCGGGTAAGTCACAGCCGCTGGGGAGCAACGCTGCCGTCAGGCATGCCAGCGTGAGCACTTTCGCAACTCGGTTTTTCGCAGCGTTTGAATCGCTGGGAAGAATCGATGGAAACCCTGGGCAGGGCAAAGTACGAATGAAACGGGACAAAGCCCGTCGGGATGCTGTTCGATCCATCATGAACCAGCCGCTCGAAAGCGTCTTCAGAGAAGCGTTTTTGAAAAAGGCGGTGCGCGGCCCCCGCTAACGTCTCAATGTCGACTCCCAGGCGTGCGTGTCAACCTCTTTCGCAAGGATCCGGGCGAACCAGGGCCCCGCTTGGGGTGAGTTGGGAGAAACGATTGTTCGGGTTATGACGGTGGAAACGCTTGGGAGGCCGTCTCACGGGCCATTCAGCGAGTTTTGAGCGGTTCTGGGACAGTTGCGGGGTCTTGGCCGTGACGTGACCTAGCTTTGTGTGTTCACCAGTCGCAGCGGTGAACCGGCTCAGGCAATCTTTTCCACCCTGGTGTCGTCATCACACACGCGTCGAAAATTACCAATCAAATGGGCTTTCTCAAACGCATCCTTCGTCCGACGGCACAGGACGACGCGATTCCAACATCCGCACCTGGCAGCTTCGAACGTCTCTCGGACGAAGAACTGCAGGTTCACATGGGGATCAAAACCTATGGGATGTTCGAATTGACCGACGCCATCCGACCTTCCTACGACGTCCAGATTTCCCCCAGTCAGGGATTTCGGTACGACAAGTACGTGGACGAATCCAACGGATCCACCACGCCGGTCATCATGGCCGCCGCATCCAAACCTGTTTTGATGGATGTGTTCTTGGATCTGATCGATCAACTGGGAACCGTGGTCGATGTGGTGTTGGAAACCAGCCATCACAGTTCTTCGCAACACGAAGACCTGTACCGCGAGCACATCGATGTTCCCGTGCTGAAAAGCATCTTGATGGAATTCGAAGACGTGTTGCTCAACGATGGCTGCACTGGAATCGCGATCATCAACACGGCCAAGCAACAGGAAGTCCAACTGGACGAACACAAACTGTTGATCGCCTACGGAACGCCACTGGATGGATTCCGCCAGGCGTTGATCAATTCGGATGTGTATCCGGATGACTCGATCAAGTTCATCACCGAGGCTGAACACGTGCACAGCAGCAGTGAACGCTTGTACGACAAGTTCCAGCAGTTCAAAACACGCCTGGGCGTCGAAGACGAACACGAGCCCGAATGCGGTGCCTGGTGATCGTTGAGACTCGCTGATTCAGTTTGAGTGAGTTGTGGTCGATCCCATTGCAATCACCAGCGTGCCTGCCACTGATTCAGGAATCGCACGGTAGGTGGTTTCGATTCCAGTTCGTGCCAGCTTGTCACGGACGCTTTGTGTGAACGCTGGTTGATGAATCAGCACGCTGCCGGTGCCTGCCAATGCGCAGGGGTGGTCGGACATGCCAAGGCGAGCGACCAGCGTGTTCACCATCTCGGCAAGATCCGTGGACGCTTGATCAAGGATCTGTTGGGCGACCGAATCGCCGGAGCCTGCGACCTCAAAAACGAGTGGAGCAAGCGAGGCGATTTGCACTCGATTGTTCGAGTCGGTGTAGAGGATTGGAATCAATTCACTGGCCGTTGTGATCCCGTGGTGTTCCAGCAATCGCTGGTGCAGTTGGGTGGTGGGACCGCGCCCATCGTCGGCGCGAACGACAGCACGCAGAGCAGCAAGAGAAATCTGGTAGCCACTGCCTTCATCACCCAACAAGCTTCCCCAACCGCCACATCTCGCTGTCTCACCTTCGGTGTTTCGGCCCAGTGCCAGCGACCCGGTGCCCGAGATGAGCGCGATGCCAACCCCGTCTTCCGCCGCGGCGTACAGCACTGGCAATGCGTCATCGACCAGGGTCAATGACTTCGTCAATTGGCATTGATCCGCCCACGATCGAATGCGTTGTTGTTCGCTGTTTCGACCGGCACCGGCCAGCGCCAAGCAAGCCCGGTCCACCATGACGCGGGGAATTTCTGCATCGGCGAAGGCATTCTCGACGGCTCGATCCAGATTGCCCAACGCGGTTTCAAAGCCGACGCTACGGACATTGGAAGAACCCGCGCGTCCGCGGCCAAGCGTTTCAATCGCGTTGGGAATCGCAGTGTGATGATGGGGGAAGTCACACCGCGCGAGCCACGCGACGGTTTTGGTGCCGCCACCGTCGATTCCCAGCACCAGTCCAGTGGACGCGTTCATTCGGGGGGAGTCACGAACAAGCGACTCAGGTGCCCACCCACGTCAGCCAACTGTTGTCGCGCCGTTTGTGGGGAGACCTCACGCATGTGAACGACGATGGCTGTTTTCACTTCGCCCTTGCACTGGTGCAGCAATTGATCGGCTTGGTCGGTTGGGATCCCCACGATCTCGGAAAGCATTTGCCGCGATCTTGCGACCAGTTTTTCGTTGGTTGCGCGGACGTCGACCATGCGGTTGCCGTATGTCTTTCCGATCCGAATCATGGCCCCGGTGGTCAACATGTTCAGCACCATCTTGGTGGCGGTTCCCGCTTTCAAGCGGGTGGAACCGCTGACCACTTCAGGTCCCACGACCGGTGCGATCATGATTTGGGAGAGCGGTCGCAATTGGCAGTTTGGATTGCAACTCAGTCCGACAGTGACAGCTCCGACCGATCGGGCGTGTTGCAACCCGCCGATGACGTAGGGGGTTCGTCCGCTGGTGGCGATCCCCACCAACACATCGTTGTCGGACAGGTTGATGGCAGCCAAATCACGCTTCGCAAATTCCGGATGGTCCTCAGCCCCTTCGATTGCTCGGGTCAGCGCCTCGGGGCCGCCCGCGATCACGCCCACGACCATCTCGGGTGGGGTGCGGAAGGTCGGCGGGCATTCGCTGGCGTCGAGCACACCCAAGCGACCTGACGTGCCGGCACCCAGATAAACCAATCGCCCGTTGGAGCGGAATTTGTCCGCGATCACATCCACCGCCTCCGCGATTCTTTCGGCCTGCGTGTTCACCGCGGCCGCAATCAAAGCGTCTTGTTGATTGATCAGTTGAACGATTTGCAACGCTGACAACGAATCGATCTGGGCAGAGGCCGGGTTGCTGGCTTCCGTGGTCAATTGGTTCAGCATGGTGGATGGTTTCGCATGAGTGATTTCCCTGACCGCAACAAAACTGATCGCATCAAAATACAGTAAGGTAACCGCACTGATCAGGCGAGGCGGATTCAAAGCACAAAATCGACTACAGCACACGAGACTCGACACTTGGCTATCAGCTCCTTTGACCTTGCGGTTCTGGTCATCTACATGCTCGCGATGGTTGGCTTTGGTCTGTGGGTCGGACGGGACCAGAAGGACTTGGCCGGATACTTGCTGGGTGGACGCGACATGCCCTGGTGGTCGATCTTGGGGTCGATCGTCGCCACGGAAACCAGCACCGCGACTTTTTTGAGTGTGCCTGGGATCGCCTTTGCGGTCGACGGTGACATGCGGTTTCTGCAGTTGGGGATGGGGTTGGTGATTGGCCGCTTGATTGTGGCGGTCGTGTTGGTGCCCCTGTTTCGCCGCGGTGAAATCTATTCGGCCTATGAGATTCTGGCCACGCGGTTTGGCGACTCCAGCAAACGGTTCGCGTCGTTGTTGTTTTTGGTCACCCGGAATCTGGGCGACGGTTTGCGGCTGTTCTTGGCCGGCATTGCGTTGGAGAAGGTTCTCAGCGTTGACCTTGTCAGCTGCATTGTGATCCTGGGGGGCTTCACGATCGTCTACACGTTCTTTGGTGGGATCAAAGCTGTGATCTGGAGCGACTGCATCCAGTTGGTGGTTTATATGGTGGGTGGGGTGCTGTCGTTGCAGATCCTGGTCAACTACTTCCCGGGTGGTTGGCAACAACTCGTTGAGTTCGGCCAGGAGACCGGGCGTTTCCAGGTCTTTGACTTTCGTTGGCGATCGACCGACAACTTCAGTGTCCTGACGGAGCCCTTCACGTTTTGGTCGGGAGTCATCGGCGGAGCCGTGTTGACGCTGGGGACACACGGGACCGATCAAATGATCGTTCAGCGTTATCTGGCCGCGCGGAGCACGTTGGATGCACAGCGTGCGGTGGTCGCCAGCGGCGTGGTGGTGCTGATCCAATTCGCTTTGTTCTTGTTGCTGGGGGTCGCTTTGGCAGGCTTCTATTCGCAAATTCATCCGCGAGCGTTCGAGCACAACGATGAAGTGTTCGCTGCGTTCATCGTGGACTACCTGCCTGTTGGCTTGGTCGGCATCACGTTGGCGGCGGTGTTTGCGGCAGCCATGTCCACGTTGTCCAGTTCCTTGAATTCCTCGGCGTCTGCGGCGGTCTCGGATTTCTATCAGCCTTGGTTGCTTGCTCGCCGCAACCGATCGGAGAACAAGGTCGCTGACGAGAAGAGTTCCGATGACGAAGTGTCTGGCAACCTTCTCGGCGTCAGTCGCAAGCTGACCGTTGCCTTTGGATTGATCCAGATCGCGATTGGGATCGGTGCGAGCTACCTTTCGAGCAGTGTCATCAGCGATGCTCTGGCCATTGCTGGCTTCACGGCTGGGATCTTGTTGGGCGTTTTCCTGCTTGGGATTCTGACCACTTCCGCTCACCAACGTGGTGCATTGGTCGGGATGATGACCGGCATGGCAGTGCTCACCGCGATCAAATTTGCAACGCTGGTTGCGTGGCCTTGGTTGGCGATCATCGGCTCCGTCACCACCTTTGTTTCAGGGTATGTCGCCAGTCGCTTGATTCCTGCGGGGCCGCGAACAGGCCAATGAAACATGTCCGCGACACGGCGAAGGTGATCGTTCGGTCGTGGGGCGGGTTATGATTGACATTGCTTCCCGAAAATCACGCTCACTCTCAAGCGATCATGCCTCACCAGTTCTTTGCCGTTTGTCTGCTCACAATCACGCTTTGTTTCGCTCACACAAACGCCGTCACCGCTCAAGTGCTTGCGGGGATCGATGTCTTGCAGCAAGATGATTTTGCGGCCTTGGCGGGACGCAAGGTGGGCCTGATCACGAACCACACAGGCACGAACCTCGCAGGCGTCTCGACGGTTCAGTTGCTGCACGATTCGAAGGACGTGAATCTGGTGGCCTTGTTCAGTCCTGAACATGGATTTGTGGGCCAATTGGATCAAGCCAACATCGACGACCAGCGGGATTCGTTGACCGGATTGAAAGTCCACAGTCTGTATGGCAAGACTCGTGTTCCGACGGCGGAGATGCTGGAAGGCATCGACACGCTGGTTTTTGATATTCAGGACATTGGCGTTCGTTTCTACACCTACATCTCGACGATGGGTGGCGCGATGAAAGCAGCCGCTGAAAACGATGTTCGGTTTGTGGTTTTGGATCGGCCCAATCCGATCAACGGGACAGCAGTGCAAGGTCCAGTCACCGATGCGGGCAGCGAATCCTTCATCGCTTACCATCGCATTCCCGTCCGGCATGGGATGACGATTGGTGAGCTGGCCAAGATGTTCCAAGCCGAATGGGGACTCGATCTGGATTTGCAAGTCATTCCGATGGAGGGCTGGGAAGGCCGTCCGGGGTTCGATCAAACCGGACGCGTGTGGATCAATCCATCACCGAATATGCGAAGTCTCAATGCGGCCTACCTGTATCCGGCGATTGGGTTGTGGGAGACGACCAATTTGTCCGTGGGCCGTGGTACGGACACACCTTTCGAACACTTCGGTGCTCCCTGGATCGATGCGTTGGAATTGGCTCGTGAACTGAACGCACAGGGATTGAGCGGGGTGAGCTTCGTTCCAATCGAGTTCACTCCGGACGCCAGCAAATTCGCCAATGAAAAGTGTGGCGGAGTGAACGTGATCCTGACTGAGCGGGTTGAGTTTGATCCGTTGCGAACGGCGCTGACCATTGCCGTGACATTGCAGGGACTTGCACCCGATGACTGGAATACGAAGTCTCTCAACCGTCTGTTGGTCAGCCAGAAAACAGCGGAAGGAATCCTTGGCGGTCAATCGGTGGAGCAGTTGCAGGCGGCCTACCAAGAAGAGCTGTCGGAATTCGAAGCACGTCGGGAAAAGTATTTGATGTATCGTTGATGCTGCTGGGCAATCGGTTGTCGTGGTGGACGAGGTGACGAGTCCTCGTGCAAGGGACTCGTCGCTTCGTCCACTACCCATTTGTCGTTCGCTGCTCACCTCTCGTCTGAAACAGCCAACATGTCTTCCGAACCTCTCTCCGCAAACGCGACGTCATCGAATGAGTCAAAGTCCGCGTCCAGTTTGCTCACGCGATTGTTGACCCCGCGAAACTTGGCGGTGTTCTTCTTTGTTGTTTTGCCGCTCTGGCTGATCTTTCTGGTTGTCGCTTGGTGGTTCGCTCGCCAGAACGCGGCGGCTCAGGAATTGGCTGACCGCAAAAATGATTTGCTTGCCAGCGGTTTGCCAATTGATGTGAGTTCGTGGTGAATGAATTCTACAACGTTGTTGGGAGCTCGATCGCACGGTGGGTTTTCGCTGATTCGTAACATGCGTCGACCAAAGCCATTGTACGAAGGTTGTCGCGACCGCTTAGGTTGGGTTCGATGCCGGTTTCCAAAGCGACCAGCAGTTCTGCCATCGGTCCGGCGAACGCGTCGGGGAACCAGACTTGGTCCCAGCGTGGTTGTTCCCATCGGCCGATGTCGGTCGTGGTCCAGTCGATTGTGCTGGGGCTGCGAAGCGGGTACTTGGGCCAACCGATGGTTCCGCGAGCCATCCCCTTGGTGCCCTCGACTCGCCAAGTGATCCCCAAGTCTTCGGCCGCGCCTTCGCGAGCCGGTCCTGCCCACACGTCGTCGCAAATTTGACAACGCAAACCGTTGGCGTATTCCAGGATGTACAGTCCGATGCCGTCCACGTGCGAGAACGTCGTTCGCGGGTCGGTCCGGAAGCTGGCGAAGACACGAATAGGATCTCCGAACCAGTACCGCATGGCGTCCAAGTGGTGGATCGACATGATCCGGCAGGTCATCCACCCCTGCCGTTGTTGCCAAGGCATCCAGTGCGGGATCGCTCGCATGTCAATGGTCGCTAAAACAGGCTCGCCGAGTTGGCCTTGAGCCAGCAGCGTCTTGCACGCCCGAACCGACTGGTCGTAGCGCATGTTTTGATTGACACAAAGCGTGATACCAGCGTCGCGGCAGAGATCGACGATTTGCTTGGCTTTGGCAAGACAACCCGCGATGGGTTTTTGAACCAAGATGCCACGGATGTGCGGGTGCCGCACCGCTTCCCGAATGATCTCGAGTTGAACGTCCGGTGGGACCGCGATGTCGATGACCGGGATTGAACTGTCGGCCAAAAGTTCGCTGGGATTGTCAAAGACCTTGCTGATTCCATGCCGCTCTGCCACCGAGGCGGCTTGTTCTCTTCGCCGCGAAGCGATTGCAGCGGGCTGAAATCCCGCGGCTCGGTACGCCACCAACTGGCAATCATCCATGATGAACCCAGCACCGATGCACCCGATCGGCACCTCGCGATCTTTCGGCATAACGGGATCGATGCCCAAGTCGGCCGCGTTGCTCTCACGCTGCGTCAATTCTCAGCGTCCTTTGAATTCGCGTTCAAAGCGGTTGCGCTGGCATCTCGATTGGGATCCAGCCATGCCATCGATGCACTTTGTTCATCGCCTTGGCCAGAACCATTCGTTCCAGATCCGGCGGTGCCAACGGCGTCAAATCGCTGCGCTCCAATCTCGCGTACCGCGGAGTCAGGCAACCGATTCAGTGGCGTGTAGCGCGGGTGATGCGATTCCTTGTAAGGATCATTGGACTTCGCGTTGTAGCAACAGATCATGGACCAACGAGGATTCTCGCTGTGATTTTGATCGCTGCGGTGCAACAGGTTGGAATGGAAGAAGAGCACATCACCCGGACTCATTTCAACGTGCAGGAGCTCGAACCGTTTCAAAATCTCGGTCACGCGTTCCGGGTCCGCCCCGGCTTGCTGACCGGTCAATTGATGATGAATGCGTCCACACGCATGGGAGCCGCGGATGACTTGCAAGCACCCGTTTTCTTTGGTTGCCGGATCAACGGCGATGAAACAACTGACTAGGTTCGGCGTCAAAACGCCGTTGCTGTACCAGTAGCCGTAATCTTGATGCCAGGCCCACGCGCCACCGACGCGCGCGTCCTTCATGATCATCTTGGAGTGATAGTGATAGGGTTCGTCACGCAACAGTTGCCCAGCCCTTTCCACGATTCGATCGCACCTTGCAAACGCACCATAGACACCGTCACCGGGATGGTTCCAAAGAGACAATCGCACGGTGCCGCCTTCACCATCGTCGCGACCAAACGCGTGGTCGTCCAAACGCTTGTCTTCTTTGGCGGAGCGTCGCAGCAGTTCGATCTCATCGGGATCGAACAAAGACGAAGCCAACAAGAATCCTTGGCGGTCGTAGTCGGCAAGCTGGGCTTCACTGAGTGGACGGGGCATTTTCGCAGGGCGGGTTCGCGGGAACGAATGACAACACGTCATTGTATGCGATCCCAGACACCGACAAACGCCGAGTCACCCCACACTCAGACGCCAAAAAGGTGTCAGGTACCTTTTTGGTAGAACAGGTGGTTTGCCGGTTCTGCGGGCTCTGTGAAGGAAGCGATTCTAAGGCGATTCGGCAAAGAAAATGTTGCCTGAACCCTTCAGCTGACGACACCGGCATCGAGCCAAAACCCCCATTCCCCCAAAAAGGTACCTGACACCTTTTTGGCAGGTGGGCGATAGCGTACGCGCTTCAAGCCGCAGCTCGTTGTGCCGCGCTGATTGGCAGGCGGATGATGAAGGCGGTGCCGCGACCGACGGAGCTTTCGACTCGCACACGTCCTTTGTGCTCGTCGATGATTTCTTTGCAGGCGGCCAATCCCAACCCTGTGCCGCCCTTTCCTGTTTCATCAGGACCGGCTTTGGTGGAGAAGTACGGGTCAAAGATCTTTGGCAGAACGTCCTCAGGGATGCCCTTGCCAGAATCGCGAACCGTCAGTTCAACGTAGCCGTTTCCATCCGCTCCGGTGTCGCAGGAGGCGACACGAATCCAGAGCGTGCCGCATTCGCCGATGGCTTGTCGTGAATTGGTCAGCAGGTTGAGCAGCAAGCGTTGGATTTGGTTTCCGCTGGCGTGAACCGTCGCGGTTTCGGGCAAGTCCGTTTCGATGCTGATTCGATACTTTTGCATTTCACGTTGCATCAGCACCAAGGTTTCCCGAACCAATCCGCTCAAGTCGACTGGGCCCATCGCGTCGCTGCGATTGCGGGCTTGGGCCAAGATCGTGTTGGTGATTTGAGCGGCACGCTCGGAGGCTTCCAGGATTTTCGTCAGTGCTTTGTCGCGGCTGGCTTTGTCTTCGTTCCGCAGTCCCAATTTGGCGTAGTTGATGACGGTCATCAGCACGTTGTTGAATTCGTGCGTGGCGGTGCCGGTCAGTTCGCCGAGGGTCGCCAGATTCTGCAGTCGTTTCACCTGTTCCCGCAGCACCGTCAGCTCATTGGCTTGGGATTCGGAGGCGGCGTGAGTCGATTGGGCGGAAGAAGCTTGGTGCGACATAGCTGAGTTTGGAATCCGGGCGGGAAGGGATTGGCTGTTTGATCTATCGGAACAACCCACACGGTTGATAAATCCCTGCTATCCGGCCCGCAAACCTTACCCTCCACGGCTTGCTTGCCCCGGTGACTTGTTCGCCCTCAATCACGCAGGCGAAAAGCCCGTCTCCAGCGAGTCCAAAGGCTTCGATATGAATCGGTTTGACGAGGAAAACGTGCTGGATCGTCTGAAACGGATGACCCGCATCGCCCGCCAAAATGGATTTGAAATTCGCGGCGAACCATTGGAGGGGGCTGGCAGCACCTGGTGCGAAATTCGCGGCAAACGCGTGCTGTTTTTGGATTTGACGCAAACCGCTGCCGAGCAAGCCCTGGCGATCGCGGAAATTTTGGAGATGACCCGAATGATCCGCCCCAACACCCCGGCCGAGGCTCCCGTGGCCGTGAAACAGGCTGCCTGAAGCGTCCGAAAGACTCTGGCGAAAACGCTCCGCGGGCGTTCAAGCGGCCTTCACTGAAATGGGCAACCAGCCGTCGATGTCGTTTCATTGAAAATAAAACGTGGCGGTTTTGGTGTTTCGATTGCGAATTACAATCAGACGCAGTTTTCTTTTGGATGTTGGTTTTTAGGTAGGTTTGACGTGCTATGCGTGTGATTGTGACAGGTTCCAGTGGGCTGATCGGCTCGGCCGCGGTGCGGCATTGGGACGCCCTGGGTGACGAAGTCATCGGCATCGACAACGACATGCGCGCCACCTTTTTCGGCCCGGATGGCAGCACCAAGTGGAACCAGTCGCGACTGGAACAGGAAACCTCGAACTTCCGAACCGTCTCGTTGGACATTCGCGACCGCGAAGGCGTGTTGGACCTGTTCAAGAACGAGCCACCGGATTTGGTGATTCACTGTGCGGCCCAACCATCGCACGACAAAGCCGCCGCGATTCCGTTCTTGGATTTTGAAGTCAACGCCAACGGAACATTGAACCTGCTCGAGGGAACTCGTCAGCATGCACCCGAGGCTGTGTTCTGCCACATGAGCACGAACAAGGTTTACGGCGATGCCCCCAACGAGTTGCCGCTGGACGAATTGGAAACCCGCTGGGAATATGCCCGCGAAGAAGACCACGCTGGCATCTCTGAGTCGTGCCGCATCGACCAAACGATGCACTCGCTGTTTGGCGCGTCCAAGACGGCGGCGGACGTGTTGGCTCAGGAGTACGGCAAGTACTTCGGGTTGAAGACCGGAATCTTCCGAGGCGGATGCTTGACCGGGGCCAGCCACAGCGGCGTCGAGTTGCATGGGTTCTTGAGTTACCTCGTTCACGTGGCCGTGACGGGCAAGCCCTACACGATCTTTGGATACAAAGGCAAACAAGTTCGCGACCAAATCGAATGCAGCGATGTGGTCAAAGCCTTCGAAGCGTTCTCGAAGAACCCGCGTCCAGGCGAGGTTTACAACATCGGTGGCGGACGCGACAACGCGGCCAGCGTGCTGGAATGCATTCAGAAGATCGAAGACATCTCGGGTCACAAAGTGAAGTGGACGCTGGGCGATGACAATCGCAAAGGCGATCACATTTGCTACATCAGCGACCTGAGCAAACTGCGACGTGATTACCCGGACTGGGACATCCGCGTGTCGCTGGACGAGATCCTTCGACAAATGATTGCAAGCGAAGAGTCCAAACTCGCGACCGCATGATTTGCAAACGCAATTGAGTTGGATCCATCAGAAAAGCCGCTCACCGGATGATTCCAGTGGGCGGCTTTTTTTGATTGGTTTGGGGAAACGCGAAGGGTGAGTGAGGGATTCGAGGTCGTGCCTCGCTCACGTGTCGGGGTTCCATTGCGACGGGCTTGGAAGCCCATCGTACGGGGCGTTGAGCAACTATCGTCGCTCCGCGACTGGTTGTGCGTGTCGGCGTGATCCAACGACCGCGGGGCGGTGATATTCACCACGTTGACGGGCAAGAGTGCCCATTCTACAGGCGTTGATACGTCGTTAACGACTCAAGCAACTGGCTGTTGCTGCTTAGCGACTGCGACCGGCGTCGAGAAGCTGTTGAAGTTCCTGTTGCATTTGCTTCGCTCGTTCGGGTTCGCTCTGACTCAAATCGGTTTGTTCGGCTGGATCCGATTCAAGGTTGTAAAGAGCGAATTGGGGGACTGATTTTCGTGTCATCGACAGGTCGAAGTTGTAGGACTTCTTTTGGTCGTGGCGAACGAGTTTCCAATCGCCAACGCGATAGCCGTAGTTGCCAACTTTTCCGTTGTCTTGCTGGACCAGATGCTCTCGACCGGAGGCACCGGACTGATTCATCAACGCTCCCAGCACGTTGTGGCTGTCCAGGCAAGCGTCGTTCGGAAGTTCTTGTCCGACCAGGGCGGCGAGACTGGCGGCAAAGTCGATGGTGCAAACCAGTTCGTCACTGACACCGACGGGAATGGTGCCGGGCATCCGGGTGATGAATGGCGTTCGCGTTCCGCCTTCGTAAACCGTGTACTTGCCGCCTTGATAGGGACCATTCGGATCATGCTCGCCAAGTTTTTCGTTGGCATCGTCTTTGTAGCCATCGTCCAAAACTGGGCCGTTGTCGCTGCAGAACACGAGCAAGGTTTTTTCGGTCAGTCCGTTTTCTTCGAGCGACTTCATCAGTTCGCCCACGCACCAATCCAGTTCCGCGATGGCATCCCCTCGAGGTCCGAGTGCGGTGCTGCCCTGGAAGCGTTCATTCACGACTCGAGGCACGTGCAGATCGTGTGAGGCAAAGAATAGGAAAAACGGTTCCTCTTTGTGGTCGCTGATCCATCGTTTGGATTCTGCCACCCAGCGATCCGACAAGTCTTCGTCGCGGAACCGAGCGGCGTGGCCCCCGGTGTAGAACCCAATGCGACTGATGCCGTTGTGAATCGTGGAGTTGTGACCGTGCGACCAATCCATCTTCAATGTGTCGCGATGGGTGATTCCTGTGGGGTGGTCTTGGGAGGGTTTCTTGTTGCCAACCCACAGTGGATCGGCCGGATCCAAGTTCTCGACGTTGTGGTTGTTCACGTAGACCTGTGGCACGCGATCGTTGGTGGTGGGAAGCAAGATGCAGTGGTCGAAGCCGATCTCCAAAGGTCCTGGTTTCAGATCCCCATTCCAGTCCGGGCCTTCGTTCTTTTCGCCCAAGCCCAGGTGCCACTTGCCGATGACGGCGGATTTGTAGCCCGCCTCTTGAAGCACGCTGGCAGTGGTCGTGGTTCCCGCGGGAATCAACGCGGGGCTGTTCGGTGGTGCGATGCCGGTACCGGGGAAACGAAACGCGTAGGTGCCGGTGAGGAACGAATAGCGGGTCGGCGTGCAGGTGGACGCCGAGCAATAGCCGCTGGTGAATTGGCAACCCTCGGATGCCATGCGATCGATGTTGGGAGTTTCCAGACCCTTGGCTCCGTAGCAACCAATGTCGCCATACCCGAGGTCATCGGCCATCACGATCACCACATTGGGGCGATCGTTTGCGATGGCTTGTGAGAACGAAAGACAAGCAAGAGTGCACGAAACAAGAAGAAACGAAGCCATTGAAAATCGCGGGGAAAGGTCGCGGAATCGACAGGATGCTCGCATGGAGTTCGACGTCATGACACTGATCGGTTGGGGGGAGGATCGGGTGGGAATCAGACGCCGCATTGTACTCGCGTCCGCCAGAGCAGGTACCAGTCGTGTGGGCGGAGTCACCACGGGAAGGCAGGAATGAGCGGTGGTCTTGCGGTGCTTTGAGCGTTCCTTGTCCCCATCGAGGCGATCGAAAACTCCGCCCTGCTCTTCCCTACCGTTCTCCGTGTTCTGTTGTACCCATCTCCCGTTTTGCCCAGGCCGGTTCTATCCAGGCCCGGTTTTATCCAGGCCCGGTTCTATCCAGGCCCGGTTCGCAGTTGACGCATTCACCATGGTTCCAAGGGAGCTTTGGTGGTTGCGTCACAAGTCAATGGAATTGCGACATGGGGTCGGATGTGGGGGCGTTTTGAAGAAAGCGGGACAGATCGTCACGCGATCGAGGTGAAGATGGACTAAATTCATAGTCACCTGTTGTTCGTGACGTGTTGGCTTGGGGTTGAAATCGGGCCGCCGCGTGATGGTGAACGACACCTCCCATTCATCCCACCTCGATCACACACTGAATCTATGAAGACTTGGCTCTCTCTGGCTTTGCTGTCACTTGTCACTTTTCCGCTCACCAGTTTGGCGGCGGATTCCGATTCCGCGCCGCTGGTTTACGAAGGCGGGGAAGGGATCGGAAAAGGCAAGCACATCGTGTTCATCGCCAATGATCACGAATACCGGTCCGAACAAGCGTGCCCACTGCTCGCGAAAATTTTGGCCAAGCATCACGGCTTTCGATGCACCGTGTTGTTTGGAATCGACCAGGACGGCGAGATCAAAGCCGGTGATGCAGCGGTTCCCGGGATGGAAGCCCTCAAGGATGCGGACCTGCTGTTTTTCTTCACCCGTTTCATGAAGCTGCCCGACGATCAGGTTGACCTGTTGGTGGATTACTTTGAACGAGGTGGTCCGGTCGTGGGGGCGCGGACGTCGACTCACTGCTTCAACGGCCAAAAGGGCAAGTGGTCGAAGCTCAACTTCAACTACAGCGGTGACGACTACCTCGGCGGTTTGGGTGAGCAGGTCTTTGGCAACACCTGGCATGCGCAACGCGGGCAAAGTCACTATGGCGGCAATCACAGTTCAAGCAGCCGGATCACGGCGTTGGATTCTGCCAAGGAGCACCCCATCATGACCGGAGTCGGCACGATGCATGGTTACAGCGGGGCCTACAAGTCTCAGCCGCCGACGGGAGCGACGCCATTGGTGGAAGTTCAAGTCTTGAACACGTTTGAGCCGAGTGACGATGTCAACACGGACAAGCCCAAAGTGTCGGCCGGTTGGACTCGCGATCACTACGTCGCGCCATCGGGCGACAAGAAAGATGCACGCGTGGCTTACTTCTCGTTCGGCGCGTCGGAAGACTTGCTCGATGAAGACACGCGTCGTTGCTTTGCGAACGCGTGTTTGTGGGCGCTCGGGATGGAAGGCCAGATTGAACCCGAATTGGACATGAGCTTGGTCGGCTCGTTTGTTCCAACGCCGTTCACCACCGGTGCGTTTTACCGCGACAATGTGCGTCCCTCTGAGCTTGCCGATTGGGACAGCGAGATCATGCCGACCGATCACGAGCTGGGCGGCATCAACAATCCCAAGATGGTTCGGAAGATGGGCTCCGCTTTGAAGGCACGTCCGAAACTGCGACGTCAGCTCACTGAAAAGTATCCCGAGCTGTTTGCCGAACCGGTCAAGTGAGCCGATCGGCAAACAGAGTTCGGCCGACAAAGTGAGTTGGTCAATGTCTTTGCAACCGTTGCCGGTTGCAAAGACCACCGGAGCGAGCCGGATGCGACCCCGCAGGACGTTGAATCAGAATCCAAAGATGGGTTCTTTGGGTTGCTCTTTCAATGGCATCCCGCAATCAGGAGTGGGGCACAGGGCGTTGGAGGTTGTGACACCGCAATCGATCAGGCCGCCTTCGGACGTGCCGACCAGACCCAGCAGGAATTCAGGCTCGATGGGGCCTGGATCAATCCACAGTCCGTCGGACGTCAGTTCCATGGTTCCGAGATCCAAGTCGAGACCACGGCGAACGACTTCGAAGTTCACAAAGATGTTCAGCAACGAGTTTTGTGAATCGAGCAAGTCACCCAGTGCCGAGATCGTATCGCGAGCAGCGGTCGGGCCGCTGTTCAAGCCGCGGGCATCTCGGAAGGACCGAATGTCCTCGTTGAGTTCCAATTGGTTGGCTGCGATCCGGACGGATTGGCGTCCCAATTCAAAGTTGATCCGGTTGGCCTGCAGCTGGCGAATGCTGGAACGCAGACCTTGCCACACGCTGTCTTCGAAGTTGTAGTACGACCGTTTGGCTTGCTCGTATTCGATCAAGGCTTGGCGGTAGGTGTTGCGTTCTTGCAAGCGAGTGATTGGGGCGTCCCAACGAAGCCCAAGCCGGAGGCTGGTGTTGTCATTGTTGGGAAGATCGGTCACCGCGGATTGACTGACACCACCGGAGACGACCAGGTCCAAGTCGCTTTCAAGATCGTCGGCGAAGAATTCAATTCGGCGGAACGTGTCCACCAGGGCGGCCCGAGCATTGGCCCAGTCACGACGGTTCACGCGAGCGATCTGCAGTGCTTCGGCAGGGTTGATTTCGACTTCGGGAAGCAGCAGCGATTCGACTCGCGAGCGGGCTTGAATCAACTGCAACGCCAGGACGTCTTCGCCCAGGTTGGCGAGCAAGTCTTGGCTGGCCAGAATCACTTCATTGCGAACTTGAACCGCGATTTCAACGCTGTTTTCGGATCGTGGTCCGGTTTGCAGGAAGACATCGATTTGTTCATTGAGTTGATCCACCGCCGTTTTGTAGGCGTCCAGACGACTGGCGATTTCATTGAACTGTGATTCCAGTTCTTCGCCGAGTTCGAGCACGGGTTCGAGGTCGAAGATGGATTCGTCAACGGTTTCGATTCCCAGCAGCGAACACACCGTGGCTTGTTCTTCGCGGTACAGTTCCAGCAACGAATCGGTTTGGTTGCGACGCTCCGGAATGAGCTCCGCCAACTGCTTGAGGTCCGCTTCCACGCGGGGCAAATCTTCGGCGATCAAATCACCCGTGAATTTCGACAACGGTTCAACCGAAGATCGAAGTCGTTCGATCAAGCGAATCGTGGTTTCGTCCCACTGGAGTTTGGTTTCCGGCAGTCCGGTCTCTTCGTTGATGGTGGTTTCGCTGGATTCCAGCAATCCGATGTTGATCTCGCCCACTGCCAAGCGGACATCAATCAGTTCTTCACGGCGACTTCGAAGGGTTCGGTCGATCAGTTCGAAACGTTCCAGCATCGGGTCGTTGATTTCGACACAGATATAAGGTGGCAATCCAAGGTCACGCAGGAAGGAGTCAACCGAGTTTTGGTAGCCAACACGACGCGAAACCAAGGAGCTTTGCGAGCTCAGCAGAGCGGATCGTGCTTGCGCGATTTGCAGTCGCTGGCGAATGATGGCTTCAGGGTCATCGGGAATGGTGGTCAGCAATTCGATCAGCGTGTTGTCGAGAATGACCAGGTTCTCGCCGAGCCGAGCGATGTTCTCTTCCAAGTTGCGGATTTGCAGTTGGTCTTGAAGCAGACCGATGAACCCACCGGCCTGTGGCACGCCGGTTCCGCCACTGCCACCCAGATTGGCAAAGCCTGAATCGAACCCGGTGAAGGCACCGGTGTTGGCGGAGAACGTACCTCCAGAGCGACTGACGCTGCTGTCGTTGTTGCGTCCCGTGACGATTTCCAAGTAGAAACCGCGGCGGAATCGTTCGAAGTTGCGAACGTTGGCAAGCAGCCGACGTTCCGACAAAGTCAACAATTCCATGATGCGGTCGCGTCCCGCACCTCGGAGCAAGGGTTGCAACAAGGTGAAGTCGAGCACGGTGGACGTCGTTGCCGTGTCGGGACCATTCAGGTTCCAGACAATTTCGTTGGCAAAGTTCACCAGCAGATTGGCACCGGTCGCGAACTGTCGACTCAGGGCTGCGTCCCCGCCAACGCTGGTGACGGAATCGGAATCGCGGAAGGCTCCGAAGCGTTGATCATTCTGGCTGAACGAAGCACCGGCACCGGCGAAGTATTGGGTGTCGAATTGAAACCGCTGGCTCGAGACGTCCAGGGCAGACAGATACAACTGCTCCAACTGACGCTGGTAGTCTGGGGAGTGCAGCAGCGCGATCTTGACCGCGTTCTCTGAGTTGAGTTCGAGGATCCCGTCGTCATTGAGCGGAAGGAACTGCCACCAATCCGGACTTTCGGCGGCGTTGGTCAGTCCATTGGCTTCCCACATCGGGTAGCCGCGTCGGCCGTCGACGCACTGCATGTACCGATTCGAGGCTGGGTCATCCAGCGGCATCGGTTGGAAGTCGAGGTCGAATGGGTTGTACATTCGGCTGCGTCGGTCCAGTTCGATCCGCAACGGCGCGTCGACCGGGCGTGACACGTGCGAGGCTTTCTCGTCCATCAACGCGTAGGCTTCGTTGTCTGCCTGTTTGCGATAGTGAGGGCGGTTGCACCCCATTGCCGCTGGCAAGAGGACGGATCCGGTTAGTATCCAAATGGACAGTGTTTTTCGCATCGTCACGATCGATCGCCTTCCGAGACCTGGATGTTCGACACACGTCGCGCGTTCGATGCGGACGTGTTCACAGGATCATTTCGGACGATCTGGCGGATCGGCTTGACCGGCAAGTCGGTGCAAACCGCTCGAACCGCTTCAATCGGCGCCCCATCGTGAGGGATGTTCCGATTGTGCCGATCGGTTGGTCACGGGAACCGACACGGACGACCGGAACGGAAAAGTTGATGAAAATTCTCCAAGCTGGCGTTGGACTGGATTAAGCTAGCCCGTCAAGGATCCCTCTTTGGTAGTTCTGCCGCTTCTCAATCAATTGCTCTGATGCAGTACGTACTTCTTCTCGTTCTGATAGTTGTCGTCATCGCCCAGGCCATCTTGGTCTGGAAAGCGGCGCCTCATTGGCGGTGGTACCAGATCACTCCCGTCGTCATCACGACGATTTTGGCCGTGATTTTCGTCTTCCCTGTCGCTGGGGCGTTGAAAAGTCGTTCTGAGTGGCACAAAGTCAAAGAGGAACTCGAGTCCAGGCTGGCCTCGGTCGAGGCGGAGCAATTGGAATTGCGGTATGGCAATCCCAATGACCCGCTGTCGGGCGAAGGCGTCCTGCCAATGGCCCAGAAATTGGCCAAGTTGGGCACCGAAGCTGGTCGGCGGTGGCGCGGACTGCGCCTCACCAATGCGGATTTCAACAATGGTGGCCAAATTGTCTTGTCTTCCCCCCAGCAGGAGGTTCCCGTTGATGGGTTGCCAGCCGAGGAAGCGGACGAAGGCGAAGTCGAATTGGCTCCCTTGCCGCTGATTCCAGATGGCTTGGTCGTCTATGGGTTCGCCGAAGGCCCACAACCCAATTTGAATGTTCCCGTTCCGATTTTCTATCTGGGCGAATACCGAGTGACGGCGACCTCGCCGACTCAGGTCACGTTGCAACCGACCGCTCCCCTGTTGCCGCAGCAGCGTCAGGCCATCGAAAGCCGCCAAGCGGTCAGTTGGTCCGTTTACGAATTGCTGCCGCTTGATGGGCACGAGCCCTTTGTGGCGGAGGGAAGCGTGGAAGACGACAACAATGTGTTCGGCCGAATCGATGATGAATTGGTCAACCGGTTGCTCAGCAACCAGATCTCAGCTCAGTCGCGAGCCGAGTACCTCCGAGACGGAACACGGTCTTTGCCCGATGACGAGCCATTGAGCAAATGGGTCAAAATCGAGTTCACCAAGAATCATGAGATCGTCGTGGACAGCCCCGATCAACGCGGTGCTTTGGATGGTGGATTCTTTGACGGCAGCGGACGTGCGGTCGACAGTCGCTTGCAGCAGGGTGATTCTGGCAAGGTTAAATTCTCCAAAGACGATCTGTTGGTCGTCAAAGAGGAAGCCGCGGATGCGTTGATCGATGAAGGAGTCGCTCGCCTGATCGACACCTACTACGTTCGGCCTTTGAACGATTATCGCTTTGTTTTGCGACGCATTCGCCTGCGTTTGGCGGAGTTGAGCACGCGAACTCAAGAGCTGACTTACGAGAACGAAGTGCTTCAACGGGCGATCGATGCGACCAAGAACATGACCACAGCCGCTCAAGCTGAGAAGCTGAAGTTGGAGCAGGATTTCGAGCAAACCGAAGTCGAGCGGATTTCGCTGGAGACCTACAACGAGAAGTTGGCCACTCAGCTCAAGGAAACGCGTCAGCGATTGGTCAAGCTGTATCGCAGCAACCAGCGACTCGAAAAAGAGTTGCAGATGTTCCACGAATCCATTGTCAGCTCTGGCGAATCACTCACCTCCGCTCGCTAGAGTTTGTGAGTCGATCGATCCCGCTTTTCAGTGGGTTTCTGCCTACTGAACCTCTCCCAAATCGAAGTTGGGGGGCGAGTGACGCCGTTCAGGCGTACGCGAGGGTGAGGGCCGAGCATGGGAAGTGGCTCGCACTGCCCTGGGCTGCGAAATGTTTGCCCTTGGCGTTCCGATAGCGAATGCAATTTTTCTTCCGGCTTCTGTCTTTCTTCATCCCGGTAGGGATTTCAGATGGTAGCCGGGGGTCGCTGCGTCGCAGCGTACCCCCGGAAAACGAGGTTCCATAAAACTCTCCATCCCGCCGTGGCCAATGGCCACGGCGGGATGGAGAGTGGCGGCGTGGGGGGCGTGTCCATCGGTGGCGCTATCGCTTACCGACGGCTACCATCTGACATCCCTACCGGGATGAAAACTTGCGCAAACGAATACGCTCCACAACACCAAGCATTTCGCGGTCCAGCACCGCCCTCCCCCGGAAATCTCGCTGAACGCTCGCTTTCCGACCCCTCCCAACTTCGAGGTCGTGCAGTTTTGAAGTACCGTGTTGCCAAGCGTTTATTATCACCCTCCCTTGGGACGTTCGAAAAATAAATGGTGGCGGGCGTCTGGGTATCGCCCCGGATGGGGCCGTCATGCTTAGTTCGGGGCGGAAGCCCCGAGAGACCGATGCCGGAAAACAAACGGTCGCCCCGGATGGGGCCGTCGTGGGAGTTGGGGGCGTCCCTTGCTCACGCTTCGGGTTGTGATGGGTGGTTGCTGCAGAAACCCGCCAAAACCCAGCACCAGAAAACTGCACGACCTCCTTCGTCGGGCGGGTTTCTCAAAACGTTACGAGCTCGGCGATTGGAAACGGCACGAGCTCGTCACGGGGCGGGTTGGCTACTTGGCCGCTTGCAATTTGGCGGCCATCAGGGTGTTGTGCAGCAACATCGCGATCGTGAGTGGTCCGACTCCGCCCGGGACCGGCGTGATCGCGGAGGCCACGGATTCTGCTTCGGCGTAGGCGACATCGCCGACCAGTTTGTCGCCCACACGATTGATCCCAACGTCGATCACAACGGCGCCCGGTTGGATCATGTCGCCCCGGATCATTTCTGGGCGACCGACCGCGGCGATCAAAATGTCGGCTTGGCGGCAGATCTCCGTGAGGTTTTGGGTGCGGCTGTGAGCAAGGGTCACCGTCGCGTTGGCGACGGCGGGGCCACAGGTGCTGTCTTTTTGTGCCAGCATCATTGCCATCGGCTTGCCGACAATGTCACTGCGCCCGACCACGACGACGTGTTTCCCGCTGGTTTCGATTCCCGTGCGATGCAGCAGTTGAATGATGCCGTGCGGGGTGCAGGGAAGGAAACGCGGTCGGCCTTGCATGAGCAGCCCCACGTTGACGGGGGAGAATGCGTCGACATCTTTGATTGGATCGATTGCATCCAGGACGGCTCGCTCGTCAATTCCCGTGCCACCGGCAGCTTTCGCGGGCAGGGGGAGTTGGACCAAGATACCGCTGACAGCCGGGTCGGCATTCAGTTCGGCCACTTTGGCCAGCAATTCGGCTTCGGTGGTCGCCGCGGGCATGCGGTCCAGGCGGCTGGCGATCCCCGCTTTTTCACAGGCGCGTTCCTTGTTTCGCACGTAAACCTGGCTGGCGGGGTCTTCTCCAACCAGCACGGCCGCCAATTGGGGAGGTGGATTCCCGCCTGAAACGAACGTTTCGACGTCAGCAGCAACTTCGCTGCGAATTTCCGCGGCAATCTTCTTGCCGTCCAGTCGCGTTGCGGGCATCCTCGGGCCTTGAATTGGCGTAAGTCGACGAGAGAGGTCGACGTGGTGAAAAATTGGAATTGTCGGTATAAAGAGTCGAGTACGAATCTTCGGTCCATTGACCGACGCAAATCACACAGGATTTTTGACTCGATGTCTACCGACGCTTCCGAAACGAATGCTGCACCGACCTCCGCGCCCGAGAAACCCATCAAGCTCAGCCCGGTCGAGAAGATCAAAGAAGAAAGTCGTTTCCTGAAGGGCTCGATCGATCAAGAATTGGCGGATCCAGTGGATCACTTCGACAATTCGAACATCCAGCTGCTGAAGTTCCACGGGTCTTATCAGCAAGACGATCGTGACAAACGTGCCGAGCTGAAAAAGGCCGGTGGCGGGAAAGCTTACACGATGATGGTTCGGTGCCGGATTCCGGGCGGTCGCATGAGCTCAGCACAGTTGGTCGCGCACTTGGACATGTGCGATGAGTTGGGTGATTCCACGTTGAAAATCACCACCCGGCAAACGCTGCAATTGCACGGCATCTTGAAGGGCGATCTGCGGGAGACAATTCGCCGAATCAATGACGTCGAGCTCTCCACACTGGCGGCTTGCGGCGATGTGAACCGGAACATCATGTGCTGTCCCGCAAAACGCGTGGGCGGAATCCACGATCAGCTCAATGTGTTCACTGATCAGCTGACGGTCGCTCTCGCGCCGCAGACGCCGGCCTATCACGAATTGTGGCTGACGGATCCCGACACCGGTGAGAAGACTTTGGCGGGGGGCGGAGAGCCTGATTCGTCGAATGCTCCGGTCATTGATGAACCGTTGTACGGCCCGACCTACTTGCCGCGGAAATTCAAAATCGGCATCGCCCTGCCGGAAGACAACTGCATCGACATCTACACCCAGGACCTTGGGTACTTGGCCGTGGTTCGGGACGGCAAAATCATTGGTTACAACGTTTCGGTCGGCGGCGGCATGGGCCGCACCCCGAGTGCGAAGAAAACCTTCCCTGCACTCGGCAAACGCATGGCGTTTGTGACGCCGGAGCAAGCCGTGGAGGTGGCCAAGGCGGTCGTCATCGTGCAACGGGACAACGGCAACCGCAGCGATCGAAAGGTGGCTCGTTTGAAGTACTTGATCGCGGATTGGGGCGTCGAGAAATTCCGCACCGAGGTTGAGAAAGTGTTCGGCGGCCCGCTCGCCGATTGCACCGAAGATGATGTGCACGAGTTCGACGACCACATGGGATGGCAGGAACAGGGCGATGGCAAGTTGTCCTACGGCCTGAACATTGAAAACGGTCGCTTGTACGACAATGAGCAAGTTCAAGTGAAAGCAGCGATTCGAGCCGTCTGCGCTCGCTTCAATCGCGAGATTCGTTTGACCAGCCATCAGAGCATGATCTTCTGTGACATCGATCCTTCTGAAAAGGAAGAACTGATCGAGATCCTGAAGTCACACGGGCTTCGGACGACCGAGGAAACCAGCACCGTTCGTCGTTGGTCGATCGCCTGTGTGGCGCTGCCGACCTGCGGTTTGGCCATCACCGAATCAGAACGTCGTTTGCCGAGCATCATCGATTCGATCGAAGAGCCTTTGGCCAAGTTGGGACTCAGCAACGAACGGTTCACCATTCGGATGACCGGTTGCCCCAATGGCTGTGCACGGCCCTACAACGCCGATTTGGCCCTGGTCGGTCGCTCGGTGGGCAAATACACGTTGTTTGCCG
Source organism: Rhodopirellula sp. UH5 (assembly GCF_056839225.1). Lineage (NCBI taxonomy): Bacteria > Pseudomonadati > Planctomycetota > Planctomycetia > Pirellulales > Pirellulaceae > Rhodopirellula > Rhodopirellula sp. UH5. The sequence goes on along the minus strand of NZ_CM166390.1, from coordinate 3,386,216 downwards.
GCGGTGGATGGTTGGGCAATCGCTTGGCTTACATCTACAAAGACCAGGTGCCGGATTCAGAGGTCACCGCGGAGTTGACCGGCATTTTTGCAGCGTTCAAAGCCAATCGCGAAGAAGGGGAATCGCTCGGAACATTCTGTGATCGCGTCGGTGCCGAGAAACTGGCTGAGCTAGCCGAAGCTGCCCCGCTGCCTGCCTGATCGGGTTGCGAGCGGGGGCGGAGCAAGAATGCTCGCTCGAAAACTCATGGAAACGCAAAACGGCTTGGTGATTTCACCGAGCCGTTTGTTTTGGAGGAGTGAGTGATTCGGAGTTCGCAGACGATTTCGTCCTGCGCCGGCCGGTCACTCTGGTTCGCAAGCCGAACTCAGCAAATGGAGTTCTTCGTTCCGCCGGATGCGGTTCGGGCAGCGTCAGGGTCCTCGTCGCCAGGAGGATTGCCATCGGGTGAGGCGCCGGGAGGATGCTGCACGTTGGGGTTGGCTTCGATCACCGTTTTCAAGACATCGATCAGTTGATCCAGGCGGAACGGTTTGAACAGAACCGCCTTGGGGTGCAAGCCATTTTGCTTGGCTTTCACAATCGAGTGTCCGGGGTCGTAACCGAACCCGGTCATCAGGATCATCGGCACGTGCGCCATGACCTTTTCAAGACGCAGCATCAATTGGTAGCCGCTGTAGTCGGGCAGTTTGATGTCGCTGATGATCGCGTCATAGCTGTCGTCGCCCGCACTCCGGCGGACCATCAAGACCGCTTCGTCACCTTCGTGGGCGGTTTCAACGACACAGCCGTATCGTTCGAGCAACTGGTGGGCGTCTTCGCGAACTTGTTCGTCGTCGTCGACGACCAGGATCCGGCGGGCGCGGAGGATCGCGTTTTGGTCCAGTTTCTCGTCCGCGGGAACGGCTTCCAGGGGAGTCATCTTTTGGCCGATCTGCTGGATCGTCCGTTTGATGTCGCGGGAGTTTTGCAGGATCCGGCGGAGGCGATCCATCACTTCGGGGCTGTGCCCGATGTAGCCTTCCATCACGTGGACGGCGTCGTTGAGGATCGCATCGACTGGCAGAGCGACTGCGCTGTGAATCGCATCGCAGCTCTGTTGAGCCGTGTTGGCTTTTTGAGCGACCAGAAGCTCGAGTGTGTTCAGGGCAAACGCAATGTCGCGAGCGAAGATCTCCAGGAACTGCAGATCGCTGTCGCTGAAGGCTGCCACGTCGGGGCTTTCGACGTTGATGGTCCCCAGCACTTGATCGTGCAGGACCAGCGGGACCGTCAGGGAGCTGCGGGCGTCGGCGACACCGGGGATGAAGAGCGGGTCGTTTTGAACGTCGTGACAGACGTAACTGACACCGCTGGCGGCAACGTACCCTGTGATGCCGTTCTCTCGCGGGTGAGCGGAAAGGCGGCGGTCGGAGGCTTCCTCATCGATGCCGACGCTGAGCAACGGGATCAGGTCGCCGGTGGTTTGCTCGAGCACTCGAATCTCGATGACTTCGAAATTCAGCAGATCGCGGAGGTAGTGCTGGATGTTGTCTTTCAAAAGATCGATTCGGTCATCGACCTCCATCATGAAGATTTCGTTGGGTCGCAGGTCAGCGAGTTCCCGGCCGGCTTGGTGAATCGCCGCCAGCTTTTGTTGCTGCAGGATTTCGTCGGTGATCTCGCCGACGGTGACGATCAAGTTGCGGGGAGATTCCGCGGAGCGAATGGGTGCGGCGTGGACCTGGAAATACTGGTTGTCCATGCTGTGGAGCGTGGAGCTGCTTTCGTCCCCGGTGGCCAAGGCGGTGTGGAAGGGGCAGAAATCCGGCCCCATGATCTCGGGGTTGTGCAGCAATTCGTAGAACGTCATCCCGAGTGGGGTGCCGGCGGGACGTCCCGCCCATTGCAGCAGGCGATGATTGGCCCAGATCACGCGCAGATCGGCGTCGAGCAGCGCGACACCTTCGGGCATGTCGCGGAGCATCAATCCGCTCTGCATCATGCCACGAATTTCGGATGTCTGGGGAAGGCTGGTGCGATCCATCCAAATCCCAGCGACATCCTCCTCTTCGAGCAATGGAAATGCGTCGACGATTGACTCGCAAAACACCCATTCAATGGATGGTGCGTGCGTACCTTCGGCGGATGTGTCCTGAGACAACAACGCTTCTGGCAGCGAGGATCGATCCGGAGGCGAGCTTGGGGCGCCGACACAGATGACCTTTGGCATGATCCTACCTCCCCCCGTTTCAATCTTGACCGTTGGCTGGGTCGTGCGAACAGTGTTCCAGTAACGTCGTCTTTCACGCCCGGTTTGGGAACCACATCCCGGGAATTTTTGCAGAATTCCTGTGGGTTTCATTTCCCACCTGCATTCTACGCAGGAATCAATCGGCAGGTGCGAACGCGAATTCTTCGCGTGCGAGGAATCGGTGGGTGCAGATGAGGGGATTGAGAGAGTTTTGCGAAATTTCCTATCGGAGTGCGCGTTTGATGTCAGTTTCACGCTTACTCTCACTGCATCGATCCCGGAACGTTCGTGTTTCTGGGACGACTGAACAAAAACTAAGCTTTAATCGGTCCGATTGATTGACCGCATTGTTGACACTGCCTACCTGGTACCTACATTTTGGGGTAGCGGGCGTTGTTGCCCAGAGTACGCAGCCGTTAAAGCTTACCCGTGTTTCTTCTGTTGCCTCACAGGCTGTGAGCGTTTTTGGAGGTTTTTGATGAGATCGAACGTATTACGGATGGTTCTTGGACTCACAGCAGCAATGTTGCTTGCAGTGAATGTCTACGCAGGATGCGGAGATTGTGGTGGATGTGCTAGCGGCGACGGATGCGTCTCCGATGGCGGTGGTGCCACAGTCATGGGCGGCGGCTACGCCGGCGCCAGCTACGGTAACGCGGGTGCTTGTGGCCCAACCGTTTCCTATCAAACGCAGACGGTAATGCGTTCTCAGTACGTGACTGAGACTCGGATGGTTCCAACCACCACGTACCAACGTCAAACGCAAACTCGCATGCGTAGCGTGACCAAGCAAGTGGCTCGCGTTGAAAGCCGCGAACAAGAGTACACGGTCAACGTGCCGCAAACTCAAACCCGTACGGAAACCTACGACGTTCAAGTCGCAGTTCCTTACACCGAAGAAGAAACCTACTCGGTTCAAGTTCCTGTCACGACAGAAGTCGAACAGTCTTACCAAGTGTCGGTTCCTTACACCGAAAACATGGAACAGTCGTACCAAGTTTGCGTCCCCTACACCGAGCAGCTTGAGCAAAGCTACACGGTCCAGGTCCCGTACACCGAGACCAAGACGCAAACCTACACCGTCAACGTTCCTTACACCGAGCAACAAGAGCAAACCTACACGGTTCAAGTTCCTGTTCAGCAAACGCGTGAAGAAACCTACCAAGTGTCGGTTCCTTACACCGAAGAAATGGAGCAAAGCTACACGGTTCAAGTTCCTGTCACGAGCACGCAAACCCAGACTTACCAAGTTTGCGTTCCTTACACCGAAACATTGACCCAGACCTACACGGTTCAGGTTCCTTACACCGAAACCAAAACGCAGACCTACACGGTCAACGTTCCTTACACCGAAACTGTTGAACAGCCATACACGGTCAGCGTTCCTGTGACGGAGCAAGTTGCTCAGACCTACACCGTCAACGTTCCTTACACCGAGAACGTTGAGCAAACCTACACGGTTCGCGTTCCTGTTCAAGAAACCAAGACTGCTTTCCGTACCGTTACCAAGTGCGTCCCCGTGACCAGCATGCGTACCGTGACAAAAGACTTGGGCAGCTACCAATGCCAAGCCGTCGTTTCCGGCGGTGCAGCAGCTTACGGTAGCGGTGCTGGCGTCTACGCAGCTGGTTCAGGTTGTGGTTCGTCGGCTTGTGGTGGCGGATGTGCAAGCAGCTGTGGCTCTTGCTCAGCTTGCACCAGCAGCTGCGGTGGCGGATGTGGCTCGTCGGCTTGTGCTGGCGGATGTGGCGTTGTCGGTGGCGGTGCTGCTTCGGCTGGATCGGCATGCGGACCAACTGTTTCGTATCGTCGCGTTTACGTTCCAAACTTGGTGACGGAAGAAGTTCCAACCACCTCGTACCAACGTCAAACACAACAGGTTCCTTACACCTACACGACGACTTCGTACACCACGCAAACTCAATCGCGTACGGTTCCTGTCACCAAGTGCCGCACCGAAACTCGTGAGCGTATGGTCAACGTGACCAAGTACCAAACTGAAACTCGCACTCGTACCGTTCAGGTTCAAAAGTGCCGTCAAGAACAACGTACTCGTGACTACACCGTCACCAAGTACCGCACCGAAACGAAAACTCGCGAAGTGCCTGTTCAAAAGACTCGTTTGGAAACTCGCACCCGCGAAATTCCTGTGACGACAATGAAGACCGAAACTCGTACTCGTACCGTTCCTGTCACCAAAACTCGTGTTGAATCCCGTACTCGTACGGTTCCTTACACCACGATGACAACCGAAGAACGCAGCCGTACGATCACGGTTCAGAAGTGCCGTCAAGAAGAGCGTACTCGCGACTACACCGTCACGAACTATCGCACTGAAACTCGCACCAAGTCGATTCCAGTGACGAAGACTCGTTTGGAAACTCGCACCCGTTCGATTCCTGTGACCAAGACTCGCATGGAAACTCGCACTCGCATGGTTCCTCAAACGACCATGACCAGCGAAGAACGTACCCGTACGGTCAACAAGACCCGCATGGAAACGCAACAACGCACTCGCGAAGTTGCTTACACCGTCAACACTCCTGAAACTCGTACTCGTACTTACAACGTGACTGTCTATGACACTGTCACCGAAGAAGTGCCAGAAACCTACAGCGTTTGCGTTCCTGTGCAAACAATGAAGGAAGTTCAAGTTCAGGTTTGTCAGCAAGTCCCAACGACTGTTCAAGTTCCTGTCTACAGCTCGTCGGCTGCTTACGGTGCTGGCGTTTCCGCCGGTGCTGGTTGCACGTCATGCGGATCAGCTGCTGCTGCACCTGTTAGCTACGAAGCAGCTCCTGCTGCTCCCGTCATGCAAACCGGTGCTGGTTGCACCAACTGTGGTCAGTGATCGCTAGTCCATCGTTCACTGGAGGGTGACTCACCCTTCAGTGGATTTTGAAATCACAAACGGCTCGCATTCAGTTTTGGATGCGAGCCGTTTTCGTTGCCTTGCTACGTCGTGGGCGTGGCTGCTGGAGATGTCCGAGGGCAGATCGTTTCGGCGGAGTTCCACCTGCCGCACCTCTCCCGAAACGAAGTTTTTGGGGAAGGTCGAACGACGCCGGTCAGGCGTACGGGAGGGAGGGGGCCGAGCATGGGAAGCGGCGCGCACCGCCCTCCCCCGGAAATCTCGCTGAACGCTCGCTTTCCGCCCCCTCCCGTTTGCAGAGGGCGTGCAGTTTTCTGGTGCTGGGTTTTGGCGGGTTTCTGCAGCAACCACCCATCACAACCCGACGCGTGAGCGAGGGACGCCCCCAACTCCCACGACGGCCCCATCCGGGGCGACCGTTTGTTTTCCGGCATCGGTCTCTCGGGGCTTCCGCCCCGAGCGAAGCATGACGGCCCCATCCGGGGCGATACCCAGACGCCCGCCACCATTTATTTTTCGAACGTCCCAAGGGAGGGTGATAATAAACGCTTGGCAACACGGCACTTGAAAACTGCAGGACCTCCTTAAGGGGACGGGTAGTCCGTGGCTTCCGCCAGCAGGTTCACTGCTCGGTCGATTTGTTCGCGGCTGGTCGTCCAGCCCACTGAGATTCGAATCGCCCGGCCGACCTCTTTTTCGCTGCAGCCGATCGCTTGGAGCACGCGGGTCATCTCATCAGGGGGTGATTCCGACTGAGCCAAGCCGGCGACCAAATGTCGAGCGGCTTTTTGGATGCGTTTGGCTTCCGCCGGCATTTGAACGGTGACGGTGTTTGGCAAGCCATCGACGTGTTCCGCAAAGACCGTCACTCGCTCACCGAGGTTGCTTCGCAGCCCATCGATCAGCCGTTGACGCAGTTCCGCGAGGGTCGCGTAGGCTTCGTCGACGCATCGGCCTGCCATCGAAGCGGCGGAGCCGAAGCCGACAATGCCGGGGACGTTTTCACTGCCAGCTCGCAGGCCCATTTCGCGGCTCTCACCGAACAGAATGGGTTTGAGTTCGAGGCCGCGGCGGACGAACAGGGCGCCCACACCTTTGGGGCCATACATTTTGTGAGCGCTGAGAGCCAACGAGTCGACCCGAAGCTGGGTCACATCGACAGGGACCTTGCCGACCGCGGTGGTCGCATCGCAGTGAATTCGGATGCCCCGGTTGTGGCAGCGGTCCGCCAATTCACGAATCGGTTGCAGGGTGCCGAGCACATGGTTGGCCAATTGCAGGCAGACCATCTGCGTGGATTCCCGGAAGCGCTTCTCAAATTCGTCTGCGGGGACCATCCCTTGAGCGTCGCAGGGGACCAGTTCCACGTCCCAGCCGAGGCGTCCCAGTTGCAAGCCCGCCTGCATGACAGCATCGTGCTCGACGTTGCTGATCAACACGTGGGGAGGACCGTCCAGCGGATCCATGGTGTGGTCAAAATCTGCCGCGCCAAGGATTCCGAGGTTGTTTGCTTCGGTTCCGCCGCTGGTGAACACCAATTCAAAGGGTTCGCAGCCGATCAGAAAGGCGACGGATTCGCGGGCGCCTTCGATCGCTTCGCTGACGGCGGAGGCATGAACATGCGATTGGGTCGGCAGCATGAAGTGTGTCGACCAGTACGGCTGCATTGCCTCGATCACCGAGGGGGCCATCGGTGTGGTGCGATTGAAATCGAGGTAAATCAGTGACACGGCGGGAGAGTCAGAGGCGGCATAGCAAAGGAAGCGAATGCCAAGATTAACCCCTTTGCCGTGTGAATCCAGCCGCCATCATCGCAATTCCGATGGCGGGGCAGTTTCGCCGTGAACCTCGGTTTCGCGATGCGATGGATCAGCGAGGTTTTTTCTTGCGTCCTTTGGCCAGACGCTTCATCTTTTTGACTTCCTCTTCGGAGACGACCCAGCCGCGACAATTGCGGGCACCGCACTGACACTTGGGATTCCAGTCGAAGGCTTCCCAGGCATAGTCGAAGGTGATTTCGGTTTCAGCTTCGATGTTGCAGATCGCGACGACACCCAGCGAAAAATTTGTCAACTGCACCAATTCACAGTTGGGACTGCACGAGTGATTCATGAAGGCACCTGGCGTGCTGGGTTCGAGGTACCAGTCTTTGTCCAGATCCATCACATATTCACTGCCCACGTAGTGTTTTTTGTGAATCAGTTGTCCAGTGACTTCGAACACCAGTTCGCCGGGTTGGAATTGGCGAGCTGCGTAGACGCCGAAGCCACACCGTCCCGTCCCTTTGACTTCGATGTCGTCGTCGTAGTACGAGCGGTAGGAATAGTCCTTGTCAACGACAGCTTGGAGCTTCTTGCGGCGTTGTTTATCCAGTGCGGTCATTCGGTTTTTTGAAGAAAGATGAAGAGGAGACCATGGACGGATGTTACCAAGCTTTGCGAAACCGGAGCGGACCGTCAACGAGCAAACGAGCGAAATTTGCCGCCCGTTCTTGGCAGTGTCGATCCTAATCAGTTTGAAACGAATGTGAGGGCTGCGCGAGATCTAAAAAAACGTTCGACGTGCGACCGGGGGGAATGCCGATCTCAACGAAGCCAGCCGGTTTGATTGGTTTCCAGTTCCAAGGGATTTTCCATGTCACGTTCGCTCTTCACTTTCTTTTGTGTGATGACCATTTCTTTGGTCACCACCCATGCTCACGCGGACCTGGACTCCCTGTTGGGAGCTTGGACCCAGGAGGCTTCTGCGGATCAGGCCGCGGGAGAATCGTTGGTGCTCAACAATGCCTCCGAACCATCGCTGCAGGTTCAGCACGTGCCCTCACCCGAGGAACTGTTTCCTTCGCAACCCGTTGCGACGGTGAACCCCTACGCGGTGACGCCTGGATCGATTGATTGTGGCGGCTGCGATTCAGCGGGGCCCTGCCAGCAACCTGCCTGCAAGACGTGTGGGCCCAAGTTCAAATGGGCCAAGCGATTTGGCAGCGGATGTGATTCTTGCGGCGAGTTGGTCGAACCGGGTTGCCAATCTTGCAAGTCGTGCGGACTGGGTGGCAAACTCAAAGGTCTGGGCAGCAAGGGCTGCAACACGTGCGGCGAGATTGTGGAAGGCTGTCAATCCGGATGCAACGTTGGGCTGAGCGAGTGTCGTCCGCACCGTGCTCCCACGCTGCCACCGCCAAGCTCGATGCTGGAGTACTTCCGCAGCCGACCTTCGTACTCAGGGATCTGGGCTGGGTACGCCGAAGAAACTCGCAACCGTTGTCGCAACAAGAGCCCTCACGTGTTGGGCACTTGCGATTGCTTGGGATGCCGAACCGGTGGCTACCAATCGGGCAACTGTGCAACCGGAAGCTGCGGCTCGGTCTCACCAACGGCCTGCGGTTGTGGTAGCTGTGGTCACTGAGTGTTCGTAGCGGAGTCGGTTCGCTCAGGCAGCTTCGCCGACCCAACTGCGAATCACGTTGGCGGCAACTTCGGGATTGTCCTCCACCAAGGCGACCAGTTCGTCTTTGAGAGAGCCACCGGTGATCTCCATCGCCTCGACCTTGTCCGCTTGTTCCTCCACCGTGATCGGAGGGGCAGGCAGTTCCAAGCCGAATCCTTCTTTGAAGTCGGTGGGGTCGGCATTGCCGCTGAGTGACTTCACGCTGCTGCGAGCGATCAAGAGTGCGGCGGCAGCCAACCCCAGCATGGCCAAGGTTTGCCATGAATCCGACAGCCAAGACAGGGCAATCGTGGCGGTGGCGGGCGCGTCCAAGGCGGGCTCGGGCAAATCGATGTAGTCCCAGACTTGGACCAGCGGGAACCGGTCTTCGCCGGCAGCAACATCGGGTAGCAATGCCGTGACGGCTTGTTGGATTTCGGTTTCGGTTTGTTCTTTGAGGGCGACCAGGTCGGCGGTTTCCAACGGTTTGATGTCGTCCACGGTTTGGCCCGGGTTGGCTTCGAGCTGTTGCTTGGTCCAAACCTTCTTGTAGTAGCTTTGTGGCAAGCCAATCGAAACCTTCACGCGTTTGACGGGCAGTCCCGCCATCCGAGTCGTTGAGTACTCTTGTCCGGCAACCCGGTTGCTGGTTCGCTCATCTTCTTTTGTTTTGGATGTTTGAGCGGTGGCGTCCAGTTTGACAGGTCGGTTGCTGCTCAAGGCATTCGTTTGGGCGCCGGGGACTCCACCGGGCGTGGGACGCGAAGATTCTGTTTCGCGTTTGCGAGAAGTTTCGTTGAGCGTCGTGGGTTGATCCGCGTAGCTCAAGCTCGCTTTCTCGGTGCTCATCGTCGGGTCGATTTCGACGTGTGTCGCCACGTGGATCTTTCCGTAACCCATCAAGTGGTTGCGGATCTTCATCTCGAACCGCTCTTCTTCTTCCCGGCGTTTTCGGGACAGTGGGTCGTCGTCATCGGCCAAATCGAAGGATGAGGAACCATTGGTGTCCGTGACCACGACATCGTCGATCGACATGCCTGCGAACGAGGCTTGGACGAGGTCTTTGATTTGCATCACACGTGCTCGTGGCAGCGGTTGGATGCCTTCGGGTTCGATGGTCACGCTGGCGGATTGTGTCCGGGCGCGGGAAAGTCCCATGCGTTCGCCTTGGTCGTATTCCACTCTCGCCGTTCGGATGTCGTTGAACATCATGATGCTACGAGCGATGTCGAGCAGTTTGGCGTTCAATTCCCTCGCCACACGTTGTTCGTTCGATTCAAACGGGCTGGCTTTTTCAATCGCGGCTTGGACACTGGTTCGCAATGACAGCGGGAGCGAAGCAGAGCTTTCCAGTGCCTTCAGGAATTCACTGCGTGATTCGATCGGGATTTTGATCCGGCGACCATCGCGGGTCCAGCCTCGCAGGTCGGCGTTTCCAAAGGCGACTTCGGCCGCATCCAAATCGCGTTCACTGAAGCTCCGGCCGCCCAGCAAGTATTCGCTGGTTGGAGTCGAGCTGCCGCGCACCAAGAAACCCATCGCCACAATGATGGCTGTCAGCAACAGCCCCGCGATGATTCGCGAGGGGACGGGCATCGTGGAATAGATGCTTCGAAATTGATCGAGAGCGTTTTGAAGCATAGAAGGTTAGTCAGATCTGAACTTGTTGGATTTCTCGATAGGCGTCCATCAGCTTGTTGCGGATTTGCATCAGCATCCGGAATGCCAAGTCGGCCTTTTGGACCGAGGTGAGGACTTCGGCTTCGTTGACATCGCCGCCGGTCAACATGGAGTGAACCATGGAGTCGGCTTGGTTCTGCATTGAGTTGACGCCTTTGACTTGATTCATCAACAGGTTGCCCATCTCACCGAATGAAGAGTCGGTGGAGCTGGACGGCGTGGAGTTGGGGTCAAGCAGTGAAAAGGCTTGGTTGGATCCGTGTTGTTCGAGTCCTGCCGGTTTGGTCGCCTGCGACGACGCACCGCTCTGCAACGCACTGAACGTTGGCGGCGGACGGAAGGAAGCAACGGGACGCATGCGGACTGGGGCGAATCAAAGAGGAGGGTGAAATGTGTCTCGAACGATCAGGGGCCGGCCATTCAGGTCAGGCAAGGATGGCGAGTCGTTGGCGGCTCATGCTCTTGCTGATTTCAATCACACCCACGTTGGCTTCGTAGGCACGCGTGCTTTCCAAGGCGTCAACCATTTGAGTGGTGAGGTCGATGTTGGGGTGAGCGACATAGCCTTCCCACTTGCCTTCGTCGATCGCCAAGGGGTGATCGGGTTGGTAGCGATAGAGCGGTTCTGATTCGTCCAGCATGACTTCGGCGACTTTCACGCCAGCGGCCTCACCGGGGCTGGCCGTTTCGTCGGTTTGAAAGACGACTTGCCGGGCTTGGTAAGGATTGGGGTTTCCGTTTTCGTCGACCAAGGAGGACATGTTGGCGATGTTGCCCGAGATTGCATTGAGCCGCGTGCGTTGGGCAACCAACGCGGAGGTGCTGATGTCGAGTGCACTGATCATGGCGATCTCCAGACAATGAGGGGGACGAATCGAATGAGGAAGGCGTGTCAGGCACGTTCGGTGATCGCGGCACGCAGCAGTTCAAACTGGCTGCGAAGCGTGGTCACGGCGAGGTCGTGCAGGTGTTGGTTCTTGGATATCTCGGTGACCTGTTGTTCCAGCGAAACGTCGCTGTTGTCGTGATAGACAACTTGTTCCATCGCAGCTCGTGGGCCGCTGAATTGGTCGTCACGCGTGACTGATTCTGCGGTTCGCGAGGGGCTCAACGCTGAAAATGATTCGGGGCTCATCGCGTCGCTGGACGGGTTCGGCATGCCGACCGTGCCGCCACGGATGGCAGTTCCAAAGGGATTGTGGACCCAAGCTGGAACGTGTCCTTCGCTCAGGTCAGGTTGAGTGATCGAGGGGCCGGGTGACTGCTCCTTGCCACGGTCGCGAATCGAATCGGCCAAGGCGGTTTGGAATTGTCCTTGATCCAGGTCGCGACTGCGGTAATCGGGCGTGCTCAGGTTGGCAATGTTGCCAGCCAGCAGTTCGTGGCGTCGTTCGGTGAACGCCAGCGTCTGCTCGAGTGCACCGATGGTTGTCGAGGCGACTGGATTGAACATTTTCAAGCGGCCCGGCGTTTGGCGACTTGGTAGTGGGGGAATTTGACCGTCACTGCACCGCCGCCCTGAGGGCAATCTTGCCAATTCAGTTCCGCCGACAAGGCCGCCGCGATCATCGGCAGCTTGCAGGCTCGTTGATCGACTGCAGCACCGGTGTCAGCGAGTTCGATCTCGATGCCGGTGTTGGTTTGGCAGCCGGTGATGGTGAGTTCGCCACCCTCGGGCATTTCGATCAGGGCTTGTCGAATCAGGCTTTCGATCAACTGGCAAAAAGACGCCTGATCGGCGGGCAAACGCAGGGCGGCGTCCATGTCCACCTCCAAGCAAACTGGTGCTGGGTGGGCGACCAACATGGGCGATGCGAGCGTTTCCACCAAAATGGCTAAAGGTGGATCGTTGTCCTGGCCGATGAAATGATGTGACATGATAGGTTTCCGATGACGTTCATTTTTGGACGCGTCCGTGCGTTCCCGTTTGCTGTTAGCGTTCGGAGGGCGTTCGCTGCAAGATCAATCTTTTCCGGCACCCGGTTTTCATGTCCGTTTCTTCTCGATCCCAAGCTGCTGAAATCGCTTCGCGGATTTCTCGCCGTCGCCTGCTGGCAGGCGCGGGAGCAATCGGGGTGGCTGGGTGTGAAACCCGTCGTGAAACAACAACTGCGTTTCAAGTGGCCGGCCCATCGATGGCTCCGACTGTGTGGGGGCCTTCCGTGGAGTTCTCGTGTGAGGCGTGCTCGATTCCTCTTCGTGTGGACGCGGAGATTTGGCGATCGATCCGCCCAAGATTGATTCCAGCAGAGAGCCAACTTGGTTCCAGGCCTCGATGTTGGCACTGTGGGACTCCCGTGAGTGGTGGATCGATCGACTCATTGAGCTTCCTGTCGGCGGATGTGGTCACCGTTCGTTCATCCACGGCTGCTCAGCTTCAGGGCCGGTTGGGTGCCGGGGAAATGCCGTTGGTCGTGCTGGACCACGAGGGCCAGACTCATCTCAAAAGAGTGCTTGCCGGCCCCGGGCAGAAGGTGACTTCGGATGACCGCGGGCGGATGCGCGTGGATGGCAAGCTCATCGAGCCATCTGATTTGCCGGGTTTGCCAATCGACATTGACCAGCGACGGACGGGCGAGATCGCCAGCCGCTGGAGTTGCTTCCCCTCGCTGGCATGGCAACGTGATCCAGAAGGGAATTGGTCTGATTCAGCTGAGACGAGCGAACCAAGGCCCGAGCTCGTTTGGTTGGTCTACGAACACCGCAACGTCTACCGTGGCAATGTGGTCAGCCGAGTGTTCGATGATTGCCCTGCGAACATGGGGCTGGATCGACGACTCCACCCGGTCGATCAGGTTGGACTGACGGTTCAACTGCAGTTGCGTCCAACGGGAAGCAGCCAGGAAAGCAAGCAGGCCGCCATGGAATCAACCAGCGGACAAATCCACGCAGTGGCGTGGACCGATCAAGGCGTGCGTGTTGTCTCGAAGAAGCTGCCAGAGAAATTGGATGACCAAAGCATGCTGGTCAAGTTTGAGCCGCAGGCGTTCAGGACGGGGCGTCGGTTCGATCGGAGTGAGCTGAGCCTGGCAAGTGCTCCCGCTGTTTCCGCCACGTCGCCGGTGGCAATTGGTTGGAGCACCAATTCGATCGTCCGCGTTGGGGATTTGCGATTGTGGCGGCCCATTCAGTGGCGAATGGAAACCCCGTCGCGATGGCCCCTTCAGGCCAAGGAATGGTTTGTGGCGGGAGACAACACGCCCGTTTCAGTCGACAGTCGACGTTGGGGGCCGATTCACACGGACCAAATCGTCGGGATTTGCGACCCGATTGTTCGCGACGAGACACTCCGTCGCGACTCGAAAACGCTGCATGGTTGAACAGCAGTCTGTTGAGCTGGGACGCCGGGCTACAGCGTGGTCCGGACGGTTGCGACAGCGACGCCCACCACCTTGGGGTTCACAACGGTGACGGGGGACAGGTCGCGATCGCCGTTGCGTAGTTCCACGTGGCCGTTGATCGGATGCCAATAGCGAAGCGAAACATTTCCAGGGGTGGTCTCGATCGCGGCGAGTTGCCCCGGTTGGACGCTGTCCTGCTTGTTGATCACGATGTAATCACCATCATGGATCCCGCGACTGGCCAGAGAGTCCCCTGATATTTGAACAACAAATCGATCGCCGTCGGCAAGGATCTTGCCTAAATCAACCACATCGGTCGCGTTCATATCGATGTCCGTGGGTTGGCTTCGGACGATGCCTGCCATCGGCAAACCCGTGGGGGAACGAGCGTTTTCGCCCGTCAACTCGATTGCTCGCGACTTGTTGGCTTTCCTGGTGATCAATCCTTTGCGTTCGAGCGCGCGGAGGTGACACATGACACCATTGGGACTTCGGATGCCGAAATGCTCGCCAATCTCACGAACGGTGGGCCCATAACCTCGTTCTTGGATCAAGGAGCGAACTAGCTCGTAGACCTCTCTTTGTCTTTCGGTCAGTTGAACTTTGGCCATGAATTTCGCGGAGGGAGGTGGGGTGGGGGGCAAAGGAGCGATCCCATCGCTCTAACAGAAGCCTAGCATGTGAATCACTTTGATGACGTGCTTTTTATGACCAGTTTTTGCATCGACGACGTCGCGGTCCCCTGTGCGGAATTGCGCGCTCGTCGAAGGTGGCATCAGAAATCCAGTGACTCACCCTGCGGGGTGGTTCGTTGTCCCCTGTGGATCTTCGGTTACTCGAGGGGCGAAGGGACACTGCGTGCCAAAGCGATTGGCTGAGCATAGCTAAAATTGAACGGCTCGTGTTGCTCGCCCATAGCAAAAACTAGCTTCGGAGAGGTTGGTTGAGAGCCCCCTGCTTCTCTGGCGAGCTATCGAAGATTGAGAGCGACCACCACCAACCCTGCTGGGATGCACCAGTATGCGAACCAGTGCAGGCGGTCTTCCCGGCTCCATCGAATCAGCCATTTCAGAGCGACGATGCCCACGGCGAAGGCCACGGCGGCTCCGATCAGGAGGGTTTCGACGGACGCAGCACCGGAGGGGCCGTCCTCCAGGAGGTCTTTGACGGCCAAGACCGTCGCCCCCAGAATCGCAGGGATCGCCAGGAGAAACGAAAACGTCACCGAGTCATCTCGATCGAGGCCCATCAGTCGGCCGCCGAGGATCGTGGAACCGCTGCGGCTGATTCCTGGGAGGATCGCAAAGGCTTGGAAGCAGCCCACCAAAAACGCGGCGCCGAATCCCAGGCGGTCATAGGTTCCCGATTGGGGCGTGAGTCTGCCCAGCACAATCAACATGATTCCGGTCACGATCAGCATCGCCCCGGCGAGAAGCGGGCTGCGAAGGATTTCTGGGAATTGTGTTTTGATTGTCAGGCCGATCACAACGGCCGGAAGCGTTCCGATCACCAACAATCCAACGACCCGCCGGTCTTTCTTCAGCAGAGCCCAGATTCGCTGCCAGAACACGACCAGGATCGATCCCAGCGTTCCGGCGTGCAAAATGATCTCGAGAGTCACCGACTCGCCCAGTTCCCCCAGCATCGATCCGAGGATCACCAAGTGCCCCGACGAACTGATCGGGAGAAACTCGGCGATCCCTTGCACGACGGCCAGAATGATGACGCGAATGAGTTCCTGCACGATTCGAGGTCTCAACTAAAGTGTGTGGGGTGTGCGTCTGGACAGAGGATGTCCTAGGTTACTTTGTCGAGACGATTGTCGGCATCCGTCATTTCAAATCCTGTTCTTTTCCTCCGCCTGATTGACTCCTGTGAACGCATCCACCGGCTCGGACAGTTCTTCCGAAAGTATCAGTTTTGACGGCGAGGGGTCTCGGCGTCCTGATGGCATCGGAATGATGTTGCTGAACGTCTTTCGAGGGTTTTGCATGGGAGCCGCTGACACGGTGCCTGGCGTCAGTGGCGGGACGGTGGCTTTGATTCTGGGGCACTACGACCGCTTGATCGCGGCGATCAGTCATGTGGACACAACGTCGCTTGGATTGCTTCGAACAGGGCAATGGGGGGGACTCGCCCGGCGACTGGATTTGCGGTTCTTGATCGCTCTGGGGATTGGGATCGTCGTCGGAATCGGGGCCTTGGCCGGACTGATGCACTGGTTGCTGCAACACCGAGTCAGCGAGACCATGGCGGTGTTCTTTGGTTTGGTGCTGGCAAGTGTTTGGGTGGTCCGGCGCAATGTCACTCAGTGGACGCTTCCACGGTGCGTTCTGTTGGTGGTCGGTGTGCTGGTGGCGTTGGGAATCTCGCGAATTCCTGCGACGACAGGCGACGCCAGTCATGTCTTTTTGTTTTTCAGTGCGTCAATCGCGATTTGTGCGATGATCCTGCCAGGGATCAGCGGCGCGTTCATTTTGTTGTTGCTGGGCGTTTACGAACCGGTGATCGGCATGATCAAAGGCGTTGTCAAAGGCCAGATCGACATGGATATCGTGGGCCGGTTGGCCGTGTTCGCAGCGGGGTGCCTGTTTGGATTGCTGGCGTTCAGTCGATTGCTGAATTACCTGCTCGAACACTTCCGAGACGCAACGATGGCGGTGTTGATCGGGTTGATGATTGGTTCGGTTGGCCGGCTTTGGCCTCTGCAACGGGTGACCCCGGAGACCGCTGAACTGGAACTGAAGCACCAAGAGTTCGTTTGGGTTTTGCCACACCATTACGAAGGCAGTTTGGTGGTGTTGCTAGCGCTCGCCATCACGGCCGCCATCGTGGTGATCGCTGCCGATCACTTCACTCGACGGATGCAATCATCATCGACCGTCACTTGAGGGTTGGCTGCGCCGCACCGCTCGACCGACGAGTTTGACAAAACCTTTGTCGATCAATTTCCAACTTGCTTGGACGTCTTTCTTGGGTCGGACAACGTAATCAAACCCGGGCGGAAGTTCCATTTGGTGCAGTCGGTACGCTTCCCGTATCAGACGTTTCCAACGGTTGCGAGCGACCGCGTTGCCGGTCTTCTTAGGGATCGTCACGCCCAGGCGACATTGCGTTTGGGTTGCGTCCCCTGGCGACGTTTGATTGCGTGGCAAGGCGAAGACGACCAAGCAATCATTGGCGGCAACACCGCCACGTCGGAGTGCTTTGGTGAAGTCACCACTGCGTACGACGCGAGATGACTTGGGGAATCCCAGCGGGTGTTTTCCAAGCGTGCGCGACATCAGGAGGCAGTGTTCGCAGCGGCAGGATTCAGTTCGAATTTCAGGCGACCGCCGACCAGGGTGTGAGTGACTCGAGCGGCAAGCGTGCGCCCGGTCATGGGGCTCGACTGACATCGCGACCGAAATTGTTTGGCCTCGACCGACCAAGCCTGGTTGGGATCGATGACAGTCACGTCCGCGTTGGCACCCACAGACAAGCTGCCACCGTCGACGCCCGCAATCTTTGCAGGCGAAGTCGAGAGGCACTCGATCGCTCGAGACCAACCCAGGATTTTCGTTTCCACCAAGTCGGTTGCGATGGCGGCGAGAGTCGTTTCCAAGGCGGAGGCGCCAAACGGAGCCAGGTCCAGGTCGTTGGCCTTTTTTTCCTGAGCCCGTGGCATGTGCCCGGATTCAATGGCATCGATCACACCTTCCGCAACCGCATTGCGAAGTGCTTCGACGTGCGATGGACTTCGCATTGGCGGGTGAACTTTGTACCGCGAATCGTAGGATCGCAGCAGCTCATCGCTGCCAAACAAGTTGTGTGGGCAGACCGATGCAGAGATGTGGATGCCCCTTGATTTCACACGGCCAATCATGTCGATCGCACCCATCGTGCTGACCGGGCCCACGTGCAACCGACCCTTGGTGGCTTCTGCCAAACGGACATCACGAGCGACCGCGAGGTCTTCCGCTTCGGTTGGCAAGCCCTTCAGGCCCAGGACCAATCCGATTCGGCCGTCGTGCATCACCCCGCCGTCAGCCAGTTCCGGGACTTCCGGCCGATCAAAGATGGGCAAGTCAAACATGCGGCAGTAGTCGAGCGCCCGTTTCAGCAGCGCATCGTTGGGCATCGGTCGCGGCGTGTCACTGAAACCGGCCGCTCCGGCCGCGGCCAGGATGCCAAGTTCGGCCATCTGTTCGCCTTGACGCCCTTTGCTCAGGCAAGCGATGGGCAGCACGCGAACCCCGTCGATGCGCTGGGCAATTTGGCGAACCAATTGCACGGACGCGGCGGAGTCCATCAATGGTTTGGTGCTGCTGCAGCACAACACCGTCGTGTAACCACCTGCCAAGGCAGCGTCGCTGCCTGTTTGAATGGTCTCGTCTTCTTCACTGCCCGGTTCACGCAGTTCCGTCGCCAGATCGACCAATCCTGGAGCGACGATCTTGCCGGTCACGTCCAAGCGGCCTGCCTCGGGTGGCAAATCACCATCCGGCGTGTCGATCGAGTGAATTTTTCCCTCGTGCAGAACGAGGCGTGCGATCCGGTCGACACCATTGGCGGGATCGATCACCCGGCCGCCATCGAGTACCCAAGTGGAATCGTTCATGCGAGGGGCTCCGTGGAGGCGTCGGCGTTGTCTTTTGCGTTGGCGAGCAGCCACAGCGAGGCCATGCGGACGGCGATTCCGTTGGTGACTTGTTCGAGGATCACGGAATGCGGGCCGTCAGCGACTTCCGGCGTGATTTCAACGCCACGATTGATGGGGCCGGGGGCCATGATCAGGATGTCGGGTTTGGCGAGCCGCAGGCGTTGACCGTTCATGGCATACAACGCGGCGTATTCGTAGACGCTGGGGAACGGGCGAGCTTTTTGACGTTCGAATTGGATGCGAAGCAGGTTCAAGACATCGCAGCGGTGAACAATTTCATCGAGTCGGTGAGCGACTTCAAACCCGAGTTCTTCCCAGCGCGGGCTGACCAGAGTCGGTGGTCCACAAATGATGACGTGGGCACCCAACTTGCGGAGGCCCCACAGGTTGCTGCGTGCGGTTCGACTGTGGGCGATGTCGCCGACCAAAGCCACCGTCATGCCAGCGAACACTTTTTCAGGATCGGCGGCTTCGTGTTTCCAGTCCGATCCGATGCGGTGCTGCAGGATCGTCAGCATGTCCAGCAAACCCTGGGTGGGATGCTCGTGCGGTCCATCGCCGGCGTTGAGCACGCTGCATTTCAATTCTCGGGCCAGCAAGTGAGGCGTTCCCGGCGTGGAGTGACGCGTCACGACCCAGTCGACACCCATCGCTTCGATTGTCTTGGCCGTGTCGACGAAGGTTTCGCCTTTGGCGACGCTGCTGCCACTGCTGCTGAATTCGACCGTGTCCGCACCCAAGCGTTTGGCGGCCAGCGAAAAACTGTTTCGCGTGCGAGTGCTGTTTTCGAAGAACAAATTGGCACACGTTTTCCCGGTCAGCAGCGGGACTTTGCGGCGACAACCTTCGGTCATTGCCTTCAGCTCGTCCGCGGTGCGTAAGATCGCGAGGATCTCAGCGGCGGAGAGCCGTTCCAAATCCAATAGGTGACGATGCCGCCAAACGGCCGGGAATGACAAATGATCGGGTGAGAGCGATGCGTCCATGGTCGGGAGTTTAAAGCATCATTGACTTTTCGACGAGTCACGGCAGCCCACAAACATCAACCAACCCACCATCCAGCAAACGCCGCCGATTGGCGTGATCGCCCCCAGCACGGGCGTGTCGGTCAAAACCAGCAGGTACAAACTGCCGGAAAAGAAAATCAATCCCGCCACCATCAACGCACGAATCGTACGCAGCCATTTGGTGGATCGCAGCGGAGCCACCGCCAAGGCCAACAAAACAATGGCGTGAGCCAAGTGGTAGCGGGCTCCCGTGTCAAATTGCGCGACCCGGCGAGCAATCGTTTCGGGATCCATTCCGGATTGCTCAAGAAAGTTGGGCAGCCCGTGAGCACCAAAGGCTCCGATCCCGACGGCGGATGCTCCGGCCAAACCAGCCAGAATCATGTTCCAACGCGAAGGAGCAACCGAATCGGAGTGCACTTCACCGGGGTTGGTTTCTGACGGTGAGTAGGGAGATGTCATTTCACCGCCAACATGCGTTCCAACGCGATCAAACTCCACTTGGTGGTCTCTTCGTCCACGCGAATTTGGTTGACCAGCCGGCCGTCACGCAAGTTTTCCAGCGTCCAACAAAGGTGTGTCAGATCGATTCGGTACATCGTTGCGCACATGCAAACGACGGGGCTCAAAAAGTGAATCTCTTGTTCCGGGTGCTCGTCCTTCAAGCGGTTGACCAAGTGCAGTTCGGTCCCAATCGCCCATTTCGTTCCCGCCGGGGCATTCTGGACGGTTTGAATGATCTTGCCCGTGCTGCCACTGACATCGGCAATGTCGTTGACCTCGCGGGGGCATTCGGGGTGCACGAGGATCTGGATGCCCTCGTGTTCCTTGCGAAATCGAGCAACGTGCTCGGCGCGAAACATTTGGTGGACGCTGCAGTGACCCTTCCACAGGATCACGCGGCTGGCTTCGATTTGTTCGTCGGTGTTGCCGCCCATTTCCAATGCGTAGGGATCCCAGACGGGCATTTGATCTTCGGTGATTCCCATCGTCAGCGCGGTGTTGCGGCCGAGGTGTTGGTCGGGAAAGAAGAAGACTCGCTGGCCGCGTTCAAACGCCCATTCCAAAACCGCTTTCGCGTTGCTGCTGGTGCAGACAATTCCACCGTGACGACCACAGAACGCTTTCAAGCTGGCGGCGCTGTTGATGTATGTGACCGGGATGACTTGTTCTGTCTCAATCACTTCGGACATGTCCGCCCAAGCCGCTTCGACCTGCGCGATCGCGGCCATGTCAGCCATCGAGCATCCCGCCGCCATGTCAGGCAGCAGCACGTCGACTCGGCGACCATCGCGGGCTTCGATTCGGTCCGGACGGTTGGCCAGAATGTCAGCCGTTTCTGCCATGAAGTGAACGCCGCAGAACACGATGGTCCGGCACGCTTGGCTTTTGGCCGCCATTTCGGACAACTGGTAGCTGTCGCCTCGCAAGTCGGTGTGCTCGATCACTTCGTCCTGCTGATAGTGGTGGCCCAAAATCAGCAGTTCTTCCCCGAGTTCTTTCCGCACCGCTTCAATTCGTTGCTGAAGAACTTCGTTTTCCAGCGATCGGTACGGTTTCAAAGGATGCAGCGCATCCATTTCATCGTTTCCGCTGGTGGGTTGTTCGGGAGGCGTGGTGGTTGGCAAATCGACCATGGGGATTTCAATCAAAGAGGATCGGCGGCGCATCGTGGGGCGACACGTCATTATTGAAACCGATCCACCCCTTTGTTTCCATGCCTGCCGTTTTGAGCTCGCCCCCCCCCAAACGCCAAAAGAACATCTTCCCCTGCTTTTCAGGAAAGAACGTTTTCGTATCTGAAAAAGGGATTGCCTCAGGACAACGCTGTGATCTGAGCGGCAATTTCAGCGACCGCCTGGATCGCTGCGTCGATCTCATCGGGGGTTGTGCCGTGTCCCCCGCTGATGCGAACGGTGCCTGCCACTTCCGTCCCGAGGTGGCGGTGAATTCGTGCGGC
Organism: Rhodopirellula sp. UH5; assembly: GCF_056839225.1. Classification (NCBI taxonomy): domain Bacteria; kingdom Pseudomonadati; phylum Planctomycetota; class Planctomycetia; order Pirellulales; family Pirellulaceae; genus Rhodopirellula; species Rhodopirellula sp. UH5. Next base: position 3,365,055 of record NZ_CM166390.1, on the reverse strand, counting down.
ACAGTGATGGCCTGAGCGAACCTCCATTCCAAATTCCCCCTCCAAGATCGCGGCGGCATCGTCCGGCGGAAGATCTGGTCCAAAGTCGAGGCTGGTGATCGGAAGAGGGCCTGGACGTCCGAAAACTTGAACCCCTGCGATCGAGCTCAATCCAGCATGAAGTTGCTGCGACAGACCAGCCAGTTTCTGAGCGGAATCCTCCAGTGGTGCCAGCGAATCCATCGCCGCCCGCCATCCCGCGATGGCGGGCAAGTTCATCGTGCCCGGTTCCAGTTTCTCGGGCATGGATTCGGGCATGACATCCGATCGGCCGTCGTGCCCGGTTCCGCCCTGCATCCAAGGTTGGATCACATCGTGCCACTCGGGTGACAGGCAGAGCATTCCGATCCCCGGCGGACCACCGCAACCCTTGTGAGCGGGTGCCGCCAAGGCATGCACTCCGAGTGCCTGGACATCCACCGGCAAGTAGCCCAGCGACTGGGCCGCATCACACAGGAACAAAATTTGATTCGACTTGTTTCGCAATCGGTTGTGTTCGGCGATGGCCGCTCCGATCTCTGCGATCGGTTGGACTGCCCCGGTCACGTTGGACGCATGCGACAAAGCCACCAAGCGAGTGGCGTCATGGATCTTTCCGATGACATCGTTCGCTGACAGCAAACCGTTGACATCCGGTGAGACTTCCTCGATCGTCGCGCCGGCCGCTGTTGCCGCAACGAGCAATGGTCGCAAAACGGCGTTGTGCTCGACCGCCGAAGTCAGCAGGTGCGAGCCGGTTCCGATCGCATGCGAGGGACCGACCAGCCCATGCATGACGGCGTTCAACGCCGAGGTGCAGCCCGAGTGAAAGCTGACGCAGTGGTCCGATTCGGCATTCACAAAACGAGCCAGTTGAGATCGCAACGAACGAGCGAGTTCGCTGGCTTTCCTCGCCGACGCGTAATTGCCTCGCGAAGCCGAAGAGCCGACGTTGGTCAGGAACTCAACCATCGCTTCGGCGACACCCTCCGCTTTCGGCCACGAGGTTGCAGCGTGGTCCAAGTAGATGCGGGGTGGGGTGGCAGGCACGGTTGTGTCAGACGGTCCAGTCGGGATCGGGCGTTGATTCAGTGGTGAAGGTGCAGCCGGGCGGCATCACAAACCTTCCGCGGTGTACCGCCAGCGTTTCAGATATCCAATCAGATCCGACATCTGATCAACCGACAAGGTTTGTTCCATCCCACTGGGCATCAAAGAAGCGTCGACCGCACGAAAGGTTTCGATGTCATCGCGACTCACTCGGCGTTGTTGGTTTCCCGCTTCCAGCAAAGTGACGGATTCGGAATCTTCCTTGTGCAGCAACCCTGAGACGACCTCGCCATCCACCGTCAAGATTTGATAACGCGTAAAGGAAGCGTCGATGGCTGCATCGGGATTCAGGACCGCGACCAGCAACGCTTCCGCGGTTTTGGTGCGACTGTCACTGATGTCAGGCCCCACGGCATGCCCCACGCCTTCCATGCGGTGACAATTGGAACAATGTTGTGCAAACAACTTTCGACCGCTGGAAACATCCGCGCTCGAAAACCGGCTCGCGACTTCGGCGTACTGCTTCAGGACCTTGGCTCGATCCTCGGGCGGTGCAAACGTTTGATTGGCGAGTTCACGAATCGCTTTGTCGCGATGAGAACGCAAGGCGTTCGCGGTGGTCGCATCCACAAACGAACGAGGCAGATGCTCTTGCTTGACCGCCAAAAGCAACCACTTGGCGGTGTCGGAATCAGAACGAGCTCGTCGGCAGACCACAGCACGTTCCTCCGGTCGCCAGGGATCCTGATGTGAAACCAAAATCGAACGCGTCCATTCAGGGTCCGTTTTCAACAGCCCGTCCAAGATGCGCGAACGCAGATCGGCGTCCGTGGAATCCGTCAGTCGATCACGAAGTTCAGGGGAATCGGGAGCGAGTGGAAGCAACACCTCCACCGCATCTTTGCGTCGGCCATGGTCCTGATTGGGATCCACCAAGGTCGCTTTTGCGGTCTCCGCGACAAGAGCGAAGAAATCCGCTTTGGTGCCGTTGATCGCCGCCTTGACCTTGGCGGTCGATCGCACGCCAGAGATCCAGTTGGCAACGAATTGGAGCGCGTCGTTTTTGTCATCGACGCTTGAAATCAGATCCAGTGTTGTCTCGGGATCGGTCGCGGCTGAACGCCGGATCCAGCGCAGAAGATTGGATCGATGGGCGGCAGTGAGTTGGGTTTCGTCCACTTCAATCGATCGACGAACGAGTTCCTGCAGCATCGGTGGCGGAACAGTGGGAAGCAGTTTTGCGACCAAGTTCGAATCCGCTTGTTCCACCGCAAGCTTGTTCAGGGAGTCCGTGACGGATTGGAATTCCGCGGACTGCGGATGACTTGCGATTGCTTCGCATGCGTCCGACGCGAGAAAGGCTTCCAAGGCAACGCGGCGGACCAACGCACTGTCGTCACGCACGAAAGAACGGAACGTTTTCGCGTCCCATCGGGGTGTGAGCTGCGCGGCAATGGCTCGCAGGCGAGGTTCCGATTCGGTGGTGAGCTTGGATTGTTGTGCGGGAGCGAGGCGTCCGAGCTGAGCCAGCAAGGTGGCCACACGGGCTTGGGTGGGCGGGTTGGTTTCAGGTGATTGCAGCAGTTCGGAGAGTTTCTTCTCGACGAGTGGCTTGGACGTTGGGTCAGCCAATCGCTGCGTCAGGTGCAGGGTCGCCAAGGATCGGCGGGCAGGATCGTCGGAACGCAATGCTTCGATGGCGTCTTGGTTGTTTCGAATGGACTGAAAGCCCGACTCGGCACCCGGCGGAATCAAACGCCAGATGCGGCCAAGGTCGTTGCCGTGCCATGTGTCGGGGCGATTCTTCAGTTCCTCGGGCGCCCAATCGGGATGCTCGATCACGGCGCGAGCCATGTCGAGCACCAGCACTGCGTCATGTTGATCGGCCACCAAGTCCACCGGGCGAAACCAGGTGTGTGCATTGGCGAGCCACTCGGTTTCAGCTGGCTCTCGCGTCGCTTGCCAGTTTTCACCATCAAATCGCAGTTGCTGTCGTTGGACCAGGGATCCGGTCGGTTCACAAACCAGCAACCACTCGTCGTTGACCGCCAACACACCGCAAGCGGCGCTGAATTGACCGGCATGAAGATGGCTGGTCGTCCAGGCATCGCTGATCGGATGAACCTCAGATTGTTCACCTGCGGCGGCGATGTCCAACAACGCATCAACCGGTGCCAATTCACGATCTCGTCGGATAGTGTTGGCGTCCAGGACCGCCTGGATCGCGGGGTTGCGATTGCTGCAACCGATTCGGCGACCGAAATCATCGATCGTCAAACCGTGTTGGCTGTTGCCGGAGACTCTTCCCCAGTGGCCACCGCGAGGGTCGAAGCAAAAGTCATTTTGTGAAAGCGTGAGGGGGCCAGTCTTGGAATCGAACAGAGGGGCGACCGCTTCGATCTTTCCGCCACGCAACCCGTTGGCGACGTAGACCAGTCCATCCGGTCCGAGAGTTGGATGGTTCGCTCGCAGTTGCTCATTGCCCGTCGTGAAGCCACGGAACCAAGTTTGGTGATCGTCTGCCAATCCGTCGCCGTCGGTGTCTCTCAGCCAAGCGATCTCTCCCGCCAGCGTCACGATCGCTCCATCGAGCCAGGCATCCGGCGTGTCGGAATCCTGTTCGCCTGATTTTCGCGAGGGCCATGGCAGCACTCCCGTTGCGAAATTGAGCCCCTCCGCAAATGTGGTGGCTAGGTCCATCACGCCATCGCCATCGGTGTCACTCAGGACACGAATCCTGCCCTTCGTCGGTTTGACATCCTCGGCAGGTTGTGGGTAGTCGGGCATTTCGACAACCCACAATCGACCCTGCGGATCCCATGCGGCTGAGACTGGATCGATGGTCATCGGTTCGGCAGCAACCAGTTGCAATTTCCACCCCTCCCGCAATTGCATCGTGTCGGCGATGACGGACGGGCTGGGGGATTCGTTGGGCTGTGCCGCCACGTGTTCGAAAGGACAGCCGCACAGGATGAGAACCAGCAAGGCAGAGGCCCACAAACGCAATCGCCTTCGAAGCGTTTTCCAAAACGTTTCGAATCCGCTGAGCATCACCGCGGTGACCATCAAAGCAAGTGCGAGTGGGATGGGTGCTAAAATCATTGCGATGCATCCAAGTCCAAAAATCCAGGTCGCGGGGTGAGCCATCAAGTCCTGAATGTTCGTCACCCAGTTTGCTTGTGGGGTGTTGCGTCGAGTTCGACTGGGTTGCAAACGCAAGACGATCAACAGACAGGCACTGGTCAATAATAGCAGGAACCGCATGCCATGCTGTGCCCACTGCATGGTCATCGACGATGGGGATGCCGTCGACCATTGCGGGGGCAGCGATTGTTCACTCGACTGATATTGGCTGTCCACGATCCAGCGGTCTGGCTGTTGACTTGTGAGCACAAAGGACCACTGGCCGTCACCCAGTTTGGATGCTTCGTTGAGTTGCCACCATTCATCGGTTTCGTTGGCCGAGTAACGTTGGATTTGCAACGCCAGGAAAGACTCCATTTCACTCCATGAAAACAGAGATTCCGGCGGGCGGTTGGTCAGTTCAGCGGAAAGTCGCTCCAGCGATACCGAGTCCTCGATGGAAGCATTGGTCGGGTCGAATCGGGTGCCAGCGGATTGGCTGATCGAGGCGTAACGTTGTAGCCAAGTTTTCATCCAGGCGGCGACTTCTTCATCGCGGCGATCGGCCAACGAATCGGAAGCGGCGGCAATCGAGCGAACGGTGTTGGTCGCCAAGATTTGCCAGCGTTGATCCGAGGTGATCGCTTTCCATCGATTCCCCTTGGTTGCCAAGTTTTCTTGGTTCGAACCGCTGGTGTCTGGTTTGATGGAAGTGACGTTTCCTTCGTCTGGATCGTCAGTGGTTGCGACGGCGGCAGCCGAAGTTGGATTGGAAAGTGCAAGCAAATTCGCTGGGTTGCTTCGCCGAGACAGCAATCGGGTGTAGGTGCACGGAGGCGGCGTTTGAATCTCATCCCATGAAGGTGTGCTTGATTCTCGCTGGTTGGGTTTTCGAAGTCCTTCATCCATTTCCAGTAGAACCTCGATGCCCTGGCTGAGACGGCTCAACGGCAACAGGAATTGGAGCTTCCCTTCTGGTGCCGGGATCACGTCTGCCGGCAGTCCATTTGTCCAACCCGCCACAAAATGAGCGTGCTCTGGCAGGTTCAGCGTCAAGTGAGAGGCATCGCCGGGAACGATGTCAAACCGACTGACCAAAAAACGATCGTTCAGCAATTGGTGGTCCGCATGCACGATTGCAGCGACGTTGTTGGTCTTGCGCAACGGTTCCAGTTCCACCGACCAGTTCTCGCTCGCGACTCGGAAGTAGCTGTGTTCTTCGTTGCCGTCAGAGGTCCGTTGAGTGAGGGTTGGGGCCGTGTCTTCCTCGTTCGAACGGCTGGCCGGTTCGTTGTTGGTCGGTGCCTTGTCCGTCGCGACGCTCTTGGCGAGGGCCTCTTGGGCCGGCAGATTCCACCTTTGTTGCGGCATGGGTTCGACACCGTTGGTTTCCCAGCGGATCGGAGCGTTCGTCAAGCGGTTGGGAACCACGATGTCGGTGCGTGCACGCTGTGATTGCAACACGCGAATTTTGGGGACACTCACACGCAACAAATCACCCGCCGCGAGCCGGCTGGTCAGGCGAATGGAGCGGATGCCCTTGTCGGCCAAGCGAATGCGGATGACCTGCCGAGCGGGACTGAGCGTCGGTTGACGCGTTGACGCACACAGCGGATGGATTTGCAGCGCGTCGCACCAACGCGACGGCATTTCAACATCGAGGAAGTCCGGTGATTGCTTGGAATTCAACTGAATGTCCGTTTGAGCGATCCAGCGTCCTTCTTCCCACCGCAATGCAACCCGGACATCCGTCTGAAAAGGGTGGCGGATCGGAGTCACCCGAAATCGAGCGTCTCCCAGCACATTCAACGCGGAGTCACGAATCAACCATTGATCAATCAGGATCTTCCCTGCAGCGAGCATGGACGCTGGGCCCGCGTCCCCTGACTTTTCGCCTTCCAACGGAGGGGGCGTCTTCCACTGGATGTTGGCGTTGGCCGAACGTGAGACAACCACTTCATTCACGGAGGAGATGTCACCGATGGAATGCACCGGTTCGATGTGCATCAACGCCAATGCATTGTCATTTGACTTTCGCTGTGCAACTTGAGCTTCCACCAACACCTCCATTCCTCGGCCTTCGTAGCGGATCAAAAGACAATCGTGGTTGTCTTCTCGAACCAATTTCCACTGCGTGCCTGAGGCGGCTGATCCCGAGTCCATCGGATTGGTGGTCGGATCAACGATCGCATCCTCTTCCTCATCGTCGAGATTGGTGGTCCCGGGAGCCTCGGAAGCCACGCCACCGGCAGCGGCCGGAGAAGTGTCGGGCAGGCCAGGTTGTTGAATCCGCCAGTTGAATATCTGTGCTTGGGGCGGAATCGCAATTTTGATCATCTGCGGACGAAAGCTCTCCGGCAGCGTCGGTGTGGTGTCCTCGCCATTGGGATCGATGGTTCCAAGCACCGGATTGGTGGTGGCGGAATCCGCGGCAACCGGGTTCGGGTCAAAGGTCGCTTCGAGACGAATGGATTGGTGCGACGCATCCAAGTGGATCTCTTGCTTCGCATGAAAGACCAAGCGGCTCCGGTCCACAATGCCAATGCGGACAATCGGGGTGGTACCAGAACTCTTGGCGGCTCGGTCGAGGCGACTGATGGATCCCGACCATTGGGCATAAAATTGTTCCGCCGGAACCCGTTCGGTACCCAAGGAAGCGGGCCACAGCGGCTGCAGTTCACTCGACAGCGTCCAGGCCACCAACGTTTCCGAAAAAACGGTGCGTGAATTGGCGAGGGTTGAGTCGGCGTCTTTGGGTTCTTGCCAGTGATCGTGCAAGGAGAGACCGGGACAGCTCAGGACACGTTCGTCATCGACCGGCGACTCGGGTGGATTGTCAGAGTCATTCGGTTCCGTGTTGCTCGCTTCGGATTCGGGGGCACCGGATCCTGCTGACCAAGCCGAACTGAGGTCCCAGACCAATCGAATGGGTTCGGTCGATGAACTGACGCGTGTCAGCATCCATTGGTTAGTCGTTTGCCGCAGCAACTTCCAGTCGCGAGAAAGCAAACGTGGGATCGAGGTGGTTTCTCGATGGAACCGAAGGATGACTTCACCGCCGGGGGGAGGTGATTGCAAAGGCTCCAACTCACATTCGACGGAACAATGGTTCGTGGTGGCGTTCAACCAATAACGCCGTTTCCATTGCAATGCGTTGTTCCAAGCCTCCGGCAGTTGTGTCTCGCCGTCGGCGTTGTTGGGAGTGTCGGCTTCGCTTTCGGAGGCCGGGACGATGTCGCTGGCAAGAGCATCGGCGGTTGCTTTGCTTTGCAAATGAATGTGCAGTTGGCTGCATGGTCCAATGGCGAACTGATTGGATGAGATGACGCCAAAACCAACTGGGCGATCCACCGCTGGCCACGCAATGTTGTCCGTCACCACCCGGTAATTGTGAATGCGGTAGTCGCGACGCACGACCAAACGAGCTTGTGGAAGACTGGGCAGCTCCGTCGTGATTTGCGTTCCCGTGGCGCGATGCGAGGTTTCGCATCGCAGACGAAGTTGCAGGTCGAATCGTGTGCCGGATGGAACCACAATCAGTGTCCCCGGCTGGTCGTCGGTGGTGGTCGTCAAGACTCGCGTGCTTTCGTCCGGGCGGATCAGCACCAACTCTTCGATGGATTCAGGCGAGAACGGAAGTCGAAGTCGACTGCTGGGCAGGGACGTTTCGACGGTGAATCGTGCCAGCAATTCGATTGGGAATTCTTCGCGAGCCAAGCTGATGGCTCGTTTCGAACGTTCGGAGGTCAAATCCAATTCGTAATTCGTATTCAGGAACGAAACCTGGCGAACACGCTCATCTGATCGGATGAGAAACAGGTCCTCATACAACGACTCGGGAATGTACGCTTTGTTGCCCATGGGTTGGTTGTTGGAATCCAATGGCACCAACACGTCCCTCGTTTGTGCGGATGCCACGCCACCGCTGATCACGAAGGTTCCGATCATGGCCCAGCCGATCCAGTTTCGTAGCAATGCGGAACTTGAAAAATCGCTGGGCGGATCTCCACCCGCCGAATGGGACGGGGAAGCGGAGCGATTCGATGGAGCGGGGCCGGCCGGCGGTTGCCGCACCGACGATTCGGATCGATGAGAAGATTGCCAATGTTGAGTCGTCAAACGCAGCAAGCTGATCGTCAACGGCAAGGCGACCCAGGCAGTCAACGAAACAAACGTTTCCGGCCACAGGAGCATCGCGAAAAGGCTCAACGCCAGACCGCAGGCGACTCCCCAACGCGCTGCCCAGCCTGCGATGAGACTGATTGCGAGGATCACCAATGCACCGACCCAGCCGACTCCAATCACGATCTGGGAGAAGATCAAATGCGGTGCCTCGGAGGAACCTAGCAGTGGGATTTGCAGGCTGTCTTCGGCCGGGCTGACGCGCAACTGCGAACTCAATGTCAGACCGACGACACGCAAATCCGAAATCTGTGTTCGTCGCAACCACGACGTTTCAAACGACGTGGTCGTCCATTCCATTTCCAAGACCGCTTCGGATTGAGGGGGGGCTGCAAACCGAAGGTGATGTTGACGGGTCATTTCCGGTTGCACTTCCACCCCATTGATTCTGGCCTCAATCAGGTGAGCGTCCCAAGGGAATTCGACTTCGATGGGCTGCGTGGCAACGATCTCAAAACGGGTTCGAACTCGATCGGCGCCACTGGCCGAAGCAATCACATGCGTGAGTTGTTGACGCACAAGGTTCGATGGCGGCATTTGGTTTTTGCGACGAACCTGGATGACCACGTGCGGAGAGGTTTCGTAGCGATAACGAAAAGGCGCCGTTTCAGCAGCGATGTTGGCGGTCGGGATACCCACCAAATTCGCCACCGGATGAGCCAATTGCAGTTCCGAGTCGATCGACAGTTCGCAGGTTTGTGAGGTTGCGTCTGCCAAGCGGAACAAACCGATTGGATGTGACTCCGGTTTTGCATGCTTGTGGGGTTGGACGTCGCTGTCGCTGGTCGGATGGATGCAAGTCCCAATCAAGGAGGACTGGTCACTGAAGTTCCGTGGCACCGGAATGCTCCACTCAAACCATCCGCCGGTTCCAACCGGTGCTGGCGTGGCCTGGGCGACGTCGGTGGCGAGTGGGGGTTCGCCCTCCCGTTCCGGTTGCGGTTTCATGGATTGACGCGGTACCCACCGCAGCACGATTCCTTCGTCCTCCACGGAATTGAATGCCGATGAAGGCGAAAGGCGAGTTTGCCATTTCATGTCTTCCGGTGGAGATTGTTCGGATCTTGCAGCCAAGCGAACTTTGACGGACCGCGATGTCTGCGGCAAACCTTCGACTTGTACCTGCACCCGTTGTTGGATGCCGTTGCGAACCATCGTCAAGCTGGTTTGGCACGAGCCGACGATGGTGCTGTCGGGGGTTTCCAAAGTGAGGGAAGGTGTTTGGCGAATCGATTGACTCAGGACGATCGCATCACCAGGAAGTGGCGCAAAGAAACGTCGTTGCTCGGTGGACAGCTCCGAGAATTCGATTCGCGAAGGCGTGATCGCGGTTTCCGCTGTCCAGCCCATGTCCGCCGGTGGAATCACCGCCGCCGTCATTTGCCCAGGGCAATGGATGACTCGTATCATCCACAGGGCATTCACGCGAGGGTTGTTGGGGTCTCGCCGGGTTTGTCCTGTGGCACGGATCTCCAGGGTTCCCTCCCCACTGGATCGTGTTTGAATTTCATCGGGACTTGGCCAAACCGTGATGCGACGACCGCGGCGATTGGGAGCGTTGATGGTCAGGGTTCGGCGAGTTTCGCCCACTGTGATCGAATCGAAGGAGAAACCATCCTGGATCTCCAGCTGAATGGGCGCCAATCGATCGGAGGCCATTGTCAATTGAATCGAGCAACGCGCTTGAATGGCGTTGTCTTCGAGCAGGAATCGAGCTTGATGATCCGCGTAGAGAAGCGGCTCGGATTGGGCCAGTTGGAGTCCCCATGAGTTCGCCAGCGAAGGAACCGGCGCTGCATCGGGATTGCCTGTGTCATCGGTCGTTTCAGAAAGCAACTTTGGATCCCAAGGGGCTCGCGAAACAGGCGGTCCAATTGCGTTCCAAATCGAAGTGGAGTCGGACGACGAGGCAGCCTCCTTTGGGGGCGGTAGGAGTTGCCAGTCGTCCGGCAATTGCCAACCTGTTGCGAACAGGTGCGCGGGCATCGTCCACTGCAATTGCCACGGCGCCGCGGAGACCACAAACGAAGTGGGGAAGATCGGCTCCGGCAGCGAGATGGAATCGCCGTTTGGATTCAGTGGCGAAGTTCCTTCCACCAAGATGACCCGTGAATCGGCGGCGGGAGGGACGTCGGCTTCGTCGATGGCAGCCAATTGGATGATCGACGCAGGTGATGTTTGGGAAACGGCGTCTTCGGGATGTGTGACCAAGGGGCGAGAGGTGAATGGGACTTCACGCTCGTCAACCTCGATGCGAGTCACATCGCCTCGCAGCCAAACCCAAGGAGGGATGGAGGCGATGGGCTGAGGGTCGATGACCAAACGACATTGCCAATTCAGAATCGAGCCATCGTGATCCAACGTCATCCGGCAACCGCGAACGATGGTTGCGGTTTGCACTTCAGCAGCGGCCTCATCCAACGTTTGCAATTGCAAATCCAATCGCTGTGAACCAGCCGATTCGACGAAGATCCAACGACTGTCTTCTGGCGGCGCGCCGCTGAGGTTGTTGTCAGAGATGTTTTCGTACCAACTGGGCAGCGCCTCCGGCGGGACTTCTCGCAACACCGCTTGCTCGCAATGCAGTCTCTGGTTGGCGGGGACTTGGATCCACAACCGCGAAATCAAAGCCCGTGGCAGTCCGAGTTCCCAGCGGCTTCCGTTCCATGTGGGCATCGCCTGTTGTCGCCAATCCCATGCCAGCGTTCGATTGGCCAGTGGCCGATCCGAACCACTGGTGACGATGGTGAGCAATCCAGAATTGCTGGACTCAAAGAGAGCGGTCGACGAGTCCGTTTCAAACCCCGATTCGTCATCCATTTCACGCAGTCGGGAGACGGCAAAGCTGACTTTGCCAAACGGTTGTCGGCTGCCGGCTTGGGACGAAAACAGCATCCGACTTGCCTTGCTGATCAAGGCCCCGTCTTGAATCGTCGCCACCATTTCGCATTCTAGGATGTCGTCGGTCGATGACTCGGGATCCACTTTGGCTGCTTCGTCCAGTGCTTGGCTCAGTTCGTCAGCAGCAACGGGGCGAAAGTCATCCGGCACCAGTCTTGCGATCTGGGAACCAAACAGCGAGATCCAACGCAAGGATTCGTCGCTGCGTACCTGTTGCGCGAGCGCTGTCCACTGAGCCAACGTCTTGGACGCTTCCCGGGAACGGGCTTCGGTTTCCACCGGGGTGACCGCAGTGGGTTCCTTCTCGGTTGATTCTTTTTCAACCGATTCCTGCGGTTCTGAGGTTTCATCCGCCGAGTTTTCGTCCGTGGCTGTCTCGGTGACTTTTTCGCGATCGAGGGTCTCGGTCGGAGGGTCGTCAGCGAGGGCCAGTGAGGTCAGCGTCATCCAGGTTGCCAGGATCATCATCCCGATCGATCTGTTCGATCCGTATCGCTTCATGATGAAGTTCCTGGGGAGTGGCTTGCCGTGGCTCCTTCTTCATCAATGCCTTCATCCGACGAATTGGGAAGCGAGTCCAAGTCTTCGTTGGAACGCTGGCCTGAATCGACACGGCGGCGTGAAGATCCGTTGGGGGCATGCGGGTCCGCTACTTCATGGGTGACGGATCGTGAGCCCGGTGAGGAACCCTGTCCCTTTCGGTTGAGGTGAGTGGAGCCATAAGGCGGGATCTTCTCGGAAGCACGCGAGGCACCGGATGACTGCAGAACACGCTCGGAGGTCGGGGGCGAAATCAATGCCGAGATGGCGTAGAAAACCGCCACCAGAACCAACGAGATCATGATCAGCTGCGCAGTCACAATCACTCCATCAGGAGCAGCGACCAAAACACCAGCCAACACCACCGCCAGCAAGATGATTGCAAAGGGATGCCGGCTCTTCGGGAACAACTGAGTCGAGGCTGCAAGCAACAACGATAAACTGCCCACTGCCAACCACATCAAGGTCCGTGACACGGTCAACGCTGAGAACGCATGCGGGTCGCTGGAGTAGAAAAGGTATTGGTTGCTAGGAACGGTGAACGCGGCATTGGCCGTCGATTCTTTGAGTGAACTGAGCAGCGAAGTGTTGTCTTGGAAGGGGAACGTGACCCATTCCAGCAACTCGGTGTCATCGACGATTGGCTGCCGAGACAATCGCAACTGCTCGCGTTCCCAACGCATCAAGCGACCACAGGACGACGAAGCCCAGAACAGGTGGGAGTCGGTGGGAACCGACAATTGCCAATCGATTTGGGCCGATCCAATCGGCAGTTGCATCAGCGGTTCAATGCCGGTCCACCACGGACTGGCTTCCGTTTCGGTCCACAGGCGAATGTCCAGGAGGTGTCGAGAGGGCGCGTCGGGGTCGCTCGTCTGCGTGGGGCCCACCCCTGCGATCGCCGGCATGTCGATTCGCAATTCGCTGCGACCTCGCGAGGTTGGGATGAGGTTCCCATTCAATCGAGTTTCAATGCGAATGGTTTTGAGTTGTTCCGACAAACCTATCGAAATTTGTCGCCCGCCTTCGACAACCGCGATCAATTGTTCATGGCGTGTGCGTTGACCGACCAAGCTTCGAAGCACCGCTCGAGTGACGCGAACAGGGGATTCTTCGAGTGATTCCTGTTGGAATCGCAATGAGAATGGAGCGTCCGGAATCGAAGTCAGCGACCATTCATTGGTGAGGATTGGGGCGGCACCGTTTTCAGATGACGCCAACTTTCGAGTGCCGGAAAGCAACCGTTCATCGCCGACGGTGGCCATCCAAATCTGCCCCACGCCGTCAACGACCGAATTGGGAAGGTTCAGACGATAGTCCTTTTCCAGTGTGACTTGGTCAGCGATCGGGGTTGGAATGGCGACGAGGATTTGGTCCACGATGGGCGGCGGATCCGTGTTCGATGGATGGTCCGTGGCACCGTCCGGGGCATCGTCCTGGGAGTTCGCAGACGCACCCTCACCATCGGAAGCATCGCTTGGCGAGTTCTCGCCATTGGCCAGCGTCGGTTGGTCCTTGGTTTCGGCTGAGCCATTGGCAATCGTGCTGGAATCCCCCATGTCGTCAACGACCTCGCTCGGGTCGATGCCGTTGACGGCGTCGGACTCAGGGCGGATCAGCGTTTGGGAATCCTTGGGCGCATGCAGAAGGTCCCGCAACAAGGATCGCGAAACCAGTTCAATCTCATGGGTTCCGACCGACAGACGAGGCGTGACGATTTCGTATTGGATCCAGCCATCGGAAAGGGAGTCCGATTCCGATTCCCGAACCATCGCTGGCACGCCATCGACGACCGAGGTCCACTGGACGTTTTGCTCGTCGGGCGTCGGGATTTCAAACGGCAAGATGCCTTCTAAATCGATGGTGCTGGTGAGCGTCCAACGGGTTTGGCTAATCCACTGGTTTCCTTGCGTGCCCATCGAGGTGCTGCCAGCGAGGTTCAGACGCAATGGGCGTTCCGTGAAATTGCCGGTCACACTCCATGGTCCGTCCACCGACAGCAACCGAAAACGGCTGGAGGAATCATTGTTGATGCGTTGGAGGTTCTCGCTTTGAGAGAGATCCACGGACCATTGCAGACGTTTCGCATCGGTGACGTGAAGCGAGGCTTCCGTGACGGCACTGGACGATTCGTTCGTTTGCAGTTTGGGGAGTGTCAGCGTGAGAGGATCGGAGACCATCTCCTCGGTGACGATGCGTTCGCAAGTGATCACGTATTGGCGAGGCCATTTGCCATCGGACGCATCGGCTTGCCACTGCACCAAACCTTCGGAGATGGAAACATCGAGTTCCGTCTCTGCGTCATCGGCCGTCAGGTGCGTCAAACGCCATCCCGACAAATCCAACTGCATGTCTTGCGGGTCGATCCCAGCACCACTGGATTGCACCGTCATCACGGATCGAGCCAGGCGGTTGGCCATGCTCAGGTCGATCGCAATTTTCAGACGTTGTTGTCGCTGCTTTCCTGACAACCAAACGGGCAGCTGAAACGCGTCGCGTAGAAACCGAAACGTTTGAGCACGTTCGCCGACATTGACTGTGGCGGCATCCGATGCGATCGCTTCCACACCCAACCGCGGACGCCACCGAAGTCGGTGGTCTTCCGCGGTGATCACGGTCACGGTTCCGCGATGACCGATTGCATCGGGGACTCGGGGCAACTGCATGATCCAAGGGGTGGTCGCGGAAGCTTCGGGAACCGGCAAACGCAGTTGCAAGCGAACCTCGACCAGCGACGTCGACGTCATCGCGTCGGCGCGATCGGTCGAAAAACGAACGCGACGTGTGGGCGCAGAACTGGATTCTGGCGGTGGATTGGTCTTGGGTTGATTCTGCGAGGTTGCACTGTTCGGTGGATCATCCCCCAACAAGGTCATCGTCCAGCCCGAATCGGAGACATCCATGGCGGTGCCCGTTTCAAATGCCGTGTCGCTGACTTCGTCGCCACCATTGGTCTCAGGCGACAGTGCGTTGTCTCGGCTGTCGTCGTTGATGGCCACTTCAGGACTGCCGAGCAGGACCGCTCGTTCGGGCAACTCAATTTCAAAGTCGTCCAGCTGCCCTCGCAAGTTGCGAACGATCATCTGAACTTGCATGGTGGGAGGGTCGGCTGGGGATTCCCAACGCAAGGTCGCATTGGATTCGGTTTCCAACAGGCGAGCGGCCTGAGTGGCCGAAGGCAGCCATTGCCACTTGAACGCGAATTCACCGCCTTGGCTGTCGATTTCAAAACGCGAACGTCGTTTCGACTCATCCTCGGAGTCCGATTCTCGGCGGGCCAATTGACGCAAGACTTCACGTCCATTGCCGACGATCTCAGCGGTGATCAGAGGAGGCGAATTCCGGTTGGCTTCCCATTGGTGAGGGTCGACAGAGATTTCGACCCGCGTTGGGACGGTCGGCAGTGACAGGGGCAGGAAGCTGGTCAGCGGTCCCAGACGGCGCACTCGCGTGGACATCTTCAATTTGCAAATGCAGTCGATGGGGTTGTTGGGCGAGGCGGCTTCGGCAGGCAGGACAAGTTCATAGCTCAACCCAGCATTGGCTCGTGAAGAGTTTCCTAGGGCGGCGTTGCCGTTGCCGTTGGCGGACGATGCCGCGTCCAGCAGCTCATCGCGTGCGGCGGCTTTGCTTTGGGCAACACGAACGAATGCACGCGCCAGTTCCCGCTCCGGTCCGGCATCCGAGGATGCCTCGTCTGACTCGGCGTCCCGATTCGAGTCGCTCTCGCGGGATCCATTGTTGAGACCGACGTCATCGTCATGGGGGACCATCTGAACCACCGCAGGTTCCAATAAATGGAAGCCGTTGAGGCCCAGGTCCAGGACAATGGGAGTCAACGTGCCCTCTCGAGTGCTTCGAGGGTCGATGACGAAGTGGCAGTCCAATTCGAATTCAGCACGCTGATCATGGGCCGAACCGACCAAGTTGATGCGTTGCAACGTGGCGCGGCGGTCTTGCACCTGAATGCCCTGTTCCAATCGACGCAAGCGATCGATTTCCTCGAATGACATTCGAGGCATGACCACAGGCGTTCCCGATTCGTCCAGAAACAAAAACGCATCGGGAGTGATACCGCCGGATTCGCCACGGATGATTTCCGGGAGGGGCGTGGTACCAGGAGGCTGCGCTGTGAGGTTGGCGGCAAAACCAATTGCGAAGAGCAGGCACGCTACCAGCCTGCCGCAGCCTGCCGGTCCGGGGAAGATCGTCGCGATGTTGGGCAGAAAGCGGACGGAGCGATCGCTCGCATCCCGGCGGCATCGGGATGCCGGCGCATGAATTTGGCCCGAGTACCGATCCATCGGTATCAGGAAGTGGAGAGTCGAGAAAGACGTTGGTCCGGTCAACGGGGCACCGTCACAGAAGAGTGGCGCGGCGATCAATCAGAAGAGGCTTCCCAGTTTACGCAAATCACGTGACCGGTAACAGCTTTTCCTGCCGAACCGGGCAACATCCAGTCATCTCAAAACCCCTTTCACCGCTACGATCTGACCAGACCGACCATTCTGACGCGGAAAAGAGAGGCGAGTCCCCCCGAAAAGTGATGCAGGTCGGTTTCAGAGATTTATCCCGCGTGGCGTCGTCGCCATAGGAACCGGAGGTAATCGAGCATCATCCACTGGACGATCAGCAGAGCTACGGGCCCGCCGAACAGGAAAAATTGGCTGACCTTTTCGTTTTCGAACCATTTCACTCCCGCCGCACCCAACGCCGACAAAGAGGCCATCACGAAGGCACCGTTGATCAGCAGCAAGCCGCAGGACAACACCACTGAACTGAGAGATGTCAGGCAACCACCCGCGAAATCGGCCAATGGCATCGAGGTCGCACCAATCCGCTCGGTTTCCTCGGGGGGCGAATCGGTCCGGTCGATCCCCATTCGCGAACCACGCTGCCCCTCAGGAACCTTCATCAAATCTTCTATGTTGCGAGATGCTGTGGAAAACACCAAACGGTAGACTGGGACGGTTTGGCGGTCACTGAATGAAAAGCGAGACATCGAGCATGCGTCCCAAATTAGCATGGCCGTTATCTGTGGATGAAACAACCTGCCAGTGATGTCACGTTTGCCTTTGTCGAATCGAATGACGGTATGAGCCCGGACGCCCGCCCAAGACCTTCACCGATCTGCTTTTCCCAACCACGATGGCGGTCGTTCGGTCCTGCCATCGTCGGGATGGTTCTGATTCTGATTTTGGTCATCGCCGGGGCATCCTCCTGGTTGGTCGGGGGGGGCAGTCTGGCCATCATCGGATTGTCGCTGGTGTTTCGCCATTGGCACGACACGCAACGGGACGACGCGGTTTCCGCTTACGTTCGCGAGAGCACCGAAGACATCCAAAAGTGGCAAGAACGGCTTCGTTGCCTGCACGCGGAAACCAAACAAAACGCCTCCGCGTTGTTGCAGCTCAGCGACGGGGTGATCGTGTTGGCAAAGGATTTCTCTGTCCTCCTGATCAACCCCTCCGCGGTTCGATTGTTGGGGCTGAAAAAGCGTGACGCGTTGCTCGGTCGTTGCTTCACCGAGTTGGTGCGGGTGCCTCAGTTGTTGGCGTCGATTCGTTCGGCGGTCAAAGAGCAGCAACCGCAGGAGTTCGCGGTGGAAGTGCACGACCAGGGTGTCATTCGTCCTTTGCGGGTGCGGGTGGATCTGATTGACACCGGCGAAGAGTCGAATTTGCAATTGTCGCTGCGTGATGAAACGGAATCTCGCCGCGTGGAGGACATGCGTCGGGAATTCATCGCCAACGTGTCGCATGAACTGAAAACACCCTTGGCCGCGATCAAGGGATACGCTGAAACGGTCGAGTTGGCGGTCCAAGACGATCCCGATGCGGCTCTGCACTTCATGCAGCAGATCACCGCGCAGTGCTTGCGGCTGGAACGATTGGTGCACGAAATGATGCAGTTGGCCAGGGCTCAGGCCGGGCCGGCAAACCTGCACCTGTCCAGCGTTTCACTGGCGGAAATTGTCGGTGACGCGATTCGGACTTACGAACCCGTTGCGGTCGCCAATGGATTGGATTTGATTCCGGAAATCCCACCCGGCAAGGCCAAGATCATTGCCGATCGAGAAGCGACGCTGACAATCGCCAACAACTTGATCGGCAACGCCATTCGTTACACCCCCACGGGAGGAGAGGTGCGGGTTTCGATCGAAGAACAGCCCGAGCATTGGGCGTTGATTGTGAAAGACACCGGGGTGGGGATTCCATCGGCCGAGCAAAACCGAATCTTTGAACGCTTCTATCGCGGCAGTCGAAACGAAGAATCCAGCACCAGTGGCACCGGGTTGGGACTGGCGATCGTCAAGCATCTGACCCAGGCTCAGGATGGCAATGTTTCGGTCGCCAGCACACCCGGCGAAGGCTCTCGTTTTTGTGTTTGCTTGCCTGCCGTGCAATCTTCGACGGAACTGAACCGGGTTTAGCAGAGCAGGGTTTCGTCGGACGGCGGTTGGCGTGATACGATGGGCGGGTTCTCGCTCATCTCCGTTTTCTGACCTCACCATGCTCCCACGAAACTTGACGCTGCTTTGTTCCGTGCTGGTCATCTCGTTCGCGTGTTATGTGATCCACCAGCGAACCAGAACCGCGATGATGGTGGGCGAAGCGTTGGAGATGATCGATCGATTCTACGTCGAGCCGGTCGACCGACGGACTCTGCTGACGTCCGCGATGGCGGGCATGACATCGACGCTGGATCAGCACAGCGAATACATTCCCCCGGTCAGCTACCAAGCGTTCCAGGACACGATTCACCAAGAATTTGCCGGCATTGGGATCTATGTCGATCAGCCGGTTGAAAACGAACCGGTCCGGGTGATCACCCCGCTGGTGGGCTCGCCTGCTCTTCACGCCGGGCTGATGCCGGGAGACGCCATCCTCGAAGTGGACCATGAATACGTCGGGGATTTGGACATCCGGTCCGTCAGTGAACGCTTGCGAGGCCCCATCGCAACCACCGTCGAATTGTTGGTCCAGCGTGGCGATGAAAAAGTCAAGTTGAGCGTGATGAGGGACACCATTCAGTTGGAATCGGTCATCGGGGATCACCGCGATGAAAACAACGACTGGGTGTTTCTTTTGAGGCAGCAACCAGACATCGTGTACGTGCGAATGACCAGCTTTGGTGACAAAACGGTCAGCGAACTCCGAAATGTGCTGAGCCGTTTGATGCCGAAATCAGATGTGTCGGGGGTGGTGCTGGACCTGCGCGGCAACGGCGGCGGGCTGCTCCATGCCGCGGTGGAAGTTTGCGATATGTTTTTAAGCTCCGGGAAAATTGTCAGCACCAAGACTCGCGGCGGTGTGGTCGAGGACGAGGTGTCAGCGACCGCCGGGACTTTGGTCCCACCTCGGATGCCGGTCGCGATCTTGATCGATGAGCATTCCGCCAGCGCCAGCGAAATTGTTGCGGCCGCGCTGCAGGACCATGGCCGAGCGACGATCGTCGGCACGCGAAGCTATGGCAAAGGAACCGTTCAGAATATCTTGCCCTTGGAATATGGACGCAGTGCTCTGCGACTGACCGTGGCCAAGTACTATCGGCCCAGCGACAAAAACATCCACCGTGGAATCGACGACACGGAAGAAGACGTGTGGGGAGTGAGCCCTGATCCTGGCATGAATGTGAAGGTCTCCGAAGAGGACCTCAGGCAATTGGCTCGTTTCTGGGAAGAGGCCTCGTACCCTTCTCTTAAAAATCGAGATTTGGCGGACGCTCAGTTGAAGTTGGTCGATCCTGATCGGGAGGTTGAGCCGGCTGCGGACGAGGGGGCCTCGGAACCGCAGAAGGAATCGTCCGAGCCGGAGCAGCCTTCGGCAGAGAACGAAACGACCTCTGAGAACGACGATTCGGAAGTTGAGCAACCACGTGCCAAATCGGCTTGGGATTTGGACGCGCCCTTGCGAACGGCCGTGAAGGCCATTCAATCGGAAAATGGAGCGGTGTCGAGGGCCACTGCAGCGTGACCAGGCTGGGGGCACATTGTCGCACTTCGCCAATGATTCGCCGCGATTTGCCGCGAAAAACGCTTGGCATTCGGGCGTGAAATTCATCTCTTTGGTTTGGCGGTTGTGATTCTGGATTCCGCATTGGTAAGCTAGATGCTGGGCTGAAACGGCGATGACGCTGTGATGTTGCCACCGCCAGGCCCTCCAAAATCACTTCCATTCAAGATGAGTTCCCCGATGAAATCGATCGTTTACGTTGTTGCCGCCTTGGCCGCCGTTGGAATCATGGTCGCCATTTCTGCCACGCCTGATCAGGCACCTGAAGTTGAAACAGCCACCGCCGCTGCCGTCGTCGCAACGCCGGAAGTCATGGCCGAAGCTGGCACGATGACTTTGGAAGTGCCTGAAATGCACTGCCAATTCGCTTGCTTCCCTCGTGTTCAGGAAACCCTGGAAAAGAACGAAGCGGTCAGCGAAGTCGCTTTGGTCGATCAGCCGGATCCGAACACTTTGACAGTCAAGAAAGTCGTCGTGAAGTATGACGCTGGGTTCGATGTCACCTCGGCTTTGGCCGCTTTGCAAAAAGAAGGTTTCAGCTCCGCCCAAAAGGTTCAGTAATCGGCTTTGCCCGCGAGGTTGGCTCGATGGAAGGTCGTTCACCTGCAAAGCAAGCCACCTCCAACCTGAACACAGGTCGAGATCTGCAGTCTCGGTCCAAGGGGCACTCGTCTCATGGAATTCTGCTGATCGGCCACGGGACTCGCGATCAACGCGGGACCGATGAATTCTTTGAGCTAGGCGAGAGATTGGCTTCGCGTCTGGCTGGACGAGCGATGGTTCAGCCTTGTCTGTTGGAGTTTCAATCGCCAACGATCGACGAAGGTTGGCGACGCTTGTTGGACGCCGGAGCGGAACGGATCACGGTTTCGCCGCTGCTGTTGTTCGCCGCGGGGCATGCGAAGTCCGATATTCCCGATGCGGTGGAAAGCGTCGCTCGCCAGACGCAAACGCTCAACCGGATCGCTGGCTACAGCCGCCCGATTTCGCGACAACCTCACATGATCGATCTGGTTCGCGAGCGATTGATCGAATCGCTGGAATCAGCGGGGAAAGCCGGTGTTGGAACGTCTCCATCAACCGCGGTGGTGATGGTGGGCCGCGGCAGTTTGGATCCCTGTGCTTCTTCGGACATGCGATTGCTGACCGAAGTCACGCTCCGTGGACGCATGCCTGAGGGGGCTCATTCGGGAACCGCTTCGCAGTCGATCGCGGATCGCTATGAGATCAACGCGGGTGGTTGGGGCACCACGTTTTATGCAATGGCTCAACCGCGATTGCCTGACACGCTGGAGCAATTGGCGGCAAGCGGTCGGTTCGGGCGAATCGTGGTTCAGCCACACTTGCTGTTTTCGGGGCGTCTGTATGACGCGATCGTTCGTCAGACAAACGAGGTCGCGGCGAAGTTCAGTGAGATCGATTTCGTTGTCTCACGGTACTTGGGGCCAGATGCCAAGGTGGCCGCGGCAATCGCCGATCGAATCGATTCCCTGCAATCCGAAAAGGCCGGCGAGTAGGTCCCCATTCCATTGGGGCAATCTGGTTTGGGGTGGTTGCCAATGTCAGTGGCAACCCAGGTGGTCGGACGTTGCTCAGTCAGGGAGCCTGCGGCGGAAGTTGGGGCGTTTCGCCTTGGGTAATTCTGCTTGATGTTCTTCCTGGTGCCGACGTCGTTCGACCGGAGAGGCGTAGTAGGTCAGGTAGGTGTCATTGTCATCCACACATCGCCATTCCAGGCACTTGCCCGGCGCGTCGACCTTTTTCTCGCAAGCGGGCAGGATGTCCTGGTAGATCACCCGATACAGTTGGCGATCCGATAGATGGTCGGTGTAGGTGAGTTTGATGTTTTGAGAATGCAGTTGCTGGATCGTTCGCTGCAGTTCCACCGACAACGCTGCATCGTCCAGCGATTCAGGGGCGGGGATTTGCAGCGGTGGATCGAACCACTGGGCAATCGCGAGGGCAGGAGCTCGTTCCCAGGCCAGGATCGACGCCAGGTATTCGTTTTCCTTCTGAAGCGGCATGCTTCGCGTGGTCGGATCGTCGATGGAATCATCACGATATGGTTCCAGCTCGTCTCGCAGTCGAGCGTTGGTGAGAATCAAATCCACCTCGTCGATCATCGGCTGACTCGTTTCGCTCATGTTCTGATTACCCTTCGTCCTCTAGCAAAATCGCGTGACCGGGGCCCGTGCCCCGCACTCCGTTTGATTGGCGTCGATGCAACTCGCGGCGACACTCCCAAGCTATCCAGGCCAGCTCATGACTCAATCTGGAATTGAGTCAAAACAGCGAAGTCGAGAGATTTTTGCCCAAACGTGTGTGTCTTGATCGCTACGAACGTCACGATTTACCACGTTTCACGCCATTCGAGGCTTGCCGCTTCAACCTGCGAGCGCACCAAAAGTGCACGGTGGCATCTTGGGCATGGATGGCTCCGGAGGAGTCAGCGTCCGTAGCTCGGGGTGGAAGCCCCGAGACCAGCATGCCAGCAACACGACGGTGTCGCCCCGGATGGGGCCGTCGTATCCAAACGGCATCGGCCGTTGCAAGGACGGTTACCATTCGAGGGAACGAGCCCGAACGGCTCCGGAGGAGTCTGCGTCCATAGCTCGGGGTGGAAGCCCCGAGACCAGCACGCCAGCAACACACGGTGTCGCCCCGGATGGGGCCGTCCTGCTTCGCTCGGAGCGGAAACCCCGAGAGACCTCGAGCTCACAACCCGACGCGTGAGCGAGGGACCCACAGGCTCGTTGCATTGGCATGCGATCCCTCGCTCACGCTTTTTGGAGTTGCGCTTTTTGCGGGAATGGCCAACGGCCTCATTCAACATAGCCAGGGGCATCGCCCCTGGAGCAGAAGAACACGCACCCATTTTGGCCAACGGCCAAATTCAATTCAAAACGTTTGGGTTGATGTTGGCCGTTGGCCAACCAATTGTCCTTCGTTCTCGATCCCTGGGGCGATGCCCCTGGCTGCGATGACGAAGGCCGTTGGCCAACAAAACTCCAAAACTCACGCTTCGGGTTAGGATTCAATCAACAAGCCGTCACGCTTCAGGTTGTGATGGGTGGTCTTGGCCGACTCTGACGTGCAAAAGTGCCTTTTTATACCCCACAACTTCTGGGAGCCGTTTGCGTTGTAAATACAGGCGTTTCGAAGCCAAACATCCCTTGCCCAAGAACCATTAAGCAGGTACGCAGGTGTCATCGGGTATGTGAGCCGTTGGCGTTAGCCACGGTTTTCACGCACAACCGGGGCTAACGCCCAAACGGCTCACATGATTGTGCTTGATCATTCCTGCCGACCTGCTTCGTGTTCGATCAGCGGAGATGAGTGTTCCCTTGGCCGCTCTGGCGGAACACTAATCCACTCTGATCGGACACTAATCTTTGGTGTTTCGAGTTGTGGGGTATAAAAAGGCAAGAGTGCCCATCCTCCATACGTTGAAACGTCTTTGAGGACTGAGTCGACAAGCCGTCACCATTTGGCGCTCTGATTCCGAATGATGGAGGCCGCTCGCACGTTGCGTGACAAACTGCTTCTCACCGTGTTGTATGCAACCGGTTTGCGAGTCGCGGAGGTCGCCCGTTTGCAGTGGTCGGATTTTGATTTCGATCGCCAGCAAATTCGAGTTCAACTTGGCAAAGGCAAAAAGGATCGCTACGTCATGTTGGCCGACGAACTGTTACCGCTGATGAGGCAGTTGTGGCGGCACACCAAAGGAGTTGGCTACCTGTTTCCGTCCGAAGACAGGCGTGTCGGCCGGCATCTTTCTCCGCGGACGATCCAACGTGCGGTCAAGCAGGCTCGGATTCTGTCGGGAATTGGCAAGGCGGTCACACCACATAGTTTCCGCCACAGCTTTGCCACGCATCTGATCGAATCCGGCACCGACATTCGGTTCATTCAAAAGCTGCTCGGGCACACCAATTTGGAAACCACCTCGCTGTACACCAAGGTCGCACGAAGGAAAGCGACTGCGGTCGCCAGCCCACTGGATCGGTTGGAGGGCGAACCTGGTTCGTCGTCGGGTTCTTCCGGACGGCAACCGAAGCGTCGGCCCTCCGTGGGCCGGATGCAGCTCGAGGTGGATCCGAACCCCGATTCAAACGGCGCTTACGCGGTGAAGTTGGACATTTGGAAGGATGGTCAATTGCTTCCACTGCCGGGAATGCGAGCGACGATGCCGCGCCAGGATTGGGTTTCTTTGCAAATCCCACTGCAAGACATCTGGGAACCGACGCTGCGTTGCCTCCCCGCGGCACAACGAGAGCGATTGGAGTCGCCCGAGTTCTTCTCGCAGGTGCAGCGAGAGGTTGCCAAGCGAATCCTGCGAATCAGAGACGCGGAACCTTCTCAGGCGATCAAAACCTAAGCCATTCGCAAATGCGAGTTGGATTCTCCCCCCGCAGGACGTTCGTCTTGTCTGCGAGAGGGGAAGGTGTGATTGCCACCTGATTTCAGTGTGAAAAACACCGCTTTTCACACTCGTGCCTCGGAAGCAGCGAACGCAACACTGCGTCCCCGCACCCTCGTCCGGTCGCCCAAGTGCTGCAGACCGAGCCCCCTTCAGCTAAAATCAACACCCGTTCTCCCCCCCTTTCCAAGCATGTACGACACACTGTCGTACAGAAACCCGTTGTACGCCCCTAGATTTCACTGATGTCGACGCGTGATGAATCCCTCGCTGCTCTTGAATCGCTTGGCGTGGCGAACGTTTTTGCTGATTCTTACCGCTCCAAAAAACTTCCACACAACCTCGACATACACTTTGGCCCACCTGAAGAGCTCTTTCTCGCTCCAGACACTCAAGACGTTTACACCAATGGGCGCTTGATTCCGCTGCTGGATGATGGCAACTTTGGGACTGTCACTTTTCTTGATCCTGATGCGAATAACTTCGTGCAAATGGACGTCGAGGTGCCGGAGGATTCCCGTATCGTTCTTACCTCTTGGCAGCAATATCTCGCTGAGGTTTTCATCGGCATCGCAGAATCTGACACTGACGACGAGGAGCTGGCGGTCATTGCGCAACTGATTGGCTTTCAACACATGGATCGCACTTTGCAATTCATGGATTCCTCACCGGATTCGGGGTGGTGCGATGCTCGCGCTGAATTCATAGCCTCTCTGTAGTGGACGGGGCGTACAACATGGTGTTTACGCTAGGCCTTCGGCACACCTTCGTTGGTAGGCAACGGGCGTTGGCATTGGTAAAGTCTATCTTGATTCAAGCATCGCTCGCTTCGTTTAGGGCGGTGTCGTAAAAACCTTCCGTTGTGTGCCACAGATCAATGCAGATTCAAACCGTTGATGGTGACCTCCTCGACCAAGACGTCGACGTCATCGTGAACGCTTGGAACCGCAACATCATTCCGTGGTGGCTGCTTCTGCCGCAGGGCGTCTCCGGTGCCATCAAGAAACGCGGCGGCTACGCTCCGTTCCGTGAACTGGGCAAACTCGGCCCAATTCCACTCGGCGGCGCTGTCCTGACCGGCGCTGGCAAACTCCCATTCAAATCCATAATCCATGTCGCTGGTATTAGCATGTGGTGGCGTTCCTCGGAACGATCAATCCGCGATTCCACACGCAATGCCGTTGCGCTTGCGGCCGAACACAACTTTGAATCCATGGCCTTTCCGCTGATTGGGGCAGGTACTGGCGGCGGTTCCGCTGATGACGTTCTCTCGATGATGCAGGACGAACTCGGTAATTGCGACTTTGACGGACTCATCCGCATAGTTCGATTCCGGCACTAGTGGCACACAACATGGTTTTTACGCTAGGCCTACGGCACACCGCTGTCGTTTGTTCAAGCCTCCATCCGGTGGTAGAATCATTCGTAGTTCAGACACTGCTCGCTTCGTTTAGGGCGGTGTCGTAAAAACCTTCCGTTATGTGACCTGCCGGATTTGCATTGACGATCGACGACCTCCATAGCTTGATCGACGCTGCCTCTTGGTTCACACGTCTTGGTGTCGCGCCGCACGGTTGTTCACTCGCTAATTCCGGTGACGCGTGGGACTGGCTGCCCACGTCGCGCGACCAACCTGACCCGCTCCACAATCCTCCGCTCGACCCCGTGGATACCGCTATCGAACTCGCCGCCGTTAAACGTGCAATGGTTTCGTTGCGTTCTGTGCCCGACGCGGTTCCCGAACTGGTTGACGGTGCGCACAACTACACCACTGCCGCCGCTGGGGCAGTGCACTTTGCGGTTCGCATGGCTGCCCGCGAGATCACAACTGGCAATCCGAATCGGTGGTGCGAGATTGTCCGCCTCTACAACGGTGGATCGTGGCCGTGCGGTCTGGCGGATGACGGTGGCATCGTCGTCTGGTAGCTCCCCGGTCACATAACATGGTTTTTACGCTAAGGCCTTCGGCACACCTTCGTCCTTTGGCAACGATCGCTGGCCTTGGTACAATGTTTGGTAATTCAGACATCGCTCGCTTCGTTAAGGGCGGTGTCGTAAAAACCTTCCGTTAGACGCCGCTAGATTACTGGTGATTCATGGGCGCAGCACTCTACATCGTCACCGAACGTGAAATCCCTGATTTCGACCCCTTCGTAAATGGCAAGGCTTTATCGGCTGCCGAACACAAACTATCGTCGATCGCGGCCGATCTCGGCGTTGCGGGCCTGATGGACTTCTTCAGCATCGACCCTGCCGAAGCTGCCGCATTCATGGAGGACGAGGGCGGTGATGCTGACATCGAGTTACCGCCTGCCACTTGGTTCGACGCGGATAGTGGGCTGGCAACCGTTAACGCAATCGCCAAACACATTTCTGATAATCCAGATTCCATACCGGATTTCGCAGGCGTTCTATCCGACCTTGCTGAATTTCAGACCGTTTTGACTCGCTTGAAATCCGTTGGTGTTCGCTGGCACTTGGGCGTCGACTACTGATGGCCCGCGGCGTCTAACATGGTTTTTACGCTAGGCCTTCGGCACACCGCTGTCGTTTGTTCAAGCTTCCCACTGCTGGTAGAATCTTCCGTGGTTCAAACTTGAATGGCATCGCAACGGCGGTGTCGTAAAAATCTTCCGTTGGGCGGCACCGCTCGAAAGGTAACTCTCAATGACGCTTGAAGAACTCGAAAAGACGATTTCACATCTACCACCAGAGGAACTTGCGAAGTTCCGCGAGTGGTTCTTGGACTTTGATGCTGCGCAGTTCGACAAACGCATCGAAATCGACGCGAAAGATGGACGTCTCGATTCTCTCGCCGACGCCGCGTTGCGGGATCACGCGGCCGGTAAGTCGACGCAGCTATGAATCACCACGCAAGCCCGGCGTTCTGGGAATGCTACAAGCAACTGCCCGACGCAATACGCAAGTTGGCCGACAAGAACTTCGCACTGCTCAGAACTGACCCAACGCATCCGGCGCTGCATTTCAAAAAAGTAGGGCGTTTTCGATCTGCGCGTGTTGGCAGAAACTTTCGTGCATTGGCCGTTGAATCCGATGATGGATTGTTGTGGTTCTGGATTGGCAATCATACGGAATACGAACGCTTGATTGGCGCGTAGGTGCCGCCCAACATGGTGTTTACGCAGGGCCACGGATTCGTCGTTGGAGCATTGTTCGGTTTGCCAAGTCCGCTCGCTCCGTTGTCACCTGTTGGTTTGTCACGCCGTGGACACCGCGTCTTTGGCAGCGTCGATTCTATTTGGTAAACTGTTTTGTGTTGCGACGCTTGTTGGCTTCGGAGAGAAGCGGTGTCGTAAAAACCTTCCGTTATGTGACCTAACGTAATGCCATGGATGACTCAACGCCGCCAATCGCGTGGGACACCACTTGGCAATCAGCCGCCGATCACTTCAGCAAACTCAACTCCGATTCAATGCGGGCGATGGCTGATCTGGTCGCCACGCTTTCGCAATTGCCTGAACTGCGCGGCTTATTCGCGATTCCGTCCATGACGACGCTGCGGATTTCGCCGTACTCCTGTTATCCAGATTGGTTTGACGGTCGGTTTATCACCGTGGATGCGAATGGCCCGGATGCTGTCGCGATTCGTGTTGCTGCTAATGGCCACGATCCTAAACCGAAACGCATTGACTGCTCGTTTGCCGAGGCTTCTGCAACGCTTGCCCGCCTTTGTCACGATCAAATGTAGGGCTCCGGTCACATAACACGATGTTTACATTAGGCCTGCGGCACACCTTGGCTCTTTGGCAACGGGCCATGGCTTTGATAGAATCTTTCGTAGTTCAGGTATCGCTCGCTTCATTCAGGGCGGTGTCGTAAAAACCTTCCGTTGTCGGTCATAAATCAAAGGACTTTCTATGACAACCAAAGAAAAGGCTATTTCGCTAATTCAGACCCTCGATGACGATGTCTCGCTTGACGATGTCATCGACCGCCTTTACCTCCTCCGCAAGATCGAACTTGGTATCGCCCAAGCCGATGCT
Organism: Rhodopirellula sp. UH5; assembly: GCF_056839225.1. Classification (NCBI taxonomy): domain Bacteria; kingdom Pseudomonadati; phylum Planctomycetota; class Planctomycetia; order Pirellulales; family Pirellulaceae; genus Rhodopirellula; species Rhodopirellula sp. UH5. The sequence goes on along the minus strand of NZ_CM166390.1, from coordinate 3,336,802 downwards.
GGCGACGTAATGGAACACGACGAGTTCATGGACGAACTTGAGGCCGAAGATGCCCAGTAAAATTTACTGGACCGGCAGTCTCGCGAAGACCTCCGTGCTGTTCGTGCTCACATTGCCCGTGACGCGCCAGCTACGGCGTCTGCCTACGTACGAAAACTGCGGCTATCCGTTGGTCGATTGCGACAATTCCCGTTTTCCGGCGAGGTCGTTCCGGAGATTGGCCGCGAGGATCTGCGCGAGGTACTCCAAGGCAACTACCGCATCATATATCGCGTGGCCGACCGCAGAGTCGATATTCTCGCGGTGTTTCATAGCGCCCGTATCTTTGACGAACGCGATTTCAGCAGCAGTGAATGACCGACAACATGGTTTTTACGCTAGGCCCTTCGGGCACACCTTCCTTTGCACTTCAAGCGGGGTTGGCGTATCATTAGCTGTTCGCGATTCAAGCTCCCCCGCTTCGTTTAGGGCGGTGTCGTAAAATCCTTCCGTTGTCAGACACGAGATGCCCTTCCTCGAAGATCAACTCCGACGAGCCATTGACGAAACCGCCGAATCCGGTCTGGAATGGTGTGTGTCGCTGGAATCCAAGTCTAATAGCGACATCTGGGTGCAGGTCACCGCAGAGCATATCAACGTCTGCTATCCATTTCCCGAAGATCCTGCAACACGTTTGGCAGCGATTGGCTGGCCACTACCATCGCTTGAACTGGCGTCGTGGGAATCTGGCACTTTCGCAACCTTCCATCACGGCGTGGACGATTCGATTGGAAACGCCTGTGAACTCGTTCGCAAGTATATCTCCACGATGCTTGAACATTCTGTCGACTTGGCCAATTGGAACCAATCAGAACAGGATATCTGATCCCGCTTCATCCAGCGCGGCGTGTCGGATAACATGGTGTTTACGCAAAGCCACGGCTTCGTCGTCGGAGCATCGTTTGGTTTGCCGTGTTTGATCGCTCCGTTGTCGCGTATTGGCTTGCCACGCCGTGGACACCGCCTCTTTGGCAACGTGGTTTCTTTTTGGTAAACTGTTTTGTGATGCGACGCTTTTTGCCTTCGGAGAGAAGCGGTGTCTTAAAAACCTTCCGTTGTCTGACATAGATCACTCGATAGGCAAACATTCGTGACCGTATCGCCCGACGAGACCGAACGCCGATGCAACGCTGCAATCGACGCCATCCGTTGCGCTCACGGCACTGCCAACCACGAACACGGTGTGACGCTTTTCGTTTCGCATCACCTTGACGAAATTGACGCCGAGTACTGGCTCAAATATTGCGGTGTTTCTCGCCCTAACGCCACAAATGTTCTCGACATCCTTGTGCTGCAATCGCACTGGGGTTGCGATGACGACGGGGAACCCAACGACGACGGCATCGACACCTTCGACTTCACACTGCCTGACGAGGCGACAAATTACGTCCTTAGCGTTGAATTCGATGAACGTGGGGAAGTTTCCCGCGTGTCCATGGAGAGCTGAACGTTTACTTGCAGTTTTTCTGGCTGTTCCATGTCAGGCAACATGGTTTTTACGCTAGGCCTTCGGCACACCTTCCCACTTTGGCAACGCGGGCTGGCCTTGGTACAATTTCCGTAGATCAGGCATCGCTCGCTTCGTTCACGGCGGTGTCGTAAAAACATTCCGCTACACGCCAGCACTCAATGAGCAGCGACGACTGGTACCGCCGAACAACGTGGACCGAAGCCGACAGCACGGCCTTTCAGGCACGGCTCAAGCGCAGTCGTGGCACCTACCACAAGGCGCAGTACCTTCGCATTCAGGCTCACTACCTCGCCAATGCGAAGCTGGCTCAAAACGCCGTCGAACTACTCGACCAGCTTTTCGCTGACTTCCCCGACGCATCGCAACTTGCCCAAGCACACCTTCAATATGCAGAGTGCATGCTTGCGTCCGACCGAATCGACGACGCAATCACTTCCTATCGTCTCGCGTTTGACGCCGAACAGGCTTACCCCAATTCCCGATCACAGTTGTGGCTGGACTTCCCGTGGCTCATTGTGACGCGCGGTCTCACCGATCTGTTCCCTGAGATCGACGCTTATCTGGACTGGGGCGATCGCGCAACAACATTCCCAGTCGAAGAGTTTCGACTCAACACCATCCTTGCATTCGTGGCTGACGAATCTGGTAACGCCGAATCCGCCCGTTCGCATGCACGGACTGCCGTTATAGCCGCCGCTAAAGAGCACTCTGGATTTGTTCGTCACCCAACTGTTGGCCTCGTAAGCAATCCCGACATGACAGTTCTCGACCGTCTTCAGGGGCTGGCTGGCGTGTAACATGGTTTTTACGCTAGGCCTTCGGCACACCTTCCTTGGTTGGTCACGCGGGCTAGCATTGGTACAATCTCCCGTAGTTCAGACATCGTTCGCTTCGTTTAGGGCGGTGTCGTAAAATCCTTCCGTTGTGCGGACTAACCGAATGGCTTTTCGCCGTGTGACAATCGCACTTTCGACGCTTGCTCTCGTTCTATCTGGCTGCACCAAGGAACACGAAATGACCGACGACTGGCCATTTGACCAACCACGCAACTGCGCTGTCATCTCACTTCGGCAAATCGTCTTTGATGGTGCTCCGATCCTTCACGTAGTTCACGACTCGGATGACCATGGCTGGCAATTTCTCACGCTAGATGATGCGCGCGAGGAGGACGCCTCAATTGTTAGTCTTGAAGAGATTGTCAAGCTTGACCCATCGGTGCTATCCGTTGCTGATATTGAACCGGGATGGCGAGCCTGGCGTGAATCCGCGAATCACGAGTGGATTCGCGAACGCAATCAGTGATGGCTCATCTTTCGCTGCTTCCGCCGCACAACATGGTTTTTACGCTGAGGCCTTCGGCACACCTTGGCTCTTTGGCAACGGGCCTTGGCTTTGGTACACTTTCCGCAGTTCAAACATGGCTCGCTTCGTTTAGGGCGGTGTCGTAAAAACCTTCCGTTGTGCGTCCTACCGACAATGAGGTTTTCTGCTGCCTGAGGTTTTCATTAGTGTGCGATTAGTGCTTTTTAGTGTTCCCAAAAAACTTGGCTGCGCCGAACACTAATCTTCGCTAATTGGACACTAATCCGAACGGTGTGCGGACTGGGTAGGACGCTTTGACGGTCGCCTAACAAGGTTTTTGCGCAGGGCGATTCGCGAGCACCTTCGTTTGCGATACAAACGGCGCTGGCGTATCATTAGCTTTTTGTTATTCAAGCTCAACCGCTCCGTTTAGGGCGGTGTCGTAAAAACCTTCCGTTGGGTGTCCTACCGACAATGAGGTTTTCTGCTGCCAGAGGTTTTCATTAGTGTGCGATTAGTGCTTTTTAGTGTTCCCAAAAAACTTGGCTGCGCCGAACACTAATCTTCGCTAATTGGACACTAATCCGAACGGTGTGCGGACTGGGTAGGACGCTTTGACGGTCGCCTAACAAGGTTTTTGCGCAGGGCGATTCGCGAGCACCTGCGTTTGCGATACAAACGGCGCTGGCGTATCATTCGCTTTTTGTGATTCAAGATCAACCGCTTCGTTTATGGCGGTGACGTAAAAACCTTTCGTTGTACGCCGAGGTCTAAAGAAAAGGCCACATGCCGCGCTTTTCTCTAACGCAACTTCTGATGGGTACGGCACTCTTCGCGATCTTTCTGGTCTTCACTCAAACCGAAGGTTGTGGCACACGTTATTCGACGATCGAAACGCTTTCGTTCTCGTCCGACGACTCGCAGATTCTTGTAACGAAACTCACGGCTGGCGATGCACGCACACCGATGAAATGCTACAAATCCAACCTCGCTCGAACTGTTAGCTGGGTGGACACGTCGACTGGTGCCGGTCGTGGTACGGTCCATCAGGATTTCAAGCCGGGAAACTCCGGTCCCGCGTTTAGGCACTGGTGGGTTGGAAGGACTTCCGTTGTTTGCAACCCGAAAGATGATCGAATCGCATTCTCTGGCTTTGGTGGTGGTGACCTTACTTACGGGGTTGCTCAAACAACACCTACAACGATTCCACTTGCCCAACCTGCCGCAAACCTCACGGTTTCCAAATCCGGTCGCTTTGTCGCTGCCAGTGGCGCGTACCACCTCACCGTTGTGGATACTTCCACACTGAAGCCTGCGATGCAAAAACAGATTGGTGATTCACCGTTCCTCGGTGCTTCGTGGATGTCTTTCAATTCCAACGACACGCTACTTATCACGGTGGGTGACGCTGGCGGCCAAGTTTGGGATTTGGCAACTGGTACGCAAACGGCTACGCTACCGATCGACTCTGAATCTTTGGTGCGTTCAATCGCCGTAATGCCTGATGACTCCGTCGTCATCTGCTTCGACTCATCGACCAAACGCTATGATCTAACCGGTTCACTTCTGAATACGATCAACGAAACCGGCGGATACGTTTGCGCGGCATCTCGAATATCAAACATGCTGGCGATTTCCGACGGAGAAACCGTGCGTCTTTGCGACGTCACCGATGGCACGATAACACGAACACTCTCAACGTCTGGTGTCATGTCGGTTGCTGTTTCATCGGACGACAAATACCTCGCCACTGGCGACTATGACGGCAACGTCGTGCTGTTTGATTTGTTGGCGGGCAATCGACAATGGGCATCAACTCCACCGGGACGCCACCGCTGGCCATGGACAATACCCGCAACGATCCTTGGTATCTGGTGTTGGATCGCGTATCGCCTCTCCAATTGCTGGGGCGATCCTTCCTCGTAGTTCTTCGGCGGGCAACAGGGTTTTTGCGTGGGGGACTTTGGTGTGCGATCGTGCCGCTGACGGACAGGTAAAGCCCGCGTCGCCAATCACCATCCCGCCGTGGCCATTGGCCACGGCGGGATGGTGAGTTTTTCGGGGGCTCGTTTTCCGGAGGGACGCTGCTGCGCAGCAACCCCCGGCTACCATCTGACATCCCTACCGGGATGAAGAAGGGCTGAATTCGGAATGGAAGCAGGCGTCCCAAAGACGCCGTCAACACCGAGCCTTTCGCTGTCCAGACGAACGCCCCAATGGCTCACATGGTTCTGCCCCAAATTGCTGCTAACCTCCTTTGGCTTCGTCGCACCGCTAGAGTTTGGCAGTGCGGGTTGACCTTGGTACGATCTTTGGGAATTCTGGCCTCGCTCGTGTCGTTTGGGGCGCGGGCGTAGGAGACTACCAATGGCCGACGCAGGTCTTCTCGATGGCGAACCTCATTACGAACAAGCACAAAAAGCTTGAACATGCCAAGAAACCCACTGGTTTTTAAAAACGCCTCTCTGCTCGCAAACTTCGACGCGAAGCGTCTGCCAGCGTCGCGGCGGTAGTCGCGTTGCCTGCGACCCGCCCAACGAAACATACCGCTCGAAAACGTTCGGGAGCTTGTCCGCTTTGCCTCGGCCGACTTGCGAAGAACGCAAAGGGCAGTCGCTACGTCCAGTGTTGTGGGCATTGCACGGCGCAATTGGTTCCTGATCTTCGCTGTTCCCGATGCGGGACTTTCCGTGTCTGGCGTGGGCGGGCTGAGCTTCGATGCAAAGGATGTGGCAACCTGGTCTCGTAGTGCAGGATCGGTCAAAATGGTTCTACGAGGTTGACAAAGGATCATTGCATCAGACTGCCGTTCGCTGTCGTGGCTGTCGCACAAAATTGCGGGCCGCAAAGGAGCTTCCGCGTCAACAAATGGAGGCCGCTGAAGAGGTCAAACGCCGGGGATAGGTTGCTATCTCACATCGGGGTTGCAACATGGTTTGGACGCTTGCCTTGGATCGCTTCGATAGCGGATGCAACTTTTCTGCCCCGATTGCATCGGCAAGAAAACAGTCCCCCCCCTCGCAACCGCGTTTCACGGGGCGGGAGCGAGCATGGGAAGCGGCGTGTGATCCCCTCCCCGGAATTCTCGCTGAACGCTCGTCTTCCGACCCTCCCCAACTTCGTTCAGAAGGGTGAATTCGAACTTGTGAGCACGCCCGTTTTCAAGAGAACCAGGGGCAACGCCTGGGCTGATAAAGATGAAATCAACCAGGCGGTTTGGGCGGTTTCCGACGAATGGTATTGATACGGCGTTGGTCGTTATTGAAAAAGTGAAGGTCTAAATTGACAATTGTAAAATGCCGGAATGCGTGGGTGAAATCGCATCAATTTGCATTTTTCAATTGTCAATTTAACTTTTTCAATGAGTTGCATTTGGTTCGCACACTTACCACCCTGCCAAGATTTCCTTCAGTCCAGGCGATGCCCCTGGCTTCGATGATGATGGCCGTTGGCCAACAAAACCGACTGCAAAAGCGCAACTTCAAAACTCACCCTTCGGGATAGGATTGGATCAACTGGCCGTCACGCCGGGCCTCGCTGCTGCCTGCATCATCGGTCGCTACAATGGCGGGCTCCATGTTGGAAACGGTTTGGCGGGCCATCACGTTCTCATTGATCGAAGCACCCAGGAATCTGCTATGAGCGTTGAAACAAATCCGAGACGATCCGGCCGTACCGAGACGGCTTCCCCGATGCTGGGGTCGCGTCGCGCTTGGATGGCGGGCGTGGCTGGCGCTGTGGGAGCGTCGGCGTGTGCGGGTGGGGGGGCGTTGGCGGCGGACGAAAAGGATCAGCAGGGTGCAGGTCGTTCGCGAAATCCGAATCCGATCGCGGTTTCGACCTATTCCTATTGGCGTTATCGCGACGACAGCAAGCTGTCGATCGAAGAGTGCGTGGATTTGGCTGCGGACGCGGGGTTTGATGCCGTGGAGGTTCTGCATGTCCAGATGACCGACGAGTCCAACGGCACGCTTCAGCGAATTAAACAGCGAGCGTTCCGACGTGGTTTGAGTTTGTGCGGGATGTCGACTCACCAATCATTCGTTTCGCCGGATCCAGCGGAGCGTCAAAAGAACATCGATCACACAATTCACTGCATCGAGCTGGCGTATGCGATGGGCATCCCGACGATTCGCGTGAACACGGGACGCTGGGGAACGTCGGGCAGTTTCGACGAGCTGATGGCCAACAAGGGCATCGAGCCCACGCTGGAAGGGTATACGGACGAGGAGGGATTTGGGTGGGTCCGAGAAGGGTTTGAAAAGTGTTTGCCGGTTGCCGAGAAGTGCGGGGTGGTGATGGGGCTGGAAAACCACTGGGGGTTGGGACGCACCGCAGCGGGAGTCTTGCGTGTCATTGGTGAGGTGGACTCGCCCTGGTTGCGGGCGACGCTGGACACCGGCAATTTTCTCGAAGATCAGTACCAACAGTACAAGCAGTTGGCACCTGAGGCGGTGTTTGTGCAGGCCAAAACCTACTTGGGTGGAGGAACTTGGTACACGCTGGACATCGATTACAACCGTGTGGCCGAAATCCTCCGATCGGTCGACTATCGCGGCTACGTCAGTTTGGAATTCGAAGGCAGCGAAGCACACGAAACCGCGATCCCGAAGAGCTTGGCGATGTTGAGAAAGGCTTTCGGATGAGCGGGTGGGGGGGCAGGAAGCCTCGGGGTGACTTCCGGCCTGAACCCACTGGCATTTTCCGTCGTAGCAACCGGGTATCACCCTTCTTTTGACCGCGACGGTCGGTGACCGTTTCGCTTTGATTTTGTCTTCTTACGATTGGTTGGTTTCCAGTTATGTCCGCTGAAGTCCAGTTTTCAGGGGCCGCAGACGCTGCTGAGTTTCCCTACAAAGCCATCAACCGCGGTGCCATTGCGTCGTTGGTTTTCTTGATGCTGTCCTTGCCCGGGTTGATGCCGACGTTCTCGCCAATGCTGGTCCTGACGGTGCCGGGAGTTTTGGCGGGTGTGATCGCGCTGCGGGCGATCAGCCGTTTTCCGGAGGAATACAGTGGCGCGGGGGTCGCGAAATTAGGGGTGGCCGGTTGTGCGCTGCTGTTTTTGGGCGGCTTTGGTTTCCACACCTACACGTATTTGACCGAGGTTCCCGAAGGCTACGAACGCGTCGCATTTTACAAATTGCAGGGGGAGCCCAATGGGCCAGACCAACCCACGCCAGATGCATTGTCGATCGACGGGGAAGCCATCTTCCTGAAGGGGTACATCCACCCCAGCAGTGGCAGTGGGATGCTCCGCCAATTTGTGTTGGTGCCCGATCTCGGAACCTGTTGCTTTGGCGGGGATCCCCGCAGCAGTGACATGATTGAGGTGACCTTGCCGCCCGGCGAAGCGGTTCGAGCGGGCCTGACCAAACGCAAGTTGGCGGGAACCTTCAAAGTCAATCGTGTTCCACAGAGCAAAGACGACTTTGAAAACGCGATGTTCTACAAAATGCGTGTCGACCAGTACAAATAGCCGGTGCGAATCGGACGGGCACGCGATCGTGATTTGCTGTTGTGGGATCTGCGGTACAGGTTGGTACGATGGGGCGCGGCGTTGCAGGCGACCGGCACAGCGATTTTCTTCCACCAACGATGGATGCTTGTCAGATGAAACTGAATTCACGAATTGGGTCGATGGTGGTGGTTGGATGCCTCGCCATCGGAACCTCTCTTTCGGCTGTTTCTGCCGCGGATGATTCCACGACCCAGAAGGAACGCTCCGCGACAGCTCGATCGATCATCGAACAGCGCCGCGCTGCGATGCGGGGGGATGCTGCCGGGCGTGAGAAAGTGGAGGTTCGCAAGAGCAGCCTTGCGGACTTGGCCAAAGGCGATATTTCGTTTGACGATTTGACATTTGATATCGAGAAGGGCCAGGTCTTCGACGAGAAGCAACTGACCAAGGAGCTCAAGTTTCTGAATGGTCGCAAGGTGCGGTTGCGGGGCTACATGTTGCCAAGCACGTTGTACAAAGAAACCGACATCGACCAATTTGTGTTGGTGCGTGACAACCTGGAGTGCTGTTTCGGCCCGGGGGCAGCGTTGTTTGACTGCGTGATGATTGAGATGCAGCCCGGCCGAACAACCGACTTCGTTCCTCGCCCTGTCATGGTGGAAGGCACGTTTGTGCTGGACACTGAAAAGTATCGCTACCCCGGCGGCAAGGGCCCCGACGGGGCCTCTCACATGGCCGTGTTTCGAATTGAGGGACTTCGCGTCCGATGATCAACCAAGACCGATTGCTGCAACGTTTTCTTCGCTACGTTCGACTCGACACCGCCGCTGATCCGCAGTCACAGGCCTACCCCAGCACTGAAAACCAGCGAGAATTGGCGACGATGTTGGCCGATGAATTGACACAGATGGGATTGACCGACGTGGTCTTGGACGAGCATGCGGTTGTGACCGCAACCGTTCCGGCCACCATGGATGGTCAGGCACCCACCGTGGCGTTGGTGGCGCACATGGACACTTCGCCGGAGGCCCCCAGTGAGTCAGTCAATCCTCAGGTGGTCTCTTCCTACTCAGGCGGTGACATTCCGCTGTCCAGTGGGAATGCAATCACGGTCACTGGTTGTCCCGACTTAGAAAAAATGATCGGTCACACGTTGATCACGACCGATGGATCGACGTTGCTGGGTGGCGACGACAAAGCCGGGGTCGCGATCATCATGGAGCTGGCTGAGACGTTGGTGGAAAACCCACATTTGCCACACGGACCGGTTCGCGTCGTGATGACGTGCGACGAAGAAATTGGGCGCGGCACAGACAAACTGGATCTGCAGCAGTTGGATGCCACCGTGGCTTACACGGTCGATGGTGGTGGCCAAGGCATCATTGACGTGGAAACGTTTTCAGCCGATGCGATGACGCTGATTTTTCGGGGCCACAACATTCACCCTGCGATCGCGAAAGATCGGATGGTGAATTCGCTGCGGGCGGCGTCTGATTTTGCGGCTTCCCTGCCCCGCGAATCGGAAACGCCCGAGACCACGGATGGCCGGGACGGTTTCATTCACTTGCACGACATCGTTGGTGGTGTCGGTCAAACTCGTGTGGAATTGATCCTGCGATCCTTTGATAGCGAGCAGTTGACCGTTTACGCCGACAAGGTTCGTGGGCTGGCCGAGCAGGCTGCCGCGGCGTGGCCGGGGATCGAGCTGCAGTGTGATGTGCGACGGCAATATCGAAACCTCGCCGATGGGTTGGCCAAACTGCCCGAGTCGATCACGTTGGCCGAGCAAGCGTTTGAAAACTTAGGCCTGTCATGTCAGACGGCGATCGTGCGTGGCGGCACCGACGGCAGCCAACTGACGGAGAAAGGTTTGCCGACGCCGAACCTGTCCAGCGGCCAGCACAACATCCACAGCGTGCTTGAATTCGCAAGTCTCGATGAGATGGTCCGTTCCGCCAATCATCTCGTTGAGTTGCTGAAACTCTGGGGCGAGAAACGCGTCTGAAGCGATCCGTTGCAGGCCGATGATCAGTTGTTTTGAAGGAACTCGATTGTCCAGTCTTGCACGGTTGGTTCTTCCATCAGGAAGGAGTGCAGCACAGGCACTTGGTGCACCGTTTGGGCTCCTTCGAGCTGAGCTTCGTCAAGGCTGACGACAAAGTCACCTTCGCCGTCCACCAATGGATTTGCGATCGGCGTTGCGACCTTTCCTGCCACGATCGCAAAGGGAAACGATGGCGTTGCGAGTTTGGATTCCACCTCGGACCAACGAGTGCCAAGTTCCATCGCACCGGGGCCAGCGACCAGTCCAAACACGCCGGTGGGAGCGAGGCGGCGGGCAATTGCGGCCCCTTGATTGGGCGGTCCAAGCATGACCATGGACCGCATTCTCGGCAGCAAGTTGCCGGGGTCGCCGTCGGCCTGCAGGTCACCGATCAGATGTCGGGTGATGATGTTGCCCATGCTGTGGCCGACGAAAGCGAACTGGGCATCGGGCGATTGGTGCTCGAGGACTTCCCGCAGTGCGGCGGCTGATTCGGCCAGTGAGCCGCGGGTGCTGGCGTAGCCAAACCGGATCGTTTGATCGAACCCTTTGGCGTGCAGTTTGGTTTCCAGGGGCTTCATGCATTTGTCCGTTCGCATCAAGCCATGCAACAGAACCACCACCGGTCGCATGCCGGGCGATGCGATTTCAGGCTGCAGTTCGTGGAGGGCTTCGTCGACATCGGCTCGACTGCCCCAAGCCCGGCGAATGTTATTGGGATCCAGAAGCCGCCAGTGTTTGGTCACCGCATTCTGCTGGATCCGGTAACCGTTTCTGTAGTCATGATCCGTCCACAGTTGAGCCCCGCCAAGGGTCGGCAAGGGAACGTTGATGTTCTGGGCCATGGTTGTGCTCGCGGAAGTTCCCGACCAAGAATGGACGCCCCACAACGGAGCCAGTGAAACGGCGGCAATCAAAGCAAATTGCCGAGTGGATTTGAGCCGACGAACGATTGTTTGAGTGAAGTTCATGGGGCTGTTTCAGCGGTTGCAAACTGGCGGATCGTTTGGTGTTTTCTCTGTTTTCGGGGAATATTCAACCAGAGCCCAGCGTCCGGACCAATTAGCGCGCAATCTGGTCGTCACTCATCTTTTTCGTCGATCACATCGCAAGCAGCGATCGGGTCCATTGCAGGCACAGATCACGGTTGAGCGTGAGTGTGGTTTGCAAGGGGCACCCGATACGTCGAAGCGTGGCGGCCCAGAACGGCATCTCGGAGTTTGGCGGACTGGGGATCAGGACCCGAAGCAATCGTGGCGGTCCGTCCTTTCGAAGTCGGATCGCGGGCGGTTCGGTCTCGTTCGAGATGGCCACCCCTGAAAACACATTTTCCGTCGAGAGTGAGGCACCCAGTGCCATGGAATCGGCGGGATTGGCTTTCTCGCCCATCGTGAACGCGCCGCCACCGATCAGGGAAACTGCGGACGGTGACGCACCGGATTGCTTCAGCGAGGCTGCGGTCAACTTGGTGATCGCGTCGATCTCATTGGGACGCCATTGGTCGTCGGCATCGCTGCAGATCACGCACACCGCGACACGATGCTGGCGAGCGAGGTCTTTCCACGGATCGAGAATGGTGGCTGGATCGCGGTCCTTGGGGGGAGCCAAAACAATTGCCAGCGCCAGCGGCGTCGACCGTGCTTCGTCCGAAGCCGTTTCGGCGCTGGCTTCCGGTTGAGGGAACCAGATCGCTGCGGTGTTGGTGATGTCCGGCAACTGCAACGTTTCGACATTCCAATCGTCCGCGGCTGAATCGTCCGACGCTTTGAGCGATGCAATCCGATCGAGTGGGCCATCCAACGTCAGGGGATCGATCGAGACCGTTTGAGTTTCACCTTCGCGTTCAATGATCAGTTCGATTGCGGTTTCGGGTTCGGATGCCCAGAGACGCTGACGCAGGGCATTGGTGTTCAAAATGGGGGAGCCATCGAGTTGCATCAGCCGGTCGTTCGGTTTCAGAACGCCATCGGCGGGCGACTGATTCCAAACGACTTGAACAATGACGGACTCCGTCGAGGACTCGTCTGCTGCATCCTCTTCGTTCGATTCTTCGGTGACTTCATCGGTGGCAATCAGGCCGATGAATTGGGGCTGAAGTGGTGGGATGGTGGCGACCATGGTCGCGATGGTTGAAAGTGATTTGCCATCTCGTTCATAGGTGATTTCAACGTCATCACCGGCATCGAATTGGCCCAGGGCAAGTTTGATCTCCTGCCGCCGGGTGACCTTTTGGCCGCCGATTGTTTGGACTTGGTCGCCAACCTTCAGGCCGGCTTTGTCGGCGGGCGAACGTTTGCGAACGACACTCAGTTCGGTTCCTTCTGCATAGGGATCGCTGCCTGCAACGACAAAGCCCAGCAAGCCCTGTTGGATGTTGTCTCCACGACGCAGTTGTTCCAGTTTCTCGGCGATGATTGAGCTGGGGACGGCGAAGGCGATGCCGGAGTCGTACCAGGCGGTTGAGTCTTCGGCGCCGCCCTCGCCCACCGCTGGGATCACGATCCCACGAAAGCGGCCTTTCAGATCGATCAAGGGGCCGCCGTAGAATGCGGGTGAAATGCGGGCATCGGTCTGGATCGCAGTGCCGTCGAGACGACCGACTGCGGAGAGGATGCCCGTGCTGACCATTGGCGTGTTGGCTTCGCCATAGCGAGCCACTGCGACCATTGTTTCCCCGACTTTGTCGATGGTTTGATCGGTGGATGGGAATTCAATCGGTTGCCAGGTTTCGTCGCTGGAGGTGACTTTCAACAGCACCAGATCGCGGTGTTCGTCTTGGGCGACCACTGTCGCGGGGTATCGTTTTCCGCTCGGTGTGTTGACGATGATGCTGGCGGAGTCGCCACCGGTCACCCAGGAAGAGGTCAGGACGTGGCCCATTTCGTCGATCACCACACCCGATGTCGGTGCATCTTGTCGGACTTCTCCGTCGGCTTGCATGACGCCAATGACTTCGATGGTCAAGACGGCAGGCAAGGCGTCGAGAGCGACCCCGCGGACGGCTTTGGCCAAGACGTTTTGATAACGTGCCGACGAGGGAGCCTGCGCATGGCAGACGCCTGCAAGGCAGAACGAAAACGCGAACAGCATGAGCGATCGGGCCGTTCCAAACGAACGAGGAAGAAGGGTTGGTTGAAGCGGGGTTGCCAAGGGAAGCTCGCGAATCATGGGCGCAATACCAAGTCAAGGATTTCGTTGTCTCGTTGAACCACCAACGCGACTTGGTCGCGTCGATCGATCCGTCTCAACAGATCGCGAAACGCACGTTGGTGGGATACTCGGCGACCGTTGACCAGCACGATCAGGTCGTCGGGGCGGAGGTCGACACGAGCGGCAGCGGATTCTTTGTCAACGAAGTCGATGTAGGCGGGGGTGTTTTCAAGCACGTCTGGAATCAAGCCGATGCCGAGGCTCCGCGGCGAATGCGATTTTTCGCGGGGCAGCACGGGATCGGAGTCATCTGGCAGGGTTGTCTTTCGCCCAGCCAGGATGTCACCGATGGGCTGGCGAAGGACGTTGGCGGGAATGGCGTAGTTCAACCAGACACCGGTCTTGCGATCACGAAGTTCCTTGCCAAGCATTCCCAAGAATTCGCCCTCGGGATTGATCAGGGCTCCGCCGGCAGCGCCCGGGTTGTTGGCAACCAAATCGAGCAACAGGACCTCACCGCGATAAGGGGTTTGGAAGGTCCCACGGCGGGCATCCAGTTTGGTTTTCGCGGCGACGCGGCCCTGCATCACGCTGGCGGGTTCGTTGCCGGTCGCGATCCCAAATAAATTGCTGACGGCGAGCACAGGATCGCCCCAGGAGACTTGGTTGGATTCAGGGATTGGAAAGAACGGCAGGTCATCGGCTTCGATCTTCAGCACCGCCAATTCGAGCGCCGGTTCGAAGCCCACGATTTTGGATTCGAATCTTCGGCCGTCGTGAAGAATCACGACGGGATCCACGTCCAGCACATAGCTCCATGCTGTTGCGATGTGGCCTGCTGGCGAAACGAGGAAACCGCTTTGATAGGCTTCCAATCCAGACAGCCCACCGGCTCCGTAGATCTTGACCATCTTGGGTTGGACTTGATCGGAGGGCCTCGCCATCGAAGGCTGCGCGAACGCGTTGGTGAGGCCGAAGCAAGTGGTGAATGACCAGATGATGCACCCGAAGAGGATCAGCGTCCAACTTGAACGGTGCTGGACGTGTCGTGATCGAGTCAGGTGTCGTGTGGATTTTGGAACACAGCTCATGATGGATCTCCATTGATTGGAGCAGCCTGAGGCTTGGTGGCTTGCTCGACGGACCAGTCTTCGATTTGCAAGTCCAGCACGGTCATCAACCCGTAGCGAAGTTGCATGGTGGTAGGCAGCCCGTCGTCATCGGTTCCGAACCAAAGTTCAGCGGGATCGGTGTCCGTGCCAGCGATGGATTCGATCACTTCCAAGCGTTCGGATTCGGGGTGATGCAAGAAACGCGTTTCCAGATCGGAATGAATACCAATCACGGTGTCGCGAAGCGGTCGTTGTCCCGCCAGCGGCATGGTTCCCCAGTAATAGGTTTCACCGAACTGTTGGGGGCCAAGACGCAGCATGCGTTGGAGTGCGCTGAGGCAAGCCAAAATGCCTGCGTCACGTTGTTCATCCACCACTCGAAGAAGTTCATCACCGCGAGACAACTGCTGGACATCGTCGCCAATTTTCAATTGGAATTGTCCGTCACCGATTGTCAGTTGAAAGTCGCTTGGTGGTTGATCGTCAGCGACTGGAACGGTTTTGCCACGGATCTGCCACACGGGTTCTTCCGCGGATGCCTCGGCAAACTGTCCGCGAAGGCGTTCGATGAATTTCGTCTGCTGCAGTTCGTTGTAGAAGTAATTGGCATAGCCTTCCCGCATCTCGATTCGTTTGGCAGCGACTTCGGGAATGGGTTCTCCTGCCGCGTCCTTGAGCGTTTCTTTTGACTGGTCGGGTTGGGGCGTTGGAGGAGCCTCCGGCGACGCGTTGTCAGCGGGGGCTTCGGGTGACTCATCGCCGGGTTCTGGGGGCGTTGGCGGTTTAGGAGGGGCCGGGGGCGGTGGCGGCAGTGCCGACTTCATCTTCTCCAGCAATTCCGATCCACGGTGAACGCTGGCCAATCGGACCAACGTTTCAACGCTGGCGCCGTCCTGCCGATAGGTGATCGGGATTCGCCACGACGCCGGGAACGTTGCCAGGATGTTTTGAACATCGTTGGCGGTTTGGATGACCTGCCCATCGATTTCCAGGATCTCGTCCCCGTACCTCAGTCCGCGACGATAGGCATCGCTGGAACTGAGGATGTTGGTGACGCGAACGCTCCCGTCCTCGTCCGTTCCCACGGTGGCACCCAGCGTGGCATGGTCAACGATGCGGCCGCTGTGCAGGCATCCGAGGAAGTTTTGAGCTTGGTCGCCTGAGATCGCATAGCCAACACCGACGTTGACGCGGCCGCGTTTTTCAAACGAGGCTCGCCCGATGATTCCAATCAGGTCACCTTGGTTGTCGTACAACGGACCGCCGGAGTTGCCGGGGTTGATGGAGGCATCGGTTTGAAAACAGTTGCCGTATTCCAGCAGTGTGCCGGAGGGATATTGATAGCGTCGCACGCCGCTGATGATTCCGGCGGTGACAGTGGGTTGAAGGTTGGTCGCCAGCAAGAAGGGATTGCCAATTGCAAAGCACCAATCGCCCACTTGGACGGAACGGCTGGGGACAAAGTCGGCGGTCGAAAAGTCATCGCGGCCGAGCAATTGAATCAGGGCCAAGTCGCCAACGGGATCGATGCCAACGACCACGGCGTCGTAGACGTTGCCGTCACTGAGGCCGCAACGCATGTACGTGCCCGCTGGACTGCTGACGTGAAAGTTTGTCAACGCGTAGCCATCGGGAGTGATCAGCACACCGCTTCCGCCACCACCGCCTCCCGGAACAAACACCATGACGGTGGAGGGAGTCGCTTTCGCGATGCCTGCAATCCGAGCGGTTTCGAACTCTTCGATCCACTGTTGCTCATCGGGCAGAAGAGACGACTCTTCCGCACGAGCGGTGGAGGCGAACAAAGCAAGGGTCAAACAACCGATTCGCACGCAGGCGGAACCGAGACATCGAGATGGCATGGCGAATCGTATTTCTCAGTGTGAAAACGTCAGTGCGAAAAGCATCGTGGCAGCTGCCTGCTTTTATTTTAACAAGCGGGCACCCAGCCACTCGACGCGATGTCCCAGTGCATCAGCAATGGTTGGCGGCGACGTGGATGAGTCCGTGTCAGGTTGGGTGATGCGGAGTGTGAGTCGTCGAGCATCTTCCAGGGGCAAGATCAGGCCGTGTGGTTTGCGGTCTTGGACGTCCAGCGACCAAACAGTCCGGTCGTCTAACAGGACCGACACTTTCAAAGGGGCGAACTGGTCGACATCCGATGCGATTCGGACGGCGGCAACCAATTTTTGATAGCCCTCTGGAACGCGAACGACATGATCCGATGACAGGACCGTCGTCAGATTCTTCGAGTGGGTTTCTGTCGCGAACCAAGTGGATGCCAGGTCTTCTCCGACGATTGCACTCAGTGGTTCAAGCTGGCTTTGTTGGGCAACTTCTGCGTCGCAGAGGTAAAGGATTCCCCCTGACAATCGAATGTCGAGCAATTGATCGACGGGAATCGAATGTGTGATCCCGTCACCCAGGTCCAACTGCAACGACCGACCCGTGGCGTTCCAAGTGGCTTGTTCGGCCATCCAATGTGATCCCCACTGGTCGCGGATTCGAAGTGGTTTCTCTGATTCCCGATCGCTGTTGGTGGAGAAGATCACGCCTTCCAATTTGCCCAGAGGGGCGTCAACGATATTGCCGCTGAGGTCAAACGACACGGAGTCGCGTGTGATCTCCAGGATCGTGCCTTCAATGGCGTCCAATGCGTCGCCGTCGCGGCGAATGACCAAGCGGTCGCGTCGCTGGGGTTCTTCGACCAGCGCGAGCCAGTTGGCATCGGTCGCGGCGGAAGGGGCTCGGAATCGAACGGACTGCACCGCTCGAATGGAAACGTTGAACGATGGCTGCCCGACTGAGCGAATCAGCAGGTCTTCCTCTTTCATGGAGGTGGCGGCGGAGGCGATCTCGGATCCGCCACGAAGCACGACGCGGGTGGGCGGGCTGGTTCGTGCCGAGCCCTCCCACTGGATCTCTGAAATCTCGGTCAACTCCCACTGTTTGGATTGGCCGTCAGACAAAGTCACCGAAAGGGTGGAACCCGTCAGGTTGTTCAGGTGTCCTGAGTACGAGTCGCTGTCGAGGGTTTCGAGCTGGATCAGGGGGCCGGAATCGGTCCCGGCGGAGGTGTCCTGGCTGAAACCCTCCGTTTTTGGAAACACAGCGGCAAGAATCGCAAAGATTGCGGCGGAGGAGATCAGATTGCGGATCGAGCGTGTCATAGGAACCGGCTTGGGCGTAAAAATCCATTCTTCGATCGTCGGTGTGACGTCTCTACAGGATAACCGTCTTGTCAGAGGCGAAGCAGGGGAAACCGCTACTTTCACGCGGGGTGAGTGGGCAGGTGTTCACTGCTCGGGGCGGATTGGACGATCGTTCTTCTCGAAAAGTTGGTCCATTTCGATCCTTGTCCTATCGAGCGGGCAGCGCTAGGATGGTTGCAGCTTGAGCAGTCGTGTGAAGCTTGCGTGAAATGAGTTTGCGTTGCAGCGGAGTTGTGGTTACTATTCCCCCTATCAAACGGATTTAACCAGCCGAGTGGCTGGCAGTAGAAAGGTTAACCATGTCCATTCGATTCAACCAATCTTGCCCGACCTGCGGCCGACGAATTGACATTCGCGCATCGTTACTTGGATGTACCGTTGCCTGTCAGCATTGCGGTGCTGAGTTCACGGCTTGCATCAGCGATACGGCTCAGAACCATGAGTGTTCCGACGAGCTGCTTGATCGTGTGGAAGCCGCGCTTCGGCGTGCGGAGTCCGCCGCGACCAAGAGCGGTCTGGCGTCTCCGCCGATCGTCTCTCCCTCCGGCCGCAACTGACATCGGAGGGATTGAGCAGGAGTTCGTCGTCCGTGCTTTGGTGCTCGGGCAGCGCTGCTCGGGATCTTGGCTTCGCGTTTGCGTCACTTCGTGCGTGACACCGGTTTGCTGACGGGCTTGGGTTTGGGTGGCACTGCGGGTTTGCTTGGTGCCACGTCCAAAGTCTCCTCCATGTCCGCTTCCGCGTTTTCAGCTTCGGAAGTCGTTGGCGAGTCGTCATCCAGTTCCTGTTCTGGATCAATTTCGTCGGCTTCCCGAGATTTGGGTTCGATCGTGGCTTGGATCTGGGCCGCCTTCTTGCCTTTGTAGGCACCCGCGATGGCAGAAAACTTGGGAACGTCTTGGACGGACAGTTCCAACGCGGAGTTGGCGGCCTGTTCGGTTGTGATGATGTCGCCCACGGACAGATCCAAGAGGTCGCTGGTGCGAATTTTGGACCTCGCCAGAGTGACCACCACATCCACCGGAGCCGCATCGATGCTGTCGGCAATTTTTCGGCGGGATTGGGGGGTTGGGTTGGTTTTTCCGTAGCCCACCCAGCCGTTCCGCGACAGTTTGGCGTTGTACTTTTCGATCGAATTGAAAGGAATGCAGAGGTTCATCATCCCTCGGTTTTTACCAAGCAACACTTCGAATCCAACCAAGATGGCGACTTCGTTGGGAGGCACGATTTGGGCGAGTTGCGGGTTGCTTTCGGTGGTGTGGATCGAGGGTTCGAGGTGAATCACATTTTGCCAGGCGGGGACAATTTGTTCCAAGAACAAATCGACGACACGGCACATCAACCGAGTTTCGATTTCGGTCAGCGGTCGACGGATCGTTTCCCCCGGAACGGGGTCGCCACCGAGCATCCGGTCGATGATGGAGTAGGCAAGTCCCGGCGCAATGTCGAGGACCCAGTGACCTTCCAGCGGCAGTGGCTTGATCACGTTGAAGCAGCTTGGATTGTCGAGACTGAAGACAAATTCGCTGTAGGTCAGCTGGTCGACGCTGAGCAGCTTGACCTCAATCATGGTCCGAAGCAGACCGGAGATGGAGGCTCCAAAATTACGAGCAATCGACTCGTGGAGCGAATGCATCGCCCGCATCTGGTCTTTGCCGACGCGTTCGGGGCGTTTGAAGTCGTACGCCGTCACTCGTGAGCCGGTCGGCACACCAGGTGAGTAGGGCTTGGAGTCGGCTGGATGGGCGGCACCGACGCCGGGAGCGGAAGAACCAACGCTGGTGTTGTCGCTTGCCTGGGATGGAGCCGACGGATCAGCTGAGTCCTTCTTTTCGGTGGGTGCGCCGGCCCCTTCCTCGTCCAAATTGGCCGTTTCCATGGCCTTCAGAAGATTCTCGACTTGATTTTGACTCAGTGATTCGTTGGACATCGTGTCCTCAGCCTCTTATGTGACCGTTCCCACGTACGATGTACTTGTAGCTGGTCAGTTCCCGCAACCCGCATGGGCCCCTGGCGTGAAACTTATCGGTAGAAATCCCGATTTCTGCACCCAAGCCGAACATTCCGCCGTCATTGAAGCGAGTGCTGGCGTTGACCATCACGGCAGAACTGTCCACCAGGGCGGTGAATCGCTCGGCCGCCGCCAGTTCATTGGTGACAATCGCGTCGGTGTGGCCCGAGCCGTAGTGGTTGATGTGTTCCGCGGCTTCGTCGACCGAATTGACGACCGCGATGCTGATCTGTGGGCCCAAGAATTCGGCACCGAAATCAGCTTCGGTCGCGGGAATTCCGCCGGGAACGTGGGGGGCTGCACGTTCGTCGACGCGCATTTCGATTCCACGCCCGGCCAAGCGTTTCGCGATGGCTGGGAGTGCTTGGGCGGCAATCGATTGATGAATCAGGAGTGATTCGCAGGCGTTGCAGACGCCCATCCGTTGACACTTGGCGTTTTCAATGATGTCGACCGCCATCTCGACGTCCGCGGATTCATCGACGTAGACGTGGCAATTTCCGTCGTAGTGCTTGATGACCGGCATGGTGGCTTCGGCGGCCACACGACGAATCAAATTTTCGCCGCCACGAGGGATCGTGACATCGATGAAATCGGCTTGCTGAAGAAAATGCCCCACAGCGGCTCGGTCGGTGGTTCCAACCAACTGGACGGCATCCTCCGGAATCCCGACTCGGCGGCCCACATCGTGCAGCACGTCCATGATCGCACGGCTGCTGTGCGCGGCTTCTTTGCCCCCGCGAAGAATCACCGCATTGCCGCTTTTGACACAGATACCTGCGGCATCGGCGGTCACGTTGGGGCGACTTTCATAGATGAAGAACACGACGCCCAAGGGAACGCGACGTTTTTCGATTCTCATTCCGCCTGGCCGTGCAAAGCCCTCCAGGACTTCGCCAATCGGGTCGTTCAGGGCGGCGATTTCGCGCAGGCCGGTGGCGATTCCGGCGATTCGTTCCGCGTCCAACCGCAAACGATCGATGCCCGCGTCGGTCAGCCCGTACTTGGAGGCGTTTCCGAGATCCAACTGGTTGGCTGCGATGATTGCATCGGTCGCGTCCACCAGTGCGTCCGCGGACTCGAGCAGCCATTGATCCTTGATGTTGGTGTCCAGAGTCCCAAGCAAGCGGGAGGCCGCTTTGGC
Organism: Rhodopirellula sp. UH5; assembly: GCF_056839225.1. Lineage (NCBI taxonomy): Bacteria > Pseudomonadati > Planctomycetota > Planctomycetia > Pirellulales > Pirellulaceae > Rhodopirellula > Rhodopirellula sp. UH5. The sequence goes on along the minus strand of NZ_CM166390.1, from coordinate 3,315,856 downwards.
GCGACGGGCAATGTCAACGCACTGCGCCGCAAGATCGTCGGACTGGGGGGCGTCGGGTTGGGTGTCGGTCGTGGAAGCGGTCGACATGGGAACCTATGGATTCAGGTGGCGATCATGAGAATCGTGATACGAAAACCGGCTGAGATCAGGGAAATCCCAATCTCAGCCGGTCGTTCTGATTGTCTGGCATTGGCTCGTTGAGGTCAACGTCAACGAGTTTGCCGAGGTCTTCGGGACACTGTCTTACAACAGTTTTGCCATCGCGGCGTCGACCGCGGATTGCAGCGATTTGCTGCGATCATCGCTGTCCGAGGAGCCCTCTTCCGCTTCGGTGGTGGCCGAGGCGAGGCGGTCGAGAACATCGTCGCCCAAGTTCACGGAACCTTGCCCGACGAACTTGTCACTTTCGGACAACACTTCGATCAGCGGTTCACCGGCCGCGGTGGAGGACGAGGCATTGGCCCCCACATCGGAGCGGGAAACCGCCGCGGCGACACCATTTCCGGTGGTTTCCAGGTTGGTCGATGCCGTGATCGATTCACCCAGCGGTTCGCTGTCGTTCCCACTTGCATCCCGCCGGTTCAGCTCATTGATGACCTGCAACGCATCGAGCGAGCTGATGCGAAGGTCACCGCTGACGTCGTAGTAGCGTCCAGGTTGCGAAGCACTTGGTCGGCCGTTGTCACCCTGGGTCACGACCAAGTCTTCATCGACCGTCGGCGTGTAGTCCGATGCGAAGGAGGAGAAGCGATTGAGGTGGTTGATGATCAACAGAGCATCCAAGGCCGAGACCTCACCGTCGTCGTTGACGTCGGTGTTGAGATCGGGATTCTGCAGGCGACTGATGACCACTTGCAGTGACACCGTGGCCAATCCACTGCGACGACCTTCCGAGTCAGCGATCGAGTAATCGAACGAATCGCGACCGGTGTAGCCGACGGCAGGAATGTACCGCAGCGTTCCGTCGCCGACGTTCTGGACTTCGCCCGCCAAAGGTTGGCGTTCGATTTGAATCGAGCTGAAATCCAGTCCATCCGCATCGGTGAAGTTGTTGCTGATGTCGATCGTGATGGCTTCGTTGAGGAAACCGGAGCGAACCGAATCACGTCCCACCGGAGCCGCATTCGGGCTGATCGTGACCGTTTCTTCCGTGCTGAAAGCCCCGTCATCGTCCGCGACGATGTAGCGGAACTCGTCGTTGCCGGGGAAGTTCGTGAACGGCGTGTAAGTGATCGTTCCTTCGACGGGGTCAATAGAAACGCTACCGAACGCGGGCTGCTTGGTCACGGTCAACGAGCTTGGGTCAATCACGCCATCGACATCGACGTCGTTGTCCAAGACCCGGATCACAGTGCTGCCGGGGCTTTGTAACGTTGGGACATCGGGTTCCGTCACAGGACCGTCGTTGACACCGGTGACACTGACGCTGACCAACACCGAGTTGCTGGTTCGGATCGGCGTTGCGTTGGCACCTGCTCGGTCAGCCACGGCGTAGCTGAACGAATCGTTCAGGGGGGCCGAACTTGGTTTGAGTGCTTGCAATTCGGTCGAAACAGTCGGGTCGTAGGTGATCGTTTGCGTGACCGGGTCGAAGGTCACCAGAGCACCCCGCAGTGAAAGTTGCGGTGAACTCATCACGATTTGCAATTCATCCGGATCGATGTCATTCAAGTCGACATCAATATCGTTCGCCAACAGTTCAGCCGCACTGATCACACGGATCGTGTCTTCATCGGTCGTGAAGTTGTCCGGTGCTGGTGTGGGGAAATCGTTGACAGGTTGAATGTTCACTCGCAGTGTGACCGGGGTTCCTGCCAGGCCTTCGCTGTCGCGGGCGACGACCTGCAAGTCAACCGCACCGTTGGCGTTGAGAGCCGGTGTGAAGGTCAGGATGCCGTCTGGTGAAATCGCAGGTTGCCCATTCTGAGTGAACAGAGCCGAGTCGGCCGAGTTGACGGTTGAGACTTCGAACGAAACCGATTGGTTGGACTCGTCGATCGGGCCGGGCGAGATGTTGGTTGCCCACTGCGTGGTGTAGGGGCCACGGTCTTCTTGCACGCGAACGGTTGGTCCGGCAGTGAACGTTGGAGCATCGTTGACTGGATCCACCGTGATGGTGAACGTTCGAATCGTCGAGGCATTGATGTCACCGTTGCCGGCATCGTTGGGGCCTTCGTCGAACAATTGCACCGTGAAGGTGGCGGAACCATTGAGGTCTTCCGCCGTCACGTACGACAGGGTTGCGTTGCCCGCGGCGTCAATCGATGCCGAAGGTGGCGTGTCAAACAACTCGGGGTTGTTCGACGTTTGAACGATCTCGAATCGGAGTGGCTGACCATCCGTGCCGGTGCCAATTTCATCGTTCGCTCCGGGAGGTCCGGCTTGAACGTTGGTGGCCCAGTTTTCGATCACAACACTTCCGCGACCGCCACCATCATTTTGGTCTTCGTTGCTGGTCACATCGCCGGCACCACTGAATTGAGGTGCATCGTTGACGGCGAAGACTTCGAACGTGACCGTTCCCGATGCGATGCGAGGTTCGTCAATCGGTTGGCCGTTGTTACCAACGGGGACGGTGACTCCGTCGTCGGTGACGGTGTAGATGAAGCTATCCGTTCCGACGAAGTTGGCTCGAGGAGTGTAGATGAATCGAGTGATGACACCGTTTTCGGTCACGCTTTGCAGCGTGCCGCCTTCGGCGGTGGTCACTGGAATCGGAGTGGTCAAGGACAGCGATTGGTTGCCACCTGGTGTGGTGTTGGCCGACTCGTTGGCTGGTCCAACGGCGAAGACGTCCAGCAATCCAGGTGAGGTGCCGTCGCCGTTGACCAACACATCGAATGTGCCGTCTTCTGACAACGAGAAGTCGAGTGGGTTCGTGCCAGGGGCGCTGAATTCCGGTTTGATGAACGGACGGTCGTTGACCGGTTGAACGTCAATGGTCAGCGTGACCGGCAAGGAGGATCGCAAGTCACCTCGCGTGCTGTTTTCCTCTTGGTTTGAACCTGGCAGGATTTCGGTCAGCACCACTTCAAATTCGAAGGTGCCGTAGACGTTCTCTTGAGGTTGGAAGGTCAGGACGCCGGTGTCGCTGATCTGAGGTCCTTGGATAAAGAAGTCTTGCAACTCATTGTCCAGGAAGGACAGCGTTTTCACGGTGAACCGAACGTCTTGCCCGTTGATGAAATCAACTTCGTCAAACGCACTCAATGGCGGACCGGCAGCGATGCCGACGGCGAAGTTGTTGATCCGTTGGGGACCCCCATCTTCTGCCACTTCGTACGACAAGTCATTGGCGACGAACTGAGGTCGGTCGTTGACCGGGTTCAGGTTCAACTGCACGATCGATGTCGAACGACGACGGTCTTGGACCAGTGTTCCAGTGTCGCTGGAATAGGTTTCGCCGTCACCTGGGAAGTCGTCACGGACTTCGAATTCGAACGAGTCAAACGGCGTGCTCGGATCGATTGCGTTGTTGAAGTCCACAGGAGGCGTGTACTCCAAGCCGATCAGCAGGTTGCCTTCAAATTTCGGTGTCAGTGTTCCACCCAAGACCGTGCGGTCGGGGAAGTCGAACAATTCCAGTTGTTGAGGACCGCCGGTTGGGAAGCCAACGCTGAGCGATTGATCTTCGTTGTCTGCACCGACGGTGTAGATGTCCAGCAGACCAATTCGCTGATACGAGCCGACTTGCACCAAGGCTTCTGGGATCGCACGGCTGAGGGGGATGAAGTAGTTGCCCGTCGTGACGGCGTTGGCTGGATCGCTGCTGCCGGTTGGTTGGGTGTTGTCTTCACGCAAGGTGTACTGAATCACAGCTTGATCGTCGAAGCCGTCGCCATCGGTGTCGGTGATTCCGGTGATTGAGTAGGCCTCATCCGGATCGTTTGGCACCGCGTCGCCGGTCAGCCCGGGACGAATGCGTGGTGCATCGTTGACCGGACGAACATTGACAGTGAACGTGGTCGCCGGGATTTGAGAAGGAGCGATTCCGCTTTCGACGGGATACAACTCATACGTCGCCTGGCCAACTTTGTCAGGGTTCGGTGCAACGGTCAGCGAGGCTTCTGTGTCACCGCCGACGTAGTTGACAACCGGGAGACTGGACAGCACGCCATTGGGGTCAGCGATCAGGCGGACCTCGAATCCGGTGACGATCTGCGAGAGCAACTCGTCCGATGCGGTCGAAGTTGCCGAGAAGATTTCGGTCAGGAAGTCCGGCACCGTGGTCGTCGACAGATCGTCTCGTTCCAAAACATCGACCGTGCTCAGGTCATTGTTGAAGACGGGAGCGTCGTTGACTGCATCGACGGTGATCGTGATCGTGCCCGCATTCACCGAGCGACGGATCGCATTGATGTCTTGTCGCGTTTGGGCAGGAGACGTGATGCGGGTGAAGGCATCGTCTTCCACCGTGTACAGCAACAATTCACGAGCCGCGAATGGCAGTTCACTGTTGTAGTTTTCAGCCGGAGTGAACGTCACACCGCTGAAGTAACGACGAGCTTGACCCGCGACCTGAACGCTGTCGACGGTGAACGTGTACGTTCCGCCCGCATCGCTGTCGATGGTCGCGGTCGCTGCCCCCGCAGGGACTGAGTTGATCTCGATGGCGTTTCCGCCTGGTGTCGAGAAGGACACGATTCGAAGGCTCTGTTCGTTCTCGTTGAACGGAGCACCGAGTCGGTTGTCAAACATTCCGCTGGCATCCGTCAGTTCGCCCATGCGGATCGCGGAAACAAGTTGCAGCGAAACAAGTGATTGGCCCGCGGGAACACCCAGTGCGGATGAGTCGGCCAAGGCACCGATGCCTGCGGCACGCAATTGTTCTTGCAGAGTTGTTGCAACAATGTCGGAAGAATCGGCGACGGTGAACGGCACGATGACATCAGCACCAGCGGTTGGTTGGCCGGACAGATTGAACTCGACGACGTGGATGGTTCCAGCGTTGTCGGTGATCGTGAATCGTTCGCCGTCAATCAATCGGTCACCGGCGGGTACCAGGATGTTGGTGCCGCTAAGGGTGACGCTGGTTGGCGACAACGATCGAGTGATCGTATTGGACGTCAGCAACGTGACGCTGTTGCCATTGGCTGTCGCACCGATGTCCAAAGTTCGAAGGGCATCCGCCAGCGAGGTTGCAACATCGTCGATGGATCCCGCTGCATCGTATTGGACGACCGCATCGTTGCCCGATGAAAGCGTTCCCGTGGTGTTGAGTTCAATGCGACGCACCACACCATTTTCGTCGGTCAACGAGAATGTTTGGCCGCTGACCAGATCACCAATGACTGGCAGCACGATGTCCGTTCCGTTGAACGTGATCGCGGTTCCAGTTGGATCCACCGAGACAATGTCGACGGTGTCGATCTGCCATGAGGTCAAGGTGACCGACTGAGCGTTCACACTTTGGCTGACCAAGGCAGCCTCCAATGCGGCAGAGACTTCTGCAGGTGTGTCAGTCATCGAGTATTGAACGAGGACCGCATTGGGGTCGATCAAGGTTGTGCCCGTTTGGAACTCAGCAACAACCAATGTCCCATCGAGGAGTTCGACGATCAGGGCGTCACCGGCTTGAATGCCGGTTCCCGCGGGAACGATCACGTCAGATCCATCCGGAACCAGACCGGCTCCCGCACGATTGACGCTGAGCGATGCGACGCTGTCCATTCGGACGCGGAATTCTTGTTGTGTGCCAGCGGTTTCGACGGCACCGAAGCCGGCCAGCAACATCGCGTCAGCCAAAGCGGTGGCGGCTTCTTCGGCGGTGCTGGAATCGCTGATCGAAACAGGGATCGCACCGGAGACCAGAATCGAACCGGTTTTGGTGAACGCGAATCGAGTCGGTGTGCCGGCGTTGTCCGTGACGGTCACAATCTCACCGTCGGAGATCAAGCCGCCTTCGGGAACCGTGATTCGGCCCGCAGCGGAATCGACCACCACAGCGTTCTGCCCGGTGACCAAAGCGAGTTGACCAGAGGCGTCGAAGTTGACAGTCGCATCCGTGACGGTTCCGCCAAATCCAAGCGAACGAAGTGTCAATTCAAGACGTGTCGCCAGGACATCCGCGGTTTCACCGTCAGCGAACTGAACCACTCGATTGGAGCCGACTGAAGCGATGCCAGTGGTGTTGAATTCCAACACCACACGGCGTCCGTTGCCGGCGGTGACAATCAGTGTCTCGCCGTCACGCAGTTGATCCGCGTCGACCATGGTGACGGCCGATGTCGTGGCCACGATCGCGGAAGGAGTCACGTTCACTCCGTCGAGCAACATCACGTCGCTGATGGTCAGTGGTGTGTCTTCGACTGTGTTGGCATAGCGATCGTAAGCGACCGGGGCGTCGTTGACCGGTTCGACAAAGATCGTCGCCGACTGCGTGATCGAAATCCCTGCAGGATTGCGATTGCCGCGATCGGTGTCGTCGCTGACGTTGCCGACGGAGGTGTCTTCGTTGATGCCGTTGTCGATGGCGGTGTAAGTGAATTCCACTTCGCCGTACACGTTTGCAGCCGGCAAGAACGAGATTTCGTTCGTGTTCGGATCCAGTGTCAGCGTGCCTTGGGTTGGGTCGGCCAAGGCAACCGCAGTGACAACCACAGGGGCGTCGTTGCTGTTCGTGCCCGCGTTTTCATCGGCGGCACCGGTTGGGCCAGCCATGTCGTTGCGGGTCAGGTAAGCCGTTGGGAAGACCAACACCGTGTCTTCCGTTGGCGTTGGAACGGCACCAGTGAAGAAACCGGTGTAGTCCGTGTTCGCGTTGCCATTGGCATCGGTCAGGCCCACGTAATCGGAGGCCAAAACAGGAGCATCGTTCTGAGGCGTGACCCGGATCCGTGCGGTCGCAGGGGCCGAGATCGGTCCGATCGCATCGAACTGATCACGGACGCCGTTGCCGATTCCAAGCACGTCACGTTCCGCTTGGCTGAGCGAAGCGTTTAGGTTGGCTTCCAAATCGGAAGGCAATTCGGAGATGCCGTTGTCGATCAACGTGAAGGTGAACGCGTCGACGGACAGACCGCCAACGGTGGTTCCGTTGTCACTGTTGAAATCAACCGCCGGCGTGTAGGTGATCTCCGTGATCCACTCGTTCGTCGGATTGAACGTCGCGGTCAGTTTGCCACCTTCGGGCGTGCTGGCTTCTGCAAAACGATTGTCTTTATTGATCGTGGTCCCACCGGCAGTGATCGAATGCACGAAGACGGCTTGGTTGGGCTCGTCCTGGACATCGGTGCTGGATCCCAAGTTGAACTGGGCATCTGCGTCCGGAGTGGATCCTGCGATCAGTTCCGCAGCGGTGATCGTCAACGGTGCACCACCGTTCGTGGCGGTCGCTTCGACCATCACAAACGATTGGTCGGTGGCACCCGGAGCATCGTTCTCCGGAACCACATTGACGGTCACGGTGCCGCAAACGGGCGGGTCGCCGGCATCAACGTCGCAGTCGATGTTGCCCAGGTTTTGCTGGGTCGACAATCGATAGGTGAAGGTGTCGATCCCGTAGAAATCGGGGGCAGGAACGTAACGGAAGCTGCCATTCAGATCGTCACCTGCATCGGTGTCGATTTCGAGCGTTCCGTTGGTGGGTTCATCCACGACGAAGTACCGCACTGGCAACAGTTGACCGGCGCGGTTGGCCGCACTGATCAAACCCTGAGACGCGTCCACATCGAGCGTTGCGTCTTCGAACGCGGTGTAGGAACGTGGTTCTGGTTCTGGCAATGGAATTGGCAGGACCGAGACGAGGTAATCTTCCACTTCGCCGCCGATCGCCACTCCATCAGGCCCGATGTTGCCAGCGTCGTTGACGCGGAAACGAGCCCAGGTGTCAAACGGCAAGCTGCCAACATTCAATGGCGTGGTGACGTTGACGATGTTCGTGCCAGTGGTCACTGGAACATTCGACAACACCTGCTCGTCGTCGTCAAAGGTGCCGCTGCGGTCGAAGTCGATCCAGCCATTCAGCAAACCACCGCCCACCACGTCCACTGCGATGTCCGTGCCCGCTTCATCGAAGGGGTTCAAGAAGCCGAGGACCTGATCCGCGTTCAACGATGTGAGGACTTGTCCCCCGGCCCCGGGTTCGCCGAAGACGCGGAAGAAGTTCAGTCCGTCATCGAAGCGAACGATCGAGACCCCATCCTCATCGTCGATGGCACGCACTCGAATGCCCGACGCGTTGGTCGGATGAGTCAATGCATCCACGCCGCCACCGGTGAAGTCCAGTTGCGGACGGATGGCCGTCAGCAACGCGATTTCGATTTCTCGGAGCGTGTTGCCCACGTTGAACAGAACCGGGATGTTGCCCGGCGATGGGTTGGTTGCGGCGTCGAGGAATTCAAACGTGAACGATTGCGAACCAATCACCAAGGTGATCGTTTCACGAACGGTCGGCATCGCAATGATTTCGATGTCGATGATGTCGGTGTCGGTCGTCAGAGAAACCGACACGGCTGCACTGCTGGCCGAGATCGGAATCGTGACATCGTCGCCGACGACATCGTTGGTTGCCGAGTTGGAAGGCGTGCCGTCCACTTCGGTGTCGATGCTGTTGCCCAATCGAACGGAAGTGCCGTCACTGATGACAGCGTGACGAGCACCGTTGCCGGGGATTGAGCTGTTCAGTGGGCTTTCCAGCAACGTGGCGTAGCTGGCAGGAGCATCACCAAAGTCGAAGCGAACTTCGGGCATGATGATGGTGAATCGCGTTTCGTCATTGACTCGCGTCTCACGGACGGGGTTGCCTGCCAAATCCGAGACGGCAGGGATGCTCAGGCCGGTGACGTCGACGACGCCATTGCGGGTGAATTGAGCGGAGACCGCATTGGCACCGTCGATCAACAACGTGCCACCACCAGGAGCGAAGATTTCGAGCCCTAGGTTGGCGTTGAGGATCGTTCGTTGAAGCGTGGCGGCAACCGATGCTTCGCTGAATGTTGCCGAAGGCAGGAACTCAACCGGGACAGCACCGCCGCTGATTCCGCTTTGGACCAGTCCGCTGGTTTCAAGGCTGATCGTGGTGACCGTGCGAACTTCACCGGCAGGAACGATCGAAGAGGCTTCGTTCAGCTTGATCGAGTTCGCTGTGGCCACAGGAGCCAATTCATCCGGGTAGACCGCACTGATGACGACGGATGTCTTCGCTGCCAAGGTGGAAGCATCGTCGCCACCGCCAACCAGAATCAAACGATCAGGACTGGTCAGGGAGGCATCGGTCGTGAATCGGAAGGTGGTGGCAACACCGCCGACGTCCAAGGTGAACGTCGTGCCATCGACGTCGGTTCCGGTTTGTCCTGCGGGAACCGTCAGTGACAATGAATCGGTCACGCCCGGCATGCCCGAACGCGAAAGTTGCGAGCTGGTGATGTCCAAGACATCCGATGCCAATCCACCCAGCAGCACGCTTCCGTCGCCGGTGGCTTGAGCTGAATCCAGTCCAAGAGAAACGCCGCCAACCGCTGCGACAATTGCTTGTGCAACCTGATCTGGGGTGCTGGTGCGTGAGATCGAAACCTGCCGCATGGTGTCCGTTTCAACAAACGAATTGCTGTCGTCGAAGACGAATTCAACGGTGGTTCCGTTGGCCGTGTACAGGAAGCTTTGACCGGACTCAACACCATCGGTGGTGCCGTTGAGTTCCATTCCTGCGACGGTGGATCCACCACTTCCCAAGGTCACGGTGTGACCGGAAAGGGTGCCGAGCTGGATCGAATCGAATCCGATCGCGACGGGAGCCAGGTCCAAACGCTGAGCGTAAGTTTGACCGGAACCGGCGTGGACGGAGTTGATGGCGGCGAGGATCTGATCGCGGATGTCGGCAATGTTTCCGACACCGGCCAGGTTGACTGCCACGTTGCCCGCGGCAGTTGACCCAGTGAGGTTGATCTCAAACGATTGACTGGTTCCGTCCGGAGCGGTGATCGTGAACACATCGCGATCAAGGAATCCGCTGGTGACATCCAAGATTCGAAGCGTGGATGTTTGTGGGACGGTGACCGAAATGCCACTTTCAAATTCGAAGACGGTTGGTCGACCGGCCGAATCCAACACGGTGACTTGATCACCATCGGAAATTTGATCGCCACTGACCGTGTCAAACGCAATTCGCGACTGGTTGTTCAGCGTGATTTCGTAGACCGCGTCTTGACGCCACAGACCCGCCAGAGGCGTCAAGCGAATCGTGCGGCTGTTGGCGCTGTAGCCGAACGTGAAGTCGCGATCGGGTAACAGGCGACGGCCGTTCTCCGTCAGCAGGACCGAATCAACCGTGATGGTGTCAGGGTCGGGGCCGGTGCCCGAAGGATCGACCAGTTGAATTTCAAAGAATTCAACGGTTTGCTCCGTGTTCGTCAGACGAACGAAGGAACTGCCGGGGTCGGTATCGCCCGAGGTAACGTTTTGAGCCGCTGCTTCGACGCCATCCGCGTCGAAGGGATTGATCAGCAACGCGACGGGACGCCCATCATCGGCACGGTCCAGTGCACCGCGGTCGATGAAGACATTGGCACCTGCACCGCCGGAACCACTGGATTGCCCATCGACACGTGGTTGACCGTAGGCGTCAAACGCGGGGGCGATGATTGGCGAGGCCGAAATGCCAACTGGATTCTTGACCGTGTTGAAGAAGCTGTTGCGGTCGGGCAACGAAGCGAACGAACTGTCAATGATCGGGCTGTTCTCAACCGGGATGTACAGCGACCGCGAAGGGTCTTGGAACAACGCGGTTCCGTCCGGAATGATGATCGATGAGCTGGCGATGGGCAGCGTCGAGTCGGTGCCGTTTTCGTGGAAGGCATTGCCGCCAACGACGGTGTTTCCGGAGGTTGCCGTGTCAACTTGGATGCCAACGTTGAATCCAGAGATGACATTGTTGAGCAGGGTTGGATTGGCACGGCCATCGACCGTGATGCCATCTCCGCTGCCGGTGTTGACGACCGTGTTGTTGACGATGCGGCCGAACAGGTTCGGCGCGGGGCTTTCGCCATCATCGAACGTTCCACCACCGAACAAAATGCCGCCGGTGCCCGAGTTGGACACGACGTTGTTGATGATGACCGCACCCGGAATCAATCCGGTTTGGTTTTCGTTGCGGAGCAAACGAGCAGAACCTGGAAGCGTGTCTTGCGTTGTGCCGGATGTGGTGTTGCCTTGACCGCGATCACCCAGCGTCGCCGAGATGCCGTAGTTGGCCGAGTCGGAGATGAAGTTGCTGCTGATGATGATCTGGCCTTGGTCATCGGTTCGGTTCACGTCGGTGATGCCGAACTGATAGTCGACCATCAAAACGTCGCGATCAGGAACCCGTGCCGAGGATTCCGCGTTCGGACGAATGGTCAGTTGGTATTCACCAAACTGCTGATCCGTTCCGCTGATTGGACCAAGCCCGAAGTAAGCGCTGTTGCTGACGACGACGTCATAGAAACCATTCGTCGTTGCGGTGAAGTTCAAGAATGCTCCGCCAACCGTTTCACCAGGGGCCATCGTTGGGGTGAAGCCGGACAAGCCAAGGATATTCGCGTTGAAGTCAAAGTTATCGCCCGCTTTCAAAACCGAGATCACCGGCAATTCGAGAGCGTCGCCGGCCTTCGTGAATCCAAGCGAATCCACATCGATGTCAACCGATTGACCCGCCGAAAGATAAATTCGAACCGAGTCAAGGTCGTTCAGCGGATTGGACCCCAAGACAATCAAATCGTCGACCACATTGAATGGGGAGACACCCAAGTTGACGGCATCGCCGATTTTTCCGACACCAACGAAGGTGTCGACATCACCATTGACAAAGCCGGAAACGGAAGACTGAGCAAGTTGATCCAGGAAGTTGATGTACTCGACGGTGTCTTCGTCGTGATCGACGATCGCGATCCGTTGGCTGGTTGCATTGCCAGCAGCCGTTTCTTCGGCGACCAAATCCATCTTGATGAATCGACCACCGCTGGGGTTGACCGTGATGGCCTGGCCGAACAACTCGACTCGTGTCGAGTTGGAGGCACCCTGTTCCGCACTGTCGGATGTCGCCGCGGTGATCGCGAGAACATTTTGGACTTGGGGTGAGTTGATTGCATTGCGAATCGCTCTCGCCACGTCGGCGGGATCGGTGCCACTCGGGTCGAACGGCACGCGAACGTTTCCGGTTTCGACACCGTTGCTATCAAGGATGCTATCGAATTCAAAGGTCAGCTGACGGGTGCCATCATCCAACACAAACGTGTCGCTGGCGGTGACGGTCGAGTCCAAGCTGGTGCCGACATCGATCAACGTCGATCCAGCGGGCGCGATCAGAGTGACAGCTCCGTCGGCCAAACGATCGTTGGAGTCGAATGAGCGACCGGCACTGATTTCCTCGTTGAGTACCAGGTTGATTGGGTTGTAGTCTTGGGGCACGCCATATTCGTCGGCGGTGCGGATTTCCAACGAATAGGGACCCACCAACGTTTCGTTCTGCCGTTCCGGCTGGACGGCTTGCGGGTGTGAGTCCGGCAAGACCGATGGGTCGAACACGTAGTTCGTGTTGTTGACCGGAGCGTTGATGACCATTTCACCCCGTTCGGCCAAGCCAATGATGATGTCATCGATGTAGACACCCTCGACTTCATTGTCACCCGCACCCGCGGTGCTGATTTGGTTGGTTGCGTAGCTTGACGATGCCCCGACGCCGAACTCATCCCCAGGCATCGAAGTGCCAAAGAAGTCGGATTGCGACAGTCCATAAGACCCAATGTCCAGAGCGGTGGCGTTGTACAAGCGAAGCGTGTCGCCACCGTAGATTGGGTATTGGTCAGCCGACGCAATTTGATTGTATCCCGTCGCTGCCGATGCAAGGCGACCGAAGCCCTCTGCAAATGCATTCCGCATTTGCTCCGTGACTTCATTGCCCGTTTGAGTCAACGTCACCTGGATCGGTGTCGGTCGAGTGTCAGCGAAGAAATTGACATCGGGATTCACAATGGATTCGAACGAGACCACCAGAGAATCGCTATTGGACAACTCGACGGACACCGCATTGAGAAGATGAACTTCACGGTTGTTGATCACCACACCCTGCAACTCGCCGCTGATCGATTCAGCCACACGTTCCGCCAAGACATCGGCGGTGTCATTGACATCGTAGAAGATTTCAAACGCATTTGCCGGCGGTGTCGTGACAAACGTGTAGGTCTCCGGAAGCGATCCGCTCGGGTCGTCTTTGCGGAACACGGAGAACGATTCGCCAGGAACAATCTCGCTGCCCTTTGGAAGCGTGATCGGAACGGCGTAGGTGTTGATCTGCGACTCGGCAAGTGTCGTCACCGTCGTCGTGGAACTGATCGTCGCTCCAAGGACATTGCCGGCCAAGCGGAATCCGTCTCCGTCTTGATCGAGGTAGGCCTGGAAGCTGTCGTCGAACTCATTGAGTGCCAACACGATGTCGCTGCCGATTTCTTCGGCTGTGGTCGTGCTGTTGAAGTAGACACTGATGTCACCAGCGTTGGGGACGCTCAGTCCTTCCCGGACCAAGGTGATTGTCGTGGACTGGAAGTTTCGGAACAGCGTGATTCGTTCACCGTGGTGAACCAAGTCACCCGATGGAATGTCGAAGTCCCAAATGTCATCGGTGCTGGTGACGGGATTGAATGCGAAGGACGTGGTTGCGTTGCTCGAGACCACACTGTTGGCCGCGACTGACAAGACGTTTCCATTGACAATGGCGGAGAAACGCGTCGGGAGATCTCGGAGGACTCGGTCGGCCAATGTGGACCCTGCCGTGCCAGCATTGTCATCCGAGAACGGGATGATTTGGTCTCCCGCCACATCCGGGAGGGCACTGTCCGAGAAGCGAACGACGTAGTCGGAACCGTCGGTGTCCACGAAGGTGATGTCTTCGTTGTTGGCAATCGAAGCACCGTTTGGAATCGTGATCTCGATCCGGTTTTCGTTGGCAACCTCCTCCGTGATGGTGATCCCCGTCGGCGCGGGAATGAAACTCGCACTCGTGTCAGGATTCAGGAGGACGACGTCACCTGATCCGTCCACATAAGCCTGCGTGTTGTTCGGCAATTGCTGCACAATCTTCTGAGCAATAGCACGTTTGCTGTCGAATGAATCGACATAAATCTCGCCGGGGAAGAAACTGTCCGGCGGAATCGAATTGTCAACGTTGGTGTACGTGAGCGTTGTCACTACCCCGTCAGGACCCACGACTTCAATCTGTTCACCAACCTCAAATGTCAACGCGGTTGGAATCAGCATTCGCTGAGCGGACTGCTCGACTTGAGTTGGATTGGACTGGCCAGCAGCGATGTTGGCGTCAACGAGAACATCGCTTGCGGCGCGGAAGCTAACGCGACCGTTGCCTTCGAAGTATGGGGCAAGCGACTTGTCGATGGAGGCGACGACCGTCTGAGCAACTTCATTGGCGGTCATGCCAACGTTGAAGACAACTTCGTTGAGTGGCTTCGGTGTCGTCGACGGCACGGTGACAAAGGTGATGTCGGTCGGACCGTTCGGACCGGTGATGGTCAGTTGATCGCCATTTTCGAGATCGGCTCCGGTTGGGAACACGACGTCGCGTCCCAAAATCGTTTGGAACAGAACGGTATTGAAGAGGTCGTCTTGGAACGAAATGACTTCGTTGTCGACCAGATTCTTGCCCGCTGTTCCGGAAACATTGATGGACCCGAAATGCGTTCGCATGGATCCCGATGTCGAGAAATCGAAACGAATTTGAACGTTTTCGTTGCCTGCGAGAGGCGAGACATCGATTCGAGCCTGACGCCAGTCGTTCCCGTCGTCGAAGATTTCCTGGACAAGGATGCCCGTTTCGTTGAAATAGTCGTACTCGTCGCTGAATGCCAGTTCGCGGTAGTTGTTGTTGGTGGCCAACAACTTCCATTCGCCATCGTCCCCTGCACCAAAGACACGGAAGGAGTCGTTTTGCGAACGTGGAATTTCAGCGTCATAGTCGTCATTCGCTTCGACATCGATGAAGTAACTGAAGTACAGCGTTGGTTTGTCAGCGGGGTTGATCTCGCTCAGATCGAATGGACGGGAGACAACCGAGCCTTGACTGCCACCGGGTGCAATTTGCCCGAGAGCATCGCCGTCTGCACGAGCGATGGTGTTGTCTGCCGCGTCGGCGGTGACCTCAAAACCGTAGTACAGCGAACTTCCACCGAAGGTCCGGATCCGCGTTTGGTCTTCGTCAGGGTAGATGCCCTGACCTTCATCCAAGTTTCGATCGTTGGTGGTGTGCCATGGGTTGATCTGCAAATTACTGAACGCGATCCCGTTGACAGTTCGCGCACCGTCGCCAACCGACAATCCACTGTCGAATTGCATCTCAATCGCCGAGCGACCGTTGTAGAACACATTCGCAGGTTTGATCGTTTGTCCGTCCAGTTGCAACGCGTAGAGCCAGCCGTCTTCTGTGGCAGCAAAAATGATTTGTTGCAGTCGGCCGTCTTCCACTGTTTGCGGGCCGAACGACATGCTCTCGAAGACGGGGTGGCGTTGGCCAGTGGTGAAGTCAAAGGGAGCCGTGAAGTGATTCGCGTCAGCAACCACACGACCATAGAAAGTCGTCGGAATGATGCGGTTGTAGGCTTCCAATTCGGGATTGTCTTGTGGGGCCGCAATGGTGTTGTTGGGATCAAATCCGTGGATCCCACCGAGGTCCGTTGTTGCCAGAAAAGTTTCAATCCCGAGGCCAGATGGCGTGTACGCCAAACCAGTGATGTCACCTCCGTCGGCACCGGTGTCATAAATGAACCCGGTGTCGATCACACCGTGCTCAACATCGGGTGATGTTGTGCCGTAGAACGATTGGTAGGGAATCGTACCGTCGAAGCCACGGTGGGTGTTCGCGTTGGTGCTACCCAGGGAAGTGATCTGACCGTTTGATGCGACCGCCTGATACAAAATGTTGCGGGTCAGTTCATCCGGGATTTCGCCCCTGCGACCGGTGTTGTCACGTTCCCCAACCAAGAAGAATCGTTCGTTGTCACTGACCGCGGACGTGTTGATGCTGGTGCCGGACGGGCCAGGCTGGAATGCCATGGCGTGAATGTCCAATTGGGCGCCGTCATCCGCTTCCAAATCGGTACCGGCTTGATTGTCACGTTGGAAGGAGATTCCGTCGTCGCCGGCGCTGCTGGCAGCGGCGTTGAATGGGCTGATGTTGAGGAAGTTGCCAACGTTGCCGTTGTTCTCTGCTCCACTTTGCGGACCCAGACTGTAGGAAAACAACTCGCCGTCGCGACGGATCGCGATGTCACCCGTTGGTTGGCCAGATTGACCGATCAGTCGATCGACTTGTCCCGTGAATGGATTCACGCTGACCAGGACGCTGTTGTTGTTGCCTGAAATCGCTCCGTCCAGCGAAACAAACAAGCGAATGTCGTCAAATGAATAGGGAACGATGGAGACATCGTCAAAAATGGGTTCGACGATGGGAGCTTCGGCGGCGTACTCAAGGTACCGCGTTTCAAACTCGCGGAACTCGTCCGAGTCGATGACGGTGCTGCTTCCACCAAGTGTGTCCTCGGCAATCCGACGCACCGAATTGATCGGCATCAAACGGGTCAACGGGTTGGCCGAATCGGGATTGAAGAATTGATCCAAGGCCTCCGGAACGGCCACTTCACCGGAGACGGCGACGTAGTACGTTCCTTCGGGCAGTTCGACAGGTCCGATGTAGGCATCCAAGACGCCGGCTGATCCGCCGTCCAAGTTGGCCATGTCAACTCCCTCGAGCGGACGGCCTTGGTCGTCGGCGATGTTGGAGTCACGGCTGTGCAGGATCAATTGACCCGCTGCGTTGTAGACCGAGATGGAAGAGTTGACTCGGCCCAATGCATCGGCGTAGTCAATGTCAAATGTCGTGGTGACAAATCGGTTTTCGCTGTCGAAAACGTCCGGGGAAACTTGTTGTGTGAACAAGTCCACTCGGTAGACGTCGACGTCTTCGATGCGAACATCCAAGTTGGTCGAATCGATGTTTCCGATTTCACCTGTGATGACCAACGACCCGCGGTCGGAGGTCAACAGGTTGCCGACCGTTTGAGCGTTTCCTGTGGTGAATCCGAGACGATTGTTCTCGGTTTCGAGCGTTTGTTCATCGCCGCTGTTGCGATTCGCTGGCGTTGGGTCGATGTAGCGAACCTCTTCACCCACGTCACCAACCAATGGTGAGTGCAGCGGAGCGCCGGAGACGGCAATGGCGTCCGTGGCGTAGCGAATGTCGGCCAACTGGACCGTTGAACCCGCTGTTTCATCAGTTTCACGCAAACGCAAAGACAGCTGGTACTGGCCATCTGTTTTTTGGTTCAGGGTGCGAACACGAACGTAGTACGTGTTGTCACGCTGGGTATCGCCCGGCAGCACGACTCGGAATCCGGCGTCCAACGCGTTGGGGGATTCAACCGAGCCGACTCCCAATTGATAGAGGGGGCGGACGTCGTCGACCGAAACACCATTGGGCAGATTGGGATTGGCATACAGTTTCGATTGATCGGTCGTGGAGACCGATGCGTCGGTGAGTTCTGAGAAGCTGTTGTTGCTGCTGGCAACCACGTCTTCGTTGACGTTGATCAGTTCGACAACGGTGTCCAGGCCGAAGGAGGTTTCATCGATGTCGATGAACAGTTCGGTGCCACCGGTTGCCGTGAACCGATAGACGTCTTGGTCCTGAGGGGTCGCCAAGGTTCCGCGAATATTGAATCCGAGTCGCTCGTTTTCGTCTCCCGCGTACTCGTGTTCCGCCAGGTCGCCAATGACCTGCGCGTCATCCGGGGTGGCATTGATCGTGATGTCCGATGCCAACGCACGCTCGTTCTCGAGCACGTAGGCGACGTTGCGGTCGTTGACGTAGGCTTCCAGCTGCAGGCCTTGCCAATCTCCTGCGGCTGGATCGGTGGCGTTGGCGGCGGTTTGCAGCAACGCACGACCGTCGGGTGTGAAGCCAGCGCCAACCGTCTCATCGTTGAGACTGGTCAAGACAACTGGGTTGCCTGGCGTTCCGATGACTTGCAGTGTGCCGCCGATGCGATCCGTGATATCGAGCGGACGCCCGCTGCCAACCAGCGTTCCGTCCGGACCAAATTTAACGACGAGGCTTTGGCCCACATCGCTCTTGAGTCGCAACGCACCGTAGAAGTGGTTGGTCATCGAGACCACGGAACCTTCGACGATGTGAACGATGTCGGTGTCGTCCCACACGCTGTCGGTGGTGATGATTTCACTCCGGACACGCAATCCATTGAGCGTGTTGAGATCCAACATGTTGCCCGCGATCAACGGGCCTTGGTTGTCCAGATCGGTCCCGATGATGCTGCTTGGGCCGGTCGAGCGGCCCGTGTCCAACACGTCATCGAAGTTGAGTGCATCGGGGTTGATGCTGATCGCGGCGCCTTCGTTGTTCGCAATCACGTTGTTCAAAATGACAGGCTGGCTGCCCCGAACAAAGATGACGGATTCGTCGTTGAAGCCGCGGCCTTCGCGTGTGCTGGTGCTGGCAAATCCATCGGCATTGCGAGTGAACGTCGAGTTGGCAACGCGGACGTCGGCTTGCAGGATTTCCAAAGCATTGAATTCTGTGAATCCACCTTCGATAGGGCTGGTGCCACCACCAAAACGAACTTCCGCGAAATCAAGGCTGGCGGTGGTGTCTTGACGGAAAATCAATCCGCCCCAATCACCAGGCGTGCCGGTGCTGGCACCATTGTTGTTGCTGTCAAACGTTCCGCCGGCACCGTAGGTGTCGTCCGATCGCGAGGTGAAGATGACTTTGTTGCCGTCGTCCCCTTCGGCGTAGAAGTCAGCGCCAAAGGTGGCTTCGATTCGAGCCGATTCGGATTTCACGATGATGCCCGGATCGATTGTCAATCGAGCATCGTATCGAGGCTGCAACTTGGTGCCGCCATCCACATCATTGCCAAGGGTTTCTCCGAGCAGCAAGTCTGCACGGAATGTTGTCAGACCGTTGTCCATGAAGCTGGTCTCATCCAGCATCAAGCGTGCGACCAGCACGTATTCACCTGTGATGGGTGTCGAGCGATACAGGTTGCGGCCCACGAAACCTTCGGCGGTCGGCGGCAAGTTGTTGAGGAAGATCCCATCGTTGCGAGCGACGACCTGCATCGTGCTTGCGTCGCTGGCACGGGATTCACCACCATATGGGTCCACATAAGTCATGCGGTAGTCGTAGGCCTGGTTCTCGACCAGTTCGCTGGTCCCGACCAATCCTGGAACGGTGCTGGTGGAGATGCCGCTGAGGTCAGGGCTTTGTTCGCTGGTGAGAATTCCGCCTCGCGTCGTTCCGTCATCAAGATAAAACGTGGCGCGACGATCCAGTTGGGTCACTAGTTCATAGCGGATGACACCAACAGGAGCGGACAGATCACGGCGATAGAGATTACGACCGGCAAACTCACCTGGGGCCGACGGCAAATTGCTCAGACGCACGGCGCCTGTGGTCGAGGAAACCGAACGAGTCGGCAGGCTCGCCAGCGACTCATTTCCGTCGGTGGTGACATAGGTCATCACGTAGTCATACAGGCCATCCGCCAGCGAACCGCCAGCGGTCGATGTTTGAGCGGTGACGCTGAGCACATCCGGACGATCTTCCAGCAGCAATGGACCGCCGGGGTTGCCCTGGATGGTCAAGACTTCGCTGATGGCGTGGACGATGTCATGGTCGTCGAAGCGACCGCTGACCGTCATCGGTTGCAGTTGACCTGCTGCGGGGGTGTCCACGCGAACGAACAACGCATTGATGGTGTTGTTGACGAGCGTGTTGCCGGCGATTTCGGGACCGACGCGACCGTAGTCGCTGGTGAACGAAGCGACCGACTGATAGCGCGGCGAGTGGAAGTTGGTTTCGCGGAAACTATCGGGGTCAGCGCTGATGGCGGCATCGGCGCTGTTCATGATCGTGTTGTAGATCAACGTCGGCCGACTCTCGTGCATTTGCAGAGGTGTCACGACGGGCGCGTTGGTGTCGATCTTGCCGCCACCATATTGCATGTTGGCGTGGGAGACGTAGTCCAAGAAGATGCCCTCGGTTTCCCAAACCGGGCGGCCTTCGGCAAAGTCGAAGTCGTTGCGGAATTCAACACCCGCCCAGTGCCCCGTCGATGGAACGGTTGGCAACGGGTTGTTGTCGATGCCGATGGTGGGATCGTCAAAGCTGGTGAAGAAGACTTCACCGCCGTTCGTAGCGACTCCGTTGGAGTCAACCAAGACCGGTGTCCCCAACACTTGAAGGGCTGCCAGGGAGCGATCCTCGTCAACCGATTCGCTACCGACACTGATCTTTGCAGTCCGCAATTTCAGGATCGCACCCGCGTCGACCATGACGGTGACGCCCTTGGGGACTTCAAAGACATCGCCGTCTGCCAAGGCCCGGTCACCCGTGCCGCCGCGACCGATTTCGTAAGCCGGGTTGTCCTCGACGGTGGAGATCAGATTGTCGGCACCGGCACTTGGGAGCAAGCGAACGATGTCACCGGGCTCAGACAATTCGAAGGCACGACTGATTGTCTTCAGAGGCGTGGCAAAGCTACCGTCGTTGGTGTCGTCACCATCGGCGTCTTTGACCACATACAGCACGCGAGGTTCGTCGGCGGCGGAAATTTCGCGAGCCGTTCGGAACCAAAAGTTGAATTCACCACCTTCGACGCCATCGGCATCGCCGTCCAGTCGTGAACCGGCGGTGTCGGTGATGGTGTTGTTGCTGTCAGGTTTGAACGTGACCCGCAACTGGTAGGTGCCTTCGGTGCGTCCGCCCAGTGCGCTGCCTTCGACTTCGCCGTTGTAGGCATCGTTGCCCGTGCTGCTGACGCCAAGGACGTAATCGCCGGCGCTGACATCGACCGATACCAGCGAGTCGTTGCTGAAGAAGTCGTCATTCGATGCGACCAATTCGTACGTGATCGGGTTGGAACCGGAGGCAGGAACAACTCGATAGAGTTGGACGAGTGTGTCCAGCAGGCTGCTGTCTTCCAGACGCTGTGCAAACGTTTCGGCGGTGATGCGGCCGGTTTCCGCAACGCTGAACGAGTAAAAGTCAACGTCGTCGCTTTCCGGGCGATGCAATGCTTGGCCGAGCGTGACATCGCTTTGGCTGAGGAATTCGGGTTCCGTCGGCAAGTTGGGGTAGGCGTTGCCAGCGAAGTCGGTGAAGAATTCCGAATTGGGTTCATCGGGGCTCGATCCACCTGCCGCGACACCATCGGGTTGTTCGAACAAGTCTCCGATTCCGATGACGTTGCCGACGCCGCGCAGGGCTTCCACAAACCAACTGGGACGATTGTCTGGCGACAAACCGTACCCATCGAACCATGGCTCGCCGGCATCCATGACCAAGATCCCGCGAGACGGGTCTTTTTCGTTGACGCGGTACAGGCTGAAAAGCGTGCCTTCGCCGGCACCGGTGTCTGCTGTCAAGACAACCGCTTGCAAATCACCGGTGACGAACTGCAACCCGCTGTCTTCCGTTTCAACGAATTGAACGCCCATCCGTTTCGAATACAGATCCAGCACTTCACGCACGCGTTGCTTTTGTGCTTCCGTGATCGCGTTGGAAAGCTTTTGCCCTTGGGTACCTGTGCCGTAGAGTTCGGCAAAGTTGTAGGGGTAAATGTTGATACCGGTGGTGGTATCGATTTGCTGGGTCAGTTGAGACTCACGGCGGTATTCACGAAGACCAGCGGCATCAAACGCACCGGGCCAGTTCGGAATCACATCGGTGGTCGATTGAATCAGTCCGCCATCGACGAGAACGCTTTGTGATCCGCCACCGAAGTTGGTGCCCAGTGCTTGCGCATTGCTGAACGTGTCGGGCAGTTCCAGGGCGGTGACATCCGAAGGAGAAGCTGGAATCGCATCGCCGCGTCCGATTCGCAAGCGGAATGTTCCGCTGCCGCTGTTGGATTGGGGGCCGAGCAGGGTGTCGCCGCCGATCACCACATCAGGCAATTCCGAGAGGTCGGAGTCGAAGGTCAGCGTGGCACGATTGAGCGCCGGGTCGTATTCCACCAACGTCGGTGCATAGACCGGGTCATCGGTGTTCTCGACGGTGTCATTCGTGAAGATCAGTTTGTAGAAGTCAGGGTTGACCACCGGCAGCAGCACCGCATCGGTTGATCGAACCACACCCGCATTGAGGTTGGACAACGGATCGTCGTTGAAGTACACGTGCACTTGGTCACGAGCCTGAACTCGCGAGGTGCCATTGAGCGTGATCGGTTGCGGGACAACGGCGACGACTTTGGGGCCAACTTCGATTTCAAAGTCGATGTTCACCGCAGGACGTTGGGGATCATCCGGTTGGGCGGGGGTGACCGCCTGTCCAGATGCGTTCCGCAACGCGACAACGCCGGTCGTGGTGTCGTCGTAACCCGAGATCACAATGCGATAGCGATCATCCGCGAGCGTCTCCGCGAATCGAGCCACCACCACTCGGCCGTTCGTTTGATCGCCTTCGAAACCCAGGAATCCCGGTTGGATTGGGGAGTTGAAGTCTTCGCTGTCAAACGTGCCGTCCCCGCCCGCAGCAACGAAGCGAATCCCGTCCAGCGTGCTGCCATCGACTTCCGATCCGCCATCGAAACGGAACGTCAATTCGGAAGGGGCCACTGACAGGACGTTGTTGTCGTTCAGATCGAACTGTGAACCCGTGTTCGCGGCCACGCTGACCAAACGAGGCCCGCTGATAATTTCCGCTGCGAGCAATTCACGCCGCTCGAGTGTTTGGTGGTGCAAACGGCGAGGTTGCGTCGAAGAACTGCCGCGTCGGCGAAGATTTCGTCGTTGGGTCATGGTTGACCGAAGCCTTGCAGAGATGAATCAAAAACGGGAGAGAATAAGGGGGGAGCTGTTTGAGGGGCCCCGTTTGGGACCCCCCAGGTCAGCAAATTTTAATTGTGATCAATTTCTTCGGAGAAAAGATCAATCAAAGCGGAGTCAATTGCCCCATCCAAACCGATGCCGGATTCGGATTGAGACGATTCTAAGTCGTCCGCCAGTGCATTGGCCAACAATTCGGTGCGTTGCAGTTGGGCCGACTCGATGTCGAAACCAACCGAGAGCAGGTTGTCCAACGAGGTTTCAGCCGAAACCGTCAGCTCACCGGCCGGGGTTCGGTCGCTGGTGATGGCCGAGGAAACCGGCACCGCGTTGGCCGCCGTGGCATTGGTGGCCGACTGCGATGCCAACGCTTGCGTCGAGGCGAAACGGCCCATCTCAGTCGAATCCAACGATCCGGAGACAAAGGTCGTGTTGTCGCCAAGCAGCGACTCACCCTCTGGATTGCTGCCGTCGACCGAGCGAGCGTTGAGCTCGTTGATCACCTGCAGTGCATCCAACGCCGAGACACGGCCGTCACCGTTGACGTCGTAATAGTCCGGCGGTGAAGTCGGGATGCGGTCGATTGTCAAATCCGCATTTGGATCGTTCGGATCACGAAGTTCATCACGGTTGAGCAAGTTAATGACTCGCAACGCGTCAATGGCCGTGACAAAACCATCCGCGGTCACATCGAAGCGATCCGATGGGTTTTGATACGCCGATTGTCCAAAGGTGATCGTGACCGTCACTGGCGGGCTCAGTCGACCCGTGTTGTCTTGCACGCGGTAGGTGAAGCTGTCGCCGGTTGGCAACGGGTTCAGCGAGCTGGACTCCGGATTGAACGTGTAGATGAACGTCCCATCATCGTTGCCGCTGAGTGAAACCGTTCCGTAAGTCGGTTGCGTGACCGAACCCGATGCGATGCTCAAGGTCGAGTTCAAATCAGGATCGAAGTCATTTCGCAACAGCCCAAACGCAGGGTCGTTGATTTCCAAACGTCCACCCAGTGGTACCGAGTAGGCGTCTTCCACACCGGTGGGTGCGTCTTCTGCCGACAACACCTGAAGCTCAAATTGGTGGGTCGCTTGGAATTGTGAATCACGAGCGGAAAGCTCAATCGTCACCTGGCCGAACTGGTTCGGTTTCGGCGTGATTCGCATCGAGTTGCCAAAGAACTCAATCGACTGGACCAACGGATGAGCCGCGATTTGGGCGGCCGTTGGGTTCACGATCGTTCCCAGGCGAGTGACGGTGTAGGTCAACGTGTCACCATCGGGATCAAAGAAGACTTGGGTCAGGTCTTCGACCGAGACGTTGTCTTCGATGATCTGCAACGGATTCAGGCTGCCCTGCACAATCGGTGCATCCGGCGAACCGGTGACCGTGACCAAGATCGTTTGATCCGTCGTCAAACCCGAAGGATCGCGAGCGGTGATCAGGACAGGAATGCTGTCGCCGTTTTGGAACGGGACGAAATCAATGGTCAGTTCGTTGCCGTCGATCGTCGGGTTGATCACGGACGTGCCACCCGATGCGGTGACTTGATAGGTCATCGCTTCGTTGTCTGGATCGCGGAACCAAGCATTCAAGTCAAAGGTGACTTCTTCGCCTGGTTGTTTGCGTTCGTCGAAACGAATCGTTGTTTCGCCCGGAACTCCATTGACGCCAATGAATTCAGGTTGGTTGTTGACGCTGCCAACATCGATTGTCACCGTCGCGGTTGAGACGCCACCTTCCGAGTCTTGGACTTGGTAGGTGAAGCGATCCGTGCCGCTGAACTGCGAACGCGGCGTGTAGACCAGTTGGTTGCCGTCCAAGCGAACCGTGCCACCGGCTTCGGTGAAGCGGTTGTTGATGACTTGGCCGTTGACCACACGTTGGAACTGGTTGGGAACAAGGGAGATCTGTTGACCATCGTTTTGCTCGTCAATCGGACCCGCGGTGTCGTTGTTCAAGATTCCATTGGGACCATCGACATCGATGTTCAGCGGCGTGTCTTCGTCGGTGCTGTACGAATCATCCACCAAACGAGGATTGTCGTTGATCGCGTTGATCACGATGTTGACACGACCCACTGTGGCGGCGGTTGCACTGACGATGGCGCCCTCGCCGGGAGCTTCGCGGTCCGCGACCCGATAGATGAACGTGTCGGGAGTTGAACCGTTGTAGTCTTGCGGCGGTGTGTAGAGGATCGTTCGGCCACTGTCGGTGATCGCCAGCGATCCGCCCTGCGTCGTTTGGAACGCGGTCGAACCCGTGCCAGCGAACTGGAAGAACAGTTCTTGCTCACGCGGTTCGGAACCCGGTCCCGCGATGAAGTAAGGATCGATCAGATCAGTCGCTGAGAAGACGACTGGTCCCAGCGAGGTTTGATCTTCTTGGCTGACCACGTTGTCTTCGAGGATGGTTTCCGTCGTCAACACATCGCTTGGCTGAACGCCTGATTGCAAGGACGGTGCATCGTTGACTGGAGTGACCGTGATGGTCGCGGTGATTGCACGCGAGCTGACGAGTTGTCCACCAGGGTTGCCTGGCGAGACGTCCGTCGCACGCACCACAAAGGTCGCGTTTCCAGAGAAGTCCGCGTCGGCGTCGAAGGTGAAGGTGCCGTCGGCAGCGATGTTCACCACACCAGCGACACGCGTGGCGTCGTTGACGTCGTAGATCGTCTTGGAACCGACATCATCGGCGAAGATGGCAACGTCTTGTCCATCGGGATCGGTCACGGCACTGAGCAGGCCGTTGTCGTTGGCAATGGTCGGCGTCAGCGTTCCGGTTGCGTCAATCGCTTGCAACGTCGCACCTTCTGCAACGCTGTAGTTGCGGTTGGCGGCGACATCGTCAACGGTTGGCGGCAATCCTGGCAGCAACGTCACCAAATAATCTTCGACTTCGCCGGACAGAGCCAAGCCATTGGGCGACAAACCGCCCTCGGTCGAGACTCGGAACCGAGCGTAGGTCGCGCTCACTCCGCTGGTCGGTGCCGGGGA
The DNA here is from genome assembly GCF_056839225.1 of Rhodopirellula sp. UH5. Classification (NCBI taxonomy): domain Bacteria; kingdom Pseudomonadati; phylum Planctomycetota; class Planctomycetia; order Pirellulales; family Pirellulaceae; genus Rhodopirellula; species Rhodopirellula sp. UH5. The sequence goes on along the minus strand of NZ_CM166390.1, from coordinate 3,290,042 downwards.
CGTGTCAGGGAACTGAATCACAAATTGCCGCGTGATCTGACCGGGAGTCTCGGGGTTGCTTTCGAACTGGATGTCTTGCAACACATATTCGCCCGCGTCATCCCAGTCGCCATCGGCGTTGAAGTCGATCCAGGCCTGCAGCACGCTGCCAGGCGAAGCGGTGACCTCAATCGGCGTGATCACACCTGGGTTGATGATCCCGCCCGGGTTGGTCGTGCTGGAGAAGTTGACGCCGTCTTCATCGTTGCCGGTGAAGTTGACGACATAAATTCCGTTCTCTTGGAAGACCGAGCGTTCTGCTGGACGAAGAGGGCTTTCGTCGATGGCTCGAATAATCGCATTGGCGATGTCCTCTTCCTTGATCAGCGAGTTGCTGATGTTGCCGTTGTCGTCGAAGGCGTCGATCGAGATCGAGTAGTTGTCTTCGTCGAAGCGACCGTCGATGTCAAATTCCAATGTCGCTTGGATTCCGCCCAGCGTCAGCGTGATGGTTTCACCATCAAACAGATCCAACGAAGAGAAGTCCAACGGGTTCACGGCGATGTGAACTTCGCCGTCCACAATGGTGTTCGAGAACAATGTCGACGGCAGAGGATCGCCGGCGGCAGTCAGTGGCGAAACGTCGATGGTCAGATCGTCACCGTCCGCAGTGCGGACCGCCAAGGCGTCCGTTTCTGCATCCACACGACTGCCCAGGACAGGATTGTCGTCGCCACCAATCACGTGACGAGGCCCGTCTTCGGCCAGCGTCGTTGGGTAGCGGCCTGGAACACCTGCGACCGGATCGGGTGCATCGCCAAAGTCCAGTGCGATACCCGGCATCAAAATCGTGAACTGAGTCGAGCGATCTTCGCGGTTCGGTGCCAGCGGGTTGCCAGCCAAATCCTTGATGGCAGGCAAGTAGTAATTGCTGACCGGGCCATCAATGATCGTCGCGTTTTCAACGAACAAGGTCGAACCGCCGCGGTTCTCGGCTTCCAAAGTCGTTGTGGCGGGTTGGCCAACTTGGTTCACACTTTGCAAGGCTTGCAAAATGCTTCGTTTGACATCTTCCGAGTTGTTGTCTGGCGAGATCGGAATCGCGATCGCTCCACCAGGAACACCGACGACGTTCAACGTGGTCGCACCGGAAATGTCAACTTGCGTTCCGGGCAAGTCGTTCAAGCGGACTGTGCCAGCTTCGACATCGGCAACCGGCGTCAACTCTTGACCGGTGGCAGGATCCACTGCGAATCGAAGACCACCGCTGTTGTTGGTGATGGTCGCCGCCAAGCTTTGAGCGATCTCACCGATCGAGCTGCTGGAATTGAACGTGACAGGGATGTTGCCGGCACGGACTCCGCCACCGCCATCGCTGAGTTCGAACTCGAACGAAATGTCCACGTCGCCTTGACGCAGTCGCAGCACTTCACCGTCGGCCACGATCCCGCGGTCCACCGAGATGCCTGGTGTGCCCGGAATGAGCAAGCCTGGCAAACCGTTGTTGTCGACCCGGTCGCGATCAATGCGGCCCAGTGAAATTTGGTTGTTCGCGTTGACCGTGGCGGTCATGTCAGCAGGCGACGCGTTGATGACCGCGGCCAGGTTGGTTGCGAGTGTCGCACCGTTTTGATTGGAGTCGTAAGGCACCAAGATCGAACCGGGGACACGTGTGACATTGTTCAATCCGGTTGGCAACACAAATTGCAGGATCACATCGTTGTCTGCATCGTCTCGCAGAATCAACACGCTGCCGTTGGTGATGCTGAAGCCGCCCAAGGTTGGCATCGTCAGCAACAACGGACCAAAGACCTGAACCGTGCTGCTTTCCGTCACACCGGGTTCGCCACGAACTTCCAGCGAGCTTCCCGAGGTCACCGTGATGATGGCTGGTTGAGGAATGACGTCCTGTCCGTTGATGTTGACCGTCTCGCTGGATTCGACTTGAACCTGACCAGGAGCAACCACTCGCGAGCCGGTAGCCAATCCGTTGATCAGATCAGCGGAGTTGTTCAGGGCATCGCGAACTGCATCGGCCAAATCGCTGGCTGTGTCGGTCAAGCGGAATGGCATGCGGAAGTGATCGGGCTCGACACCGTCCGACGTGTCCAGACCGTTCTCGTCTTGCGTCACCAAGTCGAATTCCAACGTGCGTCGGACTTCGAACTCGGACGTTTCGTTCAACGCCAATCCGCCGTAGTCGGATTGGAATGTCGCCGTCACACCCGTTGGCAAGTTCAAGAACACGTATTGGTCTTGAGCCACTGGGTCAGCGGTCAAGTCGGCGTTGCGGAGCAAGCCTGCCAAGCGGCGAGCAAACTCTTCACGCGAAACCATGACGAGGGTCTCGTTTCCAACGTCATCGGTGACCGTTTCCGTGACATCCAAGACAAAGCTGCCCGGCGTCGGGATCAAATCATTTTCGGAAGCATCGATTTGGACTCGAACGCGTTCGCCTTCACTGGTTTGCAGAACAAAGACGCTGTTGTCGAGCAGGGCACCGAAGTCAGCCACGGCGAGGCCCGCGGGATAGGCCGTTCCCAGTTCAATCGAGGTGGATACCGTCGCGGGGCTTTCTGTCACGCGGATGATATCGCCATCGCTGACTGGTCGGCTGAGGCCGATGGCCGTCAACTGACCGGCACTGATGTTGACAAAGCCCGACGAAGGCAAGTTCAAGTAGACAATGTCATCGGTCACGGTTGGAACCAATCCCAGTGCCGAGCTGGACAGTGTGTCCGCGATGACCTGAGCCAATTCCAAGGATGTCAAATCGTTTGGAGCCACCGTGATCACCACGGGGACGAAGGATGGATCACTCACCGTGCCGTCTTCGGTGAATTCGAAGGTGCGAGTCACGTTGCCATTGCTGACAATGAACGTGTCGCCCACTTGAACGCCACCGAACGCGGTGCCGGCACGCGGGGTTTGCAACGCCAACGTGCGAGCGTCCTGTTCCATGCCACCGGCCGAGGTGTCGACGGTGTATCCCGAAGGAGCACCGAGGATGACACGGTCGCTATCCACCACCACTTCGACTTCGAAGTTCGGGTTGGCTGCAAGAGCCGTGTTGATCGCCGTTTCGATGTCGCGAGCGATCTGTTCACGAATCTCAAGGCGGCCCTCGGGAGTGTCGACTTGGGAATCTGGCAAGATGATCGGCGTCGCGTCGCCCAACACGGTTCCGTCACGATCGAACTCGAACACCAAGGTGTCGTTTTCGCCATCGCTGATTCGGAACGAGTCGCCATCGCTCAGTCCACCCGCGTCGATCCCGACTTCAGGAACGACCAGGGTCAGAGTTTCTGGCAAGAACAGTTGGTAACCGGATTCGAATTCAAAGACGACGGTTCCGCCATCGGAGTCCGTGATGCTGACTTGCTCACCATCACGCACTTCGCTTGGATCGGGAGCCACAATGACGCTGCGGTCACGGTTGTTCAGCGAGATGCTGTAAGCGTTTTCTTCACGCCAGACACCGGCCAGCGGAGTCAGGGTGATCAGGTTGCTGGTCTCGTCGTAATCGAAGGTGTAATCGATGCCTTCGGTCAGCATCTTCTCATTTTCGAAGACGGTGACATTGGCACCCTCAGGACGCAGGCCACTGATTGAAGCCACGACGACGGTGTCGTCATCGATTCCAATGCCAGAGAATGGGTTGGATGAGTCACCGGTGTCACGCAGTTGGATCGTGAATTTCTGCTGATTTCCGCCGGTCAATTGCAGGAAGCTTTCCGAGCCATCGCTGTCCCGGCCTTCCGCATCGTTGTCGAGCGGGTTTTGCAGGGTGGCAACGGGGCCGTTGAAGTCAGCGAGCTCGTTGGCACCGCGGTCAATGAACAAGCTTCCGCCGACACCGGATGGAGGAGCGGCCAAATCATTGTCGGCTCGCAGCACACCGTTTCCGTCACGGGTTGGGGCCAGGATGTTACTGGTTCCCAGTCCCACGCTTTCTTTGACACCACCAAACGCGTCGCGTTCGACCACCGAGCTGGCACCGCTGTCAATTGCGAGTGAGAACAAGGCGGGGATGAAGTTGTCACCATCCGCATTGACAAACAACACGTCGTTGTTGCCCAGGGTGATGTTGAAGTCATCCGTGCCCCCATTGACGTTGCTTGGCCCAGTGGGACCATCCGTCGTCAGTCCGGTGCCATTGTTGATACCGTTGATGTTCTGACGGAACAACGTGGTCGCGGGTTGGTCATGTTGGAACAGGTTGCTGGTGACAACCACTTCCGCTGGCTTGATATGCAGATCCGGATCGGTTGGGTGACTGAAACCGCGGAGTTGCGTCTCTTCGACGACAACACTTTGATTCAAGTTGGCTAAGACGTTGTTGATCAAGGTGGCACTGCTGCCCCCGGTCAACATCACGCCCGTTTCGGGGAGCAACTGATCGAGCTCGACGCCGGCTTGTGGGTCCATTCGCAGAGGAGTGGTGCCACCTTCAGGCGGAATGATCTCGATTTTGGCTGCGTTTTTGATCAGCAGATAAAGTTCGGTCGTGCCGAGACCCGAGGTCGTCGTTCCGGCAAACCCGAGACTGTTCACTTCGCTGGTTCGGTCGTGACCGAATCCGTACTGGTAATCGCTCCCAGGTCCATAAGGCATTGGGATTGAGAAGTTGAATCGATCCAGCCCGGCTGCACTGCCGGCGAGTCCGCCGAGCGCGGTGGCACTGACGCGTTGGATGGGTCCCGATACAGAACCGATGTCATCGTCGTTGGGGCCGTTCTCAAATTCATTGTTGGGCAGTGGAGGACTGGTCAACGTGGCGTTGTCCGCAACTCCCGCTCCGTTGATGGCGTTTTGCAACGCCACCATGATCTCCGGAGTGCGGAAGCCTTCGTCAGCTTGCAACGGAACGTTGACGACGGTCTCGCCATTGTCCGTCGTGCGGATGCCACCGACGCCATCGGTGAACAGGAACCGCATCGAGTTGGTGGTGTTGGCAGCCACAAAGCCGTCTTGGCGATCGGGGATCTGAGTGATCACGACCGACGTGCCAATCAGGTCAGCACCGGTTGTTCCCAGGTTGCCAGTGTTACGTCCCAAGTTTTGATCGTCGATGCTGAGGACGAAGTCACGAGCCGCGTAAGCTTCGATTGCGATCGTGTAATCGCCGGTCGTGTCGGTGCTCTTGGCACGTCCTGACAAAGCATTTGGATCGTACGCGTCGTTCCCCTGCAGGGAAACGCCGACGTAGTAGGTCCCTTTGACCGTGGCTGTGAAATCCAAGAATGGATCAACCGCACGCAGGTTGGGTTGAGTGTCGTCGGCAGTGTCAACTGGATCGTCACCCGGGTCGACGTAGGTGTCTTCCAAAGTCGGATCGGTCGCCGTTTCCAGGTGAGTCGGAGCTGCACCGGAATCGTTGGTCGCAACCACCACGCCGTTGGAATCGAACAATCGCAGGACCAAATCAGGTCCTTCGGGAATGTCGATGTCCGCGGCAAGCGTGTCAATGTCGATGCTCAGACGATCGCCGGCGAGCAATTCCACTTCGTAGAAGTCGACGTCTTGCTGGGCGGTGGTCAGAGTGTCGCCATTGCCAATCGTTCCATTGGTGATGTACGCGCCATTGTGCGATTGACCAATCTTCGTGTCACGAGCACCGCTGAGGAGGTCGTCGCCATCAACGCCGGTGGTGATCGCCGCTTGCGAGAACTGCGATTCCGTTCCGTCTTGACCATAAATCGTGTTGTTCACGATTCGCGAGAAAGGTTGTGGGGCTTCGGCCACTGCTGCCGGAGTGGCAATGAACGGGTTGCCGCCCTTCGAGAAGGAGGAGTCGAAGTAAACCCCTGACACGCCTTCCAGGAAGACCGTGGCGGTTGGGAAGGAGATGTCGCTGAGGTAGCGGTTCTCTTCCAGTTCATCACCGAACATGATCGACGGACCGATCGTTGGATGGACCAATTGAACCATGTCATTGGTCATCAAGATGCTGCCCTGGACAGCCTGGTAGATCGCCATCATCACTTCATGACGCGTGGAAGCGTAACCACGACGTGCAGCCTGAGGGACCGTGGGTGGGTTGTAGAGCGTTGTGCCCGTGTGGCGAATGTAGATCGGCACATGACCGTCGACATAACCATCACCACCAATCACACCACTGCCGCCACCCGCCACAGGGCCGCCACCGATGTCTTCAAATTCAAACGTGACTCGCGTGCCAGCAGCGTCGAGGGTCATGGTGAGGCCATCGCCAATGAAGTCACCGAAGCCGATGTCACCGAGGAAGTCGCCGCTGAAGAACGAATCAATTTGCCAAGGTTGGGTTTCACCGTCGACTTTGATCGCCGAGTAGCCCGCGCTGTCGATGGTGTTGTTGACGATGCTCACCGACGGTGCCAAACCACCGACCACCGAGTTGTTCAGTGTTGGCAGATTGCGGACTGCACCGGGCGTGGTGTTGCCAATCGGTGGTTGTTGCAAGTACGGATTTTCTTCGCCAGCGAAGAAGTCGTCGTTGTTGAACCCGAAGAAGTTCCCAAGGTCCAGAGCGAATTGCGAACGCGTTTTGATGTCCTGTGGGTCAACACCCCGTTCGCCTGGTTCACTCCAAATACCAATGGCGTGAACATCGCTGATTTTGTTCGAGTCGATGAGCACTTGGTCTTGTCGACGTTGAACGTTTTGGTCACCGAGGTATTCGGTGTAAATCGCTGGCAAGCGGAAGGATGTTCCAGCAGGAACCAGCGGATCGGCTGCGTCCGGCACATCGTCCACGCTGTCGACTTTGTAGAAGTCGCCCACCACGGCCGCGGACAAGGCGATGCGAATGTCGCTGTTTCCACCAACCGTGTCGCCCGATGAATCGGTGGCCTGGATTGGCACCAAGGCTTGCACGGCGGGCAGATTGAACGCGGTGCGCATCCGTTCGGCGACCTCGATTTGAGTGGTCGCTCCGATGATGTTGATCGGGATATTGCCAGCGACCACAGACCCGGTGCTGTTGAACTCGAATGTCACACTGCGGACGTTGTCCGACATGGAGAATGTGTCGCCGTCGTTCAGTTGCGAGGGGTGAGGAGCAACAATCGTCATCGTTTGGGCGAGGCGTTCGTTGGTGTCGAACGTGGCCGTCGGAGTCTGGGTCGTTGCCGATGTCGTCGTGGTGTATTCCTGTCCCGGACGGATCTCGAGTTGGTACTCGCCGAGGACGGTTTCCGATTGACCGATGAATCCGGTGCGTCCCGAAGCAGCACCCACCACCATCTCACCGCGTTCAGCAAAGCCGACGATGAAGTTGTCCAGGTACAGTCCTTCTGCACCGAAAACGGGACCGGTGCCGGCGGCAAGGTCGGTGTCGTATTCGAAGCGAATGATGACGTTGGTGTCGCCAGCAAATTGCCCCAAGTCCAAGCGGGCTTGGTACCAGTTGTCCAGGGTGTCCTGCTGCAACAAGGTCGCGGTGGTGCCTGCAGTCCCAGCGGCGTTGCCAGCCAATACGGTCTCGCCTTGTTGATCGCTGCGAGCGACCACACGCACTTCGTCGTTGCCGATGTCGCTGAGCAAGTAATCGAAGTACAGATGCGGTTGATCGGCATCGCTGTAACCCGATAGGTCAAATGCCACGCTGTCGAGATCGCCGCGGATTTCCGAGCGATCGAAGTACAGCGATTCGTTGTTGGGGTCACCACCGTCGACCACATGGTCTTCGACCGAAACGTTCAGTTCATAGGTGCCTTGTTGCGGACGGTCAGCGACATCCAGAGAGAATATCTGCGTGGCGGGGTCGTACGCGGTGGGTTCCGGTGAAACGGCAATGTAGTACACGCCGGCCTGCAAGAACGTTTCGATGTAGGGGTCGTCGGTGAAGATGCTCAGTGCATCGCCGATGCTGCCTTCCGCACCAGCATTGGTGGACGAAAAGGAACTCGTCGAAATCACAACGCCAAACGCATCGAGCAACTGCAACTTCAGGTCGATACTGTCGCTCTGGAAATCTTCGATGTCTGGATCGATGTCGATGCCACCGAAGCCAGGGTTCGTGTCATAAGCAAACGGAATGACACCGTTGTCAATATCCAGGATGACTCGCGAACCATCCACTGGCACGACGAATTGGTAGACGTCGACGACTTCATTGATGGTCGTTCCCAACACCTTGGTGTGAGGAAGTTGTTGCGAGGTGTTGGTGCCGAACGAGTTGCCGATATTCGGGTCGTCGTTCAAACTCCAACCGAGGTTGGCTTCCAGGTCGTCAGCGGACAGCAACGAGTTGTTTGATTCGGACTCAAACTGGACGCTGTCGGGGAACAAATTCACGTTCCGCGAACCGTTGAAGGTTTGCTTGGCGTTGTGACCGACGTCGGTTGCACGATCAAGCGTCGTCGACCAACCAAATGGCAACACGCTGGTGTCGATGAAGAACGGTTCAATCGGCGCGTCAGCGGTCGTTTGAATGTTGTTCGCGATTTGGTCGTCCACGATTCGCAGGATCGAATCGATGGGTTCCAATCGGACCAATGGGTCGGACAGCACATCAGGAGTGGTGCCTTCGCCGGTGACGGCGACATAGTACGTTCCGTCTCCACCTGGCATGGCGAGTGGACCGATGTAGGCGTCGCCCGTATCGATGCTTCCTCGCTGCAACAAATCGATTGCCGAGTCACCTACGATCGATTGGTCTTCCAAAATGTTGCTGTCGTTGCCGATCGCAACCAATCGAGGTTGGGCGTCACCCGTTTCGCCATCGGGATCGTAGAAGATCGACAGCATGGTGTCGGGACGGTTGAAGCCGTCCGCGTAATCAATGTCAAAGATCAGGGTGTCACGGCTGACCGCGCCCTGGGATCCCAGCACATCGATTTGATAGTGATCGATGTCGGCCACGGTGTCCAACGAACCACCGACGCTCAACACGCCGTTGCGGCTTTCCAGCGTGTTGCCGAGGTACTGAGCGCGTTGGCCGGGGGAATCCAGGTCCGAAACTGCGACGTCGTTGCTGGACGTGTTGCCGGCTTGCTCGTTCTCTTGAGCTTCACCGAGAAGCGGTGAGTTCGCCATCGCACCCCGCACGTGGATGCCGTTGTTGGCATAGCGAATGTCGGCGTAACGAACCATGCTGCCACTGAACTCTTGCTCTTCACGCAAGCGAACTTGGAAGCGATAGCCACCGCGAGTCAAGCCGCCAGCGGTATCGTCCGGATTGACCGCTGCACTGCGGACTCGGATGAAGTAATTCGTTGAATTGCCGATCGGACCTGGAAGCGTGATTCGCAGACCGGCATCGCGTGGATTGACGGTGTCGTAATCCATGAAGCCGTCGAAGTTGCTGTTCGCTTGCAACGAACCGGCCAAGCCTTCTGCACTGGGGTCCAAGATGGCGACTTCTGCATCGCCATTGACTTCGTCGTACGAGTTGTCGCTGCGGGCGATGACCTGTCCGTCTGGATCCAGGATCTCAACGACGGTGTCCAAGGTGAACGAAGTGTGATCCAGATCGACCCAGATCTGCGTGCCGGCTTCTCCGGTGAAGGCATAGGTGTCGATGTCGTTGGCCTGCGAAAGGAAGCCTTCGACTTCGAATCCCAGACGATTGACGTCGTCACTGAACAATTCGTTGGGAGCCAACGTGCCGAGTGCTTGTGCGGTCACGACCGAGCCATTCAAGCCGGGACTGACTTCGGATTGCAGCTCTTGTTCCAGAATGAATTCGATGTTCGTGTAGTTCGCGTTCTCTTCGAACAGAATACTTCGCCAATCATTCGATTCGGGACGGCTCGCGAAGGAATCCCCATTGGTGTCCAAGAAGGAGGTGCCGTCGGGCATCAAACCAGCACCGACGGTGTCGTCCGCCAAACTGGTCAGGACAACCGGTGATCCGGGCATGCCGATGACTTGGACCGTGCCACCGATGCGATCGTCGATGTCACCGACGGTGCCGGTGGCGGTCAGGCCCGTGCCGCTGGTGGAGCTGAACGCGGTTCCGCCACCCGACAACTTGACGACCAAGCTTTCTTCGGCCCGGCTGAACAATCGCAGTCCGCCGGTTGAGTGCAGGTTGCCGACTTCAATGCTGTCAAACAGCATGTGAACGATGTCGGTGTCATCCCAGATGCTCTCGGTGGTGAGTTCGCCACCGCGAATTTCAAGACCGCTGAGTTGCCGCTCTGAAGCAGCGCTGTTGGCCACGATTTCGTAGCGGTTCAGCCGGATCAACGGGCCGTAGTTGTCATCCAGTTCGGAGAAGTTGTCGACCGAACCGGTTTGACGGCCGAGGTCAACGATTCGCTCTGCGGTCATCGAATTGCTGTCAATGTCGATGATGCTGCCACGGTTGTCGACAAAGTCATTGCCAACAATGATCGGCTGGCTGCCACGAACATGAATGGTCGAAGGCGTCACGCCAGGCAGTCCGAAACGACCGACATCGCCAGCACCGTCTTGCCCATCGTCGTTGAATTCAAATCGCGAATTCACGATGCGAGCGTTTGCCTGTTGCAACTGCAAAGGAACGAAGCCGCGGCTTTCACCACCCGGAATCAGACTCACTCCACCGGCATAGGCGATGGTCGCCGAATCCAGACTGATGTTCGAGTTGGGACCCGCGTATATGCCGGACCAATCGCCTCGAGCAGGATCGAAGATGGTGCCCGTCGCTGCATCATTGCTGGTGTCAAAGGTGCCACCGGCACCAAAGCGGTCGTCGAGCAAGCTGGTGAAGATGATCGGGCGTTGAGCTGTGCCTTCGGCGAGCAACTGAGTGCCATGTCCCATTTCGATGCGGGCACCGTTCAGCTTGATGATCATGCCGGGATCAATCGTCAGCGATGCGTCCAAGCGACCACGGACGCCGTCCAAATCTGGGTCCAGCAGCGTGCTGTTGTCAGCGGTCTGGCTGCCGTTGTCGACAAACGTTTGGCTGGTTGCATCCAGTTGAGCGACAAAGACGTAGTCGGTCGTGCCTGGGATGCTGCGATACAAACGACGAGAAACGAAGTTGCTGACCCCGCCAATTGCTGGCAAGTTCCGCAGCTCTATCGACGAACCGCTGAGCGTCGAAGGCACGCTGAAGTCGCCGCTCGGGTCGCTTGCTTCGGATTCAAATCCGTAGACGTCGACGAACGTCATCTTGTAGTTGTAGGTGCTTTGTTCGAGATCGCCACCCAGTTGCACGTTGCCCGCTGAACTGGTCAGGTCGGGACGGATCCCGTCATCGATGCTGCCGCCAGGGGTGCCAACGATCGAGAGGTTTTCTGCCAAGTAGTGAACCACGTCGATGTCGTCGAAACGACCAGCAACAGTCAGTTCACGAGGTGGGGCGCTGGTTGTGGTTTGGACACGAATGAACAAACCATTGATGCTGTTGTCGAGCAGTTGGTTCGAGTAAATGTCTGGTCCCACGCGGTCGTAATCCGCGATGAAACGCCCGGCCACTTGATACTGAGGACCTTGGAAAGTGGTCTCTTCGAAGGTATCCGGCGAGGCGCTGATGGCTGCGTCAGCACTCAATGTGATTTCATTGAACGAAACGGTTGGACGACGACCGATCATCGTGATTGGGTTGACCAATTGTTGAACCGAATCAATCAGCAGATTGCTGCCGCCACCGTAACGGATCTCCGCGTGGCTGACGCGGTCCATGAAGATGCCTTCGTCTTCCAGCGAGCTGCGGCCTTGGACCGAGTCGAAGTCCGAGCGGAAAACAATCCCACCCCAATTGCCAGGGCCAGCGGCCGGTGAGATTCCAGCCGCCGAAGCATCAACGCCACGGTCTCGCATGCTGGTCAAAATGACGCTGCCGTTCTCGTAGGCCGCGGTCGCATCCGATGGGTCCGTCAACAGAGTCGTGATCGGGTCAAAGGCTGGATCGTTGACGTCATTGTCGGTCGACAATTCTACCAACCGTGGTGTACCAAGGACTTGCAACAGCGATCCGCTGCGGTCGACTTGCAGGCTGCTGCTGCCGACGCCAATCCGAGCGCTTCGGAACTTCAACGCAGCCCCCGCGTCGATGACCGCGGTCACCCCTTGCGGAACTTCCATGTTGCGTCCGTCTTCCAGTACCTGGCCACCGGTTTCGGTGACACCGAACTGGTAGCTGAAGTTGTCAGCTTCAGTTTCGATGTCCCCGTCGATGCCGCCGTTGCCGACGATTCGAACTTGGTCACCCGAGCGCGCCACCGAGAATGCACTGAGCACATCGTCGCTGGCAATGTTGTTGATGGGCGAATCGATGCTGCCGTCGGCTTGGGCGGCGCCCATTTTGTCGACGAAGATCGTGCGTCCATGGATTGTCATGCCACGGAAGTCGGTCGAGGTGTCGACGGAGCGTTCGCCGGTCAATTGAACCAACTCACCCGAGCCAATCAATTCGGCCGAGACGCCGGTGATGCTGGTCAGCAAATTGATGCTGGTGGCCAATTCATTTGCCAACCCGGCTGCTGGTGACCCTGCCCCAACGGTCGCGTTGTACTGAACCGTGACGCTGCCAGGAACGGTTGCGTTCTGACCGATCGGCACGAATTCGTAGACTCGGCGAACGCCGGTTCCGCTGACGATTTCAATCGTTTGGTTCGGCGTGATCGAGTTGCCGCTCAGCTCGAATTCGAGGATGCGTTCTTCAGGACGAGTTTGGAACCAGAATTGATACAAACCGCCCGGAGTGCCATCGCCATCGCCATCAAGTGGCGTGCCGGGGACTCCGACGCGATCGCCCGCGTTGGTACCATCGAGGTCCATGTCACGAAGCACGTTGACTTCATCGACGTTGGGGTCAAATTTCACCAACAGCTCGTAATCGCCCTGAGTCAGGCCACCGAAGCCACTGTCTGGAATCAACGGGTTGTACTCATCGTTGCCGCTGGCTGCGACTCCGATGTAATAGGTGCCCGCACCCAGCGACGCGGTCAGGTAGGAATCTTCGCTGAAGTAGTCGTCGTTCCGGCTGAGTTGTTCCAGGCCGCCGCCACTGAGGCTGATCGGCGAGAAATCGAGCACTTCATTTGGACGCGAAATGTCGGTGGATGCATCGCCTTCGACCAAGCGTGCTTCGACCAAGGAAGATGCAAACGGATCGTTGTTGATCGCATCAATCAACGATGAGACTGGCACGGCACCGACGCTGCTGCGTCGTGGCACGTCCAATAAAATCACGTTGTCGAGCAATTGTCCGTCGTCACCGGTTTGACGCAGCACTCGCACTGCATCGTCGTTGGCGGCACGGTCGCTTTGTACGAACTCGATTCGAGTTTGGTTGCCTTCGGCACCTGCGGCGACAGCCACGAATTCAACGTTGAGTGTCGGGCCGATGTCGAAGTCCGAAATCGCTGATGCGGGGACTTCTTGGAACAAGGTCAACGTTGTGTCGAGCAGGCTGGACTGAGCCAAGCGTTCGGCGAACGTTTCAACAGTCAACGTGCCCAAGCGATCGGCATCGTTCAGGTTGACCTCGAACCGGTACATGTCGATATCAACACTGTCGGGTTGATACAGGTACTGGCCATGCAACACGTCGGCATTGCCTGGGAAGACAGGTTCCAGGTCGTTCAGATCCGCTTCTGTGGTTGGGTTGATCGTGTCGTTGAGGAATTCAAACGATCCGCTGAGCAACGTTTCCGGTGGCAATTCAGGTGCGAATTCCAAGCCCAGCAACAGACCCACGCCAGCAGCCGCTTTGCGGGTGAAATCTTCGGCATACGCGGTGCCAAAGGTGACTTGGTTGCTGAACACAATCGCTGGGTCAGCGAAGGTTTCATCCACGCGAACATTCGCGTTGATCACACTGAAGTTGACCGAGGTCGCCAAGCGAGCGTTGTCGCCCACGGCAAAGGTGATGCCTTCGGAAACGGTTTCGCGGAACTGCACCCCGATCTTGGCTGACCAGAGGTCGAGCACTTCCCGAATGCGTTCCTTTTGACGATCCGTGATCTGGTTGCTGAAGGTCGTGCCGCCCGTGGAGGCAACCTGGGATTCAAAGTTGTAAGCAATCTCGGTGATGCCATCGACCGAGTCGGCACCAAACAACGGATTGAGGTGACCTTGGAAAGCAGTGTCGACTTCGCGGTGACCTGGATCGTCGTTCCCGCCGGGAAGATCCAAGTCAAACGGCATTGGCGAAATGGATTCTTGAATCAAGACGCTCGTCAGCTCACCGGTGGAACCGAGTTCGCCGAGGTTGTAAGCGGTGGTCAGAGTGCCGCCCAAGCCAACCAGGTTGAAGTCGCTTTTGTTGGTCAAGCTCAATGGCAATGCGAGCGAACCGAAGCTGTTGGGATCGACTTCGATCAAGCCAGCGACTGAGGGGGTGCTGGCGACGGCAACTCGCAAGTCGTTGACAGTTGGTGTGGATCCACCAAAGTCGACCACGACGCGACCGTTGGCGTCCAAACTGATTGCCAATCCACCGGCGGCTGAGTCGACGAAAGTCACCGCGCGTTCGGGTTGATCTTCGCCGAGCAGCAACGAGCGAATCAAGAACTCACTGCCGCTGTTGTCCAGGCCGACGCTGGTGAACGGACGAGGAATGACTTGGGCGGGTTGCAGTTGCAGTTCCGCGGAACTGCTGATGGCAGTCCCGATTCGCAAACGGAACGTGCCACCGCCGACAGGAACGGCAAAGCTCTCTTTGAAAGCGTCCAGGTTCGCTTGGGCTTCGGCCACCGAAGGTGTGCCGGCGACCAATGCGGCCTCGAGTTGTGCCAGTTGCGATGAATCCTGTGCGGTGAGAACGGCTTGTTCAAACGCCAAGTCGTTGATGTCATCGGTGTCGAAGAACAGTCGCGCGGTGAAGGTCTCGGTGTCGTAAACCACTTTCGTGGGTTGGTAAACCACATCGTCGGTGGTGCGGACTGTGTCTTGGGTCAGCAGCAACTGATAGAAACGCGGGTTCTCAGCCGATCGCGTGGTCGGGTTTCCGTTGGCGTCGTTCTCGACGAACAAGGGATCTTCGTTGAAGTAGACGACGATCTCATTGCGGTTCTGCGTCAGGCTGCCATCCGCGTTGCGAACGACTGGTTGAGGCACGACCGATTCGATCAAGGCACCCAGGTCGAGATCGAAGTTGATCGTCTGAACGCGTTCGCCTGCTTCGTCAGGAACAAACAGTTCCCCGTTCAGGTTGCGAATGCCGACGATGTCTTCGTCTGGATTGTCATAACCAAACAGTTTGATTTGGTAGTCATCGTCCGGCAGGTTTTCGGCAAAGCGAACGACGATCTCGTTTTCATTGGGATCGCCCAAGGAAATCGAGCCGGGTTCGACCACGACCTTCTCGTTGAAGTCGCCGTCGCCGCCGGCGCGACTGATTTCGATGCCGCCCAAGGTTGTCGGGTCGATCTGTTGCGTTTCGTCGAAACGGAACGTCAACACTCGAGGTGCCGTTTGACGGACCGCGCCATCGTCGATCAGGTCGCCCTCGTTGGGTTGCACCCCAATGAGTTGCGGCCCGGCCAGCAATTGGCGAGCTTCGAGCGTTTCGACCAAATGACGTCGACGCTGTTGGCGACTTTCGCCGCCACGCTTGGACGTTTTGGACCGACGACGAGCTGGCACCGCTGGCGCACGATCGTGGGAGGAAGCATTTTCCGTGGACGGAGACACTGTGTTTCGCTGACGCGAGGTCATAGACCGAACCTTCTAGGCAGACCAGAGATTGAGTCTTGGTTGGCTTCCGAAACAGCCAATTTCCAACCCAATCCGCCGAACTTGATGTGAATCTCGGAGCTCCAATTGGCCGCGGAATTGCGGACAATCAGAGATCAGTCGTGGATGACAAGGTTGATCTCGCGGCGTTGCTTGGAATCGCTCAGACAGCAATGTCCGGCAATTCAGGCGCAGCTCGCGCGATCAGTCCGCCGAGTATAGTTGGGGTAAATAACGTCGCAAATTTTTGCGGCATCGCTACTTACCGCAGCGTTCACTCGTCGGACAAATGCGCCAATTGCACCGGTTTTGATGGCGAAATCGACCCGAGCGGTTCACCCACAAGAGGGGGCGGGAACGTTGGGTTAGAGGTCTCGCGGCTCACATCCGTCACAATCGACACATTCTTGCGTCAGGTTGGACGTTGGACTTGCGAAAAAGTTCCCTCGGAAGAATCAGCGCCGGCGAGGGCGTTTTCGTGTCATAGGATTGAGGGTGCGCCGCAACTCTTTCTCTGGTTCGGGCGCTGCTGCCGCAACCGCAGCCGCTTTCTCAGCAGGCGATTCAAAGCCATCCATTTGATCTCGGATCAGCAATTTGTTGATCCGTTGCTCAATGCTGGTCAGAATGTCACCTTCACCTGGCACCACGAAGGTGTACGCAACGCCATCTCGGCCCATGCGGCCTGTGCGGCCAACGCGGTGAACATAGTCGTCGCAATCTTGCGGGACATCGAAATTGACGATGTGTGAGATCGTGCTGATGTCAATCCCGCGGCCGACGACATCCGTCGCCACCAGGAACTTCAGATTTCCATCGCGAAGTTTTTGAAGCACGCGATCGCGTTCCCGTTGTTGCAAATCGCCGTGAATGGCTCCGCAAGCGCCTCCGTATTCCTGCGAAAGCTTCCGGTGCAGGCGGTCAGTGCCCCGCTTGGTGCGGCAGAAGATGATCGCCTGTTCAGGGTTTTCGCGTTTCAGCAACGATTCCAGCAATCGGACTTTGTCGTCTTGGGCGATGGTGAAGTATCGCTGTTCGATTGTGTCGACCGACATTTCGTCGCGGCAGCAATCGATCACGATTGGTTCTTGCATGTAGCTTTCGGCCAGTCGTCGAACGACCGGTGGAAGGGTGGCCGAAAGCAGCAAGGTCTGCCGATTTCGGGGGCACTTCCGCATGATCCGCTCGATTTGAGGCCGGAAACCGATGTCCAGCATCCGGTCGGCTTCATCCAGGACCACGCACCAGACTTTGTCAGTGCGCAGAGTGCCTCGTTGCAGGTGATCGTGCACTCGACCGGGAGTCCCGACGACGAGCTGCGTGCCATTTTCCAGCTGCCGAAGCTGGCGGTTCATGTTTTTTCCGCCGGAGAGCACGGCAATTTCGGTCGGAACCCCGCGGGCAAGCCTTTCGGCCTCGGCGGCGACTTGATCGGCCAATTCGCGAGTCGGGACAATCACAATTGCTTGCGGGTCGCGACAATCTTCCAGCGAATCGAGTTGCTCAAGGATTGGAATGCTGAAGGCCGCGGTTTTACCGGTGCCTGTGCGAGCCTGACCAATCACGTCCCTGCCATTGAGGGCATGCGGGATCAAGGCGGCTTGGATGGGCGATGGAGCTGTGAATCCAGCTGCTTTCACCGATTCACGCATGATCGGAGACAAGTCCAGCTCATCAAAGGAGTCCATTTCCGGCGGTGTTTCCACCGGTCCAACGGATTCAAGCAGAGCGATCGTGTCGACCGGTTCTTCGAAGCGGGCTGGTCGTGTTCCGCGTCCTGCACGCGGTTGGTGTTGATTTCTCATTCTGTTCATTCCGGGAAGTCTATCCGCTGCCTGTCGTTTGCAACACTGATCAGATGCGGCAGGAAGGCAATTTTATTGGGTTCCGACCCGCACGCGGTCATCCGTCGCTCGGTCTCACTCGCCCGCGACGGCGGGGCGGAGCAGTCGAGCGATGGTTTCCTCGTCTTGATTCTCTGCTGTAGCAACAAAAACACCGGTGTCGAGGAACGCTTCGGTCGTCTCGCCGCGGAGGTGAGCTGCCATCGTTTTGACCGCTTGATAACCCATGGCGACGGGATCTTGCAGCACAATCGCGTGCGTTTCGCCCGCTGAAAGTGATTCTCGCAGTGAATCACTGCTGTCAAAAGTGACCAATTTGACTTTGCCTGCCAATTGGCGTTCGCGAAGTGCTCGCAGTGCGCCCTCGGCTGTCGGCTCGCAAACGGTGCAAATTCCATCCACCGTGTCACCGAAGCGATTCAGCAACGCTTGGGCTTTGTCGATGGCGGTCTCTGTCGTCGTTCCGGCGTACTGGTCACTGCTGATCACGCGAATATTCTCATGTTTTGCGATCGCAGCCAAGAATCCCTCTTCGCGTTGGTGTGTGCTTTCACTGCCTTGTTGGTAACGCAGCAAGATCACATCGCCGCCGTCTGCCCCCAATGCATTGGCCATCGCCTGGGCCGCCAATTTGCCGCCTTCGAAATTGTCGGTGGCCACATAAGAAACGTAGTCGCCCGGGTCGGTGTTCAGTCCGCTGTCGAAGATCACCACGGGGACACCGGCGCGGCTGGCCTCCTTCACCGGTCGGATCAAGGCATCGGCATCCAGCGGAGCCAGCAAAATGCCATCGACGCGAGCGTTGAGAAATCCTTGGACGACATTGATCTGCTCATCCCGGTCGTTTTCTTTCGAGGGGCCTCGGAAGGTGATCTTCGCACCGATTTCGTCACCCGCTTGTTCAGCCCCCAGTTTGACCGATTGCCAGAAAATATGGGTGGTGCCCTTGGGAATGACTGCGAAGTGGAGCGGTTTGTCGGCTGAGTCCGCTTGCTCGTTGGCCGGAGGCTGGCAGCCGACGCAAACCAACAACACGATGATGGGTGCGAGCCAAGTCAGACGGCGAAACCGATTTGCTAGCAATTGACCATGCGATGCTCTTGGGGAGGCAGCGTTGGCGAGGGATGGGCTGAGCAACGAATTCAAAACGCGAGGTGACGATTCTGTTGAGGGCAGCGCAGTCGTGGAGGGGGCGCTGGTCGAAGTCGAAGACGTTGTCTTGGTTTTACGACGTGGAGTGAACTGCATGGAAGGAAGGGGCTTTGGCGGGGATGAAAAGAATATCGAGAAAGTTTTCAGGCCGATTCTAAACGATTTCGGGGACCAAAATGGACAGGAGTGACATGAGCTTCCAGAACCTGAAAGACTTTTTGCGAACTCGGCTTGACCCACGAAAGCGGCCCCCGCTAAGTTGCCCCCATCGTCGCAAACGGACCTCCAACCCGGTCCGATTGCGACGTGCGAAGTTTCGAAATCGCATCTCGCACAGGTCGTCTTTTGATTTCAATTGAAAGGCTGGCTGCGAGATTTTCAAGATGTTTTGATGGTCACGGATTGACCTGGAAACCCTTGTTAGGATTTTGAGATGACGGACGTTCGGTTGGTGATCACAAGGATGTGCTCACTCGATCGAACAAACCGACCACCGGCTCCCGGAACAGAAGCGCGTTGTCCTCCGCCCCCCTAGGACCTCGTACTTTCCGGGAGCTTTTTTTATGCGCCGACAGAATCGGTGGGCCAATGGAATTCTCGTGTCGGACGACTTGTCTTCCGCCATCGCAGACGTCTGACCAGGGGTTCAAAAACGTCTCTTGGGGTCATGCGTCGAAAAGGAGTATGCTCCGCCCTGCCGCACCACGATGGATGGGGTTGCGAGCACTACTTTTCACGGATTGGATCGACGGCAATGCGACGCAAAGCGGCCCGGGATTACGACCTCGATGCCAAATTAGGCGTCATGGAGCGTTCGCAAGAAGTTCGCACTCGCAGTCGTCGACAAGGTCGACTGCAGCGCAAACGAACGCTCGTGCTGGTCTTGCTTGCCTTTGTCATTCTTGGTGTCGGGGCTCTTCCCAGCCTCGTCAGTCATTCACCGATGGGGCGTTCCTTTTTGGTCCGAACGCTGGAATCGTATGACCTGGATGCAAGTGCCGACTCCCTGCAAATTGGCTGGCTGACCCCACTGCAAATTCAAGGGCTGCACGTCGTGGGGCGATTCGGCAAGTCCGAAATCATCGTCGATGAATTGCAGACCTCGATCTCATTGAGCGACCTTTGGTCGGGTGAGCCTCAGGCGGGACAATTCGGTGAAGTCCTCGTTCGTGGCGTGCAACTTTCATGCACGGTGGAGAATGGAACGACGTCGCTCGAAGATGATTTGGCGACGCTTCTTGCTCCCTCCAACGAACCTTCCGCCTTTGTTCCGCAAGGCATCGTCAAACTGCAGGACGTGGCAGTTCTGGCGACTGATGCCGAGACCAACCAAACGTGGACGCTGAGTCAGTCCCATGCCGAAGCGATTCTCGACGCTTCCTGGCTGGACGTCACCTTTGATGGTGTCTTGAGCCAGCCTGGAGGGGGCGATGGATCGGTGGCCGGCCACGTCAAGCTGGCAATGGATGCGACCGCTGAATCCACTGCAGCGGAGCAGTTGTCGGTCGAGATCGATGCTGATTCGCTGCCTCTGTCGGTTCTGGCCTTGGCCCAGCGTCGTTTCCCCGGCAGTGAACTGCCGACGGCGATCACCGGTGATTTGTCAGGGCAAACACAATTGACCCTGACAGGAACCGGCGAGCCCAATGTTTCTCTGCGTCAATTGAATGTTCGCAATTTGGTTGCGAGCGATTCAAAAACGGGACGAAAACTGTGGGACAACGAGTTGGCCACCTTCGACGGTGATTTGCAGATTCGCGGAGGACGGGTCAGCGCCCGACAAATCAACGCGAAGACCGATTTCGCCAGTGTGCAAATGAATGGATCGTTCCCCGATTCCGTCTCCCTGGCTGGCAACACGACGAATCCGTTGGCTTGGTTGAATCAAGTCGATGCGACCGTGACCGTGCAGGTCGATTTACCTCGCTTGCGACGGGCACTTCCTGAGTTGCTGCCGCTGCGAAATGGGGTCACGTTGGTCGACGGAATCGTCGAAGCACGGATCGAACCCATCGCGGGCGGAGGTGCATCCGCGATTGGCGGAGGAAATGCACGTCGCCGCCGCTTGATGATTCGCAGCGGGATCATCCAAGCCCAATCCCAAGGTGGTGAGATTCGTGTGGCACCCATTGACGTGCTCGCCGTCGTAGCCAGTGACACCCAACGGCTCTTCGCCGAACAATTTGAACTCGACAGCCCCTTTGCGGTTGTCAATGGTCAAGGTGATTTGCGCAGCGGTTCTGCCAATGTGGATATCAATTTTGGCAAGCTCGCCCGCATCCTTCGTCCTTTGATCGATCTGGATGACCGCCGTTTGGAAGGGAACGTTCAAGGCGGGCTGCAGTGGAACGCTCAAAACGACGGGACATGGCGTCTGCGTGGTGATGGACGCATGACCGGATTGGCGATCGAGTTGACGCCTGGACAGAGTTTTCAACCTTCTTCCTTGCAGTCGCAGTTGGACATCACCGGCCGCTGGCAAGCGAGTGGCGGTGGGCGGTTGGCGGAGTTGATCAGTGGAAAACTGAATATCCTGGGCAACGGACTGGAAGCCGATGTCGAGTTGGTTCAGGCCATTTCCGCTCTGGATGTCGACCGTTTGATTCCTTTGCGAATGAGTGGCCAGGGGCAGCTCAATGCGATCGCGCAGACATTGGCCCCGTGGATGCCCGCCGGATACGAATCTCTGCAGGGCGGTTTTCGCTTCAATGCCCGTGGGGGACTGAGTCAGTCCGGCGCGGCCTTGTTGGAATCCATGGACGCCCAGATCACTCAGCTCGAAGTCCCGATGTCAGATCAGATCTGGGAGCAACAGCTGGTCAAGCTGCACTTTGATGGCAAAGCCAGCTACCCGCAGCAGGACGTTATCATTCGCTCGTTGACAGTCGCTGGTGATGCGGCCTCTGCGGCGATCCAGGGAGAATGGATCGGCGGCATGACTGACATCGAAATCGCTTGGCAAGCGGAACTGGAAAGGCTGCAGACCAGCATGCGAGAACGGCTCGCCAATCGTCCGCAAGACCCACGGTTGTCGCAGTCGAACTCTCAAGCACGATCTGTTCAGCAAGTCGCCTATCGAAACACAGCGTCCAGCGACGCAGCCGCCAACAACGCCGCGTCCAGCGAGTGGTTGCTGCGAGGGAAAATGGAAGGCAGCGTCGTGGCGACCGGCGATCCCGCCGTGTTGTTCTTGGATTCGCATTTGACCGGACAAAAGTTCGAATTGGTCGAAACGGTTCCACCGACGTCGGTCAACTTCAACAGCACCAAGCGAGTCGTCTGGTCGGAACCCAATCTTCGTGTCGATGGCCGAGCCGAATGGAATCTGAACGAATCGTCATTGCAGGCCAAAGGGATGCAGATTGCGGGCGACTGGTTCGCGACCACGCTGTCGGGCACTGTCGATTGGAAAGGCGAGCAGCAATCGGTTCGACTCGAAGGTCCCGCAAATTTCAAAATGGACGAGGTGGCTCGCCGGATCACCGAGTTGACAGGAACCCCCATCATCGCCGAGGGAGTTCACCCCACACCTCTCAAATTGCAGTACGTGCAAGGTCCCCAGGATCAGTTCTCGTTCAATGTCGATGGCAGCTTGGGCTGGGAGAGCGTCGATGCGGCGGGCATGTGGTTCGGGCCTGCTGAGGTGCCGTTTCAAATGACGGAGTCGGTTGTCTCGATTGCTCCCAGTACGATTCCGGTGTTGGGAGCCAGTCGTTACGTGACTCAGCAATACGGCCCTCAGGTTGCGCCGCTGGATTACGACCCAAATGATCCGGCAACTTATCAAACGGGCAGCAACGCGGCGGTTGCAAATGGCAAGCTCTTGTTGGCGGGCGACGTGCACTACCGGCCCGCGATTTGGATTGAACTCAAGCCGGGCCCCATTGCGAAAAACGTCCAGCTGACGCCAGAAATCACCGGTCAGTGGTTGAAATACATCGCACCGATTGCAGCCGATGCAGCGCGCGTGGATGGCACCTTCAGTGCAACGCTCGAGCAAGGCACGGTCTCCATCGACAACCCCAATCAATCGACGATTCGCGGGCGATTGGAA
Source organism: Rhodopirellula sp. UH5 (assembly GCF_056839225.1). Lineage (NCBI taxonomy): Bacteria > Pseudomonadati > Planctomycetota > Planctomycetia > Pirellulales > Pirellulaceae > Rhodopirellula > Rhodopirellula sp. UH5. The sequence goes on along the minus strand of NZ_CM166390.1, from coordinate 3,267,416 downwards.
GTCGATCAAGTTCGGATGAATGCCGGTCCCTTGGCCGATCAGGTCATCGCTGGGGCTCGCCAACTGCAATCACTCGCGGCGATTGGATCCAGTTCCAATCCGCCTCGCAGCAATCGAACGCTGATCACCATGCCAGCGCAGACCATCGAATTCAATGTGGCCGGCGGGGTCGTGGATCACCGCGCGCTGCTGTTGGAAATCGATCGGGCCAAGGTCACCACCAGTGGGCGTGTGACGATGGACGGGCAGCTGGATTTGATGGCTCAAATTCCGCTGGACGCCTCGTGGATTGGAAGCGACCTGAGCGTGCTTTCAGGGCAGACGATCACGATCCCAGTCAACGGAACCTTGGATCGTCCCCGGTTGGATTCGTCCGGGATTCAGCGGATTGTGGCGGACATGGGAACACGTGCCGCTCAAGAGGCCGGGGCCAACTTCTTGCAGGAACAACTTGGCCGCGGCCAACAACAGCTGGAAGACAGCCTGAACAAAGGTTTCGAAAAGCTTCGAATCGATAAACTGTTCGGGCGATAGTCCCAGGCGAACTGCAGCAGCGCCGGTTCCCCCTCCGTGACGACATGCATCCTCCGAAGCTCACGCATTCACGTGATGACGGCTGGGGTCGAAATGTTTGGCATGGTCGTCGGGGCGACCGCGATGCCCGTGGAAGTCGGGGCTTCTTCGTCAGTCTGACGTGGCAGGCACAACGTGAACAACGTTCCCTCGCCCATGTCGCTTTGGAGGTCCACCGTTCCGCCATGCAGCTTGGTGATCACGTCGTAGGCAATCGACAATCCTTGGCCCGTGCCTTTGCCGACTTCTTTGGTCGTGAAAAAGGGCTCAAAGGCCTTCGCCTTGACTTCATCCGACATCCCCGGGCCATTGTCACTGAGTTCGATGTAGATGTTGTCGTCATCGTATTTCGTGACGACTCGAATCTGACCGAGCTCGCTTGAACCACTTTGCGGAGTGTCGCCGATCGCATCCGCGGCGTTGATGATCAGATTGAGGAACACCTGGCTGAGTTCAGCGGGGCGGGCATCGATCGTTGGCAATTCGGTGTCAAGCACGAGGTCGACTGTGGCAGCGCACTTCCAGCGGTTTCGGCTGAGAATGCTGGCGTCTCGAATCAGAGCATTGATATCCGTGGGGCTCTTCGAGTGAGATCCCGGATGCGACATGACACGCATGGCGCGGACGATTTCAACCACTCGGTTGGCTGCTGTCGAAGTCTCTTCGATCGCCATTGGGAATTGAGACCGAATGAAGTCGAATCGATTCTTCTTCAGTAGTTCTGCAATCGTAGCAATTCGATGCTCCCAGCACTCCGGGCTCTTCTCCAGCAGTCCTTGGAACGTATCCACAATTTGGAGCAAGCGATCCGAGTAGTTTTGCAGAAAATCAATGTTCCCGCAGATGCACTGCATGGGCGTGTTGATTTCGTGAGCGATGCCCGCTGCCAGTTGCCCGATCGATTCCAGTTTCTGCGCTTGCAGCAGTTTGCTCTCCAGCTTTTTGTAAAGCGTCATGTCTGTTGCACAGGCGACGAAGGCTTGCGCCGATCCATGCTCGATCGTGAGCGTTCGAACGTGAACGGGATAGCAGGTCCCGTCGGTTCGCAAATGTGTCAGCTCGTATTCCACTTCGACCGCTTCACCGTCGACGATGGGACGCAAGAGTTCCACCAGATTCTCGGTCGTTGATTCCTTCAAATAGCTTGAAATCGATTTGCCGCGGTATTCCTCTTCGTCCACCAACAGGTTTTGGCAGGCGGCATGATTGAGTTCCAGCAGTTCAAACGTCTGCATGTTGAACACGTAGATTTCGCTGGGACACTCGGATTGGATTTTCGCCAACCCATTCAGACGCTCCTCTGCCGTCTTGCGCTCAGTGATGTCGATGTAGGTGCCAACAAGGCCCACGCTGGCGTTTTGGTTGTTGTACAGCGGCGTCTTGCTGGCGAGCACGACGTACGGCTTTCCGTCTGCTCGCGTTTGCAGGATCTCTTGGTTCTTGATTGGAATCCCGTATCGCATGATCGACCGTTCAAGATCGATTTTGTGTTCTTGAGTGGCGTCGTCCCAGGGCAGGTCCGCATCCGTGTGTCCAACGATGTCCTCTTCGGAGCAAAATCCCGTCCATTCCGCGAACGATCGACTGCAACCTTGGTAGCGTCCGGTCTCGTCTTTCCAGTACAGAGGAATCGGCAAATTGGACAGGACCGATTCCAGGAACAATTGTTCGTTCGCCAGATCGGTAGCCGTCTGATCGATGGCATCGACTTGCATCGCAATGTCTTGAGAAACTTTGTGAGTGAGGAAGAGGAACAGCATTCCGAGGATGCATCCGGATGCGAGGTTCGCAAGCCAGATCGTTTGAAGCGTGTTGGCAAATTTTTCGATGCACTGGCTCTTCACTTGGTCGCCTGCCATCGCAAGCTTGTTGCGTTGGTCATCGAGTAAGCGGGCATGCTCCGCCGCTGATTCAGCAAGTCGCTGACGCTCCGATTGACTTTCCGCGAGGGCGAATTGGAGCGACAGGATCCCAGGAGGGATTTCAGGTCGGGGATCCAGCCCGTGGGGGCGGTCGAAATTGGTTTGGTTGCCGTCGTCGTCCGTGGGACCGAAGATGGCGTCGTTGACCTGCTGCACCTCCTGCGACTTTCCGAGCTCTTCACTTGATGTCTTAAGACGCAGCAGCACCGGACGGATTTGATTCTGGCTGAGGTCCGCCAAGTGGTCGACATGGAAACTCGCGATCAACTGGTTGAGATACAGACGCAGTTCCTTGAGGTCTCCGCTGCGTTGATTGAGCAGGGCCGAACGCGAGCAGTCTTTCAGGATTTCATCGATCGGTTTGGGACGCTTCGAGAAATGACTTCGCAGGCCGACTGCGATTTTGAGGCGATGAATGCCACGCTGTTCATCAGCGTCTTGCTGCAGTTGATCAAGTGCAATGTCGAGTTCTGTGAACTGCGTTTCTGCCGCTGCGTTCAGTTCCGAGTGCCGGTGACTCCAGTGTGCAGCTTGATCGTTCCATTTCTTCAACGGTTCGGTGGCAATGCCCAGTTTCTGATTGCCCTGAAGGTTGAGCGTGGCATTCAAAGAGTCGAAGGTGCTTTGAACCGGCACCAGTTCTTGTTGCCAGTTGTTCTGGGAGTCGCTCACTGGATCCTCGAGGGACGAGGGTGATCCGGACAACAGTCCCGTCCATTCTTGATTCCGGATCACCGTCACGCGGTCCATGCCGGATTGTGCATCGTCGACCTGCTTGACGATTGCGTTGGCGTGCATGCGGCTGTCTCGATGCCAATCCAAGAGCGCAGTCGCGATGAAGAAAAACAGCATCCCGCTGCAGACGCCAGTGGCACTCAGCCAACGCACTCGGCGTTGCGCGGCATGTGCGTTTCTGGATTTCTGGTTGGACGCGTCGTCGATGGTTGGGGTGGGGTCACTCACTGGGCAACTCCTCCCATGACAGCGATTCGCTTCCATCGGCCTTGAGCATGACGGGCCACACCCGGTTGCTGGCTTGATGATCGTTTGGTCCCAGCGTCAGGGGGCTGCCCAGCCCAATGTCAAATTGCCCCAGTTGTTCAAACGCTTCCAGGATGGCGGGACGGCTGATTTCGACGCGAATGGATGCCACCGCCTTGATCAGGATCCGACCGACCGTGTATCCCTCCAGCGAAACAAACGACAGAGGAATCTCTGAATCGTATTTCTGCATCGCGTCGCGGTATTCGCAGACCAACGGCAGGTCGCGATTGAAATGAGGCACGACCTGCGTGGCAACAATCCCGTCGGCCATTTCGCCCAGCGATTGTTGCAGTGCATCGGAACCAATAAACGAAATCGCAAGGAATTGCGGGTTGAAATCATTCTGCCTCGCCAGGCGAATCAATTTCGAGCAGGGTTCATAGCTGCCGACCATGATGACCGCTTTGGGCGTCGGATGATGCATCAACAGGTCCGCCAGTCCATCTTCGACCTGCGATGTGTTTCGGCGATAGCGGCCATGCGGAACGCTCGATATTTTGATGGTTTGATGCCGCCTGATCGCGGCCAGTCCTCCAAAAAAACCGTCGTCTCCGAAGCTGTCGTTCTGGGTGAAAAAGCCAATCTCTTCTGGTCGGATCCCTTTCGCCACCAATGCATCCACGATGGCTGCCGTCTCTTCTGCGTAGCTGGCGCGGTAGTTGATGACGCAGTTGGGGAGGGGCTCTCTTCGGAGCAGACTGGCTCCGGTGAAAGCACCAAAGAATGGGGTTTGCGTCTTCTGAGCAATTGGAATCGCTGTGATCGCTGTGGGAGTTCCAACATTGCCAATCACAGTCAACACCTGATGCACTTCCGTCAGTTGGTGCATGTTCAACGCGGTGCGAGCCGGTTCATACCCATCATCCAACGCGATCAGATCCAGTCGTTTGCCAGGGAAGACCTTTTGTGTCGTCGCTTCAGCAAACGCGGCAAGGATTCCATGCCGCATGTGGATGCCCAGTTCCCCCGCCGGTCCGCTCAAAGCAGTCGACATGCCGAACTTCAGGGTTTGAACGTCATGGCGTTCGTTGTCGTGTGATGTCGGATTGACACCCCAGGCCGACTGCACCCCGGTGACTGGAAGTGCGATGGCGATGGTCAGTGCAAGAATTCGCCATTGTGAACGTTCTCGCGCAATTGCCCCATTGGTCTTCATTAAAGTTGCCCCCTTTTAATTGAATGACTCAGGGGGAGCCTAGCTTCGTTTTTGACCAGATCGAACTCGCGGTTTGCCAATCAATGGAGGAATGGCCAGGCTCGCTTGCTCGTAGGGATGGTGCCGGTTGCAACTCGTAGCGAAGGAGCGAGAGGCGAACGATGGGAGTGCGGTTGCGTCCTGCCGCTACTTTGGGAAATGTGTTTCTTTTGTGATTGCGAAGGTCTGCTGCTGGAATTGGGCGTCCTTGGCACCGGCGATTTTGGCGCCGCTTCGGTCATCGAACTTGGTTGACGGTGAGGAGTCGGTGCCAAGCTTCGGACGGGAGAATCCGCCAAAGAAACGGAGGCCCATCGTCAAGCAGAATGCCGGCCGCGGATGGAATGTGTCGCCCCAGGCCAGCCCCCATTTGTCATTCATATGATACAACGGCGGCATGAATGCTAACTCGCCTTCCACGCCCGAATCACTTCCCCCCCGCTCTGCCACGGTCGACCCGGATCTCGATCGTGACACGCTGGCAGAGGAGTACTTTGAACTGCTCCCCTACGAGCCCTATCCGGTTCAAGAGGAGGCGTTGCTGGCGTACTTCACCGGCAACACTCAAGCGACCGAAGGTGGGCCAGCGGCTCAGCACGGTGTGTTGGTTTGTGCCCCGACCGGCACCGGGAAAACGTTGATAGCCGAAGCCGCGGTTTACGAGGCGCTGCGGACCGGCAAACGGATGTACTACACCACGCCGCTGATTGCGTTGACCGACCAGAAGCTCGACGAACTGCGAGAGTCGGCGGTGCGCTGGGGATTCTCGGCGGATCAAGTGGGCTTGGTGACCGGCAACCGCAGCGTCAACGCCGATGCGCCCGTGCTGGTGGTGGTCGCCGAGATCCTGCTCAACCGCTTGCTCAACCCCGATGCCTTTGTGTTCGACGACGTCACCTGTGTGGTGATGGATGAATTTCACTCGTTCAACGACTACGAACGCGGGGTGGTTTGGGAACTGACGCTGGGGTTGCTGCCCAAACCTGTTCGCACGCTGTTGCTCAGTGCGACGGTGGGGAACTCCATGGCGTTCACCAGTTGGCTCCGCAACGCCCACGGTCGGAACCTGCAATTGGTGCAGGGCACCGAACGAAAAGTGCCGCTGCAATACGAGTGGGTCGAAGATGATTTGTTGAATGAGTTTTGTGAAAAAATCGCCGCAGGAAGCGTCGAAGAACGCCGGACTCCCGCGTTGCTGTTTTGCTTCAGTCGATCGATGTGCTGGACCAATGCCGAAATGCTCAAGGGGAAATCGTTGATCGACAAAGCCCACCAAAAGGAGTTGGCGGACATTCTCAATGCCGCCGACTTCACCAACGGCGTGGGGCCGAAGTTGAAGCAGATTTTGATGCGAGGCGTCGGTGTCCACCACGCGGGGATCTTGCCACGTTACCGCCGGATTGTTGAAGAGTTGTTCCAGAAGAAACTGCTCAGCATCTGTGTGTGCACCGAAACACTCGCTGCAGGAATCAATCTGCCAGCTCGGAGCGTGGTGTTGCCTTGTTTGTTGAAGGGGCCCCGTGACAAAAAGAAGCTGGTCGACATTGCTTCAGCTCAGCAGATCTTTGGCCGCGCAGGACGTCCCCAGTTCGATGATCGAGGCTACGTTTTTGCATTGGCCCACGAGGACGATGTCAAAATCAATCGCTGGCGTGAGAAATACGATTCCATTCCGGAGGACACCAAAGACCCCGGGTTGATGCGGGCGAAAAAACAACTGAAGAAGAAGATGCCCAAGCGGCGAGCGGGGGAATCGTATTGGACTCAAACGCAATTCGAACAATTGCAGGTTGCCAAATCGGCGGATCTTTCCAGTCGCGGCAAAGTCCCGTGGCGGTTGCTCGCGTATCTGTTGTCCAAGGATCCGAGCGTCCAACCGATCCGCGAATTGGTGGGACGTCGGTTGATGACGCCCGCCCAAGTGGAAGTGGCCCAAAAGGATCTCAATCGGATGCTGATCACCCTGTGGTCGGGCGGTTACGTGGAACTGGAACCGCTGCCTCGGATCGCTCCCGAACGCAAACCGACGCCCAAGGGAACCAAGCCTGGGCAGCCCAAAGCGGAAGCTGCGGAATCGAAACCGGCCGCAACGGGCGGGTTGTTCGGTGGGTTGCTGGATGAGATGCGGGCGGCGGAACCGAAGGCTTCACCAGAGCCATCCCCCGAAGAAGACACGCCGCTCGACGACGCGGAAGCGCTTGCTAAACGCGGCTATGAACTGGAGGAGTACCGCCCCGAAACGGCCAAGCCAACTGTCAGGCTCGAACGATTGGTGCAGCTCAAAAGTGTCAATCCGTTGTTCGGCGTCTTCATGGCGGATCAGTTGGCGGATGCCGATGATCAAGAACGCATCGCGGCGATGGAAAGCATGTTGGAGGTGCCCGGTTCGGTTGCCAAATTTGCACGCATGCCTTCGTACGACATGGTGCCGCCAGGCCAGTTGGCTCAAACCCGGTTGGATGCCTTGTTGCTGCAGCGAGGTTTGGCATCGGCGGAAGAACTTGGTGGCGGTCAGGAGGAAGAAGAGGAAGAGGTGAAAGATCGTGGTTTTGGCCGTGTGATGTTCGAAGAGCCTCGCGTGTGGCCACTCACCATCGGTGAAAAACTATTGCGACTGTTTCGCGATGAGTTCCCGAAAGTCGATGATGTGCGCGTTCGCCCGGTTTGGATTGTGGGTGAACTGCTGGAGTTTGGTGGAGATTTCAACAAGTACGTCACCGCCAGAAAGCTTCAGAAGGAAGAGGGGATTCTATTTCGCCACTGTTTGCGGATGATTTTGTTGTGCGATGAAATGGCGAACGTGCCACCCAAGGGGACCACCGTTGAAACCTGGGAAGATTGGCTGGATGATATCGCCGAAGTTTTGACGGAGGCCTGCCGAAAGATTGACCCACAAAGCACCGATGAAACACTGAGTCAGTCGGAGTCCCCGTTGACGGATGACTTGACCGGTGGTCGGCGAAATTCGGGTGGCAAAGAGCTGAGACATGTGACCGATCAATCGGCCGAGGATGAGGGACAGATGAAACCATGAGTTGGGACTATCGACCACTGCTCAGTGGCCAATCTCGAAATCCGATTTCAGCCCTGGCTCGCGGAGCGTTGTGGTGTGCCAGTGGTTTTTACAACGTGGCAGCACGGCATCGCCGTCGGCAATTCGACAACGGCAAACAGGAGACCTTCCGCGCCGGGGTTCCCGTCTTCAGCGTGGGCAATTTGACGACCGGTGGAACGGGCAAGACGCCCGTCGTCGCGGACCTTTGCCGACGTTTGCGAGCCATGGATTTTCGCGTGGCGATCATCAGTCGTGGCTATGGCGCCACCGACGGCGGGATGAACGACGAGGCCATGGAATTGCAAGAACGCTTGCCCGATGTGCCGCACGTTCAGCACCCTGACCGAGTCGAAGCGGCTCGTATCGCGGTGGAGGAATTGGCGGCGGAAGTCTTGGTGATGGACGATGGGTTCCAGCATCGGCGATTGCAACGAGATCTCGACATTGTCGTCGTGGACGCGACGTGTCCGTTCGGCTATGGGCACGTGCTGCCGCGTGGAACCCTGCGAGAACCGCTGGACAGCGTCGCTCGCGCGGATTGGATTTTGATCACCCGCGTGGACCAAGTCGATCCGGAAGACGTGCTCGCGATTCGCTCCACCATCGCTCAGTACGCCCCGGATTGTCCCATCTTAGAAACCGAGCACCGGCCGTCGACGATTCAGAACTCGGTTGGTCAGTGGGAGGCGATTGAGGTCTTGAACGACCAACCCGTCGCGTTGGTGTCAGCGATCGGGAACCCCAACGCGTTCGAGCAAACGGTGCGTGACTGCGGTGCGATTGTCGTGGATCACTTGCGACTGCCCGACCATGATTCGTACGAACGAGCCACTCGTGAAAAACTGCGAGCGTGGGTCACCAAGCTCAAAACCAAGGATCCATCGCCTCAACGCTTGCTCTGCACGCACAAAGATGCCGTCAAGTTGGCAACGGATTCCGTGGCCGGTGTCCCGCTCGGCTACATCCCGATTGAGCTTGCCTATCGCACCTCCGACGAACCACTTCAGTTGCGTCTGGAGCTTTTGATGGGTGGTGCCGTCGAGGATCAATCGTCGCGAGAAGATTCGGCCTGAATGGTCGCGGCGGAATCGGGAAGGCGTTTGATTTTGGGGCGGCGTTGCTTGCGGACTTTCTCGGGAACCATGCCTCGCATCGCTTCCAGTTTTCCGAAGCACAGCAGTCGGTCGTGGGGTTCGAGCGTGCGTTTCAGACGCGGGTTGGGGATCACCGTTGTGCCGCGGTAAAGCGTCAACACATTGATGTCCAGTTCCGGCAAACCGGATTCGTCGATGGTCTTCCCGACGTAGTCCGATCCATCGCGAACATGGAGTTCCGTCACACCGTAGCCTCGGCTGACCGTCAGTCGTTGACGAACATCCACTTCGGGGAAGTCCACTTGGGCGGACATGTAATCGATGATCGCCCCGGCGATGTCCAGTTTGGTGGAGGACTCGATGCCCTCCAGGCCGGGTGACGAGTTGACCTCCATCACTTGCGGGCCATTGGCACCTTCCAGCATGTCCACACCAGCCACTCGCAATCCCATGATTTGGGCGGCGCGAACAGCGGTCTCCGCATAGGTTTCGTCCAACACCACCGCTTCGGTTTGACCGCCCCGGTGAACGTTGCTGCGGAATTCGTTTCCTACGGCGACGCGGCGCATCGCGGCCACGACTCGATCGCCGATCACAAACGCCCGAATGTCTTTGCCGCGGCTTTCGGCAACGAACTGTTGGACCAGCACGTTTTGCTTGGTGCTCTGCAGCGTCTCAATGATGGCTTCGGCGACCTTGACGTTTTCCGCCAAGATCACGCCGACACCTTGAGTGCCTTCCAGCAACTTGATGATCACCGGCGATCCGCCAACGCGTTCAATCGCCGGGAGGATGTCCTTGCGGTCGCGAACGAACGTGGTTTGAGGGATTCCAATCTGATGCCGAGAAAGGATTTGCATGCTGCGAAGTTTGTCGCGTGAATTGCTGATCCCAGCGGAGGAGTTCGCACAGAACACGTCCATCTGTTCGAACTGGCGGACCACGGCGGTGCCGAAGTACGTGATCGATGAGCCGATTCGGGGCAGCACGCCGTCGTAGTCGCTGAGCTGTTTGCTGCGGTAGTAAAGATCGGGTTCACCCTCCGCCAAGTCGATCGCAAACTTCAGCGTGTTGAGAACTTTGGCTTTGATGCCGCGTTGTTCAGCTGCTTCCACCAAGCGTCGGGTGCTGTAGCAACGGGGTGAGCAGGACAGGATGGCAAGTTTCAAGGGTTTTCTCTCAGAGAGCTGGGAGTCGGGTGGGGTGGTCTGAAGCGTCGTGGCAACGGATCAGGCTGGAGCCTGAGGCGGAGGGCAAAGTTGGGTGTTCGACCGGATGAGATGAGTCGGTTCGATGAGATCACTTGGTTGGTGGTTCGATTCCACCGGAGCGTTTGCGTTTTCGACGCCCAGCCAAAAAAGAAGCGGCGGAGTCGACCAGGAATCGATTGCGAATGGCTTCGCGACCGACCAGCATACGGAATCCCATCGAGTCACGATTCGCGAGTGTCAAATCGACCATCACGCGACGCCGCAGAATTTCCAGCGGGGTTCGGATCACAATCCGCTCGCTGACATTGCCATTGCTGCTGCGAATGTGGCGTCGTTCCAAGATGGGCACATCGGCTTCGATGTGAAGGTCATCGCGTCGCTGGAAAGGATGAATGGAGAACCGAACGCGTTCAACGTCATTGTCAAAATAAGTGTCAACATCGAAAGCGTGCAGCGAACTGGACCGCGCCCCGGTGTCGATCTTTGCTTTGACGTGACGGACCTTCAACTCTGGCAAACCGACCCACTCACGCCAACCAATGACCACCAAAGGGTCGGTGGGAAGCAGTTTTGAACCCGACGATTCCGTCGAGGGCTGGTTGCGGCTAGGATCGTTTGTCATGGGCCATCGTTGGTGGGGAAGGATCACAAATGGCTGGCCGAAGAGGCCACATTCAACAACCAAAACCGTCCGTGCAGTATCGGTGGCCGTCTCAGCGATCCGCGAATCGCGAGGAGCGATGAGATCAGTGCAGATTGACGATTGGGGGTGTGCGCCGTCAAGCGGATCAAAAAACTTTGCCGTGGACCGGGATCCAGCAGCCAACGGAAAGTCCTGGATTGGCTATACTGCCGCAGCGTTTTCTCTCAGTATTGTTGTTGAGAAACATTTCCGCCGACTGCCCTGCCCCTGGAGTTCCATGAATGTCCGCTGAATCATCCGATTCGATCCCTTCCACTGCCCCCACGCGATCCCTGCAGGGGAAACGGGCGTTGATCTCGGGAGCTTCGCGTGGGATTGGGCGCGGAATCGCGTTGGAAATGGCTCAGGCCGGCGCTTCGGTTACGATAAATTATCATTCGAACCCCGAGGAAGCCGAAGGCGTCGTCCAAGAGTGTGAGGCTCTTGGCGTGTCCGCGTTTGCACTCGGAGCGGACATCTCCGATTCGGACCAGGCTCAAACCTTGGTCGACACGGCGAGCGATCGGATGGGGGGGCTCGACATCATCGTCAGCAACGCCGCTTACAGTGACCGGCACCTGATGTTGGAATCCGACCTGAGCGAATTTCGACGCACCATTGATGTCAGCATGTGGGGGGCGTTCTATCTCGTTCGCGCCGGGGCTCAGAAATTGGTCGACGCTGGCAACGGCGGCAACATTGTCGTGATCAGCAGCCCGCACGCTCACATGCCCATGCCTGGTGCGATGGCCTACAACATGGCCAAAGCGGCGAACGATCAAATGGCTCGCACGGCCGCGGTGGAACTCGCCTCCCAGCGAATTCGCGTGAACATCATTCACCCCGGGTGGATTGACACCCCCGGGGAACGGAAGTTCTTCCAAGAAGAAACACTCCGTGCCGAAGGGGCCAAGTTGCCCTGGGGACGCCTGGGCCAAATTCGCGAAATCGGTCGCGGTGCGGTTTTCTTGTGCGACCCCAAAAGTGAGTACATCACCGGCAGCACCTTGACGATTGACGGTGGCATCCAATTGCCGTGGCGTGAGATGTACCGGGTGGAAGAGGCCCGTCGGGAAACGAACGCGACCTGATCATGGCGTTTGCAACGCAGCGAATTGGAGGACCCCGTGGGGCTCTCCATCCCGTGCGACGCTCCATCCCAGTGAACTGGGAGGCACAGCCCACTTTAAAACGCGACGCGCAATCCGTCCGTCGCAATTTCGATCGGGCACTGCAATGACGGAACTTCAGCGTCCAGTTGCAGCTCAGCGATTGGATTGATGTGCGTGAGCAGCAAACGTTGTGGCTGTGTTTGAACCGCGATTTGCAATGCTTTTTGAAGGTAGCAGTGCCCGGTCTTCTCGGCCCACTTCTGATTTTGATCGTCGAAGTTGCATTCGTGCATCAGCAGATCGGCCCCCGACATCCACTGCAGCGTTTCAGGGTCTTCCGCGCCGAGAGTGTCGGTCGCGTAGACCAAGACGGCCGGCGGATCCGAGGGGGTGGGGTCGGGGCGTGCCGCCTCCAACCGGTAGGCCACTGATCCACCCGGGTGCTCTTGCAGTCGCCACGACATCTTCGTGCCATGCAGGTCCCACTCCGATTGCTCGTCAATCGAATTCCAGGACACTGGAAGAGCCACCGGGAAAAGCGACTCGTGGAACAGGTGTTCTTGAATGGCGGCCAGCTTCTCGGCTTGCCCCCACACGCGGACCTCTTTCACCGGACGTTGATACAGAATGTCCAAGAGGAACGTCAGTCCCACGACATGATCCAGGTGAGCGTGGCTGAGCAGAATGTCCAGGTGATCGGTTTGGATCAATTCCGGCAACCGAAAGATTCCCGTTCCTGCATCCAGCAGCACGCCGCTTTGCGGCAGAAAGTAGCACGACGTGTGGCGAGATTCGTTGGGGTGGTAACCTGCCGTTCCCAAACAATGCACTTCCAATGTGTTCATCGAATTTCCAATGCCTTCGCCAGTCTCGTCGTCTCGGAACGGTTGTCCTGGTGGGATGAGTCGTCGGTCATGCCGTCTCGGGCAATGCCATGACAGTGATGATCGCAGATGTCCTGTCAGAGTCCATTGTCAAATGATTAAACTCTGTTGGACATGAAAGCCCTAACCGACAAGCTCGATGCTGGCACCGCAGTCGTTTGCCGCGATGCCACGGTAACCTATCCCGGCGGCGTGTGCGCCCTCGATCACATCAATCTGTCGGTCCGCCAGGGAGAAAGGCTGGCCCTCGTGGGACCCAGTGGATGCGGCAAGACCACCCTGCTTCGGGTCATCGCCGGATTGCAATCCCTGACCGATGGTGAGTGCCAGCGGAGCAATCAGGGTGCCCAGCGAAGCAATCAGGGTGCCCAGCGAAGCAATCAGGGGATCCAGCGGAGCAACGAGCGTGGCGATGATCGACGAACGGTCGCCACTTCGTTCGTGTTCCAGCAACCCGCCTTGTTGCCCTGGGCCAATGTGCTCCAAAACGTGACGCTGCCTCTCACGCTGGGAAGACGACGTGATCGACCGTCCGCCCAAGCGATGCAAGGCCGTGCTGTCGCCGCCATCGAAGAGGTGCAGTTGGCGGATGCGGCGGCACGTTACCCACACCAATTGTCGGGCGGAATGAAGATGCGAGCGTCGATCGCTCGGGCACTGGTGACACAACCTGAATTCCTGTTGCTTGATGAACCCTTTGCGGCACTGGATGACTTGCTGCGAAATCAACTCGGCCAGTTGTTGTTGCAATTGTGGCGGCACCATCGATTCACCAGCGTCTTGGTGACCCACAACATTGCCGAAGCGATCCAGCTCAGCGAACGGATCTGCGTGATGCATCAGGGACGCATCATCCGCGAACTGGACAACCCGTTGACGACGTCGGAACCGCAGGCGGATTTGAGACGCACCAATGCGTTCGCCGAATTCTTTGGCGAGGTCAGCGACACGCTGGAGGATGCTGCGTCGTCCAAGTCGGAAGGATCACGGGCATGAGCCATCCATCTTCGCGGCCTTCGCAGCCGACACGCGAGAGTGGTCGGGAGATGGCCTGGACCATTTTCGCGGTGATCGCGGTCGCCGCGATGGGCATCGCGGTCTGGCATCTCATCGTGGTGGCGTTCGATTTGCCAAAGCTTCTCCTGCCCACTCCTTGGCAAGTCGCCGAAGCCGGGTGGCAGCACCGGGTCGTGTTGTTGAAGTCCGGTGGGACGACGTTGTGGACGGCGACCGTCAGTTTGGTCGTTGCCGTGATCGTGGGGAGCGGCGTGTCGGTGTTGTTCAGCCAGTCACGATTGCTGCGGCGGGCGTTGTTTCCTTATGTGGTGTTTCTGCAAACGGTGCCCATCGTCGCGATCGCGCCCTTGTTGGTGATCTGGTCAGGATATGAATTTCGGACGGCCGTCATCGCGACCGTGATCATTTGCCTGTTTCCGATCGTCAACAACGTGACCACCGGGCTGACTTCGGTTCGCCCGGAACATGACGACTTACTTCGAATGTACGGGGCCACACGTTGGCAGAAGCTGTGCCGTGTGCAGTTGCCCACCGCGATTCCGTTTCTGGTGCTCGGTGCCCGTGTGAGCAGCGGGTTGGCGGTGATTGGTGCCATCGTCGCGGAGTTTTTCGTCAGCAACGGTGCGGACTACGAAGGGCTGGGTGCCGTGATGACGGGCTGGCAAGCTCGTACAATGACGGACGCTTTGATGGCTGCGTTGGCGGTCTCGACGCTGCTGGGTTTGATTCTTTTTGGCGGAGTGAATCTACTGAGCCGACTGTTCCTGAAACGATACCTCCTTGTGAAATGAGTTCACCGATGCGATCGCCAATCCATGTTGCCAGCGTCCGAGGTGGCCGTGCTGTTTTGATTGCGTCTTCTCAGCAAGCCGCGGTTCGTGTCAGGCCGGGGCGGATGGGAGCTGAACTCGGGCTCGCCTCTCCCCTCGCTTCGGGTGATCCTTCCAACGGGAGGGCGAAGTCTGATCGCACTGGAATGTTCATGGCGAGAAGACAGCACAACCTCGGTGTCTTCGGTTGGTTGACTGCCGGATGCCTGTTGTCGATCTTTGCCGGAGGGTGTTCGCAGCGAACCGAAATCACGTCGGGCGACGCCGCGGATGAATCGACAACCCATGTTTCAGTTCAATTGAATTGGTATCCCGAAGTGGAGCACGGCGGGGTTTACCAATCGGCTGTGGATGGCACGTACGAGTCGTTGGGATTGAATGTCGAGATTCAGTCTGGCGGACGTGCCACGCCCGTGGCATCGGAACTCGCGATGGGACGCAGCCAATTCGCGATCACCAACGCAGACGATGTGGTTTTGTTTCGGGCTCAAGGAGCCGACGTGGTCGCTGTCATGGCGGCGGTTCAAGACCACCCCCGATGCATCCTGGTGCGTGCCGACAGTGGCGTCGAAAGCTTGGACGATTTGTCTGGGATGACACTCCAACGCCAGGCCGGCCGAGCGTTTCTGGCATTCCTCGAACAAGGCGGCTATCTCAACGATGTTCGTCAGGTCCCCTACCACAACAGCATCGCGGCGATGGTGACCGATCCAAAAATCGCGGTGCAGGCTTACAGTGTGGCGGAACCCTTGATCGCCGAGCAGCAAGGGTTGGAGGTCCGCACCTTGATGATCAGCGACCTGGGGTGGAACCCGTACTCGAGCGTCTTGGTGACGACCGGCGACATGATTCGTGAATCACCCGAAGTCGTTCGTGAGATGGTGGCGGGCACCGTTGCGGGTTGGAAAACCTTTCTTGAAACTCCCGAGCAAGCCAATGCGGCAATTCTTCAAGCGAATCAACATGGCATGACAGAGGAAGCCTTGCGTTTCGGCGCCGAGCAGATGATCCCGCTGGCGATGCCGTCCGGAAACCGCGACGAAGTGGGAACGATGCGTGCGGATCGCTGGCAGACGTTGGTCAACCAAATGGTGGAGTTGAAACTGGTCGAGTCGGACTCTGTCAAAGCCGAGGATTGCTTCACGACGGAATTCCTGGCACCGGCGGAGTGAGCGCCTTCGAGAACCAAGTGGCGGCACTCTGGTGTGCTTGATGCTTTGCCTGCGTCCTTGACCCTCCCTGCGTCCGAGGTCGATCACGCGGCTTGCGAGGTCGATGCCTTGGTGGGGGCGGCAGATGCCAGCAACGCTTTTTCGCGTTTCTTTTCCAATCGACGGGCCACTTTTTCCGGCGGGGTTCTCCAGCGGCGATGCAGCCACCAGTATTGCTCGGGAGCGATGTCGATCATCGACTCCAGTTGCCGGTTGTACCATTCGGTCATCTGCCCGACCGATTGACCGTTTTCGGAGTCGGTGGCAGGATCCACGACGCCCAGCAGCCCCGACTCAAACTGCATGGGTTTCCCATCGATGCGGCGTGTGTAGACGCTCATCATCGGCGCGTTGGCGGTGAGTGAGAACAACGCCAAGGCTTTGTGGCAGGAGGCTGGCACGCCACAGAAATCGGTCCAGAGTCCTTTTTCTCCTGCGTGCTGATCAGCCAACAAGGACAGCATGCCGCCTTCTTGGAGGTGCTTTTCAACAATCGGGGCACAACCGATTTTGTCGACCACGTCTTGGCCCTTGGCGCTGCGAAAGTTCTCGACCCAATCGTGCAGGAAGCGATTGTCCAATCGGCGAGCGATGGCCAATGTCCGAACGCCCATCAAACCCATCGTGTAACCGCCAACTTCAAAGTTGCCGAAGTGGCCGGTCACGTAAACGGAGGATCGATCGCTCAGCATTGATCGCAACATGGTTTGGCTGCCGCGGAAGCGAACGTGTCGGTACCAATTGCAGCGATGCAGTCGTCGCTGTGCCCATGCCACTTCGCAAACCATCAGCATCAAGTGATGCCACATCGCGAAAGTGAGTTTTTTTTGTTGGGGTTCGGGCAAGTCCGGGAAAATCTGTGACAGCGTTGACTGAATGACGCGTTTTCGAACCGGCAGCGGGCCACTGAGAATTGCTGCGATGACACGGCAAAACCGATCCCCCATGTCGAGCGGCATGATTTGAATCAGCGCAACGATCGATCGCACCATCGCGTAAGCAATTGCGTCGAGAGCACATTGACGCATCAAATGCAGTCGCGATTTCACGGTTTCCATCCCGGATGCATGACGTTGGTTGGGCTGATGGGGGGCTTCCTGCCGAGCACGAATTTTCACCGCAGATGACTGGTGAATTTGCCTGATTTTGACGCAATCCGGCGCGTGTCGCCAGATGAATTCAGCGTCGACCGAGAACCGGTCGGGAATTGGGGACCATGGGGGCCCGAACCGAAGTTTCAATCACCAGACGGTTTTCTTCCCGGAATTCGGTGACGTAGCCGGTGATGGTCCAGCGATCGTCATTGGAGTCCTCTTCGATCGCTCGCGAAATTCGGTCGAGCATTAGGTTTTCGGTGACCAGAGTCATCGGAACCGTGATCGCTGCCGGGGTGATTGGGAGGTCAGGGTCTTCCAGGTTGGAGGAATCGAACGTTCCAATTCCTCGGCCGATGGGCTGTTTCTGGCTCAGAAGCGTGTCCTCTTCCTGCGTCGGTTTGCGGGCCAAACCATGCTGGCCCAGCGAGTTCGAGCTGTCTTGGTGAGCCGTTTCGGGGTGCTCGGGAAGAAAACGCCAGCGGTGGCCGCTGATCACGAACCTGCCTGTGACCGGCCCGACACGGGTCCCTTCACGAAGGATCAAACCCGCGGACGGCATCCGAACGGCCGCGTTGCCTGTCCCACTGGCCATGGAAGGGATCCCCTGATGTCCAAAGGTTCTGGCCCCAGCACCTTTGGGATCGGCTGCTGACAGGGATGTGTCACCCACGCAAAGTGAACACGCTGCCAAGAGCATCACGCGTGAGAACTGGCGGTGCCGCCTGAGCTGATTGGGATGCATGAATCCGTCGTTTCGCGAGTGGTTCGAGGCAAACGTCAGGGAAACAGGAACCGCAAGTGGTTGGTTCGGCCAAGAACACTCACTCGCGAGGCATGGCGACCGCGTGCAAGCTGACCACGGTTCCCACCGCGATCATCGCCAGTCCCAGCCAGCGTGGCGGGTGCACGCGTTTGGTCGGTTTGGGGTGCACCTGCATCAGGAAATTGCTGAATGAGTCTTGGGCGACCACATTGGACTTCTTTGACATCTTTGCCATCGATCGCGTTGTGGTCTCGTTGAGAACAAACGAGTCAACCATTCGAAATTGGACGCCCAGCAAAATCAGCAGGACTCCGATCATGAAGTACCGATTACGATTCATGTCCATTGCGATCATTCCCATCACGCGTGAAGCCTACGCTCTGAATTGAGCGCTGCTGGAAATCATCGACTCAGCGAGCCGTCGGGCTCAAGCGTTCTGGATCAGAGTCGCGTTGTCGTGGATGCCCGGAATGAAACAAGCGAATTCAATGCATCGGTCGTGACGGTTGCATCACTTCTTTCCGGCTCATTGCTTGGAAAACAGGCCGTCGACCAACGTGTGAACGTTTTCGCGAAATCCCGTCAGCGTCGAATCAGACAGCAACTCCGACTGATTGCTCTTCATGATCGCGGCGGCCAATGGTTTGTGCTCTTTCCAATCATCCAAGGTGTAATCACGGATGTCGACGTAGACGTCTTGCAGGTTGTTGCTGATCTTCGGGACCAAGAAGAATCCTTCTGCACCACGAACCAAGTGGTAATGCATCGAACCGTACATCAGCACGGCACCGGTCAACATTCCAAACAAAAAGCGAGACATCCAACCATTCCTTGACCAACGATTTCGGAAGCTGGATCGCTTCCGCCTCGTTCATCGTTCGTCATGACGACTTAAAAAGCAAGGGGATCAGATTGCTCATCTTCTCACCAGTCAGTTGGGACGGGCGAAATCGACAATTCGCTCGGCCACTCGATCGACGATCTTCTGGCGGTCTTCGCAAAGAATCGCGACATGGTCCATCTGAGGGAAGTGATCCACGGTGGCAAGGTTTTTCCAGCGGACGCCGCGCAGCATGTCAAAGAATTGCTCCGCGTAGTTGTAGGTGTCCGAAACGCCGCCGGTGTAGATCAGGTGTAAACGACAACCCTGATCCACCAGTCGCTGGAACTCTTGCTTGGCAATTTCACGAGAGGGATACTCACGCAAATCCGTGCCCATTGGCATGGTCGAGTATTCCGGTGCCGTGGACTTGGGGAAAACTCGAAGCAGCCATCTGGTCAACCGAGTTTTGTTGAGCACTCGCCGAGTCAAACGTTCCCAGGCGTGGATCGATGCCAAGCGTGGAAGGTAGTGCTGGAACACACGGTTCCAGCGAAAACGAGCGGTCGGGTACCCGCAGGCATCCATCGCCACGATGCCGCACACCCGTGGGTCTTGCTGTGCGGCATGAAGGGAGTCATCGGCCCCGGAGCACAATCCAAACAGGATCACTTGCTGGATGCCGTGCTGCTCTTGCAACCAATCGATCGCTTGGCTGATCTCAGCACTTGCTCGATCGAGCGAACGCCCGGCTGCGCCAACGGGCAAGCTTTCACCGATCCCTGAGAGATCAAACCGCAAGGAAGCGACGCCGCGACTGCCCAGTGTGCTGGCGAGGTCGACGTGCAAACGAAAGGGGCCGGCGCTGTGCAGCATTCCGGGGGTGATGAAAATCGCCGCGGTCTTCTGGGCGATGGGCCGAGAGGTGGGGTGAAACACACCGACTAAATGTTGATGGCTTCCAAACACCACGGCTTGTTCACTCGTGGGTCGATCAACTGTTTTGTCTTTTTTGACAACCTCATGGGGTGTCACAATCGGGGCAGTCACAGCTGAGGCAGCGAACGGGACGCTGGGCATGGTGGGATGGCTCATGACTTCACCTCGATGGCATGGTGGATGTTCGATTTGTTTTGCAAGAGTCGCGTGATCTGCTGGATGGCTCCGGGGGACGAGAACGCGGACTCGGTCCATTCAGGGCGGTCCCAGCCGATTTCGTCGTCCAACTCAACGATCGTGACATCCGAGTCGGGTGGCAGATCGATCGGTTGGTTCGCTTGGTAATCCCGACTGCACAGCAACGTTGTCGCTGAATCGCTTGGCAAGTCATTTGGATTCCACTTCAGTTGACTCAGCTGTTGACGGACGACGTGGTTGAGCCGCGTGCCGTAGGCCTGGTCGATCGAACTGGGGGGACGTGGTTTCGAAAACCGGGTGCCATTGGACAGCGTCATCGAGTGCAAACGATCGAGGTGTTGAAGAAACTCGTCTCCGCTGGTGACCGGATCCCATAGCAACAATTGCTCCACGTTGGTCGTTCCTGAGCAGGCGGCCAGCGTCGCTCCCAAGCGAATCCCGATCAACGAAATCGAATCGACGTCGTGTCGCTGACGCATCCAACGCGAAGCGTCCCGAATGTTTTTCATCATCACATGCGGCGTGGCTTCCAACGCGTTGCCATGCGAGTTGCCGGTTCCGGCGTAATCGAATCGCAGGACATCCAATCCTTGTTGCGCCAAGTGCACGGCGAGTTGTTGCAGGTTGCGGTAGCTGCGCGCGTATTCATGGCCATACGCGTGGCATAGAACCAACGCTCGGTTTTTGCGAGCCTGTTGCTTGGGCGGAGCGTAGTGAACGGCAAACAGATCGTGAGAACCGCTGGGCAAAAAGAACGCCTCCATTTCCGGCAGACGTTCCCGCTGGGATTGAACGACCGCCGTGGTCTCGGACGCGTGAACCTGTTGTTTGCCCAGCATCGCTTCGATGTGACGCGACATCAGTTCAATGGTTGGGTTCGCAAAGAAATCGCGAACGGGAAGTTCCAGGCCCAGTTGGTCTTTTAGCCGAGCCACCACCTGTGTGACCAGCAATGAACTGCCGCCGAGCAAGAAGAAGTCGTCCGCGATGCCAAGTTGAGGGATCTGGAGCACGGAACTCCAGATGTCGCAAAGCTGTTGTTGCAATTCGGTTTGAGGTTCAACGACATGCTCGTCGCGAGCCACCACAGCGTGATCGCTGTTCGGTAATTCGGTTCGATCGATCTTGCCGTTGATCGTTTTGGGAAAGACTTCCGCAAACACATACCGAGTCGGCACCATGTAAGGCGGCAGTTTTTCGCGAAGTTGCTGGGCGAGTCGGGAAGCGGTTGCCGACAGATTCTGCTTGGACGTTGAGCCGGTGCACTCACTGGAGAGCGTGTTCGGACCGAGCCCGATGTGCGCGAGCAGTGTGGTTTGGCCGTCCACTGTTTCTGCTGCCACCATCGCTTCGCGAACATCCGCGATCGACGTCAGTGCAGCTTCGATTTCCCCCGGTTCGATGCGGTACGATCCCAGTTTGATTTGGTGGTCGACTCGACCGCCGAAATCGATGTTGCCATCCTCCAGCCAACGCGAAATGTCTCCCGTTCGGTACCAACGCTGCACTTCGCCATCAGCATTCTCGCGGTCGATGAAAGCGGCCGCGGTCAATTCGGGTTGATTCAGGTAACCGTCCGCGAGGGCCGTTCCGCCGAGAAACAATTGTCCGGTTTCGCCAACCGGGACTTCATTCAAATCAGCATCCAGGATCAGAGCGGAGTAACCGGGCAACGGTTTGCCGATTGGCATGTTGTCGTCCGAGAAGTTTGCTGCTGGGAAGAAAACGGTTGCAGTGACGGTGGCTTCGGTCGGGCCATACGCGTTGCACCACAGCACGTCGTGGTCGCAAATGGTTTGCCAGCGATGGAAGTGGTCCACGCTCACCTTTTCTCCTGTCACAACCATCAGGCGGAGGCTCGATGGCACTCGCGATCCGGTGGCCAACATCAGGTCCACCCACTGATGCCAGTAGGCTGTTGCCAGGTGGACGGCGGTGATGCCTTGGGTCTCGATCAAATGAGACAGTTCATTGATCGAATCGGCGTGTTCCAACGGACGGATGACCACACAACTTCCGCACAACAACGGTGGGAAGATCTCTTCGATGGCGATGTCAAAGGTCAGCGTTGAAAATTGCAACGTCCGGTCGTCGGGATGCAATCGGTAGACGTCCCGGTCCGCTTGGCAGTATGTCGTCAGGGCGGTGTGATTGATCAGCACCCCTTTGGGGTTTCCGGTCGACCCGGAGGTGTACATCACGTAGGCAAGCTGATCGCCCTGCAGTGCGGGATGGTTTTCACGTGCCACGGAGAACGTCGCGGATTGGACCTGAATCAAATCGGATGCTTCGATCCAGTTGAGATTGGAAGCGAAGTCAGTGGATTCGTGGTCGGCGTGCTTTTGGTTTTCGAACAGCCCTCGGTATTGGCCGTGCCCGATCAAGATGTTGATCCGGGCGTCTTCGAGCATGTAGCGCAATCGATCCGCGGGATAATCGGGATCCAGAGGCACGAACGCCGCGCCGGCCAAGTGAATTCCCAGCATGGAGGCAATCGCGATCGGAGTGCGGTCCAGGCACATGCCCACGCGGTCACCAGGAAGCACCCCTTCTCGCACCAGTGCCTGAGCGATGTGACACGATTGATCAAGCAGATCTCGATAAGTCCACGATGTCTCTTCATGGATCACCGCGACCCGATCCGGTGTGGCTTCGCATTGTCGCCAAAAGAGATCAATGAAAGCGGGGAGCGTCTGGGTGGGCTCTGGTGAAGGAGTCGCTGAATTTGAGATCACGAGATCACCATCGAAGAAACGGGCGAGGTCGTGAGGTTCTGTGGCAAGGGAACGTTGAGCGATGTCGAATTTTTTGACTTGCACATCACCGCGTTCAGGCTTTCACGAAACAGCTGCAGGCCTTGATGGAGTTGGTGATCTGGGATGTTCAAGGCCGGCATGAATTTCAAGACTTCGTCGTCGCTGCCGGATGATTCGAGCATCAATCCATTTTGGAACGCACGGTCGATGACTTTGCGAGCCCGTCTGCCGTCACGCACATCGAGTCCCCAGATCATGCCACGGCCTCGAAGTTCCCAGTTTTCATGGGAGTGTTCCTGCACGATCGACGAGAGGGATTCACGCAGTGTTTTGCTACGGTCCAAAATTCCGTTCACGAACGAAGCGTCGTTCCAATGGTTCAGCACTGCGTTGGCGGCTACAAAGGCGAGGTTGTTTCCTCGGAACGTGCCGGTGTGCTGGCCCGGTTGCCAGACATCGCACTCAGGTCGAATCAACAGCAGCGACAATGGCAATCCGCCGCCGATGGATTTGGACAGACAAACCATGTCGGGGTTCAGCCCCGCTTTTTCAAAGCTGAAGAAGTCGCCTGATCGACCATTGCCCACTTGGATGTCATCCACGATCAACAGCACATCGTGTTGGCGGCACAGCGATTGAACCCGTTGCAGCCAGGCGTCACTGGCCACGTGAATGCCGCCTTCCCCTTGGATGGTCTCCAGAACGATTGCTGCTGGCAGTGGCATGCCGCTGCTGGTATCCGACAGCATCTTTTCAAGCAGGATGGTCGTGTCGAAGTCGTCGAGGTACCCATCGTACGGA
The DNA here is from genome assembly GCF_056839225.1 of Rhodopirellula sp. UH5. Lineage (NCBI taxonomy): Bacteria > Pseudomonadati > Planctomycetota > Planctomycetia > Pirellulales > Pirellulaceae > Rhodopirellula > Rhodopirellula sp. UH5. The sequence goes on along the minus strand of NZ_CM166390.1, from coordinate 3,244,212 downwards.
AGGAAGCTGACGTTGTTGTGCGATCCGTAGTGCTCGCTGTGGTAGTACTGATTGCCGGTCACGGCAAGCGAACCCAGGGAGTGCCCGTGGTAAGCGTTGGTGAACGTGACGATGTGCGATCGCTTGCGATGTTGCTTGGCCAGCTTGAGAGCCGCTTCGACGGCGTTGGTTCCGGTAGGCCCGGTGAACTGGATTTTGTAGTTCATCGATCGAGGTTGCAGGATCGTTCGTTCGAACGTCTCCAGGAACCGTGTTTTGGCTTCGGTCATCATATCCAACGAGTGCTGGATCCCGTCTTGGGAGATGTACTCCAGCAACGCTTGTTTGGCCGCGGCAGGATTGTGTCCGTAATTCAGCGATCCTGCACCGCAGAAAAAATCGATCAGTTGCTGACCGTTCGCAGTGGTCAGAGTGGAACCGCTCGCACTTTGAAAGACATGAGGGAAGAGGCGACTGTAGCCACGGACCTCCGATTCCATCCGCTCAATGGTGTTGGTTGCAGAACCTGAAACGGGCGTTGGCTGACTCAACGGAAAGACCTGCGATCAATGAAAGATTGCGAAAAACAAACTGGCATTGAAAGCTAGAACGCTCCAAATTGCCAAAGGCATCTCGTTCCGCCCACCGCGGAAGTTCTCCGGGGCGATGGGTTGCCTTTGACGATTGTTCGGGTTCTAAGCAGGTAGGCAGAAGTCTTTCGGCATTTGAAATATCGCGGCAAGCGTGGTTGTTTCCACGTCCGACCGGGGCGAACGCCCAAACGGCTCACATGGTGATGCCCGATCATTCCTGCCGATCTGCTTGCCGGCCGTGCAATTGTGATCGTTCAGCGTTCGCCGGATTGTTGCTGACGGTAGTCCTGGCGGTCGCTTTGGTATCGTTCGGGTTCCGGCAACGATTCGGAATCCGGTTGGCTGGAATCGAACAAACGTTGGAGAAACGGACGACACCAACCGCATCCTGTGCCGGCCCCAAAGCACTGCGACAGTTCACTGGCACGTCGTGGCTGTTCCACCCGAATGAACTGCTCGACTTTTCGTCGCGAGACGTGGAAGCACAGGCACAGATTGTCGTCAGGTTTCATGAGAAAAATCGATGTGGAGGGGGAAGACGCCAAGTGATGCTATGAGCCAAGCCCTCGGGGTGAAACCCGTGCCTGCCAAATGTCGCCGCTCCGCGGCTTTGGGATTGGGTGGGGCGTCCGGGACGTCGGGTTGAACCCCGACGCTATCGGATGTCACCGCTCCGCGGTTGGTTGGGCGACGTCTCGAGCGAACAGTCGCGGAGCGACGGCATCTGACTAGCCTTGGGTTTCAACCCAAGGTTGACCGTGACCAACGCACACCCCAGTCGCAGAGCGCCGACAGTTGGCGCGACGAGTTCGGAACGCTCTGTCGCCGCTCCGCGGCTTTGGGATTGGGTGTGGGGCGTCTGGGACGTCGGGTTGAAACCCGACGCTATCGGATGTCACCGCTCCGCGGTTATTGGCGATGCCTCGACCACGCCATCCTGAGCGACTGATACGATGGAGGTCGACGTTCCTCCGCTTTTCAGGACGACTCCCTCATGCCATCAACGCATCACGGATTGCTCATCCACGTTGTTTTCAGCACCAAGCAACGCTTCAAGCTTTTGAGTCCGGTCTGGCGAACGGACCTGCATTCGTACATCGGCGGGATCGCATCGGAACACCGAGCGACTTTGCTTCGTGCTGGAGGAATCGAAGATCACATTCATTTGTTGTTGAAAATTCATCCTTCCAAGGCAATCGCAGATACGGTCAAGCTTTTGAAAGGGAATTCTTCCAAATGGATCAACTCCCACCAAATGGTCCCTGCCAAATTTGAGTGGCAGCGTGGGTATGGGGCGTTCTCAGTTAGTGAGTCCATGTCCGACACGGTGAAACGCTACATCGAGAACCAGGAAGAACACCATCGCCAGCAAACTTTCCAGGACGAGTACTTGGCTTTTCTCGACAAACACCACATCCATTTCGACCCGCGATATGTGTTTGACGACGAACACGTCGCCTGAACCGCATTCACCCCGTTGCGGACTCCGCATCGTCGCGGAGCGACGAGTTCGGATCCACCTGTCGCCGCTCCGCGGCTTTGGATTGGGGGGTGGGGGCGTCCGGACCGTCGGGTTGAAACCCGACGCTATCGAATGTCACCGCTCCGCGGTTGGTGCCGCCTCGACCGCACAGTCGCGGAGCGACGGCATCCGTTCAGCCTTGGGTTTCAACCCAAGGTCCAGTCGGTAACCAAAACGCACCCCAGTCGCAGAGCGACGACAGTTGGCGCGACGAGTTCGGAACCACCTGCCGCCGCTTCGCAGCTTTGGATTGGGGTGGGAGCTTCCGATAGCGTCGGGTTGAAACCCGACGCTATCGGATGTCACCGCTCCGCGGTTGGTTGGCGACGCCTCGACCGCACAGTCGCGGAGCGACGGCATCGGACTAGCCTTGGGTTTCAACCCAAGGGGGTGACATTAGAACTTCCAGCGGTATTCCATCCGGGTCCCGTAGACGTTCGGCAGATCGCTTCGCCAGCCATGCATGACATCGAAGCGAAGCAGCGTGCGATTGGAAATGGGGAACTGATAGCGCGAGCCGAGGCCAAATTGGTCGCCTTGCACGGCCAGGTTTGAGTCGCCGTGTTCGGTGAGATATGACGCCTCCACCAGCAACTGGCGATCCAGTTGATTGCCGATCAAGTCCACTCCGATGGATCCACCCGCGGTGTCAAATCCGGTGGGGTCCAGTGTCGCGAATCCATTCAGGCCGTCGGTGTCAAAGTTGATCCCGGTGTTGCGCAAGATGCCTCCGCTGCCACCTGCTCGAGCGACCGATTGTGGACGCCCCCAACCGTAGAAGAAATTGGCGTAGGGGACCACGGTGAGCGGCGACGCGGTGATCAGACTGTTTTCCCAAAGGAACAACCCGCCGTCGGCGGTCACGTCGGCATCGGGAAGGTTTTGCCCCGTGTTGATGATCAAGCGAAGTGAGTTGCTGATCCGGTCCAAGTAGCGTTTTGTGAAGCTGATCGTCATGTTGTGATAGCTTCGCCGCGTGTCATCGCGGTCTCGCAGGTAGGCGTAGCCGGCTTCGATGTAGCCATCGTAGGCATCGATGAAGCACGCGGTCCCAAAGGCTTGCGCGGCGTGTTTGTCGGTGCCAAAGGCGGCACTGTTGATTTGGTCAATCGCTGCGAAGAAGGTCCAGTCAAAGTTGGCCCAGTTGAGTGCTCGGCTGTGGCGGGCTGGGATTGCAAACGCCGCACCGGTCACCGCGTCTTCCATCCAGATCCCGTTTTGAAACAACAGCGGAATCAAACCGATCGTCACGGGCATTTCGGCGGGGGAGGATTTGCCGTGAAAGCCACCCCACATTGCACCGAGGTCGCCTTCAAAGAAGGCGGTCACGAAGTTCGGATCAAAGACGCCTTGGTAGTCGAATTCGCCGCCTTGAAAATCAATTCGGTTGAATTGATTGTTGCGATCAAGAGGGCCAATGAACCCATGGAAACGCTCGGAGTCGGTCAGACGCAGATCCATGTCCAGGTTGAGCCGGCTGGCCCAGTTGTCAGTCCGCCCGGCCGCATTGCGACCGGTGCTGATCCCCGAACGGAAATCGCCGTACAAGTAGAATTCCGGACGCGCCAGGTTGGTGCTGCCGAACCAATTCTTGCCACGGGGTGTGATTCCGTCACCGTAAAACGTGCGTCCCCATTCAATCCACGGGCTCTGTGTCGGGACCGCCGCTTTCGCGTCATACACCCACTGCTCCCGTGCGCCATCGTGCCAGTTGGATTGTTCTGGCAATGGCGTGGGGGAAAAGTCATCTGCGAAATGGGTGAGGTTCCCCAGCCCAGCGGACTTTGCGAAATCAGCGGCGGATTCCTCTTGCAGCACCGATTGACCCGCCGTGTCTGGCGAACTGAGCGAGGCGGCGGAGTGACTGGCGAAGTCGTAGTTTGGTTGCGGTTGGGGGAATCGTCCCGCTTCGGTTTGAGAAGGGGGAAGTTGAAAGCGGCTGGCCTCGTTTCGCTCGACCGTCTCAGCATGATTGTGAACTTGCTGAGCTGGCGATGAATCCGGGGCCACGATTGGCAGGCGGGTCGGGCGAGGCCGTCCGGTCTGCGCGAGTGCGTCCGCAGGCGTCAGCATCGTGAGCGAACAGGTGACGCTCAACACGACGAGGCATTGGATGGAAAGACGAGGTTGCAACATGATCAACGCACCATGAAAGTGTGCGAGTCATGGCAGATGTCAATCATCCGCTCATTCATTCGGCGAATCATATCAGGTGTGCTGTTGATCTGACGCATGAAATACATGGGTTCGGTTCGACTCCGCATCCGGACACTCAGTCGGTAGGGCCCGGGAACTTGGAACGCTTCCGCCGGAATGGTGTACTTGGCAACTCGATGGTCCAGCGGTGCAATGCTGTGAGCTTCCATGCGGATCAGTGGCGGGTGATTGAGCACGCTGACGGGCACCGCCCCGGGACGCAGGAACACCAGTTGGTCCAGGCTGAAGTTCAGTGGCAACGCGGCCTCGCGGTCGGTGCCACGAACGTTGTTGATCAAGAACTTGGTTTGCAGGTTGAAAAGACCCTTGTCGCGAGGGATTCGTCCTTTGGCAACTTCGACGCTGTGCATGTCACACAGGTCGGCATTGGCATCCAGGTACCCGGTCTCCCAGACGCGTTGCCCGTTGGGGTTGATCAGAGCCGCGTTCAGCCACAGTTGGGGTTGAGCACCGAGCGAGCCCGTGGGCAAGTTGTGTCCGGTGCTGATGTTGTCGACTCGGTAGCCCAGTTTCAGCGGCATGCCCACTTGAGGCGTGGTGTAGAACACCGGATCGCTGACTTGAGCGCCGGCTTCCAGTGTCATCGCTGAGTAGCCACGTTTCTGATCGAGCTTGGCGTTGTTGGCGTCGATGACTTTGCGAGCATCTCGCCGATCGTCTGCGTTGTCCCAAGGTTTCGGGAACTGCATTCCCTTCGTCACGTTGCGTTCAAATTCTTCGGTGCCCCAGCCGGCGCGGTCGTCAAACGTCAGCCATTGGCGTGGTGTGAAGGCTTTGGCCTTGGGGTTGTGCGGGAAGATCCCTGGGTGAGCGATCGAATAACCGGGACCCCAAAAGGTGTGGTTGGAGTGTTTCTTGGGGTTCCCGTAGGGCTTGCCCGAGATCTCAGCGATATGGCTTTCTTCGTAGCCGGCAGCTTTGCCGGGGACCGCCCCCATGTGGCAGTCCTGGCAGGATATCCCGCACTTCGCCGCGGGGCTGCTGCGGTACTGAGCGTGCACGACTTCCAGCGAAATGCCGGGATGCACCGCGACTTGATGGCACGAAGCGCAAATGTCTGACTTGGTGAGCGGTTCGAAAAAGTAAGACCCGTTGTGGATCGCTTGGCCCGCACCCTTTTGACCTGAATGGGTTTTGAGTTTGTTCTTTTCCGCGTTGGCCAGAGCCGCAGCCAGACCCGCACCGTCGCCGCCACGACCGACCGGAGCATGGATGTTGCCTGGTTCGATTCGACGATCGCCGTTGCTGCTACGCCCGTAGTGCTCATTGATTCGGTGACACGTGATGCATGTCACCCCTTCGCGGGCCACGGGGGGCTGATCCAGAATGCTGACCGTGCGCGGGATTTCGAGCTGCGTCGCAACCGGTGAGTGACACCGCATGCAGAAGTACCCCACCGTGCCTTCGGTCAGTTCCGTGATCGCTTGTTCAAAGCGTTGGAACATCGGCGAGACCGTGGCGTACGCATGGCTGCTGACGCTCCACTCATCGTAGTGTTTGGGATGACAGGCACGACAGGATTCGGCCGACGGATAGCACTCCTCCGTCCACAGTCCTTCGTGTGGATCCTTCTTCTCCGGCGTTTTGGCAGCAGGCGGTTTGAGCGGTTCGTTGCTGCCAAGACCTGCCAGCGGGTCATCGCCGCCGAGGGGATCCGCTCCGGCGGAAGGATCGGCAAAGGCAGCCAGCGGATCGATCTCGGCAGCGACCAAGCGATCTGGCCGCCGTGAATTGTTGGGCTGGATGGTCGCGACGGAGGCTTCTGGCTGGCGTCCGTACAGGCGATTGCCAACGCCCAGCAGTTGGCCGACTTCGAGCAGTTCTTGATCGCTCAGGGTCTGCTGGCCACGGAATTGCATCCCATCGTCAGCGGTTGCCAATGGCGTGAATGCAAGACCACTCCAGAGGCTCAGCCAGATTGTCAGAATCGCGAGCGTTTCACGACGAGGAGTGATGAGCATCATCGTGTGAACCTGAACAACCCAATAACACGTGAACAATCCGAACAACACCGACAACCACACTGGGTGCATCGACTGGTGATGTTCGGATCGTCCAGAATGATCAGCGGGATGCGATCAAATGCCTCAACCGGCAAAGCTTGCCAGACAGAAGCACTTGCAAAGGGTGGTTCGCCCACAGCCAGGAGGTTGCGGTTTCATGCGGGGCGTTTCACGGGCAGTGGCAGACAATCAACATGGACCAGGAAGGTGTGGTGTTCAGCTTCCCGGCGTCGATGGAGGTCGTGCGGCTTTGAAGTGCCGATCCAGCAGTGAGATGCAGAACCCCGCCCGTGAAGGAGGTCGTGCAGTTTTCCTTCATCCTCCCTTTGGGAGGGTCAAATAATAAATGGTGGCTGGCGTCTGGGTTTCGCCCCGGATGGGGCCGTCGTGGGAGTTGGGGGGCGTCCCTCGCTCACGCTTCGGGTTGTGATGGGGTGGTCTTGGCCGACTCTGACGGGCAAGAGTGCCCATGCTACAACCGTTTCACGATGCGGCGGGTTCTTGCGAGGCGGCCATCATGCGGATGGCTTCGGGCAGCGTTTCGCATTCGAGTTGGAACACCCGCGAGGCGAGGTCGTCGGGCGTGTCGGTGGGAAGGATCGGGCAGGCCTTCTGATGGATGATCGGCCCGTTGTCGTACAGATTGTCGACGTAGTGAACCGTGCAACCACTGATCTTCACGCCTCGCTTGATCGCCGCGGCATGCACGTTGTGGCCGTACATCCCCTTGCCTCCGAAGGCAGGCAGCAAGGACGGATGAATGTTGATCACGCGTTGTTCGAAGTCACTGGGGATCAAAACGTGTTTCAAGAAACCCGCCATGACCACGTGCGTCGCCCCGGCGTTTCGGCAAGGACCAAACATGGCTTCGCAGTAGGCTTCGTCGGTATCGAAGTCGCCTTTCCGAACGACGCGTGTTTCGATGCCAGCCTCCTCCGCGATTTTGATTCCGCCCAAACCCTCTCGACTGGCGATCACCAGCCGAAATTCGATGGGCAGACCATGGTCATCGCGATGGCGAATCAAATTGGCCAGCGTGCGACCGCCTCCGCTGAGGAAGACGGCTACTTTGAGGGGGCTTGCATCGCTCACGCGTCACTCACCTTGGCGACAAACAATTCGCCGCCCTCCATGCTGACTTGCTGAGCGTTCTTCAATGTGCCAGCGATCAGTTCATTGGCCAAGGTTTCGCTGCAGATCATTTCACGGTGGGTTTCAATCGCGGCCTGCAGTTCCGCATCCGACGTTTCCACGGCCACACGGATTCGATCGGTGTATTGGCAATCGAGTTCTTTGCGTTGGCTTTGGATCCCGCGGATCAAGTCCTTGGCCAATCCTTCACGACGAAGTTCGGGAGTGACTTCGGTGTTGAGCACGACGACGCAGCCTGAACCTTGAGCAGCTGCCCAACCTTCCCGGGCTTGCAAGCGAATCTCAATGTCTTCCCCGTCCAACTTCAAGGGACCCGATGGAAGTTCAACTTCCACGTAGCCCGCCGTTTGCAGCTGAGTCAGCAATTGGTTGCCGTCTGCTTCGCCCAGCATCTTTTTGACCAGCGGGATGTTCTTGCCCACTTTGGGGCCCAGCCGTTTGAAGTTGGGGACGATGGTGTACTGGACGTACTCGCCGCCATCGGTCGTGTAGTCGACCGCTTTCACGTTCAGTTCTTCTCGCACCAACGCATCGTGGCTTTGCAACCAATCGATCGCCGAATTGTCCGTCAGGATCACTTCGACCTTGGACAGCGGCAGGCGGACCTTCAGCTTGGCGTCGGCACGAGCCGAGCGTCCCATCGATGCGATCTCTCGCAGCAATCGCATGGAGTCGGAAAGCTTTTGATCGACGCGGGAGGCATCCGGTTGGGGAAAGTCACACAGGTGAACACTCGGCAGCACCTTGTCGCCAAACGGCGCGGTCAATTCTTTCCACAACGTGTCGGCCAGGAACGGAACGAAGGGAGCGATGACCTTGGTCAGTTCCAGCATCACTTCGTACAACGTCCAGTACGCGTCGTGTTTGTCGGGGGAATCGGCATCGGAGGCCCAGAACCGATCGCGGCTGCGTCGGACGTACCAGTTGCTCAGACCATCCAGCAAGTTCGTGATCGCTTGGCACGCGTTGTAGTTGTCAAACGCATCCATGCGGTCGATGACGGTCGCCAAGGTGCGATGCAATTCAGAATGGATCCAACGATCGATCTCACTTCGTTCGTTGATGGGGCGATAGGTGGGGGCCGAAGCCAATGACTGGGGCGTCAGCTGATCGTCCGCGTTGGTGGCCGACGTGGGATTGAACCCATCGATCTCAGCGTAGATCGAGAAGAAGCTGTACGTGTTCCAGAGTCGCAGCAGGAACTCGGGGATCGAATCGCGGATCGCTTGATCGGAGTAGATGATCGAATTCCACGGTGCTTGATTGGCGAAGAAATACCAACGCATCGCATCGGCACCGTACTTGTCGAAGATCTCCGAGGGACTGCGATAGTTCCGAAGACTCTTGGACATCTTGCCGGTCTTCTTGGTGAACTTGCCCTCGGCTTGTTCGACTTCCGCTTCGGACAGCAACACCGTTTTGGGTTGGCCATCTTTGCCAGCCGCTTCGTACCACTGAGACAGCATCAATCCCAGCACGATGCAGTTGCGGAACGGATGCGGGTAGTCCGATTCACTGTCGCGAGACGGTGTGGATTCGCTGGCCTGAGTTCCAGCTTCCCGGATCGAGGCCCCTTCGCCAAACAACATCGTGCTGATCGCCAGTTGGCTGTAGAACCAACCGCGGGTTTGGTCGATGGCTTCGCTGATGAAGTCCGCCGGGAATTGCTCTTGGAATTGAGCGTCGTTTTGATGCGGCCATCCCCATTGGGCAAACGGCATCGCACCGCTGTCGTACCAGCAGTCGATGACTTCGCTGACCCGCTGCATTCGGGCGCCCGATTCGAACGGCGAATCGTAGGTGACCGAATCAATGTAGGGTTTGTGAACGCGAAGATCGTCGGGCAGTTCAGGGTTGGCCGCTTTGGCATTGTCCCAAACCTGCGTTCCATCCACGCCGGGTTTGGCGAGCAATTCTTCGTAGCACTCGATGGCTTCCATGCGACCGGTGGATTGGCAAACCCAAATCGGAAGCGGCGTGCCCCAGTAGCGTTCCCGTGACAACGCCCAGTCAACGTTGCTGTCTAGGAAGTTCCCAAAGCGTCCATCGCGAATGTGTTCGGGTTGCCAGCCGATCTTGCTGTTGTTCTTCAACATCAAGTCGCGGAACTTGGTCGTTCGGATGAACCAGCTTTCTCGAGGGTACTGGATCAACGGGTCATCGTCGGCTCGCCAGCAGAACGGATAATCGTGCAGGTACTGTTCCAGGTGCAACAGGCGACCGGACTCACGCAACGTTCGCGTCAGAGTCTTGTCGGCTTCCTTGACCCAGACGCCCTTCATCGATGCAAACTCATCGGTGAATTTTCCGTCGGGGCCGACTGCACACAAGAGTTCGGGGCGCTGGCCCTCGACGAATCGAGTTCGCTCGGTGACCAAAACTTCGTGATCGATTTCACCGAATGCAGGTGCCAAGTGAACCAGACCGCTGCCCGAATCCGTGGTCACAAAATCAGCCGCCACGACGCGCCAGTACAGCGACTCCTTTTCACCGGTGATCAATTCGCCGCTTGGATCGCCCAGTCGCGAGTGGTAATCGTCAAACGGAGGTTGGTAGCGCTTGCCGACCAGCGACTCGCCCGTGACCGTTTCGATGACTGTCAATTCGCGTTTGAGTTTGCCTGCGAGTGACTCCACCAGTGCGGCGGCCAGGACCAGTTCTTGACCGGTTTCAGAATCTTTGACAACGGCGTATTCCAGTTCTGGCTTCACCGCCGCGTACATGTTGCTGGGCAACGTCCAGGGGGTCGTGGTCCAGACCACCAAGGATCGTTCTGGTTGGTCAGCCAACGGGAACAACACGTAGACGCTTGGGTCAGCGACCTCGCGGTAGCCCTGCCCGACTTCGCCAGCGGAAAGTGCCGTGCCGCCTTGAGCCCACCACCACACGATCTTGTGGCCTTGGTAGAGCAGTCCGCGGTCGAACAGATTTTTCAGCGACCACCAGACGCTCTCCACGTAGGATTGGTGGTACGTCACATAGGCTTCTTCCAGGTTGACCCAAAACCCGAGTCGGCGGGTCAGCGTTTGCCATTCCTGCATGTAGCGCCACACGCTGGATTGGCATTTCTGGATGAAGGGTTCAACGCCGTAGGCTTCGATCTCTTCTTTGCTGTGGATGCCGAGTTCTTTGCCGACTTCGACTTCAACTGGCAATCCGTGCGTGTCCCAGCCGGCTTTGCGTTCGCAGCGATAGCCCCGCATCGTTTTGTAGCGAGGGAAGACGTCTTTGATCGCGCGTGTCAGGCAGTGACCCGGGTGAGGCATCCCGTTGGCCGTTGGGGGGCCTTCGTAGAAAACGAAGGTGGGTGCGTTGGCGCGGCGAGCCAGTGATTGCTCGTAAATCGAGTGCTGGTCCCAAAACGCCAGAACTTGTTCTTCGAGAGTCGGGAAATGGGGGCTCGCGGCAGGGGCCCGAAAAGCAGCGGTCGAATTCGCGGACACGTGATAACCGAACGAATGAGATGGGAATGTCAAAACAACGCATAGTTTTATGCGTTGAAGGACATTTCCCCTACCCCCAACCAAGTTCTGCCGCTTTCGTTGTCATTTTCACCTTCTCCAATGACCGGCCTCCCCTCACGCACGCCGTTTTTGCAGTCGGTTTTGTTGGCCAACGGGCATCATCATCGTAGCCGGGGGCATCGCCCCTGGGATCTTTTTCTCCATCCCGGTAGGGATGTCAGATGGTAGCCGGGGGGCGCTGCGGAGCAGCATACCCCCGGCAAACGAGCCCCCGAAAAAACTCTCCCTCCCGCCGTGGCCGATGGCCACGGCGGGAGGGAGAGTGGCGACGCGGGCTACAGGTCCGTCGGTAACGCTATCGCTTACCGACGGCTACTCTCTGACATCCCTACCGGGATGAAAACTTGCGCAAACGAATACGTTCCACAACACCAAACATTTCGCAGTCCAGGCGAACGCCCATCGGCTGATCGCTCAATCTGCGAAACGTCGTCGATCAACAAGCCCGTTTGCAACGGGCGGGGTTCTCAAGGCGTTACTGGCACAGCGTTTGAAAACAGCACGACCTCGAGGGAGGGCGGGAATTCAGGCGACCGCGGCTGAGTTGGCGCTCGCGGCGGCACGTTTCGCTGCCACCATTTCCTGGTACTTCAAACGCAGGACATTCAGCCAGTACATCAGGTAGAGGTTGGCGACGAAAGAGACCAGCAGCAGCGCGTTGAAGAGCGTTTGGGTGGCCACCTTTTCTCGGTCCGCACGAGGGTCTTGGCTGATGGCGCTGCCGAGGGCGTCTTTGTCGTCCAAGGAACCTGCGCCTCTGCCGGGCGGAGGCCCTGCATTGGAAGTTCCCGGTTGCGTGCCGCCCGAGGCAGAGGTGTTGCTGGCGACTCCGCCAGGGTTGTTGGCGTTGGGCGTGAAATTGACGTATTGGTAGGGATAACCCGTCGCCGGATTGATGTTGGGGTTGGCAGGATTGGAATTCGTCGGTGCGTAGGGAATCTGGTGCGGTGTGTAATTCTGGCCGTACGGGTACTGGGACTGGGGTTGCCCGGCGTTGGGCATGGGGGCGGCGGGTTGTTGGCCGTTGGCGTAGAGCGGTCCGGTGTTTGGGTTCCCAGTGTTAGGAGGAACCGTGTTTGAGTTCCCGGTGTTGGGGGCCGCGTAGTTGGGGAAATGGGTGCCTGGATTGGCTTGGCCTTGGTTGGTCTGACCTGGATTGCTGCCCTGTTGGCTGGCGTAGGTCGCGTTGCCGCCGTAACCCGGGTTCCCGTTGGTCGGCGCGCCGTTGGACTGCATGCCCGAGGACTGGGAACGGTTGGGGGTGGGATTGCTGGCCAGGCTTGGGTTGGAACGGTTGCTCTCGTTGGCGTAGGCCGAGTTCGAAAGAGGCCGGCCATTTTGATCAACTCGCTCGCCGTAGGCATTCAGCAAGTAGCCTTCTCGGTCAACGGGAATGCCCGCGGTGTTGAATGACCAGCCATTGGGCGGCAAACGGTCCGCTTCGGCTGGAGTCAGCTTGGGATCGTATTCGTAGCGTTGGATCGTGTTGGCGTCGCCTTGCGAGGAGGTCGCGTAGGTGGTGTCACGTCGAGACGAGGGGGTGGCGAGGGAGTCCGATGCTGTTTGGCCGAAGGGATTTTGTCCGCCCAGGCCGCCGGGCATTTGGTTGAAATTGCCAGTGTTGAAGGCTGAGTTGGGGCTGTTTCGGTTGCTTGGATCTGCGCCGGTGCGTGGTGCAGCGCCAGGATCCGAGGCCAAGGAGCCATTTGTCGGGTTGGTGGCAGGGGCGGTGGAGGGACGCGAAGCGGGACGGTTGCCCAGTGCGTACCAGTCATCGTCATCATTGGGCCAAGGCGGCGCACTCGATCCGGTCGATGCGGACGTGGGTGCGGTCGACGGGCCGCCGTTTCGGGCGGAGCGATCCATGGTGGCTGGATTGGATGTTCCGGGGTTCGCCGTGTAGGGGTTCGCAGCGTTGGGATTGGTGGTGCCCGAGTAGGCCGTGTTGCCTCCGGTGAACGGGGGCGGAGCGACGGTCGTCGACGAGGCACGCGAGGCCGCCGCCGGGTCATTGCTCGCTGTGCTGGGCATGCCCAGACCGAGGTTCCGCCGAGTGGCCTCTGCAAAGGCTTCCGCTTCAGCGCGGAGCGTGTCGTTGAGTGACGCTGTGTTGGCAGCGCCCGTGTTGGGGACGCCTGTGCCCGGGGTGGATCCAACGCCGCCTTGCGCCAACGAGGGCGGCATGTTGAAACCGCTGGTCGAAGGTCCGGTGGTTGGGGCGGGAGGTTCGTAGCCACCGGGAAGATTCATGCCTCCGGATTGAGGTTTCATCAACCGGGTGACGCTGGGTGAGTTGACGTTGCCAGGGATGATTCTTGGTTGCGTCGAGTTCGATGTCATCGGGATCGGAATCGGCCGACGATCATCCGAGGCGATTGGCAGACTGCGGAGCGCATTCTCGTCCGAGACCACCTGCGAAACCCCTGAGGGATGCGACGCATTGGTTTGGTTCCAATGAGCAGGTGTCTCGCGAGGGACACTTCCGGTGCCAACTCGGATCACGATTTCGCTGACTCGTCCCCGCACTTCGGGCGAGATCGTGCTGGTGATTTCACCCACACGCTCGAGTTGATCGAGTTGGTCTGGCGGGACTTGGATGATGTATTTCACCCCATCGGCACCATCCGGAGTCCATCCGAAGGTGATGCCCATCGTCGCGACCAACAATAACGTCACAGCGCCACCCATGGCACAATCCTTTGCTGTGTTCAGTTGTGGGCTTGGAAGCACATTCCGAGTGATTCACATCGCAGCCCATCGGGTTTCACGCCAAATCGTACCGGCGATTGCTGATCGAGGTAAAGCCCGATGTGGGGTGAAAACACAAGACACTTGGATGCTCCGTCTGAAACGCTGAGTCGGGTGATGGGAGCCTCGTGAATGGCAGCCGATTGCAGAGCTGAATTCGATTTGCATGCTCTCGCTGGGGTGTCTGATGCAGCTCCCTGGGGGGTGTTTATGGGGCGAGAAGCCGCCTAGATGGATTTCTCTGGTGGGGAATCTCTCGAAAATTTGGTTTTGTTACAGGATGTTTGTGTACCCGCTGCCGGCGGGATCCCTAAGATGGGAACGCATCGCATTGCTCCAGATGAGTGTGTGATTTTTCATTTTGTTCTAGGGAGATTTTGTTATGAAGCGTTTTCGTGTCCAGCCAAAGGGTTTCACTTTGGTGGAGCTTTTGGTGGTGATTGCCATCATTGGCGTTTTGGTGGGGCTGCTGCTGCCAGCCGTGCAAGCCGCCCGAGAAGCAGCTCGTCGAATGAGCTGCAGTAATAATTTCAAGCAATTGGGCTTGGCAATTCACAATTACCACTCGGCGTACAACCAGCTGCCGATTCATGGGGTCGGAACGGGTGGGACAGATGGAGGTGCCGCCCCGTTTGGAAACACTGGTGTGACGACCAATTGGTGGACAAACTATGGCGATGCCAACGCTTGGCGTTTGAGCATGCTGGTAGGCCTGACTCCTTTCGTCGAACAGCAGGGGCTGTGGGAAGAAATCAGCAACCCTAGCCTGGTCAACGCGTTGGACCTGAATACACCGCTGACCGTACCTTGGCCCGCGATGGGGCCAGCGGTCGAGTTTTTGCAGTACCGGCCTTGGATGACGAATATGCCAACGCTTCGTTGTCCAAGCGATCCTGGTCAGGGTTTGCCAGGTCAAGGACGCACGAACTACGGTGCCTGCCTGGGTGATTCCATGGAGTGGTCGGTCCGTGGGACCAAGTCACACGATGGGACCAGTGGCGAAAAGGTGAACAACAGCGGCTGGGCGCAGCGTTCGCGTGCTGCTGACCGAGGTATGTTCGTTCCTCACACGACTTCCAAATTCCGAGATGTCTTGGATGGATTGTCCAACACGGTTGCGATGGCAGAGATGCTCACGGATCTTGGTGATCGGGACACGCGTGGGATCCAGTCGATCAATGGGAACCCACCCAATGAAGTTCGGCTGAACCCCAATTACTGCGTGGAGAACAACCAGATTGACCCAGAACGTCCACAGTTTTGGCTTGCGACAACTTCGATCCAAGGTGTGAATGGTGGCCGCGGTTACAAGTGGGCCGATTTTCGTCCTAATTTCAGCGGAATCCACACCATTGCTCCGCCGAATGCAGCGATCTGTGGTGGCAACAACGCGGGGCAAACGGGAATGTTCCCGCCATCGAGCCGTCACCAAGGTGGCGCCCATATTTTGATGGGCGATGGAGCGATCAAGTTCATCACGGATTCGATCGAGGCCGGGAACCAAAACCACGAGATGGTTTGGCAAAGCGCCTCGATGGCAACCGCGAAGCCAGGGTCCAAGAGCCCGTATGGCGTTTGGGGAGCGATGGGAACCAAGGGTGGTCGTGAGATCATCGACCAAGAGTTTTGACCCTCACGAAGCAACCTTCAAACCAAGGTGCTGAGGAACAACGAAAGCCGGCTTCGCTCATTTGAGTGAAGCCGGCTTTTTTTAGGAATCATTCGGAAACAACTTCGGTCTTGAGAGTGTCAACGGAACGACCCGAGTCCTCCAGCAACGACCAGGTGGCTCACGCCATTCCGCCAAAACGGATTGATGAACCGTTCCTTCGTCTTGACCCCGAGCGACAGGGATGGAATCCCAGTCGCTCGGGCTTCAAACAGCGTTGGTTACGGTTTGGTTTCGAGGGTACCGTCCATCGACGCGAGGTCTTTCTCTTGTTCAGCCTGGTAGGCGTCGATCGCCGACTGGTCAGCGTCTTCCAACGCGGTGGTGGGTTGCGAGGGGCAGCCAACTGCGGTGCCCAGTGTGAGGCAGCAAAGGACAGCGAGGGCTCGCCGGAGGTTCAAGACGTTCATGGGGGCTCCAGTAACAAACGTAAAAAGGACAAGCGTCAACTACGTGGACGCGGCGCTTGTATTGTAACTGTTTCGCGCACGGGACGTGTTGCTCTGCGTGAAAGCTGAGTGGCATGACGCCCGATGTCGGCGCATGAAAAATGCCGAGTCACCTGGGTGACTCGGCATCGAGAGTTCGAGTGGATTCAAGTGTTGCGATTTCAGTCGCTCACAATCGAATCGGCTCAGCAGCCTGGGCCGGGGACGTCCATCAGACGCCGGCTGGCACGTTGGCCGTCTTGACCGTTGCGATAATCGCACTGGCAACCATGTATGGGTCCGCGTTGGAGGCGGGGCGACGATCTTCCAACCAGCCCTTCCAGCCATTTTCGACGGTGGCGATTGGAATGCGGATCGATGCACCGCGGTCCGAGATGCCGTAGCTGAACTTGTCGATCGATTGCGTTTCGTGCAAACCGGTCAAACGTTGGTCATTGTCAGCACCGTAGACATCGATGTGCTCGGTGATCCGAGGCTCGAAGGCTTGGCAGATCGCATCGTAAACTTCTTTGCTGCCACACGTCCGGAGGGTCGTGTTGCTGAAGTTGGCGTGCATGCCGCTGCCGTTCCAGTCGCCCTTGACTGGTTTGCAGTGGTAGTTGATTTCCATGCCGTATTTTTCACCGGTGCGATCCAGCAAGTAGCGGGCGAGCCAGATCTCGTCGCCAGCTTGGGCGGCGCCCTTGGCGAAGATTTGGAATTCCCACTGACCCATCATGACTTCGGCGTTGATGCCTTCGACATTCAGGCCAGCTTCCAAGCACAGTTCCAGGTGCTCTTCGACAATTTCGCGACCGACTGCTTTGCCAGCACCGACGGAGCAGTAGTAAGGGCCTTGAGGGGCTGGGAAGCCTTCTGAAGGGAAGCCGATTGGCTTTTTGGTTTCCGGATCGAAGATCGTGTACTCCTGTTCGAAGCCGAACCAGAAGTCATTGTCGTCGTCGTGGATGGTTGCACGCCCGTTGCTACGGTGAGGACTGCCATCAGCATTCATCACTTCGCACATCACCAAGAATCCGGTGCCCAAACGATCTGGATCGGGAACGCAGTAAACAGGTTTCAGCAAGCAATCGCTGGCACCGCCGGGGGCTTGTTCGGTGGACGAGCCATCAAAGCACCAGACAGGTGCATCTTCCACGTTGCCGCTGAAGTCGCTGACAACCTTGGTTTTGCTGCGCATGCTCTGGGTCGGTT
Organism: Rhodopirellula sp. UH5; assembly: GCF_056839225.1. Lineage (NCBI taxonomy): Bacteria > Pseudomonadati > Planctomycetota > Planctomycetia > Pirellulales > Pirellulaceae > Rhodopirellula > Rhodopirellula sp. UH5. Next base: position 3,227,162 of record NZ_CM166390.1, on the reverse strand, counting down.
GATAGCCGTCGAGCCAGATGTATTCCAATTTGCACTTGGTCATGGATGCGTGTCTCCTAAAGACTTTCGGGCGCTCTTGGCGATTTTGCCAGAACTAAAGAATGAAACTGTCAGACAAACGGTTCTACCCAACCGCAGCAATTGAAAACAAACGACTCAGTTTGCGTCAGATGCAGCCAACAGTTCCCTAAAATACCCGAATTGAATCGATTTACCAATGCTCCGAAAACCAAGATTCTGGGGCGGTACCAAATCCACCGGCATTTGGGTTTAATGTGCGTGCTGTCACGACACGGATGATTGTGACGGGAGCGGGAAGGCTGCGGACCAGCTCTTTCCGTCACCGTGGCCACGGCGTTCGTCAAGGGCTCGTCAGGGAAGAATCTTCACCATCGCGTGGGCGAAAAGGGAATCATGTCCAGTACACCAAACGACCCATTTGACCCGAATCGGGCCTATCAAAATCCGCTGACTCCCGAAGTCGTGGGTGGGCCTGGCGTTCCACCGCCGGCCAAGAAAAAGTGGCCCATGATCCTGGCGATCGTCCTGGGGCTTGGTTTTCTGTCGTTGGTGGTTTGCTGTGGAGTCAGCTGGTACGCGATGTCCAAGGTTGGCGGTTTGGCGGTGGTGTTCGAACCCGTCAAAGAAGATTTGAATCGCATGCCCGAGGTCACCGAGGAAATCGGTTCGATCGAATCGATGTCCATGAACTTCAGCGAAACGGTCAACGAAGCCGAACAGAACCCCGATTTCATCGTGTTTGACTTGGAAGGCACCACTGGCTCTGCCAAGGCCGCTGTCAAAGTGGGATCCGATGGCGGGGTGGAAAAAGCCGTCCTGATCCTGCCCGATGGGACTCGCAAAGAACTCGACCCGTCGAATCAGTCCGCCAGCGTTCCCAGCATCCCCCGTCTCGACGAAACGCAGACGGACGACACGACCTTTGAAGACGAAACCGAGCGAGAGCTTCGTGAATTGGAATCTTCGCTCGATTTGTGATCTCGAGTTGCCGGAATGGAACTGGGGTCCCAATCAAAATCAACCAACGAACCGTTTTTACTACCTTGACGAAAGTGACCGATGAAAGTTGCCACATTTGATACCGATCGCGGAACGATTCGCATCGAATTGTTTGACGACAAAACTCCCAAGACCGTTGAAAACTTTGAAACGCTCTGCGAGAAGAAGTATTACGACGGGCTGGTTTTCCATCGCGTGATCCCCAACTTCATGGTCCAAGGCGGCTGCCCCGAAGGCAGCGGTCGCGGTGGCCCCGGTTACCAGTTTGAAGATGAATTTCATCCCGATCTCAAGCACGATGGTCCCGGCGTTTTGTCGATGGCCAATGCGGGGCCGAACACCAACGGTTCGCAGTTCTTCATTACGCATGAAGCCCAGCCTCACCTCGACAACCGACACAGCGTGTTCGGCAAGGTCATCGAAGGCCAGGACATCGTCGATGCGATTGAGCAAGGCGACAAGATGAAGACCGTTCGCGTCACCGAAGAGTGAATGCGATTCATTCCTGGCGTTTTCCGCGTCGTGGATGATCTCAAAATCAAAGCGACCCCGGTGAGTTCACCGGGGTTTTTTTGTGCTGTTTCGAAGTCGCGGGCGAGGTTGCCCAGCATCGCCCCGGATGGGGCCGCCGTCGTTAGCTCGGGGCGGAAGCCCGAGACCGATGGCGGCCAACAGTACGCCGCCCCGGACGGGGCCGTCGTGGGGGGATTCCGTGGGGTACCTCGCTGACGCGTTCGGGTTGTGATGGGGGGCGATCGACGGACTTGGTGGTCTGTCGTTTCGGGACGTTTTTCCTGGACTGCTAAATGTTTGCTGTTGGTGCTCTGATAGCGGATGCAACTTTTCTTCCGGCTTCTGTCTTTCTTCATCCCGGTAGGGATGTCAGATGGTACCCCCGGTAAACGAGCCCCCCTGAAAAACTCTCCCTCCCGCTGTGGCCGATGGCCACGGCGGGAGGGAGAGTGGCGACGCGGGCATGTCCGTCGGTGGTCGAGCGAAGCGAGGGGAGGGTCGAGCATCGGAACCAGCGCGTAACCCTCCCCGACCCGAAGCGGTCCGACCCTCCCAAAGGGAGGGTGAAGTAAAACGGCACAACCTCTTCTCGGCGGCTCAGGGAAGCTGAATCGCGTTGGGCTGGCCCTGGACCATCAACCATTCCGAGTTCGTTGCGATGCCCTGGAACGTTTGTGGTTGATCGTTTGGCCATCGGATTTCAACCGTGACGTTGTCGGCAGAATCCGGGCAACTCAGGGTCCAGGCGGCTTCGTCGTTGCTGAAGTAACTTCCACCGGCGATGACCCAGTGTTTCCGTTGCCAGTCGCCTGCCGTCACGGTGATCCAAGTGCCGATCGCATCGCGAGACGACTCTGTGCCAGCCACTCGGATCTTCAGTTTGGGGGATTGGGAAGCGGTGTGATTGACGAGCATCGCAGCCGGTTCGGTTTGATGGGTCACCATCAGATCAGGTCGGAGGTCGCGGTTGACATCGATCGTCCACAAACTGCGCCCGACATGGGGCTGGGAAAGGTACTCGCCCGACATGGGTGCCGTTTCAAATCGGCCATCGGATCCATGGCGAAAGATCTGCGCCGGTTGAGCGTAGAGACTGCGGCGAGCGGACGACTGAGAGGGTTCCTCCGACAAGTCATCGCGTTGGAAGATGTCGACGTGGCCGTTGGCAACGATCAATTCGTTCTGCCCGTCGCCGTCCAGGTCTGTCGAGGTGGTTCCGAAGCCAACCAAGGGCAGCGTGTCCGAGCCCAGGTTCACTGCCATGGTGGAGTCGCGATAGCTGCCAGGGCCGGTTTGCAGGTGCAGCGTGTTGTATTCCTGGTCGAAGTTGGTGACGTAGAAGTCGATCTTTCCGTCCTGATTGAAATCGTCGACCGCGATGCCCATCGAACCCTGCGCGATGGAGCGACCATCCACGGCCAGCCCGCGAGGCAAGGCGGACTCGGACCAGTTGCTGTTCGTATCACCTGGCGAGGGTGACCAGTAAAAGTTGCTGGTCATGTCGTTGGCAATGAAGACTTGATTGCCTGGTCGATCTTCAAAGCGACCGATCGCGACGCCAAGTCCCCGTCCGGGATCAGTGGCAAGGACGTTCCAGTCCTGCGTGACGTCTTGAATGCCTCCGCGCGGCTGAGTCCGAAAGAATTGGTCTTGGTCTCCACGGAATCGCATCGGAGAACAGGACCGGGCGGGTTCGTCGGACCCGTCGCCACAAACAAACGTGACAGGATCCAATCCTTCGCAGTAATTCAGGACGACCATGTCGGTCAATCCGTCGGAATCGAGGTCGGCAAACGCGGCGCCCGTCGACCAACGTGTTTCGTCAGGTTGGTCCATCCATTTGGCCGTTTCATCGACGAAGGTTCCGTCACCTTGATTGATCAGCAACACGTTGGGTCCGTAGTTCGTGCACAGCAAATCAGGCCAGCCATCTTCGTTGAGATCGCCGACCGCGATTCCTTGGGCAAACCCGCGATCGTTCACGCCGGCCGATTCCGGTGCCGTGACGAAGACTCCATTCTCGTTGCGAAGCAAAACATTCGGCGGTGAATCCTTGTGCGGTGGCGTGCCACCGGCGGTCACCAGTGCCAGATCGCTCCAGCCGTCCAGGTCAAAGTCCAGTGTTGCACCACCACAGCCGAGCGTCTGATGCAGGCTGATTCCCGGCTGGTCGAGGTCTTGGCCCGTCGCTGCCAAGAATGAAACGCCTCGCTGCTGGGCTTCGTCGACCAACTCAATCGGTTGGACTTGGTCGCTGGCGGCTTGGGGCATCTCGGCGGCAGGAGTTCGGTTTCGCAATGGATCGGGCTCGGACTCCTGTTCTTTGATTTGTTGTTGTAGGAATCGTTCGAGGGAGGGTTGGAATGTGAAATCCGAAAGATCCAGTTTCAGCTCCGGATGGTTCTGCACCTCTTGCCAAGGTGTGTCACGACGAAGCTGAGCGACCAAGTCCTGACGCAATTGTTTCAGGTCGACCGAATCATCTTCGGGGAGTTGCATGCCGATGGAGATCCAGGCTTCGGCTTCCCAGGGGCGGCCCAGATCTTTCACGACGCTCACCATTTCAGCGATCACCGATCGTGAGATTCGGCCGGACCGGTCGAAGCGTCGGCGAAGTTGGTTGAATCGATTGAGTTGTTTGGCTCGGTCGCCGATGGCTTTGACGACGGTTGGTTCGACTCCCAACGGCGGATCGGATTGCAAGACACGTTGCAGGTCCAACCAGGATCGCGAAATGTCGGGGTCGGTCTGGGTGGCTCTCCAGTGGGCTTTGGCGGCCGCCTCAAGGTTGCCGGTGGCTTCGGCCCACATGCCCATCGCGGTCCAAAAGTGTCGTCGCTGGGTCACCTGGGATGGCATTGATGCCAGCGATGATTCCAGTTCTTCCCAGTCCGCTTGTTCGGCCAGCAAGAGCGAACGCATGGCTGCGGCGGTCGCGTAATCGGGGTGGCGCTGGACGATCTTGTCCAGGCTCTCTCGGGCTTCATCAAACAGATTTTGGTCCAAGGCGGATCGAGCCGCGCCAATCAAGGGACGAAGGTCGTCCGGATTGCGGGCCACCATTTCATCCAGCGGCTTGGCATCCATCGACCGGATCTCGGTGTCGGTCATCGTCATCAGCAGTTCCAGGTCGAACTGACGATCTCGGATCAAGCTTTGTCCGTTGAGCAGCCCTGCGTCGCGTTCTTCCGTGCCCATCTGGAGGTCAAACAGCATCCTTCGGGTGTCGTGGCGATCCGGATGAGCCGTCACGACTCGTTCTAGGAATGCCATCGCATCGTGAGTTCGACCGGCTGAGATCATCGCGATCAGCGTCTCGTCGACGCGTTTAGGCGAAGCGTAGTTCTCGACTCGGCTGGCTTGCGCCAGGTAGTCGGCGGCCAGGTTGGCTCGGCCGGTTTGGTGCGCGACTCGAGCCACAAACGTGATCGCTTCGGGATCCTCGCTGTGTTTTTCCAGCACCGCGTCACGCAGGTTCCAAGCCTCGTCCCATTTGCCGGTGCGTCCCAAAACTCGCATGCGACCCAGCGGGCGTTTGACCGTGGATTCCTGGCCAGGGTCAATGGACGGGGTGGAGCTGGGGCAACCCACGCAGAGTCCTAGCAAGAAACCAATCGCAATGGATTGGTAAATCCCGGCAGTGTGGCGGCGGAGGGAATTCATCAATGGAAAACAAGGTGCGTTCATGAACGCCATTGTATCCCAGCAATTGCTTTGCGATCAGCGGCGGGGCTACACTGCGAACAGGATTTCGTTGTCTTGGGATCCCTTTCCCGGTTCTGCGAATGAGCACGCTGGGGAACTCTCAGCAGGGTTGTTTCCACTCGTTTTGGGATTGTTTTTTTGTTTCGTGGCACGCCTCCGACACTCGTTCGTTTGTTTGGCATTGGGATCGCCCTTGGAGTGCTTTCACTCGAACTCGGCTGCACGCCTCGGTCCGATGCGCCGCCCGAGGCGGGGAAACGCACGGTCGCGCCGTCAACGGACCAGCCCAAAGACCCCGTCGATCCCGGTGTGGAGGCAGCGACTTCAGCGGCAACGTCTGATGCGCGGAAGATCGGGGATCGGTTGGTCGAACGGGTGCGCCCCCAAGTCGAAGTCTTTTGCACGGCGTGTCACGTCATGCCATCACCCGCGGGAGCCCCGAAGCATGAATGGCCGCAATTGGTCGACCAGATGTACATGACCTACAAGGATTCGGGACGCAGCGATTTGGTGGTTCCCGATCGGACCGAGGCATTGAAGTTCTTTCAGATCCAGGCGCCAGAGTCGAAGAACTTGCCGTTTGCGAAGCAAGAGTTCGGCCCCAGCACTGCCCGTTGGGATCAGCGACCGGTCGATTTGGAAACGTCACGTCCGCCAGGGATCAGTCATCTGCAATGGATCTCGTCTGGATTGGGGGATTCACCAGCCCTGGTCGCGTGCGACGTCAACACGGGAGCATTGTTTGCAAGTTGGCCCAGTGAGCCCGAGCGACCGCCCCAGCGATTGGCGACCCTGTTTCAACCGGTTCATGTGGAGCCTTGTGACCTCGATGGCGACGGGGTGTTGGATTTGATCGTGGCGGATGTGGGTGAGTTCAATGCCGCGGACAGCGACCTCGGTCAGGTCATCGCGCTTCACCAAGAAGCACCGGGGGAAGCCAACGAAGTCGGGACGATGAAGAAGATCGTTTTGGCGGAAGGGCTGGGCCGAGTCGCCGAGGTCCAGCCGGGCGATTTTGATTCCGACGGGGACCTCGACTTCATCGTGGCGGTGTTCGGGTGGAGAAAAACCGGCGGGCTGTATTTATTGCGTCGGGATGGCGAAGTCGACATTCAGCTTGGCGCGGAGGCTTTCACGTTGGAAACCATTGACGAGCGATCCGGGCCGGTCAACGTTCCCACGATCGACCTGAACGGCGATGGGCACCTGGACTTTGTGGCGTTGATCAGCCAAGAGCATGAAGTGATCGAAGCGTTCTTCAACGATGGAACCGGGCACTTTCGAAACGTCGTGATGCATGCGGCTCCCGATCCGTCTTATGGATCGACGGGCATTGAACTGGTCGACCTGGATCGCGACGGTGATGTCGATGTGCTGTACAGCAACGGCGACTCGTTCGATCGAGGAGCCAAACGTCATCATCAAATTCAGTGGCTGGAAAATCCGTTCGAGGATCAACGCCAATGGAAGGAGTCTTCACCCGCAAAATCAGGGCAAGCACCTCGGGCAGAGTTCCGGCATCATCGGCTGGCGAGCATGCCCGGTGTGTTGCGAGCTCAAGCAGGCGACTTCGATGGAGACGGCGATCTCGATGTGATCGCGGGAGCACTGTTGGCCACGCCCACCATCGTTGCATGGCAAGGAAGTGGTTCCCCGTCACTGTTGTTGTTGCGACAAACCGAGGCGGGTGTGTTTGAGGGAGAGATCCTTGAAACGGATCTTCAACGGCACCTCACACTCGAGGTCGCCGACATGGACGCTGATGGCGTAGACGAATTCGCAATCGGCAACTTCTTCCGCGATGGCGAATCCAGCGACCCGCACATCCGGTGGTGGAAAGAAGCGAACACGAAGAATTGAGGTTCTCCATCGAAACGTTGGGGCTCGCTTTGGTCACGGCCGGACCTTGGGTTGAAACCCAAGGCTGGCCAAATGCCGTCGCTCCGCGACTGTTCGTTTGAGATGTTGGTCAACCAACCGCGGAGCGGTGGCATTTGATAGCGTCGGGTTTCAACCCGACGTCTCGGATGCCCGCCCCCACTCCAAAGCCGCGGAGCGGCGGCAGATCGTTCCGAACTCGTTGCCGACTCTCGTCGCTAGGGATGAAACTTGCGGAACCCAATCATTCCTGCCTGTCTGCTTAGCGGAACGGGTCTTACCCCTTCACCGCTTTCGGACCCGCGGTGAGTTTCGCTTTTGCCTCTTGCAAAAACTGCCAAGCTTGAATGGGTGACATCGAATCAATGTCGACCGATTCAATCTCTTGGATCAACGGGTGATCGGCGTAGCCAAACAGGGTCAGCTGATACGTGTCACCGGATCCTTTGCCGCCGCTCGGCGGAGCGATGGTCGGGCGATCCAAGCTGTCGCGGTGATCGGCTTCGAGTTGGGCGAGCACATCTTTGGCACGCTCGTTGACTTCGACGGGAATCCCGGCCAATCGAGCGACTTGGATGCCGTAGCTCTTGTCTGCACTTCCCGGCACGATGCGGTGCAAGAACACCACTTCGTCTTGCCATTCTTTCACCGCGACGCTGAGGTTGGCGACTCGCGGAAGCGTTTCCTGCAGTGCGGCGAGTTCGTGGTAGTGAGTTGCGAAGAGGGTTCGAGCGCCGATCTGTTCGTGCAGGTGTTCGGTGATCGCCCAGGCCAATGACAGGCCATCATACGTGCTGGTTCCACGTCCGATTTCGTCGAGGATGACCAAGCTGCGAGACGTTGCTGTGTTCAGGATGCGAGCGGTCTCGACCATCTCCACCATGAACGTGCTTTGGCCGCGACTGAGTTCATCGCTGGCACCGACTCGTGCAAAGATGCGATCGGCGATGCCAATTTCGGCAGACGTTGCGGGCACGAAGCTGCCCGTTTGTGCGAGCAACGTGATCAGGGCGACTTGGCGGATGTACGTGCTTTTGCCCGCCATGTTGGGGCCGGTGATCAACAGGATCATGCCTGTTTCGGGGCTTTGAATGCAATCGTTGGGAACGAATTCGCCTTGAGGCATGGTGACATCCAGCACCGGGTGCCGACCGCCTTCGATCCGAAGCACGCTGTCGTCGGTCAATGTCGGACGCACCCAGTGATGCTGGGCGGCGACTTCGGCGAGCGACGCGACCACATCGATCATCGCGATCGCGCTGGCGACCTCTTGCAAGATGCCCAGGTGCTTGTGCGTGTTTTCGCGAAGCATCGTGAACAGCATTTGTTCGCGACTGGACGCTTTGTCGTCTGCGGCCAGCACCTTCTCTTCGTATTCCTTCAGTTCCGGCGTGATGTACCGTTCGCAATTCTTCAGCGTTTGCTTGCGAATGAAGTCCGCGGGGATTTTGTCTTTTTGAGCGTTGCTGACTTCGAGGAAGTAGCCAAAGACGCGGTTGTAACCGACCTTCAAATTCGAGATGCCGGTTTCGTCCATTTGCCGCTGTTGGTATTCGGCGATCCACCGCTTGCCGCCGCGAGCCAATTCACGAAGTGTGTCAAGTTCGGAGTCAAAGCCTTCGCGAATGAAGTTGCCATCGGCCGCCGACAACGGGCAGTCATCGTTGAGCGCAGCTTCGAGTTGTTCACGCAGTTCCGGGCAGAGATGCAGTTCCGATTCCAAGCGGGTCAGGCAGACGCTGTCACGCTCGGTCAAACGAGCTTTCAGTGCCGGCAATCCGCTGAGTGTGACCGCGACCTGTCGGAGGTCTCGCGGGCCAGTGCGTCCCGTGGCGACACGGGCGAGCAAGCGAGTCAGGTCGTAGGTGTCGCCCAGAATCGTTCGGACGTCGCCCCGCAAGTTGTGGTTGCGAACGAATTCGTCGACCGCATCGGCGCGATACGCGATTGCATCGACATCGATCAGTGGAGCCGCGAGGTGCTCGGCCAGCAACCGCGATCCCATCGGCGTGACCGTGCGATCGATGACGCCCAGCATCGCTCCTTCGCGTGACCCGGTCCGCATGGTGCGAGTGATTTCGAGACTGCGCCGGGTCGCCGCATCGATCTGCAGAACCGGACTGCGGTTGTGGCAGGTCAGGGATCGAAAGTGATCCAGCGAGCCACGCTGGGTTTCCTTCAAGTAGCACAGCACCGCACCGGCGGCGCGAATCGCGACCTCACCGTTCTCTTCAAATCCGAGGCCTTCGAGATTGGCAACGGAGAGCTGTTTGCAGAGCGACTTTTCAGCGTCGGCGGCGGCGTAGCTCCAGGAGGGCCGAGCGGTCCAGGACCACGTCGCGGTCGGGTCCGGATGAACCGACGCATCGTCTTCGCAGTGGATGACTTCGGCGGGGCCGATTCGGGCGAGTTCATCGTCCAGGCGGGCACGGGGGAAAACGCCGGCTTCGAATCGACCACTGGAAAGCTCTGCCCAAGCGATCCCAACGACGTCGCCGCCAGTCGGGTCATTGTTCTTCGCCGCTTGTTTCTGAGCTTTTTCGCGAGCCTTCTGGCTGGGTGCAAAGACGGCCGCCAAGTAGTTGGGCTCTTTCGGGTCGAGCAGGCCTTCGTCGGTCAGCGTGCCAGCACTGACAACCCGCGTGACTTCGCGGCGAACCAAGCCTTTGGCCGATTTGGGGTCCTCGACTTGCTCGCAGACGGCGGCTCGAAAGCCCGCTCGGATCAGCTTTTGAAGGTACTGATCCAGTTGGTGGTGGGGGAACCCCGCCATCGCCGTTGGGTTCTTGCTGTCTTTGTCACGGCTGGTCAGGGTCAGCCCCAAGATCCCCGCAGCGACCTTGGCGTCGTCCAAAAACAGCTCGTAGAAATCGCCCATGCGAAAGAAGAGCAATGCGTCGCCGCACGCCTCTTTCGCCTCGTGGTACTGTCGCATCATGGGAGTCATGCTGCGAATCGTACCGGCAGGCCGCCAACTGGGACAGCCTCGCTGGGGTCACATTTGCGAGTAAGGTTTCGCCGAGAGTACGAATTTATCGATCCGGCTGACCGTGCCACCGAAACGTGGGTTCTTGCTCAGCACTTTCCAGTCCGGGTGGGCTCGGAAAGCGTCCCACGCTTTTTCGCGAGCGGCGTCATTTTTGTACACCGTCAGGTACGTCAGGCTTGGCGTTTGCGGACCCACCAAGGCTTGGCCGATGAAAATGGGCTGGACGCCGCTGTCAAGAAAGATCGGGACTTCACCTTGGTTGAACATTTCAACCTTGAGGTCACCGAGTCGCTCGTTGGCGCTTTCGTACAGGCGGAGTTCGTAGACTCGTTCGTCGTTTTCAAGTGTTCCGGCGGGAACAACGGTTTTGGGCCAGCAATCCATGGCGGTCAGCAATTCACTGCTGATTCGTGAGTACGGAGCCGTCTTGGTGTCGCGACTCAGATAGTCTGCGGCCGCTTTTTTGTATTCCGAGTCCTTCGCCAGCGCCGCGCGGGAAGATTCCATTTGGCCGAGTTCGGCGTAGGGAATGATCACGAAAATGGTCGCGTTTTGTTCGTCAGGCTTGGTTTTGGGAGCAAAGACGCCAATCGGGCCAATCTCCTGGCGTTCCAACGCGGGAATCAGGGCCTTTTCCAGGTACTGATCGATTGCTGCGGCGTCCCCTTTCTCTCCCACCACGATGGTGCGGACTTCGTAGTATTCGTCAGCGGAACTCATGGCAGGTTTCAAACTCGCGGTGAGGCAAAGGGCGGCGATCCAGCCGAACGTCATCCATCGTTTCATGGTGTTGTCTTCAAAGTGGGAGGGAGGAATGTTGCCTGAGTGATCAGGCGACAGGGCAGTGCCGCTCTGTCGGTAGCAGGCACAATCCTTTTTGCCGTCCGCTTCTGCACCAAAATCCCGGGATTGGAAGCGGACGGCACACGGAATGTGCCTGCTACATTTTTTGATTGAGCGACATTGCGAAAGGGGGGCATCGAGGACCAATTTAACACAGGCAAACAGCCGCCACGCAAACCATGGCGTCGCTTGGGAGTTCATTCGTCGGATTTGCGTGATAGGATTCTCAACCAGGGTTCAGGCTCCACCCATCGGACCCTGCCAAACCTTCACCTCCAACGCAGCGGGACGAAACTGTTGACGGATCCAAGTGGCACACCATCGGCTGACACAACTGCTCTGCTCGAACTGAGAGGCGTGAGCAAGCATTTCGCCGACGGTGACGTGGACGCATTGGTAGATGTCAACTTGTCGATCATGTCCGCCGAATTCATCGCAATCGTGGGACCGAGCGGTGGTGGCAAGTCGACGTTGCTGAACATGCTGGGGGCGTTGGATGAACCGACCCAAGGCGAAGTCTGGTTTGAAGGGAAACGCTTGGCGGAGTATCCCAGTTTGGATCAGTTCCGAGCCCACAAGATCGGCTTCATCTTCCAGTCGTATCGCTTGCTGCCGAATCTGACGGCGCAGGAAAACGTTCAGCTGACGATGTTTGACACGCATCCCAATGTGTCGCAGCGAAAGGCGGAAGCGATCCGGCTGCTCGAACGAGTGGGGTTGGGTGACCGAGTGAACCACCGCGCTGACAAACTCTCGATCGGCCAGCGTCAGCGAGTGGCCATCGCAAGAGCGATCGCGGGCAACCCCCCGTTGATTCTGGCGGATGAACCCACGGGTGCGTTGGACACGGAGCGAGGGGATGAAGTGATGGATCTGCTGGATGAACTCCGCCAGGAAGAAGGTGCCACCCTGGTGGTGGTGACCCATGATGAACGCGTCGCCGAGCGAGCTGACCGCGTAGTCTATATATGTGACGGGAGATTGGGGACCGTCTAAGATGGAGTGTGGCACTGACGGACCCGCGTGGTTCGTCGTTTCGGTTTCTTACCGGAGTGCCTCTCTCCTGCCTTCCCACCACTCAACCATCGCCTGCGATGCGTGATCCATTGATTTCAATCTCCACCTGCGCACGCGATTGCGACGTTGTTCTTTCAAAGCTCATTGGTTGGACCTTGTTTGTTCCGTTGATCGGAACGGTCCTGTGGGTCCAGTCGGCATCGGCAGATGATGCCGACCAGGCAGAAGACACGATTCAGTTCAATCGCGACATTCGTCCGATCTTGTCGGAGAATTGTTTCCATTGTCACGGACCGGACGATGAGAATCGCGAAGCCGGTCTACACTTGGACACCGAAGAAGGTGCCAAGGACTGGGCCATCGTCGAAGGCGATGCCGAAGAAAGCGAAGTGTGGTTGCGGATGGTTGCCGATGACCCGGAAATGTTGATGCCGCCTCCGGATTCGGAACGCCAGGTCACGCCCGAGCAAACGGAAACCATTCGTCGCTGGATCGAACAAGGGGCTCGTTACCAGAGCCATTGGTCTTTCATCTCGCCAGCTGACGTGGACGTGCCCGAGGCTGCATCGGCGGCGGAAGAGTCTTTGGCTACCAGTGAGATCGATCGGTTCATCAATCGCTCGCTGACCCAGGCTGGCTTGAAACCCGAGGGCGAGGCGGATCGCGAAACTTGGTTGCGCCGGGTCACGTTCGATTTGATTGGTTTGCCGCCAAGTCTTTCTGAACTCGATGCGTTCCTGGCGGACCAATCTCCGCTGGCCAAGAACCGCGTCATCGATCGATTGCTCGCACGACCGGAGTACGGCGAGCGCATGGCAACCGACTGGCTCGACGTGGCACGCTACAGCGACACCTACGGCTATCAAGTCGATCGCGATCGTTTCGTTTGGCCGTGGCGAGATTGGGTGATCCAGGCTTTCAACGGGAACATGCCCTACGACGAATTTGTCACCCAGCAATTGGCGGGTGACCTGTTGCCGGGCGCGACTCAGGCTCAGACCTTGGCGACCACCTTCAACCGACTGCACCCACAGAAGGTCGAAGGCGGCAGTGTGCCGGAAGAATTTCGAATCGAATACGTTGCCGACCGAGCTCAGACGGTTGCGACGGCGATGATGGGACTGACGTATGAATGTTGCCGATGTCACAACCATAAATACGATCCGATCAGTCAGGAAAACTATTTTCAACTGAATGCGTTCTTTGACAACATCGATGAAGCAGGTCTGTATTCGTACTTCACGCCATCGGTGCCCACCCCGACGCTGCCGCTGCCAACCGAAGACGAAGCACGTCGGTTGACGCAGTTGCAAAGCGATGTTGCCGTGGCGGAGAAGAAGCTTCGTGAGACGATTCAGAAGCGACGCGAACACTGGTCGCAGCAATGGAAGGATTCAAAATCAATCCCGAGTGATTCCTTGCCCGAGCATCACCTGGCTCAGCCGATCGCATCCTTGGATTTCGAAGACGATCCCAAGTCGCCCAATCAATCGGTGGATGGGAAGGTCGGCAAAGCCTGGCAGTTGACTGGTGATGACGCGGTTGCGACGGAGGTTGGTAACTTCGATCGGTCGCAACCTTTCTCGGTCGCATTGTGGATGAAGACACCGGATGTCAAAGAACGAGCCGTCGTTTGGCATCGCTCACGAGCCTGGACCGATGCTGCCAGTCGCGGCTATGAGTTGCTGATCCTGGATGGCAAACTTCAATGGTCGCAGATTCATTTTTGGCCGGGAAACGCGATCAGTGTGATGACCACCGAAGCCATTCCTGTCGGCGAGTGGGTGCACGTCACCGCTTCGACGGAAGGTTCCAGTTCCGCATCGGGATTGACGGTTCACATCAACGGCAAAGAAGTGAAGACCACCGTGGTTCGAGATGCGTTGTCGAAACAAATCCAAGGCGGGGGCGGCGACCACATCACCCTCGGCGAACGAATGCGAGACCGTGGTTTCAAACAGGGAGCCGTTGACCAATTCCGCGTCTTTGATGTTCGTTTGAGCGACCTCGAAATTCAGCAACTCGCTCGAGACGATTACGAGTTTGATCTCGAGGCGGATTGGGAACCCGAGCAACGGATCCAACACGCTCTGTTGCGTTGGGATGCCGAGGTGGACGCGGCACGCCAGTCATTGCGAGACGTGCGGCTGGCCAAGTGCAAACTGGAGGACTCGATCGATGAAATCATGGTGATGCGGGAGACGCCTCAACCACGCCCCACTCACTTGCTGGCACGCGGTGTCTACGACAGCCCACAACAAGAAGTCCAACCGGGAACGCCTGACTTCTTGCCGCCGTTGCCGGAAGCCGACACCGCCAACCCAAACCGTTTGACGTTGGCGAAATGGTTGTGCGATCGCGAGCACCCGCTGACTTCACGTGTCGCGGTGAACCGATTGTGGCAGATCAGTTTCGGGCAAGGCTTGGTCCGCACACCCGAAGATTTCGGAAGCCAAGGCATGCCGCCAACGCATCCCGAGTTGCTGGATTGGTTGGCCTTGGATTTGGCCGACAACGGCTGGGACCTGAAACGGATGATGAAGCAAATCATGCTGTCCGATGCCTACGGTCGCAGCAGTGTCTCAACGCAAGACAATCTGGCGTTGGTCGATCCCACCAATCGTTTGCTCTCGCATTTTCCGACCTATCGATTGCCGGCTGAAATGCTGCGTGATCAAGCTCTCGCCGCGGGCGGACGTTTGGTTCACGCAATGGGCGGACCGCCGGCCAAGCCATACGAAGTGGAAGTGTCGTTCAAACCCACCGGTCGCGACCAAGGCGAGGGATTGTACCGACGCAGTTTGTACACGTATTGGAAGCGAACCAGCCCCGCGCCGGTGATGACAACTCTGGATGCTGCCAAACGAGACGTTTGCCGCGTGCAGCGGGAGCGAACCGCTTCGCCGCTGCAAGCCTTCGTGATGCTCAATGGCCCGCAAACGATCGAGGCCGCTCGTGGGCTGGCGGAGCAATTGGTACGAGACGCTCCGCAGGACGATGGTCAGAAAATGCTTCACGATGCGTTTCGAATCACAACCAGTCGGCACCCGACGGCGGAGCAACTCAGCGTGCTGGTGGAACTGTACGAAGAACAATGGAATTACTTTCAATCCCATGAGGCGGCAACAAGCGAATTTCTCGCGATTGGCGATGCCGATCCGGACGCTTCGCTGGATGCCAGCCGTGTGGCGGCCATGACCGTCGTGGTGGGAACGTTGCTGAACTTTGATTTGTGCTTGGTGAAACGATGAGCTCTTCTGAATTGAATCCGATCTCCATCCATCGGCGTGCGTTGCTGCAAAACTCCGCCTACGGGTTTGGCGGCATGGCGCTGGGGCAATTGCTCGCCAGCAGTCTGGGGGATTCCAACGCATCGGCCAGCTCGCCGGACGCACTGGGGGCGAGCACACCGGTTCCTGGTTCGATGGGGATGCTGCATCACGCCGCGAAAGCCAAGCGAGTGATCTTTTTGTTCCAGTCGGGGGCACCGTCACAATTGGATTTGTTTGATTACAAACCTTTGCTCAACGAAAAACACGGCACCGAACTGCCCGATGAAATTCGTGGTGGCCAACGTTTGACAGGGATGAGCGGCAACCAATCGAGTTTGCCGTTGGTGGGTTCCCCGTTTGAATTCAAGCAACACGGTGAATGTGGCACTTGGATGAGCGACCAATTGCCGTACACGTCAAAGATCGCGGACGACATCTGTGTGGTTCGGTCGATGTACACCGAGGCGATCAACCATGGACCCGCGGTCACATTCATGCAGACCGGCAGCATGTTCCCCGGGCGTCCCAGCATGGGCGCTTGGGTGGATTATGGGTTGGGCAGCGAGAATGAAAACTTGCCCGCGTTTGTGGTGATGACCACCAAGAATCAAAACAGCGGCCAGCCCTTGGTTTCGCGATTTTGGGGCAACGGGTTTTTGCCCAGTGAGCACCAAGGCGTTCAGTTCCGAAGCGGAGCCGATCCGGTGTTGTATCTCAGCAACCCGCAAGGCATCGACACGCAAAGCCGCCGCTCCGCCATGGACGCCCTTTCGAAATTGCACCAGATGCAATTGGCGAGCAACGCGGATCCGTTGGTGGAGGCTCGCATTGCTCAATACGAGATGGCATTTGCCATGCAGTCCTCGATTCCCGAGGCCACTGATTTCGCAGACGAATCCGAAGAGGTTTTTGAACTGTACGGCGAAGATTCCAAGAACCCAGGTTCCTTTGCCGCGAACTGTTTGATGGCTCGGCGATTGGCGCAGCGTGGTGTGCGTTTCATTCAGCTTTATCACAAAGGGTGGGACCATCACGGCGGCCTGCCCAAGGGATTGCCCAATCAGTGCAAGGCAACCGACCAAGCGTCAGCGGCGTTGGTGCAAGATCTCAAACGGTTGGGAATGCTCGAAGACACGCTGGTCATTTGGGGCGGCGAATTCGGGCGGACCAATTATTGCCAAGGCAAGCTGACGGAAACCAGTTTCGGTCGCGATCACCACCCCAGATGCTTTAGTTTGTGGATGGCCGGCGGAGGGGTGAAGCCCGGCATCGTGCACGGTGCAACCGACGATTTTGGGTACAACTTGACGGAGGCTCCCGTTCATATCCATGATTTGCATGCCACGATCATGCACTTGTTGGGCGTCGATCACGAGCGTTTGACGTTCCGATATCAAGGGCGTCAATTCCGTTTGACCGACGTGCACGGTGAAGTTGTGCATGACATTCTGGCTTGACCGGGTGAACGCCATCGGTGCGATCGCCTCGTCTACCTTTCGTATTCTGTTGAGGCTCTATCGATGTTGCGTGCCGTTTGTTTGGTTGGCTGTTTGCTAGTCGCGTTGCCAATCACCGTCCCCACACTCGGGGACGATTCGTCGAGTTCGAAGCCTCTTCCGCCACTGCAGGTTTATATCCTGGCGGGGCAGTCCAACATGGAAGGGCACGCCAAGGTCGAAACAATCGGCTACATGAGCGATGATCCACAAGCCAAGTCGTTGCTCCAACGCATGCGCAGCGAAGACGGCTCCTTCCGGGAGTGTGACCGGGTTTGGATTTCGTATCTGACCGGTCGAGGCGAAGCAAACGGGGAAGGCCTGGGCAAGCTGACCACTGGTTATGGTTCGCGACCGAATCCGAGTGAAGATGGTGGCAAGATTGGCCCCGAGTTCACGTTTGGTTTGACGCTCGAGGAAAACACCGACGCCCCGATTCTGCTGATCAAAACCGCTTGGGGCGGCAAGTCTCTGCACTACGACTTTCGTCCGCCAAGTGCTGGAGTCTATCCACGGACAGCCAACGACATCGAGCGAGATCGCAATCATGAGCAAGACTCGGGCAAGTACTACCGACTGATGATGGAACACGTGAAGTCCGTGCTGAGTGATCTCGATCGAGTGGTGCCTGCCTATCAAGAAGATCAAGGTTATGAGCTGGCAGGATTCGTTTGGTTCCAAGGTTGGAACGATGTCGTCAACCGGGACGTCTATCCTCCACTGCCTGCCAACGCCGAGCAGAATCGTTTCGCCAAGTACTCGCAGTGGATGGCGGACTTCATTCGCGACGTGCGGTCGGATTTGAGCGATGTTGACTCGAGTGCGAAGGAGTTGCCGTTTGTGATCGGGGTGTTGGGAGTCGACGGCGAAAACCCCAGTCCCGATCACCAGCAGTTCCGAGATGCGATGGCGGCTCCTGCGAAAATGGAGGCCTTTCGTGGCAACGTCGTGGCGGTTCCAACCGGGCCGTACTGGGACGAGTCACTGGGGGCCATCGCGAGCAAGTTCGCGGAAGTTCGGCAGAAGTCCTATCAATTGCGGACGAAGCAGCGAGGGCACGAGAACCAGGACGGATCCATGACCCCAGAACAGCAATCCGAATTCATGAAAGAATTTGAACGCGAGCTGATCTCAGAAGCAGAGCTCGCGTTGTGGAATCGCGGGGCGTCCAACGCCGGTTATCACTACCTGGGCTGTGGAAAGACCATGGCCCAGATCGGCGAAGCGTTCGCGTTGGCGATGCTGGAGTTGCAAGGCAGTTCCGGTGATTCATCCAACTAACGCCGCGACAATGAAAGTCCAACGCGGGATTTTTGAAACGCTGGACTGCGAAAAGTTTGGTGTTGGGGAGCGTATTCGTTTGCGCAAGTCTTCATCCCGGTAGGGATGACGGAGAGTAGCCGTCGGTAAGCGATATCGCCACCGACGGACATGCCCGCGTCGCCACTCTCCCTCCCGCCGTGGCCATCGGCCACGGCGGGAGGGAGAGTTTTTCAGGGGGGCTCGTTTACCGGGGGTGTGCTGCTACGCAGCGACCGCCGGCTACCATCTGACATCCCTACCGGGATGGAGAAAGACCGAAGCCGGAAGAAAATTTGCATCCGCGATCAGAATGCCAACCCTGAACTTTTAGCAGCCCAGGCTCACGCCGAATGGCTGATCGCTCAATCTGCGAAACGTACTCAATCAACAAGCCTGTCACGACTGTCACCGCTCGGGACGTCTTTTTTATTACCGACGTTTTTCGAAGCGTCCTTCGTCGAGCATCTGAACCGTAGTGGACGAGGCAACAAGTCCTTCCCCACGCGAGGGACTCGTTGCCTCGTCCACTACCAAATGCTGCGTTGATTCAATCGACGCCCCCCGCGGTTGTTCGATCATCCGGACACGCACAACCAGTCGCGGAGTGACGGAAGCCTTGGGGTTTCGAACCAAGGTCATGCTTCTTAGGTCAACGAAGGACGTGCTTCGCTGGTCCCGGCTGCTTCCTCATGTTCGACCAGGAAACGCTCGGCATCCAACGCTGCCATGCAGCCCGTCCCAGCGGAAGTGATCGCTTGACGGTAGTAATCATCCGCGACATCGCCCGCTGCGAAGACGCCACGGACGGATGTGTTGGTTCGGAACGCCTTGCTCCACTGGATGTAGCCTTCGCTGTTCATGTCGACAGCGCCGTCCAAGAACGTTGTGTTGGGCGTGTGACCGATGGCGACGAACATGCCGCCGACTTTCAGTTCACGGGTGGAGCCGTCCACGGTGTCTTTCAGACGCAGTGCGTTGACCAGTTTTTCGTCACCGAGAACTTCTTCGACAACGGTGTTCCAGAGGATTTCAATGTTGGGGTGATTGATCGCTCGGTCTTGCATGACCTTGCTGGCACGCATTTGGTCGCGACGCACGAGCAAGTAAATCGTGTCGGCACCTTTGAGATTGGCCAGGTAGGTGGCTTCTTCGACCGCGGAGTCACCACCGCCGACAACCGCGAGGGGTTTGCCACGGTAGACGGGCAAGGCTCCGTCACAAACGGCACAGGCACTGACACCTTTGTTCTTGTAGAGTTCTTCGCTGGGGAGACCCAGGTAATTGGCGCGAGCACCTGTGGCGATGATCACCGAGTGGGCTTGGACGGGATCGCCCGAGGCGGGATACAGCGTGTGCGGCGGTCCCGAGAAGTCGACTCGTTCGATATCGTCTCCGACCACTCGGGTTCCGAAGTTGATCGCTTGTTGCTTCATCAATTCCATCAGCTCCACGCCTTGCACGGCGTAGTGGGGTTGGCCGTCTTTTTCGTGGCCTTCAGGAACCATCGGCAGGTTCCAGTGGCGGTCCTTGTCAACGGCGGATTCAACGAACGCGCGGATGTTGCCGGCCGGGAACCCAGCGAAATTTTCGATCTCGGTGGTGTAGGCGAGTTGTCCCAGCGGAATCATTTCTGGCTTGACGGTGCCTTCGTAAAGGACGGGATCCAGGTTTGCCCGCGCCGCGTAGATGGCCGCGGACCAACCGGCCGGCCCGCTGCCGATGATGATGGTCTTTTCTGTCTTGGGTTGGGCGTTTCCGTTGCTTGAAGCAGAGCTCATGGTTCAATCTTGATGAGTGAGTGGTCGCGTATGCGAAATGGTCTCGATTGGGCCAGCGACATCGTTCGGAGCCCACGCGTTTCGCGTATTATAGGGGGCGAATCCGAATCGACGACCGGACAACGGTAGAAATTCCGCCGGGAACGGTTCGATTCGATCTCTCGGTGCTGTCGGCGTGAATCGCTTCACGTCGGCCGATTTGGCCCGTTTTCGCTTGTGACACCGAGTCCCGTTGCGAAAACAGTGCCGTCGTGCGAACCGAGGTCCCACCCATTCAATGGCGAGTGCAGGTTGCCGACCGCCTGCCGCTGGACTGCGGTTGTCATTCGAGCCCCACCATCCTTTCCCCACTTTGCCTTTCCCCTCTTTGTCAGTCAGCTGATCTCCCCGCATGAGCACTCTTGTCATTGCGATCCTTTCGATGGTCGCGTTTGTCGTTGCGTATCACACCTATGGACGCTATCTGGCGAACAAATTGTTCCGTCTCAGTGCGGATGAAACCATGCCCAGCGTGGCCCAGCGGGACGACGTTGATTTCGTGCCGACGGATCGGTCCATTGTCTTCGGCCACCATTTCACCAGCATTGCTGGAACCGGACCAATTGTTGGTCCAGCACTCGCGGTTTTTTGGGGATGGTTGCCGGCTTTGCTGTGGGTTGTGTTTGGTTCGATCTTGGTCGGAGGCGTGCATGACCTCGCCGCCTTGGTGATTTCGATCCGCAGTCGAGGTGAATCGATCGGACAGGCAGCGGGACGGTTGATTTCGCCGCGAGCCAAGGTGTTGTTCCTGATCGTGTTGGCGATGGCCCTGTCGATTGTGTTGGCGGTGTTCGGATTGGTGATCGCGAATATTTTCAAGTTGTATCCCGAGTCGGTGCTCTCCGTTTGGACGGCGATGCCAGTCGCGGCGTTCATCGGTTGGTCGGTGATCCGCCGCGGAGGCAACTTGGTGGTGCCGTGTTTGATCGGATTGGGAATCCTGTACCTGACGGTTTACCTGGGCGCGACCGCGTTGCCGCTGGATTTGGCGGAGGTGTTGCCTGCCGATTCGGTGTACATGACGCCGGTCGTCGTGTGGACGTTGTTGTTGCTGATCTACGCGTTCTTTGCGTCGGTGTTGCCGGTTTGGTTGTTGCTTCAGCCTCGCGATTTTTTGAACAGTTTGCAGTTGGGGGTGGCGTTGGTGTTGTTGGTTGCCGGGTTGGCGGTCGCGTCGCTGAACGGGCAAGCCAATCTGTCCACGGCGGCGCCCGCGATTGCCAAGCAGGTTCCTGCGGATGCACCCCCGATGCTGCCGTTTTTGTTCATCACGATTGCCTGTGGTGCCTGCAGCGGATTTCACTGCTTGGTCAGCAGCGGAACGACGAGCAAGCAGCTCAAGAATGCTCGTGACGCGCAAATGATTGGTTACGGCTCGATGCTGGGCGAAGGGATGCTGGCCGTGCTGGTGATCTTGGCTTGTTGTGCAGGAGTTGGGATGGGGCGTTTGACTCGCGATGCATCTTCGGGGTCGATCGAAATCACGCGGCAAGAGCCGGTGGCGATGGCGGAAGCTGCTGCAGGGGAAGCCGCTTTGGACGGTTCGGCCGCCTGGCGTTCCTACTATCGAACTGGACCATCGGCGGCGGAAGTTGCGGCTGGGACGGCAGTCGCCGGTGGCGGATGGAAGAGCCAGGGGCTCGACAAAAAACTCGCGGCGTTCATCGATGGAGGAGCCAACTTCATCTCCGCGATTGGGATCCCCTTGAAATACGGCGTTGCCATCATGGCGGTGATGGTGGCCTGTTTTGCGGCGACGACGTTGGACACCGCGACTCGGTTGCAGCGCTACGTGATCAGTGAACTGGCCTCGTCCGCGGGGTGGCAAATGGGAACCAATAAGTACGTGGCGACCACCATCGCGGTTGGCATCGGAATGGCGATCGCCGTTTTCGCAGGCGAGAGTCCCGGCAAGGGTGGTTTGATGTTGTGGCCGTTGTTCGGTGCGACCAATCAGTTGCTGGCGGGTTTGGCTTTGATGGTGGCCGTGTTCTATCTCGCCCGAAGAAGTCGACCGGTGGCGGTGCTGGCGATCCCAATGGGAATGATGTTGTTGTTGCCGGCTTGGGCGATGGTCTTTGACTTGGTCAACAACTGGTGGCCACAGCGTGACTACGTGCTGATTGGGTTTGGCTCGTTCGTGTTGATTTTGCAGGCCTGGATGGTGGGAGAAGCGATCTCACTTTGGCGTCGTTTGCCGGAAGTGATGCAGCAAGCCGACACCAGCGACGAGTTCGGGAGCAGCGATCCCCTGACCGCGAACTAAGCAGGTACGCAGGTGTCATCGGGTATGTGAGCCGCTGGCGTTAGCCACGGTTTTCACGCACAACCGGGGCGAACGCCCAAACGGCTCACATGGTTGTGCTTGATCACTCCTGCCGACCTGCTTAGCGAGTCTGGTTGGGTGGCTGCCGAGACATCTGGAACCGGGGACGCGTTTCAGCCGCCATCGCGATTGCGAAGGCTGTCTTCGCAGGTGCGACGTTGAGCATGTCCGTTGGGGGGGAGCTGCGCGGTCGCGGGCACTTTGCGACTTCTGACCGGCCATTTCTTCACAAGATCTTCAAACGGTTTGGTGGCGACAATCCGTCATTTTGGTGCGGTCAAGGGCGTCTAAAACCTCTGAATACATTGTTTTAGGAGGCGATCGAGGTTGCTCGGGGAGCGTTGGCGGGCTGTTTGTCAACCTAGGGAAGAGGACTACAATTCGTCCTCGCTGGAAATGAACTGCAAAGGATCAGCAGCACACGGCAGCGCAATGGACGCGACGGATTCTGTGACTTTGAAACAGATGTGCCCCCACCTCCCCACTCTATCGTCCCCATTTATCAGGCGATCCGACCATGAAATTCACTTCGTTTGCCCTCTCTTGCTGGATCGCTCTCGCGGTTGTTTCGACGGGCTGTGACAAGTCCAGTTCCACCCCGGAGACCGACGGCGACTCATCGGCGCCGGCCGCTGAATCGAACTTGGTCGGCACGATCAAAGTTGACGGCAGCAGCACGGTTCAGCCCATCAGCAACGCCATCCGGGAAGGGTTCATTCAAGAGCATCCCAATGTCGACATCATCGTTAGCGGCAACGGAACTGGAAACGGGTTCAAGAGCTTTTACGACAAAGGCACGGACATCTCGGATGCCTCTCGCCCAATCAAATCGGGTGAATTTGAAAACTGCAAAGAAAACGACGTCACCTTTGTGGAGCTTCCGGTGGCCTACGACGGTTTGACCATCGTCGTGAACCCACAGAACGATTGGGTCAAAGAATTGACGGTCGATCAGCTGAAATCCATGTTTGTCGGTGACGAAGCGGTGAAAAATTGGAGTGATGTGGATCCGAGTTGGCCCGAAGAGGCGATTCAGATTTATTCGCCGGGCACCGGGTCGGGCACCTACGACTACTTCCACGAAGTGTTGGCGAAGAAGTCGAAGGAAGAACTTCGCGGCGACATGAACTTGAACGAAGACGACAACATCTTGGTCAAAGGTGTTTCGGACAACAAATTCGCGATCGGTTTCTTCGGAGTGGCTTACTACGAAGAAAACAAAGACAAGCTGCGTGCGGTTTCCATTGTCAATCCCAAGGATGAAACCGCCTACCAGCCAACCACCGACAACATCGCGTCGAATCGTTACGCTCCGTTCAGCCGTCCGTTGTTCATCTATGTGAACACGGATTCGCTCAACCGAGCTGAGGTTCAAGTGTTCGTCGAGTACTTCTTGGCCAATACCCCCGAAGTCAGTCAAAAGGTGGGTTACGTTCGGTTGCCCGAAGCCGTGATGGCAAAAGCCCAAGCGAATTTGGACGCTGTGAAAACGGGCACCCACTTCGTCGATGAAGCTGGTGAAAGCCGCAGCGGTGCCTTGACCGATTTGTTCATCGACGAAAATCTCGTTCCCTAAACAGACTGTTTCAGTTTCTTACAGACTGATTCCTTTGTCGCTGCTCTGGCGGCAAAGGCATTTCATAGGGCCGCCTTGCGAATCAAGCACGGTGGCCGATCGGGTAGATTGCCTTGAATCGTCCAGCCGCACTTGTCAACAAGAAGTTTCGTTCGACCGGCATTGGAGTGGTGCAAGAAAAAGCCATGGTGGCTTTGCTTGCACTGTGCGCTTTGCTGACGGTTGGGATCACCGTCGGCATCATTGTGATGTTGATTGGTGAAAGCTGGCATTTCTTTCAGAGCGAGCACGTCAGTCTCCGTGGGTTTCTCACGGGGACAGAATGGACCGCTCTTCAAAGCAAAGACATTGCCAAGGCTCAGTTTGGGATTTGGCCGCTTCTGTCGGGGACCCTGCGGGTCACGATGATCGCCATGTTGATTGCCTTGCCGTGCGGTTTGATCACGGCGGTCTTTTTGTCCGAGTTCGCGTCCGACCGAGTGCGGGCCGTGCTGAAGCCGACCTTGGAAGTCATTGCGGGAATCCCCACCGTGGTCCTGGGTTACTTTGCTGTTCTGGTTGTCAGCCCTTCGTTGCAGTTTCTCTCGGCTGGCGGATTCGACACGTTCAACGCGACCAGTGCTGGCATTGCAGTTGGCATTCTTTGTTTGCCGATGGTTTGCAGTCTATCGGAAGACGCCCTGCATGCCGTTCCAAGGGCCCTTCGAGAAGCCGCTTATGGGCTGGGATGCACGCCGTTTGAGACGTCCATCAAAGTGGTCGTGCCCGCGGCACTGTCCGGGATCATCTCCGCTTTCTTGCTGGCTTTCAGTCGAGCGATTGGCGAGACGATGGTGGTGGCTTTGGCAGCGGGGACGCGAGCCACGTTCACGGCGGATCCTCGTGAGCAATCGCAAACGATGACAGGGTTCATCGTTGAAATGATCAAGAGTGAGAACGAGTACGGGACCGTTCAGTACTTCAGCTTGTACGCGGTCGCAATCACGTTGTTTACGATCACATTTGGGATGACTTTGGTCGGGCAACTGATCCGTCGCCGTTACCAAGAAGTTTATTCCTAAGTCATCCCGCGTTCTTCTCTCATGCGTGACAATTCCATGGCGACTGCTTCTACCGCACCAGTCGATGACCACAGCCCTCCCCCAGGTTCTGGGTTCACGGAGGGTGAGTTCTCGGTGTCGACGGACAATTCGAGTCGACGCAAACTCTACAGCCGTTTGTTCTATCTGCTTTGCGTTTTTATCTCCGGCTTGAGCGTGGTCGTGCTGGGGGTCTTGCTGGTTTCCATCGGATGGCAAGGCCATTCCCGGTTGACCGCTGATTTGCTGCAGAACTCGCACAGTGAGCTCAATCCTGAATCCGCCGGCATGTGGCCGTCGATTGTGGGGTCGATTTTCATTTGTGGCATCTGTGCCGCCTCGGCGCTCCCGCTTGGCATCGGCACCGCAATCTTCTTGGAAGAATTCAAACCGGTTAGCAAGTCGCTGAAGATGCTGCATGGTTTCATTCAGTTGAATATCTCCAATCTGGCCGGCGTGCCATCGATCGTTTACGGGTTGCTGGGCCTGAGTTTGTTTGTGTTCATGTTCAATGTCTTTGGCCGGATTCAAGTGAACGAATCCAGCGGAACGGAATTGTTCGGCGTCGATCACTACTATCAAGTCCTTTCTTTGGCGGGTGGTGGCCACACGGTTCTGATTCCACAAGCCGATGAAGCCAAGACAACCATCACGATTGATGCCCCGATGCAGGCCGTCGATCGTCAGGGGCAAGCGTTTGAATTGGCGGTTTGGGATCCTGCCACGGGGCAACCCAAACCAAGCGACCCGGAGGTTCGGGCGCGAACCGTTCGGAAGGGCCAAGGCGGAGGTTCTTACTCCGAAACGAAGTGGTATTACATGCGTCTTCCGTTTGGGAAAAGCTTCTTGGCAGCTGGGCTGACCCTGTCATTGGTCATTCTTCCCATTGTGATCATCGCCTCTCAAGAAGCGCTTCGTGGGGTCCCCTCCAGCTTGCGGGAAGCCTCGTTTGGACTGGGGGCCACCAAGTGGCAAACCGTCCGAAATGTTTCGCTCCCGGCAGCCGTGCCAGGTATCATGACGGGGGCTATTTTGGCGATGGGCCGAGCGATTGGGGAGGCGGCACCAATCTTGGTGGTTTTGGGGGCGGCGGTGGCAAAGAACTCCGGGCCTCAGAATTTGATGGATAATGTGGTTACGATGCCGGTGCTGATTTTTAATTGGGCCGGTCGTCAGCAAGCAGCCTATCAAGAACTCGCTGCGGCGGCGATTATTGTGTTGCTTGCCGTGTTGTTGCTGATGAACTCAGTGGCGATTTATCTTCGACAAAAAATGCGGGTGGGATAACACGGTCCAATGAAAGCTCTAAACGCGAATACTTCCACGATGTCAGAAGTCTCTCGATCGGCGAATCTCCATTCGGACTCACCCGCGAAAGCGGAGGTGACGCCCGATACATGCATTCGAATTGCAGATTTCAGCGCGTGGTACGGGTCCTTCCAGGCGATTCACAATCTCTCGCTTGAGGTGCCTCGCAACCAAGTGACTGCCTTCATTGGCCCTAGCGGTTGTGGCAAGAGCACCTTGCTCCGATGGATCAACCGGATGAACGACATCGTGCCTTCGGCCAACAGCCGCGGGACGTTGATGATCGATGACTTGGATGTTCTGGCGCAGTCGACTGACGTGGTGAACCTTCGTCGTCGCATTGGAATGGTGTTTCAAAAACCCAATCCATTCCCCAAGACCATCTTTGAGAATGTTGCCTTCGGGCCTCGGTTGCACCTCTACCTGAGTCGCAGCGAACTGCAAGAACTGGTGGAGTGGTCGCTGCGAAAAGCCGCGGTTTGGGACGAGGTGAAGGATCGACTTCACGCACCCGCGCTGGGGTTGTCCGGTGGGCAGCAGCAACGATTGTGCATTGCTCGCGCAATCGCTGTTGGTCCGGAAGTCTTGTTGATGGATGAGCCCTGCAGTGCTTTGGATCCGGCCAGTACGTTGGCCATCGAGGACTTGATCTACGAGTTGCGTGAGCAGTACACCATCGTCATGGTCACGCACAACATGCAGCAAGCGAGTCGTTGTAGTGATCGAACGGCTTTCTTTTTCGAAGGAAAGTTGGTTGAATCAGGAGCCACTCAAGACGTCTTCACCAAGCCCCAGGAAAAGCGAACGGACGATTACGTTCGCGGCCGTTTCGGTTGATCCCGGCTGTTCCTGGCCCTGCCCCACCCCCACCCATTCTCTGCTTTCGGCCAACCCTGTTGTCTGGAAGACCCATTCGGAATCACCTATGAGCAAGCACCTCAATCGAGCCGTTCAGGCTCTTCGCACTGATTTGGTGGAGCAGTTCGGTGTGGTCGAGCAAATGATCGAGATGTCTGTTCGGGCGCTCGTGGAACGGCGTCCCGACATGGCGGTCCGAGTGATCGAAACGGACGTCAAGGTGGACGCCAACGACGTCCGGATTGAAGAGGAGTGCTTGAAGTTGCTGGCGCTTTACCAGCCCGTTGCGATTGATCTTCGCTGGATGGTTTCGGCGATCAAACTGAATGCCGATTTGGAACGGATGGCTGACTTGGCATGCAACATCGCCGAACGCAGCAGGTCCTTGGATTTGTTTCCTTTGTTTAGCGTTCCTGACGATATCAATCAGATGGTGAACATCACGTTGGAGATGGTTCGCTCGGCACTGGATTCGTTCATTGAGCAGGATGCAGAATTGGCTCACCAGGTGATCGCCCGGGACGACGAAGTGGATCGCCTGAACGTGGAGTTGATCGAAGAGTTGCAGGCGATGATGAAGACCGACACGGACTGGGTGGAGCCAGCGGTTCACTGCTTCAGCGCCACTCGCCATCTGGAGCGAATCGCGGACATGGCGACCAATGTCGCCGAAGAGACCATCTACATGGTCAGCGGTGACATCGTCCGGCACCAACACCACATCGGAGAAGGCAAAGCCCACTGAGTGGGAGTGGGGCGATTGCAGGTGCGAGTTTCGGCACCGTTGCGAAACCAACTTCGGTCGTTCCGTTCGCAGCGGATGACCGCGAAGCATCGCGTGAAGAACAACGCCTCCGACACAAAAAAGGCTACGGGCAATCAACCGTTCGTCGCCTCGTTCATTGCGTCATTTCTTTCTCGCGTGAGGCCTGTCTGCGTCAGTCTCCGGTGATGCACTGAGCGGTTTGCTCTCTCCGCGAAAGCCAGTCTCGTTCTCACGCGGTTCCTTGGTGAGATGGGTGGCAGTGATTTGATCGAGGTGGATCCAGTTTTCACTTTGGATCGCCGGGTGGCGGTACATGCCAATCTTGAGGTAGTGCTGGTAGGCATTGTTCATGTTGGGGCCCGTCATCACTCGGTCGCTGTCTGTGACTTCTCGCAAGGAGATCTTGGCGCGACCCTGTTCGGTCAGCGACCAGTGGATGTCCGCGTGGACGGTGTACCAGTTGCCACGCTGGATCGGGATCGGAGCGGGATGGGCCTGTTCGTGACCGCCGTGCGTGATTCCATAGCTGATCCCAAGCAGCAGGTTCTGATCCACTTCTGCGATCGAAAGTGAGATTGGGGGACTGTAGGAAGGGTGCGTGTCCCATGTTTCGTTCTTGGTGGAGTCAGGTTGGTCATGCCATTGTCCGATGACCCACCAGCGGTTCTGCGGGGCATCCGAGACGAAGTCTTCTGGCAGTTGAAACCGCCAGGAATAGCGGACGACTTCTTCAGGCTGGAAGGGATAGTCCAGGCTGATCTCCGCTCGGATTCCACCGTGGGATTTGGTCTGGCCTGGAAAGATTCTTAGCCCCAGAGAAGTGCCCTCAGGCGTTTCAAGCTTGGCAATGCAGTCACGGCTAGGGATGTCCAGGTGTGACTGCTCGAGCAGTTCAGCGGGGAGGACTGCTCGGAGGTACAACAATTCTTCGTCGCGGTCGCCTTTTTTTTGGCATCCGGCCGCGATCAAGAGCAGCAGCAACGCGAAGGGAATTCGGGTCATGGTCTGCCCGGCTCTCTTGGGATGAAGAATCAAGTTCAAGCGGCATTCACATGCTGCGGCATCAAGCGAGTCGGTAGCACAGCCTCGATCAGGATAGCATTCATTGGTTGGCTCCGAACGGTTGGTTGTATCTCGGGTGTGGCCGGCTGGTTGGTGAGGCTGGTGTCAGGCCGATTCTGCGGTCGCGGTGCGAGCACGAAAAAACCTCCGAACTGCGAGGCAGTTGGGAGGCTTTGAATCGTATCGTCAGCAGGACCAATGGCTCGTTTGGTCGATCAGGTTGTTGGGAGTCCAACGAGTTTCTTTTCCTTGGCCATTTGACGGATGTCCTGGGTGATCTTCATGGAGCAGTACTTTGGTCCGCACATGCTGCAGAAGTGAGCGCTCTTGAAGGTGTCTTGAGGAAGCGTTTCGTCGTGGTATCGCTGGGCTGTTTCCGGGTCGAGCGACAAGCGGAATTGCTCTTTCCAGTCGAAATCAAAGCGGGCTTTGGAAAGCGCGTCGTCGCGATCTTCGGCGCCTTTGCGTTTGCGGGCGACATCGGCGGTGTGGGCGGCGATCTTGTAAGCGATCACGCCTTGTTTGACGTCTTCTTCGTTGGGCAGGCCCAGGTGTTCCTTCGGTGTGACGTAGCAGAGCATGGCAGCACCGTGCATGCCGGCGTTGGCCGCACCGATGCAGCTGGTGATGTGGTCGTAGCCAGGGGCGATGTCAGTGACCAGGGGACCGAGCACGTAAAACGGAGCGCCGTGGCAGACTTCGATTTGCCGCTCGATGTTCATTTGGATTTGGTCCAAAGGAATGTGGCCGGGGCCTTCGACCATGACCTGCGTGCCTTTTTCCCAGCCGCGTTTGGTGCATTCGCCGAGGACGTCCAGTTCGGCGAACTGAGCGTCGTCGGATGCGTCTGCGATCGAACCAGGACGCAGTCCATCACCGAGCGACCAGGTCACGTCGTACTCACGCATGATGTCGCAAAGGTCGTCAAAGGCTTCCAGCAATGGGTTTTGCTTGTTGTGGGCCATCATCCACTTGGCGATCAGGGATCCACCGCGGCTGACGATTCCGGTCACGCGGTTGACGGTCAGGTGCAGGTGTTCCAGTTTGACACCGCAGTGAATCGTCATGTAGTCAACGCCCTGCTTGGCTTGGTGCTCGACCATGTCCAAGAAGTGCTGGGCGTTCATGTCTTCGATGTTGCCGCCGAGCTCTTCCAACATTTGGTAGATCGGCACGGTCCCGATGGGCACGGGGCTCTTGTCGATGATTTGACGACGGATGTTGTCGATGTCTTTGCCGGTCGACAGGTCCATCACCGTGTCGGCACCGAAGTGGACGGCGGTGTGGAGCTTTTCCAGTTCCTCACCAACGTTGCTCGTCACGGCGCTGTTGCCAATGTTGGCGTTGATCTTGCACTTGGCGGCGATCCCAATGGCCATGGGTTCCAAGGCACCAGCGGCGTGAACTTTGTTGGCTGGGATCACCATGCGTCCCACGGCGACTTCATCGCGAATCAGCTCGACTGGCAAGTTTTCGCGTTTGGCGACGGATTCCATTTCGGAAGTGATTTCGCCCGCGCGGGCAGACAGCAGCTGGGTCATGCGATTAGAACTCAGGAATTCGGAGTGCGAATGGGTTGGTCAAAGTTATACGTCAGCACTGGTGCATCGAGTAGGCCGTAAAAAGGCGACTCCGGCAGGTTGGGCCAGCGATGGGTGCGTCGGATCAACCGACGATGCCGCTTTCGATTTCGCGGCCAATTTGATCCCAGGACATGTCAGCAGCCTCCTCGGGAACGCCGCCGGACAGTTGCAGCAGCCACGTCAGTGCGTGCACGCGTTCCGCCACAACGCCAGGGTCCAATCCGCCGGGGATCTCTCGTCCCGCCGCACCCTCCACCGCCAATTTCCACCACAAGCAAACATGCAAGTCAGCGGCTTGAAGCAGTTCCTCGATGGGCCGCAAGATCGCGTGCCCGATCAGGTCTTCGTGCGGCAGTGAGAGGATCAATCGCAGCACGCTGGCGAGGTCGCAGCGCTCATCGGCCCAGTCCAGGTCCGGTTGCATCTGCAACGCCCACTGCAGCGTGTGCAGTGATTCGTAACGCCAGGCGGCCGTGTCGACCATCTCAGCGGGAGGTGAAACCAGGTCGAAGAAATCTTTTTCAGCAGGCGTCAGCGCATCCGCCGCCAGCGGGGATCGCTCCCGGACTCGGTCGAGATCGAGCGTCTGGCCATTGGCCATTGCTTCGGCGCGAGCCGCGACGGCGAACAGTCCGAGCATTCGCTTGGCGGCGATCGCGGGTGCAAACGTTTCGGTCTCGCTGCTGCTGGGCAGCGGGGCGGTGCCATCCACTGGATCCAGGTTTCGATTGCGGAGAACCGTGGCAGACTCAATGCGTCGCTGCCGCGATTCCGGAAGGAAGGGGATCTGAGCCTTCGCGTCAAAGGAACCTGGGCCGTGCAGTTGTCGCCCCGCGGGGTCGCTGAGCAACGCTGGCTGGCTATCCGAAGCGGAGGTCCACCACAGAGCGTTCACGCTCCATGCCCAGTCTTGCCATTCGGGTGAAAGGATCTCAGCCAACGAATGGTCAGGCGATTCGAATCGGTAGATATGCCGGGCACGTTGAAGGTGCCGCTGCAGAGGCGCGGCCAACGGGTGGGGAGATTGATTCGGTGAATCAATCTGTTCCCAGCATTCTTCCAGCAGGTCTTCGGCTGCGTCGGGGGCCAGTTCAGTGACCCCGAGATTCGACTCTTTTTCGATGGGGTTCGCGGGAACGCGAACCGTCGAAATGGCAAAGTGAACCGAAGAAGAGGGTGGCTCGGACAGGTTGCCCATCGGGCTCAGCCGAGGCCCCACTTTTCTTGGAACCAAGCCACGCGGTCAGCCCGGCGAGGGCTGTAGTTCGCAGTTGGTTTGAACTTCTCGCGTTTCAGGAAACTGATCATCGCAGCGGCCGGCACATAAGCGTGCTGGGTGATTGCGTCGGTCGTTTCGCTGTCAGCTTTCCAGTTGTAGAGGATCGCTTTGTCGCGTTCGAACCATTCATCCAGGTAAGAAGCGTCGGTTGAGCTGCAGACAACGTGTTCGTAGTCTTTCTTGCACAAGAATCCGAGCATTCGTCCCGCCATGTCGCGGGTCCGCGCGGTGTCGCCGTCACAAGTGGCTGAGGCAACGTTCCAAACCGACGCAAAGCCATGCTCGTCGGTATCGTCTTTGTTGTAGCGCAGAACGATTTCGACGGGAATTTCTTCTGGGGGCGTGTCTTCGGTTTGCTCGGTAGCCATAAAGCGTCAGGGCGCAGCTTGTGAGGGGTGAAAGGGAAGTCCGATATTGAACACGAAAACGCCTAGAAAGAGAAGTCCCCGCGGCGGGCTTGCGCCAATTTCCGCTTGGTCAACGACCGCAAAGATGGAATACTCTGCATTGCCACGGCGATTCGGCCGTGAGCGAAAATCCCACGGATGGTGGCGAAAGAGATACGGTGGCAAAACGTAAAGGACGCAAAAAACGCGAGACCAGCGGAAATGACTTGCTCGCCGGGGCGTTGGTGAGCGACGCTCCCGCCGCAAATGATCCCAAGATCCGTCCGAAAAAGAAGCGGGCCGCAACACCGCCTCAGTCTTTGTCCACCCGGCTCGTCGATGGTTTCGGCAGCGACCCTTTGGATCCCTATGGCGATCGACCGTGTGATATGGTCGGTGCGGAGGACTCCGCGACGCTACAAACCAAGGTCAAGCGTCAGTGTCCCCCCGTTCCTGGGGTCTACGGCATGTTTGACCGGCACGGTGAGTTGATCTATGTCGGCAAGAGTCGATCGCTTCGGCATCGTTTGATGAGCTACTTTGGAGAAGCAGCGTCCAAGGAAAAGGGCGGCCGCATCATCGAGAATTCGCGCGCGATTCAGTGGGAAACCCAGCCGAGTGACTTCGCCGCCCAACTTCGAGAACTCGATTTGATTCGTCGTTGGGCACCTCGATTCAATGTTCAAGGCGTGCCGCAGAGGCAGCGGGCTGTTTACCTGTGCTTGGGGCGGAAGCCAGCGGAGACGTTCTTCCTCGCCAGCACCCCGCCCACTTCGGATTGTGTTGCCGTCGAAGGGCCGTTTTTCGGACTGGCGCGCATGCGAGATGTGATCGACGCGCTCAACAAAACGTTTCAACTTCGCGACTGCAGTCAACAAACGGTCTTTCAGTTTCAAGACCAGCTTTCCTTGTTTGACCGGCAGCCACGCCCTGGTTGTTTGCGTCTGGAAATCGGCACGTGCCTGGGGCCCTGCGCGGCCGCTTGCACTCGCAAAGATTACTTGAAACGCGTCGTGGCAGCGGAGAGCTTTCTGGACGGGTTCAACGACGAGCCCTTGATCGCCATCCAAGAGTTGATGGAGTCTGCGTCGGCCAATCAGCAATACGAGTTGGCTTCGCGAGCGCGTGACACGATGAAGTCACTGGCATACGCAACTCGCAAACTGTCTTACTTGTCGCACGCTCGTCGCGATTATTCGTTTGTTTACGCGGCGACGGGGTACGACGCTTGTTCGATTTGGTACTTGATTCGATCAGGTGAAATCATTGACGTGGTGGCGGCGCCCAAAGACCGTGACCAATACCAGCAACTCCGCCCGACGATGCAGAAGTGGGCGTTGGTGTTGAAGCGACGGCATGAACGCATCCGTGCTGATCACCCGCACAGCGTCGCGGTGGTTTCCAAGTGGTTCCGCAAGCATCGCGGCGAACTGAAGCAAACGTTTCAGCCGGAAGCGGCCGGCAGACGCTATCACCATCTTGCGCATCATCGTGCGGAGGCACTCTGAGCTGGGGTGCGGCGTTCCTTGATTTGCTCCGGTGGTAAGTAACGCGTGAACAACAAGTGACGATGTTAGCGGTGTGGCGCAAGCCGCCCGGTGAGGAACCGGAGGGCTCGCGCCCTTCCGCTACGTCACTTGTTGTTCACATTGTCCTAAGCAGGTCCGGTTGTCTGATTGGCAGCCCAGTTTCTCACTTGTTCAAATGGAAGCAGGTGTCTACGCTCCGCCTTGCCTCGCTTTCCTACACCCCCAGACTTGCCCCGTGGACGGACATGATGACGCGAACAGGATGTTCCCTTTCTTTGCTTGGTCTTTCTCTTGCACTCCTTCTTTTCGGGATGGAGTCGCGTTCGGAAGCAGCGTTGGTGATTCACTCGCATCAAATTCAGCAGCAAGCCTTCATCACGACGGTGCACGCTCGCGATGAGACGTATGGCCAGCAGTTCAGTGGAAGCAATACGAATGGGCCGGCGTTCATGAATACGACCATCACCGAGACGGACTACGGCCTAGATCCTGTCACCGAGCACAGTCGAGCGACGGTCAAGCAGGAATACACTTCTTATTCCTTCGATGAGAACAGCCATCTGCGATTTGACTTTACCGGTTCGACGAGCGGTGAAGTGGCAATTGCTGGCACACTGGATGACGAGGCCACTATCTTCGATACAACTCAAGTGTCCTTTTACATCAATGAAACGGCTTATCTTACGCTCTCCGCGAGCGTGACAGCGGAGGGCGCTCTCGAGCCAGTCAGTGGGCACGGAGACGATCTTTCCGATGGAACTCGCATCCGCAATTCCACCATCCAACTTGATGGACATCTCGACGCGACAAGCACTGGCGGCACGAGTACACCACCAACGGACATCGAGATTTTCAAGATCTTCGACGGCGATGCTCTCTTCAGCATTGCCGCACTGGAACTCGCTCCTGGATCGTACAACTTGGTCACGAAGTCCCGCTACAGTGTGGTGGGAGACCCCGGGGAAACGGTCCAAGCGTCGACGGGTTATAGAGTGAACTTTTCCTTGTCCAATACTCCTGTCACCGCCGTTCCCGAACCGGGAAGTGCGTTGGCCCTGTTCGCCTTGCTGGGAGGACTTGCACCGCTTCGTTTCTTGGGTGGTCGTGGAGCCGTGGGACGCCTCTTGAAATTCGGGAGCGTCTGAGTGGTATCGAGTGATGCCAACACGCGGAGGCTTGGTGTTGGCTGGTTCGATCCCTCACTCACCTTCAAATAGATCTTGCAGGTCCAGGGTCGCGGTGGGTTGGATCGATGGAGAGGCTGAATCGCCAATCTGAAAGATTTCGCGATGGTTGTATGCCTTGCCGGTTGGCTCACGCATCACGTGCAGTCGCTGGTGTGGTACATCGACGACCCAGTACTCGGAGAGTCCTGCCTCGGCGTATAGGTCTGCTTTTTCGCCCAAGTCATACTGCAAGCTGGAATCGGCCACCTCAATCGCGAGAACAACATCGCTCACTCCAGGATGTCGGTCGCGGTAACGCTTGCGATGGATCCAGAACACGTCCGGTTCGGGACGACTGCCCACTTCAGGCATGTTCACGCCAGATTGACCGGTGATAAAGAAGCGTTTTAGATCAGCGTTTTCCGCTGACCAGGTCATCACATAGGCAATCAAATCCCCGTGAACCGGTCCTGCTGGATTCATCTGGCGCAACTCCCCACGAATCAATTCGATGTGTCGGTCCATGCCGACGAATGCTCCCGCAGCAATCATCCGGTCGTATTCTTCGAGTGACAATTGCAGTGCCGTACTCATCTTGCTTGTTCTCCTTTGACACATCCGACAAAACCCTGCCTGCTATTGTAACGTCGAGGATGAAGCCAAGGCGGGAGTGATGCCGGACGGACGTATGCGAGCTTTCCAAGGAGGGGTAACTCGCCTCACTTCTCATGCCCGGCCCTCACCCTCGCGTACGCCTGAACGGCGTCGGTCGCTCTCCCCAAACTGCGTTTCGGGAGAGGTACACCATTTGGAAATCCGCCGAAATGCAGTGTCAAAAAAGCTGCATGGTCTCTGCCATGGGCAGGGTTTTGCAGAACATTGCCGGATTGGCACTTTGGCGGGCGGATTCGAGTTCGCCGCTAATCCGCTAAGCTATTGGAAACGAACACACGCTTCTCTTTGAAGATCTTTGATGCTGCCGCACTCCGAATATGTCGAACAGGCGTACTTGTTTGATTTGCTACGACAACGCATCGCCGAGCAAACTCCGATGCAGGAGTTGCTTGAGCAATTGCGGCACGAACTGTTGGCGACAACTCGGTTGCCGATGGCGATCGAGTTCATGCTGACCGAACTGCGGCACACGGGTTTGATGGGCCCGGCGATGGAGCGACTGTCGCACTATTTCTCGCCCTTTCAAACCTATCTGATCAACGAATCCGAAGAGGAGGCCGGGCGCTTCACCATTCACTTGGCTCTGCAGATTTTGCAGGCGGATGCGAAGTTGCGGTCTCAGTTCAGTGAGCAGTTGGAAGCGGTGGAGTCGGACGCGTTGCCGGCTGCACGGGCCAATCCGCACCATCGCGGGCCGGCCACTCCGGAAGCGATGTTGCAGCACAATCGTTGCGGCTTCTTTTTCTTTCAGTTCGAAACGCTTTCGCGAAACCGGTTGGGCTATGACGCCGGCTTGTTGGCGATGAGCCAGGATCCGGTCTACGACTCGTCATGGTCGCAGTGGTTGCTGAATCTGCGAGCCCAGGTGGGCCTGGTTGACTTGGCGGATTTGCTATTTCTGGGCAGCGAAGAGTATCGGCGCCGGTTGATCGAAGCTGATCAAGACGTCAGTCAGAAGGGGCCGTTTCTGTTTGGCGAGAAAGAAGGCCGCATCGCTTTGGCGAACCGTCGCAAAGATCCGGTGTACTTGTTTGGTGCGATGCAGCGGCACCTGGGTTACCCACCGGTGCCTCGCCCCGTTCGCGTGACCGAAGATCGTGACACGATCCCGCTGTTGCTCCGGCGTATCGAACGAATGGAGTCACGTTTGAAGTTGATGGAACAGGAGCAGAAGCAAGAACTGGATATCAGCAAGTTTTATGAGAAGCCCAGCTGAAACGGACGACGGGGCGTTCAATCGGTGCCAACGCTGGACTGCTGAAAATTCGGTAAGGATAGCATCGTTCAAACCACCGGCTCCTGTCTGCCATCCCTTCGGGGTAAAACTTGCGCAACCGAAGTCCTCTGGAGCTCCAGGCGGTTCGCAGTCCAGGCCAACGCCCAAACGGCTCAGTGGTTCTTCCCCATCATTCCTGTTCACCTGCTAGAGCGAGACCCAATTGCTTTCGTCGGCGTCGCTGCGACGCAGTGCGTCAAGCACTTGTTGGGTCTTGATCGCGATGTCCGCCGAGCGAGTCTCGACGCGGCCGTGCAGGACTTCGTCCGCGAAGTGCCGGAACATGCGTGTTTCTTGGGAGTCCGCTTCGCCGCTGGCGTGTTCGGTGACGCCCTGTTGGCGAGTGTGTTTGCCGAAGTTCCAGCGGCAGTTGTCGATGAACAGTTCGTGCTGGTGCGTTTCCCAGCTGGATTCGGAGCCGTTGAATGGCAGCACGAAATCGTTCAGTGTCACATAGCCGCGGTTGCCGGAGAGGGTGGCGGTTTGCTGGTTGACGGAAAAGAACGAGCAGAAGAAGCCCGCGGTCAGTCCGTCATCAAATCGCATCTCGCCTTGAAATTCACCGGGCACGCGGCCTTCATCCAAGCGGACGGTCGATTGGCCGCTGACGGCGACTGGCAGTCGGTCCCCGGCGGCCCAAAGTGTGAATCGGATGCAGTACCAACCCAGGTCGCCGAGTGCACCGTGTGGTTCGAGTTCTGCATTGGCGCGAATGTTGGCTTCTTCGAACGAGTCATCACCGCAAAATGAGAAGTGCGTTTGGATTCGTTTCAGGTCGCCAAACGCGACCGGGTCGGTCAGCGTGTGTTTGAGTTCAGGCAGTCGGCTGGAGTGATCGAACATCACGCCGTCCATCAGGTTCACACCAGCTTCGCGGCAGGCATCGGCCATTTCGTTGGCGTCGTCGCTGTGAACGGCGAATGGTTTTTCAGCGATCACATGTTTGCCTGCTGCGGCCGCGGCGAGCACCCATTTTTTGCGATGCGTCGTTGGCACAGCGATGTAAACCGCGTCAATGTCGTCGCGGTCCAGCATCGCTTGGTAATCGCCCATGGCCTCGGGGCGAGTCAGTTCCGCGGAGCCATCGGCTGCAGTGGTCACGGGGGGGCATTCCAGCGAGCAATCGTGGATGAAGGACTCGGCCCGCTGCACATCCCGGCTGGCGACGGCGGCAACGACGCCGTTCCCACTCATCCGAATGGCTTTCCAGTTTTTACGAGCGATGTTTGCGGCGCCTAAGATTCCCCAGCGGCAGGTTGTCTTGGTCATGATGAGTTGCGTGTCTTAAGAAGGCGGCGAGAGGTCTGGGAGAGCTGAAAAAATTGGAGGTCAACGTCGCGAAAGTCGTCAAGACCTTCTTGCGTCATGGAGCGGGTCGAAACACGTGCCGGTGACGGTGATCGAAAACACAAGGTGCGTTAGGCGATCAGCCGTTTTCCGACAGATCGGTTGGCAGGGTGTCGTTGATATCCAGTTCGTTGATCGTTTCAGATTGTTTGGAGGTTTTGGGTGGTTCTTCACCGGGTTCGGCAAGGGCGGGGGCGCTTCGCGGTTTGCCTCCGACGGCATCTTCGGTTCGTTCAATGATGACCAGGCACATGTCGTCGAATTGCACTGCGCTTCCCATGTGCTCGAACGCTTGGCGAACGATGTCACCCTTGACCGTTTTGGCCAAGGGCTCGTCGTCTTCGCCCGAGGGGACCGCATTGAGAACAATTTGGCGAAGTGGATCGGTTCCCCACTCTTCTTCTTTTGCGTTGAGTGCTTCACTGAAACCATCGGTGTACATCAACGCCAGGTCACCCGCGTGCATGGGGACCGTGGTCACGGCGTAGTCCATGCCTTCGTCGATCGCGATCGGCAGGCCGGAGTCTTCGTCGCCCGGTTCGCTGATTTTGCCAGTCACCGCATCGCGTACGATGGGAGGCATGTGGCCTGCGTTGACGATCTTGAGTTCATTGGACTGCGGGTCGATCACAACCAACAGGTAGGTCACGAAGCGTTGGACTTCCAAGGCGCTCATGCGGTCGTTGAGACGTTCCACCGCGCGAGCGAGATCGGGTTCGCTGGCCAGGCAAAATCGAGTCTCCGCCGACAGTTTGGCCATGTACATCGCGGCGGCCACCCCGTGGCCGACGACATCCGCCACCACGACAGCGAGCCGTCCGTCCGGCAGGTCGACGTAGTCAAAGTAGTCGCCGCCGATGTGGTTGGCGGCTTGGTAAAAACTCTCGAGGTAATAGGTTGGAACCTTCGGTTCTTTTGCAGGAAGGAAGGCTCGCTGAACTTCTTTGGCAAGCTTGAGATCTTGTTCGACTTCCTGTTGTCGCAATGCGCGTTCGTGCATGCGAGCGTTGTTGATCACCACACTGGCTTGGGCAGCGATGCCGGTCAGCAAGTCGATGTCCTCGTCTCGGAATTGGCCGCGACCCTGGGTGGAGTCAATTTGCAAAGCGCCGATGGCATTGCCGTCTTCGTCGTGCAGGGGCGCGCACATCATGGAGCGAATCGAAAAGTCGGCGATCGATTCGCTGCTGTC
Source organism: Rhodopirellula sp. UH5 (assembly GCF_056839225.1). NCBI lineage: Bacteria > Pseudomonadati > Planctomycetota > Planctomycetia > Pirellulales > Pirellulaceae > Rhodopirellula > Rhodopirellula sp. UH5. The sequence goes on along the minus strand of NZ_CM166390.1, from coordinate 3,187,902 downwards.
AAACCGACTGTCGTCCATCGCATCGAGCGACAGAATGGTGTGACCGGTTTCCATCGTTTGGCGAATGATGGTTCGGCTGATCCGAATCGTTTCGGTGTCGTCCGTTTTGTTTCGCAATTGGACCCAACGAGGAACCAATGCCCCGTCGGGGGTTTCCATGACCACAAAACCGCGGTCGGCCGATGGAAAGATTTGAAACAAACTCGAGAGGACTTTGGGCAGCACGTCATCGACGGAAATGGCACCGGTCAGATTGCTGTTGATGGCGATCAAGGCGGCCAGTTTGGCTTCCGCCGTCGCCGACATCTTCAGGCCATCGTCACCCGAACGAAACTCGACCTTGGGACCAGTGATCTGTTTCGCGTGAGTCTCATCGACCATCAAGATCCCAAAATTGGATCCATCGAAGGTCATTTCGCCACTGCCGCTTCCGCTGGCAAAGCCCGGTGCTTCGTCGCCGTGGAAGACCAGCATGACTTCGCTGATTCGGATTCGGTCGCCTTCGGAGAGCACGTGAGGCCGCGCCAGCAGTTGCCCGTTGACGAAGGTTCCGTTGCGACTGCCGGCGTCTTCGACAGCGAACTCGTTGCCCGTCTTGACGATTTTCGCATGGAAACGGCTGACGGCTCCGGCGTCGACCACAATGTCGCAATCGGGGTGACGTCCCACCTGCATTTCGTCTCGGTCTAACTGAAACGTGCCCGAAGGGTTGCCGTCGATGGAAGCGGTGAGATGGGCCATGAGGTCACGGGGGGAAGGCGGGCACGGCTCGCGAGAAATCGCAATTTCACAAAAGCAGCTTTGGGCGGATCAATGATGCAAGGGATCGTCGTCCGTCGCGACGGGTTAGTGTAGCCGCTTCGTCCGAAACTCAAAACGAGGCGTCAGCGTGGAAGCATTTCGGTGTCGAAATGGTCTGCCGACGACGAATACGCGCTGTTGGTCGCCGCTTCCGTGGTTTCTGGCCTGCACGCGTTCATCGTTTCAATTCGATGTCGTGCGAACGCCCCGATTCGATCGTGATCGCTTGCTGATGAACCGATTGGACACGGTAGCCACCATTCCCGAGCGGCACCGGTTTGGCCTGTAGGAGAACGGAATAGGTGCCGGAGGGAAGATTTGAGAAAACAATTGGTGGCCCATCAACCAGCTTTTTTGATTCACTCTCGAAAGCCAAATCGACCGCGTTCTGGCCGTTGATGTAATCCTTCGCTTGCAATGTGACTGAGTCTGCGGTCGGCCAATCGTTCAGGTCGAGGTCGATCGTCAGGCTGGCGGGGGCTTCGGCTTGGACGACCAAGTCGGTGAGTTCCAGGTCGGAGAAATCCCGCAGGTTCGAATACCGCTGCGGCATCAAGTTCGTCCCAAAGTAAAACAGCTCCAGCCACGGAGTCTCCTTTCGGACGCTGGTGAATTCGAATCGGCCGTCAACGTCACTGGTGGCTTTAAAAACCTGCAAGCATTGGTCTCGGTTTTCGATGTCGTCGCGTCGTAGCAACCCCCAGTGATAGAAACGCCAGCCCTGCATCCGCCCATTGCCCATCGGTTGTGGGACGGCGCCACCGACCAACAATCGTACCGACGCGCCGGCGATCGGATTCCCTTCGGAGTCGAGCAGTTGGCCAGCGACGGCGTGATAATCTTCCGCCCGCAGGCGTTTCAGAGGCACGTCCAGCGTCTCGGCCCCTTCCGCCGATTGGACTTCGGCCCTATCCACGATCTTGGTTTCGTAGCCGTCCGCAGAAACGATCAGTTTGTACGGCGTGCCCGGCGTCTGACCGTTCAGGCGAAACTCCTTTTTGGTGCCCTGAATGTTTTCACCCTGACGTGTCAGACTCGACGAGATTCCGCCTGGACGAGGGTCGCCAGCTCGCCTGTCTTCGCAGAACCCGAGTTTGACATTGAAGCTGGCAATGGGAGCATTCGTGCTCGCGTCCACCGCGCGAGCGATCAGGACGCCAGCGGCTTGCAGTGGAAGTTCAAGCTCTTCGTCGATGACTTGTACGAGAAGTTTTCGAACGGGGGCGTACTTCGATGGCGTTGAAAGGGTCAGCGTGGTTTGAGATTCCAGTCCGCGAATTTCGAACTTGCCCTCGGCGTCGGTTTCAACTCGGCCTCCCAGACCGTTGAAGGGGTTCTCGCCGCCATCGTAATAGACGGTCAGTTTGGGCGCTGGGGCACCGCTGGGAAGAATCACTTTGCCGCGAAGCGTCTTGCCAGGTTGAAGGCTGACCGTGAGTTGTGCCGGTGATTCGATGGTTCCCGGTTCGACGTCGTGCTGCACAGCGATGTAGCCCTCTGCCTTGACCGTCACCTGGCACCCCGCGTAGCCAGTGTACAAATTTTGCAGCAGGCAGACCCCTTCATCATTGGTCTCGCCGGAGAGGACATCGGCGGTGCTGTTGCCTCGATTGGTCAGCTTGGCCCCCGGCAACGGTTCGGCGTTCTCGTCGAGCACGGTGACTCGGACGTCGCCGCCATAGGGACGTTTCAGCATCACAAAATCAGCTTGAGTTGATCCCTCAGCCGAAGTCAGCGTGCATTCATGGCTGCCGCGATTGTAACCGTCTTTCGAAGCAGAGAGACGAAACGTTTTGCCGAGGGGCAAGCCGTCGAACGAAAACTCGCCGGCTGCATTCGTGACGGTCGATCCGTAGCCGGGTTCCATCCCACTTGACGCCGCGCTGATCGAAACTTTGGTGTCGGAAATGGGTTGGTCGTCACCGTCTCGCAAGATGCCCACCAGCTTTCCGCCACGGTCCAAGTCAAACCGAAGTGGGAGGACGGTTCCGAGTTCTTGTTTGGATGTCTTGAGGAACTTGGTGGCGTAGCCATCAGCTTTGGCGATGAAGTACCAATCTGACATCGCCAAGTTTCGTGGCTTCGCGATGCCATCGTCGTCGGTGGCGTATTCGCGAACGATGTCGGTCCAGCCAAACGAGATCCGTGCGTTGGGGATCGGTTGCTCCGTCTCGGCATCGTGCACGACCACGTCGTAACCACAGCCGGGATGCAGATTCAATTCGATGTCGCTGGGTTCGCTCGGCGGTTCTGCTTCGACGTGGATGATGGCGCCTCGCAGTTTCTCAGCCAGCGTCGTGAATTGATCCGTCTCTGCCCACAAGCGATGTCTGCCGACGGGGACGTTGTCGAACTGAAATGTTCCATCCGATTGGGTTTCCGTTCTCAACGGATGCGTGGGCAAACGAAATGAGCGTCCGTTGCTTTCCAACAGGAAGACGGTTGCTCCGCTGGATGGACTGCCGTCGGGCATCATGATGGTGCCGGTGACGGTGGGGCCACTGACATGCGGGGGCGCCTTCGCCGTTGTGTCCTGGGCTTGGATGGGCGGCCAGCAGATGCTCGCGAAGCAAGCGAGAAGGAACCAAGCACTTTTCGTGCAAGGCATTGTCTTTTCGTGGCGCATGGCTGACCTCGATGATTCCAATGGACGAACGCGAACGATCGTCCATGGTTTTATCGATCCCAGAGAGGGGACGCAAATTTGAGTCGCAAAAAAGTTGCGATGCGCCAGGTGTTCTGTTCACACAACCCATTCGCCGAGAAGGGCGATTGGTTGATGAGGGCAGGTGCCAACGAAAAAACGCCCTTCATGCGAGCGGGTTCGCATGAAGGGCGTCGAGGCGGGGTGGCACAGAGGCCCTTCAAAGTCGGTCTTAGACCAACTCCTTCTTTGCTCCGACGAGGGTTCGCAAACGTTCTGCCAACAAGTGGGCGTCGAACGGTTTTTTGAACGTCTCGTTGATGCTGCTGCGATCGAAGCTCATTGGTTGACCATCATCTGGCAACAACGCAATCAACACGATATCGGTGAAATCGATGTTCTTTCGCAGGTTTTGACAAATCTGAACCGCTTCGATCTTGCCGATCGAGAAGTCCACGATGATGCAGTCTGGGTTGAAGCTTTCGGCTTGAATTCCCGCTTCAAATCCGCTGGCTGCAACAGCGACTTTGAACGATTTCTCGGGTGGCAATTCACGCTTCAGGTTCTCAATGAGAACTTGGTCCTGGGCGACGATCAGGCACTTTGCCATCGCTTCGTCTTCCAGGTCGCCCAAGGGCATACCATGCTCTTTCAAGAATTTAATCAAATACTCCCGCGGGATCCGGCGATCTTGCGATCCAGGAATGCGGTAGCCTTTCAAACGCCCCGAATCGAACCATTTACTAACAGTTCGTGGGGCAACTTTACAGATCTTAGCGACCTGTCCAGTTGTGAAGACCTTCATACTAGGTGCTCCAAAACGCCTCGTTGATTCTTCCCTTGGAACAATGGTGCGTCGGTAACCATTGCCCCTGTGGCCCTTCTTTCGCTCTCCGTTCTCATCCACACGCTCTCAACGAAAATCTCGTTGGGAACCAATCTGTTCACGGTGGGTCGTGCTTCGATTGATGATGGTTGAGGTTGTCAAACGCTGGGTCTGGGCCTGCCGGCTCGCGTCCTGCTGAACGCTTTCCGATTCGGGATTCTCGCGATGAAAATGTAATGAGTCTGGTCAAACGACCGCATGGGCATGCAATCGGCGGGAAGAACCATAGAAAGCCCGCAAGTGACACTCGGCCCAGCGTTCCGCAACATCGCACTCGTTTCATTCCCCCCAGCGTCATCCTGACGTTGGGTTCATGCAATACGATTTGTTGGTGCGGAACGATCGGCTGAGATCGCCCGTTGGCAGTGCTAGGAATCACCATTGCAATTGTGGACCGTCATCATGACGAACCCTTCCTGCGGCGGTGAGACACCGAAGCACCTTTTCCCAGAATTCCCCCCTGGGTGTCCGGGAGCGTTTCAGCCGAAGCCAAACTGCTCCCTTCCGAGACATAGTGTCGAGTAAATCCGGGTCAACTCTTTAATGTGATTCATCGCGAACAATCACTATCAGCGAATCGACTGCTGGAATCACGTGTTTTGCTTGTCAACATCAATCAACATTGCCAAAAAAACTTTCCCAAATCTTTTTGATTGGATGCCGGGGGTAACGGTTTGGTTCCCCACGCCCACCCGGCTTGGGTGATGCCGCCAGCCTTGTGTGACGGAATCATCGCTGGAATCGCCAGGATCGCTTCTCAGAGCCTGGCAGGCTCACCTGAGAGGTTTGATTGAGGCCAGTGGATCTGAATGTGCATGCCGCTTTGGTTGTGCTCATGTGGGCGGCAGCTAAAGTTGCCTGGGCCCGAGCCTGGCGTGGTCAACGCGTGTCTTGACCGAGCCCGTTCTACAATTGTCTTCGCCGTTTTGATTCCGCCATGAAACCCGAACCACGCTCGACTCATTTCAATGCTGCCGGGGAAGTCCACATGGTCGACGTGACCAGCAAGGAGACCACGGTCCGCGAAGCGGTCGCGTCGGCGCTGATTCGGCTGTCAGCCGATGCCGCCGAATCAATTCGGCGTGGCGATGCCAAGAAGGGCGATGTCCTGGCAGTGGCGAGGTTGGCCGGAATCGCAGGGGCCAAGTGGACGTCGCACTTGATCCCGTTGTGTCACGCGATTCCGATCGAAGCGGTGTCCATCGACTTTGATTGGGTGACCGATTCCGAGCCGGGCGAGGTTGCTGGGGCTACTCGCCAATCCCTGCGGTGCATCGCAACGGCTCGGACGACAGGCAAGACCGGAATTGAGATGGAAGCGATGACCGCGGCCACCACCGCGGCCCTGACCGTGTACGACATGCTGAAATCGGTGGATCGATCGATGGAGATTGATCAGGTGCGGTTGGAGTCGAAGTCCGGCGGCAAGAGCGGTGTGTTCCAGCGAACGCCTGATTCGGGAGAAGCAACCGCAGGGGATTCAGCCAATTGAAAAATCGCGAGGGAATTCGAGGTTGTCCTCCGAGCCGGTGTTCGGTTTAAGTCATACGGGGGTATTCATAAACGCCCTGTCGCCGGATGATTGGCGGTTTTCAATTCCCCTTTTTGTTTCTCTGGTCGCGTCATGGATCGGTCTGTGGTCCCTCCATCTTCAAAGTCCGCTGTTTCCAAGCGAGCGGACCGGTCCGATTCGTCCGCTCATGCGTCGGAAGGTGACATCGGTTCATCGTTGGACGCCGGCGATTCCAGTCCTCTGCGGTCGATTTACGCTCCGATTGTGGAGTCATTGGCGGCGGTGGATGCTCGCCTGCACCGTGAACTGCAATCCCGATATGAGGCATTGGTGCCAGTCTTGCGTCACGGGACCCAGCTCGGTGGAAAGCGTTTGCGACCCGCGTTGTTGCTGTTGTCGGGAGCCGCCACGCATGCCGACCGGACCGCCAAAAACCCACTGACAACCGAGGAATCTGCCACCACCGAAGATCATGTGGTGATGGCAACGGTGGTCGAAATGGTCCACACCGCGACACTGATTCACGATGACGTGCTGGACAAGGCCACGACTCGCCGTCACGTTCCAACCATCAATGCTCGGTGGAATGACGACACCAGTATTTTGCTGGGGGACTACCTGTTCGCGCAAAGTTTTTACCTCGCCGCAACGCTTCCATCGACGTTGGCGTGCCGTTTGGTTGGGCAGGCCGCTCAGAAGGTTTGTGAAGGCGAACTGCGTCAGGTGCTCGGCCGTGATTGGTTGGACATTGACGAGGAAACCTATCTCGACATCATTCGTGGCAAGACGGCAGAACTGACTCGCGTGTCCTGTCAGATCGGTGCGGATCTCAGTGGTGGCGATGAGCATCAAGTCGAAGCGTTCGCGCGGTTTGGCAATGATCTGGGGATCGCCTTTCAAATCGCAGATGACTTCCTTGATCTTTGGGGCGACGACGACGATGTCGGCAAGACCCTGGGAACCGATCTGCAGCAAGGCAAGATCACATTGCCGCTGATCCGGTTGCTTCGCAACGACGACCCAGCCGTCGCGGCGGCCGCATTGGATGCGTTGCGATTGCCGCCGGAGGATCGGTTGGGCGGCGTGATGCCACTGCTGAGGAAGAGCGATGCGGCGGACTACACGCGAAAAGTGGCGGAATCGTATCGCCTCAGTGCCATCGAAGCGATCAGTGGATTCGCACCTTCGTCGGCGCTTGAGTCGTTGAAGACGATTGCTGACTTCGCCGTTGATCGGAAGTTTTAGATCGGGCGTGATGCCGGACCGCGAGAGGTGCATGTCACCTCAGTCCTCAACGACGTTTCAACGCATGGAGGATGGGCACTTTTGCCCGTCAGCGTCGCGCAAGACCACCCATCACAACCCGACGCGTGAGCGAGGGACGCCCCCAACTCCCACGACGGCCCCATCCGGGGCGAAACCCAGACGCCAGCCACCATTTATATTTCGAACGTCCCGTTGGGGCGTGGTGCAGAACCGAAACCAGCGCCGCGTTGCCTTGGGTGCGCCCTGTGAAAACGCGCCAAAAAACGGCACTGCCTGCTTAGCCGTCGAAACGGCTCAGGCACAGGGTCACGTTTTGGCCGCCGAAACCGAAGCTGTTGTTCAGCGCGTGTGTGATCTTGGCGGGGCGTGCTTCGTTGGGCACGTAGTCCAGATCGCAATCGGGGTCCGGTGTGTCTTGGTTGATCGTTGGTGGCAACACCGAATCGCGAATCGCCATCAGGCACACGATCATTTCGGTGACACCAGCGGCCGCAATCAAGTGACCCATCATGCTCTTGGTGCTGCTGACGGGGGTTTGATCCGCGTTGTCGCCGAACACTTCCCGGCACGCTTTGGTCTCGACGCGGTCGTTGACTTTGGTGCTGGTTCCGTGAGCGTTGACGTAACCGATGTCGGATGGATTCAGTCCCGCGTCGGCAATTGCCATTCGCATGGACGCGATCCCACCGTGGCCATCGGGTGGAATGTCAGTGATGCGGTAGGCGTCGGCGGTGGTGCCGTAGCCCGCAACTTCACCGTAGATTGTCGCGCCACGTTTCTTGGCAGATTCGAGTTCTTCGAGCACAACCATGGCGGAGCCTTCACCCAGTACAAAGCCGTTGCGGCCTGCGTCGAAGGGGCGGCTGGCTTTGGTGGGATCGTCGTTGCTCTCGCTCAGTGCGGTCAGCAAGTTGAATCCGGTCACGCCGAAGGGGTGAATCATGCTGTGAGTTCCGCCGGCCAGCATGGCATCGGCTTCGCCGCGGCGGATGATTTCGGTGGCTTCGCCGACCGCTTGGCTGCTGGCCGCACAGGCGGTCAAGCAGTTGAAGTTCGGGCCTTGGGCGTTGAAGCGAGCGGCCAGGTGAGCCGCCGGCATGTTGGGTTCTTGCTCCAGTTCTTTGGCTGGATCGAGCAAGCTCAAGCCGGCCGCGATGAACTTGGTTGGGTCGTAGGATCCGTCGGCCAGAGCCGCGACCATCATTTTACTGAACGTGTTGAAGTCCTGGTTGCCTTCACCACTGCCCAGGTAGACGCCCATCCGCGTGGGATCTTTCATCGCTGATAGAACACCGCTGTCGTTCATCGCTTGCGTGGCAGCGGCGATGGCAAACTGGGTATGACGACCGCGTTGGACGTGTTTCTTGCCGTCTTCCACGGCTTGGGTGATGTCCCAGTTCTTGATTTCCGCACTGATTTTCGTGGGGAAACCGCTGGCGTTGAACAGCGTCGTGGGCGCAACGCCGCTGCCGCCTGCTTGCAGACCAGACCAAACGGTGGCGACATCCCAACCCATGGGGTTGATCATGCCGATCCCGGTGACGACGACTCGGCGACGCAACGACATGGACGTTTACAGATTTTCGTGAAAGGGAATCGGTTCTCCGTCAGCCGTGACGGCGACGTGAAAGAAGTTCATCATTCGCATCATGGCCCGCAAATCGCCTGGATTGAAAAGCGGTCCATCGATCAGGTGGCCTTCTTCGAGGAAGGCAAACATCAGGTCGACTTCGGCTTGCAGCACACCATCGCAGTGGCTGGTGCCGGCGACGGTAGCGCCGCTGTCTTGGGTGCGTTCCAGTTTGACATGGTACTGAAGTGAGTCGCCAGGCCGCGCTGGTGCATAGTACTTCGCGCTGCCCACTTTGGCCAAAACGACCCGTTTGGTGAAGCCAAATTTCTCGTGCACCAGGATCCCGCCCAATTGAGCGAGACCCTCGATGATCAAAGTTGGCGGAAGCATCGTGTAGCCGAGGCAGTAATCGTCAACGACCTCTTCGTCCAGCGCGACGTTCTTCACGCCGGACGCATGAGATCCGCTCACAAATTCGGTGAAGCGATCCACCCAAAACCATCGCATGGCAGGCTGCCTTCGGTTGTTACGCGGATGCTTACTGGTTGACTTTACTGTTGACGTAATTGCACAAGTCGCCAACGGTCAGCAGGTTGCCGAAGTCTTGGACCCGTGGGTTTTCTTGGAACTTCGACAGGTCGGCCCAAGGCATCCGTTTCTTCAGTTCGGCCATTCCGTCGGCGGTGACAACACCGTCCTGGACGTATTGGCTGTTTGTCAGAATGTCTTCTGGTGACAGTTCTTCGCGAGGGATTTGGATGTCGAAAGCTTTTTCGAGCTTGAACACGATGTCCAGGAAGTCGATGGATTCGGCGCCGAGATCGCCCACCAAAGTGGCATCGCGAGTGGCTTCGTCGTCGTCGACACCCAAGGCGTCAACGAGAGCTTCTTGGACTTTGGTGAAAATTTCGTCTTCTGAGAGCGCCATCGTGCGTTCCTAATCCTAAGTGTGTTTCAAACAGAGTGAGGGGTCATGGTCGGCGAAATGTTCTCGCCGGGACGGCGCAGGGCCATCGCGGCGGGGGAGTCGCTGAACAGGGAAAAAAATTGCTCGCGAGAGAGTCGTTGAACGTCCGCGTCGGTACCAAGATGTTCCGGGTCGCCACTAGAGCAGCTCTCAAGGATCAAACGGGCTGAAACGGTCGTCCGGTCGCCTTTGCGAGCTTTGGCTTTGACAATCGTCAACGCTCCGTCGCGTTTGAATATCTCAGCTTCCACCGTCAGTGTCTCACCGGGCGACAGAAAATCACCAAATTTGACGCTCTTGGCTTCTCGTAGAAGCACCAAAGCGGAATCAAACTCGGGCGACATTCGGACCAACCACACGGCGGCTTGATGCAATGCTTCGAGCATCATCACGCCGGGCATGACGGGGAATCGGGGGAAATGGTCGGCGAGGTACTCTTCGTCTGCCGCCAAAGTTCGTTCACCGACCAAGCGTTGGCCGGGCGTCAGTTCGGTAATTCGGTCGATTTGGCGGTATTTCATGCCGCGTAACTTAGTACCCCGCCCAAAACGCCTCAACCACAGAATCGGTACAGAATGGCACTCAAACGCCCGATTCGGCCAAATTTGTCTGCTCGGACGCTCACATGCGGGTGCTGGTGCCCTTGGTGAGGGCCATGAAGGCGGATTCCAGGTCCAATTCTTCTTCGGCAAATCGCTTCAAACCGATGCCGTTGTCGATCAGCAACTTGGGCAATTCGGTGTAGTCGTCCGTGTCACTGTTCAAAATCACTCGCACCGCATCGTCGCCCGGCTGGGTCGACTGAACCAAGGGGTGCCCCTCGAAAAGCTCCGCGATCCGGGCCATTTGTTCGCGTTGACTGGGTTGGATGATCAGCACCGTGTGTTCGCGGACCATGCGAATCACCTCGGTCACCCGAGCGTTCTGTTTGAGTTCCCCGCGGTCGATGATTCCCACTTTGTTACACACGTCGGCCAGTTCCGGCAGAATGTGACTGCTGACGATCACCGTTTTGCCCATCTCACCGAGCCTGCGCAGCAGGTTCCGCATCTCAATCCGAGCCCGCGGGTCCAGTCCAGAAAGCGGCTCGTCGAGCAGCAAGACTTGGGGGTCATGCAGCAGTGTTCGCGCAAGTCCCAGACGCTGGGTTTGCCCGCGTGAGAGCGTGTTGGCATAGGCGTCGCGTTTGAAGTCCAGGTCGACAACTTCCAGCATTTCATTGACGCGTTTGCGACGGGCTTCTCCGCCGATCCGGTAAGCCGCGGCGAAAAACTCGAGGTACTCGACCACCGTCATGTCGTCGTACACGCCAAAGAAGTCGGGCATGTAGCCGACCAATCGCCGGATTTCCTTGGGCTGCGTGTGGACGCTGTGGCCGCACACGTAGGCCTCGCCCCAGCTGGGTTCCAACAGTGTGGCGATGATCCGCATCGTCGTCGTTTTGCCAGCCCCATTGGGGCCAATGAAACCGAACAAATCGCCCGCTTCCAGGTCCAAATCAATGGCGCGGATCGCGAACGCGTCGCCGTATTTTTTCGTCAGGTCAACTGTCTTGATCACGAGCCGGCACGATGCAGAACAAGGGAAACAAACGGGGGAATTCAATCAACGTCGGACTTCTTCGACCGGCAAAACCAAACGGACGTAGGAATTGGATTGCTCGGAAGTCGCCAGCGACGCCGCGGTTTGGGAGGTGCTGTCAGAATCGGCCGATTCGGGGGTCACCACCAATTCCGACCAAGGCGATCGGCAGCGTCCCACCAAAATGCAGCGGTCCGCGGTCAGCAGTGAACTGAAGTCCAGGTGGCTGAGCACCTCATTGCGAAGCACGGTGTATCGCGGTCCGCCAACGGCGTCGTGGAACATCAACATTTCGGCCAATCGCCGCGGTTGGTCGACGGTGGTCACATCCCAGGATTCGCCTTCCGAATTGCTTTCCAAGGCGCGTTGCCGCGACAATTGCCAGCGGAAGTTCTTCTGGCGAAGCGAGTCAATTTCGTCGATTTGCGAACCGGCGGGGAGTCGTGTCGGAAGCAGGTAAACCCAGTTTTGATAGATCAGCATGCCGTCGAGTAAGTCGACTGGCAGCGTGTTGATGAGTTTGCCGTTGAGGAGTTCGCTGCCACGTCGTCGTTGGAGCGTCTGCTGCGGCATGTCCGTCGAAAACTGCGTCTGCAGTGCGATCGATTTGCTGCTTCGTGGTGCCAAATGCATGCCTGCGATTTGGCTGCTCAGGGGCGACGATGGATCGGTTTGATTCAGCAAAACGCTGCAGGATTTCCCGGAAGACTCAATTTGAATGCCTCCCATCGAGAGGCTCGGCGTTCCAAACGGCGCCAAGACTTGGTGATGGAACTTGTCCGCGACCGCTTGGGTTTCGGCGGTGGTTCGAGTCGCGATCCGAACGCGGCTGGATGGATGCGAGTAGACGAACGCCCAACGAAACAAGCGGCCAAATCCAGATTCGGCATCGATGTCCACGAACTCAATCGAGTTGGTCCGAAGCAACGCGTCGTCCACGGCAGCCGGAGCGGTCTCAGGCACATCTGTGGTGCCGGTTTCCGCAGCGATTCGCGGTTGAGCGGCCATCCAAAGGCCGATCGACAACGCCACCGAAACGACGGGGAATGTCAGCCAACCAATCCAGGCACGCTGGTTGAACTTTCGCATCAGCAGGTAATCCAGCGGGCCGACCAAGGCGATCAACAATCCGATGATCACTGCCAGAATCGCAAAACTGAATGGTCGTTTGAGCTCGAAACGATCCAGTGTGGCGCGAGTTTGACCGGCGAGGTCAGCGAATCCACTGAGCCGAATGCTTTCGCTGACGTTGTCTTCGTCCGCATGCCGAAGGGAGTCGCCAATCAGCAGCATGACCAAGTCCATCCGCTGCGGCCACTCGGCGAAAGCGGGGGACTCCAAGTCGGCGGCGAGCACCGTGATTCGGCCAAAGCCAGACACGTAACGAACCGCGAACGGGAGACTGACCCGGCGGCTGGTGCGGCCTGTGATGAGCATTTCGCCAACGCCATCGCGGCCAAACGTTTTGGGCAGTTGCAGGCCTTCGAATGGAGGCAGCCGAGTTTGGCTGCTGGTGAAAGTTTCCAGGCCAGATGGATCGAGGCGAATGGTTTCAGCGGTGGCCACGGAACTGGGGAGCAAGTCCGCCAACCAGTCAGCGGATTCCAACAGCGATTCGGCTTTCTCGCCCAATGTCAGCAGGACTTCGCCGCCGTTTTGGACCCATTGTGAGATCGCGGTACGCTGCGAGGGACTGAGTTCTTTCAGGATCGGAATTCCGGCCGCATTGACCACCAAGAGGTCGATCCCGTCGAGCGCCAAAGCATGGTCCGGGACCGCCGCGGGGTCTTGGATGCGGGTCACCGCGACGGAAGCTTCCCGACTGAGCAACTCATTCACGCCGACGGTGTCGATGCCCAGGGGGTCGCCAAAGACCATCACCCAGGGCATGCCCAAGGGGATCATCGAGGGGCCGTTGGCCGGGATACCCAATTCGGGCAACCGAGTCCGGGCCAGGATCTGATCGCCGGATCGAACGATGATCGGAGCCGCTTCGCTGCCGGGAATGACGAGTGCAAACGGCGAGTCCTCGGCAAGGCTGGGTTGTTCATAGGTGACCACCGCGCCGTCGCCGTCAACGGTTTCAATCAACAAGTCACTGAGTTGCTCGACCGGAATCGCCTTGCCAAAGGTTGACTCCGCTTCCGAGGGTTTCAAGCGAACCGCGGTCCACTGCCCGGGACGGTAATGCCCTTGGATGCCTGCCCAATTGGCCTGCGTGCTGGGGGAGACGGGTTCCTGGGCGCTGCTGTTGGTCGCCAACACGCAGGGCACCAGGACCAGAACGAATGCCAGCAAAGTGGTGCTGGTGGGGCGAGTGGTTCGGGGATGAGACAGTGGATTGCCTTGGGTCATGGTTTTTCACTCAGGCTGCATTCGCACTGAAATCGGCCACAACCAGGGCATCCGTTGCCGTATTTCTTGGACAAGGCGTCTGCCAAGTCGATGTCAGCCACATTCGCGATCGTGAACAGCCAGGCGATGACGTCGGCAAACTCTTCGGCCAGGTTTTCTCGGTCGTCCCCCCGAAGGGCGGAGGCGAGTTCCCCGACCTCTTCCATCAGCCACATGAACGTGCCGTCCACACCGCGCGCGACATCTTTGTCGTAATACATGCGGTGGATGTGCTTTTGCAGATCCGCGATCGAGAGATCTTTGCTGGGAGACGTCATGAAGGAGGTCGGGCGGAGAAGGCGGAATTCGGCGGAGCCGAGCGGAAGATTGAATTCGAAATTGCGGATCAGGCGACTTGGAAGCTCGAAACACGCAAAAAATCTAGGTTCGATCCATTCAGATGATAGGCCAATTCGGCTGGGAGGCGTATTCTAGCGACCCGAATCGGAACCGCGAGGCACCTTGGCATGCCTCCTTCTTGTGTCACGCTGTCCCCTTCCGTTCCACCAAACTTCGGCACACTTGCAACCAGTCGCATGGAATCCAGTTCGAAACCCGAAGTCTCTCCAACGCCTTCCGCCCCCTCGGCGAACCCAAAACCGGCCAAGCTGAACTCGTACCCGTTCTACAGCCCCCGTTTTTGGCATGGGATGCGTCCTGCCGCATGGTGGCGTTTGTTGCGCAGTGGCAACTTCGAAATCAGTCCCTCGCGCGTTCCGATGGTGATCAGCGTTTCGCTGACAACGTTCATCAACACGCTGTTGACGTGCCTGCAGAACGTTTTGTTCGCGCGACGGTTGCGAGAAGCGGAATTGCACGGGCCCCCGGTCTTCATCGTGGGGCACTGGCGAAGCGGCACCACGCTGCTGCACGAATTGATGGTTCGCGATGAACGATTCAGCAGCCCCTCGACATTCCAGTGCTTTGCGCCCTCGCACTTTTTGGTGACCCAGTGGTTCTTCCGGAAATTCGCGAGTTGGTTGCTGCCGGGCAAACGGCCGATGGACAACATGGACGCCGGTTGGGACCGTCCCCAAGAAGACGAGTTCGCGCTCATGAATTTGGGTGTCCCGTCACCTTACCGTCGGATCGCGTTTCCACGGCAACAGCAGGTCGACATGGAGTACTTGGACCTGAATGACATCACCGAGGAAGAACGCGAAAACTGGATGTCCACGTTGCGTTCGTTCTTGTTGCGAGTCAGCGTTTCAACGAATCGACCGCTGGTGATCAAGAGTCCCACCCACACTGGCCGCATCGGTCACCTGGCCCGCGCGTTCCCGCAAGCCAAGTTTGTTCATATCACTCGCGATCCCCGGGCGCTGTTTCCGAGCACCTGCCGGTTGTGGCGAAGCTTGGACGAAGTGCAGTCCTTGCAAACCAGCAAGGAAGAAGGCCTGGATGAGTACGTGCTGACTTGTTTGACCAAGATGTACGACTCCTTCCATGCCGATCGTCAAGAAATCGATGAGCATCACATCATCGACATTCGCTATGAGGATTTGATCGCGGAACCGGTCGGCACGCTGAGGAAAATTTACGAATCGTTGCGGCTGAGTGATTTCGATACGGTCAGCGAAGACATTCAAGATTGGGCCGAGAACGAACATCGTCAATACAAAACCAACACGCACCAGTTGGATCCCGAGCAAGAAAAACACTTGCTGGACCGCTGGAGCGATTACTTTGACCGGTACGGCTACCGCTGATCTCTCTTGGCATTCATTGAATCGTTTGGAAAATGATGAACCTAATTTTTGCACGCTCGTCTTGTGTCCTCCCGCTGACCGTTTGTTTGTTGGCAGGAATGATGTTTCCCGGATGCTCCTCGTCCAGGACGGATTCGACCGCCGATCAGGCGGAAGCTAACGAGGCTTCGTCAACGTCCGGCAATGGTGATGCCACGCAAGAGGCTTCCTCGGATTCCACCGAAGCCTCTTTTGAGCCGCCTGTGTTTGAAGCGGATGCAGAAAAGTTGTTGGCCAGTCGTCTGCCGATCGAGCGCACCCAACAGGGCTGGATTCGATTGTTCGATGGGCACACTTTGTTTGGTTGGGCGATTGGTGGCAAAGCCAACTTCCGAGTGGAAGATGAGACCATCGTGGCCGATCAAGGCGAGAACTGTTTGTTGACCACGTCGACGCAGTGGAGTGATTACGAATTGGAACTTCAGTTCCAGTGCGATGAAGACACGAACTCGGGCGTGTTTGTCCGCACGACGCTGGATCCACAAGACGTCACGGCGGATTGCTACGAAGTCAACATCGCACCGCCGTCGAACCCGTTTCCAACCGGTGGCGTGGTCGAGCGAGCAAAGGGCGAGACGTTTGACACCGACCCTGAAAAATGGCACACGATGAACATCTTGTGCGACGGGGCCACGCTCCGAGTCACGATCGACGGAACCGTGACTTGCGAAATCGATGACGCGACGCGGCCCACCACCGGTTACATCGGTTTGCAGCATCGCGAAGGCCGAATCGCTTTCAAAGACATCCAGTTGCGTCCGTTGGGACTGAAGAATCTGCTGGCCGATGGCTTGGAAGGTTGGACCGTTCGGGAAGGCATGGAAGGTGAGTACCGAATCGACGACGACGGTCATTTGGTGGTCGATGGCGGCAAGCAACAGCTCGAGACAGACGCTGTGTTCGGCGACTTTGTCATGTTGGCTGACTACAAAATGGACGATCCAAAATCCAATTCAGGTTTGTTCTTTCGTGCCATTCCGGGCGACGAAATGATGGGGTACGAGTGCCAGGTCAGCAACGAGCTGATCGATGGCAACCCGTTGAAGCCCGCTGATTGTGGTGCGGGTGGGATCTTCCGTCGCCAGGACGCTCGCGTGGTTGCAGGGGAACCTGAGCGTTGGAATTCAATCCTGCTGGTCGCCGAAGGCAACCACTTCGCGACGTGGGTCAATGGAATTCAAGTGACCGATATCGTTGACACTCGCAAGGCGGATGAAAACCCACGTCGTGGACTTCGACTGGAGCCAGGATCGATCATCGTGCAAGGTCACGACAAGACGACGCAAGCGACTTATCGTCAGATCGCCGTTGCCGTGCAGACCGCCGCAGAAGGCAGTGAGTAGTGGTGACGACGAGGCGGACACGAGGCAGGTTTGAAGCGTTTTGGGCCATCGCGTTGCTCGCGTTGATGGCCGCAACATTTCGGTTGTGGTTGCCAGCGGGCTGGACGGGGGCGGGGGATTATCCCGCCGTGCCAATGTTCGATCTTGCGAACGTTGGCCTGGCTCAGCAAGCGACCGGCCTGATCTCAACGGTGATCACCGGTGTGATTGTGATCGCGTGTTGGGTCATCGTCGGGCTCGGTCGGGCGCGATGGGCGTGGCCGATCATTGCCGCGTCACTTGCGATCTCGGTGGTGTTGGACCAGCATCGATTGCAGCCTTGGGTTTACCAATCGTTTCTGTATGCGGTCTTGTTCACGCTTGCTCCGCGAAATGAATCGGGGCAGGCCTCGGAGCCAGCCTTTCGTTTGATTCGGTTGTTGACGATCAGCGTGTATGTGTTCAGCGCGGTCGGCAAGTTTGACTTTCAGTTCTTGCACACCGTGGGGCAAGACTTTCTGCGGGCTCCGCTGCAGTGGGTGGGCGTCGATGTCTCGACGTGGCCGGTGCGAACGCGTTTGTTTGCTGCGGCCAGCTTCCCCGCATTTGAGCTGTGTGTTGCGTTCGCTCTGTGCTGGTCCCGAACGCGAATGCTGGGGGTGTGGATGGCAACCGCGATGCACCTTGGTTTGCTCACGGTGTTGTCTCCGTTGGGGCTGGGGCACAGTCCCGGGGTGATGGTTTGGAATGTGGTGATGGCAATCCAGGCGTGGTGGTTGTTTGCTGGGCCGGCACTGGAACCCGACCGGGACGCTGAGTCGGAGCCACGCCCGGTGGGTTGGTTGGCGAGTTGGTTAGCGAGTTGGTTGACTTGGGCGACCGTGGCGGTGGCTTTGGTGATGCCGGTGTTTGAACGCAGCGGCTACTGGGATCACTGGTTGGCCTGGGCGTTGTATTCACCCCACAGCAGCCGTGTGTCCCTGCAAGTGCATGAATCAGCGCTCGAACGATTGCCAGCAGCCTGGCAAGTAGCGGTTGGCGCTGACGAAGATGCGGATCGTTGGCACGACCTGCGTCTTGGTTCGTTGTCGCTCGCCATTCGCGGTGTGCCCGCGGTTCCGCAGGCCAGGTATCAATGGGCGCTCGCGAATCAACTGATCCAGCAGAGCGGCATCGAGAACCAGGTTCGGGGCAAAGTGCAGTCCGCGTCCGACCGCTGGACGGGCGAACGGGACGAGCAATGGTGGACACGACCGGATGAATTTCAGGCGGCCGGTGAGGCGTATTGGTTCGTCCCGTAGACGATTGGGATTGGCAACCGATTGACTTCTGGTCACTCGGTAACAGCGGCTTCTTCGGCAGCGGCTTCCGTTTCCGGGCTCTCGGTTTCAGCAGGTGATTCTTCGTCGTTGGAGTCTTCCGAATCGGTTGTTTCACACTCGGGTTCTCGCAACTGCAGCACGATGGCATCGTTGACCACTTCGATTTTGTCGAACTTCCGCAGCAGCTCTGCGGTCTCGACATCGTCGTAAGCATCTTTGGCGAGGTTCTGCTGGGAGAATCCTTCCATGAAGGCTTCGGGAATGGGTTCGCCTTTGACGCTGGCGCTGGTCAGGCGAACGACCAACACGCCGTTGTTCATGGAGACTTCGAATTCGGCGTCGGCGTTGAAGAAGCGACCCTTGCCACCGGGGATTTGGTCGGTCGGCAGTGTGACTTGGCCATACAGTCGCCCATCTTCAATGCGAACGAATGCTTTGCCTCGGAGTTCTTCGTTGGACGAGATCAAAGCGTTGATTTCTTCACTGGTCAGACGCAATTCTCGAGGGAGATCGGCGGGGACCGCTGATTCTTCGACTTCATTCGCGGCATCACCACCGCCGTCGGTTGCAGCCTCGCCATCCGGATCTGCGCCGCTGGAATCTTCCGGCGAGCCCGATTTGACTTGGTCGCTGAAGGCGTCGATCCGGGCCTGCAGTTCATCCAGGCGTGCCTCGTCCCAATCGACCACGGGAACATCGGCGGGGTGCGTGTCGGTGTACTTTTCGACTTGTCCGGTGACAAAGTAGTAGACACCGAACATGCTGGCGATCATCACGACGACCGCGACGGTCAGTGTTCCCAAGCATCCCCATAGGAAGCATCCCCAACCGGATTTGTTGACGGGCTGCACCGCAGCGTTGGGATCGGCGTTCGGGTGAACTGGGGAGCCGGAATGAAACGGATCGTTGGGGTGTGTCGACATGGTCAGACTTCCTTGAGTTGAAGCACCGCTTGGCGAGCGCGGCGCAAAAAGTCGGCTTTGGGTTCACCGGTTTCCAAGAAGATAGGAGCACCGATCGTGATGCATGAGAGCAAGGGCACCGGCAGCACTTCACCACGCGGTAAGATTCGGTTCAAGTTTTCGATGTAGACGGGAACCAATTCGAGGTCCGGGCGTTTTTTGCCCAGGTAGTACAGGCCGCTTTTGAAGTCGCTCATCTCTTCACCCGCTGAGCGGCTGCCTTCGGGAAAGACGATCAGCGAATAGAGGTCGCCCATTTGCCGGATCATGATGTCGATCGGGCTTTTGTGGACCTTGATTTCCTTGCGGTCGATCAACAGTGCGTTGAAGCTGCGTGCGATGTGTTCTTTGAACCAACTTCCGGTCCAATAATCTTTCGCGGCGACGGGTCGGGTCAGCGAGCGGATTTCGTGCGGCAGCGCCGACCAGAGAACCACTGCATCGAGGTGGCTGGTGTGGTTGGCAAAGTAAATTCGTTGGCAGGTGTCCGGCTGGCAATCCACCCATCGAACGGTGAAGCCGCTGAACATCTTGGCGAGCAGAACGATGATGTGGCTGGTCAGTGTCATGCGACCAGTTTACTCAGCTAACCGGTACCCTCGAAGCACCCTTGATTGCAGCGGATCGAGTTCTTGGAGCGGCTTCGGCGACGAAGGCCGGTTGGCTGGCTCGGGATTTCTCGGCAAAAATCTCATGAACGAGCGTTTGGTAGCCATCGACCATCGATTGCAGCGAACCGGTGGCTTGGACCAATTCACGACCATTTCGGCCCAATTGCGATCGCAAGTCGTCTTTCGTGAGCAACCGGTCGATCGCGGCAACGAATGAATTCACATCCTCGCTGGGGACCAACTCGCCTGTCTTTCCAGGCAGAACGGTTTCGGAAATGGAGCCCACATCGGTCGCGACCACGGGGGTTTCGCAGGCCAGAGCTTCCAAAATCGAAACCGGGGAGGCTTCGTTGAGCGAACAGAGCGTGAACACATCCATCGCGGCGAGCAAGCGAGGCGTGTCGCTGCGGTTGCCCAGCAGATGGACTCGATCGGTGAGCCCGAGTTGTTCGATCAAAGGTTCGATCGTGTCTCGTTCGGGCCCTTCTCCGATGATCAGCGTGTGAAGATCGGGGTGTCGTTCCCGCAGTTTGGCTGCTGCTTGAATCAGCATCGAATGATTCTTTTCACTCCGCAGGGCTGCCACGATTCCGATCAACGGGGTTTCGGGGGCCAAGCCGAGTTCTTTCCGAACGTCGGGTGAAGTGCGGCATTCAGCGGAGGGATGAAAACGCTCGCAATCGATTCCGTTGCGAATGACGCGGACCTTGTTCGCGGGAAATCTTTCGAACGTGCGAAGGAATTCACCGTGTGATTCGGCAACCCCAATGAACGCGTCGGTGATCTGGGTGAGCAAGCGATTCAATCTTCCAACGCCGTCGGGCCAACCCGTGGAATGCAGCGCGGACGCGATCACAGGCACGCCAGCCAGCTTCGCAGCCAAGCGTCCCCAGAACATTTTGTCACCGGCACCCACGGTGATCACTGCGTCGGCGTTTCGCTTCCGCAGCAAGCGTGCCAATCGGGGCAGCACCGCGATGTCGTACTTGCCACCAATGAGGTCACTGTGAACGGGGAACTCGTTTGCAATTTCCGTTCCGAGTGGTCCAGGTTCCTTCAGGCAGATGACCTCCGGTTGGATCACGCTTGGATCCATTCGCCGCATCAAGTTCACCAGCAGCGTTTCGGCGCCGCCGACCGGCATGCTGGTGATGACAAACATGCATTTCAACGGTCGCTGAATGGGTTGAGAAAACGAATTCATGAGAAAGCAAGTTCGGGGTGGCGGATTTTGGCA
This sequence comes from Rhodopirellula sp. UH5, assembly GCF_056839225.1. Classification (NCBI taxonomy): domain Bacteria; kingdom Pseudomonadati; phylum Planctomycetota; class Planctomycetia; order Pirellulales; family Pirellulaceae; genus Rhodopirellula; species Rhodopirellula sp. UH5. The sequence goes on along the minus strand of NZ_CM166390.1, from coordinate 3,167,075 downwards.
GCGAGTTCGGGTTCGATGTTCAGCACATCTTGGTCTGGCAGAGTGGGCCGTCGACGATTCTTGCGTTCGTCATAGGTCAACCAATTGCGGAGACGATTGAATTGTGGGTCCCCGTGGAAGCGTCGGATGTGAAAGGAGTCATCGCCGATCAAGTTGTACGCACCGTAGGCACTGCAGATTCCTTTGAGACCGCATTGCCGGGCGGTCTCGATGACAGCTGGACGCATTTGTTGTGGCAAGCCGAATGGAACGGCGAGGTAGCGAACCGGTCGGTCAATCATCTCTTCCAAGTTGTTTTTCGCTTCGACAATTTCTTGGTTCAGCTCTTCGATTGTGTGAACCCGGTTGAAATCAACATGGTTGGCCGTGTGCAGTCCGATCTCGATGCCGCTGTCAGCGGCCGCTTTGATTTGTTCGACCGTGTTGATTGGCAACGGATGACCCAGGCGAAGGTCGTGCTCAAAGGGGTGTCCGTGACGGACGTTTTCAGTGGTCACAAAGTACGTGCAAGGGATCCGGTGCCGGATCATCAGCGGCAATGCGAATTCGCAGTTTTCGGAATAGCCATCGTCGAAGGTGAATGAAACCGCCGGCCGAGGCGAGTGGCCTGTGTCGAGTCGACGCTGCACTTCTTGCAGCGAGATCAATTCAAAATGCTCGCGGCAGTAGTCAACCTGGCGTTCAAAGTCCCGCTTTGAAATCGTCCACGGATTGATCGGCTCGTCGGCGACCCGGTGATAAAACAGCACCGAAATCGGGGCCTGACCCTGGTCTGACATTCGCTTCAATTGTCGACGTCGCCAAGGCGTTTGAATCGCCAGACGTGTGGAGATCGCGAGGGAGCGGAGCAATTGCATGGTGTCTTGGGCGGTGAGCGTGGGGAAGCTTTGGCAAACGCTACGATGCCATGGGGGGTGATGTGAAACCCATGGGAAACAGGATTCCAGGTTCTTCGCGTTCGTTGACCGAATGTTCGGGTTGTGTGGGTGGGACCGCCGTGTGGGGGAAGAACCATTCACCGCAACGCTTACCGAAACAGTCCAAATGCCGAAAGACTCCTGTCGACCTGCTTCGAACGGGTGAATGGCAGGGAGACAGGCCCGTTTGGTGGCGATTTGGCTTGTTCCCTGCGGTGCGGATTTGTTACGTCCAATCCAATGAATCACACTCGACGTCCGATCGAACGCCGCCGCAGGGTTCTCCTGACGACCGCCGGTGGCGACTCCGGGAACGTGACGGCCAAGCAGAAGGCAGTCCAGCAGCAATGGCGAGAAGCTCGCCGGCCTGCTGTCGCCTACGGGTCTCGCGTTCGCCGATGTTTGCGCGGACGTTGGTTCTCTTTGGTTCCCGTGCAGCGGTCCGCGCTGACTGGGGTGGTCGCGGTTGTCGTTTGCTTGGCGATGGCGTTGATCGGTTTGCACTACGCTTCGGTTGCCTGGCCCGCTCTGGCAGAGCGAACCTCGGTCACGGCCGTCACTCGAATTGATGCGGTGGGCAGTCTCGGCCGCTACTGCACCAGCATGTTGATGCTGGGGATCGCGGGCACGTCTTGGTTGATCTATCAACTTCGGCGATACCGCAACGATGACTTCCAGGGGCACTATCGTTTGTGGCGTCTGGTCACTGCGATGGGGGTGCTGGGCAGTGTTGCCACGATGGTTCCGCTGATCGATTTACTGGGCGGGGTCACCGAATGGGCGTTGGGAAAACGCGTGGCACTGTCCGGCAGTGATTGGGTCAAGCTGTTGTTGACCGTGGGTGGCGCGGTGGTGTTGTTGCGAACCACGGCCGAGATGTGGAAGCATCGAAGCGCAGCCGCATGGATGTTCGCCGGATGGTTGGCGGCATCGTTGCCCGTCGCCGAGAACTGGAATCTCTTCACGATTGACACACCGCTTCGTTGGACCGCGTTCACGTCGGCGATGTTGATTGCCGCTTCTTGCTGGTTTTGCGCGACGGTGATGTACTTGCGAACGCTGTACATGGACGTTCGCGGAATCCAGCGTCCTGCGACCTTGGCGGTCCGTTTTCGACAAGCGTTGGCGGAACAGGGGGACAGCATGCGGGAGTGGACCAAACGCGAACCCAAGCCACCCAAACAGGCCCCCGCAGCGAAAGCGGCCCCTGCCGCGAAGCAAGCTCCAGCACCCAAACCAGACCCGGTTTCCAAGTCAGCCCCAGTGTCGACAGCAGCCCCTGCGCGTCAAGCCGCAAAGCCACCGGAGCCGAAAGGCCCCGAGAAGGAAGCCGGTTCAGATACCAAGACGGCTCGCAAGCGACGGTTTTGGCAGCGTGCCGAAGCCGCTCCAGCCAGCGATGTGTCCAAGAACACCAACGATCGATCCGCCCAGTCGGACGACGATCGGGACGAGGGGGGCAGCGATGCTTCTGCCCACGATGAAAACGGCAAGGAAGCGGAATCCAGCAAGCGATCTTCCAAGTGGAAGTTCTGGGGCCGCAAACGCAAATCAGCTGACTCAGAGGATGAGTCCGACGAAGTGGAGCTGAACGAATCGTCTGAACCGGATGGCGACACCGAAGACACGGAGCCCAAGGCCAAACGCTCGTGGTTGCCCAAGTGGAAGCGAACGCCCAAAGCCGTTGCCGATGAGGAATCCGAGAACGAAGAGGAGCCCACTCGACCGGCTCCTTCCGCTTCGTCGGATGATGAAGATGTTGAAGGGGCACCCAAGAAGCGGCGATTTGGATTCAAGCTTCCGTCGCTTGGCCGCAAGGCAAAGAGCGATGCGTTGACAGACCCAACTGATTCCGATGATGAGTTCTCAAGTTCGGACTTGGAGGAAGTCGCTGATTCACGCTCGAATGCCCCGTCTTCGCCGAATCGGGATTCCGACGATGATTCCCAGCCCGACTACAGCGAGATGGATGAAGAGGACATTGATTGGTCCGGCATGAACAAAGCGGAACGCCGCCGGGTTCGCAAGCAACTCAAACGCGGTGGGCGGGCGGCTTAGCAATGCCTGGTCCACCACGGCAGCCTGACGCTACCAAGCATTGTCCAGTCCAGCGTTCGTCTGCCCTGCGAAATGTTTGCTATTGGCGTTCCGATCGCGAATGCAATTTTTCTTCCGGCTTCTGTCTTTCTTCATCCCGGTAGGGATTTCAGATGGTAGCCGGGGGTCGCTGCGTCGCAGCGTACCCCCGGAAAACGAGTTTCCATAAAACTCTCCATCCCGCCGTGGCCAATGGCCACGGCGGGATGGAGAGTGGCGGCGTGGGGGGGCGTGTCCATCGGTGGCGCTATCGCTTACCGACGGCTACCATCTGAGATCCCTACCGGGATGAAAACTTGCGCAAACGAATACGCTCCACAACACCAAACATTTCGCGGTCCAGCGTTCGTCTGTCCTCGCCCCAGTCATTTTGCAGTTGCCGGCAAAGTTTGACTTCACGTCGCAGTTTGACTGATCCGCAGTGTTTGCCTGGCCGATAAAGACGATGTTCGCGCGATCGGTGCGCCGGAAATGTCTGGCGAGCCGACCTGACGCGAGGTGTCTTCACGTCATTCAACCATGGGTTTGTCTTCGTCGCTATGTCGGAGCAACAGTCCACGACCGAATCCGTTCTTCGCGTTCAAACCGCGAAGCCGGAGCTGCCAATCGATACCCCGATGCGGCGATGGATCATGCAGTGGGGAACCGCGGTGGTGGGTGGGGTGACTGCGGTCGGTGACTTGGCCATGTTCACCTGGCAAATGTTTGTCTGGATGTTCACACGGATGCCGCGCCGCGACACGGTGCTGGTCAACTTTTACCAGGTGGGCGTGCTGAGTCTGCCGGTGGTGGCATTGACTGGTTCCTTCATCGGGATGGTGTTGGCCGTTCAGAGCTACTACCAATTCCACACCATTGGTTTGGAAACGCACTTGGGAGTGGTGATCAACACCTCTTTGGTCCGCGAGTTGGGGCCGGTTCTGGCAGCGACAATGTTGGCCGGCCGAGTCGGTGGTGCGATGGCCGCGGTCTTGGGCACGATGCGAGTGACGGAACAAATCGATGCGTTGACCACCATGGGCGCTGACCCGATCCACTACTTGGTGGTGCCGCGGTTCATGGCCTGCCTGCTGTTGATTCCCGCGCTGACCATTGTCGCGGACTTCATGGGCATCGTGGGTGGGTACTTCTACAGTGTGATCATTCTTGGAATCGACCGAGCGGCCTACTTGCATCACTCACGCGAAGGCGTCGTTGCGTTTGATTTGTTCAACGGGATCTTCAAAAGCATTTTCTTTGGTGGCGTGATTGCAATCATCAGTTGCTACCGCGGTTTCAATTGCCAACCCGGCGCCGAAGGCGTTGGCAAAGCTGCCACGGAAGCCTTTGTGTATTCGTTTGTGATGATCCTCGCGATCGACCTGTTCCTGAACATCGTTTTGGACTGGGTGTATTTCAGTTTCTACCCGGAAGGCACGAGTCTGTTCTAGTGAGCGATCCCAACCCTCCTATCGATCCATTCGACCAAGAAGCTTCCCAAACGCAGGCTGAGGAATCAGCGGTTGCGGTGAAGGAGCCTCCTTTGGTGGAAGTCGAAAACCTGGAAGTGTCCTTCGATGGCCAAGCGGTCTTGAAGGACATCAGTTGCCAGATTGAACGTGGTCAAACCGTTGCTGTGATCGGCGAGAGTGGCTGCGGCAAAACGGTGTTCATGAAGACGATCGTTGCCTTGGTGCAGCCAACTGTCGGTCGGGTGCTGTTCGATGGCGAAGACTTGTCGCTTCTCAACCCAGCGGAGCTGGCAGTGATTCGGCGGCGATTCGGATTTGTGTTTCAGCACGCCGCGTTATTCGACAGCATGAGTATCTTTGACAACGTTGCGTTCCCGATCCGACAGAACGAAGAGGGCACGGACGAAGCTGAGATCAACGACCGGGTCCGCCAGCACATCAGCGAAGTGGGATTGCCAGAAGAGGTGATCTACAAGCGGCCAGCCGAACTTTCAGGAGGCATGCAGAAACGGGTGGGGTTGGCTCGTGCGTTGGTGCTGCGTCCTGAATTGGTGGTTTACGACGAACCAACCACTGGGCTGGATCCGATCATGAGTGATGTGATCAACGAATTGATTCTGCATACACGGCGGATGTACCCGGTGACCAGCATCGTGGTCACGCACGACATGCACACCGCACGAAAAGTGGCTGACCGAGTGATGATGTTTTATCCGCGACGTCGGCTTGATGCCGACCAATCTCAAATCCTATTCGACGCTCCACCCAGCCAACTCGAGCACGCCGAAGACCGGCGAGTTCGTCAGTTTGTGCGGGGGGAAGCGGGGGACCGCATCCGCGAAATGACTCAGGGGATGGCTTGAACCATGGATGACAGCAAACTTCGTTTTGGTGTGGGCGTGCTCGTGATCGCAGCGATTGGAATCGCGGTGATCCTCACGTTTTTGTTCGGTGCGTTTCCCGCGATTCTAAATCGCGAGTACACGCTGAATGTTTATTTCCCGTCCGCCGACGGGATCAACGTCAATGCGGCGGTGTATCGCGACGGCGTCAAAATCGGACGCGTGGATGACATTCAGCTGCAAGAGAAAGGCGGCGTGATGCTGACCTTGTCGATGGATGAGAGCATTCGGATGACACACGAATACATTCCACAGATCGGGATCGGTTCGTTGATCACCGGCGATTCGAAGCTGGAGTTTCGGAAAGCCGATCGCCGAGAATTGGCTCAGTTGTTTGCGAACAACGAAGACATGATCAATCAGCTTTACACCGATGACGAAACATACCGTTACGGAAGTAAGCGGGAGGATCCGTTCAACCTGATTTTTGGAATGGAAGATGAGCTCGTCTCGACCTTCCGAAGCGTTCGAGGAGCGGGCGATGCAATCCAAGACATCGGCAGTGATATCAAAGGGTTGGTTCGTGACGTTCGCGGTGTGATTGGGATCAGCCCAGCGGCTCCCGCAACGACTCCGTCTGTTCCGATGGGAGGTTTCCCGCAATCGATGGCACCTGCACCAGCATGGGCGCGGCCGATCGCCTTGGTGAGCCAAACAAGTGTTCCGGGGAATGCTTCCAACAACGTGGTTCAGACTGTGGCGATGCAGCAGACGTTCCCTCCGCAAAGCACGCCTCCCCAGGGATTCACGCCGCCCCCTGGGTTCGGCACGCAGCTGGGGACGCCTGTGCCGGGCCAGTCTGGATTGCAGACACCACCCACCATCACGCAGTTGGCAGGGGAGGCTTCCCAGGCGGTCAAGGAGTTCGGGTTCTTGGTGCGAGATATCCGGTCGATCATCGGCGATCCCCGAATTCAGCAAAATGTCAGCGACACGGTCGACCGTTTGCCGGGTGTGTTGGATGAGGTGAAGGTGACACTCGAAGACGCTCGCGACACCTTTGAGACGTTCCGCGAAGTCGGTGGTCAGTTCGAACAGGTTGGGATTGTCGCGGAAGACGCGGTTTCGCAGACTGCGGCTGAGTTGCAGTCGACACTGGAAAGCGTCCGCAGCACGGCCAAGAGTTTCGAAGGCACCGCCCAGAACATCGAAGCCTTCACTGAACCTCTGGGTGAGCGTGGCGCCGAGCTGATTGAAGCCGTGCTAGTGAGCTTGGCCAACGTTGACAACGCGTTGGTGCAGTTGGACACGTTTGGTCGGACCCTCAACAGCAGTGACGGAACGGTTCGACGCTTGCTGGAAGACGATGAGTTGTTCTACCAGGTCCAGCGAACGGTTCAGAACATCGAAGCCGCCTCCGCGAGATTGCGACCAATCCTGGATGACGTTCGTGTGTTCTCGGACAAGATCGCTCGCGACCCAAGGCAGTTGGGCGTCCGGGGTGCCATCACGAGTCGTCCCAATGGAATGGGCCTGAAGTGATTCAAAACCGGTGTCGCTGGACTCACTCAGCACCTGAGAAGGAGTGGTTCGGCAACTGATTCGAGAGTAGCGAAGCTCGTCAAGAGTTTCGATTTGTTCGACGAGACCCCGAAAGTCTTGGCGGCTTCCGCTACGGTGATGCCCTTTGGGATCACGCACCGGGCGGCTTGGGCCGTTCCGCTCGAAGAGGAAGTATCAGGGGCAGTGGCCTACGTGAAGCGTGAGATCGTCTGGTAGGCGATCAAGGCGGCAGCTGATTCGAGAGTAGCGAAACTCGTCAAGAGTTTCGATTTGTTCGACGAGACCCCGAAAGTCTTGACGACTTCCGCGACGGTGATGCCCTTTGGGATCACGCACCGGGCGGCTTGGGCCGTTCCGCTCGAAGAGGAAGTATCAGAGACGGTGGCCTACGTGAAGCGCGAGATCGTCTGGTAGGCGATCAAGGCGGCAGCTGATTCGAGAGTAGCGAAACTCGTCAAGAGTTTCGATTTGTTCGACGCGACCCCGAAAGTCTTGACGACTTCCGCGACGGTGATGCCCTTCGGGATCACGCACCGGGCGGCTTGGGCCGTTCCGCTCGAAGAGGAAGTATCAGGGGCAGTGGCCTACGTGAAGCGTGAGATCGTCTGGTAGGCGATCAACGCGGCAACGTAGGCCAAGACGGTCATGTAGCCGAATTGGAACGCGGCCCATCCCCAGGATCCTGTTTCCTTTTTCGTGACCGCTTGCGTGGGCAGGCACTGCATTGCGAGCACGAAAAACACGAGCAAACTGACGCAGGTTGCGGGCGTGAAAACACGGTTCCCGTCCGCGTCGGTGGCCGACATCAGGCGAGCGTGCAGTGAAGATTCGTCTTCGGGTTCAGGTCCCAGTCCATACAAGATGCTGAGTGTCGAAACGACCACTTCGCGAGCAGCGAAACTCGTCATCACACCGACGCTGGTCTTCCAGTCAAATCCCAGCGGGGCAAAGACGGGCTGCACAAATTTACCCATTCGCCCGATGACGGCGTATTCTTGCGACGCCAGAGCGCGACGGTTTTCAAGGTCCGATTCATCCAGGGTTTCGGCGTCCAGACCGGCTGTCTGAATCTGTTCGGCAAAGCGTTCTTCAGGCAGTTTGGGATACGTTGACAGCACCCAAATGCCAATGCTGATCGCCAGGATCACGACGCCAGCGTCTCGCAGGAATCCCCAGCCCCGTTCGTAGGCATGGCGAAGGGCATTGCTGAGCGAGGGAGTTCTGTATGGCGGCAAGTCCAGAATCAGCGGGGCGGCTTCGCCCGGCAGAATCGATTTCTTGAGAATCCATGCGACGAAGAAGGCGGCCACCATGCCGAGTGCGTAGGCCGACGCAAAAAGCAACGCTGCCAACCATGGGCTGGATGGAAACAGCAACGCAGCGACCATCGTGTACACGGGCAAGCGGGCCGAGCAGGTCATCAGCGGGATGACCATGATGGCCGCCAATCGGTCTCGCCGATTTTCGATGACCTTGGTCGACATGATCGCTGGGATGGCGCACGCATGAGCGGCCAGCAGCGGGACAAACGCTTGGCCGGGTAAACCGACGCGTCGCATCCATCGGTCGATCACCACCACGGCACGTGAGAGGTAACCTGAATCTTCGAGGATGGCCAGCATGAAAAACAGAATGCAGATCTGCGGCAAGAAGATCACCACGCCGCCAATGCCTGCCAAGATCCCGTCGGTGACCAGGCTGTTGAGGTCACCTTCGGGCAGCCAGCCTCCCACTGTTTCGGTGATCAAGCCGAAGGTGGCATCGAGCCATTCCATCGGGTATTGAGCGAGATAGAACACGGATGCGAAGGCGGTGACCATCACGGCGACAAAAATCACCGGGCCGAGAAAGCGGTGCGTGGTCAATTGGTCGACTCGGTCCGTCCATTCGTCCGAGGCAACGTAACCGGTTCGGGTGCTTTCGCGAGCCAGGGTGGATGCCCAGCGGTGACCGTCTGCAAACGGACAGGCTCCGCAAGCTCCGCATTCCAGTTCGGTCGTTTGGGCGTCAGCCCCCAACACAACCATTTTACGTGGTTGAAGTAATTGACGAAGGCTCGCCTTGAGTTGGGGGAGGCCTTCTCCGGTGCGAGCAGAAACGCCAATGACCGGGCAGCCGAGTTTTTGAGAGAGGATCTCCAAGTCGACATCAACGCCGCTTTTCCGCGCCAGTTCGATCATGTTGACCACAACCAGTGTCGGGCGTCCGCACTGGATGGCCTCACGGGCAACGGCAAGGCTGCGTTGAAGGTTGGTCGCGTCGACCACGACCAACACGCCCTCGGGAGGGCACTCGGATTCGCCGGTGATGAACGCTCGTGCGATTTGTTCTTCGGGAGACGACGCCGTCAGGGAGTACAACCCAGGCAAGTCGACCAGCGTGCAGGACTGACCTTCCTCCAAATCCACGGTGCCAGTTCGACGGTCCACGGTGGTGCCGGCAAAGTTGGACGTCTTCGCAAGCAGATTGGTCAGTCGGTTGAACAGCGACGTTTTGCCGACATTCGGGTTGCCAACCATGGCAACCACACGAGCTTGGCAAAGCTGTTTGGGGGATGAATCTTCCGAAGAGTTGCAACTCGCAACCGGTGAAACGTTCATCCGTCGGTGGCCCGCACGAAGATCTGCTGAGCGATCTCTCCGGCGACGGCAATCCGGCTTCCAGCGGCTTTCAGGATCAGCGGGTTGCCTCGGCGAGACAGCTGGACCAATTGACCTTCAAACAGACCCAACGCTTTCAAACGTGACGCGCAGTTCTCCGGCAGGTCCAATCGAATGATTTCGGCACAGTTGGATCCACAACGATCCAGAGCGAGTTCGGCTATCAAAGCATCACCTGTAAATGAGAACGATTCTCGATTGCGTTCACTTTAGATCTTCGGAGCCCGCATGGGTAGAGGGACGGTCCACCGATTGCGCTTATATTTTTCGGTGGTGCTCCGCTGGCTGGCCCCCCGAACGAGCTGCTCTGCCGGATGCGAAGACGCTGGTTGACGGTGTCGCTGCGGGATGTTGCTGAGGGCTTTGTCTCGATTGGTGGCTCTGACGCGTCGTTTTCACCTCGCTTGTCTCTTTGCGTGGTTCTCATCGAGCTCTCTTCAAACTGTCCTCTGCACGCAGTTCTCTGCACGCAGCCTGGCTCGATTCGGGAGAGGGGCATCCCGCGAAAATCCGCTGGAAAACGGCATCCAACGGCCGCACGACCTCGGAGAGTGGGAGGGGCACCGGGTGGTGTACAATTGATGGCGGGAAGAGAAAGGGATTTGGCGGTGGATTTTTGTGCGTCTCGCTGCGTGTATTTCGCGGGGAAGATCATTGCCGTCGTGGCCCATTGGTCCTCGATCACGCAAATTCATGGAGCGAGACCGGAGAATGAAACACTCGAAGTCCATGGGGGTGATTGAGCAGTTCGGTTTGAGCGTTTCGTTGAAGGAAGCAGATTCGATACGCTAGCCAGCCTGCTCGCAATGTGCGTCTGACCAAGACGTTCTTCGACTTTTCATGATTTTCTTCATTGTGCGAGCTCTTTTCTTACGCCGGGTTGATTGATATGTCGCATACGACGGTTTCGAGTTTAGACGAGGTTCACATCTTGCTTGTCGAGGACAACGAAATCGATGTGATGGCGTTTGAACGCGGTATCAAAAAGAATGAGGTTCCAAATCCACTGACGGTGGCCGAAAATGGTCAAGTCGCTTTGGACATTTTGCGAGGCGAGCATCCAACCAAGACGGTGGGGCCGCAGCGGATTGTTTTTTTAGATCTCAACATGCCAATCATGACTGGCGTGGAGTTTCTCGAAGAGATTCGGCGAGACCCGGAACTCAATTCGACCGTTGTGTTTGTGTTGACCACGTCCGATCACGAGGTGGATTTGGTCGCCGCGTACAAGAAGAACGTCGCGGGGTACATCTTGAAGTCTCGCGTTGGCGATGCCTGTCGGAACCTTCACGACCTGATGCGTTCTTACTGGCGAATTGTTGTGATTCCCTGATGCAATTGTTCGCTGGAGCGACCGCCCGTACCTGACGCCTCTTCTAACAAGGAGTCGGTGGTTTGAGGTGTTCGCTTTCGTTCGCGCTGTCGAGCCGTCCGTTCAGTCCAGCCAATCAAGTTGGGCTTCGTCGATGACAACCGAGTTGGAAACGTTGTTTCCGAAGTCTTGGAAGCGATCGAGTTGCCAGACGACGTGCTTGGTGGAAGGTTCCAGTTCAATCAGGATCGGTTGCCCGGGCCCTGCATGACAGTTGCCGATCACGTAGTTGCCATTCTCAAGGATTTGCAGGGTGGTGACCCAGGCCAGGCGGATTCCTGGGAGATCGTTTTGGTGGATTTCCCAAACGATTTTCTTGTCCGGTGTGACTTCGAGGACACTGTGCCCATTTCCGGACGCGATCAGCGTGTTGCCGTTGTCCATCCGCAAGGCGGTGAACAGGCGGTTGCCAAACGCTTCGGGGCCATGGCCACCGGCTTCTTGCTTGCCGAACATCGGCACTTCGTATTCCCAGACCACGTCGCCGTCAGGGTTGTATTCGCGAGCCTTGCCATCGGCTTCATGGGCGACCAGGTAATTGCCTGATTTAAGTCGTCGCACCAAGCGGGTGTCAGTGTGTGCGTGGGGGTGCTCCACTTGGAGTGCAATCTTGTGGACGATGTCTCCATCGCGGTTGACTTCGATCAATCGCTGGGCGCCGGATTCGGCGATCATCAGGTTGCCGTTGGGAAGTGGTTCAAACGCGTGGATTTCGATTCGTTTGCCCTCGTTGCCTCCCTCTTTGCCGCAATCATAGCTCCACACCACTTCTTTCGTGCTCGGATCGATTTCGACGACGGTTGCCGGGCCTTGGCGAGTCAGGATGTGACCGTTGGGAAGCAGATGTAGATCGTGAATGCCGCCCCAGTCCATTTGCCATCCAGTCGAACCGTCGGGTTCAACGACGACCAAGCCTTTTTTGCCGTGCAGCAACACCCGGTGCTGAGCGGTCGTTTCCTCGGCCGACACCGGGCTGGTTTGCATCGCAAAACCAATCAGCGTTGCGGCGATGACCGGCAAGATTGCTCGGCGGGTGGTTCGCAATTGGGATGACGCGGTCGTCGCGCGGGATGAGCCGATCCAAGCTTGGAGTCTCTGAATCATGGGGACTTGCTTCTGCGGGGAGGGGATTTGGGAAGGGATCTTAGCGGTCGCGTCCGATGATAGACGAATCTGCCGCCGGGGAGGCCGCGAAGGAACAGATTCACGCAATGATCGGATTGCAGGACTGCCCAAATCTGGCATGGCAAGAAAACTGAGGGGTTCGCGACCTTTAATGCGGGCCGGACATGTTCTGCGGGGAATCAGACAGGTATTACTGCCGTCGGAGAACACTTTTGTGCAGCGATTCGGTCGGTTCTGCCGATCTTTGCCCGAACAGCCCGTCGCGTTGCGGCCTGTTGATTGAATCCTCACGCGTCGGGTTGTGAACTCGAGTGAATCAACAGGCCAGTTGTGGAGGGTGCGGTCATTTCCACACGGACAACTGCACTGAAACCGGGGCAACCGGGCAGAAACCGGGGGGTCGCCCTAGCAGCTTCCAAGACAATCCGATATGCTTCCCCGCTTCGTTTTTCGAAAATCACCATCCAACCAGTGTTGATGCCCTCATGGGAAACAAAATCAAAACGCACAAAGGGACCAAGAAACGGTTCCGCCTGTCGGCCACCGGCAAGGCAATGCACCGTCAAAGCGGTACAAGCCACTTGGCCAAGGGTTTGAGCAAAAAGCGTCGTCGTAACTTGCGTGGAACCACCTCCGTCGCCGTGTGCATGGAACCGACCATTCACGCAGCTCTGAACGGCCACAGTTACTGATTCGACCGGACTTTCACTTCATTTTCCACCACGGAATCCTACGGCCACCTGGTTGGGCGGAACTTCGGAGATCGAGCGGTCGCGTTGACCTTTCTTTCTGCCGGGGCCTGAATCAGGACGACCCGAAAGATCACCCCAGCATTTAGGAATTCAATTCGATGCGTACGACCAAAGGTGCCGCTCGCCGGCAATCCAAGAAGCGTCTGTTCAAACGAGCCAAAGGTTTTCGCGGTGGCCGCGGGAATCTGACGCGTACCGTCAAAGAGACCCTGCTCCGTTCGGGCGCGTTCGCATTCCGCGATCGTCGCGTCCGCAAACGTGAATTCCGCAAGCTGTGGATCATTCGGATCAACGCTGCCGTCAAGCAACATGGGTTGCGTTACAGTGAGTTCATTCACGGCCTGAACAAAGCCGAGATTCAACTCGATCGCAAATCGTTGTCGGAAATGGCGATTCATGACGCTGCCGGCTTCAAGCAAGTTTGCGACAAGGTCAAAGAGACTCTGGCTGCTTAAGTCGCCATCATGTCACTTGATCCATTCCTCTCTCGACTGGACCAGCTCCAGTCGGACGCTGAATCCGCGTTCGCGTCCGCTTCCGATGCGGCCGCGCTCGAGGAGGCTCGCGTGGTGTTTTTGGGGGCCAAGAAAGGCCAGCTCAAAGACATTCAGAAGATGCTGGGCGGAATCGAAAAGGCGGACAAGCCTGCCGCGGGTGCCAAGCTGAATGCGGTCAAGTCGGCGATCAACGTTGCTTTTGAAGACGCTCAGCAGAGCCTTTCCGGTGGGAGCGATTCCGGGGCGGACCCGACCTTCGACCCGACGCTGCCAGGCACTCGCCCGTCATTGGGCCACATTCATCCGATCACGCAGACGATCAGTCACCTGACGGAGATCATGGGGCGGATGGGATTTGAGGTCGCCGAAGGACCCGAGGTCGAAGACCCGTGGCACAACTTCGTCGCCCTGAACATTCCCGAAGATCATCCCGCTCGTGATCCGCTGGACAATTTTTACCTGGCGACCGCGAAAGATCCATCGGGCAAAAGTTCGGTGAGTGCTGGTGATGAAGGCTCGCAGTTGCTGCGAAGTCAAACCAGCACGGTTCAAATTCGTGTGATGAAGCAGGTTCAGCCGCCGATCCGAATCATTTCGCTCGGCCGTGTCTATCGGCCCGACGCACCGGACGCGACGCACTTCCCGATGTTCCATCAGATGGAAGGGTTGCTCGTCGACACCAACGTGACGATGGCCAATCTGAAGACTGTCCTGCGAGTGTTCGCGAACAACTATCTCGGCGAAGACGTTGAGATTCGCTTCCGTCCCTCGTTCTTTCCGTTCACCGAACCCAGCGTCGAAGTCGACTTCTTGTGGAACGGAACGTGGATCGAATTTGGTGGCGCCGGGATGATCGATCCCAACGTGTTTGCCGCCGTTGGCTACGACCCTGAAAAGGTCAGCGGATTCGCATTCGGTCTTGGCGTCGAACGTCTGTGCATGCGGCGTCATGGAATCACCGACATTCGCGATTTGTACAGTGGCGACTTGCGATTCTTGAAACAGTTTTAAGTGGTTGGTGCGAGCGAGTCTTCGCTGGAGTGAGTTGGCTTCCGGCGAGCAGCTTGCCGTCCGAATTCTGGCGAATCCGGCTACCGGGTGTCACTCGTGTTGAAACACGGTCGACGCCAGATTCCGTGATGCTTCCTGTGATTTTCACTCCCTCCGACTTCAACTTCTGCCCACTTCGCTCTCATGCTTGTTTCTTGGAAATGGTTGTCGCGATACGTCGACCTGACGCTGCCGCACGATGAGTTGGTTGATCGGCTCAGTCTTTCGGGCCTGAATCACGAAGGCAGCGAAACGGTTGACGGCGATGTCGTGATCGATCTGGAAGTCACCAGCAATCGCGGCGATTGTCTGGGCCATCTCGGTGTCGCTCGAGAAATCGCGGCGTTGACGGAGCAGAAACTCAAGATCCCAGCGATTGAGTACCAAGAGTCCGGCGCGGCAGCGGATGAATCGCTCGCGGTTGCCAATGAAATGCCCGAAGCCTGCCCTCGCTACACCGCTCGCGTGATTCGCGGCGTGAAGGTGGGCGACAGTCCTGAGTGGCTGCAGGAATCGTTGAAGTCCGTTGGCATTGGGGTGGTCAACAATGTCGTCGACGTCACGAACTACGTGATGATGGAATGCGGCCAGCCACTGCATGCGTTTGATTTGGCGAAAGTCAGTGATGGCAAGATTGTGGTTCGCGCCGGCCGAGACAAGGAGCAGCTCGAGGCCATCGATCACCGCAATTACGACCTGAATGATTCGACTTGCGTGATCGCGGATTCCTCCGAGGCATTGGCCGTTGGTGGCGTGATGGGTGGAGCTTCCTCGGAAGTCACCGAAGCGACGACCGAGATCGTCTTGGAAGCCGCCGAGTTTGTGCCTTTGTCGGTTCGCCGCACGGCTCGTCGATTGAAGTTGCACAGCCCATCGTCGTTCCGATTTGAACGTCGCGTGGATCCAGTCGGGATTGATTGGGCCAGTCGCCGGGCCTGCCAGTTGATCACCGAGATCGCCGGCGGATCGGTTGCACCGGGGGTCATCGACACCGCTCCCGAAATTCCTGCTCGTGAGACCGTGTTGCTGCGTCCCAAGCGTGTTGCGGCACTGTTGGGTTTGGAAATCGAGACCGCGGAACTGGACAAAATCCTGCGTTCGCTCGGTTGTGAGGTTTCCGCGTTCGCCGATGGCTTGCAATGTGTCCCGCCAAGCTGGCGTCATGACCTGACTCGTGAGGTGGACTTGATCGAGGAAGTCGCGCGGATTCACGGCTACGACAAGATTCCCGAGGACTCCCCGATTCCGGTGGCTCCCAGCAGCAAGCGTCGTTTTGACACCGCGATGGAACGCATTCGTGGCGTGTTGACAGCGTCCGGAATCAGCGAAGCGATGACGCCCAGTGTGGTCACCGAAAAGCTCGATTTGATGGTCTCGCCGTGGACCGAACTGCCTGCCCTGCAGACTCGCACGACGATGTTGGAAGGTGCTCGCACGTTGCGGCGATCACTGATCCCAAGTTTGTTGCAAAGTCGCGCCGCGAACTGGGCTTCGGCCAGTTTGGTCGCGGATTTGTTCGAGATCGCTCACGTTTACTTGCCCGCGCCCGCGGGAAGTGACAGTGCGTTGTTGCCGGACGAGACCTATCACATTGGTCTGATCGCCGGGGAAGACTTCTTCTCGCTCAAGGGCACGATTGAAACATTGTGCGATCGCCTGGGCATTCCTGGCGAGCTGACCGTCCGTCCCGTGGATCGCGATGGGTTTGCCAAGGGCGGCGCGGTCGAGTTGTCGCTCGTCAGTGACGATGGCGAGGCTCCCCTGCAGTTGGGCTTCTTGGGATTTGTTGATGACAAGTTGGTCAAGCAGTGGAAGTTGACCGGGCGCGTTGTGGCAGCGGAGTTGTCAGCGGACGTGCTGGTCAATGAATCGCGATTGGTGCCACAGCAACAAGCGGTCAGCCCGTTCCCATCGATTCAGCGTGACCTCAACTTGGTGCTGCCTGAGTCTGTGCGTTGGAATGAGCTTTCGGTTCTGGTTCGCAAGGCAGCCAAGGAGCGTTTGGCGGATTTGACTTACCGGGAAACCTACCGCAACGAAAAGGTCGACGGCCCCGACAAGAAACGCGTGCTGTTCTCGATGGAATTGCAAAGCCAAACGGAGACACTCAGCGGCGGCGACGCCGATGCGATCATCAACGAGTTGGTCGCGTCGTGCGAAAAACAACTGGATGCCGTGTTGCTTCGTTAGGTCGCTCTCCAAATTCCGTAGGTCAGGCCCCGCCTGGCATTGTGATTGGCCGGCAGGTTTGGGGCTTGATGGCGGTGTTGCTGGTCGCCTCGCTTTGTTCCAAAGCATCGGCTGGGTGCCAGGTAATGACCTGGCCTACTTCGATGCTGGTCTCTGCTTACAATTTAAAATTGTCAATTGAACCTTTTCAATTCCCAAGTCTGAATCGTTGCAAGCGTAGGCCAGGCCCCGCCTGGCGTGGTGATTGGCTGGCAGGTTTGGAGCTTGATGGCGGTGTTGCTGGTCGCCTCGCTTTGTTCCAAAGCATCGGCTGGGTGCCAGGTAATGACCTGGCCTACAACGGTGCTGGATCTCTGCTTGCGATTTTGTAATTTAAAATTGTCAATTGAACCTTTTCAATTCCCAAGTCTGAATCGTTGCAATCGTAGGTCAGGCCCCGCCTGGCATTGTGATTGGCTGGCAGGTTTGGAGCTTGATGGCGGTGTCGCTGGTCGCCTCGCTTTGTTCCAAAGCATCGGCTGGGTGCCAGGTAATGACCTGGCCTACTTCGATGCTGGTCTCTGCTTGCGATTTTACAATTTAAAATTGTCAATTGAACCTTTTCAATTCCCAAGCCTGAATCGTTGCAATCGTAGGCCAGACCCCGCCTGGCAGCGCGATTGGCTGGCAGGTTTGGAGCTTGATGGCGGCGTTGCTGGTCGCCTCGCTTTGTTCCAAAGCATCGGCTGGGTGCCAGGTAATGACCTGGCCTACTTCGATGCTGGTCTCTGCTTGCGATTTTGTAATTTAAAATTGTCAATTCCCAAGCCTGAATCGTTGCAAGCGTAGGCCAGGCCCCGCCTGGCAGCGCGATTGGCTGGCAGGTTTGGAGCTTGATGGCGGTGTTGCTGGTCGCCTCGCTTTGTTCCAAAGCATCGGCTGGGTGCCAGGTAATGACCTGGCCTACAACGGTGCTGGATCTCTGCTTGCAATTTTACAATTTAAAATTGTCAATTGAACTTTTTCAATTCCCAAGCCTGAATCGTTGCAGTCGTAGGCCAGGCCCCGCCTGGCAAGGTGATTGGCTGGCAGGTTTGGGGCTTGATGGTGGTGTTGCTGGCCGCCTCGCTTTGTTCCAAAGCATCGGCTGGGTGCCAGGTAATGACCTGGCCTACTTCGATGCAAATGCATCAACATCAACCAACCCGCGCCCTCTCTGGCTCGCAAACCAGCCTCTTCATCCAGCGTCACCCTCTTTCAGTCGTTACATTCGGTCCAGCCTGCCTGGAAAACAAATGAATTCTTGGCGGAGAGCTCCTCGGCTTCCATTGCGGGCTAGGGTTTCAGGCAGCGTACGCTGCCGAATTCGGGTGACATTGAGGTCGGATCGAACAAGAAATTTCCCTGGGAGGTAGCAGCGTGTTTTTTATGGTTGGTTTGATGATGGGTGTCGGCTTTTATGCCGTGCTCAAGGTTCTGGTCGGGTGTTTGTACACCGTTCGGCCGGATCAACGAGCGGTGGTCACCACCTTTGGGGCAGTGAAACGCCTGGGGGCAGGTTCTGATGGTCAAGCTCTCTCCGATGATGAGCGTGAACGTTACGAGTACCCGCAGGTCGAGGTGATTGGACCCGGTGGGCCCTACTTCAAACTGCCATGGCAGCGAGTTCACAAAGTCAGCGTGGCAACGCAAACGGTGGACCTGACTTGGGACCCTTCCAAGGCCCAGAGCACGATCGAAGCCGTGACCAAAGACAACCTCACCACGGGAGTCAACGGCCAGATTCGCTACCGGATCAGCGAGAACAACCTCTACCCGTATCTGTTTGGGGTGGAGAGCCCACTTGAGCATGTGATGGGCTACTTTGTCTCGGTGTTGCGTGAGCGGATCGCGAACTTTGTCGATCCCAAGGGGCAGAGCTTGTTGGCCGATGCCGTGGCCGAAACCGAAGCGATTGCAGGCACGGGCGACGGCGATCTGGAATCAAAATCGAGTGCCGTGGAGCTTTCCGAAGGCGTTTCGATCAACGATCTGCGGAAAAACCTGCCGCTGTTGAACCAGTACATGGAAGAACAGTGTCGTTCGACGACGGGGCGGTATGGCATTGAACTCGATGCCGCATTGATCACTGAAATTGATCCTCCCGCTGAAGTCGACCGGGCTCTGTCCGCGATCAACAGCACACGCAACCAAGTCGCCGCCGACATCAGCACCGCGCGTGCGGATTCGGAGCAGCAGATCACGATGAGTGCTCGTGCAGTGGAAATCGCGACCAACAACGCGCAAGCCGAGGTGGCACCTTTGCATGAGCTTGCTGGCACGTTGATCAGCATCAAATCAGAGGGCGGATCGGATTGCTTGAAGGCTTACCTGCGGAACCTGCGAGTGCCGTTGTTCAAACGCACCGAACGTATTTATCAAACCGAATCGAAGATTGAAGGGAAGGCATAAGATGGATGTTCTTGGTTTTGTTCCCGGCATAGTGTTCGGGATGATGTTGATTCCGATCTTGCTCGGTTTCGCCCGCTTCTTTGGTTTGTATTGCTGCGTCGCCGAGTGCGAGTCGCAGGTGTTCACGTTGTTCGGCAAGGTGCTGGGCGAGATCAAAACGCCTGGGCTGCAATTTCCTTTGGTGCACTTTGGTGCCAAGGCGATGTTGATCCCTTTCTTTGGGAAGAAGTACGTCGTCGACACGGCGCTGCGTCAGCACTACTTGCGCAGCCAGATGGTCAACTCCGAAGAAGGCACACCGATGGGAGTTGGGATTTGGTACGAAATGCAGGTCCAAGATCCAACCGCGTTCTTGTTCACCAATGCAAACCCGGACGGGTCGTTGCAAGCCAACGTGACCAGTTCGACGATCTCGACGCTCAGCAACCTTGAAATGGAAAAGATGCTCGAGGATCGGCACAGTCTTTCCCGAACTGTCCGGCAGGCGGTGTCGCCTCTGTCAGAAAAGTGGGGCTATCGGTTGGGTTCGGTTTACATTCGAAAGGTCGCCTTCACTGACCGGCATATGGTCGAGAATATCACCGAGAAGGTCGTCAAGCGATTGGTTCAGGTGACCAGTGCGATGAAACAGGACGGTGAAAACCGTGTGGGTTTGATCAAGAGTGAGACCGCGCTGAAGGTGTCGAGTAAGATGGCGGAAGCCGCCGCAGCGCGTCCCAGCGTGGTGGGTGAAAAACTGAACGAGATCGCCAAGCGAGATCCTGAAATCCTGGAAGCAGTGCTTCAGGTGATGGAGGCTGAAAACTTGCTTGAGTCGGGTGCTTCGGTCAGTGTTTTGCCAAGCTCGGCGAATGTTTTGATCCAAGCCAATTGAGCTTGCTCAGAGAGACTGCCCAACCCGCGATTTGAAATTCGATGCCGTTCACTCCGACTCATGTTGCAGCGGCGATTCCAATCGCGTGGTTGGCAAAGTGGCGTTTGCCCTTTTCGGCTCTCGCGATCGGGTGCATGGTGCCTGACGCGGGCGTTTTCTTCCCGATGCTGTTTGACTACGAATCGTTTCACAGCATCCGCGGGCTGTTCATCGACTGCGTTCCGGTCGGCGTGGCGGTGTACTTCGTTTACCACTTGCTGATCAAGCAGCCCGCGGTGGAGTTGCTGCCGGGGCCGTTGCGGACTCGGGTTCGACCGATCGCGGATCGCCCGGTTTCGGTCGAGTGGCAATCCATTCTTTTGGTTGCCATCTGTGTTCTGGTCGGCGCGTCGACGCACGTGTTTTGGGATTCGTTCACGCACCAACATCGCTGGGGATCGATGATCGCGTTGCCGTTTCTGTCATCTGAAGCGTTCTCGTTGTCCGATCGCAGCGTGCGATGGTACGCGGTGGCCCAGCACTTGTCGTCGCTGTTCTTGTTGCCGCCGATGGGCGTGTTCGCTCTGAGGTGGTTGTGGAAGCAACCGGCCGGTGCACCGGAGCCCAAGCGAACTCGCATCCCGGACTTGGTCACGTTGTCGGTGATGGCGGCGGCGTGTTTGATGATGTTGGTTCATGCATCGTGGGTGTACGCCGTGCATTCGGACTACGGCGTCACGTTTGCGCTTCGCCAGAGCGTGATGATCTTCGGTGCGTTGATGATTGTGACGCTGGTTGTTTACAGCGTCGTCATGCACGCGATCTGGTCGCGAGCGGAGGCATCCTCGCCGGACGGTCAGTCGCCCTCGTGAGAGAACCGGTTGCAGGATGGTTTGCATCTTGCGTTCTGGTTGGTGATATCTGCATGGCTTGAGGTTGGCGGCTTTTCAGTGCTGATCCAGCAGCGTCTTGAGAACCACGCCCGTTGGCAACGGGCGAGTCGAGTTTGCTGTAGGTTGGCCACTCTTGGCCGACATCCGCAACCTGGACGGGCAAGAGTGCTCATCCTACATGCGTTAAGCAGGTCGGCAGGAGTGATCAAGCACAACCATGTGAGCCGTTTGGGCGTTAGCCCCGGTTGTGCGTGAAAACCGTGGCTAACGCCAGCGGCTCACATACCCGATGACACCTGCGTACCTGCTTAGAACCTCGTTGACGACTCAATCGGCAAGCCGAAGAAGGAGCGGCGGAAAGCGAGATTTATGGGGGAGGGTAAACTACGTCGCTTCCAATGCCCGACCCCCTCCCTCGCGTCCGCCGATTGAAGTTTCGATTTTGCAGTCGGTTTTGTTGGCCAACGGCCATCATCATCGAAGCCAGGGGCATCGCCCCTGGGATCGAGAACGAAGGGGAATTGGTTGGCCAACGGCCAACATCAACCCACGCGCTTTGGGTTGAACTTGGCCGTTGGCCATTCGACGAAAAAACGCAACTTCAAAACGTAGGCCTGAACGGCGTCGCGAGACCTCTCCCGATACTGCGTTTCGGGAGAGGTATGCCGTTCGGGAGCCCGCCGAACAGCGGCACAAAAAAACTCAGGACGTCTCTCGGTGGGGGACCACCGAGCGACAGGTTCTGGGCGAGGGATCAGTCGTTGACGATCAATCGTTTCGCCGTTCGCGCCAGTTCCAGGAACTCGGTTCGTAGCCCGTGCTCGTCTTCGCCTTTGGCGGCGGTCGCGGTGGCGATCACGTCGTCCATTGTCCAGGTTCCAGCGTGGGTGCTGTTACGAAGTTGCATCCCAAAACCGGCGACCGCGGCAGCGAATTGGAAGTCCGCGTCGGCCTTTTCAAAGGGCTCGCTCTCGTTGACCAGCGGGAAAGTGAGCTTCTCGCTGACGTCGCCTTGCGGGGGTTTGTGACGAATCTTCAACGTCAGGATTTCCTTCGTCGCTGACTCGTTGGAGTCCTCGGGGTCTTGAGGTTCGGTTGCTTCCTCGGAATCTTCTTCGTCACCGGGGTGGTACTTCAGCGGATCGACATCGGGGGCGATGGAGTCAGGAAGCTGACCCACTGGAGCGATCTCGTACAGAGCCGTCACTCGGTGGCCGGCTCCGATTTCACCGGCGTCTTTCTTGTCGTCGTTGAAGTCTTCCTTGGCCAAGATCCGGTTTTCGTACCCAATCAATCGGTAGGCCGAGACGACCGCGGGATTGAATTCGACTTGGATCTTCACGTCCTTGGCGACCGTGAACAGCGTGCCGGTCACTTGATCCGCCAACACCTTTTTCGCTTCGGAGACGGTGTCAACGAAAGCGTAGTTGCCCGCACCGGAGTTGGAGATGCGTTCCATCATCGCGTCGTTGTGATTGCCCATGCCGAATCCCAGCACCGTCAGTTCGGTGCCCGATTTGGATTGGCGAGTCGCTTCGGCCACCAGTTGATCGGTGCCGGTCATGCCGACGTTGAAGTCGCCATCGCTGCACAGGATCACTCGGTTCACGCCGTCCTCGATGAAGTTCTCACGAGCGGTTTGGTAAGCGAGTTGCAAACCGGCACCACCGTTGGTGCTGCCGCCAGCCGACAGAGCCGACAGGGCTCGGACGATCTTCTTCTTTTGCTTGACCGGGGTCGAGTTCAGGACCAGCCCCGACGATCCCGCGTAGACCACGATCGCCACACGATCTTTGTTTTTCAGTTGGTCGAGCAGCACCTTCATGCCTTCGATGACCAATGGCAGTTTGTTGGGACGCTTCATCGATCCGCTGGTGTCGATCAAGAACACCAAATTGCAACGCGGACGTTCTTTGCGATCGATGTCTTTGGCTTGGATACCAACTCGGACCAAGCGATTGTTTTCGTTCCAAGGGCACGAGGCGACCGCCATCGCGGAAGAGAACGGCACCGGATCTTCGGCCGATGGAGGCGTGTACTGGTAGTCGAAGTAGTTGATCAGTTCTTCGATGCGGACCGAGTCGGGGCGAGGCAGTTGGCCACGTTGCAGGTAGCTGCGGACTTTCGCGTAGCTGGCGGTGTCGACGTCGATGGAAAACGTGCTGAGCGGATGCTCGGTCACACGTC
Source organism: Rhodopirellula sp. UH5 (assembly GCF_056839225.1). Classification (NCBI taxonomy): domain Bacteria; kingdom Pseudomonadati; phylum Planctomycetota; class Planctomycetia; order Pirellulales; family Pirellulaceae; genus Rhodopirellula; species Rhodopirellula sp. UH5. The sequence continues at coordinate 3,144,196 of NZ_CM166390.1, read as the reverse complement.
GGAATTCGTTCTCGGTGATGGGATCGAATTTGTCACCGGATAGGCCGGGACCCTGGCCTTCGCCGTCCGCAACCGGATCGCCGGGAACGACTTCGATTGCTGGAGCGGGAGCAAGTTCAGAGGGAGTGAGAAGTTTGCTCTTGAGCATGCGATCCCGTGCACTGCGGAATTCTACTTGCTGACGCCTAAGCTGATCCGGAACGGGAGCCACGGCAAAGTCGCCCACCACTGGTTTGCCAGCAGATGGCTCATCGGAAGCTGGCTGTGCTTCATCCTTGGGGACAACGGGCGAGGCGGGAGCCTCGGCAATCAGGGAGCCACTTTCACGAACAAAGCGAGGATTCGCAATGCCGTCCATCGAGTCCCCTCCCATTCCGCCGCCCATCATTCCCATCCCCATGTCGTCCATTGCCGGGCCAGCCATCTCCATGCCGCCCATTCCCATCGTGGAGTCCATCTCCATTCCTAACCCTAGATCGTCACTTCGCTTGGCTCGCCGTGCCCTTGCAGTCGTCTCATTCGCCGAAGACTGCGAGGATTTGGCAATCTCTTGGGGACGTGCATCCAGATAGGTCGCTTCGGCGGCGGGTGACGTTCCGGAGACACGACTGGCGGACTGCCAGCCAAACGGCTCGCTATCGGTTTTCTTTTCGGCTGGCATTGATTTGGCAGCCGATCCGCCGAATGGTTGGTAGACCATTTCGGCGTCTTCGAGTTGCAATTCGTCATTCATCACCATCGTCTCCGACATTTCAGGACCGGATTGGTCCGCGGACATCGCTCCCACGGTCGGGTGCTGGTGAGACGCTGTTTCGCGGGCGGTCTGGACCGCTGGAATGGAAAGTCCAGCCAGGATCCCAACAATGCTTGCTGCGACCGCAAATTGGACCCATCGGGATTGGAACCAGGCGGTGCCAGCCGCTGAGCCGGCGGAGACTGGAGCTTCGTCGGCTGGAGCCGTTTCGCTTTCGCGAACGATGCTTTCGACGCGGTTGGATTCCAGTGGTGGGACCGCGGCGGATTGGAAGAACGACTCGACTTGCTCGGTGACCGCGCGAGCTTCCTCAACGGCGGTGGCGAGTTCTGGGTTGGCGTTCATCTCTTGGGTGAACTGCGCGGCTTCGTTCTCAGGCAGTTCGCCCAGGACGAAAGCGGTGACGCGAGGGTCGTCCCACGGAGGAGAAGTGGATGAATTGGACATGATCGATGATCCGATGACGGAAGAATGAATTGGAAGAAGTGGTCAGGCTTCAGGTGACGGCCAGGCCATCGCGAAGCGACTTGACGGCTTGATGAAGATGAAAGCCGACGTTGCTGACGGTCATGCCGGTGACGTCAGCGATTTCTCGGTAACTCAGTCCAGCCTGCATTCGAAGCTGGATGACTTCGCGTTGTCGGGGCGACAGCGTTTCAATCGAAGCCGCGATTTGCTCGTGGGCCTCGTGGTCTTGGGCCACCGCGTCGGGGCGTGGGGCGGGATCGATGACGGCGACGGCGTCAGGATCCAGTCGGTCAGGGGATCGTTTGCGTTGCATGTCAATCACTCGTGAGCGGCAGACGGTGAACAGCCAGGGCGCCAAGCGGTCGACCAAATCGTCCGGCCGTTTGCGACACAATTGCAAAAACGTTTCTTGCACGGCGTCTTGGGCGGCGGTGCGATCCGCCAGCATCCCGGTGGCGTAGGCCAACAAAGGACGCTGGAACTGGTCGACGACCTCGGCGATCCACTCGGTATTCCGAGTCCCAGAAGAATCTTGTCCGGACGAATCCGGTTCAGACGCTTCTGGATCGACGAGGTCCTCGGCCGCGGAGGTGGAGGCCGGATGACTCATGGCGGTTCATTGCGAGAGGAAGAAAAGGGAGGCGAACCATGCCGCCTCCAAGGACTCAACGAGTGGGGGGCGGGTTTCTTAGGACGACGGCAAAAAAAGATTGAGGGTGTTCAGGGGATCGCCATCACTTGGTTGTCTGCCGGTGGAGATTGAAAAAGTTCAATTGACAATTTGAAATTGCAAAATCTTGGTTGGGAGGCCAAGGATTCGGCGTTTTGGCGGCCAGTTGTTGCTGCCGTGCTGATCTAGCCGATGTTCGCCCAGGGGGCGTTCACCGAATTTAAAATTTGCAATTGTCAATTTAACTTTTTCAATCTTCGCCACTGCCGTGTTCCCCAGGCCCCTCAACCCTGAAAACAGCTCCTCTCGACGATTTAGCGGTTCGACTGCTATGGTGTGCGGTCTCTTTTAGCAGCCTGCTTCCCCACCCACCGGCCATTTCGCGGATTCTGTCGTGATATTGATTCTGAAAAACGGCGCGACCGACGATCAGATCGACCATGTGATCCAAAAGGTCGAGTCGATGGGGTTCCAGACGCACCTCAGCCGCGGGACGTTTCGCACGATCATCGGCATGATCGGTGACGAGAGTCTGACCACGGAACAACAGCTCCAATCCATCCCCGGCGTGCACCAAGTCATTCCCGTTTTGCCACCTTACAAATTGGCCTCCCGAGAAGCTCATCCTGAATCCAGCGTCATTGACGTGTCGGGAGTGAAGATCGGTGGAGGCAACCTGGCCATGATCGCTGGGCCCTGCAGCGTCGAAGATCGCGACCGGATGATGCGGATTGGCGAGAGTGTCGTGAAATCAGGTGCCAACCTGTTTCGCGGGGGAGCTTACAAGCCACGGACCAGCCCCTACGCGTTTCAAGGCTTGGGCGAGGCCGGCCTGAAAATCTTGCGGGAAGTGGGCGACGCGTTTGGCGTGCCGGTCGTGACCGAGATCACGGACCCACGAAACGTGGAGTTGGTGGCGGAGTACTCGGACATGCTGCAAGTCGGTGCCCGCAACATGCAGAACTTTGTGTTGCTGACCGAGGTGGGCAAATCCGAACGCCCCGTGTTGCTCAAACGTGGGATGGCCGCCACGATCCAAGACCTGTTGATGAGCGCTGAGTACGTGCTGTCGCAGGGCAACCCGAACGTGGTGCTTTGCGAACGTGGGATCAAGAGCTTTGATCCCTCCACTCGCAACCTGTATGACGTCGCTGCCGTGCCGGTCGTCCAAGGTCTGACGCACCTGCCGATCATTGTCGATCCGTCGCACGCGACGGGCCGGCCTGATTTGATTCCGCCGTGTGCTTTGGCGGGATTGGCCGCGGGTGCCGATGGCGTGCACATCGAAGTCCATGACTGTCCCGAAGAAGCCAAGAGCGATGGGGCGCAAGCCTTGTTGCCTGAACAATACAACGAGATCGTCGAGAAGATGGCCGCGATGGCTGAGCTGCTCGGCAAAACGATTTCGCCCCTTCCGAATTCAACCACTAACAACACCCCGCCAACTGAGGCCCTCGCGTGAGTCGTCGCATCCTGATCGCTGGTAACTGGAAAATGAACATGCGTGCCGAGTCTGGCGCGTCGCTTGCCAAAGGCATTGTCGACGCGGTTGGCAAGTCGCCCGCAGTGGAAGTCGTTTTGTGCCCCCCGTCGCTGTACCTGAGCAGTGTGGCGGATGCCGTCGCTGGGACTCCTGTCGAACTGGGCGCTCAGAACCTGTACGCCGCCGAAGACGGTGCCTTCACGGGCGAAGTCAACGCGTCGATGCTGACCGACGTCGGTTGCCGATTTGTGATCTTGGGTCACAGCGAGCGTCGCCAACTGATGGGCGAAACCGACGCTTGTGTCGCGAAAAAGCTGCACGCCGCGTTGGCTGGCAACTTGGTTCCGATCGTGTGTGTGGGCGAAACGCTGGAACAACGCGAAGCGGATGACACCGAATCGGTCATCGAAACGCAAATTCGCGGCTCGCTGGAAGGCTTGGACGAGGCACGTGCTGCCAGCATCGTCGTCGCTTACGAGCCTGTTTGGGCAATCGGCACCGGCAAAACGGCCAGCAAAGAGCAAGCGGAGGCCGTTCACGCCTTCATTCGGGGACTTTTGGGAAAAATGTTCTCGACCGAAGTCGCCGAACAAATCCGAATTCAGTACGGTGGCAGTGTGAAACCGGGCAACGCGGAAGAATTGTTGTCCCAACCCAACATCGACGGGGCTCTTGTCGGTGGTGCGAGCTTGAAAGTGGATGATTTCGCTGGAATCATCAAAGCGGCTCCATCCGCCTGATCCGACCTCGTTTTCGTTCCCTCAACCTATCCATTTCAACGGACTGTTCGCCGTGAGTGTCGCTTTCGATTCTTTGCTCCAACACACCTCGTTGGTCAATCAACTCGTCCCCACCCTGCCCTTGGCCTCGTTCATGAGCGTCGTGTTGGGCTGGTTGATGGCGTTTTTGTCGGTGTTTTTGATCTTGTTGATCTTGATCCAACGCGGCAAAGGCGGCGGATTGACCGGAGCCCTGGGAGGTCCCGGCGGTCAGTCGGCATTCGGCAGCAAGGCCGGTGACACGTTCACCGTCATCACCGTGGGCACCGCCGCGGTTTGGGCCCTGGTTTGCGCGTTTGCGATGTACCAACTGGGAGCTCACGCCCCAGCGGTTGCTGACACCAATGACTCGCAAATCCAGTCCGGTCCTGGCGACGATGTTGAAGACATCACCAGCGGATTGGTTGTGCCAACCGGCGACGATGGAGAGGTCGCGTCGGGAGTCGGTTCGATCGGAAGTTTGTCCTCGGGCGATGCCGAAGTGGCCGAAATCGAAGCCGCTGTTGAAACCGAGGCGGTTGAGGAAGCTGCTGCAGAGGCCGATGCGGCTGTCGAAGAAGCTGAGTCGACCGAAGCCGAAACCACCTCGGACGAGGAAGCTCCGTGACGCAGGCGTCCCTCAGCACGCAGGCAAATCTCTCTTCACCGCAGGGCGGGTCGCCGTACCCGTCGCTGCGCAGCATGACTGGCCAAGGTCGAGGTGAAACGTCGGGTTCCACTGGTTCCGTCGTCACCGAGATCCGTTCGGTCAACAATCGCGGCCTGAAAATCATTCTCCGCACCAGTGATTCGGTGTCGGAGTTCGAACCGAAGATCGAATCGTTGGTGCGACAGCACTTGCATCGCGGCAGCGTGACCGTGCAGGTTCGCTTCACGCCCCCGCCCGGGGCCGATTTGCCTCGCATCAACGCAGAGGCGGTGCGGTCCTACGCGGAACAATTGGCCCAAGTGGCGGATTCGTTGGCAATGGGCGCTGCGGTGACGTCCACGAACATCGATTTGGCGCAGCTGATGCAGATGCCAGGTGTGTTGGAATCGCCTTCCTCCGCTTCGCAGGGGCGTTCAGAAGATGCCGAGGCTTCGCTCGCCAAGTGGGTGTTGATTCAGGAAAGCGTCGAATCGGCGTTGGATCGGTTCAAGCAGATGCGATCCGACGAGGCCATTGCGATGGCCGAATCGATCGAGCAAGACATGACGCTGATCCAGACGCGCTGCGAGGAAATTGCCAAACGCAGTCCCCAGGTCGTCGCTCGTTACCAAGAGCGGCTTCGCGAACGCATTGAAAAGGCGTTGGCGGAGAACGGCTTGTCGGTGGGCGATCCGGTGGATTTGATTCGCGAAGTCCAGTTGTTTGCAGATCGCTCGGACATCAGCGAGGAGCTGACCCGGTTGGGCAGCCACTTGGGGCTGATGCGAGGCGTTCTGGTCGGCGACTCCGATTCAGGGGCGGCCGACGCGACGCCCAGTGATTCGGCCAGTCGCGGGGAAGCTGTTGGCAGGAAGCTTGATTTCATCATTCAAGAACTCAATCGCGAAACCAACACCATTGGCAGCAAGGCCGGGGACGCGGAAATCGCCGAGCATGTGGTGGAGATCAAATGCGCGATCGAACGCATGCGTGAACTCGTGCAGAATCTGGAGTAGCCGTCGGAATGAACGATCCATCCAACCAACACGCCGACGAAACCACCCATCCAGGGAGATTGGTCATCGTTTCAGGTCCCAGTGGCGCGGGAAAATCGACGGTTGTGAAGCAATTGATGAAACGCTGCGACGTGCCGTTGCAACTCAGTGTTTCCGCGACCACTCGCCAACCGCGTCCGGGAGAAATTCACGGCAGGGACTACTTTTTTCTGTCCCACGAAGAATTCGAGCGTCGTCGAAAAACGGACGACTTTGTGGAATGCAAGCAGGTTTTCAGCCTGGGACAGTGGTACGGAACCCTGAAAGATCAAGTTGCCACTGGCCTGAATGCCGGGAAATGGGTAATTTTAGAGATCGATGTGCAAGGTGCGATGGCGGTCCTGGATGATCCGCATTATCGCCCCGTGACGATCTTTGTGCATCCTGGCAGCATGGAAGAGTTGGAACGACGGTTGCGAAATCGTGGCACTGAATCAGAATCTGCCTTGATTGCTCGACTGGAAACTGCTGCGGCTGAGATGCAATGCATGAGCCGCTATCAATACGAAATCATCAATGAATCGGTTGACAATGCTGTCACCGAAATTTGCCAGATCTTACTGGATTAAAGGAAAACGACGCCGTGCTCGAAGAACTGAAAGAAGAAGAAATCGTCAACAAGATCGGTGGCCGTTTCAAACTCAGCACCCTGATCCAAAAACGACTCGTCCAGCTCAACCAGGGCAGCCGTGCGTTGGTCAGCGTGGACACACACGACAAAATGTCGATTGTGCTGCAAGAAATCGTGCAGGACAAAATTTTCCTGAACATGGAAAACGAAATCGAAACGGTCGGCGATCTCGATGCCATCGTGGCTGCCAGCGAAGCCCCTGAGCTGGATCCGTCGGACTTGTAATGGAACCTACGGCGCAGCGGATTCTGTTAACAATCGGAGGCGGAATCGCTGCGTACAAAGCGGCCGACCTGTGCAGCAAATTGGCTCAGGCCGGTTATCAGGTTCAGGTCGTCACCTCGCGGGCGGCCACCGAATTCATCGGCGACGCCACTTTGGCGGCGCTCTCTGGTCGCCCGGTCGTTCACGATGTGTTCGACCCCCGTTTCCCGCTGGGCAGCCACATTGAGCTGACACGGGAAATCGATGCGATGATTGTGGCGCCGGCGACAGCGAATCTCTTGGCTCAGTTTGCCCACGGGATGGCGTCTGATCTGATCAGCACTCTGTATCTCCAAAACACCAGCCCAGTGTTGTTGGCACCCGCGATGAGCGATCCGATGTGGAACCACCGCGCCGTTCAGCGGAACGTGCAGACGCTTCGCGAGGATGGTTGTCATTTGGTCGGGCCGGAAGACGGTTGGCTGAGTTGCCGTGTCAAAGGCACCGGTCGAATGAGCGAACCGGTTGATCTGTTGCTGGCATTGGAGTCGGTGCTGAAAGATCACTGCTGAAATCGGTGAACCGTGTTCTTCGAGAACCCAGGTCTGTGATCCCGAAATCGTGCTCTTTCGATTCGTGCGACAATCCGTCACCCATGAAATCGGTTGCAGAGACTTTTGGGAATGACATGGCAAACCAGATCTTTGGCACAATTCTGGTGGAGGATACCGACTAGGATTGAATGGTCGTTTCCTCGAGAACCGATCTTTTCTATACGGCTGAATCCTCCCGGAAGCAGCAACCATTTTCGCGAAACGATCGCCACGGATCGCAAGTGAGCCTGGAGTTTCCGGCGTTCGAACGGTTCAATGATTGTATCTGGCTTGGGATTGCCCAGGCGAGTTGCACTGCGTCTCGCGTTTCACCATCGAGTTATTGAATAGCTTTCATGACGGTCCACGTTTTTGGTCACCGCAATCCTGACACGGATGCGATCTGCAGTGCTTTGGCCTACGCTGATTTTCTCCGCCGAACGACTCGCCCCGATGCCGTCGCGGCATGCTGCGGTCCGCCCAATCAACGGACCGAATTCGCGTTGCGAAAAGCGAAGCTGGCGGCTCCCAAAATCATCATGGATGTCCGGCCGGAGTTGGAGGACATCTGCAATCGAGACGTCGTGGTGGCACGCACCTCGGATGTGTTTTACGAAGTCTACGAACGAATGGACGAGCATGAACTGCGGGCCATTCCAGTGTTGGACGACAACGATCAATTGATCGGATTGGTCACGTTGTTGGATCTGTTGGAACTGGTTTTTCAGGGCGGCGTGGACCCCTACCGTTCGCGCGAAGTTCACACGAACCTCGACAAAGTGGTTTCGGTGTTGGGCGGATCGTACCAGCACTCCGTGGATTCCGGCCTCAACGAGGACATGATCCTGACCGTGGGGGCGATGAGTGCTGGCGGATTCTGTGAGCGGATGAAGCAGTTTCCTTCGGATCGGTTGTTGGTGGTCAGTGGTGACCGTCCGACGATTCAGTTGCCAGCGCTCGAAATGGGAGTGCGTGGGTTGGTGGTGACCGGCGGTTATCAGTTGTCCAGCGGGTTGATGGAGCTTGCTCGCGGTCGGGGCGTGACGGTCATCAACAGTCCCTTTGACACAGCCACGACGACGATGCGGATCAAAGCCGCTCAGTTGATTAAAGAGGTCATCACGCGAGATTTCCTGGCGCTTTCGGCCAAGCTGCCGGTTGCCGCGGCCAAGCAGCAAATTTACCGCTCGGCACAAACGGTCTTTCCGGTGGTCGACAATCAGAAACTGATTGGGGTGCTGAGCAAATCCGACATGGTTCATCCGCCCCGGCCGCAGTTGGTGTTGGTGGATCACAACGAAATTGGGCAGGCGGTCGAGGGAGCGGAAGATTCTGACATCGTTGAAGTGCTGGACCATCACCGTCTGGGAGGTTCGTTGAAGTCCACTGGGCCGATCCGGTTCATCATGGATCCGGTGGGATCGACGTGCACCTTGGTGGCACGCATGTTCCGGCAGGAAGGTTTGAAGCCGGAACCCGGGATGGCGCTGTGCATGGCTTCGGGGATCATCAGCGACACGTTGTATTTGCGGTCGCCGACCACCACCGATGTCGATCGCGATTTGTTGACTTGGTTGCAGGAATTCTGCACGGTGGAATTGGCTGACTACGCCAATGAGTTCTTCGAAATTGGTTCCGCGCTTCGGTCTTGCACACCGGACAAAGTGGTTCGTGAAGATTGCAAGCAATTCGAAGAGAACGGGCGTCGATTCTCGATTTCGCAAATTGAAGAAATTGGTTTGGATCTGTTCTGGGAACGGCAGGCAGAATTGAGTCAGGCGTTGGTCCGCCTTTCTGAAGAGGAGGGCCTGGAGTTTTCGGCATTGTTGGTGACGGATATCTCGAGCAACGGGAGTTTGTTGCTGATGAGCAGCGAGCCCGAGGGTTGGGAGGAGATCAATTACCCTCAGCTCGAGGATCGGTTGTATAAATTGGACAACGTCGTCAGTCGCAAAAAACAGTTGTTGCCTCTGATCAGCAGTCTGCTGGAGCATTCTCCCGAGCCCACGTGAATCCAACATGCAGTTCCGCATCGTTCATTTGATCTTGGCGTTGACTTGGGCTGCGATTGTTTTCGCATTGGTCCGATTTCACATGGTGTTTTGGGTGGCACTCTGCCCGGCGACCATCGGGCCGTTGGCCGGCAGGGCCGCATCAGGAACCCTCGAAGGCATGGTCCTCGGGCTTCTGTCGACGATGTTTTGGTGCTTCCTCGCGTCGGTTTTCACAGGCATGGTGGTCACCTCATTTGAGGTCGGGGCGTCTCTCCAAGGCTCGGGATGGGACACACCGGTGGGGCTCATCATCGGTCTGGCGGGTTTCTATTCTCTGATCAGTTTGTTTGCTGGGTACATTGGTGGTCGCATTGCGATCGCGTGAATTGGCGGATGCGATCGTTGGCGTGATGTTCCAGCCCAAGTTCCCCTTTCCTTTGTTGCGAGGCTGAAGATGGCTCGATGGCCCGGTGTGAAGCTCTTTGATTTGTCCGGTCGGTCCGCGCTCGTCACGGGAGGTTCCAAGGGCCTGGGCGAAGCGATGGCGGCGGGGCTCGCATCGGCTGGAGCGAACGTCTGTTTGGTCAGTCGCAATGAGCAGGAAGCGTCCGAGGCGGCTCAGAGGATCGCGGAGGAATACCCGGTGGAGGCGATCGGCATCGGAGCGGATGTGACCGTCGAAAGCGATGTTGCCGAGATGGTGCGGCGATGCGTCGACCAGTTTTCCAGGTTGGATGTGTTGATCAACAGCGCTGGGATCAATGTGCGGGGGTCCATTGATGAGCTGACGCTTGAACAGTTTCGGCAGGTTCAGGCAACGAACGTCGACGGCATGTGGTTGTGCTGCAAGCACGCCAGTCAGGTGATGAAGAAGGCTGGTGCCGGGCGGATCATCAACCTGGCCAGCACACTCGGATTGGTGGGCTTGGCCAATCGGACGCCCTATGCATCCAGCAAAGGTGCGGTGGTGCAAATGACGCGTGCGTTGGGTTTGGAGTTGGCGCCTCACAACGTGACGGTCAATGCGATTTGTCCCGGACCGTTTCTGACGCCGATGAATGTTCCCATCGCTGAGTCGGAAGAGGCCAAGCGATTCATCGTGGGGGCGACGGCACTGGAACGTTGGGGAGAATTGCAAGAAATCCAAGGGGCGGCAATTTTCCTCGCCAGCGACGCGTCGAGTTACATGACCGGCAGCATGCTGACGGTCGATGGCGGCTGGACGGCACGCTGACTTGGAAACCCGCCGCGTGCGCAAGGCATTTGGTGTTGGCTTGGAGGCCTTCGTACGGGGGCTCAACCCCGGGGGGATGTTCGGCGACAGTGCGGCAAACAACTGTCGTCGCTCCGCGACTGAGGAGTTGTATGTCGTGGGCGTGTGACCTTGGGTTGAAAACCCAAGGCTTTCGGCTGCCGTCGCTCCGCGACTGGTTGAGTGGGGCGTGATGATCGAACAACCGCGGAGCGGTGACAGTTGTCAGCCTCGGGTTTTCAACCCGAGGTCTTGGATGTCACCCTCTCGCTCGACAAGCCGCGGAGAAACTATGTAGGGGGCAGGTCAGAGTGGAAAAGATTTGGCACACTCGTTGGGACGTTTAATAGCTTTTGAAACAATCCACAACGAGGTACCAAATCCATGTCCAAGTCTATCATGATTGGCTGCGACCTTCACGACCGCAGCATGCTCCTTCGCTACGCCGTCGGCACGCAAGTGCCCCAGCAACTTGCCCACGAAAACAATCCATCGGGACGCCGAAACATGATCGCGCGGATCAAACGGCTCGCTGACAAAGAGCGGTGCCAGCGGATTGTCTTTGCATACGAAGCCTCCGGGCTCGGGTTCGGGCTCTCCGACGAACTGCACGAAGCGGGCATCGAATGCTACGTCCTTTCGCCATCACTGTTGCCCACCACCCCGAAGTCCGCCAAGCTCAAGACGGATGCCAAGGACGCTCAAATGCTATTGGAACAAGTCCGTGGTCACGTTTTAGCCGGTAATTCGCTGCCGGTCGTCTGGACACCACCCCAGCGACTTCGTGATGACCGGGAGCTCGTCCGGGCTCGGATCGACGTCGGCGACGAGCTGACTCGCGTCAAACTGAAAATCCTCTCGGGGCTGAAACGACGCGGCATCACCAAGCCGTCGTGGTATCAAACACACTGGACCAAGCGATTCGTTCGCTGGCTGCGAGAAGACGTGATCGCTCAGATGGATTCGGTCGTCGCCGCGACGTTCGAGCGACTAGCGGATCGTTACGAAGCCTTCCGTCAGGAACAGACCAAGCTCGACAGCGCGTTGCGAAAACTATCGGGCGAATCGCGTTACGCCGCTGCTCATAAAAAGCTGCGTGAGATTCCTGGTGTTGGGCTGTTGACGGCGATGACGTTCCTGACCGAGATGGGTGACCTGACGCGGTTCAGCAATCGCCGGCAAGTTGGTGCGTATTTGGGGCTGGTTCCTTCGAGTCATGAAAGTGGTGAGAGTGACAATCGCAAAGGCCGAATCACGCGTCAGGGGCCTGCCAGACTTCGCAAATTGCTCTGTCAAGCGGCTTGGGTATCGATCTCGCGGAGTGAGTCAGCGGCGAAGGACTACCATCGCATCAAACAGGGCCAAAGCAAACGAACCAAGAAAGCACTCGTGGCGATGATGCGGAAGCTCGGGGTGGTGATGTGGCATCGTGCCTTGGAGTGCGGTGTGTCGAGCGAACTACTCGGGCGGAGCGGCCCAGTTGATCTTCAAGAGGCTTCGAGGATGCAAGCTGCCTAGAAGAGAGAACGACCACCGTGCGATGCCACTGAATCCGCAATTGAAGTTGAACCACATCCAACAACCGAACCGTCACCTGCTAGGAGAGGAATTTTCGTCACAGGGTTGATGCTTGAAGTCTTTTGAAGAGATTCCCGCATTGGCCAAGAGTCCTTCGAGAGTCGCGATCGAATCGTCGCTGGGTCCTCCCCGTCGCGGAGAATGATCCGGCTCTCACTTGAATCACCCGCTTTGCGAAGCGAACTCGTTTACTGATCTGACGGCAATCCTGTCACGATCGAATAGCAGCTTGCGATGCAGATCGGAATCTCCCAGCGAGATCCAAAATTCACCCTTGACGAAAAAACCTACATAGCAGCGGCGACAGGTGGCGCGCGATGCGATGGGGAGGATTGAAAAAGTGAAATTGTAAATTGTAAGTTGTAAAATCTGGGCGGCGTCGACGGCGACGTAAATCGGGGGATCGTTTGGCGAGGAGTCTTGCTCCGGATGGGGCTGCCGCCGCGAATGCCGCATTGGCCTCGCTCACGCGTCGGGTTTCCATTTCGACGGGCTGGGAAGGCCTTCGTACGGGGGCTCAACACTGGGGGACGTTCGGCGACAGTGCGGCAAACAACTGTCGTCGCTCCGCGACTGAGGAGTTGTATGTCGTGGGCGTGTGACCTTGGGTTGAAAACCCAAGGCTTTCGGCTGCCGTCGCTCCGCGACTGGTTGAGTGGGGCGTGATGATCGAACAACCGCGGAGCGGTGACAGTTGTCAGCCTCGGGTTTTCAACCCGAGGTCTTGGATGTCACCCTCTCGCTCGACAAGCCGCGGAGCGGCGACAGGTGGCGAGCGATGCGATGGGGAGGATTGAAAAAGTGAAATTGAAAATTGTAAGTTGAAAACTCTAGGCGGCGTCGACGCGAATCGGGGGATCGTTTGGCGAGGAGTTTTGCGCCGGATCGGGCGGCTTCCTTTGCTCGGCGCGGAAGCCCCGAGACCGAGCTCAGCGGCGGTAGGAATGAACCCCGACGTCGGTCAGCAGCGTTCCCATCGCCCGGCTGATCTGGACCAAAGACACGCTGTAGTTGGTTTGGTCAACATGCAATTGCCGTTGGGATTGCAGGAGTTCTTCGCTCGCGTCGATCAAGAACTCCAGTTGGATTTTTCCGGCGTCATAGAGGGCTCGCGAGGATGCCAGGCGGTCTTCGCCGGCTTGGACGCGAGCGAGTGAATTCTGCAGGGCAGCGAAACTGGATTGGCTATTGGAAATCGCATCGTGGATCTCATAGGTCACCGCGTGCTGTTGCTCCTCCAGGATGGAGCGTTCGCGATGGAGTTGCAGGGTGGCGTTTCGGACGGCCGATTTCGCTTGCCGACGTTGAGGGGCCACGCCCATCTCAACACCGAATTCCCACTCCGTGTGGTCCAACGAAAAAAGGTCGTCTGCGGCGCTGGCGAATCGCGGTCCTCCGCCGGTCAGATCGTCACCAAACCCTCGCATTCGGGTGCGACCGATCATGTCCAATCGTGGGAGCAAGAAGTTCTTGGCCGCGACGAGCCGGAGGTTTTGTTGCTGGACTTGGAGGCGTTGGCGTCGGAGTTCGGTTCGGTGCTGGAACCCGCGGGCAACGCTGTCTTGGATTGCAAATTCAAATGGGGCGGTCGTGAATCCATCGGCTGGTCTCAGCAATCTGCCATCCGCGATGGGCAGGCCGATCATCCGCCGGAGTGTTCGTTCCGCGTTGCGAATTCCTGTGTCGCCTGCGCTTCCGCCCAGTGCAATCTCGGCTTCGCGTTGGTAGCGATAGTACTGGGCTCGGGTTTGGGCTTCCTTGTAAGCCTCGCCGCCCATCAGTCCGGACTGTTGCTTTGACAGAACCGTTTGCCAGATCTCGTGCGAAATGTCGCGAGCATGGCAAATGCTGGCGTACGAATGATAGAGTCGCTGAAGCTGCCAGTACGTGGTGTAGAGTTCGAGAAAGTAGTCTCGCAATTGGATTTCAAAATCGGCTTGGCTGATTTGAGTGTTGATCTGGGCGATCCAAATCCCGTTTGAGAAATTCAGTCCCGGTCGTGCGTTGGGGCCCGCGATCAGGTTGAAGGTTTGCCCAGCTCCTTGCAGCAACGGTTGCCGGACTCCCAGTTCCAGTTGCGTTTCCCAGTAGCTTGGGAACGAGTTGCCCGCTCGGTTGTTGCTGTCGTACTGCTGAATCGATTGCAGGTCCCACTGGGTGCCCCAGGTGGTTCGCTTGGTCCAGCCGGATTGGAATTGAGCGTAGTCCTGAAGCAGTTCTTGGACTTGCCCTCCCAACGTCGCGTTGTTGAAGACGCGGTCATTGTTTTGGGTGGTCAGCGAGGCATTGAGTTGGCTATCGAATTCTGCCAAAGCCGCTTGTGGGCCGAACATCGGGTCGGAGGCTTGGATGGCGGTGTCGTACGCCGTGGTGACCGAGGCCGGTGCTTCGAGAACTCGCACGCCAAGCGACCGGATGACATCGCTGTGTTGCAAAGCCAACGCAATCATCTCGGCTTCGGTCAGGTCCCAGAACTCGGGTGCCTTCGTGGGATTCAAAGTCTGCTTGGAGAACGCTGCCTCGACCGGTGTCCGCGATGCAGTGGCGGATTGGTTGGAGACGCTTGCCAGGCGGGTGTGATCGGCGGAGCCCAATCGCATCGGTCGCCGCGCGTTCTGGTTTCCGGCAAAGGGATCGCCGAGATGAGTGGGGGACGGTTGGAAGACGCCATTCCTGGCTTTGTCACTGGTGCTGGGGGACGCCTGGGTGGCAGAGGGAGTTCCCAGTTGGGCTGCGGATGCGAGGCGTTGATCAGGCGTGGGGCGGTTGGAGCGACATCCCAGGGATGAGATTGTCAGTGCGAGTGCCACGCTGGAAAACGCGAACATGCCAGCCCAGCCACCGCGAAAGCGATGGTCGACGCACAGCGATGACGGGTGGCGTTGCAAAGGCATGCGTGGACAGACGGTCGGGAAACCTACAAACTTGTGGGACGCACTCGAAACCAAACTCTGTCGTGTTATCGTCGTCCGGCGAACACGCCAGGCACTTTGGACCGCGATGCGTGTTCATTCGTCACGACCGTTGACACCCCCCGCCCCCGGAAACCAATGGCATCCCCCGCTCGATCCGTTTCTTTGGTCTCGTTGATCCTGTCGACACTTCGTCACCGTCAAGCTGTGACGGTCGCGGTGGCGTTGGGGGTTGCGACGGCGACCGCGGTGATCACGGGAGCCTTGTTGGTCGGCGACTCGATGCGTGGCAGTTTGAGATCCTTGACCGTGGAGCGGCTTGGGAAAATTGAATCGATCGTCTCACCTGGAGCCTTTTTTCCGCTCGCGGAGTTGTCCCTCGCAGGTGAGCCCGTTGAGGCGGACGGGAACGTGTCGGGTGACACGACGGAGAAGGACTCGTTTGCGACGCCGGTCATTTTGTTTCCTGGTGGCAGTGTGGAAGCAGATGTCGAAGGTTCGGATCGACAACGGCGGATTGGTGGTGTTCAGGTCTTGGGAATTGAGGATTCATTTTGGGACTTGGACGTGACCGGCATGAAGCCCGGTGCGATGCCGGGCGAACAAAGCGTGGTCTTGAACCAAGCTGCCGCGGAAGAGCTGAAGGTGGCAGTGGGTGATCAGGTCACCTTGCGGTTGCCAGTTGAAGGGGCGGTGCCGGCGGACAGTCCACTCGGGCGTCGCGAAATTCAGAGCGAAGGTTTGCCTCGCATGAAGGTCGCCGCCATCGTGCCAGACACTGGGTTGGGGCGGTTTTCACTGTCGCCCAATCAAGCGGCACCCAAGACGGTCTTCGCATCTCGGGAGGTCATCGCGGATGTCTTGGACCGGGATGGGCAAGCGAACGCGATTTTCTTGACCCGTGAAATTTCGGCGGATGAAATTGGTTGGTCGCTGGAGACGTTGGGTTGGAATCTGCAACACATTCAGCGCGGCGGGGAAGACGGTGGCGAACCCATCATCGATTACGTGTCCCTGACCAGCGAGAACCTGCTGCTGAAGGATGATGCGGTCCAGGCGGTGATGGATGCCTTGCCGGAGGGCACGGTCACGCCGGTGATGACTTACCTTGCCAATGCGATTGAAAAGGTCGATCCGGCAACCGGCGAGGTCGTCGTCAACGAACAATCCCACTCGGTTCCGTACAGCACCTTGTCGGCTTTGGACGATGGCCCCACGTTGTCGCTGGATTATTCGTTGCCGCAGCCACTGGCGACGGACCCGGGTGAGACGCCCATTGTTTTGAATGATTGGACGGCGGAGCGATTGGGTGCCAAGGTCGGTGACCAGGTGCGAGTGTTCTTTTATGAACCAGAAGTCGAGGATGGCCGCGAGATTGAACGATCGTTTGATGCGGTGGTGACCGAGATCGTTCCGCTGACCATTCCCAGCAAGCCTTACCGGCGGAATCGCGAAGCGGTGTTTGATGGGCCGATCACTCCATACAACGATCTCGCGTTGACACCGGATGTGCCTGGCGTGACCGATCAAGATTCGATTGGCGACTGGGATTTACCGTTTCAGTTGGATCGAAAGATCGAGCGTGAGGACGACGCTTATTGGAACGAGCAACGGCTGACTCCCAAGGCGTTCCTGCCATTGGGTGCCGGGCAAACCATTTTTGGCAGCCGCTTCGGGAAGACGACGGGATTGCGAATCGATGCGAGTTTGGCCGCTGACATGCCGGGCTTGCGCGCCAAGATCTTGGCCGCCACACGAAGCGTGCAAGGCGAACTGGGATGGACCCCGCGATCGATCCGAGCGGAACAGTTGGCTGCCTCCAAGGGGACGACACCGTTTGATGGGTTGTTCTTGGCTCTTTCCTTCTTCGTGATTTTGGCGGCGATGATGTTGATCGCGTTGCTGTTGCGATTGGGCGTCCTCCAGCGACTCAGTGAGTTCGGCACGTTGCTGGCGGTTGGCTTCACACCTCGAAGAGTCATGAAGCTCGCGCTCGGTGAAACCGCCGTGACTGCTGCGATCGGAACGTTGATCGGAATCGCCGGCGGAGTGGCTTACGCGTGGGCGGTTTTGTGGGCGCTGAAGTCATGGTGGGTGGGAGCGGTGACGGTGCCGTTTTTGCAGTTCCATGCGACCCCGATGTCGATCGCGTTGGGTGGCATCTTGGGATGGTTGGTGTGCATGCTGACCGCCGCATGGACGCTGCGTTTTCTGCTGCGATTGAATCCAGCGGCTTTGGTTGGCGGACGCACGATGAACTCGTCGCAGGCGTTGAGCGGCGATGCGAAGGCCAGCCAGCGAAGCGGCGGGAACGGTTCCAGGTGGTTTGCCATTGGTTTGACCGTTTTGGCGATGGTGGCCGCGATCGCGGGAGCGATGGGCGGCGGCCAGCAAGCGGCGGGCGGTTTTGTCGGCGCCGGGATGTTGTTGTTGGTGGCGATCTTGATTGGCGTCCATCGATCGCTTCGTCGACGCGGTGATGCAAGCGACGCTGGCCACGGGATGCGAACTCCAGGGCTGGGGGGTGGGTCGTTGAGTTCCTTGGCGATGGCAAACGCTCGTCGTAGTCCTCTGCGTAGCACGCTCGCGATCGGATTGGTTGCGACGGCCGCCTTCCTGATTCTGTCGATCAGTGTGTTTCGTTTGTCGCCGACGAGGGAAGGCACTGGCGGATTTGATTTGATTGGGCAGACGGCTCAACCGCTTCATCAAGATTTGCGTGCTGACGATGTGCGTGCTGAATTGCTGGGCCGAGATGCTGAGCGGTTCAGCCGCGAGGACGTGCGTGTGGTTCCGTTTCGGATCAAAGGGGGAGACGACGCGAGTTGCAACAACCTTTACCAAGCCATGCGGCCGACCGTCCTTGGGTTATCCGAGGACGATTCACTGGACGGGTTTGGTTGGGCGAGTCGGCAGGGCGAGACATCCGATGCGACCTGGGAATTGTTGAACGTTGTGGCGACAGGAACGTTGGAAGATCCCGTGCCGGTTGTGATCGATCAGAACACCGCGATGTGGAGCCTGCAGATGCGTGGCGGTCTCGGTGAGGTCAAGGCCTTCGATTACGGACGCGGCGACGTGCATTTTCGTGTGGTGGGACTGCTGGCGGGATCCGTGTTGCAAGGCAAACTGATTGTGGGTGAGCGAGCGTTTGAGAGCGTCTTTCCTAGTTCAACGGGTTACCAGTACTTCCTCTTCGCGATGGAAGAGGGAGCTGATGCGTCGGCTGGAACACCGGCCGACCCGACGAGTCGTGACGAGGAGGTGGACGAGATCGCAGAGGTGTTGGAATCGCGGCTTGTTGATGCCGGCATGGATGTCCAGCGGGCGGACCGAGTCTTGGCTGGTTTGCTGGCTGTCCAGAACACTTACCTGCGAACGTTCCAAAGTTTGGGCGCGTTGGGATTGTTGCTGGGAACGATTGGTTTGGCGGTCGCTCAATTGCGGAGTGTTTTGGAACGCCGTGGCGAACTGGCTGTGATGCGTGCGGTGGGGTTCACACGGCAACGACTGGCGGCGTTGGTGCTTGGCGAGAACACCTTCTTGCTGGCGATCGGCATTGGGTGTGGGGCTGTGACGGCGATGTTAGCGGTGTTGCCGTACGCTTGGCTGACTGGGGCCAAAATGCCAATCGCGGAGCCCTTGGGGATCTTGCTGGCGATTTTGTTGTTTGGGACGTTGGCTGGTTTGGTGGCCGTTTGGAAAGTGTTGACGCTGCCGTTGATCGAATCGTTGCGAGCCGAAAATGCAGTTGTTGAACTTTAAGGACGAGCCCCGCGAAAATTCCTCGGAGCAGGCCCCGTGCCAGTTCGGTCGCCGCCAACTGGCACGTGACGAAGCAATGTTGCAGTGGGCGGACCAAATCGTGGAGGACGACGAGGCCACAGTGATCGACACCGAGTCCTTGCGGATGTGGCAGTTTGACCGCCCGACCGTTGTCCTGGGACGAAGTTCGAAGATCAACGAAGAAGTGAACCGGGCCTGGTGCGAGGAACAGCGGATCGAAGTGTTGCGTCGCTGCACCGGTGGTGCCTCGGTGGTTGGCGGTCCGGGATGTTGGATGTACAGCGTGGTGCTGAGGTTGCTGGATGAGACATCGATCCGAAAGATCGATGTGGCTCATGATCATGTGATGCAGCGGTTGCTCGCGGCGGTTCAATGTCAACTGCCCGCAGCGGAACGCAAAGGCATCTGCGACTTGACGTTTGAAAACCGAAAGTTCTCCGGCAACAGTTTGCGTGTGGCCCGACATCACCTGCTCTATCACGGGACGATCTTGATCGGTTCCGATCTTGATTTGATCGACTCTTGTTTGGACTTTGCCCCGAGGCAACCGGAGTACCGTCAGCAACGGCGTCATCGGGAGTTCATTGGCAACATCGAGATCGATGTGACGCGTTTGATTTCGGATTTGGCAGTGCAATTTGGTGCCTCGCAAATGCCCGGCGCGACTGCGGTGGAGTCCATCGAAGAGCACGCGGATGAATTGTTAAGGACGCGTTATGGCACGTCTGACTGGCACACTCGGCGTTGATTGGCGTGAGCCGCGGCCGTGGAAAGAGTGTTCAAGATTGCCAGTCGTTGGCATTGTCAGGGCGTACGAATTGGTTATCTTTACAAGACGATCTGCACAATTTTTGTCGCCATTGCACCCTTTCGTGAAAGGATTCTCATGAAGACCCGCATTCCATTGAGCAAGGCTGAGGAAGAAGCCCGTCTGCGCCGTGAACGTCTCGATTTGAGCATCGCGGAAATGGGTTTGACCGTTCGGACCACGAACTGTCTGGAAGAGACCGGCATTTTGACGGTCCGTGACCTGCTCAACGCGACACCGCGACGTTTGCTGAAAATCAGCAACTTCGGCGAAAAGACTCTCGAAGAAGTCTACGACGCCCTCGAGCAACTTGGGTTTTATCGTCCGGGCCGACAGGCCGCTTCGGCCACCATCTGATTGCGACGGTAGGCCTTGGTGAGACGATCCTGGTCGAGAACGCTGCTGCGTCCCTGGAGTAAGAAACGGGGACGCCGTTCGCGAACCGGGGCATTGCGTGGTGTGCTGGGGGAATTGGCGTTCTATTTGTGCCTGATTCTTCTGGGCGTGTTCGTGCTGGCCCTGGTGGTGGTCTCATCCGTGATGATGTCACGGATCGGCATCGATCTGCCAGAAGAAGCCCGCCGGGTTCTGGAGTCCAATCTGACCCAGGGCGGTGGAAGATGGGGACGCTGGGTGGTTGCGGTTGTTTCTGTCGCGTCCATCGCCTCGGGAGTGATCGGGCTGGGGTACCGCTTGCTGCATCTTGGATTCAGCCAGGAACGCATTTCCGCCAGTCGCAAACGGGCGATCGATGAGACTCGTTCGTTGGCCGGGCGAGAATCGGCGTCGGAAGAGTCTTCGCAACCGTTCGAACCCGAACTCGACGCACAGGATTTTCCCGAGTTGCCGACAGTCCCGCGGCGTCAGGTTCTGAACGAGAGTCCGGGGGAGCGACTCCGGTTTCGGTTGGCTTCGATTTCGACCGGGCGGATGAGTGTGTTTGGCTCGGCCGCCTTGGCTTTGGGCTGGAATTGCCTGTGTTTGGTGCTGTTGGCCGTGGTGATCTCGGGGTGGTGGTATGGCATGCCGCGGCCCATTTTGGCTTTCCTGATGGTTCCGTTTTCCGGTGTGGCGGTCTGGTCGCTGCGAGTGTTTTTGAGGGAGGTCCGGAAAGTTGCCGGGGTCGGGGCGACGGTCGTTGAGATCAGCGATCACCCGCTGCAGCCCGGTGGTCAGTACGAGCTGTTTGTTTCGCAAATGGGTAAGATGCGGCTAAAATGGTTGAAAATCGAGCTGGTTTGCGAAGAAGAATCGTTTTTTCGCCAGGGCACGGACGTTCGCAGCGATCATCATGTGGCGTTGCGGCAAGAATTGTTGAAAGAAAAGACGGTTCGTGTTGACCCCCGCGGGCCCTGGGAACAACAATTGTCGTTCGAGCTCCCTGAAAACGTGATGCACTCTTTTGCTGCAACCAACAACGTTGTCAGGTGGCGACTGCTTGTCTCTGGAGAGTCCCGTCCGTGGCCATCGTTCTGCCGAAGTTTCCCGCTGCTCGTCCATCCGCCGCTCATGTCGCCTCCCGACAGCCCGCGGTGAATGTGTCGGTCTGTCGTGACGACGGGGCCTACGCAGCGGGGTGTCAACTGAAAGCGGGTTGGCGGATCAGTCGGGTTGATTTGAGTGAACTGGAAAGCGTCGAAATTTCGGTGCTCTGGCACACCGAGGGCAAAGGGGATGAGGATCTCGGTGTCCATTATTTCCAGCGCTATGACCACTCGGATCTGCAGAACATCCAGTTGAAGGAGCGAAACGGGATCCAGTGCGTTTTGCCCGCTTCGCCGCTGAGCTATCAGGGTCACCTGATGCAAATCCACTGGAAGATTCGGGTGCGAGTCTTCCTGGCCGACGGGCGCGAGGTCGTTGCCGAGCAACCGTTCTACTTGGTGGCTCACCAGCCAGAATCGAGTCAAGAACTGGGAATGGATCCTTCCGTGTTGGAAGCGCGTCACGACCCGCCACAGCGTCGCTCGCTCGCCGCCAAACTTCCATCCGTCATCTCGCGTTTACGCGGACGCCGATCGCAGCCGTAGTCTGTGTCAGCCACGAAGTGGCGGAATCATGTAGCCCTGGGCGGCAGCCCAGGGAACGCTGTTCCGTCGAGGCTTCGGTCGAAGATCTAGCCACGAAGTGGCGGCATGATGTAGCCCTGAGCGCCAGCTCAGGGATAGCGAGGCAGCCCGGCGTCGGGAGTCCTGAAGGGACGGCAGGAGGTGCCTTGCAATCGACGCCTGTCGCCCCTGCAGGCAACGCCGTGAACGATTTAGGCGACGGTACAAAACCCCAGTTTTTGAAGTCGATCGCGATCTTCTTTCGTGGCGCGAGTGACGTTGGGGAGACCGCAACGAGGCTTGTCTTTCTTGTTCGGTTTATACCTCGCCTCCTTGCTCGACTTGCGTTCGTAATCATCGATCAGCGCATCCCTCAGCATCTCCGATAAGCTCGGTTCCTCGAGATCGGTCTCGTTGAGGTTCTCAAGAATGCGTTGGAAAGAACGCACCACCCCTGCGAAGCTGATTCGACCAGGCATCGCGACCGGATCACCCCGGCGACGTTTCTTCGCGAGGTGTACTTTCAAGGCATACAGCTTGACGATCAGAATACTGAGGATCGACCAATGCAACTCCACCAACGCCCGGACGCTCTGGCGGCAGCGAAGTTGTCGTCGTCCATACGTTTGCTTTAGGTTGCGAAATTCCAATTCGATTCCCCAGCGGCTCTTGTAAATTACCAGTGCTTGCTCGTCCGTGAGCTTCTTCTCATCCAAAACGCTCGTTAAGAGAACTGCCTCTTTGCGGCCGAGTTGGATCTGAATCATGCGAAGCTTCAGGGGACGCATGCCCTCACGGCGTTTGTCCTTGGGCCAGCAGTAAACAAGGTTGTCTTCGCCAGGCTCGACATCGTAGCCGAGGCTATGCAGCAAGTTGACGTTCGCGCCGACGCGAACGAGAAAGTGGTGTCCCCCATCGATGATGCTCTTCCAAAATTCGTAGCCAACGAATCCCGCGTCACCGGTAAACAACGTTTTCCCCGGGAATTCGCCGTTTTCTAGCATCTCTTGCACGTGTGCTCGTTCGGACGCATTGCTAGGCCCAAGTTTCCAGCACCAAGTCAGTTGCGTGGCAACGTGCCAAATCTTTGTGATCCAAATCTGGGGTACTGGCGGTGCCGGTGGATTCTTCTCGATGGCCTGACGGCGCATTCCTTTGGTCTTCTTTTTTCGATACCGAGCCGTTGTCCCGTGACCATGATTGGGAGCGCAAAACGCTTTTTCGTTACTCAGTGTTCGCGGCGTTGTGTTTCGAGAACCATCGACAGCCATGACGACCCAACCAGTCGTCCTCCAAAGCTTGCCGGCGGTTGCCTCGATTTGCTTGTGAATCCGAGTAAGCAAAACCTCGGACAACCAGGGAGTCCATCGAACCAGCGCCTTGATCAGTCCAGAGTAACTTGAAAATGCGATCCTCCCGTGGACCTTTTTGCATTGCCGGGTGCCTGAATCAAAAGCATCCTTGAGCTTGTCCTTGTCAGAGAAGATCCACAGCAAGGCTTGGATCATCAGAGTCATTGTCTTCCAGCCAGTGTTGCCGTGGGCCTGCGTCGGCACTGCCTGCTCGTCACCCAGCACCCAATCGATCGCACTGCGGAACTCTTTGGCGTTGCGCGTCTGGGCTTTCCGATAACGCTCTCGCTGAGATTCGATCTTGACCTTGCGCTTAGCTCGGTTGGATTTCCTTTGTCGAGCATGTTCTTTGGCCTTGCTTGATTCGTGAGAATCGAGTTTCTTTGACACAGCCGGATTCCTTTCTGACTGAAGTGTTTCAGTTGGTTGGTAGGGGGATCCGGCTTTTACACTTCAAGGGCAGTTCAGCAAAACACCACAAATCGCGGCCTCAAAATCGTTCACGGCGTTGCCCTGCAGGGCTTGGTGGCGTGGTTTGCCATTCGATCCACGGGTTGGCACCCGTGGCGACAACATGTCGTCCGTTCCGGACTAGGCGCGTAAGGTGCCAGCCACCTTCCCGCCCAGGGGAAATGAAGCGACCGCTGGCTGTTTCAGCCACGAAGTGGCGGCATGGTGTAGCCCTGAGCGTCAGCTCAGGGATAGCGAGGCAACCCGGCGTCGGGAGTCCTGAAGGGACGGCAGGAGGTGCCTTGCAATCGACGCCTGTCGCCCCTGCAGGGCTTGGTGGCATGGTTTTGCCATTCGATCCACGGGTTGGCACCCGTGGCGACAACATGTCGTCCGTTCCGGACTAGGCGCGTAAGGTGCCAGCCACTTTCCGGGCTCCTTGGGGAAATGAGGCGACCGCTGGCTGTTTCAGCCACGGAAGTGGCGGCATGGTGTAGCCCTGAGCGTCAGCTCAGGGATAACGAGGCAACTCGGCGTCGGCAGTCCTGAAGGGACGACAGGAATTGATCCCGTGCCAGATGAGGGGGGGTGCGGTTGTAGCGAATCGTCGGATTGAGATGACTTTGCCAGCAGCGGGGGGAGCAATTCGCCGTCGGATTGTGCACGCTCGTCACTCGGGGCTTGGTAAAATGATGGGATGCAAACAGAGTCCATTGATCGTGTTGCTCGCCCTGGCTCAAGTCGCCTGCGGGGGCATGTTTCGTCTTCGCTCGGAATCCAACCACGAGGCTTGCTCGTTTTCGCTGTTGGGGTGATCGTTTGTTTCGGGGGCAGCGGCACCGCTTTGATGGCGGATGATCTCGCCAGCGAGGTGATGTTCCGCGAACAGTTGGTGCCGTTGTTGCGGACTTACTGTTACGACTGCCATGGCCTGGAAGACGGCGAAGGCGGCGTGTCGTTGGAGGCCGACGACACGGCGTTGGAGATTGTCAAAGGCCGTGACCATTGGATGCGGGCGCTCGCGCAAGTTCGCTTGGGCACCATGCCACCGGCGGATTCCGATGTGATGGATCCGTCCAGTCGGGCTCGGATGGTCGAGCTGATTGACGAGTTGGCCAATGCGATCGACTGCGTGCAAAATCCGAACGCCGGCAAGGTCGCGTTGCGGCGCCTGAATCGTGCCGAGTATCGCAACACCATCCAAGATTTGGTCGGCGTCGATTATGCACTGGCGGACGATTTCCCGGGGGATGACGTTGGCTACGGATTCGACAACATCGGTGATGTGCTGTCGCTGCCGCCGTTGTTGATGGAGAAGTACCTCGATGCGGCCGAAGCGATCATGGGCGAAGCGATTTACACGCCGCCACCGCCTGAATTGTTTGAGTTGGAACGTTCTCCCGCGACGTTGATTGGGGCGGACAAGTTCAACGTCCGCAGCCACCTGGTGATGTCCTCCAATGGCACGGTCACGTTGCAGTTCGACGCTCCTTTTCGAGGGACCTACACGATTGTGTTGTCTCTCAGCGGAGACCAGGGCGGAGACGAACCGGTCCGCGTGGAAGTCACTGATGGACGTCGTGTCATTCCGGTGGAGGTCAAGGAGAGTGAGCCCACGGAAAAGACGGTTGCGTTTCGGTTGGGGAAAGGCACGCGTCAGATCGACATCTCGTTTCTGAATGACTTCTATGTCAAGGATCAGATCGATCGCAACCTGCACGTTCACCATGTGAAGGTGAGTGGCGTGGAGCAACGCAGTCAGTTTGCCTCGTCTCCGGATCTGCCAACGACTCATCGAGTGCTGTTGTTTGAAACCCCGGGCAACGACCAGGAATTTGAGCGAGCCGCGAAAGCGGTGTTGGGGCGATTTGCCAGCCGGGCTTATCGACGGCCGATTGGCAAGTCGGAGCTCGGGCGATTGGTTGAGCTAGCCACGCAGGTGCATGAAAACGAGGGGTCATTCGAGGAGAGCATGCAGGTCGCGATGCAGGCTGTTCTGGTTTCGCCGTACTTCCTGTTTCGAGTCGAGCGACCGCGGGAACCGGGGCCGGACGGTGTGATGCCGCTGGTGAATCAGTACGAGCTGGCAACGCGGATTTCGTACTTTTTGTGGAGCAGCATGCCGGACGATGAGCTCTTGCGGATGGCACATCGCGGCCAGTTACGTGACCGCCGGATGTTGCTTGAGAAAGTCGGGCGGATGATCAAGAGTCCCAAGGCGAGTCGCTTCGTGGATAACTTTGCTTCGCAGTGGTTGCAGCTTCGCAACTTGGAAATCGTGCAGCCGGACACTCGCATTTATCGAGGGTTTGACGAGGAGGTTCGCGAAGCGATGCGGGTTGAAACGTTGATGTTCTTCTCGGAGGTGATGCGAAACAATTTGCCGGTCACGGAACTGTTGAGTGCGGACTTCACTTACATGAACGAAGCCTTGGCGCGGTTCTATGGGATCAATGACGTGCGGGGCAGTGAATTTCGCAAGGTGTCGTTGTCGGGAACGCCGCGAGGCGGGTTGCTGACGCACGCCAGTGTGTTGACGGTGACCAGCAACCCGACTCGGACCAGTCCGGTGAAACGCGGCAAGTGGATCCTCGACAATCTGCTCAACACGCCACCACCACCGGCACCGCCTAATATCCCGGAACTTGAGAAGGGGAAGTTGGTCGGTTCGCTTCGAGAACGCATGGAGCAGCACCGGTCGAACCCAGCCTGCGCCGCGTGTCACAATATGATGGACCCGCTGGGGTTTGCGCTGGAGAACTTTGATGCGGTTGGCCGTTGGCGAACACGCGATGGGCGGGACGAGATCGACGCCAGCGGATTGATGCCCGATGGAACTTCGTTTGATGGGATCAATGGGTTGCGAGACTTGTTGACGACGCAACGCAGCGAGCAGTTCGTTCGGTGTTTGGCCGAGAAGATGCTGATCTACGCCCTCGGGCGTGGGACCGAATATTATGACAAGTGTGCACTCGACAAGATCACGGCCGATGTTCGCGCACACGATTACAAATTCGCTTACTTGATTGCCGCGATCATCGAAAGCGATCCTTTTCAGAAGCAAGGTTATCGAGAACCATGAGTCATTCGCCTCGTACTTTGTCGCGACGTTTTGTGCTTCGTGGGTTGGGGACCTCGCTGGCATTGCCATTGTTGGATGTGATGAGTCCGACGCGGCTGTTGGCGGCCGCTGCTGATGGTGGGCCGCCGCCGTTGCGGATGGGGTTTTTCTATGTTCCCAATGGCATGCACATGCCCGCTTGGACGCCCCAGAAAGAGGGACGCGAATTTGAGCTGACGCCGACCTTGCAGAAGTTGGCGGAGAACAGAGATTCGATCAGCGTTCTGTCTGGGTTGACCCTCGATGGGGCTCGGGCTCACGGCGATGGAGGCGGTGACCACGCGCGCAGTGTGGCTGCGTTCTTGACCGGCGCTCACCCTCGCAAGACCAACGGCGCTGACATTCAAAACGGCGTCTCGGTCGATCAGGTGACGGCGCAGTATGTGGGCGATCGAACCCGGTTCACTTCTTTGGAATTGGGGTTGGAAGCGAGCAGTCAGGCTGGCAATTGTGACAGTGGCTACAGTTGTGCTTATGCATCGAACATGTCGTGGCGTGGGCCAACGAATCCGATGGCCAAGGAGACGGATCCGCGGGCTTTGTTCGATCGCTTGTTCGCGGGGCAAACCATCAAGGAAACGCGACGAGCAAAGAGCGAGCGTGAGAAGTATCGAAAGAGCATCCTGGACTTTGTCTCCGAGGATGCGAAGCGTTTGCATGCTCACCTGCCCATCGTCGATCGGCGCAAATTGGACGAGTACCTGTATTCCATTCGGGATGTTGAGAAGCGACTCGACGGTGCCGAAAAATTAGGGCTGACGGAAGAAGGCGTGCCGGATTACCCGCGACCCAGCGGTGTGCCTCAGGAGCTGTCTCGGCACAGCGATTTGATGATGGATATGGTGGCGTTGGCGTATCAAACCGACAGCACGCGAATTTTGTCGTTCATGTTCACCAATGCAGGAAGCAATCGGGCGTACAAAGAGATTGGCGTCAACGAAGGGCACCATGAGCTTTCGCACCATGGCAAAAGCGAGCACAAGCAAGCTGAGATTGCGAAGATCAATTCATTCCATGCGGAGCGATTCAATTACCTGTTGTCTCGATTGAAGCTGATTCGCGAGGGCGATGGTTCGCTGCTGGATCACTGCATGATCGTGTACGGCAGCGGGATCAGTGACGGGGATCGCCACAACCACGATGACCTGCCGGTCCTGTTGGCCGGGAATGGTGGTGGGCGGATTCGGGCTGGTCAGCACGTGCGGTATGAAAATGGCACGCCGTTGTGCAATCTTTATCTGTGGATGATGAAACAGATGGGGGCGAATGCCGAAAGCTTCGGCGACAGCAACGGAGTCTTGCAGGGATTGGGGTGACGTCCGTTTTGAACCATTCAGCAAAGATCGCGAGGCGGTTGTTGCCTGTGTTGTTGATTGTGGTCGGCGTCGGCGGGCTGGTCAGCGGCGTTGGCACAGAGTTGGCCAGTGAATGGTTGGCGATGGGACGCGAAGCGGGGCCAGTCGCGTTTGTGATGCTGGGGACGTTGGCGATGTGTTTGTTTGTTCCCAAGACATTTGTGTCGATCGCGGCTGGGTCGGTGTTTGGATTGATGGTCGGTGGTCCAACGTTAGCGGCCACGGCGGTTGTTTCGGCGTGGGTGAACTACCGCCTCGGAAAGTGGTCCTTGGGCGGCGGTTCAGATGGGAGTGAATCCAAGAGCGATGGATCCTCTCCGGGGTCGACGCTGGAGGTGGAATCGGAGGCGTCCTGGCGAGAGGGATTGCGGGTGATCGGTTCGACTGCTCGCGATGCGAATCTGGGGATGCATCTGTTGGTCCGGCTGTCACCCATCCCGACCACGATCATCAGCTACTCGATGGGGGCGGCCGGAGCGCGTCAGGTGCCCTACTTGGCCGCCGCGTTGCTGGCCGCGGGGCCGCAGTTGTTGTGGGTGCATTGCGGGGCCATGGCGACCGAAACGATGAGTTCGGTTGCCGAGTCGGGAGTCGCCGGGGTGGCTGATTCCAGTCTGACCCGTTGGCTGGGGCTGGCAACGTCCGTCGTTGCGGCGGTGCTGCTGTCGGTTTGGGTGCCGAGGCACATTTGGCAGCAGCGAGCGCAAGAGTTGGCAGGCAAGGGGTTGGCTGCCGAGGATCTGGTTGCCGAGGATTTGGCTGCAGCAGGCCAAGACGTTTGAGCATTGGTCCGTTGATCGGGCCGGTCGAAGCTGTCAGGCGAGTGGTTTGGGCCAGAGGCTCGACCCAAGGGGGCAGATCTGCGGTCCGCTGCGATTTATCCTGCGCTGGAGACCATTCTGACTGCGCATCGAAAAAGGTCCTGTTTGAATCAGGACCTTTCGAAGGCTGTTTGTCTCAAACCAAGTGGCGAGTCAGCGGAATTCGCGACCTCGCCGGTGGTTGGCCTGGATCAGGCAGATTGAGCGGCGTTCTTGATCAAGTTGTTCAAGCGGCTCTTGGTGCGAGCGGCAGCGTTCTTGTGGATCAAGTTATTCGCTGCGGCACGATCCAGCTTCTTTTGAGCGATTTTGAACTCGTTCTTGGCGGTCTCCAAATCGTTGTTGTCGACAGCTTCACGGACACGACGAATCGTCGAACGCATGTTTGTACGGGTGGCACGATTCAGCAAACGACGTTTTTCGTTTTGACGCAGACGTTTCGAGGCGCTTGAAGTGTTTGGCATTTCGCTCGGAGTGTCCGGCGGACACGCAATGGTAGGGAACGGATCAAATTGGTCAAAATTTGGAATCGAGGAGTATGACGTGCAATCAGCCGACTGTCCAGGTCAACGGAGAAGTTCCATAATCTTGTTTTCCAACCCATTTATCGCGTCAAAGCTGCAACTCCTTGAATTCTGAACGCTCTCTTTCTGAAACATCGTCTGGATTCGTCGCATTGGTGGGGGCT
Organism: Rhodopirellula sp. UH5; assembly: GCF_056839225.1. Taxonomy (NCBI): domain Bacteria; kingdom Pseudomonadati; phylum Planctomycetota; class Planctomycetia; order Pirellulales; family Pirellulaceae; genus Rhodopirellula; species Rhodopirellula sp. UH5. The sequence goes on along the minus strand of NZ_CM166390.1, from coordinate 3,114,766 downwards.
GGTCCGGGACATCCGGGATTGCTGACCCTTCGCGGTCAGGAGTGTCTGCAGGAATGTGACGTCGTGCTGTACGACGGGCTGAGCAACGTCGAGATGCTGGTCCACGCCCCGCAAGCGGTCCACCAAAGCGTTGGAAAACACGGGCAATCGCGAATTTGGAAGCAGGACGAGATCATCGCCGAGATGCTCCGGCATGCTCAAGCGGGGCGGCATGTCGTGCGGCTCAAAGGGGGCGACCCGGCCGTTTTTGCTCGGACCAGCGAAGAGGTCAACGCGTTGAAGGCCGAGGGCATCCCGTTTGAAATCGTTCCGGGAATCACGGCGGCCTTGGCGGCGGGGTCCTACGCGGGAATTCCGATCACCCATCGCGGGATCGCATCGGCGGTGGCTCTGGTCACCGGGCATGAAGAGCCGGGCAAGGCGAAATCGGACTTGGATTGGCCGGCATTGGCGAGATTTCCTGGCACGCTGGTGATTTACATGGGGGTCACGACGGCCAAGCAATGGACGGAGGCGTTGATCGCGGGCGGCAAGGATCCGAAAACACCGTGTGCGATCCTCCGGCGTTGCAGTTTGCCCGATCAGCAGAAAATCCAGTGCCGCTTGGACGAGGTCGCTGGTCATCTGACTCCCGCCAGTCAGTTTCGGCCGCCTGTGATCACGATTGTCGGTGAAGTCACGGGATTGGCCGAGTCGATGGATTGGTTCAGTCGTCGGCCGCTCTCCGGGAAGCGTGTTTTGGTGACGCGGCCGAGGGATCAAGCCCAGGCCTTGGCCAGACCGCTGGAAGAACTGGGGGCGAATGTGATCGTTCAGCCCGCCATTGAAATTGCTCCGCCCGATGATTGGTCGGACGTGGATGCTGCGATCGAGCAGATTGACTCGTTTGATTCGCTGGTGTTCAGCAGTCGGAACGGCGTGAAGTTCTTTTTGGATCGGTTGTGGGAGCAAGGCCGCGATTTGCGTTGCCTGGGCGGACTCAAAATCGCGGTGGTCGGTGATGCGACGGCCGCGGTGTTGGCCGCTTCTCACCTGCGAGCGGATTGGATTCCGGAAACGTTTGATGCCGACGCGTTGCTGGAAACGTTGCTTCAGGTCCAGCCTTCCCTGCGTTCGACGTTGATCGTGCGAACCCAACGCGGACGGGATGTCGTCGCCGATGGGCTTCGAAGCCTCGGGACGAACGTTTGCGAAGTGGTCGCCTATCAAAATCGAGACGTGCCGGAAATGGATCCGATCACACGAGCCAAATTGAACGAGCAACCGTTGGACTGGGTGACATTGACCAGTCCGGCGACGGCACGGAACGTTCATCGTTGGTTGGGCGAATCGATTGGAGACACCAAGGTGGCGGTGATCAGTCCACTGACCGCGGAAGCGGTTCACGAATTGGGATGGCGAGTCGACGCGATCGCTTCGTCGGCCACAATGCAATCTTTGACCCAAGCGATTCTTGACGCGGAGACAACATGATTCCCAAACGCTACCGCCAAATGCACGCCGACCATCCGGAGTACATGCGAGCTTACGAGGACTTGGGCAAAGCTGCTCGCCAGTCCGGTCCGCTGAGTGACCGAGAGGTGGCGCTGGTCAAGCTGGCGATTTCACTGGGAGCGGGCTTGGAAGGCGCAGCTCACTCGCATTGTCGCAAAGCCTTGGAAGCCGGGTGCACGCCGGATGACTTGCGACACGTGGCGATGCTCTCCGCCCCGACGATCGGATTTCCCACGATGATGCGAGCGAAGTCATGGGTGGAAGATGTGATTGAACCCAAGCCGATGTGATGGCTTGGTTTCTTGAATCATTTCAGATTCAAGAGGCGTCCCCGCTTCAAAGCGTGACCCAGCCTGGACGAGTGGGGCGGCTGCCGCGTTGGCGGTGGGTGGCTTGCAGAGAGGGCATCCACAACAAGTGCTGAGCGATGGTGATCAGCGATTTGGGGTCGATGGGTTGGAAGAGGCAATGCGTGGGTGCGATCTCGACTTCGGTTTTCTTTTCCAAGCCCGCCCATTTGGAATCCGCCAGCAACACGACCGGCAAGTTTTGAAATGCTGGAAGGTGACGGATCTGTTGGACACTCGCCAGCACGCTCATCGGATCGTCGGCGACATCCCAGATCAGCAGATCGATCTCAGAACTCTTGGAAGATGTCTGGGCGGACGGCCCGACCTGACCGGGTTGTGGGTGGCGTTCGTCGAGTCGCGTTTGAAGCGTGGGAGGAGCGGATGAGTCCTCGGTGAATTCCAGTTCAAACGCTTTCAACACGGCATCGGCGGTGCGAGCACAGATGCAACGCATCCCTTCATGATGCAAGACGCCGGCGGTGGCCAGCAGCGAAAGCGGTTTGGGATCCGCCACGACCACGGTCGAAGTGGTCGACTTCGATCCCGAGTTGGTGGGATCGGGATGGGGGCCGGCGGCAGGTGAGCCGGATTCGTCAGCAGGAGTGGAGGACATCAAACGACCCGAAACAGCAACGGAAGCAATTGGCATAGCAAACGAATCACGAAAATCATTGTGATTCGGGGCTCAGCGGTGTCCTCATTCCGGGAGAATGAGCCTGCGGTCGCGATGAAGGCAGACCGCTGATGAGAATCCGAAATACGCCATCGGGGCCCGTTCTGCAAGCTCAGAAGCTGCCTTTCGGTGGGCAAGTTTGCTTTGCTAGGGTCGAACCATGATTGGCGAATACAAAATCAACCGAACCACCCGGCGCTGCAGCGTTGGCGATCGTCCGCTGGAACCTGGCGAGGTTTATTATTCGGTCGTCATGGAAGCCGACGAGGACTTCAAGCGGATCGACATTGCTGCGGACGCTTGGACGGGCCCACCGGAGGAAACCATCGGATGGTGGAAGAACCGGGTGCCGCGAGCGGAGGAGAAGAAGCGTGAAATCGCTCCTCCTGAGGTGTTGGTTGAACTGTTGCGATCGATGGCGGGACAACCTGCGGCGGCGAAGAGTCGATTCTTGCTGGCTTTGTTGTTGCTCCGCAAACGGCATCTGAAAACGATCGAGCCCACGGCGACGGGGTCACCGATCGGTGCACCGCAGCAAGATCCACCCGAAGAGGGTTCGCGGGACGCTGCCGAAGCAACGCTGTCCGCCAAGAAATCACGAGAGACGATGTTGTTGATGTCCAATTTGGACCAGTCAACGATGGAGGTCGAGGTGGTCGGGATTGGGCCTTCCGAAGCCAAAACACTGCAAGATGAATTGATCGATCTGATTTACCGTGACGTCGACGAACTCCCTGAATGAGAATTGACGCCGATGCTTTCCAGGTTCCCTTTGCCCGCTTTGATTCGCATGCTTGACCGCCAATTCGCCTGGGTCGGCGTGATGTCGATGATGGGGTTGCTGTCGTTGGCCACGGGTTGCGTTCGAGCGGTTTCGAACACGCCGTTTCCGGCTCCGCCTGTCGTGCTCAACGCGTCCCCTGACATTCATCAGCTGGCCGCGGCGGTCAATCGAACCGACGCGATTCAGCAGCTTTCGACAAACTCGGCGAAGGTCGACGTGTTGTCGATGCCAGCCGTTCCGAAGCTCAACGCAACGGTCAATGTGCAACGTGAAAAACGATTTCGGATGAAGGCCAGTGTGCCGATCATCATGGGAGCGGGCATTGATCTGGGCAGCAACGAGAACGAGTTCTGGTTCGAAGTCCCGGACAACATGACCCAGACGTTGTACTACGCGAATCATGAACAATACGCGAGGCAACTCAACCGTGCGATCTTGCCGGTGGACCCGACTTGGTTGATCGAGGCCATTGGGTTGGCCCGACTGGATCCGGCCACCGTGCTCAGTGGGCCCGTGATTCGGAGCGATGGTTTGATCGAGGTGCGGACATCGATGCAGACGCCGTCGGGCATGTATCAGCGGGTTGTGTTCATCGAGCCATCGGCGGGATACATCACCAATCTGTTTTTGTATTCCCCGGATGGTCGTCAAGTCGCCAAGAGCGTCGCGTCGGACCACCGTTTCAATGAAACGGTCAACGTCGTTTTGCCTCACCGTGTCAAAATCGAGTTGTTCCCCGCTGCGGGGCCGCCTCTGGCGATGCAGTTGGAAGTGGCATCTTACACGGTCAACCAATTGTTGTCGGGCGATCCGGAATTGTTCACCATGCCGACGACCACCACGACCAAAGTGGACTTGGTTCAGATGGCGGGGATCGGATCGCCGGGAGGATTCGGAAGCAATGCGTCGGGCGCGATGGGATACAGTTCCGCGACGACGGGCCCGATCGTGCCGGCTGCGGAAGCCCCTTGGACGCGCCCACCGGGATTGCCTGGGACGGCCGCGGCGTATTCCGCCAACGCTCCCACGGGACCACCGCTTCGCGGCATTCGCTACGAATGAGTCGGCTTGGCTTGCAACGGTTGGCCCGGTATTCGCTCATGCCTGGAATTCAGATCCTGGGGCTGATTGTTGCCAAAGCGACAGCCGCACGGTCCAATGACAGTACCAATTTCGTAACACAGGGTGGGCCCCAGTACAGGGACGAATGAGCGACCGCGAAACCGAAGTCAATGACGAACCCCTCGACGATGAGAGTGCCGCCTCGGATGTCGAGGCGTCCTCCGAGTCGGCGGTTTCACCGAAGGTGCTGCAGGATTTCACCCAGGGGTTCCGTCAAGCCGCCCGGAAGGTCAAGACGTTCCCGCAATCGCCGGGCGTGTATTTGATGAAGGATTGCGCTGGCGTGGTGATCTACGTCGGCAAAGCCAAGAACCTTCGATCGCGGGCGAGCAGCTACTTTTTGAAAGCTGCCAGCGAGGACGCTCGCACGGCCGATTGGATTGGCGACATCGCTGACATCGACTTTGTGGAAACGGAAAGCGAAGTCGACGCGTTGTTGATGGAATCGCGGTTGATCAAGGACATCCAACCGCGAAACAACAAAGAGCTGAAGGACGACAAGTCGTTTCCGTACCTGATGATCACCACGCGAGAGGAGTTCCCGCGGGTGGAAGTGACCCGGGAACCGCAGTCCAAGGGCGTGAAGCTTTACGGACCGTTCACCAGCGCGGGGGCTCTGCGCGGCGCGATCCAGGTGATGCAGCGGATCTTTAAGTTTCGAACGTGTTCGCTGGACATCAGCGAGTCCGACGAGCGGTGGCAGTGGTTTCGGCCGTGTCTGCTGGCGAGCATCAATCAATGCACCGCGCCGTGCAACTTTCGAATCAGCAAAGAGGATTACCGCCGCGACATCAAGCGATTGCAAACGTTTCTGGATGGTGGGAAGACGAAGCTGCTGCGTGAGATGCGAAGCGAGATGAAGGGGGCCAGCAAGGCATTGGACTTTGAACGAGCCGCTGTGCTTCGCGACGAGATCAACATGATCGAGCGTTTAGAAGAGCGGGGCGACTTGGACACCAATGCTCAGCCTGAAGTCTTTTACATCGATCCTCAAAAGGGATTGGCTGGCCTGAAGAAGGTGTTGGGACTGTCAGAGACGCCGCGTGTGATCGAAGGCGTCGACATCGCGCACTTGGGTGGGAACGAAACCGTTGCTAGTCTCGTCCAATTCATTGACGGGTTGCCGTTCAAGCCCGGATACCGGCGATTTCGCATTCAGGAAGTCAAAGGCATCGATGACTACCGTAGCATTTACGAGGTTGTTTCTCGACGTTTTCGTGGGTTGTCGGATCGTCAGGAATCGTTTCCCGACGTGTTGTTGATCGATGGTGGCAAGGGGCAGCTCAACGCGGCGATGGCGGCGTTTCGAGATCAAGACATCCAACCGCCGACCGTGATCAGCCTTGCAAAACGCGATGAAGAGATTTTTCGACCGGGGATCTCTGAACCCTTGAAGCTGAGCAAAAACGCGTTTGCATTGCGGTTGTTACAGTATGTTCGCGACGAATCTCACCGGTTTGCCCAACACTACCATCACATTTTACGTAGTAAATCCAGTCTCGAGCGGTGAACCTTTCCGAGTGCGAAGGGTCCGTTATGAGAGTAAAATGGAGTCGACGACTCCGCTTCCAACCTTTTCAACCAAGGCACCCTCTCCCTCGTGTCAGATAAACACATCACCCTGCACGACGACGCTCCCGAACGTAGCATTTTGGCTCGTTTGATCCTGCCTGACACCGTGGTCGAAGAAGACCCGTTGGAAGAACTGCACGGGCTGGCGACCACCTCGGGGACCGAAGTGGTCGACGAGTTGATTCAGCGTCGATCCACCCCCGACCACTCCACCTATTTGGGCAAAGGCAAAGTCGAAGAGCTGCGTTTGATGGTCGAACGCCATGAAGCCGACGTGGTCGTCTTCGACAACGATCTGAGCCCCGCTCAAATTCGCAACTTGGAAAAGAAGATCAATGCGAAGGTGATCGATCGAACGGAGTTGATCCTGGACATCTTTGCCGCCGGAGCACGAACGCACGAATCGCGTTTGGCCGTTGAGTTGGCTCAGTTGGAATACTCGCTGCCACGGCTCAAACGCATGTGGACCCACCTTTCGCGTCAGTCGATGGGCGTGGGGATGCGTGGTCCAGGTGAAAAGCAATTGGAGGTTGACCGCCGGTTGGCCCAAAAACGCATTCACGATTTGAAGACCGAACTGAAGAGCGTGGAGCTGAGGCGGGAACGCCAGGTCGCGGCTCGGTCGGATTCACCGACGGTGTCGTTGGTCGGGTACACCAACGCGGGCAAGAGCACGTTGATGAACGCTCTGACCGATGCCGGCGTGATGGCTCAAGACAAACTGTTTGCGACCCTGGACACTCGCACGCGACGTTGGCATCTGCCGGAATGGGGGCATGTGTTGCTCAGCGACACGGTTGGTTTCATTCGCGATTTGCCTCACTCGTTGGTTGCCAGTTTTAAATCGACGTTGGAAGAAACTCGTCAAGCGGAATTGTTGCTGCACGTGGCGGACGCCAGCAGCCCTCAGGTTTTCGAGCAGATCAGCGCGGTGTATCAGGTGCTCGAAGAGCTGGGCATCGAAGCGAAGGACACGTTGTTGGTGCTCAACAAGATTGATGCCATCACCAGCCCGCGAATTTTGAATCGGGTGCTGGATCGTTACCCGAATGCCATTCCTGTCAGTGCGAGGTCGCATTCCGGTTTGAAGCCATTGGCTCAAGCGGTTGGCGAAGCCCTGTCTCGCGAGTTTCTGGATGTGGAGATTGTGGTGGCGCATCACGATGGCAAGCTGCTGTCGTTTCTCTCCGCAACAGGCAAAATCGAATCGCGTGAGTTTGGAAACGACCATGTCACCGTGCGGGTTCGGATGCCAGCCTCGGCAATGGGAACCGTTCATCGCAGTGCGTTGAGGGTGACACCCACGACGCTTGAAATGTGGAAGCAAACCGCGTCGGAAGATGACCCCAAGCCATCCGAGGAGGATTCTGTGGAAGAGTCTGTCGAGCGTTCGAGCGACGTGGCTTGAACATGCCGTTGCCCTTTCAGCAGGTTTGGAGTCCCGAGGATGCTGTGACCATCGTCACGGGGGCGAGCAGTGGAATCGGATTTGAACTGACACGAATGTTGGTGGAAGAAGGAGCTCATGTCGTCGCCGTCGCTCGGCGCCAGGAACGGTTGACAGAGCTCGCCAACGCAACGTCGTGTCCGGAACGTGTGCACTGCATTGTTGGTGATGTGACGGACGCATCCACTCGTGAAAAAGCCATGGCAGCGGCGGATTCGCTTCGCGATGGCCGATTGGATTTGTTGGTCAACAATGCGGGCGTGGGCGCGATCGGGCCGTTCGCGGAAGCATCGCCTGAACGCATGCGGCGGGTGATGGAGGTGAACTTTTTCGCGCCCGTGGATTGGACTCGCGACGCTCTGCCTCGGTTGCGTCAGGCGGCTCAGGAAGGAGGGCATCCTGTGATCTGCAACATCGGCAGCGTGTTGGGGCACCGAGCGGTGCCGGACAAAAGCGAGTACTGTGCCAGCAAGTTTGCGCTGCACGGTTGGAACGATTCGCTTCGAGCCGAATTGGTAGGCGATGGGATCGGCGTGACGTTGGTCAGCCCAAGCACCACTCGCAGCGAGTTCTTTGACTCGTTGGTTGAGACGGACCCGGGGCAGAAGTCTGCTAGTGTTGGCAGTTGGCCGCCCACACGAGTTGCTCAGGCAGCGTTGCTGGCGATCAAACGTGGGCGTAGCGAAGTGATCTTGAGCCTGGGTGGCAAAGCGTTGGTTTACGCTGATCGAATGTCGCCGCCGGTGATGAACGGCCTCTTGGCCAAACGTGGACGCTGAACCGTTCGCTGGCAGGGTCGCGAAAGACTTGGATCAGTCGCGATCGGTCGGCGAGTAACCGTCTTAGTACGGTGCCACTGGGGACGGCGTTCCTTGACCGGCTGGGTAGGGAGCGAACTGGTTGGTGCCGGCCGCTGGGTTCGGGCCACGGTTGTGTCCGCCGCCGCGTGGATGCCCCGGTCCACCTGGATTGGTCCCCGGACCGCCATGCTGTGGCCCACCGGGATTGGGGCCCTGCCCGTTGGAGCCCCGTCCGTTGAAGCCCTGTCCATTGAAGCCCTGTCCATTGAAGCCCTGTCCGTTGAAGCCCTGTCCGTTGAAGCCAGCGCCGGGGCCGTACTGTGTGGGGGCGTTCCAGCCGTATCCACCACCCAATCCGATGTTCAAGCCACCGTAGGGCTGGCCCCAGTTCGGATAGGGAGTGCTGTAAGGTCGATATGGAAAACGCCATTCGCCATAGGGGCGAACGGGGTCGCCCCACTCTTCGACTCGGTGGTAGTTGTCCGCCGATTGCCCGTAGGCAAGTGTGCTGCGGTAGTGGGTGTAACCACTGGTTCGGAGCGGCTGAGAGATCGCTGTGGTGGGGGCGTCGATCGGAGCAAACTGAGCGACGCGTTGGCCGGTTGCAACGTCGTGCGTGTAGGTGCTGGGCAGTGCCAACCAGTCGGCCGAGACGGATGGCGATTCGCCTGCAAGGGCGATCGTGGCGAGACACAGAAGGGCTGGGACGAGCGATTTCATAGACGCCAACGTAGTTCGCATTTGGCGATCAGGTCGGGCGTCGTAGAAAAATCAATCTGGGAATGTCTCTGCGAGACAGCCTGATCGTTGCAATCGATACAAACGGAAGCCCTTGCCGGGCCGACGCTACGGTTGGAGGTTGAAACGAGGGTGGCGGCTGCGAATCAGTTCGCTCTCGTAAGCCCGCCGGACCGTGATTTTCTTCGCGGGTGAATCGTTTGGAAACGCGTGCAATTCCAAGGTCACTGGGTTGGCTTCGGAATCGCTGAGCACTTTTGACAAGCCAGCGTTGTGGCTGCCACGGAGGTGGTCACCGATACGGTCTCGCAATCGAACCGCTTCACCGATGTAGAGGTACCCGGTCGAGTCGCGAAAAAGGTAAACGCCTGGTGTGTTGGGGAGCGACTCGAGATGGAGTTGGTTGACCGGATGTGTGGTCACGGTTCGATCCCAATCGGCCACGCGGAGGACGAGTTCGGGACGAAGCCGCCTTGATTTGCGAAGTCGTAGAACCGCTCGTCGAACGGTTTCAGCGGAGATGTTTTTCGAGAGTCGTTCGGCTTCTTGCTGCAATTCGGTGCGCATTCTGGGGTCGCAGAGGACATCGTCGATCATGGCATCGTGTCGATCAAGGACCGTCCGGATGGCGATCTCAGCGGTCGGAATGGCGGCGTTGATGGACGCCGACGATTCACTCGAACGTTGCGTGGTTGGCACATCCAAATCACCGCGTTTGCGAAGTTGCAGCAAGGCTCTTAGGGCTGCTCGCTGTTCGTCAAATTGCGATTCTTGTTTGGGAGCGATGCCCAATTCTTGAAGGAAAGCGTCTCGAAGTTTGTCCTGCAGGATCAATTCATCGCTGCTGAACCCTTGATGGGTGTCGCGAAACGCTTCGCGGATTGACTCGGGAGTGACATCCTTGTGATCGGTCTGATTCGATGGCGAACCGACTCTGGTGGAGGTGGCTTGCGCGAGTGTCGGGCGGGCGTCTTGAGAGGCCGCCATGGCCAGCCACACCGCGAAAAAACAGCGAATCAGGGAGCCTGTGCCTGGAGAGTGATCCGTATGGTTGCGGGGAAGCGCTGGGTTCGAGGAGGTTGGCATGTCAAAGAATTCCGGTCAGGCAATTGGTTTGCATTCTCTCGATTCTAGCAATCATTCGTTGTGCAACGTGCTGCGACCGCTACAGGCGGCGATTCAGCCGGTTTGATTGCCATCATCGGGGCGAGCCGGACGATAGGATCGAAGAAATCAATCACCGGTTTGCGGCATGAGGCCGCTGCCCCCATTTTTGCTTCTAAGTCACGACCGCGGATTTGCGGCCTTTCCCGACTTGGATTGAAGTCAATCGGAAACGGAGTTCGCCACCCATGACAAGAATCAATACCAACGTTTCGTCGCTCGTTGCACAAAACCGCTTGCAGGCTAGCAACGATGACTTGCAAACGGCATTGACTCGGTTGAGCACGGGTTTGCGAATCAACAGTGGTGCGGATGATCCCGCTGGTTTGATTGCCAGTGAGGCCTTGCGAAGCGAAGTGACCAGCCTTGGTCGAGCGATCACCAACACCCGTCGTGCCAGCCAAATCATCAGCACCGCCGACAGTGCCTTGGGGCAGGTCAGCAACCTGCTCAACGATGTTCGCGGTTTGGTGGTGGAAGCAGCCAACAACGGGGCGTTGTCCCAAGAAGAGATCGCTGCCAACCAGTTGCAGATCGACTCTTCTTTGGAAGCGATCAACCGGATTGCACAGACCACGACCTTCCAAGGTCGCAAATTGCTCGATGGTTCGTTGGACTTTGTTTCGACTGCGGGCGGCGTTGATTCGATCCGTGATATCAATATCGACCAAGCGAACCTTGGCATCACCGGCCAGATCGACGTGGAAGTGGTGGTTCAGTCGGAGGCCACCCAAGCGACGGTGACCACAGGTGGTTTCAGTGCCGCATCACAAGCTTCCGTCAGCTTTGGCAGCTCAACGACTGCGGACATCAACGGGGAGGCCATCGATATTGTGGGGCCAGACGGCTTCACCAGCGTCGCCTTCGTCGATGATCCCAACAATTCGAACACGGGGGCTGTGTCCTATGATGACACGACCGGGGTGTTGACCGTCACCGGCAACTTCACGGGTGACTCTTTGAATGTTGGTGAAGCTGACGCAGATGCGAGTGCGGTTGCGATCCAAGGGTTGATCGACGCATTGGATGGGTTCACTGCTTCGGGAACTGCGGTTGCTGGAACACAAGCGTTGCCCACCGGAGTCACGGCGGACGTCGCCTTCCAAGTCGATGCCATTGCAGAAGGATCGGAATTCAACAATGTTCAGGTCGAGTTTGTGGACCTGAATGATGCGTTGGCCGATGACGCTGCGACCGCATCGTTTGACGAGGAGCAAAAGATTCTGACGGTCACCTATAACTCGCAGGCCGCAACGTCCACCAACCGGGATTACGCAGCGATTGCGACCGCCATTGATGCTGTCCAGGACTCGGAAGGCACCAACCTGTTCACCAGCACCAACAACTCGGGAGCAAACGCATTCGTTGCTCCTGAGTCGCCACTGACGACTGCCAACACGGGTGGCGAAGTGCTTTTGGATGACTTGGTGTTTCAGCTCAACGGAGCCCAGGGAGCCGAAACGTTCAACTTCGCTGGTGGAACCGGACAAGATCAGATTGCAGCCGCGATCAATTTGGTCAGCGACAGCACGGGGATTTCGGCCAGCACAGAGACCGGCGCGTTGACGTTCACTTCGACCGAATACGGGTCGGAAGCGTTGATCAACATTGATGTGATCAATGAGGGGGACTCGGGAACTTTCGAATCGTCTTTGACCGTGGCGCGAGCGACGGGACAGGATATCTCGGCCACCGTCAACGGCGTCGAAGCTGACGGACGTGCCAACACGTTGTCGATCAACACGTCGTCGCTGGACTTGGAAGTGACCGTTGACAACGGGAGTTCCGCCAACTTCTCGTTCTCGATCACGGGTGGTGGAGCGTTGTTCCAGTTGGGACCGGACGTCACCAGCAATCAACAAGCTCGTTTGGGCATCGGAAGCTTGAGCACCGGTCAGCTTGGTGGTGCATCGGGCCGCTTGTACGAACTGGGAAGTGGGCAAGCGAAGAGTTTGACCAACGATGTCAACGGAGCGGCTTCGGTCATCGACGAAGTGATCGACAAAGTCACCAGCCTGCGTGGTCGACTCGGTGCATTCCAAGCCACCAGTTTGGAAAGCAACTTGGTGAGTTTGAACGAGACGCTCGCGAACTTGGAAGAAGCCGAGAGCTCGATCCGTGACGCTGACTTTGCACAAGAGTCGGCGAACTTGACCCGGGCACAGATCCTGGTTCAATCGGGAACCAACGTGCTTTCGTTGGCCAACCAGAACCCACAAAACGTGTTGTCCTTGCTCGGGTAAGATTCGCTTTTGGCCCAGGCAAACTCTTAAGAACGAACGCCACCGGTTCCAAGTCATGGGATCGGTGGCGTTGTTTGTTTGGGAGTGAGCAACGCACGTTCAATCCCTGTCGTGGTGGACGAGCCAAGTAGGCCGGATCAAGGAACGATCTGTCGCCGCTCCGCGGCTTTGGATTGAGGCGGGGCATCCGCGACGTCGGGTTGAAACCCGACGCTGTCGACTGTCACCGCTCCGCGGTTGTTCGATCAACCGGACACACACAACCAGTCACCCTTGCCCGTCCGAGTGGTGGCTGTCGGCCAAGACCGTCAATCACAACCCGACGCGTGAGCGAGGGACGACCCCCATTCCCACGACGGCCCCATCCGGGGCGACCGTTTGTTTTCCGGTATCAGTCTCTCGGGGCTTCCGCCCCGAGCTAAGCACGACGGCCCCATCCGGGGCGACACCCTGACGCCAGCCACCACTGATTGATCGAACGTTCTGAGGGAGGGTGAATAGAAGGGCTTGGCAAATCGGTACTGCAGGGGGCTTTCGGTATTGGAACCGTTTCGGGAAACGTCACTGTTCCTACGTACAACCGGGGCGAACGCCCAAACGGCTCACATCGTTCTGCCCAATCATCCCTGCCAACTTGCTCAGATGTAGAACATCGGGGCGGCGACGTCTTGGCACTCTCGGATGACATCGCCCAAGCGGACGCGAGCCAGACGTGCTCGGGATTCCTCAGAGGCTTCGTTCCATCGTCGTTGCAGGGCGCACTGCGCGTCTGACATGGGTTGGTCACCTCGGTCAGTGGATTCCGTGCATCCAATCGCTTCGGCGATGTCCAGCAACGTGATCGAGTCGGGGTCGACGGCCAAGACGTAGCCGCCCTGGGCACCACGCACGGCGCGCACCCAGCCGGTGGACTTCAGCGTGCGCAGAATCTGAACCAGATACGGTCCCGGGATGTCGTGGCGCGAGGTGATCTCGGACGTGCGGACCGGTTGCCCGTCGTTGCTGTGCATGGCCAAATCCATCATCGCCAAGCAGGCGTAGTGAACGGCAGCGTTGATCACCATCGCAAAATTCTCCGAGCAGGGGGCAACCGATCTACGTCAATCCGCGGTGTGCAGTCCGCATTCCGTCTTTTGGAATCCCGTCCACCGACCCGCTCGCTCGTCTTCGCCAATTTGGACGGGGCGCGTGCAGGCTTGGCATCCAATGCTGGGGTAACCTTGATCGTGCAACGGGTTGTAAGGAATGTTCTCTTTGGTAATCAGCGACCAAACATCCTTCTTGGTCCAGTTCGCCAGAGGGCTGATTTTCACCAGTTGGAACTTCTTGTCCCAGCCAACGATGGGAGCCTTGGCTCGATCTTCGCTTTGGTCGCGACGGATCGCGCTGGCCCAGGCGTGCCAGCCACTGGCCGCCCGGTGCAGGACTCTCAGTTTGCGTTCAAAGCAGCAGCGGTTCGGATCGGTTTGGTAGAGCGGTCCACCGTTGAGAGCTTCGAACTCCTCGACCGTTGTGTCCGGGTACTTGTACTGGACTTCGATGCCATAACGCTGCTTCACCGTCTCGCGAAGATCGAGCGTTTCTTGGAACTGGTAACCGGTTTCCAGATTGAAAATCGGAGTTTCCGGCGCGATGGTCGCCAGCATGTGAATGATCGTCATGCCCTCCGGGCCGAAGGCGGTCGCCATCGTGAATTTGGGAGCGAATCGATCCGCGGCCCACTTCAAAATTTCCTGTGGCGTGGCCGATTCCAGCGACTCACTGTCTCGTTTCAGTTCCGCCAAAAACTCGTCCGTGGGGTTCAGGGGCGGATCGGCTGCCAAGGCGCCACGTTTCATCGGGATGCCCTGAGCGTCGACGTCAGGGCCCGCGGCAGCAGCGTTGTGAGCGATTTCAGCGGGCGTCAGCACGCGCAGAGATGGTTTGGGCACTGACTCATCCGAGGCAGGGGGAGATTCGAATTCAGAGGGGACATCGGTGGGGTTCACCACGGCTGTCTCGTTCAGGCGAATGGGCATTGCGACTCATCTCCAGACCGCCAAAAAAGCCGTCGGAATGACTTTGGAATTGTGAAACCTTACAAACATGATCTGAATGGTCAAGTATCCCCATCGGCCGCCAGCGGGATCTGCTTGAGTCGATCAAAGTGGATCCCCGCGAGTTTGACGTATAATTGGGGTGAGACGCTCTCTTTCGCCGTCTGAGCCAAGGATCTGGAACATGCACGTTTTCCCTCACGCCAACCTGAATCATCGACCCATTTCCCGTCGGAAGACGCGGGGGATGGTGGGGGTGGTGTGCGCGATGGGGCTGGCCGGCATCCCGATGGCGAGCACGACGGCGGACACGCTGCTGCTGAGCACCGGTGGGCAGCTGACCGGCAAAGTCCGCGAAGTCGAGGGCAAGAAAACGCCTTATGTCTTGGTGCAGGTCGATCCAGAACTGTCCGTTGCGATCGCGAAAGCGAATTCGCGGATGATTGTCGGCGAGGAAAAACTGAGCGAATATCGGCGGCTTGTGGTGGAAGCCGGCCAGGACGGGCAGGCCCACTACGCACTGGCGACTTGGTGCAAGCAAAAAAACCTGTTGCAGCAACGTCAGTATCACTTGATGCGAACCATTGACTTGCTGCCGGATCATCCCAATGCCAGGGCAGCGTTGGGGTACACGCAACGCGATGGCAAGTGGATTCTCACGGAAGTTTGGCGACGCAACCAAGGTTTGGTGAAAGACCGCCGGGGACAATGGGTTCTGCCCGAGGTCCTGGCTTGGCGAAAGGCCGCCGATCAGAACGACAAAACCGCCAAGCGTTGGATCAAGACGATCAAGCAACAGTTTTCAAAGATCAAAAATGGCGATGCCGAAGCGATGGCCGAGTTGAACGCGATTGAGGATCCATTGGCGTCACAAGCGATCGCGAAGGAGCTGATCGATTCGCAGAAACGGGGCTCGAGCTTGCGTCCCGTGCGGATGGTGTGGCTGCGGAAATTGATGGAGCTTCGAACCGGCGTGGCGGTGGAGGCGATTGTCCAAACAGGGTTGCTGGAACCGGACGATGTGATTCGCGAAGAAGCCTTGCGTTGGTTGCAATCCAATGAGACCAGTTCAGCGGTAGCGACTTACATGCCGTGGTTGAAGAGCAACAACCCGCAGCAGGTCAAAGCGGCCGCTCGTGCACTCTCGTTCTTTCCCAATTCGGAAGCCGCGTTTGCCTACATCGACGCCTTGATCACGATCGAAGAGCGAACGCAGCAGGTTGGTGGCGGTTCGCGAGCCGGTTTCGATAACCAGGGAGGTGGCGGGTTCTCTCAAGGCAGCAAGCAGGTGGTCATCAAAACGCCACACCGTCACGCGGAAGTCTTGCAGTTGCTTCGGTCGATCGCACCCGACGTCGACTTCGGCTACGACAAATCAGCCTGGAAGAAGTACTTCGCTGATCTGCGTTCACCGCCACGCTCGGATTTGCGACGCGACAGTTGACGCTTGTCGCGGATGGTGCCAGTTACCATCCGGGAATGCCGTGGCACCCGTTGCCGACGGAGGCTCTCCGTCGGCATGAACACACCCCATCGCAGTAAGCGAAGGTTTCCCAGCAGGCACGAGGCGATGAGTCCAGAAAGTGGCTGGCACTTTACGAAGAATCTCATGACCAGCGATTCTGAACCGGACGCTATCGCGTTGCGGCTGATGGGAGTGGTCACGCTCCGCATCAGCCGCCGAGCGATTTGCGACGCGACAGTTGACGCGAGGCAAACATCGCCAGATCGAAAACAAAAACGCCTTGGTGAGCAGGCTCACCAAGGCGTTCGTTTTTTAAGGCTCGTTATCAATCAGGCGACGGGTTTGACTTCGTAACCAGGTCGGTATTCGCGACGCAGGAACGGGTTGGCGACGTCGGCGTTTTCGCCCACGAATTGTTCCGTCTTGGAATCGTGCGTCAGCATCGGTCCGGACTTCAGTTCCGACATGTCAGCGCCGTATCGTTTCAGCGATTCGTGCATGTCATCGAGAACGGCTGACCAAGCGGGCAAGTCCGACGCGGAACGAACCTGTTCGTCGTTGTAAGTGCTGGCACAACGCATGGCGACGTTGGCCAGGTTGCACCAACCGGTGCTGTAGTGACCGTTTTCGATCGGGGCGGCCAGGGAGTCGGCTTTGCGACTCTTGACTGCTTCGACGAAGTTGCTGACGTGAGCCGGCACGGTGCTGACATTGGCTTTGAAGGTCCGGATGGTTTTGCCATCCAAGTCGACCGCTTTTCCAGTGCCACGTTGGCCAAGGTAGTAGCCCCCTTCGCAAACGATGACATAGCCACTGTTGGGGCCTGTCATGGGTTTGCCGCCGGGGACTTTCCAGCTGCCTTTTTCACCCGGTTTGATCGACATGTTGCTCAACGCGATCACGGTCGGGAAGAGTTCGGTTTCGAACAGCGCGAAGTGAGCGTTGGGGGTTTGCCCCGCGTCGTTCCAGGCCATGCGTCCGCCAGCGGCGATCATCTTGGAGGGGGTTGAAACCTGGTCTTGGTAAGCGACGTTGCGAATGTCGTCCAAGATGTGGACGCCCCAGTTGCCCATTTCACCGCTGCCGGTGTTCCAGTCCCAGTGCCAATCGTAGTGGAGGCTGTTCCGCATGATGGGTTGGTCTTGAGCAGGGCCAAGCCACAGGTCGTAGTTGACTTCCTTGGGGATCTCGAGTGGCGTGTCGCGTTTGCCGATTGGTCCGCGAACCCCGAGCCGGTTGGCTTGGACGTATTTGATTTCGCCGAGGCCTTTGTCGTTGTGCAGGAACTGGCGAGCTTCCATTTGAATGGGGTCGCTG
The DNA here is from genome assembly GCF_056839225.1 of Rhodopirellula sp. UH5. NCBI lineage: Bacteria > Pseudomonadati > Planctomycetota > Planctomycetia > Pirellulales > Pirellulaceae > Rhodopirellula > Rhodopirellula sp. UH5. The sequence continues at coordinate 3,097,561 of NZ_CM166390.1, read as the reverse complement.
CGTTGTTGGGTGCCCAGTTGAACGATGGCGCCGGACTTCTTGGCGGCTTCGACGACTTGGCGTCCTTCCCACTGCGAGTGCGACAAGGGCTTTTCCACGTACACATCTTTGCCAGCATCGATGGCCCAGATGGCAGCCAAGCAGTGCCAGTGGTTGCAGGTCGTGATGACAACGGCATCGACATTGTCGAGGTCCAAGACTTCCCGCAGATCGGTGTAGGGCTTGGCTCCGAATTTACCTGCCAGGGAAGCGGCTCGCTTTTGATCCGGGTCCGCCACGGCGACCAGTTTGGCCCCGCTGACACCATGGACGGTGCGAGCCAATTCACCGCCGCGTCCGCCGGCGCCGAGGACGGCGATGCGGACTTCTTCGTTGGCAGCGGCGCGGAGGGGGCTGCTGAGGGCGACGGTGCCGACTCCTGCTGCCACACCGGCTAGAAATTGACGCCTGCCGAGATTTGAAGTCGAGACTTCACGCATGTTGTAGATCCTATGAAGTGGGGAGACGGGGGGACCGTTGAGGTTCATGCTATCCAGGATAGCGGATGGTGCTTAGGAAAGGCAAAGCACCCCAGTGGCTCGGTTAGCGGGAGAGTCTCTCCCGCACGCCAAAGTATCTTATTCGTGCCGCAGGGCTTCGATGGGATTCATCCGGGCGGCGCGAATCGCGGGGTACAACCCGCTGACCAAACCCACCAAGACAGCGATGATCACCGCCAAAGGAATGGTTTCGTAAACGATCGCTGGTTGCGAATCGCGAATTGCACTGGGGAGGGCTTCGAACTGTTCCGGGAACCCTCTGGCAACCAATCCCATGAACAATCGGTACATCGGTGGGCCGGCGAAGCCCAACAAAATTCCCAGAAAGGCACCGGCAAAGCTGAGGACAATGGTTTCGACCAAAAATTGTCGGACGATGTCGGCCCGTTTCGCACCCAGGGCACGTCGAATCCCGATCTCTCGCGTGCGTTCGGTGACGCTGGCCAACATGATGTTCATGATTCCGATGCCACCCACCAGCAGAGAAATGCAGGCGATCAAGATCCCAATGCCCAGGAACATCAAACGCAAGTTGCGGGCTTGTTCGAGCAATTCCAGCGGGACCACGACGGCGATGTCACCGACATCCGCGTGTTTGGGGGCCAAGATGTTTTGGATCACAGCGGCGGTGGTTCGGACTTGCGAGACCTTTTCCACCTGCAGTGTGATTTGGTTCAGCTCCATCATTTCGATTTGAAATTGGCCGCTTCGCCGCGTCACGATTGTGTCGCCGATGCGCTTTTGCATCGTCTGCATCGGGATGTAAATGTCTTTGGAAAAGTCCTGCGAATCCAAGGATCCACCGATGGCGGCGGATGGGTTGCGAGCTTCCAGGACGCCCACCACTCGGTAGTAATCCGTGTGCTCGGGGATGTAGATTCGCTTGCCGATGGGTTCTTCATAGGGGAACAAACGTTCGACCACGCCGGTTGCGATGACGCAGACATTTTCGTTGGTCATCCCGTCGGCGTCGGTCAGGAACCGTCCGCCACGTTCGCGAATCTTGAGTTGATTGACGGTGGCATAGCCCGGCGTGCTGCCAACCAAACGGCCATCACACAGTTTGTCTCGATAGGTGAACTGGCGACGGATCTCACGAATCGGAACTGCCTTTTGAATCGTTGGCAGAGTCGAAATGATTTGGTCGAGTTCGGAACGCAACAGCCCGTATTTCGAGGCGGAGCTTTCTGCGAGCTTTTCTTCCGGTGGTTTGACCGTTCGCACGATGATCGTCGTTGCGCCGAGTGATTCAATTTGTTTTTGGACTTGGTCGCTGGCGCCTTGGCTGATCGCGGTCAGCACGATCACGGCCCACACACCAATCAGGATGCCCAGCATCGTCAGCCCGGTTCGCAGCGGGTGTAGGGTCAGGCTTTTGACGCCCAGCGAAAAGGTACGGAGCCACATCATGATTCGAGCCCTTGTTTCGCAAGGATGGCTTGGGCAGCGGAACGCTGTGCTTCACGAGCTTTTTTGCGTTGCGATTCAGGAACCAATTCATCGCTATGCAACATGCCGTCTTTGAGTCGCACGACTCGTTTGGCGCGGTCCGCCACATCGTCTTCGTGAGTCACCAGAATGATGGTTCGGCCTTCGCTGTTGAGCACATCGAAGAGCGTCAGGATTTCTTCGGTGGTGACCGAATCCAGGTTTCCTGTTGGTTCGTCCGCAAGGATGAAGAACGGATCGTTGACCAACGAGCGAGCGATCGCGACGCGTTGTTGTTGTCCACCAGAGAGTTGATTGGGGCGGTGATCGAGGCGGTCGCCCAGGCCCACGCGTCCAGCCAGTTCGACCACATGCTTGTGTTGCTCCGGGCCAAGTTTGCCTTGGTAGTAGAGCGGCACCTGAATGTTCTCAACGACGCTGAGTTGTTGGATCAGGTTGTAGGACTGAAACACAAACCCGATGCGGCGACTTCGGATATCAGCCAACTCGTCATCGGTCATGGTTCCGATGTCGTCGTCGCCCAGCATCAGGTGGCCCGAGGTCGGTTGGTCCAAGCATCCCAGTAGATTCAAGAGTGTGCTTTTGCCGCTTCCCGAGGGTCCCATGATGGCAACGAAGTCACCTTCCGGAACATCAAAGGAAACGCCGCGAAGTGCTCGCACGGTCTCGCTCTTGAGAACGTATTCCTTCGTCAGTTTCTTGATGCTGGTCGCAAGCCGCTTTCCGTTTGCGCCCGATTCGGATTCTTTGTTTGATGCCAAGGCTGTGCCGCTCGAAGATGCAACCGGTGTCTGAGAGTCATAGGCGTTTGGGACGCTCATGATGCGACCGGGGGAGTGTCAGTGACCTCGCTGAGTGACGGTGTGTCAGCTTCAAGAATCGCTGCTGGCTCTTCCAAGTTCGAGTCGGAGGCTGCCACACCATCGACGGTAGCCTCCGTCGAGGATAGTTGGTTCGGACGGGAGCGGTGGAGGCTTTCTGCGTTGCCTGCTGGGCCCCGGTTGCCACCATTGCCGCCAGGTTTGCCCGCACCCGGTTTTCTGCCACCGGGAGGTCCTCCACCGGGACGTCCTCCACCAGGAGGTCCAGCGCCGGGGCGGCCTTCAGGTTTGGCTTCCGAATCGGATGCCGCTTCTGTACCGGCTGGTGCGGTTTCGCGAATGTCTCGCATTTCGCTGTTGTCCTCGGCGATGATTTCCGGCAGGTCCAACAGGTTCAAATGCTCTCGCAAGTTCAAGATGACTTGTTCACCCGGTTCCAATCCCGACAGGATGTGGCCCATTGTGTCATTGATGGCACCCACCTCGACTTGTCGAGTTTCAAAGGCCATGGGGCCGGTTTGCACGAGCGAGTACATGTTGCCGCCGTGTTCGTACAATCCCTGGATCGGCACTTGAGTCGCCTCCGGAATTTGTTGGATGAAGACTTCGACGGCGGTCGTCATGCCGGTGCGGATGATTTCCGGTGGGTCGATGATTTCGATGGTGGTGGCGTACTCTTTGACGGAAGAACTGAACCAGCTACCTGGTTCGGCGTAACGGTTCACCTTGGTGACGCGACCTTTGAGAACGACATCGGGCAAGGCGTCCAAACGAATCTTCGCCGGCATGCCTTTTTTGAGCAGGGTGATCCGTGATTCGTTGACCTTGCAGCGAACCTGCATGCGTGTGGGATCGGGAAGTTCAATGATGGCTTGGCGTTCACGAACTTGGGCCCCGGCCTCGACAACGAATTCAGCGTTGCCACCGCGTGAGCTGTATTTGTTCGCGTGAACGACCACGCCATCGGTTGGGGCATAGATCACACAGTGTTCGATTTGTTGCTCGACTTCGGCCAGTTCCTGTTGCTCCGAGAGCAGTTCCGCACGAGCGGCTGAGAGGGTGGCTTCGGCGGCATCAATGTCGCTGTCGAACTGGACCAACATCTTTCGGCGAGTCAGGTTTTGTAGAACCTTCAAGCGGGCTTCGGCCGATTCCAATTGGTTGCGAGCGTTGGCGAGCGCGAACTTGTCGGCTTCGAGTTGCAGTGATTTGACCAAACCTTTGGCGACCAAGCGTTCGGTACTGCCGATGGCCAATTGAGCTTTGCGGAGCTCTTGTTCTGCGACCGCAATTTCACTTTGAATCGTTTTCTCGTCGGTCTTGAAGACCCCTTCCAGATATTCTTCCCGAGCAATCTTGGCTTGCTCAACCAGTGCCGATGCGGTCGCCACATTGGCCTCCGCCGTGATCACCTGGATGCGATCTTCTTTCAGTTCGACTTCCAGGTTGGAGGAGTCCAGTTCGACCAGTTTGTCGCCCTTGCGGACTCGCGAACCTTCGTCGATGACCCACAGAATCGAGGTTCCCGAACCACCACGCGTTTCAATCTGGCAGACGATTTCGGTGTTGCTGCTGCTCTCGATTTCTCCTTGCTCGATGACGGTGTGATCGAAAGCGGCTTTGGTGGTCTTGGTGACAATCAAATCATCAATGCTGATCTGTGATTGCTGGGCGACGTATCGCTGGTACCCGAAGTAACCGCCCACTCCGAGCAGGACCAAGCAGATCAACAATCCGATCAGGATCCCGCCGGTCCGTGGTGGATTGGCTGAATCGGCCGCTGCCATCCCCTGGGAATGGCAACCGCGGGAATGTGAAAGGAGATGGCGAGCCGAACGAACGCGACTTCGCTCCGCAACGACATTCTGCCGTCGTGGGCTGGATTGGGATGATCGCATGATTTTCAGGCGGGGGCCGTGGGGAGAGGACGGAGGGCTAACGGTTTGAACCCCAGAAATCAGCGAAGGTTTCGGCGGATTTCGTTCGGGGAGGTGAACACGGCAAGTCCACCAGTCGGGTCAATATGTTACTCCACCCAGACGATCTCCCAACCATTATTAGCAAAAATATCGATCGGATGAGATCGTTTGCTCTGCCTCGGATTGTCCCAATTTGCTCATCTTTTCGCTGAGTTCGGAGGGATCCAAGGCAAATCGTGGGTTGATTTCGACCTGGACCGAATCGTCCACGCTGACGCCACAGGAACGCAGCCAACGCCGGTGCAAATCGCAAATTGCCTGGCGAGCCAATTCCGGGGTGTCCGTTGCCGCGCCGTTGGCATTCTTCACCGGTGCAAAGGCCTCCGCGGGATCTGCCTCGCAAACGATCGTGTTTTTCGCATGCGGAAGCAGGTCAAAAATGAATTGTTCAAACTTGGTGGCGTTGGGTTGGTCGGGGCTCACCAATTGCCCGTTTGCGTCGAGATGAGGCACCTTTTTGCTGGCTCGGTGGATCGGCAAGGACGCGTCAAGTTGCAGCATCCGTTCGAGGAAGTTCAGGTCGAACAGGTGCACCGCGATGTTGCCGGCCCAGAGTTTCAGGCTGCCATCGGGGTTGGTCATCTCGGCGGCTGAGTCGGGCAAATCGCTGTACTCGATGATCTGGGTCTGGCCATCGATCTCGACCACATTGCCGACTTTTTCGGTCGGGTAACGTTTGCGGATGACTTGGGTGGTCATCTCGCTGCCTGCCAACAAGTGGTGCCCAATGAAGATCGGGTCGCACAAACCGACCAACGGGTTGTCGACTTGGAAGTAGAACAGATGCTTCCGTTTGTTCTTTTGCATCTCGTCCAAGCAACCGTTTTGCGACAGTGCTCGCAGGGTCCCGCCATGACCGTCGGGGCTGAGCGCCAGGGAACCTTTCTCGGCCAACAACACTTCGCCGGTTGACGCATCGACGGCGGGCATTGTGCCCTGCTGAAAAATCGTGACTTGTTCGGGTTTCAGGCCGAGGTAGTCGTTTTCCTCGAAGTAACGACGTGTTTCGTCATGGGTCGCTTCGCTGGTCATCAGATACAGCGGGACGTCGACGCCATACTTTTGACCTGCTGCGATCAAGCGGTCGGCGAAAAACTGAAACAGGGTTCGGTCGCTCACTGGGCCCACTGGAAACATGCCTTTGGGTTGATCAAATCCCAAGCGGGTGCCTTGGCCACCGGCGACCAGCACCGTCGCGATCTCGCCGGCCCGCAAGGCTTCTTCGCCACGCTGCTGGGCTTGTTCCAGAGTCCAATCGCAGCCACTTCCGTCACTGGCGACCGCTTGAGGCATCGAGGCCCGCGAGGCAAGTTCAGCGAAGTCGACGGATTTGTCCTTTCCTTCGACCAACGTTTTGAGTTGAGCGAAGTCGACTTGGGCGATCTGGTGGCTCAGGTGGGACTGCTCGTCGGAATCGAGGGAATCCCAAAAACGTAGCAACTGAGTCTGCTGGAATGGTTCCAAGCGTGACTTCAGTTCCGCGAATGAAAGTGGCGATTGGCTTTGAGCAGATGGCTGGTCGGCAGACATTGGCAACAGCTGAGTTCTTAGAGGGAAACGCAAAGGAATGAAATCACGGGCAGAGTCAGCATATTCTGTTCCAAGAAGATGCCAGCCACCCGTTGGGGAGATTCACGGAAACTTCGTCAACTGGTTTCCGAACGTGGGAATGCTGCCGGTTGGCCGAACCAATCGGGATGGAAATCTTGCCGGACGGCGAGCAGGACGGCCTTGCCATGTTGGTGCGGGGCGCCGTGGGTGGTGTCCCACTCCAGCCGTTCTTCATACCGCAAGACTCGCAGGCGTGAGTCGGCCTCGCAGGCCCACCCGACCAATTGGTTGGGACGAAAGTAATTGATGACGGCGCCTGCCGTTTCGCTGACAGGCTGGTCGCTTTCCTTGCCCGGTGATTGGTCGCTGCCGGGATCTTCGGTGGTGTGAACCTGGGTGTACAGCATGCCCTGGGAGGTCAACGCCGCGCACATCTTCTTCCAGACGGCGGGCGCATCGGTGCCGGGAATGTGGTCCAGGACCGTGGTGGCAATGACCGCGGAATAGCAGTCGGCGTCCATGGACAGTTCGCGGACGTCGCAGACCAGGGTTTTGACTCGGTCGGACAAGTTCGCTCGTTCGGCGCGTTCGCGAATTCGGTCCAGCCCACGTTCGCTGACGTCCACCGAGGTGACGTCGTAACCCGCCGCTGCCAGTGCCAGCGTGTCTCGACCGGCTCCGGCACCCAGGTCGATGGCTTGGGGGCGGGCGGATCGTGACGATTCCGCTGAGGCGGTCTGTTTCAGATAGGCCGCCAATTCCGGCGACGGTTGCATCCCATAGGCGATGTTTTCGCGGTCGTAGGCTTCGAAGAAGAAGTCGTTGGACGGGTCATCGGTGACTGGATTCACGCTGATACAGACTGTCTGAAGAAATCGGATAAAGTGGAGTGGTCATTGGCAAGATAGCCCGCCGGAAAGCGAAACACACTCATGCCTTCCATTGAACCCACGATCGACCCAAGCGACGAGTCCCCTGATTCTTTCGCTGAAAATACGCTCGTGACGGCCGAATTGGTGACTCCGCCGGTCGTCACGGCTGAACTCGTGCCGCGTTGGAAACGAACGCTGGCGTCCGTGCGGCGCTGGGGGGTGCTGCTCGTTTTGGCGTTGTTGACGTTTGGATTCTTGTCCTCCGGATTGAGTCCGGATCCTTCGGCCATCTTTGACGAGAGCGATCGTGACCTCCATCCGGTGGCTCAAGGTGACCGCCAAGCAGAGACTCAAGCGAGATGGATGGGCGCTGGCTCGGCTGAGATCGATCTCGCTTCGGTCGAGCCTGTTCGATTGGAGGCGTCTGGGCGAGCCTCCGTGAGTGGCTCGACGTCACAGACGGCAGATTCCGAACAAGTTTTGATCTCGACGATCCTCGAGGAGCAATGGCGGTCCGGACTGGAGTCACGCGGTTTGGAAGCTGGCCCGATGGCGGATTGGTTGACGGTTTGCCGTCGTCTTTCGTTGTCTTTGGCGGGGACCGGATTGTCACTGGAAGAGATTCGGTCGTTGCAACGATTGCCCGAGGCGGATCGTGTGGCGACGCATCGTGAACGCTTGCTACTGAGCGACCGGTTTCATCATTACTGGGCGGAACGAACGGCACGCTATCTGGTCGGTGCCGACGAAGGGCCATTCATCGTTTATCGCGGACGGCGTTTTCGCACCTGGTTGGCCAATCATTACGCGATGAACACGCCCTACGACGAATTGGTGCGGATGTTGATCACCGCCGAAGGTGTTTGGACCGACCGACCGGAAGTCAACTTTCATACCGTCACGTTTGACAGCGGCGACGATGCTCCGGATCCCATCCGTTTGGCAGCCCGGACGACACGGGCATTTTTGGGAGTGCGGATTGATTGTCTGCAATGCCACGACGACTTCTTGGGGAACGTCTCACTGGGGGACGCAGCTTGGGTCAGGCCCCACTCGGCTGCCGAGGCACCCGTGACAGAAACCGATGCATCGGAAACGGAATCCAGTTGGTTGCTTCGCGAAGGGGCTCAAGAAGATTTCCATTCGCTGGCGGCGTTCTTCACGGCCGCGACGAGTGAAGGGGTGCAGGGACTGAAAGACAAACGAGCGGACTACGAGTACCAGTACTTGTATGCGGACGAGACGGTGCCGGTTGAGCCCAACGTCCCGTTCCGCCGAGATTTGTTGCCTCCGCGACCGCAGCAGAAGTCGGAGACAGACGAGCAGGTTGATGACGAAAAAGATGGGACAGGGGAACAGGACGCAGCACAACAAGACTTGGATCCGGAGCCCCAGGTGGATGACGCCATCGTTGGGGTGGAGGATGCAGTCACGACGGGAACCGGTGGCGAATCTGAAACCAGCGATCTGCCCAGGTACATGAGTGATCGGGAACGCTTGGCGTATTGGTTGACACACCCCGAGAACAAACCTGCGGCTCGGGCCGCCGTGACCCGGGTTTGGACCCTGTTGTTTGGGCGACCGCCGGCCATCGAAACCGAGTATGGATTTCAAGTGGGGGAGGTCGACAATTTGCCATTGGACTCGCCTCCTTCGGAGATGATCGACACCTTGACGGAGGCCTTCGTCGACGGCGGATTTGATGTCCGGGAACTGATTCGCTTGATCACGAATGCGCCGGCTTTTCGAGTGAGCAGTCGGGCGGACTTTGACGTCACAGAACAACATGAGTTGGCGATGGCCGTGTTCCCCGTGACTCGGTTGCGGAGCGAACAAGTCGCGGGGGCAACCATCCAATCTGGACGCGTCAAAACGATCAACCGTGATTCGTCTTTCTTGGTTCAGTTGCAGCAGTTCGGAAGTCTGAACGACTTTCTGAAGCGGTACGGCGATTTGGGTGAGGACGAGTTCACGCCGCAACCGGTCACCATCACGCAGCGGCTGGTGATGTTGAACGGGAAGTTGGTCAGTGAAACGGCGTCACCGAACCCCATTTTGAACGCTTCATCGCACATCGAAATGTTCGCTCGAAACGACCAAGAAGTCGTGCGGACATTGTATTTGACGGTTTTGAATCGAGAACCGACCGAGCCCGAGTTGAAACACTTTACCACTCGGCTCACCCCGGAGAGTCGCAATCAAAGCGAGCCGCCGACGTCACGGAAACAAGAGATCACGGATCTCACGTGGGCCTTGCTCAACAGCAGTGAGTTCGCCTGGAACCATTGAGGCCCGCCCTGTGCGGGAAACCAACTGGAGAATTTCATGAGTATCACGTTCCATGACCAAACTGGATCCAACTTTGGATCGTGGCGTTCCGCGCCGAGTGGTTTGTGCAGTGCTGAGTTCCACCTCTCACGTCGACGACTGTTGGGTGCCGGATCCGCGTTGGTGATGTCATCGCTGGCACGTCGTTTGACATTGGCGGCCGAGCAACAAGCGGATTCTGGGAAGCCGCCCCTCAGTGTGATTCTGTTGTGGATGGAAGGCGGGCCAAGCCAATTGGAAACCTTCGATCCACATCCAGGAACCAAATTCGGTGGTGAGGTCGGCGACCTTGCAACCACAGCGAAGGATCTGCGGATCGCTGACACGATGCCGCGTTTGGCGGAGCAGATGCACCTGTGTTCTTTGGTCCGAAGCGTGGTCGGCAAGGAAGGCGATCATGAGCGCGCGATTTATGCGATGAAGTCGGGCTATCGGCCGGATCCCACGTTGGAACATCCCTCGATTGGAAGCATCCTGTGTCATGCGGATGACGCGGGGGCTGACATCCCGCGGCACATTTCGATTTTAGCTGGACGGTCTGCCGCGACGGGGGGATACCTCGGGCCGCAGTTCGATGCTTTCAAAACTGGCGACCCTTTGGAGCCGGTTCCTGACGTCCGGCCGAGAGTTGATGAATCACGTTACCAACGTCGGCTCAATGCATTGACCAACGTTTTGGAACCTCAGTTCACACGGGGCCGAATTCGGGATTTGCAAGAGAATCGAACGTTGCATTTGGCAGGAACGCAAGCGGCTCGGAAAATGATGTCGAGTGATCAGTTGACCGCGTTTGATATCAAAGAAGAACCGCAAGCGGAGCTGGATGCCTTCGGTGATCATGCGTTTGGGCGGGGGTGCTTGGCTGCATCCCGGTTGGTGGAAGTCGGCGTTCGATGTGTGGAAGTGACGCTCAGCGGATGGGACAGCCATATCAACAACCACAGCCTGCAATCGAGTGCCGCGGGAACCTTGGACGCAGGCCTGGCGGCGCTCTTGAAACGACTGGAAGAACGCGGTCTGTTGGAATCCACGTTGGTCGTTTGCGGTGGTGAGTTTGGACGCACGCCGCAACTCAATCCGGCAGCAGGACGTGACCACTGGATTCACGGTTTCAGCACGTTGTTGGCTGGCGGTGGCATTCGCCGTGGTCATGTGCATGGTGCCACGGGGCCGGAGCCCGATCCCGACAAGCCAGATGCGCATGTTGTGGCCCCCGTCACGATCCCGGATCTTCATGCCACGATCCTGTCCACGTTGGGATTGGATCCGACAGAAGAGTTGGACACTCCAATTGGACGACCGATGAAACGCAGCGAAGGCCAGGTCATCGAATCGGTCATCGCATAGGAAGCGATCGGGTATCGAGCGTCAGGTTCCCTTTGGTCGGCCGCCCCTTGAGCCGGTTTGGGATTGTGAACGTCGACCCGGTGCTCTGTTCAGCAGATCGTGGTCAGCATCACTGAGCTGGTTGGATCCAGTTGATTTCAAACGATGCGGGCTCGTTGGAAACGTCGATGTTTCCAAAGGCAACCGCGGTGATCGTTTGTGCCTCAACGTCGTCCGCGAATGTGACTGGGTAAGCCTTTCCGCCCATCAACCGAACTTGATAGCCGTCGGTTTCTTCCGCAGCGACAAATTTGCCGAGGATGAATGCCCCGTCGGTTTGCCGTTCCGCTTTGGGTGTGTCGACCCAGGCTGGGACTTGCTTGGCAAAGGAACGAAACAGATCGGCGTTGGATTTGATGCGATCAACCAAGGGTTGCAGTTGGTCAAACTGATCCGCCGAGGTTTCTGTGGACAACCTCGAAAGCATGCCATAGGCGAAGGCGACCGCTTGGCCGTACTTGGGGTCTTGGGTGTCCATGCCTTCGAGGCGAATGAGAACCTTCCCGACTTCTTTGACCGACTCCGCGAGCTGGGACTCACCATTGTCGGGGATGTCATCGGCAGGATCCAATTCGCTCGGCAGATCCAGCTCCTCTGACGCGGCTTTCATCACGGCAGGCGGCAAGCCGGGAAAGCCCGTCAAAGGTTCTTCCTCGGCGGGTTCTTCTGGCGTGCGATCTTCCCGAGCGGTGTCTGGAAGTTCCATCGCCGTGCCGTTTGAGTCGACCGCTGGTTTGGCCACCTCGGTGACGGGAGCGTCGTCGGACGGCATTGCGAAATCATCTGTGTCTAAAACGGCGTTGTTCACCGCGTCATTCAACTCGGCCAAGGCTTCGGAGGCGGGGTCGGTGGCCGGAACCATGTCCGTTTCAGAGGTATCCAATTCGACGGGAGAGGGAAGCGTGGTCTCTTCGCCACCGCCGTTGTCGAGGTCCTCGCCCAACGAGCGACCCTCCGGTGACTCGTCCATGATTGGCGGGACGTATCCACCAGGAGCGGATGGGACGGATGCCGAGCGACGGACTGGATTGGACGAACTGTAGGTTCCGTCCAGCGGATAAAATCCAAGGTTGGGAAGGGCATCGAGGTACCACAACAATCCACCACCGATGGGCAACGCCAGCAATGCACCGAGGATGGGCGATCCAACGGTCTTGATCAGGGATTTCTTTTTGCGACGAGATTTGTCGCTGGTGTAGATCGCCATTGGAGCGGCATCTGTCGCCACTCCGAGTTCCGGTGTTGCGTTGTCATCTGGGATGATGAATTCATCCATGTTCTCATCCGCCGCGGGCGATTCCTGCGAACTGAATTCCGGTTCGTCCTGGGCAGGCTCGAAGGAATCCGTGTCCAGTGTCTCTAAGTCAGCCACTTCGTCCGCCGCAAAGTCATCCGTGCTGAGTGGTTCTGCGGCGACCCCCACGCTGTCCAGTTCTGTGTCGTCCAGTTCAGGGACGGTGTCTGCTGAGGTGAAGCCGGCTAACTCAGCGGGTTCCTCATCGTCAGATTCGATTGTTTCCAAATCCAAGAGAGGTTCGGAGGCAGTGTTCAAATCATCACCCACCACGATCAAAGCGGGCGGCATTGCCGACTCGATTTCCTGTTGGTCCAGCGTCGACAAGCACCACGGGCATTGGATTTGTGCGGACGTTGCCACCTGACCCGATAGCAAACGATCAGGAATCCGGACCGATTCGTGGCAGCGAGGACAAGAGGTGACCAACATGAGCGAGACCAATCCGGCGGGAACTGTTTGATACGAGATGGGTCGTATTGTAACCACGCTTGGCAGCGATTTCAGCCCGCCGCTTGTGGGGCAATTTCCTCTTCTGGGTGGCTGGTCGTTAACTCATGATTGAGGATTTCAAGCAAGGTTTGCAGGAAGACCACGACCATGGGGCCAACCAGGATCCCGATCGGACCGAACACGGAAACGCCACCGATCACGCTGAGAAGTGCGAACAGCGGGTGAAGTTGGCTGCGGCCGTGCAGCACGTAAACCTTGATCACGTTGTCGATCGAAGAGACAACGGTGGCTCCGTAGAACGCCAGAAACGAGGCGGCGATCCAACGCTGATCGACCAGGCCGAGCCACAGGGCGCAGGGCACCCACACGGAGGCGGCACCCAAGAATGGCACCAATGCCATCACACTGGTCAGGAACAACAGCAAGACAATCTGATCAAAATCACAGAGCCAGAATCCAATGGTTGCCAGGATGCCTTGAACCAATGCACTGGCGACGCTTGCCAGCACCACCGCCCGACTGGTTCGGTCAAATTCCATCAACAGTTGATGTTCGTAGTTGTCGTCCATCGGCGAAAGCCGCATCAGCGTGCGGATCATCACAGGACCGTCGATTAAAAAGAAGTAAACCGACACGACCAAAATCACCAACCCAAAGATGACTTGCGCGACAATGCTTCCCGTCGCGCTGGTCAAGCGGACGAACCGAGGCTGCAAGGATTCACGCGCCATCCGGATCAAGGCAGCAAAATCGCCTTCGTCGGGATTGGCGATCAAACAGAGTTGGCTGCGAAGGGATCCGCCCAACAACAGATTCATCCAGCTTCGAACGGAGGCAGCCGCGATCACTGCGGGCTGCTCGAAGCGTTCGTTGTTGTTCAGTTGGACCAGCAGTTGAGGTCGAGTGTCGGTGGATGAATCATCACGCTGAGTTTGGGAGCCCAAAGAATCGACGTCGCTTGATTCCGCGGGGGTCTCCGCCGCGGATCCCTGCGGTGAATCCTCGTCGGCATCTGATTCGGGAAGACTGGGAGGATCCAACGCCGCCGGAGGAGGCGTTTCTGAATCGAGCTGTCCAAGTGAAGAGGTGGCTGGCGCCGGGGGCTTGGGGAGAGGAGTGTCGTCGGCGGAAACACCCCACTCCGATCCGATCGTTTGGGACTGGATCGACTGTTCGAGTAGGTCCGAGAACTGGCTCAAGTTGTTGACCGCGATTTCAGCGGCCGCCTCGGCAACGCCCGCGTCGGGAACTTCCGATTGCAAGTACGTGACGATCGCCGCGGCTTGATTCAGTTCGTTGATTTTGTCCTGCACCGCTTGTGGATTGTCGGCTTGGGGCACGGTGATGTCCCCGATGATGCGGTCCAGTTCACGAAAGTGTTCTGGGTGGGGCAACGACAGGCCGACTTGTGAACGGACACGGTCCATCGCGACCGACATGTTGCTCAGATTCATTTTGCTGAGCAGGATCGTGAACTGAGTGGTGGCCACCGACACCAAAATGCCCATGGGCAGCAACACGATCAACAAAATCAACGCGGTGGTCGAACCCGCCGCGAGCCGTCGGCGTCGCCCGACTTTCTCAAAGATCCACAGATGGATGGGACGGAAGATGACGACCAGCAACGCTGCCAGAAACAGCGGGACAAAGAACCCAACCATCAAGCGGTAGAACAGGACGCCAACCGCCAAAATCCCAATCACCAACATGACCACGGACATGATCCGTGAGAGCGATGGCAGTTGAGGGAAGAGGATCTGTTTGCGATTGCCTGGTGGGACCTCTGTGTCCTGGGGCTCCGATTCAGGATCACTGACCACCGCGCTCAGTGGTTCGTCACCGGCGGTTTGGGCAGCTGTTTCGGATGCAGATGACGAGTCAGGAAACCCTGAGTCGGACGGCGTCGAACCAGGAGACGCGGAGTCCGCATCGCGGGAATGGGAATCTTCACGCGGAGCGGAGCCACTGGTTCGTTGCTGGTTCTTTTTGCGTCGTCCCACAAACTCCCTTTCAATTTTGAGACGCTGCGATCGCATCGCCTTCGAGAACGATTCCGAACGCCGACATCATTTCGTCACGATTGATCGACAACGTGATCCGGTGGCGACCTCGCGACAAGGGGAGATTCTTCAATTGCCAGGTTGGTGTCGGTTTGCCATCCACCCACGCCTCGAAGCCGTCCCACGATTTTTCGTCGTCCGCGGATGGGGTGGATTCAATCAACTTCAACGCAATGGTTGCGGTCTCGGTGTTGGAATCCGAAGGCGTGACTTCGATGTCAAAACGTAGGAAGCTGATGAACGGTGATTGGCGATGTTGTTTGAATCGATCCAGTTCTTCCAAGCGAACGGTTCCATCGACCATCGAGGTCAGGTCTCGCCAAGTCATCGCGGGATCGTCCTGGGCGGCGGTGTCGACACTGGTTCGATTCAGTCGTCCGTTTGCGGCCGCGGTGTAGTTCAGCGTTTCAAAGCTTCGCACGATGTTCTGCGTCGAAACCGTGAACTTTGGATCTCGCCCCAGTGCGACCAAGAACGTCGTCAAGTCGACCAATTCGGCTTCGGTCAGATTGTCGAGCAACCCTTCCGGCATCAGTGATTTGCCAGGGGCGTCATCCAAGATCGCATCGGTTTCGATTTCACGTTCGGTTCCATCGGCCAATCGCAAACGGGTCGCGTCGTCGGTTTGTCCAATCGCGATTCCGCTGATGACCTCTCCGTCTTCGGTCAAAATCTTGCGAGTGGAATAGCCTTCTTTCAGTCGCGCACTCGGATCGAGCAGTGACTCCAGGACGTAGTCCGGTTGGGAACTGCCGCCCAGCGAAACCAAGTTGGGACCGACCAGTCCTCCCGCTGTTCCGATGGCATGGCAAGAGATGCACTGCAATTCTTGGCGGCGATAAACCAACTCACCACGAGTCGCCGAGCCGGATTCTTGGACCCGTTTCAGCAGCCGAGATTTGAGTTCCGGCGTCAGTTTCCAAGTCGCGTCGGCGAGTTTGCCCGCCTTTCGGATCGCTTGTTCCAGTCCTGCATTTCCGCCAGCCGAACGGATGGCGCGAAGCAACGTGCGAGCGGTGTCGGAAACCAGTTCGGTCTCGTTCATCTTCTCGGTGTAGCGTTTCACCAAATCAGGTCGTGAAAGAGCGCTGACCAACCAGCCATGAGCTGCTTCCGACGTTTCCGGTTCTGAAAGTGCACTGAGCACCAAAGGAATCGCGGCACCTGGACGTGAGGCGACCAAGCCATCGATGGCTGCGACTCGATCGGCAACCGATCCTGATTTCGCAATGCTCATCAATTGTTGGTTCGCTTGCGGCGTCGGTAGCGATGCCAGAGCTTTGATCCACACCTGACGATCAGCGGCGGAGGCATCCGATCGCGTTTGGATGGCGGACAGCAAGGTTGCCTCGGTGGACTTCAACTTCCACTGCTGGGTGGATTGCGAAATCCAACGCAGCGTCGACGGCTTCAGGTCCTTGGTGGTTTGTTTGCTCAGCCACTGCTTCACGCTGGCATCGGCGTTGGTGGGGGCCACGTTTTTACGTTTCGAGGTTGACTCCAACAAAACGCTGATTCGGTGTTGGACTTGCGAGGGATCACCGCCGAGCAAACGGCTCAGGACACTCCCCAGTTGCTCCGCGGTTGCCACTTCGCCGATTGCTTTCAACCATTGGTCATCCGCGGCATCGGGAGACGATTGATCCCACGCGACACGATCGATCAACAGTTTCGCGGCATCGGCGCTGCCGACGGCTCCGACGGACCAGGCAAGGGTTTGTGGGGAATCTTCCCAAATCTGTTGCAGCGTCTCGTTCCCTCGCTGCCAATGCTCCGCCGTTTCGCGAATCGATTGCCAGAGCGCGAAATCAAGCGACGCTTGCGAGGACAACGGTTGATCGGAAGCCAGCGTTCTGGCGAGGATTTGATGCAACCAGACGGCGGATTCTTCGCTGTCGAGTTGTCCACATTGCACGACGACTTCCAGCGTCAACGCGGGATCGGCGATGTCGATTGCCGCTTCGACCAAGCTGGCTGCATCGGTCATTGCTTTGGTTGCATTTGCGGGATCCGTCACCCTGGTTTGATCGGCTGATCGGAACTGGCTTCGCAGCCAGGCGCGAGCGTTGTCCGGGACCGAACTGGGGTCGGCTTTCCAGGCATTGAGTTGAGCGATGGCGGCTTCGGTCGCGATCGGTTGGAACGCGGCTTCGCGAAGCCACTGAGACTCGAGTTGTCGGTGGGCCAAACCATCTTCCTGGCTTTGGACCCAGTTGTCGACTTGATCAAAGAAGCCCGGATCTTCCAGGTGATCCCAGAGCGTTTGCCGAGCGAATTGTCGGACGGTCAGGGATTCGTCTTCGAGGTATCCCAGCAGTTCCGGCGTGGAGGAGGCCAGGAAATCGGGCCAAGGGTCGAGCGGTCGATTGGGAAACGACAGTCGCCAAATGCGGCCGTGTTCGGTGTCGCGACGTGGGTCACGGAAGTCGACTTCGCCGTGTTGGATGATCGGGTTGTACCAGTCGGCGATCATCAGGGTGCCGTCGGGAGCCATCCGAGCATCGATCGGGCGAAAGGCAACGTGCTCCGTCGTCAGCGGTTCCGGTTGTTGGCGGCTGATGTAGTCCGCTCCGTTGGGACGGATGCTGAACCGGCACACACGGTGGCTTCGGAAGTCGTTGGTGATCAGGTCGCCTTTCCATTCGGGCGGAATGTGTGATCCCGAGAGGATTTCCAATCCGCAATACTTCGGACTGCCAGGGTTCAATCCCAGCAACCATCGGGTCGCACCGGGCGATGTCTTGAAGACCGCGTCGGGGAAGGCGTGGGTGATGCCGTCAAAGGCTGCGCCGTCGGAGACGAAGGATTCGCCATTCGTATCCACGATGTGGCCCCACGGATTGATGAACCCTTTGCAGAAAACGTCGAGTTGTCCGGTGCTGGGGCGGTAACGCCAAATGCCACCACCGTCCAAGCGTTTGGTTCCATCGGGAGTGTCGATGTGCGAGTGGATATAGATGGATTGATTGAAGTACAGGCATCCATCCGGGCCCCAGCGAAGGGTGTGAACCAAGTGGTGCGTGTCTTCCGTTCCAAATCCACTGAGCACGATCCGACGTTTGTCGGCGACGCCGTCGTGGTCGGTGTCTTCGAAGTACAGCAGTTCGGTGCTGGCGGCGACGTAGGCAGCGTGCGGTCCGTCCGGAATCACTCCGGTGGGGATCAGCAACCCGTCCGCGAAAACGGTGCTGGATTCGGCGACGCCGTCGTGGTCCAAATCTCGCAGCACGACAATCTGGTCGTTGGGGATTTCACCTGGTTTGACTTGCGGGTACGACTTGCTGCTGGCGACCCACAGGGCACCTGTGCAGTCGAAGTTCATTTGAATTGGTTTGCGAATCGCCGGATCCGCGGCAAAAAGATTGACGGCCGCGCCGGAGTCCAATTTCATCGCCGCCGCTTCGGCGACCGGGTCGGGTTCCGGGATATCGGTTAGATTCCGTTGTGCGTGCGCCGCCGTGGCGAAGCAGCCGATCCAAACCGCGAAACAAAACAAAAGAGGGGGGCGACGCAGATTCATTCTTTGGATTTCAATTCTTGACAGAAAATCGGGAGGGCCTTTTCTATGCTTCGTTTTGAACGCTCACAACCTAACAGGTTTCTGCTTGGATACCGCCAATCAGCGTCCTTCCACTCTGCGTCCCTCAATTGACCGCCACTTTAATCCACGCGTCCTGGCGGAACGACCCACCACCCACCCCGTCTCCCAACGAACCCCACCTTTGCTGAATGTCTGCCGCCGCTGCCACCCACCGACTGTTTCGAATGGACGAGATGGAAACATTGCGTCGCGATCGTCGCTTGGACCCGCAGTTGATTCGGCAGCTTCGAAACGGGCTGCTGAAAAAGTTTGAGCCTGACGACGTTGTCAGGGAACGATTTCCGGCCTCCGACGCGGTCCAGTTGCACGCCCTGAAACTTTTTCAGCGGATGGATTCCGAGATCGACGGGGCGACCAAACTGTTGTTCGAAACCGATTCGGGATTGCTGATCGAAAGCGTGATCCTTCGAATCGCATCGGGGCGAACGACCTTGTGCGTGTCCAGTCAAATCGGATGTGCCGCTGCCTGTGACTTCTGCGCGACCGGCAAAATGGGGATCGCCAAGAACTTGGCCACGGAGGAAATCTTGGACCAAGTCGTTCAGGCGGGGCAGATTCTGCGAGCCGAAAACAGGCGGCTGAGCAACATTGTGTTCATGGGGATGGGGGAACCTCTGCACAACGAAGCCAACGTGACCGAAGCGATCCAGTTGCTGACCGCACCGGACCATTTTGCCCGTTCGCCGTCGACGGTGTTGGTATCCACGGTCGGCGTGCCCGCGGCGATGCTGCGGTTGGCCAACGCATTTCCGCGATTGAATCTTGCTCTCAGCCTGCATTCCGCCGATCAAGCGACCCGTGAGACCATCATTCCGCTGGGCAAGAAGGCTTCGCTGACGCAATTGCACGACACGATCCAGGAGATTCAAACGATTCAAGATCGTGAGTTCATGATCGAATACTTGATGCTTCGCGGCGTGAACGATTCCGCTGAGGACGCGAAGCGATTGATCGATTGGATTGGCGATCTGCGGGTGCACGTGAATCTGATTCCATACAACACGATTGAGGCGTCGCCCCACCTGCAAGCGTCGCCGCGACCGACGATCGAATCGTTCGCCGACCTCTTGAAGGCGTCCGGTTTGAAGACCACGGTGCGGTACAGTTTGGGCCATGACATCGAAGCCGCCTGTGGGCAATTGATCCGCCAAGAAAACCGTCAACGAGCGATGCAGGCTCGGCGAGCGGCGGCGGAGGGCGACTCACATGTTGGCTTCCTCGACGTGCGGCAAGTCATCGATGGACTCGAGTCCTAAAAGAACGAGCAATCGCTCGCCGGGATAGAATCGCGAAACCAGTTTGTCGGTGCCCTCGCCCGGTTCCCGTTTGACTTCGACGAGCCGGCGACGCACCATTTGATTCAGCAACGAGCCGCTGTCGCGTCCTCTCAAATCGGTGACGCGTGCGGAGGTGATACCGGGTTGATAGGCGACCAGGGAAAGCACCTCGACGGCAGCTTGATTCAGCCGCGTTTCGCGAACTTTGCCGGTGAATGCGGCGCGGACCGATTCCACTTCGGGAGCCACCACCATGCGGTACCCGCCGTCTTGTTCGACGATCCGGGTGCCCTGGCGTTCGGTGCGGTACGAGGCATTCAGCTTCTCGATGATTTCGACGACTTCCTCGGGCGAAAAACCTCGCATGATCGAGGCCAGACGGGGAGGCGTCAGCGGCAGGTTTTCTGGGTGCCCGACAAACAGGGCGGCTTCCACGATGGCTTCCGGGGTGGCGGCGTGATCCGCCGTGGCGTCGGAATCGGCGGAACTTTGAGCCGCGACGGCGAGTGCTTCGTCGCTGTCCGGATCCTCTTCGACAAATTCGTTTCCCGATTCTTCGTCCCTGGGGGCGGGGTCTGGTTCGGCACGCAGCAGTTCGGCCGGATCCAGGTCCGCGGGCGCGTCGTCACCGCTTTCTGACATGGCCGCGACACGGGCGTAGGCGGCCCCGAGTTGTTCGAGCGAAAAACCTTCCTCGTCGTCATCGAACTCGTTGTCGAGTGCTTCTGCGTTTTCAGGAAGCCCGTCTTCCGGGATCTCGTCTTTCGGGGAATCGGATGGCTCATTCATGGAAGTTCTGTCGCAATTGTTTCATGCCTCGGTGCAGCAGTCCCGCGACTGATCCAGCGGTTTTGTCCATGCGTTCGGCGACATCGGACAGTTTCAATCCTTCCAGGTAATGCAGCGAGATCGCGTCTCGCTGAGCTTCGGGCAACGATTCGATCGCATCGGCCAACGTCAGCAGCGATTCGCCCACCATCGCGTGCTGGCTGGGGGTGCCAACATCGCCGGCCAGCAAACCTTCCAGCCGCATGGAGGATTGAGCGACCCGTTGTTCCATCGACTGTTCGCGGCGGATGTCTCGTTTGTCGCGGTGCAGGTCGCGATCCAGGTGGCACATTTGCCGCACCAAAATCTTCCGCAACCAGGCCCGCCACTCGGCTTCCGTGGTGCCGCGATATTGATCGACGGCGGCGACCGCTTGCAACATGGTTTGCTGGACGATGTCAGATGCGCCCAATTTGGCTTTGTAGTTGGCTCGCATTTGCATTCGAGCCAACATCCGCAAATACGGCTCGTACTGGGCGATCTCCTCGGCCCGATTCGATGATTCGGCGGAGAAAGCCGGATCGGCGGCAGCGTGGTCCGAAGCCCGTGAATCGTGGGGCTCAGGCGGGTCGAGATCGGATGGATCGGGGGACGTCATCGTTGGTTCGATTGGGTTTGTCGCTTCGCGGGTTGCCAGCGGACCGTTACAGTAGCAGAACTTTCCGGGCGGATTGGAGACGTCCCGGACACATTTCATTGCCTGAAACCGTTTGATTGATCGCCTGATGGCTCGCGAAGCAATTTACCAACAATCGAATCCTGACCCTGGCGGGGATCCGCCTGAGGATGGGCCACCGCCAACCAACAGCATCGCTGATGGCGGGGAGGAGCCCGATCGAGGTCCTGATCCGGATGTCACCCTCCGCCCGCAACGCATGGCCGAGATGGTGGGGCAGCAGGACGTGATCGAACGATTGCGAATCGCCATCGATGCGGCTCAGGTGCGTGGCGAACCGCTGGGACACATTCTGTTCGATGGGCCGCCGGGGCTGGGGAAGACCACGTTTGCGACCGTGATCCCCTCCGAAATGAACACGACGGTCCAAATGGCCAACGGGGCCGGGTTGAAAGCCCCGCGAGATTTGCTGCCGTACCTGACGAACGTTTCGCGAGGTTCGGTGCTGTTCATCGATGAAATTCACCGCGTTCCTCGAGCGATCGAAGAGTACCTGTACACCGCGATGGAAGATTTTCGAATCGACATTGTGCTCGGCGAAGGGGTCAACGCGCGAACCTTGAACCTGAGTTTGGAACCGTTCACGTTGATCGGGGCGACCACCCGAGCCGGGATGTTGACCGCTCCCCTGCGAGATCGGTTCCAAATCCGTGAGCACCTTGGCTGGTACACGCGAAACGAGTTGGCGGAGATTGTTCAGCGCAATTCGAAGAAGCTGAACATCGAGGTCGACCCCATCTCGGCGGGAGTCATCGCGGATCGAAGTCGCAGCACACCTCGGTTGGCGAACAACCGCTTGCTCTGGGTGCGGGACTACGCTCAAAGCAAAGCGAATGGCAACGTGGAAGCGAGAATCTGCGAAGCGGCGTTGGACATGATCGGCATCGATCATCTGGGGCTCGACAAACAAGATCGCAACTACTTGGACACGCTGATGCGAGTTTTCCTGGGCGGGCCAGCGGGTTTGGACGCGATCGCCCACACGATGAACGTCAGCTCGGACACGCTCGAAGACGAAGTCGAACCGTTCTTGTTGCGAAGCGAACTGTTGGTGCGGACTCGGCGTGGACGGTTGGCGACGCCCAAAGCATTTGAACACATGAAACGCGAAATGCCGGATCGTCCTCTCCCTTGAATGGAAGCCGAGCCGTTTTCTGGTGCTGCGTTTGGGCGGGTTTCTGCATTGGAGAACCTCTCCCGAAACGAAGTTTGGGAGATCGGAGAGAGGTCAAGCGACGCCGTTCAGGCGTACGCGAGGGTGAGGGCCGAGCATGGGAAACGGCGCGGACAGCCCTCCCCGGAATTCTCGCTGAACGCTCGCATTCCGACCCTCCCCAACTGCGTTCAGGAGGGTGAATTCAACCTTGCGAGCACGGCACTTCAAAACTGCGCGACCTCTGCGCGGGCGGGGTTCTCAAGGCGTTACTGGCACAGCATTTCAAATACTGCACGGCCTCCTTTGTTTCAGGGGAGGCGTCGGTTGCGGAAACCCTTCAAGCAACCTGGGGTTTCTCACGCGGAATCGACGATGCGTTGCCAAGATCGGGCGTTCGTGTCCGAAGAGCGTTGGGTATGACACTCGCCTCCTGAAATTGGCTGATCACAACGATGAATGACACCGACGAAACCGTCCTTTGGGAAGCGGAATTCAATCCCAAAGTCAGAGTGTATTGGTTGATCAGTGCGGTTCTGACCACGTTTTTGACAATCTTCCTGATCCCGCTGTTGCCGTTGATCGCTCCGCTGGCTTGGTACATTTCGGGGTTGTACCTGAAGAGTCACCGCTGCACGCTGACCGAGCGAACGCTGAAAGTCAGCCGTGGTGTTCTGGTCCGGCAAGAGAAGACGGTGCCGCTGGATCGGATCACCGACTTGGGGTTGGTCCAAGGGCCGATCATGCGGTCGCTCGATTTGGAAGCCGTCAGCGTCGAGACGGCTGGTCAATCGGGACCAGGTTCGTTGGTCCGACTGACCGGCATCCGAAATGGCCGGTCTTTTCGCGATGCGGTGTTGAAGCAACGCGACATGGTGACCGGCGGCGAGCCCGCTCGTTTGACCGCGGCAGCGGAACTGGATGGGATAGTGGATACGAACGTCCAAGCAACGCTGACCGAGATCCGTGACATTTTGAAACGGATCGAAGCTCGATCAACGTCGCTGTAAACGACAGGATCCTGTCGCTCGGTGGGGGCCACCGAGCGACAAGTTTTGGACGAGCTGCTTAGTGGTCTGTCACAGCTAAAAGTTAGGGTTGATCGTAGTGGACGAGGCCACGAGTCCTTGGATTTGACGCCAGTTCAGGACTCGTGGCCTCGTCCACTACCCGAAAGATGAGTCGTGCCTAAAGATAAGTCGTGACACCCTGCTAAGCAGGTCGGCTGGAATGATCGGGCACAACCATGTGAGCCGTTTGGGCGTTCGCCCCGGTTGCGCGTGAAAACCGTGGCTAACGCCAACGGCTCACATACCCGATGACACCTGCGTACCTGCTTAGTTCTGTTTGTCGGGGCCGAGGTGCCAGTCCATCCCGTCCTTCATGATGCTGGCGTTGATCTGAAGCATTTGCTGCTTCATCGCTTCCACTCGCTCGGGTTGTTCCTGGGCCAGGTTCTTGTTTTGGCCTGGATCGTCTTTCAAGTTGTATAGCTCGAAGTTGTGATAGGTGCCGGTTTTGATCGTCGGGATCCAGTTCTCGACGAACATGTTGTTGTTCGACAGTTCATAGTCACGAAAGCCGACGAGCGAGTAGTCGCCGTCTCGCATCGCGACGATGGGGTTGGATCGCTGGAGGTGCCAGAACAGAGGTTGATGACGCTGGAATGAATCGGGGTTTCCGGTCAGCAGTGGGGAGAGGTCACTGCCGTCGAGATGGACTTTTGGTGGGGCCAAATTCAGCAGCCCACAAATCGTGGGCAGCACATCGACCAAACCAGCGGGCTGATCCAGGACAACTCCGGCGGGAATGTGTCCGGGCCACTGGAAGATGCCCGGCACGCGAATTCCGCCGTCCCAGTTGACACCTTTTTGACCGCGAAGATTGCCGACGCGATCGGCTCGGTAGCTGCCGTTGTCGGAGGCGTAGATGATCAGCGTGTTTTCGCGAACGCCCATGGCATCCAACTTCGCAAGCAGTCGCTGGATGGCTTGATCGGTGTTGTCGATCGTTCCGGAGTAGACCGCGGCTTTGTCGTTCACCTTCCCGTATTTCTGTGTGACCTCATCAGGAGCCGCGATCGGGGCATGGGGCTCGTGGAACCAAACGTTCAGGAAAAACGGTTGCTCGGGTCCCGATTCGCGGTGGCGATCCATCCAGCCGATCGCTTCATCCGCAACCAGTTGGCAGGAGTAGCCTTCCAGTGGACCGACCGGTTCTCCATTGCGAATGAAGTTGTCCGGGTTGCGGTGGCTGGGTAGGGCGTTGTTCCAAGTCGCGAACCAATGATCGAATCCATGTTGATCGGGGGTGGGTTTGTCTCGATCTTCGGTGGGCAGGCCCAGGTGCCATTTGCCAACGTGAGCGGTCGCGTAGCCGGCATCCCGCAGGACCTCGGCGAGGGTGATTTCTCGCAGACGAAGGTGGGAGTTCTGGGATTCATCATGGATCCAGCTGTAGACTCCGGCGCGAATGTGGTGGCGACCGGTGATCAGTGTGGCACGCGATGGAGAGCAAACCGCGCAGCCCGAATAGAACTGTTCAAAACGCGTTCCGCCCGCAGCCAATTGATCGATCGTGGGTGTTTGAACGGGACCGCCGTAACAGCCCACATCGCGGTACCCGAGGTCATCGGCCAGCAACATCACGACGTTGGGACGAGGCGATTGGGCATGGGCTTGGTCGGTGGAACAGCCGAAGGCTGCAACCGACAGGAATAGAAACAGGCAGGCCGGAATCAGTGGGTGATGCAGGTGCAGCGGAGATGCGGGCGGAGCAGGCGAAGTGCTTGGCATTGCGAATGGAGAGATTGAGGAGGAAGGCTGGGACACGGCAAAGTGCGTGGTCCCAGGAAGGCGGGAATGCATTTTAGACGAAACGGCCTCGGGGCATTTGGGCGTGCCTTGGAATGGGGAACTGTCGTCGCCCAAGCAGGAGTCTGGGGGAAATGTGGAGCCGTTGGGCGTTCGCCCGGTTCCCACACGCGATCGTTCCTGACGAGCTGCTTGGGGGCGGGGTTTTCTCGGCGTGGCGTGCCGGAGGCGAGGTTGTCCAGGCGGCTGGCTGATTCCAGCAGAATTTGGCTTGTGGGTGGTCAATTGGCTTTCGTAGGGTCGCGGCAGGATCGCGCGATTCATTTCGCGTTGGTCTGTGCAGTCATTCCATCCGTATTTCCCGTTCGAGCTGATACCCGCTTGGCTGATCGGTTCCAACCTTTCGACACCTTGCCTCGTCCTTCGCGTGAAACACACTCACCGCTGGCGAGGTTGATTGCTGCGCTTTGCGGGCCGACCCGGACAACGATCGCCACCTGGATGGGTGCCGCAATTTGCGTGCTGGCGAGTCTTTCGCCGGTTCTTGCGCAAGAAATCACGGAGCGTTCGGTTTACGAAGTCACCGATGTTTCACAGACCTTGCAGTTGTCCGGCGATGCCGTGCACCGCTGGCAAGATGGCTCGCGGGAGTACACGTTGTTGCGTGGCCATGTTGAATTGCAATTTGAAGGCAAGCGATACGAAGCGGCTGCGATCTTGGTGGCTTTGTCTGGAAAACAAAAAAATCTGACGGCGAAGTTGTTGATGGACCGGGTGAAACTGGGGCCAGGACAGACGACGGAACAACCCATTGTTCAGACCGTCAGCCTGACGTCGGTTCCCATTGTCCGCGCGGATCAGTACCGCGGCCGAGCCGAGATTCCAGCGGATTGGTGGACGAAGATGGGGATTCGTCCGGAGGCAACGACGCAGGCGAGCAAAACGCCCGTCCAGCAGGCGTCGCAAAGCCTGCCCGGCGCGTCTGGGACGGAATCTTCCCAACCCGTCCAGCCGGTTCAGTATCTCGAACCCGTGATGGGCGAGCCCAATTTGCCGTCTGGTGGGTTGGTGCTCGATCCGCCAGCGGTTTCCACCCTGCCAGCTCCCATTCAGAGTTTTCAACCACCTGTCATGGAGACCCCTCCGCCCGCGATTGCGACGCCGGACGGTGGGACCACGGGTGGCGTGCCATTCATTGTCGGTGGCGGAACGCGAGCGATCGAGGTTTTCTCTCGAGGCTCAAACACTCCCGCGGAACTTCAGTACATCAATCGTCCCGGCACGACCGAATCGGTTGTCATCGCACGAGGCGGTGTCACTGTTTTGGTGCGAGACGTATCGGCTCGTTTGCCCAGCGGTGAAATCATGCCCTTGGGCACGGTGTCGTTGTCGGCCAATCGGATCGTTGCTTGGATGCCGCGATTGAGTGATGTGTTCCAAGGCACGCAAGACTTTCAGTCCAGCGAAGGGGAGCTGTACCTCGAAGGCGACATCGTTTTCCGGCAAGGCGACCGAATCATTTATGCCGAGTCGATGTACTACAACGTCACTCGTGAAGTTGGCATGGTCTTGGACGCGGAAACCATCACCACGATTCCCGAGTACCAAGGGACGGTGCGGTTGAAAGCGGAGGTGATGCAGCAAATCAACCGAGGCAACTATGTCGCCGTCGATGCGGCCTTCACAAGCAGTCGCATGGGCGTGCCTCGCTATTGGCTGCAAAGCAATCGATTGGAGTTGACGCAGCGTCCGATCGTGCGGGCCGATCCGATCACGGGACAACCGATTGCAGACAGCGAACCGATCGTCACCAGCGGCGGCAACTTCGTGTACTTAGGTGGCGTGCCCGTGCTGGCTTGGCCCAGGTTCACGACACCGCTCCGGAAGCCAACGTTTTATCTGACCGGTGCCGACGTTCGGAACGATGATATCTTCGGTTCGCAGGTGCTGTTGGAATGGGATTTGTTTCAGCTGCTCGGGTTCACGAATCCGCCGGCGGGTGTCGAGACGACGTTGCTCACGGATTACTTGAGCGAACGCGGCCCAGCCGTGGGGACGCGAACGACGTATGCCCTGCCCAGTTTGTTCGGGTTCGGTGGACCGGCATCGGGAACCTACGACAGTTACCTGATCAAAGACGATGGGTTGGATGTCTTGGGACAAGGCCGTCGTGATTTGCAGCCGGAAGAAACCTATCGCGGTCGAGCAACCTTGCGGCATCGGCACCACTTGCCTGGCGATTGGGAATTCATCGCTGAAGTCGGCTACTTGAGTGACCGCAATTTCCTGGAACAGTACTTCGAATCGGAATGGGACCAAGACGCGGATCAGCGGACTGGATTGCGATTCCGAAAGTACGCTGGTTCGCAGATGTTGGACATCGCGGCCAATTTTCAAGTCAACGACTTCTTCATGGAAACCGAAGAGTTGCCGACGATCGAGCACTACGCTCTCGGCGGATCGATCTTGGGTGATTCACTGACATGGTCGATGCACAACGAGATTGGCTACAAGCACTTGCAGGTTGCTGACACCCCGGAAGACCCCGTCATTGCGGCGGGCACGTACACGCTGCCTGGCGAACTGGACCGAGAAGGTGTGGTGACCCGAACACGACAGGAAATCTCGGCTCCGCTGGACGCCGGCCCCGTCAAAGTGATCCCGTTTGCGATCGGCGAAGCGGCGTACTACGGCGAAGGTGCCGATGGCGATGACCTGACGCGATTGTGGGGCGGCGGCGGTCTGCGATTGAACCTGCCGATGTCGCGAGTCGATCCGACGATCCAAAGCTCGCTGCTGAATATTCGCGGGTTGGCTCACAAAATCGATTGGTCGGCGGAGTACTTCTACGCTGACAGTGATACGGACTTGGACGAGTTGCCGTACTACGATTCGCTGGATGACAACGCTCAAGAAGAATTTCGGCGTGTGTTCACAGGGACGTTGTTCGCCGGCACTTTGCCACCCCAATTTGATCCGAGGAACTATGCCTTTCGGCAGGGCACTCAGCGAAACGTGACCAGTTCCAGTGACACGGTTGTCGATGACCTGCAGCAATTGCGATTGGGGATGAAGCATCGCTTTCAAACCAAACGCGGCTTGCCAGGGCGTGAACGGATCGTCGATCTGTTCCGGTTCGAGATGGAAACGATTTTGTACCCCAAAGAAGATCGCGATAACTTTGGTGAGACGCTGGGCCCGACGATGTATGACGCGCAGTACAACATCGGCGATCGGTTCACCTTGCTGAGCGATGGCTACATTGATTCCTTCGACAACGGACTTCGTTCGGTCAGTGCCGGGTTCCGAACCAGTCGGCCAGGTCTGGGTGATTTGTATGTTGGATTGCTGTCGATGGAAGGGCCGATCAGCAGCACCGTGCTGCGGACCAGTTTGGACTACCGTTTGAATCACAAATGGATTGTTTCAGCCGGAAACGTGTATGACTTTGGCGAGACCGGCAACGTGGGTCAGACATTGGGACTGACCCGTGTCGGCGAATCGTTCTTGGTTCAATTGGCTGCCAACGTCGACGCCGGGCGGGACAACACGAGCATTGGTTTCATGGTGGAACCTCGTTTCCTGCCCTCGAGTCGGTTGGGGCGTTTAGGCGGTCAGTTGATTCCTCCACCAGGCGTCGAAGGGCTGGAGTGATGGCTTCGAAACCAGGGTCTTGGGCCTCGAAGTTTCGCTGTGCGACGCTTGGGGTCTGGTTTGCCTGCGGTGGGCAAAGCAGTTTCTGGGTTCACTTGCCAGTTGCTGCCGCGGTGATCGCGATGGCAGCCTGGTTGGACGTCAGTCCAGTTGAATGGGCCGTTTTGATTCTGGCGATCGGCGGTGTGTTGACGGCGGAGTTGATCAACTCATCGGTCGAGTTGTTGGTCTCCGTTTTGCACCCGCAGCATCACCCAAGAATCGGGCAGGCACTCGATGTCGCGGCGGGGGCTGTGTTGGTGATGAGTCTGGCCGCCGTGGCGGTCGGATTGATCGTGCTGTTTCCGCCGCTATGCGGTCGGCTGTTCGGTGCCTGACTCGCTGTTGGCTGCTTCGCTGGTGTTGGCTTCTTCCAGGCTTTCTTGGACCTCGCGTCCGGCCGTCCAGTAGAAGATCGTGCCGATGATCGCCATCACGACTTTGACCAGCTCAAACGCCAGGGCGACCAACGTCCCCGACGCATCGGTCGTTTTCGCGGGAACGATGTGATAGAGGGTTTCGATGGTCACTTCCAGCACGCCTACCCCGGCAGGTGTGAGCGGCAAGGCGGACATCAACATGCCGATGGGAACGATGACAAAGTGTTCGGCCAAAGTCGGAGGCAAGTCGTACATCGAGACCGCAATCAGATACATGCTGACCACGAGCAGGCCCTGCACA
Source organism: Rhodopirellula sp. UH5 (assembly GCF_056839225.1). NCBI lineage: Bacteria > Pseudomonadati > Planctomycetota > Planctomycetia > Pirellulales > Pirellulaceae > Rhodopirellula > Rhodopirellula sp. UH5. The sequence continues at coordinate 3,068,107 of NZ_CM166390.1, read as the reverse complement.
ACGAGGCTCATCAACAGGGACGAAGCGAATGCCCAGGGATGATGGTGGAACATCCGCAGCGGTGGTCCGACGTGCTTGATCAGCGAACCGACCACAGGAAGCTTCTCGCCACGTTGCAGCAGCGTGTCGACAAACTTGCCGCCGAAGACCAGCATCGCCAGGACAGCGGAGCCCACCGAGAGCATCACAATCGTGATGACCTTGATGTCGTCGATCGTGATGCCGTTGAATTCGAACGGGTCTTGCGATTGATGGATCAGCAGGCCACCGGAAACAAGCAGCAGCAACCCGTACAGTCCCGCACCTCGGTCAACGACCACGGACGCGACGGCGGCAATCCGTTTACCTGGCGAACGTCTGGCCAGGAAAACTGCTTTGAAGAGATCGCCGCCCACGCTGCCCGCGGAGACAAAACTCAGCAGGAAGCAAATCGAACTCAACCGCAAGGCTTCCATCAGACTCAGCGGGATGCCTTGGCAGCGAACCAGAACCCACCACCGGACAAACGACACCAAGAGCGCGCAAATGGCAACGGCGAGCGCACCAACCAGCAAAGGGAGGTTGATCGACCGGGCGGTCAGGTCATCCCACTGAGCGGGTTCAATCCGGCTCAGCAGAAACCAAATGATGGCAACTGGAACCGCGAATTTGACCAGGGTGATCGCGTAGCGTTGATAGTGTTCGGGCATGCCGGCAAGAATAATTCGCGGTCATCGCTTCGGATAGGCGATGCGGTCCCGATTCAGGGATGCCCCGGGGTGTTCTGCATGTCCCGGTCGGAGATCGCTGTTTGTGATGTCGACTCACACCTGTCGTCGACTGGATCTGACGTGGCGGGTCGGTTGGGCGGTTCGGCGTGATCGAGGACTGCAAAGACCGCCAGGGCGGTGGTTTTGCCTTTGACCATTTGCTCGGGCAAGGGGACCGCCGGGAAGGATTCTGGCAAGGTGTCTCGGGTGGACTGCGTGATCAGCAGGGAATGGCCCAGCGGTTTGGTCAGCGACTCGACTCGCGAGGCGATGTTCACGGTGTCACCAATCGCGGTGTATTCCTGGCGTTTGGGGGAACCGATGCAGCCGACCACCGCCGGCCCCGTGTTGATACCGATTCCAATCGCGAATTCTTCCCAGCCGGCTTCTCGCATCAGGGCCGTTTTGTCCGCCATCGACGTTGCCAATTGCTGGCCCGCCGCGACTGCTTTGCCGCCGTGATCCACCGCGCTGCCGCCAACACCGAAGATCGCCATGAAGCCATCGCCCAAGAACTTGTTGACCATGCCGCCGTGGGATTCGATGACTTCGACCGCTTCTTGGAAGAACAGGTTGAGTGCGTGAACAACTTGCGTTGGCGAAAGCTGGGATGATTGGCGAGTGAAGTTGCGCACGTCCACGAACATCACCGAGATGACTTGCTCACTGCCGTTGAGACCATCGCTTTGGTTCATGATTTGTTTCGCGGCTTCGCGGCCGACGTGGCGACCAAATGTCTCCTGCAACTTTTCACGGTGTTGCAATCCGTCGACCATCCGGTTGAATCGTTCGATCAAGTGTCCAAAGTCGTCGCTACGAAGGAGCTTCACTCGCACGTCCAGGTTACCGCGCGCGACGTTGGATGCGGCACGCTGCAACTGCATCACCGGTGCGGTGACCCATCGCCCGAGCATCCAACTGGTGATCAGTCCAAACGCGATCGCCACGATGCCCACGGTCACACCAAACATCGGCGACAAGTTGGCTGCATCGGGCACGATCAACAACATCACCAGCGAGATCACAGGGCAGACAACCGCGGAGAAGGCCCAAAGAATTCCGCGCGCCCGAATGCTCAGCGGAACGGCTCCCGGAACACTGGCTGGATTGCTGTCTTGAAAGAACACCGGAAACAACGTGGCCTGCGCGGTGAGTTCGACGGCGAAAAAACTCTGCGTGACCGCGATCAGAGAGGCGATCACAAAGGACGTGATCAGGTGCCAAACGACCAATCCGGACAGCGGTTCGCCCGCCGATGCGATGGCCAGCGGGAACACGGGAATGCACGAGAGCCAACCGATCGCGGCGACCAGCAGAAACCACCACGGCAAATGGATCACTCGTCGGCGAGCGGTGGCGAGGGTTGCCGGATCGACGGGTTGATGGTCCAGAAGGGCTCGGTGGACGCGCCGGAGTTGCCAAAGGGGAACGACGTAGCAGGCGATCGCGACCGGGTACACGAACAGGTTGAAAACCTGCCAGCAGGCATGAAAGCGGTCCATCTGTGCTGGCGACAGCAGCGGCTGGATCTGCGTTTGGTTGTAAAGAATGTTGAAGACGCTGCCGATCACATTCGCGATGATCGGCGAGACCCCGACGAGAAACATCGCGTGACGTTGAGCCCAAGTCCAGCGGCGAGGCGGTTCGGCGATCGGTGGCGACATCGGGCGTTTCAAACGGGACTGGAAGGGCGATTCAGGGAGAGGTCGCTGGCGGAAGTCGGCAGTGTACTGTTTCTTTGCCAGCCCCTCATAATCGGGTGCGTGAATTGCTATGGTGGAGAGCCTGAGATCGAATCCAATCGATTTCGTATCATTCGTCCTTCCACGAGGTGCTCCATGTCCGTTTTGAATCGGTGTGTTCTCAATCGTTGTGTCGTCAGTTTGGCTCTGCCAGCGTTCCTGCTCGTCGTTGTTGCGGCCTCAAGCAGTGTTCAGGCTCAAGATGCCGCCACGGCCAAGCCCGCCACGGTCGACGTCTTCGGAGCGGGATCGTTGGAGGTGCCAGCATCATTCAAGAAAGCGACGCCTCGCAGCCGGATCATCGAGCACGAATTCTCGGTTCAAGAAGGCGAAGGCGACGATGCCCCCTCGGCTCGGGTGACCATGATGGCGGCCGGTGGCGACGTCAAAGCCAACATCGATCGCTGGGAGAATCAATTCAGCGGTTCGGACAAGAAGATTGGCGAAACCGAAGAAAAGAAGCAGGGTGATTGGCAAACCCACGTGATTGAAATTTCGGGTAACTTCAGCGAGACCATGGGCGGCGGTCCCTTCTCGGGCGGACGCGTTGTAAAACGCGAGGACTACGGCATGCTGGGGGCCATTTTGGTTCACCCGGAAGGCCGCAAGTACTTCGTGAAAATGATCGGCCCCCGTTCCCTGATCGAATCCAATCGTGATGCGTTCAAGAAAATGATCGCTTCGATTGGCGAGTGACACTGTTTTGTTCGGCGTGCCGTCTGTGATCGCAGCGGCACCTTTGAAACCCCCGGCTCTTTTGGTCGTTCCTTTCGGACATTGATCCTTTGAACACGCAAAGTTTTTTGGAACATCACGGCATCGCTCGCAATCCGTTCGCGGAGGAGGATGCGCAGACCGACCCGGTGTTCAAGCAGCACTGCATTCAGAATGCGTATCACCCGGCTTGGGACAAAGTGTACGGGGACCCAACTGAACCGGCGACGGCGATCATTTTTGGGCCCAAGGGCAGCGGCAAGACCGCGATGCGGCTGCAGGTCGACCGGCATCTGGTGCACTTCAACGCCCAGAATCCGGACGGCCGCGTCTACATCATCCGCTACGACGACTTCAATCCGTTCCTGGATCACTTCTGTGAACGCCTGGGACGGCGTGCGTCGCGCAAGCCCGAGAAGGCTCTGGATGCTTGGCGTTTGTGGGATCACATGGACGCAATTCTGTGCCTGGGGGTGACCGAACTGGTCGATCAGGTGTTGTTGGAAGGCGACTCGCATCGCCCCAAAGCTGACAACGGCAATCGAATTGACACCGCGAAACTTTCCAAACTCGACCGCAACGACGCTCGCGATTTGTTGTTGCTGGCCGCTTCTTACGACCAGTCGACTTCGTCGACGTTTTCGGGGCGGTTTGAGCAACTGCGGAAGCGTCTGGGGTATTCGAACTGGAACGCGTCGCTGGATCTATGGTTCGCGATCGGCTGGTGCGTGCTGGTGGTGGGTGTGTTCGGTTGGTTGTTTTGGAACTCTGCCGATGAAGAGGGCGTTCGCACTTGGAACCTGCTCTGGTTCATTCCGCTGCTGTGTTTCTTTGGCAAGCTGCCCTATCTGATCCGGTGGTGCCGCAATCAGCTCGCCGCGATGGGCATTCACCGTCACATGCGGGTTGGCAAACGAGAGACGTCTTCGGTTCGCAAGGTTCTGATGCAGTTCCCCTCGAAGGAACTCGCGAGTCAGCCGCTGCCTCGCTACGACCGCACCGACGATCGGTATGAATTGCTGCGGAAGTTCCAGTCGCTGCTCGGACGTTTGGGGTTTGATGGAGTGATTGTGCTGATGGACCGAGTCGACGAGCCCCACATGACGGGCGGCAAACCGGAATTGATGCGTCGATTTGTGTGGCCGCTGCTGGACAACAAATTGCTGAAGCACCCCGGAATGGGGTTCAAGCTGATGCTGCCGGAGGAGCTCTACCGCGACACCGAGCGTGAAACGCGTGAGTTCCACGAACGCGCCCGGTTGGACAAGCAGAATGTCATCCCCGCTTTCTCGTGGACCGGTGAATCGCTGTACGACCTGACGCGTTCACGGATGCTGGCGTGTGCGTCGGAGGGGAAACATCCCGATCCGAAAGAATTGTTCGACGATTCGTTGTCTTACGAGCGGATGTTGTCGGCCTTTGAATCGTTGCGAGTGCCGCGGCATTTGTTCCGTTTTCTGTACCGGGTGTTGGTGGAACACTGCAATCAATTCACGGACGCCGCCCCGAAGTACAAGATCGACGCTTCCACGTTCGAGACTTCCTTGGCGGTTTACGTTCGTGAGATGGAACGGGTATGACGCTGGATTGGGAAAAAAGTTAGAATTCGGGTCAGTTTCCTAACCGGATTGATCGATACAATCCGTAAAGTCCAACACTTTTTGCTGGCTCGATCGCCTTTTCGGTCGCTTACTGGCAGAATATTACCCTCTTTTCGATTCGACCGAGCTTTCAACCGCCCTTCGGGCTGGCTGGGTCGACCCGCTTGAACGTCCCGAAAGGGCGATTTCGCATCCATGACCACTTCTACGCCGACGACCAACAAAAAAATTGAATCCGTTTCGGGGATCACCGTTCGCTTGTGCGGTGACTCGGGCGATGGGATGCAGCTGCTGGGCACTCAGCTGACCAACACTTCGGCGTTGGCTGGCAATGACGTGGCCACCTTCCCCGACTTTCCTGCCGAAATTCGAGCCCCACGCGGGACCCGAGCGGGCGTGTCTGGATTCCAAGTTCAATTTGCCAGCGAAGAAATTTTCACGCCGGGCGACACCTTGGACGCGTTGGTGGTGATGAACCCAGCGGCCATGGTCACGAACATCGCGGACCTTCGCAAAGGCGGGATCCTGATCGCCAACGAAGACGGTTTCAACGAAAAGGAATACAAGCTCGCGAAGGTCGAGAGCAATCCTCTCGATGCGGACGTGATCGAGCAGTCCTACCGGGTGGTGAAGGTCGCGATGACCAAGCTGACTCGGGCGGCGGTTGCCGAGCATGGCCTGTCGACCAAGATCGCGGACCGTTGCAAGAACTTTTTCGCAATGGGTTTGGTGTATTGGTTGTTCGGCCGTTCGCTCGACCCGACCCTGCGTTTCATTGAAGCCAAGTTCGGCAAGAAGCCTGACATCGCGGCTGCCAATGTGGCGGCACTGCGGGCCGGTTGGGCCTATGGCGAAACGACCGAGGAGTTCGGTGAGAGCTATCAAGTCGAAGCGGCGGAACTCGCGCCGGGCACCTACCGCAACATCATGGGCAACCAAGCCCTTGCGTGGGGGCTGATCGCGGCTTCCAAAATCAGCAACAAGGAAATGTTCTATGGAACGTATCCCATCACTCCTGCTTCGGACATTTTGCACGAGCTGACCAAGTTCAAGAACTTTGGCGTTCGCACGTTCCAAGCCGAAGATGAAATCGCGGCCATTGGGGCAACCATCGGAGCTGCCTTCGGTGGCACCATGGCGGTCACCGCCAGCAGTGGTCCCGGCATCGCGCTCAAGGGCGAAGCGATGGGATTGGGCGTGATGTTGGAATTGCCGATGATCGTGATCAACGTTCAGCGTGGCGGACCCAGCACCGGATTGCCCACCAAGACCGAGCAGAGCGATTTGCTGCAGGTCATGTTTGGACGGAACGGCGAGGCACCGATGCCAGTCTTGGCACCTCGTTCGCCTGGTGATTGCTTCGCCATGGCCGTGGAAGCTTGGCGAATTGCCACCGAATGCATGGTCCCTGTGATGTTGCTTTCGGATGGTTACATCGCCAACGGCAGTGAGCCCTGGAAAATTCCAGAAATGGATGAGTTGCCAACAATCGTTTGCACTCATCCAGAAAAGCACACCGGCGAGGGGCCGTTCCTGCCATACGCTCGCAATGAGAATCTGGCACGTCCGTGGGCGATCCCTGGCACGCCAGAATTGATGCACCGGGTCGGTGGCTTGGAAAAGGAAGACGGCACGGGCAACGTTTCTTACGATCCTGCCAACCACCAACACATGTGCGACACACGTGCAGCCAAGGTTGCGAAGATTGCCGAGCGAATTCCGGAGCAGGACGTTTACGGCGAAACCTCGGGCGACGTTTTGGTGGTCTCGTGGGGCGGAACGTACGGTGCTTGTCACACGGCGGTGACTCGTTGCCGTGAGGCGGGCCACTCGGTGTCCCACGCTCACATCCGCTACATCAACCCTCTGCCTCGCAACATCGGCACCTTGCTGAAATCGTTCAAGACGGTTGTGGTGCCGGAATTGAACTCCGGGCAGTTGCGAATGCTGCTTCGAGCTGAGTTTCTCGTGGACTGCATTGGGATCAACAAGATCCAAGGCAAGCCGTTTGCTGTTTCCGAATTGGTGGAAGCCATCGGCAAACACACATCGACGCACTCGCAAAGCAAAGCGGGTTAGGCGTTCGCCGACCCCTTCGTTTTCGTCGTCGTTCAACACTGCCAAACCACCCCCACTCCATCATTCAATCTTATGAATCTCCCTGTCCTCAAGGCCGCCGACTTCGCCTCCGATCAAGACGTTCGCTGGTGCCCTGGTTGCGGTGACTATTCGATTCTCGCACAGATGAAAAAGATCCTGCCGGATCTAGGCGTGCCTCGCGAGAAAACGGTGTTCGTCAGCGGCATCGGTTGCAGTAGCCGGTTCCCGTACTACATGAACACCTATGGCATGCACAGCATCCACGGTCGTGCACCGACGTTCGCAACCGGTTTGAAGTCGACTCGCCCTGATCTGATGGTCTGGGTGATCACCGGTGACGGGGACGCGCTTTCGATCGGTGGCAACCACTTTATCCATTGCTTGCGTCGTAACCTCGACGTCAACATCGTGTTGTTCAACAACCGGATCTATGGTTTGACCAAGGGGCAATACAGCCCAACCAGTAGCGAAGGGCAGGTCACGAAGAGCACTCCAATGGGGGCGATCGATCACCCTTTGAGCCCGCTGTCGGTTGCCTTGGCGGCGGAAGCCACCTTTGTTGCTCGCAGCATTGACGCTCATGTTCAGCACCTTGGCAAAACACTCAAGGCGGCTGCCGAGCACAAAGGAACATCACTCGTTGAGGTTTATCAAAACTGCAACGTGTTCAACGACGGCGCGATGGCTTACGCACAAGAACGCAAGCAACGTGCCGACAATGTGATTGAACTGGAACACGGCAAACCGCTGATCTTTGGTGCGGAACGAGACAAGGGCATTCGATTGGTGGGCAGCCACCTCGAGGTCGTCAACACCGCCGACGTGCCAGCGGACGATTTGCTGATTCACGATGCACTCGATCCGAATCCATCGATCCAGATGATGTTGGCGCGAATGCGATACCCTGAAATGCCGGAACCGATTGGCGTTCTGCGAAGCGTTGCGGGAGTGTCGACCTACAACGATCAAATCAACGAGCAAGTCACGCAAGCCAAAGCGGCACGCGGCGAAGGCGATCTGTCTGAGCTGTTCCGTAGCGGCGATACATGGGAGGTTACAGCCTGATGTCTCGAGGAAAAACTTTTGACAACATTGCCCGCGCGATCGGTGACACTCCGATGGTGCAGATCAATCGCTTGGTGCCTTCGGGTGACGCGACGGTCTTTGCCAAGTGCGAGTTCTTTCAACCGCTCAACAGTGTGAAAGACCGCATCGGTGTCGCGATGATTGAAGCCGGGGAGAGTGATGGAAGCATCAACCCCGACACGCATATCATCGAGCCAACGAGTGGAAACACCGGAATCGCGTTGGCGTTTGTTTGTGCCGCCAAAGGGTACAAGCTGACGCTCACGATGCCCGAATCCATGTCGGTGGAACGCCGTGCGTTGTTGCGAGCGATGGGAGCCAACTTGGTTTTGACACCGGCGGGCGACGGGATGAAGGGAGCCATCACCACGGCTCAGGAGTTGGTCGATCAAACCGACAACGCGTTCATGCCTCAGCAGTTCGAAAACCCGTCCAACCCAGCGATCCACGAAGCCACCACCGGTCCTGAGATTTGGGACGACACGGATGGCAAGATCGATGCGATTGTTGCTGGCGTGGGCACCGGGGGAACGATCACCGGTGTGGCTCGCTACTTGAAGAAACAAAACCCAGACTTCAAGGCGTTCGCGGTGGAACCAAAGCACTCGCCCGTGATCAGTGGCGGGGCGCCAGGCAAACACCGCATTCAAGGAATCGGTGCGGGCTTCATCCCCGGAAACTTGGACACGTCGATCATTGATGACGTCGTTCAGGTGGATGACGAGGATGCATTTGAATGGGGGCGCCAGCTCGCCAAGCAAGAAGGCATCGTTGCGGGGATCAGTAGTGGAGCGAATATGTGGGCAGCTGCTCAGATTGCTGCGCGACCTGATATGAAGGGCAAGCGGATTGTCACGGTGATGTGCAGCTTAGGAGAACGCTATCTCAGCACACCGCTGTTTGGTGACCTAGGCTTGTAGTGGTATTTATGACTGACAACTGGTAGGCAAGATGAAAGCTTTCGAAGCCACGCGGATTTTCTTTGAACAAGCCGCGGATCGTTTGGAGATGGATTCCGATCTTCGAGAAGCTTTGTTGATGCCCCAGCGAGAGGTGCAGGTCCAAGTGACCATCCGTCTCGATGACGGTCGCCTCGCGAATTATGTCGGTTTCCGAGTTCAGCACGATCACAGTCGCGGGCCGATGAAGGGTGGGCTGCGTTTCCACCCCGAGGTCGATTTGGACGAAACTCGCGCTCTGGCGAGTTTGATGACGTGGAAAACCGCTGTGGTGGATTTGCCCTATGGTGGCGCCAAGGGTGGGATTGGGATCGACCCCAGCAAGATGTCGCGTGCGGAAATCGAACGATTGACCCGTGCATTTGTGGATCAAATTCATGACATCGTCGGGCCTGACACCGACATTCCCGCGCCTGACATGGGCACCGATCATCAAGTCATGTCCTGGTTTCGCAACCAATGGGAAAAGTACCACGGGTTTCATCCCGCGGTGATCACGGGGAAACCCGTGGAAGAGTATGGGGCCAAGGGCCGCGAAGAAGCGACGGGGCGTGGCGTGGGAACGTTGACGGTCAAGCTGACCAAGCGTTTGGGCATGGATGCGTTGAAGACCCGTGTCGCGATTCAAGGTTTTGGCAACGTGGGGTCACACGCCGCGAAGTTCTTGCATGACGCTCAGTTTCCCATTGTGGCGGTTTCCGACATCACTGGGACCTATTACAACGCGGAAGGCTTGAACATTCCCGAGTTGTTGCGACACAAGTTTTCGCATCCCAAGGGATTGCTGGAAGGGTTCGAACGAGCGGAGCATTTGCCGCTGGACGCGTTGCTGAAACTCGATCACGTGGAAGTGCTGATCCCCGCTGCTTTGGGTGGGGTGATCACGCAGAAGAATGCGCAAGACATCAACGCGAAGGTCATCATTGAAGCTGCCAACGGTCCGGTGGATCCAGACGCCGATGCCGCGCTGCACGACCGTGGGGTGACGATTTTGCCGGACATCCTCGCCAATGCAGGCGGTGTGACGGTCAGTTACTTTGAATGGGTGCAGAACCGCCAGCACTATCGATGGCCGCTCGACCGCGTGCGTCAAGAACTGGATCGCACCATGAACGATGCGTTTGAGAATGTTTGGCAGATGGCGGGGCAGCAAGAGGTCTCGCTTCGAACCGCAGCCTACATGATCGGAATTTCCCGCGTGCGACGTGCGACCGAACTCGCTGGTTTGGCCTAGTCGGCTTGCTCAGCCGAATGCCCGCGGAGGATTGCTCCGCGGATCATTCAGGCTGGCGATTGTCATTCGACAGTGGTTTCAGTCGGCGACGCTGTGTCTACGACCGTTTCCGGTTCTGGCGAGGGCGTTGTTTCCGTGTCTTCCGCGGGAGGCTGCAATGCCTCGGGTGGAGGAATGAGGTTGAACACAAAGTGGTTCGTCCCTTGCTCGACTGTCACTTGGGTCTGATCGAGGACGGCGCCTTCTGGAATGGAGGGGCGTTCGATCGTCAGCATCTCTGCAGGAGAGATGTCGGGTGATAACTTGCCAGGTGTCAGTTCGTAACGAAGCGTGTGGTCGCCAATTTTGGCTCCCGGCACATTGGCGAGGTAGATCGCCTCGAAGTGCCCGCTGTCGTTCGTGAAGGCGAGCGAGGGACGCCCGCCTGACACCGGGTGGAACTCGAGTGCCATGTTGGGGACTGGCTGGCCGTTTTGAGAAACGGTGCCAGTCACCTGCCCTAGCTTGGACGAAGGTTGTGCCTCACAACCAAGCGTGAGCAGCAGTCCCAGTCCAATTGCACCTCGAAGGAGAAGGCTCATCCAGCCACGAACTCAAAGTTGATTTCGTTGCTGCCATCCACCACTTCGATTTCGGTGGGTTGCAACTTGCCTTTGCCGCCCATGTCCGGCTTCTTCGACGTTGGGATGAACTCCGCGTCGGGGTTGGCTGGCATCGGAGCAGCTGGACCGTTGATCTCGTAGCGAATGGTGTGCTTTCCAATCAATGCTCCGTCAGTTTGTGCGGTGAACATCGCACTGTAGTGACCTTCGGCGTCCGTCACTGCCATCGAGGGGCGTCCGCCGTCGACGGGAACAAACTCGAGGGCAACTCCTTCGACCGGCTTGCCGTCTTTGGTGATGACACCGGAGACATCGGCGATTGGAGGCAGCTCAGGGCCACATCCGGTCATCATTGTGAGAGCGGCAAGCGTTGCCGTTCCAGTTAAAAATCGCGAGAACGCGTTCATCGAGTTGTGTTCCTTGGTGGAGATATCGTTGGATTGGTTCAGTTCTTCTTCGGCTTAGAATTGTTGGTCGTAGACGAAGCGGTCGTTGCGACCATTCATCGCCATGAAGACATCGTCGAAGTCGATGCTGTCGGTGACGAAGCGGACCGAGCCATCACCCATCGTGAACATTGCACCGCCGACGTGGTTGGAGCGGAAGCCGTTGTGCAGGGTGTAACCGTAGAGTTGGGTGTAGTTGCCCGAGTAGATGCTGTTGATGGGCCAACGTGGAACCGTGATGTTGGCAGTCCAACCCAACCATCCGTGGAAGGCAGGGCCAGCGTTCCAAGCACCACCAGCGTGACTGCTGGGGCGACTGTCGGTGCGAGTTTTGTCAGCGTGTGGCATTTCAGCGGAGTGTTCGCCGATGGCGATCGTTTGGCTGGTTCCGTCCAAGATGCTGGCGAACTTGGGGTTACGATACTTTGAGTTGTTGATGCCGATGATGCCGGCATCTTGCATCCAGCCGTAGCCAGTCCAGACGTTTCGCGAGCCGTCCGAACGTCCACCTGGCTGCCAAGTGCTGTCGCCTTGGCGAATGCCGGGGGTGTAGTAGTAGCCGGCAACGCCAACGTAATCGACGATTTGAGTCTTGTAGCTGTCAGGTGAACCGAAGGCGGTTGTCAGGCCGTTGGCGTTGTTGTCGCGGTAGTTTTGCATTGGGTTCGAAGGGCAGTTGAATCCAGGGACGATTGCATCGTCCAGGATTTCCCAGTTGCGGTTCACGCCGTCTTGGGTGCTGAAGTCGGTGCCGACGAAAGTCAGCTTCTCGTAGATCGACGACTGCTCCATTTGCGGCAGGATCTGAACCAACCACGAAGCACCGCGGTTTGGGTTGCCAGATGCTTGGGCACCGATGTTGGCGGGGAACATGTTGAACGCGCTGTGGTAGTTGTGAACCGCCAAGCCCAGTTGCTTCATGTTGTTGGAGCACTGCATCCGACGAGCAGCTTCCCGTGCCGATTGGACGGCGGGAAGCAGCAGGCCAACCATCACACCGATGATGGCAATGACGACGAGCAATTCGACGAGGGTGAAGCCAGAACTTCTGGAAGAACGAAAAGAGGTAGGACGACGCATCGCTTGAGATTCCATTTGAATGTGCGAATAAAACTTCGAGGTGCCTCTCGGTGCGATCAACGCGACCGAACGTGACACCGGTGATGTTGGATGGGAGATAGCAAGCAAGAGGCCAAAGTTGCCCCTTGGCGTTTTGCGTCTCCCGGCATTCAAGGGGTTTTGGAAGCTCTAGGGAGGAGATCTCCTCCGAAGCGGGTCGGTGGGGCCGGGAAAGATGAGCAAGAAATCGTGGGATTTCTCAACTTTGGATCGGGGTGTAGCGATTGCAGGGAAGGCAGCAGCGGCTCTCCAGAAGGGTGCGTGAAGCGGCGGTGCTAGTTTGCTGGGCAAGACTGCCTGTTTTTTGGGCGTGCTGAAAGATGTGGGATTGTGTCGGTGATCCCACTCTTACCGGTGACGCAAAATCAAGGCTAGAGTGCGATCGGCGACGCAAAACGTTGTTTTTAGAAGGTTCTTGAGAGGGGGAGGCGAGTGCTCAGTCGTCGCAGTGCAAGTGTTGGCAGGAAGCTTTATGGTGGGAATGTCGCTGTAAGATCGGGTTGGCAGTTGAGGTGAGGCCGCAGGCCTGCTTTGCGAAGAGGCAGGGTCCGAAGGTTGTTCGTTTTGAGGGAGTCGATGGGGAGAGACGCTCTGTGGCAGGCCGGTCTCGGCAGCAGCGGCACGTGGCTGGAAAACGAGGAAGGTGGCTGGCACCTTACGGCTTTGGGCACCTTACGGCTTTGCGGGTTCTGGTCGCGAAGAACCTCCGTTCGTGGGCAGTTGGAACGGAGGTTCGTTGGCTGGTTTTTTGAAGCAGCGTTCAGGAAGGCATTGTGAGCGACAGTTGATTGTCTGAGTCATTGACTTCTGCCGTGATCTTCACTGGTCCGGCAGGGGCTCCATTGCCGGCTCTTCGTTGCTTCTTGCCTCCGCTGGGGTCACCGATCAGTGTGGGTGCCTCGCCTTCATCGGGGTTCGATGCGGTGTTGGCAGACGCTGGGGCTGATTTCCCTTTCTCGTGTCCTCCCAAGATGTGAACTTCATGGGTGCCGATGGCCGCACCTGGCTCGCCAGTGGTGTAGTGCAGCTTGAATTGCCCCGTGTCGTCGGTCTGGCCGTAGGAGACCCCGCCGTGACCCTGCGGGTGGAACTCGAGTGTTGCGTTGACGAATGGAACCCCGTCTTTGGTCAGAGATCCAGCGACGGGGACGAGTTCTGGTTTGTCACCCGACGAGCAGCCAATGGCGAGGATGGATAAACAGGCCAGTGAAAGGAGTTGGGTGATTCGCGTGAAGCGTGTCATGAATTGGCTCGTTGTCTTCAGTCGTGTTTGGGGTGGAAGGAGGATGGCTTTCGGCAGAGGCGGCCCCGCATGGATGATGCGGGGCCGCTTTCCGAGCGAATGCACGCGTTAGTTTTGGAAGTCTTGGATGATGTTGCCGTCGAGTCGGCAAGCCAAATCGGAGAGCGTTTGATAGTTGATGTTTTCGCTGACGAAGTGGACCGATCCATCCGCCAAAACGAATTGTGCTCCGCCAATGTGGGCAGACCGGAATGGCGAGTGCATGCCGGGGCGACCGTACCAGTAAGGGCCGATTCCGAAGTAAGGGCCCCCGCCCGTGCCGTGACGAGTGGTTGGGAAGACGGGTGTGAAGTTGATCCCGGTACGAATCGAGGCAACGTTCATTCGGTAGCCATCGGCTGCTGACAGGGTTGGGTCCCCACCGCCACCGGACCAAGCCCCACCGTTCCAGTTGCCAACGCGGTCGTCATGTTGTTGCCTGGTGCCGTCTTCTTGGATAACGGACTTGAAGGTGCCGGTTTCCCCGACAGCGATCGTGTTGGTGGTTCCATCGGTGATCGAGGCGAAGCGAAGTGGTCGCGTGTTCTTGCTGTCAACCGGAACCATCACGCCGTTGTAGTCCACTCGGCCGTTGTGGCCGTTCCATTCTGTGTAGGGAATGTCTCCACCACCGGTGTTTTGTCCATAGTGATACATGCCGGCGACGCCCGCATAACATGGAACTTGAGTGGTGATCGTTTCAGGGGAACCCAGGGCAATCGTCCCAGCCGAAGCCGTGTCGTCACGGAAGATTTCGAGCGGACTGGAGGGACAGTTGAAGGTTGGAACCAACAAGCCATCGAGCCCACGCCAGCTGTAGTTGATGCCGTCGCGGTTCGAGAAGTCACCGCTGTAGTCGACGTGGGTGTAAGCCGCGGTTTGCTCGAGGAAAGGCAGGACTCGTACCAGCCAAGAGGCAGGGCGATTGAAATCGGCTGAATTCGCCATCGCGTAGGCGGTCGGTGGGAATGCCTTGTACGCATCGTGGTACATGTGGAGTGCCAATCCAATTTGCTTCATATTGTTTGAGCACTGCATTCGGCGGGCAGCCTCACGAGCGGACTGAACGGCGGGAAGAAGGAGGCCGACCAAAACGCCGATGATTGCAATCACGACGAGGAGTTCGACAAGGGTAAAGCCGGAGCTTTTGAGGGTGCGGGAGGATTGGCGGCGACACATTTCTTAAGGGTTCCAGTTGAACAAACGAGCAAAATTCGGCATGTCGATGCTCCCTGTTTGGAAAATCGGCATGCGTGATGTGGGCTCGGGCATCGCAATCGAGAGGCCAAAAGGGGATTGAGATGTGTTGGAAGAACCTCCTGGCGAAGCGCTCAAAGGGTGACGGGGGCGGATCCCAACCGAAGCGGATGCTTAGGAGTGCTCTGAATGAGCAGGGGCGTGCGAGTTTTTATTGTTTTTTTGGCAGGCCTATGAGCGTCTGGTTGCCGGAACGCACCTGGAAGAGGGGGCGGTCCTTGGTGGGTGCTCAATCGAAAGGCACGGCTGCTCATAATGAACGCAGTGGCTCTCTGAGTTGGCGCCAATTTTGGATAGTGGCTGGCACCTTGCGGAATCCGATTTACGCACCGGCTCTGTAGTCGGGGCACAAAAAAACGCTCCCCGAAGAACAGGGAGCGTTTTGAAGTTTGTTGGAGGCTGGTCTCGTTACATCTGAGCTGTCCCTAACGGGCCTTTGGCCTCGTCAGCGTCTCGCTTTTCTTTCGGGGTTGGCTCAACAACTCGGTTCTCATCGCTCGAGCACCCCGTCGAGAATGCAAGTGAGCTGAGGAAGAGGCAGCAGATGATCCGGCGGTAGAATTTTGAAGTTGGCATCATTGTGATTGGAAGTGAAGTGGTTTTTTAGAGTTGGGAAGGATGCGAAGCGATCGGAAGCGAATTAAAACTCGTCGCCGATCACTTCTCTGCTGGCTCGAGTGCCGAGCGAACCCCAGAGGCCATACGGGCTTGCGTTGCCTGGGGCACGCTCACCGGTCAGCTTCGCTGTGCTAAAGGAAACGAAGTTGACTGTTCCTGCAGTGGAATCACCTGCTTCAATGCTGTCTGTGATGAATTTGACAGCTCCGTCAGCCATCACAACGTGACAGCCACCCGGGTGCTGACTGCTGGGCGGGAACAAACCTGGGTACAAGGTGTGGCCAACCCAGCACGCTTCGCGGTTCGGCGGCAAGATGGTTTGGAAGCCCGTGTGCGCGGGGTAGAATGTTGCCCACGAAGAACCGCGGAAATGCACGCTGTCGGATCCTTCGAGGGAGGGTGCCGTGCCTCCATCTGAACCGTTGGACCAGAACTGAGGACGCTCAGGGCTCACCCACTGTTGGCACAAGCTCGGATTGCCTGGCACTCCGCTGCTATCGGTGTTGCCACCTGCGTTCAAAGCTGGCTGCGTTCGCTTGTCTCGATCGCCCAAAGAGGTCGCGATCTCGCCGAGAGCAACGGTATTGGAGAGGCCATCCAAGATGTCGCGGAACTTGTGTGTGTAGCGAAGGCCAAATGCCCCGCGATCGGTACCTTTGGAAATTGTTCCGTAGACACTGGAGATGTTGAAGCTATTGTCGTACGGTCCATTGATCTGGAAGTGATTGATCGAGTCGCCGAGGTTGACGGCGTAGTTGGTGCGAGCGCGTCCGGGAGCTCCACTCGTGCCAGGATCGCTGGGGCAACGGAAGGCAACAATTTCCGTCATGTACGGAATGTAGGCATCGCCGCTCCAATTGTAAGCGGGGGTCGGTCCCATCGCAGGGAATGGCAACGGCGCTGTGTCCGCTGGCGGACTGGCGCCATCAATGTCAACGTTCATGGGATTGCTAATTTGTTCCCAGAGTCCTTGTTGTTCCATGAATGGCAGCATGCCAACGAATGCCGAGAGACTTGCATTGTTGTATTGTCGTGAGCCGTTGAAGATCCCGGCTCCTGTTTGAGTGGTTCCGGCTCCCTGAGTGGGAAGTTGGTTGTAGGCGCTGTGATAATTGTGCATCGCCAAACCGAGTTGCTTCATGTTGTTTCCGCAACTCATGCGGCGAGCCGCTTCGCGAGCCGCTTGAACAGCAGGGAGTAGCAGGCCAACGAGCACACCAATGATGGCGATCACCACCAGAAGTTCTACGAGAGTGAAGCCGCGGCGGCTTCGATGAGTGAAGGAGGGAGAGGAAAGCATTGAATGACAGCCTAACGTGCGAGTTCGGTAAGATTCCTGTCGTCTTACGATGCGGGCTTTGCGACCACTTGAGACGAAACGTATGGCTCTTTTCCGAAGCAAGATGGGGGCCAAACTTGGTTTCCTCGCTACTGAGCATCGAGTGACTTCCTCGCTGATTTGGATTTGCGGCAATCTATCTCACCCAAGCCGA
The DNA here is from genome assembly GCF_056839225.1 of Rhodopirellula sp. UH5. Classification (NCBI taxonomy): domain Bacteria; kingdom Pseudomonadati; phylum Planctomycetota; class Planctomycetia; order Pirellulales; family Pirellulaceae; genus Rhodopirellula; species Rhodopirellula sp. UH5. The sequence goes on along the minus strand of NZ_CM166390.1, from coordinate 3,051,105 downwards.
CTTCTGGGGCTTTCAACCCGCGGGATTGGAGTTCTGATTATTTTGAATGATCATCTTGAAAGCATTGCAGCAACGTTCTTTTGGTGCCCCCCATGTGGACGGAAGGTCGCCGCCATTGGTGTTTCAAAAATAGGCGAAGTCGCTTGTTTTGTAGGCACCGCTTGACGAATTGGCGGTGCGGTTTCAATCCCCGTTGGGGTTCGTTTGCCGTCTTTTTGCCGATTTCGGTTTTAGAGGTAGGACGAAAGTCCTCCGGCAGCACGGCACCGGACGGCTAGGCCGCTCCGCTGAAACACGATTTTTTCGAGGCGATTCCTTGGCAGGTGATCCCAGGTCCGGACATGGATCCGCAAAGTGGCTGGCACCTTGCGGAATTGCCAGAGTGGCAGGAAGGATGGCAAGCGTCCGATTCGCGGCGGACGACAAGATGTTCGCAACGCGATGTACATGGCGGCTAATTCGGCACGCAGACATGATCCGGCGACCAAGGCGTTTTACGAACGGCTTCGCGGCCAAGGCAAACCCTTCAAGGTGGCGATGGTCGCTTGCATGCGGAAGATGCTTTCGACGCTCAATCAAATGGTTCGCAACGGAGAAACGTTTGACGCGACGAAGCACGCCTCCATGGCCGAAGTGCAATCCTGTCGCTAATCCACCCAAGCGTTGTCGCGAGTCCCTTTCGGGTCGCCTTCACGTTGGCCTGCGCTAGCGGTTGAGACCAGCGTGAAGGCGATGTGGAAGGGACGGCCCCTTTTGCCGAGCCCGATCGAGGTCGCACCGCCACGGGCAACCACGGCCCAAAGAAGAAGGGGGCGGCCGACCATCGAGACAAGCCCGACAGTCGGCGGCCCGACGTACTCGCGTGTTGCCACGCGGTACCAGTCTGCAAGTTTAATCGAAGCGAGCTTTTACCCGAGAGCCCGCCGTTAAGATGCTGGGCTGAGAACGCCATGGAATCAAGAAATTTAAGATCTTTGATCGCTCACACTTGCCAAGTTCATTGCGTTCGCTCTCCCAAACTGCGTTTGGGGAGAGGTGCATCGTGTGGAATCCCACCGAACTGCGGCATCGATCAACTGCACGATCTCTTTACCTGGACAGGTGCATTGCTCGGGTGCTTGGTTTTGAGATTGAGCCACCGAGGTCACGGAGAGCACGGAGGTTGTTCTTCGGTGATCAATCCGCAATGTGGCTGGCAGCTTACGTAGCCTGCGGCATCGTGGGGACGTTGGCAAAGAGCTTGTCGGCCTTGATCATCGCACTCGCGGGGGGAGCTAATGAGGCGGACTGCTGTCCTAGCAGATGTCCTAGCATAAATTGCGCCAGTCGCTTGGCCGGATGCGCAAAACCGACGAAAGCGAGAGGTCAGCGGGCTGTCCGTATGCCAGGTCGTGCCGCCGCCCGGCGCCGGCTGGCTTGCCGGACCGCTCATATGACAGACCAAAAGTTGTGCAGTGAAACTTTTCGAATCCACCCCAGATGGTGCTATTTGCTAACGGCCCGCTCGAAAATTGAGCGATTTTGGTGCGTGTGCACAAATCTTGGGCAGTCAATGGATGTTGCAAAAGCGTCGGAAATGAGACTTTAGGCAAAGTCAAAAGTTTTTTTAAAAGTTCTTGGGAAATCTGGTGCTCAAGCAATTGTTCCAGTGGGGAATGATCGTCCCTTAAGTCGCTTTCTCGGACGAAACCTGTCTTTGAGGAGAGATTCTCGGGGACTGGTGGCTCTGCAATTGCGTCAGTGGCGAATCGGAAGACCTGATGCAGGTTTTTCAGCAACCGGTGTGTTTCGCCAATCGGCGAATACCGGAGATCTATTTTCCGTACTATTTCCGTACTTCGAGTGGAACAAGGAAGACGCATGAGACATTTTTATCGTCCGAGGCCTAACGCACGGGCAGGGTTTACGCTGGTCGAACTCCTCGTCGTGATCGCAATCATCGGCGTGCTGGTTGGGCTGTTGCTACCGGCGGTCCAGGCAGCTCGAGAAGCTGCTCGTCGAATGAGCTGCAGCAACAACATGAAGCAGCTCGGCCTCGCGTTGCACAACTACCACAGTGCGTTCAACGAGATGCCGAAGCAAGGCACGGGTACGGCAGGGAACAATGACCTCGGCCATGGAATGCAAACCTGGTCGTCGGAATCAAACTCGCTGATGACACTCAGCGCCTTTGTTGCGATGACGCCTTTCGTAGAACAACAGGCTCTGTGGGAAGAAATCAGCAACCCCTCCACTTATCAGGTCGACAACCCAACCGTTGCAAGGAGTCCTTCGTGGCCCGCCATGGGGCCTGGGCCAGAGCAAACTTCCATTGGCTATCGATACCGCCCTTGGATGACGCAACTGTCAACGCTTCGCTGCCCAAGCGATCCGGGTGAAGGTCTCCCGGCCATGGGACGTTGTAACTACTCGGTGTGCCTTGGTGACTCGGCCATTTGGGTCCAGCTTTACGGTGATCTCGACGACAACTGGCAGAAAAGCTCGAACTCGGCGACGAAATCGAAGGCGACGGGACGCGGTGCTTTCGTTCCACGTATCACGACTAAATTCCGTGACATCCTGGACGGCCTTTCCGGCACGATCGCGTTCGGCGAGCACATCAGCTCGCTCAATGATGGCGACGTTCGTGGCCAAGTAGGAGTCGATATTGCTACCACGTACGACAACCCGCAGAGCTGCAATGCATTCGTCAGCCCGACCCGACCAGGTTTCTGGTCGGATGGCACCGATGGCGGCACAGCACCTCCAGGGTACATGGGTGGCAATTCGTGGTGGGGATCGGACGTCTGGGGTCGCGGTTTCGCATGGGCCCACTTTTCATCGACGGACACGGGTTTCTTGACCCAAGCCCCCCCTAACAGTGCGACTTGCATTCAATGGTGGAGTAAATTTCAGCCAGGCAATATGTCACCGAGTAGCCAGCATCCCGGCGGATGCCACGTGACAATGGCTGATGGCGCGGTTCGGTTCATCACCGAGTCGATCGAGTCCGGCGATCAGACCTCAGACAGCCCCGGTTACGCCAACAGTCAATCGGTCCAAACGGCCGCCCACCTCCGGCCTGGGGCCGAGAGCCCCTACGGAGTGTGGGGAGCCCTCGGGACTCGTGCGAGCAGAGAAATCATCGACGGAGACTATTGATCGACGCCGTTGGCTATCGTTTTAAACTTGAGAAGCCGTCGTCGTTTTCGAGGCGGCTTCTTCTGATTCAAGGCCCTTCCTCTGGACTTCACAGTTGCAGTTGGAGGTTGAGTTTTTCGAAACGTTCGAATGACTGGCTACGAATCAAACATTTCTTCATTTTCACAACTAGGTTTTTCGATGAAAAAGTATTTTTGCTTGTTTGGTTTGACGTTGATGCTCTTCACCACAACCGGGTGCGATAGTTCAACAAGCGAATTGGTAACACCGGATGAAGACTTTTATGCAAAAGGTCTCGAAGCCGAGAAGAACGGTGTTCCTCCAGGTTCTTCCCCTGGGGCGGGTGGATCGGTGAAGCCCGGCAGTGGCCCATCCGCGATTTCTCCCTGACCACTCGTTTCGTTCCACGAGCGATGTGGAACCAATCTGAGTTTGTTCTGCTGGCCAGAGCAAGTCGGTGTGCTCCATGGAGAATTGGAGGAAAGCGTCGGAGCTAGTATCCCGATGCAGCAGTCTCTCTTCGAGTTCTTCGGCAAGCCAATCGAATGGAGTTCCTCCATCAAGAACCACCAACCGCAGCCGTTGGTGGTTCTTTTTTTTGGGGGGGACTTGGCCAATCAACCGAAGCAAACGTCCGTCAGCTACCAATGGCACCGTTCGTTTCGAATTTCCCTCCGTTGGCCAAATCGTCTTCGCGGTCAAATCAGCCTGTGATTCCCAGGCCGGTCATAGTGCCCGTGCTGGTGGCGAACTGGTCCACCTCCATGCCGTGCTGCTGCAACAGTGAGACGTAGAAGTTGGGCAGGGGGTAGTTGTTCTTGCGGTCAAATTCCAAGTGACCGCCATGCTTGAACCCGCCACCCGCGATCAGCACCGGCATGTTTCGGTTGTCGTGGTTGGAAGAGTTGCCGAGGTTGCTGGTCAAGAACACGGTGGTGTCATCGAGCAGGTTGCCGTGTGCATCACCATGCTGAGCGAGCCCACGAAGGAAATCGCCCCATTGGCCGATCAGGGCTTCTTCAACCAAAGCCAGTTGCTCCAACTTGGTTTCGTCGCGGCCGTGATGGCTGAGTGAGTGGTAGCCTTCCTCGACGCCTTCGACCGGGACCACTCCGCCGCTGCCGGGAAGGTGCAGCGTCACGTAGCGTGTCGAATCCGTTTCCATCGCCAGTGATACGACATCGCACATGGTTTTCATGCGACCGATCAAGTCGTTGGGATTGCGGATGTCGATGGGGGCAGTGGCGTCCACCGCTGGTTTGGGCAATTCGGCCCACTTCTGAGATTGCTGCATGCGTTGTTCGAGTTGACGAACGCTGGTGAAGTAGGCGTCCAAGCGGTCGCGGTCGCCGCTTCCCAGGTCGCGCTGCAGCGATTTGGCATCTTCGGCAACGATGTCCATGATGCTGCGTCCCTGACGCACTCGATCGGCTTGTTTCGCTCGTTCCGCGGGCGAGTTGTCCACGAACAGTTCCGCGAAAAGTTGCGAAGCCGACGTGATTGGCGGGATCATCGCGCCGCTCTCGGTGTAACAGGGGCTGGTCGAACCTCCCGTGCTGCAGACCAGCGATGGGAACCGCGTTGCATGGCCTTTGTGCTTGGCGAGGTACTGGTCGATCGAGATCGTGTTGTTCACCGCGCCGGAGGACCCCATCGGCGTCGCGGTCAAGATGCTGGCTTCGGCGCGATGGCCTCCGTTGACGCCGGGGTGCGATGAACCGGACACGACGGTCACTTTCTCGCGCAGGTCTTGCAGGGATTTCAGATAGCGAGAGGGTTGATAGTTCATCCCAGCGCCTTCGGGAGCCAGGTTTTCGGGCACCAAACCCAGGCCGACGGTCATGGCCACAAATCGTTTGGATCGGCCGGATCCTTCGCCACTGTCACTGGCCGCCAACGCGGGACGCATGGCGGACAGAAATGGCAATCCCATCGCGACGCCCGAGCCACGCAACAGGGTGCGGCGTTTCAGGGGGCTTCGTGAATGAAGGTTGCTGCGTTTCATGATCGATTCTCGAAGGCGGGGGTGAGTGGAGGGAGAAGCGGCATCGGATGCGGCGTGGTGGCAACTTGGGTGGGGTCACTTGGAAAGGAACAAGTCGCTGTGGATGACTTCGTCCAGCAAGGATCGAAAACCAAATTCGTCGTCGCGCGTGTTCGCAACAATCTCTTCGATGCGATCACGATCGGCAAACTGAATGGTTTGGCCGGTGGCGTAGGTGGTGAAGTGCGACGCGAGATTGGCGGCCAAGCGTTCATCGCGTTCGGCGATCAAACCACGGAAAGCGACGAACGAATCGAAGGTGGCTCCATCGGGCATCGCAAAGCTGGGGTCGACGTCGGCACCAGCTTTGTAGGCGTTGCCACGTTTTTGCATGTAGCGATCACGCCAACGACCTCCCGCGTCGAAGTTTTCGAGGGCAAAGCCGGGTGGATCGATGTTTTGGTGACAGGCGGCACAGGACGCGTCGGCTTGGTGTTTGGCCAGCAGTTCGCGAATGGTTTTGGCACCTCGAATGTCAGGCTCGACGGCGGGAACGTTTTCGGGGGGAGAGGGGATTTCGATTCCCAAGATCCGTTCCGACACCCAAATGCCCCGCAGAACCGGCGAGGTGTCGTTGCCTGCCGCGGTGACTTTGAGGATCGAACCATGGCTGAGAAGTCCACCGCGAGGCGACGCCGGATCGACGCGAACGAGTTTCATTTGGTCGTTCAGGTCAGCAATGTCAGCTTCCGATTCGGTCAGTCCGTAGTACCGAGCCAAGCGAGAATTGAGGTAGGTGTAGTCAGCACCGACCAGTTCACGAACAGGGCGGTCTTCGTCGAGTAGTCGCTGGAGGAAATGATGGGTTTCCGCCAGCATGGCGGCTTGAACGCTCGGGTCAAAGTCACGGAACAATCGTCGGTCTGGTTCCGTGAAATCAATGTCGATGAGATCCAACCACTGATCCGAAAAATCGACCAGGAAACGTTGCCCGCGACGTGTTTGCAGCAAGCGATCGGTTTGGCGTCGGAGTTCTCCTTCGCGGCGAAGCAGGCCTTGGTCCGCGGCGGCTCGGAGCTCTTCGTCGGGCATGGAGCCAGTCAGGAAATAGCTCAGCCGCGAGGCAATCGCCCAATCGTCCAAACGCCCCGATTCGTCGGCGAATTCGGTCAGGTACAGAAAACGCGGTGAGCACAGCACGGCGCGGTACCCGGCTCGCAAGGCCTCGATGAACGTCGCGCCGCTTTGGCGTTCTGCTTCGGCGAGTTGCAGGATGGACTCGATGGAGGCAGCATCGACCGGGCGACGGAAGGCGAGGTCCGCGAATCGTGTGATCGCGGCTCGCAGTTCATTGCGATCGCGTTTTTCCGTGAACTTCTCGACGTTGACTTCTGATCGCTGGAGTGTGCGGTTGTAGCGAAGTGGAAGTGTCCCCAGCAGTCGCTCGCGAGACTCTTTGCGGTCGCCTCCGGGGTAGATGCGTTTCATCTTCAGCGAATGCATTGCCACGCCGGGAAGGTCCTGGTCTTCGCCCTCTCCGAAACCGACTTGGCCGCCTTGGAAGCGTCCTTGTTTGAGCGTTCGGTCGGCGGGGCGAACTTCCAGCATGTGGCCCTTTGGCAGCCAAGCCTGGTAAGTCATGGTTTGTGGTTCGGCCTCGGCTTCGAAACTGCCGATCCAGGACAGCAACGGAGCACCTGAGTTGCATTCGCCGCTTCGCACGCTGCACCAGATGCCGTGATCCTGGGGGGGCTTCAGCCCCGAGGCGGTCAGGGTGATTTCGTACCAGCCATCTTCGGGCACGCGAGTCGACGAGATTCGGCCGTAGAAGATCATGCCGGACGACCAAATGACCGCCAGTCCCTTTCTCATCTCGGGGTCTCGGTTGCGGCGGCCCTTGGGTTTGTTGGCAATTTTCTCGGGAGGCATGTCCAGCGTCCACTCCGAGGCGGGTTGGAGTGTTTTGGCAAACGCAGCGTCGAGCGCCGCGTCGACGACTCTCAAGTGTGTGTTCAGCTGGAAGTGGGACATGGATTGTGCCGACGCCAGGTGGACGTAGCCACCGACGCGTTGTTCGGGCGGCATCAGGCCATCGAGCGGCAGTTCGACCCTCAGCAAGTCCTGCAGCGTCCGCGAGAGTTGTTCGTTGCTGAGCCGCCGGCCTCGAACGCGACCTTCTTGGCGTTGCTGATTGAGTTGATAGGTTCGCAAACGATCTCGAAGCGGTTCGGTGAAATCGCGGACCGTTTCGGGATCCAGTTCGACATCTTCTGGCGGAGGCATCACGCCACTTTGGACTCGGTCGTGAATCACGACCCAGCGTTCCAGGGAGGCGGCGTTGGTCAGGTCCGGCGAAACGGAGTGAATGTCAAAACCGCCTTCCCCGTCGGGGCCATCGTGGCAGTCGATGCATTGAGCCTGCAGGAATTCGACCGAATCGGCGGAGATCAGGCGGTCGGTCTGCGAGGCCGGACTGGCCGCAATTGCGGGACGGCCGACAGCAAGTGCAAGGCAGGCAAAGCAAGCGAGGCCTGCAGCCAGCCGAAAGGGCGAGATCGATAGCATGAACCGGGCACGCAATGTTGGGAGGGGAGAAAGGCGGGACGTCTTGGTTGCAGATGAAATGCCAGCGGGCTTGAGGAGCCGCAGCAGACATTTCAGAGCAAGTTGGACGCGTTCCCTGATTATAACGAATGATGGACTCGAAATGAGCGAATTTTGCCGCTCAAATTGTCGACGGAAGAAGGGATTCGCGGACGGGATCGCGGCGGCGAACCATTTTGCGTTTTGGGCGTAGCAAGGTTTTGCTTCTCTTCTTGTTCCACCCATTCTGAATTGCGCGAGATTTCATGTCGGCGACGATCGGACTCGTGCTCGTGGCCGCTGGGTTGGCGGCGATTTTCAGTTGGTTGGTTCTGTTTCCGATCCGAAAATTTGCGGCTCAGCTTGGATTGCTGGATCGTCCCGGTGGTCACAGCAGTCACACCGTGCCAACGCCGCTGGGCGGTGGATTGGGGATTTACTTCGGAATCTTGGGGACGGTAGCGCTGGCGACGTTGGCCGCGGCGCTGTTGCACGATCCCGAGGCGGTGCCCGCTTGGATCACGTCGCTTCGTGAGCTGACTTCGCCCGCGATTGTGCCGGCGGGATGGTGGGATGCCGCGATGCTGCACGCACCCGGTGTCTGGTCTCGTTGCGGCGATGTGTGGTGGTTGATCTTGGCCGGAACGATCTTGGTCGCTTTGGGGCTGGCGGATGACCGGTTTGGTTTGCCCGTCGGATTTCGATTGGGCGTTCAGTTCGGAATCGCTGCGGCGGTCGTGTGGGGATTGAACATCGAGCTGTCGTTGTTCATCGACGGTGGCTGGCTGACCAAGTTGTTGTCGGTGGTCTGGATCGTCGCCGTGATCAACTCGTTCAACATGCTCGACAACATGGACATGTTGTCCTCGGGAGTGGCTGCCATCATTGCCATCTCGATGGCGCTCGTGATGTTGACCATTCCGGATCCGGGCACGGATCGGCCGCAGTTGTTGGTCGCGTCGCTGTTGTTGGTTGTGGCGGGGGCGTTGATTGGATTTCTGTTCCACAATCGTCCCCCGGCGAGGATCTTCATGGGCGACGGCGGCAGTTACTTGGTCGGTTTCTTGATCGCGGTCGGCATGTTGATGGCAACGTTTGCGGCGGGGGATTCTGGCGACGGGGCCGTTGCAGGTTGGGTGGGCAGTCGGCCTCACGCGGTCTTGGCCCCTCTGTGTGCGATGGCGGTTCCGCTCTACGACATGACCACCGTGATCTGGATCCGAATCCGACAAGGACGCAGCCCGTTCCAAGGCGACCACAGCCACTTGTCTCACCGATTGGTGGACCTGGGGCTGTCAAGAACGGGGGCGGTTGCAACCATTCATTTGATCACCGCGACGTGTGGGCTCTCGGCGTTGTTGTTGGCGCACGTCGGTGTTTGGCAAGCGATCGCGGTGCTGGGCATTGTGATGTGTTTGCTGACGCTGGTTGGCATCTTGGAATCCACGCAGTGGCGGCGGCCGGACAAGTGAACCAGAAACGAAAGGCCGGCCCACCCAAAACGGCTTCTCAGAAAGCGAGCTGGTCAAACCAAGCGGACGACCGGGAAGCAGCTCGCGAATCGTCAGGCAGTTCCTCTGCGGTTTCGGACCGGGCGACGCTGGAATCCTTCGGAACAAAGGGAATGACGTCGGTCGTGCTGGGGATGCTTGCCGCCCTGATGATGTGGGCGTTTTACCATCCATCGGATTCGACCGAGGTGGAACAGGGAGGTGCCTTGGGGTGGTGCTTGGCAACGTTGTTGATCGCGGTGGCGATGCAGTTGTTCTGCGTTGGGCGATCCTTTTTGGTTGCCCAAGCCGAGCGTGGTTCACGAGACCGAGCCGATCGAGCAGGCGATTGGCTGGTCGATGGAATCGTGTGCTTGCTGGCTGGTTGGATCGGGTACGCGGCGGTCGCCCAGTTGAATGTGCCAATGAGTTCATGGGAGGGAACTGAGACGATCGGCGGTGACTGGCGAGCGGCCAGCAACGAAGCATGGGTGTGGATCGCTGGTGCGGTTTGGTTCGTCGGTTTGCGGCGTTGGCTGAGTGGACCGCAGGCTCGATCCTCGATCGGCGAACTTCGGGGCAACCAGTTGGCGTTGCTGGGATTGGTCGTGGTCGGCGCAGTGTTGCTGGCAGCGCACGCTTTGCATCAGGTTCATGTGTCCTTGCCGCAAACCTTGCGGGAATACAAGGCGGATCCAGAGCGAGTGTTGGCGGAAGTGGGAATCAATGCCCCGGAAGGTTCCAACGCTCGGATGATCTTTGAGAACCGTCTGCGTGACGGTGGCCCGACGGCAACGTTTGCGTTGGCCAACACCCTGGCGGGTTTGCTTGCGATGGCGATGGTGGTCGTGATCGCGGTTTTGCTTCCGGTTCTTGGGAACACCTTCCCGAAAACGGTCTCTCGATTGAGAGTCAGAAGTGAACGTTCAACTGCACAACCTGAGACAACATCGCGTCCGTCGATTGCGGTGGCGATTGGTTTGTTGTTGGTCGCAGCGATCTTGTGCTTGGCTCTCAAGGACACGCAGAGCCGTGCAGGTGTGTTGTCCGTGTTGATCGTTGGCGGCTGCGTGTTGCTGGATTTCGCTTGGTCGACTGCGCGAGGAAGGCGGTGCGTGACGGCATTGTCGTTGGCGATCTCCGCCGTGTTTGTGGCGATGCCTTTAGCGGCCAGAGGCTGGTTCGGAACGGGCTGGATCTCTGCATTGCCCGAATCAGTGCGATACCGTTTTCAATACTGGGAAGCCACTTGGCGAATGGTCGAGTTCTCCCCGTGGACCGGTGCTGGACCGGGCAACTATCAACAGGCCTACCATCGTTTTCGATTGCCTGAATCGCATGAGATCATCGCGGACCCGCACCATTTCGTTTGCGAAACTCTGGGGGCAGGCGGATTCCCAGCGGGACTTCTGTTGGTCGGGCTGTTGGCGGTGGGGGCTTGGTTGTTCTGGCGAGCCGAACATGGCACGAACGAATCCATGCCACTCGACTGGTCTGCTGAGCCGAAGGCGTCTGGACCGTTGCGGGCAGCTGGATCTCATGCAGGCTTCGTTCGGTGGAGCGTTCCGGTGGGGGCGGGGATTGGTGGATTGGCGGTCTGGATCCTGGGGATTCGCAACCATGACCTGCCCGATTTCGACGCTCACCTGATCGCGATTCCGATCGCCTGTGCCGCTGGTTGGCTGTGGTGGTTTCGATTGCCGGACGAAAGTTCAGCGACCGATCCGGGCTGGGATGTTCGTCGGATTGCCGCGTTTGCGTTGATGGCAGGATGCATGCACCTCAGCTTTTCGGGCGGATGGACGGTGCCGGGAATCGCCGTGGTGCTGTGGACGTTGGCGGCGATGGTCACCTCCTCGGGGCATTCCTTTTGTTTGTCCGGGCCCTTCAGTATTTCACGGGCGGAGGATTCGCTCACCAACGATTCCCGGCTGCGGGTGCCGGATGGACGCACTGGATTTCGGGTGCGATGGAGGGTGGTCGGGAGCGCGATGGTGGTGGGATTGGCTGCGGTGACGATGTGGATGGTTTCGTATCAACCTGTCACGGATTCGCGGCGTTGGATGGCGGAGGCTCAGATTCAGATTCGTCGAGGCAATCTGGTCGGCGGGGAGAAACTCTGCCAGCGAGCAATGGAGGCGGACCGGCACGCGTTTGATCCCGCCATTTTCCGTTTGCACGTGATCGAACAAGCTTGGTTGCAGCGGTTTGCTGCGAATCCGTCTTCGGTGGGGATGAGCCCACGATTCGAGGAGGCTTTGGAAAATGCGATCCAGCGAGCCGGAAACGATCCCTCGCGATTGCAAGCGATCGGCGAATTGGTGCTGCACCGATATCAAGTCGGTGGGGAGGCAGAGGCACTGGCTCAGGCCAAAATGATTTATGATCGGTGCCAAAGGCTCAGCCCCTGGCATCAAGCGATCGCGGCGCAACGAGCTTTGATCGCCGAAGCCGAGGGGGCTCCTGAGGAAACGGTTCGTGAATTAGCTGAGAAAGCCATTGAATTGGCGGAAACCGGCGGGGTGGTCACGCGTCAGCTCTCGTTGCAATGGATTTTGGTGGTCCGGCCAATGGGGCGATCCGCGATCCAGCAACCCGTCCGCCAATCGGCTCAAGTGGCCATGGATGCCCTGCGGTTGTAGTGGCAGCAACGGCTTGGCAATGAGCCGCGTTTTACGATTCACGACACTTGGCAGTGAACCAAGTGCGGGTGTCTGGCGTAACCCAGCGGTGATTCTGGTTTTTTCTTTTCTCGTCGTCGTTTTGCCATGAAAACGTTGCTCGCTTGCTTGATCGTTGCCGGAATCGGCGCTGCGATCGCCTACAACATCAATGAATCCAACTACGGCCATTACGAGGCTCACTTTGGGCCCATCGATTACGAGGGGAAAACGACGGCGGCCAACGCGATGGCGTCGCTGAAGAAAGAATGGAGCGAAGATGTTCCCAAGGTCGAATTGCCGGACGGCAACGAGCACGACTTCGGAATCATGCAGCCCGAAGAAGAGGGGGAGCACACGTTCACCGTCGTGAATGTGGGCGATGCGCCGCTGACTTTGAAGATCGGGGCTTCGACTTGCAAATGCACCGTCGGCACTCTGGAAAACGAGAGTTTGGCTCCCGGCGAAAAAACCGAAGTCAAAATGTCGTGGACGGTGAAGACCAATGAGACCACGTTTGGACAGTCGGCCGAACTTCGCACCAATGACCCCACGCAAGTCGCGATTCGTTTCGAGATCACCGGGAAGGTTGTTCGCCAGGTGCAATTGGTGCCCGAAACGTTGACTTTCAAGGAAGTTGCCTCCGGCGAGCCCATTGAATTGGAGTTGAAGGTTTACAGCTACATGAGCGACGAGATTGAATTGGACCAGCCCAAATTCAGCAGCGACGAAATGAACGAGCTGGCTAAGTTTGAAGTCACGCCGCTTGAAATTGATGACGAAGAGCACGCCGAAGCCACCCAGGCTTTCCTGGTCAAAGCTTCCATCGCACCCGGTTTGGAACAGGGTTCCGTGAGCCAAAACTTGGTGATGCCGTTCCACAAGGTTGGAGCAATCGCCGATGCATCAGCCAACGGCGAATCGGAACTCAACGAAGATGACGAGTCTGCGGAGTCGATCGTCGCGGCGGTGACGGGCCGGATCGTCGGTGTGCTGAGCATGTTGGAAAGCACCAAGCTGACCGGGGTCTCCGGCGGCGGGTACATCTATGACTTTGGGAAAATCACCGAGCCAGGGCCGCAAAAGGCCAAGGCGTTTGTGGTCTTGAAAGGACCGGAACGTGACAAGACGAAGCTGTCGATCGGAGAAGTCACTCCCGAAGGTGTCGTGGAAGCCAAGCTGAATGACCCCATCCAAAATGGTTCCATGTCGTTGTATAGCCTTGAGTTCACCTTGACCCCTGGTGACGAAAAAATCGATCGATTGGGCATGAACCGAGAAGACTACGGATTGGTCACGATTGTGTCCGATAACCCCAACGTGCCTTCCATGAAATTACGCCTGAAATTTTCGCTGCCGGCGCGTTAAGATAAACGGGTCGCGTAACCAAGGGGACCATGACGATGTCGTCGCTGCGATCGAATCTAACCATCCATGACGACCGTGGTCCCCTCTGCGTTGGACGTGAATTGTCGGGAAAAGACTCTTTCAACGCAGCTGATCAGGCCCAGATGAAATCGCCACGCCCCTTTTTCAACAGTTTGTCGACCTCGATTGGGGCTTCGATGATCGCTTCTGTGAAACGTTCTCGTTGGTCCTGTTGGATGGCCGTTCTGGGGGCTTCCGCGATCACAGTGGTGGGGTGTTATTCGCCCGCGCCGCTGGCGAAACAATCTGAGAAAGATGAGATCACTTCACTGTCGCCACCCGAATTGGTGGCGGTTGAACCGGTCGCGGTTGATTCCGTGGCGGACTACCGAGGGCGAGTTCAACTGCCTTCGGATGACTGGCGTTTCGCTCGCCAGCAACCACTTTCTTTCGCGACGTCGGCTGCCTTGGACGTCACTCGTGAGGACGCGGAATCGGTGGATCCAACTGGTGGCTGGTCCGGTGACGAACTGACCTGGACGGTCGAAACCGATGAGGAATCGGTTGCCAAGGAATCGCCGGTGCCTGCCAAAGTTGCGACCGGCAAATTCGATGGCGAAATGGACCTGAGCCAAATCGATCCTGCGGAAGACACTCAGTCAGAAAAGTCGGCTTCGGATCTGGGCAAGGTTGAAATCGTGCCGAGGCCCATGGCTCGCAAGGAGATCGAAGCGGAAATCGTGCCGACCCCGCTGGGCCTGCCGGAGAATCATCGTTCAGCGGTCGCGAAAAACGCGGGGGCTAACACCGCACGTCGGTTGGAAGTTCCCGCAGCGGATCTGTCGGACTCGCCCATGGATCGGATCGCACCTGAAAAGATCGTGGCCAAACGTCCGCTCAGCGAGGCGGAGAGCTCCGAGGCGGAGCGATTGAGTTTCCCTGAGGAAGCCACGACCGCTTTCCAATTGACGGGACCCGATGCTCCAATCATCGACACTTTGATTGATGCGGAATCGGTTGGCGGTGGTCAAGAACCGGAGGACTACAACACTTGGCCCGCGCCCTCGCTGACGCTGTTCGTGACCGGTCAACAACACGGTTACATCGAGCCATGCGGTTGCACGGGGCTGGAAAATCAAAAGGGCGGTGTCGCTCGGCGAATGACGTTCCTGAACCAGCTGCGTGAGAAAGGATGGGAAATGGCACCCATCGACGCCGGGAACTTGGTCCGTCGCTACGGTCGCCAATCGGAAATCAAATTTCACCGTTCACTCGAAGCCCTTCGCAAGATGGGCTACGTCTCGGTTGGCCTGGGACCTGACGACGTTCGTTTGAGCGTGAATGATTTGATCCAAGAGGCGTCGCCTGGCGATCCGGAAGAAGCGATTTATGTGTCGGCCAACGTGATCCCGTTCGACCGTTCGTTGATGCCATCACACCGCGTCGTTCGCAGAGGCGGCATGACGTTGGGCGTCACAACGATTCTGGATCCAGATTCGTTGGAAACCAAACTCAGCGATGACATTCAACTGACGGCCTTGGTGGATGCGGCAAAAGAAGCTTTGGCAGCGATTCAGAGAGAGGATCCGGATTACACGGTGCTGACGTTTTATGGCGAGGAAAAGAACGCCCAGGAGTTGGTGCGTGCGGTTCCTGGTTTCGACCTGGTCGTGATTGCTGGTGGCTACGGCGAGCCGACTTATCAGCCACAGGCGATCGAGGGCACGGAAACCAAGTCGATTTTGACTGGTGACAAAGGCATGTACGCGGGGCTGGTGGGTTTGTATCCCGAGGGACCGATTCGCTACGCCCGTGTGCCGTTGTCTCACGAATTTGACGACGCTCCTGAGATGCGAGCGTTGATGAAGGATTACCAGTTCCAACTTCGCGATCTGGGCTTCAGCAACTTGGGGCTCAAGCCCATTCAGCATCCCTCCGGCGGTCAATTTGTTGGTTCGGAAGCGTGTGGCAAGTGTCACACGACCGCCTTTGACATCTGGGAAGGGTCGGCTCACTTCGAGGCCACCGAGCACTTGGTCAACCCAGGCGAACGCGGTGATGTTTCTCGCCACTTCGATCCCGAGTGCATTTCATGCCACGTGACCGGATGGAACCCACAAGGTTACTACCCATACGTTTCCGGCTACTTGGACTTGGAAGCCAGTTCCCATTTGCATGGCAACGGTTGCGAGAACTGCCACGGTCCCGGTGGGGCTCACACGAAAGCGGAAGCAGCCGACAGTGGCGTCAGCGACGAAGAGAAGACTCGTCTGCGGGACGCGATGAAGTTGCCGCTGGAGGAGGCTCGCGAATCGTGCATGAAGTGCCACGATTTGGACAACAGTCCCGACTTCCACGCAGAGGGCGCTTTCGACGACTACTGGGCCGAGATCGAGCACTACGGGGTCGACTGATCGTGGAGCAAGAAGACCAAAGCGATTGAAGGCATTCCCCTGCCGCAAACCTCGTAGGCCAGGTCCTACCTGGGTTGGTTCGTCGCGGGGAAAGATTGCTCTTGTGATCGTGCTTGGATCACGCCTCGCTTTGTTCCAAAGCATTGGCTGGTTGCCAGGTGAGACCTGGCCTACGTCGCTTGGCCACTGGAGTGGCCAGGATGTTAAGCAGGTACGCATGAGTCATCGGGTATGTGAACCGTTGGCGTTCGCCACGGTTTTCACGCACAACCGGGGCTAACGCCCAAACGGCTCACATGGTTGTGCGTGGTCATTCCTGCCGACCTGCTTAGTGTGGTCCCTCGCTGACGCGTTCGGGTTGTGAGGTGGGTTGGTCAGGCCGCGACGGTTTCCAGTTTGGCTGAATCGGAACGGTTGTCAGTGGCAGCGTTCGAATCTTTGTCTTCGAGCAACCCATCGCACATCCGGTAGCAACGATCAGCCGTTTCCGCGATCGAGTCATCGTGAGTGATCATCACGATCGTCAGATTGTCTGCTTGATTCAGTTCGCGAAGCAAGCTCAGGATCGTGGCTCCGGTTTCGGTGTCCAGGTTGCCTGTCGGCTCATCAGCCAGCAACAGTTTGGGGTTGGACATCAAGGATCGTGCGATGGCCACGCGTTGCATTTCACCGCCTGACATCTCAGACGGTTGGTGATGACTGCGGTCCAGCAATCCAACTCGATCCAGCATCGCTTCGGCGCGAAGTCGCAGTGACTTTCGATCGCGGAGGTAACCCAGAACACTGCGACGAATCATGGCGGGGGCCAACACGTTTTCAATCGCGGACAGTTCCGGCAGCAAGTGATAGAACTGAAAGATGATGCCAATCTGGGAATTGCGATACTGATCGCGACGGGCGCGGCTTTGGTTGTCGATGCGTGAGCCATCAAACCACACCTCTCCCGAATCGGGTTGATCGAGCGTTGCCAGCAAGTGCATCAACGTGCTCTTGCCGCTGCCGCTGCGTCCGACGAGTGCGGACATTTCACCTGCCGCAAAACCAACGTCGATGCCGCGCAGAATGGGCAGTTCGATTTTGTCCTTGTGGTAACTCTTGCGAATCCCGCGGGCTTCCAGCAGCAGTTCAGGCGAGGAATGCATGGATTGAATCGTTGGTCGAAGGAGGGGATGGGGAGAGGTTGGGAACAGCAGCGAACGGGCGGTCCGTCTGACGTGATGTGAATCACTCGAATCGCAGGGCAGCCACCGGATGCATGCGAGCGGCACGGATCGCGGGCAGAACGCTGGCGGTGGTCGCGATCGCGATCGCACCCGCCATCACCCAAGCCAACGTGAATGGGTTGAGGATCGTGGGGATCTCGGTGAAGTAATAAACCGTGGGGTCAAAGACTTCTTGCCCCGTGATTTTCTCAATCACCGCGGCGACGTCATTGATGTTGTGAACAAACACGATCCCACCGATCAGACCGACGCCGCTGCCGACGATGCCCAGCAACAGGCCGTAGCTGAGGAAGATGCTCATCACACCACTGCCGCTGGCACCAAGTGCTTTGAGCGTTCCGATGTCGCGTGTTTTTTCAACCACGATCATGAAGAAGGTGGCGAGGATGCCAAATCCAGCCACAGCAATGATCAAGAACAACAGGATGTTCAAGATCGTTGTTTCCAAGCGAACGGCGGCCAACAATGGGCCCTGCATGTCACGCCAAGTTTGGATGCTGTAGGCATATGTGTCGGGTGGGAAACGCAAACGCAGAGCATCGCGTACGGCGTTCAGGTCCGCTCCTTCAATCAGTTTCAGTTGGATCGTGGTGATGCTGGTGGTGCCTGAGATCGGATCGATCATCCCGCGAAAATCTTGCAGTTGATCCAGACGCACGAAAGCAAACGTGCTGTCGTATTCGCTCATCCCGGATTCATACATGTCCACCACGGTGAACTTTTGGTTGACGACTTTGGGTTTGTCGGAGGCATTGGGGAACATCAGGCGAACGTCGTCGCCGGGGCGGCAATAGTAGTGATCGCGAACGTTGCCATCCGCGTCGCGTGACTTGTTGCTGCAGGTTGAGATTCCCAGGATGATGCCGGGGTACTGGTCGGCTTCGGGATCGAAATAGACGGGTGCTTCGCCGGAACCTTCTTCCCGAATTCCTTCGGGCACAATCGTGCCAATCGAAGGCCCGTCAAACCCGAACGAGGGACCGTCGGATTCGACCAACTCTGTGTTTTCGAGTTGTGGTTTGCCGCTGGCCAGGCGTGCCGCTTCTCGGCTCAGGTCTTCGATGCGTTTGCGTTCGGTTTCCCAGGCTTTTTCCATCCGCGCGTGATCGCGGCGGTACTTCCATCCGGAGTGAGGGAATCCCTCGCGAGCTTCTTCGTAGCCGTCTTCACGCAAGTCAAACGAAACCGCGGTTTGGTTTTCGGGGTGCAGGAGATAGCGGCCGAAGTGGCTGACGTTGTCATACGTTTTCGCGTCGATGCCGACGAGGTTGACGTGATGCGTGATCAGTTGGCCGTTGAAATCGATGCCGAGCATGCTGGGGACATGGACGCTGACCGAGGATCCTGCGATCTGGTCACCGACGATTCGGTTGATTTCCTCCAAGTGGGCATCGGGGTCGGGCATGCCTCCGGACGCGTGGCATTCGATGACGATGTCCGAGGCCAGCCCGTGCAGTCGCTCGTGCATTTCCGCAGAGAAACCAGCCATCACGCTGTTGACGACAATCAGAGTGGCCACGCCCAGCGTGACGCTGATGATCGAAGCCAAGGCGATGTAGCGGGTTCGCAAATAGCGAAAACAAAGCAGCAGTCGGTACATCCGAGTTCCTTCCCAGGGGGCGATCAAAAGGATGATCGGTTCGCGCGATCGGTACGGTCCTTCGTCCCAGGGGGTGTTTGTAGCGGTCCGAGGGAAACCGCGACAACGTCAATCTGGCGAAGTCGGCTCAAGTCCAACGTTCGAAATGCCGACACCCGACGCCCCGCGTCCAATGCGGTCGATGGAAATCGGAATTGCCGTCAAAACCGTTTCGGCGGAAGAGACAGAACACCAGAAAACCCGTGGGGAAGCCGCGAAGCCGTCTTTTCAAGCCTGCCGGATTCGCCTACATTCTCGCCCTCTCGAAACTCAATTTCGAGCGGCGGCATAGCTCAGCTGGTTAGAGCAGCGGAATCATAATCCGCGTGTCGGGGGTTCGAGTCCCTCTGCCGCTACTTTTAGGCCATCTCGGCCGAGACAATCCAAGCCAAACCCCGTGAATCGCGGCGTTTGGCTTTTTTTGTGCGCTCGCGTCTCTGAGGGCTGGCATTGATTGCTCTGGAGCCAGCGAGTGATTAGCTTCCGTCACGGGGCGGCTCCCCGACGGATGACAAAGCCGTGTATTGAGACACTTCGATCGATCAATTCTGCCTCTCCGGAACTCAAATGAAGTCTTTTGCGTTTGTGGCTGTCGCTTCTGTCTGGCTCTTGCTTTCGGAATGTCCTGCACAGGTTTTGGCTGGCGAGGGCGTTGCCGCGGCGCAGGCGAACCCCGGGACGGCAACGAGTCGACAACCCAATGTCATCTTGATCTTGGCGGACGACCTCGCGATCGGTGACTTGGCGGGCGGCGATGGCGAGCGGACAAGGACGCCGAATCTGGATCGGTTCGCCAAGCAGTCGGTGCAGTTTTCGCAGGCTTACAGTGGTTCTTGTGTTTGTGCACCTGCGCGAGCAGCGTTGCTGACGGGACGGTATCCCCACCGCACCGGCGTGGTGACGCTGAACATGAACAAGTACCCCAAGATGACCCGCCTGCGGCGTGATGAAACGACGATCGCCGATGTCTTGGGCGAGGCTGGCTACGCGACCGGTTTGGTTGGCAAGTGGCACACCGGACGAGGCGACGGGTTTCATCCACTCGACCGCGGCTTCGATGATTTCGAGGGCTTCTTTGGTTCCGACGACGTCCACTATTTCAAGTATCCATTCTCGCAGCAGCGAACGATCAGCGACGTGGAAGATCAGTATCTGACCGATGATCTGACTCGCCGAGCGATCGATTTTGTGCACCGACACCAGGAGCATCCGTTTTTCCTGCACCTGGCGCACTACGCACCGCACCGTCCGTTGGAGGCGCCGCCTGAAATCATCGCACGTTATCTTGACCAGGGATTCAATGAATCGACGGCGACGATCTATGCCATGATCGAGGTGATGGATCGAGGGATTGGCGAACTGCTCGCCGAGTTGGAAGGTTTGGGCCTGGCCGACAACACGATTGTCATCTTTGCGAGTGACAACGGCCCCGACCCGGTGACGGGTGAGCGATTCAATCATGAGTTGCGAGGCACGAAGTATCAAGTCGATGAGGGCGGCATCCGCGTGCCCTTGTTCATTCGTTGGGCGAATCGGTTCACGCCGGGCCAGCGAGATCAGATGGTCACGTTTGTGGATCTGATGCCAACGATCTTGGATCTTTGCCGCGTCCAGGTGCCCACGAACAACCAAGTGGATGGGGAGAGTTTTGTGCCGGTGCTGAACAATGCCTCGGCGAGTCGTTCCACCACGCGGTTTTGGCAATGGAATCGGGCGCATCCGAACTACACCCACAACGCGGCGGTTCGCCGGGGCCAATTCAAACTCGTGCGACCCTTTGTGACTCGCAGTGCAAAGCTGAAGGATTCAACTGAGCCGGAGGTCCTCTACGATCTGCAAAACGATCCGACCGAATCTCGTGATGTGACGGACAAGCACCCCGACGTCGCGCGGCAACTCAGCCGTGAACTCAAGCAGTGGAGCGATAGTGTCGAGCGGGATCGAGTCCGTTCCAAAGCGATCCCTGCGGATACCAAGTAGTTTCGCCGAGTCGTTTCCATCTCGCTCAATCGCTGTCGCGTTTTTTCGTGGCGGCTGTCAGCGACAAACGTGGAGGCGGGCGAGTTACAATCGCTCCTTTTAGGTGGCGCCGACCGCATCCTTGCGGACTGCTCTGTGCGAGCTGAACTGGGTCTGGGGGTGATGACGCGGGATTCGTCGTGATGAAGAAGTGGAAGGCGGGCAATCCAAATGAACCTGACTTGCCAAGCAGTTTGCAACCCGTCGCACCCATTTGGCTTTCCGATGACAACGTTTCCCATTTTCGAAGTCGATCGCGATCTTGCTCGCAACCTGGAACAGCTTGGCACCAAACGGAAGTTCTGGTTCAGACGTCCGGGAGAATCGACGGAGTGGTTGTTCAAGGCGGAGGAACGCAATACCGGGGAGGACTGGGCCGAAAGAATTGCCTGTGAACTTTGTGAGCTACTCGGCATTCCGCACGTTCACTACGAGTTGGCGGTAGAGGTGCCGACGAAGACTCCTGGCGTCATCTGTCCCAACATCGCTGACGCACCCAAACGGCTGGATCTCGGAAATCAATTGCTCAGCGAGTATGACGAGACTTACCCAAGAGATGACGGCGAGAAATACGGGGTGCGACAGCACACGATTGAAGCGGTCGCAAACGCGGCACAAAAACTCGACCTTCCAGACCATTCGTTCTGCCGAGATCTCCCTTCCGGCGTGCGGTCGGCGGTCGATGTCTTTTGTGGATATTTGATGCTGGATGTGTTGATCGCCAACCAGGATCGGCATCATCAAAACTGGGGAGCGATCCGCGCACGGCAGGCGTCGCTCGCCCCGACATTTGATCACGGCGCGGCACTCGCCCGAAACGAACCCGAGGAGAAACGGAAGCGTCGTCTTTATGGCCCCGATCCGCGATACAACGTCGAGAATTTCGCGACAAAAGCCCGATCCTCGCTGTACGGTCGCGAAACCGACGAACGGGTGTTGGGTACACTGGACGCCTTCGTGGCGTTTGCGGAACGATGTCCTGTTGCGGCCTCGGCTTGGCGTGAGCGACTGCGTTTGGTAACGAGAGAAGAGCTCGAGTCGATCGCGAGCCGCGTTCCTGCCACTCGAATGACCGATGTGGCTCGCAATTTCACGGTCGAATTATTGCTGATCAATCAACGACGAATTTTGGAGACGGACTTTTCCTGATGAATCCTCGTTTATATGTCGCTTGGCGAGCCGAGACACTCAATCCGGTCTGGGGACCGGTTGGACGATTGTCGCAGTCAAGTGGCGTGTACTCGTTTTGCTACACGCGGGGGGCGATGACGCTGCCGGGGTTTGAACCATTCAGCGGGATGGAGGATCTGAGCCGCGTCTACGAATCGCGAAGACTGTTTCCGTTGTTCGAGAATCGATTGTTGCCCAAGTCGCGACCGGAGTACCGGAAGTATTTGCACTGGAGCGGATTTGATCCCGACGACCCGCCACAACCGTTGGTGTTATTAGGCCGCACCGAAGGACGCAAGCAGACCGATTCGGTCGAGGTGTTCCCGCAACCGGTTCCCGATTCGCACGGGTGTTACGTCAATTACTTTTTCGCTCATGGCGTTCGCTATCATTTGCCCAACGCCGCACCGGTGCTCGACAACCTGCATATCGGCGATCGTGTGACGCTGCGGCCGCAACCGCAGAATCCGAACGACGCCAATGCAGTGGCCATTTCCGTGGGCGAAACACCGCTGGGCTACGTCCCGAAGTATCTGGCTGCGGACGTTGGACGACTGATTCGAGAATGTCCGGAGACGACAATCAAGCTGACGGTCGAGCGAATCAACCCGGACGCTCCGACCCAACAACGATTGCTGTGCCGATTGGACGCATGCTGGCCGCCGGGTTTTCAGCCATGTCAGGATGACACCTTCCAGCCGTTGGTGGACGGTTGCAAGGTCTGACGCATGATCGCTCCGAGATTTTATTTCGACGCAACCGACGCTGATTTGGGTTAAGCGACGGCCCGTGGCCCGGACATCGCTCCAGAGGACTTGCACAGGATCGAGTCCGTTCCAAAGCGATCCCTGCGGATACCAAGTCGTTTCGCCCAGTCGTTGCCATCTGGCTCAATCGCTGTCGCGTTTTTTCGTGGCGGCTGCCAGCAACAAAGCGGGGGCGGACGAGTTACAATCTCTCCTTTTTAGGGGATGCCGACCACACCTTGCGGGCTGTTTTGTTTGAGCTGAACGGGGGCTTGGGTGGCGGACGAGCGATTCGTGGTGATGGAGACGAAGATGGCGGGCAATCCAAATGAAACTGACTTGCCAAGCAGTTTGGGGACACGTAGGCGACGATCTGGGCTGCTGAAGAGTCTGATCGTTTGGTTGGTGGCAGGTGGTTGCTTGGCGAGTTTCTCGAGGGCCGTGCAAGCGGACTATGCGATTTATCAGATCCCGGGAACGGACGCGGGTTTGTTGTTGGAAGGCAAGACGAACTACAACCCGGGCGGCACGGTCACGTTTCGTCATCCACGCGGGTCGCTGTATTTCAACGCTCGTGATTTGAAGGTGATTCAAACGCCAACCCGGCAGACCATCTTCCAACGCAAGTCGGGGAAGATCCTCCGCGAGAAGACGGTCGACAACTATATCCAGTTGGCCCAGTGGGCGCTTCAGCATGGGATGCTGAAGGAGTGCAAGTCATTGCTGAGTGATGCTTGGAAGCTGGATCCGACCGATGTCAAAATTAAAAAATTGGCGTCTTTGATGGTGCACATCAATCGGGCTGTTCCCAATGATTCCGCCAGCGAAGCTCACGTTCGAAACCTGATTGGTGGGAGTCGGATGGAGATGTCGCGGAGCAGGCACTTTGCATTGTTCCACGACCCTCAAACCGAAAAGGATGCGGTGACCAAGATGACTCGGGCGGAGATGCGTCTGGAGTTGTTGGAGAAAGTCTACGAGTCGTACTTTTTGACGTTTGCCCTGCGTGGTTTTTATTTGAAACCGCCAAGCGAACCGCTCAACGCGGTCTTGTTCTCGCAGCACAAGGATTTCTTGTTGATGGAACGACGGCTTGAAATGGGGCTCAAGCAGGTCGCTGGTTTTTATCTCCCCGACGAAAATATCTCGTTCTTCTACGACTCCGGGACCAGCGAGGTCTTTCGGTATCTCATTGAGTTGACGGACGAACTGAATGAATTGAAAGAGCAGGCCCGGCGGACTCGCAGTCCCAACGCTGCCAACATCATTCGGCTTGCCAACACGGTTTCGTTGCTGGTTGATATCGAACACGAGAGCGAGGATGTGGCGACGGTTTCCCACGAGGCGGTTCACCATTTGGCGGCCAACACGGGGCTGTTCCCACGCGACGGGGTGTTCATTCGTTGGGTCCACGAAGGTTTGGCGTCGTACTTTGAATCGTCCAAGTTGGCGGTGTGGAGCGGCGTCGGCGTCGTCGATGAAAGTCGGATCAGTTACTACCGTGCCTTGGAAGGCGACACGATTCGCGGCAGTGTGGAGTTCATCGTTTCGGACCTGGGGTTCCTCGTCGAGACGGCGCTCGGAGATCAATTGCCCGCGTACGGACAGGCTTGGGCGCTGACGCATTATTTGTTCACGGAACGATTCGATGAATTGATTCAGTTCTATGGCAAGTCGCGGAAGATTCCCGCTGACACTCCGCCGAAGGAAAAAGCCATCAAGTTGGTGGAGCTCTTCGGTGAGTGCTTTGGCGATCAAGTCACATTGGAATTGGAGTGGCGACGCTACATGCGAACTCTGAAGACGGACATGGAACAATTGGCGGAGGAGTTGTGAGCATGCAGACTCGAACAAAATGCGGCTGGGTCGCGGCAGGCTGGATGGTGTGGTTGGGCGTCGCGTGTGGGAGCCTGCCCGGGCAGGATGTCGCCTACGTTCCCAAGGCCGGGCAAACGTTTGATTACGGCATTGAATTCCGCATCATGGAACGAACCGAAGGCGAACGGAATCCAATCCAAGTCCGACAGCGATGTCGGTTGCGTTTTGTCGTCTCCGAGTCGGACTCGAATGAATGGTCGGGAACCTACCGGACGATTCCATTCCGAGGAAACAAATTGATGAGCAGCAAGGAAGCTTTGGCGACCTATCACCGACGCACTCGGGAATCGTACGAGGCTGGGCCATCGAATCACTTTGGCCCGGCGCCGCCTGATCCCGGGATGGCTCGCCTTCAGCAAGTGGCGAGTCAGAGAGCCGCGGCGGTTCAAAAGGAACAGCAACGCCGAATTCTCTACGAGTTGGAACGTTATCCAGGACTGTTTCAATTTTGTGAGGGAGAAATCACTTGCACTCGGTCGGGAGCGATGCGAGGCAGAGGTAGCGTCGGCACCCTGCCCTTCGCCGCGGGTCCCGTTGCGGGATTGGTGTTTCTGCAACTGCCAAAGGACGGGAAGACACAGTCGGGCTTCAGCACGCGAAGCGTCGGCAAGTTGAATTTGGTTTCCTCGTCCAGTGATCAGGTGGCCAAGTCAGACCTGTCCGTTCTCTCGTTGCTGACGCCTCGCGAGTCATCGCAGGATGGGCATCTGGCGTTTGATCGTGAAGTCGAGATATCGGGTGGTGTGACGGCGGGAAACAAGCTGACGCTTTCGGGGTCGGGCATGTGGGAGTTCTCAACCGAAATGGGCATGCCGTACGCCGGGAGCGTGGACTACCAGATCGAAGGTGCAAGCTATGTTGGCAAAGCAGATCAATTCGACTTGCGAATCGGCTTTCACTATCTCGACCCCGTTCGAGCGATGCTGTTCGACAATGACCTGTTGCCAACGATGGATGCTTTTGACGCCAGCAATCTGCCGCGATTGACCATGAAGCAGCAATCGGAGATGACGAAGCATTGGGAGCCTCGGCCAAAGAGAAGCAGCTACCGCCCGAATTTGGCTGTGGGGGTTCAGTTGGTGCAGATCGCTTCCAACAGCGCTCCGCCGCCAGCGAATTCAAAGTTGCAGCGTCTGCTCGAAGAACGACTCCGTGACGAATCCGATTGGAAGGAGGACATTCATTTCGAGTCCATTTTGAGTCGCTGGGATTCGATTCGGAAAGCAGCGACCAAATTCCCGCGGGAGTGGTCGGACCCAAGCGGCTCGTTCACGATCCAAGCGATGTTGCAATCGGTCGATCAGGCATCGGTTTCGCTGTTGCGGTTGGACACTCGACAAGTGATTTCGGTGCCGCTGGAGAAACTCAGTGACGAGGACGTTGAGTTCGCTCGCACCTTTGGTGTGCGGGATCAGGGATCTTGATCGCGGTGTCACCTGGTTTGTCTTCTCGCACGCCCTGCCATTGTTCACGGTTTGTCTTTGATTCCCAAACCGTGCTGCAGCACCATTTTTCGGGAATAGGCCAGGATTTCAACACCGATCTCGGTGACGATGACGCGGCCTTTGGCGAGCCAAGAACTGGCGAAGGCCCACACCGCGATCCATTCGGCCCAGAACAAAAAGTTGTACCCGTTCAGCCAGTCCTTCCAGTCTTGTGGGAGCAGCACCATGTAACCGCCCATGGCAAACGTGATGAACAGAATCACCAAGCCGCTGGTTCGAAAAGCGAACGATCGTTCGAACAAATGGGACTCCGCTTCTCGCTGGGAATCACGGGGAAAGTGGTACAGGGAATAGAACGCCAGGGTGACAAAGAAAACACCGCCACTGATGGTGTGAACGTAGCCCACCAGTGATTTCTGAATCAACGGATCACTGCCGTAGTCCAGAGGAAAAAGTGCGATGCCAATGGCGGCAGCCGAACCGATGTTGGCGGTCCAGTTTTCAATTCGGTCGTACCCGCGATAGCAGAAAAGGAAAATGCCGATCGCGCAGAGCGTCCCCACGAACACGTCTCGTAGCGGCGTGTGATAGTAGCTGCTCATGTTCTCTTGGATATCGATGCCCAACAGCATCCCTCCAGGACCAAGCAGCAATGGCAGCAGCAAACCGCTCCATCCAATCGCCCGGCGGATGTCCAGGTACGACAGGACCAAGTGATCCATCATGGTGCCGGATGAGTCGCCCGGGTGGGACGTTGAGTTGGGAAGGCTCATTGGTCTGATGTCGCCATTTGGGCGGTCGTTGAGGGGACATGGAGTCATCGGCGGTTGTCCCAATCTCTTGGCAACCGCGATTTGTTTCCAGGGGACGATTGTGAGCATGCATTCGGTGAATGGGAGGATCGGAAACCAAACCGTCATCAATTTTGCTTACAATGTTGAACCACGATGCATCCGGCTCACCAGTCAAACGTTGGCGGATGCCTCGCCGAGTCGGCTTGAAGGCTGATTCTGGTTTCCCACCCAACCCGCCCGCCTCTTTGATCGATTGATCCTGGACGCTTCGAAATCGAAGCATCCAAGACCGCCCACCGATCGTCACTGCCCCCCGTTTTCGTTTCGCATGCTCGTTTGCGGTGTGATTTGGAAAGTGTTGTGTGATGAAAGGATGGGAGATTCGATCCAACCAAGGATTTCGCCATGAATAAGCGTTCTCAGCATCCTGATGTGCAGTCTTCTTTGCCCGCGCAACCAAACCTTCGGAGGCGTGATCGTCGTTTGTTTTTGAAGGCGGGGGCGGCCCTGGGGGCGACCGTCGCGGCTCGTCCTGTGCTCGCCGAAACATCGGCCAAGAAGTCGCCCAACGAAGTCATCCGAGTTGGGATCATGGGGGTCAACAATCGCGGTGCCGCGTTGGCCAAAGGATTCATCAAAGACCCCGGATCTGATGTGGTCGCGATTTGCGACGTGGATTCGAGGGCTTCCGAGAAGGTCGCGGCTTCCGTTGCAGACAGCCAAGGCCATCGCCCCAAAACCTTTGTTGACGTTCGAAAGATGCTCGATGAAAGCAACATCGATGCCTTGGTGGTGGCCGCGCCCAACCACTGGCACGCGCCCGCGACGATTTTAGGATGTGCGGCGGGGAAGCATGTCTATGTTGAAAAACCATGCAGCCAGACTGCGGAAGAAGGCGTGTTGGCGGTGCAGGCGGCACGGAAGCATGACCGAGTGGTTCAGATGGGATCACAACGTCGCAGTTGGCCGGCCGTCATGCAGGCCATTGATCTCGTCCATTCGGGAGGCATCGGCAAGGTTTCCTATTCACGCAGTTGGTACAACAACCGACGTCCATCGATCGGGCATGGCAAGACGGCCGCTGCACCGGATTGGTTGAACTGGGATCTGTGGCAAGGGCCCGCTCCGCGACGCGAATACGTGGACAATCTGATTCACTACAACTGGCACTGGCGTTGGCACTGGGGCAACGGTGAACTGGGGAACAATGGCATCCATGTCTTGGATTTGGCTCGTTGGGGATTGGATGTCACCACACCCAGTCGAGTGCGGGCGGGCGGAGGCAAGTACCGTCATGACGACGATCAAGAAACACCCGACACGATGATGGTGACGTACGATTTTCCCGAAGGAAAAACGGCCACCTGGGAAGGGCTCAGTTGGTCGCCCTTGGGGCCTCATGACGCAGCGGTGGGAGTCAGTTTTCACGGCAGCGAAGGTTCCATCATCGTCCGGGGCAACGGTTTCACTCGGTTCGATGACCACAATAAAGAAATCGAAACCGTTAACGGTGAAGGTGGCGACACCAGCCACCTTGCTGATTTCTTGGACGCCATCCGCACCGGGCGACGCCCCAATGCGGACATTCAGGAAGCCCATCGGAGCACGTTGCTTTGTCACCTTGGCAACATGGCCTACCGCAGTTCGTCGGAGTTGGAAATTGACCCGGCCAGCGGCAAACCGCTCGGCAACCCCGAGGCATTGGCGTTGTGGGGACGAGAGTATGAACCCGGCTGGGAGCCAAAGATCTGAGTCGCTGCGATTGGCTCGGCTTCGTCAATTCAACTGGTTTTTCTTCTTTGTTTTCTGAGTGGTTCTATGCGTGCTGGTGTGGTTGGTTTTGCAATGTTTCTTTGCTTGAGTGCTTTGTCTTCTACCTCGGTGGTGTCGGCGGAGGAACCGGTTCGAATTGGCATCATTGGTTTGGACACGTCCCATTCGCCAGCGTTTGCGAAAGAGTTCAACGCCGAGCGCTCGGGCGATGATCCGTTGGCTGGTTTTCGCGTCGTTGCCGCCTATCCCTACGGAAGCAAAACGATCGAGTCCAGCAGCAGCCGAATCCCCGGCTACACCGAGCAGCTGAAGTCGATGGGAATTGAGATTGTTGATTCAATCAGCGATCTGTTGTCCAAGGTGGACTGCGTGTTGCTCGAAACCAACGACGGGACGCTGCATCACGAACAAGCGTTGCAGGTCTTCGCGGCCGGGAAGCCGGTGTTCATCGACAAACCCGTTGGGGCGAACCTGGCCGAAACGATTGCCATTTACGAAGCGGCGAAGCACTACAAGGTGCCGATGTTCTCGAGCTCTTCGCTGCGGTACAGCCACGGCGCCCAAGCCATCCGTGGTGGTTCGGTGGGCAAGGTGCTGGGGTGCAGCGCACACAGCCCGTGCAAGATCGAGCCGTCACACGTGGACTTGTATTGGTATGGGATCCATGGCGTCGAAACCCTTTACACCTGCATGGGCGTGGGGTGCGAGACGGTTTCCCACACTTCGACGGAGGACTTTGAATTTGCAGTCGGCCGTTGGAATGACGGACGAATCGGAACGTTTCGAGGGATCCGAGCCGGCAGCTCCGGCTACGGCGGAATGGTCTACGGAGAAAAGGCCATTCAGGAAATTGGAAAGTACGACGGTTACCGCCCCTTGCTCGTCGAGATCGCAAAATTCTTCCGCACCGGCGAATCACCGATCGAACCCGCGGAAACGATCGAGCTGTACGCCTTCATGCAAGCCGCTTTCGAAAGCAAACGCCAAGGTGGCATTCCGGTCGCGATTGAGACCGTGATGCAAGCGGCCCAAGTCAAAGCCGGCGAGCTGAACCAGTCGCTCTCTGAGTGAAGCGGATGGACGCCTCCTAAGCCTGGCATCGCTGGGATCGATCACTGGCGTCTGGAATGAGAGTAGAACATTTGTCCCCAAATGTTTGCGTGGTCGGTCGCTGTCGTCGAGCCGTGTGACGCGAACGGTTGGAGATGGGCTTGGTTGCCATGAGGCTTGGCGTTTGAGAGTTGCCCGAAGGAACAGTTGAGGACAACGGTTCGACTCTGACGTCGCTCACCCACCTGTCGCCAAACGAAGTGCCGTGCAGTTCTTACGTGCTGTTCCAGTAACGTCTTAAGAACCCCCCCCGACGAAGGAGTTCGCGCGGTTAGATTTCACCCTCCCTTTGGGAGGGTCGGCCCACTTCGGGCCGGGGAGGGGCACGCGCTGGATCCAATGCTGAGCCCTCCCCTCGCCTCGCTCGACCCTCCCAGAGGGAGGGTGATGATAAACGCTTGGCAACACAGCACTTAAGAGCTGCACCGCCTCCAGTGTTCCGAGGAGGTCCAGTGACTCGCTCTGCCCTCGCGAATTCGCAGGCGGCACTCGCCACAACGGCAAGTCGTGGTGCCCGGAAACCCGTGACAAAAAAAATTATGCCGTTTGGGTGGTGATCAGGCTCCTCATGCAGGGATTTGTTTGAAAGTGTTTCTTGTCCCGGGGGCCCCTTTGTGGGTGGCTTACCTCAGGAGGGGGTTGCCCCCTTCTTTTAGGTGTTTTTGGCAAATCAATCGACACCAAGGTTTGATAGTGGTGTTCAACTGAATATAAACTATGTGAAAAATTCGCATATGCAAACGGCGAGAATTGTTTCGCTCGGTTGATAATATTTCCAAACAGCACTATTGAATCCAAGGAATGTTTACATGTTAAGTAAAAGCCCTTCTCGCCGCGGCTTCACGCTGGTCGAGTTGCTCGTCGTGATCGCCATCATCGGCGTTCTGGTCGGGTTGTTGTTGCCTGCCGTTCAGGCCGCTCGCGAAGCCGCACGACGGATGAGTTGCAGCAACAATTTCAAGCAACTCGGTCTGGCGATGCACAATTACCACAGCGCCTACAACGGGGTTCCGATCCATGGTGTTGGAACCGACGCCGGGGATGGCACCCACAACTGGTGGACCAGCTACACGACCCACAACTACTGGCGCTTGAACGCGTTGGTGGGGATGACCCCTTTCATGGAGCAGCAAGCTTTGTGGGAGCAGATCACCAACCCCAATTCGGAGCGAACCGACGGCAACACCGGAGCAGCCATTGGCGTTGTGACCAATCCTTGGCCTCCGATGGGACCTGCCCCTGACAATGTCCAGTACAAGCCCTGGGCGACGGAACTGCCGACCCTGCGTTGTCCGAGCGATCCGGGCGAAGGCCTGCCTAGCCTTGGTCGAACGAACTATGGAATGTCGATGGGCGACTCGTTTTGGTGGACGATGAATGGAAAGCTGCGTCCAGCCAACCCAGGTGAAGCCAGCACCTACGCCCAAAATTCGCGTGCTGCGAGCCGTGGCTTCTTCGAGATGCATTCGCAAACCAAGTTTCGCGATGTTCTGGACGGTCTGTCCAATACGATCGCAATGGCTGAGATCGCGACGGACTTGGGGGACGGCGACAATCGGACCCGTGGGAAAGTGCATACCGGCGGTCAGGGTGCTCAAGCGTTGATGCGTGACAATCCCAAGCTTTGCATCGAAGACACGTCGCCGATGGTTGATCCGACCCGTCCACAGTTTTGGGTCAACAGCGGGTTGGAAAGCGTTCTCAAGGGCCGTGGTTACCGTTGGGCAGATTCCCAGAACGCTCAATCGAACGTTCATACCATTTTGCCGCCCAACGCACCGCTGTGTGTTGCTCATGATTCCAACGGCAATTCGATCATGACCGCCTCCAGTCGTCACCAAGGTGGCGTTCACGTCTTGATGGGCGACGGTGCCGTGAAGTTCATCACTTCGTCCATTGAATCTGGGAACCAGAACAACCCTGTGGTTCACTTGGGCGGAAACGCTGCGAACTTCAACCAACCGGGTTCGAAAAGCCCCTATGGGTTGTGGGGTTCGTTGGGATCACGTGCTTCCCGCGAAGTGATCGACGGCGAATTCTAGAACCGTTCGAGGTCGTCAAGCTCAGTTTTCCGACGCCACGCTGAAGTATCAGCGTGGCGTTTTTCGTATCGAAAAGGGAAGGTTGCGTTCCCCCTGCTGGGGTTGTTTCGGAAATTCTTGCTTGGCTGCTGATTTTTGTCAAAAATAGTGACATTTTTATCCGGGAGGATTCTCGCACTACACGCAAAGGACGGCCGTTAAGGCGGGAGTGTTTTCCCTTGTAGTTCTTTAGCGATTGGAAGTGCGTCTTTTGAGCGTTGGAATTCCGCTGCATTCGGAATGTCTGTGTGGAGGACTTTGGCTCACAGGTCCTCATTCGCATTTCTATTCAGAGGAACCGAAACATGAAATTGAAGAGAAGCAGTCGGCGTGGTTTCACGTTGGTCGAGTTATTGGTCGTCATCGCAATCATTGGCGTTTTGGTCGGGTTGTTGTTGCCGGCGGTGCAGGCGGCACGTGAGGCGGCTCGTCGAATGAGCTGCAGCAACAACTTCAAGCAGCTTGGTCTGGCGATGCACAACTACCACAGCGCCTACAACGGCGCTCCAATGCAGGGTGTCGGGACCGACGCCGGCAACGGGGGACACAATTGGTGGTCCAGTTACACGACCCACAATTATTGGCGTTTGAACGCGTTGGTTGGGATGACTCCATTCATGGAGCAGCAGGCGATCTGGGAACAGATCACCAATCCCAACGCGGAGCGAACCGACGGCAATACGGGGGCGGGGATTGGGACTCCAACCAACCCTTGGCCGTCCATGGGGCCAACACCCCAGAACATCCAGTACAAGCCTTGGGCGACTGAGTTGCCGACGCTGCGTTGTCCCAGCGATCCAGGCAAAGGCTTGCCCAGTCTTGGACGAACCAACTACGCAATGTCGATGGGAGATTCGTTTTGGTGGACGATGCACGGTGACCTCCGGCCGGCCAACTCGGGGGCGGCGAGCAATTACGCCCAGCATTCTCGCGCTGCCAACCGTGGTTTCTTTGTGAAGCACAAACAGGTGAAATTCCGTGATGTGCTCGATGGTTTGTCCAACACCATCGCGATGGGCGAGATTGCGACGGATTTGGGGGATTTGGACAACCGAACGCGGGCGAAGAAACATCCCAGTGGGCAGTCGGCTCAAGCCAATATTCGCGATAACCCAAGTCTGTGCATCGAAGAGCCCACCATGGTGGATCCGCAGCGGCCGCAGTTTTGGACGGCGGGGTCGCTGGAGGGCGTTAGCAAGGGGCGTGGTTACCGTTGGGCGGATTGCCAAAACGCTCAGTCACAGGTCCACACGATTCTTCCACCCAACAGTCCCGCCTGCATTCCGCACGATTCCAACGGACCGTCGATCATGACGATGTCGAGCCGTCACCAAGGTGGAGTGCACGTGTTGATGGGGGATGGTGCGGTCAAGTTCATCACCTCGTCCATCGAATCAGGGAACCAAAACAACCCGGTCGTTTGGCGAAGTGGAAACGATGCCAACATGAACCAACCGGGTGCCAAAAGCCCTTATGGCTTGTGGGGGGCGCTCGGCTCACGAGGTGCACGCGAAGTCATCGATCAGGAATTCTGATCGTCTTTGACCGCCGCAGCCTGACAAGAACAAGCTGCGGTGACTTCCTCTGAAACCAAAAAACGCCACGTTGATTTCAACGTGGCGTTTTCTTTTGGGACAACTCGGTTGTGAGCGGGTTACTGAGTGGCTTCCATGCCTTCATTCGCAGACTTTTCTTCTTCAGCGATCATGCGTTCGTACTCGGCAATGGCGTCGAGGTCCGTGGAATCCACGACCGAGGCTGGTTCGTCGGAGCCACAACCGGGCAATGCACAGGCGCCGAAGGCGACCAAAGAGGCAAAGCAAACGCCTTGAAAAACTTGTTTCATCGATTTGTACCGAAAGGTTGAATGGGGAGATCAATCGATGACCAACTTAGCAGAGTCAATTGAAATTGAGAATTGTCCTCACCCGCTCGGAGGTAGTGCCGTTTTCTGGTGCTGGGTTTTGGGCCGTTTCTGCAGCAGCCACCCATCACAACCCGAAGCGTGAGCGAGGGACGCCCCCAACTCCCACGACGGCCCCATCCGGGGCGATACCCAGACGCCCGCCACCATTTATTTTTCGAACGCCCCAAGGGAGGGTGATGATAAACGCTTGGCAACACGGTACTTCAAAACTGCACGACCTCTGCGCGGGCGGGGTTCGCAAGACGCCAAGCAGGTCGGCAGGAGTCTTTCGGCATTTGGACTGTTTTAGAAAACGCCACTGTTGCCACGTCCAACCGGGGCGAACGCCCAAACGGCTCACATGGTTGTGCCTGATCAGTCCTACCGACCTGCTTGAATTGCGTTCAGGAGGGTGGATTCACCCTTGCGAGCACGGCATTTCCAAACGGCACGACCTTTTCGCAGGGCGGATTGCTGGGACAGGAATGAAACGCAATCGCGTGAAACTAAGACGGAGGTGGATCATGGCTTGATCCGTCTTGTCCTGGCCCGCAAAGTTTCGCTATTCCGGATTTCCCTCAAGATCGTTTCCGTTCGTTGTCGATCCGTGGAGGGGGAGATGTTGCGCCTGGAGAGTCCTGTACGTGGAGGATGTTTCCGTCGACCACTCACGTTCCAAAACGAGAGAAGTACGCATGACAACCGCGTCCAAAAACACTGATCCAAGACGTCCTTCCAATCCGTCACGCGCGGAGTTCGAAGAAATCGCGCCGACCCTGCTGCGATTGCCCGATTTGCATCCGCCAACGGATTCAGGTGAGGGCTGTGCCGAGGAGGATTCGTCGTCCGTCAAGCAAGACGCACCCGCTTCACCGGTGATGCAAGACTTGCTGGATGCGGCGACACAAACCGCGCCCGACGCGGTCAATCATTCCAGCGTCACAAGGCTTCCCGATTTGACGCCGGTTGCTGCGGCTGTGACTTGTCCTGTTCCTCCGCCACCTGCTGCGGTGGAAGAACCGGTGGTGATCGCGAAAGCAGTGGAATCGTTTGCTGCGACTCAACCAAGCTCGCCGCCACGCAACACGTCTGTGGACGCAAGCAAAGCCTCGGTGCCCGCCGAAACCGACCGGGACGGATCCTGGAAAGCCACCTCGGAATCGCTGAGCAATCGGGCCCTGGCTCTGGTTGGTTCTCGGAACACGCTGCTGGCGTTGCTGGCACTGATTGCATGCTGGGCGGTGTTCGCTCCGCGAAGGCATCCCAACGCTCAGCAAAACTCGGAAGTATTGAGCGCAAAGGAACCGGCTGTCGACGAAACCGCATCCAAGTTGGAAGCGAAGTCCAGTTTCGGTTCGGTGGCATCCAGTAAAAAAACACCTCGACCCAAACAATCTCGGTCCATCTCCGATTCAGCAACGAAAGTCGCTGGCGCGGAAGCCAACACTTTGGCCCCGAAACCGACGCCCTTCAAGGCTGACTCCTACAAGACAGGGGCCTCGGTTGCGGGGGCTTCGAAATTGGGGGGCTCGAGCAGAGAGGGCGCGAACAGTGGGGGCCTGGAAGGCCCAGCGGGCGACATGCCAGGGTTGAACGCACCGACTCATTCGATGAGTAAAACAAAATTAGGGCAGCCGACACGTGCGGGCGAATTCGGATCGGCTCCAAGCGGAACCAGTCTGGTGGAATCGCAGTTGGCATCCTCCGCGACCCAACATGGCGTTGGTGGAGTGCCTCCTTTTGATTCCGCTCCCTTTCACAGCGAACCGGCTGCTGAATCATTCGCCCCCGTGGTCCGTGAACCTCAAGTCGCCATGGCTCCTTCGAACCCTGGTTTGACTTCGCCAGTTTCAGAAGCGAATTCGGAGTTGGGGCTGCCTGACGACGATCGCTCTCTTCCCGGGAACAGTGAGGGTCCAGTGGACGCTGTGTCGCCCGCCATTCCAGCCCCGTTGCAAACCGGCACGCCAGGATTGATCACCAATTGGATCGACTACCTGCCGCCTATGCCATCGGAATTGGGGGAGCAAGCCTCGGCGGATGGTGCACGACCTGCTTCGCCGGAAGTGTTCCCGACCACCCAATCGCCATTGTCTCCGGATTTTCAGTTTGCTTTGCCAGGAGATGGGCCGGAGGTTTCCGTTGGAAACCAAGTTCCCTCCTCCGGCGACCAGCCCGAAGCCAGAGTCGCCACCCCGTCTTTCTTTCCCGAATCCAATCTGCGCCGCTGAGTGACAGGGAAACGTGATGAATCAACCCAATAACTTCATTCAATCGCACGCCCGGAATCGTCGTTACGTTTCCAAGACGGTGGCCCAAATGCAGGCGGTCGATTCGATCGATTCCGCCGTGGTTCCACCGCGGACGAATGACACCGCCACCCAAGAATCATTGACTGGTTTGGAGCGATCCGAACGAGTCACACGGCGACTGGACGAGGCGGTGTTGCGACTGGATCGTGCCGCCTCGATGCGTCGCCAACGAGAAACGGTCGACGAAACCACGGCCGTGGTGGAGGAACCTGTGATCCCCGCACCGAAAACGCATTTGCTGAAAGATTCCCCGTCGGCAATCAAACGACCCTCGGATCGATTGAAGCCGATGCGGGGTGATCGTCGCGACGACGCGACCGGAATGCAGTTGGATGCATCTGTGACGGAGTCCACCTCCATCTGGATGGAAACGGCGGACCAATCGACTCGTTTACGCATCGACCGTCCTGTCGATGTGGATGACACCGCTCGACGAATTGGCGAGCCGCTGATCGTTTCGGGCGTCGCCAAGATACCTGCGTCACCGGCTGTCGAAACCAACACCATCGAAATGGATGCTTCGCCGGCGCCAGCTTTCGACTCAGCGCCACCCCGTGCACCGGTTTGTGATTGGGAATCGCATTCGGTTCCGGATGTGGCGGCTCGGGTCACGTTGCAGGTGAGTGAAGCGGAACGTTATCTCGCCGAGTCAATGCAGCAGCAAACCGCGGACATCGCTGAACCAACTCCCGTTGCTGAGCCTCGGCCAGTTGCTGAACCAGCACCCGTTGCGGAAGCCCAGCCGGTTGTGGTTCCCACGGAGGAACCCAAGGAAGTTGCCAAGCGAGCGTTTGTGGCCGCGTGGCAAGTGACGGAACTTGAAATCCCGGACACGGTGTCGGAATTGTTCCTCTGTGGATCGCTGGCCGATCAATTGGGACAACACATCGTGGACGCTCAAGTCGACGGGCTAGGTTCCATCGCTGTGACCAGTGTGCTGCCCGGCGAAGGTCGTTCGACGGTTGCGATGGGCATCGCGCTCAGTGTGGCTTACACCGGAATGAAGGTTGCTTTGGTCGACGCTGACATCGATGGCCCCACGCTGAGCGATGACTTTGCCCTCGAACTGGACCTGGATTGGATCGATGCGATTCGCGATGGCATCCCCGTGGAAGAAGTCGCGGTGGCATCGGAGTCCGACGCGTTGACTTTGATTCCCTTGTTGCCTGGTGCCGACGAACTGTCCCCGGCATCGAGCGAGTTGGAACAGGTGGTCGAACGACTGAAGCAATCCTTTGATCTGGTGATCATTGATTGCGGCACCGCTGCCTTGTCGACCGCCAGCCTTTGTGACTCGGCATTGATCGTGCGTGACATGAGCCGCACCAACGAATCCGACGTGGAGGCACTCGTCAGCGAGCTTCGCCGGAATGGATTGACCGGCGTGGGAATTGTCGAAAACTTCTGCCAGGACACAGAGTGATTTGGGAGCAGTCGGGAAAAAGGTGTCAGGTACCTTTTTCTGTCATCGCATCGCCGTGGCGTCTCTCGTTGATCAGCGTTCGCGAAAAAGTTCGCTGATCGATTGGTCGTGGTGAATCCGCTTGATCGCCTCGGCCAACAACGGTGCGACCGAAAGTTGGACCAGGTTGGGCAGCAACTTCTCACCTGTCACGGGAATCGTGTCGGTCACGGTGATGGAATCAATCGGAGCATCGCGAAGTCGTTCGATGGCAGGGCCACACAGAACACCGTGAGTGCAAGCGATGTGGATCTCTTTCGCACCGGCTTCGTGAACCAAGCGAGCTGCGCCGCAGATGGATCCAGCGGTGCTGATCATGTCATCGAACATCAACGCGATCTTGCCCTCGACGGGACCGCCAATGATCGTGTTCTGGCGGACTTCCAGAGCGTTGGTGCGGCGTTTGTCGACGATGGCCAAGCTGCCACCGAGCCGTTTGGTGTGACCCAGTGCGCGTTTGATGCTGCCTTCATCGGGACTGACGACCACCACTTCATCACCAGAAAATCGTCGGCTGACAAAGTGGTCGTTGATCACCGGAGCGGCGTACAAGTGATCGACAGGGACGTCGAAGAATCCTTGGATTTGGGCGGCGTGAAGGTCCATGGTGAGGACCCGGTCCGCACCCGCCCGCGTGATCAGATTCGCGACCAATTTCGCGGTGATCGGCACACGACCCTCATCTTTGCGATCCTGACGCGCGTACCCAAAGTAGGGAATGACCGCGGTGATGCGTTCGGCGCTGGCTCGTTTGCAGCAATCGATCATCGTCAACAACTCGATCAAGTTGTCGTTGACCGGCGGGCAAGTCGGTTGCACCAAGAACACGTCGCGACCACGAACGTCTTCATCGAGTTTGCAGTAGTTCTCGCCGTCTGGGAATTGTCCCAGCGTGATGCGAGCTGGCTTCAGATGCAGGTGACGACAAAGCTTTTCAGCAAGATCATGGTTTGCTCGGCCACTGAAGATTTTCAGTTCACGCATAACCCATCGCTCGCATTGTTTGGTCGACCAATTGAAGTTCCTCAGGGTTGTTGATGGAAAGCGATTCGCAATCCTGCAGAACGGGCAAGGCTTCGACGGGACGTCCAGCTTCGTGAAGCAGACGAGCACAATCCGTCAGGTAGTATTCGCCTTGAGCGTTGTCGTTGCTGAGTTTGGAAAGCGAATCCAGCAAATCGGCGTTGTTGAACAGGTACGTGCTCATGTTCACTTCACAGATGGCACGTTGCTCATCGGTGGCATCTTTGTGTTCCACGATGCCGGTGAATTGTCCGCTGTCGTCTCGCACGATGCGGCCGAGCCCCGTCGGGTCGTCTTTGGTCAGTGTGCCAAGCAGCAACGCGGGACGCGTGGCTTGGAAGTGCTCAATCAATTTGATCAAACTGGACGGTTGGATCAGCGGCGAGTCACCGGCGATGACCAGTGTCAGGCCATCGTGATCAGCCAATTGATCGAGGCACATTTGAACGGCGTGTCCCGTGCCGAGTTGTTCAGTTTGCTCCGCGAAGGACAATGTCTCGTCGTTGCGAGTCCCCAGTTCCTTGCGGACGAGGTCGGCTTCATAGCCCACCACGGCGATCTTCTTTTGGATGCCAGCCTTGTCAGCGGCGTCCAAAACGAAGTGGATCATGGGGCGATCGACGACCGGGCAAAGCACTTTGGGGAGTTCGCTGTTCATGCGAGTTCCCTTGCCAGCGGCCAGCACAACGAGGCACACGTTGGCGTTTGCAGTGGAGGGAGCGGAGGATTCTGTCTTCGTGGTCATCGGGGGTCCGAGAAAAGCCGTCGGCGACGATGGGGATGGCGAATGAAGAATGACGCGGGCCAACATCGTCCCTTGCCGGTACCTTTCGGGCAAGCCGGTACCTTGCCCGAACCGTCGGCGTGGGAGTTGCTCGTGCCACGATTTCGGGTGTTGGGACGAGCTGGCCGCGGTGGAGTGGCCCCCAGGGCGGAGGGCGTGCCGCTTTTTAAGTGCCGTGCTCGTAGCAGCTTGCGAGCCCCGCCCGCTGCAGAGGTCGTGCCGTTTTTCTTCACCCTCTCTTTGGGAGGGTCGGACCGCTTCGGGCCGGGAAGAGTTACGCGCTGGATCCAACGCTGAGCCCTCCCCTCGCTCGACCCTCCCAAGGGGAGGGTGATGACAAGCGCCTGGCAATAAAGCAGCTGAAAGCCGCACGACCTCTTTGTTTCGGGGGAGGTGCACCGTACGGAAACCCGCACCAAAAGGCTTCGCGACCTCTCGCGTGGGTGAACCGAGAGCCGCAAGTGGTGACAATCACAGCACTTGAAAACGGCACCCGCCCAACGATTCGGAATGCAGACGGAAGCGTCTCGGATGGAAATCGTTCGGGCTTGAAACAATTCGTCTGCAAAAGCCGGTTTTTTTGGCTGCGTTGACCTTGCCGGCGGTTTCACGCGATTGCTAGTGTGACCGAACAGGATTTTGCCCAGAACTTTTGCTCAGAATTCAATTGGGACTGCAGGCCCTGGGTCTTGGAAGCCGATATCAGACGTGTTCTCGAAACCTGCGCTTGCGAAGTCTCCACCGATTCTGACGGATTGATTCCTGGGACAAGGATTGCAACGCTGATAACCGAGTCGAGAGTTCCCTGATTGGCATGCGCTGTTGGCGTTTGTTCAAGACGGATCGGTTGTCACACCCACAATCCTTTTCAAATTTTTGTCGATCGATCGACATGCCAAATGGGCCACGAAGGTCCGGCATAGGATCCGGTTGTCAATTCCGCTTTCCTCCCGGGAGCACGCGTCAAGATGCAAATTTACGGTCCATTTCGACTTTCTACGAGCCAAGCCGCTTCATCGGTTTCCAAGCCAGCTGCCAATGCTGGTGCGAACCGCCTGAAGGCAGATGCCGCCACGCAGAGGACCACCGCCGCGCCAGTGGACCAACTCGACCTGTCCAGTGCCGCGACTTCCGTCAATCGATTGGATTCTGCCTCGCCGATTGCCGGTGGCGGTGAAATCCGGATTGATCGTGTGGCCGACATCCGTCGTCAAATCGCCGATGGAAGCTACGACACTCCGGAGAAGATGGACGCGGCACTCGACCGCTTCCTCGATGAACTGGCGTGACGCAAAGCGACGTCAGAGACCTTAATTCGCTCGATGCCCTTCGACAGGCTGTCGAGCGATTGGCGGACCGCATGTGTCAGTCCAGCCACTCCATTCACGCGATCCTGAATCGTGTCGACGAACATTTCTCGGTCAATCAGATCGCGTACTGGCGCGATCAAAATCGCCTGGCCGAACGGGAGCTGACCGCCGCGCAGGATCAGCTCAGCCGAAAACGTTCGACGGTGCGTTCCGGCGATCGAGTGCCGGCCACCGAAGAAGCCAAGAATGTGGCTCGCTGGAAAACCCGGCTGCGGTTCTGCCAAGACCAAGAACGTTTGGCTCGCCGCATCTCCATTGAGATGCAGCAGGTCTGCGAGAAAACTCGCGGGCCATCCGCCGCGCTCACCGAACTGGGTGAAGTCGCGTTGCCCACCGCCGCGAATCGATTGCTGGTGCTGATCGACCGCCTGCGTGCCTACCAAGACGGGCAGAATCCTGGGCCTCAATGAGCGGGACTCACAGGGTTCCTGGCCGTTTCTTCGGTGTCGATGCCAAGTCAAAGCAGCAGGAAGAGAGAGCCGCCCGGCCCGCTCTTACAGCGACTTCAGTACCTTGTCCGCGGCGGCGATCGTTTCGTCGATCATCGCTTCGGTGTGTTGCTGACTGAAGAACATCGCTTCGAATTGGCTGCATGGCATGTAGATGCCTTCTTGAATCAACCCCCAGAAGTAGCGTCCGAATGCCTCTCGATCGCAGCGATCCGCATCATCCCAGCAATGAACGGAATCCGGGTTGAAGAACAGAGTCAGCATCGCGCCGGCTTTGGCAACTGTGTGAGCGATGCCCGCGTCGCTGGCGGCGCGGTCCAGGCCATCGGCCAAACGGGTCGCCAATCGCTCCAGTTGCTCATAGGGAGGATTTTCTTTCAACAAACGCAGCGTTGCCGAGCCCGCGGCGACGGCGACCGGGTTGCCGCTGAGTGTTCCGGCTTGAAAGACTTTGCCCGCCGGAAGCACCTGGTTCATGATCTCGGCGCGGCCGCCGTAAGCTCCCAACGGCATCCCGCCGCCAACGATTTTGCCCAGCGTGGTCATGTCGGGCGTGACTCCAAACCGTTCTTGGGCTCCGCCGTAGGCCACTCGAAAACCGGTCATGACTTCATCGAAGATCAGGATGGATCCATGCTGCGTTGTCAGGTCGCGTGCGGCGTTCAAGAATTCCATCGTTGGCACAACACAGCCCATGTTTCCCACCACCGGTTCCAAGATCAAGGCAGCGATCTCGGCACCATGTTGTTCGAAAGCGTTCTGCAAACCGGGCACATCGTTGTAGGACAGAACGAGTGTGTCTTGGACGGCACCGGGGGTCACACCGGGAGAATCGGGGGCACCCAACGTTGCCGCAGCGCTTCCGGCCGCAACCAGCAATGCGTCGACGTGGCCGTGATAGTTGCCGGCGAACTTGATGACTTTCTTGCGTCCCGTTGCGCCTCGAGCCACACGGAGCGCGCTCATGGTGGCTTCCGTTCCGCTGTTGACCAAGCGGACCTTTTCGATGCTGGGAACCGCTTCGATGATCTGCTCAGCCAGTTGGGATTCGGCTTCGGTCGGCGCGCCGTAGCTGGTGCCCTTGGAGGCCGCCGCGGTGATTGCGCCGATGACCTCGGGATGCGCGTGCCCCAGGATCATGGGCCCCCACGAACCGATGTAGTCGAGGTAGCGATTGCCGTCGAGGTCGAACAGGTAGGGGCCTTCGGCTCGTTCAATGAACAAGGGCGTGCCACCGACGGCACCGAACGCTCGTGCGGGTGAATTGACTCCGCCGGGCATCAGCGCGGAGGCACGTTCAAAGGCAGCCACGCTCTTGGGGCCAGCGGTGGGACGAGCGGCAGATGAATTCGCAGGTGAGTTCATGATCGATGGGGGAGGTGAAACGAAGGGAGGGTGGCGGCTGGTGGTGGCAGCCTGGAATCAGGAGTCGTCGCGAACCGTACGAATCAAATGGTCTGCACCGTTCGCTCGAAGTCGATCGGCAACCAACGTGCCCAGTTGATGGGCTGCGGCGACCTCCAAATCGGCGTCGTCGGGAGTGACTGCAACGCGGGCCTGCTCTTGCAATCGTTCGTTCCCATCGGCTGACATCACGATCGCATTCAGGCAAAGCTCAGTGCCTTGATCGGAAGTGTCCAGATGAGCGTGGCAGGCAATCGGGGCCAGGCACCCGCCGTGGAGCTCGGAAAGGACTTTGCGTTCTGCAGTCGCAGCCAAGCGTGCCGCAGCGTCATTCAAACGGGAGACTGCCCGCAGTGCGTTGGGGTTGTCGCTTCGCACTTCGATCCCCAAGGCGCCTTGTCCGGGTGCAGGCAGCATTTCGTCGAGTGGGAACAATTGGTGAGGCAGGCGGGTCATTTCCAGACGCAGAATTCCAGCGTGGGCCAGCACGATCGCGTCGAATTCGCCCGCGTTGAGCTTGGCCAACCGAGTCTGCACGTTGCCGCGAATGGGCAGGACTTCCAGGTCGGGACGGAGTTGTTTCAGCTGGGCCAACCGTCGTGTGCTGCCCGTTCCGACTCGAGATCCTTGCGGCAAACAGGCCAGCGGTGAGCCGCTGCCTGACGCGCTGGAGGAGGCATTCCAGTGGGGGCTGTTGTCGGCAAAGACCAACGCGTCCAAGACGGATTCTCGGGGGGGAACCGCTGCCAATGCGAAGCGATTGTCCGGTTCCGTGGGCAAATCTTTGAGCGAGTGGACCGCCACATCGGCTTCGTCGTCGACGAGGGCCTGTTGGATACGTTTGGTGAACAGACCGACCTGACGAGTGCCGTCGATCGGACGCATGTCGGTGTCGCCTTTGCTGACCAAAGGCACGATGACGGTCTGAAATCCTCGGTTTTTGAGGGATTCAGCGACATGTTCGGCCTGCCACATGGCCAGGGGGCTTTCTCGGGTGGCGATTCGCAGACGGGGGGCGTCGGAGGAGGAAGTCGGGGCCACAGGTGCGGTTTATTCGTTGGGAAGGGTGGACGGAGGGACCGAAAATGCGAAAATCATGGCGGATAATCTTCCGCTGCGTCGTTACGCTATTAAACAAGAGTGTAGGCCGAGGGCGCCAGTTCCGGAACCGAGTGCGACTCGGTCAGGAAGGGACTTCGGTTGCGTTCTCGCACCTTCTCCATCTCCCATCCTCCGTCTGCCCTTGTCCAATTCTTCTGACGAACCTGAACTGTTCGGCGATGCCGCCGGCCGGGACACGCGACGTCACACCGAAAACTCCAAGGAGTCCGGTGGGGACGATGCCAGTTCGTGGGCGGAACTGATGGACGCATCCGCGGCCGAATCGATGGGTGAATTGACTCGGGACCAAACGCATTCCGAGGTTGGATTTGAAGTCGAAGCGTTCCATCGGTCCATCCCCGAGATTGTGGGGGTCTACAAAGTCGGACGCCCAATCGGCCGAGGTGGGATGGGCGAAGTGTTCCTGGCCGAGCATCGGTCGATGGGGCGCGTTGTCGCACTCAAAATCTTGCCGACTCGTTGGCTCGATCGCGTGGAATCCGTCAATCGGTTCTACGAAGAGGTTCGCGCGGCTTCCCGGTTGATGCACCCGAACATCGTCACCGCCTTTGATGCGGGAGAAGCCGACGGCATTCACTACCTGGCGATGGAGTACGTCGATGGGCGAACGCTGTCGCAATGGGTCAACGATCAAGGCCCAATGTCGATCGGTGATGCCGCATCCGCCATCCGCCAAGCGGCTTTCGCGCTGCATCACGCTCATGCGGCCGGCATC
This sequence comes from Rhodopirellula sp. UH5, assembly GCF_056839225.1. Taxonomy (NCBI): domain Bacteria; kingdom Pseudomonadati; phylum Planctomycetota; class Planctomycetia; order Pirellulales; family Pirellulaceae; genus Rhodopirellula; species Rhodopirellula sp. UH5. The sequence continues at coordinate 3,007,040 of NZ_CM166390.1, read as the reverse complement.
GTGCACCGTGACGTCAAACCTGGCAACTTGATGCGAGCCCACGATGGAACGATCAAGTTATTGGATCTCGGATTGGCTCGTTTTTCGGCGGATTGGTATCCCTCGCCTCGAGACATCAAGCCACGGGAATTGGATCTTCCGGAGGATCACAACCCTCTCAGTTCTGCAACCACGGAAGCGAAGAACCGACCTCTGCTGGGGACGTTGTCGTTCATCTCACCGGAACAACTCGAGGACGCCAACTCGGCCGATTCGCGCAGCGACCAGTATTCGCTGGGGGCGACGCTGTTCTATCTGTTGATGGGACATCCACCGTTCACGGGCGATTTGGTCGAACAGGTGTACGGTCATCGCCATGGTGAAGTGCCGGATCTGATGACGCTTCGCAACGACGTGGATCTGAAACTGGCGGACATCGTGCGTCGGATGCTGGCCAAAGATCCGGCGGAGCGGTACGGCTCAATGGACGAAGTCGCGCGCGCGATGTCGCCTTACGACAACGACCGTTCGACCCCCGCCTGGGTGTTGGATTTTGCGAGACGCGAAACCGGCGAAGATCACACGACGGTGGGAGGGGAATCCACACGCCGCGGTTTGCTCAGTGTCATCGGCATTGAGCTCGGGATGACCCACGCTGCCACTGCGATCACTCAGTCCGATGGATCCATGTTGTCGGGATGGCCGGGGATGTCATCGCAAGGCCCCCGTCCGCTGTGCCGAATCGCGGTCGCTGAAAAGACGGACCGGGACACCGGGCTGTCGACAATTCTGTTTGGTGACAGTGCCTACGAACGTCGTGAGCGGCATCCGCAGCGGGTGGCTCATTGCCAGATGATGTACTTTGGCCGCGATGACATGATGCGGCGGATCGGTGGGCGGATGTGCCCTCCCGAGGTCACGATGGGATTGTGCATGCGGCATTTGCTTGGCAACACATTGAGCCAACTGGACTCACCCGGTTCACCTGATGGCGATTCGTCGTCGCCGATGGCGTTGGGAACGAGTTGGAAACGGCATGCACGCTGGCCCGATGCCGTCGCGATCACGGTCCCTTCGAGTTATGACCAATTGCATCGCCGCGCGATTTATCAAGCCGCGCAATTGGCGGGCTTGCCAGCGGTGCGTTTGATCGAACGCAGCATCGCGGTGACACGCTTCGCGATGACAACTCCATCTCGCAGCAGTCATGCGGAAGAACCGTTGCCGCCAATCGATTCGCAGTCGTCGGCGCCGATCCTGTATGTCGGCCTGACAGGGCAATCGTTGGACGTATCGGTTCTGCAAGTCTACGGCGGCCAGATCCGACAGATCGCGACCTCGGGACATTGGTGCCACGGCACGATGGCATGGTCCCGGCGATTGGTGGAAATGATTTCGTCTCGGTTGCCATGCGATCCCCAACGCGTTCAAGGGCTGCCAGCCAACCGACAGGAATTGATTCACGTCACACGCATCCAGATGGCGGGTGAGCGTGCGATGAACCAGTTGTTGTTGATGCCCGAAACACGGGTGGAGATCGCTCACCAAAACCACGTTGACACGGTGGAACTGACTCGTGAGGAGTGGTTGACCCAGTGCGAAGATTTGATGTTGTCGATTGAAGAAAGCATTCAGTTGGTTTGCCAGCGCGCCGGTGTGCTGCCGTCTGACCTGAGGCATTGTTTGGCAATGGGGCCCTTGTTGCGTTTGCCGGCAATTCGCGATCGTGTGCTGACGAAAGGGGCTCCCAATGCGGCGATCGCTTTTTACGATCAAGTCGATGCGGCTCACGGCGCGGCAGCCTGTGTGGCGTCCGAGTTGCCAGGCCAGTTGTGTTCGGAACCGCCTGCCAAAGGTGTGGCGGGTCATTCCATTGGATTCGTTGTCGCTGATCGTGACGGCAAGCGGCGAATTTTGCCGATCATTCCAAGAGGAACGCCCACGCCAGCTCGCACCAATCGTCAGCTCAACGGTACCGCACGCGACAACCAGATGACTTTGTCTTTGGTGGAGTCTTCCGGCAAGATTGGCGAGAATTGGCAGACTCTTGGTCGGCATACGATCGAGGTGGCGCCCGACGAAGTGAACCCCAGGCGACGACTCGGGTTCGAGCTGGACATCAACGGTTTGCTGTCGGTTCACCTGGAGCGTCCCGACCTGGGCCGAACCGTGATGCTGCCCTCGTTGCCAGCGTCCAGCATGGACGAATTTCAGTGGCAAGATTGGCGAGAATGGATTGAAGCGACCCTCTGACCTTTTCGAGAGGTGAATGCTGCCGATGAGATCACGTGTCAGTCCTGCGACACAGCTTCGCGTTTTGACGCTAGTTCGACTGTTGATTTAGTCGGTTCTCATCCACTCTCATTCCAAGCTGTGGCACGGCACTCGTGGTCTGTCAGGACTTGTTTTTAGGGTAGTGGACGAGGCCACGAGTCCTGAACTGGCGTCAAATCCAAGGACTCGTGGCCTCGTCCACTACGATCAACCCTCACTTTTAGCTGTGACAGACCACTAGGTTTTCGGCACCAACCGATTGAGCAGGTCACGGTTTTCCTGGCGGATCGCTTCGCATTGCCTTCGCAATTCACGAGGTGTTTCGGTTCCCGTCAGGATCGCCAATTGTTTGAGTTCTAGCGGAGGTTCTTCATCTTCGAAGCCGATCGGCAGCTCATGTCGGGCCACTGTGTTGAGCAATCTGAGTTTGCCTTCGATGCTTCGTAACAGACGGCCGTTGCGAGCCAAGGTTTGAACATCGTCTTCGGCATAACACTTCCGGCGAGAGAGTTCTTCCAGGCACTGAACGGTGTTGGCGTGGAGCGGAAAGTCACTGTCATGGGCCTCTCGGAGGACGCCTGCGGCAGCAATCAATTCGATATCCACCAGCCCTCCGGCGCCGCGTTTGAGGTTGTTGGGGCCTGCGGTGGATTCGTTGTTTTCACGCCAGTCACGAAGTTCCCGGTTCATGCTGTCACGCCAACTGACGCTGCGAATCACCCTTTGAAGCATCTGGTCAATCGATTCGCGTGCTTCGCGGGAACCCGAGATAGGTCGAGCTTTGCAGAGCGTGACCGATTGCCAAAGCGAAGCGGTCCGCAGGCGAAACGGTTTGAGAAATTGGTCCCGTGACATTGCCAAGACCGACTCGTCGGCGCCGCCGGCGAAGGGCAAGTCCAGTTCGTACAAGCGGCCTTCGTTGGATTGGTCCATCCGCCGAAGAATGTTGCCCGCCAACTGATTGAAGAATTGACGATTGGAAAGTGTCGATTTTGGACCGCCAACGCGACGTTGGGTTTCGCCCTCCGCGGTGTACACGAACGTGAGATCCAAGTCGCTGTGGTAGTTCATTTCGCCGCCGGCAAAACGTCCCAGAGCGACAGCGACCAACTCGGATTGTTCCCCGTTTTGATCGAGGGGGTCTCCGTACCGTTGGGCAAGCCGCTCGTGTTCCTGGTCGATGACGCGACGCAAGCAGGCTTCCGCCGTATCGGTCAACGACTGGCTGATCGAATCGATGGATTCCTTCCCCAGCAGATCACGGACGCCGATCATCAAATGAGCACTGGCTTTGACATTTCGTAGCACGTCGACGATCTCGTCCACGCCATCGCACAACCGGATGGTTTGCGCATCCAAGCGTTCGGTCGTGGGCAGACGATCCATCACCAAGGAATCGATCAATTCGTCAATCATGCCGGGATGATCGATCAGGATGTTCGTCAGGTAAGGAGCCAAGGAGCACATCGAGACCGTGAGGCGAAGCGTCGCATCGTTGGTCCGCAACAATTCCCACAGGGTGGCTTTGGCGCCAATCGAATCCGTCATCGCGACCAGCCGAGCCAGCGTGGAATCTGGATCGGGAGAAGCCGCGATTTCTTGCAACACGCGAGGAGCCACCGCAGCAAAGAAGTGGCGGCATCGCCGAGGAGAAAGGAACGAAACCGTTTCTTGGCTGAGCGCAAGCACATTGGAGATCGCTTGCGGGACGTGGTTGAATCGATACTGAGCGACGGTTTGGTGGAACACATCCATGTCTGGATCCGGGTCCAGGATCAGTTCGGTGATCACCGCCAGATCATGCAGCGAACTGGGTTCACTGTCGTCGCCAGAACCTGAGTTTCCGTCGGGGACTGGAATTTCGCTTGGGGGCACTTCGTCAACCATCAAGTGGTTGATGATCTTTCGATTGACGTCGAACGTTTCTTGCAACATCTCTTCAAAACGTGCCGCGTCCCCCTTGAGATGAATGGCAGCGGCATCGGCCGGCTCGGTGCGAACTCCCAGTCGCCAAGCGAGCCGAGCGCGAACATCTGCCTCGTCGGGCAAGTGTGAGATTCGGTGATCAAACAGCACTGCCAAGAGGTGTTCCAAGCGACACAGTTTCGCGTGGTTGGTCGACAGGATGGTGGCCTCTTGGGAGGTCAGGCACCCATGTCGCGACAGTTCTGTGATGGCGGGGAGCGTTCCAGTGACTCGAACATCAGGCAAGTCGCCTCCGTGAAGCAATTGCAAGAACTGGATGGTCAGTTCAATGTCGCGACGACCGCCGGGGACATCCGCGATCGGGGTGGCGTCGGTGGAGGTGGTCGCGAGGGCTCGTTTTTCCAGTTTCCGCCTCAGCACCCGGATGTCAGCGATCTCGCTGCGAGTCAGCAAGTGGTGATACACCCAGGGTTCGATTCGTTTCAGGAACGACTGGGACAATGCTTCGTCGCCCGCTGCGTGGCGTGCCTTGACGAATGCCAGGCGTTGCCACGTGCGTCCATTCCGTTCGTAATGCGTGGCGGCTTCGTTGATGCCGAAGAAGTCGATGTCGGCTCCTGAGCTGCTGGTCGGCTGACGACCCAACGACGATTGTGGGCGTGTGGACTGAACTCCCAAACGCTGGGTGTCGGACAACATCAATTCGTTCTGAGTGGGTTGATGGTCGAATCGCAACGAGAACGGGATGACCTGGCTGCCGTTGGATTGCAACAGTTCGACCAGGCTGCGAGCCACCTGTTGATGGAAGTCGATGTGGCTGGCGTTCTTGCGGTCGATCTGGTCGCACAGCAGCAACAAATCCAGTTGCGATTCGTAGCCAATTTCTTGCCCGCCGTAGTTGCCCAAGGCGATGATCGAGAATCTCGGTTGGCTTCCGTCGATGCGCTGCGGGGTTGGTCGTTTGGCCGACAAGGACGTGATTGCGAACGCCAATGCAGCCTCCATGATCGCGTCGGTGACGAAGCTGATTTGAGATTGAACCTTGTCCGGTGGCAGACCACGAACAAACTCGCCGTAGGCAATTCGAAGGATTTCACGGCTCGCAAATCGCCGGATCGCGAACGAAGCGCGGCGGTTGGACTGAATCGTTTCCATTTCGCCGGACAATTCGTCGATCAGCACCGATCGCTGCGCCGGGGAACCGTCGCTGGCTCGAATCAGGTCGAAGCTTTCCGGGTCGTTGATCAGCAATTTTGCAATCGCTGGGCTGGTGCTGAGTACCTGCAGCAACGCAGGCAGCATCATCGGATCGCGTTCGAACAGCGCCAGCAGAGCCATCGGGCTGCGCGAGACGCCGATAAACTGGCTCAGGCGATCGATGGATTCGTCGGGGTCATCCGTCAGGTGCAGGTGTTCAACCAGCCCCGACCAAAGCAGTTGCAGCAGATCCTCGGAGACGCCGCTGCCTGCGATCGCAGAAAGCGATTGGTGGACACGCGACGGATCGGCGACATGTTCGGGGCTCAGCGGCGCATAGTCGGCCCAGTCACTCATCCAATCCATCCAGTCGCATTCGAGGAACCTCCACGGAACTTCGCGTCGTTGAGCTGCGTCTTATTGATTGGACCGCTTTCGCGACCACGCATTTTTTCGCAACGCCACAAGGGAGTTTAGACGGTGGGTGGGAATCGTTGTAGCGGACGGTGGGGCACCTGATTCACCAAATCAGCTCGGCAGGGCGGAGGCGTCTGGTCGGGGGGGATTGCCCCCGCGGGCCGGATTCCGAGATCCATCTGTTGAGCCAAAATGATGACAACGAAATTCAAATCTTGCGTGACATCACTCAGACGTGACCTACGTTTTGATATGCGAGGCGGGGGAACGTCGTGCATCAAATAATCACGGTGTTGAGGTGTGTGGTGGTTGTTCACCGAGTGTTGCGGGAACGCAACGTCGGTGATGTCTGGAACCCACGCGCCACGTCGCAAACTCATTCATCCCGCAGGCGGTCAGTCCGCCTAACTCCTTCTGCGACAACGGTTTGCTATGATTTATGTGTTGCCCCAAGAGGCGACTGGCACCGCCGGTGCTTGGTCTCACTCACCCAATCGTGTTGATAATGTTTCGGGTGTCGAGGAGACCTTGATGGGAAAGAAGCTCAGCCGCCGTAGCTTGCAGGACGACGCCTTTGATGCCGAGGATTCGGTCAATCGCCGATCACGCACGATGGGGCAGGAGTTCTCGGATTCGATCTCCGAGGAAATCGAAGCCGGTGCGGCAGGCGACGAAGACGCGGTTTCTCGTCGCGACGAGTTTCCGACCGATCCCACCGAAGACCCGGTGCGTATGTACCTGATGCAAATGGGGCAGATCCCATTGTTGACGCGAGACCAGGAGGTTGCCGCGGCTCAGCAGATCGAAGCCACCCGGGAACGTTACCGTCATTGCATGATGGCAACGGACTTCATGTTGCAAGCCGCACTGAAGTTGCTGCAACAGGTCCGTGACAAGCAATTGCGTCTGGATCGCACCATCGAAGTCAGCGTGACCAACGCGGCCGAGAAAAAAGCGATCATGAAACGGATCGTTCCCAACACTCGCACATTGGACTACTTGCTGCATCAAAACCGCGGCGACTACATGGTCGCGATCAATTCGTCGCTGCCAATGCGTCGTCGTCGTGCGGCTTGGCGGAACCTCGTCATTCGCCGAAACAAGGCGGTGCGGTTGGTCGAGGAGATGAATCTGCGAACCAACAAGCTGCAGCCCATCTTTGAAAAGCTCCGACGCAGTTGCGAACGCATGCAAGAGATCAGGGCCATCTTGGCGGACGATCATCGATCAACCATGCCTGGCATGCCGTCGGGCGATGAGTTGCGATCCGAACTCCGCAGCCTGATGCGGTTGACCTACGAAACACCTCGCACGCTTTCTCGTCGTGTCGAACGATGCGACACCTATCGCGATGACTACGACGCCGCCAAACGAGTTCTGTCAGCGGGCAACTTGCGGTTGGTGGTTTCGATCGCGAAAAAGTATCGCAACCGAGGGTTGTCGTTCCTGGATCTGATCCAAGAAGGCAACACGGGTTTGATGCGAGCCGTCGACAAATTCGAGCACGCTCGAGGGTACAAATTCAGCACCTACGCAACATGGTGGATTCGTCAGGCCATCACGCGAGCGATCGCGGATCAAAGCCGCACGATCCGTGTGCCCGTGCACATGATCGACACGATGAACAAGATCCGCCAAATCACTCGTGATTTGGTCCAAGAACATGGCCGGGAACCCACCGCGGAAGAAGTCTCCAGTCGCAGTGGTTTGTCTCTCGATGACACTCGCGTGATTCTGAAAATGAGTCGCCAGCCATTGTCCTTGGATCAGCCGGTTGGCGATCACGACGACAGTGTCTTTGGTGAATTCCTGCAAGACCATCGCAATGACGATCCGTTGGTGGAAACCAACCGCGAAGCGTTGAAGCACCAGATCGATTTGGCGATGGAAACGCTGAACTACCGCGAGCGTGAGATCCTTCGATTGCGATACGGTTTGGCCGACGGTTACACCTACACGTTGGAAGAAGTGGGGCGAATCTTCCAGGTCACCCGCGAACGTGTTCGTCAAATCGAGAGCAAGGCTGTTCGTAAGTTGCAGCAACCTTACCGAGCCAAGTCACTGGTCAGCTTCCTCGACGGAGCGGAAGTGTCCTTGTTCGAAGGCAGTGAAGCGATCTGAGATCGCAGGTGCATGGATCGCTCGGTTTCGACCGAGCGAGCAACACTCGCTCGCTCAAAACAGCTTGATCGAGTCACCACAATGAGCGGTGGCTTGATAGGCCAACACGGAGTTGAGCAGTTCGATCGCCATGCGTGATTCCAATGTCACGCCGGCTCGAACGCCAACGCATGGATCGTGCCGACCCTTGGCCAACTCAAAATCGATTTCATCGAACTGCTTGTTGATGGAATCTTGCGGCAGGTTGATCGTCGAGGTGGGCTTGAAGCCGACTCGAGCAACCAGGGGATTGCCGGTCGTGATGCCACCAATCAATCCACCGTGCGTGTTGGATTGATAGCCCTTGCTGCGAATCGGATCGTTGTTTTCGCTGCCGGTCCGCGGAATCACATCGGCGCCTGATCCAATCTCGCAGGACTGCACCGCGTTGAGGCCACCGAGGGCTCCCATCAAGCGAACCTTCAGGCTTTGATAGAGCGGTTGACCCACCAGGGGCGGAACGCCAACGGCGACCACTTCGACCGCCGCACCCAGGGAATCGCCACGTTTGCGAGTTTCCTTGATCAGCTCACCGGCTTCGGTTGCGAAGTCTGAATCGATCGAAGCGATCTCAGCTTCGCCGAGCGTCTTCTCGATCTCGTCCACATTCTCAATCGTCAGAGAGTCCGCCAACCGACGACTGGCCTTCAGCGAACCGACTTGGCAAATCGAAGAGACAAACCGGGTCCCAAAGTATTCCCTTAGGATGAGGCGAGCCACGCTGCCGCCGATGACATCGGTGATGGTCGATCGGTAGCTCGAACGCCCGCCACCGCGAACGTCGACGAAGCCTTTGGATTGGTGGAATTTCACCAGATCCGTGTGGCCCGGTCGGACTTCCCCGGTAGGGCCACTGAACTGGGTGTAGTCGCCTGATTTTTTGCTGGTCGACAACACGATCGCCGCAATGGGTTCCCCGGTGGTGAAGCCGTCTTCGTAGCCTTCGGTGGCAAACGATTGGTTGTCCACCTCGACCGACAATTTCGATCCGGTCAGCAGCGCATCCATGTCATCCTGGTACAGCCCCGACAGAAAGACGACTTTGTCCTTTTCATTGCGGGGCGTGCCGTGTTTGTTGCCACCTGGCCGACGTCGGTCGAGGAACGGTTGCACATCGCGTCGACGAATGCGAACCCCAGGAGGGCACCCATGAATGATCGTGGTGACCGCAGGGCCGTGGCTCTCGCCTGCTCCTGCGACCGAGAAATGGGGACCGCCTAGGATTTCCATTGCAAACCGGCTCCGTTCAACCGGGCAGCCGTTTCGGCCATCAAGGCATCTTCGGCGGCTTCGTCTTCGGCGATGTAAGTCACGCTGAAACGAAGGAACGAACCGGCGTCGTCCCAGGGCACGGTGACGATGCCGTTTTCTTCAATCAGGAACCGCGTCGCATCTTCCGCAGCGGCAAAGGTTTCGCCGCTGGCTGTTCCGGACGGTGACTTCGTGTAGAGGAAGTAGGTGCCGCCTGGCATTTCGGCTTCGAAGCCACAGTCTCGAAGGACTTTGACCAGTTTTTCCATTCGCCGACGATACTTGGTGCGGATGCGTTCTGGAATGGAATCGTCATCGAGTGCCGCCGCGGCAGCTTTTTGCGTGGCGATGAATTGACCGCTGTCACTGTTGTCTTTGACGTCCGAGAACGCTTTGACAACCAATGGGTGACCGGCGACGAATCCCATTCGCCATCCGATCATGTCGTAGCCTTTGCTCATCGAGTGAACTTCGACACCAACGTCCAAGGCACCGGGGACTTCGAGGAAGCTGGACGGTTTGCCGTCAAAGGTCAGCATGATGTGAGCGGCGTCGTTGACGACCACGAACTCCTTTTCTTTCGCCAGCGCGATCACATCTTCGAAGAAGGACTTCGGTGCCGTGCCACCCGTGGGCGAGTTGGGGTAGTTGAGAATCATCAACTTGGTGCGACGGAACACATCGTCGGGGATCGCGTCCAAATCGGGCAAGAACTTGTTCTCGGCCAGCAATGGCAATCGGTAGACGTCGCCACCGTAGTAGCGTGTGTGAGTGCCCGCGACGGGATAGCCCGGCACGGTCATCATCGTGATGTCGCCTGGGTTGATGAAGCAGGCCGGCAACATTGCGTAAGCTGGTTTGCTGCCGATGCAGTGGTTGATCTGTGTTTCAGGATCCAGCTGAACGCCAAATTGACGCTGCATGAATCGAGCGGCGGCTGCCTTGTATTCCGCGACGCCATTGTCAGCGTAGCCACGATTTTCGACTTGGTTGATTTCACGGCCCATGACTTCGCGAATCGACGCGTCGGCCATGGAATCGTTTTCGCCGATTCCGAAGTCCAGCAATTGCCGCTCAGGGTGATCCGCCAAGGCTTTTCGTTTGGCGCGTTTGATCTTTTCAAACTTGTAAATCTCGGTGCTCTTGCCGTAGTTCGCTCCGCCAATTCGTTCGGCAAACAGCGATTGAATGTACGGGTCGGAGTTCGGAGCGGTTTCGGAAGCAGCGGCAGCGGAGGACATTTGCGACCCATCGAGATCGTTCGGGAAAAGAAATGAGCGAATCGGATGTTTTAGCCTCGAAGCACACGTTCGTCGAGGTCGTGAGTTGCCCCCAGTCGCCGTGGGAGGGTCCCCATGGATGCTCCGCGATTCGTTCCTTCCCCCCGGGAAATCAGGGGTTCGGCAATCGGCAGCGGGGCGATTGAGCGATACAATTGATGGCTGCTGAGCCCTCCGGAGAGATGGGGCCGAACCGTTGCCCGCCCTTTGTCCCGTGTTCTTTCATGTCCGAGCCGATTTTTTCCAGTCACGACGACACTCTGCCCTCGAATGATCCCCCTGCCAAAGCGGGCGGTGCACGTGACAGTTCGTCTCGCAGCGACCGTTCTCGCGAGCAAGCTCGACACGAAGCGGAAATGCGTGAGGCACGCGGCCACTATGAAGAACTGGCGGAACTCGCCGGGTCGCTGGCCCATGAGATCAAGAACCCGCTTTCCATCATCCACATGAACATCGATTTGCTCAGTGAAGATTTGATGGAGATCGATTCTCCGTCGAGTCGTCGCTGCCAGAATCGAGTCGACATGGTTCGGAACCAGTGCGAACGCATGGAAGGGCTGCTGCGAGATTTCTTGCGATTTGCCAGGTTGCGGCACATCGATTTGGTCCCCGGCAGCTTGAATGACCAGATCCAACAAGTCCTTGATGCCTACCAGGCTCAGGCGGATTCCCAAGACGTGGAGTTGCAGCGGTATCTCGATCCCGATCTACCATCGATTCGCCTGCACAGTGACGCGCTGCAATCGGCGCTCATGAATCTGGTGAAGAACGCGCTGGAAGCGATGCCCGATGGCGGACAGCTTTGGGCCCGCACCTACAGCACTCGTGGTGGGGTGAACCTGGACTTGATCGACACCGGATCCGGCGTCGACGACAACACGGTGCTGCACATGTTCGAACCGTTCTACAGCACCAAAGATGGTGGCTCCGGGTTGGGATTGCCGACCGCTCGAAAAATCATCGAGGCTCACGGGGCGCGGATCTCGGTTCAAAGTGAAACCGGCCGCGGGACCAAATTCAGTTTGCAATTTCCTGTGCCGGCGCGTTTGGGGTGACCTTCCCCAAAACCGGGCTCGTCAGCTGGCTTGGCTGACTCTGGCGGAGACTGGGGGAATACAATCATTTCGCGTTGGGTCAGTGGTCGACAGTGCGATGGGCCGTTCGTCGACTGAAACCGCCTCTTCTCAAGCGATTCCGTCTGCTCTAGCGAGATTCCCGATGCCGATTCGAGTTTTGATGTTCTGGTTCGTTGCGGTGCTGGGGATTTTTGCGACGACAGTTGGCATGGATCGAGCGGTGGCGGCAGAGCCGTCCGCCTCGCCGGCTCAGCCGTACGTGCTGCAGATGATTCGTGACGACTCGGTGCACGCAGAATTGCAGCTTTCCACCGATCAGATCCAGCAAGTGTACGACGCCATCGCGGAGGTTGATCCTCGCTGGTGGGTCAACCGGATCACTCCCCTCGAGCAGCAATCCGCTGAGATTCGAGAGTTGACGTCGACGCTGAAAAACCGACTGGCTGGGGTTTTGTCCGATGACCAAATGAAGCGTTTGGAGCAATTGGAAAAGCAGGCCGCTGGAACTCGATTTGTGGTGCATCCCGATGCGATCGCCGCTCTGGAATTGAGCGACAGCCAAGTTGAAACGCTCAAAGAAACGTTTGCCGCGACCGACGAGGAAGTCGCCAAGCTGCAGAAACAGGTCGCGGACAAAGAGTTGGAAGCCGCCGAAGCAGCCAGTGATGTCGCCGCGATCCAAGCTCGAGAGCGGCAGAGTTTGGTCGGCCAGTTGTCTCGGGATCAACAAGCCAAAATCGGATCATTGCTGGGCGCGACGTTCGACTTCTCAAAGGTGATGCGAACCTACCCACGAGCCCCCGAGTTTGTGCTCGACGGTGCAGAGTGGATTCAGGGCGAACCCGCCACGATGGAAGATCTGCGTGGCAAAGTCGTGGTGGTTTATTTCTACGCGTTTCAGTGCATCAACTGCCAACGAAACTTCCCGCACTACCACGCCTGGCATGACGACATGGCGGACCAAGGATTGGTGGTGATCGGAATCCAAAGGCCGGAAACATCGGCCGAGCGAAGTCGGGAACGGGTTTTGGCTGCGGTGGAAAAGGACGGGTTTGAATACCCGGTTTTGTTTGACGAAGAATCGGGCAACTGGAATGCTTGGGGAAATACCATGTGGCCGACGACCTACTTGATTGACAAGAAGGGGTTCATTCGTCGATGGTGGCAGGGCGAAATGAATTGGCAAGGCACCCCCGGTGAACAGCAAATGCGTCAGACCATCGAGCAACTGCTTGCAGAGTAAATCGAGCAACTGCTTGCGGAGTATGCTGCGAGATGCTGGGATGAGGGACGATGATTGTCGATGACGCTCGCATGCTGCCCACCAAACACTCCCTGACATAGAAGCTGAACTTCAGAATGGAACAGTCCTTTCTCGCCTACCTTCGCGGTCGAACTCGTCAATTGCCTCAGGTCGCCGTCGGAATCGGCGACGATGCGGCGGTGATTGACTGGCCGGAGGAATCCTCGTCTGCCCCGTCTTCCCTGCGTCAGGTTGCCTGCACCGATCAAATCCTTGATGGCGTGGATTTTCGTTCGGGGGATCAGTCGCTGGCCGACATCGGGTTCAAAGCGATGGCGATCAATCTCAGTGACATCGCCGCGATGGGGGCGACGCCTGCCTCCGCACTGGTGACATTGGCACTGCCTTCCGAAAACGCGACGGAAATCGCAGGTGAAGTCTACGAGGGCATTCTCGAAGCGGCGCAGAAGTACCAAGTCGCGATCGCGGGCGGCGATCTTTCCACGTACGACGGCCCGCTCTCGATCAGCATCACGGTGCTCGGGTGGGTCGAAAAACCGTGGTTGCGAACGGGAGCCGAAGAGGGCGACGCTCTGTTCGTCACCGGGTCTCTCGGTGGCAGCTTGTTGGGGCGGCATCTTCGCCCTGAACCGCGAGTCGAATTGGCGGCGCAGCTGAAAGATAAAGTCGACGTGCATGCGGCGATCGATGTCAGCGACGGTTTCAGCCTGGATCTCGACCGGATGCTGGCGGCCAGCCGAATGGGGGCGGAGTTGGAATTGGAATCGCTGCCCATTTCAGATGCGGCTCATCAGTTTTCCGAAACGAGTGGCCGCACGCCATTGGAACATGCCTGGAGTGACGGAGAAGATTTCGAGTTGATCTTCTGCGTCTCGCCCGAGCAAGCGTCGATTGTTGAATCGACCGATTGGGGTGTGCCCGTGACGCGAGTCGGCAAGGTGGTGGGCCGCACCGGATTGTGGAAACGCGTCGCAACCAGCAAGTTCGAGCGTGTCTTCCCGCAAGGCTTTGTGCATGCCGAAAAAGACATCGCGGCAGCCAAGTGATTCAGCGAGCTTGATCAAGATGAACGATTCAGATTCCACTCTCGGTGAGCAGTTCCAATTCGCAATGGGCGAGTTTGAGGCCTCGTTCCCCAAGAGCTATCACTACGCGAAAAATCACATGTGGGCGACGCCATCGCCGGACCAGTCCGCTGCCAGTGGCAGCGAGCAATGCGTCTGGCGGTTCGGGTTGTCAGCGTACGCGGTGCGTCTGCTGCAAGACGTCTACTTTCTGGATTGGATCGTGGAACCGGGAACGCCTTTGTCGGCCCGCAAAACGATCGGATCGATTGAGAGCAAGAAGGCGGAAAGCGATCTGTTCTCACCGATCGCAGGTGAGCTGATTGCGATCAACGACAACGCCTTGGACGAGCCTTCTGTCATCAACGCATCGCCCTACGTCGACGGATGGCTGATCGAAATTCGCGGCAACGCCTCGGAAGAAAACCTGTTGTCCTCTGACGCCTACGCCGAGCATCTCAATGAGGCTTGGGAAGTCGCTCAGCGAACCATCAAAGGCCAAGCCAATCACTGAGGAACCATTCGGAAACAACTTCGGGATTTCAAAAGATAGCGGAAGGGCGCGAGCCCTCCGGTGACACACCGGGCGGCTCGCGCCGCTCCGCTACAGCTTAATTCCGAACGGTTCCTGAGCTGGCCTGATCGGTCGCGCATCGCCCCCGTTCGATGGTCCGCAAGCATTCCAGCGGGCGGGGGGCCAAAGTTGCCTTCGGCGGTCACTTCACGGGACGGACCAAGACCTGCAACTTCTTGTTGTCGTACTGAGCCGCGTTGCTGGCGAAGGTCCAATCCGTGTGCTCACCCGAGTGATTGCCAATTCCGAGATCGGCGTCCCGTCCTCGCTTCCAATTGTTGAGTGCAAAGACGGTTTCGCGGGCGCCCACGTTGTGGACTTGCATGCAGCCGTAGCCATCCGCGGGCGGCCCGGGTTGGTCGCCAAAGTCGAAGGCCGTGCCAGATGCTCCGGGGACTTTCGCGTCATTGCTGGGGCTGTAATTGTTGGGCCAAAACTCAATCCGTCCAGTTGAGACACCGGTTCCGTTGGACACGCTGGCATCACTGCAATGGACATTCATCGACTCGACCGCTTGCTGGAAAGTCGCTTTCGATTCGACCGTGGGGATGGCCAGTTTCTCGATGTCGTCGGTGAACGCATCCATGCTGACGAAGACCGATTTGATGTTGCCGCTGGCATCTTCCAGAGAGACCAAGTAGGCGACGCGATCGAACTTGGAAATGTCAGCGTGGCGGTCAATGTCATACTGAATGGAAGCTCCCAGTTTGTTCAGGTCCAGTTCGTAGACCAATTCGTATTCGTCCGCACCGGGAATCGTCTGGGCAAACGAGGGGACTTTGCCAGCTCGAAAGGCGGACACGGGCAAACCGGTCGCACCGCGAAGGTTGGGCTCGGCGAGTTTGTCCCAGGCGAATCGCATGGCGACGGGATGCTGGACCTTGGGGGATGACAGAACGATCTCGTTCCCTTCGATCTTGGCCGTTGCTGTTTGGAATCCACCTGAATTTGGACCGATGATTTCAAACCAATTGGGCGATTGGTCGTCGCTGGTTTTCAAATCACCGCCGACGTTCTTGAAACGCAATCGAAGCTGGCTGCCCTCGGGTTGCATGGATTCCAGTTCCGGACTGTGTGCGACCAAGTCCGTCTTTCCATAGTCATGACGCAGCGCCAGGTCAGCCAAGCGTTTGCCGACGTCTTGCTTGTTGGGTGGGTGAATGTTGTCCAGTGTGGCGATGTCGTTGGTGACCACCATCGCGGTGTTGGGGATGGTTTGTGACGCCGTTTGAGCTTCCCAGAACTTGGCCAGGACCGGGCCTGCTTCATCACCATATTGATAGGGGGCGATCTGCACAAAGTAAAATGGAAAAGGGCCCTGGTTCCACTTCGCTCGCCAGCCTTCGATCAACGCTTGCATTTTTGCCTTGTACAGCATTCCATCGCCCCGATTGGCTTCGCCTTGGTACCAGATGGCACCTCGAATGGGCATTTGAATCAGTGGATGAATCATGCCGTTGTAGAGCGTTGTTGGCTGGCCGTGCGATGTGAACGGCGCCAATGAACTGGGGTATTCGGGGGCGGGTTCGAGGAACGAATCATTTGCCAACGCTTGCTCCGCTTTCGCGATCCACGCCTTGGTTGATTTCAAGTGGTTTTGCAACGCCGATTCATAGGCGTCGGTTCCCGGTGTTCGCTGAGTGACCGAGTCCGAGATGTCTTTCAGCTCTTTGATTCCTTGGAACCCGACTGGTGGGGTCCAAGGTTCAATGCGAGTGCCGCCCCAAGACGAATTGACCAATCCGATGGGGACGTTCAGTTCTTGATGCAGTCGTCGAGCCATGAAGTACCCGGCTGCGGTGAATTGGCCGGCGGTCTCGGGAGAGCAGACCTGCCACGGTGCCAGCACATCGTCCTGGGCGAATGGCGATGGAACGCGAGGCACTTTCATGTGCCGGATTTGCGGGAAGTTTGCCGCAGCGATTTCCTCGGCCGCGTTGACGCTGGATTGGACTCGCCATTCCATGTTGGACTGGCCCGAGCACAACCAGACTTCGCCGATCAAAATGTCTTGGAGCTCAATTTCGTTGTTGCCGGTCACCTTGATCTCAACCGGATCGGCACTCGCCGAGCGACTGGGAAGTTCGACCACCCAGTGCCCTTCTGCGTCGGCTTGCGTGCTGGCCTGGTCGTCACCGATCGTGACTTGGACCTTTTCCGAAGGTTCTGCCCAACCCCAAACACGGATCGGTTTTTCTTGTTGCAGGACCATGTGGTCGCTGAAGAAGCCGGGCAGTTTGACATCGCCGCGAACAAGACTTGGATGCAAGGCACCCACGGAACTGCAAAGGAACAGAGCCGCGAACAACACGCGGTGAAAGCGGAATCGAGGGTCAGACATGGTGCGTGACTTCGGTGGGAAGGAGAGGAAGGAAGGGATCGCGGATCAATGATCGGCGGGAAGGTCCGGTTGTTGCCACGCACTCATGCCGCCATCAACCAGCAGCGTTTGTCCGTGAACATGTTCTGCCACATCGCTGAGCAGAAAGATGGCGGCTCCCACACAGGCGTCCGCGGAGGGGATCGTGCCGTTGGGCGTGTGCAACTGCATCCAGGATTCGATCGAAGTGTCGTGATTGACGACGTCGGTCAGCTGCGTTCGAACTAATCCTGGAGCCATCGAGTTGACGCGAATCCGGTGGGGAGCCAGCGAAACGCAGAGGGAACGCACCATCGCAGCGACGGCACCTTTGGACGTGTCATAGGCGGTGTGATCGGGTTCGGCCAAGAAACCATTGATCGAACCGGTGAACAGGACTCGTCCGGCGACCTGATTCGCCACCCAGCGTTTCGCGAAGGCCTGGGTCAGGAAGTACCCTGCCCCGACGTTCAAGTTCATCGTGGTTTGATAGCGTTCCGCGGTCATCTCGAGAAAGGGTGTGTCGATGAAGGTGCCCGCGTTGTTGATGAGCGTGTCCACACCGGGCAGCACGTCATCGATTTGTTGCAGCAACCCGTCGACCCAAGATTCGGCGGGTGCCGATAGATCACACAGGATCAACTCCGCACGCTGACCGTTTTCACGGCAGGCGACCAAGGTGGCTTCCGCAGCGGGATCATGCTGGAGGCCGATCAAGACAACGTCCGCGCCCACGCTGGTCAGGCCGCGCGCGATCGCGCCGCCGACACCTTGGGTGCCGCCGGTGACAACAACACGTCGCCCATCCAATCGGAAACCCTGGGGATGAAACGCCTTGGGAGATGCCGGCGATGACTCACCGGAGGGAACTTGTGACGCGTTCAAAACGATGGTTCGGTCTTGGAGTAGTCGGCAAAATGCTGCGCCGATTTTTCTCGATCAAAGCCGTCGTCATGCAACACGATTCGGAAGTGAAGGTCGAGGTGCTCTCCCTCGGCGATCTTGACGCCCTCGTATTCGGGTTGGCCAAAGTGTTGGCGTCCGAATGGGTTGGCTGCGAACAATCCATACGTGCGAACGTGCCAGTAGCACTCCGGAAGTGGGTTCTCTGGATGATAAAACATCGTGATGCCAGCGGTGGGCCAGTCGGTTGGCTCGTCTGAATCGGCTTGCTGAATCGGGCCGCTGTAGTCGACCCACGACGATTTTTTGCCCCATGCCGTGCCGTCCTTCAGGCCTTCCGCGTTTTGTGCGGTTCCGCCCAGTTTCGAGTCGACCTTCATCGATCCTGCGACGCGAACTCCTAGCGTGCCTTCTTTGGTGTCACCGAGGACAACGTCGCCATCGGTGGCCTTCAGTCGGACGTCCAGGTCGATGACGGTGTCACCCTGTGATTCGGTGAATGTCCATCGACGCTGATCGCTCAAAACGCGTTTGCCGTCTTTGTCGTTCCAGTCGTTGGTCGTGTTCAGGGTGACGCCGTCTTCGCTTTCGTCTTTCGTGAGCGATGTTTGGACGATGTATCCGGTGTGGGGCGTGGGTTTGTCCAACCAGAAGTCGAACTCGTTGACGATCCCGTGGGTGAACCACAGCGAACGGTGGTGATGGTGGTCGTCCTTTTCGTACTGGCCCTTCTCCTCCATCGGGTAGTCGCGAGTCAGCGGCAATCCCGAGGGTGAATGCAACGGGTAAAGTCCTGGGGTACCGAGCAGACTGGAATGGTGACGGGCGATCAACTTTCCACCCCGATAAATCTCCACATCCAGTTGTTTCGAATCCTTCTCATCGGAAGCGACCGTTTTGGTTTCCCAGTTCGCTGTGGCTTCGGCAGCCTCAGGAGGTGCGGCCGTGGCCGATGAAGCCATCGAGCATGCTGCGATGGCAACGCAGGCATGCTGTGTGAGTTGGCGAAGGAACCGGCGAAAACGCAGAGGATTCATCAAGGTGGGTCCGTTTGGGTTCATAGTCAGTGGGGATGCGTTTGAACGAGAGGTCGCAATCGTTGTCCGAAGTGATCTCGACGCCAAGGGCATCGGGAGCCTCTTCGGTTTGTTGCGCAACCACTCGTTGCGGAGGTGGGACTGGGAGGGGGGAGTGAAAATCAGCGGGCGATCTGAGCGTTTGATTGGCCAGTTGCTCCTGAGTCGATGGACTATGATAGAGGGGGACGGAGCATGATGCCATCTTTTCTGAGTTCTGGTTTTTTCGGAGTCGACGCGATGTGTCACCGAGGCGGTTCGAAGCGTTTGATTGGGATGGTTTTGTTGCTGGTTTTCTTGGGGGGACCCAACCTGTTCGCGCAGCGAGCCAACCAGCGAAACGTCAAAAAGTCAAACGCGAAAACGAAGATTCGCCTTCCCGAAAGCGTCCGCACGAAGAAGCCAGTGGACATGGACGTCGCTCCCGTCCGCCAATCCAGTCGCCCAGAAATTCGCTACGCAGCGAACGAGCTGGATACCTTCATCGAACGAGAATTGTTGGCCGAGGGCATCACACCACAAGAACTGGCCAGCGACGAAGTCTTTCTGCGACGCGTTTACCTGGACGTCGCCGGACGCATTCCCACTCTGGAAGAAGCCAATCGGTTTTTGGAATCCAAGTCCAGCGATCGACGGGAAGAGCTGATCGACCAGTTGCTCTCCAGCCCCGACTACGTCAGTCATTCGTACAACTGGTGGGCGGACACATTGCGATTGGTCGATCGCCCTCAGCCAAACTTGGTCGCGGATCCCTACAACGGATACGTCAAGGAATCCATCGCCGAGAACAAACCCTACGACCAGTGGGTTTACGAGATGCTGACAGCGGACGGCAAAGTTTGGGACAACCCCGCGACCGGGTTTCAGCTTCGTGATGATGGGATGCCGCTGCCTTACATCGACAACACCGTGCGAGTTTTTCTGGGAACTCAAATCGGATGCGCTCAGTGCCACGACCATCCGTTTGATGAGTGGTCGCAGTATCAGTTCTACCAACTAGCAGCATTCACCGCGGGAACCAGCACTCGGATGCGAAAGGGCGATCCCGGATTCGAGAAAACCAATCCCGCGAACGCGCTCATCAACGAAGGCAAAAAACGCTACGACAAAGGACGCGTTCCCGGCGAGTTTCAACGCATCGCCCGAGCGAACACCTACATCGTCAGTGAGCGACCGCGACGTCTGCGATTGCCGCATGACTACGCCTATCGCGATGCCAAGCCGAAGGACTTTGTTGAGCCCAAGGTGCTCTGGGGGGAAATCCCAACTTCTGCGGCCAAGGCAACGCCGCGTGAGCAGTTCGCCGCGTGGATGACCAGTCCCGAAAATCCTCGGTTCAGTCAAACGATCGTGAACCGACTTTGGAAGCGTTTGATGGGCGTCGGCTTCGTCGATCCTGTGGATGACTTTCGGGACGAGAATCCATGTGTCAATGAAGCCGCGATGGAGCACCTGTGCAAAGAATTGATCCGACGTGGATTTGACCTGAAAGAACTGACTCGCATTGTCCTCTACAGCCAAACCTATCAGCGGCAAGCGGTCGATTTCGACATCACCGATGGTGAGCTCTACTACTTCCCCGGCCCCACCGTCCGGCGGATGACAGCGGAACAAGTCTGGGATTCGATTCTGACGCTAGCCGTGGACAACCCCTGGCCTTTCCAACGTCCCACCGCCGCAGAAATGAAGCCTGTGATGGACCTGGATTTTTCCAAGGTGGATTTTGCGGAGGTCCAGCGACGCTCCGCCAAGTTCAAGGAAACCTATTTCGCGGGCGTCTACAAACGCAATCTCAACCAGCACGCCTACCAACGCAACGTGTTGTGCCGGGCCAGTGAATTGCCTTCGCCACTGCCAGCGGATCATTTCTTGCGTCAATTTGGTCAAGGTGATCGAGAGGTCATCAATGGGGCCCAAGACGACGCCACCGTGCCGCAGATCCTGGCAATGTTCAATGGCCCGATCACCCATGTGATGTTGGAACCCGGTTCGGCTTTGGTCGACAGCGTCCTCGAAGTGAACAACGTCAAGAAACGAATCGATGCGATTTTCCTGAGCGTGTTGACTCGCAAACCATCGACAGAAGATCGCGTCCTCGCATCGCGTGAACTTTCCAGTCAGAACCAAACCGGTGTCGGCTACGGCAACATCATCTGGGCTCTGCTGAACACACGAGAGTTCTTGTTCATCCAGTGACCGACAGTGCCCTTGTTGGGTGCGTCGTCGATTGACATCGCATCCTCCCTTCTCATCTCACTCATCGCCCGCGTTGCGGTTCACCCCCACGAGACCGAATCATGGCCGGAATTGAATTCACCCTGGAAGATCGACGACGATTCATCAGCCGGTTGGCGAAACAAACACTCGGCGTGTCATTCGCTGGTGGAATGCTAGGCGGGCCGTGGTGGGATGAGTTGTCGCCCAGCAGCCGTGCTCATGCAGCGTCGGCCTCTGCCAAGAAAGCCAAGCACATCATCTATCTGTTCATGGATGGTGCGATGTCGCATTTGGACACGTTTGATCCCAAGGTTGGTGTCGAAGAAGCTGGCGAAACCAAGCCCATCGCGACTCGAGTGCCCGGCATCCAGTTCGGGGATCGTTTTCCAAAACTTTCGTACCTCGCGGGAGCCATCGCGACCGTTCGATCACTGTCCACCGAAACCGGCGCACACGAACAAGGTCGGTACCTGATGCGGACTGCCTACAAGCAAATCAACTCCATTCAGCATCCCGGCATGGGGGCCTGGATGGTGGACCGGCAAGGTCGTGAGAACAAAGAGTTGCCGGGCAATTTCTTGATCGGCAGTGGCAACCGGCATCCTGGTGCTGGTTTTTTGCCGCCGGCATTGTCGCCCGTTCCGATTGCCAATGCCAATTCGGGTTTGCAGAACATCAAGTTGCCGAAGTACTTGGATGAAAAACTGTTCTATCGCCGATTGGCGCTCGCCAATCGATTCGACAAGTCGTTTCAGTCGCAGCGGAAGAACAACGATGTCGAAGCCTACAACCAGCTCTACTTGGAAACTCGCAAGCTCATGGGAAGCGAGCATTTGAAAGTGTTCGACTTGAACGAAGAGGATGCCAAGATTCGTGACGCCTATGGTCGCAACTCGTTCGGCCAAGGTTGCTTGCTTGCACGCCGTTTAGTGGAATCGGGAGCCCGGTTTGTTGAAGTCAACTTCGGTGGCTGGGATATGCACCAAGACCTCTATTCGCGTCTGGACGAGAAGGCGACTCAGGTCGATGACGGGATGGGGTTCTTGCTCCGTGATTTGCACTCGAAGGGATTGCTCGACGAGACACTGGTGGTTTTGACAACCGAATTTGGCCGCAAGCCGAAGCTGAATGCGAACGCGGGCCGTGATCACCACCCGGGTGTGTTCTGCAGTTTGCTGGCGGGAGCCGGGATCAAGGGTGGGCAAGTCCTGGGGGCTTCGGATAAACACGGCAGCTATGTCGATGAGTATCCGGTCAGCGTTTCGTCGTTCAACAAGACCATCGCTGCGGCGGCAGGGTTGCCGCTGGACGAGGAGTTCTTCGCGCCCAACGGACGTCCCTTTAAGATCGGGGGCGACGACGATCCCATCCCCGAACTTCTTGCCTGATGTCAGCTTCCCTTGTCAGAATCAGCCCAATTGGTTTCGCATCGTCGTGCTGTTCTGGCGTTGGTCGTGGTCAACGTTTTGTGGGGATCCTCGTTCCCCTTCATCAAGGCGTTGAATCTGCTCGCTGACGAGCACTTTGGTGTGGATGAACACACGGCCTCGGGGGCGTTCCGTGCCGCGGCATCGGCATGGATGACCGGATTGCGATTCGCGTTGGCTTTTTTGATGTTCGCGGTCTGTTGCAGCGGGGTGCTTCGACGTGTTCGGTGGCCGCACTTTCTGGCCGGAATCGCAATCGGGTGTTTGTTCGTCGTCGGCATGGTCTTGCAAGTATCCGGACTGTCGACCATTCCCGCGTCTCGCAGTGGATTCTTGACCAGCCTCGCGGTGGTGTGGACGCCCATTCTTGCGACGCTCTTTGAACGACAACGGCCACGACCAATCGTGCTGCTTGCCGGGGGCGTGTCCCTGATCGGCGTGGCGATACTGACCGGGTTGCTCCAGTGGGCCGACGGCGGCCTGCGTTTCGCACCCGATGGACTGGGGCAGTGGAAAGCTGGTGACACGTTGACGCTGCTCGCCGTGTTGTTTTTCAGCGGCCAGATTGTCGCTGTCGATTGGTTTGGAAAACGGCTGGATTCGCTCGCGTTCACACCATCGATGTTCGGAACCACCGCCGTGTTGGCGTTGCTGTTCTTTGCCCTGATTCAACCCAGCATTCCAGAGGTTGCAGCAAGCGATTCAGGCAACTCTGGTTGGTACGCGTTGACGATCCAGCCCCGGTTCTATGGGCTGATCGTGTTGCTTTCGATCTTCCCGTCTTTGGTCGCATTTTCGCTGATGAATCGATTTCAACCCAGCGTGTCTCCGACGCAGGCATCGGTGCTCTACACCCTGGAACCACTGATGGCGTCCACCTGGGCCATGTTCATTCCCGGACTGCTTAGCGTTTGGTGTGCCGTTGAGTACGCAAACGAGAGGTTGACCTTCGAATTGATACTCGGCGGAACCATCCTGATCCTCGCCAACCTGCTGGCCCTCTGGCCAGCCAAGAACGCGCAAGCCGATTGCTGAAATGGCGACGCCAGTCGCGGGCGAGTTAGATCAAGAACGCGCGAAATGTGCGTCCGTCTTTCCCTTGCCAGTCCACATTTCACAACCCACCCACGAGTAGGCCGGATCAATCCGCTTCGGCGCCGCTCCAGCAAATGCCCGATGCCCACCGGCGGATGTTGCCACCCACTTGAGAGGCATCCTCGGCATTTCCAACCCTAAAAGGTGTCAGGTACCTTTTTGGGGGACTGGGGGATTTGCTTCGTTGATGGTGTCGTCGCGTGATGCGATTGAGGCAGCATTTTCCTGGGTGGAACCGCCTCCATTTCAGAGGCTGCGGGAGCGACAAATTACCTACTCTTCCAAAAAGGTACCTGACACCTTTTTTGGGCCGTGTCGGGAATTGGATAGGCATGTTGGCTGCGTGAATGAACGCACCGGCGGGGGCGAGTGTTCTTTCGCAGCCCCTTTGGATGTGTAATCTTGGTGCCCCGTCCTCGGGATAAAAGTCCTGGCGGTCACCGAACCGAACGCATCTTCTCTGCCGAAATACAACATGTCACACGAGTCAGCCGCTGCCCATGATTCAACCGAACCCAATCTCGATGCGACGAAGTTTGCCGAGGTGACATCGGGGGTCTATCGCCGCTTCGATCCGGAATCGGTTTGGATGGCATTGCGCTATGCGGTCGGGCAACAATTGTTCGATGAGAACCCGACGATCATGTTGATGTTCGTGCGAATTGCGGAAATCTATCCGGAGGCTCATGCACGATTGCAGGAAATGCGGTCCCAGGAATCCGGTCCGTTGCGTCAAGCGATTGACTTGATTGTCGATCCCCCCAACGAGCTTCGTGAAGCGAAGTACCTGCCCGATTCGATTCAGTCGCCCGGTGAGATGGATCTGTGTTGGGCAGAGTTTCTAGTGACCGGGAAAACGGAAGTCGTTGCAAAGATTGTTGCCGTGCTGGACCGAGACGACCGGACTCGTGAATTCCTCAATCAAACGCTCTCCAGCGATGCGGCTGATTTAAAATTGTCCGATGTGGAGCGTACTGAGCTTCAACAATTCGGAATTGGAATCGGGAAGTTGTCTGAAGATGCCCGTTGGGAGGTCATGACACCAGGTGATACCGATCTGTTTCTATGGCTGGCGATCAAAGACCAAAATGCAACCTGTTCGCGGATTTTGCAAGCGATGGACGAGCCACTGAAACTGCACTTGGCGAGCAAGGGAGCCGCGCTCTGGTCACTTCAGGCGAATGCGACGCAGCACGGAACGATTCGCTTGCTTTGTGAACAGGCAAGCAAGCAACCTGGTGGCTTCGGACGAAAACTCTTGGTTCCAGCCTGATCTTTCACCCACTGCGGCCGGCGAATGCAAGCGGCCAACCACAGTCCAAAAACAATGCCTTGATCTATCCGTCGCGTCGGATCGCCGGCTGACGCCACCCACCAAACCTCGGCTCGCGAGTGCCGCTGCGTAGGGTCCATTTGTCTTCTCAGTCGGGGCCGAGATAGAGAGCACTGCCATGCCGCGGCCTCAGCGACGTGAACAGTTTGATCCCAGCGAAGTTGGGATCGGGATCCTAAAAGGTGTCAGGTACCTTTTTGGGGGACTGGGGGATTTGCTTCGTTGATGGTGTCATCGCGTGATGCGATTGAGGCAGCGTTTTTCTTGCTGGAACCGCCTCCGAACCGTTTCCAGTTCAGAGGCTGCAGGAGCGGTAAATTACCTATTTATCCAAAAAGGTACCTGACACCTTTTTAGGATCCGATGAGGGTGGCGGGGAGTTCGAGGGTGTCGCCGAGGTCTTTTTGGAGGCTTTGGAGTTGCTCGAAGAGGTGTTTGACGACCGGTTGCATGGCGGGGTTGGTGGCCAGATCGGTTTGCTCGCCGGGATCGTTTTGCATGTCAAACAGTTGCACTGTTTTGGCTTTGGGGAACACGATCAGTTTGTGCTCGGGCGTGCGAATGCTGCGTTGCAGATTCAGGTAGGCGCCGTAGATGGCTGGGTACGGTGTCACCGCTCCGTCCATCAACGGGAGCACGCTGTGGAAGTCGACGTGTTCCGGTTTCTCAATTTTTGCCAGTTCCAGCGTCGTTGGCATCACGTCTTGCAGGTAGATCGGTTCTTCCATTCGACCGCCCGCTTTGACGCCGGGGCCTTTGACGAGGAACGGAACGCGGACGCTGTGGTCGTAGGGGTTCTGCTTTCCGAGAAGACCATGTTGGCCGACAGCGAGGCCGTGGTCGGCGGTGAAGAAGATCCATGTGTTGTCGGCTTTGCCGGAAGCCTCAACCGAATCGAGGATGCGGCCAATCATCGCGTCCATGTGCGTTAGCAACGCGTAGTACTCGCGACGGTGTACCCGAACGGCGTATTCGGTCCGTGGAAATGGCGCCAGACGCTCGTCCCGAAGGTTGCGGCCACATCCGATTTCTTCTGCGTAAGGGTGCAGCGGTTGGTAGTTCGCGGGGACCAAGATGTTTTCCGCAGGGTATTTGTCGAGGTATTCCTGCGGGGCTTGGCGAGGATCGTGAGTGGCATTGAAGGCCAGGTACATGAACGTGGGTTGGTCGTGCTGGGCCGCATCAGCGAAGAAGTCATCGCTGTGATTGGCGACGACTTCGCTCCAGTGCGTGCCGCCTTCCCAGAATCCGCCCCACTTCGGATCCGATGGCGACCACGGATCCGGTTGGCCTTCGATCGGGCGGTTGTAGCCTTCGGGGAAATCCTTGGGCATGCCGGCTCGGGTATCGCGAACGACGTCGAATGACTTTTCGGCGCTCGCGCGACAATGCCATTTGCCGGTCATGTAGGTGCGGTAACCGGCGGCCTTCATCATCTCGCCCCACCAGCGACCTGCTTGGCGTTCCTTTTCGGATTGGTTGTAGATTTCCTGCGCCTGCCAAACAAAGCGTCCCGAGTTCAGCATCGTGCGGCTGGCCAAGCAAACGGCACCGCTCCAGGAGCCCATGTTGTAGGCGTGATCGAACGAGGTGCCTTCGCGAGCGAGGCGGTCGAGGTTAGGGGTCTCGACCTCTTCGTTGCCAAGTTCCGCGATGGAATCGAAGCACAGGTCATCAGCGAAGATGAAGATGATGTTGGGGCGTTCGTCCGCGAAGGTTTTCGAGGAGGTGCCGTTGAGAAAAAGCGTGCCCAGAAAAAGGCACGCTGCGATCACTGAGCGATTCATGAGCGACAAAAGCTAGGTGGGAAGCGGGTGGGGAAGGTTCCCAGTCTAGCTCAATGATTTTGTCTCGGGTGGGCTCGATGGAGCTCAGCTGGCACCCAATTCGACATCGATTTTGGCGTCGCGTGCTGCATCTCGCAATTTGCTCAACGCCCGAGCTTCCAGTTGACGCACGCGTTCTTTGGTCACGCCCATTTCTTCGCCGACTTCTTTCAGGGTCAATGGCTCCACACCACGCTGCAAGCCGAAACGAGCAGAGATGATCTTTTGTTCACGTTCGTCCAGGCGGTCCAGGATACGAGCCAGCTCGCGCTGACGCTGGAGCTGAACGGTTTCTTCCAGGTACGGATCCAGACGTTCGTCTTGGTGTGCAACGAACATTTCTTCTGGAGTCGCACGGAAGCGATCACGATGTTTGAATTCGTTCGGGATGGTTCGAGCGAAGTTCTTCATGATCGCCCAGGAGGCGTAGGTGCTGAACTTATTGCCTCGCGAGTAATCGAATTTTTCCACGGCACGGATCAAGGACATGTTGCCGTCGCTGATCAATGAGAAGAAGTCTTCGGCCGATGCGACATGGCGCTTCGCGATGGAAACGACCAAACGCAAGTTCGATTGCACGATCTTGTTCTTCACCTTGACCGCTTCTTCGTACAACGATTGGATTTGATCCATCACAGCGGTGTCCATTCGGTCCGCTTCGATCAGTGATTGACGCAGTTTGTTGGCACGGTGCTTGAGGTAATTCATTTTGCGGAAGAGGTGCCCCTCTTGCTCCCGGTTCAACAACGGGACGTCGTAGAGGGCCGCCAAGTAGCTTGGCAATTCCGAGGGAGCCCGCACTTTGCGAGCGGATTCGGAAACGGGCATCTCGCCCAGGTACTCGGCTTCTCGCGAGGTGTCTTCGAAGTCTTCGTTGTAGATGTACTCCAGAGGCATCTCCAGCAGATGCTGCATCCGAACTTCGTTCAGGATCCGCTGGATGCTGGTGCGAGTGCGTTTGAAGCGTTTGCACAATTGAGGGATCGTCGCACCATGCAATTGCAGTTGGTGGATCACTCGTTTGTCTTCTTCGCTGAGTGTCTCGCGGTGATGAGGGAAGATCGCAAGTTGTCGATTCTTGGCGTCGAAGTTTTTCAGCGTGTAGCGAACCGTTTCGGGCGAACGGTGCATGATCGATGCGATTTGCTGAATGACTTCGGCAAACGT
This sequence comes from Rhodopirellula sp. UH5, assembly GCF_056839225.1. Lineage (NCBI taxonomy): Bacteria > Pseudomonadati > Planctomycetota > Planctomycetia > Pirellulales > Pirellulaceae > Rhodopirellula > Rhodopirellula sp. UH5. The sequence continues at coordinate 2,979,175 of NZ_CM166390.1, read as the reverse complement.
GGCTCCGCCTTCGACCAATTGCCGAGCGCGTTCGACCATCTCGGTCTTCTCATTGTCGCTCAATTGGCTGAAACGTTCGCCGCGACGGACTTTGTCTCGGTTGTTGGCAATGAAGCGATCGACGCTGCTGTTCAGGAAGCCGACTCGTTTGCGTTTGCCGAACAGGAATTTGCGGCTGACCAAGCCGGCGTCACGCCAGCGGCTGATGGTCTTGGTGGAAACGTGGAAATTGCGACTGAGATCGGCGACGGTGTGCACGTGCTCACCGGCTTCGTCCGCACTGATGTCGGCTGAATCGGAAAGGTCTTCGATCAGCAAACGCAGGTCGTGCACCAAGTCGGCCGACGCGATCGTTTGACGCAGCGACGATTCGGGGCGGTAGTTGGTGATCCGGAAGGTGACGTAGTCCATTGAGTAATCACGATCGGGCTGAATTTCCGACAGCAATTTCTCGGCCAGCAAGGACTGTTCGACCTTCTTGGCTCGAGGGCTGAATCGAGACAGTTGATCGCGAAGTTCTTTGACAGCAATGTTTCGGTAAGACGCATGCATGATCTTGGTTTCCCAATGCCAGATTGTCCGTGCCGTTGTCCTTGCGACCCCGGCGGGTCGTCAGCACGTCAATCCAATTTGCCCGGGGGTCGCCTTATCCGTAAGACGATCGGTTTGATCGGGCAGGGAGACTTCGTTTTCAACGCCGCCCAAACGGGCTGCTCAAAAACCATCCTATTTCTCACTGCCGTCTCGTCCAGCGCGACTCCGTGCCACGCCAGTTGAAGGTATCCGAGCATCAGATCACTGAAATTCGGCTGACTTCTTGGGCTGTCCTGATTAGAGCGTGTGAGCTCACCGAGAGTTCGCTGAGATCACCGTTGATAGCGAAAAAGACGAGTTTTTCGTCTTCGATACCTCACCAAGTTCCCCTCGTTGACCCAGTGTCAAAAAGGAAGCGAACCTGCTGAAGTGCGCGGCTACCCTGCCCTGATCAGGACGAGGGACCACTAGTGAAAGTTTCAGGCCAAACGGTCCGCTCCAAGTCAAAAAAACGATTTGACTTTGCAAGTGTCCCGCAAATCGCTTGGTTTTCTCGTGCACAAAATTTTTGAGGCTACGAGCAAGTGTCCTTGTCACTGTCAAAAAAGTGCAAAGTTTACAATCAGTTTGAAACTTTGGCGGTCTCAGATTGAGAAAGGCGGCAAGAAGTGCGAGATCCGGTCAACCGCGAGAACCGGTCGAGCCGATTGAACGGATTGAGGCCGCCCATGCGAAGCGGTCGCGAGATTTTCGACTCTGCCGCCAATCCGCTGAATTGATCATGACGAATTCGACTTCTAGCTGTGTTTCTTCGAATTCTCCTTCCGCGACTCGTCGTGCGTTCCTGGCTCGCTTGCTGGCGATGGGCGGCGTGGCGGGGACGTGGGGCGCGAGTTCGATTGCTGTTGCCGCGGGGCCTGCGGAGGCCAGCGATGTGATCCTTCGCCCTCGCTTGGATCTGGGGCTGTATCGCGTTCGAATGGAAATGGACGTCAAGGGGAATGTCAATTTGACCAAGGACCCGTTGCTGGCTCGTGGCAATGACTCGAGCGCGAAGCAGCAGTTGCCGATCACCGCGAAAATCGCCTTGGATTACGAGGAGCGTTTGTTGCGGCCGCGAAACGCGGACATGGAATCGCCGATCATCGCGGCGGAGCGTCATTACCACACGGCGGAGGGTGTCAGCCGGTTGAGCCGCTTGGACCAAACCTCGCAATTGCGAGACAATTTGGGCTCGATTGTGGCTCGCCGTGACACATTGCCTGAAGCGATTTATTCGACCAGCGACTACCTGAACCATGACGAGCTGGATCTTCTCCGGACGCCCATTGCGAGCGTCGCGCTCGACCATCTTTTGCCGACCCAAACGTTGACGGTGGGCGAGAAAGTGGCGCTCGATTCGAACGATTTGGCTTCCGCGTTCAACCTCAGTGGTGTGGCGGCGAGCGACGTTGAAATCAGTTTGGTTTCCAATGATGCCAGCAACGCGAAATTGCAGTTTCAGGGCAAGCTGGATGGATTTGTCAGTGGGGTGCCAACGCAACTGCGGGTGCTCGGCAAACTGACCTTCCAGCATTCGGTGAGAACGGTCACTTGGGCCGCGGTCGCGATTCACGAGACTCGCGAAATCGGGATGGCGGAACCAGGGTTCGATGTCACAGCGACGATTCGGATGATCCGCAAGCCGCTGGAAACTCCTCAGGCATTGCCACGCACAGCGGTTGCCGTCGATTTCGATTCACCGCCGCCATCGGAGCGGATGCTGATGGCGATTGACTGCGAGAAAATTGGTGTTTCGGCGCTGCTGGACCGCCGGTGGCGGATCATGCAGGATGGTGCCGGGCAGGCCATTCTGCGGATGATCGAGAACGAACAGAGCATCGCCCAGTGCAACCTGAGGTCCTTGCCAAGTCTCTCGGAAGGCAAGCAGTTGACGCTGGAAGCATTCGAAGCGGATGTGCAACGAACGCTGGGCAAGCAGCTCGATCAGTTGATGCGATCCGAGGAGCAGTTGGCTGATTCGGGATTGCGAGTGTTGCATGTCACGGCCACGGGCGAAGTCGAGGGCATTCCGATTCAGTGGATCATGATGCACTTCAGCGATGATACCGGACGCCGCGTCCAAGCGACCCTGACGATGGATGGTGAAAGCGTGACTCGGTTGGACGGCTCGGATGTCCAATTGGCCGCTTCGCTGCAGTGGTCAGGACCTGGGGTCACCGGTGGCGAAGAAATCGACGTCGACTCGGCAGAAAAATCCGGCTTGGACGGCACGGAAACAGCTTCCTCGGCCGGTCAGCAATTAAGATTGGAGGCAGCTGACGTGGTCGACCCGAGCAAAACTGGCCCGGAACACGTCATCTCAGCCAGTGATCTTCCCACGACCAAGCGTTAACGACGGCTTTTCATGTTCACTTTCGCCACACGATCTCGATCTTTGGACGACCTTTCGGCAGGCTTGCCGCAAAGGCGGGGCTGGACCGGCGTGCTGGCGCAATGGACGCAAAAACCGGTCATTGCGGTTGTTTTGTGCGTATCTGCGGGCACTTTTTCGGTGACCGCCAACGCTCAGAACGCGGACCCGTCGGTTCAGGTTCAAACGGAATTCGCGCCGGGCGTGGTGACGGAGATCCCGCCCGCCCCGGATCCGAAGGAAACGTTTGACGGGCCACTGACGCTGAAGTCGATCATGGAGAGCCACCCTGAAATCGCGTGGCAGAGCGACAAGCACCCCAATGGCGAGCCACATTTCGACCCTCGTTCACGCACGCTCGAGGAAATGGCGAAGCAAGTGATTTTGCGTCGCGAAATTTTCTGCTTTGAGTTTTCGTTCAAACCGCTGCGTCAGATGTACTTGGACGTGCCACGTCCGGACGGCCGACTGCAGCGAAAGTTGGTGCACTACATGGTGTATCGCGTTCGATATCGCGGCGGTGATTTACGTCCCGCTGTCGACGACCCCGACACTCCGATTTACCAACGGATCGAATCGGTCAGCTACAGTTCCCGGCGATTCTTCCCGATGTTGGTGTTGAAGGATCACGAGAGTGACCGGAAGTATGTCGATCAGATCTTGCCTGCAGCCATGGATCGCATTGCGATTCGCGAGCAAATCACTGCACCACTGCACAATTCGGTGGACATCAGCACTGTCAAAATCCCACGCACGTCGGACAAGAATGCTCCCGGCACTTGGGGGGTCGCGACTTGGGTGGATGTGGAACCTGGATTGGATTTCTTCTCAATCGACGTGTTCGGTTTGACGAATGCATTTGAACAGGACGGTGAAGGCGACGACGCACCGTACCGCCGGAAAGCGTTGACATTGAACTTCTATCGCCCTGGCGATGGAATGGATCAAACGGAAGACCGGGTTCGCTTTGGCGTGCCTGCGTATTCGGATCCAGAAGAGCAAAAATACATGCTCGACCAATATGGGCTAGAACGACGACTTGATTACACGTGGACGTTCCGCTAATCTCTCGCCCTCTCAAATAATCTACAAACACTCCTCACTGATCAAAACGCAGAACTTCGATGGCACACAAAAAGGGTCAGGGCAGCAGCCGCAACGGTCGTGACAGCAACGCGCAACGTCGTGGTGTCAAGAAATTCGGCGGTGAAGCCGTTATCGCCGGTAACATCTTGGTTCGTCAGGTTGGAACGAAGTTCCACCCAGGTGCGGGTGTCGGCATGGGCAACGACTACACCTTGTTCGCATTGGTCGACGGCAAAGTCCGTTTTGACCGCGAAGGTCGTCGCGTCAACATTGACGTTGCCTGAATAAACCACGGCTGAATCTTCTTCCTTGAGCACGTTTGATGTTGCGGGCCTGAATCCGCCACAAGCCGAAGCGGTGCAGACTTTGTCTGGCCCGCTCCTGGTGCTCGCCGGTGCTGGCACGGGCAAGACCCGTGTGGTGACGTTTCGCATTGCGAATCTGATCAAGCACGGCGTTTCGCCTGATCGCATCTTGGCGGTCACGTTCACCAACAAAGCGGCTGGTGAAATGCAGGATCGTGTGGCCGATCTGCTGGGATATAAAAAGCAGAAGCGGAAACGCGGCCAAAAAGGGCCGCCCAAGCCCACCATCAGCACGTTTCATGCTCAGTGCGTGAAAATCCTTCGCGAGCATGCACCCGCGCTCGGCTTTCCCGCGACCTTTGCGATTTATGACCGCAGTGATCAAGAGTCACTGGCGCGAGCGATTCTGCGTGAGTTGCGGTTGCCGAACACGGCTCTGAAACCCAATGACATGCTCTCGATCATCAGTGGTTGGAAGAGCGCGTCGGTGTTTCCGGAGGAAGCGATGAGCATCGCCAGCACCGACAAGGAGCATTTCGCTGCGTCCGGCTACCGGCGTTACCAGAATGGGCTGCGTGCTCGCGGGGCCATGGACTTTGATGACTTGCTGCTGCAAACCGAGATGCTGTTCAGTGAGCACGCAGAGATTCGTGATCGTGAAGCGAGCAAGTACGACCATGTGTTGGTCGATGAGTACCAGGACACCAACGGGAGCCAGTACCGGATCACCAAGTTCCTGACCGAGGCTCACCGGAACCTGTGCGTCGTCGGCGACGATGATCAGTCGATTTACGCTTGGAGAGGTGCGGACGTGTCGCACATTCTCAGTTTCAGCAAGGATTGGCCGGACGCGAAAGTGGTTTGGCTGGAGGACAATTATCGCAGCACGGGAGCCATTTTGGAGATGGCCAACACGCTGATTGACTTCAACACGGTGCGTCACGACAAGGTGCTCAAGCCCTATCGGCCGTCCGGCAAACGCCCTCGGATCGTGCAGCACAAAGACGAGCAAGCGGAGGCAGAGACCGTCGTTCGTGAGATCAAGCACTTGATCGACAACGAGCACATTCAGCCCAAAGACATCTCGATTTTGTTTCGAACGAACGAGCAGCCTCGTCTGTTTGAGACCGAACTGCGGAAGCACGATGTGCCCTACGTGATGCTGGGCAGTCAGTCGTTCTTTGATCGTCGCGAAGTTCGTGACATCGTGTCTTATTTGAAGTGGATCAATCAGCCGGACGATGAGATTTCGTTGCTGCGAGTGATCAACACGCCCGCGCGTGGACTGAGCAACAAGTCCGTGAGGATGTTGATCGACCGCGCGGTTGCCAAGGGGATTCCGGTTTGGCAGGTGATGAATGATCCTGAGTCGGTTGCCGATTTGACTCCGGCGGCACTGCGCGGGATCGACCAACTGAAGCAGTTGCTGGGAGACGTTCAGCAGCGGCTTTCCAACGAGACCATGCGAGAAGGTTTGGAGACTTTGTTGCAGCGGACAGCGTACGCGGATGAGATCGCGCGTCTGTACGACCAGCCTGATGAGCGTGAGTCTCGGATGGCATCGATTGGTGAAGTTGCCAACGCGGTTGCCGCTTACGAAGACAAAAACGAAGAGCCTGATCTATCGGGGTTCTTGTCCGACATCGCGCTCGCCGGTCGCGAGATGGGCAGCGAAAAAGACAAGCTGGCGATGAAGAACGCGGTGTGGTTGTTGACCATGCACGCGGCCAAAGGGCTGGAGTTCCCGGTCGTCTACATGGTCGGCATGGAAGATGGGATTCTGCCACACAGTCGCACGTTGAAGGGCGGGATGGACGAGGACATCGCCGAGGAGCGGCGGTTGTGTTACGTCGGCATCACTCGTGCCCAAGATCAGCTGACGATGTCGCTGGCATTGACGCGTCGTAAGTGGGGCAAGCCACGTCCGACCAAGCCGAGCATGTTCCTGTACGAGATCACCGGCCAAGCCGACAATCCGAACAAGTATCGGAAGCGAAAGCAGGGAGCGCCACGACCGTAGGGTGTGGCGTTCAAGGTAGGAAAGCCAGGGAGTGCCGACAGGTGTTCGGGGCGCGTTCCCAGCTTTTGTCGCTCCGCGACTGGTCGTCGGTATCGGGGCGTTTGAGAAACCGCGGAGCGGTGACAGTTGTTAGCCTCGGGTTTTCAACCCGAGGTCTTGGGCAACACCACCTGGCTCGGCAAGCAGCGGAGCGGCGGCAGGTGACGAGGGATGCGATGGGGCGGATTGAAAAAGTGAAATTGTAAATTGTAAATTTCAAAATCTGGGCCGTGGAGGCGATGGCGGGGCGCGCACCGGGGGATCGTTCGGCGGGGAGCTTCGCCCCGGATGGGGCCGTCTTTCTTAGCTCGGGGCGGAAGCCCCGAGACCGATGGCGGAACACAGACGGTCGCCCCGGACGGGGCCGGCGTCGAGCATGCCGCGCGGGTCTCGCTGACGCGTCGGGTTACCATTTCGGCGGGCTCGGGAGCCTATCGTACGGGATACGAACCGGGGGGCGTTCGGTGACGAGGCGGCAAGCAACTGTCGTCGCTCCGCGACTTGGGAGTTGTGTGTCGTCGGCGTGTGACCTTGGGTTGGAAACCCAAGGCTTTCGGCTGTCGTCGCTCCGCGACTGGTTGTCGGTATCGGGGCGTTTGAAGAACCGCGGAGCGGTGACAGTTGTTAGCCTCGGGTTTTCAACCCGAGGTCTTGGGCAACACCACCTGGCTCGGCAAGCCGCGGAGCGGCGACAGGTGGCGAGGGATGCGATGGGGGCGGATTGAAAAAGTGAAATTGTAAATTGTAAATTTCAAAATCTGGGCCGTGGAGGCGATGGCGGGGCGCGCACCGGGGGATCGTTCGGCGGGGAGCTTCGCCCCGGATGGGGCCGTCTTTCTTAGCTCGGGGCGGAAGCCCCGAGACCGATGGCGGAACACAGACGGTCGCCCCGGACGGGGCCGGCGTCGGGCATGCCACGCGGGTCTCGCTGACGCGTCGGGTTACCATTTCGGCGGGCTTGGGAGCCATCGTACGGGATGCGAACCGGGGGGCATTCGGGAATGAGGCGGCAAACAACTGTCGTCGCTCCGCGACTTGGGAGTTGTGTTGAGACGTGGGTGACCTTGGGTTGGAAACCCAAGGCTATCGGCTGTCGTCGCTCCGCGACTGGAGATTGTGCCCTTTTTGTGGTGCCGCATTTTGTTGAGTTTTTGCCGCAAGCACCTCTCCCGATACTTCGTTTAGAGAGAGCTTGTTGCTGGCGGTCAACCAAACGCGTCCCCCGGAAGACGGTACCGCGTCGGGAGGGTGAAGCAGGTCGGTAGGGCTTCTCCGCCGACGGCGTTCAGTCTTGGAAGGGCTGCCAGGGTTGCTGGCCATCTTTGGGCTGCAGGAATTTTGCGTCCACCTCTTTGTACCAGCGATGAAGTTGGTCTCGCATCGCGTTCACTCTTTGAGGGTGTTGTTCAGCGAGATCGTTCAGTTCGCCGATGTCGTCCTTCAGGTTGTAGAGGTGGACTCGTCCGTCTTCGTAGCGTTCAATCAGTTTCCAATCGCCTTCGCGAATGGCTCCGCCGGGGAAGCTGCCTTGGTTGCTGTAGTGAGGGTAGTGCCAGTAGAGAGCTTGCCGGTCCAGGGATTCAGCGCCGCGAAGGAGCGGTTTGAGTGAGACACCATCGAGTTGTTGTTGCTGAGGGGCGGTTTGCCCGCAGAGGTCCAGGATCGTGGGATAGAAGTCGATGCTGCAAACAGGTTCATTGCTGGTCGTTCCTGGCTTCGTGATTCCTGGGGCGCGAATCATGAACGCCTCACGGATCCCGCCTTCGTAGACCCAGCCCTTGCCGCCTCGGAGGGGAAGGTTGGAGGTTGGCCAGCCTTCGGATGTGCTCAGTCCACCGTTGTCGGAGGTCAGGATCACGATGGTTTCTTCGGTGAGGCCGAGGTCGTCGATCTGCTGGAGGACGCGGCCGACGGCTTGATCCATCGCTTCCACCATGGCGGCGTACGTGGCGTGGCTTTGGAGTTGTCGGACGGGGCGTCCCTTCCACTCGGGTTTGCCCCACAGCTTTTCTTCTTCGCCAAAGGCCTCTTGCTCGGTCAGCCCGAGGCGTTCGGCCTTGGCTTTGTATTTCTTGACCAGTTCGGGTGGTGCCATCAGCGGCGTGTGGACGCTGTAAAACGACAGGTAGGTGAGAAACGGTTCGTCTTGGTGTTGTTCGATGAACTTGGAAGCTTCTTTGGCGAGCCGATCGGGAAGGTGTTCCCCGGTCGTGTTGTCTTCCAAGCGAGGGTTCTCAAACGGCGAGAAGTATCGCTTGCCGCTGTAGGGGCCGCCTGCGTTGTGGCCGCCTTGGTTGACGTCAAACCCTTGGTGTTCTGGCCAGTATTCCTCGGACGGGCCAAGGTGCCATTTGCCAGCGAAGAAGGTGGCGTAGCCGTTCGACTTCAGGGACTCGGCCAAGGTGACTTCTTCCAAGGGCATCCGGTTGTTCAGCGGCGCGGGATGAAACTTGCCTGGACGGGTGCCGGTGAAGAAGTTGGTCGCGTCAACGCGAGACGGGTACTTGCCCGCGAGGATGCTGTACCGGGTCGGACTGCAGACCGGGTTGGCCGCGTAGCCATCGGTGAATCGCATTCCCGATTGCGACAGTCGGTCGATGTTGGGCGTTTCGTAAAAGGTGTCGGGGTTGTTGGCGCCGATGTCCATGTAGCCGAGGTCGTCGACCAAAAAGAAGACAACGTTGGGCGGCGATTTTTCTTCGGCATTGGCGAGTCGCGGCATTGTCGCGACGAGCAGCGACAGCGCGGCGATGGAAAGGAGGGATCGGGTCAACATGTCGCAGGATTCCAGTTGAGAGTCAGAAGGGGTGTGCCGCCCAGCGTCGCTTCGTTTGGTCAAGTTTAATCGTTCGGTGAAGGCGTGTGCTCGCGGCCAAGGTGTTCCAACGCCAGGTTGGTCATGCGATGGGAGTACCCGGTGAGTTTCGTGTGACCGGGGCACCAGCCTTCCAGGAACCGAACAAAGTCGGCCCAGGCGATCGGGTACAGTTTACGCCATGAATTTTCTAACGCAGTGAATTCGATTCGTTCGGTGCCGTGAGTTGACATTGCGTCCCGCAGGGAATCGAAGTAGGTCGCGAGGTAGCGAGATTCATTTCGCTCGCATTCGGATTGGCTGACGCAGCTGCTCAGGAAATAAGCGACGTCCTTCATGCCGCAGCCGCGACCGACGTATTGGAAGTCGACCATCGCAGGGGATTGGTCATGACCAGCGGCGAAGCACAGGTTGGCCACTTTCGCATCGCCGTGCACCAGCGTTTGAAACTCGCAATCGTTGAGGCACGCGTCGATCGCCGCGGCGGCCTGTTTCAATGCCCCTTCCGGCATCGTTTCGAATTCGTCAGGCCGCGTCGCCAGGTGCCAGTAGGTTCCGATCGGCCACAGGTCGTTCCACTGGTTCGCTTGGTCCCGGCGGTGCAGGAATCGAGCGTGGAAGTGTGCGAGCCATCGCAGCCCTTGGTTCACGCCAATGGCGTTGAGGCTGTGGTGGCGGATCGGATAGCCAGCTTGGTCCAGGTCTTCGAGAACGATGATCTGGCCCGCGGGCAACTCGGCTTGGGCCAGGCACTTTGCGACTCGGCAGGACTCGTCGCAGTGGCTGGCGTGGTGAGCGTAGAACGCCGACTCGACTTCGTACGATCGGAGTTTGCGACGGTGAGACTGCGATGTGTTCCAGCCACGCGGGTGAGCGCCACCCGGCTCGGTGGAGCTGGGCGGCGAGATTTGTTTGACGATGACACTGGTTGCCCGGGATGTGCTCGTCGAGGAGTCTGAATCGGGCCAGGTTGGTTGCTTCAGTTTGACTCGCAGGATTTGTCCATAGCCGCTCCAGAGCGTTTGAACATGCTGAACTTCGTCGATGGACGAGGCTCCTGAGATGTCTTGCAGCCAAGCGGCCGATTCGGGGGGCAAAGTCAAAATTGATCCAAGACAGTGGTCGCCGTGGTGCGACCTCGGTGAGTGCGGCTGATGTTCACGAAATCAATTTTGCCATCTTTGCCGATCACGATGGTGGTCGGGTAGGCCGTTTCTCGAGGAGCGTTCCAACGAAGTCCGTAGGCCTGGGTGAAGGAGTGGTCTGGGTCCAAGAGCATTGTGAAGGGGGCGGGCAACTTGGAGTCTTGAAGGAAGTCTTCCGCCCTGGCCTTGAGTTCCGCGGCGGGGCCGGGGTAGATCAGCAGGACTTCGATGTTTCGTTGGCGGAAGTGGCGGGCATGTTTGACCAGGTCAGCGACTTGCCCGGCACAGGCGGGACACTGACTGCCCGGAAAACCTCGCAGAACAACGACCACCACGGGGGCTTCGCCCGTGACATCGCTCAGGCTGACCTCGCCCGAACGTTTGCCAGCCACCGCCTCGAGTCGAAATTCCTTGGCCATTCGTCCGACTTCTGGCTCGGCTCTCTGCCTGTTCGGGGTGGCGTCGGTGGCGTTTGCCAATTCGCAACAGAAAACGCCGGTGGCAAGCGCAGCAACGAGCGTCATGGCTGGCAAGGTGGACTTGGGGAGCATCGTGTCGTCTCAATTGGGGGCAAAGAAATCAACGCACTTTGGCAAACACCGCTGCGTGTTCATTTTGAGCGTCGGTTCGGTGGAGCGCAAGGCTTGAGGGCCAATCGTCAATTGCTGGAGGGGGCGTTAGATTGGTGGCATGAATTCCGCTCGTTCCAATGATCCGTCCCATTCCGTATCCGATCCTGGGCTGTGCCGGATGGCTCACGGGTGTTTTGAGTCTCTCTGGGATTCCGCCTTGGAACTGAATTGCGAGGCGTCGGTGATCGCAGGGGCCCGCGTGTTGGACGCTGGGGTCGATTGCCGTGGCTCGTTGGCGGCTGGCCTGGGGCTGGCTCGGCTCTGCTTGGGTGATCTGGCGACGGTTTCCTATTCGCCCACGTCGCCCCAGGACCTGGTTGGGCTGGCTGTTTCGATTCAAACGGATCATCCGGTTCGGGCCTGCTTGGGCGGTCAGTACGCAGGGTGGCCCGTTTCAGTCGGCGACTACTTCGCGATGGCGAGTGGTCCGATGCGTTCGCTTCGCGGGAAAGAGGCGATGTTGGAGCAGCTTCAGTTGTCGCGGCCGGCAACCGGGGACGACTTTGCCGTGGGTGTTCTTGAATCAGGGACGCTGCCGGGGGAGGACGTGATTCAGGCGATGGCGGATGAATGTGGCGTGGATTCCAGTCGTCTCTGTTTGGCGGTTGCTCCGAGCACGAGCATCGCTGGCAGTGCTCAAGTGGTGTCGCGAAGCGTCGAGACGGCGTTGCACAAATTGCACGCCTTGGAATTCGACGTCGCCCGTGTGATGTCGGCTCATGGCGATGCGCCCCTGCCGCCACCAGCAAAGCTCGGTGACACGGTGGGTGGCATTGGGCGAACCAACGATGCAATGTTGTACGGGGCCCGGGTGACGCTTTGGATCGATGCGGAGGATGACCTGATCGAGAGCGTGGCCGCGAAAATTCCTAGCGAATCCTCCGAGGATCATGGGCAGCCGTTCGCGAAAACCTTTCAGCGATACGACTACGATTTTTATCGCGTCGATCCGATGCTGTTCAGCCCCGCGGTGGTCACCATTCACTCGTTGCAAACGGGAAAATCGTGGCGTCATGGACAGCTGAACAATCGCGTTTTGCGAGAATCATTCGGGCTATGAGTCGAGCGAATGTGCTGGTTCTTGGCGGGCGTGATGCGACGTCCGGGGCATCCCGGTCTCAGCCTCTTGGCCGTGCTGCCACACTGGGTTGGCACCTGCAGGAGTTGCAGGCAGCAGCCTCGCGTCGCTCGATTCGATTGCACTTTGCGGACTACGAAACATTGAGGAGCCGTCTGCACTGCGCGGACGACACGGCGCCCACTCCAACGGGCTCAACGGCATGGTGTCAGCTGCACGACGGGACGGATTCCCGCGAGCGATCGCTGGCGGATTTCGAGGCGATCCTGACCCGCACCATGCCAGCGGGTTCAATGGAACAGATCACGTTCCGGCTAGCGGTTCTGCATGATTTCGTGCGTGGGCGAAGCGGCGTCTGCCGGACTGCCGTGGTCAATCCGCCCAGTGCGTTGGAGTTTGCAATTGATAAGTATGCGACCTTGGCTCGTGTGCAATCTCTTGGTGTTCCCACCCCGCCCACGCAGGTCGTGCAATCGCGATCGGCGGCGATGGAGGCTTTTGAAAACCTGGGTGGCGACGTGGTGATCAAGCCGATCTTTGGGGGCGAAGGTCGCGGGGTGATGCGTCTTCGCGATGCCGAGTTGGCTTGGACGACGTTCTCAGCACTCGCTCAAGTGAATGCGGTCCTGTATGTCCAGCAGTTCGTGCCGCCAGGTGGGGTGGATTTGCGAGTCTTGGTCATTGGCGATCACTCGCATGCAATCCGGCGTCGCAATGCATCCGATTTCCGGACCAACGTTCGTGGTGGCGGGCAGAGCGAACTTGTGCCGATGGAAGCGACTTGGGATCGATTGGCTCGTCAGGTCAGTGACGACTTTGGATTGAAGTTCGCTGCGATTGACTGGTTGGAAACAGAAACCGGGGAGCTTCAATTGATCGAAGTCAACGGTATCCCAGGTTGGAAGGGGGCTCAGCGGGTCGTGCAGGAATCGATCGCGGATCAAATTCTCGAAGTCTTGGTGAATGAAAATGAGTGACGGTCCATGCAGTCGAGAATCCTCACAGGTCCTGGCTGGCACAGCGGGGTCAACCGGCAATGTCGCTTCTCGCTTGAGTGCCGTCGCAAAAGTTCTGCCGGGCGGCATTGCGATTGCCGAGCCGTCGGGGCCTGCCAAGCGGGACGGTTCTGACCGCGACTACGCGTTGACGACGTTTAAAACGCTGGACGATCGCAGCACCCAGATTGCTCGTGGGTTGTTGGCTTCCGGGATCCAGCCAGGCATGCGTTTGGTGAGCTTGGTTCCGTTTGGTGCTCAGTTCATCGAGCTTGTGTTTGCGATGATGAAAGCCGGTGTGGTGGTGGTGCTGATTGATCCAGGGATGGATCGCAAGCACTTGGTCGGTTGCTTGCAGGAGGTGAACCCCGATGGCTTTTTGGGGATTCCAAAGGCGCAGGCGATTCGGGCGATCCTGCGACGCAGGTTTCCGAATGCGAAGCGCAACATCACCGTGGGGCGACGTTGGTTTTGGGGGGGCAAAACGCTGAAGCAAATTCTGGAATTGGGTGAGCGGAATTCGGCGTTGACGCTTCCGGAGGTTCAGACGCTCGATGATGCCGCGGTGATCTTCACCACCGGCAGCACAGGGCCGCCCAAGGGTGTCGCCTACACGCATCAAACCTTTCATGCCCAGATCGATCGAATTCGAAACCGCTACGAGATTCGGCAAGGCTCACGCGACCTGGCGTGTTTCCCTCTGTTCGGTTTGTTTGATGCGGTGATGGGAGTGACGACGATCATTCCCGACATGGATCCCACTCGGCCCGCGGACGTGGACCCGAAAAAGTTGATCCAGGCGGCACGGCAGTGGGAGGTGGACCAGGCGTTTGGTTCCCCTGCACTTTGGAAGACGGTGACTCGCTGGTGCGAAGCCAATGCGGTGGGGAAGCCCTTCCCAACGCTGAAACGCGTGTTGTCCGCGGGAGCGCCTGTTCCTGCCGCGACCCTGGAATCTCTCCGGCGGTTTGTTCACGAGGATGCCCGAATTGAAACGCCTTATGGTGCGACGGAAGCGTTGCCGATTGCGTCCATCGAGTCGCGCGCCGTGATTTCAGAAACCGGGCCAGCAGCGTCCAAGGGCAAGGGCGTCTGTGTCGGTTCACGTTTTGACGGCGTGCGTTGGAAAGTGATCGAGATCAACGACGGACCTATCGCCACGATCGAAGATGTCAACGAACTTCCGCGTGGCAAAATTGGAGAGTTGATCGTCAGCGGGCCAATGGTGACCAGGCGGTACGTCACTCGGGTGGATCAGAACGCCCTGCATAAAGTCCATGAGGGATCAGGCGGCTCCGAGGATCCATTTTGGCATCGGATGGGTGATGTGGGTTACTTGGACGATCAAGATCGGTTTTGGTTCTGTGGTCGCAAGGCTCATCGGATTGTCTCTTCCAAGCGAACGTTCTTCACCATTCCGTGTGAATCAGTTTTCAATGTGGATGAACAGGTCGAGAAGTGTGCGTTGGTAGGTGTCGGGAAGCCGGGGGAGCAGGAGCCGGTGCTCGTCGTTCAGCCAGTCGATCTTTCCATCAGTGGAGATTCCCGTCGAACACAAGAGCTCGAGGCGAGGCTGCGTGATCGTGCGGCTCGCAACCCACTCACGCATCGGATCGAGCGTTTTGTGATCCGTGATCAACCGTTGCCCGTCGACATTCGGCACAACAGCAAGATCTTCCGCGAAAAGCTGGCGGCAGAACTGAACGATCCCAACCAGTGAATCGTGATGGGAAGTGGTGGTGGCTCGCTATTCTTCCGTTGGGCGAATGGCACGCAGCAGGCCGGCGGCTTTGGTCCAGGTCTCCTCCAGTTCGCTTTGCGGTTCGCTGCGAGCGGTGATCCCGCCTCCGACAGCAAAGTGCCACTGCCCATCTCGCTGTGTCACGGTTCGAATCAGAATGTTGAAGTCTGCGTTGCCAGAAACGCTCACGTAACCGATGGATCCGCAGTAGGCTCCTCGCGGTTGTCCTTCGAGCCGGGCAATCGTCTTCATCGCCTCAATCTTCGGTGCTCCCGTGATGCTTCCTCCGGGAAAGCATGCGGCGAGCAGTTCGCTGATGGTGACATCATCTCGCAGTTGGCCTTCCACTGTTGATACCAGGTGCTGAACACTTTGGTAACGTTCGATTTCGCAGAGTCCCGTCACACGAACGCTGTCGTCTCGGCAGGCGATGGAAAGATCGTTTCGCATCAGGTCGACGATCATGATGTTCTCGGCACGGTCCTTGGCGCTTCCGCCGAGCACTTGAGCCAAGCGTTCGTCTTCGATCTCATCGCCGGTTCGCGGCACAGTCCCTTTGATGGGGCGGGTGACAACGTGGCGGTCTCGTATTTGGAGAAAGCCCTCGGGAGAGGAACTCAGGATCTGCTCGCTGCCGATGTCAAAGAACGCTGCGTACGGAGCTGGGTTGGATTGACGCAATCGGCTGTACAGTTCCTCTGCACTGCAGGTTGCTTCATGGGTGAGCGTCTGAGCGAGATTGACTTGGAATGAATCGCCGGCGCGGATTCGATCGATGATCTCCGTGACCGAAGCGATGTAGCGAGGTGAGTCAAAGTTGCTGCGTATGCCGGGCACCTCGGTCAGGAAGCCGGATGAAACGGATGGTTGTGATTTCTCGGCATGGCTGGCCGTGGGGGCGCATCGGGGGGAAGCGAGTCGTTCAAGGATTGCTTCGCCGCGGTGCTGGGCCCTTTGGGGATCGGTGACCAGATCCTCGTTGAGGCCGTTGCTGATCAGCGTGGCTGAGCCGGTTGAGTGGTCGACTGCGATGGTCCAGTCGTAGACTCCAATCGCCAAGCCAAGGGGAGGCGGTTCACCGAGGAATGACGGTGGCATTTGAACGCTTGGTTCGATCCACCAAGCCGCTTCGTAGGCAACCAGCCCGGCGATGCCGCCACAAAACGGTGGCAGGTCCGTGGGCCGTTCTTGCTTTGATAGTCGAAGGCACCAATCGTGATAGGTCGGCCAGGGGTCAGGGTCGGTGAGTGATGCCTGAAGCCACGCGACCGGATCGGCAGTTAAAAAGGAGTGGCGTCCTCGGTCGTGACTGTGGTCGGAGGCCGAATCGAACCAGAGTCGATGATTCATTCCGGCCAGCTTCTCAAACCAGTCTTTCAAGTCTGCGACCTGCCCGAGATGGCGAGTCCAGAGGGTGGAGTTGGGGTTGGTTTGGACGTTCGGCGAACCCAAGGGCGCGTCTGCAGGCGGATGCTTGTCGGCTGGTTGAGGCATCGCGATCGATTGGGATCGGAGATTCGCCCGTTCAGGATCGGGCGGGTGATGGCAAAAAAAATGCCTCGGCGAGTGAGGGACTCGCCGAGGCACATTCAAATTCATTCGCGAAACGAACTACGAAGCGTCCGATTTTGCTTGGTCATCGCTGCTGGCAGCAGGCACCGCTTCCTCGTCGGAGTCGCTGTCTGCCCAGCCTCGTTTTTCGCCTTCGAAGTTCAGACGTGTGATCTTGCCACTGTCGTCTTTGTGAACGTCGATGATGATCGTGTCCTTGCCTTCGAACGCACCACGCAGCAATTCTTCGCCGAGTGGATCTTCGATGCGTTGCTCGATTGCACGACGAAGTGGACGGGCACCGTAATCGAGGTTGCTGCCCTTCTTGATCAAGAACTCCTTCGCTTCGTCGCTCAAGTCGATGGCCAAGCCACGGTCGAGCAACCGTTCGCGAACCTTCGACAGTTCGAAGTCGATCACGCCCTTGAGGTCGGTCGTGGTCAGGTGACGGAAGATGATCGTGTCGTCCAAGCGGTTCAAGAACTCAGGTCGGAAGACACGTTCAATTTGGTCCATCACACGAGACTTCATCGAGTCGTAGCTCGCATCGCCATCCGGTTTTTGGAAACCGAATGCCGATTCGTTCTTGATCGCTTCCGCACCCGCGTTGGTGGTCATGATCAAGATCGTGTTTCGGAAGTCGACGTTGCGACCGAAGGAGTCGGTCAAGCGACCTTCTTCCATGACTTGCAACAGCATGTTGAAGACATCGGGGTGCGCCTTTTCGATTTCGTCGAACAGAACAACCGCGTAAGGACGGCGGCGAATCTTTTCGGTCAGTTGGCCACCTTCTTCGTAACCCACGAATCCGGGAGGGGCACCGATCAGACGGCTGACGTTGTGTTTCTCCATGTACTCGGACATGTCGATGTGCACCAAAGCGTCTGCGTCACCGAACATGTATTCAGCGAGAGCTTTGGCGAGCAACGTTTTACCGACACCGGTTGGACCGGCGAAGATGAACGAACCGGTTGGACGCTTGGGATCTTTCAAACCCGAACGACTTCGGCGAACCGCTTTGGCGACCGCTGTGACCGCTTGGCTTTGGCTGACGACGCGTTTGTGCAGTTCCTCTTCCATCTTCAGCAGACGCAACGAGTCTTCCGTTGACAGGCGTGTCAATGGAATGCCGGTCATCTTGCTGACGACTTCTGCGATGATCTCTTCGTCGACGACGCCATCGGTTTGCTGACTTTTCTCACGCCATTCTTGAGTGATCTGATCTTTCTTCTTGCGAAGTTTTTCAGCTTGATCACGTAGGTTGGCGGCTTTTTCGAAGTCTTGGTTGGCAACCGCGTCTTCTTTGTCCTTGTTCAGCGTTTCGACTTGCTCGTCGATCTCTTTCAAGTCTGGTGGACGAGTCATGGTGCGAAGACGCACGCGAGCACCGGCTTCATCGATCACGTCGATGGCTTTGTCGGGCAAGCAGCGGGCGGTGATGTAGCGTTCGCTCATTTCGACGGCTGCCACGATGGCATCGTCGGTGAACTGCACCCGGTGGTGTTCTTCGTAGCGTTCTCGCAATCCCTTGAGGATTTCGATCGTCTCGGTCTTGCCGGTCGGTTCGACCATGATCTCTTGGAAACGACGGGCCAGCGCGTTGTCTTTTTCGATGTACTTGCGGTACTCGTCGAGGGTAGTCGCACCGATGCACTGGATTTCGCCCCGTGCCAAGGCTGGCTTCAGGACGTTGGCCGCGTCGATGGCGCCTTCTGCACCGCCGGCACCGACCAGGGTGTGAAGTTCATCGATGAAGAGGATCGTGTTTTTGACACGACGCACTTCGGTCATGACCGCTTTGATGCGTTCTTCGAACTGACCGCGGTACTTGGTGCCTGCCACCATCATGGCGAGGTCGAGAACGACGATGCGTTTCTCGGCCAAGATTTCAGGCACTTCGCCGCCGATGACGCGTTGAGCAAAGCCTTCGATGATGGCGGTTTTACCGACACCGGCTTCGCCCAGCAGGACGGGGTTGTTCTTGGTCCGGCGGCAGAGGATTTGGATGGCGCGTTCGATCTCTCGTTCGCGGCCAATGACTGGATCCAGTTCGCCTTTTTTAGCCAGTTCGGTCAGGTCGCGGCCGAAGCTGTCCAGGGCGGGAGTCTTGCTCTTGCCGCTCTTGCTGCTTCCACTTCCGCCACTGCTGCCTTCGCTGTCGCCACCACGGCCACCGCGTTCGCCGACTTCAGCGCCTTCGAGCCCGTGTCCGAGCAGGTTGAGCACTTCTTCGCGAACATCTTCCAGCTTCAGGCCCAAGTTCATCAGAACTTGCGCGGCGACGCCTTCTTGTTCACGCAGCAAACCCAGCAGGATGTGCTCGGTGCCCACGTAGCTGTGGTTGAGATTGCGTGCTTCTTCCATCGAGTATTCGATGACTTTTTTCGCACGTGGTGTTTGTGGCAATTTGCCGACGGTCACCATTTCGGGACCGCTTTGCACCAATTTTTCGACTTCGAGGCGGATCTTTCGCAGATCGACCTCGAGATTTTTCAACACATTGGCAGCGACACCGCTGCCCTCTTTCACCAACCCCAACAAAATGTGTTCGGTGCCGATGTATTCGTGATTGAATCGTTGAGCCTCTTGGTTAGCCAATTGCATGACTTTCCTGGCTCGGTCAGTAAACCGTTCGTACATATTCTCCGTCCCTTAGACCAGACCGACTGTCAAACTGGCGAATCTTTCGACCCGATTTGTTTCCCTACGCAAACTGTACGCCACAAGTCACCCACAAGACGACGGAAGCTATCTTCCAACGCCTCAAAAACCAATCAATTGCAGGGAAAATCGCTTCGCAAATGCTTTCTGCGAAAACGAACTTCGACGCACAACCGGCCGGTTCCCCATACCGTGCTAACGTCATCCTACCGTTTTGTCGCAACAACGGGGATAGGACTTCGTTGGCCATCTTGTACGTTGGGGCCGCTCAAATGGTTTCCATTTCGACCTTTCCGGCGTCAGTGCTCGAAGTGTGCTGTTGCCGATGACGGATCGTACGATTTGAATCGATCCTGCCGCCCAGATGAATCCTTGGAGAAAGCCCCTGTGTCGAGTTTGCTACCGATTGTGAATGAAGGTCTCCCCACCGGTGTGGTCCCAACGTTTGCATCGCGTCTGGAAGGTGGCCAGCTCTGGCGAAACCAGCTGAATCAGCTTCAAATCAATCTCGGCAAACTTTGCAATCAAACCTGCACGCACTGCCACGTGGACGCTGGTCCGACCAAGAAACGCGAAAACATGGACGACCGCACGGCGGATCGTTTGTTGGAATTGGTGGCGTCGTGCCCCGCGATCACCACCGTCGATTTGACCGGCGGCGCACCGGAGATGAATCCGAACTTCCGCCGGTTGGCGGAAGCGTTTCGGGCAGCCGGTTTGCGGGTCATCGATCGCTGCAATCTGACCATCCTGAGCGAGCCCGGCTTTGAATGGGTGGCCGATTTTTTGGCCGAGAACGAAATCGACGTGGTGGCATCGCTTCCGTGCTATCTGGAAGACAACGTCGATGGGCAACGCGGCGGCGGCGTCTTTGGACGCAGCATTGAGGGGCTGCTGAGGCTGAATGAACTCGGGTATCGGCGCGACAGCGACGCGCATCGATTGGATCTGGTCTACAACCCCACCGGGCCATCGCTGCCGCCGGATCAAGCCAAGTTGGAAGCCGATTACCGACGCGAATTGTCGGCTCGATACGGGATTGAGTTTGGCAATTTGCTGACGATCACCAACATTCCCATCCGCCGATACGCTCAATTCCTGCAAAAACGGGGTTGCCTGGACGATTACCTGCGGTTGCTGTCGGAAAACTTCAACGCGAAAGCCACGGAGGAGGTGATGTGCCGGTCATTGGTGTCGGTCAGTTGGGACGGTCAGATTTACGATTGTGATTTCAATCAGATGATCGATTTGTCTCAACAACCACGCACGGTTTGGTCCATCGAATCGCTCGATGAGCTGGTTGATCAGCCGATCGCATTGGCGGACCATTGTTACGGTTGCACGGCCGGGGCCGGCAGCGGGTGTGGTGGCGCTTTGCTTCCCTGAAATGATCGCCCTTCCAAATTCTTTTTTCTCACTCTCTTCTCTTGCTGAATCGCCATGACTTCATTGAATGTGGAAGCCGCCGTCCGTGAACGTTACGCCCAAGCGGCCCATGAGCGTGAGGCCGAGCTTTGTTGCCCGGTCGACTATGACGCGAAGTACTTGAAAGTCATCCCGCAAGAAGTCATTGATCGCGACTATGGTTGCGGTGATCCATCGAAATACGTCCGCCCTGGCGAGACCGTCTTGGATTTGGGCAGCGGCGGCGGGAAAATTTGCTTCATCGCCTCGCAAGTGGTGGGTGAGCAAGGCCGTGTGATCGGTGTCGACATGAATGACGACATGCTCAAGCTGGCTCGCGAATCGCAGCCGAAGGTCGCTGCTGCGATCGGCTACGACAACGTCACGTTCCGCAAAGGCAAGATCCAAGACTTGGCGATCGATCGCGATGAGGTCCAGGCTTACTTGCAGCAGCATCCGGTGACCGACGACGCGGGACTTCGTGCGCTGGAGGCTTACTTGGCTGAGCAACGGCGGGAATCACCCCTGATCGATGATGAAACGATCGACGTTGTGGTCAGCAACTGTGTCTTGAATCTGGTCGATGCCGATGAGAAGGAGCTGTTGTTTGACGAGATCTTCCGTGTCTTGCGACCAGGCGGTCGAGCGGTGATCAGCGACATCGTTTGTGACGAAGAGGTTCCCGAAGAGATGCAAGCGGACCCCGAATTGTGGAGCGGTTGCATCTCCGGCGCGTACAAGCAATCGGCGTTCTTGGAAGCGTTTGAAAACGCTGGTTTCGAAGACCTTCAAATCGCGGAGTTGCAGACCGAACCGTGGCGAGTGGTCGAGGGCATCGCGTTCCGATCGATGACTGTGATCGCGACGCGGACCGATGAGGAGGCGATTGAATCCGGTGCTGCATCAGCGAGCGGGTACCAACGGGTTTATCGTGGCCCATTCAAGTACGTGTGTGATGACGCCGGGCGAATGTACACGCGCGGCGAGGTCTGCACGGACGAACTCGCCGAAGCGGCTTCGCGTGAAACGATTGCCGATCATTTCGCGGTCTACTCCAGCGACAACGCCGAAAAACCTGCGGCGATTTCCTTGCCGACCGCCTCCGGTTGCTGCTCTGGCGACAGTTGTTGTTGAGCTCCGGTGAACCGTGAGTGGTTAAAATCCACCGGTGGCAGGAACCAGCGTCACGCAGTCGAGCCCAAACAAGGTTCCCAAGGAGTCTTTGTTTTGACCGGTGACTTCCGCTCGCAGGACGTAGACGCCGTCGACGGGATCGAATGTTCCCAGTGCAATTGGACCGTGAGAAGTCGGTTTTTCGCCGGAATAGAAATCGACGTTCGCAGCGGCGGGCTGGCCGTTGACTGAGAAATTCACGATCCCATAGTCACCGCTCTTGGTGGCGTGCAGCGTTAGCGTCTCGGCCGCGGAGCCCGACGCTGGAATGCGGATTTCCACGGCGTCACCAATCCGCGTGTTTTTGAACAGCACTTGGTCGTCCTGGCTCCAGGTTCCCTTGAGCTTCATTCGCTTCAGGTTCTGTGGCTTCAGGGCGATGTGCTCTGGTTTGGAGAGGACATTTTTCACGTTCACCTCCACTGAATTAGGAAACGCGTTGCCGGTGCTGGAAGTGGTTGCATTGCGTGGCGTGGATTTCGTTGTTGGGACTGGCGGAACATTCAACACCTCCTCTTGGTCCGGCGCGTGGTTTGATTTGGTGTCAGCGTCGCCGTACCAGTAGACACCCACGCCGTAGCCCATGTCGCAATCCGTCCAGGACCAAACTTCCATGTCCAGTTTGAGCGAGCTGGAAAACGGCATGGTGTCGAGTGCTCGAGTGCGTGTCTCTGTGCTGAAACCTTGCGTGTTCTTTTCGTCAATCTTGGGTTTGCGGTTCAGTTGGTTGTACTGGTGGCTGAACGGTTGAGCATGAAACGGATGCTCATAAAAGTCGGTGCTGCGCCCGCCCCAGGAATAGGCGTAGTAATCTTCGGTTCCGGTGCCAAAAATCGAAGGGAACGATTCGCCGTCGATGAAGATCTTTTCGTCACCTTCTCCCCACCATCGTTCCACTGGATTCATGATCGTGAGCGTATCGCCGACATACACGCCACGACCGTGCAAGGTGACGTAATTCCAGTCGGAGTAAGGGCGTGTCGGCACAGGGTATTGACCTCGCCAGCCAGCGTGGAAGTACATGCTGGACGAATCCCATTTCCAGTCGTCAATCGTGGCGGAAAGTTCAACGTCGACTGGATCTTTGCCCAGGTTCACGACAGAGATTTTCGCGTTGTTTTGGTACGGCATCACCCATCGGCAGGTCATCGTGCCATCGGCATCCACCGTGCGATACCAACCCTGGAATGGATTCAAACCGATGCCACCGCCGAAGAAGTCGCCGATCGGACACCACACAGTTTCCTTGTCGTCAAAGCGGATCTTCAAGACGACATGCCGCGTCACGTTCGGGTCTTCGTAACTGCCTAACTTGAGCGACAACGATGTGATCGCTGCCTCCTGTGCGGGTAGCGAGACCGATTGCTCGTTTCCACCGGCGAGGGTCTCTTTCAGATTCACAACGTCACCCGACCCGGATGTGCTGGGCGATAAAAGTTTCTGACAGGTTGTGTCAATCAGCCGTTTCGCCGACTGGAAGTCGTCCATCGAGAACGTCTTCACGGCGACATCTTCCTCGTATTCCCGGTAGGTGAACTGAAAGAAAAACGGATGGTCCGACATCGTCACCTTGCAACTCTTGGCGTACGGAATCGGGAAGAACGAAACAGCCGATCGCAGAGATTCGTGGGCGAGTGGAAACGGGATCAGTCCCTTTCCCTGAAACAAGTCGAACATGTTTCCTTCGATGGCGGGCTTCGAGGCACCATCCAGGTAAAACCGAATGACAACATCGGTTCCTGGCTGCAGCTGGTTTTTCCAAGGCACCCAAAAGCGAGTGATCGCTCCGGCGCCTTCGTCCTCCATCACCACGTACTCTTTGCGCCCCTGGTTGTCTTCTACGCGAACGTAATTCTTGTGAGTGTCGTTTGTGTTTCGATCGAAATTGTCAAACCAACCTTTGGGATCGTCGGGGGTTTTCGAAGCACGGTTGTAGCTGCTCGCCTGCTTCAGTCGGAACTCATGATGAGGGTAGCGAGCGACCTTTTCTCGGTCAGTCATCTCATGCAGAAGTGACACGAGGGTCACCGGCTCATTTGCAGAGGAGTTGGTGGCGATCACAACGCCAAAAACGGCAACGATGGCAAGCTTGAATCGGAAATGCATTTTGGTCACAGGTCCTGAGTCACTCAAGATTTGAGTTGAGATGTCTTTGGGTGGGGAGAAGCGTGAACAAGAGATCGAGTCAAATCCCTGGCTCTCGCATGCGTCGTTCGACGTTGCGAATTTCGCCACGATCGTGGCGATACAGCCATTGCCGGGCCGGTGAAGGCCTGGTTTGAACGGTGAAAGTATCCACCAAACCCAGGCGAGGTGACACCGTGCAATTTCAAGACTTGCCCGTCGGCTTGCCATTTGGATCGTCCCGCGGCAATGACAACAGGATCGACCGGGGACACGTGGCCGCCAACCCTATTCAGGCCACCCGAGTCAGTTGCGTTTCGGCCGCGACACCGCTCAGCATCGAGCGAACAGGTCGTGGGTTTCTTGGAGTTTCGATCGTCGAGGCGAGTCAGTTTTCTGGTGTGGGGGCCTGGCTTTCCCCGCCGTGGGTTTTATTGAGTTAGAATGGTTGGTCAGAGCACGGTGTTTGGCGGGTGCCGAGGTCGATCAACAGGCAACATCCCGTGCACGTTCGAAAAGATTGATGGCGGGAACACTGGGTATGACAAAGTCGAAGTCACTTTCCGGCGAGAAGGCTCCCAAGAGGATCCTCTGGAAGGTCTTGTTGATCGCATTGGTGGTGAGTGCCACGGCGGTCGGGGGCGGCGGTTTCTATCTCTATCGAACGGAGCAAAACAGGTTGGCTCAGGCTGCCGCATCTTCTGCCGCCATGGCGGAGCAGATGAAGGTGCAAGCTGAGGCGATGAAGTACCGGGAACAGTATGCTCTGAGTGCACAGGATCTGAAGGCGGAAACGTTTCGGACGATGTTCGAGCGGTTTCCAATCGATGTGGCGAGTCAGCGAACCCGGCTTCGTGATGCGGTCAAGGCTCGGGCGAAGGTGGATCCTCATCTGGAAACGGCGCTGCTGGATGTCTACGACGCGCCTTTGGTTGGCGAAGATCCGCCCCTCTTTTTTGCGGACTTATGCGACGAGTTCATGGCCGACGTTGAGCTGATGCTGGAAGACTTTGTTCAACGCAATCCAGACCTCGACAACGTCGAGCCAATCACAAGCAGTCTTCGTGAGTGCTTTTATTTCGGATACCGTTCGGAACATCCGCCGAAGAAGGTCTTGGAGGAGGTCATGGAATTGGAGGCGATAGACGACCCTCTCGTTTTGCTGGCCCTTTTGAAATGCGATTTCGGGGACACGAGAGAAACAAATTTCGAACGTGTCGGCAAAGCTTCGGATCGGATTGCAGAGTCGCCGGAGTCGTTCGATCCAGTGCTTGCCGCGTTGGTGCACAGTGAATCCTTGTTGTGCCACGCCGTAGACAGGAACTCGGATGGTTATGACGCGGCGGTGCGTCGGTTTCTTGCGGCTTGGCCTGTGGCATGGCAGGAGGCTTCGAGTCGCAGTCCCAGTGTTGGCCGCGATCACGTGTGCTTGACTCGGATGCTGCAGGCGGTGGATGTCCTCAACTCCGTTGCCCAAATGGACTTTCTGGATGGATTGACATCGGCAGAACAACCGGACGTCCCCGCGTTTGTCGTGCATGCTGTGATTGGGCAGTTTTATAGAAGGGTGGCCTGGGACAATCGAGGAACGAGTTATGTTTCAGAGACTGCCCCCTCCGCAATGGAAACATTTGGAGAACTGGCCAATGTGGCGTCGACGCACATGGTGGAAGCCTACTTGCTTCGGCCTGAACTGGCCATGTTGGCCAGTGCTCCGCTGGGAATGCAAATGGCGAGTGGTAGCACGCCTTTGTCAGTGCACCACTGGTTCAGGCTGGCCCTGAGTGGGCATCTCGATCATCAACGCGCCTACGACAGCTATAGCTTTGCCTCGATGCCTCGCTGGGGAGGCAGCGAAGAGCTGCAGCAGTCAATTGCATCGAAGTGCTTGGATACTGAAACGCCGGACGGATTGGTTGCTCTGCACTCTCATCTGTTCATGCGATTCTATTTTGCGCGTCGCACATCCGATGTTTCGATGTTGGACGAGCCCGGGAATTTGATGTGGGCACGGCGTTCAGTCGACGCTTGGCGCAAGCTCAGCAATGCGAATCGAACATATCATTACGGCGAGAGAAATTTGGGGGACGCCCTGCAAATCCTGTGGGAGGCCGGGCAGTTTGACGATGTCTCAGCGTTGCTGGAAACAATCGGCCAACGCAGTCGCATCGTGAATTGGAAAACGCACAACATGGATGAGGAAGAGGTGCGTTTCATCTGTCGAATGGCCTGCGGGGCATCGTACTTTTCGTGGATGCCAATTCATCAACAGCTGGTGTTCAATAGTGAAAGGTTGGACCCTGCAAAAATTGCTAGTCTGAATCCGCGGTTGGACGATTTGGAATCCATTTGGTTGGACGATCCGGATTTCATTGCGGAGCGTTTTTCTGATTTGTCCGCTGAGGCGATAGAGTCAAAGCGAGAATATGCCATGCGAATGCTGGCTCGCCGGCGAACCCAATTGAATCTCTTGGACCGTTTTCACCGCGGCGAGCAAGTCAAGTTCACGGTCAACGAACTTGCCGCCAGCTTCATCCCGGCTGGCAACCACTCACGTTTGGAGTTGCGGTCGAGTGAGAAGTGCATTGGCGAAGCGAATCAGCTTGACCTGGAGTTGAACGGAGCGGATGGGGACGAGCAAATTGGTGAGCAGAGCAACGCACCGTCCGGTTTGGAAACGGTCGAAGTCATCGCCGAGAGTGACGATCCCATGGGAGGGTATCAAATCGAAACGGATTGGTTGGACCACTCCTTTTTTCTATGGAACCAGATTCGCTATCCATTGCCGGCTCGATATGAGGTCACGGTGACTTTCATGGACGCGACGAGATCTCCGTATGGCGTTGGTTTGCTCTGCGGCCCGGATGGAAACGGGGGCCTGAGAAACGAATTGCGTGGGGCTCAAATTCGGTTCTGTCCAGGAGCCAAGTTTCTCTGTGTCAATTCGGTTCCCGAGAAAGCAATGTCATCCTCGTTTTATAAAGAATGGTCCTTGTCGAGTGAGAATATGCGAACCGCTCGCCTGCGACTGGACGTCGGCGAACGGGGGTACAAGGCTTTCTTCAATGATCACTGCTTTCACGAGTCCGAGTCGCCACTGCGGACAGACGGATTGTTTCAAGTGGGACGATGCAGCAGCCGTGTTTACACACTTCCAACTGGCCAGAAGAGTGTCTTCAACCTCTATGACTTTGAGGTTCAGAAGCTGCACCAAGACCCTTTTGCTGAAAGCCAGGTCGATGATGGGGGAACGGATTTTTTTGAGTCGGAGGAAGGACGCTTGGACGACGCAGAGGACTTCCTTTGAGTGGTGGCGGCTGAGCGGATTCGGTTGCTGCTCCGGCGACAGTTGTTGTTGAGCGCCAGGTCGAACGCGAGCGTTTCATATCGGTTGGTGGCAGGGACCAGCGTGACGCCATCGGGCCCGAAAAAGGTCCCCCACGAATCTGCGCTTTGGCCATCCCACGCGTGCCTCGCTGACGCATCGGGTTACCATTTCGGCGGGCTCGGGAGCCTATCGTACGGGATACGAACCGGGGGCATTCGGGGATGAGGCGGCAAACAACTGTCGTCGCTCCGCGACTTGGGATTTGTGTGCCGTCGGCGTGTGACCTTGGGTTGGAAACCCAAGGCTTTCGGCTGCCGTCGCTCCGCGACTGGTCGTCGGTATCGGGACGTTTGAACAACCGCGGAGCGGTGACAGTTGTTAGCCTCGGGTTTTCAACCCGAGGTCTTGGGCATCACCACCTGGCTCGGCAAGCCGCGGAGCGGCGACAGGTGGCGAGGGATGCGATGGGGGCGGATTGAAAAAGTGAAATTGTAAATTGTAAATTTCAAAATCTGGGCCGTGGAGGCGATGGCGGGGCGCGCACCGGGGGATCGTTTGGCGGGGAGCTTCGCCCCGGATGGGGCCGTCTTTCTTAGCTCGGGGCGGAAGCCCCGAGACCGATCGCGGACCACAGACGGTCGCCCCGGACGGGGCCGGCGTCGGGCATGCCGCGCGGGTCTCGCTGACGCGTCGGGTGCCATTTCGACGGGCTTGGGAGCCATCGTACGGGATGCGAACCGGAGGGCATTCGGGGATGACGCGGCAAACAACTGTCGTCGCTCCGCGACTTGGGAGTTGTGTGCCGTCGGCGTGTGACCTTGGGTTGGAAACCCAAGGCTTTCGGCTGCCGTCGCTCCGCGACTGGTTGTCGGTATCGGGGCGTTTGAAGAACCGCGGAGCGGTGACAGTTGTTAGCCTCGGGGTTTCAACCCGAGGTCTTGGGCATCACGACCTCGCTCGGCAAGCCGCGGAGAAACTATGGAGGGGGCAGGTCAGAGTGGAAAAGATTTGGCACACTCGTTGGGACGTTTAATAGCTTTTGAAACAATCCACAACGAGGTACCAAATCCATGTCCAAGTCTATCATGATTGGCTGCGACCTTCACGACCGCAGCATGCTCCTTCGCTACGCCGTCGGCACGCAAGTGCCCCAGCAACTTGCCCACGAAAACAATCCATCGGGACGCCGAAACATGATCGCGCGGATCAAACGGCTCGCTGACAAAGAGCGGTGCCAGCGAATTGTCTTTGCATACGAAGCCTCCGGGCTCGGGTTCGGGCTCTCCGACGAACTGCACGAAGCGGGCATCGAATGCTACGTCCTTTCGCCATCACTGTTGCCCACCACCCCGAAGTCCGCCAAGCTCAAGACGGATGCCAAGGACGCTCAAATGCTATTGGAACAAGTCCGTGGTCACGTTTTAGCCGGTAATTCGCTGCCGGTCGTCTGGACGCCACCCCAGCGACTTCGTGATGACCGGGAGCTCGTCCGGGCTCGGATCGACGTCGGCGACGAGCTGACTCGCGTCAAACTGAAAATCCTCTCGGGGCTGAAGCGACGCGGCATCACCAAGCCGTCGTGGTATCAAACCCACTGGACCAAGCGATTCGTTCGCTGGCTGCGAGAAGACGTGATCGCTCAGATGGACTCGGTCGTCGCCGCGACGTTCGAGCGACTAGCGGATCGTTACGAAGCCTTCCGTCAGGAACAGACCAAGCTCGACAGCGCGTTGCGAAAACTATCGGGCGAATCGCGTTACGCCGCTGCTCACAAAAGGCTGCGTGAGATCCCTGGTGTTGGGCTGTTGACGGCGATGACGTTCCTGACCGAGATGGGTGACCTGACGCGGTTCAGCAATCGCCGGCAAGTTGGTGCGTATTTGGGGCTGGTTCCTTCGAGTCATGAAAGTGGAGAGAGTGACAATCGCAAAGGCCGAATCACGCGTCAGGGGCCTGCCAGACTTCGCAAATTGCTCTGTCAAGCGGCTTGGGTATCGATCTCGCGGAGTGAGTCAGCGGCGAAGGACTACCATCGCATCAAACAGGGCCAAAGCAAACGAACCAAGAAAGCACTCGTGGCGATGATGCGGAAGCTCGGGGTGGTGATGTGGCATCGTGCCTTGGAGTGCGGTGTGTCGAGCGAACTACTCGGGCGGAGCGGCCCAGTTGATCTTCAAGAGGCTTCGAGGATGCAAGCTGCCTAGAAGAGAGAACGACCACCGTGCGATGCCACTGAATCCGCAATTGAAGTTGAACCACATCCAACAACCGAACCGTCACCTGCTAGGAGAGGAATTTTCGTCACAGGGTTGATGCTTGAAGTCTTTTGAAGAGATTCCCGCATTGGCCAAGAGTCCTTCGAGAGTCGCGATCGAATCGTCGCTGGGTCCTACCCGTCGCGGAGAATGATCCGGCTCTCACTTGAATCACCCGCTTTGCGAAGCGAACTCGTTTACTGATCTGACGGCAATCCTGTCACGATCGAATAGCAGCTTGCGATGCAGATCGGAATCTCCCAGCGAGATCCAAAATTCACCCTTGACGAAAAAACCTACATAGCAGCGGCGACAGGTGGCGAGGGATGCGATGGGGGCGGATTGAAAAAGTGAAATTGTAAATTGTAAATTTCAAAATCTGGGCCGTGGAGGCGATGGCGGGGCGCGCACCCGGGGGATCGTTTGGCGGGGAGCTTCGCCCCGGATGGGGCCGTCTTTCTTAGCTCGGGGCGGAAGCCCCGAGACCGATCGCGGACCACAGACGGTCGCCCCGGATGGGGCCGGCGTCGGGTCTGCCACGCGTGCCTGGCTGACGCGTCGGGTTGCCAGGAGGAGTGGATGTGCTTTTTTGATGAACGGTGGTTGAGCGAGTACTGTAAATTGAGTGCCGGAAAGGAGCGTCCGGGACCTGAGACCGCTCGTCAGTCATGGTCGATCGTTTCCAGACAATCATGCTCCTCGTCTTTCTTGCAAGTCAACCATCAAGCTCACCAGGGCATTTCGTTGAAGTACGAGCCTTTCACTGACGACGGGTGTGCAAGAGAGGATGTTCGTGCCTCGAAGAGACGACGCAGGCGGTGGACGATGCGGTTGATGGCTTCGCTGCTCGCATGCCTACCGGTTTTGCTGTTGGAATTGGGACTGCGTGGCCTGGACAATTCCGAGCCCCAGGCAATCGACTACGATCCGTATGTGGGGCTGAATCAACTGCGACCGCTGTTTGTTCTGAATGAAGAATCAGATCGATGGGAAATCCCATCGGAGCGATACAATTTCTTCCGGCCGGAATCTTTCTCCGCGAAGAAAGCACCTGGGACTCGACGTGTGTTCGTTTTGGGCGGGTCGACGGTTCAAGGGCGACCCTACGCGACGGAAACGGCTTTCTCAACTTGGTTGCGTCTGTCGTTGGAATCGGCTGACCGCGAAACGAAGTACGAAGTCATCAATTGCGGTGGAACAGGTTACGCCAGCTACCGGGTGGCCAAGATTCTGGACGAAGTCTTGGAGCACGAACCCGATGCGATTGTGCTGTACACAGGGCACAATGAATTCTTAGAGGATCGCACTTATGCGCACGTTCGCGAGCTGGGAACGGTGAGTCGTTGGGCAACCGGGATCGGATCGAAATTGCACACGGTTCGTTGGGTGCAATCGTTGTTCATTGCGTCGCAAGAACGGCCGGAGTTGGCTGCGAATGTTGACATGAAATTGGACCATCCTGGTGGATTGGACAGTTACCAACGCGACCCATCATGGCAACGTGGTGTGGAAGAACACTTTGCAGCCACACTGGAAAAGATGGTTGAGCGAACACAAAAGAACAACCTGCCGCTGATCGTGTGTGTGCCCGCGTCGGATCTGGTCAACACGCCGCCGTTTAAAATGCAAACGCGAGCGGATTGGACGGACGAAGAGGAAGATCGTTTTCGGTCCGCATGGACGATCGCTTGTGATCTGGAGCTGAATCCGACGCGGCGCATCGGCGCCCTTCGTGAATGCTTGCGGATTGACCGAGATCATGCCGGGGCGAATTATGCCTTGGGGCGACTGCTCTATGACCAAGGTGACAGTGATTCAGCGCGTCCATACCTGATCGCGGCTCGTGACCATGATGTTTGTCCGTTGCGAGCACCAAGTGCGATCATTGGGGCGACCAGGGAGATTGCCGATCGGTACGGCGTCCCGTTGGTCGACACGCCAGCGTTGCTGGACGAGCGAAATGTCCATGGCGACATGATTGCGGACCAAGTTCCTGACCCGGGGCGGTTTGTCGATCATGTGCACCCGAGCATTGCGGGGCACCAAAGAATCGCGGCTGCCTTGGTGCTGGAATTTCAGAAGCTTGGTTGGGTCGCGCTGACCGAGTCCAGTGCGGAGCTCAACGCGAATGCCGTCAAAGAGCACCTTGGGATGCTCGGGCAGGATTACTACGTTCGTGGCAAGCAGCGTTTGGAAGGCCTGCGATTGTGGACCCAGGGACGGGCGGGGCAATTGGCGACCGAAATCGATGAGGACGCATCCAACTTGCAAGACAGGCAGAAGCGTCCCTGATCAGGTTGGTTGATCAGGCCGTTTCAATCGAATGAGATGGCCACATCCAGTTCGGTGCCCGACCGTTTGTTCTTCCACGGCCAAGCCGAACGGATCAGTAGCCGGAGGCACCGGTTGCGGTGATGTTGATCGCAGGCAATCCGAGTTGTTGGCGGGCTTCGCCGAGCATCTCAGCGGTTCGGCTGGCGCCGCAGCGGGTCACACCAAGGGCTCGCACTTCGAGCAGGGTCTTCAGGTCTCGGACGCCGCCGGCGGCTTTGACTTGGACGTTCTCGCCCGAGTGCGCTCGCATCAAACGCAAGTCGTCCATGGTCGCGCCGCCGGTGCCGTAGCCGGTGGAGGTTTTGACCCAGTCGACTTGGAGCTCGGTGCAGATTTCACACAGGCGGATTTTGTGTTCGTCTTGCAGGTAGCAATTCTCGAAGATCACTTTGATCTTTTGCCCGGCCGCATGCGCCAGTTCGGTCACCGCACCGATTTCGTTTTGAACGTAGTCCCAGCCACCGCTGAGGACCTGCGAGATGTTGACGACGAAGTCGAGCTCTTCGCAGCCATCTTGGATCGCTTGCTCGGCTTCGGCTTTCTTGATCACCGTGGTGTGCCCACCGTGTGGGAAACCAATGGTGGTCGATGCTTTCACGCCGGTTCCCGCCAGTCGTTCCGCACAGCGTTTCAGGTAATACGGCAGGATGCAAACGCTGGCGACCTCGTAGGCAATCGCCAGGTCGATTCCGGAATTCAAGTCGGCTTCGATCAGCGTTGGTGAAAGCAGCGAGTGGTCCACCATCTTGGAAACGTCGTGGTACTGGTAGTCAGCCATGGGGAGCGGGTGTCCGTGGAGCGATTGCGAAGGGGGAGGTGTTTCGAGTCATGGAACGGCGGAGTCGAAACGGCCAAAGCTTACCGCCCAAGCGACGTAGCCACAATCAAAGCAGTTGATGCACACGCTGGCGCGAATCTCGATCCGGTGGGGGCGTGCATTGAGCAGGTGGATTGTTACGATACGCCGGACATCACGGCCCCCGACGGATTTGATTCATGACACTTCACCCGCAAGCTCAAACGTTCGTCGCTTGGTTGCGAGAAGCTCAGCCGCCACGCTGGGAAGAGCTCGGTGTTGAAAAAGCTCGCCGTGGGTTTGCTGCTTTGGTCGACAGCTTTGGCGAAGGGCCGAGGATGCAAACCGTCGAGGATCGTTTGGTGGAGGAAACCACTGTCGAGGGCCAGCGGCTGTCCGTGCCGGTTCGGCTGTATCGTCCCACCGGTTTGCCTGTCGATGCTCCCGTGATCATGTTCTATCACGGCGGCGGTTGGGTGCTGGGGAATGTTGAGTCGCACGATTCAACGTGTCGTCGTTTGGCGGAAGCTTCCGGGGCAGTGGTGGCGTCCGTTGACTATCGCTTGTCACCCGAGGCACCCTTTCCTGGGCCCGTTCAGGATTGCTTTGTCGCGACGAAAGCGATCGCGAACATGGCGGGGGAATTGAGTTTGGATGCGGGCCGGATGGCGGTGATGGGCGACAGTGCGGGAGGGAACTTGGCAGCGGCGGTGGCGTTGCTCGCCAAAGACGATCCCGATGTCTCGGTGAAGTACGCCGTGTTGGTGTACCCCGTGGTGACGCCAACGTTCGATTCCGGGTCGTACCGCGAATTTGAGTCAGGGTTTGGATTGACCAAGCGGACGATGCAGTGGTTCTGGGCCAACTATTTCGGCCGGGACGGAGCGGACCTCTTTGATGTCGACGCTTGTCACGAGGCGGATCCGTTGGCCGATCTGCTGAAGGCCGACTTCGGTGGGTTTCCGCCGACGCACGTCTTGGTGGCGGGGTACGACGTGTTGCGAGACGAAGGGTTGGCTCTCGCGGACAAATTGGACGCGTCGGGAGTGGAAGTGACTCGAGAATGTGCGTCCGACATGCTGCACGGTTTCGTTCACTTTGCCGGCCAGTTTGAGACGGGAGTCACCGCGATGCGGTCACTTGGAAAGCGAATCTCGAATCAGCTGCGTTGATCGGATTGGTGGGGATCCGCGGTTGGTTGCTTTCGGGCCGTGCGTTAGGCTGCCGCATGAACGAGTCCGAGTTCTTTCCGGAGTGATTCTATGATGTTGGCCGCGTCGCTCACTGAGATGCCCACTGCGTCCGCGCCCGCTTGGGTGATGGTGTTGTTCGCTGTCGTGATGATGGCGACCTACGTGGGGGTGGCGGTCGAGCGTTTTCATAAAACGGTGGCGGCCCTGTGCGGTGCAGCGGTTCTGGTGATCCTGAGCGTCTCGCTGGGGTTGTTTGAGTACCCGACGGTTTACAACTTCCTGAAAGAAGATCTCAACATCTTTGGTGTCATCATCGGCACCGGGATTTTGGTGGACGTGGTTGGCAAAAGCGGGCTGTTTCACTTCATCAGCATGTGGATCGTGCGGCTGACGGGAGGCCAAGCGAATCGGTTGTTCATGACGTTGTGTGTGGTCACGTTCTTGTTCGTCAGCGTGCTGACCATCGTTCCGGCGATGTTGATTCTGAGTTCATTGGTTTTGGTGATCTGCCGTTCGCTCGGTTACAAACCGATGCCGTTGTTGTTGTCGGTGGCCGTGTGTGCCAACAGCGGTGCGATCGCGACGTTCGCCAGTGGTTTGCCGAACATCATGATCGGAACCGCAGCCGGGATTCCTTACGTCGACTTCTTGCGAGTGTCGTTGCCCTACGCCGTGGTCAGTTTGGTCGTTGCGATCGCGGGGCTGCGATGGTTCTTCCGGAACGATTTGCCGTGGAAGCAATCCGAGGAGGACAAGGCCGCGCTGAAGCAACAGATCGACGGGTTTGATCCTTGGGCATTGGTGGAGGACAAAGGCGTCTTGCTGCGAAGCACGTTCATCTTGTTGGGCACGGTCGTTGGTTTTGCGTTGGCTCAGCCAATGGGCGTGGGCATGGATTTTGTCGCGATGGTGGGAGCCACCGCCGCCTTGCTGTTCTCTGGCAAAGGCGTCGAGGACGCGATTGGCAAGGTGAACTGGACCGTGATTTTGTTCTTCATGGGGTTGTTCATCATCATCGGCTGTGTGAAGCACACCGGGGCGTTGAAATGGGTGGCGCAGCAAGTCGTGATGGTGTCCGACAATCGGATTGAGTTGCTGGTGCCATTGATGGGCGGTTTTTCCGCGGTGGCGAGTTCGATCGTCGACAACATCCCGGTCGCGGCGACCCTGATTCCGATCGTCCAAGACGTTTCAGGTGGCGACACCGGCGTGCCTGCGGAGCCGCTGTGGTGGACGCTGGTGATCTGCTGCAATCTGGGCGGCAACGGAACGCCGATTGGTTCGATTTCCTGCGTGATCGCGATTTACGCTTTGAAACGGGAGGCCGGCATTCACGTGGGTTGGGGCACGTTTTTGAAGCTGGGTGGCGGCATCATGGTGGTGCAAGTCATCGGCGCGATTTTCTACGTGATGTGGATGCACCATCAGGGTTACATTCCTGATATCACGGCGGTGCCGACGTTGCCTGTCCACTGAGATTTCTTTTCTAGCGAGCGACTTGAGTAATGGATCAATCACCCGATTTGGATCGTGATGTCGATGATGCGATGCGGATGTTCGAGCGCGCGAAAGTGGGCTCGGCAACGCCACTGACGCCGATTCGTCCGGCCCGAGTGATCTTGGTATTGGATGGATCGCCTCAGGATGCAACGTCCATCGAAACCGCGAAAACGCTTCGCGACGAGTTCAATACCGAGACCTTGGTGCTGGACGCTCGCGATGGCGCGGAGGCGACCGATGTGGCCACGGAAGACGCGATTCAGGCCGCTCGTCAAATGAGCGGTGGCCGCGCGATCGCGCGAGGAGAAGGCGAGGCGTTTGAAGTCATCTTGCAGGCGTTGCGAACCCACGACGTGAACATGGTCATCGTTCCCTGCCCGTTTGGTCGCTCCTTCGAACGAGTCGGCACGGACAGTGTGGGCACCGTGATGGACGTGCTGCTGTCGCGGTGTCCGGTTCCGATCTTGGTGACACGCCGAGCCGATCAAGTCTTTCAGACCTGTCGCAAACGCGTCCTGTTGATGGCGGGCAGTGAATGCGATGTCGAGAGTCGAGCGGCGGCGTGGGCGTTTGGTTTGGCGGCACCGGGAGCGGAGGTCTCTTTGAACTTGGTCGTTGAGAAAGAGCACTTCGAAAACGTGCGCAGCATTTTGGAAGCGATTCGTCCTGGAGAAACGTTTGACGTCGACAAGTTGAGTGATGCTCTCGCGCAATCGCACACGCAATTGCATGCCGCGATGAACGCGACCGCTCGCGAGATGAAGATGAACTACGCGTTGGTGCCACAAGCCGGCGAGCTCGCACCGCCGCATCCACTCTCGGATTCGACGCAGCAGTTGCTGGTGATGCCATTGGAAGTCGACGACCGATTCATCCAAGGCTTTGTGAACGATCGACTTCGTCGCAGCCCGCATCCGTTGTTGATCGTGCCTGGGCACGTGATCGCGGAGTGATTTTCTGGTGGTCGGTCTGCAGCCCCGTAGCGAAAGTCGTGAAGACTTTCGGGGATTTGTCAGGCAAGTCGAAACTCGTGACGGCTTGTTGATTGAATCCTAACCCGAAGCGTGAGCGAGGGATCGCGTGCCATTGCAGCGAGCCTGTTGATCCCCCGCTGACGCTTCGGGTTGTGATTGAGAGCTGGTTGGTGCGGTCCAATTCACATCGCGTGAAGAACCGTGTTGGCCTGCATTCTAGGGAGCCTGCTTCGTTAGGACCGCCCCCGTTGGGGCTTTGCAATCTTGGTCCCGCCACAACCCAGGGCGTTGCCCTGGGCTGGAATAGAACTGCCCCGATGGGGCGAAGTCACTCTTCATTCCTGCGGGATGAAACTTGCGCATGGCCCAGCCCAACGCCCAAACGGCAGTCACATGATTGCACCCAATCCTTCCTGGGATTGTTGATTGATTCGGCAACGGCATTTCAACGCCTGTGGGATGGGCACTCTTGCCCGTCCGAGTGGCGGATGTCGGCCAAGAGTGGCCAACCTGCTCAGGCTTCTTGGATCCAAGCCCGGGCATCTTCGATGTTCGCGTGGTCGAAGTATTTGACGGCAGCCTTGGTGAACGGTTTGCAGAAGGTTGCCATGCCGGCTTCCCACTTCGATTCGCCGACGAGGGCCAGTCGTTCGATGTCGCTGAAGTGTTTCATTGCGAACTTGGTGTCGGCCCAGAGTGCGGCCGCGTCCCAGCCATGAAAATCGGTGAGCACGACCATCATCCGGACTTGTCCCCAGCGTTCGATTTGGGCATCGACGATCGGCACAAACTGCTCGTAGGCTTCCCCGGTGAGTTTGCCAGAGAGGATGAGTTCGATGACTTTGCCGTCAGCGAGTTCCGTGATTTCGTACGACATGCTGGTTTCCCTGCTGATCAATGGAAGTTGGATTTGAATTTCCAAGTGTCAGTTTAGCGAAGGGGCACAAGTGGTTGTTGGCCAGCGCAAAAAGCTCGCTCAGCCGTTGGGCAACGGCCCTCTTCAACTGAGACGAGCAACTCGTTGACCGACATGACCTTCGGGCCACATTCCGACAACAAGGAAGGCGCTGAAAGCAAAACGCCTCTAATTGACCCCCGTCCCCTTTTCGTCCCCCGCCTCTAATTGACCCCCGTCCCCTTTTCGTCCCTGGTTTTTTTCATGCCTTCGGCTTGAAGGGATGGTGGACATCCATTGCTTGGTGGTCTGTTCCAGGACTGGTGTGGCGCAACTCGTTCGCTTTTGGTTGGGCGGGGAAATCGAAAGTCTTGACGACTTTCGCTACGGCTGTGACGCTCTGCTTTGGGGGCGTGAGAGATTGCTCGTCCGTGGCGTTGTGACTGATCCAAGAACGCATGAAAAAAGCCTGGAGCGGAGGGTTCCGTTCCAGGCTTTTGGATTGATGCGTTTCGCAGATGGAGCGATCGGCCGATCGGGGTTCGCGATTGGTTGCAGGAGACGAACGGGACGCGAGCGCGTTGCGGCTGATTCAATCCACAGGCGGCTAAACAGGTCGGTATTTGGACTGTTTCGGTAAGCGTCGTTGCTCCCACGTCCAACCGGGGCTAACGCCCAAACGGCTCACATGATGATGCCCGATCATTCCTGCCGACCTGCTTAACGCCCAGGCGGTTCACAGGTCTTCTCGATCACTCCCAACTGCTTAGAGAGTCGCACGCAGCTTGGCACCGTTGCCGGCTTGGCCGAAGGCGGTCATGCGAGCGACGCAGACAGCTTTCATGGCAGCGCGGGCTGGTTTCAGGTACGCACGTGGGTCGAAGGCGGCTTTGTCTTCGGTCAAGACTTTGCGGATCGCACCGGTGATCGCCATGCGGCAGTCGGTGTCGACATTGATCTTGCGAACACCGCTCTTGATACCACGTTGGATTTCTTCGACGGGCACGCCGTAGGTTTGCTTCATCTCACCACCGTATTGGTTGATGATGTCTTGCAATTCTTGTGGCACGCTGCTGCTGCCGTGCATGACCAAGTGCGTGTTGGGGAGCTTGGCGTGGATGGCTTCGATGCGATCCATGGCCAGGACTTCACCGGTTGGTTTCTTGGTGAACTTGTAGGCACCGTGGCTGGTTCCAATCGCAACCGCCAAGGCATCGCAGCCGGTTTCTTCGACGAAGCGTTGGGCTTCATCGGGGTCGGTCAGCAATTGGTCGTGCGTCAGTGTTCCAACGGCACCGTGACCGTCTTCTTGTTCGCCGCCGCCGTCTTCCAGCGATCCCAGGCAACCGAGTTCGCCTTCGACGCTGACGCCACGAGCGTGGGCCATTTTGACGACTTCCGCGGTGACTTTGACGTTGTAGTCGTAGTCGGCTGGGGTTTGGCCGTCAGCTTCCAGCGAGCCGTCCATCATGACGCTGGTGAAGCCATTTTCGATGGCCGACAAGCAGGTCTCGGGGCTGTTGCCGTGGTCTTGGTGCATGACGATGGGAAGCTGTGGGTACAGTTCCGCTGCGGCGAGCATCAGGTGGCGAAGGTAGATGTCTTGGGTGTAAGCGCGAGCGCCACGCGAGGCTTGGATGATGACCGGCGAATCGGTTTCATCAGCAGCTTCCATGATCGCCTGGATCTGCTCCATGTTGTTGACGTTGAACGCCGCAACACCGTAATCGTTTTCGGCGGCGTGATCCAAGACAACGCGAAGGGGGACGAGTGGCATGGCGTTCAGTTCCTGAGAAGTCGTGTGTTTTTAGTGGGAAAGCCGCAATTATCTCGGTGGAACCCCATTTCGCAAGGGCATGAAAAAACCGCTCGCCCGTGGAGGGGCAAGCGGTCTGGCAAGTCAATGGAGTTGGTCGCTCAGGGGTTACTTGGCAGCCGCAAAGCGGGTGGCAACGGCATCCCAGTCGACCACGCTCCAAAATGCAGAAATGTAGTCGGGGCGACGATTTTGGTAGTGCAAGTAG
Source organism: Rhodopirellula sp. UH5 (assembly GCF_056839225.1). NCBI lineage: Bacteria > Pseudomonadati > Planctomycetota > Planctomycetia > Pirellulales > Pirellulaceae > Rhodopirellula > Rhodopirellula sp. UH5. Next base: position 2,940,160 of record NZ_CM166390.1, on the reverse strand, counting down.
TAAGCGTGTTCCCAAACGTCCAATCCCAGGATCGGCGTGCCAGCGATGCCGGCAACGGCTTCACCCATCAGCGGGCTGTCTTGGTTGGCGGTGCTGCCAACTTTCAGCTTGCCGTCGGAAACGTAGAGCCAAGCCCAGCCGCTACCAAAGCGAGTGGCAGCTGCGTTGGCGAACTGTTCTTTGAAGGCATCGAACGAGCCGCAGGCTTCGTCGATGGCTGCGGCCAGGTCGCCGGAGGGGGCGCCGCCCTTGCCGGGGCCCAGGATGGTCCAGAACAACGAGTGGTTGGCGTGTCCGCCACCGTTGTTGCGAACGGCTCCGCGTTTGTCATCGGGCACAGCCGACAGGTCGGAGATGACTTCTTCGATCGACTTGGAAGCCAAGTCGGTGCCAGCCAACGCGTCGTTGGTCTTGGTCACGTAAGCATTGTGGTGCTTCGTGTGGTGGATTTCCATCGTCCGCGCGTCAATGTGCGGCTCGAGGGCGTCGTAGGCATACGGCAATTCGGGCAGCGTGAAAGCCATGGTGCTCGTGGGGGTTTGTGGTTGGCGGAAGTAAAAATTGTGATTCGCGATAGCGTACCAAGCCGTCTAGGGGCGGGCGAGCGGGTCAATTCGCGGACGTTTCCGGTTCCAATGTTTCGGGGTCGAGAACGAATCGGTAACCCGCGTCCCGCACGGTCAATAAATGAATCGGGTCAGCAGGAGACGGTTCAATGGCTTTCCGCAATCTCGCGATGAATTGATCGACCGCTCGAGTCTGCAGATTGCCGGACATTTCCCAGACCTGAGTCAACAGCTCGGAGCGGTTGATCACGCGTTCGGGATTTTCGACAAAGTACCGGAGCAAACGGAGTTCCTTCGGGGTCATTTTGATGGGCTGGCCGTCGACGGAGACTTGGTGGGTTCGAAAGTCCGCTTCCACCCGGCCGAAAGCAATGGAGTCCACGCTTTCCGACACGGGTGCGGTGCGAGTCACCGCGCCAACGGGGGCGGCTTGCAGCAAGTTTTTGACGCGGCTGATCAGTTCGGACAAGTCAAACGGTTTGCTCATGTACTGGTTCGCACCGACGTCGAACCCGCGGGCGCGATCTTCGGACAACGTGCGAGCTGACAGCATCAGAACGGGAGTCATGTTGCCCGATTCGCGAATTTGTTCGCAAACGGTGTACCCGCTCATGCCCGGCAACATCAAATCCAACACGATCAAATCGATCGAGCTGCCGGAATGTTCGATCAGTTGCAGGGCAGAAGGGCCGTCTTCGACCAATGAAACACGGTAGTCCTCGGCTTCCAGGTTGTATTTGATGCCGACACCGAGGTGCCGCTCGTCTTCGACAACCAATATGTGAGCTCGCATCCGATCCCTTGATCCTTAGAAGGTGCTTTCGCGGGCCCGGTTCCTAGCGGGCCTGGGAAATTGTGACACGGAAAAAGGTTCCGACCAAGACGCCGGTGGCAGCCTGGCCGTCGCGGATGGAGGTCGGGCCGTTTTGCTTCACTCTCCCTTGGGGAGGGGCGGACCGCTTCGGGCCAGGGGGATTTCTTGTTCCCGGGCTCTGCCTGGGAACACACTGTCTTGGAGGCTCTGCCTCTCGGTTGTGTCTCAGCAGGCGGAGCCTGCCGTGCATCGCGTACCCAGGCAGAGCCTGGGTACGAGGAGCGTGCGGTGCCTCCCACTTGCGAAAGCCGCCTGTGAACGAGCGGCTTTCCTTTCTTTCTTGTTCCAGGCTCTGCCTGGGAACACACTGTCTTGGAGGCTCTGCCTCCCGGTTGTTTCTCAGCAGGCGGAGCCTGCCGTGCATTGCGTACCCAGGCAGAGCCTGGGTACGAGGAGCGTGCGTGGCTCCCACTTGCGAAAGCCGCCTGTGAACGAGCGGCTTTCCTTTCTTTCTTGTTCCTAGGCTCTGCCTGGGAACACACTGTCTTGGAGGCTCTGCCTCCCGGTTGTTTCTCAGCAGGCGGAGCCTGCCGTGCATTGCGTTCCCAGGCAGAGCCTGGGAACGAGGAAAAGGCTCATCAATCAAAACGGCGTTTCGGGAGCGGTGCATCAGGCGGAAACCGCTGAAAAGCGGCTTCGATCAACTGCATGACCTCGATTCGGTTCCCAATCCGGAGACTTGATGCAACCGGGAGACGTTGCCGGCTCAAAAACTCCAGGGGGGGGTGAAAACGGTGGTTCTTGGCGGTCGATGTGGGGGTCCGCTGATTGTCGCTCGCAGGACGCAGGGCTACACTACGTCTGTCGCCCCCAAGACGTCCCGCCCACTCGTAAATTGCATCCAATAGATCGCCCATGAGCTCCTCCTCCAGTTTGGAAATTCAACGAGCCGACACTGTCCGAGTCCAATTCGGGGAAACCAACCTTGAGTTGCCTTTGTTGGAAGGTTCCGAAGGTGAACAGGCGATTGATGTCAGTCGTCTGCGTGCCGACACCGGCGTGATCACTTTGGACGACGGGTTCGTCAACACCGGCAGCACTCGCAGTGCCATCACGTTTTTGGACGGTGAAAAGGGCATCCTGCGTTATCGCGGTTATCCAATCGAAGAACTGGCCAAGAGTTGCGATTTCGTCGAGGTCGCCTACCTGCTGATCTTTGGTGATTTGCCCAGCAAGGACGAAATCGAAACATTCCGTTCGGGCATTCGTGAACACACGATGATTCACGAGGACATGCGGTCGTTCTACAACGGCTTCCCTCGCGATGCTCACCCGATGGCGATCCTCAGCAGTGTGGTGGGAGCGTTGTCGACGTTCTACCAGGACTCGATGGATCTGAATGACCCTCGCCAGGTCGAGATCTCGATGTATCGATTGATCGCGAAATTGCCCACGATCGCAGCTTACAGCTACAAAAAATCGATGGGCCAACCGTTCATGTACCCCAAGAACGAGTTGGATTATTGCGAGAATTTCTTGTACATGATGTTCGCGACACCGACCTCGGATTACCTGGTCGATCCTGATTTCGCGGAAGCACTGAACTTGCTGTTCATCGTGCACGCTGACCACGAGCAGAACTGCAGCACCTCGACCGTTCGCATGGTTGGCAGCAGCAACGCCAACCTGTTCGCATCGATCTCCGCCGGCATTGGTGCCTTGTGGGGGCCGTTGCATGGCGGTGCCAACGAAGCCTGCGTCAACATGCTGGAGCAAATCGCAGCGGATGGCGGCAACGTTCAGAAATACGTCGACATGGCGAAAGACAAAACGAACGACTTCCGCATCATGGGCTTCGGTCACCGCGTTTATAAAAACTCGGATCCCCGAGCGACCATCATCCGAGCCAGCTGTGACAAATTGCTGGCCAAGTTGAATCTGGATGATCCCTTGTTCGAGGTCGCTCAGAAGTTGGAAGAAGTGGCGCTCAAAGACGAATACTTCATCGAGCGGAAGCTTTACCCGAACGTTGATTTCTATTCTGGCGTGATTTACCGAGCGCTTGGGATTCCCATCCAGATGTTCACCGTTCTATTCGCGATCGGTCGACTCCCTGGTTGGTTGGCTCATTGGCGTGAAATGCACTCCAACCCAGCCTCGCGAATCAATCGCCCGCGTCAGATCTACACGGGTGCGACAAAGCGAGACGTGGTGCCCGTCGACCAACGCTGATCGTCGGTCTAAGCGAACGAGACGTCTTTTGTGTAGAGGTCCAGCATTTGACCTTGGACCTTGACGGCCCGAAGCAGCGTCCAAAGTTGGTCCGGGGAGAACTCGACCGGGCCGTCGTTCATCAGGGTGTCCAATTCGTGTGAGACGGCCGCGTGTTGGTCGGTGGCCGCTTCGAATCGAAAGCTGACGTTTTGCCAGACGGAGTTTAGAACTGCCGGGTCGTCCAGCCGCGAAGGATTGACCTCTTGATTGAGGATCATCAAGCACAGGCGCGCGACGTCCGTCGGCGACAGTTCGGGTCGCAGTTGCGAGACTTTCTCAGCGAGTTCGTGGCACTTCATAATGAAGCCTACGTCATCGTTGCACAGCGTTTCAGGAAAACTGTCTGAAAAGTTGACCCAATCAGCCAGGTTCGGATTCGTGACCGTGTGTTGTGCGAGCGATCGGAGGCTCACGCGGGCAGAATCGTTCGTGGTCCAGCCTGAATCAGTCCAGTGGCGTCGTGTCAGGCTCGATCTTCAACCCGCTCAGGACTTCGTTGAGTTTCGCTTCGAGGTCGTCGAGCTGAGCGAGCACATCGTCTTGGCGACGTTCCAGCTCTTCCAGCAACATTCCAGGTGCTTCTGCGTCTGATTCAGCAAGCGAATGTGGCAACATCAAGTGAATTCCGGTTGGAGACGAGCACGATCAACGTGTTCTGGTGCGATCCATCACGCAAAGATTCCCGCGACGCAATGCGTGCGAGATGACCTCCGCTGTTGCTGATCGATCGGCTGATTCTGCACCGATTTGCACTGACGATTCGGTCGTGACGGTCGGTCCGGTGAAGCAAGGGCTGCGGGTCCAATCGCCTGTTCCGGTCTGGTAAACCTTGCCGGCTCATTGGCAGGCGAAAGCAATCTCGCCTGGAGGGAGGCCGTGCCGTTTTCAGGTGCTGCGTTTTGGCGGGTTCCTGCCTTTGAGAACCACTCCCGAAACGAAGTTTTGGGGGGTGACTCCGTTCAGGCATACGCGAGGGAGGGGGCCGGGTATGAGAAGCGGCGCGTGATGCCGCTCTCCCGGCAATCTCGCTGAACGCTCGATTTCCGACCCCTCCCGTTGCAGCTTGTCGATTGAGTCGTCCACGAGGTTTGAACGCCGGTAGGATGGGCACTCTTGCTCGTCCAGGTTGCGGATGTCGGCCAAAAGTGGCCAACCTGCAGCGAAATCGACAAGCCGGTTGCCAACGGGCGGGGGGCTTAAGACGCTGCTGGCAAAGCAGTTGAAAACTGCACGATCTCTTTGGGAGGGGCGGGCCGCCTCGGGTCGGGGAGAGTTACGCGCTGGATTCAATGCCGAGCCCTCCCCTCGCTCGACCCTCCCAAGGCGAGGGTGATTCAAACGGCTGGCAATACAAGACTGAAGAACTGCACGACCTCGAGGCCTGGGAGGTATGCGAGCTGGACGGCGTTTTCGAGTTGTCTGGCATCGGGGAGTGTAAATTTGCTATGCGTGACAGTGGCGCCACGTTTGTCAGGCGGTGCCGCTTGTCTTCTTCCGGATCGAACCGCGTGAAACCCCTGCGTCCTCCAACCGATTGGCATCCCAAGCGATGCAACCGATGGACGCGTCTGGTCAGACCAGAGACGGTGTTTGCGTTCTCCAAGAAGACGCTGCAACTCGGATTGTTGCTGACGTGTTTCACATCCATTCCCACCTCGATGGGTTGTCGCGGCATCGGTCGATTTGGCGAAAGCCGGCAATCGATCGCAGCCCGTCGGCTGTCACGGCAAGGGCTCAAGGCGATGCGCCAAGGTGAATGGGCCGTTGCGGAAACACTTTTCACCGAGGCACTCGACGTCTCCAGTGTCAACGACGCGGCACATCGCGGGATGTCGGAGTCCTTGTGGCAAAAAGGCCAGCAAGACGATGCGATCGAGCACCTTGAAAAAGCGGTTCAGCTTTCCGCCGGGGACCCCAAGCACATGCAGCGGTTGGGACGGATGTACCTCGAAGTAGGGCGTGTCGACGAAGCAACGCGTCAGTGTCAAATCGCACTGGATTCGGATCGTGAGTGGGCCGCTTTGTGGGCCTTGTGGGGCGATTGTCAGGTCGCTCGCAATGAAAAGGACGAGGCATTGGCGGCGTACCATCGTGCGTTGTCGCTGCAGCCCGACTACCCGTATGTCCAATTGCGAACCGCCGAGATTTACCATCAACAGAAGCGTTACGACCGTTTGCTCGCGACTCTGGACCGGATTCGCGAAGACGCGGACGTTGTCGGTGACATGGATGAAGCGATTCGACCCGGAGCGGCCGATTTGCTGCGAGGCATCGCGATGCGAGAACTGGGGCGTAGCGAAGAGTCGGTTCAATATTTCATTGCGTCGGCACGAAAGAATCCCAGCGATGCGACCTCGCGATTGCAGTTGGCATCCGTTGCGGTCGAGACGGGACAGCCACAAATTGCTCAGACCTGGTTGGCTCAGGCAATGCGATTGGATCCTGCCGCTGTTCGCGACGCCGGATGGAATGTGGAGACCTGGTCGGCAACACCGCCGGGAATGATTTCCCCGGAGAACGCCCATCTGGAAACATCGGCGGTGCCCATCATCGCGGCTCAACCCGATGCAGCTCGACCTTGGATTCAGTGATCCGCCGGCACGTCGTCCTGATTGGCTGCACGACACAGGCGGTCTGAGATTGCGGCGAGCAGGTTGGGATTGCAGTCCGGACTCCAGTCGATCGTCACCAATTGATCCACCTCAATCTGATCAAACTCACCCGAATCCGCGCGACGCAGCGTCTCGTACAGACGATTGGCAATCTCGAGCGGAACGCCTGACGGTGACAGGCTCCAAACGTCGGCGTAACCCGCCATCGGTTTGGCTGGCCCCCGAAGCTGAATGCGGAGGACCCGCTTCGAATCATCGGGACTGCGTGAGCATGGATGGCGATTCTGTTCCGGAACCAATCGCAGCGGCGTTCTCGGGGAGTAGTGTTTGCGATGCATCCCCGGCGAAGCGGCAGGCGTGTCAGGTGAAGCATTCAAAGCGGCTGAGTGGGTCGTCGTGGCCGAGACCACGTTTTCGCCCAGCAGGCTTTCAAGTTTCGCGACTGAAACGACGCCTTCGCGAAGGATCGTCGGCGGAGCGTTCGGATTGGCAATCGACAGCACCGTGGATTCCAAACCGACATCACAGATACCACCATCGAGCACCCACTCGATCGAGTGTTCCAGTCCATCGATCACATGTTCGGGGCGAGTCGGGCTGACGTAGTTGGAAACGTTGGCGCTGGGGGCGGCGATGGGGAGCGAGACCTCGCGCAACAATTGCAAAGCGACCGGGTGCGCGGGGACACGCACGGCCACGGTGTCTCCTCCCGCGGTGACGCAGTCGAGCACCGACTCGGATCGCGGCAGCACCAGTGTCAGTGGTCCAGGCCACAGGGAACTGGCCGCTTCAAAACGGCGACGCGTGATCTCGGAATCGATCACGACCAACGACTGGACTGCGCTGGGATCACCCACGTGCAGAATCAAGGGGTTGGTCGCGGGCCGTTGTTTGGCCGCGAAAATTTTCGCGACGGTGTCGGGTTGGTCGCCGCGAGCGGCCAAGCCATAGACGGTTTCGGTGGGCAGTCCAACCAATTTCCCAGCGCGCAGGGCTTGGCTGGCCAGCCGGATGGATTCCGGCGTGGCAGGCAAGATCTTGGGATGGGAGGCGGTGGGATTCATGACGTTGAAGTCTGATTCATTCCCGCGGAATGACAAGATCCCCGCGAGACAGACATCACACCCGGCAAGTCAGCTCATTCTTCGGGCGATTGGAATGAATCTTCGACGTCGCGAAAGGTCTTCAGCATCAGGTCCATCTGTTCCTGCAATCGGCTGAGGTCGCGACTGTTGTCGATCGATTCCTCCAGCAGCGGACGCATCCATTCTTGCATCAGGTGGAACTGACCTTTGACCAGATCCGCGATCACGCGTGGGACTTTGTGCTGGACGAGGATCTTTTGGTCCGGCGGCGAAGCGACTTGTTGCCGTGAGATGGCTTCCAGCTGAGTCGCAGTGGATGCTAAGCGGCCTGACATCAATTCGCCCATCGACAGCAACGTTTGTCGCAGCGTGTCGACTCGCGAGTCCATGCGTTCTTCGGCCGAGTGATCTTCCATCGCGATGGCTTTGGCGATGACTTGCCGGATTGATTCCAGGCCATCTCGCATCGATGCCAACTGACGCAGTACCTGAGCGGCTTGGTCCTCACCGTCCATGCCCGACATTCGGACACTTTCGACAAACGCATACTTGATTGCGTCCCAGCGTTGCTTCTCTTCCGGATTCAGGATGCCCATCAGTTCCTTGAACTTCAGGACATTGGCTTCGTTGTCCGTCGTCAGTGTCTGGGCGTCTTGTTCGTAGTTGCTGATGATCAGCGATTGCAATTCGGCATCGTTCATCACCGGCGCAACTCGTTCAGCGATCCGGTTCATGTTCCGGTAGCTGCCCTGCAGTTTGAACGGAGGCTCGGTGCGATACTCATCGGCTTGAGCGGCTGAGCGGATGTAGGCACGGTTGACCCGCAGGACCACATCACGGACTCGCAACAATTTGCGAGTGACTTCGAACATGTCTCGAATTTGATCCATGCTGAAATTGGCTTCCAGCTCGATGCCCTCGGCTGAGTCTCGACCGGCAGCGGAAATGATCGCTCGCGCGTCCGATGGCGACGCATTGGAAAGCGGTGCCAAGGTCACGTTGCTGGTCAAACAGTTTTCGAGATAGCTCATCTCAAATGCATCGGCCGACTCGCCAATGATCTCGCCCAAGTTGTAAACGTCGGCGCGGTTGGAAAGCATGTCGGGGATTTGGAAACGATCGCCCGATTCGGTGTACGGGTTGCCCGCCATGACCACCGCGACTCGTCGTCCACGCAGGTCATACGTTCGCGTCTTGCCGTCTCGAACCCCTTCGATTTTTCGCGTCGCATCGCACAGGGAGATGAATTTCTGCAGCAATTCCGGGTGTGTGTGCTGGATGTCATCCAGGTACAGCATCACATTGTCGCCCATCTCGAGCGCCAAGTTCAAACGCATGACCTCTTCGCGAGCGGCGGCATTCGGGGCTTCATCTGGGTCCAGCGACGTCACGCCATGACCGATTGCGGGGCCGTTGATTTTCATGAACACCAGTCCAAGCCGGCTGGCGATGTATTCCATCAAGGTCGTTTTGCCATAACCCGGTGGTGAGATCAGCAGCAACAGACCCATTCGGTCGGTGCGTTTGTCTTCGCCGACCGTGCCCATTTGTTTGGCAAGGTTGTCGCCGATCAGTGGCAGGTAAACTTCGTCGAGCAATCGATTGCGGACAAAGCTGCTGAGGATCCGAGGTTTGAATTCATCCAAACGCATCGATTCACGAGCTGACTCAACGCACTCAGTTTTGGCTTGGTGAAGGGAGCGGAATCGCGGCACCACATCTTCTCGGTACCCACGCAGACGCGTGATGAATTCGTGGTAGTGCAGCGGCATTTCGCCACGCTCGATCCGGGCATGGCTGCCAACCAAACCTGTCAAACGCTTCGCGACTGGAACGTCGATGACCTCGGTGGCGGGGCAAGCCTCCGTCGGGGTTTTCTTGGCCTCCATCGCGGACTGGAAGATCATCCAAGCCAACTCGTCTCGGTACCATTGAGGTGAATCGCCGGTTTCGTTTGCGTCCCCGGCGGCGCGTTTGTCAAGAAACGCATCGGCCCAGTTGCGAGCCAGCACAAAGGTGTGAATGGGCGAGGAACTGTTGGGCTTCAGCCCGCCGAGCACCCAACGTTTTTGATCGGAAGCGGGAAGCGAACGAAGGAAGCCTTCATGCAACGCATGAGCTTGGCCGCTGATGGCGACTTGGTCCGGTGCGATGGTCAGTTGTTCAAACAAATAGTCGGCGATCCGTTCCGGTGTGACCACGCTGTCAAACAGAGCCATCCATTCGGATTGGCGTTCGGATGCCAGTTCAGCCAAGTGCTGACGAAATTCGACGGCAGGTTGAGCTTGAGGGAAGGCGATCGCGAGTTTGGCAAAGCCCGCAATCCAGTGCTTCATCTGCGTGCGTTGCGTGGTGTCCAGAAAGCACTGCCACCAGAACTGAGACGCGGTGCGAAGCGAAGGAGCGTGTCGCAGAAGTCCAATCGAACGATCCAGTTCGACCAGTCCTCGCAAGATGATCGCGGAGTCCACGTCGTGAACACCTTTGGCGTACCCCTCATCAAATCGTCCCGCCATGCGCTCGGCAACCCAAGCCGCGTTCAGCGATTCCAAATCTTCGATTGATTCGGCTTGCCCGGATTCAAACAGATCCATCGCCAAAAACTCGGCTCGATAAACGTCCGAGTTCTCACTGATCAGCGACTGGTTCCAAATGTCCCGTGCCGCGGTCAGGCGTTCATCGCGGATCGGATCAAAGTACTGGGTGCCCGTCAGATGCAAGCAGAGTTCATTGCTGCGGAGGACGGTGGTCAGGTCCAGTGGTTGGGTGTTGACCGCGAATTTACGTTCGCCGAGTCGAATGACATCGCCACCCTCTTCGTAGAGGTCTTGGCGATCTTTGAGTCCCCGCAGGGCATCTTCGCGAAGGGTTTTGAGGCGGCTCTGCAAGTCACCGACTCGAACGGCATCGCCAAGCTCATCGAGTTCGTCGATCAGGCTGCGGATCTTGCCGACCATCAAGTCGCCAGCGAAGTACGCCGCGATTTGGTCGATCGATTCCATGTTCGAAACACGGTGCTGGATCCCGTTGAGAATCCGTTCGGCGGCCGAACTGAGAGCCTCGGCCCTTCGGTTGCGTTTTTCGACCAGCGAAACTTTTCGCGATTCGAAGGCACCGTAGACATCTTCGCGACGAGAGGCGAGCGTTTCGATGAACTCATCGAACTCAGCAAATCGGCCTTCCAGCTCTTCGAGTTGGACCATGACTTTGGTCAGGTACTCGTCGCAGCGAGTGGGCGTGTCGCAAACGTCGAGGTAGCCGGTCGTGGTTTGTTCGAGCAACTTCAACTGCGACGCGAATTCGGCACGTCCTTCGACGCCGATCAATTCTTGCTTGCGATTTTTGAGCGCACTGCGAACGCGATTGACCGTGGCGAACACGTCGCCGATGGAATCGATGATCGTGGTTCGCTGAGTCGCATCATCAATTTGCAGGTTGCTCACCGTTTCGGTCAGCAGTTCCAGATCGGCGGCGGCTTGATCGATTTCCGATTCGAGCACTTTGGCCTGGGAGACACCTTTGATCTCGGGAACGCGGGTTTCCGCTTCGCCGACTCGATCGCGATACGGTTGCAAGGCGTCTTCGTCGAGCAGGAATTCGACGCAGCGACGGCTGAGACGGTCCGATTGCTCGGCGGTGATCGTTTCCAGTTCTTCAACGATCGCAACGTCCACAAACCGAAGTTCACGCAGCGCGATCGCTCGACCTCGCTGGACTCGCAATTTTGCGAGTGAGGCGACAAATTGATCGATCGAAGTGAAACGAGAACGCTCGATCTCTTTCAGCGTCGTGTTGGTGTCGGACTGAGCCTGGCGAGTTTGCTTGGCCGTGGCTTCGCGAACACGAACGACTTTTTCGTATTCTTCGATCGCCGCTCCCGCCGTTTCGCGAATTTTGCGAAGCGGTTCGGCAAGGTGATGTGTCTCTTCGTTGTCGATCCAGAAGTAACTGTCCAGGACATCGCCCGACTTCTTGGACAGGTCGACGTACAAGTCGTTGTAGCTGTCGTCCTTTTCAATCAGTTGCAGCAGTTCACTGCATTCCGCCATCCCTCGAACCAGGTCTTTGTTGCCGATCTTGAAGAGCAACGAATCGGTTTGATTGTCGGGCAGGTAGTCTTCGCTGGTGAAGGGCGTTTGCCAAAGCTGGATCGCGTGGTGTTTTTGCGGCGTGTCTTGGCCTTTGAAGCAAACCATTTCGCCGGCTTCAAAGAACGTTTGCCCATGGCACACCAACGGTGTGTCGACGGATTGGCGAATTTGGTTGTAACGCAGCTGAATGTAAGTTCCGTCTTCGACATTTGAAAACAGATACAAGCTGTCTTCACCGTTGGGCGAGTTGATCGTGCGCTCGTAACGCATGTCGACCAGGCCGTGGTCGAAGCGTTTGAACTCACCGGACTGCAAGTAGTAGCCACCGGGGAAGATCAGGCCTTGGTCGCCCGGCAGCATCACGCAGGCGTGTTGAATCTCATCCAAACGGATCGCTTGGTTGATCTTGCCGTTGAAGATGATGTAGCGAAATTGGTTCTCTTGATACGGTTTGATCTTGAGCAAGACCAAGTGACCGACGATTGCATAATGGATTTCTGCGTCGTCGAGTTTTTGATCGAAGTTGTCGACCGGTTCGGCGTAGATGCCTTCGCCGACGCTGGTGTTGTTTTCAACTTTGATCGTCAGGTCACCGCCCACTGTTTCGACAAACACGCGGTCGTCGATGGAGATGTGCGGGTGCTCACCGTAATGATGCATGTCGCGCGTTGTCCGCAGCCAGCGGAATTCGTGCTGGTCGGGCAAGCGGACTTCGTGATCACTGCGGTTGTCGACGTATTGCAGGCCTTCGGGACTGCGCCGCCATTTGAACGATTTGATATCGCGAGCGGTTTTGCCGACTCGAAACACCATGTGCAGGATGGGTCCGGACACAAAGAACCGCAGGAACGTGGTGTCTTTGTAGAACCGATACAGTTCATGGAAATCGCTGACGAAGCGATCGTCCATGATTCGTTCGAGTTGCCGTTCATGGAACTCATTGGATTCCATGCGGTAGATTGAAAACACATCGGCCAGTTCGATCTCGGTTTTCAAGCCGAACTGAACGTTGTATCCGAACAGAAACTCGTCGCCGATCGAGACGATGTCTCGTGGGACGCAGTTGTGTTCGGTGGTCACACGCTGCGTCGCGAGCAGTCGCGTTTCGATGTTTCCGAAGACTTCGCCACGGTCCTCGTTCAGCTTGGCGAGTCGATCGCGAAGATCGCCCGCGGCGGTGCGGAGGCGGTTGCGGAGGACTTCGTAGGTGCCACCGGACATTTGCGCGGTGTTGGCCTTTGAAATCCCTGCCTCCGATCCACCGTCAGCAGCGGAACCGGGCAGCGAAGCCGCTTCGGGGGAAGCGTCCTCAGCCACGATCAGGCCTTCTTCCCGTTAGGCGAGACTTTCTTCGCCGGAACGGTTGTAGGCTCGGATGTGAGCAAGCGACTGACCTTTTGATCGGCAACGTTGGCGGTTCCCGCCATGCTGAGCAGGCTGGTCAATTGCGTCCGGACATCGTCGGTGCTGGACATGCCCATCAGCTTGGCGATCAATGCCGCGATGGAGAGGTCTTTCACGCCGTCGGTGTCCAAGCCGAACTGTGAGATCAGATCCTTGACTTGATCGCGGAAGTAATCCGCGTTGCCGTCGAAGAATGTGTTCTTGACGTCGGTTGCGACTTGGCTGTTGTAGACAAATCGGTCGATTGCTTTGCCGCCTTTGACCGCGGAAGTGATTTGTTCGAAGAATTCTCCGTCGCCACCGACGATGTCGATTCGAGCGGCTTGCAGGGCTTCGCCGATGACACTCGCTTGGCTTTCGGCAATTCCGCGTTGAGCTTCGATCGCTGCGACTTCGACGAACTTTTCTTTCTCGAGTTTGAGTTTGAACTCTTCGTGTTCTTTGCCGACGCCGTCCAGTTTCTTCATCGCTTCGGCTTTCTCGGTGATCCCGGTCGCTTCGGCGGTGAACTTCTCGCGAGAAACCTTGGCTTCGGCCAGGCCTTCTTTTTCCAGCGAAATGGCTTTGGCTTCTTGGACCTGAGCTTCGGCCAAGCCAGCTGCCGCGGATTGCGCGACTTCGGCTTCGGCCAACATTTTGGTGGCGGCGGTTTCTTTTTCGGCCGCGTCGCGTTTGGCTTCGGCTTCGATGCGGACTTTTTCAGCCAGCAACTCGCTGCTTTCTTTTTCCGCTTGAGCCAGCTTGGTTTGACGGATCAGTTCTTCTTCCGCCTTCATTTGTGCGGCCGTGATCTGAACTGTTTTTTGACGTTCGGCCTTGGCGTGTTCTTCGGTGTCCTTGATTCGTTCTTGTTCTTCGACCACGGCCCGTTCGACCGCGACACGTTCTCGAATCACCTCTTGGATGTTGCGTTTCTCGATTTCGATCGCCTTTTCTTTTTCGACTTCGGCGACGCCCACGACACGCATGCGATCGGTGGCTTCCAAGTCGCGATCGCGATTGACGCGTTCCAGTTCGACGGCATCCGTCTTTTCCTTGTTTCGCATCGCGACCAGGATTTGACGAGACTTGTTCTCTTCGGCGATCCCAATTTCTTCTTCGGTTTGGATCCGGGCTCGCTCTGATTCCAGGCGTTGTTCTTCGCGAACCTTGGCGGCGGAGGCTTGTTCGCGCGAGGTGATTTCCGCGATTTCGCGTTTTTGTTTTTCGACCGCTTCGACGCGTTGACGTTCCAGTTCGAGGATCGTTTCTTCGGCTTCGACGTCCTGCTTCTTCAGCGTCTTTTCTTTGTCACGTGTGAACTGGTTTTCCTTGACCTTCTCCGTCGAGGTCAGTTCGGTGATCTTCTTGATGCCCTCGGCGTCGAGGATGTTGGTTGGACTGAGCATGTCCAACGGCGTTTGTTCCAGGTAATCGATCGCGGCATCGTCGAGTCGGTAACCGTTCAGGTCGGTGCCGATGACCTTCAGGATTTCTTCTTTGAACTTGTCGCGTTGGTCGTAGAGATCGACGAAGTCAAATTGCTTGCCGACCGTCTTCAGAGCTTCGCTGAATTTCGCGTCGAACAGTTCTCGCAGTGTTTCCAGTTCGCTACAGCGTTTGGCACCGATCGACTGAGCGACCTCTTTCATTTCCTCAGGGCTTTTGTCGACGCGAACGAAGAACGCGACTTTGATGTCGGCGCGAATGTTGTCGCGGCAGATCAGACCTTCGCTGCCTTGGCGATGGATCTCAAAGCTTTTCAGCGTGAGGTCCATGAATTCATATTGCTGGATCAGCGGGATGATCAGCATGCCTTCGCCGGTCACGGCTCGGACGCCGCCGGCACCCGATTTCACGATCGCTCGATCGGGGCCGACCTTGATGTAGTAGCTCTTGAATAGCAGAGCGACGACCAAGCCGATGAGGAACAGTCCTCCGACGACGATGATCAAAGCGTCTAAACCGACGGAATCTGTGATGAGAGCAGCCAGCATGAGCGTTCTTTCGTGTGTTTGACCGCGGGATGATTCGACGGACGAATCCGGGAAATGATTTGCCTGTTGGTCAGGCGTGGAATGTCAGTCGACGGGGCGCGCCAAATTACGCCGTGGGGGGCGAATCAGCCTGCACCAAGTAGGTTTTGGTGTTTTGATCATAGCTCACCACCGTGACCCGTCCCCCTTTTGGGATAATTTCACCTTCGGTTCGGACGGAAATCAGGAGGGGGGCCGCATCAGTCGCAAAACGCGCACGACCGAACGATTCGTCCGCCTGACGGGTTTCGATGACCGCCGACCCGCCAACCAGGTTGGAAGCGTGAAATTCGACGGGAGGAACCAGCATCCGGTGCAGTGGCCAGGTCACGATTTTGGTCGCGACGATCCCGAAGACGCCGTTGCGAATGGTCAGCAAACCGCTGGTCAAGAACGTGGGGTCATAGCGCCGCACGTCGTAGCCAAACCACAGGTAAAAGCTGATCACCCAGAACAGAACGCTGAAAACGGACAGCCAGACGACCAGGGGAACCCGGTCCAAATTCATGGCTCGCAGGGTCGCGGCGCCGGTGCCACCGAACCAATCGCTGTGCATCGGTTCGCCGGCGGTGTCCACGCCCCAATCGCCGCCGACGTCCCCTGCGAAATCGGGCGCATCAAGATCGGGGACGTCCAGATCGACATCCACATCGGCGCCGAGATCGATCACGCCCAGCAGGGCGATCACCGCGTAGAGCAGGAACAAGGTGGCCAAAACCGTGGCTGGCCACATGGGGCCGACCAGGATCGAATCGAGTCGATCTGTCCAAGTGATTGCCAACATGCATCTGTCTCCTGAAAAGAATCCTCACGGGTCTCGCGGGGGGAAGGGATCTTATCACGAGGCGGGAATGCATGCCGCACGGGGCGCTCGAATGCCGGTTTGTTGCCAAGAAGCGATCTGTTGAATCGCCCCAGAAAGAAGTACAAGCACGCCTGCAAAACCCGCTCTCTTTTCGCGTGCCTTTTTGATGGACCGAACCCCCGTCTCTGCCACCACCCAGTCGAGCCCAGCTGCCGGCGGGAGCGACCGAAACCTCACTCGAAGCCTAGGCGATGCGGCATGTTTCGGCGGCATGGTCGGCTGCGGTGAAACCTATTTTTCCGCGTTCGCGTTGGCGGTGGGGTTGAGTGAAACGGCATCGGGTTTGGTCGCCAGCATTCCGTTGTTGGTGGGCGGGGTGATCCAATTGGTGTCTCTCAAAGCGATCGCCTGGATCGGCGGCTACCAACGTTGGATCGTCGCCGGAGCTGTCTTGCAATCACTCGCGTTTTTACCGCTGGCCTATGCGGCTTGGACCGGAAGTCTGTCGATCGTGATGTTCCTGTTGATCGCGTCGGTTTACTGGGCCGCGGGCCTCTCGACCGGGCCGGCGTGGAACACATGGATTGAACAGATCGTGCCCGTGGCAGGGCGAGCCCGATTCTTTTCCAAGCGATCTCGACTGCAACAGATTTGCACCTTCTCGGGGTTGATGGTCGCCGGGTTGGTGTTGCAGTGGACGTCCCAGGAGGGCATCGCACTGACTGGGTTTGCAGGGTTGTTCTTCGTCGCCGCGGTGCTGCGATTGATGTCGGCAAGTTTCTTGCACCGGACACGCCATGCTCAATCCGTCCCCCTGCACGTCGAGCGTTCGCCGGCGAGCGTCGCTGGGGAGCATGCTGTGGATGAACCTGTCGACGAACGATCGGCGATTCAGTTGCTGGCTTACTTGGTTGCCATGCAAGTCTTCATCCAGCTCAGTGGACCATACTTTGTGCCATACATGCTGGGGCAGCTGGAGTTTGACTACGTCGTCTACGTGGGCTTGATCGCGCTCGCCTTCCTCAGCAAAGTCATCTCGTTTGCCTTTTGGGGACGCATTGCGGAAGAGTCCGGTGCGGCAAAGGTGCTGTGGTTCGGTGGCATCGGATTGGTGCCACTGGCATCGCTGTGGATTGTCTCCACCAACCTGGTTTGGTTGGCGGTGATTCAGATCCTCAGCGGCATCGCTTGGGCGGCTTATGAACTGGGTTTCTTTCTGATGTTCTTTGAAACCTTGCCCGCGAAGCACCGAACCCGGTTGCTGACCTATCACAACTTTGCCAACACGCTGGCCATTTGTGTGGGCGCTCTGGCCGGGGCAGCAATTTTGGCGTATTGGGGCCCCAAGTCGCAGACCTATTACTACCTGTTCGGTCTCTCGTCGACCGGCCGGTTGCTTTGCTTGGGATTGTTGGTCGGAGCCGTTCTTCCCAAGCATTCCTTGAAATCGATCGGCATGCGAGTGCTCGCAATTCGTCCCGGGGCGGGCAGCGTGACCGCCCCGATCATTGCCAGTGCTGAGGAGTGAGTTGCGGCGACTCGCGTCGGATGCCTCCCTCAACCGCATGGTTTGCCAGTTCGCTCAGTGAGCGACAGGTGCGAACGTGCCTTTGGGCGTGAAGACGGTCGCGGATGAACCGAGTTCGAACTCTTCGACTCGGAGGTCACGATTGCGGTACAGTTTGCCGGATTCAAAACCGTAGAACGATGGCACAAACGGATCGATGAACGAAACGTCAGCCGATTTTGGGACGTCCATTCCGGTGAGAAAGTAACTCGCGTTGACGATCAGACGACGAAGGTCTTCGCTGCGAAAATCGACGGCGGCACCGGCGGTGGTGGCCACGCATTGACCGATTTTTCCGGAGGGGGCTTCGTAAGGTTTCAGCCAAGCCAACGGCATCATGGGATCGTTCTTTTCGTCGACCGGAGGAGCAGCGGCGTCGAGGTGCTTGATGACCATGCCTCGTAGCAAAACCGTGGCGGCGGATTCGTCGAGGTGGACAACGCCGTAGATGTCCGAGGGGGTGTAGATGTCGGCGACATCGTTCAAGATCGGATGGTTGGCGTTGTCTTCCACGATGACCGCCCGTCCGCCTTCGACTTTGTGTTTGCCGTGGTGCGAATGCCAGTTTTCACCGACCACGTTGATTCCGAAGTTGGCCCAGTCGTAGTCGCCGTAGTGACCGCTTTTGAACGCGTGGGTGGCGGTGCGATAGGCGATGATTGGCTTGCCCGCGTTGATGAATTTCAAAATTGGATCGAGCTGGTCGTCCGGAAGAACTCGCCAACGCGTTGCCAGGATCATCAGGTCAGCGTCGTTGAGTGCTTCCGTGCCGGGGATGTTGTCGATCTGGTACGGGTTGATGCCGCCGGTTTCCTTGTCGATGGCGAACAGCACCGTGCACTTGAAGCCGTGAGTTTGACTGAGGATTTTCCCGAGCATCGGGCAGGATTCTTCGGTTCGATATTCTTCATCGCCTGAGATCAGCACGATGTGTTTGCCGTTGGCCTTGCCTTCGGCGGGTTCGAACACGAGGTGATCCGCGGCGTGAACCGCGGTCAGAGTTGGAAGAAGACAAACCGCGAATGCGAACGCAGCAGCGACAAAGCAGCGTTTTTTCATGACAGCTCAAGCTTGAGTCAGGGGACAAGATGTGTGGCGAAGGAGGCCACATCATATCTCAAGCGAGATCCGTTTGGGGAGCAAACGTCGAGCGTTGTCTGCCTGGGCAGCAACCCAGTGAAGAGGACCCGTGCGGTCGCTTATCGCAGGGCGTGACGCGGGTCGCTGCGGCGTGCCTGCGAACGAAATTCGTCTGCGGCGGCTTCGGGGTAGACCGTGTTGATCATCCCACCGGAACTCAATTCGTAGCCAGCCAAGCGACCAATCCGCGGTGCCAGTTCCAGGCTCCAGTGATGCGTTTCTGCGTCGCGTCGGTTTCCGGGTGGTGCGGTGTGGATCATCATGTTGTAGGCGACACCGGGGATCACCGCTTCCAGCCAGCGAACGCTTCGCAGGACCAAGCGGGCCACTTCTTCATTCATCGAGACCGAGAGATCTTCAAAGCAACCCACGTGTTCTCGCGAGGTGATTCGGATCAGGTACGGGAACCGGCTGGCGTGAGGGCAGTAAGCCACGAGCGAGTTGGATTGATGAATGATCCGTTCTTTGCGTTCCAGTTCGGCCTGCAAGACATCGCACTGCAAGCAGCGTCCGTGCCGGGCAAAGTGGGATCGCATGCGATGATTGACTTCACAAACCGATTGTGGCAGGTGATTCGAAGCGATCAGTTGGCTGTGGCTGTGTTGCAGGGAGGCTCCCGCGTCGCGGCCGACGTTCTTGAACAAGCTGATGAACTGAATGCCGGGTTGTTGACGCCAATGACGCATCCGAGCCGCGTAAGCAGAGAATGCGAGAGCGATCTCGGCCAGATTCAGTTCGCTGAGCGAGCGGGTGTGGCGAGCGGCTTCGATGATGACTTCGTGCCCACCCGAGGCAATTTCTTCGACAAACAGGGATTGGGCCAAGCGAGAGACGCGAGATTCATTTTCGCTGTCTTCATGGTTGGGTTGAACTTCGACCTTGCATTCCGGTTTGATCGCCGGGAACAGATTGGGAACCACACGAACGGTCCAATTGGCTGATTGAGGAACGGCTTCTTCGTCCTCCGACAGTTTTGCAGACCAAACGGACGCCGGTGTTAGTTTTTCGTTGCCATGGCAGAAGGGGCAATCCATCAACGCATCATGTTTGGGCCGATGAGATTTGAATTGATCGGGGCGACGAGCACGGCCGGGCGCAAAAATCGTCCAACTGCCCGAGATCGGATCCAGTCGTGAACGACCGGTTTGAACATGTGACTCGTTGGGGAAGTCAACGTGGGCACCGTCCTGACGCGGTTGTTCCAGGATTTCGGCGTCGACCAAGCGGTCCACCAGCAATTCGGCACGCTGTGACGTCGCGTTGCTTTCGGCTTCCGATTTTAAACCGGCTGAGCTGCTGCGGTTTGAATCGGGGTTGTCACGAGCGGTATGCAGATCGGAGACACTTTGCGTTTCCACGCAACTCTGTTCCGCTGGTGGCGAGTGTTCCGAGGTTCGAGAGGTCTCATTCAAAGCAATTCGGCGCGGATCGATGTGGACTCCTGACTTTTGTGTCTTCATCGATTCGACTCTTGGTCTTGGGGCCGAAGGTAGAGTGGTTGCCACTCCCCGCTCAAGTTGCTTCTCTGCAATGTAGCAGTCTCCAACCCAGATGCATCCCCATTTTCGCCTTCCCGGGGCGAAAACGACGGTTGTGAGTCAGTTGGAGGATCGTCTTCGTCGATTTAGGGAAATTGTGCGGGCATAAAGCTGAATGTACTGGTCTGCACTTTTCCTCCATGTCCAATCTTGCCGCATCCCGAATTCAACCAGATTTTTCCATTTTTCAGGCGAGTGATATCGAAGCTGCAGTGCCCGGTTGATCGCGTGGTCAAGAGCCCCGGCACTGTTGTCGTTGAGATGGAAGCCGGTGGCACGATTGGCAGCCAGGTTCGCAGGCGTTGCGTCCACGATCGTGTCGGCCAACCCGCCGGTGCGGGTGACAACGCAGGGCGTTCCATAGCGAAGGCTATAGAGTTGGTTCAGTCCGCAGGGCTCGTAGTGGCTGGGCATGACGAAGATGTCACTGGAGGCCTCGATGCGATGCGCCAGTGCATCGCTGAAGCCGATGTAGGCGGCCAACTGATCCTTGTGTTCTTCCGCCAATTCACGCAATTGCTCTTCAATCTTTGGATCGCCGCTGCCAAGCACAACCCACTGGGTTGGACGTGACTCGGCAAGGTGCTCACGCAGCACAGGAAGGATCAAGTCCCATCCCTTTTGATCTGCCAAGCGGCCGATCAAACCGATCAATGGAACGTCGGGATCCTGCGGCAGTCCCACCTCAGCTTGCAACGCGAGTTTGTTGTCGATTTTGGCGTCGGCCCAATCCGTGACGCTGTAGTTGCGACTGAGATTCGGGTCGGTTTCAGGATTCCAAATGTTGGTGTCGATCCCATTGATGATTCCCTCCACCGGTTGCGGGATGCCTCGAAGAATGGAATCCAATCCGCATCCGTACTCCGGGGTTTGAATCTCGAGGGCGTACGTGGGACTGACCGTCGATATCACATCCGACGTCACCACTCCGGTTTTGAGGAAGTTCAGTTGGTTGTAGTACTCAAACGATTCCGGTCGGAAATGGTCCCAGCTCAGTCCTGTCCAGGGGAATGCATCGAATCCAAAGTTGCCTTGGTAGGCCATGTTGTGAATCGACAGCATCGTGGCGATGGTGGGTGACTTGGACGCGTTGTCGGACGCTGCCCGCATCAATGCCGGGACCAGAGCGGACTGCCAGTCGTTGCAGTGCACCAAATCCACGGGCCAACCGAGTCGCGACATCGCGATGATCGCGGCGCGGCAATAGAAAATGAAACGCTCGGCGTTGTCGGGGTAGTCACCGTTGGCATCGCCATACAGCGACGGACGTCGGAAGTATTGCGGTTGGTCGATGAAGTAAACCGGAACCTCCGCCGAGTCCTCTGGATCGTTGGGATCTTTTGGCAGGTGGCTTTTCAACAGCCGGCAACCGATCAGCTTTTGGTCCGACATCGGAACGGCAAAGCTGATGTCAGTTGTCTCGATCGGTTGCAGGGACCGTTCGATGGTTGAAAAAGCGGGCATGATGACCGCACAGCGGTGGCCCTGGGCAGCAACCACTTTGGGCAACGTGCCGCAGACGTCGGCTAACCCACCGGTTTTCGCGAATGGGACGGCTTCAGTCGTCAGGTAGACGATATTCAAGGCAACGGTGGGGTTCTACAAGGTTGCGAATCAGGAAAAACAACGGGACGAAGAACATTCGTCAAAAAGGTATCCGGTGTCGACGTGCCAGACAGAATAAACTAGGTCAAAGTTCTATGTGATGCCGGTTGAACCGGTCTGCCGTACCTTCTTCTCGTCGCCATGCCGCTGCAACTTGTTGATTTTTGGAAACGGATGGTCCAAAGCGGACTCGCCGACGCCTCCGTCCCACCAATCTGGGCGGCCGATTTTGCGAACGATCACGGGGGAAAACCGCCTTCGAACGCTGCGTCGCTGGCCTCTTGGTTGGTCAAAACCCGCCGTGTTGAGAAAGATCCTCTCTCGAGAGTGCTGAAGCACGCGACCTGGGAAGCCGATTTCCCAAACACGCCTGTTCTACGGATTGCACCGTTGACGCTGGTTGCGGCAGAGAAAACGGCTCCCTTTCCGTTCACCCATTGGCTGTCGGTGACTTGCGACTCCGCGCAAAACGGCGAGAAGGCAACCGCAGGGGTTCTGCGGCAAATCGATCCGGCAGGTTTGCCGGCCGAGGCGGCCGCCAATCTTCGTGCCCACGCTGAATTGACGCATCCTTCGTTGCAGCCGATCGAGATCGTTCCAGTGCGAAACGGTCCACTCGGCGAACCGGTTGGAAGCCGTCGAGATTTTGCGGGTTTGTTCAGCCCCTTGCCCTCCGGGCATTGTCTGAGCCCACCCGAAAAAACTTGCACTGTCCAGCAGACTGTCGCGGGGCTGAGCTCCCTTTTTGACGCGGCGATCGCGATGCACGCGAAAGGATTGGTTCACGGCGGGATTCATTTTGATCGGATTTGGGTCAGCGATTCTGCTCCGTGGTGTTTGCTTCGCGATCCGTTTGCGACGTTGACAAACTTTTCCACCCAGGACGTCACGGTCAATCACGAAGCCTGGTTGGAGTCGTCTCCAGCGAGTCGGACCCACTGGTCTCCCGAAAGACTCGCGAACCCGAGCGGTCACGTGCCGAACATCAGCGACGATGTTTTCGCTTTGGGGTGTTTGGGATTTGCACTGCGATATGGGCGTCCGGCGTTCGATGCTCAAACTCGGAATGCGTTGCCCATTGAATTGACCACCGCGGTCGAACAAGGTGCCTCGGGCGACCCGTTGTGCCGAGTCTTGGCGGCCGCTTTGGCGACCGATCCCAACGCCCGATTCGCGAGCGTGGAACAATTCTCGCAAGCATTGAAGGTTGCTGCATCGGCCACTCCCGCAGTGGTGACGTCCAAGGTGGAGCAACCCGTTGCGGATGAACGAAGACCTGCCGAGGTCGCCGAGCCAGCGACTCAGTCGACCAAGTCCAAACGGAAGGCAACGCCAAGCACTCCGGAGCCTGCCAAGCCAAAGCAAGCGGCTCAACCCAAACGGCCCGCGGACGTCCAATCGGCAGAAGAAATCAAACGCGCCGAGGAGTCGAGCTCGCCAAAGGAGTCGAGGCTTCCCGAGCAACCCAAGCCGGTCGAGGAACCCAAGCAGCCCGAGAAGTCCAAGCCGGTCGAGAAGTCCAAGCCGGTCGCCGTTCCAACGAAGCCAGCTGAACCCGAGCAAGCCAAACCGCCTGAGGAAAAGCCATCCAAGAAGACAGAGTCCGTGTTGGAGTCGAAGGCCGCCGCGGACGATAGCGTTCGTCCCGTGGCGAAAGATCCTGGCGAACCGAAGCCGAACCAGCCGAGCGAACCCGCTGCACCTTCGGCCGTGGTTCCAACTCGCAGACGAAGAAAACGGCGCAATCAAAAGGCTTGGTACGGGATCTACGCGTTGTGCATTCCCGTGTTGGTGTTGGTCGTGATCTTGGCGACGCGAGACAAGAGCCCGCAACAGGTTGCCAAGCGAGTTCGTCCTCCCGTCCCAAAATTCATCCCGCGGGTTTCCGGCGACACCGAGCTTTCGAGCGAGGAGCGGCAACGGACTGCGCCTGTTCGACGCCCTGCCCCCACCGGGATCGAAGTGGTCGACAATGAGCAGATGCTGTGGGCACCACCAGACTTGCAAATCGATGGGGCTCAAGTCAGTCGCGCGACGGGATTGCTGCCTCCGGGGCCCGCTGCGGTGGTCACGATGGATTGGCAACGTTTGCGTCAACTCGGTTTGTTGGAAATGTTCGGGCCCGAAACACAGGGCTGGTTGGAATCACTGAACCAGTGGTCGGGCGTTCCCTCAGAATCCATTTCGCACGTCGCCTTGGCGTGGTTCCCCGGCGAAGAAGGTGTCCCAGAAGTTTCCGCAGCGATTCGTTTGAGCGATCCCCTGTCTTTGGAAACGTTGTTGGATGTTTGGGACGTCTCGGCCGCGCGAGGTGCCAGCGGCGAGACGATTTATGCCGGTGACACTCGTGATGCATTGGCGTACTTCCCCATGACTCAGGGGCGTCCCGCCGAAGCAGCGGATGACTTGGTCGATGCGTTCGCCGTGGGATCCATCGCCCGTGTCGGCGAGGTTGCTGAAATGGGGGGGGCACCGGTCGTGTTGCCGCGATTGCTCGAAGATCTTTGGCAATCCGCTCGGCCCAACGATGCGATGGCCTTCCTGACCCAGCCCAACTTTTTGGTCAGCGATGCACGGAAATGGATGGAGGCGACATCGCCGGCTTTGATTCCTTGGATTCGACAAAACCTGTTGGCCGATTGCGGTGGCATTCTGATTCGCGTTGCGGCAACCGAGGAGGCTGGATCGTACGTTGAAGTTCGCTTGGCGACATCACCCGGGGTCGACCCCACCGAGTTGGCCACCCCGCTGCGAGAACAACTTGACAACGCACCACGCTGGGCGGAAGACTTCGTGGTCACGCGGGACATCGATCCCTCGTGGCGTTTGCTGGCCGCGAGACTTCCATCGATGTGGGCGTTCGCAGAAGAGAACGTGCGCGCCGGTCGCGTGGACCGCAAATTGGTTTGGAACGCCTACCTGCCGCCGTTGGCGCTGCCGCAATTGACGCTGGCGACGTTGCTGGCAACCAACACGACGACGGAACCTGTCTCGGAGGCGATGGCGAGCAAGGAAACGAAGTTGTCGATCGATGAAATGCTGGACCGAAAGATGTCGGTCAGCTTCGACCAAGAGTCGTTGCAGTTCGCGGTCGACACGATTGCCGAAGAGTTCAATCGCGATTTGCCGGAAGGCAACCAGTTGCCACCGATCGAGATCATCGGCGGCGACTTGCAGAAAATGGGCATCACCCAGAACCAACAGATCCGCGACTTTGCAAAGAGTGATGTTCCGCTGCGGACGGTGCTGACGGATTTGGTGCTGGGAGCCAACCCGGACCGAACCGCGACGGGACCGGACGATCCCAAGCAAGCTTTGGTATGGGTGGTGAAACCGGACAAGTCCGCGATCTTGATCACGACACGTTTGGCATCCGACGGCCAGTACGAATTGCCATCCGAGTTTGTCCGTCAAGCGAGTCCATGACCGCTTTCGTTGCATCCACTCGCGCTGGGTGAAGCTCACGTCACTCAAGGCCGGCAGGCGTTTTTCGCCGGGGCACGCAGGTTTTTCGACTTTATCCGTGAACTTCAAACTTTTTGTGTAAGGGGATCGCTGCCAGCGGTACCAACACAAATAGCGAGACTTCGTACGGATCCCCTGAGCGAGAGCTACCGGTGCAAGAAGAGGATGCCAAATCGCTATTCATTGATTGGCTGGAGAGGCACAAAGCTTCGGTCGTTCAGGTAGCGCGTGCTTACACGCTTGGCAGCGAGGAAAGCCAGGATCTCGCTCAAGAGATCTTGCTTCAAGCGTGGCATTCTTTGCCTCGTTTTCAGGGGCAAGCCAGTCCGGCAACATGGTTCTATCGCGTTGCACTGCATACCGCGATGAATTGGCGACGCAATGATCAACGCCGGCGGACGCATCAGCAACCACTGCTCGAAGTGCAAGCACTGCCATCTGAGTCAGCGGATTCCAGTCAGCAAGTCGAACAGCGAGAAACCGTGGAGCAACTTTACAAGGCCATTCATCAACTGCCGAAGTCCGACGTCGCTCTGGTGCTGCTGTACTTGGACGAACTGACCTACCGCGAAATGGCCGGCGTGCTGGGGATATCTGAGAGCAATGTCGGAGTGCGACTCGGTCGTGCAAAAAAAGCACTCGCCGAATTGCTGAACGTCGAAGTCGCGGAGGCCCAGCACCATGAATCTTGATAAGTTTCAAAAAGCCTGGAAGGCCGATGCATCGGAGTTGAAAGTGACATTCGATGCCGAGTTGCTTTCACAGCAGGTTCAGCAGTCGCATGACCAATTTCGCACCATGATCTTTTGGCGGGATGTCCGTGAAGTCGGCGTGTCGTTGTTGCTGCTCCCGGTTTGGTTGGTGTTGGGGATCGGCTTTTCGCTGCCGTGGTCGTGGTGGTTGACCGTTCCGGTGTTGCTTTGGATTGCGGGCTTCATGCTGATCGATCGCAAGCGACATCCCAAGGCGTCCAGCGATCCCGGGCAACCGCTGTTGTTCTATGCGAAGGAATCGCTCACTCAGGTCGAACATCAGATTTGGCTGTTGCGAAACGTTTTTTGGTGGTACCTGCTGCCGTTTACGATTTCGCTGATGGCGTTCTTCGTCCATCTCGCCTGGAATCTCACTGGCACTTGGTGGGGATGCCTTCTCATTGCGGCACCCTTCGGATTGTCTCTGTTTTACGTCTACCGTCGGATTTACCGGCTCAATCAAGATGCTGTTCGAGAGCAGTTGGTGCCTCGGCAAGAACAATTGCAGAGAATCGTTTCATCGTTGGAAAGCGACGATGTTGGCGACGCCGCCGAGGTTGACGAACTGGTGGATCTCGTCTCATCGCTTTCTGAAAACGATCCGATAATCGAGGGCAATCCCGGGGCAGCGGAATGGTTTGAGAATTGGAACCGAATCGTACCGTCATGGTGGATCGCGGCGATGATTCTCCTGCCGACTTTGATGGCAGCCTACAGCGGCTACCGATTCGCATTTGACAAAGCAGGGCCGGTGTTCTTTCAATCCGTGGTCATGGCCGTGATTGTGTTCGAAATCCTGTTCTTCGGGCGTTGGTACCTCACTTCCAAGCGATACAAGGAACAACCGTTGTCGGGAGCGTACTCGAAGCGACTAGGCGGTCCGGCAATCGTTGTCCTGGTCACGCTTCTGGTTGTTTCTGCCTTGGCCTTTGCAGCCATCTTCTCTTTCGTCGCCCAAACCAGATCCAAAGAATCATCCCGTGCGGAAGTCGTCAGTGCGTTGGACCCTCCCGTGAACGCAGGCATGTACGCCAAGGTGGCTCCGTTCTCAGACGTGCGCTGGGAGGACGATTTGCCAACCATTCGTCTGGCGAGTACTTGGGCTCAGCTCAAGTCAATCGATGGGATCCCAATCGAAGAACTCATGTCATTCGCCAACGAACAATACGGATCGACAGCACGCAAACGCTTCACCGAAGACTTCGTGGAGGTGGTCTCAGAAATGGGGCACGATCTGGATTGGGAAGTGGAACTGGAGCTTCAGTTCCCAGATGGCGAGGTCAAAACGGTGCGAGAGCGAATGACCGTTGTCAATCACCGCGTGGCCGCCATCAACCTTCAGATCCGGACTCAATACAACCTTTCACAAGAAGAGCCCGAGGCCACGGAGTAGCGTCATGGCAGTTGGGCTCCAGCGATGAGTCTGCTAAGCAGGTCGGCAGGTGTCATCGGGTATGTGAGCCGTTTGGCGTTAGCCACAGTTCCCACGCAAAACCGGGGCTGGCGCTGGGCTGCGAAATATCTGGTGTGACGGAACGCATTCGGTTACGCAAGTTTTCATCCCGGTAGGGATTTCAGATGGTAGCCGTCGGTAAGCGATCGCGCCACCGACGGACCTGTAGCCCACGCCGCCACTCTCCATCCCGCCGTGGCCGATGGCCACGGCGGGATGGAGAGTGTTTTTTGGGACGCTCGGTTTCCGGGGGTACGCTGCTACGCAGCAACCCCCGGCTACCATCTGACATCCCTACCGGGATGAAGAAAGACAGCGAGCCGGAAGAAAAATTGCATTCGCTATCCGAACGCCAACATCAAACATTTCGCAGCCCAGCCTAACGCCCAAACGGCTCACATGATTATGCCCAATCATTCCTGCGTACCTGCTTGGCTGGTCATTCGAATCGGATGAAAACGAATCCCAACCATTCGCAGAACGATTCAGAAACCGTTGGAATCGATGACTTCACCCCCATTCCGGCTGCCGAGGGCGTTATAGATTTCTGCATCGATTTCTTGCGTGATCGCACGCACGCTGCCGTCGCACAACGCGAATTGAGCGAGTCCGACGTGAGGAGCCGAGAGCCCCTTGTCATCGCCATCGAGTTGGTTCGGACGAAATTGAGTTTCGAAAAGTACCATGTGACCATGGTCGTCTTCGAACTCATCTCGGTCGTGCACGGCAGCGAACCAGGCGGTTTCGAAATGGCTGTGTCCGCCGGGGGATGGCGTGCTGACGGGAAGCGGGCCGTTGGTTCGTTCCCCCAACGCCAACGTGTTGGACAGCCCATCAAGAATGTCCGCATGCCTCAAGTTGCTGTTGCGAAAGAACACCCCGTCACTTTCCAGCGGCGTGTCGTCCAAATTGACCGCTGCAGTGGATGGACCCCAGTTCGCCGCATACGACGCACCGGCATATTGAAGGATCGGTGTCAGGGTGTCATCACGGACGACAAACTCTCCTTCGGAATAGGTGTCCGACGGACATAGGAAAGTGGGAAGCGATGTTTCTCGTGCAGACAAGTTCTCGATGTCAAAGGTGGGTCGATCGAAGTGGATCGTGTCGTACAGGGCTGCTTGTTCGATATGGGGCAGGATCGCACTTCCCCAAGAAAAACCTTGGTGGTTGGCAAGATACATCGCTCCTGGTTCGCCGAATTTGTGCAGGTATCCCGGCGGAAACTGTTGGAAGCTCGATTCGTAGTTGTGGAGCCCCAACGCGAGTTGTTTCAGGTTGTTGCTGCACGACATTCGCCGGGCAGCTTCGCGGGCAGCCTGCACGGCTGGCAACAAGAGCCCGACCAGGATGCCAATGATGGCGATCACGACCAACAATTCGACCAGGGTGAATCCGGTTTGCTTGCCATGATGGAATCGACTGCGGGGGCGGAGACGAGAGTGGTTTCGGTGAAAGAAGGACATGTATTTGAGTGCTTGTTTGAGATTGCACGCTCGCGCACGCCGACCCAGACAACGCACAGAGCATGCGGCATCGGATCGCGAAAAACACGGAACACGCAGGGTGAGATTGAGGCATCAACGAATCGAATGCCATCAACCCCAAGGGACACGAAAGAAAGCGACAGTCAAATCGCTTGAGGAGGCGGAACCAAGGGTTCCGCGTGTTCGCATCCTGGGACGAGCGAATTGGCAAGCAACATCCAATCGCTCTGGTGTGATCGCAGAAAATGATCGCCAGTCGGTGGCAGCGGACTTCGGATCAGAAGCACCCGAAGAACGAGGTTCTTCGTGCGTTGGTGGAGTCCCATGGAGACAGAGTCTCGTTCGTGTTGCTCCGTCGTCGTGAGCACGATGAATTCCATGCCGAAGAAACGAATGTGCGAGTGCAGATGACTGCCAACGATTTCGCCTTCGACGTGCGACGTTTCCGTCTCGTGAGAATGGGAGGCATCGTGTGAATGCGAGTGCCCGCCGTGATGCGAGTGCCCGCCAGCATGCCAATGAGCGTGGCCATGCGAATGTGGATGAGAAGGCAATTCAGCGAGACGCGACGCAGGAAGGTTGGATTCCAATGGAGGTGGAATCGAATCGGTCGACGGCGCGATCGGGTGGCTGTGATGCTCACCCCACTGCAGTCCGACGCTCACCCATGCAAGCATCACCAATCCCAACGCCATCCAGTAGCGAGATGGAGACCGGATGAAGGTGTGATGAACGTGCAACGAAGAAACCGTGAGTCAACCGACAGGCATTGGGAGGTGAATCTGGGGACGGCAGTCACCATACTCACTGGGGTTTTGAACGCCAATCGGGAGGCCTCGAACGAGCGGTTTTTCGTGCGTTCCCAACGAGATGGTCATCAAACCCTCACACCGCAGCGCGTCACTTCGGTTGCCATGATTCATCGAAGAAGCCCGCCGCGATCACCTTGCCAGGGTCGCGGGACGTGGAACCTTCGCTGACATTCAAGATCGCCCAGTCGGGTAGCTTGGGGGTCTGGCGAGCATTGTTCAAATAGTCGTACTCGCGAAACGTGAATCCGCTGTTGATCACGACGTAGTGATTCGGGCTTTCTGGGTTGGGATAGATCATCACTGGCACATGTCCAGCACGGCTGACCTGATTGGTGCCGATGCTGATTCTGTCCTTGGTCCACTGCAGCGGCAGTTGAGGCAACAGTTTTGCGATCACTTGGTTGCTGCTGGCATCACCAAACAAAATCACGTTTTGATCCGCCATCATCTCTGCGTTCACATCGGTGTCTTGGACGACACGCACGTCGCCGCGGAAGTGCAGTCGCCAATGGTCCATCGCGTGCTTGGATTCATCCTGGATCCATTGCTCGACGACGGGATCTTCAGAGGTTCCTGATGGCAGCACAAACACAAATCGATCCATCAAGGCATCGTCGATGGGACCCTGCAAACCAGGTCGTTTGCGAATCGATGCGGAATCATCGGTGGCAACCTTCCACGTTCCGTCGAACATGAACTCAGCCGCGAGCGATCGATCCGATCCCACCATTGGACCGGTGTTGGTATCAACGACTTGGTTGCCATTGATCATCACGCCAATGCGTCCAGATGGTTTTCCCGGCCATTGGCCGGCATCAAAGTTCACTCGCAATCGAGTCACCTTTTCGCACTCGATCATGATCTGATCGTCGTCACCAGCGGGTTTGGTCAGCACGGATGCATCGATCGTTGCTGGCGTCCAGTGCTGCTCCATTCCAGTGACTTCGATCCAGTGCATCCGCGAGTAACGCAAGGTCAGTGTTGTCAGGTGGACGTTGCGGGGGACACCAGGTGCAACCTGTCGTTCGATCAAATCCAGCCGTCTGGCAATTTCTTGTTGAGCGTCGGGATGGATCTTGTGAGCGGTTTGTGGACCGATCAAATGCACCAAGTCGATTCCTTGTTCTGACAACGCTGATTCCATCACGTCAGCGGCCTGTTTCTGGCGGTCGATTTCGCCGCTGTACGCGATCGTTGGCAAATTCCGCAGGTTGCTCGCCCAGGGCGGGCAGTCGTAAAGCTGCCACAACATTTTTTGGTGGGAGGGAGCGGTCCCGGCCGCGTCTTCGCCTTGGAACACTTTTAGGAACAATGGCGTCTCTGAAAAACCAGCGCCGGGCGTGGCCGCAAAAAACTGATCCGCATAGTGCGTCGCGAACTGCCAGCATCCCGCACCGCCCATCGAAAACCCTCGGATCGCGATGCGTCGATCATCGATGGCAACGCGGCGTTGCAAATAATCGCGAAGCTCGAGGACATCGATCTCGCCCGCAAACTTAAACGCGTTGCTGTAGCGACCATAGGGATGGGCCACGATCGCGGACTCGGGCATCGGTTCATTGCCGGCCCGGTAGCGATCCGGATCGTTGCTGTGTTTGCTCAAGAACGCCAACTCAGACGACTTTTCGCCTCGCCCGTGCAACCAGATGTCCAAGCGGATGGGCAGCGCGTCAACGGCATTCACGTTCGCTGGGACGACCACACCGTAGGGTTGAAACGAATCGTCGATCTTGGATCGATAGCCACCTGCAATCAGTTGGTTTTTGTTGCTTGTTTCCAGTCCCACCACCTCGGCCCAGGAGGCACCGGCCGCGATTCGATCAATGCGATCGTTGGCCATGTTTAGCAATCGCTCCGCGTCGGCCAATGCTTTCGGTGAGTAGAAAATCGATTGCTCGATGGACATCTCGACCGCCCGTGGAAACACCAAGACCTCGGGTTCGAGGTCCAGCAACCGGGCCATTTCGGTGGTGTTTGGTTTGGGGGAGGCTGCGGCCTCGACCCGTTGTTGCCAACGGTCACGAACCAAGGTTGCCTTGGATCGCAGCGAGTCCAGTGGATCGGTGTCGAGGTCGATTCCGGGTGGTGGGATCGGACGCACGTTTTCCGCTTGGTTGTCAGCCGGTCCATCGGCTAGCAAAGGAGAGACGGATGCCATCGCGAGGCATCCGCACGCAGCAAGTCCACGAGTCAACGACAGAATCATTCGAGCCAAATCCGCCAAGAGTGCAAAATCAGAAAGTGTTTTCGGTTCACAAAAGCCAACAGCATACACAGAGTGAAAGAGACGGAAGTCGCGTCCGACTCGCTCTCAGTCAGAACCGTACTGCTCCAGCCACTTCTGAAGTTCATCGGTGTCGAGCATCGCATCCAAGTTGGGGCCGCTCGGCGGCGCGGCGTCCGATCGTTCACTCGATGGGTTGCTGGGCTTCTTTTTCGACTTGCGTTTTGATGTCGCCTTGGGGATTTTGACCATGCGGATTTCCCCTTCCAGCAAAGCGTCCAGCCATTCCTCGGAATCGAGTGGCAACGCTTTTTTGCGTTTGGCGGCCGCCTGCAATCGGTGATCCGACGAGATCACGGTCAGTGACTTTGGCGTGGGGTGCGCGAAGATGATCTCTTCGATCAAATCATCGGCTTCGGGGTAGCCGACCGCGAAACGAACGTCCATGTCGGCAAATGACATCCGATCGTTCACGCCGTGTGGCGGGTTGCGTGCGTCGAAGACCACACATGTTCGACTGCGGATGGGATCGGTCAGATGTTCCGAAAGTCGGTTCAGCAACAGCTGACGTTCGTCATGCAACCAATTCGCCGACGCACCACGTGACGGAGGGGCCACTGGCCCGATCACGTTGTATCCATCGATGAGCAGCAAAGGGAACATGTGACATCGATGCGAGGGGTTGAATCAGTAGGCTTCAGGTTGTTTCCAAACGACGAGCAGTGTCCGGAACAGAATGCGGATGTCGAGAAACAGCGACCAAGAGCGAATGTATTGGTGATCGAAATGAATCCGTTGTTCCATTTTGTCGACCGTTTCTGTTTCGCCGCGGCAGCCGTTGACTTGAGCCAAGCCGGTGATTCCCGGTTTGACTTTGTGCCGCATCATATAACCACGGATCAAACCGCGATATTGTTCGTTGTGGGCGGAGGCGTGAGGCCGCGGACCGACCAAGGACATCGACCCTTCGATCACGTTGAACAATTGTGGCAGCTCATCCAAGCTGGTTTTCCGAAGGATTGCTCCCAGGGGAGTGATTCGCGAATCGTTGGCGGTGGCTTGTTTGACGACCGCTCCATCGTCGCAGGTCGTCATGGAGCGGAACTTCCACACTCGAATTTCTTGGCCGTCCAGCCCGTATCGACGCTGACGAAAAAACACCGGACCGGGCGAAGTCAGCTTGACGGCCGCGGCGATGATCAACATGGGAACCGAAATGGCGAGCAAACCGGCGGTTGCGAGGATCAGATCCGCCGCGCGTTTTGCGACGCCATCGATGCCGAACATCGGTGATTCGGTGACGCTGACGGCTGGTAAACCACCGACTTGTGTCCAGCGAGCATGCAGCAGTTCGAACACGAAGAAGTCCGGGACAATGTAGACCGACGCCGTCGAATCGCTCAGCTCATCCAAGAGAAAACGAATCCGTTTTTCAGCTCGCATCGGAAGTGTCACCAACACGGTTTCGACCTCGCCCGATCGCGCCGCCGCGATCAAGTCGTTGAGGTCGCCCTGCAAGGTGCTCGCGGCGACCGTCGCCGTGGAGGCTTGCTTTGAGCCGTTGTCATCGGAAACAGTTTCGTCCGCAGCATTGGCGTCCCGAGACAAATTGCGATCGTCATAGAAACCGGCGAATTGCAGACCGAGTGACGAGTCCGATTCAATGTTGGTTTGAGTTTGGTGTCCGAGTGTGTTGCAGCCTGCAATGGCGACACGCCGCGTGCCGACACCGCGGTGCAGCAAGCCAACTTGCACGATTCGCAAGCACATTCGAGTCAGCCCAATCATCGCGGGGCAAAGCACGCACCAGGACAGAATCACAGAGCGGGAGAAGTATGGGCCGTAGCGGGTTGCGAAGGCGAGGACACTCAGGACCAAGATCGTCAGCGTCCAGGTCGCCAGAACGCGAATGATTTCGCTGTCCGTGCAACCACGACGGTCACCTCGTTGCAGTCCCGTGAGCTGGCTGCTCAGGAAAAACACGATCACGGCAATCAACCCCATTGCGAACGAGGCGTCGTCGACATGGCCTCGTGCAGCGAACTTGACCAGCACCAAGGAAGCCAAAATCGAGGCGGAATCCAGGCATGGTTGAACAAAGTCGTACCAATGACGACTGCCCAAAATCGAAACGGATTGAGCTGAATTCGCAGAGTTCGACGATGCGGAAGAGGCGTCCGAGTGAGGTGACGGCATGGTCGGTGTACAAAGAGGAAGTGAATGACCGCTACCAACGGCCTGATTTCCCCAACACTAGGTTGCGAACCCGTCCAGCCAGTCCATTCCCAGGTCCAACCAAGTGGCTTGATGGGTCAAAGCTCCACTGCTGATCCGGTCCACACCAGTCGCAGCGACCTTGCCGATCGTATCGATCGTGACGTTGCCCGACGCTTCCAGCTCAACCGCCACCCCCAGTTCATCTCGCCGTGCCACGGCGCGACGCAGGTCGTCCAGTGAGAAATTGTCCAGTAGCACAATGTCGATGCCGGTCAGGGCGACTTGCTCGAACTGCTCCAGGGTGTCGACTTCGATTTCGATCATCGACGGTGCCACCAACTGATTGACACTGGCTCCTCGCATCGAAACGGCCCGGGTGGCGGCTTCGCCAGCGGTCAACGTCGATGACGGATCGCGCTCGCTGCGTCCGAGTGCGAGGTGGTTGTCTTTGATGAGGAATCCGTCGTAGAGCCCCGTTCGATGATTGTGGCCGCCTCCACAGCGAACGGCGTACTTTTCCAACCGACGCCAACCGGGGGTGGTCTTGCGAGTGTCATACAGACGGGCGGGGTGTTCGCCAATCGCGTCAACGTACTGTCCCGTCAGCGTCGCCACGCCGCACAAACGCGAAAGGATGTTGAGCAGAACTCGTTCGCTGGTCAGCAAATCTCGAGCGGACCCGGACAAACGCACGATCGGCTGGCCGGGAACAAGCGGGGCGCCTTCCTCGATCAAAACGTCCACTTTCAGGTCGGCATCGAATTCATCGACGATCCACGGGGCCAACGCGATTCCGGCGGCGATCCCGGTGCAACGTGGGACGATTTGGCATGCTCCGCGGCGTTCGGGAGCGATCATCGCCACGGTGGTCCAGTCAACGGCGATGTCCAAGTCTTCTGCGATTGAGAGACGCACCAATTGCCGCAGGTCATTTTCCAGGGCGTCGTCGAGTTGAACGGGGCGATAATCCATGGCGTTGATTCAATCGAAGCGGAGCAGTTTCACGGAAAGCGTTTCCCGCATTGTTTCGGCTGGCGGCGGTGCCAGCAATGCGTCACCAGGGGTTTGGGATTGGAAAACCGTGGCTCATCCCTTGATTGTCACCAAATCGCGGTTGCCAACGTGGGTTCGGTTTCTTTACAAGCCGACCTTGTTCATTTGTTTCCGTTGCGAATTGGGGTCACCATGCCTTCGCCCTGCCATCTCGTCGTCCCTCGTTGTTTCGCTTGGGTTGCGTTGGTGATTGGGGTGACCGTCATGGCTTTGCCGCCTGCGCATGCGCAGTTGCCCTCCCGAGCAGAAGTGGAAGCAGCGAAGAGCATGCCTCTTCCAACCGACCCGGCCACCGTGTTGGCGGTGGTTGGACAGGGACGGATTCTGCTGGGTGAATTGAAACCCAAGGTCGATTCGGAACTCACTCGGATGCTCGCCCAGGCCAAAACCGAAGTGCCGGAGGCTGAACTGCACTACGTGAAGTTGCGGATGACGCGCAGCCTGCTGGCTCAAACCATTCAAACCCGAATGCTTCGCGAAGCATTCTTGCTCGATCAAGTCGGCACCCAGGCAGCGGACAAACGTCGGGAAGCGGAAGCGACGATGGCCGCCAAGGCTCGTCAGATGTTCTTCGAAACGGAGTTGCCCGGCCTGAAAAAGAAGGCGGGAGTGGATTCCACTGCCGAGCTGGATGAGCTTCTTCGCAAGGAAGGTTCGTCGCTCGCTCTTCGCCAACGAGAATTCATGGATCAAATGCTCGGGCACTTGTACATCCGCGGCAAAGTCAACAAAGACCCGTCGATCTCGCTGGCAGAAATCGTCCTGTACTACCAAGAGCATCGTTCGGATTACGAACACAAGGCACGTGCTCGTTGGGAGCAGTTGACGGTCATGTTCAGCAATCATCCAACGCGTGAAGCCGCGATGAAAGCGGTCTCTGAAATGGGCCGCGAAGCCTTGTACGGGGGCAGCATGCAAGCGGTCGCGAAAGCGAAGAGTGAAGAGCCGTTTGCGAGTTCAGGCGGTCTGCACGACTGGACCAATCAAGGTTCCTTGGCATCGACGATTCTCGACCAGCAAATCTTTTCGTTGCCAACTGGCAAGATGAGTGAAATCATCGAAGACACCGACGCGTTCCACATCATTCGAGTCTTGGAACGCGAGGACGCCGGTGTGTCACCCGTCGGGGAACTGCAAGACAAAATTTCAAAGATACTTCGTCAACAGAAGGTCCTCGAAGCCCAACAAAGCGTGATGGTGGAAGTTCGGCAACGTGTTCCGGTTTGGTCGTATTACCCCGACGACTTCCCTGGAGCAAAACCGTTGACTCAGGTTTCCGCTCGACCGGCGATGCAAAGGTAGACGGCATGACCGATTGCGCAGCACGGCATCGCCCCCTTCGGAGTCAGCACGTCTCTCGAAACCGAACCTCGCCTCGACATTCCGGTTTTGGGGTGCGGTGGATGGCCATTTGTGGATTGGCATTGATGTCGGCCGGATGCGGTCAACTCGCGTATCGGCTCGGAACCGACTTTCCGTCTCAGTACGTTCCCAATCCGCTGGATCTGCCGCCCGTTCCGGCTGATTTTCTCTGGTCGCAAGTCGTTGATTCAGTCGACGATGTCTTTCGGATTTCTCGAGAGCAACCGGTGGTCAATCAGCCCGGTGCGGTGCTGGAGGGCAGGCTCGAGACCAGTTACCGAGTCGGCGGTTCAATCTTGGAACCCTGGCGAAAAGACAGTTCCCCTGGCTTTGAACGTTTGCAGAGCACGCTGCAGTCCATTCGCCGTCGAGCGATTGTGCATGTTCGGCCGCACTCCAATGGGTACGCGGTCGAGATCATTGTCCAAAAGGACTTGGAAGACACGGATCGGACGCAGTACGCCACCGAAACCACCGCAGGCCAACGACACGACGGTTCTCGAACCAGTCGTGTGGATGACTTCGATGACAACCCGCAAACGCTTGGTTGGATTCCCTTGGGCCGAGACACGACGCTGGAACAAATCCTGTTGCAGGACATCTTTCGGCGTGTCACCCAGAAAGACACGCCTGGCCTGCTCAACCACTGATTGTTGGGAAACTCTGCTGCCGGAGCCAGGGACTTGTCGTAGTGGACGAGGTTACGAGTCCCTCGTTTCTCACTCACTTGAACGGACTCGTGACCTCGTCCACCACCCTCAGTCTCGATGATGACGAAACGCTACGCTTTTTCGGCGGTGACCAGGGCCTTGTCACTGATGTCTTTGCGACACCAGGCACCCTGCCAGCGTATTTCTCGCACGGCCTTGTAGGCCTGCAGTTTGGCGGCGCTGATGGAATCGCCCATTGCGGTCACGCCCAGAACACGTCCGCCCGTGTTGACGACTTCGCCATCGACGCGTTGAGTGCCGGCATGGAAGACCTTGACATCTTTCATTTGATCGGCGGCTTCGATCCCCGTGATCGCGTGGCCTTTCTCATAGTCTGCCGGGTAGCCTTCGCTGGCCATGACGACGCAGATGGCAGGCCGTGGATCAAATTCCAGGGGACCGGTTTCTTCGAGTTTGCCATCCACCACGGCCTGCATGACATCGACGAGGTCCGTTTTCAATCGCATCAACAACGGTTGGCATTCGGGGTCGCCGAAGCGAACGTTGAATTCCAGGACCTTGGGACCGGCGGGTGTCAGCATCAATCCGGCGTACAACACGCCTTTGAATGGCCGGCGTGAACGCTTCATCGCGTGCACGATCGGGACCAAGATGCTGGATTCCACTTTGGCCAGTGTTTCTTCGTCCAGAACCGGCGCGGGACAGTAGGCTCCCATGCCACCGGTGTTGGGACCGGTGTCGCCATCGTTGGCTGGTTTGTGGTCTTGAGCCGGTGGCAAGGTGACGATCGTTTCGCCATCGGTGATGGCCAGCACGCTGACCTCCGGACCGGTCAGTCGTTCTTCGATGATCAGTTCTTTGCCGGCGGCACCAAACTCTTTGCGAGCCGCGATGCGATCAATCGCTTCCAGGGCTTCGCTGCGAGTGTCGCAAACGACGACGCCTTTGCCGGCGGCCAAGCCATCGGCTTTGACGACGACGTTCACAGGATCGGTCGGTTCGCTGAATCGATCCTTGATGTAACGCGACGCGTCGTCGGCGTTTCGGAACGTTCGGTAGTCCGCGGTGGGAATGTCGGCGGACCGCAGCAGGTTTTTGCAGAAGACTTTGCTGCCTTCCAGTTCCGCTGCCGCTTTGCTGGGGCCAAACGCCCGCAGTCCCGCGTCGGTCAACGCATCGACCAAGCCAGCAACCAAAGGAGCCTCGGGACCGACAATGACCAAACCGACGTGGTTTTCTTTCGCGAATTGGATCACGGCGTCGTGATCGGCGGGATCCAAGTCGACGTTGGTCGCATCCATTCCGGTGCCAGCGTTGCCGGGGGCAACGAAAACGGTTTGCACGTGACGGCTCTGTTTGACTTTCCATGCCAGGGCATGTTCACGTCCGCCAGAGCCGACAATCAGCACGTTGTATTTACTCATCGAGTGGTTTGACTCGCAGGTTCTTGAAGTAGGCTTTGCTTTGTGGGTCGTGGGCTTGCAAGGCAAACGTGCCTTCGCCCAACCGGCGTTCGAAGCGATCCGAGAACGCTTCTTGTTCGCTCGGTTCGGTGTAGTCCACCAGGGTCTTCCCGTTGACTTTCAGTTCAATGTGTTTGCCGCGAACGATGATTTCTTGGGTGTACCATTCGTTGTCGCGAATTCCGTTGGCTGCCAACGTTTCCGCGTCGACATTCTCGACCCCGTAAAGCGAACTGGTTTTCTTGGGGTCTTTGTGGCTGACGTTGACTTGGCATTCGTAGCCATGCTTGGGCCAGTCCGTTGCTTGATACTTGGTGTGAAAGTAAATGCCGGCGTTGCTTCCGGGCATCAATTTCACGTCGGCTTGGAAGTGAAAGTTCTTCAGGGGAGCCAGTTCACCGGTGTAGAAAAGGTGGCATCGCTCACCTTCGCAAACCAGCATCCCATCGACGACTTTCCAGCTGTCTGGATTCTCGGTTGACTTCTTCCAGCCGTCCAGCGACTCGCCGTCAAACAGCGAAACGAATCCCGTTTCATCTGCTGTCGGTTTCTGGGGGGCGTCATCCGCCATCGCGATCGAGGTGACCGAGAGGGCGGAAAACAAGGCAGCGACGGCAGATAGGATCAGCAGGCGGGGACGGAACATGCGTTGACTCAGCGGGCGGGGATGGCGGGCTAGACGCTGGCCAACCGGTCCAGCATCACAGGGTCATTGGGTGAGGGAGACATCGGGTCGACGCCCAAAGTTCCCTGCAACGATGCAATATAGTCTCCCGACTCAGCCAATTGGCGTTGTTGGATGGCATATTCGTACTGAGCCTTCATGTTCAGTCGTTCGGTCGCATCGGCGTTGAGTGGATCTTCGATGAACGTCTGCAAACTTTGCTGCATCGATTTCCAGTGAGCGATGTCACGCTGTTGCTTGGCGTCCAGGCGACGGCGATACCACTCGCTGCTCATCAAGGATTCGCGTGTGAAGAGATGACGGACGTCCGGATGGTCGATGGTTTTCCCGTTGTGGTTGCCATGCACCATGATGTCCAGGGCAGCACGCAGCGGCGGGCAAGCCAACTCGTACCCGGAGTCTTTCAGGTAATGTTGCGCCACGCGAGCTTGTGCTTCCGCGATTTGCAACACGCCATCGGCGAACGATTCTTGGTCCTGTTTTTCAGGACGCAAAATCGGTTCAGGGAAGACCTTCGACGGGTTGTCGAAAACGCGAGCCAAGTAGGTGCGGACAAACTTGTCAGTGATTCGATAGCCGAGTCGGCTGGCGGGAATCTTCTGACCGTCTTGTTCAAAGTCCTCGACTTTTTCCAGCATGCCCGCTTCGATCATGCAACCGGGGTCGCGTTCTTCGGCGGTCATCCGGCACCACACCTCAGGGATCAACAGTGAGATGTCGTGTCCGACTTCCAGGTTGGGGCCGATATGGCCGGCTGGCGTGCTGAAGCCGCCCAGGTCGGTGAGGATCATCGACACAATCACGGCGTTCAAATCGATCGCGGGGTGCAGGGCGTTGAAGGGGCCCTTCGTCAACGCGCCTTCGCTGCCTGCACCGGTCGTGCTGGGGCTTTTGCCCGTCAGGGAGCAAACGTAGTCCATCACCAACTCAGGAAGTTCCTGGTAGTGAAGCGGCGAGTAAACCGCCAGCGAGCGGATGCCAGCTTCGGCGTCTGGTGGATTGTTGCGACGGCCGGACAGCACGGCGCCAACCGGTGTCAGCACGGCTTCGTCGGCAGCCAGTCTGCGATGCAGCTGGATCCCTCGCATCGCCACGTACGTTTCGCGAGGGTACGCCATGTCAGGGCGATCCTGCAGGTAGCGGGGGTTCTTGGTCGGTTTGCCATCGACCAAACGCGGGTTGGCGGTGCTGACGACGTAACCGTCTTCGGATTCGGCAGCGGTTTGCAGCAACTCTTCCATCGGGCCAGTGAATTTGTCGAACTCGATTGCATCACGCATGATGTCGCGTGCTTGCTTGCTGGTCAGCGGTTCGAAGTTGCTGATGAAATTGCCGGGGGCAGCCAAGTCCGCTTCGGTTTGTTTGTCCAAGCCACGATGGATGGCATCGTCGGGACGTTGGAACAAACGGTATTCGCAGTTCTCGACGAACTTGTAGCTGGTCGCTTCTGCGACCGCAGACCCGACGTCACCGATGCTGCCCGCGGGAACAACGATGCTGGCAGAAATATCATCTTCGCGTTGGACTTTGGACGAAGCGATGAAGTCCTGGCGGAGTTTGAAGGTCCGCCACTGCGAGTTTTCGAGTCCCACCCGCAGGTAAGTTCCCACCAACGGGCGGCTGCCCATTTTTAGTTCGTGTCCCGGTGATCCATTGACGATGTCGACGCCAAAGGTTTCTCGCCAATCGGCGCTCATGCCGGGGGCAGCGAAGCGTTTGATGATCAATGCCAGAGCGTAAACGTGCTCGGGAATGCTCTTCAGCCACGCGTTGTAGTCGTCGTTGTACTCGGGGCTGGGGGTCAGCAACTTGATCACGCTGCCCAGCGAGCGATTGGGATCAAGCACCTTGCGGCTGTCGCGTTCGGTGTAGTCGGTGCGACCGGTGTAGGAATCAGACCAGCGTGTGCCGTAGTCTTTGGAGAAGATGTCGTCGACCAATTGGAAATCGACGTCGTGGTCTTTGACGAAGATCGGTCCGTACAGCATGTAATCTCGAAGACTCTTGCTGATTTCGCTCTTGCCGCCACCACTGACCGTGCAGGGTTTGTGACAGAAGACACCTTCGCCGACGGTTCCGACCAAACGCCAACTCGGTGCCGAGGGGTGTTTTTGCAGTTGGATTTTGTAACCGCTCGGCGCGATGTAGATTTCATCCGGCGACAACGGGATGGATTGCTGTCTGCCAGTCACATCGGTCCAGCGAATGCAGCGTTCGCGAAGTGTTGCCAGGGCGTCTTCGGGAATGTAGATCACGCTCGGATGAGTGCGGTCGATGCCGTAGCCCGCCGGTTGAACGTCGATGAAATCGCCATAGCGTTTCGCGACGTCGGCAAAGGTTTGGCCGTTGTACAAGCGGCTGTTGACTTGGAATTCATCGCCCAACGAATACGAAGCAAACGCGATGGCTCCGCCCGAGTGCTCTTCCTCGGCGTTGCCCATCAGGTTCGCGGCGTAACTGAGTTGGGTTTTGACTTCTTTTTTGCAGTAACCGTAGTAGTTGTCTGCGATCAGAGTCACGATCACGCCATCGCTGTTGCGGCAGGTGGCCTTGAACGCACCTCCGTCGTTGTAGAGTTCTGTTTCGGATTGCCAGCACATCCGGTCGTGTCGTTGCCGCTCAGTTGCATCATCGTAGTGGGGCAGTCCGAGTTCTTTTTTCGTCAGTTGAGTCAGGTGAGTCGCCAAAATCACACACCCGGTGTGACCGCTCCAGTGCTTGGCGTCCAAGCCAGCGTCGCAAGCGGCGATCAACGGATCACCCGCGTTGCCAAAGATCGATTCGACAAAGTCCAGGTTGCTGACATCGTTGCCCGGCACGAAAAAGCGAGTTTCCATTGACTTGGATTCGCTGTAGCCGGGAACGCCCGGGGCAACCAGCGGTCGCAGCATCAAGGACACCCACGATTCAGCGGGGTGGGGTGAGCTGTGGGTGTAGGGCAACTCCATGTCGGCAGCGGGGGGCTGCATCGCGGCGCGGAACAGATTGACAAACACGTTCTTGGGGACCACGCGTTTGTCACCTGGAATCGGCAATCCGCCTTCCACCACGTGGAACGTTCCGGCCGTGGTGCGACGGTCGGCTCGTGGGTTGTTCAAGACACCGTTGAAGCAGCGGTACGATTTGACTTGTTCATTCTCGAAGCAATTGCCACCCAGTGGCAAACTCAATTCGCGAGCCATCCCGTGACGGTCGAGGTTCAACGAACGACTGGGGAGCGTCAATGGTTCGCTGCCGACTTCGTCCGCGAAGTAGGTCGCCAAAAACGATTCGATGCGATGGTCAATTGGCGGCTGATGCTGCCGAAGGATCGCGTTGCGTTCGCGAAAACTGTCCAGCATTTCGCGTGGGAACGCGGCGTCGGGACGTTCCTGGTCTTCTTCGCCCGGAGGCATCAATCCAGCCAGCGCCAATTGGAACGAGAGATAGTTCTGGAGTCGTTGTCGTTGTTCCGGAGTGGCGGCAAGCATCCGGTCCCAGCTCAAGGCGCGTTGAAGTTCTGTGGGTTCTCGCAGCAAGGCCATGACAAGTTCTCCGGTTCGAACATGGATGAGGGGACAGCAAATCCAAGCCGGAACAATGGCGGAGCGGTGACGCTGAGGACCACGGAATGCAATTGGCACCTTGCGAATCACACGTGACAACTGTCACGCGAAGAACGCTGGAACCAAGGGCGGGCTTGGGTGGATGGAAGCTTAGCAAATCACGGCCGAATTTGAATCGGACGCGATTCGTTTGATCTGGCAAACTCCAACGAGATTCAGGGCCCGAATCGATTGGACTGACCGGTGGAAGATCAGTTAATGTTGCGAATTGCCTCTCAGTTCTAGGGTGGCGG
This sequence comes from Rhodopirellula sp. UH5, assembly GCF_056839225.1. Lineage (NCBI taxonomy): Bacteria > Pseudomonadati > Planctomycetota > Planctomycetia > Pirellulales > Pirellulaceae > Rhodopirellula > Rhodopirellula sp. UH5. Next base: position 2,897,162 of record NZ_CM166390.1, on the reverse strand, counting down.
TGTTGTCAGTCGCTTTGCTGTGCTGGGACACGCGAAGAGACTGCCCTGTCGGGCGACCCAGGGTCAGTCGGGGGAGCGAAGGTTGAATCGTTTCAAACACGCGGACTGCGAAAGAAAACCCGGCGAATCGGGTTGGGTAAGTCCTCGGCGCCGCGAACAGGTCACCTGGAGCCAAGGGCATACGCCAGTGGTGCGTCAACGCCCAAAATAAGGGGCCATGGTGGTGGACGAGGCTGCGAGTCCCTCGTTTCTCACCCACTTCCAAGGTCTCGTGACCTCGTCCACTACCCTGGGTTGTGGCTACCCTCCGTCTCGATGTTGAAGGACCGCCAGTTCGGACTCCACCAGTCGACGGAGATCATCCGGGGTGCCATTGTTGGACAGCACGCGAGTGCTGGCCGCTCGTTTGCGTTCCCAGGACCACTGCCGGGCGCTTCGCCTCTCCAGTTCGGCCAGGTCCCAACCGCGAGACCCGAGCAACTCAAGGTGCCGTTCCGGATCGACTTGCAGACACCACACTTCGTCGCACGTGTCCCGGTAACCGCTTTCCAAAAGCAGCGGAACATCGAGGATCACAAACGGTTTTCCTTCCGTCCTCGCAGTGGCAATTCTCGCTTGCAAAATCGTCCGCGTTCGCGGATGAAGCACACCCTCGAGTTGTCGAAGGCGGGCAAGTGAGTCTTCGTCGTCGCCGAAGACCAGGTCCGCCAATCTCTGTCGCGAAAGAGAACCGTCGGTCGTTTGGATTGAGTCGCCGAACAAGGACCTCAGTTCCGCGATGACCTCAGGTTCATGAAGTTGGCTTTTTGCAATTTCATCGGCGTTCAGCCACACGCCACCCAAGGATTCCAAGTGGCGGGCGACGGTTGATTTGCCACTGCACGGGGGGCCGATGACGCCGATGGTTGGCGTGAGCGACGCCGATTGCGAATCGTTGTTGGTCTCAGGGCCCATCAAGCCTGGTACAGATAGGCGTTGCAATTGGGGCAATGCGTCAGGGTCGACAGCATCACTTGGTTGAGGACTTGCGTGGTCAAGGTTTGGTAGCAACCACCACAGGAGTCCTGTTCGATAGGTGCCAATGCCTCGTCGCCTCGGGCATCGACCAGTCGTCGATAATCCGCTTTCACTGCCGCGGGAATGTCGGTTTCGTGCACGGCGAGTTGTTCATTGATGCGAGCGAGGTCTTGACGAACTTGTTCGAGCCGAGCCTCAATTTCTTTCAAGCGTTTGGTCTGGTCTTCCTGGGCCTGTTCGAGTTTTTTCTGGGACCGATTCAGGTCCGCCTCACAGGAGTCGATTCGTTCGAGGACTTCCAGGATTTCATCGCTTTGAACACTGTTGGCTTGTTCGTCTGCGGCGATTTGATCTTTCAGCAGCGAGAATTCTTTGTTGGAGGCTGCCGTGTTCAGTTTGCCCTGCAGGTTCTTCACATGAGCTTCGCGGGACTGCAGTTGCAGTTGTTTTTCATCCGCGGTCATGCGGGTCTTTTTCAACGTTTTTGCTGCGGCATTCACCTGGGCTTGAGCCTCATCGACCATCGATTGGACGGCCTTGATTTGAAGCGGGCCGCGTCGTAGCTGACCCTCCAAATCGGTGCGTTGTTGCAATGTGTTGTGCAACGTACGCAACAGGACGCTGGAAAATTTAATCGTCGAGGAATGCGAAGCCATCAGGCAGAATGCAGAAGTTAAAGAATGAAATTGAAAAGTGGGGGCGGGATTGTGAGACGGATGCAAGCACCGATCAATCGCCTTTTTCTGGAACCTTCTCTAGAATTTCCAGCAAAACGCGGTCTGTGTCGATGCCCTCGGCTTGGGCTTCGAAGTTCAGCAGCACCCGGTGACGCATCGCGGGCAAGAGCATTCGCCGGATGTCTTCGAAGGAAACATTGAACCGGCCGTCCAATAAAGCCTGCACTTTGGCCGTCAATGCGAGGGTTTGGGCACCACGCGGGCTGCTGCCCCAACGCACGTATTCATTGGTGATTGGCACGCTGTAAGGCCCATCCGGGTGAGTCGCCATGGTCAGTCGGACCAAGTAATCCTGAACGTGTGGGGCGAGGATGACCTCGCGAACCAACTTTTGCCAGCGTTGGATTTCTTCGCCGTCCATGACCTTTTCGATTTCCGGGCGTTCGCCTCGTGTGGTTCGGTCCACGATCGTCGCCAGTTCGTCCCGGTTGCTGTAACCGACCACCAATTTGAACAGGAACCGGTCCATCTGTGCTTCGGGCAGCGGGTAGGTGCCTTCTTGCTCGATCGGGTTTTGCGTGGCCAACACAAAGAAAGGTTGGTCGAGCGTGTAGCGATGCCCGCCCGCGGTCACGGTGCCTTCCTGCATGGTTTCCAGCATGGCCGACTGCGTCTTTGGCGTCGCTCGGTTGATTTCGTCCGCCAGCAAGATTTGGGTGAAGACCGGACCCTTTTGGAACTCAAATTTGCGGCGACCGGATTCGTCTTCCACCACCATGTTGGTGCCCAGGATGTCGGCGGGCATCAGGTCAGGTGTGAACTGAATGCGATTGAACTGCAGTTCCAGGACTTCAGCCAAGGTCCGGACCAGCATCGTTTTGCCGAGGCCCGGCACGCCTTCGAGCAAGCAGTGACCACCGCAGAGCATCGATGTCAAAACCCCACTGACAATGTCATCGTGACCCACGATCACGCGACCAATCATTTCACGGACGGCGACATATCGCTGGCGAAATTGTTCCGCGTCGGCTCGCATCGCATCGACGGTGGTGCTCATAAGCTTCTGTGTCAGTTCGAAGAGTGGAAGTTGGGGTTGGGAACGGGCATTTTGGCTCCCATTTCAGTTTGCCATTGCCGAAGTGCGTCACGCAGTTCGGCGAAGCGTTCTGGCTCGGTTTGCGACAGATCGGTGGTTTCGCCCATGTCGACGGATAGATCATACAGTTCTGCGGTGTCGGTTTCGTAGAACTCAATCAATTTGTAATTGCCTCGCCGGATCGCGGCACCGGGACGCCACAGCGAACCATGGTAGTGCGGGTAATGCCAGTGCAGTTCGCGGGGGGAGGAACCAGCGTTGGTTGCTTCCTCGCCAGTGATCGTGGGCAGCAAGCTGATGCCGTCGGCGTGCAATTCGGGACGAAGTGGTAATCCGACCACATCGAGGATGGTCGGGAACAAATCGGTGCTGCACACGATCGAGTCGACGGTCTTCGGTGCAAGGGAACTTGTCTGGACCGTTGTTTTGCCGGCCATCGTTTGGGGCAGACGAACCAGCAACGGTTCTCGGATGCCGCCCTCGTACAACCAGCCCTTGCCGGCTCGCAGGGGTGAGTTGCAAGTGGGCCCAAATTTGCGAAGTGTCGACAGGCCGCCGTTGTCGGAAAAGAACACGACCAGGGTGTTGTCATCGACTTGGTGGTCCTTCAATGCTTGCAGGATACGACCGACGCTGGTGTCGACGGCCTTGACCATGGACGCGTAAGCCGGGTTGTCTTGGCGGCCTCGGGTGACCGCATCGTGTTCCGCAATCGTCGGTGTGTCGCCTTGCAGTTCCGGCGTGTTCGCTTGCTTCTCTTGATAGTGATCGATCGTTCGCTTGTCAGCGGTGATGGGCGAATGAACGTTGTAGTAACTCATCATCATGAAGAACGGATTGTCTTCACGAGACGCGGCGTCGACCAGCGAGATGGCTTCGTCGGTCAAGCGAGTCGTCAGGTATTCTCCGTCGTGCTTCGCTTTCAGATACGGGTTCTTCCAAGGCGAGTAGTAGCCACCCGGTGGTGAGCCTTTGTGGCCGCCGCCGATGTTGACTTGGAACCCCTGGTCGGTGGGCAAGTGCCCAACGTCGCCCAGGTGCCACTTGCCAAGAAAGAACGTTTGGTAGTCGGCGGCGTCTCGCAAGTGTTCGGCGAGCGTGACCTCGTCCAAGGCCAGGTTTTCACGATCGTCGATGTGCTGAAACCGAGGGTTCTGGGCGCGGTCGGTCGACATGCCGGGGATCCAGTCGGTGATGTCAACACGAACCGGGTGGCGTCCCGTCATGATGCTCGCTCGCGTGGGAGAGCACACGGGGCAGGCGGCGTAGGCGTTGGTGAATCGCGTTCCCGATTCTGCCAACGCATCAATTTGTGGGGTCTCGTGATAGGTGCTGCCGTAGCAGCCCAAGTCTGCCCACCCCAAATCATCAACCAGGAACAACAAAACGTTGGGGCGTGATGGTTGAGGCGCAGGTTCGTCCGCGGCGAGTGTTGGCTGGTTGGCGAACGAGGTGATCGTTGCAAGCAAACAGAGGGTCGTGGCCACCAGGTTCGATGAAGCACGAGGGTGCAAGAGGACAGCGAAAAGAGATCGCAGCATTTGACGGCACAAGAAGTGAAGCAAAGAAGGGATTGGCAGAGCCGGATCGAGGATCGGACTGAGCGTCATTGTAGCCCAATCCACGGGCACTCGGTGGTGGTTCGGCTCCTTGTCAGTGGCATCGGCTTCCAGCCTGTGGAGGAATGCAGGTTGGGAGCCGATGCCGCGATTGATGGGAAGTTATGACGATTCTGGCGGAAATCGAGGTGCCATGACTGGGCTGGGGGATGGATGATCGCATGCCGATATTGAGCTCGTAGAAGGACAGTCACCACCCCATTCAAAGACGACGATGGCGGATCGATCCACTGAAACATTGACCGGTTCGCCGGGGCCACAAGAACGAACGGTTCGGTTGCCGTCGGGCGAGGTCTGCGAAGTCCCGAGCGGGTGGGAATTGTTACCGCCAGGCGATGCGGGAGTGACTCGCCGCGTCAAAGCCGCGGGGCCGACCTGGACGGTCAAAGAGAAAAAAGGCCGGCGAGAGTTTTCGCAGGGGCTCTGGGCGGATTCCAAGCAGATCGCGGATGCCAAGGCATCGATGGAAGCGACTCGGTCAACGGCCGGCTACGCGAAGAAACAGGCGGCCGCGAAAAAGCGGCGGGACGAGAAGCAGGGCGAGTACGTGGAGGATTTCTTCCAAGCCGTCTGTGATTTTCTAAAATTTGCACCGGATTACTCCGCCGTTGCCAAGCATCTCGCCAAGGCGGTGACCGAGCACGCGACACCGGTCGGCAGCGGCACCGTCGCTCGAACCGAACGGATTCCGATCGAGCGGCGAGCCGAATCCGCCGTGATCGCTTGGATGCGTCATCAAACAACGGCTTACGACAACATGAAAATCGAACGTGTCAAAGGCCGCCGCCGAGAAGTTCGTCGCGAGCTGGCGGCAAAGTCTCGCGAGTTGCTGCAGAAATACCGCGCCGGCGAGGAAAACGCGATGGTCGGCTGCCCACTGGCCAAGGCGCTGCGGGGATAGTTTCGCGGCAGAGTTTCGTCACGCGGTTTCACAGAGCAGTTTCACGGGTGATTGCGCGCGGTTGTGAAGTGGATACAAAAAATTGGCGTTGTCGTTGAAGGGACTGCCGATCTAAAAGCATAGATGGTCGACGGATGTTTTCTGTCGCAGCCGAGGCGAGCAAACCTTTCCGTTCGCGTTCCCTTCGTTTGCCCCGTTTGAGGTGGCATTGAATATGAAAACCCAATTCAACTTTAGCGTCCGTTTGATTCTCGTCGGTGCCGCCGTGTTGGCATCGGGAGTCTTCTCCCCCAACAGTGCCATGGCCCAAGCCAATACCCAACGCGGTGCAACTTGGGGCGGCATCACCGGTGCGATCGCAGGTGCGATCATCGGAGACAACAACGGCGAAGCGGGTGCCGGAGCCGCCATCGGTGGCGCCGTCGGCGCGGTCGCTGGTGGGGTGCTGGGCAACGCGAAAGACAAAGAGCTGCGAGCTCAGCAGTACTACGGGCAATCCACCTACGCCCAGACCACTCCCGCTTACACACCGGCTCCGGTTCCCGCCGGGGCAGTTTCGTTCAACGATGTTGTTGCGATGTGCCGCAGCGGTGTCAGCGAAGGTGTGGTGCTGAATCAAATCGCATCCCGCGGTGTTCAGCGACGCCCTGTCGTTTCAGACATCATCACGTTGCACCAACAAGGCGTCAGCGAAGTGGTGATCTCAGCGATGCAGAACGCTCCCGTCGGTGACCAGGTCATCGTCCGAGCACCGGCGGTGGTCGAAACGCCAGTGTATGTGCCCGCGCCACGTGTGTACGTTCAGCCGGCGCCTGTTTACAGGGCTCGTCCGGTTTACCGTGCACCACCTCGTCATGGTCACAGCAGCGGATTTCATATCCACTACGGCCGCTGATCCGAGGCGGTTTCGGGCCGACTCTTAACCGGGGAGGGCCATGCAATCCGAATCCCTGCCCGGCCCTCACCCTCGCGTGCGCCTGAACGGCGTCGCTCGACCTCTCCACAAACTTCGTTTCAGGAGCGGTTGTTGCGGGAACCCAACCAAACACGATACCAGGAACAACGCGGGGCTTAGAACAACGCGGTGGCGTCGCCGGTGGAGTCAACTTGCCAAGGCGTCCAGAGAATGACGGGATCGCCGATCTTCAGGTCGCTTTTTCGCGGTGGGATCGTCACCGTTTCGAGCTCCAGGTTTTCGATGTCGAATTCCTGTACGAGCTGATCGATCTCGTGACGCAGTTCGTCTTCGAGTTCTTGCATGTCGATGTGCAGTTGCTCCAACGCCGCTTCAGCGCGTTTGACATCGCCGCGTTGTTGAGCGGCGCGTGACGCGCCGCGTGCTGCCGTCGACATCTTGGAAACGTTCGTTCGGCTGGCAATCTTGCGTCCCATGAACGCACCAATCAGCGAGGTGCCGAAGGACAGAATGGAAGACATCTTGGCGGATTCGTATTGCCCTTCTTCACGGGCAATTCGCTCCTCTGCCGTCCGCATTTTGCTTTCGAGTGACTTCATCTTGGAGCCGTATTTGTCACGCAGTTTTTCCGTTTGCAAGTCGCGTTCTTCACGAGCGGCTTGTTGGAAGTGCAGTCGTGCTTCGACTTCATTGGCCCCTGCGGGGGCGTACTCACCCAGGGCGGGGCTTTTGAAAAGCTCCATGGGATGATGTCGGTAGAGATAGTCTTTCAATCGCTTTTGAATCGACTTCAGCTTGCTGGCTCCCCGAAGGTCGTCCGGCAAATCGGTGAAGTCGAAACCTTCTTCTGGATCGGACACCCATTCGGCATCGACATCCAAAGGTTCGCTGGATTCCCAGACGTCCTCAGGAACTCCCTGGCCGCATCGCAAGACTCGGCGGGCGTCGACCCATTCGTCCACCCCGGCGCTGCTGCGGACGAAGTGCATGGAGCCTTCCCCCAGTAGCGCCGCTCGGTAAACACGGCGACCCTCGCCGCTGGGGTACCGGGTCGGAACCAGGAACGCTTCGCCGATTCCGGTTGGCAAGACCGGGCGGCTGGGCGAGGAGACTTCATTGGAAACGGATTCGTGTTCGCCAGCTTGTTCGGCCGCGAGTTCCGCTTTGCGGTCCGCCATCAACATGGCGATTTGGTCGCGAGCCAAAGGGCCGGCCAGGAACGACATCGCCCAGCGGGTTTGGAACACGGTCGGGCCATCGTCATGAACGTTGTTCATCAGGAACACGCGGCTGCCCAGTGACGCGAGCAATTGTTCCATCTCAGCCTTGTTGAACGGTTTGCCGGATTGAGCGGCGGCGCCTTCCAGCCCATCCAGCACCCGAGCTTTGTCGCGTTCGGTCTGCAATCGGCCGAGGAACCAGGTGCCGATGTTGGACAAGCCTTTGTAGTCCAGGTCGACTGGGTTCTGAGTCGCAAGTGTGACGCCCAGTCCAAACGCCCGGGCTTGTTTGAGCAAGGTCAGCATCGGCGGTTTGGAGGGCGGGTTGGCGACCGGTGGGAAGTAACCGGCAACCTCGTCCATGTACAGCATCGCTCGCAGTGAACTGGTGCCGCTTTGCGTTCGCATCCAGGAGACGATTTCGTTGAGCAAGATCGTGACGAAGAACATGCGTTCTTGATCGCCGAGGTGTGCGATCGACAGGATCGAGAGTTTGGGTTTGCCCTCTTTGGTGTACAGCAGGTCGGGGATCGAAAGCGATTCCCCTTCCAGCCACGACGAGAACGCGGGCGAGGCCAACAAATTGTTGAGCGTCATCGCCAGCTTGGCTCGTTCGCTGGGCGGCATGAAGGTGTCGAGGTCGAGCACACCGACTCGGGTGATTGGCGGTGCGGAGATCAAGCCGATCAAATCACCAATCGTGACACTGCGTCCGTCCCGCCAACAATGCTCCAAGATCGAGCTGATCAAAATGTGTTCGCGGGAAAGCAGCGGGTCGGCTTCCATTCCCAGCAGCGTCAGCAATCCCGAGGCAGCACCCGTGACACGTTCTCGCATCGCGTCGGTGTCGGAGAGGACTTCCGGGGGTGGCGCGTCAAAGCTCTTCAGGACGGTCAGTGGAATCCCGGTGTTGCTGCCGGGGGTGTAGATCGCGACGTCGGCGGCGGCTTTGAATCGGGCGACGCGGTCGGTGGATTGCCCCCAGGAGGCCAAGCCGTTTTTCCACGTCTCTGCCGTTTTCGCAGCGTACTCCTCCAGCGTCATGCCTTTGCGAGACGCTTCGCCTTGTTCCAACCACGGCAGGAAATCATCAGGTTTCATGTCGGGGAAGGCGAGCATCAGGTTCGCCAAATCCCCTTTGGGGTCGATGCAAATCGCCGGGATGCCGTCGATCGCGGCTTCTTCCAACAACGACAGGCACAACCCGGTTTTTCCGCTGCCGGTCATGCCCACGCACATCGCATGCGTGCACAGGTCCTTCGCATCGTAGAGCAGCAAATTGTCGAGTGCTTTGCCGTTTGCGAGATCGTACTCGCGTCCCAAATAGAACGTGGCCAGCTTTTCAAACACGTCGGGAGACGGTGTGGCGGATGTTTGAGAGGGAGAAGATGAAGGCATGCGACGAATCATGTTGCGAGCAGACGAGTGGATTCCAAGCGGTTGGTAACATACAACGTTCGGCAGTTTCAATCATCGGTGGCACTCCAACTCAACCTGATCCATGCTCGATCTGCACGACAAAATTGAAGAAGCCTGCACAGAAATCCGTCGTCACACCCGCGACACACCGCGCGTTGGCATCATCCTGGGGACCGGACTGGGAGGTTTGGTCGAGGACATCGAAGTCGAAGCCTCGCTGGATTACTCGGAGGTGCCGCACTTTCTGAAGTCGACCGCAACCAGCCACGCGGGACGCTTGATTATCGGCCGGATGGGCGGCGTGCCTGTATTGGCGATGGAGGGTCGTTTCCACTTCTATGAAGGTTATGACTTGAAGGACATCACGTTGCCGGTGCGTGTCTTCAAGGCGATGGGAGCCGAGTTGCTGGTCGTCAGCAATGCCTGCGGGGGGATGAACCCCTATTTCAACAACGGCGACATCATGGTGATCGAGGACCAGATCAACTTGATGGGCGGCAATCCCTTGATCGGGATCAACGACGACCGCTTGGGGCCACGTTTTCCCGATATGTGCGAACCCTACGACCAAACTTGGATCGACCGCACGTTGGCCATCGCTCGACGCAATGACATCTATCCTCACAAAGGTGTTTTTGTGGCCGTGGCGGGACCATGCTTGGAAACACGCGCTGAATATCGCTACCTCCGTCAGATCGGTGCCGATGTGGTTGGAATGAGTACCGTTCCGGAAACGATCGTCGCCGTGCACGCCGGAATGAAAGTGGTTGGATTGAGTGTGATCACCGACATGTGTTTACCGGACGCTCTGAAACCGGCTGATGTGTCTGAGATCATTGCGACGGCAAATGCCGCCGAACCGAAGTTGCGAACCATCGTTCGAGGCATCGTCGAAGAGTGCGGCGAAGTTCGGATCGCTTGATCGCTTGATCGATTCAGTCGCGATGGGGTGATCGTGACGGGTGCCAAGGTGGTGTGGCGAAAGATACAATCGTTCAGGCACCCCCCATTCTTTTCTGAAAGCCCGTCTCGAGGATTGATCTATGTCTGAGTTGTTGGAACAAGTCGGTCGACAAATGACACCCGAGCGAATCTCAAGCCTGAGTCGATCGCTGGGTGCGGATGAGTCTGCGGTTCGCAATGCGGTCAGTGCCGCGTTGCCAACCTTGCTGGGCGCGGTGACGCGTCAAGCCGACGATCCCACTCAAACGGCTCAACTGCATCACGCGTTGGAGCGTGATCATGACGGTTCGGTGCTGGATCATTTGGGCGGATTGTTTGGATCCGATGATGCAACGCAAAATTCAGGCGTGACGTCCAAGACCACCGCTGGCGGCGCGATCTTGGATCACATCCTGGGCAACAAGAAAGAACGCGTCGAACATGGTGTGAGCGCCGCGAGCGGACTCTCGATGGGACAATCCACCAAGTTGATGATGATGTTGGCGCCGGTCCTGATGGGCGTGCTAGGACAGCAGCGAAAGTCCAAAGGTTTGTCGCCCGATGGCCTGGGTGACATGCTTCGGCAAGAAAAGGCGTCGGTTCAGCAATCGGCCGATGGTGGAAGCATGTTGGGCCGGATGTTTGACCAAGACGGCGACGGCGACTTTGACATGATGGATGTCGTCCAGTTCGGCATGGGGCGGTTGTTCGGTCGCAAGTGAGGAAGGACACGTTCCATTTCTGTCTCATCCGGCGGAAGCGTACGCTGCACCTCTCCTGAAACGAGGCTGTGGGGGGAACTTGGTCGTTGACCATCGGCCTCAATGGACGCAGCTTCCCAACGGGATGAGCGAGGCGCTACTCAGCTTGCTTCATCGACTCGAAGCGGTCGATTTGCAGGTGCAGGTGCCATTGGCCCGGATCATCCAAGAGGCTGGTTCGTTCCAGCTGCAGGGCTTGGGTGATTTCGCCCCTTTGAGCCAAGATTTCAGCGAGTGTGTCTCGGTACACGGCGCTGTCCGGTTCCATCGCAACGGCTTGGCGTGACAGATCGAACGCGTCATCCAATCGGGAATGGTTGCGAACGGCACACCAAGCCACATTGTTGGCGGCGGTCGCATCGAGCGGGAATTGACGCATGTGCTGCTGGCCCGCGTCCACGATTCGGTTGAGCCATTCGTCGGCCAATTCCGTCATGCCCAACTGCTTGATTCGTGGCAGCATCAATTCCGCGGAGTGGATGTCGATGGGTTCCAAGCGAAGCAGCAACTCAAAGAGACGCTTGACTTCTTGTTGTTCCTCCGAGGTCAATTGCTGCTGATCGGACTGAAGAATCAGTTCCAATTGATTCCTCAAGATCAACTGGGGCAGAGTGACGTAGTTGATTTCTTGATAGTCCGAGGCGGCCAAGGTTCCCGCGAAACCGAGGTCGTACCAGCGGATGGCTCGCTGGCGTTTTTCAATGACGGTGGATGGCAAACGTTCCAGTTCCGCTTCGGCAGCGTTGCCTTCGTCGGGGGAGGTGGCCGTGGTGCGTCGCAAAACAAACCGGTTGTAGGCCCGGGCGATGTCCATCAAAGCAAGCGTTTCGTCCGATTCGAAGGCTGTGACCAGCAGTAGCGATTGATAGAGATCTTCGGCCAGATCCCACATGCCCGCGCCAGCCAACGCGTCCGCCATTTTTTGTCGCATGTCGGTCGATGGGGAAGCTGCCATGACCCGCAGTTGTTCTCCAAGTTGATCGGCCAGTGGTTGATCGCCATCACGCTGGGCGAACAAGAATTGCTGCAGGACGATCTCGAAGCCGATCATCGCGTCATCGCGAAGTCCCGAATTCAAAACCGTTTGCGGTTCGCTGGTCAGTTCTTGCCAGATGCTTTCGAAGTCTTCCGGGGTGGGAGCATGCCATTCATCACGATGTCGATCGGTGAGCAAGTTCAGTTGAGCCTGCAAGTCGCCGTTGTTCGCTTGGCCGCGAACGATCGCGCGGACGAGGTCGGGGCGTCCGTGTGCTTCAAAGAGCAGTTTCCATTGTTCGGACGACGGGATATCCGATTCGGACAAGGTGTACTCATCCACTTTGGTGCGTAGTTGGAGATCGCTTTCGGATTCCCCCGAACGAAGGTGCTCGCCAAGCAAATCGATCCATTCACGATGTCGACGCACGTCTTTCGGCTCGGCTCTCGCGATCTCGCAGGCTGTGATGAAACATTGCTCGGTGGACCAGTCCGGGCGATGTTGAAAGAGAAACCAGTTCAGGTAATACAGGAGTTCTTCGCTGGTTGGATCCACCACCCGCGAAACCAGCCGGAGTGACAAACGCGACAGGAGGCTGGGTTTTTCTGGTGCAGCCAGTTCGAAGATCCAGTCCGTTTTCGCGGTGGCAGCCAACGTTGCCAAAACGAAGTGCCGCGTCAGGACCGATTCGCGACCGGGGCTGGCTTTGACATACAGCCGTGAATCGGAGAGTTGCGTTGCGATCCGGTAGGCGATGTCGTTCCGCCCCACGTCGATTGCCACGCGCATCAACGCGAGGCAATCCAAGACTTTGTCTTGGGGGGAGACATCCGAACCAGAGGTCAGTTCCTTTTCCGGGACACTGCGTTGTTGACCGATGGCTTCATCGAGCCATTGTTCCAGGTGTGTGTCCAATTGCTCTGCGTCGAAGCCCAGCAACTGCAAACCACGTGCATGCCGAGAGGTCTTGATTGCAACTGAGGCTGCCTCACGCGGGGATTGTTTTTCCAGGATGTCGATCGCCGTGTCGACTTCGCCGTGGATCAACAACGATCGCCAACGCAGCGTTTCGTAGGATGGTGACAAGCTTTCCGAGTTGTCTCGTGTCAAGGCTTGGATGGCTTCTTGACGCAGTGAGGTGTTGCCGGATCGTGTCGCGGCGATCAACGTGTCGGACCAATGTCGAATGGCTTCGTCGCGCGCATTCAGTTTGCTGACGGGCGTTCCTTTTTGAGCCGATTGTTCGAGCCGCTTGGCTGCTTGAGAGGATTCTTCGGCGATCGCATTCCAATCGGATATCACCATCCGAACGACTCGATTGAGTGAGTGCCGTGAAGAGTTCGTTTCGTCGGTGCCGGCCAAATTTTGCTGGGCAAGTTCGTCGTGTTGTTGGGCGATTTCAGTGGCCGCGTCGTGGTTGCCTCGCAGCAAGTGCATCACGCACAAGGCTTCGGCGCGTTGGTCCTCACGCCAGTTTTCCGCGGACGCGGGAAGTGTGGGCGAATCGCCTGGACGTCGAATCAGGTCGTCGCGACACAACGCCATTTTCTTGTTGGCGGATGCCAAGTTGAGAAACGCGATCAAGTCGGGCAACGAATCCTGCAGGATCGCGATTCGAGCGTAGATCGGGTAACGAGATTCCACGACCAACGAGACTCGCGCGAGAATCGCTTCGTATTCAATTGTCCCGGAGGCCTCTTCGATCGCCACCGTGGCGGCATTGAAGCGACCCGCTTCGAGCAACACTTCGATTGCTTCGGCGGGAGTGACCTTCGCGAGGACGTTCACCAGTTTCGTCGGTGTGTCAGTGAGAATTCCTCGCTGCCATTGCGATTGGACCCAACGAGCACGGTCTGCAATTTCGGGATCGGGATGGCGAGTGGCCTGGATCACATCGGATCGCCATTGATCGCGGTCGCTCCACCATCGCAGGGTGGTCTGGACTCGATCATCAAATTCGGATGCGGCCAGCATCTCTGTTTGGGGCGAGGGCATGTCCGGAGTGGACGGTTCTTGGTCAACACTCCAGGCAAGCTGAACGGGAGTCATGCAGGCGATGAAGCACCCGGCAACGATTGCGAACGCTAGCTTGGTACTCAAGGTGATGGTCACTGCGAAGTGTTGGGGGTGTATCGGGTTTCAATCCACTCTGCGATCCGTTGAACGTCGGCACCCTCAACATTTTGCAACGAACGCAAAATGCTCACCGCGTCCGCGCGGACCTCGGGAGTGGATTTGGAGGCGATCGACTCGTAGACGGCCTGAGCGGCTTGCCCGGTTTCGGATTCCATCGGCAATTGAAACGCGGCCAAGGCTTGAGAGACCACAAACGGAACTTCGTTGAGCGGGTAGGTGTAGTTGCGGGCTCCGCGGCGCGCGATCAGTTGGTCGGCGCTCGCTTCGACCACCAACAGCGAAATCGCGTCGGTCACGTTGAACTCGTTGCCCGCGTTCAGATTCGCCATCGCTCGAGAAACGCCGCCGCGGTAGTACGTCGCCAGGTCGGTGATTTGGTAAACGGTTTCAGCACGCGTCACTTGTTCCTCGTTTGCCGCGGCTTTCTCAGCGGTTTCCGCCAAGGTCTTCATCGTTGACCAATCGGATTGGCGGATTGCGTTTTCTGCGGCGGTGATGGCGGTTTCGCCTGCCTGAATGCTTTCTGGCGTCGCTTCAGGAGGTGTCTCTGGTGTCATTCCCATCGGTGGGGATGGATCTGGGGGGGATGTCTCGGGGGTGGGCTGCATCCCGTCGGGCTGCATGCCGGATGTGGCTGGGGACATGCTGCCAACGCCTGGTTGGGGACCACTGGGTTGCATGTTGTCGGTTGCGTCGGCTTGCATCCCCATCCCGGGAGTCGGCCCAGCATCAGGGATGGAAGCGTCGGGCATCGAATCAGGATTGGACAAGAAATTGCCCAACGAGTCCCCCGAGGCAGCTTGACCGGCGCCCGGTCGTTTCATGATTCCGTCGCTGGATGGTTTGCCTTGCCGAGCTGGTTCGGCTCGATCGACCACCGTCGATTGAGATTGTCCGGGGTGATTCGCGTTGTCGTTCTTGGTTCGGATCGTGATGCCATCGTTGCTGCGAACGACTTGGACTTCGCCTGGTCCCCAGAAGAAGAACGCGGCCAAGAATCCAACGATGACAAACCCCAGCAACAGGAATCCGCCCATCAACCAACCGCCGGAACTCTGGCGGCGACGCGCACGAGCAGCGGACGGCGATCGAGATTGCACGACCAGTGGTGCTGGGGATGGGTTGGGCGAAGAAGCGGTCGTCGTCGAAAGGTTGCCAAGGTCTGTAGCCGGGGCCGGCCCCGGAGTGACGCGCACCTGATCGACCGCGGGGGCGCTTGAAACTGGTCCACCAACAACGGAGGCTTCCACGACTTCCGCGATCACAGGTTCGGTGGCGGGCGCTGGAGCGGGAGCGCCGGTCGGAGCAGTCGGTTGTGGCGTCGCAGGTGGCGACGTCGCAGCGCTCGGCGAAGGGCTGGTCGGCAGCAATGCAGCCAAAGGGTCCACCACCGGTGCCGCGGAGTTTGGAGTGGTGTTGGCTGCGGGGGCCGAAGTGGAGGCGTCCATCGAGACGATGCCGAACCGGGCGTCCAGTTTGGCTTTCTTCTTGGGATCCGTTAGCGTCCGCTGAGCGGTTTGCAAGACCTGAGCCGCCCGGGACCAGGTTTCAGGCGCCGTCGCGGGTTTGGCTGTTTTCAGCTGGTTGATTCGCTGCGCGATGGCTTCGTGAATCGTGGCAGCATTGGACTCCCCCGGATTCAGCCCAAAGACTTGGTAAGCATGCGGCGACGTGACGTGCTCGGGCAATTCCAGCAGTTCGTGAATGGTCTTCCCCGTCATGCCGTCATCCAAAAGTCCAATGTATTGCGAATCATCATCAGCAATTGATCGTAGACACCGCGTGGGCACCACCGGATCATTCTAGCTGATGAGGGGGGAAACTCCCAAACGGGCTTTTGCGAGTCACTTCCACGCGAAAAAGAACCCCGGTTTCGTTTGAAAACCGTGTTTTTCACTGTTGAAGGATCTTTCAAATCGAGCAGGGAAAGTTGGGCTGACCAAGGAAAATTCGGGGCAATCCGAGCAAGCCCTTGGCTTCGCCCCGGTTGGTTGTCCAGTCGTTGCGATTTCAAATGGGACAAGCTGATGGCTCAATGGATCATTTTCTTGCCCCATGGGATCTTGGACATGTGGAAACACTTCATCGTCGGCACCGTCGTTTTTGTGGTGGCTCTTTTCACGTCTAGCAATGGGATCCAGGGGCAGGAGCCCGCGGAGCAAAACGTCGAGGCGGATGCGACGCAGTTCCCCAGCGAGATCGTCGATCGGCTTTTCGAAATGGCCGTCAGTGACCCATCGAACTCGATCCGTCGCAACGCGTTGATCGCCTGTGCTCAGCTGCCGAACGAAGTCGATCGGTTCCGGTTCGCTCGTTGAGCAAGAGTGGCAGCCGATGTTGATGAGTCCCGCATCCGCGGATGTCGATCATGATGGAATCATCACGGTCGAAGAGTAGGCCGCGTACCTTGCTCGCCGTTCGCGGCGTTAGCCGTTCGCAGCCCAATCGGTCGAAGAGATGATGCGAAAGCCGCTCCGACTGACGACTGGGGCGACTGACTGCCTGGTCTTGTGTGGCACGAACCAGTGCTGCCTTCATCCAAACGAATGGGGCAGCACAAACGTTGTCAGCCGTTGACCTGTTTTGCCTTAGAACTGGAGGAACATCGCTGGCAGTTCGCGAACCAATCCTGGTCGCGAGCCGGGGGGATTTTGTGCCGGGCGTTCTTGAACGACGGGACGCTTCGGTGGTTGAGGTTTTGATGTCAAATGCCGCGGCAGACCAGGTTGAACGCGATTCCAATTTTGGAAGGCTTGTTGCAACCGCATGGTGACTTGTTGTTGCAAGTGATTGGCTTCGCGTCGCAGGGAGGCCTCGATCGACGGCAGTTGATTCAGTTCGCTGCTCAAGTTGGCAATGCCACTGGGGGCTTTGATTTCTAGCTTCAATTCTTTCAGGACTGGTTGAAGCACTTTGTCGGCAAGCTTCTCAAGTGGCTTCAAGACGACGCCGAGGACCTTGCCCGGTTTTTCCAAGATTTCGCGAATGCTGAAGGAAACGGTCTTCTTCGAGAACGGGATTTTGATCGAGAGTTTTTTGCCCAGCGTCTTTTGCAATTTGGCGGCGGTCTTTTCCGCGGGAGCGAGTTTCTTTTCGAACTTGCTGAGCGATTGGTCCATGGTCATGAAGGCGCGGACGGGATCGTTCCATTTGGTCAGGTGGTTGCCCACTCGGTCGACCGACTGACGTGTTTCGGTGAGTGTGTTGGAGATCGATCGAACGGTTGGCCGGGCCAGTCGCGAGGTTGCATCGAAGGCGACCGCTCCACCGGGGATCGAGTTGGCACGTGCGGCGTTGGTTTGTAAATCGCGTCGCCAGACCGAGATCGTCTTGCGGTAGCTCGCCAGTTTGGCTTCGCCACCGAGGATCGATTGTTCCAGTTCACGCAGGTTTTCTTTGGCTGGACGCAGGACTTCTTTCTCCATTCGGTCCGTTTTCTTTCGCAAAGCATGAATCTGTTCTTGGACGCGTTGCAGATTCTTGCGAAGCGTGCGAGCGATGGTGCGAACCTTCGGGACCGATGTGTAGGGTTTGAGATTGTCGATCAGCTTGATCAACCGCTCGTCGGTGGCCTTGATCGCTTTGGTTGCGTCGACGGCATGTTTCACCCCGTCACGAGCTGTTTTGACCTGGTGTCGGAGTTGAGTGAGGCGGTTTTGGAGCGTTTGGCACTCCCTTTCGATCCGAGCCAAGTCACTGTCGATGGCTCGCGTTTCGGGCATGTTGCTGGGGATGGAAGAGGCGTTCAAGGTGGTCGTCGCAAGAGCGAGCAGGAACGGAATCGATAGGATGATGGCGGGTTTCATCGGTCTTCTCGCTTGGGAGGGGGGCGATTTGAATGGCGGTTGGATGCCGGATTGGGTTGTCGGGAGTACCTGCGAGGTGGACGTCGAAATCCCCTCAACAAAAAGCGGGAAAACGTGGGTGACCGGCTTTGCTACACTGTGTGTCCCTCCCCCACTTCTATTTCCTGCCTTGTGGAAGACTCTGTCCCATGCGGAATCATCCGCTGAGATGCACTGAATTCCTGACGATCTGTGCGTTGACGGTTTTGTCGGTCGCTTCGACACCCGCCTCCGAACCCGATGGAACCGCTGCGGACGCGTTGACGAAAACGTCCGTTTCGCTGGAATCTGTTTTGCAAACTCACTGCGTGAAGTGTCATGCCGCGGGGGAGGAACCAGCCGGCGAGATGGCTTTGACGGAAATCAACCACGGCAACGTGGCGGAGGATCTGGATCGATTGCAAAGCCTGATCGATGTGTTGGACTTGGAGGAAATGCCACCGGAGGATGAGCCGGAATTGCCAGCAGAAATCCGCCAGGAATTGCTCGCCAAGTTGCAAGCGACCCTGCACGATGCAGTTGCCGCGACCAAGCAATATCCGCGCACGCCGATCCGACGGATGAATCGGTTTCAGTACAACAACGCGGTGGTGGATCTGTTTGATTTGAAATGCATCGTGTTCACGTTGCCGGAACGCATGCTGCGAGAACACCGGGGATACTTTCAACCGGCCTCGGGAAAAATGCCCGACGAAGTGTTTGCGGGCAGTCGGCCGCTGGGGAAGTCACAGTTGATCGAACCTCGGTTGGCGGGCGTCGCGGCGTTCCCTCAAGACTTGCGAGCCGAACATGGTTACGACAACCAAGCCGATCACTTGTCGTTGTCGCCGCTGTTGATGGAGTCGTTTTTGAAGCTCGGGCAATCGATCACCGAGAGCCCTGATTTCGAACCCAAGAATGTTGGTGTGTGGAGGTCGTTCTTTGCGGCGCCAGCTGCCGAGGCGGATCTTGATCGGGTGGTTCGAAAGCGGTTGAAGCCCTTTTTGACGCGTGCGTTTCGACGTCCGGTCGGTGATGCGTTGTTGAACCGTTATTGCCAATTCGTGAGTCGGAATCTCGAGCAGGGAACCGACTTTCCCGTCGCCATGAAGGCGGTTGCGGCGGCGACAATTTCGTCGCCCCGCTTTCTTTATCTGTATGACACATCGGGCGAGACGCAAACGGCTTCCCCAGTGGATGACTATGAACTTGCCTCTCGCTTGTCCTTCTTCCTCTGGGGCAGCATTCCGGATCCAACGTTGCTGGACCTGGCTGCCGAAGGACGTCTGCATCAGCCGGACGTTTTGACCGAACAATTCGAACGCATGATTCGCGATCGGAAACTCAAACGTTTTTGCGACAGCTTCCCTTCGCAGTGGTTGCAACTCGAACGCATCATTTCATCGGTGCCCAATCCCGATGAGTTCCCGCAATTCTATTTCTTGAAGTACCGGGACAGCATGCACATGATGCTGGAACCGTTGTTGCTGTTTGAGACGGTCTTGATTGAAAACCAACCGATCACCCAATTGATCGATCCTGATTTCACGTATCGATCCGATCTGTTGGAGGATGCCTACGGCGAGTTGGCGACCGATTCCGAGCGAAAGGGCGGAGCGGTGCAAGCCATCCGGTTTCGTCGATTGCCGATCGAGGATCGACGCACCGGCGGCGTGATCACAAACGCGGCCGTGATGACCATGACATCGGGGCCAGAACGCACCCAGCCGATCACCCGAGGGGCTTGGTTGGCGGGAGTGATTTTCAACAACCCGCCCGAGCCACCTCCCGCGGATGTGCCTGCCTTGGGCGAAAAGCCGGCGGAGGGCGAAGAGCATTTGACGCTTCGGGAACGGCTGTCCATGCACCGGAAACGGTCCGACTGCAAAGGCTGTCACGAACAGATCGACCCCTTGGGATTCGCACTGGAGAACTTCAATCCCATCGGTGTTTGGCGAGATCAATACGAGAACGGTCGCGAGGTCGATATGGCGGGAACACTGCTTCGCAAGCATCGTTTCGAAAATGTGATCGAGTTCAAGGATGCCTTGTTGGCGGAGAAGGATCGGTTCACCGAGGCCCTGGCGGGGCATCTACTAAGTTTCGCGTTGGCTCGGCCTTTGAGTGCTGCCGACCGAGTCGCGTTGGATGAGATCACGGCGACCGTCGCCGCAGACGAATACAAAATGCACACCTTGCTTCGGCAAGTTGTTTTGAGCGAACCCTTTCAAACCAAATCATTCCCGCAAGTTGCGAGCAATCCAGGGCCATGATTCGTACCTCTCGACGTCGTTTTCTTCGCGGGCTGGGCGGAGCTTCTTTGGCGTTGCCTTGGATGCCCAGCATTGCCATGGCGGGGCAGGCCAACAACGTGCCGCTGCGTATGGCTCATTTTTATGTGCCCATCGGAGTCGTCCGGCGCGGGTTCTTTCCGGGTGAGTCCGAGGATGTGATCCCCAAAGGCAATCTCGGCAACGTGATGAAGTCGTTGGGGAAACAAAACCCGTTCGCCAGCGACGAACCGCTGGATCGATTGACGCCGACGCTGGAACCTTTGGAGCCCTTCAAGCACAAGGTCAATCTGATCACGGGAATGGACCGGACGTTTCAGCAAGGGACCGATGTGCACGCGCAGTGTGCGTCGTGTTACTTGAGCAGCGCGGTGCCGTACACGGTGGAAGGGACGGCTTGGCCGCTCGATCGAACGCTGGACCATTTGGTGGCGGATGCCATCGGGACTGAAACTCCCTTTCCAACGCTGGAGTTCAGTTGCAATAGCCACCGTGACAACAAAGAGTCGATCTACTTCGACAACATCTCGTGGTATGGCACCGGGCACTTGGCGCCGTCCATTCGCGACCCTCGCAAAATGTATCATCGGCTGTTCTCGACCCAGGAGATCGATCGCTACCGAGACGTGACGGATTTGGTCCTCGAGGACGCCCGCGATTTGAAGATGCACTTGGGATACGAAGACCGTCACAAGTTCGCCGAGTACTTCGATTCGATTCGATCGATCGAGACGCAGATGGATCGACTGGAGAAAATGAAGTCCCAACTCTCTCGCGTGCAGTTGGACGAGCCGCCCGAGGCCTATTTGCCGCGTGGAGAATACATCCGCTTGATGGGCGATCTGATGGTGGTGGCTCTGCAAACGGGGTTGACCAACGTGGCGACTTTCATGGTGGGTCCTGAGCGATGGGACACGCCGTTCAAGTACGAAAGCTTGTTCGACAAGCCTCGTAGTCACCATCAAATGTCCCACAATCAAACCAAAATGATCGATGATCTGTTGAAGGTCGATCGCTTCCACATGGAGCAGTTTGTTTCTCTGCTGGAGAAGATGGATTCCATCGAGCAGGCCGATGGTTCCACGCTGCTTGACAACACTTTGTTCACTTATGGATCGGGTTTGGGAGACGGGTCAACGCATCAATACAACGACTTGCCGATCGTTGTTGCCGGTGGTGGAAAACGGGTTGCATCTGGACGCCATATCAACCTGCCTGAGGGAACACCGCTCGCCAACCTGTGGTTGACGCAAGCTCGTTTGTTGGGGATCCCCATGCCCCGTTTCGCCGACAGCACTGGAACGATCGATGCGTTGATGGCGGAGCGGACGTAGCCCAATCGAACCGAGGTGGGGTTTGCGAGCCTTGGGGTTGGACCGCGAGGCAGTTAACCCGCATTCGCTCGGGACGCCGGTTTTATGCTTGACCGTTGGGAGCGGCATGCAATGCGTCCCAAGTGACTCCGGGGGACATCGGTTTTATGAAGGAGGCTTTTCTCGTTCCCAGGCTCTGGCTGGGAACGCAATGCACTGCAGGCTCCGCCTGCTGCGGCAGGATCGGGAGGCGGAGCCTCCAAGACAGTGTGTTCCCAGGCAGAGCCAGGGAACAAGTTAACCCGCATTCGCTCGGGACGCCGGTTTTATGCTTGAAGGTTGGGAGCGGCATGCAATGCGTCCCAAGTGACTCCGGGGACATCGGTTTTATGAAGGAGGCTTTTCTCGTTCCCGGGCTCTGCCTGGGAACGCAATGCACTGCAGGCTCCGCCTGCTGCGGCAGGATCGGGAGGCGGAGCCTCCAAGACAGTGTGTTCCCAGGCAGAGCCTGGGAACAAGGAAAATTCCTTGCTCGGCTGTCGTTGCGTCAAGACGCTGGTTACAGCGAGGCGGTGGTGAAGGAGCTGTCCATGGGGACGGATTGGCTGGGGAGGCACAGCCAATCGGTGATCACGACTCGTTGCACCAGCGGTTCATCCAGGTGTTGCAGGACGACGTCCATCAGTCGCTCGCGAATTTCTTTTTGGGCGGGGTCGTTCAGCCATGTGGCTTCGACTTGTCGCAGCATTTGTTCGGCGGCTTCGGTGATGGGAAGCTGGTTCAGCTTCAAACGCTCTTCACCACGAAAACGGCGGGATGGGTCCACGATCGCGTGCAATTGAAATTGAAACGTACTGTTTGGCACGTTGGGATTTTGGAATCGCAAGTGCCCAATTTCGATTGCTGAACTCTGCATGTTGCTCAGCCGGGCCACGCGACTGCGAACATAGCCAATCACGGCAGCGTGGATCGCTACCATGAGCAGGATGATCACAGGGGCCCAAAAACGACGCAGCAGTTGCACAGGATTGCTCGAGAAAGTGAAGTCGAAGCGAATGCGGAGCCCAAAACAGTTGTCAGTGGGTTCCGCCGAAGCCTAGGTTGCAAAAAACGGGCGGGCAAACGAATCCGTGTGTTTTTGCTGCGATCGGGCGTTCCCGCGGTGGGCTGGGGCTCTCGCGGTGAGGGCACAAAATTTTGATGACTCGAAAAACTCAGGTTGGAACGCGTCCGCGGCGTCCAAACAGGCTCTGGTCAAGTGACAGGCGAACGACACAACGTCGCAGTGGGTGGCTGCCTTCTGATTGGATCCCCGATTTCGTCTATCACCGAGATGCAAATTGTTTGACACTTCGCCTCGGTTCTTTCCCGTCGTTGAAACTCGCTCTCCAAAAAGCAATTGACTGTGCCCGCTGTGGACTCGAAACGGAAAATTCGTGAGGTCTGGATCTTCACCAGCCCCAAGGCGGGGAGCGGTGCGGGACGCGGAGAAATTTTGCGTTTGATCGAGCTGTGTCGCGCCGGCGGCCTGACTTGTCGCCGGATCGACAACTTGGTCGAACTTGCCGAGCGAGTGGGCGAGGCCGATTCACTGCCGGACGACGTGGCCGTGGTCGGGGCCGGGGGCGATGGGACTCTGGCGCTGCTGGCGGGGAAGTTGCCACCAGGCAGTGCCTTGATCCCGATGCCGATGGGCACCGAAAATTTATTGGCTCGTTACTACCGGTATTCGCGGCGTGCCGAGGACGTGTTGGCGACGATTCGTCAGGGAGAAGCGATGAGGGTCGACGCCGGCCGAGCCAACGGAAGGTTGTTTCTGGTGATGGTCACGGCGGGCTTCGACGCAGAGGTCGTGCGGGCGATGCATTTGACACGTCGCGGTCACATCAATCGTTTCAGCTACGCCGGGCCGCTTTGGCGAGCCATTCGTCGGTACGCGTTTCCTGTGATTGATGCGGAGATGGAACAGGCGATGCCGGTTTCGGCTCCAGAGAAGATCGGCGTCGGCACAAAGGGACGAACAACGTCTTCGGGGGCACTTGAGCGGAAGCAAACGGTTCGGACCAGCGGTTGTTGGATGATGGCTTTCAATTTGCCTTGTTACGCGGCCTCGCTGCCCATTGAACCTGAAGCCAATGGAAACGACGGGCAATTGGATCTGATCAACCTGGCTTACGGTTCCGTGATCGCTGGTCTGCGGTATTTGATGGCGTTGCCGGGCGGTCGCCATTTGAAGCGTTCCGATGTCTTTCGCTACCAAGCGACCAAGATCACCTGGTCCAGTCTTTCGCGAGTGCCGTATCAGGTCGATGGGGATTACGCTGGGAGACTGCCGGTTCAGATTGAAGTGTTGCCCGACCACGTGACATTGCTCCGGGCTGCCAATTGACGGTTGATTTTGTCAGTCCGATTGGCAATGAATCCGGCAAACGCCAAGATGAAATGAAGCGATTCCATTGCCTGCCTGATTCGAAAGAACAGTCGATTGGCTGGTGATGGTTCGATTGTTTCCGATCCGCCCGACCTGCATGGCCCGCGAACCAATGCCCGAAACTCCGAAGATTCAACCCGTTTCAATTGGCGACTACGTGTGTGGCCCGGGAGAACCACTGTTGGTCATCGCTGGACCGTGCGTGTTGCAGTCGCGTGAATTGGCGCTCCAAATCGGCGAGGAATTGGCTCGGATCAACCAGCGTCCCGACGTTCAGGTGATCTTCAAAGCTTCGTTCGACAAAGCCAACCGGACCAGTTTGGCATCGCAACGCGGCCCGGGGATCGAACAAGGACTCGGGCTTTTGGAGGCGGTTCGGGCGAACACAGGTTTGCCGGTGACGACCGACATTCATTTGCCGGAGCAGGCCGCGATGGTGGGCGAGGTTTGCGATTTGCTGCAGATCCCGGCTTTTTTGGCGCGTCAGACGGATTTGTTGGTCGCCGCGGCGGGCACGGGGCGTCCTGTGAACGTCAAAAAGGGCCAATTCATGTCGCCGGGAGACATGCGGTACGTGATCGACAAATTGCGAGGGTCCGGCGATGGCGGCGTGATGGCTTGCGAGCGGGGCACGTTTTTCGGTTACGGGCGGTTGGTCAACGACATGCAGTCGATTCCGATCATGCGGTCGTTGGGAGTCCCCGTCGTTTTTGATGCGACTCACAGTGTCCAGCAACCGGGTGGCTTGGGCGGGGCGACGGGCGGAAATCGGGAAATGGTTGAACCATTGGCTCGCGCGGCCGTAGCCATCGGGTGTGACGCTCTCTTTTTCGAGACGCACCCCGACCCAGAAACGTCGCCGAGTGACGGGCCAAACATGATCCCGCTGGACGAATTCGCGGGAACGTTGGACCGCTTGTTGCGATTGCGAGAGACGGTCGACAGCCTCGATGGCTGACCGGCATCTGCGATGCAACGTTTCGAAATGCTGTTCTTTTCTTCGCCGCTCTGTTTGTTCCCGCCGTGCTCCACTTCGCCAAACAAACCATGACGTTCGCTTCTTCGCCCGCTTCGGTTCTGGCCTGGATGGCATCTGCCGCGGTGTTGCTGGCCGGATGCACCGACGACTCGGAAACCGTTCGTCGGATTCAAACCCAGCGTCAGGTCGCACTGCAACAACAGTCCCAGCAGGATCACCTTGGGGAAACCGTTTCGCTGCTCAGTCAGTTCGTGGGGTTGAACGAGGAAAAAGCCAGTCGGCAAATTTCCTATCACTTGAACCAGTGGTCCCAGAATCAGTCCAGCGACGATGGTTCGGGCGAGATTCCCGAGTTGGCGTCCACGCTGACGGATGTCATTCCAGAGGAAAACCTGCGGGCGGAAATCCTTCGAGAAGAGTTTCAACCGACCGATGTGACCGTGTTGCGAGACGCCTATTTGTTTCGTCACGCCGTGCAGTGGATGGACGATCCCATTCGCGAAGACCCTTTGCTGGTCGATTGGTTGAAGGGATTGTCGGCAGAGATTGGCGAGGACGCAGCCGCTCAACTTCGAACCGCCTGCCGGTTGTTCGACTGGACGATTCGCAACATCGCCGCGGAGCCGCTCGACAGTTCAGAAGGGGTACCTCCGCAAATCCCGCGACCAGCCCTGCCGTTCGGCATGAAGCTGGAGGGACCCGGCTATCGGCAAACGCTTTATCAAACCATTTGGCGAGGTCGCGGTGACCCGATACAGCGTGCCAATGTCTTCACGGCTTTGTGCGAGCAGGCCGGCGTTCGAGCCGCCGTGCTGGCTTTGCAGTCGGATGAAGACGGTTCGTTGACACCGTGGTCAGTGGGCGTTTTGGCGGGAGATCAGATTTATCTGTTTGAAACGGAATTGGGATTGCCGATTCCGGGGCCAGACCAAGTTGGCATTGCGACCTTGGAACAGGCTCGCAAAGAACCGACCGTGATGCGTCGCTTGGATGTGGCCGGTTACTTCGACTACCCACTCTCGCGGACCGATGTGCAGCAGAGTGTGGCTCTGCTGAACGCCCGAATCGAAGCCATTTCACCACGGATGAAGAAACTGCAAAACGGTCTGACGGGTGATCGTCGGATGACACTGTCGATGGACGTGGACGCCGTGGCAAAGCAGTTGGACGCGATTCCCGGGATTGCCGGGGTGCGGATTTGGTCCCTTCCGTTGTTGAGCCAGATTTATCAAGCCGAGGCGGAACGGATGGTCGAGCGAGACCCATTGTTCTCGTTTTGGTACCTGTCCCGCTGGGCGGTGTTGGATGGGGAAGACGACATGGCTCGCAACCTTTCCAGCGGACGTTGGCAGCACCTGACCGGGCATTTCTCGGACGATGATATCGAAGGCGTCAAAGGGGCCCGGACTCGGTACTTGGAACAGCGTGCTCCCGAGTTTGAGATTGAAGACTTGCGAATCAACGTCGACTTGCAGAAACGCTACGGTCTGCGACGCGGGCTGGGGATTGAGAGTTCTCAGTACGATCAACAACTGCAGCAGATTCAAATGTTCATGCGATTGGGGAAACGCACGGCCACTCATTGGCTGGCGTTGGTTCAGTACGATGATGGGCGATTCGACACGGCGGCCAATTGGTTCGGGAAACGAGTCTTGGACGAAGACCAGATGTCGATGTGGGAAGATTCCGCTCGTTACAACTTCGCCCGTGCCAAAGAACACGCGAAAGACTGGGACGAAGTCGAGGAGTTGCTGAAATCGGAGCGGACTTACAGCGAGCATGGCAATCGGCTGCGAGCAAGATTGATCGCGAAGACATTTCAAGAGTGACTTCGACGAGGTGCGGTGATACAATGGCCCCTGTCGGCTTTGGGGCGGAATACTCTTCCGTCCTCCCACCTTGGGCCGTCCCTGCCACCCTCCCTCCCGCCAGCAAGCGATCCGACGATGCTCGTCCGCCAATCACGTCGAGACCAGCGGTCTTTTGATGCGCGCCGCCTTTCGGCCATCCGTTCGTTCTGCGCTTGGAATCTGAGTCTCTGTCTCGCTGCATCACTGGTCTTTTCGGGCGGTGCGAACGCCGATGAACTCGACTTCTTTGAAGCCAAAGTTCGACCATTGCTGATCGAGCGCTGCTACGAATGTCATTCCAGTGAATCCGGCGAATCGATGGGAGACTATCGACTGGATTCTGCCCCTGCGATGAAGGCGGGTGGATCACGGGGGGCATCGATCGTCCCTGGCGACGCGGACGCAAGTGTGTTGGTGCGAGCGATCAGCTACGAAGAATCCGGGTTGGAGATGCCACCGGATGAAAAACTCAGTGACGAAGAAATTGCGATCCTGAAACACTGGATTGAATCCGGGGCAGTCGATCCACGCGAAGAGGAGCATTCGGTCGCCGAGTCGCTTTCGCCTCTCGAGCGAGATGTCAATTCGCATTGGGCGTTTGTTCCCCCGACACGTGTGAGTGGCGAGGAGTTGCGTGCAAGCCAAGTTGCCACGGATGCAAACTCACGCGATTTGATGGATGACCTTTCGGCGAAGCACGCCGGCGAACTGGGGATTTCTGTCAACGAGATGGCGGATCGGGACACGTTGCTGCGACGGTTGCATTTTGATTTGTCCGGTTTGCCACCGACGTACGAGGAACTTCAGTCGTTTCGTGAGGATCGTCGTCCCGATGCCTTTCAGCGTCGTGTGAATCAGATGCTGGCAGACCCACGGATGAGCGAGCGGATGGGGCGGCATTGGTTGGACGTTGCTCGGTACGCCGACACCATTGGATACACCACTGCGGGCAAAGAACGCACGATCAAAGGATCGCATCGATACCGAGATTGGGTGCTGAAAGCGTTTGCCGAAGACATGCCATTTGATGAGATGGTGCGTCATCAATTGGCGGGTGATCGAACCGATCCCAAGAACGAAAACGGCAACGCCGACGCGATGGGATTCATCACCATTGGTCGGAAGTTTTTATCAAACGATGACACCTTGGACGATCGCATCGATGTGATCACGCGAGGATTGTTGGGGCTGACCGTTTCGTGTGCTCGTTGTCACGATCACAAATTCGATCCGATCCCCACGATGGATTACTACTCGCTTTACAACGTGCTCAACAACAGTGTGCCACCGGAGGACTTGGACGCGGCGCCGAGTCCATTGATGTTGGTGGATCGAGACAAACTACGGGGGCAGCAGATTTACATTCGTGGTCAGCGTGGGAACCGTGGCGAAGAAGCACCGCGTCAGTACTTGACCGCGTTTCGCAAAGCGGAGGAACCGCAGTTTGAGGCGGGCAGTGGCCGACTGGATCTGGCCATGAAAGTCATTTCTCCCGAGAATCCGTTGACCGCTCGCGTCTATGTCAATCGCATGTGGGGGCATTTGATTGGACGGCCGCTGGTCGATTCACCCAGTGATTTCGGGTTTCGGACCCCCGCTCCAGCGATCCCCGGGGTGCTCGATGACCTAGCCGTGGACTTTCAAACGCACTGGAGCACCCAGCGTTTGATTCGCCGCATTTTGTCCACTCGAATTTATCAGCAGTCATCCGCCGTCAGTGCGGAAGCTTTGGCCCGTGATCCGACCAACACCGCACTCGCAAGAGCGGAACGACGTCGGCGTGAATTCGAGTCCTTGCGCGACAGCATCTTGGTGGGGGCGAATCTGATGGATTGCCGGTATGGAGGTGAGTCGGTCGAGATCACATCGCCGACCGTCACGCCTCGCCGGACGTTGTACGCGATGATCAATCGCCAAAACCTGCCGGGATTGTTTCGCACGTTTGACTTTGCAAGTCCGGACATGCATTCGCCGGAACGCTACGAAACCACGGTTCCGCAGCAAGCTCTGTTTTTGCTGAATCATCCCCAGCTGGCTTCGGCTGCCTTGGCGACGGCACGTGACGTCCGGCGTGCCAGTTCCGGCGAGTCCGCGAAACAAGTGACCGAACTGTTTCAGCGTTTGTTGCAGCGAGAGCCCACGGCCTCGGAGTTGGAGCAAGCGGTCTCGTTTGTCTCATCAGCTGAGTTGCCACCTTTGGTCGAGGCGGACCCGCGTGAGTTGTGGACGTATGGGACGGCAACCTGGAAAGACGACCAGCTTGAAGGGTTCACGGCCTTCCCGACTTTCGAAAAGAACGGCTGGCAGATTGAGAGCGAGTATCCCAGTCCGGGATCCTTCAGCTACGCACGGCTGACCAACGAGGGCGGGCATCCCGGCCATGGCGACAACGGTGCCGTGGTGCGTCGTTGGAGGAGTCCCGTGGATGGCGTCGTCAAAGTTATCGGAATGGTCGGCCACCGGGCGAAAGAAGGTGATGGGATTCAGGCGGTGATTCGGATCGCTGGTGAGGTCGTGTTTGACGAAAAACAATTCAGCAGCAATCGACCTCTGCCAGCCAGGAAACGAAAGATCCGCAAAGGCGAATTCGTCGAATTCATCGCTCACAGCGGTCCGACGTTGAGCCACGATAGTTTCTTTTGGCGATCGAAGATTTCAGCGACGGCGAATGATGGGGCTGTCGTCGAAGCCAACTCCGTTGACGATTTCAGTGGCCCCTTTGAAAAGACCGAACTGCCTCACTTGGATCGCCTGGCTCAATTGGCCCAGGTGTTGTTCCTCACCAACGAATTCGCATTCGTGGATTGAATCATGAATTTACCTTTGTCTCGTCGTGATGCATTGAAAGTTTGCGGGATGGGCTTTGGCTCGCTCGCACTGACCGACGCTCTGTGCCGTGAAAGCGCTGCGTCTGGGTTGCCCAACCCAGCGAACTTTGGTGGGGAGGTGATGCCACACTTTCCCGCGAAAGCCAAGCGTGTCATTCACTTGTTCATGAATGGCGGTCCCAGCCAAGTGGACTCGTTCGATCGCAAGCCTGCGCTGGAGGAGTTCGATGGCAAGTCGGCTCCGATGGCCAATTTGAAGACCGAACGGCCCACGGGCAACGTGATGCGGTCGCCCTACAAATGGGACCAGTACGGCGAGTGCGGGTTGGAAGTCAGCGAGTTGTTCGAGCACACGGCCAAGCACGCGGATGATCTGTGTGTGGTCAACAGCATGTACGCCGACGTTCCCAACCATGAGCCTTCGTTGTTGCTGATGAACTGTGGCGAGGCTCGGTTGATCCGGCCCGCGATGGGATCGTGGTTGACCTATGGTTTGGGCAGTGACAACGAGAACCTGCCCTCCTTCATTGCGATGTGTCCAGGTGGGTACCCGATCAAAGAGTCACAGAACTGGCAGAATGGTTTTTTGCCAGGCAAGTACCAAGGGACTTACATCGACAGCAGTTTCGCATCGGTCGAGCGATTGCTGGAGAACATCCGAGGGCGTTCGGTCCATCCAACCAATCAACGCGAGCAGTTGGATCTGCTGGCCAAACTGAATCAGCAACACGCAGCTCAGCGTGGAAGCGACCCTCGCTTGGAATCTCGCATTGAGTCGTTCGAACTGGCCTATCGCATGCAAAGCGAAGCGTCCGAGGCTTTCGACATCAGTCGCGAAACGGAAGAAACGCGGCAAATGTACGGCGAGGGTGATTTTTCGAGGCAAGCCTTGATTGCTCGGCGGTTGGTCGAGCGTGGTGTTCGCTTTGTGCAGCTCTACACCGGTGCTGGGCAACCCTGGGACAGTCACGATGATTTGGACAAGGCTCACCGACGAGTTGCGAAGGGCGTCGATCAAGGGATTGGAGCGTTGCTGACCGATTTGAAGCGGACCGGATTGCTGGACGAGACGCTGGTGATTTGGGGCGGTGAATTTGGGCGGACGCCCGTGGTCGAAATGCCCAAGGCAGGGTCCAACCAAGGCAAAATGAACGGCCGCGATCACAATCACTACGGGTTCACGATGTGGATGGCCGGTGGCGGGGTGAATGCAGGAACGCGAGTCGGGGCAACCGATGAGCTGGGGTTCAAAGCAGTCGAAAACCGAGTCCATGTGCATGACATGCACGCCACGATTCTGCGGCTGATGGGCTACGACCACAAACAGTTGACGTACCGCTACGCCGGTCGTGATTTCCGTTTGACCGACGTTCACGGGCGTGTTGTTGACGAGATCATTGGTTGATCAGAGTGCCCAACCCAAGGCCTTTCTATTCCGGCTCCTCAGCGTCGTCGTGCTCAGCGAAGCGGTGCTCGTAATCTCGCTCGATCTCAGCATGGTCCTCCGCTGCGGACTCCGCGACACCATCGGGATTTATCGCGAGATCATCGCGAATCGCTGAGCGATGGTGATGTCTCCAACGATCGAGCCACGGCGTCGATCGAGAGTCGGTCAATATCGAGTCATTCGTGATCCAATGATTGCGCGGACAATCGCGTCTGGTTTCGATCACGATTACGAGCACCGTCGCTGGCGCGACTGAGCACGAGCACGAGTTTCTGGAAAGCTGGCTGGCACCTTGTGCTCTTGCGTTTTGTGCTCCGTTTGCCCCGGATGGGGCTGCCGTCCTTCGCTCGGGGCGGAAGCCCCGAGACCGATGGCGGACCCCAGCAGGTCGCCCCGGACGGGGCCGTCGTAGGCACTTGAGCTTCGGCTAGGCGTTCGCGTTTCGAACCGCGACGAACGAAGCAAGCTGCTATTGAAAGTGACTCAACCTTCGCGTTCACGCAAAGTCAAATCCGCATTGGAGATCCCTCAGGCTGGCCGCATGCGTTTCCGCCAGCGAGTTGGCTCTGACGCCGAATGGAAAACGCCGCCGAAATGGAGTTGGTTTTCCGTTGCGCGGAACACGACAACGTAAGGGAATCTGGAAAGCATTGCCCCGCGTGTCGGCGGATCGGTGTACCCGAACGATTCAGGGCGGTCGCGAATTTCTACAAGAAGTAGATTTCAGTGCGTCCCGAAAGCGATTGCCAAGATCGATCGCGATCGCGTCGTAGTATGAAAGAGCATCGGTGACGTCGGACGGGAATTCTGGGCTGAATCGATCAACGCGTTTCATCTACCTGTCGCCACATTTGCTCTTCGGTCAAGCAGGCTCCCGGATCGCGTTCCATCGCCTCGAATCGACGATTCGACTCGTCCCGAACCCACTCCGGTAAAGCTGGGCTGTCCCTTCGAGAGGCAATTTGATCCCAAAGCTCAGTGATAAGCTGAAGTTTCTCGCTGACAGGCAGATCGGCAAGGTCAGAAGCGCGAACCATTCGGGGGTCTCCGGTGATGATGAGGCGAGCTCATTGTAGCATGTCAGGCGTCTGGGATCATGGGCCGGTGAGGGCCCGCATTTCAGTCGGTGAACGAATTGCGATCTATCCGCTGGTCGAGCGTTGAAAAAGATCCGCGTTGCGGTTGAGTTTGGTCACCTGACTGGTGGATCGATCGTGTGTTGAACTTTGTCGCCGCACTGGGGAGGCGAGCAACGAAGCGACCGGGACGCTCCCTGTCGCGAAATCGAGTCTACCAGATACGACTCTTGGGGGACGGATGGTGCCGGCCACTCTACGACGCTCCCCAACTGCGGATGCCGTGCCGTTTTTAAAAAGAGGTTTGGTGGGTGCCACGAAACGAACACGGTGGTCCAATGCTGGCGCGGACAATCGGGGCTGGTTTCGATCACGATCACGTCTGCCGAAACCGGGCGTGAACGGAAGACTTTGATTTCAGTTTCCGCGTGAATCAGTTTCCTGGTTCACGGCTTGTTTGCATTGCCGCTTTCAACTTCCTGAGCACCGGAAACCAGCAACACCTCGGCGACAAGCATGCGGTGGTCTGACAAGAGCGAAGGAATCACCTTGTAGTCGATGATTTGCCAGTCGTCAGACGCGAGGATCCAGTCAATCACAGAACCGGGATCGCTTGAGTGGAAGGTAAACTCAGATTCGCCCGAAGGGGAATCAATGGGGCGACGTTGAAAGAGAGCGTTTTCGTCAACCTTGTCAATCGCATTTCCCTCTGATGCATCGGTTGTCGACCGAGGAAAACCTGTGGGTGTTGAGTTGAAGTCGCCGGCAATCAGCTTTGGTTTGGTCACATTCATGAGCAAATCGACTGACTTCGTTCGAACACCTTCATTGCGATGTGATAGATGCACGCCAGCAACATCGATGAGTGTCCCTTCAACATCCACGACGCATTCGAGCCCGCGTTTTTTGCCCGCAAGCAGTGTCTCAGCGCGCGAATAGCTTGGGAAATCAATGACCGTCGAGTCGCGAATCGGAAAACGAGACAAAACCGCGTTTCCAAAACGCCATTTCCAGAACAAGACGCGGAAGTCGAGGTTTCGTTGCTCCGCGCGGTACGGGTAGCCTGCCTGTTCGGCAAGGTACTCCGCTTGGTTAACGGAGAAGCTCCAAGAAGAGTCGAAATCGACCTCATTCAAGACAACGATGTCCGCATCAACGGACGCGATCTGTTTCGCGATTTCGTCCAATCGCTGCTGACGCATGGCTTTCGATTCGCCAGTCCAGTTTGATTTCGATTGGCCGCGACCGTGAGCAATGTTGTAACACGCAATGCGCAGGGGCCGCCCATTCACAGATGGGGCGTCCATCGACGTCGATGCGTGGGCGGACAGGCCACGCCATGAACTGGCAATCCGGCTGACGATATAGGGGACGAAAATAAGAATCAGGACGAGGCAAACAACGCGAGCAATGATGCGACGTCGATTTACCATGCCATTTCGGCTCGCATTGGAGGCTATCAGTTTTGGATCGACCAAGATCGTAATCCAGCGGGGCCGTGACCAGCGTTTGAATCCAGAACAAACCCGAGGGTGAATCCCGAGTCGAGCCGGACGAGGCAATCAGGGGCGTGTGGATCGTTGCCACCAACATACTCGATTTGATTTCCGTCGAGAATAACATCCATCAACGTCAACGAAGTGAAAAAAAAAGAGCAGACCCGAATCCGGGAAGAAGTTGGGGCGAAGTATCCGCGAGATCTGTTGGCAATTGATCTGGCCCAAAAACGTCATCGGCTCGTCCTCCCAAATGGGCCAATCAAACGATGGTGGCACGTCAGGCTCCCCACCGAATTTCGAGACGCCAATTGGCGTTTGGGAGTCTCTTGTCCGCTCCGCCGAGAGCCGAACACACTCGCGCGACAACTCATGCAAAGCATCTTTCAATCTGGAAAGCCGATTGGATTCGATTGCAGAGGAAAGGCTCATGTTTTGTTCCCAACAACGCTAGCAAGTCGGCGAACGTTTGGGTTTTGCGAGCCGGGACGGTTGATGTTCTATAGCCAAGCGTTCGCAGGCCTAGTTCGGCAACAACCCTTGGTTCTTGCGTTGGGCTTGCATGGCGACCGGCTCACCGATGGGGCGGGCCCTCCTGATCGAAGAATACCGGCTGAAACGGGACCGAGCAACAAAC
Organism: Rhodopirellula sp. UH5; assembly: GCF_056839225.1. Classification (NCBI taxonomy): domain Bacteria; kingdom Pseudomonadati; phylum Planctomycetota; class Planctomycetia; order Pirellulales; family Pirellulaceae; genus Rhodopirellula; species Rhodopirellula sp. UH5. Next base: position 2,863,310 of record NZ_CM166390.1, on the reverse strand, counting down.
GACTGAGCAAACCAGCAAGCCGGCGATGGTCAGTGTGTGGGGCGACCTGAATTCGTGCTCGTGCTCGTGCTCGTGCTCGTGCTCAGCGAAGCAGTACTCGTGCTCGAATGCATCAGGGAACCCCGCCTCCGGCTCAACTGCACCATCAGATTCCATCGCGATTCGGAGCAACACTGCAACCATTCGGTGCAGCATCGCTTGCGCCGCCGTACCGTGCTGGGCCGTGACGCCCTGTGAGTTGATCGTCGCCGGTTTCGAAAACGAGTGCGAGTACTGGGCTGCGCCCTGAGTACGAGAACGAGTTATGTGCAATGGCTTTGGGTGGATGGCACCGTACGGCCGTACGCGAGCCAGGATCGAGCGCACCGATCACCACGGACGACGGAGCGTGAGGTTTCAATCGCCTGCGGAACGATAGCGACAACCGCGTCGGCCAGATTAACGCTTGGATGACCGCAAAACGTCGTGGCCGTCTGCGGTTGATCGCTTAATTATGCCTCGCTGACTACAGGCGATGAACCACTTCGATGTGAAAACAATCGGCGAATGCCGTACCCAAACCAAGAAATGATCCATAGCAGTTGAATTGGCGATACGGCTGTTCCGGATGCAAAATGTTGCATGTTACCGGAAAGCGTCGTCGGCAACTCGATTAAATGATGTTGAGGCGGTGGAAGTGTTCCATCTCTCGCAGAATAAATGAATCGTAGCAATGCCCCGACGTACTCAGCATCACGCGGGTTCGCGGGCGACATGCGTAGTAGCTTAGAAAGTGAATCCTTGTCCAAGCTTGACGTTTGATTGCCCGCGACAATCGTCAATTGCTCAAGGTCTAGATTTGCTTCACCTTCGTACGGAACGCGGTGGAACATCTCCCATTCGATTCGTAACTCCGTGTAGTGCGGACAAGTGTGCCCCCATAACATGAACCTTGGCGAAGTATTGCCCTCAATGCGGAGTGATCCAGAAGTGTCGTTCGCCGCATCTGGCCAAATATGAAACGAGGCGCCGAACCAATGTGAAATCACACCAGTCCCAGCACCGGCGCCTCCCCCTGTTGAACCAAACGCCAGGAAGGAGATAGCGAAGAAGCCGATCAAGAGAATCGCCACCCACTTTCCAAGCTGTATTAGGCGATCAATCATGTTGGCGAACGTTTGGGTTTTGCGAGCCGGGACGGTTCATGTTCTATAGCCAAGCGTTCGCAGGCCTAAGCAGGTACGCAGGTGTCATCGGGTATGTGAGCCGTTGGCGTTAGCCACGGTTTTCACGCGCAACCGGGGCTAACGCCCAAACGGCTCACATGGTTGTGCCCGATCATTCCAGCCGACCTGCTTAGTTCGGCAACAACCCTTGGTTCTTGCGTTGGGCTTGCATGGCGATCGGCTCACCGATGGGGCGGGCCCTCCTGATCGAAGAATACCGGCTGAAACGGGACCGAGCAACAAACGACTGAGCAAACCAGCAAGCCGGCGATGGTCAGTGTGTGGGGCGACCTGATTTCGTGCTCGTGCTCGTGCTCGTGCTCGTGCTCGTGCTCGTGCTCGTGCTCGTGCTCGTGCTCAGCGAAGCAGTACTCGTGCTCGAATGCATCAGGGAACCCCGCCTCCGGCTCAACTGCACCAACAGATTCCATCGCGATTCGGAGCAACACCGCAATGATTCGGTGCAGCATCGCTTGCGCCGCCGTACCGTGCTGGACCGTGACGCCCTGTGAGTTGATCGGCGCCGGTTTCGAAAACGAATGCGAGTACCGGGCTGCGTCCTGAGTACGAGTGCGATCTCAGTGCAAGGTCTTTGGGTGGATGGCACCGTACGGTTGGAGGGAAACGGTGGCGGGGCCAGAGGGTCGGTGCGGATGCGATATGGTTTTGACGCAGAGTCGGTGAGACGCGGGGACGCAGAGACTCGGCCGTTGCCCCGAACTCACCTTCCGTCTTCTGGCAAATTGCATCCGTGGAGAAACGTTCTCTCTCGAGCGATTCCATGCGTCTCTGCGCCCTGGCGTCTTTGCGTCGAAACGAACCCTGGCTCCTCGCGGATCCGCGCCGTTGTGCTCAACGGCGTGCAGGGACCGCTCCCCAGCTGCGTTCGAGGCCGTGCAGTTTTCTGGCACCGCGTTTTAGCGGGGTTTCGCATGTTGCACCTCTCCCGAAACGAAGTTTGGGGGGAGGTCGAGCGACGCCGTTCAGGCGTACGCGAGGGAGGGGGCCGAGCATGGGAGGCGTCGCGCGTGCCCTCCCCCGGAAATCTCGCTGAACACTCGTTTTCCGACCCCTCCCAACTTCGTCGGGCGGGGGTCGCAAGATGTTACGAGCACGGCTCTTCAAAACTGCACGGCCTCCGTTCAGGAGAGCTGATCCACTCGCTTGCTGCGCTGGGTAGCGTTTACGCCGACGGAGGGCGTCCGTTGGCTACATGATCGATGGCGTGGGTGATCCAGCCGCCGCCGAGGACGCGTTCGCCATCGTATACGACGGCGGCTTGGCCTGGTGCGACGGCGGATTGTGGTTCGTCAAACATCACTTTCATTTGGGTTGGATCGGATGCGTCGATCTCAACTCGCCCGGGGTGAGGTTGCCCGTTGTAGCGGATTTGGATGCCAACTGATGTGGCCTCCGCAAGCTCTTCTGGTGTCACAAGCCAATTGCATTGATCGGCGACCAATCCTGGACGCAGCAGCTCTTCTGATCGCCCGATCACGACGCGGCGAGTGTCTGGTTCGATGCGGATCACAAAGTGAGGCTCGCCCATGGCGACGCCGAGTCGTTTGCGTTGGCCAATGGTGAAGGCTTCGAAGCCGTTGTGTTCGCCGACCACCTTGCCGTTGGTGGTCACGATTTCGCCGGCGGTTGCGCCGACCATTTCCGGGCGTCGGGACTTTACAAAATCGCTGTGGTGACCCTGCGTGACGAAGCAGATTTCCTGGCTGTCCTTTTTGTCTGACACACCCAGTCCGAGCGAGGTCGCCATGTCGCGAATTTCAGGTTTGGTGAAATCGCCAACGGGCAGCATCATGCGTGGCAAGCGAGCGGGGTCGATTCCAAACAACGCGTACGATTGATCCTTGTGACCGTCCAAGCCTCGGTGCAGTTCGGAGCGGCCGTTGGCGTGCACCATTCGGGCGTAGTGCCCTGTTGCGACGAACTCGGCGTCGACACCATCGGCGTAATCGAACAAACGTCCGAACTTGATCCAGTGATTGCACTTCACGCACGGATTGGGTGTTCGCGCGGCGAGGTAATCGTCGACGAAATAGTCCACGATCTTGCGAAAGTCTTCTTGCAGGTCGAGGGAGTAAAACGGGATCCCCATCGACATCGCGACCCGGCGAGCGTCGGCGGCATCGGTCGCGCTGCAGCAGCCCTGTTTGTGGTCGGCTCGTTTACCACCTGCGGACTCGCCCAGCACGGGAAGATTCAGGGGATTGGCGTTTTGGGGTTCGTCGGAATCAATTCGGCAGGCGGCAGCGGATGCTTCGCCGTGGCGCATGAAGACTCCGATCACCTCGTGACCGTCACGCAACAACAGGTGGGCCGCGACGCTGGAATCAACGCCGCCACTCATCGCGAGAACCACGCGAGACATGTAGAATCCGTTTTCGAAGAAAAAAATTTGGCGGACCTTGCACACGCCGTGCACGGCCTCGCCGGTTCACCATCATATCCGAGAGGGACATTTCGTCATGGACGCTGAATTGACGCAACGCAGCCAAGCGATTCGCAGCCGCCTGGTCCAGCTACAGGACTCTCTTTGACCACGCTGGCAAGAACCAAGCGATCAAAAAGATCGAAGCCCAAATGGGGGCGCCCGATTTCTGGAATGACAGTGAAGCGGCTCAAAAAGTCGTGATGCAACTCAAGGGGCTCAAAGGAATTGTCTCCCCGTTGAATGAGCTTGAGTCCTCTGCAGAGGACTTGGAAGCCCTCTTCGAAATGGCAGAGGACGATGATTCGATTGTCGATGAGGTTCGGTCAGAGATCGATCGCCTGGAGGGCGTCCTGGATGACTTGGAATTGAAGGCTTTGTTGAACGGGCCGAATGATTCCGCGGGTGCGATCGTGACCATCAACGCTCGCGATGGCGGGACGGACGCGAACGACTGGGCCGACATGCTGCTTCGGATGTACTCCGCTTGGGCGGTGGGACAGGAATACAAAATCGAATTGCTGGACCGTCAAGAAAACGAGGAGGCGGGGATCAACCATGCTTCGATCGCGGTTCGGGGGCCGATGGCGTATGGCTATCTCAAGGGGGAGGAAGGCATGCACCGGTTGGTTCGGATCAGTCCATTCAACAGCGAAAGCAAACGCCAGACGAGCTTTGCTGCCGTGAGTGTTGCGCCTGAGATTGATGATTCGTTCGAAGTGAATGTCGAAAAGAAGGATGTTCGCGAGGACACGTATCGGGCCAGTGGAGCAGGTGGTCAGCACGTCAATAAGACGGACAGTGCGATTCGGTTGACACACATTCCCACCAACACGGTTGTGCAATGCCAGAACCAACGAAGTCAGCACCAAAACCGGGACACCGCCTGGAAGATGCTGCGTGCCAAGTTGGCACGAATCGAGGAAGAACGCCGTGAAGCGGAGGAAGCCAAGAAGTACGAGACTCAGGCAAGAACCGGTTTCGGGAGTCAGATTCGCAATTACTTCTTGCACCCCGATCAACGCGTCAAGGACGCTCGGACGGGGCATTACGTCGGCAACTTCAACAGTGTGCTCGACGGCAGTGAACTGCAGGGGTTCTTCGACTCGTTCCTGCGTTTGAAGGCGGGGAAGACGGAAGCCGTCCATTCCGACGACGACTGATTCGCGTCGTTGATCCACTTTGTTGGATCAACCCAACGGCCAAAAAAATACCTGCGAGGACCGTGAAGTCCTCGCAGGTATCGTTTGGTTTTCTCTGTGGTGATTGCGTTCTTGGCGATCACTCTGTGGCAAGCATCCTCAGCTGCCGTAGTTGTTGTCCAAGGTCAGGCCGCCTTGAGTCTTCTCGTCTGACTCCAGTTTGTCCTGGTGATTTTGAGCGATGCGTTTGACTTCGCCCACGACATTGGAGGCGGCACGCAGCTCAAAGGACGTGAAGTAAGGCTCGTTGCCGGTGTACTGGCTTTCCTTGCGATTCTTCTCGGCCAGTTCGCTCCATGACATTTTGTCGGTCAGGTGCCAGGTTGCGGCTTGGGCGGTGTTTTGAGCGATGAGTCCATTGCCCAGAGCTTCGCACAAGGCCGTCACAGCAGGGTCTTGGGTGACTTGGTCGAGTGGTGCGATGGTGTATTTCATTTTGGCGTTGGGTTCAGGTTTGCCATGTTCCAGGCAAACGGTGTTGAGAGCCATTTTGGTCGTGCGTCCGGGTGCGACTCGCATGAAGCCACCCATTCCGCCGCCCATGCCTCCGCCCATTCCACCACCCATGCCGCCGCCCATGCCACCACCCATGCCGCCGCCGCCGCCCATGGCTTGACCGCCGCCACCGCCACCCATGCCTCCGCCCATGCCTCCTCCCATTCCACCACCCATGCCGCCGCCCATACCACCACCCATGCCGCCCATCATGCCTTGAGCAAGAACTGGAACGCCAGCGAAGGCGGCGGGAACGTGGATGTGCAGAGGTTTGTCAGTCAGGTTCTTGACCAACAAGTTGGCTTTTGCAGACGATTGAGGGATGAATTTGGCCTCGACCGTTCCGGCTTCCATGGCCTCGAACAAGCCATTGACGACGGTTTCTTCACCACCAGCATTGGCTTGGGAGGGCGAAGCAAGTCCCGCGGCGGCGAAACCGAGAGCGGCAACGCACATCAGAGAGGTCATTCCGGAGAACGAAACTGGGGTGCGACGAGAGAAGAAGTGGCGATTCACGGTCAACATCCTGAGAATCAGTGTGCAGGGAGAAGTAATGGTCGGGCGCTGAAGACAAAATGGATTTTAGACGGCGAGATCCACCATTGATTCGGCACCGTTGGCGATCAGTCCCGCGGCCAAGCTGTCCGTTTCCATTGAATGCAGGCAGCAATTCAGCGGAGGGAAGGCTGGACCGGGAGCGATCGGGGTCGAATCAGTATACTTGGTTGCCGCGCCGGGACCAAATTTTCTTCCTGGGTTCCCGTCGCATTTGCACGGGAAATCGACGGCGTTGGCGCTGGGATCTCACCCCTGATTCGGAGGCGGGGAGTCAACCATCCTGCCCGCGGACACTTTGCCGGTATTGCCCAGGGGTCAAACCCAGGTCACGTTTGAACACGTAGTGCATGTATTCCGGGTGATCGAAGCCTGCCCGATAGGCGATTTGTTCGGCGGCCATTTCGGTGGTGACCAGCAATTCTCGGACGCGTTTGAGTTGGACGTTGCGGATTTCCTGCTGCGGGGTGCGTCCCAGGTAGCGACGGAGTTGTCGTTCGAGGGTGCTGCGGCTGACCGCAACGTTTTGCAGGACTTCGTCGACCGTCAGGCCTTCGCAAGCGTGTTGCCGGATATAAGCCAGCGCCGAGGCAACTTCGGGGTGGTCGATGGCAACGACATCGGTGGAAAGTCGGGTTGCGACTCCAGTGGGCGCCACCACTTGCTGTGATTCGTGGTGCGATTCGCCCTTCATTTGGCGAGACAAACGTTCCGCGGCGAGGAAGCCGACCGCTTCCGCGTTGGGGATCACGCTGGACAGTGGCGGTTGGCAGAATTGGCAAAGCAGTTCGTCGTTGTCGGCCCCGATCACGGCAACTTCTTCGGGGACGGTCAGTTCCAGGGTGGAACAAACCGCCAGGACATGTTGGCCGCGAAGGTCGTTGCAGGTGAAGATTCCGCAGGGTTTGGGCAACGCTTGCAGCCAATCCGAGATGGATTGTTGGTCCTCCTCCCAGGGTCGGGCCAGATTCATCCAGGGCGAGTTGAACGAATCGCACTGGCATCCTTCTTGTTGGACCGTTTTGGTGAACGCTTCTTGGCGTCGATGCGACCAGGCTTCGAAATCAAAGCCGCAGAACCCGAAGTGTTGGAATCCGCGTTCCATCAGGTGGCGGGCGGCCATTTCACCAATTTTGGCGTCATCGCTGCGGACGTGCGCCTTGTCGACTTCGCTGCGATCGTTCAATTCGATGACCGGAATGTTCCGCTGGACGGCGGCCTCGATCATTTCATTGGTGGATCCTCGCGAGATGATCCCGTCGCCCTGCCAATCGTTCAGCCAGGCCGGTGGCGACGTCATGAGGTCGCGTTGTTCGAGGAAGACCGACCAATCTTCTTGCGTTCGCATGAAACGCATGATTCCAGACAGCACTTCACGTCCGTAGACAGTCGCGGTTTCGACCATCAGCGCCACGTGAGGTTTGGAGCGAGCAGGTTTGTTCAACGCGCGTCCTTCAACAGTAAAGTCAGTTGATTAGAGAAGGCGACCGGGATCGCAGAGGAGAGTGTGATCGCGTCAGCTCGTTTCCGCAAATTGCGCTGCCGCTTCTTCGTTGTCGGGAGAGTTTTCGGATTGTTCCGACTCGCGTTTTTTGCGACCGCTGATCGGAACCGCCAAAGGGCCGCCAAACGCATCGTAAACCACCAAGAAGTTCAGCAGCCCTGCGATCATCGTGTACCAGGTGCCCATTTCGTAGCCCGAGCCACGCCGGGCATACCAGGCGGCGACTTCATCGGCCTCGGATTCGTCGACGGGACGGTGTGGGGGCGCCATGAAGCCGTTCCACCAAGGTTCGTAGTCCTGACGAGTTCGCCCGCGATTGTCCGTCGCCAGGCGCATTCGATTGCCCTGAACCAGCGCGGGGAGTGCGGCGGAGCCCACTCCGGCTTGGAGGAAGTAGTGCCAGCGTTTGTCGCCGGGGTACCACGAGGCGTAAACGACGTGAAAGCCGCCCAGTGCAAATCCCAGGGTCCAAATCGAGAGAATGCTGATCACGAACAAAGTGCCCTTGGTGTGGCGACCTTGGTAGTAATGCCCTGCTCCGGGCACCAACCAAGCCAGAAACGCCGCTAAATAGCGATTCCGCAAGTTGACTTGGATCCCGTCGACCTCGATCTGAGTGTCGCCGTTGAAGACCTTGGGATTGACCTGAATGGGTTCGTTTTTTGAGGGGGCGCTTTTATCGGAGGCTTGGTTTGGGTCGGAGCCGTTGGGACTCGCGCCTGCGGTGGTCTCAGCGGCTCGAGATCTGCGTGAACGTTGGGCCATGAGTGATTGGGGACTGACGAAAATTCGGAATGCGGGCAAATGCCCAAACGGAGGGGCAGGCTTGAAGCGTGTCATTTTGCGAGATTCAGCCCGTGGGCGATAGCCAGTCCCTCCAATTCCATGGATTGGATCCTCCATTCAGTGATTTGGTGCCACCCGGAAAGGGGTGAGCTTGCCGGGCAAAATGTCTTAGGGTGAACGGTTGGTTTGGAGGGGCCTTCTCGCACGGGCGTCAAGTGGATCATGATCGAAGGGTGGATCCGTGCCACTTGAGTGTGTGGAACGGCAGAAAATAGTTCGTGGAGGCTGTAAGGGGTGGGGTGACGCTGTATGGTATGTCGTCTCGCTGAAACCCCCTTGCATGATGCAACCCCCGAGGATGTCCATGAACACCACCACGCTCGTTTCCTTTCTGTTCTTCACTGGTCTGGTAGCGTTTCTGACTTGGTGGAAGACGCGTGGCAGCGACGTGGACACCGATGAGGGTTATTTCTTAGCCGGTCGTTCGCTCACTGGCGTCTTCATCGCGGGAAGTTTGCTGCTGACCAATTTGTCCACGGAGCAATTGGTGGGGCTCAACGCAGACTCCTTCAGCGATGGGTTGTCGGTGATGTGCTGGGAAGTGGTCGCGGGGATCTCACTGGTCGTTTTGGCGCTGGTGTTTTTACCTCGGTATTTGAAATCGGGGATCGCGACCATCCCGCAGTTTCTGGAGGAACGTTACGGTCGCGGGGTGCGTGCGTTGACGGCGGCAATTTTCATCGTTGCCTACATGCTGATCCTGTTGCCATTTGTCTTGTTTTTGGGCGCCAACGGGCTCAACAGCATGTTGTCGCTTCATGTTCGGTTCGGGGTCACCGACTACCAGATGATTTGGATGTTGCTGGTCTTCATCGCATCGTTGGGCGGTGCCTACGCGATCTTTGGTGGATTGCGTGCCATCGCGGTTTCCGACACGTTCAACGGTGCCGGGTTGTTGGTTGGCGGTTTGATGATCACCTACTTTTCGCTGCAGGTTGTCGCGGGAGACGAAGGTGGAATTGGGGGCGCACTTCAGAAGATTCAGGAAGCGGATCCCGACGCATTTCGGTCGCTCGGTGCAGCGGACGAATCAACTCACTGGCCAACGTTGTTCACGGGAGTGTTGCTGCTCAATTTCTTTTACTGGACCACCAACCAGCAAATCATTCAGCGAACTTTCGGGGCGAAGAATTTGGCGGAAGGTCAAAAGGGAGTCTTGCTGGCCGCGTTCTTTAAGATCTTGGCCCCGTTGATCCTCGTGTTGCCTGGGATCGCAGCGGCGTATCTGGTCATCACCGCCGAGGACCAGCAGATGATTGATGCCGTCGGGTTGAATGCCGACGGCGATTGGAAGTCCAGTCAGGCCTACGGTGCGTTGGTCGCACGAGTGTTGCCAGAATGGTTGCTCGGGTTCTTTGCTGCGGTGGTGATCGGTTCGATTCTTTCGACGTTCAATTCGGTGTTGAACTCGGCGGCAACGTTGTTCTCGTTGGACGTTTACAAGCAATACATTCGGCCGGATGCGACCACGAAACAGGTGCGTTTCTCAGGCCAGGTTTGCAGTTTCGTTGTTGCCGTTTTTGCTGTCATCGCGGCTCCGCTGGTCTTTTACGGGCGCGAAGGTGTTTTCAGTTTCTTCCAAGGTCTCAACGGGGTCTACTTCATCCCATTGGCCTCGGTGATTTTGTTGGGGTTGTTTCACAAGACTGCGGACGGGCGATCCGCGATGGTCGCGTTGATTGTCGGTTTGGTGTTGATGGTGATCGGGACCTTCCGCAGCGGCGGCGACGACGGTTGGCTGGTTTCCATCTTCGGCAATGGGTTTCACTACATGGGCGCGGTGTTTGTCCTGTTGGTCGCACTGCAGTTGGTGATGGTGGCGATGGGGATTCGTCGGGATTCGCCCTACGAGCAACGGGATGCCAAATTGGTTGACTTGACCCCGTGGAAACCGGCTCCTTACGTCGGCGGCGTTTTGGTTCTGCTGTGCTTGGGCGTCTACGCGTACTTCGCGATTTAGGTTGTTCCATTCATCTCATCGTTCAAGCGGCGACACCGTGATTGGTCCAGCGGTCGTCGCAAGATCCCCTTTCCTTTCAAACTCACTTCGATCGCTTCTTGGAGAATTTGTATGAACCGACTCTTTGCACATTGGTTTGCGGGTGTGTTGATGCTTGGATGCCTTGCCGTTCCTGGCCGGGCACAAGATCAGATGCAGGTCGAGGACTTTGATTCGATCCAGCTGTACACACTTGAAAACAAGTCCGGTGCCAAGGTTCAGATCACCAACTTCGGTGCGATCGTGACCTCCATCGTGGTGCCTGATCGCGACGGGAAGTTGGGCGACGTGGCGCTGGGGTATGACTCCGTTGAAAGCTACATCAACGCAGTCGACAAGCCCTACTTCGGTGCGGTGGTTGGGCGCTACGGGAACCGAATCGCCGAGGGTGAGTTCACGTTGGACGGCGAGACTTATTCGTTGGCGACCAACAATGGCCCCAATCACTTGCACGGTGGCGTGATCGGATTTGACAAAGTTGTCTGGGATGCTGTGCCCACGGCGGTCAATGGAAAGCCAGCGTTGAAGATGACCTACCACGCGAAAGATGGTGAAGAGGGGTACCCCGGCAATCTGAGCGTCGCGGTCACTTACCAGTGGACGGACGAAAACGAATTGATTGTCCACTACGAAGCGACGACGGACAAAGCCACCCCGATCAACCTGACCCAGCACACTTATTTCAACTTGGCCGGAGAGGGCAACGGGACCATCCTCGACCACGAGTTGATATTGAACGCTTCGAAATTCACCCCGGTTGATTCGACCTTGATTCCCACCGGTGAATTGCGGGAGGTGGAAGGGACACCGTTTGATTTTCGAAAGGCGAAAACGATTGGACGCGACATCGGTGTCGACAACGAACAACTCGAATTCGGGCTGGGATACGACCACAACTTTGTGCTCGATCGTTCCGGTGAGCCAGGGGAAATGATGTGGGCAGCCCGTGTTCTCGAGCCAGTCACTGGCCGTGTCATGGAAATTCGCACCACTGAACCGGGGATCCAGTTCTATTGCGGGAACTTCTTGGATGGACGTTTGGAAGGGAAGTCGGGCAAATCTTACGTGCATCGAGGAGGGTTCTGCTTGGAGACTCAGCACTTCCCCGACAGCCCCAATCAGCCGACGTTTCCATCGGCGATTTTGAAGCCTGGTGAGAAGTATGACACGACAACGGTGTTCCGCTTCTCGACGAAATGATCCACGCAATCCCCGGGTCACGCGTGAATCGCTTGGAGGCAATCTTCCAAGCGATTTCGCGTTCCTGACGACAATGGATCGCACCACCAATTGTGTCGTTTTCTGAAAGCTGCCATCATCCCAGTCAGGTAAGTTGGCTCAAATCCACGTCTCAGGAATGACATTGGCCGCAAATCAATTTCAGCGAAACGATTGGGTGATCTACCGCAAACACAAAAGCAGTGTTTCGCCGGGGCCGCGTGCTTCCGACGTTCATGCCGCTGGGAAGGGAAACACCTACCGCTACGTGGTGGAGAAGTACTGGATGGTGGAAGAAGTCCTGGCTGACAACCAATTGAAGATCTGCACCCGTCGCGGGAAACGCCATTTGGTGAGTGCAGACGATCCGTCGTTGCGGCGGGCTCGGTGGTGGGAACGCATTCTTTATCGCAGTCGATTCGAAGCGATCGATTTGAACTCGCCCGTCAGTCAAGAAGACGAGATCGAGTCGAGCTGAGCCGTCGGCTGGCAAAGCATCGCAACCGCTTGAGAAACCGGGCCGATGGCAGGCCCGTGCCTTCTGCATTGCGATTTGCCCGTCCGTTCGCGTTGCGATCTGGACGTGGCGATTCTTTTCAGCAACTCGCCAGCGTGAGTTCGCTGGCCCGATCTCGGGCACCTTTGAGGTCAAGTTTTCCGGTTCCCAGCAGCGGGATCTGGTCGACTTCGAAGAAACTGTCAGCGGCTGGGATGAACAAGTTTGCCAGTCCGGCTTCCTTCAGCCCTTCGCGGAGTGCGTCGGGGATCTGGGACGTGGGCAAATGCAAGACGATGATGCGTTCGCCTTTGCGGTCGCATGGAACGGCGGTGACGCAAACGCGGACTTGGTCGTCGTCCTCACCTTCGGAGAGCAGTTTGCCAAGTTCCTCTTCGATTCGAACGTGTGGCACCATCTCGCCAGCGATCTTGGAGAAGCGACTCAGACGCCCCGTGATGTGCAAGAAGCCATCGTTGTCGATGTGCGCGATATCACCGGTCGTGTACCAACCATCGATGACAGCGGATTGAGTCAGGTCATCGCGATTGGCGTAGCCTCGCATCACATTGGGACCGGTCACGAGCAGCATGCCGTCTTCATTGGCATCCAATTCGGTTCCATCGTCAGGCGAGACGATCCTCGCTGAGATCCCGGGCAAGGGACGGCCCACACTGCCTTCGACGCGATCGGGTTGAAACTTCGCAGCCGAACGTGAGGGCGGAATGTTGACGCTGACCAAGGGGCTCATTTCCGTCGTGCCGTAGCCTTCGACGGGGCGGACTCCAAAGCGTTTCTCAAAGGCATCGAACAGGTCGGCGGGCATCTTCTCGGCGCCCACCACCGCGACATTGAGCGTCTTGAATTGTTCCGGGGTGATGCGTCGCAGGTAACCACGCATGAACGTCGGTGTGCCCAGCAGCACCGTGGCCTTGTACTTCTCGGCCAGTTTGCCGATCTGTTTGGAATCCAGCGGGTTGAAGTGGTAGACACCGGCGGGGCCAAGCGTTTGTGCTGCCCAGAGCGTGACCGCGTAACCAAACGAATGAAAGAATGGCAGCACGCCGATGACCACGTCTTCGGTGGTCAGGCGGATCGCACGATTGACGGCATCGACATTGTGGCTGACGTTTGCGTTGGATAGCAGCACGCCTTTGGGCATTCCGGTGGAACCGCTGGTGAAGATGACGGTCAACAGGTCATCGCTCTGGATTTTGTTCAGGCCCAGAATTCGATCCAGCAGCCAGCTCGGCACAATCGTCGCTTGGAGGGCCGCGATGACTTTGTCGGCCAAGCTGACTTTTTCTTTCAGTTTGTCCAGCGAAACAATTTCGGCGTCCAGTTCCACATCGATCTTTTCCAAGAACCGATCGCTGGTCAGCACGTGTTTGATTCCCACATCGTGGATGCAGTGGTTCATCACCTCGCTGCTGACGGTGTAGTTGAGATTGGCGCTGACACGTCGATCAGCGGCCAAGGCCACGTTCACCGCGACGGCACCGACGCTGGGGGGAAGCAGCACGCCAATGAATTGTTCGTCTTTGGAGAACACCTCTCGATGCAGGCAGCGGCGCAGAGCCAGCGTGTTGATCAACAGTTTTCTGCCACCCACTTCTGTGCCCAAGGTGTCGGCGGCTTGCAGTCGTTTGCCCCGGCGTCGCCAGACCCGCAGAACTTGGCGTGCCAGCACTGGGAATTCGCGACGGTGATCGATTTGGGCTTGGGACCCCAAGGCTTGGACCTTGCCGCGAACGGTGGAGATCGGGGCGTCGGCCGGCAGCGGATCGCCGACGTACACCGTGATTGTCCGTCGAAACTTGTCGGGCCATTTCCAGAAGTACTTGCCGCCGGAGAAACTGAAAATGCTGCCCCACATTCCTTCCAAGTGAACCGGAACGACTTTCGCGTCGGTGTTCTTCAGGATTTTGCTCATCCCCGGGCGGAAGGCCTGCAATTGCCCGGTTCGCGTGATCGTGCCCTCGGGGAAAATGCCGACCACGTCACCCTTGTTCAGCCCTTCGCGGGCGTCACGGATGGCTCGTCCAATCGACTTGGGGCCGCCCATCATGAAGATCGTGTCAAAGGCTCGGCCGAGATAATCGCCGATCTTGGACGTGAAGTTGCTGCCGTCGACCACGAAGCGAACGTTTCGTGGAAGGGCCCACAGAATCAAGATCCCATCGATCCACGACATGTGGTTGCTGACCAGAAGGCAACCGCCTTCCTTCGGGAATTTCTCCAATCCCACGACACGTTTCCGGTAGAAAGTGGCCAGGACCGGGCGAAACAGGCCACGAACAAACAGCCGTGGAGAGAACACGGCCAGCAAGATCGCGATGACCAGCAGGGCAATGAGAACAATCAAGATGATGAGATACGTGTCCACCGGCAGCAGCTCCACCTACACAAGTCGAAAACGATGTGGCTGTATCCTCGCGATGCAGCCCAACGCATGATGATACGGTCTGGAGCCCTGCGTCGAGAGAGCGGCTCGAGGAAATCGTTGGTTGCTGCCAAGAAGTCGGGAAAAAGCTACCATGAGTCGTTCGATTGGCCATGAGTTGTTCGATTGGATTGTCAACGGATTGAACCGAGGCTCGCGAGAGGCTCCCCGTTTCTTGCCGCTCGCGCGATCACGATCGACGCCAGGCGGTTTGCATCAAGAAGGAAATTGCATGAACGAAGAAAACGCTGCTGAAAACGAAACCAGCCAACCTCACCCGTTGTCCGCCGCTGGGAGACGTTGCTTGGGCGTGTTGGTTGAAAAGGCCAAGACGACGCCGGACGGCTACCCACTTTCCTTGGCCGGTTTGATCACGGGCTGCAATCAAAAGTCCAATCGTTCACCGCAAATGCAGGTGGATGAATCGGACGCTCTGTCAGCCTTGGATGAGCTTCGGGCCGCCGGTGCGGCTCGCGAGATCCAAGGCAGCGGACGGGTGACGAAGTACCGGCACGCAGCCTATGAGTGGCTGGGGGTCGACAGTCCCGGGGCGGCGATCATGACCGAGTTGTTGCTGCGTGGGCCCCAAACCGCGGGCGAGTTGCGCACCCGAGCGTCTCGCATGCACAAATTTCCCGACCTGGATTCGCTCAAGACCGAATTGGATTCGTTGATCGAGAAAGGTTTGGTCGAATCGCTGACGCCTTCGGGGCGCGGGCAAACATTCTCGCACTGCTTGTACACGCCCCAAGAACGCTTGTACTTGGTTGACAAAATCAAGAAGCAGGACGCTTCGGCAGCGCCCCCCAAATCGGCACCTGTCACATTGGAACCGGTGGAATCTGGGTCAGGGAAGTCCGCCCACGATGATCGAATCGACAAAATTCAAGATCGACTCGACAGCGTGACCGCCAAACTCGAGGCGCTTGAAAAACGCTTGGAGTTCCTCGAGTCATAGCGTGCGGACCGGGCATTTCTTTCCCGGCGGTTCCTGAGCCATTTGACTCCTAAGCGGCTCGGCGCAGTGGTTCGGTTTGAGCGGTGTCAGTCTGAGGTTGGGCGGCAGCGAATTGTGCTTCCATCTCAGCGGACGACAGGGTTTCAACGCAGGAACCGTCTTCGTCGTGGATTTTCAACTCATCCTCTTCGGTGAACCAGATGGCCGAAGTGCTGTCGGTGCGGAACCGGCGACCTCGATAGAATCCGTCGCAAATGAAGACGGATTCACTCCATTCGGCTTGCGGTTCACTCGGGCGAATTTGAATGGTATCCGGCGAATCTTCTGCGGGTTGGGTGTTCAGCCAAGCCTGGAAGCAGTGACGAGCCCGTGCCAATTTTTGCGATGGCGTCATGCGTCTGTTCGATCCACGATTGATAGGGCAAAATGGGTGCCGACGAAGACAACCCAACCCTTTCAATCGGACCGCAGGCGGTCAGGGCATCGGTCGGTCGCGTTCCCGCATCAGGGGTGACTCGACCGGGAAATTCGCTGCCTTTTCGCTGGTTTACGCAATCGGACTGGTTTGACACTGGTTGCGGGCCTTCGTCGCGGTGAAGGCTCGTCACGTCGCTTTGCTACCACTTCCTTGATCCTCTTTCTCTTTGACCCGCCATGCGAACGCTGATTGACGAATCCCAGCTCGATGACGGGGTGTCGAAGTTGGCCAAGGAAATTGATTCCCACTACGGCGATCGGCCCATCACAGTGGTCGCGGTGATGACCGGATCGTTGGTCCTCTTCGCCGATTTGATTCGCCGGTTGTCGATGCCTCAGCGAGTCGGCGTGATTCATGCGTCGAGTTATCGGGGCGGAACACAGGCGGGCAAATTGGAAATCGATTCCAAGATGCTGATCGATGTGCAGAACCGGGATGTGTTGTTGGTGGATGATATTTATGACACCGGAGCCACGTTGACCAAGCTCAGCGAAGCGATCGCGGACATGGGCGCCTCCAGCGTTTCCACGGCGGTCTTGCTTCGGAAGTTGCGACCGGAGCAGATCGGCCCGAAGCCTGACTTCGTGGCGTTTGAAATCCCGGACGAATTTGTCGTCGGGTATGGGCTGGACTACCTCGACATGTATCGCAACTTGCCGTTCATCGGTGTGTTGGAACCGGACGAGATTGAAGCGACGGCGCGCCAGTGAGTGCGTCTCGGGTGATGTTCGTGGCTCGGCACTATTGGCCGCTGTGCGCGGGGCGACACGAAGCCGCTGCGGCGACGTTTGAATTGACCCAGCGGTTGGCGAGCTGGGGCATGCAGGTGCAGGTCGTGACGCCTCGGCACGGCAACACTTGGCCAACCGAAATCATGTTGGGTGACGTGAAGGTTCATCGTGTGGCGGCAGCCCCTCGCGGTGATTGGTCGACGCAGCGTTACGTCCGGCATTTAGGACACTGGTTGGCTGAGAGAATGCCCGGGCTCGATGCGATCGTCTGTGATCAACTTCGGGAGGAATCTCGGGCGGTGGCCACCGCAGTTCAGTCGGGGGCGCCGGAGGTGGGCGGCGCGAGAGCCACCGTGGGTGTTGCGATGTGCGGCGGATGGGGCGAGGATTCGGATGAGACCTGGTGCCAAAACACGAGAAGCGGCCGCCGCGTCCTGCAATCCTGCATTGGGATGGATGCCGTGGTCACGGACCATGCCAAAACGGATCGTTACTTGGTTTCGCACGGTGTTCCGGCGGAAAAGCTTCGCCGGCGTCCGGTCGGTTTCCATCGACCGGTCAGGGTGACAAATGAGGAACGAATGGACGCGAGAAGGAGTTTGCGTGGGATCAATCTCGACCTGACCACCGACAACGATTCACGCGTGCTTCTGTGGTGCGGGCCGATGGCCGGACCGGCGTCCTCCGAAAGTGGTGTGGGCGCCTTGGTCCAGAGCGCCCGTTTTCTCGCTGCCCGAGATCCGGATCTGAGAATCTGGATGCTTGGCGACGGCAAGCTGCGCGACTGGGTGCACGCGGAACTCCGAGCCGAAGGCGTTCGCAGTGTCGTCGCGATTCCGGGGTCGTTTTCGGACATGACGGAAATCTGGCGTTCGGTTGACGCCGTCGTGCTGAACGAAGATTCTCAGCTGCGGTTCACCTTTCCGGCAACATTGGCGGCGGGGCTTCCCGTGATTGTCGCCGATCATCCAGCGGCGAGGGAATACTTGCAAACCCAATTCGACGCTTCCATTTTGGATTCGTTGGCTTGGTATGAGCCAGCCAAGCCGAGTACGC
Source organism: Rhodopirellula sp. UH5 (assembly GCF_056839225.1). NCBI lineage: Bacteria > Pseudomonadati > Planctomycetota > Planctomycetia > Pirellulales > Pirellulaceae > Rhodopirellula > Rhodopirellula sp. UH5. Next base: position 2,845,681 of record NZ_CM166390.1, on the reverse strand, counting down.
TGCGGAAAGCGTTTCGTTCCGTTTGGGGCGATTTGGAAATGGCCAAGCAACATGCCTTCGAATTGGCACGCGATCTTTCGCGTCGTCATCCCTTGGAACCGGAATTGACGTTCTGGCAATCCATTTTGCGTCCCGATCAAAACATGTCCAACCCGAAAGCCTCATGAAGATCGCCTTGGTCATTCCCACCATGGACCGTGGTGGCGCCGAAAAACAGGTGGTCCTGCTTGCCAAGGGGTTGCATGAAGCCGGGCATGACGTCCGCGTGTTCTTGCTCACGCGTGATGGCCCTCGGAGTGCAGCGCTGCGAGACGCTGGCATCCCCGTCGACTTGATTGGCAAGCGTTTCAAAGTGGATCCAACGGCGTTGTTTCGATTGAAGAAGGAGCTCATTCATTTCGCACCCGATGTGGTGCACACATGGTTGTTCGCCGCGAATTGCTTTGGGCGTGTGGCTGCGAAATGGGCGGGGGTTCCCGTCATCATTGCCAGCGAGCGTTGCGTGGATCCCTGGAAGACGTCCTGGCACTTTCGCATTGATCGACGATTGCAGAAGCTCTCGCAGGCGATCACGACAAACAGTACCGGCGTCCAAGAATTTTACTCGGCCAATAGGTTGGATCCGGCGCAGTTTGTGGTCATTCCCAATGGAGTCGAGTCTGTCGGCACAACGGGACTCTGCGAGATCGATCGCGAGGAGGCGATGGGCCGGTTGGATGTGCAGCCAGATCGTCGATTGATTCTGGCCGTCGGTCGACTGTGGCCTCAAAAACGAATTCGTGATTTGATCTGGTCAGGCGAGTTGCTGGCGACCACGCACGGGGCGACGACGTTGGTGATCATTGGGGACGGGCCCCAGCGAGATGAATTGGTTCGCCACCGAGACGCGGTGTCCTCGCCGTTGCACGTTCGTTTCGCGGGGCAGCGAGAGGATGTCGCTGAACTGCTGCCGCACGCGGATCTGTTTTGGATCGCGAGTGAATACGAAGGGCAAAGCAACGCGGTGATCGAAGCGATGTTGGCGGGCGTTCCCGTGGTCGCATCGGACATTCCCGGCAATCGAGACTTGGTCATCGAAGGGGAAACCGGATGGCTGTTTCCGCTGGGGGACGAGGCGGCTTTGGTCCGCCGAAGTTTGTCGGCTTTGAATGACCCAGAGGAATGCAAGCGGGTCTCCGAGCGAGCCCGACAACGCATCGTCACGGAGTTCTCGCTCGACGCGATGGTCGAGCGCCACATCGAACTCTACGTGCGACTTTTGTCGGAGCGGGTTTTGCCTGAGAGGTGATCAAATCGCTGATCACGCTCGCTGCCATTCGCAAAGAGGGCCCTGCAGCATTGCTGCAGAACCCTCTGATTTATGCGAAACAAATCTCCAACGGCATTCACTGTTTTTGGTCGTGAGTGCAATCGGGATCGCGATCAACGGGCGTGCCAACTTGGTCGACAGGATGCGTGAAGAGGTAACGCCAGACCGCTTCGTGTTTGTACTCGCCCGTTTTCGGATCCTTGGCGGCGGAGCGTCCTGGCTGCACGCTGCTGTGCGCTCGCTTGGCGTCTCCGTCGACATCGAAGTCCGTGATCAAACGGCGGGTGTGTCCATAGGGCGGTGCCTGTTCATCGACGTTGACAATCGGGCCGAAGGCATTCAGTCCGAGCATTTCCCAGCTGCGGCAGTAGTGGTCATCGACCCAGCCACCGTCCAGCACGTGAGAGAACGCGAAGTAGCGGTTCGGCGGCGTCGCCGACGGAAGGGCTTGCCAGTTTTGGTGCTGGTCCCGCGGTCCACACAACGCGACGACGCGAGCGACTCGTTGGTGCTTGGCAAATCTCGCGGCGGTGGTCGAACCGTGAGAACTGCCGGCCACGATGACTTTGTCCCAGTTCAGGTCGGTGCGGTCTTCGTTGAGGAATTGTTCCCAGTTGCCGGGTGAATTTCGTTCGGCCAGCCAACGAACAAATTGGAAGGCTCGTTCCGCCATCCCGTCAGGTTTGGCCAGGTCCACTTCGTCGGTGTAGTCTTCCCCCGTGGCGGCTTCCAGACGCATGTTGCCGCGACAGGTCGGGGGAACCGGTTTTTCTTGGCAGCAGATGCTGAACCACTTGTTGGCGTAGTGGACTCGAATCGCATGCAGGCCGTAATCGCCTACTTTTTCGAACAGCTGTGAGTTGTGGCCCATCAACCAAATCACCAATTGGCCTCGGGAATTGACGTTGGGATTGAACATCGCCTGCTGTTGATCCGCCGGTTTTCCTTTGGCGTCCTCGATCAAGAAATTGATTTCCGGGTAGGCCTTCACGCGAGGATCGATCTCCGATGCGCGAGCGGTGATTTCAAAACGATCTTGTTTGGCGGCTTTTTCGGCTGGCCCGCGGGTTTGGGCTGTGACGATGGAAGGGATAAGGATGACACATCCGGCCAGGAGAGCGGCGGCGGTCCGCCATCCAGCCACTTTGACGCGAGGGATTCTCAAGACAGAACGCGAGGGTGTGAAACTCGGCATGGGGTCACTTGTTGGGGGAAAGAAGGGGGATTTGGGGAGGGGACGTGTGAAACGCCGCCAATACAATAGCTCAAACCCCAGAGGGTTTTCTTGATCCAACGCAGAGTGGTACCTTTGAATCGTCCATTTTCTGTCAATTTGCAATTTTGAAGATGGGTGCCGAAGTCAGGCGGTCGTCACCGATTTAGATCGTTCGTTGTTTTCACTTGACCCAGTTACCTAGGTGATCCGTTGACTTACTTCGGTTTCGTGCTCAAAAGCCTGTGGCGGCGACCGCTGCGCACGGGGCTGACGCTGATGGCCTTGGCCACCGCGATTGGTTCCGTGATGGCTTTGTCGGGCGTGGCCGAAGGGTTCACGGAGTCATTCCGTGGGGTGTATGAATCACATCGAGTCGATGTGGTTGTTTCACGCCAAGGTTCCGCGGATCGTTTGAGCAGTTCGCTGGAAGAAACTTATGTCGCGCGGGTGACGGCGGTCGAAGGTGTCGCCAGTGCGGCGGGAGTTCTTTTGGAAACCTTGTCGGCGGAAGACCAGCAGGTTTACGGAATTCCAGCGATGGGAATGCGGACCGAATCGTGGTTGTTCAAGGACTACGAGATGCAATTGGCCGGTTCGTTGGCGTCTGAGAACTCCGAGGTGAAGGGGCAGGTTTATTTGGGCGAGAACCTGGCAGGACGACTGGATTGTCAGCCGGGCGCGATTTTGAATCTGTTCGATGAACCGTTTCTTGTCGCGGGAGTTTTCCAAAGCGGAAGCGTTTGGGAAAACGGTTCGATGATCGTGCCGTTGGACCAGCTTCAGGATTTGGCTGGCCGTGACGGGCAAATCACTTACATCAACGTGGTGCTGGACGAGTCGATCCAAGCGTCCGACGTTGGTCAGGTGGTGGAGCGAATCAAAGCGGTGGATGTCAAGCTTCTGCCCTTGGCGACGGATGAGTTTGTGAGCTCGGATACTCGGATGCAATTGGCCGGCGCGATGGCTTGGATGACATCGACGATCGCGTTGTTGGTGGGAGCGATTGGAACGCTCAACACCATGATGACCAGTGTTCTGGAACGAACCGGCGAGATTGGGATTTTGCGAGCGATCGGTTGGCCAGCCAAGCGAATCGCGGGAGTGATCCTTTGCGAATCGGTGATGCTTGCGTTGATGGCTTCGGTTTTGGGCGGACTCGGTGCGAGCGTGTTGCTGCAGGTGTTGGCAAACAGCGAAGCAACGGGTGGATTGCTGCAGCCGACGATCGCGACAGGGGTCTGGGTGCGAGGGCTCGTCGTGGGGTTAGGGATTGGTGTTTTGGGCGCGTCATTGCCCGTTTGGCGTGCGTCACAGATGCGCCCTGCGGATGCCCTTCGCCACCAGGGATGATTGCGAGGCGAATGACGCATGACACATGAAACAACGAAACATTCGAAGGTAGGGTTTGGCGTGAGAAACGAACCAATTGCCGTTGTGGGCATCGGGTGTCGCTTTCCTGGCGATGCGGACGATCCGTCCGCGTTTTGGGATCTGTTGGCATCAGGAACAGACGCCATCTCGCGGACCCCCAGCGATCGTTGGAACTTGCAAAAGTTCTATCGTCCTGGAGATCCATTGCCCGGCAAAACGCAGAGCCAATGGGGCGGTTATGTTCGCGGCATCGAGCGATTTGATCCGGCTCTGTTTGGGATCTCGCCCCGCGAAGCCGCGGCGATGGACCCGCAACAACGAATGCTGTTGGAAGTCGCTTATCGAGCGATGGAAGATGGCGGTGCGCCGCTTGGCACGTTGGCAGGCCGCCCGGTCGCGGTGTTCACCGGGATCAGCAGCATCGATTATGCGGTCGCCAGCCTGAGTTTCGAAGATCGGGGGGAGTTGGGACCGTACACGAACACGGGATCGTCCAGCAGCATCGCGGCCAACCGAATTTCGTACTGTTTTGATTTGCGAGGTCCAAGCGTTGCCGTCGACACCGCGTGTTCGTCCTCCTTGGTTGCGCTGCACATGGCTTGCCAAGCGATCTGGAACGGCGAAGCTGAAACGGCACTGGCCGGAGGTGTCAATGCGCTGATCATGCCGGACTTTTATGTCGCGTTCAGTCAGCTCGGCGTGCTGTCACCGGACGGCCGTTGCAAAACCTTTGATTCGCGAGCCAACGGATACGCCCGCAGTGAAGGCGCGGGAATGGTGCTGCTGAAACCGCTCCGCGAGGCCCAGCAAGATGGCGACCGAATCTACTGCACGATCCGGGCGACCGCCCTGAATCAGGACGGTCGGACTCCCGGTTTGACCGTCCCCAGCGGTGAACAGCAAGAGCGGTTGGTCCGGCGCACGTGTGAGTTGGCCGACGTCGATCCCGCCGACGTGCATTACTTCGAAGCTCACGGGACCGGAACGGCCGTTGGGGATCCGATCGAAGCTGGGGCGCTGGGGCGAGTCATCGCATCGAGTTCGCTCCACCGCGATTCACCATGCCGAATCGGTTCGGTCAAAACAAACATCGGGCACTTGGAAGCCGGGGCTGGCATCGCAAGCTTGATCAAGGTTGCTCTGTCGATGCACCATCAAGCCATCCCGCCTCACTTGCATTTGCAGACCCCTAACCCCGAAATCGATCTGCGTGCTTGGAACCTGCACGTTCCGACCGAGTTGGAACCTTGGCAAGCGGAAGGGGCGATTCGAATCGCCGGGATCAACGGATTCGGCTATGGCGGAGCGAACGGTCACTTGATCGTTGAAGAAGCTCCACGCGGGAAGGTGGCAAGCCAATCGACGAGTGGTTTTTCCGACGAAGAGAACCCGGCCGAACCCGGCGGCACTCGCCCCGTTGTCCTGCCCATTTCGGCGACCGATCGCAAGTCATTGGTGGAAGTTGCGGATCAGTGGAATGGTTGGCTGACCGAACAATCGCAGTCTGGCGACGGTTTGTTCGAGCTCGCGGCAGTGGCAGCGACGGCGGCTCATCACCGCACGCACCATGATGTTCGCACGTTGGTTGTTGGCGGGGATGTTTCGTCGTTGCAGGCGGAGCTGAACACCCTGGCGGATTCGTTGCGTTCAACGACTGCCTCGAATGAAACCTCTCTGATGCCAGCTCGTTTGCCTGCTGCAGAACGGTCTCAAGGGATTGTGTTTTTGTGCTGTGGTCAGGGACCGCAGTGGTGGGCGATGGGACGTGGGTTTTATCGAGACAACAAGGTCTTTCGTCAGATCATCGAACGCATTGAGATCGAGTTTCAAAAGCACACCTCGGAATGGTCGCTGATCGAAGAACTGCATCGCGATTCGGAAACGACTCGGATGGATCGTACCTCCATCGCGCAGCCAGCCCTGTTTGCGATCCAAGTGGCGCAAGCCGCGATGTGGGCTTCGGTTGGGATTCGTCCAAGTTTGATCATTGGGCACAGTGTCGGTGAAATTGCCGCGGCTCATTTGTCCGGTGGGCTGGATTTCGCGGATGCTTGCCGCGTGGCAATTCATCGCGGCCGGACGATGGATCTGGCGACCAGTCGCGGTGCGATGATTGCGGTTGGTTTGACGGAAAAGGAGGCGGAGAAACGAATCGCGGCGCTCGCAAAGATTGATCCGTTGATGCCCGCGACGGTTGCCATTGCCGCGGTCAACGGCCCGGCTTCGATCACGTTGTCGGGCGACAAGGACGCGATCGAAAGATTGGCGGTTTCAATCGAAGCGGATTCGATTTTCTGTCGTCGACTCGCCGTGGAGTATGCCTTTCACAGTCCACAAATGGACCCGGTTCGCGACGAGTTGTTGCGTTCGCTCGATGGCATCCAGACGCGGCCTTTGCACACGCCGATGATTTCGACGGTGACTGGACGTGCGATCAGCGAAGCTGATTCATTGGCTGGTGAGTATTGGTGGACGAACGTTCGCAGCGGGGTCCGATTTGCCGATGCGGTGATGGTGGCAGCGAAGGCGGGGCATGGCGTGGGGATTGAGTTGGGACCACACCCCGTGTTGGCGTTTGCGACGACGGAGTGTTACGGGCACACACCCCAGAACATTCAGTTGATTGCGACGGCACGGCGACCGAAAACAGAATCGAAATCCAGTGATTCCGCGGAGGTTGATCAAGACCAAAGGCTTTGGCTGAGCAGTCTCAGTGACCTGTTCTCTCTGGGGTTTGAAATGGATTGGTCGGGGGTCGTTCCTCGGCCGACGAAACGGGCCAAGTTGCCGCTCTATCCGATGCAGCAGCAAGCGTTGTGGCAGGAATCGGAACAATCCCGTCGCTCTCGGCTAACGACCTCCGTGCACCCGCTGCTTGGTGACGCGGACCGATCCGCCGACCCGGTTTTTCGTGGCCGAGTGGATGGTGACAACCAAGCCTATTTGCTCGACCACCGTGTTCGCAGTGCGGCGATGTTTCCCGCCGCAGCAGGAATCGAGATGGCGTTGTCAGGAACGCTCTCGGTGTTGTCTCAGGCCGCCGAATTGGCGGGCGATCCCGAGCCCACTCGGATCCGACTTCAGCGATTGCAGTTGCTCAACGCGATGATCTTGGATCCATCGCAGACGCATCGATTGGAAACCTCCTTGGCGGGCGACCGACGTTCCATCGAAATTCGATACAGTGAGATTCCGGGCGATGCCTGGACGGCGCTCTTGGCGGCGACCCATGGGACTCCTGCGCCAATCGATGCCGATGCCAAGCGAGCCCAATTGCAGGCGGGCCGGAAACGTTGCCAACAAAGTTTTGACGCAGAGGAATGTTACGACTATTGCCAGTCGATCGGCTTGAACTACGGGCCCGCGTTCCAAGGCATTCGCGAGGGCGTTCGGTGCGATGGCGAGTCAATTGCGACGGTGCAGTTGGAGCCATCTGTTCGCACCCCTGCCTTTGACGCGGAGGCCTCGCTGTTTCTTGTTCATCCTGCGGTGCTGGACAGTTGTTTTCATGCGATGGTGGTTTGCGATCCACTGTTCGGCAATTCACCGGGTGGGTTGTACTTGCCACATGAAATCAAAGACATCCAAGTCGATCTCGAGAGAATCCAGTCGGTCGGATTGGATTTGTCATTGACGGTGCATGCGAAAATACGGCTGAAGACGGAACACCGTCTGTTGGCGGATTTGGATCTGTATCTGGACGACGGATCGCACTTGGGTTCGATCGTTGGATTCGAAAGCCGACGCGTGGGCGCCGAGACCGAACGATCGACCAAGGATCTGCTGTATCGATATCGTTGGCAGGCGGATGAGTTGGAAAGCTCGTCCAACTCAACGAACGAGAAAATGGTGGTGTTCTCGCCAGCGGATCTCGCCGATGAGCTCGTTCGCGGATGGGGAAAGTCACGCGAAGACTTCTTGTGGGTGCATCCCATTCAAGACCCAACTCAGCACGCGGGACAATTCGTGGGCGATGGCTCGGTGGATCAGGATTGCTACTGGGTGGACGCCGATGACCCGCAATCCTTTTCGCGATTGTGGGCTGAACTCGGGATCCATGAGTCGACGGAAGACTGGCACCTGGTCTATCTGTGGGCCATTGATGCGTTGGACCCGCTGACGTTGGAAGCGATGTCGCCAAGCGATGCCAGTGATGCACTTCGTGACAGCACCTTGATGAGCACGCGGGCTCCGCTGCATTTGGTTCAAAGTTGGGAGGCGATTCCCGATCGTCCGGCCACGCGATTCACGATTGTGACCTTGGGGGCTCAGTCGGGTGATGAATTGGATCAACCGGTTGCTGCGATTCAGATGCCCTTGGTCGGTGTCGGACGCGTGATTGTGAGCGAGATCGGATCGCTGCGAACACGTTTGGTGGATTGCGATCCGAACGCGAATTTTCCGCTGGAAGGGTTGGCTGCTGAATGGGCACGCGAAGACGCGGAAGACGAGGTGATGTTGCGAGATGGCGTTCGATACGTCCACCGTTTCGTTCCTGACATGCATCGTGAAGAACGCTGGACGGCGATCGATCCAGAGCAACGTTCGGCCTGTCGGTTGGTCAAGGGCACCGCATCGGGAGTCGACGAACTGAAGCATCAGGCTTTCGGCCGAACATTGCCGCATGCGGACGAAGTTGAGATTCAGGTTGCCGGCGCAGGGTTGAATTTCAGTGATGTGATGAAGGTGTTGGATCTGTACCCCGGGTTGCCTCCTGGCCCGGTTGCATTGGGTGCCGAAGTCAGTGGCACGATCACGGCCGTGGGCGACGACGTCCAAGAATTTGCGATTGGCGACCAAGTCATCGCGGTGGCTCCCGGCGGATTTGCGACGCATGTGTTGGTCAATGCTGCGTTGGTTGCGAAGGCTCCTGAGGCGATGGACCTGGTCGATGCATCCGCAATCCCGGTGGCTTGGCTGACCGCGGATCACGCGATGAATTCGTGCGCTCGGTTGAGGGACGATGAATCGATCTTGATTCACGCCGCCAGTGGTGGCGTGGGGCTGGCGGCGATCGAGGTGGCACAAGAGTTGGGCGTGGAGGTTTTCGCGACGGCAGGCAATGATTTCAAACGAGAGCATGTTCGGTCGCTGGGCGTTGAGCACATTCATGATTCCCGTTCACTGAACTTTGTTTCTGAGATCGCCGATTTGACGGCGTCCCGTGGTGAACCGGGGATCGATGCGATTCTGAATTCGCTTCCGGGAGAAGCGATCCCCGCGGGGATGAGTTTGCTTCGAGTTGGCGGGCGTTTTCTTGAGATTGGCAAACGAGACATTTACGCCGATCAATCGCTGGGCATGTACCCGTTACGCAACAACCTTGCCTTCTTTGCGATTGATTTGGACCAGCTGTTTCAGCAGCATGCCGTGCGAATGGGCAAGCGTTTGCGAGCGGTGGTGCAGAAGTTCAACTCGCGAGTTTATCACGGCCATGTTCCAAAACGTTTTGCAGCGTCAGACGCTGCGTCGGCGTTCCGGTTCATGCAGCAGGCCAAGCACATTGGCAAGGTGATCGTTGACTACACCGTTCCACCGGTGCAGGTGCAAGCTCGCGACGAAAGTGAATTCCAGTTCCGCAGCGACGGAACCTACTGGTTGGCCGGCGGTTTAGGCGGATTCGGTTTGCGAATCGCGGATTGGATGTCCGAGTCCGGGGCGGGCACATTGGTGCTCAGCGGACGAAGCAAAACCCTTCGCGAGCAAGCCGTCCCTGTGATCGAGAGAATGCGATCTCGCGGGACTCAGGTGGTGGTGCTGCCGTGCGATATCACGGTTCCCGATGAGATTCAGCAGACGTTGGATCACATCGACGAACAGTTGCCGCCGCTGCGTGGCGTGTTGCACACCGCGATGGTTTTGGAAGACAGACTGATCGTTGATCTGGATCGTGAGACCTTGGATCGAGTGCTGTGGCCGAAGGTGCTCGGCGGGTGGAATTTGCACCAAGCCACTCGGGATCGTGTTCTGGATCAATTCATTTTGTTCTCGTCTTTGTCGAGTGTGTTTGGGCACGCTGGGCAAGCGAATTATTCCGCGGCGAATGCGTTGCTGGACGGGTTGGCCCATCACCGCCGTGTGTCAGGGCTGCCTGCGACGGTGGTCAACTGGGGGCACCTTGGTGAAGTTGGCTACTTGGCCGAACGGGAAGACCTGAGCGAACGATTGCGGCGTCAGGGGGTGCTGGATTTCTCGTCGTCCGAAGCAACCGAATGTTTGGCTCGCGCCTTGCATCGTGGAGTGACCCAGTGCAGCGTGCTACGAATGGATTGGTCACGTTGGCGCGGGTTGGGTTTGACCAAGGACGTCTCCCCTCGATTTGCGCATTTGATTCGTGGAGGCAACGACACCGAGCAGACGCTCAACGGTGAATCACTCCGTCAGGTAGCAGCTTCTGATCGGGAGCGATGCTTGCACGAAGTGGTGTCGGTCAAGTTGGCGTCGTTGCTGGGCGGAAACGTTGCCGAGTTGGATGTTGACCGGCCCCTGTTGGAAATGGGGTTGGACTCGTTGATGGCGGTTGAGCTTCGTAACTGGATCGAGGGCCAGCTGCAGTTGAAACTTCAGATTGGTTCCCTGATGCGTGGATCCAGCTTGAAGTCCTTGGTGGCAACGCTCAGTGAATCCTTGGCGGCCGAAACCGGTGATTCCGAAGGAGCCTGGGGAACGCAAGTTGGTGCGGACGAACAAGATGAGATCGCGGATGATCCGGCGATGCAGGACCGTCAACGTTATCCGATGTCGGATCAGCAGACGGGACTCTGGTACGCATTTCGTCGCAATCAGAAGGGGACGGCATTCAATGTGTTTTTGCCGACGCGCTTGCGATCGCCGCTGGATGTCGATGCATTGCGGAAGTCGATGGAAGGCGTGGTGCGGCGTCACGCGGCGTTGCGGACAACGTTCACGGATTCATCGAGCGAGCTTCAGCAGATCGTTCACGACGAACTGAAACCCGAGTTTGTGGTTGAGGATTGGTCGGCATCAATCGATGGCGAGAATGATCAAGACGCCTTGCTTCGAGCTGTGATCGAAGAGACCCAGCGTCCATTCGATTTGCAGAATGGACCGATGATGCGAACGCGTCTGTTCCGGTTGGCGGAAGACGACTGGGTGGTGGTTGCGACGACACATCACATCGTGGTTGATTTCTGGTCGTTGATTTTGATTCTGGGCGAGATCAAGCAGTTCTACCCGCAATATTTGACCGGTGCGGTTCCATCCATCGTTGCGCCCGAGAAGGACTACTTCGAGTTGGTGTTGCGTCAGCGTCGACTGCTGAATTCGCAACGAGGTCAATCGCTGAAAGAGTATTGGACGAAGACGTTGGCGGATGTCCCCAAGGTCTTGGAAGTGCCGACAGATCGAACCCGTCCGACGACATTCACTCAGTCTGCCAAGATTGTCGGGATCGAATGTGCGGAGGAGGTCGGCGCGGCGATCAATCAAGTTGCCAAACAAGCCCAGGTGACTTCGTCCTCGGTTGTCATGGCGGCGCTTCAGGTGATGTTGCACCGAGCCAGCGGTCAAGAGAAGTTCATCATCGGAAGTCCTTTCGCGGGGCGGACGCACTCCGATTTGGAGGACACGGTTGGCTTCTTTGTCAATATGTTGCCGTTGGTGGCCGACGTTTCTGGGAATCCAACGTTCCTGGATCTGGCCCGCCGGGCGGGCGATCGCTTGGTTGACTCGATGCAGCACGAAGAATATCCGTTTGCACAAATCGTTCGGGATGTGGATCCCCCTCGTGACACGGGCCGCAGTCCACTGATCCAGGTCTCTTGCACGTTCGAAAAGGCGCACGTGCGAGACGAAGAGGGACGTGCCGGATATCTGTTTCCATCGGCGACTCAGGTCAAGGAAATGGCAGGGTTGAAGCAGGAAAGCTACCCGGTTCCGCACCAAACCTGTCACTACGATTTGGAATTCATCTTTGAGATGACTGGCGATCATCTGAGTGGGATGATTGTGTATTGCAAGGACCTGTACGAAGCGGACACCATGCAGGCGATGGCGGATCAGTTCGTGTCGCTGCTTGGGAAGTTGTTGGCTGAGCCGAACGCATTGGTTGATTCGATCCACTTGTTCAAGGGGATGCAGGCTCAGCAATCGATGTCCCAGCAATCATTGCCGTCTGATCGGAAGAGCGGCGCGGATGAGAATGAGCGGACGACTCTCAATGCGTTGATTTTGAAGGGAGCGACTCAGCAATCGCAGACCAAGGCATCGAGTTCACAGGAGCAGGCTGAGGTCGGCGGTGGGCGGCGACGATCCTTCAACCGATTGTTCCGGTCGCCAAAATTAAAGCCAGCCAGCCCTTCCCTTTCTGACTTGGCGGACGAGGCGGTTGCGGGATCGGTTGCGACTCGAGACTTGATCGCACGACGGTTGCAGACGCATCATTTTGAACGCGGTGAGTTTGTGCCTGTGCTGGCGAAGCCCGGCCAGCGAGCGATGGATTTGATTCTGGCGTTGCAGCAGATCGGTGCCGTCCCGGTGCCTCTGGATTCCAGTCGTCCTTCCGTGATGCTGGATCTGGTGGTTCAGCAAACGGGAGCCACCCGGATCTTGGTCGATCAACTCGGCGAGGAAGTTCCTTCGGCATTGCAGTCGTTCACATGGGATCAGCTGACCGGTTCGCAAAATGGCGTGACCAATGGGAACGGTAAATCATCGCTCCCTGGTGCGGCGAAGGATCCGGTGGTCACAGCCGAGGACGCGGCTTACGTGATCTACACGTCGGGAACAACCGGAGTTCCGAAGGGCGTTGTTGTTTCGCAGGGTGCGATCGCGAACACGTTGCGATGGCGAGGTCGGATCACGCCCTTGAATTCATCTGACCGCATGCTGATGCCACTCTCGCATCAGTTTGATGCCGGGTTGGGCATGACATTGTTTGCCTATGCTCAAGGAGCCAGCGTTGTCTGGCCGGACGTGGATCGAGTCGCCGATGTCGATTCGGTGGTGGACCAAATCATTCGCGAAGGTGTGACCGTCTTGGTTGGTGTGCCTTCCTGGATTGACTTGGTCGCCTCGCATCGCAAGTTTGCACATTGTCATTCGTTGCGGCACGTTTGGATTGGTGGCGAAGCCATGCCCGAGAGCCTGCCCCGGACGATCCGTCGAAACAGTGAAGCCCAGATTTGGAATTGCTACGGTCCGACAGAGGCAGCGGTGGAAGCGACCGCGTACCGCATCATTGATGTTCATTCACCGCGACGCATTCCAGTGGGTTTGCCTGCGGATCATACCGACGTGGTCGTGTTGGATTCGGATCGACGCGAAGTGCCGTCCACGTTTGTGGGCGAGTTGGCCTTGGTCGGAAAGGGATTGGCCGACGGGTACCTCGGTGATGAACCATTGACTCATCAGCGGTTTGTGACGTTGGGCGATGGCAGACGGGCTTACCTGACTGGCGATCAAGGTCGTCGGCGAGTGGATGGCATGGTGGAAGTTTTGGGGCGCATGGATCGGCAGCTGAAAGTTCGTGGGTACCGCATCGAGCCAACGGAAATTGAAAGTGTGCTGAAGGATCATCCTGCAGTGGCTCAGGCGGCTGTGGTTCCTCGCGAGATTGGCGACACCGAGGCGAGCCAGTTGGTTGCCTTTGTGCAGTTGGACTTGCCCGAGTCGACGGACGGGCATCCAGGCGATGCTGCGGAACGCGGGACGCAGTGGAGCGATGTGGTGTTGTCGTTGCAGCATCATGTGGCGGAGCATTTGCCGCCATACAAACGCCCCGCTCACATGCAGCAAGTGGAGGCCTTTGTGATGACCGCGAGCGGCAAAGTGGATTTGAACGCGTTGCCGGAACTCGCGCAAGACGCTTCCGCCTTGGCGGCGTATCAGCCACCGCGAACGAGTTTGGAACAGCATCTTGCGGATCGTTGGACGGAGCTGTTGGGATCGCAGTTGATTGGGATCAATCAGAACTTTTTCGAGTTTGGCGGCAGTTCGCTTCAGGCGGCGATGTTGACGAATCGGTTGAGTGAAGATTTGGGGGTCGATGTGCCCTCGTCGTTGCTCTTTGATCTCGCTGACATTTCCGCGATGGCCGGGCGATTGGCAACACTGTATCCCGAGGAGCTTTCGCGACGATTTGGGGAGTCGTCCGTTGAGTTCTACGCAGACCAAGCGATTCAGCAGAATCACGGTCTGAATGAATTACTGGCTCCGTTGAAAGTCACTGGGGAGCGGACTCCTTTGTTCATGGTTCACCCGCCGGGAGGCATCGTCGTTTGTTACCGGGAATTGGCGGCGGAATTGCCGGATGATCAACCGATGTACGCGATTCGCTCGCGGGGATTGCACGGGAAAGAAGCCTTGCCAGAGACGATGCGGGCAATGGCCGCAGAGTATGTCGACGCTATTCGCTCGGTTCGGCCGGAGGGGCCGTACGTGATTGGCGGATGGTCGGTCGGCGGGGTCATTGCCATGGAAGTTGCCCAGCAATTGATTTCCTCTGGGCACGATGTCGAGGGATTGATTCTGCTCGACTCGTCCATCCCGAGTGGGGCCAGTGACCTGGTCCCTGCGGAAGATCAAACCAACGTGGGATTGGAATACGGCATTGATTTGACGCTGGACGAGTTGTTACAGCTCCCGAGCGAAGAGCAGTTGCCTTTCCTGTGGCAGCACGCTGAGAAGTTGGGAGTGTTGGATCAAGACACACCTGCTGACGTTGCTGCTCGGGCAATCGACGATTTGAAAGCCTTGTTCCACCACCATTTGAAGTTGGCCACCCAGTACAAAATGAAACCCATTGCAACACGGATCGTCTTGTTCCGCCCCACCGACGTTCCGTTCGAGACGGAAGGCAGTGCGGATCGTGGTTGGTCTCATTTGGCGGATCGCGCGGATGTGATTTTAACTCCTGGGCACCACCACAGCATGGTTCAGGATCCTCACGTCAAGCACTTGGCTCGCTCCCTCTGCGACTCCTTGGATGTGAATTCCGGTCTGAATGGCTCAAATCTGAATCGCTCGAATTCCAATGTGAGTCATGCGGGTGGCTGAGACGCCGAAGCACTCGCACAGCGGTGAACTCAAAATCGGATTGGTGTGTGCCATTGTGGCTCACACGATGTGGGGTTTGTTTCCAATTTATTGGCGACAGATCGGCAACGCTGACTCGATGGAATTGGTGTCTCACCGGATTGTGTGGTCGTTCGTGACACTCGGTCTGGTGCTGCCTGTGATGCTTTGGCGGGGACGGTGGGGAGGTTTCTCAGTCGTCTTGCGAGAGCTTCGTAGTCGTCGTGTTTGGGCGGTTTATATCGTGGCGGCGTTGATGATCGCGATCAATTGGTTGGCGTTCATTTGGGCGGTCAACAACAACCGCGTTCTGGAGGCGTCGCTGGGATACTACATCAACCCGTTGTTGAACGTGTTGTTGGGAGTGGTGGTCTTGGGCGAGCGTCTTCGTTGGCCGCAATGGGTGGCGGTCGGGTTCGCCGCGGTGGGTGTGTCGGTGATGGCGATCGGCAACGGTGGTTTGCCGTGGGTCTCGATGGCCATGGCGTCTTCCTTTGCCGTGTATGGCTTGGTGAAAAAGAAGGCCACGCTTCCCGTGCTGCTTGGTTTGATGTTGGAAGTCACGGTGTTGGTGGTTCCCGCAGCGATCTACTTGGGCCTACGTTTGGCAGAGGGTGTTTCGACGATGCAAACCGGGACACCCGTCGAGTTTGGAATGCTGTTGGGGGCTGGGGTGATCACCATTGCACCGTTGGCGTTCTTTGCCGCCGCTGTCCAGCGAGTGGATTTATCGCTGATGGGGATTCTGCAGTACGTCGGCCCGACGCTGCAGTTTTGGGTGGGCTACGTGTTGTTTGAAGAGCCGTTGGACCCGTCCAGAAAGGTGGGGTTCGTTTTTGTTTGGATTGGGTTGCTGATCTTCTTGGTGGCGTCTCAATTCAAACGCCGACGCTCCACGCTGGTCGCGGAAGCGAATTGAGGATCGACCTTCCCGCTGATCCCGAGAATGCTTTTGACGCACCGTGATCGGGAGAAGGCCACCGGCAGCTGCGGCTCAGTAGATCTGCACGTCGAGGGGAGTCTCGCCGTTTTCAGGCCGATCAATCACCGCTTCTGCGAAATCCGGTGGCCCAAATTTTCCGCGAGCGTTGTTGCTGAAGCCGTAACGCTCAGCGGGGATCCCGAACTGATTTCGGGACAAGGCGCCGTCGTTGTCTGTGTCGTGGAACGCAGCAATGGCAAATCGTTTTGGGAGTTGGCTGATTGGGATCGTGCACGCCGCCACGCCATTGGGCTGAATGGGCAATTGGGCGGCGACCAACGCATTCTCCGGATCATTGAACGAAGTGTCGGCGTTGTAGAGTGCCAGCCAAACCAGCGAGTCACTCGGGATGGCGCCGATGACTCGAATCAGGACACGTTCCTCGTTCGCGTCAGCTGCTTCGCCGGTGGCCAAGTCCAACGCCGTCAAAGAATTGTTGTGGGCGGGATTGATGCTGGATGCATCTGGAAAGGCCGGCGGGCGGAACTGGTTTTGTCGGTAAGTCAGGACGCCGATTCCAGTCAAAAAGACCAGGGTCGCGAAAGCCATCAGCAGCGAGCCGTGGTTTTGTTGCCAGCGCTCTGGCAGTGACTGCCAAGCGTTCCAGCTTGGTTCCAACTCGACCTGTTCGATGGGGTCGGATTTTGTTTCTGCTTGGGGTTCGAACCCGTTTTCCATCTGTTCCATTCCCGACAAGATTCAGCCCGACTGGACCTGTGTTTCGCTCAAGGAGGCTGTTTCAGCCGATTCGATGGCGAATCGATCGTCCGAACGGTCTGTCCCAAGCATCGTTGATGGCGAACAACGAGTGCCCTCAGGGTAACCGAAATGCGCGATCGATGCGACGAAGCGATTCAACCTGCAACTTCGTCAAACTGGGGCTGGGATGGGTTTCGCAAAAGAGATGCTTGACCTAAACTAGCGGAGCGATCTGCTTGATGGTGGCGACCCTTGCGACTGTGAGTCGTGAACCTGGTCAGGCCTTAACTGGAGCAGCCATAAGCGGTGTAACTTTGTGTGAGGGTTGCCTCCACCAAGCAGACGCGATTGCCAGCCGGTTTTTTTAACCGTTTCTACGAATTCATGTGAATCTGTGAGCGACGATCATTCTGCAGACGACGGGTCGTACGTCGTTGTTGCAAGACGCTATCGGCCGCGAGATTTCACGCAGCTGGTCGGTCAGGACCATGTTGCTCGCGCCTTGCAGGGTGCGATTGAAACCTCTCGCGTGGGGCATGCTTACCTGTTCACGGGGGCCCGCGGGGTCGGCAAGACCAGCACCGCTCGGATTTTCGCGAAGGCCCTGAATCACCCCGATGGTCCGACGGCAAACCCGGACAACGAAAGTGATGTCGCACAGGCCATTGATTCGGGCGAAGACGTTGATGTGATTGAGATCGACGGTGCTAGCAACCGTGGGATCGATGAAATTCGGTCGTTGCGAGCCAACGTTGGGGTGCGGCCCAGTCGCTCGCGGTACAAGATTTACATCATCGACGAAGTCCACATGTTGACAGGGGCCGCGTTCAACGCGCTCTTGAAGACGCTGGAAGAGCCGCCCGAGCACGTCAAGTTCATTTTTTGCACGACAGATCCGGAGAAAATTCCGATCACCGTGCTCAGTCGCTGTCAGCGTTTCGATTTTGCTCCGGTTGAAAGCGATAAAATCGTGCAGCGTCTGCGCGAGATTGTCGAAGCTGAAAACAACACGGTGGAAGAGGAAGCGTTGGAACTGTTGGCACGTCGTGCCGCAGGGTCAATGCGAGACAGCCAATCGTTGCTCGAGCAAGTGCTGAGTTTCAGCGATGGGCACCTGACGGCCGACCATGTGCACACGATGCTGGGGACGGCGGACGATCAGCGTCTGCATCGTTTGGCCGAAGCCATGGCGGCACGAGATGCCGCGGCCGCACTTTCGCAGATTGACGAGGCCATTGCCGAGGGGGTCGACGCGGGGCGGTTGGCGGAGCAAATGCTTGGTTACTTCCGTGACCTGATGGCGGTTGCCGTCGGATGCGAAGCTTCCCTGATGCGATACGCGGCTGCATCGATGCACGGTGCGTTGGGCGAGTTGGCAGGTCGTTGGGGCTTGCAGACGGTGCTCGCAATTGTCGGCTTGGTCGATGAAACGTTGGTTCGAATTCGGCACAGTGTCCACGCTCGGGTTTTGCTGGAAGCGACGGTCATTCAGGTTTGTCACCTGCCCGATTTGCAGGCCATCTCGGATTTGGCGGCTGCGTCAGGTGCCAGCGGTGCAAAGGGCGGCAGCGAAAAAAAAAGCGGGCCCCGGTAGCTAGCTCAGCTCCCGCGACGGCGCCCGCCACGCCTCAGTCCAGTTCGGCTTCGGAGCGTGACGCGGTGAATGTGCGTGTTGATTCCGCGGCGGAACCCATTTCTGCTCATCAAGCGACGTCCAATCCGGCGCAACCAGTTGCTTCCGCAGCGGCTGCATCCAGTCCCCCGCCCGCAGCGTCACCATCCTCCGCGCCCGTCGGGCAAGCCTCGTCCCTCACCGGATCGAGTCGATCACCTGCCGTGGCCCAGTCACCCGCCGTGGCTCAGCCAGCTGCCGTGCCCCAGTCAGCTGCCGTGCCTCAGCCAGCTGCTGCTGCGGAGTCTGCGGGCGAGCAAGCTGCATCCACGACCTCGACGGATGGTTACCCGCTGATTTCCAGTGAAGAAGCCAAGTCCGGTTGGTCGCAGGTGCTTCAGGAAATGGATCCGATGACCGCGACGTTGGCCAAAGCAGCCGAGCGGGTGGATTCGCCCGAGCCCGGTGTCCTGCGGTTGGTGTTTCCTGGGAGCTCTGGGTTGGCACTGAGTCGGTGCCAGATGCCTGAGCACAAAGAGGAAATTCTTCGAACCGTTGCCCGGGTGACTGGTCGGCGTGCTACCTTGCAATTCGAAGCGACCGCGGTGAAAAAGGCTGAGCCGGTTGCGGCCGCCAAGCCCAAGAATCGAAATCGGATGCAGCGAATGCGCGAGATCCAGGCCAACCCCTTGGTTCAATCCTGCGTCGAATTGCTGGGCGCTGAAATCGTTCGCGTGGACACCCCTCGCGGTTGAGCATCGTGACGATCGGATTCGTTCGTTTTATATTTGATCTCCCTGACTCTCGTTCCACTGGATTGGTCCCATGTTCAAAGGCCTCGGCAATCTCGGCAACATCGCTTCGATGGTTGGCAAGCTGCAAGAAATCCCGCAGAAAATGCAGGAGCTCAATGACCAGATGCGCAGCGAACGTGTCTCAGCAAGTTCGTCTTGCAATCACGTGGAAGTGGTCATGAATGGGATCGGTGAAGTCCAATCGGTGGAGATTGCACCCGAGATCTTGGGTGTCGGTGGCAGCGAAGTGGTTGCCCCCGAAGATCTGCAGCACGCCATTCGCGATGCGACCAACGCGGCCGGTGCAGCTGCCAAGCAGTTGTACGCCAGTGCGATCAGTCAGCTTGCATCGGACATGGATTTGAACATGCCCGGTGTCGATGGCTTGCTGACGAGCCTGACGGGTGGCAATGGATGAGCGGGCATGCCGGTGCGGTATCCGATTTAGTGGACCAGCTCAGCAAGCTTCCAGGGATCGGTCGCAAAAGCGCTGAAAGATTGGCGTTCCATTTGTTGCGAGTCCATGAGGATGAGGCGTTGGCGCTAGCGTCCGCGATTCGTCGTGTTCGCACCGACGTTCGTTATTGCTCGGTTTGTTACAACCTGTCCGAGACCGAGCTGTGCCGGATCTGTGCTGACCCCAAACGCGATGCCACTCGGTTGTGTGTCGTCGAGCAACCGCGTGACCTGCTCAGTCTCGATGCGTCGGGGGTCTACGCGGGGTTGTATCACGTGTTGCTTGGCCGGATCGCACCCCTGGATGGGATCACACCCGACCAATTGACCATTGATTCACTGGTGGAGCGGGTGCGGACAGGAAATTTTTCTGAGATCATCATGGCGACCAATCCGACGGTCGAGGGTGATGGCACGTCCCTGTATTTGTCGAATTTAATGCAGGAATTTCCGGTGGAAATCACGCGTTTGGCTCGCGGGATCACTTCCGGCAGCGTCCTGGAATATGCCAATCGCGAAATAATTGCTGATGCGTTGACGGGTAGGCAGCGGTTATAATCTGGACGCCAGTGATGAATTGGCATCGAATTCGCTCACTCGGTCTTCTCTGAGGGGCGATCTACCATTTGATTCACGTCACGCATTTCAGAAAAGATTCTCATGCGGATGTCAGTGGGGCTACAAGCCCGGCAAAGCCAAGTCCAAAAACTCGCGCCACGGATGATCCAGTCGATGGAGATCCTGCAGATGCCCACGTTGGCATTGCAGGAACGCATCGAGCAGGAGATGAACGAGAATCCGTTGCTGGAGCAGCAAACCGGAGATCCTTTGAATCCGGATGAAGGTGACGACGAGGTCCCCGACAAGGACACACGCAGCGAGAACGAGAAGGAATTGGTGGTCGACAACGACCATGACAACAAAGACGACTTTGAGCGTCTGTTGAACATGGATTCGGATCTGCCGAGCACCTTCGATGATTCCTTTCGGCAGAGTGCCAACCGCATGTCGGATGACGCGGACCGTCGTCACGACATGATGGCGAATGCCCAGTCGCGTCCTGAGTCGCTGAACGATTATCTGCTGCACCAACTCGCTGAGATGGACATCGATGATGAGGTGGAGCAAATCGCTGAGCGGATCATCAGCACGCTGAATGCATCGGACGGTGGTTACTTGCGGATGCCGTTGGCTGATTTGCTTCCCTCCGGACATTCAAAGGAAGACTACGAGAAAGCTGAAGAAGCACTGGCGGTGGTGCAGTCCCTTGAGCCAAGTGGCATTGCCGCTCGCAATTTGAGCGAATGTTTGATTGCGCAGTTGGACTCGTCAATCGAGCATTTCGACGAGTTGTCGATCCTGATTCGGGGGCATCTGAATGACCTGGCAGAAAACCGTCTGCCACAGATTTCGAAGAAGACTGGATTCTCGATTGAGCTGATCCAGGAGTTGCGTGAAGAGTTGCATCTCTTGAATCCGAAACCGGGTGCTGCGTTTTTGGAGACGTACGTTCCCAACGTGACACCGGACATCATTCTGGAGCAGGATGAATCCGGCGAATATCGTGTTCGTCTGGACGACGACCGAGTTCCAACACTGTTCATCAGCGAGTACTACCGGCGTCGTTTGCAAGCCTCCGATTGCTCGGATGCCGAGCGTGAGTTCATCAAGCAAAAGATCAACGGCGCGCAGTGGTTGATCGACTCGATCGAGCAACGCCGAAGCACTCTGACCCGAGTCTCGGAAGCCATCGTGGAGCACCAAAAGCGGTTTCTCGATGAAGGTCCTGAGGCAATTGAACCTTTGAAAATGCAGCAAATCGCTGACAAAGTGGGGGTTCACGTGACGACGGTGAGTCGTGCAGTGGATGACAAATGGATTCAAACCCCGCGAGGGATTCTTCCGCTGCGTCGTTTCTTCGTCGGCGGTACCCAAACCGAGGATGGGGAGGATGTTGCCTGGGACACGATCCGTTTGAAGCTTCAAGAATTGATCGACAAAGAGGACAAGAGCAAACCATACAGCGACGAGAATCTGGTTGACGAGTTGAAGAAAGCCGGGATGACGGTCGCTCGCCGAACCGTCACCAAGTATCGGAAAAAGATGGGCATTCCCAGCAGTCGACAGCGACGCGATTGGAGTCTCACCGCTTCGTGATGTCCGCTTTGAAACGATCTCTTTTCGTTGGCTTGGTGGTGATGAATGTGAGTTTGATACTCCTGGTCATCGCACTTCTGGTTCGCCGTTCTGAGGTCGATCGGTCTTTGCAACCATCGATAGAGGTCACTTCTCCAGGGACGCGTTCAAGTGGAAGCGGATCCACTGAGACCGCCACGCGACGCAATTCGTATGTAGTGGAGCGGACGGCGAATGAGGGCGAGGTCGCTCGCGAAACGATGGGCATTTCCGCAGCAAGCGAAACGCCGGATTCTGAGTCGCGGACGATTGAACTGTTCCGGGTGACATCACCATCGGTCGTCCACATCACGACCTCCAAGGTGGCTCGCGATTTCCTCAGCATGAACTTGCAGGAGATACCGCAGGGCAGTGGGACCGGATTTGTTTGGGACAAAGTCGGGCACATCGTGACCAACAATCATGTCATTCAAAACGCCGACGTGGCGATGGTCGCGTTTGATGATCAAACCAGCTTTCCGGCGAAATTGGTGGGCGTTGCCCCGGACAAAGATCTTGCCGTGTTGCGAATCGATGCCCCTGCGAAACGGCTTCGTCCTATCCCGCGAGGTGTCTCAGCTGATTTGGAAGTGGGGCGGACCGCGCTTGCGATTGGCAACCCTTTCGGATTGGATCAGACCCTCACGACGGGCGTCATCAGTGCGCTCGGTCGCGAAATCAAGTCGGACTCGGGGATCCCAATCAAGGATGTGATTCAAACCGACGCGGCGATCAACCCTGGCAACAGTGGCGGGCCGTTGTTGGATCGTTCGGGGCAATTGATTGGCGTCAACACAGCGATCTACAGCCCCTCGGGAGCTTACGCCGGAATCGGATTCGCGATTCCTGTCGACACGGTTCGTTGGGTGGTTCCCGAGTTGATTGAACACGGGCGAATCATCCGCCCCGGAATCGCAATCACGGTTGCCAGCGATTCAATGAGCAAGCGGTTCAAGTTGCCGCCGGGCGTCTTGATTCTGGAGGTGCCTGATGCCAGCAGCGCTGCGGAGGCAGGATTGATGCCGACGCGTCGAACCCGCTTCGGGGACATCGTGCTGGGCGATATCATTGTGGCGGTGGACAATCATCAGGTCACTTCGACGGCGGATTTGACGCTGATTTTTGAGAACTACGAGCGTGGTGACGTGGTTGACGTCACGGTGCTCCGCCAAGGTACTGAATTGGTTTTGCCAGTTGAACTCGAAACATTGGACTGATCGGATTTCTCGTTCCCCTGCCCCCATGTCGCGTCCCTGGTACGAAACGGACAATCTCGATGAAGTCAATTCGCCAGCGTTGTTGGTCTACCCCGATCGAGTTCAAGCCAACTTAGATCGGATGATCGAAATGGCGGGAAGTTCCGATCGTCTGCGGCCCCATGTGAAAACTCACAAGATGCCCGCCATCACCCAGATGAACATTGCCGCGGGGATCACTCGGTTCAAGACGGCGACGATTGCAGAAGCTGAGATGACCGCCGAAGCCGGGGCCAAGGATGTTCTGCTTGCCGTGCAGCCAGTGGGACCAAATATTCAGCGTTTGGTGAAGCTGATCAAACGCTATCCCGGTTGTTTGTTCTCGTGCTTGGTGGATGAACCTGCGGTGTTGGAGCAACTTGAAAATGCGTTTCAAGGGGCCGGTGTCTGCGGAAGCGTCTGGTTGGACGTCAACGTTGGCATGAACCGAACCGGCATCACGCCATCCGCTGCCGCAACGGATTTGGTTCGATCTCTGTTGTCGAGGGAGCATGTTGCTTTCGCTGGGATTCACGTCTACGACGGTCACTTGCATGACAAGGATGCCGAGCGTTTGAAGCAACAGTTCGATGACGTCATGAAGCCGTTTTGGGCGTGGCTCGCGGAGTGGCAGCACGACTCTGAAACCCAGCCGAGATTGGTTGCGGGAGGGACGCCCACCGCCAGTTTTTGGCAGGCGGAGGCACGGGCTCGGCAACTTGAAATCGAAACGGGCGCCGGGACGACGGTGTTGTGGGACGCGGGGCAGCCGACCTTCTCTCCTGCAATGCCTTTCGAGCCCGCGGCAGTTGTGATGACCCGCGTGATCAGTCGGCCCACGGAGTCGCACGTTTGCCTCGATCTCGGTCACAAAGCGATTGCGTCGGAGATGCCACTTCCACGCGTCCAGTGGTTGAACTGGGAGGAGGAGCACGAGGTGGTTGGTCACAATGAAGAGCACCTGGTTTTGCAGACCAAGGAACGCGGTTCGCTCCGCTGTGGCGATGTGCTCTACGGCGTCCCGGTGCACATTTGTCCGACGGTCGCGTTGCATCAGCATGCGGAATGCGTGCGGGATCATCGTGTGAGCGAGCAATGGAAGGTGGTGGCTCGCGATCGCAAGCTGACGATTTAGCTGGCGATCTAACCGTCGGATCGACCGACCGTTGCCACTTTCACGGAAGAGGTCATGCCGTTTTTTGACACGGTTTTTCAGCGGGTTTCCGCACGATGCACCTCTCCCGAAACGAAGTTTTGGGGGAGAGGGCGAGCGACGCCGTTCAGGCGTACGCGAGGAAGGGTCCGGGCACGGGAAGCGGTTCGCACCGCCCTCCCCCGAAAAGCTCGCTGAACGCTCGCTTTCCGACCCCTCCCAACTTCGTCGGGCGGGGTTCTCAAGACGCTACAGGCTCAGCATTTAAAACCGGCGCGACCTCTGAAGGTGAGGGCTCTTAGTTCAGCTGGACTGGGTTCGTGGCTTCTTTGATCTTCTTTCGCATCAGTTCGATCGAAGCTTCTTGGCCGGTGAAGAGTTTGAACTGATACGCGGCTTGGCGGACGAACATGTCCACACCAGTGATCACGCGAGATTGTTTCTGTTTCGCTTGTTTGATCAGCAGCGTGTTTTCGGGGTTGTAAACCGTGTCGAAGACAACCATGAACTGGTTCAGAGCGGACTGGTTGAACGGGGTGTTGTCGACATCTGGGTGCATGCCGATTGGAGTCCCATTGATGAGCAGTTGGACTTTCGTGTCGTGGCGTTCTTCCCAGTCGACGACATGGCAACCGATGTCAGCGGCCAACATCTCAGCGCGTTCCCGGGTTCGAGAGCTGATGGTGACGTCGCACTTGCGTTGCCGCAGTCCCCACGCGATGGCTCGCGAAACGCCGCCGGCTCCTAGGATCAGTGCCGTTTTTCCTTGCAGGGAATTCTCGGTGCCCCGTTCGATATTGAATGCTTCTTCGATGCAATCCATCGCAGCTCGATAGTCGGTGTTGTATCCGAGGCGATCGTCCCCGTTGAAGACCATCGTGTTGATCGCACCGATGCCAGTGGCGGCCGATTCGGCTTGTGTGCAGTACTGGAGAGCTGATTCCTTGTGGGGAATCGTGATGCTGATGCCTTGGATGCCGAGGTCCGTGCAGGTGTTCATGAACGAAGGCAGGTCATCCTTGGGCACCCGCAAAGGCAGGTAGCGAGCATTCAGCCCCGCGTCGACAAAGGCTGCGTTGTGAATCAGCGGGCTGTGGCTATGGGCGACGGGGTCTGCGATCACGCCGAACAACGCGGTGTCTTCTTTGATCGTTTCGTAGTGATAGACGCTGTTCATTTCCTTCCAGTTCAATTGGCCCGGAGCAAGTTTTTTGTCCGAGCTGAACGTCGCGTAGGTGAAGGGTGATCCGACGCGGTTGGCGAGGATCCGGGTCAGCATGCCGATCTCGCCCATGCAGATCCCGATTGTTGGGATCTTGGCGTTCTTGCAGAGGTTGATCATTCGGATGTTGTCCGAAAATGAATTTGCCATGCAGGCGATTTTGACGATGTCGGCGTCTTCGGCTGCCATCGCCTCGTGCAGTTCGTCGAGATTTTCAGGTGTGCCACTGAAGTCGTGGTAGCTGATGATTCGCTTG
Organism: Rhodopirellula sp. UH5; assembly: GCF_056839225.1. Lineage (NCBI taxonomy): Bacteria > Pseudomonadati > Planctomycetota > Planctomycetia > Pirellulales > Pirellulaceae > Rhodopirellula > Rhodopirellula sp. UH5. Next base: position 2,820,167 of record NZ_CM166390.1, on the reverse strand, counting down.
GTGTTGCCGTATCGTGGGATTTGCGAGGCGATATCGGCTTCGATGTCGACGTATTCGGCTCCCGCTGCAATGACACTGCGTAGCAGCATGAGGCGATCTTGCTCGGATCGTTCCCATCGCCCGCCGTCCTCTTTGCGACGAACCGTGGCGACCACGGGCCCGGGACGGTCATTGAGTAATCGTTTCAGGTCCACTGCGCGCGAAATGTAATCCAGACGCAATTCAACGAGCTGGGCGCCTTGTTCGACCAAGTACTGGTGTTCGGCGATCATGCGTTTGTGGCGGGCACGGCCGAGACTGACACAAATCATAAAACTTCGGTGGTCGTGAATGAGGGCAGATGGGGGCGAGACTTCGCCTGGTCGTTATAATAGTCGGCAGCGTTCTGCTGGGCAGTACGGGAGGCCAACCAGAAACACACAAAATGTGCTGAATGGACGATGATTCACTGCTTTCAAGACACCGCATCCGCAAAAAAGGTTCCCGCCATGATTCGAGTCGGTTGTTGTCTCGCTGTGTTACTAAGCGGATGCGTTCTGCCTGCGGCATTCGCAGAAGATGTTGTTTCGCCGGTTTGGCCAACGGCACGTGGGAACTTCGCCGGGACCGGAGCACGAGCGACCGGATTGGCGGAAGAGTTGGTGCTGCAATGGGAAACCAAGACCGCGGAAGCGATTGAGTCCGCTCCCGTGAGCGATGGCAACCACGTTTTCGTGGTGGATGTGATGGGCGGTCTCGAAGCCATCTCGCTTTCAACGGGAAAGTCGATGTGGCGGCACGAGTTGGAGACGGGGTTCGTCGCTTCGCCTGCCCTGTTCTTGCCCCTGGACGTTCGCCCGTCTGTGGGAGCTGTGAATGTTCTGGATGCGAGCGACCTGCCGGCGAATACCAGTCCTTTGCAACCGGCAGGAATTCAATCGTGGGCCGAAAACCTGTCGCCTGTTTTGGTTTCGGGAGATGTCGAAGGCAATGTGGTCGCTTGGGATCCTGTCTCAGGGGAGCAGCTTTGGAAAAGCTTGACCGGTGGCGAAATCAGCGCGTCGCCTTCTTTCTACGTGTTGCGCCGGCCTGATTCAGCAGGGGAGATTGAATTGCAGCCGCGGGTGTTGGTCACCAGCCAGGATGGCAGTTTGTATTGTTTTGCTTTGGATTCGGGCGAGCTGATTTGGAAGTATGAAACTGGCGACCAAATCCGCTGTGGCGCGACCATCGGCGATGGGAAGACTTACCTGGGCGGATGCGATGGCGGGTTGCATGTGGTGGACCTGAGCACCGGCAAGGCCTCACGGGAAGCGATTCCATTGGGAGGCCCAACGGGCAGTACACCCGCGATTCAGGGAGGGGAATTGTTTGTTCCGATCATGGATGGCGTGCTGTACGCGTTCTCACCATCAAACGATTCGGATGCTCCCGTCGAGCCGACGTGGGAATACAGTGATCCCGATCGAAGCCAGGAATACCGCGGCAGCGTCGCGGTCACCGACGAAGTGGTTGTCGTGACCAGTCGCAACAAAACGGTGGATGCGATTGAACGCGAAACTGGCCAACTTCGATGGAGGGTGACTTTGAAACGGCGTGCGGACGCTTCCCCTGTGATTGCGGGCGAGGATGTTTGGATCGCATCGACGGACGGCCGACTCGTGCGTTTGGCGCTCCTTGACGGACGAGAAAAGTGGGATTTCGAAATTCGCGGTGCCTTCATCGGTGAGCCTGCCATTGTGGGGGGGCGTTTGGTCATCGCGGACGATGAAGGCATGGTACGCAGCTTTGGGCCCAAGTAAGGCTTCTTTACCGAAGCGTTTTTGGCCAGGATTCGAGGCTCACCGGTTCGGTGTGAGCAGCGAATCGACTATTCTGAAACTGATCATTCGCACGCAAACGGGAATTTTATGACGACTGCATCGACCCAGGACGAGTCTCGCGAAAAAAAGCCGGAAGGTAGCAAGACGGAAGTCGGCAGCTACTTCATCAGCAATTACCCGCCCTACAGCCAGTGGAAAGCGGATTCGCTCGATGACGTGAAGCAACGCATGGATTCCGCACCGACCAGCGAGAATCCGTTGGGGCTGTATCTGCACATCCCGTTTTGTCGAAAGCGTTGTAAGTTTTGTTACTTCAAAGTTTTCACGGACGTGAAAGCTCAAGAAGTTCAACGCTACGTCGATGCGTTGTGCAACGAGATTTCGATGGTCAGTCAACTGCCGGTGATGGGTGATCGCCCGTTTCGGTTTGTTTACTTCGGCGGTGGGACGCCCAGTTTTCTTTCGCCCAAACAATTGACCAAGCTCGCCGATCGTTTGCGCGAGCACATCACTTGGGATGGTGCCGAAGAAGTCACCTTTGAATGTGAACCAGGCACGCTGAGTGAGACCAAAGTCAAGACATTGCGTGAGCAATTGGGTGTGACCCGGTTGAGCTTGGGAATTGAAAACTTCTCCGACAAGTTGTTGGAAGAGAACGGTCGGGCTCACCTCTCAAAACAAGTTTTCGCGGCTTGGGAGTGGATTGAAGCGGCTCAGTTCCCCAATGTGAACATTGACCTGATCTCGGGAATGGTGGGTGAGACATGGGAGAACTGGCGAGACAACATTCGTCGCACGATCGACATGTCGCCAGAAAGCGTGACGATCTACCAAATGGAACTGCCGTTCAACACGGTTTACAGCGCCGATATCTTGGGCAACAAAATTGACAGCCCGGTGGCTGACTGGCAGACCAAACGCGACTGGGTCAGCTACGCCTTCGATGAGATGACATCAGCAGGATACAAAGTCAGCAGCGCTTACACGTTGGTCAAAGACACCGGGAAAGTGAACTTCTCTTACCGTGACAATCTCTGGCGAGGTGCCGACCTGTTAGCAACTGGCATCGCTAGCTTTGGCCACGCAGCGGGCGCTCACTACCAAAACCTGCCCCACATGGAGCAGTACCTCGGCGCGATTGAGGAAGGGAAGTTGCCGCTCGGCCGCGGATTTGTTCCGACCGAGCACCAAGCGTTGATTCGCGAAATGATTTTGTTGCTGAAACGCGGTTTCCTCGAACGGGACTATTTCCAATCCAAGTTTGGCGTTGATATCGTGGAGGATTGGAAATCGGTTTGGGATGGTTACGTGGAAGAAGGCCTGGCAGAAGTGCATCCCGATGAGGTTCGTTTGACTCGTGAGGGGTTGCTGCGAGTGGATTCATTGCTGCCGGCATTCTTTGAGCCTGAGCACCAGAACGTTCGCTACACATGATCCGACGCGCGGTGTGGCGGACGTCTCGGCGTTGCTTGGAAATCGGCCGACGTCCGCTCGTGATGGGGATTTTGAACGTCACGCCGGATAGCTTTTCAGACGGTGGCCGCTTCGTTTCTGCAGGTGAGCAACTTGCGAGTGAGAAGACTTTGGCGGATGCGGTCAACGTTGCGTTGGAAATGCAATCCGCGGGAGCCGACTTGATTGACATCGGCGGTGAGAGCACGCGTCCCTACAGCGATCCGGTGAATGCGGAGACCGAAGAACGCCGTGTTGTGCCAGTGATTGAGCGGTTGGCGAGTCAGTTGACCATCCCCATCAGCATCGACACCAGCAAAGCCTCCGTTGCGCGAGCCGCAATCCACGCCGGCGCAGAGATCATCAACGACGTGACGGGTTTGGAAGGTGATTCCATGATGCCTGCGGTGGCCGTTGAAACATCGGCAGGCGTCTGCGTGATGCACATGCGAGGCAACCCGCAAACGATGCAGGACGATCCTCGTTACGACGATGTCGTGGCGGAGATCGAACAGTATTTGTTGGCTCGCCGGCAAGCTTGTCTGGACGCTGGGATTGATTCAGAGCGTATTTGTTTGGATCCCGGAATCGGGTTTGGGAAGACCCACGAGCACAATCTTACCTTGTTAACCGCAACCCAACGCTTCGCTTCGCACGGAACGCCCATTTTGATTGGGCATTCCCGGAAGGGATTCATCAAGAAGCTGTTGCAGAGCAAGGAGCGTTTTTCAGGCGACGACTACGACCCGATGGCTGGCACGCTGGGGGTGTCGATGGCAGTCGCTGCGGCTGGTGCTCATGTCATTCGTGTGCATGACGTGGCGGAAACCGTTCAGGCTTTGGACTTGTTTGAAGCAGCGGGTGGCTTGGATGCCAGAGCTGCATCGTGATGGACGATTCATTGGATCGACGCATCTTCTAAGAAGTAGCGGTTTAGAAAAGCTTGGCGTTCATCACTCGGTGTCGTAGCAAACTGAACCATCGCATACAGGCGTTTTTGATCGCGTTGCCGTTTCTCTGAGAGCCACGAGTTGTTTCGGAATTGTTCTGGCAACGGGCCGATCAATTGGAAGCATTCTGGTTCCCGCGGGCCTGCGACCACGCCATGCCGGTCGAGCATGGCGAGGGCAGTGTCGACCCGGTGGTCATGCGGGCTGACCCGTTGCAGTTCGTTGCGAAGCCAGTCCAGGCCATACGCGATGCAACGATCCGCGTGGTTCTCGAGTGAGAACATCAGGCGATCGTAGAAATCGGCATCCGGATTGGCCCACTCGATGAACTGCATTTGTGTCATCAGGTCATCTTGATCGTAGAGCCAAAGGCAACGACTCGGCAGATCGTCGCGGCCCGCCCGTCCAATCTCTTGGTAATAGGACTCAATGGAACCTGGGGTTTCGACGTGGACGACCAGCCGAATGTCTTCCTTGTCGACTCCCATGCCAAAAGCAGGCGTGGCCAGGACGAGATCTCGTTCGCCCGACATGAATTGGTTTTGAATCCGACGTCGATCCTTGCGTGATTGATCGCCGTGATAGCAGACATGATCAATGGATCTCGCCAAGAGCAGGTCGCTGAAACGCGTCAACGTCTTGATCAACGAGAAGTAGAGGATCGTCCCACCGCTGGCCTGAGAGGTTGGTGACGGAAGCAGCGGTTCAGAGAGAGCTTTCAGGATCTGTTCGAGCTTTTCGTCGTCACCCATCACTGTTTCGACATCGATTCGCAAGTTGGGGCGATCAATTCCTTCGTGGAACAGTCGCATGTCGCCATCTTCGAGTCCGATCTGATCGACGATGTCGGCGCGACATTCTGCCGTGGCGGTTGCGGTGAGGGCGATGGTCGTCGGAGATCCAAGTTGTTTTCGAATGTCGGCAATTCGGCTGTAGTCTGGCCGGAAGTCGTGCCCCCATTGGCTGACGCAGTGAGCTTCGTCGATCGCAAGCAGCTGAATGTTTCGTCCTGAGATAGCGTCGAGGAACTCAGGCTTCCGGAATCGTTCAGGCGTGACGTAGAGCAACCGGTAGCGATTCTGACGCAGTTTCTCCTGTCGCTTTTCTCGCTCCATCCGATCCAGTGAGGAATTGATGAGAGTGGCATCGATGCCTTTCGCGACCAGCCCATCCACTTGATCTTGCATCAACGCAATCAGTGGTGAAAGCACCAGCGTCAGATCGTCGCCCGATCCGAGCAAGGCGGGGATTTGAAAGCACAGTGACTTGCCACGCCCGGTGGGCATGATCACCATGGCGTGCTCTGCCGCGAGAATGTGTTGGATGACGGCCGACTGACTGGGGCGAAACGACTCGTGCCCGAATACATCCCGCAGAATGGGTTGGGCTTGCTCAAGCGAACGCTTGTCCGATTTCAAATTCGCGTTGGCGGGACCATCCATCGGCGACGCAACTTTCTAATTTGAGGATTCGAAGATCATGAGCGAAGTCGATGTCATTTACGAAGACAATCATTTGCTCGTGGTGAACAAGCCCACTAAGTTAGCGACGATGGGAGCGACTGGGCAGCCGACCTTGCATTCGTTGGGGTGTGACTACATCCGGCGAACTTGCAGCAAACCCGGGAAGGTCTACCTTGGCATTGTCAGTCGACTGGATTCGATGACCTCAGGGGTGATCGTCTTGGCGCGGACGAGCAAAGCAGCCAGTCGACTCACGCCCCAGTTCGCGAACCATTCTGGCGAGGGAGCCAAGAAAACCTACCTTGCGGTGGTGGCGGGACGGGTCGAGCAGCAGCAGGGCGTGTTAGTCGATGATGTCTACAAAGACGATGCCGCCCATCGCATGCGAGTGGCTCATCATCCGAGAGCGGACGCGAAGGAGGCTCGTTTGGAATTTGACGTGTCCGGGTACGAACGCGATTCAACGCTGTTGAAGGTCAAACCGCTGACTGGCCGGAAGCACCAAATTCGCCTGCAGTGGTCGGAGGCCGGCTTTCCCATTTTGGGTGACACGAAGTATGGAAGCGAACGGTCTTGGCCGACCGGGATCGCGCTTCATAGTTGGCGGCTCTCGATCATGCATCCAACAAAAAAAGAACGCCTGACCTTTGAAGCACCCGTTCCTGAGGTCTGGAAGAGCAAGCTCGATTCGAGTTTGCTGGGTGGGCGTTGAGATCGAGCGTCGCTGGGGCCAGCAACGAAAAAACGTCGTCTCCAATTTGAAGACGACGTTTCGTTCGTTTGACTCGAGGGTGATCGAGGATCAGTTCCGCAGGAGTTCTTGGATACCGTAGGTGAAGAAAGTACCGAGGCCGAAGTTCAGCAGTTCTTCTTCACACTTGTATTGCAAGATCAAAGTGTCGCCAGGTTGAACCAGTGGACGGCTTCGCGGGTCGTTGACTGCTCTCGCAAGGTCCACCTCGATCGCAACTTGTCCGTTGCAAGGTGTTTGACGCAAGATATACAGCATTCCTGGTGGGACTCCGCCAACCGATCGTGCTCCTCCGAATCCACTGCCACCGGTCGTTTGTCCGATGCCTCCTCCAGCGAGAGCCATCGCTCCCAGGACGTCCAAGTCATAGTCACGAGGGAGCGGGAATTCGCCGCCGGGCAACTGGCCACCGGTGTAGAAGACTTCCGTTTCGCGGTTTTCGATGTAAACAATGTCACCGTCTTGCAGTTCCACATCTTCCGGTGAGATGTTGGGAATGACTCCTGGTGGCAATCGCAATGGGATGCGAAGGATCGATGGGTCTGGCGGCAGTTCAGGCGGGCAGACACAGGGATCGAGCATGGCGTTGCGTTGAGACGCGTAAAAGTCTCGGACGAACTGAGCTCGCTTGCGTTTGTCAGCTTCGCTGGCTCGCAACACTCGCACTTCGTTTTTGGCATTGAGCCCCGGCAAACCACCTGTTTCGACAAGAGCGTGCAGAATGTCGTTCTTGTAGGCAGGGAGTTTGACCAAGCCACCGCTGGCCGAGTTGTCACGGCCACGAATGAACTCGCTGGACTGAGCCTGAAGTGAACGTTGGTTGCTTTCGCCCAGTCCATCTTCGCGGACCACGATCACGTCGTAGGTTCGCTCTTTGATGAGTGTGACAATCGGGCGAGCTTTTTCTTCTCGCAGGATGTCATTGTCGATGTAAGCCTCACGAATTTTTTCGCGAACTTGATCGAGCGTCAGCCCTTCGACCTCCAGGGGTTCAATCAGAGGCAGCGACAGCGTGCCGTCATCCTGAACCGCGATGGGGTAACCGATCGATGGCGGCAGAGTGCTGTCTTGCTCTGGGAAGTTGACCGGAGGTGGCTCGGGCGGCGTGTTCGGCGGGTTGAAGGGCAGAACACCTTCGATGTAGACGCCGAGGATGTCATCCGGGCCAAGTTGATAGTCACGTGGCGGTTCGAGCGATAGCAACGCGATATCCACCGGCACCAGATTGTTCTTGGGAGCCGGGAAGAATTCGGGTGGCAAGCGGTGAGCCGGCACGCCATCGATTGGCTGGGTCAACGACGAGCAGCCGGTCAATGAAGCGACCAGCGACGCGGCAACGCCAAGTCCAACCGTGTAGCGAATGTGTTTCCACACTCGGGTTTGAAAGAGGTTGATGTTCATCCTTGAACTCTCTGAAAGTGCAATCGGGTGCAAAGCCGCCCGGACTGGTCTGTGGTTGAGGAACGGTCTGAAATCAATCGAACAAGAATTGCATCGATTGATTGTTTGCAGGCGATTCGACTGCTTCGTTTGATTGGGCCTGACGATCTGGCCGTCCAAAAATCTCCTCGATCACCGAGTCGATTTCGTCTTGCGTTGGTTCGGCGACGTTCGTGCTGACCGGTGTCTGAAATTCTTTCGGAACGAGGTCAACCGGCGTCGAAGTATCTTGCTCGGGAAGATCACTCAAGAATGACTCGGTCGCTTCTGGAAAGTGATCCGAAGGACGTTGAGTGGGCGTCATTTGAGAGAATGGATCATCCAGGGCGTCTGATTTGGGATCCGACATCTTCTCGCTGGCTTGCTTGACTGGAACAGGCAAGTTGGCGGGGGCTTCTTCTGGGAAGCCAACTGCTGGTTCATTCGGGTCTTCAAACGTGACTCGGCCTGGCACGAGTGTCTCGCCTGCACCGAGTTGGATGCCGGGTGGCAGGGCGTTGGTCGTTGCGACGGGCGGAGCGGCGGCGGCCGGCGTGGGCGCCATCGAGCCAGTCATCGCGGCAGGTGCGGGACGTGTCGGCGTTTGGATACGAATTTGGTTGTAATATCCAATCCCGTCTTGTTCCGCTGCTTTCACACCGAGTGGAAAGCCTTCAAACCAAGCGTTCACGGCACTTTGACCATCACCGGACTGGTGCTTCCAACCCCAGTAGTCAGGAGACACCACAGCGGGCGTGCATCCCGATCCACCGGTGGCAACTTCCATGTAGCCTTCGATGAAGCCCTTGCGAAGGTCCTTCATGTGCCGATGGTTTTTGTGACAATGTGAGTTTCGCAACCAAGCCTTGGAAGCCATGACCTTGTTGCGGTGCGAGACCATGAAGTCATCAACGCACTCGCTTCGGGTCATCTTGGATGACAGGCCGCCCATGATGGTGCAGCCGGTCATTCCCGTTGTCAAAAGGCCTGCCGCAAGACTCGCCAAGAAGGCTCGTTGAGCTCGTTGGCGAATGATGTTTCGCCTCGATTGCTTCGGGCGGACGGACGCGTCATGTCGATTAAGCTGGGTCATAATGCCGGCTCCCCTAGCGGCGGATCTATCTGGATCACACGACTCGTGCGTGCAACATTTCCAGTCGCCATCTTGCCCCCCAAAACTGGCTGCAACGGCTCTCGGAATCTGGGTCGCACCGCTTGTAGCGATTGTGCTAGCGAGCGATGTCCCCGCATTCTTTATCGCCGCTTCGGGGATTCTGGTTTAGCCAAATGTGCACGAATTGGGGGTGCTAGCAGTCGGTCGGGTTAGTGAAGCTGTTCCGGGGGGCGACAAGATCTCAGGTGTCCCGGCGCGTTCATCGCGAAAATTCCAGTGTTTTCGCTATGCAAGTGGGGTGCCACGGCCCCATTTGGGTTGCAGGATTTGGGGAGATCTTTCGGTTACAACGATTGTTGACCGCAATCCCGACGAAGATCATTGAACTTTTTGTGACCCCTGGGGGTGGATTCCGGTCTGGCGCGTAAGATGATGCAACGCGGAACCGTTGTACTAAAATGATGAGGTAGTCTTGTCACACAGGGTTTGCCGGTCGGCCTTGCTGACTGATGGACGGCCCTCCAAGATGGCCTTGGCGGTACTTTTCGGTGCATCCGTGTCAAACTGCCCTCCTCTGATCCAATCAACTAGCAATGACACCATTCATCCTCATCACTCTTGCCGCTGCCTTCGTCACGATGTTGGTGTTGGTGCCGGTGGTGCGTGCGTTTGCAATTCGAATCGGTTTGGTTGACAACCCTGATGCCGAGCGGAAGCTTCACGACAGACCCATCGCCTTGGCCGGCGGTTTGGCGGTTTTCCTCGCGACAGGAATCGCTTTTGTTGTCGGCATTGCGTACGAAAGCGGCTGGGGCGAATTCAGCAAGATGACGGAGTTGTCGTCACGTTGGTTTGTCTTGCTAGGAGCCTCCACTGCGATTCTGGTTGTCGGTTTGATCGACGACAAATGGGCCCTTCGAGGCCGACAGAAGTTGTTGGCTCAATGCGTGATCGCCATGATCGTCGTGGGAAGCGGAACCGTCATGCGATCGATTTCACTGTTCGGATTCGAAATCCCCTTGGGGATTTTCGCTCTGCCGGTCAGCGTTTTGTGGTTGTTGCTTGCAATCAATGCGCTCAACCTGCTCGACGGTGCCGATGGGATGGCGACCACCGTGGGAGCGTTCGTTTGCGGTGGGTTGGCACTGCTCAGTGCATCCAGCGGACATTCGGCCTCTACCGTCATTGCTGCCGCCGCCTTGTGTGGTGCTTTGCTCGGGTTCTTGGTGTTCAACCGTCCGCCGGCAAGCATCTTTTTGGGCGACGCCGGAAGCATGATGATCGGGTTGATCGTTGGCGTGTTGGCGATGTGGTGTTCGCTGAAGGAGTCTGCTGTTGTGGTTGCCGCGCCGGTCGCCATTTTGGTGCTGCCGCTGTTCGACTCGACCGCTGCCATCATTCGACGATGGATGACCGGACGCAGCATGTATGCGACCGACCGCGGTCACTTGCACCACCTGTTGAACGAGAAGTTTGGCCCGAACGGCATGTTGTTGGTCGTGGCAGGACTTTGCAGCTTCAGTTCCGCAATCGCGATTCTTTCGGTGCGGTTCAACCAAGATTGGTTGGTCCTCGTCGGGGCCGTTGTGGTTCTCGGTTTCTTGGTGCTGACGCGAACGTTTGGGCATTCGGAGTGCAGGCTTCTGTTAGGGCGTCTGTATCACTTCGCTCACTCGTTCGTTGTTCGTCCCCAAGACTGCGAATCCTCCAAGCATTTGCGGAGTGTTCAAATTCAAGGCGAAGGTTGCTGGGAGCCCGTCTGGGAACCTTTGGTCGAATTCGCGAAGCGTCATGATTTTGCCAAGGTGCAAATCGACGCGAACATGGCTTGGTTGCATGAAGGCTATCACGCGACGTGGCAAAGCGTTCGGTTGCCAGAAAAGTCGGTCCAAAGTGTGGTGCGGATCCCATTGTATGCGACCCGACCCGGCGAAGAGGAAGCGGTTCCAATCGGCAAGGTGGAAGTGATTGCGAATTCGTCGCAAGAATCGCTGGCTCACCTGAGCTATTTCCTCGAGCACGCTGAAGAACTGCAGACGCAAGTCCGATACTTGGTCGCGAACTTGGATAAAAAGACAGCCGCCGCGCGACTGAACGCAGCGAGCAAGCTCTCGAAGCCTGAGAGCGAAGAGCCGGCGGTCGGAACAGAAGAGATCGAGACGGCTCCGACCAGCTAGGTCGATGCCTGGTTCACAACGGTTTTGCTACGTGTTGACCACGCAACGATGGAAAGGCCAACAAGGACGAGGATCGCTGAAATGGCAATCCAGGCTGGTGGCAAGTGTTTGGAGCCATCCGCATCGCTGAGCCCCAAGAAATCCAGTCGTTCGTGATAACGAGCGGCCATTTCCAGCATCCCGTTGTGGACGAAGTGGAGCAAGACGCCCGGCCAAATGCTTCCCGTTCGGTAAGCCACCCAGCCCAGCAGCAGTCCCAGCAGCATCGTGGGAAGGAACCGTTCGACGAGGAGCGTGCTGCCCACGAACACATGGAAAAGCCCAAAGAGCACCGCGGTGACGACGATCGTTTGCCAGGGACGAAGAACGGCCGAGAACGCGGAGAATAAATACCCGCGAAAACAGAGTTCTTCGATGAGTGCGGGAGTCGCTGCCATGGTCAGCAGCAGGATCCAAGGCGGGACGGTTTTCCATTTGTCCAACAAGGACCGGGTGCGCTCGATTTGGTCATCGGATAACAAAGCGATTCCGAACTGATCGGCGAGTGCCAACGCTTCATGAGCAAATGCCCACGCGCCTCCGGCAAGCACGATGGCTCCTAAAAAAGAGGCCATCGGCGGCTTTGCAAACCGGTAGGTGGACCGAAAGCGATGCTTCCCAATGATGGTTGCAATCAGAGGAATCAGACCGAATACCAGGATCAAGCTCAGTGCATTGAGCAGCAACTGGGAGCTGATCGAGATGCTTTCGGAAAGAACACGCAGCCACTGCATCAAGCCATTCGAAATCAGGAAGGAGGCTGGTAGAAGCAACGCAACGACCAACCCCGCTTGGCTCACGCTGGGATGGTTCGTCATCGATTCGGGACGCTGAAGAAGCGAACCAAACGATTTTTGACTGGTCCGCTCCACTGCGTCACTGCCAAACAATTTGGCGGCGATGCCCAGCGTTGCCGCAGCATAAAACAGCGTGCTCGTGACGGCAATCAACGCACCGGCAGTCGATGCCGTGCCTGAAAGAATGTCGCGTGCGAGCAATACGATGTTGAGAAGCGGGGCAACGGCCAGCGGTCCCTCCAGGTTCACGCCCGGCATCAAGGACAGCATGGCGGGACCGAGTGACAGCAGCATCACAGGGATCAGATAAGCCTGGGCCTCCTTGAATGACTTGGCGAAACTGGTGAGCGAGAGCAGCAATGCAGAGAAGAAGCAACTGAAGAGCATCAACAGTCCGAGGATCTGCAAAATCTGTAGCAGGCCAATCGCGGAATCTTCCCCAGCCAGCATGCTGACCAGTCCGGTCACCTTCATGGTCACAAACATCGCTAGCAAGTTCGCCATGGCGGTGAGAAACGCCACGCTGACCACCGCAAGGTATTTCGCGAGCAGCACCCACCAGCGCGGAACCGGAGAGGCCATCAAGGCCTCCATCGTGCCCCGCTCTCGCTCACCCGCAGTCAGGTCGATGGCTGGGTAGACCGCTCCCGTGATTGTCATCAAGACCAGAACCAGGGGAATCACCGTCCCAAGAATCGAGCCCGATGCCTTCTCGCCGATCGACCGGATTCGCAAATCAATGGCTCGGTAGTTTGGATCGATCCTCTGAGCGATCTTCATGGTCTCGGCCAACTGCAGCCATTGCAAACGCTCCGTCAGGATCCTTTGGGCCGTGCTGCTGGCTTGATCGTTGTTGTACGAGACAATTTCGACGGAGTGAACGGAGTCAGGGCCGTTTTGAAACTTGACCGCGATGTCGAGTCGGTTCTGAGACAACGCTTCTTCGGCGGACATCTCCTCGGGCACAACGACATTGAACTGTGCCAGTTGGCCTCCGTTGACCTTCAGGATGGGCTCCGGAGGCGCGCTTCGCGGATCTTCAATCAGCGCCTGCAGAAAATCGCGTTCGGCGGGCGACGAGACACCGACCAGAAAGGCTTGCTCGGCCGGCATCCCAGACGAGAGCAAGAAGCGATTCAGGGCCATGCTCAGCAACGGGTAAACCAACAATGGCATCATCACCAATGTCAGCATTGTCCGTCGATCTCGCAGGGTTTCCCGAAGTTCTTTGAGTGTGAGTCGGCCAAGCCGAGACCAGGAAAGATTCACGCGTGGTCCTCGGTCAGCGCCGGTTCAGTGGATTGCATCAAGTCAACAAACATCTCCACGAGATGTTCGCGTCCGGTTTCTTGGCGAAGATCATTCAGTGTGCCGCGGTAGCGAATGCGGCCCTGATGAAGCAGTCCGAATTGGTCACAAAGCCGTTCGGCTTCATCCAATCGGTGAGTGCAGACAACCACCGCTTTCCCCGCAGACCGAAGGTGGGCGATGTATTCAAAGATGGTTTGGACCCCGACGACATCCAACCCACGCGTCGGTTCATCGAGCAACATCACGGGCGGGTCATGAATCAGCCCCCGAACCAAGGTCACTCGTTGCCGCTGCCCGGTGCTGAGAGAACCCGCCCGACGATCCAGCAACGCTTCGATTTGCATCACGTTGGCGAGTTCTTTCAGTCGATCCGCTGCTTTCTTGGGAGCCACGCCATAAAGATCTGCGAAATATAGAAGCATCTCGCGAACCGATAGCCAGGGATAGACTCCGTCGCTGGCGGAGACAAAACCTAGTTTGGCCTTGGCTGCGAACGGGTTTTCAGCGGTTCGAATGCCAGCGACTTCCGCATATCCTTCGTCTGGTTCGAGCAACCCAAGCACCATTCGCAACGTGGTTGTCTTGCCTGCTCCGTTGGGGCCCAACAGGCCGAATACCTCTCCGGGGGAGACTCGCATCGACAGCCTGTCGACCGCGAATACAGTTCCGCCTTCGATCGAGAATCGTTTGGTCAGCGAATCGATCAAAAGCATGGTTGAGAACGGACTTGGCGGAGAAGAAAGCAGCAAGGAAAGTTGCCGTTGCAACGAACTGCTACGTTGCTGACAACGCATCGGGTCTGCTTCCACCTCCAAAACAATGGATTAGGAAAGCATCGCTTGATGTCCCGTCACCAATCGCGGAGGCAAGTGGGTCACGCTGTTGAGCGAATCCAATTTCCAGCCCGTCGTTGACCATTGTAGGGAAGTGACGGATGTGTTGGGGATGGGACCAACCGACTCCATTGCGACGGTTCCAGCCAGCATCAGCGACAACATCTCACGCAAGAAATCGGCGTGCGCGATCAAGACCACCACCGGATCGGTGGAAAGACTGCGAGGCTCATGACTCGGGCGTTGTGGGAACGTGTTCTCGAAACGTTCGATCACCGAGCGGGAACGAGCTCGCATCTGGTCAGGAGATTCGGGATCTCTGCCGCCCCACCATCCGTCGCTTTGGATCTCGGAGTCCACCGTGAGAGGAGGCGGTTCGCGATCTGGAAGTTGATCGCTGATGTCTCGAAAGAACGAGTGAATCGCCTCTCGGCCCAAGCCTTCCGCACCACGGAAGTTCTTTTCATGATGACCATGGTAGCAGCCACCATTTTCAAACACATCGTGCCAAACCGCGATCGGGTACCGTCGCGGGGCGGTGTGTGCGTTTTGCAGAACGAATCGAGTCGTTTCCAACGTGCGAAGAAACGGGCTGGTGATCAGCTGATCGATGGCCAGTCCCGACATCCATTTTCCAAGGCAGTCCGCTTGCAGTCGACCTCGCGCCGTGATGCTTGGATCACAAACGCGAGCGTGCACCGGTTTGGCGTTGTTCTCGCTTTCGGCGTGTCGAATGAGTAGCAACTGCATCGGTCAGGATCAGATGTTGCGGCCTTGGCGCCGGCGGTCTGATTCTTTCAACAGGATTTTTCGCAGGCGAATGGATTCAGGCGTGACCTCAACCAATTCATCGTCCTCGATGTACTCGAGGGCCGCTTCCAGGGACATGTCGCGTGGTGGCTTCAGGATGACGTTTTCATCGCTGCCGCTGGCACGCATGTTGGTCAACTTCTTCTCGCGACATGGATTCACGGTCATGTCACTTTCGCGAGCGTTTTCGCCGACGATCATCCCCTCGTACACTTCGGTGCCCGGTGGAATGAACAGTTCTGCACGATCTTGCAATGCAAACAAGGCAAACGGCATGGTTTTGCCGCCGACCATCGAAATCAGAACACCGTTGGCACGGCGGGGCACATCGCCCTCGACCACGCGGTAGCTTTCAAATCGGTGGTGAATGATGGCGGTTCCGCGAGTCGCGTTGAGCAATCGAGTTCGCAATCCGATCAAACCACGCGAGGGAACAATGAAACGGAGCAGGCTGTAGTCGCCACGTTGCTTCATTTCTTCCAGTTGACCACGGCGCAAACCGACCAGTTCCATGACGGGACCCATCGCTTCGGTGGGGACTTCCACACGCAGGGTTTCGAATGGTTCGTGCTTTTTGCCGTCGATCTCTTTGAAAACCACACGTGGTTTTCCAACGCTCAGCTCATAGCCTTCGCGACGCATGGTTTCGATCAAGACGGCCAAGTGAAGCACGCCTCGGCCGGCAACGGCGTAGGCTTCGGTGCCTTCGATCATGGAGACACGAAGTGCAACGTTGCGTTCCAGTTCTTTTTCCAAGCGGGCTTTGATTTGACGCGTCGTGACGTACTTGCCTTCGCGGCCAGCCAGCGGTGACGAGTTGACGCTGAAGACCATTTCCAAGGTCGGCTCATCGACTTTCAGTCGTGGCAACGCTTTTCCTGTGTCGCAGGCGGTGATGGTGTCACCGATTTCGACGTCATCGAGGCCTTCCAGTGCGATCAGGTCGCCTGCGCCGGCGCTCTCCGCGGGGACACGTCCCAATTTGTCAAACACGTGCAAGCACGACGCTTTGACTCTTCGGACGATTGAATTGCCTGAGGAATCGATGGTGTGAACGTCGACTGCCTGTCCTGTTTCAATTGTTCCTGCGTTGACTCGACCCACCGCGATTCGTCCAACGTATTCACTCCAGTCCAACGTGGTGACCATCATTTGAAAGTCGGACTTGGTGTCGACGGTTGGACCGGGCAGGTGATCGACCAACAGATCCAACAAAGCAGTCATGTCTTTGGTGACTTTGGTGGGATCGTCGGTGGCGTAGCCTTCTTTGGCACTCGCGAAAACGTAAGCGGCACTGTCGAGTTGTTCTTCGCCACCGAGGTCGGCCAACAATTCGAGTGCTTCGTCGAGTGCTTCGGGAGGACGTCCATCAGGACGGTCGACCTTGTTCACCACGACGATCGGTTTGACGCCGGCTTGCAGTGCCTTTTCAAGCACAAATCGTGTTTGTGGCATCGGGCCTTCAGCTGCATCGACCAACACCAGGGCACCGTCCGCCATTTGGACGACGCGTTCGACTTCGCCGCCGAAGTCCGCGTGACCCGGGGTGTCGATCAAGTTGATCTTCACGCCGCGGTAGTGAACCGCGATGTTCTTGGACAGAATCGTGATTCCGCGTTCTTTTTCGATATCATTGGAATCCAGAATCCGTTCGCCCTTGAGCTCTGCGTCACGGTACTGACCACTTTGTCGCAGCAGACAATCCACCAGCGTGGTTTTTCCGTGGTCGACGTGTGCGATGATGACGACATTTCGGATCTCTTCTCGAACAGCGGTGTTGCTCGAGATTTCAGTGCCGGCGTCTTGAGAAGGGGATGCGGTGGAAGACAAAGGACAACTTTCAATGGATAAACGTTTCAGGCGGAAGCCCACGTTCTAACGGCCCATTGGAAAGTCAACCAGTCAAAAATCGTTTTGTGCGCCCTGCGGCAACGCTAGGCGTGTCTAAGTGGGTTTATTTTTGCATTTAGAGGTTTTCGATGCTCGTTGCTGTCACCGGTGCAACCGGTTTTTTGGGTCGACACGTCGTTTCGAATCTGTTGCAGGGCGGCCACTCCGTTCGCGGATGGACCCGGAAAGCGGCTCCCCCAGAGTTAGAGGGGGTCGATTGGGTCCGTGGTGAGCTGGACGATCGAGGCTCGGTGGAAGGCTTGGTCGCCGGCTGCGATGCGGTCGTCCACACCGCTTTGGCGCGTGAAGGGGCCGGCTTCATGGATGTCCCGCAGCAGCCGCTGGACTACATCCAGACCAATTTGATGGGATCGATTGCTCTGCTCGAAACAGCCGCCGTTCATTCAGTGGGGCGGTTCGTCTTTGTTTCGTCGGGGGCCGTTCACCAGCACGTCGTGGAGGGTATTGCACTGGATGAACAGCATCCGCTGCGGCCCGGATCTCTGTACGGCGCGTGCAAAGCATCGATGGAAACGATGGTGCACGCGTACGGCAGTTCAGGCCGAATCAACGCCGCCAGCCTTCGCCCGGTCGCCATCTACGGTGTCGACACTCCGCTAGAGAATTCGAAGTGGTTTGACTTGATGCGAGCTGTCGCTCGTGGGGAGTCCGTTCCAGCGGATGGCGGCGGAAAAGTCGTGCATGTCAAAGACGTTGCCGCTGCGATTGCAACCTTGCTCGAAACAGAATCACCGATCGCGGGAGAAACCTACAACTGCTGCGATCGATTCTTCTCGGAGCATGAAATTGCCAGCCGCGTGATGGAAATCACGAACTCGAAAGCGATGCTCACCGGTGATCCCAAATCTTCTGGCCGAGAAATGTCATCGGCCAAGCTGGAGTCACTTGGCTTTCAATTTGGCGGGCTATCCAGACTGGACGAGACTATTCGCCAGCTCGTGCAGGAACTGTAGCTCGTTGAAGATTGCCGTGTGTTGAGACGACGCCACTGGTTGCCAATGCGTAGACGCCGAAGAACAAACCGCTGTAAACCAAATCACCCGCCAAGGTGTACTGGAAGAATGGGACGGCTGCTGCGAAGCATGCGGTCAGTCCGGTCCAAGTCGAAGGGTAGAACGCGACCCAGACGGCAAAGTTGGTGGCCAGGAAAAACAGCACGCTGCCGGCAAGCGAACCTGCGAAGACCTTGAGCGCGCTGGTGTTGGCACCGACCAGTTTGCGACCGATGACAAAGTTCGCCAACAGGCAACCGTAGACAACTGGCATCAGGGAATGGAATCCGAGCACAGCATCGCTGATCAACATCGCGATGATCACCGATACGGCCATGATTCGGGGAGAGACCGTCATCGCACCGGCAAACAAGCACATCGCTGCCAAAGGTGTGAAGTTCGGTGGGTGCGGGAGCAGGCGGGAAGCGACAGCGATGCCGATCATGGCCAAAACGATTGCAAAACGTTGCAGATTGTTACTTGGATTCACAGGAACACTCAATCAAAAAAATCAAAGGTACGGCGGGAAATTCAAAGGTACGGAAACTAGGAGGGGCCAACAGGCCATGTTCGTCGGATGACGAGACGTCACGAGTTGGCCTCGCCTGGCGCTGTTTGGACCGGTGGAGCTTGAGCGGCCCGCCGCTGGCGTACCAACTCAAGAATGGAACGTTTTTCTGCTGGGGATGCAATCGACCATTTGCCAATCTCGCCCAAAGTTCGTGAACATCCAATGCACATTTGCTGGTGATTCACTTGGCAAACCCCAACGCAGGGCGACTTGGGCGTGTCGGTGGGTGGGATCATGCGGAGTCACCCAGCAACTCGAGGGAATCGATCCACTCGCCGTTTTCGGACGAGTCGGAATCATCGTCGGATTCACGCCCCGATTCATTCCACAGCTGATCAATCAGCTCCGTGGATAAACCGCCTGGATCGGAAAGCCTCAACGATTCTGGAACGATCGACGCGAGCGTCTGAGGGCCATCTAGTGCCGATGCTTGAGCTTGGTTTAGCTGATTCGTCGTGATCGCTTCGGTGCGTGAAGATTCCGGCGAGATCTGAATGGATCGAGCATCAGGGGAGCTGGTGACTGGTTCGCCTGAGGCGGTTTCTCCATTCAGATAATTGATCACTTGCAACGCATCCAGGGCGGAAACCCGCCCATCACCAGAGACATCGTAGAAACGGCCAATCAGTTCATTGGGGTCATTGGGCGTCAGCAATTCATCGGACTCGCCTGAGTTGAGCCGGTTGATGACGGTCAATGCATCCAACGCGGTGACTTCGCCATTGGCGTTGACATCTTCGCTGCGAATCGCGTTTTGCCAGGGGGTGCTGGTGATCACTTGAACTTCGATCGTCTCGGACACCAGGCGTTGGCGAATCAATCCGTCCGCGACGAGGGGTGCTCCCAGTTGCCAGCTTCCGGTCAACTCTAGATTTTGGCTGCCGATGCTGGTGATGGTGGGAGCATTGGTTCCCAGCAAGGTGGTCAGGCGAGCCGAGTCCAGCCGATAGGTCAGGGGCTCGTCAGGATTGGATGCACCCAGCACCAGTTCTTCAAATCCAACCACCCGATTTTGTAGCCAGGCCGCCAGGTCGATGGTGGATCCGCCGCTTTCATTTGCGAGCCCGTCGGATGGTTGAAGGATCAAGCGATCGAATCCTTCTCCGCCGTCGATCGATGTGAACCAAGTGGTGTCGAGCAAGACGTGATCGTCACCGGCACCCATTTCAATGGTGACCAAGCCGGTCGCCTCTGCGAGCGAGGCGACCGACAACGATTGAGCTTGACCATTCAGGACAACGGCGAAACGTTCGTCGCGATTGTTGGATGTCCAAACCGAATCATTGCGAAGATCACGCAGGACCAATTGCTCCGCTTCCAACGCCAAACTCAGGTCGGTTGGTTGGTAGTCGACGAGTGTGAAGAAGTCCTGTTGGGATTCCGCGGAGGCATAGCCGGGGTCACTGAGGTCGCTGACAATTTGCAGTGTTAGCTGAACTGTTTGATTGGGTTCCTGCAGGGTGTCCACGTTGGCCGAGACGGTGATCGTTTGAGGTTCAGACCAATTGTCGGGGGTGAATGTCAATGTGTTTGCACTGAGGGAGAGTTGCTCACCTGCATCCATGGATTCAATCAAAGCTTCCACTGAAACGGTGACACTTGATGCAGGGCGTTGCGATAAACGAACCTCGTACAAATTGGCTGCTTCGCCCTCGATGACCTCCAACGGCTGAAGCAACCGGTGCAACTCGATGCCTGGGGTTTCGTCGTCTTGGATCGAAACATTGGCGTCACCGGCAATGTGGCCGTCTGCGGACACTGTCCAGCGGGCGCTGCCGTCGGTGTTGACCGTGCGGTCGTTCAGTATCGAGACCGGGATTCGAACGGAGTCAGCTCCCGCGGGGATCTCGATCGGTGCATCGATCGCGAAACGTGGGTCGTCCGATTCGAAAGTGAGCGGTAGTGTTGAACTCAGATCGGCTGCATTTCGATGGATCACCACCGACGTTGGCTCCGCGGACACTTGGTCCAGGACCACGTTGTCTGCCGCGAAATAGGCGGGAGTGTTCATCCCGAAGTCACCGACATCCGATGAAGAAAGATCAAATCGAAGCTGGGAGGCTCCGTCCAAGGAGGTCAAGTCAATGGTGGTCCACTCACCGACGATGTAGTCCAGTGAGTTGTTCTCGAAACGGTAGTCAGCAAGGTAGAAGTCAACGGTTCCGACGGTCTCACCAGCCAAATCCAGACCGACGATTGTCAGCAAGAAGTAGTCCGGGTCGTCACCGGTTTCTCCACCAAATTGCTTCGCGAAGGAGTCGCCTTGCTGCATTGAGAGTGCCGCGTAGGTGCTGTTCGTCAATGAAATGGACGCGAATCGGGCGTCGGACATTGTTTCGGGCAGAGTCAGGGTGGGAGCGGAGTCGCCGCTGCCTGCACCGATCAAGAAGGTCTCAGAAGAATCGCCACCACCGGGTTGGTCCTCAGAGAGGTTGGAATACGCAGCGTACTGGTTGGAATAGCCGGGCGTTGCCACGTCCGTCACGTTGGACGCCGCCCAACCGCTCCAGAAGTCGTACTGCTCGTTGTAGACGTTCGGGAATTCAAGTGGCCCGGAAACGATGGCTCCCGACAGATCAGAGCCGTTGTGGAACGATTCGGCATCGAGGCTTGAGCCTGTGTCTTCCACGTCGATGACGATGATTTGTGACTCATTCAACGTTTCATTTGAATCGTGAGTCACCGTGAGCGATTGGGTGTCGTTGTCTTCGATGGTCAACGAGATGATTTGAGGGGCAAACCCGTTTGCCGTGGCAGTGATCGCGACCTCTCGATTGTCTTCTGCCAGCAGATTGTCGATCAAACGAACTGGGACTGACACGCTGTCTTGCCCAGAAGGGATGACGATCGTTTCAGGGATCCGGATGTCGGTTCGGTCAGCAACCAAGCTCACTTCCAACGGTTCGCTGTTGTCGAGTGTTTGCCGGTGGAGGGTGAGTTGCGGCAGCCCTTCGCCTGGAGCGGCAAGCTGGACGTCGTCCAGTGCAAAGTAGCCCGGCGTGTTCATGCCGAATTGGCCCACGTCAGTGGACGACAATCCAAAGTGCAGTTGGGTTGCTTGGCCGATCGGTGTGAGGTCAACGGTGGTCCATTCATCAACGATGTAGTCCAGCGAGTTGTCTTCAAAACGATAGTCGGCAAGATGGAATTCAACTTCGCCAATCGACTCGCCATTTTCATTCTTGCCGATGATCGTCAAGACGAATGTGTCGGGATCATCGCCTGACTCACCGCCAAATTGCTTTGCGAAAGCGTCGCCGTTGAGCATTGAGAGTGCGGCGTAAGTTGTGTTGGTGACGGCGATGGATTCGAACGGTTGAGAATCATTGGAACGCCGGATGATGGCATCGGCACCGTTGTATCCGATGGCATAGGTGTTCGAATCGCGAACGCCCTCGCCGGTGATGGCAGCGTACTGGTTGAAGAAACCGGGGGTGGTTGTGTCCGACTCGCGACTGATCGAGAATCCAGACCAACTGTCAAAGCCGTACGCGTTGCTAAACGAATTGCCGAATGTCAGTTCACCATCGACGAAGACACCTGCTTGTCCGGCGTTGTTGTTGAATTCATCCGCGACCAAGGTTTGCCCGAACGATTCGAAATCGCCGATCGAGGTGGAATCAGATTCCAGCAGTGGTTCGGTTGGCCCGCTGATCGTCAGTGCTGGCGAATCAGAATCCAAGACAGTGGTTTCAAGTCGTGCGGTTTCGAAGCCTGGCGTGCTGGCTTCGATCACCCAGTCCAGACTTCCAGTCAATGTCTCATCGGGTTCGATCAGCCAAGTCAATTCCGCGGCGGTTGCTCCCGCGGGGATTGTGACTTCCAAGGGCCCATCGATGCGTTCGGTGAGTGACTGTTCCAGCGTGACAGTGACCGATTCAGACACGCTGGATGCGGGGCGAGTGACCGACAAACGAACCGACTGTCCTTCTGTCACTTCGTTCAAGGCGACGCCCTGCGAGTCAAGCAGAGCCAACACGAAGGTGGGGGCTTCGTCGTCGATCACCGTGACATCGAATTCAGCAGTGGCGGCGTTCGGATTGGATGCGACCACCGTGAACGTGTGACTGGTGTTTGCGACGTTGTTGTCGATCAAACCAATGGTGACTTCGACGGAATCAAATCCAGACGGAATCACAATCGAGGCCGGCATCGTCAGCAACTCTGGATTCGGGTTGGTGAGCCCGATTGTCATGGGTTGGTCGAGCGACGCATCATTGCGATGGATGATCGCGGTGACGGTTTGACTTGGATTGGATTCTTCCAAGGGAGACGCTGGGTTGGTGGCGGTCAACGCACGCGAGTCGTCATCCAGGAGTTCGACTGTTGCAACCGATTCAGCGTGTCCTTCAGCGGTGGCGACCAATTGAACAGACTGTGCCGGCGAGAACTTTTCGTCATCCGTGATCGAGATGACCAGCGAAACTTCGCGTTGGCCCGCTGGAAAGGTGAGCGATGCAGGGTAGTTCAACCGTGAATCGGGCTGGGCAGAAACAGAAACGGCCAACGGGGATGAGATGTCGAAGTCATTGCGGCGAAGCGTCAGCGTGGTGGCGGAGGCCCCTTCTGTTTGTTGCAAAGAACTGCTTGAAAAGACGAGTCCCGTTGCATCGTCATCGAGCACGCTCAGTTCTCGAGTTCGTGGGGCCTGCAGTTCAGCTGTGGCAGTGAACTCAACCGTTTGATTTGGGCCAGCCAAGTCATCGTAAGAGGTGGAAACGGTGAATTCGGCGTAGTCAGCGCCTGCTGCAATGGTGACCTGAGTTGGCAGGTTCACCAACGAACTGTTCGAGTTGCTGATCGAGACGGTCATCGGCGAACTGCTATCGAGAGCAGGCCGTGAGACTCGCCCGATCATCGATTCGGATTCCAAGAGCGATGTGTCTTCGAAATCCAAGGCGACCTGTGGGCGTTTGACGACCACGTCATCGACCGCAAAGTAGGTTGGAGTGTTGATTCCAAAGTCGCCGATGTCCGAAGATCGCACTTGGAACTGCAATGCTTGAGCGCTTTCAAGCGATGACAGATCGACCTGGATCCATTCATCCACGATGAAATCATCCTCCGAGTTCTCAAACCGGAAATCGGCAAGCACGACGGTCACGGTGCCGATGGATGTTCCCGCGTCGTCGAGCCCATGGATGTCGACTTCGTAGAAGTCTGGGTCCGTGCCGCTGTCGCCACCAAACTGCTTCGCAAATTGGTCACCTTCGGTCATCGAAAGTGCGGCGTAAGTTGTGTTGGTGATCCAAAGCGAATCAAACTGGGAACCGACTTCAGGATCCAGTTCGAGTGTGGGGCGGTTTTCGGGGCTGGCATACTCGGAATAGAAGCCGACGGCGTAGGTGTCGGAGCCATCATGGCCCTCACCGGGGAAGGCACTGTATTGATTGGAAAAATCAGCGGTGGTGGAATCGGTTGTCTTGGAAATCGACCAGCCCTGCCAGCTTCCGTACAGCGAGTTGTAGTCGTTGTTCAGTGACAGTTCTTCTTGCTCGAAACCGTTGGGGGCTTGGTTGGAGAAAGTGGAGGCACCGAGTTCGGAACCGAGGGTTTCGAAATCGATGATCGCGGGACCCGTTTGTTTGGCGTGCAACACGGCGACGCCATCGACATCCAGTCCCGCACTGCCGGTGGTGGGGGTGGGGTCGTAGATCGGGTCGCCTTGTCCATCCAACGAGGTGCCGTCACCAAAAATGTCGACCAACCGAACGTGCGTGATGGCGGTGACGTCCAGTCCGGCGGTGCCGCGAAGTTCTTGCAGATCGAACGGCGTGCCAAATCCACCGCGGTACTTGCCCGCCAAGTTGTTCAAGTTGGTTGGATCAATGGACCCGAACGCAGCGACAGCCGAGTCGGTGCGAGAATCGCTTTCAAAGCGGACGAAGTTGACTCCGTCGGAAGAGACTTCCACGTAGCCAAGTTCGAGAAATGTGTCTGAAAAGGAATTCTCAAACACAGCAAAGTCGAATCCCAACCCATCTCGAATGGGATCCTCAAAGGTCAGCGTGAGTGTTCCCGCTCGTCCTAGCGAGACGATGCTGCCGGATTGTCCTTCAGCGGGACCGAGAGCTCGAGAGGATTCCTGCCAAACTTCATCCACCGCGGCTCCCGGGGTGTAGTCTTCCACGCCGGTGGCCCATCCCACGATGGCGGGCGATTCGCGATCGATTGCGGATGAGCCCACTTCGTTCGCGGCTGGGGCGTAAGGGCCCGCGGCAAGGAGCTGACGCGATTCCAATTGTTCGATGGTCAGATGCAACTGTCGGCGACGAGCGAAACGACTTGGCTTGAGCGGGTTCACGGCAGATCCAGGGAGTGTTTGATTCAATGATGTGTTACAGGGTGGCGTCGTCATGTCCGGCGCGCGTGCAGAGCGCCGCCAGGATCTCTAGGTCGAGTTGCTCGGTCAAAAATGTGACCGAGCTGTCCGCGCGAAGGACCATCACGCCACCGACGTGAAAGCTACGCATGTCGTTTTCAAATGCGGGGGCTTGGTTGATCGGGAAGGCTTGATCAAACAAGTTGCGTCCGTTGATCCATTGCCCATCCGGAAACGCGGCATCCTCCGAGACCATCACGGTGTTCGAACTGCCGTCCAAGATGTCGCGCATCGCGAGAGCTCGGTCGTGCAGCATCATCCCGTTGGGGGGATCGTTTCGGCCCGTGATTCGCTGACCGTAGATCCCGCCGTAGTCGGACGCCCCGCGACCTTGGATCTGTCCATCGGTCCGCGGCGTGCTGGGGCACAGGAAGGTCGGCAAGGCGGTTGCCGCGGCGACTTCATTTTCCGGAGCATCAAACGCGAGCCGAAAGTCGATTTGTTCGTGCAGTCCTGATTGCTCCAGAAACGGCAACACAAACGCAGACCAAGCCAATTGTTTTCCATTGGGATACTGAGGTCGCACCTCAATCGCACCCGGTGGAAACTTGTTGTGGGCGGCATGGTAGTTGTGCAACGCCAAACCAATTTGGTGCAAATTGTTTTGGCAAGACGCACGCCGCATGGCTTCACGAGCGGCCTGGACGGCGGGCAGAAGCAAACCGACCAAGACGCCGATGATGGCGATCACGACCAGCAATTCCACCAAGGTGAAACCCATCGCGAAAACGCTTCGGTAGCGGCGGCAATGCGAACGAGGAGACGGGAGCATGCAAAGCGATCGAGTCAGTTCGAATGCGGACCCATCGCTCGGGAAATACCCGCGCGGAAGTCGCCTTGATCATTCGGACTGGAATTCAACGAAACAGCCAAGCGAAATTGGATTTCGCCCCGACGCCGATCTCGCCCAAGAAGATCACTTAGCGTCCGTTTCGTGGTAGGTCTTCTGACTCCCGACGCAAACTCGCAAACGCTCGCCTTCTCGTCTGTCACGGAAAATTCCGATCAATGACAATGGCACAAGAGGAGTGTTTGCTTGGAAGTCACTGAGTCAGCAACTTCGCGTCGGATACAGCGGCCGGGCCGTCTCGGAATCTCACCGAAGTTCCCTGTTTCCTAGGATCCAAGCCTTGGATCAAAGGCACCACGCAACGTTGCCGGTAGTATTCCCAGGTCCGTTCCGGTTGTCAATCCAATTCGTTTCGTGGGGATTGAGTGATTGGCAAATCTGTCGCGATTCACGGTGGGAATGCACCCCCATGGCGGTCGATTATCTTTGATAAATCGGCAAGTAATGGTAGCGAACGCTGAGGCTGAGAATGGCCAAGGCGGTGGCGTAGGCGACCCCCACATTGCGTTCTTCGCCCTGGTGACTGACCCAAGATCCGTTGTCGGCTTGCAATCGCAGCAACAGCTCAGGAACCATTTTGGCTGCTGTGGTCGCGGCTTCTCCCCCGATTTGGTGCATGCCCTGAGCGTAGTAATACATGCCGTAGAAAAAGAACCGCTCGTTTGTTCGAGGAGGGTGTTCGAGCAACCACGCTGCCGCCCCAGCAACCAAGGGGGAGTCGTATTGGCCACAGGTTTGCATGGCGAGCAAACCGGCCGCGGTCATTGTGAATGCGGGATGATGTGTTCCCGGAGTGTAGGCAAAGCCGCTGGCCTTTTCTCTTGGTTGTCCGTTTTCGTCCAATGGCGACGTGTACGATTCTTTCAGGTACTCCACTGCCAAATCGATCGCTTCGGAGGGGACGTCCAGGCCATCATTCTTGGCGGATCGCAAGGCCATGACTTGCCAAACCGAAACGGATAGATCGGAGTCTCTGGAATCGGGTTTGTATCGCCACCCGCCCTGAAGGCGTTGTGGTTTGGAGACGGCTTGCGATTGGAGGATGACCTGGATCGCTTGCACCAGAGCGTTGTGAATCCGTTCGTTTTGGTCGATGGTTGCCCCCATGCCCAATATCTCGGTCAGCATCAGCGTGGTGATGCCGTGCCCATACATGCGAGACCCATCGTGATGGCCAAAGTACCCCTGCGTTTGATTGCGAGGTTGCAACACAAACTCGATGGCTCGGCTCATCACGCGACCCTCGAGAGTCGCTGGTTCCGGAATCGTTCCGATGGATGCGAACGCCATGATCACCAGCGATGTCATCGCCGTTGCATTGCCGCGATCGGCGATCGATCCGTCCTCCTTCTGCAATCGCAACAGGAACTGGATGCCCTGGTTCACGGAATGGTCAATGGCGTCATCAACATAGAGATCTGTCAGGTCCTCTTCTGCGGAGGCTGAAGTGAGGAACCGGTTTGCCCCCGGCCCAAGTGCGCTTGCACACGTTATGCCGGTACCAAACATGGCTCGGGCGAGCCAGGATCGGCGGTCGAGTGGGGCGTGCTGAGGAACTTTCACAGGAATCACCTGTCCGATCGTGGTTTGGATTCACTGGACTTGGCCGCTTCGGCGGAAACAGCTTCGAAGTACGCCTGGACCGCTTTGCGGTACGTCATCGGAAGACGCACTTTACGGTCTTGGATGACCTCTTCGGTTTGACGTTCTCGTAGGTCGCCCCAATCCCCGTCCGCAATGTTCCAATCGCTTGCATCGATCAGAGAGTTGTCACGTGCTTGCCCTTCGCCGCGGGCTGGATGGTTCGCTTGGGGACTGCTTGGTTGCGAGGAATCTTGATCCGATGGCTGGGATGGATCGCCGGCTTGTGCAATCTGTTGCAACTGTCGTTGGCGTTGTTGAGCCAGGTTGCGGATGGCTTGCTGAGCCGCTTCCGCCAGTGTCGAGGATGCCTGTCCCGACGTTTGCTGCTGACCGGGGCTGGCCGGCGCGTTGGGCTGATTGGCCTGCTGGCTGCCTGACGCCTCGGAGGAGGATTCTCCCGCGGAACCATCCGCCGATTGATCTGAGGTTTGGTTCTCAGGCGTTTGCTGCGATTGCGATGTCTGAGAGGGATCGGATTGGGCGTCACTGCCTGCCGGATCCGGGGGCGGTGAATGGAGGGCTCGGTCCAGTTCATCCAGTGTTTTTGCGAGTTTTTGACTCTGCGAGGAAGACGGGGCGTCATCCGAAGCAGTGGAGGAGTCGCCTTCTCTGTTGGCTGGATCGCTGCTTGCTTGTTGGGCGAGTGCATCTGCTTTCGCTTGCAGTTGCTCGGCCGCTTGGGCGAGCTGCTGATTGGCTTGGCTGGCTTCACCGGACTGCAAGGATTCTTGGGCTGCGTTCATCGGTTGTTGACTGACGGCTTCGATTTCCGTGGCAACCTCGTCAAGTTTTTCAGCGGAAGTCCTGTTGCCCAGTCGTGCTTCGTGGCGTGCTGCTCTGCGAAGTTCTTCCGCTGCCATCGCGACAGATTGTTGAAGTCGCTGTTGTTGCTCGGCAAGGGGTTGATTCGAGGACGCGGGCGGTTCGAGCGATTCGTCGATCGCGAGCGATTCTTGGTTGGAATCGAGTGATTCGGCGAGGTCCTGCAGTTCTTCGGTGGCCTGCTGAGTGACACGCGAGAGCAATTCAGCAGCGGGATTGGCAGCATCGAGGTTGGCAACCGCTCGATTGCGAGCATCTTCATACCGTTGTTTCGCCTGACGCTCCGATTCGCGAGCCAAATCGCGAGTTTGCTTGGCGGCTGCCGCCGCGGTTGCTGCGTTTTCGACTTGGGCTTGTTTGTCTGCCACGTTTTTTTCTGCCCACTCTTCCCCAGGGTGCTTTTTCTGTTGTTGCTTGGCCTGGTCGAGGCTTCGCTGAGCATTGCGTTCTTGGTTTTGAGCTTGTTGGATTCGGCGGCCCGCCTCATCGACATTGCGGTGCCACTGTTGGTTCTCGTTCTGAAGCGATTGCAGGTATTGGTTTTTTCCCCGTCGTTGCATTGCTTCCAGTTGTCGAGCCGCTTTGGCACGTGATTGCTCGTTGTTGTGCAGGGATTGTTTCTGCATCTGGCGAGCCTTCTCGTTGATCGCTGCGGTTTGTTTCGCGGCATCCTGAACCGCCTCGCCAAGGGATTGGTTGGCGTCTTGCAGGTCGTCCAACAGGGCCGCGTCGTTCTGTGCCTGTTTGCTGGCTTGCGTTGCTTGGGAGAGATCATCGCGAATCTGTTCGATTGCTCGCTGTGTCGCATTTTCGTTGGACCACCCACTGGCTTGCTCTGCCATTGCCAGCAAGTGTTTCTCGACGGCGTCGGCGCGATCCGAGATGGAACGCAACTCGTCCCGAGCGATTCGTTTCTGTTCCGAGAACTCTGCGTCAGAACGTTCCAAGTTGCGACGCAGCGACGTTTCTTCGTTGGCCGCTTCGCGAATCATTTGTTCGGCGGCACGGACCGTCTGCTTCGTGATGTCCTGCAGCGATTCTTGCATCGGTTGGTCGGTGGGCAGCTTCTTTTCAAGTTGTTCGAGCAATTGCTCGGGAGTCATCTGGTTGGCTTTGGCGACCGCTTCCGCTGCGTCGAACTGGTTGTCCATGGACGGGTTTGCTTCCGAAGAGGGCGTCAGTTCATTGAGGGCGTCCCGAGTCTCGGAGGCATCTTCACCTTCGTCGATGGCTTCGAAGTGGTCCGCAATGGTCTCCAATGTTTTCGAAAGGTCATCAAGTGATTGCGAAGCCTCTTCCGGTTGGTTTTCACGGAGCTGGCTGGCAACTTGTTCGGTCTGTTGTTCCATCGCTGCGATGGCCTGGTCAGCATCGCGGGCAGCCTGCGCGTCGTCCGCTTGGGAGTAGTCCGCGTTGTTGGCTCGGTCCGCCAATTGTTCGGCGATCGCGCTGACTTGCTCCTTCAAATCGTCGAACTTGGATTCCGCCTCGGTCGCGACCTGTTCGGGGGATTCGGGACGTTTGGACTGGTCTTCTTCAATGGCATCGCTCTGTTGCTTGGCTTCTTCCGCTGCCTCACGTGCCTGGTCGGACAAGCTCGGTGTGAGTCTGCGAAGGAATTCACGCGCCTCTTCCATCATCGGGTCGAGATCCTTCCAGCTGGATTGATAGGTTTTTAGGATCGACTCAATCGGGATGGCCGCTGACACTGGCGTTTCGCTTTCCCAGCGACGACGGTTCAATCGATCACGGGCTTGGCTGGCGTCTTGATTCCAACGAGTGTCCCGCAGCGGGTCGGCGACACGGGGATCCAGGCCGAGATGCCGAACTTGCGCCATCGGGATTTCGTTGGCGACTTGGATGTGTTCCAGTCGGATGGGTTGATGGATGATCCCGTCAGCAGAATTGACTGGGTACCGTTCTCGGTCGGCCACGAACTGCCACTGTTTCTCGAAGCGATGCAATTGGTTTCCTGCATCCAGCGTCATCACCGCTTTCGAGACTTGGTCATGAAATGCGACCTCGTCGAGGTCCGAACTTTCCGGCGAGACGAATCCATCGGCAGTGATGGCGTCCAGGGTCCGGGCGATGAGGTCGAGGTCCGAGCTGGCGGTCACCTGGGAATCGCTTCTCGCTTCTTCAAAACGTTCCGCTTGTTGCAGGCGGTTCAGGATGGTGTCGCGAAGACCTTGAAAGGATTCCTGGTGCAGTCGTTCCACGGATTTGGATTCAGCCAATTCATTGGAGTCGCCGCGTTCGGCGAGTGATTTCGATTTGCGTTGTTGGTCGTGCCATTGCTTGCCGATTCGATTCAGCGTTGCGAGCTGTCCAGCCCATCCCATGGATTCCGCGGTGAACTCCTTCATCGCGGCGGCGATTCGGTTGGCCACGTTGCCGTGCAACAAACTATGAACTCGCAACGCTTTGACTTCCTCTGCAATTTGCTGCATGGTTTCGCGGAAGGGACGCTCCGCATTCCCATCTTGCGACGTGCGAAGTTTGTCACGAGCGTCCGAGATGACCTGGGTGCGTTGATCCACGAAGCGATGAATTTGCTCATGGTGTCGCTGCACTTCTTCGGGAAGATCCGGTTCCATCGACTTCAGGAGGTCACTGATTTGTTGCAGTTGCTGATGAAGCAGCTCGCTTTGTCCCGGCAGCCTGGTGATGGGGATGTTGGCATCCGCGTCACCGAGCATCGCGGCGCTGGTTTGAATCGTTTCCATGTCCTGGGAAAGTCCCATGGCGAGCTCGATGGCCAGGATCGCTTTCGTGAACTCGATCGACCGCGACGTCAATCGAGTGAGCATGCCTAGTTTGCCAACATGCGAGCTCGAAAGCCGTTTGCGTTGGTCCACGGAATCGTCGTTGGGGAATTGCTCGCCAATCTGCTGCCAAGTTTTGTATTGAAGCGACGTCTGTTCGAGGGCAAAAGTGGCAGCCGAATCCAGACGCGACCATTGGTCGATTCGTATCGGATCGTCCATCGAGGCCAGAAGTTTGCGAATGGAGGTCGGCGCTGCTTCGTCCGGCGCGGGTGAGATTTCATCGGCCGAGGCATTGAATCCAGAAATCGATTCCCACCGGACACGAAGCTGTTGCAATTGAGCGGGAAGATTGGGATTCAATTGGAACGACTCAGTGTCCGTGGACTCAATCGCGGCTTTCATGCTGTTTTGCATGCCTTGACTGATCTGGTTCAGTTCTTCGAACCAAGGCGTGATTTGTTGTGTGAGTTCTTGGTGAGCCAACAGATCGTGATGTCGATCGGGATCAAAATCCAACTGCGCAATGAAAATATCAATCCAATTGGATTGACCGCGGTGGCCTGCTCGATCCACGGCGATCAGTCGAGTCTTCAAGCGACTGCCGGACGGCAATTTTGCATCCGCATTTTCGCGTCCATCAAAACGAGCCAGGTCCCAGTTCAGATCCACGCGAACGACTGAACTGGGATCTTTCAAATCAATCTTGGTTTCTGTCAGCCCTTCACCTTCCAACAGGATTTGCTGGATCGCATAGTCCATCGGAATGTCGTCCTCCAAATGTCCGACCAACGAAAGCACCGCCGCTGGCGAGGCAATTTGTCGACGCGGAATCGATTCGTCCCACGCCGCGATGGGGCTGCGGTCGATCACGGGGTCAATCGTGTATCTCGGCGAAAAGGGGTTGTTCAGTCCCGTGTCGGAACCCGTTGCGTCCAGGCGATAGCTGCCGGGGGTTGAGATCGGAACGGTGATTTCGAACTGCTGATCCTCGGGGGAAACGGATGCCAAGGCAAACCCAGAACCGCGCGAAGAGAAACGCATCTCCGCGTCTCGAACGGGTTGATCGAATTCCACTCGCATCGTGACCTTGGTTCCGACAAACGCGGTGAGGTCACCATGGTTCTCGGTGACGGTTTTGTTTGGCAGTTTGGTGTGCGACGGGTACTGATACTCTTTGACAAACGAAGTCGCACGCGGGCGAGGTTGCGGGGTCAGCGTGTACCACAGGGTCTCCGCATCTCCTGCAAGAATTCGATATTCAACCGAAGTTTGCTGGACCGGAAGATTTGCCGAATAGGTTGGCAGCCGAGGTGCGTCCAAGGCTGCCTGATCGTGTGTTTGATTCGCGAGGGCTTCGTGTGAACGTCGGACCATGCGCTGACGTTCTTGTCCCAGTTCGTCGCGGATTTCAAGCCAGACATCGGACCGGCCCAAACGGTCCACTTCCACCATCACGCCGACGAGATCCCCTTCGGCAACCATGGCGGATGGTGGGTCGGGTTGGAGCAAATGGATTTTGGTCAGGGAGGCTCGTTGGATGGGGGCGATTGGCAGCAGGACGCGCGCGAAGCGCCGTGGCAATTCCAGGGTCGGGATCAATCCCAACGCCGTGATGGCGACGAGCAGGGAGAACAGCACCCACAAGGCTTGTTGGATCAGTTTCCAGGGCAACAAGCGTCGCACTTCGACATCGCCCATCTGATCGGCGACATGCGATTGCAGTTTCCGTCTGAAGTCAGGCGAGCCATTGAGATGGTCGACTTCACTGAGTTCGACGGCGGACAGGATTTGACCGCGAAGTTTGCTTTGAGCGATTTCAAAGCTTCCGGCGACTTCGGCGGGGGAACTTTGAAATGCGGAAGCGATTCCGTTTCGGTAGGCTGCCCAGCCTGCGGCAACATACGCAAGCAGACTCAGCAAGACGCGTGGCAGGGTGCTTGGACGCACAAAATGGTCGATCAACGCCAGGGCAATCATGGCGGTGATCAGCATGGTCACGCCCACGGCGACACCACGACACGCTTGCAGTGTGGCACGCCGTCTGGCGAAGGCACGCAGCGCATCGCGAGTTGCGGGCAGCAGTTCGCTGGGGGCCTGGTGGTTCGTTCTGGGCAGTTCGCCCAGCATTCCGTAGGGCAGTTCGCTCATACCAATCCCACCTTTTTACGCATCCACCATTCGGCGGCTAGAAGTCCCAGGATGGCCACAAACAGCCACCATGATTCCCACATCAACGTGTCGGTTTCAATGATTTGGCCGCGAGACAACGGCAGCAGCTGGCTCAGCATCTCTTCTGCGGACGACTCGTGGACGTAGGTGCCACCGCCGGCGCTCGCAATCTCTTTCAGAGTGTCCTCGTCCACCGCCACACGATCCAGTTCACCCTTGCGGGACGGTTCCACCCAAATCGGTGCGGTTGCTTTCAAGGCGGAAGCGTCATAGCCACTGGCGCGAACTCGCACGTGATAGGCACCGGGCGGCAGAGAATCGGTTTGGGCCAAGTACGTTCGACGAGACTCGTCGTCAAGGTTCATCGGAAGGGTGGCAACGATTTGGTCGTCGCGAATCAACAAGGCATCCACCGTCGCCGGGGTGTTGGGGGACGCTCCCTCGCCGAACGGTGTTTCATTGTCGAGCAGCCGGACCCGGATCAGTGCTGATTGGCCGGAGTCGTAATCGATTTTGTCGGTTCCGATCGCAACATAGTCGTCCCGCACGGCGTACGGCGGTTGCATTGCGGCGGTCAGCATCTGATTCCAGAAACGGCCGTGCAGTTGACTCTCGATCTTGTAACGCCAACGCCAAGTTTGATCCGTTGCCAGAAAGAACACACGCCCTGCACCAAACAGACGGGTGACCAACCAAGGGACGCGGCTGTCGGTAGGAGAAGATGTCTCAGTTGCTTCTACCAAAGCATCTGCCCAGACTTCGGCATCCGCCCGAGCCGTTGTGACGGGAATCACGCCCGGGACCGGCATGCTGCGCCAAAGTTGCTCGTTGGACGCGATCTCAGAACTCAGCAACATCACCGGTTGAGAACGTCCCGTCGCTGTGGGGCCAATGGACTGAACGGATGGTTGTTGTCGTTGGTATCGAAGCAGGTCATTGTTTTCGGAGGAGCCCGCAGGGTCGACGAATTCGACGGGCAACAGGTCGTTCAGCGACTCGATTCGTGACAGACGGTTGTAACGACCATTGAGCATGATGAGTCCGCCACCGCGACGAACGAATTCTCGCAAGCCAACGGAGTCCGCCTCGGTCCATTGTTCTGGTGGAACTTCGCCCAACACGATTGCGTCGAATCGGTTCCAGTCTTCGGTTGTGGCCGGCACCTCTCCGTCGTTGTCCCCCCGTGAAATTTGGGGGGAGTCCGTGCCCGGGCCGAACAGAACCGTGTTCACTTGCCAAGCGGGATCCCGAGCGAACAGGTTCCGCAGATAACGTGTTTCCCACCGCGATGAGCCGTCGAGGATCAATAGCCGACGGTCACGACTGGCCGCTGCAATTCGAAAATCCCAGGAATCGTTTTCGGGTTGGCCCAAGGTGGTTGGGACGGTGGGATCGGCCCTGCGAATGGATGCGGTGAAGGGCAAGACAAGGCTATCGCGGTCCACGCCTCGGGCTTCTTGGTTGGCGAGACGGTTCGTGAGTGGCTCCACGGGAAGGTCAAAGTCGATTTCGGTTTGTCCGTCCTGGGTGGCCACAAAACTGTCGGACCAAACCAGCGTCTCACCCGATCGAAGTTCGATTTGAAGCGTGTCGTTGGTTACCCCATAGTGCTTGGCCACAATGGTTCCCGTCAGGCGACCATCCGCAGCAATTCGCTCGGGATGCAGGACGTTGGTGATGCCGATGTCGGTCGGTTCGTCGACGCTGCCCAGACCAACCGTGTGAACTTGCCACCCCGACTGCGAAAGTTGCCAAGCCAAATCGGAGGCATCGTCCACGCCGGCGGAGTCGCGTCCGTCGGTCATCAGCACCACTGCCAGTGGGGAGGCCGCGGTGCCAGCCGGTTCATCGGGCTGGACGAAGGATTGGGCCGGATCCCTGTTGCCTGACCGCGGCAGCATGGGGCGCAACGCAGCTGCCAAATTCGTGGTGGATCCGTTGGCTTCACCCAGGATGATTTCGGTCGATTCGCGTTCGCTCTCAGAGTCGAGATCGTAAGACTTCCATCGTGGTTGAGCGGTGGCGTCAAAACTCATCACGTCGATCAAGTGAGTCGATTGCAGCGTTTGAATCCAACCCTCGCTTTCATTTTTGCCGAACAGCATTTCAACAGAACGGCGCAAGCGATCAGGGGACTCACGGTCCGATGAGTCTCGTTCACTCATGCTCAACGACTGGTCAACGGCGAAAATGAGTCTGGCGGGCTGGCCGATGACTTGGCGGTGGTACCAAATCGGGCCAGCCAAGAGCAGAATGATGAGGATGATCGCGGTCGAACGCAGGGCAGGAAGCACCCAGGCGGCGGTGCCTGCCAGTTGCCTGGTTTCTTTCAGGTACAACCATGCCGCAGCCAGTCCGGTGAGGATCGCGATGGCAAGGATTGCCCAAGTCGGGAGATCCCACGAAAACCGCAAACTGGCAAGGTTCGATCGAGGACAATCAGTCATCATCGATGACTCCCTGCGGAAGCGGCGGGAGCGTTCCAAGCGTTGGCGGCCGATTTGGGACGCCCGGCAAATTGTTGCCAGAGGAGTTCCGCGATCAGGACAAGCAGCACCAAGAACATCAGCGGTCGCCAGATTTCTTGGCCAAATCGATCGGTTGCGGTCGCCTCCACCACGTCTTCTGGTGTGTCAAACAAACGTGCTTGCAGACGGTCCGCGAAGGTTTCGATTTGGCTGGGTTCCAACGTTCGGAGATCCGATTCAGAGGCGGGGATTTCTGCGACGCGAAGAAGAGTCGTGGCGGGGCCATCGCTGGACTCCGTGGTTGGGGCCTTCGGCCGAAAACGATAGATGCCAGCGATTTGGGTGTCGCTGAAAACGCCCGATGAAATGTTCGGAGCGTCGTTTTCAGGAGCTGCATCGAGAGGAAATTGGAATTCGGAACTGGAACCATCCGGCGACGTCACCGTCCAAGAGGTTGTCGGGCCTGGAACCAGCATCGGTTGGCCCGCCACCACGTTCATGGATTCTTGGCTGCCTACCAAGTCCAGTATCAGCTGCTGCATCATCGGCAAGTAAACCGCACGCAGTGGCAGCGTGGACCATTCTGTATCGCAGCCAATGGCAAACTGAATCACGTTGGATCGACGAACTGCTAAAACGGCTTGATCCGATGTTCGCAACAAGACCTGGGTGGATTCCGTGGCAGAATCTTCGATCAGCAACCGACGATACCGTCCAACCCGAACCTCTTCCCAGATGCCATCGCCGGCCTCTTGCAGTGATCCCCAAACACTCTGTCTGCCACGCGGCGGTTGGATGGTGAATCCAAGTCGGTCTTGTTCTTCCGTCGTGACGGAGTTCTCGCTCTCCAAGACGGCTTCGACGTCCGAAGCGGTGATGAGTCGATCCAGTTTGGCTGGCAACCATGGGACGTTGTTCCACTGGTCTGCGGCCACTTGATCGCCGTCGAAGAAGACGAGCTTTCCATTGTGAGCAAGAAACTGTTCGAGCAACTTGTTGTCAGAGTCATCTCGCGAGTCGATCTGTTTGACGTTGGCAAAGATGATGACGTCGGGACGTTCGGCGGTGTCCATTTGGGTTGCCAGTTCAGGGGACCATCGCGAACCCGAAAAGACTCGGCTGCTAACCAAATCCGAACGAGCATTCTGGTCTGCTCGTGCACTCTCATTGACGCTCGCGAAGGCAAAGGGACTGAGTGCCAAACGCAAGAAGTCCGTTTCGCTTTGCAACGGTTCGTTGGATGGATTTCCATCGACCAACCACACCCGGATTTGGGGCAGGACGTGGATGGCAAGTCTGCGACGATTGTCCGCCGCGATTGCGTCCGTGTGTTCGACGGCGAATGCCAGCGAATGGTCGCCACCTGTTTCCGGGGTGTGCGTGAACGAGAGAGTGGATGAACTGCGAGGAGCGATGTCGAGGGTTGCGGTTTGCACGGTCTGCCCGTCGTAGAACCATCGTCCGGTCAATCGACTGACGGAGCGATCTGAATCATTCCGGATCTTTGCGGTGAAGTTGACCAACCGATCTTTCAAAACCGCTGGGGCGTTGGCGTCGAGTGATTCCACCACCAAGTTGTCGAGCATGGCGTCGGCTTGAGCAACGTTGAGGAAGTCGACTCGCGGTGGCGGTGTCATGCGATCCAGTTGAACGCGAGCGTCTTCGACCGCATCGATCCATTGATTCCCAGCAGCCAAACAGTTGGATTGAAAGTCGCCGCAAAGCACAATTCGACGATTCGGATGCGAGGCCTCCTTGCATGCGTCCAGGCAAGTGTCCAACGCTTGGACGTAGTCCGATGGAGGACCGTCGAATGGAAGTTCGGACAAGCCGACCAAAGCATCGCGAGGGGCGGATCGCTGGAACGCCGCCGTGAGCTGACTGGCCCGAATCACAATCACCTCGTCACCGCGTGATAGATTTTCAATCAGTCCGGTGGCTGCTTTTCGAACGCGATCGTGACGTCCGGCAGCCTGCATGGAGCGACTGTCGTCGACACACAGGATCAGCGTCAGCGGTTCGGACCCAGGCAAGGCGCGAGCCGACGAGAGCAATGGACGAGCCATCGCGAGCGCCAGCAAAATCGGAATCGCACATCGAAGTGCCAGCAGGATCCATTGATGCCACTGCATGCGTCGGCGGTTTTTCGCAACGACGTCCTGAAGCAAGAACATCGCTCCCCAATCCATCGATCGATAGCGACTGCGGAACAACAAGTGGATTGCCAGGGGAACGACAAATGCGAGTGCGCCGGCGAGGAGTCCGAGGTTGAGGAAATTCATCTCGAAGAATCGCCCTCCGCCGAGGCATTCGGTTGGGAGCTTGCCAAGACGGAACCGGGGAAGGTCAGTGAACCGCTGATGCCACCACCACGCCGCAGCGTCACGAACCTCGCGAGCGCGTCGACGACGGGAACATCGGTGGTGATCATGGCATGGTCGACACGGTTGCGACGGCAGGCTGCTTCGATCGTCGCGTTGTGACGATTCAGGGACTCAATGTAGCGTGAACGAATTTGTCGCGAATCGATGATCTCACGATGATCGCCGTTCTCTAAATCGCGAAATTCGATTCGGTCATGGAAGGGGAAGTCGACTTCATCCGGATCGAGGATTTGTAGAAACACGACCTCTTGTCGTTGAGCTCGCAAGGACGCGAGTGATTTGCCGAGTGATTCAGGATCACCGAGGCCATCGGAGATCAGAACCACCAGCGAACGTCGTGGCAGTTTCAGCATCGCTTGGCGGATGACGGTGCCCAAGTCCGTTTCACCGCCACCAGAATCACTGGCCAGGATCGCAAGCAAGGCTTGGAGGTGCGACGGCATGGTTCGCGGTGGCAGCGAGTCACTGATCTTGTCGTCAAACGTCATCAATCCAACCGCATCTTGGCTGGAGAGCATCATGTAAGCGATCGCCGCGGCGATCGCGGTCGCATAATCTTGCTTGCGATTGCCCAGGGAGGCCCGGGAGTCTGTCAGTTGCAACGCTCGGCTGCCGGCGTATTGCATGCTGCCGCTGCGGTCGACCAGCAGCGTGCACCGTAGATTGGTCTCTTCTTCGAATTCGCGAATGTAGAGACGATCGCTTTTGCCGAACGCACGCCAATCGATGTTCCGCAGTTCATCGCCAGGGACGTAGGGGCGGTGCTCTTTGAACTCGACGCTGGACCCTTTGTGCGGAGATCGGTGGCGACCCGCGGTCAGTCCCTCGACAGTCTGTCTCGCGATCCACTGCAACGCGGCGGCACGCGACGCATCACGCGCGGTGAACAGATCGGGGAAACGCATGGTGGGCTGGGGCAGGAAGGCGGCAAGCGGAGGCGAAATCGTCCCCCTATCCTAATGCAACGGGAGCCGAAAGTCGCTGAGCAAAGCGAACTCTTCCCCGCTTGGCGTCTCCTTCTCCGGACGAGTCGATCCGGTCCTTGGCAGGTCGCCTCCGGCCATGGAGGGGGTTAGGAAATCGCGGCGAACGCCCGTTCCAGGTCCGTTTCCAAATCGCGGGGCGATTCCAGACCGACGGAGAGGCGGATCAGCGAATCCGTGATTCCATGTGCAGCACGTGCTTCAGGAGCGTAAGACGCATGGGACATTGTGGCGGGTTGCTCGATCAAGGATTCCACTGCGCCCAGACTGACCGCGAGGTGAAACAATTCGGTCGACTGACAGACCTTGGAAACCTGTTTCAGCGATGCGTTCAGTTCGAACGTGATCATCGCACCGAAGTGAGTTTCTTCCTCGTCGGGTTGCTGCTGCCCGAACAATTGGCTGGCCAAATTGTGCTGGTCATGCGAAGTCAGGCCGGGATACAGCACTGATCGGACCAGCGGGTAAGCTTCCAGCCACTTTGCCAATCGGAGTGCCGTTCGCGACTGCTCGCGAATTCGCAAGTCCAATGTCTTCAAGCCACGCGAGATCAGAAAGCTGCTCATTGGATCGAGCACCGCACCGGTCGCGTTCTGAATGAAATAGAGTTGGTCGTGAAGTTCAGAATCGGAGACGGCCAGCGTTCCACCGAGGCAGTCGCTGTGGCCGCCGAGGTACTTCGTCGCGGAGTGCATCACGATGTCGATGCCGAAATCCAAAGGGCGCAACAGCGCCGGGGTGCCGAACGTGTTGTCGACGCCGGAGAGGATTCCCTTGGATTTGGCCAGCCGAGCGATCGCCGGCAAGTCGGAGATCGTCATCCGAGGATTTCCGATCGATTCGGTCCAAATCAGTTTGGTCCGATTGGTGATGGCGTTTTCAATCGCACTCAAATCGGTGACATCCACCAGGCTGACTTCGATACCGCTGCGATTGCAAATTTGGTGCAGCAACCGGTAGGCACCGCCATAGATGTCCGTTCCCGCGACGACGTGGTCGCCGGATTCCAACAGCATGGTGACCGCGTGGATGGCAGCCATGCCGGATGAAAACGCCAGTGTCCCGCAGGCGTTTTCAAGCGACGCAAGTGTGGTTTGCAGGCCCGTTCGAGTTGGGTTGCCGCTGCGTGAGTAGTCGTATTGGCCCCACTCGCCTGCACCGGGTTGGCGGAATGTGCTGGCAAAGTGGATGGGTGGGACGACGGCGCCGGTCGATGGATCAACTTCGTTGCCAACGTGGATGGCGCGCGTTCGAAATTCGCCGTTTGGTTTGGATGGGTTCATCTCAAATCACCGCCAAAGCTTGGTCCAGATCCGCGATCAAATCCGCTGAATCTTCGATGCCACAAGAGTAGCGAATCATATTGTCGGCGATTCCAAAGCTGGCTCGTTCTTCCGGTGAGTAATTGAAATAGCTCATCACAAGCGGTTGTTCGATCAACGATTCGGTGCCGCCCAAGCTGGGGGCGATCCGAGCAATTTTCGCTCCATCGACGACGCGTGACGTTGTTTTCCAGTCCGCATCCTTGACTGTGAAGGTGATCAAGCCGCCGTAGCCCAGCATCTGCTTTTTCGCGATCGCGTGAGAAGGATGACTTGGCAGGCCCGGGTAATAGACGCGTTCGATCTTGGGATGTTGATGAAGAAATTCAGCCACGGCTTGGCCGTTTTCGTTGTGACGCTGCATCCGCAGTGAGAACGTCTTCAATCCGCGTTCCAGTAAGTACATGCTGTGAGGAGAGGAGACGCTGCCCAAACATCCACGAAGAGCCCGGATGGGATCGAGCAATTCCTTGCGGCCCGAGATGACTCCCGCCAGCAAGTCGTTGTGCCCGCCCAAATACTTGGTCGCGGAGTGCCAAACGTAGTCGACGCCATGATCAAGCGGTCGCACGTTCATTGGAGTTGCCAAGGTCGCGTCGATCAGCGTTTCGATTTCACGGGCTTTGCCGAGCGCGACAAACTGTTCCAGATCGACGCAGGTCAAGTGCGGGTTGGTGGGCGATTCACTGACCAGCATTTTGGTGCGTGGCGTGATCGCGGCTTCCATTGCAGCGAAGTCGCCGGTGGGAACCTGTCGAGTGACGACTCCAAACTTTGCCAGGTGCTTGCCACAGAATTCCCGGCTGCGGTGATAGCACTGATCGAAGAAAATGATTTCGTCGCCGGAGGACAAGCGGCTCATCAGCAACCCGACGATTGCCGCCATGCCGCTGGAGTAAACCACCGCGTCTTCGGCGTTGTCGAGTGCTGCCAGTTTCTGTTCGACCAGCCGTTCGTTGGGGTTGCCGTAGCGTCCGTATTCTTCGCGCTGGTCGCGACCTTCAACGAAATCCAACAGTTTGTCGGTGGATTCAAAGGTGAAGGTGGAGGCCGAGTAAATGGGGGTTGTGATGGCCCCTTCGGCGTGCTGACGCGAGGGGGCATCCGGGGCAATGTTCCCGTGCACGCACTGAGTCGAGAGACCCGATGGCGACAAGCCCGTGGGAGAAGGTCCCGCGGCACGGGACGTTTGGTCGATCATTTCGACCGGATCGATGGCGATCGGTTTCATGTGTTGGCTTTTTAGCAGTGAGGCTGCAAGCGGCCGCAAATCCCTAAACAAACGTCAGAGTGGAGGGGATGCGATTTCTCCACGACGTGCATTCAGCCTAGCCACGGGGGAGGTTTTGGGCAACTGATTTTTTTGCCGACCTGGGACGCTTTTGAATGGGCCCGCCTGTTGGCTTTGGCAGTGCCCCATTCAAATCTTGGATCGCTGCTGTCGGAACGAGGTTCTTGGTACACTCCGAGGTACCCGATGGTCGTTCGCTTTCCTCTTTGTGCAAACCTTTCCCGTTAGGCAAACGTTTTGTTTTCAGCCCCCGCTACAACCGATTGGATTCGCCTTTTTGCGACACTGGTGGCTGCGTTGATGCTGTCGCCGGTGGGGGCATGGGGCCAAGCCGACGAAGGCCAGGACTCGCTCCCGAAGACTCCGCCCGCGAACACCGATCCAAACGACACGACCACCGATTCGGTGTCGACCAAGTCGTTTCGAAAAGCCCCGCTGGATCCCGAAAAGATCGCCCAAGTGTTTCGGGCTCAGGCGGTGTTTCCCAATGCAGCTTTACCGGCTGAAGCGGAGTTTGCCGAAGAGGAGTCCCAAGGCCCCGCGGCGGATCCGAACGACGCAGAGCCTGAGGTGGACGACGAAACGATTCGGCAAGCCAAGATAGCGGGGTTGATCGCTCAACTCGGTGCTCCCGAATTTGCCATTCGTGAACAGGCAACGGCGGG
Source organism: Rhodopirellula sp. UH5 (assembly GCF_056839225.1). Classification (NCBI taxonomy): domain Bacteria; kingdom Pseudomonadati; phylum Planctomycetota; class Planctomycetia; order Pirellulales; family Pirellulaceae; genus Rhodopirellula; species Rhodopirellula sp. UH5. The sequence goes on along the minus strand of NZ_CM166390.1, from coordinate 2,778,027 downwards.
CTTGAGGATGCTAGGCGACGATGCTCTGCCGGCACTGCGAAACGCTGCCGTCGAACACGACGATTTGGAGGTTCGTTTGCGAGCCGAAAATGTGGCCTCGGGAATCGTCAGCAGTGCCGTGGCCGGGCGAATCGATTCTTTTCTGGATGGCCAGCCAGGTTCGTTCGAAGGGTGGGATGTCTTCCAGGAAATCGTGGGCGACGGTCCACGGCTACGGGAGGTGTTCATCGAAATGATGTTGCGACATCAGGATTTGGTCCAGTCGCTCGACGTTGGCACCGAGGCACGGATGAAGGCACTGGAAAAAGTGATCGCCAGGATCCAGCACCGTCAATTGCTGGAATCGCAGCTTCCCTCCGGAGCGGACGTGTTTGCGATGTTGCTGTGTTTCAACGATCACGACTTGAGGTTGTCCAATATCCACGAAGAAGCGTTGCTGCGAATGCTGCGGATGAGCGTCACGGCGGAGCTGGTTCGAGACGAACAGCTTGCCGGACCGTTTCGCACATTGTTGGCGGGGTGGATCCAGCGGTGTGATCGAGCGAGTTGGCCGGAGGTGTTTTGGTTGTCGATGCAACAGAGCCTTGAGCGGACATTGCCTTTGGCGGAACGCGTGTTGGGGCTTCCGGATGCATCCATGGACGAGACCGTCCTGGCGCTGCAGCTGATCAGTCGGTTTGGCAACGAAAGCAACGTTGCGGCCGTTCGGTCGATGTTGGAAGACGATCGGGCGGTGACGGAATTGGAGTTCATCGGTGGGAAACAGGTCCGTGCCGAGGTCCGTGACCTGGCTGCCGCCACCATCATGATTCTCAAGCACAGGCCGCTGGATGAGATTGGCCTGAATCCGAACTCCCTGCATCCCAAAATCGGATTCATCCCGCGCGGGTTGGGCTTTCCAACGGACGATCCAGAACCGCGTTTGAAGATGCTGAAATTGCTGGAGGCTGTGTTGGAAACAGGCACGGGGTCGAAACCCGAGTCACCGGAAACCGAGTCACCTGAAAACAGCGCCCCAGAATGATCTTGGACCTGGCAAGACGGGCCGTTTTTTAAATGAGGTTTGGAGGTCCGAGAGGGGAGTGCGCCCAGCGACGACTGCTACAAACCGCACCGACCGAGTTTGAATTTTGTGTCTCGGAGGACTCTTTGTTGGGGGGTGATCTCCCGAATCGGCTGGATTCGGTTAAGTTGAGAGGTTCCACGTTGCTTTCTTTGATCAAATTTTCTTCTTTGTTTGACTGACTTATGCGAGTGCTCTCGGGAATCCAGCCAACTGGTCGGCCCCACTGGGGAAACTACTTTGGTGCGATTCGCCAATACATTGATTTGCAAGAGGCCAATGAGGGCTTTTACTTCATTGCTGACTTGCATGCGTTGACCACGGTTCGCGAACCGGACGTGCTGCGTGAAAACGTGCTCAACGCCGCGTTGGATTTGCTGGCGTTGGGTTTGGATCCGGCGAAAGCCAATCTGTTCGTGCAGTCGGAGATTCCCGAGGTGACCGAACTGACTTGGTTGCTGATGACCGGGACATCCATGGGATTGCTGGAACGCTGTCACGCCTACAAAGAAAAGAAAGCCAAGGGGCTGGCCGCTGACGCTGGGTTGTTCACTTACCCCGTTTTGATGGCCGCTGACATTCTCGCCTACGATTCGCAGATTGTGCCGGTTGGTGTTGACCAAGTTCAGCACATCGAAGTCTGCCGTGACTTGGCGGGTTCGTTCCATCACGCGTTTGGTGAAACGTTTGTGTTGCCGAAGGCGAAGACCTTGGACATCGGGGCAAAGGTCCCGGGGACCGACGGTCAAAAGATGAGCAAGAGTTACAACAACACTCTGCCGTTGTTCGGTGACGTGAAGAAGATTCGCAAGCAAATCATGCGAATCGTGACCGACAGCCGTCCGATGGAAGATCCCAAGGACCCGACGGACGACCACCTGTTTCAGCTCTATCAATTGTTCGCCGCGCCAGCGGAAGTCGAAGCGATGGCGGCGAAGTATCGCGCGGGCGGTTTCGGATACGGCGAGATCAAAAAAGCCGTGGCGGAAGTCAGCGAGGAATACTTCGCCCCGGCACGAGCCAAGCGGGAAGAGTTGGAAGCCGACCTGGACACCGTGCGAGACGTTTTGGCCGAAGGTGCCAAGCGGGCTCGTGAGGTTGCAGCCAGCGTGGTCGAGCGAGCTCGACGCAATTGTGGGTTGCGTTAGTCATGGCAATCGTGGCAGTCGGGACCGAGATTGTTCAGTGCGCTCGCATCGCTCAAATGATTCAGCAGCACGGGGAGCAATTTCTGGAGCGAGTTTTCACGGCTGCTGAAATTGACCACTGTGCCCAACGGCCCGATGCGACGGGGCACTTTTCTCGTCGTTGGGCCGCCAAGCAAGCTGTCTTCAAAGCCCTGCGTTGCCACCGGCGTGGCGTCAGTTGGACGGAGATCGAGATCGCGACGCACGCCAGTGAGGGGCCGGCGATCACGCTGCACGGCATCGCAGCGGAACTGGCGGAGGAAGCTGAGATTGATGCCATTCATTTAAGCCTGGGCGGATGTCGCACTCAGGCAATCGCTTATGTCGTGCTCTGCGACTAAGCAGGTACGCAGGTGTCATCGGGTATGTGAGCCGTTTGGCGTTAGCCACGGTTCCCACGCAAAACCGGGGCTAACGCCCAAACGGCTCACAAGGTGAAACCAAATCATCCCTGCGTACCTGCTTAGTTGCCCTGTTTGCTCGTTGATGACCTGGTTCGGTGGGGATCCAGCGGATTGCGTGAGGCAGTGGATCAAGACAATGGATTCAGGCAACGGCCATGGGGGGATTGGCACAATCTGCATGCCATTCGGTGGCGCTGTACAGTAGGGGGTGCAATCCACCTGGGTGTCTCCGTTGCTTCCAGAGAATTGTTCCAGGCACCCATGGCAAATGAGCAAACGCGATGCAGTGGAGACGACCGAGTTTCGTGATGTTGGTGTGTGGGGTGTTTGTGCTGATGCATCCACCGCCATCGCACGCGGCCGATGCGTTTCGAGTTAGCAATGGCCTGACCGCGTTCTATACCTTTGAAGCGGAACGTGGCGACACGATCAAGGATCGCAGCGGGAATGGAAAGCCGTTGGACTTGAAGATTGAAAAGGCTTCGGCGGTGGCTTGGGGCGAAGGTGTTCTCGAGGTGCGTTCAGCGACCAAAATCGAGTCCATCGGCTCGGCTGGGAAGTTGGTTGGCCAGGCGAAGCGTGCCAACGCTTTGACAGTCGAAGCGTGGATCAAACCCCGCAACACCTCTCAAAAAGGGCCGGCTCGCATTGTTTCGCTGTCAAACAATTCGGTCCAGCGGAACCTCACGCTCGGGCAGGAAGCGGATCACTACCAGGTTCGTTTGCGAACGACTGCAACCAGTGACAACGGGCTTCCTGAAACGAATAGCGGCACGGGCAAGGCGGAGACAAAGCTCACCCATGTCGTTTTTACTCGTGCCAGTGACGGAAGCGTTCGTTTCTATGTCGACGGCAGGCAAACCGCTTCCAAAAAGGTGTCCGGAACGCTTGCCAATTGGGATGGTGACTTCCCGCTGGTCCTGGTGAATGAGCGAAGTTTGGGACGCCCTTGGCTGGGTGAGCTTCACCTCGTTGCGATTTATTCACGGGCGCTCAGCGGTTCCGATGTGTCGCAGAATTTTCGCGCTGGCCCAAACGCCGGGGTTGATCCACACGAAACTCAGCGACTGGCAATGGCTCGAGCTGAGCAGACATTTGCGACCAAGATCGCCCCACTGCTGGCACGCAAGTGTTTGGAATGTCACGATTCGACGTTGAAAAAAGGCGATCTGGATTTGTCGCACAAACTCGCCGCGTTAGCCGGGGGCGAGAGCGGGAGGGTGATCGTTCCCGGGAGTGCTGAGTCGAGTTTGCTGTGGGACCAGATTGAATCAGGCGATATGCCGCCGCAGGGTCCGGGGTTGTCTGCCGACGAGCGGGCGTCGGTCAAGGGATGGATCGATGGTGGAGCGGTTTGGTCGATCGACAGGATTGATCCTGCCGTCTACGCCTCCAATCCCGGTGCGAGTGACAGTTGGGTTCAGCGACTGACAACTTCCGAATACATCGAAACGGTTCGCAGTGCGGTCGGGGTCGATATCTCGAAGGAAGCGAAGCAGATGTTGCCTCCGGATCTGCGAGCTGATGGTTTCAGCAACACGGCCTACAACTTGAATGTCGACTTGAAGCACATCGAAGCCTATTCGCAATTGGCGGAAAAGATCGTTCAGCAAATGGACATCCTGGAGTTTTCAAAGCGTTTTTCCAAATCGCAGAGTCTGAACACCGATGCGACTGCACGAGACTTGGTCGCGAAGACGGGGGAATGGTTGTTCCGTGGCCCGTTGGATGAGCGGGAGGTGTCCAATTACAGCGGGGTTCTGACTGCTGTGGCGAGTGCGGGAGGCAGCTTCGAGCAAGGCGTGGGGTTGATGCTGGAAGCGATGCTGCAGTCGCCACGCTTCATCTACCGCATCGAGCAGCAGCCCAGCGGAGGCGGCAGTCAACGAGTCAGCGATTTCGAATTGGCGTCGCGAATGAGTTACATCCTGTGGGGTGGGCCCCCAGATTCGGAACTGCTGAAAGCTGCTCGCGAAGGTCGGCTGGCAGACGAAGGACGCTGCCGCAAGGAAGTTGAGAGGATGTTGCAGGACCGCCGAGCGGTCGAGCGGTCCAAGCAGTTTGCGACGGACTGGTTGAACCTCAATCGGCTCGCTCATTTGCAGCCCAACCAGAAGCGGTACCCTCAGTGGACGGCTGAGTTGGGCCGCGACATGCGAGACGAAACACTGGCGTATTTTGAAGAGGTTGTCTGGAAGCAGGGGCGGCCGCTGAACGAACTGTTCGACGCTCAGTTCACCTACGCCACGCCTCGATTGGCAAAGCACTATGGGTTGAAGCCTCAGGGCGATGGCCTGCGTCGCTACGATCTCTCGGACCAGCCTGCTCGCGGTGGATTGCTGACGCAAGGCAGTGTGCTGACGATCGGTGGCGATGATGCATCGATGGTCACACGCGGCTTGTTTGTGATGAGAGACCTGCTCCGAGGCGTGATGGGGGCTCCCCCGCCGGGTGTCGATACGACGCCAGTTCCTCCCGAGCCCGGCGTGACTCACCGCGATGTGGCGGAAGATCGCATTCGCAGCGAATCGTGCGGAGGCTGCCACATCAAGTTCGAGCCCCTGGCATTTGGCTTGGAACCGTTTGATGGCCTGGGGGCATTTCATCGCCAAGATGAATTTGGCAACGCTCTGCGTTCGGACGGGCAACTGGTAATCCCCGGCAAGGCCAAGCCGCAAAAATACGAGACTCCGGCCGAGTTGATGAAACTCTTGTCGAGCAGCGACCGTGTTCGCCAGACGCTGACTTGGAAGGTGACGCAGTTCGCTTTGGGGCGGCCATTGGGAGCCCGAGACGCAACTGAAGTTCAGCGGATTCATCAGGCCGCCTCCACCGCTGGCGGGCGCTACACCGATTTGATCACGGCTGTGGTGATGAGTGATCTGGTTCAGGAAGCTCGATCGCCAGACGAGCCATGACACAACTGTCACCCCGGTCACGAACAGCTGTGACCAGGGAATCTCCGCCCCACCTCGTTCCCTCGTTTTCAATCGGAACCGTCATGAAGAACAAGCTCATTCATCGCCGCACGATGCTTCGTAGCGTTGGGGCGGCGACGGTCGGACTGCCTCTGTTGGAGGAGATGCTGGCCTCGACCGCCAGGGCGGCGACGGCAACGCCAGAGACTCCAGTTCGTGCATTCAACGTGTTCTTCGGTCTCGGCATCCCGGCGCCCCTGCAAACGGAAGGTTTTCAAGGCGTTCTCGAACCGCTGCAGCCGCTCAGCAAAAAGTTGCTCATCATGCGTGGTGTCGACCAAGTCCGCTGTGATGAGAAAGGCATCAACGCTCACTACGACGGTGCCACTGCCGCGTTCACCGCTGAACCGCCGGACGGCGAAGCGAAGTCGGGAGGTCCATCGATTGACCAAGTGATCCGTCGAACGCACTATCCCGATGGGTTGCCAAAGGGAATGGTGCCAACCTTGGTCGGAGGAACCTTCTTTCGCAGGTCTCGCGTCGGACGCTATGTGCACAGTTACAACATGGACGGCACTGTTGCCGCGACGATCCAGGAAAAGCCTCGCGAATTGTTTGATCGAGTGTTCGGTGGCGTCGCCGTGGGCGGCAGTGATCGAAGTGAGAGATTGAAGCGAAGTGTGCTGGACACCGTCGTCGAAGACTATCGACATTACACGGGTGCGAACTCGCCGCTGGGGGTCTCCTCCCGATCACGTGTGGCGGACCACTTGGACCGGATCCGGGAGTTTGAGCAGCGAGCTTTTGCGATGCAGCACCAGCAAGAGAATGGTCTGCAGGTGCCACCGCGTTCGGCCATTCCACACGGCGGGCCTGCTGATCCTGGCGGGCAGGGCATCGACATCACGCTGGAGGAGCTGTCCTCCGAATGGCGGCTGCTGTCCGACGTTTATGCGTTGGCCGTGCAAATGGATCGCGTTCGCTTCGGAGCCCTGACATTCCTCGCCGCTGGCGAACGCATTCGGCTCACCGGCGATTATGAGTACGACGGTGAAAAACGGTGGGAATTTGACGACGCTGGGCAGCAGAACGCCAGCGGGGACCGAGGTTGCAGCCACGAATGGTGGCACAAGTTCAATGAGAAGAAACAAAACGAGGCCCTCCGTGCCCACGCTCATATGAAGATGCGGGAGGTCGCTTACTTCCTGAGTGCTTTGGACAGGGAGGATTGCCGAGAACCAAACGGACGCACCATCCTGGAGAATTCACTGATCACGATTTCGACGGAGTCAGGTGATGGGCGTCACAATGATGTGAAGCGAGAGCTGTCTGGCGTCTTCCACTGCATCACCGGTGCCAATGGTCGATTCAAAACCGGTCAAATCATGGATGTCGGGGCCGAGGGAATCGACGTTTACAACACCATGCTCGAAGCCTTTGGGACTCGGGATCGACTCGGTCCGAAGAAGCGAGATGCTCGCCAGATTGACTCCATCCGGGCTTGAGTAGGAATGTGTGGGATCAATCCCGTGCGCCGTTCGGGCGTTAGCCTGGGCTGCGAAATGTTTGCTATTGGCGTTCTGATAGCGAATGCAATTTTTCTTCCGACTTCTACTTTCTTCATCCCGGCAGGGATTCCAGATGGTAGCCGGGGGTTGCTGCGTGGGACGTTCGAAAAATAAATGATGGCTGGCGTCTGGGTTTCGCCCCGGATGGGGCCGTCGTGCTTAGCTCGGGGCGGAAGCCCCGAGAGACCGATGCCGGAAAACAAACGGTCGCCCCGGATGGGGCCGTCGTGGGAGTTGGGGGCGTCCCTCGCTCACGCTTCGGGTTGTGATGGGTGGTCTTGGCCGACTCTGACGGGCAAGAGTGCCTTTTTATACCCCACATCTCGAAACACCAAAGATTAGTGTCCGATCAGAGTGGATTAGTGTTCCGCCAGAGCGGCCAAGGGAACACTAATCTCCGCTGATCGAACACGAAGCAGGTCGGCAGGAATGATCAAGCACAATCATGTGAGCCGTTTGGGCGTTAGCCCCGGTTGTGCGTGAAAACCGTGGCTAACGCCAACGGCTCACATACCCGATGACACCTGCGTGCCTGCTTCGTCGGACGGGAGTTGGTCAGGATACGAAACAAGCCGCATGCGAAACGCATGCGGCTTGAGTCGTTTGTTTTCGAGCAACGTCAACGCTCACCATTTAATCGTGAGCAGGATGTTGGGCGAATGAATGTGCAGCTGGAACGCTGGTTCACTCACCACCGCGACCGCCACGTCCACCTCGGCCGCCACGCTCACCGCGTTCGCCACCACCTTCTCCACCGCGGCCGCCACGAGCACCGCGTTCACCGCGTTCACCGCGTTCACCGCCAGCTCCACCGCGTCCGCCACCACGCAGGGCTTCCAGGTCGAATGGGTCGCCCTTCATTTCTTCGAACTTCGTTTTCTGTTCGGAGGTCAGGACAGCCATCACTTCTTTTTCCATGTCCTCACGCATGGATTCCATTGCGGTCTGCATTTTTTCGCGATCGCGGCTCTGCATGATCTCACGCATTTCTTCCCGCATTTTGGTTTCCATGCCCGAACGGATTTCGGTGAGCTTCTTCTTTTGGTCTTCCGTCATGGTCAATTCGGTTTGAACTTCAGGGGATGACAGTGCCATCAGGCCTTGAGCTTGGATACCGATTTCATCCAGGCGTTCCATTTGCTCCAGCGTCAGAACGGTCTCCAGTTGCATGCGGGTTTCTTTGGCCTGCTCTTCTCGTTGTGCTTGCATTTTTTCGAAGAACGTGCTGCGTTCTTCTTCCGACGCGTTGCGGAAGTCGAAGTCAGGACGAGCTTGCTCGCGGGCTTGTTCTTCCAGCTTCTTGAGAGCTTCTGCCTGTGGTTCGTCGATGGCAAGTTCTTCGCGAACTTTTTCGGCACGGAGCAAACCGAGGAGGGAGCCACCGCCTCCGCCGCGGCCACCCATCATGGCGCCACCGCCGCCAGCGCCACCGCCTCCTTGGAATCCACCCCGGCCACCACGACCTTGGGCGTTCGCGATGGAGATTGACTGAAGCGTCAGGCCAGCGACCATCGTCAGCATGGCAAACAAACGCAGACTTGGAGCGAATTGGGCTCGGGACAAACGGCTCATTTTTAGACAACCCTTTGAAATGGTCAGATGAGGGGAGGGGATTCAGTCAACGCAGCGGCGGAAATGCCGAGCCGTACAAACTGAAACCAAAGTTGTTTCATCCGTTCTAACCCTTCATTTCCTTGGAGGTTTCGCGGCAATTGCAATTTGGTTTCAAAGTTACTTTGGCTCCCCAGCGGCGGCGGTAGGAGGTTTTTTGGGAGGTTCCGCTTGTCTGGGTTGTACAGTCCAGCGATTCGCGAATCAGCCGATCGAGTGAGGCAGTCCGGTAGCGGCCGCTGCAGGACAGCCTCTTTCAAGCTCGAGTTCATCTCCACACGTTTCAGACCCACGGAATCAACGATGAAGAAAATCATTTTGGCTGCATTGGCACTGTTCGTTTTGCCCGCCACCGTCCAAGCGGATCACCACAACGAAGCCGCGAAAAAGAACATTGTCGAAACCGCGGTGGCGGCAAAGTTCAACACCTTGGTGGCCGCCGTCAAGGCCGGCGGTTTGGTGGAAACTCTCAGCGGTGAAGGCCCCTTCACGGTCTTCGCACCAACGGATGAGGCGTTCGAGAAGTTGCCCGAAGGCACCCTGCAAAGTCTTCTGAGGCCCGAGAACAAGGATCAATTGGTCGCGATTTTGAAGTACCACGTCGTTGCCGGGAAAGTGCCCGCCAAGACCGTTGTCACTTTGGACTCCGCGAAGACCTTGGGTGGCGAAGTCAGCATCGAAGTGCAGGACGGAACCGTGATGTTGAACGACAAGGTGAAGGTCGTGAAGACCGATGTGATGGCCAGCAACGGAATCATTCACGTGATCGATTCGGTTCTGCTGCCACCGAGCAAGTAAGCAAAAGACGATCCTCGCAGTCGTTGGCTGCAACCTGAACTACGAAATAGCTCGTCCGAAATGGCGGGCTATTTTAGTTTCTTGATCCCCGCGGAAGGCTTGATCGTTCGGATCGCACGCTTGACGGCTTCCTTCATCGGCACCCGTTTGAGTGCCTGGACCATGCGGGCTTCCGCTGCGAATGCCATCCGGTGCCAACGGGAGTCGGTGATGGTGCCGTGGACCACTTGTGTCGTCGTGCCCGTCTGCTTCTTTTTGTACGGTTGCTCGCCGTATCCCATGTCGACGCACTGGATTCCGTGTGATGTTGCCGCACGGATGATCTCAGTGAACAGGGCGGTCCCCGGCGAATAGCGTGAGTAAGCCGGGTCATAGGCAGGGAACCAGTAGTGCAAGCGCCCTTGTTCAATCATGCCGATGTGGGTGGCGACTGGCTGGTCGCCAGCCCAGAGCACCGAGCAAATTCCACGCAGTGAGTCGTTTGAGAACCCCTCGTGTGCAAAGGGAAGATCGGCGTGCCGTCCAGGTTGCTCCAGGGAGTTGGCGTGCAGTGTCTCGATCAGATCCCGGGTCCAGTCCGGAAGGAACAGGTCCAAGATGTGCGTGCGCTGGTACTGTGCCCGTTTCCACGCGATCGTTTGCTTCAGGATCTCAGGGCAGCGGCAGTCCATTTCCAGTCGAACCGGTCCAATTTCTCGCCCTAACTTTCGAGTCTTTTGCCCCTGTTTTCCGATCGTGCGATGTTCATGTTCGAGCCGGTCGAGGTAGTCCTCGGAATCATGGCCCAGGTCCGCACGAAACGCTTGGACGGATTGCAGGTGATACCTTGTGACCCAGGTGGGGTCACATCCGACGATGGCGTGCAGGTTGAATGCTCGAACCTTGGCTGCGCGAGCCAGTTCGGTCCAGTCGATGTTGAGTCCTGGAACAGCGATGACGTTTTGTGCGTCGTTGAGAAAACGCCCGGCCGGCACACCGACACCGCCCACGCGGTGAAAGGGAAAGAAACCCTGTGGCGTACCGTCTTTGGCTCGCAAGACTGCTGTGAGCACGTCTTTTCGGACGGCGTCAACGGCGGCCGCAAAACGAGCCGCGAAAAAGGGCGGCCTGAAATCATCCGTCAGTGCTCGAATCTGTTCCCAACGATCGAGGTCGTCGGCGGTCAGTTCGGAGAATGCAACGACGTCGATTCGGTGCACGTCAGGCCTGTTCGCCCTGGTGATGGCTGAATCTCCGTCCAGAATGCGACCCGCTGTTTGCACCGGCAATTGGCGTCGCCAGGCGGGGTCGGAATCACCATTTGATCGCTCACCCGAACCATTTGCCAGTGAATCACTGGGCGTTGAAGGCGGGGGAGTCATAGGAGATACAGGGGGTGACAATGCCGGTCTCATCGAAAGGGGACCCCAAGTCAGATCACCCTGTCTTCGACAAGACGGATTGGTCTAACGCCGGGCTTTCTTGCTCTTTGCACCGCCCTGACGGACCTTGAATTTTGGATTGCTTTTGCAAATCACGTAAATACGGCCTCGGCGTTTGACCACCTGGCAATCTGGGTGGCGGTACTTCAACGCCCCAATGCTACTAACGACCTTCATCCGATGCTACTCGCGGGTTAAATGATGATGCCAAAAACCAACTTTGTTCGTCGGCAAACGGCAGAGAATAGCGTAAAATTAGCGCTCGACAACTCCAATCGTCACGCTCATGCCATTTTGGCAAAGGATTCTTGAAGGAATTCCAAGGGAAACAGGCAAAACGAAAGTTCGCGGCTGCAGAGAATCTTTTCCGTTGCCGCTTCCCGTTCCAGACGAGCAAGCTGTTGCTGAGTTTCACGCCGCTGGTCGGTGAGTTGCAGTGCGATCAGCGAGTTCAAGCGTGACACTTCATGGTGCCAACTGCGGCGGCTTCCCGAGGTGGGCATTTTGTCGAGCAGGTCCAGCTTTTGAGCTTGGAGATCTCGCTGGGTGGAGTTGCCATCGTCCAGCCATTTTTCGCCTTGGAATTGAAGTTCTCGTTCTTTTCGTTGGAGGTCGCGCCGACGTCCCTCGCGGGATTCATCGATTTCCTGGCCCGGTAAACGAATCGTTCCGGAGACGACTTGCAGCCCTGGCGGGGTGACCCCAAAAAATTGGGAGATGATTCGGTCGGCCAGTTGATCGTATTTGCCGCCACCGATTCCGTGCAGAAACAGGTCGCTGAGAACCAGTCTGGCGAACATGGTCGTCATCAAGGCTCGCGGCCGAAGTTTGAATTCGGGCGAGGCGGCTTCCATCAGTTGAGTGGCCGCCAAATCGCGGTCGTTTGCCGAGACGGTCAGGGAGATCGCCCCTCCTCCGCCGAACCCTGATTGGGAGGTGCCGGATGGAGCGTCGCTGATCCGCCACTGGTCGCCTTCTCGCCTCACCCAGATGCCACGGCGCTGCGGGTGGCTGTTGCCATAGACCCACAGAGGCATTTCAAACCATCCATTTTGGAGCCCGAGATTGGGGACGGGATGAGCTGAGCTGCGGATCCCGTGCCAGGCTCGGTAGTGGTCGGCGGAGTCGTTGTAGACCGTTCGGAAGCGTTCAATTTGGTCGATGATCTCCATCACAAATCGAGCGAAGGGTCGGCCGCGAACGGCGACGCCGAGAGGGATTTCCAGGGTTTGCCAGTTCATCTCCGCTTCGAGCGCGTGGCGGGCTTGAGCCAATGCACAGCCTGCGATGCCGCAACGGGCGATTGCTTCCCGGGCGTGTTTCCATAGCTCTGTGACGCAGGGGTTTTTCACCAGTGGAGCGATCAAGCGACGAACGCCCGCGTCAAAGTGGTTGAAGAGATCGGTGTCGCGGATTTGTGCTTGTTCGAACGGAAGGGTCTCACCACCTGCATCGTAGGGAATGGATTGCCAGGAGCCCTGCCGCTGCTCGTGCGAATCATCGCCGGCAAGGTTTGCGAGTGGTTGCAACTGTGGCACACGAATCGATCGCGTGGTGGCGACGTCGTTGTCGATCACCAGGTTGATTGGAAGCGCACAGCAGTCATTCGCGATTTTCTGCAGGGTGTGGTTCTTGAACCACACCCCCGGATGAAACAGGGTGGGTTGGTGCCCGGCCATCACGATGGGGCGGGAATTGTTCTCGCCTGTGTGGTTGGGTTGCTCGGCACAGAAGGACGCGACATCGCGGTAAGACGACGTGTAGCGACGAGCGTCGTTGACCAGTTGCTCCCTCGCCTCGTTTCGCAAGTCGGCCCAAAATGCTCCGGCAGGCATCTCAGCGTGAGCCGTCGCGAGGTTGTTTTTTAGCAGCAATTCCGCATCGCACAGTGGCGGATCGATCAGGGTTCCCAGCGATTGCGTGGGAGCCCTCAGTTCGCGGTATTCACTCACGAGTGGTTCTCGGGCTTCTGTTGGTTCGGCTTCTGTCTTCCGTGAGTTCGCGGTCAACGAAGTGGCGGTTTGAGCAGACGGGGCGAGGTTGGATTGGGAGGAGCTCAACGGTGTTCTTTCGTGGGTCGATGACTCGGAAGCGATTCCGGCAGTCGGCCCGGGAGAACTGGATGCTCAAGGCCACTGCGGATCGGTGATTTTTCGGTTCAGGGTCGCCAGTCGCGATTGGACGTCGAGCAGGCGTTGCCAGGCGGCTTGTTGCAGCAGAACTTGTTCCGATTCTTCCTGCGTGGTCGCCGATTCGATCAATCTTTCCAGTCGTGATTGTAGGTAATCCAAAATCTCACAGAGCTGGGCTTTCTGGCCAGGGGTCAAATCGTCCGGGATTGCCGGCAGATCTTCCACATGCAACGCATCGACCGGAAGCGGTGACTTTGGGTCCTGGCGAAGATCCACCGCCATGGATTCGTCGGACGACTTCACGTCGCGCTGGATCGCACCCTTGCTTCCTCCGCCGATCGCCTGCAGTCGCGCCGCGATCTGCTCCTCGGATCCCAGCAACAGCAGGCTGCGGCCGACCGCAACCAAATCGCCGTGCCGCAGAATCTTCAGCTGGCATTCCGCTCCGTTGACCTTGGTACCGTTGGTACTATCCAAATCGGTCAACACCAACCGTTCGTTGTCCCTTTGAATCTTGAGATGGCAGCGACTGACCCGCTCGTCATTGAGCTGGATGTCGTTGCCCTCCTCTCGTCCAATGGTCAGGGGAGGCTCGATCCCCTCGAAGACCTTTCCACGGTCGGCACCGTGCAGGACTTTGATCGTTACGCTGGACACCGCGGGCCTCGATCTGGAGTGATGCTTACGATTGATGGGCGTTGAAGAAAAACAAGCCAAACGCAGAGTAGAAAAGCTGACTTCCAAGCCGTCACAAGTACACGTCCGTTATAGTTCAAATGCGTGAACCGCGATCCTACCCCGCAGCAAAAAACCGCAACTTTCCTTCAGGAAAGATTGCGAATTCGCAATCGTATCACATCACCTGAACAATGATGCACTTTAGGTAATCACTCTCGGGGCACGAGACAGCGAAGACGTGGTCGGGGGAGGGGCCGCGACTTTCTAGCACCACGAGGTCACGACCACGCTTGCGTCCCACATCAACGAGCATGTTGAGAAAGTCGGCTCGAGACACACGTCCTGAGCAGCTGCAGGTCACCAAAATTCCGCCCGGGGGCAGCAGGTCGACCGCCGACGCATTCAGCCGCGTGTAAGCCCGCAACGCCGCATTGGTTTGATTGCGAGAACCAGCGAACCTCGGGGGGTCCAGGATGATCGCGTCAAACTTCTCACCCCGTTCGCGGCGTTCTTTCAAGTCGTCGAAGCAATCGCCTTGATCGAATTGAATGTTGCCGAGCTGGTTGCGTTCGGCATTCCGCTTGGCGATCTCAAGTGCCCGTTCGCTGCTGTCGAGCGCAACGACTTGTTGGGCGCCGGCCCGGGCAGCCGCCAACGCAAAGCCGCCGGTGTAGGTGCAAACATCCAGCACGCGGCGGTCGGTCATGTAACTCGCCGCAGCGGCATGGTTGAGTTGTTGGTCAAGGTAGCCGCCGGTCTTCTGGCCGTCCTGCAAATCGATGGCCATCTCCAGGCCGTTGTGTTGGTACCAAACGGTCGGGTCGGCTTGACTGTCCAGCGTCGTGAGCGCTTGCAGGTCAGCCAACGTTTCGGCGGAGACACCTTCGTGTTTGACGGTGGCGTCGTCCATGCGAACCAAGATTCTTTGGCACGGCGTCTGATGACGGGCCGCCGCCGCGGTGACTTCGCGGATCAGCATCGCGGCACGAGGGATCAGCACGCCGCCAGTGATTTGGACGCTCAAGCAATCCGCGTAACGATCGACGATCAGCCCGCTCATTCGGTCGGATTCACTGAAAATCAAACGCTCGCCGCCCTGTGGGTTGGGGGAGCCGGCCAAGCGTCGCCGTGCAACCGCCTGTTCGATTCGCTCCGCCCACAATGCGTCGTCGATTTGTTCTTCAGATGAAAAGGCATACAGCCGAATCCGAAGCCGACTGCCTGGATTGATCAAGCCGCGAGCGACCCAGTTGCCGTCGTGATCGAGCAAATCGATCACGTCGCCGCAAGCCGGAAGCCGTCGTTGGTGGTCACCCGGCCCGGAATCCACCGATTCTTCCGAGGGGGCATCCGAGACGGAGTCGGGATCCGCAGGCACCGATTCATTGGGCAAAGAATCCACGGACGAAGAATCCACCGGCAGTGGGGCAATTTCATTGAAATTGCCCTCGGAGGGCACTTCCCGGAGCGTGTTGTGCGCCAGTGCATTGGCCATGACCCAAGGGTGCCGCGAGAGAAATGGGTAGTGGCGATTGGGGCGAGTGCGAATTTGCCAACGGGTGGAAGAAGCTTGCATCAGGTTGAAAGTGACCAAATTGTCGATGGAGGCGGGTTTGCCGGAGACGGCGGAAGTGGCAAAATAGGGGAACTGCGAGGATAGTCGATCAGGGCAGATTTGTTTTGATCGAAGTTACGGCCTTGCTTGAACCGATATAGTGCGAGAACGATCTGGTTGGGTCGTTCCATTTCTCAATCAAACTGGAAGGTTAGACCATGCACGTCGTTGCTGAACCCTGCTCGGGATGCAAGTACACCGATTGCGTCGTCGTTTGCCCTGTGGAGTGTTTCTACGAAGGCGAACAGATGTTGTATATCCACCCGGAAGAGTGCATCGACTGCGAAGCCTGTGTGCCGGAATGTCCCGTGGAAGCGATTTTCCATGAAGACAATCTGCCGGAAGAATGGAACAGCTACATCGAATTGAACGCCGAAATGTCGGAAAAGACCGAAGTGATCACCGAGAAAAAAGAACCTCTCGCTGACAACTGATCGGCCGATGGCACAACGATCCGAGCTGACATTCTGTGGTTGACACCACCGAATCCGAAACGCGGGAGCCTGCTCCCGCGCGGCGGAAGGCTGGCTGGATGCGCTGGGCCAAACGAGTCATCGCTGTCTTGGTCGTGCTGGGTTTGGCCCTCGCGGCCAAGGATGCGGTCGAACGTTGGCGGGCCGAAGTCGCTGACGTTCAGGCTCGTGTCCAAGTCATTGACCAGGAACTCGAGGTCCTTGACGGGCAGGTCCAGGCGTCTGCGGAGGGCACTGCCGGTGATCCCCAGGGCCACGTCTCGACCGGCGAACGACAATCGCTGATCGAAGAACGGGCTCGATTGCTGGGATCCCTGCCGACTTGGCAAAACGTTTCGCTCGGATCGATCCTGCTCGCGGCGATGTTTTACGCGGCCGGCCTGCTGCCGCCCGCTTGTGTGTTGCATGGAGCCCTGCGTGGATTCCATGTTCCGTGCTCATTGCCTCGAGCCACCGCGGCGCAGTTGCTTGGCCATGCAGGGAAATACATCCCTGGCAAAGCGATGGTGGTGGTGCTTCGTGTTTCTGCGGTGGTGTCCACGTCTCGGGCGGGCAGTTTGCCTGCCGTGATGCGAGACGTTCCTTCCCGGCAACCTTTGATCGGTCGAGCGACCACGTGCGTGTTCTTTGAAACGTTGCTGATGATGTCCGTTGGCGGTGCTCTGGCGGGGTGTCTGATGTGGTCGACGCCGCTTCCTCCATGGGTCAAATGGGCTGCATCATTGATGGCGGTGGTCGCTTGCCTTCCCACGCTGCCGCCCGTCATGCGGCGTGTGATCGAACTGGTCAGCAAACGACGGGCTCGGACGCAGCCGGATGATTCCGCCAATCAGTCCACCGCGGTGGCGGAGGTTTCATCCGCGATCACGTGGCCGCGATTGATCTCAGGTTGGGGATGGTCGCTGTTGTCTTGGTGTTTGATCGGGCTGTCATTTGCCTGCGTGATGAAAGCGATTCCGGCTTACAATGGTTTGCCAGCCGGCCACGAGTTGTTGACGGTTGCCACCGCCGCGATCAGCCTCGGCATGGTGTTGGGGTTCGCTTCGTTGCTGCCCGGTGGGGCGGGCGTTCGCGAGTGGGTGACGTTGGTCGTTTTGGGCACCGTGACTGATCCGACCCATGCGCTGCTGTGCGTGATCACCGCCCGGTTGTTGTTCATCGTGGTCGAAAGCCTCTTGGCACTGATCAGTCATCTTTATTTGCGAACCATTTCGGTGTGACGGGTGACTCGGTGTGATGGGTGTGCCGCCAGATCGCTCCGAGGTTCTGTTGTGGGAAGGTGGTCGCTCCTGCGTTTCATTTTTTGTTTTCATTCCTTGAATGGACGTTTTTCCATGGACCCCAATGGTGAGCATTCCCCGCTTGGTTTTTTGCCTTGCTACAAACCGCCGGGGGCCACCTCTCGAGACCTGGTCAACCGTGCTCAGCGTCGGCTGCGCGCCGAATTCGGTCTTCGCAAATTGAAAGTCGGGCACACGGGAACGCTGGATCCGTTGGCGGAAGGGTTGGTGCTGCTGGCGATTGGATCGGCCACACGTTTGACCCCTTGGGTACTTCAACACGGCAAGCGATACCTTGCTGATTTTCAGCTGGGGGTGTCCAGCGAGTCCGGTGACTTGGAATCGGAATTGGTCACACAAGCCGATGCAACGTTGCCAAGTGCCGTTGAAATCGAGCGAGTGCTGGAAGATTTTCATGGTGTGGTGGAGCAGACCCCGCCGGCTCATTCGGCCATCAAGGTCGATGGGGAACGGGCGCACAAGCGAGTTCGTCGCGGGGAAGACTTTGAAATGCCCAAGCGTCGGATCCTGATCGATTCGGTGAAGCTGGTCTCGTACGAACCGCCGATGATGCGTTTGGATGTTCGTTGTGGCTCGGGAACTTACCTGCGGACACTTGGGATGGATGTCGCGGCGGCCTGCGGATGTGCCGCGGTGATGACGAAGTTGGTTCGCACCGAGGTCGGGCGTTTCAGCTTGAGCGACACACTCGATTGCGAGTTCATGTTCGACGACACAGACCGCGAAAAAGCATCTCCCCAGCCCATGCTGGAGTTCATGCGTCCCTCTGTGGAAGGCCTGGCCCACCTCCCAGCCATCGATTTGGACGCCCAGCAAATCGGAATGCTGCACGCAGGGATTCGGATCGCAGGCACCCCGCAGGCACCGGCCGAACCGTTGCCGGAGGAATGGACTCGCTGCATCGACCAGGTCGACACCTTCGATCGAAACACCAGCGTTTCCGATTGCATCGGAGTCGATCGCTCGTCCGATTCGTCCGGCCCATGGGGGGAATTGGTCGCGATTCTTCGGCCGCATGGAAAATTGTGGCACCCGTTGAGAGTGTTTCCGTCGGCAGAATCAATTACCCTACGTGGCTGAAAGCCCGCCTTGCCGGATTCCCTCCTCTCCGAGCAACCATTGCTCGGCGATTCCCTCCCTCTGTCATCGACCCGCCATGAACAAGATTCGTTTTGCTTTGCTGTCCCTTACCGCCGTTGCTGCTTTGGGGCTGGCGGGTTGGAAATTGGCCGCCTCGCCCGCTGAACAAATGCAGACGTTCGCTGTCGCGTTCGTGGAAACGCTGACGCCGGATCAAAAAGCAAATGCTGTGTTGGCGTTTGATTCGCCCAAGCGAGTTGGCTGGCACTTCATTCCGATGAAGGAACGCAAGGGGCTGATGCTCGAGCAGATGAACGATGCACAGCGAACCGCCGCTCTGCGTCTTCTCCGTTCGGCACTCAGTGAAGCTGGCTACAGCAAAGCCAACCGGATCATGTTGTTGGAAGAAGTCCTCAACGAAATGGAAGCCGGCAAAGGGGCTTGGGAACGCAACCCGCAACGTTACTACGTGACATTGTTCGGTGACATCACAGAAAAAGGCGAAGACGCGAGTTGGGGCTTGTCCTTTGAAGGGCACCACCTGTCGCTGAACTTCGTTTGTCGGGGCGGGAAGGTCGTTGATTCCACGCCTCAGTTCATGGCGACCAATCCAGCCGTGGTGAAGAACGAAACCAGTGTGACGTTGGGCAAGGGAACTGCCGTTCTGAACCAAGAGGAACAGCTCGCGTTCAAACTGGTCAAGTCACTGGATTCCAAGCAGCTCAAAGTCGCACTCATCGCAGAAGAAGCTCTCGCTGAGATTCGCTTTGCCGGTGAACCACAACCGACGGTGGGAGAACCGGAAGGGATCGCCTATTCCAGTTTGAATCCTGACCAACAAAAACAACTGCGTGACGTGGTGGATTTGTATGTCAGTGTCGCACCGGAAAAAGTCGCTGCTGAACGAACGCAGCAAATCGAAACGGACGGTTGGAACAACGTTCACTTCGCCTGGGCGGGTGCTCTCGAACCTGGCATCGGCCACTACTACCGAGTGCGAGGCAAGCGGTTCTTGATCGAATTCGTGAACACGCAAGCCGACCCGGCTGGCAACCCCGCCAACCACATCCACTGTGTCTACCGAGACTTGTCGGGCGACTTTGATCTGCCCATCGCTCCCTGAGCGAACTCAGGCACCCAGAGAGCTCGTTCCGTCAATGGGCTCGCTAGGATCCTGTCTGGGTCAGCGAATCAACTCAAGCCGTTCTGGCGTCAGCGCTCACGCCGAAGCGGCTTTTTTCGTAGAAGTTTGAGCCGGGCCCATCTCCGACTGAACGCTGCCAAACAGAGCGTCTCACAATCGGTTCCGCGACGTCGCAGAGAAGTACCCAGGGCGGGACTCGAACCCGCAAGGACTAAACGTCCGGGGGATTTTAAGTCCCCTGTGTCTGCCAATTCCACCACCTGGGCAGGTGCTGTTTTTCAGTGCCTTCGTGTTTCGGCCGGTTGGTCGGTCTGCTTTTCCCTCTCAGCGAGGCTGACGCGGGATGCATTGGTCGCGTGACAGTGCCGGCCAATCTCGCGGCGATTGTAGCCGGAACATCTGGGATCTGACCAGGGAACTGGTGCCGGAAGTGCTAGTGGTCTCTCACAGCTAAAAGTGAGGGTTGATCGTAGTGGACGAGGCCACGAGTCCTTGGATTTGACGCCAGTTCAGGACTCGTGGCCTCGTCCACTACCCTAAAAACAAGTCCTTACAGACCACTAGCTGCCAAAGCTGGTTTCAGGCACTTTGTGATCCTGGGACAGGCCACTCATTCGTTTGCGGTGGGCTCCGCGAATGCCCAGAGTGCTTTGTCGGTGCGGATGAGCACTTCGCGATCGGTGATGACCACGGAAGCGTTGCTGGGTTCGTCCAGTTCGTTTTCCGCTACCAGTTGCAAACGCTCGCGGTCAGGGCGGAAGACGGTGGTGGTGCCCGATTTGGTGAGCAAGTACATCAACCCGTCTTGCGTTTGAGTGATGCTGGACCAAGTCCCACCGCTACCAACGCGAGCTTTCCAAAGTTCTTCGCCGGTCGCACTGTCCAAGCAACTCAGCACGCCGCCTAGCCCACAAACGTAGATCAGCCCGTCGTGGGCAACGCCGGTGCCGAGCCACCCGCTGTCTTTGGGTTTGTGCCAGAGCCGATGCGTTTGGGTGACATCGCCTCGGCCGCCGGCCGTGACGGCGAGGGACGCGCCGCCGTACCCGCCCAACGCCACGATGACTCCCTCGGAGAGCACAGGCGACGCGTAGGCAAGGGGGGCCGCATTACCGCAGGTCCACAGCAACTCGCCGGTCTCGGGATCATATCCACTGACACGTCTCGGCAGCACTGCGACCAGTTCCCAGTGGCCGTTTGCTTGCACCATGATGGGCGTGTTCCAGGAACCGCGGAGGCGTTCGCTGCGTTCTTTGTCGCTTTGGAAGTCGTTGGCATTGCCATCATTCTCTGGGCCGCTGAGTTGGCGTTCGGATTCATCGTCGAGCGAGTCACGCTGCCAGCGAGTTTCCCCAGTGTGTTTGTCAACGGCGATCAGGAATTCACGGTTGCCAGGACCGAAGTTGAGAATGCATAAATCTTGATGCAGAATCGGAGAGGAACCATAGCCCCACATGTGTTCTTGGCGTCCCAGGTCACGATGCCATAGTTGATTGCCATCGAGGTCCCAGCAGACCAGCCCAGCGGAACCGAACCAAGCGATCACGCGCTCGCCATCGGTGACAGGAGAAGCGGAGCAATACGGATTGGTTTGATGGCTGGCTTCGCTCTCGGTGTAGGTGACGCCGCGTCGCCACTTTTCTTTTCCAGTCTCTCGATCGAAGCAAAGGATGGCGCGCTGATTCGATTCCGTGAGTGGTTGGGTGACGAACACCAGGTCTTCCCACACGATCGGTGTTGAGTTGCCGGGCTCGGGCAATTCGGTTCGCCACTTCACGTTGGTGTCAGGGCCCCACTGCGCCACGCTTTGGGTGGCGGACGTTTTTCCGGACCCGTCCGGGCCTCGCCATTGCGGCCAATTGAGATCGCCACTGTTCCCCGTCGAGGCAATGGCAAGGCCGATCGTGATGGTCGTGAATATTCGCAGGATTTTCATGTCACTGGTGGTCAGGTGGTCACATGTGAATGGGGGCGGAGGCACTATAACTTACCCGGAGGGCGAGGCCATGCGTTCCCTTGCTCCGTTCACCGGGGGGCGAATTGGTTGCCTTCCTCTCTCACTGTCTTGCAGAATCACCTCATGATTTCTCCAACGATCTCAAACCGTTTGTTTTTCTCGGCAATTGTTTTCAATTGCTGCATCACTTCGTTCCTTTCGGCGGACACCAAGGGGGCCGAGCCACCGGTGCTGACGGCGGTTGTGATTGAGGTTGCGGATCCTTGGACCGGACAAGTTGGGCTGCAGGCTGGTTTGGAAGCGGCAGGGTTTGAAGTTGCGACGATCGACTTGCAACAGAACACCTTGCCGGTGACTGATTTGATCGCCGTCGGGTCGTTCGCCAGCGAGGAAGCCGCGGTCCGAAAGTGGCTGAAAAACAACCGCAAGTTGTTGGGCGAACGTGTCGCGGCGGGAGCTGTCTTGTTGGAGCTAACGCAGGCTGACCAAACCGAATCATCGATCGCTTTCTTGCCAGATTCCCTTTCCGCTTCACGCACCGATCGGGATGGCAACCCTGTGATCGTGCATGCTCCGCAGCATCCGCTGCTGCAGCGATTGCCTCGCGATTCATCGGCGGAGGATCGTCTGTTGTTGCCGAACCATCATCGGGCTGGATCGTGGGAAACGCTTCGTGATCAGCAAGGTTTTGCGGTGTTGGCGGCGATTGGGAAATCCACTCGCGACCCCGTGCTGTTGGAAGCGTCTCATGGTGAGGGACGCATTGTTTTGACATCCCTGTTTTTCGATAAATGGCAATCGCCCGACGGAAAGACCGTTGCACCAGCCCGTTTTGTGGATGCCTCGAAGAGCTTCTTCCGTGGACTGCAGGACTACGTTCGGATGGTTCAGGATCAACGTGCTCCCGCGGTGGACCCCAGCCCTTCGTACCAAGTGCCGGAACCGTTGCCGTTCGTGGAGGGGTCCGCAACCATTGTTGCTCTGCCCGACACCCAGATTTACAGCCAACACTATCCGCAGCACTTTCTGGCTCAAACCCGTTGGATTCGCCAGCACCTGAAAGACCGCAACATCGTCGCGGTTTTTCATGAGGGTGACATCACCAACCGCAACACGCCCGAACAATGGGAAAACGCACAGCAAGCGATGGACGAGTTGTTCGGCCATGTTCCGGTGATCGCAGCCCCTGGCAACCATGACATGGGTCCAGGCGGAAACGGAGCGACGCACGAATCCTTGATGAGTGATTACTTGGACGAGCCACGGTTTGCACTTCATCCTTCCTTCCAGGGCACCATGGACCCGGGGAAGACGGAGAACAACTACAGCTTGTTTGAAACGGACCATGCCAAGTGGATTGGGATTGCGTTGGAATGGGCACCTCGTGATCGCGCTGTGAAATGGGCGGATCAGTTGTTGAATGAACACCCTGATCGATTGGCCGTGATCGTGACGCATGCTTACATGTACTACGACGAAACCAAGTACGACTGGAAACGCACGCAGTCGCAAACCTGGAGTCCGTACAAGTACGGCGTTGCTGACAGTCCAGAAGGAATCAATGACGCAGGCGATCTTTGGACGAAGCTGATCAGCGACCATCCCAATGTCATGATGGTGCTTTCAGGTCATGTGCTCAACGACGGCGCGGGGTTGCTGAGTGAGAAGGCGCCACAGGGCAACCTCGTTCACCAGATGCTGGCGAATTATCAAATGCTGCACGAAGGTGGTGACGGTTGGATGCGACTGATCGAACTGCTTCCCGATGGCAAGTCCATCCAAGTCCGCACTTACTCGCCAGTGTTTGACCAGTACAACACCGACCCTGAGCACCAGTTCACACTTCCCTTGGTCGTCGGTTCGCCAACCGTGGATTGAGTGCGATCGCATCGCTGGTCAGTGAATCATCACAAGATATCTTGTTCCAGCGGATTGCTCTGCGAAAACAGTTCGTCGACCGCTCGCCAGTTTTCGTCGGAGACCGATTCTTCGACCGAAGGATCGGATGGAGTTGTTGTCGAGAGTCGTTGACGAATGACAAGATCCGTGCTCAGCAGGTCGGCGGCAGCAAATCGCGGCTTCTGTTTCCATGCGTCGAACGCGAGCATCGGCTCCTCTGGAGGAATGGAAGCGAGGGGAGGTTGTTCGGCAGGTCCCATCGGGACTGCGAGTTGAGATCCCTGGCTGGCATTCTCAAGGGGCTCTCCACCGGCTGAGACCGCGTTGAGTTCGTTGATGACTCGCAGAGCATCGAGTGCGGATACAACGCCATCGCCGCTGGTGTCATAGTAAGAGACCATGCTTTCTGACAAGGAAGCCGGATCAATCAATCGTCCGTCGGAACTGGAGAAGTCCTGAGAGTTCAACTCGTTGATGATTCGCAATGCGTCGGACGCACGCACGACCCCGTCGTTTGTCACGTCGTTGAGGCGAATGAAATTCTGCCAAGGCCGCGCCGAACTGACAACGATGGATGCGTTTCCACTCTGGTTTGCTGCTGTCAGTTGGAAGACGCCACTCGTCATGACTGGATCGGTCATCCGCCACTCATCCGCGTCGGCGAACAGCACTCGATCCTCCACGCCAATCATGACTTGCATTGGCAATGAGTCCATGGACCACTTTCGTGCCAAGATCGCATCAATGGTCGCGGAACTGGGGTCGCCGTGGGTCAGGTCCAGCGTCACGCGGCCCTGGGCGGCCTGCGTGGCCACGTTGGTCAGGTCGATCGATCCACCAATACCGCTGACGTTCACACTGGAACCATCCGCGAAGACGCCAAACTGAATCTGATTGGCAGCCACTGTATGTTCCGCTGCCAACATCAAATTGATTGCTTCGGGCGTCACGAGTGGGCGGTAGTCGATCGTCCCGACTTGGTCGCTTGGAGCCTCGAACACGGTCAGTGTTCCGGAAACCAATCTGACAAGATCCGGATCCAGGAACAGCGAAGTGTCTGACGCACCGGGTTGCACCACGACTGTCGGAGAGGTCGCACCGCTGATCAACTCGACGGAATAGTCTTCGACTTCCCCATCCGCGGCGGCACCGGTGGGCAGTTCACTGCCGAGGGACGAGAGGCGGAACCGAGCATAGGAAGTCCCCGATGAAGCTCCGGCTGGAACCTGATAGCTGAGCAATGTGTCACCCGAATCAACGGCAGCACCACTGATGATTCTCTCGCCAGGATCATCCCAATCACCGTCGCGATTGAAATCCAACCAGGCATCCACGATTCCCGCCCCCGAGCTATGCACGCGAACACTGGAAACGCTTAGCCTGTCCATCGTTGCGACGGGATCGACCAAGAAATCGACGCCATCGTCGTCCGTGTCGCCTTCCGCATTCAGGCTTGCAGTCCCATCGCCTTCACCACCGACAGCGTCTCCAAAAAACAGACTGCCAACTCCGTGACTCGCTCCGTTTTGAGTTGTGGTCACTGGGTAGTCCGAGGCAAATCCAGACTGTGTTTGCGAAGGCGCGTCGCCGAAGTCCCTTGATACTGGGAGCACGTTGAGCGTGGTCGTCTTGACGGTGGTTTTAAACTGGGCAGTGTCATCAGGAATGAACAAGACCGAAAGCGTTTGGTCACTGCCGATATTCAATGAGGTGCCGAGCGTAGGCGTGTAGACGAACGTGCCGGGGGTCGGCGATGTTGCGTTCAGCTGAACCGCGCTGAGCAAGGTGCCAGCCACAACGTCCGCAGGAGTCGGCCACGTGATGACAGGAACGCTTGGGGGCAAGACGTCGATTTGTACAGTCACTGTCACTTGTTCGTAGTTGATCGTATCAGTCGGCGTGAATGTCACTCGGAGGATACGGTCCGAACCAGCGCTCAGAATTGTTCCACTGGCCGGCGTGTAGACAAAGCTGCCTGGAATGTCGGCAGTCGCGTTGAGTTGGCCGGTTCCCAGTGCCGTGCCAGCCAAGATCTCTTCTGGATCGGCCCAAGCAACGACGGGCGTATGCTTGGCAGTGCTGACCGTCGCGGTTGCAGTGCTGAAATTGCCGCTACGATCCGTTGATGTGAACACGATCGTTGTCATTCCATTGGGCAGCACCGATGGGGCGTCATGGACGATGGCGGGAAATTCGTCCACCAAATCACTCGCCCGCGGATCGATCATTTCCAAGGCGTCGCTCAGCGATTGCCCGGCGGCAAGCGTGATCGCGTCCCTTGCCAGTGTGATTGTTGGCGCGGTGGTATCCACGACCGAGATCTGCCGTTCGGCATATCCGACATTGCCAAAATAGTCGATCGCTTGAAATAGGACGTGTGTCTCGCCCAACGGCAAGGTGTGGTTGGGAAACAAGAAAGATTGTCCCGCTGCGCTAGCAATGACAATCGGGTTGGGATCGGAGTCGTCGGTCGCGGTCGCCGTCAGTGCCGAAACGCTGATGCCACTCGGACCGGTCGCTTCATAGGTTGCCGGAATTGCAGTGAACGTCGGTATGTTGTATTCATCGACAGCGTAACCGATGTCACGCAGGATTGCCTTTTCAACCGCGCTATGATCGAGCGGGCGTAAACCCGTAAGCAAGCCTGCGGCCATCAGGGAGTCGACGTAGGAGCGATCGAGATGACGACCGCTTTGTCCTTCCACCCAGGTCGGTGGCGAATAGATTGGAATTGGACCATTGGCTCCGCCCAAGCCCGACGGTCCCGAGCTGACTTGGCCGTGAAAATAAAGTCCTCCATCGGGCGTTCCGCCACCGGTGGCGTCCCGACCGCCTGTACTGATTCTATTCCACAACTCCTGATCAAGTTGGAAGGTCGTGGGATCGATCAGCATATGTCCGTTTTTGTCGCCCAGATGGCGATCAAACTCGGTCCACACGCGACCGTTTCCGGCATCGCTCGTGTTGCTGACACGATTGGATCCATCTTGCTGAATATTGGAGTCAAAATCAAACAGGTGCGTCAGTTCGTGCAACAAGAATGACACCGTATCAATCGCAGTACCTGGATTTGCCGCCAACACTTCACCATTCCATTCGAACGTGAACGAGCTGGCTGAGGATGGGAAGGTAACATCCAACGTCACGTCTGGGGCGTCGCCGTTAAGATCGCGACCGGAAGCCAGCTTTTCCGCTGCGACACTACGAATGAAACCGGGACCATCGATCTCGTATTCGGGATCAATCTCAACTTTCGGCACCATGCCCTCGGACGATCGCACGAGGACATCGAGTTTCACGTCCGGAGTTAAAAAATTGAACAGTAGTAGCTGTGTAAACGATGCTGCGTATTCAATGTCTTGTTTATACCCACCGCCCTCTACCGGATCGTTGAATCCAAGGGCGTTTGTCGCGTCGTATATAAAATTAAACGGATTGTTCTGATAATCGAGCTGAGCGCCAATATTCACCCTGTCCGAGATCGTGGAACCACCAGAATCGGTGACGATGACCTGATAGTCCCCGGTTTCGTTTTGCAGCAGTCGTGGAAATTCCAACGTCGCCTTGTTCGCACCGAGCAGGTAGCCATCGACAGTCGTATCCTCATGAATGATCCACTGATACTGCAACGGATCCTTGCCGGTGGCCGTGACTGCTAAACTACCTTCGTGATTGAAAGTGCCGACCGCATCGGAGGGCGGGGTTGTGATATTCGGTGGATCGATCAGCGTGATCGCAAAGGCGATTGGTAGCGACGTGTCGGTGCCGCCATTGGCGGTGCCACCATCATCCTGGACGCTGACAGTGAACCGTGCGCGACCCACTGCGTTGGGTTTCGGTGTGTAGGTCAAGTTGCCCGCAACATCTACCGTTGGCAAGACTTCAAATAGGTCCGCATCCATGGTGGAGACGGTGTAGGCTCGAATCGACTGGGACGATTCATCGGCAGGACCGGGAACAAATTCACTGGCCCAACCTTCCACGGTCTGCTGCCCATTGTCACTATCGACCACAGGTGGATCGATAGCCATGAACGACGGCGCATCGTTTCTCGCAGTGACA
Source organism: Rhodopirellula sp. UH5 (assembly GCF_056839225.1). NCBI lineage: Bacteria > Pseudomonadati > Planctomycetota > Planctomycetia > Pirellulales > Pirellulaceae > Rhodopirellula > Rhodopirellula sp. UH5. The sequence continues at coordinate 2,750,716 of NZ_CM166390.1, read as the reverse complement.
TTGATCGTGAACGTTTGCGGTGCGGACACTCCCGAGCCGCCGGCATCGTCCCGTGCTACAACCACAAACGAACTCGACCCCGATGTATTTGCCGCCGCGGTGTACGTCAACAGTCCTTCCGCGTCGATCATCGGCGGAACCACAAACAAAGAACGGCGACTGAGTTGGGAGACGGAGAAGCCTTGGATCGTTTGATCAGCTTCAATGGCATCGGCAGTAGTAATGAACTCAAAACTCTGCGGTCCCGCATCCTCGCTCACCGCTGGCGGGGCTACCGCAGTAAACGTCGGCGGCAAATTCCCAGCTAAGGTGACGCGAACGGGATGATCGGCGTTGAGGATAAAGCCATTGGACGAGACACCAGTCACACGAATATCGCTCACACCGCTGATGCCTAACCCTTGGAACTCAATGGTGGCCAGTTTCGTCGGCATACTTGAATCCGCAGGCCAATCGCCTAGGAAGTTGCTCCATGACAGGATGATCGTGTTGTCGGTTCGTAAATCACCGTCCGACACCACCTCCCATTCAGAGTTGTTTGCATTCGCATCATTGACCAAACCATCACCCTGCAAGAACGGAACTCCACTGAAGGCAACTCGGTCGGAATCAAAATGGATTTCGAGCAGGAGCGCCGTCGGTACCGTCGTACTTGCATCGACGTTGTATTGCACGTCGATGGTGAACTTCTCCCCGAGCGTTAAATCTGTATCCGAAGGCGGGATCATTACCACTTGACCGGGCAACTGCCGTGGATCACCAATCACGGTTGTCAGCGTGGAAGGTGGAACGTCACCGTCATGGATTTCTTGGGTGGTTGCCGTTGATCCAAGATCGGCTAGGACCTTCACTGTCAAATTGGGAACCGGGGTCCCAGGGCCGCTCAGCACCAGGCCAACATTCAAGTCCAGATTCGGCTTGGTTTGATTGATCGGATCGAGGGCATGCAGTGACACCATGGGGCGTGGGTAGAGTTCAAACGTCGTGACTCCACTCGGCAACACGAATGCCGTGCTCATCGAAATCTCATACCACTGCGAGGTGGCTGGGACAAACAGATCGAAATCGATGTCCGTCCCCGAGTTCGCATCCGTATGGTCGATCAGTGCGTTCCCACCAGCGCCACCATCGAAATGCAATTCAGTCACCGTCTGTCCAGCCGGGGCATGGAACTCATAGCCGACCGCCGCGGGAACGAGCACAAACAACGGCTCTTCGACGCCCAACGACTGAGTTCGATTCTCGTTTTCCAAACGCTCAGCCAGATCATCGATCTCCGGTGACAGTGGATCACTGAGGAACTTCCGCAGTTCCGCCGGCACATCGATCTGGCGGGCAGGCGTCCCCGCGGCTCGGGTGCGAACGAGCGTGCGGGAGTTGGGATCACTCTCGTCGATCAGGTAGGTATCCTCGAATTGCACCGCTTTCCCGAACTCGGTCAAATCATAAACACCGGTTCCGTTGTTGAAGGCGGCCCAGGCGGGTGCGTACGGCGAGGAGCCGACCACGGCATCGCCGTCGACACCAAACTGCGGCACGTCGAGCCGATCCGAGAACGACAGCACATCATCGGCATAGGTTTGATTCAACGCGGGACTGGACCCACCATCGATGAAGGCGCGAATATCCGCAGGCAAGGTTCGCTCGCTCGATGGTGAGAGCACCAATCCGGCCGTCAACGCCGCTTGAGTGGTGGCCGTGGCACCGATTCCCGAGAAATGTCGCAGGATCAAAACACCATCAATGCTGGACTGCACGACCCCATCGCCGTCAACATCCAAACGACCTCGCGACTGCAAGTCTTGCAGGTAGGCAAGAACTTCCGGTGCTGTGGCTCGTGTCGCAGCACTGGAGACGACATCGGCGGACGTGATCCCATCAATCAATGCCGCGCCGGTTGTTCCATCCATGAACCTTGCTATCAACGTGCCATCAGTCGTGGGTGAAAGTTTTCCATCTCCATCAATGTCGAGTGCGAAGTCGGTGTCGCGAACGAATGCATTGGACCTTGCTTCAAACGCGGCTTGCGTCGCCGCAGTCAACAACTTCGAGGCGTGTTCGCCCGTTGGAGTCAATGGTTCACCGCCTTCGACGGTGGCGGTGACGTTTCGTAGCGAACCATTGGCAAACTCAACCCCAAAGACCGCTTCGCTGCCGAGCAGATTTTCAAAACCACTCAGACGCCACGACTCGGGGCCTATGCCGGTTTGGAAGGTGCTGCCCGCCGCATCGACGACGAATGCGCTCTGCAAGTTCCCATCGCCATCGAGCAACTCCAAGGTCAGCCCCGCGTAGGGCGGGCGAATCAACAAAGTGTCGCTTCCTTGCGTTTGGAACCTGACGTCGGTGTGAAGAACTCCATCGGGACCAATCAACGGTACTGAAAAATAGGTCGTTTGATTGTCAACGGGATCGACCTGGGTACTGGCGCCGGAGGTCAACAAGTAGGCGCCACCCGGTGTCTTGCCATCTCGCACCGAACCTGGACTCTCAGAGTCGAGATCAAAGCCAGCGAGCACCGTTTTGGTGGAGGGCAAGTTGAAGGTCGATGCAAAGATGGATCCGATATCAAACGAATCGAGCAGCGTATGCGAATCCCGGTACAATGGCCCCAAATCGATGAGGTCCGTGTCGAATGCCGACAATTTCAGTTTCAAGATTTCCAGCAATCCCTGGATGTCAATGTCCAGTCCGAGATCGTTCGAGAAACGATTGCCGAGAGTCACGGACGGCGTCACACGAACATCGGACTTGCCGTTGGAGTCCACGCGAATTTCTGTGCCCGGCATGAAGCTGATGGACCCTCCCGATGCGACTGCTTGCGCTGAGGCGTTCTTGCCGACGAACACATCAATCGTCCCACTGCCGGAAAATGTGAAATCGAATCCGGGCTGGTGCTGGGCGTCGAAGAAGGGTTCGACCGAGACACTTTGCTTCACTGCCAGTCGAGGAGTGATGACGTAGGAGACGGTGGTGGCAGCAACATCGATGGGCCCCGCGGACAAATTATAGGTTCCCAGGGGACCGATCGCACCGACGTCGACCGAGAGAGCCGCCAGTTGACGTTTGGCATCGAGTTCCGAGCCGAGTCCGAAGTCGTCTGTAGTCGCAGACAACCGGTGTTGAGCGTTGTCAAACTCCTGATCAGTCAATTGAATATCGGGAACAGTCAGCGCGAGGCTGCCGAGTGGTTTCTCGACACCCAGGCTGACACCGCCAGCTCCAACGCTGCCACCGACGCTGAGTTGGGCTTCAACGCCCAACAAGTCTTCGGCTTGGCCGAACGAAACTGTCAATCCAACACCGCCACCGGACTTATCCCCCGGATCCTTTTGTGAAGCACGTTTCTCGTCACTGATCGCTTCGCGAATGGTTTGGTTGTGGTCACCCGGTTTCCCTTGTGCCTGATCGATCTCGGCTTGACGTCTTCTCTCGCGAGCGTCGGCGATCTGTTCGGATTGACTCTTGCCATCCCCGACATCGATACTTCCCAAACTACTGAGGTCCAGTCCAGCGACCACGATGTTGCCATCGAATGCCGGTGGGTTCATTCCACCTTCGCTGTCAGACGTCAATCCATCGGGACCCGTGAAAAGTCGATTGCCATTGTCATCTTCGAGTTGGCGGTTGATCGAGAACAGTGGAATCGTTTCGTTGACACCAATTGGCAACGTGCCGCTGGCACAGGCCACGACGCATCCGGTGCCGCTGAGCGTGGCATTGAATTCAAACACCAAGTCCGCGTACGCACTAATCCGGGGCGAAACGGTGTACAGACTGCCGTCGGTCAATTCGGTGCCCGTGCCGATGACAAACACGTCGGGCGAGGTTTCATTGATCGAATAGGCAAAAACACCGTCATAGAATGTGTCGACCGAGCCTGAATTGACATAGTAACCGTACTCGAAGCCAATCCGTCCACTCACGTCTGCCTTGGCGTCGGCCCCCCACTTCGTGCCGAACAACGGATCGGAATAGATCCCCGGTCCGACATTAAACGTTTTATCGAATTCCAGGCCGAGGAAACCCGGCTCCTTGGGAAGGCTGCTGTTGGGACGACCGTCATCGATGCCCTGACCAAACACCAACGCGTCTCCGCTCCCAAACTGGCTGGCACCGCGAATCTCACTGGTGAAATCGATGGTCCGAATCTGGCTTGATTCGTACGCGCCGATATCACCAAACTCATTGTCTGCACCAGCCTGATCAAAGATCGACGCCGCTTGATCCGTCACGGGGAAGCCGCGTTGATCCAACAGTCCTTGACGAACACCATTGTCGATCGCGTTGCTGGTTGGACCGAAGGCAATGGTACTGGTTCGACCACCATTCTCCGCTAGAGACGAGAGGTTGGGATCTTCTTTTCGAATCAGGTTTGCATTGACTACCTGAGATGACGCGCCAGCGATTCCAGATTGGCCACCAAAGTCTGGGATGATGCTCGATTCGGTGACACGCAATTGCCCGTTGAAGCTGTCCAGTGGGCGATAAATCGGCGGAAGTTGGAACTGCGTTGCTGGCGCAGCGTGAATAAAAACTTGCTCGCCAATGGTCGCGTTGGCGTTTTCAGTCGGTGCCAGAGTATTGTCGGCAACGATGGTATTGCTCAAAACGGTGGGACCATCGAGAAATATCCCGGGTCCATGCCTGAGCGGACCGACCAAATGATTGTCAGCGATCGTGGAGTCGCGAATCACGGGGGGCCGGCCACCGAATACGAATGCACCGCCACCAAACGCCGATTCACTGCCAGTCGCCGTGTTGCCAGCGATGGTGCTGCTAAGGATCGTGAATGACCCACCGGGTTGAGCTACACCATCGAACGAATTGCGAAGGTCGATGGCGACTCCACCACCGAGCGATTGCACGTCGTCAGCGATGTTGCCAGAGATTGTGGATCGTTCGATCAAGACTGAATTGAAGTTCTGGGCGGTTGCGTAGATGCCACCGCCAACGGCCGTGTCGTCACCGCCGTTCACCACCGCGTTGTGGAAGATGGTCGTGTCAAAAACACTCAGCTCGGCCAAAGACCGAATCGCGCCACCACCACCACCGTTGGATGTATTTTCGCTGAACGAGCTACGTCGAACGGTGAGGCTGGAGGAGAATCCGGATCGATGCTGGGCACTGTAAATCGCGCCGCCTTCGCCGAGCGCGCCGTTTCCAACCAATTCCGCATCGATGATCGTCAACGGTGCTTCGCTATAGATGCCGCCACCCCGATGACGATCGCCGCCCGCACCGCCAACGAACCTGCCAGCGGTGTTGGCATTGATTTTCACGTTGGGGCCAACGTGCAACGAACTATTCTGGAGGGTCCTGGACAGCACATTGGCGATCGCTCCGCCATCGGTATCGGACTGGTTGCTGAATATTTCACTGTCTCGAATCGCCATCGTTCCAGTGTTCAAGATCGCGCCGCCACCTGCACTCAGAAACAGAACCGAGTCTAAAAAATCGCGGCCGTCGTCAACAGCTCGATTGTCGTGGAAATGGACGTTGTGGAGCGTCGTATCGCCCGCGTTGAACAACGCTCCACCTCCAGCGCCGATTGAGATGGTATCAAACGTGGTCAGGCTATCGATCCCATGGCCATTGATCAGAGACAGACCTGAGATCGTCACGGTCGCGCGAGGACCAATCTCAATCATCCGTGTTTGATCGTTGCCACTGATTTGCAGCAAATCGTAGCCCGGCCCACTGAGTTCCAAATCGAAATTGATTTGCAAAGGTGACGCCAGCACGATGGTTGACGTGACGGTGGCGTCGGTCTCGATGAGCGAAGACGCAAAGCGGATGCCATTCGCATCGGACGATCGGTTGGCGATCCCAATCGCTTCACGCAGCGAAAGATCGCCAAACGAATAGTCTCCGTCGTCTTCGTCAGTCAGTGTGGAAACGACCAGTTCTTGGGAAGTGAAGATCGGACGCAGTTGATTTTCATAAGCACCGATATCCACCGATCGTTCCAATTGTCCCTCGACTTGACCGAGAACATCGACACGCACAAAGGGCAACCCACGCTGGTCCGATTGCAGGGCGTCTTGGTAGGGAGTGTCGTCCGGGATGATCGGCTGGCCTGTTGACGGATCAAAGTGAATTCCCTCGCTGGCCGATGGCAAGAACGGCGTCCCCGCATCGAGCGCAGGACTGTTCAGCTTCAGGGCATGGACGGCGGGGCGTTTGATCTGGAGACCGGTTTGGAACAACGGCAGTTGTGGTTGCCTTCCCAAGTTGTCCGCCAGGTCGCGAAACAGGATCCGATCGAGGTCCAGCGGATTTCCGATCGCATCTCCGACTTGATTATTCATGTCCGGGTCCGCACCCGGTGCAGCGACATCGATCAGTCCACCGGCGGTGTTGGGATCGCCGATCAAGTTATAGCGACTCTCGTTCACAAGAATCGGCTGAGACGACAACAATTCAATGTCACTCGGTGCGACCAACTGCACCGCATCGACGTCACGAATCGTGTTGCCTGCGACGATCGAATTGACCAGTTTCGTGGCCGGTGAGCCGACAACTTCCTTGAGTGCCAAGCCGCCGCCAGATCCCACCAAGTCAGCATCGGCGTCAGCTTGATTGAGCACAATCGTGTTGTTGATCAGCGTCAGGTTGCTGTCAAACGGACTGAGCAATGCGGGATCCGATCGCAATCTCGCCTTTTGATTGTCACTGTAGCGAGAATCGTTGTCGACGCCAATCGTGATGGGATCGTAATGGATACCGCCACCCGATTCATCAGCGAGATTGCCAGAGATCGTTGTGTTACTGACGGTTGTCCGCGGGCCGTTGGTACCGATGGAATCCGTGATCACTCGTCGCGCCGCGATGGCACCACCGTCCTTCGCCGCCGTGTTGTCGCGCAGCGTGCTCGACGTCACGTTGATGGTGCCGCCGCGATTATCGATCCCGCCGCCAATGGGAGCCACGTTGGATGAAACGGTGCTATCAAAGAGTGTGAAACGGCTATCTTGACTCGGTAAGACGATATCGCTCGAGAAGGGATCGCGAAACAAACCCGACTGCTCGAGGACCGCGACTCCGCCGCCAGATTTCCATGCCACATTTCCATCAATCAAACTCTCGCGAACGATCACGCTGCTGTCGGCAACATAGACTCCACCGCCGACATCGGCGGTGTTGTTCGCAATGACAGATCCATCGATTGAGACGGGAACTTTTGGGGCAAGGGAGTCGAACGAACCAAGATAAATACCACCGCCGCTCGAATCACCCGTGGGACTGTCCGTGGCAATGTTTTCTTCAATCGTGCTGCGGGCAATCACCAGTTGCCCACCGGTATTGGAAATCCCGCCACCATCGAACGCTCGATTCCCGCGGATCACAGAATCTTCGATCACGACGGAGGGCACATTCCTCCCACCTGTGATGGAGACATTGATTCCGCCGCCGTTGGACGGTTGTGTCACGTCACCGACAAAGCCATTGTCTTCGATGATGCTGTTGCGAACCGTCAGCGCTCCTTGGGTATGAAAAATACCACCGCCATGGTTGCCCTCAATGCGCACGTCGTCCAGCGTGGTGTTGACGGATTCGTAAACCGTCCCCGAGTAGTTGCTGGGAGGTGCCACGCGAGGCCGAATCGCTCGGTATTGACTACCGGATAAACGAATGCCGGAAATGCTGACCACATCTTCGGTGATGAAAATGTTTTCGGCACCACCAGCATCAATCGTCAACAAGTCGGCCCCAGGACCGACAATCGAGACGCTGCCCCCATCGGCGATGAACGGGTCGGTGTTCGTGAAGCTACCGTCAACGAACAATGCTCCCTGAGGGACTCGGGACGACACCAATTCCAAATGTTGCTCGGGCTTCAACGTGATCGTTTGACCACCTTCGGCAAACAGTGAATCAGCGAAGCGGATGATGTCCAATTCTTCACCCGGCGGCAAATGCGAAGGACGAGAGTTGTCGAAGGAAGCTGCCAAGAGTGCTTCTCGAAGCGTCACCCGTCCGGCCAAGTCTGCGGCGTCGTCAACGTCATCGGACAGACTGTTGACAACGTAGGTCGCCAGCAGATCGCGTTTTTCAAGCTGTTCGATCCGAAACGGGCGTCGGCGTCTCCGCGAGAGGAGACGCGACGATTTGGAGCGATCGAATCGAGTGCTGAAAGTTCGTGCGGACATGGTCTGCGGCGCCAAAGTTCGTGGAGCGAATCGTTTCTCGAGCAACGTCGTCAGGGAACCCAAGGCACCGTTCGATGACGCTCAATTCCCCCCCTCTGCAAAGTGTTTCGAAAGGGCGCCACAGAAAAGTTTGCGAACCGTCCAACATCCATGCACGTTTGTTCACTCTTCGGGTGGTGGTTCCGTATGGCGAGGTTCGATGAACTGGAGGTGATCCAGCTTGATTCGACACGCCGGAACAGCTTCCGCAAAATGTTGAATGGCTTCAGGGCTTAGGTTTGCGGCTCCTGAAACATTGAGCACCTTCAAACCCTTGTTCTGTTCCAATCCTTTCAGAGCCTCATCTGAAAGGCCGGTTCGGAAGGCGTTGAGGCTGGTGAATGTGGGATGCCCTGCAACCGCTGTTGCCCACGCATCCGTGCCTTCGTGGGGGAGATACAAATGCTCCAGGTGTAGTTTTCGGAGAATCTCTTGACCGCCCACCTCCGGCACAGCGTGAACGTTCAGCACCTGCAGGTGTTGTAGCCTTGCCAGCTCAAGGATACCCCGGTCGCTTCCTATGTACTTCGCTCCCTCACTATCCCGATAACCAAAGGAGAGAGATTCTAAGTGGCTGAAGCTTGCCACGCGGCGAAGATCGTTATCCGTTGCGACCGTCCGTTCTGAAAATTCGATCGCGACCACCATGCTGGGAAGTTTTGGGAGTGGTTGACCGAGGATGACGGTGGCGATTGTGCCGATCTCAGAACGCAGGGTAACCACCGCCTTGAGTTCATGGATTGCCCAATGAATGTCCTCGCCAGGGGTTGGGCTGAAGCCGCCCGTTTCACCTTCATCGTTTTGAACTGGCGTCGCTCCATCTGTCGAACCCTCTCGGGGCGCGAGACCGGCCCACATTCGTTCGCGAGCTTCCAGAGAGTCATAGTCCGGCAACTGAATCTGGCATCCCGGTAAGGCAGCAGCAAAATGGTTGACCGCAGCGCGAGTCAGTTTTGGATTGTATCGGAGATCGATATGCTTCAACGCCGAGTTCTGTTCTAAGTTCATGAGCGACGTGTCCGTGAGATGCGTCACGAAGGCGCTGAGACTGGTAATCGTGGGATGTCCCACTGCCGCAGCCGCCCATTCATTGACGCGATCGGAAGGGAGACGCAAACTGCTGATTTGCAAATTCGCGAGAAGCTCCTTGCCACCCAGTCCAGTCCAGGAATGTAGGTCAAGCGTTCGCAAATTTGGAAGGCGTCCCAGTTCGAGGATCCCTTGAGCGGTCCCCTGAATCGTGGGAGCTCCCGTCAGCGCTTTACCGGTTGAAAAGGACTCCAGATCGGTGAATGATCCGATCCGTTGCAGGTCGGAATCGGTCGCTGTGCGAAGTGGTGTTAGTTTGATACCAACCAGTGTCCCGGGATCCTCAGGGAGCGGTTCATCCGCAGTGATGGTGGACATGCTACCGGTATCACGACGCAGGGTAATGATTGCTTTTAAAACGTCATGAGCCCAACGAATGTCTTCCTCGGGGGTTGGGCTTTTGCCGCTGTCTTTGACTGCGGTTGGCAATGGAGGACTCATCCGCGGTTCTCCACCGATCGTTTCAGTCGACGACACGTTGCGATTCACGGCACCTGACTCTTTTTCACGCGGTTCGATGAATTCCGATTTCGACAATCTGATGCGGCATCCGGGGACGGAGTCCGCGAAATGTTGAATCGCTTCGGGGCTTAGACTTCCAGCTCCAGAGAGATCGAGCAACTTCAGTCCTTTATTCTCATCCAGACCCTTCAGTGCCGCATCGGAAAGTTGTGTCCCGTAGGCGCTGATCGTGGTAAGTGTTGGATGCCCTGCCGCTGCGGCCGCCCACTCGTTGACGTCGGCCCAAGGCAGGCTTAAAGAATCAAGACGCAGGTCCTTGAGTACTTCTTCTCCACCTACTCCCGGCAGATAGTGGACGGAAAGCGACCGCAACTTGGGAAGCCTCGCTAGCTCAAGGATTCCTTGATGGCTGCCTACAAAGTTGGGGCTGGAATTAGGCGAATGGGCAAAAACAAGTGTTTCCAAATCGGCGAAGCCTGCCACGCGTTGCAGATCCAAATCGGTTGCTGATTTTTGTCCCGCCAAGGTGATGCCTACCAGTGTCCCTGGATTTTCTGGCAGCGGCTGCTCCGGGGTGACTGTGGACTCCTTTCCTGTATCACTGCGGAGGGTGATGCCTGCTTTCAAGACTTCATGAGCCCAGCGAATGTCTTCCTCGGGGGTTGGGCTTTTGCCGCTGTCTGTGACTGCGGTTGGCAATGGAGGACTCATCCGCGGTTCTCCACCGATCGCTTGTTTCCATGACACATTTCGCCGCACGCTGCCAAACTGATTTCCGCGAGGGTCAATGACCTCAAAATTTGGTAGTCGGATGCTGCATCCCGGCACGGCAGCGGTGAAGTGCTCAATCGCTGCAGGGCTTGCGACTGGGGAGTCTCCAAGATCGAGCATCTTCAACCTCTGGCCCTGTTCCAGCCCCTTCAATGCCGCGTCGGAGATGTGCGCACGGTAACAGCTTAAGCGGGTGATGGTCGGGTGTCCCGCGGCCGCTGCTGCCCATTCATTGACGCCGGCGTAAGGAAGATGCAGATACTCAAGGGCCAAATTTGCAAGCACCTTCTCACCGCCCGCTCCCTCCCGCAAAACCCCCAGATCGAGAGACCGCAACTTCGAAAGTCGCCCCAGTTCAAGCATCCCCTGAGCGGTCCCAATGAACGTCGGGGAAGATTTCGTCGTGCTGCCAAAATGGAATGACTCCAGATCGGTGAGGGAGCCCACTCGTCGCATATCCAAATCGGTTGCTGGTCTCTGTTTCGTCAAAGTGAGCCCGATCAGCTTTCCTGGAGGTTCCGGAAGCGGCTGACCGGGACCGATCGTTGAATCATGGCCTGTCTCACTACGTAACGTGATGACTGCTCTCAACTCTTCATGCGCCCATCGAATGTCTTCATTGAGGGGGGAGGTGGTGGGCTGTTCAGTGCCGCTCGCTAACGCTGGCGATGTTGACTTCGGCAGTGGCTTGCGAGCTGGCGTAGGAACACGAGTTTGTTTTTGACCAAGCATCGATCCATCTGACGTTGTGGCTTGCAGCACGCCGTCCATCAGCTCGACTTTGACGGTCGTCGTCTCACCTCTTTTCAACGTGAATTGCTTCGTGTCAAAGCTGAGATCTCCCTGGGTGACCGTGAGTGTGTGCTCACCCGCTGCCATGGAAATCGGATCTTTGTCATCCCTGTGCAAGACAATGCGATCACCTTTGACGCGGACCTCGATGTCGGGATCGTTGATTTCAACTCGCAACATTCCCTGGGGCGTCAGGAGGAAAAAAACGCCGGCGGCAAACAGCATCATTGCGGCACCGCCGAGTCCAGCGACCAGCGGCCAGACACGGCGGCCACCGCTCATGGATGAACCGGTTTGCAAGACTGGCTTCGCGACAGTCTTGCTGGCGCTCGGTTCGTTGGTATTCGGTTGCCCCGCCAACGATACGAAACTCGTCGTCGCAGTTTCTGCGTCGGCTGCGCCTGCGAAGAAACTCGGTGACGCAGCATCCGCAGATGGATCGACCAATAGGCTTTGCAAGTCATGGCCTGCGGTCAGCGGTGCCAATGCCGCAGCCAATTCGTCGGGGGTTTGGAAACGGTCGTCGGGACTTTTGGCCAGCATCTTGTCGACGATCGCAATCAGGCCGGCGGGCAAGCCCGCGCGTTGCTTTGCAAGCGGGGGCGGCGTGGTATTCACATGTGCCATCGCCTTGTAGATCGCATTTTGGTACTTGGCATCTTGAAAAGGGGCATGACCGCAGAGCAACCGATACAGCGTGCATCCCAGCGAATAGATATCCGCTCGAATATCCACGGCGTGACTGTTGGTGACTTGCTCGGGAGCAATGTAGTCGAGCGTCCCCATGACTTGCCCCGCCGAAGTCAGGCCGTCGTCAGCATCCAGTGGTGTCTCCAGAAGAGCGAGTCCCATGTCCAGGAGTTTGACTTGCCCTGATTGGGTCAGCATCAGATTGGATGGCTTGATATCTCGATGAACCAATCCATTGTCGTTGGCATGGGACAGCCCCACCGCTGCTTGCCGAATGATTTCACAAGCGTCGGCCGTTGGGAGCGGGCCATGGCGACTTGCAATCACGGCGACGTCATCGCCGTCGACCAATTCCATGACGAGGTAGTGGATGCCCTCGAATTCACCCGCGTCGCTGGCGCGGACAATGTTGGGGTGATCCAGTTGCCCCACGGCGTGCATCTCTCGATCGAAGCGTGCAACCGCCGATGCATTCTTGAGCAAATTCGGCGGCAAAACTTTCAGAGCCACCATTCTCCGTAGCCGCGTGTGCTTCGCTCGATAGACAGCTCCCATGCCGCCCTGACCCAATTTCTCCAGCAAAACATATTGTGCCAATCGCCCCGTCATTTGGGCAGGGATCTCCGCCTTGGGCTCGGGCTGCACCGTCGCGGTGTCCGTCGAGAAAGTGGCCTCTTGGTCGCTGGGGCTCTCCAAACCAATCGCTTGAACGAGTTCGATCGCTCGCTCATGCCCGGCTTCCTTGGCGTACGAATCCTCGGGTTGCGGGAGCCGAATTTTGCCGATCAGTGTGTCCGCATTCGATTCCAAACTGATGAGTGTGTCTTCACACTCGGGGCAGGCCTCGACGTGGTTGGAGATGTCGAGCGACAAGTCTTCGCTGAGTGTCCCACTCGCGTAGTCGCTCAGTTTTTCTGCGGGTGGACAATCATCGGAGGCCATCACTTCACCTCAAGGGGCTGCACTGAATACTTGATACATCGATGACATTGATTTCCGACGACCAAGATGTCTCTGCTAAACATTCGTGAGGGCGCCACACAGAAATGGAAGGTTAACCGCTTTCGAGAGGGAACTCGTCACGCAGCTCTGTGCGGAGTTGTTTCAGCACTCGATACTTGGCCTGACGAACCGCCTTTTTGTTCATCCCCAACTCATCAGCAACTTCCTGGGCTGAGCGGTTGTCGACAGTCATCCTCCAAAAAGCTTGCCAAGTGCGCTCTTCAAAATCAGACTTCATCAAGCCCAGGGCTCGGTGAATGATCCAGGTGTCCGCATCAAACGAAGAATCAATGCTCGATTCATCGGAGCAAGAATCGAGAACCTGTTTCATTTTCTCGTGGGCAACCGATCCACCCTCGGCTCGGGGATTGGCTGTCAATCGACGAAAGTGATCCATCAACTTGTGGTGGGTGATTCCCCACAACCAGCGGCGAAAGCTCCCGGACTGAATGCTCTCGCGATAGGAATCGATGCCTGTCGAAACGCTGCGGAATACTTCTTGAACCAAGTCGTCGGCGTCAACTTGCTGCAACTTCGATCGGCGTGCCCAGCGGTAAACCAAAGGGCAATAGATCATCGAAAATCGAGACCAAGCATCCGATTCGCGGTTGCGAAGTCGAACGATCAAGCTGCGGGAAGTGTCTTCGTGAGTTGACATAGAATTCGACGCAGAAGCAAACTCCGCAACAGGGATATCGCGGCCGTAAAATGTGCGGGGGGTGCAGTCTGAGCCGTTGGGATGCCGTGTCAAGTCCCTGTGTGGTCACATGGAAGACGTTTGGGACCACCAGCCGAGCGTGATTGCCCCTGAAAGCCAGTGTTTTCAAAGGAGCAATTCATGGAGGCGAGGGAGGTTCAGATGGCACAGGAACCATTTCCGTCGCTGGAGAGTTTGGTTGCCACCTGATCGACGCCGGTCTGCCCGAATGAAATGATCTCGCGGCCCCAGAACACTGACACCGATTCATGGCGCGTTGTTGAATCGTTGAACGGAACGATTCACTTGATCGTCACCTGGTGCAGCATCCAGTGCAGACGTCCAACAGTCACCAGAATGGTCCTAAGTGGAGAGTGATGTTGGGCAACCGAGCCGCCGAGCTCGGTTAAACGGTTGAAGAGGATGCTTCTGTGTTCACTGGCAACAAGTCAGGCGTGCAATCGTGCGGTTTTCTGACGGCGTCAAAGCGTTGCAACGGCAGGTGTTCCGGACGAAGGCCCGCTTGGGCAACCAACCGCGTGAGTTGTGAGATCGATGAGACACCAAGCTTGTGACCAATCTCCGTTTTGTGCCGCTCGATCGTCCGGGGACTGCGGTACAGGAGTCGCGAGACTTCGGGAACGCTGTTGCCTTGTCCCAGCAACACGAGCACCTCCAATTCGCGAGGACTGAGCACCGAGAGCGGTCCTAAGTCGATGAACTGACTTTGCGTTTCCTTGATGTTCCCTTCTGGGATCACGCCATCCAGCCGGGTCAGAATCACTGCAAAATGCTGATCGTCATCATGGTGAGGGTAGAACGACGAAACCAGCATCCGACCGCAGTAGATGTGTGTGGCTCGAAGTGGCTTGTTCGTGTCGATGACCTCTTGGACCCAGGACATTCGTTCACGGACGTATTCCTCCGAAAAGACATCGTGAAGGTTTTTGTCGAGCAAGTCCTCGTCGTCGACTCCGAACAAACGGAGGGCGGCGTGATTGTAATGAATGATCTGGCCATTCTCCCCGACGACCGTCAGGCCAACGTCCGGTTCTTGGTCAAACACTTTCAACCAATCGATCGATTTTAGTTCGGTGCGCATGGCTTCCTCGGATGGATTCACGTTGTTGGGAACGACAAACGCGAACGTTCGCGGTGCCGCCTCAAGGACACCAGAGGCAAGTGCTGTGCCAATTGAGCGAATTCGCTCATGGAGTGACGGCCACGTGACGTCGATATGACTTATGGGGCGAGGCCGCTCCTGGCGACCTGCGGTTTTTGAACCCAGGTCGCCGGAGCGGCCGAGTTTAAAACGACCAGTTCAATAAAATCATTCCGGGGCGGGCTTGGATTCCGTGCCAGTCGGTTGAGCGAGCTTGATCAGCGACGAATCGCTGCGAAGGAACAGCGAACCATCCGAGACCGCGGGGGTGGCAAGCATTGGACCGGTGAATTCCGCAATGCCGAGGACTTCTACTTTGGTGGTGCCGGAATCTCCCTCGTTCTCACTGGCGTCGACTTCGCCGACCACCGTGATGGTTCCGGATTGGTCGACCACATAAATCCCCGAGGCAGTGGCGATGGGGGTGGCCCAGACGGATTTGACATCTCGCATGCGAGTCTTCCAGGTCGATTCGCCGGTCGAAAAGTCCGCGGCAGCGAGGACTGATCCTTGGTTCACGATCACCTGCCCATGGTGGACGACGGGCGAAGCACTCCTGCAATTCAGACGAGTGTTTTCCCACGCGATTGGGAACGACGGTTCGCGAAGGTTGAAAGCGGTGATGCCGTTGCCTGGGACCAGCAACAGGGGAGGAGCCCAGGTGGGGGACGATGTGATGCTGCCGGAGATCGCGAGCGTTGCGATGAGTTCACCGGAGCGAGCTGCCACGATTTCGATGCCATCGGAATTCTGAAACACGAACGCGGGATTGGGCAATCGAACTGCGACGGGAGTGGCCCAGCCAGAACGCCGTGGTCGCGACCGCGTCCAAAGAGTTTCGCCGGTTTCAAGATCGACGCCGCTGGAAAAGGAGTCGCCTTGGTTCTCCAACTGAACAGCAACCACGTCGTCCAGGATCACAGGGGAACTGCTCATGGAGACATCGTTGCCAGTGCGTGGGTGATCCACCGCGAGGGCTCGATACCAAAGCGGCGTGCCGTCCGTTTTCAAGCAAACCAAATCGCACGAACTGAACAGAGCGACGATCTTTTCGCCATCGCTGGCTGGAGATGGCGAGGCATTGGCGCTGGTTGGATGGGTGTAGGGTCGTCCCAAAGCATGCAGAGTGCGGAGCCATCGGCGTGATCCGTCTTCGGCGTCAAACGCTTCGATGTACAGGTCCCGTTCGTCTTCTCCTCCGCTGCTGGTGACCACGACGGAATCACCAATCACGATGGGGCTGCTGATGCCCCGGGCTGCCGTGGGGACTTCCCAAGTCGCCGGGAGGGAATCGTCGACCGGAAGAGGTGTGATCTCACTGGACGAGGATGTGGTGTCCGACCCGCGAAATTGCAGCCAATCCAGGGCCGATGCATGGGGAGAAAACACTCCAAGTCCGGCAATGCTCGCTGCGAACAGTCCGAGGCGGATGGAGCGAGAGGAGAGAGGCATGACAGTCAGGTCCTGAGGAAGTCGTTGGTGAGAAAAGACTCAGCGAGCGGCGTTGACCACGGTCACGGGAATCCCGCGGCCAGTTGAATCCGTCAACCGAAACTGAAAGTGCCAATCCTGAGCCCAGGGTTCGGTTTGGTTGTTCTGGCAAATTTTCAACAGGACCGAATTCAGCCCAGGGTGAAGTCGGCAGTTCGAGACATACTGATCGATGCTCGAACCGGAGTGGTACACCTCGTTGCTCAGGACTGGTTCCCCGTTGACCCAAACCTTGTTGGCGTTGATGGAACCCAGGCGTGCTTGGGCGTCCGTCGTTTCGTCCTCGGGCAATTCGAAATAACACACCGCGTAGGCGATTGCCTCTTTGGCGTTGTTGTAGGTTGGATTCAAATCCACCATCCCGGCGTTGTCGTTCGTGGCAAGCGGTTGCCAATCGAGCATTTCGTCTGCTGGCGTGGGATCGTTTCCCGACGACGGCTTTGCGGCAAACGATTGATCCAGCAGTTCGACGTCGAGCGGTGAGTCGGCGTACTTGGTTTCCACATCGGTGACCTGGTCGAAACCCTGACTGTCTTGGTTGTCGAAGGGAGCGATCACGTGCCAACGCATGATCATCGCAAGCTGTTTGGCGAGCTGAACCGGGCGGTCGAGTTTTTTCAGGGAACCGGTGATGTCTCGGAGGTGGTCTGGATGTCGGGCCAAGGGGAGCAGTTCAAGATAGGCCTCGATGGCGTTCTCCCCTTCCAAATCGTCCGCCAGCTTCAGTTTTCGTTGAATTGCCAAGTACCGAAGCGGGATGAACGGGTCGTCAACGGCTTGCTCGAGCAACGTTTCGAGTCGTTCGGGATCGCGGTCGATGAGGTGGCGATAAACCAGGTACCGGGCATCGCCATCGAGCGTCCGATCATTGAAGAACGTCAGCAAGTCAGCGTCAAAGGACCGCTCTGTTGAACCCGTTTTCGCTTTGGAATCGGCCAGCTCGATTTGTTGCGAGGCCAGCAAACGTAGCCAGTTCTTGGCTCGCGGGTTGGCCTCCGCCATCGAATTCAGCGTCGCGAAAAGTTGCGGCGTTGTGACAGGAGTCGCCTGCAGGGACTCTGACATCAACTCCATCGCGGCCGCGTGACCGACTCCTTCTGCTTCGACGCCGTTGAGTGTTTTCACCAAGCGGTTGGCGATGGTCTCAGTGGCGCTCGGCGGGGCTGCGAAGACGATGCCGTGGGCCGACGTCATTGCGGTTAGCCACACGCTGGCTACCAACCAAGAGAGGCACGGACGTGCGGTCCGTGGCGGGAATCGATGCAGCGGCATGGGAGCACTCGGAAGGGAAGCGGGACGAATCCCGCTCAGAAGTGAGCGAAGTTGACTTGGCTCATCCTACCGCACTTCCGAGAGTGCGGTTGTCGGCGACCGGCTCCGAGGACCTGCTCTCAGGTGTCAATCAAGTCATCAGGGGACAGCAATGGGATCTCATTTTCTTCGGTGTCCTGTTTCTCACGCCAGGGTTCGTTGGCGCGATAGGATTCCAGCTCTTCTTGAAGTTGTTCAAGTTGAACCGATTCTTCATCGGCGCCGTCTGCGATTTCTTTCTTGGCAGCTTCCACCGCCTTTTCGCTCCATTTGATCGCGTTTTCGAAGTCACCCGCTTCGGCGTATCCCGCTGCCAACGTGCTGAGGATGTGCCCTTCGGCTTCCTCCGTCATTTCGACGGCTCGCAGTCCAAGTTCGAGTGAACGCGCACCGTTTCGAACTTCATCTTTCGGCGAAGTCGCAAGCACCCAAGCCAGGTTGTTGAGAACACTGGGCAGAATGATCGAGTCGGCTTCTTTCTCGGCATCGAGGTTGGTCAGCGCTTTTTCGTAGTCCGCGATGGCTTCGGCGTGATCGCCAACCGCCAAGTAGGCGTCGCCACGAGAACGCAGGACCGAAGCGTTTTTCGGATCGCGATCGAGCACACCGCTGAGCATCTCGATGGCTTGCCGAGGCCGGTCGTCTTGCAAGTACAAGGTCGCCAATTGCAATTGGCGATAAACATCGTCTGGGCTGCGGTCAATCAAGATTTTCATGTCGTTGATCGCGTCCGCCATGCGACCCTCTTCCACCGCGATGAAGCAACGAACCACGATCGCTTGATCAAGTTGTTCGACTTGCGGTGCCAGGTCGATGGCGGCGTCCAGGTCACGTTTGGCGTCCTTCACATCGTTGCGTCGCAGAGAAATCTCAGCTCGTTGCAGCAGGGCGATTGGGTCCTTGGGCTGCATCGCGAGGGCCTTGTTCAAATCGGCCAACGCATCGCCTTCACGATCCATGTTGGTGTACAGCAACGCCCGCAGACGATACAGCCCTTCGCTGGGGCGAGCCTGAATGGTCTTGCTCAGCAGTTCCAACGCGTCGTCGGTTCGATCGAGTTCGACCAGTTGCTGAACCGTGGCAGCGGCGATTTGTTCGTTGGTGGGGTCGAGTTCCAGCACCTTTTGCAAATCTTCGACGGCTTCGTTGATCTTGCCCGCTTGCATTCGCAGACCAGCCCGCTGACGAACGGCATCCGCGTTGGAGGGGTCCAGTTCAATGGCTTTGGAAAGGTCGGCCAGTTGATCCTCGGTTTTGTCTTGGGTCATCGCACGGAGCAAGTAAGCCGTGCTGAGTTCCTTGGGATCGTCTTGGAGCAATTCGATGGCGGCGGAGGTGGCTTTGGCGATCCGTTCTTCGTCCCCGTCGGGAAGCAAGTTCAAACGCGCGATCAGCATGTGGGCTTCGGCCAATTCCGGATCGTTTTCGATCGCTTGGTCGAGAACCCGCAGGGCTTCGTCACGCATTTGCAACGCGCGGCGACCTCTCATGCGAGTCATTGCGCCGGCCATGCCTTGGCCTCGCTGAAGTTGGATGCTGCCGAGCATCTTTTTCGCAAAGGACTGATTTTCGTCATCGAGGCCTTTGGCCAAGGCTGATTCGATCAACGAGGCGACCGCTTCCAGGTCTTCATTGGATTCGGCATCAATGCGTTTCAGCACCGCTTCGTCCAAATCCGCTTGGCCGGGATCCGTCGACTGCTTCATTTGCGAGGGCAGCAACGGGGGCGCGCCGGGGGGCACGGGCGTGACCGGAGGCGCCGGTTGAGTCGTCGGAGCCTGTTCGGTGACGGATTCTTGGCCCTGGACCGAGTCAACGGGCAACGCAGAGAAACAAAGGACCGCGACGCCCGCCAAGACGCGAGGGTGGCCGAGTGTGTCGGCGAAGGGACGGTAGAGGTTCATGAGTGAACGCTGGCCGCTGCGTCGATGATTCATCCAGAAGTCTCGTCGAAGGGAAAAGGGTCAAATTGGAAGGGTGGGGTCAGGGTCCGTCTTCGGAACCGGACTTGCTGGGGCTGTTCGGCTTGCAAATCTGTTCGCATCGCAAGGCACGCGGGTTCAGGAAAGGATCACTGTTTCCATTCGCTGATCCGGCACCCAATTGATCTGGAACCCAGATGCCATTTTGAAACCAGACGCGATTTTGAACCCCGTGTCTCGCAGGCGGACTCCATCGTATCATTTTTAGGTCACGAGAAGCCCTGGTCGCGGGACTAGGATCCATTATGCCGGTTTCGAAGAAAGCCGCGAAGGGGAATTGAGAAGATGGAGAGCCACGAAGCAGTCAAACGGCCCCGTGTTTTGGTCACGCGGCAGACCCCTGGTGAGTCTTTGCAGCGTTTGCGGGAGGTTTGTGAGGTCGAGGTTTGGCCGGAAACGATGCCGCCCAGTCGCGAGGAACTGTGTCGGTTGGTGAAAGGCCGCCACGGATTGCTGACGATGCTCAGCGACCGGATCGACGGGGAGCTGATGGAGATCGCCGGGGACCAGTTGGCGGTGATCAGCAACTACGCCGTCGGATTCAATAACATTGACGTCGATGCGGCCAAGACGCGAGGCATTGCGGTCGGAAACACGCCAGACGTGTTGACCGATGCCACCGCTGATTTGGCCGTCGCGTTGTTGTTTGCTGCTTCACGGCACGTCCTGCCGGCGGGCAATCAAGTTCGTGAGGGCGAGTGGAAAACCTGGGAGCCAACGGGCTGGCTGGGTGTCGAACCGGCCGGCAAAACGCTGGGGATCGTCGGCATGGGACGCATTGGTCGGGCAACCGCACGGCGATTGGTTGGCGGATGGGGCATGAACCTGCTGTACACCTCACGCAGTGACCAAGCCGAGGTGGAAAAAGAATTGGGTGGCCGCCGCGTCGAACTCGACACTTTGTTGGCCGAAAGCGACTTCGTTTCGGTGCACGTCGCTCTGACCGACGAGACTCGCAACCTGATCGACGCGGAGGCGATTTCGAAAATGAAGTCCACCTCGGTGTTGGTGAACACGGCTCGCGGTGAGATTGTGGATCAAGACGCGCTGGTCGAGGCTCTGGAAAACCGGTCGATTTTCGGGGCGGGGTTGGATGTCACGACGCCTGAGCCTCTGTCGGCCGAGCACCCGTTGGTGAAGTCCGCTCATTGTGTGATTTTGCCGCACATCGGCAGCGCGACTCACACCAGTCGAAATGCGATGGCTGAGATTGCGGTCGACAACTTGATCGCGGGCTTGTCCGGTCGACCGCTTCGATGCTCGGTGACGTGATGAATTGGTGAGTGCCTGCCAAACCGATTGGATCGCAGCGTGCCAACTCACAACGCTTTCCCATTGAGACCCTCGTTTCGATTTCTCCTCCCACCGACCACCCCTCCAAGGAAAACACCGTGCGTCACTGGTGGAACTACCTCGTCGAAACGATTGAGCGACCCAGGGATGAGCTGTCCCGACGCCAGCATCAACTGCGCACCGCCTGGGACCTTGTCATTCACTGTGGCGAACAATTGCACCGCCATCGAGCCGAAGGAATGGCGGCGGAGTTGACCTATCGAACGATCTTCTCGTTGATCCCCGTCGTGGTGTTGGGGCTGGTGATGTTTCGCGTCTTCGGTGGGCTCGACGACGTGCAACTGCGAGTGGAGAACCAGTTGTATTCGTTCTTTGGCGTGCCGCAGATTCCCGCCGAATACATCCCGGTTCCAGAACCGGATCCGGGGGCGTTGCCGATCGAGCTCGCGGTGGATGCGTCGGAAGTGAACACGCCGGACTTCGGTGATCCGGACGACGCCGTGATTGAAACCGTCGTGGAGGCTGAACGGGAAGACCCAGACAAGTTGGCAGATGCTGCGATGGAAGCCGGAGGACTGGGGGGCGGATCGGATGGCCAGTTGCAAGGCAACGTGACAGTCCCAGCGATCGACGGTTATCCACCCACGGCGGAAGACGCGGCCGGGGAAGTTGTCGATGCAGAAGAACTGGTGGGAAAAGCGGAGGCCGACGATCAGGCACGCGAAATCATTCGCCAGACGTTGCATGGTGCGACGTCCAAGATTGCTTCGCTGGATTTTGCTTCGATTGGAGTTTTTGGATTGCTGCTGTTCATCTACGCGGCCGTTGCGTTGGCGGATGCGACGGAATATCTGTTCAATCGAATCTTCGATGCACCGACGCAGCGTCCGATCCATTTGCGAGTGGCGGTTCACTGGTCGATCATCACGCTGGGCAGCGGGCTGCTTGCACTCAGTCTTTACATGTCAGCGCAGGTCATCGATTGGTTTGGGGATTTGGGAGCAGGCTCGGGGCCGGTTTGGATTTTGCAGCATGCGTTGTCGCTGCTGGCCGCTTGGGTGTTGTTGTTCCTGTTGTACGCGTTGATGCCCAACACCCATGTTTCCGTGCGCGCCGCTGTGATGGGATCGGCGGTGAGTGCGGTGCTGTGGGAATTCGCCAAGTACGGTTTTCAAATCTACGTGACCACGGCGGTGCCTTACTTGGAACTGTACGGGTCGATCGGTGTGATCCCGTTGTTCCTGCTCTGGATCTATTTGACTTGGTTGATCGTGTTGTTCGGTTTGATTCTGACTTACACCCTGCAAACCGTCCGTGGCAAAGAGTTCCGCCGACGCAGCGAACAACAAGAGGATCTGCCGGCGGGCGATCCGGACTGGATGCTGCCGATCATGACGGAAGTTGCCATCGCTTTTGCCGGCGGAGAGGCGGTGGGGCGTCAGGAATTGTCTGATCGCTTGGGGCTTTCCAGTCGAGTGGTGCACGAGATGGAAACGCGACTCATTGAAGGCAACTTTCTGCGGCGTGTTGTGACGGGGCCGGGGCAGGAGAATCAGCTCACACTCGCTCGCCCCGCCAAGACGATTCTGTTGGCCGAAGTGATGCGACTGGCTCATCGGTTCCGCCCGGCGAGCAACCACCCGGCTTGGAAGACTTTGGCGGAGCTGAAGGAAGCCGAGTGTGTGGCCGCGGGAACGCGTTCGCTGGCGGAGTGGATGGGCGGGGATCCACCAGCCTCAGCGGGCGATCCTTCCGCCGTCCCGGTTGTTTCCGAGGCCGGCGAGAATGGCAACGTGTCTGGCTGAGTGAAGTTGCCTGAACGGAGGTTGTGGCGGGGTCGCTGCGCTTGACACTGGATGACGGGGCCAGGACGATGAGAGCGGCCTTCGAAAGCCTTTCCGAAGGAAAAATCGCCTTCCTCGCATCCTTTCAGGGCCTCTTCCGATCTGGCAGCTTCGCCTGGATTGAAATGTGCCGCCCTCTTGAGACGCCCCATGATCGCATCGTTGTTGCTGGACACCCTGCCGTTGGCTCAGATGCCCAAGGTCACCTCTGCACTGTTGATTGGTGCACTGGTGATTTTCGCCGGGATTGTTGTGGTTCTGTTTATCTTCACCAGCTATTTCGGGTTGTGGATTCAGTCGGTGTTGACGGGATCCAAGATCTCGTTTGGCAATCTGATTGGAATGACATTCCGAAAGGTCAACACCCGGGCGATCGTGCGAAGCAAGATCATGGCCACGCAGGCCGGGCTGGATGACCCCGAATTGACGGTGGGGGCACTCGAGGCGCATTACTTGGCAGGGGGCAACGTCCAGCAAGTCATTCGGGCATTGATTGCCGCGAAAAAGGCCAAGACGATTTCGCTGACCTTCCGGGAAGCGACCGCGATCGATTTGGCAGGGCGGGATGTGTTGGAGTCGGTGCAAACCAGCGTCTATCCCAAGGTCATCGATTGTCCCCCGCGGGGTTCCGCGAAACCGTCACTGGATGCGGTCGCGAAAGATGGGATTCAGTTGAAGGTTCGAGCGCGTGTGACCGTGCGTGCCAACTTGCAACAGTTGATTGGTGGTGCGACTGAGGAAACCATCATCGCTCGTGTCGGCGAAGGCATTGTCAGTGCGATTGGTTCGGCGGTCAGCCACAAAGCGGTGCTCGAAAATCCGGATGTGATCAGCAAAGCCGTGTTGGTGAAGAAGTTGGATTCCCAAACCGCGTTTGAGATCGTTTCGATTGATATCGCTGACATTGATGTGGGCGCCAACATTGGTGCTCGGTTGCAAGCCGATCAAGCGGAAGCCGACACCGCCGTCGCTCGTGCCAACGCGGAGGGCAAGCGTGCCGCCGCGGTTGCGGAAGAACAGGAGATGCAGGCGATGATCGCCAAGAGCCAGGCGGAAGTGGTGGAAGCTCAATCCGATGTGCCACGCGCAATGGCGGAAGCTTTCCGCAACGGGAAACTGTTGGTGATGGATTACTACCGCTTGCAGAACGTGAATGCGGACACCGATATGCGGCGTGCCTTGGCCGGGCATTCGCAAGAATCCGACAGGCCCGAAGAGAACCACTGACATGCCTCGCGAAGAAAACCCAAGTGAGCTCGAGACATTCCTGCGGAAGTCGGCTGAGATTCGTCAACGCAACGCGATTGAATTCCGTGCGTTGCAAGAGGAACAACGGCAGCAACGCAGCGGTTCTCGTCCTCGACAATATTCAGACCGCAATCGCGAACGAGTGACTCGGCAACTCGCCGAAGCAATCGATGCCTCGTTGACGGATGACCACGATGACGAGGACATTGTGATCGGTGAGGTGGTCGAGGATCGCCCGTCGCACAATGCGAAGCTTTCTGATGATGGACGATCGAGCGAAAGTGAGTCAGGTTCCTTTGACTCCATTCCACGAGGCCGGATGTTGATGCCGGCTGAAAAGTTTCGACGATTGCTGTCTCGACCTGATGGGGCTCAACAAGCGTTTTTGATGAGCGAAATTCTTAAACGCCGCGAAATATAGCGATGCAAGTTTTAGTGATGGGTGAATTGCCGGCATGGGGCTGAACGACCGCGACTACAGTCGCTCGGAACGAACACCGTGGGATCGAATTGAAAATCCCATCTCGATGATCAAAATCTTGATCGGAATCAACGTCGCGATTTTCGTGATGGATTGGATTTCGAAGGGGCAACTCAGCGATTGGTTCGGGGTCAGCGGTCAAACGTTGACACAGCCATGGTTGTGGTTCCGTGCATTGACCTACGGTTTTTTGCACAACACCAATGATATCCTGCACCTTGTCTTCAACATGTTCTTGCTGTTTGTCTTCGGGCGACCGGTGGAGCAACGGTTGGGGGGGCATGAATTCCTGCGGTTCTATCTGATCTCGCTGGTTTTCGGCGGCATTGTCGCGATGCTTTTCCCGTGGGTGATGTCGCTCGCTTCCACAGGCCAGATCGACCCAGGTTTTCTAGTCGGGAACACCATCGGAGCCAGTGGTGCGGTCGTGGCTGTGATGATTTTGTTTGCCTGCTACTTCCCTCATCAGGAAGTGCTGTTCATGTTCGTTTTCCCCATGAAGGCCTGGGTTTTGGCCAGTTTGTTGGTGGTGGGCGACTTGGCATCGGCATTGGGGATCTTTGGCGGGGCGAGTTCCACCGCCTTTGAAGTTCACCTGGCGGGGGCGGTGTTTGGGTTCATGTACGCCCAATTGAGGTGGTCGTTTGAGTGGCTGGATTTCTCTCGATTTGCTGAGATTCCAAACCAAATGCGGCAGAAATCGCGTCGAGCCAAACTGAAATTGCATGATCCCGACAAAAAAATCCGCGCCGAAGCAGAGGAAGCGGACCGAATTCTGGCTAAAATCCATGACTCGGGGGAATCCAGCCTGACTTCCTCGGAACGAAAAACCCTGGAGCGATACAGCCGGCGTCAGCGACAGAAACGCGACCTGGACTGATCGTTCCAAGTGGACTGGCAATTCGTGGGGACGCCTGCCTCTGGTTGAGTCGCCCGTCAGTTTCGCATCCACCTTGGCACCTCTCCACTTCGGTCCCAATGAAGACTCCATTGATTCATCGCCGCACAGCACTGCAAATGACCGCCACGTCCGCGTTGGCGGCTTGGTTGGCTCAACCTTTGAACTTGTTAGCCCAAGAGGCGGACAAAGCAGCCGACCAAGGTGGGACGCCTTTGCCATACATGGACCGCATTGGGTTGCAGCTGTACACACTTCGCCACGAGATGAAGGCTGATCCAGAAGGCACACTGAAAGCGGTCGCCGAAGCCGGCTATCGGCAAGTCGAGTTGCTGAATATTGACGAAGAGGCCGTTCACTTGGCGGCCATCGCTCGTGACAATGGGTTGATCGTCCACAGTGCTTTCATGGATTTCAACGTCATCGCGGAACCGCAAAAAGAGGGCGTCGGTTCCGTCGAGCAAACCTTGGAATTGGCGGAACGAATTGGGCTGCGACATGTCGTGTTCGGCTACATCGCAAAACATCAACGCGACACGGCGGACAAGTGCCGCGCGATTGCGGATCGAGCCAACAAGGCGGCTGATCAGACTCGCAACGCTGGGATGCGGATGTGTTACCACAACCACTCCTTTGAATTCGCCACGTTCAACAACCCGGAAGCGGCGAACGCGGACAACAATTCGAATGAAAGCGGCGACGCGAAAAATGCGGACAAGCTGACCGCGTTTGACATCTTCGTCGAGCGTTTTGACCCGCACAAAATGGAGTTCGAATTGGATGTGTTCTGGGCCAAGATTGGCGGCCGAGATCCCATTGAAATGATGCGTCGTTTGGCGGGGAGGATCAGTCAGGTGCACCTGAAGGATCTGAAGAAGGACACGCCAGTGATCACCGACGAGGGACAGGTTCCCAACGACGCCTTCCAAGAACTCGGCAACGGCATCATCGACATTCCCGCGGTGATGAATTTGGCTCGCGAAATTGGTGTGGATCAATGCCATGTCGAGCAAGACCAGTCACCCGCACCATTGGATAGCGTTCGAGAAAGCGTCGCGTTTCTCAAGAGCTTCCCCGCCTGATCGGCATCCTGCCCCACTCTTGTCTTGCTTCTTTTGTTGATTGGCTGCTGTTGTGAACTGTGTTGGTTTTAGAAAATGGCTTGCCCAGCCGTTGTTGCTGGTTTGCGTGGCATTCGTCGCAAGCCCATCGGTCACTCACTCGCAGGACAAGCCTTCGTTTGAACTCAGCGAAGATGTTCGGGAGGCTTTGACGCCTCTGTTTTCGAGGATCTTGAAAGCGGATGTCTCTCGCGCGACGGTGGACCTGTCGGTGGAAACTGTGATGGGAGGGGAGGTCGTCGAAACGGCGGAGTCGGTCTACGAAATCGCGTCGAAGTACCCCGATCAATACACGATTTATTACAAGTCCGCTGACGATCGAAAACGGTTGTATTCAGATGGTGAAAAAGGCGTGGTGGCGTTGACACCCGAAGCCTTCTTCCGCTTGTCAGAGGTGGCGTCGTCCCAAGAACTCGCGACTCGTTCCGAGCTGAACCTGGGGCCTTACCCCGAGGCGGTCTTGGCCCTGACTTTGGCAGGCGTTGATCCGGCGGTCACATTTCTCGGTGGGATGAAGTCGGTCGAAGTCGCGGGGAAAATGAAGTACCGAGGCAGCATCGACTCCATCCATCTTCGTGGGCAGCAAAAGGATGGCGTCACTTGGGATCTTTGGATCAGTGACGACAGCAAGCCGCGGCCGTTGCGTCTGCTCGTTGATCTGACGCCGATGTTGATCGCAACCGGACAAGTTGCGGTGCCTCAAGGGTACGCGTATTCGTTGCGATACGACTTCAAATCTTGGCGGGTGATCGGTGAGGTCGATGAAAAACTCTTCCAATACACTCCGCCGCCGGGGGCCGTGGAGTATGAGTCCCTGGAAGATTTTCAGCAGCAGTCCTCCGAAGAACTTGCCGAGCATCCCCTCCTGGGCGAATCCATTCCCGACTTTGAGTTGACGCTTCTGGATGGTTCCACCATTCGAAAAGACGACCTGAAGGGAAAGGTCTTCGTGCTGGATTTCTGGGCGACTTGGTGCGGCCCTTGCTTGCAAGCGATGCCAGTGCTCGCTGAGACGACCAAGGCATTCGCTGACAAGGGCGTTCAGTTTTATGCCGTGAACGTTGGCGAGAGTTCGGCTTTGGTCAAAGGGTTCGTCAGCGAGCAAGATTGGGATGTGGCGGTCGCCTCGGATCCCAAGGGGGATCTGATTGAATTGTTCTCCGCCAAGTCCATTCCTTTGACGCTTTTGATTGCACCTTCAGGAGTGGTCGAAGCGGTCCACCAAGGTTATCCAGGTGCAGAAGCTTTGAAGCAGCAGTTCACCGATGAACTGGAGGTCTTGGTTCAGGGGGGGCGAATTGCTTCTTCTGTTCCGACGGATGTCAAGCCGGAAAAATAGTCGACCTTCGTTCGCCTGAGCCAAGTGCTCGCGTTGCGGCGGTTACTCTTGCCGCGTGTAGACCGCGGGATAGACAAACTCAGGTTCTGCTGGTGGCAAGAGATAGCAGAACGTTTCTGAAACCGGATGGTCTTCGCTGACGAGTTTGAGCGTCAACTCGACGGGACGGTCACCAGGGTTGTCATCCGACAAGGTCACGTCGAAGCGTAAGATCCAGTCACCCTCTTCGGTTCGCGTCAATTCTGTCTCGGTGATTTCTCCTGCGATGGAGTTGGACTGGATCGCAGGCGGATGATCAGCGGGCAAGCTTCGAAGGACGGGGCCGGCAAAACGAATCTCCATTTCAATTGGTTGGGAATCGTCTTTGGGGCGTTGGACGGTCAGGTTGGTGGCTCGACCGAGAACGTTGTGTTCGGGCGGATCACCGGCGAAAAAGCGAACTTCGTAGGCGAGTTGAAGTGGTGTCAGGGTTGGTTCCGTGGAAGCACTTGGCTCCACCAAAGCACTGACTGTCGCAGCATCCGCTTCGGCGTCGATGGTTGGTTTCGATGCGTTGAGCGTCTCACCAGTGGCTTGGGAGGCATTCGGTTTTGAATTGGGATCGTGCGTCGGTTCCAACATGGATTCAGGCGGCAACCAGTATGCCGCCAAGTTGTCGATGCCTTCGTGTGCTCCGGGCAGTTCCAGCAATTCAATTCGACCGTCGGGCCACGGGGAGTCGGGTTGGATCCAGACGCTCGGGCGTTTGTCGTAGCGAGCGTTGTGATCGTCGTAGTGATAGAAGGCCCGGTTCCGCTGGATCAATCCAAAGCCGTGAAGCGATTTCACCTCGGTGGAAGTCACCGACGGATAGCTCTGACGTGCAAACGCCCGCCAACGCCATGACTCGGGACCGGTTTGGATCAGCAGCCCATCGCTGTCATGCACCGACGGTCGGCTGTCTTTGGGAGGGCCTTTCAGTCCGTCACCCCACATCCACATGCTGGTCAGGGGAGCCAACGCGATTTTTTGCGGGCGATCGCGGAAGAAGATCTGGGCTTGGACCTTCACTCTTGTGACCTCGTTGCCAGGCAGCAGCCGAAAGCGGTAGGCACCGGTGACACTGGGGCTGTCGAGAAAGGCGAGGATTGAGATTTGGTCTGAATCGGCTGCTGGCATTTGAATCCAGAACGCGCGGAAGTCCGGGAATTCTTCCTCTTGCATCATCGCGATGTTGATCGCCAAACCACGGGTGGAGGCACCGTAGATCGTGTCCCCGCTGCGTCCGCGAAAGTAGCTGGACCCGATGAAGCTCAACATCTCTTGAGCGTCGGGGCGATTGGGGAACGGTCCCACGACTCGGAACCCTGCGTGGCCCGCTGGTGGGATCTCGTCGGCTTGCAACGGCGTTTCATAGAGAAAGTCGTCGGTGTTGAAAGCGATGCGTTGGCTGATGGTATCGCCGGTGGGCGACGGGTTGAGAGTGAACAGTTCGACCACGTCGGTTTGCACAAAACCGCGGTGGAATGTTTCCAACCAAAATGGCAGTCCTTGATCGAACCAAGTGGCTCGTTCAGGACGGTACTTCACCTTGATGTAGTCGTCGTACTGCCAAGAAGCCAAGGGCTCCGGCAGTGGCGGGGGCGGACCGTATTCTTGCTGGGAACGCTCGGCCGCCAATTCGCAGAGCGATTCAAAGTCGCGGACATCGATCAGATCCACCGCCTTGGCGGAGGAAGTGGTGAACGACAGGGCAAGAACACCTGCGAGGCCGGTCAAAGACAAGAGCCTCGCAACACATCGGTCAAAAAACATTCACTTGGTCCCGTTGAATTCACGCAGCAAGGGAAATTTGCACCGCTTGGGCATCACCGAAGCAGTCTAGCCTCCGTGACGCACTCAGCGTGCCCAAGTGAAAAGATGAAGCGTGCGTCTCCGGCTCAAAACCCTTCCTAGCCAACCAAGGGACGGAAACCAGCCAGTCGGAAGGCTCGCTGGGAAGCGGGGTGCTGCATGAAGGGGTGCCAGACGCCTTCCTCCAGTAAGTTCGAAGCGGAGAGAAGCGTGATCCCTGTATCAATACCGATCACGTCGGACCCAACCCAACCACGATGTGGGTTGAACGCGTTGACGAAGCCATATCGCCCGTAGATCGATTCGCCATACGTGTCCTTTTGGTGCCGCAGCGTCCGCATGGTTTGTTCGGGTGCGATCGCCAGACCTCCGCCCGCGGCACTGGGGACCACGGTCCCATCGATCCCGCGATCAGGTTGTGCCTCGCCGTCTTGGTAGGGACCGCCCCAATCGCGGTAACCGCTCGCTGAATCGCTGCTGGTCAGGCCCCACAAGTCTTCGCCGTAGTGACCGAATCGTTTGGGCGATTGATCGGCGAGGGATTGTTGAAACTCGATCTGTGCCAGGTGAGCCAATTGCGAATTCCGCCAGTAGTTGCGACCGTCCGGTGAGACGACGCCGCGGAAGTCGAAGAACGCTTGCGGGTATTGGTGCACGAACAAAGGCGGGTAGCTGATGAAGGATTCGCCTTGATGATGCAAAAGAGTGTCTCGTCGCCAAGCCGTCCAGCAACTTGGTGGGATCGCGGAGTGGGGGGCGCCGATCGCGAGCAGAACCAGAATCGTCAATTCGCTGAAGCGGTCCCATTGGTAGGGCAGCCGACCGGTTTCGGGACGCCATCCCATGTGCAGGCACCCGTTGTCGCCAAGCATCCATCGCCAATCGACTCGCTCGTACAACGTGTCGGCCAGTTCGACCAATTCGCGATCCTCAGGGAATACCTGAGAGGCATGCATCGCGCCCGCAATCAGCAGGGCGGTGTCGATCGTGGACGCTTCACAGTCGAGGGCACGTTGGCCGGTGAGACGGTCAATGAAGTGATAGACCAACCCGCGTTCATGTTCCGCATCGTTGACCAGGAAGGACAGCATTTTGCGAGCACGCGAGGCACCTTCCTCCTGGGTGATCCAGCCGTTGTTGGCTGCCACTCCATGAGCGGCCAAGCCAAATCCGGAGGCAGCCGTGCTGGCGTAAGTGCTGAACGATGTTCCATCGGTGTGACCACGGTCGGCGATCAGTCCGGATTGCGGGTCGGCTGCTTCCTCAAAGTACCGGTAGCATCGCCGGCGCAGGTCGTCCAAGAACGGGGCGGTGACTTCGTCCATCATCGGTTCATCCATTGCCGCGTGAGAATCGGCGGAGACCAACGAGAAGTCTCCATCGCCACGAAGACGATGCGCCGCGAGCAAGGGCGCGGCAGCGAAGGCAGAAAGGAGCAAGCGTCGCTTCATGCTGACGAATCCGTTTGGCGGGGCGGTGGGCGGGCGCGACGGGGAGTGGGTGGGGGAACCACCGCTGCGTGTTGCAGAGGCGGCCCGAGAGCGAAATGGGTTCACCAGCGGGCAGGGGTGAACTTCATTACGGATGGCAGGAGGTCTTTGTTTGTCTCTGAGGGATGTTAGTTTTGCCTTGATGGGATCGCAAGCTCATTGCTCGATTTTCAACCGGTCTCCGCAATGGATGCTCAAATCCGCGTGGATGCCGCCATTGGAAGCTGCCTGCGCTATTTTTTGGCAGCAAATCGGTCAGCTGGTCCAATACTGAGCTCGCCGTTGTCAGCGCCGACGCACCCGACAAATTCACAATGATTTCTCATTCTGGTGTGGGCGTTCTCGGGACTCTTTGCACCGGTCGTGAGCCGCTCGTGGCTCCCTTAGCGAACTAAAAAATGAATTTGCCGATTAGTCGGGAAGTTCTGGCGCGGGATTTGATAAACCCTCATGGTGGCAAACGTCGATGCTTTGACCGTTTGGTTTAGCGTCACGTGAAGCCCACGCGCCACTCGTTCGACTGGCCCCTTATCTTTTCAGGCTCTTCCGATGAACACTCTCAACGACCAATCTCTGTCTGTCATTGCGGATTATTTGCATCGCTGCGGGAACCACCATCCTGACAGCGTGCGAGATCAATCACACTACTTCGTTGGGCTCGCAAAACAAAGATTGCGAGTGGACACCGATTCCAACGAAGCGGTGCACGATTCTGGTGAAAGCAATGACCCACGTCTGCCGCAGGTGACTTTGGAAGCGGCGATCGACGAGTTGTTTTTTCAACCCAGCAAGAATGCATCGGAAGGGGCGACGAGCCAACGCCGGCGGGTGATCCCGCAATCGGGAGCTCGGACGTTGCGTCCAAACGCGACACCGCCGTTGATTGGTCCATTGCGGTCGCAATGGTGGATGGAGATGGCATCCCGTCACATCCAGGAGCCAGTGATGGCGCTGATTGGTACGGTCAGTGGAAAAGGTCGCGAACCACGACCAGAGGCCATGACCGATGGTCAGTAAGGAAATCAAGCGGATCCGTTGGGGGATCGTAACGCTGGTTCTCTTGATCACGATCGCAGGCACGACCGTGTACGTCACATCGATGTCAGCAAATGGCCGTGGATGGTTGGAATGGCTGACCGTTCCTCTGTTCGCGTTGTTGTTTGGTTGGATCGGATTTTCGTTCGTGGTCGCCACGCTAGGGTGGATTCGTTTGCTACGGCGTCGAACACCGAAACGCGAACCTACAACGGTGTCGGGCGAGAAGCCTCCAACGGCGGTCCTGGTGCCGGTTTACAACGAGTCACCTGAAGATGTGTTTGCACGGGTGGAAGCGATGGTTCGAGGCTTGGGGCCGAATCACCGATTTGATTTCTTTATCCTGAGTGACACGAATGATTCCGAAGTCTGGCTCGCCGAAGAGTTGGCTTGGTCTCAATTGACCGACCGCTTGGAAGAAGAAGTCCGAACGTCCTGCCACGTCTATTACCGGCATCGCCGAGAAAATGTGGCTCGCAAAGCGGGGAACATCGCTGACTTTTGTCGCCGCTGGTCCGATCCATATTCGTTCATGATCGTGTTGGATGCAGACAGTCTGCTCGAGCCCGACACGATGGTGGAAATGGTTCGACGAATGGAAGCGGATGATCGGCTGGGCATTTTACAAGTTCCACCCACACCGATCGGTCGTCACTCTTGGTTTGCTCGTCTGCAGCAGTTTGCCGCGGCGGCCTATGGCCCGGTGTTCTGTGAAGGGTTCGACGCTTGGGCAGCGGAGCAAGGCAACTATTGGGGACACAACGCGATCATTCGTGTGGAAGCGTTCTGCGATTGCTGTGACTTGCCAGTGTTGCCAGGACAGGCTCCCTTGGGGGGCGAAATCTTGTCTCACGATTTCGTGGAGGCATCTCTGCTGGTTCGCAATGGTTGGAAGGTTCGACTCGCCAATGACATTGGTGGCAGCTACGAGGAGTGTCCCACAACGTTGACCGACTACGCTCAGCGCGATCAACGTTGGTGCCAAGGCAACCTGCAACACAGCCGGTTGCTGCTCAGTGAAGGTTTTCACCCGGTCAGCCGCCTGCACTTCTTCAGTGGCGTGCTGGCGTATGCCAGTTCACCGCTTTGGATCTTGTTCACGTCCCTGTGTGTTGCCAGTTGGGCGTTGGAAAATGGTGTTCCGTCGGACTTCGTTGGGTTCCAATCGGTGGCGCCTAGCACGATGCAGTTCGGGTTGTTCATCGCGGCGATGGCGATGTTGTTGGTGCCGAAGTTGTATGGCTATGCCAGCGTGGTCGCCCACGGGCAAGCCTGGCGATTCGGAGGTGCCATTTCAATGTTGCTGAGTGTGTTGATGGAGATCGTGTTGTCGGTGTTGCTGTCGCCGATCATGGCTGTCATGCACACCCGATTTGTGGTCTCCACGCTGAGGGGGCGCAAGGTGACCTGGTCGTCGCAGCAACGTGGCGAGCATGGCGTGTCGATGTTGCAAGCCGTGCGGGATTTCGGAGGTCTGACCATTCTGGGTGTCGCGATCACCGCGGCGGTGTTCACGTTCGCCCCATCATGGGCGGTATGGTTCCTGCCAATCACCGCAGGTTTGATTTTGGCCATTCCGTTGGCGATGGTGATGGCGAGCCGGGATCTCGGCAAGTCATTGGCGAAGCTGCGGTTGCTGGTCATCCCCGAGGAAACCAATCCGCCGGAGGTGTACCAGTTGTACGAACAGGCCATGTTGGATTCCCGACAACAATGGGCGGTTCTGCCGAAGTCGTCGATGTTGGAACAACTGATTGACAGCCCGACTTTTTTTCACACCCACCACGAGGTGTTGAGAGCCAGTCATGCGGAGCATGCGATGACGGAAGACGAACGGGATGCAGTTCGAGATACCAGTCGGCGATTGCAAGCTGGGAAGGATGGATCCAGTGGCGTCGACGTGTCGAAGATTCCGATGGAATGGAGGCGTGCTTTGCTCAGCGACATTGAGCTGCTGCGAGAACTTCATGTTCAAACACACGCGCGTCCCAAGCGATTGGCCAACGCGGCCGGCTGAACACCGCTCTTCTGGTCCGAGGGGTCGCAGGACGTCGCCAAGCATGGACGGTCTTCAACGCAAAACGACGAAGGCCAAGGCCGCGACCAAGAGTACCAACATCAGCACCAACGCAACGGTCGCGGCAATTCGTTTTCGCGATCGTTTGCGTTTGCTGGATTCAAGCGGCCCGCCTCGATTGAGAATGGCAACCTTGTCCCGATTTGCGGGAGCGTCAACCAGCTTGCCGTCGACGAGGTGCGCGTTGCCGGGCGTCGCCAGAATGGCTTTTTGAGGAGGGTTGCTCTCGATGGCGGGACCTTTTTGTTTCAGCTGACGCAGGATTTCGCCAGCGGGCTTCCAATCTGGCCAGCCGTCACGCCACAGCATGGCTGAATCAGCAATGCGACCTTCTGTGATCCACTGCTTCATGGTTGGGCCATCTGCTGGGCCGTACTGGCCGCCACTTGGCGGACGGACGTACCAGACCGCGGTCGAGTCACCGAGGATTGCATCGGGGCTGGAAGGGGCCGGTTCCGCGGGAATGGCACTCTTCTCGGAGGTGGTTGCTTTGGTCTGGGGGCGTTCGATCGTGGTTGATCCGCCAGCAGCCGACGCGGAGAAGGAGCCGTGGGCGGGGGATGAATCGGACGCTTCGACACCGGGATCCTGATCGGACGATTCCAAAACATCAGCCATCTGGTCGGAGTCCGACGTGGCTGGGGGATGACTTCCCGAGGAGTCTTCATCGACCGCGATCGATTGGGGCTGATCTTGTGTGGGGATGCGAAAACGCACCGAGCACGCGGGGCAAACGCCCTGACGTCCGGCAAGTTCTGTCTTGATGTTCAGTCGCTTCCCACAGGCATGGCAAGCAAAACGAACGCCCATAAAACCGTGGTCCGAATCGAGAAGAAGAAGAGCGAAGCTGAGATCTGAGGAACTCAACTGCCCCACTATAATTGAAACCCGATTGCCCGTGCGAACGGTCGGATCAGGGATCGCCCGCGTGAGAGTGTCCCCGCCCTTTTTCTTCCCCCCTCCAGAGGTCGAGCGGGTGTTCAATGCGGTGTTCGTAATATCTTGCGGACCCCGCTCGTGAAGGAGGTCGTGCAGTTTTCAAGTGCCGTGCTCGTAATGCCTAAAGAACCCCGCCCGTGCAGCGGGAGGGGTCGGAAAACGAGCGTTCAGCGAGATTTCCGGGGGAGGGCAATCCGCGCCGCTTCCCATACCCGGCCCTCACCCTCGCGTACGCCTGAACGGCGTCGCTCGACCTAGTATATCGCTGTTGCTCTCCCCAAACTTCGTTTCAGGAGAGGTGCAGCAGACGAAAACCCGCGGAAAAGCAGCACCAGAAAACCGCCCGACCTTTAAGAAAGGGGGGGCGTGGGCAGTTCGGTCACGACGGCGTAGGTTTTCTTGCCGTTTCGGCCGATCCATAGTGCCAAGGGAGTCTCGCCGCACTCGCGAAGTTTCTTTCCTAGTTTGGCGGGGTCGATGTCGACGCCCCGAACCTTGATGACCTCTGGATACGCTTTCGCTTTTCGGAAGTACCGTCGCAGTGCTCGGTCGTCGCAAGACAGTCGGTCGCGAATGGGGGCGACCACGGCCAGATGCTGGCAAGTTGTCTGCGGGTTGGAGGACTCACCTTCCATCGCCGTCCAAGCTGCGGTCAAAAATCCTGACGGTCCACCCAGCGTTTGAGCTTGGTGGGATCGAGCGAAGTGGTCCGTCAAGCCTGCCGCTCGGATGGCCCCGTCCGGATCGATCATCCAACTTTCAGCCGACGAAACCACCGAGGCAGGGACGGTCCAGTCACCCAATGCGGCAGAGTAGCAGTGGACCGTGTCATGCTTCAGGACGACGGCCGTTCGTCCGCCTGTCTTCCAGGTGGCACCGTCCATTGAAGCTGCGGGTGGCGTTGGGAGGGTGCCCCAAATTGCAGTTTGTTCGCGAACGCTTCCGCCGGAAGAAATCCACATCAGATGACAGGCTTCGGCGATGGACGATTCAAGTGTTGTTGCCGGGGCCATCTTCACCAAACCGCCTTGGACTTGATTGAGTAGTTCCACGGTGCGTTCCCAGGTTGGCAACCAGGCATCGGGTTGGACGTGGCGTTGATTGTCGACGCGCCGATCAGGGTCGATGTGAAGCCATTTCGATCCGTTCACGACATCGGCCGGTTCCGATTCCATGACGTCCAGGCAACGCAGTTCAGCCTTCACATTTGCGGTGAACAAGTTGGCTGTAGTGAAGGACAGGATGGATTCGCTGGCGTCGATGCCGGTGGTGGGGCCGCGACGAGCCAAGGCGATCAGGTCGCCTCCGATTCCACAGCAGATGTCCGTCACCGGTAGATCGCCGAACCAGCTCGCTTTGAATTTCGCGACCTGCGACGTGGTGGATTGCTGGATCGCTCGTCGATTCACCCACCAAGATTCCTCTTTGCGGATCGGGGGGCCGAGGGTCGCCGTGGCTCGGGTTTGCAGTCCAGCGATATCCTTGAGAACCGCCTTGGTTCCGCTGGGCAGCGTTTGCATCACCGGCGAATGCATGCGATCGGCGATGCAGTCTCGCATTGCTTCACGCAATTTGTCCGTGACTTCGAGCTCAATGGGCGATGTGGTCACTGGGCGACTCCTGTCAGCAATTGTTTCAACGTTGCATCCGCAGCCTCCAGCGAGTTTGCCCGGCAAAGTCGCCGTGCGAGATCTTGTTGTCGCTGGCAGATCGGCACGGGCGAATGACGAGGCGGAAGTGTCGACAACAGATGGCTGGCCAACGTTTCCATCAGCTTCGCGACACCAGGGTTGTCGTCATCGCTCGCGATGGTTTGATGCTCGATCGGTGCGGTGGCTGATGTTTCGTTTCCCGTCAGCAGGTCCGCCTTGTTCAGCACTTCCAAGACGTGTGTTCGATCCGAGATTGGGAGCTCGCTTCGAAATTTGGCCCGTTGATCCAAGGTCGAAGGTTGGCACACGATCAACAGCAGGTCAGCGGTCTCGATCGCGAGCGACGCGCGGCGAATACCTTCTCGCTCGATCGATGCCCCCGACTCGGTCAAGTGCGCCGTTTCACGAATGCCCGCGGTGTCACTTAGCCGAACAGGAACCCCGGCGATCACCGTGTCGCACTGCAAAACGTCTCGCGTTGTGCCAGCGGCGTCGTGCGTGATGCTGCGTCGAAAGCCGACGATCTGATTCATCAAACTGCTTTTGCCGACGTTGGGTGGACCCGCAAGAACCAACCGACGCGGTTCGATCAAACGAACCCCCTTTTCGCCGTGGGAGCACACGGTCTGTGCCGCTTGGCAAAGTTGATCGAGCAAGGCCGTTTGTTGTGCCGGTGACTCGTTCGAGGAGTTTGCGGATTCCAGGCAGTTGATCCAATGCTCGCACCACTGCCTCAGCGCTCCTCGAGTTTGATCCAGTGCAATCGCGGCTTGCTGCCCGGTCACGCATCTCTGCAAGACGCGTTCAGCTTCGGCCACGATGATGGATTCGTTTTGACGCCAACGCGAGTCATCCACCGTGGCAACACCTCGGTCGTTCAGTGAAGCCAGGATTGCGCTGACCGCGGCTTCACCGCCGTGCCCATGGATTTCAAACCCGCCGTCAGACATCGGGGTCAAAACAATCGATTCCCCCGGGACGCCGTCGCTGCTTTTCCAGGTTCCGTAGCGAACCTGACCGGCCAGCATTTGGGGATGAGCATTGGATGCGGGGACAAAGCAGTCGTTCACGCACTGAGCCGCGAGCGGGCCTCGCAGACCGATCACCGCGACGGCGGACCGACCGACGCCCGTCAGTCGAGTGGCTAGAGTGTCGCAGTTGGATGTCATGAATGTGCGTGGAGGTTGTCTGTCATTGGGAAGCGCGGAGAGACCAATCACGCACAATGGGTTGAATGGCGATCAGGTCCGTGAGTTCAGCAACGGTCAAGCGGACGCCGAATCGCTGGAGAACCGAACGTTCTGCATCGGACCATTGACCTGCCGCGATGTAAAGGCGATGCCCGGCGTGCGCCGCGGGCGAGCCGAGCCATCGGGTCAACTCCAGGATTCCCTCTGGGACACCGGCCCAAAGGACAACTTCGGCGATCGGAGTCGGTTGCGTACGAAGATTCCGTTTGCGGAGTGGCAGTTCACGGAGCGAGGCAAAACGTTCGGGATGGAAATCGGCGGCCCACATCACGCGCACCGCATCGAACCAACGTTCGGACTCGGGACCGGTGATCCAAAGTTTCGTTTCCACGGCGATCATCCGTCGAGTTTCCGTAGCAACCGAGCCCGGCTGATTCCGAGTCGGCGAGCCGCCTCGGCTTTGTTGCCTTGGGCCGCGTTGATCGCCCGGTCGATCAACTCGCGTTCGTATTTCTGAACGGCTTCGTCCAGCGAATGGATTCGAAAGTTGCTGTCGTTGTTGTCAGGGTCCGATTTCTTTTCGGAGGTCACGTTGGGACCGACGCGATAGGATCGAATGACCAAGGGCAAATGTTCGCGACCGATGCGTTCTCCTACGACACGACCAAGGGCCGATGTCATGGCTTCGGCAAGTTCGTCAAAATCGTTGGGCCACGGGTACAGCGTCAACGCATCCAATGCATCGCGTCCCAGGCGTGGCATCTCCGTCTTTGTGCTTTGCTTCCGCGACTGATTCGATCGATGAGCCTCGTGAAGCAATGCCAACGCCAGGGCCGGGATGTCCTCGCGGCGATCCTGCAAGCGAGGGATCGTGATTGGCATTGCGCACATCAGATTCAGAAGTGGTTTGGCGATGCCCGTGACCGCCTGGGGCACGTGAGTCAGTTCGGCAATTTGTGCGTCCAGAGGATCGACGGTGGGATTGGTTTGCTTTTGAGTCTCCATGACTCGAGCTGGATCCAGCAAACCGATCAGGCGGAGGTGATCACCAAACACTTCCACCCACTGACTCAGTTTCAACTGAGCGTCGTCGGGCATTTCGTCCAAGCGTTCGATCAGCAACGTTGCGTCGCCGCGACCTGACTCGCTGCGGTTGATCGAATGGATCGCGGGTGCTGCATAGGCTTCCAGCAGTTCCGCATCCATCAAGGCACCGTCGACGATGGTCAGTGATTCCTCGGGGGTCGATGCGTCATGGAGCCACAATGCAAGCTCGCGACTGCTGGCGTTGGTGATCGTGAACAAACCCAAGTGACAACGCATGGAGGTCGCCGCCGTCACGCGCCGGCGGAGCAGTTCGGCTGCGTCTGATTCGCCTGCCAACAAGATGTCCGCCGTGCGGGCGTTGGACGAGCGGTGCTTCGCGATCAATTCGCGAAGCTGAGACTCCTGACGCAGGCCGCCTTCGCCAAGCCAATCCGCGAGCGGCACGTCGCTGTCGCGGAGGAATTCGCCGAGGCAGCCCAGGGTGTAGCCGCTGGTGCCCAGCGAGACCCAGTGAGCGACCGCGGTGAGGGCTTCATCGGAATGAGAGCCAGAACCTTGCCCCCGATTCGGAGCGTGGTTCCCCGCTTGGGTCAGCGTGATCCGTCGCGTCTGGTGACAGCGAAAACGGATCGATGGGTCGGGGCGGAGTGCGTCGACCCAATGTTCCGGCAATGTCTCGACTGCTTGTGAGTCGTCGGTCTCGTTGGAATTCCCGAGCCATTTCGCCATGGTGGGCGAAAGGTGTATCAGCTCACCGGCAGCGTCGATGATCCACACGCGAGCGGTGGATGCATCGAGCTGTTTGATGAGCGATTTGGGGCGGGACGGTCGACTAGAACGTGTCAAGAATGAAGTGGTGTCCTTTGTGGAACCGGCGATTGCTCGGGTAGTAGTTGTGCCAGCTCTTATTGTAGACGGGAATTCTCATTTCCGTGGGGTAACGATGGTACAAGCTATCGCTGCTTTTGTAGTAGTCTTGGCCCCAGAAGTTTTGGGGGTAGTAGACGTAGGGATAGTGGTACATCCGGTTCCAATCGGTGTTGGCGGCGGATGATCCCCAGCTTTGACCATAGGCACGTTGGCCTTGATAGCCCATTTGTCCCATCCCGTTGGGAAGGGTTCCACCGGCTCCCATCGCCACGGGGGCCCCATAGCCCTGGGCTGCAGCTTGAGGCGAATCGCAGGCAAAGCCTACAAAGAAAACAGCCGCTGCTGCGGCCAAAATGGTAGCTCGTTGGTACATTCCGACATTCCCCCCCGGGTATGAATCGCGTTTGGCGATGGATCTTTTGATCACGTGGTTTTCCCGCGTGGAGTGGTCCACACCGGTTTCATCGGAGTTATCGGCACAACCCACCGATCGGGATGAGTCGTTTCGTTTCCGATTGTCGGTCCAGATGTTAGAATTTTGATCCGGGACGGTTCGAACACCGTCCAATCTGGAGCGTAGACTCTGATTCGTCGCTGACACGCAACGTCCTCCGTTTCCCCCCGTCACCCACCCACCTTTTGTGAATTCATGACCACTCTGAAAACT
Organism: Rhodopirellula sp. UH5; assembly: GCF_056839225.1. NCBI lineage: Bacteria > Pseudomonadati > Planctomycetota > Planctomycetia > Pirellulales > Pirellulaceae > Rhodopirellula > Rhodopirellula sp. UH5. The sequence continues at coordinate 2,710,051 of NZ_CM166390.1, read as the reverse complement.
CGTGTCCTCGTTGGCGTGATGGTGCTCGGAACGCTGTTGACCGGTCCGCTCGCGTCCGCTTGCCCGTTTTGCAGTGCCGTGTCGCAGACGCTCCGGCAGGAGATGGAGGTGATGGACGCGGTGGTCATCGCAACGGCGTTGCAGAGCGATCTGACACGCAATGCCGACACCGGAGAGGTCAAGATGCGAATCGAGACCGTGCTCAAAGGCGGCGAGCACGTGGAAGTCGGCCAAACCGTCACCGCGGTTTATTTCGGTGACGTGGCCAAGGGCCGCCGATTCATGCTCAGCGGTGTCGATCCTCGGGACATGCAGTGGTCTTGCCTGCCACTGACCCCCAAAAGCGAAAAGTACCTGGAAAGCATCACCCAGTTGGCCGACAAGGAACCGTCCCAGCGACTGCTGTTCTATTACGACTACCTGCAAGACGAAGACTCGATGTTGTCCCGGGATGCGTACGACGAATTCGCGACCACACCGTATGAAGAAATCAGAAAGATCGAATCGGCTTTGGATCACGACGCTTTGGTCAGTTGGATCCAAGATCCCGAGATGTCCCCCGAACGCAAACGCATGTACTTGACGTTGTTGGGAATCTGCGGCGGTGAAGAGGACCTGCCGATGTTGGAATCGATGTTGAGAAGCACGCAAAAGAGCTCACGCTCGGGGCTTGATGCTTTGATTGCCTGCTACCTGACCTTGGGGGGCGAGAAGGGGCTGGCTGTCATCGACGAGTTGTTCCTGGAGAACCAGCAAGCCTCCTACGCGGACACCTATGCCGCCATCATGGCGCTGCGGTTTCACGGCAGTGAAGGTGGGGTGATCGCTCGCAGTGCCTTGGTTCCGTCGCTGCACCACATTCTCGAACGACCCGATTTGGCGGACTTGGTGATTCCCGATTTGGCTCGCTGGAACGACTGGAGCCAAATCGCTCGGATCAAGCAATTGTTCCTCGACGCTGACGCTGAAAACAACTGGGTTCGAGTTCCCGCCGTGAATTACTTGCGGGCGTGCCCGAAACCCGAGGCCGCTGAGGCCATCAAGGAGCTCGAGAAAGTGGATCCCGATAGCGTGCGTCGCGCCAACACTTTCTTCGCGGTTCCCAAGCCATCCGCGAACGTGAAACCCGTCGCGCAGTGAGTCGTTGACCTGGTTTCAGGCCGCTCTGCGACGGTTCGACGCTGAGTGCTCAGTGACGGTGTTGGAATGGGGCAAAGGCTGGAACGGGATCGTCGGTCCAGCCGTTTCATGATCGACACGTTCGTGCAATTGCCCACGTTCCAAGAATCGAAGCGTCATCTCAATCGCCAGAGGATGCTGAACCAATCGCTGGTGCGACGTGGGGACCACGGCATGGTCCATTTGCCCCTCCAGGTGAGTTGCAGTCTGAGAAACGATCCAGTCGTTCTGGGCCGCGATCACGCCCACATCGAATCGATGAAGGCGAGGCAACTGATTGACCAGACTGTCTTCTTTCTCCGACAGTTCGACGAGTTGCGGGAATTGACTCGCAAAGGGACCCAGGGGGAACCGCGTCAGCCAGGACCCCTTGTTCGGGGGCGCCAGCATCAGCAACCGTCCGCACTGATTTTTTGCGAGCGTTTCCATCCGGGACTGCGCGATTGCCGCACGCACAATGATGCCGCCCATGCTGTGCGCGACAAAGTGAATTCGGCGGATGTCCGGTCGGGTCATCGCTTCCTGAATCAACCCGGTCAATCGGCTGGCGTGTGACAGGATCGAGCCTCGCAAACTGGGGTATTCCCACACCGAACATTCATAGCCAGCCATCGTCAAAAGATCTGCGATGGGGTCCAGGCTTTGACCGTTGGAAAGAAAGCCATGCGTCGCGATCACCATGTCATGGCGGACGTGATTCTCGCGGTTTGCAATTTTGAGGGTGTGGCGATCCATAAGCGTGTTATCGGTCACGCCCTCGCCAAATTTTGCTCAAAATTCAGGGTAAACGACCCTGGGAGGTTTGGGGTGAATCGGTAGTTTCGTTGGCACCTGGTGCGTCTGTCTTGCGATCCCCGGGCTGACCGTCCTCGTCAATCAGGATTCGGACAGCGGGTGATTCCAGGTCGTCGTACTGACCGCCCCGGATGCACATGATGCACGCAAGCATTCCACCGGCGCCGAGCAGCAGTGCCAGTGGCAGAGCAATGAAGAGGACACTCATGTTTTTTTCTCGCGAAAAATGGGCCACGCCAGCGTGAGGGCAAGCACTGTGACCGAACTGATCGGCATCAAGACCGCCGCGACGAGTGGACTGATTCGCCCTGTCATCGCGAGGGCAACCGCAATCACATTGTAGCTGAGTGAGGCGGTGAACGCCGTGTAAATCAAAGCCTGTGTCCGTCGAGACGCGCGAATCAAATTGTCGATTGCGATCATGCTGTCGGAGGCAATGTAAATCGGTGCGGCCTGAAGGCTGACCTCCGCACCTCCGCGAACCGCAATTCCAACATCCGCCGCGGCCAACGCCGCAGCATCGTTCGCGCCATCGCCAACCATCACCGTCGATCCCTGCGAATGATCTCGGACGTGTTCCAGTTTGGCTTCCGGTGATAAACCTCCCAGTGCATGAGAGGCGTCGACTCCCAGTTGTTGAGCGACGTGGGCCACAATCTTGGGGTGATCACCCGAAAGAATCCCGACCTGCCAGCCTCGGTCTCGTAGCGATTCGAGAAAGCCAGCGACGTTGGGTTTAAGCGGGTCACTGATGGCGAGCACGCAGGTCGCGATGCCATCGATCGCAATCACACTGGGGCTGGACGATTGATTGGTGCAATGTTCGCACGCGGCCAAGACTGACTCGCTGATCGCAACATGGTGTTTTTGCATGAACGAAAGACTGCCCACCAAAACGGGATGCCCATCACTCTCGCCCGAGACCCCTCCCACATGCACCTGGTCAAGTTGTGCGTTGGTCGGGATGTCCAGATCACGTCGCTTGGCTTCGCGTTGAATGGCAATCGCGATCGGGTGCTCGCAACAGCGTTCAATCGCCGCGGCGTGAGCGATCGCAGACGCATCGCCTTCCACAAATTCCGCTCGCGGCTTGCCTTCGGTCAAGGTGCCGGTTTTATCAAACCAAATCGTTCCAACAGACGCCAGCGTTTGCAGTGAAGAACCATCTCGAATCAATATCTTTCGTTTCGCAGCTCTGCCCAGTGCAACTGCGATGGCAAGTGGCGTCGCCAGAGCCAACGCACAGGGGCAGGCAACGATGAGCAGCGAAGTTGCATGGGATGCCGCGGGGCCAAATCCATCACCCAGCCACACGCAGAACGTGATGCCAGCTAACAACGTGACGATGACCACGAAGTAGCCACCAATGGAATCGGCCAGTTGAACGATGGGCGTCTTTTGCGAGGCGGCTTCTTCGACCGATTGCATGACCTGGCCGATCCGACTTTCGCGGCCGACGGACGTGACCTGGATGTCCAGCGGACTTTGCAAGTTGACCGTTCCCGCAGAAACCGATTCACCGACTTGGACCGACACGGGCAGACTCTCGCCGGTCAGCAGCGATTGGTCGATCGATGATTGCCCGGCCAGAACGGTCCCGTCCACGGGAACGCTCTGACCTGCCATCACGCGAACAGAATCTTCGGGACGCAGGTTGTCGACGAGGACGAGTTCCGTTTGATCGTTCTGCAGGATGCGATGGGCGTGGCGAGGTGTGATCCGCAACAACAAATCGACTGCCTTGGCGGCCCGGTGCTGCTGGTGAAATTGAATCCAGCGTCCGATCAACAGCAGGAACACCAGCACTGCCAACGAATCAAAGTAGGACTCGCCCTGTCCTGTGACCGCAGCGATCACTCCCGCCAGGGTGCCCACGGACAGTCCCAGTGCGACAGGCAGGTCCATGTGCGGCGTTCGGGTTTTGACCGATGCCCAGGCACCTTGGAAAAAGGTGCGTCCGGGCAACAACACCGCTGCCAGTCCCAAGCCCGTTCCGGTCCACCTGAGGAACGACCAGTGGGAGGCTTCCACATCGGACGCCTCACCGGCGTACAGCGCGATGGCAATCCACATCGCATTGGCGGCGCAGAAGCCTGCGAAAGCGATCTGAATCAGCAGCCGATGATTTTCCTGGCGAAAGTGGTCTTCGCGATGTTCAGGCAGGGGCGACAGCTCGTAGCCCAGGCGATCAAGTGGTTGAGCGATCCGGCTGAGCGAAATGAGCTTGGGGTCAAACACGACCCGCATCGTGTGTTCGCTCATCTTGACCCGCGCGTCCAGCCAACCCGGCGTTCGCGTGGCAACGTTTTCAATCAGCCAGGCACAGGCAGCGCAGTGCAGCCCATGCACGGCGAGTTCGCATCGCATCGTCCCATCGGACTGCTCGATGGGTTGGGACGCACCCAGGTAATCGGCTCGATCAAAGACGGTGTATCGTTCGTGCAGGGTTTCCTCGGAGGAGGGCTGCCCGACGCGATCGATCGGTTGACCGCCGCCTGCCAACTGGTCTCGCAAGCCGTAGTAATTCTCAAGGCCCCAGCCGTGGATCAACTCGTACGCGCCGCGGCACCCATGGCAGCAGAAAACGGTCTGCGGATCTGTGTCGCGATGCACATCCGTCGGCTCACCGCAGTGGATGCAAGGCAGTGTCACGTCGATCGACGACGACGCGGCGTCGTTTGACGCGTCCAATTTCGAAGCCATGACGTGCGATCACTCTTCAGGCGATTCGCAGGGAATGCCTTCGGCGCAGCAACAGGGCAGCGGAGTTGCGGTCAACTCCGAGAGTGTTTGTTGCGAGTTGGATCCGTCCAAATCCAAGTCGACGTTGGCGCGGATGTCCGTCAACGATTGCAAGTCTGCAAAGCCTCGGCCTGATGCGGTGTACCCACCCGTGATGATCAACGTCGCGGCGGCCGCGGCGGGGATGAACTTGGTGAATCGACGCGACAACGATTGGGTGCCGGCGATCAGTGCGGTGAGGGCTGGGACCGTGCCCAACCAGAACGCTGCCATCACCAAACCACCGTTGAGCGTTTGGCCTGTTCCGGCTGCGACAAGAGCAAACAGATACAACCATCCACAGGGAAGCAAGGTGGTCAACATTCCAATGGCGAGGGCGCGGCCAGCAACAGGCAATTGAAAAATGAGGGGGCGTAAACGAACCAGGACACCGCCAATGCGGGAGGGCGTGATCGGTTTGGCGGTGGATCGATTGACGGAAACAATCTGCCACAGTTTCCAAATTCCGAGAGCCATCATGATCGTGCCCACGACACGTGCGGCAGCCAGTTGAACGCCAAGTGTTTCGCCACCGATTTCGACCAGGCTGCCGATGGTGCCGGCGATCAGTCCTGCCAGCACGTAAGTCAGCAAACGCCCCAGGTGGTACAGCGTGGTGGACCAGACGACGGTCGCTTTGGGTTGTTTCTCACCAGCACCGCTGGCCCAAATCGCGAGCGGGCCGCACATGCCAACGCAGTGCATGCTGCCTAACAAACTCGCCGTGACGACGGCACTGGCTAACATCCACATTTCAGTTTTCCAGTTCGAGTGTGCGTGACAGGGTCATCGGTTCTCCCGCTCCACCAATGCTCACTTCCACTTGCCAAAGTCCCTGTTGTGGCATGGATGCCATGCCCAGGTAGCGTCCGCCGCCTGTGCTTGGCAAGTCGATTGCTTGGAAAGCGGCCGCATCCGCATGTCGATAGATCATTGCCTCGACGTTCAGGTCGTCCAAGGCTTCGCCCTGTTGATTGTGAAGTTCCACTGAAATGGCTCGCTGGCCTTTCGCGTCGGAAATGTTTGAGACGATCACATCGACGTCCCAGCCCAAGCGATCGGACGCCAGGGATGCACGATGAGACGTGTCCCAGTTCAAAGCAGCTTGGTGATAGTCGGGAACCACCGCCAAGGCCGGGTCACCGATCGCCAACTTGAGCGCGGTGCCGAGGATGGTGGACTGAATCGCGAAGAGCAGCAGCACCAAAGAAATGTAGAATCGCTTGGCACGACGCTCATCTTTTTGTTGCGTTTCCACGGATGGGGTGGGATCGGTTTTCGATGACATGATTAGCGGCGTGGCCCCAGGACCTTCATTGAGATAGTGCGTTCGTTGCCGCTTTGATCCTTGACCGTCAGTTCAATGGATTCATTTCCATCGCCCATGGTCATCGACGAAGGAAAGTTCAATCGAATCGGCAACAGTTTGGATTCAGCGGGTTCAAGTCGTTGAGCGTCTGTGTCAATGATCTCAACTTGAATACTCGAGTGATCCGTCGACAGTTCATAGGTCTGAGCAATCTCGGTTCGATTGACCAACCGCAAGTTGAAGGCGTTGGAGACTTCTTTGGCACCCAACAGCGAATACGGCGCCCCGCGACCGCGAAGGATTCTCGCGTCAAACCCGCTCTTGCTGGAGATCGCCATGGCCAAACCAGAGAAGACGCCGACCAAAACGATCGGGTAAATGATCGTTCGTGCACGCAACAATTTCTTGGGTTTGCGAGCGATGGCGTCTTGTGAACTGTAGCGAATCAAACCCTTTGGCTTGCCCACTTTGTGCATCACGTCATCGCATGCGTCGATGCACTGAGTGCAGTTGATGCACTCCATTTGCAGGCCATCGCGAATGTCGATTCCGGTTGGGCAGACGACCACACATTGGTGACAGTCCACGCAGTCACCCGCCTCCTTCCCGCGGACAAGATCGATTCCGCGGTCATCATCGTGGGTTCGTTTTCCTTTGATGCGAGGTTCGCCGCGAGCGGGATCGTATGCGACGATCTTGGATTGCTCGTCGAGCATGACGGATTGAAAGCGTCCGTAGGGACACGCGATCAAACACATTTGCTCTCGGAAAAACAGAAAGTCAAACAGCATCAATCCCGTCGTGCCAGCCATCACAAGGAAAGCGGATGGATGATCGATCGGCGAACTTCGAACCCACTGGGCGAGTTTCTCGGTGCCAACAAAGTAGGCCAAGAACGTGTGAGCCAGGAACATGCAGAGGACAAGATAGACGGCGAAGCGTGCGATCTGCCAAACCGGACTGATTCCGCTTGCGGGTTTTCCACCTTTGCCCAAGGTGCCATCAAAAAAACGATCGATGGGACGGAACAAGAATTCCATGTAGACCGTTTGCGGGCAGGCCCATCCGCACCATGCTCGTCCAGTGATCGCCGTGATCAGGACAATGCTCACGAAAACGCTGAGCATGAACAGGGCCAGGACCAGCGTGTCGGTGGGATAGAAGGTTTTGCCCAGCACCGTGAATTCACGGGCGGCAATGTCTAGCAAAATCAGAGGCTTGCCACCGATCCGCAAATGCGGGATCGCAACAAACACCACCATCAAAATGTAGGCGGTGACCCGTCGACGTTTCCACCACTCTCCCATGGAGAGTTTGGGCCGGAGCCAACGGCGACTGCCATCGGCTTCCAGCGTGCTCAGCACATGTTCCTCGGGCTTGAGCAGCGATTCACTGCCTTGCGAAGGACCACCTCCACCAGATGTCCCATCGCGATCCGCTGCGTAACACACCTTGCAAGGTGAAGGCGAAAACAGAGGCAACGAGGTTCGCGTGGACATTGTACTAAGGCTTATTCTTCGGGGGTTTCGGGGGCGGCTTCAACGGGTTCGGGCCAAGGCGGGATGGTCTTGCCTTCTGGGCCGCGACTGCTTTCGATGTTCTTGCCACGCAGGGTGGCGACGTAGGCGGATACCAGCACAACCTCATTGGGATGCAATCGGTCCGCCCACTTCGGCATCGCTCCGCCACCGGCACCGTTGTTGATGACCTTGGCGATGTCTTCGATCTGCTTGATGTTCTTGAAATAATCGTCCGTCAGGTTGGGGCCAACTTGGCCTTCGCCCTCGCGACCATGGCAAGAGATGCAGTTGGCTTTGAAGACCGACTGACCAACTCGAACCCAGTTGGGTTTTTCCATGTAAGCGACCAGGGTCGCCTCGTCGGGCGTCAGGTCACCGATTTCTTCAAACTGCAAACGCGTGTTCTCTGCCAGCGCGACCCCGTACAGGTCTTCCACCGACCGGCCGGAAACACCGTTGTGGTAGTACAAGAAGTAGAACGGGCTGAAGACAATGGACGAGATGAACAACCACTTCCACCAACCCGGCAACGGGTTGTCAAACTCTTCGATCCCGTCGTAGGCGTGATCGGTCTTCGGAGCGTTGTCGTATTCTGGCACTTGGCTCATGGTCGTGGGTCCTCCACATCGTCGCTCAGCGGAATCGAAGCGAATCGATCAGATGCATTTTTTGAAAGTCGGAGTGTTCCGTACGTCATCGTGGCAAAGGCGACGACGAACAAAGCGAGTGCCAATTCGGCAAACATGGAATAGTCGAGAGCACTGACAAGATCTCGGATCATGACGTTCTCACTGGAGGGTGTTGGGGGAGCGTTGGTAACGCATTTTGATCAATCCTTCGGGCTACTTCGCGGCAGCGACTTCGGAACTTGCTTGCGGGGGCGAGTCCCCATCCGCAACTTCTTCGATGGTTTCCGCCTCTTCGCCTTCGACCGCTTCTGGAGCAACTGGCTCCTCCGGCGTCGCAGGTTCTTCCGTCGCGAACAAATCCACACCCACTCGTTGCAGGTAGGCGATCAAAGCAACCGCTTGTTTTTCGTAGGCCTTGGCAGGTCCACCTTGAGCGACGATGTCAGCGGCGATGTATTCCGCTTGCTTGTAAGCGACCTCGGCCGTGTTGTTCAGGTCCTCTTCCGTGTATTCAGCACCCAAGTAGGCGGCGACCTTCACGTGAGGAGCAATGGCGTCGTAGTTCATGTCTTCGGTCAGCAAATGCCCATAGGCTGGCATCACGCTGCCCGGTGAAACATTTTCTGGATTCTCGAAGTGAGTCCAGTGCCAAAAACTGCTTTGTTTTCCACCTTCGCGAGCCAAGTCAGGACCGATGCGGCGGCTGCCCCACTGGAATGGTCGGTCATAAATGAACTCGCCCGGTTTGCTGTATTCGCCATAACGCTTCGTTTCTGAAACGATGGGGCGGATCATTTGTGAGTGGCAGTTGTAGCAACCTTCGGAGACAAAGATGTGTCGTCCGGCCAGCTCCAGCGGTGTGTAGGGTTTGACCGTCGCGATGGTCGGCACGTTGGAGCGAATCAGGAACGTTGGAATCACCTCGAACAAGGTTGCCACAACGACGGCAATGGTTGTGAACACCGTGAAGCGAACGGGCAAGCGTTCCCACCGGCGGTGCCATCCCATTTGACTCCAAATGCTGACCTTTTTACCCAGTTCCAAAACTGGGGCGTCATCAATGGAGCTGGTCGGTGTGGGCGTGTGATCCACGTAGCTCTTGGAAAGACGCGGCGCGGTGTGCACCGGGTTTTCGTATTCGGCGGGACGTCCCATCCAGGTCATCATCGAGTTGAGGCCCAGCATCAGCATGCCGCTGACGTACAGCACGCCGCCGACCACTCGCAGCCACCACAAGGGGACGATCGATTGAGTCGTTTCGATGAAGTCGGGGTACATCAAGTGGCCGGTGTCATCCATGGCTCGCCACATCCAGCCTTGCATCAGGCCAGCGGCGTAGATGGGGATGATGTAGAGCAGAATCCCAATGGTTCCCGTCCAAAAGTGCAGGCTGACCAGCTTTTCGCTCCACATCTTGGTTTGGAACAACCGTGGCAGCATCCAGTACAGCATCCCGAACACCATGAACCCGTTCCAGCCGAGAGCTCCGGCGTGCACGTGAGCGATGGTCCAGTCGGTGTAGTGAGTGAAGGCATTGATCGATTTGATCGACAGCATGGGGCCTTCAAACGTGCTCATCCCGTAAAACGTGACGCCCACGACGAAGAACTTCAGCACTGGGTCGGCCGCGACTTTGTGCCAGGCTCCACGCAGTGTCAGCAACCCGTTGATCATGCCGCCCCAACTGGGCATCCAGAGCATCAGGCTGAACAACATCCCAATTGTGCTGGCCCATTCAGGCAGCGCGGTGTAGTGCAGGTGGTGAGGACCGGCCCAGATGTAAATGAATACCAATGACCAGAAGTGAATGATGCTGAGTTTGTAGCTGAAAACGGGGCGTTCCGCAGCCTTGGGCAAGAAGTAGTACATCAAGCCCAAGAACGGTGTCGTCAGGAAGAAGGCAACCGCGTTGTGACCGTACCACCACTGCATGAACGCATCTTGGACACCGGCGTAAACGCTGTAGCCTTTGAACCAGCCAGCGGGGATGACCAGGTTGTTGAACACGTGCAACAACGCGACCGTCACGATCGTGGCGATGTAGAACCACAACGCCACGTACATGTGTCGTTCGCGTCGTTTGATCAACGTCATTAGGAAGTTGCCACCAAAGATGAACAACCACACCACGGCGATCAGGATATCGATCGGCCATTCCAGTTCCGCGTACTCGCGGCTCTGAGTGATTCCCAGTGGCAGCGTGATCGCCGCCGAAACAATGACGAGTTGCCAGCCCCAGAAGTGCATGCGGCTGAGCACGTCGCTCCACATGCGAGCTTTGCAAAGTCGCTGGGTGCTGTAGTAAACCGCGGCAAAGATTCCGTTGCCGGCGAAAGCAAAGATGGCGGCGTTGGTGTGCAGGGGGCGCAGGCGAGCAAACGAGAACCAAGGCAAACCGCCCGTGATTGACGGAAGCACCAACAGCACCGCGACGATCAAGCCGACCAGGGTGGCGACGATGCCCCACACGATCGTGGCAGTCGCAAACAATCGGACAATGCCGTCGTCATATTGAAACTGTTCCAGCCGAACCTCTTCTGTGCCTGAGTCCGATGACAAGGCTGCGTCACCAGGACCGTTCGTCGGCGTACCAGTCGCCATTTCTATCCTCTGATTTCCTTAGTTGAACAGCATCCCAAAACGGATGCGGCAACACCCATCAGCCAATCGCCTAGGGCACCGGTGATCAGTGAAGTCACCTGCTACCATTAAAAACTTACTCGTCGAAAAAACCCATACCGCCACCTGTAGAATATCGTTTCCGCGACATTACGCCACGGAATTCACCATCCACTGGGGACGACGGTTCACAGGGCAAGGGAATGGGGCATGCAGCAGCTTTGTATCACAAAATTCCAAATCGGGGGTGTGAGATCCATTTGTCCGTCAGGTGATTCAAGCAAAAAAGCCTTTGGCTATTCGTCTTTTGCAAGACGTTTCGCCAAAGGCTTTCAAGGATGCATTTCACCCGCTTTGTGAAGAGCGGGAAAGCTGGGTTAAGCAGCGGGTTTGAGATAAGACGACAGGCGTTCGGCACGCGAAGGGCTCTGCATCTTCGCAACTGCCTTGGCTTCGATCTGACGCACACGTTCCCGGGTCACTTTGAAGATCCGGCCGCACTCTTCGAGGGTGTAGCTGTATCCGTCGACCAGGCCGTAGCGCAAGCGAATGATTTCGCGTTCGCGGAAGGTGAGTGTCTTCAGCAGTTCGTCGATCTTGTTGCGAAGCATGCCGCTGGCGGCGATCCGAACCGGGTTGTCCGTTTCGCTGTCTTGGACAAACTCACCGAAGCTGCTGTCTTCGCCTTCTCCGACCGGGCGGTCGAGGCTGACGGGGTGACGTCCGATGTCCATCACGCGGCGGACTTCTTCCAATGGCACGTCGGTCGCTTCGGCGATGTCTTCGTAGGTGGGTTCGCGACGCAGGGTTTGCGTCAGACGCTTTTGTGCTTGGCGAAGTTTGCTGAGCACGTCGATCATGTGAACTGGGATTCGAATCGTGCGAGCTTGGTCAGCGATGGCCCGCGTGATGGCTTGGCGAATCCACCAGGTCGCGTAGGTGCTGAACTTGAAGCCGCGGCGGTACTCGTATTTGTCGACCGCTCGCATCAAGCCGGTGTTTCCTTCTTGGATCAGGTCCAGGAAGGACAGTCCGCGGTTGCGGTACTTTTTCGCGATCGAAACGACCAAGCGAAGGTTGCCGGCGCTGAGTTCACGCTTGGTGGTTTCGTATTGGTCGAAGTGGCGACGAACCTTGGTCATTCGGTTGTGCAAGCTGGTCGGGCTTTCTTGCGTGACCAGCATCAATTCGCGAAGTTCTTGACGCAGGTCAGCTGCTTCGTCGCGGCTCATCGCGTCGTTGCCCAGTTCGACCAAACGCTCGCGGATGAACGTCATGCGGCCGGAGACCTTTTCGAGTTGGTGCAGCAGCGGGGTGACCCGGCGGCTTCGCAGCGACAGTTCTTCGACCAGTTCCAAGCATTTGCGGCGGCGACGCAGGAACTGCTTGCGGACTTCGGCTTTCAGTCGAGGCGAGGCACTGCGGCGGACCAAAATTTCGAAGTCGGTTTTGTTCTTGGCGATCAGGTCGTTCAGCGTTCGCAAGTTGTGCGGCATCCGCTGGGAGATTTGTTCTTTGGTCAATCGCTCGGTGAGGGAGACTTTGATCGTGCGGTCGAAGGGGAGTTCGCCGGAGTGGACCTTTTGCAGCGTGTCGACGGTGGCTCGCAAGGCGTAGTCTGTTTCCAGCAGCGAGCGACGGTATTGCTTGCGAGTGATTTCAATTTTCTTCGCCAGTGCGATCTCTTCTTCGCGAGACAGCAAGGGAATCTCGGCCATTTGGCTGAGGTACATGCGAATCGGGTCTTCGCTGGCTTTGGGCAGGTCAGCCGATGAGAAGCTTTGCGAAGCGACTTCGTTCGCCAAGGCTTGTTCGGGCGACTCTTCGTCGGCACCCATTTCAGTCGGACGCAAGCCGCGGACATTGGGGGTGGGACGGCGTGCGGCGGCGTCGCGGGCCTTCTTTTCCGAGGCTTCGATCAGTTGAATGCCGCGATTTTCCAGGGCCAACAGGAGTGAGTTGAGCTTCTCTGGATTGACGTCTTCGTCGGGCAGGTATGCGTTGACTTCATCGTAGGTGAGGAAACCATCCTTGGTTCCGCGGGCGATGAGTTGCGAAAGATCTTGGTCCATCAATTGCATCGGAAAAACCTCCTGTTATGGGTCACGTTCCTTCATGGAACGGTCAGTCACGCTGATGTTTGCGGGAACCTGAATCACGTGATTCAGTTCAGCAATGACTGGAGTGTCGTGTTTGAAATCTTTTCAAATGCGATTCATCATGAATCGCGAAACGCTTCCGTTGGGTCGGGTGTCTTGGCTCCTTTTCGTGGCGGATTGGGTGGGCGTGTCTTAGCGTGGCGTTTGCCGGATTCGCTCGGCGGCAAAGAGTTGTTCCAGCATCGCGAGCTCTTCGTCTTCGGGCAAGGATGCGGATTGTAATTTTGCAATCTGACGGGACTTCTCAGCGTCAAATTCACGTTCGCGAAATCGAGTCAAGATCGCGGTGTATCGTAGGTGGGGCTCGTCTAAAACGTGTCCTGCTCGCTGTTCGATTCGCTCTTGCAAAGTGATGATTTGATTTTTCAAAAAATCATTTTCGAGCAGGACAAGCACGGAGTCGACATCCAGGTCGCGGCCTTGCAGATCCAAGTCTTGGTAAGCTGACAGGAGCATCTTGGCGGTGTTGGAGTACAGCCAAGACGGGTCGATTGATTCGACTGCCATCGCGGCGACTTCGGGTGACTCGATCAGGGTCTCGAACAGTTCGCGGTCAACGCCCGTGATCGGGGTGCCTTGTTCTGGTTCGTGAGGTCGCTGTGGGGCTGGGCGATGCTGGTTGGGTCGCTGTGGGCCAGGTTGGGCGTTGGGACGCTGGTGATTGGATGCGCCAAAGTCGCTCGGGGCCGAGGAGCCGTAGTCGTCGAAGCCTTCGTCGATTCCAAACGCGGCGGCGTCTTCCATCGCTGCTTCCGCGAACGGGTCGAAGTCGTCCATGGGAGCCGCAGCGGCGGGTGGTCGGGCAGCAGGTCTCTGTGGCGCCGGGGCCCCGCTCGGTGCTGATTTCGGAGGGCCGCTGTTCGTGTTGGCTTTGCGGTAACGAGCTTGCTTGCGTTCGCGTTCAGCGGATTCTTCGCGAACCGTTTCGAGACGCCGTTGCAAACGTTCGACGGGCAGTCCAAACGTTTGGCTCATGCGAACCAACAGTTGGTCGATCTTCAGTTCGGTTTTGTCACTCTTGGCCGGTGTCTTGGTCAGCACGCCCAGCATCGTTTCGATTGCGGTCGTGACCCGGTGCGTGTCGCGAGTGACGTCGACGCCTTCGGTCAAGCGGTTCAGTTTGTGGTCCATCGCATCGGGAGCTTTCCCTGCCATGTCCAGCAAATTCGCAGCGGATTGTTGAGCCAGGAAGTCGGCCGGGTCCAGTCCATCGGGGAGCGTCAGGATTCTCAGGTCCGCATCGGCGGTGACGAACAGTTCCAGGACTTCTTCCGCCCGACGTTTGCCGGCCTCATCGCCATCAAGAACCAGCACGACTCGATTGACAAAGCGTTTGAGCACGCGGATGTGCGAGGCTGTCAGGGCGGTGCCCAGGACGGCGACACTGTGGTCGATCCCCGCCATGCGAGTGGCGACAACGTCGGTGTAGCCTTCCATCACGAGGACTTCGTCAGCGGCCCGCATTGCATCGCGAGCAAGGTGCAGCCCGTAGAGTTCGTTGGATTTGCGGAACAGCATGGTCTCGGGACCATTGATGTACTTTGCACCGCCATTGGACCCGTCGCCCTTGGCTTCCGCGATGCGGTTGGCAATCGCGGGAATGATTCGGCCACCCAGCGAGATGGCTTGGCCTTGAGCGTTGTCGATCGGAAACATCAGCCGACCACGAAAGCGGTCGTAGCAACCTGATTTGCCATCGCGGCCAATGGCCACGCCAGCGGCTTGAGCCACCGCTTCGGAGAACTTGTTTCGTTTCAGGACGTTGATCGCGAAGTCCCAGGAGTCGGGGGCGAAGCCGATCTTGAACAGTTCGCGATTGCTGTCATCAATGCCACGGCTGGCGAGGTAGTCGCGGGCCATTTTGGCGTCGTCGGATTTTCCGCTGGCCAGTTCGTCGAAGTAGGATCGGCAGACCAGGTCCACCGCTTTCATCAAGGTGGCTTTGTCGTCGGGGCTGCCCGGTTGTGTTTTGGGGCCGCGATTGAATTCGGGGATTTCGATCCCGGCTCGTTCGGCCAGGCTTCGCAGAGCGGTCGGGAAGTCCACGCCTTCACGTTGCATGATGAAGCTGAAGACGTCCCCGCCGATGTCACAGACCCAGCATTTCCAAGATTGCCGTTCTTGGTTGATCGTCATCGACGGACGTGAGTCGTTGTGGAATGGGCAGCGGGCAACGAAGTGACGGCCCTGCGGACGCAATTCCAGATCATGCCCGATGACATCGACGATGTCAGTCGCGGCGCGAACTCGTTCTTTGACGTCGAAGTCCGTTGAAGAGGACAAACGAACGCTCCTGTCAAAAGGCCGGATCAAGATGTCGTTGGCGACAAATTTAAACAGCACGAACGCGGGGAGCATCCACCTCAGAAACGACATGCGGCGGGCAAGTCGAGCAAGATCTTCCTTGCTGGCTTGTCAACGGCTGCCGACCCAAATTGGATGCGGTCAGTGGAACGGTCAACCCGGCTCCGCGGCTGCGGAGTGATCGCCACTCTTCCTGAGTGACCGGCGATTCGACGTTCCCTTTGGCAAACTGGGAAGGACGAGGTGCCGAGGCAAATTTCGATCCGGTTACATCCCTGTAGCGTAGTGTGTCAGCCGCGGTGGGGGGAATTCCCCAATTGGCAGGCTGCCCGCTTCGTTACAAGCATGCGAGAAGTTTGCTGGGGTTTCACGGACACGTCAATACCAATCTGTGGCGAAAGTGCAGGCGGCAAATTCTTTTCAACTTTCTCGCCTCGGGGTCCATCGAACGCCGGGATCGAGCGTTCTCAGGCAGAGGGGGCATCGGAAGAACCTCGCTTCTCGGCTACTTTGGTTCGGGACGGCAAACGGGGTGACCATCCTGTTTGCCGTGCGTGTCCTGGGTGCTTGGTCGCCCGTATGACTCACTCCCAAGCCTCTCTGCAATTCTTCATGGCGACCGCAACTTCGTCTTATCACGATCCCAATCCGGACTCGCATCACGTCGCCGCAACGACGTGGAGCGGTCGCGTGCGGGTGTGGAAAAAGATCTTCAGCACCGCTCTGTCGGAGCGATTGGTTTATCGCGGGGATTTCGCGCTCGGGACATTGATGCGGTTCCTGCCGATCGTCACCCAGATCTTTTTGTGGTGGGCGATTTACGATTCAATCGCCGCCAGCCAAGCGGCCGAGAAGATGGTCGAGTCAGCAGCGGGGGGGGCTCAGCTTGATGCTGCCACCGATGCGGTGCAGATCGGCGGGTTCGGTTTTCGAGACATGGTGGCGTACTACTTGATCACCATGTTGGCCCGCGCCTTCTCCAGCATGCCAGGGTTGGCATCCGGCATCGCCCTTCAGATTCGCGAGGGTGAGATCAAACGGTATCTCATCCAGCCCATCGATTTGCTCAGCTTCCTGCTGATCAACCGGATCGCTCACAAGGTCGCTTATTACGCGATCGCGTTTGCACCGTTCGGGTTGGTGTTCTTTCTCTGCCGCGATTACTTCGTCGGCGGATTCCCGCCACCGCACCTGTTCATCGCGTTCTTGGGATCGCTGGTGATGGGGTTCCTGATTGGCTTTTTCCTCGAAGCGGCCATCGGGATGATTGGATTCTGGTTCCTAGAGGTCTCGTCCTTGCTGTTTCTCTACATGCTGTTCAGTTTCTTCTTGTCAGGGCACATGTTTCCGATTTCGTTGTTGCCCGACAGCATCGAATGGTTCGTCAACTTGCTGCCTCTGAAGTACTTGGCATATTTCCCCGCCGCTGTGTTCCTGGGGAAGATTCCTGACGAAGACCTGCCGATGGAAATGGCGATCGAAGCGGCCTGGTTGACGTTCTTCATCGTTCTTTGTCGTTGGTCTTATTCCCGCGGTGTGGCTCGCTACAGCGGGTACGGAGGTTGATCCGATGCAGTCCAAATCAACAACGAACGAGGCGAAGCAAGGCAACCCTTCGATGGACGACCCGTGGATGAACGATTCGGAAACCCCGGAACGAGAAACCGGCTCTGAATGGATGCGATACGTTCGAGTGTTTGGGACGTTTGCTCGCAACAGCTTGGTTCGCGACATGACATTCCGCGCGAACTTCGTGATTGAGTGTGTGAGCAGCATCGGTTGGACACTGATGAACGTCGGCTTCTACCTGATCATCTTTCAGTTCACCGGATCAATCGGAGCGGACACCGGCTGGGATCGTGAGCGATTCTTCCTGTTCCTGGCCACGACCTGGTTCATCAATTCGATCGTGCAAGCGTTCTTCATGCCCAACGCGGAAGAATTCAGTGAGCTGATACGGACGGGCGGGCTGGACTTTGCCTTGCTGAAGCCGATCGACACGCAGTTTCTGATTTCGTTCCGAAGGGTCAGTTGGTCGTCATTGGCAAACTTCCTGGCGGGGTTGGTGATCGCTGGGGTGGCTTTGTCGAGGTTGGCCACGCGAGAGGTCGACCCGCACATACCGAGCGTGTTGTCGTTGGTGCTCTACGTGCTGTTCTGTATGTGCGGCGTCGTGATCATGTACAGCCTGATGATTTGTTTGTCGGCGACCAGCATTTGGTTGGGCCGGAACCAAACGCTCTACAACTTCTGGTTTTACATCACCAACTTCAGCCGTTACCCGATGGAAATCTACAACCGTGGTTGGGGCACGCCGATGTACGGCTTCTTCACCTTTGTGGTGCCGGTGTTGGTGGTCGTCAACGTTCCGGCTCGTTTGCTGGCCAAGCCGATCGATCCCCGGACCAATGAAGAATGGATGTTGGTCGGTTGGGCTTTGATCGCAACGGTGCTGAGCGTCACGTTCAGTCGCTGGGTGTTCCGACGAGCCCTGGGCAGCTACCGCAGCGCCAGTTCGTAGGTTCGTCATCGGGACGAACCGTCGTGCCCCGGTCGCACCCCAGGCCCCAGTGCACCCACGTACCAGTGCAGTGACAGAGCAGAGGCGTCTCACACCCTCGTGAGCCGAAGGCCGTTCGGCCCGGTTATCACCCCGGCATCCCCGCCCGCGCCAACTTTCCAGCCAACCAGGACCTCGCCCCCAGTACTGAAACGCAACCGCGGCTAACGCCGTGCGGCTCACAAAACCAGCGTCCTGTGAGCCGAAGGCCGTTAGGCCCGGTTATCAAGGCTCAGTGTCCCCGATGGCCTCAACCTTTCAGCCAACCAGGACCTCGCCCCCAGTACTGAAACGCAACCGCGGCTAACGCCGTGCGGCTCACAAACCAGCGTCCTGTGAGCCGAAGGCCGTTAGGCCCGGTTATCAAGGCTCAGTGTCCCCGATGTCCTCAACCTTCCAGCCAACCAAGACCTCGCCCTCAGTGCTGAAACGCAACCGCGGCTAACGCCGAATGGCACTTACTTTAGATCCGAGTCTTTCAGTTTTGACGGTGGTTTCTTTCGCTTTTCGAATTGCGCGTCTTTGGGCCGTTTGCGGTACGCCTCGCGTCGGTATCTGCGTTTGCCTCGAATTGGCAACTTGTCTTTGCGGGCGATCGCCAGGGCGGTTCGGTAGGCCTCGCGCCACTGGCTAGGTTCGGTGTGCATGTGTCGCAACAAAAAAGTCTGAAAGGTGGTCCACGTTCGCTTGAAACTCATTCGACGCGGCGGAACTTCCTCCATGGCGGCCGCTTCGATACGAAGCTGACTGGTCAGGTTGTAAGCCACGACTGACGTGTAGAGTTCTTTCATGAATGTGTCGACACTCTTGGCACGGATATTCTCGGCATCCATCACCACCTTGAAGTTGCAAATGTCAATTTCTACATCGTAGCGACGCTCAAATAATGCGGCCAACGTGAAAGCTTCGTCGGCCAGCGTGCTGACCAGATAAAGCGTCAGCGAGTCGGTAACCTTGACCTCGTGCAGAAAAACATCGCACTGGCAATCCGCGGGCAACTCCGGTTGGGTCTGGCGATTCTTCTTCGTGGGTATCCACATGTGTCGATAACTTTTGTGATGTTCGGATTGCTCAATCAGCTCGGCATTCTTCTGCAGCGAATGAAAGTTAGCCTTCTTCATTCGCAGCAAAATGTCGTGCCCTGCATTGATGGCTTCATACGCGACTCCAAAGATCCCAAAGCCCGCATCGGACATAATGATCGAGTGCTCGGGAAGCTGCTCAAAACCTTGGCGAGCAAGTTGCGTCTCGGAGACTGCCTCGGGCCCGTACATCGGTCCGACTTGCGGAAGCATTGCAGCGCCGCTGGCAAGTTCATGAAAGACGGTTAACAACTCGCATGGCCAGATACCTTCGCCGAGTTGGTTGCTTGCCGGTGGAAACGCTTGTTGGAGTTCTTTTTCCGGTGCAAGAGCCATCGTGGTTCCGTCAATCAGGAACACGCGTTGTTGGTTGAATGTAGGCTCGGTGGCCGAAATGATGCCGGAGCTGACTTCCTCGGCAAACCAACGAACGACATCCAGAGGCAGTCGAGATCTCGCTCGGCTGTAGGCACCCGATGCGGTCGAGATCGTGTTTTCGTCGAGTCGTTTGTTCTCGGGAAGATAGCTCGGCCGAGTTTCGATCAGGTGTTTCACCGCGTTTTCGAGTGAGGCATCGGGCTTGAGACGCTGGTAGACGAGCATCCAAAGGACAACGCAGGCGGTGTAGACAGTGTGAGCTCGCTGGGCAAAAAGCTCGTTCGCATCTTCGAAGTTGACAAGCTGATGCAGCAGTTCGAAGGAGCGGTCAAACTGCTGGTCGGCTTCCATGCTTCGCTCGGAATCGTTCATGCCAAAATGGCTCCTTTTTGAGAAAGGAAGCCTGAATGCGCAAAAACTGTGCCAAGATTATCGCAGCTGAAGACTCAATCTAAAGTAAGTGCCATTCGGCTAACGCCGTGCGGCTCACAAGACCAGCGTCCTGTGAGCCGAAGGCCGTTAGGCCCGGTTATCAAGGCTCAGTGTCCCCGATGGCCTCAACCTTCCAGCCAACCAAGACCTCGCCCCAGTACTGAAACGCAACCGCGGCTAACGCCGTGCGGCTCACAAGACCAGCGTCCCCGTGAGCCGAAGGCCGTTCGGCCCGGTTATCAAGCCTCAGTGTCCCCTGTTGCGGAGGCTCACTTCTTGGTCACTTTCACGGTGCCCGGGGAGCTCGGCTTGGTGCTGCGCGTTCATCCGCCCTGAACACGGACTGATGCACTGCGACAGTGGGTAACGAATGAACCTCCATCAGTGCAGTTCACGACCGATTCAGCACAACCAGGATCTGAGCACGTGGCCCAGCATCGAAGAACTGCACTTGGAGCAAACCAACAACTGCGCCGGAGA
Source organism: Rhodopirellula sp. UH5 (assembly GCF_056839225.1). Classification (NCBI taxonomy): domain Bacteria; kingdom Pseudomonadati; phylum Planctomycetota; class Planctomycetia; order Pirellulales; family Pirellulaceae; genus Rhodopirellula; species Rhodopirellula sp. UH5. Next base: position 2,689,824 of record NZ_CM166390.1, on the reverse strand, counting down.
GTACGAATCCGAAGCAAAGTTCAAGGGCGAATGGAGGAACGACTCGGTTCTCTTCACCGGGGATCTTGAACAGAGGACTTGAGCTTCGGCTAGGCGACGCGTTTTGATCCGCGACCAAGGATGTTTTCGGTGAGCGATTCGAGGCCGGCGTAGATGGAACCTTCGAGTCCAGTTCCTTCGGCGGCTGTTGCGAGCGTGTGACGGGCGTCGCGGAGTGTGAAGTAGGCAACGGGTGCAAACCCACCTGTCGCCGCTGCTATGTAGGTTTTTTCGTCAAGGGTGAATTTTGGATCTCGCTGGGAGATTCCGATCTGCATCGCAAGCTGCTATTCGATCGTGACAGGATTGCCGTCAGATCAGTAAACGAGTTCGCTTCGCAAAGCGGGTGATTCAAGTGAGAGCCGGATCATTCTCCGCGACGGGGAGGACCCAGCGACGATTCGATCGCGACTCTCGAAGGACTCTTGGCCAATGCGGGAATCTCTTCAAAAGACTTCAAGCATCAACCCTGTGACGAAAATTCCTCTCCTAGCAGGTGACGGTTCGGTTGTTGGATGTGGTTCAACTTCAATTGCGGATTCAGTGGCATCGCACGGTGGTCGTTCTCTCTTCTAGGCAGCTTGCATCCTCGAAGCCTCTTGAAGATCAACTGGGCCGCTCCGCCCGAGTAATTCGCTCGACACACCGCACTCCAAGGCACGATGCCACATCACCACCCCGAGCTTCCGCATCATCGCCACGAGTGCTTTCTTGGTTCGTTTGCTTTGGCCCTGTTTGATGCGATGGTAGTCCTTCGCCGCTGACTCACTCCGCGAGATCGATACCCAGGCCGCTTGACAGAGCAATTTGCGAAGTCTGGCAGGCCCCTGACGCGTGATTCGGCCTTTGCGATTGTCACTCTCTCCACTTTCATGACTCGAAGGAACCAGCCCCAAATACGCACCAACTTGCCGGCGATTGCTGAACCGCGTCAGGTCACCCATCTCGGTCAGGAACGTCATCGCCGTCAACAGCCCAACACCAGGAATCTCACGCAGCCTTTTATGAGCAGCGGCGTAACGCGATTCGCCCGATAGTTTTCGCAACGCGCTGTCGAGCTTGGTCTGTTCCTGACGGAAGGCTTCGTAACGATCCGCTAGTCGCTCGAACGTCGCGGCGACGACCGAGTCCATCTGAGCGATCACGTCTTCTCGCAGCCAGCGAACGAATCGCTTGGTCCAGTGGGTTTGATACCACGACGGCTTGGTGATGCCGCGTCGCTTCAGCCCCGAGAGGATTTTCAGTTTGACGCGAGTCAGCTCGTCGCCGACGTCGATCCGAGCCCGGACGAGCTCCCGGTCATCACGAAGTCGCTGGGGTGGCGTCCAGACGACCGGCAGCGAATTACCGGCTAAAACGTGACCACGGACTTGTTCCAATAGCATTTGAGCGTCCTTGGCATCCGTCTTGAGCTTGGCGGACTTCGGGGTGGTGGGCAACAGTGATGGCGAAAGGACGTAGCATTCGATGCCCGCTTCGTGCAGTTCGTCGGAGAGCCCGAACCCGAGCCCGGAGGCTTCGTATGCAAAGACAATTCGCTGGCACCGCTCTTTGTCAGCGAGCCGTTTGATCCGCGCGATCATGTTTCGGCGTCCCGATGGATTGTTTTCGTGGGCAAGTTGCTGGGGCACTTGCGTGCCGACGGCGTAGCGAAGGAGCATGCTGCGGTCGTGAAGGTCGCAGCCAATCATGATAGACTTGGACATGGATTTGGTACCTCGTTGTGGATTGTTTCAAAAGCTATTAAACGTCCCAACGAGTGTGCCAAATCTTTTCCACTCTGACTTGCCCCCTACATAGTTTCTCCGCGGCTTGGAACCATTGCGGGTTCAACTGGGACCTCGGGTTAAAACCCGAGGCTGCCGTATGCCACCGCTCCGCGGTTTGGATGGAGAACATCTTGCCGGTTTGCAACGGGCGGAGTGAAGGCGTAGGCCAGGTCTCACCTGGCACCGAGCCGAAGCTTGGGGACGAAGCGAGGCGTTCAGAAAACCTTCCATGGCGAGGGCGGTGTTCCCCGGCAATGAACCAGCGCCAGGTGGGACCTGGCCTACAAGCGGCAACGCGTCCGTCGTGAACCGGCGCGGTCGCGAGACCATCGCCTGATTCACCAAGAATTCGGACGCTCATCAACTCGCACCTCTGAATTCTGGCGAATCCAGCTACCGACTTGATTGCCAATCGCCTGCTTTAGGTTCGCCCTGCGGTAACCGCTGCTCGTTCGATCTCGGCCCGGCAGCGACGGATCATGTTCTGCAGGATCACAAAGGAATGGTCTGCGTCGAGTCGCTCCTCAATCAGTTCCTGGCACGTGGTCGATTCGATTGCTTCCAGGTCTCGCAACGCGTCGCCAAAATTTGAAAATCCTTGGCTGCCCAGCGAATCAAGGATTTGTTGAACTCGACCGTAGTACACATCCACTCGGTTCTTGCGTTTCTGATCAATCCATTTCTTGAGCCCATGCAAGCCACTGGCAAGCAATAGCGCCACGGTGATCAACACCCCAATCGATTCAGCGTTCTCCGCCAAGTACCCGGGTTCGTTTCTGCGGAAGTAAGCCTCCGCACCGCGATGAAGTGGAAACTGCAGTTGAGTCTGACTGGACTGTTCATCGAGTCCGCTGAGGAGTGAAATCTTCCGTCCCAGGACCGCACGATGTGCGAAAAGGGTCTGCACCAAATCACTGGCAAGCTCTTCCTCCCAGCTCGCACGGCATGCCAGAACGGCGCCGATGCCGACCGAAGGCGTCGGGCTGGTCGGACTGCCTTCGTACGACATCAATGGAATTTCAGCAAACTCCGCGTGCGGGTAGTGCGTGCGGAACCCGTCAATGAATGCCCGCTCTGAAACGAAGGTTCCCTCGCTGTCCACGGCGCGGATTTGGATCGGCACCAGCTCAAATTCGGGGTTCGCAATCAAGTCTTGGATGATTTCCGATCCCAGCCCCACCAGAAAGAATGCCGCGTCGACGTCTCCCGAACGCAATGCCTCGGCGGAGTCGGAGAAACCCAAGTTCAGCTGCTGGCTGGTTGGAATTTGGACCCGAGAAAACCGCAGCAACGCTTCCACCAACGAATGGGTCCCGCCTGATTGCGAACCCAAGTTGGTGGGGTGTCCTGCCAAGTCGTTCAAGCATTGGATGCCGGCATCCTTTCGGCAAACCAAGTGCAACACTTCGGTGTACAGCATTGCCAAGCTGCGAACGCGTTCATCGGCGACGGCATCATTCTGCAAGATCGCAACGTCTGCCGTTCCGTTTTGCAGTCGGGTGACGTTCTCGTGGCTCCCCTCGCTGGAGACCACTTCACAGCGGACCGCCGGGTGACGAGTGGCGTACGAGTCGCCAATTTCCTTTCCGACTTGAAAGTAGATGCCTTGCTCAGAGCCCGTCGAGATCACCACCGTCTGGTGCTGCGTGCCACCAGCCAAAGCAATCCAAGCCACCCAGCAAATGAGCCCTCCGAAAAGAGCCAGCAAAAAATTCGTCCAACTCATTCAGTCAACACCCAGCTCAGCCCTTCGCACGGATCATGTCCAGTGCAGTGTAGCAGTGCATTCTCGCAACGTGTTGCTCACTGACCTCGTACGGGAAAAGGTGGCAATCCTGACCCGTTTAAGACTGGGGCAAACGTTTGTCGCGGGAAAACAAACTGCTACTGGGGGGGTGGGTTCTGGTTGGGCTGGAAGACGTCTGGGGCAGGCGAGATGCCTAGCAATCCATCTGCCCATTGCATGGGCAGTTGGGCCAACGCGTCTGACAAGGTGGAGGACCACCATGCGGTTGTCGTTGCCAGGTCGCTTTCGGAGTAACGGGAGAACGTCGGCACCGTGGACTGATTTGGTAGGACCGCGATATCAAGGGGGTAATCCACATCGGTGACGCTGGTGCGAGTGGCATCGAAGGCGAGAAGTGCTAGTCCGACCGCAGATCGCAACGAGGTTTCGTAGGTCAACAAGCGGTCCAAGATTGGCTTGCCGTAGTACGTTCGTCCGATCACGAAATAGGGAGCATCCTCCGCCGCTTCGATCCAGTTGCCCTCTGGATAGACGTAGAACAACTGCGGGCTGAAATCCCCGGTCAGCCTCCCGCCAATGATCGCATGGGAGTTGAATTTGTGATTGGTCGATTGCAATGCCGCACCATCCTCAGCCTTCACACGACGGAGTTGCTCGCCAAATCGATTGACGAGTTGGTAGAGACGCTGAACATCAGCGGAGTCATTGCGAAGTGACTCATCCAAGTACGTGATCGCCTTGTCGCGGACGGACCGCAGCCCACTCGTCATCGTGAATAGGCTTTGACCGTTGTGCTGGAACTCAGCCAATTTCTGTTTGTTGGACTGCTCGCTACCGCGAACGATTCGCGTGTCTGCCAGCGCGACGATCCCCTCTCGGACCTTGATCCCGATGCAAAATGTCATGCGCTGCTGACCGCCGTTTCAACATTGGATGGGTCGAGTAGTCCATCGTCAGGCAATAGATTCACTGCCGAAACTTCCATCTCAACACTCTTCGCACTGCCGCGAATGGTGCTGAACGCCACGTCGGCGGCGTCACGGCCGGTGCTGATTCGAACGAAGCCACCGACGGGTGCGAGTCGTGTTGCGTCGAACAAAAACCAACGGCCGTCAAGGTAGGCCTCGAAGAACCCGTGGAAGTCCGGCGGGTTCAAGTTGACGGCATAGCCGGCGACGTAGCGTGCCGGGATTCCCATGGCTCGGCACAGGCTGATCGCAACGTGGGAGAAGTCACGGCAAACCCCCTGTTTCAGCTGCAGCACATCGCAAGCTGTTGACGTTGGACCGGTGCTGCCCGGGGTGTATGACAATTCGTTGTAAGTCCAATTGCAGATCGCCGTCACACGCGAATAGCCCGGCAGCAAATTGCCAAACTCTTGCATGGCAAAGTCCAGGAGTTCGTCCGATTCGCAATAGCGACTTGGATTGAGGTAGGTCAGCACGTCGGCTGGCAATTGCTCATAAGGGGTTTCACCGACGTCAGTCGCTTCGACTTGCTCCGCGTTCAGGTTGACCGTGGCGTTGTAACGAATCGTCAAGTCGCCAGGTGGGACCGACAGTCGAACGAGACGGTTTCCCAGCTGACTGACAGCACACTCATGGATTTCATGAAACGGTTCGACGATGAACGCTTCGTCGACAATCGGTTGGTGCTCGTTTTGGGCAACCGAAATGTTGAATAGAAAGGTGGTGGGTGACTTGACTTGATAGACGATTCGGCTTCCGACTTTGATTTGATTCATGATGCGCTCGTTTCTCCTAAGAGGGATGTGATTTGATCGAATAGTTTGTTGAAGTCGACTGGTTTCGGATGAAAAGCATCGCAGCCGGCTGCTTTCGCTCGTTCTTCATCGTCGGGCAACGCATAGGCTGTCAACGCGATCACAGGAATGCGTTGCTCAGGGTCTGCAGCACGGATCTGGATGGTCGCTTCGATGCCATCCAGTTCGGGCATGTTGATGTCCATCAAGATTAACGCGGGGGCCGTTTGGGCACAGGCGAGGACCGCTTCCAATCCATTGTTGGCGGTGGCCACTGCAAATCCCTGTCCACGAAGTTTCCGGCTGACGAGATCGCGAATGTCGTGGTTGTCTTCCACCAGAAGGATGGTCGTCATGAGGTCGTCTGGGGTTGAGGGAAGGAGGTGCTTGTTTGACGGGCGTGTCGCTGAGTGATGGAGACCAATTTGCTGTGCGTTTGTGAATACGAAGTTGTCATCGCTGTCGCCCCCGCCTTGCGGAACTTGACGAAGAGTTTGTCGAAGTTTTTGAACTTACCGAGGCAGGCGATCACGACCGCTCCCGAGTAGCCTTCGCTGCGAATGGCTTTGCAGAGGTAGCGGGCTTGAACAAAGCCACCTTTGGGAAGGACTGCGATGACCACGGCAAGCGGTTTGGCGTCGGCAATCATGCGAGCAATCTCTTGCGGCATCATGTCGTCCTCCACCCCGTCGAGTTGATAATACGCTCGGCCGCCGAGTCGGAGTAGTTTCAGGACGAGCGTTTCGCTGTGGTGGTGGGAGTTGGTGCCGATGATTCGACTTTGGGGCTCCACGCTGGGCGTTTCGGTTGGTTCCTCTGCATCCAGTTGCGAACGGAGCGCGAGGGAGACGCGGTTGTCTAACTCCGGGATCATCCCAGCAACCATCTCAAAAAGTCGGTCGGCGTCGGAATCGCTCAGGTTTTCCGCGTCGTGGTCGGTTCGAATTCGTTTGAGTGCAGGCAGGACAACGTCATCGCAGGCTTCCTCCAAACCCTCCGCTTCGAAATGATCGAACAGGATTTCGTGGGCTCGGTGCTCGTCGAGCGCGAGGAGTCGCTGGTAGAAACGAATCGACGGCTTGATTTCAACGTCTTCCCCCAGGAGTGTCGCAATGATCTTGAAACGAGGCACGTATCGTCCCAGAACAACCAAGCAGACAGTCAACGGGGTGGAAAGCAGCAGGCCCACGGGGCCCCACAGCCAACCCCAAAAGACGGCCGCGACAATCACCGCGACAGCGGAAATGCCGGTGCTGGTACCATACAACCATGGTTCAATGACATTGTTGCTGACCAGTTCCAGGGTGGTGATGAGCGCCACAACCGCCAGAAAGACGCTGTAACCAGGGAAGACCGAAAGGGCGATCGCGGAGGGGAAAATTGCGGCAGCGGTGGGGCCGAGGTACGGCACGAACCGCAAGCACGTCGCCAACACGCCCCACAAAATGGCATTGGGAAACGCTCCGTCTTCGGTCATGGTCAACCCGATGATGGAAAGCCCGATCGCCAACACGAATCCATAGCTGGTGTTGATGATCGTTTGGGCGACCAAGTATCGACTGATGCGGCCGGCAGCCTCATCGAGGGCTTCTGTCGTCGTGACATAATTGCCATGACTGACCACCGCTATCATTCGGTCCCGTAAGTCTTCACGATGGATCAGCATGAACAACGCGAACACCGTCACCAGGCCAGCGGTCGCGAGTGGTCCCAGCAAGGTCCCAGCGGTCGAAGCCCAGGACGCCAGCGGCAAGGCTTCTTCGACGGATTGAACGTAGAGGGGGCTCTTGGCTGTTGTCCCATCGTTGGGGAGATCGCTGGGAGCCACTTTGGTTGGCAGGAGCTTGTCAGTCCACTGCTGAAAAATGGTTTGGTCTTCAGCGATCTGGTCTGTGGCTTCCTGGCCGGGGTCGGCATCCTTGACCATGGCCTGAGTGACCTCATCGGCCAAATTGTCCAATTCGCCTCCCATGCCGGTCGTCATGCCCGCGATGCTGCGAGCCTTCGAAACGAGCTCGTCTTTGTGGGTTGGAAGGTCGCCGACCAGGTTGGTTAATTCGCGGCCAAGCAACGTGAACGTGCCAGCGAGCAAAACGAATGCAAACGCCGCCGTGATCACAACGGCTGGGATGTTAGGAATGCCCCATCGCTGCAAGCGATCGACGATCGGGGTGAGCAGAAACGACAGCAATAACCCGAGTGCGAGTGGAATGAACACGTCGCGAGCAAAGAACAAAGCGGCAACGGTCAACACAACCGCTAGCAACTGAGCGACCGCCGCAATGGTGGCAAGATCGGATTTAGTTTTTGCCATTCATGCGTTCAGGTTGAAAGGGCGATCGTTCGGGAAAACAGGACCCTTTTCAACTACGCAAAGCATGTACCCATTTCTTCAGACATTGAGAAATGTCACTCCCAGGGCAGCGCGAGACGAAGCTGGGTCAGGGTTTTTCGGTGAGATGAGTGACAAACCAATCCACCATCGCGTCGGTCGCCTGCTTTGCGTCTTCGCCTCCAAACCCGTGACCTGCGTTTTCGAACTCGATCAATTTCGTCTCGACGTTTGCTTTTTCGAACGCCACCAGGATCTTGCGACTGTGCGAGATCGGAACCAATTCATCTTTGGCTCCTGCGAGCAACAGTGTCGGTGCGTCGTCGGGCGTGACGTGAACGATCGGTGAGTCAGGTTCCGCCGTGTTTGCATCGATCTCCAATGCCGGAAAACGCTCATAAGCAGCCAGCCGGTCCGGCGCGTCCATGGCCATGATTCGCAGGTCAGTGGGAGCCACGTAAGCAACCACGGCTTGGACACGATCGCTGACTTGGTCGACGGGGTCTTTGGAGTCGGCGTTTCCTTCATCGGATGCCGTTCCGAGCATCAGTGACAAATGCCCTCCCGCACTCATGCCGAACACGCCGATTCGATCCGGATCGACTTGGTAGGCCTCTGCATTCAGCCGAATGAAACGCACGCTGCGACGAACATCCGCAACCGCTTCGGCGATGGAAAACCTGGGACTACTGCCGTGTCGCACGGCGAAGACAGTGAACCCTTGGTCGGTCAACGGTTTGAACCGGGGTTGGATTTGTTCCGGTGGTGACCAGCTGGAGTACCAGCCGCCGCTGACCATGAACAGCACCGCCGCTCCGTTGGCGTTCTGAGCTGGTGTGAACACGTCAAAAGTCGTTGCCAAGCCAAACTTGTGACCGTAGACAACATCCGGCTTGATCATCACCTCCTCGGCACGGATGAGAGACGGGGCCAAGAGTGAGAGCACAGCCAGCACAGTGGAAAAGACAGTCAATCGCATTGGGAAACCAGAATGAAGGGAACGGATGCCAAGTTGTAAAACGCCGTCGGGGCCGCCCTGGATTGATGCCGGAAGGCCTTCTTTTAAATCCGCAATGCGGGCTATGCAGGTCGGCAGGAGTCGTTCGGCATTTAGAATGTGATGGCAAGCGTGGTTGCTTCCACGCCCAACCGGGTCTAACGCCCAAACGGCTCACATGGTGATTTCCGATCATTCCTGCCGACCTGCTTCGTTCCCAATTGTCAGGTCATTGCTGGAGTGCTGCTGAGACGACTTCGGCGACGTGTTCGCCGAGCAATTTTGATCCCGCCTGTGTGTAGTGCACGTTGGCTTTGCGTTGCATGGAGGCATGCTTCATCGCAACCTCATAAAAGGGATCGGTTTGAATGCCTCCAATGGATTCCATGACCTGGGCGGCGGCTTCGTTGTAGCGTGGGCCATCTTCCGCCAGTCGACCCTGGGATCCTTCGGGGACCGGAGTGGTCTCGCGCCAAATCACGGTTGCGCCAGTTGCTTTTAACTTTTTCGCGATGGTTTCGAGGTTGGCGGAGTACTCCTCGAGTGGGACTTGTCGTTGGCTGGTCGGCAGTTTGGGATCGGCCAAACTCTTGCCATTGGGGCCCATGAATTTGAGATCGTGCAAGCCAAAGTTGAAGTGGATGACATCCCACTTGCGATCACCCAACCAGCGGTCGAGTTGTTCCAGCCCGCGGGTGGTGGGGCCGCAGTTCGTGTTGGGGCGGAAGACGTTTGCTGTGCCTTCGAGGGCTCGTCGGGCGTCCAACATGTAGCCAATCGAAATGGAATCGCCAATCAACAGAACGTTGGGGAGGGCCGGATCGATTTGGGGTGGCGCAAACGGGTCGTTCGCACGTGCTTGACGTGGCGAAGACTTTTGGGTCGGTTGATCGGCGTGTCCGACGGCGAGGAAACCGAACGGTAGGAAAGCCGCGATCGAAATAATGGCTGCGGTGGAAAACCGGAGGCGAGAGATGGACATGGCGGGGCGGTCAGTGGGAAGGGGCGAAGGTGGGATCCATGTGGAATAAACAGAGCGAGCAACGAGACGAATGACGAATGCCGAATCCAGAACCGTGTTGCGAATCTTGGATGCCAATGCAAATCGCGCTGGCGAAGGGCTTCGGACGCTCGAGGAGTCCGCTCGCTTCATCTTAGACGATCTTTGTCTGACGGATCGCCTGAAGACGCACCGCCATGATTTGGCGGTCGCGATGGGGCGGTGGAACCGGTTGCAACTGATCGATTCTCGTGACACGCCGGGGGACGTTGGCACACAAGTGACAACCGCAAGTGAGCAGTCGCGAGCGGACCTTTCTGCGGTGATTGCGGCCGCGACGACTCGGACTCAGCAAGCTCTGCGGTGCCTGGAAGAGTATGGGAAAACCAGCGACCCTGCGTTTGCTGCGAAGATCGAATCGATTCGTTACCAGTGTTACGCCACGTTCCGGGAATTGGAACTGAAGATGGCTGGCTCGAACACGCGTTCGCGAAAGTTACGCGACGCGAGGTTGTATGCCTTGATCGCGTGCGAGCCCAATGCGGATCGTTTGGAAGCCCGGATTGCTGAGTTGGCCGATGCCCAAGTCGATGTGATTCAGCTCCGTGATCCAAGCGTCGACGATCGGACTTTGTTTGAACAAGCAAGGATTGGGGCGGCCATCGCCAAGCAGCGGGAAGTGCTGTGGATCATCAACGACCGGGCCGACATCGCTGTGGCAGCGGACGCAGATGGAGTGCATGTCGGGCAAGAAGAGGTGCCGGCGGATGCGCTTCGCGGCGTGATGGGCAGGGAACGCTTGATCGGGCTGTCAACGCACGACATCGAACAAGTTCGCGAGGCTGCTCGCACCACGGCGGACTACATCGGGTGTGGGCCGACGTTCCCGGGAAAGACCAAGTCGTTCGATCACTTTCCCGGCTGTGTGTTCTTGAAGCAGGTCAGTGATGCGGAGCAAACCGGAGAACTTGCCTTGCCCGCCTTCGCGATTGGTGGCATTGGGCTGGACAATGTGGAGCAAGTGTCGCAGGCCGGGATCGGGCGCGTTGCGGTCACAGGAGCTTTGGCATCTCATGAAGGGCTGCGTCAAACGGCATCGACGATGCGAGAAATCCTGGAACGGGTTCCGCTCCGTTTGACTGCCGACTCAGAAGAGGTCGGTTCCGTTCTGGAACGCTAACCACAGGGGAACGTCGAGGATGAGTCATCCATGCCTGTTTTTGCTGAAGTTCTCTGCGTGCGTGCTGGTTGCGATCGCATTGTCAAGTTGCGTTCCTGCGGAGGAACCCTCGTTCGTTTCGGTTGAGTTGGTTGACAAGGAACTGAACGAGAGCAGCGGGTTGGTGTTTTCGTTGAAGGACCCAAGTTGCATCTGGTCCCACAACGATTCCGGAGATCGTGCCCGGTTGTTTGCGTTCGATGCCAAGACCGGGCAAGCGACGGGGCAATGGCAGTTCCCGGGTGTCGTGGCGGTTGATTGGGAAGACCTCGCCATGCTGCCGCCGAGCCAACCCGGCGGACCGGCGAGATTGGTGATCGCGGATTGCGGGGACAACCAAGCCAAACGTGGCCAGATCGAGTTGCTGGTGGTCGATGAGATGGATCCCCGGCAGTCTGGCGAGATCCAGCGTGAACAGGTTCGCTTGGTTCGCGTCACCTATCCCGATGGGGCTCATGATTGCGAGGCGATATGGTTCGACGAACCCTCGCAAGAGTTGATGTTGCTGTGCAAACGATTCGTGCCATGGGTGGGGCTGTATCGAGTGGCCTTGTTCAACGAGACGACTGGCCAACTGAACCAAAAAGTCACCGCGGAGTTGGTGACTCAAGTGCCGATTGCGTTGGCGACGGCAGCGGATCGAGATGCCAGAACAGGCGACGTGTGGGTTGCGACGTATTGGCAAGCGATGAAGTTTTCCAAGGCCGATCACGCCTCGTTGGAAGACCAAATGGCACAAACGCCCACCGCAATTGATCTGCCCAAATTGAAACAGGTGGAAGCGATTTCGGTCGATTCACAATCAGGGGTGTGGGTGACCAGCGAAGGTGCTCCGGCACCATTGGTTCAGCTGAATGTTCCCTGACTGGACAACGCCACTTTGAAACAGCGACACGAATCCAATTGCAAATTCTTACAAGTGAAGGAACAGGAATGTTTGAAGTCGAATTGAAATTTCGCGTCGGCAATGTCGACGAACTCCGAGAGCGGCTGGCGGAGAACGATGCGGTTCTGGTGTCGGAAAATGAAAACCAAGACACCTATTACAATCATCCGTCGCGTGACTTCGCCGAATCGGGGGAAGCGTTGCGAGTCCGGCGAATCGATGGCACGCCATTGGTGACCTACAAAGGTTCCAAGCGACCGGGGGCGGTGAAGGCTCGCGAGGAATTGGAATGGCGCTTGGATCCAGGCGATCCGACGGGGGAGTCCATGGAGACGTTGTTCGATCGACTTGGTTTTCAGAAGGTTGCAACGGTGACCAAGCAGCGAGAAACGTTTCACCTGGGATCAACCGATCCGATGACCGTCACGATTGATCGTGTGGATGGGCTGGGCGAGTTTGCCGAAATTGAACGTGTGTTGCATGAACGTTCGCCCAGCGACGAGGCGGTGGAAACAGCTCGGTCGGAAGTCGTGGGCTTGGCCACAGCCTTGGGACTGGATGCACCGGAGTCGAGAAGCTACTTGCGAATGCAACTGGAATTATCGGGTGGCTGATTTGATGGAGCTCAGTCCGCCATCGACTGCGATGTCCTGGCCAGTGATCCAGGCGTTTTCGGGAGCCAGCAGCCACGCAATCATCGAGGCGATGTCCTCGGGTTGGCCGAGTCGCCCCAGCGGGTGCATGGATCGGCTGGCTTCTGCCGAACGTTCATTCTGCCAGACCCGGGCGGTCAATTCGGTCTCGACCAAACCGGGTGCAACGGTGTTGATGCGGACGTTGCCGGCCGCATAAGTCGCGGCTGCTGCGCGGGCCATGGCGGCAACTCCCGCTTTGGCAGCGGCGATGGCTTCGTGGCTGGTCAAGCCGATTGCTGCGCCGCCGCTGGACATCAACACGATCGAACCACCGCCCTGTTTTTTTAAACGAGGGGCGATTGTACGGACCAACCCAAAGGCGGTGATCAGATTGGCTTCGAGCACAGATTGAAGATCCTCTTTGCTGGTCAAGTGAGCTGGCTTGAGTAGGATCGAACCGGCCAAATTCGCTGCACCATCGAGTCCGCCAAAGTGTTCGATTGCGTAGTCGGCGACGCCAGCCAATCCGTCCCAATCGGTTGCATCACAAACCTGGAAAGGCTGTTGGAGTTCGTTTGCGAGCGTTTGCAGGTTGGATTCATTTCTGCCGACCAGCATCACTCGGTGACCATCCGAAACGAGCTGTTTGCAAAGCGCAGTTCCGATGCCGCCGCTGGCACCAACGATCATGTAGTTGGACGATGTCATTTGGATGGATTGCGTCTGTGGTTGGAATTGGTAGGACTGATTCACAATAGGAGAACGGCAAATGACGATTGACCGCCAGTCCGATGCGCTGGTCTGCGACGAATGTTCGGACGAAAGGTCTTTCACCGGTCACGCCTGTCAAAGCGGCGGTTCCGTGTGATCGTTGGATGTTCGGGTTCGGAACGTCTGCGGTCGATAACAAATTCATGGCACCGATGAAATCAGCTTCGCGGCGGTGACCTCCCCTGAATCGCCGCCATCGGATTGATTTGCTTTCACCTCTCCAACGGAATGATTCCGCCATGACGAAAAAAGACACCTTTCGCGTCGTTGCTCGCGGTAGTGACGGTTCGCTTCAAATTCGCGACTACGTTTCTCTGGATCCTTTGACGGATTTCCACGAGCAAGTCGGCGTGGACGACTGCAGCACCGACTTGGCTCTGCGGGGCATGCCTATCTTTCGTGGCCTGATCGGCCCCATGCCGGAAGGCAAGAACATCGTTCGCTACGAGACGCCAGAGGTGTTTGAAATGCTGACGAAGGAGTGGGGCATTACAAAGCCGAAGAAACGTCGTCGGCGTGCGAGCGATAAAAAGCCAGTCGAAGCGTCGAGTGAGTCAGGCGAACTGGTTTCTTAGTGGAAGCCGCCTCCACTGACGGCACCGTGGCAGCGCCGCTCGAAACATCGAGCGGCCGCTGGCAGTCGCAATTCCTGTTGCAGCAGGTTCGCTGAACGGCTGAGCCTGCTGCCAGTCTTTTCGTCCACCGAAGAGTGTCCCTCGGGATGCTTCTCCGACGCTGCTCTCCCGCGCCGAACTTGTCTCGCGGTCGAAGCAAACTGGTTCCGCCGATCCAGTTGCTGCAGCGACATCTTGCCTGAGTGATTCCAGTCAGGCACACCCGTGGGAACGTTGAGGGACGCCTCAACATGAAAGTCTGTGCACCGGTTCCAGGTGCATTCACTTTCGGTTCTCACCGTCTCAGTGCGATATTGCGCACGGTAATGCGGGAAAAGAAGCCGTTACCGAACCGGGGGGCTGTGCTAGCCTCAGATGGCTGGCCCGAATCACCGCTTTTTTGAGTGGGGGGATAGCTCGTCATTTGACGGTTTTTGTATGTGATATCCCATCTGAATGGGAAGGGGCTTGAACTTGATTGATTCCACGAATGAGCGTGCGGGTGTGTGTTTGCTGGCCCGGAAGTCGATGGGGGAGGCGACGTCGGTCGACCTGAGAGCGCTGATCGAGTCCGACTCCGATTGGGGCTTGGTGCAGTGTTCTTCCAGCGATCAGCTGCTGGAATGGATCGCTGGCGATCGACTCCAGCGGCCGGGATGTTTGGTCGTGGATGTCGAATTGATCGGCGACGGTTTCCAGCGTGTGCAAAAGGCATTGTCAGATTCGAATTGCAGTGTGCCGCTGATTTTAGTCGCAGGTGAACTGCCGATTGAAACGGTGATTCACGCCTTTGAGAAAGGTGCATGGAGTGTCGTTCTAAAATCGGCGGACGGCGTTCAAAAGTTCAGTGGCTCACTCCGGGATCATATCCACCAAGCGATTGACTGGGATGGTTTTCAGGTTGGGTTGGAAAAGGCCCATCGCAAACGCAACCGAATTTTGGAAGGTTTGACGGAGCGGCAACGCAAGGTGCTCAACTGTGTGATGGACGGGATGCCAACCAAAGCCATCGCAGCCAACTACAAGGTTTCCAAACGTCTGATTGAGTTCGAACGCAGCCACTTGTTGTCAGCGTTTGGTGTGGCCGGAACCGCAGAGCTGACGGCAGTGGTGGGCGAGCATCGAATCATTGAGCAGCTCTTGGGGCGCTATCGACGGGTCGACTATGCCACTCAAGGGCGTACATTCCAACGGCCAATGGTCCTGCGCGGCTCCGTATCAAGAACTCCAGTCCAGGCAGACGACTAGTATTTTATCCTTCCAAAACTCGATCAGGGTTAACCGGGGCAGATCGAAGGGCCTGAGCTTGTCTTATCGCTCGACGATCGGGAGACCTTGGTCGAGTCTTTGGTTGGATGGTCGGTCGCGTTTCTGATTCGCAGTCGCGTTTTTGATTCGCAACTGTCCAGCTGCTCTCGGTGCAGAAGAGTGGTTTTCGCATCCACTCGATTTGCTATGACGACAGTTTCTTGCGTCGCGCTATCGGTTGACGTTCCCACCATCGGCGGTGGTCGAACGCACCATGCCTGGGAACCAATCCTCCATGGTTTGCGTGATCCCGCTGAGTGATTTCCGGCGGATCGTCGGCGCTTCGATTGGGCCATCGACTTCGATCGTCCACAGTGTGTAACGGTTGTCACGCAGCGGATTGACGACCTTGCTGAACAGGTTCTGCGGGCTGACGCGAGTGTTGAAGGACATGTCCAGGTGTTCGCGGCGGCTGAGCGTTCCACCGCCCTCCAAGGCGACCAGATCGCCCCAGAGCACCAGGCGATTGAAGTTCAAGTCTTCGCCGAAGATGGAGAATTCCGTTTCGCCGTTGGTGAAAGCAACGTCTTCCGTGGCTTTGATGCGTAGCAAGTTCAGGACCTGAACGAGATAGGGCAACTGATACAGGTTGGCGCCGCTGACACTGCCTCGACCATTTCCTTTGAGCAGATCCAAATCGCCCAAGCGACCTTCCAAGTGAGAGTCGCCGTCAAAGCGTCCCGTGATCCCGGTGCGGTGCTGGCCAATTTCAGACAGGCAGGTTGCGATCTGGGCGTTCGCGAGCGAGGCGTCAATTTCAAAGTCGCCGCTTGAGAGGAGCACGCCTCCGCTGAGGCTGAGTTTGCCGCCGAACAAGGCACCCACGATCGGGACGCCGCTGCCGTTGGGCTCCGGATTGGGGGAAGGCAGTCGAGCGTTTTCACCCAGTCGAAGTTGCTCGTTGGTGATCGAGAACGGGCCACGCAATGAGGTGATTTGCAGTCCGTAGGCGTGCATGGAATCCAGGGCGATGTTTCCAACCGCTTGCAGCACTTCTGCATCACGAACGCCTTGAACTTGGATTTCACCACGAAGCGAATGAACCGGGCCGACATCCGCAATTCGGTTGCCTTCGAGTTGCAGCAGCAGATCCCAGTCGATCAACGGCGTCGAAGTGTCGTCATTGGCCATCAACAGATTGGTTTTCCCTCGAAGGCTGATGGGACCGCGTAAATCGAGGGCTCGGAGTGCTTTGCCCACTTGTTCGGGCATCGCCGCAATCAATTCTTCATCGGGTACCAAACGGCAGCCACTGTGCAGGTCCATCGCGAGCAACCAGCGTCCCGATGGGTGCTGTGTGCAGGTTCCATCGGCAACCATCCGGGATCCATCGTGGCGGCCTTGAAGGTTGCTGATTCGGACTTGGTTGTCTCTGTATTCGACGTGGCCACCGACGATGTCGATGCGATAGGGGACCGCCACCGGGCGAAGGCTCAGTGAATCCGGCGTCACTTGCCCAGACGCAATTTGGTTGGCGACCAAAGTCAGGTCCAGTGGTTCGATTCCGGATTGATGGATGTGGGCATCCAGTTGGTCCAGTGTTCCACCAGGTGACAGGGAGTCCCAAATGTGGCGAGTCGACTCGGGGAGTGACACCCGAAGCGATTGGTCCATCGAGAGGTCGGCGACTTGGAAACGCAGGTTCAGCTCCGAATCGGAAAGCGTCCCTGGTTCTTGCTTGGGAATGTGGTACAGCCCTTCGCATTCCACTTTGGCTGATCCCGCGTTGTTGGCGGTGAAGCCAATGATGCGAACCAAGTTATCCTCGATTTTGACGCGGCCTTTGACGTTGTACAGCGGGTAAGGGAACTTGTCGTAGCGAAGCGTTCCACCCGAGACACCGAAATCAAACTGACGGGATGAGTTGCCTTGGGGATCGGTTTCGAGGGTGGCGGTAGCCCATTCGATCGCCCCCCGTGGTCGCAAGGAGCGAACAAATTGCTCCACTTTTGAGAAGGATCGCGACGTGCTGGTTTCGGTCAGCGGACCCGGAACGGTGGCCATCATGGGGGCGTTGGGATCGCTCTGGCGAGACTCACGCGGGGTCAAGGAAGAGATCAGGGCGTCATCGATCAGAACCGCGCCTTCGGTCTGGATTTTGATCTGTTTGGTATGAACCCGGGGCGAATCAGGATCAATGTGGACGGGAACACGAAAATCACAAATCAATCGCTGGCCACCGGCGCGGCCGGTGAGTTGTTCGGCGGTCGCGAACCCGTCTTCGATCCGGATCGTGCCGACCAGTTGCTCGACAGGGTACGGGAATTTGTCGAATTGAACGTCGACGCCACGCACATCCACCTTTGATTGCAACTCCCAAGCTTTGGATCGCAGGGGCGCGGGGTTGGTCGCGTGTGCTGTCAAGTTCAAGCGGCCGCGAGCCTGGAACTTTTGCCACAGCGCGTGCAGTTTGCTCGGCATCACTTCCGCGAAGGAGCGATCCAGGGTCAGGCCTTCTCCGGTGAAATGCAGGTCGGTGGCACCCAGATCAAAACTGGTTTGGGATTGGCGAACCAAGGCAGCGGATCCACGGAGGGTGCAAAACGCTTCCCCAAATTGGGCTTGGGTCGGAAACAGCTTGATTTCTTGGGGAGTGATCTGAATCCGTCCGCGAGCCTGACGGATTTTGGATGGCAAGCGAGGGTCGTCCAGGTTGCCATCGTGCAAGTTCAGATCGAGATGGAATTGGTCTTGGTCGTTTTGCCGGGTGTACTCGGCGGTCAAGTCGCCATGCAGACTGACACGCGCCTTGGCGGGCAACCACTGGGCGATTCGTGAGCGGACCCTGGCGATCACTGCGTCGTCGATGTGGCAGTCCTTGATGGCCGTCTTGATTCGCAATTGTCGGTTGGTTCCGTCGATCACATTGTCGAACGCCAGTTCAATGGGGCCACTGAAATTGCTGTCTCCGCGAGCGAAAACCAGTTTGCGTTCGGAGGCTTTTCCCGAGATCAAGGTGGTTTCGACGTCGGATGTCTCGGTGGAGATCGCGATGTCGGACCATCGAAGCTGGAGCGGTTGCATGGCAGCCGACATCTGAGCCGGATTCGCGTCGCCTTGATCGGTGTCCCCGGAAGAACTCGCGTCGAAGGTCACGTTTGTCACGACCCCATACAGATCAATTTGTGGGCAGGCCGGTCCCATTTGTGGCAGCGGAAAAAGCGATGCCAACGAGAGCGTGTTGTCGTGGGCGACATGCAGATTCGCGTTGACGCCCTCGACCGCGATGCGGCGGGTGGAAAGTGGGCTGTCGCCAGCCATCCATTTTTGTGGGTCGAGGTCCGCGAAAACGGTCAGGCGGTCGACCTTGACCGCCGGTTGCTGCGACCACCACTTGGAAACCAGGTTGGGACGACTGGTTTTCGGAGAGATTTCGATCGACTCAAAGACCAGGCCGGTGCCGGGTTGGAAGGTGCCACGCTGGATGGTGACATCCCAATCTTGGTAGTGGGCGTCCAGCTTCTTTTCGAGGTAACGTCGGGCCTGTTCCCCAACGGTTTGCGGCAACAGGGATCGGACCAGGAAGACGGTCAGCACGCATGTGATGATCAGCACCACTGCCGTTTTGAAACGGCCGGCTTTGCGGCGAGGCGGGTGTTCCTGACCAAGTTCGGCCAAAAGGTTGTCTCCTCCTTGAGACAATGATGAGCTAGCGACCCGATCCTACCGGGTCATTTCATCACCCAGCCACCCCAAAAAACTCGCAAAACGATAGATCCACGGACTCTGCCAGGGGGATGACAGGCTGGTTGAAACCGAAAAGGCACTGGCGGCAAGCAGCACGAGCGTGAAACACCGGCCTTGAATCTTTTCGCTCAGCGAACTCAGTTCCGGAACCAGGCTGTAAAGCCACAGGGGGGCAAACCACAACATCCAGCGGAAACAAACGCTGACCCCCCCGTAGTTGCGGTCAATCTCAGGCCGAGCAATGTAAAACACGAGGCAAACCACGCTTGCCAACGCGATGGCGGCGGAAAGCCGCCGCATGTAGCTGGGGCCATGCCGGCATCCCGCGACCATGCCAACCGGCACCAGGAACCAGAGTGGCGTGATTGAGAAAATCCCGTAGTAACCAAGCGTGGCGTGAAACAGGTAAGCAATGCGGCTGGGTTCCCCCAAATCGACTCCGCGTCGTTTGTCCGTTCGCCAGTAACTTCCTGGGTAGTCGTACCAATCGTCCCAAACGAACAACGCCCAGTTGGCGCCGGTTTGGGCCAGTTTGTATTGAGTCTGTTTGAGGGGGGCGGACGTTTTCGATTGTTCGGCGATGACTTCGTAGCCACCTTCGGTGAGCTTGCGGAGACTGATTTTGTCGGCTGCCTGAAGTGTGTTGCTATGTGACAACGCCACTTCGATCTGGTCGGTCCCCGCATCGGCGGACAAGTCGACGGTCTCAATTTGTTCTCCGACGCTTCGGTGAGCGTACGGTGTCCGCAAGCTTCCATGAGCCCATTGATTGGTCCCGACAATCCCCAGCAAGACAACGCCCGCTCCCAGCGCAAAGCCGGGAATCGATCGGGGGTTCATCCAGCCGAACAGCACCGCCCACAGGGCCAGCATGGACAGGGCGGGCAGTTCACAGGCAACTGCGAAGGCCGCGGAGGCTCCCGCAATCACCCACGGAGCGAACTTGGGATGATAGGTGATGCCCGAAAATGAATCGGCCATCTTTTCTGCTGCACGGAGATACAACCAAAGCGTGAGCGACGTGGCGGCCGCAGCGAACAGATGGTTGTTCAGTGAGATCGCAAAGGGCACCATCATGGTGCCGAAGCAAGCAGCCGCGACGCCCATCCGACGGGCGTAATCGGAGGCACCGATCAGCTCCACGATCAATGCCATTGTCACCAAGAACACGGCCAGAACCGGCAGGTTGATCAACAGCAGCAACAGCCGCGGGACATAGATCGGTTGTTCCGTCATCGTCAGCCCGGTGGTGTGGTGCACGACGCCGTACACACCGGCCACCATGGTCACCAACAGCGTGGGTTTGCTGCTGTAGTAGTGCAGTTGGCCATCGGCACCAACATGACGGACTTTGTCGATGGTGTTCCAGGGTCGGCGTTTGCCGTCTTCGGACCGGATCGAAATGGGCCGGTCGATGGCAAAGGTTCCCTCTTCCACCAGCGAAGCGACGGTGCACCAGCGACTGCGGTCATTGGCACTGAGGAATGCCGTGTCGCCTTCCTGACTGGAAACGACGGCAATGCGTCCGGCAACAATCGCCAAGGTCGCGACGATCATGATCGCGTAAGTATTGCGACGATGTTGTCGCGGGATTTCGTGTTTACGCATCGTGAATCGGCCCTGTCAAATTCGTGTCCTGTGCCGAGTTCGCACGGTCGTCTGGCTCGCCCAAGCCGGCCCAATCGGAAAGGCTGTATCCAGACGCATTGGGAAGCAAACGAGAGCCGCCCGCGGTGTTGGAAGTGGAGGGCATGGACTCGCCATGCATGTGCATCGTCTCGTGACGGTCCCGTGCCGCGGCAACCGAGATCACCAATTCAGCCAGCAAACCAGCCAAGACGCATTGAGCGCCCAGCAAGACCGCGAAAATGCAGTAGTAAAAGACGGCGGTCGAATGCAGATGCAATGGTTCCGCGTAGCCGAGTTCTGACAAAATTCGTTTGATGCTGAGGTAAATCATCCCAACCGAGCCCACCGCGAAGCACAGCAAACCAGCGGTGCCGATCAAGTGCAGCGGTCGGCGACCATAGCCGGTCACCAGATGGATACTGAGTAAGTCCAGGAAGCCTTTGACCAATCGCGAGACGCCATACTTTGACACGCCATGTTGCCGGGCGTGGTGCTGGACCACAATTTCGCCCACTCGAAAACCGCGAGCGGATGCGAGCACGGGAATGAAGCGATGCCGTTCCCCGTAGAGGTCGACTTCTGCCAAGACTTCCCGGCGATACGCTTTGAAGCCGCAATTGTGGTCGTGCAATTGAACGCCGGTCAGCGAACTGACCAAAGCGTTGAAGACTCGACTGGGCAGCACCTTGTGCCACGGGTCATGGCGAGTTTGTTTCCAGCCACTGACCACATCGAGACCGCCTTGGATTTTCTCAAGGAAGCGTGGGATCTCGGTGGGATCGTCTTGCAGATCCGCATCCATGGTGAACACGATCGCGCCGCGAGCGACTGAGAAACCAGCGCTCAAGGCGGCCGCTTTGCCGAAGTTGCGACGCAAACGCAAGGCACAGGTCGAATGCGAGTGATCGTCTGCGGCGCCGCAAAGCTCGACCATCTTCTCCCAGGTTCGGTCCGTCGAGCCATCGTCGACAAAAACGATTTGAACGCGGACATTTTGCTCCGCGCAGACATCGGTGATCCGTTCGTGGAGTTCCGCCAGCGAGGCTTCTTCGTTCATCGCGGGAATCACCACCGAAATTTCTTCGAGGCGATCCGGGCCGGATGATGACTGGCTTGGCTGAGACTCAGGTGTCTGAAATCCAGCCGATAATCCTGACGTGATCGACGCTGGCGAGGCGAGCGACGATGGGATCGGGGAGGAGTTGGTGTTCATTCGCGTATCATACTCAGGATGAAGCCACTTGCCACATTTGGGGGGACTGATCTGCGTTTTTGGGAGCAGTCGGCGTGGCGGCGCCGGAACATCCGCTGGTTTCGTTGCTGATCTCCCATCCGTTGCCTATCGTGACGCGAGGCCGGATGGTCGGTCTTGTTGTAGACAATCCAAGTTTCTTTCTGTCATGCGGGATCACGACCGCACTGGAGTCGATTCCCATGTCTGAACCCGAAGTGTTGTTACGCGGTAGTCGTTTTGATGTCATTGCGATCGATCTTCCCGGTCGAGACGGGCAGTCACATCGACGCGAATTCATCCAGCATCCTGGGGCGGTGGTGCTGCTTCCGCTTGTTGACGATGACACCGTGGTGATGATCGAAAACGAGCGTCCAGCCGTGGGGGAAAAACTGCTGGAGTTGCCAGCGGGGACCCGCGATCCCGGAGAAGAAGTGCTGGTCACGGCAGCTCGCGAATTGACCGAAGAAACCGGGTACCGAGCGGCGGATTTGAGTGTCGTCTGTGAGTTCTACTCGGCACCGGGGTTGGGCAACGAGTTGATGCACTTGGTCGTCGCCAAGGATCTCACCGCGGGCGAGCAGCAACTCGAGACGACCGAGCGAATTGAGACCAAGTTGATGCACCGTGACGAGTTATTGAAGCTCGTGCAGTCGTGTCAAATTCGCGACGCCAAAACGCTGATTGGGCTGCAGGCGTTTTTGTTTCAAAAAATTTGAAACGGATCGAAGAAAAAGTTCCCGGTGGGAGTCTCTCAGCGGGCCATTCGCCAAGAAAGAGCTCGTGCACTTTTCAAGTGCTGTGTTGGGAATGCCTTGCGAACCCTGCCCGTTGAAGACCAGGCTGTTGATTGAATCAGCCGGAACGGGATAGCGCCACCGATGGACATGCCCCCCACGCCGCCACTCTCCCTCCCGCCGTGGCCAATGGCCACGGCGGGAGGGAGAGTTTGATGGGAGCTCGTTTTCCGGGGGTACGCTGCTTCGCAGCAACCCCCGGCTACCATCTGAAATCCCTACCGGGATGAAGAAAGACAGAAGCCGGAAGAAAAATTGCATTCACTATCGGAACGGCAACAGGCGCCGCTTCCCATGCTCGGCTCCCTCCCTCGCGTACGCCTGAACGGCGTCGCTCGATCTCCCCCAAAACTTCGTTTCGGGAGAAATGCACCATGTGGAGCCCCGTCGAAAAGCGGGCCATAAAACGGCACGCCCTCAGAATGGAGAAAGGTTTTCTGTTCCGATCGGCTCACCACGCCAAGAAACGGCGAATCAGTTCAATTCCCGGTTCGGTTAAAAAACTTTCCGGGTGGAACTGCCAGCCTTCCAATTTGTGTTGCTGGTGGCGGACACCCATGATCTGACGATTGCCGCCGGTGTCCGTCCAGGCCCCGACCACCAGGTCATCGGGAACGGTGTTGGGGTCGATGACCAGCGAGTGGTACCGGGTGGCGGTGAATGGATTGGTCAGACCTGCAAACAAGCCTCGGTCGTCGTGATGGATGCCATCCGTTTTCCCGTGCATCAATTCGGGGGCTCGGATGATCGTCGCACCGAAGGCTTCCCCGATCGATTGGTGTCCCAAGCAAACCCCGAGAATTGGAAACTTCCCAGCAAAACGCCGGACGCATTCGACACTGACACCCGCTTCGGTCGGAGTGCAGGGGCCCGGCGAAATCAGCATGCGTTCGGGCGACAGGGCTTCGATCTCGTCGGGGGAAAGGTCATCGTTGCGATGAACGCGGATGTCCGCCGAGGGATCGATCTCGCCCATTCGCTGAACCAGGTTGTAAGTGAACGAGTCGTAGTTATCGATGACCAAAATCATGGCGGCAAATCCGAGGGGCAGCAAAGGGAGGCTGCAGGATAAGTGGCGGAGCGAGTTCTGTCGAAGTGACGAATCGGGCGGAACACGGATGTCAAGATGAATTCGTGACATTCAAAAGGAAAGGATATTCTTGGCGAGTCAAGACGTAAACGCTCTTTAGAAGGTTCAGCCAGACAGCGTATAATGATTGACTGACCGCGACGCGAAGCCTTCTTCGCGGCGAGACAGATACGAACTCTTCATTGGACTCTTCATCGTGCTTTCGGTTCGCCCCAAAGTTGCTGAGCTTGCGTTTCACTTGTTCAGCCGATCGCTGCACCCAGAGCTCATTCTGGTGCACCAGACGCGCAAAATTGAACGCGATGGATACGATGCCAAAATCGAAGTGACCAATTGCGGTCACGTCGTCACATTCAATTCCGCTCCCACGGCGGACGCCGCTGCGACCACGCTTTGTGAGGTCGCCACCAGCGCTCACCAGCCGTTGCCTTCGCGTCGATGCTTGATTCGACAGTCGCTCAAAGGCAGCCGGACGGAAGAAGCCACCTGTCGATCCGGTTTGACGTACCGATCGCATTTCCAGCTTGAAACGGTCGATCCAAAAATGTTCTGGATGGTTGGCCAGCAATTGGGGACGGGCCCCACCGAAGGTTTGCTTCATCGATTTGATTCGAGCGGCCGGATGGCGCTGGGGGCGATCAGCTACCTCAACATTGAAACGCGTCGTCGTTCGATGTTGATCCAAGCGATTCATACATTCCCGGATGACTACGCGATCGTCAAAGTGGAATCGTTGTTCACCTTGCCGGAACCCGGCGCTGCTTCGGCTTGAACGACGACCCAAGCCGTCGCCTTCCAAGCTCGCTTCAGCAACGACTTCGTCAACAGTGGAAGCTTCAGCTGAATCGGCTGATTGGCGTCATGGATCTGATGAATGGCGTTGCGGTTCATGGGATCGCGGGCCAGCGAAGTCGTTACCGACCTGTCGCAGAGCTTCCCGCCGGCGAAAACGCTCTCTTGAAGTGGTATCGATCGATTGGTGTCCGGCGGTTCTATGTCGCCGACCTGGACGGATTGATGAGCAATGGTCGCCAGGACGATGCTTTGTTGAACCTTGCCGCTGAGCTGCGCGATGGTGAAACGCTTTGGATCGACAGCGGTTGGCGTGGATCGGTTTCGCAAGCGGATCGCGATTGGGTGTCGCAGATGAGGTCATCGATCACGGCAGGATCTGACATTCGTTGGATCATTGCCAGCGAATCAGCCGACTCGATCGATGTGTTGGATCGAATGTTGGAATCAATCCCCGCGTCCCAGCTCACACTCAGTTTGGATTTTCGCGACGGGCAATTTGTCGGTCCCGATTCGGCGACGCATTGGATGCAGTCGGCCAGCGATCGGAACATTCGCGAGGCCATTTTATTGGACGTCGCCGCGGTGGGCGGTCAATCGGGACCCCGTGATTGCGAAACTTTTTCGCGATTGGTGCGGCAATTTCGCGGTGTGAATTGGATCACCGGGGGCGGGATCCGTTGTCCTGAGGACGTTCGGAAGCTTCTGTCGCAGGGGTATTCTGAAGTTTTGATTGCCTCGGCCTTGCTGCCTTCATCCGCTGCGGATGCGGCGTCGAAGACTTCCTGAAATCCACTGGATTGGCGATCTGCTGCCGCTTCGCTAGGCCGCAGTCAAACTGTTATCATTGAGAGGCCCGCCGGTGTCGATTTTGGACGGAACGGCGGGTTTCTGATTTGACTCACCAAGTGAAAACAACATGGCAATGATCGATTCGATTCACGATTGGAACTTGCTGGCGCAAAACCCGGGCGGCGGACTGGACTCCAGTTCCTTGTTGCTTCTGGTCGGCGTTTTTCTGGCGTTGTTCTTTGTCGCCGTGTTGGGATTCTTCTTTTTGCGGTATGGAAAGCTGTGGTTTCAGGCGTTCATGTCGGATGCCGATGTGCAGCTGTTGAATTTGATCCGCATGCACTTCACCAAGGTCAATCCGAATGTGATCGTGCAGGCCAAGGTGATGGCGGCGCAAGCGGGGTTGGACATCGGTCGCCGCGACGGAATCAGCACCCATCGCTTGGAAGCCCACTACTTGGCGGGTGGCAACGTGATGAATGTCATTCACGCCATCATCGCAGCTCATCGTGCTCAAATTCCATTGGAGTTTGACCAGGCGGCCGCGATCGATTTGGCTGGTCGTGATGTCTTGGACGCGGTTCAAACCAGCGTGTATCCCAAGGTGATTGATTGCCCTGATCCCAAACGCAGTGGCAAAACAACTTTGAGTGCGATCACCAAAAACGGTGTGGAACTGCGGGTCAGAACTCGCGTGACGGTTCGCACCAACATTGAGCAATTGATTGGTGGTGCCACGGAGGACACCGTGATCGCGCGTGTGGGCGAAGCAATCATCAGTTCCATTGGATCCGCGGAAACGCATTTCAGGGTGTTGGAAAACCCTGACATGATCACGCGAGTGGTCCTGTCGCGTGGCCTCGATGCTCAGACCGCCTTTGAGATTGTTTCGATCGACATTGCCGACATTGATGTCGGAGAAAACATCGGGGCTCGTTTGCAAAGTGATCAAGCGGAAGCCGACACGCGTGTTGCTCGTGCCCAAGCTGAACGGCGTCGGGCCGAAGCCATCGCCGCGGAGCAGTTGATGAAAGCTCGCGTTTCCGAGAACCGTGCTCGCTTGGTTTTGGCGGAAGCGGACGTTCCACGAGCCATGGCAGAAGCCTTCAAAGCCGGTCGGATCGGGAACGTTTCCAACGGGGCACCCGCAGAAGGCTCGGCGTGAGTTCTGGTATTCGAGCCACCCTCGGCGAACCGGTGGAAGGGCCTTTTGAACGACATTCCTGCCGTGTTCGATTTCCCGGGGGCAATGGGTTTGAGTTGGCTGGGATCGTTGACCGTCCTCGCGATCGTCTGACGAAGGAGGCACTCACCGACGTGCCGGTCGCCGTCTTCAGTCACTGCTTCACGTGCAGCAAGGACTTGAAGGCGATCGCCAGGGTTTCGCGACGTTTGGCGGAGCTGGGTGTCGCTGTTTTGCGGTACGACCTGACTGGGCTCGGCGGCAGCGACGGCGATTTCTCTCGCACTCACTTCACTTCCAACCAAGCGGACGTGCAAGCGGCGATTCAGTTTGCGGGATCCGAGGTGGGGGCCGTGACCGGCTTGATCGGGCACAGCTTTGGTGGTGCCGCGTCGCTTGCGATTGCCTCGGATGAAGCGGCGCGTCCATCAACCTTGCAAGCGGTTGTTGCCATCGCGGCTCCCAGTGACACCGTTCACCTCGCGAATTTGCTCAATCGAATGGATCCGAAGATTCAGGAAGAGGGAATCGGTGAAGTTGAGATTGGCGGCCGGCGTTGGAGCATCCGACGAGAGATGCTGGAGGATTTTCGCTCGCACCAACTCGCGGATCAATTGCCCAAGGTGGAGGCCCAGGTCATGGTCTTTCATTCACCCACGGACGAAACCGTTGGTTATGACCATGCGCTGCGAATTGCCAGTTTGATTGGCGGTGAGAACGAGCGGTCCAGTTGCAGCGTGGTGACTCTTTCCGGGGCCGACCACTTGCTGATCCGACACCCCGGCGATGCCATTTGGGTTGCGGACACGGCGGCCGCTTTTCTGAGCCGCTATCGCTAAGCAGGTGTCATCGGGTATGTGAGCCGCTGGCGTTAGCCACGGTTTTCACGCACAACCGGGGCGAACGCCCAAACGGCTCACATGGTTGTGCTCGATCACTCCTGCCGACCTGCTTAGTGGTCTATTTTTAAGGTAGTGGACGAGGCCACGAGTCCTGAACTGGCGTCAAATCCAAGGACTCGTGGCCTCGTCCACTACGATCAACGCAAACTTCTAGCTGTGGCAAACCACTAGAACACGAACACGAACTCGTTCCAGTTCAGCACGCTCAAGGCGTACAGCGCATTTGCCCGATCGGGGCCGACCTCGTACTTGGTGATCAATTCGTCGATCAGTTCGACGCCTTCTTCGATTTCAACATCGAGTGCCGGACGCATCAGGACTTGTTCGATCACGGCCGCGACAAACGATTGGGCGTTGGCTTCGCCAGGCAATCTGGCATGAACGGACTTGGCCAGTTTGTCGGCTTCTTCGTGAATGAAGTCGCTGTTGAGCAGCGACATCGCTTGCCCTGGTTGCAGAGTCGCAAACCGGGCTTCGCAAGTCGTGTCCGGTTCGGGAAAGTCGAATGCTGAAAGGAGCGGAGTGAGCAACGAGCGTTTGACGTGGATGTAGACGCTGCGTCGGTTGCGTTCTGCTTCACTGGAGTTTCCCCAGCCCTGGCCGGGCTTCGACTGGCCAGCCATGACTTCCGCAGAAAGGGTTGGGTAGAAGCTCGGCCCGTAGCTTTCGCGGTTGAGTGAATCGTTGACGGCCAGGATCGAGTCGCGAACTTCTTCGGCGCTCAAGCGTCGAGCATCGAATTTCCAGAACAGATCGTTGCCTGGATCGATGGCAGCGGATGCTTCCTTGATCTCAGAGGACATCTGGTACGCTTGGCTGGTGCAGATCAAGCGGTGCATGTCTTTTAATTTCCAGCCGCCATCAACCAAGCGGTTGGCCAGGTAGTCCAGCAACTCCGGATGGGTTGGGGGAACACCGAGGCCGCCAAAGTTGTTTGGCGAGCGAACGATGCCGCGGCCGAAATGGTGCTGCCAAATTCGGTTGGCCATCACGCGAGAGGACAGTCGGTTTTCAGGGCTGGTCACCCACTCGGCAAACACACGCCGTCGTTCGTTGGGAGTCATTTCCGGCGGCGATTCCTGAAAGACTTCCGGGAATCGTGGTGTCACTGAATCCGTCGGGGAGTGTGGGTTGCCTCGGAAAAGCAAGAACGTTTCTTCGATCGGGTGCAGTTTGCCAAGTCCGAGAACCTGTTGGCGATCGGGGAGTTCGTTGCGTTGCTTGGCGATCAGCTTGAGTTCTGATTTGATCTCGTCGTATCGTTTGCGTTGTTCTTGGGTCAGCAGCGGACGAAGCTTGTTCTTCAAGATGCGATCGCGTTGACGCTTGGCGCCTTCGGTGGCCCGTTGATCGGGAGCCGACATTTTGGTGATGCCGTCTTGTTCAATTTGGGTGGCCTCTGCTTCCAGTTTGCGTTGCTGGTCATCCAGTTTTGCGTAGGCTTCGTTCAGGCCTGGCGCTGAGACATCGATTTGGTTGTTGCTCACTTGGTCGCCGCGAGTCCCATACCGGCTGATGTCCGCGAAGAACGCCAGCATGCCGTAGTAGTCTGTTTGCGGGATCGGGTCAATTTTGTGATCGTGACAGCGAGCGCAGTTGATGGTCAGACCCAAGAAGGTTTGTCCGGTGACGGCGACCAGATCGTCCAGTTCGTCATAGCGAGCTTGCAATGGATCGGCGGGTTCGTCGTCCCAGATGCCCAGTCGGAAGTAACCGGTTGCCGTCAGCGATTCCGTCGTGACTTCGTCCAGCAGGTCACCTGCGAGTTGTTCGCGAACGAATTGATCGTAGGGTTTGTCTTCGTTGAATGAGCGAATGACGTAGTCGCGGTATTTCCAGGCGTTGGGTTTGGGATTGTCTCGTTCAAACGAGTTGGTTTCCGCGTAGCGGACCAGGTCCAGCCAGTGGCGTCCCCAGCGTTCACCGTAGTGAGGCGACTGAAGCAAGCGTTCGACCAGGTTTTCGTACGCGTTTGGATCGGAGTTGCGGACGAATTCGGCGACCTCCTGCGGTGTGGGTGGCAATCCTGTTAAGTCGAATGTCACTCGGCGGATCAGCGCGTGACGATCCGCAGCGGCGTTTGGCGTCAGGCCCGCCGCGAGCAGTGAGTCCAGCAGAAAGGCGTCGACCGGGTGGTCTGATTTTTGCCAAGCTTGGACGACGGGATCGATCTGGACCGCTTGGTTGTTGGAGGTTGCCTGAGCACGGAGGTTTTGGATCGCGTCGGTCATGCTGGGTGGGGGCACGTCCTGGACTGGTTCGTAAGCCCAGTGCTTGGTGAATATCGCGCCTTCTTCGATCCAGAGCCGAATCCGTTCGACCTCGGCTTCACTGAGCGGTTCGCCTTCTGGTGGCATCAATTCGTAGTCGTCGTTGGCCACGATTCGTTCCAGCAAGTGACTGGAATCTGGATCACCGGGCACAATCAGACGCTCCCCCGAGTCGCCTTCCACGAACGAAGTTTCCGCTTGGTGCAGTCCCAATCCGCTCTCGGCTTGGTCGGGGCCATGGCAGGAATAGCATCGTTTGGCCAGCAGCGGTTTGATGTCGTTGGCATAATCGACCTCAGCTTGGGCTGGCAAACTGAGCAAGAACGTGCAGCCCACGGCGACCCTGACCATCCGGGCCATCGCTTTGGCTGGTTGGGATGACCGGAGGAAGTTGAGGGGCGATTCGGCGAGCATGAGGGCGGGGCCGCAAATTGCGTTCATGCGAGACTCGTGAGGGCGAGATGGGCGGGAGGGTTGGTTGTGACGCTATTTCTTAGAAGGGATCGCGTCAGACGCAAGCCAGTATATCCTATCCGCGGTCGTTTGCGAAACGAAAGATCTGAATTGGAACGCTCAATTGGGGATGGCAAAAAAACTGGTTCGCTTATACTCTGCGCGCTTTCTGAACCAGCCAACCGGATGTTTTTCCGGTCAGCCCGTGCCTGACGACGTAGCGTGCGGCGGATTGTGGACCAGCGGGAGTCCCTGTGATCGGTCCCCAACCCCTCTGACGCCCGTCGTTTTGGGGCTGTTTTGAAGTGTTGGTTCATTCACCACGATTGAGAGACAGAAGCAGTGTCACAAGTTGAAACGACAAAGTTGCCTTACAAGGTCAAAGACATTTCGCTGGCCGATTACGGTCGCAAAGAAATCGAATTGGCCGAGAACGAAATGCCGGGTTTGATGGCACTTCGGAGCAAGTACGGTGCGGAAAAGCCCTTGAAGGGGGCCCGCATCGCTGGTTGCTTGCACATGACCATCCAAACCGCGGTTCTGATCGAGACGTTGGTCGAGCTGGGAGCCGAGGTGACTTGGAGCAGCTGCAATATTTTCAGCACGCAAGATCACGCTGCTGCTGCCATCGCTGCCGCTGGGATCCCTGTTTACGCCTGGAAGGGCATGTCGGACGAGGAGTTCGATTGGTGCATCGAGCAAACGTTGGATTTCCCCTCCGGCGAAAAGCTCAACATGATCTTGGACGATGGTGGTGACTTGACCGCCATGGTGCACGATCGATTCCCTGAATTGCTCGACAACATCCACGGAATCAGCGAAGAGACCACCGCCGGCGTTCACCGCCTGGAAGTGTTGAACAAAACGGGCAAGTTGCGTGTGCCTTCGATCAACGTCAATGACTCCGCGACCAAGAGCAAGTTCGACAACCTGTATGGTTGCCGCGAATCTTTGGCGGATGGTGTCAAGCGTGCGACCGACGTGATGTTGGCCGGCAAAGTGGCCGTGGTTTGCGGTTACGGCGACGTTGGAAAGGGCTGTGCACACAGCCTGAAGAGCTATGGCTGCCGTGTTTTGGTCACCGAAGTCGACCCCATCAACGCATTGCAAGCGGCGATGGAAGGCTTCGAAGTCACCACGATGGAAGAGGCCTGCAAAGAAGGTCGTTTGTACGTCACCACGACGGGCAACAAAGACATCATCTTGGGCGAGCACATGAAGCAAATGCCCAACGACGCGATCCTTTGTAACATTGGTCACTTTGACACCGAAATCGATATCGCTTGGGCTGAGCAACAAGTTGCCGACGGCAAAGCGACGTTGAGCGAAATCAAGCCATCGGACATTGGTGCCGTGGACCGCTTCACGTTCAGCGATACCGGCCGAAGCATCATCATCTTGGCCAAGGGCCGTTTGGTGAACTTGGGTTGTGCCACCGGGCACCCCAGCTTTGTCATGAGCAGCTCGTTCACCAACCAGGTGCTGGCTCAGTTGGAGCTTTACCAGAACCGTGACAACGACAAGTACGGTGTTCAGGTTTACTTGTTGCCCAAAGAGTTGGACGAAGAAGTTGCCCGCCTGCACTTGGACGCCATCGGCGTGAAGTTGACCAAGCTGACTCAAGAGCAAGCCGATTACATCGGTGTGCCAGTGGAAGGTCCTTACAAGCCCAATCACTACCGCTATTAAGCCGCGAATTTTCGCAGGTTGAACGGATCAAAAAACAGCCGGCTGGATTTTTCCAGTCGGCTGTTTTCGTTTCTCAGCTGTGCGATCGCGTTCAGCTCGGATCGCCAAGGTGATGGGCCATTTTTCACAACCCGAATGCCTCAGCGAGGGACCGGGAGTTGTTCACGAAGTCCCTCGCTGAGGCATTCGGGGTATGAAACCGCCTGCAAGCACGGCAGTGAGATGCTTCGCCGCGTTGTCCGGTCGCTGTTCTGCCACGTTGCTTCTGTCTCGGGTCGCTGTTGTCTCGGGGCGCGTCTCGGCTGGTTCGGTGGTTCTACAATTCGGCGGCTTCGATCGCCAGTTTCACATCTTCGTTGCCGTAAATGATGGACAGAAAGGCGGGGACGTAGCGATCGACCATTGCACCGCCCACGTACAGGATGTGGTCCAGCACATCGTCGTCGGGAAAGTCGTCGCTCAGCGGGATCGATGTTTGGTACCGCAGTTCGCCGTCTTCCATGTCGAGCTCGAAACTTCCGATTTTCAGCCCGTAATTCGCGCGGCAGACGGCTTCCGCGATGGAGCGTCGGTTGTTCTCAGGGATTTTATTGGCCGGGTGAGAGAAGGCCTGAATCAGAGCGTCCTCGACCACAATCAGCACACGAATGTCACCGTGTTTTCCGTCGAACATCATTCGGAAGAAGTTGTTTTCGCTGTCCTGTTCGTAATTGATCCCTCCACGGTCCAAATAAGCTGAGAACTGGTCGACTTGGGCAGACATCCCGGCGGCTCCTCGGTGGAGTTGGTTCAAACAGAAAGACGGGCCAGTTCGGCCAGGCTCCAGTCTTTCGACGGTGTTTTGCCTTGGATGGTTCGCGACCAGGGCAGCTTCGTTCCCGATTCATCATGACGGGCAATCCGAGTGGAGTCGACCCACATCAGCAAACCCCCTGACAGTGGCGTCGTTTGGTGGGACGCAGCGGGTGGTGTGGGGGGCGGAGGCCGTTCATTTCCGCTGATCGGCACGATTTACCCAACGAGCCGGATGGATTGGAACCAAATGGGCTCGAAAAACGTCGAATGGAGGACGTGAAAGTCCCCTTTTCATTGAGGCCTGTCGTCATTGCTGCGGCATCGACTCGCTCGGCAAGCGTCAAAATCGAAACATTCCACACGGTTTTCACGGAGAAAACGGGGGAAGTGTCGGTTGAGTTTGGATCCTCGTCGGTGCTGCCTTTAACCTGAAACGATGCGTTAAACCGTACCGGTTAGCTTGACCGGCGCGGCTGTGCCGAAAAACCTTGTCACAACGACTGCCTGTCGTCGAATAACCACCGATATCCCCCAGATTTTTGGGCCCTGGACTTTCAGGGGCAGCGACCAAGTCTGGAACTCCTTCAGCTGAAGAAAATTCCGCCGATGAACTTCGACAATTCTTCTCGCCGTCCATCCGAATCCAAGCGATCTTTCCGAACTCAAGTTCGGCACCGTTTGATGTCTTGGATTCAAGGAACGTCCCCTTCCCCTGTTGGCGAGGCTGTCCAGCGAGGACGCTTGCAGTTGGAATCGCTGGAAAAACGTCAGATGATGGCGGGTGATGTCGAGCTTTTCGCAACCGAAGGGTTCTTTGGTTCAGCGGGCGAGTCGTCGGCTGCCGTGGATAGTTCGTCCACCGATCGCGGGACGTCAGACCGAGCTGCCGAAGGTGAGCCCGGCCAGGACTTGGTCCAATTCGCGAAGGACTTGGATGCGGCCGGGGTGACTTTTTACGGTGCTCACTGGTGCCCTGCATGCACGCAGCAAAAGCAATTGTTCGAAGATGGTGGCGATGATCTGCCGTTCGTGGAGGTCACGCTTCCCGATCGAACGCAAGATTCGCAGTTTGCATCGTTGAATATCAGCGAGTATCCAACCTGGATATTCCCCGATGGAACTCGGCTGACGGGGGTTCAATCGCTGGAAACCCTGAGCACTCGCAGCGGCGTCGCCATTCCGACGTCGGACAACGAAAATCCATCCTTCGAGACCATCGACGCGCAAACCGTTGAGCTTGGTTCGCCACTGCATATTCCAATCGATGGTTACGATGCCGAAGGTGGTCCGCTGACCGTGACGGTTTCGGTGGCCAATCCAAGTTTGGTGGAAGCGACCGTGCTGAGTGGGAACCGCTCGCTCCGTTTGGACATGGACGGATTTGGAGACATGGTCTTCGAATTGTTCGAACAGCGTGCCGAGCGTCCCACCGAACGAGTCATTGAGTTGGCCAACAGCGGCTTTTACGACGGGATCATTTTCCACCGAGTCGTCAACGGTTTTGTGATCCAAGGTGGAGATCCCACCGGCACTGGAACGGGCGGTTCCGACCTGGGTGACTTCGATGATGAATTCCATCCTGATTTGCAGCACAACCGAACGGGCGTTTTGTCGTTCGCGAAATCGTCGGATGACACGAACGACTCGCAGTTCTTCATCACGGAAGTGGAAACGGATTTCCTCGACTTCAATCACTCGGTGTTTGGGCAGTTGGTCGAAGGAGAAGACGTTCGTGAAGCGATCAGCAACATGCAGGTCAACAACAGTACGTCGAATGCTCCCACAACCGACATCGTGATCAACAACGCGACGATCTTTGATGACACCGAGAATTCGGTGATCATGTTGAAAGGATTGGGGGGCACGGGCAGTACCACTGTGACGGTGACCATCACCGACTCGGATGGAAACTCCTATGATCAGGTGGTTCCAGTGACGATCACGGATCCAGCATCGGATCGTCGCAACGCTCAGCCTTACCTCGAGGACATCAGCGTCCCGGCATCCTCCTCCAAGACAGCTCCGGTGGAGTTGCAGTTGGAGAGCTTTGACCTCGAGGACGATGCAGTTCAGTACTTCATCAGCGGTGGCGTGACCGGAGGCACCGCCACGGTCAACGCATCGACCGGACTGCTGGAAGTGACACCCACCGCCGGCGTTGCGGGAACACAAACGGTATCGCTGACCGTGGGAGTGGCAGCCGCTGCGAGCACGGATACGAGTTCCGACTTGCAAAGTTTGGTGTTCACTTTCACGGACGACAACACGCAAGCACCGGCGGCGCCGTCTTCGCTGGACCTTCGGTCGTCATCGGACACGGGGAACAGCAGCGGTGACAACTTGACCAACGCGGCGTCGTTGACCTTTGATGTCAGCGGTGTGACCACCGGGGCGACGGTTCAGATCATCAACACAGCGGACAACACGGTGGTCGGTGTGGGAACCGCCTCGGGCGGATCGGTCGCGATCACGACCAGCAACCTGGCCGCGATTGGCGATGGCACCTACAGCTTGGCTGCTCGTCAGATCGTCAATGGTGTGACCAGCGGCACGTCGACGGCATTGTCTGTCACGCTGGACCGCACGGACCCATCGTTCACGTTGCCAGCCAACTCGTCCACGGGCAATGTGGGAGCGGCTTATCAAGCGAACCTGTCCAGCAGCGAAGAAGGCAGTGGTGCCACTTACAGTTTGACGGTTTTCCCCGCTGGAGCCACGATCGGTTCGTCGACAGGGATCATCAACTGGACGCCCACCGAAGCTCAATTGGGATCCAATGACTTCACCGTCGAGATCCGTGACTTGGCCGGCAACACTTACACGGAGTCGTTTGCCGTCACGATTGCCGAGGAGGCTTTGGCGCGACTGGAGGTGCGGCTGACGGACTTGGATGGCAACACGATTGACTCGGTTGATGTGGGGCAAGAGTTCTTCCTGCAGTTGATCGGTGTCGACGCTCGGCCACGCGAGGATCTCGGCGGGATCTATTCCGCTTATGCGGACATCGAGTTTGATTCCTCGATCGCTGATTTCGTCGTAGGCACTTCCATTGAATACGACAGCGACTTTGACTTCTTGCCTCGGGGCACGTTGACCAGCGGGCTGTTCAACGAAATCGGATCGGCGAGCAGTCGATTCTCGCCGACCAATGAGGAAGAGTCCGTGATGGCGACGGTTCGCATGGTCGCGATTGCGGACGGTTCGCTGACGTTCACGACCAACCCCGCGGATGTGAGTGCCAACGAGACATTGTTGTTCTTCAACAACGATCGCTTGCCCGCCGGTTCAATCAATTATGGCAGCACCACGCTGACCGTTGGTGACGTCAGTGCGAACAATCCACCCGTGGGCGTGGATGACACGTTCACTGTGATTTCGGGATCGGGGCAGAACACGTTGGACGTGTTGGCTAACGAAGCATCCACCGCTGATCCTGGCGAGACCCTCAGCATCACGGCTGTTGGCACCGCCTCCAATGGTGGCACGCTGAGCATTGCCTCCGATGGTTTGTCGATCAACTACACGCCTCCAGCCAGCTTCATTGGAACCGACACGTTTCAGTACACGCTCAGCGATGGAACCAGCACGGACACCGTTCAGGTGACCGTGAACATCCAGAGCGATGACAACGCGCCGACCGCCGTCGATGATTCTTTCCCAGCCTCGGGAACGATCTTGGAAGACTCCGCAGCGGTGACCTACGACGTTCTCGCGAATGACACGACCGACGCGGACAACGAATCGTTCACGATCACTGGCGTGGGGTCGGCATCCAACGGTGGTCAAGTTTCGATCGCCAACAGCGGAACGGGACTCTCCTACGAACCCGCAGCGAATTTCAACGGCACCGAAACGGTGACCTACACCATCCGAGATACCGGCGGTGGACTGTCGACGGCGACAGTGACCTTCACGGTGACCGCGGTGAACGACGCGCCGGTTGCCGAAAGCATCACTGTCGATACCGTGCGGGGCACCAGCAACGAGGCCGTGATCACACGAAGCGATCTGCCGACCAATGTCGATGTCGGCGAGGTGTTGCAATTCGTCAGTCTCAGCACGCCAACGGCGGGCGGGACGGTGACCGTGAGCTCGGACGGTTCCAGCGTGTTGTACACGCCACCAAGCGGAACCTTCACCGGCACCGACACGTTCACTTACCAAGTACAAGATGCTGGTGGACTGTCCAGTTCCACGGCCACGATCACGGTGAACGTGGCGGACTACTTGGCCCGGACGTTCAACTTCACGTTTGATTCGATCGGTGCGTTGTCGAGCAGTTTCTATGACGCCGCCATTTTGACTGGCACCAACGCTCGCGGTGAAGCGGTTTCAATTCCACTGTCGGATTCTTCCGTCGTGGTCTCGGGTGGCACGGTCAGTGTTCCGGATATGTTGCCCGGTTCGTACAAGCTGAGTATTCCTGCGGTGCCGTTCTTTGAAGGTGGAGAAGAGGCTCGCGAGATCGACATTGAAAGTGCTGCGGATGAGTCCGACGAAGACGTTTCGTTGAGCTTCGGGCGATTGCTGCCGGAGTACATTCGAGTGAACGACTGGTTCGGATCCGCACCGGCGCTGCGTGTCGTCGCGGCAGTTTTGCCTGGCAGCAATGCCTTGTACATGCAGTCCAGCGACGCGGCGGATTCACGTTTGAGCGAGTTGGAATTGTCGCTCAACGCAGCGGCCACCAGCATCACGGTCAATGCGACCGAGTCGACCACCACCGATGGAGCGACCACCACGGCTCAGGTCAGCGGCATCGCGGATTTAGCCGATGGCAACGCCTTGGAAGTTCGCGGCCAGGTGGGTGATTATCGGTTGGTGATCCTTAACTTTGACGAATCAGGCTTTGAACTGGAAACACCGTCGTCCAGTTCCACGGCAGCGGCGAGCACGCAATCGACGCAAGCCGCAGGGGAACCGTTGGCATCAGCCGTGACCGTTGCGGATGCGATGGTGCCTGTCAGCGAACTCGGAACCACGCGTGTGCAAAGCAGCGTGGAACCGTCCGGCGAGCCGATCGAGATCCTTTCCGAGGGGTCTCAAAAGGTGGTTGCAGGGGCCGATGAGGCCAGCCAGATCGATGCCGCGATGCCCGATGTCGGCACCAGTTTGACACGAATTTCTGGCACCGAAGAGGTGGTTGCCAGCGGCGTCACGGGCCAACCTCAATTGCTCGGCGAAGCCGTCGATGAGGTCTTGACAGGCACTTCTGGGGCAAACTGACCCTGATTCGACCCTCGAAAACCGAAAAAGGCTGAAAATCACGGTGTTTTCGGCCTTTGGAAGGGTTGCGGCCGGACCATGCGGGACATAACACTTGTGCCGCATCGGAGGGGAATCCCAACGTTCTAACTCCTATTCACTATTTAGTTCACCCATTTTTGCAGGTGCCGCTCATGGCCAAAGTACCGCCCAAACCACCGACGAAGACTCAAATCATCGCCAACATTGCAGAAGAGACCGAACTGACCAAGAAAGACGTTGCTGCTGTCCTCGATTCGTTGGCTGGT
Organism: Rhodopirellula sp. UH5; assembly: GCF_056839225.1. Classification (NCBI taxonomy): domain Bacteria; kingdom Pseudomonadati; phylum Planctomycetota; class Planctomycetia; order Pirellulales; family Pirellulaceae; genus Rhodopirellula; species Rhodopirellula sp. UH5. The sequence goes on along the minus strand of NZ_CM166390.1, from coordinate 2,651,922 downwards.
GAAATCGAGAAGTCGCTGCAAAAGGGTGGCCCCGGACAATTCGCTATCCCCGGTCTTTGCAAGATCGTGTTGAAGGACGTTCCCGCCAAGCCAAAGCGAAAAGGTCGCAACCCTGCGAACGGCGAAGAAATCTGGTTGGCACCCAAGCCCGCCAGCAAGAAACTGACCATCCGCCCACTGAAGGGCCTGAAGGAAATGATCTGATCGGTGGATCAGCTTCCTTCGAAGTAAGAATTGGCTGCCCTGCAACGTGTTCTGCGTTGCGGGGCAGTTTTCGTTTGTGCTTGGTTTGTGTGAGCCATGAGTTTCCGTTGGACCTCGGTGGGCATTGATCGGGATGCCAGCGAGACGCAATCCCGCTATACTTCATCCACTTTTCATCCGTGATCTTTTCTCGGCGGCAACATGATCGAAACCTCCTCGAATGCCACCGCCCCTGACGTGGCCGCGAAATCTGTGAACGAAGAATCCCCCGCCGAATCGACGAACGCCCCACTCGAAACTGCTCCCGAGTCGATGCCTCAAAAGAAGGCCACTCGCGGCCGGATGGGCAAACTGAAAGGGGTTCGGGTCGCCGGAACGGGATCGTACGTTCCCGAACGAATTGTCACCAACGAAGACTTGGCCGCCTTGGGTTGCGACAGCGACTGGATTGTTCGTCGCACCGGCATCCGGCAACGTCGACATGCCGAACCCGAGCAAGCGACCAGCGACCTATGCTATGAAGCCGCGCTTCGCTGTCTTGAGAATGCCAAGGTCTCGATCGACCAGATTGATTTGATTCTGGTTGCCACCATCACACCGGATCATCCCACGCCTTCGACCGCGTGCCATCTGCAACGCCGGCTCGGTGCGGTTGCACCGGCGATGGATGTGGGCGCCGCATGTGCTGGATTCATGTACGCGTTGGTCACCGGAGCGCAGTTTGTCTCCAACGGCAACGCTCAAAACGTGTTGGTCATTGGTGCGGACTTGATGAGCCGCACGGTGGATCCCGAGGACAAGAAAACCTACCCCTTGTTTGGTGATGCCGCGGGCGCGGCCTTGTTGGTTCCTTCCAACGAGGATGACGGCCAATCCAACGATGGCGAGAGTGCCTCCAGTGACTCAGGCATCGAAGACACAGACATCCAGACCGACGGGTTTTTGGCGTATCAGCTCGGCAGTGAAGGTTGCGGTGGCGAGATGCTGTGCATCCCTGCTGGTGGTTCGCGAACGCCAATCGCGTCCGGCACCGATCCCGCCGCCAGTCGCTATTTGCAGATGGATGGTCGGGGCGTGTTCAAGTGGGCGGTGCGAATCTTTGACGAGAGCGCCAAAGATGTTTTGAATGCAGCCAATGTTTCCTCCGATCAACTTGGCTTGGTTGTCTTGCACCAAGCCAACCAGCGAATCATTGACTCCGCGGTTTCGGATTTGAACGTGCCGCCTGAGAAGGTGTTCGTGAATCTCGACAAGTACGGCAACACGTCGGGAGCGAGCATCCCGTTGGCATTGGACGAAGCCGCTCGCGAGGGACGCTTGAAAGAAGGCGACCTGTTGTTGCTGTGCGGGTTTGGTGCCGGATTGGCTTGGGGCACCGCACTGCTGCGTTGGTAGTCAGTGCGATCGGTAGTCAGTGCGAACGGTAGTCAGTGCGGTCGGTAGTCAGTGCGACCGCTGGCGATCACGCCCGGGGGTGAAATTCTCGGTGCACGCGTTGCAATCGCGAGTGTTCGACGTGGGTGTAGATCTGGGTCGTTTGGATGCTGGCGTGTCCGAGCATCTCTTGGACCTGCCGAAGGTCAGCACCACCGGCCAGCAAGTGCGTCGCGAAGCTGTGACGCAAGCTGTGCGGGCTGATCTCGTCTGAGATCCCCGCCCGCTTGGCATAGCGTTTCACCAACCGCCAGAGTTGGATTCGGTCCAGTGCTTTGCCGCTTCTTGAAAGGAACAGCTCGTCGACTTGACCGGGGTTGCGGTCCGCCAGGAGTTGCCGGCTCTCTTCGAGGTAAAGCTGAATCGCTCGGATTGCGCCGCCGCCGATGGGGACCATGCGTTGTTTGTCTCCCTTCCCGTGACAGCGGAGGGTGCGTTCCTCGAACGTCAAGTCTCGAACGCGAAGCGTGCAGACCTCGGACGCACGGCAACCGGTTGCGTAGAGCACTTCCAGCAACGCACGATCTCGCTGCCAGAAGGAATCGGATTTTTTAACGGCGGAGAGGAACGCCTCGACTTCGTTGGGCGAGAGCACGCCCGGCATGCGCTGCCAAGCCTTTTGCGTCGCCAGCAGTTCGGCCGGGTTGTCGACCGTGATGCCTTCGAGTTGCAAGTACCGGAAGAATGTCCGGATCGCCACAATCGCTCGGGAAATGGACGCGGGAGCCAGCCCTTCGCCGTGCAGTGAGGCGACGAAGTCCGACAATTCGGTGATCGTCAGGTCCGCGGGGCGGCGTCCGTCCATCCAGGTGACAAACCGTTTCATGTCTCGCCCGTAGGCGGAGATGGTGTTGTCGGCGAGATGACATTCGCGTTTCAAGTAAACCAAAAATTCATCACAAACCGCTTGACCGGCCGAAGGAGCAGCCGATTCTGTCTGTCCAGTCTGCAATTGCTGCAGTTTTGTGCGTCGTTTAGCCACTCTAGTGGTGCTCCACGGCGTTCAGGGATGCACTGTGGATGTGCACTTCATCGAAACGTTTCCAATCAGTTATCGTCTTGGAGGCGTGTTGCCGCCAATGTCAATTCTTCTCGAATCATCTCCATCGCAAGATTCTTCCCATGAAAGTTTTCGTCGTCGGCGGTGCCGGGTACATCGGGTCCCACGCGGTCGCTTTGTTGCTCGATGCCGGTCACGAAGTGGTTGTGTTTGACAACTTGTCACGCGGCCACGCCAAATCGGTCCCAGAAGGCTTGCTGGTCGAGGGAGACCTGAGCGATCAAGCGAAGCTGACTTCGCTGTTGAAGGAGCACTCGATCGACGCGGTGATGCACTTCGCCGCGTTCGCCGAAGTCGGTGAATCGGTCCGTGATCCGGCGATCTATTACCAGAACAACGTCGTGGCAACGTTGTCCTTGTTGGAAGCGATGCGAGCAGCGGATGTCAAAAACATTGTGTTCAGCAGCACCACGGCGACCTACGGGCAACCTGACACGGTGCCGATCCCAGAGACCACGCCGCAGAACCCAATCAATCCCTACGGGTTCTCGAAGTTGGTGATTGAAAAGGCGTTGGCGGACTACGCTCATGCCTACGGGTTCGCCTACGCGGCGCTGCGTTACTTCAACGCCGCAGGAGCACGCCCTGACGGAACGATTGGCGAGCACCACGATCCCGAGTCGCACCTGATCCCGATCGTGTTGCAGGTGGCTTTGGGGCAACGTGAATCGATTTCGATCTTCGGCGATGATTATCCGACGCCAGATGGCACGTGCATCCGCGATTACATCCACGTCGACGACCTGGGAGATGCTCACCTGCGGGCTCTCGACCGGTTGGTTCCGGGGGAAGGCATCAAAGTGAACCTGGGGACTGGCCGAGGCACCAGCGTTCGAGAAATTGTCGATGCATGCCGGTCCGTGACCGGGCATCCGATCCCTGAAGTGATGGGGCAGCGTCGCCCAGGAGACCCAGCGGAGCTGATTGCCGACGCGAAGTTGGCGGGGGAAGTGCTGGGCTGGAAACCCCGCTACACCGAGATCCAGGACATCGTGAAGACGGCTTGGAATTGGCATCAAGCACACCCCCAGGGTTACGACACGGTTTGATTGGATCGCTCTGAGAGCTGCTCCGACTGGTTGTCGTTGTCGAATTGAATCATGATGATAGAAGTCCCGGCGGGTTTGGTACGCCACGTTCTGTTTCATTGTTAAGTCGTTGGCGTCAATTCGTTCATGTTTCCATTGCGACGTTCCACAAAAGATCCGTCGGTGGATTGGCCGGCGTTGTTGTCTTTGTTGGAAGACGATGATCGACGAGCGGCGGTGGCACGCATCGCGCCCTCTGAGGGGCGAGAAAGTTATCTGACGGCGCTGCGGCGGATTGAGAACGCTCAATCCCTCGCCACGCTAGCGGCCGGCCGGCGACTGCACACGGCTTCGAAGTTGGTCGACCGACCCACGATCGCTGTTTCAGGGATGTTGAACAGCGGCAAGACAAGCCTGGTCAGTTCGTTTCTCTCATCCGCTGGGCAACGACGCACGTTGCGTGGGACCAGCAACCGGCAGGGGACACATCGGTTTGTGCTGTGGCTTCCGCAGAGTTGGCGATCGGACGTGGAGCTTTGGAGTTTGCTGATCACGCGCATTGGTGACTCTTTGGGGAACGCCCCGGAGGAGTTGGCACTGGATCCGGAAGTGGCGGCAGAGCAGTACAACAATCGAGATGGCGATGCGTCGTTGTTGTCGGTGCCGTTGCTTGCGACCGACCCGGGGCTCGATGAAGTGGGCGTCGGTTTGCTGGATTGTCCCGACATCGTTTCTGACGAGGAGTTCGGATTGGGGTCGCCCGAGCAACGACGTGAGTTGTTGGGCCGTGCGGCGACGTTGTGTTCTGCGTTTTTAATTGTCACTGGAGCGGAGTCTTCACGTGACACGACCTTGGCGGACTTGCTGCGAATCGCGTCGGATTTGATGCCCGGTGTGCCTCGCATGTTGGCGGTCAATAAAGTGCGGCCACGCCAAACACCGGATCAGGTTCACGAAACATTCGATCCGCTGGTCAAGCGGTACGGTGTTGCCACGCTGTATGCCGCCTACGATTTTGATGTTCCATCGAGTCGTCCGTTCATACCGATCGTGGGCGAGCAGCACACGCAGCGCGATGCGATGGTACCGGCAGAATCTGATTTGCAACGCGAACACGAACCGGAGCCACTTCCAGTCTTTTTCGCGGTCAGTGAAGACCCTGACAACAATCCACCGGCGGTCATCGAAGAGGATCGTTTGTTGCAGACGTTGCCGTCCAAACTGGATCGCGGTGTGCTGTTCTCGCAGTTGCATCAGGCTCTTCGTATCAACCTGGAAGATGCGATTTGGAATCAAGGCGTCGAATCCATTCGTCGTGATGCTGACGAGTCCTTTGAGAAAACTCGCCAGTGCCAACAGGTGTTGTTGGACTCGGCGCTGGAGTACTTCGCTCATCGAAAGATTGGCGGTGAAGTGATCGAGCTGCGATTGCACCAAAGCGAACGAATCATACGACAGCTCAGTGAATCATTTGCAGCCACCGCGCCGTGGTACGCCCGCTGGGGCGTGCGGCTCAACTCGACGCTCCGACGAGTGGTCGGCGGGGCGGGGGACTTCATTCGCAACCTGACACCAACAGCGGTTTCGCGGCGCGCTGCGGACGACATCAAGGGGCGATTTCGAAGTGGCGAATACGGTGGCTTGATCGAACCGACGGGATTGATCAACGAGATCGAACGCCACGGGGGAACGACCGTGCTGACGCATCTCGCGTCCGAATCCGGTGGTCGTTCAGCGTCGGAGGCCGAGGTCTCGGTTTTTCGGGAACCTGTCGAGCGAGCGGTTCTGCGATTCGAACAAGACGACTTCACGACGTTGGATCCTCGACGACTCGACACGGCGGTTCGCCAAATGTGGGCGGAGGTTCCCGTGCATCGGAAAATCGCGACCGGGCTGACTCCACTGGCGGCACTGTTTGCGACCTTCGGCGCGGTCCTCATGATCCCGGTCGACCTGGGAGCCAATGCGATTCTTGCAGCATCGATTCCGGAAATGCTCGCCGCCGCAGGACTGACCATCATGTCGACGATGTGGGCCGCCAATCGCGGAACGCAAGATGTCAGCCAACAAGCCGCCCGGCAACAGTTGGCGGATTTCTTGGCCGTGTTGTGTGACGAACTGGGGGTGGCCCGGCCAGATCCACCGATGGACGTGCGAGTGGGCAACACCAATGTGACGTTGCCACCCTCGCGAATTACTAGCGGCGAGCCACCTGAGAAGATGGTGTCATTGTTTCGTGTGCGGGATGAGTTTGTATCCGAGCTGAAGCGATTGCTGCCCCGACCCACGGGGGCGAAAACGCGTGCCGGTGACTCGTCCAACGAATCAGGAGCCAAGCGATGAATGCGGTTGTGATGGATGACTCGGGGGATCGGTTTTTGCAGCGAGTCCATCGCGCGGCTGATCGTGTGCTTGGGAACAGTCAAACCGGCCGAGAGATCGGCGAGCTTTGTCGCGATCACGCGGAAGCTCGCGAGATGATTTTGACCGATCGGGTGTCCAGTTCGGTGGTGGTGGCCGTGGTGGGAGCCACCGGTCAAGGCAAGTCTTGGTTGGTCCGGCAAATGATTCGTGGTGGTCCGGTCGATGCCATTCGCAGTGGCAATTCGCTGGACGAAGCCACGGAGAAGTTGACATGGATTGGTCCCAAACCGCCCGCTGACTTGGACGCTCGCCACGAACGGTTCATCGCCTGTGACGCCGGGAAAATGCGATCGATCGGTTCGCCGTACTTGTTGGTCGATGCTCCAGGGGCAACCGACGACCGACGAGCAATCGCTGGCGTTGCCCAGCGAGCTTTGTCGACCGCGTCGGTTTTGGTGATGGTGGTTCGTCGTGATCAATTGCGGAGCCAAAGGGTTTCGGGGTTGGCAGCGGCCTCGGAAGGTTCCGTTGTGATTCCCGTGGTCAACATGGCGGACGTCCATGATGATTCGCTCGATGCCGACGTGGAGGCGTTGGTGGCTCGGTTGCGATCGACTGCCCCGCAGAGCCAGATTGCTCCTGCCGTGATCGTCCGTGATTTTGAAATTGATGAGCAGGGCGAAGACGAAATCGGAATTCAGTTGGCGGAAACATTGGGACGCCGAATCGAGGAAGCCATCTGTGAGTCGGGGGGAGGCGATCAGCGTCGCAGCACACGGTTGTCCGCGCTCGACGCCCGTTTTTCTGCCGCGGTCGCTTCGGTGTTGCAAACTCAGTTGCCAGAACTGACCAACGCGGTGGACCGATTAAACGCGGAAGCCACTCGGTTGCCATCGGAAGTGGCCGGGACGCTGCTCGGTGGGACGACGCCACTGCGGGCTGCGATCCGGAGTCGACTGCGATTGTCGTTGATGGCGGACACCGCCGCGATTTGGTTCCCCTATCGAACGGTGTTGTCGCTGTTGAACTTGACCCATGGAGCCTGGGATCGTGTGCTGCTGTCGTTGTCGGGGTCCTTGCCCTCGTTGATCGGGGCGGTCTACGCCGGAGCCCGTAATCTGAATGATCAACGTGCTGCGGACATGGACTTGCGCAGTGGGTTGCGGCAGCGAACAGCGGCGTCGGTCGCAGATCGACTGGGGCCCATGGCGCGGCGATTTCGAGCGGAGTTGAATCAGTTGCGTCATGGTTCCATTGAAGCCGACCTGGAGTCATCTCCCGACACCCCGGTTGCTTCCTTGGCGGGGATCGAAACGCTGCAAGAGTCCTCGCAGAAATCGTTTGATACTGCGATCACTCAGGGATCCACGACGACTTGGTTCGCCAATGCCGCTGGGCTGGCCGGGACACTGCTGTTTTGGTTGTTGATGACCGGGCCGCTCGTGGCGCTTTATCGAGGCTACTTTGATGCCAGTTATTCGACGATGCGAGATGTGCTGCAAGCCGAAGGCGTGGCCGGTGACTTGAATAAGTTCCCCCGCCCTGACATGTCGATGATGCTGACCAGTCTGCTGTTGTCGGTGTTGCCGATGGCTGTTTTTTCGATGTTGGTTCTGTCCTGGGCACAAGCCAAGGGGCGAGTTGATCGGATCGAAAGCCGTTTGCGAGACGAGCATGAACACTTGGTTCAGAAACTGCAACGTGACGGGGTGCTGCGATTGGCGTGGAGTGATCCACTGCTCGCGGATGCAGAGTTTTTGTTGTCGGTGGGCCGAACCGGGGAGGAGGGGCAATGATGGGAACCGTGCTTCGCGATCTGAATGACAACATGCTTTTCTGGCAGCTTCTGTTGCAGGGAGAGGTGCCGGCACCAAAGCCGGATTCCATTTGGTCGATTGTGACCAGCGGTGGAATCCCGGGCTTGATGATCTTGTTCGTGTTGCTCGCCTTCAGCATTGCGGCGGTCTACTTGGTGGTCGATCAATCGTTGGCTCTGCGGCGGCGTGATGTTGTGCCGGACAAGCTCAGTGGCGGCGTGGCAACGGCGCTCCAGTCGTCGCGATTGGCGGAAGCTGAAACCTTGCTGCGTCAGAATCCGAGTGTTCTGGCGGGGGTCATCGCGGTTGGATTGAACCATCGCGAATATGGATGGCCGGAAGTCGAAAAGTCGGTCGAAGACGCGCTGGTGGATCAGTCCTCTCGCATGCTGCGGCGGATCGATTATCTGGCGATGATTGCCAACCTGGCGCCGATGGTTGGGTTGCTGGGAACGGTGACCGGAATGATTTTCGCGTTTCGCCAAGTCGCCGCGACTCGTGGTGCTGCTGGTGCGGGCGATTTGGCAGAGGGGATTTATCAAGCACTGGTCACAACGGTTGGTGGATTGCTGGTGGCGATTCCAGCACTTGCCGCGTCGGGCGTGCTGCGAAATCGAGTGGACGCGTTGTTGTCCGATGTCACAATGCACGCGGATCGAGCCTTGGCACCGCTTCGCCGCCGTGCTGCGGCGGCGTCCCGACTGGTCTCAGCCAGCACTCCTGGTGGCGGCCGGATTGTCGCCGTGCCGCCTGCTCAAATGCCCGGCCGAAAAGCACCGCCTCCCGAACAGGATGGAACCCGATGAATCGACCAACGGATGGATCAATGGAAAAGCGAATGGGCCAAGGATCATGGAGCCAACAGCCGCTTGCTCAAACAAAGTGCTGGTGTGGCAGGATCGTGCCGGGCATCGCTTTGGCACTGATCGCGACATTGGCGATCGCTCAGCCACCGGTTGATGATTGGAAAAAGTTGGAGTTGCCAACAGTCGACACGCCGGTGGTTCCGTCTTCCGACCGGGCAACGGAGAAAATCCAAAAGGCTCTTGAGGGCGTCGCTCCCGTTCCAACCGGCGATGGGATGTTGGATGACGTGTTGAACATCATTCAGAGACGTGGAAGCGTGCTGGATGGGTCGGTCTTGGATTCCGAAATCGATCCGCTTTCGGATCCGGCTGATCAGCGGTCAAAGGTCTCTGGGGCTGGCAAGAAGGATGTCGGTTCCTTGTCCGGTCCTGCTGCCTCGTTTCGTTTGGCTGAACAATTGTTGGCGACCGCACGAAGATTGGAGAGGGCGATTCCTTCTGAGAAAGCCGAACGAATTCCGCGAATCGTCACCGGCGAAGATCTCGCGAAACCGCCGGTCGAAATGCTGCCGGTCGAGAGTCTTGTTTACCAGATGCGGTTGCGTGCGGTTGAGCTGATGCAGAGTGGTTTGGAAGCCTCCCGCGAGTAAACTCGAAGATCCCCGCCTCGCCAGGGACCGGATCGCTTGTCGGTTGGTTTGATCTGTCCTGCCCCACCCTCCCCTTTCCTTCCCTGTTCGGCCTTCATGTTGCTCGCCCTTCGAAATCAACTCAAGCGACCGTTGACGCTGGTCTTCGTTTCCGTGGTCGTGTTGATCGCTGGCGCGGTTGCCGCGGACTACTTCACGGGACTGCCTGATTCCGCCGTGGCCACTTATGTCGGCCGAGATGCCTGCGTCGAGTGTCACCAGACGGAGTCGTTGGCCTTTCAGGGTTCGCATCACGATTTGGCCATGGACGTGGCCACGGATGAAACCGTGCTGGGCGATTTCAACGACGTGATCTTCGAGCATGATGGATTGCAGAACCGGCTGTTTCGTGACGGTGAACGGTTCATGATCCACACCGAAGGTCCCGATGGTGAGATGCAGGATTTCGAGGTGAAGTATGTGTTCGGAGTCGATCCGCTTCAGCAATACATGGTCGAGTTCGATCGCGATCCGAACGCCAGTGAGGATGAGATCGGACGCCTGCAAGTCCTGCGGATCAGTTGGGACACGAATCGAAAAGAGTGGTTCTACTTGCGTCCGCCGGACGTGCCGGAAAAGCTCGAGCCAGGCGATCCATTGCACTGGACGGGCGTGGCCCAACGTTGGCAAACGATGTGTGCCGATTGTCACTCAACGAATTTGAAAACCAATCATGACGTCGGAACGCTGACCTACCACACGACGTTCTCGGAGATGGATGTCAGTTGCGAAGCCTGCCACGGTCCCGCCAGTCTGCATGTTGAGATGGCGCGTGGGAATTCGTTGTTCTGGGATCGGCACCACGGATATGGGCTGGCCAAACTCAAAGGGGAAGATCCAACCGGGCAATTGGAAGCTTGCGCTCCGTGCCACAGTCGACGCAGTGTGCTGGACGCGGACTATCAAGCGGGCGATCCGTTTTGCAGTCACTTCAATTTGGAACTGCTTCGCGGTGACACGTACCATGACGATGGCCAGATCAAAGACGAAGTCTATGTGTATGGATCGTTTGTGCAGAGCAAGATGTTCCACAAGGGAATCCGATGCACGGACTGTCATGACCCGCATTCTTTGGAACTGAAGCATCCTGGCAACGAAACCTGCACGTCTTGCCATCAGCACGCAGCGGGGAAATACGACGTGCCATCGCACCATCATCACGCGGTGGGTTCGGAAGGTGCAAAGTGCGTCAATTGCCACATGCCTCACACGACGTACATGGAAGTCGACCCTCGGCGCGACCATAGCTTGCGAGTTCCTCGGCCGGATCTGTCTGTTTCCATTGGGACGCCCAACGCATGCAGCAGTTGCCATGTGAAGGATCAGCTCGAAAGCATTTCCGCGGACAAACGTGACTCGCTGACGCTGTACCAAGATTGGCTGCTGGCCGCTTCGGAAGGCGACGAGGAGGTTGCCGAGGCGATCTCGAAAACCGATCAGTGGTGCGACGAAGCTTGTGAGAAGTGGTATGGCGACAACCGTCAGGCTCCGGCGCACTATGGCGAGATCTTGGCGGGACTGCGAACGGGCGACTCTGCCATCGTTTCCAAAGCACTGCGGTACGTGACACAGCCGCCGGAGATCGCTCCGGTGCTGGCACGTGCGACAACGCTGGATGAATTGCTTCAAAACGGTCGTGGCCGAGAGGCGATCTCCGCTGCGAAAACGGTGCTGAAGGATCCGAATGAACATCCGATTCTTCGGGCGACGGCGGCGCGCGTGATGGGAGCAAGCAGTCCATCGGACGCGGTGAAAATTTTGACGCCACTGTTGAAGGATCCTTCTCGGTTGGTTCGCAGCGAAGCGACCAAGGCATTGGTTTCGTCGGGCGGCTATCAGACTCTTTCGGGAACGCGACAGAAGCAGGCTGATGCAGCGATCGATGCGATCAAAGAGGAGCTGATGGTGGCCTCGGATCGAGCTGGCGCTCACATGGCGTGGGCCTCGCTCAGTGAACAACGCGGGGACTACTTGGAAGCGGTGCAGTCCTATGAGAACGCGATTCGGGTTCAGCCGGAAATGTCCGGTCCGCGGACGAATTACGCCGCAATGCTGGATCAATTGGTGGCTGCCGCTGGCCAGTCCCGAGCGGCTCAATCAGCGATTGTGCAATTGTTTGGTGGCAGCGGGACGCTCGATGCGTTGACGAAGCAGGCCTCTGAGAAAGCCAACCAGCTTCGACTGGATGAACTGCCATTGTTGGGGCGAGACGCCAAGTTGGCTTCTGAAAACGCCGACGTTCAGTACCGATACGGTTTGGCGTTGTACTTGTCCGGTGATTTGCCCGCGGCGGAAAAGCAATTGCAGCGAGCCGCCGAGCTGGCACCCGACGTCGAGATCTTTTCGACCGCCCTGAAATTGCTGCGAGAACGGATGAACGAAACGGGGCAGTGAGGAATGGATTGTCGTTGGAGGCCAACTGGTTCACGGGTCGCATTCGAAGGTACCGCCCCGCGGCCGATGAGTGGGGGCGAAGTTGCCGAGCGACGAAGGTTGGGCGGTTTCTCCAGCCGGCTGCCGCCGCTCCGCGGCTTTCCGGATGGGGTGGCGGTACCCGGACCTCGGGTTGAAACCCGAGGCTTTCGGATTTCACCGCTCCGCGGTTCTGCCTGGCAGTGCGTCCACCTCGAGGAAAACAAGTGGAAAGCAATTTCGTCCGCTAGGCAGCGATGAAACCGGTAAGGTGGCTGGCACCTTGCGCACTAGGCATTCGGCGCACCTTCTAACTTTGGCAACGCGGGCTGGCCTTGGTGCAGTCACCCGTAGTTCCTGCATTGTTCGCTTCGTTTAGGGCGGTGTCGTAGAACCTTCCGTTCGGCGATCCACCGAAATCGCGGGCTCGGATCGTCTGAGGCCTTCATTCGTGTGCGATTAGTGCGGATTAGTGTTCCCGGAAACCTGGCTGCGCAGAACACTAGTCTTCACTAATCGAACACTAATACCAATCGCGATGGTGGCTTCGGTGCTAACCGGTCGCCTAACTATTTAGAATTTGAGGCAGCGAGGTACGGGGCTCAACCTCAATCCTTGTCCAAGGCGAGTCGCTTTGCGGTGGGGACACTCCGGCGAATGTTCCCTAGTGGAAACCTGCAACGTGGCTGGCACCTTGCGTAAGAAAAACGGGATATGATAACTTAAACGTCGGGTGAAGTGCGGTTGTGAAATGTTATCGGCAAGATCGACTTCGAATCCTTATGCCAGCACAATTTTAAATGCAGATTGGGGAATCAATTGGAATCTATACCTGTACTGAATCTTCCGAAGCGATATGAGATTCTTCGAGAAGAAGCTTCGAAAGCTAGTTTGGACCCGCTTGAATTTGTAGAGCGAGTCGAAGGTGATGCGAGAAGAGTGGATACACTCCTTTCGAGTATTAACGCATCTGGTTGCGGTTGTTTTGAGATATTTCTTGGACTGTCTGGATCAGGGAAAACTACGTTTGTATCTGCACTGCCAAAGTTCTTTGATGAAGTTAAGGTTTTTGAGTTTGATAAAGATCGTCCGGTCAATGAGTTGCCGAAGTTTTGTAGCGAAACTGCTAAGGGGAATAAAAGTCATCGGATTATACTGATGTCCGGCCGCGATAACCCAAAAACAGAGGATCTCGATCAAATGACTGATGTTTTTGACGAGTTGAAAGACGTTTTTCGAACTGCTGACGGATGCGTCTTAGTGCTTTGGCCGATGACAGATAGTCAAAGGGCGGTTGCGATTTCTGAAGAGGCTTGGCGTGTCGGTCGAGATAGTATTGCAGATGCTGGTTCTAAAGGTTTTCATGCGTTCCAAGGATTAGAGAATAGGCGTTTTTATGATGTTGCTGATATAACTTGTAGGAATCTAACCGGGGATGGACTGGAGATATTTGGTATTACGCGTGATATAGCTGACTCATTTCTGCCGGGAATTGAAACGATATCAGAGTACTATGGAGCGATTGAGCGACACGCGAGGAAAACTAGCGCTCAGACACTTTCCATCCTGAAGGAAAGAGTGAGGCCAAAAGTTTGGATTGTACTGCCGGGGGATGTTGTGTCCGCGTTAGATGCAACTGTAACAGGCCTCACCCAAGGCACTCGAAGCCGTGTCGATGTAGATTTGATCGGTGAGTTTATCGATAATCCAAATAATGAGGCGAATTACATAAAGGAGTGGCGAGAGCGGCGAGGCTCTCTTGCTCATTTAATGCGTGCATTAGACGTTCGTTTATTTGGGCTGCCGCCTAGTATATCCCTATCTGCAGCTAGGAGTTTCGGTGACGAAAATACCAAAAATAAGCTCAATAAACGATCTGCAAGCAAGTCGTCGTCGATCTCTTCCGTGCAGAAAAGTCGAATTTACAGAGCCATCCTGCAGGAATTGGGCAAAGACCCTGGGGTTTATTACGGTAGTGGTGCGAAATCAGAAGAAACTGAGAATGAATACCGAAGGTTGCAAGCTGATGCATCTAGCTCAGACAAAGCGTTAAACAAGGCGCTTGGAGCATTGCTGGAAGCAGCGTTTGTTGACGACGGCCTAGAGCTAGAGGTGATTAGTGAGAAGCAAAAGCTGCCAGGTAGTCAGCTGAAGCCCGATATTCAAATTAAACTTGATGAAAGTAATTATATTTGTTTGGAGCCTACTTGGCGTTCGACAGATGCAGGTATAGACGGTGAGGTTTCAGGAGGTCAGAATACTTTGGCAGTGTCCCATATAAAGCGGTACGTGCTCGACAAGGTGACTGATTATGTAAGGGACCTGGGCTTGTAGGGGGGGATTGGATGATGAATCAGATCAAGTATATGCCGTAGCCGGACGCGAACAAAGGTGTCGGACACCGAATAACCAGTAAGTGCGCCGGAAAGGAGATTTCAAGCAGTAGCCGACAGGCTGCCGTTTTTCGTTGGCTGGCCAGAAGTCCGCCACTCCTAGGGGCACGGAAGAGTGGTGTGGAAGGCTCCAACCACTTCACGGCTCTAAGCAGGTCGGCAGGAGTCTTTCGGCATTTGGGCTGTTTCGGTAATCGCCGTTGCTCCCACGTATAACCGGGGCTAACGCCCAAACGGCTCACATGATGATGCCCGATCATTCCTGCTGACCTGCTTAGCGGTAACCCCGAATGCTCGGCTGCAGCTCTCAGCCAATTATCCAGATGCGGTTGGGCGGATGGTTGCATCCGCTGCCCACGGAACCAACGGCGGTTCCAGCTTCACCCGATCAGCAACCATCCCGGCCAGCAGCGACACGGTCTTGGTCGCGCAGCAAGTCTATGACGGTGCGGGTCGCCTGAAGGACAACATCGATCCGGTCGGCAAAATCTCGGAAGCCGGTAACATGGCTGGCACCTTTCGCAGTGCCCGACTTGAACGGACAGATCAATTGGACTTGGCTGAGTGTTGTTCCGGTTAAAATGGCTGCGAGCCACAAGTGCACCGTTCTGGATTACGGGGTCTTCACCGAAGAGGACGAGTCACTTCCCTTGGATGCGGAAGACCGTCTTCGCTGGAACATACTGGGAGAGTTCAATGCGTCTTGAAATGTTGCTGTGGAGATGTGCAGCCCTCGTTTTGATGGTCCCATTGGGTTGTTTGACGGCGTGGGCGGATGAGAGGACCGACAACTCGGCGAAGGAGCAGAACTACCGGCAGAAACTGGGGATCTGGGCCGATGACTATTTTCATCATCCACTTGATGTCCGATTGTGCAAGGCGATCGAGGCCAATGACTTGACTGCCATCCGCTCGGCCATCGCGGATGGTGCGAATGTCAATGCTTCTGGGCTTGGCGGGGTGACCCCTTTGATTTGGTCCAGTCTTTACCAGCGTTTCGCGAGATTCGAGTTGCTGTTGGTCCTTGGAGCTGACCCGAACGCACCCTTCACATCGAAACGAGACTTGTCAATTTACCGCAGTGCTATTCATGATTTCCCTGGTGAAACAGCAACGTGCTTTGCTGCGGAAACTGGGTACGACGGCTACCTGGAGTTGGTGCTCGAGCATGAAGCCGATCTAAGAACCATGGATGACAGTCGGCGGTCGATTCCGTTGCAAATCATGTGGGCCAGGGGCGGGAATCGAATGCGGCGGATGAACGCGTTTGTTGAGCATGGAGGAAATGTCAATCTTCCGAGTGGCTGGGGGAACAACGAAACCTGCATGAGTGACTCAATGTACCGTTCCGGTTACGGGCTCGTTTTGGCTCTCTTTGAGCTTGGCGGAAATCCGAACCAGCCCTTCCGGCATGCGAATCGATGGATACTTCCCATTGACTTGGCGGTCTTTCCTAATGCAGATGACACCTTGGTTTTTAAGGGACCTCGTCCCATCACTCAAGAGACTCACGACCGAACTCTTCAAAATCGGCGAGCGCTGAAGCGATTGATCGCTTACCTCGAAACTGAAGGGTTTTCGTCCGAGGAGGCAATTCAGCGGGCAAGAAAACGGTTTGACCCAACATACGGTGACCTGAGCCCCGACGGGATTGCTGCATTGCTTGCCTCGACGGAGATGATTCCGAGAGAGGAAGAGCATGTGACAACCATCAAGGACTTGAAAGCAAGCAATGTTCCGTTGCAGGTGATTCGGTGGCGAGAAGATACGAGTCATGTTGGTGAGCGGGCGCGAGGTGACGAAGGCATTCAGCGGCCGCTGTTCCCACTGACCGAAGCCAAATTTCGTCAGCACTACGGTTTGCGCGCCGAGCGTTTCTTTCAATCGCCCAGCACGTTGGAACTATGTGCTGCGATCATCGCCAATGATCCCGGTCAAATTCGTGAGGCAGTGAAAAACGGCGCGGACGTGAATGATGTTGGGTTTGCGGGAATGACGCCACTTTTGTTTGCTTTCCCGTTTCAACGGACGGAAAGAATCCAGGCGCTGTTGGACTTGGGGGCCGACCCAACGTTGAGATTGACGAGTTACACCGGGGTTCCAGGATTGACGATGCCGGGATTGAGTGTGCTGACCGAAGCGTCCACGTCGTCATCAGCCGAAATTTTCGAGCGAATTGTGGCGTCCTGTGAGAGTCAAGGTCTGCACTGGACCACCCATAAACATTGGAGTGGAATGCCAATGTTGCATGCGATCGTTTCCGGATTGGAGTCGGAGCGGATCGCAAAGATCAAACAATTCCAGGCTGGTTCGGGCGATCTGCATCGACTCAATGAGGATGGGTGCGACGCTGCGATGCTGGCTATCTTTTTGTCTGACTGTGCAACTGCCCAGCATTTGATCGAGGCGGGGATGGATTTGAACCGACGGAATCAAGCCGGGGATCATCTCCCAAACGTGTACTATCGCTATGAAAGCGCGTCTGCAGTTGAGAAGCACAATGCGGCCCAACTGAAATTTGAGACTCGGCTGGTTGCCCCGGCAAAGGAACTGAAAGCACTGTTCCAAAGGAAGGGATATCGATTCGATGACCAAGCAGGGCGGATCCGGAGGGGCGAAATCGAAGATGACATCAGGCGGGAGGCGGATGAGATCGGATGAAAAGTCAGGGGCAACGCGGAACGACTGCGTTTCAATTGGTACCCACGTCAAGAGTTTGTCGGGTCGGGTGACCTTTTTCGTGACGATCGCTATGACTTACGGAAGGTGTTCGACTGTCAAATGCCGGTGGTGCCGGAGCATGTGCCAGGGCAACTCGCCTCCAAGGTTGGCTTGGATCCAAAGGCGGTCCAGGAATGATTCGCTGGTTGGCGTCGTACCCGAAGTCGGGGAACACCTGGGTGCGAATTTTCTTGTGGGCCTATTGGAATGATGACGGCACAGACAAGGAGGTGGCCCTGGACCGGATCCCCGAAATCTCGCATTCGGAAAGTCGGCTGAAACGTTACGAAGAGCTAGCGGGCCAGTCGATTGCATCGTGGAACGCGGCGAGGGTCGCATCACTGCGATTTGCCGTTCAGAAATCGGTCGCTATGCAACTGAAGCCGCACCAAGTTGTCAAAACGCACAGTGTCAGAGCCAGGATCGCGGACGTGCCTTTGATTGTTCCGCAATGGACGGATCGTGCCATCTATCTGTTGCGTCATCCGATGGACGTGGTCGACTCGTACGCAGATCATTGCGGACTCTCAATTGATCAAACAGTTCGAATGATGTGCAATCGAGCGCATCGTGTCGGCGGGGATGGCAAGATGGTCGTTCAGTACCTCGACTCTTGGTCCGAGCACGTGCGGTCATGGACGGAGAACGTGTTTTTCCCCACGCTTGTGGTTCGCTATGAAGATCTGGTTGCAAACCCAGGTCGATTCTTCGAAGCAATCCTTTCGTTTCTAGGATACCCTGTTGATGAAGATCGATTGCAACGGACGATTCAGCGAACGTCCTTGACGAGGCTGCAAGGACGCGAAGCCAAGGACGGTTTTTGTGAACTGAGCAACCGTAGCGCTGGCGGTCGCTTTTTTCGGCATGGCGTTGCCGGGCGGTGGATGTCTGTGTTGTCGGATGAACAGGTGAGTCGAATGGATGCCGACCACAGCGAAATGATGCTGCGTTTCGGGTACCGGAGTGACGGCATCGTCCCGGAGTCAGACGTGCATGTCCTTGGAACCGATTCGTCACCCAGTCGGGTCGAACTGCCGATCGACCATGGTTGCAACGCGGCGTCAACGACGCAGGCGAATCCACTCGCGTCGAGCCATGCCATCCGGCGTTGGCTTGTCAGCAACCTGATCCGGGGTGTATCGCCAAGCCGTCTTGCAGAAATGAGTTGTGAGCATGGGATCGAGCCCGAGGAAATCGAAATCGAGCTGGATTTCGCTCTGCATCACCCGTACGTTCTGGGAGCTCTGGATGCTCTCTCCGTTTGAAGCAAAGGTGTCCGTGAAGCAAAGGTGTCCGACACCTTTTCTTGTCCGGTGTCCGACACCTTTTCTTGCCCGACACCTTTTCTTGCCATTCGCACAAGGTTCGGGGCTCGCCCGTGCGCTGCTTTTTGATGCGACCGAGAAGGTGAATAAGCTCAACGTGGGTGCTTTTGCGTTGCTGGTTGACGCAAAAGATGAAGCGTCCGAGGCGTTCTATATCCACCACGGTTTCGTGAAGCTCGAGTCTCGCCGAGATGATGAGCGGACGCTCATGCTTCCGCTCACCAATTTAAATCGGTGACTAACGTGCTGGACATTGTTTCGCAAACGCGATTTTTTTTGTTGACAGCGAGTTTTGAGCGGCGTAAAACTCTCTCACCTTTATTGGTGGTTTGGTGACAGTCAGTTGGGACTAACGGAGCGGCGCGGTGAATACGAGGATTCGGATTGCGTTTCTTTTGGCTTTGGTTTCCTCATGTTGCATGGCGCAGGATCGGGCCAAGCACAAAACCCTTGCTGTTTCTCTTCGCCAGACGACGCCATTCAATGTACAAGCGGCATGTGACGTTGACCTGTCAATAGCCACTGACAATGTCGTGCGGCTGGAGTTGAGTAACGAGACAGGAGGGATAATCTACCTGGGTAATCCCGAGACTTCTTGCGGATGCGTAGGGGTAGAAACTGCGCAGTCGCAACTCCGTCCTGGAGAGTCTTGTGAAGTGGTTGTAAAGCTACGCCCGGACGGGAATTATGCGAAGCACGTTTGGGTCCAAAGAATTACATTCCCGCCCCCAAAAGGGAAGGAGGGTCGTACGGCTAGCCTTGTTATTAGTTCAAAGCTTCGGGGCCTGCTTGCTTTCAACCCAACGAGTCTGGTTCTCATTGCGTCTTCTTTAGAGTCTCAAGCAGACGAGCCAGTTAAAACCAGCTTCAAGGTTCTGTACAGCTCGCCTAATGATCCGGAAAACTTTGAGTTCAGCGGATCGCCGTGGATCAATCTCTTAGACATTGATCAGAAGAAGCCGTTAGAAGATGGCGTGGCCGAATATGTCGTGCAGGCCAAGTCAAGTGAAATCCCGATCGAGGGCACTCATGGACATCTTCAGATAAAAGATAAACGCACCGGAGACTTCCGTGTTTTGCGGTTGTCAATGGTCCGGCGGCCGCCAATTAGGATCGTTCCTTCAACCCTCGTTTTCCGAGAGTCGCGTGAGGCTGGAAAAATGGAGGCCTATGCTTTGCTGATTCGCGAGAGTTCCTCCGAGACGGATCGACAGGCGGAGTCTGAACAACAAATGCCCGGCAAACGCGAGCATTTCTCAAGTGAAACCCCGGTTCATTTCACAGCCACTATCGGACGACAATCTGTTGAGGCCAGAGTGCTGAGTGGGGCGGAGAGTTTCCGAAGAGTGCATCTCAGCATGAGCGTTCCGGATTCTGAGGAATTGCTTGTCGATGGAGCGAAGCCAGTGATGGATTGGCGTGCTTTGTGGGGGGATCTAAGCGTGAACGAACAATCTGATGTGTTGTTTCCTTCGATTCCAAAACGGAAGATGTGATGGCTGTAAATTGTAGACTTGTGTTTTTGGCTGTGACCCCTCCTTGCAATTCCCGTCGTAGTGAAAAGGTTTACCAGTGAAGCATCTCTTACTCTGCATGCTCGTTCTGCTGACTGTCGTAGGGTCACAAAGAACGCACTTGCATGCTGATCCTCCGGTTTCTTCTGATGCTGATGCAGGGGAGTTTGCTGCTTCGCTGCTTGAGGGACTGATCGTGAATAACCAGTCAATCAAGTCATACTCGGTAGCTTTCTCGCTCGAATATTCTGTCATGCCCCCAGGTCGCGTACAGGTTCGCAATGAGTTGGTCCGATGTGTGCGTGACGCTAACCTCGGACGCGCGCTTCTGGGGCGAATCGTAGTTGCAGATGTGATTGGTGCGGATGGCAAGATGGAAACGTCTAAGTCAACACATGTCTTGCAAGTTGGCGGGCGTGGAGAAGCCATTGTCATTGATGGCGTTGGGAAGCGGCGACTGGATCTGCCTCCCAATATTCCATTCAGTCGATCAGTAGGGATGCCGACTTTCCATTCCTTGGGGGTGGTTGGCTTTCCAGATTCCAGCTCCCTGCATGGATCGAATCATACTGCTTGGATAAAGCAGACCATAGCGGAGGACGGATTTGAAGCAAAACTCAGCGGTGACGATACGGCAACAGTTACTCGTGTTGTCGTACGCAATGGCCAGGAGACGCTAGCACACGCCTGGATATTCGACATCAAAAACATCGTTCCGCAAAGACACAGAGTCTTTTACTTCGATACCAACTTGAAAAAGCGGGTGCTAAAAGAGGAGGAAGTCTACACTTGGAGGGACTTTGAAGGAGTCCAGGTTCCGTTGACAATCAGATATCAGAACAAGCAAAAAGCACGGGCTCCGGAGTCGGGAGAATTGGAGGAGTACGTGGAACTCACAGACACGGATTTCCACTGGGATTCTGTTGGTGGGGATCTGGAAGAGCCCCAGACATCTCTAGAGCAATTCAAGACAATTGAATCGGTTGCAGAATGGATCCATGCTGGGTTTCCAAAGGGCAATGCAGATTGAGGGCTACTGGAAGGTGTAGCTATTGAGGAAGACAGGGGTTTGGCACGAGGAATTCTGGTGGTACTGAATGATGCACTAGACCTTGAACAAGCGAAGCCTGCGCAAATAAACATCTAAAAACTCGAAAGCCCTCGGCGTTTTACGCGTGTATTGGTGGTTACCAAGACATCAATCCACGCACGCAAACGAGGGTTTCGAGTGAGCGCCAAACTAAGACGTAAAGCCAAAGCACGCAAGCGAAAAATGCTGCGGCGAATCGATAGGTGAAACAAAGGTGTCGGACACCGAATAACCAGTGGGTGCACAGGGGATGAGGGGCAAGCGGTAGCCGAGAGGCTGCCGAGTTTCGTTGGCGAGACGTCTCAGCCAGCTCGCACCTTTCGCGAATCGAGTACGGCTGCGACCGTGCCAGCAACCGAACCTGGCGTGAGAACCCGTCGGATCTCAACCGCGAACTCGACTGGCTGTACCCTAACGATGGCCTGGACCGCGGGCTGAAAGTCGTGGCCTTGCAGCATCATCAGATCAATGTCGTTGATGTTCTCGCCACCACGGAAACAATGAGCCACGCCGTCTTGCAGAAATGAGTTGTGAGCATGGGATCGAGCCCGAGGAAATCGAAATCGAGCTGGATTTCGCTCTGCATCATCCGTACGTTTTGGGAGCTTTGGATGCTCTCTCCGTGAAGTCCTGCTGCAGTTGTGCCTCGGAAGGCCCGTTGAATTCGCGTCAATGCGTTTGCGATGGAAGTGACCGTCCGGATTGGGCATGATTCAAATGGGATTCATGCCAAAATTGCGAGAAGAAACCGGTGGGAAGTGGCAGGAGGCTGCTGTCGAAGCAGCGAATCAGGTAAAACGGGCGAGCGACGGCCAGTTCGCTGGATGACTTACACCTTGGACTTCAACACGGAACTCGATCATGCTTCACGCGATCATCATGGCAGGTGGCAGTGGAACTCGTTTTTGGCCTGCTTCTCGCAAGGCCAAACCAAAACAACTGCTTTCATTGGCGGGCGATCGCACGATGATCCAAGCCACGCGGGATCGGCTCAGTTCGGTGATTCCGGCGGAGCGAACGCATGTGTTGACTTCGGTCGCGTTGGTGGAGCCGATTGCGGAACAACTGCCCGAGCTTCGCCGCGAAACGATCGTGGGCGAGCCATGCCGTCGCGATACCGCTCCCTGCGTGGGATTAGCAGCCGCCTTGGTGGCTCACGAGGACCCTGACGCAGTCATGCTGGTTTGCCCCTCGGACCATGTGATTTTGCAACACGACCAATTCGCCGAAGGCGTTCGTCGTGGTGAGGCGATCTTGGCCGAGCATCCCGATGCGATTGTGACCTTTGGGATCAAGCCGTCTTATCCCGCGGAGTCGTTTGGCTACATCCAACGCGGCGAAGTGATCGACGGTCACGAGGCTTATCAGGTCAAGACTTTTCGCGAAAAGCCGGATGCGGAGACGGCGAAACAGTATCTGGCCGAAGGCACTTTTTCTTGGAACAGCGGAATCTTCCTCTGGCGTGCCCAGACGATCTTGGATGCGCTCAAGCAGCACGAGCCCGAAATGTACTCGCACATCGAGACGATTTCCAAGGCCATCGGTACCGACAACTACGACGAGGTGCTGCAGAAAGAATTCGCGGCGATCGAAGGCAAATCGATCGACTACGCGGTGATGGAACGGCACTCGCCAGTCGTGGTCATCGAGGCCCCGTTTGATTGGGACGATGTTGGAAGCTGGCAAGCGGTTTCTCGCTTGCATCCGGCGGATGAATTCGGCAACGCAGTGGTGGGAACGCATGTGAGCGTGGACTCGACCGGTTGCATCATTCACGGGACGCCCGGGCACACGATTGCCACCATTGATGTGCACGATCTGATTGTGGTGCAGACTCCCGATGCGACCCTGGTGGCTCCCAAATCTTCGGAAGAACGCGTCCGAGAAATCGTCGCTGCCTTGCAGAATGGCGGGGCGGAAGAGCTCACCTAAGGAATCGTTCGGAATCAAGTTCGGCTGTAGCGGAGCGGCGTGAGCCGCACGGTGTGTCACCGGAGGGCTCGCGCCCTTCCGCTACTTTTGAATCCCGAAGTTGTTTCCGAATGGTTCCTCAGCAGATCGACCGGAGTCTTTCGGCTTCGATCTGTTTTCATCCCGGTAGGGATTTCAGACGGTAGCCGGTGGTCGCTGCAGCGCACCACCGGAAAACGAGGGCACCCCAAACACTCCGCTTCCCGCCGTGGCCGAGGGACGTCGATTTTATGACTGACGTTCTTCGAGGCGTCCTTCTCCCAGGACCTGAACCGTGGAGGCTCGGACCGCTTCGTGAATTTGTTTGATGTGCTGGATATGATCCCCGGTGAGCGGCTTGACGAGGTAGTCCTTTACAAACGGGTACCGCATGGCTGGGTCACGGTCACGTGGATCTTCTGAGCTTGTGAGCATCGCAACGACCGGCAGGTTGCCGGGGTCCGTTTGGGAATACTCCTGCAAGAATTCGTGACCGTTCATCCGGGGCATGTTGATGTCAACCAGAATCACATCTGGTTTCGTCTCACCGTCTCGCAGGATTGCCAATGCCTCCAAGCCATCGAAGGCGGTGGTGAGATCGACGGCTTCCCCGGCGCGTTTGAAGGCCATCTGGCAGAGGTAGTGGAACGCTTCATCGTCTTCGATGAGGAGGATTCGCACTGATCAGGCTCCCAGGCTGGGGAAATGGATTGTGAATCGGGATCCGTCTGTTGTTGGACGGTAACCGACCGATCCGTCGATCGAATCGACGTTTTTAGACACCAGATACAAGCCCAGTCCGCTTCCAGATGAGACGTGCGGGTGAAAGCGTTTGAACATCCCGAAAATCTGGTCGTTGAATTTGGGATCAATTCCCAGGCCGTTGTCGCAAATCGACAATTCAAAATCATTCTTGGCGGTTATCACTTCAATCGTGATTCGGGAGGTCTGTTTGTTGATGTCTCGATATTTGACGGCATTGCTAACCAGGTTCTCGATCGATTGTTTCAGGGGCACCCGTTTGGTTTGCACTTGAAGCTGTTCATCGCAAATGACTTGAAAGTCAATCACGTCACCACCGGGCAAATCACGGCTGTGTTGCACCGCCTCTTCGATGATGGAGCGGAGGGGAACGGTCTCAACGAGAGGGTCTGTCATGCTTTGTTTGACCAGGCTAACGATATCTTGAATCGTGTGGGACAGTTTCGTCAACGAAGTTTCAGCTCGGCGCATGGCTTCCTTGGCCTCTTGCGGATCATCTTCGTCGAGCAACTTGATCGCGAGTTGCGAAAGGCAGCGTGATGACACCACTGGCGAACGAAGGTCGTGCGACATTCGGTAGGTGAACTCGATCAGTTCCGCGTTTGATTTTTCGAGGTATTCCAGGTTGTGGGTGACCAGTGCGACGGTGGGTTGGAATACGAACCAAACCAAGGCGAACAGGGTGCCCAATGAAATCAGGGTGAGGACTGCCTTGTAGGTTCCAAACGCCTGGATCCGGTTCTCTGCATCGGACTGGTGCTCCGTGACCACTTGATCCAGCAAGCCCAGCATTGGGCCATCGAAGGCGACGCGAGCCAGGTGATCCGTGACGTTTCGATTGCTCGTTGCAAGTGCTTCTTCAGCGCTGCGAAGGTAGTCTTTTATTTGGGAGTCGAGTCGACCTTCGCCCAGGTAAATCGCATTGCGTCCGGGCGAGGTCTGGACATCTTGGAGCAGGAACTCATGCGACTGCCGCATCAATTGAATCGAATCGCTCAGTTCCGTTCGGCAGCTTGCCTCAAATCGAGGGGAATCTGAAAGCAGCAGGGCGCGAGACGCCAGTGCAATGCGTTGAGACAGCATCCGTTGTCGACCGCTGACGTTGACCAGGAACGCATCTTCGTCCGCTTTCCGAATTTGTTCGGATTCGCAGATGAATGCGAGGATGATCGTCGCGAAAATGATGCCGATCGCGATGCCAAAACGCTTGATGAGAATCTGCCGCATTCTCAGGGCGTTGATTTGCTTGGTTGTCATGTTTTGCCCCAGGACGTGCTCTGCCGATCCAACCATAGCACACAAAAACACCGATCCATGGAGGGGTGTGAGGTAAGTCCTTTGGAGAGAGTCCAGGGGTGAAGAAGGCTGTATCGATTGGGGAGATCACACCGGCAAGGCAGCTGGAGGCGGCTCTGCCTGATGTCTCGCGATTGGGCTTGTCGCGAGAGGCCAAATCTCGCTATCGATCGGTGTGATGCCCTGGTTTCAGGTGCATCGCCGTCGGCAGGCTGGTCTGTGGACGGTACCTCCCGGTTTTCCGCGTCACACGCAGTGTTTTGATGAACGAACACACCGCCACCTCTCCGTCGCACGAAGGGACGCTGTCGTCTCTGGCCATGAAGCTCCTCTGGGGCGGTCTGGCTTGTCTCACGACCTTCGTCGGTTCTGCGGACGGCCAAGACACCTCTGCCAACACGGTCAACCAGCCCTACTTGGTGTTTGTGTCCGATACAGAGGCGCATCTTCGTTGTGGGCCGTCGGGCGAATACTACAAAACTGATCCTGTTCGGCACGGGCAAGAACTCGAAGTTTACGTTGAAACCAGCGACGGTTGGTTGGGCGTACGCCCGGTCGAAGAAAGCTTTTGTTGGGTCGCCGCGGATGCGGTCAAACTGAAACAAGGAAGCAACTCAAAGCAATCATCCGGGGCGGATGTGCTGGGGACGGCAACCGTCACCGAAGATAAAACGGTTGCTTGGATTGGAACCAATCTCGGACGAGCCCGCCGCTATCGATGGCAGGTTCAACTGGGCGAGGGCGAAGAGGTCACCATCGTTGGCAGCAGCCAACGCGAAGGCCCCGATGGACCGCAAACCTGGTATCGCATTGTGCCTCCTTCCGGCGAGTTTCGTTGGATTCACCAGGACCAAACGGCTGCCACGGCGGAAGCGTTGGTCGCGAGTCTGAAACGACCGGAGCCGGCCCAGCACATGTTCATTCCTGATGGCAACACCGAACCCGCACCAGCCGGGGAGCAACCGCGCATTGCCATGTCGCAATTCGAAGCGGACGTGGCCGACGAAGAGTGGGAATCGAGGACCGGCTCTCAATCTCCAACCGAAAGTCTGGAACGCTCTCACCCTCGCCGTGAATTGGCGGATCGTGTGGCTCGGTTGAGCCGCGGTGAAGAACAGGCTCATCCTGGCGCAGAAGTGGCTGCCAAGGCGGATCATCATCCTCGTAGCCTTTCAGATCGGATTGCTCGCGGCTTGGAATCACTGGTCGGTGGAGGCTCCAAAGACGTGGCTGACTTGGAACCTGTCACTCAATCGAGTCGTCGCATCCCTGATTTGGTACCGATCGAAGATCACCGGGTCGCCGGCGCAGGCTCAATGTCGCAAGCCATCGCCATGGTGGGTCATGAAGAACCAGTCCGCAGTGATGTCGTTGGCAGTGGTGTTGCTGCCAATCCGGGACCCACTGCTTCTCAATCAGCTGCAAACCTCGCTGCGTTACCATCGCTCGCTTCATCCACCCCTCCTGCCGAATCGAGCATGCGTGATTCACGAATGACGATCACGTCGCGTCCCCGGATGGTTGACGGAAACGGGGCCCTTGCAATGACCGGTGGGGGATGGGATCAAACATCGCCTTCGGGAATTCAGCAGGTCTCGGCAACGTTTCCTGCGGCGCCTCCAAAGTTACGAACCATCGCAGCGGCTCAAATCGAACAGGTCCAGCGAGATGTCGCCCAAGCCGATGTGAGCATGTTGCCAGTTCTATTTTCCAAGCTGATGGCGCGAGGAGCATCGGCACCTGAGGTCGCATTGGTAGCTGAAGCCGCTGAACGCCTGCAGTTGCATGCCTTGGCGACTCGTTGCCGCGAATATCAGGTGGTTGCTCAACGACGCGACGGAGAGACGGTCGTGCAGACGATGTCGCTTCCCACGCCGATGACACCCGTTCTCGCGATTCCTTCGCCAGTCACACCGATTTCCTCCATGGCGACCGCAGCGGCGGGAGTCAATGGTAGCCTGCCAGGTGCGGCGACGAATCCAATTCCGTCTCCGCAGCTGCCTCAAGAGATTGCAACGGTTTCCCATGAAGTGCCCCATGCGGCACCCGTTGCCTTGCCGGTTCACGAAGGAACGCTGGTGGAGGTTTACTCCGCCGATCCAAGTCGTCCCCCGTACGCCATCACGGACCGTGGCGGCCGAACGTTGGCCTATCTGACGCCAGCGCCCGGTGTCGATGTGCATTCGCACTTGGGAGCCACCATTCGAGTGACGGGCGAAAGTGGATATCTGAAGGGGATCGACACGCCTCACGTGTTGGCCACCTCCGCCGCTCGAATTGTTCGCTGAGCACACGAGTGGCAACCGAATCAAAACGAAAGCAGGCACGGTGAAAATCACCGTGCCTTGTTTCGTTTGGTCCATGACGGTTTAAACGCTCAAGCAGGTAGGCAGGAGTCGTTCGGCATTTGAAATGTCTAGGCAAACGCCGCTGCTCCCACGCAAAACCGGGCGAACGCTGGGCTGTTCAATCTTCGGTGTCGATGGCTTTTTTTGAACGTCTGTTTCTATTCCGACTTCTGTCTTTCTTCATCCCGGTAGGGATGTCAGATGGTAGCCGGGGGTTGCTGCGTAGCGGCGTACCCCCGGAAAGCGAGCTTCCTAAAAACACTCTCCATCCCGCCGTGGCCGATGGCCACGGCGGGATGGAGAGTGGCGGCGTGGGGTTTGCATGTCCGTCGGTAGCGCTATCGCTTACCGACAGCTACCATCTTGCATCCCTACCGGGATGAAAACTTGCGCAAATGAATGGACACTCCCCCCCAAACGTTCAGCAGTCCAGGCCAACGCCCAAACGGCTCACATGATTCTGCCCCCAGCATTCCTGCTTAGCTGAGCCAGCTGGGCAGTTGGCCGGCCTTGGGCATGTCGATGACTTGGCATTCCGTGATCGCGTCAATCGCGAGCAAGTCGTCGAGTGCCGCTGCGGGCACGTCGCCGTCCAGGCTGAGCACGCCAATGGCAGCACCACCGGGGGCATCGCCTTCGCGTCCGACTGCCATTTGGGCGATGTTGACGCCATGACTGCCGAACGTCATGCCGACGCGACCGATGATCCCTGGGACATCCTTGTGGACGAACACCAGCAGTTTGCCGTCCAAGAACGATTCGAGGCGGTACCCGTTGACCAGGATCAAACGCGGCATTTCGTGGCCGAGGATCGCGGCACCGGCTTGGACGGTTTTGCCGTTGCCGCTGACTTCCGCGGTGATGCTGCTGGTGAACGCGCCTTTGTCGCCAACGCGTTCGCAGGTCAGTTCGATGCCACGCTCGCGAAGCAACATTTCCGAGTTGATCACGTTGGCGTCTTCGACCACACGTTCGAGCAATCCAGCGCAGAATGCATTGTTGAGAACTCGCGTGTCTTTGCTGGAGACTTCGCCGCGGAACGTCAGGCGAGCGTGGTCGATGCCACCGCCGTGCAGTTGGCTGAGGAACAATCCCAAGCGGTGAGCCACGTTGAGGTGACCACGAAGCTCGGCCAATGTCTTGGGGTCCAGCGAAGCCACGTTGACGCTGTGGCGGATCTCACCGGTGCGGAGATAGTTCAGCAGCAGGTGAATGCCTTCCACGGCAACTTGCGTCTGGGCTTCTTCGGTGCTGGCACCCAAGTGTGGTGTGCAGACGACGCCGGGCATTCCGAACAGCGGGCTGTCTGTGCAGGGTTCGTTTTCGTAGACGTCGAGCGCGACCCCACCGAGCTGGCCCGATTTCAAGCCTTCGACCATTGCTTCGGCATCGTAGATGCCACCGCGAGCGACGTTGATGATTCGCAGGCCCGGTTTGACCTTTTCAAGTTGCTCCATGCCGATCAGGCCGCGAGTTTCGGGCGTCAGCGGCGTGTGGACGGTCAAGTAATCGATTTGCGGAAGCATTTCGTCGACCGTTCCGACGCGGCGAACCTTCAACGATTCGGCTTGGTCGTCCGTCAGGAAGGGATCGAAAGCGACCACGTCCATGTCAAACGATTGAGCACGCGAGGCAACTTCGCGACCGATGCGGCCCATGCCGACGATGCCCAGGGTTTTGCCGGCGACCTGAGTGCCCATGAATTTCTTGCGGTCCCAACGGCCTTCGACCAGGCTTTGGTTGGCCGCGGCAATGTTGCGGCTCATGGCGAGCAGCATGGCGAAGGTGTGTTCGGCGGTGCTGACGGTGTTGCCGGCGGGCGTGTTCATCACCACGATTCCGCGCCGCGTCGCGGCTGGTTTATCGATGTTGTCGGTTCCGACGCCAGCGCGAACCAAGGCTCGCAGACGCGTGTTGCCTTCCAGTGATTCCGGTGTGATGGTCACGCCACTGCGAAGGATTGCCGCATCGAACTCGTTGAGCGACTGGCGAAGTTCTTCGCCTTTGAGTTTGGTGCGAACTTCGTATTCGATGCCCTCGGTGGCTTCGAGCAAGTCGATGCCTTCTTGGGCGATATCATCCAGAACGAGAATGCGATGCATGGTGGGGATTGAGATTGAAGGTTGGGGATGGATGGTTCAGGGAGGCTGACTAGCTATTCTTGCTGGCGAAGTCGTTCATGAACGAAGCCAATGTGTTGACTCCTTCACGAGGCATCGCGTTGTAGATGCTTGCTCGGATACCGCCGACGCTGCGGTGGCCTTTGAGTGCGGCGAGTTTGTGCTCCGCCGCTTCCGCGATGAATTTCGCGGTCAGTTCGTCGCTGGGCAAGTTGAACGTCACGTTCATCAAGCTGCGGCAATTGGGTTGTGCGTGGCCACGGTAGAAGCCATTGCTGGAATCGATCGTCGAGTAGAGATGCTGTGATTTTTCACGGTTGATGGATTCCATTTTTTCCAGGCCGCCCATGTCATCACGCAGCCAACGAGCGACTTTGCCGAGCACGTAGATCGCGAAGGTCGGCGGGGTGTTCCATTCCGAGTCGTTGTCGTGATGGTTCTTGAAGTGCAGGTAGCCGGGGATGTTGGGGTCGGCTCGGTCGAGCAAGTCCTTGCGCATGATCACGACAGACACGCCGGCAGGTCCTGCGTTTTTCTGAGCACAGGCGTACAGCAAACCGTATTTTTCAATCGGCAGTGGGCGACAAAGAAAATCGCTGGAGGCGTCGCTGACCAAGGGCACCGAGTCGGGGCAGTTTGGTTCGGTAGGGAACTGAACGCCTTGAATCGTTTCGTTGCTGCAGTAGTACAGGTAGGCCGCGTCGTCGGGGCACACCAATTCGGACGCCGAGGGCACGTGGTCGTAATTCGATTCCGCCGCGTCGAAGAGAACATCAACGTCGCCTTCTTTCTTGGCTTCCTTGATCGCTTTTTTGCCCCAGGAGCCCGTCAGGGCGTACTGGGCTCGTTTGCCACTGCCGCGAAGCAAGTTGGCAGGGATCGCTGAGAACTGCAGCGAGGCTCCCCCTTGCATGAACATCACCGAGTAGTCGTCGCTGACGTTCAACAATTCACGGATCGTCGATTCTGCATCATGCAGCACATCGACGAACAGCTTGTCGCGGTGGCTGATTTCCATGATCGACGCGCCCGCGCCGGGGTAACACAGCATCTCATCCTGAATTTCCCGCAGCACCGATTCGGGCATGGTGGCCGGACCCGCCGAAAAATTGAACACCCGTTCGGGGTTGCTGGCGGAAGATTGGCGGGTGGGAGTGGTTTGCACACCTTGGGCTGATGCAGTCATTCGAGGCGGCTCGGTTGCATAGGGGTGATGGGGAGGAGGTTCCGGGGCAAAACGCCTGTTTTCGGAACAAGTTTTGGCGGATTCTAAACTTCGGTGCCCAGATGCGGAAGCCAACCCGAAAGCTCGATGGCGGCGGAATTGGCGGGGAGCGACTCCGTCGCTGGCTGCGTCTCGCAAGAACACTGGGGATCTGGCCATGCATTGCCAGGTGAGATGCCAGTCTGGACTCAATCGGGTGGGGACTTCGGCAGCAACTCAGAGATTCCCTCTGGGGAGGCGGGGGAGCCTTGGCTGATGGTCCGCTGGAGGGTTCTGCCAGCAGTCGGGGCTGGCAAAACAGAAGAAAAAGGCGGCGGAAAATGTTTGGGCCGACGAACTTCCAAACACGCCTGCGAAACGAACCCGACGCCAATTATGCTGGGGGCACCTTTGATTTGTGATCTCCGCTGATGTTAGTGAGCTAAATTCTCGTCACCATGCTGCAACTCACTCAGCAAATTCGATCGGCATGGAGGAACAGTTCGTATTTGTCCCTCACGTCTTGGTTGGTGGTCGCTCTGTCGACCTTCTTCGGGCCGCTTGACATTGGTTCGGATGCGACGGCCATGACGGTCGGTCTGGACATCCGGGTTGCCTGCAAGTTGGTGGTGGCAGGGGCGGCTTTTCTGGTGGGGGCGTATGGTCTGCTGACTTCTGCGAACGTTCGGCAAACCTTGACGACGATGCCTCCCGTCGTTGTGTTGGCCATTTTGATGCTGGTTGGATTGGCAACGCCGATCGCGATCAGCGGTTCGTCGCTGCCTGCTGCGTTGATCAACGTCGCCTACGTCGTGTTCTTGGTCGTCGCGCTGTTCGCCATTGGTTTGCGTGGGGTCGTCACCGCAGTCTTGGTCGGTGTGACCGCGACAATGGGGCTGGCATTGTTTTTGTACGTGTTTGTGCCCAAGTACGGGATGTTTCCCGAGTTGTTGGCCGATGGTTTGGTGGTCAATCGAATGTCGGGGACGGCGCATCCCAATGCGGTGGGACGAGCGATGGTGCTTGGCGTGATTGCAACGCTGTACCTGTTTCGCAGTGGCACGTTGCGATTGAACGTTGCCCTTCCCGTGGCGGCCTGCTTTGCGCTGTCGGCCTACTTGGCCTGGAGTCGCACCGCGTTGTTAGCGGGGGCTTTTGGAGTCAGCATCTTGTTCTTGGACCATTTGCGAGGTCGCGTGGGAGTTTCTGCCATCGCGTTGATCGCGTTGCTTGGCGTGGTCGGGATGACCTTTCTCTACGCAACCGGGCGGGAGGATCAGTTCGTCGGGAAGGTGTTGGAAAAGGTGTCCAAGTCAGGGGATGCGGAGGAGATCACCAGTGGAACCGGACGTTCCGAAATTTGGACAAAAGCAATCGGTTTGATTTGGGAGCGTCCGATCGTTGGGCACGGTTTCAATGCCGCGCCGATCTTGATGTTGGAGTACTCGCAGGCCACGCACAACGCGGTGCTCCATGCTTCTTTGGCGGGTGGATTGATCGCTGGGGCATTGATGGCTGGGTTGTTGTTTTGGAACGTCTGCCTCGTGTTTGTGGGAGAGCACTTGTTGATCCGCGCGTTTTCGGCGTTCACCATTCTGTCGTGCATGACCGAGGACACGGTGTTGGAAATTTTCCCCGGTCCATGCACCCTTGTTTGGATGACGTGCATTTTCTATCCGGTGTTGGTCGATGCTCGGCAGTTGGATGCGGCGGAAGCCGAGCGTTCGCAACGGGACGCTGCTGAAACATCAACCGATTATGCAGGAAGCCCTGGGGTTTGGGGGGCATCATGAAGCGAGCTTCCACTGCGACGGTCGTCAATCTACGCAACTTTTTCGCGCCTGATTCAGTTGCCATTGCTCAAGCCTGGGATCAGCGCGTCGGGCAATTGATTGTCCTGATCTCCGTTGCCATGGAAGGCAATCGAACGTGGAAGCCAGATGATGGCGGGCTTGATGTTCGGCAGCAGAAAACGTGGACTCGGACTCGAGTGGATCATCACCCGGATGGTTATTCTGATGTCAACTACGTTCACTTTCCGCTCGACACTTTGCGGCAGTTGAAGCGAGCGAAGGCCGATGTCGTGGTGTCGACCGAATTGGGTGTGAGATCCATGATGTCAGCGTTTCACTGCGCTCGATCGGGATGGTTTGGGTTGCGGGAACGCCGGTGCCAGTTGGTCATTGCAGTGAGCACCTCGCCCTGGATCGAAGCCAGTCGGTCCGGATGGTTGCGGCGAATCCAGCGACGATTGCTGCTGTCGCAGGCCGACCGGGTGACCCATCACGGTCCCGAGTGCAAGCAGTGGCTGATCGATTTAGGAGTTCCGGAAAGACGATTGGCACCGTTTGATTACTCGGCCGACCCCACCAAAATTTATACGGGGGAGTTGATCCGTCAGTCGAAGGATCGAGTTCGTGTGTTGACGGTCGGTCAGTTGATCGACCGAAAAGGTGTTCGCGAAGCTCTGACGACCATGATGGAAGTCACCCGGCGATCGCCGGAACTGATTGTCGACTGGACCCTCATTGGGGGCGGTCCGTTGCTGGAGCAGTTGCGTGCGATTCCAACCCCGTCGAACTTGACGGTTGATTGGCGAGGCAATTGCGACGCCCAGCAAATTCGCGACGCGTACCGCGATCATGAAATCATGTTCTTTCCGACACGCGGCGATGAATGGGGGTTGGTGGTCGACGAAGCCTTGCACAGCGGGTTGGTCGTGATCGGAAACGATCGGGCGCAAGCGGTCGTGACGCTGATTCGCAACCGTCAGGAGCGTCCTGAGCAAAACGGTTGGGTGGTCGAGATTGATCAAGCGGACTCGTTGAGCGACGCGCTGAATGCGTTCTCAAGAATGGGCTCCGACGAGCGACTGGAAATGCGGTTGCAGGCGCGACGTTCGGTCGCGGATCGAACCCCGGAGGCCTCGGCGGATCAGATCACAAATCTGATTGATCAGATGTTGGTGGAGCGTCGTAACGGCGATTCCAGCCACCGTTGACGTTGATGTTTTGCCCGGTGACAAAGTTGTTTTCGGGGGCGACCAGGTAAGCAACCGATTCGGCGATGTCCTGCGGTCTGCCCCAGCGATGCATCAGCGATTGATGTTTCGCTCGGTCGTCCCAGTAGCCGGACGTGGTTTCGCCCCAGGCTGTTTGGGTCCAGCCCGGTGAGACCGTGTTGACTCGCACGTGGGGAGCCAAGGTTTGCGCGAGTGAAGCGGAGAACGCCATCACCGCCGCTTTGACGGGCCCAAACATCATGCCAGCCTCGCCTTCCATTCCCAGCGGAGCTTGGTCCCATCCGATGAAGATCATCGAGGGAACGACGCCATCGTCAGTCGCTCGCGCGATGGATTGTTGTTGCAGCTGACCGCCAACCAGGCGAGAGAGTGCGATGGTGCCTTGAAGATCGACGGCCAACAGGTGTTGAAGCTTCGCGTCGAACGACCAATTGGCTGCCTCGCCCGTGAGGACATCCAAGCCGGCGTTGTTGACCCAAGTTTGCACGCTGCCAAGTCTCTCAAAAGCTTCCTTGGACAATCGGTGCACGTCACCTGAGTCAGCCAGATCCGCGGCGATGATGTCGGCGTCTAGGCCTCGTGATCGAATGGCATCGGCGGTGGTTTCTGCGCCTTCACGATTGCGGCAGTAGTGAACCAGGATCCGCGAATGCCTCTGTGCGGCCCGCTCGGATTCCGCCAATCGGATCGCGATCGCCCGGCCGATCCCGCTGGAGGCACCGGTGACGACGATGCCGGGTGGAATCGGTTGGGCAGCCATGGCGAACTCGGCGAAAGGTGAGGGGAGGCAAAAACCAGGTGGAAGAGTGCTCGGAAGCTTAACAATCCCGACGGACCAAGAAACCGGACCAAGCCGCGACGTGGTTCTTGGGGGAGGTTGAACCGTGATCGAATTGAACGCTCAGGTGGGCGGTTACGAGACTGCCTTGTGCTGTATGATGGCAACCCCGAGGCCCGTCTCCTTCTCATTGAATTCGCTGTTCATGCTTCTGTTGATCTACCTCGTTTCGGCGATTGGCTTTTCTTTCTACTGCAGCGTTGCCGAGGCCGTGTTGCTATCGATCACGCCGTCGTTCATTGCAACGCTGGACAAGACCAAGCCGATTGCTGCGAAACGACTGAGCCGATTGAAAGCCAACATCGATCGGCCCTTGGCCGCGATTTTGAGTTTGAACACGATCGCTCATACAATCGGGGCTGCCGGTGTGGGTGCGGAAGCATCGAAGTTGTACGGCGACACGGTGTACGGCGGTCATGCGGTCGGCATTGCCAGTGCTCTGATGACGCTGCTGATTTTGGTCTTCAGTGAGATCATCCCCAAGACCATTGGCGCGTTGCATTGGCGTGCGCTCGGCCCGTTCGTGGCGGCCTCGGTTGGCTACCTGATCGTTCTGCTTTACCCGTTGGTTTGGTTGAGTGAGCAGTTGACCAAGTTGTTGTCGGGCGGCAAAGGTCATCACACGCTCACCCGTGACGAATTGTCTGCGATGGCGGAAATTGGTGCTCAGCAGGGCGTGTTGGATGATCACGAATCGCGAGTGTTTCAGTCCTTGATGCGACTGCCCGATTTGACGGCAGAAGACATCATGACCCCACGCGTGGTCATCATCGCTTTTCCTGAAACGATGACGGTGGGCGAATTGTTAAGCAAAACGCTGGCCGAACAATCAGGCGAACCCGAGGCGGTCGGCGATGGGGCCTCCGACCCCAGTGCCCCGCCTCAAAGTGATGAGGTCGTGGATCTGCCGGTCTCGCGAATTCCAATTTACGATCAGCAGTTGGATCGGATCACAGGATTTGTGTTGAAAGTCGATTTGTTGCTCGCCCACACGCGAGGTCAATCGAATCGAACGCTGAAAGAATTTTCGCGTCCCGTCGCGGTGGTGCGGCACAACCGTCCGTTGCCAAAGTTGCTGGAAATCTTGCTCGAAGGTCGCCATCACTTGGCGATGGTCAGCGATTCGTACGGCAGCATTGTTGGATTGGTGACGCTGGAAGACTTGGTGGAAACGCTGCTCGGACTGGAAATCGTGGACGAGTCGGACAGGCAAGTTGATTTGCAGCAGTACGCTCGCAAACGATGGGAAGAGCGTGCTGCTCGAATCGGAATTCAGCCGCTCGATGAGCCGCTCGATGGAGGTGAAACGCGAGTCGAATCCAACGAGGAATCTTCCGATTCGGGTGACTCCACCAGCTGATCGCGTTGTTGGACCAGCCAGGGACGAAGCTCTGCGGCCAAGAAGAACGAGCCGCAGATGACTAGAACTTCATGGGCGGCAAGGGAGCCAACCGCGTGCTGGATCGCTGTGATGGGCGTCGCGGATTGCGTGATCTGTTCCGGGATCAGCCCCGCCAGGATTGCCGCTTGGTGCAGATCAGCGACGGGCACGAAGCGAGGGTTGCCTTCGTATCGAGTCAGCGTCCAGCAATCGAAGTGAGGCTGCATCCGCTGGAACATTGCCAGCACGTTTTTGTCGGCGCTGGTGCCAAACAAGCAATGTTTTCGACGGTCATGCATGCGCTGGTTCAAAACGTTCAGCATCGCTTCGATCGAGTCCGCGTTGTGAGCCGTGTCGAGCAGCACGATCCGGTCGCCAGGCAATTGGAATCGTTCCAAACGAGCTTCGATCTGTAGCGAGGCGAGGCATTCGTGAATGCGTTGCTCGGGAAGAAGTTTGGGCGTGATCTCGGGCAATGAATTCACCAACGCCAACGCGATGGCGGCGTTTTGAACTTGGTGGGCTCCTTCGAGTTTCAGTTCGATCTTGGTTTCCGCGGGCATCCAATCACTGAGCCCTCGAATTCGGAAGCGGCTGCCCCAGTTTGGATTGGTTTCCGCATCCGTTTCAATTTGGATCTCCGACCCCAAGTGACTCAGCGGAGCGCCGACTTGCTCGGCCGTTCGAACGATCACATCTCGCACCGGACCGGGGGGGACGCCGTTGATGGCCGGTATACCCGGTTTGAAAATGCCGGCTTTTTCTGCCGCGATCAACTCCACGGTTTTGCCCAGCACGTGTTGGTGGTCCAGCCCGATGCTGGTGATCGCGGTGGCGTGACTTTGGAAGACGTTGGTGCTGTCCAGGCGTCCGCCCAAGCCCGTTTCCAGAACCCAGACGTCACATTGGTGTCGATGGAAGTGTTCGATCGCCATCGCGGTGGTCAGCTCGAAAAACGAGGGGCCACCGATGGGAGCCGCCGCCATCGCTTCGACGATCGGACGCATGGAATCGATCAACCCGATCATCTCCTCGGGGGTGGCGATTTCACCGTCGACTCGGAATCGTTCTTCCAGGTGCACCAAGTGGGGAGAGGTGTACAGGCCGACTCGATAACCTGCCGCGTGCAGTAGAGCGGCGACCATGGTGGCCGCGCTTCCTTTGCCCTTGGTTCCCGCCAAATGCACGATTTGGACTTGGTTTTGGGGACCTTCGTCCGTGTTTCGCCCAGCATTGGATTGGCCACCTTGCGCATCCGAATGCCCAGCATTCGAGCGGGTGATGGTGGAGGTTGGAACTGACGGGGAGAACCGATTGGCGGGGGTGGTGTCTCCGCTGGAGGGGGTGTGTTCGCCTTCTTCCCTAGGATCGACGGTGAGGTGTTGACCGTGGCCCAGTCGCCGGATCAGATCTCGCATCCGTTCCAAGGTGAAACGGTAGCGTGAACCGGGGGCTGCCAGTTTTTCGTAATCAATTCGGTCGACCAACCAGCCGAGGGCTGTTTGGTAGGCGTCGCTGTCTCGCGAGATCACGGTCGATCCATTTTCGGTGTTTGAATCATCGTGATCGTGGGAGGTGGTCAGAGACGCCGGGAGAGGGATTGCCCGCGTGGCATCGAGCATGCGGGAATCGAACAGTCGCAGTGATAAAAATAGAAACCCTGGCTGACAACCCCGAACCGTCTGGGAGGATACCTCGTAGCGTAGGGGACTTCTCGGTAGGCTCGGAATTTTGACGAGTCTCTTTCATTCATTTTATTCGTCTTTTCTCTCTGAGTCGGGATCCTTCATCCGTGAGTACCGAACCCAACGCGGCAGTGGCAGACGCGCCGCAGACCGCGACACCGGATTCTGCCGACGCCTCCAGCTCGATCGTCATCGAAACCCGCAACCTGAGCAAGATTTACCGCGACTTCTGGGGCCGGAAAAAGGTTCACGCGTTGAAGTCCTTGGACATCGAAGTCCGTCCGGGAGAAATCTTTGGCTTGTTGGGGCCCAACGGAAGCGGCAAATCCACCACCATCAAACTGATCCTGGGGTTGCTTTTTCCGACCAGCGGGCGAGTTCTGGTGTTCGATCAAGACGCCAGCGAAACCCGCAAGAACGAGCGGATCGGGTATTTGCCCGAAGAATCGTACCTGTACAAATTTCTGACGGCAGAAGAAACACTCGACTTCTATGGTCGGCTGTTTGACCTGTCCGCCTCGGAACGACGCGATCGAGTTTCGCAGCTGATCGAAATGGTTGGTTTGCAGGGTGCCAAGCACCGCCAGCTGAAGGAATACAGCAAGGGGATGACCCGCCGGGTCGGTTTGGCTCAGGCGTTGATCAACGACCCCGATCTGATTTTGTTGGACGAACCAACCACTGGATTGGACCCGATCGGTACTCGCGAGATGAAGGATTTGATCCTTGGCCTCCGCGATCAAGGCAAAACGGTCTTGCTGTGCAGCCACCAATTGGCGGACGTGCAAGATGTTTGCGACCGGGTTGCGATCTTGCACCAAGGCGAACTGAAAGAGTTGGGGCGAGTCAGCGATCTGTTGAAGGTTCAAGACGTGACCGAAGTTCACGCGACCGGGTTGTCCGAGGCGGCCAAAACCGAGATCGCAGATGTCATCGCTCGTCACGGCGGAACGGTCAAGTCGATCGACAACCCAACGGCCACGATGGAAGACTTGTTCCTGAACATCGTCCGTGAGAGCGAAGCTCGTCCAGGTGCTCGCCGATTCTCCCAGGGTTCCGACGCGGCTCCCGCCAATGATGGCAGCGGTGACAGCGACGGAGGACAGGCATGAACCTACAACCGGAAGATTTCTGGTCGTATTCGCAGTGGTTCTTTCGCGACGGTGCTTTCTTGGAAAGTGCGGCGCTCAAGGGAATCGTCCTGTTTGCTCTGGCTATCGTGTTAGGGCTGATCGCA
Organism: Rhodopirellula sp. UH5; assembly: GCF_056839225.1. NCBI lineage: Bacteria > Pseudomonadati > Planctomycetota > Planctomycetia > Pirellulales > Pirellulaceae > Rhodopirellula > Rhodopirellula sp. UH5. The sequence continues at coordinate 2,613,222 of NZ_CM166390.1, read as the reverse complement.
GGCTATGTGATTTCGTCGTCTCGTTACGGTTCGGGGGAAGGCTTCTTTGCCGTCGCTCGTGCGGTTCGCGACTTCTTCAAATTCGACCTGCCGGGAACCAGCTTGCGACGCATCTTCGCACTGGCAAGGCTTTCGTTCAAAGAAGCACTCCGGCGAAAAGTTCTCTACATCGTCGGTTTGTTTGTGGTCTTGTTGCTGCTGGCAGGTTGGTACCTGAACCCGCAGAGCGATGACCCTGCTCGACTCTATGTCAGCTTTGTGTTGACAGCCACGAACTACTTGGTGTTGGCGCTCGCGTTGTTCATCAGTGCGTTCTCGCTGCCCGAGGACATCAAAAACAAAACGATCTACACGATCGTGACCAAACCCGTGCGAGTCACGGAACTCATCGCGGGTCGAATGCTGGGGTTCATCGGCGTCGGCACGATGATCTTGGTTCCGATGGGCTTGCTCAGCTATGTCTTTGTGGTTCGAGGGTTGGATCACTCGCACCAAGAAGTTGTCGAGGTTCGTGAGCTCCCCAGTGGCGGATACGAGGGTGAAACCGATTTTGTCCAGTTCCACTCGCACACCTTCGAATTGAATGAGGCTGGTGAAGGTCTGACAAACATTGTTCGTGGGCACCGTCACGTGGTGCGTCGCAATGAAGACGGAACATTCCAGATCGGTCCTCCCCAGGGAGCGTTGCGAGCCCGGATCCCATCGTATGGTTCGATCCGATTTCGGGATCGTTCCGGGAACCTGCAAGAAGAAGGCATCGACGTCGGCAACGAACGTTTGGCCGGTGGTTACAGCAGCACTGGGATCGCACGTCTGATCGGTGTCGCCAAGGGATCTCGCAAGATTGAACACGGCTATGTCGAAGGTGGGTCGCTGGGAACCGCTGAGTTCACGTTTGAAAACGTGACGCAGAGTCGGTATCCCGACGGCATTCCGGTGGACCTCTCGCTGCGTGCCTATCGTTCTTACAAGGGTGATATCGAAACCGGAATTCGCGGTTCGGTCACCATGAAGCACCCTGATAAAGCCATCGAGAGCAACCCGATTGCTTTCATCGTGGATGAATACGAAGTGGACGAAAAGATTCTGCCACTTGAAACGGAAGGCACCGACGGCAGCGAAACTCGCATGCTGAATGTGTTCGAAGACTTGGTCAACGAAGACGGTCAAATCATGATCATCGTTCGCTGCCTGGATCGTGCTCAGTACTTGGGCGTGACCAAGAGCGGTGTTTACTTGCACCCCGCTGACAACACCTTCGGTTGGAACCTCACCAAAGCCTACGGCTCGATTTGGTTGCAGATGACGATGGTGATCGCGTTTGGCGTGATGTTCAGTACGTTTTTGACTGGGCCGGTCGCCATGATCGCCACCTTCGTCTGTGTTTTGCTGGGTTTCTCAGCGGAACAGGTGTTCGACACTCGGCACTACATCGACAGTGGCATTGAACGGGGAGGCGGGCCGATCGAATCGATGGTTCGTCTGCTTCGACAAGATGCGATGACGACCCAGTTGGACGTCGACACGGTCGCGGCAAAGGTGATCAAGACGGTCGATGCAGCCATTGTTTATGGCCTGGATGCGATCGCCACGGCACTTCCCAACCTTCCCAAAATGGTCGAGACGGCAGAGTACGCCGCTTCGGGCTTTGATATTTTCGGTGCGTTGCTCGCGCGGCACGCCACGGCAACGTTCGGGTACGTCCTGCTTGCCTTTATCGTCAGTTATTTCATCCTGAAATCGCGTGAGATCGCGGCATGAATCGCACAACAGTTCTGCGACGTAAATTGGTCTATCTGATGATCCTTGTGGTCATGCTGATTCCCTTGTACCTGTTGGGGCAACCCAGTGGTGGTGGAGGGGAAGGTGGCGGCCGCTTGGCCCAGTTGCGAGGCAAGTATGACATTGCCGAGAGCGATCTCGGTGAAATCAGCCCTGCCAGTGAAACGATGAAGCTCGCTTCGTTGGGACTTCGTGGGGTGGCGGCATCGCTGCTCTGGAAGAAGTCGCACGATTACCGGGTGATGCACGAGTGGGATCGTTTGAAAGCGACCCTCAACAACATTGCTTTGTTGCAACCTCACTTTGATAAGGTCTGGGAATTTCAGGCTCACAACTTGGCGTACAACGTTTCCACCGAGTTCGACGATTATCGTCAACGCTACGAAATGGTCCGAGAAGGCACTGAATTCCTGACCAAGGGTGTGAACCAAAACCGAAAAGCACCTCGCTTGGTTTGGTACACCGGTTGGTTCTATGGCCAAAAGATGGGGATGTCGGACGAGAAGGAGCAGTTTCGGCGTTTGTTCTCGGAAGATGAACAGCTTCATGAGGAACTGTTGAAAGAAGACATCGCCGTCGACAGTCCCGAGGCTCGTGGGCCGACGAATAAGCCGGACAACTGGTTGGTTGGCCGGTTGTGGCTGAACCGTGGTTATGACCTGGTTGAATCCGGCGTTCAGATTCGTCGTCAGACACCGCTGAACTTCTACGAGACCGGTCCGAAGTGGCGTCTGAAACACGCCGAAGCCATTGAGTCGGAAGGTATTTTGGACGAACGTGCCCAGAACGCTTGGCAATTGGCCTCCGCCGATTGGAAGGCCTTTGGCAATCGTTCCGTGCCCACCACCGCGGCGTTCACGATCAAATTGGGTCAGTTGGACGAGTTGATTCGTCAACAGGCCGACAAGATCGAGACGCTGGAAGAAGTCGCGGGTGACGCGTATTTGGCCGCTCGGACCAAAGCGATTGAAAAGCTGGGGCCTGTTCAACGAGACGCCCTGTCGACTCCTGAGGAGAAGCGGACGAAATCGCAGCAGTCGATCGCTGAGAAGGCCGAGGATTCGATCAGTGTCAACTACGACGAGGTCGCTCGTGCAACTCAACAGTCCAAGCAATTGGCAGCTCTGCAGTTGGTCGAAGACATCAAGGATCTGGATGAGCGAATCCTGAAGACCGAAGGCTATCGCAAGCAGATCAACTATCCCTACTGGGACACGTTGGCTCTGGCCGAACAAGAGGAACGAACCGTTCGAGCTCGGCGATTGATCTACGAGGCTGAAAAGGCCAACGCGGATGCGGAACTCGAAAAGGCAATTGGCTTGTACGAAGAAGCCTTCGAGGTTTGGGCCGAGATCTTCGATGACTATCCGATCCTCGTGATTGATGACACGGCTCAGGATTTGTACGAATCCCTGCGTCGTTATCGCATCGCGATTGACTCGGACGAAATGCCCGATGACTTCCCTCTGAAGGCCTTCGTGGAATTGATGGGTGAGTACGGGCAGGTCGACCAAGACATGTACGAACAAGTCCGTCAGACTCAGAAGGATTTGGCCGCCAAACGACAGGCTGAACTGGAAGAAGAGGAGCGGCGACTCGAAGAAGCGGCTGCCGCAGAGGAAGCCGCCAAAGAGAAGGCTGCCGAAGAAGCTGCAATGGAGGATGAGTCGGCAGACGTGGCAGACGACGAAAAGAAAGCGGAAGCCGAAGAGTCCGCTGAGCCGGAAAAAGCTGATTCAGAAGAGGCGGCCGAGGTCGCCGATTCCGAAACGGATCCAGCCGAAAAAGCGGAGATGAAGGAAGAGGCAACCGAGACCGAGTCGGAAGCATCTGACCCGCAAGTTTCCGGCGAAGAAGAGGCTCCTGCTGAAGATGGGGCGTCGGATCCACCGGCTGAATCCGGCGTGTGAACGACCGAGGTTTCTGAGACTGAAATTTGACGAAGCCCGTCGTGTCCGAGTGGATGCGGCGGGCTTCTCAAATTGAGCTGCAAGGTTCTATGTCGTTGAGAGCAAGATCTAGCTAAACTGCGGGCCTGCTTGCCGGTTTTGGCAGACTTACGTCTCGGCCCTTCGCTCGCTAGTTGCCATGATCGACTCCTTCGGAACCCTTTTGATAGGCGCTGCAGACGCTGGCGCGATAGCGAGTGACGCGCACTCGGGTCCGGTCGAAATGATGCACATCGCAACGACGTTGGGGCTGTTGTTGACCGCCAGTTTGCTGGCTGGTCTGGCCAGCGAGATCTTGCGTCTGCCCAAGGTCACCGCGTACCTGATCGCTGGGCTGTTGCTTGGCCCCAGTTTTGGCAATTTGATTCCGCACGAGCATCATTTGGTGCTGGAGCCACTGACAAAGCTCGCCATGGCTTTGGTGCTGTTCTACCTTGGCACCTTGTTCCCGTTCGACCAGATTCGAAAGATTGCTCGGCGGGCGATTCCACTCTCGTTTGGCGAGTTGGCGTTCACGGTTGTTCTCGTCACGGTGGGCACCTATCTACTGGGCATGTCGGCCGCCCAGGCCGCGCTGTTGGGCACGCTGGCGATTGCGACCGCACCCGCCACGACGATGTTTGTGCTGCGAGAAACCAATGCGGAGGGGCCGGTTACCAGTTTGACGGGAACCTTGGTGACCTTGAACAATCTCGTCGCTGTGATCGCGTTCGAGTTGGTCTGGCTCGCAATCGAAGTGGCTGGAGGCGACGCATCAGGATCGCTCAGTGAAACGGTGTTCTTGCTGGTCCGTTCGCTCGGTGGCGCCTTTCTGCTGGGGCTGCTCGGTGGCCTGGTGATCAGCTACGCGTGCGAAATCATGCACACCCGGCGATGGTTGGTGTTGCTGGTTGGGGCTTCCGCCTTGATGCTGGGGCTGAGTGAGACCTGGGAACTGCCATACATGTTGGTGTTCCTGGTCGTTGGCTTGGTGGTCGTCAATTCATCGAGCGGGACGCAGAAAATCACAGCGCAAATGGATTCCATCGGCGGGCTGCTGACGGTGGTGTTCTTCTCGGTTCATGGCAGCGAGCTCGATCTCAATTTGCTGCTGGATGTTGGCATGATCGGCGCCGGTTACGTCGTGTTGCGAAGCGTTGGCAAGGTCGCCGGCATTTGGTTCATGGCTTCGAGAACGGGAGCTTCTCCCGAAGTGAAGACGTGGTTGGGACCAGCTATGTTGGCGCAGGCTGGCGTCGCGATTTCTTTGGCCGCGACAGCAACCGCACGCAATCCAGAAATGGCCGGGCAAGTCCAGACGATCATCTTGGGGACGGTGGTGGTCTTCGAAATTCTTGGGCCGTTGCTCACCCGTGCGGCGGTGTTGCGAAGTGGTGAAATGCCGATCGCGAATTCGATTCACCATACGTTTGGCACGCCGCTGGGCGCGCTGCGGAATGTGTTCACGCGGTTGGCGGGGTCCGCCGGGTTGCTGAATAAAAAGCAGGCGTTGTCCGAACGCATGCGAGTCGAACAAGTGATGCGCCGCAGCGTCGAAGGGATTGCCGAGAGCGCCGATTTCAACGAAGTCGTTCATTTCGTGGAACACTCCCATGACAACACGTTTCCTGTCCTCAACGAAGATCGCTGCGTGGTGGGATTGATTCGATTCGATCTGCTCAACCAGGCTTTCTTTGATCCTCATTCCGACCACCTGGTTCGTGCGGGCGATTTGTCGACGCCACCGGAGGTCCTGCTGCACCCGGCCCAGCCCGTGCGTGATGCGGTGGAACTGTTTCGCCAAACAACGGATGACTGTGTGCCAGTGGTCACCGATGAACCGCCTCATCGTTTGGTTGCCACTGTCCGCCGCAGCGATTTGACTTCCCTTCTGATTCGCGATCGAAAAGCCGGTTTGTCGTGAGAGAGACGGTCGAGCAGATTCGCGAGGCTGCTCTGTCGGAAGGTTTCGCTGGAATGGGGATCGCACCCGCCGTGACGAGCCAAGGGTTCCACCAGTTGGTGCAATGGATCGAGGCTGGCTATGCGGGAACGATGGATTACCTGGAACGTCGACTGGATGCCTACCGTCATCCAAGCGGGGTGCTGGAAGGCGCGAAGTCGATCATCGTTCTGGCCATGAACTACGACGCGTCTGATCGCGAACCCATCCCTGATGCCGACGTCGGGGATGATTTGGCATTCGGCAAAACGGCTCGCTACACGTGGTCGGGAATCGACTATCACGATGTGATTCATCCCAAGTTGAAACGAATTGTTCGTCTGATTCGCGAGCAAATCCCAGAGGCAAACGCTCGGGGAATTGTGGACACGGCACCGCTGATGGAGCGAGAGGTCGCGGTGCTGGCGGGATTGGGGTGGCGAGGAAAGAACACGTTGTTGCTGAACAAACAGTTGGGCAGCTACTTTTTCCTGGCCTGTGTCCTGGTGGATGTGGAGCTACCAATCGACCAGAGGCACGAGTCGAGTCACTGTGGAACGTGCACTGCCTGCTTGGACGCGTGTCCCACGGATGCCTTCCCTCGTCCTGGTGTGCTGGATGCGTCCAAGTGCATCAGCTATTTGACGATCGAAAGCTCCGAGTTGCCCGAGCGGCACCTGCGAGCCGGCATCGGGGATTGGGCGTTTGGGTGCGACGTTTGTCAGGAGGTTTGCCCCTGGAATCGCCGGCCTGCGCGAGCGCAACACGATCTGTCTGGTCTGCGAGGCCATCGCGAATCGGAGAGCGATTCCAATCATCGGGAGGGGTGGTTGGAGCTGACCGCGCTGTTCACGATGACCGACGATGAGTTCCGTCGGCGATATCGACGAACCCCGTTTTGGCGATCCCGGCGTCGAGGGATGTTGCGAAATGCAATCCTTGTTTTGGGGAACCAAAAGCGTCGTGACGCGATCGAACTGTTGTTCATCACGATGGGCGATTCCGACGCTGAACTGCGAGCGATTGCGGTTTGGGCCATCTGTCAGATGCAAGACGGCGCCGCGCTGGAACGTTTGATGGCATACCGTCAATCGGAGATCGACCCGCGAGTGCTGGCTGAATTTCCCCACTGATTTTGCGGTGGGGTCCAGTTTGGGGTGTTTTTCTTCTATGGCGTGCTTGTGCCACTTAGCAGCCCGTGTGTGGCGGTGAACTCGGCTCAGTGAGCGTTTTGTATCAACTGGTCCGGCAAATTGTTTGGATTGCGCCGACTTTATCGGATAAAACAGTGAAGAGACAATGAACGAAAACCTCCGAGACTGCTTATTTTAACCTAGTCTTGACTCTCCCTCCTTTTTTCGAACGAACCATTGGAAGCATTGGGTATGAATCGAATCTGCCGTGTAGTGGCCACGATTGCCGCCGTGACGGTGACATACGTTGGAAGCGCGTTGACCAGTTCCGCCGCCGACTTGCCACCATTCGCAAAAATCTCTGAAGGCTACGAACAGCTTCCAGTGTCTGATCAACAAGCCAAAAAAGGCTTGTTCAATGTTTGGCAAAATGAAAAGGAAGCCTCGGTGATTGCCGAGTTGCCAAAGAATTTTGCTGGCAAGAAGTACTTCGTCGCATTGACTCTCAGCAGTGGCGATCGCTACGCCGGATTGCAATCCGGTGACTGGGTCGTTCAGTGGCGACGCTACAACAATCGCCTCGCATTGATCGCTCCCAATTTGGACATTCGTGCGACCGGTGACGCGGAATCCAAAGCATCGGTCAAGCGGTTGTTCACCGACCGAGTGCTTCTCGACGTGCCAATTCTGGCGATGGGGCCCAATGGCGGTCCTGTGGTCGACATGGACAGCCTGTTGATCGGCAACGCGACGACTTTCTTTGGGGCGTCTGTCCGTCTGGCCAACAGTCGATTGTTCACCGTCGAGGCTGCCAAGGTGTTCCCCGAGAACGTCGAGTTGGCGTTTGAAGTGGTGGGACGCGGTGGCCAGCTCCAAACGCTTCACTACTCTTTCAGCGAAGTGCCCAGCAGTTCCAGCGGTTTCAAGCCTCGTGAAGCGGATGAACGCGTTGGCTTCTTCGTGACTTCGTTCTCGGATCTGAGTCAGTATCAGGACGATGAAACCAAGGTTCGCTACATCAACCGTTGGCACCTCGAAAAACGTGATCCAAAGCTGAAGCTCAGTCCTCCCAAAGAGCCCATTCGTTTCTATGTCGAGCACACTGCTCCGGTTCGATATCGACGTTGGATCAAGAAAGGGGTGGACTACTGGAACAAGGCGTTTGAGAAGGTCGGGATCGTCGACGCGATCGTGATTGAGTATCAAGACGCGGTCAGCAAAATCCACATGGAAAAAGACCCCGAGGACGTTCGTTACAACTTCGTTCGTTGGTTGAACAACGACGTTGGAACCGCGATCGGTCCCAGTCGTGTTCACCCCGAGACCGGGCAGATCTTGGACGCGGACATCATCTTGACCGATGGTTGGATCCGTCACTTCAATTTCAACTACAACGACCTGATGCCAAAGTTGGCAATGGAAGGTGTGAGTGCCGAAACGTTGGCATGGTTGGGAAGTCATCCCAGTTGGGACCCTCGTGTTCGAATGGGGGCAACGGAATCCGCCAATTCATTGCGGGCCAAGTATGCTCTCGAAGCACAGCAACCCATGGCGGGATATGCCATGGCGCAAGCCGATCCGGCGTTGTTGGGCGATGATGAATTTGATGGACTGATGGGGCAGGTCAGCCAGAAAAATGGTTTGTGCATGGCTGCATCCGGTCGCAGCATGGACCTGGCGTTCGCTCGCATGAATTGGGGCTTGGCTCTGATGGCGGACGAAGAAGCCGAAAAGAAAAAGGAAGAAGAAGCGAAGGAGAAAGCGGAAGCTGAAAACGTCGACAAGGACGCCAAGGCAGACGCGGATGCCAAGGACGAAGACAAAAAAGACAAGGAGGAAGAGTCGGAAGAAGAAGAGTCCGACGGCGATAAGAAGGACGATGAGAAAAAAGACGATGAGAAAGAAGACAGCGACAAGGAAAAAGACGAGTTGCTGGATGGGATTCCAGAATGGTTCGTCGGTCCATTGTTGGCCGATCTGGTCGCTCACGAAGTGGGACACACGCTCGGATTGCGTCACAACTTCAAGGCCTCAGGTCTGTACACGATCGATGAGATCAACAGTGAGGAGCTGAAAGGCAAGAAAACCTTCACCGCCTCGGTGATGGACTACTGCCCAATCAATTACCGCTACGAAGCGGGTGACGTCCAAGGTGACTACGGCATGATCGATATCGGTCCCTATGACTTCTGGGCGATCGAATATGGGTACACCTTTGAGGATTCCAAGATCAAGGACATCTTGAAACGGTGCTCCGAGCCAGAGCTGCAGTACGCCACGGACGAGGACACCAGCGGTCCGGATCCCTACGCCCGTCGCTATGATTTCGGGAAAGACCCGCTGACCTTCGCGGAAGAGCAAATGCGTTTGGTTCAGTTGTATCGTGAACGTTTGCTCGAGAAATTCGTCAAAGAAGGTGACAGCTGGGCCAAGGCTCGCCGTGGATACGAGCTGACACTGGCGATTCAAACCAAGTCGGTCAGTATGATGGCTAACTGGATCGGTGGTGCATTCGTCAATCGTGATAAGAAGGGGGATCCCGGAAATCGCGTTCCTGTCGAGGTGGTTCCTGCCGCTGATCAACGTGCTGCGTTGCAGTACGTGATCGACACCAGTTTCCGAGACGAATCGTATGGCTTGACCACGGAGATCCTCGAGCGTTTGGGGGTCGACAAGTGGCTCGACAGTGGCCGTGGTGGCATGTCGAATGAAGCGACTTGGCCAATTCACGATCGTGTTTTGGGCATGCAAGCGAGCACCTTGACGCTGATCATGAACCCAACCACCTTGCGTCGGGTTTACGACAATGAACTGCGTCTTCCTGCTGAAACGGATGCTCTGACGTTGCCTGAATTGTTGGACACGGTCAGCAATGCGGTTTGGGAAGAGCTCGATCAGCCGTGCCCAGAGGATCGCAATGATCGCAAGCCGATGATTTCATCACTGCGTCGAAACTTGCAACGCGAGCATATTCAGCGACTGGTGGATTTGATCTTGGAAGAAGGTCAAGACACGGCTGCGTATCATCCGATCAGCAACCTGGCTCGGATGCAATTGCGAACCTTGGCAAGCCGGATGGATTCGACGATTGAGAAGTGTGGCAAGAAGATGGATGCTTACAGCTTGGCACACTTGACCGAGTGCAAAGAACGCATCGAGCGAGCTTTGGAGGCAGGCTACACCTTTGGTGGTGGAAAAGCCGGTGCTCCAATGCTGATGATGTTGATGGGGCAAGAACCTGCTTCAACATCCAACAACGATTGACCCAAGTCCAAAACTTGAAACGCAGCAGCCTTCTCATTTCGGTGAGAAGGCTGTTTTCGTTTTGAGATGCCTGCTGACCGAGAGTTCAGTGACCGAGATGAAGGATATTGAGTCGGTCGGCGGTGGGTTTGTCGAAAGTGCCGAGGCTGGGCGAATGAGTGATCGTGGTGATCAACGCTGTGAAACGCTCGATTTGGGGGAGCAGATGGGATTCCAAAATCGGCTTGATCGCTTGGTCCAATTGACCCTCCGGATTGCCGGAGTAGATCGACGGTTCAGGCACGTGGTCGATGGCGTCAAACACCTCTTCCATCCAGCCGTCGATGGCAATCGCCGACACGCCCAGTGAAACCAGTTTGATGCAATCATCCACTGACGCGACATGTTGGTTTTCCCAACGCGGCGGTGTCAACCAAAGTGGCGGGACACCGGGCTGTTGGACCAGTTGATGCAGCAGTTCTGCGAATTGCAGTCCAGGGATTGAGATTTGGCCGGCGCGGATGAGCAAGCAATCCGCCGGGATGGCCAGCAACGTTTCGCGATGGTGCCAAACCCATTCCGGGGTGACACTCACCGAAATGGCTGCTTGGGGAGCCAGGTGTCTTAGCTGGTGGATCTTGCTGGGAAGGTGCTCTAAATCAAGCACATCGGGTGGCAGCGTGAACGCGGAAACCCAACCGCCTCCGGACAGAGGTTGTTCTTCTGGCGTCGCTTCCCAACGCCGAATTTGCTCGGCACAGTAAGCGAAGCGACCGGACGCGTCGCGAAGGGGCGAAAGCCGGAGGTCGATTGCCGTCGCAGTTTCGAAGTCGTCTGCCCTCAGCCCATAGCGTTCACTGCGATAGGGGAGCAACTGAAGTGGATGCGTCACACCCTTGGATTCTTCTGGCTCTTGCGGGGAGTCGGAATCGGCTTCGATTCCAAGTTCACTCTGCAAGTACGATGTCAGAATGCCGAGTTGCTGCAGGTGACTGGCCAGGGTTTGTGCGATCTTGGGAGACCAGCGATACCACGGGGCTTCGTCAAGAAACAATCGCGTGGGGAGTTTGACGGCAGGCCCTTCCAATCGCTGGACTTCGAAGGCCGGAGGCGTCGGTGAGACTCCTCGTCGCCCCGTACCGAATTGAGGGGGCAGCAAGCACAACGCATCGAGCGAACCGTCAAACATGGCAGCCTAGGGGGTGATGGAAAAGACGCCTCAACTCACGCGAATGGGACAGGCCACCGTGACGTGCTCTGCCTGGACCTAGCGGGTGAGTTCAACCGCGGGAAATCAGCGGATTGCTTCGTGATCCAGTGTATCCGCTGAAGGCCCCGCCGGCAGGCTTGTCGCAAGCGGCGGCTCCAGGTTGGATCAACGCTCTTCCATTTCTTGGATGTACATCCGCAGTCGCGTCAGTTCATCGGTGGTGCCTTTGAGCTTCAGCATGTTCTCGACCCGTTTGATCAACTCGATTCGGTTGACGGGTTTGCTCAGAAAGTCATCGGTTCCGGCCTGGACGCCTCGTTCGATGTCTCCCAGTTCGCTGAGCGCCGTGACCATCAAGATCATGATGTTGCTGGTCTGGGGATCTTCTTTGAGTTGCTTGCAAACTTCGAATCCGCTCAGTTTGGGCATCATCACATCCAACAGGATCAAATCCGGTTGGAACGATGCCACTTTGGCCAGCGTGTCTTCCCCGTCCACCGCGGTTTCCAAATCGCATTCGATGTTGACCAAGTAGGCCTCCAGCAGTTCGCGGTTGGCAGTGTTGTCGTCAGCAATCAGGATCCGATGCATCCGAAGCGGCTTTCAATGGAAGGGGAGACAGGAAGATTTCAAAGGGACCAAACCAGCGACGCCGGATCAGGCAACGCTGGCGGGAGATTCAGCAGCGGCGGGAACGGGGAAGGCCTGCACCATTTCGCGAATTTCGGTGCGGATGGTTTCGTGCAACGCAGCGTTGTCGGAATCGGACAATGCATTGTAAATCCATTGGCCGATTCGTTTCATCTCGTCGCCACCCATTCCGCGGGTGGTCAGTGCAGGCGTTCCGATTCGGATCCCAGATGGATCCATCGGTTTTCGCTGGTCAAACGGGATCATATTCATGTTGACGGTGATGCCGCAAGCATCGAGGACCGCTTCGGCTTTCTTGCCGCCCAGGTCCACCGCGGTGACGTCGACCAACATGAGGTGGTTGTCGGTTCCGCCGCTGACCAATCGCAGGCCGCAGCTCATCAGGGTGTCCGCCAACGTTTTCGCGTTGTCTACCACGGCTTGCCCGTAGCTGGCGTATTCCTCGGTCATCGCTTCGGCGAAGCAGATTGCTTTGCCAGCGACCACGTGCATCAACGGTCCACCCTGAGTGCCGGGGAACACGTTGCGGTTGACCAATTTCAGGTGTTCTTGCTTGCACATGATCAGACCACTGCGAGGCCCACGAAGCGTTTTGTGGGTCGTCGTGGTGACATAGTCCGCGTAGGGCACGGGACTGTTGTGGATTTTCGCGGCGACCAAACCGGCGTAGTGGGCCATGTCGACCATCAACTTGGCACCCACTTCATCGGCGATTTCTTTGAATCGATCGTGAGGGATTTCGCGTGGGTAGGCGCTTGCACCGGCAACGATCAGTTTTGGTTTGTGCTCGCGAGCCAGCTTGACGATTTGGTCGAAGTCCAAGCGATGATTGACTTCGTCGACGCCGTAATTGACGAAGTTGTAGAGTCGGCCGCTCATGTTCAGCTTCATGCCGTGCGTCAGGTGGCCGCCTTGGGCCAAATCCAATCCGAGCACGGTGTCGCCGACTTCGAGGCAGCTCAAATACACAGCCGCGTTGGCTTGCGAGCCGCTGTGAGGCTGGACGTTGGCGGCTTCGGCGCCGAACAGTTCCTTGGCGCGGTCGATCGCGATCGTTTCCACGACGTCAACGTGCTCGCAACCGCCGTAATAGCGGCGTCCGGGGTAGCCCTCAGCGTATTTGTTGGTCAGGACGCTGCCGACGGCTTCCATGATCGCTGGGCTGGTGTAATTCTCGCTGGCGATCATTTCCAACCCGTCTTGCTGACGAATCGTTTCGGCTTGGATCGCGTCCCAAATGGCGGGGTCTTGTGACTGAATGAAGCTCATGGCAGGTCAATTCGAAGCGTGTGGGAAAGAGGGCTCGTCGGGGCATTGTCGATTCCGATCAAAAAACCGTCAATGACTGAAAAAAGTCACCGGACGAGGTGAATTGAACGGTTTTCGTGTCCTGCTCTCAGATCCCCAAACAATCCCACCCCAGCCCGATGTCTTACAATCGAGGCGGGATTCCACACCGCGAGAATCATGTCTTCGAGAAATCCCCCTCCATCGGATGAATCCTGTTTCTGAATTTCGACACAAACCGATTCGTACAAGGCCTGTCTTGCAATCAACGCCGACTCACCGGGGAATACTGCTTTGCGGTCTGATGCTCAGCCTCACATGGGCCGGATGCTCGAAGAAATCGGCTTCGCCGGAAATCGAGCCTCCTGCGAATCAATCGGCCGTTGGTTCGAACACACCCCAGCAGGATCCCGATCCGGTGCCTTCAGGGGCGGAGCCAGAATCGGGATCCGAAGCGGAAGCCATCCAGGAACCGGATTCGAGTCCGAGGGAAGGCCGTGGCACGGCCATGCTGCACAACGCGGTTGGGTCGCAGGCCTGTGTCGCCTGTCATCCTCATCGTGCCGAATCGTTTTTCGAGACCACCCACGCGGAATCCTTGCGACTGGTGGACGCGAAGGTGGAACCCGAATTGCAATCGTTCTTCCATGAACCCAGTTCCCAACAAATGAAGGTCGTCCGCGATGGAGAACGGATTCGTCATCAATCGTGGCAGGAACTGCCACAGACGGACTACGTGATGCCGCTGAGTGACCACCCGGTCGAATTGGTGATGGGAAGCGGCACGTTTGCGAAGTCGTACTTGATTCGTGACGGCGACGCTCTGCTGCAGGCCCCGTTGTCGCACTACACCGAACAAGGCGAGTACGACATGTCGCCCGGATACGACTCGCCGTCCCACTTAGGGTTCTCTCGCCAAGTCACGGACGATTGTTTGTTCTGCCACGCGGGGTCGTTGTCGCGGGTGGATGGAAATCGAAGTGTCTCGGTTTTGCATGAACTCGCAATTGGTTGCGAGCGTTGTCATGGCGGCGGTCAGCAACATGTTGATCTCGCCAACCAGTTGTCGGCCAATTCGACTGATCTGACTGATTTGGATGCGGCCCATGATTGGGCGATCGTGCATCCACATGAACTGGGGCGTGACTCGCTGGAATCGCTCTGTGCCCAGTGCCATCTGCAGGGCGATGTGCAGATGTTTGTCCGCGGTGCCGATTCATGGTCGTTTCATCCCGGGGAGGATTTGGCAGCGACACGATTGGTTTACAAGGTGGGGCCGACGGAGAAGGAGTCTGCTTCGACCAGCTTTGTGGGGCACTTCGGCCAGATGCACGCCAGCGAGTGCTACCTGGGATCCGAGAGTCTGACCTGTGTCACGTGCCACGATCCGCACCAACGAGTCGATGATGCAAACCGTGAATCGATTCACCGAGATCATTGCTTGTCTTGCCACGACAACCTGGATTGTGGCGAAAAGCTGAACATCCGAATGACCACGAACGAGAACTCGTGTCACCAATGTCACATGCCGCGATCGGAGACCGAGGTGCCTCACGTCTCGATCACCGATCACCGGATTGCGGTGCCCAGCGAGCAGGCTGATAACGACGCACCGGCCGAAATGGCGACCGAAACTCCGGTCACCGAGTTGCCGGATGTGGTTGCGTTACTCGACCGATCCCCGGACGGCAGTTGGCAACGAGAATTGAATGAAGCCACTGCGATTGGGCAGTGGCTTTGGATGGGATCCAATCCAAGGTATGACAACACGACCGTTTTCGACTTGGCGACTCAGCGTTTACGCTCCGCGATTCAGACGGCAGAAACATCGAAGTCGGATTCCAGTGTCGCACACGTTTCTTTGGTCGAAGCCAAAACAAGGTTGGCAAGTTTGCTGGACCGAGTCCTGTTGTTCCCCGACAAGGATCGTTCTGAAGCGGATGAGAAGCGTTTGCGGAAGGAAAGCCAAACATTGATGCAGTGGGTTCTGTCGGAAGAGAAACAGCCGACACCGGAACTTCAGGTCGCCCTGGAAAGTTTGGCGAACGCGGCGGCCGCTGAAGAGCAGCACCTCAAGGCGTATCATTTGTACCAGCGTTTGATCAAGCTGCGTCGCCATCCAGCGGATCACTACAACTTGGGGCTGGCGTGCGGGAAACTGCGCCGGTTTGGCGAAGCCGAGCAAGCCTTCATGGAATCGATTCGCATTCAACCCACCTATCCCCTGCCCTACGCCTCGCTGGCTCGCTTGTACCAAACGATTGATCCACGTGCGGCCTCGAACTACATGCAGCTGTCTCAGCGTTTGCGTGTGGTGCAACAAGGGGACGTGAACGTCGGACGTGCCAGTCAGTAGCCAAACGCAGCCGCTTTGCGATCGTTCAGCAGGTTGGCTAAATCGGCAGCTGCTCGACACGCAGTTTCTCTTCCAGCGATGCCAACACGGCACACGCCGGATCGACGATTCCTTGCGTGATCCAGTCCTGCAGGCGGTCCTCTGAGTCAACGGCGCATGACTTCAGCAGCACCACCTCGCTTGCATCGCATTGCAGTGCGACCCACATTGCGATGGAGTCCGTTGTGGTCGACCACGTCTCTGGCAACGGAGCTTTCGACGCCGAGTGGTAGACGACTTCGGGACGCAAGAATTGAATCGTCGAGGAAGCAGGCTTCATTGAATCGCTTGAGGAGGTCGAATAACGCAGCCAGTCGTCTTCGGTCTCAAGTTTCTCGATCGGTGGAAAACGACCGTCTGATTCAAGGGCCTCTGCAAGATGACGCATCGAGTGTTCTAGCATCGCGACGCATTGCCAGTGAACCGTTTGCGGGTCGCCCGGTCGCAATCGGTCCCATTCACGGACCGCATCGATCAGCTGACCTCCGCCGATGATCAAGCAGTCATCCGCAGGGGCTTGGTTGCGGTACCACTGATGAAAATCATCCAGCAGACTGGGACGGGTCAGCAGGCTGCCGCCCAGTTTGATCACGCGGCGACTCATCGAACCTCTCGTTGGGTGCTCAACCACAATCGAGCGACGGCAAACGCGGGTGCCGATCGCGAAACCTCTGGGCTCAAGCGATCACGCAGGTCGATCGCGTTGCGGGCGGTTGCGGAATGGGTGATTAAATCCTGCCCGTGTCCACTGAGCAACAACGTGGTCTCTTCATTGGAATGGCTGTCGAGCCGTTCGATCTGACGCTGCAGGCTTTCATCGATCTGTTGCTGGGCCGCTGCGAGGATTTGCTTTGCAATCGACGACGCTTGATCGCTGGTGAGCTCGTTTGCGTCCAAGCCAACCATCTTGGCCAGCCGACGGTGTGCCGATTGCCTGTCGCGAGGTCGGCCGTCGGCGGAGTCTCGGTCGTCGGCCGACTCAGGGAGTCGCTTCAGAATCAAACGAGCGTCATCGATGGTCGCGAACAGTTCGTTCATGACCGGGACATCGACTTGGTCGATCGTGAGTCGGTCGACCAGGGCACACACTGGCGTTCGACGACAACCAACGTAAACGAGCGAGCCGTCGCGAAGTCGCTCGTGATCGGTCTTCGCTGCGGTGGCAACCTGTCCGTTTTGAATTGGGATGAGGTCGGTGGTTGTCGATCCGACGTCGATCAAAATCCCGCGGGCGGATATCTGGCTTGCTGCCCAGGAAGCCAACGCGTGCCAATTCGACGCCGCCAATGCGTCGACTTCTGAAGCCACGGCTTCAATCCCGACGAATTTGCCAGCGGTGGAATAGAACCCAAGCTCGGAATCGTGACTCAACTGCGTTGCTGCGATGCGAACTTGTTCGGCGATGTGAGTCACGCCGTGCTGACGGTCAGTGAAACAATCGGCCAGCTCGCCGGTCATGGTGACCGCAATGCCTTGGATCAAGTCCACCTTGACTCGAGATTCAGCCAACAACGCGATCCAATCTGAATGCAGTTGTTCGGCGAGCGACTCCGGGCGTTTCCACATGGGGAAAAAGGATTCCCTGGCCGTCGCGTCCTCGGTTGCATGGTTGACCAAGACCGACTTCAGGTTGGCACCGCCGACATCGACGCCCAGTATGAATGGAGGGGGCGGGGCCGGTGCAGGTGAAGTCGGTGTTGCGGTCAAGGGCTCGTCCATCGATAGGCGGTCAAAGAATTCAAGGCGCGGATCAAAATCAGAGGTTGGTCGTTGTTGCTGGAGACTGCCAAGTGAGCCCAGCTGTTCTCGGCGACCTCTTGGGTGTCGACCACCGTGAGCTCACTGGGATTCGCAGCGATCAATCGAAGTTTGCCGTCCGCGCTCAGCGACAGAATACGGTTTTCGTTGCGGACCATCGACCAGTACTTGCCGACGGGCGGCGAGGTCCACTGAATCGAACCGTCCGCGACCGACAAACAAGTGAATCGTTCGTTCTTCAGGTGCAGGTACACATGATCGTCGACCACCACGGGTGAGGACATGTAGCCTTGCGTTTTTTGATTCCAGCGTTCGCCGGCTGTCCAGGTTTTCTCCGCTGACTCGTCGAGTCGGATGTCGAACAGTTGGCTTTTTCCACTGTGGGCTGCCGTGAACACCGAGTCGCCGATCGCCAGCGGTGTCAAAATGTTCATGCCGCGAAAGGCTTCGATGGCTTCTCGCCAGAGCACATCGCCGGTGTTCAGTGAAACGCCGCACAGTTCTTCGCGAGTTTGAACGAGCAATTGTTCTTGGCCCGCGAGTGTGGCGATCGAGGGGCTGCTGAACGCGCCGCGGGACATCATGTCTTCGCCGCCGGAGAGAACGGTCCAAAGCACCTCGCCGGAATCCAGTGCCAGCTTCGTCAGTCCCGCACCGACTTGGACATAGATCGCCCCATCATGAATCAGTGGCGAGCAAGCCGCCCCGAACGGCTGCAAAGACGATCCGGTCTGAGCGGGGAAATCGATCCTCCACCGTTCCTCGCCGGTTGCAGTGTCCAGGCAGACCAGAACATCTCGCATTCCCAGCACGACCAAGTAACCCGGAACACACGCGGGGGTGGCTCGAATCCAATCTCCATTGGCGGCGGCAAAAAATGGCACTGACATCGATCCTTCCCATTGGCGTTCCCAACGCAATTCACCGGTGGCGACCTCGTAAGCGGTCACTCGTTCGAATTGTTTGTTCACCGTTTCGGTTGTGAACACCAACCCGTCGACCATCACGGGCCCGCTGTAGCTGGGACCCAGTGGAACCGACCAAGCCTTGTCAAGGTTTCCGGAAAGACGATCTGGCCAGGCGGTTGGTTGAGCGAGCGTGCCGTCCCGATTGGGGCCACGCCATTGATTCCAGCTGCTTGATTCCAAGCGATCCGGTTCGGCGGAGTTGGCAGGCGTGAGCGTCCCGGCAGGGGCAAGACTGAAACAAAAAACTGCCAGCAAAAGGTGGGAAGCTCGACGACGCATGTCCGGGTCCGATCGGGAAAGAGAAGTGGTCAACCAATCCATAATGCAGCGCGGGCAAGTTGCAGCCACGCTTTGCCGGCCGGATCGGACATGTCGTAGTCCTTGATCGGAATGTAGGCCTTTTGATGATCGACGATGCGAATCGGGATCGAAGCGTTCTTGGCCAGTTGATCCATCCGCGATCGATTGGAGTACTGAATCACAATGAAGCGATCGTTGGTGGTCAGCGAAACCAAGCCCCATGAGGCTGCGTCGAGCCGCAGTTCACACAATTCCAACATTCGAAGCGCCGGGGGCGGTGGCGAGCCAAAGCGGTCTTCCAATTCTTCTCGCAGGGCCTTCACATCAGCCGCTTTCTCGATTCGAGTCATCCGGCGATAAAGATCGATTTTATGCCGCAGGTTGGGCACGTAGTCTTCCGGCAGGTAAGCTTCGATCGGCAAATCAATGTCCACATCGGCGGACAACTTCGGCGGCAATTTTTGAGCTTGCCGGACCGCGTCTTCGAGCAGTTGGCAATACATTTCGTAACCGACCGCGGCAATGTGCCCCGATTGCTGACTGCCCAGCAGATTGCCCGCCCCGCGAATCTCGAGGTCTCGCATCGAAATCGCGAAACCAGCACCCATCTGAGAATACTCTTCGATCGCTCGCAGGCGTTTGCTGGCTTCTGGCGTCAGCCGTTTGTTCGGCGACACCAGCAGGTAGCAGTAGGCTTGGTGCTTGTACCGCCCCACGCGTCCACGCAGTTGGTGCAGATCGCTCAGGCCGTAGCGATTGCCATCGTCGATGAACATGGTGTTGGCGTTGGGAATATCCAATCCGCTCTCGATGATCGTCGTGGCCAGCAGCATGTCGAACTTGTGATCGATGAAGTCGACCATGATTTGTTCGAGTGCACCTTCGACCATTTGTCCATGGCCGATGCTGATTCGAAGTTCAGGGACAATGGCTTTGATCCGAGCAGCCAGGTCATCCATGTCCCCGATGCGGTTGTGGACGAAGTACATCTGACCGCCGCGGTTGAGTTCCCGCACGATGGCGGAACGCAGCATCTTGTCGTCCCAGCGAGTCACTTTGGTCTCGACCGCCATTCGTTCGGCTGGCGGCGTTTCCAGGTTGCTGATATCGCGAACGCCAACCAATGCCATGTGCAGCGTTCGCGGAATGGGCGTTGCAGAAAGCGTTAGGACATCGACGTTGCTATGCCGAGTCTTCAGGCGTTCCTTCACGGCGACGCCGAAGCGTTGTTCTTCATCGATGACGACCAAGCCGAGGTTGTTGAACTCGACGTCTTTGCTGGCGACGCGGTGGGTTCCAATCACGATGTCGGCTTTGCCTCGCCGGATCTCCTTCACTGTTTCGCGTTGCTCGGCCGCCGTGCAAAAACGACTGAGTTTCCGAATCTCGACGGGGAACTCCGCCATCCGTTCGCGAAACGATTGGTAGTGTTGTTCTGCCAGCACGGTGGTTGGGACCAACACGGCGACTTGGTAACCCGATGAGACCGCTTTGAAAGCCGCCCGCATGGCAACTTCGGTTTTGCCAAATCCGACGTCGCCACAAATCAGCCGGTCCATGGGCCGTGGCGTCTCCATGTCGACTTTCAAGGCGTCGATTGCCGACAATTGGTCTGGTGTTTCCAGGTACGGGAAGCTGGCGTCGAACTGGCGTTGCCATTCGTTGTCCGGCGACATGGGGATGCCGAGTCGTGTGGCTCGTTTGGCCTGCAGTTCCAGCAGTTCGTCGGCCATATCGGTGACCGCGGCTTCGGCGGCCTTGCGTTGGTTGGTCCAACTGATACCGCCGATTTTGGCCAGCTTGGGTCGGTTTTTCGTTCCCCCGACGTATCGCTGAACCAATTGAATACGAGAAGCTGGCACATGGATCTTGGTCCCGCCGTCGAACTCGATGGTCAAGTGTTCTTGATGCTGGCCGTTTTTCTCGATGGAGTTCAGCCCGCGGTACAACCCGATCCCGTGGGACAGGTGAATCACCAAGTCGCCGGGGGTGAGCTGCGTGAACGAGTCGATCGGTTTGCCGCGGGTCCGTGTCTTGGCGCGACGAACGGGGCTGCGATGAAAGAGCTCGGCACCGGTGAGCACCAGGATCTCTGCGTCGGTCAAACGGAAACCACCGCTGAGGTCGGCAACCGTCATGTGCAAGCGACCTTGTTTGGCCGCATCGGTGTCCTCAAGCAACTCAGTCAGTCGCTGGCCATCGGCGGGCGTGTCACCCACCACGATGACTTCGTGTCCGGCCGCGACGGAGTCGACCTTGGATTTGGTTTCGTCCAGCGACGTTGCGAAGCTGTCGGCGCTGGCGGTGTGCAAGTCGACAACATCCGTCGGGGCTCCTTCGGCCAGCGATGTTCCTGTGACGACTTTGTGGCTCTTCAGCTCCGAAAGCAGTTCCTTCATCGAAACGAAGCGTTCGGTCTTGGCGACCCGAGCGAGCAACGCGTTGGACGACTGGTGGCAATCCGATGGATCGATCACCAGCACCACGGTGTCTTCGGGCAAGTAGTCGACGATGGTGGCTTCGGCCCCCACGCTGTCATCGACAATCAGGTCCAGCGGTTCGTCGTTGTTCTCTTCTTCTGCGAAAGGGCTTTTGACCGGCTGGGTTCCAATCGCGGCGAGTTCAACCTTGCTGAGTGTTTCGCTGCTCCGCTGAGTGGCTGCGTCGAACCGGCGGATGGATTCGATTTCGTCGTCGAACCATTCGATTCGAATCGGCTGGGGTTGGTCCGGCGAATACACGTCCAGCAATCCACCCCGGCTGGCAAATTCGCCCGGCACCTGGACCGCCGTCACGGCTGCGAAACCGGCTTCAGCCAGCCAACGCCGGATCACTTCAGGATCAACGATGTCACCGACCGACAATTCGCGGGTCGCTTTTTCGAGACTCGAAACCGATGGCACCCGTTGGATGGCGGCTCCGATGTACGAGGTCACGACCAGCGGTTGTGGGGAATTCTGATCGCGGGCGCGGAGTCGCTGCAGGACTTGCAATCGAGCGGCGTAGTCGGCGTCGCGAATGGAACTGCCGGTTCCGTCGCCGGCCGACAGCGGCAACGCGACGACGTCGTCGATCCCAAACGAGGAAATGTCTCCCGCGACAATGTCCGCGTCGACGGCTTGCGGAAGCAGGACCAACACGTGCGGGTGATGGCGGGTCAGGGTGGCGGCCAGCAAACCGCGAATCCCGCCCCAAACTCCAGAAAACGCCAGCGGAACCGGATCGTGGGCCTTCTTTGTCTTTCGTTTTGTGCCGCCTTTCGGCTTGCGGCCCAGAACCTCTCCCAGCCCAACTTTCGCGTCCAGGATGGCCGGGACATCACGAAGGGATCGCAGCTTCATCGGGGAGGCGTTTTTCGAAGCGGTGGGCACGGCGATGGAACCTGGATGAAATCGGGGTGCAAAACAGCCTCCGGTGACGAAAGCTGCCATGAAAACGTATCTTGATCGTAGTTTTTCGCCTACCTCAGCGATCCCCACCCTGTTTCCTCGCACAAAAAAGACAAACAACATGAGCATCGGTATTGGCATCGTCGGCGCCGGAATGATCTCCAATTTTCATGCCAAAGCCATCGCGGATTCGACCAACGGGCATTTGGTGGGTTGTTACAACCGCAACACCGAGCGAGCCGAGGAGTTCGTGGCGAAGCATGGTGGTCGCGTGTTCAAGACACTCGAGGAAATGCTCGCGGACCCTGAAATCGGCGCCGTTTCGGTGTGCACACCCAGCGGTGCTCACGCAGAACCCGCAATCCAGGCCGCCGAAGCTGGCAAGCACGTGATGATCGAGAAACCACTCGAAGTCACCCAGGAACGCTGTGACCAAATCATCGACGCTTGCCAAAAAGCCGGCGTGCAATTGGGCGTGACGTTTCAAAGCCGTTTCCACGAATCTTCGCGATTGATGAAGAAAGCCGTGGAAGAGGGCCGGTTCGGTAAAATCACGATGGGTGACGCCTATGTGAAGTGGTACCGCAGCCAAGAGTACTACGACAGCGGTGCGTGGCGGGGGACTTGGAAACTCGACGGTGGTGGAGCCCTGATGAACCAAGCCATTCACTCGGTGGATCTGTTGCTGTGGTTGATGGGCGACGTCAGCGAAGTCTCGGCGATGGCATCAACGATGACTCACGAACGAATCGAAGTCGAAGACATCGTCGTCGCGACGCTGAAATTCAAGAATGGCGCTCTGGGAGTCATCGAAGCCACCACAACCACCTATCCCGGGGCTCTGAAACGCATCGAGATTGGCGGCAGCGAAGGCAGTGCGATCCTGGAAGAAGAAGATCTCACCCAGTGGGAATTTGCCAACGAAACCGAGGAAGACGAGGCCATCCGGAAACGCATGGCTGGGAAGACCGAAACGGGCGGAGGAGCCAGCGACCCGTCCTCCATCGGGCACCACGGTCACACCGAAGTCTTCAATGACTTTCTGGATGCAATCACCGGGGGACACAGCCCGCAAATCAATGGCACCGAAGGCCGACGCAGTGTGGCGTTGATCAACGCGATTTACGAAAGTGCACGCACGGGCAAGACGGTCCAGCTATAACGGTAGGGGAGCGTACGACGGACTTCCGAGTCCGTCGGTGCCAATGACTTTTTGACGGACTTGGAAGTCCGTCGTACGCAAAGTCGATGGCTGAATGATGCACTGGAACATGTTCCGCTTCTCCCCACCCACATCCCACCCTGCCCCACCCCAGCCAAATGAACAAGCTTCTTGTTTGGAGCGTCGTGCTAGCCACGACGCTGTTTGCGTCCGAGTCCTTTGCTCAAAACTCATCGAGCCGTCCCAACGTCTTGATGATCTGCATCGATGATTTGAATGACTGGGTGGAGCCGCTCGGCGGGCACCCTCAAGTCCAAACGCCAGCGATGCAGTCGTTGGCCGAACGTGGCATGACGTTCACGAACGCGCATTGCCAATCGCCCCTCTGCAATTCTTCGCGAACGAGTTTGATGCTCTCCCTGCGTCCTTCGACGACGGGCATCTATGGCTTGGCACCCTGGTTTCGCGATTTGCCAGAACTAAAAGACCGCGTGGCGTTGCCGCAGCACTTCAAGGCAAATGGATACCGAACGTACTCGGCGGGCAAGGTTTATCACGGTCGTTATGGTCGAGACAAAAACGAATTTGATGAAATTGGACCGCCTGGCGTCGCTGGAGTGAAGCCGCCACGAAAGCTCATCCCGGCCACGCCGATTGGCGATCACCCGTTGATGGACTGGGGCGTGTTCGATCACCGCGATGAGGACAAAGGCGATTACAAGGTTGCCGACTGGGTGACTGAAAAACTGGGGGCGATGCCTGACGATGAACCGTTCTTCATGAGTTGCGGTTTCTTCTTGCCGCATGTCCCCTGCCATGTCACGCGGAAGTGGTGGGGACTGTATGACGATGAAACGTTGCAGTTGCCGCCTTATCGAAGCGACGATCGCCTGGATTGTTCCCCCTTCAGTTGGTACCTGCACTGGAAATTGCCCGAGCCCCGCATGAGTTGGTTGAAAGCCCATGACCAACAGAAGAATCTGGTGCACTCCTATTTGGCCTGCATCAGTTTTGTCGACAGCCAAGTCGGCCGCGTTCTTGCCGCGCTCGAAGAGTCGCCGCACCGCGACAACACAGTCATCTGTTTGTGGAGCGATCACGGATGGCACTTGGGCGAAAAGAACGTCACCGGCAAAAACACGCTGTGGGAACGTTCGACTCACGTTCCGTTGATCTTCGCTGGGCCAGAGATCGCTCACGGCCGAACTCAGTCGCCGGCGGAACTGTTGGACATCTATCCCACACTCTCTGAACTGGTCGGTCTGCCCGCACCGAAGGAGGTGGAAGGGCTGAGCTTGGTCCCCCAGATCCAACACCCCCATCAAATTCGGGAAACGCCTGCGATCACCGATCACAACCCCGGCAACCAAGGCATCAAAGGCGAACGGTATCGCTTGATTCGCTACGCCGATGGCAGCGAAGAACTCTATGACGTCATCAACGATCCAAACGAATTCGAAAACTTGATCGGTCAAGCCGAGCATGCTGATGCCGCACAGCGATTGAGACAATTTGTGCGATCGGATCCCGCTCCTTTGGCAAAGAACAGCCAACACCGAGTGCTCGAGAAGAAGGCCGATGGTTGGTACTGGGAACACGAGAAGATCGATCCCAACAACCCGCCGATGAGCATCGCTCCCAACCAACCGTCCGATTTAAGTCGATGAGACAAGAGAGGGCGATCCATTCCGTTGACTGTCCAAAACACAAACTCTTTGGCCAAAGGAGTCAATGTTTTCACCGGTTCCTGGGACGTCGTCCCAGGCTACGTTGAAAAAGGCCTTTGGCCATCAATGACGCCACCTCGCCTCCCCCATTTCAATCTCAACATCGTCATCAAGAGACCCACCATGCCCCCAACAATCTTGCGAAGCATTGGTTTGCTTGTCGCGTTTTCTGTCTTCGCCACGGCAACAACATCAGCCGAAGACAGCTCCCTGCCGAAATTCCCTGAGTCCGGACCGTACCAGTACGAGCCCAAACCGGAGGACCCTGAGTTCGGTAAGTTCTTCCCTGCCAAGGCTCCTGAAATCGGGCCGCTGTTGCTGACCAAGGGCGATCGTTTGGTGATCATCGGGGATTCGATCACCGAGCAGAAAATGTATTCACGGATGATCGAGACTTACCTGAACGCGTGCATGCCGCACCTGGAAATTGAAACGCGACAACTCGGGTGGAGCGGTGAAACCGCGGCCGGTTTTCTTCGTCGGATGGATTCGGATTGCTTGCGTTTCGAGCCCACCATCGCGACGCTTTGTTACGGGATGAACGATGCTCGCTATCGAGCCTACGACGTCAACAACGGGCATTGGTACAAGGACAATTACCAACACATCGTTCGTCGTTTGAAGGAAGCCGGTGCGAAAGTGGTTTTGGGATCACCAGGCTGTGCCGGGAAAATCGCGACCTGGGTCAAGGCTCCTGCGTGCACCTTGGACGAACACAACCTGAACCTGTGCACCTTGCGGGATTTGGGGATTGAAATTTCCAAGGAAGAAAACGTTGCGTTTGCCGACCTGTTCTGGCCCATGTACGTCGCCCAAATCACAGCCGCCAAAAAGTACGGCACCGATGAAAAGCCTTATCAAGTCACTGGCAACGATGGGATTCACCCACCCTGGGCCGGCCAAGTCATCATGGCTCACGGATTTCTCAAATCGATGGGGATTCGCGAACCCATCGCGAACTTGAAGGTGGACTTGGCGACTGCAACCGCGGCCGGTGGCGACCATCATTCGCTCGTCGAGTTCGCGTCGGATGAATCGGCTCACCAAATCACCTTCGAGAGTCGTCGCTACCCGTTTTGCGCGACTGGAAAGGCCGACAACGAAAACAGCATTCGTTCCGGCATGACACTGGTTCCGTTCAACGACGATTTGAATCGGTTCTTGCTGACCGTCAACGGTTTGGAAACAGACAAGGCAAGTGTCCGTTGGGGTGAGCAGAGCCTTGAATTCACCAAGGAAGAACTGGCCGAAGGGGTGAACTTGGCCGAACACTTTGAGGTCAATCCATTCAGCAAAGCGTTTCAGGCGATCGACCAAGCGGTGGCCGCGAAACAGGCGTTTGAAACGGTGCAGATCAAGAAGATTTTCCACGGGGAAGAAGGCAAAAAGGATCTGGAGGCTGCGGTCAAAAGCACCGAAACCAAGCGAGCGGATTTGGTGCAGGCAATCCAAGCTGCGATCGTCCCAGTCACTCACACGGTTGTGATCACGCCAGTGAAATAGAAGTTGTGCGAAACAGGTCGGCAGAAATGATCGGCCAAAACCATGTGAGCCGTTTGGGCGTTGGCCCCGGTTGTACGTGGGAACAGTGGCGTTTGCCATGACAGTTCAAATGCCGACAAGACTCCTGCCGACCTGCTTAGCAGCCCAAGCGAGCACCAAACAGCTTGCATGCCATCCGATTCCTGCTTTCCTTCTTTGGGGATGTTTCTGTTGGATGGAAGAGTAAGAAGCTGACACTTTGATACCCCGATGAGTCGACCGATGCCAGCGAGCCAACAAATCAGAGCGAACTCAGTGCGAAACCAGTGGTTGTTCTTCGTTGCTCTTTGGAGTGCGATCAGCTTTGGTTGGCTGAACGTCGGCGTGTCCCAGGACGCTCCCGCCGGCAATGACGAAGTTGCCCGTGTGATGCGGGAATTCGAAGGACGTGGGGATCTGGGGGACGATTCCGAACCCGCGTCACCCGCCGAGACGATCGCTCGTTTGAAGGTGCCCGACGACGTGCGTGTGGAATTGGTCGCGGGGGAACCCGATGTGACTCAGCCAATCCACATCAGCTTTGACTTCCAAGGTCGAATGTGGGTGGTGCAGTATCGTCAGTACCCGTTTCCAGCGGGACTGAAAGTGGTTCGCTACGACCAGCACTTGCGAGCCGTGTTTGATAGCACGCCGATTGCTCCGCCCAATCACGTCTCCGGGGCGGACCGTGTGACGGTCTGGGAAGACACCAACGGCGATGGTTCGTATGACTCGCATCGAGATGTTATCGAGGGACTGAACATTGCGACCAGCGTCGCGGTCAGCACGTCCGGAATCTGGGTGATGAACCCGCCGTACTTGTTGTTTTACCCCGATGCGGATCACGACGCGAAGGTCGATGGGGATCCAGTGGTTCACCTGGCCGGCTTTGGTTTGGAAGACACGCACGCGGTCGCCAATAGCTTGCGACTGGGGCCCGATGGTTGGTTGTACGGTGCCAACGGAAGCACCACGACCGCCTCCATTCGTGCTCCCTTGTCGGACCGACCGGACCAAGCGACCTCGTTTCAGGGCCAATGCATTTGGAGGTATCACCCGGAATCGCATCGCTTTGAAATCTTCGCCGAAGGGGGTGGCAACACGTTCGGTTTGGAGATCGAAGAGAGTGGGCTCACGTTTTCAGGAACGAACCATGGCAACACGCGGGGAATGTTCTATCCACAAGGCAGCTATGGCACGAAGTCTTGGGGCAAGCATGGGCCGCTGACCAACCCGCACGCCTACGGTTTCTTCCAGCACATGCGATCCGAGGGGGATGGCCGACGGTTCACACAAGCGTTGGTGGTTTACCAAGACGACGTGCTGCCGCCGCGATATCGCGATCAATCGATCGCCATCAATCCGTTGCAGCGATGTGTGATCAGCAGCGAATTGATCGCGGACACGTCGACGTTTCGGACGCGTGATTTCGAAACCACGATCGAGACCGATGACCGATGGTTTCGGCCTGTGGCGATCTCTGTTGGACCGGATGGAGCGGTCTATTTCGCAGATTGGTACGACACGCGTCTGACACACGTCGACCCACGAGACAACTGGCACAAAACCAGCGGCCGAATCTATCGGCTCACTGCGAAGAATCCTTCCACGTCTTCGAACACGGACGGGTTGCTGCCATCGCGAACGCGATTTGATTTGTTCGCGATGACGGACGATCAGTTGCTGAATTTGCTGGCACATCCCGGTCGCACGATTCGGTTCTTGACGTTGGAGACCATCGTTGCTCGGATCGAGGAATCCCAGGCTCTGCAGGACTCGCTGGCCGGAATCTTGAATGACGAGACGGACCAGCGGCGATTGCTCGCGTTGTGGGCGCTGCAACGCGGGCAGGTCCTCGGCGAAGATGATTGGACAGAGTCTTTGCAGGCCTCCGAACAGAACCCCGATCTGCGACGCTGGGCAGTTCGGCTGCTTGGCGACCAAGCGTCAATGACCAGCGACCAACAGCAGGCACTCATCGAACTTGCCAAGCATGAAAACGACATCCACGTCCGGTCACAGTTGGCGTCCACCGCGGCTCGTTTGGATGCCGAGCAAGCCTTGCCGATCCTTCGCGAGATGATGCTGCGAGAATCAGATCAAGATGACTTGCATCTGCCGCTGTTGATTTGGTGGGGCGTGGAAGCCCATTGTGAAAGCCATTCTGACTCCGTTGCCGCATTGTTTGAAGACGAGCGGCTTTGGAAGAGCCGATTGGTGCGGCAGACGATTCTCGCTCGCTTGATGCAGCGGCTGGCGGCAGATGGGGCCAACGAAAGCTTCCTGGTCGGCGCGAGCCTGTTGGCGATGGCACCCGATGACGATGCCAAAGCGACTTTGATCCAAGGTTTTGAAGAAGCTTTTGTGGGGCGGAAGGTCGAGGTGTTGCCAGAGGCCTTGCGGGAACAACTCGCTGTCTTCCGCGAGTCACGGCCGGGATCGGATTTGCCGCTGCGTTTGCGTCAGGGCGATGCCGCCGCGATCAAGCAAGCTTTGCAGTTGATCGAGCAGTCCGGGACTCCGATTCAAACCAAGGTCGCGTTGATCGAGACCTTGGGCGAAATCCAAAACGAACAGGCGCTCGCGGTCCTGCGGCGACGGCTGCAGGGGGATCCATCTGGCGCGGTCAAGTTGGCTGCGTTGCAAGCCCTTTCGCGATTCGCTGACGAGTCCATTGGTTCATGGATCGCATCGGCGTATCAATCGTCGATGGATGACGCCGGCAACTTAAGAGAGACCGCGATTCGAGTTCTCTCCAGTCGCGAACCATGGGCGTCGGTGCTGCTGAATGAAATCGATGCTGCCAAGATCAACGTCGAACGAGTGCCCGCGGATGTGGTCGTTCAAATGCAGGCCTTTGAGAACGCCTCACTGCGTGAGCGTGTCACGAAACACTGGGGGACCGTTCGTGCAACTCCGGCGGAAAAGCAGGTTCAGATCGCTGAGTTTCAGTCCGTCGTTCGCTCCACGTCGCAGGCGGATCTTGCTCACGGCAAAGCGTTGTTCACCAAACATTGCGGAACCTGCCACCGGCTGTTCGGGGAAGGTGGCAAAGTGGGGCCGGATCTGACGGGGTACGAACGGTCCAACCTGGACTTTCTGTCGTTGGCGATCATTGACCCGTCGGCCGCGATCCGAGAAGAGTTCACCAACTACCGCTTGCTCACCGCGGATGGTCAGGTGCTGAGCGGGTTGTTAGAAGACCAAACGCCCGACACCGTGACAATGCGAACGGCCGAGGGCAATGCGGTCCGAGTCAGCCGGGACGACATCGATGCCCTGCAAGCGTCGCCGGTATCTCTGATGCCAGAGAACATCCTCGAGGCTTTGTCGGTCGAGGATGTTCGTGACTTGCTGGCGTACCTGCAACAACCGATGCGAATTCCGTCGACGTCCGATTCGACGGACGTCAACTGAACGCATCACTCGGGCGGCGTGAACTTGGGCGCCGAAGGTTCGTTGGGTTCATCCTCTTCGTCGTCGTACGACGTGGACTTCGCGGGGGGCGTGTCCATTGACATCGTCCGACTCGCTTCGTCCTGAACCTGACGGAACTGCTGCTGAACATCCTGCAGGCTGCGTCGGAATTGGCTGTACGTGGAGCCAAACTTCCTGGCCACTTCCGGCAGGTTGCCACCAAAGAGGACCACCGCGATCACTCCAATCACGGCCAGTTCAAATGGGCTGAGACCAAACATCTCAGACCTTCTCGTCGGTGCGATCCGTTGCTTCGTCTTCGTCGTCGCCCGATTCGGACATGCCACGTTTGAATTCGTTGGCACTGCGTCCCAGGTTCCGCATCAGCGATGGCAACTTGGCACCACCAAACAGAACCAAGCAGATCACCAGCACGATCAACATTTCAGGCAGACCGGGGAAACCAAACGCCAAGAACAATCCGGTCGCCATCGAACTCACAGTCATCAACATTCCATCTATCCCGCTAAACAATGTGGTGTGCAATGCATGCCAACGCGACATGCATCGGGGCCGACCATCTCACGACATTCTGTGCTGATGCTGCTCCGCCAAACCGAACACCCAAGCGATATCCAGTCATACGAATGCAATCTCACCACCACTGGGTGGGGTGACAGCCATCGAATGCAATGAAACGATCATTCGGCGTCGGCGAAAGCGGGTCGGTCATTCGCGGGTGTGTCAGCAAAAAACGTGCAATGCACGCGATTGA
The DNA here is from genome assembly GCF_056839225.1 of Rhodopirellula sp. UH5. Classification (NCBI taxonomy): domain Bacteria; kingdom Pseudomonadati; phylum Planctomycetota; class Planctomycetia; order Pirellulales; family Pirellulaceae; genus Rhodopirellula; species Rhodopirellula sp. UH5. The sequence continues at coordinate 2,582,634 of NZ_CM166390.1, read as the reverse complement.
ATCGCTGAGCCCGTTCGAATACCTCCGGACCGAAGCAACGGACGTCGTTTCCAAGTCCGTTGCCCCATTCTAGCCGGAGGCGTGTGAATGTCAAAGCCGGACGGGGGTGGGATCCAGGGCAATCACGATCGCTGTTTCAGGTCGGATTCAGCCTTTCGATCGGTTGTTTGTCTGGGGCAGAGATTTTCACGAGGGTGCGATAGCAGTGTGCCGATTTGCTGGTCAAAAGGTTCTCGTGGCCCGCGACACCTCCAATCATTTTAAGCAAAGGGGGCATGGTGGGCACCCGAGGGGGTAGGATGAGTGGCAGTGCTTGCCCCATTCTCTTCATCGCGGCCGACCATGATCCGTTCCAAATCAACGTCTTCCTGCTCACGCCAACACCACCGCGATGCCCTGAAACGGCGTCGGTTGCTGACCGAAAAATTGGAGCAACGTCGGATGCTGGCCGGCGATTTCGGCCTGGAGGCGATCGGTCCGCGGGCGTTGTTTGCTCAGGTCTCGGCGGAGGGGGAAGGCCCGCTTGGCGAGGCGGCGGAGACCATTGATGCGGCGGTCCAGTACGGGAGCGACACGGTGGACTCATTTGCCATGGGGTTGCGTCAGGCCGTCGACGAGATCTCTCGAGTCGTTGCGGCAATCAACTCGGCGCCTGCTCTGGCGGCTGAAATTCCCTACTTGGGATCGCTGGTGCCTGAGAGCATTGCGGGCAGCACGTTGATCGACACTTCCACCGTGCAGTCGTTGTTTTCACTCGCGGATCGTTTCGAGACCAACATTGCAGAGCCACTGAGAACGTTTCTGGAGAGTCACCCGACCGCCACCGCAACCCAGCTGGTCAACCAATTTGATTTTCTGGAGTCGGTGTCGGGGCTGACGGCTGGGCAACAGGGGGTGAAGCTGAACTTCGATCTGCAGGAGCAAATCGAAAGCACGATCGCGGCGTTGTTGGAACCCATCCTGTCTCGCGCCGACAGTCTGTTGGATGCGGTCGACAGTGACGCATTGGCCACCGCCCTGCCATTCAATCTGTCGTTGGAGGACTTTTCATTTGAAGTGGTCCGCAACGCCGTCGAAGAGGTGTCGATCAAGATTCCCGACGTTGTGCTTCGTATTGCTGATGAAGCCAACATCCCGATCGACTTTGCTGCGCAGTCGGGTTTCTTGTCCGGCGGCGTGACGGGAGGCAGCATCCGCGCCGACCTTGGATTGCGGCTGGGGACCAGCGATTTGTTTGGGGGCGAGATTTCACTCGATGACCTCCGCGGGTTTTCGCTCTCGGATGAATTCAGTGGATTGAACACACAGGTCATTGGCAGTGGCATCGAAGTGCGTCTGCCATTTGATTTTGAAATGGCTGGTTTTGATACCAGGGGATTCCTGCCTGTGTTCACGTTGCGGGACACGAATCCGTTTGACTCCGATCTGCCGGAATTGGAATTGGAAGTTCCTCGTGGAGCGGATTACGACGCCGGCGCAATCACCGGCTTCGGATCGATCGATGCGACTTCGATCCTGTCGACATTGGAAGAGCTGGGGACCGTGTTTGGCGCCTGGGAAGCGGGGGATGTGCTGAACTACCCGCTGCCCTTGGGCGACGACGTTTCGTTGAGCGAGGTTGCCGGATTTGCCGACGCCTACGCGGGCGGCGTGTTGCAATTCCTGAAAACGGGGGATGGGTTGCCGGCCTTTGGTTCGATTCAAGAGTTGCAGGAGTTGATCCCCTCTTTGTCGGGCGGCGTGGGCGACTTCATCACCTACGACGCAGAAAACCAAACGATCACGATCGACGTCGCGTTGGCGTGGAATCCCGAGGACCTGGTCCGGCAAGCCAACATCGATGTGCTGGCCGGGAGCGAGGACTCACCGATTGCATCGATCAGCATGACACCAGGTGTCAGCGGGACGGACAACCGACTGACGATCTCGCGGGACTTGTCGTTTGATTTCGAGATTCAAATCGGTTTGAAATCCGATACGCGTGAGATCATCGATGTCATTTCAGAGCGGTTTGATCCGACCGGTGACTTCATCCGGGACGCTCCACTGTGGACACCCATGATCACCATCCTGGATCGGCTTGGGTTGACGCATCTGGCCAACGAAGAACAAATGTTGGACGTCACCCTGCACGACGGAAGAATCGTCAGCGCTAACATGGGAACGATCGACCCATGGGTGACCATCGGTGAGTGGCTGGAGCGAGGAACGGTCGTCGACGACAACAACGGCGAAGTCCTGATGACCTTGGAGTACGAACCCACGGTTCTGGTCGGAATGCCCTATGAGAGTTTGAACAATCGTTTTGTCGTGGTCGATCATACCGTCGGGGCGGACCGAGTCGAAATCGAAATCGAGTATCGCGATTCCGAGGATTCGGACTTTGGCTTCTTTGATTCAACGCCGATTCGCGATGCCGACGTGCCTTGGGCAACGACGCTCGGTGAAGCCAGGCGATTCGTGATCGAAGCGGCCGCCGATCACATGGAATCGATTTTCGCGTCGGTGCCAGGTTACGACACCTTCACCATCAGTGTGGGCTACCGAGACCCCGATCCGGCCGGTTCCAATCCGTTGGCGTCCGCTGGCCCGACCGCTTTTGCGGTTGGACAGACGTTCAACAATGGGCTCAACAACATCACCTACTCTTCAAACTTGGCCAACTACCTCAACGGGGGACCCGTCATGATCGATGGAGAGTTGCAGTCGGGACCGGTGGTCAACGCGACGTTCCTCTCGGACATCAACTGGGATCATGACGTTTCGGGTCCATCCGACCTTGGGCGATACGGGCTTTTCAAAGTTGCGACGCACGAGATTCTTCACGGGCTTGGTTTCCTCGAAGTCATCGACAAGTTTGGCAACTTTTTGATTGAGGATTCACCTTCGATCTTCGAAAGCTATCTGGTCCGTGGTGACGGAACTCCCCTCCTTCTTATGCAGAGCGACGCGGAGCGCGCTGACAGTCTGATCAGTGACGATCTATTCTTCGATGGCCCCAACGCGAGTGCCGCAAATCCATTGGGCCCGGGCCCAGTCAAACTCTATGCACCCGATCCATACGACTCGGGTTCCAGCGTTTCTCATGTGGACACGTCAACGTTCGCGAGAAATGGCGAAACGATGACCCGCGCAATCGGGGAGTATCTTGTCGCGCCGATTGGCGTCACGGCTTTGTCAGTCGGGTTCATGCAAGACCTCGGGTACAACAAACCCACCATCGCGGCGACCGAGGTCACGTCGATGGATGGGATCTGGGAAAAACTTTTTGAACCGACATCCCCCGGCTTTAGCGTCCCCACCAGTGTGCCGCTCAACCTATCGCACGGATTGTTTGATTCTGATCAGGAGTTGGCCGACTTTTTTCCTCTCGATATCGAGGGGCTGGAAGAAGACTCTCGAGACCTGACTTTATCGCTGAGCGACGGGTCGACACACCGAATCGATCTCGGGCCGATCAGCGAAATGTCAATTGGGCAGCTTCTGGGCAACTTGCGTATTTTTGAAGATGGAGAATGGAAGTCGGGCGCCTATTTCGATAACAACCAGTTGGTGATCACTGACCTGACCGACCCTCAGCCCGGGAACGATTTCAAGCTCGAATGGCGGGGCAACGGGTCGGAACTGATTCGTGAATTTGTGCGTCCGGCGACCGCGGTCGCGGGGGCCAACCAACTGAAAATCGGAGACATCCGCTCTGCTCTGCCAACCAGCCCCGACTCATCGTTTGATCTGAACGCTTCGATTCTGTCACTCGCGTCTACCGAGTCCTCGCCCGTCTGGGCAGGTTCGGTATCAACAGCGACCGTTCAGCTTTCCAACGGCGAATCATTCGACGTTTTCACGGAGGTCATTGATGCGTCCACCAGTCTTGCGGACGTGCTGGGGACTTTGAGCGTTGGTGAGATCGATGAGGACGTCAAGTCATTTGCAACCCTGCCAATCCGCGATGATCGAGTGCTCATCCATGACAAGACGTTCGAGGCCGGTGGAACTGGATTTCGCATCACGGACACGACCGTTGGCGGAGGTGTCTTTGCTTGGCTTCTGGGAGACGGGGCGGTCATCGATGTGGATCAAAACGGATTCATCTCGGGCCGCTCTCTGCACTCGGCCACGCAGTACGACATCGACTCTCAGCCGCCTGCAGTTTACGTCGACGTTGATGTCGATGTACCGGGTTGGACATCGATGCAGGTGATCGCTGATCGGCTGGGCCTTCAGAGACACGAACTCACGAATCAGTCGCTCTCCTTTCGAATTCGCAGTGGCGAGGTGATCCGACTGAGCTTACCGGGAGATCTCGATCGCTACACGATCGACGAGGCGATCGCGTCGCTTCGATCAGTGAATGAGTTTGGTGAAACCGTTGCCGAACTGGTCGTGCGTGACGGACGTTGGCAAATCCTCGACCACACCCAGGGTCCAAACACGTTCGCATTCGAGACACTGGACCCGCTCTTTCAGGGCATGTTCTTGAAATACATCTCCATCCCGGACGACGACCATATCAGCGGGAATCCCGTTTCAGATACCGTGGTCCGGTTTTTAGCCGGGGATGTCTCACTAGAAACCTTCTCACCGACTGGACTGGTAACCGTCACGAGCTATGACGCCTTGCTGATGCAGGATGTCGATAAAATCCATTCGAATTCCCAGCGTGCAGCGGCTCGCTATCAACCCGATGCAGCACCGCTGCAGATCACGCTCCGCGACGGGACCATCCACCAAGTGGCGTTCGGCAACTTGCCCGACACAACGCTCTTGGATGCGCTGAACGAGTTGACCCTTCGTCGAGATGGGCAACGGATTCTGGAAGCCTGGTATGAAAACGATGCGATTCAATTGCGTGACTTGACAACGTCGTCGTCTGCGGAAGCCGTTTTTGAGATCGGTTTTAAAACCGGTTCAACGGGCAGTCGTTGGCCAGCGCAGTTCATCCCGCTTGGACGTGACGCCGACGGAGACGGGTGGGTCACTGGAGACCGAATTCTGCCTGCCATTTCGAGTGATGCGGAACCGCCCATCAACGGACAAACCCCGTTGTCGTTGATCACGCAGCGGAACGGTTGGGAGGACCCCACCGACTATGATCACGTGTTGATCGTCACGCTCTCGACGGGGGCCGAGCACACGATCACCCTGTCCGGTCTGACAACGACCACCACCCTGGACGAACTCGCTGAGATGATCTCGATCGTTGATGGCGATCAGCCCCAGTTGACAGCGAGATTGCTTGGTGACCGACTGGTCGTTCGCGATCAAGCGGAGGGGGATCAACCGCTGCGTTTGCAGTCCTCCGTATCGGGCTTTGGCTTCCTGTTGAGCGAAATGGGACTGGTCGACATTGATCCCAGCATCATTCGCGAATCGATCGACGTGCCGCGTGAGATCAAATCAGGTTCTCTGGCAAAGTCAAATCGGCAGACAAATTTGCAGTTGGGGCAAGTCTTTGGTATCGACCATCCTTTGTTCAATGGCGACACAACCGAAATCACCTTTCAGTCCGGTGATGCATCCAACCCGATCGTCCTTGCTCCCGTCACCATTGGCCCGCTGGATGCCAACGATGAATTTGAAACGCTGCTGGCTGCACTGACCGTGCAAGAAAATCGGCTCAATCCGGTCAGCGCTCAATGGGTCAACGGACGAATTGAAATCACCCACGGCGGATCGCCCACGGACCAAGTCTCCACTTCGATTGACTTTGGGACCGGTGGCTTGGCAACCGCGCTGGCCGAACTGTTCCCGGATTCAGTGGACGATGATGGTGACGGTCGATTCATCAGTCAATTATTGACACCGCCGCTGCGAACCTCGGTCGTTGACCCGTCGACGACGTTGGCTGCCTATTTTGGAACTCAGCAGTTGGCAGAGAAAACAGCAGCGGGAAGCACGGTTCCGGTGACGTTGTCTCTTCGAGATGGAACCACAGAGAACCTCTTGCTGCGTCATGATCCGGAAATGACGCTGCGTAGGTACGCGGAACAGTTCCGGGTCATGCGGGACGGAATCGTGGTCGTGGAGGCCTCCCTGCAACGAACCGACTCGGGAGTTGGTCATGGGCTGTATCGGTTCGTCATCGTTGACCGCACGACAGAACCAACTGGGGCACCTTTCTCGGTCACGCTGGATCACTCCGGTGGTCAAGCGATGTCGACGTTGCCGATTGAACTGGGGGTCATCGGGGTTGATGCCAATGGCTTGGGGCGGCTGGTCGGTGCATCGCTGCGATCCACCAGTGAGACCACTCGTGGACTGGACGTTCGGATCACGCGGCCGCCAACGTTGCACGCCTCATTCGCCGCGACGGCCAGCAATATCCAAGCGTCTGCTGCGATCGGCCAGTTGCTCTCCGCCGAAATCCGCAACGGCTACGGGAGCTTCTCCGGTTCGTTGGACTTGACCGTTCCCGTGCCGGCGGGACAAGACTTTTTGACACTCCAGGATCTGGGCAACGCGATCATTCATCCCTTCACGTCCCTTGATCTGCACTTGGACGCCGACCTGGCAATCGGCGGCGAGTTGATCGTCGATGTCGCCGGTTTGAACACTCAGCCCACCGATCCCAATGAAATCCCTCGCATCGACTTGGTTTGGGACAACATTCTGACCGCCGATCCGCGAGTTCGTCTGCAACCGGAAAACTTTTCACTGACATCGGAGAACCTGGGCAACCTCCTGGATTTCTCAGACGTCTCCGTCCAAGACATCATTCAACTCATCGGCAAAGTGGTCGAATTTGTCGAGAACGTCAGCGGCGAAAATTTGATGGACAAACCGCTGCCACTGATCGGCGCGTCGCTGTCCGAAATCCTGAACGTGGCGGAGGACGTCGCCGACCTGGTCGAGCAATTGCAGGACAGTCCTGGCGGACTGCTCAACGCGCTCGAGGCGGAGATCGTGCAGATGTTGGGTCTGGAAGATCATCAGTTTGATTTGCGGTTGGAGCCCGAGAACCGCGTGATCCGGATCGACTTGGACCTGGAATACGATGTCACGACCACTCGAGCCCTGAACATCGACCTGTCCGAAATCGAGGGCTTCGAGACGCTGGATAACTTTGTTGATTTCGAAGGCTCCGGGGTTGTCGGGGTGGAAGCTGGCGCGGCCTTGCGGGCGCACCTGGGGCTGGACGTCAACGCGTTGCAAGGTGCTGACTTCGACGATGCCGTGCGTGTCTATGACACCAGCGGTGTGTTTGCGGAGGCAAGGCTGTATGCAGACGATCTGAACTTTTCGACGTCGATTCTCTCGCTGGACGCCGCGATCATTGGTGGCCGCGTTGCGTTCGATCGGGATGGTCTGAACTTTGATGGCGGTCCGGATTCCACCGAGCCAGTTGGGATCTCGATCGAGGCTGGCAATTGGCCAGGCGGTTTCAAGACACTGCCCAATTTGTCGCCTTCCGACTTTGAACGCCACTTGAATGTCGCTCAGGGTGCCGCCCTTGGCGTTGATTTGCCGACCAGCATCCTGGGGACGGACTCGCAGTTGCAGTTGCAGTGGACCGACCTGAACAGTTTCGTGTTCCCAACCCAACTCGTTGACACGCCGATCACCAATCAAACGGGCAACGCCCTGTCCATTCCCGACATCACCGACGCGATCAACGGACTTTCGTTGGGCGACGGAATCGCGGCTTTGGCAGCCGGTTTGCAAGGTTTGTTCGAATCGATCGATGGCTACCTGGGTGATGAAATCCTTGGCATTCCGGTTCCCCTGATCGGCGAAGCGATCGCGGACGCCGTTGACTTCGTGGACACCTTTGTCGGGCCGATGGCGGATGCTTTCAACCAGGGATTTGACGACAACCCACAGATCGGTCAACAGGTCGCCGACGCAATCTTTTTGGTGTTGGGACCTGGAGTCAGCGGGAATGGGTTGAATATCATTCGTGATCGCAACGGCGACGGATCGGTGACTGTCGCTGACATCGGATTGCCGACGTTTGATGGCAACGATCGGAGGCTGGGATTCGACCTCAGCCTCGGCGTTGCCAGTGCCAGTCGTCCCCTGCCGATCGACTTGGATCTCGGCGGCAGCGTGCTGGGTTTGGACGTCGAGGGCGACGTGTCGCTGGAGGCGGGGTTTGTTTTCAACGTTGGGATCGGAATCGACTTGGACGAGGGTCCGTTCGTCACATTTGGTGACGGAAACGACTTGGCAGTCGACTTTTATGCAGGGATCGACCGCTTGGTCGCCCAAGGACGATTGGGACCTCTGGATGTGGGGCTGACCGCGCTCCATGCGGATGATCTGACACCCGACCAACTCGCCGCCTCACGAATTGATCCGCTGGATTCCTCGAAGGAAGCGATCAACGCCGTCCGCGGAAGCTTTGGCATCAACTTTCCAGCGGACACGTACACGCTGGCGAATATCGCCGACGCCTTCGCTGGCATCACGGTCGCGACGGAGTTCGTCGGTAGCCTGCACGCCAATGTGAACACGGGGCTGAACACATCGACCGAAGGGTTGCCCCGAATCACTGCGGACCTGCATGTTCAATTTGGAGCGGTGTCCGGCGGAAACGTTGCCGATGTGATCAGCTCGATCACCTCGCCTAGCTTCAGCATCACGGATGCGGGACTGGACCTGGGTTCCTTCGTGGCCGATGTGATCGCGCCCATCCTCGGACCAGTTCAAGACTTCTTGGAACCGCTGCAGCCCACGATCGACAAATTGACCCAACCGATTCCTGTGTTGTCGGACATCATCGGGCCAACAACCTTTGTGGACTTGATTGGAGCGTTCGGAAGCGGTGGTGAAACGGTCGCCGAATTTGTCAACGCCATCATCAGTGTCAACGACGCGATCGTCGGCCTGCCTCTGAGTGCGGATGGGCTGATCCTGCCGCTGGGCAACTTCAGCGTGTCGACAAACGCGAACGGCGACGCGGTGGTCACCGAGGACGCCAGCAGCCCTGGCGTTAATTTTGATGACTACCTGGCCCAAGCCGAGCAAGCGACCAACGAGTCAGCGGAGTACTTGCGGAACCTGCCGAGGCAGACGACGAACATTTCCAGCGGTGGCAGCACGACGACCCAACCAGGAAAGTTTCGCTTTCCAATCTTTGAAGATCCCGCTTCAGCCATTGGATTGCTGTTTGGCAACGACGTTGACCTGGTGAAGTTTCAAGCGCCGACACTGGAAGCCGAATTCGGTTTCAACATTGGCGTGCCGGTCTTCCCAGGTTTCCAAATCACTTTCGGTGGCCAGTTCAACGCGATCATTGATTTTGCCTTCGGCTACGACACCCAAGGCATCCGGAAATTTGCCGAGACGGGACAGGGAGTGGACCTTCTGGATGGGTTTTATCTGGACGACTATCGCCAAGTCGGCATCGATGAGAACGAGGATCCCATCTATGCCGATCGTCCCGAAATGACGTTCCGGTTCGCGGTGACCGCTGGAGGCGAGATCAACTTGGCGGTCGCCAAAGCCGGAGTCGAGGCCGAACTGGGCGCCGCGTTGGTGTTGGACCTGAACGATCCTGACCTGGACGGGAAGGTTCGGTTGAGCGAACTGAACGAGAACATACAGCTTGGCAACGCGCCTGCATTGGGGCCACTCTGGATCTTTGACGCCTCCGGGCAGTTGGACGTCGCTTTGACTGCGTACGCGAAAGCCTTTGGGATTCGCGTGCAAGCTCGGCTCGGACCCAAGGTGCTGGTCAACTATGAATTTCCTCGGCCCGAACCTGCCAACCCCATCCTCGGTCGCTTGACCGACGATGGCACGTTGATCGTTCACGTCGGTCCCGAGTCATCGGAACGCCAAGATGGCGACCTGTCCGATGGCGATGACGTCATCTTTGTCTCCACCAACGAAGACAACGGCAAGACCGTGATCACGGGCTTCGGCACGGACCAGGAATTCAGCGGTGTGACGCGTGTGTGGATCGATGCCGGCGAAGGAGATGACGAGATCTTCATCGAAGAGAACTTTGTTCTTCCAGTGACTGTCCATGGCGGGTACGGAGACGACGACATCACCGGGGGCGCAGGTCCGCTGACGGCCTACGGCGGCCAAGGCGATGACACGATTTTTGGCGGTGCTGGAAATGACCTGTTGATCGGTGAAGGCACCGGCATGCCCGACTGGCGCACCATCACTCCCCCGGGACAATCGGCGGTCACGTTCTATTACAGCGACAATGACCTGATCGATGGCGGTGCCGGAAACGACACGATTTTTGGCAGTCAAGGAAACGATCAACTGCAGGGCAACGCCGGCAACGATCGCATTCACGGCGAAGACGGAGACGACTATCTCGGCGGTAATGCAGGAAACGACATTCTCTTCGGCGGTGACGGCGATGACATCCTGTCAGGTGACGCGGGCAACGACATCCTCCACGGCGAGTCGGAAGATGGCACCGGGATCGGCCGCGACTTTTTGCAAGGTGGCGAAGGCGATGACGTGCTCCGCGGGGGAGCCGAGAATGACGAACTCTTTGGCGGCGCCGGCAGCGATGATCTGTTCGGCGGCGACGGCGATGACTTGTTGGTTGGTGCCGTCACGACCCGTGACAACCCCGACTTCGCGACGCTTCAACCGGTCGCCGATGTGGGCGCGCACACGTTCGATGGTGGTGCCGGCAACGATGTGATTCATGGCACCGCTGGGATCGACGTGGTCACTGACATCAGCGGAATCACACGGGTGTTCACTTACGAATCCAATGACCGTGTCACGACAGGGGATCAGAGTGACCAGATTTGGACTGGAAGCGGTGACGATGTGGTCGACGCGGGCAATGGTGCCAACGTGATCTTCACAGGATCCGGGTTTGACATTGTCGATGCCGGAGATGGGAACGACCTGATCGACTTGCGACCTCCGGCGAAGGTGTCCAGTGCGAGTCAACGTTCAGGTTCGCAGGTGACCGACCGAGGCGGCGACAATCGCATTTTCGGCGATGCCGGTGATGACATCATTGACGTGCTCGGCAGCGGTTCGAACTACATCAATGTGGGCGACGGAAACAACCTGGTCACCACCTTGGGTGGTGGTGATGACACGATCCTGACCGGTGCTGGTGACGACATCGTTGATGCCGGGGATGGGAACAACGAAGTCACCGTTGGTGCGGGAAATGACCGGGTGACGACTGGTCGAGGCAACGACAACGTGTACCTGGGAAGCGGCGATGACTGGGCCTCCACTGGCGATGGAGACGATGTCGTCATCGCCGGCGACGGCAATGATTTCGTTGATGCGGGAAGCGGGAGCGACTTGGTACGCGGCGGCGATGGTGACGATGAAATCGTTGGTGGGATCGGCAGCGACACGCTTCGCGGCGATGCGGGGGTGGATGTGATCTGGGGTGGACTCAGGATCTATCAACGCAGCGCATTGCTGGTCAGTTTGGTGACGCCGAACGATTACGTGGCCAGTGACTCGGCATTCGATTTCCCAATGCTTGTGCCAGCGATCACGGTGGGCGGCCCACTGGAAGGCTCACTCGCAGACGGTGACGACTGGATCATCGGCGGCGACGATCGCGATTTCCTTTTCGGTGGCGGCGGACGCGACCGAATTGAAGCGGGGGGTGGGGACGGGTACATCGACGGTGGACGCGGCGCGGATGTCTTGATCGGCTCGCCGGGTAGCGATGTGATTCGCGGCGGCGATGGTGACGACCGGATCGAAGCCGGTGCGGGAATTGATTTCAGCTACGGCGACGGTGGCGATGACTTCATCCTCGGCGGCGCTGGCATCGATGTCCTGGGCGTCCATGAAACGTTTGGTCAACGGGCCTATGGTGGCGACGGAAACGATGTGTTGTGGGCCTACGCGCCGACCAAGTTGATGGGCGAGGTCGGCTTGCCGGGCGAATACCTCGACGGCGGCCAAGGGCGAGATGAACTGCTGGGAAATCTTCGGCAAGACACTTTGATCGGCGGGGGCGGCGATGACCGTTTGCTGGGGGACGCTCTCGCCGGCAGCAATTATGAACGCAATGATGACTTCCGAACCTTTGGCGGAAATGACCTGCTCGTGGGTGGTTTTGGCGACGACTTGTTGCAAGGCGGTGGCGGAAACGATGTGCTGTTCGGTGGTGCAAACGTGGACGAACTCGAAGGTCATGACGGTGACGATCGGTTGTACGGCGGGCACGGAATCGACTTCTTGCGGCTGGATGTTGCCGTGGAGTATGGCGACGACCTGGATGTGATGGACGGCGGATTCGCGGACACGCCCGATGAGTCACCCTTTGGATTGGACAATTCGACGGACATCATCGTCATCAATGGTTCGGACCAAGACGACGTGATCACCCTCGCGGGCAACGGCGATCAAGCGATCGTCAACTACCAAATTGGCGACCAACCGCTTCGACAAGTCGACATTCGCATCCAAGATTCCGACGGGAACACCCTGGTGGAGCAGTATCAAATCAATGGCTTGGGTGGGAATGACACCATCGGTTTTGAGGCCTCGTTTGATACCAGCGACTTGGCTGCACGCAGTCGTGATTGGGTCGGTGTGTTTCAGGGTGGATCGGGCGATGACACGTTGACCGGGTCGGCTGGTCGCGATCGGCTCGATGGCGGTCCTGGAAGCGATGAGGTGTTTGGACTTGGCGGTGACGATCGGCTGTGGGGCGATTCCGGTGACGGAATGTCAATCGATGAGGATCATTTGTACGCGGGTGGTGGGAACGATGATCTGATTGGCGGGCTCGGGGTGAACTATCTTTTTGCTTGGTCGAGTGATCCGACTGGTGATGGAACCCATCTCAGCGGACCTGACTATGGGGTTTTCGATGAAAATGGGACCCGTGAAGACACCGGGCTGAACCGGATGCTCGGCCGCGACCAGGATGACTTTCTGTTTGCCGGCACGGGACTGGATTTCATGTACGGCGGCGCCGGCGGCGACACGCTGCACGATGTTGACGGTCAACCGCTGGAGAACTTTGGTGTTCCGGCTGGCGACGAATGGCTGGAATATGCACGCAACAACGATTCTGTCTGGTACTACGGAGGGACCGAACGTGACGACATCATTTCGGTGGACTTTGTCACCGAGCCTGGATTGCTCGGCAATCATCATCTGATCACACGGCTGACCGAAAACAACGGATTCTTCTCGTTCGATGCTCAGGTGCGGTTGGACTTCGCCGCCACCAATCCCGATGGTTCTTTGGTTTGGGATCCAAGCGATCTGGTTCATTCGCTGGAGGAGATCCGAAACGCCGTTGACGACGACGCTCGACGACTTGCCGCGCGAACGCTTGAGTTGTCAGGGGATCTGTTGCCACCCGAAGGAGATTTCACCGCGATCATTGTGAATGCGGGCGGAGGCGACGACCAAGTCTTTGTCGGGCCGACGGTCCAGAAAACGGTTTGGACGGCGGCGGGTGAAGGCGATGACATTGTGGAGTATTCCGCAGGGACCGCGATCCTCGTCGACATCGCGGACGCCGATCCACGCAACGATGTTTTCGGTGACGTCGATGATTTCTCGCAGGCCTATGAGCTCTCCGATTCGGAGGCGGGTGATCCATCGCGATTCGGCGAAACCGCTTACTTCACCAACTTGACGCTTGATTCCCCAACCGACGTGGACTGGTTCACGTTCGTCAGCGATGGCATGACACCTGCGGAACAACTTCGTATCGTCGTGGATTCATTGTCCGCGGAAGACCACATCGAAGTTGAATTGTATGAGCATGTGGAAGACGAGGGCATCAACGAACTCGCGTTGTTGGGAACTCTCGAAACGCAAGTGGCGACTCTGGATCCAACCCGCCCCTCCCGGACCTCTCTGACTCGAAACACCGCATCCTATCCGGTCGGTCAGCGAGTCTACATTCGTGTTCGCAGCGGCAACGGCAGCCCCACGTCGTACAACCTGGGGATCGACTTGGGTGGTGACACCGCTCTGGGCGTCGCGCGCATTCAGTTGGGATCGCAATCCGACACCTTCCTTCGCCGTGATGTGATTGTCGGTGGACCGGGGGACGACATCCTTCGGGGCGGCCCCAGTGAAGACTGGGTGATTGGTGGGGATGGCGACGACATCATCACAGGTGGCGTCGACGGAGCTGCTTCCGACATTCTGATCGGCGGCGATGGCAACGATGTGTTCCAGATCATTCCGTCGGAGGTCGGTGAACTGGAATTGACGCTGGCAGATGAACTGGAAGGTGGCGAGGGGTATGACCGGGTGTTGTTTTTGGGCGGAGACATTGATGAGCAGGGACGTCCGGTCCCCGATTTTGTCACCCTGCGTTATCAGCCACTGCTCAACAGTTGGGAAATGGCCGCCAAGGTTTGGGACACGGCGAACCAGCGTTTTGAGACCGTTGGCAACGAATTCGTGATTCACTCGGCCAGTTACCGCGCACGACAGATCGAGGCGACTGAGTTTGATACTCGTAGCGGCGCCGACCAAGTCAGGCTGGACGAAGCGTCCTACAGCATCCTCGGTGACGATGTCGTGAACGTGTCCGGGTTTCAGTTTGACTTGCTCGATGGGAGCAACGACGAACGACAAACCTATGGAATCTCTCCGGGCGACCGGCAAGTTGGCGGTGCGGTGGCGAACTTCATTCTTCGTGGGGGCGCTGGAAACGACGTGCTGGTTGGCTCACCCTATGGCGACGTCATCCTTGGCGGCGGAGGTCTGGACCAGATCATCGGCGGCGGTGGCAACGACAATCTTCAGGGCGACGCAGGCAATGACTTGATCGTCGGTGACATGATCGCTTCTCCGGAGTTCATCTGGGACCGCCTGGAAGTTGTTGCTGGGCAGGGGCAATTCAATGACGCACCCGCCTTTGCGACGCCTGTCCAGTTCGAAAACAATTCGCTTCAAAATCTGACGTTGCACGATGGCGACGGCGGTGACTGGTACGTCATCCCCGCCTCCGCCGCGAGTGATCCGCTCACGGCAAACGAACTGATCGTTGACTTCGACGAGTTTGAAATGCAGGGCGTCTGGAGCGACATCAATCGAGCCACCGGACGCGGAGGTCCGGAGGTGATCCCAGCATTGGTGGATTTGGAAACCGGCAATTACACGCCGACCGCCGGACAGCCGGATGTGTTTTTAATTGGGATCAACAACCCGGTCGGTCAAATGATTGTCGCGAGATCGGCACCACGGCTGGACCTGATCGGACCGGGGAATACCGTGACCGCCCGTTTCTTATTGGATATTTCCGGTCAACCCACCGTGACGATCAGCGTGGATGTCTCCTCCGGACAAGCCGGTGGCTCGATTGCCGCGGACCTCAATGCTGAGCTCCAAAACTTGGGGCTGGGAAGCGATGTCCGCGCCCACTACCACACAACGCGAGCCCGGCTGGTTCTGGTTTCGCTGAAGGATCGTCCCATGACGGTACGTTCCGCGGACATCTTCTCGTTTGCCTACTTGGGTTTCGAGGACGGGCAGGTTCCGCAGCAACTTCCGTATGGACTCGGTGGCTATCAAATTTCGGTTGTCGACAACGAGATCTTAACTCAGCCAACGTCGGGACCGTCACTGCCTTCCCAGCGGTTGGAGTACCAGACGGCAGACCGAAGTGCACTGCAACTGGCTCCGAGCCAAACGGTCGGCCTGAATGACGCGGGCTTTGCTGTGGAGACGGCCGCAAAAATCGAGGGCGGACGCCGTGATGAGATGATTGGTGAAGTGATTTCGTTGGGTGATATCAACGCGGATGGTCGGAACGACTTTGTGATCCCGGGCGCGACACGAGCGTATGTGTTCCTTGGCCACGTCGATCCGAATTTTCTGTTCGGTGACCAATCCGACATCCGTGACGCCGCCGACTACATTCTGAACTATCCCCAAACAGGAAGTGTCGAATGGCTCAACGGCCCCGTCGATGTCGACGGCGATGGATTTGACGATCTGACCTACGCTGTCACCCGCTTCACTGATCTGGCGAGAACGGAGGGAACGACCAGCGTGAACATGATCAGCGGGAGCAACCTGACACAGAATTCTTCCCAATTGTTTGCCATCCCGATGGGCGGTTTCGAGTATCAGGATCTGGACCATCAATTCGACCTCTTCGGCAAGCAACTTGCATCGCTGGATCGAGCGCTCGATGTGCCAATTCAAGCGGCGTGGATTCGCTTCAACCAGGATGAGTTCGCCGACCTCGCGGTCTTCAGCCAGGAGCCCAGCATCCGCCACGGGATCACAAGTGTGAACTACGGCGGTGTTTTGGACGGGAAGAAAATCCATGAACAAGTCATCAACAATACGACTGGAAACAAAGACTATCTGATCCTCATTGGATCGGGAATCGAGGATGCGACGACGGTTGCGGAATCGCACTTTGACAATCCTGCGTCGGTCACGCACACGGGCAGTTCGCCAGAAGCGTTCTTTGACTTTGGGGATGTTGATGGCGATGGACTCGATGACGTCGTGACCACTGTCCCTCGAGGCTGGGAATACAGCACAAACGGGAACATCGATCCCGAGGTGGTGATCTCACGCACCTACCTTCACAAGGGCGGAAGCTTTGGATTCGGATATCAGCTGACTTCGCCAATTCTGCAACTGGCGGCCGATACGGCGGGCCTTCGCGACCCCAACCATCCCGAACTGGGAAATCAGGGTGCCCTCAATGCCGAGCTCCCTGTGGTGGTGAGCGATTTGAACAACGATGGCTTTGCGGATGTGATTGCCATCAGTGATTTGGCGGACCCAGGAGTTGGATCCGGGGCGTTGTTGATTTACACCGGACAAGAATTGACGGGCGATAACAATTTCGCTGCCCGCGAGGCCGCTGTCACGTTTGCCCCCCTGCCAGGATCCAGACGCACGCTACTGGACGCCCGCGTGGCGATCGGTGACTTCGATGGCAACGGCGAGCAGGATCTTGGATTCAGTGTCTCCGGTTCCTCCCTGGCCGGGACACACATATTTTATGATGCGATCGATGGGGGAAGCCTTCGTTCCATCGATTCGAATGTCGAACGTCTCACTTCCGTGACGTCCATTTCAGCACCAACCGGCTCGAACAACTTTGGATTGGCCGGCGGAAACGCAATCGATCTGAACGGGGACCGCATCGATGATCTCATCCTCGCCGATCCACCAGCGACGACCTCAGCGGGAGATTTGGGGGGCGGGATTTTGTATGTGGTCCCGGGGAGTCAACGCCGCGTGCCTCTTCCCGATGAATCACTGGTCGTGAGTCTGAGCAACGATTCGATCCGTGGGATTGGCGATGTCGCCCGTGACTCGCAAGGGTTGCTTCAAGTTGATTCGACGCTTGCGTCCGACATCGAAACCGACTGGTATCGGTTCCGAACCGTTGGCGATGGGAATGTCGGCGACTCGATCCGGTTGACACCTGACATTCTTGGAACGGACTCGGCGACGCAAGGTGCGTCTGGGATCATTCGCGGATCCGATGCGTTTGATAACGTGCCAAGTGTGGTGATTGATTCCGGTCAGAGCGGAGTCTACGAGATTGATCTCTCCCGATTGCTGGCTCGTTTCGACGACCCTGCGAGCATCGACATCGCGGAACTACGATTGCGTGGTTCGGCGACGGCGACAACCGTCGATTCAAGTCTCCCGCTCAGCTACCCCGAGGAATTGACAGCTGTCCCTGCAGGGAACGGATTCGGAGACCGCGTTTTCTTCGTGGCGGCCAAAGACGACGAAGACAGTGAACTGTTCGTCACCGATGGAACCGCTGCGGGGACACGGTTGGCCTATGAAACGATCCCTGGACCGGAATCCGCCAACCCAAGTTATCTGACACCAATTGGTGATCGACTCGTGTTCGCGACCAGTGTTTACGAACTTCTGCAAGAATCATCGACGGTGAATTTTTTCGTCACCGATGGAACGGAAACCAAGCCGGTTGGCAACCCCGATCAACTGAATCTTCAACCGTACTCCGATCTGATCGAGTTGGATGGCGATCTCTACTTCAACGCGATCGAGCAAAGCACCTACAGCGCAGTCTTGGCGGTGATCCGTTTCGAAAGCGATGGTTCGACGGAGTTGAGTGTCATTGAGCGGTCCGGGCAATTGCCCTTCGCAGCAACCTCCAATGCGCTCTTCTTGAAAGACGGTGGTGAGTTGTCGGTGCTCAAGGCTGGGCAGACGTCGCCCACCACATTGAGTGATCAGTTCGGGCGCATTCCTGACGGCCATTTCTCAACAACTTCCAGTGGTGAATTGATCTTTGCTGCGTCCGATAAGTCGTCAGGCAGATTTGGGGTCTACGTGACGGACGGTTCCCGTATCGATCCGTTGCACGAGAGTTCAGACGATTCCATCGATTTGGCGTATGGCTTCCAAACGACTGATTCGGGCGTCTATTTTCTGATTCAAAGTACCGTCTACTTTTACGACGGTTCCAGCGTCGAGGCGATCTCGCAGATTGACGTGCCCATGGCGACCAAGGGCAATGCAATGTTCCGGACCTTCACTGACGGTTCGAACTTGGTGACCGTTGGCAACAACGGCGAAAGTGAACTGCGTCTGACGACCATCGACCAGGACGGCAATCGGGTCGCAGAATCAAGTGTCAAATCCGATCGCTATGTGTTCCTGACGGACGCCATCATGGACGGCGATGAGTTGCTGCTGGGAACTCAATCGCAAGAGCAAGCGTTTGGGGAAGTGAAGGTAAGTTTGTCGACGTTCCATGTCACGAACTCCACGGTCAAACAGGTGCGAGAGTTTGTGGAGACACCCCAAACATCGGGAGTGTTTGAGCAGATGACGGTGAGTGGTGGCGTCGTGGTCATGGAGGGCTATCGAACCGACAACGTGTTCGGGGGCCGGTTGTGGGCAGCTGATGTTCCCGACAAATCAGCCTCGCCAATCGAAGTCAACCTGAACGGCGGCGGCCCCGCCACCGCAACCGTGAAGATCCAGATTGCGGGTGGTCGAAACGACCTTGTGATCACGGGGGACGAACTCGCAGAAGATGTTGTGATCCAGCGTACGCTCACGGTCCATGACACGTCTGCACTTCAAATCGTTGACCTGACGTCAGACATCGAACGGTTCCGCTATCTCTTTGAGCAGGGGTACCGTTCGCTGGTCGTGCAACTGAGTTTCACCGATGGCGAGGCCGCGTTCGAGCCGATGAATTCCTCGAGTGACACCGGCCTGTTCTTGGGTGACACCGGGCTGGGAGTCTCCGGACAGTTGATTGATTCCACCGGTCGAATGATCGCGGAGGACTTCCAGCATTTGGACCTGCGAAACCTTCTCGCTGGCGAGTACTTGATCGGCGTGTCGCGGATCGCCGACAGCATCGCGACTCGAACGAGCTACCAGCTCGAAATCGACTCCCCACGACTGGGTGATGCACACGATCTGCCCGCCGACGACCTTTTGCATGGTGGCGACGGCGATGACGTGGTGATCGGTGGTCACGGAAAAGATCGCATCCATGGTGACAGTGGCGACGACACTCTGGTCGATGAATTGTTTGAACTACGAGATGCCGCGAGCAACGACGCAATCGCCAGTCCACTTCCCGAGGAGCGGTTCAGCGATTCTCGTTCGCCACTGCAACGGCGTGATCCTCGAATCGTGATTGGGATTTCAGCCGTCGACCTGGGACCGGGGGAAGTCAGCCTCAGCGAACCCGCCTTGGCCGCGGCAATCGCGGAACAACTCGGCACACAGGTGATTTCCCTGCCCGGCGGTGACCAAGCCTTCGCGACCACGGTTCACGCCAGTGATCTCGGCTCGATCACGCAAATGGATCTCTCCAATCTTGGACTCAAGAGCCTCGAAGGGCTTGAGTATCTCGTCGGGCTGATCTTCTTGGACCTTTCCGGAAATGAACTGGAAGTGGACGCGATCGAAGACCTGGCGCCCGGGGATTTCGGCGCCACTGGGTTGACGCGACTGGCGTACCTGAATCTTGATCGCAACCACATTCAATCGGTTTCTCCACTGAGTCAACTGCTCAGCCTGCGAGCACTCAGCATCGCGGACCAAAGCGAAGGGGCTCTCTCGGACCTTTCTCCGTTGGAGGATCTCACGGAATTGGTTTACCTGAACGTGTCGGGGAACAAGGTCGCGGATCTCGACGCCATTCGAAGCCTGTCGCAATTACGGATCCTGGATGTCTCGGGTCAGACACTTGGTACCAACAACGTCGCGGCAATCGATGTGGGAACGCTGACCACGATGGCTGGAACGGACGCATCGATCGCGAATGCGACTGGACCCTGGCAGGTCGTCAACGATCCCGCAGCCAAAGGCGGCACGTACCTGGTCCTGGACACAACCAGCCTCAACGGAAATGAGCGAGTGGACCTGTCCGTCGATGGGCTGGCAGAGAACGTTGAATACGAAGTGTTTGCGCGGTGGCATGGTGACGCCAGCCACACGGAAAACGCCATCTATTCCATCGCGGGGAAGGACATCGCGGTCAATCAACGGGCAGCGAGCGTGGGCACGCAGGACGGCCTTGGACCACAGTGGCAGAGCCTGGGAGTTTTCCGTCCGGACGACGGATCCATCACCGCCGTGATCTCCCCCGGTGTCGAAGGAGGCTTGCTGACCGCCGACGCTCTGGTGGTCCGACCGGTCGATGGAGCTTTTGGGGACCACCTGGTTCATCTCGATGTTCGCGGCACCACGCTCACTTCCCACGGTCGTGAGTTGCTGCTCACGGCGTTCGATGATCGTGGGGGTGTTTTGCATCAAGACGCCAGCGCATCGCCAATCTACATTGGACCTACGGCGCTGACGCTCGGGGACGGCGATGGTTTCGCCCGCTCGTATTCGCTCAATGATTTCTTTCGGGACACTCCAGTCGGACCACTCGTCTTCACGATGCAGAGCACCAACGACTCGGACCTGCGAGCGACAATCAACGGGAACCAACTGGAGATTGAAACCAACGGTGCGGTGGGGAGAATCTTCTACATGGAATTGACGGCGACCAACGCCAGCGGTGCATCGACCACCGTTTCGCTCCCGATCGTTGGTGGCTTCGGACTTGCCCAAGGGCAGGTGAAAGACACCAGTGGTCGTCCAACAGAAGGCGTGCGAGTGCACGTTGCAAACTTGGCGGGCTACGAGGCTGTCACCGACTCGCGTGGTCGATTCAACCTTTTGACACCGACGGACGAAGTGGAAATCAGCCTGGTCGGCGGACAAAACGTTGGTGTGATCCAATCACCAACCGTTTACGTCGAGGACATCGATGTGCCCCTGGTGCTTGGCGATGTCAACTTCCTTTACGCACCAGCGATTCAACTCTCCTCGCCGAGCAGTGCCCTGGAAGGCGACACGGTGGACGTCCAGGTTGATCTCCAGCTTGAAGGTGACTTGACCTGGACTGTCAGCGGCGGGCCCGTGCGTGATGAATCAGGAGATGCGAATGGTTTCCGTTTCACCCCGTTGGACGAGGGTGTCTACACGGTTTCGGCGACTGTCACAGCAAACGGCAACCGCGAGTTTGTCTCCTTCGCCGTCATCCGCGTCGAGGAAGTGAAATCGGTGCTGCAAGTGGGCGATGACCTTGTCATCTCGGAAGGCCAACTGGACCTCACACGGCAACTTGTCCAGGATCCTGGCAGCGATGCCGTCACCATCGTGGTGGACTATGGAAACGGCGACGTCCAGCGATTCGAGCATGCATCGAATCGCCTGTTTGAAATGCAAACCTTCTATTCGTCGGAAGGTCTCTACACGGTCACGGTCGCCATGACCGCGGACGGATCCACGGTGACAGATTCCTTTGACGTCACCGTCCAAGACAGCGTGCCGCAATTGTCGGTGACTTCGCTGCCTGAGTTCACACAAAATCGTGAAGGCGGAGAACTCAACATTTCGATCGTGGATCTCGCCGGGACACTCAACCGGACCACCTGGTCCTACTCCGTTGACTGGGGTGACGAGACGTCCGCGCAAGACTTTGTCGAGGTCGTCGATGTCTCCCTTGGCAGTGTCTCCGCAACTGCCATGCTCACCCATCAGTACTTCGAAGAAGGCATCTACAACGCGACCGTTCATATCATCGACGCAGACGGACGCACCCTGGAACAGGGCATCGAGATCGTGGTGGTCAACGATGCCCCCCTCATTCAAACCAGCCTTCCGTCCACGGTGTTAGAAGACGGCGTCTTCCTCGCATCGACGGTGATCACGGATTCGGACTTGGTCGAAGTGCTCTGGGATTTTGGCGACGGGACAGCGTTGCGATCCGGAACCAACGTCAATCATCAATACGGTCGTCCCGGTGAATACATGGTCACGCTGACGGCGACGGACGTCGGTGATCCCAATGACCCGGACGACGATCTTGTGCGAGTGGAAGTGTATGACATCGAGGCGACTGCGGTGAATGATGCTCCCGTGTTCGTTCCGACGCCAACTGTCCGGGTTGTCGAGACATTTGACTTGGTGCTTCCGATCATCGCGACCGACGAAGATGGCGATTCACTCACCTATTCACTTTCCGGTGCACCCGATGGTGTCACCATGGATGCGGACGGGGTGATTCGCTGGACGCCTACCGTTTCCCAAGGCTCTGCGACCTACACGTTTGAGGTTGAACTGAGTGACGGCATTGCCAGCGTGGTACGACCGGTCACGATTGAGGTGCTCGATACCGGATCCATTTCCGGAGAGCTGTTTGTCGACCAAGACAGCAATGGTCGGCGTGAGAACTCGGAGCCTGCTTTGCTGGATCGGATGGTCATGATCGATGAAGGCGATGACGGCACGTTCGAACACACACTGTCCGTGGACGCCGACGGCCGATTCCAATTCAGCCATTTGCCGATCGGACTCTACCGTGTTGTCGCTGACTTTGGTGATGAAGTCGGAATCTCGACGCCTCGTTCGTTTCTGGTCGACATGACAACCACCAACCATGTTTCGTTGACACCAATCGGCTTCAATGATGACATTGACCACGACGGCATCCGCAACGACCTCGAGATCAACTCGCTCGCCGGTTCGGATGCCAACCAAGACGGGATCCTTGACTACTTGCAGAGCCACGTGGCATCCATCGAAACTGCCGGGGGCATGGTGACGTTGATCAGCGGTGTGGGGACACAACTCAGCAACATCGCCGCACAGAAGCCGCTCCGTTCGGAGACCGTTGAAGGCATGTTTCCTCTCGGTCGAATCTTGTTTTCGGTGGAAGGATTGCCGCCAGGTGCCAACGCGACTGTCGAACTGATCACCCCGGGGGACGCGGCGATCAACTTGATCTACACGGTGAATGACCTTGTCGATCCTTTGGACCCCTACTTTGCTGAGTTCGGGAACGCAGCCGAAGAGTCGGTCGATTTCCTTGCCGATCGGGTTCGCTTGACCGGACGTGACGGCGGTGAGGGAGACATTGACGAAGACGACAACGGCATCTTGGCGTTTTCATTGCAACCCGCCTCCGTCGATCCCGTGTGGACGAATCCCGACGATGCCTATGACGTCAACAACGATGGGAAGACCACCGCTTTAGACGCACTCTTGGTCATCAACGCGCTCACGCGAGGCAGTGGGGAATTTGACCTCGACGGGCCGCGTCCACACGACGCCAACTTCTTTGATGTCAACGGAGATGGCCGCATTTCCGCACTCGACGCATTGCAGGTGATCAATCAATTGAGTGGTCGTGAAAGCATTCGCAACGAAGCGGAGGGCGAGCGAGTTCCCGATGTCGGTGCTAGCGCTCAGCCGCTCATCCTCTCCAATATCCCCGATGAAGAGGACCTTGAGGATTCCACGTTGCCCGGGCAATTGTTTTAGTGTTTGGGGTTCTGCTCCATGGCAGCGGAGCAGATTCCGATTGGAGTCGCCCGGGTTCTTCTCGCAGGTGCAGCGAGAGGTTGCCAAGCGAATCCTGCGAATCAGAGACGCAGAACATTCTCAGGCGACCAAGACCTAGCTCATTCGCAACTGCGAGTTGAATTCTCCCCCGCAGGACGATGGTCTTGTCTGCGAGAGGGGAAGGTGTGATTGCCACCTGAATTCAGAGTGAAAAACACCGTCTTCTGCACCCACGCCTCGGAAGCAGCAAACGCAACACTGCGTCCCCGCACCCTCACGCGGTCGCGCAAGTGCTGCAGACCGAGCCCCATTCAGCTAAAATCAACACCCGTTCTCCCCCACTTCCAAGCATAGACGACACCCTGTCGTCCAGAACCCCGTTAGACGACCTCACCGAATTGACAGGATGCCGTTAGACCCAATTTTTGACCGTTGCTTTTCTCCACTCATTGGTCGCCCGTGTTGGCAGGTCAAACGTGGGTACGGATCATTCGTGACGCTCGAATTTGGCGAACCGCATCTCGAAATCCGCGAACCACGCGATCCCAAGCCTGAAGCGTCGGCGAATGTTCGCGACCTGCTTGCACGGCGGCAAGTAACAATTCGAGGTGACTGGCATCTTTGGGTCTATTGCTGCAGTTGGTCAATTCTCAACGACGGTCAACCCGTTGGCACTTCCGAGGATGATGACGCAGGGATAGATGACGCCGTACGTTCGTTGGACGGGCAGGCTTTGACTGCATTCTCCGCAGATTCCCAAGCTAATTCCAAATTCACGTTTGATCTGGGTGGTGCGTTATCTACATCCCCCTACGACGCCGACAGTGAGCAATGGATGCTGTACCAGCCTGATGGCAATGTCCTTTCCCTCCGCGCGGATGGCCTCTACTCATACTCACTATCCACAACGAAACAAGACGCCGAACAATGGCTGCCAGCATGGAAACCGTAGTGGCGACGCGACGGTCTTCTAACATGGTTTTTACGCTGGTCCTTCGGCACACCTTCCATCTTTGGCGACGCGGGCTGGCCTTGGTACAATTTCCGGTAATTCAGACATCGTTCGCTTCGTTTAGGGCGGTGTCGTAAAAGCCTTCCGTTAGCCGACCTACCCGCAAGGAAACCCAAATGTCCACCGTTAAACAGGCGATGGCTGACCTCATCGCACAACAACCCGACGACAGTAGCTACGACGAGATCCTACGCGAACTTGCGTATGCCCGAATGGTTGACCGAGGCCTGGCAGATTCCGACGCTGGCAACGTCATCTCCGATGACGAAGTCAAGCAGAGGATCGAATCGTGGCAGAAATAGTCTAGACTCACGAATCGGCTACTTGGCTCGAGAAGATTCACGAACATATCGCAGAGGACAATCCGACCGCCGCATCGGACGTTGCGCGTGGAATATACGCGAAGATTCAATTGTTGCGAACGTTCCCTCGATTGGGCGGACGCTACATGCCGATTACAGACCGTGAAGTTCGCGAGATTCTTTACGGTCACTACCGAATACCATACCTCGTCGTCAGCGAAGACCGTGTTGAGATACTCGGGGTATTTCACGGTGCAATGAAGATTGAGGGCTGTCTCCAGTAACCGGTCGCCTAACATGGTTTTTACGCTAGGCCTTCGGCACACCGCTGTCGTTTGTTCAAGCCTCCCACTGGTGGTAGAATCTTTCGTAGTTCAGTCATCGCTCGCTTCGTTCAGGGCGGTGTCGTGAAAAACTTCCGTTGGCGGTCACAAGTATGGATTAGCGTCTCAGGGACGCTACAATGGAAATATGGACACACAATCACAACAACTGCTGGCTACTGCGCTCGGTATGCCAGAGTCTGACCGTGCGACTCTGGCGGCGTCGCTGCTCAGGAGCCTTGACCCTGCCGATGACCCGCAGGCTGACGCTGCTTGGGCGGCTGAAATCCAGCGACGCATTGAGTCCATCGACAGTGGCACAGCGGAATTGCGGCCATGGGATGACGTGATGTCAGAAATGCGACAACGCCGCAGTGGATGATCTTCCGTTTTGGTTTCATCCCGATGCTAATGCTGAGGTGCTCGCCGCTCATGATCGGTATTTCGAGGTGCGTCCAGAACTAGCCGAAGATTTCGAGGCTGAACTTGAGCGATCACGCCGGGTCATTGCGCGCAGTCCACAGGCTTGGCCTGCGCCCCTTTCGGTACGCAGAGATACTTGATGAAAAGGTTTCCGTTCTTCATCGTCTTCCGAGTGACCGATGTCCGCATTGAAATCGTCGCAATTGCGCACGAGCGTCAGCGTCCCGGATACTGGGCAGGCCGATCGGCAACCCAGTGACCGCCAACATGGTGTTTACGCTAGGCCTTCGGCATACCTTCCTTGGTTGGTCACGCGGGATGGCATTGGTGCAATCTCTCGTAGTTCAGGCATCGTTCGCTTCGTTCAGGGCGGTGTCGTAAAAACCTTCCGTTGTGCGGCAAAGCCATCCGTGTAAATCGACGACTATCTACTCGATCACTCTGACGTCGACTGGCCGACCGTTCTCGCTCCGTGGCACTGGCTTCTCCCTGAAACCCTTACCGTGTGGCTCGTCAATCGCTTCGGTGACGTTTTCGCCGTATTGGACGACGACAGAGTCCACATGCTTGGCGTTGGTGGCGGCACTTTTGAACGTGTCGCTGAGTCACGCGATCACTTCTGCGACCTGCTGGACGTTGATGACAACGCTAGCGAGTGGCTCATGATCTCACTAATTGATGCCCTTGTCGCGGCGGGCAAACCGCTGAAATCCGGCTACTGCTATGGATACCTTCGCAATCCTGTTCTAGGTGGCAACTGCGCTGTGGCCAACTCGATCGAAATACCCATCAACGAACACTTTGGACTCAACGCCGAGCTTCACCAGCAAATCAAAGACTTGCCGGACGGCGCGCAGGTCACAATAAAATTCACCGACGATTAACACCGCTTCATTTTCCGCGCAACATGGTGTTTACGCTAGGCCTGCGGCACGCCTTCGCTCGTTGGCCCGGTGGCGATAGCTTTGGTACAATTGTCGTAGTTCAAGCATCGCTCGCCTCGTTCAGGGGAGGTGTCGTAAAGGCCTTCCGTTGGGCGACCTACCGTTTACAAATGGCCGGCGACAAACCACCACCCGACCCTTGGAGCGTCACTTGGGACACGGCGCTCGTTCGCTTCGATGATGCCGTCCCGTTGGCAACGCCGCGATCGCCTTGGCTGTGATTTCAACGGCCCTCGATTTGGTACACTGTTCGACACTTCCAAGTCGTCAACTTCGTTTGGGGCGGTGGCGTAAAAACCTTCCGTTATGCGAACCTAGCGTTCCTGCTCTTCGCGCAGTTTCGCCCTGATGTCCATCAGGATTCGGCCCAGCATGTTCTTGCCTTTGCCGTCGCCACCGTCGCCCCAGTAGTCATCATTCGCAGTGTGTTCGATGATCTTCGCGTCACCTGTGTCCAACAACAACTCCCACAACTCCTCGTGTTGCGTGAACTTCGCTAGGACAGCCTCTCGCATCACGTTGCCCTTCGCTGATTCCCAATCCCTGCGTAGTGTTCGCTTCTTGCGATCGCGGCCCATGCGTGCGGCCAACATCGGCGAGTTCGCCTTCCGTATTTTTTCTTGTTCCGCTTTGTCCTTGAACTTCATGGCTTGAAAATAGTGCTCGGTCGTCGGCCACATCTTCTTTCCGATCTTGATCGGATACCCCGCGAAATTGGAGAATTCACCGTACTCATCGGCAACGCTGTAAAATTTGATGGGTTCGGTCATGGTGGTTCTGTGCCGGATTGCTTGCGAGCGTGTTGGAATGGAGACGCGCACCCCGCTTCATAGGTTCGCATAACATGGGTTTTACGCTAGTCCCTTCGGGATCACCTTCCATGTTTCGCAACACGGGCTTTTGTTGGTAAACTGTTCGGCGTTTCAGGGTCACTCGCTTCGTTCGTGGCGGTGACGTAAAAAACTTCCGTTGTGCGACCTACCGATAATGAGTTTTTCTGCTGCCTGAGGTTTTCATTCGTGTGCGATTGGTGCTTTTTTGGTGTTCCCCAAAAACTTGGCTGCGCCGAACACTAATCTTTGCTAATCGAACACTAATCCGAACGGTGCGCGGACTGGGGTGGACGCTTTGATTGTCACATAACATGGTGTTTGCGCTAGGCCTTTGGAACACCTTCCTTTGCACTTCAAGATGGGCTGGCGTATCATTAGCTTTTCGTGATTCAAACTCAGCCGCTTCGTTTATGGCGGCGACGTAAAAACCTTCCGTTGGGGGACGCAGTCTATGAGCAATGGAGAACGCAATATCGCGTGGTTGCCTCCGTTGTTCACGAACGCTGGTGGTTCCGCCATCGTCGTCGGTGTGTCCGGGACCGATTGGTTCATTCAGCATGATTCCCCAGTTTCTCTTTCCGTCGATCGTCTTCCCCCTTGGATACTTCCACTCGTCCAACCGGGGTACGGTGGCGACTACCCGACGGCCCGCGGTTTGATCGCCTCCCGACTTGCGGACGCTGCACTGCCCGCGGCGCTCGTTGACACATTTCCGTTCTTTGCGGTCGTTCAACTTGCGTTCCGCTTCTCTGGCTTTTGGGCCGTCAACGCCGCGGAATGGTTGCCGCACTTTGACTTCGACGAATCATTTGCAAACGTGCTCCTTCAATTTCAACTCGACGACCAGCATTCGCAGTCCGATCGGCTGTTGGTAGCGAAACATCTTCACAAATGGGAGTCTGATCGGGGCATCTCGCTGCTGAGACCTTCAACGTAGTTCAGCGTCACCTAAGCAGGTCGGCAGGAGTCTTTCGGCGTTTGAAATCTCTTGGCAAGCGTGGTTGCTTCTACGTCCAACCGGGGCTAACGCCCAAACGGCTCACATGGTGATGCCCGATCATTCCTGCCGACCTGCTTAGCAAGGTTTTTACGCTAGTCTTGCGGCACACCTTCGCTCTTTGGCAACGTGCGTTGGCATTGGTACAATCCATCGTGATCCAGACTCGCTCGCTTCGTTCATGGCGGTGTCGTAAAAACCTTCCGTTGGCAGACTCAAACGATGGCGAATCCCTCGCGGCTTCTGGTTCACTATCTTTTGGCCGAATCAATCAAGGAACGCGTGACTCACCTGAAGTATATCTGCGACGACGGAGATGGAATGCTCCACGCGACAAACGCCACAGAGACCTTCGAGGTGGTTCCGCCACCTGTCAGCGTTGTCCCCGGCCTGGTGGCTGAATTGGCATCACTTGCCGGCGTTGAAAATACTGCCACATCTGGGTCGTTTCAATTGGTCAATGCAACTTTCCCCTCCATTGGTTCATGGAATTGTGACCGTCCAGTCTGGGTCGATGTAAAACTATCAGCCGATGGCTTTGACTTGGAATTGACGTATTCGGAATCGCCGGATGCCCCAGTCGAGGTAGGCCTGGAGGATCCGCCAACATAGAACATCTGCAATGGCGGTGCACGATCTCCTTCCCTGTTTCGCAACGTGGGCTGGCGTATTAGAATCCATCGTTGTTCAACGTCGTCTCCTTCGTTCACGGCGGCGAAGGTTGTTCTACCTGTTGTATGACCGAGGCGCTCGTTGGATCGTAAACGCGTAATCTACATCGACGTTGATGACACGTTGATCCGCACTGTTGGCACCACGCAGATTCCGATGCCCGCCAGTGTGAAATTCGTTCGTCGGATGCATGCCGCCGGGCACACGCTTTACTGCTGGTCTCGCGGTGGCGGTGACTACTCACGTGATGTTGCCACGTCGCTCGGGATCGCCGACTGCTTCACCGGTTTCTTGCCCAAGCCTGATATCTGCCTTGACGATCGCGGCGACAAGCTGCTTGACTATTGTGACGTGATCCTGCCGTCAAACGCTGCCAACCACTGACCGAAGCCAATGCTCGACCCATGGTCGCGGTCACATCACATGGTTTTTGTGTTAGGCCTGCGGCACACCTTCGTTTGTATGGTACCGGGCGCTGGCATTGGTAGCCGTTCTCGTGGCTCAGGCATCACTCGCCTCGTTCAGGGCGGTGTTGTCAAAGACTGCCGTTGTGCGGAGTAACCAAATGGAACGCAAAGAGATTCTCGACGTCGCAGTCGGCTTTTGGCCACTCGCGTTGACTTACGCTCTCGTTCCGCTGCCGCTGCATTTTGATGTTGCGCGGGGTGGTGCGGTTGTTCTCGCCGTCGTGCTTTGCCTGCCGCGTCTCTGGTGGTCATGTGTCTTTGGGCTGCTGTGATCTGACGGCCGCACAAAACCCCGTTGAGCGACCTGCCGAGATCGAAGGTTCGGGCTGATCGTACGCGGTGGGTGTCTTCGTTGGAGAGTGTTTCGGGGGGGCAATTGTCAATCGCTTCGGTCATGATCCATCTGCTGCCAGTCCGCGATCGCCTTCGCTGCTCGGCGACGGGGGTGGGGGATTCGGGGCGTTCGTTCATCTCGTTGGTCGCGGTTGGGGGGATGGCTGGATATGAGGCATCCGTTTGCCGTTGCAAGTTAATCTGGGAACGACGTTGCGGTTCCTTTCATAATCGATCCATCAATCGTGAGGCACACTGAATGCGAATTCCAACAATTCGAGGACTGATTGATCGGCGTGTGCTGGTCAATTATCGCGTCGACCCGAACGTGTTGTCGCGTGTCTGTCCGGCTCCGTTCCGGCCTCAGACGGTCAAGGGGTTTGGCATCGCGGGGATTTGCCTGATTCGCCTCAAGCATATCCGACCGAAACGTTGGCCTTCGTTTCTCGGGATCTCCTCTGAGAACGCGGCTCACCGCATCGCCGTTGAATGGGACATCGACGGAGTCACGCAGACTGGCGTGTATATTCCCCGGCGGGACACCTCTTCCATTTTGAATGCGGTTGCAGGTGGTCGTGTTTTCCCTGGCGTCCACCATCGGGCACGTTTCATGGTCCGGGAAACGGATGAGGAATATCACATCGCAATGGACAGTGTTGACGGGACTGCTCACGTTGCTGTGGAAGGACGGACGGCGGACGGATTGCCAGAGCATTCTGTCTTTGCCAGCGTCGCGGAGTGTTCGCAGTTCTTCGAGGCTGGTTCCCTTGGGTACTCGCCCGCCAGTGAGGCCGCGCAGTTCGACGGGTTGGAGCTTCGGGCGGCCAACTGGCGTGTTCAGCCCCTCGCTGTCACGAGCGTTCGGTCGTCGTTCTTCGATGACCACGCCGTCTTCCCTGAGGGTTCCGTTGCGTTTGACAACGCGCTACTGATGCGTGGGATGGACCATGAATGGCATCATCGAGAATCGCTTTGCAGTCGCGTGCTTTCAAACGACACGGATTGATCGGCGACGCTTAAGAAGCTCGGCAGAAGTCTTTCCGCATTTGGACCCCTTTGGGGAGCGTTGTTGCTCTCTCGTGCAACCGGGGCGAACGCCCAAACGGCTCACATGGTTGTGCCCGGTCATTCCTGCCGACCTGCTTCGCAATAGGCGAAGAAGAAGTGTCGGATTGAAATGGTGAGGCTTCTACCTTGTGTTCCGTGCAATCACAGACTGGAAGCCAATGCCACTTGTGTTAAGCAGTTCGGCAGGAGTCTTTCAGCATTTTGAATGTTTTGGGTAGCGTCGTTGCTCCCACGTGCAACCGGGGCTAACGCCCAAACGGCTCACATGGTTTTGCTCGATCATTCCTGCCGACCTGCTTAGTAGCTGAAGTTGACGTCTTGCCACCAGCGGGCCTTGTAGAACTTTGAGCCAGCGATGGTGTGTCGTTGGTTGGCACCGGTTGGCTGCACGGGGATGACGGAGTCGCTTTGCCAGGAAGTGCCGATTTCGGTTCGTTGCGGATCACTGACCCAGATCGAGCCATCGGCGTGTTGGCTGGCGCTCTTGATCCACTGGAGGTCTGACAAAAGTTGGAAGGCTTCGGTTTCGATGTCAAATGAATACAACGCGTCGTTGTTGCTGATCAAAAGCTTGGGTTCCGTTCGCAACGGGAACAGGTCATGGCCGGTTGGCGACGTTGGCAAGTCAAATGACTGGTCGAGTGAGAGTCTCCGGTCTCGGTATAGAAACCGATAGAGTCGGTCGCCGAGAACCCACAGGCATTCGCGTTTTTTGTCCCAGGTCACACCGTGGGCGTAGGGCAATTCAGTGTCGACGAAATCATCGGCTGAGTGATGCAGGCGGAGCATGCCATGGTTGCTGTTGACGGTGGCAATCGAGCCGTCCGGCAGGAGTTCAGCGGAGTGGCAACTGCTGTAGCTTGGGTAGTCTTTGATGAGTTTCGAATCTCGGAAACGGATCAAACGGACGCGTCCGTGGTAAGCGGCGAGGATGAAGACCTCCCCGTCGATTTCGACTCGCTTCGCATCCGTCGGGATGTATTCGCTTGGCGGGGCTTTGGACGCTGGGTAGGTCCAGAGGTCAGCATCTTTCGCGAATGGATCGACCAGTCGGATGCGGTTGTCGGCTTGGTCGGCGCAGAGGATCGCCGGGGTCTGAGGTGAAATGCCTGCACGACCGCCGTCATTGGCTGGCTGTTGCGCGTGAGCAACGTTGCCCAGCAGAGCCAGGAAGACAATCGCCAGGGCTTTCATCGGTCGTCTCGTCGCAGTTGGTCAAGCGGTTTGTTGTTTGGCAATTTCGCGCAGTTCGTCGATGCAGGATTTCATGACCGGAAGGTCGATCTCGTGCACGTTGATGGCTTCGCCGGGGTTCTTCAGCATGGTGACGGTCAAGCGACCACCGAGGTGTTGGCGGAACTCTTCCAGGCCTTGCAGGACGTCGTCGGGCGTGTCGAGTTGGTCGCACCAGAGCGGCGTGCCCAGGTCAGCAAGGGTTTGGCAGACCGCGTGAGCCAACGGCGTGGGGAAACCGAATTTTCGGGCTGAATACAGCGTGTCGAGAGCCACACCGATGCCAACCGCTTCGCCGTGACGAAGGGCGTAGTTGGACATCGGTTCCATGCGGTGAGCGGACCAGTGTCCAAAGTCGAGCGGGCGAGCTTCGAGGGCTTCGAAGGGGTCGCCTCCTGCGGTGATGTGATCCAGGTGCAATTGGCAGGAACGCGCGATCGCTTCCTGGGAGACATCGACGACTCGCCGGCGAAGTTGATTGGCAGATTTTCGCAGGAAGTCGAAGAAGGCAGCGTCTTTCAGCAAGGCGACTTTGACGGCTTCGGTCAAACCCGATCGGAAGTCGCGATCGGGAAGCGTTTTCAAGATGGCGGTGTCATTGAAGACGGCCCAAGGGACCGCGAAGCTGCCGATCCAATTCTTCTTTTCGAAGTAGTTGATCGCGTTCTTCACGCCGACGCCGGAATCCGCTTGCGCGAGCGTGGTCGACGGCAACCGGATCAAACGCACGCCTCGGTGAGCGATGGCGGCAGCGAATCCGACCGCGTCCAGGACGGCACCGCCGCCGGCAACGATGATGTAGCTGCGGCGATCCAGGTCGTGTGAGTTGATCGCAGCGAGCAAGTCACGCAGGGTGTGCTCGGAGTTTTTGCAGGATTCACCGCCCGGCACGATCATCGGTTCGCGAACCAATCGCATTCGGTCGCTGGTTCGCATGTGTCCGATCAATGCGGTGGCGAATTCGCCGCCCTCGAGGTTGCTGTCCAAGCAGAACAGAACCTTCGGCGGGGAGCTTTCACTTTGTTCGCCGTGCAGGACTGATTCCAGCACCGGGAAGTCGGCTTGAGAGACGTCGTCGGTTTGTCTCAGGCGATGAACAAATTTGACTTCGAAGGAAATGTCATGTTCGGTCACGGCGTCAACTCTTTCCATCCGCGCCACAGCCACCGCAACGAGTCGGGGAAGATCGAGCCCCCGTGCTTTCCGTTGTGGCCACCTTCGCCGTAGACAAACTTGTAGTCGTATTCCTGGAAGGCCAGAGCCGCCGCCATTTGCTGGTTGGCCAGGGGCCAGTTGCCGTGCCGGTTGTCCAGGTCGCCGCTGCCGTCTTGCAAGAAGACTCGGATGGGTTTGGGATCGGTTTTGCGGATCATGGCGGGGTAGTGATCTCCGCCACGAATGTTGACGAAGCTGCCGATGTGCGACATGACTTTTCGAAACGAGTCAGGTCGGAACCAGGCGACTGAGAATGCACAGATGCCACCGGAGCTGTTGCCACAGATGGCTCGCAGTTCGGGATTGTCGGTGATTTTGTATTGCTCTTGGATCACCGGCAGCAGTTCTGTCAGCAAGAACTCGGCGTAGTCACCCGAGACGGTGTCGTATTCAAACGCTCGGTTGGATGGCGTGGGGCTCCAGCCACGTTTGGGTGGCAGTTCGCCTTTGTGACCGGGGTCGACCATCACGGCGATCGTGACGGGCATGTCGCCTGCCGCGATCAGGTTGTCAAACACGGTGGGAAGGCGAAAGTCGCCGCCCGGGCCTTGGAAAGTGTGGCCGTCTTGGAAGACCATCAAAGCGGCGGGCTTTGACCCGTCGTATTGGGCCGGCACGTAGACGCTGTATCGACGCTGGGTGCCTTCGAAAACTTTGCTATTGGAAAACTCATGCTGGGTGACTTTGCCTTGAGGAACACCCGCTTGGGGGCTCGAGTCAGCCGACCAGGTGTAGTTCTCTTCCGCCGCGAGCATGCTGGATGGCTGGATCGCCAGGAGCAGCACCAAGGCAATCGGGGGGATGCGAAACCACTGGGCGTTCACCGGTCTTGAGTGGGCGTTCAGCGAGGCGGGAGGCGTCTGTGAATCGAAAGGCGGGCGGGCATGCCCGTGGGACTGGTTCATGTGTTTTCGGTTCGGCGAGGTGGGGATTTGGCGGGAATACGGTCGGAAGAGGGAGGGAAGCGATCCGGGGAGGATTCGGCAGGCGGGTTTCGACGACGAACGGGCAGGTGGTGGGATTCCAATGCGGTTTGGGCTAAAACTTCCGCCGTCGAAGACCGAGCCTTCGAAAGACCGAACAGTGTAACCCAATTTTCTCTTGGTGGATCCGTCGTGCAACAGCGTCGTTTAGGAAGCAGCGGAATTGTCGTTTCGGACATTTGCATGGGAACGATGACGTTTGGAAGTGCGTGTGACGAAGCCCAGAGCCACGCGATATGCGATCATGCGTTTGATGCGGGGATCAATTTCTTCGATGCAGCCGAGATTTATCCGGTGCCTCCCAAGGAGGAAACCTACGGCGTCACCGAAGAGATCTTCGGTCGTTGGTTGAAGACAAAACCTCGGGACTGCGTGACGGTCGCTACCAAAGTGACGGGGCCCGGCCACGGATGGTTCACGCCACCGGTTCGCCACGGCCGCACCACGCTGGATCGTCATCAAATCATTCGGGCCTGTGAAGACTCGCTGCGTCGTTTGGGAGTGGAGACGATCGATCTGTACCAGATTCACTGGCCCGATCACGGCATGCCTTACGAGGAAGTCCTGGAGTCACTGACACATCTGCGTCGCACTGGAAAAGTCCGCGTGATTGGCTGCAGCAACGAGACGTCTTGGGGGCTGATGAAGAGTCTTTGGGCGGCGGACGTGCACGGCGTCGATCGCTATCAAACGGTCCAGAACAATTTCAGCTTGATCAACCGTCGCTGTGAAAACGAACTGGCTCAGGTTTGTCGTCGTGAGAACGTGAGTCTGCTGCCTTACTCGCCGCTGGGGGGCGGTGTCCTGACGGGCAAGTACGAAAACGGGCCGCCACCGGGAGGTCGTTTCTCGGAGTACTTGCAAACCGGGAACGACCGCCAGAAAGCCATGGCTCAGCGATTCGTCAACGACCGCACGATTGAAACCGCGGTTCGGATGCATGAGATCGCTGAATCGATTGGCACGACGGGAACGGCGTTGTCAGTCGCGTGGAGCAAGCAACATGACTTCGTCGCGTCGACGATTGTGGGAGCCACGTCGGTCGAGCAATTGAAAGAGATCTTGTTGGCGGACGACATGATTCTCGACGCTGAAACACTGGCGCGAATCGATGCCGTCGAAGTCGAGATTCCCAACGCGATGACCGAAGATGGGCTTCGCCGGTTGTAGGGAACTGGGGTGCGAAGCAGGTCGGCAGGGGCCTTTCAGTATTCGGCCTGTTTTCATCCCGTTAGGGATTTCAGATGGTAGCCGGTGGTCGCTGCAACGCAGCGCACCACCGGAAAACGAACGCACCCCCAAACAATCCGCCTCCCGCCGTGGCCGATGGCCACGGCGGGAGGCGGAACCGGAAGGTGGAGGCTACAGGTCCGTCGGTGGCGCGATCGCTTACCGACGGCTACCGTCTTGAATCCCTACCGGGATGAGAACTCACGCAACAGTGCTTCACAACGCCAAAGATTGCGCAGTCCAGGCGAACGCCCAAACGGCTCACATGGTTTTGCCCGATCGTTCCAGCTGACCTACTTAGGAGCCGGAGATTTGGTCTTCGAGATGGGCAAAGTAGATCGCTTTGTCTCGTTCGTATCGTTCGGAAACTCCGCCGCTCTGTTTCCAGCGGTCGACTTTGGTGCTTTCGAATCGCACCGCTTCCTCTGGATTGGCTCGCAAGAAGTCCCGCAGTCGAATCAATCGCCGGTGGGCGGGATGGTCGTTGGTGATCAGGAAGACTTGATGAGTTGGGGCTCCATGCCGAGGCTTTTGCAACACAAGTGAGTGATCGAGCCAATCGGGAGAGTCCACGACTCGATAGTTGAGCCCTTCGATGTGCAGCGCGGCCGCGTCGAGGCTGGAAAGATTGGTCACCAGAGCCACCACATCGATGACCGGTTGAGCGATCAGGCCTGGGATGGCGGTGCTGCCGACGTGGTCGATTTGGGTCACGTGGCCTTGGCAGGATTGCAGGAGGCTGCTGCGGGTCTGCTCGAATTCTTGTTTCCAGCGGGCGTCGTGGTGCATCAGCCGAACGGGCAGTGGTCCCTCCGAATCGAAATCGTCCCGGGGCGTCCGATCAAATGGTGGCGATGTCATGAGTGATCCACACGAAGAAGGATGGGGCGGAACAGGGGCAATTCATTGTGGCGAGTCGTTGCGGTATAACCCGGGGATGATGACGGGCTGACCAGGGGGAGGATTGATTGTTGCTCTCCGCCGCGATCTGATTCACCGTCACCCGATTGTTCCAAATGATCCATCTTCAGAGTACCTGATGACCGACCAAGACGATTCCGCGGCTTCTCACCCGTCTGCTCCGCGCGTGGGTGTGATCATGGGCAGTCGCAATGACTGGGAGACCATGTCGGCGGCCTGTGAAATGCTGGATCGACTTGGGGTCGAGCATGAACGCTCGGTCGTATCTGCTCACCGCACGCCGGAAAGGATGTTCGAGTACGCTCGTTCGGCCGCCTCTCGCGGGCTGAAAGTGATCATCGCCGGGGCGGGGGGAGCCGCTCACTTGCCAGGCATGGTCGCGTCCGAAACGGTGTTGCCAGTGATTGGCGTGCCGATTCAAAGCCGGGCCCTGCAGGGACTGGATTCGTTGCTTTCGATCGTCCAGATGCCGGGCGGCATCCCGGTGGCCACGATGTCGATCGGTGTTGCGGGAGCCAAGAACGCGGGGGTGATGGCCGCTCGCATTTTGGCGACCCACGACGATGGTCTACGTGAACGTCTGGAAGCATTCGTGGCAAAGCAGCGTGACGACGTGATCGCATCGGCCGAGCTTCCATGAGCGATCGTCAAGCATCCAAAATCGATCCAGCCTCTGGTTCCGAGCACGTCATCCTTCCCGGAGCCACGATCGGCATGGTTGGTGGCGGTCAGTTGGGGCGAATGTTCGCCATGGCCGCGGCTCGAATGGGATATCGGGTGGGCGTCTTTTGCGGCAGCAGCGATGAGCCGGCCGCCGAGGTGGCAGCGTTCACGGTTTGCGGGCCACTGACCGATCATTCCGCCATCGAAGCGTTCGCAAAGCGATGCGATGTGATCACGTTGGAGTTTGAGAACATTCCCGCGGACACCATCGCCGCGTGCAGCAAACACGCACCGACCTACCCGGATGCCTCGGTGTTGGCGATGGCCCAAGACCGTTGGATCGAGAAAACGACTCTGCGTGAAGCTGGAATTCCGGTCGCTGGGTTTGAGCCCGTCTATGACCGGGAATCCGCGATTGCTGCGGGCGAGTCGTTGGGATGGCCAATCATCGTCAAGACGTGTCGCAGCGGTTACGACGGCAAAGGTCAGCATCGTTTGAATTCACCCGACGAGGCCGCGTTGGTCCAGTGGGAGGGAGCGGAAAGCGGCGACGATGGCCAACCGCCTTGGGTGGCCGAGGCATTGGTGTTGTTTGAGCGGGAGGCTTCGGTGATCGTGGCTCGGACGCTCGATCAGCGAGTCGAGACGTTTCCGGTGTTCGAAAATGACCATCAAAACCACATTCTCGACGAAACCAAACTGCCTGCCAATGTTTCCCCAGAGCTGCAATTGCAGGCACGCGAAATCGCGACGCGGGTGGCAGAGCACTTGGGATTGGTGGGGTTGTTGTGTGTGGAATTGTTTGTGACCCCCGACGAATTGATCGTCAATGAGGTCGCGCCGAGGCCTCACAATTCGGGGCACGTGACGATCGAAGCTTGTGCGACCAGCCAGTTTGAGCAGCACGTGTGCGCGATTTGCGGGCTGCCTCTGGGCGACACTTCGATGGTGGTTCCTGCGGCCAGCATGTTGAATCTGCTGGGCGACATCTGGGAAGCCGCGGAGGCTCGCGAGACGCTACCAAACTGGGGGGCGTGTCTCGATACACCCGGTGTGGCGTTGCATCTTTATGGCAAGCACGCCGCGAGAGCTGGTCGGAAAATGGGGCATTTGTCGGCCGTTGGGAGCGACCTGGCGGACGTTTCCGAGCGGTTGCGGTTGGCTCGTGAGCGATTGCTCAGCGACCGGGGCTGAGAAATCTCGGCTGGACGGGCTCTTCGGACGACCGAACCATCACTTTGGCCCGGAAATCGCGTCTTTTCCTCTGCGAAGTCATTGAGAACCCGATTGCAGCGGAGTGCTGCGGCGTTTCGCAACAGGTGTTGCAGAATGCTACACCCTACAATCGGAATTCTTGGCGGTCCAAGAGCTGTTTGAAGCGGTTTTTTCGTGGAAATTGAAGTTTCCAGAAATAGACTGAATGGTCCGCGCCTGGCTTTTCGCCGTCTCATCCCGCGACTAATCGCTGAGAATCACGATGAACCTGCCACCTGACGCATCCCAGCATCTCTCCTCTGGTCCCCACTCCTTCTCTGAGTTGTCGATGAAGATCTTTTCCACTTTTGGCTGCGAGTTGCCAGCCCTTTTGACGTTGGCGGTCATGGCGACTGCGGTTTCGGCGGCTCCACCGGCCGCGACTGATTCCCAGGCTGTTTCCTCCGAAGCGTCGATTCGCATCGTTTCCCACAGCATGGACGACGGCGGTCAATCGATCGCCGCTTCGATCCAGGCTGGTGCGGAAGATTCCATGCTTCGCGCGGTTCGCCAGTCCGCTGGTGACCTGGTCATCGTCGTTGACACGTCGGCCAGCCAAGTGGGAGCGTATCGCGATGACGCGATGAAGGCTCTGCAGGCGGCACTCGAGTCTGTTCGTGACCGCGATGTCCGCGTGGCGTTGTTCGCTGCGGACGTGCAGGCCAACGAGCTGACCAGTGGATTTGCAGTTCCTGGCGACAGCAACTTGGCAGCCGCGACCGCGAAATTGACTTCGCGATTGCCGTTGGGCAACACGAATTTGGTCTCGGTCTTGGACACTGTCCGAGCCTCCTTGACCGGTCGTCCAGATTCGCGAACACGCTCGATCGTTTACATCGGCGACGCGGCTTCGATTGATGCGGCTCAAAACCTGTCGCGATTCGAGAACCTGGTCGATGCGTTGCGAAGCGATCACATCTCGGTTCACTCGGTTGCGATTGGTCCGACCAAGAACGTCGCGATCATGGGAGTTCTGGCAAATCAAACCGGTGGCGTTTTGGGGGTCGTGGGGACCGACGCAACGCCAACGGAGATCGCCGATTTGGTCGCCGACGCGGCCGTGATGTCGCCCATTTGGATCACCGAAATCAAATCCAATGCGAAGATCGACTGGGTGCATGGCAATCGTTTGCCGCCCCTGCGATTGGACCGTGATTCGATCTACTTGGGACAACTGAAGTCGCCCGCAGAAGAGGTGGCGATCGACTTGGTCGGTGGCACTCGGAACAGCGACATTCAAATCAAAGCCAATGCAAGCGTCGAGTCGGGCAATCCTGACTTCGCTTTCTTGACTGGCTTGATTGCCGAACACAAAACGGCTCATGGGTTGTTGTTGGCAACCGCCGGTTCGCCAATGCTTCGTCAAACCGCTCAAGCGATGACGGCTCGTGCAGAATCGTTGGCAACCGCCGCCACGATGGCGATGCAGCAAGGCAACATGCGTGGAGCGCGTGCGGTTGCTCTGGAAGCTTTGCAAGCCGATCCCAACAACGCGGAAGCCAAAGCGATCTTGAAGATGGCGACGCCGGAAGGCAAGCGATTGATCCTGCAAACCGGGGATGACAACCCCTTCGATGACATCTTCGGTGGTGGCGGTGACGCGGCTGCTGAAAGTCCCTTCGGTGCGGAGCCTGCTGCCGGAGACGATGTCTTCGGTGCGGCGGCTGATGATGCTCCCGCGATGGATGCACCTGCTGCAGAAGCTCCTGCCACGGCGGCACCCGCGGTTGATGCGGCACCTGCCGCTGACGCTCCCTTGGCAGCCGACGACGATGTCTTCGGTGCTCCCGCTGAGGTTGCTCCCGCGAACCCAGGGCCAGCGAACGCAGGACCAGCCATGGGCGGTGGCGGTCAATTCGACAGCGGGTTCGGACCTGTTGTGGGCGACAATGAACTGCGAGAAGACGGTGGCGATTTGCTGGGCCGCTTCGAACAACTGCGTTCACGTGAAGAAGGTCGTTTGCGAGGGGAAGTCCGGGCTCAATTGCGAGAAGCACGTCGGCTGATTCGCCAAGACCCCATCGGTGTCGCTGGCAGCTTGAAAAGCCTGCTTTCGCGAGTCGAGACAACTCCTGATATTGACCCTCAACTGCGTCGTGAATTGCTCGGCCAAGTTCGTTCGGCGATTCAAATCGCCAGTGCTCGTGAGGCTGACTTCCTCGAGCAAGAGGCCAATCTGGAGCAACTGGCCGCCGGTGCCACCGCGTCCGCTCGTTTGTTGCAAGAAACCTATCGTCGCGAAGATCGTTTGAAACGATTGTCGTCTCAGATGAATGCTTTGATCGATGAAGGACGCTACACCGAAGCCGATGGTGGGGTGTCGTTGGAAATTGCTGCTTTGGCAGGTGACACGATCACCGACGACAGCGTTCTTGGACGTCACGTCACAGACGAAACGCTTGCTTTGCAAACCTACGCTCGCGATCGTCGTTATCGCGAACTGCGTGAACGCAACTTTGTGGATGCGTTTTCGTTGGTGCTGAAGGCCGCAGTGCCTTTTGTTGACGATCCACCGATCGTTTATCCAGAAGCTGAAACCTGGCAGCGTTTGAGCCGTCGACGCATCGAGCGTTACGGATCGATCGAATTGGTCGGTGACAGCGAATCAGAACAACGCATCGAAGCCAGTTTGTCCGATGAGGTCTCTTACAACTTCCTCGACACACCTCTGAATGATGCGATCCGAGTGATCAGTGAAGACCGCACGATTCCAATCCGAATTGACGTCTTCAGTTTGGAAGGCGAGGGATTGTCCGAAGACATTCCTGTGAACATCGCACTGGAAAACGTTTCGTTGCGATCGTTCCTGCGGCTGATGCTGCGTGATCAGAACTTGACCTACATGATCAAGGACGAAGTTCTGAACATCACGACTGTGACCGCTGCCGAAGACAACTTGGTCACGAAGGTTTACCCGGTCGGTGACTTGGTCGTGCCAATCGTCAGCCTTGGCGGCGGCGGCATGGGTGGCGGCATGGGTGGCGGCATGGGCGGCGGCATGGGCGGCGGCATGGGCGGCGGCATGGGCGGCGGCATGGGCGGCGGCATGGGTGGCGGCATGGGTGGCGGCATGGGTGGCGGAGGAGGAATGTTCATCGTTCCTGACGACGCCTCGCTGCGATCCAAAGCCAATTCGTCCGCTGTGACAAGTGCCTCTGAAACCAGCCAAGCGTCCGATGCGGATTCGATCGAAAACATCGATCGCGCCATTCAGCTCGACATCCCAGAAGGGAAGTCCGTTGACCAAGCGTGGTCAGAGCACTTCGCCAATTGGAATGTTGAGTCGGCACGCGATTTGACGATTTTGGACCGCCGAGTTCGTGCGACGGTGTCGCACTTCAACGTGAAGGCTTCGGCCGCAGAACAGGCGGGTGACAAAGACGCTGCGAAGGCGCATTTCAACGAGATCCGTGCCGTGATCGCCGGTGCCATTTCGGCCGGGCACATCCAACCTTGGATGTACCAAGCCTATGCGTTGTCTTTGGCCGCGACGGACGCACCTGAATCGGAAGTCGAACGGGCCCTGCTTTCAGCGGCGGACTTCGCCGAAACCCCCGAGGATCTGCTCAACGTGGCAGCACGTTTGGAAGACATGGGGCAACTGGCAGCGGCTATGAAGCTCTGTCGCCAGATCTCGGACGCGGACCCAGACCGCCGCGAACCTTATGTGATGGGACTTCGATTGGCGAAACGCTTGGATCAACCCTCCGATTTGGCCTGGGCTTGTGAAGGCGTGTTGGGATTGGCTTGGAGTGACAAATTTCAGCCGTTGGTCGAAGAAGCTCGTTTGATGGCTCGTGCGACTCACCAAGAACTGGTGGCTGAAGGCGACAGCGAATCGGCCAAGCATTTCAGCGAAGCTCTCCGTCGAGCTGCTTCGCACGATGCGATTGTACGAGTGAGCTGGACCGGCGACGCCGACGTCGACTTGTCGGTGGAAGAACCCTCCGGAACGGTTTGCTCGTTGGAATCACCCAATAGCACCAGCGGCGGCACCTTGCTTGGCGATGCCTATCCGGGTGCCCAGGACGATGCCACGGGACAAGTTTCAGAAACGTACCTGTGCCCGAAGGGTTTCTCGGGTGAGTACCGCGTCCAGTTGCGTCGCATTTGGGGCAACGTTTCAACCGGCAAAGTCACCGTGGAAATCTTGACCGATGTGGGGCGTCCGGAGCAAAAGTTCATTCGCCAAGACATCCCTTTGATGGAACAGAATGCGTTGGTGATCTTTGAAGTCAAAGATGGACAACGAAAAGAGAAGCTGGCTGAAGCTCAGGTGGAGCACTTGGCTGAGTTCGGCCGCGATGTTGGGCACCAAGCGTTGGGGCAGTTCATTGGCCCGGCCGCTGGCGGGGGCTTGAACGCTCAAGCCGCGAATGCATTGGGGGACAATCGTCAGTTGCTGCGAGAGTTTTTCAGCGACTATCCCTCGTTGCTTCCCGGGGCAAACGGTGGTCCTTTTGGGACTGGCGGCGTCAACGGGATCAATGGCTTCAACCCACAAGGTGGTGTTGGTTACATGCCGGTGATCACCTCCTTGCCCGAGGGGGCCTCGATGACCGGTTTGGCGATCATCTCTGCTGATCGTCGTTACGTCCGAATCAGTCCCGCACCGATATTCTCGCAAATCGGTGAGGTCACGACCTTCAACTTCGTCTCGGGTGATACCGGTACTGACGCAGGTGGAGCAGCCGGCGGTGCTGCGGGTGGAGTCGGTGGTGCGGCTGGCGGTGCTGCTGGTGGTGTCGGTGGAGTCGGCAACTGAGTGGCGACGATGTCGGTCAGTTGGACCTACCGTCGATAGATCAATCGCACGTCGTTGTCGAATGAGTCCAAGCGGCTGATTCGCAGCGACGTCGCGTCGGTCAAAGCATCGACTCCAGGATCACCAAGTGGTCCTGGGGCATCCCGGCCGCCGATGCACTTGCCAGCGATGAAGGCGTGCACTTCGTCGAGTTGTCCGGCAGCAGCAAAGCTACCCAGCAACTGGCTTCCGCCTTCGACCATCAGATGGGTCATGGCAAGCCCACGTGGGTTGTCGTTGCTGCCCAGCCAAAGCAGTGACTGACGGATCATCTCGATGGGATCCGACGACTCGCATTGCCAGGTTTCGACATCGTGATCGGCAAGCTTGGCTAAGTCAGCGTTCGCGATCTGAGGTCCCGCGATCACCCAAGTGGGTGTTTCTGAAGCGGTCTGGACCAA
This sequence comes from Rhodopirellula sp. UH5, assembly GCF_056839225.1. Classification (NCBI taxonomy): domain Bacteria; kingdom Pseudomonadati; phylum Planctomycetota; class Planctomycetia; order Pirellulales; family Pirellulaceae; genus Rhodopirellula; species Rhodopirellula sp. UH5. The sequence goes on along the minus strand of NZ_CM166390.1, from coordinate 2,538,805 downwards.
TTGTGTTTGCAGGTCTGGCAGCCTTGATCGGGCATAGACCAAGCGGACCAATTGGCGAGTGCTGGACGCGATCTTCGGGTTCGTGCCGCCGGGCGGTTTGGCGTCGGCGATCTGGGGCAGGCGAACGGTCAGCAAGGGGTTGTCCGCGATGACCGTGCCCATGCCGACAGCAATCGCGTCGACGCTGGCCCGGAGTTCATGAACCGCAGTTCGAGCGGCCGGCCCCGTGATCCATTTGCTTTCGCCGGTCTTGGTGGCGATGCGTCCATCCAGGCTCATCGCCCATTTCGCGATCACCCAGGGCATGCCCGTGCGGACACGTTTCAGGTAAGCACCCAGCAGATCCTCCCCGGCCTCCTTGGCGACGCCCGTGGTGACCTCGATTCCCGCGGAGCGAAGTCGTTCGATTCCGCCACCATCGACTTGGTCAAACGGGTCCACCACCGACACGACGACCCGGGCGACCTGGGCTCGGATCAATGCGTCGGCGCACGGAGGGGTTTTGCCATGATGGCAACAGGGCTCCAACGAAACGTACGCGGTCGCTCCGGTTGCATCGGCGCAGTCGGACAAGGCTTCGACCTCGGCATGGGGGCCACCGAATCGTTGGTGGTAGCCCTTGCCGATGCAGACCGAATCACGAACCAGAACGCAGCCGACCGGAGGGTTCGGTTCGACCTGGCCTCGCCCCAGGGAGGCAAGGTCAATGGCTTCGGTCATCCAGCGGAGATCTTCCGCCGAATGACCATTCGCGGTTGCGTCGGGCTCGTTTGCCATCAGTCCATTCCGGGGACCCAAAGTTTGCCACCACCAGAAGCTTCGCCACCAGCAGGGCTGGCGGGAGCGGATCCGCCGGAGTCGCCGTCGGGAGTCCAGAGTCCGCCGCCGGCAGGATCCTGCGATGCAGGGCCCATGCCTGGGGCCTGGCGAGGCGTTCCGTCGGGATTGATCAGTCCGAGTTGAGCCAAGATTTGCTGCAACCGGCCCATCACTTCGGGGTTGTCACTGTGCTTTTGAACGATCGCTTGCACGGTGTTTTGGAACAAATCGATTTCTTGGCGACGCAGTCGAAGGCCGAGTTCAGCCAGCAACAACGAAGCGTCGGAGAGCTTGTGTTCTTCGGCGTAGACCTTGGCTTTGTCCAAGTAGTCCACCGCTTCATCGGACTCGGTCGCACGCTGCATCAGGAACGAATAAGCGATGATTTTGGCACCGATGAAGCGGCCGTCATCAACCGATTCGGTGTCCGCTTCCAGCAACGCGATGGAAGCCCGGCGGCCGATGGAGGTGGCCGAAATCTGCTGAGCACGCTGGATCAGGTAGATCAGGTTTTCGGGATCCAATCCGGATGGGTCGATTCGATCCAGGTCACTGCCTGGGATCTCTTCGAGTTCGTCGCCGGTGATTTTTTTACGTTCAACCTGCGGAAGGTTTCCCAGCTCACAAAGGCGGTTGATCAATTCTTCGTCTCGGGCCACCAAGCTGTCTTCGCCTTCAATGAATCGCACCATGGCGGCACGTTGCAGCTTTTTGCTGTCGTCGCTAGCAGCGTCCTTCAAGGAAACGTCGCCGAGCAATTTGACGGGTGTCGTCGAGAGTGTTTCAGGAACACGTTGACGGATCAGCTCTTTGACCACGGCATCCAGGTCCTTCTGGTGCTCGGGACGAATGCCGCCAATTTGAGGTGTCGCGATCATGGCCAGGGGCAGCTGACCCTTCTCGCCTTCGGTCCAATTGACATTGGGAGCGACTTCGTCCAGAAGTTCTTGGACTTGGGGGCGTTTCGCGACGGGCAGACCAAGGACTTGCAGGCGTGCGGACCGATCCGTTTCACGACCGAACAGGAAGAGAGCCGCCATCCCGACTGGAATGTTGTCGGCCGTCAGCGTCTCGCCTTCGTCCAGCACGGCGCGGTCGAGAATCTGGAATGCGGAGCGAGGTGCAACATCGCCTTCGCGTTTCACGGATTCCAACGCGTCCGCTGGCAATTCTTCGAATCGGGGGTTGGCGATCAACGCCATTTGGTACTCATCGATGGAATCGACGTCCGCCATCAGTTCCGTGTGTTCGACGGTCATGCCATCGGCATCGGGACTGGCAATTTGTGCCAACGCCAGGAAGCGAGCACGCTCATCAAAGTCCAGTTCTTCGCACTGGGAGAGTTTGACCAGCAGTTCGGATTGAGCGACGTGATCGCCTCGCCAAATCGCACAGTTGAGCAAGCCGGAAAGGACGGCCGGCTGCAGGGGGGCGGATCGCTGCAGAGATTCAAATTTGGTTTGTGCCAGGGCGACTTTGTTGTTGGAAAGCAACAGAGCGGCTTCGTCGTAGCGTTCGACCCAATCGGCGCTTTCTGGCGGCGGAATCAAATTCGGGACGGCCTTGGCCAATTGGTTGACCGACGGGTCCCCGTTGATTTGCTGCAGCACATTGGCAGCCATTCGGCTGTCTTCGTAGCCGGTCGAAACCAACGCCAGGGTGGCGTAGACACGCGACGTCAACAGGATTCCGTTGCCCGCCAAGGCGTAGGAGAGCAGCGATGCGACGTCCAGAACGAACGAATCGACCGTTTGGCCGCTTTCGGTCAACGCTTCCAAAATCAGCTCGGTGGCGGCCGACAAGTCTTGGCGGAAAAGGGCGGCGGCGGCACTTTGGGTCAACGCCAGCGGGTTGGAGGGCTGCAAGCGTCGGAAGCGTTCCGCGTTTTCTTCCAGTGACGTGTATTCACGCAAATCCATGAACAAACGGCCGCGAATCGCGAGCGCCCAAGCGGCGTCAGGATGTTCTTCCAAGATCGCGCTCAAGCGGTCCAAGGCGGGGACAAGTTGGCCCCCATCGATCATCTTCAGCACGCGGTCAAGTTCGTGTACAGAGTCCTTGCATTTGCAAAACTTGATCTTCTTGCCGCTACCACAAGGGCATATCGAGTAGGTGTCGATGGACATAAACAGTCGCAATAAATGGGGGCGTGCGGGCAGCTTGGCTGCCGTGTGAGCGAGTGAAGCTGGCAACTTACCACGCGGAACGATGTGTCCCAAGATGCGATCCGCCGTCGGAGAACTCGGCATCGCGATTTCGTGAAATTCCTCCGCCGCTGAATCCAATCCGGCGGAGTCACGCACTTTGCCGCCGGGATCGCAATCGGAACTAGTCCGATTGCGGCTCGCCGTCTCGTTCGGCCGAGGAATGATCGAGCCACTGTCGAAGGGGGCTGTCTGTCGGAACCGCGAACGAACCATGGGCGGTTTGTCGGTCCAGCTCACGGTAGCGAATTTCGATCAACTGGAAGGTTTGGTCGAAGTGCTCGCGAACTCGCTCGTTGATCAGCTTCCGAACTTGTTCTGGGGTCAGACGCGGTGAGCGACGGTTCGACGTTCTCGAGTTGGCTTGCTCGCCGAGGATCGACTCGACTTCTGAAAAGCTGAAACGCAAACTCTCTTCACTGCGAACGGCCGTCTCAAATCGCTTGAGCACGCGCGGGTCGGTGGAGAGTCGGATGTGGTCGAGTTCATGCTGGACCAAGCTCAAGGACCAAAACTGGCGGAGGTCATTGGGGCGTTGGCGGAACCAAACCTCGTGAAAGACCTTGAGATTCAGTTCCGGGTATCGAACTCGGATCACGATTCCATCTTCGTCCCACCACCAGCGGCAGCGACTGGAGAAGTGGTAGGACAAGCTGAACCGGGTCTCGGCGTCAAAGTCTCGGTTGATAAACCCAGGGGATCGTAGGCCACGGGTTTCGGAGGGGCGCGGCCCGCCGGAGATGAATTCAACCTGTCCGACCTTCAGCAGTTCCGTCACTTCATCACTCGGGGCGGGCAGCGACGACATTTCGATCGGCTCGGCGACCAACTTGTCTTCGTCGATCAGGCCTTCCGCCACGAGCGGGGCCCGCGGCGCGTCTTGCCCGAAAACTGGATCCTGCCAGCAACCGACATGCAGAATCAGACCGACAAGCGAAGTCATGAAGACTCGCCATCGAGAATCGGTCCGTTTCGTTGCAATCAATCTCGTGACCCGGGGGTGATGGAGAGCGTCACGTCCTGGCCTTCGCGATGGACAACCATCTCGACCGTCTCGCCGATCTTCAACGCTTCAATGGCATAAGTGTAGTCGTAGATGTCCTCGATGGTTTGCTTGGCCAACTTCACGATCACGTCGCCGCCGCGAACCCCCGCGGTTTCAGCGGGCCCCCCGGATGCGACTCCACTCAGCTTCAGGCCTTTGATTTCGCCGGCACCGTAGTCTGGGATCGTTCCCAGGTAGGCGGTCAAGCGAGCCCGTGGGACTTCTTCGGTCGATTGACCTTCGTCCAGTTTGAACTCGGGCACCTCGCCGGACATCAGAAAACCGCGGGTCAGCAATCCAAACAAATTCGCGATGTCGGCGTTGCCTTCGTAGTTCAGTTTGTCGGGGGTGTCTCGAGGTGTGTGGTAATCCTCGTGAGCTCCCGTGAATCCAGACAAAATCGGCACCTTGCGAGCCACAAAGGCAGACGCATCGGTTGGCAAACGTGTGCTGGTTCGATCGAGTTTCAAGGCAACACCCACCGGCACGTTGCGGCGTTGGACTTCCCCTTCAAAACCAGGCGATGACCCGATGCCCTGCACGATCAGTTTGTCTCGCAAGCGACCGACCATGTCGAGGTTCAGGTAAACCGCGACCGCATCGCCAAGCGAAGCTGCGTCGGGGGTCATCCCATGAGCGTGTGCAATCGCAATGTCATCTTCGCTGGGTTCTTGGATCGGAGCAGCTGGGTAGAGTTTTCCAATGTCATCGACGTAGGCTTGCGATCCAAACAGCCCCAACTCTTCACCGCTCCAGGCGGCGATCATCAAGTCTCGTTTCATTTGCAAACGGCCGGAGTTTCTTTGGTCGACGAGGTACTGAGCGATTTCCAGCATCGCCGCGACCCCGCTGGCATTGTCATCGGCTCCGACGTGGACTTGGTTTTCTTCGTCCGATCGGGCCAGTGAGTTGCTGCCTCCGCCGCGTCCCAGGTGATCGATGTGGGCACCCACCATCACGACCGGGAACTGAACGGGGGTGGATGCGTTGGCTTTGGAGTCAGCCGGCAAGCGGGCGATCACGTTTCGACCTGTGCCGGTTTGGCGGTTGATTTCGATCGATGCTTTGACCGTGATACCCGACATTGGAATCCCCATCGCCATCTTTCCGTCATCGAGATGCGTTTGCAGCTCTTTCAAGTCGCGACCGCCTGCGCGAACCAACTTGGATGCGACTTCGTTGCTGATGGAGACAGCAGCCAAGCTGACCTGTGCTTGGGACGCGTTGCTATCAAAGCGGATCACGTCTCGCTTCACTTGGCTGTTGGGACCAGCAGCGAAGATGATTCCGCGAGCTCCCATGTCGCGAGCGATGGTGGCTTTGCGACGTGGATCGCCGTAGCGTGCCATCCGTTGGCGTTGTTCGGCAGAGATGTTTTGCGGCAGGTCTCGCAGAACCAAGACCCAACGGTCGGCAACATTCAAGTGAACGTAACTGTCGTACTCATCGTTCTCTTCATCGCCGGGAACTTGCAGGCCGTAACCTGCGAAAACGACTTCAGCTGATTCGATGTCGCCTGTTTGTGAGAACGAAAGCGGGGCCCACGATTCCGTCAATTCGGCGTCGATTGTCGCGGAATTGCCACCAGGCGATGAGGTGGTGATTGTCAGTTGGTTGGCCGGCCCCAGGGACGAACCCGCTGGGAATTCAAAGTCATGAAAGAACGTTCCGTCCTGCCCGGCGGGAACCAACCCCAAGCTTTCCAAGTAAGCCGCCACGTAGGCGGTCGCTCGCTTTTCGCCCGGCGTTCCCGTCAATCGACCGCCGAGTTCAGGACGAGTCAGGTAGTCGACGTGACGCATCACATCGCTCGGGCGAAACTCCGGTGCCGTGGCGGTCAAGTTCGTTCGGGCCAGCGACGCATCTTCGTCTGTTTGGCTGTTGCTGTTTGGGTCAGCCAACCCCAGGCGTTGACGAGCGGTCTCGACATCAAAGTCCGCCACGTAGATCTGCGAGGTGCTTTGCTTGGGCTGGCCATCTTCCATCACGACGTTGCCGTTGCTGTCCACAACACGTGTGGTCGTCCAAGACAACTGGTCGCCAGTGGGAAGAAAGACCGGCAGACCATCGAAACCCTCCGTGGTGGTCAATCGAACGGGCTCGCCTTCGCCGTCGGCTCGAACCAAGTACAGTTCAAAGTTTGCGAACCCGTGTTTGTTGGTGGTGAAAACCAGGAACTCACCGCTGGGGTGATAGAACGGTGCCCAACTCATCGCGTTGATTTCAGTCAATCGTTTGACGTCGGAGCCATCGGTCTTCATCGTGAAGATTTCCGCGGTGGCTCCGTTGGGAGCGAAGCGTCGCCAGCAGATTCGTTGTCCATCGGGCGAAAAGAATGGTCCGCCGTCGTAACCGGGTTCACTGGTCAGTCGTTTCACGTTCGAACCGTCCGCGTCCATGATGTAGAGGTCGTTCATGAAGGCCGGGTCACGCTCGAATTGTTCTTGTTCGCGTTCGGACAACTCTTGCGAGTAAGCGGCGCGGTTGGACGCGAAAACGATTTGCGTTCCATCCGGGCTGTAGCTGGCTTCCGCGTCGTAACCCTTGGCGTCCGTCAGGGCGGTCAAACCTTTCGTGGTGCCTGGTTCGATTTGGTCCAGGTCAGCGGCGTAAAGTTCGTAGCTTGGGTCGTAATCCCATGAGTAGCGACGGGATTCGCCGGATGCCCGGAAGTCGAGTTCTTCCTGTTGCAAACGCTTTGACTCTGGATCGGCGTGCGTGCTGGCAAACAAAACCTGTTTGCCGTTCGGGTGGATCCAACCGCAAGTCGTTTTGCCAAAGCCAGGCGAAACGCGTTGGATATCACCGGTTTCCAAGTCGGAAACATAGATTTGATAGAACGGGTTGGATGGATCGCGTTCGCTTTGGAAGACCATCCGGGTGCCATCGGCACTGAAGTAGCCTTCGCCGGCGCGCCGTCCTTCGAACGTCAGCTTGCGAACGTTGGTGAGGAAATCCGATTCATCCTGGGCAATCGCCGTGGCGTTCCCCCCGAACAAAGTGCTGATTCCCAACAGAAGCCAACAGGGCAAGAACGGGGTCGAAAGCGAGTTGAGAACCAAAGAATCGCGGCGATCAAACATGGCGGCTATCGAGTCTGCGATGGAAAGGTGTGAGTGCAGCAAAGGAAGCAGGGCGAACCGAGTTCTCCCTCGAATCAACTTAGCAGTCCTTTCGCACCCCGCAAACAGATCAACCCTTCACTCCAGTCGCGGAACAGCTCGACGCGTTGTTCCGGCGTGTCAAACACACGCACCTGGCTGCGGTTGTGGCGAATGTCTTCGTGAACCAAACCGTACAGTTCGTGATAGACCGGATCGGGATCTGGTTCATCGTCGGGCGTTTGGAAATCCACGCGTGCGCGAACATCAAACCGAAACAGTTGTTGCCAACCGGGGCGTTGGACCGCGACCAGTCGCACGCCGCTCAATTTGGCGGTCGCGCCGAAGTACCCATTTTGACGCAGGTGCCGACGAATGGATTGCTCCATTTCGTGATCACCACACCACTCATCCCACTTGGATTGAAGTCGTTGCCACCAAGAGGTCATAGCAGTCTCATCGGGGAGGGATCAGTTTCCGTCGAACAATTTGAGTTGGGGTGGATCAGCGTCGGTGCCATTGTTCTGACCGGGCAAGTTCTGGCCGTGCAGGTCGGAGTTTGGCAGACCGGAGTCGGGCAGGCTTGGGCTGATGGCTGGTTGCGAATTTGCTTGCAGAGCTTGTTCGCGTTCTTCCGCACAGGCGGTGATGACTTGAGTGACCGCATCCAAGGATCGGCGTTCCGAGTCGGGATTGCGACGGTCGATCCCGCCGATGACCAAGATCATGTCGTTGTGACTTGCTTCGCCATGCGCCCACTGGATTGCGCGGTTGGGATCGGCGACCAATCGCATGGCGGCGACATCTTGGATCCCGTCCAAAACACCGTGGCTCATCGATAGAAAGTGCGCTTTGTCCGATCCGACGCAGGTCAGCACACAGTGATCGGGCATGGTTTCCAGCAAGCGACCGTACTGCATCAGCGTGTCAGCATCATCTTTTTCGCTGACCGCCAAGACGCACCAAAGTTTGGGACGTTTGGCCCTGCTTGCTTTGGAGGAAGCGTGCATGGGCAACGTCATTGGGGCGGAGCTGGCGGGGGTTTGCAGCAGTTCTTTGCGAGCCGCTTGCAAAGCAAACTTGACTCGTTCAGGCGTTCCACCAATGTCCAAACGCACGGCGGGATTGTTTTGATCGGTTTCCCAGTCGTCGGTCGTGATGGCTTCGAACCGGCCTGGCAAATCGCGAAGTTTGCAGAGGGATTCGGCGATTTGTGGCAAGGGGTTTTCGGTCACCACGCCAACGGCGGCAGCGGCGGCCAAGCATTCGGCAAAGTGTCCCCGGCCGAGGAACGATTCCATCACAGCGGCTCGGGATTCATGTCGCAGCATGGCGGTCAAGGTGCCGTCTTCGTGCGAGATCGTGCGGATCGAAACATCGGCGGCGTTGTCGACTCCGTAGGTCACCAGTTCGATGTTCTGTGTCTGTGCCGTCGCGTGTGCTGCGGAAAGGATGTGTTGGTTTGATTCTGGCACAATCAACACCCCGCCCTGCGTCACCAATTCGAAAGCACATTCGATCGGTGAAGGCCCAAAGTCGTTGCTGCCTGCATCACGCCCGGTCACGACGACGATGTCCAATTCAATCTGGTCGTAGGCTCCCAGACGCAGTTGAGTGGAATCCATTTCGGTGATGCTGACGGCTGCGCCCGCATCCACGGCATCGGACAAGGCGTCAATCAGCGACGCGCCGTTGGTGGCCTTGGCGGGCCCTGCTTCGGTGACCACCGAATCGCTGGATCCAAGGTCCGTTTGGTAGGCGACTCGGCAGGGGATGTCGCGCAGAACGGAGGCGGTGAGGAATGCGGTGACCGTTTTTCCGGCCGAGCCAACGATGCCGATCGTGATGAGTTTTTGGTCGGGGCGATCGGTTTGCTTGGATCGAATTTCCGCGAGGGCTCGGTCGGTGTCCGCCACAATGGCTTGAGGAACCGGAGCTGGCAAAATTTGCTCCGTCAGAATGCCGGCGGCACCACGGGCGAGAGCTTGCGAGATCAATTCAACCGGGCAGTCATCGCCCAAGCGATAGACCACCAATTGACCGGGTTCGCAGGTCTCGGCTGATTGGGCGATCGAGGTGAACTCGATGTCGGATCCCGAGAAGAAGCGAACTTTCTTCAGCAAACCTGACAGACGCGTCGTGGAAGCATCACGCCGGGAGGTGGAAGGGCTGGGCGAATTGGATTCCGTGGCGCCAGCAAGCTTGGTCGCTCGCGATTGGATCTGCTCGGAGGCAGTCGATTGGTCAACGCGGCGAACCGTTTGAACGTTGCTGCCTGAGGGATCGTTCCACTTCACCGCTTCGTGAGGCGGCATTGTCGAGGAGCCGAATGAAGACCGGAAGGTTCCACCCGGTTTGGTTTGGCTCAACCATTGATCGATTGCGTGACGCATCTCGTCGCCTCCTTGCTGACGTGAATGGATCGTCGTGGTGCTTCGTTGTTCACGTGAATCCAGTTTCACGCGAACCCAATTCCTGGGAAGCACACTTCTTGAGAACTCCTTTCTCAAGATTTCTGCGGCCGAAACGAATCATCTCGACCACGGAGTCAAATTGTTCCCATCCTAGAAAATCAGTCAAGGTCGAAAATCATTTTGTTGATCCGGGCCATTTCGTCGTTGGAAGCATCCCAGCCCGATTCACTGGAAGGCTACAATGAAGGCAGTCAATTCACTGCAATGGAAGGTAGCAACATGGCCGAGCAAGCGAACAATTCACGCCGTTTGAGTGTCAACGCGGCGTTTATGCAGGACATCAAGAATGACAATCGCGACCTGAAAATATTGACGGACCGCTTGGCTGTTCTGACGCAGCCGCGGGAGGCAGCGGCCAACCATTGGCCTGAATTAATTCAGTTATTTAGTGACTTGAACGACCAGTTGGCTCTGCATTTTGGCTTGGAAGAAGCTTACGGCTACTTCGATCAGGCCTTGGATGCGGACCCGGAAATGTCTTTGGCGGCGGAAAATTTGCGGAACCAACACGCCGTCTTGTTCGAAGATTCGAGACACTTGGCGGAAGCGGCCGCGCAGGCTTGCACCGGCGACACGCCGATTGAGGGCGTGACCCCCGAAGTCACCACCGCCCAAGAAAAGGTTCTGGTCCGTTACGACGCGTTTGTGAAGCAGTTTCACGAGCACGAAGAGGCCGAATTGAAGCTGATTTTGGACGCGTTGGATGACGACTTGGGTGTTGGCGACTGACCGGCGGTCGAAGACTGAAGGAGGTTGCACCGAATTTCTACCCTTCGATGAGGGACAGGCATGTTGATTCGAGGTTGGCTTCTCCCGTGTTGGTACGGACTGGCGGTCGCGGTCTGTTTCCTAGGAGTGACGCAGACATCGGCCCAGCAACCAGGTGAGGATGCGGCCCGAGAGGCGTTGGAAGCCGCAGGGCTCGCTGACCGCTTTGAGAACAACCTTCCGCAACCGAACCAAGACCTTGCGTTTCAAGATGTTGCCCCTCCACTCGCCTATCGAGTGGCGCAACAGGCTTTCTTTCGTGGTGAAATCACTCGGGCGATCGCGATTCTGAACCAGTTGGAACGCGACGCGGCGTCGACCAGCACCATGCGGCATTTGCTCGGTCGAATCTCCATTCGAACCTTGCTGGGCGAATGTCATCTTCAGGCTGGGGATCTGGCCGCGGCCGCGGAACACTACGACACCGCGATCCAGGTCATCGTCGCCAACCCAACGTTTCTATCAGGGATTCAGTGGCGAGTCTTAACGTCTCCGCCAAGCGATATTCCGAGGCGAAGAAGCGTCGGAACGTCCAGGCAAATCGAGGATGATTTCAATCGCTTGATGGAAGCTCCGAACGAACTGGTACGCACGAATCTGGATTTGTGGCCATCGGCAGAGCGTGTGCCGTTGGTGCGTCTTCGACGCTACTTGATGGCGGGAGTCCCAGCTGGCAACTGGTTCATCTCGGAGGATTTGCCAGAGAATATTGATCAATTGCGAGGACTGGATATCGCAGAAGTTCTCCGTCAGCTTTCGCTCGCTGCCTATCGAATGCGATGGTTGCGAGGTCGAGCGTTCGTGCTGCAGAATCCGGTCGGTCAACAATTGCTTGCGGCGACGGTGCCGCCTGGCGTTCTCGGTTCTGACCAACGATTTCATGCTGCCGGAACCTTGGTCGCTGCTTCTCGGGTGGCGGTGCGTTATCACGCTGGCGACGACTCTGACATCCAGTTGGTCGAACCGCTCGATCAAATCTCCGGGGGCTTTCATGTGCTGACGCCGATCGCCCGCTTGACCCGTTTGAGATCCTTGTCGAACCGATGGATGACCCATCGACAGATCGCGAATCAGGAGATGCGATTGAGAGAGGGCCAGCCGGCGGTGGTTTTGCCTTCTCGACAAGACTTGGTTGAATTTGTTGAAACCGCCGTCTCGACATCCGAGGTGTCTTTCGCGTTGGGGCAGTTCCAGTTGGCCGTCGAATGTTTCGAACTCGCATTGGATGAACTGGATCGTTGGGAAGACATCGAGAGCCTGGCACTTGCTTTGGAACGGGACTTGGTCACTCGATCGGAGATTTTGCGTCGTCAAACCCCTGCGATCGCGTATCAATTGAGAGTGTTTGCGGCGAGAGCGGCGCTCCTGGCAAACCGACCTGCGGCCGCAGGCAATCATCTGTCGATGTCAGAACGGTTTCGCAGGGCTCGTCGATTGGATTTGCCTCACTCGGCGGCCGTTGCGAATTGGTTGCAGCTTCAAGTCGATGTTCAACGAACGGTCGGTTTGGCCCGGTTGGATCCGGAAGGAGACGACGCGAAGAATCTTCAGACGCTGAAGGAACTCCAACGCCGTCGAATTGTCCGAGAAGAGTTGCTCGAGCAGACGCGTCGGTTTGCAAGCGGGATGCAAACGAGCGATCCATCGGCTGAGGTTCGTTCGATCACCCATCCCTTGGCGTTTCGGTTTTGGGAACTTCAACTGCCCAATCAGAACCGCGTGCCAGCCGCCACTCGAAGTCAGCGTTATCAATCGCATTGGCGCGAATCGCTGGCGGGGCAGGACCTCACCGCATTTGATCAGTTTTGTTTTGAGCTGGACCGGCAATCGTGGACCGGGTTGGGCGTTCGACTTGCAGTGGCGGCCGGCGAAGCGGAACGCGTTGCCGTTCGAATGGATGAACAGCAATCCGCCAGTGCGAGAAACACGCTGGGCGAACTGCCCGGAACAACGGATCTGCGTTGTGCACTGCGTCAGGTCTTGAGAAACAAAGAGCTTTCGCTGGAGGACTTCTTTCCAAATCAAGCGGATCTGAACAAGGAATTGCAAGCTCTTGCCCCGGCCATGCAGCTCAACCCCAGGGTGCTCGGTTTGGACGCGGCGATTTTGCATGAGCGGTTGCAGGGGCAGTTGTCGTCGCTGGCTTCCAACCAAGCCTTGCTGCCTCGTGTTGAGCCGCCGCCAATCCCGGAACGAAACGAGCGACCGGATTGGAGCGTCTTGCCAGCCAACATGGCGATCGTTTCGTTTCAAGTGGATGATGACAATGTGGTTGGAACCTTGGTGCATCGAAATCAAGCCAGTCATTGGCAGGTGCAAACACCACTCGAACTGCGTCAGCAGTGCGAACGTTGGCTGGCAACGATCTTGAGTTTGCCGACCACGGTGGACGAGATCGAGAACCAGGCACAACGTCTGCGAACTCAGCAGATGGAGTTGGAGTTGACCCAGCGTTTGTTCCCTCCGTTGTGCGGCATCGATCACCCGGGGATCCAGCACGTGATCGTTGTACCGAGTGGCTTTTTATGGCAACTGCCATTCGAAGAGTTGGTGATTCGGCACGATGCGAACGACCAAACTCAGCGTTGGAAAGACCGGGGAACGGTTGCCTACGCACACACGCTCGGCACCGCGATGAGTGTCGCGACCTCTCACAGCCAGGACTTTGTTCCAGAGGATTCGGACCCGGTGGCGCGGTGGGATGCCTCTCAATCCGGAGTTTCCCCGTCACTCAACGACCCACCTTCGGAGACGGTTTCGGCTGGTCCGATTGCAACCTGGGGTGACTCTGTTTGGTGGGGCAGCATCAGCCAAAATTCATTGGTGCCACCGGAAGCATCCGTCCCGCTTGCATCGCAGGGCGAAAGAACGACGTCTCGCGGAGTCCACGCCTGGGACCAACGCCTTGGGCAGGTTGGGCAAGTTGGCCTCCATGGTTGGGTTGATCTCAGCTCGAAATACCCTCCCTTTGAAAAAGTGTCCCAGATCCTTCGACCCGAAATTCAGAATCATTTGTTTGTCCAGGCGAGCCGCCTGCACGCGGCAGGTCTGGAGGACCTTGTGATGCCGCGTCTGCCTGCAATGCAGGAAGCCAGTGATTTGTTGGTCGAGGAGCTTTCGATGGAACTGGGGCAGGTTCGCTTCCGGGAGGCCTGGGAACGTTCGCTGGAAATCCTGCGGGTGTCGGAATTTACTTTCCCCGAGGGGGTGAATCTTGTACCCTTAACGAATGCTGCGGGGGGAATGGCTGGCAATCATCCACGTGTGCAGCTTCCCTACATCCACCTCCCCTTTTCTGGCCTCTGACGTCAATGGAGATGAATATGAAGGCGACGCGATTGAAACCCAGGTTTGGTGTTCGCTACTCGATGGGGATTTTCCTCGCGGGGGCGACTTGTGTGGCGGCGACCGGAATTGAATCTCAGGCGGTTGCAGCAGACGCGACCTGGTCGGAGCAACTGGTTGATGCTTCGTCAGTTGGAAACGTCCAACTTCGTGAACAACTGCTGGAGAATCCTCCCGCGGATGTGGAGGCCCAGTCGTTGGCGAATGCTTTGAAAGGGCGGTTGAAAGACACCAACGGCCAATGGGTTTCGATCGAAGAATCCGTTCAGGACGACGCTCGTTCGAATCGGATCGCCGAATACGAAAGCCGACGCGATGCGATGGAAGACACGGCGGCCGACCACTGGCAACTCTCTCGTTGGTGTCGAACAGCGCACATGCCGGGGCGGTCTCGAGCTCACGCGGTTCGTGTGATTGAACTGGACCGAAATCATGCCGCGGCGCATCGGTATCTGGGAAACGTTCAGGTGGGCGACGTTTGGGTTGCCGCAGAAGAAGCGATTGAGCAACAGAAAGAACTGCGTGCAACCCAGCAGAACTTGCGCGTTCACACGCCGAAGATTCGGGCCATCGCAGAAGCGTTCCGGTCAACCGATTCTGCGACCCTGAACAAAGCACGCAAACAGCTCGAACGCATCGACACGCCCGCTGCCATTGATGCGGTGTTGCAACAGGCCTCGGTTGGATCCGATGAGTTTGCAATCGCTGCTGTCCATTGGCTGGGCGAACGCGAGGAGGCAAACGCTGCAGTGGCGTTGGCCCGATTGGCGGTCTTTGATCAACGGCGAGGGTTGCGTGATCTGGCAACGCAGCAATTGAAAACGATCGATCCGGCGCTGTTTGTGCCAACGCTGTTGGATTGGTGTCAGGGAACCGTCGAATCAACGCACAGTTTGGTCTTCAACGAGGGGGATCGATCCTACCAAGTCGTCCGGCAATATCGTCGAGAGGATGCGGAAGGCGTGAAGGTTTTGGATTCCGTGACCCAGGTCTTTGCTGTGCAGGGAGGCGTGTCCTCTGGCGGAGTCATTGCTAGCCGCGACGCGGTGGAGAGTCTTCAGGCCGAAAGTGCTCGCGATGCCAGTGTTGTCCGGTCCGAAGCAGAGCAATTCAACGAACGCAGTCGTTTTTTGCAAAGTCGTACCGCCGCCGTGATCCAACAACTCGATTCGAGCTTCAGCGGCGAACAGTCCGCTGAAAGCATGCGAGATTGGTGGCATGAATATCGTGGATATGGTGACACGGGAATTCCGCCCGTTGAGCGTCGGTTGGTCCGGAATGTCGCGTACCGCGCCGTGGGCAATACAGCTCCGATCGGAGCGTCACCGACTCGAGTTCGAACGCTTTCCTTTTTCTCAGAAAGCCCCAAGAGTGCTCCATCGGAACCACAGGAACCGATGACTTGGGCGCAGAAGCGAGCCGCTGCTGTTCCGGATGCCAAGATCGGTGTCTACGTGCGACCCGCTGCGGATTGCTTGGTCGCCGGAACTCTCGTCTGGACCGATGGCGGAATGCGTCCCGTGGAAAGTCTGCGTTTGGGAGACCAGGTGCTGAGCTGTGATGTGACCACCGGCGAGCTGAGCTATCAGAGCGTTTTGCGACAAACGGTCCGCGATCCCGAGCCACTGACCAAAATCCAGCTGGGAAGTGACGAGATCGTTGCCTCAAAAGGTCACCCCTTCTGGGTGATTGGACGTGGCTGGACAACGACGGAACAGCTGGTTCCCGGAGATGCGTTGCACGGAGCGGATGGGGTGGCAGTGATTGATGCCCTTGGTTCCGTTGCCGCCGACAAGACTTACAACTTGGTTGTGGACAAGAACCACAGCTACTTTGTCGGCAAGTCGCGAATTCTGTCGCACGACGCGGAAGTGGAACGCCCCGATGGGATCGCCATGCCGGGTGTGGCGTTGTAAGCCAGTCTGGATCCCCGTTGACCGGAGGTATCCGGTCGATGACTGAAAATTGATCGCCGCGATTCAAGTGATTCGAATCGCGGCGATTTTTTGTTTGGCAGGAACGAAAGTTCCTCTTTCGTTCCCTCTGGGCGGTTCTGGGTCGCGATCCGAGGTCAATCGACGAACTCTTTCGCTGCCGTCAGTCGGAGTTTCCGTTGACACCCGGGGTCGGCATTTGATAACTGAAACTTGAGTCAAAAAATCATCCTTCTCCGGTTTCAGGAATTTCCCGTTGTTTCAACGGTCAGCCGTCTCTGTGAACGCTTCGCCCAGCCGCTGTGGTTCGGGACGCTGGAGTGTGCGCCATTCCGCTCAATGCAGCGGGAATTGCGGCCTGGAACAAGCTGAAGTCGAGCGAACTGAAAAACAAGACTGTGCTGCGTTGACCGCCCAAGCGTTCCTGATCGCAATGGTTGGTTGCGTGGTGTTCTCGCTGACCGGATGCCGGGGACGAGCCAAGCAGGAGGTCTACAGCCAAAAAATGGCGAGAGAAATTCGGCTGTTGGAAGATCAGCTCTATGAAGCCGACTACGAAAATCGCGTGCTCATCGAAAAGTTGCGGCGAGCGAAGGCTGCTACGGCGGCGGCAGTGAACCCTTCCCCCGCCGCTCGTCGAACTCCAAATTTGATCCCAGGACTGTCGAAACCTGGCCTCCTGGACTCCAAGCGGCCGCCGGATCCTGTCGTGGATCCAAACCCCGACTCCTTAGAGGATCTATCTGCCGATTTGGATGACATCGACATGGGAAACGTTTTGGAGGATCCCGAGTTCGTCGATCCCGGCGTTCCCGACAAGTTCACTCCGCGGGATCAACCTTTGGTCGACCCAAGCGACACATCACCAGCCGACCTGGATTCGAATGCAGATTCGGAAGACATTCCGCCAGGAACCAAGACCCCTGCTGAAACGCCCTTTGATTTCGGCAATGGGATGGACCTGGATTCCATGATCGATCCAGGGGAACCATTCATTCCCGATAGCGATCCTGGATCGTTGCTGCCTGCTCCGGCGCAGCCCGTTCCTCCAGGACCGGATGATCTGAAATTTGATCCGGTTGTCCCGGGAGACCCCGTGCCACCGAACTCGCCTTCTGGGCTGCCAGACAATCCGCCAGGTCAAATTCAATTGCCGGATGGCTTGGGAATGCTTGGTGGCTTGGGCAAGGTCAACGGTGCCCCCGAAAAGATTGAGCTCTTCACTGCCAAGCTTTCGGTCAACGACAAGAACTCGTTGCCGCGTTTTGTCAGCGACATCACGCAAGCGGCGCAGTCACCATCGAATCCCGACTATCCGCCAACCGAAGGCATTGATGTCGTCGTCGATTCAATGGATCAATATGGACATGCGATTGCGTTGATTGGCGACTCGCTGGATCCGTTGACGAAACTTGCATCGTCGGACAAACCGCAACCCAAAGCCATGCCAGCGTTGCTGGAGCAAACGAACTTGAGTGTCGTGGTTCTGGATGCATCCAAGTCGGGTGATGAAGCCAAACTGGGACGCTGGGACTTTGGGCCCGATCAGTTGGTTCGATTGCAGCAAATGTCGGCAGTGGATCTGCCTCGAGACTCATTGCGAATTCCGATTCGTTGGAAGGACAGGCGTCCTGAGGGCGAAAAGGTAGTTGTGTTCGTGCGTCTGAAGCAAGGCGAACGCGATATCCGTTGTGATGTCGAGATGGATCTGCGATCCAAAGCATCCGTCGCGGGTTGGTTGCCACGACGCTGAAGTCCCGAGGGACGCTCTCTGGACTTCGCACCGTGAGCTACGCAATTCGTGTTTGCAAAAACGTGGCGATTGTGCCGGTTGGATCGGTTGTTGAATTCAGCGGTTCGCAACCAGTGTGGAATTTGATGCCTCGGCGACGGGCTGGACCGGTCGAGTAGCGAGGGATGACCTAGGGTTGAGAGTCACTTGGCTCTCGGTCTTCCCACCTCACTTGGTCGTTCTCTATGGGCATGAACTCCATCGATCCTGCCATGGATCTAAGCTCCCTGCCAGTCATTCCGCTGTTGACGATCATGGTTGTGTTTTGCCTGGCGACCATTGCGGTCTATGGCTTTGCGATGAAGTGGAGTTTGTCTTTGGCTGGCTGCGGTCAGCATGGATTTGGGTGGTCCTTTTGCGTGTCATTTGCGGCGGGGCTGTCGAGCGGATTGGTCACGGTTGTATTTGCCTTCTTTGCCGATGTGGTGCCTCCCATTGTGCCCTTAGTCCTGGCGATCGCTGCTGCGGTGATGACGGTTGCCGTCATGACTCGAAGTGGGCCCATCTCCGCGGGGGTTGCTTACATCGCATTTGTCTTCATTGGTGGGTTGGGAATGATGGTCACAGCGGTCGTGATGGGGGTGGCTTCGTTTGCCTTCATGGACATGAAAGAATTCGCGAAAGCGGCTGAGGCGATGGATTCTGGAATGCTGCAGAACGCAGAGGCGACCAGCGACGACGCAAACATGTGGGCGACCATGCCCGCGCAGTTCGACAACGCGTTCTTCGAAAGTGAGGAAGCGGTCAGCGAGGTCAGTGCGCCGAGTGATGAATCACTTGATCGTGACGAAGGTGTGTCACCGCTGCCCTACCATGGGGAGCGAATGGATGATGCCTCACACAACCCACACGCTCAACGGAAATCAAACCCGAACTCCGTTCAGGTCAATCCGTTCGTTCAGTAACGAACGATCGTCGTAAGCACCTCGTTCAGCCATCGGCTTTGGCGGCGATGAACGTTGAAGGCCGGTGTTTGGTCAGGCAAGGCCAACCAATGCGTGGGAAAGAGGCTGTGGTCTGTCACGACTTGTTTTTAGGGTAGTGGACGAGGCCAAGAGTCCTGAACTGGCGTCAAATCCAAGGACTCGTGGCCTCGTCCACTACGAACAACGCTAACTTTTAACTTTGACAAACCACTAGCTGAACAAAGCGTCGATCGGACGACCATCGCGAACTAACGTGATGGGGCGACCGGTTTCGCTGTCGAATTCCATCGTTGGGTCGATACCCAGGTTCTGATAGAAACTGGCAGCGACGTCGTCTGGCGTGATGGCTTCATGCCGAGGTCCGGCGGCAGTGTCGTCGCTTTCTCCGATCACCTGTCCACCGCGGACGTTGCCGCCTGCCATCAGCATGAACATGCAACGCGGGTAGTGATCGCGACCACCTTCGGCACTGCGATCATTGATCTTGGGTGTGCGTCCAAATTCGCCTGTGACAAACACGGCGGTGGATTCCAGCAGACCACGTTGCTCCAGACCGACCAGCAACCCGCTGAGACCGGCGTCCAATTTGGGAAGTTGTTGTTCTTTCAGCTTCGTGAAGTTGTCTTGGTGAGTGTCCCAGCCACCGAGTTGCAGCGAAACAAAACGCACGTCTGATTCGATCAAACGCAGGGCGAGCAAGCAGCTTTGACTGAACGGGTCTTCGCCGAACTGTTTTTGCATGCTCTCCGGTTCGCGTGAAATGTCAAAGGCTTCGCGAGCACGCGAGGATGTGATCATCGCGTAGGCTTGCTCACCAAAGCGGTCCAAGCCTTGGAGCAGCGAGTCGTCTTTCTCGAGTGCTGCGAATCGACGGTCGAGCTTTTTCAGCAGGCTTTGTCGTCGAGTGACTTCATCGATGGAAACGTTTCCCGGCAACGAGATCCCTCGAACTGCAAATGGTCGATTCGGTACCGGGGTCGCCTTGGTTTCCAGTGCCGCATGTTGGATGCCCAAGAAACCTGCGCCGTGGGATGCTTTGGGAATCGCAACGTGGTTGGGAATGTCGTGATCACCGGGGCGTTCTCGAGTGATCACCGCGCCGTAGCTGGGGTATTCCAGCGAAGGGATGGGGCGGGTGCCGCAATTGATGTATTCACGTCCCAGTTGATGGGCGGCGAGCGTGTGGCTGACGCCTCGAAGAATCGCGAATTTGTCGGCGACCTGTGCCAGCTTTGGCAAGTGTTCACTGATCTGGATGCCAGGAACGTTGGTTGCGATCGGTTGGAACGGGCCACGGATTTCATCGCTGGCGTTGGGTTTTGGGTCAAACGTGTCGATGTGTGACGGTCCACCGTTGAGTTCGACGAAAATGGCTCGCTTGGCACCGCCCGGCAGGACTCGCCCGGCTTCTTCCGCACGCAGCATGGTAGGCAGTGAGATCCCAGGCAATGCAACCGCACCCAATCCCAATGTGCCCGCACGAAGAAAATCGCGGCGTACGATGCCATCGCATGTTCGGTGAAGATTCATTTGGAGTTGCCAAGTGGAATGTTGGGAAGGATGTGTGTTTGACTCAGCGTTTCTTCGCACACACGAACGTGTTGTGATCAGTGCGTGATGATGAATTCTTTCGTGTTCACCAGCGCCCACATCAGCGATTCGAGTCCGGATTGGGGCGAATTGGATTCGGAGATGAACTGAAGCGAAGTCGCACGTTCGTCTTCGCTGGGGTAACGCGAAAGCGTTCGCAGGTACGCGTCGTCAACGACTTCGTCCATGGAGGTCGCCGGTTGAACGTCGCGTTCGGGTTCGATCCGCGTGAGTTCCCAAGCGTCAGGATCACCCAGCAGCGTTGCCAAATCGGGCGAGGCGTACCCGTAAAGTTCGAGTTTGTTTTGGACTCGCGCGTACTCTTCGCGGATTCGAACTCGGTTGGTGCGTCGTTGCTTGGGAGCCATGCGTTGGTAGCGTTTGATCTTCGCGATGGTTTGTCGGTGGAATTGCTCCGCTCGACGTTGGACTTGAGGATCGACGCTGGTGTTCCCAGATTCGAGCCCGAGCGACTTCATCGTCTGTGTGACCCAGCCATCCTTGGATCCCAGTTGCTGATACATTTCGAAGTCGTTTCGCAGGTAGATCGACTGCAGCAGGCTGGGCGAATCGCTGCGGTCGCAGTCGCAGTTGCTCTCGCGTTCGGATTGGCCGAACACTTGGAGCGCGAAGTTGCGATTGTTGCGGTTTTGAGTGACTCCGTTGGCGATCGCCATTTGTTGCAATCCGCTTCGCATGCGATCCGATTTGCTACTGGACTGGGTTGCCAACTGCACCGCATCGTGAATCACCTCGGCAGGGAGTCGTCGAGGAACGTGACGTGAAAAGTTGCGATCGTCGTGAAGGTTGCTGGCGTTGGCGTCTATGCTTCGCTGGTAAGCATCGCTGGTGGTGATCTCGCGAGTCAGCCATTTCAGGTCGTAGCCACTGTCAATGAATTCACTCGCGAGTTCATCGAGCAAGGCAGCGTTGCTCGGCGCGTTGGCCAGGTTCATGTCATCGGTCGGATTGATGATGCCGATGCCGAAGTAATTCGCCCACACTCGATTGACGATGGCTTTCGCGAAGTAGGGATTGTCGTCTTGACGCAGCCACTGCATCAGATCGCCTCGCGGATCGCGGTCCAGTGGAACCGAATCGGATTGGCCTAAGATGAAACCTGCTGGAATCCTGACTGGGGCAGCCTTGGGGAACTTCTTCGCCCTCGCTTTGGCGCGTCGTTGTTGGGATTGAATGGCGGCCGTGTTGTAAATCAGTTCCGGAAAGGGAACCGTTTGGCCTTGTTGGGCAGCCTGATAAATTTTGCGACGTAGGTCACCGTTGCGTAGTTTTTCCTCGCCAGTGATTTTTGAAATCAGTTCATCGCGTTGTTCACGCGATTCGCGAGCGACGGTGTTGGGTTTGGCATCAATGCTCTTGAAGAGTGTTGCGAATTGGTCAAAGTCGTCCTTGGACCACTGGTCGAAGGGATGCTTGTGGCACTGGGCGCATTCAATCCGAATTCCAAGAAAAGAATAGGCAAAACCGATCGCTCGTTCTTCTGGCTTTTGGAAGTTGCGACGAGCCCAAAAGAGAGGCATGCCCGAACGTTCAGCGAATTGGGATTCATTGCCAGGTTGGCATGCTTCCGTCATCGTTTTGCAGTATTGAAGGTAGGATTCGTCCTCTTCGCGATTGTCGGCCATGACGATGCCTTCGACGATTTGGTCGTAGGGCACGTTGTCCTCCAAACGGACACGCAACCATTCATACCAAAGCCGCGACGCGGACCCTCGAACAGGCAACGCGTTGTTCAGTTGCACATCACTGTTGCCGGTCCAATCCGCGAGCCGGGTGGCCCACCAAGCGGCGTAGCCAGGTGATTCGAGAAGCTCGTCAATCAAACGCTGGCGTTTGTCCGGCCGCGTGTCGGTTAAGAAGGCACGCACATCCGCCGCAGCTGGAAGCGTTCCCGTGACGTCGAAGCTGGCCCGGCGGATGAAGTCGGAATCGCTGCAGATGGTCGAGGGGGTGATGCCGAGTTTGTCGAGCTTGAGTTGGATCCTTTGATCGATCCGATGTTCCGAAGGTCTGGGCGACGCAATGACTTCATTCATCTCGACCCGTCGAATGACTGGGACGGGAACCACCGCGCGGTCGTAAGCGATCACAACGTGAGTGTCACCCGTTTCGCCTGCGGAGACCCGTCCGTCTTCGTCGATGGCGGCGATTGCGTCATCGTTGGTTGTGAAACGACACAGTTCGGTCACCTCTTCGCTCGTTCCGTCTGCCCAGTGTGCGATTGCTGTGAGCGAAACGGTTTGCGAGTCGGCTTGGAATTGAATCTCGGCAGGTTGAATCTCCAGGCGGTCCAATGCGTGAATTGTTTGACTGTCAAACTTCGCGCCAGTCGCGATCCAGTTGCGAAGCGTGTTGTATTGCCAACTGCCTTCGTCGAGACGCTTGCCTCCTTCGTGCATGTCCGCATCGGTTGGCTTGACCAGGATCAAGCTCTCGGCAACATCATCGATGTCGACCCGTCCGGTGTCGGGATCGAGCAGTTCCGCATGGTCCGCTCGAAAGTCATAGCCAAACAATGAGAGTTGAAAATCGCCGCGACCTTGGAACGAGCCATGGCAGGCGCGGCCGTTGCATCCCAAGCGGCCAAGCAGCGGGGTGATGTGGCGTTGGAAGTCGGGCACTTCCTGGGAGGAACCATCCGCCATGCGGATCGAGAGCGAGGCGGTCACTTGGTCGCTGGAGCCAGAGGTTCGCTCGGTCGCCGGCGTGGGTGATTCAGCAAACGAGGGCACCGCGCCGAGTACGAGCCCCACAACGACCGCGAAAACGGTCGCCATGCAGGTTGCCAACTTCCCACCTCGTGTCAGTCGAACCACATTGTCTCCCTCAGATTTCGTCGCCGTCACGCATTGCCAATCAAGCACGTCCCTCAAGAATGGAACGTGTGTCGAGCACCAAAGTACCGTGCCGGGCATTGGATTTGGGCAAAGAAAACGGAGGTTTCTCCGTCATAGCGGGCTCGTTCTGAGCGTTTGAGTGACCTGAGGGGGCTTCCTTTGACATTCGGGAGGTTCAATCGCGAAGTCAGCTGCCTCCAGCGGCTACTTGGATTCCTCATCATCGTCCAGGAATTCCAGGTCGAACTCTTCCAGCTCTTGGACCGTCTCCGCGGTGGGATCGGATTTCTCAGCGGGTGAGTCGTCGTCGCTTGGCGAGATTTCAAGGGTGTCGTCGCTGTCGCTTTCGTTGACCGGAAACGTAAATTCACCGGTGTTGGGATCTGGTTGCAATTGCAGGGAATCATCGTCCGGGCTGAACGAGGACTCACCACGCAATTGAGTGATCTGGGCGGATGGTTCGTCATCCAGCAAGTTGCCAACATCCAGCGTTTCGTCTTCGACCAATGTTTCCAACTCGTCCGCGGAGGTATCGCTTGGGGATGGGGTATCTCGCAGTTCCACATCATCCACGCCGAGCTCATGGACTTCTTCTTCGGCTGGCAAGGCATCGATTTCGAGCACTTCGGTGACACCCGCCACGGCCGTTGCGACACCGACAACGCCCAGGGACTCAATGCCGGAACGCGGTGATTCCACGGCGTCCTCGCCGCTCGATTCTTCGCCCGCCGCCCCGTTGGGACGTGGGAAGATTTCGTCGACGTTGTCACGCAAGACTTTGCGGCCGAGTTCGACGGCACGTTCGATCGACCAGCCTCGATCGCCGACGAATTGGTCGGTCAGCACGCCACTGAGGACCTTGCGGTACATGTCAAACTTGGGCCAGATGAACTCCAGTTTGTAGGCGTCGCTGTAGTATCCGATTTGCTTGGTTTGCGGAACGGCTTCCAGTCGTGCTGCCGAATCGCGAGCGATGAATGAAGGCGTGTTGCTGTACCACCAGTGACCGTTGGTGATCACGTTGGGGAAGATCCACGCGTAGCTGACCAATTCTTGGTTGGTGACGCTCGCCAGCACGGAAACAGGGAATTTCACGTTGGGGAACGAGTTGAACAATTCGCGATACTGAATCAGAGAAACGCGTGAATCGTAGAGGTCCTGTCCTTGGAAGACGCCTTCGGGATAGACCTGGCGATTGACGCCGATCATCAAGTCAAACGGCAAGCCGAATTCATCGCACAGTTCGGCCAGTGTCCAGAACACCCGACGCGACAACGCTTCGTGATGAGACGCATCGGCCGAAATGCCTTTTTGCAGCACCGCGTTGAGGGCGGTCGAGGCTCGGCCGTCGCCAACAGGAGTTGGTGTGAACGTGGGAGGGATCGAGATCGCACAGGCGCGAGCACCGCGACTGACGAAGTGTTCAAAGCGTTGTTTCAAACTCGAACGAAGACTCTCCAGAGTGCCGTCCAGTTCGATCCCGGTGCAGGCCGCCAATCGACCGCGAACTTCGGGCTTGGCCAAATGAAAAACCAAGTCATCGGTGCGGAGGCAGGGGATGTAGGTGTCCGTGTCGAAGCCTTCCAGTGCATCGTCGAAGTCGTTGGTCAGGAAGACCGCTTGGACGTTGCTTTGATCGAGCACCGTTTCGGACCACTGCGCCGAAGCCATGATCGATTCACTTCGATCGTAAAGGGCTTCCCAGTTGTTCAGGTGCAGGCGGTCCTCTTCAAAACCAAAGAACGTGCGACAGATTTCGATCAGCCAACTGTACTGGGCTGTGTTTTCGAGTGGCTGCAATCCACCCACCAAGCGTTCGACCAATTCTTTGGGGCCGATCGCTTTGTCTTCGATCCGGGACTTGGGCATTCCCGCCGAGTGCGCGAGTTCAGTGTAGTAGTGGTAACCGAGCAAATCGGCCAACGTGGTGGATGCCGGCGCATGCGGGTTGATGTGCGAATGCGGGTCAATCAACCGAATGGACGTCAACGCTTCGTAAATCTCGGATTTGGGTCCGTTGGCAACGCTGGACGAGTCTGACATGGCGGAGGCATTCATGAGTGGCGAAATTCAATCGCAACAGGATACTCACTGATGCTCCCAGGATCGACCGTGGAATGTACCAACCGAGGGCTGGATCGAGCAAAATCATGGCACTCGGTTGTCACCGTTCAAAGCGGCAGCCACCAATCAGCGAGCGGGCCCGCGACCCGCCCCGAGAAGGCGGACATTGCCTCCTGAGATCCTTTGTCGAGGTCGATCCAAGTTGGCATCATGGCAGGGATTGGAGGGACGCGTTCATTGGGATCGTACCAGCGGTGACGCGACCAAACCCACCATCCGAACAAGGTGCTCCCCGTCATCGATCCGATGTACACCAGGCTGATCACCCAGGACGTCCAGCGTCCCGGGGCGGGCGTGATCAGAGATTCGTAGATCTGCAGGACCAGCGACGCTTTCTGGGGAGGCGGCAACGCTTGCAGAGCGGTTTCATCAATCGCCGAGGCAATCGTCGTGATCGCCGACTCGGGGATCTGTCGCCGTTCCGGTGCGGCGATCTCGCGGTCGCTCAACTGACGACTCAGCCAACCGGTGCGATAGGTCAGCGGCATGGTGAACAGAAGT
The DNA here is from genome assembly GCF_056839225.1 of Rhodopirellula sp. UH5. Classification (NCBI taxonomy): domain Bacteria; kingdom Pseudomonadati; phylum Planctomycetota; class Planctomycetia; order Pirellulales; family Pirellulaceae; genus Rhodopirellula; species Rhodopirellula sp. UH5. The sequence continues at coordinate 2,513,324 of NZ_CM166390.1, read as the reverse complement.
GGGACGATCAGCAGCAGCAACACAGGTTCACCGATCAACATCCCAAGTGCCGCGATTGCCAGGATCGTCAACCCGCGTCCTAGCATCTCTCGCCAAGGAGATGGTCGAGCAAACGTTGACTGGACGATTTTTCCACCATCGAGGGGCAACAACGGAAGCAGGTTCATCCAGTTCAGCAGCAGACCGAGCCCACCCAATTCAAACAGCCATGGATGACTGCTGTTCACCGAGAGCAGCGGGACGGGCAATACCGACGCGTCGGGGGACATGGTTGCCAGCGACGCGATGGTCAGCAGGCCCATCGAAAGGGCGATTCCCGGCAAAGGGCCCGCAAAGTAGACGACGGCATTTTTCCAGCGAGCGAGTTGGAGCGGGTGGCCACTGACGGCCGCACCAAGCATTGGGACGAACACCATGCGAATGTTGCGATACCCGAACACTCGCATGGCAACATAGTGCCCACCTTCGTGCAGCAGCAGAATGCCCACCAACATCAACACCAACCGAACGTCCCACCAAATCAGACCGACGGCGATGAACAGGACCAAGCTGGCCAACAAGATCGCGAGTTGACGCGACCAATCGTTGGGCTGGTTTTCCTTCGCCCGAATCGCAGCGACGAGCGAAGCGTCGGGGCCAGGCATTCCCTAGCAGCCTTCGGCGAGCGGTTGTCCGTCAGGCGTCTTCGGAGAGGAGCTTGCCAATGGCGGGCCGTTGTGATCGGGCTGCGATGCTTCGGCGTTCGAACGCAAACCCGGACCCGCAATCTCGGGCCCCGTGTGAGACAACTGATTGTTGTCGTCGACGAAGATCAAACGCGGTTGATGGGTTGCCGCGTCGGCTTCGGGGACCATCGCGTAAGCGGCCAAGATCACGTGGTCGCCGGGGCGAATCAGGTGAGCGGCCGCGCCATTGGCGCACACATCGTTGGAGTTCGGCAATCCTTCGATCGCATAAGTTTCCAAGCGGGTGCCGCGAGTCACGTTCCAGACATGGAGTGATTCGTACGGGTGAATTTTTGCAGCGGCCAACAGTTCCGGCGGAACGGTCAGGCTGCCTTCGTAATTCACGTCGGCGCCGGTCACCGTGGCACGGTGAATCTTGGCCGCCAGCATTTTTCGATAAGGTGTGTCCACCAACTCAGTCCACCAGGTAAGGCTTCAGTTGTTCGATAGTTTTGTCCGAACCGATTTCGAGCTTTCCAAACCCGCGTTCGGCCCCTTCCTTCATGGCCGCTTCTTGATGCTCGTCATAATTGGTGACCAGCATGACGGGGATCTTGGCCAGGTCCGGATCGGATTTGATTTGCTTGATCACGTCCAACCCATCCGAGTAGTCGCGATCCAGTTTTCGGTTGACAGTCACGAGGTCCACCTCGCGTTTCTTCAGCAATTCGATGGTGTCTTCCACGCCGTGTGTCTGCATCACCGAGGCGTCAAAGTTAGAGGTCACCATTTGACGAATGGCATTGAAATCGGGGCCGCAGTTGCCGCAGTCGACTAGGGTTTTCGCCATCGGATGTCACTTCTCCGTCGAGGGGGTTCCAGGAAGTTGCCTGGGAACGATCGAACCGAAACATTCTGGTGTAACCGCGCCGGCATGAATCAACAAGGTGCAAGAGTCGTCACCGTGGTAGCAACGGCCGGGCCAGTTTGGCTGGAATCCGGTCTCGCGGGCGTGGGACCCCCTGAATTCTGCTCCCGAAAACGGGGGTCACCCCGTTCGTTCACGATCTTGAATCCAACGCTGCATATCGGCGTGGATTTGCGAGGGAGTGCGGTCATCGCTCAGGGAGGGGGAGGCGGCGATGGACAATTCTTTGGCCAGCATTCGCAGGGCCATGGCGTGCAATTGGCCCAGCAAATGGTCGCGTTCTGCGACAGCTTGTCGCAAATCCGCTTTGGTTGCACGGGATTCAGGCGGGGCCGGTGCACCTTCGACCAGGAACCGTTCGATCCAGTCGCGATTGGGATCGAGCGGGCGTTTGCAGCTTCGACAGGATTTGACCATGGGCGTTGTCTCAGCCGGAGAATTCAAGTGACCAGCTGAATGTTTGGGCGAGAAAGGGGCGACACAATTGGAAAACCGCGATCCGCCGTGGGCTTCTACCCTCGCCGCGGTGGCTCAAAACACGATCCGTGTGCGTGAGAAAATCACTGGTGGTGTGTCCAAGCCTGATTGATAGGGTAGCGAAACTCGTCAAGAGTTTCGACTTGCTTGATGAAATCCCGAATGCCTTGACCGCTTCCGCGATCGTGATGCCCCTCCTCTTTGACGCTGACGCACCACCAGCACGCTTTCCCTGCGACGCAGACGCGGTCCCGATGAATCAGGCATCGAGCTGGCTTCAGGCGTCGAGCGGGGGCGAATCGTTCGCGTGATTTCTTTGGTAGCCGATCAGGTTGCCTCGACGGTCGTGTTCGAAGCTGCAGCAGTCAAAGAGGACTTGCTTGAGTTTCGTTCGCCCTCGCTGAACACGCGATTTAGCACCGGACAGCGAAAGCCCCAGCCTGTCTGCAATTTCTTGTTGCGACAGTCCCTGAATTTCGTACAGCTCGACTGCCTCACGGTGCTCGGCAGGAAGTTGTTCCAGCATCTTGGGGAGCCAGCTGATCACGACTTCCTCGAGGCTTTCTTCGCTTTCGTCATTGGCTGCGATTTCGTCGGCCAGCGCCGATGCTTCGCGTGATTTTGCACGGTAGTGATCGACGACCAAGTTGCGAGCGATTTGGAAAACCCACGCTCGGATGCGTTGTTGGTCGTCGACTTCGTTCAGCTTGGTATGGATTCGGACAAAGGTCTCCTGGAGAAGATCTTCTGCGACTTGTGCGTTGGGAGCTCGTTGCAACAAGAAGGCTCGAAGTTGTTCCCCGAACAAGCTCCAAATCTCAGCGGTCGAGGTGCTTTCAGAGGACGGTGTGTTTTCCGTGTTCATCGTTTCTCGTGTGGGGCTCGGACGCCGTTCCTTACGCGAAAAACAGGGAAGTCGTTCGGTGTGGAAATCGGGGTGGCCAACTGGATTGCATGCCACCCAAACAGCTAAGCCATACACGATGAATAAGTAGCGGGTTTCGTAGTGGACGAGGCGACGAGTCCCGTGCTGGAGGATTCGTCGCCTCATCCACTACGTCAGTAACTTGCTAGGTGGAGTCCCTCAGTTGGAGTCTCGCCACATCGGGTCAGCAGCATTGGGAGCTGGACTCACACTGCCCACTCGGTTTGCCGGAGGCACTCGATTGGCATGATCCGCTTGGCTCTTGGGATGCCAGATCGGTGGAGCAAACGCCAGTGGACGGCAGGGTGAGTTCAACCTTTCGAGCGGCTTCGTGATCACCGGCGAGGTCGGCTGCGATGGATCGAACTTGTTCGTACCCCGTCCGCATCAAAAACGTCGGTGCTCGACCATAGCTTTTCATGCCAGCCAAGTAGAACCCACGTTCGGGGTGTTTCAGTTCCGCTGCTCCATGAGGTGGAACCGATCCGCAGCTGTGTTGATTTGGGTCGATCAACGGTCCGAGTGCTTTGGTGGCTTCGGTGGAAGCATCCAGTTCCAGGCGAAGTTCGCGAAGCATGCTCAGGTTGGGGCGTGATCCAGCCGCGACAATGATTTCGTCGACGATCACTTGGGACACGCCTTTCACATCGAAAACCTCCAGGCCGTCTTGGTGCTCACGGATGGCTCCGATCGAAAGTCCAGTCAGCAAAGTCGCTTGGCCGCTGTCGACCGCTGCTTTGACGCGAGTGCCCAGTGCGCCTCGGGCTTCAATTTCATCCGCCTCGCCACCGCCCCACAGTTTGGCTGGGTTGGTGCGGCGAACCGCCCAGGCGATCATGGTTTCCGGGGATTCTTTGGCCAATTCAACCAAGTTCAGCACCGCACCGGTGGCGGAGTGCCCCGAGCCAACGACCAGCACACGTTTGCCTGCGTAGCGTTCTCGTTCGCGGTCCAGCACATCGGGCATGCCGTAGCGGATGTGATCTTGGAACTGGCGTTCGCCATCTGCCTCGACCCCGCCGGCTCCCATCGGATTGGGGGTGTTCCAGGTGCCGGACGCATCGATGACGGCGCGAGCGTGAAAGCGGCGTGGGCCAGCAGGCGTGTCTGCCACAATCAAAAAGGGAGCGTCGTTGCGATTGCCGTCCTTCATCCGGTCGTGCCCATCGCGAGAGATCGACGTGACCTTGTGTTCCAGTTTCAGCCGGGAGGCAATGCGATGGTTTGCGGCGAGAGGATCCAAGTAGCGTTCCACCAATTCCTTCGCGAAGGGAACCTCCGTGGCATTGGGCTCTTCCCATGACTCATTGGACTGAAGCATCCGCTTGGAGGCTGGGTCGATCAGGTAGGACCACGGTGTGAACAAGCGGACGTGTCGCCATTCCCAGATGCTCGCGGCGGTTCGCGGTCCTGCTTCGAGCAGGATAAACTCTTGTTCTCGTTCCAGCAGGTTCGCAGCGGCGGCGAGGCCGATCGGGCCCGCGCCAATGATCGCGATCGGCAGCGTTTGGCGGTCGTCGTCGGCAGGAGATGCCTGCGCATCTGTCTTCGCCGAGATCGTTGTCGGTTGAGGCTCCACTTGAGCCTCGCCGCAGCAAGGAGTCGCGGTGGCTGGTTGAGGAGCCGGCGGGAGCGGTTGGCTCGTCGGTTGAAAGACGTTGGCCTGAGGTTGGATGAAGTGGCGGGGATTGGGGAGCGATTGGTTCATGGCTTTCCTTTCAAAAAATGACTTCTCTCCAATCAAGACGAGCTGGCCAACGAAAAGACGCACCCTTGGTTCGCTTGGTGGGAGCAAACTTCAGGAGTGATCGCGTCTATCACGGGCGCAAGAAAGAACTTGAGTCGCAAATTTGGTTTCCGCGTGCCGTCAGGATGAAGTTCATCGGACGGGAGTTGCCAAGAGCGGCAGCCTGCAAAAATAGGCTGCCCGCGGCAAAAGAAAATCGGGGCGACACGATTCGAACGTGCGACCTTCTGGTCCCAAACCAGACGCTCTGCCAGGCTGAGCTACGCCCCGATAAGCAGATTCTGGACGCGTTGAAACGTCTGTGAAAGACACTTCGCGTCCAAGAAGGCGAGAGGTTAGCGAACGATTCAATTTCTTGAAAGTCCACTTGTGTTCCGAGCCGCAGAATTTTTCAGCGGCTCAAAATCAGCTCTCGATTCATTGATTCACTGTTGTTGTTGCTGTGCGATCGGTTCGCCGGTTCCCAATTGCGCGAGCACCTGCAAAATGCCGTTCAAATGAGCCATTCGAGGACCAAAGCGATCGATGAATTCGTTCAGCATGTATTCGCCTTCGACCAAGTGGTCGCCCGAATCGTCAATTTCTTCGGTCAGCGTTTGCAGGAATTCGGTTTGCACTTCGCTGAGTGTTTCAGCGGCTCGGCGACAGGCTCGCGACAATTGCGGGTTGGCGTCTTTCCACTGCTGCAATTCGCCAGCACGTTGCTTGTGCATGGCCGCGTTTTGCTGCACCAATTCGGTCAGCAATTTGGTTTGTTGCTGCTGGCTGACGACCAATTGACGCAGCAACCCAACCGTCAGTTCCTCATTGGAAACCGGCACTCCAGCGTCTGTTTCCGCAGACACATCAATGCGAAAAACGGGCGATGTGGGGTTGTCGTCGTAGGACATAAGCGATGCTTCCGATTCGGGTCCGATGGGGTCGTGTCCGATGATGTCCCGAGTATAACCACGCCGAAAAATGTTTGTCGAGCAATTCATTATTTTCGGGTTGGTGCCGCTGCAGCAGGCAACGGTGGAACACGATCGTGCGTGTTCCGGTGAGTCTGACGATTCGCGAGACAAACCGGGCACAGGGGCGATCGGGCACAGGGGCGATCGGTCCGCGAGGCGACCGGGCAAGCACGTTGCGGTGGCCAAGTGGTTGCCCGTTCACCAGGTCGCCTATTTTGCCGCGTGCAAGAACGTCTTCCACGACGCGTAGCGTGGGTCATCCATCGAATGCGTCATCAGCAGGTTGAACCGTGGTTTGACCGGTCGCGAAAGCAACTTCATGCGGGCTTGCTGTGGCGTGCGACCGCCCTTGCGACCGTTGCAGCGCAGGCAGCAGCAGACGATGTTTTCCCACGTGGTTCCACCGCCATGGGAGCGTGGCACGACGTGATCCAGGCTGAGTTTGTGGGTCGGTTCCGCCTTGCCGCAGTACTGACACGTGTGATCGTCGCGAGCGAACAGGTTCTTGCGATTGAACCGGACCGTTTGAGCCGGCATCCGATCAAACCGCGTCAATCGCGTGATTCGGGGGACCTTCATTTCAAACCCGACGGCTTGAATGTATTCGTCTTCCGGTTGCTTTTGATCCGAAGCCAATTGGCTCAGTTCGCACCAACTGTCGAAGTCGTATCCGGTGAATTGCCCATCCTCGTTGTCGATGACCTCGGCGCAATCGCGATACAAAAGCGTCAACGCTCGACGAACATTGACCACGCGGATCGCCATGTAAAAGCGATTCAGCACCAACACGTTGGTATCTAAAACCCGTCCGCTCATTGTTGCGTCAGTCCTTTCCTCGAGTCAGAAAGTTGGCTGCGAAGTTGCTACATCTTAGCGTTTGGGAAAACAAGAAACCACAGTTTTGCGGTCGCTTCTTGGCTCGCTCGATCGTTTTTGGAGCTTGACAGGGCGGGTTCCCAATTCGCCAGTGAGACCGGAAATTACCGGGTTTGGTTCACGCTTTTGTGTCCAAGCAGCCTTTCCACATCAATTCTTCCGACAGTTTTCACCGCATGATCGATCTGCAGATTGGATGGATGCTCGCCGCGACACTGTTGTCTTGGGGGTACACGGGTTGGACGGACCGCATGGTTTTCGCGGATGTGGAGGTCGTTTCGCCGCGGCAGACTTTGGTTGCCGCGGTGGCGGATTCAAGCCCGTCGTCAACCGCGCCAGCCTCGGCGGACGCCTCGCAGGTCCCGTCGGAAGTGCTGGTCGCGGAAGAAAACAGCGATGGTTTTTGGGCGCGCCTCAGCAACGCCTTGGTCTGGGCCCGCGACACGATTCGCGACGTGATGATGCCGATTGGTGTCGTCGCCTTGGGCCTGGGGTTGATCCTGGTTTGCACGCTGGCGTGGTTGCTCAACCTGGTCGCTTTGCCTGGGAATTGGCTGGCGATTGCGTTGATGGCGTTCTACGTGTGGTTGGGGCCTGAAACCGGGCGTTGGCAGCTCGGGATGGCTTCGTTGGCGATCGCCTTTGTGCTGGGATTGGTGGGGGAATTGGTTGAGTTTTTGGCGGGGGCGATGGGGGCCAGTCGGGCGGGGGCGAGTCGCCGAGCCACCCTGATGGCAATTGTGGGGTCAATCTTGGGGGCGATTGTGGGTGGCATCGTGGGCTTGCCCATTCCTGTGATTGGACCGGTTTTGGCTGCCATTTTGTTTGGCGGATTGGGGGCCACTGCCGGGGCCATGTTCGCCGAGTGGAATGATGGCAAGTCCTGGCGGGACAGCTGGCGGATCGGGCAGGCCGCGTTTTGGGGCCGAACGACCGGGACGGTGGGCAAAATGGTCGCCGGGCTGTTGATTCTGGTTGTTTGCGCGTTTGGGGTGCTTTTTTGATGCCCAGGATTGTGGCCCGTTTCACGTGATCGAACTAGGATTTTGCCAGCTTTTTGGCTAGTCTTGAGGCGTCGAAACAACGTTTCACCCATCCGTCGTCTTCCTTTTCATTCGCTCCCGGCAACACAATCATTCATGCTCAAAGCACTCGAGCTGGCCGGTTTCAAGAGCTTCGCGGATCGCACGCGGTTTGATTTCCCCGATGGCATCACGGTCGTCGTGGGCCCCAATGGTTCTGGGAAATCGAACATCGTCGATGCGATGAAATGGGTGCTGGGCAGCCAAAGCGCCAAAAGTCTTCGCGGCAAGGACATGTCCGATGTGATCTTCAAGGGATCGCAAACTCGCGGGCCTGCAGGCGCAGCGGAAGCAACAATCATCTTCGACAACACCGGCGGTCAAATGCCGATCGATGCACCCGAGGTCCACCTGACCAGGCGCGTGTATCGCAGTGGCGAAGGCGAGTACCTGATCAACCATCAAGCCGTTCGGTTGAAAGATGTCCGAGCGCTGATTCGCGGGACCGGCATCGGAATCGACGCTTACAGTTTGATCGAGCAGGGCAAGGTCGATCGGATGTTGCAGGCCAACGCCAAAGATCGGCGGGCCATCTTCGAAGAAGCCGCCGGGATCAGTCGATTCAAGGCCAAGAAGGTGGAGGCCGAGCGTCGGCTGGAGCGTGTGCAGACGAACTTGACCCGCTTGGGCGACATCGTTGACGAAGTCGCGACGCGTTTGAAAACGCTGAAGAGTCAAGCCGGAAAGGCGGAACGCTACCGTCAAGCCAGCGACCGATTGAAAGAGCTTCGAACGGTGGTGGCTTGGACCGATTGGATGACGTTGTCAGCCGAGCTGAATGACGCCACCGCGAACTTGGAAACGGCCCAGCGTCAGCATCGCGAAGCGGACGCCCTGCGAGAATCGCTGGAGGAACAGCGGCAAGCCGCTGAAATGCAATTGCAAACGATCGCCGAGGCGGCTCGGGAAGCGGAGCAAAGCCGCAGCGAACTTTCAGGCGAGATCGCCCGAATCGACGGTCGCCGCGAATCCGATCAAACGACCTTGGTCGAACAACGTCGCACGTTGGTCGGTCACTATCGCCGCCTGCGAGCGATGCGGACCGAGGCGGGATCCGCGATTGCCGATTTGCGAAAAACGATCGCGGCATTGGAAGTCGCTGAATCCGAGATGGCTGGCGTCCAGGAAAAGAAGGAAGCCATCGCGGCGAAGCGCGACGCGGAGCAGGCCACGGTTCATCGCATCGAAACCACGCGAGATGATCTGCAACGCGATCATTTGGCGGCCGTTCGCCGAGTCGCCGAGCACGAAGCCAACCGCGGTCGGGTGGCGCAGCAGATGCGGGAGGCAACCCGTGCTCTCGAAGAGATCGCTCGCAATTCAGTGACGGCGGATGAAGGGCTGAAGACGGCCCAGCGGGACCATGACGAAGTCGCTCGCAATGTATCGGGATTGGAAAAACGAATCACCGAGGCTCAGCGCGAAGTGGAAATCGCGGACGCGAAGGTTCGTGAGACGCGGCGAGTTTTGGAACGACGCCGAGAAGAAATTGGGTCGCTGAAAATTCGTCTGCAGGGGATCACCGAGCGGGCTCGCGTGCTGGAAGAGCTGCAGCAGAAACAAGAAGGCGTCAGTGGCGGCGTTCGCGAAGTTCTGCGGATGAGCAATGCTCAGCTGAAAAAAGATTTGGTCGGCATCGTCGCGGATTGTTTCTCCGTTGATCGGCAAGTCGCTCCGCTGATTGATGCGGCACTGGGGCCTCGCAGCCAGTACGTCATCGTTCGCGGTGGTTCGGTCAGCGATGCGATCAGTCGCGGCGAAATCAAAATTGGCACGCGAGTCGGAATCATCCGATTGGATGAACTGCCCAATCGACGTCCCGGCGACAAGATTCGCTTGGACGGGTTGGCCGGCGTGATCGGTCGGGCTGACAAGATGATCGATTGCGAAGTGGAACTCGAGCCATTGGTTCGTCACTTGCTCGGCAACACTTGGTTGGTCGACACCTTGGCCACCGCCATCGGATTGCGAAAGCTGTCCTCGGCCGGTCTGCGTTTCGTGACTGCCTCCGGCGACTTGCTGGACAACGATGGATCCAGCGTGGTCGGGCCTCCCGGTGGCGAAACCGGTTTGGTCAGCCGACGCAGCGAGTTGGCTGCGGCGAAGTCTGAGATGCAGCACTACAGCTATCAAATCGCCGAGGCTGAAAAAGAAGCTGGCCGTTTGACCGGTGTCGTTGATAGTGAAGCAGCGGAGCTGGGGCGTCACGAACAAGCGATGCGGAACTGGATCACCGAACACGCCGCCGCAGAAGCCAAGTTGCACCATGTTGCGGAGCGATTGGCGGCTCGCCAAGCATCGGTGGACGAACTGAAGCGAGCTTCGGTGTCGCATACAGAATTGCTGCAAACCGCTCAGCACCAAGACGGCGAGTTGGCGCTGTCGATCCGAAAAGGAAAGCAGGAAATCGAGACGCTCGAAGCTCAACGCGCCGAAATCGATGTGCAGCTGACGGCGGCGTCGGAGCAACTTCGCGCGGTGCAATCCGAGGCGATGAGCATTTCCGTCGAGGCAGCTCGCAGCGAACAGCGTGTCGAATCATTGACGATCGCTGCGGATGTGGCGAGACGCGATCAAAGCCAACGTGAGGCCGCCAATCAAGAAGTTCGCGATGCAATGACTCGAACGCGAGAGCGGATCTCCGAGATCGAAACGCGAATCTTGGAAGCCGACAATCGGTTGGCGGAATTGATGATTGCGATGGAAGAGGCCGATTCCAAGCTACAGGTCTTGGCGGCCGAAGCCAATCGGGAACGCGAGGCCACTCGCCGCGTTCAAACCGAATCGCAGGCGGCGATCAAAGCGGTTGCCAAAGCGACCGAATCCGTTGCCACGATCAGTTCCGCTCGGGATGCCGCGGCGCTCAAGCAAACCACGCTGGCCGACCGCATTGCGGAGGACTACCAGATCGACTTGCGAAGCGATGAGCCTCCCGAGGAGTTGGCTGAAATCGAAGACCGGTCCTCGGTCGATGACGAAATCAGTCGTCTGCGAGGTCAGGTTCAGAACGTTGGCTCAGTCAACATGGAAGCGTTGGAAGAACTCAATGAGTTGCAAGTTCGCTACGACGAACTGCATGGTCAGTATCAAGACCTGACCGCCGCGAAAGACTCGTTGCAGCGCGTGATCGCTCGCATCAACGCGGATTCACGGCGGTTGTTCTTGGACACGCTGGAAGCCATTCGAATCAACTTTCAAAAGCTGTATCGGAAATCGTTTGGTGGTGGTCACGCCGACCTCATCTTGGAAGAGTCCGACGACCCGTTGGAAGCTGGTGTGGAGATTGTTGCCACGCCTCCTGGGAAGCCGAGTTTCAGCAACTCGTTGCTGTCCGGTGGTGAAAAAGCGTTGACCGCCGTCGCGTTGTTGATGTCGATTTTCCAGTATCGTCCCAGCCCGTTCTGTGTGCTGGACGAAGTGGACGCGCCGTTTGACGAAGCCAACATTGGCCGTTTCGTGACCGTGTTGACGGAGTTCTTGGATCAGTCCAAGTTCATCGTCGTCACACACAGCAAGAAAACCATGACCGCGGCGACAACGTTGTACGGTGTCACGATGCAAGAGTCCGGGGTCAGCAAACAAGTCTCGATTCGGTTCGAAGATGTCAGCGAAGACGGACAAATCAACGCCGCGTAAACGTGATTTTTTGCTTGCGATGGGGGCGTTGCCTGGCAAGTTGCCAATGCGTCTTCGGGTGCATCGGCCGCGTTGGGCTCGGTCACGTTCCAAGGTCGGAAACGTCCCCGGCGATTTGTCGAGCGATGTGTCGTCGAAAAAGAAGGACACCGTTCCCAGTCACATTCGAGTGATTCAGTACGACGGTCGGACGCATTTGAATGAGGTTGTTGATTCGATCGAGAGTGACGATCCGGCCAATCCGGACGTTGTGACTTGGATTGATTTGCACGGCATCCGCGACATGGAGGTGCTCCGCGCGCTCGGTCGGAGGTTTGGGCTGCACCCGCTGGCGTTGGAAGACGTCGTTCAGATGGACCAGCACGCCAAGATGGAGCGATATGGCGAAACGTTGTTTTTCATCGCTCGCATGCCCGTTGGCGAGGACGGGTTCCAAACCGAACAAGTCAGCGTGTTCTTGGTGGGCAGAACCGTGATCACGATTCAGGAACACGTGGGCGATTGCTTGGATCCCGTCCGGGAGCGAATCTCGCGTGCGATGGGGCGCATTCGCGAGCGCGGGGCGGACTACTTGGTTTACGCGATCATTGACGCAATCATCGACGGTTATTTCCCGATCATCGATCGTTACGAGCGTCATCTGTCTGACATGGCGGAGTTGTTGCAGGACAATGACAATGACAACTTGCCGATGCATTTGCACCACATTCGCGCCGACCTATTGGCGATCCGAAAGACGGTCCAGCAACACCGGGACGCGCTGCGATTGTTGTTGCGAGAAGGCGAAGGCATCTTGGCCAACGACACACGGTTGTATCTTCGCGATTGCCAGGACCACATCGGGCAATTGATGGAAGCGGCGGACACGGACCGCGAAACGTGTGGCGAACTTCGCGAATTGTATTTCGCGTTGCTGGGGCAAAAGAACAATGACGTGATCAAAGTGCTCACGATCATCGCGACGTTGTTCATCCCGATGAGTTTTGTGGCGGGGATCTACGGGATGAACTTCGATCAGAAGGCGTCGCCGCTGAACATGCCCGAACTGGAATGGAGCTTTGGCTACCCGTTCGCTCTTTCAGTGATGATGGTTCTGGCATTGAGCCTGCTGTACTACTTGTACCGCAAGGGCTGGTTGAGCTAGTGCCGCGCGGGCCTTGCTGATTTGCCTCGCGGACGTGTTCTTAAGTTGCGTTTTTTCGTCGGCTGGATCAAGCAAACACATCGAATTGCCGGATCTGCGGACGAAAGCAGGAGCAGTTGATTCCATGCGAACACCAGAATGCATGTCTGAGATTGCGTCGCTCCGGCAGCCTTTTCGTCCTTGATGCCGGCCTACTTTTCGCCGCGGTTCGCATGTCGACGGGGCTGGAAGGCCATCGTGCGGGGACGCGAACCGGGGGAGCGTTCGGGGAGGGCAACAAACAACTGCCGTCGCTCCGCGACTGGTTTTGCGAGTCGGGGGATCCAATAACCGCGGAGCGGTGACGGTTGTCAGCCTCGGGTTTTTAACCCGAGGTCTCGATCGCGACACCCTTGCTCGGCAAGCCGCGGAGCGGCGACAGGCGGCGGGCGACTAGATGGGGATGAATTGTAGATGGGGATGAATTGAAAAAGTGAAATTGTAAATTTTAAATTGCAAAATCCGGGCGGTGCTGGCGATGACGGGGCCGGCTTTCGTAGCTCGGGGCGGAAGCCCCGAGACGGATGTCACGCGTTGGGTTACCTCGCCAGGTCCACTCGTTCTTGCGGCACTCACGAGATGCGGCGTTGGGAGGCCGAGGTGAACTCGGTTGGGGGCCAAAAACGACCTGGCGACGGTTGGCTGGATTGATCGGACGTTAGGTGGTGAGACCGTCCTTCGGGGCGTAGAATCTGGGCCCATTGATCCGACCTGTCTCCCCGCTATCCCCGGTGCGATTTCATCATGACATCTGGTTCTGACCCTGCCTCGTCCCCTTCCCTGACCGTCGATGAAGCCTTGGCTGCGATTGATCAAGCTTGCCAAGAAAAGAAATTGACCGCGGGGGCGGTGGAAAACATTCGAGCTTGGTTGACTGAAGATCGGTACCGCGACTATCGCGATCAAACGTTGCAGCACATTGCCGACGGGAAATGGCAAAAACTGGACGATGTGTTTTGGACGGTCATCCCGTTCGGGACCGGCGGTCGCCGCGGACGGATGTACGAGATCGGTTCCAACGCGATCAATGACCGCACGATCGGCGAGAGTGCACAGGGGTTGGCGGATTACGTCGTCGAGTATCACGGCGGTGCCAAGGAATTGTCTTGTGCGATCGCTTATGACACGCGGCATAAATCTCGTCACTTCACGGAACTGTGTGCCGGCATCATGGTCGCGGCCGGGATCAAGGTTTATTTGCTGGATGATTACCGCGCGACGCCGCAGTTGTCCTTCGCCGTGCGACACTTGCACTGCGATTGCGGGATCATGGTGACGGCCAGCCACAACCCGCCGAGCGACAATGCGGTGAAGGTTTACTGGTCCACCGGCGGCCAGGTTCTGCCACCACACGACAAAGCGATCATCGATCGCGTGATGAGTTGCCAGGAAATTCGTGCGACTCCGTTTGCGGAAGCGATGGCCGATGGTCGCATCGAAGTCGTGACGGAACAAATCGACGCTGCTTTCTTGGACGCTGCTTCGCAGTGTGGCTTTGAGGGGCCACGGGACGTCAAAGTGCTTTACTCGCCACTGCACGGTGTCGGCGAAGAGGCCGTGATCCCGCTGATGAAGCGAGACGGTTTCACGCAAGTCGATGTGTACGAAGGCCACCGCGAAAAGAGTGGTGACTTCCCGAATGTTCCCGGGCACGTTTCGAACCCTGAAAACCCGGCTGTCTTCGAGGCTCCGATCAAGACGGCGCGGCCTGGCGGATACGACCTGGTTCTGGCAACGGACCCCGACTGCGACCGCTTGGGTGTGGCGGCCCCGCTGACGACCGATTCCAGTGGTGAATGGGGAACCTTCACCGGAAACCAAATCGCGGCTTTGTTGGCCGACTATGTGCTGGAGCAGACCGCCAAAGCAGGCAAGCTGACGGATCGCTCTTACGTCATCAAAACGTTGGTGACGACCGAATTGGTTCGACGGATCGCCGAGTCGCACGGTGCACGCTGCGTTGGCGATTTGTTGGTCGGATACAAATACATTGCTGAGGCGATGGATCGCGAAGGCCCCGAAGATTTTGTCTACGGATGCGAGGAATCGCACGGCTACCTTGTCGGTACCTACGCTCGTGACAAAGACGGCGCGGTCGCTTGCATGTTGATGGGCGAGTTGGCGGCGAAGTTGAAAGCCGAGGGCAAGTCGATGCACGAGTACATGGCTGACTTGTACCGCAAGCACGGCATGCACCGCGAAAATCTGATCAACGTCTTCATGGAAGGCAGCGAAGGGATGGCGGCGATGCAAAGTCTGATGAAAGCGTTCCGTGCCGAACCACCAAAGTCGCTGGGCGGAATCGCAGTGGCTCAAGTACGAGACTACGGCAGTGCAACCACTTTGAACGTTGCTGATGGTTCCACTTCGCCGCTGGAAGGCCCCAGTGGAAACCTGGTCATCATGGATTTGGAGATGGACGGCAACTACGTCGCGGTTCGCCCCAGCGGCACCGAGCCCAAAGTGAAGTTTTATGTTTTCACTCGCTTGGAAGCCGCCGAGTCGCAGGACTTAGATGCGGCAGATGTGAAGTTGTCTGATCGAATGCGTGCCATCGAAGAAGACGTCCGCGACTTTGCCCGATTGCACTCTTGATTCACAGCGTCGGTTTGCATCCTGCGTATGCTTTCAGCCCGCTCAGCGATTGAGCGAGTGGAGGATCAAGCCCGCCAGGATGCGGGCGGCGTCCGCGGTGTTGTAACCGGGACACTGGACCGAGTTTTGTGACTCCAGTGCGCAGCTGAGATCGAGCGGGGAGTAGTACACCGCCGCTTGGTCGTCGACTTGCAGTAGGTCAACGATCGGTGTCGATCGCACGCGGCTGATTTTGAGGGTTTGGTTTTTCTGACGTTCGCCCGTTTGATTCGGGCGACGAATCGTGACGTCGCTGAGGTCATAGCCGCCAAAGCGAGTCGTCCACGCGGGATGCTCTTTCTCCATCGGCTCGAACGATTCGCTGGGGAACAGTTCGGCGAGTTGAGTGCGGATGGAGTTCCCAAAGGCTTCGCTGCCGCAGATGGGACTGGCGATGATGATGCCGCCTCGCGAGGCAAACGCTCGCAGGGCATCGCGTTCAGAAGGTTTCAGTTGGACCGCCGTTTGTCCGTGCAGATACAGCACCCCGACGCGGGCCAGTGACTCTTCGGTTAGCTCGATTGGATCGTTGACGGCGATGACTTCGATCGCCAACTTTTCGCGAATCAGGGTCGCGGCGTTGGGGAGTGCTCGCAGGACTTGTTTCTCGCCAGCACCCAAGCCACCCACCGCGATTGGAATGGCGCCTCGGGTGGGCGGCGGTGCCGTCGAGCCATCCACGATCGATGCCGCGTCCAGTTTGTTTTTGAGTTCCCGGCCGGTGGCGTAAGCGATGATGTTTTCGCCGATCGAGATTCCGGCTTCGATCTGCGGGCGAATCGCCGCGGGCATGTCGGCGTTGCGAAGCAAGGGACCGCTGTGTTGCCATCGGCATGACAGGCTGCGAGGTGAATAGAACACCGGTGTTCGGCAACACGCTCCGACTCCGTAGACCCAGTAGTCTTGGCCGATCGCAGCGGGATCGACTGGGCGTTCGGCGAACCAAACCGGATGGGACGGAGGCAATCGCTCCAGCTGGCTGCCGGGGAACCAACGTTGGCTGAGGTCGACCACGCTGTCTTGAAACCCTTTTGCGTCGCCGCAGCCATCGCCCCCGATCGCGTCAAACAGAATTGTGCCACCTTGGTCGATGTACTGTTTCAGATTTGCGATCAGTTCGTTGCTGAACTGAAGTCTTTGCGATCCACGAATGACGATCACGGGAACTTGCAGAAGATCGGCAACCGTTGCGCCTTCGGCTTGGATGGTTTGCCAGGTCAGTTCTTGCGACCAATCGCGTTCGACGTGACGGACCAATTGCTTGAGCGAAGTTGAAAACGGAAGGGACGCGTTGTTGTTCGCGTCCAAGGTTCGAAGCGAGGGATGATCCAGTTGCCCAACGACGACCTGTCGTTTGCCTTTTGAGAGAAACAGCAAGGCAAACGAAGTGGCGACGTCGCGTTTGCTTTCGGCGGGGCCCGATCCGTTCCAGAATCCGCGGAAGGCATCTTGCAGGCCGATCAGGTGTTCGGCTCCCTCGCGATACCAATCGTGCCCGCCGATCAGACGGCGACCGGACAAGCGTCCGACTCGTTCGATGGCGTACAGGTAGTAGAAATCGCTCGACAGCGTGCTGCCAGGGTTGGTTTCGACGGTGAAGATTTGTGAGAGGAACTGGAAGCCTTTTTCGATCCCGGGGTCGCCTGCTTCCTCGTCGCAGCACCGCAGGCTTTTTTGATCGTGGTCAAGCGTGCTCAACGCGTCTTGAGCGATCAGCAGCGATCCGATGCCGGCGCAGGTCATGCTGCCGGTCGGGTCATCGGATCGATACGGCCAACCACCGCGGCGAAATTGGAGGTTCCGCCAGTAGGCTTGGGCTCGCTGGAACACGGCCGGGTCGACTTCGACACCTCGGTTGACCGCTTCCCCGAGAGCCAGCAATGCGAACTGGCTGTTGGAGGGATCACCCTGACCTGCTTGGTCCCCGTAGTTCCAGGCTCCCGGATTCCTCGAGTTGGCTGCTTTTTGTTGGGCAGTCAACCAAGCAACATTGCGTCGGATTCGGGGGAGGTCTTCCAGGGCGCCAACGTGACAGAAAACCAGGGTCTGCAGGCTGACGGCGTAGGTTTGGGTGGGCTCGAATCGGCGGAGGTAGTGCAGGGCTCGGAGCATGTCCGGATCGTTGCGTGACACGCCGGCGTTGAGCCAAGCCAACGTGCAGAGTGACGACAGCCCGCAGGATTGGCCTGTGTATTCATCCCATCCTCCCCGGTCAGTTTGAGACTTGCGAAGGTATTCGACCCCACGATCGATGGCTCGTTGAACCGTGGGGGCATCGATGCGTCCTCGGTTGTCTTGTGCTGCACCGCGTTGGGGTGCAGTGGCAAGCAGAGTCAACGTGCAAAGCACAGCGATGATGGCACACCGATATCGCTTGCTTGCTGCAAGGCGTAAACTGCGTTGACTCCCGCACGCGATCGTTCGGTCGGATTGGTTTGGATCCAAGACACCGCGAATGTGACTCATGCGGAAGCAACCCGTGCGACTCGAAACAATGTGATTTGGACTGTGATTCATGGCTGATCCTTCGGTTCCGACCCCTCCACCGATGAACCCCACGGCAGGCAATGCCGCGTCCAGTGCGAGTTCGGGTGATGCGTCCAAGCCCCGCAATTTGGCAGACGTGTTGCGAGAGTTCTCGGAACACCAAAAGAAGATGCGGGATGAGCTGGCAAAGGTCATTGTGGGCCAAACCGACACGATCGAACAGTTGCTAGCAGCCATCTTTACCCGAGGTCACTGTTTACTCGAGGGTGTACCGGGGCTGGCGAAGACTTTGATGGTCAGCACGCTAGCGAATATTTTGGATGTTTCGTTTAAACGGGTTCAGTTCACGCCGGACTTGATGCCGTCGGACATCACCGGGACACAAGTGATGGAAGAGGACGAATCGGGGCGGCGAAGTTTCCGGTTTGTCGAAGGCCCAATCTTCGCGAATATTTTGCTGGCCGACGAGATCAACCGGACGCCGCCGAAGACGCAAGCCGCGTTGCTCGAGGCGATGCAAGAACGGCAGGTTTCGGTGGGGCGAGAGACCCACACGCTGCCGGACCCGTTTTTCACGATCGCGACGCAAAACCCGGTGGAGCAGGAAGGGACTTACCCGTTGCCGGAGGCACAGCTCGACCGATTCATGTTCAATATCAAAATCGATTACCCCTCGGCGGAAGAGGAAGAGAAGATTCTGACGGCGACGACGCGGGGCGAATCGGTGTCGGTCAACAAAATCCTTTCGGCGCGTGCGATCTTGAATTGCCAGAGATTGGTCAGCAGCATCGCCGCGGGGCCGCTGGTGATTCGTTACGCCGCTCAGTTGGTTCGAGCGACTCGGCCGACCGATGAATCGGCCCCCAAGTATGTACGGGAACTGGTCGATTGGGGGGCGGGCCCGCGAGCGGGACAGAACCTGATTGCGGGTGGCAAGGCCATCGCGGCGATGAACGGACGCTTCAGCGTGGAGCCCGGTGACATTCAAAAGATTGCTCTGCCCGTGTTGCGGCACCGCATCGCCACCAACTTCCAAGCTCAAGCCGAGGGGATGGACACGGATTCGGTGATTCAGCGTCTATTGACTGACATCCCTGTACCGGAACCAGCTAAAATGGAACGTTCCAAGTGACAGATGTCGAGCCACCAAAGCGTCGGCAAAACAACTGCATCACTCCTGCCAGATGCCCACCCGACCCACGCAGCCCATGTCGTCTCGATTTCCAAACCGGTCCACCCGCCCCCGCATAAAAGGTGTCAGGTACCTTTTTGGTAGTTTAGGGTGTTTTAGTTCAGGGCTGACAAGTCAACAGAAAGGTGTCAGGTACCTTTTTTGCGGCAGACCGAAGTTCCCCAGGTTGCCAAAAAGGTACCTGACACCTTTTTTGTGGGGAGTGTTGGTGGCGGGGAGTTGTTGGGCGGACGACGAGTCGGGGAAACGGGAGTTCTTTGAGAATCGCATTCGGCCTTTGCTGAGCGAGCATTGCTATGAGTGTCACGGCGCGGATTTCGATGAGCGACAAGGGAGTTTGCGTGTCGATCATGGATCGTTTTTGCTGAGCGGTGGCGATTCGGGCCCGGCCATCGTTGCAGGTGAAGCGGATGCGAGTTTGCTGATCGAAGCGGTTCGTTTTGAATCGTATGAGATGCCACCGTCGGGCAAGCTGTCTGACGAGGACATTGGCGCGTTGGAACGATGGGTTTCGGAGGGGGCCTACTGGCCGGAAGAAGCTCTGCCCGAAGGGGCCGAGGGCGAAGCCAAGTCATTTGATTTGGACGACCGACGGGAAACGCATTGGGCTTGGCAGCCCGTCCAAGATCACACGGCACCCGAGGTCAGCGATCCGGCTTGGTCACGGGACACGATCGATCGTTTCATCTTGGCTGGTTTAGAAGACGCGGGGCTGTCCCCTGCTCAACCCGCGGATCGTGGCACGTTGGTGCGGCGTTTGACGTTCGCACTGACAGGATTGCCAGCCACGCCGGAAGAAGTCGTCAACTTCGAAGGTGATGGGCGTCCCGACGCGATGCAGCGTTTGTTGGATCGGCTGATCGCTTCACCCGAGTTTGGAAACCGTTGGGGACGTCATTGGTTGGACTTGGTTCGGTACGCTGAATCTCGTGGTCACGAGTTTGACGCGGACATCCCCAACGCGGACCGGTACCGCGACTACGTTGTTCGAGGGCTCAATGCGGATGTGCCGTATGACCAATGGGTCAGGGAGCACATCGCCGGGGATTTGATGACTCAGCCGCGGATGAGTTTTCATGACGGCGAAGGCGGCAGGCCGTTCAATGAATCGATCTTGGGGACTGGGTTTTGGCATTTGGGTGAGTGGGTTCATTCGCCGGTTGATATTCGCAAAGACGAATCGGACCGCATCGACAACATGATCGATGTGATGTCGAAAACCTTCCAAGGAGTCACGGTTGCCTGCGCTCGGTGTCACGATCACAAGTTCGATGCGATTTCGACCGCCGATTACTACTCGCTGACGGGGTTTCTGCAGAGCAGCGATTACGCGGAGATTCGATTCGATTCGATCGAGCACAATCGTCAGGTTGCGAAGCAAATTCGGGAGCTGGATGAGAGCTATCGCGAAAAATTTGAGGCGATTTTTGAGGAGCTTTACGACGCGGTGGAGCGGTCGGGCCAAAGCATCGCTTGGCCTGATTCGGTCGTGCACGCCTTCGATCAGCTTGATGCAGGCGACTATCGCCAAAACGGATTCATCTTTGGTGCGAAGCCGATGCGATCCGGGGAGCCGGAGTTGATGGAGCCCGCTGCTTCGGAACCAGCGGCCGACAAGTTGGTCTCGTTGGCTCGGAACGCCGCGGCCAAGAACGATGTTTCATGGAACGGATTGGAATCCATTCGTTCCAACGCCACCAACGCACGAGGCAAATTGAGAGCTTATCCTCGGGCCGGTCGAACGCTTCGTCTGCCAACGTTTGCTTTGACAGAGCCGATGGTTTCCATCCGAGTCCGTGGATCAGGAAACATCTTTGCTTGTGTGGATTCTCATCGATTGGTCGAGGGGCCGTTGCATGGCGAAACGATCATTCAGTTCAAGGAAGTGGATGGCTGGGTTCAGTTGAATCTGGGCAGGTACGTTGGACATCGACTGCATTTAGAGCTGACTCCTGCGGAAGATCAAAGCCTTGAAATTCTGTGTGTGGCTCAGTCGTCCAAGGCCGATGTGGCGGAGACTCGAAAGCAGATTCAGGGCCAGTTGGACGAGCAGGCGAAACGCATCGAGAAGTTGGAAACGCAACTCCGAGCACGCGTGGCGGCGGATGAAGGGCTTCGTTCGGAGGTCGCCGCTTGGCAAACGGAATGGTTCGAAACGCGTCAGCAGTTGGTGGCTCAGATACAGAAGCGATCGCGTGTGGCGATCGGAATGATTGACGGGAGCGGGGAAGACGCAGCGATCTTGATTCGCGGCAATTCGTCCAGCGAAGGCGACATCGAGCCGCGACATTTCCTGACCGCGATCACGGGCGGCGAACGCCTTGGCGATGAACAAGGAAGCGGGCGTTTGGAATTGGCCGACGAGATCAATGACCCGCACAACCCACTGACCTCTCGGGTGATCACGAACCGGTTGTGGCATCATTTGATGGGACGCGGCATCGTGCCGACGACGGATGACTTTGGCGTTTTGGGGATGCGGCCCACCCACCCGGAATTGCTCGATCACTTGGCCACGGACTTTGATCGTCACGGTCGGCATTTGAAATGGATGATCCGGCGAATCGCTTTGACAAGCACTTATCAGATGTCAATGCAGGGAGCATCGGATGAGATCTCCGCGTTGGCATCCACGGTCGATCCGAAGAACGAACGGCTGCATCAACGGAACCTGCAACGGCTCGAGGGCGAAGTCCTTCGTGACAGCTTGCTTGCGATTTCGGGACAGCTGGACCGATCTTCGGAAGGCGGTTCCGTGCCGATTCATTTGACCTCGTTCATGAAGGGGCGAGGTCGTCCAGCGAAGAGTGGTCCGATGGATGGTGACCGGCGACGCTCGATTTACGTTGCGGTTCGTCGGAATTTCCTGTCGCCGATGATGAGCGTGTTTGACACGCCGACTCCATTCAGCACGATGGGCCGTCGCAACGCGTCCAATGTTCCAGCTCAAGCCTTGGTGATGCTGAACGATCCCTTTGTGCGAGAGCAGGCTCACTTGTTTGCCGAGCGTGCAATGCGGGAGGTGCCTCGCGAGCCGGGATCCGAGAGGGGCGAGTCACCTCGTTTGTCTGGGGAGACAACGGTGGACCGCCGAATCGATTGGATGATCTGGAATGCGTTGGGACGCCCTGCGAAACCGTCTGAGTTGCAATCCATTCGTCAGTACCTGACGGCCTGGGGGCAGGCCTCGGGGGCAACCATGGAAGATGTTTCGTTGTGGGCCAATGTGGCTCATGCCATCGTCAACACCAAAGAATTTGTGTTTGTGCCATGAGTGGTTTTTCAACTTTGGGTCGTCAGGCCATCAGTCGTCGGCAGATGTTGGCTCAGACCTCGATGGGGTTCGGTGGCGTGGCTTTGGCGGCGCTCATGAACGAAGCCGCTGCGGAGCATGCCGGCCATGGGGTGCATCATCCAGCCAGGGCCAAGCACGTCATCTTCCTTTACATGGATGGGGGGCCGTCGCAGATCGACACGTTCGATCCCAAGCCCTTGCTGACCAAGATGGACGGGCGTGATCCGGGCGATTTGTTTCGCGTCGAGCCGACCCAGTTCAACAACAACGGAAAGGTTCTGGGCAGCCCTTGGAAGTTCAAACAGCACGGTGAGAGCGGGATTCCGGTCAGCAGTTTGTTCCCGCATGTCGCGGAATGCGTCGACGAATTGGCGGTGGTTCGTTCGATGGTCTCGGAGTTTTCCGAGCACACGTTTGCGAACTACTTTTTGCACACGGGAAGTGGTTTGCAGGGACGACCAAGCATGGGGGCCTGGGTCAATTACGGCCTGGGATCGGAATGCGACAACCTGCCTGGTTTCGTGGCACTCAACGGAGGCCTGATTCCTCCTGGCGGTCTGGATTGTTTTGGCAGCGGGTTCTTGCCGGCGACTTATCAGGGATCGGTCTTCCAGCCACATGGCACCGCGGTCGCGAACATCCAGTCCCCGGAGCCGGACATTGGACGCCAACGAGCGCATTTGGATCTGATTGGCGAGTTGGATTCCGAAGCGATGCGTCATGGGCTTCGGCATGACGCGATCGAATCTGCGATTTCAAATTATGAGTTGGCGTTTCAAATGCAGGCCGCGGTCCCGGATTTGATGTCCATCGAGGACGAACCGGAGCACATTCGCAAATTGTACGGGTTGGATGCGGAGTACAAACCCACGCAGACTTATGCCGCGGAATGCTTGATCGCCCGGCGTCTGATCGAACGGGGCGTGCGGTTCATCGAGCTGACTTGCCCGAATGTCGGTGCCGATCGTTGGGACCAACACAGCAACCTGAAAAAAGGGCACGAGAACAACGCCCTGGCGGTGGATCAACCGATTGCGGGATTGCTGAAGGATCTCCGGCAACGAGGTTTGTTGGATGAGACGTTGGTCGTTTGGGCTGGGGAATTTGGGCGAACGCCGTTTGCGCAAGGTGCCAATGGCCGCGATCACAACCCCTTTGGGTTCTCCATTTGGATGGCGGGTGGCGGGATTCAGCCGGGGATGACTTACGGGGCGACCGATGAATTCGGTTACAAAGCAGTGGAAAACCGAACGGAAATTCACGATCTGCACGCCACCATGTTGCATTTGATGGGCGTCGATCACACGCGATCCACGTTCCGGTTTGGCGGTCGCGACATGCGATTGACCGATGTGAAGGGACACGTGATCGAGGCCGTCTTGCAGGGGTAGTGGGGCCGAACTAGCTCCGACGCTCTTGCGGTGACTTCCAGTCGAGCGTTAGTGTTTGGGCGAAGGCCAGATGCTTTACAATTTGCATTGCCTTTCTTTTCTCCTCTTTTCTGCTGTCGCACTCCGCAATCTGTGTCTGATCCTTTGGATGATGCCGAGACACCCTCTGGCCCGAACGCTTCGGTTCAATCAGGTCAGTCGCTTGATACTGCGCCGAAATGGTCCGATCAACTGCAGGAACGATTTGCGGTGACGCTGCAGCCGGACTTGGCGTCCTGGTTTGACGACGAGGTGTGGCGGTCTCCCGGAAATGGCGAATTCGTCGTGGCCGTTTCGCCGGAAACGTTGCTCAAGTCCGTTCCTGATCCGGTCTGGCCGCCCTTGATGCCTCCCAATTTTCTGCCTTTGGTGGGAAGTCATGCGGGGGATTGGCTCTGCTTGCGACTGTCTGACGGGGAAAACGCGGCGGGGGGAGCTGCTTACGATTTGTGTCATTGGTACCACGGTGGCGGCGATTGGCTGCCCTGGGGGAACTCTCTGGCCGAGGCCTTGTTGTTCGATCAGATTTTGCCGTTTTTGCCTGCCAGCGATCATCGGCACGCGATTCCTTCGCCGATGGACAACGCTCGTTCGGTTCAGCCGGGAACGAATGCTTGGCAGGATTGGATGACACGGTGGTTGCCGGAGGGGGTGCGTCCGATCGCCCAGGAGCAACGCTGGCAGTCCGAAGGCACGGGCTGGATCGACGATTTGTTGAACGCGGGTGTGTGCGGTGTTGCGATCGGTTGCCAGTTGGTGATCGACGAGTTGAGCAACGAATTGACGCGGCACTTGATGCCGGCTGATGCCAACCGAATGGGTCTCGCCTGGAATGACATCATGCGGTGGGGGTTTGATTTACGGACGTTGCCCGTGGAGATCGCCAATCGGTTGCAAGACGAAGGGGCCGTTCAGCCGGGCGCGATGGACCCAGCCCAACAGAATTGGTCGCGGATCGAGAGCCTTTGTGAACGCACTCACGCGTTGGCACCGGAGTTGGCTTGGGCGGCCGAGTTGCTGGGGTATTGCCGCATGCAACGCGAGGATTTCAGTGGCGCGGCGGTGGCGTTTTGGGCGTCGATGCGGTGCAGTGTGTTCACTGACCAGAGCGTCCGGTTGCGGACTCACTGGGCAACGTCGGGAGCCGAAGGGATGGCCAAGTTTGGTGCCTATTGGATGTCTCACGAGAGCAAGCTGCGGCCCGAGTCAGGGGACACATCGATCGATCAGTCCAAGGCCAAACCACCTGCCAATGCTGTGCCCGCGTCGGTTTCTATGTCCGAGTACCTCGACTGCTTGCAGAACCGGGAGGGTGGTTCGGTGCGGAGTCGTTTGACCACCTTCTTTCTGGAGCGTGCGGACCAGAACACTGCCAGCGGTCAGCATGCCGAAGCGGTTCGATGTCTATACGCGGCGGGTTGGGATTTGGGGACGGAACCGATGACGTTGTACGCCGATTTGCTGGGGCGATTGGTCAATCTCACTCAGGTTGCCGGGTGGACATCCCATGAAATTCTGGCTCGGATGCATCGTGATTGCTTCCGAAAGCGTTACGGCACTTGATTCATCCAGCGGCTCACGTCTCGCCGCTCACGAAAGTATCGCTGTCCAGTTAAGATGGGGGCGGCGTCCAACGCATGCGAAGGCGATGTTGACGTGCCGGCTCGCAATAGCCCCCAGCGAATTGGAGCTGCTTGACTCGCCTTTCTTTCCAAATCGATCCAACTTTCCGAACCGATTCATGAGCCAGCCCAACACGGACCAACCTTCCGCCACCAGCGACGCCAAGGATGATGTTCAGAAGAATATCGTTTGGCACACGCAGACCGTTTCTCGCGAAGACCGGGAATCGAAGTTGGGGCAACGAGGGGTGGTGGTTTGGTTCACTGGGCTGAGCGGATGTGGGAAGAGCACGATCGCGAATGAGTTGGATCGATTGTTGATTCAGCGTGGCGCGACCTGCACGCTGTTGGATGGCGACAATGTGCGTCATGGTTTGTGTGCGCCTCCGGCGGTTTTGAAAAGCGAGCACGGCGAGGAATTCGCGGATCGATTTGGGTTGGGATTCGGTCCGACGGATCGGGAAGAAAACATTCGCCGAATCGGAGCGGTGACGGAACTGTTCGCGTCCGCGGGCGTGATCACGTTGGCTGCCTTTGTCAGTCCCTACCAACGGGATCGAGATCGGGTGCGGAAGACGATTGAGAGCAGCGGTCGGGCTGGTGATTTCTTGGAAGTCTTCGTCGACACGCCGCTAGACGTTTGTAAACAGCGAGATCCCAAGGGGCTGTATCAAAAAGCCATGGCTGGCGAGATCAAGAATTTCACGGGGATCAGCGATCCTTACGATGTGCCTCCCTCGCCCGAGATCCACCTGAAATGGCAGGCAGGCCAGACGCCGCATGATCAGGCGTCTCAGATCATCGCTGAAATGGAGCGGCGCGGCGTCCTGCAGTCCACGGAGGGGTGAATTTCGATGCCGAATCGAACCATTCTCGGGGTGAATGCATACCGACTTGATTCTCGATTGGGTGGTGATGCATTAGACTGCGTCCGCACGTGAATCCACTCGGCACCCTCTTTCGGCAATCGCCTCACGGTTTGATCCCAGTCATGCTCGGCCCCGTTTTTCAACGAGAAGCCTCCGTCGTTCCCAAGCGACCGGCAACCTATGTCACTCGCAGTGTCTATTTGATGGCACTGTTTTTGTTGCTGTGCACGGGTTATTTGGTGCTGGACGGTTCGCGTTCTCTGGCAGCCAACGCGGACGCGGCCAAATTTGGCGGCTGGATGTTTCGTTTGCTCGCTCCGCTTCAGTTGGTGATCTTGTCGGCTTTGGCGGCGGTGGGAGCAGCCAGCAGCGTGGCTCAGGAAAAGGATCGCCGAACGCTGATCTTGATGCTGATGACTCGATTGTCTGGCTTCGAAATCGTGGGGGGAAAAGCGGCTGCCACATTGCTGTCACCTTTCGCCTTGTGCGTCATTTCGCTGCCTTTGTTTCTGACGTTGCCGTTGTTGGGCGGGGTCGCACCAGGGCAAGTCTTTGCCGTTTTTGCGGTCACGATTGTCAGTGTGGTCGTGTCCGCCGCGGTTGGAGTGGTGGTCGCGTTGTGGCGCGAGAAAACGTTTCAGTCGATCGCGTTGACGGTCTTGGTGTTGTTGCTGTTGGTTGCGGCGGGGGAAATCGCGGCGTCGATAAGCGGGGACGACTCGAGATGGGCCATCGCCATCAGTGCCCCACGAGCCTTATTGGCAGCAACGAACGCGGACGCTGGATGGGGAGCTTTTCTGAGCGACGGCGGTGGGCTGTTTGTGTTTGTCGGAAGTGTGTTGTCGGCAGTGATCTTGGCGATCGGAATCGCGAAGGTTCGCGTTTGGAACCCTTCGCGGGAAGTTCGTTTGAAGGCACCGGATCCAGAGACCAGCGAAGAGTTTGCCAGCGAAGCCTTTCAGCGTGATCGCGAGAAAGACCCCACGTCCTGGAAAGTCCGTCAGCCACGCCCGGTTTGGGACAATCCGATCCTTTGGCGAGAGATCCGAACCTGGGCCTATGGTCGCAAGATCATCCTCATTCGGGCGGTCTTTGTCTTGATCTTTGCAATCATTGCGACAGCGATCTATTTGCAGGTGGAAAGCGGCGTCGCGATGGAGCCCGCCGGTCGCATCGGACGTGCTTTGCCAGCGGTCACCATTCCAATGGCAGCTTTGGGCGTGATCAGCTTGGTGCTGGTCAACGCGTTGGCCGTCAACGCGGTGACTGGCGAGCGTGATGGGCTGGCACTGGATCTGTTGCTGGTCACGGACCTTCGTCCCAGCGAGTTTGTGTTTGGCAAATTGTGGGGAGTCATGTACGCGGCCAAGGAGATGATCATCTTGCCGATGTTGTTGACGATCTACTTGGGGCTGTCCGGTGTGATGACGCTCGAGAACATGGTCTACGCGTTGGTGGGCGGTTTCGCTTTGGTGGTGTTTGTGGCCATGCTGGGAATTCACTCGGGGCTGAACTATGTTTCGGGCCGAACGGCGACGCTGGCCAGTCTCGGAACGGTGTTCTTTCTGTGTGTCGGCATCGCGATTTGCATGACGATCATGGTGAGTTTTCGCGGGGCGTTTCAGCTTCAGTTGGCACCGTTTTTGGTGATGATCCTGGGGGGTGGGCTGGCCCTGTTCGCGGCTCTGGGGTGGCGGAATCCATCGTCCGCGATCTTTGCCGCATCGTTCGCGTTGCCGTTGATCACCTTTTATGCGATCACGCAGTTTCTTCTGCAGACCGATCACCTGTGGGTCGTGTTCAGCTTGTTGGCTGGTTATGGGTTCACGACCGCGGCGATGATGATTCCAGCGCTGAGCGAATTTGATGTCTCCTTGGAACCGGACCGCGGGAACGAGACCACGCGGACGACGGGTGATCCCCCCGAGGCGTTGCCGGGGTCCACGAATTGAACGAGCTGGTGTCGAAGTGGCCCTTTTTGGCTGCGATGCTCATTCTCATTGTGGCCAGCGGACTGTTCAGTGGCAGTGAAGCGGCGCTCTTCTCGCTGAAGGAACGCGACCGCAAGCGGATTGGGCGGAATGGGGCTTCGGGTCGAGTGGTGACTCATTTGTTGTCCCAGCCGGATCGATTGCTGGCAGCGATTCTGTTTTGGAATCTGCTGATCAACATGACGTACTTCACCTTGGTTGCGATCGTCTCCGCGGACCTGTCGCGGCCGGGGGTTTTCACGTTGGTCTGTTTGCTCACGATCATCTTTTTCAGTGAGATGTTGCCCAAGAGTTTTGCGGTGATGACGCCAGCTCGCATTGCCCTGTCAGTGGGCGTGCCGATGACGATTGCGGTGGGCATTGTGTCGCCGATTTTGCCGTTTGTGAAATGGGCCAACGAGGCGGCGGGCCGTTTGCTGTGGCCATCCTTTGAACCAGAGCCCGAGATTGAGCTGACGGACATCGAACGCGCGATTGAGTTGGGGACCGATGACGCAACGCTGCTTCGGCGAGAACGTTTGGCGCTGCGTTCCTTGGTGATGATGGCGGAAATTCAAGCCGATGAGATGATGCGTCCACGCAGCAAACTGATGATTGTTTCGCCACCTTTGGAGACCTCGTTGTTGGGTGAAGGTTCGCCCCCGGGAGGCTATCTGATGGTGGCGGATCCAGAGGACACTTCGGGGCAAACGATTCTTGGTTCGATCGCAGTGCGGTTGCTGCGGCCACAGCAGATCGATGATTTGCCTTCTGCAGTGGAGCAGGTGTTGCACGTCCCGTGGTCCGCCAAAATAGCGCAGGTTTACGACCAGTTGGACGAGCAGGGAATCAGTGTGGCGGTCGTTGTCAATGAATTCGGCGAGGTTGTCGGAGCGCTCACCGTCGATGACATCTTGCGAGGTGTGCTGGCCAGCACGGATCAGTTGGACGCAGCGGAAGACCAAATCAAACGCTTGGGTGGCAATCACTTTCGGATGCCAGGTTCGACGAGCCTGCGAGCGCTCGCGAAAACGTTGGGGATTGATCTGCCGGAGGAACGCACCGCGACGGTTGGCGGGCACATCCAACGTCACAACGAACGTGTGCCACGGGCTGGCGATGTGGCTCCGTTGGCGGAGTTTGAATTGGTGGTCACGGAGGAGGACGAAGACGGGATTTGGATCGAAGCTTGGTTGGGTCCCGAATCGGAGCGACCTTCCTCATGATGATGGCAGTGGGAATCTTTTTGATCGGGTTGGCACTGTCGGCCTTCTTCAGTGGAAGCGAGACCGGGCTGTATCGTGTTTCGCGAACACGGTTGGTGCTGGATGGACTGAGTGGTTCCTTCGCAGGTCGCGGTTTGGTGTGGATGATCAATCATCCTGCGATCTTCGTGGCCACGACGCTGGTGGGGAACAACTTGGCCAATTACCTGACCAGTTTGGCGATCGTGATGTTCGTCGGGACGTTGGTTGGTGGCGGGGAAGCGATTGAATTGGCGGCCACGGTGATGATGACGCCCGTTGTGTTTGTGTTTGGGGAGTTGCTTCCCAAGCATCTGTTTTATCAAGCGCCGTATCGATTGCTTCGAGGCACGCGGTGGCTGTTGTTGTTGGCAACGATCGTGTTCGCGCCGATCTCGCTGCTGTTGAGTTTGCTGGGGACTGCGCTTCAGAAATTGACGGGCGAAACACCGTTTCGATTGCGGCTCTCGATGGCTCGCGGTGACTTGGACCAGGTGTTGCAAGCGGGCCAGGACGCCGGGATTCTCGCTGCTGGTCAACGGAATTTGGCTCAGAACGTGTTTGATGTTGGCAACGGTTCCGCGGTTCAGTTCGGTGTGCGGCCGGAGCGTTTGGCGGTGGTGGATTCCCCGGTGGATTTGGAACTTGCTCGTCGTCAGGCTCGCCGGCAGAATCACCCGATCATCTTGGTGCGTCGGAAAGGGCGGATCATCGGCTTCTATCGCTACGCGGACTTGGTGCACCAGGATCAGGTTCCCACGCCGCTGCCAATCGTTCGCGGTTCCTTGACAGACCGGCACTTGGGGTTGCTGCTGCGTTTGTACGACGCTCACAGCGACGTCGCGGTGCTGTACGAACCAAGTGGCAAGATTGGCAGCGTGGTGACCCGGCGGCAATTGTTGCAGCCGCTGCTGGTCTGATTCGCAACCGAAGCGGTTCGCGTGACCCGCCGAGAACTGTCTCGGCCGTTTGTCCGCAGCGAGCGGTGAGAGAAGAAGCGGATGGGGTGGGATTCGAACCCACGGTAAGGTCTCCCCTACGCTAGTTTTCAAGACTAGAGCCTTCGACCACTCGGCCACCCATCCGGCGAGGCGGATTTTAGCAGGCCGCCGCGACTTCGCCCAGACGAGGTTGAGCGTCTTCGCTGGTTCCCTGCGCACCCGGTGAATGGCAGGCTCCTGCCTGGCGAGTGGTGGGGTGGCGAGGCGGGAACCTCGGGGGCAGTGCGTTCCCAGGCAGGGCCTGGGGACGAGGGATGAGGGCTTTTCGGCTGGTTCCCAGGCTCTGCCTGGGCATCCGATGAATGGCAGGCTCTGCCTGGCGAGAGGTGGGGTGGCGAGGCGGGAGCCTCGGGGGCAGTGCGTTCCCAGGCGGGAGCCTGGGGGCGAGGGATGAGGGCTTTTCGGCTGGTTCCCGGGCTCTGCCTGGGCACCCGATGAATGGCAGGCTCCTGCCTGGCGAGTGGTGGGGTGGCGAGGCGGGAGCCTCGGGGGCAGTGCGTTCCCAGGCGGGAGCCTGGGGACGAGGGATGAGGGCTTTTCGGCTGGTTCCCAGGCTCTGCCTGGGCACCCGGTGAATGGCAGGCTCCTGCCTGGCGAGTGGTGGGGTGGCGAGGCGGGAACCTCGGGGGCAGTGCGTTCCCAGGCTCTGCCTGGGCACCCGATGAATGGCAGGCTCTGCCTGGCGAGTGGTGGGGTGGCGAGGCGGGAGCCTCGGGGCAGTGCGTTCCCAGGCAGAGCCTGGGGACGAGGGGCGAATGAACTCATCGGAAAGCAGCGACGACGCCTCGGTTGAGTCTCGGCTCCGATCCGCGAAATCGACCGGTGAGGGGAAATGCGTGGGATTTTCGGATTGGGGTGAAGAGAGGGCGGGCAGTGGGCCGATGAGAGTGGTGGGGGTGGAGACATTGCGCGATGACCGAGGGGTCGATCGTGAAACACATGGCTCGCCAAATGACATTCTTATTCGCGTCCGCTTGGACTCGCATCACCACGGTGTGCGTGTGCCTGAGCGTTTCGCTGCTGAGTGGCTGCACGCTGGTTCCGGAAACGCGCCAGCGAGACACACTGCACAATCCGTTTCCGCAAATGAAGCGGGTGGCGGTGCTGCCGTTCTACAACCAAAGCCACCAACCCAACGTGGATGGTGACGAGGTTGCTCGTTCGTACTACGCGGCTTTGCAAGCGATTCCCGGTTTTGAAGTGTTGCCGGTGGGCGTCACCTCGACGCAGTACCGTGCCTATTCGATGCAGTACGGCGAACCTCGTGTGGGAGCGGATTTCCAACGATTGGCCCAGATGATGGACGTCGAAGCGATTGTGGTTGGATCGATCACGGACTTCGACGCGTATTACCCACCGCGAATGGGAATGACCGTCCATTGGTACGCTGCCAACGAAGGGTTTCACGCGATCCCGCCCGGCTACGGTTTGCCTTGGGGAACGGAAGGCGAAGAAAAGATTCCAGCTCGGATTGTGCGGGAAGCGGAATTCGAACTGGCTCGCAGCCAACTGAAAACGCAAACGCCCCAGCGGATCTCGGAAGCTTCACCGGTTGAGCAGACGACGGAGTCAGACGCTTCGGCTGAGCCAGAATTTGCGAATTCCAACCCACTGAGAAAGGGCGTGGATCCGTTCGGCGAGGACAATTTGTCAAAAGACCCCGAATCAGCCGGAGTGATTCGCTTGGTCGATCATCACTCGTACCAGGCCGAAGTGGCTGAGCATCAGGTGGTCAGTCCCAACCTGGCACCATCGATCAACGACGGAAACGTTGTTTGGGAAGAGGACTTGGACTGGGAAGGCGATGGAATCGTGGATGGCAGTGCCATGAATCTCAGCGTCATGGATCCCAATGGAATGATGTTCGAAGAGTCGTGCGGTTCCGAAGGCTTTGCGAGCGTTGCTCCACTGCCACCGGCTTGGCCTGATCCGACCGATTTGATTCCGGATCCGCCCGCCATGACGCCACCTCCGATGATCGCCCAGCATGACCCGGTGCTCTCACACACTCGGTTGTATCGCGGGGATGATCCGTACTTCACGCAGCGTTTGGAAGACTACGTTGAGACGGGGGATGACGCACGCGGGATGGCTTGGCAGGGTTATGTCAAACGTAGCGATGATTTCATTCGTTTCTGTTGTCACTTGCATATCGTCGAAATGTTGGAGTCCCGGGGCGGTCGGGACCAAAGCGACCTCATTCTGCGCTGGCCCGTGAGCCGATACTGAGCAGCATCGCGGGAAACTCCGCCAACGGAAGTTTCTCCGGACCCGCGACATTCGCACTCAGGACGATCAAACGATGGAAAAGGAAGTCAACGTGTTGGCCTTGGTCAAAGGCGAAGAACGTTTCATCTTCTTGTTCGACGACGAGAACCGTGACGAGACCCTGCGCCAGTTGGCGCGGTTTGCTGCCAACCCCGAGCTGGACTTTTCGTGGTACGACGCGGCAATGTTGTCTCGCAAAATTCGCGAAACCGTTGTGGTGGACGACGAAGTGTCGGCCAGTGCCGAGTTCGATTCGCTTTCCATCGATGACTTTGTTTGATTCTTTCCGTCAGCAGTGAGCCTCGGTTTTGCGCACGGCAATCACTCGATTTCTGCAGCACATGGCGACCGAACGCAATGCGTCAGATTTGACGATCAAAGCGTACCGGGAAGACTTGTTCGCCTTCGCGGAATGGATCGGTCAGTCAGACATCGGTCGGGTCCAGCTGGACTCGCTGACACCACAGCAGTTGCGGAAATTTCAGGCAGCGCTTCAGCAGGCTGGTTACGCTCGCAGCACGATCTCTCGAAAACTGGCTTCGCTGCGAAGTTTCTTCAAGTTCGCGATGCGGGAAGGGCTGGCGAGCAGCAACCCGGCCAAGCCGCTACGGAATCCACGCAGCAATCGGAAGCTTCCGCATGTCTTGACCAGTGACGAGGTGGGGCGATTGTTGGTCGCACCACCGGCAATCAGCGAAGCGGGACTTCGCGACCGAGCGATCCTGGAGACGATGTATTCGTCAGGCCTGCGGGTCAGCGAATTGGTGGGGCTGCGCGATGGTGACTTGGATTTTTCGCAAGGGATCACGCGGGTTCGCGGGAAAGGTCGCAAGGAACGCATCAGCCCGTTGGGATCTTTCGCGATCAAGGCGATCCAGGCTTATGCCGGTCGTCGCAGTCGATCGCCGGAGTCGGAGAAGCTGGGCCGATCAGCGCCGGTGTTCGTCAATCGGTTTGGCAACATCCTGACCACTCGCAGCGTGGGGCGGATGCTGGAGAAATACATTGCCAAGGCGGAGTTGGATGCCCGAACCAGTCCCCACACGTTGCGGCATTCGTTCGCGACTCACTTGCTTGATCGCGGCGCGGACATTCGCAGTGTCCAAGAACTACTTGGCCACAAGTCGCTGACGACCACGCAGATCTACACGCATGTCAGCGCGACGAATCTGCGGCAGGTCTATGAGAAGGCTCACCCTCGCTCGGCATAACGGTTCGTTCGCGAACGCTCGCATTGGAGTTGTTCGCGACGTCTCGCTCCAGTCCGGATCAGTCGCACTCGAGTGCCAGGATTTTGTTGAGGCGACGTTGGTGACGTTCTTCGGGCGTGTAGTTGGCCTTCAGGAACGATGAGATGATCTCGTAGGCCAGTTCGCTGCCGATGATCCGGCCGCCGATGCACAGCACGTTCATGTCGTCGTGCTCCACGCCCTGGTGAGCGGAATAGGTGTCGTGGCAGATGGCGGCCCGGATACCAGTGATCTTGTTGGCGGCGACGCTGACGCCGACACCACTGCCACAAATCAGGAGGCCGCGGTCGGCTTCTCCGCTGTTGATTCGCTCCGCGACTTCGACGGCGAAATCGGGGTAGTCACAGGAGGTCTCGTCATCGGTCCCGCAGTCGATCAGGCTGGCGACCTGCGATCCAAAACGCTCGACAACGAGTTGTTTCAGAGCGAAACCGGCATGGTCGCCACCAACAGCCAGGCGAATGGGCGAGACGGATTCCGCATTTTGCGACATAGGACCAGACACCGACGAAAGAACGAGCCAAAAAAGAGAAGTCTTGAAGACGCCACAAGATAGTCATTCGGCGGCGATTCGTAACCGGGGCTTGGGGGCGAGGTGGTTGAGGCAGGATTGCAAATTGGCAATCGGTGAAATCAGGTGACTCGGTAGACCGAAGTCACTTTGCAATTTGCATTGAGAGATTTGGACTGTGCAATTTCCCGGCACATCCCCACGACGGCCCCTCCGGGGCGACCATTTGTTTTTTTGACATCCATCTCGGGGCTTCCGCCCCGAGCTAAGGACGACGGCCCCGTCCGGGGCGAATTGGTGTGATTGCCGGGTGGAAAATGGCGGGCGAGGTGGTTGAGGCAGGATTGCAAATTGGCAATCGGTGAAATCATGTGACTCGGTAGACCGAAGTCATTTTGCAAATTGCATTGACAAATTTGCACTTTGCAATTCATCCACGGTGCCCCGTCCGGGGCAACGTGGAGCAAGCCCTCTAAATCAGGTCGTCGTCGTCCTCGTCTTCGCGATCGGGGTGCAGTGGGTCGTCGGCGTCGAAGAAGAGGTCTGCTAGACCCAAGGGGACGGCGTCGCCGCCGAGGGTGCGTTTGCGGCGTTCTGCGAGGGATTCCAAGTCAACGGCTTCGTCGCCCAGGCATTTTTCCAGGGCTTCTTGCCAGGCGGCATCGTGGGCGACCGGGTGCGATGGGTTTTGTTTCATCCGCTTGATCGCGAATCGCAGCAGGTTGATGCCGTCTCGCGGTGAGAAATCCAGTTTCAGCTCGTGGGACCGCTGCAAGAAATCGACGGTCAATGCGAGCATTTCTGGCTCGGCGAACGGCAGGTGGTACTGCAGGATCGCCATCTCGTCTTGCTTGTTAGGGAACCCTACCTGCAGCGTTGGTTGCAGCCGACTGAGGATGTAGTCGGGAATCTCAAATGTCGACTCGTCCTGATTCATCGTCACGGCCGAACGGAATTCGTCGGAGGCGGGGATCGTGATTCCCGCAACGATTGATTCGACATAGCGGCGACTATCAAAAAGCGGTGCCAGCGAGGCCCATGACTTTTCGTTCATGCGGTTGCCTTCGTCCAGAATGCAAACGCCGCCCGTG
The DNA here is from genome assembly GCF_056839225.1 of Rhodopirellula sp. UH5. Lineage (NCBI taxonomy): Bacteria > Pseudomonadati > Planctomycetota > Planctomycetia > Pirellulales > Pirellulaceae > Rhodopirellula > Rhodopirellula sp. UH5. The sequence goes on along the minus strand of NZ_CM166390.1, from coordinate 2,477,988 downwards.
ATCATGGCGGTGACCAGTGGCGATGCGTGGTAGGCGATCTCGCCACCGCGACTGAGCACGGGGGTGATCAGCAAATCCTCGGGGCGTGTGTCAGCCGTGCACTGGTAGATGTACAGGGGCAGCCCCTGGCGTTTGGTGGCGGCAATCGCCAGCTGAGTCTTGCCGACCCCTGGGGAACCGATCAAGCGAGGGGTGAGCGGGAGATCCGATTCGTCCACCGTCAACCAGCACGCCAGCAACTGCATCAGCAGTTCGTGCTGGCCAATCCAGTCACTGGCCGCCTCATAGGGATGAGCCAGTTTGAGTTCGACGCCGCCAATTTGAACGACCTCCGGTTCGCGTGCGAAGCGATCGGAGGCGGATGGTTGCGAAGGGCGGTTTTCGGATGGATTCGGCGAAGGCGAATTCATGGGGTGTCCGTCAGGAGGCTTCGGTTTCAGATTTTTGTCCCGTCAAGTCTGAAGCATCGACGGGGCTTTCGCCACGCCCCATCGCATCCTGCTCGTCACGAACGGCTTCCAAGATGGGATCGATGTAGTTGTGCAGCGGATGGTCGCTGAAGTGATCGATTCGAAACCGCCTCAGACCACGCAAGAACCCGTGCCAGCGGTCCCGTCGTTTTCGGATCATCCCCAACTGACCGATCCGCCCGTTTCGATTGATATACACTTCCGTGCCGCAGTGCCGATAACCCATCCAAGCGGGTGGGACCCGGGTCACAACGTCGTTGTTATTGACGTAGCGATAGTGGGGCAACTGAACGAAATTGATATATCGTTTGTCACCGACACGGGGACTCCCGTAGGTGAACAACCCTCGCGGTACCGATTGGATGTGGGACAGATAACATCGCCCCGCACAGATGGTTGCCATGGCACCACCCAGCGAATGGCCGCAGAACCAAACCGGTTGCTCATTGCCGACCAACGCAGTCTCGAGCATCGGCCACAAATCATCGACCTCGGTTTTGAACCCGCGGTGAACTTTGCCAGCTGTTTCAGCCAAGACCGAGGCGGCGTTTGCGTCCGCTCGAATGTCGTTCCATTCGTTCGGTTCGGTGCCGCGACAGGCAATCACGCAATCTTGATCGTTGCGAAAGCGGTATGCCTGCGAACCGTCGTGATCAAAGAACGTGACATCGGGGAAGCCGATCATCGCCGCTGCGACAGTGGCTTCACGCCGATCGTTGTAAGCGACCATCGCAAGCTCAGCGAAGAGCAGTGACTTTTGGAGAAACGTCATGTCCTCGATTGCCCCTTTGACGTCGCTATGGACGACCACCGGGACTTCGTTGGGATCCTGGACAACGCCAGCGATAGGCTTCAGTTCCAGTGCATCAGATGGTTCGCTCATCTGAGAAACTCCATTTCGAATGAAAAGATCAGCGTCCTCATTGTGCCACACGGATTCGCCCAGCGGGATAGGCTTTCAAATGGCAACCAGCTCAGATCGGATGATTTCACATCGCGCTGACAATCGTGGGCCCGCCATCCGGCGCGAGAGCGAAATCGAATCGACGACGCTGTCGCGGACTTGATTCCACCGAGTGTCCCATTCGCTTCGTTTTCAGCACACGGGTTGAGAAAACCCTAAGCAGTTACGCAGGTGTCATCGGGCAAGTGAGCCGTTTGGCGTTCGCCACGGTTCCCACGCAAAACCGGGGCTGACGCTGGGCTACGAAATATTTGGTGTGACGGAACGCATTCGTTTACGCAAGTTTTCATCCCGGTAGGGATTTCAGATGGTAGCCGTCGGTAAGCGATCGCGCCACCGACGGACCTGTAGCCCACGCCGCCACTCTCCATCCCGCCGTGGCCGATGGCCACGGCGGGATGGAGAGTGTTTTTGGGGACGCACGGTTTCCGGGGGTACGCTGCTACGCAGCAACCCCCGGCTACCATCTGACATCCCTACCGGGATGAAGAAGGACAGCGAGCCGGAAGAAAAATTGCATTCGCTATCCGAACGCCAACATCAAACATTTCGCAGCCCAGCCCAACGCCCAAACGGCTTACATGATTATGCCCGATCATTCCTGCCAACCTGCTCAGCGGGTCAGGGGCGAGGACGCCCCTCGCAGGCTTCTTGCAGGCAGGTCTCGTAAGCGTCCACCATCGCCTTCCACCCAAAGCGGTCCACCACTTCCCCCGCATGCAGAGCCAGATGCGTTCGCAGTTCGGAAGAAGCCAAGCAGTGCTGGAGTCCGTCGCGTAAAGCGGTGTCATTGTTTTCGACCAGCCAACCGTTGCGGCCATGATCGATCACGTCTCGGACCGCTCCTGCAGCGTCGACTGCGAGCACAGCGGTGGAGCAAGCCATGGCTTCCAACAACGCAGACGGGAACCCTTCGTATCGGCTGGGCAAAACGAACCAGTCGGCGTTGGAATAAGCCGGCCAGATCGGCCGCGTCCAACCAGGGAACTCGACTTGCGAATCCACGTTGAGTTCCCGAGCGAGTGATTCAAGGGGACCACGCTGGCTGCCCTCGCCGTGAATCGTGAGTTGCCATTCCGGTGCATCGCCTGGCAATGCCGCGAGGCAGCGAATCAATCGGTCAAATCCTTTTTCGTGTTCCAGACGTCCGACCGCAACGATCTGTTGTGTCTTCCCGTCGGGATCACTTTCCTCGTTCGGGCTGGTTGGACACATGGTGGTGGGGTCATTGGTGGGAGCCTCCACGGCGGATGGGATCACAAGCGTGTGGCAACGTGTGCTCGACTGCAGCGTGGTTGCCACGTCTTCGCTCAAGCACACGACTTGGTAAGCCTTGGGGTACAACTGCCGCCGCAAGAACTCACGCGTTCGGCCGAGCGATTGATGCTTGGGGTCGCTGCGTTCGCTGACCACGACGGGGACGCCGAGCCCGCGGGTCGCCAGCAGCGTCAGCCAATTGGTGGCGTCGCAGAAGGAGAGCACCACGTCAAAGTTGCCAGCGGCGATCGTTGCTCGCAGACGGCGGGTCCGCGCCCAGAGAGAGACAGGGGATTCGGGCGTCGACAAGACGTGAATGGACTGACGCGAGACTCGTGAGTCGACTTTGTGTCGGTCGTGGCTTCCATCGTCCAGGGTGATCAGCGTGACAGAGTGCGAACGACCTGCCAGTCGCGATGCCAAGCCCGCCATCACTCGTTCGGCTCCGCCGCCGTCGAGCGAGTGGATGACGCAGGCAAGTTTCATTTTCATGGACCGGATGGGCGGAATGGGGAATCGTGAACAGCGAACTCAGGTGAACGTTTATCACGCAGTGGAACGGAATGGCAGCGTGCGGGGAAATTCTATGTTCGATTTGCGAAATTATTTGGCTTCGGGGTGGTTGTTTGGATTGCAACGATTGGACGGGTGACTACGGTGGAATGGGCACGGGGGTGTTCACGATCGAAGTTTGCCAAATGATCCAATCACACCTCATTCTATGAGAGAAAGCGGGCCAGCTATGTTGTCTCAGAAATCTGCCTTTTCGCGGGGTTCGAGTCGCTTGAAGCGATCGATCCAACGCCTTTTCTTGGGTTTGGCGGTTGTTGCAGGCTGCGTGGCCTGCTGCGAAGAAGCGTCCGCTCAGTCGCCCTATGCATTTGGGTTCCAGCCATACGGTTTTTATCAGCCCTACGGATCGACGTATCGATCCAGCATCCCAAACCCGCCGTATTTCGCGACCAACCCACCGGTTTACTACGGCACGCGTCACTACCGTCCCTACGGTGTCAGCCCCTTTGCGTCGCCACCCGTTGTGAGTCCCGGAGCGGACTATCGCAGCCAGGTGGCACCCATGAATCAACGCCGCGGTTACGTCGGACCGGTTTCGAATCCTTATGTCTGCAAGGCCGGTGAGTCGACCTCGCACTTGGTCACGAAGTCCAAAGTGAAAAGCAGCAAGTCGAGCGACGTGGAAACCGATTCCGAGTCCGCCACCACGTTGGTTTCGAATTCGGCCGACTTCACTCCCGGGAAGGTTCAAACCAACCCCTTCGTGTCGGCCGAATTGCAATTCGCTCAGCGCTGATTCGTTGACGTCGGATGGACCACGCTCGCTCGTGTTGAGCGAGTGGGTTCGGCATCAAACGCGAATGTTTTCTGCGATCCACTCGGGACGCAGAAGTTGAATCATCAACGCCTTTTGGGCGTGCATCCGATTGCCCGCCTGTTCGATCACGTCGCTCTGCGGACCATCCATCACCGCGTCGGTGATCTCCTCGCCTCGCACGGCGGGCAAGCAATGCAGCACGCGGGCGGTTTTCGGAGCCGCTTCGAGCAACGCCTCGTTGACTTGGAATTCTTTGAAGGCGGCACGTCGTTCAATCGACTCCGCCTCCTGTCCCATGCTGGTCCAAACGTCGGTGTAGATCGCGTCGGCGTTTTGGACCGCAGCGATTGGGTCCGTGATCTGGTTCAGTTTCGCGTGGGGGTATTTGGCCGTGATGCGATCGAGCCAAGGTTGGTCGAGTTCGTAGCCGTCTGGGCGGGCAAGCGTGAACTGAATGTCCAGCATCGCACAGGCGAGGGCCAATGAACGGGAGACGTTGTTGCCGTCACCGACAAACACCATGTGGCGATCTTTGACATCACCGAAGCTTTCCTGCAGCGTCAACACATCCGCAATCGCTTGGCAGGGATGGCAGAGATCAGTGAGGCTGTTGATGACCGGAACGGCGTTGTATTTCGCCAGTTGCTCGACACGTTCATGAGACTTCGCGCGACACGCGACTGCGTCAACGAATTGACCGAGCACTCGGGTGAAGTCGGATGGCGATTCGCGTTTGCCCCAGCCGACATCATCGCCTAGGAACAGACTGCTGCCCCCAAGGTGATTCATGCCCGTCTCAAAGCTGACGCGGGTCCGCAAACTTGGTTTTTCAAACAGCAACGCCAGTGTGTAGCGTTCCAAGATCGCGGGCCGTTCGCCCTGCTTCAATTTGGCTTTGAGGGTCTGAGCGGTTGCTAAAATCTGACGCAACTCTTGCGGGGTCAGATCAAAGAGGGTGAGCAAGTGTCGCATCAATGTTTCTCCGTTTCCTCGTTGGATTCGAACTCGTCCAGTTCGTTGCTTTCCAGTTCAGTTTCATCTTGTTCGGTTGGTTCGTCGTCTTCTTCTTGGTCGACTTCCTCTTCCTCTACCTGTTCTTCTTCGTCGTACTCCTCGTCGAATTCGTCCTCGTCTTCTTCGTCCTCCTCGACAGGATCTTCCTCGACCATTTCCTCGGATTCATCCTCTTCAAACGCCTCGTTCGCGTTGTCTGAATCCGCTTTTGTTTCGTTTGGGAGGGCTGCTTCCCGGGTTTCGTCGGTGATCACAGGATCTGTGAGTGCACTGTCTGCCAGTGCCCCCGTCGCGACTGCACCGGCAAGGGAGTCGCTTGGCATTGCCTCCGGGCCAGCGTCTTCCTCCGGAATCACTTGATCGGAGGAGGGGGGCGGTTGCTGATTTTGTTCCAACCCCGCCAGCACGGCATCGATTCGGTCGATCAGGTTGGTGTGTTCTTCGTTTGTCATCAACAAAGGAGGCTGGAACAGCACGGAGTGTTCGCTGCAGATCGATGCGTGCAGTTTCTTCGCGTTGGCTTTTTCGAGCCAAGCTTGCGTGTCAACGTCCAGTTCCAGGACCACGGTGTGACCACTGACGTGCAGATCGCGAACACAACCACGGGTCGCAATTCGTTCTGCCAATGCGATTGCGAAAGCGTCCGTGTCTGTCGTGAGTGCGTCGGTTTGAATGAGCGTCGCGAGGGTGGAGGAGATCAAATGTCCGACCAGATCATTGGAGGGAACCAAACCCTGTGCATGCGATGCGAGAGATTGGCCAAGCACCAGCAACCCACCGGGCAGATCAAATGTCAGTCCGGCTGAAAGGATCACAGCGTCAGCCGAGATTCCTGCGACCATCTCATGTGCGAAGAGATGTCCGTTTCCGACTGCGGGGAGGTTGCCATGGTCGATGATCAAGCAGGTGCCGGTCTCGTCGCATCGTCGTCGGCAATGCGCCCACCATTCCGCAGTCAAGGGTTGTCCGACACCGTTGAAATCCCACGGGGACACCAAGGCCACGGCTGTGGACGAATCGATGCGGTCAACGAAGCGATCGGTGGAAGCGTGAACGAATCCGGGCAACAAGGGCCACTCGCTACCTCGCAGGGATGATTTGCCACTTGCCATTCTGGCCACGATGCTGCGTCCATGATCGCTGCCGACCAAGCACAGGCACTTGGGTGGCAAGGCGACGTCACCAGAATTGGTGTCGGAGGCTTGCAGCGACTGATGGTGACGGCGCCCCGTTACGAGAGCATGCTCCAGGGCCTGGTCTTTCGTCGATGCGCTGATGCAGTCCGCGATCGTGGAGGCATCGTGTTGGGTCAGCGTTCGAAGTTGCTCTGCGATCTTGGTTCGCAACGCAACATCGCCGCGCCATTCCGGTTGGTCCGCGAATTGATGCAGCGCGTCACGACACGAGTTTCCACCGGTGGGTGAGAGGCGGCCCGCGATCGCATTGATCCAGCCTTCGCCAAGCGGGCAATCGTCGCTGCCAGTTGCCTTCACTGGTGAATCTCCGTGCCCACGCCGTCCGTGGTGAAGATTTCTAGCAACAAGGAATGGCGCAAGCGACCGTCAATGATGTGAACCTTTTGCACGCCGCGTCCCAAGGTTTCCAAGCAGGCCTCGACCTTTGGGATCATGCCGGATTTGATCACGCCATCGGTGATCAACTGGCGAGCCTCATCGGCGGACAACGCGGGGATGATGGTGGAGGGATCTTCGGGGTCGCGACGAACACCGTTGACGTCGGAAAGGAAAACCAGTTTGTCCGCACCGAGTGATTGAGCGACAGCCATCGCGGCGGTGTCAGCGTTGACGTTGTACATTTGGCCCTGCTCATCCTCGCACAACGAGGGGATCACGGCGACTTGATCGGTGTAAGCCAGGCTTTCGATCACGTCGCGGTCGACCTCAGTCACTTCCCCAACGTATCCCAGGTCATCACCCTCGGGATCGATCAGTTTTTTGCCTTTCAAAACGCACGTGGTGCGTGGCGACAAGTTGACTGCGCGGCCACCCAGATGTTCCATCATCTCGGTCAGTTCGACGTTCAATTCTCCCGCGAGAACTTGCTCGACAACCTTCAGCGATTCCTCGTCGGTGACGCGACGGCCGCGAATGAATTGGGCTTGGATGCCCGCTTTGGCCATTGCGGCTGTGATTGCCTTGCCACCACCATGCACCACCACCGGACGCAGTCCGACGGTTTCCATGAAGATCACATCCAGTAATAAATGATGGAGTGCTTCTTGGTCCTCTAGCAGACTGCCACCGAGTTTGATGACCATCGTTTTGCCACGAAAACGACGGATCCACCCCATGGCTTCGATGAGAGTGTCGGCTTTCGCAATCGCTTGGTCCATGAGCGGCGGGGGTCCCAGGTGGCCGTGAGAATCAGATGACATCAGAACTGAATGATGAGAAAGATCGACGAAAAAAAGATGCCGGCAAGCGAATGCTGGCCGGCGTGGGCGAATTTCGTCGAGAATTGCTGGGTGGAAACCGAACAAGTCTACGAATGGCCAACGAGCGGGTCAATCATGGCCGGCCGGTCGACCGCGCCGCTGCATTTCTGCCTGCTGGCGGCCGGTTCGCATCCCCAACCACCCGGTCAGGACCGCGAGAGGCAGGAATCCGGCGGCGATTGCCGTCAAACTCAGGCCACTGAAACGCAGGAGCCCGAACAATTGAGCCGACATGACGTCGCCTCCTCGGACCACGGCCGTGTCCAGAAAACCTTTGGCTTGATACAGCGTGCGGCGATCCACCACCGTGTACAGGACCTGGATTCCGGGTGCGAACACGGAGTAGCTGGCCGCTCGGTGGACGACGACCAACGCGACGATCCAGTGGAGACTGGGCCAAAACGCCAATCCGGCGAACCCGATCACGTAGATCATCGGGAACACGCCGAGGACGATTGCCATGCCGAGACGACGCAGCAAGGCAGCGGTGCCGAGCAATTGAATCGCGAGCGTGAGGCTGAGCACCCAGAGATTGATCTGGGACATCAGGGCGAATCGGTCAGCCTTGTTCAGCCCCGCTTCGCGAATGAAATCCGCTTGTTCGCAGTAGACGGTGGTCGCGCATGCTTGCAGCGTCAATAAAAACACGCACAGCCCCAACAGATACGGTGATTTGCCAACCGCTCGAACGCCGACCCACATCGAGGTCTTGGCTTGGGCTGGACCCGCGTTGGGCGAGTCAGCATTTTCCATCGAGGCCAGTCCTGGAGTTTCGGCGGCGGTTTCTTGGGGGATCCCGTTGTCCGTGTCCGCACTCACTCGGGCCTGCTTGGATTTCGTTTTCGCATAAAAGTGGCCGCATTGTTGGCACAGTTCCAAGGCGACGATGCCAGCGATCAAGACATAGGAAACGTCCACCTGCTGCGAGAGCCAGGATGCGAAGGCCGACCCCGCGATTCCGCCGATGGTTCCTCCCGCCGAGATGAAGCCGAACAAACGCTTGGCTTGATCGCTTTGATACGAGTCCGTGAAAACGCTCCACATCAGCGAAACCACAAACAGATTGAAGACGCTCAACCAGACGAAATAGAAACGCCCGACCCAGGCGGCCACGTGTGGGTCACTGGCTTGCATCGCGAAAAAAAAGACGAGCAAGTTCAGTTCAAAGAATCGATACACACGGCTGACCAACCGCATTCCGCGGCCGCGGTTGGCGACGGAGGCGTAGATGGGGGAGGCGACCAGCATTGCCAGGAAGCTCGCCAAGAACAGCCACGGAATCTCATCGCTGCCGCGAGCAAACGCTTCCGCTTCGCGAAGGGGACGCAGTTGGTAGTAGCCGCCCAGCAAACAGAAGAACCACGCCGTGGACCAAACCAAAAGCTGGATCTCTCCCGGGCGAAAGAATTGTTCCCTCCACGTTCGCAGACGATTCACTCAGCGGTCGCCGGTTGCGGTTCCGGGGTGTCGGCCGGATCAACTTGGACGGGGACAGAGGTGGCAACCTCATTCGAGGTTGCGGGGACCCCGCGAACTTTCACAAAACCGGAGATGCCCACGATGATGGCGGCGAACAGAACGATGACTTTCAACCACTTGGAGCGGTTTTCGCGAATGCCGGCGAAGGCGGCGCTGCGACCCACCAATGCCGAGGCGAGGAAGAAAATCGCGAACGCGAGCAGCATCTTCGCGCCCAGCAAACCGTGATACAGCCCGTCCCCTTTGTGATTCGGGATCGCTCGCATGTAGTTGTAAAAACCGCTGAGCAAAAACAGCAGGATGCCGCCATGAATGAACCGTTTCCATCGCCCCGTCACGGCTTGAGCCAACGTTTGATGGGCTTCCTCGGAGATCAGTTTGGCGGACGGGAGCAAAACCATCAGCATGAACGCAGAACCACCGACCAAGGTGATCGCGGTGCCAACGTGGATGATTCGTGATAGGACATCCAGAGCAAACATGTGCGGGCCGGTCGCGTGCGAAGGGAAGAATCCGAAACAGGATTCCAGGATGGAATGAGTGAGCGACCAATTTCATGGTCGGCCGGCAACTGGGCAACCCCACTGGCGCCCCCCCCCGGACGTCGAGATTCCCTCGGACTGAGATTCCCAGCCACTGACGAAACCAGAGGGATGTCACCGCCACCGTCCTCGATGCAGTCGCTATGCTATCGCACCGGCGTCGTTCGATTCGAGTTCCCGCCGTCCCGCCTGATGCTTCCCTGCCCTCCGTGTCTCTTTCACCGAGCACGAACGCTCGTTGTCGAGGCGATCCGTTTCGATTGGCTCCGTCGACACTCCGCGTTGCCAGATCCTGGACAAACGTTTTCGGCAACATTTGCATCGGAAATCATCCCCGCTCTTTCAAACCCACCACCACTTGAACCATGTTCAAAATCGCAAATCGAGTTGGCTGTCTTGCCGCACTTCTGGTCCTGTTTGTGTCGGGATGCAGTTCCTCCAGTTCCACTTCACAAAGCGAGGCGGATGGAGACGGCAAACCTCGCGTTGCCTTGATCATGAAGTCATTGGCAAATGAGTTTTTCTCGACGATGGCGAAGGGAGCCGAATCGCATCAGTCCGAAAACTCGGATCAATACGACTTGGTCGTCAACGGGATCAAAGATGAGCGAGATGTCAGTCGCCAAGTCGCTTTGGTCGAAGAGATGGTTGCCAGCGGCGTGGACGCGATTGTGATCGCCCCGGCGGATTCCAAGGTTTTGGTGCCGGCCCTCCGACGAGCCATTGAAGCGGGAGTCATCGTTGTCAACATCGACAACCGCTTGGACGTGGAAGTGCTGAAACAAGAAGGCGTCAGCATCCCATTTGTTGGTCCCGACAACATGGCCGGGGCGAAGAAAGTCGGTGATCACTTGGCCGCGAATCGCAAAGGTGACAAAGTTGCGATTCTGGAAGGGATCCGCACGTCCTACAACGCTCAACAGCGTTTGAAGGGATTTGAAGCCGCAATGCAGGAAGCGGGCATGGAGATTGTCAGCAGCCAATCCGCGGATTGGGAAATGTCTCGGGCGAACACTGTGGCCTCGTCCATGTTGAGTGAGCATCCCGAGATCAGCGGCATTTTGGCGGCGAATGACTCGATGGCGCTCGGAGCCATCGCAGCGGTCAAAGGTGCTGGCCGGGCCGGCGAAGTGCAGATTGTTGGCTTCGACAATATCTCGGCGATTCGGCAAGCCATTGAAGACGGCAAAGTGCTGGCGACGGCGGATCAACACGGTGATCAGTTGGCCGTTTTTGGGATCGAAGCCGCACTGGAACAAATCCAAAGTCAAACCTCCGGATCGGATGTGTCGATCGAAGATGTCGAAACGCCGGTGGATCTGATCACCGCCGAGATCCTGAGCCAACCATGACCGTTGCTCTCTCCGTTCGCGGACTGACCAAACGCTATGGCACGGTCACCGTGCTGGATGATGTCTCGATCGATTTTCAAGCTGGGCATCTGCACGCCTTGCTCGGTGCCAACGGTGCTGGAAAAAGCACCCTTTGCAAAATCATCAGTGGTTTGATTCCGGCGTCCGCTGGGCAAATGAGTCTTTTGGGCGACGACTATTGCCCCGGCACCAAGCAAGACGCCGAAGCTCGCGGGGTTCAGATCGTCCAGCAAGAACTGAATTTGATTGAAACGTTGTCGGTTGCTGAAAACCTCCGGTTGGCGTCGTTGCCGAATCGATGGGGCGTGTTGCGCATGAGCGAACTGCATCGATCGGCTCGCAAGATTCTGGATCAGTTTGGTCTGCCCGATGTCGACACGCACGCGATTGTCGGAAAGCTGGGGGTTGGGAAACAGCAGATGATTGAGATTGCGGCGGCACTGGCCCGCGATGCTCGCGTGTTGATTCTCGATGAGCCGACCGCTGCGCTCTCGGGCAGCGAATCCGAAGAGTTGTTCACGCACCTGAAACAGATGCGTGAACAAGGCGTTGCGATCATTTACATCTCCCACCGACTCGAAGAAGTCCAGCAGCTGTCAGATCAGGTGAGCGTGCTCCGCGACGGGCGTCTTGTCACCACGGAACCGATTTCGCGAATCAATCGTGAGAAGATGGTGGCATGGATGAGTGCGGAGGAAAATGAATCCAGGTCTTCCAGTCAATCGGGACCCGAGTTTGTGAGTCATCGGACCGACCAGATCGGATTGTCGGTGGAGCGAATGACGTGTGGAATGGTCGACGATGTTTCGTTCTCGGTCCGCCGCGGAGAACGGTTTGGGATCGCGGGTTTGGTGGGTTCCGGGCGAACCGAGTTGCTGCGAGCGATCTTCGGCGCGGATGTCGCAACGTCCGGCAACGTTTCGCTGGGCGAAGGAAAACGTGTGCGATTCACCCACCCCAGCCAAGCCGTCCAAGCCGGTTTCGCGATGGTCACCGAGGACCGCAAGCAAAACGGTTTGCTGTTGTCGCAGTCGATTCGAGCCAACACGTCCCTCGCGGCACTGGCCACCAAGTTTTCGGACAAGGGATGGATTCGCGAAAAGGCAGAGGTCGATGCGGCGACGTCGATTCACCGGTCTTTGGAAACGCGGCATCAATCGTTGGAACAGGCGGTTGGGACGCTCAGCGGCGGCAACCAGCAGAAGGTGGCTGTGGCCAAGTGGTTGACTCGGGGGGCCGAAGTGTACCTGTTCGATGAACCGTCACGCGGGATCGATGTGGCGGCGCGAGGCAAACTTTACGAGCTGTTTGAGGAATTGGCCAAGCAAGGCAAAACGATTGTGATTGTGAGCAGTGATTTGGAAGAGCTATTTGAGACTTGCGATGCGATCGCGGTCATGTCCGCAGGGAAGATCATGGCGACGTTTGAGCGAGACGACTTCAGCGAGGACGCGATTCTGGAGGCGTCGTTTGCTGGGCACGAATCCAGCCCCACGCCAAGTCGACTCGGCGCAGTGTCCACGCCCGTTGGCCCACAAAACAACGGGGCCACCTCATGAGTCGTTTGCAGGATTCTTTCCGGAAGATGGCACCGCACCTTGGTTTGGTCGCGGTTTTGCTGGTGCTGGTGGCGATCTTTTCGCTGCTCAGCAAGAATTTTTTCCAGTGGTCGACGTTGGTGTCGATTGCCAATCAAGTTCCCGACCTGACGTTTCTGGTCGTTGGGATGACGCTGGTGCTCATCATCGGCGGCATTGATTTGTCGGTCGGTTCTTTGCTGGCGGTTTCGTCCGCGGTGTTGGGCGTGTTGATGGCGAATCACGACTGGTCGATTTGGGCGGCTCTCCCGGTGGCTGTGTTGGTCGCATCCATTGGCGGCGGGGTGAACGGAGCAATCTCGATCGGCTTTGGGATTCCCTCCTTCATCGTCACGCTGGGGATGCTTGAGATTGCTCGAGGAGCAACCAAGGTGGTCACGGATTCCCAATCGATTTACATCGGCAGTCGAATTGAATGGTTCGGTCAGCCGTTGCCCGGCGCCTTCGTTTCGCCCGCTTTCATGGCAGCGATTGGAACCGTGATCCTGGGGCAACTGTTTTTGACGCGAACGGTGTGGGGCCGGTACTGCATCGCGATCGGTACCAACGCGGAAGCGGTCCGGATGTCGGGGATTCGGTCCGCTCCTCTGTGCATTGGGATTTTCGCGATCAGCGGCATGATGTGCGGCTTGGCCGGGTTGGCTCAGACGTCCCGTTTGTCGACTGCCGATCCGAATGCGGCGATCGGCATCGAGCTGGCTGCGATCGCGGCCTGTGTGATTGGTGGCACCAGTCTGATGGGCGGGCGTGGGAACGTGGTGCGATCGTTCATTGGTGTTTTGATCATCCAGGTCTTGCAGACCGGTCTGGCTCAGGTCGGTGTGTCCGATGCCAGCAAGCAAATCATCACCGGCGTGGTGATCGTGGTCGCGGTGTTGTTGGACGCACTGCGAACTCGCTGGGACAAAAGCTGATCGGTTGGCAGTTGATTGCTTGCCAGGCAGTTAGCTGAACGAGTTGATTGTCAATCGTCCGCATCGTCAGCCATTTCGTTCTTCATGCACGTGGCGACGATGCGGATCTTTTCGTAAGACATCTCTTCATTCAAGGCTTCGAACACCGGTCGAAGCCGTTCGTCCTCGGCTGCCAGAAGGGCCGCCCGGATTGCTTCGGCTTCTTCTTTGGGGACCCACTGCGTTGGATCGGTGATGTTTTCGGATTGAATGAAATCGCTGAGATACTTGTTCACGGTCGATTCGGCGCGACCCATCTTTTCTGCAACTTCGGAGGCGGATCGCCCGTCCCGAAAAAGTTGGAAGGCTTGGACCATCGCCGCGTTTGGGGCGGTGTTCGCTCGCGGTTTGTTGATCGGCGCTGGGGCCGTGTTGTCGGATTGGTCCCTGACGAGTGGGTTTTTCTCGCAGTATTGATCGATCGAGTCCAGGAACAGTTGGCCAAATTCTTCCCGTTTGCGATCGCCGATGCCTCGAATGTGGGTGAGTTTGTCGATCGACGTGGGACGCACGCGAGCCAATTCTCGCAGCACCGCGTCGCCGAAGATGACGTAAGCCGGGACACCTCGTTCGGACGCCATTTCGCTGCGGAGAGAACGCAAGTGATCGAACAATTGACGGTCGACGCCTTCCCAGGATGCATTGGCGGCTGGGCGGCGAGACGAGCTTTTTGCGCTCACCTTGGTGAGCGTCACGTCGCCTTCACGTTTGAGCAACGCACGACCAGATTCGGTCAATCGAAGGGATTGGTACTCGCCGGTTCGGATCAAATGGTTTTGCGAAATGAGTTGTTCGATCCAGGTGCGAACCGCGTTGGCACCTTCGTTGGAAAGCAGGTTGTAGGTGCTCAGCTGATCGTGCCCCGCTTGGATGACCTTTTGGTCTTTTGATCCGGTGAGGACCTTCACGGTGTGCGCGACGCCATAGCGTTCTTTCAAACGGACCACACACGACAGGATCTTTTGTGCCAGTGTGATTGGATCCTCCACGACGTCGAGTTCCCCGAGACAAACGTCGCAGGCATCGCAATTGTCGGCATCGTATTCTTGGCCAAAGTACTCCACCAGCGAGGCGTGCCTGCATTGCACTCCGTTGCACAGCGACGCCATCGCCTCGACCGAACCCATGGCGGATTGAAAGTTGTTGCGGTCGCCATTTTCGAGGATGCGTTTCCAGGACATCAAATCGCCACCACTGTGAATCAGAACACATTCAGCGGCGAGCCCATCGCGGCCGGCGCGACCGCTTTCTTGCTGGTAGTGTTCAATCGATTTGGGCATCCCGGCGTGGATGACAAACCGCACGTTGGATTTGTCAATTCCCATTCCAAAGGCCACGGTCGCGACGATCACATCGACCTTTTCTTGGATGAACGCTTCTTGGTTTGCCTGCCGGATTTCGGCTGCCAGCCCCGCATGGTACGGCAGTGTCCGGACGCCCATGGATTCCAATGCGGCGGCGGTTTGTTCGACTTCTTTGCGAGTGATGCAGTAGACGACGCCTGATTCACCGCGATGTTGCTGGATGCACTGTTGAATCTGGTTCAGTTTGCCGTCGCTGCGCAGCATCCGGTACGTCAGGTTGGGGCGGTCGAAGTTACCAACCAAGACCCGCGGTTCGTGGAGTTGCAATTGTTCGGTGATGTCATCACGAACTTGTTGGGAGGCGGTGGCGGTGAAGGCGTGCACCGATGCGGCAGGGAACTGTTCTTTGAGGATTCGCAACCCGCGATACTCGGGGCGAAAGTCATGCCCCCAGTTGCTGACGCAGTGAGCTTCATCGATGGCGAAAAAAGAGATCGGCAAGCTGCGAAGAAAGGCGAGCGTTTTGGGCGTGAGCAAACGCTCCGGGGCCAAGTACAGGATCTTGATTTCGCCGCGACGGATCCGGTCCGCCGTTTCGCGTTTTTGATCCATCGACTGCGTGCTGTTGACGAGGGCCGCTGCGACACCGTTGGCGGTCAACGCGTCGACCTGGTCCTTCATCAAAGAGATCAGCGGCGAGACCACCACGGACATGCCATCTCGCACGAGCGCGGGGACTTGATAGCACAGTGATTTCCCGCCGCCGGTCGGCAGGACGACCAGGCTGTCGCGTCCTCGGACGACATCCTGCACCGCATCGGCTTGCAGGGGCCGGAATGAATCGTACCCCCACACCGATCGAAGGACCGAATGGGCTTGGTCCATTTCGGTGTCGGGGGCGGTGGACTGGGAGAGGGTTGAGGTCGATTTAGAGGGCGACGACATCCGGGAGCTCACTGCGATCGTTTGAAGAAAACAATCGAACAGGTTAGCAGTTTCAACCGGGAGTGTCGTTCACTCGATCGAGGGTGCTCAGCCGCGACCCATTTTGGCGTGCGCCCGGTGCAACATGGGGCCGATCGTGTTTTCGCTCACGCCAACTGCCTGGCTGATCTCTTGGTACGACTTGCCTTCCAGGTGATACATCCGAACGACGCTGGCTTCTCGCGGGTCCAGACGGAGCAGCAGGTGCTCGACTTCTTCTGCATTTTCGATTCGCTGCAATTCGCCGTTGACCTGCGTTGGGGCGGCGTGACCGTTGGTGGATCCGTTGTTGGTGTGCCCGTTGGAAAGCGACGCAGGATCACGGTTGCCGGTGACCGCCGCTTTGGCAGTCAGGCGTCGAACGACAACGCGGCGGGCAACAATCGTCAGGTACGTCGCCAGCGAGCACTGCCGTCGAAAGCGGCGAAGCACGGCAAAATCGTGCCGAATGATGACCAGAAACACTTCCGCCACCATGTCATCGCGAGTCGATTCGTCCATCGACAACCCACGGCCCATCGCGGTCCGATTGACGACATGAACGACCAGGCCAACAAATCGATCGACGAAGTCCTGCCACGCCCGGGGTTCCCGGTCGAGACAACGTTGCAGAAGCTGACGATCGACGTCGGATAGGCTCACAGTGATGGTCCGGAAGATGAGATGAATGGAGCCGGTGGGCTCAGGACTGAAGGCTAAAGGTCCGTCACAAGCCGCGTAACCATGTTAGATGGACGGGGGTTCGGTGGCAAGTTTTTCGCGGAATATTGCGAATAGGAGGCGCACAACAGGCGCCGATTCGCTGTGATCCATTGGAGCCAAAAAGGGGGGCCAAGTTCCATGAACGGGGCGGATTGGAAGTCCCATTTCGGCTTTTTGATGGGGTTGTTCGGATTGCGCGGGGTTTGCGGCATCGTGGCGGTCGGAAACCCGCACGATTGCTCCAGCTCGGGAGGTGACTTTCAACCAAGCCCAAAATGGAACGTATGGTTTTGCGTCACGACACAGATGTCTCGCAGAATAGCCGGCTATGAACGACCAAATGGTGCCCAGCGATCTCGCCAACCACAGTATGCCACCGATGGTGCCCGTCCCCGCAGGACGGCCTGTCGCGGATGTGCCACATTCCGATGTTTCTCCCAACGATCCCGCTCAACCTGAAACAGCCCCACCCGACGCGGCCCATTCCGCTTCGCGTTTGAGCGAGCTGTTGATGGGATTGGGCGAGGCAGCGACCGGACAGCTTCCCGGTGTGGTGGCACCTGTTTCCGCGGCCGACGCGATCGCTCAAGGGGACGTTGGCGATTCGGTGGAGGACACACGGCCTTTTGAGAATCATTTGGCAATGGTTCGTTTGGGCATGGCGACATCGCTGTTTTATGCCTTGCGAACCAAGCATGCACCCACTGCAGCTCACAGCTTGCGTGTGGCCCTGGCGTGTTCGGCATGGTGCGAGCGTTTGGGGTTGGCGGATGAAGCTCGTGATCGCATCGAAGTGGCAGCTTTGCTGCACGACATCGGCAAGATCGGCATCCCCGATCGAATTTTGCGCAAGCCTGGCAAGCTCAGCATTGAAGAACAATTGACAATGGATTGTTGTGCCGAGCTGGGATGTGAAATCTTGCGTGGATGCACGACCGATCAGAGCCTGCTGAATATCGTGAAGTATTGCGGCGTCTGGTACGACTCACGTCGACAGGAAGACCATGTGCGCGGAGACGCGTTGCCGTTGGGAGCCCGGATGATGTCCATTGCGGGCGCCTTTGATGCGATGACAACGGACCAAGTCTACCGTTCCGCTCTCAGTCGCGAACGAGCTCTGCAAGAATTGTTTCGAGGCAGCGGCACGCAGTTCGATCCCGAGCTGACGCGTGATTTCGCAACGATGTTGGAGCGGCGTCCGGAACTGTTGCACAGCAGCGTCGTGGATCGATGGTTGCAGAAGCTCAATGCGAATTCACCTCATTTCCTTGGTCTGACGGCTGCGAGCGAACAGACGGTCGTTCAGGAAAAAACTTCTGTCCAAACGGAAGCGAAGTTGCAGGGTGAGACTTCCGGTGCAATGCCCTTCTACCAAGCCTTGGGCGACCAAGTTCGGGACGGGGTGGCCTTCACGGATTGCGAAGGACAAGTCACTTACTGGAACGAGACTTTGTCACGCCTGACCGGCGTTGCCAGTGAGGCGATGGTTGGTCGCCACTGGGATGTCGACACATTGGGAATCGTCGATGAATCGGGGGACGAAACGACCTCTTGCCCGGTCGCGGATAGTTTGCGATTGCAAACCACTGTCACGCGAACCATGAAATTGGTTCGTGGCGGTGTCTCGCAAGATGTGCTGTTGCAGGTCAGTCCTGTTCGCGATTCGTATGGTGGAGGAGCATTGGTCCTCGTCCGCGACATGTCGGACCAGAACAAGTTGCAAAGTCAGATTCAGTCGTTGCACAAAAAGGCAACCAGCGATCCTTTGACTGGCATTGCCAATCGAGCCGAATTCGACAGTCGTCTGCTGCGGGCCACTGCCGATGCCAAGAAGAACAACACCAAGTTTAGTCTGATCATCTGCGACATTGATCACTTCAAGCAAGTCAACGATGTGCATGGTCACCCGGCCGGCGATGAAGCATTGATGCAGTTTGCTCGCATCCTCGAAAGTCACGCTCGCAACGAAGACTTGGTGGCTCGTTATGGTGGCGAAGAATTCGTTTTCTTGGCCATCAACAGCGACAATGCCACCGCCGCCCGCCGAGCCGAACAGATTCGTCAAGCCATTGAGGTCACTCCGCTGGACGGACTCAACGGGGAATCGGTCACGGTCAGTTTTGGGGTCACTGAATATCAAACGGGCGACGCCGCGGAAACCATTTTGGCAAGGTCGGACCGGGCTCTGTTGAAAGCCAAGGAAAACGGTCGCAACCGGGTGGTTCAACTCGGAACCGGCATTCACCAAGACCAGGACGCCAGTTCCAGGGTGGGATGGTTCAGTTGGTTGACGTCCAGCAAGAAGGACGAGAACAACGATTACCACTTGGTCACACCGGTGCCAATCGATTTGGCGGTGGAGAAACTCCGCGGATTCATTTCGGATCACCGGGCGGAGATCATTCAGGTCACCGGCAGTGTGGTCTCACTTCGGATTGTTTCGCAAGGCGGCAAAGGCCGGCGAGCGGCCGATCACCAGATGACGCTTCATGTGTTGATTCAGTTGAGCGAAGGACGCGGCAGACGAAATCGCAACGACAACACGGTGACGCAAACATCGATGCGAGTCACCATTCAGCCGATCCGAAACCGGGATCGACGGAGTCGAGATCTGCAGCCATGTGTTCGGGAAGTGCTTGGCAGTCTGAAGAGTTATCTGATGGCCGAGATGGTTCAGAACAGCGACGACTGAATGTCGCCGCCTCCGCCGCGAAAAATATGAGTGAGCATCTGCCGGGTTTGTTCGCCAATTCCCGGGGAGTTGCTTTCGCGTGGACCAGCCACGTTGAGGTTGGTCGGACGCGTCTTGTCGAGCCAGGTTCGAATTCGCTGGGCGGCCGTTTTGGGCGACGCCAAATCAGCGGCCAAACAGGGACGCGATTCCCGTTTGCAAATTCGTTTCGTCAGCGCCGTCCCACCGGAGATTTTGTCGCGATATAAAATCAGGGTCGCGTCCGTGTCGATGACATTCTGTTCCGTCCGATCGGGGTAATGTCGCGAGGCGTGTTCCTGCAACAAATAACGATCCGGGATACGTCCGTCTTCCGCGATGCGACCTGCCGGGCACCATCCGCCGTGTGGCAAATCAAGTGCAATGGCCGCGTCCAAGGCACCACGGTCGACTCCGGTTTGTCCGCCGGAAATGATCCAGTGGGGCACAAAAGCGTCGGTCGTTTGCGAGGCGGAGTTCGGCATGTGGCGATGATAACACGCCCTTTCGTTCAGGGAATCGCGAAGCGTTCAGCGTTCAGCGTTCGAAGTTGCGGGAGGGCGGTTCACGGCGGGTCGTAGCCACCTGGGTTCCAAGGGTGGCAGCGGCCGATGCGCCGGATCGCTCGCCAGGTGCCACGAATCGGCCCGTGTTTTTGAATGGATTCGATGGCGTAGGCACTGCAGGTCGGAGTGAACCGGCAACTGGGGCCCATCATCGGACTGATCACGACTTGGTACCATCGGATGCTCAGCACGAATGTTGAGATCGCCAATCGTGACAACACGCCTCGCGGGATTGGCGGTGGTGACTCCGGCGCAGCCTCCGCCGGGTCAGGTTCTACTCGTTCGAGGTTTTCTTGCTCTTCCTGCAACCGATTTACCATGTCAACGAATGATTCGGATTCTCAATCCTCTCCCCAACAGTCCGCCGCGGGCCCAGCGGATCGAACGCGGCGACAAGCGATCGTCACCAGTGAAGCGGATCGGAGTTTGATCGATCCGTCGGCGTTCATCGCCCCCAACGCGACTGTTTTGGGGGAAGTGTACATCGCCGAGGACGTCAGCATTTGGTTTGGCGCTGTGATGCGTGGCGATACGGAAAAAATAGTGATTGGTCGACAGAGCAATGTCCAAGACCAATGCGTGCTGCATTGCGATCCTGGGATGCCGTGTGTGATTGGCGAACGCGTGACAGTGGGGCATTCGGCTGTCGTGCACGGTGCCACCGTCGAAGACGATGCCTTGATAGGGATCGGTGCGATTGTTCTCAATGGCGCCACGATTGGCAAAGGGGCCATTGTCGCCGCAGGCGCACTGGTGACCGAGGGCACGGTCATCCCGCCGGGGATGTTGGCCGTGGGCACCCCCGCGAAACCGATCAAAGAAGTGAGCGAATCGCTTCTGGAACGTTCCCGGGAAGGGGCTCAGCACTATGTCAGGTTGGGCCGGCTCTATCGGGAGGAGATGACCGGCACAAACGTCACCTCCCGCAAGGTCGATTGAGAACCGCCAGTTTGGTCGTTCGGTTTTTCGAACCCATGGAGTTTCTTGGGGCTGTGCGTTGGGGGCGTCCTAGTGTTGGGGGAATATTCTTTGAATCTCCTCTCGAGCCCGTGTTCCAACATGTCAGCTGCTCCTATTCCGTGGAAACACATTCGCAATATTTTGGTTTTGTTCGCACCGGTTTGGTGCGGAGCGGCCGTCTTGTTTGGCGTGCTAGGGCTGGGGACGGCGTTGTTTTCAAGCGACCGTTGGGCGGCTCGACAACCGCTCGTTCTTCGTGACGAAGCGACCGGTGCCGTCGATCGTTTGGGACGATTCTCGAGTCAAACGGATCTGAAGGCAGCCCAAGAAACATTGCTCGAAATGGCTCGCAACCCAGAAGTGGTTGCCGCGGCGCTGCGAGACGTTGGACCGGTGGGTGGCGAAGAAGACGAGACCTATCCATCGACGACCTTGGTCGACACGGTCGCCAACCGACGCGTCAACGTGGTCGCGCCTCAAGGAAGCGAGTTTGGCAACAGTGAACTGGTTTACCTGAAAGTCGAAGCGGAGACGCCCGAGCGTGCGACCGACTTCTGCCGGGCACTCCTGGATAACCTGAGCAGTCACCTGCGGACGGTCCGCCGAATTCGGGCGGATAGTGTCATCATCGAGTTGACCAATGCACGTGATTTGACGCGGCAGAAATTGGACACGGTCTTGAACAAGATGAACGAGGTCGAAGTTCGCTTTGGATCGGACCTCAGTGAGTTGCGAAATCTGAACGATGCGATCTCGGGTGATGGTGCCAACCGACGAACGATGGAAGAGAACGCGAAAGAGTTGCAGTTGGCAGAATTGGAACTCGAACGTTTGAACGCGTTGCAGCAACTGTTGATTGCGGGGTCGCAAGACCCACGTCAGTTGTTGGTCAGTGGCGATGAGTTGCTGTCCAGTCAGCCTTCCCTGCAACGATTGAAGGACGGATTGATCGACGCCCAAATCGAATCCAGTCGATTGGCGAGCGTTTACACCGAATTGCATCCACGTCGTCGCTCCGCGATCACGACTGAACGCGAAATCACTTCGCGGATGTTGGAAGAAGCACGAGCAGCGGTTCGAGCCATGAAGCCGACGTTGGCGTTGGCCAGCGACCGAGTTCAACGACTTCGTGATAAACAGGATCAACTGCACGACAAGCTGAGCCGATTGGCCGGTGTGCGGACCAGTTACTCCAAGCTGGATAGCGATGCGGAAGCGTTGACTCACCAGTTGGCGGAAGCGGAGGCCGCGTTAGGGGAAGCTCAGGCCAGCCGGTCCGCTGCTCTCTCGACCAATTTGTTGGCGGAACTCGGACCACCACAAGTCGGTGATTCACCCGAAGGTATGTCGGGAATCTCCGTCACCTTTGGATCGTTGTTTGCCGGATTGGTGTTTGGACTGGGAACCGTGTTCTTGATTGCACCTGGGCCGGAAGGTGCCAGTGCGGGACGTCGCTGGAGCGACCGACTGACGGGGCGTCGGGCGACGGATCACATGCCGCCGGAAGTGGCCGCGCAAGTCACTTCGGTTCCGCCGGACGGGCAGGATCGTCGGCGTGGTTCCGATCGGGGTTGAGCAACGAAATTCAACGAAAAACACCTCGCCGAGTCCGCTCGGCGAGGTGTTTCTTTTTTAGCCAAGGCGATGCCTACACGGTGAATCCCGTGCGGAGGTCATCGCAAATGCAGCGATCAGGCACCTGTTGCGGGTGCGTCCACGCAACCCTCGCATTGGCAGCTTTCGCAACTGCAGTTGTCGCAGTCGACTGATTCGTCCAAGCAGCAGTTGCAGTCAGCATCACACTGACCACAAATGCAAGCTTCCGCGATCGCTGAAGTCAGCGAGTCGTTTGACGCGACTCGGTCACTGGCAGCGTCTCCACAGGACGAACCTGCACAGCAGCTCATCTTCGGTGCTGCGGTTGCGTTGCCGGCGGTATCACAGGCGTCGCACTCGCAGGCCTCGCACGAGCAGTTGTCGCACGAGACATCGCCATCGAGGCAGCAATCGCAACCGGCTTCGCATTGACCGCACGGGCACGTCTCACCGAGAACGGCGGGTGCGTTGTCACTCGAAACGGCGCTTCGAGCGGCAAACAGAATCGCAACTCCCACCAACACGGTGGCAGCAAACATCATGGAAGTACGTAACATCTTAGGGCTCCTATCGAACCAAAACTCAATTGAAAATTCAAACAAAACTGTCAGTCAGATCAGTCTTGGATTTCAATTCAGCCAGCGGCACAGGAGCACGCAGCGGTCTCGCGACGTCACGGCCGATTGCCATGACGTCTCCGGTTGCCGATCCAGAGTGGGGGACGGCAGCGGAGCCAGGAAATCTTCCAGCAAACCGATTGGCATGCTGAAAGCGACGGGCTGGTCATCGACGGTGAGCACGCGTGAACTCACCCACGAGTCAGTCAGGGCCGACCGAACATCGCAGTCGCACTGGGAAGTCCATTGGCAAAGGCAGTCGGAACCTGATTCCGAAGGCTTGGCTTCTGCACAGCCCGATGCGGTCGATTGGCAGCACGAAGCGGTGGCAGTTTCGGCGGATGCACAGCATCCCGCTGCCACCGAGGCACCCTTTGAGACCGACGCGGCGCAGCAACACGGAGGTTGCAGCATTGGCCAAATGCACAACGCGAGCATTGCCAGCAATGCTGGTGCTCGAAGTGCTGTTTGGGTCCATGCAGTCGGTTTCATGAGTTCCTTTCTACGCAACCAAGCGGCGATGGGTCGAGGGTAATTCTCGAAAAACGCCGCAGTTGCGGTGCTGCCAGGCGTCAACGCTCGTTTTGGAAATGGCGAAAACGTAGCTGAATCCGCCATCTTTTAGGTCCGTGCAATCAGTTCGAAGGTTGGGGCAGCGAGACGTTTCGAGACGCTCCGTTGCTGTCCACGACCACGATTCGATGAATTGCCGTGTCCGGTTTCATCTTTTGGATTTCATCGAAGGTGAGTTCAATCGATTTGGGATGGTCGGCGGCTTCCGCGTCATGGGATCCGTATTCGCGAAAGGTTTCGATTCGATCTTTGGAATGGAATCCGATCCAAGGGATGCCGGAGTCGCTGTGGATGCGAACGAGTTTCGCCGCTTCATCGACTTCGACATCGGGGCGTGACGTTTCATGACTGGTCGCATCCAGTTGAAACCAAGGGCTCCAGCGAAGAAACGAAGCACTGACGGGTGAAAAGTAGGCTTCTTGCGGGGGAGAAAACTGGCGGGACTGTTGGTTGTGCTTGCTCGGCGGATCCGTGAAGGTGAACACGCGATGAAAGTGATCAAATCCTCGCGTCATGATCCCCATGTTGTCGGTGCAGTGAGGCAATCCCATGGCGTGGCCGGTTTCGTGCAAGGTGGCGCCGATGGTGGTGGACGCCAGGGCCCAGATCGTTCCACGAAAGGCACTGTCGTCGTGAACATGGGTGGCGTCCACCGCGGTGTCGTCTTGGAAAACATCCATCGCCGATTGAATGTCACGCGGCCAACAGAACACCGATGCACTGCCGAACAATCCCAGGTTGGCTCCGCCCAAAGCGGTGTGTCCCAGCATCTTTCCGGTTCGCGGATCTTTCCGAGTGTAGGCCGCCAAGACAACGTTCTTGGCCATCGGGTCAGGGTGTTCTTCGTTGATCCAACGGCGAACGCGTGGCCACCACCGGTTGTTGTCGGCTTGAGCGTAGTAGTCCTGTTTGTCTTCGTCGCCATTCCAGGTGTGCACGATCACTTGGCCGTTTTCGTCGTGTTCCAACGCAAAGGTTCGGGGGCCGTAGCCCAGGTCCTTCATCCGTTCAGCGGTGAACGTTTGCATCAGCAAAGCCGCGGTGCGAAGTCGATTCTCGTAGTCCTGGGTGACCGAATCATCCGGCGTCGCGAAATCTGTTTCCCCCGATTGATCCGTCATCCAGATCAACCGAACGTAGTGCGGGTTGGTGGAAGGCTTGTACGTGAGGATCAATTCCGTCGTGGGAGTGGAAGCGTGTTCCAAGTGGATGACGTTTTTTCCCTCTGAGAGTTCGACCAACGCTTTGAAGCGTTTTCCGTCGGTCAAGACTTTGACGGGGCTGGCCCCGGTTGGTGCTTGCTCATTGACGATCGTCAGGGGGATGTCGTGCTCAGCTGGCAACGTGCCTCGCAGCAGAACCACGCTGTAGCGGACTTCCGAATTGGATTCGTGGTTGTCGACCTGGATCGCCGAGTCGGAATTGCTGGCAAAGACAGAGTTGGGCTGGGGGTGGGTGGTGGCGACGGCCAAGGCGATGCAGATCGACATCAGTGGCGTGGCGGCGCGAGACAGGCGGATGCAGGAAGGTCTCATTGGGAACAAACCGTTCTGGATTGGGTTGGATGGACTCGGTCAAAGGGGATTCGCAAATCAATTGGGATCAGAATCGAAGTTCCGCCAAGGCTCCTGCATCCAATGCTCCATTGCGTCTCAACAGTCGCTTCGCAGGAAGCGGGAAAAAAGTGTCGGGGACCGTTTGTGCGCAGCGTTTGAGGGGCTGTCACGGCAAAAGGTGCCTGACACTTCTTTCCCGACTGTTCCGAAGATGTGCGAAACGAATGACGAGGCACGCAGTTTACTTCGTTGTGCCGATGAATTTGAATCGGGCTTGCCATCGGTCCGTTTCTTTCTCGCGGGCATCGTTTCATTGCCCACTGATTTGGCATAGAATTCCGAGCCGTCCCTTCCTCCTCTCCCCACCCACAGAAGCGTTGCACCATGAAGGCATTGTTGCTGACCGAGTACAAAAACATGCAAGTGACGGACGTGGACGAGCCCGAGGTGGGGCCGGACGATGTTTTGGTCCAGGTCGAAGCGTGTGGGATCTGCGGCAGTGACATTCATGGCTACGACGGCAGCACTGGGCGTCGCATCCCGCCCTTGGTGATGGGGCATGAGGCGGCTGGTGTGGTGGTTCAGGTCGGCGAGAACGTCACCGATTTGGAACTGGGGGCACGCGTCACGTTTGATTCGATGGTGTCGTGCGGAAATTGTGATTTCTGCCGAGAAGGGCACGGAAACCTGTGCGACAACCGGATGGTTCTCGGGGTCTCGTGTGGCGACTATCGACGTCACGGTGCGTTTGCCGAGCGGATTTCAGTGCCACGCCGGATTGTCTATCGATTGCCTGACACCCTGCCGTTTGAACACGCCGCCTTGGTCGAGGCGGTCAGCGTCGCGGTGCACGCGGCAGAACTCACCCCGATTCGGTTGGGGGACACCGCCGTGGTGGTCGGGGCCGGAATGATCGGTCTGTTGGCGGTTCAGGCTGTGCGAGCAGCCGGTGCGACACAAGTCATCGCCGTGGATTTGAATGACAAACGCTTGGAAACAGCCGGGGCGTTGGGCGCCGACGTGTTGCTACGAGCCGACCAAGTCGACGTGCCAGAAAAAGTTCGCGAATTGACGGGTGGACGGGGGGCGGATGTGGCATTGGAAGTCGTCGGAGCCACGCCCACGATCAAAACAGCCATCGAATCAGTCCGCAAAGGAGGCTCGGTGACCTTGGTGGGCAACGTGGCGCCGACAATCGAATTGCCTTTGCAGTCGGTGGTGACGCGAGAAATTCGTCTGCAGGGCACCTGTGGCTGCAACGGCGAGTACCCGCAGTGCATCGATTTGATGAATCGCGGCGTGATCAACGTCGAGCCACTGATCACCGCCAAAATTTCTTTGGCGGATGGTCCGAAGTGGTTTGACCGCTTGCACGCCGGTGACGCGGAGCAAATGAAGGTGTTGGTTTGTCCTCGTTCGGAGTGAGATCCGAAGCCAGATGACTTTTCGACGTTGACATTGAAGGCGGCGTGAAACTAGTTTCCCACCGTCGTCTTCCGCGGACTACCCACTGACCGATTCAGGACAAAAGATGAGCGACCCGTTTGCAAGCCGAATGCGCTCGTATCCCTCTCCCGAGCCTGCTGCGGCAAGGTCTGAACAGCGGCGTCGTCCCCTGTCGATCGTCTCGCCGCTGCACTACACGCCGTCCTACGAGTACCCGTTGGTGGTTTGGCTTCACCACAGCGGCCACAATGAATTGCAGGTCGAACAGGTTCTGCCGCACGTCAGCGTCCGGAACTATGTCGGTGTCGGAGTCCGGGGGAATCAGGCCACCGATGTCCGCGGTTGGGGGTTTGATTGGGCCGAAGGAAAGTCCTCCATCGCCTCCGCTCGCGAATCCGTGGTGGAGGCGATTGAGCACACCCAGGCGGAAATGTCGATTCATTCCAAGCGAGTTTTGATCGCGGGCTATGGCAGTGGCGCCACGATGGCCTGCCGAATCGCGTTGATGGAACCCGAGCGATTTGCCGGGGTGGCAATGATGGGAGGGCAATTTCCCACCAGTCAATCTGTGATGAGGGAGTACCATCGACTTCGGGAGCGACGTCTGCCGATTTTGTGGCAGCAAGCCATCAATGGCGTCGATGATTGCCCCGAACAATTGAAGCGTGGCATCCTGGCTGCGGAATCCATCCGAGCGCGTGTTGAAATTCGCCAGTACCGAGGCGATGATGTCATGAACGCGGTGGCGTTGCGTGACATGGATCAGTGGTGTTTTGATAACATCATCCAACCACGTTCCGAGTCCACCGCGGAAAATTCGACGGTTCGTCCCAGCGAGGGATTGTCACCGATCGATTTCTCCGCCAATTGATCGCCACTTGATGAACACCCCTGCCCAGTCAGTCAGTGCCACCTCCACCGCGAAAATCCTTGTTGTGGATGACGATGCGGAAATCATCGAGGCGGTTTCGTACGCTTTGGAATCCAATGGCTACCAAGTGGTGGTTGCCCGCGATGGCAACCAGGCCCTTGCGTTGGCGGAATGCGAAAATCCACAGCTGATGATCTTGGACATGATGATGCCCAAGCGAAGTGGATTCTTGGTTCTGGAGAAGATGCGGCGCGAAAACGAGTTGCCGGTTCCTGTGATCATGATCACGGGCAACGAAGGCAGTCGGCATCAAGCGTACGCGGAATTGCTGGGCGTCAGCGAGTACATTCGCAAACCATTCGCGATCGAAAAATTGCTGGAAGCGGTGGAACGATTGCTGAAATAGTTCGCGTGTTGGGTTGTGTCACCGAGTCCTTTGGGGCTCACTGAAGCATTTGGCGGTACATGTTGATCGCGGCGGGGCCAACCAGCACCACGAAGATGCCTGGGAAGATGAACAGCACCAATGGGAAGATCATCTTCACAGCTGTCTTGGCGGCTTTCTCTTCCGCGATTTGGCGTCGTTT
This sequence comes from Rhodopirellula sp. UH5, assembly GCF_056839225.1. Lineage (NCBI taxonomy): Bacteria > Pseudomonadati > Planctomycetota > Planctomycetia > Pirellulales > Pirellulaceae > Rhodopirellula > Rhodopirellula sp. UH5. Next base: position 2,450,081 of record NZ_CM166390.1, on the reverse strand, counting down.
GGTTCGCATGGAATCGCTTTGCACGCGAAGTGCTTGGGCGATGCTCGAACCGAATTTGTCCGCTTGGATCAGAATCGATGCCAATTGCTTCAAGTCGTCCACTCCGCTGCGATAGCCCAGTCCTGATAGCACTTCGCTACGTGGGCGACCGAGTTGCAATTGTTGGTTGGAGATCGAGAATTCTTCACCGATCGCTTTGTGGCTCTTTTGCATTTCCTCGGCCACTTTCCGAAGGGCTTGGTCAAGCCCCAGGCCGGCTTCCACGCAGACGACCATCAGGTCCAACGCATCGGGCAGTCCTAGGAAGATCTTTTCGCGGCGTTTGCCGGCGAGGTAACCCAAAACCAAGGTGGGAAGCATGAAGCCAAAGATCATCCCGAGCAGCAGCTTGATGATCATTCCCTGAGTCAGTCCATCGAGAACCGCTCCGGTGACACCACCCAGCATCAGTCCAATGCCGGTGCAGACCAGTTGAATCAGTTTGAAAATGACCGGCGCGCTTTCGCGACGGAAGCCAGCGTTGACCAGTTTCTCACGCAGTTTTCCCATCTCGGCTTCGTTACCCGACACGGAACTGGCGATGGGCGTCGCTGCTTTTTCCAACGCTTCGGTCAGGGCTTCGTTCTTGGTCCGTTGTTTGTCATCGGCGGCGATGTCGCGGATCCCGCGTTTGGCATCCTTCATCCGCTCGAGGCGTGATTCGGCAGGTGCTTGGTCGTCCCCGCCCACTTTGCTGAGAACGAACCAAGCGAACGATGTCACCGAAGCAAAAATCGCGATGGTGGTCAGAGTCAACGGGCTGACGAAGCCGATGAGTTCGGAAGCGATTGAGTGTGTGAACATGGGACTGAGTTGTGCGAAGTGCAATGAGCGAAAGAATGGGGAATGCGAAGCGAGCGGCGGTGGGATCTAGACTTTGATCGTGATGATCTTCTTGATCGCCAAGGCTCCTAGCACCTGAGTGACCAAGGCCATTCCCAGGGCGTATCGTCCGAGTTCGTCCGAAAAGAGCATCAACACGTATTCGGCGTTGATTTTCAGCATGACCAGGAACAAAACCGGTGGTAGAGCGAGCAGCACAGCACCGCTCATCCGACCTTCCCCTGTGAGGGCCTGGATTGTTCCCAGGATTTGCAGGCGTTCGCGGACCAAGTGTCCGATCTTGTGGAGGATTTCGCTCAAGTCACCCCCGGTTTGTCGCTGCAGAATCACAGCGGTCGCGAAGAATCGAAGGTCCATGTTGGGGACTCGCTCCGCCATGTCTTCGATCGATTCATCCAGTGGGATGCCAAACTTTTGTTCTTCGAAGCAGCGGCGGAATTCGGTCGCCAAAGGAGCTTCCATTTCTTCACCCACCAGACCAAATCCCGCGTTGAGCGAGTGGCCGGCACGAAGGGAACGGCCGAGCAGTTCCAGCGCTTCAGGAATTTGTTCCCCGAATCGCTTCAAGCGTCGTTTGCGTTTGAACATCACGTAGAACACTGGTCCGCCAACGAACATGGCACCGACAATGGGACCAAGCAGGATCGGGATGGGAGTGACGATGCACAGCACGAGCCCAAAGGCAAAGCAAGCCCCACAAATCATGGTGAACTTGGTGACGGTCAGGTCAATGTCCGCTTGTTCAAGGATCTTATGGACCGCGGGAATGCGGTCCATGATGATCTTCAAGATGCCGGTGGTGTCGTCCAGGTCGTTCAGCAAGAACGACTGTGAGTTGCTCTCAGATTCTGCTCCACGTTTCCCGTGGGCCAATTGAGTCAAGCGATCTTCCGTCGCGGTCGTTTCTTCCGAAGGCATCAAGACAGATGCACCGAACGCGATGATCGAGGCAACAAAGACCCCGGCGGCGACGATGATGATGATGGATGACATGGGAGTGTTGATAGAAGAGGAGAGTCGAGCGTAAGTTTGCGAAGAGAACTACAAGGTCGCTTCAGCAGTCGTGACGCGATCAAATTGGCGTCACGACTGGCTGTTCGCCTGGGATCAGGCGTCCATCATGACTCGTTCACGGAAGGCACTGGCGGGCAGTCGCACGCCGGCGGATTCGAGTTTGTCCATGAAACTTGGGCGAACACCGCTGCAGACAAATTGCCCGTGGGCTTTGCCTTCGGCGTTGATGCCTGTTTGATTGAATCGGTAGATGTCTTGCAGGATGATCGTGTCTTGTTCCATTCCGACCACTTCGGTGATCGCGGTGACTCGACGAGGTCCACCTTGCAAACGGTTCGCTTGGATCAAAACGTCGACTGCTCCGCTGACCTGTTGGCGAATGGCTTTGACCGGCAAATCAAAGCCGGACATCATGACCAGCGTCTCCAGACGAGCGATTGCGTCACGGGGGGTGTTGGCGTGAATCGTGGTGAGCGATCCATCGTGACCCGTGTTCATGGCTTGCAGCATGTCCAACGTTTCACCACCCCGGCATTCGCCGATGATGATTCGTTCGGGACGCATCCGCAAAGCATTCTTGACCAAGTCCGTTGCGGTGACCGCTCCACTGCCTTCAATGTTAGGCGGTCGAGTTTCCAGTCGCACAACATGGTCTTGTTGCAATTGAAGCTCCGCTGCATCTTCGATCGTCACGATTCGGTCTTCATGACCGATGAACGATGAAAGTGTGTTCAGGAGCGTCGTTTTACCAGAACCCGTACCACCGGCGATGATCATGTTCAGGCGTGCTTTGATGCAGCCTTCGAGCAACATCACCATCTCAGGTGTGAAGGCCCGGTAGTTGAGCAGGTCTTCCAGACGCAGAGGGTTGCTACCGAAACGACGAATCGAAACGGCGGCACCGTCGAGTGCCAATGGAGGAATGATGGCGTTGACCCGCGAGCCGTCGTCCAGTCGAGCGTCGACCATCGGGCAGGTTTCGTCGACGCGGCGGCCAACTTTACTGACGATTCGGTCGATGATTTGCAGAAGGTGTTTGCCGTCGCGGAATTCCACGTCGGTCTTCTGCATTTGGCCGTTCTTTTCGACATAAATGTTCTTGGGACCGTTGATCAGAATGTCGCTGACCTTGGGGTCCTTCAGGATCAATTCCAAGGGACCCAGTCCAAAGGTTTCGTCCAGCACTTCGTCGACAATTCGCTCACGCTCTTGTCGATTCAGCAGCGTGTCTTCGGCATCGCAAAGGTGTTCCACCACCATGCGGATTTCACGTTTGAGCGTGTCGCCTTGGAGGTCACCAACACGCGAAAGATCCAATTTGTCGACGAGCTTGCCGTGGATCCGGCGTTTGATTTGCTCGAATTGTTCCTGGCGATTCGCTTCGGGACGTTGGGGAGGCGCTGCTTGTCGCATGATTCTGGTTTCCTTGACGGTGTGTCGGGCACCCGTACAGAGTGCCTGAAATGACTCACCCAACCCTACGACCTAAACGGTGCGCATGCTGCGAAAACGCAACGTGATCCTGTAAAAAAGAACGCTCTGCAAAGGCTTTGCGGGTTATGACGAGGCTACGCGTTGGAAAAGATGAACCGTTGCTGTTGGCCGGCCGCCGGTTGGCTCCAATCACACTCCGGATCGCTCTTTCGAATCATTCCACCCTGACACAGAAACAGGGCGAGCACGCACCAGGGGGAATGCCGCTCCTTCGTCGGCCAAGCGTTGCAATCCCGGGCAGGCATCTGACCCACTGGTCGGTTGGTTGCGCATCCGTCCGTTGCAGGGCACCTTCAGCAGGGGTGGTTTCGGCGACTGCTCGAGGTGTGTTCGAATAGAGGTTGGTTTGGATTGAACGCTTCCTGTTTGGACGAAGATGTCTGTCGCTGAAAATACTGTTGATGAGTTGGTGTGCCGACGCGAATTACGCTCGACGTTGGATCGATTGCGTGGCGAGTTGCTGGCGCAGCGAACGGAGGAGGGGCATTGGTTGGGCGAGTTGTCGGCTTCGGCATTGTCGACCGCGACGGCGGTCAGCGCGATGAGTGCGGCGGTTCGCTCGGGCGAGTTGCCGGATGCGGAACAGGCGGCCCTGCTGAAGCAGATTCAATGCGGACGAAGTTGGCTGGCAGCGCAGCAGAACGACGATGGTGGCTTTGGCGACACCGATCGCAGTCACAGCAACATTGCGACCAGTTACTTGGTGTTGGCGGCCTGGGCGTTGTCGGACCAAGTCATTGGTGAAGCGACGGACGCCGGTGCGGTGGCGCGATTGAAGGGTTGGATTGAGGCGGCCGGCGAACTCGACGGGCTGCGCGAACGCTATGGCAAAGACAAGACGTTTGTCGTGCCGATTCTGACCAACATGGCCATTGCGGGGTTGGTGCCTTGGAAACGGGTTTCCGCGTTGCCATTTGAGGCGGCGGTTGTCCCTCAATCGTTGTATCGATTCGTGGGGATGCCCGTGGTCAGCTACGCCATCCCGGCGCTGGTTGCGATTGGGCAGGTCAAGTTCCTCGAAGGCGGCGGTTGTCTGCCGCCTTGGTCGCTGGTTCGGCGAGCCGCGATCGAGCCATCGATGAAGGTGCTGCAATCGATGCAGCCCTCCAGCGGCGGTTACCTCGAAGCCACGCCGCTGACTGCGTTTGTGGTGATGTCGCTTTCGGCGAGTGGACGTGCGTCGCATGAAGTGACTCAAAATGGGCTGCGTTTTTTGCGAGAGTCGATGTTGCCCGATGGGAGTTGGCCGATCGACACGAACCTCGCGAACTGGGTGACGTCACTGGCAACGACGGCGCTGGCGATGGATCCGGAGGACGATCGGTCTTGGTCGACGGAGGCATTGGTTCAGTGGCAGCGAGGTTGTCAGTATCAGGAGCGGCATCCGTTCACGGGAGCTGCCCCGGGTGGCTGGGGGTGGACCGATCTGACAGGTTCGGTGCCGGACGCCGACGACACTCCCGGTGCAATCATCTCGTTGCGAATGCAGGCGACTACCAAACCGAGCTTGCTGGGGGGCGATGATTCACAACCGTGGCCGGCGTCGCAGGCATGTGATCGCGGAGTCGATTGGTTGTTGGGATTGCAGAACCGCGATGGGGGCTGGCCGACGTTTTGCCGCGGTTGGGGCAAGTTGCCGTTCGACCGGAGCAGCAATGATTTGACGGCCCATGCGTTGCGAGCGATCGCTTGTTTGCCCCAACGCGATTCGGCGAAACGGGAGCCGGCGATTCGGCGTGGGCTCAAATTCTTACGGAAAAACCAGCAGTCCGATGGATCGTGGTTGCCGCTGTGGTTTGGGAATCAGGACCGGGCGGAGGAGGACAATCCGGTTTACGGGACGTCGCGAGTGTTGGTGGACGCCAGTCCAGAGTTGGGGCACGACGCGATACTTCGCGGGCTGGGGTATTTGATCGAGAATCAGAATGGAGATGGGGGGTGGGGAGGCGGCCCTTCGGTTCGCGAAACTTTTGCTTTGCCCGAGGGTTCCATCAGCACGGTGGAAGAAACGGCGCTGGCGGTGGAGGCTCTGGTGAGTTGGTGGGCCCGGATTCCGGGCGACGAGGGCGGGCAGGCAGGGCCAAACGACATTCTCAGTGGAAGCCTTTGGGATCCGTCGATGCGTTCCTCGCTGAGAGCGGCTATACTTTCGGGCACCCGCTGGCTGATCGACGCCGTGCAGCACGAGCGTCACCAGGTGGCTTGGCCGATCGGGTTTTATTTTGCCAAACTTTGGTACTACGAGCGGCTTTATCCGCTGGTCTTCACGACTGCGGCACTGGGCCGGGTTATGCAACGCGACGAACTACTTAGGTGATTGGCTTGTCGACCGGATCCCCCTCCCTTCCTGCATCTGTCCCGCCAAGTGAAAACGCATCGAGTGATGTGTCTGTCCCGGGAGCCTCCTCAGGGCGACGTCGCAAGACGAGCCATTTGAAGGAGGTGCCTGAAACCTTGGCCATGCGGGAGAGCCTGCGAGATCGCTGCGCGCAAGTCGCGGCCAAGCTGGATCGTTCTCATCCGATGACCAAGGATGAGATGGAACAGATCTCCCGCCGAATGCTCGAAGAGGCTGATTTGCCTGAGAGCTATCTGGGTTGGGTGATGGTGATGATCAGCAGCGAGTTTTGGGCGGATGCCTTGGCATCGGTTCCTCCCGAACGTCGGTTGTTTTTGCTCCCTCACTGTTTGAAGCACGCCGAGGGTTGTCCCGCCGAATACGACCAATTCGGCATGAATTGCAAAGAATGTGGTGCCTGCAGCATCGCCGATTTCCGCTCGGTCGCCGAAGACATGGGCTACCGAGTGTTGGTGGCCGAAGGTTCACCGGTCGTGATGAAGATCATCGTCGGTGGATACGTCGACGCGGTGGTTGGCGTGGCTTGTTTGAATGTGCTGGAAAAAGCCATCGACAAGGTTTTGCTGGCGGGAATTCCCTGCATGGCGGTGCCCCTGCTGTCCAGCGATTGCCGAAACACCAAGGTCGATGAGCCTTGGGTGGAACAGATGATTCGCACGCCTTACAAACCGGCAGCCGCGAAAACAAAGAGCTACGTTCACCTGATGCGAGCGGCAGGATTGCTGTTCGAAGACACTTTGTTTGAACGACTGGCACCGCGGCAACGCGAAAGCCGTTTGGGTGGCGAGGGAGCCAACGCTTATTCGCCCGGCACTCGCATGTTGGAAACGACCCCGTCCGAGACCGGATCGCGACCCGCAGTGACGGCGGAGCAACTGGAGGGTGTCGACCCGATTGCCGCCACGGAATCCATTGCCCTGGATTTCTTGGTCCGCGGTGGAAAACATTCGCGTCCGTTCATCACCTTGGCCGCGTACGATGCGATGAAGGGTGGGGATGGCACGGGAGCGGACGGCGAAGACGTGCTCAACCGCGTGCCGGATGCGGTGCGGCGGGCGGCTTTGAGCATCGAGACGTTTCACAAAGCCAGTTTGGTTCACGACGACATTGAAGACGGGGACGCATTTCGGTACGGTCAGCCCGCGGTGCACCAGCGATTTGGAACCGCCACCGCGATCAATGTGGGCGATTACTTGATCGGACTGGGGTATCGTTTGCTCAGCCGCAACGTGATGGGCGACGAAGTGGACGCGGAAACACGCGTTGACTTACTGGATTCATTGGCGGCGGCCCACGTGAGATTGTCCGAGGGACAAGGAGCGGAATTGCTTTGGCGTGATGCCAAGGATCGCCGACTGACGCCCTTGGACGCGCTCAAAATTTATGCACTCAAGACTTCGCCTGCGTTTGAAGCGGCGCTTTACAGCGGCGTGCGGATGGCGGGGGATGCGTCGGCGCTGGTCGATCCGATTCGCAAGTTCAGCCGCAATCTTGGTGTGGCATTTCAGATCATCAACGACCTGAATGATTGGGCGGGGGACGATTCGAACAAGTTGACGGCTGGGGCGGATGTGATCGGTGGACGCCCGACATTGTTGTGGGCGTTGGCGCTCCAGCACCTTGATGCTGACGACAAAGAACGCTTGCTCGGGCTGGCGGAACCTGGTTGCGATTTGTCCGATCGTGAACGATTGAGCACGGCACGTGAGCTGTACGAGAAGGCCAACGTGTTTGAGATGAGCTTGCAGCTGATCGACAAGCATCAGGCCCGCGCGGAGCAGGTTGCCGACGAGATCGAAAACGAAAATCTACGACGACTGCTGTATTTTTTGGTCGACACCGTCTTGGAACGTCCTGAGGCATCGGGCTCTGGTGAGGAATCTCAGCCGTCGAGTTCGCCCGCGGTCGTGAAGATTGGTGTTGTCGCTCGATAGTTTGTTCCGTGATTGAACCTCGCTCCCGTGTGTTCTTGGTCGAACGAACTGAAGATCACCTCACGTGGACTCCGTTTGAAAGTTGCTCATGCCTCCTGGTTCACCGTCCTCGGATATCGAAACGTTGAGTGAGTCCGCCGAACAAGTTGATTTGAAGTCGTTGGTGAAAGAGTTCTACAGCGAATTTGGTGAGCTTGCGGAGTTTGAACTAGCGACCGACATTCCCGAGCCATTCGACACGTTGTTGAATCACCAGTCCCACATGACGGTGACCGTCGAGCACTATCACGGAGAGCCGGTCGAGGTGGTGGTGCATCGCCGTCGCAATCGTTTTCGCGACGGTCACGTGGCTCAGGCGGTCGACCCAGCCAATCCGGACGAGTTGGACGCGACGGAGGCCTACACGCGCGAGATCACCTTGGTCACGCGAGACACTCAACGGGTGGTTCAGCATGGAATCGTTCGTCTGGACCCCTCTGCACTGTCACGTTCGGTGTGGCATCAGATTGCCAGCGGGGAGATTCCACTTGGCAGGGTGTTGATCGAGAACAACGTGCTTCGCCAAGTCCAGTTGTGTCGTCTTTGGAAGGTCACCGCGGGCGAACGCTTGGCTGGATACCTGGATCTCGAGGTTGGTGACGTGGTTTATGGGCGAACCGCTTTGATTCGCTGTGATCACCGACCAGCCATCGAGTTGCTGGAAATTGTGCGTGGAAACGGCCCTGTTGGGTGATCCTGTTTGCTTGTTCAGGGGGTGGGTGCGGTCGTCCCCGTCCCCCCTGGAGGCTGTGTATTAATTGACACAAGGAGTGTTTTTGTTACGATGCGAATGTTTTGAGGGTACGAATCGAGCTCGCCAACGTTCGAGTTGCGAGGAGTTTCGAACTCAAAGCAAGAAGAGTCGACAGAAACCTCCACAAACGTTGGATCCCACCTTTCACCGAACTTGGTCGCCCTGATCAAGGTTGGTCCCGCCCTTTTGGGTTTTATCCGTGGCACGCCGTGCAGGCGATTGTTGCGGTGGCCCCACTTCCCGCTTCAATTGAGGAGCATCAGAGACATGCGTTGTCACGGAAACCCACTGACGCAGCCCGGCATGTTTGATCGCCGAGGATTTTTGGTTGCGGGAGCAGCCAGCGGTCTTGGACTGAGCTTGCCTCAATTGTTGATGCGAGAAGCATCAGCAGAGATCAAACAGTACGACTTCGTGAAGCCGAAAGCGAAGAGCGTCATTCACATTTTTCTGCCGGGCGGGTTGGCTCAGCAGGAATCCTTTGATCCCAAGCCCTACAGCCCGATGGAATATCGTGGTGACTTGGGCACGATCAAAACCAACACGGGCGAAGTCATTGGCAGCGCGATGCCGCAGTTGGCCAAGCGAGCCGACAAGTACTGTGTCATTCGGTCGATGTCGCACGGCGAAGCGGCTCACGAGCGTGGCACGCACAACATGTTCACGGGTTACAAACCCAGCCCTGCCCTGAGTTACCCCAGTTTTGGTGCGGTGGTCAGTCACGAGTACGGGCCTCGCAACAATTTGCCAGCCTACATCTGCGTGCCCAACGTCCCCAACGAGTACGCGGGAACCGGCTACCTGCCCAGTTCCTATGGCGGGTTTGCTCTGGGAGCAGATCCTGCTCGGAGTGATTTCCAAGTTCGTGATTTGAACTTGGCGGGTGGCGTGGATGAAGCTCGTTTCATGCGTCGCAAACGCGCTCTCGAAATGGTCAACCAGCGTTTTGCAACGGGGACGTCGGCTGACAATGTGGGGGCGATGAACACGTTCTACGAGCGTGCCTACGATTTGCTCGACACGCCGGAAGCGAAGGCGGCATTTGATCTGTCGAAAGAAGACGACAAGACTCGTGATCGCTACGGTCGCAATCAAGCCGGTTCGCGAATGTTGATGTGCCGTCGCTTGATCGAAGCGGGATCGCGTTTGGTCACCATGACATACGGTTCGTGGGATCAGCACGCATCGATCACCGCTGGTATCCGCAGCCAAATGCCTTCGTTTGATCAAGGCTTGGCGGTTCTGTTGGACGATCTCAGCGAACGTGGTTTGCTGGACGAAACCTTGGTCATGGTGACCACTGAATTTGGCCGCACACCAAAGATCAATGCGGACGCCGGGCGAGATCACTGGCCCAAGGTCTTCAGCGTGATGCTGGCTGGTGGTGGCGTTCAGGGCGGAATGATTCACGGTGCATCGGATTCGACCTCCTCAGAACCTGAGTTGGATCCCGTCTCTCCCGCTGACTTGGCAACGACCATGTATCGTTTGCTTGGCATTGTGGCTGACAAAGAGCTGATGGCACCTGGCGATCGGCCCATTGAAATTGTTGATGGCGGAAACGTCGTCGAGAAGATTTTGACCTAAGCCTGGCTTTCCGCCACGGCCGGTCCAATCCCACCTATCCCGCCCCGCCTCTTTCCCACCGAAGGTTTGTTGTGATGTCACACGACAATCTCCCTGCTTGCGCAGACCGACCGCATCTCCGGTTGACTTGCCAAGCCAAAAGGTCTCTGGCTTCTCTGGTTTCAAACTCTGCTTTTCCAACGGCCAACAGGCTGTTGCTGGGCATGGTTGCGGTCATCAGTGCATCGCTCGCGGCCAGTTCCGTTTCGGCGGCCTTTCCCAAGATTTCTTATATCCGACCGCTTGGCGTCGTTCGTGGCGAAGAGTCAACGATCACGCTTCACGGCAGTGCTCTTGGTGATGCGACGGAGGTCCTGACGGATTTGCCGGGGTTGGAAATTTTGGAAGTCAAACCGGTCGATGAAAAGTCGGTGACGGTGAAGTTGAAGGCGGATGAAAAGCTTGCTCCGGGACTTTATCCAGTCCGCTTGGTCACCAAGTCAGGAATCACTGACTTGCGTTTGATCGGCGTCGGAACGATGCCCATCGTCAACGAAGTCGAGCCCAACAATTCGTTTGAGGAAACTCAGGCGATTGAGATGGATCGCACGATCGAAGGCAACATCGACCGTGAGGATGTGGATTGTTTCAAAGTTCACTTGGAGGCGGGACAAAAGCTGACCGTTGAAATCGAGGGCATTCGATTGGTCCAACAGCTCAACAACCGCAACATCTTCGATCCCGCGATCGCGATTTTGAATTCGGATCGTTTTGAAGTTGCCGTCAGCGATGATTCCTCGCTGCTTCAGCAAGACAGTCTGTGCTCGTTCACGCCCGAAGAAGCGGGCGACTACACGATCGTGGTGCGTGAAAGTTCGTTCTTAGGAGCTGCCAACGTTTGTGGGTATCGATTGCACGTGGGGTCGTTTCCACGACCTGTGACGGTGATCCCGTCGGGCGGAGTCAAAGGAGAAGTTCTGCAGGCGAAGTTGATTGATGTCGATGGCACCGTGACAGAATCCAGTGTGCAGCTTCCCAGCGAGCCTGTTGAGAAATGGCCCGTGACTCACCAGGACGATCGTGGAATCTCCCCGTCACCCAACTGGATCCGAGTCAGTGATGCTCCAATCGTGACCGAGACGGAACCCAATGAAGGTCAATCGCAAGCCACGCCGGGACAGTTTCCCGCCTTGCTTTGCGGCGTGATCGAAGAGGGCGATGGTTACGATTGGTTCTCGTTTGAGTGCAAGAAGGGCGATCGCGTGCAAGTTCAACTGCACGCTCGCAAGACGCTTCGCTCACCGCTTGATGGTGTCATTCACGTCTTTGGTCCCGACGGAAAAACGCTCAAAGGCAGCGATGACATTGGTCCCAACCCGGATGGCTCGGTCGACTTCGATGCGGCGGTTGATGGGAATCACTTTGTACGGGTCTACGACCACTTGCGCAGTGGCAGCCCGAATCACAATTACGTCATTGAGCTCAGTCGTCGCGAGCCCTCGCTGGGGCTGACGCTGAAGGAGCTGCGGCGTGATGAAGCGATGGTAGTGCCGGTGCCGGTCGGCGGTCACAGTGCGATGGTGTTGACCGCACAGCGAAATCAATTCAATGAACAGTTTGACGCGATCGTCGAAGGATTGCCTGAAGGCGTGACCGCTCAAACCTTCCCTATGCCAGCCGGTCGTGTTGAGATCCCCGTGGTGTTTCACGCTTCGAAAGAGGCTGCACTCGGTGGAGCGTTCTTTGAAGTCGGAGGAGTCGGCAAACTGGGCGATCGCGAGATTCGGGGCGATTTCCAACAACACCACAAGGTTGTGTTGGGCCAAAACCGTCGTGAGATGCTCGGCTACGAAACCGAAAAGGCTGCTTTGGCGGTTTGCGAAGCGATGCCATTCAGTGTGGAAGTGGTGCAACCGAAGACTCCCATTCTTCGCCGTGGCAGCAAAGATTTGTTGGTTCGAATCAAACGTGATGAAGGCTTTGAAGGAACGGTTTCGTTCCGAACGCTTTACAACCCGCCTGGGATTGGTGTGAACAACAGCAAGCGAATTGAAAAGGGCCAGAGTGAAGTGATCATTCCAATCACGGCCAACGGGAGTGCGGCCATCGGATCTTGGCCGATGGTGATGCAGGTCAGCTACGGAACCAATCGCGGAACGGCAACGATGTCGACCGCGCCGATTATGCTGGACGTCGAAGAGCCCGTGTTCGACTTTGCGTTTCCCAAGTCTGCGGCTGAGCAAGGAGCGGAAGCGATTCTTGCGATTGGAATGACCAAGCGCCGGGACATTGAGGGCGACATCGAAGTTCGCTTGGTCGGGATCCCGAACGGGGTCACTTGCGACGAACCACAGAAGAAGGTGGAGCTTGGATCGGAGTCGGTTCAGTTTCTGCTGAAAGTTGCACCGGATGCAAAGCCGGGCACCCACAAGACAATGGTCGTTCAGACACTGATCACTCGCGAAGGCGAAACGATGATGCAAACGGACGGCACGGGCGAAATTCGGATCGACAAACCTTTGCCGGTCAAACAGGATCCGCCCGCTGAAAAGAAGCCCGAAGCGAAACCCAAACCGAAGCCCGCCGCCAAGCCACTCAGTCGCTTGGAGCAACTACGCCAGCAAAAGGAGTCGAAATGAACCGGTCCTTCCATCGATTGACTGTTCACTCATTGGGGCTGGCTGCGATTGCGATCGCGGTGGTCTCGGTCAGTTCGGTCTCTGCCGCTTCCCCCGAAGCGATCAAGACAAAGCCGGGTGAGTTGCCCAAGGTGGATCTGGCGGTCTATCCGCCTGAGATCTCGTTGACCACGGCTGGTGATTTTCAGTCCTTCGTCGCGGTCATGCGTCGCGAAGATGGAGTGACGGAAGACATCACCGACAAAGTCCGTTGGACGTTGGGGGATGACAAACTCGCGAAGATCGACGGGCATCTGCTGCGTCCGCTCGCCGATGGCGAAACCACCTTGAGTGGACGGTTCAGCGGCACCAGCGTTGACATCAAGGTCAAGGTTGCTCAGGCGGCCACCCGGTCACCTGTGAGTTTCATCAAGGACGTGATGCCGACATTGACACGTTCAGGTTGCAACACCGGTTCGTGCCACGGAGCTGCCCGTGGGAAAGACGGTTTCAATCTCAGTCTGTTTGGGTTTGATCCCAACGGTGACTACCAACGAATCACCCGTGAAATTGGCGTCCGCCGAATCAACTTGGCAGTGCCGTCGGAAAGTCTTCTGTTGAAGAAGTCCGTCGGCTCAGTCCCGCACACCGGCGGGAAGTTGTTCGACGTTGACTCGGACTATTACGAGACCCTTCACCGTTGGTTGGAAGCTGGCGCACCCAGTGATCCCGCCGATGCGTTGCCACCCGCGGTCACCTCCGTTTCGATTTATCCTCCGCAAGCGGTTTTGGAAGGAACGGGGGCGACTCAGCGTTTCGTCGCGGTTGCCACTTACGCCGATGGAAACACTCGTGATTTGAGTCGTTTGGCAACTTTTTCAACCAACGACGCCTCGGTTGCTGCGATGGACCAGAATGGTTTGGCGACCGCAGGTGCCAGGGGCGAAGCCTTTGTGATGGCTCGTTTCGACACGCACACCGTTGGGTCGCAGATCCTGACTCTGCCAACGGATTTGCAATACACCGTGCCGGAACCTCAGCCAAGCAGCTACGTGGATGAGTTGGTCGACAAAAAGTTGCAGCAATTGCGTTTGGTGCCGAGTGGTCAATGCACGGACGCGGAATTCATTCGACGTGCAACGATCGATATCACCGGATTGTTGCCCACGGAAGAAGAGTTGAACTTGTTTGTCAACGATGTGGCTCCGGACAAACGGGAGGCGTTGATTGATCGCTTGTTGGAGCGAAAAGAGTTCAGCGAAATTTGGGCGATGAAATTTGCTCAGTTGCTGATGATCAAGAGCACCAACCAAGTCAGCAAGAAATCAGCCATGCTGTATGCCAGCTGGTTGACGGATCAATTTGCTCGCAATGTGCCAGTCAACGAGATGGTTCATGATCTGCTCACCAGCACCGGTGGGACGTTTGGGGAACCTGCGACGAACTTTTACGAGATCGAACGCGACACACTGAAGACAGCCGAAAACGTGGCTCAGGTCTTCATGGGGATTCGCACTCAGTGTGCCCAGTGTCACAACCATCCATTCGACCGTTGGACGATGGACGACTACTACGGGTTCACCGCTTTCTTCAGTCAAGTCGGACGCAAGCAAGCCGAGGATTACCGTGAACGGATCGTTTACAACCGGTTCAGCGGCGAAACCAAGCATCCGGTGACGAATCAAAACGTCGCTCCCAAGTTCCTGGGCGGTGACGCACCGGACACGAAGGGAAAAGACCGCCGTGAAGTCTTGGCGGATTGGTTGGTCGCTGGCGACAACCCGTTTTTCTCGACCAGCATCGCCAACCGAGTGTGGGCCCACTTCATGGGGTCAGGCTTGGTCGATCCGGTCGATGACATTCGGGTCAGCAACCCGCCGAGCAACCCGGAGTTGTTCGACGAGATGGGCGAGAAATTGGTCGAGTACAACTACGACTTTCGCAAACTTGTGCGGGACATTTGCACCAGCCGTGCTTATGGACGCAGTGCGAAAACGAACGAGTCCAATGGTCACGATTCGCGAAATTACGCCCACGCAACGATTCGCCGTGTGCCTGCGGAGAGCCTGTTGGATTGCATCTGTCAGGTGACCGAAAGCCCTGAGAAGTTCAGCGGTTTGCCGCTCGGAAGTCGTGCGGTGCAAATCTCGGATGGTGCCACCTCGAACTACTTCTTGACGACCTTTGGCCGTTCGGCTCGAGCAACCGTGTGTGATTGCGAAGCCACGACCGATCCATCGTTGTCGCAGGCATTGCACCTGCTCAACGGCAGTTCCGTGCACAACAAAATTGTGGGTGGTGGACTGATCAAACGTTGGATGAACGATGAGAAGCTGGAACCGATTGCGGTCCTTGCTCGCATCTATCGCCGAGCTCTCAGTCGCGATCCATCGCCAGAGGAACGCGAATCGGTCAAGACGTTGCTCGCCGAAGAAGGGGCGAAGCCTCAGGCGGTCATGGAAGACGTTTTTTGGGCGGTCTTGAACGGCCGCGAATTCGTCTTCAACCACTGATCCCGCTTTCATTCCCAATCAGTCAATCTCATGATGTTGCATCTTCCAATGAAGCGAACGCGTTCAACACGGTTCGGAAACGTGGCCTTGTCGCTGGCAAGTGTTCTGTGGGTTGGTTCGTCTGCTGGCGTGTTCGCGGCAGATGCCAAGTCAACCGACGAACCAGCAAAGGTGACCTTCGAAGACCATGTCAAACCGATCCTTCGTCAGCACTGTTTGAACTGTCACAGCCAAAGCGATAAACGCGGTGGTTTGGCGATGGATTCTTATGGTGCGATGATGGAAGGCGGCGGCAGCGGCGAGATTGTCTATGACGATGGCGATGCCGAAACCAGCCGGCTTTGGCAATTGGTCAATCACGATGACACCCCGGTGATGCCTCCCAGCCAACCGAAACTTCCTGCTGAGCAGTTGCAGGTGATCCGGTCATGGATCGAAGGCGGCATTCTGGAAAATTCTGGGTCCAAGGCGAAAGCAAAGAAGAAAAACGCGTTGGCATTTGTGGCCTCCACGAGCGGACGTCCGGAAGGTCCTCCGCCCATGCCGGAGGCTTTGCCGCAACGCGTTCCCGTGGTGACGCAGCGGGCCGCAGCGACCACTGCGATTGGCGCCAGTCCTTGGGCACCCTTGGTGGCTCTCGCCGGTCAAAAGCAAATTTCGCTGTATCACACGGAGACGGCTGAATTGTTGGGTGTGCTGCCTTTTGAGGAAGGCATTCCACAATCGATTCGGTTCAGTCGCGATGGTCAATATTTGATCGCTGGCGGTGGAGAGCACAGCGTCCAAGGAATCGCTGCCGTCTACAGCATCAAAACGGGCGAACGTGTCGCTCAAGTGGGCGATGAATTGGACACCGTGTTTGATGCCGACGTGAACGACACCATGACGCGAATCGCGCTGGGGGGGCCACAGCGAATGCTGCGGATCTACGACGCGACCGATGGCACCCAGTTGTTTGACATCAAGAAACACACCGATTGGATCTATTCGGTAGCCTACAGTCCGGACGGCGTCCTGATCGCGTCGGGGGACCGAAGCGGTGGGCTGATTGTCTGGGAAGCCGACACGGGCCGGCAGTATCTCGATTTGGCAGGGCACAAAGGTGCCATTCGCGCGATCGCGTGGCGGGATGATTCCAATGTCTTGGCCAGTGCGAGTGAAGACGGCACGGTCAAGTTGTGGGATATGAACTCAGGAAAAGCCATTCGCTCCATCAATGCGGGAAGCGGCGGCGTGACGGCAGTTCAGTTTGACCACAAGGGGCAACTCGTCACTGCCAGCAAGGATCGCAAAGTGCGTCTGTGGGATGCCAGTGGCAAACAGATCGCGGAAACCCCCGCCACCTCGGAAGCGGTTTTGGAGGTTGCGATCACGCATGACAGCTCCAAGATGATTTACGGTGATTGGACTGGAATGGTCCGGATGTCGGCCGTCGCGGACCCGAAGCAGATCGAAGAGTTGGCGGCCAATCCACCCCCGGCGAAAGATCGCATCGGTGCCGTCGAGCAGACTCTGGCGTCGATTCAAGTCAAGTTGACACCATTGCAAGCGAAACGGGATGCGATGGCGGCCAGCTTGCAAGCCGCTCAAAAGTCCTTGGTGGAGATGGATGCCAAGATCAAGCAGCAGAATGAAGCGATCGCCAAGAGCCAAACGGCCATCGCCCAGAAGAAGACGCAGCGAGAGCAGGCGATCACGGGGTTGCCCGCGTTGGTTTCCAAGTCGCGGGATGCACACGATTCGGTCATTGCATCACGGGTCGGTTTAGGCGACGCACCCGACGACGCCGCATTGGTTCAAGCGGCTGATTTGGAAGCGTCGCTGGCCGCACAGCTCACTGCGATTGCCCAGCAGCGTCGATTGGTCGTGCAAACCAAGCAGGACGAAGCGGCGCTGGTCGAAACTCTGAAAGCTCAGCAAGGCGAACTGGCTGGGATGCAGGCGAAGCGAGCGGAGACGGAAAAGATGGTCCAGGCCGCCCGAGTTTCTGCTGAGCAGGCAGAGCAGTCCTACGCGGCTGTGGCCGGCGAACTCAGCGAAGTTGAAAAGAAGAGGCAGTTGTTGGCCGAAGCGATTCAGTGATTTCGTCGATTGTTCGTTTGCCAACCGTTGATTCGACGAACTCGTGGGCATTGAATTGGCTGCGTCAGGCGAACGCGTTGCAACTTCAGCAAGAGCTGCCCAAGTTGGTGGTTGCGGAGCAGCAGACGGCCGGACGTGGTCGCCATGGGAAGTCCTGGTTCGCTGCGGAGGATGGGCTGGCATGCACGTTGATTGCAAAAGCCTCACCGGAGTTGTTGTCTCTCGCGGTCGGCGTCGCTTTGGCCGAGGCGATCGAGATGGTGGCTGGCCCGACATCGGTTCAGTTGAAGTGGCCCAACGACGCTTGGATGAATGAACGCAAGGTCGCCGGGATTCTGATTGAACGGCATGGCGATCCGGCGGGTGATGAAGAGTCTTGGTTTGCGATCGGGATCGGGTGCAATCTGCGGCAGCACCCCACGTTGGAGCAAGTCGAAGAAGGTGCGGTTTTGCCGACTTCGATTGCGGAGGCGACCGGCCGATTGATCTCCAAGGATCAATTCTTGGATACCCTCGCTCCTCATCTGGTGGAAGTGATCGAGGAGGCGAAGCGTCAGCCGCAGGATCTGTTGCAGCGTTTCGAAGACCGCAATGTATTGCGCGGCACAACCGTTGCATGCCGCATTGCCGGGAAATTCGTCCAGGGTGTTTGCGAAGGCCTGCAGGCGGATGGCAGCCTTTTGCTTCGCACTGACGACGGGTTGCTGGCTTGCAACAGCGGCGACGTCCAACGTGTGCGACGTCACGGCTCGATTTCGAGCCGCAAATCAGGGCAGTAGAAAGAATCGGGGCATCTTTTCGGTCGATTTCCGTCCACTACCTGATTTCTGACCTAGGTTTGAGTGGAGGTGATCACGACTCTCGGATCATTTCTCGGGTTCTGTCCGTGAGGACATCCGTTTTCCAATTCTCCTCATTCAGACCAAGTCTCTCGAAATGAAACATACTAAAAAATCTGGCTTCTCGTTGTTGGAAGTGATCGCTGCTGTTGTGATTCTCGCCGTCGTTGCTGCAGCCACGGTTGCCACCGTTGCTCCGATGCGTGCGAAGAGTGAAGACAAGTTGGCTGAACAAGACATCGCATCGCTCAACGCGATGGCCCAAACTTATTACCTCGAAATTGGTTCGTACCCACGTAGCATCGACTACTTGGTTCGCGAAAACTATATCAAATCCGACGACACTGCCTCGAAGGCTCGTTACAACAAGTTGCGTCAGTATCCTTATGACGCCGCAACTGGAACGTTCAGCAAGACTGTGACGAACTAGTTCCATCATGATTCATTCTCCACCTCGCTTCTGTCCATCGTGCACCAGGCGGGACGCTCGACGTCGTGCTGCCGTGACTTTGGTCGAAGCGTTGTTGGTGCTGATGGTTTTGAGTGCTTCGATGCTGGCGGCACCGCGTGTTGGCCAGTTGTTTTCGCAGCGTACGACGGTGCGTCAGGACTCCGATGTCGTGTTGCGTTCCTTGCGACTCGCTCGGGAGACCGCTTTGGCTCGTCGATGTTCCGTGACGGTTCGATGGAAATCCGTGCGAAACGAAGATGGTGAGACGCGAACCGTGGTCGACATGGTGGCCACACCAGGAATTTACAGCGACGGGGCGGACGCTTTCGGGCCCGCGGCTTTGCCGGGCGCATCCACTTGGATGACGGACCCCATCGAATTGCATCCGGATGTCAGTGTTCGGGCGAATGCATCCAGCATCGTCTTTGATCCCACTGGAATTGCAAATCGTGATTTGGAACTGAAGGTTTATCGGGACTCCGAATCCATCGACGTCTATGTCCAGGCGGCGTCCGGAAACATCTATCAAAATGCATCACCATGAGCGGCTTGACTACTTCGCTGACGACATCGCCTCGAAGCCGTTGTAAAACGCTTCGACGTGGAGCGACGTTGATCGATGTTGCCGTGGGAGCCGCTTTGCTCTCGTTGGTTTTGATCCCGGCGTTGAGTTTGATGGGGCAGTCCAGTCAATTGCTCCAGCGTATGGATCGGCAGGACCAATTGTTGTTCGAGGCCGAGCGTTTGATGGAACAAACCAAGGTTGATCTTTGTGACCCCACTCAATTTGCCAGCACACGAGGCACCTTGGAGGCAATCGTGACGGGCAATGAAACCAGATCGATGCGATCGCAGGTTTCGATCCAAGATTCCTTGGTGCTGAATTTGGTCACGCTCAATGTGGTGGTCTGGGAAGATGGGAACAACAACAGTTCCCTCGACGCGGGCGAACTGAGCCAGTCATTGCGGACACAGTGGAGTCAACCATGAACAGGCACCGCCGTTTTTCTTCATCCAAAACGCGTTCGAGTCGAAAGGGCGTGAGCCTGATCGAAACGATCGCCTGTGTCGTGATCGTTGGTACCCTGGCGACCAGTATGGTTGGCATGATGCGTGGTTCGGCGCGTGTCACCGCCATTTCACTCGGCCATGAGGGCGTCTCAGCTCAGGGGCGCAAAGCGTTGCGTTTTGTGTCGGGACGGTTGAGAGACATGTCCAATTCGGGCCAGACCATCACGTCGGTTCGCTCAAGTGATGTCGTCGTCAGCGACGGACTGAACACACGACGGATTCGTTTTGAAGTTCGGCGGGCGCCGGATGGCGAGAACCGTTCCTTGGTGATGGTCGACCCTTTGCTAGGCGAGACTGTTTGCTTGGAAAGTTCGGTTGGTTCCTTTGCCATGAACGAAATCCTTGTGGATGGTCGACTGGCTGGGATTCAGTTGTCGATGCAATTGCAAGCCTCTGCCGACCGTGCTGCGGAACTGCGTCCTGATCACCGCACTGCCGAGATGACCACTGTCCTTTGTTTGTCGCCGCAACTATGAACACAGCATTGCATTCCAACCAACCGCGGAAGCGGGGAGCGATTCGAAAGTCTTGCGTCGCTCATGAGTCTCGTCCTGGCCTGCCTCGCAGTGGATCGGCGGTGGTTTTGAGCTTTCTCGCGATGGCGGTTCTGTCGCTCGCCGCAATCAGCATTGTCCGATCGCATCGCCGATCCAACGTGCGTTCTGCCAATGTTCGTCAGCAAGTGGAAGGTCGCTTGGTGGCGGAAGGGTTGATCCATCGCAATGTCGCCTTGGCGCGCGCCAACGGAGCTTTGCCGGTCGCGAGTTTGGACACTGAGCTCGGAACCACGTCGTTTCCTGACGCATGGATGGCACCACCGGTGATGGACGTCGCCAACCAAACGGTGTCGCTGCAGGTGTACATGTACCCAGGGGCGACCGTGCCAGCGGCCAGTCTGACGACTTCGGTCCCTAGCGTCGCGCCAGCTCCGCAGCCATCGACTCCCGCACCAGCGGTCGTGGCGCCTTCTGCGTTTTAGGCTCGACGAGAAATTTCCAAGCAGACCGTCAGGACAGGAGGACGCCGTCCTGATTGGCTTGCCAGGTTTGTCGCGTTCGGACATCCATCGCGGTCAAGCAACCACCGCCGTAGCAGTGAGTGTCGAGGCACACCAAGTGGCCGACATCGAGGATTTGACCTTCGTGGTTGGCTGTGTGACCCACAAAGGCTGTTTTGCCGCTGTGGTGTGGTTCCGGAACACCTTGTCGTAACGAGTGCCAGCGAAGCATTTCGACGGTCTGCTCTTCGAGCGGCAGTGCGGGATCGTAGGCCGCATGCGTGAAGAAATAATCTTCGTAGACGAAGTAATCGCCCAACGACTCAAAGAAGGCTCGGTGAGCTTCGGGAAGGAAGTCCAACCCCCCGTCGAATCCGTAGCTGTCCAGCGTCTCGACCCCACCGTACCGCAACCAACTGTGGTGCGATTCGCTGCCGCGAAGCACATTCAGCATCATTTCCTCGTGATTGCCTTGCAGAGCAACCAGCTGGGTTTGTTGGCCGCACTGCAGGAGGGTGTCGACCGCCCCTTTGGAGTCGGGGCCGCGGTCAACGACGTCACCAAGGGTGACTAAAATGTCATTGGGTTGAGGATTGATCGCGGCCAGGACCGCTTGCAAAGCGGCGTTGCAGCCGTGGATGTCTCCGATGGCGATCAGGCGTCCTGATGATTCGTTTGTTTGTTCCATTCAATCGGCCTGATCCTCAAGTCAACGACGTTTCGAATTGCACAGGGAAGAATGTGAATCGGACTTTCGATTACAATCAAAGGGTTCAAATCGTCGCAAAAAACGTTTGAAAGAGTATCCGGAGCAATCTGGAATCGCAAATCTTCGCCCATGATCGCTGGTTTGCAATCCCCATCGCCCGGCTTTGTGAACGCAAACCTCTGAAAATCGGATTTCATGAGCGACTCATCGTTTCTTCAATCGATCAAGAAAGCATTGCCCACGAGCTCGCGGTCTCACGCCGCGACGGAGGAGGCCAGTGCGGTTCACCCCTACGAGCCGGGGGATTCGCTTGACCAATGGGAAGAGGAATCGTTCTGGGATGCAGACGAGACGGTTGCGATGGTCGGCACCATGCTGGTGCACCTGATCGTGATTTTGTCGTTGGCGTTGGTCCAGTTGCAAAATCCAGTCGACGACGAGGCCGTGGTGATGATCGCACCGCCGCCTGAATACGAAGAGACGGTGGACTTGATCGAGGAAATCGTGGTCAGCGATCAACCTCAGGTCGAGATCGGTTCAGACGCTCTGGCTGAGTTTGACATGGCAGAGGCGTCGGCAGCGACGTTCGCCGAAATCGCCAACATGGTCAGCCCAGTCGACTTGGAGCCCACCGATTTGGGCGAAATCATGGTCAACAAAATGTTCAGCCAACCGGTGGCGCCCCAAGATCGGTTGGTCGACCAGAAAGGTCGTGTCGGACAAGGGACCGCGGGGGCCTCCGGAGCCGTGGACCAAATCACGTTCGAGGTCATGCAGGCCGCGGAGGAACGCCCGACGCTGATCGTTTGGTTGTTCGACCAAAGTGGGTCGCTGACTCGACAACGCCAAGACATTCGCGACCGGTTCGATCGGATTTATGAAGAGCTCGGCATGCTTCGCGAGCAATTGGATTCCAAGACTGCTGGCGAAGACCCCAATGATTCATCCGGATCCCGTGTGCTCACGTCCATCATAGGGTTTGGTGAAAAGGTGCAACTGTTCACCGAGGAACCCACTGCCGACTTGGAGTTGATCAAGCAGACCGTTGCTGACATTCCGGTTGATAACTCGGGAACGGAACGGGTCTTCACGGCCATCGAATCTGCCGCCAAGCAATACAGTTCGCTGCGCCGCAACGCGGGGACTCGTGGTCCACAACGCAATGTGATGTTTGTGGTGGTCACGGACGAGCGTGGAGATGACGCCCACTTGCTGGAATCTTCCATCACGTCGTGTCGAAAGTGGGGCATCCCCGTCTACGTGGTCGGTGTGCCCGCTCCATTTGGTCGCGAACACACCTTGGTCAAGTACGTTGACCCGGATCCTGAGTACGACCAAACACCTCAGTGGGCGCAAGTCGATCAAGGGCCAGAAACCTTTCTGCCGGAACGAGTTCAGTTGAGCTTCACGGGGGACTTCGAGCAGGAACCGGTGATTGACAGTGGTTTTGGACCCTATGGTTTGACGCGTCTGTGTTACGAGACGGGTGGGATTTACTTCACCGTTCACCCCAATCGCAATGTTTCACGAGAGGTTCGACGGGGCGAGATCGACGCGTTCACCGCGGATCTGCGTGCGTTCTTTGATCCGACCGCGATGGCTCGTTATCGCCCCGATTACTTGTCGCCGCAGGACTATGTCAAAGCGGTCAAGCGAAGCCCGCTCCGTCAGGCATTGATCGCGGCCGCACAAATTAAAAACGTCAGTGGGATCCAACGCCCACAAACCCGGTTCGTGAAACGCGACGAAGCGGGACTGGCCCAAGCGTTGACGACTGCGCAGCAAGACGCTGCGAAGTTGGAACCGGTGTTGATCCAGTTGGCCGCCACTTTGGAACAAGGCGTCAAGGATCGGGACAAAGAAGAAAGTCTTCGTTGGAGGGCTGGTTTTGACTTGGCTTATGGCCGAGTGTTGGCTCAAAAGGTCCGCACCGAAACTTACAACGCGATTCTCGCCAAGGCGAAACGCGGGATGCCTTTCGATGATCCCAAGAACAACACCTGGGTGTTGAAGCCTGCCGATGAGATCTCGGTGGGGAGCAAGTGGCAACGCGAGGCGGAAACCGCGCGGGAGTTCTTGGAACGTGTGGCTGCGGAGCACGAAGGCACGCCCTGGGCCATGCTGGCTGAAAAAGAACTGGAGGTTCCAATTGGCTGGATGTGGACCGAAACGTTCACTGATTTGGCCCCGCCGCGTCGCAATGGTGGCAACAATGGGAACAACAATCCACCGCCACGCGACGATCAAAAGCGGATGATCAAAAGAGCGCCCAAGCGGCCCGTGCCAAAACTCTAAGGAACGATCGGGAATGGCCATGTGAGCCGTTTGGGCATTCGCCCCGGTCGCACGTGGGAACAGTGGCGTTCGCCATCGTATTTCAAATGGCAAAATGACTCCTGCCTACCGGATCAGGACCTGGGCAGGGTGAAGCCTTTGCTGACGGGGATGGCGGATCGATTGTCGACATCGTCATCCTGTTCTCTCCCGGGAATGCAAGGCGTTCCGTGGGAACCCTGTTTCCCTGTTCATTGCCGGGACTCGATCAGGCAGGGCTTCCTTCGCAGCGTGAAACTGCTCGCTGGAAGAGCAACTGGCTGATTGCGAAACACCCTCCATTGGTGTGGCGGCGACCGCGGAAAACTTCGTAGGTTCCGCTCAAGCGTCAAGGTTGGCGCGACCGATACCACCGATACCGGCACACCTGAGCTGATTCTGGCTCTCTTTGAGAAAGACAAAAAGGATTTTGTCCGATGCGTTTGTCCTCCAAACCACCGCGAATTTGTTCTTCGACTGCGACCTCGCGATGGACGCGGGTTTTGCCAGCGATGGGCTTGCTCGGGTTGACCACGATCTTCTCCGGGATGGCTCAGGCAGAGATCGCTTGGCGAAAAGATCTGACCACGGCTCAAGCGGAAGCTCAGCAGTCCGGCAAAGCTTTGCTGCTGCACTTCACCAGCGACAATTGTGTCTGGTGCGATCGCTTGGAAGCGGGGGCATTTCAGAGCCCTCAGGTCGGTTCCGCGGTCGAGCAACAGTTTGTGCCCGTCAAAATTCATGCTGGCAAATCACCGGAACTGGCCAAGATGTTTGGTGTCACCAAGTTCCCGACGGACGTGATGATCACGCCAACTGGCAAGCACTTGGGCAGTTCGGTCAGCCCGCAAGATCCAACGCGTTACGTTGCAATGCTGGGTCAAGCGTCCAGCAAAATGCCTGCCGCGCCCG
Source organism: Rhodopirellula sp. UH5 (assembly GCF_056839225.1). NCBI lineage: Bacteria > Pseudomonadati > Planctomycetota > Planctomycetia > Pirellulales > Pirellulaceae > Rhodopirellula > Rhodopirellula sp. UH5. The sequence goes on along the minus strand of NZ_CM166390.1, from coordinate 2,425,534 downwards.
TCTCGCCAGCGGCCAACGCACCGCAAACGATGTTGGCATCCAATGCTCAGCCATCGGCAACCGCGCCGGCTCAAGCAAAAACTGCGGTCGCGAGCATACCCCCTCGCACTCAGCAGAATCCGCATGTGGCATCCGGCAGCGAATTGCCATCACCGAATAGCCAATTTGCCAGCGGCGCGACCGCTCAATTGGCTGGCGCTCGCACCGATGGCATGTCGCTCGGAATGCCGGCTCAGGCGATGACCAAAACCGAGACAAAGACGCCTGCGTTTGGAACCGAACAACCCAAACTGGCCATGGAAGGTTTCTGCTCCGTGACGGTCATCAATGAAGATGAATGGATTGAAGGCAATCCAAAGTTTGGTGTCGTTCACCTGGGCAAGCTGTACTTGTTTGCAAGCGAAGCCAAGATGAAGACCTTTTTGGCGGACCCGGTTCCCTACACACCGGTTCTGAACGAAATCGATGTGGTTCGTTTCTTTGAAGAACGCGTGATTGTTCCTGGCAAGCGTCAGTTCGGAATGAAAGACCCTGTGCACCAACGGATGTTCTTCTTCGCTGATGAAGCCGCGATGGATCATTTCTGGAACGAGTACGAACGCTACACCGACGCAGCGATCGAAGTCATGGATCACGCCGTCCGGGATGCCAATCCAGGCTTGAACTGATCACTGGCAAGACGGAAACGCTCACAATGGAATTCGCTGACGCCTCCTGGGTTTTGACCTGGGAGGCGTTTTGCGTGTCTGAGAGGGGACCCGAGTGCCGGCTGTTTCGTTTGTAGCGGATTTCCTTGGTGGACCGCTCACGGAAACTCGGAAGGGGGCACCGATTGCGTTCTCTCTGACGCCTGGTCACGCAACATGGGGTAACCTTTTGGGCGGAACCACGTCGCGGGGGCGAGGCCGCATTGCGAGTACTTTGATGAGATGAACGCATGCCGTCGTGCACCTCGGATGTTTCGGGTTCCACCTCTTCTTCAGCCACCGTTTCCAAGCAAACCACGTCGTGGTTCATCTTTGCGGGAGCGACGTTGTTGGGGGCTTTCTTGGTCTTCCAGGTTCAGCCTGTGATCAGCAAATGTGTGTTGCCATGGTTCGGTGGCACACCCGCGGTTTGGACAACGTGTTTGTTGTTCTTCCAAGTCTTGTTGTTCGCCGGATATTTATACGCTCACTGTTTGAGACGATTTCTTCCTCCGGCGATGCAAGGTGTCGTGCACCTGGTGCTGTTGTGTGCAGCGGCATGGTCGTTGCCGATTGCACCTTCGGACGCTTGGAAACCCGTCGGAACGGAAGACCCCACGTGGGCCTTGCTGTGGCTGCTGACCGCACACGTTGCGTTGCCGTACTTCGTCCTTTCCAGTACCGGGCCGTTGGTTCAAGCGTGGTTGAGCTACGAGAATCAATCCAATTCCGTCTATCGGCTTTACGCCCTGTCCAACGCTGGGTCGTTGGTGGCGTTGCTGAGCTATCCCTTTGTCGTTGAGCCGCTGTTGTCGATCGAACAGCAATCCGTTTTTTGGTCGCTGGCGTTCTACGCGTTTGTCATCGTGGACGGCTGGTTGGCGATCAGTCTGCTTCGCCGACGGAAAAGTCACTCGGAAGCGTCCAACGAAACCGTGGTCGCGACTGAATCGGTCTCTGCCAAACTGCGTTTGGCGGATTGGAGTGTCTGGGTCGGGTTGCCTGCTCTTGCTTCCGTGATGTTGTTGGTGGTGACGAGTCACGTTTGCCAAGACATCGCGGTGATGCCATTTTTGTGGGTGTTGCCACTGAGCTTGTATTTGCTGAGTTTCATCATCAGCTTTGATTCTCCGACCTGGTACCGACCCAAGCTCATTTCAGCGTTCACCGGTCTGGCGTTTGTCGCGATCCAACTGAAAGGTTGGTTCCCCGGCGGATGGCAAATGCCCGTGGAAGCACTTTCTTACTTGGTGGTTTTGTTCGGCGTTTGCCTGCTGTGCCACGGTGAGACCGCTGCTCGGAAACCTGCCACCCAGCGATTGACGCAGTATTACGCTTTGATCTCGCTTGGCGGTGCCATGGGCGGGATCTTGGTGGCTCTGATTTGTCCGCTGGTCTTTCAAGACTACCGCGAACTTCCGATCGCCATGTCGTTGTCGATTGGTGTGGTTGCGATCACGTTCTTGGCCTCTCGCTCTTGGTTGACCATGACCTGCGACTGGAAGATGTCCAAGGGAATCACCGGGTTGATCGTGGCGATCATTGGTTTCACCGCAGTGGTCACGACCATGACCAACCGCACGGATACGATCGACCAGCGTCGCAACTTCTTTGGCGTGCTCCGGGTTGAAAATGATGCCGAACGCATTCAGTTGGTCCATGGCAACACGGTTCACGGCATTCAGTTGCACGGTCCCGAGCGGATGACACCGACATCCTACTTTGGTCACAGTAGCGGTGTGGGGCGACTGATCCACGCGATGCAGGCCGAGTCGCCCGAGATGCGAATTGGGGTGATTGGTTTGGGATGCGGCGTGCTGGCGGCCTACGGGCGAGAAGGCGACTCGATGGACATGTACGAAATCAATCCCGATGTCTTGGCGATCGCCGAAGAACACTTCACATTCCTCAGCGATTGCCCTGCCACGATTGAGCATCACTTGGGCGACGGGCGATTGTTGTTGGAAAGGCACACTGACAAGCAGTTCGATTTGCTGATCCTGGATGCATTCAGCAGCGACGCGATCCCGGCTCACCTGTTGACGCTGGAAGCGATGCAGCTCTACCGCGAACGCTTGGCGGAGAACGGCGTGTTGGCCGTCCACGTGTCGAACAATCACTTGGACTTGGTGCCGTTGACGCATCGATTGACCCAAGCGATTGGGTTGCCAAGCCGGTTGATTCAAAACAATCATCGAGACCAGGTTTACACGCGGCCATCGCGTTGGGTCATCGCCGCGGACCGCGGCGAATCATTCTGGGAATCCGATTTTCTGTCGGTGGCTCAGAAGCCCGATTCATCGGTGGTGGAGTCCGCTCCCTTGTGGACGGACCAGCATCACAATTTGGCGAGCGTGTTGATTTGGCCGTCGCTGTGAGGCGAGCAGGCGGAGGGATCGCTTCTCAGCGAGATCCCCGTGCCTGGCAGCAGTGGGGGGCGTCGGCCTCCCAAAGAACTGCAAAGAATCGTCGAAACCAGGTTCTGACGGGCTTGACGCAACGCGAATCAAGTCGATAATCTGCGTCTTCACCCGGGGGATTAGCTCAGTTGGGAGAGCGACGCGCTGGCAGCGCGTAGGTCATCGGTTCAAGTCCGTTATCCTCCACTCAAAAGCCGCTTGTGATTTCACAAGCGGCTTTTTTCGTGCGCCGATCTTCGTTCACACCAACGATTCACGGCGTTTTACGCTTTCGGCCCAAATGTGGTGATGGAGTGGAGTGTCGGATTTCGCTCCATCGAACGGACACCCACTACGCAGGCCAATAACCAACTCTCAAAACTCTCTGAGGAGCCTGCACAGACGACCAAGCGAACCAACCGAGGACGTCTTTCCAATCCAGACCGCCGAGGCAACTTGCGACCGGAAGTCGGCGACAAACGATTCAGCGTCGGCAACATCAGGGATGTGGGCACGTCCGAGATGGAACGGCGACTGGCCGAACTTCGCAACCTGTTTGAACGTCAGTGCCAGTCTCACGAGATTGACCACTGGGCCGGATCTGTTTTGTCTCATGCCAAGAAGCTGGCAGCAAGTGAACGCTGGTGCTGCGCATGCGCTCAACCTGATTGGTTAGCTGTATGGTCTTGAGCGCCAGGCATCCAAGCTGGATGCCTGGACAAATTCCTGCCCGACCGCTGGCTGCCTGTATCCCACGAGCGAAGCTCGGGACAGAGTAGAACAGTTGTCCTCAACTGTTTGCGTGCCAGGGTGGATTCGTCGAGCAGCGTGACGCGAACGCCTGGCAGTGGACTTGATGAGGCAACGGGGCTTGGCGGCTGAGAATTGCCCGACGGAACAGTTGGGGACAACTGTTCTACTCTGATGTCATGGAATGCCGGACCGGCAACGCGCGAGCGATGCGGCGAGAAACAACTTTGGATTGCCGGAACGGCTCTTCGCTGGGTCCGGCCTACACCGCGACGGCAACACCCGTTCGTGCTCTTCGCGTCCTGCGTGGTTCCCAGAAATCGAGGTTGCTCGCTGGCGGCCTGTATCCCACGAGCGAAGCTCGGGCAGAGTAGAACAGTTGTCCTCAACTGTTTGCGTGCCAGGGTGGATTCGTCGAGCAGCGTGACGCGAACGCCTGGCAGTGAACTTGATGAGGCGACGGGGCTTGGCGGCTGAGGATTGCCCGACGGAACAGTTGGGGACAACTGTTCTACTCTGATGCCATGGAATGCCGGACCGGCAACGCACCAGCGATGCAGCGAGAAACAACTTTGAATTGCCGGAACGGCGCTTCGCTGGGTCCGGCCTACACCGCGACGGCAACACCCGATCGTGCTCTTCGTGTCCTGCATGGTTCCCAAAAAATCGAGGTTGATCGCTGGCTGCCTGTATCCCACGAGCGAAGCTCGGGACAGAGTAGAACAGTTGTCCTCAACTGTTTGCGTGCCAGGGTGGATTCGTCGAGCAGCGTGACGCGAACGCCTGGCAGTGGACTTGATGAGGCAACGGGGCTCGGCGGCTGAGAATTGCCCGACGGAACAGTTGGGGACAACTGTTCTACTCTGATGCCATGGAATGCCGGACCGGCAACGCGCGAGCGATGCCGCGAGAAACAACTTTGGATTGCCGGAACGGCTCTTCGCTGGGTCCGGCCTACACCGCGACGGCGACACCCGTTCGTGCTCTTCGTGTCCTGCGTGGTTCACAACAATCGAGGTTGATCGCTGGCGGCCTGTATCCCACGAGCGAAGCTCGGGCGGAGTAGAACAGTTGTCCTCAACTGTTTGCGTGCCAGGGTGGATTCGTCGAGCAGCGTGACGCGAACGCCTGGCAGTGAACTTGATGAGGCGACGGGGCTCGGCGGCTGAGAATTGCCCGACGGAACAGTTGGGGACAACTGTTCTACTCTGATGCCATGGAATGCCGGACCGGCAACGCGCGAGCGATGCCGCGAGAAACAACTTTGGATTGCCGGAACGGCTCTTCGCTGGGTCCGGCCTTCACCGCGACGGCAACACCCGTTCGTGCTCTTCGTGTCCTGCGTGGTTCACAAAAATCGAGGTTGATCGCTAGCTGCCTGTATCCCACGAACGATCTTCGGGCAGACTAGAACAGTTTTCCTCAAATGTTCCGTCGCCCCATGCACCACCGCAAAGGTCGGCGATTGCTTCGGTCTTGCTGCTCGGCCAAAGCAGCCTGCTGCTTGGACTTGGCCGCGGTGGTGGTGACGGCCGGTGCGTTCTGCCGCCCGTGCCAGCAGTCAAATTTTGGCAGGTGGCACCATCCGGCACTGGCGTGCATTCCTCCTAAATTGAATGAGCTTCAAACTCTTGGCGGACCATGAACTTGTTGCTCTATTCTTTGTGGAGGTGAACGCGGCCTAGGCTGCGTCCTTGGCGTTTTGGTCTGTCTCTCTCGTCACCTCGCACTGGGCAGGCGTCTGTTTGAAATCTCACAAGGCTGGTTTTTTTTTGCTGATGGATGATCCGATTGCTTCCGTGGCTGAAACGGTGGGTGCACAAAATGCGTGATTGGTTGCGACTGGCATTTGCCCGGTCCATTGTTTGTCGTGGGCTTGTCTACAGCGTCGTGGTTGGAACCGTGCTGACAGCCATCAATCACGGGGACAGCCTTCTCAACGGCCAAGTCGGATCACGTCATCTGTTCAAAATTGGCCTGACCTACGTCGTTCCCTACGTGGTCTCGACGCTTTCCAGCGTGGCAGCACTGAATAGTCGTGCTGAATAGTTCTGTAAGGAAAGCCTGAAGAACGCGTCGACCTGATGTCATTGAAATGCCTTGAGGCGACTTCGCTGCGAAACCATGGCCCAGGCGTTCCGGCCTGGGAGCACGGCAATCCCAGGCGAGACGCTTTGGCCTCGGTCAATTCATCGCGTGAAGACAACCACCGCGGCGATCGCGGAGGTCGATCTCGGGCAACAATCCCCGCCATCCACAGGCACCCAAAATGGACCCAACGAAGACCGATCTGGCATCGTCGAACGTGCAGTCAGCCCCCAAAACACGCCGCACGGTGATCATCGCGATCGCCGCCGTGCTGCTGGTTGGGACAGCAACCTTCGCATGTCTCAACGCCGGGGCAATCGAACAAAAATTGGTGAGGCTGTTTGGGCCTCCGCAAGTCGAATTGCAAGAGGCGTATTCCGCCAGTGTTTCTGGACCGACGATGGATCATTCGACGTTTGATTCCTTGCTGAAGAAACATGTCGACGACGATGGATGGGTCGACTACGCCGCCCTGAAAGAAGACGAGGCAAACCTGGACAGCTACCTCCGTGCGGTCGCTGCCGCACCGTTTGACGCGATGGGACGCGACGAGAAATTGGCACTGCTGATCAACGGTTACAACGCCTGCACCTTGAAACTGATCCTCGATCACATGCCAATCGAGTCGATCCAAGACATCCCTGAAGCGGATCGCTGGGACGCAGTGCGTTGCAACCTTGGCGGACGCAAGTTGAGTCTGAACCAGATGGAGCACGAGCAGATTCGACCCAAGTTTGCCGAGCCACGCGTGCATTTCGCCTTGGTTTGTGCCGCCGTGGGGTGTCCGCCACTGCGCAAGGAGGCGTACACGGCCAATCGAATGGAAGAACAGTTGCAATCGCAGACCGAGTACGTGCATCAACACAAAACCTGGTTCACCTTCGATCCCTCGTCCAACCAATTGCAGCTGACGAAGCTTTACAGCTGGTACGGCGGCGATTTTGAACAGGTCGCTGGCAGTGTTTCAAAGTTCGCAGCCAGCTACTCCGCGGAGCTGAAGGAGGCACTGGAAAACGGCACCACGCCGCAGCCGATTTGGCTGCCTTACGATTGGAAGCTCAACAGTGTCGAAAACAAACAACCACGCTAGACAAGCAGGTCGGCAGGAATGATCGGGCACATCCATGTGAGCCGTTTGGGCGTTCGCCCCGGTTGCGCGTGAAAACCGTGGCTAACGCCAACGGCTCACATACCCGATGACACCTGCGTACCTGCTTAGGCAGCTGATGAAAACAATGAATCTTGAGCTTTCGTGTGGTTTGTGTTTTTCGTGGTGTCCGTTTTCCAGGGGTTGCCGTTCGTTTTCGAACCACGAAAGGAACGAAGGACACGAAAAGGGATCGACGTTCAATCGCGTTTGCCCACGGATTCAGAAACGAGGGTGAAGCAGTGGTGGATTGCTTTCTCGAGATGAAACGACGGGGGCATGGTTGTTATCATCCGTTTTGGTCGTCCGCCGTCTGTAATTTGACGTCGGCGACTATGGCCGCTGGTGATGCTCAGTTTGAGTGGTTTGCAATCCCGCTCGCTTCACTGGGGCTGTCAATGTGCGAAGCGGTGCAGCGGTGAGTGGGGTTGGCGTGCGAAATCTTAGGCGGTGCAACTCGTCCCCCGGGCATTCTGAGGGAGGAACACTCCAGTGAATGGCTCAATCGGAAACCACGATGAACGACCAAGACAAGCTGCCCGGACGGATTTCATTCTCCTTGCTGACACTTCGCATCGGAGTTGGGATCGTGTTCCTGATGTGGACCTTGGACAAGCTTCTCAATCCGGAACACGCTGCAGGCATTTTCGAGCGGTACTATCTGACGCCTGGTCTTGGAGCGTCGTTGATGGTTGGCGTGGGCATCGTGCAGATGGTTTTGGTCGTGTCGTTTCTCAGTGGATTTCTTCGCACGTGGACCTACGGGTTGATCACGATACTGCACACCGTTTCAACCGTCAGTTGCTACAAGCAGTACATGAATCCCTGGGAAAAGCCGAACCTGTTGTTCTTTGCGGCGTTTCCGATGTTGGCGGCATGCCTCTCGCTCTGGTTGCTCCGTGAGCTTGATACCTGGACGGTCGACAGCTGGTGGAAAAGTAAAAAGGGAACGGTGGCCACGGAGGACGAGCCCCAACCAATCAGCTGAAAAACCGATTCAACCATGGTCGAGAACGTTCACGCGATTCATTCTCCTCCGATCCTTCGGGCAAGCTGACTTGCGTCGCCTATGCAGATCGGCAGGAGTCTTTCGGCAATTGAACTGTTTTGGGTCGCTTTGTTACTCCCTCCTACAACCGGGGCGAACGCCCAAACAGCTCACATGGTTCTACCCGATCCTTGCTGCCTACCTGCTTAGGATACGTTCTTGTAAGGATTGTCACGCTCGGACGTCATCTCTCTATCAATGCGTTCGTACAGCAAGCGGCCTGCCTGCTGCGTTCACGTTTGAATCGGCAAATGCCACACTCGCTGATACATCTTCAAGGAAAACGGCCATGGCGAAGGAAATCGAACCACAAACCGACGACAAGAATATCGGGACGATGAAGAAGCTGGGCGTCTTCCTATTCGTTGCCGCAGTCGTGGTGGTTGCTTACACACAGTACGGCGATCTGCTGAGTCTCGAGAGTCTGGCCAAACAGGAGGCCCAGTTGCGGGCGTTCCAAGCTGAGAATCCGGTGCTCGTTTACGGAGTTGCGTTCTTGGTCTATGTCGTCGTGACCGGGCTTTCGTTGCCGGGCGCCGCCGTTTTGACATTGGTGTACGGTTGGTACTTCGGACTGGCTCCCGGTTTGTTGCTGGTCAGTTTCGCATCGACCGCAGGAGCGACCATGGCCTTTTTGCTCAGTCGATTCTTGTTTCGTGAGGCGATTCAAAAGCGATTTGGCGATCGTCTGCAAAGCTTCAATCAATCATTGGAGAAAGAAGGGCCGTTTTTCTTGTTCACGCTGCGTCTGATTCCGGCAGTGCCGTTCTTCATTATCAACGCTGTCATGGGGCTGACACCGATCCGTACCCGAACGTTCTGGTGGGTCAGCCAACTGGGGATGCTGGCTGGTACCGCCGTTTTCGTTTACGCCGGATCCAGCGTCCCTGACTTGCAAACGCTGGCAGACAAAGGAATCGGTGCCGTGTTCACGCCAAGTCAATTGACTCAGATCGTGATCGCCTTTGTCTTGCTCGGCGCGTTTCCTCTGGTCGTGCGATTCAGCATGAAGTTTTTCGGCCGCGCGGGGGCTGAACCTGTGGTTTGAACGCACCTCATCCGAACACAACACACCCCGCTCTCCACCACCTACGAAAATTGAGTTTCCATGACATCCGACCTTGTCCAGCTACAACCCAACGACGAACACAACCAAGCCCTCGAGGCGAACGTGCATCCACCCGAGTGGACCAACCCAACGCCCACGCAGCCCTATCACTTGGTCGTGATCGGAGCCGGCACGGCGGGCTTGGTCACCGCCGCCGGTGCAGCCGGATTGGGAGCACGCGTTGCCCTGATCGAACGAGATTTGATGGGCGGTGATTGCTTGAACGTCGGTTGCGTTCCTTCCAAAGGCATCATCAGCGCGGCTCGCGTGGCCGCGAGTGCGAAAACGGCAAGCAAGTTTGGAGTCAATGTGCCGGACGTCGATGTTGACTTTGCGGCGGTGATGCAACGGATGAGGAAGCTTCGTGCAGGCATCAGCCACAACGATTCGGCCACGCGATTCAAGGACCTAGGCGTCGACGTTTACTTTGGACAGGCAAGCTTTGTTGATTCCAACACCGTCGATGTTGGTGGAGCGAAGCTCACGTTCAAACGAGCCGTGATCGCCTCGGGTGCACGCGCGGCCGCGCCGCCCATCAACGGTTTGAGTGAGGTCAACTACCTGACCAACGAGTCCGTCTTTTCGCTCACCGAATTGCCTCGGCGAATGGGGGTGATTGGCGCTGGGCCGATCGGTTGCGAAATGGCGCAGTCGTTTGCCCAGCTCGGCAGCGAAGTCTTGCTGGTCGAATCGGAGCACGGCATCATGCCTCGCGAAGATCGTGACGCCGCCAAAATTGTTCGGCAGGCGATGATCGAGGATGGGGTCAAATTCCTCGGCGGTGGTCACGACTTGAAGATTCGCAACGAGGGTGGGATTCGGCTGACCGTTGATGCCCACGGTTTAAGCTACGACGAACCGGTCGATCAGTTGTTGGTCGCCGTTGGCAGAGCTCCCAACGTCGAAAACCTCAACTTGGAAGCCGTAGGTGTTCAATACGATCAGAAGGGCGTGAAGGTCAACGATCATTTGCTGACGACCAACGCGAACATCTACGCTGCGGGCGACGTTTGCTCGAAGTACCAATTCACTCACACGGCCGATTTTCAAGCCCGCATTGTGATCCAGAATGCTCTGTTTGCTGTTGGTCCGTTTGGCAAGAAAAAGGCCAGTGACCTTGTGATTCCTTGGGCAACGTACACCTCCCCGGAAGTCGCGCATGTGGGCATGTACGAGAGTGACGCGAAAAACGCAGGCATCGAAATTGACACCTACGTTCAACATTTCAACGAAGTCGATCGCGCGATCTTGGAAGGCAAAGACGAAGGCTTCGTCAAGGTTCATACCAAGAAGGGGACTGACACGATCGTGGGCGCGACGATCGTGGCTGAGAACGCGGGCGATATGATTTCCGAAATCACAGTGGCCATGACGGGTGGGCTGGGACTGGGCAAGATTGGAAGTGCGATTCACCCCTATCCAACGCAAGCCGAAGCGATCCGCAAGCTGGGCGACCAGTTCAGCCGCACAAAGCTGACACCGCTGAGCAAGAAAATTCTCGGCCTGTTGCAGCGACTCAATGTCGGAAGTTGAGAGACAGTCCGCGGGACCAACGCCCAAACGGCGGATAGGAAAGATCGAAATCCGCCTGAATCAACAGTGGGGGTGCCTGCAGCTTATCTTCGTAACCAAGTGCCAGCCTAGCGAGGAAATCTGATCGCCGGCTCACGCGTTCACTTCTTTTGCTTGTTCATCCCGACCTTCTCCTCAATCGCGGTCTGATTTTGCTGGAAGCCTGCGGCATCCCGTTTTGCGATCAGTTGCGCCCGCAACCTCTTCACCATCGAGGCGTATTCCGGATTGGCTGCTTGGTTTGTGAATTCATGCGGGTCATTTTTCAGGTCGTACAGTTCCAGACCTCGTTCGCCAAAGCCCCACTGAGTGAAACGCCAGTTCGCTGTGCGAATCGATTCCCCGCCGCTGCGGCTGATGGTGAATGCCTGCTTCTTCTTCCATGCAGGCGATTCGGTATCGACCAGCAGAGGTGTCAGGCTTTTTCCCTGAAGAGCGTCCGGAGCAGCAAGGCCGGCCAAGTCCGCCAGAGTCGGGTAGAGGTCGACCAGTTCCGTGATTTTTGTGGTCCCACGACCATGCTGGTCTTTGAGCCATGGCACGCTGATGATCAACGGCACTCGCGTGGCCTCTTCGAACAGGTGTTGCTTTTGGAACTTGTGGTGATGTCCCAGAAGGTAGCCATGATCGCTGGTGAACACGACGATCGTATTCTCTGCCAAGCCCTTTTCTTCCAGTGCATCCAGGACGCGTCCGACCTGGGCGTCCATGTAAGAAACGCTGGCGTAGTAGGCTTGCAATAGCCCTTGGTGCAGTTCCGGCGTCACCCCGTACGTGGTGCTGTTGCGTTTGTAGCCGCGGATGATCCCCGGCACGTCGTCCAGGTCATTTTCCGGCACGACAGGTGCTTCCATTTCATCGCGATTGTATGGGTCGAAATACTTTTTCGGTGCGACAAGAGGCACGTGCGGTCGGACGAATCCCACCGCCAGGAAGAACGGTTTGTCCTTGACCTGTTCCAGCATCTCGATGGCCCGATCGGCTGCCATCCCATCGGCGTGATCGCTGTCGTCGCCGGATGCGATCACTCCGGTGAACGTCTGCGACCCGTTGTTCTTGGGGGACCAGTTCGTCCGTTCCCCGGGAGCGTTTTGTTCCGGAGCTTGGATGTTGATCGCTTCGTCCCATGAGAAGGGATCATCGCTTTCCGCGGTTCCGTCAATGATCTCAAACGGGATCCGCATGTGGTAGATCTTGCTGACTCGTCCCGCGTAGTAGCCGTTGTTGCGAAAGGTCTGCGACAGCGTCACCACGTCGGGCATGCTGCCTCGCAAGGTGCCGTCGTTGGCCAGCGTCAGATTCGAATACGGATACAGGCCGGACATGATCGACGCACGCGAGGCACCGCAAACCGGGTACTGACAGTGCATGTTCTCGAACTTCACACCTCGCTGAGCGAGCCGATCAAGGTTCGGCGTCTTGCACTGCTTGTGCCCAAAACCACTCAGGGCGGTATTCAGGTCATCGGCGATCAGGAACAGCACGTTCGGCTTTTCTGCATGTGCCGGTGACTGCGGGATCCACGTCGCTGTGATGAGTGCAAAAACTATCAGGCAAGTCGTTTTCATCGTTCGTTTCTTCTTTCATCATTTTGAACGGTTAGGAGCAGCACCCAATCCTGATTGGGGGCTGATGGTGCAGTGGGGAGCGGGATCCAATTCCCCGCGTGCAGGCTCGCAGTGGTTCCTTCAAACTGACCGGTTCTGGGGTTGTACCACCTTGCTTGAAACTTCCCGTCATCGCTGCTCAGATCGAGTTGCCCCGTCTTCGATGCGGTTGGATAGTAGATCGCGTAGACGTGACCTGGTTTGCAGAAAACCTGAGCGTCCAGTGGAAACGATTTTCCCGCACCCAGCCCGACCTTCAGAGTCGATTCGCCTTCGACCAATTCATCGGCCGGTGACATCTCCCAGAATGGCAGGTGTTCTTCCATGAAGGTTCGTGCGATCGCCACACTGTTCCACAGTGCTTGACGATTGGCTGTCTTGAACGACTCGGTCTTCAGCAGGTCTTCCAGGATGAATTCGATCTGTCCTCCCGATAACAAGGTTGGCCAAAGCTTCTGTCGGCGATGCAACTCGGGACGATCGAACGGTCTCCATGAGGCATCCTGTCCAACGTCTAGCGTGAACTCATCCATGGATATCGGCAATGGACGACCAGCGGCGGCGGTTGCCGTTCGGAAATCTTCGACCAGCGTATCGATCCGGCGTTGATTCAGTTGAATCGATGTCATTGAAAAGCGTGGGTCACCGAAGGTGAACTCGAGCTCCTTCAGCGGATCGTGCGCGGAGTGGACGGTGATGGGATGATCGTAGGCATCAACCGCGCCGACATAGTCGGCAAACGAACGAACTCGTTCGGGGCCGAGGTCGAAACCAAGATTGTATTCCTCACACAGATTCCAGCTCAACGCATTGTGGTGACCGAATCGAGCGACCATTTCGCGATAGTAGAGCTTTCGTTCGATACCAAGTTCACCGTCATCGAGCTCTTTCTTGTTGGCCTCCTCCGCTTCATTGAATACAAAGTGCAAATGGATCCCTTTTCGCTGTGCGTGCGCAAAGACGGTTTCCCATTGCCGTAGCTTGCTGAGATCGAAGTGGCGGTTGTCGTCCGTTGGGCTGCCCTTGCGTGCTGGCTTTCCCGACCAGGGCCACACGTCGTCGCCATCGCCACCGATGTTCATCGTCAGAAAGTACAGGCTGTTGACCTGCTGGTCGGCAAGGCTGTTGATCGCACCGATGATGGGCTTCCCGCTGCCGCCATTCCAGTCTGGATCGCCGTCTTGCCAATCCGAAGCATGATCGGCGTAACGGTGGCTTGCGGGCGTGTTGTCAAACCCTGCATAGGCAAGGAAGTTCTCTGGACTGTCGACGCCGCCGCGAATCCAATACGGACCGTCCCGGAACTTTAGGTAGTGACCACCTACGTATTCCAATCGGCCCCACTTTGAAAATCCGGATGCCGAATCATCGCGCGGCTGCACGGTCAACGTTCCGCTAGCATGCTTTAGGTTCGCGGCCTGACCCGGGGCGTCCATCAACGAGACGGCGACATCGGGTCCGCTTCTTAGCGAGGCTTGGTAGTTCCATGCGCCTTGTTCATCCGGAGTGAATTTGACGGTCCACTGGTTCCCCGATTTGCCTCCGTTTCCATCGCCGTCGAAGTAGCCGGGCACCTCATAGGTTTGTCCCGAGGGCCCAACGAACTGAACCTGCAGTCGATAGTCGAGAAACGGGTTGGGGGAATCGTCGGTTTCCGATGCCCTGGGACCATCGAAAGAGATGGACAACGGTTGCCACACGGCAAATTTGTCTTGCCCCACTTCCTGAACTTCCGCCTGCTGCCAGGTCGTCACCAGTCGAGATTCGTTGCCCGTCTCGTTGAATCGCTGGTCTCCTACGCGAGTGATGATAATCCGATCCAGACTGAAACGCTGTGCCCGTCCGGATACAACCAGTCGGTATTGCTTGCCCGCCTGAAACCTGTATCGCACTGTTTTGATCATGTCGTGGTCACCGACAACCTTGCTGGACCAGTTTTTCCAGTTCAAGTCGGCCGCATTCCCCCAGAACTTCGTGTCCTTTTGCAGCCATTCCAACGGCAGTGTCGGGTCCGCGGATACATAATCTCCCTCGACACGAACGTAACAGTCATTGCACATGTCACTACGTGCGGTGACTCCATCGTCGGCCGTCAATCGTTTGTGGGACCGGATCGAGATCCAATAGTCACCCGGCGTGTTGATTTGAAAGTCGTAGTTCAGCGGTGAATCGGGAGCACCCACGCCGGGGTTGTTGCCCATGAATTCCAGGTAGCTGCTGCCGGTGAATGGATCCAGCGTCGTACGCTTTTTCCAATTGCCCAGCGGCGACTGCGTACTTTCCATTTCGATGATGACTGTTCCGTCAACCTCGTCAAATATCTTGTCACCTGCCGTGGGTGGCAGTGCGAAGTCTTTCAGTAACTGTGGCGGTCCGCTGAGCGATCCGTCATCGCCGACTTCTTCCATTCGCTTGGAAACCATCGCTCGCAGTTCCACTAGCTTCGCAGCGTGGTCAGGCGATCCCGCAAGGTTGTTCTGTTCGTACGGGTCCTGCTCAATTTGATAAAGCTCTTCGGCAGGACTGCTGTGATAGTCATGCAGGAACGCGGCCGCCTTGGGGTCCGTTTTGGCTGCTTCGATGTACGATTGCCAGTGGTGGCCGGCATGCGCCCAGTGCTTGGGGTCACGCGGGGATTCCTTGGCCCACACGTCGGTGTGGGTGGTGTAGGCGAATTCCGGGTGCAGGTTGCGGATGTATTTCCATTTGCCCACGCGGACGCTGCGAATCGGGTAGACATTTTTTTCTTTGTCCCCTTTGTGCGTTGCGAAGATCACATCGCGATGTTGGTCGGTTTCGCCAAACAACACCTTGGCGAACGACCGTCCGTCGATGCCAGAGGGCGATGTTCCACCAGCCAAGTCGATCAGGGTCGGCATCAGATCGATCCAACTGACCATTGCATCGGTCGACGAACTGGGCTGGATCTTGCCGGGCCAAACCGCAATCAAAGGGGTGCGGATCCCCGATTCGTAGAGAGACCATTTCGCGAACGGCCACGGCATCCCATGGTCCGAGGTGTAAACGACCAGGGTGTTGTTCACGTCCAGGTGTTTGGCGATCAGTTGTCGAGTTTGGCCGACGCGGCGGTCGATGTCTTCGGCTCCTTCGACGTATCGCGTCATTTCCACTCGGGCTTCGGGCGTGTCGAAGATCTTGGGCGGAATGACGACGTCTTCGGGAGCGATTCTGGCCTCCTCTTTGGGCGGCCACGCGGTGTGCGTGTCTGTCCAGCCAAGGAACAGGGCCAGTGGTGCAGCGTCTTCAGGGCGTTGCTGCAGAAACGTTTCCACCTGATCCAGCGTCATCGTTTGTTGCAAACCGCCGCCGCCGAGAATCTTGACACCGTCGGGCACGTATTGGCCAAAGTGCTTCCTGCCGGCGTGCCCAACCTTGCCATGAAAAACGACCTCGTAGCCTTGTTCCAACAGTGCCGGCAACAGCGAAACGACACCGGGTTTGAGATCGATTTCGTGGTTGCCAACGACGCCGTTGCTGTAGGGCATTCGACCCGTGAAAAGTGCCGCGCGACTGGGGGCACAGGCGGGGGATGCGACATAGGCGTTGTCGAATCGAATCCCCTCTTCCGCCATTCGTTGAAGGTTGGGCGTTTGGAACTCGCTGGATCCATACACCGACGAATGATGCACGCCGTGATCATCGGCGATGGTGATCACAAAGTTCGGTTTCGCGGCCATGGCTGTCGACCCGCACAGCAGCACGATGGCGAGGGCGATGGATGGCACAGGACATTGTGCAGCAAGCTTCCACGGAAACCAGTTGCGAGAGCGGGTATTCATAAAGAGATCCAACCTGTTAGCGAGGCGTGGGTTCGAGGGTGCGGTTTTCAGGGGTAATCAGGCGAAGAGCCGCTTCCAAGGCAGCAGCCCCAGCTAAGCAGGTCGGCAGGAATGATCGGGTGCAACGAAGTGAGCCGTTTGGGCGTTAGCCCCGGTTGTACGTGGGAGCAACGACGCGACCCCCAAAAAACAAAAGCTGAAAGACTCCTGCCGAACTGCTTATTGAGATAGAGTCACGGTTTTCCCGTGAGCGGGTTTCAGTTCGATGGACTTGATCGACGTGGTGCCGGCGGGAAGGTGGACGCGGACGTGAATGATTGGCGAATCACCGGGCAGACTGGTTTGGATCGTTTGCCACTGGCCCGATTTCTCGACGCCAACATTGATTCGCTTGGCCGCGACGAAACCCTTGTCGGCTAAGTTTCGCCAACAGAGGCCAATCGCACCGGACGTTGCCGTTTTGACAACCATGTTGACGGAAACCGGGCCGGCCAAACGCAAACCATTTCGAGTGATGAACGGTGTTTGCTTCGTGCTTGGTTTTTGCGGGGCGATCTGCAAACCCTCGCTAGTGACATCCATTTTGCCGTTGCGGACGATCCATGCAGACGCTGACTTCTTGGATCCGGATTGGGAACCTGCCGAATCGGATTTCGGGATGGGGTTTGTAGGCCGTGGTGTCGCCGGTTTACCGTCGAGATAGAAATCGAAATAGTCGGTGGCCGCTTTGGACATCTCGCCGTTGGCCAAGCCGGGCGGATCGAGCTGGCTGGCCCAGCCCGATAGCTTTTCGCGTAAACGATCGGCAATCTCTGGGTGATCACCCGCGAGATCGTGTTGCTCTTCGAGATCATTTTTTAGGTTGTACAAATACTCGCGGTCACCGCCGCGAAGCAGCTTCCAATCACCTTCGCGAATGGCCGATTGGGCAACCCAACGCCAGGCGAGGAATTCATGCGGTGGTTCGTTCGTTTTCCCGGTGAGATACGGAATCAAGTTGACGCCGTCGAAGTCCCCGGGTTTCGATTCGATGTTCGCCAAATCCGCAGCCGTTGCCGCCACGTCCAGAGCGCTGACCGGGTGCTCGAACACTTGCCCGGCGGGAATCGTTCCGGGCCAAGCGATCACAAACGGGACGTGCATGCCGCCTTCGGAGAGCATCCCTTTTTCACCGTTCAGCGGGTCGTTCAAAGAACCGTCCCAGCCTGGACCTCCACCGGGAGCATCACGCTTGTGAATCTTCAGTGGTGCGCCGTTGTCGCCGATGTAGAAGATCAGTGTCTTTTCGGTCAGATTGTTCTCGGCCAGCGTCTCGGTGATCCGTCCGACACCATCGTCCACTGCGGACAGCATTGCCAATGCTTGCCGACGTCGCTCGGGCATCTTGCCCGGGAATCGATTCAGGTACTTTGGCGGCGCGTCCAGCGGGACGTGGGGGGCACGGTACGCGACATACAGAAAGAAGGGATCGTCTTTGTATCGTTCGATCAGCGAGGCCGCAGCTCGGCTGCATCCATCGACGTGATACATCTGGGGATGCAAGCTCGACATCTCGCGATCGCTGCCATCCAGATTGATGTTGGCGGCAAAGGGGGCGGCGGAGTTTTGGTTGAACACGTGCTTGAATCCGTGCTCGGTGATTTTGGGCCCCGGTCCGAGGTGCCATTTTCCGAATTGCGCGGTCATGTACCCCGCATCCTGCAGGCGTTCGGCAATCGTCAGCTCGCGATCGAATCCCTGCAACGTTTTTCCGTTGGCTTCGACGCCGAACTTCGATTGGAACTTTCCGATCAGCAATCCGGCTCGCGACGGCACGCACTGCGGCGCCGTGCTGTAGCCATGCCGGGCCAACACGCCAATCCTTGCCAATGCATCCACATTGGGCGTCTTGATGTCGTCAAGAACTCCTTGGCAGGACAGATCCGCGTGGCCGTGATCATCCGTGTAGAACACGATGATGTTGGGTCGAGAATCTGCCGCGTTGGCAAGCGTTGCTGAAAGCCAAACCAGAGGGATGCAGAAGATGATGAACTTGTTCACTTGGCTGCCTGTTGAATGTTCGATGGGGGCGGCTTCCAGCCTGTCGGTGTGGGTGCTTTGACATCGCTGGAAGCCTATCCCACTTTGGAGTGCGCTCTGGAAAGATCCTGCGGATCAATCGTTCGGGATTCCGTGGATGGTCCAGTAGACGTCTTCGTTGAAGGGATTGCCGTTGGAGTCCTGCACTTCCATATGCAAGTGCAATTGATCGACGGGACGCAAGTTGGGTGTCCAGAGTGACAGCGTTTTGCCATCCTCGCTGAGGGAAACCGATTCGATCGGCAGGTCTTGTTTTCCAATTTCACCCGTTTCAGGATGATAGAAGTCGGAACCGTAATTCTCGGTCCACTTGTAGTTCCATTGCTCGGCCACGTACGCAGATCCGCCAGTCGATGCAGCGTGATCCAGTGGGAAGTTGAATTGGAGTCGAAGTTCGCCGGGATGCACTTCGCAGTGCGTGATCATGCGAATGGGCTGGCCGGTGTGGCGAACGCGATCGATGCCGCCATCGGCAAGGTCGCCACGTCTGTTGTCGTTCCATCCATTCAGACCCGTCACATACAGTTGTCCATCGACGGGGTTGACGCGTCCTCGCATGATGCCGGTACCAAAGTCGTGCGGGAACCGAACCAGGGCGGCTTGCGCCAAACCGTCCACTTCCTGCGTCATCAGATAGAACAAATGCCCCTGGCCAAAACTGGTGTGCAGCAATCGACCCGCCAAGGGACCAAACCGCTCGTCTTCCACGAAGACTTGGCCGCCCGATGAATTGTCGACCTCCTGCGGCATCCAAATCAGGGGCGGGTCGAAGGTCTTCGGCGGGACCACTTTTCGGTGATCGATCTTTCCACCATCCGGCGCCCATGCACCGCCACCTTTGTTCTGCACGTAACCATAAAAGCCACCCCGTTTGACGAGATTGATCTTCGATGCTGGCATCCAGGTGCCTTGGTTGTCGCTCACCGTCAGCCGACCATCGGGCAGAATTCCCATTCCATTGGGCGTTCGCAGTCCGGTGCAGATGACCTCGCGGCTTTTTCCATCGGCTGAAACTTTGACGATCGCGCCCGGAAGTTTGTAGTCCGTGTACTGACCGCTTTTGGCGTAGTAGAAATTGCCTTCCGCGTCCGTCTGCAGATCGAAGTTGAACGAATGGAAGAACGTGGAAACGTCCGTGTCGGCGCTAAAGCTTTCATAGAAGTCCGCTTCACCGTCCTGGTTGAGGTCGTGCAGACGCGTCAGTCGGTCTCGGCAATTCACATAAATCAGCCCGTCGACCACTTTGATACCAAAGGGTTCGAACATGCCGCCCGCGAACCGTTTCCATCGAACATTCAGCAAGTCGTCGTCGATGCCGGACACGATCCACACGTCACCCCCAACGGTTGCCACCGCCATTCGGCCATCGGGAAAGAAATCGATCGCTGAAGTACGGAACCAGGTGTTCCAAGGTGTCGATTCCGGGATGGCAATGGTGTCCACCGCGTAAGCACCCGATTGAAAACCACGGTAGCCGATCGTTTCAAAGACTTCTGGCCAGCGCAGGTCGCCACCTGCCGTCATCGCGGCGGGATCAATCGCCGAGAGTGCTAGATCCTTTGCGTCGGCAGCAGCATCCCCGAATCGAACGATGTCGATCACGCGTGTCGTTTCACCGGCGGGAATCTTCACGACCCATCGTTGCTGGTCATCCAACGAAAGCGTCACGTCATCGATGTCGCCCTTGAGCATGGGGCGGACACGCCCAGTCCCCGACTTTCCGACTGCCAGCACCAACGGCTTCCCGCCATGGATTGTCAGCGTGTGTCGGATCGCTGTTTGATTTGGTATCGCGGATGGCACTTCGAGAATTTCGCGACCATCGACGGAATAGTTCAATACGATTTGGTCGCCACAGAGAAAGTGACCGTGATAGTTCAGCCAAGGCTGTGGCAACGGACCACGCGGCAGCAGATCCGTTTTGGGATAGTCGAGCGAGCCATCATGGCCCCATTGCCAAAGGTCCAACGCCGCAACCATTTGGCCTCGCGGTTTGGGATACCCTTCACCTCGGCCGCGTTTGTGTTGAGTTTGATCCACATCCAGAAAACCGCCGGACCAAATCGCGGCTTGATCCATCGTGTGTAAGTCGTAGGCGATCGAGAGGTTGCCCAGTTTGACCGTCAACGCGCTGTTGACGTCGCGGCCCAGTTGCGATGCCAGCGCCGGACCGTAGTCGCGATCGGGATCGAGCTTGAAGTCTCCCATGTCCGTGCCCTTGGGCAGCGAACTCAAGTATTTCGGTGTGACCGGAAAGTAGTCCGGGTTGGAGTCCTTCATGAACTGCTGACGAATGTAGGCCACGACTTCGTAACGTTCCCGTGGGGACAGAGCCGAAGCAGCCGCCATCAAGCCGTTTCCATGCGAGAGCGTTTTGAACATGCTGTGCGGGTCGGCACCGAACTTCAGCTTCTGTGTGCCGAACGCTCGGGCGGTTGCCAGCGAGGGCGTGTTTCCATCTTTGCCATGGCACTGATAGCACGTGGACTCGTAAATCTGTTTGCCGCGTTTCAGCTTTCCGTTTTCAGCCCGCCGGATGATCTGGGCGTGATTCAGGTTGATGGTGTCGTCTTTGGGAATCAATTGCTCCGCGGTTGGCTTCAGGGCATCAGCTCGCTCGCGGCCATCTTCATGAATCGCAAGCAGGTAGCTGATCAAGTCGAGGAACTCCCGCGGGGAGTTCAGTGTTGCGACCAAGCCCTCGGGCATCATCGAAACGTGGGAGGTATTGCGAGCTTCGATGTCGTCTTTCGCGATCGAGAGACTGGCTTCTAAATTGGTGGCGTCGCGGAGTACCAGTTTGTCGTCGTCTTCAGACACCAGCATTCCCGCTCGAACTTCACCATCGGCTGTGAGCAGTTGGACTGTTTCGTAGCCCTTGCGAATGGATTTGGAGGGATGCAGAAGTGATTCAACCAAGTGAACGTCAGTGATGCTTTCTCCCAATCGCGTCAGGTCGGGTCCAAGCGGTGACTGTCCATCGCCAGTCACATGACAGTTCGCGCATGCCGCTGCAGAGGCGTAGAACACGATCGCCCCGCGTTCCGGATCGCCACGCAGCCGAGATTCTTTGGCAATTTGATTGGCGTCGACCGTCTCAAACATCTCTTGCAACGTGGCTGGCTGAGCCAACACGGGGGAAGCAGCCAACACAACTGGCAGCGTGATCAAGGAGACAAACAGGCGGAACATTCGCGATCCAGTTGAAAGAATGAAGTGGCAGGTCATGCGACATTCATGTGGGGGGAATTGGGTGGTCATCAATGATTACAGTCCGGGGATGCCTTTGACGGCGATGCCGTACATCGCCTTGTTTCCTCGATCGCCATCGGTCTGGGGTGGACCGAGTTCAACGTTGCTCGCTGCATCGACACGCTTCTTCCAGACCGAGTACTGAACGTAGAGGTCACCAGCTTGATCCGGTTCGATTCCCTGAGCCAAAGGGCTCACCGGACGCCATGGTCCGCTGCGAAGCGTCCACTCGGTTTTTTGAAATCCGTTCTGTAGCCAGGCAGCGGGCTGCCTGCGTCGGTCATGCATGACGTAAACGTCTGCCGATCCTGCAAGTTGCAATGAAATGGTCAGCGACTGTTCTTGCCGATCGACGTGGAACGGGCAAACGACGTCGGCGCCGAGCAATTCGGCAGGGAACTCTTCGCCTTCCGCGGCTCGCCAAACAACGTCCGGTCGCGGAGTGGAAGCATGCGTCGTGTAGGCAATGGTTCCTTCACGCATTCCACCGGAAAGGATTCCGTAGAAGCGGTGAAAGCCATCGGTCGCCGCATTGTCCGTGACATTGAGCACGATCGAAGAGGCGTTGCTCGCGGAAAGACCGAATGGTCCCTGCGACAACCAGACAGCGGACAGTCGACGCGGCTTGCGACCTTTGCGAAGACGGACCCCTTCGCCTTCGAAGACGTTCAGCGGGCGTCCAATTTTGGAATTGCCCTGAGAGTCGACTTTGACTTCACCGTCAAAGACAGCCACGCTCGCTTCGTCGTCAGACACATCGACGCCGAAACGAGTGCCAAGATCGATGATTTCTCCATGATCGGTCACGACCGTGAAGCCTTGGCCTGACTCCCCAACATCCGCATTCAGACGCCCGTGCGCGAGTCGCAAACGCATCGAGGATTCCAGGGTGCCGTCCAGTGGACCAGACAAGTCGAGGACAACACCATTGTCCAATCGAACCTGGATTGCTCCTGATTCCAGGCGGATGCGATTCCATTCGATCCAGTCGCCAACCCGAACTGTCTGATCGACACCAGCCAGTT
The DNA here is from genome assembly GCF_056839225.1 of Rhodopirellula sp. UH5. Lineage (NCBI taxonomy): Bacteria > Pseudomonadati > Planctomycetota > Planctomycetia > Pirellulales > Pirellulaceae > Rhodopirellula > Rhodopirellula sp. UH5. The sequence goes on along the minus strand of NZ_CM166390.1, from coordinate 2,402,973 downwards.
GGGCCGCATCGAGAGAAATGACCTCCACCGTAACTGCTGCCGCTGTCGATTGTGGTTCGGCCGTTGGTTTGAACCATACGATTCCCACGACCAGGAGCACGGCAGCAGCGAGGCCAGCCAGAATGCCAAAAGGTTGCCAAGCTGACCACGGAAGGACGACGGGGGTTTCCGGAGTCGGCGCGTGCTCCGAATTGATCGCATCGAATTCGGCATCCGAGAGAGCGGCCAGATCTGATAGGGCTGAGTCCAGATTCAGGTATTCAATGAAAGCACGTCGGAACTCTGCATCCACACGCAGCGATCGTTCAAGCTCGCCGAGGGCATCGGCGTCAATGATTCCGGCTGCATAGTCTGCAATCAGAGTTTGCTTGTCGGAAGGGCGACTCATGACAGTCCCTCCGTCCCGAGGGTCCGTCGGGTGCACTCAACCAGTTGCAAGCGAATCCGGTGCAACCATTGATAAAACGCGCCCACCGTCCGACCGCTCCGCTGAGCAACCTGTTGAATCTCGGCTTCCGGCGCATAGGCCGCTAGTACAAGTTGTCTGTTCGGTTGAGGTAGTTTTTCAAGGCATTGATCCAACGCATCACGCTGGGCAGCCAGCCAGGATTCATCCCGAGTTGCCTCTTCAGCGACCAAGTGAAGCAGGTCCTCGGACAGCACATGACGGTCACGACCCTTGTCGCGAAGCCATCCGAGCGATTCATATCGAGCCACGCGAAACGCCCACTTGCGAAACCCATCGCGATCGTCGAGTTGGTCAAACTTCCGCCAAAGAACGAGCGTGATCCCCTGCATCACGTCGGCTGTGTCCTGCCGAGTGGGCACCAAGCGGCGCACAAACGCACGAATCGCCGCCTCATTCGCGGTGAATAGCGTCAGGAATAGCTCATGTTTGTCCGCCGATTCTTCGTCCATGCCAAATACACTCCACAAATCCAATTGGTTTTACGGAGAAAACCTAGGGGATTTTCGGCCCCACACAATTGAGCTGACGATGATTCCTCGCGTTCATGACCCTCGACAGCCGATCGAGGGGGCGGATTTCCAAGGGGACGACGTGCCTCCGCGTCGTTTGCCGAGTGCCAGCGTTGAGAAGTTCCGCTGGTGTCATCGATCCTCCCCCCAAAGCACCGGCTGTGATTTCAGAGACGGCCCTTTGGCGTCGATCAGGGAATCTGCCAAGTGTGTCGTTCGTTGCCGCGGCGTCGTTCGGTGCTTGAACGACGAGATTGTCGTCCCACCGTCCATGGAACTTTCGCCTCTGCCATTTTCGGAGGAGGTTCGTCTATTGCGATTCAAAGACTGCCAATTGTGGAAGATGATCACTCAAGGCAAACGAGGTCTCGTCATTGATGTTGAGCCGGAAGGCCCCTTCAAACAAGGGCCTGGATTCAACGATTCGATCGGCAATCGGTCCAGCGGCCAGGACGTAGTCGATCCGCCACTTGGGAATGTCCGACTTGATGGTTGGGCCTTCGCCTTGGCCGACTTGGGTGAACGTGTCGACCCAACCAGCGTCCATCCAAAGTTTGTATTCATCTGTGTCGGGACTGTGATTCAGGTCGCCGATCAAAAGCATCGACCGACCGGCATCCAGATCTGGTTTCATCGATTCGATCATCGCTCGAATTTCTCTCAGCCGAACGGTGGGATCGGCGGTTGGGAAGAGATGGGCCGAATGCACGATCAATGGTTCGTCGTCCGACACGTTCACCGTGGCTTGTCCCCAATGTCGGGTGAACAACTCTTTCGGCCTGCCGCCTTGCATGGGGGCGTTCTTTGACTCCGTGATCTCGAACTTACTCAGCAGCGTTCCTGGCCAATTGCCACCGCTTGGAAATCGAACATGATTCATTCCGAGAAGTTCGGCCACTTCTTCGGTCAATTCCACCGCGGGTGATTCGGAGAAGTTGATGATGTCGGGATCGTGCAGGGCCAGTTCCATCGCCAATCGCTTTGCCATCTGCCCTTTGGCAACCGCTTCCTTCGCCGAGCTACGTTGATTCGGCCATCCCGCGAGTCGGTAAATGTTGTAGGCGATCACTCGGAGTGGCTTGGGAGGCGTCGGATCCGCGAACAGGTCCGCGTTGGACATGGCGAGGCCGGCTCCGAGAGCTCCGCAGAATTGTCGGCGTGAAATCGTCATTGGTATCTCCAAAGGGGGGACGCCAATTCTATCCTGCTCGTGGTCGCTCCGGTTAGAATCGTGGCAATGAAGAATCCCTTGGAACCGAAACGATTGGAAGTGTTCACCATTTCAAACCTTCTGGCAGTCTCCGTCCTTTGTTTGCCGGTCGTGCTGGGGATGACGAACTGCGTCACCGCGTGCGGCGATGACCCAGCATTCCGAATCACGACCAAGCACGATCGCGACAAGGTGAAGATCGCGGCTGAAGAGGACCGCGTCGTCATCGAAGTTCAAAGCCCGAAGGGAATCAGTCAGGCGGTTGTCGAACGCAGTGATGACCAATGGCCGGCCAGCGTGATGTTGCGGTTGCACCTGAAAGGGCTGGAGAGACTTCAAGTCATTAACGGCAAAAGGATGCTTGAAGCGAGCGTTTCGAGTCAGGATGGCAAGCGGCGAATCAGCAAAGATGATTCGCCGCTGGATGCGAAGCATCCGTCCTGGATGGACATTCGTATGTTGGACAAGGATGGGGAACCCGTCAGAAGGATTCCGTTGAACGAAGGGTACTTCGAGATGCAACTTCCCAAGGCCTTGTTGGACGACAATCCAAAGTCGATCACGTTCAAGTGGATCGACTTCTATCGTTGAATCAGGAGCCACAATGAATGTTACCGTCGATGTGATTTCGGATGTCATCTGCCCCTGGTGCTACATCGGCAAGCGGCGGCTTGAAAAGGCGATTGCCGCGCTGGACGGCCAGCGTGAGGTGCTGGTTCGCTGGCATCCATTCCAGCTGAACCCGACGATGCCCCAAGAAGGCATTCCCCGCAAAGAATATCGCTCTCGGAAATTTGGCAGTTGGGAACGCTCCATGGAACTGGATGCGGAACTCAAGGCCGTTGGCGAGTCCGAAGGGATTCATTTTGATTTCGAAAAAGCAGAGCGGACGCCCAACACGGTGGATGCTCACCGACTGATTTGGTTTGCCGGTCAGCATGGCTGTCAGGACGCGGTCGTGGAGGGGCTGTTCCGGGCTTACTTCAGCGAAGGCAGGGACATTGGTGGTCAGCAAACGCTGAGGGAGGTGGCTGCGGAAGCCGGGCTGGATCGACAGCTCGTGGACGACATGCTCCACAGCGACGCGGGGCTGGACGTCATCGCTCAAGCTGGCGAAAGAGCTCAGCAGCATCAGGTCACTGGCGTTCCTTTCTTCATCGTCCAAAACAAAATCGCTTTGTCGGGTGCTCAGGCCCCGGAGACTTTTCTCGATGCGTTCCGGCAGGTGGGGGCATGAAACGCAGCCGATCGAAAACACTTCGAACCATTCACCTCGCCGATGGAGGTGTTCTGCACTACGACGAGTTCTTTTTGCCTCCCGCGTTGGCCGATCGTTGCTTTGTCGCGATCAGGGATGAGTGTCATTGGGAACAAAAGCCGGGGATCTTTGGACACATGCAGCCTCGGTTGACGGCTTCCTACGGGGATGCTGGTGCGACCTATCGATACTCCGGAACCGTCAATGTGGCTCTTCCCTGGACGCCGACGCTGCGGGAGATCAAAGAGAAGATCGAAGCGGTTCAGGGCGAGTACAATTTCTGCCTGCTCAATCGCTATCGATCCGGTCAGGACAGCATGGGGATGCATGCCGATGACGAACCCGAAATGGGAAGTGTGATTGGATCTTTGTCGCTAGGAGCGACGCGGAACTTTCGGATCAAGCACAACCAGACAAAGGAAACGATGAGCTTTCCGGTGGGTCATGGGACGCTCATCATCATGTCGGGAACGATGCAGCAATTTTGGAAGCATGAGATCCCCAAGACAAAGAAACCGGTTGATGAGCGGATCAACCTGACCTACCGGCAGATTGAGGGGACGGCTCCTCAAGCAAAGGATCCGGTGGGAAACGGGTAGTGGCCTGTCACAGCCAAAAGCTAAGGTTGATCGTAGTGGACGAGGCGACGAGTCCTTGGATTTGACGCCAGTTCAGGACTCGTCGCCTCGCCCACTACCCTCAGAATAAGTCGTGACAGACCAGCAGGCTCCCAGCGGTGTTTGCTGCGGCAGTGATCTTGCGCTGAAAATGGATCCCCTCTTCAACGCTTCTGAGGGCTGGGGTTCCAACCATCTGTCGCGAGCACAGTGGCTCAGTTCACAGGATGAACCGCAGGCTTGGTGGAGGTCTCCACTTTTAAAACACCGGAAATGGCGAGATGATCGGATTGATCGTAGCCTCGCGACCCGAAGACGCCTTCTTGGACCACTTGGCTGCTGACGGCGGAACAGTGTTGGTTGTGAAAGATGTAGTCAATTCGGGTGTCGCGGAAGGTCTGGCCAGGATGGCTCAGGGGATCCGGATGAGTCGTTCGGTACAGATCTTCATAGCCCTGACTTTCAAGGAAACGGGTGACTTTCCAGCCACCGTCGACATCGACATGGGACTGTGTGTTGAAGTCACCAAGGATGACCACCGGGAGGTCTTGGTAGGGTTGGAGTTTCTTTGCAATCCCTTCGATCTCTTGCAGCCGCATGGAGGTCATTTTTTCGTCGCTCCCTTCGCCCCACGGGTGCAGATGCAGGACGAAAACGACGATGCGGTTCCCCTTGGCGGTTTCGAGCACGGCCAAGGTTCCACCACGATGAATCGGGACGTCGGAGTCGAAGCGTTCGTGGTCCTTGGCCGCCAGCGCATTGAAGACTTCGGAATGGATGACCTTGTGCTTCGTCAACAGGACCTGTGGCATGTAGAACCCATTGATCGTGTGAGTTTTCGCGGGGTGGGGTTCGGTTGGCGAACGCCCGCCGTAGACAGCGTTGAATCCCAGTTCTTGAGCGATCGCTTCGTTTTTTTTCTCGTTCCAGGCTTCGTTCAAACCGACAATGTCCGCTCCCGATTGGCGGATGATGGTTGCCAAGTCATCCACGCCGATCTGCCACATGTGAATGTTGTAGCTGAGCACATTCACATTCTCGGTCGTTTCTCCGGACGTCTTGGTCTGGTCCTCGCCAACGGCAGTCGAAAGCGAGCTTCCATCGCAAACCAAGAACAGAAGCACTGGAAACAGACGCCATGCGGTTGGCAACGTATCGAGAGGTGGCATTTTAGGTTCGTCAGTGGTTGGGCAAGTGATGGTTGAGATCACTCGTTGTGATTGATTCAACCCAATCTACTTCCTGACCGAAATCTTGGTGCGCCGAAAGCGGTCGTCCAGTGGAATTGCGATAAGATTGGGTGATGCATTCCACTCTCATGAAAGGGCAATCGCCGATGCGTCTTCCTGGTTCTTCTTGGTGTTCATTTGTCGCTCCTCTGTGGGTGGGAGTGTTCTTGGTTGCGATCGCTGGCTCGCCGCAGAATGCTCATGCCGTGCACGATGGGATGCATCAGGTTCTGTTGCTCGGCGATAGCACCACCGAGGGCAGTGTGCCGAGACGATTGAAACCAGAGGGGCCACATCTGGAGCGGGTCTTGGAGCAGTTGTTGGCTGCGGAAGAGGGGCTTCCGCCGTTTCAAGTGACCAATTCGAGTCAGGGCGGAGAAACGATTCGTCGGTTGTTGGATTCCGGGCGTTACGAACGCAATGGTGCTGATCTACCGGGCCTGGATTACATCTTCATTCGATATGGGATCAACGACCGAGCGAAGATTGAAAACTTTGTCGAGAACTTCCCGAAACACTTTGCTGAGTTGTGCGAGCGATTGCGAAGCGACCATCCCAACGCCGAACTGATCGCGATGACCGTGATCCCGTTTTCCAGCGAAGAGGCGAGCGAAGAAATCAACGGGCTCATTCGAAACGCGGCGGCCAAGGCAGGCATCGATGTTTTCGATATCTACCCGCGATACAAAGAAGAACTGAGCAAGGGCCCCAATGCGCTCAACTATCGCCGTTACGATCTGGGAAAAGTGCCGACAAAGTACCTTGAACTGGTCGAGCCTTTTGTGCATGGGGATCGTGTCGAGGTGATGGGGAATGAGCTCGATGCAATTTTAGGTGGGCTTCCAGGGTGGTATTCGGATCGACATCCGAACCTCGCGGGATACAACGTGATCGCCGACGAGACGGCGAAGTACCTTGCCCGGCGTTTGCGAGAAAAAGCAAACTGAGTGGCCAGGCGAATTCAGCTGTGTTGGTGTTTGGCGGCAGACCTGAACGCCTCACATGCTTGATCGCAATCCCCTCGCCGCTCGACCTCTTCGGAGGCAAGAGATGGAAACGCCGGGCATCGAGCTCCTCAGCAGGCGCGCAGAAGTCATCGGGGATGTGAGCCGCTCGGCGTTCGCCACGGTTTCCTCGCACAACCGGGCTCACGCCCAATCGGCTCACGTGGTTGGACCCAATCATTCCTGCCAACCTGCTTCTTCGAGAAGGATGAGCGTCCGTTTTACCTGGAGAGTTGACTGGTTTGGTCGACCAACTGGAGCAGGTCACGGAGTTGATGGATCACCGCGGTCGGATTGGATTGCAGCAATTCGTTTTCGGGTTGGGCACCGGTCGTGATGCCCAGAGCCATTCCACAGTTTGCGTTCTGCCCTTCTTCGATGTCGATGCGCGAGTCACCGATTTTGACGACGGCGGATGCATCGGTGACTTGCGTCAGTGCCATGGCGAGGTAGATCATGTCCGGCCCCGGACGCCCGGTTTCAACATCGCTGGCGGTGACCAGCGCGTCGAAGTCCTGCCCGACGACCCAGCCAATTTTGTGAACCAGCTTTTCGGCAGTTGGGCGATCGTAGCCGGTGTTGAGGACGACTTTGATTCCGCGTGAATGAAGCTCGCGAAAGGTCTCGGATGCGCCCGGTTGTTCCGTGACATCGAGGGTGTCGTAGGCTTCGGCGAGTCGCCTTCGGAAGTCAGCAAAAATCGACTGGACTTCGGTGTCGGGATGGTCGTTGCCATCCAACGCCAGCACGTCCCGAATGGCTTGGGATTTTTCCTTCCCTGCGCCCGCCGATTGGACTTGTTCTTGCGTGAAGTTGTATCCGGCGGCGTTGATGGCCTGACGCACCGTTTTGTAGACGACATTGTTTTCGTCCACGGTGGTTCCAGCCATGTCAAAGACGACAAGTTCAATCATTGTAAAGCTCGGTGAGATGGTGTCGTGTGAATCCGGCGCTGCTGGTCATTCCCTTGCCGCCAATCCCCGTGGTGACATGCACGTTCGGGGAAATCGTGTCCTGGTGAATGCCAGACGGGTGTGAGGTTTGGCTGTAGATTCCGTACCAAGACGTTTCGATGTCCCAGGATGGAAGGTCCATGATACGCTTCGCCTCCTCCAAGATGGCGTCGTTGACGTCTGATCGGAGATCAAAATCAAGTCGGTCGGGTTGGTCAGCGGAAGTGTACTCATGGGAGTCGCCCAAGATGATGCTGCCATCGGGTTCTTGTTTGAACAGGATATGCAGTCCCCACTGTTGAGCGAACGTGTCTTTGGCTTCGCTGGCTTTGATCGCGTTCCACGAGGGGCACTCGGAGAAGCTCTCGTAGCGGCGGATCGACAGCCCGGTGAGGATGTTGCCCGGCAGAACCGATGTTGGTTGAGCGGCGAGTCTCAGCATTTGCAGTTTGCAAAGCTTCATCTCGCTTTGCCGGAAATGATCCGGGAACAGGGTTTGGAATTCACTTCCACAGCAGACGATGACTTTGTTGGCGGTCAATGCTTCGCCGGTGGAGGTCTCGACTTGAATCAAGTCGGCACTCACTGGAGTCACCTGCTGAATCAGCGTCGCGAACCGCAACTCGAAATTCGGTTGCGTTCGCAGGTGGTCATGCAAATGATGGATCATCTGCCGCGGGTTGACGGAAACTTCATCTGGGAAGAACAGTCCGCCGCGACAGTAGTCGGATCGGAGGTTGGGGTATTTGCTTCGGCATTGCTCAGCGGTGAGCAATTCCGAGCGGTAGTCAGTCTGTTGGTTGATCTGGTGCAATTCTTCGATCAGCGTGCATTCTTCCTCGTCCGAGGCGATGTAGATGCTTCCGTTTTGGCGGACGGACAGTTCGATTTGTGATTGAAGCTCTCGATAGATCCGCAGGCTTTCGCGTCCATGGCTCTGCCAAGACTGATCAAGCCCGGAGGGAACGACTTGGCCAAAGTTGCGAGTGGTCGCGCCGTTGGGTTGCGAACTTCGTTCCACCAGGGTGACACGCAGTCCTCGCTGCAACGCGTGGTAGGCGTAAAAGCTGCCGAGGGCACCCGCGCCGATGATCAGCAAGTCGGAATGTCGGGGGCCGGTGCTGTCAGCGTTCATTGGGAAGCATGGAATGAGTTGGGATGGTCATGTTTCAATCCGCGACGGCGGCGTCACGAGACTGGCGTGGGATTTTGGTCGTGTAGTGGACGCAGAGGAAGAGGGTGATGACGCTGGCCAACCCAGCAACGATCACGGATGTGTAGTTCATCAACGAGAGAAAGTTCTGGTCGGAGGTGACTGAATTGCGATACAGCATCACGCCGATGTACCCGAGGTAGCCGAGGGCATCGGCCAAATACATGAGATAGCCAATATTGCCGGATTCTTTGAGGGCCGCGATCATGCGTTCAAACACGGTGGTGTGAAAGGCCACGTAGGGGACGTACATGCCAAACCCCAGCGTCACCATGAATGCCATGGGCGACAGCTTCCCGAGGGCTTGCCCGGCCACCGCGGCCACCACGATCACGAATCCGGTCGCCAAGAGTCCGATCGAAGAAAGAAAGGCGGTGCGATTGTCTCGGATCAGACTGGTCAGTCCGGAGATGGCAACCACTCCGATCATCACCCAGAATTCGGAGCGTGCGAAAACGGTGGGTTCGTTCTGGACACCCAGTTCCGTCCAGATTTCGATTGCGAAGTCGTCTCGCAAACTACGAATGACTGTTAGCAGCACGTAGATCGTCAGCAGGCCGGTCAACCCCAAGGCATGCCGTCGCCAGAAGGCACGTCGTTGTTGACCGTTCATCGGCGAGCGTTTGGAACGCAATTGTTCATCCGCGAATGAGGGGGCTGGGATCTGCGACAGCATCCAAACAAACAGAAACAGCGGCAGTAGAAAGATCAGACCGGTGATGGCGGGCATCCAAAACGTCTCGACTTGATAGCTTTCGATCAAAGTGCGGCCGACGGATTTCACAAAGCCGGATGAGAGAATGAAACTGGCACACAATCCGGCGGAGAGTGCTTCGGTGACGGCGCGTCCTTCCAAGAATCCAAGCACCATTCCAAAGACCATTCCCAGTGGCAGACCGTTGACAAACAGCCAGACGAAATTCCATGGGACCGGTGTGATGGCAAACAGGAACAACGCGAGTTCTGCGATTGCGATCAAGGCCACGATTGAGATCGCCCGATAGCGTGGTGGCATTTCAGAGACCACCTTGATGCCAATGAACTTTGACAGGGTGTACCCGGCGACTTGCGCAGTGATCAGGATTGTTTTGTAGCCCACACCGAACGCAAGCATGCCGTCATAGGTGGCCGCAGTGAAGGGCTTGCGAAAGGCATACATGCAGAAGTAGGTGCCAAACGCCGCAATGATGCAGTAGATCGAAAAGGTGGTCGGGTTGGCGTTCGACAACCAACGCGTGAGCGGGCCTCCTTTGAGCACGTCTGCCTGTGTCGCCAAGTCATCTTGTGTGATCGTTGCCTGCCCATTCAGGGAAGCATCCGTGGTCATGGCCATGAAGTCACACACGGGATTGTGAAGATTGAAAGAAGCCAATGTTGGGCGACGCTCCAAAGCTGGACGCGACTTCGCGATGGTGCAACAATGTTGCTTGACAGTCAACACGCAACGAGAATTCTTCACCTGATTCTCACATTGACGCGATCAGGGGGGCAGGGATGAATTTGGTGGAGTTAGCACAGCGTCTCCGGCAACTCCGTCTGGACAGTGGGATGACCTTGGACGAGGTGGCGCAGCAAAGTGGTCAAACGAAAAGCTGGCTGTCGCGAGTCGAGAATTTTCGGATCACGCCCTCGCTTCCAGCGCTCGCTGAGCTGGCGTCCGCCCTGGGTGTCTCGACCGCGAGTTTGTTGGAAGGTTTGGATGACCGTCCTCAAATCGTTTGTGTTCGGCGCAGCGAGCGGAAACTCATTCAGCGAGATCCGGATTCGACGACGCAGTATTTTTCACTTGCCAGTGAACGGGCTCATCGGACGATGGACCCGTTCTTGTTGAAGGTCCCCAGTGGGGAAGAACGTGAACCGCGAACGCATGAAGGCGAAGAATTTCTGATGGTGTTGAAAGGACGGGTGCGGTTTCTCTACGGCGAGCAGGAGTTCAATCTCTTGAAAGGCGACAGCTTGTATTTCGATAGTGAAGTGGAGCACTGTTTGTCGAATCCGTATGCCAATGAAGCCGAAGTGTTATGCCTTTTTCGGCTGGGACGACCATGAGTGAAATGAAATCAGAAACCGATCTGCGCAACGATCTGCAAAACATCGCGATGGAGTTTGACACCACGCAACGTCGGTTCGTGCAGGCCAAGAAGTTGCTCGAACCACTGTGTGAAGGACAGGTGCTTGTGCGCGTCCTTTGCTGCACGCTGTGTGGCAGCGACTTGCACACGGTTTCAGGGCGACGCTGCGGACATGACGGGGGAGTGCTCGGTCATGAAATCGTGGGCGAAGTCGTGGGGTGGTGCGGTGAACTCACGCCGGTGGATTACCACGGGGGCCCATTGCAGATTGGCCAACGCATCACCTGGGCGATGTCAGTGGGCTGTGAAGCTTGTTTTTACTGCGACAACGAACTGAATCAGAAGTGCGATTCGCTTTTCAAGTACGGCCATGAAGCGAATGGTGGGCATCCAACCGGCGGGCTGAGTGAACACTGCGTGCTGGTCGCGGGAACCCCGATCTTTTCGGTCCCTGCGGTTTTGAGCAACGAGGTGGTCGCACCGGTGAACTGTGCCACGGCCACGGTTTCGGCGGCGCTTCGGTTGGTGAGTCAGACCCATGCGGTCAACGGTGCAACCGTGTTGATTGTTGGCGCGGGCATGCTTGGGTTGACCGCGGCGGCCCAATGCAGAGAAGCGGGAGCGGCGCGAATTGTGGTGGCGGATCCCAACGAAGAAAGAGCGAAGTTGGCTCTGGCGTTTGGGGCCACCGATGTGCTTGCCAGCGATTCCGCAGAGCAGCGTCAGGCAAGGTTGCTGGAATTGACCGCTGGTCGTGGAGTGGACCTGGCAATCGACTTTGCCGGGGTCACCACCGCTGTGGAAGCTTGTTTGGAATCCGTGCGACTCGGTGGATGCGTGATGTTGGTGGGATCTGTGTTCCCGTCAGATCCGGTGGCTCTGTATCCGGAGCAGGTGGTTCGCCGAATGCTGACCCTTCGCGGTTTGCACAACTATCTGCCGCGAGATCTCGACAGTGGTTTGCAGTTTTTGGAACGCAACCACCAACGCTTTCCCTTTGAGTCCTTGGTGGGGAAGCGTTTTTCACTCGCCGATGTGGATCAAGCGTTCGAATTCGCCATGCAGCAGCGACCTGTTCGAGTCGCCGTGTATCCTTCGACGAGCGATTGAGTTTCGGAGGCAGTCGGCGTTCGTTTGCCAAGCAAACTCCTGCCCGTCAGACGAGCTCATTCAACGATTTCAGCGTCGACGGTTTCCGGTTGCGTTTTCTTGCTCGGCTTGGTCGAGCGGTTGCGTGCGACGGACAACAGCGTCATGCCTTCTTTCACGCAGATGACTGCGATCAAGAGAGCTGCCACAGCGGCGACGATCTTCAGCATGCCTTGCGCGACGAAGGCCACCGCGGCGATGCCGCAGATGATGGCCACAGCCGCTTGCATGAACTTGACCATCGCTTGCACACGAGAACTGTGTGTTTGTGACTTGGCACTTCGTTCGACAGCACTGCGGGCACTTTCGTTTGCCAGTTCTCTCATCGCGGAGAGATTGCTGTTTCGTTCGGGGGCCTGTGACCGAGGGATCAATGGAGCATCCGGGTCGACCGGGGTGATGGTCTCTAGTTCCGATTCGATGGTTTCTGCGACGGGAAGCTGCGACACAACTGGCTTCGCGACAGTCTTCGGTGATTTGGGCGTCTCCGGTTCGGAGTCGGTGCCGGACTGCTTCTGAACGCGTTGCAGGAGACGGTTCATGTAGGCTTCGATGGAGTCGTCATCTGGTTCATCGGAGCCCGATGCGACGACCGTTTCCGTCGTGGTCTCTTCGGTGCTTGGCAGTTCGATGCCGACGGGTTCGACTTCAACGTCCGCGAGCGTCGACTCATATTCTTCGGCGACGTCAAAGGACTCATCCGACTCTGGCTGATCCCAGGAATAGGATTGTGTGCCGGAGGCTTCGAGTGCCTCTTGGTTCGGTTCTGCTACTTCGTCCGTTTCATCGAGGTTCGCAGGTTCGAATTGGGCAACGTCCGAATCCAGATTCGCTGCATAATCGGTTTGGCCGTCCCACATTTGGGTGCCGGTGTCCGCCATGTCGTCTTCGTGGCGAGGCTGCTCTTCACTCTCAGTGCCACTTTTTTCCGCGTTGAGATCACGAATCAGTTGGTCAGCCAAACTGAGTGGTGATGGGGTCTCAACGTCATCGACGTCATCAACCTCTTCGGCCGAATTGATCGAGGTGAATCCGCTGGTTGATGATTCCTGGTCGTCGAAAGAACGGTCCAGATCAACGGTTGCCCAGGGGTTCTCGGTTTGCGATTCCGCATCGAGATCGAAGCCCATGGTGGCCGCATTCAGTTCTGCTTCCACTTCTTGAACCATCGAGTTTGGTTCGTCGTCGGTCTCAAATGCGTTCTCAGAGGCGGGGCTTTCGGAAGTCCATTCCTGAGACAGTCGAGCTTCGCGAATTTGGTCGGCTTCTTCTTGGGCGGCGGCCGTGAATTCAGCAGCGAACTGTTGAACGCCGGCATCCTCGTTGGATTCTTCAGCGTCGGTCCAGGGATTGGCGGAAGCGTCGGTGTCCAATTCCGGATCAGCGGCAACGGTTGCGTTTTCGTTGCGGATCTCATTGTCGTGATTCGCTTCAGGCAAGTCGTTGATTTCGTTGGTCGAACGAAACGCTTCTTGAGTCGGTTGGTCGGCGAGCCTGTCTTCTGGCAGCAACAGCGATTCAGATTCTTCGGGCCACCCAGGTGACGAGGGATCGTCCGCCAGCGGTTCTGGTGTGGCAAGTCCGACAGGATCCGCGATCGAAACGTTTGACTCGGCGTCGTCGAATCCCTTCGCTTGAGCACTGTCATAGGTTGGCCAAGCATCCTCGTCGGATTCTTGTTCGACGGTTTCTTCGGCGATCGGGGTGCTCCAGCTGGCAGCCTTTTCTTCGGCCTCTTGCAGCAGTCGATCCGTTTCGGAGTCGTGGACCATGCTCAGGGCTTCGTCGATCAGTTCGTCGGCCCCATGGGCGTCGGACGTGGACGGTGATCCCACGGATTCTGGGTCTGTTTCACTGGCAATGTGCAGTCCCACTGCGTCCGCGGTTGGCGAGGACACGTCTGGTTCCTCAGCGATGTCGCTGGCTTCGAGCGGTGTCGCTTCGTCGTCGCGAGCGATGGAGGACTCGGGGGCCTCTTCCAACGAGTCGTCATCTTCGGTCGAAGTTGCTGCGGCTGAAAGCAGACCCAGTCGGAAGTTGGAGGGGGCGTCTTTGGGTTCGTCGACGGATTTCCCGCTGATCAGTTGGCGGGTTTCCTCTTCGAGTCGTTCGATTTGATCGAGCGTGTCGTCATGGTCCCGATTGGAGCGGTCGAACAACTGACGAGTTTCTGAAACTTCTCGCTCGGCGCGGAGACGCTGTTTTTCAGACGAATTGTACTTGGCTTTGAACTCGTCGCGTTGCTCTTCCGTGACCAACAAAGTTTCGCGAAGTTTGTCGTTGTCTTCGCGGAGTTGAGCGAGTTGTTGTTCGGCTTGTGCAAGGCTGATCGTCAGCTCATCCACGCCGGTTCGCAGCGCGTCCATCTCATCGCTCCACGACGTCCGGTCGGTGTCGTGACGATCCTCTGATTCGCGGACCCGTGCCTCGAGTTCACCGATGGTGGTGCGAGCGTGCTGGCAATCACGACGCAGTGCCTCGGCTTCTTTGCGAGCGTCGGAGATCTCGATCTGGAGACTTTCGATCTCTTGTCGGAGAGATTCCTCGGTCTTGAGCAGGTCATCGCAACGTTTCTGACTCTCACTGGCCTTGGCATCGCTGCTGGCCTTTTGGTCGAGTGCCTCGTCGCGTTCTTGGTTGGCTCGTTCTCGTTGGGCAATGGCTTCGTCGCGTGCCGTTGACAGCTCGTTGCATTGGCGAGCGTGTTCTTCGACGCGTTCCATTCCCATCGACTGCAGTGATTCTTGTTGTTCACCAAGGGCGAGCAACTGTTCATTGAGCGAGGCAAACTTCGTGCGCATTTGGGTCACCGCTTCCGCGGCAGCATCGGCTTGGCTTTGCGATGCTTTCAATTGCTGGCGAGTTTCAGTGAGTCGACGTTCGCTGTCGCGTTCACGTTCGAAGAGGGATTCTTTTTCCTGCAGCAGTTCTTCGATTTGGGTTCGGTATTGCTCGTCGCGACCCTGTAAACGCTGCTGTTGCGTGTGCCATTCTTCGCGTTGCGTTTCCAACTGTTGTTGTTGAGTGGCAAGCTGGTTTTGACGATCGGTCAGCTCGCGATGACGAACTTGGAATTCGGCGTGCAGTTCGACCGCGGCGGTTTCTTGAGAACGAATTTCGTCCTCGCGTTCCCGCAACGCTTTGAATTGGGATTCGAGCTGTTCGGATTGCCGTTGCAATTCGTCTTGTCGTTCACGCACCCATTGGTCGTGTTGTTCCGCTTCTTCTTTGAGCTTGTGCCAACGCGCCGCTTCCTTTTGGAATTCAACGTTGGAATCAAACATCGAGGCTGGTGTGCCGGATGCCAGGCGAGGCACCGATTCAGCGAAGCGGTGCGCCGTGGGTTTGCTGGCCTCAGCCAACTTGGCTTGAACCAGTTCGAATTCATAGTTGCCAAGGCCGAGCACGTCGCCTTGTTGCAGAATCCCTTCGGTGACACGAACGTTGTTGATCAGCAACGGGATCGAGTAGGCCCGAATGAGGATGCGGTGCGCATCTCGAATCAGGACCGCATGAAGCGGACGGAGGGTTGGATCGTCGAGGCGGATCGAGCATCCCACTCCATTGCCAAGCGTGTAGCGAGCGCCAGCGAGTCGCAAGCGTCGCGTGGGATGATCTTTGCATCGCACTCGAAACTCAATCGCGCCGTCTTGATTCCACATGGTGCCATGATCGCCCAGCGGTTTGCTGTGCGATGGGCCGGATGAGGGTCTGCCAGTGGAATCCACTTCGGAAGACGCCGCGTAACGCGGCTGGTTCAACCAACTCGTCGCGGTTCCTTCGCCTGTGGAGCGATTCGACACCTCCGACCGAGCGGGAGCCGCAAAGGCAGTGACGGAGTCGGATTCGGTGTGTGTTGGTGTATTCGAGGAGTCAGTTGCCACCACGGAGTTCCTTCTCACGGGAATGCTTTCTTGAGAACGGCAAAGTGTCCCGAAAGCGATTGCGTCGGACCTGTATGGGGAGGGTCCGGTCGAGTTTCGGTTCACTTCGTTTCCGTTCAAGCGGTTCGGAGTAACCACTTGTTCCTGTTAGTTCGGTTGAACCGACCAGGGGCATGAAGGCATTTGGTCCGTTTTGGCAAACTTTGCGGCTTCCGGGTGACTTTGCAGGGGGGGAAGTGTCTGGTTGAATGCTTGCGGCCTGGAAGAGGGGGTGCTCCTCGGCCGGGGGGATCGTCAGCCAGGGTTCCCGTGCAATCGGAAATTCTTCCCCGTTGGCGCCCTGAAAACGTAGAAAAGGTCCCTTTAGTGGAAGGGAAGGCTTTTCCTCGATCTACCCTAATGAAACCGGGGTTTGACTCGGTGTGCAGCTAGGAACGCTCCATTTGAGTGAACTTGAATGGCTCGGCGTGCGTCACAGTCAGTGCCGTAGTTGGGTCGGTTCCGGTCACTTTGCCAGCCAAAGAGGTGAATAATGTCTCGCGATGAAACACTGAAAAAGCTTCGGGTCACGTTGCTCCGGCGTCGGGATGCGCTTCGAAGGGCTTTGGAGGGCGATCTCAGCCTGTTGCAGGAACTTCACAATCAGAAAACCGGCGACGCTCTGGATGCCGCCGCGGATACGGTCCAGGACGAACTGAACAGTCAGTTGGTTGAGGTCGAAAGCCGCGAATTGCTAGCAATCGAAGAAGCGATCGCGAGGTTCGAGGAAGGCCGATTTGGTGAGTGTGAAGATTGCGGGAAGCCCATTCCGTTGAACCGTCTCCGAGCCATTCCGTACGCGATGGATTGCATCACTTGCCGTCGCGCGGCGGAGCGAGAGGGGGCTTCTGGGGTGGTTGCGCCGACTGAATGGAATCGCATTTTCGATACACCGGAAGTGGATCCAGCGGTTTGATTCGAAGGAGTCTCGCTTTGGCACGCTCGTCGGACGCCGATTTAGCGAAAGTTGCTGTTTGACCGGGCGGCGATTGGGTTGCCCGGTGTGAGACGTGCGTGTTGATTCGTTAGGATGCGGCAAACAGGTTGATCAATATTGTGTGATCAGCTGGACTTTGTTTCTCAACGAAAATCGTATCAGCACATGGATCTGCGTCATCACGTTCGTGACATCCCGGATTATCCCAAGCCCGGCATTCTTTTTCGGGACATCACTCCCCTGCTCGCTCATCCGGATGCGCTCAATGCGGCGGTCGATGAGATGGCGAAGCCTTTTCTCGACCAAAAGATCGACGTGGTCGCGGCCGCCGAAGCTCGAGGATTCATTTTCGGAACGCCCTTGGCGATGCGGCTCAACGCGGGGTTCGTGCCGATCCGAAAACCGGGCAAGCTGCCCTTCGATTTGCACTCCTTTGCGTACGAACTGGAGTACGGCACCGACGAGTTGCAAATTCACGTGGATGGAATCAAACCCGGCCAACGGGTGTTGATTGTGGATGACCTGTTGGCCACCGGGGGAACGGTGGAAGCCTGTTTGCGTCTGCTGGAAAAATGCGACGCTGAAATTGTCGGCTGCTCGTTCTTGATCCATCTGGTCGCCTTGGGAGGCGAAGCACGTTTGTCGCCGTACCACATTCACAGTGTGTTGGAATACGGTGGCGATGATGCGGAGGATGAACTCAGCATCCAAAACCGGCCGCCCGGACCGAGTGTTTGATTCAAGTGGCTCAGGGTCACAGGACTCAGGACTCAGGACTGGCGGGGTGATTGTTCGCCCCGCAGTGGTTCATCTGCCGTTGCGGTGAGCGATCAAGCTGCGCAGAGTTGTCATCGCGGTTCGAGCGTTGCGGGAGTATTCAGGGGCTCGCAGGTCAGCGTTGTAGTGCGTGGGCACTTCCATGATCGTCAGCGCTGACTTCGCAACTTTGGCGGTGATCTCGGCGTCGATTCCAGGTCCGGTTTCAGTCAACGGCAAGGAGCGGATCAAATCGCCCAAGAAGACTTTGTGGCCGGTTTCGAGATCCGAAAGGTGCAGTCCGGTGGTCATGTTGCTGCAGGAGGTCAGGCAGCGGTTGACGATGCGGCACATTCGGTTGCCCAGTCCACCACGCAAGTTGTTTTGGTGTGATCCGCCGCGACGCATGGAGCGTGAACCATAAACGACATCGGCTTGTTCTTCGAGAATGGGCCAGATCGCGCCGAGTAGATCGGCTGGGTCGTAGGCCATGTCTGCGTCTTGAATCGCAACGACGTGGCCACGGGTGTGACGCAAAGCCATGCGGATGGTGGAACCGCGGCCATGATGACGCAGTCGTCGCAGGATGGTGCGGTTGGGCCGCAAAGGCAACCCTCGCAAGTAATGCCAACTTCCATCCACGCTGCCGTCATCGACCAGGATGGTTTCCGTTGCCGGAGGCATGACTTCTTCGATGCGATCAATCACTTCGGGAATGAATTCCCGGCAATTGTGAATGGGAACGATGACCGAGACATCGATTTGTTTGACCGGCGAAGCACCGCTGGCAATTTGGTTTGCTTCGGCAATCAGTCCGAGTGTGTCGTCGATCCGCCGAAGGATCTCATCCGGGTTGAGCGTCTCTTCCCGAGTGGTCAGCGCTTGGTCCAGATCTTCAGGTGCCGCCAGGTACTTCTCGACACTTGGTTGGAAAGTCGTCGTCATAGGTTGTCGCTTTGAAGTTGCCGTGTGAATCGCTGTGGAATAGCGATCGGGGCACATCGCCACGGAAACTATGGGCAACGAATCTCAGCCAAGCATGCTCGACCGAGATTTTCGATTGAGAGGACCTTCCCTTTGGCACCTCTTGTTTCGGATTGCAACGGTTGCAGCAATCGAGGACAGCAGGCCACATCGAAGACGTGGCCTGCGTCACGACCGTTCAGCGAATCAGGGAGCGGTGAACTTCGAATTGGGACCCAAAGTTCCCATTCCCGCGGCGGGACTGTGGTCGAGCACATAGGGTCCCAGGGTTCGGTCCAGGTGCAGCAGCAATCGAGTTTCGGCGGTCGGTTTCAGACGGCGAGCCGGTTCGAAGTCTTCCGTGTAAACAGCACCGGTCGTGATCCGAACCTCGTCGATCTTGCCCAGGAACGGTCGTGTCGGTTGTCCGGCATTGTCCGTGTCGGCTCCCACGTACAACGGGTAAGTGTTGGTCTTGCGAGTGCCCTTGGCGGCGACGGACGCGAGCTGCTTGCCTCCCACATAGATCCGTACATTTTCACCATCGAAGATACCGGCCACGTGAGTCCACTTGTTCACGGCAAGTTTGTCCTTGGCTCCGGCGGAGTAGTACTTGCCGTCCAGGTTGACGTCAAATTGAGGCACTCCCTCATCGGAGAAGATCGCGAATTCGCTTCTTTCCGTTTTGGCGATCACGCCACGCATGCCTTCTGTCTGGCTGGGGTTCAGCCAAGCTTCCAGCGTGAACGGGCCGTCGGGCAACGCCAGTGATTCCGAATCGACGCGAATCGCGGAACGCTCGCCGGTCACTTCCAGGCACTGGTTGTTCTGACCGCTGAAGTAGTCCGCTGGCACGGCGGCCAATTGCAGTTGGACAGGCGTCGAGACGCTGGGCAGCTCAATGCGAGTGGAGTCGCCGATGATGACACGATCCAGTTCGATCCGAGGGATCGTCCAGGTCGCAGTGTCGTCGGCGAGACGTCGGAGTTTCACCGTGAATGTTTCGCTGGTTCCAGCCGCCAAGGTGAAGTGATCGTGATCCAGTGAGCTGAGCCAATCTCGCGACGCGATTCCGACCGACGCGGTCACATCCATGTCACGTGGCGAAGGGTTCTTGATCGTCACCGTGACTTGTCCAGCGGCAGATCCATCGGTGTTCAATAGAAGTTCGCTGTCGGTGATCATCGGACGTACTTTGCGAGCTTGATTGATCTCGTCTACAAACTCGGGTGTGAATTGGGTTGGGTCCATGACCGCGCCAACTGGCAACGATGCGACCGAGATGTCATCGGGACGAACGGTGACCACGTTCAAGTGATGCAGGTAACCCGCACCGGGGATGTCCGCCGATAGGTTTCCACCGGTCGTCGCCAGTGTGTAGTACTCGATGCCATCTTTGGGGCCATCGTAGCGCATGTGGTGAATGTGGCCGGCGAACACGGCGGAAACATTGCCCGCGTCCTTCATCAGGCCATGGACGGTGTCCCAGTTCGATCCGGTGTAGCCGCCACCGATCCAGCGAGGGTGGTGCAGGAAGACGAACACGTGATCCAAGTCTTTGTGTTGCTTCAGGGCTTCGGTGAGAAACTCGAGCTGCTTGTCGCTCATCCGTTGAAGCTTGCCGACATTGAATGCCTTTTGGTTGGTGACAGGGTCCCCCTCGTCGCTGTAGAGAACGACAAAGCCAGCGTTCTTGTGGCGGAACGTGTACCAAAGTGGGCCGAAGTGTTCTTCGTAGTTTGAGTCGTGTTGGCCCTGGGGTGCGGGACCTTTGCCACGCCAGTACACGTCGTGGTTGCCAGCCACGGGGAACCAACGCACATCCAGTTCGTTCATGATCTCTTTGTACTCGGCCATCTGCCGCATCCACTCGGGTTTCTCGTTGTACCCTTGGATCAAATCACCCACCGTCATCACCAAGTCGGGCGACAACAAGTTGGTGTCCTGGACGGCTTGTTCCAACACCTTCAGTCCAGCGGGAACGCCACCGGTACGGTCACCGTAGACGACGAATTGAAACGCGTCTTCTTCCACGGCCAGCGGCAGAACCTGCGAACTCTCTCGAGTCGTGTAGAAGCTTTCGTTGGGCGGGTGCTCATGCGAGTGGCTTTCGTCACCATCATGGGCGGACGATGTGGCTGTCAGGCCAGCGGCGGAAACGAGGCACAAAAGCCCCGCCGCGAACGATTTGTTCAGGAGGGGGGAAAAACAGGTGGGCATGTTGCAATTTCGAGCAAGGAGGGGGCGTGGAAAAACAAGGCATCAACCTACGCAATCCAGAGTTTAGCCCAAGTGGACCAGCTGTGAATTTTGAGCGAAGAACTGGAGGGTGAGACTACTTGAGTTCCCCACCCTGGGGAGGGCGAGTTGCTTCGTGCTTTAGACTCCCCTCGGAGATCAAAAACAGAGCCCAGGGTGCCAGCCTGGATTCGAAACGGCGGGAATAGTGAGGGGGCATGCTGGATCACGAGGTGCAACAACTGCCGTCGCTCCGCCACTGGTTGTGTGGGGCCGGGGGATCGAACAACCGCGGAGCGGTGACATCGGTCAGTCTCGGGGCTTTGATCCGAGGTTTGGGTTGCAAACCCATGCCGGGAAAGCCGCGGAGCGGCGACAGATGGCGAGCGATGAGTGGTGGATTGCAAATTGCAAAATGCAAATCTCAAAATCGGGGCTGGCGTGGGGATGTGGTGCGGTGCCTCGCTCACGCGTCGGGCTTTCCATTCGACGGGCTTGGAAGCCTTTTTATACCCCACAACTCGAAACACCAAAGATTAGTGTCCGATCAGAGTGGATTAGTGTTCCGCCAGAGCGGCCAAGGGAACACTAATCTCCGCTGATCGAACACGAAGCAGGTCGGCAGGAATGATCAAGCACAATCATGTGAGCCGTTTGGGCGTTAGCCCCGGTTGTGCGTGAAAACCGTGGCTAACGCCAACGGCTCACATACCCGATGACACCTGCGTACCTGCTTAATGGTTCTTGGGCAAGGGATGTTTGGCTTCAAAACGCCTGTATTTACAACGCAAACGGCTCTCAGAAGATGTGGGGTACAAAAAGGCTTGGAAGCCCATCGTACGGCGAGCACGAGCACGAGCACGAGCACGAGCACGAGCACGAGCACGAGCACGAGCACGAGCACGAGCACGAGAAGCTAGAAGCCGCAGGCCACGTCACGCTTCGGGATAGGAAGCGCGCGAAACGAGGGTCAGCCGTTGGCGAGATGTTCATCCGATTGGATGGGTGGGGTGAAACGCTCGACAGTCAGGTGGGACACCCGCAGGTTGCCGCTTTCCAGGTTGAATCCGACGGCACCCTGGTGGAACGTTTGGTCTGCCAATGAGAGCAACACATGGCCGCCGACGGACACCTCGATGTAGCTGCCGTAAGCAATCAATTGCAGTTCGACTTCGCCTCGGATTTCTCGTTCCCAGTATCCAGCTTGCAGGCTTTGGAACTGCATCGTTTCTTCGCCCGAGCCGTCGGGCCCGCTGCCCCAGGCACGCAATTGAGCGACACCTTTGAACAGATCCAGCGACAGGTAGTATCCGTCATGCGTTTCGCGATCGAGTCGAAACCCAACACCGCATTTGCCCTCGTCCATCATCTTCAGATGACATTTCAATCGAAAGCAGCTGAGGTTTTCGTCCAAAACAAAGCACTGGAAACCAGACTCGCAATCCAAGTCAAATGAGTTGTCTTTGGAAGTCCGAGCGGACTGGCATGCGACGGGTTTGATGGGGGAGAGTTGCTCGACCTGGATCGAACGATCGACCAAGGAGTCGAAGCCTTCAAACGTGTGGACTTCCAGTTGGCCGTTTGGCAATCTTGAGATGCGTTTCGGAGGTGGCATCAAATTTCCGGTTTGCCGATCATCGCCGCCGGGCGTGAAGAAACTCCAAAGCAAAACGCCATGGTCATCAATCGTGATTCGGCCGGCGTAGTTGCCGGTGGCCAGCAGCACGTTGTCGGAGTAGGTCCGCCATGGTTTGCCGATTTTCTCGGTGTGCCAATACCGGATCTTGGCATCTTCCCGCATGCTGCCGACGAGATAGTAGTCGCCGTTGATCTTGAACAGGTTGGGCACTTCGATGTCGTCGTACAGGCCGGGATGATGAAGTGGAGGTCGTTGTTGGAACTGGTTGGGTTCCACCTCTTCCATCACCGCCACACAGCCGCGGCGAACAATCGGGCCGTGATTGACTCGGCCTGCCGCCAGCAACCAGCCGCGTCCGTTTTCGTGGTAATAGAACGGGTCTCGCCAGGAAACCCAGTTGCGAGCTTCATCAATCTCTGACTCGTAGTGCTCGCGATCGGGACTGAGTGGGAAGCAGCTTTTCATGTCTTGTTTGAACGGAGGCTGGGGCGGCCGTCCGGGCAGATCGTACGGCAAAGCGGATCGCCGATCTTTCCACGCAACGGGGGCCTTCGTCCAGCAATACAGGTCATCGCTTTCTGCCATCCCGAGTCGTTGTTTCGCGCCATGGTCTCGCCGTGACAGCCCGGTGTAAAACATCCGCCACGATCCGGGCCGGTGCGGGTTGGGGCTGACATGCATTGTCCACAGCATGGAATCATCCCATCCGCCGGGGTTGCCAATGAACAAGGCGTTCTCGACACGTCGCCACGAGAAGCAGTTGTCACTGACGGCGTGTGCGATGAAGTCGTGGTTGGGGAGGACGAGATGAAAAAGATGGTAGATGCCGTCGTGATAGAGGACATCGACGTCACCGAGAGTCTTGCGGGTGCCGGCTGTTTCTGAATACATGCAGATGGAAGGTGAAAAGGACGTGGCGGCCAGGTGGAGCGGTGAAACTTGCGAGCCAGCTTGTGGTGGATCGCAGAATTGAGATCGACCTGGATCTGACAACAGATTCTGCTTGGAAGAAGGGAAAGGTTGAAGCCCACCGCACACGGCTATTCGGCTCTCGCGATGGATTTGTCAGAAACGAGGGAGAGCGGCGGAGAGAAATTGCGTGAAACGAGCGGGGTGGATGGCGTTTCACGCACAGCAGGGGCGATTTGCCCGCAATTCCGCCAGGGAGGAAGCTGAGCGAGCGCCGACGAGAGGCTGGTGGGAGGGGATGAAGGGTGTACAGAGCTGATCTGTCAGCGGCGCCGTCGTTTTGCTACTTCTGAAGTTTGAAAGAGTACGCTTCCGCCGACTTGATTCAGAACCAGTGATTCCAACCCGTCTGACTCGCACGATTCTCTTCGAGATCCTCCGGATCTTTATCGTTGCGCTGTTCGTGTTGACGACCCTGATTCTGCTGATTGCGGTCGGACGCGAATTGATTCGCAAGGGTTTGGGGCCGATGGCGGTCCTGCAACTGTTGCCCTTCGCGATTCCGATTTCACTGCAGCACGCGGTTCCGGCGACGGCGTTGTTTTCGGTTTGCTGCGTCTATGGACGGATGGCCGCTGATGGAGAGATTTCCACGGTCAAAGCATCGGGGATCTCACCACTGAGATTGCTGCAGCCTGCGATCGTGTTCGCTGCTTTGCTCAGCCCGGTCGCGGTGTACTGCAGCGACATGGCGGTTTCGTGGGGAAAGCCTGGCGTCAAACGAGTCGTGTTGCTCTCGATCGAAGACATCGCCTATCGGTTGTTGGAATCCGATCACTCGTACACTTCGGATCATGGTTTCTCGATTCATGTCCGCGAGATTGTGGACCGCCGCATGATTTCGCCGCGTGTGACCGTGCGTGGCAAAGGCGACGATGCGTTCACCGTGACCGCCAGTGAAGGTCAGTTGATGATGGACGAAGAGACGCAGTCTCTCGTTCTAAAACTGGTCGACAGCGAAATGATTCGTGGCAAAGCTCTGCAGGGATTCATTCCTGGGGAGCATCGTTTCGAAATTCCGTTGGGCAACGCGTTGGAAGAAGATGACATCTCAACGCGGAGTCCCAGTGAGTTGCCGTTGCGATTGATTCGGAATGAACGCCTTCGGCAACGGGAACGCACGCACGCGAAAATTGGGGAGTTGGCCGCGTTCACCGGGTTTTCATTGTTGACCTCACGGCCCTCTGAAATTGGGGGTGAAAAATCGGCGTCGATTCAGTCGAATCTGCAGGCCAGTCGCCATCGTCTGACGCGTTTGCAGACGGAGCCATGGCGTCGGTGGGCGGAAGGGTTCACCTGTTTCTTCTTTGTGCTGGTGGGAGCTCCGCTTGCCATCCTTGCCAAGACCAGTGATTACTGGACGACGTTTGGGATGTGTTTTCTGCCGACCATTCTGGTTTATTACCCGCTCTATTTGTTGGGGCTGGACCAGGCCAAGGCGGGTGACATGCCGCCGTATGGGGTTTGGATCGGCAACGTGGTGTTGTCCGGTGTCGGCATGGTCTTGGTCGCTCGCGTGCGGCGGTATTGAAGGTGAACGCGACCAGGAACGGTTCGCCACACGTTCTGTTCGACGGGGTAGGTTTGGTTTTACAATCACAGGTGTCGTTTGATTTTCAAACCCACTGCACCTGTTGAGGAATTTCCATGCTGTTCCGACGTTGTGAAGCCAGTCCCCTTCGAGTCTCGTATTTGGCGTTGTTGTTCGCTGGAGTTCTGTTTGCCGGTTCGGTTGGGTCGGCTTCGGTCGTCAACGCAGAAGTGCAGACACAAACGATTGTTTACAACGACGGCGACGTGGTGCTGGAAGGGTTCCTGGCATTTGACACCAAGGTTCGTCCTGCGGGAACACAGCCTGACGCGGGGAAACCGGGCGTGTTGGTGGTCCATCAGTGGATGGGGCTGACGGATTATGAACGTCGGCGTTGCCGTCAGTTGGCTGAACTGGGCTACATCGCCTTTGCACTGGATATCTATGGCCGTGGCGATCGGCCGAAGGACACGACCGAGGCGGCTGAGTTTGCGGGCAAGTACAAAAGTGATCGAGAGCTTTACCGACGTCGCCTGAATTTGGGGTTGGACCAACTTCGCAAAGCGGACAACGTTGCCACAGATCAGTTGGCTGCGATTG
Organism: Rhodopirellula sp. UH5; assembly: GCF_056839225.1. Taxonomy (NCBI): domain Bacteria; kingdom Pseudomonadati; phylum Planctomycetota; class Planctomycetia; order Pirellulales; family Pirellulaceae; genus Rhodopirellula; species Rhodopirellula sp. UH5. Next base: position 2,377,734 of record NZ_CM166390.1, on the reverse strand, counting down.
GGTATTGCTTCGGCGGAACAGGAGCGATCGAACTGGCTCGCAGTGGCGCGGACGTCCAGGGCATCGTCAGTTTCCATGGAGGGTTGGATTCACCGACCCCAGAAGACGGCGGCAACATCCAAGCGAAAATTTTGGTCTGCCATGGCGCCGACGACCCCTTTGTTCCTGAGGCCGAAATCGAAGCCATGATCGCGGAGTTCAACGAACATGACGTCGATTGGCAGATGAACGTTTATGCCCACGCGGTCCACTCGTTCACGCAGCCAATGGCTGGCAACGACAACAGCAAAGGCGCGGCCTACAACGAAAAGGCTGACCTGCGTTCGTGGGACGCCATGCGGGTGTTCTTCCACGAACTGTTCGCGAAAAACTAGTGGTCTGTCAAAGTTAAAAGTTAGGGGTGTTCGTATTGGACGAGGCGACGAGTCCTTGGTTTTGACGCCAGTTCAGGACTCGTCGCCTCGTCCACTACCCTAAAAACAAGTCCTCACAGACCACTAGCGAGTCGTCGCCAAACCATTTCGCTGGTTCTTGGTCGTGACACCAATCGGCGGAATGCTGGTCGAGCAATGATGTTTCGGCAGTGGTTACTGCCGGCGCTCTCGTCGTGAGGCATCCATTTCTCGCGACTTGCGTTGAGCTTTTTGCTTGGCTTTGAATCGTTTTTTGCGTTTCTCGTCTTTCAGTCGGGCGGCTTCTTCCGCTTCGGCCACCACTTTCTCTGTGAGGATTCGTTCTCGCTGCATTGTCGCAGGAGTTTCCAGCGTGAGTTGGCCCAGGCCTCCGGTTCGATACTCTTGGATCAAGATCCGCGACGCTCGTTCCAGGTCGACTCGGTTGTTCCGGCCCAGGCAGCCTCGCCGACGACCGATGTCTTCGATCACGGCCATCTCGGTTTCGGCAATGGATTCCAGGCCAAAACGTTGGGCCAGGCGATCAGGGTATTGATCCATCAAGTATCGGGCGGCGAAGAATCCCACATCGGTGTAGTCCATTGCGGTGTCTTTGATCGAACCGATCAGTGCCAACCGGTACCCACTGCTGACGTTGTGCACTTTGGGCCAGAGCATTCCGGGGGTGTCCCAGAGGATCACACCGTCGCCGATGTCGACTTTTTGTTGGTGCTGCGTGACGGCAGGTGTGTTGCCCGTTTTGGCGACTTTTCGACCCGCCAGAAAGTTGATGATCGTTGATTTGCCAACGTTTGGAATGCCCATCACCATCGCGTTGATCAGGCGTCCTTTGCGGTGGGGGCACATCCCGATCAAGGCGGATTTCAATCGCCGAATGGTGGGCACGTCATCGGTGGTGACCGCGCGAGCGCGGGTGGAGCTGGAGCTGTTCAGAGCGTCCAGCCACTCCTCGGTGAGACGCGGATCGGCCAAGTCCGATTTGGTCAGCACCTTCAAGCTGGCTTTGTCGCCGCGAAATTCGGCCAGCATTGGGTTTTCGCTCGAATAGGGAATCCGAGCGTCGATGATCTCCATCACCACGTCGACCTTGGGCAAAGCGGCCTGGATTTCCAGGCGAGCCTTGTGCATGTGGCCGGGGAACCATTGGATCGACATGATCAGCGTGTTTGGTGAGCGGGTTGGAGGAACGGCTGGCCAAGGGTGTCGAACGAGTCGATCTGCCCTGCCAGCTCATTTCCGAAAAGGTTGCCCCTCCAGTGTCACACACTGAGATGAAATTTTCTAACCCTGTTTGGCTGGTTCAAGCGGCCGAAATCTCGAGCGGGGCCTTGGCTTTGGCCGTGAACAAGCCGTAAATCGCTATCACGCCGAAGCAGACGAGCGGCAGAACAAACGACAAATTGAGTGACCATGTGTCGATCAAGTAGCCTTGCAGCGGCGGCATGATGGATCCGCCGGCGATCGCCATCACCAACCCGGCGGCACCCAATTTGGCATCATCGCCGACGCGGTCCAGGGCGATGCCGTAAATCGTTGGGAACATCAAGGACATGCAGCCCGAAACGCCGACCAAGGCCCAAAGTCCGGTTTGCCCACCGACAAGCATCACGGGAACCAGCAGCCCCATCGCACCGGTGGCCAACACCAACAGCAAGGCCCCGGGTTGGACATACTTCAGCAAGAACGTGCAGACAAATCGGGCCACAGCAAACAGCACCATGGAGTAGAGCGTGAACGACGAAGCGGACGCGGCTGCCTCTCCGGCGGACAACCCTTCAGCCATGTAAACCGCTTTGCCGTACTGTGCCGTGAAGGTCCAGCACATGATTTGGGCGCCAACATAAAAGGCTTGGGCAATGACTCCGCCAACATAGCGTGAGTTCGCGAACAGCCGGCGGAGCGTTCCGACGATGTCCAGCGACGTGTCGGAATCTTGGTTGTGCGGCATCTTTTTGACCAGGATCAACACGAACATGGTCACGATGACCAAGCCAATCGCCACGTAGGGACCACGGACGATCGCCAGATCCGAGAACTTCATCGCATCAAACTGCTCGACGGGTAGCTTCGCTCGTTCGGGACCATCCAATGCATTGATATTGGAAAGGATGGCGTACTTGGCAGTCAGGATGCCAACGATGGATCCGAGTGGGTTGAAAGATTGAGCCAGATTCAAACGTTGGGTCGCCGTTGAGGCAGGGCCCATCGAAAGGATGTAGGGGTTCGCGCTGGTTTCAAGGAAACTCAAGCCGCATGTCATCACGAAGAACGCGATCAAAAATGGCATGAATTCACCCACGCTGGCCGCAGGAATGAACGCCAATCCGCCCAGGGCATACAATGCCAGGCCAACCAACAGGCCGGTTTTGTAGGAGAACTTTTTGATGAACAAAGCGGCGGGCAACGCCATGAAGCAGTAGCCGCCGTAAAACGCGAACTGCACAAAGGAGCTGGCAAAGTTACTCTGATTGAAAATGCGGCCGAACGCCTCCACCAGCGGGTTGGTAATGTCGTTTGCGAATCCCCACAGGGCGAAGCAAAACGTCGTCAGCACAAACGCGACCAGATAACTCTTGGGAACCACTTCAACTGAATTTTGCGATTCGGCGACGGTTGGTTCGGGCATGAGTTTTTTGAGCAGAAGTTGGAGGGACGATGAAAGCAACCGCCACGCCTCATTCAGAGGCGTGGGGTGAGTATCCGTTCGGCAATGAGTTCGTTTTGGCGGAGTGGCACCCGTTGCCTGGTGTTCCACAAAGGGTTCGCCGAAGGGAGCACGCCCATCCGCTAACCTTCCACAAGACAGAAAACGTTTCCCAAAAGGCGAGTGTCCAGCAAATGATAGCGGCTTGATTCACACAAAGGGGTACGAGACGTTGATCAATCCGTCGTGTTTCATCGATGCCCAGAATTCGGCAGGCGGTTGTGCCGATACGAGCCGAACATTCTGAGCGATCCGGTTGGGCTGGCTGCTGTTCAACGCGGTCGCAACCACACCCGGAGGTGACATGCCAAAGGCCACGCAGGCTTCGGCCGGGCGAACATTGAATTGTTCGCAGTGCATTTGGAATTGCCGCCGCCATTCGAGTAACTCTTGGTCTTCGGCGGTTTCTCCCGTGACCTTTCGGTAGTCGTAGTGGTCGCCACCGGTTAGGAATCCAGCATGGAAAACGGCTGAGTTGATCACGCTGATGCTCTGTCGCCGCAGCGTTTCAACGAAGTCCAGCAAGGGTTGCGGATGATTCCGAACGGTGAGGCTGGTCGCGAGCATGACCCAGTCCAAAGGGAAGTCACGGGTCAAGGCTTCGGAGACCTGCCAATCTTTCGAGCCCACCCCGATCGCCAGAACCTCACCGCGGTCACGCAATTCGCTGAGGGCTTGGTAGGCACCCAGAATGTCGTCCCAACGTCGTTTTCGATCGTCCTTGCTGGACGCCGCCGCCAAGTATTCATCCGGATCATGGACCGAGACCAACTGCGGGCGGTAGGGGGCCATCAGCTCGCAGCCTTGTTCCCAGCATCGCAGGATTCCGTCGTAGCTGATGTCTTGGACCGCATCGTGTTCCAGCCCGACCCATGCCCCCGGTTCAAAGGTTGGCTCCGGAGTTTTCAGGGGCACCCGGCGCCAGCCCAGTTTATTGCTGATCAGGATTTGTGCGGGTTTGACCTGCAGTGACCGCAAAGCATCGGCCATGCATTCCAATGCCAGTCCAGCACCGTATTTGCCGGCAGAGTCTGCCGCGACGATGCCCTCACAATGTTCAAACCATTCTGAAACGATCGACCGCTTGGTGTCGCGGTCGATTGCTTGGTAGAGGTTGCCCAACGCACTGGTGCCAAACACGATTGGCGGAAGCAGGTTGCCAATCGAGGCAGCATTCGCCTCTTCAGTTGGTTGAGACGCGGTCGACTCGGGCATCAGTGGGTGACCTTCAGGACGTAAGCAAATTTCGACGCTTTTTCCTGGGGAAGTGAAACGGTGACGCCCGATGCGTTGCGTTCCCATTCCAGTGGTTCTTCGGCCCCAAGCAAGACGATTGACGCAATCTCCTCTGGATAAAGTTCGCTGCCTGCGGCCAGTGTCTTGATTGTGACCTGGTCGCTGTCAGGCCACTTCAGGCCATGCACGTACAATGCGTTGTTGTTGGTGGTGAATCGCAAGTCTTCCGAGGTGAACGGTTTGTCTTTGGATTCCGACACGTGGCCTTCGGAGACCGAAGTTGGCCCTTCGCCAAACGTTTTCCAGTAGGTCGTTTCGTAGATGGCTTCGCCGTTGACCTTCAACCAATCGCCGATCGCTTTCAGGATGGCTTGATCCTCTTCTGGGATCGTGCCGTCGGCGCGGGGGCCAACATTCAACAACAAGCAACCATTCTTGCTGACGATGTCGACGAGGTCGTTCACCAATCGCTCAGGAGTCTTGTAGCGTTGGTTTTGAGTGTAACCCCAGGAACTGGAACTGACGGCGGTGTCGGTTTGCCAAAACGGTTTGCGGATCTCGGCCATTTTCGAACGTTCTTTGTCCAGCACCGCAGCGGATTCGGGGAACGCATTGAATTTGTAGTTGATGATTCCAAGATCGGAGTCATCGCCGGAGGTTTTGTTGTAGTAGTAAGCCGCGAATTTCTGCAGGTGCTCGGCGTACGAATTGTTCTCGTGGGTTGAATCGCCGTGCTTGGGTGTGATGCCAAAGTCGAACCAGAAGACATCGGGTTGATACTTGTCCACCAATTCGCAAGATCGAGCGAGCCAGTCGTCTTTGAATTGCTTGTCCTGGGGTGTGAAGTTGTGCTGGTAGTCCCAGGCGTTGTCTTCGAACAAGAACGGCATCGGGCGACCGTAGAGGTCCGCGAACTGTGGATCAGCGTTGTCGAAGGATTCGTCACGGACGTAGAACATCCAGTTGAAGGCACGGTGGCTGCTGACGCCAAACTTCATGCCCTCCGCACGAACGGCTTCGGAGAGTTCTTGAATCACGTCGCGTTTGGGGCCCATTTCGGAGGCGTCCCAGCGAGTGAACGCACAGTCGTACATCGGGAACCCATCGTGATGTTCGGCAACCGGAATGACGTAGCGGGCTCCCGTGTCTTTGAAGAGTTGCGCCCATTCTTGCGCGTCAAACTTTTCCGCTTTGAATTGCGGGATGAAGTCCTTGTATCCAAACGTCTTTTGAGGACCGTAAGTGTCAACGTGATGCTGGAAGAAGTTGTCGCCACGGCGGTCGCGATTGATGTACATCTGGCGTGGGTACCATTCGCTGCCGTATGCAGGAACGCTGTAGGCACCCCAGTGGATGAAGATGCCGAATTTTGCATCCTTGTACCACTGTGGGATTTGGTACTTCTCCAGTGAATCCCAGTTCGCTTGGTAGGGGCCATCCGAGATGGTGGCGTGGATGGTTTCGAGCGATGGCTCAACCTGGGGGTGAGGCAAGGTCGCTGGGTGAGGCTTGGTTGGGGCTTGTGCCAAGGCGGGTTGGAGCGTGGTCCACGCCAACATCGCCATCAAAACAATCCGGGATTTCATGCTGCTGCTCATCGCTTAGTGGGGTCGAAAGCGTCTTCAGGAGGCGTTTCTGTTCAGCTAGTTTCCACTGAGCCGGCCGGAATCCCATAGCCGAGTTTGTTTTTTAGATAGCTATTTTTAAACGGGTGCGATTGCACTGGGCCGCAGCAACTCGGGACTCGTTTGGGACGCTCATTGGTCGTGCTCAGGGGCGAGCTTCGTAGAGTCGCTGGCCTTCGTCGTTGTAGAATTCGATCAACAGGTTCTCGCCCGCGGTGACCGAAAGGAAGCCGCCGCTGGGTTCCGGGGAGAGGAATGGCTGCTCGATCAACGCTTCTGGATCGGTGCCTTTGGGCGATCCCGGTGGGACTCCCATTCGCGAGTTTTCGTCATTCAAGGCGCCGCAAGCAAATTCTTGGACACCCGAGGGATGGATGCTGTGGTACTGCCAATGACGATCGCCGCAGATCGTCATGAAGCGTTCGATTTTGTTGGTTTCCAACCACTCAAAGAACTCATTTGCTTCGTGCCGGAAGCCTTTCAGATTCGCGTGGTTGTCTTTTTTATAGGCGTCGTCCGGGCCGACCAATGGAGTCGGCGAAATCAACAGTTTCCATTTCGCATCGCTGGCCTTCAGTGTGTCCTGAAGCCATTGCTTTTGTTCTTCACCCCACAGTGTTTTCTTGGGACCGTCTTTCATGCGATTGAGCGATCGGTAGTCACGGCCTTCTGTCAGCCAAATTTGAAGGTGCTGATTGACACGAAACGTTCGATAGGTCGGCGATTCTTGATCGCCGGCGGGGACAATTGGCAACTGCTCTCGAAAAACGTCGATGCCGGTTTGAGGAAGTGGCAGCCGATCTTTGCCATGGTCGGAATCGTTGAAGCGGAAGTCGTGATCGTCTTTGGACCAGTAGCCTGGGACCTCTTTTAAAAAGTCAATCAACCGCGGGAAGCGAAATTGCTCGTGCCAGCATTGCCGCAGTTCGGGCAACGTCTCGGCATTGCGATACGGGTTGTCGTAATAAACGATGTCGCCGGTGGCAACGAAGAAAGCGGGGGTCTGTTCTCGCATTTGAACGAGCGCAGGGTAGCCCAATCGTTTGTCTTCGTCGGTGGCGGTCAGCGGACCTGAGGCTCGGGCTTGGTTTCCATGCAGGAACTTGTTGTAGTTCATGCAGCTGAAGACCAGGAACTGAATGGGGGCTTCGGAAACCTCGGAAGGAAGCGTTTGAAACTGACCGATCGGTTCCAGTGGCTGTTCGCCCTCCGGCGAGGAAGCGAGCACTCGGTAGTGGTAACGCGTTCCCGGCTTGAGCGAGGACACCTTGTGGCGAGCGATGAAGTCGTTGTCGCGATTGGCTGACAGAGGTTCGCTTGATTGCGACGATTCAAAGTTGGGGGAGGTGGACCATTCGAAACGAACCGTTCCCGTTTGACCGGGAAGGTCGCCGGTTTCGTCCAGTCCTTCCTGAGTTGTCAGGCGTGTTTGCAGCAACACGCTGGTCGACGTGACCTCCCCGGACATCACGCCTTGGCCTAAGAAGCGTTGCTGGGCTTGCACCGACAAGGAGCCGATGCCAAACGCGAGAAAGGTTAGAGCGAGACGTCGCAGCATCGTGTTGGCTCATCCAAGGAACGTCGAATTTTCAAACTCAACCATCGAGAAAGTCACTTCCCTGAGGCGGTGGCATCTTCCTCGAGTTGGCCAGCAGCCCAGAGGACGCCTTGTGAGACGAGGTCCATGTAGCGGGCATCGGCGACGGTTTCGTTTTGGTGACCGAGCGATGTGCTGAAGATCCGGGTTTTGTTGGGACCGTATTCGTTGGTCCAAGCAACCACGGCGGTGGCTTCCTGCGGTTTCGCGTTGGGGTTCTTCTTCAATTGTTTCTTGTTGGGCTGCGTTTCTTGCACGCCTTGGATCAGTGCCGAGGCGCCGTCAAAGACGCGGATGTTGTTGTAGAGTTCTTCGTCGATCGTGGTCCAGTCTTCCATGCCGGCGGTGATGGGGTGTTGCTCGAGGTGTTTGATATCGATCGGGAATCGAGGGCCGTGGCCGGTCGATTGAAGTCCGAGCATTTCGTACCAGCCAGCGTTGTCGGCGCCGTCCTGAACGGGTTTGCGGAAGTCGTCCCAACGATAGCTGTGCATTGCGCAGTGAAGGTTCACTGCTGGAACGCCGTCGAGGTGTTGTTTCAGGATGCGACCGACGTAGGGTTTTTCAGTGACATCGGCGGAGCACTCGTCGTGAATCACCACGTCGTACCCATCGGCCCAGTCATCTGATTCGTAGATGTCGAACCGCGCGCGGGTGGTCGTGTTGTCACTGAGGACCACCGTCACCTTGGCATTGATTCGCTCTTCAATGCCTTCTTGGAGGATCTTGGTTTGGGTGGTGTAGTCGTGACAGCAACCGCCCGCGACGAGCAGCACCTGAAGCGGTTTCTTCTCGGACGGTTGAGTGGCTTCGTCTCCTTGAGAAACGCCCGCTGCGAACAGAGGCGACAAAAGGGCGGTCAAGGCGACAAGGATGAACTTTGGCATCGTGATCTGAGCTTGCGGTAGGGCGAGAGGTTGGAAGGTTTCTCATTGTAAACGACCATCCGATGATTTGGTTGGGGTATGGTGTTTTCTGCTGGAATCCGCCCCCTTGACTGTTCAATGCCATGAGCCCTTGTCGTCGCCGAAGAATCGAGCGTTCCACCCCAGTTCGAGAGTGGAGGAAGTTCCGAGCGGCCGTGTGGGGCATGATCGTTTGGGGCGTGTTGCTGAGTGGTTTTTTGACGGGGATGCACCCTGCCATCGGAGATGAGTTGGATCCGGTCTCGACTCCCCTGCAGGCTGTCCCGGTGGGCGCCATTGAGCCAGCGACTCGGGCGGAGGTGTACGGCGAAGGGGTGAGGTCGACGGAGCATCGCACACCACAAGAGGAGTTGGCGGGGTTTCATTTGCCGCCTGGTTTTGAGATTCGGCTGTTTGCGTCGGAGCCCCAGATCGCCAAACCACTGAACATGGCGTTTGGCTCCGACGGACGTCTGTGGGTGACAGACAGCGTCGCGTATCCCTACCCAGTCGCAACGAACGAGAAAGGTCCTGACTCAGTCAAAATCCTGGCAGACACCGACGCCGATGGAACCGCCGATTCGATCACGACCTTTGCCGATGGGTTGAATATTCCGATGGGGATCTTGCCGTACGGGGAGGGGTGTTTGTGCTTTAGCATTCCGAACCTCTGGTACCTCCGTGACACCGATGGTGACGGGAAGTGCGATGAACGAGAAGTCATTCTGGGGCCGTTTGATACATCACGCGACACGCACGGAATGATCAATTCTTTGCGGGATGGTGGTGATGGATGGATTTATGCCTGCCATGGTTTCAACAATCAAAGCCGTGTCGCGGGTGCAGACGGGCACGTTGTCACGATGCACTCGGGGAACACCTTTCGATTTCGCCCCGATGGAAGTCGGGTGGAATTGCACACGCGGGGTCAGGTCAATCCGTTTGGGATGACTCGCGATGAATGGGGCAATTGGTATTCGGCAGATTGTCATAGCAAACCCATCAGTCAATTGGTCGCTGGCGCTTGCTACCCGAGCTTTGGGAGGCCGGACGATGGGCTTGGGTTCTTGCCGCCAATGATGGATCACTTGCATGGCAGCACCGCGATTTCAGGTCTTCAGTACTTTCCGCCGGATTCGCCGATCGTACCTCTTCGAGGTCGCTTCCTGAGCGGCAACGTGATGACCTCACGACTGAATTGGAACGAACGCGAGTTCGTGGGTGCGACCGCGAAAGGCCGGGCTCTGCCCGATTTTTTAACCAGCGATGATCCTTGGTTTCGACCGGTGGACATTCAAGTCGACGAGGAAAACAACATTCACGTGGCTGATTTTTACAACAAGATCATCGGGCACTACGAGGTGCCGCTGGAGCATCCAGGACGTGATCGAACCAGCGGGCGGATCTGGCAAATTCGCTACACGGGCCAACGAACCAAGGGGCATGACTTGTTCAGTGATGAGCAGCAGCTGGTCTCGCAAATCCGGATGAGTTTGGAGCCCAATCGCAAGCGTCTATCGTTGGAAGAAGTCCGTGGGTACCTGACCCACAGCAATGCACACGTCGTGCGGATGGCAGCGGAGTGCATCGGCCGACGGGGGGACGCTTCGGACGTGGTGCGTTTGATCGAAGCCTTGGCGGGAGTCCATCAAGCGGATTCTGTTGGACGGCAAACGATTCGCATTGCCGTTCGAGATTTGTTGCAGCGAACGCCCGAGGACGATTCGTTTTGGAAAGCAGTGCCCGATGCCGAAACCGCTTCGGTCATGCTGGGGATCAAGCGAAGCCAAGTGGTGGAGCCGATTTTGGCCTATCTGCAGGTGGCATCGCAGGAGGCTGACAAGCAGGCAGCCAAGGAAGCCCTGTTGAGTCATGCTGTGTCGTTGGCCGAGCCAACCCAGATGGAAGCATGTGTGGAATTGGCGAGGCACGTCGCCGGTGACAACACGGACCGGGCGTTTGAGTGGTTGCGGCTGATTCATGACGCAGGAGGATTTCAATCGGAGAACGTCCCGCCTTCCATTCGAACCTGGGCGTTGGGGTTGGTCGAGTCCGAGTGGAATGATTTGACGGCAACCGGCGAGGTTTCTGTGGCTTGGTTTGGGACTGACGAACAGAGCTGGTCTCCTGAGTCGCGTTTGATTTCCGTGGCAAGTTCGAACGCGGAGCGTGATGAGTTTGCGGAGTTGATGAGCAGCTTTCCGCTTGGGGAGTCCTACACCGGAACTTTCGCAAGCGATTGGTTTGCAGCGCCGGAGCAGATTGAATTCTGGTTGGCGGGCCACAACGCTCCTCCAGGCCAGCCCAACCCTGGGCAGAACTTGGTTCGGCTTCGTTCCGCCAAGACCGGTGAAGTGTTGAAGCAGGTTTTACCACCTCGGTCGGACGTTGCTCGGCGAGTCGTTTGGGACACCCGCGAGTTGGCAGAACGAACGATTCGCATCGAGGTGGTCGACGGTGACTCGGGGACCGCTTATGCCTGGTTGGCGACTGGAGGATTCAGTCCCGAGCGGATTGGTCCTTCGGAGTCAGCCACCAAGTGGATGCGAATTCTCGGGTGGGTGGAGCGTCTGAAACTGAGCGAACTCAAGGGGGACCTGAAGCAAGTCTTGTTGGACAGACGCCACGGTGTGCTGACGAGATTGCGAGTCGCCAACACGCTCGCGAAATTGAACGGGGAGGCTGGTGTTGGAACACTGGCTGAATTTGTGGCGACTGAATTGGTGCAGGTGGAGTTGGCCGAGTCGCTGGTGGAGACCGTTCTGAGCGAGCAATGGGATGCGACGGAATCGCTGGGAAAGTTAGGGCCGCATCTGAACGCATCGCAGCAACGCCAGTTGGTTCTGGATTGGATTGGAAACGGTGGCGAGATGGATCCACTGTTTTCCGCCATGGAATCGGGGGCCTTCGCCGCAGTCGTCTTGGTCGATCCGGATGTTCAGCAAGCGATTGGGCCGCGGTTGAATGAAAGCTTGCAAGGCAAGCTGGAAGAGCTGACGGAAGGGATCGTGTTTGATGCAGGGAGAACGGAGAAGCTGAACGTGTTGCTGGCGTCCGTGCGCGAACTGGAAGGCGATGTGGCGAGAGGGAAAGCTGTGTTCACGAAGCAGTGCCAGACGTGTCATCAACTGCACGGCGAAGGGATGTTGGTCGGGCCTCAGTTGGACGGAGCGATCACGCGAAGTGTGGAGCGTTTGATGGAAGACGTGGTGCTTCCGGATCGGAACATTGATCAAGCGTTCCGAACGCAGAGTTTGTTGCTGGATGACGGCCGTGTGTTGGTCGGATTGGTGGCCAGTGAAGATGACGAGGTCATCCGGCTGACCACGTCGGATGGAAAGACTCAGGAGGTGCCGGTCGACCGTGTGGAGATCCAGCAGGTGTCGCAGCGATCGTTGATGCCGAACAACTTTTTAGAGTTGATGACTGAGCGTGAGTTGGTGGATTTGATGGCGTACTTGAAGTCATCGCCCGGGCATTGAGAGAACCCTTTCGCATCGGTCTAGGCATCGCGGAGCGCGTGCTCGGTCCTCTCTGAAGGAGAGGGCGAAACGATTTTTGACTCCGCTTTTCGGCGGATTTCCACAGGTCGCACCTCTCCCGAAACGAAGTTTGGGGAGAGCGATATACTAGGTCGAGCGACGCCGTTCAGGCGTACACGCGGGTGAAGGACGGGCATGGGACGCGGCGTGAATTGCCCTCCCCCGGAAAGCTCGCTGAACGCTCGCTTTCCGACCCCTCCCGTTTTCAACGGGCGTGCAGTTTTCTGGTGCTGGGTTTTGGCGGGTTTCTGCAGCAACCACCCATCACAACCCGACGCGTGAGCGAGGGACGCCCCCAACTCCCACGACGGCCCCATCCGGGGCGATACCCAGACGCCCGCCACCATTTATTTTTCGAACGTCCCAAGGGAGGGTGATAATAAACGCTTGGCGACACGGTACTTCAAAACTGCACGACCTCTGCGTGTGGGTAGGCGTGGTTTGGGGTGGCGGCGACTCGCTGGGGCGCGGGCGATGTGGTGGAGTACGAGTTCAGGCCTGCGCATGAAAAACCCCGGCATCGAATTCGATGCCGGGGTTTGAGATTCATTGAGTGAGACTTCGCGAGCGAAGTGATCAGTCGCGTCCGCCGCCGCTTCGACGTGGGCCGCGTCCGCGACCTCCGCCTCCACCGCTTCCGCCACTTCCACTGCTGCTGCCGCGTCGACGACGTGGGCGATCTTCTCCGTCGCCGCCACCTTCTCCGTCGCCGCCGCCTTCACCTTCCGTGGCCAAGGGATCTTCTTCGCCCAGCTCTTCGAGAGCTTTGCGACGGCTGAGCTTCACGCGATCGTGCTCGTCGACATCGATGACCAGGACCTTCATGGCATCGCCGACGGCGATCACTTGATCCAGGCTGCTGATGTATCCGCCACTCATTTCGCTGATGTGAACAAGTCCATCGCGACCGGGAAGGATTTCAACGAACGCACCGAACTCTTTGATGCTGCTGACGGTTCCGTCGTAGATCTTGCCGATCTGAACGGTGGCCGTGCAGGCTTCGACTTGACGCATGGCTTCTTGCGCCGATTCTTTGTTGCTGCTGGCGACCAAGACGGTGCCTTCATCATCGACTTCGATGACCGCACCGGTGGACTCTTGGATTCCACGGATGTTTTTGCCGCCAGGGCCGATCAAAGCACCGATCTTGTCGGGCGAGATCTTGGTGCGAAGCAAGCGTGGTGCGGTTGGCGAGATTTCGCGACGAGGACGCGGAATGGTCGTCAACATTTTCTTCAGGATTTCGATCCGAGCTTCACGCGATTGTTTCAGCGTGGCGCGGATGATGTCGTTGGTGACTCCTGTGACTTTCAGGTCCAACTGAATGCCGGTGATCCCGTTTTGGGTACCAGCGATCTTGAAGTCCATGTCGCCGAAGTGATCTTCGGTTCCGAGGATGTCGGTGATCAAGCACCAGTTGTCAGGGCCGTCTTGGACCAAGCCGACTGAGATCCCAGCGACGGGGTTGCTGATTGGCACACCGGAAGCCATCAGGCCGAGGGTCGCACCGCAAACGGAAGCCATCGAGGAGCTGCCGTTGGATTCAGTGATGTCACTGATCACGCGAATCGTGTAGGGGAAGTCATCGGCGGAAGGAAGCACTGGAGACACGCTTCGTTCAGCCAAGCAACCGTGTCCGATTTCGCGACGTCCAGGACCACGGATTGGGCGGCATTCGCCAACCGAGTACGAAGGGAAGTTGTAGTCCAGCATGAACTTCTTGCTGAACTCATCTTGCAGACCATCGACGCGTTGTTCGTCGCGGCTGGTTCCCAAAGCGATCGTGATCAGGGCTTGGGTTTCGCCGCGTTGGAACAGAGCCGAACCGTGAACGCGTGGCAACAAGTCCGTTTCGCAGTGGATTGCGCGAAGCGAGTTGTGGTCGCGACCATCGGGTCGGGTGCCAGCGAGGATCAGGTCACGAACGACCTTTTCTTCGAGGTCGTGCCAGACCGATTTGAAGCGGTTGCTGCAAACGGCGTCCGAAGCGTTGGGATCAGGAATGACGTCTGCCATGGCCCGATCACGAACGGCACGAACGGCTTCGGCGCGAGCCTGCTTGCCCGATGTTTGCTGGGCAGCTTTGAAGTCGTTGTAGTAGGTGTCGGTCAGACGTTGGAGCAACCCATCGTCTTCGGGAGCTTGGTAAGGAGTCTTTTCTGGGTTGACCTTTTGGTACAGCTCTTCCTGCAGGTCGATGACTTCGCGGATGACATCGTGAGCGAATCCAATCGCTTCCATCATCTCGTCTTCAGGCATTTCGTTGGCGAAGCCTTCGATCATGGCAACCATGTCACGGCTGCCGCTGACGATCATGTCCAACTCGCTTTGTTCGAGTTGATCAGCGGTTGGGAAGGCGACCAATTTGCCGTCGACCTTGCCAACACGAACGCTGCCCAGAGGGCCTTTGAATGGCAGGGGGCTGATGTGCAGAGCGGTGGCTCCACCGATCATGGCCAACACGTCGCCATCGTTTTGCAAGTCGCTGGCGATCACGCAAGCTTGGACTTGAACTTCATCTTTGTAGCCTTCGGGCCACAGAGGGCGGATCGGGCGATCCATCAAACGCGAGCTGAGGATCTCTTTGGTGCTTGGACGGCCTTCGCGTTTCAGGAAGCCACCCGGGAATTTACCAGCCGCAGCCAAACGCTCGCGGTAGTCACACATCAAAGGGAAGAAATCGATTCCCGGACGCGGCGTGCCCGATGCGGCTGCAACCAGCACAACGGTTTCGCCATATTGAACCAGCACACTGCCGGCGGCTTGTTTGGCGATGTGCCCTGTCTCGAACGACAGCACCGAATCACCAATTTTTCGCTCCACGCGAACTTTTTGAACACTCACAACAACAACCTCTTTTCCTGCACTTACACAACAAACAACAATTGGAACGGCTTTTCTGCAGCCGGCCCGTTTTGCATCCCTGGCCAACAAGGCCTCGTCAGCCACAACGGCTGATGGGAAAGTGTGGTGACCCGGTCACCACAGAACAAAATGAAGAACCTCAAGTTGGTCGAACGACCTTTGGGGCTCGTGACAATCAAACATGGGCTTGGCTTGATTGAATCGCAATGGCGACCCGGAGGTGCCACAAGGGAACTGCTTTGACGAGGCGACAAGATGCAGCCGGACCGGCTGCCAATACAGGGACGCGTCAAAGTAGAGCCAGCGAAACGGCGATCGCGTTCGCTGATTTGGAAGGGGGGATTGAAATCCAAAGAAAGGATCTTCCCGAATGCGTTGTTGAGTCGCAGTCTAGCTACGAATCCACCCCGCCCCGGGACCAAAGAGCCCGGGGGGACGCACGCCACGTGGCCGCGGCCACGCCGTCGACCACCCGGTCACACAATTATTTGCGGATACCAAGTTTTCCGATGATATCCAAGTAACGTTGAGGGTCTTGCCCACGAACGTAATCCAACAGACGGCGACGTCGGCTCACCAAACCAAGCAAACCACGACGCGAGGCATAATCCTTGCGGTGAGTTCGCATGTGTTCGGTCAATCCGTTGATTCGTTCCGTCAAAATCGCGATCTGCACTTCAGGAGAACCAGTGTCTCCAGCCGCGGCGCCGTGCTCGCTGATTACTTCTTCTTTCCGTTCTTTCGAAATCGTCATACCGACTGATGCTTTCCTGATCGTTTGTGATCGCGGTGGACCAATGTTTCTGAATCGCAGGAGTTTAGCGTGCCCCCCTGCGAACGCAACGTCAAATTCGCTGCCGTGGGAAAATCGGCTCAGTAGCCGATTCCAGCTCGTAGGATAAACGCTTCATCCAGGCCTGTGTTGCCCAAGACCGATTGTTCGTAGAGCAATTCTCGATCAAAGGAGATGCCCGCCTCGATGAAACCGGAGCGTTGGCCGGTTTGCAGCAATTGCGAGTTTCCCCACTCGAACCCGAACATCGCGTTGATCTGGTTGATATCGACTCGTTCGCCATCCGAAGCGAGCGCAGTATCGCTGAGCGTCCAAGAATCGCCGCCGTATTCTCCGGCCAAGTACCACCAAACGTCACGGGTGCCGATCGTTCGCCAGTATTTTGCGAGTTTGGGTTCAGGGAAGTAGATGTCAAATCGAGTGTACGGATTGGGTTGCCACAGCAGTCCCCCCGCGGGAAGGAGTTTTGTGTCGAGACGGTCCAGGTAGTACACGCCACCTTTGAGTGTCGAGGTTGGGGTCAAGCGAAACGAGGCCAACGCCTTTCCCAAAACACGGATGCTGTCGCTGTTGAAGGTGTCGAAATCGGTGTACGCCCCCACTCGCACGCCCAGTTCGGCACCGACGATCTGATTGGGATCGGTTTGCCAGCCAAAGTCGAGGGATGCGGCGTAGGCACTGCTCGGCAACATTCGGGTCGGGGCACTCGCGGGAGTGGCGGGGCCATCGAACAAATACAGCGAGAAGGAGGGGACGACGAACAACGGCCGTGTGCTGAACAGAAAATTGGGCCAAGCGAATCCAATCGAGGCGTCGGTTTGGTTGTAACCCACTTCGGTGGGACCGTCGCCACCGCCAATGTATGTGTGGCGAAGGCGGGGCCCATTGAGCATTTGGTAGGCGCTGATGGCTTCCGGGGAACTGAAGCCGCCCGGGAACAGACTCGAGGGCGATCCTGAGAAACCACCGGGAAACAGGGTCGAGGGAGATCCGGAGGGGTACGCGGCGGATGGATAAGGATTGAGACTTGGTGGCGCGAGTGCGGAGTTCGGGGAGACGGTTCCGCCCGCGTAGGGCATTCCGGTTCCAGGATAGGTTGGTGCGGCACCGGAGTAGATCGATCCGGCGTCGTAGGGAACCGCGGTCCCACCGCCATATCCCGTTGCGAATCCACTGCCTTGGTAGGCGGCGCCCTGGTAGGGAGCCGTGGTGGAACCCCCGCTGAACATGCTGCCGGAGAACAATCCGTTGAGCAGGCCACCGTTGGGATAGGCGGCGTTTCCGGTGGTTGAAGTCAGTGGAACAGGGGCTCCCAGCGGAGTGGTCCCCGGAGGAGCCGTGGGGGTGTACTGAGGAACCGCGAAGGAATTGGGGGCGGAGGCCGCCGAGGCGTAAGGATCGAACAGCGAGCCTGAAACTGGCGCCGTGTTGGGTGGCGGTGGGGTCGCGAAATTGGGGCTGGCGTAGATCGAACTGCCGTAGCCGCCACTGGCCGCTGGAGGGGTGGTGCCGGTTTGACCGTACGGCGAGGTGCCGATGGCGGGCGATTGAATCGGAGCGAGATTGGTTTGTGGGGTTTCGCCGTAGTTGGTTTGCGCGATCGAAGGCGCCGAATCCACCACGACCACGACGCATCCCAACGAAGCCGCCATCAAGGTGAGGACGATTCGAGAGAATCCTCCTATGATGACGCCCGCCTGCGGAGCGACGAAGTGGTGAAAATGGTTCGCCAAAGGGATGCACTTTGAATTCGGCGGGCGCGGTCGAAACAACTACTTGAGTCGATTTAGCGATTTCCACGAACTTTCGTCAAGATAAATCTGAGCGGCAGTTGGCTCGTTTGATCAACAATTCATTGGAAAGAGGGAAGCACAGCGATGGAAGATTTAGACATTTCACAATTGGCTCGGTACCTGCACATCACTCCGGACCAAGTGATCAAGATGGTTTCGCGAGGAACCTTGCCGGGCCGGCGGGTCGGAGGGGAATGGAAATTCAACGAAGCCGAGATTCATCATTGGCTGGAAGAACGCATTGGATTGAGTGACCAAGGCGAGCTGGATCAGGTCCGTGCGGTGCTGCATCGGCAGTCGGAGGCGCCTCCTCACTCGTTGGCGGAGATCTGCCCGGTTGAGTTGGTTGCCAACCCGTTCGTGGCCAGGACTCGCGGCAGTGTGATTCGCAACATGTGCGAACTTGCCAGCCGGACCGGGATGCTGTGGGATGCGCCGGCGATGGCCGAAGCGGTCGCGACGCGCGAAAAATTGCATCCGACGGCGCTGGATTGCGGTGTTGCTTTGCTTCACCCTCGCCGCCCGCAAACGTCGATTTTGGCCGAGTCCGTGTTGGCGATGGGAATTTGTCCAACGCCGGTCGCGTTCTCGGACACCGGGCAGCTGACGGACATTTTCTTTTTGATCTGCTCTTATGACGACAGTTCGCACCTGCGTATTTTGGCTAAATTGAGCCGAATTGTCTCCGATGAATCCTTCTTGGAAGGCGTGCGTGCAAGTGACACGCCTGCGGACGCTTGGGCAATCTTGAACGAAGCCGAGATGTCACTCGATGAGAATCACACCTTCTGAGTTGGACGAATCCGTCCCACGGTCGGGGCAACACAATGCTTCGGCGACGATTGCTGCTCCATGCATCGTCGCTTGGGTGGGCAGGTCATCGGATCCGTTGGCGCAGCACGCCAAGGCTTTGTGCGAGCAGAACGCGGACGCCGTTGCCACTTGTCCAGACGTTGCGTCACTGATTGAATCGCCTCCGCGACTTCCGCTGACTCACGTTTTGTTGGCTCAAACCGACCGCTCGCATCCGATTGAAGCGGAACAACTCCGCGAGTTGCAGCGCGTCGCTCCGAACGCGAGCGTGGTGCGCTGGTTGGGGCCGCTGGTGGCTCCTTCCGTGGGTCTGCCCGGGCAACAGGGATGGATTGAAACCATCAGTTGGCGAGACAGTTTGCAAACACTTCCGGTGTGGTTGAACCGCTCGCGTGCAGAACATGAATCTCGGGCGGGGTCCCATTCAACGCCAACACGGCCCGCACAAGGCTTGGTCATTGTTTCCAGGTCTTGGGCGACCGCAGACGCGATCTTTGACGCGATGGAATCGATCGCGGGCGAGCGTGACCAGCCGGTTCCAGTGATGACGTGGCGTCGTGATCGACTGACGCGAGCCGATCGGCTTGCTTCCGCGCATGTGGTTTGGGATGACTCGGTTTGGCGGCCTGCCGATCCGAAACCCTTTCAGGTGCCAGAGGATTTGTCGGGGCGAAGTTACCGGCACATTTGGATGACTGGGATGGCGACTCCCGCTCAGATCCACGCCGCACGGCGGTCCGGTGTGTCGGCGGTTTGGAACAAGCCGACTCGTCGTGAGTCGCTGGAGTCTTTGTTGGCTTGAGCTGTCCGCGGGGCATTGGCGGATGCTTGACGGTGCTGGTTCTGGGATGACGCAGGCTGCTTTGTAAGTCGAAGAGGCTGCGGTGCATGAAAAAACCCGCCCACGAAAATCGCAGGCGGGCTTTGTGTGCCAATTGGAGTGGCGAAGCGAACTAGCAACCGGTGCAAGGCGATGCGCTGACCGTGGCGCCACAGCTTCCGCAACCGCTGCCAATCGACGGTGCCGATTGATAGTGGATGGGGGTGCTGCATCCGCTCGCTCCGTTGCCACCCATGATGACCGATGGTCCCACGTTGATGGCTGATCCGGAGTGATAACCACCGACGGTGGCTGATTCGGCACAAGGCGTGAAGGATTCTTCGACCAAGGTCGGAACCATCTTGCAGACTTGGACCTTCTTTTCCTGGGTCACGGTGACGGGAACACTGACGGTGTATTCTTCGATCACTTGTTCAGCGACTTGGTCGTAACGAGTGGTCGAGTAAGGTTCGACGGTGTATTCCGGAACGTTGTAAGTGAAGCTGACTTCCTTGGTGCGTTCTTCGGTTTTGTAGGTGACGTAGGGAATCGTTTCGGTTTTGGTGACCGAGGTGTAAGTCAATTGCTTACGAACGCGAGTCCGGGTTTCGTCGTTGTACTGGACTTCTTTGCGAGTGCGAGTGCGAGCTTCGTCGACGTACTGCACAACTTGTTTGGTACCAGTCCGAGTTTCGGGTTGGTAGACGATTGTCGTGCACTCGTAAGGAACTTCGGTCGCTTGTTGTTCGTAAACGGTGTAGTTCACGATTTGCGATTCGGTGGTGCTGGTCGTGACAGGAACTTCTTCCGTCACAACGTTGGGAACCCAAACGCGTTTGGTGATGGTGCTGGTTGTCGATCCACAGGCGGTGGATGCAGGCGACGAGTAGGAAACCCCGCCACCGCAACCGGCGAGGACTTGCCCGCAGCCGTTGCCGCAGCCGCCACATTTGGAAACGCAACCGCCGCACGAGCGGCATCCGCTGCAACGGCGTCCGCACGATCCGCCGCAAGCGGAGGAGACCGACGAAGTCGAACCGCAACCGCCGACGTAAGTGACGTTGGTCGCAACCGGTGCTGCGGCGACTTCAACGACCTGTTGTTCCCAGTGACCGTAGTCCTTGGTGACGGTTTGCATGGTGGTCTTTGGAACCGCCACTTCGATGGTGCGGCTCTTGGTGACTGGCACAGCGTTGACAACGGTGCGAGTCTTTTGAGTCGTCACGGCTTGAGGCACGTTGACCGTGTAGGTGAAGGTTTCGTCGACCAACTTAGGAACCTTGACGGTGTACGTTTCTGGAACGTCGACCAGGGTTGGCACGCGAACGGTGTACTCTTCAGGGATTTCGGACCACTGAGGAACCGACTCCGTGACTTCGACTTGTTTCTCTTCTTTCACGGGAACCAAGACGGAGTAAGTGATCGTCTTGGTGTCCGTCTTGGGAACGTTGACGACTGTCGTGCGATACTTTTCTTCCGTCACGGGAACCGTCTTGTAAACGGTTTTGGTGCGGAAGCGAGTTTCGGGTTGGTTTTCGGTCACGTTGACCATGCGTGATTCGGTCACGTAGGTCGGTTTCATGACCACGCGATAACCGACCACTGGTTCGCAGATGGTTTCGCGAAGAGGGGCCGAGGAGGTGACGACTGAACCGCCCATCACCGATGCGCCGCTGCTGTAAACAACGCCGGTTGAATACGTGTGGCTCGGGACGACATAGCCTTGGCCGCAACCAACCGCGCCGCCGCAACCGCTGCTGACAACGGGAGCCGATGCACCGCACGGATCGGAGCATCCGCCGCATGGCACGCATTGGGCCATGGTGGTGGCAACCATGGAAGCGAAACAGGTCGCGACGATGGCTGCGAAAGTGGATCCAAACTTCACTGGAGAATTCCTCAAAGAGTCTTAAACAACGATGGATACGAATGCCAATCGAGGTCCGACGGCACACGGGAAGGGGTGATTTGATACTCTGGGACGAGCCCGGAGAGTGTTCCTTTGTCCATCTCCTGCGGGTGGTTGTCGCAGCGTCGATGGGGGCATGTCCTTGTTCCGATGCAACAGATTAGATCAGTCCCGAAAGGTTACAATCGTTCAGGTCCTAAAAAAGCACCTAATTGTTGCAATGAGCACAATCCTTGCAACCGACGCAATCATCCTACAGCACGCAGGTTTCGCGTGGTCAGCCAGCCGGGGCTCCTAGATCGGGGGGCCCAAACGATCGCGGGTGGGAAATCCTAGGAACATTTGCTTTTCCCCGGCGGCGTCCCTCGTGAGAGAAGATTCTGGTTGATAAATTTCTTCTTTCGCACACTCAGTCCCTTCAGCGATTGGATCGTCCGGGGGACTCCGTTGTGAGGCCGGCAGCCACTGATGGCTTGGTCTCGACCGAACTTGCACCTTCCGAAGAAATCTATGAACGCCCTGTTAGACTCCCTCCGTTGGGCCGCCCGCACCGGATCGTCCGCCATCGTCATCGCGGTGGCGTGCGGGATCACGCCTGCCATCAGCTTTGCTGCCAAACCGGGGCAACCCGTGGTCGCTCGCGTGGAAATGCAATTTGCGAAGGATGACAAGGTCGTTGATGTCATCGCCAAAGGTGACTTGTTGACGGTCGTGGAAGATCGCGGCGAGGACTATGTGATCGTCACCCACGATGGGACGCGGGGGGCAGTGGACAAGGTCAACGCCTTGGAATTAGCGGAATCGACTGAGATTTACACCGATTTGATCGAAGAATTCCCCGAGGAAGGCCGCTACCACACGCTTCGTGCCTCGGCTTGGTGGGCGTTGGGAGAACAGGACAAGGCGATGGAGGACTTCAACAAAGCCATCGAAAAGGGCTACGAAGAGGCCCACGCTTACAGCAGTCGCGGTTTGTTCTACGCCGCTCGCGGTGAACATGACGAAGCCATCAAGGATTACGAGCGTGCCTTGCAGCTGGATCCCGAAGACATCACGCCGATCATCAATCGTGCCGCTGTCCGGATGGCTCAGCGTGAATTCGAGGCGGCAATTGGGGATTACACCGAGGCTCTGGAGGTTCGGGAGGGGAACGCCGGCCTGCTTCGCCAGAGAGCGCTGGCGTACAAGTCCGCGGGCGAAATGGAAAAGGCAATCCAGGACTACGATGCGATCGTGGACGACAACCCGGAAGATGTCGCTGCGGTCATGGGACGCGGCTACATCCGATTTCAACAGCATGAGTACGCGGCTGCGGCGGCTGATTTTTCAGCGGCGATCGAGCTGAATGAAAAGGATCCTGTGGCTTGGAACAACCGTGGCTACAACCGCTACCAACTCGGCAAAGCCAAGGAAGCTCTCACGGATTACGAGCGGGCGATTGAGTTGGCGCCGGAGTACGGATTGGCTCACCAGAACCGGGCTTGGTTGCTGGCCACGACCGAGGATGAATCCTTGCGGGACGCGGATGCCGCCGTGGAAGCGGCGAAAAAGGCTTGCGAGCTGAACGGCTATGGCAACATCAGCGATCTGTCTGCACTTGCGGCCGCCTTGGCAGCTCAAGGCGAATTCAAGGAGGCAGTGGGCTGGCAAGAAAAGGTGGTTGAGTCGGCTCCGGAGGACGCGAAGGAGTTTGCTGGCAAAATCTTGGATCGATACCGAGCTGAAAAGCCTTACATCGCGGATCCGATTGCGGCTGAAAAAGCGGAACTTGCTGCCGCCGAAAAGGAGGCCAAGAAGAAAGCTGATCAAGAGAACGCGGAAGCGAAGAAGGCCGCTGCAAAACAGTTGGCGGAGCAGGCTGAGAAGGAGGCCGAGGCCACGGGCCTGGAAAAGGCCGAGTCGCGTTGAGAGCGTCTTGGCAGACGAATTCCAGTGCCGATTGAGAACGCTGGCTTTGGCACGTGGACGGCACCCTCTCGTCACGATCTTGGTGTGGATGCCCCCCACACGAACTTCGTACGCTCCACTTTTTTAGAAATTCTCGGCAGAAAGACTCAAGAATTGGCGGACCGCCGAATCAATTGGGGTTGCCGTGGTTCCCGCCGATGTCCGACCATCGCGCGGCGGACACAAGGCTGTTCTCTTCGTCTCCAAGGATGGTGAAGAAGAGAACCCAAACGCTTTGTGCTGATTGAACTTTTCCATCGTCCAAGGAGGGACGAGAGTGCAAACGACTCATCAACTGGCTGGCGTTCTCGATCGATCACGGCAAATTCGTTGGTTTGCTCAGCACCTCATGATTCAGTTCATGACGGCGTGCTTTGCGCTTTCGGCTTTGGCATCGTCCGCTGCGGGCAACGACGCTGTTTTGCTGGAGTTCTCTTCGGCTCAGTGCGGCCCGTGTTTGGCGATGAAACCGGTCGTCTCCGAATTGATCGCTCGCGGTGTTCCCGTCCGCCAAGTGGACGTCAACAAAGAAGCCCATTTGACCCGCCGCTTCGGAATCCGCAGCACGCCAACCTACGTGGTGCTTCGGGAAGGCAAAGAAGTCACGCGATTGTTGGGCGTTCAATCGGTGAGCGAACTTTCCGCCGCGTTGAACCAAACCGCTGCCGGGCCGTTGATTCCGACACGCAGCACTTCGACCGAGCCGGCGTGGAACGAACCTCAAACCCGCTTGGCTCCCCTGACCTCCGGGCAAAATGCAGTCGATCGCAGTCCACGACGCGCGATTCGCAAGGAACGAGCCGACAGCGATTCGAATCCTGCGAACGATTGGCAGGCAATGAACAACGCTGCTGCACCGTCCGCTCAATTGGTGAGCTCACGAGACGCGGCGATGGAGCCCATGCCCAGCATGTCTCTGGCTGATGCGATCGAAAAGGCAAAGGCCGCGACGGTACGCCTGCGAGTGTTCGACGGTCGTGGCTACGGAGCTGGTACAGGAACGATCATCGATACCAACGGCGATGAAGCCTTGGTGCTGACCTGCGGTCACCTTTTCCGTGACGGCGAAGGCAAAGACCGAATTGAAGTGGATTTGTTCGTCGCGGGGGAAGTTCGGACCGTCGCTGGACAAGTCGTCGACTACGACGCGGGCGATCGTGACATTGGCTTGGTCGCCATTCGGCCCGGGTTTGCGGTGGAGCCTGTGAAAGTGATTCAAGAAGGCGAGACCGTCAAAGTGGGGCAGACGGCATTCAGTTTTGGATGCGATCGCGGCGATGATCCCAGCCGCCGTGACACCCGCATCACGGGGGTCGACAAATACAATCAAAATCTCGGTGCATCCAATCTTGAGATCGATGGCGCTCCGATCGATGGCCGTAGCGGCGGTGGCTTGTTCGATGACCGTGGTGTGTTGATCGGTGTTTGCAACGCCGCCGATTACAAGTCCGATCTCGGGATCTACACTGGACCGGGTTCGGTTCACTGGCAGTTGGAGCGAATTCAGCTGGGACGTTTGTATCAAGGCAGTCCCGCGGCTCCCGTCAGCAACCAATTGGCAGCGACGCAGTCCAGTCCTGCAGCACCTGCGAACCAATTCGTTAACGAACCAGCACTCAATGCTCCCAGTCAGTTCGGTGCCAACGTCGCAGCGGCGGCAGCCTCTGCGCCAGCCATGGCATCCGCCGGAACGGCGACCGAGATGATCGTGATTTTGCGGGATCCTGACGGCCAGCAACGCGAACAGGTGATGACGTTGAGCAGTCCCGATGCCGATCTGGTCCGACAAATTCGCCAAGCTGCGATGAGCCGGTAGCGATGGCAGGTCGAGGCCTGCGATACACACTTGGTATCCTGTTTTGCCGCGTCATCCCAGCATCGATCTTTCGGTATCGCTGCATGGAAATCGTGCGGCTCGACGATGTGTCAAAGAAAGATGTGCCAAAGAACCAAGGGGCGAATCAGCGATCGGAAGAGGCTCCTTACCGAGTTCGGCTGGCTGAGTCATCCGACGAGCTTGCGAAGATCGAACGTGTGACGCTATTTGATCGATGTTCGTATCAGCAAAGTGCGGGCTCCGGCATTGCTTCCGATTCAGACGAGCCATCCCTTTCCGCGTACGGATTGGCTCGGGACACCGTTTCGGGATCCAAAGTCGGGGCAACCGAGCCGGCTCAGTCCTGGAGTGAAATCGTTGGCGGCGTTTGGATCGCAACCGACCGATTCATTGAATCGGACCTGCATTTGCAAATCGACTTGGCCAAGCATCAACGCTGGCTTTTCGCGGCGAGATTGTCGCCTGAGGTTCGCGGTCGCGGCGCCTATTCAACGCTGCTTCACGAAGTGCTCGCGGCAGAATCCCCGACTGGATCCGGAGCGGCCAGTCAAGTGACTGCTCGCGATGAGGTGACGGCGGTTTGGGCCGCGATCAATCCAACGAACCACCGCAGCGTGAGGGCTCATGCTCGATTCCGAATCGCGACCGCCGGGCGGATTCACTTGATTCGGATTGGACCACTCGCCGTTGGTTGGCGAGGCAGATCGTCCGCTGGATTCCAGTTGTCGATCAATCGAAGCTGGACGATTCGTGGAACCGAGTTTCCGATTTTGATGCGGGTCACAAAGGTTTGAAGCGGGCCGCTATCGCCCGACTGGTCAAACGCGTCTAGACGCCCATCGTTCCAGATCGTGCCGGGCTTGGATTGCCGGCGGCGGCAGACACGGCGGCCTGTTGCAGGTGGATCATCAATTTCTTGTGGTCGCGAACGACTCGCAGGAACTCGTCTTCGCTGACGGGTTTTTGAATGTAGTCGCAAACTCCCAGTTCATCGCATCGAGTTCGATACGAAGCTTCCTCGCAGGCGGTCAACACCACAGTGGTGACACGTGCGGCGTCAGACTGCAGTTCTCGCATTTCTTCCAGCACGTCGATTCCAGTGCCATCGGGCAGGATCATGTCCAGGAGCAGCAAGTCCAATCGCGGGGCGCGTGCGAAGATGCCGGTTCGTTTCATGAACAAGATCGCTTCATGAACGCTGCGAACCAGCGTCAATCGGTGGTGCAGACCGCTTCGTCGCAGCGCGTGGATTGTCACCCGCGCGTCAACCAAACCGTCTTCGACCAACAGAATTTCCATTGGTTTGGTGCGTGAATCGCCTAGCATTCTACAACTCCCTTTCGATCAGTTCGGCTTCGAGACGTTCATGACGGGTCATCTGACGTGTGAAGTGGGCAACCTGTTCGGCAAAGCTGACCACAGCCGATCGATCACAACCTCGATATTGTAATTCCTCCGACTGCTCCACGAGATCACAAAGGTCCAGGTACAGCCTTTGATGCTGTTCGAGGGCCAATTGAAGCTGTTGCTGCACCTCTGCAAAGTCAGGCGAGGCATGGGCCAGTTGGGGGGTTGGCCCGACGGTTCTCAGGTAGCCGTAGGACTCTTCCAGGCCAAATTGAAAGGCGATGAGGTCTCTCAATTCGCCAAGGGCACGCACGAATTGCTTGATTAGAGCTTGGCTGGTCGTGTCGGGGTCCCAGTGTTCCGCCTCGCAGAGAGCTCTCAATTCACTGGCTGCGAGCCAGAGATTGGGATTGCTGTCCTTGATTTCTTGCAGAAAAGCCGCGTTGATCAAGATTGTTTGGGAGGTGTCGTCACCGTCCCGGACCATCGCAGGCGGGGCGATCATTGATACCACCCTCCGAAGATCGGGTTTTGCGCTCGTCATGCCAGTGTTATTCCTCCGTGCTTTGGTGGCCCGTGCTCTGGAAGATCATGCCCAGCAATCGAGTCCAGGGCAGAGACAGTGAGAGTACGACTGTGGGATCATGTCGTCAAGGAATTTTGCCAGGGGGGTGGCGTGGAATGTCACCTCATCGCAGCTTGTCGAGGAGCAGAGTTCCCCTAATCGTTGCGGTTTGACGGAACGAAGACGACAACTGGGGGTGACGCCGTGATCATCTGTCATGCATCGATCGAATTCTGAGGACACTTCTGAACCGATTCTTATTAGGATCTTTGCCATTGCCCCGTTTGACGAGTGGACTTTTGAAGACATGATGTCACTTTGTCCGGTGCCCTGCCTCCCACGCCCCCTTCAAAGTTCCGTGAATCAATGATCTCGACGCGTTTGCTGCCGGTCGCTTGCTTGCTTCTCTCCTCGTTGGCAGGGCTGGCCGTCACGCCAGTTGTTGCCGAGGAAACCGTTGGGAAGATTCTTGAGAAGGCCAAGAGTTTGGTCGACGTCGATGATTCGAGAGCTCCCGGAACGACGGCTTCCGGGGAGCCAATTGTCGATCCGATGCGAGACATGCAGTCCAACGCGATCAAGAAACAATCCGCACCTTGGGGACATTGGGGCAGCAACCCCAAGAAGTACAGCACCTGGACCAACCACAGCAATCGGATGGTGCCGCTCTACACGTTCGGCTTCACGCTGAATGAATTGCGAGAAAGAGGAAGCCTGTACAGCAACCCGGGTCGCATGCGCGAGCACTTCGGACGCGTGGATGAAAAGACGCTGAACCCCAACGCCAACTACCACGATCAAGTTGACGTTCATGATTTGCAGATGGCCGCAGCGAAGGCGGGCAAACGGCATGTGATCCTGATGGTCTTTGACGGAATGGATTGGCCAACGACGCGTGCGGCGGCTCTGTATCACAATCAAAGCAATCGCTATGACACTGGCCGGGGGACTGGGTTGTTGTTCCAAGACTATCGTGGCGTGAAGACCGATTTCGCGTTCATCGTCACGACACCGTTTTCGTCCGGCACGAAGTATGACGTCAACTCACAAACCGTCACGGCACCCAATTCCGAGTCCACCGGTGGCTTCTCCGCCGAGCATGGGGGAGCGAAGCCATGGCATGAGCAATCTCGTCGTGAATATGTGATTGGACAAGACCGCTTGGTCCCGCACACGGTCGCTGATTCGGCTGCGACGGCAACTAGCCTGATGGCCGGCGTGAAGACTTACAACGGTTCGATCAACGTGCTGCCTGATGGATCACACGCCGTGCCAGTCGCTCAAAAATTGCAAGCCGATGGCTTCAAGGTGGGGGCGGTGACCAGTGTTCCGGTCAGCCATGCCACTCCCGCGGCTTCGTATGCAAACAACGTCATTCGTCAGGACTATCAAGACATCAGCCGAGACTTGGTCGGGCTGCCATCATCCTCCCATCGCAACGACCCGCTGCCTGGATTGGACTTGTTGATCGGCGGCGGATGGGGCGAAGGCACCGGGGAAGACAAATCCCAAGGCGACAACTTCATGGAAGGAAACAAATACTTCCACGAGTCGGATCGTGATGCGTTGAAGAAGGCTTACGCAGAGGGAAAGCCTCATTCGTACGTGTTGGTTGAACGGACCGAGGGTCGCCCCGGCGCGGACGTGTTGCAAGAAGCGACCGAAAAAGCCATCGCGGAAGACACTCGCTTGATGGGCTACTTCGGAACCAAAGGCGGACACCTCCCCTTCCAAACTGCCGATGGCAATTTCAATCCGACCTTTGACGTCAAGGGAACAGAGCGATACACCCAAGCCGATGTGGTTGAAAATCCAACGCTGTCTGACATGACTCAGTCCGCCTTGCAGTTCTTGTCGGCCCCGAAGAAGGGCGCCGATGAACGATCCAAATTCTGGTTGCTGGTCGAAGCTGGCGATGTTGACTGGGCCAACCACGCGAATAATTTGGACAGCAGCATCGGTGCGGTGCTCAGTGGCGACAAAGCCTTTGCAACCATCGTGAACTGGGTCGAAGAGAATGAGGCATGGGACGACACCGCAGTCTTCGTCACCAGTGACCACGGTCACTTCTTGGTGATTGAAAACGTCGACGCGATCAGCAACGCAGCCCAGAAAGCCGCGGCTGCGAATCGCTGATTCCGTGAGCCCATCGGGGCTGGACTGGAAAGGTTGAAGTGCCTTTGCAATCACCCCGCCTTCCCGCCGCCATCAAAGTCCCTTGCAGTGTTGCCGAGTTCGTCGGATCAAAAGGAAGTGAATCTCAATGACAATCCGCTGGGGACTGATCGGCACGGGTGACATTGCCCACAAACGCGTTGCCGCGGCGATCAAGGACGACCCTCGTTCCGAATTGGTCGCCGTTTGCCGGCGCAGCGAACTGGAACTGAATCAGTTTGCGGATCAGCACTGCGTTCCACACCGATTCACCGACGCGGAGCAATTGATCGCATCACCAGAAGTGGATGCGGTTTACATCGCCACACCCGTCGATTGCCATTGCCCGCAAACCATCGCGGCGGCCGAGGCGGGCAAGCATGTTTTGGTTGAAAAACCAATGGCGATCGATCCGGATCAATGCCAACGCATGATCACTGCCTGCGAACGCGCGGGGGTGACCCTGGGCGTCGCCTATTACCGACGTTTCTATCCTGCCGTTGAACGGATCCAACAACTGATCCAGTCAGGGACTTTGGGCCGTGTGCTGTCGATCGCTTGCGTGACCGGCAACCCCAACCGGTTTCCTGCTGATGATTGGCGGGTGGTGCTTGCCCGAGGTGGCGGAGGACCGTTGATGGACATCGGGAGTCACCGGTTGGATTTGTTCCTGCACTTGATCGGCGATATCCGATCGGTTCAATCCAGCCGAATCGATTCCGCTGACTTCGAAGCGGAACAGGTGGCGACGTTGTTGATGCAATTCAACAACGGTGTCCACGGTGTGTTGCAAAGTTACTTTGGCACCGTCAACGCTCCCGATCGCTTGGAGGTCATTGGAACGGACGGTCGGGTCACCATCGAAGAACTCAACGGCGACGAACTGAAGTTGTTCACCGCGGACGGACTCACGCGAGAATCCCATCCACCGGCGGACAACCTGCACGCGCCGTTGATCGAAGACTTCACGCTGGCGTTGGAAGAAAATCGCGAGCCGGGAATCACTGGATCGCGTGGCAAGCAAACCAACGACATCATCGAAATGGCTTACGCAAACGCCGACGATTCCAAAGGAGTCGTTGACGTTCGGTCTTGAGTCAATCGTCAGCGGGGGCACCGTCTTTGAGCACGAACTTGGCTGTGAGTCGGGCAACTTCCTCTGCCAAGCCCGCCTCCGTCACGCTCTTGAGAACCTCGGTGAAGTCCTTGTAGGCATCCGGCGCTTCGTCCCGCGGGTACACTCGGCAGTTGCTGATCACGTCGTGGTCGAGCAGGTTTTTGTCGACGACCATTTGGTTGAGGTTCTTCTTGGCTTTGGTTCGACTGAGTTGTCGTCCCGCACCGTGATTGACGCTGAACGCCGACACGGATGCACCGGGACGAGCGACCATGATGGAGGAGCCATCGCGAGGGTTCCCCGGCAGCAGGATCGGGTGACCGGTCGATTCAAAATCGGTGCCCACCAATTGTTCATGCCCCGCCGGGAACGCTCGCGTCGCACCTTTTCGATGGACCCATTGTTGGCGTCCGTCGACCGGTTCTTGGCGAGCGATGTTGTGGCTGATGAAGTAGATCAATTCGCCTCGAATTCCCGGGAACACTTCACGGAAGGATTCGAGCACCAATTGATTGATCAGCAGGTGATTGACCGTTGCGAAGTTAGCTCCCATGGCCATGTCGCACAGGTACCGCTGGCCTTCGGGGGAGTTCGCTTCGGCGTAACACAGTTGCGGATCGCCAGCGGGAAACGCCAGGCCACTGGATTGGAAATGCGACTTCATCGCGCGGAATTGTCCCATCGCTAAATCGTGACCAAAACCACGTGACCCGCAATGAGACAAGAACGCGACGCGACCGTGTCGCAGTCCCCACTGTTCACCAACGGATCGTAGTTTGGGGCATTGTGACAACGACACGACCTCGGCTTCACCAAAATGGTTGCCCCCGCCGTAGCTCCCCAGTTGCCGAAACTTGCTTTCAATTCGATCGCGTTTGTCTCGGTCGCGTCCCATCCATTCCAATCTCGCTGCAAGCGTGTCGGTTGATCCATCGGGAGCGGAATGCGATGCGTCTTCGCAGCGGTTTGCCCAGGCCTTGGGGATGCCCAACTTCTTGAGCACCGACTTCGAGGCACCTTCGGTCGCCACCTGGAAACCAAGCGGTCCGTCAACACTGCGGCTTTTGGGGACATGTCGTTGACCACGGCCTGCGCCGGTGGGGACTCGTTTCGCAATCGCTTGGATCACCCGGCGACGAATTTTCCAATCCGCGATTTCCTTTTCCGGTAGATCCGTTTGCAGCAAGCTCATGCTGCACTTGATATCGACCCCCACTGGACCGGGATAAACGTGGGTCGGGGAAACCATCACACAACCCACCGGCGCACCGTAACCGACGTGGGCGTCCGGGTTCAGCACGACTTGCGAAACGCCAGGAGCCAAGCGACTGTTGATGGCTTGTTGAAAGGTTTGACTTCCAAACGATTGCCGGATGGGATCGGTCCCGATCACGGTGATGGGCGAGCAGTTATCGCCGACCGGCAAACTTGCCATCGCTGGGCCGCTGATCTGCAGCATTTCGTGCATGGTGTCCATCGCACTTGTCCTCTTGAGTTCTTTCATGAGCTTGATTGAACAACAAGAGAACACGAGTTTTCAAAGGTTCGCGGCGAATCCTTTGAAACCGAAGCTACATCAAGAAGCGACCCGTTCAATCAGCTCGCGTGGGAAGCGTTCCGCGGAACAATTCGATCAGTTCTGTTTGGCGATTGAACAGATCTTTGGAGAGGGGTTGTTCGACTTTCGGCAAACGCCGGGGGCGGTCCCCACCTTGGCTTTCAGTCGGGGCGAGGGTTGGGGTTTCGCTCGGTGAAAGTTTGACGTCGCCGTTTGCGAGTGGCGACCATGAGGGGGACGTTTCAAATTCTTCCTTGGACGTTTGGACCCCAAGTGATTCTTTTACAAACGAGGTCGCTGCGACCTGTTTGAGAGGCACTGCGTTTGGTGATGCTGGGGAGTTGGACTCAGGGCGAGATTCTTTCAATTCGCTGAGTCGTGGAAGCTGATCAATAAAGCTTTCCAAGGTTTTCAGGAGCGCCGAATCGCTGGGCAAGGACGTCGTGTGTTGGCGATGGGAAGTCTTCTGGCCATGGTCTTGCTGGGCCATTCTCACCAAAGGGCTCGCCGCGGGATCGCCTGGCACACAGTGCTTCAAGATTTCCCGCAGGTTGGCCTCGGTGATTCGGCGGGTGGGACGACTGGAATGAATCGGACGAATCAGCTGGAGATCGCCTGCATCGTCACTCAGGCTTTGATCGTGACATTGAGCGCATCGGGCCAAGAGGATGGGTTGAATTCGTGCTGTGAAGGCATGCAGCAACCAAGAGTCCATGACCTCTTCGTGCAGTCGGTCGGTCGGGGTGGACTTCGGTGGAGCAATCGGCAAATCATGGTTTTCATGAATGCTCGTTGAAGACACCGCCAGGACGTGCTCTTCGGTCGTCTCGACGTAGCTGGCCTGTTGAACATCACTTGGCGGAGAATCGGAGGAGTCTGGGCGGGCGATGTTCCGAAGTCGAGATTCCAGGTGTTGAGCTTCGGTGTTGTTGGGATCGAGTTGATAGACGTCCATCAACTGCTGAACCGCCTGAGGATGCAGTCCTTGGTCGACACACCAACGGGCAGCAGACAAGGCTCGCGGCAGCGGTCGTGGCGATGTTCTGGCGGCGAGCCATTCCTGGCGAAGTTCAAAGAGTGCCTCCAGGTTGTCTCGTGCACCGATCACCTCTTTGGCAGGGAGTCGGATTTCCGAACCGCCCCGACGGATGACGATGGATTCACCAGCGATTTGCACGTCGCCCCGGAGGACGCGGTCATTGCGAAGCAGGATGAAATCGGATTGGTCGTCGGGTGAATTCGATGCCTTTGAGTGCCCTGACGCGTTGTTTTCGGAGGCATTCGTCACGGACGCAACGGATTGTGCCATGAGGTCGTGGGATGGGCGAATCCCGCCGATCATGATCCCTGCCAGCACGAACCAACTGGCGCACCACAGGAACCAACGCGGAGTGTCAAAACGCTCTGACGCAAAACGCGGAGGCACCCATCGACCTGCCGCGAAAATTTTTCGCGTTGGAGCGGGGTGGACTTCTACATGCGGGAAAAACTGGTTCATATTCGACGCAGCTACCAAAACGGAGGGCTCGGAGTCAACGTACGACCTTGCATTTTCAGCATTCGGACTGAATTGGCACATGATTTGACTGACTTTGACTGACTTTGACACTGGCGTGTATTCCGCGGTTGAGAACCTTCTCGGGAAATTGAGGCTTTGAAACACGAGGGCGCCCGGGTTTGGGCTTTCGGTCGTGTGCTGCTTTTCGAGACACTCGCCGGGCTTGGTTTCAACGTAATTTTCAGCGCTCACCGACCCCTCGTTTCGACGATCCACCATGCTCCTTGACGGACCATCCATTCGCTCCGGTCGTTCTCGAACTGTTCGGCAGTCTGCGATATCAAAGTCGCTTGGCTGGGGACTGGCGATTTGCTTCTGTGCAGGGGTTGCGTGCAGAGCGAATGGTCAGGGCGCTGTTCCAAATTCGTCGGCCGTTCCAACGCCAGCAGCGTCCGAGCAATCCATTCTGCAGGTCGCGGCCTACGCACCGTTTCAAGCCGATGAGTCGTCTGGCACCGCGGCGACCGGAGGGGGAACCGCAGAAGCCACTCCCAAGCCGAAGAACGACCTGAGCAGCGTGGAAGCGGTTGTCGCGGAAATTGAATCCGTGAACAACGACGCGATCTTGGATCCGATGTTGAAGAATCGGTTGCTGGAGTCTCTCAAGAGTCTGCAGGCCATCTTGACCGCGCGGCAAGAATTCGGCAATCGCGTGGCATCGTATGAAAAGTCGCTGCTGTCGATCGCGGAAGAAAAGAAACGTTACAAAACGCTCGCCGCACAAGAAGTTGTGGTCACGCCAATCGAAGCGGATCGCTACATGGCGATTGAGCAAATTCAGCAGAGACAAGCGGAAGCCAGCCTCAGCCTGGATGCTGCGCGTAGCAAGTTGCAGAAAATCGAGTCGGACATCACGACTCGGAAAGAGACCTTGGAGAAACTGCCCGAGCAAATTGTTCAGACCCGGAAAGAAATTGAACGACTGTCTGGCGAAACGATCGGCGAAATCAATGATGATCCCGACGGACGTTTGCGCCATATTCGGGAGATTGAACTGAAGGCAAAGCTGGAAGAAGCACGCCAACGTTTGGCGGCGTATCAGCAACAGCAGACGCTCTTCGAATCACAGGGCGACCTCTTGCCGTTGATGAAAACGGCAGCGGAAAAGGAATTGGCCGAAGCGGAAGCAAAGGCGCAAGCCTGGTCGGCAACCTTGGCAAAGAAACGCCAAAGCGAAATCGGCAAGGATCTGAAAGATTTCAAACGGCAATTGGAAGCCAAGGGCGATGACCCCGAAGACTCATTGATCTTATCGCTCCAAGATCGCTGGATACGGATCGCCGGCGAGAAAGATCGCATCAGCCGAACGCTCAACGACGAGAGGGCGGAACTCGACAAGCTGTCCGAACGCCGCACGAAAATCGAGAAGGACATTGAAGAGAACATCGCGACGTCCGGTGGGTTGACCAGCACGTTGGGGGTCGAGTTGCTGTTGCTCAAGAACAAACTCCCTGCCCTGACGCCCATCAGTGCTCGCATTACCGAGTTGCGGCAAAGCATTGAGAGCAATCGGGCGCTTCAAACGCAATTGGAGTTGACCCTGGAAGGGATTCTGGACAACTCATCGATCGGGCTCTCACTGGAGAACATCGAAGGCGTTTCGATGCCACAAGGAAAACTGACTGAAGATGAAATTCGGTTGGTCAACAAATTCATCTCCGATTTGAGCGACTACATCGTTCAGATGGTCAGCCTGCAAAGCCAGCTGGAGCAAAAGCAAAGGCTGGTTCTGAATCTGAATTCGATCATCGATACAAAAATCGTCTGGATCAAAAGTCAGCCAGCCTTTCGGTTGAACGACCTGGTGGTTTCATGGCAGGTCTTTCGCGCGATTGTTCACCCCGACAATTTGCTGCTCATCGGACGCTGCGTGCTCAAGGGGCTGCTCAATCGCCCCGAGCTGATCGCGATCGCAATGATTGCAATCTTCACGATTCTTTACGCTGGGGCACGCTTGCGTCGACGAATCGCGACGCACGGGGAACGTGCCCGCAGTCGGCAAAGCGTCTCTTTGAAACCCACTTTGGCGGCGACCGTGCTGTCGTGGGCGTTGGTGCTGCCGTTGGTCGGGTTGCTGTGGATCCTCGGGGACGCGTTGCTGGCGTCGGGTGCCAGTGAAGCGATTGTCCGGGCCACGGCCAAGGCATTTCATTTGGCGGCGGTGGCGGTGACTCCGATTGAATTGTTGCGTCAATGTCTGCGTCGGGAAGGGTTGGCCGTGGCGCACTTTGGTGCCGATGAAACGTCCATCGGGCCGCTTCGAAAATGGTTGCGATTGATGATCGACATCGGCGTGCCTCTTTTGATTTTCTACGGCATTGCAGAGAACCTCGGTCGCTGGCAAGCCGCCGCGGCGCTGAGTCGCGTGATGTTGGTGCTGGGGATGATTTTGGTCAGCGTCGTGTTGTGGCGATCGTTTTCGCCCGCCACAGGAGTCTTTTCCAAACACATTCAGCTCAATCCAAACGGTTGGATGTCTCGGCTGAGGTACATCTGGTTTGGATTCATCCTGGTGGTGCCGCTGGCCCTTGCTTTCATCGCCTTGATTGGCCTGAGCAGCGGTGCGCGTGTCTTGGTCGAACAACTCTATCTGACGCTGTGGCTCTGTTTGCTGACTTACTACATCAGCGGATTCGTCAACCGTTGGCTGCTGACCAATCGCCGTCGGTTGACGATGGCAGTTCACAGGGAACGCTTGGAAGAATCGGAGCGTTTGGGAGCGGGCGGAGTCGAAATCGAACCGAGCACTTCGATGGAAGCCTCCGAAATCAATGCACAGACAACTCGATTGTTGCAGACCATTCTGTTCATCGTTGCTTTGGTGGGGGTGGCGTTGGTGTGGTCGCCGGTGTTGCCCGCGGTCGAGTACTTGGACCAAGTCAAACTGGGGTGGACCACCACCGACGGTGACGGCAACGTTTCTCCGGTCACGCTGAAGAACATTGTTTTTGCGATCCCGATCATCGTGTTGACTTGGGTGTCGGTGCGGAACTTGCCTGGCTTGATTGAAGGCGTGTTGCTGGAACGGTTGCCGTTGGACAAACCGGCTCGGTACGCGATCACGACGCTCGGGACCTACGCGTTGATCACCTTTGGCATTTTGATGACGGCCAAGGCGCTTGGACTGCACTGGCAGAACATTCAGTGGCTGGTTGCGGCGCTGGGGGTCGGCCTCGGGTTTGGGTTGCAAGAAATTTTTGCGAACTTCGTCAGCGGTTTGATTTTGTTGTTCGAACAGCCCATCCGCGTCGGCGACGTGGTCACGCTCGGCGACACGACGGGCGTGGTGGCTCGGATTCGAATTCGTGCGACCACGGTGACCAACTGGGATCGCCAGGAACTGGTGATCCCCAACAAGGATTTGATCACCGGGCGACTGGTCAACTGGACTCTGACCGACAGCACGAACCGGATTGTGGTCAACGTGGGAGTTGCCTACGGCAGTGACACGGAAGTCGCCTGTGAATTGCTGCGAACCATTTGCGATGAGCATCCCAAAATCTCGAAGGATCCCGGTCCGGTGGTGACATTCGAGGGCTTTGGGGATTCGACCCTGAACTTGGTGCTCAGGTGTTATCTGGCGACGCTGGATGATCGTTTGAAGACCATTCATGAGTTGCACACGGAGATCAACAAACGCTTCAATGCAGCAGGGTTGGAGATCGCTTTCCCTCAACGCGACTTGCATCTGCGTTCCTTGCCACCCGAATTGCTGGAACGGCTGGGGACGTCTCAGAAGAGCTGATCAGTTCGGCTCGGATATTCTTCCCTCTCCGGAGCCGATATCGTGCCGTTTTCTGGTGCGGCTTTTCGGCAGATTTCCACATGGCGCACCTCTCCCGAAACAAAGTTTGGGGAGAGCGACGCCGTTCAGGCGTACGCGAGGGTGAGGGCCGAGCATGGGGAGCGGCACGCACTGCCCTCCCCCGGAAATCTCGCTGAACGCTCGCTTTCCGACCCCTCCCGTTGCCAACGGGCGGGGTTCTCAAGGCGTTACTGGCACCGCGTTTAAAACTGCACGACCTCAGCCAGCGGATTGCGATGGCAATGCCTGCGTGAGACCGCTTTGAACTACAATGGCCAGGAAAAGTGGCGTTCTTCTTCTGGAGTGATTGTTTGATGCGGTTTCGTACCTTGTTTGCTGGTTGTTGTTTGCTCGGATCATTGTCGGCCCCGGTCGCTGAGTTGTCAGCGGAAGAGGCGTTGGCGTTTGAGATTCGTTTGTTGACCCTGGATGCCAATGAAGGCATCGCCGCGGGGGACGTCGATGGCGATGGCAAGACCGACTTGGTCGCCGGACGCAACTGGTTTCGCAACGGCGATTGGGCTCCTCGTCCCTTGCGAGCGATCGAAGACTGGAACGGCTACGTTCAGAGCAATGGCGACTACCTGTTTGACGTTGACTCCGACGGGAAGTTGGATGTGATTGCGGGATCGTTTTTACCCACCGAGGTGAAGTGGTATCGCAATCCAGGCGACGAAGCGTTGCAACTGGGGAAAATGTGGCCCGAGTCCACTTTGGTCGACACAGGGGCCTCCGCCAACGAAGGCCAATTGTTCGAGGACATCGATGGCGATGGCCGTCCCGAATGGATTGTGAACAGCTGGAAGAATGAGGTTCCGACGGTGATTTGGCGGCTTGAACCGACCGAATCGAAGGAGGCCGGAAAGCCAGCCTATGAACTGAAACGTCAGGTCTTAGGAGAACAATTCAATGGCCACGGAATTGGCGTCGGCGACATCAACGGCGACGGTCGAAACGACATCCTGGTCGGTTGGGGATGGTATGAGCAACCCGCCGAAGATCCATGGGGACAACCGTGGATCGCCCACCAAGATTGGAAATTGCACGCCAGTTTGCCAATGCTGATCGAAGACATCGATCAAGATGGCGACCAAGACCTGATCTATGGCGAAGGACACAACTTCGGATTGCAGTGGTGGGAGAACACCGGGGTGGATGAGTCGGGATCCATCGAGTGGAAAGAGCATGAAATTGATCGTCGGTTCAGCCAGCCACACTCGATGATCTGGGTGGACTTGGATGGTGATGGCAGCAAGGATCTTGTGACCGGCAAACGCTACTACGCTCACAACGGAAACGATCCGGGCGGAAAAGAAGTTCCGTGTCTGTACTGGTACTCGTTCGATGTTGCGTCAAAATCGTTTCAGCGGCACGTGATTGACGAAGGCCGCGTGGGAACCGGGTTGCAGATCATTGCCGAAGATCTGAACGACGACGGCAAAATGGACCTGGCAGTGGCCGGAAAAAGCGGCACTTACCTCTTGTTAGCCAAACCCTGACGCTCGCTCGAAACCATTGATGACGCAATCTTCCACGGACCCCGTTGAATCCCCTTCTCCGGCCATCACGATTGCGGACGCGCAGGAACAGGTCGACCAATGGATTCAAACCATTGGCGTGCGGTACTTTGATGAAATGACCAATTTGGCTCAGTTGGTCGAGGAGGTTGGCGAGGTCGCTCGCATCCTTTCACGCACCAAGGGCGAGCAGTCCACCAAGTCGGGGGTGGTGCTGGGGGAGTTGTCCGATGAGCTCGCCGATGTGATGTTCGTCGTGATCTGCCTGGCCAATCAATCGGGCATCGATTTGACGGACGCCCTGCGGCGAAACCTCGAAAAGAAAACCAAACGGGATGAGTCTCGGCATCGCAACAATGCGAAGCTGGTGGGAGACGGGGAAGCAGCAAGATCTGAGTCGCCGGAATCCAAGTGAGCTTTCTTGACATCCTGGCTCAGCCGGAAACGTGGCGTTTGGTGAGCATCTTGTGCTTGGGCATCTTCGTGCAAGCCGCCGCAGGATTCGCGGGCGGGTTGGTGATCGTGCCCTTGCTGCTGTGGGCGGGGTATTCGATTCCAGAAGCCCAGACGTCGTTGTTGGTCGCGACGATCCCTCAGAATCTGTGGGGAGTGATTTCGTTTCGGGATTCGCTGGAGCCCAAACGCCTGGTGTGGCCGGGTGCGGCGCGTTTGCTGTTCTTGCCGTTGGGCGTGTTGACGCTGCAGTGGATGGAATCGTTTTCGATGATGACGTTGCGGCAAGTCGTCGGCGCGGCGGTGTTGACGGCCACCCTGACGACGATGTTGTTTCGACCTCGACCGCGAGATCAAGTCGATCCGATGTGGAGCTACCTCGTGTTCCCGCTCTCAGGTTTTTTGCAGGGTTTGGTCGGGATGGGCGGGCCGCCGATGGTGCTTTGGGTGCAAGCTCATGACTGGGACACACGGCGAATGCGTGGGTTTCTGTTCTCGATGTACCTGATCAGTTTGGCACCGGGGATCGCCGTGCTGGCTTGGTTCTTCGGTTCACGTGTGATTCCACCGGCGTTGATTGCTGCCGCTGCGATCCCTCTTTTGCTGGTCGTCACCTTGGTCGGGCTGAAAGTCGGCACGGCCTTGGGGACGCAACGTCTACGGCGGATCACGATGGCATTGTTATTGCTCATGGGGGTGGCTGGTTTGGCCGCACCTTGGTTGTCGCCCGTCTGATTTTTAAGTGAATGTCACGGTGTCAGGTTGGCTGAGCCGAATGGCTGCGTCTTGTATTTGTGTTGCGGGTTTGAAAGTCCTTTTGTGAGTCCCATGATGGATCTGATTTTGTCGTCGGTTGAGGTCGCGGCGGAAGCGCCGCTGTGGTCGGTGCCATCCTTGATTGCGCTGTTCGCGTTGACGCTGATGGAAATCGTGTTGGGCATCGACAACATTGTGTTCATCGCGATTCTGACCGGTAAATTGCCCGCCGAGAAACGTTCCTTCGCTCGGCGGTTTGGATTGTTTCTCGCGATGGGGATGCGCATCCTGCTGCTGTTGATGATCGGTTGGCTGATGAGTCTGCAGTCGCCGATTTTTGAACTGTCGTCGCTGGTCCCGGTGGAGACGCTGAAAGAGCACTTGATCGCCGACCCTGAGATCAACGAGATCAGCGGTCGCGATTTGATCTTGTTGTTCGGCGGTATGTTTTTGATGTTCACCGCGGTTCGAGAAATTCACCACAAAGTGGAAGGGGAGCACGACGACGATCCGCAGATGGACATGGATTTGCCCGAGGCCGATGCGGCGGTGAAATCGCGAAAACCGGTGACCGTGACTTCGGTGTTGGTTCAGATCGCGGTGATGGACGTGATCTTTTCGCTTGATAGCGTGATCACTGCGGTCGGGATGGCATCGCACCTGCCGATCATGATCGCGGCGGTGGTGATCAGTGTGGGGGTGATGATCACGTTTGCCAATCAAATCAGTGACTTCGTTCAGGAGCACCCGACTGTCAAAATGTTGGCGTTGTCGTTTCTGATTCTGATTTCGGTGGTGCTGCTCAGCGAAGCCGTCGGAACGCCGATCAACAAAGGCTACGTTTACTTCGCGATGGCATTCTCAATGATGGTCGAGTTTTTGAACCTTCGCACAACGAAAAAAGTGGCCGTCCAGCCCGCTCAGTGAGCCTGTGCTTGGCTTCGACGCTCCGGTGTCATCTCGCCACGCGACCAGAATTGCCGGAACGGTTGTTCCCGCGAAAGGTGGTTGGCGTTGGTTTGACGTGAATTGGCCGCCTCGCTGATCTGCGAAGTGGTGGGCGGGTACTTGCTCATGGATTGAAATGGCAACGGCAGCGTTGATTGACCAGCCAACGTGTTCAGGTCGGCGTCCTTGTCCCAACCCACCCCGTGCAAGACGAAGTCGCGTTGCTTGGAAGCGGCCAGTGGTTCCTTGGGAACCGCGAAACGCAACCGGATCTCATCGCCGCCGCTGATGACAACCATGGAATCATCCCAGTCGGCGATCAAGTCCTCGACGGGGCCGTACTGGGTCAGTGGACCGTCCAGAGGCGGCCATCGCGGAGCATCCTGCGCCGTTTGGTAGTCGTAGGTCTCGGGTTGTTTGGAACCGGGGTGGATGCGTCGAGAAAAACCGTGCCAAGCCACTTCTGCAGACTGCAGTTGCAGCGGTCGCACGTCCACCAGGTCACGGAGTCGCTCGATCTCGGCCACTGTGCGAACGGACACCGCGGCCGAGTCCCAATAGATCTGGTTGGTGGTTCGGATTCGCACGCGAGGGTCGTCTCGGTTCATGAAATCGGTGACATCGACCACGATGGTTTTGTTCTTGCCGCCAGGGAACCCAATGAAAGGCGAGGCCATTTTCCAGCCGGATTCAGAGGCGTCATCAGGGACCCACAGCGAAGGAGGTTCGGGCGATGCAAGTTCAGGGTTCTGGTCAATTTGGATGTTCAGCGAGGTGTCTGTCGGAAGGATCCAACCGTTGAGAACCAAATGGATTTTTGCATCCCCGGAGGTCTCATTGGAGACACGATCACTGAGGTCCAGGTCGATCCAGTGGGGCGGGCAGAGGCCTTGTCGAAAGCGGTGTTCGAACCCTTGCACGTGCTCGCCATCCGTTTCGCGGAGGAGTGACGTGACATCGGTTCCCGCGGTATCGGTGGCTTTCAAAATCGGGCGAAGTTCCGATTGATCGAAGGCGTGGATCGTTGGTTCGGCGATCGAGGGTGGGCCCACCTTCTCATTGGTGAACACCACGATGTCTTCGGGGTGGTCAATCGCGGCCAATCCCAATTGGTCGAAGTAGGCGACTTCCCAAAGCTCTTCCGTGATTCGAAGTTCGTAGGCTCCGTCGTTGGGGGCCAAGAACTTTCCTTCGACCAGCAAGTGTTCCCAAGGTCGGTCAGGCACGACCACACCGGGGGACGTTTGCAGTCCCAGCGGCGCGGCCCACAAACAGTCGGTGACAAATTCAAATCGCTCGCCGTTGAAGGCATACAGGTAAGGGCAAGATCCTTTGAGCGTTTGTTCTTCTTCGATCATGACGCCAGGTTCAATCTTGG
The DNA here is from genome assembly GCF_056839225.1 of Rhodopirellula sp. UH5. Lineage (NCBI taxonomy): Bacteria > Pseudomonadati > Planctomycetota > Planctomycetia > Pirellulales > Pirellulaceae > Rhodopirellula > Rhodopirellula sp. UH5. The sequence goes on along the minus strand of NZ_CM166390.1, from coordinate 2,335,779 downwards.
GAACCGATTGCGTCAGGCCGTTGGGGAAGATGACTCGCAGGTTCCCTGGGCCGACCAGGCCATCGAGCCCAAAATGGGTGGTGGGTTCCGTAACAATGCGAGAGCGATAGTGCGGGCCAAACCGAAGTTCCAAAACCGAGCCCACGGCATAGTGGTTGACTCGTCCGCTGTTCGCATTGTTGTCATCAATGCCTTTGAAGCGAACGGAGACGGCCTTGCCGTCCAGTTTCGTTGCGTTGGAGGCGATGGAAATGGTGGATGCTTGGGGTTCACTCGCTTCCGACCAACCCGCTAAATCAAGACGCAAGTCACCATCGAAGTCGACGGCCGAGCGAATGTGAACCGCTGGATGGTCGGTCGCGTTTTTCCATTGCAGTTCTTGTTGCGGGCCGAAAGCGGAAGGCGAATCTTCGGAAATCGAGGTGGCTGAAAGTTCCAGCGCGGAGGAGGCGATTCCGCCACGAAGGCATTCGAAGAAACTGTCGTTGTCCAAGTCCGCAACGATGAGTGAGCCTGGTTGGGGTGCCGTTGGCTGTGTTGCGTCTTCCGTTGTCGGCCAGGAGAAAGGTGTGACCGCATCCACTCGCCAGACACCGATGTCGCCGGTGTGCGACAACACGAGTTGGCCTTTTTCAGGCGACCCCAGCACGATGTCCCAGGACACATTGCCGTCGATGTCTTCGATGGCCAGCGAATCGACTCCTGGCAGAACCGGGATGTCGTCGAAGTACGAGAAGCGAAACTGCAGGTGAAGCAAGTTTTCGATCCAGCCGACGCGACCGGATTGAGGATGAACGGTCACGACGTCCAGGTCCAAATCGCGATCCAAGTCCGCGATCGCGAAAGCGACGGGGGGATCCTTTGGGTCCCACTCGCTTGCTTGTTGGTCATTCGTCGGCAACGGGAAGAACGTTCGGTTGCCGCGATTGACCAGCAATTCCCAGCCCCGCTGAGTTGCGGCCATGAGGTCGAGGTCACCGTCGCCTTCGAAGTCGCCACTGATCATTGCGTGGACGTTCTGGAGTGTCTCCAGCCCGTCGGCGGTGTCCGTTTTCAGCGTGTTGTCAGCCGTCGCGTCGGGGGTGCCGAAGTCTCTTCCGTCGACAACGACCAATTGAGCGCCCGAGTCGCCATAGAGGATCAGACTTCGAATTGTATTGTGGCTGCGTGAGGTTGTGTTTTGCCGAAGCCGCCCAGATGAACTGGAGTCAACCATGAACAGATCCGCGACCATCATGCCGGTCCACTGGCCGTCCACGTTCAAGGTTCCGTGGTTCTGCCAGCCCTCGTCACCTTGCATCCAAAGAAGCAACTGCGCGGAGTCCTCGCCGGGGTGCATCGAGACCAAGTCCATTCGGAAATCGAGGTTGGCGTCGATGGGAATCATCTCGGCCGGCACAGGGAGTTTTCCATCGGCGGAATCCGCCGCGGCCTCCACGCTCAGTGATTCCACTGCAAAAGACAACGCTCCTGAGGCCGATGGGATGCGAGATTGCTCGGAAACTTGCGCAGACAGACGACGCAGGGATTCAAACTGAATCAGATCCAAGGGGTGTGGTGACGCTCGACGACGATCGGTTTTAATCAGCTCGGTTGAGTTCAGCAGATTGAACCAGAGCATCATTTGGTTGTCGGCAGCTTCAAATTCACCGGCTTCCACCGAGGCCACAATTCCATCGACCAATTCACCAGGTGTCTTTCCGATCGGGGCGGTTTGTTGGCGAAGGGTGGGTTCGATCGACGCGGCCAGTGTTTGTGTCCGCCGGATCGCATCGACGGCTGATTTGGATTGATTCGCGATTCCAAGGCGGGCGGCTCGGACCGCCAGATAAAGGTTGTTGGGTTGTTGATCGGAAAGCTGTGTCAACGCGGTCGCGGCGGGAGCCAGGATCGTCGCCGGAATCCCACGGATGGGATCTTCCAACACATCGATGACTTGGGTCAGCGTGCCCGCCAATAAAATGGAATTGTTCTTGCTGCCGTCGCTTTCAGTTGTGTTTTGGATCGATTCGATCAGTCTCGCAAAAACTTCCTTGCGGATGGACTGCATCACCGAGCGTGGCAGCAGTTTGGCTTCGTTCAGATCGACGCGGGCGTTCATCCATGTGGCAAGATTGGAATCGCCACCGAGTTCAACATACTTTTGGATCAGACCGCGAGTTTCGGATAGCAACGCTGCCAGACGCTGACGGGCAGCCTGCTTTTCGTCTTGTTTGGCGGAGGCGTCAGTGGCGACGGCCGTCAATTCGTCGATCGTCAGGGCTCGGTTCAGGGCCCGGTTCAGGGCGATCGAGAGATCCTCGGGACGAGTCTTGGAGAGCGAGGACCATGCCGTTTCGGCTTGGTCGGTTTCCAAGTTCTCCATCGAGGCCAGCGCAACTCGGTTCAGATCAAGGTTCTGCGACGCGAGCTGATTGGCATCTTCGTCGACCTCCGTGAGGGTGTCATCGTCGGCAACATCGGCTGGCCCGCGACTGAACCAATACCCTGCCCCAGCGAGCACACCAAGAGCGACGAGGGCGATCCCCCAGACGCTGGAAGTGGGCTGTTTGTTGGCCGGAGATTGCTGGTTGGCGGGGGATTGAGATGAAGTCACCGATAGCATCCTTGAAAAACAAACTGACACGAGCTCGAGAGCGGATGCAGTCTAACAAATGCGAGAGATTTCGATGCGGCAGACGATCGAATCTGCCTACCCTCGCAATTCGATTCCCAGCGGCAAGGTGTCTCCAAAGACAGCCTGTTGTTCTTCGTGGTCGAGTTGGCCGCCGTTCTTGACCAGTTCGGTCCAGTGATCCGGGGCGTCCAGCCGATCCAGCAGACTCAGGGCGCGGTCACGTGTGGGGTGATCGACATCACGAAAACGGTCGTCGCAGCGTCGGGTCATCTGCGTGATCGCGAATGCGGCTGGCCGCCTGGTTGCGTCGTCCTTGGTTTCAAGCGAGCGAGAATGAGCGAGTTTTTGGATCCAGTGCGAGACGTCCGTGGCTGGGACGATCAAATTCAGCGGCCCATATGCCAGCACGCGAGACGCGAGACGGCCAAGCGTCCAAAACAAACTGGGGTACAGCGGCGACGCTTTCTTGCGATCCAGCGAGTCCATGACGGCGGTTGCGAAGCTTCGTTTCTGATCGATTGGAAGCCATTCCAGGGAACCGATGGTACGCCACGCTTCATTGGCTTCGGCCATGTCCTGGTTGCTGGTTCCTGCCAGCAGCCATTTGCCCAGCGATGTCGCCAGTTGGCTTTGCTGGCCCGCGGTCATCCCGCCCGCGATGCGTCGCCACATCACATAGGATTCAGCGCGGACTTGATGGTCCGGGTGGGAGATCTTTCCGTAGATCATTCGCCAGGTCTGAGAGGTTCGCCAGTCATCGACCGCGACGCCATATCCAGGACGCAACGCGAAACCGGCCAGGTTCAACCACCGCGACTCGTGGGCGGGTGAGCGTCGGCGGTTGTCTTGAACCTCCATCAGCGTTTCCCACAATTGACGCAGGAGCGCCGGTGGCCATTGATCGCGAGAATTGCCCAGTGTGGTTTGCAGGCGTTTGATCAGCAGGGAGGGCTTGAGCGATCCGTCCACAAAGACACGTGAAATCAGCTGCCGGCATTCATCGAGCGTTTCTTCATCGACGATCCCGGCCGATTCACCGACGTAGTCGTGCGATTCTCGGTCGGTTTCCAATGTTCCCCGAATATCAAATTCCAGCCGCCATCGTTTGTCATTGGAAACGCAGAAGAGTCCAACGGTGCCAATTTCAGAGAGTTCTGATTCGATCACGATTTGCATCGTGGATTGGTCGCGGCGTTTGCGATCTTTGAGTGCCGTTTGGATGGGCGGCAACGCGGTCATGGTGTTGGGGTCGATGTCGACGATGTCACCCGGACGGTCGGCCAAACGTGTGCTGCTGACCCAGAGTGGAAAACTGACGGGCACGCCAACTCGCAAATCCATTGGGACTTGGTCGATGCGATAAGATTGCCCGGCTTGCGCGTCCGCGGGGATCACGCACACGGCTCGCGGCGGGTTCTGTTCGATCTGCATGAAGTAAGTTCGCGCCAGGTTCGCGGCGATCCGAACCCCGTGCCCCCGACGAACCATGGCGTAGTGGGCGGCACCTTGAGCAACTGCCAGATCCAAGCGAGCGGATTCCAAGACGGCTGGTTCGGAAAACCACTTCGTCAGCGAACCGACCACTCGTTTGCGAATCGCCGGCGCGGTGAGCACGCCACCGTTGAAGAGGACCAAGTTGACTTGGTCGCTGTCCACGAGATCCGCCGCGTCTGCCGGTTGGTCATCCAGACCGGTGCGACGATGTTCGCGAAGAAATTCAGCGAGGTGTTTGGTGACGGCGGGGTCCGCTGCGTAAGGCAGGCCAACCTCTTGGAATCCGCTCTGTTGCGAATCGACTTCCGAGGTCATCTCGACGTCGGGGAAAAATCCGTCGAGCAACAGAGCGTCGACTTCCTCTGCGGTCATCTCAACGCTGAGTCCGCCACCGATCAACGAGGAGCCCTCGCCGGGCAAGTGAATGGTCGTGCACTCCGGTCGCGGTTCTGACAGGAACGTTTCTTTGGTTTGGCGTGCCGCAGCCAACAGTTGTTGCCATTGCCGTGGTGACAGCGTGCGTCCAAGTTTGTCTTCCGCTGCTTTCGCGACGGCCAGGTCCAGGTTGTCTCCGCCGAGAATCAGGTGTTTTCCCACGGCAACGCGGTGGAACTGAACCACGTTGGATTGATCGTCTTTGTCCGCAGGACGCACTCGAATGAGGGTCAGGTCGGTGGTGCCTCCGCCGATGTCGCAGACCAGGATGAGCTGGCCGACCTGAACCAATTCTTGCCATTCGTCGCGGTGCCGATCCAGCCATGCGTAAAAGGCAGCCTGGGGTTCTTCGATCAATTGAATGCGGGGCAACCCAGCCATCTTTGCGGCGCGGATGGTGAGTTCACGTGCGACTTCGTCGAAGGAGGCTGGCAACGTGATGACGATGTCTTGTTGGGACATCGGATGCGTGGGGTGTGCCGCGTCCCAAGCATCGACCAGATGTTTCAGGTAGCTGGCCGATGCGTCGGCGGGAGAGCGGCGTGGAACATCGTGATCTCCGTGCCATGGCAGTAGGTCCGCGGTGCGATCCACGCCTTCATGAGACAGCCAGCTTTTGGCCGAAGCAATTTGACGTCCGGGATGCAGCAGGCCAGCCACGCGGGCGTACTCACCGACGCAGGATGCCAGGCCAGCGTCCGTTGGGTTCAGCCACGGATGGGCGTCGCTGTGGGGGAGCTGTTCTGACGGGTGAAGCGTGTAGTGAAACGAAGGCAACGTGGGTCTGGATTCCGCCACGCCCAGATCGACCCATTGAGGCACCAAAAACGTGCGGACGGCAAAGTCCGTGTTCGCACCTTCCCTCGCTTCGTCTTGCGAGACACTCTCCGGGGAAGAGGGATGTTTGGGATCAGATTCCGTTCCCGTGGCTTCGGTATCGACGTATGCCAGCACGCAATTGGTCGTGCCGAGGTCGATGCCGATGCAGTAGCGTGAGGGGAGCTGGTCGTCTGGTTCGGACGATGGGACGCGTGAATTCATGCCGTCTTCCTAGGACTCATCTTCTTGGCGAGCGTTGAATTCGAGTTTCCAACGACGGTCACCCCGTTTGTCGTGGCACCAGAGTTCAAACATCCCCAGTTCGGTCACGCGAGATTCGAATTGCACCGGGACGAAGCTGTGGGCCGCTTCGTTTTCAGCGGCAGGTGAATTGGGATCCCCGCCTTCGGATCGATGGTGATCCAAAGTCAATTCAATGGGTTCGCTCTCTTGCAATTCGGTGGGACTCCAGCGGTCCAAGCGATCGCCGGGTTTGTCGCTGGCGCGCGTCGTGGAGGAGAAGAATCGGAATCGAGCGGGGGTGCCAACGACGACTCCCACCTCTTGTCCTGGAACTTCCGCTTGGGTTCCTTCTTCCATGCCTTGTGCTGCCACACAGACCGCACGCAGGGGACGGGGAGCCCCAGGGATCGCCATGCCGGCGGTTTCAATGCCAATGTAAAACGCTTTGGCTGTGCCGCCGCGAATTCGGATGCCGCCATTGGATTTGGTCCAACCATAGTAGGCCGCACCGATCGCAACGGCGTCGTTGAGGTCATCAGTGGAGGACAACGTTTGGACGTCTGTGTCGGTCCAAGAGGAGAGCGTTGACTCCAGTCTTTCACGCATCACGGGACTTCGAAACACGCCGCCGTTGAGCAGCAGGTGCGTGACCGGCCCGTGGCTTTGATCGTCTTCTGGTTCACCCTTGTGATTGAGAACCGATTGATCCGATAGAAACGCTGCAATGTGTTTGGTGATCGCCGGATCCGACTCATATGGCAACCCCACGTCTTGAAAGCCGCTGACCACGTTGGCTTGCGGGCGTTCCTGCGGAGCGCACTGAGGGAAGAACCCGTCCAGCAAAAGCGTTGCCGCATCGCTGCGTTTCATCTCGGTGGTGATCGTGCCACCGATCAGTGAGCTGCCGCGACCGAGAACGGAAATCGATTGGGAATCGGGACCGTCGTGGCTGAGCAATCGTTCTTTGGCATCGCGACAGGCGTGCCAGAGAGAAGTGCTTTGCCAGGGGTCCAAGTCATGACCGGACTGCCGGAATTGCTCGGCGGCTTGATAGGCCAGGGCGAGGTCCATGTTGTCACCACCGACCAACAAGTGATTGCCGACGGCGACTCGTTGCAGTGTCAATTCGCCGTCTTCTTCGTGCACGCCAACGAGTGTCAGGTCGGTGGTCCCACCGCCAACGTCAACGACCAACAACGTGTCTCCGTTGTTGAGTGATTTTCGCCAACTGCCGTCGGTCGATGCGAGGTAGCGATAGACGGCGGCTTGAGGTTCTTCCAGCAGGACAAAGTTTTCATTCAGTCCTGCGCGGATGGCCGCGCGGCGTGTCAATTCGCGTGCGGCGGGGTCAAAGGAGGCTGGAACGGTCAGCACGACCTGTTGTTGATCGATGGGGGCATCCGGGAACTGAGACTGCCACGCAGCCACCAAGTGACGCAGGAAAATGCCGGTGCATTCGACCGCTGAAACTCGCGGGATCTCATCGGGCGATTGCCATGGGAGAACGGGCGAATCAGGATCGACCTTGCGTTGACACAACCAACTTTTCGCGGCCACGATGACGCGTTGTGGGTTGTCAGCGGCTTGTTGCCGCGCGTAAACGCCAGCGACGCCTTCGGTGGACGACGGGAACCGAGCGTGATCGCTGGTGACTTCCAACGAGTCGACTTCTTGATCCCGGGGCAAGTAGAGAAACGACGGCAACGAGGTTCGCGATTCGACCTGGCCGGACGCGACGACCTGGGGGATCGGCAGCAGTTGGATCTCAGGGGCTTGGTCCGCCCCGTGGGCTTCCACATCGGATTGGGGGACGTAGGCAACCACACTGTTGGTCGTGCCCAGGTCGATCCCGATGCAATATTTTTGCTCGCTCATGATGATTTAGTTTTGCTCTGAGAGTGCAGCGAGGGCGTCGAGGACCTGTTGGTCGTGGCCGTCGACGCGAACACGTTTCCAGACCTTGACCACTTTGCCGTCGGCGTCGATCAAATAGGTCGAGCGTTGGATTCCCATCGATTTCTTGCCGTAGAGGTTCTTCTCTCGATAGGCACCGTATTTCTCGCTCATGGCATGGTCTTCATCGACCAGCAATGGAAACGGCAGCTCAAATTTTTCGCGAAACTTGACATGGCTTTCGGCGGAATCGGTGCTGATTCCGAATAGCTGTGCTCCGGCCGCCTGCAAGTCGCCGTATCGATCTCGGAAGGCGCAGGCCTCTTTGGTGCAGCCAGGCGTGTTGTCCTTCGGGTAGAAGAACAAAACGACCGGGGAACCAGCCAGATCCTTCAATTGGACGGTTTGCCCGTCTTGGTCTTGGAGCGCGAAGGCGGGGGCCTTTTTGCCGGGATCGATGAAATCAGCCATGATGAGACGCCCCATTTGGGGGCATATGGATTGAAAGGAGGCGGATGGATCAACGCATTGTTTTCGATCGGTCAACTTGTCGCCAGCGGGGGCGGTTGGGCCAAACCAATGGATCGCATCCGAAGCGGGAAATCGGGCCAGATTCAGCCGTTGGAAAGGCAATTGCCGGGTGCCCCCCACAAATAAACGCGTTACACTACGGGGCAATTCCAAGACGTGGGATTGCTCCACCCTCTTCCTTCACCACTCGCATGAAAGTTGTTTGAACTTGTCTGATCAACCGACCTCTTCCTCCAACGACACCCCATCAGTTGATCCCATGGCTCATCCCAGTCGGGCGATTCGGCCGCACGGATTGGAAGAAGCTGCGCAAACTGGCGACGGAAGCCGCTCGAGTCGCGTTGGACAACAATGGTCAAGACGTGACGGTCTTGGACGTGAGTGAGCAATCCGCCGAGTTTGATTTCTTCGTCATCGCCACGGGAACCAGTCGCCGTCAATTGCACGCCATCAGCGAGCAGACCGACGACGCGCTTGAAAAAGGGTTGGGTGACCACCGGCAAGGAATCGAGGGCTATCAGGAAAGCAGCTGGATCGTGCTGGATTATGGCAGCGTTGTGGTTCATCTGTTTGATGAAGAGACTCGTGAGTACTACGACCTGGAGTCCTTGTGGGCGGATGCCACGCCCATTCCGTTAGCGGATCTTGGTTTGACCCAACGCTGAATTGCGTTTGGATGTCCCATTTCTTTTTCTTCCCCACCTCCTCTCCAGGTGTGTAGGTTCGATGCATCTACCCAATGTTCTTCAGGCTCGTTTTGTCCAAGCCCTCGAGTCGTTGACGGACTCCCCGGGCGATTTCGCAGGCATGATTCGTGCGGCCGCGGATCCCAAGTTTGGCGACTACCAATCCAATGCTGCGATGCCCTTGGCGAAAAAAGTGGGGAAATCGTCTCGAGACGTTGCTGCGGAATTGGTCCAAAATCTCAATGTGACGGACCTCTTTGAGGAACCTGAGGTTGCCGGACCTGGGTTCATCAACCTGCGTTTGAAGGACTCGGTCCTGTTTGATTCGATTCAGCAAATGTTGTTGGACGATCGAGTGGGCGTGTCCAAGACCTCCGCCCCCAAGAAAGTCGTCGTTGACTTCTCCTCGCCCAATGTGGCGAAACCCATGCATGTGGGGCACATTCGCAGCACCGTGATCGGGGATTGCTTGGCCCGGACGCTGCGGTTCTATGGTGAAGAGGTCATCACCGACAACCATTTGGGGGATTGGGGCACCCAGTTTGGCATCATCATTTATGGTTACCGTCACTTTGGTGACCCCGGAAAAGTCGCGGCCAACCCCGTGCCGGAATTGTCCTCGCTCTATCGGCTCACCAATCAACTGATTGAGTATCAAAAGGCCAAACGATCTTTGGTGACGATCGCGGACAAGTTGATTGCCGCGAAACAGGATGCTGCGGACGCGAAGTTGGCCGCCGATCAGGCGGAATCCGATGAAAGTCTGAAGCCCAAAGACAAGAAGAAGTTGCGGAAGAACGCAGACGCAGCGAGTCGGCGAATTGCTTCCACGGAAGCGGAACTCAAGTCCTTGCAGGACAAAGTTGCCGCGGTCGACAACGACCCCGACTTGTCCAAATTGGCGGCGGAGCACTCCGATGTGGATGTGGCTGTCCTTCGAGAAACGGCCAAATTGCACGAAGGCGACGCTGAGAACTTGGCGTTGTGGAAGGAGTTCTTGCCGCATTGCCAAGACGAGATCAACCGCATTTACGACCGGCTGAACGTTCAGTTTGATCATACGCTCGGTGAGAGCTTCTATCACGACCGTTTGGCAGGCGTGGTGGAGGAACTGACGAAACTTGGTTTGACAACCAAGAGCGACGGGGCGATCTGTGTCTTCCTTGAGGGCTTTGACAGCCCCATGATCATCCAGAAACGCGATGGAGCATTTCTATACGCCACGACGGACTTGGCGACTCTCCAGTACCGTCGTGACGAGTTCCAGCCGGACGAGATTCTCTATGTGGTGGATTCACGACAGGGCGAACACTTCCGAAAGTTCTTCGCCATGGCGGAACCACTGGGCATGGAAGGCGTTCAATTGGTCCATGTCAATTTCGGAACGGTGTTGGGGCCTGATGGTCGTCCCATGAAGACTCGCAGTGGATCTTTGATTGGCTTGGAAAGCTTATTGAATGACGCCGTGAATCGGGCGAAAGAAGTGGTTTGCAATCCGGACCGATTGGCGACGATGGATCCCCCAATGGGCGGAGAGGAACAGCAGCAGATCGCCGAAATCGTCGGCATTGGCGCGATCAAGTACGCTGATCTCTCACATCATCGGACCAGTGACTACAAATTTGACGTCGATAAAATGGTTGCTCTTGAGGGCAACACGGCGACCTATGTGCAGTACTCTTACGCACGAACTCAAAGCATTTTAAGGCGGGCCTCGGATGGCAAAGCCCTGCCCGCATTTGAACAAACGATTGAGCAAGCCAGCGCCACTCAAACGATGAACTTCACGCATCCCAATGAGCGTTCTCTGGCCTTGATGCTGATGCGATTTGAAGAAGCGGTCGAACTCGTGCGACTGAATTATGCCCCCAACGCGCTTTGTGATTACTTGTTTGAAACCGCCAAGACCTACTCTTCTTTCAATGAAAGTTGCCGTGTGCTTGGCAATGATGACCCCGCTGTGATGCAGACTCGATTGGCCCTCGTGGTGTTGACCGGTCGGGTGCTTAAGAAGGGTTTGTCGCTGTTGGGAATTGACGTTGCCGAACGTATGTAAGCGTTCTTCTATGACTATGTTATCTAATTTATGTCAGTTATTGCCTTTGAAGCATTGACAGTAACAGCGTTTTTTATAACGTGTGGCGAAATAGAGTTTTCGAAACACACTTATGGAGTTAAACGTGGCCAAAAAATCTGGTGGACCCAACAAGTCGCAATCGATTCGTGATTACTACGGTGCCAACCCCGACGCCAAGCCAATGGAAGTTGCAGCTGAGCTGAGCAAGAAGGGAATCGTTGTCACGCCTGCTTTTGTTAGCACAGTGAAGTCCACCACGATGGGCAAATCCGCGAAGAAGTCCGCTCGCAAATCGGCCAAGAAGCCGGCCGCCAGCGTGAAGAAGACCACCGGTGCGAAACGCGGCCGACCAGTCGGTAGCACCAACAAAGCCACCAGCAATGAAGTTTCGCTGGATTCGCTGATTCAAGTGAAGAAGATTGTGGAAGAAATGGGCAGCGTGCAGGATGCCAAGAACGCCTTGACCGCGCTTGAAAAATTGATGGGCTGAGACTCACTGAATTGAGTCCCCTCATTGCACCATCCGAATGACGGATTGCATTTGCAGCGAACCAGTCTCCTTGGTTCGCTGTTTTTTTATGCGCCATCACCGACGTCTTCCTGGAGTCCTTGCAGATCCCCTGCTCAACCCGGATGGACCATCCTTTTGGACGCCCGGTGACGATCCCTGCAGGGCGACTATTTCGGGAAGTCGAGGATGCCTTCCCAGCCTGGTGGGGCGATTCGATGGTGTTGGAGGATCAAACGAAGGAGAACGTCTTTGGGCCGGTCCCAAGCGGGAAGTTCCAGGAGCCGTTGGTAGGCCGAGTCCCAGTCCCCGCTGGCAAATTCGTCCCAGCCCTTTTGATAGGCGTCGATTTGAGAGTCTGTCAAATTCTGGTGCTGGCCGCTGGGGACGACCAATTGATAGACGTCGACCGGGGTCTTCATTCCTGCGACTCGGACCCGTCCCAATTTGCGTCGTCGAAACCTCTGGCTGTCTTCCGAGGTGGAGGTCATGTCGAGCCATGCCTGCAGCGCGTTGGCGGACACATCGTCCATCAGGACTTCGACCCCGAAGTGTTTCGTCAGGCCTTCTAAACGACTGGCCAAGTTCACGACCGGTCCAAAGGCCGTGACTTTGACTTGGTCGACCGTTCCAATTCGCCCCGCGACGGCGGACCCGGAGGCGATGCCAATGCCGCACCGGAATTCGGTTTGTCCGGTGGCGTAGTCCATCCGGATTCCCGCCGCAGCACGAGCGGCCGCGAGCACACTGGCGACCAGCGGTGCGGAGGCCGTGAGGTCTTGATGGGGTTCGGGCAGCTGCAGTTCAATGGGCCAGCCCCAGAATCCCATTGCGGCATCACCATGGAAATCGCCAATCACACCCCCGGTGTCGAGGATGTGACGTGTCATCACACCGAGCGCCGCGCTGACCTGCTCGAGCAACAACAGCAATTGATCGCTCTTCATTTCTGAGGTGCGTGAAAAACCTCGAAGGTCACAGAACATCACGGAGAGTTCGCATTGGCGGGGTTGCAGCCAACTCTGGGGGTCCTGTCCTGAGAGAGCGTCCAAAACCACGGGAGCGAAGAAACGACGCATCGCCAAGTGGCGTTGTTGGAAGTGGGAGGTTTGCCGAATTCCTGAGATCAGCGACCCCACCACTTCGGCAAACTTGACGTCGTCGCCCAAGCGATCCGCCAGGGTGGCAGAGTCGTCGGCGAGTTCTTTCCAGTTGGATCCGAGTGCACGCGACCCCGCCACGTAGATGGCCCATCCGGCACAAGCTTCGCTGCTCAGGGGCACGCAGAACGCCCAGTCCACGTTTTCTGCGGCGGTGAATTCGACGCCGCCGCTGCGTTCGGTTTCCCAAAGATGCAGGACGCTTTCTCGGCGCTGCAGCGCGGTGGTGACCAAGCGAGAGCTGACCGCATGTTGTTGGAGGTCATTCTCTCGACAATCGTAATGCAACACTTTCATATCGGAAGGTTTCGCCGCCGAGGATCCCGTTTGATTGGCAAGCGGTTCGTCGGTTCCGGTTCGATCAGCGACTTGGGCACGGACGATCGCAACGGCCGAAGCAGAGGGAGTCGCTCGCAACAGAGTGTCCGAAACTCGCACCAAGAGTTCCTCGTCATCGACGCTGCCGGCGACGATGTCGGGAAGGCGAGCCAACAATTGGATGCGTCGCCGGGTGTCGCGGAAGTCTCGTTCACGCAAAGCGGAGGAGGCGAAGGCCATTTCCGTGACACCTTCTGCGCTGCGGTTCATGTCCTCGCGCTGAGCGTGCGGGAGGGGCCCGGGACGCGGCGTGGACGAATCGACGGCCCGTTCCTGGATGGATTGGTCGCGGGAGGCTTGATCGACTTGGTCGGTGAATCCAGGGCGACGAGCCAGTGTGAAGGTGGTTTCGCCGATCACGAAGTGCTCCCCCGGAACGACCACGAACCGGTCTCGCGGACGCCCTCGAAAAAAGACAGGGTTGCGTGCTCGAGCGTCCCGGTGAACTTGGACGCGATCGTTGCTCAGCACAGTCAAGATCGCGTGACAACGCGAGATCGATGGGTCCCAGGGGACTTGCCAGTGGATGGTTCGGGTTCGACGTCGATCACGCTGGGGAAGGTGTTCGCGTTCCGATGAATCGGGATCCGCCGAGTCGGTGTCTGAGGCACCGCCAGCTGAAGGTTGGATCTCCATTGGTTCCGGAGTGCCGGATGATTGTCGGCCCAAGAGGACTTCGGCGCCGGCAATCAGATCGGGAAGGCCTTTCCGCCATCGGAATCCATCCCCGGCACCTTGAGCGATCAAATCAGGCATGTTTCGAAGGCTTCCGTGAATGAACCATGAGGCAGGTTGGTGACGCGACCGTTCTTTTCAATGTCCCGCAAAGCACCCGGTCCCGCAGAGTACCCGATCGAGAAGTGTCCGGCAGAACTGGGGGCGAATCGGTGGGGGACACCTCGCTGCATTGAGCGGAGACGAATGGTCGTTTTTGCGATGTGAAAGGGGGCTCGTCGTGTTCGGCACGATGTTTGATCCTGGAGACGCGACGTTCGCATTGACGGGGCAGGTGCAACAGGAATGAAAGGCCTTGCTAGGCGTCGTCCCATTGTGCGGCGGCTCTTCCTGCGGCGCGGCCGGTGCTGAACGCTGCCTGGAAGTTGTAGCCGCCGATCCAGCCATCGACGTCCAGGATTTCTCCGGCGATGTAGAGTCCCTTCGCCAGCCGGCTTTGCATGGTCCGCGGATCGACCTCACTGAGTTGAACACCGCCGGCGGTGACTTCCGCTTTGGCAAACCCACGTGTTCCATTGACGGGAAGGTGCCAGCGTTTGAGTTTTTCGATCATGAGGTTGCATTCTTTGCCGGGCAGTTCCGCCAGTTTGCATTGGGCGTTCGCCGGATGGCTTTGTTCGCATATGGCCAGCGCCAATCGAGATGGCACCCATTGTTGAAGAATGGTCGCGATGGTTCGCTTCCCTGCATCGCCTGATCGCTTGCTCAGGATCTCCCGAATTTCCGCTTCGCTGGTTTGAGGTGTGAGATCCAGACGCATCGTGGAGTCTTGAATTCGGTCGTAGGCGGTCATGACGCCGCTGACATCCATCGCGGCGGGGCCTGAGAATCCAAAGTGGGTGAACAGCCAGGAGGATCGGCGTTCCAGTTTGGGTTTCTTGCCCGCTCGGTGGTCAGGGGTGAAGACCGAGACATTGACGTCTGGCAGGGTGAGGCCGGAGAGTGCGTGCGTCGCTTCGTTGCCGCCAACCAGTGGAACCAATGCGGGGCGTGGAGCCACGATGGTGTGCCCCAGGGCTCGCAACCAGTCGTATCCGTCGCCTGTGGTGCCGCAGCCGGGCCAGCTCTTGCCTCCGGAGGTCACGATGACACGGTCGGCCTGGAATTCTTGAGCGTTCCCGTCCGATTCGGTGGCAACGCACCATCTGTGTTGGTCCCCCGAAGGTGGCTGGATGCGTTGGACGGAGCAGCGGAGTTCCAATCGGGCGCCCGCGTCCAGCATGGATTGATGCAGCGCGTCTCGAACGTCCACCGCTCGGTTGCTGACCGGAAAAATTTTGCCGGTCTCTTCGCGTTTGGTGGCCACACCGAGACCGTGAAACATCTCGATCACCTCGGAGGGGCCGAATTTGCCAATGCTCGGCTGCAAGAAACGTTTCGCGTGCCCGAAGGCTTGGGTGATTCCTTTGGCGTCTGTGTCGTGCGTGATGTTGCAGCGCGTGCCACCGGACATCAGGATTTTGACGCCTGTTTTGGTGTTCTTTTCCAGGACGGTGACGCGAGCACCCGAGCGGGCAGCTTCCGCTGCCGCCATCATCCCCGCGGCTCCGGCACCCACAACGACAACGTGGGGCTCGGTCGATTGGTTTGCCGCGGGTGTCAAAGTTCTCGGGTCCTGTGGGGTTCGGCGAGGCCTGTGCGATCCGGCAGAGAGGATGGGGGAAAGTCCCGATTCAGCCTTCAATACGTCTGGGTGAGAGACATTGTGTCGCGGCCCCTGCCATTCGGTGGGGCGGAACAGCAAATCTGAATTGCATTTTGCTGCTTGATTAACTAATTCTGATCTTACCTTACAAGCGATGACTCGTTCACACCCTCAATTTCCCAAAGTGAAATGAGCAGTTCCAGTCCAGACGCCTCCTGCGATGCATTCCGTTTTTCAGAGGCTCGCGCTCTCATCGGAGACTTGCAGCGGCCCAATCAAGCCATCTACTGGGTGGACTTTTTGTGCTCGATTTTGGTGGGCCACGTGTTCCTGCACGGCATCTTTTTGTTGCCTTGGTTTTATGGATTCACGCCGCAGGTCTGGGCGGGGATGGCTGTTTGCTATGTGCTGACCCTGATTCTCTACATGCGGGCACTGATGTTCATTCACGAACTGGTGCACTTGCCGGAGAAAGGCTTCACCGCGTTTCGGGTCGCCTGGAATGCTCTGTGTGGGATCTTTTTCTTTGTGCCCTCGTTTCTCTATTACCCGCACGTCGACCATCACCGGCGGAAGCACTACGGGACGGAGCATGACGGCGAGTACTTGCCGTTGAGCAACCGCGGCCCCTGGCTGATTGCTGTTTTCATCGGGCAAGCACTGGTACTGCCGCTGTTGGCCATCTTTCGTTTCGCGGTGATCAGTCCCATGTGCTGGGTCGTGCCTCGGTTGCGGCCGATCGTTCACAGACACCTGTCGACGATGGTCGTTGATCCATTTTATGAGCGGCCTGATGCTTCGCCCAAAGTGATGCGAATCGTGTTGCTGCAGGAAGCATTGTGCTTTGCCTGGTGCGTTTGGTTTTTGATTCGTGGTGGCATTCTTCGCGATCAATGGCTGGATCCGTTTTGGTTGATTGCCTATGCCGTGGGAGTGGGCATCTTGGTGCTCAACGAAGTCCGCACGCTCGGTGCCCATCGGTGGACCAATGACGGCGGCGAAATGAGTTTTTCAGAGCAGTTGCTGGATTCGGTGAATTACCCCAAGCACGCCTGGGCGAGCGAATTGTGGGGGCCAATCGGCACCCGCTATCACGCTTTGCATCACTTGTTCCCAAGACTTCCGTATCACAACCTCGGCAAAGCTCACCGTCGGCTCACGGAAGGTTTGCCAGCGGAGTCGATCTATCACCAAACCTCCGCGGAATCGCTGGTCTCTGAAATTGCGGCGCTCTGGGCGCGGGCGAGAGAAGCCAAGGAACGCAAGGCGGTTTCGGCGAATGCTTCCGAGTCCACCAACGTGATTGCGTCCACTTGAACGCGGGACCAACCGTCTCGGGAACTCAGGATTTGTTTTCAGGCCACCAGGCCTACTTTTGCTGTCCCGCCAGAGACGTCTGCGGGTGGCGGTCATTCCATGAAATCTCATTGCCCATCGACGATCTCGGCTTTCGTCAGGGAGTGACGGCGGTGGAGCGACTTCGGACTTATGGCGGAGTGGTGTTCTGTCCTGAGTTGCATCTGCAACGTCTATCCGAAACGCTTCGGCTGATCAAAATCGCTGGCGGACCGTCCACGGAAACACTCCGCGAACTGATCGCGGAATGCCTGCGGCAGAATGCGGAACTGGTTCAGCAAATGGATGTGGGCATGACCATCTGGGTGACCGGTGGCAGTCGTCCATCGGGCCCGACCTGGGCGGTCCATCTCAATCCGATCGATCACCGCGCGGTCACCGATCGCCAACTTCATGGCCAGCCCGTGGTCATCACGGAAGTGGTTCAGCCGCCCAACGAGTCCTGGCCGCGGCATGCGAAAGTACGAAATCGTTTGCACTACTACCTGGCCGACATGGAAGCCAAGCGGCAAAATCCGGCGGCGACCGGGGTGCTGTTGGATGCCGATGGCAGCGTGACTGAGTCGAATGTGGCGAATGTAGCGATTGTAAAAGACGGGCATCTGGTCTTCCCACCACAAAAATCTGTGCTCAAAGGGGTGACAATGCATTATCTCCGTCAGCAGGCGGCTAGGATGGGGATCACCTGCCAGGAGGCACCTTTGATGCCTCTCGACCTCCATCAGGCAGACGAAGTGCTACTGATGGGGACCGATACAGGCGTGTGGTTTGCCAGTAGTCTTGGTTACGGGCGTCCTGTTTTTCAAAGAGGGTGTGTCTGTTCGCAGTTGCAGGCCTGTTTTCCAGCTCCCGCGACCGGAGAGGGGGGGGCTCGCTGATCGTTTGTTTAGGTGCCATGGGGGGAATATCGGGCTTGTCATTTGTTCCTTCATTGCGCATATTCACATATCCGATGCTCCTTCTGTTCGCATATGCGAATCAAAGTTTGGCTTGACATCGCTTGCCCCGCGATGTTGAGCCTCTTTGGAAGGTGGTTCTGTGGGGACTGCATTGTGCCCCATTGGCAGTCTCCACAGGCCACCACTTCTTCGTATCTGGTCAAAAAGATGACATGAGGGCTCATTGATTCCATGGTCTTCTTCAAATTGAATGTCCTGAAATTCTGAACGCACCAGTTCAGCTGTCGGATGGCCTTTCAGAGGTGTTACCAGACAGCTACCCTGGGGAGTCGCCAGCTCGTGACCGCCTTGAGCGAATCTGAACTGATTGGATTCTTCCGCGGTGTTTTTCTCCCCATGGGGGGCGAGGCTTGGCATGGTCCAGCAACTAGTCACCGCAATGCATCGCATCGCATACCGCCGCCCATTCGCCGAAGATCGGCTGGGGGTGGATCGATGGTTGAGCACTCAGTTCAGCACCTGTTCGAGCGCTGGATTGTCGGGCGGCGACTCCGCAGTTGATTGGACGAAGGTTCCACTTCAATCCTTTCGTGTCTCGCTCACAGAATTGCGTCTTGAGTCAGGGGTTTTGATACTGGATCAAGGTTGCCGGTTGGTCGCCTGGAATCAAACACTCGAAGATCTGTTTGTGGAGGTTGAATTCCGTGCCATGGAGTTCTTGCCTGACAGTCTTCCCGCGGCGATTGTCCAGATGCTGGGGCTTGGAAGCGAGCTTGTCTCGTCGGGCGCGACTGATTTGGACTACTCCTTCCAAGCAGAAGATGATCGCGACCGAAGATGCCTGTGGGATGTGTCCAGCATACGACTCGATCTCAATCTGGGTGCCGGTGCGATCTGTGCGATGTTGATCCGGCCGGTTGCGCTGTTGAAGACCGACGCGGCGGAGGAAGGGCCATCCTTGAGCGAATCGCTGTTGGTGTTCCAGCAATTTGACTCCGTCGATCGGCAGATTTGCGAGGCCATCGCGATGGGGGACACAACCAGCGAAATTGCCACCGTGGTCGGTCTCACCCGTCGCTCCGTTGAGGTGAGACGAGCCAAGATTCTGGAGCGTCTTCAGTTCACCCGTCCGGTTGAGATTGTTCGTTTGGTGGTCCGGTTGGAAGAAAACGGTTTGCTATAGGGACCGAGTTCTTGGCGGGCATGCCAGCGTGGTGTCGAAGAGGTGTTGTCTGAATGCCTTGGTTGGAATCGGGATGTGTGGCGAATGCCAACGCAGCTCTTCTGTCGGGGGACTGCTGCTGACCAGCTAGACCTTGGCGGTCTCAGCAACCTTGAGATTGAAGGCTTCGCAATCGGATGTGATACCGCGGATTGCCAAGCGGTCCTGAATCGATCGCCCTCGTTGGATCACCAATGACATCTCGTGGTCTTCCAGCAAAATTTGAAACTGGTCGGCGGCGATGTGCCCGATCAAATGGTCCGAGCCAAATTCGTCTTTGAGTGCCGCGACGACCTGCGACAAATCCGTCTGAGCGGTGAGTTGGATGTCCACTTGCAGGACATTGGAGGGGCGTCCCAGGCGATTGGCACGTTCGCGTTCTCTTTGAATGAGGCGACTCCAGCCTTCTCGATTGAAATAGGTGGTGGTTGGATCCACCATTTGATGCAGCGATGAGCGATCACTTTTTCGCTGCAATGCTTGCAACTGCAATTCCATCGAAAGGAAGCCACCGAGCAACCGGGCGAGCAGTTGAATCAGGGGCAGATGGGATTCAAATTCTTCGGGCTGGATTTCCGGGTCGATGCCACACAGCGTGCCGAAGAGTTCGCCATCTCGATCCAGAATCGGAACGCCAGCGTAGGACCCAATGCGAAGCTTTTTTGAAATCGTCGATCCGGCAAACTTCGGGATCTGCTGGGCGTGCCGAGCGATCTGAGGTGCGGTTCCCTCAATCATGTGCTGACAAAAAGAATCGGACCACTGAATCATGTCGCCGGAGTCCACGGCATACACGTGATTTGGATCCGCGCGATCGAGCACGATCCAGGCCTCGTCCTCGGTGCGTGTGATCATCCACAGGGCCAACCCGGTGGTTGACTGCAGATGTTCTAAAACCACGCGGCTGGCTTCGCGAAAGTCCAGCGTTGGGGAAAGCATTTCAAGAATCATGGCAAATCATTTGCAACATGGATGACGGGTGGAGGCGGACGACCGCAACCCACCCAAATTCTTCACTATCACGCAATTGTGGCAGAGAGTCCGCTCATGATACTCCCTGAACGATCGCAGGTAGGATCCCAATGTTGTGAGAAAAATGCACTCTCCTGCCGGGGGTGCAAAAAAGGCCGGAAAAAGCAGCCATCAACAAAATGGCGATTTCTGAGGGGCCCTGATTCTGTAAAGTCGCCAGGTTCGTTATCTTACCACCATGCCTGCGGATCCCGATCTCGATACGAACGAATGCCGAACTGCCATTGAGCAGCGTGATGCTGCGTGTTTGGCGGATTGCCTGATGGCTCACTCCTACGTCTTGATTCATCTTCGCGAAGAGGATCCGTCGGACGAATTGGGGGCCCTGACGGCTGAGTTAGAGGGAACGCCGTATCTGGTGGCGTTCACAGGGCAAGCCCAGGCTGCGGAATTCGTGGAGTTGCGGGCCGATCTGTTTGGCGATGACGAAGTCGGCGGTTTCATCGTCGATGGCGAGACTTTGTTGGATTACGTGGCGGATGGGCATGGCTTGCTGCTCAATGCCGATCTGAAATCCATGTGCCGGGTCGATGCCGAATTGATCTCCGATGTCCTGGACGAATTGAACCTGGACTGACGGTTTTGATTGCGGAGCTTTCCGTTGTCAGGCAAGCGTTCGCTCGGAACTACTTTTAAGCAGGTCGGCAGGAGTCTTTCGGCATTTGGACTGTTTCGGTAAGCGTTGTTGCTCCCACGTACAGTCCAGGCCAACGCCCAAACGGCTCACATGATGATGCCCGATCATTCCTGCCGACCTGCTTAGACAGGGCGGCGAGGGCTCGGTCCGTCGATCACGGCGGGTTCGTCGAGTCCTAATTCCAATCGCTCGGACAAAGGGACGAGTGCCCGGAAAGTTTCCAGCGCTGCGGATTGATCGTTCTTCAGTTCTTCGACCAGATTGCGAAGATTGGTTTTGGTTTGGCTGGCTTCGCGTCGCGCACCGATTTCCATTTGAATTTGATATCGCATGACCAATGCCAGGGCACGGTACAGTCGTGACGTGTTGCCCGATTGCTCGACGCTGGCAAGTGCTTCTGAAGCTTCTCGCCAACGGTTCTCATCCATCAGCAAACGGGTCAGCTGAAGCGCCGCTTTGAGATGATAGATTTCTTCTTTGGAATCGATGTCATCCTTCGGGAAGTACTCTGCCACCGCCTTCCAAGCGGGCACGCTATTGAGCGAGATCGCTTGCCAGTACTGGTCTTGGATGGTGGACGCACGGGCGACCAAGGGGGCCCCAATCGATTGAGAGACCGAGGGAGCTTTGGTGAGATTGGAGATTCCCCAGCCCGCCAGCGCGGCGAGGAGTGCCAAGCCGATCACGCCGACCCAGCGCATGAAATCGTATCGTCGGTCATCGGCAATTGCGTCGGTGACACGTTGCAACTGAATGGTGGCGGAGGTGGATCCGAGGTAGTTGACCGCTGCGGAGGAACGCCCCGATTCCAGGGTTGTGGAGGACCCGGAGCCGTTGCTCGCTGGGATCGCCTTGAGACTGGATTCTGATGGTGCCACGTTGGCCCGAATGACGTCCAACAATTCCATCGCGGAAGCAAAGCGTTCGTCGGGCGTTTTGCGAAGCAAACGCATGATCGTCGCGACCAACCACGGCGGGAGGTCGGCGGATCCACGAGTGTGATCAAGCGGTTGCGGCATCTCGTGGAGGTGCTTGACCGCGAGCGCCAGCGGTTCTTCTGCATCAAATGGTGGTTGGCCGGCCAACAGGTGGTACAGCGTCACGCCGAGCGAATACAGATCGCTTCTTCCGTCGACTTTGTGCCCTTGGATTTGTTCGGGGCTCATGTAGCGAGGTGTCCCGAGCGTCAATCCAGCCCGGGTCAGATCCACCGCGCTGGCATCTGTGTTGGACAGCACGCGAGCCAAACCGAAGTCCGTGACTTTGATCGCACCCTCGCCCGATCGCATGATGTTTTCGGGTTTGATATCGCGATGGGTGACTCCTGCCGAGTGAGCCACCACCAAGGCTTCTGTCACGCAGCGGAGGATCTCAATCCCTTCTTTCGCTGTGAATTGACCGGATTGTTGCAGGCACTGTTTCAGGTTGGAGCCATCGATCAATTCTTGAGCGATGAAGTGCGTGCCTTGGTGATCGCCGATCTCATAGACCTGCACAATGCTGGGGTGATTCAAACAAGCGGCGGCTTGTGCCTCGCGTTCAAAGCGTCTCAGATCTTCTTGGCTGGTTTGTGGTGTGCGACGCAGCACTTTCAAGGCCGCATCACGCCGCAATTTCAAATGTTTGGCTGCATACACATCGGCCATGCCTCCGCTGCCCAAGCGGCGCAAGACCTGGTAGTCACCCACGCGACAGCCAACTAAATCGCTCACGAACGTGCCTTTGTGCTGTTTGAGAATGACTCGTCACTCACGGTGGAGTGAGGCGAGGGGGAATCGGACTGGCGAAGAATTTGAGCAGGGGAAAGTTGCACCAATTCTGGTGTGGACAACCCACGGTTCTGGCTCCCGCTGGACAGGCCACCCAGTTCCATGGTGACATATCGAAACCCCATTGTAATGAAAGATTCAACCAGCTCGTCGGTTTGCGTCCAGAGCAGTACCTGAGGCAACTCTTGGCGGGGGACTTCAATCCGCGCCAACTCGTCAGCGTGCAATCGCACCCGACAGTCTGAAACACCGCGTTTGCGGAGCCAGGCTTCGGCGGTTTCGATGCGTTTCAATCTTTCAGGCGTGACTTCCACCTGATAGGCAATCCGGCTGGCCAGGCAAGGCGAGGCGGGGAGAGCCGCGTTTTCGAGCCCAAAATGAGCGGCCAGTTGGCGGACCGCTGCCTTGCCGAGCTTTCGATCGGCAAGCGGGGTTCGGACACGTGCCTGGGTTCCCGCGACGATCCCTGGCCGGTGGTCTCCAAGGTCATCGGCATTGGTGCCGGACACGATGGTTGCGCCGCGTTGTTCCGCAATGGGGGTCAGGAATTCATACAGGGTTTGTTTGCAATAGAAGCAACGATCCGAGTGGTTGCGTCGGTAGTCCGCGCGATCCGATTCATCGGTGGAAACAAATTGGTGCGGGATTCCAATCTGCTTCGCAATGCGGCGTGCCCAGTCGAGTTGCCACCCCGCCACGGCTGGGGATTCAGCGGTGACGGCGAGGACTTCGCAATCCGATTGATAGGCAGCCGCGGCCACGACGCTGCTGTCGACTCCGCCGGAAAATGCCACCACCAAATCGCCGATCTCGTTCAGATGCGCGACGAGTTGGTCGGCCAATCGTTGGACATCGCTCATCGACGAGGGCTCGTCATTTGCATCTCGCAAATCGCCAAGGCATCGGTCGCGAGTTGCGCGTCGAGCACCGGATGCATGGGGCCGCCGGCAACCACCTGGGCAACCGCATCCATCTCACTGACGAAACCATCGATTGGATCTTGTTCACCCAGATCAGGCCGTTCCAAACGCCCGTCGTTGTGCATCACCGTCAAGGCAATCGTGTCGGTGGAATCATCGTTGTACGCTGCGAACTCGAATCGGACGGTGGCCTGTTCGAATGACACCTCGTAGCCGTGCGTGAATCCGCGGGCTGGCGAATCAATGACGCCACCGGCCAGGCTCACAACGGGGACCAATTCATCGGGACCAGCTGCTGATCCGTAGTCCAGGACGGTTTCATATCGCTTGGGAACACCTTGTTGTTTGTGGCTGACGCAGTGGGCTGCGGTGGGCATGCCAAACAACACGCGAGCCAAGTGGGCATCGTGAACTTGCAGGTCAATCAGTGGACCGCCGACACGCTCGGGATCGTAGAAGTCAGGGATCCAATCCGGCGGACTGATGGTTCGCGAGAATCGACCGGTGATGGGGCGACCAAAACGGCCGTCTGACTGAGCTTCGACCAGGAAACGATAGGCCGGCATGAATGGCAGGATGTGTGCGACCATCAGTTGGCCCGGGGCCGCTGTCTCCAGCAACGAGCGGGCGGCGTCAGCACTCAGTGCCAGCGGCTTTTCGCACAGGACCTTCTTGCCTGACGCCAGGATTTGTTGGATCGCGTCGACGTGCAAATGAGGTGGCAAGCACACATCGATCAGGTCGATGGAATCGTCCGACAACAGCCCGTCCAGGTTTTCGCTGACGTTCATCCCTGAAACATCGATTTGTTCGCCTGGGGGACCGAAGTTGCCCTGGATACCTCGCCAATCGCCGCTGCGCTTCTTGGCATCTCGGCTGGCGAAACCGACTAATTCAGCGGTTTGGCTTCGTTGGTAGGCGAGCGTGTGAATCCAGCCCATGAATCCGACGCCCAAAATGGCGGCTCGCATGGGTTTGTTAGCGTTAGAAGACATTCACTGTCCTGGCAAAAGGAAGGATGACGGCACGCGATTGGATTGCCTTCGGTTACAAGTGGATGGCGATCCTCTCGCTCGCACCGCCGGTGATCAAAGGTCACGGTGGCAGTGTTTCAAGTTGGACAAAGTTGTCGAGTTGCACAAGGCAGCCGTCGCGCTGACGGAACGACTGGAGCCCATGATGACAGAAGGCTCGTGTCCTTGCGTTGCAATCACGAGCTGCGAAGTTGAGCCGCCTGCAGTTGAGTCAAATCGGCGATGCCCATTTTGCCCAACCGCAACAGTTCGGCCAGCTGAGCGTCATCAAATGTCGCTTCTTCGCCGGTGCCCTGCAACTCAATGAAACGCCCTGACCCGGTCATGATCACATTCATGTCCACATCAGCAGCGGAGTCCAGTTTGTAATCCAGGTCCAGGACAACGTCCTCGCCGATCACACCCACGCTGATTGCCGCGACGGAATCGCGAAGGACGGCCGCAGGGTCCACGGCAGGGTCCAGTTCTGGATTGGATGCCAATTGAGACACCGCCAGCGACAACGCGATGTAACCGCCGGTGATCGACGCGGTGCGAGTGCCGCCATCGGCTTGCAAAACATCGCAGTCAACCGTGATGGATCGTTCGCCCAAAGCATGAAGATCGACGATGGCTCGCAAGCTGCGGCCGATCAGACGCTGGATTTCGGTGGTGCGGCCATCCACTTTGCCGCTGCGATCGCGACGTTTTCGCGGGCTCGTGCTACCGGGCAGCATGTTGTATTCCGCTGTGACCCACCCTTTTCCTCGGCCTTCCATCCACGGTGGAACGTTCGTTTCGACCGAAGCGGTGCACAGCACGATCGTTTTGCCGCTTTTGTAGAGGACGCTGGCGGGGTTGGATTCCAAGTAACCGCATTCGATTTCGACGGGGCGGATTTGATCATGAGGGCGAGCAAGATCGGCAGCAGAGTTCATGCGAAGGGTGACGGCGCGAGCAAACGGGTGGGGAAACGGGGAAGCCTATCGGACTTTCGATCAAAAATGGATGGGCGACTCTAAAAAGTAGCGCTGGAAAGATAACGCTGGCACACCCAATGCCTCTTCACTGCACCTGGCGGAAGACAGATCAAACAGGGGGGTTTTTAGGGAAGGGGCACGAATGCAGGCGGTGTCGATCATTCAAAACGCATTTTGAAGGGGAGAATGATGAAGATGGGGTGAAATTAGCATTTGTATTGAATGTATTTGATTGCTAACGTTAATCCTGCCGAAAGTTGGTTAAGTCCCCGTTGTCTGTTGATGGAGGTTCCTGCATGGACCTTGAATTCGCTCGCCCCGATCTCGAACTGGCCTTGGCTGTGGTCGTGGTGACGCTGCTGACCTTGGGGGCTTACCGCTTGGGATGCCGCTCTCGAACGTCCTCGGATCGCTGGGTGTTTGTGGGGCTGATCGGAATTTCGTTTCTATTTGCTTGGAGTTTCTTCGGCCGTCTGATTTGGGCCGAGGCCATCACGTCATCGGCGGCCCTGTACTGGTCCAACGTGACGCCCGTTGTATTGGCTTTTTCGGCCGGGATGGCGGGACATGCCGTCGATTTGCGTCGTCGGTTTCGGCCGGCGGTCGCGGGAATTCTGATGACTTTGGCGGTTTCCTTTGTGATCACGCCGATCGCTCGCCCGGTGCTGTTCCCGTTGGACTGGGATCAACCTCGTGAGCCGCAATGGATGGCGCAGTGGCAAGATGGGGTTTACATGCAGTCCAACTCAGCCAGCTGCGCGCCCGCCGCTGCTGTCACCTTGTTGGGCACATCGGGGATCTCGGCCAGTGAACGAGACCTCGCTTCAGCTTGTTTGAGCAGTTCGCTGGGGACCGCCCCGTTGGGGCTTTATCGAGGGTTGTCGACGGTGGCTCACGAGCACAATCTCAAGGCCAAGGTTGCATCGCGAGATCCCAGCAAGTGGCATCAGCGGGGCCAGTTGCCCAACGTGGCATTGGTTCGGTTTGGATTGAGTGGTGACGATCTGCAGGACACAGGCTTCGTCGGCAACGTCACCGTCGGGCATGTCGTGACGGTGCTGGGTCAAACCGACAGCGGACGCTGGCTGATCGGCGATCCCGCGGTGGGCAAGGTTTCTTGGAGCGATGAAGACCTTCGGAAACGATTCACTGGCGAAGCGATCTACTTGTCCCGACCGTAGCCGCGCAACTGATGAGTGGTTGGTTTCACCGGCGGTGGTTGTTTCAACAGCAAGTGCCGCGTCACAGCTTCGTCGTCTGGTTGGCCGTCTGGTTGGCCGTCTTGGCCGCTAGCCACGGTTTCATCGCAATCAGCCGGGGCGATCGCCGAATGGCCAAACTCATCACCCCTCATTCCAAGCTGTGACTCAGCACTCGTCGGGAGGCGTGACAATCGGATCTGCCAAACGCGAATACATTTCCGGACGACGATCGGCAAAGCGATCGATGACATGTTTTCCGGGCGTTCGCTCGATCCGTTTGTTGCGGGCTTGTTCCAGGTCGACATCAACAATCAGTTCGGTTTCCTCGGCGCCCTTGGCACGAGCCAATTCGACGCCATCGGGCCCACAGATGGAACTCATGCCGCAGTATTCAAATCCTCGCTCAGTTCCAATGCGGTTGGCGGCGACGAAGAACAGGTGATTTTCCATGCTGCGAGCAGGCGGAACGATCTCGGCCGTTCGAGACGCCGCCACGGGCCAGTTGGTGCCGAGTGCGATGATGTCGGCACCAGCCAGTCCCAGCGCCCGCATCGGTTCGGGAAAGGAACTGTCGTAGCAGATCCCCAGCCCCACTTTGCAACCTGATTGCGTTGTCAAGAGTTGGTCGCAGGCTTGGCCACGATCAACGAACCGGTCCACCCCCAGATGCGGCAGGTGGACTTTGTTGTAGCGACCGACCAGCCCAGATCCATCGATCATCAGCGCCGAGTTGTGCAGTTCGTCGCGATCTTTCCGAATCAACGTCCCGATTGTGATCGTTAATTGGTTGACTTGGCAGGCTTCGACAAGAGTCGTGATAGCGGCGGAGTCGATCGTGGGAGCGGCGTCGAGCGCTTCTTCACGACTTTCGTAGCCGTAACCGGTCAGCGTGCACTCGGGGAAAACCGCGAGCTGGACGCCTTGTTTGCCAAGGCGATTGATCTTTTGACAGACGTCGTCAACGTTTTGATCGACGGAAGCAAAATGGACACCGGTCTGGACGCAAGCAATCAACATCGTACAAACAAGACTTATTCGACGGGGTGACGGAATCTTTCGAGCCATGATTCGAACAGAATTCGACGGTCCGTGGTACCCAATCACGTCGAGACACGAAGCGTTCGGTGAGGCGGCCGACGCTCAATTGACTCGCAATTCATTGCATTTTCAGGGAACGAGGCATGTCATCAGCGACCGAATCCTCCTCGGCAAACGGGGCGGCGTCGCCCCCCGAAACGCCGGACGTCAATCTGCCCGCCCAAGAGACGAAGCCGGCCGCCAAGCCAGCTCGCGACAAATTTGATTTCGATTTATTCGTGATTGGTACCGGCCCGGGGGGGAAGGTGCCGCGATGCAAGCCTCCAAGGGTGGTTTGCGGGTTGGCGTCGCCGAGCGATACCGGCAAATCGGTGGTGGCTGCACTCACTGGGGCACAATCCCCAGCAAAGCGTTGCGGTACGCCGTGACGAGTACGATGAAGTCATTGAAGAATCCCGTGATGCGCGAAATGGGATTCGCCGCCAGCCCCAGCATGGAACAACTCAATCGTGGCACTCAAGCCATCATTGGCCGGCAAGTTTCGATGCGGCAATCGTTTTACGATCGCAATGCGGTTCCGATTTATCGTGGGCAAGCACGCTTTGTCGATGAGCACACGATCACCATCGACAATGGCGAGGTGATCACTGCCGGAGCGTTTGTGATCTCGACCGGATCACGGCCTTACCGTCCCAAAGGGGTCGACTTTTCGCATCCCAGAATCTTCGACAGCGACACGATTTTGGAGATGAAGGACAAACCCGGTTCGATCACCGTTTATGGCGCTGGTGTGATCGGCACGGAATACGCCTCGATGTTTCGCAACTTGGGGATCAAGGTCAACTTGATCAACACGCGCGAAAAACTGCTCGAGTTCTTGGACGATGAGATCATTGATGCGCTGTCGTATCACTTGCGCGACCAGGGAGTGATCATTCGTCACAACGAGACGATGGAGAGCATCGAGGGGCTGGATGACGGCGTGATTTTGCGTCTCAAAAGTGGCAAGGTTCTCAAGACCGACGTATTCCTGTGGGCCAATGGTCGGCAGGGGAACACGGATGATCTGGGGTTGAACAGCCTTCCGATCGAGGCCAACAGCCGCGGCCAAATTGTGGTCGACGAGCATTTTCAAACTTGTTTGCCGCACGTCTACGCGGTGGGTGATGTGATCGGAATTCCGTCGCTTGCCAGTGCGGCTTACACGCAGGGTCGGGCTGCGGGGATGCATATGTTGGGTCGGGCTGACGGCAACCTACGGCTCAATGACATTCCCACGGGAATCTACACGAGTCCTGAAATCAGCTCGGTTGGTGCGACGGAACGTGAGTTGACCGATCAGTGTGTGCCCTATGAGGTCGGCCAGGCTCAGTTCCGTTCGCTGGCCCGTGCTCAGATCACGGGTGAAACCACCGGGATGCTGAAATTGTTGTTCCATCGGGAGACCAAAGAGATCCTGGGGGTCCATTGCTTTGGCGCCAACGCATCGGAGATCGTGCACATTGGTCAAGCGATCATGAATCAACCCGGGCGTCAGAACACGATCGATTACTTCATTGAGACCACATTCAATTACCCGACCATGGCGGAGGCCTATCGGGTCGCGGCTCTCAACGGGATCAACCGGCTTTTTTGAGCATGAGCGAATCTGACTCGGACCCCAATCCCGAACCGGTGGGCGATTCGCTCGCACGCAAACGCAATGACTTGGCGGTGATTCGCACGGATCTCGCCAATGAACGGACGTTGCTGGCTTACCTGCGAACGTCGTTGATGATGGTCGGAACGGGAGGAACGCTGATCAAGTTCTTCGGCGAATCGCGAGAGTTGTTGGTCGCCGGTTATGTCGCGATCGGAATCGGTGCAGTCGTGCTGTTGGCGGGGTGCATCCGATTCCTGCAAACGATGCGGCGGGTGCGATTGGACCACCAGTGAGCCGACCCGTCTGAAACAACACCTCCGCTCGTTGCGGCGCAGCACGAGTGGGGTCAGACGCCGGCGTGCAGCAATGAGTCTTCGATGACGGCTTCGAATTCCGTGTCGGTTAGCTCCAACAGGTCTTTCATTCGGCCGAGTTGTCGAACCTTGGCGTCGGAAATGTTCTTTTCTCCGGAGGAGGCGGCCAAGAACATGGCTTGAATTGCCAGCAAACGTTGTTGCATGGTCCAACGTTTGGAAACGGTCATGACGTAGTTCTGCGTTTCGATTCCCGAATGCATGGCGACGGAACACAGACGCCCTAATTCTTCTCGTTCGATTGGGTTGTTGAGGATCACGCGACTGATCCGCAGCAACGACTGTATTTCCGGCTCCGTGATCTCTTCGTCTTCGAGTGCCATCAACACGCAGGACCGGATCGCTTCATTGCGGAACTGATTCTCGCGGACCTTCTTGTGCGTGCGCTCATCGATATGCAGCACGCTCAGGTCCCAGGGCGATTTGCAGTGATCGCACTGGATGAACGGTTCGGGGGCACTGATCGGAATGGTTGGAATGAAGTACAGCGTCAAAAACGTTCGTTTGGACCGCAGTCGGTATCCCTGGATGGATTCGCAGGTGGGACAGAAGAACTCGCCCCGTTCCAGGGTCCGAGTCAGTTGCATGGTGCTGATGAAAATCATGTTCTTTCTCGCTGCGGAGTCCTGCTGGACCGTGCCTCGGCCACGCCGGAACCAATCCCCATGGGATTGATCTTCAGTCGTGAAGTCAATTGTGCCGATTACAACGATACCGAAAATGCTTGCACCGTGTTCTCGGACGGTGTTTTCGAACCATTTCGCATCGTTGAATCATGTCATTACTTCCCGTCGCAACGAACCGAACGAGCACGCCGCTGCAAAATCAGCGGTTGATGTATCAGCTCAACAGCGATCAATTGGCGATTCAGCGTCAGTATGATCAGTTGAGCACCGGGCGTCGTGTGCTGACCATCAGCGATGACCCTGCGGCGGCGGCCCGCGCGATCGGGCTGCAGCGTGAAGTTTCACGAACGGACCAGATGGTTCGGAACGCAGATGCCGCGGAGGCGTTTTACCAATCCGCCGATGTGACGTTGGACAAAGTCGATTCGGCCATCATTGAAGCACGGGGGGCCGCTGTCGAAGCCGCCCAAAGCGTGTTGTCGGATGACCAGAGGGAAGCTCTGGCAATGACGATCCGCCAACAAATGGAGTCGATCGTTAGCGCCGGCAATGGCATGTTCGCCGATCACCAACTGCTAGGCGGTGTGCTGCAGACCGATTTGGCGCTGGAACACGTCAGCGGAACGGTGCGATTCAATGGCAATCAGGCGATTGGATTGACCAAGGTGGGGGATGGGACTCAGGCCGAATTCACTGTCAGCGCTGCGACGGCGATCGGAGTGGGCGAGCCATTCATCGAGGGCGAATCGCTGGACGCGGCGCTGAATGCAGACACCCGGTTGATCGACATGAAACAAGGGGAAGGTGTCCAAGCTGGCGTCTTGACCGTTTCAGATGGCGACCATTTCGTGGAGTTGGACCTTCGACAGGCAGCGACGATTGGCGACGTGGCGGATGTCTTGCGGACCGTTGATTTGGACGGTCGATCCTTGTCTGTCACGCTGGGAGCCGATTCCATCACGGTCCAGTACGCTGACGGATTGCCTGGGACATTGGCAATCAAAGACGCGGCGGGCAGTCGTTTGGCGTCGGATCTGTTGATCTCCAATCCTGACGGATTTCGGGCTCCACCGTTGGTCGGAGATCGCCTGGCACCTCAGGTCACTTTGGCAACCTCGATTTCAGATTTGAACGACGGTGCCGGGTTGGATTTGACCGACGGGTTGGTCATTGATCGTGGCGACCAACGCTACGAAATTGATTTTTCGAATGCCGAAACCGTGGGCGACGTGATCATCGCGATCAATCGGAGCGATGCGGAAGTCAAAGCGGTTCTCAATGAAACGGCGGGCCGGATCGAATTGCATGCACTTCGGTCAGGCGTGGATTACAGCGTTGGCGAAAATGGTGGTTCTGCCGCGACCGAGCTGGGCATTCGCACCGCAGATGAGGACACGTTGGTCAGTGAATTGGCCCGAGAACGCGGCTTGAACTACAACCCCGAAGGCCCCGATTTGGTGATCACTCGCCCGGACGGTGTCGAGCTGGAATTCGAGCTCGAAGACGCCGAGACCGTGGGCGAGATCATCGATCTGATTCGGAACCATCCCGACAATCAAGACACCCAACGAGTTTTGGTGTCGCTGAACGAAGTGGGCAATGGGTTGAGGTTAACGGCGCCTCCGGGAGCCGATCCGATCCGGGTGACACAGCCTGGTTTGAGCGACGCCGGAACGTATCTGGGCTGGATTCCTGAGGACGCCTCGGAAGGCGTTGGGGAATTGGACGGAAGTGTCGCGGTGTTGAACGGCAGCGATTACCAACCGCGTGACGCCGGTGGCGCGATCGACACGCTGTTGCGTCTCGAATCCGCCATCCGCGACGGGGATATCTCCGAAATCGGCCGTTTGCAGGCTCGTTTGGACGATGACCTGGACGCCAGCACGCGGACTCGCGGGCGGGTGGGAGTGTGGCACTCTTCCTTGCAGGACTCCCGAACGGCGGTGGAGAACGAGAATGTTCTCCTGCAGTCGCAGTTGTCCGATGCCATGGACGCGGACCTGGCCTCGGTGATCAGTGAATTGCAGGCCCGTCAGGTGGCGCTGGAAGCTTCCATGCGTTTCGTCGGGCAAACCTCGGGCATCACGGTCCTGAATTACCTTTGATCCCAGCGGCTGTTGGTCCGCTGGATCATTTGTCCGCTGGATCAACAGTGCCACCGTGTCAGGGGATTCCGATTGTGATGGCTGCAGCGAATTTTCGTCCTTTTTCGATTGTTCGGTGGACTGGCGGGATTCGATGGTCGATGAGAAGTAGCGACGGAGAACCCGAAGGAACCGTTTGGGACAGGACCGGTCCCGAACACCCAAAAATTCGACGAGTGGAATCAAGTCATGCGGATCGACAGTCATCGCTTCGGCACGTTGGAACTCAACGCCGACCAGTTGTTTTTGTTCCCGCAGGGTCTGATTGGAATGGAATCGCTTCATCAGTGGGCGTTGATTCCTGACACAGACAACGCGTCGGTGGCCTGGCTGCAAAGTGCGGCCCGCGGTGACCGAGCACTGGCTGTGATCAGTCCACGAGCGTTTTTCCCAGACTATCGAGTCCACATCGGGCGGCGTGATCTGTCGAGCTTGCACCTGACGTCGGGCTCGGAAGTCTATGTGATGACCACCGTCGCCGGGCACGTTGGCAAGTTGACGACGAACCTGCGAGCACCTTTGATGCTGAACCTGGATCGTCGCTTGGGTTGCCAGGTGATCACCAACGACGATCGCCCCATGCGTCAGCCATTGCCGACCGTGGCAGCCGAATCGGCCAAGCCATTGCCCACCTCACAGGTGCGTGCCGCCTGATTCGAGGCGACGAACTCAGACCAAACCAACGGAATGGCGAGCATTGGATGACAATGCTCGCCATTTTTCGTTGGCAAGCGCGGGACGGCAGGCTTTGAGGGGCCGTTGGGAGAAGACGGCCTGGGGAGCGCATTCCGCGCCGCTTTCCTATGCCCGGCCCTCACCCTCGCGTACGCCTGAACGGCGTCGCTCGACCTAGTATATCGCTGTTGCTCTCCCCAAACTTCGTTTCAGGAGAGGTTCTCAAATGCAGAAAACTGCACGACCCCTGCGCGGGCGGGGTTCTCAATGCGTTACTGGCACAGCACTTCAAAATTGCAAGCCCTCAGGGACCGCAGCACCGGGTGGATGGCGCCGCTCTGCAAACCGAGGAAGGTGTTTCGAGCAGCTCCTTCGCGAACCCGATCCAGTCAATCGGTGTCCGGCTTGCAGGATGGAAATTGGTGGGCGTTGCAAACGGGGTACCAAGTCGAATCGGCACGACCGGCACGTGCCGACCTTCTGACCGATGCGTGAACTATTCCATCCGGTGGGTCGATGAGTGGTGTACGCGAGGCGAAGCAACGGGTGTTGTTTCATCAGGTGAACCTCGTCCGAACATTGCGATGGAATGCAACAACTCTCGGCAATGGAATGCCGCCGTGAACACATTGAAATTCCTGACGAATTGATTCGAAAGCTCTCCCACTCCGACAACTTAAGCCGAGGACACCATGCTCGTCCTTTCCCGACACCGCGACGAAAGCATCATGATTGGTGACGATGTGGTCGTAACCATCGTTGATATCCGAGGCGACAAAGTGCGTCTTGGTATCGAAGCTCCCCAAGCGATACCGGTGCACCGCCAAGAGGTCTATGACGCGATTCAGCGAGAAAATCGCCGCGCGTCCCAGACAGGTGCAGGAGCGACAAAAGACGTTCGTCCACCTCGTGACTGAACGCCGTCAGAAGTGATGTTTCGCGAAAGTGTCCGGTGGGCATTCTCGTGAAACATCAATGAGTCCTTGGATCGTCCGTCGTGGGTGACGGATGAATCCAGTGGCACTCGCCAGATTCAAAGTGTTCCTGTTTCCAAATCGGAACGTCTTGTTTCAGCCGGTCCATGATGGCGGCAACCGCATCGAGCGCAGCGACTCGGTGAGCACTGCTGCATCCCACGATCACGCTGGCTTGTCCAATCGGGACAGTCCCCAGGCGATGCCAAATCACAACGCGATGCAAACCGAATTCGTGCACTGCGTTGTTCGCCAATTCATTCAATTGCTTGACTGCCATTTCACGATGGGCCGTGTACGAAAGTTCTTTCGTGATGGTCACGTGATCGCCCTTCTTCGTCTGGCGGCGAGTCACGCCATGGAACCAGAGGATCGCACCCGCGTCGGGGTGCGATAGCCAAGGTTCCTCGCAGGAAGTCGCCTGAACCATTGGTTCCAACGGTCCGTCGGTCAAGCGAATGTTGACGGCACCGAAATTCTCGTCCGTGGATGGGAGGTTCGACATCGATCAACCACCACTGACCGGCGGGATCAACGCGACCTCGGCGTCCGTTTCAATCACATGATCGGGCGAGACGTACCTTTGGTCGACGGCCAATCGAGATCGCTGGACCATCGCTGCCAATTCTGTGTGTTGTTCGGCCAGTTGCGTCATCAGTTCGTTGGCTGTGGGGCGTGGGTGCGTCTGCACCGTGACTCGGTCGGCACCACCGGCCGATTCGCTGGCACCGGCAAAGAGCAACACGTCGATGGAACAGGGGGGAGTCATGCTGGGCTGTCTTCGTTGAGGGGCGTTTTTCCACGCAGATTCAGTGCTGGCAGGCGGCCGTAGGAATGCGCCAGCAACTTCAGGGGGTGGATCGCTTCGTAGTCACCACCATGTTCCATTTGCAACTTGCATGCACTGCATTCGGTCGTCGGGGCACTGGACGTTGCTTTGCGAACGGTGGAAACCATCGGCCAACCGATTCTTAAACTGTTGCGGTAATTCTTTCGCTGCAATCCCCAAGTGCCGGCCATCCCGCTGCATCCCTTGGCGACGATGTCGACTTCCAGTTGAGGAATCAGTTGCATCAGGTTGGCCGCGGAGGTGTCACTGTGCAGAACGCGGCTGTGACAAGGTTGGTGATACAGCATCCGGTGTTGGATGGGTTCAAACTCCAGCGTCAATCGATTTTCTTGATGCAAAGACCAAAGGTAGTGGCACGCTTCGAAGCTGTGCTCGGCAACCAAGTGAGCGTCTTCGGTATCGAGCAGGTTCGGGTACTCGTGCTTCAAGCAGAGTGCGGCGGCGGGTTCGGTTGCGAGCACGGTGTAGCCTTGCCGAACCGCGTCCGCCAACAAGCGAACATTGCGTTTGGCAACTCGGCGGGCACCCTTCAGATCGCCGGCGGTGATGCGGCCCATTCCGCTGAGGCTTTGCCCCGTTGGAACATAGAACCCAATCCGATTGTGTTGCAGGATTTCCGCCAGAGCGCGACCAATCTCAGGATCGTGGTAGTTCGCGAAATGGTCGACAAAGTAAACCACTTTCAATCCGCCGGCGGGTGAGGCTCGGTGCCAACGTCGTCGCACGGCGTACCGGACGAAGGACTCACTGGCCAACAACGGAATTTCCCGAGAGGCGGACAGCCCCAGGGTTCGTTCCGCCAACCAGCGCAGAGAACGTCGCCGCAGCATCCAGTTCGAGAGCCAAGCCACGCGTGAGCCGAGCGCGGCCAGCATGTCAATTCGGCCAATCAGCCAATCCGACAAAGTCAGCCCGTTGGTTGCAACGTACTGGGCTTTGATTTCACCGACCACTTTGGGAATGTTGACCGAGGCGGGGCATTCGACTCGGCAGGAGTGGCAGTTGAAACACAGGTCGGCGACGGCTTTGGCTCGTTCACCCGTGAGTTCCGAAACCGGCAACTGGCCACTCAAAACCCCACGCAACAGATTGGCTTTGGCGCGGGGGGACGCTTCTTCGATGGAGGTGATGCGGAACATCGGGCACTGACGTTCGTCCGAAGCGTCGGCGCGGCATCGCGCGCACCCATTGCAGGCTCGCGTGGTGGTTGTGATCGGTGCTCCGCCCGGCCAATGCTGAAGGACTTCCAGTTGCGGGGCGGGTTGGTGCGGCATCAACGAAGAAACCCATTTGGCGGGCTCGGGTTCCGTCGATGACTCGTCGTCCGCGATTTCGTTTTCTTTCGCTGGCTGGTCGGGATCAACGATCTCTGCCGAAGTCGCCGACGCCTCGTTTTCGCTGGCGGGATCTTCGGATGTCATCGTGAGTGACGAAGGAATCACGCTGCGGCCCGAGGCGACAATTTCAATGGTTTGGTCGAGCGGGCGGAGGTTCTCATCCGGCTTTTGCAGCACTGCACCAAACAGCTTGCCTGGATTGAAACGGTGGTAGGGATCAAACAATCGTTTGACCTGGCCCATCGCTTGCCAGAGTTCACCAGCTTGCTTGGGCATCAAGTAAGAACGACTCAGGCCTGCGGCGTGTTCGACGCCGATCTGTCCGCCGCGGTCCCAAACGACACTGGCGATTTCTTCACTGAGTGGGCGGATTTTTCGGCGGTCTTCGTCTTTTTGCAAATCCAACATCGGTCGCACATGCAATTGACCGTGGCCCGCGTGAGCAAAGATCGTGGCGGTGGTTTGATGGCGTTTGAGAACGTTTTGCACGGCCACCACCATTTCAGGCAGTTGTTCAGGTGGTGAGTGAATGTCCTCCACAAACGGTTGCGGCATTTGTGTGCCACGAACCCGGTATTGTCGTGGAATCACTCTTCGAAACAGCATCCAGTAAAGATCGCGAATCTCATCTCGGATGGTGTCCACGGATTCGAACGCCGCGTCGTGGCCGCTGGAAATGGACTGACGCAAAATGGCGAGTCGGTCGTAGAGGTCGCCCAGCGACTCGCCTTGGATTTCGACCAACATCGCCGCTTCGGCTTCGCGAGGCACCACGTCGGTGAATCGTTTCTCGCCCTCCCGAGCAATTTGCAACAACCGTCGATCCATCACGTCGCACGCGATGGGGCCGTGTTGCAGGGCGGCAACGGCGGCCCGTGTGGCTGAGTCGAGCCGATGGAAAAAGAACAGCACCACCCCGCGATGCGCCGGGATCGCTTCGGTGCGAAGGGTGGCGTCGATCATCACGCCCAGCGTGCCTTGCGAGCCGCTGAAGAATTTTGCCAAATCGACTCGATGATTGGCGTCGTAAAGATCGTCCAGGCGATAACCACCGCTGGCGGGCGACTGGATCACATTGGAATCGAGTTGGGAGTGAAAGCGATTCCGGATCTCAACCAATCCTCGCGAAACGCGGTTCACAAACCCTGCTTCGCCAGCTTGATCCAAGAGCGAGGCGTTGAGATCTTGGGGGGGATCGAGGTTGCCATGCTCGGGCGTTGCTTCGTCATCCTCGATGGGCAATGGGTCGTGTTGCGACA
This sequence comes from Rhodopirellula sp. UH5, assembly GCF_056839225.1. NCBI lineage: Bacteria > Pseudomonadati > Planctomycetota > Planctomycetia > Pirellulales > Pirellulaceae > Rhodopirellula > Rhodopirellula sp. UH5. Next base: position 2,298,609 of record NZ_CM166390.1, on the reverse strand, counting down.
GCTCAACCAGACGACCGTCGGCCGCAATCATACGGAGCGATAGCACGGTGTCCCGTGCCGAACCGCTGCGCAGGTAGTGGCTGCCTGACGCGTTGGTGGCAATCACCCCGCCCATGGTCGTGATCGAACGTGTGGCTGGATCCGGGCCAAACCAACGTCGATGCCCTTTCAGGAACCGGTTGACGCTCGCCAAGGTCGCACCGCTTTGGACGGTGACCTGCATCCCATCATCCGACGGTGAAATCCGCTTCATGTGGGCGGACATGTCCACGACGATCCCTGGTCCGACTGATTCGCCAGAAACGCCGCTGCCGCTGCCCCGTGCGTGAATGGGCAAGTCGTTTTCGCAGGCGTACTGCACCGTCGTGGAGACATCGGCGGCGGACCGGGGCCGCACCACGGCCAGCGGGCGGATTTGATAAATGCTGGCGTCCGAGGCGTACAACTGAGTCGACACGGGATCACACAGGACGTCTCCGGAAACCAATCCGCGGAGGTCATCGTGAAGTCGCTGGCTATCAATGTCTCTTTGCATTGTCCCATTACGACGCCCAGTGACCGGTTCCGTCAAGACGACCGAATCAGCCTCGTCGCAATTCAGCCCCAATCCCGTGGATTCCGACGGCCAGCAGACTGCCCATTCCCGCTAAACAGAGGTCTTTTTGAGCGTCCCAGACATCTCCTTGCTGGCCGTTGTAGGCTTCGGCTTGAGCGGGTGAAAAGAACATGGCGATTTGCCATTCCAGCACTTCGTACGCGGCTCCCACTGCCATCACGATGCAAATTGACAGGAACCATCCCCATCGCCTGGGCAGCGGCGACGGAGAGTGAGCGGTTCCCCACATTTGCTGGAGCCAATCGAAGGCGACCGGGACGCCCAGGCACCCCGACGCAAAATGGACCAGCCGATCGTAGTGGTTGCGTTGCCAGGCAAATTGGTCCGATAGATTCCGCCCAAAAAGTGATTCGCACCAAGCGTCGTAGGGCACGTTGGAATAGGTCCAACGTGCCCCGATGATGTGCAACACGATGAACGAGATCGCGCAGGCAAAGGCGATGGATGACAGCCTCGCATTGCTGGTCGACCAAAGCAGGCCCAGCAACATGGCAACGGTCGGGATGTGTTGCAGCCATTGCTCCGCCGGAAACGGAGCTTTGTAAAGCGAAACAACCATCAGCAGGAATGTCGCCAGGATCGCGAGCTTCTGTCGATCCATCCGTGTCACGGCTGAGGGACGCTGGTTTCCGTGTCGGCGTCGTCTGCTTTCTCGGGTGACGTGACGGCGGTGCCCGTCAGTTCGCTCAGGTACTGCTGAAGTCTTTCCTTTTCATCTTCCGGGGCTGATTCAATCGCACGCGATTGCCACTCCACGGCGGACTCCTTGTCACCCGCAATGGACTTCAAGTGAGCCATGGTGTCGTAGGCTGGCCACATCGCATCGTTGTCTTCGTTCTCTTCGCTCGCCAAGGCCGATTCGAGAGCCGTCATGGTGGTGCTTAAGATTTCTTCGTTGCCCTCCAGTCCTGGTTCCACGGCTTCGTAGACTTCCCACGCCCAGCGGTTGATGGAAACGGCGTCTTCCGGGGCCGCGGCAATTCTCTCGCGAATGATTTCCAGGGCGATGTCACTTTGCTGAGTGGCTAAGGCGGTCGGAAACCAAATGGTTTTCAGGGCGGATTCATAACGCGTGCCCACGAACAGGTCGGCGTGTTCCTTCAAGAGTTTCAACGTGGTTTCGTGGTGCCCGGTGCGGTGAGCCATGATGATTTCGCGAACGGCCAGAGCAATCTTTTGTTCGCGTTCAAATTTCTCTTTTGCCGCTTCGCGATCCCACTCGTTGTCGATGACGGCTTCCAAAGGTTCGTCCATCGACATGGGGTGACCGATCCATTCGACGTGTCCATCGGTGCCGACGATGAACGCGGTCGGAATGCCGTTTTGATTGGCGGCTTTCATGTAGTCTGCATTGACCGATCCGTCTGGATCCGTGGTCAGGCTGTACGCCGATGTCAGCTCGCCAAACGTGATGGGCTTGGTCTCTTCGGTGGCTTCGTCTGCTTCGTCGGATTCCGCCTCGTCTTTGTTGGGAGCTGGTTCTTTGATTCCGAGAATGCTTGGGCTGACCGGACGCTTCAAGAAAGTGGTGACTGTTTCCAGGTCTTCCGTGCTGACGCTGACGACTCGGACACCTTGGTCAGCGTACTTGCTCTGCAATTCGGCCAGGTGAGGCATGCTGTAAAGGCACGGTCCGCACCACGTGGCCCAGAACTCAACCACATACACCTTGCCGGGTTCAAATTTTGACATTGGCGAGGGTGACTCACCCACCCAGTGTTCAATGTCCAGCGATGGGGCGGGCGACCCAATGGTCAACACCTTGGGGGACTCCTGGGCGGTTTCTTTCGGAGGCTGTTTCGCCGGTTTTTCGTCGTCGGGACTCGCTTTGGCCGCGACCAGTTTCTTGGCTTCCACGGGCGGGGGCGTTGTGCGGTCGTCCCCCTTGGCAATCCCGCCGGTACCAATCACAAAGCAACAAACAAACACACGAGCGGTCGAAGAGATTTTCACGACGAAATCCTCGTTGGGCAAATCGGATGAAGAGTCAGTGGGATGACTCCCTCACAATAACAGACTGCCGCCACCTCCAAATGCCGAATGAGACTCAAAAATGTCCGAGAACGACCCGAGGCGGGCTGACCTGCTCGAGACAGCGATCAAGGCTGCGAAAGTCGGCGGTGAGATTCTCCGTCGCTACTTTGAAAATGGCGTGATGATCCGCGACAAGTCCGTGGATGGGGGCAAGGCTTACGACCTGGTCAGCGACGCGGACTTGGAGAGCGAGCAGGCCGTGGCGACGCTGATCCGAGAGGCCTACCCCGATCATGAATTGCTGGGGGAAGAAGATCTCCAGGACGGCGATTCCAGTGCGGAGCATTTGTGGGTGATTGACCCGCTCGACGGAACCAATAACTTCGCCCATCACCTGCCTCATTTCGCTGTTTCGATCGCGTACTACGAGTCCGGCGTTCCGATTGTAGGTGTCGTCTACAATCCGATTCGCAATGATTTGTTCACCACCGTTCAAGGGCAAGGTGCGTTTCGAAACGGTGAGCGAGTGCATGTCAGCGAGTTCTCTTCGCTGAACCAATCCATGATCGGTTGTGGGTTTTACTACGACCGTGGTGACATGATGCGTGCCACCTTGGATGCGATCGCGGAATGTTTCCAAAACGAAATTCATGGCATCCGCCGGTTCGGCGCCGCTTCGTTGGACCTGTGCGAAGTCGGCTGCGGCGGTTTCGATGCATTCTTTGAATACAAGTTGTCCCCGTGGGACTTTGCCGCAGGAGCCCTCTTCATCATTGAAGCGGGAGGCCAGATCACCACCGCGACCGGTGACGCTCTGCCACTGGAAACAACCAGCGTTCTGGCCAGCAACGGGAAGGTCCACTCGGCAATGCTTGAGATCACCACGCGGCATGCTTTGCCGGACAACCAGCAACCAATGTAGCGTTGCGGCGCAAGCCTGGACTGCTGAATGTTTGGGCTTGTGGCGGCCATGCGTTTGCGCAAGTTTTCATCCCGGTAGGGATGTCAGATGGTAGCCGTCGGTAAGCGATAGCGCCACCGATGGACACGCCCCCCACGCCGCCACACTCCATCCCGCCGTGGCCTTTGGCCACGGCGGGATGGAGTGTTTTTCTGGGGCTCGCTTTCCGGGGGGACGCTGCTACGCAGCAACCCCCGGCTACCATCTGAAATCCCTACCGGGATGAAGAAAGACAGACGCCGGAAGAAAAATTGCATTCGCGATCAGAACGCCAAGAGCAAACATTTCGCAGCCCAGCGCAAGCCCAATCCCGCCCAATCGAAAACAAATTTTAGCGGAATGTCGCAAGCCATCCGGTTTTCCGGTGGTGGAGTTTCCTGCGAATCACCGGGCGGCTCGCGCCGCTCCGCTAACAACGCGAAATTCGATTGAGTGGAATTTGTCGTACGCCCTTCCTCTATGTCACTTGTGCTTCCCGCGATGCATCACATTGATTGACTCAATCGCTCAGTCGATCCACCGTTTGGTGAGATCGCCGTAAGCATCGATACGACGATCGCGAAGGAATGGCCAGTGGGTTCGGACGACGTCCATGTCGGCAAGCTGGCAATCCGCGGAAACGATTTGGTCGCTGGAACAATCACCTTGCGAGAGGAGCTCTCCCCGGGGTGACGCGATGAAGGACGAGCCCCAGAATTCGACTCGGCCTTCGATCCCGACACGATTGGGGGCTCCCAGGTAGATGCCGTTGGCGATCGCGTGGGCTCGCATCGCCGTCATCCAGGCATCGCGTTGGCCCTCGCCAAATTCTTCTTTCTCTTCATCGATCCAGCCGATCGCGGTCGGGTAAAGTAGGATCTCGGCGCCCGCCAGAGCAAACAGTCGCGCGGCTTCGGGGAACCACTGGTCCCAGCAGATTCCCACGCCCAGTTTGGCGAAGCGGGTGGGGATGACTTTGAATCCCAGGTCGCCGGGTATGAAATAGAACTTCTCGTAGTACAACGGGTCATCGGGGATGTGCATCTTTCGATACACGCCCGCGACGCTGCCGTCGGCATCGATCACCACGGCACTGTTGTGGTACACGCCCGGTGCGCGACGTTCAAAGAGGGGAGCCACAATCACGACGCCCAGTCGTTCGGCCACGGGTTGCAGGGCAGTGGTCGTTGGCCCCGGAATGGACTCTGCCAAATCAAAGTTGCCGTGGTCTTCGCTTTGACACGGGTAACATGTGGCAAACAACTCTTGCAAGCAGATCACCTGGGCACCCTCTGCGGCAGCCTTCTCAATCCATTCAATCGATGCTTCGATCGACTTGTCTTTCGACCCCGCATCACGCATCTGAATCAACGACAATTTGACCGAAGAACTCATGGCAAGTCTCTACTTTGTTACAGGAACCGGTACCGAGGTTGGCAAAACTTACTGCACCGCGAGGGCGGTGGAACGCATGCGCGAGTGTGGGCAGCGAGTGGGGATCTACAAGCCGGTGGCCAGTGGGTGTGAAGTGCGGGCTGACGGTGAACGGTATAGTGTCGATGCTGAAACACTCTGGCAAGCGGCGGGGCGTCCCAAATCTTTGCAGGCGGTTTGCCCGCAGCTTTTCATGGCTCCGTTGTCGCCACCTCGGGCCGCTGCTGAAGAAGGAACCCAGGTCGATTCGCAGCGATTGCGGGACGGGTTGGCGATTTGGTGCCAAGGTGATTTCGACGTCGTCATGATTGAAGGTGCCGGCGGCCTGTTCAGCCCGATCTGTGACGATTGGTTGAACATCGATTTGGCGATGGAAATGAAGCGTTGGGGGCAGCGAGAGGGGCACTCGCTTCATCTGCTGTTGGTGGCTCCGGATCAGCTTGGTGTGTTGCATCAGGTGATCTCAACTTCGCGGGCGGCCGAATCCGCTGGCTTACCGATCGGGGGCCTGATTTTGAATCGCTTGGACGACACCGCGGATGCTTCGGCCCAAACCAACACGAAAGATTTGTTGCAATGGTGCGGTGTGCCGCTGGTGGCGTCGGTGGAGCAATCCGGTGGTCCTTTGTGCGTCTTTTCCGGTGTCAACGCGAGGGAAGCCGGGGGGGAAACATCCCGTGAAACCGAAGCGAGTGTGGAATTTTTGGCGCAAACGTCGTTTCGGCGTTGACTTTGATTTGCCCCCATTGGTACCCCACTCTCACCGGCTTGGGGATTCCTCACGCCCTCCCACCTGTTACCCATCCAAACTTAGGTTTCGTTGACAAGAAATCGTTTGCGGGAATGATTTCTTCGCGGGTTCCGACCTGCGGAAGCTTTGCACTCGTTGCGACGGTTACTGGGTCAATCGTCTCAGCGTTTTGCTTCTCAACGAAACTTAACTGCGCACCGGAGCGTCGTTTATCGGCGCTCCGGTGCCAGGATACAACTCTTCTTCATGTCATCGATCAAACCATCGGACGACGACCGAGAAGGCAAAGGCGACTCGATCGCTGACTCGCCGCTCCAGGGCGAGGAAGACGAACTGGGCGATGTCGTTGGAACCGACGACGAGGACCAGTTGGTCGAGCGAGCCAGCCTGAAAGAGCGGCTGGCAGTGTTTCTCACGCCCGTCAAACTTGGCATCGGAATCGCCGTGCTGGCGATGATCGTGCTCGGATGGTGGGCCACTCGTCCGATCGAGGTTCCCAAACCACCGCCCAAGCCACCGGAGCCGGAAGAGCTTTTCGCTTTGCAGATCGAGCAGATTCTCGGCGGGGTCTCCACTCAGTTGCACACGCCTTCGTACCCGATTGACGATTCCAGTTTGCTGCTCATCCCGTTCGAGGAATTGGAAGCTGCCGCTGAGCAACGTCGCTCGGACCTGGTGGTGGATCAGAGCAGTCCGGCGTCGGACGATGCGAGCTCATCGGAGTCCGCGCCTCTGCCACCCAGCAATCGGTTCGTTGGGGGAGGAGAGGCAGCCGGCGAACCACTGGTGACCGAACTTCCCAAGCTGGACACGGTCTTGATCGATGAGGGAGTGATCACGGACGAGGGCATGAAGACGATCGCCAAGATTCCGGAGCTTCGGCATTTGCGATTGAGGCTTTCGCCCATCACGGACGAGGGTCTGAAGCCATTGCTTGAATGCGAAACGCTTTGGTTTCTCAATTTGCCGCACAGCAGGTTGACGGAAAAGGGAATTCGATCGTTGGCTGCCCTGCCAAAACTACGCCAGCTTCGGGTGGGATCCACGTTGCTAGGAAACGACTTGGGGCGAGCGCTGTTGGAAGTGGAATCGCTTCGAGGGCTTCATCTGATCGGTGTTCCGCTCGGGGATGAAGGTTTGAAAGTGATTGTTGAGTTGCCGCATTTGGAATCGCTGTACTTGGACGATTCGGCGGTCACCGAGTCGGGGTGGGAGTGGTTGTTTCTAAACCACCCTCAACTGCACGTGCACATCAACCAGCGTCACCACGATCGAGACCCACACCATCACAAGCATGAGTGACGGTGCCGTGGCGGGGGTGTGAATTGCCTGCGGCGTCGGCTCAGGAGTTGGCCGGCTCAGGCGTTGCCCGAATCGGGCTCGCTTTCTTCCCGCTGAGGTGACCCTTCGCACTCGACGAATTCAAGCGGTTGTTGTTCGCTTGTGTCGGCGACTCGGATGGCGAGTTCACCACGAAGAATTTTGCGAAAGGCGGTTCCGACGATGTCACCGCGCCATCCTTTGAGCAGCGATGGGGTGGGCGTTCCACGTCGCGGATCCAGCTCGTAAGAAAGCAGTTCTTTGACATCATCGGAATTGCCAACGATGGCGGGTGCCAACTTTTGTTGTCGACTGATGCAAGCGATCGACGTGGAAAGGAATTGGCTCAACATCGGCGAAGCACTGCGTGAACGGCCGCGATTGCGACGCGGCAGTTGCTCGTCCGGGACTTCCAGGGCAGCGGCAATGGCGTCGCCGATTTCTTCGTATTGGTCGTTGTAACCACGGCGTTCCATCCCGCGAATGTTGCGGATTTTTTTGACGTCGGGTGAGCCACGTTTCGCGAGCTCCACCATCAGATCGTCACGCATCACCCGCCGGGGCAATCGATCTTTGCTGCGGGCGATCTCTTCGCGCCACCGCCAAAGGTGACGGATGATCTCGAGTTGGCGAGGTTTCAGTCCTGAACTGCCGCTGACGCGTTGCCAGTTCTCGCTTTCTTCCGCGTCGATGACTTTCTGTTGAAGTCGATCGGTTTCTTCGTCCAGCCAAGCAACCCGATCCAGGGCTTTGACATCCGCGATCAATTTGGTGTGCATTTGTGCCAGCGTGGTCACGTCGTGCAAGGCGTAGGTCAGCTGGTCTTTTGTCAGCGGACGATGCCGCCAGTTCGTTCGTGTTTCGCCTTTGGGGAGCGTTTGCCCCACCAGTTTCTGAACCAGCGTGGCGAGCGAAGCCGGGTACTCAATGCCGACAAATCCAGCGGCCAACTGGGTGTCAAACAATCCCGCGATCGGACGGCCTGCGAATCGATAGGCAAACCGAATCTCTTCGCGAGCGGCGTGCGCGATCACGACTCGTTTGCCTGGTTCGACTGTGTCGTCGGTCAGGATGTCCCAGAATGGCTTGGTGTCGCCAACGGTGTAGGGGTCGATCACCGCCAGGTGTTTGCCTGCCGCAACCTGGAGCAAGCAGAGCTCGGGGCGATAGCAGTCTTCAGAGACAAATTCGGTGTCAAAGCCGATCACGGGTTCGTCCGCAATGGCCTCGCAAAAGTCACTGAACTGCGAAGGCGTTTCGATGGAGTCGTAGTTCACCGCGGCAGATCCGGTGTCTTGTTGGGTGACATTGATTTCACGTAAGTTGCATCCCTGCAACGCTGATTGGATGAAGACTGTAACTTGCCAGCCGCTTCGGGTCGATCCGATGGAACGGCAACCTGGATCAGAATGCCCCGGAGAAAATCAAATGGAGTCGTTGTCACCCCGCCAGCGATTGGTGTCGGATTGCTGCAAAGACCACCTTCCCGAGGCCGGTGACGCTGAATTGCTGGTCAGTGTGCGGGATTTGGAGGAGGCTCAAGTGGTTGTCTCCCGTGGTGTTCAGATTGTGGACTTCAAAGAACCCTCGCGGGGTGCACTGGCGGCTTGCGACCCCAGCGTTTGGCGAGCCGCCGCCTTGCAATTGGCTGCGTCTCTGGTTGTTACTGGGGGGAGCGTTCAGTTGTCGGCGGCGTTGGGGGAATCCGACACCGGGCGGGAGTTGGCGGGGCAGGTTCCCCGCGAATTCTCTTTTGCGAAAATCGGCCCCAGCGGGTGTCAGACCGCACAAAAACTGGCTTCGGTTTGGGAGGCGATTTGTTTGCCACAATCGGTGGAACTGGTGCCGGTTGCCTACGCCGATCATGTCGCGGCGGAAACGATCTGTCCGGAACAGGTTCTGGAGTTGGTGATCGACTCGGGGCGGCGGCGGATGCTGATTGACACGTTCAGGAAGAATGGACGAACGTTGACCGATCATCTGTCTGTGGAGCAGTTGCGATCGTTGCTGAGAACGGCCGCGAACGCTGGCGTTTGGATGGCGCTCGCAGGGTCGGTTCGACTCCCGGAAAAGCAATCGCTGGTCGTGGAGGGCGTGCGTCCCAACTGCTGGGGCGTTCGCGGCGACGTTTGCGATCATCGAGATCGCCGCGGTCGGTTGGATCCAAAGAAAGTCACCGCCTGGCTGGATTCATGCGGGCAGCCCTGCGTTGCGGGGGCTCGAGAGGATGACCGCGAGAATTCGTGAGTTAGCGACTCCTCCTGTCGGTGGGTTTTTGGCTCGGAAGATCTGCTGCAGCAAGCAGCTCTGCAGCGCAAAAAAAACGCCCGGGCGCTGTTGGCGACCGGGCGTTGATTCGTTCGGGGAACTGACTCAGGATCAGTCCTTGTCTTTTTCCTGCTTGTCTTCGGTTTCGGCACCCTTGGGGGTGTTGTCGTCGTACTTGGCTGCTGGGATCGCTTCGTGATCCTTGGTCGGCAGCACTTCGTGGTCGACAGCGAACTCTTCGTTCTTTTCTTCGGCTTCCTTTTCGACAGGTTCCTCGGCAACCGTTGCCGCTTCGGTGATCATTTCGATGACCTTGCGTTCGACGATTTGGTTGCGAAGAGCATCCATTTGACCGGTTTTTTCCAATCGAGCACGCACGCGACGTGGTGAGGAATCGCTTTGTTCGGCGATCAACTGGATTTCGGTTTCGTATTCTTGAGGCTCGGCGTCGACTTTTTCTTCGTCGGCGATTTGCTCCAGGATGAAGTGTTCACGCAGCGAGGATTCGGTGCCTTGTTGCATGTTTTGCTTGCTGGCGTTGACGAAGCGACGGATCATGTCGTCGTCGAAACCGCTGCGACGGAACTCGAGCACTTTGCGATCGAGTTCTCGCTTCATTTGGCGACGAACCAAGGTCGGTGGCAATTCGAAGTCCGCTGAATCCAGCAGTTTTTCGATGATGCTGCCACGCATCGCTTGTTCGGTGCGGAAGTTGGCTTGTCGTTCGAGCGACGAACGCACGAAATCGCGAAGTTCAGATTCGGACTCGAACTCGCCCAATTCATCCAAGAATTCAGCGGTCAGTTCAGGCAGTTGTTCTTTCAAGACTTCGACGACCGTGAAGGTGGCGTCGATTTCTTTGCCTTGCATTTCTTCGTTGGGGTGACCGTCGCCGAGTTTGACCTTGGTGGTCAGCGAGTCACCTTCTTTGCAGTCCTTCATCAGTTCGCCGAAGTTTTCGCAAACGGCATCGGACAGGCTGAGGCGATTGGCCAAGGTGACGCTTTCTTCGTCCATTTCAGAGATGACTTTGTCGCCGTCTTTGAATTTCGCTGTGATCAGCAAGCGGTCGCCCAATTCGGCGGGCGCGTCGCAGGCTTCCAGGGAAGCGTAGCGAGAGAGAACGCGTTGCAGAGCGGCGTCGACGTCTTCTTCCGAGATCGTTTCGACGGGCTTTTTCAGATCCAGTTTCTTCCAGTCCGGCGTGTCGAATTCGGGACGGACTTCGATGCTGAACTGGTACTTGAATTCACCTTTTTCAGGCAATTCAATCGACTCGTAATCGAAATCGGGTTCGCCGATCGCGGAAAATTCAGCTTCTTCGGTGACTTTGGCCAAGCTGTCCATTAACAGCGAGCCTTTGACGCGATCTTCGATTCGGTCCTTGAATTGCTTTTCAACCAACTTGCGTGGTGCGCGCCCGGCACGGAATCCGGGAACCTGAGCTTCCGGGACGAGTTCGTCGTACGCGTCCTTCATGTAGCGATCCACTTCGCCACGAGGGATGGTGACAATGACCTCCCGCAAACAGGCATGAGGTTTGGTAACCTCCATGTTCAACTGCAGCGGGTCTTTGACGGGAGCAGCCGCGTCTTCGGCGGGCGTGGAATCGGTGTCGAAAGACGTGGACATCCTGATTTTGAACCTTGTGTTAGAAGAATGAATCGATCGAACCGGAGTTGGCTACCGAACATTCAGAAAGCGAAATCGAAAAGGCCGGGGTGATCGGACGCTTCGACCGGGGGGCACCTGCTTCAGGGGCCGTTTCATGCAGCGGCAAAGTGTAGTGTTTTCCGGCGATGATCGACAAGCGGTTAAAAAACCTTTCAAGTCGACTTGCGACAAATCCGATGGTTCTTATACTGTGCCCCACACAACTGAAACGCGGCTGTAGCTCAGTTGGCAGAGCATCACGTTGCCAACGTGATTGTCGTCGGTTCGAATCCGATCAGCCGCTCTTGAAAACCACGCCTGGATCAAAACAGGCGTGGTTTTTTTTTGTCCGTCGGGTGGGTTTTTTTGCCCCGCAAAAGGGCGATTTTTTCATCCCCACCGGGTCGGAGTCTCGTTTGCGAGTTGCCGTTGATGCGGAATCGCTGGTACGCTTCTGCCTTCTTTGAATGATCCACGTCAGTTTTCATTAGCCTCTTCGCCGAGTCGAACGTGCCCCACGCCCAGATTGGTCCCATCTCGGTGCATCTTCCGGAACATGTGGAAGACAATGCGACGCTGAAGGAACAGTTCCCCTCCTGGGATCTCGATTTGATCGCGGAGAAAACGGGGATCCATCAGCGGCACATCGCTCGGCCAGGTGAGACTTCTGCCGACCTCGCGGTTCAGGCCTGCGAGCAATTGTTCGAACGTGAGAATTTGGATCGGTCGACGATTGATTTTGTGCTGCTGTGCACGCAAACCCCCGATTACCCGCTGCCGACCACCGCTTGTTTGTTGCAGGACCGACTGGGACTCCGAACACAGTGCGGCGCGATCGATTTTAACCTTGGTTGCAGCGGTTTCGTTTATGGCACTGCGATGGCCGATGGCCTGATCCGCACCGGCGTCGCCAAAAAAATCTTGCTGGTGACGGCGGAAACGTACAGCAAATACATCGATGCCAATGACCGTAGTCTGCGAACCATTTTTGGGGACGCGGCCGCCGCGACCCTGATCACCGCCGAAGCGGAGCCCTCTTTGTGGGGTTACCAGTTCGGCAGCGACGGAAGTGGTGCCGACATGCTGATCGTTGGCAACGGCGGTGGCCGGCCCGCGGAAGATGCGATTCCGCCTCGACACCGCAAACGCTGGAAAAGTCGCCTGTACATGGATGGCCCCAGCCTGATCAATTTCACGGTGGATGCGATCCCGCGTTTGGTGGATGAAATCCTGGAAGAAAACCATTTGTCCGATGACCAAATCGGCCACTATTTGTTTCACCAGGCCACCTGGAAGATGCTGGATCAACTCCGGAAACGAATGGACATCGCTCCCGAGCGGTTGCCGATCGATCTGGCGGATGTTGGCAACACCGTTTCCTGCACCCTGCCGATTCTGATCGACCGCATGCGACGGCGTGACGAGTTGGGTCAGGGCTCGACCAATGTCTTGGTTGGCTTTGGCGTGGGGTTGTCGTGGGGCGGATGTCTCTGGCGCGACCAGTACCGAGACCAATCCTAAATTTACGCACGCAGTTGCCGGTTCTCGAACCCGGGCTTGAGATGAACACGTCCACGAATTGCACCGGTCGCTTCTTGATCGCGTCGCCGTATTTGCACGATGGCAATTTCTTTCGTTCCGTGGTGCTGATCGTTCGGCACACAGAGGAAGGTGCCTTTGGTGTGGTGATCAATCGCGTGGGGCCACAGAGGTTTGGTGACGTCATTGAAATGAGTGACCCGTCTTGGCAGCCCGGGACCAAGCCGGAAATTGACTTGGCCTCCGCTGCGTCGAGCGACTCCTCCGGCGGTTCTGCCGACAACCCCGTCGAGTTGGACCAGCAGATACACCCGGACCAGATTTATTTGGGGGGACCAGTCAACGGTCCGATGTTGGCTCTGCATAACATCGCCGGCATCGGTGATCCGTGTGGTGTGGATGGAACCGAGGCGGGCGGGAACGATCCGGCTGGATCAACCACTCAACTGCATGATCATCCTGCCGAACCTTGGGGATCCATGTCGATCCAATGGGCGGATGTTCCCGCGTGGGTCACTGCCGATGAGGATCACTTGCGGTTGCTCGCCCGGCGTGACGATGCGAAGTTGCGTTACATCGTTGGCTATTCAGGCTGGGGGCCGATGCAATTGGAAAACGAATTGGAAGAAGGTGGTTGGTTGGTCACGCCAGCCGACACGGAATCCATTTTTGCTCCTTGCGAAGGGATTTGGGAAAAGTTGGTGCATCGTTGCGGTCAAGCCATTTTGAAGGATCTGACGCCCGATGTGTCTTTTCCAAGTGAGCAGCAGGGTTTCGACCCAGGTGTGAATTGAATGGCCCGGTATGTGATCGGCGACATCCACGGATGCGCAAAAGCACTGCGGTCGATGATTCAAGAATTGGCGCCGACAAAAGAGGACGAGCTGATCTTCCTGGGTGACTACGTCGATCGCGGCCCGGACTCTCGCGACGTCGTGGAGCAGTTGATTGATCTGCAGTCCGTTTGCAAGGTGATTCCACTGCGTGGGAATCATGAATGGATGTTGCAAAGCGTGGTGTCACGAGGGATGGACGACTCCATGTGGCTGCGCAGTGGTGGTCGGGCGACGGTGACCAGTTATGGTGGCTCGGTCCGCAAGATCCCAGAGGAGCACATGGCTTTCTTTGAGTCCTTGCTGGCGTGCTATCAAACCGAAAGCGAGATCTTTGTGCATGCGATGTACGACCCCAGTTGTGAGGTCGCAACGCAGGATGATGAGTTGACCTACTGGACTCATTTGCCGCCCAGCCTGCCGGCACCGCATCACAGTGGGAAGCGTGTTTTTGTGGGGCACACTCCTCAGCCCGATGGCGAGGTTCTTCGTCAAAGCCATCTGGTCTGCATGGACACGTATTGTTTTGGCGGCGGCTATTTGTCAGCGATGGATCTCGAAACGGAAACGGTGCTTCAGGTGGACCGCCACGGCCATGTTCGTCGGGTTCCGGTCGAGCGATTTGCGATGTTGCTGAAGGGGTGCGTTCACTGGTTTCGGTCCCGGGATTCGTGAACCTCTGCGTGATTTCCTCCCCCTGGTATAATGTTCGATGAGTGCATGCTGTTTCGGCACGGGGTGTTGTTGAGCACGGTTGATAGCTTGAACAGGCTGTCGGTTGGCTGTCTCTCGCCGGTGCGGATGGCGGCTCTTATTTCTGCTGTTGTTGTGTCCTTGGATTGGTGAGACCCACGCGTTTTGAATGCTTCGAACGAACTGACGTTTCCAACGCAGCGACGGCAGCACGGCTTTTACCGGGTTTCAGCCGTCTCGCCGAAAGTTTTGGTGGCCGATCCTGCAGCAAACGCCGCCGAAACAATTGCCTGCATTGAAGCGACGGAACGAGAATCTGGCTCGGATCTGATTCTGTTTCCGGAGCTCGGGCTGTCTGCCTACACCTGCGGTGATCTGTTTGCGACCCACACCTTGCTGGACGCAAGCCTGGACGCACTGGAATCCATCGTGCTTCACAGTCGCTCTTGCCAGGCCACGGTGATTGTTGGTTTGCCACTTCGAGTGGGCACCAGTGTGATGAACGTTTCCGCGGTGGTCCGAGGGGGGCGTCTCCATGGTTTGGTCCCCAAGACGTTTCTGCCGAACTATCGCGAATTTTATGAGGCGCGGCACTTTCGCGCCGCGTCCAAAACAGATCCACCCACCGTCCGAATCGGTTCGAGCGACGTCCCCTTTGGGACCGACCTGCTGTTTCGAGATGGCGCGGCGACCCTTGCTGTTGAGATCTGCGAAGACCTTTGGGTGCCGGTTCCGCCGAGCAGTCACGCGGCGTTGGCCGGTGCCAATGTGGTGCTGAATTTGTCGGCCAGCAATGAGCTGATTGGCAAGGCCAAGTGGCGTCGTGATTTGGTGGTCAGCCAATCCGGGCGTTTGATGGCAGCGTACGCGTATGCGTCGGCTGGCGGTGGGGAATCGACCAGCGATTTGGTCTTTGGTGGCCACTGTTTGATCGCTGAGAATGGCGCTCTGATCGGTGAGTCTCGCAGGATCGGTGACACCGATGACGAAGACTTGCCCGTGCAAACCGCAGTGACACGCGACGTGGATCTCCAGCGGCTTGACCACGACCGACGCGTGGTTGGTTCGTTCGATGACTTTCAGGCCTCGCTGCCTCGGCCCTATCGAACGATCGAATTGGGTTGCCGTGAACAGGAGCAAACCGAAGCGGCGGCGGAGAGGTTGGAGTCGGGTTCAGCAACCCTTGGTGGTGCTGGCAAGGATCGATTGATGCGCCGCGTCGACCCACATCCATTTGTCCCGGATGATGTGTCCCAACGCGAGGAGCGATGTGCCGAGATTCTCGCGATTCAAACAGCGGGATTGGTCAAACGATTGCGGCAGTTGCCCGCCGATTTGCCGCTGACGATTGGCATTTCCGGTGGGTTGGATAGCACGTTGGCGCTGTTGGTGGCGGTCTCGGCGGTCGATCAATTGAAGCGAGATCGCAAGGTCATTGATGCGATCATCATGCCTGGTTTTGGGACCACGCAGCACACCAACGACAGCGCGAATCAGCTTGTCCAGGGATTGGGAGTGGCGTCCGAAAGCATCGATATCCGGCCGCTCGCATTGCGAACGTTTTTGGACATCGGGCATGCGCCCTTGGGGCTGGCAATTGATTCCTCCACTGAGGTGGAGGCGCTTCAGCAGCGGCTTCAAAAGGTCGATGCCAGCGCCGGGGATTTGAGGTTCGAAAACGTGCAGGCTCGGATCCGCACGATGCTGTTGATGAGTCGCGGGTTCGTGCTCGGTACCGGTGACTTGTCCGAGCAAGCGTTGGGGTGGAGCACTTACAACGGCGATCACATGTCGATGTACAACGTCAATGCATCTGTGCCCAAGACGTTGGTTCGCTACTTGGTGCAATTCGCCGCGGATCACCGCTATCGCAAGGCGCTGCATGAGACGTTGCATCGGATCGCTGACACACCGATTTCGCCGGAGTTGATGCCGCCCACCGAAGAGGGCGAGATTCGCCAAAACACGGAGGCCTCGATCGGCCCCTATGAATTGCACGATTTCTTTCTCTATCACTTTGTGCGAGGTGGTTGCGATGTCGCGAAGATGTGTTTCTTGGCGAAGCAAGCCAAGTTCCGCGAGGCGCATTCGGAGGACGTGATCGAAGCGACTGCCCAGACGTTTGTACGGCGATTCTTTCAGAATCAGTTCAAACGCAATTGTGTTCCCGACGGACCCAAGATTGGTTCAGTCAGTTTGTCGCCACGTGGCGATTGGCGGATGCCAGCGGATGCCTCCAGTGCCGCCTTCCGGGATTGAGTTCCGTCCCACCCATTCGCATCGGCGCGGTGGCGTGCACAATGGGCCCTCGCGGTCTGTTTTGGAGACCGCCTTTCTGACGCGTGCTTTGTTCCCTGGGACCCTGATTGATGTCAAACGATTCCGCCCTTCCCATCGAAATCACGGTGGCCGATTTGGACGCGATGCGTGCTCGCGGCGACAACTTTGTGTTGCTAGATGTCCGTGAAGCGAGCGAGTATGAAACCGCTCGCATCGAGGGTTCCAAGCTGTTGCCGATGAGCGAAATTCAGCAGCGACTGTCTGAACTAGACGAGCATCAGCAGGACCACATCGTCGTGCAGTGTCATCACGGTGGCCGAAGCATGCAGGTGACTCAGTTTTTGCGTTCCAAGGGGTTCGGCAAGGTGCAGAACTTGGCCGGTGGAATTGACCAGTGGTCGTTGCAAATCGACGCTTCCGTGCCCCGCTATTGAGCCGGTGGATTCGGGCTTGGTGGGTGCCGTTGGGGGGATTTGACGTCTTGGCAAGATGCGCAGCCTGAGGGTTCTTTGCATGTCGTTCGGATTGTTTTGGTCCTGACGATCATGCTTCGTCGATAAGCGATGTCAGTCATCCAAAATTCGACGGAGAAAGAAGCTGATGTCTTGGACCCTTTCAAAGAAACGACCAGTGTCTGATTTGTGCCTCGCACCCCGTTTGCAGCTCGGTCGATGGAGTGTTGTCGTCCGTGTCATGGCAGCGTGGGCCATGATCGCTGGGATCGTTTGCGTCGGTTTGAGTCACGCGTCGGCCCAGTCCTGCGGATGCGGTGAACCCGCCTGCGGATTGGAACCCGCTTGTGGCTGCGAAGCCCCGCTGGCGTTTCCTGCTCTTCGGGCTCGGATGGGCGTGTCCTGTGGTTGTGAAACCAAGTGTTCGTCCGCCGTGGAGCCCGTTTGCGGCGCGGAACCGGTGTGCGGTGTCGAGCCGTTCTTCGCCAGCGAACCAAGCTGCGGCTTGGATGTGACCTGCGGATGCGAGACCGCCGGGTGTTCGAGTTGTCGCAAAGCAGACAGCGGAGGATTCCTAGGGCGTCACAAAGTTCAAAAGTGCAATCCGATCTACCAAACGTTGGATCTGGCTGCGTGCAGCGTGGAGCGAGTGTTGGAGGTTGGGGCGAACTTGGTGTGCGGTCCTCACCGCCATCGTGGTTGTGAATCGGGATGCAAAACGTGCAGTCACTGTGAATCTTCCATGGCAGGAATCGGGGCTCACGAGACGCATTCCTATGGGCATCACACCGTGATCGAAGCACCCGTCGTGATCGATTCACATTCGATGCCGCACGCTTCGAATTCGACGGTGACGGAGGTGATGCCCTACGCTCAGCATCAACCCAGCGTGCAAGCGATCCCAACCCCCGCACCCCAACTGCAGAACACCCCTCTGACAGACGGAACTAAAACGACCATCCGTAAATCAGCCAATGGTTTGCCAGCGATTCCTAAGCCTGTGCCAACGCAGTCAGCACCCACCCGAGGGTCCAAGGAACGCGCCGGATCGCTGTTTGATGAAATGCGGAATCCGTTCGAGGACGATTCCGCCCGAGTGAGCCGGCGTCGCGTCAACGTTCGGCAGACCTCCTTCGAAGGTGGCGAGCCTGAATCGGTGCGTCAGATTTCCCGTCCGGTCCGCAAGGCAGCAACGCAACCCTCCGAAGCAGATGACTTTGCTGATTACTTCCGAAAGTAGCCGGCAGGCTGCCGGGATGGACCGAAAACCAAGATCGGCAATCCTGGCTGACTGACTGGCGGAGTCTCTGGCTGGCAGCGTTTCGGGCTGCGAATTACGAGGCGACGGATTCGTTGACATGATTTGGATGGTCTACAATGGTGACGAGCGGCAAGCTCGTCGCCATTTTTTTTGGGTGGACTCGCACGCGAGGTTTCTCGTGGCAAGTTCGCTACCGATCGTCGTCCCCCTTGGATTTGTTTGTTGTGGCAAGACGCACTGTATCAATCTTCTTTGCCACGCTGATTGCTTGGGCCGTGCTGATTGATTGGGGAGGTACCGTCGGTTCGCTCGCGTTCGCGGATATCATCACCTTTGAAGACGGAGCGGACGAGTCAACCAAGAGCGAGCGAACCATCGACGCGGAGATTTTGGTGGAGGCTGCTGATGGTGGGGTCCTGGCTCGATGCGATGCCGGTCGGTTGTGGACGATTCAGCCGGACATGATTGTCAAGCGAACGGAGCAACCTGCCGGGCCGCCGGTCGATCAGGAGACCATGGCTCGGCGGATGCTGAAGGAATTGCCAGCGGGGTTCCAGGTTTACCGAACGGTGAACTACTTGATTCTTCACCAGGGCAACGAAGCCTACGCTCGAGATTGCGGCGTTCTGTTTGAACAACTGCACCGAGGCTTCTTCACTTACTGGAAAAACCAGCACGTTGACCTGGAAGAGCCTCGGTATCCCCTGGTCGCTTTGGTGTTGGCCAACCACGACGAATTCTTGAAGTACGCCGGCCAGGAAATTGGTGACACGGCGAAGAGCGTCATCGGTTACTACCACTTGGAAAGCAACCGGATGACAACGTTTCGGGTGCCTAATATTGAACGCAACATTGCGACCATCATCCATGAGGCGACCCACCAGTTGGCTTACAACTGTGGTCTGCAAACTCGGTTCGCCGACAATCCGATGTGGGTCAGCGAAGGGATGGCGATGTTCTTCGAGTCGCCCGATTTCAGCAACCCTCGGGGATGGCGAGGGATTGGCCGAGTCAACGTGGTCAATCTAGGACGCTTTCGGCGATACCTCCCGTTGCGACCGGAGGATTCTCTGGTGACGCTGTTGTCAGACGATTCGCGTTTCCGTTCCGCATCGACTGCGGAAGACGCCTACGGAGAATCGTGGGCACTGACCTACTTTCTATTGAAGACTCAGCGAAAAGAGTTTGTGGCTTACCTGCAAAAGCTCAGCGAATCCAAGCCGCTCGACGAACGAACGCCACGGGAGCGAATCGAGGACTTTGAGAGTTCCATGGGCATGGCGTTGGACGAACTGGATCGCAAGTTCCTGACTTACATGCGACGCGTTCGTTAGCGTTCTGTGGAAAGAGACGAGTTCGCTGCGTCGAGGTTCCGCGTGAGCCTTCTGTCATCGCGGCACCGGGCGGCTTGCGCCGCGCCGCTAAGCAGGTACGCAAAAATGATTGGGTCTAAATTAGTGAGCCGTTTGGGCGTTAAGCAGGTCGGCAGGAATGACCACGCACAACCATGTGAGCCGTTTGGGCGTTAGCCCCGGTTGCGCGTGAAAACCGTGGCTAACGCCAGCGGCTCACATACCCGATGGCACATGCGTACCTGCTTAGCCCCGGTTGCGCGTGGGAACCGTGGCTAACGCCAAGCGGCTCACATACCCGATGACACATGCCTACCTGCTTAACAGAGGAGGTTCTTCCCGGACGGTTCCTTTTCCTTAGAACTCGCCGTCGATGACTTCGCGAGACGCACGCGTGCCGAGTGATCCCCACAATCCGTAGGGGCTTTCGGATCCTGCGGGTGTGGCGCTGTTGGTTTGCCCTGAGAGGGCCTTGCAGTACACGCAAGCGACACGCGAGTTGCCGGCTTCAATCGAGTCCGTGATGAACTTGACTGCGCCATCGGACATCGCAACATGCACCCCGCCGACGTGATAGCTGCTCGGTGGAGCAATGCCATAGGTGTCGGAGTGACCGACCAGGCACAGTTCCGAGTTGGGGCCAAGGATGGTGTTGAATTGGGACTGAAGCGTGTGAAAGTCGGCCCATCGCAATCCGCGTTGAGAGATCGGGGCATACACGTTCGCGGCGTCGGTCCAGAAATTGGGACGCTCTGGGTCGATGAATCCAAGATCAAAGCAGCGTTTCGGATTGTTCGCGATTTGAAAGAAGCCGCCTTTCGCATTCGTGAATCCGATCGTTCGGTTGTCTCGGTCGTTGAGTCCCGTAGCGATTTCGCCGACTGCGATGGTGTTGCTCAGTCCGTCGGTGAAATCGCGAAACCGCATCGCTTTGCGAGGTACGAAAGCGCCGCGAAGGCCACAGCGGGCTCGTTGAGTCGCCAGCGATTGGTCGTACTCCCAGCGATTCGAACTGGAATTCCAGACCGTCACCCCGTGTTCGGCTTCGTAAAACCCGTCCCCCGAGCAAGCCGCATAATTGGTGCGGCCTAGTCCGGGCAGTCCATAACCTGGATCACTTGGGCATCGGTAGGTGGGGATCTCGGTCGCCCAGGGCGGATACTGGATCGTCCAAGGTCGCGGGCCAAAGGCGGGCCAGATGTCGCCATCGGCTTCCTGCAAGGGGTTGCTCACCATGGACCAGATGGATTGCTGTTCCACAAAGGGCAACAGGCCGACCAAGAAGGTCAATTCCATTCGTGTGAAGCCTGTTCCATCGTTGGCACTGCCGCGGGCCGCGGTGTTGTCGTTTTCGTCCGTGGGGCCGACGCCATGGATGGGCAACTGGTTGAACGCGGCGTGGTAGTTGTGTAGCCCCAATCCAATCTGCTTCATGTTGTTGCCACAACTCATTCGCCGCGCCGCTTCGCGGGCGGATTGGACGGCAGGCAATAGCAAGGCGACCAAGATGCCGATGATCGCGATCACCACCAGCAACTCCACCAGCGTGAATGCGTGCGGCTGGTGTGGGCTGCGAAGCGAACGATTGAGATGCATGACGAATCCACCGTGAAGCGTGGGATGTGATGTCAATGCTTCCTTGCAAGTGCCGAAATGGTTGTACGCACTGCCCAAGTTGGGGGCAAGTAAAAATTTGCAGCCGTCCGGTGGATCCTCGACGACACACCGGTGCCTGAGCGTCTCGCGACGGTTGGCTGCTGTTCCCAGAGCGTTCTGTCTCAGTGCCACTCTGACTCGGGTTGGTCATCTAGTTGACTGTCATCTAGCTGACCGACCTCGAAGACGCGACAATGGGGGTTTCGCCCGTTACCGCCTCCACCGAGAGATTGTCATGCGTTTGTTGTCAGGTTTAGGACTTTGTTTGGCTGTCGCCGCGATCATGCAGTTGTCAGCCACGGGAGCTGAAAAGGAAACGCCCAAAAAACTGCTGCGGCACGTCGTGATGTTTGGGTTCAAAGAAGCCAGCTCGGAAGCAGAAGTGCAGGTCGTCGTGGACGCCTTTCGAAATTTGCCCAACGAAATTCCCGAAATCTCGGGCTTTGAGTTCGGAACGAACAACTCACCCGAAGGTCTCAACGATGGTTTGACGCATTGCTTCCTCGTGACTTTCGAAAGCGAAGCCGACCGTGAAGCTTATCTGCCTCACCCAGCCCACAAGGCCTTCGTGGAAGTCCTCAAGCCACACCTCGAAAAAGTGGTCGTGATCGACTACTGGGCCGATAAGTAGTCCGGGTGATGGCGCTCCGGATTGGTCGCTTCCGACTGGTCGATGAGCGGCCGCCAGCTCGAAATGGCGGATCGAAAGCTGCCCACAGGGCATCCCGCTCTGCTGGGCCTTGTTTCATAAAAAGCCCGGCATTTGCGGTCTCAAACCGCTGCTGGGCTTTTTCGTTGACGCTGGGAAAGCGGCGGCAGCAGCAGAACGCTTGACCAAATTTGCTTCCGTGGCTATCCTCCGTCATCAATCCGGCTGAAAGTGGCCGGGCGCATCATAAGGAAATTTAATACAGCAGGTTGTCGTTGCAGTTTCGTACGCTTGAATTGTTCTGTCGTGTCGCCGATCTCCGCAGTTTTTCGAAAGCTGCGGCTGATTGCGGTTTAACTCAAAGCGCGGTCAGTCAAGCCATCAGCGGGTTGGAAGAATCCGTTGGGGCCAGTCTGATCGATCGCTCCAGTCGGCCGTTGGGTTTGACGGAAGCGGGCGAGATTTACTTGTGTGGCGTCCGCGACGTGATTCGCCAGTACAACGAACTGGAACAACGGGTCCGCTTCCGGGGCGAACGCCTGACCGGCAGCGTGAACGTCGGTGCGATTTACTCTGTCGGGCTGAGCTACATGCCCGAGGCCACCAAGGTCTTCGAGACTCAGCACCCCGACGTCAAAGTCCGAACGGAATTTGGCAGCAGCCAACGCGTCGTGCAGATGGTGCTCGACGGCGGTGTCGAATTTGGGCTGGTCAGTTTCCCTCGGACCACCAAGGCATTGGGAACGATCCCTTGGCAATCTGAACCGATGCGTCTGGTTTGTTCCGCCGACCACCCTTTCGCAAAGCGAACGGAAGTCTCGGCATCGGAACTCAGCGGCATGGAAATGGTTGGGTTCGAACGCGGGTTGGTGCTCCGTCAGGCGATCGACCAATGTCTGAAACGCGCCGGCATCTCGGTGGTCACTCAGATGGAATTTGACAACGCCGACTCAATGGTTCGTGCGATTCAGGCGAACCGTGGGTTGGGGATTGTCCCCGAGGCGGCGGTCCGCCGCGAAACGGCCAACGGAACCCTGCGGGTGGTCGCTTGCCCCGAAATTCAGATGGTCCGTCCGCTCGGAATCATCTTTCGTCGCAGCGGCAAACTCAGCCGTGCTGCGATTGAACTGGGATCGCTTCTCTTGGGCCGGGAAATGGAACCTGAACTGAGAACAAAGTCCGAAGCCGCCAAGGCGGACCGGAAGAAAAACCAAACCAAAGATCGGGCGGTCTCTGTCGTCGCATGAAGCACGACCCAGACTCCAACGCCCTTTGCCTGTCCACACATCCCCTCATCCCCAAGTTGTTTTATTTATGACCAAGCAACCTTTGTATCACCTGCCACCGGCCCAAGGACTGTACAACCCTGAGCACGAAAAGGATGCGTGTGGCGTCGGATTCGTTGCCCATATCAAGGGGGCTCCCAGTCATCAAATCGTGATCGATGCCGACACGATTCTGCAAAACATGGATCACCGCGGAGCATGCGGTTGCGAACCGAACACCGGTGACGGATCGGGGATCATGTGTGGCTTGCCTCATAAGTTTCTGCAAAAGGTTGCCAAGGCTGATCTCGGTGTGGAACTGCCCGAAGAAGGCAAATTCGCCGCCGGATTGATCTTCTTGCCAACCGATGATGCGGAGCGGAAAACCTGCAAGGAAACCATCGCGCGTCTCATCGAAGAGACTGGGCAAAATTTGATCGGTTGGCGGGATGTGCCTCAAGAAACCGATGCCGCTGACGTCGGGCCAACCGCTCGTCAAAGCGAACCTCGCATTGAGCAGTTGTTCGTCGGTGCGGCGGATGGACTTTCCAACGAAGAGTTTGAACGTCAGCTCTACTTGATCCGCAAGCAAGCCAGTCACGAACTGCGCGGCGGCACCAAGATCGAACAAGCGTTGATGTTCTACGTCTGTTCGTTGTCGACCAAGGTCATCATCTACAAGGGGATGCTCACGCCTGCCCAGGTGATGCCGTATTTCCCCGATTTGCGTGACGAGGATTTCGAAACGCACTTGGCGATGGTCCACAGCCGTTTCTCGACGAACACGTTCCCCAGTTGGGACCGTGCTCAGCCCCTGCGATTCATGAGCCACAACGGCGAAATCAACACGCTCCGCGGCAACGCCAACTGGATGCGTGCTCGCGAAGGCACGGCCGCCAGTGAAATTTACGGCGATGAACTGAAGAAGTTGTTCCCCGTTGTCGAGCCTCACTTGAGCGACTCGGGTACCTTCGACAATGTGCTTGAGTTCTTGTTGATGAACGGCCGCACGCTGCAAGAAGCCATCATGATGATGGTGCCCGAAGCTTGGCAAAAGCACGAAACCATGCCCGAAGAAAAGCGTGCTTTCTATGAGTACTTCAGCTGCCTGATGGAGCCTTGGGACGGCCCCGCGTCGATTGCCTTCACCGACGGGAAGTGCATCGGTGCGACGCTGGACCGAAACGGTTTGCGTCCCAGTCGTTACTACATCACGCACGACGATCGCGTGATCATGGCCAGCGAAGTGGGCGTGTTGCCGGTTGACCCCTCGATCGTTCGTGAAAAAGGTCGCCTGCAGCCGGGCAAGATGTTCTTGATTGACTTCGAAGCGGGACGCCTGATCCCCGATGAAGAACTCAAGGCCGACTTCGCTCGCAAAAAGCCTTATGGCAAATGGCTCAAGCAACAACGCATTCGGTTGGCAGACCTGCACCCTGAAGCCGAGGGGCACGGGTTCGACGGCGAGACGTTGCTGCCACGCATGCAAGCGTTTGGCTACACCGCCGAAACGATGAACTTCATGCTCCGTCCGTTGGTGGAGCAACTGCGTGACCCCGTCGGTTCGATGGGCAATGACTCGGCGCTGGCCTGTTTGTCCGACAAACCGCGGATGATCTACGATTACTTCAAGCAATTGTTCGCCCAGGTGACCAACCCCGCGATCGATTCGATTCGCGAAGAAGTCATCATGTCGCTGGAATGCTACATCGGCCCCGAGCAGAACTTGCTGGCAGCGACGCCGGAGCACTGTCACCGGTTGTTGATCGATCATCCGATTCTGACCAACGAAGAAGTCGCGGCTCTCAAGCACGTGGACCACGAGCGTTGGCATAGCCGCGTGATTGACACCACGTTTGATCGCGCCGACGGCAAAGCTGGTCTGACACAGACGCTCGACCGAATTTGTGCCGAAGCTGAAGCCGCTGTCGACGAAGGTTTGCAGATCATCGTCCTGAGCGATCGCAACGTGTCGCACGATCGTGTGCCCGTCAGCATGCTGTTGGCAACCGGTGCGGTTCACCATCACTTGGTCGCCAAGGCCAAGCGAACTCGAGTGGGCATCGCCGTTGAAACCGGTGAAGCTCGCGAGGTGCACCATCACTGCTTGTTGATTGGCTACGGTGCTGATGCGATCAACCCCTACCTGGCGTTCGAAGCCCTGTGGCAAGCCCACCGCGACGGATTGATGTCCTCGACATTGGACGACGACAAAATCGTCGCCGCGTATCGCAAGGCTGTCGCCAAGGGCATGCTGAAAGTCATGGCCAAGATGGGCATCAGCACCCTGCAGAGTTACAAGGGGGCTCAGATTTTCGAAGCCTTGGGCATCCGTGATGAAGTCATCAAACGCTGCTTCGTCGGCACCGCCAGTCGCATTCAAGGGGTGACCTTCGACGTCATCGCAGAAGAAACGCTGCGTCGTCACAAACTGGGCTTCCCGGACAAGAATTCGGATCGTCTGACTCAATTGCCAAACCTAGGTGAATTCCACTGGCGCGCCGAAGGTGAAAAGCACGCTTGGAGTCCTCAGGCAATCAGCACCTTGCAAAATGCCGCTCGCAACAACAACGAAGACGCGTACTGGAAGTTCTCGCACGAAATCAACGAGGACAACCGAACCCGCTGCACGTTGCGTGGTTTGTTGGACTTCAAAGAAGGCGTCGGCGGCCCCGCGTTGCCTCTGGATGAAGTCCAATCCGCTCAGGACATCGTCAAGCGGTTCTGCACCGGTGCGATGAGCCTCGGCAGCATCAGTGCGGAATCGCACGAGACGCTCGCCATCGCGATGAACCGCTTGGGTGGCAAGAGCAACACGGGCGAAGGTGGCGAAGACCCCAAACGCTTCCAACCGCTTCCCAACGGCGACACCAAGCGATCTGCCATCAAGCAAATTGCATCGGGACGCTTTGGTGTCACGATTGAATACTTGACCAACGCGGACGAGTTGCAAATCAAGGTTTCGCAAGGTGCCAAGCCTGGCGAAGGTGGTGAGTTGCCCGGCAAAAAGGTCGACAACTACATCGCCAACATTCGCTACAGCACACCCGGCGTGGGGCTGATCAGTCCTCCGCCTCACCACGACATTTATTCGATCGAGGATTTGGCTCAGCTGATCCATGATTTGAAGAACAGCAACCCATCGGCACGCGTCAGCGTGAAGTTGGTTAGCGAAGTGGGGGTGGGTGTGATTGCATCCGGCGTTGCCAAGGCACACGCCGACCACATCCTGATCTCCGGTGACACCGGCGGAACCGGGGCATCGCCACTGACCAGCATCAAGCACGCTGGATTGCCATGGGAACTCGGGATCGCTGAAACGCACCAGGTCTTGGTGCTCAACGACCTGCGCAGCCGCGTGGTGTTGCAAACCGACGGTGGCTTGAAAACCGGACGTGACGTTGTCATCGCAGCGTTGCTGGGTGCCGAAGAGTTCGGTTTCTCAACCGCACCGTTGATCACGCTCGGTTGCATCATGATGCGGAAGTGTCACTTGAACACTTGCCCCGTTGGCATCGCGACTCAGGACCCTGAGCTCCGCAAAATGTTCTCGGGCAAACCTGAGCACGTGGTGAACTACCTGTTCTTGGTTGCCGAGGAAGCTCGCCGCATCATGGCACGACTCGGTTTCCGCACGATCGATGAAATGGTTGGCCGCAGCGATGTGTTGTCGACCGATGACGCGATCAAACACTGGAAGAGCGATGGGTTGGATCTGACCTCCGTGCTCAGTCCCGCGCAGCGTCCTCACGACAAGGTCGAAGTGATCTGCACGCGTGGCCAAGATCACGGTTTGGAAAAATCGCTCGACATGACCAAGTTGGTCGCCGAAGCGATGCCAGCCATCGAAAACGGCGAATCCGTCCGCATCACGTCGCCGATCATCAATATTAACCGGACCGTCGGAACGATTCTGTCGCACGAGATTGCCAAGCGGCACGGACAAACCGGTTTGCCCGATGACACCATCCACATCGATCTGACTGGTTCAGCAGGGCAAAGCCTCGGTGCTTTCCTTGCTCACGGTGTCACGATTGAACTGGAAGGTGACGCGAACGATTACGTCGGCAAGGGATTGTCGGGCGGACGCATCATGGTCTACCCGCCTCGCGAAAGCACCTTCGACGCGGCCAACGAAATCATCGTTGGCAACGTGTGCTTGTACGGTGCGACCAGCGGCGAAGCGTACTTCAGCGGCCGCGCCGCAGAGCGTTTCTGCGTTCGAAACAGTGGTGCACGCACCGTTGTCGAAGGCGTGGGGGACCACGGGTGCGAATACATGACCGGTGGACGAGTGGTCTGCCTCGGCGAGACCGGACGCAACTTTGCGGCTGGGATGTCGGGCGGCATCGCTTACATCTGGGACCGCAAGGGTGACTTCAATCTTCACTGCAATCTGGCCACCGTTGAGTTGGAAAAGATCGAAGACGAAGCGGAGCTCGCGGATGTCAAAGGCATGATCCAGAAGCACCACGACTACACCAAGAGTGCGTTGGCTGCGGAAGCTTTGGCGGACTTTGACACGTTTGTGTCGCAGTGCGTCAAAGTCATGCCCACGGACTACAAACGCGTGCTGGCCGAAATGGCTGCGGAGAAAGACGCGGTCAGCGTCTGAGAGTGACGGCAAACATCGCTTGATTGAGAAGCGATTGAAAACGATCGGGCGAAGCAATTCGCTTCGCCCGGCACGCGTGGCCATCGCCGCGAAAACCCCATCCCACATCCACCGAACACATCACCCCATTTTGAGGACTCTGCCATGGGCAAGCCCACTGGATTCAAGGAATACGATCGCGAAAAAGTGGCTTGGCGTCTGCCTGTCATCCGGATCAACGATTACGACGAGATCTACACCGAACCCAAGACCGAGCACCTGCAACGTCAGGGCGCTCGCTGCATGGACTGTGGCGTTCCGTTTTGTCAG
Organism: Rhodopirellula sp. UH5; assembly: GCF_056839225.1. NCBI lineage: Bacteria > Pseudomonadati > Planctomycetota > Planctomycetia > Pirellulales > Pirellulaceae > Rhodopirellula > Rhodopirellula sp. UH5. The sequence goes on along the minus strand of NZ_CM166390.1, from coordinate 2,270,749 downwards.
TCGGCCACTGGTTGCCCGATCGACAACTTGATTCCCGAGTGGAACGACCTGGTCTACAACAATCGCTGGAAAGAAGCGATCGAGCGTCTGCACAAGACCAACAACTTCCCCGAGTTCACCGGCCGCGTTTGCCCGGCGCCTTGTGAGGGCTCGTGCGTCCTGGGAATCACCAACCCGCCTGTGACGATCAAGAACATCGAAAACGCGATTGTCGATCGTGCCTGGGAAGAAGGTTGGATCGTTGCGGAACCGCCCGAAGAACGAACGGGCAAAAAGGTCGCTGTCATCGGCAGTGGTCCCGCCGGTTTGACCGCCGCGGATCAGCTGAACAAAGCCGGCCACTTAGTCACTGTCTTCGAACGAGCCGATCGCATCGGTGGTTTGTTGCAGTACGGCATTCCCAACATGAAGTTGTCGAAGAAAGCGATCCAGCGTCGCGTCGACAAAATGACCGAGGAAGGCGTGACCTTCAAAACCGGCGTGAATGTTGGCAAAGATATCTCGCCCAAGGATTTGCAGAGCGAGTTCGATGCTGTGCTGCTGGCCTGTGGTGCCACCAAGCCACGTGACCTGCCCATCTCGGGGCGCGAAGCCAAGGGCGTGCATTTCGCGATGGACTTCCTGACCTCCAACACCAAGCAACGTGTGCATGGTGACAATCTGGCGGCCGAGTTCATCAGTGCCGAAGGCAAGGATGTGATCGTCATCGGCGGTGGTGACACCGGGACCGACTGCATCGGAACCAGCCTCCGTCACGGTTGCCGCAGCATGGTCAACTTCGAGTTGCTGCCCCAGCCACCCGCCGAGCGTGCCGCCGACAACCCGTGGCCAGAATGGCCTCGTGTCTTCCGTGTCGATTACGGTCACGAAGAAGCTGAAGCGAAGTTCGGCAAGGACCCTCGCGAATATCAGATCCTCAGCAAAGAGTACCTGGTCGACGACGAAGGCAAGCTGAAAGGCATCAAGACCGTCAACGTCGAATGGACGAAGAACGACGAAGGCGGCTGGCAAATGGCCGAAGTCGAAGGCAGCGAGAAAGAGTGGCCAGCCCAACTGATCTTGTTGGCGATGGGCTTCTTGGGACCAGAGCAAACCGTCGCGGAAGCGATCGGACTCCAAACCGATGCTCGCAGCAACTTCCAAGCGGAACATGGCAACTACGCGACGAACATCGACGGCGTCTTCGCCGCAGGTGACTGCCGCCGTGGCCAAAGCTTGGTTGTCTGGGCAATCAACGAAGGGCGTGGCGCCGCCCGTGCCATCGACATCTTCTTGGAAGGTTCCAGCAACCTGCCCGCACCCGGCCAAACGATGGGCACCTCCATGTCCGCCGTCTGAGCCTAGTGGTCCGTCAAAGTTAAAAGTGAGGGTTGATCGTAGTGGACGAGGCCACGAGTCCTTGGATTTGACGCCGGTTCAGGACTCGTGGCCTCGTCCACTACCCTAAAAACAAGTCCTGCCGACCTGCTTAGCAAGTTCCAAACAAGACTCCGTCAAAGCGACCTTCATTCAATGAGGGTCGCTTTTTTCGTGCCTGTCATCAAACGCATCTGTCGCACATCGCCATCACGCTACATCGCCCCGGAAGGGGCCGTCGTGGAGATTTCTGCGTTGTCCACTTTACCACGACTTGGCGAGCAACGCCGTTCAGGCGTCCTTGACGCAGTCCCATCATCACCGCCCCGGATGGGGCCGTCGTGGAGATGCTGCGTCGTTCCTATCTTTTCACTGGGTGTGGTCGACGGGCTTGGCTACCCGTCTTCGAAGCTCATCGTATGGAAACGTGAAGACGCTCAAGTCCACTTCCAAACCGTCCAGAAGTGCACCGTCATCGCGACGATCGACGCGACAATCGAGATCGCAGTCGGAATCTCGTAGTGGTACTGCAAACGTTTGTGATTGCCCCAGTACCAGCGGAAATGAATGAACAGGCTCACGCAGATCAGCAGCACTCCAAACGTGATTGCGGGCGTGCCGTTGTATTCCTTCCAGAACATGGGGGACATTTGCCCTCGGTGGGCAAGGTTGATCGTGGTTGCTCGCTGAACGAGGCAGCATCGCAGTCCGTGGAGACAAACCACTGCTGCGACGCCCACTCCCACGACCCGCCGTGTGATCGGCCCACCGTCGGGGCCGTCTGACAAGCGGTCAGCCAAATCGAGGATCCAATCGTGTTGATACATGGTCGTGGCGTGGTCGTGAGGAAGGCTCGGTGAACGTCCTTCCTTTCCCAGGTTCCATCTCGGGGCGATCGGGGCGCAACAATCGGCGTGCGGAGCTCGATTCCATGACGAGGCTCCGTTCTCGCTTGCCGTGCGAGCGCATTTTGGGTGACGGGATTGCCAGGTTGTGGTCGGCGTCATCCAGCGACGGGGGACGCCTGCGAAGGACCCCTGTGCACCTGGAATCCCGGAAGGATGCTACGGGACCCCCTGGCGGGGTGTGCGCGGTATGATGAGCGCCGGACGACCACTCATTTGGAAACTCAAAGGTGCGAACATGTCACGGATCGCGATCATCAACCCTGCCTTTGAAGTCTCCTATTGGGGGCTGGAGTATTCGCAGCCACTGTTTGGCAAAAAGGCCAACATGCCAGTTGCCAGTCTGCCATTGTTGGCCGCTCTGACACCGCCTGAACATGAAGTCGTCTTGTTCGATGAGAATGTCGAAACGCTGGATTTTGAAGAATTGGAAACCTTCGACATCGTCGCGCTCACGGGCATGAGCGTGCAGCGATTTCGGATGGATTCGATCGTCTCTGAATTGAAGGACCGGGGGTGTTTCGTTGTCATCGGTGGACCCTGGGTGACGGTCGAAGAAGATTACTTCGGCGATCGCGCCGATGTCATTTTCATAGGCGAAGCCGAAGACACTTGGCCTCGGTTCCTGAAGGAATGGCAAGATGACGAGCATCAGCACCGGTACGAGCAAACTGAGAAGACGGAGATGGCGACCGTCCCCACGCCGCGTCACGATCTTCTGAAAAACAAACACTACCTGGTCGGCAGCCTGCAGATTTCGCGGGGCTGTCCGTTTCAGTGCGAGTTCTGCGACATCATTGTCACCTTTGGTCGTCGCCCCCGCATCAAACAGGCGTCGCAAGTGACCGCCGAGCTGGACAGCTTGCTTGGACAGGGGATGCACATCGTTTTCATCGTCGATGACAACCTCATTGGCAACAAGGCTGCGATCAAACCCGTCCTTCGCGAAGTCGCAGCGTGGCAGCAAAAACACGGCTACCCCATCGTGTTCAGCACCGAAGCGTCCTTGGATTTGTGCGAAGACGATGAACTGATGGAGCTGATGGCCGAGGCCAACATTCAGTCCGTGTTCATCGGACTGGAAAGCCCTGACGAGGAGTCACTCAAAGAAACCAAGAAGTACCAAAACGTCCGCAGTCGCGGAGGCACGATGCTGGACAAGGTCCACCGGATCCAGGACTTTGGGTTGGAGGTGTGGTGTGGATTGATCGTTGGTTTTGACAATGACACGTCCGCGATCTTTGCCACTCAGCAAAAGTTTCTGAAGGATTCCCGGATCGCGCATGCCATGGTCGGTCTCCTGCATGCCATCCCAAAAACCCCCTTGCACGCCCGGTTGTTGGAAGAGGGAAGGTTGGACTTGGCCGACGAACATCACTTTGGCACCAACGTCATCCCCAAAGGCATGACACGTGACGAATTGCTGCAGGGGTACTTGGAGACGATGCGAAACGCGTATGAGCCAGACGTCTACTTCGATCGCTTGGATCAGCTGTTCGTGCGAGACCGATTTGAGTTTCGTGCTCTGAACACGGACTACTTCCAGCAGCACCCATGGCAGCGTCGCAAGCAGTTCGCCATCTTCACGGCGGGATTTGTGGCCATGTTCATCCGGTTGATGTGGAAGATCCCCGATGCTGACCTGCGTCGAACCTACCGACGTCAGATCTGGGGGGCGGTCCGGAAGAGGTTCACGTCCCCGGATATCTATTTCTTCTATGTGCTGAAATGCGCGATGCACTACCACCACCACCGAATGACGACGGAGATGATTGACGATCCCTCCAAGTTTGTCTCCAGCTATGGCAAGGCGATGCGTTCCGACCAACCTGCCGCAGAGAAGGCGAGCTGCCATCCCGTTCCAGACCTGCAACCGGCGGGAAACGTTGGCGTCGTTGCGTCGCCCGGTTTGCCGGTGGTCGAGGTCGGTTCATCCAGCTGAGCAACTGCTCGCCTTGAGCGGTGAGGCAGGAATGTTTGGGGTGATTCCCGCGAGCCGTTTGGGAATTGGTGCCGACTCGTTTCGGTCGTCTCCCTGCTCAAGTAGGCCGGATCAAGCCGCTTCGGCGCCGCTCCGGCAGATGAGCCGACCTTTTCAGATGAGTCATTGCCGGATGTGCGTCGCAAAGCCTCCTTCGTCCGGCCTACGGTGGTCGCGCAGTCTTCTGCCGCGGGCGGGGTTCGCAAGACGTAGCGAGCCAGGTATCCACCGAGCATGGTCAACTTGTTCCGGTGGCAGTAGGTTGTGGGTTTTCACGCTTCTGACCTTCTCCTCGACCATGCTCATGCGACTTTCCTGGATCGTTCTATCTGCGTTGGTGACTTTGCCACTGCCCGGACAACTGGTTTCGGCCGATGAGCCGGTGCGACTCGACCCACGATCCCCACGTTGGTCTCCGTTGGTGGATGTCATCGCCAAGGTGGAACCTGCGGTCGTCGGTCTGTTTTTGGAAGGCGAAGAACCAGGGCACTTCAACACGGGCAGTGGAACCATCATCCACTCCTCGGGCTACGTCCTGACCAACGACCATGTCCTGTCGAGCGACGAAGGCTATGTCGTGCTCGGCAAGATGGCGGGACGCTTTGAGGTCGTGGCGAGACTGCCTGAAAAGGACATTGCCATCGTCCGAATCCTTCACGTCAAAGGACGCTTGCCCGTCGTACCTCTCGGACACAGCAATGACGTGCACAACGGCGAGGCGGTCGTCGTCGCGGGCAACCCCGGTGGTCGCGGGATCACAATCACGTCCGGCATCATCAGCTCCAAGAAAACCTACTTGGACATGCCCAACGCCTTGGTCGCGACGAAGTACAACTTGCTCGCACGAGACGATTACTTGCGATTCGACGCAGCCAGCAACCGCGGCAACTCAGGCGGTCCCTTAGTCAACATGGAAGGCAAGATCATCGGGATCGTTTCGCGTGTGAATCCCGACGAGCAGAACGCAAGCTTTGCGATTCCGATCGATCGAGTTCGCAAGTTGATCGGACGGATTGTCGAGCCGGAACTGCGTCACGATCGCTGGGTGGGCATGACGCTCAATCCACTTGCCGAAGCTGCCCTCGTCGCATCCGTCGAAAAGGAGTCCCCCGCCGAAGTCGCCGGAATCCTCGCGGGGGACGTGATCGAGTCCGTCGGTGGTGCTCGAGTCCGCAACGCGGCCCAGTGGACGTTGGCACTGGATCAGGTGCTGAGAGAATCCGAGGAAGTGGAGGTGCTCGCAAGCCGAAATGGTTCCGCGTTGCCGATTTCGATTCAAACGGTTCCTGTACCGCGCCACGAAGGCGTCCCACCGGACGGCCATGAACCAGGTCTCGACTACCGAATGTACTTGGGCAAGTTTAAACAACTGCCTGAGTTCGAAACCATGGAAGTGGCCCGAACGGGAACAGTTGACACTCTGGATTTAGAAACGATTCAAGGGGACCAGCGAGACGACTTCGCGTTGATCATGGATGCGATGATCCATGTTCCCGAGGACGGGCTGTATCGCTTTGAAATCACCTCGGATGATGGCAGCCGAGTCTTTCTGCATGACCAGCTCTTCCTGGACCACGATGGCAATCATCCGCCCATGACCGTCAGTCGCTTGGTTCGAGCCAATGCTGGTCTGCACCCCATTCGAATCGAATATTTCGAGGGAGGAGGAGACCAAACCTTGACGGCAGGATTGACCCGAGTGGATGCCTCCGAAGGTGATTCGTCCGAGGAATTGGACTCTCAGGCGGAAGCAATGCCTCTTGATTTGCAGTTCTATCGCGTGCCTGTCCCTGAGCCAACCGCGGAACCAACATCCGACGCTGCGAGCGAGTAAAATCTTTGCGAGCTGCTCTGTTTGAGCAGCCAAGCGGTTTTTCCTGCCCCTTGTTCCCGTCACACTTTCCCACCCCCGAATTGCCGATGAAAACCTTGCTCTTCGCTTCCGCGATCCTGTCTCTCTCCACCCTTGTTCTCGCACCCCAAACCGCTCGTGCAGAGGATGCCACGGCGAAAGCCGGGGAGTGGGAAACGCTTTTTGATGGCAGCAACTTGGACGCCTGGCGCGAATACAATCGCGATTCGGTGACGACCGGCTGGAAGGTCGACGGCGACGCGTTGACCTGCATTTCACGCAAGGACCAAGGCGACGCCGCCCGTGGTGAAAACATCATCACGAAAGAAAAGTTCGCGGCCTTTGAGTTGGAGCTCGACTTCAAGGTCACCCCTGCTGCGAACAGCGGCGTCATGTTTCATGTCGTCGAAACCAAAAAACCACCCTACTACACCGGCCCCGAAATTCAGATCCAAGACCACAAGGGCGGCCACGATCCACAGAAATGTGGTTGGTTGTATCAACTGTATTCCTCCGACACGGATGCCACGAAACCGGTTGGCGAGTGGAATCATTTGCGAGTGTTGATCACCCCTGAGAAATGCGAGATTGCGGTCAATGGAGTGCTCTACTGTGAGTTCGTCAAAGGCAGTGATGACTGGAACGAACGTGTCGCCAAATCCAAGTTCGGCAAGTGGGAAGGCTTTGGTGAGCCCACTGAAGGTCACATTTGTTTGCAGGATCACAACGACGAAGTTTCGTATCGGAACATCCGCATTCGCCGACTGTAGGCCAACCCACTCCTCGCCACCGGTATCATTGCGGTGCCCTGCGACGATCATCCTGAAAGGACTCACAACCACAGCAGCCGTCGGTAACCGCACGAGTTACCGACGGCTGTTTCTTGCATCTCTCTCCCCCCCTTCCTCTTCCCTCCTCCTACCGCTTCCCCCACCGTACAAACGCGTTCTCCGTGGCCAGGGAGCAATGCAGGACGCGAAAGTCGCCCCAACCTCCATGAAGGACGCGAAAATCGCAGGACCGTCTCGCGATTCACGGGCAGTTCCTTCGTCAGCCCCTTGGGATGCGTGAGTGCGTACCGCCGAAGCCATTTCAGAAACCGTATTCGGTCACTTTTGCTGACATCGTCCGCCGATGCCACGTCCACCTCAAAGCCCGCTGGTGTCGTCAGAACGACTTCCAGGAGTGGCAACATTGCCGCAGCAACACGCAGCAGGTAAGATTTTGAGCACGGGAGTGAGTTGAGTGATATTGGTCAAACACCCCAACTCACTTACCCCGTATCATGCAATTTCCCGAATACGACCCTACTGAGTAGGGTTGAATCTATTGTTATGCCAAGACCTCGATCCTCTTATATAGACAGAATTAGTATGAGCATTTTCACGCAACTGGTTCTGCCTGTCGGACGCATCACGCCGCAGCATGTGCAACTTCTTGGTACCGCATTTTTTGTATCTAAAGATGGAAGACTCGCAACGACTCGTCACGTAATCGGTGATGATGGATCAAACCTCTGTGTACTCTATCCCAAGATTACTGACTTGAATGAGTATCAAGACACCACGGACGCGAGTTGTAAACCAATTCCAGTTTCCGTCGAAGAAATTGACCCGGTTCTTGACATAGCCATTCTGAAGTCGCCGTTAGAACTAAACGCGTTCCCACCTAGTTTGGGATCATTCGACGACGTGAATGTATCAGACGATGTCGGAATCCTTGGATACCCGCACGCACCTGAAGGCAGGATGGTTCTTACGCTTCAGACGACCATTGTCGGAGCCAAAATCTTTTTGAAGAACTCCGCTTCGAAAGCAAAACATGCAATTGTGAACACTCAAGCAAGGCCTGGGCAGTCGGGCTCGCTAGTGTACGCTCCGCAAAAACAGAAGATTGTTGGGATTTTGATCGGTGCATTCGCGAATGGTGCAGGAGGCATAAGCCTCGGTGGTATTGACCCCCGCGAATTGCATCAAACAACTCACTGCCTCTCGGCGGAATACATTAAAGAAATGCTTTAGGGCTGTAATTCTCATGTGCATCATTGTACCTAATACGGATATTGCCGATTGGCTAGCAACGCTGAAGCCTTACCAAAGTAAACACGTAAAAGAGTTGCTAGAAAATTTGGATCCCGAGCACGCCGCAGAAGCATGGATTTCTGCAGATGGCTCGGCTTCAACTGTCGGATTCGGATTAAAACCGGAATCCAGGCCGTTTTTTGATCGCCTCAAGGCTGAGTTGCAAAAGTTTGTTTGTGGCCATCCAGATTACGCTGAAGACCGAAAGAAATTGGGCAGTGAAGCCCCGATCGGAAACGCGATACTCGTAACGATTGTAAGTGGCGCTGTCGCTGTTAAACTCGGTATTCTGACATCCTTGATTGTACCTGCAATTGCACTCCTTCTTTACTCTGTGGGCAAGATGGGTGTAAACGCCTATTGCGCTGACAGTGAAGGCGATGCTAAAGCGTAGGGTGTGGCATAACAAAGCCATGCACACCGAGCACGCGATCGGCTGTTTTCAACACGGAAGCCTTGCTCGCGCGTGCCGGGTGATGGCCGCCGTTCTGCCTACTACTAACACAGAGTGAGGTCCAAAATGTGGCGTCCTGGTTTCGTTGGTCTACTGGTCTTCAGCATGTTCGCAGACATTGCTGCCGAGTTACCCGCTCAGGACCCGACGCCGGAGTCGATCGAGCGGCGACAGTTCAACCAGGTGTTCGTCAAAGTTATCGTGCCCGTCACGAAACACACTCCAAAGCAGAAGGGCCCTGTTGTTGAGTCGTGGGTTGCGGAGCAGCTCAAACAGCTGAAAGTGCCCGAATACTTTGCTGTCACCGACTGGGTGCCTGTTTGTGATGGGCTGCTTGCGGACGATATCGTAGACAATGACGTCTGGGATGGTTGTCTTGACGGCAAACACCGCTATTGCCCTGTTTGCGGAGACATTTCTCAACGGGAAAACGGTCGCGTACTGGTTTGGTTAAATGGCTGGACGCCGGGCGGTGGCGACGTGAATATCACGCTGCCGGATGAACCTGGTAGTCGAGCTGTTGAACCCGTGCAGTTTGGTGCCGGCAAAGAAAGAAAGCCGGTCAGGTATGAAGGGTTCCCGTATGTGGCAGCCATCATATCGCCGCCACCTCACAACCGTGTCACGCTAAATGGCGATGCCGAATAGGCAGAACAAAGCGGTGAACCGGAGCCGCCGATCACGCGAATTTTGAAATCATAGTTTTTTGGCGGCGGCCCGGTTACCGCCTACGTTATCCGAACAAATGATGCCTAACGTTGACCCTGACGCACCATGCCACTGCGAAGAGTGCGGAAGCTCGTTCCCGCAATCAAGGCATACAATGTCGAGCCTGTGTCGCGAGTGTGCATATTGGATCTACGGCAAGACAAGATGCGACCACACAATGCGGGATGGGGTTTGTCATCAATGCGGCTGGGACGGGTCTGTATCGGAGTATGTTCTACAACTCAAGCTTCATGGCGACCCTCACCGCGACCCATCGTTTTCCGCACAAAAACCGACGCCGTCAGTCGCCGACCTCTTTGATCCTGAGCCGGAACAATGGGGCCTTCGAGGCGATCCATTTCTTTGGCGAGAAATGAAGGCGATGCTTTCGTACACACCGCTCCCTGAGACCGGAACGGATTTCGGTGATTTGATAGCCGGTGCTTTCCAGGACCTAGTTGGAATACCGATTACTGATGACCATGACATACACTACGTAGAACGCTATGCTCAAGGCGGTGTGTCCAGTGGCCATGTTTCAACCGAATTCTGGACCAAGCGTGGCCTCACCATCCTGGGGCTGAGGTTTGCCAATGCCCGTGGGCGTCTGCGACTTTCGGACGATGACTGGCCTCAATCCGGCGGATAACCAATAAGGATTTGACTTCGCGTGGATGCGACGGTTGAGTCACTTTCTCTTTCAGCTCTCTTCGTTCGTCGCGGTTCAAAACGCGTCGCCTAGCCGAAGCTCAAGTCCTCTGTTCAAGATGCCCGGTGTTGAACGCCGAGTCGCTCGCCCATTCGTCCTTGAGCTTTGCTTCTGAGCTTAACTCTCCGGTGCAGACTTTGGTTCGCGTCAAGTGCAGTGCTTCGATGCTTGGACACGTGCTCCGACCCTGGTTGTGCTGAATCGGCAGTGAATGGCACTGATTGAGGTTCACTGCCCGGTGGGTTTGACGCGTGAAATTGCCGTCGAGACAGATCGTCCTCCTTCGCCCTCCTGAAGACGTTCGAATTCGACCGGTCATTTCACTTCGCTGGTTCATGCGTTACCCACTGTCGTAGTAAGTCAGCCCGTGCTCGGGGCGGATGCCCTGCGAAGACAACGAGGTGTAGCTGACCTCGATCACTCGCATGACACCGCCACACAGGCGGCATTTCATCGGAACGGTCAACGGTTCCGCTTGCGGCGCGTAGCCGCTGCCCAACCAGAACGTCCAGCCAAGGGCGAGCCAGACCAACCACTTCACCTCCTCGACCTTCACCTTGCTGTTCCCGCTCATCCAACCGTAGTGGCGGATCTTCATGAAGTTCGTCGGCAGAACGTGCTGCAAGAAGTCACCCACGAAGTCGTCGCCGGCAACGGTCTTGTTCTGCATCACGTTCCCTTTGCGACGAATTTTGTACGTCACCGTTTCCGAATTGACATCCGTGATGCGACTGTCGTTGATCGCGACTCGGTGAACGTACGGTGCCAAGTATTTCAGCGTTGGAACTCCGTGCCCAACTGGCTGGATGTCGACGACGAAGTCTTTCGACCAAGCCTCGCGATCGACTTGGGCATAAAGACCTGCGGCACGAAGCTCATCGGCGAGCTTTGCCTTGTAGGTGCTGATCAACGTGCCGTGGTGGAACAAGAAGTTCTTTGGCGTACTCTGCCATGACAAGGCATTGCCATGCTCATCCAGTTTCACTCCGCCGCCAGGAACGACATAGTGAACGTGCGGATGATAGACGGCCGGGTCACGCCCCCAAGTATGAAGCACACCGAAGAACCCAAGTTGGCACCCTTTCAGGCTCTTGGTTGCCGATCCCACATCGCGAATGCTCTGGCTGCTGGCATCGAACAAGCATCGGTAGCCGTCACGTTGGTGAACGCGCAGCACCAAGCCGATCTCCCGGGGCACCGTGAAAGTGACCAAGAAGTGATGAACCGGCATCAGCTTGGCAGACTGCGTTTCGATCCAAGCCTGCGTCTTCTCGTGACCGCAGTTCGGGCAGTGCCGATTGCCACACGAACGTCCGACCCAGTGATCGCTTCCGCAACCGCCGCACTGGTAGTGAACACCACCCAGTGCACCGGTGCGACAACGAGTGATCGCGCCAAGAACTTTGTCTTCGGCGACCGAGATCGAATCGGCGTGTTGCTGTAGGTATGCCGGTGCGAATTGGCGAAGAGCCTCCGCAACCGTGGGCATTTGCGAGAGCGGGTTTACTCGCCGCTGCCAGGTAGACTACCGAACAGCCTTTCGATTTCTTCGCGAGCGTTGGCTTCGGCCGTATCAGTCAGATGCAGATAGACCATCGTGGTCTGCAGCGACGAATGCCCCAAGTACTTTTGAATCACCTTCAGCCCCACGCCCGCTTCGAGCAAGTGCGTCGCATAAGAATGACGCAGCGTATGAATGCTGACCTTCTTGCCAAAGCGGAGATTTTTCGTGATCTGCATCATTGCTCCTTGAACGGCCGTTTCGCTCATCGGATTTTTGGCTTGGCTGATGCCGTCTTTGGCGAGGTCATGCTTTCGTCCATCTGCCGGAAACAGAAAGCTTGGATGTCGATGACTGGCCCAGTAGTTTCGCAGAAGTCGAACGGTCGTCGTCGGCAGCGGCACATACCGGTCCTTGGCTCCCTTGCCACGATGAACATGAACCCAGCCTCGCTGGGCGTCGATGTCACTGACCTGCAGATGCAACGCTTCATTGAGTCGGAGTCCCAGCGAATAGACAGTCCAGAAATAGACGAACATTCGCTGCGTGGTCGCTGAGCCGATCAATTCATGAACCTGCTCGATCGTCAGCACCTCCGGCAAGGTGGTGATATTCTGGAGCTTGAGCATCTTGATGATTTTCCAGTCACGCTTGCAGGTGTGCGTGAAGAAGAACTTGATGCCCGAGAATGCCACGCGGAGTGATCCATAAGCAAAGTTGCGATCGTTTTTCAGGTGCAAGAAGAACTGCCGCACATGCTGCTCGTTCACCTGGTCGGGACTGCAACCGGCGAAATCAGAGAGCTGCCTGACCGCTCGGATGTAGCCATCGTGAGTTCGCTTGGCCTTGCCGGTCAGGTGCAAGTCTTCGGAGAGTCTCAGGCGAAGACTTTCCGGGAAGTGGGCTCCAGGTGCATTTTGCGGACATTTTGAGCTAGAATTGGACATGTTGTGTTCCTTTTCAGGAGGAGTTGCTGAGCTGTTCCCAGCGAACAGCTCCTCCTGAAAGGTTGCTTCCAACAATCCGTCACGCGCCCGTTCCACCACCAAACCGAAACCGCCGCGCTAGCGGCTTACTTGAACCATCGCATGCAACGGAGCGGCGGTGGAGAGGTTTCACAAATGGTGGCCAAACTCCCGCCGCCCGCTGATGCGTACCGTTATCCGACTGAAATCCACGACAACACCTTCGCATGCGTTTCTCGCTACGTCGACTTCTCCTCTTCACCGCCCTTATTGCTTGCGCGATTTGGTTTGTTCGCTCGGCATACCTTGGCTTGACCCAAATTGACACCGCTGAGTCCGTTGACTCTGTTGACTGGCTGCCTGACTCCGCAACAAACGTCTCTTACTACCGTTCCTACATGAACACAGCTTACGAGTTCGACATTGACGAGGCCGGTTTTCGTGACTGGTCTCGCTGGGACGTTGCCGAAATCACAGCCCCCGTTGGACTATCCCGATACTTAGCGTTCTCAACACCACCTCCGCCAGAACCGCTGAACGCAACCGAAGAGGAACAGACCGCGTTTTTGAATGCGTACTACAAACGTAGCGTCAAGATTAGCAAGGGCTTATACTACGAACACACCCAAAGCAACGGCGGTGGTGTTTGGGTTGGATACGACCGTCAAACAGGACGTGCGTACTACCAATCCGCACCTCGGTGACATCTGCAACGCCAGACGGCGGAAAACCATGCCGTACACCGGAGCGGCGTCAGCGCGTTTTCTGATGGTTGGTTTTACTCTCGCCGCCCGGTGACGGCTGACGTTATCCGACTGACCCATGAAATCCAAGCACTGGTTCTTCGCTGCACTTGCGGCAATGATTTTTGCAGGCGTCGTCGTGGCAGTCCGCATTACAACCCCCTACGTCCTCACTGGTTCCTACGAGAACGGAACTCGTGCTTGGGAGCAATGGGAACGCCGTACCCTCACGGGCAAGTTAGAACATTTTCGCACGCGTCGGTATTATCCCACGGGCGAACTTATGTTCTCCAATGAAAACCCGGGCGACGGCAAGAACGAGTTGTATTACCGTCCCGACGGGACGCTTTACAAAGATCGCGAGGATTGGCTGAAGGACCACAAAGACATAATCCTGCACACCGTTGACGATGACGGTGTCGTACGTCCCGACTTTCCATTGCTCGACTGGATTCACTCGCATTTTCCTTAACCCGAATCCGCTAGCGGCCAAACCGGCGGATAACCATCCCGTGCACGTGCGGACTGGCAAGGTCTGATTGATTAGCGGGTGGGAATCCCGCCTGGGTAAGCGTTAGCCGCGCGCCCAGTATCGAGTGTTGCAGGCTTCGTATAAGCACCATGAGCCGAAGTCGAAGTTTGAAGCGTACACAGAAAGGTAGTGAGGATGAAGCGCTCGTAGGTGGCCCTGCGACGTTGAATGGATTTTAGCCCCGAAATTTGGTAACTGTTGGCCCGTCAACAATGAGCTCAGGGCCCAAGGTTTGTGCATCCCTGAAGGCAACATCGCTTGCAGCATCACTTGGCGAGCAGCAAGCGGAGACCCGGGGTCGGCGGCCCATTCGCATTACACATCAAGCCAATCAGGCAACCAGTGAGACCCTGAAGTTCTTGACCGAACCCAAGCCTTCCAACTTGGCCGATCGAGTATGTCGTAGAAGTGGAATAAGCGACGAAGACAAATGACATTCAGGGAGTCGGATGACCGAATAGTACCGCAGAAGCTTGAAGTCCAATCAGGTGGAATGAAGCCGGGTAATGCTGGCGAAGGGAAGGCGGTCAGGCCAACACGCGTCCAAGACGCCGAGTCGCCCACACTCAGTGGCGGGAGTACGGTTCTGGATCGTCTTGAACGCATCACCGAAAGAGCGAAGACGCATCCCGAAGAGGTTTTCAATAACCTCTTTTCGCTGCTCAATTACGAGTTGCTGTGGTATGCGTTTCGCCGACTGAAGCGAGGGAAAGTGCCGGGGGTCGATGGCGTGGCGGTGGAAGATTACGAGGAGGATCTGGAGGGCAACCTTCGTGGCCTACTCGACTTCGTTGACCAAACTGGTTCGGTGGCAGACCGATTCCGGGCACTACCGCTCTTTGGCGATTCGTTTGGCTTCGCTGGTGGAATGCTAACGATTTGGGCGATACACTTACTTTCTGTGGTGCGTAAATGCAGCCGCTGACTGCCAAGTTGATTTTGCACTCGGCCAGTCGTAAGCGAATAACCATGCCGTGAACAGTAGAACGGCTTGCAAAGTTTTACAAATGGAAAGTCAACTGTCCGTTCCCGGTTACGGCAACCGTTCTGCAACGAAGTCGCCGCATGAATGACTTTCAACTCGGAAACCGTTTCTTCGTCGCAAAGGACTACGAGGCTGCAATTTCGCATTTTATTCGCCACGCGAAATCTTTGCCCTGCGATGCAGCGGATGCGTATGCGTCCGTCGCGGAATGCTACCGTCGCTGCAATGTGCTGATAGCGCCGATGGAAACGATGCAGGGATTTACTTTGGTTTCCAAGGGCGACCTGAAGTCCGCCGAATGCTATTACCGCCTCGCGTTACAGGCCGATCCGACCAACATCAAATCTCTCCGCGGATTGGCTGACATCCTCCCCGATAAATCTGATAATCGGCTTGCTCTGCTTGAGCGTGCAGTCGACCTTCAGCCCGGCACGCTTGCGCTAATCGATCTTGGTGACTTTTATCGTACGCACCGCAAGGACTACAATCGTGCTTATGAATTGTATTGCCAGGCTCAAAAGCACGCACCACGCGATGAGACAGCATACCGACGCTTAAATGACATCTGCCGTAGGCTTGAACGGCCTGACGAAGCAAAAGAATGGAGCGAACGTTGGAAACACGCCAGAAACACAAGGCGAAACGTTGGTCCTCACTCGAGGTAAGTGGTGCAGAACAATCGCGTGAACCGGAGTACGCGAGTCGCGGTTTTTGAAGTTAGAAATCTATCGCGCGTGCCCGGTTACGCGTGACGTTCTGCCAATAAAAGCCATGACGCAATTACCACTCATCCCAGACTCAGATGGCGGCATTGTGCTTGAAGGCTTGGACGCGAACGGAGAGTCATACGAGCAGTTTGTATTTCCCACCTCTCAAGAACGAGTGACAATTCGCAACTGCTCATTTGTCAATTGCTGCACAACCATTGGAACTTGCCAAATTGATTTTGGCACACGAATTGAAAACGTCGTCTTCGAGAACTTCGCGTGCGGAGATGCCATTCACATTGATCGCAGTGTACACCTGAGCAATTTGATCATTCGCGGAAAGAAGCCGAGTAAGGTATTCGTGAAACCGACTGGTAACGAGGGGCAGGCAGTCGCCAATCACGGCCCTGATGCAATTGCACTCGACATCTCGGGCTATCAAGGTGATGTTGAGGTACTGGGCCTGCCAGCAACCACTGTGCTTCACAATCCAGAGAGACATATTTGTGTTCATGGCAACTGGAACGAACGGTCAGGTGAATGGAGAGCTGCTGGCGTAGGCCCCTTGAGTTATTTGGGCATTTGCCTGAAGAAGGTCACGCTCGGCGGTCACGAATGTGGCTTCTTTGGATTGCCCAAGCGTCGGAGCAAACTGTACGAAGAAGTGACGACAGAGATCCAAATACTCACCGACGAACTAGGCCTATCCTTCGGCTGACCGACCTAAGGCAGAACAAAGCGATGAACGTGCGGACTGGCAAGGTCTGATTGACTAGCGGGTGGGAATCCCGCCTGGGTAAGCGTTAGCCGCGCGCCCAGTATCGAGTGTTGCAGGCTTCGTATAGGCACCATGAGCTGAAGTCGAAGTTTGAAGCGTACACAGAAAGGTAGTGAGGATGAAGCGATCGTAGGTGGCCCTGCGACGCTGAATGGATGTTAGCCCCGAAATTTTGTACCTGTTGGCCCGTCAACAATGAGCTCAGGGCCCAAGGTTTGTGCATCCCTGAAGGCAACATCGCTTGCAGCGTCACTTGGCGAGCTGCAAGCGGAGACCCGGGGTCGGCGGCCCATTCGCATTACACATCAAGCCAATCAGGCAACCAGTGAGACCCTGAAGTTCTTGACCGAACCCAAGCCTTCCAACTTGGCCGATCGAGTATGTCCTAGAAGTGGAATAAGCGACGAAGACAAATGACATTCAGGGAGTCGGGTGACCGAATAGTACCGCAGAAACTTGAAGCCCAATCAGGTGGAATGAAGCCGGGTAATGCTGGCGAAGGGAAGGCGGTCAGGCCAACACGCGTCCAAGACGCCGAGTCGCCCACACTCAGTGGCGGGAGTACGGTTCTGGATCGTCTTGAACGCATCACCGAAAGAGCGAAGACGCATCCCGAAGAGGTTTTCAATAACCTCTTTTCGCTGCTCAATTACGAGTTGCTGTGGTATGCGTTTCGCCGACTGAAGCGAGGGAAAGTGCCGGGGGTCGATGGCGTGGCGGTGGAAGATTACGAGGAGGATCTGGTGGGCAACCTTCGTGGCCTGCTCGATCGACTTCATCGTGGCAGCTATCGTCCGAACCCAATCTTGCGAAAGAACATCCCGAAAGGGAATGGGAAAACGCGACCTCTGGGGATCGCTTGCGTGGAAGACAAGCTCGTTCAGCGAGCGATGGTGATGGTCCTCGAGCGGATCTACGAAGTCGACTTTTACGACTTCTCGTATGGATTCCGTCCGCAGCGATCATGCCACCAAGCGTTGTCGGCACTCGGTCAAAGCATCGCGACCGAGAAAGTGAACTGGATCAGTGACGCGGACATCGAAGGCTTCTTCGACAACGTGTGTCACGAGAGCCTCTTGGAACTGTTGCAAGTTCGCATCAGCGACCCCAAGCTGCTCGCTCTGATCACGCGGTTTCTCAAAGCAGGTGTGATGATCGAAGGCAAACTGGAAGCAACCGACGAGGGCGTTCCACAAGGTTCGAGCCTCTCTCCGCTGCTTGCGAATGTGTACCTGCATCACGTGTTGGACGTTTGGTTCGAACGTGAAGTGAAGCCACGACTGCAAGGACAAGCGACTCTGATTCGGTATGCGGATGACTTCATCTGCTGTTTTGAATTGGAATCGGATGCGCGGAGATACCAAGCGGTCCTGCCGAAACGACTTGCACGGTATTCGTTGTCAGTCGCCCAGGAGAAGACGAAGTTGCTCCGATTCGGTCGTTTTGCCCAGCGTGATTCCAAACGCTGGGGCGAAGGGCCTCCGGGAACTTTTGACTTCCTGGGATTCACTCATTACTGCGGGCGCAGCCGCGCTGGAAAGTTCAAGTTGAAACGGAAGACGTCGGGGAAGAAGTATCGGCAGAAGGTCGTGGAACTGCGTCGCTGGTTCAAGAGTCAGTTGGACGTTCCGATCGGCGAGATGTGGCAGACCCTTAACGCGAAGCTTCGCGGTCACTACCAGTACTACGGTATCAATGACAATTGGTCGATGCTGATGGCGTACCTCAACAAGGCCCGCGTGCTGGTCAAGCGTCACCTCAGTCGTCGGAGCCAAAGCAGCTACGTGAACTGGACGCACCTGGCCCGTCTGTGCGAGCGACATCCCTTGTCGAATCCGCGGCAGCTCACGGACCTGATCGCGATGTCGCGTGCGTCGATGAGTGCTGTGTGAGAGGTGTTGGTTGGGAGCCGGATGCTAGAAAGTGGCACGTCCGGATCTGAGAGGGGCCGAGGGTCAATGCGGCATGGTTAGAATATTGTGACACCACCACAGGAAACCGGTGGCAAACAGGGAACACAAACCCTAACCTAAACCAAAGAGACCTCGGTCTACTCGCCCGGAGCGTGGCTTGCGGCCGTTTTTCAAATGGAACACTTTACACTCCCCGCCCGGTGATCGCGGACGTTACCCGACTGAAATCTTTCATAGTGAACTGTGCCAATCCGTGACTTTGCCAGCGCTAATTTCGCTATCCATATGCTGTCTGTGGGCACTCTCTTACCTGCTACTTTGTTTTTACACGAAGCATCGAATTTTGTTTGTTGCGATTACTGTGATTGGTCTCGTAGTAACTTGGTTCGTCTGCATGGGGACATTAATTCTGTATTTCGATTTAACCATTGCGTGGGCTACGACGGAAGCGGAGGTTGACGGTGTAGTTGGCGGTGACGGTGCAAAGCTAGTATTTACAGGCCTATTCTTCGGACCTGCGGCTAGCGTGCTGCTTGCGTTCGTGGGAACTGTGGTACACTTCCTACAACGTTTCGGCGTTTTGTTCCGCGTCCAATCAGAAGCTGAGATGCCCTCGCCGATACCGACACACTCGAAACAATTAGACAATCCTTATTGCCCGCCGAGTACTCCGATCCGTGGCGGGTAACCATCGCATGCACCGGAGTCGCGGGTCGGGCGTTTTTTCAATGGATCATCTCTCGCCGCGACCGCGGTGATGCGTAGCGTTCGCCGACGAAGAGCATCATCCACGGAAAGCATCGCAATGACTATCGTTGATCCCACCGTCATTTATCGCGGATTCGACTTCCCGACAGTTGAGCGTCTGGCTGAATACCTCCGCGAGAACGGCGTTGATGCTCGCGTCTCTGTACCGGACCCCCAGTGCGCGCAGGTGATCCCAATGTTCGAGACGCATCACGAAGTACTTGCCACTAACTTTGACACTGAAAACGTTCGCGAACTGATTGAGAAGTGGCAGACGGGTGCCAGAGGCGCAGCGGTGCCACAGTCGTGCGGAACTGAACTGTACTGTTACCACTGCGGTGAATCACTTGCATCTCAACTGCCGGTCTGTCCTGCATGTAACGCTTCCCTCGACTGATGCAATGTTTGCCGGTTGCTGGAACGACGCGTACAATTTTGATGGACGTCAATCGTAGCAATCCGCTGATAAATGCGGCGAACCATGACATGCACGGGAGAACGGCTTGCGTGGTTTTTGAAGTGGAATATCTTTCGTCCGTTCCCCGTGATGTCTACCGTTCCCCGACTGAAGTTCGCAATTTGCTTGCATCAACCGCACTCTTCATTTGCGTTCTCACGACGCCTGCTTTTGCGTACTTGATCCGTCGCCATCTGCTTCGACCGGGTTCTGAGCCCTTGGTCTTCATGCTCGCCTGCATCTTCGCTTACTTCACACTTCTCTTTTCGATTCCGATACGACGTGCCGAAATCGAACAAGCGGCCGCAACTTATGGTGTCGCCGATACATCCCCGCAAGCTGAAACCGCTCGACGTCGCATAAGCAATGACACTGGATTGACCCTCGCACCAATTACCGGATTGGCGATCATTCCATTCTGGTGCGTGATCGTTTACGCTTTTATGGGTACGGTTCACTGGTTAGGTGCCTTGGTTGTCCGCAAACCAAGAAACGGGGAACCATCGGATGCACCCGAGTCGGCGAGTCGGGCGTTTTGACAATGGGAGATCACTCGCGCCGACCGGGTGATCCGCAACGTTATCCGACTGAAACCCTCTCTCCCCCAACAGACTGGAAGAATCATGCCCAAAGCATACGACCGTCGCTACTTTGCGTTTTTTGCATTTTTGTTCTTTCTTGCGTTTCTTGGCTTCCTCGGCACAGCTCATTACCGTCACCTTGCTTGGCTTGCATCACCAGCCTGTTTTGCATCGCTCTTTTTTCTCATTTTCGTTCCGCGTTCGGCGGATCGTATTCCTGATCGCTTTCGTCTCCATGATCAACGCGACATCTACCGTGCGTTAACGGGACGAATTTAAAACTGCGGATCTCCAGGAACAACACCCACTCTCCACCCATGAGCGGGGCGGATCGCGGCAAACTAGGGGGAGTGGCGAGGGCGGGCAAGCGTTCCTTCCCGGCCCCCCCGAAGCGCAGCGTTGTAAGTCTGATAACCATCGCATGCAACGGAGCCGGGCTTGCGCGTTTTCACAAATGGAGCATCAACCTTCCCGGCCCGCTGATGCGTAACGTTACGCCAAGAATGGAAGTTGCAGAAATGTTCAAACCGAACCGATTCTCTTTGTTGTTGCTCTTGTTGCTGCCCACCTTGGCTATCGAAGCCCAAGAAACCAGGGCTGTAGAAACGGCAGAACAAGAGGTCACAATTGTTGTGGACGAGCTTGAAAATGCAATCCAGGGTAAGTCCCATCGCCCACTTGAAGAGATCGTTACCGAGGACGCAACTTTTCAAGGCATGCGTCCTCTGAGGAAAATGCTACGTGATGCCAAACCTATCAAGTTTGCTCCAGATAGCCGACGGTATTGGTTGAAACTGTCAGAGATCGAACCGAACTCGAAACTTAGCCAGTACATTCCCGAAGGGGTGGATGCAGACGAGTCCGTGCTCGTCTTCCGAAACACGGACCAGCGAGACGACCGTCGATTCCGCGTGTTTTACTGGCTCACTAAGACTGAAGGGAAATGGATGGTTGTTTACAATGCAGATGGTTGGGACTCGGCGGATCCTCTCGCCTCTGCTGCCCAGGAGTTGTCCGCCGACATGGTGAAACGAAATGGCGTAACCAAGCCATGAACCGAAGTGGCGGAATCCGTGTTTTTTGAAGTGGCAAATCGATCGCCGCCACTCGGTTATGGCGGGCGTTATTCGATTGACGTGACTCGCATCCAAAACACTTCCAACGGTGTCCTCAATGGAAAGCAAATCATCACTCACGTTGCTCGCGATCGTCATCGCGTTCACGCTGGCCCTGGTTGGTCTCTGCGCAAACTGGGACCGTATTGGCCTCATCGCTCCATTCGGCGACGCGGACCTTGCGCCGTTCATCTTTATCCCACTGCTGTTGGCGTCTCTCTACGCGGCGGCTCGCTGGTTCGGATTTAGGCCGTCTATGCCAACCGTCGCGATTCGGTTTGCCTCATTACTTGCGCTCTCCACCTGCATGCTTGTTGTCACACTACTCCCCGCGGAACCGCCGACCAAACTAATTGTCTCTTCGATGCTGGTTGCAATCACCATCGTTTTGCAAATCACGATCTCACGCGATTGGTTTCCAAGTGCACCTAGAAAACGGGAAAGCGGCGAATAACAATGCGATGCACGACGAGTCGCCGAGCCATGGTTTTCGAAGTGGTTGATCGATCGCGGCGACCGCGTGATCGCCGCCGTTATCCGACTGAACGATGCGTGAATCGCTCGCACGAATGATTTCCGACTTTCGCGACTCGCAGGATCTCGCGCTCGACTACTTACACCGCCACCTTGGCATTCCGGTTCCTAAGTCAAACGTGAACTGGGCTGCAACCGCTCGGCGTGTGATCGAATCCAAACACGAAATCGTGGCGCGGGATCGTGTCATTCTGCGTAAGCACGGCTTCGGGATCGAGGTCACGCATCCGGATTTTCGCATTGACTTCGACTATGGACCACACGGTGAATGCGATTGCTTCGATTCATGGCGATTATCGCTGCACGCACATCAGCGGCGTTCACTTTCTGGGCATGTCAAAATGCAGTCGCAGGTTTCACAATGGATTTCCGACGCGCATGATGATGGCGACCTGATTAGAGTGCACGACGACTATTCGCACTACGTTGACCCGAGCCTGCGGTCGCGGTGGTCATTCCCTATTCCAGGCGGCGGATAACCAAGCGATGATGACGGAGCGGCGGTGGTTACCGTTTTCGCAGTGGTTGATTCACTCGCCGCCGCCCGCATATCGCAATCGTTACCCGACTGAATGATGGTTGAACCGTCACTGACTCCATTCCGTCGCTTTGTTGCTGAACACAGCATCTGGTTCGCGGGTCGCCTACCCGAAACGCCTTCATCGATCTCTGCCGCTGAAGAATCGCTCGGTGTGCGACTCCCCGTCGATGTTGTTTGGCTACTCACAACCCACGGATATTGGCACGCGACTGGTATTTGCTCACTTACCGATACTGTGTCGGACACATTGACCGCTCGCGAGACGCTCGATCTTCCGCAAAATATCGTCGTTCTCTATGACCATCACGATGGCGGCGTGGTGCTTCTCGACACAACGGCTTGCCCTGAAACCAAACAACATTCCGTTTACATCACAGGCTGGGAGTTCGTGCCTGACGACATTGCAGGGGACATCGTGTTCGCTTCGTTTCTTGACTACGTTCAGTATGTTCTCGACAATGAACGTGACTTGATCGACGCCGCTGACGTTCCGTGTCCCGATCACCCCCGACAAGAAGGCGGGTAACCATCGGTTGCAACGGAGGCCGCGAGTTGGCGTTTTTTTTAAGTGGTGAGTCGCTCGCGCGGCCCCGCTGAACCGTGCCGTTATCCGACTGAATTAAACCCATGACTCGGTACTCAGCTGCTCTAACGCTGCTTGCGGTTACCATGTTGCTCGTGACGATTGGATGCGTCTACGCACAACTGCTTTCCGGCTACAGCGGAATAGGCGTTGACGGCGTCACTGTGCGCAATGATCCATCCCTGCGTTCAATGCTCAGCCTGGTTGCCATTGTCACGTGGGTGACGTCGGTTCTGTCTTCGCTATTGGCGATTCGGATATCGACCGGCTTCGGTCGTGCTCTGCCGGCTGGACCGCTGCTCATCTCGCTCGGGCTGCTCACGTTCGCTATACTTGGCGCGATCTTTTGATACCCTCGAATGCCAATCGCCGTCCCAAAATTGCAAGTATCCAACGGATGCACCGGAGCTTTCGACAACGCGTTTTGGCAATGGTTGATGCACACGCGACGGCCGGAAATTCTGGACGTTACCCGACTGAAATCACTTGTTGAACGACACACATCCTAACGAATCGTGAGCTCGAAGGAACCAGTGAAAATGCGATGCACATTGACCGTTGTCTGTCTCCTGCTCCTTTCATCTTGCTGCCTTGGGCAAGGTGCGAACAACACACCGACCAACGAGACTCCTGATATTGCCGAATTGCAAACTCGGCTCGAGAAGCTTGAGCAACGCGTAAAAGAACTTGAATCTGATGGAAACGTCGGTCCGCAATCCGAAGGTCAGGGAAACCTACAGAAGAATTCCGATGTTCATCCCGACTGGACGCATCCAGCCACGAGCCCTGTCGGAAGGCCTACACGTATGCGTTCGATTTACTGGTTTCCGCCCCAGGTATTATGGTCATCTGCTTCTCCCGGTCAAAAACCGCTCCCAGAACCACCGCCTCGTGGCGAAGTACCGGACAACTGGCAAGAAATCAACTATTTTGGTCAGTGGTATTACCTTGTTCCGATGAACAAACCGACAAGCTCTCCTGCCGCCGGAGAACAAGAATAGCGGATAACGATCGCATGCAACGGAGCCGGCGGTCGGGTCGGTTTTGAAATCAACGCGTATTGCGCCGGCCCGCTGATGCGTAGCGTTCTGGCATTGGAAGACTTGCCCTAATTAATGGCTGACAACGTCAATCCGTACGAACCATCAGATGCTCAAGGCGGGACAGTTCCCGCTGTTCGGCGAGGCTCCATTTTCGCGACGTGGGTCGGCTTCTATTTGATCGCTACCACGCTGTTACTGCTGACGATGCCCGCAACCAGTCACTCGCCCGGCGGAAACGGAATCCTGATCGCTTTCCTCGTACTAATGTTCGGAGCATTCCGGATGGCACGTATCGGAGCGAGAACTTCAACCGCCTTCGTCTACGGATGCAGTACGACTCCGCTTTTCCTTTTTCTTTCGATGGGGCGTTTTTCACTTTGGCTAGAGTACCAAGCACCTCCTGTGCCGGTGATCGTCGTGGCGTGGGTTGTCATCTGTTTGCTACTTGGGTTTCTTGCGATGGTCGCCGCGATCATGGCGAACGAAAGTTCAAAGCCGATGGACAATTCGACTGCGTGACACAGTTGCAGTAAAACATTGATTGCCAGACCAAAAGCAGAAGCCAGAACCATGCCGTGCACACGGAGCACGGCTTGCGCGGTTTTACAAATGGAAAGTCGTCTCTCCGTGCCCGGTGACGGCTGCCGTTCCCCGACTGAAATCTCACTCCTTGAACGCCCCGTCCAGACCAATTCGAATTGCTGACCTCTTATTACTGGCAACGATCGCTGCGACAATGATGGGCGTTGTGATTCCCGGCTACCGCTTCGCGTTCAACGCGACCTCATTCGCTTCCGGGCTCGATCTCGGACTGCTCGGCCCCGTTTGCGTATTCGCCACCATTGCTGTTGTCGTTATTCCGGCGTTGCATCTGCTCTTGGGCGTATTGATTCTGAGATCGAACGGATCAATCATCACTCGAATTGTTGGGGCACTCGTTTTGTTTGGTGCTATTCCGTCGGGATTTGCTTCCGCAAGTGTGGCTCGAGCGTGCGATTGGCAGATGGCTGGGTAGATCCATACTCGGTTTCTCTTGCTACTACGCCTTTCATCTCCAAACGCCTATTCCGCCGGCGTGAATGCGGGGAACCATCGGTTGCAACGGAGGCCGCGAGTTGAGTTTATTGACGTGGTAAGTCGCTCGCGCGGCCCCGCTGAACCGTACCGTTACGTGAGTTGAATTGAACACACTTCATAAATCTAGCCAATTGTTCGCTCTCCTGCTGTTTGCCGTTGCGGGTTGCGGCGAATCGTATGACGTCCCGCCAGTCGACCAGCTTGCGGTCGAACTGCGAAATCCTGAATATCGCTGGAAGGGACCATGCAGTCGTGAGGACCGGATACCGGTACTTCACGCAGCCCGCGCTCTCGCGTGCATCGGAGATGATGCTGTGCCAACACTCTTGGACGCCGCGAAGGATCCCGAGGTCGACATCATTTCGGTCCACGATGCTCTGTCTGAGATTGGACTACCCGTCTCCCTTTTCTACGATGACTTAATGGCTCGCGACGTGTCGCAACTCGAACAATGGTGGCATGAGAACATGGAACGGACACGCGGTGCGAGAAACGAACACCGGTCAATAATCGGACTCCCACCCGTTCGTGTACAATAGGCTAACTCGCGGCAAGGTTTGCGGGCGGAAGAAAGAATCACGTAACCATCACATGCAACGGAGTGGCGGCGTCAATTTTTTTGGTGGTGGTGAATCGTTCTCCGCCACCCGCTGATGTGTACCGTTATTCGATTGACCTGATCCACTGGATTCGATTCCACAACCAATGGCCGATAGCAGAACGCCCAGCGACTCACCAAGCAACTCCCTGGCAAATTCAAAGATGCTGTTCGGCTTCACGACGCTCAACCTTGTGGTCGTCCCCCTTGTTCTCATACTTACTTTCCGAATTGCCGGCGGCGGTCACGGCACGATTTTGCCTTTCTTCGCTGCTCTCGCCTACGCTTTAACTGCGTACGCGCTGGCAGCGATTGGTGTTGCGTCAGGGTTTTCGAGATCCACAGATCATCAATCTCGTCCTGGATGGCTATACTTGTTTGTGACATACCTGTTCTCCCCAATCGTTTACGGACTCGCGACGTGGGCGACGTTCAAAGTGCTCGCGAGTTGACAGCGAATAACCATGGGTTGTTACAGAGCCGGGCTTGCGAATGTTTCGGCAATGGAGAATCAGTTCTCCCGGCCTGCAAAACCCTACCGTTCCCCGACTCAATGCCAATGATTGCACTCGGCTACATGGCGAAACGCATCGTGGAGCGTCCCGATTGGTTGGACGTTCCATCGGTTCGCGACGTCTACGCCGTATCCGACTGTATCTCGCCAGACTTCACGGACTACATCACCTTTTGGGCGCACAACGGATTCTGGTTTTTCGACAAGCCTTCACGGATTACGAGTCTGTGTTCGCAGCACGGCATCGCGTTGGATGATCTCACGTTCGTTTACTACGAAGCTCATCCACAACAATTCAAGACTGACGATCACACTTGGCATGGCTTCGGTCCGGATTCGGACGTCAAGACCGATGTTTCGCCGCCAATCAATCCGCGGTTGCTTGGGTTCGACATCGTCTGCTACTCGATGCAAAACGCACCTGAGTGCTCGCCCCTCTCTTGTAACCACGTTGCGGTGGACGTCCGGGTAAACTCGCACTGCCTGATCGACACGCTTGACTACGCTATTGAATGCCTCGAAACTGGTGTCTTTGACAACACCGAACCCGGTCCGATGCGGGTCATTGCGGTTCACGCGCTCGGACCGAAAACGGGCGGGGAACCATCCGATGCAACCGAGTCGCGGTAGCGGGACGTTTCGCAATGGAAGATCAACCGCCGCGACCGGCTGATCGGTACCGTTACCCGACAGGAAGATTGACTCTTCGCTCGCGACTACACCAAAACCCATTCCAATGACCCAACACGCTTCACGTTTTGCATCAATCCTACCCGTCGTGGTTGCTTGCATGGCGGTGTTGGCCGGTTGCTCTTCTCGACATGACGGTGTCACTTTGGTCGTCGCTTTCCCAGACTTCGCTGCAATAGAACCTGGTTCGCCCGTCGAGTTCAACGGTACCAACGTCGGCGTCGTTGGAGACATCACACTCGGTGACGGGGAAATGGTGGTTGAATTACTACTGAATCGCGATGCGAAAATTCCTCACGCAATGGCGCCGGTTGCGAATCACCAACGTTCTGCAAATGCCCAAGGTTCCGCCGTCGTTTTTGCGCCGATCTCAGATGGCGATTTGGCGTTGCTTTACGCGGACGACAGCTCGATGGTAGACTCCACTTACGCCGATGGAGAATACATGGCATTTGGTCGCGTTTACGATCCACAACCGTAGCACGTTATCGCTACTACGGCGGGTAACCATCGCGTGAACCGGAGAACGCGAGCTGAGCGATTTGGCCGTTAGAAACTTTCCCGCGCGTTCCCGGTTACGCGTGCCGTTCGTCGGCAGAGGCACTGATCTACTCATGGCAATTGAATGGCGTCCGACGCTCAAAGCGATCGCGCTTTCCTTCGTCCTGGGCATGGTTCTTGGGATGGCTTTTGGCGTTTCAATTGCGATTGCCTACCTCATTGGTGGCGAACGTGGCACCGCAATATATGATACTCCTTTCGGCATGATCGCTGGGTTCCTCGTTGGCGTTGTCCCGATTGTGGTCGGCGCACGGTATCTTGTTCGTGAGGTTGCGACTCGACCGTACTTGCACTGTCTGGTTTTCGGTATCGCGAATCTCGCAATCTCGCTTGCATTTTCGCTGTTACCCTCGGAAACCCCTGCCAGTTTAACGGACTACCTTTACATGGC
This sequence comes from Rhodopirellula sp. UH5, assembly GCF_056839225.1. NCBI lineage: Bacteria > Pseudomonadati > Planctomycetota > Planctomycetia > Pirellulales > Pirellulaceae > Rhodopirellula > Rhodopirellula sp. UH5. Next base: position 2,243,147 of record NZ_CM166390.1, on the reverse strand, counting down.
TGGCTTGATCCCAGTTGCTTTAATAACTTGCCGCATGATGTAAAATTGCATCTGATACTGATTGCAATTCCAAGAGGAGCGACGAACCAAAAATTGCACGGGAGAACGCGATCCGCTATTTTGGTTACGGAGAATTCCCCGCGCGTTCCCCGTGAATTTAGCCGTTACCCGACTGAAATCGGTACATGACCTATCGGACAATCGACCTGTTGCTTCTTGTCGTCGCTTTTGCGGGTGTGTTTGCCGCACAGCCACTTGCGACAGCACCGGCGATATGCGTCTCGGTCGCGATTTGCACGTTCTGCGCCGCTTTTAGGTCGGCACGTGCAACCAGGACTTCTCCACGCATTGCGACAACCGTCGTCTCGGTTTTAGCCTACTGGCTTCTGGTCCTAATTCGGGGTGTCGTTTACCCGTTGGTTTCAGACGGTGGCCTTGACGGGCTATCGTCATCGACTCGGTTCATTGACCCTCCACTGCTCTTCCTGCTTGTCGTAGGATCGACTATTTTGGTCGCATTGTTCGGGCTAATTGTCGGGCACTATTTCGCAATGTGGCGAGACCACGGCTGGATGCACATATTCGATGAACCCGGCGGGTAACCAACGCGTGAACCGGAGAACGCGAGCTAAGCGACTTGGCCGTTAGAATCTATCCCGCGCGTTCCCGGTTACGCGTGACGTTATTCGACTGAAATGAAGTCAGAACCCAGGTCGTACATGTTCGGAATTCGTGACGACCGTCCGTCGCTCTACGTTGGCGGTATATCAACGGCGGACGGCCTTCGCCTATTCGACAATTTCTCGGCATGTCGCATCAGGCACTGCTACACTGATGGCTTGCAAACGGTTCCACCTGACTTTGGGCGGTGAGACGGGGCCACCCACTTTTTGACTCGCCTATCGCGGTGTCGTGCGTAGGATTGTGGTATCGCTTCCCCTGGTTGGAGACACCTCATGGTTCGCAAACCTCGTTACGAAGTTGCTGACCCCGCAGAAATCCAAGTCTTTCATGCTGTTCAGCGGTGTGTCCGGCGAGCATTCTTGTGCGGCGATGACCCGTTCACGGGGCAATCGTTTGAACATCGGCGGCAGTGGATTCGTGATCGACTGGAGTTCCTCGCAAGTGTCTTTGGAATCGATTGCTTGACCTACACGGTGCTCAGCAATCATTTGCACATCGTGCTGCGTAGTCGTCCGGACGTGGTGGCGGCTTGGACGGACGAAGAAGTTGCTCGTCGTTGGTTGCGTTTGTTTCCCCATCGTCGCAAGCCTGACGGTTCACCGGAGATTCCGTCCAAGCCAGAGATTGACATGATCGTCAATCAACCTGAGGTGCTAGCCGAACGGCGTCAGCGGCTATCCGATGTCAGTTGGTGGATGCGGTGCACGGCGGAGAATATTGCTCGGCGAGCCAACCGTGAAGATGAGTGCACCGGCCGATTCTGGGAGGGCAGATACAAGCTGCAAAATCTTCTTGATGAGGCGAGTTTGCTGGCTTGTGCGGCGTACGTGGACCTCAATCCGATCCGCGCCGCCATCGCTGAAACGCCGGAAACCAGTGATTACACCGGAGCGAAGGATCGGATCGACGACCTGGCGGAGCGGGAAGATCGCACTCGGCCCAACACTCACGACTGGGAACGCAGTCGGCGGCGTCGTAAGAGTGGTTGGATGAGCCCGATTGAGATCAACGAACAGGATGATCCGGTGGGGCCGTGCCTGGAGAGCTCTGGTCGCAGGGCGAGCTCCAAGGGATTCTTAAGCGTTTCAATGGCTCAGTATTTGGAATTGCTCGACTGGACCGGGCGGCAGTTGCGAGACGGGAAGGTGGGAGTGATCCCGGAACACTTGTCTCCGATCTTGAGCCGAATCGGGTTGGATGCGACGGGCTGGTGCGATGTCGTGTGCAAGTTTGGGCGAGTCTTCAAGCGTGCAGCGGGAACCCCTGAGAGCCTCGCGAAAGAGGCAATACGGTGTGGCCAGCATTGGCTTTGCGCCCACCAAAACCCGCTTGGATTGTCATCGGACTGATCCAGCCGTTTTCCAAAGCTGACGATTGCCCCTGAATTCCGTCTGAGTTGACGGCTGCGCGCTGCCGGCCAATACCGAGGTTCTTTCGTGTGCAAGCTCGCAATTCGTTGCTCATGAGCATCCGAGGTGTCCTCCTGTGGCAACAGCGGGTCACTGCCGCTGCTAAAGTTTGTGGGTGGCCCCAGGTTTCGCGATCAATTTCCTGACCTGAGCGTGGTAAGCGGATAACGAAGCCGTGAACGTGCGGACTGGCAAGGTCTGATTGACTAGCGGGTGTGACTCCCGCCTGGGTAACTGCTAGCCACAGGCCCGGTATCGAGTGTTGCAGCGGCTGTATAAGACCGATTGGTCGAAGTCAGTCGTTGAAGCGTACACAGAAAGGTATCAGCTCGCGATCTCGACGCTCTGGCTCGCGACTGCTTCTCAACAGTTGGTACACTGATCGACGACTTTGAACCGGGGATGCGTTGTCCCAACTGCAATGATGTGCTTCCTCGCCTAATTGCCGAGTGGATGACGCATCCGAAATCGTCGAGACGGAGGGGAACCTTCGGTTTCAACGGAGTGGCAGTGGTCGGTGTTTCCGTTTGCTTGCAAGGGCATTCCCGCCACCCGCCGAATCGCTCTGCGAATTAGGCATCACACATTTCTGGATCCCACATGAGATTGCTGACTTTTCTCCTCTGCTGTGTAGGATGCACTCTTCTGGCCGCTGATGAGCAGCGATTCATCACGGTCACTGCGACTGGCGAAGTAAACGTAACACCTGACGAAGTAGTGCTTGAGCTTGCCGTTCGCTCGCGTGAGACGAAGCTTCTGGATGCCAAGCGAAAGAATGACTCCGTATTACTTTCCCTCCTACAACGGCTAAGCGAACATCAAGTTCCCAAGGCCGACATAAAGTTGGATGCCCTAGAAGTTTCACCGTACTACGGAGAGTATGGGGAACGCCAAGAAACCCCGATTGCGTACAACTATTCGCGATCAATCTTGGTTCGGCTGACGGACTTCGACAAAATCGAATCGCTTTTGGCTGACGCGTTCGATGTCGGACTTGCGAATGTATCACGCATGCAATTTCGCGTCAGCAGCCAACGCAAGCACCAGTTTGAAGCGAGGCGATTGGCGGTAGCGCATGCGAAAGAGAAGGCTGAGCACTTAACTGAACTTGCAGGCATGAAACTGGGGTCTGCCCTGCAGATTGAGGAGCACGTCGAGTACAACGAAGCCGCAACTGACTTCTTTGCGATTGCAGATACGCCTCGATCGGTCATCGCGATTGTCACAGCACATCAGGGCCACGAGTATACTTTCGTTGTGCAACGTGATGACGCCAAGGCAGAGTCCCTGGAGCTCAACACCCCTGGTCAAGTTTCCATTTCTGCCGACGTGACCATCAAGTTTGAGATGCTCCCCGTAAAAGACGCGGAACCATGAATGCACGGGCGGACGTCTTGCGGGGTTATTAAAAGGGACAACCAACTCTCCGTCCCCCGAGATGTCTGAGGTTCCCCAACGGAAATTCATGGCTGACGTCGAACCGTATCAACCGCCAAACAACATCGCGACTGGGATCGAACCGTCAGTAGCCACCGCATCTCGCTCCACCGATTTCGCGCCGGTCCTATTTGTTCTGCTTCCGATCCTGCTCGGAGAAGGCTCACGAATTGGTGGTCCGATGGGGTAATCGAACTGAAAATCGATCAGCAATCACGTGACAGCTACCACTTGGCCGGCGTCACTTGGATCGGAAGCGACGGACTTGCCCCGTTCGACATTGATGTAAAATTGAATCCGAAGACCGACAAATGTTTTGCAAACTGCATTTTCCGCTTGGGGCTCCTCGACCAGTTCGGGCTTCCCTCGCTTTGCGAGCCTGGTCGTCCCGTCGAGATCCGGACGCGGGAAAACCGCGATTGGGCAATGGCGCTCGAGTTGACGCCGCCGGAAGAGGCTGAACCATGACATGCACGGGCGAACGGGTTTCCGGTTTTCTCGTCTGCTTGCAAGTCGTTCGTCATCGAGTGGTCTCAGGCGTCCTCCCCGAGACCGTTGGTGGCGATTCGGAATGTGGCTGGCACCTGACGGGCCTTGCCACGGAGTTGGACTTGTGAAGTGGACGGTCAATCGCCCAACGCTGATCACGTGTCACGCGGAACCTCTTTATGCCCATCGCATTGGAAGACATCGAAATTGAACGAAGAATCTGCTCCGGCTCAGTCGTCTCTGTCTCGCCGCCGCCGAGTCATTCACTTGCTCATTGGCCTGGGATTGATTTGGGGCATTTTGGCGTACCTGGTCGCCCCTCTTGTCTGGCAGAGTGTCGCGCGGGTGGATCCTGCGTTGGACGACGTGCCGCGGATCACAGAAACGGGGGATCATCACCCAGGTGATCCGCTGAACGTGGAGTTGATCGGCACCGACCTGCAACTTGAATCGATCATGAATGCTGCGGGCTGGTATGCGGCGTCCGCCTTGGGAATCAAGAGCGACCTCAAGATTGCGGCCGACACGGTTCTCTCCAGGCCCGATGATGCGGCGCCGGTCAGCAGTTTGTACCTCGATGGACGCAAGGAAGATTTTGCTTTTGAGCAACCGGTTGGCGATAGCCCACGGCATCGACATCACGTGCGTTTTTGGAAGAGCAACGAGTTGAGCGACGATGGACGCCCCCAATGGATCGGGTCGGCCGTCTATGACGAGCACGTGGGCCTCAGCCGAACGACGGGGCAAATCACTCACGTCACTGCCGCGGATGTTGATACCGAGCGGGACTACCTGTTCGAGTGCTTGGAGAAAACGGGGCAACTTGAATCGAAGTTCATCGTGCGTGGATTTCATCTGCGCCGCTCCGGGCGAAACGGAGGCGGGGATCCCTGGCAAACGGATGGTGATCTTTACCGCGGGGTGATTCGAGCGACAATGGAACCCGTCGCGACCGCTCAAGATTGAGGAAGGACGGAGGAACCGTCGGGACAGATGTGTGAGGTCGTCCAGTGTTTGATCCCTCTTAAAAAAGAGAACGTCGATGCGTTTTGTTTTGGTGCTAGTCGCCTGTCTGGTTGGCACCGCGGCTTTCGGGCAAGCGGATGCCGCGAAGGAACGATGCAATCAGGGGGTGGAATTCTACAATCAAGGTGAGCTGGACAAGGCGATTGCTGAGTTCACCGCTGCCATTGCTCTGAGTCCCAACAACGCGTTTGCGTTCAAGTGCCGAAGCTTTGTGTTGACCGCTCGGGGAGATCACGACCGAGCCTTGGCGGATCTCAATGAAGCCATTGCCCTCGAGCCGAAGGATGGGGACGCACACTTCAGCAGGGGGAATCTGTGGCGACTCAAGGGCGAGCTCGAGAAGGCCTTGGCAGACTACGACAAAGCAATCGCGATCGATCCCGGAAGTGCGTCGGCCTATGTCAACCGAGGCACGCTGTTAGTGGAACAGGGCGACAACGAGAGAGCCTTGGCGGACTACAACGAAGCGATTTTGATCGCCCCAGAACTTGCAGCAGCGTACAGTGGTCGGGCATGGATCCTGGCGACCTCCCCAATTGGCGCATTCCGGGATGGACCGAAAGCGATCGAGGACGCAAAGAGAGCCAATCAGCTGAGCCACTGGAAGCAGGCAGACCAACTCGACACACTTGCAGCTGCCTACGCCGAGGTGGGGAAGTTTGATGAGGCTGTCAAATATCAAGAGCAGGCAATCCGGCTGTCCACCGATGAAAAGTTGACCAAAGAGTTTCGTTCTCGACTGAGCCTCTACCGAGCTGAGAAGCCTTTTCGATCAGAGGCCCCCAAGCAAACGACCTGAGTTCCGCGTCTGGGCCGTGCGAATTGACTGACGCCATGAGTCAGCCAGCCGTTGCCGTTCCTGCGGTGAGGTCTCTCAAGTTGGCCCGCGTCGGACCGTCTTGTCGAGAGTTGAGAGACCGCCGATTGAAGATGTCGATCCGAACAGGCCAAGCGATCTCGCGAACCATGGTTGGACGATGCTTTTCGCGTTGAGATCCGCGCACAGCACTGCGATCAGAAGGCCAGAAGTGCCCTGCTTTCCTTCGGGAAACTGGCGGTTGCCAATCGCAGCGGGAGGTGTCAGCGCAAGGGAAGGGCCATGGTGAAGCCCTCCCTGCCTCACCATGGCCCTATCATTGCTGGAACGATATGGCACCGATCGTTCCACCCTCCCAATCCATGGTACAAGGAGTATCGGATCGCACCGGTCAAATGCTTCAATCGAATTGGTGAGCTGAACCGGTTTTTTCTGACAGGGCAGCGGTGTCTCGGGGCAATGCAACCGTTTGGGATCAAGTCAAAGCGGTTGGCGGCGATGAAAGGCGTGGTGTTGGGGGAGCCTTTCGTGCGTGAGAGCGTGAGAACTCAGGTCACGTATTCTTCTTCGGCTTCGCCGGTCGGGCGTGAGATTTCGCCCGTGTCTTCGAGGTGGCGGACGATGTCGACGATCTTTTGTTGAACCGATTCGACTTCGCTGATCCGCACGCTGCCCAGGTACCCCATTTCTTCTTGCAGGTTCTCGGCGGCTCGCGAACTCATGTTTCGCAGGACCTTTTGCTGGAGCGTTTCGCTGGCACCCTTGAGTGCCATCGCCCACTGCGCGGTTTCGACATTCTTGAGCAACGCTTGGATATCGCGGTCGCCGAGTTTGGAGATGTCTTCGAAGACAAACATCAGGCGCCGAATGTCTTCTGACAATTCTGGATCCTCGCGCCCCAGGGATTCCATGATTGTCCGCTCGATGGCACGTTCGACCACGTTGAGGATTTCGGCAACGCTTTCCACACCACCGGTGTTGCTGTGTTGCTGGTTGACCATGTTGCTGAGCCGCAGCTCCAGGCCCCGTTCCAGTTCGGAGACCGCCGTGGGGCTGGTTCTTCCGATGGCGGCGATTCGGCGGATCACCTCGAGCTGTTTCACGCTGTCGAGTCCGCCCAACACTTCGGCGGCGTAGGAAGAGGGGACGTGCGAGAGCAGCAGCGCAATCGTTTGGGGGTGTTCCTCTCCAATGAACTGCAGCAACGTTTGCGTGTCGACTTTTTTGACGAAGCCGAAAGGCATCGCCTCGATCGTTTGTTGCAGATTGCCGATCAGTTCGCTGGCATCGCGGCCCAGGGCTTCTTTGATCAGTTCCTTGGCGCGTTCCAAGCCGCCGGGGCTGGCGTAGATGGAGCTCGCTTTGCTGGTCAAGAACTCGGCGATCACCACTTCTTGTTCGTCGCCACCGACCGAGTCAATCTGAGCGATTTTGATGCTGATCGTTTCGATCAATCGCGGCGGCAATTGTCCCAGAACCTTGGCTGCGACCTTCGTGGGCAGGCTCATCAGCAAGATGGCTGCTTTGGTCAGTCCGCGATCGTCGACAGGATTGGTGGTCACAGAGTTTTGCATTTCGATTGGAAACCTGCCACGCAAACTGATTGGTGTGACGAACGACGGGGACTTCACTCCTCTTTCATCGGCAATTCAGGATGGCAGCTCAATCGAAGGAAGCCCTGGATGGCTTCGACTTCATTTTGAATCGGAATAGGTGACAGAACCCGCAAACTCGGCTAGGTGGATGCCGATTGGGGGTGTTTGCCGAGCATTCGAACGATCACCCAAAGCACGGCGGCCGAGATCAGCAAGCTGATCCATGGGGAGACGCCCCAGGATGCGGGCAGGGTTCCGAAGAGAATGCAAGTGACGCCAACGACCAAGGCGTAAGGCATTTGTGTGCGAACGTGAAGCACGTGATTGCAGTCACACGCGCGACTGGACAGCACCGTCGTGTCAGACAACGGGGAGCAATGGTCGCCAAAGATTGCACCAGCGAGAACACTGCTGAAGGTAGCCAAGCAAATGGGTGACATCGCCAATGAGGCGGCCGTGCCGGAGGGGGATCCGCCCGACAAGCCCATGTCAGACGCGGCCAGCAGTGTTTCCGACGCCAGCAGTGACTGTTGAAGATTGATTGACAAGGCGACAGCGAGGGGCGTCAGGATCGCCATCGTCCCCCAGCTGGTTCCGGTTGCGAACGCGATGAATGCCGCGAGCAGAAAAACACAGGTCGGCAACCATTCAACGGGAAGACGTTCGTTCAGGATCGAGGCAAGGTACCCACCGGTGTTCAGTTGGTCTTCGCCGGTCAGCGAAGACAACGCCCACGCCAGCCACAGCACTGCCATGGCAGGCAGCATCTGGAGCATGCCTTTCGCAGATCCCATGATGACCAATTCCCAGGAGACTCCACTGAGAGCGATCGCAAGCGTGCCCGCTGCGATCAAGCCTGCGCCTCCTCCGGCGACCAATGCGAGGTAGGAATTGCCGGAACCGATCACGTGACCGAAGTATTGCCACCGAGACATTTCGGATTCGGCTGGTTCCTGCAGTCCGGTGTAGACGAGCACGCCGCTGATCACGATCAGGCAGATCCCGACGGGCATGACAGCCGCGAAAATGTCGGCCCAGGATCCGGCGGGCGATTGTTTGTGGTGTGACCTGGGCTTTTGGGCGGCTGCGTTTTCTTCGGCCCACATGGGGCCAAAGTCGCGGCCCGAGGTGGCGATGACAAACACAAACCACAATGCCAACAACGGGTAGAAGCGATAGGGAAGGCTCTGCAGAAACACGGAGAACGTCATGTTGGTGGCTTCGATGCCGGCGTCAGCGAGTCCTTCTTGCAAGTAGCTCAGTTCGGTTGCAACCCAAGTGCTCACGAGCGTCAGTCCCGCGACGGGGGCGGCGGTGGAATCAACCAGGTAGGCCAGCTTGGCCCGGGAGATTCCATAGCGATCGGCGGTGGTTCTCATCGTTCCGCCCACCAACAAAGTGTTGGCGTAGTCGTCGAAGAAGATCAGCAGCCCAGTGAACCCGATCAGGGATTGTCCACCGCGACGGGTGGAGACGCGGCGAGTCCAACCGGAGATCATCCGAGCCATGCTGCCGGAGGATTCGAGCACACCAACCATGGCTCCGAGTAACAGCGTGAACGCCAAGACGTGCAGGTGATCCCAGTCACGGACCGATTGGTCAATCGTTTGAATGAAGCGAGAAGCGGTCCCTGTGAGAACGCTGAGCGGGCCGCTGGATTCTTGCGAGGCCAAGGTTGCGGCGCCGACCAGGATGCCGATCGACAACGGCACCAGGACACGACGGGTGATCAACGCCAGGATGATCGCGACGGCGGGCGGCAACAGGGATTCGATGCCGTCAGTCATAGCGGTCTCCGTCGATGGGCTGCGAGGCGTCTGAGCGAAAGGGGTTCGTTGAGGGGGGCGGCTATCGCAACCGCGACAAGCGAACCGGAGCGGACAGACTTTGGGTTGCAGACGCTTTGGACAGGCTGGCGGTCATGTAACGCGGGAGCAAGTCAAGGATCTCAGCGCGTTGATCCGCATACGCTTCCAGTCCTTCGAGCAATTCCAAGGCATGCAATCGGATGGAGGCCGCGTCTCGACCACCGTAGTGGCTGGCAATCTTTGACCATCGAACCCCCAGTTCGGCTCGCGTTTGGTTGACGTCTTCTGCTGCGGGCTGATTGTTTGCTTCTCGCCACTGCATTTCGGCTTTTGAAACCGATGCCAGACGCGAATCGGAAGCGTTGCACATCAACGGCACGCCTTTGTCCCAGCGGCGAAGATGCAGGCACAGTGTTCGTCCCAGCACGCCGGCCGATGCGTCGGATTGCTGCATGCGTTCCAGTTCGGCGCCCGTCGGTAGCGTTTTGACGGATGCCAGCAAGTCTTCCAGTTCCGTCCGGGACTGTTCATCGGTCGTGAAGGCGATCAGTCGTTCCGCGTCGAATCCAAACGAAGAGCACCATTGATTTTGATTGTTCAAAATCAATTGGTCCAACAGTTCATTGGAACGCAACAGCAGATGATTGAGGTGTTCGGTGGTGGAAATGGTCAAGCGACAGGCACGCCAGCTCTCGATCAACTGGCGGACCATTGGTTCGGACCAAGTGAACGGAGTGTCCGTTGCCGATTCGGATGGTTCTGGCGTTGCTGATCCCGTCACCGCGGCGGTCAACGCGGCCAAGTCCTGGGCACGTTGGCATGTCGTTTCAAACGGCTCAGCCAGCCAACTGGCTCGCAAGCTGAGGTGCATCGCAGCGAGGTGTTCAAGCGATCCCGTGCCGGCCAGTTCCGCGATCAGTTCCCACTGGTCGATCAGTCCAGCGGCTTCCGTCAACTGGAAACGTCGTGAGGCTCGTTCGGTCTCGTCCCACAGTTCCTGCGTCGCTTCGCTGATCTGCGCGTCAGTCCAGCGTGGTTCGCGACGTGGGGGAACAACTTCACTCGGGGGCCGTGATTCCACGGGCGACGGTGACTTGATCTCAGGGGAAGTGTCGGTGGTTGAGCTGGAAGCGAGAGCGTCGGAGTCCGGGGCATCCGACACGGGGGACATTTCCATGGAAGCCTCCGATGTTTCAGTGCCGGGGGCTGCTGGATCCGTCTCGACGAGGGCGGCCACATCGACGCTGGCCACGATGTCGGATTCCACCTTGGCCGGTTGGGGATCCGGCAGGGGAACATTGGATTGGGTGGTGGATGATTCGTTTCCGGACTCCGCTGCGAGTTCTGCCACGGCTGGGCCACTGGGAGTCATCGCCACGGAGGTTGGGGCGGGGGCAATTTCCGGGGTGAAGGCTTCATTGTTGAGTTGCGATTCCGCCGCGGGCAACTCAGGCGTCAGGGACGCGGGTGCGTCCGCTTCGACTCTCGCAATCCGATCTGTGGGATTGATGGCGGTGGACGATTGGTTCGCCTGGCGAGCGCCAAGCCAGTAGGCCAAGTAGAACGTCGCAGCAAGGCAAAGCACGGAGAGCCCAATCAGTGTGCGGACCTCCGACATCCAGCGTTTCAAACGTCCTCGATGAGCACGCATCTCTTCGAGAACCTGTTCGCCTTCGTTTCGAGGCGGCAGGTCGTCCAACAGGGATTGTTCGACCGTTTGAACCCAATTGGTCGGCGGCGTTGTCGCTTCGGCAATCTTCTGTGGATCGCTGGCCTCAATGGCCAGGTCAATCAATTGACCACGCGGGGTGGTGGGCAAGGCAGCGGGAGGGTGGGGGATCAGAACATTGTTTGGAAGCGATGAGTCTTGGCCGGTCGTCGCGAAGAACGTTTCTTGCGAAAACGACTTGCAGGAAACACTTTCCAGTTCGAACGGGAGGATCCGCCCCAGTTGGACTTGTTGATGCCGGTCGATCCGATACCGCGGATCCATCACTCGATAGGCGGACGTGATCACACGGGCCAAGTGGCATTCATTGATCGTCGAAGGCTTGCTGACCTGAACCGACGCGAGCGCACCAGCGCTGCGTTTGGTGGCGGTTCGGATGATGTGCAGGCGGCTTTCGTTGGTTCGCAAACCCAAGGTGGCGAAATGCAGGTCATCGAGCAGTTCGGTCGCCGCTTGGGGATTCGGATGGCAATGACGAATTTGGTCAAAGATCGAATCGCCAGAATCGCCTGCCCGTTCGTCACTCGAATCGTCGGACTCGGCGGTTGGCAAACCTGGCCGCGTCAACGCATTCCCCTCCGCCGCATCACGATCCGAATTCGGATTCGCGTCGTCGATCGAAGCGTCGATCGGTCGGTGATTGGGGTGGTTTTTTTCGGACATGTTCGAAAATGCGAACCGAAGTTCAGGTGCCAACGTTCGGTGGCGGGGGTCCAAGAAATCAGACGTTACACAACCTGAATGCTTGGCGAAGGGAGGCGATCGGATCCGGGTTGGTGGGAATGAATTCTTGGGCGAGGTATCCAGTATAGCCGGTCTCTCGAATGGCCTGGATGATAGGTGGATAGTTGATTTCTTGGTTAAAATCCAGCTCTCCGCGGCCCGGATTGCCGGCGGTGTGATAATGCCCCGCAAATTCGTGATAACGGCGGATATGACGGGTCACGTCACCGTGCATGATTTGCACGTGGTAGATGTCAAACAGCAATTTCATGGCTGGCGAATCGACGGCACGGATCAGGTCCACGCACCGATGGATGTCGTCGCCCCAGTATCCCGGGTGCCCTTTCATGGGATGGGAGTCATCGACGCTGTTGAGATGTTCCAGGACGATTTGGATGCCGTGCTGCTCCGCGTAGGGAGTCACCCGCTTCCAACACGCGACACAGTTTCGAAAGGCGGCTTCCTCGGTGATCCCGGGGGTTTTCATTCCAGTGAACGTGATGACCGAGGGCGAACCGTACTCCACTGCCAAATCGATTCCAGTCCGGAGTGCTCGTTCGACGGCTGGGTGATTGGCGGGATCCAGGGGGCCTTTTTGGAAGCCGTGACTGCCGACCAACGAAATGTCGAGTCCCAGTTCCTTGATCGCGGGGTAGTGTTCTGCGCCGACACCTTCCAGAGCGGTGTAGCCGATTTTCTTGGCTTCGGTGGCCAACGTCATCACGGGCATGGGTTTGAAACACCAGCCCATGATCGATTGTTTCAGTCCGGTCACGGTTTCGTTTGGCTGGGTGGATTCGGTGGCAAGTTGTGTTTGAGCGGGCCGATTGGACACGCTGGGCTGCCCGGATACCGGAGGTGGATTTGAGATTGGCATTGGTAGGCCTCTGGGAGGGGGGCGTGGCGACGAAAGGGCGGGGCGTCTGGGGCATCTATCATGATCGCTTCGGAGGGGGGCATTCAACAGGTCGTCCGAGCTGGAACACCTTGCCGCCAGGAATCTGTCCCGAAAACGCCGGTGGACGCCGATGGTCGTGCGAGACCAAGAAGATCTTGGCCGCTTTTTGGGATCCGATTCAAGCGGAATTCATTGCCCGCAAAATTCCCTCAAGTTGCCCAGTCGGCACAGTCGATACTTCTTTCACGCGACGCCCTGGCGTCGAACCCGCTCGGCTTGTTACATCCTGGTCCACGGGTTGCCAATCTTCGCGGCCATGCCAACCGAAAACACTCGTCAATGGAATGACTCTCTGTGACATCCCTCACTGCCCGTCATCAATCGAAATCGGATTCCACCGACCTGAAACAAGCTCGTCGCGAGATGGAACTGGATCGCATGGCGGGATTGGAAACGCCCAAAACTGTTTCGCTTCCGCTGGCTCAAGTGGCTCGATTGTTGATCGAAGCGGGCCAGAGCAACCGAACTTGGCTGATGGATTTCGCAGATGATGTGGTGCGAATCGACTCGGATTTGTATGACGTTCTTTTGGCATACCAAGATCTCAGCAACGATCTGCGGACCGCTTGATCGGTTGCCCGATTTGGATCGGATCCCTCTCAACGCACGCCCTTAACCATTTGTAACTCAGGAGCATTGCCATCATGCGATCAATCGCTGTCATCAATCAAAAAGGTGGTGTGGGCAAAACGACCAGCAGCGTCAATTTGGCCGCCGCTCTCGCTCGATCCGGTCGTCGCGTCTGTGTGATGGATTTGGATCCACAAGCTCACGCGTCATTGCACCTTGGAATCACTGCCATCGATGGAAGTGTTCCCTCGATGTACGAAGTTTTGTGCAGCGATGTTTCGCTTTCTGAAGCACGCCAACAAGTCGGTGAAAACCTGTTTGTGGTCCCGTCCAACCTGGACTTGGCTGCCGCTGAAATGGAGTTGGCGGGTGAAGTCGGTCGCGAAATGATTTTGAGCGACAAACTGGCGGACGATGAGGAAGACTTCGACTACTTGGTCTTGGACTGCCCTCCGAGTCTGGGTGTGCTGACGCTCAACGCGTTGGTCGCGGTCGAGGAAGTCTTCTTGCCACTGCAACCACACTTTTTGGCGTTGCACGGTTTGTCCAAGCTGTTGCGAACAATCGAAGTCGTTTCGCGACGGATGAACAACAAACTGCGGCTCAGCGGAGTGGTGTTGTGCATGTACGACGCGAACACGCGTTTGGCCGCCGAAGTCAGCACTGACATCGATGAGTTCTTCGCTGCTTCCAAGGACGGACGCGAGTTCTTCTCGGGAGCCAAGTTCTTTGACACTCGGATTCGCCGCAACATTCGATTGGCGGAAGCTCCCAGCTTTGGGCAATCGATCTTTGATTACTCCAGCGAAAGCAATGGAGCGATCGATTATCAATCGCTCGCTGAAGAAGTGCTGGCTCAGGAAGCGTCCCACGCTGGCAAGCACTCGAACGCTCAGCGTCGAAGTGCAGTGACGCAAAACGCTCGCATGGCAGCCTAAGCTGGGCGGCCGGAGGAATCAGTCCGGCCATTGTAGTTCTGCGACCGGGTCCCGCGGTGTGATCACGGCGGAGACCGGAACGGGGTGCCCCAGAATCACGAAGGTGTTTTGAAACGCATCGTGCGGACCGTGTCCACTGGGATGAGCAGTGTTTCGGGCCCTGTCGACGAACAAATCACACCGCACGTGGCTGGGCGGTTTGATTTCGGAGGCGTCCCTGGACGCAACTGAGTACTCCGCGAACCACCACACGTGGATGCCTTCTTCTCGGCGTCCCACCCAGCGATACTTCGCGGCATTGGCGACGGTCGGTGCCGGCAGGCACGCGTCGTCATTGGCGAATGTCATGTGGCGGCCGAACGCTAGTTGCTGAGATTTCAACTGGATCGCCGACTTGCCGTCCGCGACGGAGAGAGGATCCACCTCGGAGTTTGAATCGGAGTCCACTTGTTTCGCTCGCAATTTTGTAAGCGTTGACTCCGCTTCTTTCAGCAAACGTTCTTCGTCCCCGAGGGTCAAACGAAACGCAATTTCGATTCGCTCGGTGTCCGGGTTCCATTGAAGTTCACACAGCGTTTCCTGGGTGGGATGCAATAGCATCCCGCCCAGAAGAATCCAGCTGCAAGTGACCAGGGCGATCATTCTTCAGAGGCCTCTGAAGACTTGTCTTCAGGCTTCTTTTCGACCGGTTCCTTGCCTTCAGGCTTCTTGTCGGCCGGTTTCTTGTCCTCGGGCTTTTTACTTTTGGACTCGGCGGACTTGTCTGCATCCGGCTTGGCCGCGGGTTTGTTGGAGTCATCTGCTTTGGGATCGGACTCTTTCTTTTCCTGCTCCGCTTTCTTTTTCTGCTCGGCCTTTTCCTTTTCAGCAGCCTTCCGCATTGGATTGCTGGATTTTCCGGATTGGTAGAGCTTGAAGCGGCTTGGTTCCAACTTTGGTGGCCAGTGGTTGTTGCTGCCATCCGTGTCGGCGATCTCTCGTTTGGGATCGATTTCCAGACGAACGATTTCCTTTTCGGTCAGGAACAACCGTTTCACGGTCTGACTGTTCACACGCCAGATTTCAGGTGGCAGTTGAACGTCCTCGGACGTGTTGTCGGCGTAGTGAATGCGCAATGGAACCGGCATCACCAGTCCACCTTGGTTGGCAAACTGAATGACGTAGAACCGAGTGGTCCGACGAAGCATGGCACGTTGTTCGTCGCTCAGTTTGTCGAGGAACTTTTGGTAGTTCTTGCGATCATTTTCTTCGACTTTGTCTTCGTCGTAGTCCGCCGCGTTGTAGAAGTCTTTCAATCCGGGACGCCAATCGATTCGTCGTCGAAGTGGCAGAGCTTGGTTGCGTTCATCGGTCACGTTGTCTTCGCGAGCGTCCTTCTGCTTGCGTTTGCGTTCGGCGGTTTCGTCTGGATCGCCACTGTCGATCAGATACAGTTCGACGCCTTCGATGGAGACGTCCACGTGATCGGTGCTGTAGAACCAACCTCGCCAAAACCAATCCAGGTCGGTCCCGGAGGCGTCTTCGATCGTGCGGAAAAAGTCACTGGGTGTGGGGCGTTTGAACTTCCAACGTTTCGCGTACTGCGAGAACGCATAGTCAAACCGTTCGCGTCCCAGCACCGTTTCCCGCAGGATGTTCAGTGCGGTGGCAGGCTTGCCATAGGCGTTGGAACCAAATTGCAGGATCTCGTCGCTGCTGGTCATGATCGGCCGTTGGTTGCTGCCTCGCATGTAGGGAACGATCTTTTCGGGCGGGCCACGTCGCGAGGGGTAGTTGTCTTCCCATTCTTGCTCGGTCAGGTATTGCAGGAACGTGTTGAGCCCTTCGTCCATCCACGTCCACTGGCGTTCGTCGCTGTTGACGATCATCGGGAAGAAGTTGTGGCCAACTTCGTGGATGATGACACTGATCAATCCATACTTGGTGGCTTTGCTGTACGTGCCGTCCTTTTCCGGGCGCGGGCCGTTGAAGCAGATCATGGGGTATTCCATTCCGTAGACCGGCCCGTTGACGCTGATCGCGACCTCGTAGGGATACTCAAACGAATAGCGTCCGTAGACTTCCAACGTGTGAGCGATGGATTCAGTGCTGTACTGGCTCCACAGCGGTTCGGCTTCGTTGGGATAGTACGACATGGCCAACACGGTTTGGTCGCCCACTTTGACCGGCATCGCGTCCCAGATGAATTTACGGCTGGCAGCGAAGGCAAAGTCGCGAACATTTTTGGCGGTGAAGTTCCAAGTCGCACGTTCTTTGGACTTCGACTTTTCGTTTTCCTTCGCTTCTTCGGGGGTGATGATGAATTCCGGGTCCTCGCCCTTTTTCATCTTGGCCAAACGAGTCTTCCATTCAGGTTTCAGGACTTCGTTGGTGTTCTTCAGGGTTCCCGTTGATGCGACCACCATGTCGGCGGGAACATCGATCCGAACGTCATAGTCGCCCAGTTCCAAGGTGAATTCACCGGAGCCTAAGAATTGGTGGTGTTGCCAGCCGGTGTAGTCGGTGTAGGCCGCCATCCGAGGGAACCACTGAGCGACTTCGTAGATGTAGTTTTTGTCGTCTTCGAAGAACTCGTAGCCGCCCCGAGCGCGAATCATTTTCGCGTCGACAATGTTGTAGCTGTATTCAATGTTCAGTTGAGTTGATTTGCCCGGTGGAAGTGGTGCGCCCAGGTCCACTCGCATCATCGTGTCGACGATCAGGTAGTCAATCGCATCGCCCTTGGCATCGGTCACGGAGCTGATCTTGTAGCCTCCGTCAAACGCTTGTTGAGCGAGCATGGTTTCGACGAACTTGAAGGTCGCCTGAGAGCTGATTCCGGGGGCCGCTTGACTGGTGATTGCGACGGAATCGTTTTTGAATCGGTTTTGATCCAGTTGCACCCACAGGTAATCCAGCGTGTCGGGGGATTGGTTGTGGTAGGTGATTTCGCAGGTGCCGCTGAGCGATTGATTTTCGTCGTCCAACGCGATGTCGATGGCGTAGTCGGCGCGTTGTTGCCAGTACTGAGGTCCCGGCGCCCCGGATGCCGTGCGGTAAACGTTGGGCGTCGGCAACCAGGGTTCCAGCGGGTGGAACTTGTCCGTCGGGTCACCATGCTTGGGATTGGGCAGCGGTTGTGCGGAGGCAGGGTTGCAAGCGAACGTGGTCAATATCCATGCCAATCCGACGGTCAGGCAGACCATCACGGACGAGAGACCTGAATTCGACATGGGGGCAGCAAGAGATGAAGGCAGGATCGATCGAAATCGCATCACAATGAAGACCTGAGGCGGTGAGTTACCAAACTGGGATCAAACTGGTGTTTCTACAGGATACTTCGTCTGCAATCACGATTTGTCCCCGTGCCAGGTTCAATCTGGTTAGGGAGTTCATTTTCTCTGCAGATTTGTATTGCTGGGATGTCAAGTCCCATGGATTCCTCCTTTGAGGGGCTCCCACGGTGCTTCTGTTCGAGAGAAAACGATTCAAACGTTACAGACCGAATGACCGGCACGAATTCACGGTTCGGCGACAATCCCATTCGATAAGCCCCGCCCATCTGGCAAAGCCGGGCTAGGTTTTCGTCAGAGTAGGAGCGTGATCCTGCCACATTGATTCACAACCGAATGAAACCCGTTCCATGTCCCAGCGACCCTTCTTGCGATCGATCAAGCGATTTCTGCTCGAAGAAGATGGCCCAACTGCCGTTGAGTACGCCGTGATGCTGTCACTGATCATTGTGACTGCCGCAGCCGGCATCAGCGTCTTGGTGGCCGAGACAAGCAATAGCTTGAGCAATTCGTCAGACGCCATTGCCAATTGAATTGGATTTGCTCCCATGAAAGCCAAACGTCCCACCCGTCCACTCCGGCAGCAATTGCTGATTGACAGTGATGTCCAGGTGGCGTTGATTTTGTGCGCCGTTCTCTATGGGACCGCGTGTGTGACGTACTTCGTGGTGATTCAGTTCTTCACTCAGTCGATGATTCACCCGGGTGTCGCGACAGCGGATTTGTTCCTGTCGCTCACTGACGAGGCCATCTATTGGGTTCCTGGATTGTTGGTGCTCGGACCGCTGATGATCTACGACGTCTTGAAGGTCAGCAACCGATTTGCCGGACCGATCTTCAGCATGCGTCGCGAGATGCAAAACTTGATCGACGGCAAAGAAGGACGCAACATTTCCTTCCGCAACGATGACCATTGGTCAGCAATGGCAATGCAGTTCAACACCATCCGTGAGGAAGTGCTGGAGTTGCGAGCCAAGCTGGGGGAAGAAGCCGGAGCCGCGGAAGACGAGGACATCGACGACGAGGACGACAGTTGGATGGAAGCCACGCCGGAAGAGGAAGCAGCCATTCCGGTCAGCTGAATCGGCGTGACTGAATTTCTGTCGACGGACTGCACGTGACGGAATTCGCGAGCAACACCACACGCCCGTCGCCGCGACGACATTGCCGTCGATTTCACGCCAAACCTGCGTCCCGCATCAGCAGCTGAAGGTCAGCCCAGGCCGCCTTCTTGGCCTCTGGATTTCTCAACAAGTAGGCGGGGTGATAGATCACCAGCACCTTGCTTTCGTGGTACTGATGGAACTGTTGTCGAAGTCGACCGACGGACAGTTTGGTCTTCAGCAACGAATGAGCGCTGATTGCACCGAGGCACACGATGTATTCAGGTCGCAAAATCTGAAGCTGTTGCTCATAGTACGAGCGACAATTGTCGAGTTCGGTGGGTTCTGGATTTCTGTTTTCCGGCGGTCGGCATTTGACCGTGTTGAGCAAGTAGATGTCTTCTCGTTGAAGTTTGCAGGCTTGGACCATTTTGTCGAGCAACTGCCCCGCACGCCCAATGAACGGACGCCCGAGTCGATCCTCGTCTGCACCGGGGGCTTCTCCCAGGAACGCAAACCGGGCGGCCGAATTGCCTTCGCCAAAGACCGTTTGAGTTCGGCACTTGGCCAACATATCGCACTTGGTGCAACCCGCGACGACCGACGCCAGATTGGCCAGCTCCGTTTCGCGGTCAGCAATCGGCAGGTTCTTCCCGGGGTAGGGATCGTCAGAGACCGAGAATGACTCGACGGGTTGCAAGCGATGTTGCGGGGCTCGGGGCGGGGTTTTGACATCCGCGGCGATCGTCGATGGATCAGCCGCTGTCGTGCTGCTCCCTGGTCGGGGGGTGGGCTGCGTGCCTTCGGTCGGCGGCCCCGCTTCGGTTGGCGTGACGACCGTCTGTTGCCAGCGTGATTGCCACGATTCGACCGATTCCGCATTCGGTTGGGGGATGAATCGGATGCCGACCCGTTGCAGGTGAGCCAGCAGTTCTCCCGTGGCTTCGTGCGTTTCGCCGGGATCGAGGTCGTTTTCTAGGGAGGTCATGAGCAACCGAGGAAGCGATTTCGCGTCAAAAAAACGGTCATTGCGGGGAAGTTCGAGCAAGGAAGGGATTCTTGAAATGCTCGACGCAGCTTACCATTGGCAGGTTACCACCGATTCGTCGTTCCTTTTACCCTCTGTTCGATTTTTGTCATGCCAGTCCCTCAAGTCGCCATCGTCGGTCGTCCCAATGTCGGCAAGAGCAGTGTGTTCAATTGGCTCGCACGCCGACGTCTCGCAATCGTTGATAACTTCGAAGGCGTGACGCGGGATCGAATGACCACCTTGATCGAGTCTGACGATCAGTTTTTTGAACTGGTCGACACAGGCGGAATGGGGGTCGAAGACGCCGACGATCTGACCAGCGATGTGCGCCGGCAAATTGACATGGCGATCGCCTCGGCGGACGTGATCCTGCTGGTCGTCGACGTTCAAACCGGATTGATGCCGCTGGATGAAGAAGTCGTCGAGCGTCTGCGGGGAGTGGAGCGACCCGTGATCCTGGTTGCCAACAAAGCGGACCAAGAGCACCAAGACATTCACGCCGATGAATTTCGAAAGCTCGGACGCGGGCACCTGATCACCGTCAGCACGACTCAGAATCGACACCGTGATGATCTGATCCAAGTCATCGTGGATCGGCTGCCTGAGAAAGACGAGGACTTGGTTGCTCCGCAGTCCTCCATGAAGGTGGCGATCGTGGGGCGTCGCAACGTTGGCAAGAGCACCTTCGTCAACACACTGGCGGAATCCGATCGGATGATTGTCAGCGAAGTCGCTGGGACAACCCGAGACAGTGTCGACGTGCGATTCGAAGTCGACGGGCAGACGTTCCTGGCCATCGACACACCGGGGCTTCGCAAACGCAAATCGATTCGTACGGACTTGGATTTTTACGGTAGCCACCGGGCACAGCGCAGCGTCCGTCGGGCAGACGTGGTGCTGATGTTCTTTGATGCCTTGGAAAAAGTCAGCAAGGTCGACAAGCAGCTGGTCGGCTACATCATGGAGCACCACAAACCGGTGCTCTTCGTGGTCAACAAGTGGGACAAGGTCGACAAAGAAGTGCCCACGGAACGTTGGGTCAAATACCTGCGTCACCAATTCACCACGTTGTCCTACGCTCCGATCGCCTTCATCACCGGGCAAACTGGACGCAACGTCAAAGCGGTGATGAACCACGCCGCGATGCTTTACAAGCAGGCTCAAAGTCGAGTGTCCACGGGGGAGCTCAACCGGATCCTTCGCGCCGCGATCGACCAGCATCCACCGGCGATGTACCAAGGCCGTCGTCCAAAAATTTTCTACGCCACTCAGGTTTCGACCGAGCCGCCCACGGTGGTGGTGATGTGCACCGACCCCAAAGCCTTCACCCACGATTACCAACGGTATCTGATTGCTTGGATGCGTGACCACCTGCCGTTTGGTGAAGTTCCGATCAAGCTGTACCTGCAACAACGCAGCCGATCCGAAGCCAAAGCGGAACGCGCTGGACAAGGCCGGTCATTCGATTCGTAAATCACACTGCAAAATTGAAACCGTTGCCCCAGCGGTTCTCACACAACGGGTGGAATGCCAGTCGCGATCACTGCTGCTGAAACTGGCTCGCCAGATGCAGCCGGCAAAGGTGCCTAAGCAGGTCGGCAGGAATGATCGGGCATCACCATGTGAGCCGTTTGGGCGTTCGCCCCGGTTGTACGTGGAAACAACCACGCTTGCCACGATATTTCAAATGCCGAAAGACTCCTGCCGACCTGCTTAGAAGGACCAAAGTCCAATGCTGCTCAATCGGCAGCAGGCACAATCCCATGTGCCGTCCACCTCTTCACTGAAATCCCGGGATTGGAAGCGGACGGCACACGGAGTGAGCCTGCTACACTCCTTGATTCAGCGGTCTTGGGCAAAAGCCCCCACCATCGCAGATTCTGTGCGATGCTACGCGTTCCACTGCAGCAAAGTGCCATGTCGACACCCCATCAACCCGCCCAGCCATCCGAGCCACTCGCCCAAGGCTACCTGCCTCCGCCCGAAACCCATTCGATTGTGATCGGGTACATCGTTTGGATCTTCGGTTTCTTTGGTGCACACCGTTTCTACTACGGGAAACAAATCACGGGCACCATTTGGTTCTTCACGCTTGGACTGGCCGGGATCGGTTGGTTGGTCGATTTGTTTTTGATTCCCGGAATGGATCGTCGGGCTCAAATGCGTTTCACCACGGGGCCAGTGGACTACACGATTGCGTGGATCCTGCTGACGTTCCTGGGGCTGTTTGGGATCCATCGCTTCTACCTCGAAAAGTGGTTCACCGGAGTCATTTATCTTCTGACCGGTGGGTTGTTTGGCGTGGGATGGCTGTATGACCTTTGGACGCTGAACGAACAAGTCGACCAGTACAATCGCCAGGCGGCGTACACGAATTGACGGGTGCGGGACGTTGGTGGACCGCGGGTGAACCGTGAAGTGGCGGCACCTTGCGTGGGCAAACCACTGGCGGGAGCAAACCATCTACAATGAGGCGAAGCGATCGCTTGGTTCCCAGAATCGAGCCAACTCGTCGCTCCCCACCTGCCCCACTCCCCACCTCTTTCGCGATTGAGATTCACTCATGCGCCGGCCCGCTTTGGTTGCTCTGTCGACCTTCTGCCTTTTTTTGAACTGCCTCCTTGGCTCAGGCTGCTTCGCGGCGGAGCCTCCCGCAGGGGAATCGTCCGATGGCGATCAATTGGTAGCGGAGTACTTCGAACAACAGACCCAGCAACTGAGTGAGCAATCTCTGGCCGATATTGAAACGCTGGAGGATTGGACGAGCCGTCGCGAAATTTATCGACAGCAGTTGCTGGACATGCTTGGGTTGAACCCGTTGCCGGCTCGGAGTGAACTGCACACCACCGTGACGGGCGAAAATCGCAAGGACGATGTGATCGTTGAAAAACTGCACTTTCAGTCGATGCCGGGTCTGTACGTCACCGCGAATTTGTATCGCCCTGCGGAAGTCGATGAGCCGTTGCCGGCGGTGTTGTACGTGTGTGGCCATGGCCGCGTGGTCGAAGACGGCATCAGCTACGGCAACAAAGTTCACTACCAACACCACGGTGCCTGGTTCGCTCGCAATGGCTATGTGTGTTTGGTCATCGACACGATTCAGCTTGGCGAGATCGAAGGCATTCACCACGGGACCTACCGTGAAAAAATGTGGTGGTGGAACAATCGTGGCTACACACCAGCTGGCGTGGAGGCATGGAACAGCATGCGAGCGGTGGACTTGCTGCAGTCTCGTCCCGAAGTCGATCCGAAGCGGATAGGCGTGACCGGACGCAGTGGTGGCGGGGCTTACTCGTGGTGGTTGGCTGCGATCGACGAACGCATTCAAGCGGCGGTTCCGGTCGCTGGAATCACCACCCTTGAAAACCACGTGGTGGACGGCTGCGTCAGTGGTCATTGCGATTGCATGTACATGGTCAACACGTATCGCTGGGACTTCCCGATGGTTGCGGCCTTGGTGGCGCCTCGACCGTTGTTGATTTCCAACACCGACAGCGACTCCATCTTCCCACTCAACGGCGTGGTCGATCTGCACGCTAAAGTCCGAAAGATCTACGAGCTTTACGGAGCGGAGAAGAACCTCGGATTGCAAATCACGTCGGG
Organism: Rhodopirellula sp. UH5; assembly: GCF_056839225.1. Taxonomy (NCBI): domain Bacteria; kingdom Pseudomonadati; phylum Planctomycetota; class Planctomycetia; order Pirellulales; family Pirellulaceae; genus Rhodopirellula; species Rhodopirellula sp. UH5. The sequence continues at coordinate 2,219,956 of NZ_CM166390.1, read as the reverse complement.
GCCGCACCAAGACACTCAGGAACTACGGATTCACGCGTTTCGTTGGCTGAACCGTCATCTTCGTGGCGATGAATCGCTGATCGAGAAGGTGGCGACGAAGCTGTTTGAACCAAAGCAATTGAGGGTGTTCGCTGAACTACCCCGTGACGAACGCGTGACAACGATTCACGAATCCTTCGTTCCGAAAGCATCGATGGAGGACGCACCGAAGACGCCGGCCGAGTTAGCCGCCGCCACCAAGCATTGGAAGGATCAGCTGCGAACCAAGACGTTTGCTGGTTGGCCCGACGTGGCTGCCGCGCCGGAACTGGAGGTAGTCTCAAAAGTTCAACGAGATGAGGCCGAAGTCACTTTTGCCGAATATGCCAGTCAGTCACCGTATCGTTTGCCATTGATTGTCTTGCGTCCAACCGAGGCAGCAGACACTCCGCTGTCAGAGCCATCCGGTGCGGATGTACCCTTGGATGTGATCGTGTTGGACCAATCGGGCTGGGAACGAGCCTCCTCTGGATTGGCGGTGGTGGCACCCGAGCGTTTCGCTGACATTCAACCTGACGCTGCAGCCTGGAAACAAATGACGGCGTCCGGCCGAACGACCGTCTTGGTGGTTCCACGCGGTGTGGGGCCAACAGAGTGGTCACGCGATGAACGTGATCGGACTCACATTCGTCGCCGGTTCATGTTGCTGGGACAAACGGCGGCTGGAATGCAGATTTACGATGTGGTCAGCGCGTTGAAGGCCCTGACCCAGGACGAGAACAAGTTGGCAGTGGCCGGTCCTTGGAACCTGAGTGGAAGCGGCGACGCGGCGTTCATCGCTCTGCATGCTTCGCTGTGGTCGGACTCCATTGCCAAGCTTCAACTGACTGATTTGCCCGCCTCAAATCGCAATTCACCCGATTTGCTCAACGTCAGCCGAATTGTTGACCTGCCACAGATCGTCATGATGGCCACCGGATGTGTTTCCGAGGTCTTGATCAGTGGCAGCACCGAGGCTGAGTGGCGGAAACAAGCGGAATCACAAGCGCTTCTTTCTGACATTGTCTGGGGACAACCTTGAAGATTGGGCGAACTGAGCTGAATGGAGTGATGGCGGATCGTGTAGGCTGAGTCGTATCAGGAGCCAATCCAATGCGAAAATTCATGCTACTTGTTGCTGTCTTCTCAGCATTCTTTCCGCGTCACTTGTCCGCTTGTCTGTGGGACCAGGACACACTCGCGATGGAACGACGAGTGTTCCCGGGGGCTCATGAATTGATGGCTGGGTACTTCGTTCGCCATTCGGACGCTTACTACGAATGGCGAATCGCCGCCCGGAGGGCCAAGCCCACCGATCAATTGCTTCCCACCGATCTGGACGACATCGCGGTTGCCCATGACAAACTGGGCGATCACGACAAGGCGATCGAGACAATCCTCGAAAAGATCGAACGATGGCCGGAACAGGGACGCTACGAATCAGAAGCCAATTTGGGAACGTTCTACATCCATGCCGGGCAACTGGAAGAAGGCCGGGAGCACATTCGGAAGGCCATTGCGATCAACCCGGACGCCCACTTTGGTCGTGAAATCTATCAGCAGCTTCTGGTGGAGTACTTGATTGAGAAGCGGCGTCCTTCCAAGCAATTGCCGATTTCGGAGGAGAGTGATTGGTGGAATGTCGGTTTCACTCCCTTTGTGTTGGACGCTCGGAAACCCGCGAAGGATGACGTTCTGGAGGAGATTCAAGCGACTGCCATAGGGGTGATGGGCATGATGCGTTTTGGCAATCATGATTCACCCGTGTTGCTGGAGGCACTTGGCGATCTGCTGCTTGCAGATGACAGCGATGAAGACTCAAAGCAGTTGGCCACTCGAGCCTATTTGAGAGCATCCATGGAAGTGGATGCTCCAGAGGCCGTCGCGGCTTACCGTCACAAGGCTTTCGTTGCAATTGCGATGCAGAAGGAGGTCGAACTGAATCAGGTGGAGGAGCAACTGCTCAACGAGATCAAACAGGGCGACGAGTTGTTTCACCGCATCGCGGAAGACGAGACGGCATGGATCGCGACCGGATTGGATGTGGATGCGGAGTTTGAGAAGAAGTACCTCGACTCACCGGCACGGAAGTTTCAAGTCGATGGCGACGTTTCCGAAGCGGAGGTTGTTCCAATCTCCTTTGTCGGAAAGCTCGCAGCCACGCTTGCTTTTGAGACGGGGCTGATCGCGATCGCGTTGGTTGCAAAAAAGAACCAACGCCGTCGCAATGCGTCAGCCATGTGAAATTTCTTGGGCGCTTTCATCAAGTCCCAGGAACTCAGCCAGTCGATTCACTTCCGATTCCACGGCTTGCCGGAAGACTCGTTCTTTCGGACGACGATCCGCGTAGCCAAAGTCCACCTTCAAACGGCCCGCGTCCACCGCCGCGTTTGCCCAGCCGACGATTTGATCTCGCCAGAGCACCGGCATGGCGTAGTAACCCAATTTGCGTTTGGGCTTGGGCGTGTAGGCTTCGAATCGATAGGTCCAGTTCCACAAATGTTCGAATCGGGTTCTATCTCGCACGATCGGATCGAACGGGGCGAGGATTCGAACGGTGTCTGCTTTCATGCGTCCACGTCTCCCCAAGTCCAGGGACAGGTATTCCACCTCATCGACGATGTCGACGCGAATTCGACCGGCGTCGATCAAAGCTTGTAAACACTGGCGACGATCCGCGACGCTTTCGATCAAGTATTTGAAATGCGACAGTTCACTCAATAGGAACCGACGAGTGGTTGCGCCCATCGCCTGCAGCGCCGCGAGCATCAGTTGCTGCAAGCGCTCTTCGTTCGACAAGGTTGGTTCCAACTCCTTGGCCGCGTCGTAGATGCGGATGCCGTTGTTTCGGCTCGCGACTCGCAATGCACCCCGGTTGTGCAGAGATTCCATGGTCATCTTTGCGGACCTTGAAAAGCCGCCCCAGTAGTTTTGCACTCGTTCACCACCGACATGCGATTCCAGGTCCTTGGAGTGCATGGGGCCGTGCTGGCGAATCACCTCGAGCGTTTGGCGGTGTTCGTCGGACAATTCCTTTTCCGTCTTGGGATGCACGATTCCCCAAAGATCTTTGGAGAGGAACCCGTAGGCGAACAGGTAGCACTCTTCCAAATCGAGCTCGGGATAACAGCGTTCGAGATCCCCGACGCGGTAGTTCTTCACACGCTGACGCAGGATCAAGTCCTGGGCACGCGCCGGACAGCGAATCGGATCAGCTTGGACGAATCCGAGCCGCTCCATTGCATCGGCCAGCCCACAGGGTGGAAACAAGCTGTCGGTCAGCACTCGTTTGCGAAATTGGTCCAAGGATGGCATGGCTGGTTGGGTGCGAGTGATTCGAAGGTTGGTTGGCCACAGGCTTCGAACCAGCCCTGGCGGGTTCTTGAGTCGTACGATGGACTTCCAAGTCCGTCACGCACAGCGAAGTGACGACCCGCTGCGTCCGTTTCGTCTCCGGCAACCGTGGGCTAGCGCTGGATGGCACTTACTTTAGATCCAACCAAGGGGATTTTGCTAGCGGAACGGCGCAAGCCGTCCGGTAAATCGTGGGTGTTTTCCGGCGCGTCACCGGACGGCTCGCGCCGTTCCGCTACAGAGTAGATGGCATTGGGCTAGCGCTGGGCTGTTGTTCAATCTTTGGGGTTGCAGCGTTTCTGGTGTGCGCAAGTTTCTGCCTCGCATCAACCAGTCACCTCTCCCTCAACTTGAGGTCGTGCAGTTTTTTAGTACCGTGTTGCCAAGCGTTTATGATCACCCTCCCTTGGGACGTTCGAAAAATAAATGGTGGCGGGCGTCTGGGTATCGCCCCGGATGGGGCCGTCATGCTTCGCTCGGGGCGGAAGCCCCGAGAGACCGATGCCGGAAAACAAACGGTCGCCCCGGATGGGGCCGTCGTGGGAGTTGGGGGCGTCCCTCGCTCACGCTTCGGGTTGTGATGGGTGGTTGCTGCAGAAACCCGCCAAAACCCAGCACCAGAAAACTGCACGACGTCTGCAGCGGGAGGGGGCGGAAAGCGAGCGTTCAGCGAGATTTCCGGGGGAGGGCCATCCGCGCCGCTCCCCATGCTCGGCCCTCACCCTCGCGTACGCCTGAACGGCGTCGCTCGACCTCTCCCCAAACTTCGTTTCGGGAGAGGTACGCCATGTGATAACCCGCCAAAATGCAGCACCAAAAAACTGCACGACCTCCTTCGTCGGGGGAGAGGTAACAGGCAAAAAACTGTCCACGAAAACGCTGTGTCAACACCAACCTTTGAACAGCCCAGCGTTCGCCCCGGTTATGCGTGGGAACCGTGGCTAACGCCAAACGGCTCACGTACCCGGTGGCACCTGCGTACCTGCTTCGTTCTCGGTTTGAAGTGGGAACGAGTCGCCGGTTGCGAGTCCTCGGTCGAGAACCCAGACGTTGCGGAACCGGACGGGGTCGGAATGGTCTTGCAGCAACGTTGGCAAGGGAAGAGCTTCTTCGGGCTTGCCAGCTCCGGTGGGACCTGGCAAGGCGACATTGTCTTGGACCTTCACGCCGTTGACCCAGGAGGTCACGTGAGCGGGACGAAGTTTCTTGCCATCCACACCAAACCGTGCCGCGGTGAAGCGAACGTCATAGGTCTGCCAAGTCAGTGGCGGGAACGCCATGTTCAAACGTGGTGGCTTGAAGCGATACAGGGCTCCCAATCCATTGAAGACTCGTTCGGTACCGAATGAATCCAGGACTTGGCACTCGTAGCGGCTTTGCAGATAGATGCCACTGTTGCCTCGTTGTTGGCCTTGTTTGCCGGGCATGTGCGGGATTCGGAATTCCAGGTGCAGGTCAAAGTCGTTGAGCAACCATTTGATGTTGGCACCTTGGGCGAGCAAGCCTTCGTCGGCGATCCGGGCCTTGGAAAATTGGTCGGTGTTCTCGCCGTTGAAAAGCACGAGTGCTTCCTTGGGTGGCTGAGCGCCCATCGTGGGGCTGGTTCGAATCACGCGAGGCAATTCGCCGAGCGAGTCGCCTTCGAAGTTGATCAAACGGCACTTTTCAGGGCCCGCGAACAACGCCCAGGGGCCGCCCGAGAGGACCAACGTTTCTCCGTTGCGGCGTCCGATCAAACGCAGCTGAGTGGCCTCGTTGAAGTTCTCGTCGCCAGGCAGTCCGCCTTCGTAAGCCAGGGCTTCGAACTCACCTGAACCGAGGGCTCGGATTTGGATGCCGAATCGTTGGTTGGTGGTTTCGGTGGATGCATCGGAGTCATCCGTTTTCTTTTCAGTTGCAATCGCGACATCGCCGGCGTATTCGCCGATCAACTTGAAGTCGACGGCGACAGGTCCTTCGGTCGGTGGCAAGGTCCAAACACCTTTCTCCACCCAAGTCGGATCGGGTTTGGGCTCGGCTGGTTTTTCTTCCGCGACTTCTTCTTGAGGTGCTGTTTCGTTGTCGGCCTTTTCATCGGCCATTTTCTCGCTCTTGGGGGCGCCCGCTTTGGGGGCCTCTGAGGCGTCCTGTTTTGGTTTCGAGGCCTTTTCTTCATTGGCGTCGTCAGAAGCCTTTTCGGCCTTCTTTTCGCTCTTGGTCTCGGCTGGTTTTGCGTCGGGTTTGGACGCGTCTGACTTTTCGGTTGCGACCGAGTCCTTTTCTTGTGCCGACACTACCTGGGGCGTCAGCGAAATCGCCAGGCACAGAGCGAGCAAACCCGCGAAAACGCGTGGGGTTGGGGTCGCGAGAAATTTGCGAAATGACATACTCGAACGGGTCTCGTACTTTCGGGGATGGTGGGCGGTCTGGGGGGAGCGGATATTTTAGTTCAATTGTGAGTGGATGCAGCATGGGACCGAGGCAAAGTTCAACATCAAAACCGAAAGTCGCACGCCAGCCGATTTCGGTTCGCGGGTGCCGGGTTCACAATCTGCGTGAGATCGATGTGGACATCCCTCGCGGGGAATTGGTGGTCATTTGCGGGCTTTCCGGCAGTGGGAAGACCTCCCTGGCCTTGGACACGCTGTATGCGGAGGGGCAACGCAGCTACATCGAGAGTTTTTCTGCCTACACGCGGCAATACCTGAACCAGCTGGACAAGCCGGATTGCGACAGCATTTCCGGAATCCCACCTGCGATCGCCGTCACTCGTGCCTCGGTGGTCAAAACCAATCGCAGCACCGTGGCAACGTCGACCGAAATCGCGGAACACCTGCGTCTGCTGTTCGCACGTGCATCCGAATTGGTGTGTTATCAGTGCGGGCAACCGGTTGTGATCGACAGTCCTCAAAGCGTTGCCGCCCAGCTCAGCGACCCAGCCGCGAAAGTTCAGCGGGCGATTGTGGGGTTTGAACTCTGGTTGCCGAACCGGAAAGCTGCCTCAGAGATCTTGCTCGGCCTTCAACAGGAAGGGTTCGTGCGTCTGATCCTCAAAGGCGAAACTTTCCAACTGTCCGATGAGGACCGCAGCAAAATGGCCAAGCGGATTGGATCAAAGGGGGTGTCGGCGACCGTGGTCGTCGATCGGCTGTCATCGTCGTCCGAAATGTCGCGTTGGACCGAGTCGTTGGAAACCGCGATGACCGAAGGCAATGGTCGCGCGGTCGTGTTGTTTCAATCCGATGCGGAGGGTCTGTTCGCAACCTTGCCCACGCAGTCCGTTGACGGCCGTGAGATGCGGCAGCGTGTCGCCAGCGATCGGCATCGTTGCGATCACTGCGACATTGAATATCCCGATCCGGTCGCACGAGCGTTCAACTTCAACCATCCGATGGGAGCATGCGCTGAGTGCGAAGGGTTTGGCGATGTGATCGGGATCGACATGGACCGGATCGTTCCGGACAAGTCGAAGTCGATTCGCGAAGGGGCCATCGCCCCTTGGAATGCTCCTTCGTACCAGCATGAATTGGAGGAGTTGTTGGCGCTCGCGGAGGACTATGACCTGCCCGTTGACGTCCCTTTTTCGAGTTTAAAGAAGAAGCATCTGAAGCTGATTCACGAAGGTGTCCGCGAACGCAAATTTGGTGGTTTGAATGGGTTCTTCGCGTGGTTGGATCGCAAGAAATACAAGATGCACATCCGTGTGTTTGCCTCGCGATACCGTAGCTATCGGACTTGCCCGGCATGTGGTGGTGACCGATTGAAGCCCGAGTCGCTGGCGTACAAAGTCGGCGGGAACAACATTTCAGAAATGTTGGCGATGCGGTGCGATCAGCTGGACCGGTTTCTAGACGAGTGGTTCGGTGAGGACGTGGGAAAGCTCTCAGGGGCGGGTTCCAGTTCAATCGATGAAGTGGTTCGCGAGAAAATGGTCGGCTATCAGACCCAAGCCGAGTTGTTGGTCGCCGATCAGCAGCGTCGCCACACGATCGCCAGCGAACCGGTTCGTCAAATTCGTGATCGGTTGCACTACTTGGATCAAGTCGGTCTGGGGTACCTGCAACTCAATCGCACGCTGCGAACCTTGTCTGGAGGAGAGACCCAGCGAATCGCATTGACACTGGCGTTGGGCAGCACGTTGGTTGGCATGTTGTACGTGCTGGATGAACCGACCGCCGGATTGCATCCGGTCGATGTGGAGCAATTGGTCGACGCGATCACGAAGCTTCGCGATCGTGGCAACACCGTCGTGGTGGTCGAACACAACGACACGCTGATTCAGCTTGCGGATCGTGTGGTTGAGATTGGTCCGGGCGCGGGCGTTGGTGGAGGCTTGGTGACTTTCGAGGGCACGCCGAAGCAGTTGATGAAGACGAAAGACAGTTTGACGGGACGGTATCTCGGCAAGAATCGCAAGCGTTCGATCCAATTGGATTTGACGGATGAGCGATCAGCCACCGGTGCATTGATTCTTTCAGGTGCGAGCGGGCACAATCTCCGAGACATTGACGTGGAGTTTCCGCTGGGGTGCATGACCGTGGTCACCGGGCGATCGGGGAGCGGCAAGAGTTCATTGATCCATGACACCTTGTTCGGTGCCGTGTCCACGCGGTTGGCCGAACGTCGCGGTGAAGTTCCTTCGGCGGACATCGTTGCCGGGACGCTTCCCTTCCGATCGTTGCAGGGCGAGCATGCGATTGATGATTGTTTGTTGGTCGATCAATCGCCGATCAGCCGCAGTCCTCGCAGTTGCCCGGTCACGTTTGCGAAAGCGTTTGATCCGATCCGGCAAGCGTTCGCGGAAACGGTGGATGCCAAGATTCGGAACTTCAAACCGGGGCACTTCAGTTTCAATTCCTCGGCCGGTCAATGTGCGGCGTGCGAGGGAGCGGGCGTGCAAACGGTCGACATGCAGTTCCTGGCCGATGTGTCGATGCGATGCGGTGAATGTCGGGGACGGCGTTACCGCGACGAAGTGTTGCAGGTTCGCTATCGAGATCGCACGATCGCGGATGTGCTGGAGATGACTGTCCGGGAGGCGTCCGAGTTCTTTCGCGAAATGCCGAAGGTGCAGAACAAATTGAAGCGTTTGATCGATGTCGGGCTGGACTATGTCGCCTTGGGGCAGCCCGCGACAACGCTTTCGAGCGGTGAGGCACAACGTTTGAAGTTAGCGGCGTTCCTCGCGGGATCGAGCAAGCGACGGACTTTGTTCTTGATGGACGAGCCCACGACCGGACTGCATTTCGAAGACATCACGCGGTTGCTGAAGTGCTTCGATGCATTGATCGACGAAGGGCATTCGTTGGTCGTGATCGAGCACCATCCCATGTTGATGGCGGCGGCAGATCAAATCATCGAAGTGGGACCCGGTGCGGCGGAGGATGGCGGCCAGATCGTTGCCAGCGGGACTCGCGATGAAGTGGCTTCGGTCAACGACAGTTTGACCGGCCAAATCTTGCGGCGGATGCTTTGACTGCGGTTCGACCAGAGGAGAACGTTTGTCTCAAACGTTTGCGTGGCTGGGTGTGCAACGTCGCGAGGTGTTGGGCGAACGGTGTGACACGCTGCGTCTGGGATGGGACGCGGCTTGGCGTTTGAATGTGGCCAGACGGAACAGTTGGGGACAACTGTTCGACTCGGGTGAGAGTAGAACGTTTGTCTCAAACGTTTGCGTGGCTGGGTGTGCAATGTCGCGAGGTGTTGTGCGAACAGTGTGACACGCTGCGTCTGGGAATCGACGCGGCTTGGCGTTTGAATGTGGCCAGACGGAACAGTTGAGGACAACTGTTCGACTCGGGTGAGAGTAGAACGTTTGTCTCAAACGTTTGCGTGGCTGGGTGTGCAACGTCGCGACGCGTTGAGCGAACGGTGTGACACGCTGCGTCTGGGATGGGACGCGGCTTGGTGTTTGAATGTGGCCTGACGGAACAGTTGGGGACAACTGTTCGACTCGGGTGAGAGTAGAACGTTTGTCTCAAACGTTTGCGTGGCTGGGTGTGCAATGTCGCGAGGTGTTGTGCGAACAGTGTGACACGCTGCGTCTGGGAATCGACGCGGCTTGGCGTTTGAATGTGGCCTGACGGAACAGTTGAGGACAACTGTTCGACTCTGGTGAGAGTAGAACGTTTGTCTCAAACGTTTGCGTGGCTGGGTGTGCAACGTCGCGACGCGTTGAGCGAACGGTGTGACACGCTGCGTCCGGGAATCGACGCGGCTTGGTGTTTGAATGTGGCCAGAGTAGAACAGTTGGGGACAACTGTTCTACTCTGGTGAGAGTAGAACGTTTGTCTCAAACGTTTGCGTGGCTGGGGGCGCAATGTCGCGAGGTGTTGTGCGAACAGTGTGACACGCTGCGTCTTGGATGGGACGCGGCTTGGCGTTTGAATGTGGCCAGACGGAACAGTTGGGGACAACTGTTCTACTCTGGTGAGAGTAGAACGTTTGTCTCAAACGTTTGCGTGGCTGGGCGCGCAATGTCGCGACGCGTTGAGCGAACGGTGTGACACGCTACGTCTGGGAATCGACGCGGCTTGGTGTTTGAGTGTGGCCAGACGGAACAGTTGGGGACAACTGTTCGACTCTGTTGAGAGTAGAACGTTTGTCTCAAACGTTTGCGTGGCTGGGTGTGCAATGTCGCGAGGTGTTGGGCGAACGGTGTGACACGCTGCGTCTGGGATGGGACGCGGCTTGGTGTTTGTGTGTGGCTTGACGGAACCGTTGAAGACAACTGTTCCGCGTTTGCAGTCGACCTACAAGCGACAATTGTTGATCGTCATCTCGAAGATCCCGGACGCGCCGATTTCTTTGAGGCGTTCCATGACTTCGACGACTTCGCCGCGCCGGACCATGACCTGGATCGCACACCAATCTTTGTCTTCGAGCGAATTGATGGTGGGTGAGTTGAAACCCGGGGTGATCTTTTCGGCTTCACCGAGTTGGGATCGCGGGATGTTGTATTCGACCAGCGAATAATCGCGTGCGAGGACGACGCCTTCGAGTCGTGAAACCAGTCGGTTGGCGACTTCTTTGCAGCGGTGTGCTTCGTTTTGGATCAGCACCGTTTCGTAGTGACCGATTTCTTCGAGGATCCGCAGACGATTGGCGGCCAGGGTGCTGCCGGTTTCAACCAAGTCGACGATTGCGTCCGCGACGCCCAAGCGAATCATGGCTTCGACGCTGCCGGACAGGGACACCAGATGTGCTTTGGCGTTTTTGGTGGCCAGGTATTGCTCGGTGACGTGCGGGAAGCTGGTGGCAATTCGTTTGCCATCCAGTTGCGACGCGTCGGTGTAGTCTTCGTCATCGGGCACACAGAAGGCGAGTCGACACCGGCCGACACCAAACGCCATGCGTTGTTCGACGTTTGCCCCGGCTTCTTCCACCAAGTCGCTGCCGGTGATGCCCATGTCGATGGCGCCTTCGGCACACAACGTGGGGATGTCATCGGTGCGCAAAAAGATCAAATCGATTGGTAATCCACTGACTCGAGCGAACAGGCCTCGATTCTGACGGCGGAAGCTCAATCCCGCTTGGTTCAGCAGTCCGGTTGCCAATTCGCTGAGTCGCCCTTTGCTGGGGATCCCCAAACGCAAAAAGCTGTCGGGGTCAGGGCTGCTTCCGAGGGGGGCCGAAGTCGTCATGGGAACCAAAAAAGATCGAGAGCCAAAAAGTCAGACAGGCAAAAAGAGTAATCACTGGACTCGATTCTTGGCAGGTGTCTGTTTGGTTTCGCCCGCATTCGGGCTCACGAATCGGCGTTGCCCGAGTCCTTTTTTGCGGGACGGGAGGCTTTTTCGACCAGGCCGGACGTGCCTTCTCGGCGGGCCAGTTCCGCGGCGACTTCGTCCAGCTCGATTCCTCGCCAGGCCATCAGGACCATCGCGTGATAGATCAGGTCGCCGGCTTCGTAGATCGCATGCTGGCGGCCGGCTTCGTCGGGTTCATCCGCGGCTTCGATCAGCTCCTCGGCTTCTTCTCGGATTTTTCGACCGATCGCCTCGGCACCACCGTTCATCAATTTGGTGGTGTAGGAGCCCTCGGGACGTTCCGCGGCACGAGTCCGCAGCGTGGCCATCAAACGATCCAGGGGAAGCAACGAGTCGGGCATGGAATTTCCATTTCAAGGAAGGAGTGGGCTGCCTTTTGAGAACATACTTCCGTCAAGGAGCGATCGGAACCCACCGGGTGTCAGGCACATTTTCGCGAAATGACCCTGGGGCTTCTCGGAAAAGGTACCTGACACCTTTTTTCGAATTACCAAGGCATGACCGCGTTTTGCACGGGCGCGGTGGAGGATGGAGGGGAGTAGCGACGGTCGACCGCCCGTGCTCGGCTGGTGCTGGATCGTCCAAACCACGAATTTGCCGTCGAGTTGGCTCGAGCGTTGGACCAGTTGCCAAGTGCTTTGGCAGTGCTGCTGCTTCTCGAGAATCCCCCGTGAGTGACCGCACGTGAATTGGCGTGTGAGCGGGCGCCCCAGCCGTTGGCGTGTGAGCGACCTTGGCTGATTGCGACGCCGCCGTTGGCGTACGCGGTGCTGTTTCCGCTGGCGAACCCACCGTTGCGGCCGCTGCCTCGCATGTCGGCTCGGGCGTAACCGCCGTTGGTGGCGTAGGAGCTGGCGTTCAGTCGGGTGTTGCCGCGTCCGCTGGCGGTTGAGATCGCGGTGCCGCCGTTGGAATAGCTGCTCGCGGTGACTTGTGCACTGGCTTCGGCGGTCATCAAGCAGGCCGCTGCGATGGCGATGGCGAAGAGACGAATGGACATGGCTGGGATCCTCAGAGAGAGTTTCAAGAAGTTGTTTTGAAGGACGCTGTTGTCTTCACCGGAACCTTGCGAGAAACCCTCGGCTGGGCCCTCATTCATTTCCACTTTTTTTCTTTGGTTGCTGAAATGCCTGCCAAACAGGAGCCGGCGATCCTTGAGATTCGAGTAAGCTTCGGTCGGGGGGATTGCAACTTGCGAGCGAATTCAAGTCGCAAGGAAGTGACGCTGAAAGAACGAGGGGATCGTTTTGACCAATGACCAGTCATCCAACGCGGAAGACATTTTTCTAGACGCCATCGATCGCCCAGCCGCGGACCGCGATGCGTATCTGCTGGAACGATGTGGCGAAAACCGTGATCTGTTGCAGCAGGTACGGAAACTGATCGCGGCGGATGAGGCCGCCCAGGAAGATGATTTTTTACGCTCGAAGTTCATGCCCGCGTCACCTCGGATCCAGGCGTTCGGGGGCGATCAAGAGGACGCGACGGACGACATCCCGGAAGAGTATGCCTCGGTCAACGAGTCCGCTCGGTTCCGGATTCTGTCCCGTCACGACGAAGGAGGCTTGGGCGAAGTCTTGGTGGCCCACGACCGGCAACTGGATCGAGAGGTTGCGATCAAGCAAATTCGGCCGCGATGGAACGGGCACGAAGAAGCCAACGCCCGCTTTCTTCGCGAAGCCGAGATCACCGGCCGACTGGAACATCCTGGCATCGTTCCGGTCTACGCGATGGGAACGTGGAAGGATGGCCGCCCCTTTTATGCGATGAGGTTCATCGAAGGGCAAACGCTGCGGCAAGTCATCCGTGAACACCGTGATTCGTTGCAGGATGAACCTGCGCCCGCGTCAGCCGGCGACGGTGGCGAACAGGCTCGGTCGTTGCGGACGATCCTGAATCGCTTCGTCGATGTTTGCAACACGATCGAATATGCCCACAGCCGGCGGATCATCCACCGCGATATCAAACCCGCCAACATCATGATCGGCCCCTATGGTGAGACATTGGTGGTGGATTGGGGATTGGCCAAACAGTTGGAGGAAGGGGCGGGGGACGCACTCGTTGACGGCGAGATCGATCGATCGGACGAGTCCGCAGTCCGCAGTGACTCAAGTCACACGCGAGCAGGCGGGGCCGTTGGGACGCCCCAGTACATGAGTCCCGAGCAGGCCGGCGGCGATGTTCAGTTGGTCGGTTGCCAGACGGATGTGTATTTGCTGGGGGCGACCCTGTATCAGATTTTAACGGGATCACCGCCTCACCAGGACGACTCGGTCAGCCAGATCTTGCAACGGGTGCGGCAGGAGGAAGTCACGCCGCCTCGTCGTCGAGACGCGAATGTGCCAGAACCTCTGCAAGCGATTTGTTTGAAGGCAATGGCGAGGAAGACAACGGATCGCTATCCGACTGCCGCGGCGCTTGCGGCAGACGTGGAACGTTGGTTAGGCGATGAATCGGTGTCAGTGTTCAACGATCCGCTGCCGGTTCGGATTGGACGTTGGGGGCGAAAGCATCGGACGCTCGCCACCAGCGGCGCGGTCGCGGCGTTGTTGTTGATGTTTGGTTCGATTGTGGGAGCAGCGTTTTGGAGTTATCAAAGTTCACAACGCCTGAAGGTCGAACGGGAACGCAACCAAAAGGAGTTGCAGCTCACGATCGCAAACGAAAGACGATTGAACGAGATTCACAATTCGGTTGATTCCGATTGGCAAATCGCGGCCAGCGAGATCGAGTTTGGTCGCTACGAGTCAGCGTTGGGAATCCTGCAACGTGCCTCCAAAACGTTGGAGGAAGAACCCGAGTTCAGCCTCGACCGCGAGCGGATTGTTGCCAAAGCGGAACGTATGCAGCGGTTGGTCTCGTTCTATGACTTGGCGGAACAGGCTGAGGAGTTTGGGATCATGAGCCGTGACACGCAGGGAATCATGGCGGCGTCGAATGCGGTGAAGGCTCTTGGCGTTTGGGAGCAACGCGATTGGTGGAACTACCTTCCCAACGAGGATCTTTCGGCGAATCAAAGGGACCAGCTGCTTTGGGACACCTACCAACAGTGGATCATCCTTGATGGGATGTTGGTCAAGACCATTGGCACTCGGTTGTTTGGAGTGATGAAACATTCCGATGGTCAATCCGATTCGGGGGAGCGTTTGTGGAAAGCTTGGATGGCGATGCAAACCAAAGCCGGAATCGCAGAGGCGCAGGCCGCCAAGGTTGTGAGTGAACGAGTGGAGCTGTTTCGGCAATCGGAGGCTGTGCGTTGGTACCGCGGGATCGCGAACTTCCGTTTGGGTGATGGCAAGTGGGTCAAAGGCGAAGAGCTGGGGACGGCTCGCAACGCGGCCGACGCGCAAAAGATCGGCATCATGTGTTTGCTGTCTGCCATGGACCCCTCGTTTCGAGTGGTGTTCAAAAACTACAAGAACCTCGATGCCGTGGAAGGTGGACGCCAGTTGTTTCAACGGTCGGCGTCGCTGCGTCCGAATCACTATTGGACTCAGCTCACCCTTGGCCACCTTCAGTATTTCTCCGCGATCCAACAGCCTGAGCTGGATTGGCAAAGCTATTCATTGGCGATCCAAACCTTTGGCCGCTGCATCGCGATCAATCCAGACAATTGCTTTGGCTACGCCGACCGTGCTGCTCTCTATCGGATGCAGGCGGATCTATTGCAGGAGGACCAGTCCGTCGAGCCGTCGATCCGGGACGAACGGATTGAGGACCTTCTGCTGTGGAGCATGCAGGATGCTGAAAACGCATTCCGGCTCGGCGAGAAACAGCCTTGGGTGGGCTGGGTCTATGGCATGACCCTGTCTGCGATCGATCAAAATCAACTCGCGGTCGACGTGTTGCTAGAAACATGTCGGCAGTCATTGGCTCTGGTTCCGGTGGTGGATTCAGCATTGATCGCGGCAGAAGATTTGCGGGGGCGATCCGATGCGATTCAGTTTGCCGAGGAAATGATGTTGCTGCATCCAGAGCAGCCCGTGTACCGAGTGTTGCTGGCCTCCGTTCATCTGACACGCCAGCAAAATGATGTGGCTGAAGGGGTGTTGAACGAGCTCTTTGAATCGGGACAAGCCGATGGTCTGTCGCCGCCCCTGCTGGCTCACGCATTGGCGGCTCGCGGCATCCTTCATCTTTCCGCCGAGCGATTGAAGCTCGCGTCGGAGGACTTCACGAAAGCCAACCAACTGGATCCCCACCATTTGTGGGCGGCTTACGGAATCGCAGCTTGCAAGGATCTTTCGGGGGCGTACGAGGAAGCACTCGGTCTTTACAAATTGGCGTCGAAGCTCGCGATGCTGAGTGAACATCAGGCGGCCTGTTTGTTGGGCATCGGACGGACACAGGCGTTTCTCGGGAAATATCCCGAGGCTGCCAAATCAGTCCGAGTGGCTTTGGAAACGCAGCCCGGTTGCGAAGTGATTGGCGCGGTACGCCCCTTGTATGATCGGTTGAAAGCATGGGCAAAGACGTCGAAGCCAAAGGAAGAGATGCGGCAGTTGTCGGACTGGATCAAAGAGATCAACCAACTCCCACGAGCGACCAAGGTGCTGATCGCTGACGGTGAGACGCCCGGGCCTTACCGAGCATCGCTGCTCAATGGTGGATTTGAACAAGGCGGATGGAATTACTGGTCCAATGATCGAGGCATCGCGTGGATCAACGATTCAGGGTATCGGTCGCTGGCCAGTGTCACGTCGTCTCAGGCACACACCGGCGAATATTCGATGCGGATTGTCGGTGACCGGCCGCCAGCAGGCGAGACACCGACGATCGGAGGACGAACAAAACAGGTTTTTCCGATCCCCGAAAACTCGCGATGCGTCATTTCGGTTTGGGCGAAAGCGAGAGATTTGAACGAGGGAGCTGTCCGATTGATCGTCGATGGATCACAAATCCCGGTGACGTTGGACGTGGCCGAGGGAACCTACGATTGGCGGAAGTTTGAGACTGAAATCTACTTTGGCCGATCGCCGGATCCGACGCTGACGGGCATCCCGATGGAGGTTCAGATTCTCTCGGCGGGCGAGGGCGAAGCCTGGCTCGATGATCTGGCGGTGACGGTGTTCGACGCAGATTGATCCTCAAAACGCGACGTTTTGGCGTCTTTGGAAAAGTTTTGAATTTCGTGAGGGTATCCGAGAGGGGATCTCGCAAGTGTTGGTGAGGCGGCAAGTCAGCCGCTCCAATCACTTCCTGAAACCTTCTGCTTGCGAGAAAAACCATGTCCAAGATCGTCCACTTCAAAGTCCTGTCCGGTGTCGCTGCTCTCTTGTTCGTCGCGATCGCTTGCCAACCCGCCTCGGCACAGAGTGCTGGATCGTATGTCGATTTTCTCAATGGCGGAGCGAGTGCTGGGGCATCCGCGAACGGCCAGTGGAAGTTTGCCAAATCGAAGAGCAGTTCCAAAAATGGCACCAACTTCGGCCATGGCTTTGGCGTGGGAGCCGGGCCCAAAGGCATCTCTCTGTCGAATTCGATTGGCGTGGGCGGCAACGGAGTCGGTGGGATCGGTCACAACCTGAACATGACCATCGGACGCAACGGAACCCACATCAGCCAAGGTGGTGTGACGTCGCAAGGAAATGGTCGGATCTACACCGGTGGGAACACGGGGATCCGAAACACTGGCACGCAACGCGGGCAGATTGACGGTGGCAGCACGTCGACCGGATTTGGCAGCCGCACCCGAGCCTGGTCGAACAGCCGCACCCGGTATTGGAACCGTTGAGCTGGGGCTGTGCTTCTCCCTTCGCTTCGCTCGAATCTCGCAGGGGGAGGGTGAAGTGAATGATCGGGGTTCACCCAGTGAGCCGAAGGGCGTTCGCCCCGGTTGACACGCGCAACCGGGGCTAACGCCCTTCGGCTCACATGCGGATTTGGCAGCCGCACCCGAGCTTGGTCGAACAGCCGCACCCGGTATTGGAACCGTTGAGCTGGAGTTGTGCTTCTCCCCTCGCTTGGCTCGAATCTCGCAGGGGGAGGGAGAAGTGAATGATCGGGGTTCACCCAGTGAGCCGAAGGGCGTTCGCCCCGGTTAACACGCGCAACCGGGGCTAACGCTGGGCTGTCAATCTTTGGGGTTGCAGCGTTTCTGGTGTACGCAAGATTTTGCCTCGTATCAACAAGTCACCTCTCCCTCAGCTTTGCTGGGGGAGAGGTCGAACAGGCCGATGGAGGCCCTGTTCGGGTGAGGGGGCGATTCACAGCAAACCGGCTTTTTGGCCTCGTTTCACACATCGCGTGCCCCCTCACCCGGATCTCGCTGAACGCTCGCTCCGACCTCTCCCCCAACTTCGTCAGGGGAGAGGTAACAGCCAAGAAACTGTCCACGAAAACGCTGTGTCAATACCAACCTTTTGACAACCGAGGCTAACGCCCTTCGGCTCATATAACTCAAGACGCTTGTTTGCCGGCTGAACTCGCGGGCAGCAACCAACGACTCCCACTTTTTCGACACTCTAAGCAGGTACGCAGGAATGATTGGGTTTCACCTTGTGAGCCGTTTGGGCGTTAGCCCCGGTTTTGCGTGGGAACCGTGGCTAACGCCAAACGGCTCACATACCCGATGACACCTGCGTACCTGCTTAATAATCAATGTTCGTCGGAGGATCCGACGCTCTTTCCTCAGCGACCTCAGATGAGGTCCGACCTAAAATTCATCTCCATCACCAACTATCTAGGTGCTCTCATGAAACGTCTCCTACTTGCCTTCGCTCTTTGTCTTGGGTTATCCGTTTTCGCTTTGCAAGCCTCGCGTGCCGATCAGCCAGCGATTGGAACTCCGCCCGCAAAAATCGATGTCGCTGCTTCCCTTCATCCAGAGTGGAAGGTTCAGTTTGCTCCTGTCCCTGAGTTGTTGCGGGTGCACTGTCCGATGATCGCACCCGGCCACGGTTTGGTCGTCGAACAAGTCGTCGAATCCAAAGACGCTCCCTTTCGGCTCCAGCGAGGTGATGTGCTGATGTCTGTCGATGGGAGGCCTGTGTTGGAACGCGAAGGTGCACCGAAGCTGGCTCGAATGACTGTGTTGGTGATGCGGCGCGGCCAGATGACTCCTGTCAGCAGAGCCGCCCATTCGCAATTCGCTGTACCTGTTCCGCGAATGAGTCAGTGGGCATTTCCCGGGCGAACAGGGGTGGCGGTGTCCTCGTCCGCCTTTTCTGGCAGCAACGAAAGCGTGTCGGTCAGTCAAAATGGCGATCAAGTTTCGCTGGATTTGGATCTTCCGGATTTGCATCCGGCCCGGCTTCGCTATCAAGGGACACGCGACCAGATCGAAGACGAAGTTCGCAGCAGCAACCTTGCTCCCGCTGTTCGACGCCGCGTCTTGGAAGCGATCGGGCGATAGCCTTGCGGCTTCGCAAAGCGAGTATGCTTTGGCTGTCGTGGGATTGCACCTCCCGACCTCGCTTTCCGTTGTTTCCGTTCTCGTCTGATCGTTGGAGTTTTGTCTCGTGGGCCAACCTGAAAGCGAAGTCTCGATGCTGTTGCAGCAGGTGAAGAACGGCGACGAGGAAGCACGCGAAAAGTTGTTCGTGACGTTGCAGTCCGAACTCAGAGACATGGCCGGTGCCTTGATGCGAGGCGAGCGTCCGGATCACACGTTGCAGGCAACGGCACTGGTCAACGAGGCTTGCGTGCGATTGCTGGACACGGAAGCACTGAAGAACGTTTCCGATCGCCGGTACATGTTCGGGATGGCCAATCGAGCGATGCGGCAGATCTTGATCGATCATGCTCGCCGTCGACGGACCAACAAGCGAGGCGGAGACTACCAGCGAGCTTCGCTGGATGTGGTGCTGGATAACTTCGAAGCCAACAACCGTTGCCAATACGAAGACCTGGAATCAGCGTTGGAAGGATTGGAAGCGACGTCCCCCCGTCAACGCGAAGTCGTCGAGTTGCGGTTCTTTTCCGGACTGACGAACGAAGAGGTCGCCAAGGTGCTGGAAATCAGCGTCGCGACCGTGGAGCGGGATTGGCGATTGGCGCGTGCGAAGCTGTTCGAGCAACTTCGCAATGACGACGAGTAGACTCGGCGGTGGTCCGGCGAAACATCTCGGTGTTCGGCAACTCAGCGATTGAACCGATCAGCGATTGAACAATTCTGCCGGGGTGATCAAGGCTTGCTCGATTTCAGGTTGTTCGGTGTCGGGTGTCTCTTCGCGGCCGTGGCTGCGAGGCGGACGTCCCGAACGCTGCCAAAGTTCGATTTGCTTGCCCTTGGCTTCCCCCAAGCTGTCGCTCATCTCGGACGCACTCTGTTGCGCGTTGGCGAGCAGTCGGGAAACGGAACCCAATCGCGGGTCGGCTCGATTGGACGAAATGTTGGCGATGGATTCCAGTTGCGATTGAGCCAGAGCGAGTTGAGTCTCAAGTTCGATCACTCGGGATTCAGCGTTCTCGACTTCGGTCAACGTTTCTTCATCAAATTCCACGCCTGCGAAGGATCGGATTCCCGCCTCTTGCAAGATTTCGCGAACGGTCGTGGGCGTGAGGAACAATGCCAGCATTGCCAGGACCAAGATCAGTTCTCGGATGGCGGCAAATCCGTCGCGCACGGACGCAAAAGTCGAAGGGGTGGGCTCGTCCATGGAAAATCCTTTTCCAATCGATGAAATGGGACAAGCTCTTCTTTCGTGTTTTCCGGTCGTCCGAGTCTAGATCGGTTCGCCGTTTTTGAGCTGGAGGAAGACGTCTCTTCTTTCATCGATTGGCTGTTGGTAGCACCAAAATGGGTAGAATCAACGGCTTTCTCACCCCGACCGTTGGCTGCTGCCATGTCGAACTGGAAACGATTGTCCGTGTTGCCGCTGATGGTCGCGAGTTGCGAGAGGACGTTGAATCGATCGTGGAGTCTGGACGAGGAAGCTTTGGTTTTGTGAAGCCCTGAGCCGTTGCAATTGGATTGGGCTATCCTTGGCAACTTCGAAATGAGTCTTGGGAATTGAAATCAGGAAGGAAGCGAAATTGAAAGAGCGCCTTGGAAATTGGGATCGGTCGGCAAAGTTGGCCTTGGCGGTGGGCTTGGTTTTGGGAGCGGGGAGCATCGCGGTCGGCCAGGAGAACAACACGGCATCGTTTCAGTCCGATTCCATCTTTGCGGGTGAGCTGAGGTTGGTTCAGGAACACGGAGCGGGGGAAGGCCCGGCGTGGCATCCTGAAAAGGGGCTGTTCACCAGCGGCGAGGGAAACATCCATCTGCGAAGCCCCAGCGGTGAATTGTCTGTGTCTCAGACGGACGCCGGTTCGAATGGTTTGATGTTCGATCGAGAGGGCCGGTTGATCGTCTGCGAAGCCGTGCGGAGGCGGATCGTACGATGGGAACTGGACGGCAGCCAAACCGTGCTGGCAGATGGTTTCGAAGGGATGAAGTTCAATCAGCCGAACGATTTGTCGATGGATTCCAGTGGCCGGATCTATTTCACCGACCCGCAGTATGGCAATCGCTCGGCGATGGAATTGGTAGACGATGCGGGCAAGCAAGTCGAAGGCGTCTATCGGATTGATCCCGACGGAACGGTTGCTCGCATCATCGCCCACGAAGTGGACCGACCCAATGGATTGGTGGTCACGGCGGACGATCGGTTTCTGTTTGTGGCCGACAACAACAATGCGTTGGGCGGGGCCAGGAAACTATGGCGTTTTGACTTGAAGGCGGATGGAAGCATCGACCTGAGCAGTCAGACTCGGATCCATGATTGGGGCACGACCCGTGGACCGGATGGAATGAAGCTGGATGAACAGGGGCGTTTGTTCGTGGCTGCGGGACTCAACCAACCGCATTTGCCACAGGAGACCGCGGAGCAGCCCACGGCAGGCATCTATGTGTTCTCACCGGAAGGCAAGTTGCTCGAGTACCTGCGGATTCCGCGAGATGAGACGACCAACTGTGCTTTTGGCGGGAGCGATTTGAAAACGCTCTATGTGACCGCGGGCGGAACGCTTTGGAGTGTTCCGACCCACGTTGCCGGCGCTCCGGTTTTCCCGCCCCGTCCGGCCAACTGATTTTTTTTCGGCCACGAACGAAGTGGCCCGGGATGGATCTGCCATTGAAAAAGCCCCACGTTTCGCAGGGTGCGAAACATTGGGCCTGATGTTGGACGCGGGAGCAGAGATTTGGTGCGAGATCCGTGTTGGATCAATCCTCGCTCAGCGCTCGATCCATTCGTTTTCGCTGTCGCTGACCGGCACGTTGGCTTGGATGAATTTGACGATGTCCGAAGCCGCCGAGGGGACCTCACTGATCAAGGCCGGGCCGCTCAGGCTGGTGCTCTCCATTTTGACTTCCAGTCCACCGATCTTCAAGCGTTTGCGAAGAGCGGTGATTCGGCCGCCAAGTCGTTCCGCTTCCTCCGCTTCGGGGCTGTCTTTGCCAGCGACGATCATCGTTGGCAGAAGCCCGACGTTGCGATCACGCAAGGTGGAGTCGATTGTCAATCCGTTGAAGTTCTTGATGGGGGAAACGTAGACGAGTGCCTTGACGTCTTGGCCCTGCTTCAAACGGCCGACGCTGGGAAAACCCCAGTCGCGAACGGCCCAGTGAGCAGCCATGATTGCGCCTTCTTGGACACCGACGACAGTCAATGCATTGAGGTTCAGGCGGCCCTCGTTGTTCTCGCCTTTCAGGAACTGCTTGGCTTCTTCCAGGTCATACTGAATGATCGCCTGAATGTCGCGTTTGCCCATGGTATTGACATTGAAGTCCTTTTTGTCGCCACGAGGTGTTGTGTACTGCCGACTGTTCCCGTGGCCGCGGTACTCCACCAACAACACGGCCAACCCGGCCGAACGCATGGACAGGCAGAGTTTTTGATAGGGCGAGCCTTGGCCTTTCCATTCATGGATCAACAACACGGGAATGGCATTCTTGCCTTCCGTCGACGGGAAGTAGAACGCGGTCAACTCGATGTTGTCTTTGGTGTTGAGTTTGACCGGACGCGGTTTGAGGGCCGGGTCGTCGTCCTTCTTTTTTCGCTGAGCGGAAGCGGGAACGGCCAGCACCGCCGAAATCAAAATGGCGGAGCATCCGATCAGTAGCTTGCGAGTCGATGACGAAGCTTGTGACTGAAAAGCATTTGCGAACATGGGGATGCAGGACTTGGGTGGGAGTCAACGAGGATGAGACGAGACCTTCATTTTAACCCAAGCCCAACGTGACTGCACTCATCCAATTGGCAATCGTTTTCGACGCGACATCCCTGTGTGTGCGAGCACCAGGAAGGCGATCGCGGTGGCACCGACGTAAAAACCAACGCCCAACGTCTGATAATCGCCAAACAAAATGGCGCCGAGAATCATCCCGTAGACAGGTTCGAGGTTGTTGGCGAAGTTGATCGTGAACACGGAAAGGCGTTTGAGAAGCGACACGTATTCGCTGTAGGCGTAAACCGTGCACACCACCGCCAGGACCAGCAGCCAGGCAAAATCGCTTGGGGAAGGCAGCAGGTCGAGCCCTTGGCCTTCGCTGAGATAAAGTGCGGAGATTGGCAGGCATGCCGCGCAGAAAACGCAGGCCCCCACCATTTCGTACAGCGAGATGACGCGGTGGGGAGTCGTGACGGCAAAGCGGCCGTTCAGGATGGAGAACACCGCCGCGGCCAGCGCAGCGGTGATCGCGATCAGAAATCCGCCGGCGTATTGAAGTTCGCTTTGGAAGATGACGGCGACAGCTGCGATCACCCCCATGCCAAAGATCAAATCCATGCGGCGGAGTTTCCGGCCGCGGATCATCAGTGGCTCCAGCAACGCGGTCCACAACGAGACCGTCGCAATGCCCACCATGCACACCGAAACGTTCGCCACTTTCACCGCGAAAAAGAACAGCACCCAGTGGGCACCGATCAAGCATCCGGTGGCCAGCATCGCGAACGCTCGCCGGGTGGGAACCCGCCACGACCGTCGGACCATCCAGGCCAGCACGACCGATGCAATCGCACTGCGAAACAGCACGATTTCCACGGCCGGCAGTCGAATCAATTCGCCCATGGCGCCCGTGAAGCCCCAGACGAAGACCAGAAAGTGCAACTTCAGGTAGTCGCGAGGTTCACCCAAGTCGTCGTTCAACACATCCCTTTCACATCAGCGACGGAGATCAAAACAAGAAGATTCCACCGGAGATCGGGCTGTTGGTTTACAGAGTCGTTTCGGCGTTCGCGTCGGTTGTACGTGGGAGCGACAACACTTACCAAAACAGTCCACCTGCCGAAAGACTCCTGCCGACCTGCTCAACGCCCAAACGGCTCACAGGAAGAATCGAAAGTCGACGGAATCAACAGTTCGAGATGCTGCGGATTTACAGCAGGTTCAGGATGTCATTGGTGAAGACAAAGATCATCAGCGCCAGCAACGCCAGCACGCCGACAAACGTCAGTCGCATTTCCATCGCTTCGTCGACCTTCTTCCCGCGAATCAGCTCGGCGGTCAGGAAGACCATGTGGCCACCGTCGAGCGCCGGGATTGGCAAGAAGTTCAGGATCGCCAGGTTCATGCTCAGCATTGTCAGGAACATCAGCTGCGCGGACAAACCCTTCTCGGCTTGGTGGCTGGCCATCTGAGCGATTCGAATGGGCCCGCCAACAAATTTGGCTTTCACTTTGCCGCGAACCAACATGCCCAGGAAGCGTCCGACGTCGGCCATCCGGCGTTTGCCTTCGCGAATACCGAGCGCGAGTGCCATGCCCAGCGAATCCGCTTTTTGAATGGATTCCACGGGAGCGAAGTTCAATCCGCGTTCGTACCAGAATCGTTCGGACTGGCGAACGGTCAGAGTTTGCTCGACCACGGTGCCGTTGGGCGGACGCACTGCAGTGACAATGATCTTGGTTCCCAGCGGCAGCAGTTGAACGGTTTCCATCAAATTGCCAAGCGGCATCGATGGTCCGATTTCCCAGCCCTCGGTCAAGGCTTGCATGGCGGTTTCGGACAGCTCGTCCTCGATTGATTCGCGATCCGTGGCGTTGGCGAACTGAACACGAATTTCGCGAAGTTCGTCGCCCGCTAGGATGGTTTCGGTCGAGTTCGCCGTTGTCGCTTCTGCCGCTGGCGACGTGGCATCCCCGCTGGCGAGAATTTCCGATGCGACGGCGGTCGGTTCGTAGGCGAAACCGAGCGAATCAACCGACATCATTTCGCCGAACGCAGACACGGGGGTCATCGTTTGTTCCACGCGTTGCGGTGTCAGCGTCAGTTCGACTTCCTCGCTGGCATTGGCTTCACCGCGTTGCACGGTGATCTTCACGGGTTCGTCGTACTGGACGTCAGCGAGGAGCAATTGATAGGCATCCACGTCGGTGTCGTCGCCGACCGAGACGATTTGATCGCCGACCTGCATGCCGGCTTTTTCAGCCGGTCCGTTTTGCATCAGAGCTTTGATCGGTCCAATTTTGAACTGGATGCCAAAGTCCTTTGCCTGTTGAGGCGGCAAGGTCAGGGAGTGTTCGGTTTCGTCGGTGCGAACCAACCTCAGTTCGATGGGTTGCGACGGCGCGGTGTGAATGCGAGTCAACAAGGGAGTGATCGGCATGATCGCTTCGGGATCGAGCTTTTCCGCATCGAAGCCAATCACTTTGGCTCCCGCGTCGGCATCGGTCACCACGTCGGCGGCGACCGAGTTGGGCATCGCCGGCAGTTCCGGGTACAGCGTGTCGCCAGTGGCACTTTGGATGCCGATCATGCGTCGGTCGGGTTCGATCGGGCTGGCCTGAGTCACCAGCTGATATTCACGCGTGTCTTCGCCGTATTGCAAGCGAACGGGAACCGGGGTCTCAGACGATTCCATGCCGGCTTCCATGATCTTCAACTGCATTTCGCTGAACGGCAGTTGCGAATCATCTTCCAGCGAACCCACGGAAACAACGCGTCCACCAGGCTGGATGCCAGCCTGCCAAGCGGGACCGCCGGGGGTCACGCCGCCAACCACGGCGGGCGTGTAGCCAACCCCGTTGAAAAACGCGAATGCGGCGAACAGCACGCCGGTGATCACATTCATGACCACGCCGGCGCTGATGATGATCATTCGTTGCCAAACGGGTTTGGCCGGGTAGCTGCGAGGATCGAGTTTCTCTTCCGCGTCGGAGGCTTCTCCGCTTTGGCGAATGCGTTGGGCTTCTTCTTCGGCTTTGCGTGGGTCGTCGTCTTGGCCGAGCATCTTCACATACCCACCCAGTGGCAGAATGCCGATTCCGTATTCGGTTTCGCCGTAGGTGAATTTGCCCAGTGTGCGCGGGAACTTGATCGGGCCGATCGAGATGGGGACGTCAAAGCCGACGTAGAACTTCTCGCACTTCACGCCAAATGTCTTGGCGGCGAGAAAGTGTCCGAGTTCGTGGACAAAGATGACCAAGCCGATTCCGAGGGCGACTTGGATCCACAGCCAAGTGGAGAGCAACCAAGCGAGGATGCCGCCGGTGTCTTCGGTGGCCGCCAACAAGGAGGGCAAGAGGGACCAATCAACAGGCAACGACATGAATTCGACGGGGGTGAAAGAGAGTTGAACGGGGGATGCCAGCCCGGCAAACCCACGTTGAAGATATGGTTGGTCGGGCAAACCGGTTCAGTGAACGAGATTGCCCGAGGCGTTTTGATTCAAATTTGAGCCAATTCCCGGGCTCGATCGCGTGCCCAAACGTCTAATTTTAGCAGCCGCTGGAGCGTCGGCGAAGATTCGTGATTGTGATCCAGCAGAGTTCGGCGGCAAATTTCGGGGATGTCAGTAAAACGAATTTGCCGCTTTAGGAACAGGTCGACTGCGGTTTCGTTGGCTGCGTTGACCACAGCACCCGCCGTTCCACCGACGCGAGCGACTTCGAAGCCGAGGGCCAAAGCCGGAAAACGCTCCGGATCGGCGGGGCACAGCGTCATGTCCCAGCTCTGCGACCGGTCCAGGGCAGGTGCGGGACACGGCAACCGACGTGGGTAGGTCAGGGCGTATTGAATCGGCATCCGCATGTCTGGCGGGCTGACCTGGGCGATCAGGCTGCCGTCTTCGAATTCGACCAGCGAGTGGATCAGCGATTGGGGATGGACAACAACTTCGATTTTGTCCGCGGGAACGTTGAACAACCATTTGGCTTCGATGACTTCGAGAGCCTTGTTCATCATGGAGGCGGAATCGATGGTGATTTTTGCCCCCATTTTCCAGGTTGGATGAGCGAGGGCTTGGTCAATCGTGGCCTCCCGCATCTGCGCGGTTGTCCAGTCACGAAAAGGGCCGCCGCTGGCTGTCAAAATCAGGCGTCGGACACCCGGCCAAGAGGGGGTCGCCGATGAGTTGAGCGATTGGGCTTGGTCGGAGGCCGCGGATCCGGGAATGGAATTTGGGGACGAAGCCAGCATGGTGGAGTGACTTTGACGCGCTCTTGATTCCGCCAAACACTGAAAAATGGCGGAATGCTCGCTATCGATGGGCAGCAACTCGGCTCCATTGTCCGCTGCCGCTTGCGTCACGACTGGGCCCGCGACCACCAAGGTTTCCTTGTTGGCCAAGGCGACTCGTTTGCCTGCGTGAACGGCGGCGAGAGTGGATTCCAGGCCAGCTCGTCCCACGATGGCGGCAACCACCACATCGACGTCTTTTGCCGTTGCTGCTCGAACCAAGGCATCTGGGCCAACGTCCAATAAACAGCGTTCTGTCAGACGTGAATCGGGTTGCGCGGCCGCTGTTTTGAGTGCCTGGGCGGCTTGTGGTTCATTTTCAGCATTGGAAACGACCACGCTGTGCGGTGCCGTCTGACAACCGTCGGCCAATTGGATCAGGGATTCGATTTGGGAGTGGCCGGACACGCTGGAGACTTCCCAGGCCAATTCAGGATCGCATCGATTCAGGTTTTCAATCACATCCAACGTGGCAACACCGATGCTTCCGGTCGCACCCAGAACGGCGACACGACTGACCGGGCGGTTGTTCGACCGGAAATCAGGCACCGGGTCCTCGGAGGGGGATTCGGCCGGCACGGTCGGTTCTGATTGGGAGGAGGGGGATGGGGGCAATGTCACAGGAATGATTGTCCAGGGTGTCGGGGCCCGTATCATGGGGGAACGGACCAGCCAGAACAATCCGAATAAGCCATCCAGACGCGTTGCAGAGCCAGATTTTCGGCCTGC
Source organism: Rhodopirellula sp. UH5 (assembly GCF_056839225.1). Classification (NCBI taxonomy): domain Bacteria; kingdom Pseudomonadati; phylum Planctomycetota; class Planctomycetia; order Pirellulales; family Pirellulaceae; genus Rhodopirellula; species Rhodopirellula sp. UH5. Next base: position 2,192,726 of record NZ_CM166390.1, on the reverse strand, counting down.
AGCGGAGGTGGTGCCTTGGAGAAGTCAGCTGGCAGTAGAAATAGTGGGGCTGTGGCTGAAACAGCCGTCTTCAACGAAACAATGACAATTGGAACGCAATGAGCAACGAACCCAAGTCGAAACGCGGTGGATCGTCCGAGAATCGAGGCGGAGGAAATGTTTGGTTGGTTTTGCTGGCCGTGACCGGCGCAGTCGTGCTGAGTGCGTTCCTTTTCAGTGACAATCGCCGACGTTTGGCCTACCCGCATTTGAAAGAATTGCTGGCGAAGTCAGCGGAGCGGCAGCAGGCGATGGAGTCCCAGCAAGCGATCGCTCCTTCGGATCCGCTCACCGACCCGGCAGAAGGGCTACTGGCCGATCCATCGGATTCGACCGCTGTCGGGGATCCAACGGAGGAATCCGTTGAAGATTCCACCTCGGCAACCGTCGCGAGTTTGATCAACGAAGACCCGGCCAACGAGCCTCCCATCTCAAAAATCGTTGTCCCCAGCAGCACCAAAGAAGACGTGCTGCACGAATTCAGCCGCCTCAGCGACATTCGGGTGGCCGACGATCGCATCACAGGAAAAGTCTATTTCAAGGCGTTCACGCGAAATCATTCCAGCGAGAAAGAACCGGCCGAGGAAGTCCAGTTCCTAACCATTCGGGGGTATCCCAACGACATGATCGCAGCGGAGCTGGAAACCTTGCTGGAGCAATCTGGTGTCGATTGGGACAACGATCGCCCCAGCCGTTTTCTGGAGAACCATTGGCCTGAGTTGCTGATGATCGGTGTGTTGGTGGCACTCGGGATCGTGATGCTCAAACGCATGGGGGGCGTCGGTTCGCCGATGTCATTCTCGCGCAGTCGCGGCAAGCTGTACAGCGAAGACGATCTGCCAACCACGTTTGAAGATGTGGCAGGAATTGAAGAGGCCGTCGACGAAGTCCGTGAGGTCGTGGACTTCCTCAAAAACAGCGAGAAGTATCAGAGCTTGGGCGGCCGGATTCCCAAAGGTGTCTTGCTTGTCGGACCTCCTGGAACTGGAAAAACGTTGCTGGCCAAGGCGATTGCGGGCGAAGCGGGAGTGCCGTTCTTCAGCCTGTCTGGAAGTGACTTTGTCGAGATGTTCGTTGGTGTGGGTGCGGCCCGCGTTCGTGACATGTTCACCCAAGCCGTCAATCGTGCCCCGTGCATCATCTTCATCGACGAACTCGACGCGCTCGGCAAGAGCCGCAGCGGCAACGCCGTCGGTGGGCATGATGAACGGGAGCAAACGTTGAACGCGTTGCTCGTTGAGATGGACGGTTTCGATTCCAACTCGGGCGTCATCGTCATCGCCGCCACCAACCGTCCGGAGACCTTGGACCCGGCGTTGTTGCGTCCAGGTCGGTTTGACCGACATGTGTTGGTGGACCGTCCCGATGTGGCGGGTCGCGAAGAAATTCTGGCAGTGCATGTCAAAAACGTGAAGCTCGACGAGACCGTTGAACTGAGAAGCATCGCGTCGATCACCAGCGGTTTTGTGGGCGCCGATCTGGCCAACCTGGTCAACGAAGCCGCTTTGTTGGCCGCTCGAAACGGCAAACCCGCCGTGGCAATGGAGGAGTTCAACGAAGCCGTCGAACGTGTCACGGCAGGCTTGGAAAAGAAAAAACGGGTGATGAACGAAGACGAAAAAATCCGCGTCGCCTATCACGAATCGGGCCACGCGCTCGTCGCCGCGGCACTCCCCAACACGGATCCCGTGCACAAAGTCAGCATCATCCCGCGCGGATTGGCCGCGCTGGGGTACATGATGCAGCGTCCGGAATCCGAGCGTTTCCTGATGACCAAGAGCGAGCTTGAAAGCCAGATGAAAGTCATGCTGGCGGGCACGTTGGCGGAGGAAATGATTTTTCAGGACATCAGCACCGGTGCTCAGAACGACCTGGAACGCTGCACCGAAACGGCTCGCAGCATGGTGATGGACTACGGCATGAGCCGGCTTGGCCGAATCAATCTTCGTCGCAACACGCGCAGCCCGTTCCTGGCGGGTTCGGGTGGCGGCGACTACCAGGTCATGCACAGCGATGAGATGGCCAAGATGATCGACAAAGAGGTTTCCCGGATTGTCGAAGACACATTGGCCCAGACTCGAGAGATTCTGGAACAACGTCGTGATGTCTTGGAGGCGGTCACGCAGCGGTTGTTGGAAGTCGAGGCGATCGACAACGAAGAATTGACGCGTTTGATCCAGGAGCACAGTCGCGGACCTTGGTTGGTGCCTGGAACCGTCACGGAGAAACCAAAAGCAAAAATTGTCCCACGCAAAGATTCGGATTCCTCGCAGTCCAATCACTCCTGATTGCGGGTGATTCTCGCCTCCTAAGAGGACCTGGGGGACGCCGCAAAAAGTGTGTTCGATTGGAATTCCGGTCTTTCGAAAAACTTCGCAGTTTTGTTAAAGCCCGATGCGGCAAGCGACGACATGCGTCCGCCTTGCCGTTTTTTCATAGGCAGATGACACGCAATCGGGCGTTCCAAGATGCGATTCAATTGGATGGCGAAGAATACTATCGGGCGGACCTGGGCCGGCCTTTCGGCAGTCACCGCGCTCGGTCTGTTGACTGGTTGCCAGCAAACCAACGGGACCACTGGCGCTCCGATCAGCATGCTTCAGCCCGGTCAGGCTGCGGTTCAGAATCCAACGTTGCCGTCCCTTGGTCCATTTGGTGCCTCGGCTCGTGTCCCGCCGCCAGCGACGGGATCGTACGGTCAAGTCAGCGGAAGCCCGGCAGGGGCGTCCAACTACGCTCCGACGGGGAACTACAACTCCACGTCCGGCAATGTGATCCCGATGAGTCACAACTCCAGCGACACGGTCGGATCCGGAATCGCTCAGGCAGGCGGTGCGATGCCGGGCACGATGTCGCCCATGGCGCAAAATGCGAATCAACAATGGGTGGAAACCAACGCGGTTCAACCCCAGTCAATGATGCCAGCCGCAGCGGATTCTTCCGGTGGCGTTCGCAGCGGCGGGATGCAAGTGATCGACCTGACGGGAGCCCCACCGCCACCGGGCTATGTCCCCCAAGCAACCAACGGCTACTCCAATTCGGCTCCGTATCCATCCGCAAACACGATGGGAACGAACAGCGTCGCCGCTCAAGTGAACGTTGGCACGTCTTCGTTGCCTGGCCAATTGCCGGTCAGCCAGTTGGTGCCCTCGACTTCACCTGCCGTCCAAGCCTTGCAGTGGAACACCGCGTCCGCGCCCGTCCAAGCACCTCAGGATTCATTCCAGGGCAACTTTGGGATGCAGAACAACGGCATGAACGCTGCCTCATCCGGACAAGCCGCTGCCAATCAGCCGAGTTTTTCCACGGCGGATCGGCCCGTTCAGTGGCGTGCCCCAAGTCGTTGAAGTGGATCGGTTCCGCGAAGCAGTTAGGCAGGAATCACTGGGTTTGATCCTGTGAGCCGTTTTGGCGTTCGCCCCGGTTGTGTGTGGGAACCGGGGCGAACGCCAAAAGGCTCACCTACCCGAAAACACCTGCGTACCTGCTGAACGATGTCGTGCAGTTTTGCAGTGCCGTCTTGCGAGCCCCGCCCGCGCGGGACGTTCGAAAAATAAATGGTGGCTGGCGTCTGGGTTTCGCCCCGGATGGGGCCGTCGTCCTTAGCTCGGGGCGGAAGCCCCGAGAGACCTCGAATGGCCAACGGCCTTTTTCAACATAGCCAGGGGCATCGCCCCTGGAGCAGGAAAGCACGGCCCCATTTTGGCCAACGGCCAAATTCAATTCAAAACGTGTGGGTTGATGTTGGCCGTTGGCCAACCGATTTCCCTCCATCTCGATCCCTGGGGCGATGCCCCAGGCTACGATGACGAAGGCCGTTGGCCAACAATACCGATTGCAAAAGCGCAACTTCAAAACTCGCTTGCCACTCCCCTGTTCAACGCCGCCGCGCCCGCAAGTCGGCCGCGCGTAGGCCAGGTCCCACCTGGCGCTCGTTCTGTGTCAAACAACACCACCCTCGCGATGAAAGGTGCTCTGGACGCTCCTCGTGGTAGCTGGATTCGCCAGAATTCAGATGTGACGATTGGTGCGTCTCCCACTTCTCAATGCCCCTGTCGCATCAACGACCTCCAACAACCTTGCGACGGACGCATTGCCACTCGTAGGCCAGGTCCCACCTGGCACTGGATCTGTGTCAAGCAACACCACCCTCGCGATGAAAGGTGCTCTGGACGCTCCTCGTGGTAGCTGGATTCGCCAGAATTCAGATGTGACGATTGGTGCGTCTCCCACTTCTCAATGCCCCCCGTCGCATCAACGACCTCCAACAACCTTGCGACGGACGCATTGCCGCTCGTAGGCCAGGTCCCACCTGGCACTGGTTCTTTGGCGACGCTCGAAAAACAAATGGTGGCTGGCATCTCGGTTTCGCCCCGGATGGGGCCGTCGTGCTTAGCTCGGGGCGGAAGCCCCGAGAGACCGATGCCGAAAAACAAACGGTCGCCCCGGATGGGGCCGTCGTGGAAGTTGGGGGCGTCCCTCGCTCAAGCGTCGGATTGTGATGGGCACTCCTGCCCGTCGTAGTTTTGGATGTCGGCCAAGAGCGGCCAACCCACCACAAACTCGACGAGTCCAAACGAAACGGGTAGGAAAGCGAGCGTCAAGCAAAAGAACCAGTTCACCCTCCTGGCAGGAGGGTCGAGCGAAGCGAGGGGAGGTCGAACGCAAACACCCCCGTCCATTGAAAACGACACCGTGAGCATTGCAACCAGCCGTCTCACCCCGCCTCAGCCAAGTCCCCGTCCTTCACCAACCGGTCCAACGGACTGACCACCTTCGACTCATGCGGATTTCGCACGTGGGTGTAAATCTCCGTCGTCTTCACATCGCTGTGCCCCAGCAACTGCTTCGATCTTCGCCCAACGTTGCTTCTGCTCAGCACTCGCAGGCTTCGAATACATCCCCATCCAAACTCAGCTCCCGCACGTCAACCGTGCCATCCAATTTGTGTCCTCCAACCTGCCACCTCAGCAAGTCGCTCACCCGTCGTTCTGCAACCCAAATGGCTTAGGCTTCCAGCCTGAGAATCCTCCCTCCCAACCCGCTGCACAAGCGACGCGTGAACAACAAGTCACAATGTTAGCGGTGTGGCGCAAGCCGCCCGGTGAGGAACCGGAGGGCTTGCGCCCTTCCGCTACGTCACTTGTTGTTCACGTGGTTCTAAGCAAGGCCTCACAGCATCTCCCCCTCCTGCCGATCGGGCATAAGCAAATCGGCAGGAAGGATCGGGCAAAACCATGTGAGCCGTTTGGGCGTTAGCCCCGGTTGCACCTGGGAACAGTGGCGTTTGCCATCACAGTCCAAATGCCAAAAGACTCCCGCCGACCTGCATGGAACTCTTCCAAATCGCTCAACCGCAACCTAAATCAGGGCCAGCCACCAAAGCTGCCTCACGTGCGTGAACAGGCTAGTGGTCTGTCAAAGTTAAAAGTCAGGGTTGTTCGTAGTGGACGAGGCGACGAGTCCTTGGTTTTGACGCCAGTTCAGGACTCGTCGCCTCGTCCACTACCCTAAAAACAGGGCGAGAAAACGGGACGGGCGAGAAAACGGGACGGGGGTCATTGTTGGGATGATACGTCTACTTATGACCCCCGTCCCCTTTTCTTCGTCTACTTATGACCCCCGTCCCCTTTTCTTCGTCGTCCCCTTTTCTTCGTCGTCCCCTTTTCTTCGTCGTCCCCTTTTCTTCGTCGCCGCCGCCGACTGTCGTCGCTCCGCGACTGGGGCCCGTGTTTTGGCACGGATGATCCTTGGGTTGAAACCCAAGGCTGTTCAAGTGCCGTCGCTCCGCGACTCAGAGGCGTGGGTGCGAGACGGCCAAGCCCTCTTGCTAAGAATTGCTCTGGCGGGAAGACGGGCGTCCCACGAGGACGTCCGTTGGGTTTCTCCCACCAAACCTCTTTGTCAACGCGGCACGGCAGGCGAGAAAAGGGGAGGAGCGGAAGGGGGCGATTCGAGGCTGGATCCATCTGGATCGTCAGGCGGATCATCGCGAGAATGCCGACGACACGGCTGGGGTTTCGGAGTCGCAAAGCGACGTCAGGCACCAGCCTTGGACGCAAGTCCCAGGAATCGATGCCTCCGCCGCTCGGTAGTCGCGAAGCGATGGCAGGTGTTGGTCCGGGCGGTGGAACGCCTGCCGTCGCTTTGCGACTGGTGTCTCGGCTCCTCTCGCTGCCCTCGGGCTTGCGTCCGTGCCTTTCGGCTGTCATCGCTTCGCGATTCATGCTGCTCTCCGGGGCAAAGGTTGGTGGATGGCACCATCCGAATTCTCGAGGCAGAAGCCCGCTAAAACGCAGCACCAGAAAGCTGCACAACCGTCGCAGCGGGAGGGGGCGGAAAGCGAGCGTTCAGCGAGATTTCCGGGGGAAGGCAATCCGCGCCGTTTCCCATGCTCGGCCCTCACCCTCGCGTACGCCTGAACGGGGTCGCTCTCCCCAAACTTCGTTGCGGGAGAGGTGGATCGTGCGGCAACCAGCTACAAAGCGGCCGTGATCAACCGGATGACCTTCCCAGGGGGGCGAAGCCAGGCGGCACGCCCGCTAACAGGGCAAGTTGCATCGGGACCGTGTCAGAAAACGTCGCGTCGATCGCAAACGTTTACGCAGCGTCGATCGCGGATCGCAGGGAACGGCAGAACTCGCCCGCTTCCTCAGCGGCTGCTTGGACAGGATCGGTTCCCGATTCGTTTGCCTTGGCCACCGCAGCGGCCACTCGCCGGACAATCGCGGAGCCAACAATCAAGCCATCAGAAACAGGTGCCAACTGGGCTGCGGTTTCAGGTCCGCTGATTCCGAACCCGATGCAGATCGGCAGTTCGGTTTGTTCACGGAGCCAGCCCACATTGTCAACCAAATCGGCCGGCAACGCGGTTCGTTCACCTGTGATTCCAGTGACGGAAACGTAGTACAGGAAACCGCTGGACAGTTCCGCGATGCGGCATTGGCGGTCTCTTGTCGTGGTGGGTGTGACGAGCTGGATCAGGTCGAAACCTTTCTCCTGGCAAACCTTGCTGAACTCGTCTGCTTCTTCGACCAACAAATCAGGCACGATCGCGCCGCAGTAACCCGCTTGCATGGCTTGCTCGACGTACTTGGCCATTCCGATTCGGTAGATGATCGAATAGCTGACCATCGTCACGCGTGGCATCGCGGCAACATCGGCGTTGTCCGTCAAATGCTGGCCGAGATCCCAGACATGTTGCAGCTTGAACCCCGCGTCGAGTGCACGTTGGTAGGAGGCCTGGATCACCGGTCCGTCGGCGATGGGATCGCTGTAGGGGACTCCGATTTCGCAGAGATCGGCACCGGCGCGGCGAGCTGCTGCGATGACGGCTTCTGTTGTGTCAATGTTCGGGTCGCCGGTCGTCAAAAACGGCATCAAGGCTTTGCGGTTCTGACCACGAAGCGATTCAAACAGGTTTTGCAGAGGCGTCATGGATGTCGGATCAACGTCGAAATGGGCGGACGAAACAGGTCTCAGTGAATTCTGCCGCCAAGCCTAGATTCCCGCGTGCGGATCGGCAACCAAGCCGCCACCAAAGACGGGGCGTGTCGGGACGGGATGGTACCGGGGCCAAGGCACCTCGGGCGGCGCTTCTGGCTCGGAGTGAACGCCCCCGGTGATGGGATCCAAGTCCATCGGCAGGGCTCCCTCCATCACCCCCGATCCGACTTGACCGGAGGCACCCTGGTGGGGTGTCCCGGTGCGGTCGCACATGACCCCATGCCCGTCGGTGGGGACAATCACGGCACCATCTTCGATCAGGCTCTGTGTGTGCTGAGCGGCGGTGTGAGGCCGTCCGCGACGCCAATCGCCGAGCAATCCGCCATGATCGTCCGGGTCGTGGGTCCGCTCGCTGGGGACGCCGAGAGCCACACATCCGCTTGTGCAAGCCAGCAGTCCAACCAGCAAGCATCGCGTCAGCGAGCGGGCGGTCCAAAGGCGACGGTCATGGCAATGCGAATGTGGCATAGCTCTTGGATCGGTCGGCAGAATCGTTTTCTTTAGAAAAAATTGCCTGACCGGAAAAGTCGTCCGATGGTGCAGACCAGCGCTCAAGGGAAAAACGCCGCTGTCTTTGCGAGTTCAACGCAGGCCAACCGAGATCAAGTATTCTTGTCGTTGATCTCCATGGCCCACCCCGGTCCGAATCAGCAGTCGGTCGTCGACGGGGACCGGTGTGGCGAAGAGAGAGTCGCCGGTTTTGTTTTCTGCCTTCAGTTCGAATCGATCCTGGCTGGCTTGGAAGGCGAAGACGGTGCCGTCTTCGGCCGCAACGTAGATGCGGCCATCGACCAACAACGGCGAGGCGCTGATGCCACCGCCGAACAAACGTGTCCGCCACATTTGTTTGCCGTCCATGGTCCGCCAGCAGTAGGCAACGCCGGTGTCCGCGACGCCGAACAAGTAGTTGGGGATCGTCAGCAGCGATTGTTCGTAGCACTGGACGTTGTTTTCCCACTGCACACTGTTGGAGCTGCCATCGCCTAGGATGCACCAGGTGCCAGCTCTGGGATTTCCGCCGCTGGTGATGACGCGGCGGTCGTCCCAAACAACGGTGCCACAGATCGCCTCGGTCGCCGTGTCCACGCCCCAGAGTTCTTTGCCTGTGACGGGATCGTAGGCATTGATCATGTCGGCTCCTGAGATCAGCACCATCGGCTGGCCTCCAATCGTCGCCGCGATTGGCGTGGCAAAGTTCAAATTGGACGGCCGAGCAACTCGCCAAACGTCGCGGCCGGTTTGAGTGTCCAAGGCCGCGAGACAGCTTTCAGGCCCGTCGTACTCTGCTGCGACGACCAGCAGGCCATCCACCAAAATCGGGCTGGCTCCATACCCAAATTGGAATTGCGAAGGCCGAAACGCCGCGACTTTCCTCTGCCAGTTTTGTTTGCCTTCCAAATTCAACGAGGTCACGACGATCGCGTCATCGGTGTGGAAGGAAACGTAAATGTTCTGACCGTCCGAGGCGGGGCTGGGGGAGGCAAACGAATTGTTCGAGTGGATTCGCTCGGGCAGCGTCCCGCGGTGAATGATCCAGTTGTCGACCATCCGTCCATCGGAACGACTGCATTTGATCAGACGCTGGGTTTCATCTTCGGCCACCGCCGTGGTCAGGAAAATATGGTCCCCGACAACGATGGGAGACGAATGCCCGCGACCCGGAATCGCCGTTTTCCAAACAACGTTTTCGCTTCGTTCCAAATCCCAGCGAAGGGGAGCTTCCGCGTCAGCCGGTGCGTGATTGTTGCCTTCCGGGCCTCGCCACTGCAGCCAATCCGCGGCGGCGCAGGTCGAAACCGGCCCCATCGCCCCGCCTGCCAACTGGACCAACCCAGCCCACAACAGCCATGCCAATGGGACGAGCATGCGGTGGAGCGGACGCTGGGGGCACAACATGGGGGCAGATCGATTCATCTTTCAAATCCATTGTCAGAGAAGAGTGCGAGAAGAGACGGTGCAGGCTGATAAATCGCACGTGTTGGAATCGCCGAAGGCGTGCCGCCATTGGAACACCAAAGAAAAAAGGCTCAAGATCCGTTCGGCAGAGTTGAGAACCATTCGGCTCTGTGGGACCCCGATGCGTCAGTTTTGAAGTGCAAGGGAAGTCGATTTGAGGGGCTCATCTGCCGGAGCAGCGTCGAAGCGGCTCGATCCGGCCTACCTCGCAAAGCCATCACTCATCCAATCGATGTCCCTCCGAAAGGAGGGAGGTGGAGAGCACTGAGGGGATGAAATTCCATGCTCACCGAGATCGGTGAGCATCTTTTTACCTATCTCGCGATGGAACCATCCTGCTGACAGCGGGGTGTCAGTTTGCTCCTGGCAGATCGCCCGCTGGCAGTCCTGCATCGGGTGCGTCGCCAGCAGGCATGCCGCCAGGAAGGTCACCCGGAAGACCAGGGGCTTGATTGCCTGGCAAGCCGAACGTCGGCAAACCACCAGGGCGACGGTCATCTTGGCCAGCGTCTTCGTCACCGTCCAAGAGTTCAACACCAGCCAGTTTGGCCAGGGCGACACGTTGTTCTTCCAGTGATTCCATCCACTTCTTCTTGTCGTCCAACAAGTCATCGTTGATGGCCTCCGCGACGGGACGAACGTCGTCGACCCAGGAGGTCAAGACTTTTTGGTCTTCCTCTGATGCGGCGGAGATCAGGCCTGAAGGGGTGTCGGGAATTTCAGCCAGAGGTGAACCAACCGCTCCACGGAGCAATTGTTGCAGCACCGAAGTGATTCGACGTCGGGAAAGTGAAACTTCAGGGGGCTGAGGTTTTGCGGCAGGCATGCGTCCCATCATTCCCATGCCGCCCATGCCCATGCCGCCCATCATGTCGTCCATCCCCATGCCGTCCATCCCCATCCCCATGTCCATGCCATCCATCATGCCGTCCATTTCCATGCCGCCCATCATGGCATCATCCATTCCCATGCCACCCATCCCCATTCCGCCTGCCATGCCACCACCGGCGCGGCTCTTGTCCTTCTTTTTCTTTTTGTCTTCTTTGACACCCAGGAAGGTATCGGGGCTCGGGGGTTGCTTGACGGCCATCGCGCTGGTTCGGTCGAGAGCTTTCAGGCGTTTCAGTTCGGATTCAACTGTGTCGAATGCACGACGTGACCAGCTCTTCAGCACACCCTGAGTATCAACGACTTGCCCTTCCAGCTGAGTGTTCATGTCACCCAGTTGCGAAGCCGAATACAACGCGATCAAGTCAGGTTGCTCTTCGTTGGTGCTGATTGAAATCAACTGCTTGCCAAGCGTGGTGTCTTCCGGCGCGCTGACGTAGTGCAGGATATCGACCGCGAAACGTTGCAGGTAAGCATGTGCCTTGGGGTCACGGTCTGCGGGCGCGGGTGCGTCCAGCAAGTCGGTCATCAATTGGGTCAGTTTGGCTTTGTTGTCCGCCGACATGGTTGGAAAGCCGTACATGGCGACTCGGTGAAGCGACTGCAGGGCAGCCGCTCGAACGCCATCGACTTCTTCTTCGTTTTCGTAGAGTCCCACCAGTGTGTCGAACAGCGCTGGGTAGGCGGCTGCCAAAGGCTTGGGTGGCCGGCCGGTGGCTCCGTCATACGGAGCACTGTCGAGCCGCCCCAAAACCAAAACCGCGTTGATACGGGCGGCGGGGATGTAATTGCCTTTGGCGACCTTCGTCATCCCGTTGTAGATGTTCTTCAGGAGATCCGTCTTGCCGGGGTTGTTGATTCGTTGGGCGCCCGAGAGCGATTTCTCGAGCGACGCCAACATCGGTCCCATCTCGTTTAGTTTGTCTTTGCTGACCATGGTGTAGGGAACGATGTGTTCGATGTAGATCATCGCGTTTCGCTTCACATCCGCCGTCAGTTGCTCCGGTTTGCGAGAAGAGGCCAGCGTTTTCGCTGCGCGTTCGTACCCTGAGATCTTTTCAGGCGTCACTGCGGCGGCGGGCAGATTGATCACCTCGTATTGCTGAGCGGAGGCGATTCCGCTGAGCAGCCAACACAACACCATGACCAGACATAGGATCCAAATCCGTTTGGCGCGTTGATGGTTGGAAGCCTGGCCCCCGTTCGCTGAATCCATCTGCGGCGAGTCAATTTGCGCAGCGGCAGCAATTGGGCCAGATGACTTGGACGGGGACGAGGTCGTAGTGGCGTGTCGCAAAGGAACACCTTCGGAGAGAAGAGCACGGCCGAATAGGATCGAAACGCGAACGTTTCGCGGACTTCCATTATTCACCGACTGACCGTCTCCCGTCAACGAAAATCCCGAATGACAGCGCATTTGCAGCCCTGGCGAAGGCATTGGGACGTCTTGCCAGCCCGCTCGCCGCTGCGGCTTGTTGATTTTGTAGTGGGTTGCCCACTCTTGGCCGACATCCACAACACTGACGGGCAAGAGTGCCCATGCTCCATGCGTTGAAACGACTTTGACGACTCAATCGACAAGCCGGCTTCCGGCGGGCGTTTCGGGCGGTGAGCCTGCATCGCAGAAAGCGTGAGGGCATAAAAAAAGGCGAGGCCGGCTCCGAAGAACCGACCACGCCTCGCACGGGGGGACGCTTAATATTTGGGTAAATCATGGTGCAGGGTGCGTCCCTCTGACACAGGTAACCATAGTCCCGTTCCTGCGAATTTCGAGCAATTCGGTCGAGGAATCTGGGGTTCTGCCGCAGTCCCTTGGGAAGCGTGATCGTCTGTGCCAATCGAAACGATTCTGCCGATTGGAGCCCTCGGGGGGGCAAGGGATGCGGGCTGCCCAGAGCAAAACTTTTCCAGGCCCAGCGGGATCGATTGGAGTGCCGGTCAAAATGTGCCGATTGTTCCGGTTGGAGGGGGGCCTCCGTCATGGATCATCGTTTCGCCCACGACACCGTCGTTCAGGCCGCGATCCATGTCCATTTCAATCCTTTGGGAACGGAAGTGACGGAAGAAGCCATGCAGAGCAACACCAACCGTTGGGTCGGCCTTTTCGCACTGCGAACTGTGGAGCCGGTGGGAAATCAGGAGCCGGTGGCGCGTCGTTGGCAATTTGCCTTCGTCGCTGGCGTCGCAGTTTGGACGAGTGTTTGGGGGGCGGGCACAGCCGATGCGCAGCGTCCGGTCGTTCCCGGAACCGGGACTGAACTCGTTGGCGTCGCCGATGACTTCGAAGACGAGTCGTGGCAATATGTGCCAAACAATCCCAAGAGCACCGAGGACATTGATGAAAATCAACGTTCGCCCATGGGAAAGAGCACCAACGGACGCTGGTACGAAGGCATCAAACGGGGCCATCCCGATGTGGTCCAGCGAGTGGCCACGCCAACCGGCGGCTTGTCCGGCAGCCAAGGCGCTCTGCTGATGCGGAGCAAGTTCACGGGGATTCCCGGGAACGCCAGTGGCACGATGCACCAGGATGACTTCATCGCGAATGTTCAGTATCGACTGAAGCGTCGCATCGATGTGTCCGAGGTTCCCAGTGTCACGACGCGAGTGTTCTTGCCACCAGTGGCCGAGTGGGAACAACGCAGCGGACCTCACTTTGGATTTCGCTTGGCCCTCGAAACGACGGCGATGATTGAAAAAGAAATTGGGCTGTTCAAGCTCAAACGCAAAGAGATGGGCAACGAGATCTACTGGCCGGGTTTGTTCATCGAATTCGAAAGCAAGGCTGACAGCCGAAGTCGCAGCGACGACTACGCTTACTTGCGAGTTCGTAGCAACCAACGTGGCGCCGACTTTCGTGGTCCGCAGATCACCACCACGGGTTGGTGGACGTTGGGCATGAGCGTCACACCGGATGGCATGGTGCATTACTATGCATCGCCCGGCGTGGATGACCTGACCGAGGAAGACTACATCACCAGTCAGTTCCCCTACGGTTACGAAGCGGAACGAATGCGAACGTTCTTCTACAACATCTGCAGTGCGGATGACGGACGTCGTTGGAGCACTTCGTTCATCGTCGATGATCCGAAGGTCTTCTTGGTTCGCCCCAAGGGCAAACAGATGGCAGGTCGATCCAGCAACCCACGTCGCTGAGTCGTTCAGGCCAGTTGCTCGACGCGGCACGGATAGAACGGCCGCGAATGTTCCACCAAATCCAACATGGTTTTGGTGTTCAGAGAATCGGAGGCAGTGGGGATTTCGTTGCGAATCGCTTTTCGGTAAACGCTGAGCAATTGCTGCCTTTGGTTTTCCGGCCCGTATTTTGTCGCCACAACGTTTCGGTTGTGAGCGATCGTTGCGGGATCGCTTGCTGTTCTCAACGCGTCGCACAACGTGGCGTTTCGTTGCCGGATTTCTTTCGCGAACCCGGAATCGGTGGCAAAGCGGTGGATCACCTCGGTCTGCAACTCCGGCGTCAATCTCGCGAAATCGATCCAGTCGCAATCGCGAGAGACGGCGGCGCCGCCTGGGGATCGGACTCCCTTCCACGCGTTGACTTTGGCGGCCGCGAATTGGCGTTCTGCTTCCGCGAGCCAAGACGCAGAGCTGGGAATCATGACGACGTCATAGAGCTGATCCAGCTGCATGCCTTGGTCCATGAAATCGCGGGTCACGCCGGGAAGGTTTCTCGCAACGACAGGGCGTGAGGCGAGCCAGGGTTCGAGAAAGACCATCCCAAATCCTTCCGCCACGCTGGACGAAACGACGACGCTAGCGGCTGATAGATTGTCCACGAATTGGATGCCTTCCTGATGAGCGGCATCGAAGACGACGTTGTCCACACTTTGCTTGGCAATTGCTCGCCAGCGTTCGTAGGATCTTCTTTCCATCGGGGTGTCGGGGGCAAGCGTCATCGCGCCCACGGTTGGGCGACCGGCCATCTGGCACAGCAGCAAGAATTCGCCCAGGTTCTTGCGGCGGATTCCACGAACGGGATAGAGCATCCAGCGGAAATCAGTGGGCAACTGGAACGCTTTCGCGACACGCTGCGCTGCGGTTTCGAAATCAGGCAGCTCATCGCTTGGGAGGCGAACGCTGTTGGGCAGCACATCGATGCGGGAGTTCGAAATTCCAAACTTCGACAACGTTTCCGCATCGCCGGTGGTCAAGGTCGCGTAGGACAGTCGTTCGCCACACGGGTACAGGATTTTGTCGAGGTCTTGAACGTGATCGCAATCGTGGGCCGTTTTGAGATGCGCCCAGTTTTGTGGCCGTTGGTCTTCTGCAAAGTCATGGATTTGCATCACGCACGCATAACCAAGATTCGCCAAACGCTGGATCACCAGTGGAGCGGCCGCGTTTTTGCCGAGGCTGTGATTGTGCCAGTGGATGACCGTCTGCTCGCGAGTCCAGCCCGCGCGTTGGCATTGCTCGTCCAACTCGCGAGCCGTTTGTTCGGCTTGTTGTGAAACGCTCCGCGAACAATCACGCAGCGAGTCGTATTCCAGGGCCGGGAGCGTCCACAGGGAACCCGAGGAGCGGGTTGCTGCGTGCAGGCCTGACTGACGCGGGCCGCTGACCAGAGCAACCTCGTCAATGTCATTGGATTGATGCAGGCAGTGAACATGATTGTCGACCACCTGGGTCACACCGCCCCGTTCGAAGTGGCAATGCACAATGAGAATTTTCATCGCGGAAACTTTCACTGGCTGTCAGTCTCGAAGGGGCAAGGCGTTTCAGTGACTGAGGTGGTTGTGGCATTGCTTCACGCTCCCCTCGCTTCGCTCGACCTTACCTGGGGACGTTCGAATAATAATTGGTGGCTGGCGTCTGGGGTTCGCCCCGGATGGGGCCGTCATGCTTCTCTCGGGGCGGAAGCCCCGAGAGACCGATGCCGGAAAACAAACGGTCGCCCCGGATGGGGCCGTTGTGGGAGTTGGGGGAGTCCCTCGCTCACGCTTCGGGTTGTGATGGGTGGTCTTGGCCGACTCGGACGGGCAAGAGTGCCCATCCTACTTGTGCGTTCTTTTTCACTGGCTGGAAGCCTATGCCACACTTCGATCAGTGCACGCGTTGGCCGGGCAGTGCACCGTCGTCGATGCTGAGGACGAAGACTTCTTCGCCGCCGGGACCGGCTGCGGTGACCATGCCTTCGCTCAAACCAAACCGCATCTTTCGAGGTTTGAGGTTGGCGACCATCACGACCAGGCGTCCGACCAACTTTTCGGGGTCGTAAGCGGCTTTGATGCCGGCGAAGACCTGGCGAGTTTCGTCGCCGCCCAAACCGAGTGTGAGTTTCAGAAGTTTGTTGGCTTCCGGCACGTGTTCGGCCGACAGAACACGAGCGACCCGCAGGTCGACCTTCATGAACTCATCGATGGTGATTTCATCGGCGAGCGGTTCATCCTTGAGTGGTTGATCGCTGTCGTTGAACGGGTTGGCGGCGACGACTTCATTTTCTTGAGCCGCTTCGTCTTTGCTTTCTTCCATCATTGCTTCGAGATCCTCGAGTTTGACACGGTCCATCATACGTTGAAATTTGTTGACGCCACGGTCAGTCAGTGGCGTTTGACTTTGTTCCCACGACGTGATCGGTTCCCCGAGCAAGTCGCCACATTTTTTTGCCAGTTCGGGAAGGACTGGGGCCAAGTAAACGGCCAGTTGCCGGAACAGATTCAGTGCGACCGTGCAAACGTCTCGCAGTTCGTCTTGTCGCTCGGCATCTTTGTTCATTTCCCATGGCTTGGCGTGTTCGACAAACGGGTTGGCCGCGTCGGCCAATTCCATGATCAAACGCATTGCTTTGGAATACTCGCTGTCTTCGTAAGCCGACGCGATCTCGTCGCCCTTGGCGGCGGCGGTTTGGAACAGCCCTCCGTCATCGGGATACGACGGTGACAATCCGGTTCGGCTGGCAAACTTGCCAACGCGACTGGCCAAGTTGACCACTTTGCCGACCAAGTCGGAGTTGACCTTCTCGACGAACTCGTCGACTCCCAAGTCCAAGTCTTCGACTCGCGACGACAACTTGGTGGCGTAGAAGTAACGCAGCGCGGAGGGATCGATGTGTTTCAAGAAGGTTTCGGCTTTGACGAAGGTGCCATCACTCTTCGACATCTTTTTGCCGTTCACATTGAGGAAGCCATGGATGTGAACTTTGGTTGGCAGGGAGAACCCGGCCGTCTTCAACATCCCTGGCCAAAACAGCGTGTGGAAGTAGGTGATGTCCTTGCCGATGAAGTGGTGGACTTCGCAGTCGTCGCTCTGCCACCAATCGGCCAGGTTTTCATCGTTGGCATTGCACCACTGTTGCGTGCTGGCGATGTAGCCGATTGGCGCGTCGAACCAGACATACCAGTAGTTGCCGGGAGCGTCGGGGATTTCGAATCCAAAGTACGGGGCGGGGCGACTGATGTCCCAGTCGCGAAGTTCTTCCGCCAGGAAGTGTCCCTTCAGGTAGTTGGCCGTTTCCGATTGCAGGGCACCGGAGTTGGAAACCCATTCGGAGAGAAACCCGTGCAGCTTTTCCAATTCGACGAACAGGTGTTCGGCTTCTTTGAGGATCGGCGTGGCACCGCTGAGCGTGCTGACCGGGTCGATCAATTCAGTGGGGCTGTAGGTGTGCCCGCAATTGCAATTGTCGCCGGCTTGGTCCGGCGTGCCACATTTCGGGCACGTTCCACGCACGAATCGGTCGGCCAGAAAGGTCTCGGCTTCTGGATCGTAGAGTTGCTCGACGCTTCGCTGGACCACCAAGCCCGCGTCCCGGAGAGATTGCCAGATTTGATGGCAAATCGTTCGGTTTTCTTCGCTGTTGGTGCTGCCGTAGTGGTCGAATTCGATTCCAAAACCCGCGAAATCACGCTGGTGAGCTTCGCTGGTTTCTTCGATCAATTCAATCTCGGACCGGCCTTCGCTGCGGGCCCGAATCATGATCGCGGTGCCGTGCGTGTCGTCGGCGCAGATGTACAAGCAACGATTGCCACGCAGTTTCTGAAACCGGACCCAAATGTCGGTTTGCAGGTATTCCACCAGGTGGCCGATGTGAATCGGGCCGTTGGCGTAGGGCAAGGCAGCGGTAACGAGCAGACGACGCGTCATGAAAGCAGTTGTCGGTGAGTGGATCGAGGGCTTCAGCGATACCCACGACCCATTTTTGCGACGTGGGGTTCACCATCCAAGGTCGCGATTGTGACAAACCACCGCTCGATCGAACAGGACCAGCCACTGAAGACGACTGCGACGCGCTTGGCGTCAGAGGTTCATGACCGTTTTGACCAGGTCGCTGATGGAATACGGGTGAGCCGATGCAAACGCCTCTCCGGCCCAACAACCGGCTTGCGAACCGGTCACCAACGCGGCGGCACGCACTCGGTCGGTAATTTTCGGTTTGTGGGCAAACTGACTTTCGTAAGCCGTGATCGAGGCGAGTTTTTGTTCCAAGCAATCGCCAATGTCAACGATCAGGTGATGGGACTCACCGGGCATCACATCGGATTCAAATGCCAATCGAAAATAGAGTTGGCGAGCAACCGCGTGGACGGGAACCCCGTCAAAGTGTTCGTCCCAACGACACAGACGACTGTAAAACACCGCTGCATCGGTGATCTGCATTGCTTGCCAATGGTCCGGGGAAGCCATGGGCGTTTTTTGCCCGAACCCGATCACGATCCGGGGACGAAATCGACGGAACTGGCGGGCCAACGCGATCCGCGGGACAAAACCGTCCATCAGAATTCGGTTGGGAAGGTTCAGCTGGACTCGCGCGTGAACGCCCAGGCACTCGGCGGCTCGGACCGATTCTGCCATCCGGGTATCGACGTCGGGGCAATGGGGCGTCGGTTCGCCATCGGTCAAATCGATGATGCCGACGCGATAACCCTGGCGGACCATCTTGGCCAGCGTGCCACCACAGGCTGATTCAACATCGTCCGGGTGAGCCCCCACCGCAATCACGTCCAGTGACTGCGTCGGGTCGTCGGGGAGAAGGAGATCGCTCGGTTCTGGAATGGCTTCATTCATGGAACCAGCTTAGCAATGAGCGGGAGAGATGTGTCAGGTGCCGATTGCGCGAAGCATCGTTGGGACCGTTCCGGCGGAAGGTGCCTGAGACTTCTCTCCCAGCGGTTCCTTGAACCTGCGGGCATCGTCGAGACAGGTCCCAACGATGCCCGATTCTCTTCCGTTCGTTCGCGGGCGGTTTGTCCTAGAACAATTCTCGCATCGCGGCATCCAACTGCGATTCCATCGAATCGGAATCATCGCCATCGCGTTTGGATTGCTCGTCGGCGATCAAGTCGATCACGTCCACCTCGGTCTGACTCGAGGTCAATCCAGTGACCTTCGACGATCCCGATTCAACCGATTCGGCTGCAATCGAGGTCGAAGCACCCAGGCCGGCGGAACGGTAGTCGTCCACCAACAAGTCAGCGGCCTCACCGGCGGGTTCGCCGAATCCAGCCTGGCTTTGAGCGTTGATCTCGTTGATCACCCGCAAGGCATCCAACGAGGAGATGAAGCCGTCACCACTCTGGTCGTAGTAGAACTGCTCCTCCACGCCGTTGTTGGTCCCAATGCCGTAGTCCGCATCGGTGACCGGGATGTTCTCACCACTGGAGCTGCCGCTGACTTCATTCAGTCGGTTGATGACCAGCAGTGCGTCGAGCGCGGTGACTTCGCCGTTGCGGTTGACATCGGAGAAGTTGACTGGGTTTTGCAATCGACTCTCAACCGTGTTGAGGTTCATGCGAGTCGGTGCACTGCGGTTTCCGTTGATGTCGGCGACTGTGAAGATCAAGAAGTCCGGGCCGGTGTAACCAGCCTCTGGCGTGTACATGATCTTGCCATCGATGACTTCCGCGATGCCATTGGTTGGCTGGGTCGTGATCAGAATCGAAGCCAAGTCCAAATCAAACGCGGTGTTGAAGCTATCGGAAATGTCGATCGCACCAGTTCGGCCCACGGACGTTCCCGCTGACAAGTCATCCGCGGTCGGACGGCCTTGAAGTTCGACGGTGGCTTGAGCACTGGCTTGGCCCAGGTCGTCCGCGATCGTGTAGGTGAACGTGTCGACGCCGGCGAAATCAGGACCAGGCAGATACGTCAGCACCCCGTTGTCATCCGACAGCGTGCCGAACTCAGGCTCGACGACCACTGTCAGCGAGGTTCGGTCCAGGATGCCATCCACGTCGAAATCGTTGAACAACGGATCTCGCATCTGATCCAAAACCGTCGTGCCAACCGATTCGATGAACACACGGTCATTGATCGCGATCGGAGCGTCGTTGCGACCTTGGATGGTCAAAGTGACATTCGCGGTCACAACACTGGTCACGCCACTGTCGTCTTGCAGTCCGTACTGGAACGTGTCGGTTGCTGTTTCACCGGGACGCAGCGACTGAATGGCAGCCGAGTTCATCGGTGTGTAGGAAATTTCGCCGGTCGTTTGATTGACTTCGACGGTGGCACCCAACTCGGTGGAGGTTTGCAATTCCACGAAGCTGAGGATGTCACTCAAGTCAGGGTCGCTGTCGTTGGCCAACAAGTCTTCGATGGTGAAGAACAGCACCGCGTCTTCGGTGGTCGTGAACGAGTCATCCACGGCGACCGGAAGGTCGGGCTGGTCGGTGATCGTGATTGGCAGCGAGACCGATTGGGAACTGCCAGCAAAGACACCGTTGTCAAAGTCTTGCAGCGTGACGGTGACGTCGGTGCTGCCTGCGGCATCCGGTGCCACTGTGAAGGTCAGCACGCCGTTTTCGTCAATCGCAGGTTGGACCGAGAACAGATCTTGGTCTTCGGATGGAACCTGAACGAGGAACGCCACCGTTTGATCGCCTTCGTTGCCTGGTCCCGTCGAAATGTCGGTGGCCCAAGGCTGCGAATACATTCCACTGTCTTCCAAAACGGTCACAGCGGGGCCAGCCGTGAAGGTTGGCAAGTCATTCACGTTGGCCACGGTCAGAGTGAACTGAACCGGAGCACTCTCCTGAATGTCGCCATTGGCCGGGTCATTGGGGCCACTGTCGACGGCCACCAACTCGTAGGTTGCTGAGCCACTGTTTTCGTCCGAAGTCATGAACTGCAGCGAGCCATCGGCCAGGATTTGCAACCCGGTTGGGTTTCCAGGCGATGTCGTCAGCAGGTCGGTGTCACCACTGACGTACGAGAATCGATACTCCGTGATCGTTTGGGGACCCGCGGTTCCGGTTCCGTCGAATTCATCACTGGCGCGACCGCCAGTTCCAGTTCCGGGAGGTCCAACTAAAACGTTCCCGAGCCAATCGGGAAGTGTGACGGTGCCAGCACTTTCCTCCACGACGATTGGTGCGAGTGGGGAAATGATGGGGGCATCGTTGACGGGGGCCACGACCAGCGAAATCGTTGCCGGCGTGGTTCTCGATAGATCACCGTCGCTGACTTCGTAAACGAATTGGTCTGTGCCAACAAAGTTTAACGGAGGTGTGTAGATGTACGACGTGGCACCGGCACCGTTTGGCGACGGAGTCAGTGTTCCACCCGACATGGTTTGCAACGGAACGTTGACGGCAGACAAGACCTGCGAATCATTTTCGTCCGGCAGTCCATCCACTGGTGAGTCAGGACCAGCGATGAAGTTGCCGAGCAACGAACCGTTGATCGCACCATCGATCGGAATCGCCAGTGTGCTGTCTTCGCGAGTCACGATCGTGATCGTGTCACCCGTGCCATTGGCAGGGATCGGAGCGTCGTTGACGGCCAAGACGCTGATCGTGATTCGATGAGCCAACGACTCATTCAAGTCGCCGCGCCCGAAGTTCGGGCCCTGGCCATTGTCTTGACCATAGACATCGAACACGAAGTCGCCAAACACGCCCGGTGCGGCTTGGAACGTCAGGTGGCCGGCTGGCACGATTGTTGGAAGTGTCGTGAAGGCTTGGGCCGCTTGAGTGCTCGTCACATTGACCGGTTCGATTCGGTTGAACGTGACCGCTTGGGCCGCGGTCAAGCTGAACTCGTCATTGGCCGTTGGTGTCGGCCCGCCGAAGACATTGAACGCAAAGTCATTGCGAACAAACATGTTGGCGTCTTCGCTGACATTGATCACGGTTTGTGCAATGTCAAACACAGGACGGTCGTTGACCGGGTTGAGCACAAACTGAATGCGTCCCGTTCGAGTCAACGGCGTGGGGTCGAGAATCTGATCCCGGATGTTGAAGTTGGTGCCGTCATCGATCACTTGGTAGGTGAACGAGTCGGGCAGGTTGTTCAATGAGTTCACGTTGATCGGAGGTGTGTACTCCAGCGAAGCGGGAGTTGCCCCGTCGGCTGGGACGTAAGTCACCGAACCGCCCAGGGTGGTTGGTAGCGTGGTGAACGGAACCAACTCAACCGATTGTCCTCCACCCAAGGTGCCATCGGATTCGTTGGCTGGACCAGGTGTGTAGATGTCCAAAAGTCCAGGGCGTGAGCCCGGGACGCCCGTTCGCAGTGGAATGGAATAGGCCGTTCCCGTTGACCCGTCGTTGGCCGTGTTGTCTTCCTTCATCGTGACGATCAAGGTGCCATCGGACGTGATTTCGTAGGCATCGTCGATGGAACCGGTCTGAGGTGTCGGGGCAAGGTTCGACAATCGCGGTTCGTCGTTGACTGGGCGAACGTTGACCGTGACGGTCATTTCCGTTGACTTTGCCGTGAATGGATCGGTGTCCGACACGCGGTCCGTCGCAATCATCACGAAGACGCCCGTTCCAACCGCATCGGGAGAGGGGTAGACGGTCAGCGTGCCATCGTCTGAGACTTCTGGGGTGAAGCCCGGACGGAACAGATCGGTCACGCTTTGGCTGACGTATTCTTTGAAGGTGAAGAAGACGTCCTGACGATCAAATTCGTCCAGGGCCGTGGTTTCAGCTGGATCTCGACGTGTTGCCCAGTCCGTGAGGCTGGTCCCGCGATTGTCATCGCGTTCTCGAATGTCGACCGTTTCGCGGAATTCGACGCGAGGTGCATCGTTGACTTGAATCGTACGGATCGTCACGCGGCGTGATTCCGAGCGATTGTTGGATCCAACACCACCAACGGTCGTGTAATCCGATTGCTGGAATCCAGCGGCCGGCGGGGTCATTTGACCGTTGATGTAGTCGGAACCTGGAACGGTTGTTTCGCCGAAGTCTTCGACGATGTAGTTGAAGCGTTCGAAATCGACGAACGGGTCTTCTTGGTTGTAGTCGACACTTGGCAAGTACTGGCCGCCGGTGAACGCACCGGACGCATCGAAGCGGAAGGTCACTGTGCCCGTTGCCAATGGAATCGCGACGTCATTCAAATTGTCTCGGTTGACGACGGTTGGTGTGCCGTTGGAATTCGTGACGGTGAACTGAACAACCCGGAGGTCTTGTTCGTCTTCGTCAAACTCGTTCGAGGTCACCACGCCATCGGCGAAGTCTGCCGTTTGGGCGTCGCTTGAGGTGCCTTCCAAGAACGTTTCTGGCGTGAGGTTGAGGACCGCAACGCTGTTGGTCGGTTGACCCGTGATTGGGAAGTACTCTTCCACTTCGTTGACGGTCAGTTCCCGGTCGTAAGCAATCGGTTGATCGTTGACAGGCGTGATGTTGACCGTCAGCGTTCGCGTGATGCTGCGAGGGGAATCTTGCATCGAACCCGAAAGGTAGGATTGCCCGTCGTCGGTCATCGTCACGGCAAACACGGCGTAGCCATACGCATCCGCATTGGGTTGCAGTTGCAGCACACCAAATCGATCCAGGAATGGATCGCTGGCAAACATGCCCGCAGGGGAGGAGATCACGCTGACGCTGTAGTGCAGTTCTTGAACCGAGCGTTCGTCCAACGCGGTGGCGCGTCCCGGATGGATCGCTTGAGGCAAACCGTGCACCAACGGGTTGTTGCTGCCGATGACTTGCCCACCGTAGATGTCATAGAACACCGTGTTGAAGGCACCCCCGGCGTCGTTGATGTCTTCGGCGAATGTGACGGTGTTGAAGGCAGGGAACTCAGGCACATCGTTGACAGCGCGGACGGTCAACGTCATGTCGCGAGGCTGCGAACGGTTGTTCGAACCGACTCCGCCCACGGTGGTGTAGTCGATGGATCCGGTGGCATCCGGATCTGGTCGGTCGCTGCCAGGAATCGATGTCGGACCGAAGTCCTCGATGACATACTGGAAGACTTCCGTTGGTTCGAATGGCAGTTGATCGTTGACGTCGACGTTTGGCAGGTATTCGCCTTCGATGAACTCGCCAGTGGATGAGGAGAACTCGAACGAAATCGTGCCGCTGAACAACTCGATTGGTGTGCCGTTGACATAGTTGCCAGCATTGACGATTTGCGGGGTGCCATCGGCGAGTGTGACTGTGAACTCGACGACGCGGAGACCTTGTTCGTCTTCATCAAACTCCTCGAAAGTCACCGTGTCGTTTGAGAAATCACTGGCTTTTGCCAAGGTTGGGTTGTCCGTTGTTCCGCCCAGGAAGTCGCCTGGCAGCAACGGCAGTCGAGCAACCGCACCGGTTGGAAGGTCATTCGGTGACGAGAATTCTTCGACCTCCGTGACTTCCAGATCTCGGTCAATACTGACAGGAGCATCGTTGACCGGCGTGATGTTGATGGTCAACGT
Organism: Rhodopirellula sp. UH5; assembly: GCF_056839225.1. Taxonomy (NCBI): domain Bacteria; kingdom Pseudomonadati; phylum Planctomycetota; class Planctomycetia; order Pirellulales; family Pirellulaceae; genus Rhodopirellula; species Rhodopirellula sp. UH5. Next base: position 2,168,722 of record NZ_CM166390.1, on the reverse strand, counting down.
TCGAGTGATGCTGCGAGGTGCGCTGATCAGCGCTCCGGTGCCATCGTCGTAGTCGGCTCCGTCGTCTGTTGCAGTCACTTCGAAGACCGCCCAGCCGTAAGCATCCGCACGTGGGGTCAGCGTCAAGACACCGAAGTCGTCCATGGTCGGCAACGTTTCGAACATCCCCGCAGGCGAGGAACTCGCCAGGGATGTGAACGTGTAGGTCAACGACTGAGTGGGAGCGAATCCTAGTTCGTCACCACGCTCGTCGAATGCCGTGTCACGACTGACGAAGATGGCTTGATCACGCATCGGATCAGCTGGGTCATAATTGGCGACCAAGCCACCTGCGTAAACGTCATAGAAGACGGTGTTGAAGGCATCGCCCGTGTCGTTGATGTCTTCGACGAAGGTCACCGTGTTGAACGGGAGGAACTCAGGGACGTCGTTCGTGGCACGGGTGGTGAGCGTCATCGTCTGCGGTGCCGAGCGATTGTTCAGCCCGACAGGAGGCGTGGCACCGTCGTTGGTGTAGTCGACTTGGTCGGCTGCACCGCTGTTGATGTACTGCGATCCTGGGATCGAGGTGGTTCCGTAGTCTTCCACGACGTAAGTGAACTGTTCGTTGGCCGCGAACGGTGATTCTTCGTTGTAGTCAACGTTGGGGTAGTAAATGCCGCTGGTGTAAGCACCACCGCTCGAGATGTCATCGAAGTTGAACGTGATGCGTCCCGTGGCCAGAGTCAGTTCGGCGCCGTTGTTGTTTTCGGCATCGACGACGACGGTGGATCCATCGGCCAGCGTGACCGTGAACTCGACGACTCGCAGGCTTTGTTCTTCTTCGTCGAATTCATCGACCGCGTCGATGTCATCGGTGAAGTCGCTTTGCTCAGCGAGTTCTGGGTTCTCGGCGGTGTTGCCGAGGAATTGGTCTGGAGTCAGGTCAATCGAGGCGACTTCACCGGTGGGGGCATCGGTTCCGTTGGCAAACTCTTCGGCTTCTTCCACTTCCAGAGCCCGGTCCACAGTGACGGGGGCATCGTTGACCGGCGTGATGTGCACGGTCAGGGTTCGGGTGATGCTGCGGAAGTCGTCGACAAGGCCTCCGGTGCCCGAACTGTAAGACTTTCCATCGTCGGTCATGGTGACCGTGTAGACGGCGTATCCGTAGGCATCGGCACGTGGCGTCAGCGTCAGGACACCGTACTCGTCGAGCACGGGTGCTGACTCAAACATTCCGGCTGGTTCGTACAGCGTGCTGTAGCTGTACGTCAGCGACTGAGTTACGAGGGCTCCGCTGTCGTTGCCACGCTCGTCTTCGGCGGTTGGCCGACTGACGAAGATGGCTGGATCCAAGTTATGAACGCTCGGATCCGCCGATGCGATGACGGCCTTGTCATAGATGTTGTAGAAGACGGTGTTGAAGGCATCGCCCGCGTCGTTGATATCTTCGGCGAAGATCACCGTGTCGAAGACGGGGAACTCAGGAACGTCGTTCTTCGCTCGGGTTGTGAGCGTCATCGTCTGCGGTGCCGAGCGATTGTTCAGCCCGACAGGAGGCGTGGCACCATCGTTGGTGTAATCGACTTGGTCGGCTGCACCGCTGTTGATGTACTGCGATCCTGGGATCGAAGTGGTTCCGTAGTCTTCCACGACGTAAGTGAACTGTTCGTTCGCCGCGAACGGTGATTCTTCGTTGTAGTCAACGTTGGGGTAGTAAATGCCGCTGGTGTAAGCACCACCGCTCGAGATGTCATCGAAGTTGAACGTGATGCGACCAGTGGCCAGTGTCAGTTCGGCGCCGTTGTTGTTTTCGGCATCGACGACGACGGTGGATCCATCGGCCAGCGTGACCGTGAACTCGACGACTCGCAGGCTTTGTTCTTCTTCATCGAATTCATCGACCGCGTCGATGTCATCGGTGAAGTCACTTTGCTCGGCCAGTTCCGCGTTCTCGGTGGTGTTACCGAGGAATTGGTCTGGAGTCAGGTCAATCGAGGCGACGTCACCGGTGGGGGCATCGGTTCCGTTGGCAAACTCTTCGGCTTCAGTGACTTCGAGCGCCCGATCCACGGTGACGGGTGCGTCGTTGACCGGCGTGATGTGCACGGTCAGGGTTCGGGTGACGCTGCGGAAGTCATCGACCAAGGTTCCAGTGCCTGGGTCGTACGACTTTCCATCGTCGGTCAAGGTGATTTCGAAGACAGCGTATCCGTAGGCATCGGCTCGAGGTGTCAGCGTCAGGACGCCGTACTCATCGAGGACCGGTTCGGCTTCGAACATTCCGGCTGGTTCGTACAGCGTGTTGTAGCTGAAGCTCAGCGTTTGAGTCGCCAGGGCACCGCTGTCGTTGCCACGCTCGTCTTCGGCGGTTGCCCGACTGACGAAGATGGCTGGATCCAAGTTGTGAACGGATGGGTCCGACGACGCGATGACGGCTTCACCATAGATGTCATAGAAGACCGTGTTGAAGGCATCGCCGGTGTCGTTGATGTCTTCGGCAAAGGTCACCGTGTCGAACACGGGGAACTCAGGGACGTCGTTCTTGGCACGGGTGGTGAGCGTCATCGTCTGCGGTGCCGAGCGATTGTTCAGCCCGACAGGAGGCGTGGCACCGTCGTTGGTGTAATCGACTTGGTCGGCTGCACCGCTGTTGATGTACTGCGATCCTGGGATCGAGGTGGTTCCGTAGTCTTCCACGACGTAAGTGAACTGTTCGTTGGCCGCGAACGGTGATTCTTCGTTGTAGTCAACGTTGGGGTAGTAAATGCCGCTGGTGTAAGCACCACCGCTCAAGATGTCATCGAAGTTGAACGTGATGCGACCAGTGGCCAGTGTCAGTTCGGCGCCGTTGTTGTTTTCGGCATCGACGACGACGGTGGATCCATCGGCCAGCGTGACCGTGAACTCGACGACTCGCAGGCTTTGTTCTTCTTCATCGAATTCATCGACCGCGTCGATGTCATCGGTGAAGTCACTTTGCTCGGCCAGTTCCGGGTTTTCCGGGATGGTGCCAAGGAATTGGGCTGGATCCAAGTCAATTGAAGCGACTTGCCCGGTGGGGGCATCGGTTCCATTGGCGAATTCTTCGGCTTCGGTGACTTCGAGTGCCCGATCCACAGTGACAGGGGCATCGTTGACCGGTGTGATGTGCACGGTCAGGGTTCGGGTGATGCTGCGGAAGTCATCGACCAAGGTTCCAGTGCCTGGATCGTATGACTTTCCATCGTCGGTCATGGTGACCGTGTAGACGGCGTAACCATAGGCATCGGCACGTGGTGTCAGCGTCAGGACGCCGTACTCATCGAGGACCGGAGCTGATTCGAACATTCCGGCTGGTTCGTACAGCGTGTTGTAGCTGAAGCTCAGCGACTGAGTCGCGAGGGCACCGTTGTCGTTGCCGCGTTCGTCTTCGGCGGTTGCCTGACTGACGAAGATGGCTGGATCCAAGTCATGGACGCTCGGGTCCGCTGACGCGATGACGGATTCACCATAGATGTCATAGAAGACGGTGTTGAAGGCATCGCCGGTGTCGTTGATGTCTTCGGCGAAGGTCACCGTGTCGAAGGTGGGGAACTCAGGGGCATCGTTGACCGCATGAGTGGTCATCGTCACGGTCGCCGCGGCACTGGTCAGGCTTCCGTGGCCCACGCTATTGGCAGATTCACTAGGGAAGTTCGTTGCCCCTGGGACAGGAATTTCCGAGAAGTCTTCCACGAAGTAAGTGAACAGGTCGGTCGCATCCGTGGGGGCGAATGGATCTTCTTCGTTGTAGTCATCGTTGGGTTCGTAAGTCCCACTCACGAACTCGCCGCTGTCCGCCAAGAAGCTGCCTGGGTTCGCGGCATCCGGAACCAACGAGAACGTCAGTGTCAGCGTGCCTCGCGTCGTGGCCAAGGTTTGAACCGGTGCCAACCCTGTGACCGCGTCGTAGGTCAAAAGACGAGCGTCGATCGAAGCAACGGCAGCTGCCGGCACGCCAATTTGGATCACTCGGAGGTCTTGGGCATCTTCGTTGAACAAGGCCGGGAAGTCAGCTGGTGGAGTGACTTCCAGAGCCGATCCGGCGGCACCGAGACGGAGCAAGTCGTCTTTGGTGAAGTTTTTCAGGCCGTTGCCATCGCTTTTCGCGACCGGGTTGGGATCACCCGACCCGTCAACGAACTCTTCATATTCCAGCAACTCGAGAGACAGACTGTCAGCTTGCGGTGCGTCATTGACCGGTTTGATCAGCAAGCGGACGGTCGCGGTGTGCGTCAAGAAGTCGTCGATTTCAACCATCGATCCCGGGGCCGCTTCGGTTCCCAAGTCGAATGTGATGCCTCCATCGGTCACCGTGTAGGTGAAGGAGTCTTCGCCGTAAGTGTTGAGCGCTGGCGTGTAGACGATGTTTCCATCGACATCGAGAGCAACGGTTCCGCCCAGAGCACTGGTGGCGCTCACGTCGGTGACGGTCAGTCCGCTGTCGTTGGTGTTGTCGTTTTCATCGTCCGCTGAGTCACGAGCTTCTTTGTCATTGGCGATCAGGAACGCGGATGGGATGACCAGCGTCGTGTCTTCGGTTGGGACAGGGACGGCCGAAACAGGGTTGGCAGGGTCGGGGCCGACAAAGAACGCGTTCCAGGCCGCATTGTTTTCGCTGATCAAGTCTTCCGCAGCGACAGGGGCGTCGTTCTTGGGTTTGACATCGATTTCAGCGGTCGCTTGGGCGGTCAGTTTTGCACCGACGGAGGTGATGTCGTCGGCTGGATCAACCAGATCCGCACCTGGATTCACCAGCACGCCATCGTCTTCGATGGTGAATTGGAATTCGTCACGCAGCAGCGAGTTGCCACTCGCGTTGTCTTGGTTCAGGTCGGTGTCGGCGAGATAGAGAATGGTTTCCAGGAAACCGGTTCCCGCTTCCCAAGTTGGCGTGATGCGACCGCGAGGGGTCTTGAAGCCATCAGCTGGAATCGCCGTGTTTGAGTCAATGTCGGTGACAATGCCACCAACAGTGGTTTGCAACGAGATGACGTTGAAGGTTTGGATCGACTCATCCCAAGGCGCCGGCTGAGTCGAGCCATCGGGGAGTGTCAAAGTGAACTCCCGGTTGCCATCACCGAATGCACTGGCTTTCAGTTGATCGGCGGTGAAGGTGCGCTCCGTGTCTTCGAGCGCGAGCAACGTCAAATTCTCAACCGACGGCACATCGTTGACGGGGTCGACGTTGATCGTCACCGTGGCGAGCCCGATCGGGTCGCCGTTGACGTCGAGGACTGGATTGTCCACCAACGTGGGTTGATCAGCCAAGCGATAGGTGAACGTGTCGATACCGGCAAAGTCGGCTTTCGGGACGTATTGGAAGTGACCCGTCAGTGGATCAATCGAGAAGTTCTCGGCATGAGCTGGTCCGTCGACCAACACAACGGTCGTGGGAGCAAACGGGGTGAGCAAGTCGTCTGCGGCAACGGTGGGCCCAAAGAAGACGGACGACAATCCCATTTCTGCTGTCAACAACGACTGATCTTCCAGGATGTCGTAGCGATCATCTTGCGGGGTCGGGATCGGAGCCGGGATGATCTCAACTTGGTAGTCCTCGACTTCCCCACCGACGGCCAGTCCGTCTGAGGCCAAGCCACCTTCGGGTGAGATCCGGAAACGCGCCCAGGACATTCCGCTGGATGCGGTCGTCGGCGTCACGATGTTCAGAATGTTATCGCCGGCTGACAACGGGATGCTGCGGAATATTTGTTCCCCGCCGTCCTCGGATGAATCTCGTGGGTCAAACAGTTGGTTTTGATCCCAGTCGATCCAAGCGTCCAAGAAGCCACCGTTGGGAGCGTTGACCAAAATCGATGCGCCATTGGTGTTGTTCGGGTTGAGATACCCCAGAACTCCGATCGAGACGCTGCTGGGATCTGCCAATGAATCCACAAACACCGTTTGAGCGGTGGTTTGATTTTCGAGTGTCACAATGCTTCCAGCAAAGGTTGCCGAAAGGTTGGTGGCATAGCCCGCCAGGGCTTGGTCGACGCGAGCGGCCAAGCGTGCCGCGATATCATTCACGGTGTCGGCAGCATCGAAGCGTACCGCGATGGTTCCCGAGGTCGAAGCTTGCTGCCCAACTGCTGCTGGATCACTGAGCAAGAACTCAAATGTCTTGGCGCCCGCGGCTGTGCCGAGGTCGATCACGACCTGGTCACCGCTTGCTGGAATGGACTGGACATCGATCGTGACCGGGTTGGCGGGCGATGCTGCGATGACCAATGAGGCAGGATCAGAAGGTGTGACCGTGATCTCACGTTCCGTGTTGGGGGTACCGATTCCAACACCATCTTCGTCATCGAAATTGGTCAACGACAGCGATGGTTGGGTCGCGGGAACGGTTGTCGTTCCCGCGGCGTATTCCACATCGAAAGCCAAGCCGAAGTCTTCAAAGACCTCGGCGATTGCATCGTGCACATCGGAAGTGAATGCATTGAGTTGGTCCAGCACTTCACCGGGATCGGTCAAGGCGGTGTCATCAAAGATGACCGGCAAGTTTCCTGGCTCGGCTGAGCGGCCGACCGTCACAAATTCAAAGGTCACTGGGCCACGAGGGCTGCCAATGTCGATGGTCAAGGTGTCGCCCAGGACGGGCATTTGCACCGCTTCCATGAGGCTGACGCCAGCGGTCGTGATGGGGGCCTGGAAAGCACCGGTCCCAAGGGTGATGAGGACGGGAAGTCGATCGTCATCGGAAGCCGTCGGTGAGCCGGCAATCGCTGCGTTGCGTTCGGCATCAATGATCTGACCCAAACGGATTTGGCCGCCATCAATGATTGCATGACGAGCACCATTGGAATCCAGGATGGTCCCAAAGCCGTCGATGGCATCGCCATAGTCCAAGTTCACCGTTGGCAAAATGATCGTGAATTTCGTCGAGCCGTCTTGCTGGTTCGGACGCAACAAGTTGCCTGCACGGTCGGCGATTCGTTGGTTGTCCAAGGAAATTTCATAGACGCCATTGGGTTGCCAAAGAGTCGTCAATGGAGTCAAACGCAATTCGCCGGTCGAGCCATTGAAGCCGAGTTGATAGTCAACCCCTTCGACCAGTTCGATGTTGTTGCGGCGAACAAGGATCGCGTCTCGATCGACCGTCGCTGGGTCGATTCCGGTTCCTTCGAACGGTGAGTTCTCATCGCGACCGTCGCCGATCAGGATCGAGAAGACATCCAGAATTGGATCATCAAGCGAGACAACCGTGGGGTTAGGGTCTTGGTCCAAACCAGCATTGTCGTCGTCGATTGGCTTGAGGAGCACAGCGTAGGGAGCGTCCGTGTCTGCCCGGTCGATCGCACCTTGGTCGATGAACGGGTCCGCTCCGCTGCCACCGCCGGATTGACCGGAGTCCACTCGGAGCTGCCCAAACACATCCCGCTGGGGCGCGTCGATGTTCGAACGGGCGATTCCAAGTTCCGTTTTGAACGTGACAAAGTCCAAACGGTCGGCCAATGTTTCTTGTGAGTTGTCGATGGCCGCCGAGCCCGCAGCCAGGTAGTAGTTTCGCGAAGAGCGATCAATGAACAGTGGCGCATTGGTTCCCGCCAACTCGGGGTTGGTTCCAGTGGTGCCGTTGCTTGCATTGCCTTGGAAGTAGTTTTTGCGAACCACGGTGTTGGTTGCATTGAAGCCTTCGAGGTCAATGGCGGTGCCGAATTCAGACAGGATGTTGTTGATGATGGTGGGGGCGGCTTGCCCAATCACATCGATGCCGGTTCCGTCGCCGAATCCAACCAGCGTGTTGTTGATGATCCGACCGAACGGAACCGAACGCCCTGCTTCGGTGGTCGTCTCGCCAGCGAATCGGATGGCTGATTCACCGGAGATCACATTGTTTTGAATGACCACGCCGGGGACCAAGCGAGGCGAGTTCAGCTGCGGGAAATTGATCAGTGAGCCCTGGTGAGGAACTCCTGTTTCTTCCGCCGTGCCCGGTTGAACGTCAATGCCGACATCTTCTGAGTCGGAAATGAAGTTCGAGTCGATGATGAACATCCCTTGTTGTCGCTCGCGATTCTGATCCGCCAGCAATCCGGTTGTTCCGCCAAACATGGTCACACCATCTTCCGACAAAATGTGGCGGTCGTTGGTGTCGAACGGTTCGAAGGTAAAACCAAAGTCCGGCAGGATATTGGCGTCTGCAAGCGTCGCGTACTCATCCACCCGTCGGATTTCGACTTGATAGGGGCCCGAAAGAATCTCGGGGTTGCGATTCGGATCCGGATTGCTGAATCGAGCATCGCTCAACAGTTCAAAGGTGCCGGAGTCCGGATTGATTGCTCGCGTCGTGCCTTGTAAAGCACCTTCGACAGCAGGGACTTGATCAGGAACCGTGACCATTTCACCCCGCTCGGCGTACCCAACGATGATGTCATCGATGTAGAAGCCTTCGAAGAAGTTGTTCAGGGTTGCGTTGGAACGCGAGTCGGAGGAAATCTCACCAAACGCAGGCGGAATTCCATCGCCAGCGATTCGACCGGAGGTGCTGAAGTCGAATCGTAGTTGCAAACCAACTTCTCCCGCGAACGAAGACAAGTCGATGCGAGCTTGTCGCCATGCGCCGGTGTTGTCGAACAACTCCTGGACGATCTGGTCTTCTTGGCTTCGGGGTGTCGTGCTGTTCAGACCTGCGTCGGAGAGATGCGAGATGAATCCGGGGAGTTCTGCTGTCGGGGTCCGTGACGGATCAGCCACACTCAGGGCTGAGTTGTTGGTTGCGACCAACTCCCATTCTCCCGTCGACGGTCGCAGCACGAAGACTCGCGCCGCGTCACGGAATGGATCTTGACCGTTCGCAGTCGTCTCACCCGGGTGGTTTTCTGTTTCGAGGAAGTAGTTGACATAGAGAGTCGGGCGGTCTTCCGCCACCGATCCATCCAGGTCGAATGAGTTGGAAACCAATTGGCCTTGGGCACCGCCTGCCAATGCATAGGTGTTGACGACGGCTGGGTTGGAAGTCAGGTCGCGATGCAGTTTCTCGGAAAGCCCGAATTGGGCATTTTCCTGGCCATCGTAGGTGATGTATCCCTGGGTCGTGTTGACGAAATCGTCGGGCGCAATCCACTCTTCGAGTCCGAAGTAGAAACTCGCACCACCGCTGGCTTGGGAGAACTTCCGATCCCCACCGACGGCTCCGGCTTCGCCATACGTCTGCTCAATCTCGTCTGGAGTCCGCGATCCATCGGGTGCTTCGTTGATCCCGTGTCCCACATCATCGGCGCGCCGAGTGGTGGGGTGCCAGAGGTTCAGATCCAAGGGGCTGAACGCGAGGCCGACCGGGGTGTCACCGTTGGCAGGAGCAATGTCGCTGAAGACAACGGAATCTGTGCCACCCGCGAAGATGTTTTGCAAGACGCCATTGAAGTCAAACGCGTACAAGCGACCACCGGTCGTGGTTGCGAACAGCATGTCAGCATACGCACCGTTCTCGACCGACTGAGGACCGAGTGCGAGTGCGCTGAAGTCGGCTCCGATGACGGTGTTCAGAAGGGTGGCGTCCCCCGAGTTCTTGTCGATGGCAATGATTTCACCAGCATTGGTGACGCCGTACATCTGAGTGGGTTCGACTGGATCGTCGAAGCTAATCCCAGTGACGCGACCCGCCAATGCAGTCCCGGTACCGGCGGTGTAGTTCACTGCGCCAACGTTATTCGCTGCTGTGCCGTCGTTCCCATCTTCGTTGTTGTTTGCGTTTCCACTATAGATGGCCGCGGTCACAATCTGTCGAGCGTCAGCATCGTTGTTGATTGCATTCACGATCGCGGCCGCAGTTGGCCCTCCCGTTCCGTTGGCATCGGTGCCGATGATCAAAGTAATGGTGCGTCCTGCCACACTGACGTTGCCGATTCCGGCTTGGTTGCCATTGTTGGGACGGCTGATGCTGACCGTGAAATCTCCGTCCACACCAGGCTGATTGGATTGAATCCGAATGTTGGTCCGGGCGACGTTGTTTCCGTTGGTGAACACCTGGAAATTCGCGGTCGCATAGGTCGCTCCTGGCAGATTGATGTTGCCCATGACGCCGTACTTGACGTTTGCGCCTGTGTTGGGACCGGACGCAGCGGCGGCAACCGGGGAAGCGTCCCCGTCCGAAGTGGCTCGATAGAGCTTCGACGAAGCGTCTGATTCTCGAACCACATAGTAGAGGTCGTAGCTTGGATCGCTGGTGATGTTGCCGGTGCGTTCAAATGTCAACGCATCGACTTCATCCGAGTTGGTGAATTCTTCCAGACGCGGGTCGTTCAACTCCGAACGATTGCCCGGGGCGGTCAAATTTGCATTGAGATTCCGAGCGTTGATCGCCGGTGTTGCACCGGGAATGTTGTCTTGGCTGACGACCGTCAGCGCGCCGGTGGCGGGATCGATCTCGACCAATTGGCCGACGGAGTCATCGACGTTGGACTGTCGCTGGTACCCGAACATCCGGCCATCGCTGCGGATGGTGATGTCTTGGATGTCATTGTTATTGGCAGACCAGTTGTTCGGTGACACCGGCCGTGTGTAGGTCCCACCGTTATAGGCGTCCGCGATGTAGAGTTGATCGTCCGCATTGGGCAGCGGGCGGTCAGTGGCAACGTACAGCGGCACGTTCTCAAGCGTGAATGCTGGCAAGTGGGATTCGACATCCGCTGCCGTGTCGATGTTGAAGATCGACGTTTGTGGTTGGATGTTGATGCCATTTGGCAAAAATGGATCCAGTGGGATCGTGTTGTACCCGGAAAATCCAATGCGATCTTCCACCACGCGATCAACGGAATTGATCGGTTCCAGACGAACGTAACGGTTGTCCGCGTTGCCTTCGGGGACAAAAATCTCACCCGACTCGGATTGGACCGCGCTATCCGCGACTCCGTCTCCATCGTCGTCCTGCAGGAAGTGACCGAGGTTGTCGTATTGTCCCATCAAGGCACTTGGTGTGACGCCGTTGCCCATGATCGCGATGTAGTACTCGCCACCAGTGGTCAAATGGACGGGGCCGATGTAGCCGTCCTTGGTGCCGAGCGATCCACGCGACAGATCGTCAATGTCTGGGTCCGAGTCAATCGTGTCCGGCTGGTCGTCAGCGATGTTGGAGTCTCGACCGACGAAAATCAGCTGACCATTGCCGTCATAGACAGCGAGCGTCGTATCACCACGGTTCGCCTTGTCGGCGTAGTCCATGTCAAAGACGACCGCCACTGTGCCGGCAGAGTCGTTGACGCCGCTGATCACTTGGATGCCAGTCTGAGTCGCGTCAAAGCGATACCAGTCGACGTCCAGGTCGCGATTGGTCACGCCTTGCTCGGTCCCCAGGTCGCCGGAGATCGAGATCGCTGCCATGTCGCTTTGCAACAGGCTTTGCAAAGGTTGAGCCTCTGCGAAGGTGTTGTTTGCCGCTGCCTGGACTTCGCCCGCTTCACCGAGGATGTGACTGCGTGCTGGCAATCCACTCACGTCGATGGCTGTGGTGGCGTACCGCATGTCGGCGTACTGAATCGTACTGCCAGGATACTCATCGACTTGTTGCAGTCGGATTTGCATTTGGTACTGGCCACTGCTGACACCATCCAGAGATGTCGGCGTTGATCCGAGCGAACGGATCCGGACGAAGTACCGGCCAACCGTGTCCGGGGTTCCTGGCAACACAAAGTGCATGCCGGCGTCTCGGAAGTTCTCCGAGTTGAAATCACCACCCAGCAGCGGGTTCTGTTCCAGTGGCAGTGCATTCAGCGTGCCGGGCAGATTGGTGTCAGTGGAACGCAGGGAACGAGCGATGACCGTTCCATTCGCATTCAAAACTTCGATGACTGTGTCGAGAGAAGTGTCGGTCCGGTCGATATCCAGCCAAACCGGCGTGCCCGCCGTTCCCTCGAAACTGTAGACGTCCAGGTCGCTGGGTGAGTCAGGGCTGATGAACCCTTGGACTTCAAAACCGAGGCGCCGATTCTCGTCTCCGCTTTTCTGATCCGGGGCCAACGTGCCCACGAACTGGGCGACACCAGGGAAGGCATTTTCATCCTTGCCTGCCGTCAGGGGAGTCTCGCGTTCGCGAACGACGGCGACATTTCGATCGTTGCTGAATTCATCGAACTCAAAACCACGCCAATCACCCTTTTGCCCACCTGTCTGACCATCGTTGCCGGTGTCGTACAAGAACGCGCCAGTCGGTGTGAAGCCAGCACCCACCGAATCGTCTTGCAGGCTGGTCAAGATGACGGGGAAGCCAGGTGAACCGGAAACGGTCACGGTGCCCCCGATTCGGTCAATGATTTCGGCAGGTGTGCCGGTGGCGGTGAAGCCAGCGTTGTTGCCTGACAACTTGACAACCAACGAATCGCTGCCGCTGCTTCGCAGCGTCAGCCCACTGTTGGAATGATGGTTGCCCACCGTGATTTCGTTTTGCAGGACATGAACGATGTCCGTGTCGTCCCAGATCGACTCGGTTGTCAGGACTTCGCCTCGCACCAACATTCCGTTGATGCCGTTGTTTTCGAACTGGTTCAGTCGAACCAAGGGACCGACGTTGTCGTCGAATTCCGCGAACACGTCCAGGTTTCCGGTACTCCGCCCGTAGTCAGGTTGGTTGGAGAACTGCAGTGAGTTGGCATTGATGTTGATTGCGGGGCCGGCGTTATCGACGATCTCGTTGCCAATGATGATGGGCTGAGCACCGCGAACGTAGATCGTGGCAGCGTCGTTGGCGCCGCGTCCGTTTCGGACACCCGTCGCGTTGCCATCTGCGTTGTCACTGATCAGCGAGTTGGTGATTCGGACCTCAGCCTGATGAATTTCAATCACGTTGAAATTGGCGGATCCACCTTCGATGGACGAGTCGCCACCACCGTACGAAATGATGGCATTGTCGATGCTGCCAGAACTGGTGTAGCCAAAGTAGAAACCGCCCCAGTCACCAGCCTGCCCTGCTGAGTTGGGCGTGTTCGTCGTGTCATAGACACCGCTCCCGCCATATCGATCGTCATTGATGGACGTGAAAATGACAGGGCGATTCTGGGTGCCTTCGGCGATGAGGGCGGAGCCTCCCGCCTCGGCTTCGATTCGTGATCCGGAGGATTTGATCACGATGCCTGGATCGACCAGCAAACGCCCGGAATCGCGAGCGGTCAATTCGCCGGTGACTTTGTCGAGATAACGCCCACCCACGTTGCCAGCGATCACCAGATTTTCGGTCAACACGTGCGCGATATCCGTGTCATTGAAGCGGCCTGGTGTGGTCAGCTTCGTGACGACTTCGCCATCCTGTGTTTCAATTCGAATGAACAGGCCATTGATCGTATTGCCGGACAGGTAGTTGCCGACGATTTCAGGGCCGATGCGGCCATTTGATTCATCGAAACTATCAGGGCTGGCGGAGACCGCCGCACTGTTGCTGTCGGTGATTTGGTTGAACGCAATGGACGGCCGAGCGTCGATGATGTGAATCGGGCTGAAAGAAGCCTCCGCAGAATCGACGAATACCTTGCCCCCACCATGACGAATGTCTGAGTGCGAGATGTAGTTCAGGAACATCCCCGAGGATTCCAAATCGGAATCATCACGCAGAACGATGCCGCCAAAGTCACCTGCTGCCGGTGGATTGGCTGCCGAAGAACCCGTTGAATTGCCACCAAATGTGCTGTCGAAATAGGATCGCAACCAGACCGGTGTGTCGGGGGTTCCCAGGACTTGCAAGGCAGAGGCAGATCGATCGATGTCAATCGACGAAGAGCCAACATCAAGATTGGCTTTGCGCATTTTGATCAACGCACCCGCGTCGATCATCGCAGTGACGCCCTGTGGGACACGGAAGTCGGCCCCGTCCCGCAGTGCTGCGCCGCTGGTCGCCGTCCCAATCAGATAGGGCTTGATATCCGCGGTGGTCGACGGGTCGCCATCGGCGTCATTTCCGATGATCCGAACCAGGTTGGGCGTGTTCAGAAGCGTGTCCGATCCCGACAGGTCCAGACGATCGATCCCGGTCAATTCAACGGTTCGGCCGACCACGGTCGCAACGCCAGGAAGGACGGAGTTGATCGCGTTTGCAGCTGCAGAGGCCGCATCCTCTGGTGATCCACCGGGGGCCAGGGTGATTCCACCGGGGCCGAAGTCAAAGCTTTCGGTCACGGGTGTGCCACCAATCGTTTGAATGACCTCAAACGTATCGGTGGCGTCCAGCGCATCGAGTCCCACCGTCGGGAACACAAGTCGTTCTCCAGCCCGCTGGAGCGCTTGGCCGATGTTGTCGAATGCGTCTCCGAGAGTGCCCGAGCCATCCAGTGCTGCCGCGTTCGGGTCATTCAACCGATCGACGAACACAGTGGTGTCGGCATCGCTGGCTTGGAAGTAAAAGGAGAACACGCCACCCGGCGTTCCATCACGATCACCATCGATCGGAGTGCCGTCCACATCTCGAAGAACCGATGCCGATTCCCCGTGGAATTTCAATTCCAGTTCATACAAGCCGTCCGTTGTTCCACCAAAACCAGAGTCAGGGACCAGCGGGTTGTATTCTTCGTTGTCGGTGCTGCTGACTCCGATCAGGTAGGTTCCTGCATCCAGTTCCACGTTGAGGAACGAGTCGTTGCCAAAGTAGCGGTCATTGCGAGCAACGATTTCAAGCGTTCCATCGTCATTGACTGCGAACAATGTCAGGACCGTGCTCAGGCCGCTTGGAGTCGACAATCGTTCGGCGAAGGTTTCCGCAGTGAATTTGCCTGTCTCGCCAACAGCAAACTTGTAAAGATCGATGTCGGTTGCATTGGGAGCGGAAACCCGCTGCAGGTGAACGATATCATGATCACCCGGCAGCACGTCGTTTGGCACGGCAGCGCCTTGAACGGATGGGATGTCATATGAGTGGTTCAGGCCCAAGGAGTGACCAATCTCGTGCATCATGGTTTCTGTGAAACCATCGCCAAAGAATCGGTTGGATTGGTTGTAGATGGAGCCGTTCAAAATCGCAAAGGTGTTGTTGGCAAGGCCTGCAACCCCGTCGTTTGGACCGAGTCCTGGGGAGACTGCCCGGAAGTCTCCCTTTCCAATCATCAGTTGATCTGCACCAGGTGTGGTCTCAGATGTTTCGACGAACTCAAACCCTGAAAGACTGGCGTAAATATCAAAGAGAGTGCGGACAATCTCTTTTTCTTTTTCGGTGATCAGGTTGATGTAGTCTTGTCCGTTGGTATCCGCTCCCAGCGTGCTGGGGAAGTAATAGCGAACAATGCTGATTGCCGAAGGAAGCTCCAAGCCGACTCCTTCGTTGTTTCCGACATGTGGTTCTCGCTGAATCTCACGGTGCCCTGGTTCATCTTCGCTGCCAACTCGTTGAGCAAGCGGAACAGATTGGACTTGGATCTGCGAGGAAATTCGGACCCCTGATGCATCCAGTGTCACGGGGCTCGCTGGTGTTCCAGTCAGATCGCTGGCTGTCAGGAGAGTCGAGTTGTCATCGTCGCTGGTGAGTGCTGAGCTTGGGACAACAGGTGATCCACCCACTGGTGTTCCAGCTTCCCCGATGTCCAGGCGGTAGTTGCCCTCTGGGATGGGAGAGGAAAACAGGAGCGTGACCGTTCCGGCCGCAACGTCGTACGTTGCCAGATTGGGTTGCAAGGGTGCAAGCTGGTCGTCCGAATTGTCCGCGGTAGCGCGAGTATCGATGAGGCGATAGAACGCGGGGTTTTCTGCGTCACCCACGTCCAACAGTTGTCCGTCGAAGTGCACGACAACCGTGTCCGATTGTTGTGTGAGAACGCCCTTCGGGTTGGCTTGGGTGGCGTTGGTTCGAACGATTGGTTGAGGGACGACCGCAACGACCTGAGATCCGCGGTTGAGGCGAAAGGTTGTTTCGAAGTTGTTGCCGCCGTCAAACGGCACTCCGGCGAGGCTTTGCAGTGGCGAGTTGCCTTCTCCGACCAAGACAATTTTGTAGAGGTCATCAGGGAAGCCAACCGATGGATCGAACGCGTTGTGAGCTGCGCTGCTGGCTGGACGCAAGACGATCTGCTGCAGGTTGCTGGCTTCGATGCTTCCCGATTCCAGCAGCCCAACGTATCCCAATTCGACTTGGACATCGTCGTCGATTGGGTTTCCGTTGATGTCCAGGTTGGCTGGATTGGGGCCAAAGATCCCGTCTTCCCCGGCGCGAAGCAATTTGACTGTGTCAGCGTTGATGGTGGCTTCGTCGAGGTCAGCACCGCCGTTGAAGAACAGGTTGAATTCATTGGGGGCTGATTCCAACGTGTCGCCATTCTGAAGCAACCCGGAATCATCAGGTCGAATGGCAAGCAAGGTTGGGCCGACCAAAACGCGGGCGGAGTTTCCAACCGACATGCGATAGGCTTGCGAATCCGTTCCTGAGAACGCCGAGACTTCAATGGCATAAGACCCTTCTGCCAATTGAACTTTGGCACGGAACTCTGCTTCGCCCAAGGTGTTGTCATTTGACAACGAAATTTCATTGCCGTTTCCGTCGAGCAATCGGAACTGCAAGTCTTGTTGACGCTGACGGTCAACGCTCACTGGGTTGGCACCCCCTTGCTCGCCTTCCAGGTAGGATGTTCCCACCGGTGTCACGATCAAATCAATTTCGGTTGGGTTGTTCAGCGTGAATGCAAACACATCCACGTCGGAGTTGGGACTGTCAATCGACACATCGGTGATCGTCTGGGCAGCGAGGTCGAGCACACCCAAATCGACCGCACTGGCGAGAGAGTCGTTTGGCTCCATCGCGTCGCCGTACAACATGTTGATGTTGAAAATGTCGTCTTCTTGTGGGCCGTAGTAGTTCGCGCTGATGAATGGTTCCATCAGTTTGGTGCCATTGGTTGGCATCACGTGGGCCAATCCCAGGCCGTGGCCGATCTCGTGAGCGAGAATGTTTGTCAATTCGATGTTGAGATCGAAGGCAGAGTTGGCTGTGTCCGAGTAGTAGCTGTCGGAGGTGTCGATGATCATGTCACCATCGAGCCCATTGGATCCAAAGCCATACGGTGGATAGTTCGCGGCGAGAACGTTGTAGTTCCCATCGATCGCGGCGCCAGCAATCCGCAAATCGGCCCGCACGTCAGCTTCGCCGATGCTCGCCGCCCCGGCCCATGGCGATTGATCGTCGTCGTCTTCGTAAACAAAATTCAGGCCGGTTCCCTGTGACCAAACGTCATACACGTTGGCAAAGATATTGAACCACGGCTTCTCGGTGATTTCGTTGGTCGCTCCGCTTCCGTAGACGCCGTCAAGGAACGCGACCAGTTCACTGTTGCCGGTCGTGTTCCCCGTGTTGGGGTCCAGCATCGGCGTTCCATCGGGAACGATGCTCCAGGTCAGCGTGATAGGGTCGCCTAGGTTGGGTGCCCCGTTTGGATTCAGTGCCGAGGTGCGCCAACGCAATGGGTCCGTTGGATTGAAAAGAATGGGTTGGAGCTGGGGCCCAAATTGGAACGTGGGAAGCTTGGTCCCGGATGTGATCCGGGTGTGGTCATCGTCGTGTTCCGATTCCCACTGCTCCATCGCCTCAAGCGAGGTGCCGGGAGCGAACACGGGATGAGCGACCAAACCCAACTCCGCAGCCAGTAGTTCTCTTTTTTCCAGGGTTTCGTGGTTCAGACGGCGGTCGGCGGTCTGCCATTTGCTTCGGCGTTCGCTGCGGGCACGGCGAGATTTCGAGAGTGGTTGGCCTTTCAATCTTCGTCCCGATTGAGAGGAAGCGTCTGAAACTGCGTTGCCCAACATGGTCTGAAAGCGGCGAAGCGTCATGTGAAACTCAAAGAATGAAGGGATCCAGCCACGGTCACCGTGACAGCGAAGCGAATCGAAATATCAAATGAAAAGTCGAAAAATGTCGTTCAATGCGGGCTAGGACGCACCCGTTCCGCCGTCGGTGGAGGCGCAATGGGGGCTAGCCGGACGTATGAAGATAATTGGATTGTCAACTCGGCGGCGAGAAACTGGTCAGAAAATCTGTCAATTCGTCGCTACAACCGTTGCAATTCAAACGGACGAATGCCCCGAATGGACTCGCGAGGCCAGCTAAATAGAGTTCACCGTCCAATCTCGATCCATCGCGGCCTGTCTCGGAGCCTCGTTCGATGCTCGGATTGGCGGGATGCCGACGCAGCGGATTTCACCTCGGCCGATGCGGATTGAAGCTCGAAGATCAATCTACGAAACTTCGGGGCTGGCTTGGGGTTCATTTCTAGGTACGCTTGAAAGCACGCCCTGCCCGCGGATGGTGAACCAGCCAGCCGAACAACGGCACCAGCGAGGGGGCGTCCTTCCGATTCCTTCCCACCTTTGCAGAATGTTTTGATTCATGACGCTCACTGATCGCCATTGTGTGGCTCGTCGACCTCATCGCCAACGCGTGACTCTGGCTCGCCCGCTCGCCCGCCGTTCGGCTTCCGCTGCTCGTGCCGGTTTCACCTTGTTGGAATTGCTGTTGGTGCTTTCGATCTTGGTTGTGATCGGCGGGATCGTGCTGGTGAACATCACCGGTGCCCAAGCCGAAGCGAATGTGAACGCGACGATGACCCAGCTCAACTCGCTGAAAAGCAACATCCAGATGTATCAAATCCGGATGAACTCGCTGCCGGAAACGTTGGAACAACTGCGCGATGGCCCCAGCGACTCGGCCAAAAAGGCCAAGTGGGTTGCTCCGATCATCACTGAAATCCCAATGGATGCATGGGGCAACGCTTTGACTTACAGCGTGAATGGAAACACGTTTGAGATCCGCAGCGGCGGAATCGACGGTCAAGTCAACACGGATGATGACATCATTGTGTCAGGCTGATTGCCATGACGCACTCGTCTCACGCTGCTCTCCGTTCACGCTCTGCGGTCTCTTCCCACGCTGCCTTCACTCTGTTGGAACTGTTGTTGGCGATGGCTGTGTTCGCGGCCATTGCCGCCGTGGTCATCCCAACCGCCGGCGCGTTGCTGTCAGATCGTAGGTTGGTTCGCGGAACAGATCAGCTGGCCGCTGAAATGACGCGTTTGCGAGTGCGTGCGATGCGAGACGGACGCGTGATGGTTTTGCGTCCGGCCGAGGCGAACTTTGTGGATGCGGAAGGGGCCAACCAATCCAATGCTTGGATCGTTTCGCCGTTGAATTCAGCCGCCGACGGAATCCAAGCGGCAGACCAATTGGGATCGCAGTCGTCATTGCTGTCGGGAGCCTCTCAGACACTGGACGCCACCGCGGTCGCACCCGTGCAAGCGGACGCACGAGTGATTCAAATGCCCGAAGGGGTCACGATCACGGCTGTGCTGACTTCCCCGGTCGGTGGGCAAAGCAGCACGGAAGCGGCGACGTTGTTGATCAACGCTGCCGAATCGACCACCGCCATCGTGCCGGGCACCAATGGCGAAGAGGTCCTGACCGCTTCTTCGGATTTCCCACCCATCTACTTCTATCCCACCGGTCAAACGAGCAACGCGAGAATCACGCTGAGTCACATCGAAGTTGGCTCGGGAGCGGTTCTGCTGCGTGGTTTGACTGGCGACACCAGTGTTGAGGTGTCACCGTGAGTGATCGAGTCCCTGTTCGTTCATCGCTCTTCCGTTCGGTCAATCCGCTCCGCCGCGGATTCTCGTTGCTGGAGATGATGTTGTCGCTGGCGATTTTGGGGGTCTCGCTCGGGATTCTCGCTCAGATCGCCGGGACTGGAACCGATGCGGCGCGTGAAGCCCGTGACCTCAGCCAAGCTCGGCTGATCGCATCAAGCAAAATGTCGGAGCTCCTGGTTTCGGCTTCGACCGGGGTGTCACCCGCTGCCACCCCCGCGATGCCGGTGGAGTCGATGGACACCGACGCGTCGACCATCTTTCAGGTGCAGATTGATGTGGTCCCGGCTCCCATGGAAGGCATGTTGGCGGTGCGCGTGAGTGTGGAAGCATTGGATCCCGATGGTGGGCCATCGCTGGCAACTTATTCGCTGACCCGCTGGATGATTGACCCCTTGTTGGGACTGAAAGAATTGGCGGAAGAAGAAGCCGCGTTGCGAGAGGAGGCGGCCAGTGCCGAATCAACTTCCATTGAATAGCCAGATTGCTTGTCGATCGCGTCGTTGGAGACGCCGTTGTTTGGACGCGGGACATTCGCCGTGGATCACGCAGCGGGCTGGGTTCACTTTGCTGGAAATGCTGTTGACGCTGGCGCTGAGCGTGGTGTTGATGGGCCTGATCAGCGGTGCGATCAACTTTTACGCTCGCGAAATGGACAATGCAGAACAGCAGTTCCGCGAAGCTCAGCTGGCCTCCGCGTTGTTGCAACTCATCGAAGACGATTTGCGGATGACCTTGGTCACGCGTCCCGTTTCCACCGAAGCGTTGTCGGAGGTGTTGGCTGCGGCCGCGGCTCCGCTGGAGAGTCTTGGGCTCACTTCGACTGACGAAGAATCGGACGATTCGCTGCCCCCCAGCGATCCTGACACGCTCAATGATGATCCCGCGTTGATGACCGACAGCAGCTTGGTGACCGGCGTGGTTTTGCAGTCACCGGGTTTGATCGGCAACGAGACTCAGTTGCAAATCGATGTCAGTCGTTTGCCCAGTTTGGAACAGGCGGCAATTGATCCTGATTTGGCGATCACGTCGGGCGTTGACCTGTTGGATCGCCCCAGTGATATCAAAACCATCAGTTACTTCGTGCAGATGGCTGGCTCGTTCGGCATCCAAGATGCAATGCAGCAGTTGGCCGCTGCGGATGAAAACGCAGCGACCCAGCCGGCTTCCACCGGTGGCGGTTTGGTGCGTCGGCAATTGGATCGTGCAATCAGTGTGCAAGCCTTGTCGACCGGCGGTTCCTCTCGATTGGATCAAACCGGTGAAGTGATTGCACCCGAAGTCGTTGCGATCGGATTCGAGTACTACGACGGGGTGAACTGGTTGCCGCAGTACAACACCGATGAAACCGGTTACTTGCCGCTGGCCATTCGCGTTCGTTTGCAACTGGCACCGACAGCGATGCCCGGCGCAGCGTCCCCTGATTCGATCAGCACCGGTTCTCTCGATCTCACGGAAGGACGTCTGTTCACGCATGTGATTCGTCTTCCGATGTCATTCCCCGAAGACGGTGAAGCCTTGCTCGCAGAGCAGGAAGCCGCCAGCACTGCGGAGACACCCGATGTCGTCGCTGAATGAGTCATCGCTGAAAATGCCAGCTCCGAAAATATCGTTGCGAAAGAGTTCAGAGCTTTGGGAATGTTCGGGCCTAAGGTCCGCTGCAAAGCCCGGCGGTCTCCGAAATGCCTCTTCCAGAAAGTCCCGCCGAGGCTTCTTTCTGGTTCTGGTCTTGATCGTGATCGCGGTTGCCACCATGGCGGTGTATTCGTTCACCGATTTGATGATCGCAGCGGACGAGACCGCTTACTTGACTGGCGATTTGGTCCAAGCCCGAACGACGGTCGATTCGGGCATCGAAGCGGTCCGTTTGACCTTGGCTCAGTCTGCTTCGCTGAGGGAGGACGCGGGCGGCGTGTTCAACAATCCCAACATGTTTCAAGGTGTTCCGATCACCGATGGAACGCAAGGCAACCCAACCAGCAACTTCACGGTGTTGGCTCCTGGGTTGACTGAGATGGGAACGCTCGGTGGCATTCGCTATGGATTGCAAAACGAATCGGCTCGATTGAACGTCAATGCGTTGGTGGTTCTGGAAGAGAACTCTGATGCGATCAACATGCTGACTGGTTTGTCGGGCGGCAGTGTCGACGCGGGCGGCATTCTGGGGGACACAGCTGGAACGGACGAGTCCGATCTGTCGACCGAGAACATCGCCGTGACCTTGTTGATGACTTTGCCTGGCATGGACGTGTCAATTGCCGATGCCATCTTGGACTGGATCGACGAAGACACAGAGCCTCGAGAAAATGGGTGCGAGGACGAGTACTACACCTCGCTGGCAACGCCATACGCGGCAGCGAATGGACCCGTGCAAACCGTCGAGGAATTGTTGCTGGTTCGTGGCGTCACGCCGCAGTTGCTGTTTGGCGCTGACAGCAATCGCAATGGCGTTTTGGATTCCGACGAACAGCAACGCTATGCCGCCAGCATCGAGACCCCCGGTGTGCTGGGTTGGGCCAGTTACTTGACAGTTCATGGTGCCGAAGCAAACAAGACGATGGACGGGGACTTCCGAGTCAACATCAACGGCGACGATCTCGAAGTGCTTTACGACGAGCTGATGACCGCGATTGGCGACGAAGTTTTTGCGTCCTTCATCGTGGCCTATCGCATGGCTGGGAAGTCATCGCTCGTGGATTCGGTGGCCAGCGGCGCGAGTGCGGAAGCGTTGGCGGCGCAGGGAATCGAGGCGCAGGACGCGGCCGATGCGGGGGCGGAGTCGGAAGGGACCGTGTTGCCTTGGTCGGTGGAAGCTTTGGCTGAGTTTGATTTGACTGCAGGGGCGGAAGTGGAATTCAATCAAGTTCTGGATTTGATCGATGCCAAGGTCACGCTTCAGAAAGACGACGAAACGTTCACTTACACCTCCCCGTTGATCGGGGAGCCCACCTTGCTGGCTGAGTTCCTGCCGTTTTTGATGGATCAGTTGACGACCCAAGAGGGCGACGTTTTGCCCGGGCGAATCAATCTGAACGAGTGCCCGGCGGAGTTGCTGATGGGGGTTCCGTTGGTCGATGTCGACACGATGACCACGATTCTGGAAGCGCGATCTCAGGACAGTGGCGGGGGAACTTCTGATCGCAATCACGAAACTTGGCCGCTCACCGAGGGTTTAGTCACCGTGGATCAAATGCGAGCGCTGTTGCCTCTGGTCACCGCTCGCGGAGATGTCTTTCGGGCCCAAGTCATCGGCTTCGATTCTGCGAGCGGGTTGGCCGCACGGGGCGAGGCCATCATTGACGCATCCACGCCAAATCCTCGAGTGGTTCACTACCGGGACCTCACGCATCTGGGACGCGGGTTTGATCTGTCGGTCCTGGGCGGAAACATCGTGGTTCCGAACAACAACTGAGTAAACTATTGCACCATGACTAAAAAAGTAGCCGTCGATTGGGACGAACAACAGATTCGCATTGTGGTCGGAGAGGTCTCCGGCAAACAGACGCGAATCACAGATGCCGCGATTTTGCCGATTCAAACCGCCGGCGTGGGAGCCACGCTGCGCAAATGGATCCAGGAGAACGGGCTGGAAAAATCGGAGTGCTTGGTCGCGGTGGGACGCGATTCGGCCGAGCTTCGGCAGATGGAATTTCCCCCGGTTCCCGACGAAGAGTTGCCGGACATGATCCGGTTCCAAGCCGTCCGGACATTTGCGTCCGCCGGTGACAGTGCGACGGTCGATTTCTTGCCGACCAGTCGCACCGAAAAAGGTGTCCGCGCGATCGTCTCAGCGACCGGAGCGAACAAACTCGATCCGATTCGCAAAGCCATCCACGAAGCTGGGATGACGGTTGGCCGAATCGCTTTGCGGCCAATCGCTGCGGCGGCGCTGTATCAAATCGTGCTGCGAGATTCGAAAAGCGATTCGACTCGATCCACCTTGGCGTTGATCGATTTGGTAGGCGACGAAGCTGAAATTGTGCTGTTTCGCGGACGCGATGTGTCGTTTGTGCGATCGGTTCGTCTGCCTTCCCAGTCGCCCGCGCGAGTCAACGCGTTGGCTGGAGAGCTTCGCCGCAGCATGATCGCCTGCGGTGCATCAGGATCCCCTTGTGACATCGCAATTTGGGGAACTGTCGATCGCCATCGAGAAGAGCTCGATCAGCTCGCCGAACGTTTGGATCAGGGGCAGGACGCGCCGTCTGAAAAGCGGTTGATCAATCCGCTGCAGATTGTCGATTGTGAACCATCCGTGGAGCCTTCTGTGGGGGAAACGGTCGGTCGATTGGCGCCCCTGGTTGGGTTGTTGGTTGCCGATGAATTGCACAGTGATCGTCTGATCGATTTTGCCAACCCACGGCAGTTCATCCCGCCCTCCACCAACCGTGGCAAAATGGCGGCGATGATTGGCATTCCCGCTGCTCTGGTGTTGGCGGTGGGATGGTTGTTGTGGAGTCAGCTCAGCACTCGCGACGCCGCGATCGCCGAATTGGAAGCCGCCAACGCTTTGGTGCGAGAACAGGTCAAGACAGCCGATGTGAGTGTGCAGCGTACAGAACGGGTCGACCAGTTCCTCGACTCCGATGTGAATTGGTTGGAAGAGCTGGTTCGTTTGGCGGAAGCTTTGCCGCCGGCGGAGGAGTTGATCGTCAAGAGTGTTTCGGCAACCGCAAGCGATCGCCAAGGTGGCGGCCGCTTGGTTGTTTCTGGGATGGTGACATCGCCCGATGTGATTGACGACATGGAGTCTTCGTTGCGGGATGAAACGCATCGTGTTGTGGGCGACGGTGCCAGCCAGGTGGATACCGAAGACGCGTATCGCTGGCAGATTCGCGAAACGGTGACGCTTGGTGGCGAAAGTGTTCGCGCGGATCGCTACCAGCGAATTGCGACGTTGGTGGAGCAACAAACCGCTGACGCGGAAGCCAGTTCCGACAGCGAACCCGAGCCAAAGCCCGATGACATTCCGCCTGATCAAGAAACGGAAGAGGCTTCCAAATCGGCCAGCCTTTCCGCCACCGCCGAACCGGAGGTGCAATCATGACTCAACGTGAACGCTTTTTAGCGATGGCCATTGGTGGCCTCTTTGTCGTCATTGCATTCCAATGGGGATTCAATCGATACCGTGATGCGGTCAAGTTTCGTGACAATCGCTTGGCTGCCTTGCAAAACGAAGCCAACACACTGAACGAAAAAGCCTTGGCCGGTGCTTACGCAGACCGCCAGATGGGCGAGTACATGGTGCGATCGTTGCCGAGCAATCCAGAACGCGCTCAAAGCACCTACCAATCGTGGTTGCTGGGCGCGGTCCGGGAAGCCGGGCTGATGGACGCAGGGGTCGACCCGGTCAGCGACGCGCCCGTGGGAGATTTGTATTACCGTTACGGTTTTCGTGTGTCTGGCAAGACATCGCTGGATGGATTGGTTGGATTGCTGCACGACTTCTATGCCCGTGATTACTTGCACCGGATTCGAGAACTGAGTTTCGGTCCGTCGCGAACGGGAGAACTGAACGTCGCGATGACCATCGATGTGATCTCGCTGAATAGTGCCCCGATCGATGCGAAAATCTCGGAAGGCGATTCATGGCGAGTGGCTCAGTCGTTGGACGAGACCCGTGACTCGATTCTGAACCGCAACTTCTTTCAGCCACCCAATCTGCCGCCGGTCTACGCGGGCGATGGAACCTTGGTCGCGGTCAAAGGTCAGCAAACGGATGTTCGACTGAAGGTGGAAGATCCGGAAGGCACATCCATCACCTATGAGTTGGACGGTGAATTGCCAGAGTGGGCGAGTTTCAAAGCCGAATCAGGAACCTTCACGTTCAAGCCGCCTGCTGATCCAGAAGAACCCGGTGACGCTGACGGTGGTCCTGGCGAATCGAAGGCCGATCCATTGAAGGTCGTCGTGCGAATGACGGACACCGGGTACCCGCGACGCCAGGTCGAAAAGACGTTGCTGGTCAAGTTGGAAGACGCTCCGCTGCCCAAGGCACCCGAGCCAATGCCGGCCAAGTTTGATGACGCGACGCAAACCTATCTGACGGCTTTGGTGCAAGGCCGTGACGACTGGACCGCTTGGATGAACGTTCGCACGCGGGGTGAAACGTTGAAGTTGCAGGTGGGTGATTCGTTCGAAATCGGATCGATGAAAGGCAGCGTCAAATCGGTTTCGGCCCGTGTCGTGCTGCTGGAGATTGGCGGCAAGGAATACGAGTTGCGGCCTTCGGGGAAATTGTCCGAAGCGGTGGCATTGGAGGCTCCCGAGCAACCAGACGCTTCACCGGACAACGCGTCCTCTGTCGGCGCTGAGGAAGATTCCAAGGCTGGTGAATCCGGTGAGGGGGAAGTGAAAGAAGAGGTGACGGAGTCGACGGAGCCTGCTGCGGAACCGGAGGCAAGCGGGGAGCCTTCGCCAGCGGTTGAGCAAGCTGAATCGTCGTCTGAACAAACTGAAGAAGCCGACTCCACAGCGACGCCAACCCCACAATCGCAGCCGGAGTGACCCCAGTTCGGATTGACAATCCAAAGACCGAGCGATAGTCTCGGTGCATCACCAGGGAAATCGTTCGCCCGGGCCGATTCGGTCCGGGCTGTTTTTTTATCTTTTCGTCACAAGACTTCTCATCGCCATGAATCCGCAAGACATTTTGCGATACGTCGATTCGCTGCATCGCGATAAAAACATCGACCCCGAACTTCTGTTCCAGGCGATTGAGTCGGCGCTTCAGAGCGCTGCGAAGAAACAATACGGTGAAGAATCCGACGTGATCGTTTCGATCAGTCGCGACAACGGTGCCATCGCCGCGACGTTGGCAGGTGAGCCTCTCGGTGACGATCAAATCGGCCGAATTGGTGCTCAGACTGCCAAGCAAGTCATCATTCAAAAGGTCCGCGAAGCAGAACGCGATGCGTTGATGCTGGAGTACCGTGACCAGATCGGTGAGATCGTCAGCGGAATGATCGGTCGTGCCGATGGTGGTGTGGCCACCGTCAATTTGGGAAATGTCGAAGCCATTCTCCCACGCAGTGAACAGATTCCTGGCGAAAGCCTGCACGCCAACGAACGCGTTCGTGCGATTGTTTTCGAGGTCCGTCCCTCGGGTGGCAACCGTGTTCGCGTCGTGCTGTCTCGAACTCGGCCGCAGTTTGTGCAGCGTTTGTTTGAGCAGGAAATTCCGGAGTTGAGTGATGGCGTGATTGCGATCAAGTCCATCTCTCGCGAGCCTGGTTACCGCAGCAAGGTTGCCGTCAGCAGCGAAGATCAGCAGATCGATCCGATCAGTGTCTGCGTCGGTTATCGCGGCAGTCGCATCAAAGCGGTTCGTGAAGAATTGGCCGGTGAGCACATTGACGTGGTCCGCTACGACAGCGACCCGGAGGTGCTGATTCCCAACGCCTTGCAGCCCGCGGAAGTCGATCAAGTTCTGTTGTGCGACATGATTGGTCGCGCAATCGTATTGGTTCAAGAAGATCAACTTTCGCTTGCCATCGGTCGTCGTGGACAGAATGTCCGCCTGGCCAGCAAGCTCTGCGGTTGGGACATCGAAATCATGACCAACGGCGAGCTCGAAGAGCAGATCGAACGTGCGGTGGGTGGTTTCAGTCAGATTCCAGGGATCACCGAAGAGATTGCTCAAGCGTTGGTCGAGCAAGGTTATTTGTCATACGATGACTTGTCCGTGATTGAGCCCGACCTGTTCATGGAAATGAGCGGTTTGAGCGAAGCGGATGTCGACCGGATCGTCGAGACGGCGGAAGCCAACGCGGAAGAGGCTGAAAAAGCCGCCGCGGAAGAGCGTCGTGTTCGAAGAGACCAAGAGCGGACCGAAAAGAAAGCTCCTGCACCAGCAGCCAGCGAAGCTCCGGCGGAAGAACCGCCGGCGGAACCAGTATCCGAGGACAACGCCGACACAGAAAACACTGAATCAGAGAGTTCCGAAGCCGCGGAAGGTGAACAGCCTGCCGCCGAGGAGGAAGCTGATTCTCCGGAGGCTAGCTCCGATGGAGAGGCCCCCACTGAAGAAAGCCCCGCTGAAGAAGCAGTCGAAGAAGCTTCTGGGGAGCTCGCGGATGAATCCAGCGAGTCCGAAACACAAGAGATTGAGACCGAATCCGAGGAATCGGAACCCGTCGCCGAGACGATTGAATCGTCCGAGGCAGAAAGTAACAAACAGGAAGGTTGAGTGAGCCGTTTTCAAAAACGGCCTGCGTACGCTATCCTAACGTGGGACCGAAGCAAAGTTGGTCTTTGCAGTCGTCCTTGGGACAATTTGAACGCTATGAAATTCCCCGTTGTTTTCAGCAAGTTTGGTGCTATCTCACTGACTCGCCGTAGCAGCGATGGAGGTCTTTTTATGCGATTTTGATGAATGAAACCACGAAGCCGCACCCGCAAGGAATTGCGAGCGGACTTCCCTATCGAATTTGACAGGATCCCGACCCAGTGCCAGTACGCATTTACGCGCTCGCCAAAGAACTGAATCTCGACAGCAAAGAACTCGTTGATGTGGTTAAAAAAGCCGGCATCACGGGCAAAGGTTCCGCGCTGGCCAGCCTCTCGGATGAAGAGGCCCAGCAAGTACGAGGTCATCTCGCCGGTTCCGCAGCGAAATCTGAATCGAAACCTAAAGTTGCGCCCCCCCAGAAGGACACGCCCACGGCTCCCGTCGCACCCGTTCGAGATTTGAGCGGAACGACCGGTCGAAAGCCATCGTCCATCAGTGTGGGTCGCCCTTCCAAACCTGCGGAGGCTAGCGAAAGTCCCGCTCCTGTGGCGCCCGTTCGCGACGGCGGCCGTCCGGTTGGCAAACCCGCGCCGATCGTTCGCACGCCCAAGTTGGCGGCCGCACCGGAAGCGACGACTCCCGAGCCACCAGCTCCTGAGAACTCGCCCAAACCTGAGATTCGACTGCCGAAAACCGGCGGTGTCGGAACCGGGATGGCTTCGCCGAGTGGACGTGGGATCGGGATGGGGGCCAAGTCAGACGGGCCTTCAACCAAACCCGCTTCGGCACCCACAGCGAAACCGGCGGCCAAGTCGGACGCGGGTGAGCGAAAGGCTCCCGAACAACCCAAACGCGAAGCTGCTGCTGCCGCGTCGGACGACGATGGGTCGTCTAACAAGGGTGGTGGATTGGCCAGTCGCATCGCGGGACGGATGGGCAACAACTCGTCCGGTCGTGTGGTTCCGAACACTCCTGGATCGCCTCTCTCGGCCGTTCGACGGGACCCCGTCGCGGCTGGTGGCAAGATGCGATCGCTGGACCGTTCTCGAAATCGTCCCGAAGATGCTGGTAAACCAGTGGAGGCCGGGAAATCCAAGAAACGTGAACCACGGATCAAGGTGAATCTGGCTCAATTGCCAAGTGCACCTGCCAAACCCACCGCTCCGGTGGGAGGCTCCGGCCCGGCAGCTCAGAAACCCGATATCAAGCTGACTCGCGACGTCATCGAAGGCCACAAGCAGGGCATGAAGGCTCCGCTTGCTCGCCTCGAGCAGGACGAAGCGGACAAAAAGCGTGTGAAGAAGGCTGGCGAAGGTACCGTCGGAGTTGTCGGCCGCGGGAAACGCGTCGCCGAAGAAGACGAAAAGCCAAAGAAAAAGGGATTGGCCGGCATGGCCAGTGCCCGTGCCGAACGTCAGCGTGGCGGCGGAGGCCGGCGGATCATCGGTTCCGATGGCGGCGATCGCCATCACTACCGACGTTCGCGTCCTCGGATCCGTCGCAAGGGTGTCAACACCGCTGCACCTCGGAAAGAGAAGGTCCAGATCGAGTTGCCGTGTACCGTTCGCAATTTCTGCGAAGGATCCGGGTTGAGTGTCGCCGACGTGATGCGAACCCTGATGGGCATGGGAATGATGGTCAACATCAATGCCGACATCGATTTCGAAACCGCCGAGTTGTTGGCCACGGAACACGATCTCGACATTGAGTTGAAGGCCGCTGAATCGCTCGAGCAAGAGTTGATCACGGAAATCGAAGAGATCGAAGACAAGCCGGAAACTCTGATCGCTCGTCCTCCAGTGGTGACTTTCCTTGGTCACGTCGATCACGGAAAAACCAGTCTGCTGGATCACTTGGTCGGCATCAATGTCGTCAAAGGCGAGGCAGGTGGGATCACCCAACACATCCGTGCCTACAAGATTGACAACAACGGTCACCCGGTGACCTTTGTGGACACACCTGGTCACGAAGCGTTCACCGAAATGCGTGCTCGTGGTGCCAACGTCACTGACATCGCTGTTTTGGTGGTGGCTGCCGACGACGGAATCATGCCGCAAACCGAAGAAGCGATCAGTCATGCGAAAGCGGCTGAGGTGCCGATCGTGGTTGCACTGAATAAGATTGACCTCGAAGGTGTCGATGCCAATCGCGTCATGACTCAACTGACCGAACACCAACTCACCCCGAGTGAATGGGGCGGCGATGTCGAAATCGTTCGCACCAGTGCCACACAAGGCATCGGGATGGAAGAGTTGTTGGAAACGTTGTTGACCATCGCTGAACTGAACGAGTACTCCGCTAACCCGGATCGTTCGGCCTTGGGTGTGTGCTTGGAATCAGAACAGCAGGGCGACCGCGGTGTGGTTGCAAAGATGATCGTCCAAAACGGAACACTCCGCGTCGGCGACATTCTGGTTTGCGGTCCGGCACACGGTCGGGTCCGAGCCATGCAAGACACGTTGACCGGCAAGCCGATTCTCGAGGCTGGTCCCAGCACTCCCGTGAGCTTGATGGGATTGGACACGCCGCCCGGTGCGGGCGACCGTTTCCACGTTCTCAAGGACATCTCGCAGGCACGCGAAATCGCGAGTGCTCGAGAAGGGGAATCCAGTCGACAGAGTTTGTCTGGAATCACCACCAAGGTCAGCTTCGACTCGTTCCAGGAAATGCTGGAAGGTGGCAAACTTGGCACCTCCGCTGACACCGTGAAGCTGAATTTGATCATCCGAGCAGACGCTCGCGGATCACTGGAAGCAATCGACAAAGAGCTGAGCAAATTCGATCACCCCGAAGTTCAGATTCGAGTTTTGCAACGCAGTGTTGGTGGCATCACCTTGGCCGACGCGACGCTCGCCAGTGCTTCGGACGCAGTGATCTTGGGCTTCAACGTCATCCCGGATGAAAAGGCTCGATCGCTGGCCGACGAACGCGGTGTTGAGATTCGTCGTTACGACGTGATTTACAAGTTGACCGATGACATTCGCGCTTTGATTGAAGGACGCTTGAAACCAGAAGAACGCGTGGTCGAACTCGGCCGTGCCCTGGTCAAGCAAGTCTTCTCAATCAGCCGAATTGGAACGATTGCAGGGTGCTATGTCGCACAAGGTTCGATTCAGCGGAATTGCCGCATTCGAGTCAACCGAGACGGACGTACCATTGGCGATTATCAACTCGACACGCTTCGTCGGATCAAGGAAGACGTCAAGGAAGTTCCCCGCGGCATGGAATGCGGTATTCGTCTTCAAGGCTTCAACGACATCAAGCAGGACGATGTTTTGGAAGCTTACAAGATCGAAGAAGTCGCTCGAAAACTCGATTGAGTGTTCGAGTCGGAAACTGGCAGCACATGGCATCGATGTGCTGCTGGGTTCCAGCATGGAACGAATTCAGTCCCCTGATCGGAGCGGGCACCATGGCCAGCTCGGTTTTTTCTTTTGATGCGATTGCACGCTCCTCCTTGTTGAAGTTTGTCTTTTGTCCAGTCGACGTATGCTCAAAGCTGCCGAAGCGATCCGCGAAGTGGTCGCCAATGCGATCGTGACCGAGGTCCGCGATCCTCGCGTTCGTGATGTCACGGTGATCGGAGTGGAGGTTTCACCAGACATGCGTGAAGCCAAGGTCAAGGTCAGCGTGATGGGGGATGAAACGCAGAAGAACCTGTCATTGCGAGGGCTGCAGAATTCCGCTGGATTCCTGCAAAGCAAAATCGCGAATCGGATGGACACCCGCTACACGCCCAAGTTGCGGTTCGAAGTCGACCGAGGTCAAGAACACGCGATGACGGTCAGTGAGATTCTTGCTCGGATTCAGCAAGAAAAGGAAGGCGCGATGGATGATCGTGACCAAAATGATTCTGGCGAAGACGCCACTCCCCACTCAAACGATTGATTACCGCATTTAGATGTCAGCCACCAACCGCGCGAAACTGATCACGAAGCTGCAAGCGGCTTTGAAAAAACACTACGACGTGGCCCCCGCCACCCCGTCGCGTCCGCTTCTTGAACACGCTTTGTACGCCTGCCTGCTTGAAGATTGCTCCGCTGACTTGGCAGACGAAGGTCTTGCGAAGTTGGAACAGGACTATTTTGATTGGAACGAAGTTCGAGTCACCACCGTGACCGAGCTGGCAGGAGTTCTGTCCAGTCTTCCAGATTCGGCCAAAGCCGCTCAACGTTTGAAGTCGATTCTGCAATCGATCTTCGAAGAGTTCTACAGCTTTGATCTTGATCACCTGAAAAAAGAGAATCTCGGCAAAGCCGTGGCCAAATTCGAAGGCATGTCTTCGATGACGCCATTTGTGCTCAGCTACATCATCCAGCACGGCTTGGGCGGGCATTCGATCCCGATCGATTACTCCGCCATGGTGGTGATGTTGGTGACGGGAATTGCCAGCCAAGCGGAAGCTGCCGATGGGCGTGTCCCAGGGCTCGAACGCGCTGTGCCGAAAAGCAAGGGAGTGGAGTTCGCTGCCCTGCTTCATCAACCAGCCGTTGACTTGTTGATGGACCCCAAGGACAAAACCGCTCGCACCTTCCTTGAGTCAATTGCCAAAGGCAGTTCAGCTGAACTGGATGAGTGGTTGAGCACCAAGGAAGCGGCCATCAAACGCGTGAAGGCTCGCAAAAAAGAAGAACGAGCTGCGGCCAAGCAAGAAGCAGAGGCGGAAGCAGCAGAAGTCGCCGAAGCCAAGTCGGCCGTCTTGGTCAAACGCAGCGCCAAAAAAGGTAGCCGCGTGACCAAGCCCACGATGCCGCAAAAATCAGCGGCGGAACAGGCGGCTGAGTCTCAAGCACGTTTGGCTGCCGAAGCGAAAAAAGCGGAAGCCAAGGCGGCTGCGGGCTCCAAGTCCACCAAGAAAAAGGCTGCTGCTGAGAAGGCCGACGCGGCCAAGAAGTCGACCAAAACCTCGGCTTCCAAAACGGCTTCGAAGTCGACTGGGACGTCGAAGTCCGCGTCCAAGAAGTCCACCAAGGCACCTGCGGCTAAGAAGGCACCTGCCAAGAAGTCGGGCAGCAATGCCAAGGCCAGCAGCGAGAAAGAGTCGGCTCCCAAGAAGTCGGCGAAGAAATCCTCGAGCACGGCCCCGAAATCCACTTCAGCCGAATCCGCCGATTCCGCTGGCACGGCTGCTGGAAAGAAAGCCACCAATCGAAAATTGACAAAGCGGAAACCCCGCTGATCGCACCGCGGATCGGTCCGAATCCGGTGGACTCGATCGCATTCCATTGAGCAACGATTGAATCCAAAACGGAAGGACAATTCTCATGGCAGGTCACAGTAAATGGGCAAACATCCAGCATCGCAAAGGGCGTGTTGACGCCCAGCGGGGCAAGATGTGGAGCAAGCTCAGCAAGGCAATCATCGTCTCGGCCAAGATGGGGGGCGGGGATCCAGGGACAAACATTCGATTGCGAAAAGCAATCGATGACGCCAAAGCGGTGTCCATGCCGAAGGACAACATCGAACGCGCCATCAAGCGTGGTACCGGTGAGCTGGACGGTGATGCGGTCGAAGAAATTCTCTACGAGGGTTACGGACCGGGTGGAGTCGCGGTGATGTGCTTGGCATTGACCGACAACCGCAATCGGACGGCTCCCGAGTTGCGGACCCTGTTTGGAAAGTACGGCGGTGAACTCGGCAAAACCGGTTGCGTTTCGTACTTGTTCGAACGCAAAGGCATCTTCGTTTTCGGTGAGGAGGCGGACGAGGAAAAGGTCACCGAACTGGCGCTGGAAAACGGTGCGGACGACGTGGAAGTTGACGACGATGGCAAGATCCAAGTGACCTGCAGTCCTGAAGCGTTCAGTGATTTAGAAGTCGCTTTCGATGAAGCGGGCATGGAAACCGAAGTCAGTGAAGTGACTCAAGTCGCGTCGACCAACGTGGACCTCGATGAAAGCTCGTCCGGCAAGGTCCTGGCATTGCTGGAAATGCTCGACGATCACGACGACATCCAAACGGTCAGCACCAACGCCAATTTCCCGGAAGAATCGGTTTCGGAGTAAACGGCCAAGATCCGCCGTCGCGTTGATTCGCGACCCGCGGCCGAATTCCCAGGCCACCTGAGATCATTGCCGGATGTGCGTCGCAATGCCTCCTTCATTCGGCCTACTGAGGGCGGGCCGGCGAAGTAGGCCGGATCAAGCCGCTTCGTCGCCGCTCCGGCAGATGATCGAAGCAGGCCGGCCGGAGGGAGCCAGAATTTGGCTCCGATTATTCTTTTTGGCGGAACATCCCGCGTCGCTCGGGTTTTAATGGACGCATGGCGATGCGCTTCGTTGTTCGCGGAATGCGTTGTAGGTTGAGCGTTCTGTTTTGCACGCTCAAATGCGGCTCCCTGACTCGTTGTGAGCCTGTTTCGCTCGCAGGAGCAAGTTCGGTTGGGGCGATCGGCTCTGGCGAATCGCCCGGCATCCATGGACTTCCCGTTCTTTCCACGAATTTCGTGACGCCCGTGCCCGACATTCCAACTCCGGCCGTTGTGCCATCGTCCAGCGACGATTCAAAACGCTCGGACCAGTCAACATCGCCCGTTCGAGTGGCCGTCAATCTTGCGGTCTCGATGATTGTCTTGGGAGGAGCCCTGTACGGCTACACCCTGTTGGGTGAACGCAAACGCCCGCAGCGGAGCAAGCCGCCTAAATCGCCGGTCACGATCGTTGCCACGGAAGAGGTCCGATTTCATAGCGGGCCGGTTGTGATCGATGTCCATGGAGTGGTGGTTCCGCTGAGAGAACTGCGTTTGGCATCGGAAGTGGCTGGCCGAGTGGTGGAGCTTTCCGAGAACGTGCGGGCGGGACGGAGCGTGACCGCGGGGGAAGTGCTGATTCAAGTGGACGCGACCGAATACGAGTTGGAAGTCAAGCGGTTGCAGGCTTTGTCGCAGCAAGAGGCCGCGGAAGAAAACTCGGTGGAGGTGAGCATCGACAACACGTACCAGCTTCAAGAGTTGGCGAAGAAGCAACTCGAACTCGCTCGACAAGAACGCGAGCGAATCAACGCTTTGGTCACGCAGCGAGCGGCGTCTGCCTCCGAAGTGGACGCTGCACGACGTGCGGAACTGGCTGCGGATGCGGCGCTGGTCGAACTTGGGAATCGACGCCGCGAACTGGTCGCACAGTTGGAATTGTTGACGGAGAAACGGACGCTCACCAATGTCTTGCTGGAACGTGCCCGGTTGGATCTTTCACGTTGTGTCATACGATCACCCATCGATGGAAGAGTCGTTTCGTCGGAGGTGGAAGAGCAGTCGTTTCTTCCGACGGGAACACCCTTCATCACCATCGAGGACACCTCGGCCGTCGAGGTTCGCGCAAGCTTGACGGCCGATCAAATGTTTTGGATCTGGAACAGTCAGGCTGGCCTTCCAACATTGGATGTGAATGATCCTGTCGCGGCAGAGCAAGTGGTGTCCACCGTGGCGGATTTGAACTCGGCTGTTTCGGCGACCGTCTCCAGTGAGTTCGGAAACGAGACCCATCAATGGTCCGCCATTTTTGAGCGGCTCGATGGAGCTGGAATTGACCTGAACACGCGGACCTATCCGTGTCTGTTCCGCGTCGACTCCCCACGGTCTTCGTTGGCGGGAAGCACCAGTCGGCAGTTGACTCGCGGGATGTTTGTCGACGTTTCGATTCAAACTCAACCGAATCGAATTCTCATGCGTGTCATTGAATCAGCGGTGCGTCCGGGCAATCGACTTTGGCTGAATGCTCAGGGCAAACTTCGCATCGTTCCGATCACCGTCGTCAGTCGGGTGGACGGCGACGTGGTGATCCAGATTCAACCGGAACTGGACCACCTTTGTTCGCTGGCGTCGACCAGCATCATCGTTTCGCCGATCAGCGATCCCGTCGACGGCATGCCGGTTGGCAACCAATCGCCCGCGGAGTCCAACGGGCTTGGTGAGGCACAAGATTCTGGCAAACCAGCATCTTTGAAAGCGAACAATGCAATGGTGATGCCCCGTGAAACGACCTCTCAATTGCAGGTTGCCGGATGAAATCGCTGATTGCATGGTCGGTCAAAAACTGGCAGGCCATGAATGTCATCATGGTAGGCGTGCTGTTGTTGGGCGTGTTCAGCTTGAGCCAGCTTCGTCGTGATTTTTGGCCGGACTTTGAGCTGTACGTGCTCTCGGTTTCCGTCGAATACCCCGGTGCCAGTCCGGATGAAATCGAAGAGGGGATCCTGGAGAAAATTGAGGAGTCCATTCGCACCGTCGATGGTGTCGAGGAGATGACTTCGTTGGCTCGCGAGGGAATGGGCACGGTCACGTTGGAATTGGATCCGGATGCAAATCAAGCGGATGCCCAGCGAGTTCTGACCGAGGTCACCACGCTGATCGGTCAAATCCCTAGTTTTCCCGAGTTGGCGGAAAAGCCCGACATTCGGATGAACACCAATTTCGTGACGGCGATTCGAGTCGCCGTCATGGGGCCCACGGTTGCGGAACTTTCGAATCTGGTGGACCGCCAGTCTTCCGGTTCGCTGCTCGGTGTCGATGACTCGAACGGCGGCTTTCGGTATGACGAGGAAGAGGCCAAGGCGGAAGCCGCGTTGGCTCTCCGACGTGTAGCAGAACAAATTCGCGAGGAGATTTTGGCGTTGCCGTCGGTTTCCGTTGCCGATTTGGTGGGCACACCAGACTATCAGATCGACATCGAGATTCCCGAAGACACACTCCGCAAGTACAACCTCTCGTTGCAAAGCGTCGCGGAAATCGTGCGGGCCAACAACGTGGAACTTCCTGGTGGCACGCTTCGCGGGCGATCCCAAGAAGTGCTTCTTCGTGGCAGCGACAAAAGTACGGTGGGGGCTGGCATCGAAGAAATCCCACTGGTCAGCCAACCCGGTGGTGCGGTGCTGACCGTTGGCGATCTCGGCCGAGTTCGCGATGAGTTTTCAGTCGAAGGCAGTATCAATGAGGTCAATGGGCACCCTGCAATTCTGGTCTCGATTGAAACGACCAGCGCGGATGACCTGATTGAAGTTGCCGAAGAGGTTCGTCAGTTCGTCGAAGAAGGCAGCGATGCGCTGCCCAGCGGGTACTCGTTGATGGCGATCCGTGATCGATCCACCAGTGTGAAGAACCGCCTCGATCTGCTCAGCAAGAACGCCTGGATGGGGTTGGTCCTGGTCTTCATCGTGCTCGCCTTGTTCTTGGAAATGAGGTTGGCGTGGTGGGTGATGCTGGGGATTCCCATTTCGTTGTTGGGTGCATGCATTTACATGCACTTTGGAGGTCATACCCTGAACATGACCTCGATGTTTGCGTTCTTGATCGCATTGGGAATCGTGGTCGATGACGCCATCGTGGTGGGCGAGAACATTTATGTTCATCGCGAAATGGGCAAAAGTTACCGCCAAGCCGCCATCGACGGTGCTTACGAGGTGATGCCATCCGTCATCACCGCGATTCTGACCACCGTGATTGCCTTCGCTCCGATCATGTACATGGAAGGACGGATCAAACGGCTGACGGTCGTGTTGCCGATGTGTGTTGGGGCAATGTTGATCATCTCGATGTTTGAAAGTTTGACCATTCTACCGTCGCACCTGTCTCACAAACGCAGCCGGTTCTTGGATGCGATGACATACGTGTTGTTCCCGTTGCGCCCGCTCGGCTGGTTGCTCGAAAAAGCCAACGCTGGGATGTCGGCATTGCTGACACGCTGCATTGATCGACTCTACACGCCCATCCTTCGTTGGTCGTTGAGGAACCCTGCCATTGTTCTATCAACGCTCGCTGCGATGTTGATTCTTTCAGTGGGGGTGGTTCGGTCAGGGATGGTGCCGTTCTTGCTGCTTCCCAAAATCGACTTTGGCTTCATCACGGTGCAAGTGACCTATCCAGACGGCACCCCGGTGGACATCACCAACGCGGCAACCAAACGTCTGGAAGATGCGATCTGGAAAGTCAATCAGCGATCAATTGACGAAAAGATGACGGGGGATCCGGGCGGATTTGTTCAGGCGGTTCAGCGAACGGTGGGGTCGTCCGGCGATGAAGTCGGCAGCAGCGTCGCCGGTCACGTTGGAGGCCTGTTCATTCAGCTCAATGACATTGGTGAGCGAACCGTTTCAAGCGATGACATTGTTCGCATGTGGCGGGAGGAATCCGGGCGGTTCCCGGGGGCCGAAGCGGTGGCGTTCGGAGCCACTCCACGAGGTCCCGCGTCGTTGCCAATCGAAATGCGTTTGATGGCGACGGGTGAAAACCTGGCGATGTTGGATGAAGCCATTGAGCGGTGCAAAATCAAGCTGGGCGAGTACCCGTATGTCTCGGACATTGCGACGGACACGCGGCAAGGCAAATGGGAATACCGCATCAAAGTTCGCGACGACGCCAAGGCCATGGGAGTTTCATTGGCGGACGTCGCAGGCACGGTGTGCGCGTCGTACTACGGCGAAGAAGTGATGCGGCTGCAGCGGGGACGGCATGAAGTCCCCCTGCGAGTGCGCTACCCTCGCGAGGATCGCAACACGTTGGTCAGCTTCAACGACATTCGCGTGCGTGGCACGGATCGGATGGAGCGGCCACTCAATGAAATCGTGGAAGTGGATGTCCAGCGTGGCTACTCCGAAATCAGTCGAGTCAACCAGATGCGAAGCATTTCGGTGGTGGCGGATGTCGATGAGACCCGCGGCAACGCATTCAATGTTGTGTCGGACCTCAAAGCCAACTTCGTCCCCGAATTTCGAAAGGAGTTCCCGGGAGTGCAACTGCAGTGGGGCGGTCAGCAGGAGCAGACGGACGAGACGGTCAACAGTTTGTTTGTGGGGTTCTTCTTCGTCTTGGGGGCGATGTTCCTGTTGCTGACCATTCAGTTCAATTCGAGCTGGCAAGCGATTTTGATCCTGTCGATCATCCCGTTCGGATTCATCGGCGCCATCTTCGGTCACATTGTGATGGACATCGATCTGACGCTCTTCAGCATCTTTGGCATCGTGGCGTTGGCCGGAGTGGTGGTGAACGATTCCATCGTGTTGGTGGACTTCATCAATCGCCGGGTCGCCGATGGATTGCCGCTTCACGACGCAATCATTGATGGCGGTCGGCGTCGATTCCGAGCTGTGTTGCTGACTTCGGTCACCACCTGCGCCGGAATGATGCCGATTCTGTTGGAACGATCCAAGGAAGCGCAAGTGGTCTCGCCGATGGC
This sequence comes from Rhodopirellula sp. UH5, assembly GCF_056839225.1. Lineage (NCBI taxonomy): Bacteria > Pseudomonadati > Planctomycetota > Planctomycetia > Pirellulales > Pirellulaceae > Rhodopirellula > Rhodopirellula sp. UH5. The sequence continues at coordinate 2,129,788 of NZ_CM166390.1, read as the reverse complement.
GACCAGCCTGACGTTTGGACTCGCGCTCAGCACCCTCGTCGTGCTGATTCTCGCGCCCGTGATGTACCTGGTGATCGCGAAAATCTCTCCACCCCCTTCTCAAGCCTCGTCTGGCTGAAGTCGGTTGCGCCCGCCTGTTCTCGAATGATCCAACTCCCAACTTCGCTGGCACGACAACCGTCACGAAGAGTGGTTGCCGCTCGCGTGAAGGCGACGGTGACGTTGGAAATCTTGGGAAGCTGCGGGCAACCGAAATTGAGGACGCTGAAGCCAAGTCGACTGCTTCGCTGTTTCGACTCAAAACACTCAATTTGCGTGCCCTGCTATCGGATTTCAATGCCGATCGGATGAATGAGTGTCTTCGAGAGATCGAATGACTTTGCCTGCACCAAAACCATGTGGGTCAGCGAGTAAATGAGAAAATCGCACGTGATAAATGAGCACCTCCCATTATTCGGGAAAACTCGGAGCTAGGTTTCAGTCGTGAAGCTGATGCCAGTCGGTCGTGTCTGAGAAGGGCGACCACCGTCGATCGATCGGTTCGAAATGACTTTCGACCATCTTGAATGGTTTGCGGTTGAATCGAAGTTCGTTTCGAAGACTGGTTTGTCAGCGCTCGGTGCACAGTTGGATGCAATCAAAATCCTCATGGAGACACGCTCGATGCTCAAGACTCATCTCCCAGAAAGAACAAGACGTCGCGCCGCTGTGGGTGGTCGACTGATGCGGTATTGCAACACGGTTGCCCATGCTCCGCGGATGCCTCGTGTTTTGTGTGTGGATGACGACCCCGATATCCAAGCAGCGATGGAGATCATGTTTCGTCCCTATCGGGTGGAAATGGAGCACGCGCACTATGGCATGGAAGGCATTGTCAAAGTGACACAGTGGAAGCCTGCTTTGATCGTGATGGATCTGGCCATGCCCAACGGAAGCGGAGAGGATTTGCTGGCAGTGTTGAAATTCAATCCGATGCTACGAGACATTCCAGTCATCGTCCTGACTGGTGTTCGAGATGCCGACGCTCAACGCAGAATGCTGCTGCAGGGCGCCTCGTCCTTCCTCCAAAAACCGCTCGATTTCAGGCAGATATTGGATGAAGCGTCTCGTTTCATCGATCTCGACCTACGAGAAAGAGAGTAGGAATCCAGTGTTATCACACCAACCCATTCGCATTCTGCTCTTAGAGGATAACTCGATTGACGCGGAAGCCGTTTCGCGGCAGCTTCGCAAGGCGAGTCCTCACTTCAAGTTCACCTGGGCTGAAACACTCGCCAAAGCGAAGACCGAATTGGGGGAAAATGAGTACGACCTGATCATCGCTGATCTCTCGGTTCCGGATTCGTCAGGGACCCAGACGATTTCAATCTTGAGGGAACAGTGCAGTCAAACGCCCGTCATCGCGTTGACGGGACTCGACGACGAAAAGGTGGAACAAGCGGCGATCAAGGCAGGCGCGCAAGACTACATCGTCAAAGGAGAATTGCATGGGCAGGCACTTGCGAGAACCATTTTGCATGCGATTCATCGTCAAGTGGCAGAGAATCAGACTCGGAAATTGGTGAATGAACTCAGAGTCAGCCAGCAGGATCTCAAGGAACAGAAGCAACTGCTGCTAGAAAAGAACAAAAAGCTTGAGAAGTTGTATTCAACGTCTCAGGAAATCGTTGACAACGTCTCGCACGACTTGCGAACACCGTTGACGGTGATCAAAGACTACGTCGCCATCATTCACGATGGACTGGTGGGCGAGATCAACCCAGAACAAACGCAGATGCTCGGGAAAATTCTTGGCCGAGCAGATGATCTCAACGGAATGGTCGATGACCTGCTCGACAAAAGTAAGTTGGAAGCCGGGTTGCTGCAGCTCTCCCGCAGGGCACAGAGTCTCGACTCCATCGTGCAACGCGTCCAGATGCTGGTCGCCAACCGTGCTGCCAGCAAGCAGGTCACGCTCCGATTGATCTCAGAGGACGGGGATATCTCTGTTTACTGCGATGCCGAAAAAATGACTCGGGTGATCACGAACCTCGCAACCAACGCCATCAAATTTGTTCCACAGGGTGGCAACGTCACGTTGCGAACGAAACGATCGACCAATGGCGAGGATGCGGTGGTGGAAGTCGCGGACAATGGACCAGGCATTGAAGCAAGCGAGCTGACGAAAATCTTTGGACGCTTTGAACAAGCCTCTCATCATGGCGCGAAGCAAGCCAGCGGTGTGGGACTCGGGTTGAACATCGCTCAAAAACTGGTGGCTCTGAATTTCGGTCGAATCGATGTGGCTTCCGAAATCGGCAATGGAACCGTGTTTCGGCTGTCGATCCCACTTCCAAACCCTGCCTGCATCGCGGGAAGGATGGCCGAAAGTCGGGCGTCGAAACTGGGACCGGTGAGTTTGATCTCGCTGTGTCTTCCTGAGGCCAAGGACCAACGTCAGTGCGATGACTTCGAGCGATTCATGTGCGGATCGTTCCGCGCCGAAGATCTGCTTTTTCGAAAATCGGACAACCGGTGGTTGCTCTTGTTTTCTGGGAACCGAAGCGATCTGACTTTGTGGTTGCAGCGAACCGAGAGTGACTTTGAGCAAATGAATCGAAATCGTCCTTTTGGGGCGCTACCTGGCTTCACCGCCTCGTTTTTCGATGACGACGGACGCGACGACATTGAGACAGTGAAGAAGCTGTTGCAGCAAGAATGGGATAGGGAGGAAGAGTTCAAGGACGTTGCCGATGAGCCAACGTTCGGAGGCGAGGAGTTGCCTTTGGGAACTCCCTGCGACCTGGTGGCCACGAACGCATCACTAACGGAATGACCGAGGGAATCGAAAGAGATGTCAGTAGTATTGATAGTGGACGATGAACCCGATATTCGCGACTCCGTCAAACGATGGTTGCAGTTTGCGGGGCTGAGGACGCACTTGGCTGTTGACGGCATGGAGTGCCTTCAGCTTGTCAATGATGTGCGTCCTGATTTGATTGTCATGGACGTTCTGATGCCTCGCATGGACGGTCTCACTGCGATCCGTGAATTGCGAGGAGGATCAGAATTGTCAACGACTCCCATCCTGGTCTTGTCGGCCAGTTTGGCGGATGAAAACGAGGCCTACATTGCCGGCGCCAATCGGGTGCTTGCCAAGCCTTATCAGGGGCGACAGTTGATCAACACCGTGAAGGAACTGTTGTCGGACGAACAAAATGTGAGCGATGACCTTGTCTCCAACTCTTAGGATTTAGGATGGACGTCCTGACGAAACGAGATGCCTTTGAGTATCTGTTTGAACTTGCTGGGGAAAGCTGCGGGAACTCGGGGGAAGATCTTAGTTACCTCGATGTTGAGCGTCGCGAGCGAGTGGTGCTTTCGATTGACGATGAAGAAGATATCACCCATGGAATCGCACTGCGGTTGGCGGGCAGTGGCTACGATGTGCGGTCAGCCAAGCATGGGATGGATGGATACCGTATGGCGTTCAGCCTGCACCCAACCGCAATTCTGCTGGATTACAACATGCCGTTCGTCAACGGCGAACAGGTTTTTTTAGGGCTCCGAGAAAACCCCTTGGTTGCGACGATCCCTGTGATTTTGATCTCCGGGAAGGTGGATGATCGGACCGAGGCGAGATTGCTGAAGATGGGTGCGTTTGCGGTTCTTCATAAACCGATCGAGTTCGAACGATTGGTTCTGCTGCTGGATGAAATCAGCGGTGGCGATCCGCGACCGTCCGCGACGAACCGAAAGAATTGAGCATGTCGTGGGGGGCCTCTCAGGCGAAGAAATTGCTCCAATGTTTCGGTTTTCAGCCGAGACGCTCGGGATTGAGGGGTATATATCCTTGGCTGAATCTTTGAAAAGAGGCAGGTCAAAACGGTGTGAGGTATGTCGTGAAACGTTCATGGCAGCTCATGCACCATCGCTGGGAAGGGCATGAGCCAGCGTCAACTGATTGGCCATTCTTTGGAATGGCTTCTGAACGTGTGATTTGTCAATCGATGACAAAAGACTGTTCTGCTTGGAGCCGGAAGGGCAATTCTGGTGCAGATCGTCGGGAAGTCGGTTTGCGGGTCTCGTGTTCACGTTCTGAGTCGAAACTCTACACGCATTCAGTTGGCAAAGCGGAAGGTTGATGCAATCAGTCTCTTCTTGGAAGAGTCTGCTGACGCGGAAGAGAGGGGGGTGCTTGCACCGCCATTCAATGCGTCAGCGCCGGCGATTCGTTTGGCCGTCATTGTCAGCAACTGATGCACGTGGGGTGACTGATGCAAGAATCAACGGTCTTGGTCGTCGAAGACGACGATGCAATTCGGTATGGAATCGAATTGAGATTGCGAGCGATGGGGTACGCCGTCCATTCTGCGAGCGATGGCAAAGATGCAATCGAGAAGGCTGAAAGGATTCTTCCCAGTCTGATTTGCATGGATGTTCGGATGCCATTGGTCGATGGGATCACTGCGCTTCAGTGGCTCAAATCTCATCCAATCCTCCGGGACACGCCGGTGATCATTCTGTCTGCCTGCCCCACGGACCAATCGGCGGCGATGTCGGCTGGCGCTCGTTACTTCCTGGCAAAACCATTCGCTTCCGAGATGTTCGAAGCAGCTGTCAAGCAAGTGTTGAACCCCAAATCGAAAAGCCAGCTCGAGGGAGCATGCACCGGATGAAAATTCTTGTGATCGAAGATGATGCGGACTACTCGGACATCCTGATGACGTCGCTGGCCAGTTGGGGCCATTCTCCCGTGGCTGCCTTCAATTGGTTTTCTGTGATGCGCACCTTGGAATCGGATTCATTCGATTTGATCGTCACGGACATTGAGACACCCACCGGGAACGCGCTGAATGCGTTTGATTTTCTCAACCGAGAAGAGAAGGTTCGGTCGATTCCAAAAATAGTGATCACCGGACGAGAAGGGCTGGAAACCCAGAACGCGTGCTTGGCGATTGGGGCCGTGTACATCCACAAGTCCACCAGCAGCATCGCCGATCTGAAGGCAGAGCTCGATTCGCTTTCCCTGACTTCCTAACCAGGTCGGCAGAAGTCTTTCGGCATTTGGGCTGTTGCGGTAAGCGTTGTTGCTCCCACGTCCAACCGGGGCGAACGCTGGACCGCGAAATGTTTGGTGTTGGCGTTCTGATAGCGAACGCAACTTTTCTTCCGGCCTTTGTCTGTCTTCATCCCGGTAGGGATTTCAGTAGAAATAGGCCGGATCAAGCCGCCTCGGCGCCGCTCCGGCAGATCATCGAAACCGGCCAGGCAGGAGTGTTTCGGGATTTGAACCGTTTGGCGGATCGCCGTGACTGCAGCGTACCCCCGGGAAACGAGCCCCTAAAAAACTCTCCCTCCCGCCGTGGCCGATGGCCACGGCGGGAAGGAGATTGGCGACGTGGGGGCATGTCCGTCGGTGACGCTATCGCTTGCCGACGGCTACCATCTGATATCCCTAACGGGATGTGAATTCGCGCAACCCTAGTGCGTTAAACACCAAACATTTCGCGGTCCAGGCGAACGCCCAAACGGCTCACGAGATTATGCCCGGTCATTCCTGCCGACCTGCCTAAAAAAAGGTCCACAACTGCGACCGAAACAAGGTGCCGCTTTCTCCAGCGACGTAACCCGTTCGCGATTGTTGTGCAGGCGAGTCATCAATGGATGTCACGTCGAACGTGAATCGTGCGGATCGCTGGTTGAATAGGTGCCAGTTGAATCCTGCCGAAACTTCGTTGCCGCTGCCGTACTCTCCGTTCACCTGAGATGCGCGTGCAAACAGTTCGAGCGTTTGTGGAATCACGAATGCGCCGCCTTGAACGAAGAATCCATGGTCGAACAACGAGGGCAGCATGGTGCCGTTGTCGCCTTCGATGTTGCGGAGCCATCGCAGGAAGACTTCGCTGCTGAAGCTGAAGCCCCGCCGCTTGACTCCGAAGTGCGCTGAGTACAGCCAGATGTCAAAGGCGTTGACGGTCACTCCGGGGGCAATTGCATTGGGTTCGATCAGCCGAGTTCCGTCGCTCAGGCGAATGACGGTTTGTTCGGCCGCGGGATCGGCATTGCTGCTGCTTGAATTTCCGGTTTGAGTCAGCCCCTGCCCCAAGCGAATCGCCAGAGACGGGTGGTTTTCGATGTCCGAGAAACCGCGTCCGAACTCTTCCAACGGTTCCCACCAAGAGAGGGCGGAATACGCGAGTTGCGTGTCGAGCTCGGATGCTTGCAGCGAAAGTGTGTTGAAGCCGTTTCCAACCAGCACGTGGTATGAGACGTCGTCGGTCAGTTTGCCTTTGGCCCACATGCCCGCTGTGATGGATGGGCGGAAGAAAGTCGTTGCCATGGTACGGTCGGCGCCCAACGTGTACCGAGAGGTTTCCGTCCATTCCCAGGTTCCTGGCAGTTTGCCAAGTCCCAAGTGGATCGAAAGCCGATCGGACATCCGAAACGAAATCCAACCCAACAGCAACTGAATGGGATTGGACGTGACTGTGCTGTAGTCAATGTTGGAATAGAAACGCAGGTCTTCGTCGAATGCATACCCCGAAAATACCAACCGGCCTCGGTTGATGTTGAAGTCGTTCCGGTTGTTGATCTCACGCACGTTCCCCGCGGAATCAACAGACGTCGCCTCGTCGCGAGCAAACCCCGTGTAGCGAAACTGGTTGTGCAACCCAGCGGTCAGCTCAAACGGTGATGCCTCAGGGTCGCGCGGACGCCAAGTCCAACCGGAGTCGTAAACACCATCGTGCGTGGACGGATCCAGTTGGGAAGGAGGCTGGTACCGCGGTTCTTCCCATGTCGGCAGCGTCAAAGGCGCTCGATTCAATGACTCTGCTTGCAGGGCAGCGACGAGCGTTTCCAATTCGCGAATTCGCGACATGGCGTCGGACAATTCGCTCTGGCCGGCGCCCTCCGCGATTGGCTCGACAGACAATTGGGTGGAGGCTGACCCGGTGACCAGGTCGTCGGTTTCAGCTCCCGCGATGGGAGCGGCTCCCGGCCCGATGACCGTCAGTGCGAGCACTGAAAACCAGTGGATGGCGGAGTGGTGCCAACGGATACCCATCGAAATGACTTGCCCCAACAAGAAGACGTTGTCTGGGTCATCGTCTTTTCTGCTTGGAAGGGTTACATCAATCACAGAAGATTTGCGGAATTGATCCCGTGATCGACCCAGGCGATCCGTCAGCCTTCGATCACGCTGACACACATCTTCATCAAGATCTTTTGAAGCGTCGTCAGTTCTTTGGCTGTCAGCACCGACATCACATTCTTTTCCATCTTGCGAACATCTGGCTTGATCTTCTTCGTGAGTCGTTTGCCTTTTGCGGTCAACTCAATGATGACCCGAGATCGGTTGGTGGCGTCCACTTCACGCCGGATCAACTCGGCTTCCTGCATCTTGCGCATCAACCGCGAGAGATTGGAGGCGTCGATCCCGAGGTAGGTTGCGATCTCCGAGGGCGAGTTCAAACCTTTGTCCAATTTGAGAAGCAGGTTCGCTTCCATTCCGCAGAGCCCGTGGGGAGCGACCGCTTCGGCCATCGCGGATGACAAACCGCGGGAGGCGATGTGCAATCCACACGCAATTCGCTCTTGATCGCTGACCTCCATGGCGTCGCAACTTGTCAGCATCAAGGCTGGTTTGCCACCGATTTTGGGATTCGTCACTCTTGCCAACCTCCTGAACCTGTCAAAGAAAACCATGGACGATGACAAGTGTTTTGCAGGGCGAACACAAAGTCAATGGCTATTGACCAAGCAGGTGCTGCCACATTCGGACGGATTGGGTTCGCCAGCTCACCCAGTCGCTGCCCGTGCCGATTCCCTCGGACGTGACCTCGTGGTCACCGTCCGCCAAGATCTTGGCAATGATTTGTGCTTGATCGCCCATGTTCCAGTTCTCCGACGGGTTCCGGAACTCATGTCGACTCCATTGCACCAAGATTTGGCAACGGTCGTTGGGCAGTTTGGAAAGCTGTGACACCATTGGGTGCAACATTTCAAAGGCAAACGGGGAATGGCATCCAATCACGCCAATCTGGTCGCTCACCGGGAGAGTCGCCATCAACGCGAGCGTCGCGCCGAACCCGCCACTCAGGCTGGCTCGGTCGTCTCGGTTCGCGGAGATTCGGTACTCGCGGTCGATCTTCGGGAGCAATTCCTTGGCGAAGAACTCCGGATAGCCGGATGCTCCTTGCATCGGGTAGAAGCGTTTGTCGATGAACACGACGACGACGGGGCGAATGGCTTTTGAGTGAATCAACTGATCCACAATCGACGCCTGATTGCCGCTGTCCACGGCGGATTTGCCGTCATGCACAAACACGACCGGGTAGTTTTTCTCTGGGGCACCCTGTTCCGTTTCGGCGTACCCAGGTGGCAAGTAGATCGAAAGTCCAACGCTCTCTTTCAGCTCGGCACTGTCCAACTGAGTTTCGACGATCGTTCCCAGCAATTCAGAGTTCGATTCATCCACATCGACCTCCAAGTCGTCGGTGAGGCTGCCCTTGTCAAACCAAGAAAGCTCCAGCGACGAATTCGGCTTTCGGAAAATCGGTTCCATTTCGCCGGCGACCAAGCCGCTGGTGAATTGGCGGTCCGAGGTTGGGTCAATCAACGGTTGGTAGTCCGCAAAGAAGACGTACGAAAGTCGCGTTGCCTCGGGAACTTGAACCCCAAAGTAAAACAGGTCGGTACCCGCAATTCGCTGCATGGCTCGTTCTTGGCGAACACCAAACAACTCGCTCGCCACGGCAACGTCGTTGTATTTCCCTTGAAGAATGAAGTGAACGAAATCATCTTCGACCAGGGGCAGAGACTTCCCGTGCAAGTACTGATCGATCAAGGATTGTTTGTTGTCAGAGGCCTGCACGCTCTGGATGAACGCGGCGAAATCGGGGCCAAGTTTGGATTCCTCGGTGGCTGCCATTTCAGTTTGCTGACCGGGTAGGAGATCAATTCTCGCGATCGCACCGAGACTTCGCAGGTAGATGGAACGACCGGCGATCGAGGGCAGGGCCCACATCAATCCTTCCGAATCGGTGTCACCAGTCTTGAACACCTGGGTTTGAGCGGCTTCGTGAAAGCCGTCTTCCGTGACATCGCCAACATGCAACGATCCGTCCAAGGTCGCGACCACCAAGCGTCCGGCAACCGTCGCGAGGAAACCATTGCTCGGTGACCGGGTTCTCCAGACCTGATCGCCGGTCTCAGGATCCACGGCGACCAGGAAACGTGACGAGTACGAACACAGCAGCCCACCCGACATCACCGGCACGCAGTACGTGTTGCGAATGGTGCGTCCCGACCAACGCTCCGTTGCTCCGTCGGCATGTAGATTCAAACCTGTTGAGCCGTCACGGCTGTCGTTCAGAAACAGCCCGCCGCCTGGCAGCGGAACTGGCACGACTGCCGCCACCGGTTCACCCGAGGCACCACCGTGAGGCCGGGACCAAATGAGTTCTCCAGTGGCCGGGCGAATCGCAAACAACGTTGTGTTGCAGGCGACGAGAACGGTGGTTTCGCCCGCTAGTTCCATCGTCACGGCTGACTGAAAGGCGGCTTGGTCCTGTCCCGCTTTCCACACCACTTCGCCCGTCCTCGTATCGAATCCCATCACGGCACCCTCGGGCGATCCGACCGGGATGATCAGCACGTCGTCGTGAACGATGGGGGAAGTTCCAAATCCATAAAAGTTTGGCTCGACAGAATACTCCGTTTTCAAATCATGCTGCCAGACGATGCTCCCGTCCGTCAGGTCATAGGCAGCCAGAATGCCAAACGGCGAGAGATGATACGCCTGAGTGTCATCGGCAGCGGGTGTCGACACGGGACCGTCGAACGATCCGTTCGCTCCCTTCATCACTTTCCCGGTCGGCGTTTTCCAAAGCGTTTCACCTGTCACGGCCGACATGGCGACCACGTATTCTTGGTCAGCGACCACGTCCGCCATTGCTGAGACCAGACGGTCGCCCGACTTCACGACCCCCGAATACCCGCTGCCGATGGGGTGCTTCCAAACCACTTTCAGTTTCAACGGTCCCTCGGCCAGTTCTTGGTCACCGGAGGCCGCAGAACCGTCATACTGTGGTCCTCGGATCGAGGGCCAATCCTGCGCGACGCCCGGAGTTGCCAGCAACCCGAACGCGAGGAGAGCCAAGCAGCAGCAATGAGTGCGGAGTCGATCGGGGGTCATGGAATCTGCCAGTGCATCGGGCGGAGAAGGCTTGAACGCCAACGACCAGTTCCGGAATCCGGCCCAACGGTTGACATGACCAGTGTTGATGGTTCGGCAAGCGATGTCAATGCATTTTTAGTCCTCGCTGGTCCTCTGAGATCCCAGTGAGAAAATGCCCGCCCTCGGCACGTGTGCAGTGACGGTGCCCGTCCAATCCGCTGTTCGTTGCGTGAGAAGGACGCCCGACTTTTGATGGTGTATCTTCATGGGGATGGAATGGGGGGCAACGGCACCTCAGTGCGTCGGGCTCCAGTTCCTTGTCTCCGCAATCCATCCGTCTCCTTGCTCCTTTGCTTTCTCGCGATCAACCATGCTCCACTTCAATCGCTCCCGGCTCCTTCTTCGCTTCTGCTTTGCGATCTTTGTTAGCTCGACGGTTCCCGTGTTCCTGGTAGCCGATGCACCCGTCTCCTCTGGCCAAACGCAGTCTGCCGAGACGGTTTCGAACACACCGGCTGGCCAACTCGAAACGCATCTTGGTACCAAACCTTCCAGCGGGGACTTTCACGGGTTCACTCAACAAGAGTTTGAGCTGGATGGGGTGGCTTGCAAATTGGTCAGCCCCACCACGCCTGCTCCCATGGCACCATGGATTTGGCGAGCTCGTTTCTGGGGGCACGAACCTCAGTTGGATGTCGCGTTGCTGAACCAGGGTTGGCATGTCTGCTTCTGCGACATCGCCGATCTGTTTGGGAACGAAACGGCCGTCCAACGCTGGGATCAGTTTTATGATCTGAGCCAGCAGATTGGTTTGCACCCCCAACCGCTGTTGGAAGGGATGAGTCGCGGCGGGCTGATCGTGATGCGTTGGGCATCCGCTCATCCAAACCAGGTCTGCGGCATCTATGTCGACAACGCGGTGATGGACGTCCGCTCTTGGCCGGGCGGCAAAGGATCGGGCGTCGGGGCTCCCCGAGCGTGGAAGACATGCCTGGATGCGTATCAGATGACGGAAGAACAAACGGAGACGATCGACGACGGACCGCTGCATCGTTTGGATGGAATTGCCAAAGCCGGCGTGCCCATTTTCGCCATGATCAACGAAGCTGACAACGTCGTTCCGCCCAGTGAGAACAGCGACGTGTTGGTCAAACGTTACCGTGAACTCGGCGGCACGATCCAGGAAATGCGTCGTCCCGGACTGGGGCATCACCCGCACTCGTTGAAGGACCCAGCTCCGCTCGTGAAGTTCGCGGTCGAAGCCATCGCAAAGCAGTGAAGTTCATGACCGGACAGCCTCGAACTCGGTTCTGCTTCGTCAACGATTCTTCTGACCCAATGTGAAGTTCGTTTTCTTCTGGTCTGTCTTTCAATGTGGATCCATGATTTCCTGCGACCCGATCCGAATGGCACCGATGGTGTTGGTCGCGTCGCCACGACCATTCGTGCGGGCGTGCCAACGATCCTCAATACTCGCCTGGAAGCTGTCGGTCATCTCGCAACAACAGGTTCAAAAACACACCCTGGTCGACGGTGTCGGAGAGCGTTCTCGACGAGCCGTCGCACAGCCCAATGTGCACGGAACTGGAGTGAAAGCTAAACGGCTGGCTCTTGTTGGTGTGATTGATGGATCGATAGGTTCCACAAGTATCGATCGTGGCCTCCCACGCTGAGGTCTTGGTGCAGTCGGTTGCCATGTCGGGGACATTGGGGTTGGCAGAGGTTGATTTACCACGGTTTGAATTGGAAGTGTCCGCCAGCAAGTTGTCTGCCAGGTAGGCTCGCATTTTGACGCCGTCGCCGCCCCCTGCCCAAGTGATGCTGGGGCCACCGGTCACGGCTGCTAACTTGCCTTGCACGAACAGTTCTTGCGAACCAATGCACTCGTAGTACATCAGCGTATGAGAAAGCCCGTCGAGGATGCTTGCCCCTCGCCCGCCTTTGTTGTTCGGATCGCGATTGCGAGATCCAGATGCCGGTGTCATTGCCGTGCTGAATTGCATCTGTGGTTCCCCGTCGCGATAGTAGAGCGGGTGGCCTTCCGGGCGAAGCGCTGGAATCCGCGGGGTGGTGTAGTCGGCGACGCCCATGGACAGTCCGTCGCTGTCAAGAATTGTCCCGGATCCGGTCCGGCTGGGGCATTGAAAGACGGACAGCTGCGTCGCGGCGGCTTCGATCAATTGGTCCTTGTTGCTCCAGTCCGTTGACAGGCTGCCGTTGTAGCCCCACTTGTACTCGGCCGCCGATGGATCGTCGAAATTGGGGTGCTTGGCCGAGTTGAATGTGTCGGCAAGATCTCGTTGCTCGACGAACGGCAAGATTCGCCACAGCGACCCGGTTCGAGAGTACGGGTAGTGCTTGAACGTGTGTTCAAACATGGTCATGCCGAGCACAATCTGCTTGACGTTGTTTTTGCACTGAGTCCGACGTGCCGCTTCCCGAGCAGCCTGCACAGCGGGCAAAAGCAGGCCCACCAAAACGCCGATGATGGCGATCACCACCAGCAGCTCAACCAAAGTGAACCCCGGTTTTTTCCGCTTCGAGAGGCTCGAAAGGGGCGCCAAATGAATGGGCGAATCAGTCATCTTCAATACCATTGCTTCGTACGGGAGGCTCTGAGAAATCTTCGCCACGCAAAAGGTGGCTGGATGTCTGGCTGGCTGTACAAAGTTAGCTGGCTTGACGTAGACGCTACTGAGAGTCAATCGCAATAGCTCGGCAGAGTTTAGCTTTGAAGGATGAAGGCGTCAACTTGCAGCGCTGGTTTCGAGCGACGAGTTTCCAGATTGCGTGCTGTCTCAGCTCCACGGGCTCATGCCCGTGGCAACAACATGTCGTCCCTTGGGGACTGATTCGGATCGTCGTGCCAAGCACGAACCCACGAACCCAACAGCCACAACGTGGCGACAGGCTGTAGCCATCGGCGCCAGCCGATGGAAACCTCGAACGCCACAGCCACGAAGTGGCGACAGGTTGTAGCCATCGGCGTCAGCCGATGGAAACCGGCAAAGAATGAATCCATCGAGTCCTGAAGGGACGGCAGGTCGCCCGCATGATCCAAGCACCTGTCACCCCTTCGGGGTTTTCTGGTTGCGTGCTGTCTCAGCTCCACGGGCTCATGCCCGTGGCGACAACCTGTCGTCCCGTTGGGACTGGAACGGATCGTCGTGCTGAGCAAAAAACCTCGAACGCCACAGCCACGAAGTGGCGACACGATGTAGCCATCGGCGTCAGCCGATGGAAACCGGCAAAGAACGAATCCATCGAGTCCTGAAGGGACGGCAGGTCGCCCGCATGATCCAAGCACCTGCCACCCCTTCGGGATTTTCTGGTTGCATGCTCTCTCAGCTCCACGGGCTCATGCCCGTGGCGACAACCTGTCGTCCCGTTGGGACTGGAACGGATCGTCGTGCTGAGCAAAAACGCTCGAACGCCACAGCCACGAAGTGGCGACAGGTTGTTGCCATCGGCGTCAGCCGATGGAAACCGGCAAAGAACGAATCCATCGAGTCCTGAAGGGACGGCAGGTCGCCCGCATGATCCAAGCACCTGCCACCCCTTCGGGATTTTCTGGTTGCGTGCTGTCTCAGCTCCACGGGCTCATGCCCGTGGCGACAACCTGTCGTCCCGTTGGGACTGGAACGGATCGTCGTGCTGAGCAAAAACGCTCGAACGCCACAGCCACGAAGTGGCGACAGGTTGTAGCCATCGGCGTCAGCCGATGGAAACTTTCTTGCCGATGTACTGGATCACGGAAGCCAGGCCTGTGTGAAATTTGCCTTCGAGCACTTCACGTTCGGTTTCCTGCAACAGAATGGTTTCCAGTCCAACCAGTTCTCTCTCGACCTTGCCGCAGGTCAGCAGCAGGTCCGGATCACCGGGCCCGCCGGTGCCGCGACCACGTTGGTTCTCTGAATACGCTTCCAGAATCAGGATGCCGCCGGGCTTCATTGTTTGCGTTAACAACGGGTATAGCTGCGCTCGAATCAAGCTCGGCAGATGCGCGTAGATCGAGACAACGCCGCCATAAACGTTTTGCTCTGGTGCAAAGTCTTGCAAGTCCGCGACTTCGGTCGTGATGACCACGTTTCTGTCGGCAGCCAACTTGGCGGCTTTGGCAAGCCCCACGCTGGAATTATCGACCGCGTGAACCCGCAAGCCCTTGGAGGCCAGGTGCACGGCGTTGCGGCCCTCGCCTTCGGCTATCGAAAGCACCGGATCCAACAACCGCTCTGCGTGCTGTTTGAGAAACGAGTTTGCTTCCGTGCCGTAAGCAAATTCCGGTGCGGAATAGCGAGCGTTCCAGTCAGGTGGTGACAACGTGTTGCTCCTCGAGTGAGTGGCTGAGCCGCCGCGGCTTTCCAAGCCGAACTTGACGGATCCGCATTCATGTAATACTGTAAGTTGCATGAAACGAGATGGCAAGCTATCCGGCGTCCTGCACATTTTGTTGCACATGGCGGAGCTGGACGAACCGGTGACTTCGGACGATTTGTCGAAGATCATGGACACGAATCCTGTGGTGGTGCGTCGCCTGATGGCGGGGCTTCGCGAGCAGCAGTACGTGCAAAGCGTCAAGGGCCACGGAGGTGGTTGGACTTTAGCGTGCGAGCTGGTCGATCTCACCTTGCTGGACATCTACGAGGCGGTGGGCAGCCCGGGGTTGCTGGCGATGGGCAATCGCACGGAAGCTCCGGGATGTTTGGTGGAGCAATCCGTGAACGCCGCACTGGGCAAGACGTTTGACGAAGCCGAGCAACTGCTGCACCGGCGGTTGGGGGAAGTCACGCTCGCCTCGCTGAGCGCCGATTGCCACCAACGTCTCGAAGCGAAAGGCATTTCCCTCAAAGCCAAACGGAACAGACATGGGCTCCAAAGCTGATTTTCTCGAAGCGGCATTTCACGCCCCGGAAGCGGTCGCGAAATACGTGGATTCGCCACCGATCGCCGTTCCGGGGTTCGCGGACATGCAGCGGATGGCAGCGTTGTTGCTGGCCGAGCAGGTGCAGAGCCATAGCCGTCTCTTGATCGTTGGAGCCGGCGGTGGACTCGAGTTGAAAGTGTTCGCCGAAGCGGAACCGAGCTGGGAATTTGATGGCGTGGACCCATCCCCGGCAATGCTGCAACTTGCCGAGCAAACGCTGGGGCCGCTTGCCTCGCGAGTCAGGCTACACGAGGGCAAGGTCGATGCTGCGCCGGAGGGTCCGTTTGACGCGGCCACGTGCATTTTGACCATGCATTTTGCAGACCTGGAAGAGCGAAAACAGATGTTGACCGCCATTCGTCAGCGGCTCAAGCCACAAGCACCGTTCATCGTGGTGCACCTGAGTTTTCCGCAATCCGAGGGTGCACGCGAGCGGTGGCTTTCCCGGTACGCAGCCTACATGGTTCGCCCCACCGTTGATGCCGAAAAGGCATCGCAGATCCGAAAGGCAGTGGAGGCCAATCTCACCATTCTCGACCCCCAGCGAGACGAAGCGTTGTTGCAAGAGGCGGGGTTCACGAACGTTGAGCTGTTTTACGCCGGGTTCGCTTTCCGAGGCTGGGTGTCTTACGCATAAAAGCACGTCCGCAGGAGACCGGTTTTTTGTAGTGGACGACGCAAGGAGTCCCCGTCACCTCGTCCACTACTTAAAAACAGTGTGTGCGTCAAAGGACCAACGGCGTTCTCGTGAAAACATGGGGGCCGTATTTCAGTCGAACCAGTTGACTGGCAAACTGGCAAATCACCGGTGCACGCGGATACGTTTTGAAAACTGGCGCTGCCTTGTGGTCTGGGCTTTCGGTACTCTGGGGAACGATCGGCGTCCTGTCTTGTTCGGTCAATCCCCTGAAACCCCGAGTCCTGCATCGTGTTCTTTCAACCGAAAGCGAACCTGCCCGTTTCCGCGAAGTCACGGATTGAATTTTGCTTGCAGCAGATCGCTGAATGTGTTGGCTGGGAACGCTTCTCACTCCCTGTGGTGAGTCGCAAAGCGATCTTCGACCTCTATGAAGTCGAACGGAATCCGCAACACGTGATCGCGTTTGTCGGAAAACACCTCGGGCATGATGTCAATGGAATCCAGGTTCGCAATGCCCTCCCGCAAGCTCAGAGTGCAGGCGGTGGCTGTTGCGGTGGTGGGTCTTGCGATGGTCCCAGCGGACTGGCTGGTCGCTATGAACCGTCGGACCGCAGCGTCATGCTGGATCAGACGATCGACAGCGATCCGGCGATGGGGCTTGCCACGCTGATCAATGCCGTCGTCTGCGATTTGCTTTCGCAAAACAACTTTGCCGGAGCTCATTTGCCTGAACAAGTCGACCTTGCCGTCGTCGGGACGGGACTGGGCATGATTCGCAACGGCATCAGTCTGGTTGCCAAGCACCCCGTTCACTGGGATTCGACGCAGTGGGACGTTTTCCCGCGACCTTTTCTCGACGGCCAATCACTTGCCTATGCCAACGCAATCGCAGCCTGGGCGCGTGACGACGCGGCTTCCGAGTGGATGAACGATTTACCTAGCGACGTCAAAAGACCGACGCGGAAATCGTTTAAGTTCCTGCGGAAGACAAACGATTCCTTCTTTCAACCACGAACAAAACAGTTTCTGTTGACGCAGTCCCAAAGCGAATGGTGGAAACTGGCAACCGATTCATCGACGTCGAATCAGGTGATCGCGATTCGACACTTGAATTCGGATGGCGAGCTAGACACTCAGCAAGAGGCCTTGTTGAGAGACAAACTGGGGTCGGCAAACGTTGCGATCACCTTGAATGCGATCTCAGCGATTGAACGGATGGCGTCCCAGCAACCAGCGATTGCCAGCGAGTCCATGGTTCGTGAACTTCGTTCTCTGACGGATCATCGCAACGACGAAGTCTGTGCAAAAAGCATGTGCGTTCTGGCAAAGCTAGGCGGGCTGGATGAAGCGACGGTGGAGACGGCAGCAACGATGCTGGAAGCCCACCCAAAGCACCTCACTTTCGCCGGCCTGTATGCTTTGTGCATGCAGGATTCTGTTCCGGAGGAGGTCGTGCCGGCGCTGGACCGATGTTTCGTTCGCGTGTTGCGAGCGTGTGACTATGAGCTCATCGATTTGATCGCCACAGCGTACCGGCGCTGGCTTGATGATCCTCAATCGCACATGGAGGAATTGTTCCAGAACAGCCCCGAGCATCTGCCCATTGCAATGGAAACGCTGCAGAAGGTCTCTGAACCCCGCATGCCACTGCGTCGAGGAGCGTGACGAATCATTCGCTCTTCGCAACTGCGTGGGAGCAGCACTGAGGCTCTGGCGGAGAGCCAACTCATAGAGTGCTGAAGTGGCGATCGGTCGCTCGCGAAGTTCAAACACCTGTCACCCCGTTCGGGGTTTCCTGCTTGCCTGTTGTCTCGGCTCCACGGGCTCATGCCCGTGGCGACAACCTATCGTCCCGTTGGGACTGGTACGGATGGTCGTGCCGAGCAAAATCACACGAACGCAACAGCCACGAAGTGGCGACAGGATGTAGCCATCGGCGTCAGCCGATGGGAACCTGGAACGCAATAGCCACAAAGTGGCGACAGGTTGTAGCCATCGGCGTCAGCCGATGGAAACCGAATGAAAAATACCCCCGACAGGATTCGACCAGGGCCGAATTTCTCGGGGAAAAGTAGGCTCTGCGGCAAAGTCGGGACAGAAAGCGGGACAGGTTGAAAAGCCTCCTCGAGCTTTGACCTGGCTCCTTCATCGGCGGCATGCCCGCCCATCAATTGCCGGCACGCACCCTGGCGTGATTTCATTTGCCGCATCACGCGGCGACTCCTTCCGGCGTGTCTCCAACGACAGCGACATACGGGAACATCGGAGAGTTCGGCGGTGCAATAACGATCGACCTCGCTTCGCAACCGACCATCGGATCTAGCGTGGGCGCTGCTCGCTTGGATTGATTGCGTCGTTCTCAATCACGCCACTTATTCTGCAGATCAGGTTTTGATCCGTCGCCTTCGCGTCTTCTGACGCGAGGCCGCACCGAGCCACTCTGGCTGCGGTGAGGGCGTGCACCGAATCGACTGCAAACTTTCCTCGCTCAGCCGCCGTTTTGTTCCCTGGTGCAACAAATCGGGAATAGCCGTTTGCCAAATTCAGTTTGTACTTGACGCATTTACCAGGGTGAACGTCGGGCAGTTGGTCAACGTGGCCACTCGATTTTCACCTGATGCGTCGCCTCAACTGCAAGTTTTTGGCGAGCACATGAGTGATTCTCCGAATCGAAAGATCTCCGTCCCCAAACGATTGGACGCCCGTTCAACGCGGATTGAACTGCGGCGTCCGAAAACCGACCGATCAAGCGAACCCCTCGCGTTCACGTACCAGCAAGCAGCGGACGCGTTGCAGGTCAGCGTGTCGACGATCAAGCGTCGCGTCGAATCAGGAGATCTCCATGTCGTGATGATCGGCACGCTCCCCCGGATCCCCAGAGCCTCGATTCAGCAACTGCTGGGCGAAGCGTAGCCGTCGGCTGCCTGCTCCCGGAATGGATCCAATTCCTAAACCAATCAACTTCTTAGAAAGGCCATCATGCCAAACCCCATTGCGTACAAAAAGTACGACAAGACAGCGTACCTGTTCCGTTTCAAGCGACCTGATACAGGCAAGCGAACCACCTTGCGTCTGGGTGTCGTTTCGAAGTCCGTTGCAAATGACTTCGGTCAAAGGATTGACGAGATTCTGGAATGCAACAAGTACCAAACCGATTTGAGCCCGAAGCTCTATAGCTGGCTCTCGAAGCTGGAAGACGAAACCTACGAGTTGCTCGTGAAGGCCGGGCTCCTGGCTGCCCGTCAGGAATCGACCCTGCCGCGATTGAAAGTCTTCCTTGATGACTATCGAGAACTCAAGAAGGGCGGTGGCGGACGAAGCGGCGGCTGGAAGCCTGGCACCTCGAACAACCGCAAGCAAAGCGCGGATGACTTGGTCCGGTACTTCGGCGAAGACAAGGCTCTCCACGAAATCAGTGCTGGTGACGCGGAGGACTGGTTCCAGTGGATGCAGAAGCCAGCTCCCAAGGGACGTGGACTATCCGCGGCCACCGCATCGAAGAAGCTCAAGGACGCTCGCCAGTTTTTCCGTTACGCGGTCAAGAAAAAACTGATCGACGAAAATCCATTCGAAGATCTTCGAATTCCAACCCAGGACAATCCTGATCGGCTGGTCGAAGTGACTCGCGAGACGGTGCAGAAACTGATTGATGCGTTCGACGATCCTGAGTTCAAGCTGGTCCTTGCGTTGGCCCGGTTTGCTGGGCTGCGTGTGCCCTCGGAGGTTTCTTGCCTCACCTGGGATGACATCGATTTTGATGAACAGACGATGCGTGTCTTTGCTTCCAAGACGGAGCACCACTCACGTGGTGGCCACAGAATCTGCCCGCTTCTTCCTGAGCTCGTTCCTTACCTCGAGGCCGTACGGCCAGCCGACGCAAAGCAGGATGACTTCGTGTTCAGACATCTACGAGGTCCGAAGTTGAATTTGCGGACACCTCTGCTTCGCAAGATTGAGTCGCTGAAGATGGAGCCATGGCCAAAGCTCTTCCAGAATCTACGAGCGAACGCACTGACCGACTTGGCTGAGGAGCACCCGATCCACAAGGTTTGTCGTTGGCTCGGCAACACGGTCGAAGTAGCGATGCGACACTACGTGATCATCAAGAAGCGAGAATATGACGGGCCCCGCCAGGACAGGAAGAATCGCTAATTGATCAACTGATACCCATTCCAATTTCCCTCGTTTCAAACAAGGAAAACAGGATGATAAAGCCCAGCAAAAGTGGGGCCGAAAGCGGGACACGTTGAAAGACCTCCTCCTTCGTCCACTTGGTTTGCTCATCACAAGCAACCCAACCCAAAGTCGCTCACTCGGTTGGTGGTCGAGTTCGAGACACGCCACGTCTCGGGGGAGTTCGACTCTTCAGACGCCCCGCCGACGCTCGGATCCGAACTGACGCAAACATTTAGTTCAGCACAGCCCGTTCGCCACTGCGGATTTGATGCGTGTCACCCCCTCGTGCCTAAAACGCTCGATCCGAGGTGATCGCTCCCATCCGCAGCGAACGGGCCGCTGAATCCAACGCCCGAGTTGAAGAGCTTCGAGGTTCTTCTTTAGCTCCCAAACCGTTTTCAAACTTCGCCACTGACCGAGTGCAGTTCGATATTGCCGGTCCCCTTTTCTTCAAAGAGAACAAATCATGACGAACCAAAACCAGAACCCAAAATCCATCTCCAAGACTCCGCCTGTCGCCGGCCTGCCCAGCGACGACGCGCTCCGGGAACTCGCCAAAACCTACCTGAACAAACAATACCAGCACTTCCCCGAATACCATTCACTCGGACTCCTGCTGGACCGCACCGAAGCATCCCACGAGGAGATGGCGAAGCAGTTCAGTAAATCCTACCGCTCGGGCAGCGTGCATTCATTTACGCCGACTTCGCAGGTTCCCAAAAACATGACGGTGGCTGCGTGCTACGTGCGTTACAGCGATGCCAACTCGAACACTCGCTCGCTCGACCAACAACTCGTCAACGTACTCAAAACAGCCAGACACCTCGATGCCTTCATCCCCTGGGAACACGTCTTTGCTGATGCCGCAATCTCCGCGACGACGACTGCTCGTCCCGGATATCAATTGCTGCGGAACATGGTTGAATCGACGGAAACCATTCCCGTGGTCATCTTCGTCGACCAACTTGATCGACTGCATCGCGATCTAGTAGAAGCAAATCAATTCAAGAGGATCCTCGAGTCGCGGCATCGCCGACTGGTGACAGCGGACGGCTACGACTCCACAAACGAGTTTGCAAAAATTGCCCACACATTTTCGTCGCTGCAGGGCGAGATGTACATCGACCAACTCAAAGTGAAAGTCGATCGCGGCATGACCGACGCGTTCAAAAACGGCAAACACCTGGCATCGCCACCGACGGGATACAAACTCGTCGAACGCAAGGACGCAGAGGGCAACGTCATCATCAACTCCAAAAGCAAGGTGGAGAGAAAAGTTGTCATCGACGACGAAGCCGCTGAGGTAGTACGAAGGATCTTCAAGATGTACGCCGAAGAGAAGCTCAGCCCGGCGAAGATCGCGAAGGTACTCGACGGCGAGTCCGCGCTCGGACGCTCCACCTGGGGGCCATCCAGCGTGACGCAAATGCTCAAGAATGAGAAATACATTGGACGTTGGACCTGGAAGAACACCACGCGTGTCCAAGATCCTGTCACAGGAAAAAAGCGTGCTGTACCCGTTCCAGAAAACGAGCGAATGGTAGTCGAATTCCCAGAGCGTCGAATCGTCCCGCAAGAACTCTGGGACGCAGCAGTTTCCCGAATGGCGGAGGTATCTCGAGACACCAATCCGCCCAAAGGCCAACGAAAAACATCGCGGCAAGAAGCCTATCCAACGATGCTCTTCGATCTTTGGTGCGAGAAGTGCGATGCTCCGTTGCGGCGTTTTCGGTCCGACGGGACCTATGTCCAAATGAACTGCCCTCATGGGAAGGATGGCTTGCGGGGCTGCGACCTCAAGTCATCCAAATCTCTCCGCATCATCGAAGAGTGCCTACTGACGCCAATCAAGCAACAACTCTTTGCCGACGGCTATGCCGAGCGACTTTGTAGCGAAGCCAACAAGTTCCTGGCGGAAGAAGCATCCAAACCACCTGTCGATACGAAGCAAATCGAGCGGAAGGTCGCGTCCCTTACGGCGAAGTTGCAACGAAACGGACAGCGTCTCTCTAGCCTCGCTGCGGGTGTGGCAGCCGACAGCCTGTTCGAGAGCATTCAGATTGATCAAAACGCTCTGACTGATCTGAAGGCAAAACTCGAACTCACGGCGAAAGCGAACTTCCGCCCCAAGCCGCTCGACGTCGAAACGATCCAAGAGTTTCTCACAAACTTGCGTGAACTGCTGCACGACGACATCGTCAAAGCTCATGGCGTCCTTTCGAAGATGGTCGGTCAGGTACGCGTATCACTCGGTGAGAAACAAGGGCGAACTCACACGTGGCGAGCGAAGCTCAATCTAAACTCAATCCCGGCGCTGGTCGAAATTGGAAAGCAAAGGGATTGTCCAACCACACACTCACTGGAGTTCCTCCAAGTGTGTAGTTGGACAATGGACGACCAGCTTCCGGTGACGATTGTCGACTTCCCCAATTACCAGCGAATTGCGGCAGATGCGATCAAAATGCATGATGCGGGGTCGCCGGTCAATCGCATCGCCGTGGCTCTGAATAGCGATCCATCGACCGTCAAGAAAGCGATCGAGTGGGCGGCAAACAACGACACGGGCTTCATTCCACCCGCCGACTTCAGCGTCCGTCGGAAGCTTGCGAACAACAAAACGGCAAAGATCGGCCCCGAAGTCGTGGGACTGCGAAACCAAGGCCTCACCTTCGAAGAGATCGCCAAGAGACTCGGCACAACCGGTGGCACCGCCTCACG
The DNA here is from genome assembly GCF_056839225.1 of Rhodopirellula sp. UH5. NCBI lineage: Bacteria > Pseudomonadati > Planctomycetota > Planctomycetia > Pirellulales > Pirellulaceae > Rhodopirellula > Rhodopirellula sp. UH5. The sequence continues at coordinate 2,107,168 of NZ_CM166390.1, read as the reverse complement.
AGCCTACAAGCAATACCACGCCAAGGCGAACCTTGCCGCTGTTGAAAATGGTGAGCGGCTCGACACTGGCAAAAACAAACGCAAGATCCCCGAGGAGAAGATCAACCAGATCCGCGACCTTCTCACCGAAGGCAAGCTCAGCAAACGAGCCATCGCCCGCGAGGTTGGGGTGTCAGCATGGACGGTTCGGCATGAAGCAGAACGATCGACGGGCAAATGAGAGCGTTCTCGGCAACTCGCACCACAAGTTTGGCAAGCTTCCGACATAAACACCAACTGCTCCGCCCAACCCCCAAAAAAAGCCAGGACATGACTAGCATGTGCTGGCTTTGGTCGCCCGAAGGCGGTGCCTGCGAATTTTCAACAAGTGAATTTCTTGTTGCGAAAAAGTTACAGGCCGAGGTCAGGTACACTGCAATAAAGTATATGGTCCATCTGGGGCAGATGCAACCGCCCGACCACACTCAGACCGTGCTAGAATGGTGATTTTCTGAGCATTCGCATGAGTGAGAGACGCAAATGGGACGGGGAGTAACGATCGGACTGGACATTGGCTCCAACTCTGTTGGCAGTGCATGGGTTGACGAAGACTCGAAAACTATCGAAGTCGGATGCAGCGTGTTTCCGGCTGGCGTGGACGACACCGGCGACGGCCGGGGAGCTCCCAAGAACCAAGCACGTCGTGACAAGCGTTCCGCACGCCGCAACATTTCCCGGCGGTCCAGTCGGAAGCGGAAGCTACGGCGGTTTCTCATTAGTGGCGGTCTGCTGCCACGTGAGCGTGCTGCTGCGGAAGTTCTGTTGCAGCAAGATCCATGGGAACTTCGCAGGCTGGCAATCTCAAAAGCCTTGACTCCGCACCAGTTCGGAAGGGTACTGCTGCACTTGGCTCAACGTCGTGGCGCTGCAGGATTGCGACCGGTCACGGATGACGCAGAAGACAGGAAGGGTCCTGATAGCGATGGTCCAATCAAAGATGCAATCGATGAAACTCGCAGAAAGATGCTCGAGCGAGGCTGCCATACGTTCGGCCAATTGATCGCGGACATTGCCGATGAGGAATCGCAAGCAGTCCTCGGTCCTGATGGAAGCCCGAAGAAGGATGATGCTGGGAACGTTGTGACCTATCGACAAAAGGTACGTAACTCCAGCGAAGTGTTCCTTTTTCACGCCGACCGTGAAATGATTCGCGACGAGTTTCGATTGCTGTGGGAGAAACAAAAAGCGTTTGGCGGGGAACTCGCCGAACTACTGACGGATGAATTACGTCTCGCTTTGGACAATCCAGAGCGTGATCAGACGTGGCGTCACAAAGGCCTGATGTTCCAACAGCGAAACACCTACTGGGATGTCGGCACTTTGGGACGTTGCGATTTAGAGCCTTCGGATCGTGTGGTTCCGGTCGCGGACTACTATGCATCGCGATTTCGAGTGATTGAGTACGTCAACAACATTCGCATCCGGCGACCCAGCAGCGACTCGTTCGACCCGCTAACGGCTGACGAACACGAAGCAGTCGTTGCTAAACTCAGACAACAGAAGATGGCCACGATCAAAACGATCCGGTCGGCCTTGAAAATCGACACCGCAAACTTGAAGAAAACCGAGTTCAGGGTCTCCGACTTTCAATTGAATCTGGAACGCGACGAACAACGCCCCCCCAATACAGATTGGTTCGCTCGAGAAATCATCGCCCCGTTGCATGAGCACGGTGACGAAGCGATTTTGAAGCAACCTGCAAAGCTCGATAGGCTCAACAAAGCGATCCTGCGTTTCGACCCCGCGGAAGCTACGGACGCCGACCGACTACGTCAAAAACTGAGTCATTTCAATCTCAGTGAATCGACCATCGAAGCATTAATCACCGGATGGCGGACGCGGCCCAAACTGGAAAACCGCAGCAAGCTTTCACGCCGGGCGATCCGCAACTTGTTGCCGTATATGGAATCCCCAACAAGCAATGGGCATTGGCGAACTCAAATCGAAGCTCGACGTGCGTTTGCTGACGACAGGTCCGCGGTAGACCTGAACACTGGCAAAGCACCCACGGATGAACAACGCACGCGATACAAACTCGGTGGAGGACGCTTGAATGCTGCGGCACGACACTTTTTAAAGAAGCATCCCGAAGAATATTTACCACTGCCACCGGTTTTGAGTAATCCGGTCGTTCGCAAAGCCATCTATGAAGTGCGTCGGCACATCATTGCCTATCTGAAACGTCATGACGGTCGCATTCCTGACCGGATCGTGATTGAATTCGCACGTGAGGCGACCAAACCGGCGATGGTCAACGACCGCATTCTTTTTCGCAACCGTAACCGGGACAAGATTCGTCGAGACATCCGCGAACAAATCATTCGTCCGGCTTGGGGAGCCAAATACGAGTCGTTGACCACAAATCAACTAAAAGCCGCTGAAACTCGCGTGCTGCTGTGTCTACAACAACGCGGCGTGTGTGCCTACTCGCTTGATAAAGTCATCGATGACATTAGTTCGACATGCGGTTATTCCGGTCGAGCGATTACGCCTCGTCAAGCCGCCTTGGGCACCGGATTGGAGGTCGACCACATCATTCCGTACAGTCGATGTGGCGACAATTCCATGAACAACCGCGTGCTTTGTTTCATCGATAGCAATCGAGACAAAGGCAACCGGACGCTCCGTGAGTGGTGGGGAGACGATTTCGAAGAGCGGATCAAACCGATGCGATTCTTTGCCGAAGCCAGTCCACCTCGGGGTGAGTATTTCGAGCCACGCGACTACTCTAAGAAGTGGAAGAATTTGTCAGCCGAAAGCGTTCCAAAGGAGTGGAAAGGCAGCCAGTTGTCGGATACAGCTTATGCGGCGCGAGAAGTACAGGATTACCTGGAAGCCGCTTTGTGGCCCAACGCCCCCTCGCATCTTGACGGAGGCACGCGGCGAATCTTCGTCACGCGTGGCGGACACACCGCCAAACTCCGACGTGACTGGCAACTGTACCGGCAGGCAGCCCCTGATGAGTTGCCGCCAACGCCCCAAGAACAGTCTCAGCGGGAAGCAAAGAATCGCGGCGATCATCGCGAACACGCACTCGACGCGGTGGTGATCGCATTAACCAGCGAATCACGATTGCAGCAACTTGCCAAAGACGTCAACCATCACAACCAAGCATGGACCGATGCCCGTCGCACTGGCGAACGACCGAAAACACTCCGACGCCAACCATTGGCTCCGCCGTGGGGCAATGTCAGATCGTTTCGGCACCAGGTTCTATCGTTGATCTACCCGGACCATGCCGGCAACAAGCAGTCAACCGAAACGCAGACACCGTTGGTCGTCTCGCACCGTGCGGTTGGTCGCAAGCTGTCCGGCCAACTCCATGAGGAAAGTCTGTTCGGCCCCGTCCCGACGCAAGCCGACACGTTCATTGCGAAAAAGTCGATCGCAGAGCTGAAACCGAATCACCTGCGTTTGCAAGTAATTGAAAAGCCCAAAGATGCGATCGACCGACTAGCCAAACGCTACCAGGAGAAGGCCCCGAAGCTGTCTGAAAAAGACGCCAAGTCGAAAGCCAAGAAAGTGGTCGAAGGAAAGGGATACAAACCCTTGATGGTCGATCCACCGCCCGAAAAAAGTGGACTCATTCGCGATCTGGGTTTGCGACGAATTCTTCGCCAACAGATTGAGGAGCGGGCTGAACGGCTTGCTCTCAGTCGCGGGGCGGACGACTTCACAACGGGAGACCTAAAGAAGATGCTTGCCGCACCATTTGGCCCATTCTGCCAAGAATCCGGTGTCCCGATCAAATCGTTTCGTTTGTTGCGGACAATGAAGGGCCCCGTCACGTTACCGCGTAGTGAGTTCAATTACGAAACAATGTCGTGGGAAACTATCGACAATCCATCAGGTTCGAGAGCACACGTCAGCGGCAACAATCATCACCTGGAAATTCGGCAAGACCTACGCGGCAGATGGACAGGCAAGGTCGTTTCGATGCATGACGCCGCCGTCCGAGCGAAGAAGTTTAGAGTCGATCCGGTCGACCATTCTAGTGATGACGAGCGAGGGACTTTTGTAATGTCATTGTCGATCGGCGAAATCATTTACATGCGTGATAAAGAGACGAACGAGCCTGGATACTTCGTGGTTGCGAAATTGGATGGTCGACGATCCAGTGAGAAAGCTGAGTTTTGCGCGCACTGGGATGCGCGGCGTGCGGTTGGCGAAAAAGATGATGAAGGCAAGTTGATCGACAGCAGCAAACGGAAAACGGTTCCGATTTCGCCAGCCCAAATGCAACAACTTGCGCCGCCAGGATTTGATACCCCGGTCAAGGTTGTGGTTTCGCCATTGGGTGAAGCAAGACCGGTGGAGCCGCACACATTTCAAACACCAAGCTTTAGTGAGTTAGACCCCAAGGTCGTCGCGATCGCTCGCGAAGCTCTGAACGCTCGCAAAACAAGAGAGACAGATCGCAAGAAAGGCCATCGTCGACATGGGTCTTGGTCGTGGATGCGTGCGAGACTCAAGAAAGCTGGTAAAGAGCACTTGGCGTCAGAGCTTTCAGCAGCGATGCGAATACTTAATTCGTAAACGGTCGCACTTCTTTTTCGGTCGCGCTTTCCCACTGATCTTCGTGGCCCTCGTTCGCCTCACATACGACGATTCGTGAAAATCCGCGGCCAAAGATTCCCTCAGAATTACATCCTCGATTACCAAACCGGCGATCGTCAAATTACCATTGAGAGTTGAAAGCCCCATGGATGGCATGTTTCGCCCAGTAACATGAGGTGTCAACGTGCTAAAACGCACAATCGAAATCAGTTCCCAACCCACGCACCTGTCAATGCGTTTAGGACAACTGACTCTGACCCGCAACGGACACCCCGTCAGTAGCGTTCCCTGTGAAGACTTGGGTACAGTCGTCGTCGACCATCCACAGACGACTTACACGCACGCGGCCTTACGCGAGATCGTCAATCACGGCGGCACGCTGATTGTTTGCGGCGAAGACCACCAACCAGCCGGCATGTTGGTTCCAATGGCCACGCATTGCCAAATCGTGCAGCGAATGCAAGAGCAAATCGAGGCCTCGCTGCCGACCCAGAAAAGAGTTTGGCAGCAACTGATCCGCGCCAAAATCAAAGCCTCAGCCTGCGTTCTTGACAGCACAGAGATCACCAAACCCGTTGCCAAACAACTGCGGGCACTCGTGCCTAAAGTTCGCTCGGGCGATGTCACAAATGTTGAAGCCCGAGCGGCAAAGCTGTTTTGGCGTCACTGGTTGCCGCCAGAGATTTCGTTTCGCCGTGATCAAAACGGCAATGAATTCAACGGGCTTCTGAACTATGGCTACGCGATCATCCGTGCCTTGTTGTCGCGTGCGATTGTCGCGGCTGGCTATTCACCCGCGATCGGCATCCACCACCACCATCGCAGCAACCCGTTTTGCCTGGCGGACGACCTGATCGAACCGCTGCGGCCCATTGTCGACGGCTGTGTTCGTCACTTACATCGACAAGGGCACGATGAAGTTACCCGAGAAACCAAAGCAGCATTGCTGGGCTTGCTCACCTGTACGACGGAGTTCGATGGCGAGGCTGGACCGCTCAACGTGGTCGTGCATCGCTATATCACCCGCTTCGGCGATTGCCTGCGAGGTGAGGCAACCGAGATGGACTATCCCAAGCAGATTATCTCATGGAACTGAGCGCGTACCGAAGCATGTGGACTATTGTGATGTTTGACCTTCCCGTCGATACACCCAAGTTACGAAAGGCGTACGCGCACTTTCGCAAGCAATTGCTGGCCGACGGTTTCTTCAAATTACAGTACAGTGTCTACGCCCGGCCATCACCAAGCAAAGAGACCGCCCAAGTCCACATCGCCAGAATCGAACGCTGGCTTCCCAACGCCGGCGAAATTCGCATTTTGGAAATGACAGACAAGCAATACGAGACAATGAAGATATTCTGGGGCCAAAAACGCCAGACACCTCCAAAATCACCTGAGCAACTTGAGTTTTTTTAATCCCAAACGTCCCGCTAAACGTCTTGCTCGAAAGGTCTTACAAGAGAGGTAGTGTACCTGACCTCGGCCTGCGACCAATCCGCAACAGGTTTGGGCGGTCGACGGCGACGCGTGGAAGTGTACCTGACCTCGGCCTGCGACCAATCCGCAACACGTTGATAGTCACGTCTTCGCCGGCCATAAGTGTACCTGACCTCGGCCTGCGACCAATCCGCAACGCGAGGGGACTCGGCCGGTCCAGTTGATCCAGTGTACCTGACCTCGGCCTGCGACCAATCCGCAACACGCAAGCGAGGCCAGTCCGTTTCGCCGAGAGTGTACCTGACCTCGGCCTGCGACCAATCCGCAACGTGCCTCACGGGTTGACGACAGCCGGTCTCAGTGTACCTGACCTCGGCCTGCGACCAATCCGCAACAAGTGGAAGCAAGAGGCGGTCCAGCGATCCAGTGTACCTGACCTCGGCCTGCGACCAATCCGCAACGTGTTGGCTTGCGATCGCTGAGATGGCCTCAGTGTACCTGACCTCGGCCTGCGACCAATCCGCAACCAAGGTGGGTCGGGACAACGCCTCCGACGAAGTGTACCTGACCTCGGCCTGCGACCAATCCGCAACACCAATCATTGTCTGAATCCAGAATGTTGCAGTGTACCTGACCTCGGCCTGCGACCAATCCGCAACTATCCCGTCGCTGTTTGTGCGTGCAGCAAAAGTGTACCTGACCTCGGCCTGCGACCAATCCGCAACGTCCCCTCGGTGCCAACACTGTCTACAAAAAGTGTACCTGACCTCGGCCTGCGACCAATCCGCAACGAGTATGGCGTGACACCCGTAGTCGTCACCAGTGTACCTGACCTCGGCCTGCGACCAATCCGCAACACGACGTGTTGAAGACCGAGCCGGCGTTGCAGTGTACCTGACCTCGGCCTGCGACCAATCCGCAACTCTTGGCTCGCGCCGTACAAATCACCCCATAGTGTACCTGACCTCGGCCTGCGACCAATCCGCAACGGGATGAGCAGTCTCGCCTTCTCGGCGTTTAGTGTACCTGACCTCGGCCTGCGACCAATCCGCAACCGATATACTTTGGGTTGATGAGGCTCAACTAGTGTACCTGACCTCGGCCTGCGACCAATCCGCAACACCCCGAACTATTCAGCAATGACCCAGAAGAGTGTACCTGACCTCGGCCTGCGACCAATCCGCAACATATTGACGAGCCAACTACCAAGCGGCTCGAGTGTACCTGACCTCGGCCTGCGACCAATCCGCAACAGACGGTTGCTTCGTTGGACAGTTTGATCGAGTGTACCTGACCTCGGCCTGCGACCAATCCGCAACGTGCGTGCTCGTTGGCCGACGGTGCCGGGTAGTGTACCTGACCTCGGCCTGCGACCAATCCGCAACGCGAGGAGCTTGCCAAACTGCCGCCCGATGAGTGTACCTGACCTCGGCCTGCGACCAATCCGCAACAGCAGTCGACCAACGAGCTTGGCGAAATCAAGTGTACCTGACCTCGGCCTGCGACCAATCCGCAACTCGCCATCGTTGGTGACAACAATATGATTCAGTGTACCTGACCTCGGCCTGCGACCAATCCGCAACTACCACTGCCGGAAGCTGCTTGATGGGTGGAGTGTACCTGACCTCGGCCTGCGACCAATCCGCAACACGACAGTCGCGTTCTGTGCTTCTGGGACAGTGTACCTGACCTCGGCCTGCGACCAATCCGCAACGACTGGGCCGCCGAACCACGCAGAGCCGCGAGTGTACCTGACCTCGGCCTGCGACCAATCCGCAACGACACCTATCGTGGTGGATCCACCAATAAAAGTGTACCTGACCTCGGCCTGCGACCAATCCGCAACAGCACAACGTGGCGATCGCAACCGATGGCCAGTGTACCTGACCTCGGCCTGCGACCAATCCGCAACGTATCCGTCAAGTACACCTTGCCTTCGTAGAGTGTACCTGACCTCGGCCTGCGACCAATCCGCAACTCGCGTGATCGGTCAAGCGGATCGGATGAGAGTGTACCTGACCTCGGCCTGCGACCAATCCACAACTGGATTGATTGTCGTTCGTTCATCGGTCGTAGCCAGTCGCATTCTGATGAATTCGATGGTGAGGGCCTCCGCCAACTTCAAGCCCTGGCGGGTATCGAACGCAAATGACACCTGCAAGCAAAGCCGGCAACGAACTTGAAACTTGATGTCTTGAGGACGCACGATGCTGCCCGTTTGTCGCACGGCCCCACAAAAGCGATCGTAGTCGTGGATTCCGTTTACGGCCTGGGGAGACGCGATATGGACTGTCTGAGCAAAATTGACAACTCAGAGTTGGCCATGTACCATCCCACCTTTCACAGCCCCCTAGCGAGCCATTTGCACATACCCTTAAAGGGTGCCACTTTTCCATTCTACAGAGCAGATTCATGCGCCGCGAAACCCTCAATCGACGTTCACCAAAAACTAGCCTACGCGTCGAGACGCTCGAACGCAGACAGCTTCTGGCCGGCGATTTGGCTGGCGGAGTCATGGAAGCCGCTCCGATGTACGCGGTCACGGAATCAGCTTGTGTAAGCCTCATGAGCTTCGAATCGTCAAGTTCTCCGCTCGTTGCGAGTTCCACGCCGGATGCTCAAGAATCGATTCAGGAGCTTTGGGTGCGACCGAATCTGCAATTTGGATCTCGGGGCGACTGGCTTACCACGATCAACGGAAAGGCTGATTTCACGTTCGCCATTCCCTCAGGCGTCGAATCCATTGCCAAGGTTACCGTCGTCGGTATTGCCTCGTCGAATGGGACTACGACATTCGATGTGGATCGCTCGCTCGCCTCAGCTGGGGAGCGGATCAACCAAGATTCAGAGAGATTTCGGAATCTTGGACCCGTCGAACTACGACGCAACCGGGTAGTGGAATTCGACTTGACCTCAATAATACCGCAATCGACGGAGGCTGGTTCAGACTACGTTGCAATTGAGTTTGAAGCCGACAATCAGTGGGCGGTGAAGGTCATCGGTCTACGAGTTTCCTACATTGGCAGCGCCGGCATCGCTGGGCCTCAAGGCCCCGCCGGTGCTGATGGTGCAATTGGGCCGCAGGGAGTTGCTGGCCCAATCGGACCTCAAGGTGACCGAGGCATCGCTGGACCTCAGGGTCCCGCCGGTGCTGATGGTGCAACTGGGCCACAGGGAGTTGCTGGGCCCGTCGGGCCTCAAGGTGACCAAGGCGTCGCTGGACCTCAGGGACCCACTGGTGCCGATGGTGCAACTGGGCCGCAGGGAATCGCTGGCCCAATCGGACCTCAGGGTGACCAAGGCATCGCTGGGACTCAGGGACCTGCCGGTGCCGATGGAGCAATTGGACCGCAGGGAGTTGCTGGCCCAATCGGACCTCAAGGTGACCGAGGCATCGCTGGACCTCAGGGTCCCGCCGGTGCTGATGGTGCAACTGGGCCACAGGGAGTTGCTGGGCCCGTCGGGCCTCAAGGTGACCAAGGCGTCGCTGGACCTCAGGGACCCACTGGTGCCGATGGTGCAACTGGGCCGCAGGGAATCGCTGGCCCAATCGGACCTCAGGGTGACCAAGGCATCGCTGGGACTCAGGGACCTGCCGGTGCCGATGGTGCAATTGGACCGCAGGGAGTTGCTGGCCCAATCGGACCTCAAGGTGACCAAGGCGTCGCTGGACCTCAGGGACTCACCGGTGCTGATGGTGCAATTGGACCGCAAGGACCTGCAGGAGTCGACGGTGTCGCTGGCCCCGTCGGGCCGCAAGGACCAGCCGGTGACCCTCAAACCTCGATCGATGGCTTGAGTGGCGGTACTGTAGATGGAGATGTCGTAGTCGACGGATCCCTCGATGTCGCGGGCTCTGTGACCTTCAACGGCAACTCGCTCGACGCTGCACTCGCAGATTTAGTATCTCACAGCCAGCTCTCATCCCTGGAGGTTATGATTGACGCACTGTCGGCCGAATTGAACAGTTTGCGGGTCCATGAAAGTCAAGGCAATGTTTGCGGCGCGGGGACTGCCGGTGTCATACGATACTCACCCGATTCCGCAAACTTCGAGGGATGCGACGGAACCGAGTGGAAGCCGCTTTCGACGCAAAACCAAACTCAAAAGCTATCCATTAGTGTTCAGGGCAATCTTGTCTCTTTCACTGACGCAATGGGCGATGTGCATCAGCTTGATGTTTCGCAGGCTACTGTTCCTGGGCAGTTCCTTGTTGATCAAGATGGTTTCATCGCTTTTGAAAATGGCTATGGACTCAACGATTCCAAGTTCTTCTTTAACTTGACTGGTGCCAATTCGATTTCTGCTACTCTCCTTCACAACGAGGACGACATCCCTCGAGCAGGTCTGTACTTTGCGACTGACAGCGGGAACAATTACTCTCAAGTTTGGGGTAATACGTCGACTCCAACCTTCGTGCTCAGCCGCGAGGGATTCGCCGGTAACTTCCTGCAGGGCTTCGTGGGGTATGAGATCTTGCTGGCGTAGTCCCGCTCGTTCTTTATCCGAAAAAGCCTTCGTCTGAAGGCCGTGTAGACGTGGTCTTCCCAGAGTTTTCGGATGCAGTCGAAAACTGGCAAGCCAGAATGCACGAACAATTGCCTTGAGCCAAAGCTACATCGGGACGTCTCAGTACGTGACGTTTCGATAAGACCCAAATACGCTTGTTGCCAGTGAGTGAACGTGAGAACCGCCAAGAGCGATGAGATTGCCTGATCACTGTCCCGGCAGCGACGACACATTCATTGAATGGCCCTTGGTCAAAGGACCGGTTCCTCAACCGAAATTGCCCATGCCTAAATAAGTTGTCTTTTTGCGCTACGCATACCCGATGCTGTCGGACCGTACCGGCCGCGTTATCGTCGCTTCACGCGAGAAGGACGCCTTAGGCATGGCCCCACCGAGGCGATTAATGATTGAGGTATCGTAAAGCTAGACGCTTTTCGTTCTCCACAGAAAACAGCTTCATTTGCTCTTCACGTAGAGTAGCCATAGCCTCACAGCTTATAAGGGCGAAACAGCACGAACCTCGTGCTCAATGGGTTCTAAATTCCCGCCCAAAACGAGCTACGTATAGGTGCCGGCAGTTAGTTCCCTGGCTCTCCGGCGTGGTGAACTTTGTGTCAGCCACTGTCGCTTTCGGCTGGTGCGGCATCTCTTCTCAGATGTGACGCAGTTGCTCCGCTCGCTTGCGAAAAAGCAGGGGACACGGCACTTCTTTTTCTTGCGATCGACGACTCTCGTTGATTTCGCAGACAGCTTGATTCACAAGGAGGAATCGATGTCAAACCGATCGCGGCGCAACCGCCGATTCGGTTCTCAGAACCAGAACGGTGCGTTGCCGCATCGTCCAAATTCACTGCCGCTTTGGTGGCGATGGTATCAGGAGAAAAACGCCATTCTCAAAATCAGCCGTCGTGAACTGCGCCGGCAGAGGACTCAGCTCAAGGGCAAAACTGCTCGGACCGTTGATCGACAACATGGGGTGCGACGATGACTGTGCCGGAGCCCCCGGATGACGCCAAGGTCGTTGGCTCGGAGTCGGGCGATCAAGCCGCTACTCCAATGACACCATCGGCTGCTTCCTCAGCCGGTCAACTTGAGGATTTGATTGACCTGATCGCCCGACTCGCCGCACAACGGCGTCTGCGGGAAGCCAGGCAATCCCTCACCAAAGAATTCACAAACAAACAACCAGAAAACGAACTGGAGAAACCATGACTCACTGTTTTTATTCGCCTCTGTTGAATGAACTGATCTGCGACAAGGGACCGTCTGCGTCGGTCTTGCAAGACATCGCAGCCGCCGAACAACTTCACACGCTGGCGGTAAAGCTGGACGGAATATGCGATCGGGTCTCGGGCCAAGTCGACGCGGCAGACAAAGCGATCGGGGCGGCCGACAGCGTGATCCGCCGAGCCCACCAGCTCGGACTGTATCACCACCAATTGGTGATTGGGCCGGTTGCGATCAGTCGGCTATACGGGCCGGACGGTCCACCTGAGTGCGTCGAGCTGACGCAGGCTGCTGTGACAACTGACCTCGGGTGCGCTGCAGTTGTCTGGTGCTCGGACGACTACGAAGAGTGGCTAGATTCGGATGAGCTTTACGACGCGGTCTCGAAGCGATGCGTGCCGCTATGTGATTGCGGGCCCGCGGTGCGGGTGAGGCTCGCCAGGGAGATTCCAGGTCTGCTTCGCTCATTACTGTGGGGTGTTGAGAAAAGCCGCATTCTAACGTAGTGGGCAACGCACGCTTCACCTTGGCAATCCCGATCTAGAGATCACTGCAGACCCGCGATGCGGGACGCGGCACGAAGCGAAATCCTCTCACGTGATGTCCCGTGGACTTGATGTTTCGGTCGTTGCTCGCTTAAGCGAGTTGATTCGGAGCATTTGTGGGCCTGGTGATCGTCCAGGGTTGTCTTTCTCCGAGGACCGCCCTCAATCGGGGCGGTCCGTTTATCTCGACTCGACGAAAATGCCAAACGGTTTGCGGAGCGAAACCGAACTATTCCCATCTACCTGCTTAGGAAGGTTCTCCATGACAATCAAACAATCGCTCTTCAGTTCGGATGAACTCTTCATCCTCATCGCTCGGCTTGCCGCGAAACGCAGGCTCGGTGATCAGCAAGCGAAGTACATCGAGGGGCGGAACGCTGGCTCCGAGAAACATCCTCAATGCGAAACCGATCCCGACGCCGGTAAGTAAGAGTTATCGCGATGGCACGAAGTGCACCTCGACCGTTCCGGAACTGCGACGCATGCGTCTCCGTTTAAGCGGTGACCACCCGCTTCGCTGGTGAACCAGCATTCATGGCAGCGAATGATTATCGTATTCGCCTTGTTTGCATGTTTGGCAGTACGCGGCTTTTGGTGATGCCGCCCTTTGCGAAGGTTGATTCAATCGGATGCGGAAGACTACGAAGGCCTCGAAGCGGAGCGGGCAACCAGGCGATGATGATCGGACGAAGCGAGTCAAAGCTCGAAAGCAGCTTCGCGCTTGGTTGACTCGATTCGGGAAGGACGAGATCAAGCTCCAGACTGAGGAGGATGTTGAGCAACAGGCAAGACATCTCGTCTCGCTAGTTCGCGAAACGCACTCGCGAAGCAGTTCGGCTGCTCACCGGCGGTTCAAAGAAATCGCAGCCGCCGTCGATGATCAGATTGGCCTGATCGACCAAAGCGAAAAGCACATGAAGATGCTCTATGAAAGACTGATTCGTGCGGCGGAACTCGAAGTCGACTTTGAGTGTCCTTGGGCTCACCTGCTGATGGAACTAGAGCGCAAGCCCAGACAACTGCCTGTTGCCAAGGCGCTTTGGGATGCCAACAAGGACCTGTCAGCAGAATGGACAATCCCGCTCGGTGACTTCGTTTACAAGGTTTGGGGGTGCGATTTCATAAAGACCTCAACGATTCGCTCGATCATCAGCAAGCTTGCGAAGTTTATTAACGAGCGAGGAGTTGGCCTGAAAATTGAGGTGCATGACAGTGAGGGCGTGCACCGAATCGATTGCGAACTTACCTAGCTTAGCCGCCGTTTGCCAAATTCAGTTTGTGCTCGACACATCTACCAGTGTGAACGTCGGGCAGATGGTCGAGCTGCCAACTCGATTTTCACTTGATGCGTCGCCTCAACTGCACGTTTTTGGCGAGCACATGAGTGATTCTCCGAATCGAACGATCTCCGTCCCCAAACGATTGGACGCCCGTTCAACGCGGATTGAACTGTGGCGTCCGAAAAGCGACCGATCAAGCGACCCCCTCGCGTTCACGTACCAGCAAGCAGCTGAGGCGTTGCAGGTCAGCGTGTCGACGAACGAGCGTGTCGACGAACGAGCGTCGCGTCAACGACGGTGATCTGAAGGTCGTGATGATCGGCAACCTCCCCCGGCTCGGCAACACGGTCGAGGTAGCGATGCGACACGACGTTGCCATCAAGAAGCGAAAATATGACGGGCCCCGCCAGGACAGAAAGAATCGCTCATTGATCAACTGACACCCATTCCAATTACCCTCGTTTCAAGCAAGGAAAACAAGATGATGAAGCCCAGCAAAGTCGGGACAGAAAGCGGGACACTCAGTGCCATTCAGAGGCATTCACAGAGGTTCACGCGAAGTGACAAAGTGCGGAAAACACCGTGTTTTCCGCATCCTATGATGTATCTGATACCCCCGACAGGATTTGAACCTGTGACCTGCGCGTTAGGAATGCGCTGCTCTATCCAGCTGAGCTACGAGGGCGAGTGGGTGACAATTTGCTGCTTGAGTCTACGTTGCTGACCGCGGGGCTGGAAGATCGTTTGGAAACCAACAGGACGCTGGTGCCCGTTGTCATGGGAAGCAAATGGTGGGACGTGAGAGTTCAATGATATCCTCTTCGATCGAGAGCATCGACTCGATTTCCAGACTGCCGTAGCGTGAAAAACCGGTGTGGACGACGAGGTTGTCCGTCATCTGGGCCACTCCGTCGTGGTGCGTATGACCACACAGGACAACGTGCTTGCGCTTGGGGGCTTGTTCGGCCGCGGTTCGAAGAACTCGGCCGAGTTGCCCGCAGACGAAGAAGGGGGCCCAGTTGTCGTCGGTCGTTTGGCCTTCGTACCAACACGCTTCGCGGAATGGCGGCACGTGCGTGGCGATCAAGACTTGCGTGATCTCATCGGGCAGATTGCGGAGCTTTTCATCGATCCGGTCCGCGACGGCTCTGCCCTCGGCGTTCAGCAAGGACTGCCAACCATCCGGGTTGCTGGTGCGAAAGTCTTCGATCAGTTGGAAGTCGTTCAGACGCACAATGGAGCCTGCGTAATCGCCCTCCGTCGCATCGCCCCAGCCATCGTCACCGATCAAAACCGTGGATGCGTTGAGCGTCACGGCAGGGTGATCGGTGAGGTAGGTCAGCTGTGGAACGTCACGGCACAGAGCGATCAGGTCACGTCGCGTGGACGCGATCGATTTGCCGTAGAAATCGTGGTTGCCGAGCACGAACTGAATCGGCCGATCCAGAGTTTCGGCCAGGCATCGCAATTGGTAGGCAACATCGTCTCCCTCGGACAAATCGCCCGTGATCAGAATCGCGTCGGGATCCAGGTCCAGCAGCTTTGCAGTCCACGACTGCCAAACATCCAGTTTGGCATGGTCAAAGTGTGGGTCGGTGATCCACGCGATTCGGCGAAGAGGCTGATTCAAGGAGACGTTGCAACGACTTGGGAAAGACGAAACCTCAGGCGGTGGCGGTGGCACCAGCGGCTTCGGCCAAGGCTTCCGCTTTGTCAGTCTTTTCCCAAGTGAAGCCATCGCCTTCGCGACCGAAGTGGCCACCGGCAGTGGTTTCAACGAACACGGGACGACGCAGTTGCAAGTGATCGATGATGCCACCGGGAGTCAACGGGAAGTGCTCTCGGATCAGTTCGCAAAGTTTGGCGTCGTCGATCGTGCCGGTGCCTTCGGTGTCCACGTGAACGCTGACAGGTTCGGTCACTCCGATCGCGTAAGCCAGTTGAACTTCGCAGCGTTCAGCAAGGCCTGCGGCGACAATGTTCTTGGCAACGTAGCGAGCCATGTAGGCAGCACTGCGGTCGACCTTGGTCGAGTCCTTGCCACTGAAGGCACCACCACCGTGACGGCCCCAGCCGCCGTAGGTGTCGACGATGATCTTGCGACCGGTCAAACCGCAGTCGCCGTGAGGTCCACCGATGATGAATTTGCCGGTTGGGTTGATGTGGTACTTGATGTCGCCCTTGTCCAGCTCGGCAGGGATGGATGGTTTGACGACGTTTTCGATCACGAACTTTTCGATTTCATCGTGCGAAACGTCGGGGCCGTGTTGAGCGCTGACGACGACAGCTTCGATGCGAACCGGGCGATTGCCTTCGTACTCGACCGTGACTTGGCTTTTGTTGTCAGGACGCAACCAGTCGACTTCTTTATTGAAGCGAGCTTCGGTGATGCGGTTGATGATGCGGTGCGACAACGCGATCGGCAGGGGCATCAATTCAGGCGTGTCTTTGCAGGCGTAGCCGAACATCAGGCCTTGGTCGCCCGCACCGATGTCTTTGCCCGAGGCTTCGTCGGAGTTCACGCCTTGCGCGATGTCGGGGCTTTGGGCGTCCAAGCGGATTTGCACTTCGCAGGTTTTGCCATCGATTCCGATGTCGGGATCGTCGTAGCCAACGGCGACGATGGTGTCGCGAACAATTTTTTCGTAGTCGACGTCAGCTTTGGAAGAGATTTCACCGGCGATGACGGCCAACCCGGTGGTGACCAGCGTTTCGCAAGCGACACGGCTGTTGGGATCTTGGGCCAACAGTGCATCCAAGATGCTGTCGGAAATTCGGTCCGCCAGCTTGTCGGGGTGGCCCATGCTGACCGATTCACTGGTGAAAAGAAAACGGCCTGATTCGTTACTCACTACACTGATCTCCGGGAAAACAGACGAAAATGATCGCCGTTGGAAATTGGTTTCCTCCCGCGACGTGCCCCATAGCGTAAAGTCTGGTCACGACGGCGCAAAGCGGCACAAATAACGGAAAAGAATCGCTCCTGAGCTGCCATGGCTTCCTCACGTCCTCACGAACCGAACACGAACGCCGGGGATTCCGACGGACCAGGATCCAATCGTCCGCGCGGCAGTCGTGTCCCGGGCAACCTGCCTGCCGTCGAGACACCGTGGCAGCGGCCGACCGTCTCGACTTGGCCGCTGGTTGGTTCCTGTTTGGTTCACCTGATTTTGATTGGCTCGATTTTTGGCTGGGTGCAATCTCGATCGGCGGGGACGATCGACCAGCCGACGACCAGTGTCGGTGTGGCGATGGCCTACCGGATGCCGGACCGAACGCTTTATGTCACCGAAGATTCAGCGGAAGAGTCTGACGCCGCGACCGCAAACCCCTCGGATCGACCAGTCGACGAACGATCCAAGTCCGTCGATTCGACCGATGCGGAGCAGTCTCAGTCGAGTGCTTCGCCCGCGTCGGCACCGCCTGCGGGCTTTGTGCCGCCCGTGGATTTGGACGGTTTGTTTGCCGAGATGACGCGTCGCGGTGTGGCAGCGGGCGAGTCCGAGGGGACCGGCGTCGAAGGCGTGCTGCAGTTTGGCGACGGCAAGACCGCGGATCAGTTGGGCACCGGTGAATTGGTTCCCGGTACGACACGCGCAGGCGAAGGGGCTGGTCAAACGACCACCTCCGTGTTTGGTGTTTCGGGATCCGGCAGCGCGTTTGTGTATGTGTTCGACCACAGCGAGAGCATGTCCGCTTCCGGTGGAAAGCCTTTGCGAGCGGCCAAGCAAGAATTGATTCGAAGTTTGCAAACGTTGAGTGAGCGTCAGCAGTTTCAGGTCATCTTTTACAATGATCGCCCCAAGGCGTTTTCACCCGATGGGCAGTCCAGCGGTTTGGTTTTGGGTGAAGAAGGCAATCGCAAACTGGCCGAGGCGTTTGTCCAGCGGACGGTGGCGATCGGCGGCACCGAGCACCAGTTGGCATTGCGGATGGCGTTGCGATTGGCGCCGGACGCGATCTTTTTTTTGACCGATGCGTCAATTCAAACGATGAACGCGGAACAGATGGCGGACATCCGCCGGAGAGCGGAGCAAGCCGGCACGGTGATCCATGCGATCCAGTTCGGCTCGGGCCCGGAGCCCGCGAATTCGTTCATGAAAGAAATCGCACGTCAGAATCGCGGCGGGTATCGCTACTTGGATGTGATCTCAGGCGGCTGAGGGAATCGTTTTCCAATCCGCTTCCGAGGTCGTGCAGCAGAGTAGAACAGTTGTCCTCAACTGTTCCGTCGGGCAGCCTTCCATCGCCAAACCTCATCGCACCCAAGTCCCCTTTCAAACGTTCGCGTCACACTGCTCGACGAAACCAACCCGTCACGCAAACATCTTGGGACAAATGTTCTACTCTGAAAGGACATTCAGGCCCCCTGTTCGCGCAGAGGTCGTGCCGTTTACTGAGACCGCGTTTTGGCGGGTTTCTGCATTGGAACACCTCTCCTGAAACGAAGTTTGGGGGGGAGCGACGCCGTTCAGGCGTACGCGAGGGAGGAGGCTGAGCAGGGGAAACGGCGCGGATGGCCCTCCCCCGGAAATCTAGCTGAACGCTCGTTTTCCGACCCCTCCCAACTTCGTCGGGCGGGGTTCTTAAGCAACGCGTGAACAACAAGCGACGATGTTAGCGGTGTGGCGCAAGTCGCTCGGTGAGGAACCGGAGGGCTCGCGCCCTTCCGCTACGTCACTTGTTGTTCATGTGGTGCTAAGGCGCTACTGGCACGATGCTTAAAAGCTGCACGACCTCTGCGCGGGCGGGGTTATTAAGGCGTTGTGAGGGGCTTGGAATGTGGCTGGCACCTTGTGCCATTATCAACAGGCTGGTTTGCAGGAGACCGAAGTCTGGCGACTCCGGCTACGGTTTGATGGGGGGCGAAATCGGGCTAACCAGAGTGAGAGCGGGGCCGCTTCTAGCGCCAGTTCGGGCGGATTTCACCGGCACCTGCTTCTTCGGCGTCCAGGCGTGCTTGGGGAATGATGCGTCGAAACTCGGAGGCTGAGCCGCGAATCGAGGCCCCCATCAGCAGCAATCCCAGGCGGACCTCCTCACGCTTTCTCAGGGGAGCCTCGATCACACCGGGGGCCAAGGATTCCGCCTCGCCACGCAGGAAAACGGTCACGTTGTTCAGTCCATCGCCCAGTCGTTTGCCCGCGTCTCCCCCGACCACAATCGTGCCGCCCAGGGCTCCGGCACCGGTGTCATCGCCGACGCTTCCACGAACAAAGATGCTGCCGCCACGCATTGCCGCACCGACGCGGTCGCCTGCCGAGCCGTAGACGGCCAGGGTTCCGCCGGTCATCGCCGATCCCAATCCGCAGCCCGCATTGCCAGTGATCAGGACCACACCGCGTCTCATTCCGTCGCCTGCGCCGTGGCCGACGTTGCCGTCCAGGCGAACGTCCGCATCGCGACAAAACGCGAACGCGTAGTCACCGAGGTCGCCAGCGGCCTGGAAACGCAGCGGCGTTTCGCAACGCATCATGGCAGAGTGCTGGCCATGCAGGCCGGTCAACTCGACCAGTGGCGCGGGAGCCTCTGGGTCGGTTTGACAGGGAATCGATTGCATGGCCGATCGCAATTCGGCATCGGACAGGTGGGAAATGTCCCAAGAATGATCGGGCTGATGGGGTTCCTTCGTCACGTCACGCTCCATGGGTGGCAATCGCTCGGACGATTTGTTGTAACCGGTTGGCGGCCCGCTCGCACACCTCCAAGACATCCGCGTGATCCGCGGTCACCGGGGCGTCAGGCAGCGCGAGGTTGGTGACGACTGAAATTCCCAGTGTACGAACGCCCGCCGAGGAGGCACACAGGATCTCTGGGACGGTGCTCATGCCGACCAAGTCCGCTCCCAGGCCCCGCATCATCCGGCACTCGGCCCGCGTTTCGTAGTTCGGCCCGCTGACGGCCAGGTACATCCCGCGGCGAAGTCGGAACCCGTGTTTGCGAGCGGTTTGGTGAGCGATTTGATCCAGTTGTGGATCGCAGGTGCTCAGGTGTCGGCGGAACCAACCCGCCGCGGAGGCTTGTTCGGGCGCCGGGCATTCGGCCGCCTGAAACAGGGTCGGCGGTGCTCCCAGTTTGCCATCCAACCAACTGCTGTGTTCGTCGAGCAGGACGAGATCGCCGACTGAAAAACCGGGATTCAGCCCGCCTGCCGCACAGCTGACGACCAGTTCGCTGATTCCGATGCCCGCCATCAGAGCGACGGGCCGAGTGACGTCTGGCAGCGAGTGTCCCTCGTAAACGTGCAGTCGGCCGGCCATCGCGATGATTGGCCGCGACGCCAAGTGCCCCACAATGAATTCGCCTCGATGCCCGGCAGCAGTGGACGCGGCCAGCCCTGGAATCTCGCCGTAGGGGATGACAGTGGGGGATTCGATCGCATCGGCGAGTCCCCCCAATCCGCTGCCCAGCACGACTCCCAGGGGCGGTTTGGGAGATTCAGTCAGAACCGGGAATTTCGCTCGCAGAGCCGCCAGCGATTCGGAGAAATCGGGAGGCGAGTGGGGGACGGCGGAATGGTTGAAGTTGGCGGGCAAAATCGTTTCAAAAATCCAATGTCAGGGAAGATCCGTACGCAAAGACGAGCAAAGATTGCGCCTGATTCGTTTTGGGGTTCCCGATCGGGGCCACCTTTGCGATATTTCCGTTCGATTTCTTGGCGAGATTCGAAACGGATGTCCGGGCGATTCCCGGTATTGCCAGTCTACACCCCCCAACAATTTTTGACGATTCGTCGGCCACCCTCCAAATCCACCCGGAATTTCTGCGACATCCATGTCAGTGGTGTCGACGGGCGTGCTTGGAACCGCCGCATTGGTCGCGCTTAGGTGAAGTATTATGAATTTGGAGAAAATCAGAAACATTGGTATCAGTGCCCACATTGACTCGGGCAAGACCACTCTGAGCGAACGGATCCTGTTTTACAGCGGTCGGATTCACAAGATCGAAGATGTTCGTGGTGGTGGTGACGGCGCGACGATGGATCACATGGAACTGGAAAAAGAACGTGGGATCACGATCACCAGTGCCGCGACCAGCGTGACGCACAAGGGTTATCACATCAACTTGATCGACACGCCCGGCCACGTTGACTTCACCGTCGAAGTGGAACGTTCGCTGCGTGTTCTCGATGGTGCGGTGTTGGTTCTTTGCAGTGTCGGTGGTGTGCAAAGCCAGTCGATCACCGTTGACCGTCAAATGAAGCGATACCAAATTCCTCGCTTGGCGTTCATCAACAAGATGGACCGCACCGGTGCCAACCCCCGACGCGTGGTTGAGCAACTGCGCGAGAAACTTGGTGCCGATGCCTTCCTGGCTCAGATTCCAATCGGTGCGGAAGAAAACTTCCGTGGCGTCGTCGACCTGATCGAAATGGTGGCCTACACGTTCGAAGGCGACCAAGGCGAAAAGGTTGTCACTGGCGAAATCCCAGCGGACTTGAAAGACGAAGCGGAAGAGTCACGCGTCGCGATGTTGGATTCGTTGTCCAACTACAGCGATGAAGTGATGGAATTGTTGCTCAGTGAAGAAGAAGTGCCCAAGGACATGATCTACAAGGTCATGCGTCAGGCCGTCCTGAACGGTGCGACCCCGGTCTACATGGGCAGTGCGTACAAGAACAAAGGTGTTCAGCCCTTGCTCGACGCCGTCACCGAGTACTTGCCCAGCCCGCTGGATCGTGAAATTTACGGTCGCGACCCTTCCGACGAAGACAAGAAGATCGAATTGGCTCCCGATCCGGAAAAGCCTTTCGTCGGAATGGCCTTCAAGATCGCCGAAGATCCGTTTGGTCAGTTGACCTTCATGCGTATCTACCAAGGCACGATCAAGAAGGGCGAGGCCTACACGAACCAACGTTCCACCAAGAAAGAACGGTTCAGCCGGATCGTGCGAATGCACAGTGAAAAACGAGAGGAAATTGACGAAGCCAGCGCCGGCGACATCATCGCCGTGATGGGCATCGACTGTGCCTCCGGGGACACTTATTGCAGCGAGCGCGATTACGCGACGTTGGAATCGATGTTCGTGCCAGAGCCCGTTATCAAGATCGCCGTCAACCCACTCAACCGTGGCGATGGCGACAAGATGAGCAAGGCGTTGCAACGCTTCCGCAAGGAAGACCCAACGTTCAGCGTTTACACCGATGAAGAAACCAACGAGATCTTGATCTCGGGCATGGGTGAGTTGCACCTGGAAATCTACATCGAACGCATTCGTCGTGAATACGGCGTCGAAATCGAAGTCGGTGCTCCCAAGGTTTCTTACCGCGAAAGCCCGACCAAAGAAGTCGACTTCAACTACAAGCACAAGAAGCAAACCGGTGGTTCAGGTCAGTACGCTCACATCGTTGGCAAGCTGATCCCGATCGAATCGGAAAGCGAAGACAGCTTCGAGTTCGAAGAAAAGGTCGTTGGTGGACGGATTCCAAAGCAGTACATCCCGGCTGTTGAAAAAGGCTTCCGCGATATCCTGGGGAAAGGCCCAATCGCTGAGTATCCCGTCGTGGGAACCCGCATCGAGCTGCTCGACGGTAGCTACCACGATGTTGACTCCAGCGAAAAAGCCTTTTACACGGCTGCTCAAGGTTGCTTCCGCGAGTACTTCAAGCAAGCTGCTCCGAAGTTGCTCGAGCCGATCATGAGCGTGGAAATCGAAGTGCCAGAAGACTTCCAAGGAACCGTGACTGGTGACGTGATTCGTCGTCGTGGTCTGATGACCAGCAACGATACCAACGAAGGCATGACCGTCATCCGTGCAGAAGTTCCTTTGGCAGAAACCTTTGGTTACGCCACTGACCTTCGCAGCATGACTCAAGGTCAAGGAACGTTCACGATGGAATTGGCGGCCTACCGTCAGACCCCGTCGAACATCCAAGAAGAGATCATTGCGGAACGCAAGAAAGAAGAATTGGCCGGCGCTCGCTAAGCCACCCTGCCAGTTCAAATGAACCGAAAACCACGCAACTCACGTTGCGTGGTTTTTTTGTGCGCGAGATCAGTCGCTGCCTTTTGCGTTCCCGATCGGGAGTGGCGACCAAACGGTTACTCACCGATGATTTTGACGAGGATTCGCTTTCGACGTCGCCCATCAAACTCGTAGTAGAAGATGTGCTCCCAAGGCCCGAGGTGAAGCTCGCCTTCGGTGATTGCCACGACAACCTCGCGTCCCATGATCTGGCGCTTGTGGTGTGCGTCGGCGTTGTCTTCGCCCGTTCGATTGTGCAGGTACCCGCCCGAGGCCGGATCCGTGCCGGCGTTGAATGGAACCAGTTCCTCAAGCCAACGTTCATAGTCAGCGTGCAATCCGGATTCATTGTCGTTGATGAAGACGCTGGCGGTGATGTGCATGGCGTTGACCAACACCATGCCTTCTTGGATGCCGCTCTCTCGAACCAGTTGGTCGACTTCCCGGTGGATCGAAACAATTCCGCGACGGTTGGGGATTTCCATCCACAGTTCTTTGGTCAATGACTTCAACGTTGGACTCCGGGCATCGTTCGAGGGGCAAAGGTTTCTGAGGAAGGCGAACTCAAGTCGCGACACGACGTTCGCGAAATGGTTGCGGGTTCCGAATGACATTCATGTTTCACCGATGATTTTATGAGATGATGGTCCGGAACGCGATTCGTTGCTTTCGCGTGGACGTGTCTTTGCAACCAACTTCACCATGCAGCGCCAGCCATCGCGATGGCCGGTTCGCATGGAATCCTTGAACTGTTTGAGTCTCGCCCCGTGTTTGGAAAAAGATGGACGTCCGGTTTATTGCTGTTGCTGGGGACCTTTTCGGTGACCGTTTCGAATCTTCGCGCGGAGGACCTTCGGCCGTTGGAAACAGATGTCTCCAGCGCCGAAGCAACCCAGCGTTTGGCTGAGATGGTGTTGAGTCGAGACGAGCATTTTCGCTGGGAGATCCGTGATCGTGGGAACTTCGGTGGGTGCGACTACGTCGTGGTGCATCTGGTCTCCCAAGCGTGGCAAGGAGTTCCTTGGCAACACGAACTGTACATTTTGAATCCGCCGGAGGTGGATCCGAATGAATCCAACGCGTTGATGCTGATCAGCGGTGGGTCTTGGAAATCCGAGTGGGGATCAGATGGTCCGATGGAAGTCAAAGTGCCTCGCGAGGCGGTTGTGCTGGCGAGTTTGGCGATGGAGGTGAAGACACCGGTTGCGATCCTGAAACAGGTTCCCTTTCAACCGATGTTTGATGGGCTGAAGGAAGACGCTTTGATTTCGCTCACCTTTCAAAAGTTTTTCGAAACGAAAGATCCCGAGTGGCCGTTGTTGCCGGTGATGGCGCGTTCCGCTTCGGCTGCCATGGACGCGGTCGTCGGAGCAACCAAGGAGGAATGGGGTTTATCGCTGGATGGATTCACGGTGACCGGAGCGAGCAAACGTGGATGGACGACTTACTTGGTGGGTGCGACGGACCCGCGCGTCAAGGCGATCGCCCCGATGGTCATCGACATGTTGAATCTGAATGTGCAAATGAAACACCAGATCGAAGCTTGGGGAGCCTACTCGCCTCAGATCAAGGACTACACGCAGCGTGGTCTTCAGGAAATGATGTCCACGCCAAGCGGGAAAACGTTGATGCAACTGGTGGATCCCTATGAGCACCGGGCGGCCTTGGAGATGCCGAAGCTCGTGTTGCTGGGAAGCAATGATCCCTATTGGCCTGCCGATTCAGCGCAGCATTACTTCGACGATCTGCCCGGTTCCAAGTGGCTGCTGAACATTCCGAACAATGGGCACGGGTTGAATGACATCTCAAGAATGGTGGGGGGCGTTTCGGCGCTGCATCGATCGGTCTGCCAAGACAACGTCATGCCGGATTGGAAGACGCGTTCGGAATCGACGCCTGAGGGGGTGAAAATCATTGCGACGAGTGATCAAACCCCGACCAAGGTGATGGTTTGGACCACAACCTCGCCCACACGTGACCTCCGATCCTCGCATTGGAAGTCGACGCCCTTGAAGGTGGATGAGAATGGGATCTGGAGTGCGCAAGTCAATTCGCCAAGCTCCGGGGCCGAGGCAGCCTTCATGGAGGCACAGTACGAAACGGGCGGCACCTTCCCGCTGTCATTGACCTCGCAGATTTACGTGGTGGAGTGAGTCTTCGCTTGTCACGCAGTTAAGCACCACGTGAACAACAAGTGACGTAGCGGAAGGGCGCGAGCCCTCCGGTTCCTCACCGGGCGGCTTGCGCCACACCGCTAACATCGTCACGTGTTGTTCACGCGTTGCTAAAAGTCACCGGTGAAAGTCAACGGTTCTTCAGCCCGCGACCCTAGCAAGTCCAATCGGGCTGCATTAGAGTGAGCGGTCCGACTTCTCCCTGGTCATCTTTCGATGGCCTGCTGTTTCCCGAAGTGATTCAGCGACCAATCCTTTGACTGGATCGAACAGCCAGATGAGCTTTGAACGCGGCAACCGGCGAGAATTTGATTGGCAGAATATTGATTGGGGGAGGATGGAAGATTTCCGTCCGCTCCTTTTCTGGGGCGTTCCGGCGATGTTATTGGCCCTGTTGGCCTACACCTCCGTTTACACCGTTCAAGCGGAATCGCAAGGTGTTGTCTTGCGGTTCGGCAAGTACATCAAAACGGTGGATCCCGGGTTGCGATACAAGCTTCCTTTTGGTGTGGATCAGGTTTCCATCCTGCCAGTCAAACGTCAACTGAAACAGGAGTTTGGCTTCGGCACCGAGGGTGCGTTGGACACGCTGCAGTATTCCAATGAGCAATCAGAAGAACGGAGCATGGTCACCGGTGACCTGAATGCAGCGACCGTGGAATGGATCATTCAGTACCGAATTCGCGATCCGCAGTTGTATCTGTTTCAGGTTCGCAACCCAGGCGACACGCTCCGGGCAATTTCGGAATCGGTCATGCGAACTGTGGTCGGCGATCGCACCGTCGACGAGGTGATCACGGTGGGGCGGCA
The DNA here is from genome assembly GCF_056839225.1 of Rhodopirellula sp. UH5. Classification (NCBI taxonomy): domain Bacteria; kingdom Pseudomonadati; phylum Planctomycetota; class Planctomycetia; order Pirellulales; family Pirellulaceae; genus Rhodopirellula; species Rhodopirellula sp. UH5. Next base: position 2,081,626 of record NZ_CM166390.1, on the reverse strand, counting down.
AGAGATTGAAGCGGAAGCACTCGTTCAACTGCAAGACGTGGTGAACATGTACCAGCTTGGTTTGAGCATCGATCAAGTTCAGTTGAAGAACGTCAACCCGCCGGTCACGGTTCAGCCCTCGTTCAACGAAGTCAACCAGGCTCAGCAGGAACGGGAGAAGATGATCAATGTCGCCAACGGCGAATACAACAAAGTCGTGCCTCGCGCCAGCGGGGAAGCCGAGCAGAAGATTCAAGCAGCCGAGGGATACGCCCTCAAACGCGTCAACGAAGCCGAGGGCGACGTGTCGCGTTTCAATGCGGTCATGACCGAGTACCTGAAGGCCCCCGAGGTGACCAAGCGACGTATCTATATCGAAACGATGCGGGCGGTGGTGCCCAAGCTTGGCAAGAAGATCATCCTTGACGAAGAAGCCAGTCAAATTTTGCCGCTGCTGCAATTGTCCACCGACACACAACGAGGCCAACGATGAAACGTGCCTTCCTTCCCCTCGCCTTCCTGCTGCTATTCCTGGCTGCCTTTCTCGGTTTAAGCAGCGCGTACACCGTGTCGGAAACCGAACAGATCATCATCACTCAGTTCGGCAAACCCGTGGGGGACCCGATCAGCGAAGCAGGCCTCCACTTCAAAACACCCTTCATCCAAGAAGTCACTCGCATCGAGAAGCGAATCCTGGAGTGGGATGGTCGCCCCAATGAGATGCCAACCAAGGACAAGACTTACATCGTTGTCGACACGTTCGGGCGATGGCGAATCAGCGACGCGAAACAGTTCTTTCTGCGGTTGCGAGACGAACGCAGCGCCCAGTCTCGCTTGGATGACATCCTCGGTAGCGAAACTCGCAACGCCATTGCCAAGCACGAGCTGATCGAAGTCATTCGCACCACCAAGGATCGCGAGCCGGACGTCGACGCGACGTTGATCGACGCACCCGGCAACATCGGCATGCTCTATCCCATCACCCTGGGGCGTGCAGTGATTGAACGCGAAATCTTTGAGAAGGCCGCGAGCAAGCTCAATGATTTTGGAATTGAGTTGCTGGACGTTCGGTTCAAACGAATCAACTACAACGAAAGTGTCCGCAGGCGTATTTTCGAACGCATGATCAGTGAACGACAGCAGATCGCAGAACGTTTTCGCAGCGAAGGCGCTGGTGAGGCAGCGAAAATCATGGGGCGGAGCGAGCGTGACCTGCTGCGCATCGAATCCGAAGCTTACAAAACGGTCCAGCAAATTCACGGCGTTGCGGACGCCAAGGCGACCGAGATCTACGCCAGTGCTTACAACCAAAGCGACGAATCCGTTGACTTCTATGAATTCATCATGACGATGGAGTCGTACCAAGAAATGCTGGATCAAGACAGCACGCTGATTCTCACCACGGGCAGCGACATCTTTCGGTTTCTTAAGAATGTCAATCGGCCTAACAACGCCCCGGCGGCGAGGTAAGCAGGTCGGCAGGAGTCTTTCGGCGTTTGAAATGTCTTGGCAAGTGTGGTTGCTTCCACGTACAACCGGGGCTAACGCCCAAACGGCTTGCATGGTGATGCCCGATCATTCCTGCCGACCTGCCTAGGAACGCAATCCATCACCATCGATCATCGCCATTTGCCTGATCAGGCACGACCGTGAGAAGATCGGCGGTGGTGCATGAACTGGGACCGCGGCGCGCAAAAGTTGGTGGCCAAGCACGCAGGGCGTCGCCGTGGTCGACGACCTCGCGGGGATCGGTTCCGAGCTAGGGTCTCGCAATGGAATGCCATCCGGCGGAGTCGATGGGCGGCTGTCAGGCCATCACATCGTGAATGACGCTGCCGTGAACGTTGGTCAATCGCCGTTCCAACCCGTTGTGATAGAACGTCAATCGTTCGTGATCCAGTCCCATCAAGTGCAACAGGCTGGCGTTGAAGTCATAGACGGAGGTTGGGTTCACGGCCGCTTTGAATCCGAACTCATCGCTTTCGCCATAGCTGAAACCTTTTTTGACACCTGCACCGGTGAGGAAGCAGGTGAAAGCATCTGGATTGTGATCGCGTCCCGTTCCGTTGGATTGCAGAAACGGCATCCGGCCGAATTCCGTCGCCCAGACGACCAGGGTGTTCTCAAGCAAACCGCGTTGCTTCATATCGGCGATCAAGGCAGCGGTCGGTTGATCCATGATCTCGGCCTGCATCGCGTGCGTCTTGCCGATGTCGGAGTGTGAGTCCCAGTTCGTGATCCCGTTGCCACCCGCGGGATCGCTGCCATTGAACAGTTGAACCACTCGAACGCCCTTCTCGATCAAGCGACGAGCCAGAATGCAGTTCTTGGCATATTCCCCTCGCACCGGACTGCCACCTTCGACACCGTAGGCCTTCAACGTGGCTGCTGTTTCGCCGGAAAGATCCATCACATCAGGAACGGAGGTCTGCATCTTTCCCGCCAATTCGTAGCTCGCGATTCGTCCGGCTAAGTTGGCATCGCCGGGGTAGAGTTCGAGATGCTTCGCGTTGAGTCGTTGCAGCAGGTCAACCGTTGCATGATCCGCATCCGGTGAGAGCCTGCTGGGGCGATGCAAGTTGTTGGGCGGGTTCTTGGCGTTGAAGTCGGTGCCCTGGAAGGCAGCCGGCAAGAATCCGTTGCCAAAGTTGTTCTTGCCGCTCCGGGCCAAACCGCGCGGATCGTTGATGGCGACGAAGGCGGGCAATTCTTGGTTCTCCGTTCCAAGGGCGTAAGTCACCCAGGATCCAAACGACGGGAACCCTTCCATCGTGAACCCCGTGTTCAAGAAGTTCTCGCCCTGTGGGTGGGCACTCGTGTCTGTGTTGAGCGAGTGCAAGAAGCAGAAGTCATCGACCTGTTCCGCCAAATGGGGCAACAAGTCCGAGACCATCTTTCCGGTTTCACCCCGCGGTTTGAAATCCCAAAACGGTTTCGCAATGTTGCCTGTGGGGCCTTCGAAGGTGACCGCGGGGATGCCCGGTGGTTTTTGTCCGTGCAGCTTGGTGAGCGCTGGTTTGTAGTCAAACGTGTCGACGTGACTGACCGCACCAGGGCAAAAAATCACCAGCACCTGTTTGGCGGGCGCATCGAAATGGGCCGGTCGCGGCAAATAGGGTTTGTCGGGATCGATCGATGGGCGAATGGGAGTCTTGCCCCCGGCGGTGCCGACGTCCGATGCAAGCAGTCCATCGGATTGCAGCAAACTTGCCAGGCCAAGCCCAGCGGTCGACAGCCCGGCAGTGCCGAGGAAGCTACGGCGATCCAACAAGCGGCGACCGTGAGCGGAGAGGTTCTCTGGATTTGTCATGATGTTTCGGTCCCGTGCTATGGAAGGAAGGCGAGTTCGTTGGAGTTGATCAGCGCTCGGCACACCAATGCCAATTCGCCATCGCGTGCCATGTTGCGACATGCGGATCGCTCGAATTCGGTGGACGAACGACCGAGCAACAGTTCGAAGCAACGGTCGATGGCGAGGTCGAGATCGTCATTCGATTCGAGCAAGGCTCGTTCCGCGATCCGGTCCGATTGCTCGAGCACGAAGTCGCTGTTCATCAAGTTCAACGCCTGCAGTGGCGTGGTCGAAACCGGGCGTTTCGCTCGAACTTGACCGCAGTCAGGAAAATCAAAGGCAGTGAAGATCTGATCGTCCACTCGCCGCATTCGTTCTTGGTACAGCATCCGCCGCCATGTCTCTGACCCATGGTTGTTGACGACTTCCCACTGAGCGTAAGTCGCTTTTTCGTTGTGGATGCGATAGCTGCGACCGCCAATTCGCAGGTCAATCGAACCAGACGCCATCAAGATGGAATCGCGAATGACTTCGGCTTCCATTCGGCGAGGAGGGAATCGCCAAAGCAAGGCGGAGCCCGCGTCCTGTTGGAGTCCCTGTTCGTTTGGAAGGCTCGATTGACGGAACGCACTGGACATCACCAGCATCCGCAGCAATGGTTTCACCGACCACGCTGGCGTTTCACCATCGGCGGGCGAAATGAATTCGTCGGCGAGCCAGTCCAGCAGTTCAGGATGGGTCGGAGGGGCTCCCGCTCGCCCAAAGTCGCTGGTCGTCGGAACGATTCCTGATCCAAAGACGTGGTGCCAAACTCGGTTGACCATCACGCGAGCCGTCAGCGGGTTGTCCGGCGAGGTCAGCCACTTCGCGAATTCGCGGCGCCGTTTGGGACCGGAAGCAGTTGAGTCGAGACCCAAGTCGCCGGCGAAGATTTCTGGTGCGGCAGGCATCACTTCATCGTGGGGGCTCTCTGGACTGCCACGCAGCAACACGCGGGTCTCAACGGGTTCCACAAATCGCCCCACGAAACTTGGCTGGGGGCCTTCTTCGGACAGCTGATCGATCAGTCCTTGGATGTTGGCAATGATTTGCTTCCGCTCTGGATTCTTCTTCAGCAGTTTTTCACCGACCGCCCAGGTGCCGGTCCATGGTTGCCACGTTCCATCCTCCTGCATGATGTCCATGTCGAACTGATACTTCGGGAGAAACGGCTTTTTGTTGAGGTAGTCCGTGTCGTAAAAGTATTCTCGGTTGTTGCTCAAGCGAAGTCGGTTGATCGTTTGCGATCCTTGGAAGTCAAATTGAACCCAGGGACGTTCTTCGTCCTTCGCGTCGAGTTTCGTCCGCCATGCCATGGTCCCAAATTCGCCATCGTTGATTCGCTCAATTGGATTGCGGCCGTCGGTGCCCTCCTCTGGGAATCCGGTGACCCGCGTTCCTTCGCGCGCATCGGCGAGGTTGCGGTTCAAACCGTGAGGCCCGAGGACCTCCAGTTCATCCAGTCCCAAGTTGGGCGTTTTGAATCGGATTCGAACGGCGGTGGTGGTCGTGGCTGGGAAATGAAGCTCTCGGTAGGCACCCCAGTCTTCTTCCCAGCCACCGTCGTCACGAAGTTTTTCGCGTTGAGTTTGAATTTGTTGCCACAATTCTTTGCCCCTTTTCCGAAGTGGGTGATCTTCGGAAAACTCAGGGTGGCGACTTCCAAACTCAACATCTTGGAAGACGGCTGTCATCGAGTAGTAGTCTTGAATCGTCACCGGATCAAATTTGTGATTGTGGCAGCGGGCGCATCCCACGGTGACACCCATGACCGACGCCCCAACGGTTTGCATGATTTCATCCATCCGATCCGCGCGAGCCTGCCGAATCGCAGTGGGCTCGCGTCCGACGGTTGCCGCCGGAACGTGTGGTCCAGCGACGAGGTACCCGGTCGCTTCCCCGGCACCCATGGAATCACCCGCAATCTGTTCTTGGACAAATTGATCGTACGGTTTGTCTTCGTTGAATGACCGAACCACATAGTCTCGGTAGACCCAAGCGTTCTTGCGATACAAGTTGGCTTCGGAACCGTTGGTCTCGGACCAGCGAATGACATCGAGCCAGTGTTGAGCCCAGCGTTCACCGAAGTGGGGCGATTGCAGCAAGCGATCCACTGCCTGCTCGTAGGCCACGTCACCCTGCGCAGAAAATTCGCGAACGAAGATTTCGGATTCTTCTGGCGTCGGTGGCAGACCTGTCAGAACAATCGCGAGTCGCCGAATCAACCAACGTGGCTCGGCCGGATCGGAATAGTCGAGACCCTCTTCGGCCAAACGAGATCGCAAGAAAGCATCGACCGGTTGCTGCGTCTCTGTTTTGGCTCGGTCGTTCGTTTCCGGGATCACGGGGATCTCGGGACGCACCACAGGTTGGAATGCCCAGTGATCGGATTCCAGTTTCAAAACCGCGTCCATCTGTCCGGGCCAAACGGCACCTTCCGAGATCCAACGCGAGATCAGTTCGATTTCTTCGGCGGCCAATTGGTCGTCGTCCGGCGGCATCGCCATGTCTTCATCGAGATGCTGAATCACATTCATCACGTAGCTTTTTTCAGGGTGACCGGGCACCAAGGCCGGCAAGCCTGAGTCGCCACCACGAAGCATGTGCGGACGAGAATCGAGACGCAGTCCGGATTCTTGTTCGTCTTCACCGTGGCAGTAAATGCATCGGTCCTCCAGAATCGGAGCGATGTCGTTTTCGTAGTCCACCTTTTCGGCGACACCAACGTTGACCATGCACGCCGCCAGAATCAAGAGACTCAGTGGGGCCGCCAATCGTTCTGATTGCATTGGATTTCTCACTTTGCTGCCTCCCATCCGGCATGCCATTGGGCTAAGAGTTGTTTTGTCAATTCCGGTTCTTTGTCGGCGATGTTGTTGGTCTCTTGTGGATCGCGTGAATGATCGAAGAGTTCGACAGCGATCGGGGGTGCCCCAGGATCACGATGGTCTTGCCAGACGACCAAACGATATTGATCGGTGCGCATCGTGTAGCCCATCAAATGCTGTTCAAAGAGTTCGCGGTCCCACTTGGAGCCTTGTTGCTCGATGATGCGGTTTTCGACTTGTTGAATCAGCGGGCCAAACCAGGTTTCTCGCATGCCTTGCGAGAGCGGGTTGGCTGCCCATTCGCGAAGCGCCGGGTTCGGATACTGACTGAATGCAGCCTTCTTCCAGGCTTGGTTGGGATCGTTCATCAGCGGTTGAAAGCTGGTGCCCTCCGTGTGAGCCGGCACCGGGATTCCAGCCAGGTCGCAAAGCGTGGGGTAGATGTCGACCAGTTCCACCAGGGCGTCTGTTTGGGCACCCCGAGCTTGCATGTCCGGAGCCCAGATCATCAGTGGAACGCGGGTCGCAATTTCATAGTTCGTCGCTTTGCCCCAGACACCCATGTCGCCCAAGTGCCATCCATGGTCGCCCCAGACAACAATCACGGTGTTGTCGCGAACGCCGGCCTCGTCCAAGGCGGCAATCAGTTTGCCGATTTGTGCGTCGACGTAGCTCACCGAAGCCAGGTACGCGTGCTTGAGCGTGCGAGAAAGCTCGGGAGACAAGGGGCCGACTTTGGGAATGCCCGCTCGCGTTCGAAGCTCAAAGGACGCGTGCAGGCCCATCGCGGCACCGTTCTTGGGGGCGTTGGTCTCTTCGGCCATTGGAATGTCATTGGCGTCATACATGTCCCAGTATTTGCTGGGGGCACACCAGTTCAGGTGAGGCAATTTGTAACCCATCGCCAGGAAAAATGGTTTTTCGTCTTCCTGGACCATCTCTTTCAAGGTCGCGATCGCCAGTTCAGTGTTGTAGCCATCGACGTAGCCGGAGTCGGCAATGTCGGCTTTCTCGTAGGCCGGCCCCGCAGCCAATCCGCGGCGTGCAGCTTCGCCATACTTTGCCAACATGCTTTTCATGTTGTCCGCCTTCATCTTGTTGTTTTCAGGCAGCGCGTATGGCCCTCTCGGCTTTTGGATTCCGGCGACCCGTTTCACCGATTCACGGTTCCATGACCGACCGTCATCCGTGTCGCCTTGGTGGAAAATCTTGCCACAGTAAGCCGCATCGTAGCCATTCGCGATGAAGTGCTCGGGCAAGGTCAGGATGTTGGGTTGCAATTCGCGGAGTGAGACGTAGTTGTGATAGAGCCCGGTGGTGTCGGGACGCGCTCCTGTCATCAAGCTCGCTCGCGACGGACGGCAAATTGCCTGTTGGCAGTAGGCTCGGTTGAACAGCAACCCGTCCGACGCCAATTGATCCAAGTGAGGCGACTTCGCAATCGGTGATCCATAGCACCCCAGTTCGGGACGCAAGTCATCGATTGCAATGAACAAAACGTTGGGTTTCTCGGCTGCCAACCCAGTGGATTGCAGAATCAGGCCAAGAGACAGTGTGAGTAACAAACGAAACATGCTTCTCGGTGGGGCGATGGGGAGAAAGGATGGAGGCAGTGGGGGCGAAGGGGGGCGAGAAAGGTTGGGGCACGTCGGCTGGCATAGGCTTCCAGACGGTGATTGTTCAAACACAGGCTGGAAGCCGGTGCCACTTTCTCTTCCGCTCAATAACCAAGCGGTTTGCCGGATTCGTACAGCGACTGGATTTCGGATGCGTCCAAGGCTGCGTCGTAAATCGTCAGTTCATCGATCGTTCCGTCCAAGTTGCGGACTGCGAACCAAGGCGTTTCGCGAAACGGTTGGCCCCAGTTTCCAATTTCGGCAGGACCGATTCGCAGCGAGTCCATCTGAAACTTGGGTTGAATGCGTTCGTCGCTGATTGGTTGACCATCGACATATTGCTGCACTCGCTTGGACGCAGGGTCATACACTGCGACCAAATGAAACCACTGCCCGCTCTTGGAGATGTCCCAGAATGGTTCGGTGAAGTACACATGATGCAGGCCAGCGTCTTTGACGACGCGTTGATCACGATCGTTGAAGAAGCTGACGCTCTGTGAATCATCAACCATCACAGAAAACATCAGCCGTCCGTCGTCGCGAATCTGCCAGTGGGGTTCACCGTTCTCGTAGCCGTCGCCCATGAACAACGCGCTGTAGCGTTGGTTGAGGTTGTCGATTTTCGCCCAACAAGCGAACGTGAATGCCTGGAAGTCACCATCGATTCGAGTGCGCACGCGGGATCCAGGTCGCTTGAAGTTCAGGCCTCGCGAAGCGGTTCCAAACCGTCCGGATACCAGGTCGACGGGGCCGACCAACAATCCATCTCGGGAGTCGCCGGTGTCGGCTCCGTTTCGAATCGTGCGTTGATCGAGTTCGGAGGTGGCGTAGTGGGCGATCAGCCGTTTGTCAGTTTGAATCGAACGCATCGACTCACGCCATTCTTCGTAGCGTTGCAGGGTTGCCGAACGGTCTCGTTGATACAAATCGGTCGCCGTGATCATGTGGTTGGTCTCTTCGCTGGAAGGCGATCCATGGAGAGTCCCTTTGTCGCCCGTGTGAAGATGCTGGCCGTCCAGCTTGCCGCCTCGCAACATGACTTCCCCATCGACCACTTCAACGCGAGCTGTGTCCGCGGTGACATCCATGGTGAATTCGGTGCCCAGATCAACAACTTCGGACTCAGCCGCCTTGACCAGGAACCCACGCGCCGCGGGTGGAACCGTCGCTCTCAACCGACCTTGAAGCACGCGAACCGACCAATCCGATTCAATGTCCAAATTCGCGGGGCCTTCCACGATCAAGGTGGCGCCGCAGAAGAAATCGATCTCCGCGATTCCACTCTCAAATCGAAGGCGACCATTGGGCAAAACATCGCCGACTTTTGCCGGCAGGGAATCCGAAGGCCATTGAAGATCGACGGCACGCCGCAGCGTCGCGTGCCCCGCGATCTGCGATTCGGTGGCATCGGATTCGAAGTTCGCAATTTCAGTGATGGCAGGGGACGACAGGTGTTGCTTGCCCAACCAGTACGCCAGTCCACCGACCAGGATCAAAGCGGTCGCGGCAATCATCAGCGAACGAAACGCGAACACACTGGGCCAACGGTAGAGCGGTAACGTGATCTGCGGATCCGCATCGCGGGTTGAGTCGACGAGATTCGTAGTCGGGGACGCAGCGATCTCGTGAAGGGACTCGCTCAGATTGACCGCCTTCAAATACGCTTGTCGCGCTTCTTCACTCCCCTCAAGCAAGTCTTGCAGTTGGTCGAAGTCCTCCGCCGAGATCGTTTGGTCGATTGCTTGGTAGATCAGTTTTTGAATCGCATCATCCATGGCGAAGTTCCTGTTGCAGTTGTTTTTCGACGCATTGCTGGAGCGACGCACGCAAGACATTGAGTTGGTGATAGAGGCGTCGAGCCTTCTGTCCAGATTGTTTCGCAATGGAGGAGACCGATTGGCCAGGTGAGTGAACGCTCAGCACCAATTGACGCTGAGATTCGCCGAGCTTTGCCAGGCAGCCTTCCATCGCGCGTCGTTCCTCTTCCAGTCGATCCAATTGTGGAAGGGCCGATGCTGCCAAAACATCCACCACCGAGTCGCGAAACACCAATCGGTCGCGACCCTGGTCTCGTTGCCAACTGAGGGTTTTGTAGCGAGCGATCACGCATGCCCAGCGAGCAAACTCGTCGGCTTGCCCAGAGTTCTGGGCTGCGAAGTCGTCAAACTTTCGCCAGCATTCGAGCGCTGTTTCCTGCACCACGTCTTCCACGCCGTCACGGCTTGGAAGCAGTGATCGCACGAACCGCCGAATCGACAAATCATGACGAGTCAGCAAGGCAACGAATTCGTTGTAGCGTTGCTCGCGTTCGTTCGAATCGTCGATGCTGCTAGGCCGGTCGCTCGCCGCCATATCATGTTCCTCCACAAGGTCATTCCATGAGGACGCGGATTTACAAAGAAATTTGCAAACAACGGTGCCGATTTTCGCCGACGACGACCTACCCGGCGTCTTTCGCCCTACTTCAAGGTTTTCGCTGGTGGCATCTCAGATTGCATCGTGTCCCACATTGCCAATAAATCCTGCAAACGACTCGGGTGCGTTTCGGACAAGTTGTTGGACTCGCTGAGGTCCGCTTCAAGATTGAAGAGCTCGATGGGTTGGTTTGAGCGAGCCTGGACAAATTTCCATTTGCCGTGGCGAAGTGCGCGACCGCCGCGAGGCATTCTCCACCAAATCGTGCGATCGCTCTTGAAGGTGTCTCTGCCGATCCACGGCAAAACATTTGTGCCATCCGTTTCGAGCTGGGAGGATTCGCCGATAGCCAACGGCAGGAACGAAGCGGCGATATCGAGGCTCAGGATCGGAGCGTTTTCTTCCGCTCCCGCGGGGATCGTTCCAGGCATGCTCCACACCATTGGGATCCGCACACCGCCTTCGTAAAGACTGCCTTTGCCCCCTCGAAGCGGTGCGTTGCTGCTGGTCAATTCCGCGGTTGGGCCACCGTTGTCGCTGAAGAAGACCACCAGCGTTTCCTGGCGGAGGTTGAGGTGATCGAGTGTCTCCAGGATTCGGCCAACACCGCGATCCAGTGCGATCAACATGCCGGCAAAGATTCGTCGCTGGGGATCTTGGATGTGTCGCATCGACTCATGGTCTTCCAGGGTCGCTTGCATGGGAGAATGCACTGCGTTGTAAGAGACCACGGTTGCAAAGGGGGACGAAGCGGATTGAGAGATGATTTCGACGGCTTCGTTGGTGATCGTGTCGGTCAGGTACTTCCAATCGTCGATCGGTTCGCTGCCATCGAGCACTGGATTGCCGGCGTCATACGCGGGTTCGTTGATTCGAGCGTAGTTTCCGCGAATCGTATCGCCGTTTGTTTGAAACTGTCCTACGGCAAGCGACGTGTCGCGAAGCATCGTCCGGACATTTTCAAAGGGAGGCCCTGGCACATAGTAGTGACCTTCGTGCAAGAAGCCGAAGAAGCGGTCAAAGCCTTTCGATGTTGGGACTTGGGGTGGACGGGTGCCAAGGTGCCATTTGCCGATCAACGAAGTTCGATAGCCTGCCGCCTGGAGCTGCTGAACAAAGGTGGATTGTTCAGGTGGCAAACCCGCGTTGGGGTGACTGTTGCGAGCGCCGGTTGGGTTGAGGTCGTACCCGAAACGCGATTGATAGCGTCCTGAGAGGAAACCAGCACGCGAAGGACTGCAGTACGACGACGTCACATACCCGCTCGTGCAACGAACGCCCGATCGCGCCAACGCGTCGATCGCAGGTGTGGGGATTTCATCGTCGCCCATCATTCCAGTTTCACCATAGCCCAGGTCGTCGGCGATGATCACGACCAGATTGGGTGGGGAGGCCTTCGCAGGGTTTTGCATCCACGACAAGAAGCTTGCCAGAATCACACCGGCTGCAACTCGACCGACAATGGAGTTTGGGGGCAACGGTAGCATGAAGAGGCTGGGTCAGAGGGCTGGGTGGGGGAGTTTTAGTTTATCAGGGCCACAGGGCCACAGGGCCACAGGGCCACAGGGCCACAGGGACACAGGGACTCAGGGACTCAGGGACTCAGGACTCAGGACTCAGGACTCAGGACTCAGGACTCAGGACTCAGGACTCAGGACTCAGGACTCAGGACTCAGGACTCAGGACTCAGGACTCAGGACTGGTCGGCGCATGAAAAAACCGGGCGTCTGGGGGACGCCCGGTTCGTGTGTTTAGCAATTCGAAGCTGCGATCACTCGCCTTCGTTGGTGCTCGACGTGGTCGAGGCGGTTTCGCCGTCGCCGCCCAGCAGTGGGAACGATTCTTCGAGTGCCGAGACAGGTGCCTGCGACAGTTCTTCGAGTGCTTCGCGGCGGTAGTTGACTTCCGACTCTTGGAAGATTCGGAAACCGGTACCGGCGGGAATCAAGTGTCCCAGGATGACGTTCTCTTTCAGACCGACCAACTTGTCGACCTTGCCCGCCAAGGCGGCTTCGGTGAGCACCTTGGTGGTTTCTTGGAACGACGCTGCTGAGATGAACGAGTTCGACTGCACAGCCGCCTTGGTGATCCCGAGCAACTGGGTGCTGGCCGTTGCGCTCTTGCAACGTTTGCCCTTGGCAGGCGTGCCGCCCATCGCTTCGACTTCGGCGTTGGTTTGCTCGAACGCTTCCTTGGGCACGATGGTGCCTTCGGTGTAGTCCGTGTCGCCTGGGTTGGCAATCTTGATGCACTTCTGCAAGTCCTGGTTGGCTTTGCGGAAGTGGAATCGGTCCATCACGCTACCTGGCAACAGGTTCGTGTCCCCGGCGTTCTCGATCTTCACCTTGCGAAGCATGCGGGCGATGATGATTTCGCCGTGCTTGTCGTTGATTTCCACACGCTGGCTGCGATAGACCTGTTGGATTTCGTGCAGCAGGTATTGCTGAACGGCTTCTTCCCCGGTCACACGCAGGATGTCGTGAGGAACCAAGGCCCCGTCGACCAGTGCTTGACCGGCCTTCACGATATCGCCTGTGTGCACCAAGAAGTGCTTCCCGTGAGGCACCAAGTGCTCACGTTCGATGCCGGATTCGCTGCGGACGATGATCGTTCGCTTGCCCCGTTTGCGTTCGCTGAGGATTTCGACTTCGCCGTCGACTTCCGCGATCACAGCCGGATCCTTTGGCTTGCGAGCTTCGAAGATCTCGGTCACACGAGGCAGACCACCGGTGATGTCCGAGACGCCGCCCGTTTCACGAGGCATTTCGGCCAGGACCTTCCCGGGAATGACTTCGTCGCCTTCTTTGACGGAGATCGTTGCCCGTTCAGGCAAGTACTGAGCGTGAAGTGGGCGACCGGATTCATCTTCGATGACCAACTGAGGGTGCAAATCACCCTTGTGATCGATGATCGTCATCCGGGTGTTACCGCTGGCTTCCCGATCCAGTCGCATCGTTTCGCCTTCGACCACATCCTCGAAGCGAATCTTACCGGTCACTTCCGACAAAATCGGAATCGAGTACGGGTTCCATTCGCAGAGAACTTGGCCGGCGGTGACCTTGTCACCTTCTTTGACCATCAGCATGGCACCGGTTGGGATGTCATACGATTCGACTTCTCGGCCGCGATCGTCGACCAGCATGATCTGGCCGTTCCGCGTCAGAACGATGTCGCGACCTTCGGCGTTCGTCACGGCTTTCATTCGTGTCAGGCGAACTTCACCATCACGATTCGTTTTGATGTCCGACTCTTCGACCTGCTTGCTCACCGAACCACCGATGTGGAACGTCCGCATGGTCAGCTGTGTACCTGGCTCACCGATGGACTGAGCGGCGATGATGCCGACGGCCATGCCTTCTTCGACCATGGATCCGGTCGACATGTCCATTCCGTAGCAGCAGCGGCAAACACCCAGCGGTGCGTCGCAAGACATGGGTGTGCGGACCTGGATCTTTTCCAGTCCCATCGCTTCGATGTTGCGAGCGATTTCGGGCGTGATCATTTGATCCGCTTCCACGATCACTTCATCGGTGACCGGGTTGACGATCGATTTCAAGCTGACACGACCATTGATTGATTCTGCCAGCGAGACTTCGACCTTCTCACCACGGTAAACGACACCCTTGGTGATGCCCTGTGTGGTGCCGCAGTCATGCATGGTGACCACAACGTTTTGGGCCACGTCGGCGAGTTTCCGCGTGAGGTAACCGGAGTCAGCTGTTTTCAACGCCGTGTCGGCCAGACCCTTGCGGGCACCGTGCGTGGACGAGAAGTACTCGAGCACGGACAAGCCTTCACGGAAGTTTGCCTTGATGGGCGTTTCGATGATTTCACCGGTTGGCTTGGCCATCAGACCACGCATACCAGCGAGCTGACGAATCTGCTCGATACCGCCCCGTGCACCCGAGTGCGACATCAAGAACACAGGGTTGATGTACCAACCGCCTGGGCGAATGTCGTTTTCCATCGCCGTCATCATGTCTGCCGTGATGGCTTCCCGAGCGTGGGTCCAAGCATCAAGAACCTGGTTGTAACGTTCTTTGCCGGTCATCAAACCACGGTCATAAGCTTTCTTGTGCTTCATGACCTCTTTTTCAGCTTCCTTGATGAACTGCAATTTGGTGTCGGGGGTCACCAAGTCATCGGTCGCGAACGACAGACCACTGCGGGTGGATTCCCGGAAACCGGTTTGCATCATGTCATCGAGCAAGTGAATCGTCGCTTTTCGACCGAGACGTTGATAGCAGTCACTGATCGATTTCGCCAAGTCACCGCTACGCATGGCACGGTTGTAGAAATCCATCCCCACCGGCAGCATTTCGTTGAAGCGAACGCGGCCGGGAGTGGTGTCGATGACGGCGCCGTATTCGCCGGTTTCGTCATCGGTTTTCAATTTTTGGTACTTCGGCAAACGCAATTTGATTCGCGTGTGCAATTTCACGACGCCTTGAGCCAACGCGTAGTCGACTTCTTCGTAGGTGCTGAACGTCATGCCCTCGCCCTTTTGATCGGGCATTTCAACGGTCATGAAGTAGCAACCCATGACGATGTCCTGCGAAGGACTCATGATGGGCTTCCCGTTCGAAGGAGCGAACACGTTGTTGGTGCTCATCATCAACGTGTGGGCTTCGACTTGCGCTTCGATCGAAAGCGGCAAGTGAACGGCCATTTGGTCACCGTCGAAGTCAGCGTTGAAGCCTTTGCAAACCAGCGGGTGCAGGTGGATGGCGTTGCCTTCGACCAGGGTTGGTTCGAAGGCTTGGATACCCATCCGGTGCAGCGTGGGAGCTCGGTTGAGCAACACGGGGTGGTTCGTGATGACTTGCTCGAGGATATCCCAAACCTCTTCGTCTTTTCGTTCGAGCATCTTCTTGGCCGACTTGATCGTGTCAGCGTGGCCGAGCTCTTTGAGGCGACGAATGATGAAGGGTTGGTACAGTTCGAGCGCGATCTTCTTGGGCAAACCGCATTGGTGCAGCTTCAAGCGAGGACCGACCACGATGACCGAACGAGCGGAGTAATCGACTCGTTTGCCCAGCAGGTTTTCACGGAAACGACCTTGTTTCCCCTTGATCATGTCGGTCAAGGATTTCAGCGGTCGGTTGGACGACCCCAGGACGGGACGCTTGCAGCGGTTGTTGTCAAACAACGCATCGACCGATTGTTGCAGCATTCGCTTTTCGTTGCGAATGATGACTTCGGGCGCGTTCAGATCGACCAGTTTTCGCAACCGGTTGTTGCGGTTGATGATCCGACGATACAGGTCATTGAGGTCCGACGTTGCAAAGTTGCCGCTGTCCAGCAGCACCAAGGGACGCAAGTCGGGAGGAATGACAGGAATGACGTCGAGCACCATCCACTCGGGGCGGTTGTCGCTGTCACGGATCGACTCCACGATCTTCAGGCGGTTGATCAGGTCCTTCTTCTTTTGCTTGCTGCCGGTTTCAGCCAAATCAACTCGCAGTTGATCGGACAGCGTGACCAGGTCCAGCTTGTTCAGCAGGTCGCGAACCGCTTCGGCGCCCATGTCGGCTTGGAAGCTGCCGGTGCCGTATTGTTGACGGGCGGCACGGTACTCTTCTTCCGTGAGGAGCTGCAGGATTTCCAGGTCGGTGTCCTTGGGATCCGTGACCACGTAATCCTGGAAGTAGATGACCTTTTCCAGCGAGCTGGTTTTCATCGCGAGCAGGTTGCCCAATCGCGACGGCATGGCTTTGAAGAACCAAATGTGAACGACGGGAGCGGCCAGTTCGATGTGCCCCATGCGTTTCCGACGCACGCGGCTGTGAGTGACCTTCACGCCGCAACGGTCGCAGATCATTCCTTTGTACTTCATCCCACGGTATTTGCCGCAGGCACATTCCCAGTCCTTTTCAGGGCCAAAGATGCGTTCGCAGAACAGACCGTCTTTTTCGGGACGGTAGGTTCGGTAGTTGATCGTTTCGGGTTTTTTAACCTCACCGAACGACCAGGCCTTGATGTCTTGTGGTCGTGCCAACGAGATACGGACGGAGGCGTAATCGTTGATGCGATCGTAGTTGCTGGTTTCGCCAATGGACATTCTGAGAAGCTCCTAGCTATTAGCAGTTCGCTGCTAGCTCTTTTGCTGGTGCAATGGATGTTGGGAAGAAGGTCGGAAGACGGGGGTGAGTCATTCTTCTGACGCTTGAGTTCGAAAACCGGGCGAGTTCGAGAAACAGCCGTGTCTCGGGTTCGCCCGTTCAGGCCAGCGTGATGCTGGCCCGAACAACCAAAGCCACTGGCTCAAGGCCAGTGGCAAATGGCTTCCTTAGATCGGTCGTTTCTCGAGTTGCATGTTCAGGGCCAAGCCGCGGATTTCGTTGGTCAACACGTCGAAGCTGGCTGGTGTGCCTGCCTCCAGGGTGTTTTCTCCCTTGACCATCGATTCGTAGATCTTGGTTCGACCTTCCACATCATCGGATTTCACCGTCAGCAGTTCTTGCAGGATGTAAGCGGCACCGTATGCCTCCAACGCCCAAACTTCCATCTCGCCGAAGCGTTGGCCGCCGAAGCGAGCCTTGCCGCCGAGTGGTTGCTGAGTGATCAACGAGTAAGGTCCGGTGCTGCGTGCGTGGACTTTGTCGTCAACCAAGTGGTGAAGCTTCAACATGTAGATGTAGCCAACCGTGGTTTCTTGCTCCATCGCCTCACCCGTTCGACCATCGGTCAAACGAATCTTTCCGTGAGCAGGCAAACCGGCTTCGGCCAAGCAGTCGTTGATTTCCGATTCGCTGGCACCGTCAAAAATCGGTGTGAGTGCTTGGAAGCCAAGCTTGGCTCCCGCCCAACCCAAGTGCGTTTCCAAAATCTGACCCACGTTCATCCGACTGGGAACTCCCAGCGGGTTGAGCATGATTTGAATCGGTGTTCCATCTGGCAAGAACGGCATGTCTTCAATCGGAAGGATCTTCGCGATCACACCCTTGTTCCCGTGCCGACCCGCCATCTTGTCACCGACGCTGATTGTTCGCTTGGTCGCGATGTAAATCTTGACCATCTGCAGCACGCCCGAGCGAAGTTCATCGCCTCGCTTCATGCTGTTCAATCGGCGATCGCGTTCGTCGATGGCTTGTTCGACGTTTTGCCATTGAGTTTGGTGGACCTTCTCAGCAGCCTTGCGTTTTTCTTCGTCTTCGATTTGTTCGAGGACGAGTTCCAAGCGGAAGCTGGTGGCTCGCTCGGCAACGAACTTCGGATCTTGTCCGTCGGCCAGGGGAGTGCCAGTCGAATCCTTCAGTTTGGTTTCGGCGGCTTCTTCCAGGTCGCGAATCAACGACTCAAACGTGCTGGCAATTTCTTCGTTGCCTTCCGTTTCGTGTTGTTTCAGTTCGCGTTCGAACTCCTTCCGCTCGTCTTCGCCCAGGCTCATTCGGCGGCTGAATTTATGCGTGTCGATCACGATGCCTTCGATGCCCGATGGCACTTCCAGCGAATCGTTCTTCACGTCTTCTCCAGCACGGCCGAAGATGGCGTGCAGAAGTTTTTCTTCTGGGGTCAGCTCGGTCTTGCTCTTTGGTGAAACCTTGCCGACCAAGATGTCGCCAGGCTTCACGTAAGTACCGACCTGAACGATTCCGGTGTCGTCCAAGTTCCGAAGAGCTTTTTCGGAGACGTTCGGGATGTCTCGGGTGAATTCTTCGCGACCCAATTTGGTTTCGCGAATTTCAACGTCGAAATCTTCGATGTGGATCGAGGTGTACGTGTCGTTCCGCACCAGCTCTTCGCTGATGATGATCGCATCCTCGTAGTTGAATCCGTCGAACGACATGAAGCCGACCAGAACGTTTCGTCCGAGTGCCAATTCACCTTTTTGAGTGGCGGCCCCGTCAGCGATGATCTGGCCCTTTTCGACCTTGTCACCCACCATGACGAGTGGCTTTTGGTTTTGGCAGGTTCGTTCGTTGAGCCCTTGGTACTTCTTCATCGCGTAGTGATCGCTGCCGATTTCGATGCGAGTCGCATCGCAGTAGGTCACTTTGCCGGCGCGTCGAGCACGCACAACCATGGCACTGTTCTTCGCGACTTCTCGCTCCATTCCGGTCCCGACAATCGGTGGTTCGGTGACCAGCAAAGGAACGGCTTGCCGCTGCATGTTGGATCCCATCAAAGCACGGTTGGCATCATCGTGCTCGAGGAAAGGAATCAAACCAGCCGAGACACCCACCATCTGAGCAGGAGCCACGTCCATGAAGGAAACCTGTTCCGGCATCACGATCTCGAAGTCGCTACGGAAGCGAGCGATCATGTTGGGGCCAGGAACCAGGGCACCGTCTTTGACTTCGGTGTCGGCAGGTGCGACGTACGACTCGCCTTCTTCGTCGGCACGCAACCAAACGACTTCGTCGCTGACTTTGCCGTCAACCACTTTGCGATAAGGCGTGCAGAGGAATCCGTAATCGTCAACGCCGGCGTAGATGGCCAGCGAGCTGATCAGGCCGATGTTCGTGCCTTCGGGCGTTTCAATCGGACAGATTCGCCCGTAGTGAGAAATGTGAACGTCACGGACTTCAAAGCCAGCCCGTTTGCGGTTCAGACCACCAGGGCCGAGAGCTGACAAGCGGCGTTCGTGTGCCAGTTGCGACAGTGGGTTCGTCTGGTCAACGACCTGCGAGAGTTCGCCACGACCGAAGAAGAAATCGATCGCTGCGGAAACGCTCTTGGGATTGATCAACGAACGCGGTGTCATGTCTTGAGCGTCTTTGACACTCATGCGTTCTTGAACCGTGCGACGCAGTTTCAAGAAACCCTTGCGGAGCTCTTCGCTGGCCAGTTCGTCGATCGTACGCAAACGACGGTTGCCCAGGTGGTCAATGTCGTCGATCTCGGCACCGCTGTCCGCATCGAACAAGTCGATCAGGTAGCGGATCGCGGCGATCATGTCGTCCGGACGCAAGGTCATGACGGTCTCTTCGACGCCCAAATCGAGTTTGCGATTGAGGCGGAAACGACCGACTTTGCCCAACCGATAACGATTGTCGTCGTAGAACTTCTCTTGGAAGAGCGTGCGTGCTTTTTCCAATTGAGGCGGGTTGCCTGGGCGCAAACGCTGGTAGATCCGCAGCAACGCTTCTTCGTGGCTGGCCGTGTTGTCGTCGGCCAGGGTGTTGAAGATCAACGGAACCTTCGGCAGGTCCATCGCTTCGACGGAGGTCACGCCCGCGTTGCAGATCGTTTCCGACAATTCGGTGGTGATCTTGTAGCCGGCTTCCACGATGATTTCGCCAGCACGCTCGTGGCCGCTGGGGTAAACGACATCGTCGACGGCGATCTTGTTTTCGATCTTGGGCGCGTCCTTGCCACCGTTCACCTTGATGGTGCCGGTTTCGTAGAACGCCGACAGCAGATCCGCATCGGTGCTGTACTTCGGATCCATCGCACGCAGCAACATGGTGGCGGCAAACTTGCCGCTTTGGTCAATGCGGACGGTCAACGCGTCTTTCTTGGTGACGTTGACTTCGATCCAAGATCCACGTTCGGGGATCACGCGGCACGATGGCAATTTGCGATCGGTCGTCGTGTCTTGTTCCAGCACGAAGTCGACACCGGGGCTGCGGTGCAGCTGCGAAACGACGACACGCTCGGCACCGTTGATGATGAATTCACCACCGCCCAGCATGATCGGCAGGTCGCCCAGGTAGACTTCCTCTTCGATGGGTTCTTCGCGGTTCAGACGCAACCAAATTCGCAGCGGTCGACCATAGGTCAAACGCAGCTGACGGCATTCCTGAATCGTGTAACGAGGTTTCCCCAGCTCGTAATACAGGTACTCCAGCGTCGTGTTCCCGTCGTAACTGGCGATCGGGAAGATTTCCCTCAAGACGGACTCCAGCCCGTGATCTTTGCGAGCGTTGCTGGCCGCATCTTCTTGCAAAAATGCCGCGTAGGACACTGTTTGCAGGGCGGTCAGGTCGGGCAAATCGAACTGGCCCAAGCCGGTGCCGAATTTGCGAATCGAGGTGGGTTCGAGGCGACGCTGAGTCGTAGTTGCCATCGTGAGTGGGAGCTCCTTCGCGGGGAAGAACAAAAGCACCAACACAGCCCGGAATCCGCCCACACATTGTTTGGAGCTTGATTCTTCGAAACTGCATCGATGAGATGACGAAATTGGTTCGAGAGAACTCCGAGGGTGCAACGCCGTTCGCTAGAAAGTTCCGCCTTCTTTTGCCAATCAAAAATTCGATGGAATCGAAGTTTCAATCGCGGCACTCGCTCCAAAACGCACTCTGAGAACGAAATTCAAATCGTGAAACCCATTGCCAACAAACGAATCCGTTCGAGGGAATTGGCTTCGCGAATCACAATCGCGAGTAGAATGGAGGGAACGTAACTCTTATCTCACAAAGGACTTCGTGAGGTAAAAGTCATTGCCGAAAACAGAAAGACAGAACGAATACAGACGCGTCACGCAACACCGGGCCGAAGATCACTTTCGAAACTTTAACGATTGATCTTGCATCCGCAAAGGGCAACCAAACGAATTTTGGTCTGGTTTATGCTCAGAGCGGACTTGGCGGCAGAAAAGAGGGGCGAGCGTCCGCGGCCGGGCACGTCCTGTACCCGGCCCGTGAAGCCGTCGTGAACAATCGATCCAAAACCTGATTTGCACGAAAATGTCGCGAAAAACAAAGGTTCTGGGGCAATTCATCAACGATGTCAGCCCGTGGCCGCAAGCTGACCGCGTCCGGCTCCACGCTAGGCGAACTCGCGGAGGTCTGGATAAGCCTACGTGCATTGGTGGGCCGGTCAACATCTGATTCTTCAATTTTGACCGCCTCCCCAGCCTGAATGCTGGAAAGAATGAAGTGTGCTCGCGATGACGACACTTGGCTAACCGGCGTTGCTAGTTCGGGTTAAGTCACCCAGGCTGCCGAGACTGCGTTGCTAGCAAAAGCTACCGGGGGCCAAAAAAAGTCTTCGTGAAGTGTCGATCGACTTCTCGCCCGCCTTTCCCAGTCACGCTAGGTTGTCTGTCGGGCGGGGCCCGCAGCAGCGTCCCGCCCGCCACGAGGTCGTGCGGCTTTTGAATCCCATTTTCGAGTGGGTTTCCGCACGGTGCACCTCCCTCAAAACGAAGTTTGCGAGGAGTTTCGTGGAGGTCGAGCGACGGCGTTCGGGCGAACGCGAGGGGAGGGGCTCGAAACAATGGAAAGCGGCGCGTGATGCCCTCCCCCAGAAATCTCGCTGAACGCTCGTTTTCCGGCCCCTCCCGTTGCCAACGGGCGGGGTTCGCAAGAAGTTACGAGCAAGGTATTTAAAAGCCGCACGACCTCCCAGGTGGTGGGGCGGCGATGCAGGGTTGCCTGATTGGGCCCTTTTCCGCCCGACCGGCGCGGTTGCAGTAGTCCCTTGCCCGCGTCAAAACTTCCGCACTCTCTCATTCGATTTTCTGTTTGGAGCCAAGATGTCATCCCCCGAAGCATCCTCTCGCGAAGTTCAGTTTGCTGGGCCCGTTCATCTCGCGGTTGATCTGGGGGCGTCCAGTGGACGTGTGATCGCCGGCGGGATGGAGGAGGGGCGGTTGGAGTTGGTCGAGACGGGACGGTTCGTCAATCGGCCTGTGAAGGTCCAGGACGCGATGCTTTGGAATCACCTGCAGTTGTGGCAGGACATCCAGGATGGCTTGCGGGATGCCGCAGGGCGGGCTCAATCGGATTGGGCACAGGCCACCATCGCGTCGGTGGGTGTCGACACTTGGGGGGTGAGCTTCGGGTTTGTGGATCCTCGCGATCAGATTGCTGGCCCAGTTTGGCACTACCGCGACGCCCGGCACCGCGGGATGGTTGAAAAGATCTGCGAGATCGTTCCGAGGGAAACGATCTTTCAGGAAACCGGCATGCAGTTCATGGACATTAATTCCCTGTGCCAACTGATTGCGGCGAAGCAAAACGGGGATTCCGTGTTTGAGACCGCGGAATCGTTCCTGATGATGGGAGACTTGTTTCACTGGTTGCTGTCCGGGGAACGGTCGATCGAAGCCAGCAACGCATCGACGACCCAGTTGCTGAATCCTGCCACGCAAACTTGGTCCACCAAGTTGTTGGACGGCTTTGGTTTGCCTCGCAGTTGGTTTGCGGAGCCCACCCCTGCTGGGACGACGATCGGCACCGTCCAGTCCAGCGTCGCGATGGAAACCGGGCTGCACGACGTACCAGTGATCCTGCCCGCCACCCATGACACGGCGTCGGCGGTGTTGGCAGTTCCTGCGGATGGTTTCGCTCCGGCTTCGCCGGATTGGTGTTACATCAGTTCGGGGACTTGGTCGTTGATGGGAGTCGAGATCCCGCAGCCGAACGTTTCGCCTTTGTGCGCCGAGTTGAACTTCACCAATGAGGGCGGGGTGCGAGGAAGCACGCGATTGCTGCAGAACATCGGTGGGTTGTGGATCTATCAGCAGATTCGTGCGGCGCTCGATCGCCAGGGCAACGCACCGTCATGGGCGGAGATGACCCAGGCCGCTGCCGGTGCGGAGCCGTTTGAGTTGTTGGTCAATCCGGATGATCCTGCACTGGTCGCTCCTGACAACATGATTGACGCGATTTGCGGGTTGGCCGGTCGGACGGGGCAGCGGGTTCCGACGAACAATGGGGTTCTGTTCCGAGGTGCCTTGGAAGGGCTCGCGCTTCGATACCGAATGTGTTTGCAACACTTGGAGTCACTGACTCAGTCGCACATCCAGACCATTCATATCGTCGGTGGCGGTTCGCTCAATGCGTTGCTGTGCCAGATGACCGCCGATGCTTGTGGACGCCGGGTGGTTGCTGGTCCAGTCGAGGCCACGGCGATTGGGAACATTTTGATGCAGATGATTGGAAGTGGCTCGCTGCATTCGATCGATGAAGCTCGCCAGTTGGTGCGTCATAGTTTCCCGACGCAAACCTACGAGCCTCAGCAAACGGATCGCTGGGATGAGCCCGCTGCGAAGTTCGCGACTTTCTTCGAATGAGAAGCCGATGTCCGCTTTCGATCCGATGAGCGAGGAGCAAGAAAAGCTCGCTGGTCTCAAGCAAGCGATCCGAATTGCGGCCCTCGCGGCTCGTCGAGAGCAGGCCGACAAGGACGGTTGCAGTCATGCGATTACCGACGCCGTGATGCAGTTGCCTGCGTATCAATCGGCGAAGTGTGTGATGTGGTACATCGATGTGCGAGCAGAAGTTCGAACTCGGCACGCTTTGCCCGCGGCCATCGAAAGCGGCAAGCAGGTCATCGTTCCGTACTGTGTCGAGGGCGAGTTGGAGCTGTTTCATCTGGAGTCGATGGAAGAACTTTCCGAAGGAGCGTACAGGATTTTGGAGCCTCGCGAGGAACTGCGCGGCGTGGAATCGAAGCGAGTTGCCGTGAAGGATCTGGATTTGGTCTTGGTTCCTGGAGTTGGCTTTGACCGGCGTGGTGGCCGGATCGGGCACGGCAAAGGCTACTACGACAAACTGCTCGGGAATGTCCGGTCGGATTCGCGTTTGGTTGCGTTGGCGTTCGAGTGCCAGTTGTTCGACACGATCCCAGTGCAGCCTCATGACGTTTACATGGACATGGTTGTCACGGAGAAGCAGCTTTACCAAGGAGTGGGCCGCTCACTGCGAGGCTCCGAGATTCGTTCGCGGTGAGCAGCGAGGGAGACGCCCCTCCCCTCGCTTCGCTCGACCCTCCCAGGGGGAGGGTGAAGTCGTCGTTGATTGAATCGGCGTTCCAGGGGGGAGAGGCAAGCATCAGAGTAGAACAGTTGTCCTCAACTGTTCCGTCGGGCAGCCTTCCACCGCCGGGCCACATCGCAACCAAGTTCACTTCCAGTCGTTCCGGTCACGCAGTTCCAGGGCGTCAACCAACCACGCAAGCGTTTGAGGGCAAATGTTCTGCTCGGCCGTGACGTTCCGAACCCCGCCTCGGAAGAAGCTGTGCCGTATCGCAAGCCGGTTGTTCCGGATGTGCGGTTTGCGGTGTTGCGATGGTCTGTGGATGGGACGGCAATTTCCAAGACCTGGTTGGACGATAAGCCAACGACACAGCCGACTCGGGGTGGCTGGCTTCTTCCGCTTATCGAATGGGATTCCCTTCCATGCCGTTTCTCTCCGGTAGCCTTTCCTTTGAACGTTTTCGCGTCAACCAATTTGAAGACGGCCCCTTCGGGCAGGAACACATCGAACGGATGGCGGAAAACGTGGCCGGGCGAACGGAAACTGCCAACGAAGAAAACGTGCACCTGGGTTTTTTGGGCGGCGATCACCTTTTCGATCAAGATTTTGATTTGGCGAAAAACATCATCGACGATGCCGTTCACTTCGGCGTTCGCGTGGATACCAACCAGGTTCCCTCGGTGATCAAGAAAGCTTGGTTGTCGATGGAGCTCGCGGCATTGAGCCGCGAAAATCCGGGCGGGAAACCGACTAAGTCGCAACGCAAAGAAGCCAAGGAAGCGGTCGAGCAACGCTGCGAGAACGAAGCGGCGACGGGCAAGTACCGCAAGTTCCAGCAGCACGCATTGTTGTGGGATTGCAGCCGCGATTTGCTGTATTACGGCGGAACCGCAGGCACCGGCAGCGGTCACTGCATCGATCTGCTCGAGCGTGTGTTCGGGATCGAGTGTGGTCACATCGGTGCCGGCGTCGTCGCTCAGGATTGGGCGCGTGACAACGATCGCTATGCAGAGATGGACGATGTGATGCCGGCCAGTTTCGTTGCCGGCGAAGGGTTCAGCGGCGTCGCTTGGGCCAATGAACATTCTCAGTCACCGGACTTCCTCGGCAACGAATTCTTGCTGTGGTTGTGGTGGATGTTGGAAACGGAAACCGACACGATCGAGACGTTTGACGGAACAGAAGTCACGTTGATGTTGGCCAAAACGCTGTCCTTGGAATGCCCGCTGGGCGACTCCGGTAAAGAATCGATTTCGGCTGAGTGCCCGACGAAGTTGCCCGAGGCGATGCGAGCGATCCAGAGTGGAAAGTTGCCTCGCAAGACAGGCATGACGCTGATTCGCGAAGGCCAGCAGTTCGACTTAACTTTGCAAGCCGAAACGTTTGGGATCAGCGGCGCTCGAATTCATTTGGACGAAGACGACAACGACTTCGGACCGGAAGACCGAATCGAAGCCGTGCGAACGCTCAGCGACACGATCGACGGGTTGTTCCACACGTTCTGTGATCGTCGAACCAGTGAAGCTTGGTCGACCGATCTTGGTGGGATTCGGGGCTGGTTGGCACCAACCCAAGCGGCCAGGAAATCAGCCGCCTGATCGGGGGCAGGTTGATCAGAAGGTGTCGGCTTGGATGACTTCGTAATTGGCTCGGGTCACCAACGCGTGGTAGACCTCCAGGTCAATGAACTGCGAAAGCATCCGGACCGAACCGTCGCTCAGGATGAACTGGGCACCGGCAGCGTGATAGCTGCTGAAGTCTTCAAAGTGGCCGACGTCGCTGTTGGGCGTGTGGTCAGCAGCGCCCACGATCCGAGACGCGGCGGCGTTGGCCTCGGGGATCAGCCCTTGCCAAATCGAGCCGCCCAGGCGACTGTTGCGTTCGCCGACCATCACGGTCTGGCTCAGCCCATCCAAGACGTCGCGAAAACGGTGGCGGCTGTTGCCGTAGAACAGCCCGTCGCCGTGGTACATGTCTTCGTGGATATCAAACGTGCCGAACACGCCGGCGTAGTTGCTCTTGGCGATTTGGAAGAGAAACTCATCCCCATCGTCCACGTTGTGCCCGCTCTCGTGTTCATCGTCGTGGTCGTCATCATCGTGATCGTCGTCCAGCGAGCTTGAGTGAGCATGCTCGTGACCATCGCCGTCGCCGTGCGCTTCGGCGATAAAGAACAGAGTTTCGAGCGGGTCGCTCGGGCACATGTAGCTGGGGATCGACGATTCGCGAGCTTGTTGGTTCTCGTCTTCTTCGATCGCCATCCCAAAGCGAATGGTTTCGTAGACGTTGCTGGCTTCGATTTGCGGGGTGATCGCGGCGGCCCAGCCCCAGCCGGGTTCATGGTGATCGGTGTCATCCGCCAACCAGCCACTGGGCAATTGATTGAAGATGCCGTGGTAGTTGTGCAGGGCGATGCCCATTTGGTGCAAGTTGTTTTGGCACGACATCCGGCGGGCGGCCTCGCGGGCGGCCTGGACGGCGGGAAGCAGCAGGCCAACGAGGACGCCAATGATGGCGATGACAACCAGCAATTCAACGAGTGTGAATGCGTTTCGGAGCGAGGATCCGGCAGTCAAGCGACGGCTTGGGGTCGCGTGCACGCGTGCAGCGGGGGCGGAGAAGTTCGGCATGGAATGAGACCTGAAAATGAGAGCGCAGTGGCTCTCGATAGAAGACAGTGAGTTTGCGTTACAGTGAAACTGGTTTTCACCGCAACCCAGAACGGCAGTTTTCAGGTCAAAGAAGGCGGGCCGCGTGTGTACGGAAGCCAGCAATCTGCCGAGTCTTCCAAGGTGGTTGATTCGATCCGGTGATTGGCTGTGCACCGAACTGTTTCGCGGTGGACAGAGACCGCGATCGGGCTTTCAGCCATCGTGCGAGCGTTGCATAACGCACAAAGGTCACTGCATTGATGAGCGTGCTGGTGATCCGAGACGATCTCTGCGGACGGCAGGCTCGTCTCCCAAACCAGCAATTCTTCCGAGCAACCTGGCGGCAGCGGTGCGTGCTGCACTGCGTCTGCAGAGCTCGAATGCGAGCAACATTCAGTGACATTCTCAGGCGAATGCGTGTGGGAGCATTCGTCGTGCACGCCGACGTGGGAATGGGTGGAATCGCACGTCGCCACATGATGGTGGGCGGCCGGCAAAAGCCAGCCACCGACCACATAAGCGATCAAAGCGATTCGACGGACCCAGAGTTCCACGCGGTTCCAAATGGTTGAAGTTGTTCGTCTTTGTTGGCGATTTTTTCGCCGAACGGATGCATTCTGTAGCAATTACAGAGTAAACCAGCTCGCGGTTCAATGCGAATTTCGCAAGCTTCTTGCGAAGTTTGCGAAGGATTCGACTTCCGTTCACCAGTCCAGGGGTGCTTGCCAGGCTGATTTTGCGCTCGCAATGTCGGTTTCCAGCACCACGGTGCTCCCGTCTCGGACGGTGAATTGGTCGGTTTCGGTGACTTCGCCTAGTTGGGTCAGGCTGATCCCAGAGTCCGCGAAAATCTTGGCGAGTGCCTCGGCTGATTCGGGTGCACATTCGATCAGGAATCGCGTGTTGGATTCACTGAACAGCACTTCCGCGGCCGACAATGCCGCGGCGGTTTGCACGCCGTCGTTGGAGGGTTGTTCACGAGGGACAGCCGCCAGATCGAGCTCCATTCCCAATCCGCCGGCCAGAGCCATTTCGACCGCGGCGACCGCCAGGCCACCTTCGCAGAGGTCGTGGCAGGAGCGAACCAGTCGAGCCTGGATCGCTTGGTGGACCGTGGCGAAAGTCTTCTTGGACAAGTTGGCGTCGACTTCTGGCACGGCACCGCCGGGTTCGTTTTCGACCAATCCGTAGTGCGAGCCACCGAGTTCACGATGCGTGTCTCCGACCAGGAAAATCACGTTGCCGGCTTCCTTCGCGTCCATCGTGACTGATTTGCTGACGTCATCGATCTGGCCCATCGCACTGATCAGCAGGCTGGGCGGAATCGCGATGGTTTGCTTTTCGTTGTTGTCATCGAAGAAGCTGAACTCGTTGTTCAGGCTGTCCTTGCCGCTGACAAACGGCGTGCCCAGCGTGACCGCGAGATCTTGGCAAGCGATCGCGGCTCGGACGAGCGACCCCAGCGTTTCGGCTCGATCGGTGTATCCCCAGCAGAAGTTGTCCAGGATCGCGATCTTGGAAGGATCGGCACCGACCGCAACCGCGTTCCGCATGGCTTCGTCGATCGCCGAAGCGGCCATGTGATACGTGTCGAAGTCGCCGTAGTGAGGGTTCATGCCGCAACTGATCACCAGCCCACGACGGCTGGTCAGTTTGGGACGCACAACGGCAGCGTCGCCGGGGCCATCGCATTGTGGGCCGACCAAAGGTTTGACGACGCTGCCCGCTTGGACTTCGTGATCGTATTGGCGGATCACCCAGTGCTTGCTGGCGACGTTGTAGCTGCCCAGGATCTTGAGCAGCGTCTCGGAGTTGGCTGCGGCGTCGCGATCACCGATCGACAATGGTTTGGCTTTTGGTGGTTCGTAGATTGCATCGCGAATCACGGGCGGACGTCCGTCGTGCAAGAACGACATGGCGACGTCGCCGACCGTTTGGCCGTGGAAGTTCAATTGCAGTCGGCCGGTGGGAACAAAGCGACCGATCGCGGCGGCTTCCACGCCTTCGCTTTCGCAAAGTTCTCGCAGTTCGTCCCAGCGTTCTTGCGGAACGGCCAAGACCATGCGTTCTTGAGCTTCGGAAATCCAGATCTCGGTGTAAGTCAGACCGTCGTATTTGAGCGGGGCTTTGTCGAGCCAAACTTCGGCACCGAGTTCTTCACCCATCTCGCCAACGGCACTGCTGAAGCCACCCGCACCGCAATCCGTGACCGCGTTGTACAAGCCGCGATCGCGAGCCTGCATCAGCACGTCGAGGACCATTTTTTCGGTGATTGCGTTACCGATTTGAACGGCACCGCCGGACAGCGATTCGGATTCGCTGGTCAGTTCCGCACTGCTGAACGTCGCCCCGTGGATTCCGTCTCGTCCGGTGCGTCCGCCGACCGCGACGATCAAGTCATTGGGTTTGACTTCCTTGTCTTCCATGCCAACGGGAATGATGCCGACGTTGCCGCAGTAAACCAGCGGGTTACCGAGATAACGCTCGTCGAAGTAGACCGCGCCGTTGACCGTGGGGATTCCCATTCGGTTGCCGTAATCTCGAACGCCGGACACAACGCCTTGAATGACGCGGCGTGGATGCAGCACGCCAGGTGGCAATTCTTCGGGCGAAACGTCTGGCGGAGCGAAGCAGAACACGTCGGTGTTGCAGATCGGTTTGGCTCCCATGCCCGTGCCCATTGGGTCACGGATGACGCCACCGATTCCGGTGTTGGCTCCGCCGTAAGGTTCGAGCGCCGACGGGTGATTGTGTGTTTCGACTTTGAAGCACACGTGGTCTTGTTCGTCGAAGGTCACGATGCCCGCGTTGTCTTTGAACACGCTGACGCACCAATCGTCGTCGCCCAGCGAGCGACGAATGGTTTGGGTCGCTTCAAAGATCGTTTCTTTGAGCATGTTGTTGTATTGGCGTTCGTCACCGCCGGGCGTTCCGTCAGCACCGGGGCCCTTGTAGTGGATCCGGCCGGCCAGCGTTTTGTGGCTGCAGTGTTCTGACCAAGTTTGAGCGACGGATTCGAGTTCGATGTCGGTTGGGTCGCGTCCCAGTTCGACGAAGTGATCGCGAATGGTTTGCATCTCGACCAGCGTCAGGTAGAGCTGGCCTTCCTTGGAAAGCTTTTCCAGTCCGGCGTCGTCCAGTTCTCGAATTGGCACGTGCACCAATTCAAATTCGCCAGCCGAACCGACATCCAATCGGTCCATCATCAACGGCCCGATCACAAACGCTTCGATGGAATCGTTTGACAGGGCGCGGCGGCAGATCGTTTCCAGTTGAGCTTCGTCGGTGCCGGCGATCCAGAATTTGCGGAACGTCTTGACTGTGCTGCCTTCGACACCGCTGTCGGCGAGCGCGCCCTGGGTGCTGGCCGCGACCGGGTCCATCACACCGGGCTTGGGCATCACATGCACCAGGTGCGGTTCGGATTCGATGCCGCGTTCTGCCAGCAATTCCATCAACGATTCGGGAGCTTCGGACAAGTCCGCTTCGACCTGCGAAGCGTCTTTGCCGGGGTGCCCGACGACGACCGATTCCGTGATGGAATCGGCCAGCAACGTCGATGCAATTTCGTTGGCGGAAGCTTGGTCGATGTCAGCTTGGATCAAGTATCCCCGTGCGGCCGCGATCAGCAGGTCGTCGCCCAATCCAAGTTCATGGATTTCACGAGCCGTTTGTTCGCCGAGTCGATCGATCTGACCGGGAGCAGGATGAATGTCGATTTGCCAAAGCGGCATGATGCGAAATCGGGGAATGAGGATGGAGTCGGGAAAAGGTCAAGCAACCTGGGCCGCGGGCGGTCGTGGCTAGGTTTGAGCGGACTGTCGAATTTGTTTGGCGGTGTCGAGCCAGGTTCGCAGGGCAGCGTCGTCGCCCTGGTGCACGATGGTTTGCAGGGTGTCCAAGTCCGACCGGGATTGTTCGATAGCACTCAGGATCGCGTCGCGGTTTTCGGAAACGATGGCGGTCCAAAGGTCCGCATCCCCCGCCGCCACGCGAGTGGTGTCGAGCCAGCCATTGCCAACCAAGGCGAGCATTTCGCGAGTGATTTGGCGTGCGGCGAGCGACGACAGCAAGTGTGGCAAATGAGACGTCAATGCCAAGGTGGCATCGTGCTGTTCGGCCGGCATCGTGACAATTCGTCCGCCAGTGGCTCGCCAAAATTCGGTCGCGGCGGTGATGTGTTGCGGCAGTTCTTCGCCGCTGGGCGTGATCACGATGGGTTTGTCGTCGAAAAGGTCCGCTCGGGCGTGCTCCGCGCCGCTCTTTTCGCTTCCCGCGATCGGGTGAGCCGGAACGAACTGCTTGGCCGACGCGGTCCCCGCCAATTCGCGGACCAGTCCCCCTTTGGTGCTGCCGACGTCGGTCAGGGTCAGCTCCGGGAATTGTCCTGCCAGTGCCTGGGCCAGCGATGCGATTCGGTTGACCGGCGTCGCGATGACCGCCAAATCACAGCCTTCCGCGGCGGCGGCGGGGGTCTCGAAGACCTCGTCAACAATGGACCGATCCAACGCAAATTCCCGCGTTTCAGGCGAACGAGCGCACGCAGTCAGGCGAACCGACGGCCAGCGTCTGCGAATCGCAAACGCCACACTTCCACCCAACAACCCCAAACCGATGATCGCAACTGATCGGCAGGAGGGCTCGGGCATGGGGCTGGATTCGATGGAGGCCAAAGGGCATTTGCTGTGGATCACTCGCCATTCGTAGCGAAAGTCGTCAAGACTTTCGGCGAGTCTGGGGGGAGGCCGAAACTCTTGACGAGTTTCGCTACCCGAGACTGGAGATGCTGCTGAATGCGAGAGAGCAGAAGAATACCGCACAACCCCCGCGGTTCCCATCGGTGGTAATCTGACGTTTTTGGAGGACACGCCACGACCGGAGTTGGTCTGATCGGACGCCCTCAGATGATGGCTCGCCATTCGTCGCGAACGTCGTCAAAACTTTCGCTGATTCAGGTTGGAGGACGAAACTCTTGACGAGTTTCGCTACCCCCTCCGTTCGTAGCGAAAGTCGTCAAGACTTTTGGCGATTCAGGGGGGAGAACGAAACTCTTGACGAGTTTCGCTACGAGTGGCTGAGCCGGCTCGGCGACGGGGACGGTTTTTCGGCCGATTGGGGCTCATTTTCGTGGGAAGTTCAACGATCGCGCGGGATGTTGGCTAGGATAATTCCTCGCGACGCGTGGGGACCTTGATTGCCACCCGTCTCGATCCCCACCCCAATATCCCACCTGATCTCTTCCGTCGGAGAATGCCATGTCGAATCGGCAATGTTCCCGTTTTCTACCTGTCGCTTTGTTGCTGTTCGTTGCCTCACCGGCACTGGCTGATGCAAAGCCATCTGAACCAACGAAGTCACGGCCACACGTCGTGATGGCGTTTGCGGACGACTGGGGCTGCTACGCGAGTGCCTATGCGAAGCATTTTCCAGGCACCGCCAGCGAAGTGATCTCGACTCCCAAGTTCGATTCGATCGCTCGCGACGGGGTGTTGTTCACCAACGCGTTTGTGAGCGCACCGTCGTGCACGCCCTGCCGAAGTTCGTTGATGTCTGGGCAACCGTTTTGGCGATGTGACAAGGCATCGATCTTGCTTGGCGCGGTCTGGGATTTTTCGTTGCCCGCTTACCCGTTGTTGTTGGAAGAATCCGGGTACCGGATCGGTCACACTTACAAAGTCTGGAGTCCCGGGCGTCCCGGCAACGCGCCGTACGGTGGAACACGCACAGCGTCCAACAAAGCCGGATCGAAGTTCAACGGGTTTTCGCAGTTCGTGATGAAGGCCGAGGATCGTGACGCAGCGAAAGCGAAACTGTTCGATGAAGTTCGCCAGAACATTCGCAACTTCCTCGACGCTGACAACGACGGACAACTCGATGGCGATTCACCGATTTGCTATTGGTTTGGACCCACCAACACTCACCGAAAATGGATCGCCAAGAGTGGGCATGAACTCTGGGGCATCAACCCCGATGACTTGAAAGGCAAACTGCCCGCCTACCTGCCCGATGTGCCCGAAATTCGTGAAGACTTTGCGGACTACCTGGGCGAGGCGATGGCGTTTGATGCCGCACTGGTGGTGTTGGACGAAGAACTGCAGCGGCTGGGCATTGCCGACGACACGTTGTTGGTTGTCAGCGGTGACCACGGGGTTCCCGGCGTGTCGCGTGGGAAGTGCAATTTGTACGACTTTGGGACGCACGTGCCGCTTGCGGTTCGTTGGCCAAACGGGGTGGGACATTCCAACCGTGTGGTGACCGATTTTGTTTCGCTTCCCGAATTGGCAACGACGTTCTTGGAAGTGGCCAGCGTCGAAGCTCCTGCGAGCATGATCGCTCGTCCCATCACCCCGCTTCTGACCAGCGACAAATCGGGCAGGATCGATCCGTCGCGGGACGCGGTCTTCACCGGTCGAGAACGCCATGTCGCAACGGCTCGCGAAGGCGCGAAGCCTTATCCGCAGCGAGCCATCCAGTCGGATGATTGGTTGTACATCGTCAATTTCGAACCGGAGCGTACGCCGATGGGTGACGGTCCCGAGTTGGATGCCGACGCCAGTGAATTCCCATCGGAGGAAGAATTGCGTGAGATCACCTTTGCCGCGTATCCGGACCTCGACGCGAGTCCGACCAAGGCCTTCGTTGCGCTGAACCGCGAAAAGTATCCCGAAGCGTTTGATTTCATGGTGGGACGCCGTCCGCGGATCGAAATGTATGACCTGAAGTCCGATCCGGATTGTTTGAACAACCTGGCGGGGCACTCCGACCATGCGGAAACGGAGAAGCAGCTCCATGACCGATTGATTGGCGAGCTGAAGCGGACCGGCGACCCGCGGATGAGCGAACCGGTGATTTTCGAGCACGGTATGTTTGTGGAACCAGTTGGCCCTGGTAAGAAAAAGAAGCAACCGGCCGCGCCGAAGCCCAAGAAATGAACTCGCAGGAGAAGTCCCGATGAAACGATCGATCTCACGCCAATCCATCCACCTGAGTTGGACCTTCGGGTTGGCGGTCGTGTTCCTCGGTTTCTCTGCTTGCAGGAAGTCCACGCCGGTCGAGGAGGTTTCGATCAGCGACAGCGGAGTGGCTTTGCAAATTCGCGAGACGCCCGCGGTTGATTTGCCTTGGCCGCAGTGGCGTGGCCCAACGATGGACGGGCGAGCCGATGACGCGGCGCCGCCCACAACTTGGGATGAGTCGACCAACATCGCTTGGCAAGCCAACGTTCCCGGCCGCGGTCACAGCAGCCCGATCGTCGTCGGCGACCAAGTTGTTCTGGGGACGGCGGACGACGCGAAGCAACAACAGATGCTGGTTTCGTTTGACTTGGAAACGGGGGAGGAAAAGTGGCGACGTGTGATCCATGAAGGCAACTTCCCGTCCGCGAGAGAAGTTCACAACAAAGCCACCAACGCCAACGGCACGCCCGCCTCGGACGGCGAACTCATCGTCACCGCGTTCCTGAATCAAGAACGCATCTTCGTCACAGCGGTCGACCTGAACGGCGAAGTGGTTTGGCAGACCGATGTGGGGGCCTTTGGATCGAAGTTCGGCTACGCTCCCTCCCCCGTGTTGTATCAATCCTTTGTGATCATCGCCGCGGACAACTTTGGTGGCGGTTACCTGGTGGCGTTGGATCTGGAATCGGGCGAGATCGCTTGGCGCCGGTCTCGAGGGGACGCCAGCAGCTATTCCAGTCCGATGATTGCCAACGTTGGCGGGATGGATCAGTTGTTGATCACTGGAGGCGACCGAGTTGCCAGCTACGACCCGGCGACCGGCGAGCCTCGCTGGGAAACGCCCGGGATCGCCGAAGCCACCTGCGGCACGATCGTGACGGCGGGCGATCGGATCTTTGCATCGGGCGGTTACCCCGACAAACAAACGGCGTGCTTTTCTGCGGAGGGCGAAGAGATTTGGTCGGACCGCACGGCTCTTTATGAACCTTCGGTGGTGACCAACGGCACCAGTCTGTTCGGAGTCACCGACAATGGAGTCGCGATGTGTTGGTCCAACGACGATGGAAGTGTTCAGTGGAAGGAACGCTTGGGCGGCAATTTCAGTGGATCGCCGGTGTTGGCGGGGGGCAATGTGTATGTGTCGGACCTGTCAGGCAACCACTATGTTTTCGCCGCCACGGGGGACGACTACCAACTGATTTCAAAGAATCGTCTCGGATCGGATTGTTACGCCAGCCCCGCGGTCTTGGCGGATTCGTTGCTGCTGCGAATTGGCTTCGGTGAAGGTGGCTCGCGAAAAGAACGCTTGGTTAAAATCACGGAAGGTCTTTGAGTTTCGAAGCAGGGAGGGGGCAGCAATCTCAGGTCCCTCGCTCACGCGTCGGGTTGTGATTTTGTTGTAGGTTGGCCACTCTTGGCCGACATCCACCACTCTGACGGCCAAGAGTGGCCATCCTACCTTGCTTTGCACGCTGATTTTTGAGTCAAGTTCATGAACACGATCTCTCGCCTGCGATGGGCTCTGCCTGTGTTTCTGTTTGCCATCGTGTTGTCACCCGCCTGCTTTGCGGAAACGCCAAGCAAGCAACATCCAAACGTCTTGTTCATTTACTTGGACGACTACGGTTGGCGTGACGCCAGCTTCATGGGATCCGATTTCTACGAAACGCCGAACTTGGATGCGTTGGCGGAGCAAAGCATGGTGTTCACGAATGCTTATTCGTGTGCCGCGAACTGTGCCCCGGCACGGGCCAGTTTATTGTCAGGTCAATATTCGCCGCGTCACGAGATCTACAACGTCGGAACCGAGCGTCGGGGCCACCCGAAGCACGGAACGTTGCAGCACATTCCTGGCACGGACGTGCTCTCAACGGACATTCAAACGTGGGCTCATCAAGTTCATGAGGCTGAGTATCGAACCGGCATCATTGGCAAGTGGCATCTGAGTGACGACCCGCTGCCCTATGGCTTTGACGTCAATGTCGCCGGCACGCACAGCGGCAGTCCACCCAAGGGATACTTCCCGCCGCATCCCAAGGCGCCGGGATTGCAAGACGCAACCGATGAAGAGTACCTGACGGATCGACTCACGGACGAAGCCATCCGGTTCATCGAAGACAATCAGAAACGTTCTTGGTTCTTGTACCTGTCTCACTTTGCCGTTCACACGCCTTTGCAAGCCAAGCCGGATCTCGTCGCCAAGTACAAGGCGAAGCAGCCCGGCACGTTGCACGATCACGCGGTGATGGCGGCCATGATCGAGAGCGTCGATGAGGGAGTCGGGCGGTTGGTCGACACGCTGCGGGAACTTGGGTTGGAAGAGAGCACTGCGATCGTCTTCACCAGTGACAACGGTGGTTTCGGACCTGCGACCTCGATGAAACCGCTGCGTGGTTACAAGGGAACCTACTACGAAGGTGGAATTCGCGAACCGTTCTTCGTGACTTGGCCGGGCGTCGTGGAGCCAGGAACGAAGTGCGACGTTCCGATCATCGCTGCCGATTTGTACCCCACCTTTGTTGAGATGACGGGAGCCAAACGTCCGGCGGACCAGCCACTCGATGGCCTGAGTTTGATGCCGTTGTTGAAGCAAGACGGAAGCCTCGCTGAACGCGATCTGTTTTGGCATTTCCCTGCGTACCTGCAAAGCTACGCAGTCACCGACGGTCAACGAGACCTGCTGTACCGAAGCCGCCCGTGCGGGATCATTCGAGACGGTCGTTGGAAGCTTCATGAGTACTTCGAGGACGGTGGGTTGGAGTTGTACGATCTGGTGGCGGACCCAGGTGAGTCCAACAACTTGGCAACCACCAATCCGATCAAGACCCAAGCACTGCATAGCAAACTGGTGGCGTGGCGAAAGCAAATGGGGGCTCCTGTGCCGACAGAGCCCAACCCGAATCACGATCCGGCCAGCGAAGCGAAGGCGATGGAGAAAGCGGAACGCAAGGCAGCCAAGCGTTAAGCAGGTGTCATCGGGTATGTGAGCCGTTGGCGTTAGCCACGGTTTTCACGCGCAACCGGGCTAACGCCCAAACGGCTCACATGGTTGTGCCCGATCATTCCAGCCGACCTGCTTAGCGGTCCAGGCGAACGCCTCCACGGCTCATGTGATTCTGTCCGATCGATCGGCAATTTTTTTCGATGGTGGTCGCGAAAGCGATCTCGACATTCCAACTCATGGTTCTTCCTTGCCCTCCAAACGATTTCGCGTTCCCGGCCTCGTTGCCGAAGCGCACCAGCGTGTTTGGACGGGTGTGCTTGATGACCGCTGTTTGGTTGGTCGCTTGGTTGCAATTCCTGCCACCGGCGTTTCCTCCTGTTTCCGTTGCCAAATCGGATTCGCTTTCCGCCGCCGTCTCGACGCTTGAGAATGTCTCGGTCGAACGTCCCATTGCGGTGGACTCGGAGCGCAGCGCCGCTTCGCTTGCTCAGGCGTTCAAGGACGCCCGCGAATGGTCGGGGTCCTTGGACTCAAGCGTGCCGGATCGTTGCGGACAAGCAGCTCGTTTGCTGTTTGCCTGTGCGCTGGAATCGCGAGCGTGGGCAAGCGTTGGGACAGGGGATTCTCTCGTGAACTTGCATGTGAGATTGCAGATCTAAGACGCCTTCGGGTTGGTCTTCTATCTGATTTTCTTTTGCAATGTTCTTCCTGAGAGTTTTGTCGATGTCTGTACGCACATCCCATTCTGCTTCTTCCATCCCTGCCTTTTCGCCACCGTCTTCCCCGCCAAATCGAACGCCTGAATTGCCGGCGGCACTGCGGTCCGTTTCCAATCTTTTGTCCCAGCGTGACTATGAAGGTGTGGTCCGTCGCTTGCATTCCGCAGGAAGAACGCCCGCGATTCGAAACACGTTGGGCGTCTGCCTTCTGCGATCAGGGCGGAAGGAAGAAGCCTTGTCGGTTTTTCGGCAATTCGTCCTGTCTTCCGACGGCGTGCTGGAGCGGTCGGAAGTTTCCAGTGCTTGCAAACGCAACTTCGCGACCGCGTTGCTTGTCAACGGGTTGGTGGGTGGCGCGTTGGATGCGCTCAACCAGTCTGGCGAACCGGATCATCCACGTGCGATTGAGTTGCGAACCTGTCTTCGAGACTG
The DNA here is from genome assembly GCF_056839225.1 of Rhodopirellula sp. UH5. Classification (NCBI taxonomy): domain Bacteria; kingdom Pseudomonadati; phylum Planctomycetota; class Planctomycetia; order Pirellulales; family Pirellulaceae; genus Rhodopirellula; species Rhodopirellula sp. UH5. The sequence goes on along the minus strand of NZ_CM166390.1, from coordinate 2,044,106 downwards.
GGAACGCTCGCTATCGTGGTGGCGATGGCTGGATTGGAAAATCAATCGCATCGTGGCCAAGGACTGCCAAGTTCCAATGAATTTCGAGCCCGGTGAGTTCGAGTTCGAAGTGTCTTTGAGCGACGATGCACGTGCGGTCGCAGAAGGGCGTTCTAGCTTCTAGCTTCTAGCTTCTAGCTTCTAGCTTCTAGCTTCTAGCTTCTAGCTTCTAGCTTCTAGCTTCTAGCTTCTAGCTGATAGCTTCTAGCTGATAGCTGATAGCTGATAGCTGATAGCTGATAGCTGATAGCTGATAGCTGATAGCTGAGAAGCAGGTCGGCAGGAGTGATCAAGCACAACCATGAGAGCCGTTTGGGCGTTCGCCCCGGTTGTGCGTGAAAACCGTGGCTAACGCCAGCGGCTCACATACCCGATGACACCTGCTTAGCTGCTTAGCTGCTTAGCTGATGGCTGATGGCTGATGGCTGGTTGCTGATGGCTGGTTGCTGGTTGCTGGTTGCTGGTTGCTGGTTGCTGGTTGCTGGTTGCTGGTTGCTGGTTGCTGGTTGCTGGTTGCTAGTTGCTAGTCGCTAGTCGCTAGTCGCTAGTCGCTAGTCGCTAGTCGCAAAAAAAATGCCGGGCCGCTTGAGGGCGGTCCGGCATTGGGATCGGTTCCGTCGCCCGACTGATCGGGCCATCAGGCAATCGATCACATGTCGATTTCGTATCCCTTGCGGCTTTCACGCGAGAGGAACGAGTTGGCTTCGTCGTCGCCGACGATTTCACGCTTGGTTGGGTCCCAGTTCAATTCACGACCGAGGCGGATGGAGATGTTGGCCAAGTGACAGGTTTCGAGCATTCGGTTGTGGGTCCAAACGTCGGAGATCGGTTGTTTCCGAGTTCGCATGGCTTGCACGAAGTTGTCTGTGTGATTGGCTGCAACGGGGCCGCCGTAAACTTGTTCAATGGCGCCTTCAGGAAGCGGGTTGGATTCCAGGTCTTCGACGGGCTTGCCAACGATCTTGCCACGGTTGACGAAGAAGCGGCCCTTGGTGCCTTCGAACAGGATCCCGTTGTCTCCTTCGCTGGTGACGACCATGGGAATGTCGCCAGGCATGTTGGCGAGGATCTCAAACTTGGTCGGCGAATTGTACTGGTCGCTGACCGTCGGGTAGCCATCCTTGTATTCGACCGGCAGTGAGTAGCTGACGGGGGTAATCTTGTTGGGGCCGGATTGATCGGCGCCCAACGCCCAGGTGGCGATGTCGACGTGGTGAGCTCCCCAGTCGTTCATCTGGCCACCGGAATACTCGTACCAGTTCCGCCAAGCGTAGTGGCAATTGGTGTAGAGCGGCACGCCGCCGCCGTATCCCTTTCGCATTTGTGGCAGGGCGCGGTAGGGGACCTTGGGAGTGGGGCCGAGCCACATGTCCCAGTCGAGGCCCTTGGGGACTTCGATGGCAGGAATCTCTGGTGAGCCGGTTGCCCCGCCGATGCCGCAGGTGACTTTTTGGATCTCGCCGATCCGGCCGTCGCGGATCATGGCGATGGCTTGAAGGAAGCGTTTTCCGTTTTCTGTCCGCTGCATCGTTCCGACTTGGAAGACACGTCCGGTTTGCTTGACGATCTTTTCGATCAACTTGCCTTCGTCGATGGTCAGCGTCAGCGGTTTTTCGCAGTACACGTCTTTGCCTGCGAGCATCGCTTCGACGGAGATCTTGGTGTGCCAGTGATCGGGGGCGGCGATCATGACCGCGTCGATGTCTTTTCGTTCGAGGACCTTGCGGTAGTCGGCGTAGCCCTCGGGAGCCTTGCCCTGTTGTTCTTTGGCCTTGGCAACGTTGTCACCCAAGACGTTTGCATCCACGTCCGCCATGGCGGCGAAGTCAGCGTACTTGAACGACTTGTTGGTGATCGTCCAGCCTTGGTTGCGAAGGCCGATGGTCGCGAACACGGGGCGTTCGTTGGGCGACTCTTGCGCGTTCCCGAGGCTGCTCGTGCCCGCAAAGTAGCCCGCTGCGGTGGCAGCGCCAGTGGTTTGCAGGAAGTGACGCCGATTGAGTTTTTGACGGGCTGACATTGGAAACCTCGTGGGAAAGTGCGACAAAATCGTCGAAGGGGGAACTGAAAAAGTTAGTCGGAAAGGACTTCGATTGGGGGCGAAAACGTTATTTGCCCAAATCTTTGAAACGTTCGTACGTTTGATTCAGTGGGTGAGCTTCTTTTTGACCGTCAATCATGCTGGCGGTCCATTCGGACAATCGTCTGCCCAAACGGCGGCAAGCTTCTTGGACTCGTTCTTCGTCGGGGCCGCCGGCGGAGATCGCGCCATAGTGGGCAGAAAACTTGATTCCGGTGTAGTCAGTCAAACCGAACACAAGGAATCCGTAGTTGATCAGAATGGACATCAGTGCCATGCAGGTCCATTCTTGACCCCCTCCCCAGGCACCGGCTGATGTAAACACGCAGCCGATCTTTCCATCGCGTTTGCCCCAGTTTTCGATCGGTTGCTCGTCCCACCAACGTTTCATTTGCCAGCTGACCGAGCCGTAGTTCGTTGGTGAGCCCAGCGCAAGGCCGTCGCACCAATCCAGGTCCGTGTGGTCGGCGTCGTCAATGTTCCTGAGCCGGACATCGGCTTCATCCAGTTGCCGAGCGCCCTCTGCGACCAGCTCCGCCATCCGCTGCGTATTTTGAGTGTTCGAATGATAGAGAATCAGGACTTTGGGCATTGGCGATTGCAAACAAGGTTTTGACTGGTGAGAGCGACCAGCCTTGAGAGAGGTCAGTCACCCTTGCATCATCGAGCAATTTGGGCGGTGATCTCGATCTCGCTCGCAGCGAGGTCTGGTTTCGCGTTGCAGCAGTCTAACGCAAGGTGATTTCGCCTAGTAGTCCTGGCGTTGCTGCCTGGGCAGGCGTTGAAACGCATGGGATTGGGGCGAGTCGGGACCCTGGGCCGGTCCGGTTCGCCGGTGAGAGCGGTCGCCCCGGACAATGGTGCCCGTCTCACCTGCCATCAGGAATCGCGTCTCAGCGGCCGAGAGATCTGTCCCGGTCGCTGAGTGAAGTCTTTGATGTGGGCCGTGCTGCCGCCCATCCAGTTTAGCGAGCAAGCTCAGCGACTCGGTGCTGCCACCGGTTGGTTGGGCACATGGAGCATGATGGTCGTGGCGTAGCTGGTGAAGTCGAACTCCTCGGTCTTCTCGTCCATCGCGTTGTGGTGGGCTGCGATCAAGTGGCGTGTCGCCTTCTTGGGAACGAAGGTGGCCATGCCAGACGCATCGGTCGTGAACTCATGGTTGGGGTCCATTTCACCCTGCAGGGTTTCTCCTTCGGGGATGAAACTGACGATGGCGTCTTGGAGTGGTTTGCCGTGATGCAAGACGGTGACCGTGATCGCTTGGCCCACGCGAACTTCGCTGAGCGGGCAAGTGTCGAGAACCATTTCGAATGGCAGTCCGACCGCCGTTTCATGTGCATGACCGCCGACCTTGGGTGCGTCCAATGAATCGCTGGCAAGCACATAGCTTTTCGCGGTTCGGATGCTGCGGATCGATTTGCCATGGTTCATGACTCGATCGAGCGTTTGAACGAACTGATGCACGCCGGGTTGTTTCAGTGTGATGGGCGTCGTCCAGTAGCCTTGCTTCTCGGCCGACGCGGAGGTGATGAGGTTGGGCTTCAAATCAGAACGTGTCCCATCCGGTCGAATTTGATCCAGCGAAGTCCAGTCCAGTGTCAGTAAACCCGCCAGTTTGAAATCACGATGTTGATTGCCGTGGTTCCCAAGACGCAGGTCGACATGCACGACCTCGCCGGTTCGAACAATCGGTGAGTTGGTTTGGATCCACGTGTCGTGGGCGGACGCCAGTGCGGGAAGAAAGAGAGCCAATGCGAAGGTCAGGTTTCGATAAGTTGTGTTCATGAATTGGTTGCAAGGGGAAAGAGGATGTTGGGTTGTCGAAAGGACGGTTTCAATGACTTGAAGAGGAAGTTGAAAGCAGCGTCTGGGGAGATTCGTATCGCGCCGTGAGCCAGGCGGGACCGATCTCGCGAAGCGTTGCCGTGAAGGTCTGGTCGTTCGCGAATCGGTGCCAGATTTGCTTCGCCAGTTCGTCGTGCAGCGCGTCCGGTGACTCCGCAAAGGTTTGCGTCGTGACCAGGAAGCTCAGCGGTGAATCGAACAGCCTCGATTGCAGATTCAGCTTGCGAAGCGATGGGGCGTTCGGATCTGCCACCTTGCGTGCTTCAAATTCAGAGGCAAAGTGGCTGGTTCCACGGATGGGAGCTTGAATCTCGAATTCGTTGTCGAAGCACAAACACGCCACCAGCGGCCGGGTGGCTTTGGCAATTCGCTCGCGATGTGATTCGCTGACCGGATCGTCGCCGGCTTCCCACTCCGCATGTTGGGCGGCAAAGTTGGCTTTGGTCAGCAGGTTGTAAGCTTCGATTTGATGTTCCATCACCATCAAGGCGGTGATGTCACTGGTCGCGACCAAGTACTGCTGCTGGTCCACTCTTGGCGGAAGCGAAGGTTGGTTTTCGCCACCAGCATTTTCGATGATCTCGGGACGGCGTTTTCCTTCGAGGATGAATCCGCCCAGGTGGTGTTGGTCACCATGAGTGCCAGTGACGTACCATCCACCCCAGCGTTCTGCGAGTGGGCTGCGTTGGTTGGTCAGGTGGCTGCCGGCGCGGATCACCGGAACGCCCTTCGCATTGGGGTACACCGAGCGAACTTGGAAACCAGGAATGCCTCCGGTTCGCGAACCACCGTGGCAACTCAAGCATCGATTGGCTTGCCGTTGCAATCTTGGTGGCTGATCGAAGGCAAGTTCCATGGTGTAAAACACGGTTCCTAAATCGGGGTCTGCCGCCGCGATTTCAATCTCGCCGCCTTGGACATAGCCGACGAAGATCTCGTCATTGAAATAGATCGCCCGAGGTGTCTCCGGCGAAATATGTGGTTTCTGCAGACTGGTCTTTGAAAACACGAGCGTTTGCGATGAGACAGGAACGTTCAGTTGTTCCAGCAAGGATCGCAACCGAGACAGTTCGTCCTCGCCTGAGAGTTCTCGTTGGCCCGATTCCAAGTCGGCTTTCAGTTTGGCGACGCCATTGCGAGTCGCTTTTGAATCGCTGTACTGAATCGGCGCCGCTTCCCAGTTGACCGCTTGGGCTGGCAACGAAGTGCCGAATGGAAGCAGGACCCAAACCATGCACGCACGGAAACAGCTCATGGCGAGGCCTCCTCGTTGGTCGGGGATTCTTCGCCCGTTGCGATGCAGTGCAGTTCGCTGCCGGTGCGAATCAGGATCGCGTCGTGAGTGAACGCAACTCCGTATTGAACCGGGTCGGCGAATTGGTTTTCACCACGCTGGCGTGCGGCCTCAATCGCATCGTCGCTCATCGGTTTCCGGGCCTCGGAATCTTTCGGCTTTGGTTCGCCTTCGGCATTCTCGGTGGATGCTGCTTCAGCGCTGGTGGATTCGGTTGGCCGAGAGCCGCCATCTTGCCCCGAGCCAGGTCGGCCGCCTTTCCCCGATCGCGGACCCGCGAATTGTCCCGAGCTCGTCGCGGGGATGGAATCGATGTCCCACAACTCATTTTCCGCGAGGACGTTGAATTCAGGTCCGGCGGCGATCACCGTCGTCTCACCGCCTTTCCCGAACAGGTAGATGCGATCGCCGATTCCAACGGGAGTCACCCAACATTGCTCGCCGGCTCGTTTGCGATAAACCAGATCGCCTGATTCCAAGTCGAAGCAGTACAGAACCCCAGCGGTGGTGATCCAGTACGCCAGTCCTTGGTGTGCGATGGGCGAAGCGAAGGTGGTTGTCGCCTTCGTTGTTTTCCAAGCGACCTCGGGTTGGAACTGAGAACCATCGCCATCAATCCGCAGGCAAAGATTGGATTCGCGAGCTTCGACCGCGCGAGCGTCTTGCATTCCGTTGGATGCACCGACCAACACCATGTTTTCGAGCATGGCGGGTGGCGTGTTGGAAGTGTTCGCGCCGATGTCTTCGAATGTCCAGAGTTGTTCGCCGGTTTCGGGGGAGTACCCGTCAACGGACCCGTCGCTGCTGCAAACGATTTGTGCTTTGCCACCGATTTGGAGAATGGTTGGGGAGGCGTAGCTTTTGCGACTGAAGCGTTCGGTCTTCCAAGCGGTTTCGCCAGTGGCTTTGTTGACCGCCATCAAATACGAGTCTCCCTCGTGATCAATCAAAACAAACGCGTTGGGGCCGTGTTGTGCCAGAGAGCTTGCCAACCCGATGTCGGATTGGAAGACGCCGGTTTCGTCGGCCAAGGATCGTTCCCAGAGAGGCTCGCCGGAGTGGCGATCGATCCCAACCAAGTTGCCTGTTTCGAAGAAAGCGACCACGTGGTTCTGGTCGACGACCGGGGTGGGTGCCGACCGACTTTGGAAGTAGTTGGATCGCACTGGTGTGGCAGACTCGATTTCGCGAGTCCACTTCACTTGCCCATCGGCCAGTGCAATCGCCATCACCACGCACGTTTCTTTCATGTCACCTTGGATGCTGGTGACATAGGCGGTGTCGCCCCAAACCACGGGGCTGGATTGACCTTTGCCGACGATGGATTGTTTCCAACGAACGTTTTCCCCGGGCGACCAGTTCAACGGAAGCTTCTCAGCCTCCAATGATTCGCTGCTTCCCTGACCCAAAAACGCGGGCCAGACGGCTTGTGCCGAGGCGGATGTCAGTGGAGTGCAGAGCGGTGTGCACAGTGCCCAAGCCAATGTCGCCATTGCGATCGTCTGATTGAGAGACCGCTTGGGACAGTTTGTGTATGGTTGCAATTTCATCTCAAAATGCCTCCAAGACTTCGCGGCCGTTGCGGGTGCCGAGGGCACGCCACGTTTCCAGGTCCACACTTTCGGTGACGAAGCCAACGCTGCCGTCGCAACGAGCGACGTGGACACCTCCGGGGTGGTTGCTCCGTGTTCCAAAAACGCCCCAGCCACAACTGCCCATGTCGGGGATCAGGCTTTGTGGTGGGTGATAGTGCGAGTAGCCGGTCCAATACTCTCGGCCGTTGATCCAACCCGCGCCACGATGGCCAGCCCATCCGCGGTGCAGTCCGCTGCCACGAACGTAGGCTTCCATTTCGTTGGGATCTTGCGGAAGAAAGAATCCTGCAAACCCTGGTGTGGTGGGTGGCATCGAACGGCTGATGAAGGCACAGGTCACATTCATCATCACTCGCTTTCGCAGGTGCGGTTCAGTGGGTTCCGCCGGATCTTGTTCTGACATGCCGAGCAAGTGCTCCGCGAAAGCCGCGGTGTTGCTCAGGCCGTCCGTGATCGCTTCAAAGCCGACCTTGGAATTGATCCAAAGGATTCCATCGGTGGTGGTGCGAGAGTCATACAGCGTTCCGACGCCCGTGCCAAAATTCATGCCGTAGTTGGTGGCGGAGTAAGCCTGGGTTGGACCACTCCCAGATAGCGTGGTGACATAGTAGGTCCGATCATGGTCTTCGCTGGGACAGGTCAGCGTCGGCATCACGGTTTTCGCGGCGATGTCGTGTGGGGTGACAAGTTGGCCTGGGCAGCAACCCACATGCAGCGGTTGGTCAAAGTGAATCAGGTCCAGCATGTTGCCCTGTTCATAGAAGGGAGCCATCTGGGCGAAGACTGAAAAGTTGCCGGATGTTCCGGACCCGGTCGTGTAGTTGGACGGGAGCTTCCGGTGCGTGCTTTCATAGTTGTGCATGGCCAGCGTGATCTGCTTCAGATTGTTGCTGCACTGCATGCGTCGAGCGGCCTCGCGAGCAGCTTGGACCGCGGGAAGCAGCAGTCCAACCAGGACGCCGATGATCGCGATCACAACCAGCAGTTCCACCAAGGTGAAACCGCGTTGCGGAGAATTGTGTCGATAGATGTTCATGGGAGGTGAATGGTTTGGTGTTGAGAGAAACGTTGTTGGGTGTTTGGATCGGTGTCGGCATGCAGGTTCAGCCCGCAGAGTGCGCGCACCTTCTCCGGGGAAGCGAACCGAGCTGTTTTGAGCTCAGGTCGTTCGAGAGTTGAGTGGCGGTTAAAAGCCGATTCGAATCGGTGCAATCCGACGTTGGGTCACTGATCCTCGGCAGTGCGAGGACGCTCCCGCGTCAGCGACGAAGACCACACTGGTGTGAGGAGCGAGCCTTCAACCACCAACGCGGCAGCGGTGATTTCTGCGTCCGCACCTTCACTCCATGAGCGACGATGCCGTGAGCGCAGCAATGAACCGGATTGCAATGCGTGAAGAAGTCACCCGCTCACGAATCTTCCTTGCGGAATTCAGGAGCGAGCGAGACCGCAGGCTAGGGAACCGGCGGCTCGGGGCAGAGGCTCATTGCGTCCGCGTGATCGTCTTGAAGACTCAAGCGAAATAGCAACGGCGGGGGAGAGACGTTCCACTGAAACGCTTGGAAGTCAACGATGACGCTGGAGAACAGGCTCCAAACCATCTCGATGCCATGGCATTTGGCGGCGTCTTGCAGGCGAACCCAGCGGACGGGTTTGTCATCGCTGGCATCGTCACAACAGGAAGCCTTGCCAGTCTTTGCCTGCGAGCAAGTGGACGCATCCGCGGATTGGCCCGTCGCGGTCTGGCACGTCAAGGAACGCTGACGCATCATCGCGGCGAATCCGGGGGGCGGCCCAGGAGAATCGGGGCCACAGCAGCTTCCCGTAACGCAGGTCGACGGTGCTTGCGGGGAAGTTCGGTCTGCGATCTCGCCGAGCGTCAGGTCAACGCGAGCGACCAGGAAAGCTGGCGGGGTGACGTTGTTTTCGGCGGCCCATTGCAGTTTTTCTAAATCGCTGTGACAGCAGCACTTGTCCCAGCAGTAGTCGGCGGAGGAACAGCCGCACGGGCAGGATTCGCAAGGGAATCGGCCAACCTTTTCGGGCTGAGGAGCGGTGAGGGGCAGTCCGATCATGCCACACCCCAGCACCAACAGCAGCGTCAGGCTGACGCCGCGTCGTAGCAGGGAAGATCGAAACGGTCGAAAGAAAAACAAAACGGGCTCAATGCCTGACTGCGCGCCAAATCTGGCTCGCTCCTCACGCTGAGAATGGTAAACAAGCCCAGCCTTGAGGACAATCACCAACGTCCAGAATCCAAGGCGGCGACCTGCCGCATGGACGTACACGAAGACGTCGCGCCACGCATGATTTTGCGACGATCGAGATGGTTGATTCACGACGGCCCCGTCCGGGGCGGCATGGTGATTTCGGTTTTTGGTCTGGTTGTCTGGTTGTCTGGTTGTCTGGTTGTCTGGTTGTCGGTTGTCGGTTGTCGGTTGTCGGTTGTCGGTTGTCGGTTGTCGGTTGTCGGTTGTCGGTCCTCGGGGCTTCCACCCCGAGCTAACGACGACGGCCCCTCCGGGGCGATTTCGTGCATGGCTCCGGAGGAGTCCGCGTTGGTAGATCGGGGTGTGAACCCCGAGAACATTGCCGGCCACCATGAACATCGCCCCGGATGGGGCCGACGTTGGTTGACCAAGCCCGGTTCATTCGAACACGTAACGTGGATCGAACTCGATGCCATGTTTGCGCAATATCGCCAAGAACTCCTCTTGGAAGGTCAACTTCTTGTGATGTTCCTTTTGGTTTGCGATGTAGGCCATGACGGAATCCACAGACGATTCGCTGACGGAGAACGCTCCGTATTTCGTCTGCCACTGGAACATTTTCAGTTTCGGGAAATGCTCGTGCACCCAAACGCTTGAGTTGGATTTCAGATCACGCACGCAATCAGCAATTGTTTGTGTCGGATGCATGCCGACCAACAAATGGATGTGATCTGCGATCCCGCCGGCCGCCAGAAGGACATGTTTTCGCTTGCGAAGAATGCCACCGATGTAAGCGTAAAGGTCTTCCTGGAACTCGTCGGCAATCAATGGTTTTCGATCCTTGGTGCTCCAGATCAGATGGACACGCAAATTGGTGTACGCCATGGTTAGTCACCTCAGATGAATGTTGGAAAGAACATTCAAGTGTAGCGATACGCCGGCCCCGTCCGGGGCGTTGGATGTTGGGTTTGGTTCACGTTTCACGTTCCTCGTTTCTCGGGGCTTCCACCCCGAGCTAACGACGACGGCCCCTCCGGGGCGGATTCGTGGATGACTCCGGAGGAGTCCGCGTTGGTAGCTCGGGGCAGAAGCCCCGAGAATCGTTGATGGCCACCATGAACATCGCCCCGGATGGGGCCGACGTTGATGCGATGAGGGGCACGATCGGGCCACGAATTTCGAACGAAAACCCACATCGTTCGCCGGCCCCGTCCGGGGCGTTGGATGTTGGGTTTGGTTCACGTTTCACGTTCCTCGGTCCTCGGGGCTTCCACCCCGAGCTAACGACGGCGGCCCCTCCGGGGCGATTTCGTGCATGACTCCGGAGGAGTCCTCGTTGGTAGCTCGGGGCGGAAGCCCCGAGAACGTTGATGGCCACCATGAACATCGCCCCGGATGGGGCCGACGTTGGTTTGCATGATGCAACGCCCTCATTCGGGACGTTTGAATTTCATGTTCCGATGACGCTATTGCCTTCGATCACGCGAATGACAACCGGCGGCTTGGCACGTCTTCCTTTTCATTTGTAGATGGTTCCACCGGTTCAATCTTCGAATCGCCAAACCAATTCGCGTCGCCGCTCTCGAACAACACCTCGCCTTCGGCGGTTGGGTCCGCCTCGCACTTCCAAGCGTGGTACAGCAGCGACGCGGCGGTTTTGTTGTTGAAATCCTGTTTGCCTGCCGGTGGGATCACCAAGTACAAACCTTGGCGAGCTCGTGTCATGGCGACGTACAGCAAGCACATCGCCTCGGTCAATCGAGCGGCAACGGAACCGCCAAACACAGCTTGCCAACGCTTGGGAAGGAAGTGCCACTGGGCTTCCCCGACGGACCGACTGAGTCCGCGAGCTGGCTGGCCAATTTCAGGGATGTCGGCCAAGCATTGCGGTGATTGGCCCAACAACGCTTTGTGGATCTCAGGCAAGAAGACCGCGTCGAATTCCAGCCCTTTGGATTGGTGAACGGTCATCACACGAACGACCGCGGCACGTGGGCGCTGGACACGTTTCTCATGAACCAGTTCGACGAAATCTCGCAGGCGACTGTCGGCGGTGTGTTGGTACAGCGTTGCCAGCTCGATCAGTTGTTCTAACCGCACGTTCTCACGACTGTCGCAGTGTGGCATCAACGCTTTCGCTAGGAACAAAATGGTTTTCGCGAGCCCCAGGTCTTCGATTTGAGCGCGAAGTTGATCGGCGGCTTCACCTTTGTCATCGCTGTCCGAAAGTGGCAAGACAAACTGCAGGGGGCTGTTGGCGATGTGCAATCGCCAGCGGCCGTCACCGGGATGTTCGGACATCATCAACGCCGACAAAATCCATCGCACCGCGACGGAATCGACCAACGGGTTGCCGCCCTCGGCACTGACGTCGACATCGAGGTGTTCCAAACGGTTGATCAGGCCGCCGACGGTGCTGTTGGTGCGAGTCAACACGCCAATCGTCAGGTGCGGGGACCGGTGATGTAATTCGGCAATTTGTTTCGCAACGTCGTCCAGCAACCCTTTCTGAATGTCAGCGGCAGATGGTTTGCTCTTCGTTTTTTCATCCGCATCCGCTGGCAGTTTCAGGTTCAGTTCCGTGGTCCGAAATTGAACGAAACCGGGCAGCTCCTTCGCTGCTGTGTGCTTGGGGAATCGCTTGGCGAACCGCTTCAGCGACTTGGCTTCGTAGTAAGCTTTGTCAGCGGGATTGGGTGGGTCGGTGCCCTCTGCCATCGGGTGACGAGGCAAATGCTGGAACGCATTGGTGACCGCGTCGAGCACCACGCTGCTGCTGCGATAGCTTTCGTCTTGTTGCTTGGCGATGATACCCGGAATCTGTTTGTCGACGGCATCGAAGATCTCCGCCACGCCCCCTCGCCAACCGTAGATGGCTTGCTTGGTATCGCCGACACAGAAAAATGACTTGGAGCGTTTGGGATCGAGGACGTTGGACGCGGAATCCGCCGAATCACTCGTGACCGATTGAGCCAGCAAACGAAGGACTTGCCACTGCACCGGGGAGGTGTCTTGGAACTCGTCCAGCAGCAGGTGATCGATCGAGGCATCGAGTCGGTCTTGCAGCGTGTGATTGTCGAGCTGCGTGAACACGCCGGCCAAGCGGACGGCGATGTCATCAAACGCCAGGGCCCGTTGGGCTTGCTTGACCAATTGAATCAACGTGTCGTAGTGATCGACCAAGGTGCCGGTGGCTTGGTTTTGAGCCCGCAGCAACGATAGGGACTCGTGCCGGGCGACTTCATAGATCAAGTCGAACTCGGGATCCAAACCGGGCGGGAACTTGCTGCGTCCAAATTTGACTTCTTCCCCATGCAAACGTGCCTTGGCGATGTTCTTGGTCAGCGTGGCCTCAACCAGCGGACCAAATTCGCGAATTTCGAGGCTGTCGGCTGCGGATTCGAGGGCTTTGACAAGCGACTTTTGCGGCACTTTGGCGGATCGGAGCATCCCCGCTGTGCGGGTGATGTCGGCCGACTCAGGCAGCTCGGGGACTTTCAATTGGTCCCAACGTTCGACGTCGGCTTGGCGAGCCAAGTGATAGGTGTTCTCCACCACATCGATCAATTCGCGAGCGATATTGCGTTTGACATCGCCGCGGCTGAGCATGGAGATCAGCGTTTCGGTTTCGGCGGGCTGCAGGGACTCGATCAAGTTTCCAATCGCGACTTGGCGCAACCAGATCTCCTCGACCTCGTCCGTCAAACGCCAGCCGGGCGGCAGATCCAATTCAAACGGCAGTGCCCGGGCGAGTTGCGAGAACAGACTGTCCAGCGTGCAAATGCGCAGCCGGTGAATGTTGCGCAGCAAGCGATGGAAGAGTTGACCGCAGACGTGACGCGGCAAGCCTTCAATGCCGACTTGTTGCCGTAATTCCGCGATCGCTTTTTCGCTCGGATCGATCGCGGCTTTGCCAAGCGTGATCAGCACCCGTTCCAGGATTTCGCCCGCTGCTTTGCGAGTGAATGTGGTTGCGAGAATCGTTTCCGGTGGCGCACCGGTCAGCAGAATCTTCAGCAACCGAGCGGTGAGTTGGTAGGTCTTGCCCGTGCCGGCGGAGGCACGCACCAGCGTCGGCTCGAAGGCTTCTCGCAGCGTCGCCGGTGACTCAACAACGTAGTCCAGCTCATCGGGAAGCCATTCGTCCTCGGGGAGGCGGTCGTCCTCGTGCAGCAGGTCTGCTTCGGAAGGTTGGACGTCTTCGTCGAAGAACGGGTTGTCGTCAAACAGCGGGTGTTCGGATGGGGGGCTCATTCGAAGGCCTCCGTCTCGTCGTCCATGGGAATGAACACGCTTTCGTTCATCAGCATTTCGTAATCGTCGTATTCGACGCCATTGGGATTCGGATCGAAGTGGCACGCACGAATTTCGCGAACGCAGTGGTGAATCAATTCGTCTGCCGCAGCAAATTGGGACGGCGTGAACTCGGCGAGATTGATTTGCGTTTCGGTGTCCTTTTCGGCGACGTTGAAGTATCCCAGTTCCACATCCACCGGGTCGGCATCGATCCCCAGATCGGGAATGAAGCGACGATACAGCGGCAACTGCAGATCCACCCACTGGGTGGAGCCATCGGGCAATTTCTTCAAGTGCTTCTTTTCCGGTTTATGACCGTGTGTTTTGTAGTCCAGGATCGCCCAGCGTCCGGTTTCAGGATGAAAGTCGATGCGGTCAAAGCGTCCCCGAAGGCCCGTGAATTCTCCATCGAGAACGATGCCGGTTGGCTTCTTCGGTTTGCCGGTGATCGGATGAATTTCTTTTTCATCGACGGCGTCTTCCACCGCGTGAATTTGCCATCCGGCGGCGGCTCGTTCGGCTTGTCGAAGGGCGACCGTTTTCAGTCGCCGCTGGGCTTGGCGAACTTGTAGCTTCACGGTCGTGGACGTGTTGTCGCCGAAGTGTTTGGCCGCGTATCGGTGCAGTTCCTCAATCAAGGCCTCTTCGATGCGTTTCGGATCCGTTTCGTTTTTGTAGTCGCTGTCGCCGAACTCTTCGAGCGCACCGTGAACCAAGTCGCCAAACTGGTTGGCGGCCAGTTCCAAGGGCGAATCGTCCAGCGGTCGCAGTCTCAAAACATGTCGCAGGTAAAACCGGTAGGGGCAGGCGAGGTAGGCGGAGAATGCAGTGACACTGAGTGTGTGGATCGTCCGTCCCGGTTCGGGCGGCGGAGGCGCGAAGTACGCTTTGGAATCAACGCTGACCACAGGCGGAGGCTGGATCGGTTGAATCTCGACCTTGGGACGCGGGATGGTCAGCAGATCGCAAACACGTTTCGCCGCTTCTTCGGGAGTCGCCGCGGCGAGCAGGCGTGATGGCGGTGTGGGGGATCCGTCGGCGGAGTGCGAGCCGACCAGGAAGCGAACCGTTTCGCGAGAGGTCAGCAATTGCTGCATCGCATGCACGTCCCGAGCGTAGCGGCGATCGTTGGCGGATTGATGCAGCGTCGATCGCAGTGACTGAGGCAAGAACGGGTCACCCGATTGAGCTTCGGGAACAAACGGATGGTTCAAGCCGCAAACGATGAGAGCAGGCGAATCATCGAGGGCAAGGTCCAACCAACCCAGCAACTCGATTTCGGTGGGCGAAGGATCATCGACCCAGCGCACTTCGCTCATCCGCGAGGACAGCATCTCGACTGCGACGGCACCGTCCACCGGCTCGTCGAGCGACGGGCTGAGGTCGCCGAACCGGTGAAGCAACCGGAAGACAGCGTGAATGGCTTGCTGTGTTCGTGAAAGGGAGGCATCGGGTTCGGTGTCGTCGTTCTCTTTCGAACCTTCGTCATCCACAGGCACGAGCGAAGGAGCGACATCACCATACAGCTCGATCAAAATCGCCTGCAGCGTTTCGCTCCATTGCCGAATCGGTTGTTGCTGCGAGTCTTCGATCAAGGGCGACAACCACTGATCCAACACATCGCGAATTTGATTGGCGGTTAGGGACTGTTGGACTTCTTCGGGCAGCGGTTCATCGACGGACCGAGGGAACGCGGACGAGAGCAGCTGATCCAGCTCTCGCAACCACTTTTCCGAGTTGGGATGGTCGGGGCACCGCTCGCTGACGTAACGAGCCACGTCGGCGTGACGCACGAGCGCCGCCAACGATCGCCAGGTGCGTCGTTGCAGGTACGTCACGACCAAGTGCATCAAACGCCCGACGGCGGTTTGTCCGACTCGGTGGCCCAAGTGTCGGTGCGTGGCAACGCCTAGCAAATCGCAGCGGTTCTCGATCGGTTCGACTTGTGATTCATCGGTGACGCCAATCGTGATTTGATCGACGCGGTACTTCTGGCCAAACTCGGCCAGCGTTTCCATCACGGCGGCGGTTTGATCCGAGATCTCTCCCGCGGGAATCAGTTGACCGTCTTGCAGAGGCAAGCAGTGCGATTGCCAACGATTTGAGATCAGGTTTCCAAACGAATCGAAACGTTTCGCCAGACTTTCGGGAGCCGCCACCAAAGCCGTGATCGCGGCGGACTTCTTGGACGATTCGACTTGGTGCAGCATCGAAACCAGCAGTTTGGAAATGTCGGTGGTTCCGATCAACACCATCGGCCGCGTCGCGCGACAAGCGTTCTGACGAATCGCATCGAGTTGAGCTTCGTTGGGATCGGCCTTTCCCGCGGCTGCCAACTCTGCCAAGTAGGCTTTCATCAAGTCGACAAAGAATTGCCAACGACGACGCTCACCGGCCGAGTCGCACATCTCAAGGACATCAGCGTAGGTCAATCCTTCGGCAGCGATGGAATTGTGCAACCGCCGCATCGTGCCGCCCAGTTCCAGCCAAGCGTCGGCGGCATCGGGCGCCGGCGGGCTGGAGATCAAGACGCTCAAGTCGTCTTGGTTGGCGGCCGCCAGGACCCGGGCCCAAGCCAGGGTCTGTTCGAAATCGAGCGCTGCGGTGTCGGATTCGTACAGGCGAGATGGCAGGTCGCCGACCGTCAGCATTCGCGGGGAACGCAGGGTTTGCTCCGCCGCGTTGGCCTCTGCAAGCAGAAGTTCCTTCATGCGATCAATCGCGCGGCGGGACGGGAACACCAAATCCAAGTGCGACAAATCCCAGTCGCCTTTGGTTTGGGATTTTGGCCCGTTGGTTTCTTTCAGCCACTGCAGACTCGAGATCAGCAGTGGTTGGTTCCATCCCAGAAAGATTGTTTGCGTCATTCGGTTCAGATTGGGGATTCGCGGTGGGGGGCGAGCGGGGAACGCAGAGTCGAATGCGGCGGAAACGCGGTGCTATTCCGCGTCCGGCTTTTCTCGCACCCAAACCTCGTCGTTCTCAATTTTGATGTCGAAGCAATCGACTTTGGTTCGCGGGTTGTCTTCCCAGGTGCCGTCCTTGATGCAGAATCGCCACGCGTGCCAAGGGCAAGTCACGGTGTTTTCTTCGACGTGACCTTCGGCCAGCGACGCACCCATGTGGGGGCACAGATCGTCGATCGCGTACCATTCGTCGCCTTTGCGGAAAACCGCGACCATTCGGCCGTCGACGGGGACCGCTTTGCCGACGTTGTCTTCAAAATCGGAAACCTTCCCAACGCTTTCGTATTCGCTCATGTCTTGATTCTCTGTTTGGTGTGGACTTCGTTCTCGCCGCTCAGCGTTCTGATCCCCCGTTTTATCGCACCCCAGCCGATTCCCCAATGAGGCTGAGGATGACTCGGGCGGCCAGATTCGCTTTAATAAACATCTGGTCGTCGCTTGACCACTCGATCCGTCTTTGGTGCCATTTTTTTATGATTCATCACGAACTCCGACGAAAACTCGAATCACGCGTTTTGCCGCACGTGCAAACGCCGGCTCAGTACGTCGGTGGGGAACGCAATATCGTTGTCAAAGACCATCGCAAACTTCGCGGGAAAATCGCCGTTGGGTTCCCCGATGCGTACACGATCGGGATGAGCCACCACGGGTTGCAAGTGCTCTATTCGATGATCAATCGGCGGGACGATTGGTGTGCGGAGCGAGTCTTCATGCCTTGGCCGGACATGGAAGCGAAACTGCGTGAGCATCACTTGCCGCTGTACACGCTGGAAACGTTCACGCCGCTGAACGAGTTTGACGTGATCGGGTTGTCGCTGCAGTACGAAATCAGTTCGCCGAATGTGTTGACGATGGTCGACCTGGGCGGCCTGCCGCTGGACGCGGTTGATCGAACGATGGCGGATCCGTTGTTGGTCGCGGGAGGGCCGTGTTGTCAGAATCCCGAACCGATGGCCGACGTCTTCGATGTGATGGTGACTGGCGATGGTGAACCGGCACTGCCTGAAATCTGTGACTTGTGGATCAGTCTTCGCGAAGAGGTTCGCTTGCCCGATGGAACGTATGCGACCGGCGAAGAGGGCCGGAAACAACGCGAAGAAGCCTTGGCCCGCGTCGCCCAACAATTGCCGTACGCTTATGTGCCCCGGTTCTACGAGCCCCAGTATTCGGACAACAACCGAATTGGATCGATTGTCCGAACGCGAGACGACGTGCCAGAAACGATCGCACCCAGCGTGATCAGTGACTTGGATGGCATGCCGTTGCCAACCGAGCCCATTGTTCCATATGTCAACTGCGTGCACGACCGAATCGCGATCGAGATCATGCGTGGTTGCCCGCACCTGTGCCGGTTCTGTCAGAGCACGGTCATCAAACGCCCGCTGCGAATTCGGGAGGTCGACACGATCGTCGACGCCGCGCTGGAGAGCTACCGCAGCACAGGCTTCAACGAGATCAGCATTCTGTCGCTCTCCAGCAGTGACTACCCGCACTTTGCGGAGCTTGTGAAGCGGCTGCATGAAGTCTTTGTGCCGCTGGATGTGAACATCAGTGTGCCGAGTTTGCGAGTCAACGACCAACTGCGAACGCTGCCGGAATTGCTGGGAAGCACCCGGCGGAAATCGCTGACGTTGGCACCCGAAGTGGCTCGGGATGACATGCGGCAGCAGATTCGCAAGAAGATCAAGAACAGCGATTTGATCGAGGGATGCCGGGCGGCATTCCAGAACGGTTTCGAAAGCGTGAAGCTGTACTTCATGTGCGGTTTGCCGGGGGAACGTCCGGTCGATTTGGACGGCATCGTGGACTTGGCGGAAACGATTTCCACGGTCGGCAAAGAGGTCAACGGTCGGTACGCCCGAGTCACGGCCAGCGTCTCAAATTTCGTCCCGAAATCGCACACACCGTATCAATGGAACGGGATGCAGTCTCGCGAATACTTCCAGTGGGCACACAGCTACCTTTGGAAACGCCGCAAAATTCGCAGCGTGAACATCAAGTGTCACGACATCGAAACAAGCTTGTTGGAAGGCGTGATCAGCCGCGGCGACCGGCGAACCGGAAAGGCCATTCGGCTGGCTTGGGAACGCGGGGCTCGCATGGATGGCTGGACCGAACACCTGGATGCCGATCGTTGGTGGCAATCGATCCAGGACGCTGGCATTGATATCGATCAACAGGTGCATCAGAAGTACGAGATGATGGACAAGCTTCCCTGGGATCACGTCAACGTGAAGTTCGGGCGTGCTTACCTCGAAAAAGAACAGTCTCGTGCCACCATTCAGTTGACGGACATGGCCAACGCGACGTAGCAACGTTCGATCAATGCGTGTCGGGTTGTCGTAGTGGACGAAGCGATGAGTCCTGCCAAAGGATTCGTGGCCTCGCCCATTACGACAGCAATTGGCCGTGTCCAGGCAAGTCACAACCCGCAATGCTGCGGGGTGTGGCGTTGACCTGTCTCTTTCTTCCAGTATTTCCCAGCAAGACCAACCGATGACCATCCGCGTGCTTTGTTTCAGTGACCTGCATCGTGACCAGGATGCCGCCAAGCGACTGGTGGAACTTGCCGATCAAGCGGACTTGGTGTTGGGTGCCGGTGACTTTGCCAACCGGCACGAAGGTTTGTCTGATACGCTCGCTCTCCTGCAATCAATCACACAACCCACGGTGCTGGTTCCCGGCAACGGGGAGACGGTCGAAGAGCTGCGCGAGGCAACCGTGAATTGGAAGTCCGCGATGGTGCTGCACGGAGAAGGATGTGAGATCGAACTGCAGGCGGGTTCCGTCCCGGTGTGGGGCGTGGGCGGGGGCATCCCCGTGACTCCGTTTGGTGACTGGAGTTACGACTTCGATGAAGAACAAGCCACGGAGATGCTGGCGGGGTGTCCCGAGGGAGCGATCTTGATCACGCATTCACCAGCCCTGGACACCGTTGATCACGACACTGCGGGACGTGTCCGCGGAAGCCAAGCCATTCGCGACGCGATCCTGGCGAAGAAGCCACGGTTCGCTGTTTGTGGTCACATTCACAGCGATTGGGAACGCCAGGTGACGTTGGGATCGACGCCGATCTTGAACGCCGGGCCACGCGGGGTTTTCGTCGACGTCCCCAAGTAGCACGTTGGTTTCAAGCGTTTGCGGGCGCGTGGCCGGATGTCGTCGCTCCGCGACTGGGGGCGTGTTGGGAGCGTTGATGACCTTGGGTTGAAACCCAAGGCTGACGGCTTCCGTCGCTGCTATGTAGGTTTTTTCGTCAAGGGTGAATTTTGGATCTCGCTGGGAGATTCCGATCTGCATCGCAAGCTGCTATTCGATCGTGACAGGATTGCCGTCAGATCAGTAAACGAGTTCGCTTCGCAAAGCGGGTGATTCAAGTGAGAGCCGGATCATTCTCCGCGACGGGGAGGACCCAGCGACGATTCGATCGCGACTCTCGAAGGACTCTTGGCCAATGCGGGAATCTCTTCAAAAGACTTCAAGCATCAACCCTGTGACGAAAATTCCTCTCCTAGCAGGTGACGGTTCGGTTGTTGGATGTGGTTCAACTTCAATTGCGGATTCAGTGGCATCGCACGGTGGTCGTTCTCTCTTCTAGGCAGCTTGCATCCTCGAAGCCTCTTGAAGATCAACTGGGCCGCTCCGCCCGAGTAATTCGCTCGACACACCGCACTCCAAGGCACGATGCCACATCACCACCCCGAGCTTCCGCATCATCGCCACGAGTGCTTTCTTGGTTCGTTTGCTTTGGCCCTGTTTGATGCGATGGTAGTCCTTCGCCGCTGACTCACTCCGCGAGATCGATACCCAGGCCGCTTGACAGAGCAATTTGCGAAGTCTGGCAGGCCCCTGACGCGTGATTCGGCCTTTGCGATTGTCACTCTCTCCACTTTCATGACTCGAAGGAACCAGCCCCAAATACGCACCAACTTGCCGGCGATTGCTGAACCGCGTCAGGTCACCCATCTCGGTCAGGAACGTCATCGCCGTCAACAGCCCAACACCAGGAATCTCACGCAGCCTTTTATGAGCAGCGGCGTAACGCGATTCGCCCGATAGTTTTCGCAACGCGCTGTCGAGCTTGGTCTGTTCCTGACGGAAGGCTTCGTAACGATCCGCTAGTCGCTCGAACGTCGCGGCGACGACCGAGTCCATCTGAGCGATCACGTCTTCTCGCAGCCAGCGAACGAATCGCTTGGTCCAGTGGGTTTGATACCACGACGGCTTGGTGATGCCGCGTCGCTTCAGCCCCGAGAGGATTTTCAGTTTGACGCGAGTCAGCTCGTCGCCGACGTCGATCCGAGCCCGGACGAGCTCCCGGTCATCACGAAGTCGCTGGGGTGGCGTCCAGACGACCGGCAGCGAATTACCGGCTAAAACGTGACCACGGACTTGTTCCAATAGCATTTGAGCGTCCTTGGCATCCGTCTTGAGCTTGGCGGACTTCGGGGTGGTGGGCAACAGTGATGGCGAAAGGACGTAGCATTCGATGCCCGCTTCGTGCAGTTCGTCGGAGAGCCCGAACCCGAGCCCGGAGGCTTCGTATGCAAAGACAATTCGCTGGCACCGCTCTTTGTCAGCGAGCCGTTTGATCCGCGCGATCATGTTTCGGCGTCCCGATGGATTGTTTTCGTGGGCAAGTTGCTGGGGCACTTGCGTGCCGACGGCGTAGCGAAGGAGCATGCTGCGGTCGTGAAGGTCGCAGCCAATCATGATAGACTTGGACATGGATTTGGTACCTCGTTGTGGATTGTTTCAAAAGCTATTAAACGTCCCAACGAGTGTGCCAAATCTTTTCCACTCTGACTTGCCCCCTACATAGTTTCTCCGCGACTGGTTTGTGGGGTGGTGTCGATCATCCAACCGCGGAGCGGTGACAGTTGATAGGCTCGGGTTTCAACCCGAGTTTGATGTGGCGGCACCGAACCGGACAAGCCGCGGAGCGGCGACAGGTGTTTGTGTCGCGTGGCTGGATGTCGTCGCTCCGCGACTGGGGGCGTGTTGGGAGCGTTGATGACCTTGGGTTGAAACCCAAGGCTGACGGCTTCCGTCGCTCCGCGACTGGTTTGTGGGGTGGTGTCGATCATCCAACCGCGGAGCGGTGACAGTTGATAGGCTCGGGTTTCAACCCGAGTTCGATGTGGCGGCACCGAACCGGACAAGCCGCGGAGCGGCGACAGGTGTTTGTGTCGCGTGGCCGGGGTCCGTCGCTCCGCGACTGGTTTGTGGGGTGGTGTCGATCATCCAACCGCGGAGCGGTGACAGTTGATAGGCTCGGGTTTCAACCCGAGTTCGATGTGGCGGCACTGAACCGGACAAGCCGCGGAGCGGTGACAGGTGTTTGCGATTCGGGGCGTCCATCGTCGCTCCGCGGCTTTGTGTGCAAGGTTTCATTGCCGGAGAAGCTGGAAAAGCATGCCTTGTTGTTTCTTGGCAAGTGCTTCCGTTTCACCGAGTGGTTGGGGCGGGTAGGTCTTTTCTCGCGTGTAGCCGATGTGGTTCATCCAGGCTTTCCAGCGAAGGTTGCGGATCGCATCGATCGATGCGAACACGGGATCCGCTTTCGCTTCCGCCAGCGTCGTGGTTGTGTCGGGGGACCCCAATGCCGATGCGATGGTTTGCGCCATCAACCAATGCCCTTCCTCGTTGGGGTGCACCTTGTCTTTTGAAAAGGGTTGGTCGCGTTCTTTCCTGGCGGCTCGCATCGCGGTGTGCAAGTCGATGACGGTGACGTCGGGGATGTCCAGTTCCATTTCCCAGCGTGCGTAGGCGCTGAGCACGGTGTCGTAATTGAATGAGTCGCCGGTGGGAGCGTAGTCGTAGATGGGTGGTGTGACGAGATAGATCTTTTTCACGCCGGCCTGCTGGGCTTGGTCGATCATCTTGCGGATGCCGTTCTGGAATGCCGCAAATCGATCGTCGGAAAGCGGTTGGTAGATCCCGTCGTTCATTCCATAGCACGCGATCAAAACGTCTGGCTTGACTTTGGTCAGCAAACGCTCGAATCGTTCGAACAAGCAAGGCCGGGGAAACTTGCCACCTGCGTGCCCGTTTTCACTCAGTCCCGAGACGGTTTCGCTGGACAAGCCCAGAGGGTAAATGTCGAAGCTGCGACCAGGCGACTGCGTGTGCAGTTGATACGACAAAAAGGAAACGTAGTGGCCGGCTTGTGTGATGCTGTCACCCACCACCGCAATTCGTGAGGTGGCCAGCAAATCGATGTCGGATTCGTCCGCAAAGATTGGCTTGGAAGGGAAGCTGATCAGGAGCAAGCAAGCCGTGATGGCGGCGGTGAACCGGGGGAGTTGTTTGCGTTTGCTTGGAGCTGAAGTGACTGACCGACGGCTGGACATGAGCGGCGTTCTTTCGGGGTGGGAAAATGAATGAAATGAAGTGTGGATTCAGTTGGATCCATTCCAGTGCTCGGCAATTTTGCCTCGCAAGAAATCAGCGCTGCGGCGAAGTTGGTCGATGCCATCCACCCCGTCTTCGATGCTGATCCAGGAATCAAATCCTTTTGATTTCAATTCGCGGAAGATGGCATCATAGTCATTCAGGCCTTTGCCGATTTCGCCATGCCGAAGTCGTTGGGCGTAGCCGACCGATCCACCTTCTTCGGCACGCAAGTCCTCGAGCGTGCCTTCGATCAGGAAGCGATCGCTGGCGTGCATGGTGACGACGCGGTGAGACACTCGACGAAGCAATTCCAGTGGATCGTCACCGGCCAAGAACGCGTTGCTGGGATCGTAGTTGACGCCGAAGTTCGGATGCTCGATGGCATTCACCAGGTCACAAAACACGTCCATCGATTGAGCGAACTCAGGGTACTCCCAAAAGTCATCCTTGTAGTGATTCTCGAGTATCAGTGTGATTCCACGATCGGCGGCATAGGGGAGGCACTGGGTGATGCAGCCGGCCGCCAAGCGGATGCCTTCGTCGGTCGACAGTTCCGGACGTCGTTGTCCGCTGAGCACTCGGCAGTAGCTGCCACCCAGCGTCTCCGTCATTTCGATCCAACGCATTTGCTGTTGAATCTGAGCGTCGCGGAAGGCTTGATCGGGGTGAGTGAAATCGGGCGAGCAACACAGCATGGGAATGACCATCCCGAGGTCTTCGACTTGTTGGCGAAGCGAGGGCCAGTTGCTTTGGTTTTCCAGTTCAAGAAACCCGGCGTAGAACTCCAGGCCTTGCACATCCAGTGTCGACGCAAGCTCAAACCACTCGGCCAGCTTCATCGAACCGTCTTTGCACAACGCGGTCATGTAGGCTTTGGGAAACGCGGCCAGTTGAGGCATGGTAGAGACTGCTGTTTGTTGGAGGAAAGTGGCATCGGCTTCCAGCCTGTGGAGGTGTTCTTCAAAACGCTGGAAGTCTATGCCACGGGGGATCAGATGGGTTGAAGGACTGATTTGACGACTTCGCCGCGGTGCATTTTTTCGAAGGCGGTTTGCCACTGGTCGATGGGCCAGATCCCGCCGATGATCGGTTGAACGTTCAGTTGTCCGCTGGCGAGCAGTGCCAAGACGCGTTCCCAGATGGGCCAGTTGTGGCTGAAGCTTCCTTGCAAGGTCACATTCTTTTGAACCAGTGGATCCAGGTTGTAGCCGAGCGGTTGCGGGCCCCAGCCGACTTTGCTGATCCATCCCGCTGGTCGCACAACTTGCATGGCGATCTCCAGCGTGGCACTGGATCCGGCCGCATCGATCACGCCGTCGCATCCCAGTCCATCACGTTCGTTGGCCCATCCGGATGGATCACCGACAATGCCTTGGCAACCGTAATGTTCCACCGCGATGTTGAGTCGGTGGCAATCGGATTCCAGCCCGACCAAAGCCACCTCGGCACCGCACAGTCGGGCCATGGCGGCGCATAGGATGCCGATCGTGCCGGGCCCCATCACGACAACTCGATCGCCCGGTTCAATGCGTGCGTTGCGAACGACTGCGTTGTAAGCGACGCAGCACGGTTCGGTCAGACAAGCGTGTTCGAACGCGAGTGAGTCGGGGACACGATGCAGAATGCGGGAAGGAACGCGAACATAGCGAGTCATTGCCCCGTCAACGCCGTAGCCGAACCCCTTTCGTGTGGGGTCCAAGTTGTAGAGGCCACGCCGTGACATCGGGTTGTTGGAATCGATGATCGCGGCCGTTTCGCTGACCACGCGATCACCCTCTTTCCAGCCCTCCACGTCGTTTCCGATCTCCGCGACGTGGCCACCAAATTCATGGCCGAGTACGACGGGGTAGTTCACCGGCCAAGAATGATGGGCGGTCCACTGATGAAGATCGCTGCCGCAGACGCCGACGTGGGAGACTTCCAGCAAGACATCTTGCGATCCGATCTCAGGACGATCGACTTCGCGAATTTCAACGGAGTTCGGTTCGGGAGCGTAGTTCACTACCGCGGCGGATTGCATGGGTTTGCCTGTTGATTGTCGAAGTGAAAAAGAGTCGGAACGTCTGATGATCCGAGAGCAGTCGCGAGGAGTTCGGGGCAACTCCGTCCCTCGCTCACGCTGCGGGTTATGACAGAGAGCTTGTTGGCGCTGTGAAGCAGGAATGATTGGGGTTCACCCTGTGAGCCGTTTGGGCGTTGACCCCGGTTGCGAGTGAAAACCGTGGCTAACGCCAACGGCTCACATACCCGATGACACCTGCGTACCTGCTTAGACGACGTCTTGGGCGTGCACGGCTTCGCAGATCATTCGCAGGGAGGATTCCAGGTCACCATCGGCGGTGCGAAAGGCGTCGGCGTCGATGGTCAGAGGCGCGCCCAGGACCACCAAAGGGGCGCCGTACTTGGGGCACTCGATGGCTTGTTCGATCGACAAACCTCCGACGGCTTGGACGGGAACCTTCACCGCCTGAACCACTTCACGCAATTGATCCAGCGGGCTGGGCATTCGGTCGCCGCGAGCCGCGATGCCTCGTCGTTCGTCGTACCCAATGTGGTGGATGACAAAACCGCACCCCAGGTCTTCCAGTCGTTTGGCACCGGCGACCATGTCTTCGCTGACCATGTTGTCGCCCATGACTTGGCAACCGAAGTCGGCTCCCGCTTGGACGACGCAGCGGATGGTTTCTTCGTGAGCCCGAGCCATGACAACGACGTGGGTGGCGCCGGCATTCGCCATCATCTCGGCTTCCAAGTACCCGCCGTCCATCGTTTTAAGATCGGCGACGATCGGCGTTTTCGGGAACGCGGCACGAAGTTCTCGGACGCCGTGCAAGCCTTCTGCCAAGATCAACGGGGTTCCCGCCTCCAGCCAATCCACCCCCGCACGCATTGCCAGTTCGGCAGTTTCAAGGGCTTCATCAATGTTGGTCAGGTCCAACGAAATCTGAACGATCGGACGCATCGGGCGGCCTCTGTAGGTGGGAAGGAAGGCGGGGTTCAGGCGGGAGGCCCGAATTGTATCGCATTCCAAACGTCCAGGAGTGTTGCTAAGCAGGTAGGCAGGAATGATCGGGCAGAACCATGTGAGCGTTCGCTTGGGCTGCGAAACGTTTGGTGTTGACGCTCCGATCGCGGATGCCACTTTTCTTCCAGCTCCTGCCTTTCTTCATCCCGGGAGGGATGTCAGATGGTAGCCGGGGGTCGCTGCGTAGCAGCGTACCCCCGGAAAACGAGCGTCCCCCAAAATACTCTCCATCCCGCCGTGGCCGATGGCCACGGCGGGATGGAGAGTGGCGACGCGGGCTACAGTCCGTCGGTGACGCGATCGCTTACCGACGGCTACCATCTGACATCCCTACCGGGATGAAAACGTGTGCAAACGAATGCGTTTCATGACACCAAACATTTCGCAGCCCAGCGTTCGCCCAGCTTGCACGTGGGAACAGTGGCGTCTGCCAAAAGAGTTCAAATGCCGAAAGACTCTTGCCGACCTGTTTCATCCCAAGCTTTCATGCTGCAGGCGATGCTCGTCTTTCGAGCATTTGGTTCCGATGCGGCCGCATGTTTGCCAGCCGGATCGTGCAAGTCCGCACAACGCTACCGCGAAATTTGCTGGGCGATCGGTTGGCCGGTGGCATCCAGCAGTGGTGGTTCGTCGACTCCCGCCATCGCCTCGGTGATGCGTTGATGAAGCTCTTTCATTGCGGCTCGATCTTGCTCGGTGGCATGATCCAGATCGATCGCGATCTCTTCGAGCGGGCGATCTGTTAACCGAAACAGACGGCCATCGCGAAAGACCTTGTGGGTTCGGTTGAGTGCGAACACTTCGCGAGTGAACTGCGATTTGTCTTCGCCGGGACGAGGGTCGTACCAAAAGAACAGGGATTCCTTTTCCTGTCCCTGTTTGCCAAACAATTCCTGGGCGAAGCTGATTCCGTCCATCGTTGGGTCTTCTGCCGCTTTGCCGCCCGCCAACTCAATCAGCGTGGGATAGAAATCCGATGCATCGATCAGCTTGTCACTCACGGCCGGTTGGATGTGGCCTGGCCAGGACACGATCAACGGTACGTGGATGCCGGTTTGCTTGGTCAGCCCCTTGCCACCTCGGATGGACCGTCCATCGGAAAGCTTGGAAACCACTTTCAGGTGCGTTCCGTTGTCGCCGTAAAAAATGACGATTGTGTTGTCTCTTAAACCATTGGCCTGCAGCCCTTGGATCAAGTTCCCAACCGCAACGTCCATGTACTCGACCATGTCCTTGAAGTACTTCAGTTGCTCCACGACTGGTTGGGATGGATCCCAGTCGTCGCTGATTGGCGTGGGGACAAACGGCCAGTGAGGCAGAGCCATGGGGTAATAGACAAACGCCGGTTCGTTGCGATCTTGCTTGAGGAAGTCGATTGTCTTTTCCACCCAGACATCCTCGCCAAATTGGCCAGGGTAGGTTTTCAGTTCACCGCCCTGCCCTGCTTCGCCCTCCAGCATCGTTGGGTTGGCGTAACGCGATCCTTTGTCTTCCGTGTGCAAGGCGTGGTACAGAGCGTATTGGTCAAAGCCTGCGTCTTGGGGATGCATTCCGGTTCCGCGCCGGTCTTCTGCGCCGGGGTATCCGGGTGGGTCGTAGGATTGCAATTGCCACTTGCCAAAGATTGCCGTGGCGTAACCCTCCTCCTTCATTCGGTGACCAAACGTCTTCAAGTTAGGATCGAGGATTCCAAATGTCTTCCAGTTGCGATGGTTGTACTTGCCCGACATCAATTGAACTCGAGTCGGGGTGCACAGCGGTTGCGAATACGCGTGCGTGAACCGGACGCCACCGCTGGCCAAATGATCCAGGGCAGGCGTGTCATAGGAGACTCCTCCGTAGCAACCCAATCCCTCGATGCCGATGTCGTCGGCCATGATCAGCACGATGTTGGGCCGTGAATCGTCGGCGGACGAAACGGTCAGCGGAAGGCAACCAAGCAAGATCAGGAGAAAACGCATTCGACAATTCGTTCAGGCGTGCAGAGTTGGGGGAGGAGCAGGACAGGTCCAAGGACGATCAACGATTGCTCGGCGGAGGCGGCAGCTGGATCGTTTGAGCGTTGGGGGTCAGCGCGTGCTGGTAGTACTTGAGCAGGCTGTAGACGGATTGGAATTCCGGACGTGCCGACAAGGATGCGTATTGCGGGTCGTTTGCCACTTGGTCATAGCGTGCAACTGCCGCTGCCAGCGCCTGCGGATCCGGGGCTTGGTTGGGATTGGCTGACAGCGGCAGTGCCAGGTGCGCTGTCCATTGGGGATCCAGCAGTTTGAACAGCTCAGGAGCGATTTGCAGCAACTGGTCCTGCAGCACGGCGGGACGATCGCTTCGGTATTGTTGAGCGAACTGCGATTGTGGTTCCGGAGGCGTGACCTGGGCTTGTTGACCAGCGTAACGGGCAACGGCCTGCGTCAATTGGGCTGCCGAGGTGGGGATGACCACCGGTTGGCCTGGGGCTGGGCTTTGGTAGTACATGCCGGTTGCGACTTGATCGACCCGCACGACGGTTCCGTCGATCGAGACGCCCGCGAACAGGCCGCGGCTTCGAGAGTAGGTGTAGATTTCCGCTTGCAGTTGGCCGTCGGTTGCCACGGCGGCTTGACGTCCGACCGGGCCCGCTGCCGCTGATGCGTCACCGCCCAGCGTGAGTTTGCCTGACAAGATCCCTTGCACACTGCGCGCCGTTTTGAAGACCAGGATGATGTCCGAGGCTTGCACGCCGACTTGCCAACCGACGTTGCCGCCCGTCAAGGTGATGAAAACCGGGGCATGCCACGTGCCATCGGGATCACGGATAAAGAGCAATCCTTTTCCATGTCGCGCCCCAACGATGAAGCTGCCTTTGATCACGTTGGGGACGATGGCGACCCCGTGACAATCTTGCAACATCTGAGCCGGGATTTGGCTCAGCGGCGTGGACATGGTTTCATTCAAGACCGCGGTCGCTGATTGGACCGTTTGTTCTTCGACAACCTGGGCCGAGACGGGCTGCGTCCATCCCAGCAGGATGATTGCGGTCGTCATCGCAATGCGCCGAGCGAAGCGAAATTGCGGTTGGTGAGAGAGCTCCATCGTGCACATTCCTTGGGGTGAAAGCGTTCTCATTCGCAAACGCTGGTTCGGGTGACGGTTGGGGCCGCCGTGGTCGATGAAGGCATCGCAGTGGCAGCGTCAAAATCCCCTGCCATTGTGGGGCCCAAGGGGCGTGGAGGCTACTCCATCTGCCCTCCCCTGCCCTGCGATTCGGAAAGAATGTGAAGCGTTGGCAATCGATCGAAGTTTGATTGGCGACGACGACACCTTGTAGAGAAATTGCTTCCCAGGTTTTCGAAACGGTGCTTGGGTCGGTTGGATAGACGCTCACAAAGTGCGAAGATGCGGTTCGAAGCCGCCAGGAAACGCCGGATGCATCCACTTTGGCAAGGTCAGCTTGCTCCTGTGCATTGGCGAACAATGTTCACGACAAAGGAAATGAAAGATGTCTGATTCGGAACCGAAGGATGCCATGCGGAACGTGCTTGTTGACGTGGCGTCACTCTGGTGGTTGCCGCTGATCCGAGGTTTGTTGTTATTGATTCTCGGGATTTACGCCTTGTTTCAACCTGGGATGACCTTGGCGACGTTCGCGCAGGTCGTTGGGTTCTTCTTGGCCTTCGATGGGGTCATGGCCATCATAGCGGGAGTGATCGGCGACACCCCGTCGCGAGTGGGGACGATCGTCCGAGGCGTGATCGAGGTTTTGGCGGGGATGTTCGTGTTTGCAAACCCAATGTTGGTCGCTGGATTGACCGCGACGATTGTGATCAGTGTCATCGGTGCGATGGTGATTGTCTCGGGCGTGGTCGAGATTGCGGCTGCGATCCAAGATCGGCGGCACATTCAAGGCGAAGGTTGGTTGATCTTGGCCGGGATTCTTTCTGTGTTGATCGGCATTGCTTTGTTGGTCGCGCCGATGGGATTTGGGCTGACGTTGGTGCGAATTTTGGGCGCGTTGGCGATAGTGTCCAGCATTGCGATGATCGCGTTCGCCTTCCGATTGAAATCGTTGGGAAGCCGGATCTCTCAGGGCTAGACGCCCTGTGCGATGAAGGGAACACGCTTGCTGAGACGATCCACCCTGCCCTGCCCCACACAGGGCTGGCCGGGGCGACTATGTTGGTCAGCCGCTTCTTTCTCGTAAAGAAGCTGGATTGATTCTCAAGAGGATCGGTCTCCCTCCCCTGCCCCTCCCCGCCCTGCCCCGATTGAAATGTGGTTTCAAATGAAGACTCGTTGGTTCATCCTCGTCGCTGTGCTGCCTTGGTTTGTCATTCCAGTCAAGGCTCAAGAAAAGGTCGTCGACTCGATCGGCAATCTGGATCCGGAGATGGCGACCGGTCGAACTGTCGAAGACGGCGTCGCGTGGTATGACGTTGCGGAACAGAATATCGAAGGACGAATCCTGCCCGATCAAGAGCGGACGCGATGGTTCGATCGCTTCCCAAGCTCCGCCAATGGTTCGGTGACTTCAAACGTTTGGAACCTGAGTCGTCATTCAGCGGGCATGATGGTTCGCTTCAAAACGGATTCCACCGCCCTTCATGCTCACTACAAATTGTTGAGCAGCAATGTGGCGATGCCGCACATGCCTGCGACCGGAGTCAGCGGGGTGGACTTTTATGCTCGCGACGGGGAAGGCAATTGGCGTTGGGTGCAGGTCACGCGGCCGACATCGCAAGAGGTCAAGGCAAAGGTCATCGATTCATTGGCACCGGGGATGCGGGAGTACGCCGCGTACCTTCCGCTTTACAACGGGATCGAGTCTTTGAAGATTGGTGTTTCACCGGACAGCAAGTTCGAGCAATTGCCGCCCCGCGAAAAGCCGATTGTGTTTTACGGGACCAGCATCACGCACGGGGCCTGTGCGAGTCGTCCGGGAATGGTGCACACCGGGATCCTGGGACGCCGTTTTGATCGTCCAGTCGTGAACCTCGGGTTCTCTGGCAATGGAAAGATGGACGCGGAGGTGGGCGACTACTTGGTTCAGATTGACGCCGCGGTCTACGTCATCGATTGCTTGCCCAACATGAATGCGGCCATGGTGTCAGAAAAATGTGCTCCGTTGGTCAAGCAAATTCGCAAAGTGAAACCCAACACACCGATCGTTCTGGTGGAGGATCGCCGGAACACGAACAGTTGGATCTTGCCCGCACGTGATGCTCATCACACCGCGAATCACCAGGCGTTGCAGGCCGCGTACAAGTCGCTGTTGGCCGACGGCGTGACTGGGGTGCACTACATCGCCGGCGATGAGCTGTATGGAACCGATGGCGAGGGCGCAACCGATGGCTCTCACGCCAGCGACCTGGGGTTCATGCGGCAGGCGGATGTGTTTGATCCCGTGCTTCGCAAAGCAATGGGTGGGGAGTGAGTTTCGGAGCGGTTCCGGCTCCCAGTCCGTTGTCTACCCAATCCGTTGTCTACCAAACCAATTGGGATCCCACGGTCAAACCGAGGAACCCAAGGTTGTCGTCCATCGGTGAGTCTCCGTTGAGGCCGCCGTCGGGGCCGGTGAACACGCCCGTTGGGTTGGGGCCGCCGACTCCGTTGTAGTGCATGGCTTCCATGGCAACGGTCATCGAGAAGTGATCCGTCATCAAGATCCGAAGCCCCAGTTGCATCTCGGCGTTGGCCACCAGAGAATCGGCGGAGTCATCGCCGGGCCGCAAGTCGATGTCGCCGATGGTTTGGCGAATGTTGCCCAAAGGTGTGAGGCTGTCCGTGGCGGAAAACTTGCGAGCCCCGTAGAGCATCGATCCGCGTAGATTCGCGAAGAGTTGCAAGTTTTCGACCGGTAAAACATGGTTGATTTGCAGTGCCATCGTTGGTCCCATCCCTCGGAATTGGGAGTGGCCCTGGATGGTGCCTTCATCGGTGGAAGCGAAGTAGCCTTGTGCGACCTTGGCGTACCGAATGCCAGCGTAGAAGTCGACGGGATTGGCGATCCGGCG
The DNA here is from genome assembly GCF_056839225.1 of Rhodopirellula sp. UH5. Taxonomy (NCBI): domain Bacteria; kingdom Pseudomonadati; phylum Planctomycetota; class Planctomycetia; order Pirellulales; family Pirellulaceae; genus Rhodopirellula; species Rhodopirellula sp. UH5. The sequence goes on along the minus strand of NZ_CM166390.1, from coordinate 2,012,367 downwards.
TTGGAGTTCCCAGTCAATCACATCGGTTCGCACGGTGCTTTGAAATTCGCCTTCGTTGATGAACGCGAGTCCGGTCAGGATGTCACCATTTTCGATGAAGTAGCCTGCAGTGCCTTCGTTTCCAGTTGGAATCAGTCCGTTGGCATCGTTGGCAGTCAAACCATCGGAGTGGCGGAACTCCCAAAATCGAACTCGCCAACCGAGTGTGTTGTCTTCCGCTTCGCGACCGAATTGGATCCGCGGACTGTGCTCGATTTGCCAGGGGAACCCGATGTGTGAGAACCCGTCATCAGTTTGCACGATGATCGCGGTGCTGTTGCTTTGAGTGGGTTGGACGAGAACGCTTTCGAAGGTAGCAAACAGGCGTCCTTCTTCGGGTTTGGGCTGAAGTCCTTCGCTGGCTCGTTGCTGAGTCAGCCGCCCTTCGAATCGGTCGGATTCGAGTTCTTGGATCCGCATTTGCATTTCTGCGAATCGGGAATCCAGATCGATGGGTTGAATCTCGCTGAAACCAACCGGTGCTGCTTCGCTTTGGAAATCGTTTGTACCGGAACCCTGGAAGTCAGACAGGGTCAGCACCGGATCGTCGTCTGCACGGAGGGGACTTGTCCATCCAAACGCAATCAAAGTCAGGCACAGTTGCGAGCAGACCAAAGCCCATTTCAAGTTGCGAAAGTCACGCGGTGGTTCGAGGCGGTGCACGTCAAGGTCGCTTTCGTTGGGAGCGAGCGGTGAACGTTTCGAGGTCACGAAGTCGTTCGATGAAGGTATGTCATGTTGTCGTAAGGTCTTCTCTTAGCAGGGGTTGGTATCGCAGCGAAAGGGTGAAATCAATTTGACAAAAAATCTCGTGAAACGCGCGAAACTGGGTGGAAGCCGACTAACGCTGCCACTAAATCTGACCCTGTCAAAAAACCGTTGAGAAAGAGCGGTTTTGATTCAAGTCAAAGGATTGGCTTGATCATCCCCAGTGCATGGTTCCACTGCATCGCTTTGGGGGGAGCCAAATGGATTTGGAGAGCAACCTTGAATATCGAACACCTTCTGAAACAACTCCGTCAACGATCCAACCGAGCTTCGAAGAGGGGGCGAGACGACAGCGAACGCAAGGTCCGTACTCGACGTGCTCTGAATCGACGGCGTCGGGCTCGTTTGGAATCCTTGGAAGACCGCCGTTTGCTCGCCAGTGATGTTTCTCTGTCCGGGAACACGTTGCTCGCGGTGGGAGATGACGATGTGCACAATCAGTATCATCTTCAGTTGGTCGATTTTCACGGAACCGAATCATTTCAGATCAGTAGCAACACGTTCATCAGTGAGGACGATCCTGCTCTGTACGACATGAGCGTCGACGAGAAAAAAGTCGTCGTGGGGACCGGTTCGATTTCGGGCGTGGAAATCCGTGGCGGGGCAAAAGACAACGTGTTCACCGTCGGTGATCTTTCGGGGTATCTGATCCAGCTTGATGGAGAAGCGGGGACGGATGGATATGTCTTGAAAGATTTATTTGGAACTGTCGCGGTGAATGACACCGGTGGTGCCATTGATTTGACACATTTGACATCGCCATGGACGACCAGTTTGTCTGGCGGGACCGCGACGGTTGAAGTCGATGGCGGCGCGAGCACGGCGACGATTCCAAACGCCAATGCGTACACGATGACGCCGAATTCACTTTCCTGGTCAAGTGCGTTGACGGCCATCAACGAGGGCTTGGAGGAACTGGCAAGCCTGGGTGACGAACTCGTCACCCACGATCGTTTGCTAGAGAATCAAAGTGTGTTGAATCAAAAGTCGGTGGGCAGTTTCTTGCCGATCGGCGAGATCTTTCGCGAAAAGATCGCGAATCCGGTGGCCAGCTATTTCTCGTCCGGAGGTTCACCGGAAATCAATGTTTGGGGATTGCTGGAGGAACTGCAGTCGGTGAAGGCAAGTAGCCAGTTGGGAGACGCCTTGCTGAATTGGGAGATTGACGCGGAGATCATTGGGAAGTCTGAGCGAGAGACCTTGGCACTGGAAATCACTGCTGAATTGGTGCACTCGAGTGTTGACTTGTCGTTGCCGGATTCTTTGCTGAATATGGACGGGACCCTCGAGAATAGTCTCGGTGTTGACGAGCTAAAAGCCAACCTGACAACTGGATTCACGTGGGATTTGTCGATCGGCTGGGATGTCTCATCCGTCCCATACTTTTTCGTTGACTTCACCGATGATGTCCGGGTCACGGCAACCATTGGTGACATTGACGCCGACTTCAAGCTCAACGCGGGGTTGTTGGGATTGGAAGTTGGGAAGCATGGCCCAGCGTCGGCGTCGAGTTCGTTGCAATTTGATTTCGAAACGACGCTCCCGCTGAGCGAATTGTCTTCGCTGGATGGGAAGAACGGAGGGGCCAGCGATGGAGTTGTCCGGACCATTGAATTGCAAAGTTCCGATCGAATGGAATTGCTGTCCGATGATGCGAACCCATCGGCTCAATTGGACGTCGATCTGTATGCCGTGGCGACGGGGATCAGCGGGATTTCCGAGAGCGAAGCGGTTCACATTCAGTGGAGTGACGATCTTTACAGCGAAGCCGATCCAGTTTTGTCGGAAGACTTGACGACTTCGGAGTTTGATCCGTTCTTCCAATCCGATGCGACCACTCTGCTGCAGATGGCCGAACAGTTTTCGATCTTCTTGGAAACTCTATCGGCAAAAACACTCGACTCGAACGTCGTGCCGCTGACCGAGAGTCTCACGGTGGCGGACTTGGTCGATGTGTCAGGCGTCTACGAGAATTTGGTTGTTGAACCCACTCGACTTCCGCAGCACACATCGGCGACTTCGATTTTAGCGGTCAACGGTGGGGACCCGCTCGGAACCAGTGGAGACGGCGATTCCGACCTCGTTCTGCAACTTCGAAATGGCGACAAGTATCATATCGATTTGGACTTTGGGAATCCGACGACGCTGGGGGCGGTGGTTCAGTTAATCGTTCATGCCGTCAACGATTCAAGCAAGTTGGTCGTGGTCCAAGATCCGAAGCGAGGACTGACGCTTGCCGACCTCACGTCAGGAGATAACAAGTTTGAGTTCTCTGCTGAAACGGATTCCGAGGGTGAAGACTATGCGGCGGTCGGGAACCTCGGTTTGGACGCGGTTGCGGTCGAGCGAGACGTCACCGGGGACGCGAGCGATGAGTGGGTGATCGACGTTGCTCCGGTCAACGGTCCCGCTTTTACATCGATTCAATCGTTTGCGAAACTTGCGAATGATCTGACCGCGGGCGTTGTGACTGGACTCACGTACGATGCGGATGCGAGCGGTGGCCCGACGCTTTCTTTTGAAGTCGTGATCGATCAATCGATTGCGGATCAAAATGGAAACGCCATGTCGTTGATCGACCTGGGAGAACTGAAACAGATCGATCTGTCAGCGGGAACGATTGACGTCTCGAATGCTCGAGTCCAAATGCAGTTCCCTTTTGATTTGCTTTTGACGGAAGTCGGAAGCGACGTGGAACGGACAACTCCGTTGGCGGAACTCAACGGCGGAAGAGGCGTGTCGGTCAGCCAGGACATCGATGGTTTTCTTGCCGATTTAGACATTCGTGTTGGCGACGGAACAACGTTTTCGGTCGACTTGGATCTGGGACTTGGGATTCGTTCCCTTTCTGACTTTGGGATCGTTGACGGCAGCGGGAGTGACCTGAGTGTGATCCTGAACGATGGCAGCCATTTTGAAGTGGATCTGGCTGAAACGGTGGATTCCACCGGGAATGTTGCGGGGACGTTGGCAGAGTTGTTCGAGCTGATCAACGCATCCGCATTGGACGCTGGCGTGACGAGCGAGCAGTTCACAGCAACGATTGATGCTGCTCGGTCAAGCCTGCGATTGCTGGACAAGACAACCGGCGCATCGTCCTTTGCAGTGAGTGGGCGGGTCGCAGATGCCTTGGTCTTCGGAACATCCGTTTCGATCGAAGTGGACGGCAAGGATGCCATCCTGTTTGAAAATACGGTGGGGACACTCGGTGACTTGGTGAGCAGGATCACCGACGCGGCAGAGACCGCGGGATTAACACTGCCCGATCCCGACAACGCCAGCGCCAGTTGGGACTTCGACGTTCGATTGGTCGGTGCTGGAATTGAAATCGTGGATCAAACCACGATCGGAAGTGAGATCACGGGAAACGCCGAAACGAACACGACCGAAGATCAGCTTCACGCGACAGGCACGTTCACCGGTAAAACGCTTTCGTTCCGAACAGTCACGATCACGGGTGGGGCGGGCGAGGGGCAAACACGCACGATCCAGGCCAACACCAATGATGTGCTGACACTGACCGAAAAATGGGACGTCCAGCCGGATGCGACGTCGATCTTTCAAGTCAACAACGGGTTGTTCGTCAACGCGGCGAGTCGATCGGCCGCGGCGTTTGGCCTTGGTCTGACCAATGACCAACGCGTTGATGGTTCCGAGCGGACGGTCGGTGGGGCTCCGCTGCATGGGGATACGTCCAGCCGACGATTGCAGTTGATGCAAGTATCCGAGCCGCACCTGCAGATTTCCATGGATCTCGACGAAGGCACGCAGGGTGCGGGCACAGGGATCTACGGTCCCTTGGAAGTGGCGGTTTCCGCGGTGTCTGTGAATGCAGCCAGCTTTCAAACGGAATTGACTCTTCGTGGGAAGACATTGGACCGTTTGAACTCGGGATTGGAAGATCCGTATTCGATGCTGCTTCAGGATGGCAACATCGTTTCGACCTCCGCCTTTGATCTTTCTATGCAAGTCGGATCGGACCCGAGGGTGGCCATTGACGGTGCCACGGGAACCACCTCGTTCGATGTGTCTGTCGCCAACATTTTCGACGTCCAGTCGGGCGACGAAGTGTTGATTCCGACGATGAGCAGCGACGATGATGTTCGTGCCCTGCTGCAATCGTTGGCATCCGTCACCATGGACGACTTCTTGAGCACTCTCGAATCCGTGAGCGACTATCTCTTTGAGTTGCAGACGCAGTCCAAGCTGGGGAAGTCGCTGCCAGGTTTGCCCAAGTCGGTGGGCTCGATGTTGGGGTTTGGTGAGAACTTTGAGAAAAGACTGGACGAGATCCGCGACTTGCCCATCGCGACGTTGCAGCAACTTCATGCCGCGCTGAATGACACCACGCAGAAAACGACGAACACACTCGCAGGAGCGATGGCAACTTCCTTGAGTTTTGAGAAGGCGACGTCGCAGTTCCTGTTTGATTTGCACTACTTGCTGGAGCAGATCAATCCTTCGCTCCCGTTGACTCTGAATCTGACTTCGTTGGGTGACGATCTGAATGCGGCTGGCGATAACCTGCAGGCCTTGGGGCTGCGGCAGGTCGCTGCAATTGTTGACTCGTCGGGAACCAGTCTGTTGGATGTGGTCGCGGATGGTGAGATGCATGTTGTTGTCGGCATGGATTTGACGAATCCGGATGCTCCAGCCACCAAGTTGGTTTCGGATCCCGATGCTGATGAGGGAACTCGAGCTGAGTTCCATGTCAAAGCGTCATCGGCCGAGTCCATGAACTTCCCCGCCGTGCTGGGAAGCATGGCGGTCGGAGTCTTTGGTGGTCAATTTGTGTTGAATCGGGACGGTGTTGTCGGCACGTCTGATTCCGCGACCTATGAAGTGAAGTTGAAAAGCGATGTCGACGCAGCGACGGCGTTGGAGGGGGCTGCTCTCCCTGTCACCACGAAGATTGATGTCGCAGGAGAAGCCAAGGGGAGTTTTGGACTCGTGCTTCCGGAATCTGTGATCCCGCAAGACGCTCCTACTCATTTGACTCCCAACATCACGGTCGAGGTCACCAATCTAAACGACATCGCAGCGGCCAATCCGAGCCGAAGTTCGACCCTGACGACGAACATGTCCGGGAATCCAGGCGAATGGGCGACGTTTGAAACGCTGACCCAGAACTTTTCGCTGACCGATTCCATGGAAGGTTTCAAACTCGGGGTTCAGCGTTTGTTTCGTGGATTGGACGATGTGTTTGACACCGCGTTGTTGGGGCAAGACCTCCCGCTGGTCGGCAAACAACTGGCGGAGGCGGCGAACTTTCTGGATCAAATCGGTGAGTCGGTCTATGCCAACCTGGATCTGCTTCCAAAATCTGGCATCACAATGGACTCCGTTCATGTGGCATTGTTTGATGCGTTTGGACCGGGTGGGTTTGGATGGCTGCAAGACAGTACCCTGCGCTCCAATCCAGACACGTTTGTCAACATCGACGATGTGGGAGTGACTCGCGAAACGATTGTGACCGCCAGTGGCCGCGAATTGGTGACCGGTGTTGAGTATCGAATGGATTTGGAGATGACTCCGGAGAGTCTGCAGTTCCCAATCGATTTGGATTTGTTGTTGCCTGGTTTGGGGCTGACGACCGAAGCCCTCGCGGATGTGAAGTTTGGCTTCAAAATGCCGCTGATCGTCGGCGTGAGTGTTCTGGATGGTGTCTACCTCGACGTCGCCTCTGACAACGAGGTGGAAATCAGTTTGGACATTTCCTTGCCCAGTCACGTGGCGAGTTTGTCCGGTGAAGCCTCGCTGTCATTCTTCAACACCGATTCGACCCAGCCCAAAATTTCGAGAGACCAAGGCAGTTGGATCTTTGACGGATTCAAGGTCGGGCAAATCATCGAAGTCGAAGGCAGTGACAACCCGGCAAACAACGACGGTCGGTTCGTGATCACTGCGATCGATGCGTTGGGTACCGAACTGACGCTGGCCGCCACCGATGAAGCTCTTGCCGCTTCCAGCCTGACAGATGATCGCGTCGTTCCCGAGGGCCCCACGACGGATATCCAGGTGCAGGTTTCGACGGTTTCGATGACTGGCGGAAACGCCGTCGATTTCAATGCTAGCCAACAGACCATCGCGCGTGGTGCCGGTAGCTGGTTGGAGGACGGTTTTCGAGTGGGTGACACGATCACTGTCGACAATGCCGGATCGAATGATGGATCGTGGATCATTTCGGCGATCGATGCCGTGGGTCGAACGTTGACATTGGAAGGAGGCCCGACCACCAATGCGAGTGGAGTCGCTGGCGTTCGGATCCGTTCCAATCAACAACATGGTTTCGATGCGGAGATGGGTGTGCTTCCCTATCGCGTTTGGGATGCGACGCCTGACCAGTCGGAGTTCACCGGGACGTTTGTCTTTGATTTGCATGGTCCTAACGAGAGCGGGAGCCAGACACGTTTGTCGGTCAACGATCTGGATTCGCAACCTGAATTTCCCGTCGCACCACGAAACGGATTCACGGCGGCTCCGCTGTCAGGTCTTCTCACACTGACGGAGGGCACTGGAGTTGGGCAAGAGATTGTTCTCAACGATATTTCGCTTCAACTGGAAACCAATTTGCCTCGCACGGCAGCGTTCCCACCATTCCGAGCTCAGTTAGACGTGACCAATTGGGACTGGGACCTGAGCGATTCGTTGTTGACCAAGGGGACTCCAGACGAGATCGCGTTCAACGACGTTCAGTTTGAATTGGTCGGTTTTGTGCGTGATTTTTTAGGCCCGTCTTTGACGCGTTTTCGGGCCGCATTGGAGCCCATGGACGGAGTCATCGATTTCCTGACCAGTGAAGCGATGCCGATTTTGTCCGCCTTGTTTGGACGGACGTCTTATGCGTCGGCCCCCGGCATTTTTGGTGGTCGCAGTGAGGCAGGCGATTTTGCGGGGGCCGCCGATGTGATTCGAAAGTTGGTGGACGGTGGCACACCGTCACACACGGGATTCACAAACTACTTGGACCTGATTGGTTTTGCTGATTCGAAGAGAACGCTGACCGCGATCAGTGAATTGACGGGCCAGCACTGGATCGACATGGGGCGTTTTGAAGTGGTCGTCGCGGAGGCGATGAACCGGAACGCCACCGTCGAGACCATTTACGACGAGTCCAACAACGCAGAACGATTGAAAGGTGACTTCGGAGACGCTCCGTTGCGATTGAGCGGAAGCCCCGAGCTCGCCTTCTCCATGAGTGAAAAGTCGATCGAGCGTCGAAACCTTGTGTTGACTGGTCAGACTGTTAGTTGGGGGTACTCTGCGGTCACTGGATCAACACTGACTAGCAGCGTGCCTTGGTCGACCTATGACGTAGAAGAAGGATTCACTCTCACGATCCAAAATCTGACCGGGGCCAATGCCGTCTTCAACGGCAGTTACACGGTAGGGCTTGTCTCCGGGACGACGGCTCAGATTTCGCGAGATGGATTCAATCTGGTCGGGACATCGATCTCCGTTCCACGATTGGTGATCAACGCGTCGACGTGGATCCGTGATGGATTTCAAGCTGGACAAACCATTCGAATCGATGGTGGCACCAACGTTGGAACGTACACTGTCTCTTCGGTTTCCGAGACTGAGTTGACCGTGAGTTCGTCATTCGTGGCGGAAGAGACGGTCCCATCGTCAGCAAACCCCAATGTTCGTGTGCAGAACGCGGTGGGAGACTACTCCGGATCCATCAAGGGCCAGATCAACGCGGTCCTCAACGATCCGCTTGCGTCTGCTAAGCAGGCTGCGGCCAGCTTCCTGATGACGCAGACGTTACCAGGTCGCGGAATTGGATACGGTTTTGACTTGCTGGGCGGAGTGACCCGAGAAGTCTTTTCTCCGATCGACAGTGCCCTGAAGGGATTCGACCCCATTGAGTTGCCCATTTTGAATCAGGCATTCGGGGTGCTCATCGGTGACACCACGTTTGACGGCAAGTCGGCGGCGGAAAGCAATCTGCTGCACTACAGCACGCCCGAATTGCAGTTCACGCTCTATCAAGACTTCCCGTTGGACAAGAAAACGTTCTTCTGTGAAGTGCCGTTTGGTTCTGCGTTTGCCAGTTCAGGAATCTGTGACGTGGTGAGCAGCGGATCTCCCACTCCATTTGTATCGGTCTCTTTCGAAGCACGCATGGACTATGGCGTTGCGGTCGACACTACCGGCCTCGAACTCTACCGAGACTCGGGGAACCCGGATGCGATCATCGAAGGATTTTACTTCGACGATACTGACGGCGTCGATCTGAATCCATCTCTCATTGGTGGCAATGAAAGCGGGCCTGTTGGGACCAGTTATGGACTGACCGATGTTCCGCAATCTCGGATTCTTGGCGGAATTGGCGTGGGAGTGTTCCGTAAATTTGGAACCGGACTCGGGAATCTCAAAGTCGGTGTGGAGTTGTCATTTCATACCGGACAAGATCTCAACTTTCACGATCCCAATGGGGATGGACGAATTCGAGCCAGCGAATTCGATGTCTTGACCGAATCCGCCGTGGATGAAAACGGTCTGCTGGCATTTGCGAATTCTGAGAATGCGTTTGACAAGAGTGTGCGAATCGAAGTTCGCGGCGATGCGTTTTTGAAGATCAAAGCTCTGTTCATCACGATCATTGACGTTCGTGTGAACATCTTCACGATCGGATTCAATATCCCTCTGGAGAGCAAGTCGTTTGCGTCGCCTAATTTGGCGACCCTGTCGGGTGGAACCTTGCGGCTGCACGTGGGCGAATCCGATGCGGCGACGCGTGGGTATCGAACTGGCAATGTGAACGAAGCAATTTATGTCGGTTACAACCCACGGACCAATGAGATTGTCGTCTCGGGATTTGGTTCGCAATCCGAACGATTCCATGCGTCCAGCGTCTCTCTGATTGAAGCCTCCGCTGGCACGGGAAATGACCTGCTTTTCGTTCGTCCCGAAGTGACTCGTCAGGTGTCCTTCGATGGTGGAGAAGGCGACGATGTGATGTTCGGCGGCAGTGGTCCGGATGAGCTGGTCGGTGGATTGGGAAATGATTCCATCGATGGACGTCTCGGCGATGATTCGATCTGGGGTGATCTGAAAGTTGGCGCCACTGGAGGTTTGGATTGGTTGTTTGGTGGTGACGGAAGAGACACGATCTATGGCGGTCCCGGGATCGATGTCATTCGTGGTTGGCGTGACGACGATGATTTGCATGGCGGCGATGGCGATGACTTGATCGACGGCGGACAGGGCAATGACACACTGCACGGCGACGATGGAATCGATTTTCTGTTGGGGAACATTGGGCACGACACGATTGTTGGTGGTGCCAAAGATGACCGACTGGAAGGCGGGCCCGGAAGAGATGCCCTGTATGGTGAGGCTGGGGAAGACGTCTTGTTCGGTGGGCTGGGCAATGACTCCTTGGATGGCGGAGCGGACATCGATTCGTTGTATGGCCAGCATCACAATGACTCACTGCAAGGTGGCGCTGCCGACGACTTGTTGGACGGTGGACTTGGCAGCGACCAAGTGTACGGTGGTGATGGCGACGACCTCGTGTACTCACGCGATGGAAACGACCACCTCGATGGGCAGGAAGGCGATGATACCTTCAAGGTCTACTTCGCTCGTGGGAAAGTGAACTCGCTGCTTTCCATTCTCGACACAGGCATGTCGGGTGTGGATGTGTTTGACGCCATTGGGACAATCGATCCCGACCAGTTCTTGTTGCGGGCGAGCGTTAGCGGGACGAACGCGTTTGTGGCTGTTCTGACGGATCCTGGTCATTCCTCGGATGAGGCTGCGTACAACCCATCGGTCCAAAGAGTCAACTATCTAGGTGTCGAACGGATCCTCGTTCAGGGCGGCATGGGCGACGATCAATTCGCAGTCGATGACACGGCGGCGGAAGTCACGATCGACGGTGGCGATGGTGACGATGCCTTCCAAGTCGGGCAATTGTTCCGTTCGCAACGCACCGAAGTGGACGCGAATGTCTCAGTGGATGACGTTTTCGCGACAATCGAAACGACGCGTGGTTTCTTGTCCAACGGAATCAGCCAGCCGATGACCATCAGCGGTGGTTTGGGCGACGATCACTTCGTCGTTTTTCATAACCAAGCGGTTTTGACGTTGAACGGGAACGAAGGCGACGATGGATTCGAAGTTCGCGCGTTTGCGTTGGTCGGATCGCGAGAACCCGAGCGTGCTCGCACAGACATCACAGGCGGTGCAGGTGCCGACTTGGTTCAGTATGCCGTCAACGCTCCGGTCAACATCGACGGTGGCGATGGATTCGACACGCTGACAGTCATCGGCACTGAATTCGGTGACGACTTTGTGATCACGGAAGACGGTGTCTACGGCGCGGGGCTGACGATCGACTTCACGAACATTGAATCGTTGCGTGTCGACGCGGCGGAAGGCAACGATCGCTTTTACGTTAAAAGCACCAGCGAGAAGTTCTTGACAGAACTGTTTGGTGGTTTGGGCGATGACACCTTCAACTTGTCCGGCGACACACCTCCGGTCGTCAGCAACGACCTGAAGGGCCACAGCGGCATCGTCACCAACAACATGTCATACAGCAGTGACCTTCGCTATGAAGATCTGAAGCTGCATGGCGTGTCGTCCAACGTGGCGGATAACGAAGAGCCCTTTGTTGTCATTCGAACATCCAATGGCTCCACGATCGTTGGTGAAACGGGGGCGGTGGATGCAAGCGTGGTCGACTTCTACGAGGTCGTGCTCACGCAGACTCCCATGAGCGGTTTCGATGTTTTGGTCCAGGCCCTCGCTCCGCTTCCAAGCACCGCGGGACGCGAACTGGGTGCATTGGCGTTTCGTCTGAGCAGTGTGGCGCCAGGATCAGAGAAAAAGGCGGACGGATCCGCTGTCACGTTGACGTTCACGTCTGAGAACTGGTTCATCCCACAAAGGGTCGACATTCTTGCGGATGATGAAGTTCAGTTGGATACGGGGCGATTGTTCACTCGTGATGAGTTGTCAGAGTCCGACACGTTCTCCTATGACGACGCTGCTTTCGAAGGAAAACAGTCCGCCGTGATCAACCACATCGTGTCGTCGACCGCAACGACCATCGTGGGGACTCCACTGGTGCTCAGCGATTCACCGACGATCACGATTGAGACCAGTTTACCGTCCCACGAATTCGTTGGGGAAACCATCACGGTCACTTTATCGGATGGGCTGACCACTCAGACACGTCGAATCACCGATGCTCGATTGGTCGGCGGAAAGATGCAGTTGACTGTCGATCGCTCTTGGTTGGCCGGAGCTCATTTGCCGGACACGTCCAGCAACTATTCAATCGTCTTGGCTGAATCGACTGAAGCTGGGCATCCGGTCGACATTCGCAATACCACCTTCACGGTCAACGATCCCAGTGATCCGACGAACCCGTTGATCGAAGAGCCAAAGGATTTTCTTGGCCGCCAGATCACGATCATTGATGGATCCGGGGTGGGACAAAGCCGGTTCATCACCGGTGCCGATCAAGTTGTCACGTTTGCATCCAGTGCAGTCGAGATTGATCGGTCGAATCCGAAAACGTTTGCATTGCAATTGAGCACCGGTGGGGAATCGGTGACGCCAACGACCGGCGGTATGTTGAATCTGCGTTTCGTTGCTGATTTGGATTACAACAGTGAAACCATCGAAGTGACTCTGGATGGCTCGCAGTTGGACGTCTTGTTCGACGACTATTCCGGTCGCCAATACAGTTTCGTACAAGCCTCGATTCCTCTCACTCAGTCGCAATTGCAGGCTGCACTGACGGACGGACGTTTGGAACTCGGACTGAATCCGTCGGATTCAGTCAACAACCTGGATGACTACTACGAATTCAAATCCAGTGTCTCATTCGATTTGCAATTCCACATCGATGTTGTGAATAGCAACTTGGTGCCTGGGATAGGCGACGATGTCCGATTTACTCTGGATCGTGGATGGAGTCTGACGAACCCGCCGGCGTTGGACAGTCGCTATCAAATCGCCGTCGACGATTCGTTGGTCGGACGAGTTTCAGGTTTCGATGAGTCGCCGGTTGGCTTGCCGGCCGATCCATCCTTCCCCGCCGAGTTGGACACGCGAACGACGTTCGTTGACAGCGATGCCGATTTCACTGCGGTTGAGTTTGGTGCCGAAGGTCTTCGCGGCGCGACCATTGAAATTGTGGGCGGCCCTGGGGCTGGTCAACGCCGATTGATCTTGGATGCGATCGACGCGAAGACCTTGATTTTGAATGGCGATTGGCGGACGGATCCTGTTGCGGGAGAGAGCGTGTATCGGATCGCTCGATTCGATGGTTTGGCCGTTTCGAGCGTCAGTGTGGAAGTCAACGACAACGACGAAGCTGGCATCGTGGTCGACGAAACGCATGGCCTGGATCTCTCCGAGTCCACCGATGGCATTTTAGGTGAGGACACCGTGACCGCTGTGATCGAAGGCGGTGACGGAGATCAACTCGGCGAGCGTGATGTGCTGCGTTTGAAGTTGACTCGTCAGCCCAGTTTCGATGTGACGATGCGGTTGGTCTACGACGATGTTCAACTGAGTTTGCAAACCACCGACGGTCATTCCATCGCTTCCAACTCCTTGGTTTTCACCCCTGGCAATTGGGACGTCGTTCAAGAGGTGATGATCATTGGATTGGTGGATCAAATCCGCGAAGGGTTCCATGTCAGCCAGATCGGTTTGGAACTGGGTTCCAAGGATGAGGATCAAGAACTCAGCAAAGTGGACCAGTTCAATATTCCCGACACCGCCGCAGTGGAATGGGTCGGTCTGAGTGAACGTCCCACAGGAGTCACCAGCGTTGAGTACAAAGGTCAAAATCTCCAACTGAAAGACGACGCCGTTCCTGCGGGAACCGAGTCCAAACCCGTCTATGCAATTGTCAGCAACAAGATTGTCTTCTTCGCGGGAGAAGAAGTCATCAAAGTTTCTGGCAGTGATTTGGCGATCTCTTACAACTACGTGGATCCTGGATTTGGCGACGCCTTCACTCACCCAGTTCTGGTGCGTATCAGCGATGCGGACGCGCCGACCGTTTTGGTTCGAGAAACTGGTGGTTCGACTGATGTGGTGGAGGGAGCAACTCCATTCATGGTGCTTGAACTGGATGGAGATGCGATTCCAACCAGTGACGTTGTGGGCGAGACGGTCACTGTGAGTGATGGGACGGGCGTGGGGCAAACTGCCACGATCATCGCGAACGAAGGCAATCAGATCACCTTGGACACCGTCTGGGAAACCGTTCCAGATGAAACGAGCGAGCTGACTTTGATCGTGTCCGGGAACGCTGAACAGCGAATGGTTACCAGCAATGGAACGCTCACCTGGGGTGAGGATCGCTATGAGTTGGTGCTGACATCGCCGCCGGTGGATGACGTTGCTGCGGGGCGTCGCGTTGTGGAAGTTGTTGTCACGCCGGAAGTTACCAAGACGACCCGTACCGGAGGTGTTCGGACGGATGCTCGTCAGGTCGAAATTTTCAATCTAGACGGATTGGATGCCTCACGAGTCCGAGTCGATCCTGACAATGCCAACAACCTGATTGTCGCCTTTGACGAAACAAACTGGGACGTTCCGGTTCGGATTGGCGTCCGAGTCATCGACGATCTGTTGGTCGAAGGTGGTGATACCAAGGTGTTCGCTCCGGGACCGAACACGCTGACCGGAATTCTGGGGCCTGTGATTGTCAATGGATCGGGGGGAGATGGTTCGTTGGCTGGTTTGGGCAACCCTGAGATTTTGCCTCAAGAAACTAACGTGAAGCCGGCCACCGGCGAAGTTGAATCGATTGTCGGAACGACGGTGACATTCAAGACTTTGACTAGCGAACAGTTGTTCTCTGCCGGACTGGCTTCGGATTTGAGCAACGTTCAGTCGCTGGTGGGACAAACGTTTGAAGTTGTCGCGACCAAAGCAACCGATAATTGGTCGAAGGATTTTCCTTTGGCAACCGAAGGCAGTCCCCGTGATCCAGTCGTCGGACAATTCCGATTGATCACCGAAGCGACCGTGCAGGACGGCCAGGTGGTGGTGACGCTCAATGAGCGGTTTGGCCTTGGTGGAGACTTGGATTCACTGGAAGCGGGTGCTGATACTTCCAGCGTGGATTTACGTCTTTCGCGGCAAGAACAATTGCGGCTTGGGATTGCGAACGTCGGCGATCTGTACGGACGGACCATCGAATTGAATGATGCGGATGGTCAAATGCTATCGTCCGCTGTGATCATATCGGCGGTGGCTGATCCCGATGGCTTGATCACGATTGATGTGGAGGCGGATTGGACATCGATCGCGGCCGATGCCACGTCATTCTTCATTCAGTCAGACGATCTGGTCAAAAAGTTTGCGATCACTTCGGAGAGTTTGAACTTCTTCGTCAACGAACAGACCTCCGTTGACTACATGTTCGTGCACGACGAAGACAGTCCTGCGGACAGCACCGGGCATCTGACGGCGGACCGTTTGTGGGGACTCAACATGGGGCCCGATGTCACCGTGGGCGGACGCCTTCAACCCGGCGGGGTTCAGTACGGGAATCTCGAGGTGCTGCAGATCGACTTGGGACGCGGCAACAATGACTTTTACGTGTCGGGCACGCACAAACGCGCCGATGATCCGACGACCGCAGAGGATGAAACATTCCAGACCTGGACCATCATCAACGGTGGGGACGATGTCTACTGGCCGGACCATGGCCTCGTAGACGATTGGTCCTGTAGCGGTGGAGATGTCGACCACGTGCCGGGAACTGGCCGCGAAGGCGATCGGTTCTGTATCGATGTGAATGCAGAGAGCGTCACCGACGTGGTGACGGGATCGGTCTCTTCGGCCAGCAATGCAGTGGAGACGGCGCTTGCCAGTTTGGTGGATACTTCAGCCCCGTTTGGCGTGGACGATGGGCTGGTCGGAATGGAATTGACGATGACCAGCGGAGATGGAATAGACCACTCCTACACCATCATTCGAAACACGGAAGACACCATCTCTCTGCGAGGAGACTGGATTGATCTTCCTAACGCGGAAGACACTTACACGATCACGGATCTGGCCGACGGTCCGATCGCGATCAACGCTCAAGGTGGTCACGACCGTGTTGATGCGTCGGCTTCGACGCTTGGAGTCGTGGCGTTTGGTGGGCTCGGACGTGACACCTTGATTGGCGGTTCGGGAGACGACATTTTGTTCGGTGACCGCGGGCGGGTGGACTATTCCACGGCAGCGGATGGGGATGGGCAATCCACCATCGTGACTCGTTTGGGGCACGCACCCCAGCCAGTTTCAGGTCATGCAACTGGTGGGTTTGATGAGTCGGGGAATCTTGTCGATGGGAATGCGTTGTTCCCCGTGGCTGATGGATTCGACATTGGGCTGGTTGGTTTGATGGTCGACATCAACAACGGCACCGGGTTCCTGCAGACCCCGCGATTGATCACCGTGAACGACGAAAACACGCTGTCGATTTCTCCTGATTTCACCGAGACGCTTGATGCGACCAGCGAGTATCGAATTTCGACCTATCCCGAGGATCAGACCGATGGGATCGTTCGCGGTCCAACTCGCTTGATCACCGTGGATGACCTCGAAGGCGATGTAGACACGATCAGCGGTGGTGCTGGAGCGGACCAGATCTTTGGTGGTGCCGGCGACGACGATGTCTTCGGGGAAGCCGGTGATGATGTCATTTTGGGTGACACGGGTGTGATTAAAAGAGCTCCGCTTGATGCGAATGCGACCGGGACGGTGATTGCCAGTGCCCTTGATTTGGTGCAGACGAAATCACCTGATGCTGGTGGCAAAGATCTGATCTCAGGCGGGGATGACAACGACATCATCTTTGGTGGCTTCGAGTCGGACTACATCAATTACGATCGAGCCGAAGTCGCTGGTGTTGGGGAATCGGGCAACGACATCATCGTGGGCGATGGTGGCACGGCTGATTTTGATGTCGCTTCGGGGGCTGCGATTCTGATTGAGGTCTCCACCAACGAGCCAACCTTTGGCAGCGATGACTGGATCACCGCAGGTGCGGGCGAAAAGATTTTGTTTGGCGGTGCGGGCGACGATCAGTTGCTAGCCGGTAGCGACAACTTGCCCGACATCATCATCGGAGACGAAGGAACCGCGACGTTCGATGCCGGTACTGGTCTTCGGGTTCGCATCGCGACGCAGACTGCTGACATCGGCGGGAACGATACGATCACCGCTGGAGACGCACTGAATATCCTGTTGGGTGGCAGTGGTGACGATCTCATCACAGGCGGTGATTCGCAGGACGTGATCTTTGGTGACAACGGGGAGATCCAGTTCGATGCCAGCGGCATTCGCCAGCGAATGATCACCACCGATCCGACCTTTGGGGGTGTGGACACGATTTTGGGACAAGGTGGCAATGACATTGTGATCGGCGGTGCCGATGGAGATGTGATCTCGGGTGGCTCCGAGCACGATGTGATTTTGGGTGACCACGGTGAAGTCGATTTCACCCGCCCCGCCGATCGCAACGTGATCAGTCGCTTCATCGAGTTTGCTGATGGCGGTGGGAACGACACGATTGACGGAGACGATGGCGACGATTTCATCTGGGGCGGACAAGCCGACGATGTCATTCGTGGTGGTGCCGGGCAGGATGATTTGGTCGGCGGCCACAACGTTCCCTTCGGCAGCGACGGTGACGACACCATCGAAGGTGGTGATGACGAGGATGCTTTGCTCGGTGACAACGGCATCATCACTCGCGAGTTGATCGGGACCGAACTCGGTACCTGGACGACATACCTGGCTCCCTTTGACCACGTTGTGGTGCGTGAGCTGCAACCGTTTGACGATCTCGATTTGGTTGGTGGCAACGACATTCTGTCAGGCGACGCTGGAATCGATGTGATTCTTGGGCAACGCGGCAATGACTTGATTGAGGGCGGAACCGGCGACGACGAATTGATCGGCGGTTTGGGGGGTGACAACATCCGCGGTGATGACGGACACGACTTCATTCTCGCGGATGCCGGACAAATTCTGCGAGATTCGAACGAGGACGGTTCGCCACAATTGAACTCGGATGGCGTCTGGCATCGCGACATCCTCACCGAGCGAATTGCTCGGGTGATCGACATCATTCCGCTCGGGCCAACCGGTCTGATCGACGCACCAGCCGATTTGATCGACCGGTTGTTGGATGCCGACCAAGTGGTCTTGGCCAGCATGCACCTGCCGTCTGGGCAATTGCACACGAACTCGGAAGGCATCAGCCAAACGGTTGCGTTGCTGCTTGATCTCGTCGACGCGGACGACGACACGGTGGACGGCGGTGATGGCAACGACATTGTTCTCGGGCAACTTGGCAACGATAATCTTCGTGGTGGGCTCGGCGACGACCTGTTGATCGGTGATCACGGCATCAACGTCGCTCCTTATGAGACCGATCTGCCTCAGATGATTGACGCGACGCGTCTGATTGCGGCCGTGTCGGGCTACGATTCGCTATCAGGGATCGAGCTGGATTTGCCAGGCTTGGGGCATTTGATGGTTCCTGACTTTGTGGCCGAACCCGGTGCTTTGGTGGCGGAGCGACCTCGCTGGGACCGCGTGACGGACATCAACGCTGTGTTTTCCAACTGGGCAAACGACGACCGAATCTCGACGATGGACAACTTGCGTTTGTCTGCCTCGGTGATGCTGACACCCGATTTTCTCGGTCACACCGATGTTTTGAGTGGAGAGGATGCAATTACCGGCGAAGGCGGCGACGATTGGATTGTGGGCGACCAATGGATCGTCAACAGCGACCTGCAGTCCGGAATCGCACCGGTTGATGAAGCCATCGAACGCGTCCGGGCAACCATCGCGGGCATCATGCATGCACTGGAGTCAGCCTCCTTGGATCGTGGTGTGGTTCAACATTCGATCAACGCTCAGCCGGTGGTTGAACGTGATGTCTCCATTGCGAGCGATTCGCTTCAAGGTGGCGACGGTGCGGACACCATCATTGGTGACAATGTGGTGGTGGAACTGCCTTCGACGCAAACCATTCCTGGTTCCGGAACGGTTGCCGAGAACGCGGCGGAGTTGTTGCGGCGACTGGATGTTTATCGAACCCTCTCGGACGATGCGATTCAATTGGTCTCTCGCGGTCACCTCGACTTGATTGATCAATTGCTCGACGATGCAGAAGCCGCGCGGCCGACGTTGCCTGTGATCGCTGGCAACGACATTCAGTACGTTCAGCACTACCAATTGAAATTCGGCGACGACAGTCTCTTGGGAGATGCGGGAAGCGACACGATGGTTGGTGGCGATGCACTGATGATCGCTCCTTACGTCACCGGCGAAGAGGGCGACTTTCCCGATTCGCAAGGTGCCGTTGGGCTGGACCCTGACTCACTGCGTGCTCTTGAGCAGAACCTGTTCGAACAGCTTCGGTTGCAGCAAGTCGACCTTGACGAACGTCACCAGTCGCGGCTGATCAACGTCGCTGAGGAGCTCGTTCGGCGGCCATCGCTGGATCGGATCGCTTACGTGCCGACCTTGGACCGTTCGATCGACAACGACACCATCGAAGGTGGTGAAGGCAACGATTTCATCGGTGGCGATTTTGGCGTTTTGGTGTCACCTCTGCTCCGCGACACGCCGGCGGATGACGATGCACTGCGTGATTTGGACCAGCACGTTGAAGCCATGTTGGATCAAATCGCCAATCTGGATCGACTGGATCATGCGACCAGCTTTGATCGCAGCGTTGGACGTGAGGCTCAAGCCGCCTCGACAACCGATGCGATGGCTCCCGAATCGCGTCACGTTCAAATTGGCGGCCAATGGATCTTGGGGCAAGACACGCTCCAAGGCGATGGTGGCAGCGACGTCATTCTGGGAGATCATGCCTCGATGGTTGCTGCGATCACGGTTGACGATCCCGCTGCTTTCACCTCCCTGAGACGTTCGAATTACCATCTGGAATTCATCGACGACTCGATGCGTACTTTCCTAGAATCTTCCAGCCTGGATGGAGTGACCGTCTCACTGCAGGGCGATCACATTCGCGGAGGTGATGACAATGACATGTTGATGGGGGCGGTCGGGGCCGACGACATCGATGGTGAGCAAGGCGACGACACGATCCTGGGTGGCAACGGTTTCGACACGCTTGCCGATGGTCTGGGGAACAACTGGATCCGCAATGATGGTGGCAACTATCCGAAGTTGGATCCGCAGGAAGAGTTGGGTGCGTTCCGCTTCGACAACATGACTTCCGTGAACAAGCAGCTCTTCCTCGATGCGGCTGCGGGAGCGATCGCCCCGGTGGGTTGGCAGATTGATTCTGGTGGAAACGAAAATGATCCGGGCAATGGCGATCCGGATGATCCGGCAGTACCGACCGAGCGGGACGTCGATTTCGATGGGGACTTCATCGCTGTCACTGGACAACCCATCAGCTACTCGGCAACATTCGAGTCGCTGCCCGATGGTGCAATCGTCAGCTATTTGTGGGAGGTCAAGGATTCTTCCGGAGAATTGGTGCAGACCGGTGCGGGGCAGTCCGTTGTGTTCACCTTGCACGTCGCCGACGACTACACCGTGGAAGTGGATACGGTGGACACCAAAAACGGTGCGGGCACGATGACTCATACGTTGAAAGTGCTGAACCACCGACGGAAGTCCGACGACGACGCACCGGGACAGTTCATCTTGATATTTGGTGGGACGGAAGGCGACAACGACATCCGTTTGAAAGACGTTCGTCTGGAACCAAATTCGGTTGAGGTTCGAACGCGAACTGGACGCAGCTCTTGGACCCGCGAGATCTTCTCTGACATCAGCCGAGTTGAAGTCTATGGTGGCGATGGGAATGACGATGTCTCTGCCGATCGTACTCTCACCATTCCGGTGCGGTTGTATGGCGGAGCCGGTGACGACGAGCTTCGTGGTGGTGCCGGCAACGACTTCCTCGATGGTGGAGCCGGTGATGATCGACTGAATGGCCAGTCAGGCAACGACGCCATTGTCGGCGGCTATGGTGCTGATCGAATCGACGGAGGCTTTGATGACGATCTTCTGATCGCCGATGCCATCGACGAAATCTCTGCGGATCGATTGCTCAGGGATTGGTCCAATTCGTCGCTGACTCCTGCCGACCGAATGGCGAACTTGGTCACCGATTTGTTAGATGCAAAGATTGCCGACGGTGCAGTGGACGATTCCGATGGGGATCGCGGGACCGATTGGGTCTTTGGGCAGTCCATCGACACGACTCACGCACGTCGTGGTGACGAGGATCTGCAGACAATCTATTGATGCGAAACGGTTTTCGAAAGTGAAGAGAAATGCCGTTTGAAATGTATAGAGGCTCAGTGGTGATGGGGGTGCGGGAGTCTCCCCTGAACCGACTGGGATCTATACGTTTGGATTGATTGAAAACTCGTTTTCACGCGTTGAGAACCGGCGCGAGAATCTCGGGATCGGTGTAGACTGGTGAGCCGTTGAAGGCTCGATGGTTGACGCATAGGACCACTGAAGGGCGTTGTGGACGCCGCAGGGGGCTTCATGTCGACTCGAGTCACCTTCGTTGATATTCGCGTTTTCTTGCGAAAGCGAACGTTTACCCGCCTCTCTCCCGCTGGATTCTCGTGCACCGATTCCTTGTTGCTCTGATCGCTTGTTGCATCACCTCGTCCGTGCTGGCTCAGTCCCCTCCGAACATCGTTCTGATCATCGCAGATGACATGAACTGGGACGATTGTGGAGCCTATGGTCATCCAGCGATTCGCACTCCCAATATCGACGGCCTGGCAGCGGAAGGCATGCGTTTCGAACACGCTTACCTGACCACGAATTCATGCAGCCCATCCCGTGCGAGCATCATCACGGGCAAGTACCCCCATAACACGGGCGCGGAACAGTTGCACTGGCCGTTGCCGGAATCAAGCGACACATTCGTGGGGCGTTTGCAGTCAGCGGGCTACTACACCGCCGCGGCTGGCAAGTGGCACATGGGTGACGCTGTTCGCGATCACTTTGATCGAGTCTACGAGGCCTCGACGGCCGGTTTTGTGCTCCCCAGTGGAAAGGACGGCCAACCTGCGAAGATGATCGCGGCGCAGCCCAGTGGTTGCGAAGATTGGGAGCGAGCCTGTGAGGAACGTCCCAAGGATCAACCGTTTTTCCTGTGGTTGGCAGCGTTGGACCCGCACCGCGAATACAACGACGGTGCACTGGATCCACCTCACACGCATGACGACATCATCGTTCCGCCACACCTTCCAGACGTTCCTGATGTCCGCGAAGACCTGCGTCTTTACTATGACGAGATTGGGCGTCTCGATTCCTACGTCGGCAAGGTGATGCGAAAACTGGCCGAACAGGGCGTCGCTGACAACACGGTCGTTCTCTTCATCAGCGACAATGGCCGTCCGTTTCCTCGTGACAAGACATCGCTCTACGACGGTGGAATCCGAACCCCTTGGATCGTTCGCTATCCCGACCAAGTCCAGGCGGGCCAGACGACCCAGGCTTTGGTCAGCGCGGTCGACATCGGCGCCACTTTCTTGGATTTGGCTGGCGTGGAAGGCAGCGAAACATTCTCCCCTTCGAGTCAAAGCTTTGTTCCGGTTTTGAAGGACAGCACGCGATCGCATCGCGAATTCGCTTTCGCGGAAGATCACTGGCACGACTACGAGGACCATGCTCGCGCCGTGGCGACCCAGCAATACAAGTTGATTCGCAATGACTACGTCGACCTTCCTCCAACACCATCCGCGGACGCGGGACGGGGCCTGACTTGGCAAGCCATGCTGCGTCTGCATGAAGCCGGAAAGCTCACCGCCGCACAGGAAGCTTGTTTCAATTCCCCGCGGGCGAAGTGGGAACTCTACGACTTGCAACGTGATTCGGGCGAGTTGCACAATCGGTTTGACGACCCTGCCTATCAATCCGTTCGTCAGCGATTGCAGTCAGCACTCGTGGAGTGGACCAATCGAACCGGTGACTACCTGCCCAGTCGCCGTACACCCGATGAGTTTGACCGCGTGACGGGTGAGCCAGACCATTCCGTTCGGGTTCGTCCGCGTCCATCGAAGAAGCAAATGTTCGGAACGAATGGGGCCTACTGAGCCACGCTGATCGACGAACGTTTGCCTCTCTCCAGCCACATCCCCCTGAAAATTTGATTCTCCAATGAAATCCATTCTTTCGATTCTTTTGATCTGCGTTATCGGTGTCGTTGACGCTGCTTTTGCGAAGGCGGATGAACGACCCAATGTGCTTTGGATCACCATCGAAGATTGGTCCGCGGATTTGTCTTGTTATGGAACGAAAGGGATCCACACCCCGAACGTTGACAGGCTGGCCTCCGAAGGAATCCGGTACGAGCGTGCTTTCACGACTTCGCCGGTTTGTTCGACCTCGCGGTCCGCGATGATGACGGGGTTTCATCAGAACTACATTGGTGCCAACCAGCACCGTGAATATGACAAGCAACCGTTGCCGCACGGTGTTCGGCCCATCCCGCATCTGTTTGCCGATGCGGGGTACTTCACCGCGTTGATGAGCTCCAAAACGGACTGCAATTTCGTTCCCAATCGGAAGGACGAGTTGTTCGAGGGCACCGATTGGAAACAAAGAGCTGACGGACAACCCTTCTTCGCTCGGATCACGTTTGGTGGCACTCACCGCCAATGGAAACGCGACCCGCAACGGCCGATCGCGATGGAAGATGTCGAGTTGCCGCCTTACTACCCCGACACCCCCTTTGTCAGACGGGATTGGGCCAATGGACTGGAACAAATGCAATTGGTTGACCGCGAGGTCGGCGAGATACTGAAACGACTCAGCGAGGAAGGCCTCGCAGACAACACGATTGTGTTTTTCATCGGAGACCATGGTCGATGTCATATTCGCGGCAAGCAGTTTCTCTACGACGGTGGGATTCGTATTCCCATGATCATGCGTTGGCCTGGCAAAGTCACCCCGGGTGAAGTCAGCGAAGACTTGGTGATGTCGATCGACATTTGCGCCACCATCTTGGAAGCCGCCGGGATCGATGCCCCTGTGCCTCTGCATGGCAAGAATCTGTTGAGTGAAGAGGTTCGGAATCGCCAGTATGTCTTTGCCGCCCGCGATAAAATGGATGAAACGCACGACGCCATGCGAGCGATCCGTTCCGCCGATTTCAAGCTGATTCAGAACTTGATGCCTGAGCGAGCCTACTGCCAATACAACCAGTACAAGGAAGGGGCTTACCCGGTGCTAGCTGAAATGAACGTCATGCACATGCGTGGCCAACTCACACCCGAACAAGCGGCTTTCTTCGCTCCGTCAAAACCAGAGTTGGAACTGTACGATCTTCGAACGGATCCGCACGAGGTCCACAACGTCGCCGACGATCCTAAGTACGTCGACGTTCGAGAGGAAATGCTTCGGGAACTCAATCAATGGCGTCGTGAAGTGATTCAAGACAAAGGGGTGAGCGACGAGTTTCGTGCGCTGGACGTCTATCCGGAAACGCTGCCTGCGGCTTCAGTGGATGAGTGGGGTCACGCGAATGCGGACAAGTACGACTACGAGAAATTCGGATGGCCAAGTTGGTATCCGACTCGAACCTTGGAGCAGTGGGAATCGGCTCGCAAGGCCTGGGAACCCTGGGTTTTTCGTGATGTGAATTCGAAGATGCAACGACCGGGTGTGACCATCCGTGAACGAGAGCGAAATCAGGCGAAACGGAAGTGACTCTCACGCGGCGCGAGTCATTTGTTGGCTCGCTCGTTCGATGAGTGACGCATTTTATACCCACATTCTCAGCCCTCCACGATTGATTGTTCATGAGCTTTCCCCCAGCCTCGAAGTCTCGTCGAGATCTTTTGAAGACCGCCGGAGTTGTCTCCGTGGCAACGCTGACTCCGTGGGCCTTGCCGGTTCGGCAATCGCTTGCCAAGTCACCGAACGAACGCAAACGGTTTGCGTTGATCGGCGTCGGCGGAAACGGGACACGGACTTCGCCCGTTGGAAAAGAATTCGCGGACTTGGTCGCGCTGTGTGATGTCGACGAAGATCATCTGAAGCATGGCAACGAATTGCTATGTGATGGCAAAGCCGAATTGTTTCGTGACTACCGCGAAGTGCTTTCTCGTGATGACATCGACTTGGTTCAAATCTCAACGCCCGATCACTGGCACGCGAAAATTCTGATTGAGGCGATGTTGGCGGGCAAAGATGCGTACTGTGAAAAACCGCTGACGTTGACGATCGACGAAGGCAAGTTGGTCCGGAAGGTTCAACAGCAAACCGGACGTGTCGTTCAAGTCGGAACGCAGCAACGCAGCAGTTTCGACAAGTTCAATCGTGCTCTGGCAATCATCGCGGAAGGTCGACTCGGCAAACTCAAACGCTTGGTTGTTGGAATCGACGCCGGTGGATGGAGCCCCGAGATTCCCGTCGCCGACGTGCCCAAAGGATTGGACTGGGACCGATGGCTGGGGCCCGGTCCTGAAATGGAATATCGCTATGCGAAGGACGCCAAACGAGCGGACAAGAACTACACCAATGGGCACACGCATTTCCGTTGGTGGTACGAACATTCCGGAGGCAAATTGACCGACTGGGGAGCCCACCACGTTGACATCGCGATGCTGGGGATCGCCGCGGCGGGGCAGAACAACGACCCCGTTTCGGTCGACGGGACCGCGAAGCATGACGTGGATTTTCGCGACGGAGTGCCGCTGCAAAACAATCGCTACAACACCGCACGAGCGTTTGATCTTCGCGTCGCTTTTGCGGATGGCGATGTCGAGATGAACATTCGCCACGACGTCGACAATGGGATTTTGTTTGAAGGCGAACGAGGCCGGATCTTTGTCAATCGTGGCAAGCTGGTTGGCAAACCCGTTGAAGACTTGGAATCGAACCCGCTCGCCGAAGATGCGATTTCGAAGATTTATCGCGGGATGCCCATGGAAGGCAATGACCGCCCTGCACACTGGGCGAACTTCATGCATGCGATTGACAATCGAGTGCTGCCGATTTCCGACGTGCATTCCCACATGAAGATGCTCAACGTGTGTCACTTGGCCGGCATCTGTTGTCGGTTGGGACGCAAAGTCGAGTGGGATCAAGCGACAGAGAGTGTCGTTGGCGATGAACAGGCCGCTGCGATGATGAAGCGACCCTATCGGTTTGGTTATGAAATCGACATGTGAGGCGTTCGCCTTGTCCACATGATTCCCCTCCCTGTGAAGTCGTCTCACTCATTTGTTTCACGTGTTCGATGTCAATGACAACTCGCCCCCAAGTGTCCGTCTGTCTCTTTGCTCTCTTTTTGCTGGTGCTTGGCCCTGTGTGCGGTGCAATGGCCGCGGACACGACCGCAAACGCGAAGCCGAAGATTCAGCCATATCCCGACGCAGTGGTCTGGACGACCACTGCGAAAGCGCAAGCCGAATTCGATGGATTTGAGTTTGTCGGCGAATTCGTTCGAGATGATCAAGCGATGCAGGTCACGCCGTCTGAGGGCCGGTTCTACGTTTCAGTGTTCGAAGGTGGATTTCCCGGCCCCGGTTGGGATGGCAAGCCTGTCATGCATGAGTGGTTGGATCGCGAAGGAATCGAGTCGCGTGTTGCGGGCTGGCAAAAGATTGATCGCAGTGCATCGGTTGTCGGAAAGAAGCCGCTGGCTGACGCGATCGTGTTGTTCGATGGCACGAACACAAACGCTTGGCAGAACGGCAAGATCGAGGATGGCGTTCTCAAAGCGGGAGCAAGAACCAAAGCAACGTTTCAGGATTTTCGACTGTACCTTGAATTTCAGATCCCGCTGAAACCCGAACCACCGATCAGTCACCCGCATCGCGGCAACAGTGGCGTTTTCGCGGTCGGGGCCTATGAAGTGCAGATCTCTGACAACTTTGGATTGGATCCCAGTCCCGAGGCATGGCAGGACATGGTCATGTTGAAACCCGTCAACACGTGGTGCGGCAGCATCTACGGAATTCGCGAAGCCGATTGGAATGTTTGCTTGCCACCGCTGGCTTGGCAGAGCATGGAAATCGACTTCACCGCGGCTCGATTCGAGGACGGAAAGAAGATCCAGTCCGCAGTGATCTCGGTGACCCAGAATGGTGTCCTGATTCACGACCGGGTGGAACTGCCCGAGGGAACGGGCGGCGGGCCAGCTGGTCCAAGACCCGAAGTGAGCGAAGGCCCGATCTACCTTCAGAACCATGGCAATCCCAACCGGTTTCGCAACATCTGGATCGTTCCAGGCTCGTCCACGGCACATCAGTGAATGAGGCGATATCCCGTCCTTGTCATTCGTTTCCTTCCTTTGACCTTCCTTCTCGTTTTCCAAACCCCAAACTATGTTTCGACCCATCCTTTGCGTCGCGTTTGTGACGACTTCCTTGTTGACACATTCAACGCTCGTCGCCGACGAAGCATCCTCGGGATTGCCCGAAACCAAAGTTTTGTTTGAGGATGACTTCGAAGGTCGTTCGACGCTGGGCGAAGGCTATCGGACCGGGCGAGGAATGGAGGCCGGATGGAGCATCCGCGATGGTGTCTTGTTCGGCAAACAAATTCGGGACGACCATGGCTCCACCATGCGAAAGCAGATGGAGTTTGGCGATCTTCATGTGTCGTTTGACTTCCGGTTCAATGGCGGAAGCCGCTTCAACTTTGTGATCGACGACAACAATGACAAATCCGTGCACGCGGGTCACGTCGCGCGTGCATCGCTGTCACCCAAGCGGATTTCGATCAGCGACGACAAACTTGGCTCGATGAACCTGGAAGTTCGCGAGAAACGAAAGGCGAAATCGCTGCCGGCGGAACAGCAGAAAGAATTGGAGGACCTGTTGGCTCGCACGCAAGCCTCCGCCGCCATCCAAGCCAAGCCGGGCACCTGGCATCACTTGGAACTGACCATCCATGGGACCGTGATGACTGTTCACCTCGATGGCAAAGAGGTGGTCTCGTTGGATTCTCCCGGTTTCGCTCATCCGACCAAGACTCAGTTCGGAATGACCGTGAATGGAAGCAGCATCGATTTTGACAACCTGAAGGTTTTCGCAACTGAATGAACTTGGTTTGTTTCCCGCTCTTTCTCCCCTGCCCTGCTCTTCCCTGCATAAACCCCAACTCATGCGAATCCACTCTTTGAAAAGACTTGCACCAATCTTGCTGTTTTTCGGGGCGATGTGTGCTACCTGCCTTCCTGCTGCGGACTCTCGACCGAACTTTTTATTCGTTCTGACGGACGACCAGTCCTACGGGATGATGGGCTGCGACGGAAACGAGTTGACTCGGACGCCGAACATCGACCAGTTGGCTCGCGAAGGCGTGTTCTTTGATCGAGCCTATGTGACCAGCGCGATTTGCACTCCGAGTCGGATTTCGATTTTTCTCAGTCAGTACGAACGCAAGCACGGCGTGAATTTCAATTCAGGAACCAGTGTCGCGCCGGAGGCTTGGGCGAAGTCCTATCCTGTGATCATGCGAGAGAACGGGTACTACACCGGCTATGTCGGAAAGAACCACGCGCCGATTGGGAAAGGCGGTTACAACAGCGGTTTGATGGAAGAGTCGTTTGACTACTTCTACGCCGGACACGGGCACATCCGTTTTTATCCCAAGGATGTCCATGAGATCTTTGAGGGGGCGGCCTACGACACGCAAGTCGAAATCGTCAACGAAGGTGCTCAGGATTTCATGTCGTATGAACATCGCTTGGACGGTGCGGTGCGATTCCTTGACGAACGTCCGGCGGACAAGCCGTTTTGCTTGAGCATCTGTTTGAACCTTCCGCACAGTGCGGGAACGGGCACCATGCAACAGCGAGAAGGCGATGATGAGATCTACAAGTCGCTCTACCGTGACATCGAGATTCCTTTGCCGGAGCACTACGTTGCGAAGGACGAGATTGAGACGCCGCGTTTGCCAGCGGATGTGTTGCGAGCGAGCGAACGGCAGGCCAGCTACAACTTTGTCGACACGCCTGAGGCGTTGAAAGAACGCACGATTCGGCAAATGCAATCCCTGACCGGAATCGATCGTTTGATCGGGAACTTACGGACGAAGCTCGAGACCGAAGGCGTGGACGACAACACGATCATCATCTTCTGTTCCGACCACGGATTGTTCATGGGGCAACACGGTCTTGGTGGGAAAGCGTTGTGCTACGAGCAAACGACTCATGTGCCGCTGATCGTTTTCGATCCGGAACTGCCGACGGTGCTGAGAGGAGCTCGTTGCAACGAGTTGGTTCAGACGATCGACATCGCCGCGACGATGCTGGATTTGGCTGAGATTGAAAAGCCCGAAACATTTCAAGGTCTATCGTTGCGGCCACTGTTGAGTGGCGACGGCGGCGCGATTCGGGATTATGTTTTCACCGAAAACTTGTGGGTGACCCATTTCGGCAACCCACGCATTGAGGCGGTGCAGGACAAGCGGTGGAAATACATCCGGTACTACCGCAACGATTGTGTTCCCGCCTCGGTCAAGATTCAGGTGGCCAAAGATCTGGGTATCAAGTCGTCCACCATGCTGTATGGCATTCACGACAATGAAATCGCGCTGTATCGGAATTATGCAGAAGCTTCCTTGCGTGGCGAAGAACCGATTCACGAAGAGTTGTTTGATTTGGAAAACGATCCCGACGAATTGAATAGTCTGATCGACGATCCTGCCGCGAAGACGCAGTTGGAAGAGCTTCGCGGCGTTTGGAAACAACAACTCACGGACGCTCGCGGCGAAGGGTTTCCTGCTGTGCTTCGCTACACCGTCGATAGTGAAGAAAACTACAAGTCGAAGTGATGGATTCCGTTGTTGATTCAATTCCCACTCATCCAGTCAGTGCTCTCATGTTGAAACGAAGTCGTCTTTTATTTTTGCTTTTGGCGGTCCTGCTCGGCCTTTCTGCGTCAGGTGTCTATGCACAAGAGCGTCCGAACATTGTTCTGATCGTGGCGGATGACCTGGGCTTCAGCGACGTTGGTTTCAATGGATGCAAAGAGATCCCCACGCCGCGTTTAGACGAACTGGCGGCATCTGGAGTGGTCTTCACCAACGGTTATGCGTCGCACCCGTACTGCAGTCCCAGCCGCGCTGGGTTGTTGACGGGCCGCCATCAGCAACGTTTTGGACACGAGTCCAATCCAGAACCGGAGACGCAGTGGCACGGGGAAGACACCCCGGGGATGCCACTGACGGAAAGAACTTTGGCGGATGCTCTGAAGGAGGCAGGTTACGTCACCGGTGCGGTGGGAAAGTGGCACCTTGGTGATGCAAGGCCGTTCTGGCCCAATCGTCGTGGGTTTGATGAATGGTTTGGCTTCAGTGGAGGCGGATTCAGCTATTGGGGCGACTTGGGCAAAAAGGATCCTTCTCTGGGTGTGCACCGCGGGGACGAACCGGTGGACCCCAAAACGTTGACCCATTTGACCGACGACTTTTCAACCGAAGCGGTCAAGTTCATCCAGCGTCACGAGACCGAACCGTTCTTTTTGTATCTGGCTTACAACGCACCACATGCACCTGACCACGCGACGCGAGCGCACCTGCAGAAGACTGCACACATCGAATACGGAGGTCGGGCTGTTTACGGGGCGATGGTCGCGGGGATGGACGAAGGCATCGGTCGAGTCGTCGACCAAATTCGCGAATCGGGGTTGGACGAAGACACGTTGGTCATCTTCTACAGCGACAACGGTGGTCGTCGCGAGCATGCGGTGAATTTTCCATACCGAGGTCACAAGGGCATGCTGTTTGAAGGCGGTATTCGGGTGCCGTTCTTGGTTTCTTGGCCGGGAACGGTTCGACGCGGTGTGAAAGAACACTCACCGATCACTGCGCTCGATTTGTTTCCCACCGCACTTGCAGCCGCGGGAATGGACCCGACTCGAAATGAAAAACTCGATGGCCAAAACCTGTTGCCTGCGTTGACCGATGCAGACAAACGTTTGCCGGAACGCTCTTTGTTCTGGCGATATTCGATGGGCAACGATTCATATGGTTATGCGGTTCGCGATGGGAATTGGAAGCTGGTCGACAGTCGTTACAAAGAACGGAAATTGCTGTTCAATCTCGCGAATGATCCTTGGGAGCGGAACGATTTGGCGGATCAGCATCCCGAGCAGGTGGCTCGTTTGTCGGGAATGATCCAGGCCTGGGATGCCGACAACGTGGCGCCAAAGTGGAGCGACGCTCATGGTGCGAACGTCCGGAAAGAAGAAGACGCACGAAGCGAGGCCGTTGAGAAAGCCTCGCGGGGCGAGCGTTCTCGATAGGTTCTTGACCTGAACTCGATGATCATGCCGGTGCCAGTGAAAGCGTTGTTCCTCGGCGAGGACTCCGAAGCAGGTCGGCAGGAGTCTTTCCGCATTTGGACTGTTTCGGAAAGCGTTGTTGCTCCCACGTACAACCGGGGCGTACGCCCAAACGGCTCACATGATTGCGCCCGATCATTCCTGCCGACCTGCTTGCATTTGGGGCGGAAGCATGGGGCGTGACACCGACCTCTGACTGAGTCATTGTTGAGCAATTGGCAACCTTTTTGTCCCAAGCGGTTGCGGCTCAAGCAAGGATGTCGTGAAGCACGTTCCCGTGAACATCGGTGAGTCGAAAATCGCGACCACCGCTTCGGAAGGTCAACTGTTCGTGGTCGATGCCAAGCTGATGCAGAACAGTTGCCCAGAGGTCATAAAACGTGCACGGGTTTTCGACGGCATGGTATCCCAGTTCGTCCGTTGCGCCGTAGACAGTTCCGCCTTTCACGCCGCCTCCTGCCAACCACATGCTGAAGCCGAATGGATTGTGGTCACGGCCAGCGGATCCTTGCGAGAAGGGCGTTCTGCCGAATTCCCCGGTGAACACGACCAAGGTTTCATCGAGTAATCCGCGAGCGTCTAGGTCTTGGAGCAATCCGGCGATCGGACGATCGACCTCATGTGCCATGGCGCGATGTCCTGTTTCGAGGTTGCCGTGTTGATCCCAAGGATGTGAGGAGGCGGGCGCAACCGTCGCCGGCGAAAGGCACGACAGTTCGACAAAGCGGACGCCTTTTTCAACCAACTTGCGAGCCAGCAGGGCTTGTTTCCCATAGGCTGCGGTCATCGGGTCAGGATCATCGATGCCATACAGCTTGTGCGTCGCGGCAGTTTCATCGGAGAGGTCGCAGACCTCAGGAACAGAAGTCTGCATGCGAAACGCGGTCTCATAGTTTTTGATCGCGGCATCGACCTGTTGGTTACGTGATTGAGCTGCGAAGGATTGATCGATTTGGGCGACGAAGTCAAGCTGTCGCCGCTGCATGTCGGCTGCCTGAGCCGGTTGGATGTGAGGGATCGGCTCTTGGCGGTCGGATTGCAGGATGGATGCTTGGTGTTGGGCGGGCAAGTAGCCGCTGCTGAACACGCCGGCCCCGCCCAGAGGCGGAAGGCCTCCGTCGCTTTGCAAGACTACGAAACCGGGCAGGTTTTCGTTGGCGGATCCAAGACCGTAACTGATCCAAGCACCTGCGCTGGGGTGACCTAGAAACGGGAATCCGGTGTGAGCAACATAGTTTCCTTGTGAATGTTCGTTCACTGTGGTTGTCGCGGAACGAACCACCGCCAAGTGATCGGCACACTTTCCGATTTCGGGGAACAGGTCGCTGACTTCCAGTCCGCTCTCGCCGTACCGATTGAACGCGAAGGGGCTGCCAAAGATGGAACCATTGTTGTTGAACTGAGTCTTTTCGACTTTGCCGGGCATCGCTTGGCCATGCCGTTTTTTCAGCTCCGGTTTGGGGTCAAAGGAATCCACATGCGAGACTCCACCCGACATGTAGCACAGGATGACCTTGGTCGCTTTCGGTTGGATCGAAAGGTTTGCCGGAGCCGCATGAAGGCGGTGTTGCAAACTCGACAGCGCCAGCATGCCAAACCCACTGCTGCAGGATTTCAACCAGTGACGACGAGAGGCGAGATAGTGCGGGGAAGGCTCAGCGGACATAGAGGAACTCCTTCATGTTGATCAGTGAATGCGTGAAATCGATCCAGTGCTGTTGCGGTTCCGGGAACGCAGGGCTCGTGTCTCGTTGCCGCTGAAGTTCCGCCTGTTTTGCTTCGAGCGTGAGCAGGCGATCTCGCGTTGCCGGGGACAGAGAGTCAACGATGGCCTGACGCGAAACGATGTGTGTCGCGTTTTGGGCCAGGGATTTAACTTGCTCGGATGACAGTTCCTGATCGTAAAGTCTCGCGGAAAACAGGCGTCCCTTCAGCATTCGACCTTTCGAGAGGCCGGTGCCGTGGCGCATGCCGAAGATCACGTGTGAGCGATCGGCTGGAAAAGATTGCACCGTCGTTTGATAAGCCTTTCCGTAGGCCTGACCATTGCGATAGCAAGTGATCTTTCCGTCGTTGCCGTACGTGATCACCAGATGGACTGGTTCGGTGTTGGCGACGTCTTCGGCGGTGCCCTGGAAACTCTGTGTCCGTTTGCTGTAGTCGCTTCCGCTCATCCAGCGTTGTGGTTCCCGTTCAGCGAACACGATGGCATCGAACAGCAGACCATCCGTCGTTTGCACCGAGATCACACCGCCACCGATTTGTTGGAGGTCATCCAATTGCACGACGACTTCCAGCGATTTGGCGGACAAGGTCACGGGCAAGGGATCCGAGGTCGCCCAGCCATTGCCATCGACAATCAATGCCCCATCCTGGATCGCTGCCGAGCCATGCAGCGTCAGGTCCTTCGCGGTGGAGTCGGATTCGGACAGTCGTTGAAAGTCCCACTCCTTCAAAGGACTTGGACGGGAAGACGAATCAGGAGCTGTCGTGGATGGTTGCTGCAAATCAGCGTCATGAATTTCGCTCTTCGCTGCGATCAAATGCTGGCGAGCGGGAAGAAGGATCGTATCGATCTCTCGAGTGGCCTCCGCAATTTCTTGGTCGAGCCGCGAGATTTTTTGGCGGAGATCGTTGTAGTTCACTTCGCTTTGATGCAAGAACTGCTCGGCCGCTGCGACTTGCGCCGGAGTCGGTTCTCGTCCGAAATGCTGTTTCCAACTGGCCCGGATTTTGGCGGGAGTGTCTGTCAGCGACGGATCCGCTAATAGGCTCTCAGCGGAAGACTTCGCCGTTCCCACCACAAACGGGCTGTTCAGCATCATCAAAGCTTGAGCCGGAACGTTGGTCACATCGCGACGTCCTTTGCAGGAAAAGGGAACCGGGGCATCGAAGCTGGCCAGGAACGGATCCATGTTGTTGCGGATCACACGGACGTAGACCGACCGGCGATCGCTGTTCCCCGCGACGGAACCTTGCGGCGGAGTTGTCTGCAAACGCCCCGATACAAACAGCAATGAATCCCGAATGGCTTCGGCATCCAATCGAGTGGTTGTTCGGTAGGAGAGCAACCGATTTTTTGGGTCAAGCTGCTCAGCCGTTTCGGTTGGCTGGGACTGCTGTCTCCATGTCATGGAGGTCACCATTTGGCGGATCATCGTTTTGAGTGACCAACCGTTTTGGCGGAACTGAGTGGCGAGGTAGTCCAACAGTTCTGGGTGCGTTGGTTGGTCACCCAAGCGTCCAAAGTTGTCCGTCGTTGCCACGATGCCGCGGCCAAACAGATGGTGCCACAATCGGTTGACCAGCACGCGAGTTGTGAGCGGGTTTTCATCCGCGATCAGGTCTTCCGCGAATTGGCTGCGGCCGCTGAGTTGCGTTTGACAGGGGGACGGATCAAACGCTTCCAGGAATCGTCTGGGAATGGGAGCACCCGGCTGTTTGTGATCGCCGCGAAGATACAAGGCTTGGTCCTGCCCCTTCCACTCAGCAACCGTTGGGATCCGCGTCGCGACAGGAATTTCGGCTTCCAATTGACGGTAGCGTTCGATCAGCGGTTTGGCCTTGGGAAGCTGATCCAGCGCGTTGGGCAGCAGGTTGTGTTGCAAACACGCGTCCAATAGCAACGCTTGGGAATCGCTGAGCGTTTCGCTTTGCCAGGCTTCGATCGCTTGCTCGATGACGTCTCGGTAGAGCGTGGCGAGG
Source organism: Rhodopirellula sp. UH5 (assembly GCF_056839225.1). Taxonomy (NCBI): domain Bacteria; kingdom Pseudomonadati; phylum Planctomycetota; class Planctomycetia; order Pirellulales; family Pirellulaceae; genus Rhodopirellula; species Rhodopirellula sp. UH5. Next base: position 1,977,550 of record NZ_CM166390.1, on the reverse strand, counting down.
TCCTCCATCGACTGGAGCTGGCGGGTTCGAGCCGCTTGAAAAACAGGTGACTGAGATTCCTGGTAGTCGGCCGGTGGACTTTGCCCCGGTGAGGTGACAATCGCTTGACGAATCCCAAACCAAGATCGGTCGCTGTTCTTGACCAGCAAGGGAGCGTCACGGGCGGTGGCCAATTCAATGTGTGCGTCATCGCCTTGCCAGTAACTGAGATTGAACTCCTGCCAATGCCATTGTTTCGCCTTGGGACCCGCCAGATTGTTGACTGGGTAAACGGTTCCATTGCGAGGATAGTTTTGGACCACATAGCGATTGGATGCCTGGCCATCGCCCGCGATTTGCAACCATAGACGCTGTTCCTCGCCCACGCGGAAGTCGGTGGATGTCAGCACACCGGGAAGCTTGTCGCTGAGAAGGTGTGAGAAGAGACCCGCAGGATAGATCGCTCGAAGGGCTGCGTTGGGATCGTTGACCGAGACTGAAAACTCGCCTGCCGGTGTGGGGGTCGGTTGACGATCGGCGCTCGCGCGATCGACAAGTCCATCGCCATAGGCAAACCATTCGTTGGCCGGTTGTTCGTTTGCCAAGTTCCAATTGTGAGGGAAGCTTTGTTCAGCAAATCGACGCTGTTCTTCTAGCAATGCGTCGTGCTCCTGAACCCGGCGTTGCCACGCGTCCTCGAATGACGAACCCGCTTTGATTTCCCTCTGCAGGGAAGTCCACAGCGCAACCAAAGCACCGGGACCTTCTGTCTGCGTCGGATTCGCGATCGAGTCCTGCAGTCGAGCGACGAGTTGGTCAGCGGCGGGCCGCCAGTCAGCAGTGATCGCGTCGCGAATCGAAGGTTTCAGGTTGGCGAGTGAGTCACGGTGAATGTTCAATCGTTGAGGCAGATCGATGGCAGCCCGGGCAGGCCGCGTGGATCCAACGATTCCCGCAAGGGCGTAGTAGTCGGCTTGGCTGACCGCATCGAATTTGTGGTTGTGGCAGCGTGCGCACGAAACCGTCAGCCCGAACACCGCTTTGCTGACGACATCGATCGCGTCGTCCGTGAATCGCACCCGCTCGTCCAAGGCATCGGTGGGCGCGAATCCATGAAAAACCATCCGCCAGTGGGCCGTTCCGATGATCGACTCATTGATCCCGAGTTCGGGATTGATTCTCGGTTGCGCGAGTTGGTCCCCGGCGATGTGTTCTCGGATCAGTTGGTCGTAGGGCACGTCAGCATTGATCGCGCGGATCAAGTAGTCGCGGTACAGATCCGCTCCAACGATAGGCGGATCGCCTTCGCTTCCATGTGACTGAGCGTATCGAAACCAGTCCATCCAGTGGCGAGCCCAACGTTCGCCAAAATGGGGAGAGTCGAGCAGTCGATCGACAAGTTGTTCGTATGCGTTGGGGGTATCATCGTTCACGAAGGCATCGATTTGGGCCGGAGTCGGCGGCAATCCAATCAACGCGAAATGCAGCCTCCGGATCAGTGTCACCCGGTCAGCTTGCGGGGAAGGACTCAAACCGGTGGCGTGCATCTTGCGATACACAAATTGGTCGATCGGTTGGTTGGACCAACCTTGCTCTAGATCAGGAATGGGAACCTCGCGGATGGGTTGGAAACTCCACCACTTGGCTCGCTTGTTTCGAATGGCGTCCCAAGACGTGGACTTGGCCAGCGCTTCCGGGGATGGCGGAGCGTCTCGTGGATCCGGTGCTCCCATGGTGATCCATTGTTCGAAGTCAGCGAGAATCGCAGGGCTCAACTTCTCGCCCCCTTCGGGCATTTCGAGTCCTTCGATTTCATGTCCCATCACTTGCAGCAAGAGACTGTTGCTGGGGGAGTCCGCGATCGCTTTTCCTGACTGACCGCCAGTTCGCAGCGGTTCGTTCCAGTCCAAGGCAAACTCACCTTCCTGAGCCGAATCGCTGTTGTGACATTCATAGCAGTGTTCCACCAACACCGGTCGGATCTTTGATTCGAAAAACTCCACTTGAGCGTCCGAAAGTCCTTCGTCGGCATCGGCTGCCACGACGCTCGCGGCGATCAAGAAGCTCAATGCATACCAGCGGAGTGAATTCATTTGAATTGCCTGGAGGAGGGACACCGCGAAGGGGCCGACGCCGCTGTTGGGTGTCGCTGACTCCGCGATGAAGGCAACGAGGCGTCGTCACGACCTCGCGGGTGCTGTGGGGGCACATGGGTGGGAGGCATTGGGTTTCAATGGCCTTGGAGGAGGGATTGTACCCCGTGGGTCGGCGGTAAGCCACCAAACGGATTGCCAGGCAACTCAGTCTTGCAATTGAGGGCAGATGGAAGGGAGTTCACCCGACTTGGTGGTGGATTGGTTGACGATCGACAATCGTTCCGTGAAGTGGAACGGGACCAGCGATGTCTTCGCCGGTTAAACAGGAGTCATTGGGCATTGGAGCTGTTTTGACGAACGTCACTGTTCCCACATGCAACCGGAGCGATTGCCCAACCAGATCACATGGTTCTTCTCGATCATTCCTGTCCACCTGCTTCGACCTGCCGGCAAAGTTCGATGGCAAATTGTTTTGCGGTCGCGATATCGGATGCGCTGAAGTCGGCCGCAACCATCTCCGTCAACTGGTGGACCAATTGATCGGGGCGTTTGAAATCGTCACCGTTGACACGATGGCAATTCACCTCTTGCTGAAGGTGCCCCATGGCGGAAATCGCTCGACGATGGTGAACGGCATCCAGCCCGACCGGTGGTCTCGGACTTTCAGTGTTGACCACGATCAAAATCGCTTGCGGCCACGCGGATCGAATCTCGCGATGCATCAAAGCGAGTTTCGGTTGTGTCGCACCAATTGGCATCTTTGAATTGGCTGACTTCAAACGCCGGTCAGCCCACATTTTCAAGTGGCAAATACGGAACGCTTCATCAGCGACAAGATGCTGAACCGGATCAACGACCAAGTGGTTGCAAACGGTATCGAGCCCCGGCGCACAATAGGAATCCAGTGCTTGGTCGATTGATCCCGGTGGCGGTGCGTTTCCGAAAGAGATGCCCATGCGATGCAGGATGGCTGCGACGATCAGTCGGTGCTTCCGGTCCATTCCAACCACCACCACGACGGGACGATCGATCTGCAGGTCGTAGAACGATCGCGCATCGGGAAAGAAGTTGGCTTCGACGTGCTTTCGTTTGATGTTGCTGTAGCCCGCTTCCTGACCGATGAGCCAGCGATCGGGACAATACAGCCCCGCGTCAAGCGTTGCGTGCATCTCACCGAAACGATGGTCAATGTGGTGTTTCTCGCCCCATGAGTCTCGGTCATGCAAATGAGCGACCACCCTTTGCATGGCGGTGGCACCGCGTAACGCATACGCGTGGCTCCGATGCACATTGAACGGCCTGTAGACATGCTCGGTGATTGGGATCGGTAGACCTCGCTCTCTTTGGATGTGTTGCCCGCCCAGGTAAACCCATTGCCAATCACTCGGAAGTTCCATCGCGAACCGTTGGAAGAGTCCACTGAATTCGGGATGGCAAAACGCGTCGTCTTCCATCACGAGCAATGATTGGACTTGATCGTTGATGGCTTGCTCGATCACGAACTGATGGGAGCGAAAACAACCCCAGGCGGCATCCCCCGCAACCCACCAGGGTGGAGCAGGGATTCGTGAGCCATCCCATGCCGAGAACCGCATTGGTTTGGGAAACGGCCAGTCGGCCGGCAAAGCTTGATAGAAACGGTGCAGTCGCTTGGAGTCGCGATCGAGATTGATCACGACAGCACGCTCGATTTCTATCGTCATCTACTCGCCCTCGTTCGCTTTCGGAAACCATGGATTCAATCGTGATGGACGCGGGTGAGCACTGAATCACTGCTCGATGATCGATTTTATCGCGATTCCATTGCGTGTGGGGACCGAGGGGGGGGAGATCGACTGACGCCGCCGGAACGGGGTGAGCTTGCTTGGTAGGCCGACGCGCCGCCCACGGATGGGATGTGAATTGCTCGCTGAGGAGTCGGGGACCCTTCTTTCAGTCGCGACACATCGTTTCGCCTCATCCGTTTGATGCACCCGTTTGATGAGTCTGGACCAGGAACTGACCAATGTTTTGGCGAACGCGCCTGATCGCTTGGATGATCCAAAAATCCCGTGCATCTTCCTCGAGAGAATGGTTTTACTTCGACGTCTTGCTTGTCCGCTCGGACAGAACTTGATTCATCCAATCCCAAGCTGCTGAGCGGTACCGGTTGGGGCGATTCAGCCAGCGATCGTTGTGTCCAGCCTTGGCGAATTCATTCGGGAATGGGCCAAGTGCTTGGGTCGTGTTGACTGACAGGTAGGTGAAGTTTTGTGCGTTCGGGAGGACGTCAAGGACAAATTCCTGGGTGGCATACGAACCATTTTGGCAAACCAGATACGGACGATCCCTCACGCGTTTGAGTCGCTGGCTCGCTTCGGATCGATATCTTGCGAGAGGACTGCCCCAGTCGGTCCCTTTCCACGCACGCACACCGTCAAAGTGGTCATGGGTAACAAACGCCGTCCAAAGATTCGCGATTTCATCGTCATGCAATCCGATGTAGTTCACCGCGATGGCACCACGGGAAAAACCGCAGAGAAACACACGGTCAGGATCCGCCGAAAATTGACGCATGATCCGAGGAACGTTGATCTTCGCATATTCAACCGTCGCCTCCTCGTCGCCCCACCAGGTGATCTGATTGCGTTGACGATCGTGACGAATGAATGGCAGCGTCACCCAAATGAATTGACCGGCGGACAGCCCAAACCCCAACCCCGCATCGGCCACTTCGCCGGTTGATCCCGATGCCGGATAGTGATTGCCGGTGTATTCGAAAATGATCGGCAATGATTCGCCGTCGGCGGTCCATTCGTTTGGAAGGTAGATCGAGTGATGGACGTCCGTTCCAGCGTATTCAATTGGCGTGACGGAAACCCGTTTCCCCGGTTGAGGATCACCGTTTGTGAGCGTCGGAGTTCGCAGAATCCGATTCGAATCGATCGGCAGTGGCGACTCAGCCGTTGTCGAAGTCGCGAGTCGAAGCAATAGCAAGCAGCAGGCGAACAGTCGAAGGCTCATCGGGAAGCAGTCTTGGACGTGACAGGGAACCGGGCGAGAAAACGAGTCCCTGTAGTTTAGCCGCCCTTCGTCAGTTGAACGCAATTCACTCGGCCGTCGGTCAAAACCTGCTCGGTGAATAGGGAGCTGGGTTCAAGTGTGGTTCTTGTCCGGTGATCATCTCGGCAATCAAGCGACCCGTTGCCGGCGCCAGACTGAGCCCCAGCATGTTGTGTCCCGTTGCCAGCAAACCATTTTTGAGTTCTGGAAGCGAACCAATGATCGGCAAACTGTCCCAGGTCATCGGTCGCCAACCAAACCACTGCGATTGAGCCGGTCCATCAACGGAGGCGACCAAGTAGGGGCGTGCCGAATCGCGAAGTTGCTGGATTCGGTGCTCGGGAATCGTCGTGTCGTAGCCAGCGAATTCCATCATTGACCCAAGGCGGAGCCCTTCGTCGAATGGCGAAACACCGACTTTGTGTTCGGGGAACAAAATGGCATGATTGGGCGAGTGATCGGGCTTCGAAAGCGTGACCGAGTAGCCCTTCCCTGGTTGGACCGGGACGGAGCATTGCAGCTCCGTTTCCCACTTGGTGCTCCACGCTCCCATCGCGAAAACGAAGTGGTTGCTGTTGAAGTCGCCTTGGTTGGTTTCGATGGCAACGATCCGGCCGGCTTCTTTGCGGATTGATTTCAACTCGCAGTTTTCGACGAACCGAACGCCGCGTTCCTTCAGGTTCGCCGCCCACTGAGAGTTCAATTTATCGGGACGAACCGAGGTGTCGTGCGGATACAAGAACGCACCCGCCAATCCTTCTTTCAAGCCGGAATCAAATTTAGGCAGGTTGTTTCCGTCGATGCGAGTCGCTGGGATGCCGAACTCTTCGGACACCAGACGATCAGTTTTCGCGAACGACTCCATGCCGCGTTCGGATTGCAGAACGTACAGCAGGCCCTGTTCCTTCCATTCGCAATCCAGCTTCAGCCGATCCATCAGCAAGTGGTATTCGCTCATCGAGGCTTCCAGGATTGCCTGCAGCGGTTTGCCCGCCGCCAGCATCTGCTGGTGCGTGCAGCGTTTAGCGAATTGGAGCATCCATTTCCACAACGCCGGATTGATTTGGGGTTTGACTCGAAACGGAGATCGTGGGTTGAACACCGATCGCAAGGCGACGGAGAAGGCCCCCGGTTCCGTCAGCGGCAGCGCATGGCTGGGGCAGATGTACCCGCAGTTTGCAAACGAGCATTCGCCCGCGATGGAGCCGCGATCGATGACGGTGACATCGAGCCCCGCCTCCGCTAAATAGTGAGCGCACGCGATTCCGACAACACCCGCCCCAACGAGGGTGACGGATTCGGGCGATGAGTTGACGTTCATGATCGAGTTCTCATGAACAGGTGTAGGATTTACCCGACCAGTTCTTCCACCAAGTTTGGAAGAGTGCCAGTTGCTTCTCCGCAAATCGGGCTTGGCTGGGGGCAAGCGAGTCTGATGCGTTCAGTTGGAATTCGTAGTCCGCGTCGCCCAACAGGAACAACAGGTACTTGTAGTAAAGAACCAAGTCAGGGCCTTCGTCGAACGTCGAGAGGACAGTCAGTGCGTTTGACAACTCACGGGCGTATTGATCGGCCTCGCAATCGCCTTTCGCGGCTGCTTCGCACAATTCAACGTACTTCAGGACCTCAACAGGAAGGCAGTTGCCAATGCCTGTGATCGCACCAGTGGCACCGCACTTCACGAACCCGTGATAGACCTGGGTGTCGACTCCCGCCATCAACAACACATCGTCACTCGTGTGAGTGATGTGTTCGCCCGCGTAGGACAATGATGCGGCACCGCCGAACTCTTTGAATCCGACCAAGTTCGGGAAGTCAGCTCGCAAGTCGAAGAACAGGTCCGCTTTGGTTTCGAAACCGTAGTAGGGGCTGTTGTAAATCACTGCGGGAGTATTCGGCGCCGCGGACAGAATTGCAGCGAAGTGATTTCGTTGGGCGGCTGGCGAGGTGGCTCGCGAAAGCACACGCGGAATCACCATCAAACCTGCCGCACCGACTTCCGCCGCATGGCTGGCATGAGCCGCAGCCAACGACGTGTTTTGGGCGCCGGTTCCGACCACCACGGGAACACCCGCCTCGGTCAGTTCGCGAACACCTTGTTGGCGTTGTTCATCCGTCAGCAGTGGCCAATCGCCCATCGACCCGCAATACACAACGCCCCTCATCCCCGCGGACATCATTTCCTTGCCTTTGCGAACCAGCCCGGCAAAGTTAATCTTGCGATCGGCGTCACAGGGTGTCATCAGGGCGGGAATGCAACCCTGAAAGATAGAAGCGTCGATGGCGGGTTGGCTGGTGCTCATGGCAAGGTGACTCTGCAATCGCAATGGGAAGGTGGAAGTTCGGTCACAGGATAAATGTTGGCGGCGTGGTTGTCTTGTCCGAGGCTCGACAAGCAACTTGAAAATGCGCACAATTGAATCATGTCGTCCAACCCCTTGCCTGACCAGCTGTTCGAACTGCTCGCTGAACCCTTCACGGCGGAGCGTTTGTTTGATGGTTTGCACGACACGGTGTACTTCATCAAGAACGCTGACGGGCATTACGTCGTCGTCAACGAGACACTGGTGCAGCGTTGCGGTTTGAAGCAAAAGTCACAGTTGATCGGTCGCACTTCGGAGCAGATCTTGCGGGCACCGTTCGGGGCCAACTTCACGGCGCAAGACAAAGCCGTCTTGCAATCCGGCAAACCACTCGAAGCCCAATTGGAATTGCACCTGTATGCGTCACGAGACGTGGGGTGGTGCCTGACGAACAAGTATCCGTTGCGTGGACGCGATGGGGACTCGGTCGGGGTGGTCGGAATCTCTCGCGACCTGGGCCGGCCGAACAAATCCAGCGACGACTATCAAAGCGTTGCCAAAGCGTTGGCGCACGCGGAACGCAATCGCGACAAACCGACCAGTGTCACTGAGATGGCCGAAGTCGCCAACCTTTCACGCTTCCAACTGGACCGTCGGATGCGAATCGCGTTTGGCCTCAATACCGGCCAGTGGTTGCTGAAGCAACGCATCGATTTCGCATGTCATCATCTCGAGACCACTCAGCAACCGATCGTGCAAATCGCACAAGAAGCTGGCTACGCCGATCAAAGCGCCTTCACTCGGCAATTTCGACGGGCGACGGGGCTCTCACCCAGCCAGTATCGCAAAGCCAAGCAAGACAACGAACTCTGATGGCTTGCCCGCCGATGGGCGGGGGCAAAAGCGATGCATCGGTTGGTGGCAACCTCTACAATGAGACGGAGGGCCAACGGCAATCAGGCGGGCCAACGGATTTCATGCCTCGAAAGGAACGGTTGTGATGAACCCAGCAAAACGAAATGAGATGACGCGTGTGAATGTTCCAGTGCGACGTCGCCAGTTCATGGAGGTTCTCGGTGGTGCGTCCGCTGCTCTGGCGTTGAGCGACGTGGCGATGATGCATGGCTTGCCGCGGGTCAGCGCGGCGGAAGCCAAACTGGATCACAACACGGTTCGGTTCAGCGATGACATCGAGCCTCTGGTGCGGTTGCTCGAGGACACTCCGCGCGAACGCGTCGTCCAAGCGTTCGCGGACAAGATCCGCAGTGGGACCGGCTACCGCGAGGTGCTGACGGCGTTGTTGTTGGCAGGGATCCGAAACGTTCAGCCTCGACCTTCTGTTGGGCACAAGTTCCACGCCGTGTTGGTCGTCAACTCGGCGCACTTGGCCAGTCTCGGTTCCCCGGATGAAGATCGCTGGTTGCCAATCTTCTGGGCGTTGGATTACTTCAAGTCCGCGCAGTCCAGGGATGTCAACGAGGGCGACTGGACGATGTCGGCCGTCAACGAATCCGCCGTGCCGCCGCCACATCAGGCCAAGCGTGCCTTCGAAGAAGCGATGCGGAACTGGGATGTGGAAGCTGCCGACGCCGCGATCACGGGCTACGTTCGATCCGCGGGAGCCAATGAAGTCTTCGAGTCGATGGCCTACTTTGGTTGTCGTGACTTCCGCAGCATCGGGCACAAAGCGATCTACGTCGCCAATGGTTTTCGGACGTTGCAGTGCATTGGGTGGCGGTATGCCGAACCGGTGCTCCGATCGCTGACCTACGCCTTGCTCAATCACTCCGGCGAACCCAACCCATCGACGAGTGACTTGGCCGCGGATCGTGCGGTTCGAGTGACGGAACAACTGGTCCTCGAAATGGATCCACGGTGGAATGAGGGAAAGGTGGATCATCAAGCTGCGATCGAGCACCTGCAAACGCTTCGCCAAGCGACACCCGAGGATGCGGTGCGAGAAACGGCGAAGCTGATTCGATCCGGTGTGCATCCTCAATCGATCAGCGACGCGTTGTTCTTGTCGGCAGGCGAAATGGTGATGCAACAACCCGCGATTGTGGCGTTGCACTCGGCCACATCAACCAATGCGTTGCAGTACGCCTACCGAACCGCCGCCAAGGATCAAAACCGAATGCGATTGCTGCTCCAGAACGCGGCGTTCATCCCGCATTTTCGGCAAGCGATGGATTCTCGGGGCAAGGTGAGTGATTCACAGATCAACGAACTCTCGGCGGATTCATCCAGCGACGATGCCGTGAGCGTCGACCAGATCTTTGACTCGGTCGGTCAAGATCGTTCGCGTGCCTCCGCGGCGACTTACCAGTACCTCGAATCGGACGGCAAGGCGGAGGATCTGATCCATGCTGCCCGGCAGTTGACGTTCCTGAAAGGCAACGACTCGCACGACTACAAATACAGTTCCGCAGCGCTCGAAGACTACTACGCGATCTCACCGGAACTGCGAAACCGCTACTTCGCCGCAGCGACCTATTTGCTACCTGGGAAAAACGACCGAAACAATTCGCTGGTCACGCGTGTCCGAGAAGCGTTGGCGTGAGGCGGTTGTTTGCGAGTGGCTTTGGGTTGGTGTCAGCCAATTCTCGATTCATCATTCACGACGGCTCCCGCACACAACCGGCGCCAATGCCCAAACGGCTCACATGATTCTTCCCGATCCTTCCTGCCTACCTGCTTAGGGGATGGCGACGGCATCAGGTACGGTTTCCAGCGAATGGTAGGCGTGTTGTATCTGCGTTTCTTGAACACGAACGATCCGTAGACCGGAAGGATCCTTTCCCAGCGGTCGGCCGACGGGACCGGTGGTGATCATTTCCATCTCGCCGGCTTGCCCGTACGCGTTGCGGTGGTAGTGTCCGGCGAAGATGGCTCGCACGTTGGCGGCTTTCAATTGCGCAAGCAACGGCGTGCGTCGCACCAAGGGAATGTTGAAGTACTGGTCTGGCTCGTCTTCTTGTTCCAAGAACAGCGGGTGATGCAGGAACACGAAAATGTGTTTGGCTTCCTTCACTCTTGGGTGCTGGAGTTGCTGCTCCAACCAGCTCTGCTGTTGTTGCAGTCGCTCGGGAGCTCCGCTGGGATCTTTTAGCAAGCTTGAATTGAGCACGACGTTGAAAACGCCACCGACCCAAAATGAAAAGTAGTCGTCGCCAAAATGCTGGTTGTAGCGAGCAATGGACTCTGCCGTGGGACGATTTCCGATGTCATGGTTTCCGCAGACGCAAACCAGTGGGATCTCGGGATCGATCTTCGAAAAGTCTTGCTGGTACTGGCTGACCTGAGCCTCGTAGCGGGCTTGGTCGGGGGTGGCATTGGTGAGGTCGCCGCAAACGATCACGAATCTCGGCTGAAGGCGATTGATGTGTTCGACCGCTTGGTCAACGAGCACCTTTTCTTTGTCCAGCCCTTTGTTGCCGGTGAACATGCCGTACTGAGGATCGGCAAGCTGCATGAAAAAGAAGGGCTTGTCCCACGTTTGTTCGGTTTGCGGGTCAAACGCTTTGAAAGTCCGCTCGCTGGCCTGTTGAAAACGATTCGTATCGATTTCTGCTGGTTCATCTGCCGACAGAAACGGCGTTCCAAGCAAACAGAAAATGATCGGAAAGATTTTGGTGGATTGATTCATCAGACTTCTGATGGTGAAGGGAATGCTATGACGGAAGACCATTCTGATCTGTTCGCACCACGTCGCTTTCGAGGTCGGCGCTGGGAGACGAAGAATTTTGGTCTTTGGCTTCTCTCTCAACCTGTACAAAAGAGGCCACGAACGAGACGAAGAGGAGCATGAAGCAAATGTCGGACGGAAAATCGCGGAGCAGCCTCCTGTCCTCATCGACGTGCAGAACGTGTGCTTGTAGCAAAGAATACAGGTAGAACAAACCGATCAAGAGAATCGCCTTGGTGGCCGTTCGGAACAGCAGCTTGATCAAGTATTGCATGATTCGTATTTCGGAATGTTTTGTGCCGTCCGGTAAGGCCATGGAGTTGTGCAGATTACCAGTTCACTTGTCATGGGACCACTTGGCTACCGTCCGTCTCCACGACCAACGTAACCTGCCCACCTGCTCAAGCATCCCGGATCCGCTCTAATGCGTGTCTGGATCGGTTCGAAATCTTGGCTTGGAAAGCAGGAGCGTTGACACATGGTGACGGAAACCAAAACAGCAGGCAAACGAAAGACGAAGACGACGAAGACGGAGCGTCGCCCGAATGTTTTTCACCAGCGATTGGGGACGTTGACGTATCACCAAGCGGTCAATCTGTTGGGAGAGGAAGGCTCGCAGTTGATTCGAACTGGCGGGCAAAGCTTTGAGATCCAATCCGACCGAGACGTTTATCTTGGTGGAGATTTGTTTCGAGTTCGAGTCGAAGATGCCCCGATCGAGGGCGGCTTTGCGATCGCGACGATCACGCTGAATTCGGACCGCAAGAAACAGCTCCAATTGAATTGCGATCAATGCGAGGTTCCTTGCGAACACCTGGGGGCCGCGCTGGATTATTTGCTCGATGCGAAATCCGTTTTGGGGTTGGCGATGCCGCCGGATGAATCCGTGCCGCTCGAGAATTTGACCGCCAAGGAACTTCGAGAGCGAGCGATCGCGGAGCGAACCAAGCGTGCCCAAGAAGAACGCATGCGAGTTCGATCGATGAAGACAGAAACGCCCTGGACGGATTATGTTGTCACCAGTGAACGTTCCGGACGCACTTACCGAGTTGCGATGCGTGGATTTGACGATGGCGAATCGTATTGCACTTGCCCCGACTTTCGCACGAATCGGCTGGGGACGTGCAAACACATTTTGCATGTCCAGAAGAAACTCAAGAATCGTTTTTCCGCTGCGAAGCTTCGTCAGCCCTACCAACGCAAACAGATCTCTCTGGCCGTCCATTATGGATCGTTCGACGGCGGCACCCCGAAAGGGTTGATGTTTCATCTGCCGGCCAAGGTGGATGAATCCGTCGTCGAAATTGTCGGCGACGGGGCAACGAAACCGATGCTCGCGGCCGACCTGGTGATGAACCGCTTGAACGCGATCGAAACGGCTGGGCATGACGTCAAAATCTACCCGGATGCGGAAGCGTTTCTGCAACGCGAATTGATGCAGAAACACATTCGGCATGAATGCGACCGGATCCGCGCATCCATCAGTGATCACCCGTTGCGAACGAAGTTGCTGAACGCTGAGTTGTTGCCGTATCAGCTTGATGGGATCGCGTTCGCCGCTGGAGCGGGAAGAGCGATTCTTGCCGACGACATGGGATTGGGCAAAACGATCCAAGGCATTGGCGTCGCGGAATTGCTCGCCAACCTTTCCGATATTTCTCGCGTGCTGGTCGTTTGCCCGGCTTCGCTGAAAAGCCAATGGAGAGACGAAATCACTCGGTTCAGCGGACGTTCTTCGCAGATCATTCTGGGGAAGGGCGACGAACGGATCGAGCAATACCAAGGGGATGCGTTCTTCACGATCTGCAACTACGAACAAGTCCTGCGCGATCTGACGGCCGTCGAAAACGTGCCCTGGGATTTGATCATTCTGGATGAAGGCCAACGGATCAAGAATTGGGAATCCAAAACGAGCAACGTGATTCGGCAATTGGAGAGTCCGTTTCGGTTGGTTTTGTCCGGCACGCCACTTGAGAATCGTCTGGGTGAGTTGTTCACGGTCACGCGTTTCATCGACGATGATTTGCTGGGGCCTGCGTATCAATTTTTCAACCAGCATCATGTGGTGGATGATCGAGGCAAAACGCTTGGTTATCGACAACTCGATGTGCTGCGTGAAAAGATGCGGCCCGTGTTGCTTCGCCGGACACGTGCGGAGGTGGCCAAGCAACTTCCCGATCGGACCGACGAGATCATTCGTTGTGAAGCGACCGCGGAACAGAAGGAAGCTCACGATGCGAACATGAAAATCGTCGCTCAAATTGCGGCGAAGAAGTTCATGACCGAAATGGATCGGTTGCGAATGCAGAAGTGCTTGTTGATGGCACGGATGGCTTGCGACAGCACCTACCTGCTGGATCAAGAGGCGGATGAATACAGCAGCAAACTGGATCGATTGGCGGAATTGCTGGAGGGGTTGATTGCGGACCCGACTCGCAAGATCGTGTTGTTCAGTGAATGGCGACGAATGCTCAACCGCATCGAGAACCGTCTCGACGAGATCGGGTGCGACTACGTTCGGCTGGACGGCCAAGTGCCTCAAAAGAAGCGAGCTGCACTGGTTTCACGGTTCCAGAATGATCCGGACTGCCGGGTGATCAACATGACCAACGCTGGTTCCACGGGGCTGAACCTGCAGGCCGCCAACACCGTGATCAACGTGGATTTGCCATGGAATCCTGCGGTCCTGGAACAACGCATTGCTCGCGCCTATCGGATGGGGCAGGAGAACCCCGTTCATGTTTACAAGTTGGTCACGACCAGTGAGCCGACACCGACGATCGAAGAAGGTTTGCTGACAACACTGGCGTCCAAGCAAGATCTCGCGGATGCGTCGCTCAACTTTGACAGTGACGCGTCCGAAGTTTCCATGCAAAGCGGGATGGAGGATCTCAAGCGGCGGTTGGAAGTCATTTTGCCTCCGCCGATTGCGGCGCCGGTCGACGAAAGTCAGCAGCGACGAGTTGAGGCCGAAGCCGAGAAGCTCGCTGCCGAGCGAACCGAAAAGGTTTCTGCTGCAAGCGGGCAGTTGGTGACCGCCGCGCTTTCATTGGCGGGTGAGTTGATGGGAAGCGGGGCGTCACCGTCCAGCGAGACCGTCGACAAGCTGACCGAGCGATTGACACAGTGCGTGGATCGTGACGAATCCGGCCGGCCTCAGTTGCGGATCAGCTTGGAGAACGATGAGTCATTGCGTTCCTTGGCGACAACGCTTGCCAAGCTGCTCGGATGAGCCCGGGACGAGGTGGACGGTTGATTCATTGGAACGCCCTGCGGGGTTGGGACGGTGATTTTGGTAACCCGAAGCGTCAGCGAGGCCCACACGGCATTCCCAACGCCGGCCCCATCCGGGGCGAGAATCGTCGCCGAATGCTCCTTCGGTCCGTGCCCCGTCATCGCCTCAGCCGCCCAGATTTTTCAGTTTGCAATTTACAATTTCACTTTTTCAATCGTCCCCCTTCTCATGGTTCACCACCTGTCGCCGCTCCGCGGCTTGTTGAGCGAGGGGGTGACGCCCGAGACCGCGGGTTGAAAACCCGAGGCTGACAACTGCCACCGCTCCGCGGTTGTTCGATCCCCCGAACACACCCAGTCGCGGAGCGACGGAAGCCGGAAGCCTTGGGTTTTCAACCCAAGGTCATACGCCAACGACACAAGTCGCCAAGTCGCGGAGCGACGACAGTTGTTTGCCGCCCCGTCGCCGCGCGATCCCCAACGCCGGCCCCGTCCGGGGCGTTGTTTTGTTTTTCGTGACGGGTCTCGGGGCTTCCGCCGAATGGCACTTACTTTAGATTGAGTCTTCAGTTGCGATAATCTTGGCACAGTTTTTGCGCATTCAGGCTTCCTTTCTCAAAAAGGAGCCATTTTGGCATGAACGATTCCGAGCGAAGCATGCAAGCCGACCAGCAGTTTGACCGCTCCTTCGAACTGCTGCATCAGCTTGTCAACTTCGAGGATGCGAACGAGCTTTTTGCCCAGCGAGCTCACACTGTCTACACCGCCTGCGTTGTCCTTTGGATGCTCGTCTACCAGCGTCTCAAGCCCGATGCCTCACTCGAAAACGCGGTGAAACACCTGATCGAAACTAGGCCGAGCTATCTTCCCGAGAACAAACGACTCGACGAAAACACGATCTCGACCGCATCGGGTGCCTACAGCCGAGCGAGATCTCGACTGCCTCTGGATGTCGTTCGTTGGTTTGCCGAGGAAGTCAGCTCCGGCATCATTTCGGCCACCGAGCCTACATTCAACCAACAACGCGTGTTCCTGATTGACGGAACCACGATGGCTCTTGCACCGGAAAAAGAACTCCAACAAGCGTTTCCACCGGCAAGCAACCAACTCGGCGAAGGTATCTGGCCATGCGCGTTGTTAACCGTCTTTCATGAACTCGCCAGCGGCGCTGCAATGCTTCCGCAAGTCGGACCGATGTACGGGCCCGAGGCAGTCTCCGAGACGCAACTTGCTCGCCAAGGTTTTGAGCAGCTTCCCGAGCACTCGATCATTATGTCCGATGCGGGCTTTGGGATCTTTGGAGTCGCGTATGAAGCCATCAATGCAGGGCACGACATTTTGCTGCGAATGAAGAAGGCTAACTTTCATTCGCTGCAGAAGAATGCCGAGCTGATTGAGCAATCCGAACATCACAAAAGTTACCGACACACGTGGATACCCACGAAGAAGAATCGCCAGACCCAACCGGAGTTGCCCGCGGATTGCCAGTGCGATGTTTTTCTGCACGAGGTCAAGGTTACCGACTCGCTGACGCTTTATCTGGTCAGCACGCTGGCCGACGAAGCTTTCACGTTGGCCGCATTATTTGAGCGTCGCTACGATGTAGAAATTGACATTTGCAACTTCAAGGTGGTGATGGATGCCGAGAATATCCGTGCCAAGAGTGTCGACACATTCATGAAAGAACTCTACACGTCAGTCGTGGCTTACAACCTGACCAGTCAGCTTCGTATCGAAGCGGCCGCCATGGAGGAAGTTCCGCCGCGTCGAATGAGTTTCAAGCGAACGTGGACCACCTTTCAGACTTTTTTGTTGCGACACATGCACACCGAGCCTAGCCAGTGGCGCGAGGCCTACCGAACCGCCCTGGCGATCGCCCGCAAAGACAAGTTGCCAATTCGAGGCAAACGCAGATACCGACGCGAGGCGTACCGCAAACGGCCCAAAGACGCGCAATACGAAAAGCGAAAGAAACCACCGTCAAAACTGAAAGACTCGGATCTAAAGTAAGTGCCATTCGGCTTCCGCCCCGAGCTAAGGAAGTCGGCCCCATCCGGGGCGAAGAATGTCGCCGCGCGATCCTCCGGGGCCCGTTCCCGCGTGATGGGCTTTCTAGCCGAGCGTTTTCCAAGCCCGTCGAGATGGACACCCGACCCGGATCGGGTTTCCAAAAGACAACGCCCAACGCATACGCTTGGAGCTACTTCCCGAGAATGGCGTCGCGGAGGGTTGGTCGCCATTCGTCTTTTTGAGGATCGTAGATTCCGAACCCGGAGTAGAACTCCCAGTAGGCGATTCCGATTCGCCGCTCGATCGCTTCATCGGCGACGAAACGAGTCCATTGGTTTCGCGAATCGATGTCGGCTTCTTGGTAGGCACCGAATTCACCGAGATAGATCGGGATTTCGTTTTCAACGCTCCATCGCAAGGCTCGATCGAGATCGTTGCGAACGGCCTTTTGTTGCTCAGGGGTTCCGGTCCAGGTGGTGCCCTTCCATTGCTTGGATTCATCGCCCAACCAACTGGCACCTTGGTGCGTGAATTGAAACGGCGAGTAGTAATGGAAGGTCGCGACCAAGTTGGCACGATCTTCGGGGAGCTTGAGGAACTGCAACGCTTCAATGGAATTGAAGTTGGCTGGTCCAACCACGATCGTTCGCTGGGGGTGTTGCTCACGGATGATCGGCAACGAATCCGCCATCAGGCGATTCCATCGGCCCGCGTCCAAGTTTTCGTGAGGCTCGTTGAGGACTTCGAATACCAGGTCATCCGGTGCGCCTGCAAATTCGTCCGCGATTTGACGCCACAATGCGAGGAATCGATCGTGATGTTGTTCAGGGTCGGCGTACAAGCCCTCGTAGTGATGAATGTTGATCATCACTTTCAGATCCCGGCGAAGTGCTTCGTCGACCACCCAGCGAACACGCTGCATGAACTGGGGATCGATCGTGTACGGCGAAGTGTTCGAAGCGTGTGTCGACCAGCGAACTGGTACACGAACGGAATCGAATCCAGCCTGTTGAATCTGATCCAAGTGTTTGGCTTCCAAGCGTGGTCCCCAGTCGCCTTCACGGGGAGCTTCCAAGGTGTTGCCAATGTTGACCCCACGACCGAAGAAGGGCGTTTGGGCTCGGAAGAATTCAGTTGTTTTGAGTTGTTCCAGCAAACGAGACTCGCTGACTGCGCGAATGCGTTGGATCACGATCGAGCTTTCCTGATCAGGTTTCTCGATCATGACCGACACCGACTGAATTTTTGCCGCGTCAAACACCACGTCGGTTTGACCATGCCAGCTACCAAACGCGACTCGAATTACTCCCGACGAGTTTGCGGGCACCGTTGCCGCTGCGGCACTGCTGCCGTCGCGACCTTGGGATCCCGGGTTGCGAGTCGACATCACAACCTTGACCGGTTGGTCCCCTGGGTTGAAGACATCGGCTTCCAATGCATCAAAGGTGTTCAAACGAAGTGGTGTGTTGGTGACATTGAACTGCACGTTTGGGTACCCGTTGCTGGGCGGAACCGTCAACTGCATCGCCCCATTGGGAGAACGTTCGATCTGGGCATTTTGAGAGGTGATGTGGATGTTTGTCTGTGGATTCTCGCCAAACAAAATCATTTCGCCGTCCGTGGCCATTTCATCGTCGGAGGATTGTGCGGTGAGATTGGTCGAGCTGGACCCGATCAACCCTGCTGCGAAAAGAACCATGACCGGGAGCCATTGGGGCAGACGAAAACCAACACCAGGTGTGCGAACGGACATTTCTAACTCGAGGGGAGATCGTGGGGATGAGTGCCGAGGTTCTGATACCTCTGCCAGCAATCATATCCCATCCGAAGGCAAAACGAAGATGCACCAATCGCAGCCCAAATGGAGCGTCGTGTTCAGCTACAATGGCTGAGTTCGTCGGAGGACGACCCCCGCCCCATCTGATCCGCCCACTGATCGTCCCCACCATCGATCATCGGCTCCCGATCCAGCCCTGGAACCGCAGCCATGTTGAATCTGACTTCGCGAGCCAAGACGCACACTTGCAACGGGACGACCCGTCGCGATTTTTTACAGGTCGGGACGCTTGGTGCGTTGGGGTTTGGCCTGCCGCAATTGCTGGCCGCGGAAGCAGCCGGGGCGGCTGGCAAGAACACCGATCGAAAATCTTGCATCATGATTTTCAATTTGGGTGCCCCCAGTCAAATGGACACCTTTGACCCCAAGCCGAACGCACCCGCGGAAGTCCGCGGTCCGTTTCAAACCATCGCGACTCGCGGGGAGTTTGAGCTGACGGAGATTCTCCCCAAGCACGCCGAGATCGCGGACAAGTTCTCGATTGTTCGCTCGTGTTACCACACGGCCGCCGCGGTTCACGATGCAGGATGGCAGATGCTGCAAACCGGTCGTCAATTCACGGGCGGTGTGAACTACCCACATGCTGGCGCGGTGGTGGAGTACCTGCAGGGACGCCGAACGGACTTGCCCGCTCATGTGGTGTTGCCAGAAACGATGGGTCGCGGCGGTGGGAACCTGCCCAACGGACAAGCCGGCGGTTTCCTCGGCAAGGCCTACGATCCGTTTGCGTTGATGGCGGACCCGAGCACGCCGAACTTCAAGGTTCCTGATTTGTTGCCACCGGCGTCGCTTCCCGACGTTCGCATTGATCGACGCCGACGCATGCGGGATTCCATCGAGAGCCACATGGCCCGATTCGAAGCCACTGAATCGGCGAAGTTGTTCGATGCCAACTTCGAAGCTGCCTACCGGATGATGAACAGCCCGGAAGCTCGGATGGCGTTCGACCTTTCCAAAGAACCCACCGCGGTTCGTGAACGCTATGGCATGAATCGCTTCGGCCAATGTTGTTTGCTCGCGCGTCGTTTGATCGAAGCCGGGGTGCGGTTCGTCACCATCAACACATTCTTGACCGTCTTCAACGAAGTCACCTGGGACATTCACGGCAGCAAGCCGTTCACGACCATCGAAGGCATGAAGAACATCGTGGCACCGATGTACGACCAAGCCTACTCGGCGTTGATCACGGATCTGCACGACCGCGGGTTGCTGGAAGACACGATGGTTTGCGGACTGGCCGAATTCGGACGCACGCCCAAAGTCAATCCGGCGGGCGGTCGAGACCACTGGCCGCAGTGTTTCTCGTGCACCTTTGCCGGCGGTGGGGTGGTCGGCGGACGAGCGGTCGGCAAATCCGATCCCGTCGGAGGCGTGCCCGCAGACCGTCCGACGAATCCAGGTGAGATCATCGCGACGATTTTCAAAGCCATGGATTTGGACCTGCACGCGGAGTTGCCGGGGCCCGGTGGCCGCCCGTTCCCTCTGGTCGACTTTGGCGTCCGTGAAATCAAGGAGTTGTTCGCGTGAGAAATTCAATCTTCAAGCCGATTCTTTGGTCAGTCGCGTTCTTGGCAGTGAGTTCCGGCATCGTCTCCCATGCCATTGCTGAAACGGCTGAGTCATCGATCGTGTGGTTGCCTCCGCAAATCAATCTGTCACACGCGGGTGATCTCCAGCGTGTCTCGCTGGCGGAGTCGAACGATGGCAATGCGGGAGCAGTGATCGATGACGTCGTCGTTGAGTCGTCGGATCCAAACATCGTGCAAGTGATTGGGCAAACATTGCACGCGGTTTCCGATGGGACGGTGCAGGTGACAGCCACCACGAAGACCGGTGAAACCACCTCGATCGAGGTGAACGTCAGCGGCACCGGCAAGCCCCATCCGTGGAGCTTTCGCAACGATGTCCAGAGCGTGCTCGCGAAACAGGGTTGCAACATGGGCGCGTGCCATGGTGCTTTGGCTGGCAAAGGAGGTTTTGTCTTATCGCTGCGAGGGTACGACAGCGACGCCGATTTTCGTTCGATCACTCGGCAGGCCCGCGGGCGTCGAATCGAAATGGCGGATCCGGGCCGCAGTTTGCTGCTCGCGAAACCGACCGGTGCATTGCCACACAAAGGCGGTCTGCGTTTGGACACGGATTCGCGAGACTACGAGATTCTGGCTCAATGGATCGCAAGTGGGGCTGCGGCTCCCGCAGACGAAGATGCGTTGATCGAGCGGATCACGGTGACACCGGAAAATGCGAAGCTGGGTCTCGGCGATCGCTCGCAGGTCTTGGTGACCGCTCACTACAGCAATGGTGGTTCACGCGACGTGACGCATTGGGCACAGTTCACGGCCACGGACGAAGCCGTTGCGGGAGTCGACGAAAACGGTCGCGTTCAAATCAACGGCAGTGGTGAAGCCGCGGTGTTGGTTTGGTATGCCAGCAAAGTTGCTCTGGCTCGGATGACGGTCCCGTATCCGAATCAAGTCGAAACGCGTGTGTACGCGTCCGCACCGCGTCGCAATTTCATTGATGAACTGAACCTGCAGCAGCTTCAAACCTTGCAATTGCCGCCTTCGGATCGGTGTGACGATGCAAGCTTTCTTCGACGCGCGACACTGGACACGATTGGACGCCTGCCCACTCAGTCCGAACGCACTCACTACTTCTCTTTGCCGGAGCACCAGCGTCGTGACGCCCTGATCGATCAGCTCTTGGCTGCCGAGTCGTTCACGGACTATTGGTCGTACAAGTGGTCCGATGTGTTGGTCATCAACGGCAACAAACTGCGTCCCGTCGCGGTCAAGTCCTACTACGACTGGCTTCACGAGAGCGTCCGCACCAACAAGCCCTGGGACGTGCTGGTTCGAGAAATCTTGACTTCCACCGGCAGCAGTGCCACCAACGGAGCCACCAACTTTTTCGCGGTCAACCAAACGCCCGAGGAGATGACCGAAAGTGCGTGCCAGTCGTTCCTCGGACTCTCCATTGGATGTGCGAAGTGCCACAACCATCCACTTGAAAAATGGACCAACGACCAGTACTACGCGATGGCGAATCTGTTCTCGCGAGTGCGAGCAAAGGGCTGGGGCGGCGACTCTCGCAATGGCGATGGGCTGCGGCAATTGTACGTCTCAACCTCGGGGGAATTGGTTCAACCCAACCTCGGCAAGGCTCAACCGCCGGCCCCGCTGGATTCGGAGCCGATGGCATTTGATGACCCTCGCGACCGAAGGGAAGTTTTGGCGGAGTGGTTGACGGAACCGTCCAACCCATACTTCGCTCGCTCGATCACCAATCGCATTTGGGCCAACTACTTTGGGCGAGGTTTGGTCGAGCAGGTCGACGATCTCAGGCTCAGCAATCCGGCCAGCAACGAAACACTGCTGGACGCCGCCTCACAGCATTTGATCGATGCCCGGTTTGATCTCAAGACGTTGATGAGGACGATTCTGCAGAGCGAAACCTATCAACGCAGCAGTTTAAGCGTTGCGGGAAATCGGGAGGATCCAATGTATCTCAGCCACTATGCACCGCGACGTTTGATGGCGGAAGTCTTGCTGGATTCGATGGACCAAGTCCTGGGAACGTCGACCTCGTTCACCGAGATCGCTTTCGCAGGAGCCGACAAGCAGAAGACGGAGTTTTACCAGGCGGGAACGCGAGCGATTGAGCTCTATGATTCAGCCGTGGACTCGTACTTCCTGAAGACGTTTGGCCGCAACCCTCGCGAAATTGTTTGCGAGTGCGAGCGGGATGCCGAGCCGTCGATGGTTCAGGTGTTGCATCTCTCCAATGGCGAAACCCTGAATCCAAAGTTGAACGATCCAGCGAGTCTGCCAAGTCTCGCCGCGACCGAAAGCTGGGGCCGTGACGAATACCTGGACACGCTTTTCCGACGGGCTTTGTCGCGAGTGCCAACCGCGGCGGAACGTCGATCTTTGGTGTCCGTCATGGAGGAATACGGTGACGACCAAATCACTGCGATGCGAGACGTCGCCTGGAGCGTGTTGACCAGCGTTGAGTTCACTTACAACCACTGAGGCAATTTGATGATGCGAATATTCTGCCTCCCATTGGTGTTGGCCTTTTGCTGCTGTCCGGGAAGATCCTTGGCGGTTGATTTCGCCGAAGACGTGGCTCCGATCTTGCAAACGTATTGCGTCGGCTGTCACGCCGAGGATGACGCGCAAGGCGGATTGGCAATGGACACGCATGCCTCGTTGATGAACGGCGGTGAATCAGGGTTGGCACTCACGCCTGGGGTGGCCTCCAGCAGCCGGATGTTTCTGATGGCGTCGGGTAAGCTGGAACCGGTCATGCCGCCCGATGACATGGAAGGTCCGAGCGAAGAGGAATTGGCGATTCTTGCCGAGTGGATTGAAAACGGCGCCGAGGGGCCTGAGGGCGAGATGCCAATTCGGCGTGCTTTGAAGACGCCGAAGATTGCAACTGCCAGTCATGTTGCTCTTCCAGTGACAGCGATCGCGCAGTCCGCGGACGGAGCATGGCAAGCGACGGCACGTTTCGGTTCGATCACCTTGGTCCATCAAGTCAGTGGTGAATGGAAGCAGATCACGAACGAGCTTGGGAAAATCAATTCACTCTCATTCAACCAGGATGGCTCGCAGCTCCTGGCTGCCTCGGGGCTGACAGGCGGGTACGGACAAGCCACCTTGTTCAACGTGGCCGATGGAACAGTGAAGCACGAACTCATGGGGCACGACGATGTGCTTTATGCCGCCAAGTTTTCGCCCGATGGAAAGCGAATTGCTACCGCGGGCTATGACAGGAAAATCCTGATTTGGGATGCGATCTCCGGCGAGATGACTCGGGAATTGGTCGGTCACAACGGGGCGATCTTTGATCTCGCGTTTTCTCCTGATGGCGGGCTGTTGATCTCGGCGTGTGCGGACGAAACAGCCAAGGTGTGGCATGTCGAATCAGGCGAGCGTCTGGACACGCTCAGCCAGCCTGAAGGCGAAGTCAACTGCGTGCTGTTTTCCAAGGACGGCCGGTGGATGTTGGCGGGCAGTGCCGACAATCGACTGCGTGTTTGGCAATTGATTTCCAAGGATGGACCCGCGATCAACCCGATTGTGCAAACTCGATTTGTTGATGAATCGCCGATCGCTCGAATGGCGTTGACTCCGGATGGGCATGGCTTGGTGATTCTCAGCGAAGCCGGCAATGCGAAAGTGCTTCGCACGGACGATTGGTCCGTGGTGGGGGCAATGAAACCACTGGGCGAGACTCCCAGCGACTTGGTCGTCTCCGCCGACGGAGCGAATGCGAGCATTTCGTTGATGGATGGACGGGTGGTGGAACGCCGGTTGCCTGGCATGGGGCACCAGGGCGTCGAATCGAAAGGGACATCGTTGGATCCGGTTTATCTGGATTTAGGACCGCTGGTCACGTTGGAGGAGTCTGGATTGTCATTCAAAGATGGAATCGCGAGTGTTCCGCGTGGCGTCCAAGTGACAGGGACGCTGGCAGCAGAAGGGCAAGCAGATTGCTATCGGTTTTCTGCTCGCCGTGGTGAGGCTTGGGTGATCGAAGCGGATGCCACCTCCGGGGACTTGGATCCAAAAATCATGGTGCTGGACGAAGCGGGGCAACCGTTGTCGCGAGCCAGGCTGCAGGCCGTTCGAGACACGTACTTCACTTTCCGCGGCAAGAACAGCAACCAAGTCAATGACTTTCGGTTGTTCGGATGGCAGGAGATCGGTTTGAACCAATACCTGTACTCCAACGGCGAAGTCACCCGGACCTGGCGACATCCGCGTGGCCCTGACTCAGGATTCGATGTCTATCCCGGTTCTGGGAATCGTCTGACCTACTTTGGCACGACGCATACAACGCATGCTCTGGGGGAACCCGCTTACGTTGTCCGAGAATTGGGAGTCCAGGAAGAACCGGAACCCAACGGTCTGCCTGTGTTCGAAGTCTTTTATGAAAACGACGATGACCCAAGCCGGATCGCAGGGAAGTCGAGTCGCCTGCAATTTGTCGCCCCGCGTGATGGGGAGTTCACGGTTTGTGTCTGCGACACCCGCGGCCATTTTGCAGAGGACTTTCAGTACCGATTGCGAATCCGACCGTCGGCTCCCTCTTACGTCGCGTCGATTGGGAGCATGAACCCCAAGCTTCTTCCCGGGGCTGGCCGAAAGATCGATTTGAAGATTCAACGCATCGACGGGTTTGATGGACCTGTCTCATTCGAAATCGGTGACCTGCCTTCAGGGTGGCATTCCAATTTTCCCGTCGTCATTGAGCCCAATCAGTTTTCTGCCGAAGGATTGATTTTTGTGCCCGAAGGGCTCGAGGCACCGTCGGAGCCCGTTGATCTGCAGGTCAACGCCTCCGCCGACATTCTGAATCGTCGCGTTGAGAGGAAGGCAGGCACGATCCAAGGTTTGACCATGGGCTCGCCGCCGAGCGTGATTCCGATGATCCAACCCATCGGTCGAGATGTCCCAGGCAACGAAGACTGGACGCTGGTGATTCCGCGAGGCACCACGGTCTCGGCACGCATCGTCCTGCGACGTGGCGAGGATGCGAAAGGCAACGTGAACAAGGGGGAGGTTCGGTTTGGGAAAGAGGGCAGCGGTCACAATGCGGCCCACGGCGTGTACGTCGACAACATCGGCTTGAGCGGATTGCTTGTGCTTCCGAATGAAAACGAACGAGAGTTCTTTATCACCGCGGATCCCGTTGCTACGCTGGGAAAACGTTCGTTTTTCTTGCTGTCTGAACAGGAAGGTGGGGTCGCCAGTTTCCCAATCACGGTCGAAATTCGCGACGTCTCTGCACTCAGCGCGTTCCAGGATTGAACTTTTCGGCGTCCACCTGCATCCAAACGCCAGCAGCCATTCGGGGAATTGATTCTCGGTCTCCCACGAAATACATAGGAGCAGCGTTGAGTTTGCAAAACCGATCCCTGGGTGACCAAGAAATGTCCATTCTCCATCGAATCGGAATCTGTGTCGCTTTCTCGCTGAGTTGCTGTTCGGCAATGCAACCGCTGGAAGCCGCCACTTTCGCGAACTTTTCAGCGGCTCGGCACAACCGATTTCTGGGTGACGATTCGCTCAATCCAAATTTCTGGTTGGACCATTCGTTGCTCACCGGCGTCGCAGTGAGTCGAGCGGTGTTGATTTCACCGCAGCACTATGTGACCTCGACTCATGCCAAGACGTTCAGTCCAACTTTTGTGAGCGCCACAGGGGAACGGCATACTTACGCAACCGAATCGTCGACCGTTTTGCAAACGACGCTGCAGAATGATCTCCATTTTTCCGACGGAACAATTCTGGCGGCAGGAACGATTCACAACAGCGATTTGATGCTGGTCAAATTGACCGCTCCAGTGCCCGTTGAGCATGGCATCACGCCGATGGCGGTTCTGGGGGGCGGCTACTTCGATATGCTCGGCCGAACGATGATCCTGCAGGGCAAAGGCTCGCAGTTTGGAGCCGATACGATTGACTCCACTCAAACAGTAAAACTCAACACCGGTGCAATCACCGAGTCGGTGATTTATCGATGGGATGATCCATTGGGTGGGGGCGGTCTGGATGAACTCACCTTGGTTGGCGGTGACTCGGGCGAAGGCTCGTTCGTTGAACATGGTGGGCAGTACGTGTTCACCGGAACCAACATGGGAATCGCGACGGATTCGGAAACGATGGAGAAGTTTAGCTTCAATGACTTTGTTTCGCCCTACGTGGATTTGATTGCAGCAGAAGTCTCCGCCGATGGCTATTCGATCACCGTCGTCGCGGTGCCGGAGCCATCCATGACTTGGGCGATGCTTACAGCGCTGGGCTTTGGATGGGTGCAACGACGTACCAGGCGATCCCGATCGCGTGGACAAGTGACGCAAGCAGTACCATCAGGTGCCACACCGCATGCAAGTACGGGGCTCTTCGATCGTTCATGAGGAAGATGGTGCCCACACTGTAAAGCACTCCGCCAATGAACATGGCATAGGCAAGTTCAACGGGCACATTTGCGATCAACGGGATGGCGGGCAACCATCCCAGCAACAAGTACGACACCACACTGATCGAATGCAGCCGATGCATTCGCACCGCCTTGTTGAAGAACCCAGCCAGAGCCGCCACCCACATCGCGGTGAGCAAGGGAACACGCCAACCGCTTGGTGAATACGCATAGGCGATCGGCGTGTATGTTCCGATGATCATCAGGTAGATCGCGGCTTGGTCACAGGCACGGAAACGGTCCACCCAAGGACGCTTCAAAAACACGTGCGACAACGTCGAGCAAACAAACGTTGTGACAACCGAAGCGGCGTAGACGCCGCAGGCAATCGCCAGGCCAGGATCGCCTGCCGATGACCTCACGAGCCAAGCCCCAACACCACACCAGAGAACCGCCGACAATCCGTGAGTCCACGCGTTCGCCCATTCTTGCTCGGGCTGAATCGGTGGTGCATCCAAGGTGTGGTTCAACGTTTTAGTTTCCTGTTAGAAGGTTTTCGTCACGCAGCCAGCGCAGACAGAGTTCGGGCCAAAGGTCGTCGGCTCGACCGTCCATTCGTCCGCCGAAACCGTGCCCGCTTCCGGTGAACACGTGCAGTGCCGACGGCACCCCCGCGTTGTGCAGTTGGGTGAACATGGTCACGCAGTTCATGACTGTCAGACGATCATTTTCTCCATGGACCAAGAACATCGGAGGTGAGTTCTCGTTGATCTCAAATCCGTCCAGTTCCGTGGGGGAATCCTCTTTGACCAACCAAGCGGGATAGATCAGGCAAGCGAAATCGGGAAGCTGGATCTTTTGGTCATGCTCATCGATGGCTTCGTACTGACGTTCTGTGATCGTCGCTGCGCGGCATGCCGCTTGACCACCGGCTGAAAATCCCATCACACCAACCTGATCGGGGGCGTTGCCCGTGACCTTGCCTGCCCGAATCAGGGCGATTGAACGTTGGATGTCTTGGACGGGCGGCTTCCATTTGGGATCCATCGAACGAGTTGGCACGCGGTACTTCAAAACCACACTGGTCACACCGCCGGCGACCAGTTGCTCAGCGATTTCGGTGCCTTCCAAGTCCCAAGCCAGAATCGAGAACCCACCCCCTGGGCAGATGACCATCACAGTCTTGGAAGGATCGCCATTCTCATCTTTCGCCGGAAAGACGTGCATTTCAGGAGTGGACACATTTCCCAGGCGAATCAACCGTCGACCACCGACTTGATTGTCGGTTGGTTTGGTGAAGTCACTTTCTGGTTCGGTGGGCGCGTCCCATTTCGGTGCTGCGGAGGGCCAAACGGGAACCACATCGGCGGGCTCCGCGCCGAAACAGGTGGTGGCCATCAGCAGGGCGGTCAGGGCGACGCTCCAAAGTCTGTTTTGATTGATCAAGCGATTGGTTTTCATGGCAGGCAAATCCGTGGGGAGAACACTTTCGGAGAACAGGTCGACATCGTAACTCATGCGTTGTTCACGCGCGGCTCCACCAGAAACGGACCAGATCCGCGACCTGTTCGCCTTCGATTTCATCACCCAGCATCAGTTCGTCAGCCAGCGCCGCGATCGCCGACCAGCAGGGATCCGCGGCGACGATTTTTCGCAACCGATTGACCGCTTCCCGCAACAATTGAACTTGCTGTGCCGCCTGTGGCTTGATCGCCGCTGCACACAGCTGGGCTTGTCGCCAATCACTGGCCCATGTTCGGACGTCCAGTAAATCCTCGTCCCCACTTTGGTACACAAATTCCGCAACTGGTCCGGCAAGAATCGTCAACAATTCACGTTGCCTTTGCCAGCTGTCGCTCGGGTCAACCCGCCCCCAGTTGACGATGCAATCACCAAAACGGTGCGGCATCCCGTCGTCCTCGTCATCGAACATGGACGCTTGCGACAGGGTCACGCGGTCGATCTGTGCTCCCAAAGCGCAGCCCACGATCGCGTGACCCGCCTCGTGGTAGGCGGTCAACAACTCGTCTTCGTCGTCTGCCCAAGTCCAGTCCATCAACCATTCATCGTGCTGGTGTTTCGTTGCGACGGTCATCGTAGCGATGACGATTGATTTGCACGACCTGCCCGAGATCGATTGCAGTCGCGAAGGGAGCGGCGCACGAAAAAACCGCCGCGAGTGAGCAACACTTGCGGCGGTTCATGTGGATTGATCGAAAAGCTCGGAGGCCAAGCTTCCAACCGAACTAGTTCAGCATTTGCTTGACTTCGGACATCACAGCTGCGACGTCGACCTTGTCAGCGTCGAATTCGTGACGAGCAACAACTTGTGAGTCGTTGGCGATCACGATCGTGACTTGAGCGTCGGACAGTTTGTAGTTGGCTGGACCGTTCTTGTCCTTGGCAACGACGATTGGCACGTTCTTGGCGGCCATTTTCTTGCCTTCGCCTTTGAGGCTATCAGCTTTGTCGCCGAACAGCGTGACGAAACCCTTCAGTTGTGAATCACCGTTGGCAGCCACAGCGGAATCGATCTCTTTGACCAACTTCGCGACAGGCTCACCGGTTTGGCGTGCGAAAACCATGACCATGGGGCGTGAGCCGTACTTGCAGCGATAGCAAAGAGCTTCGCCGGCTTCGACACCATCATCTTCAGCGCCAGCGACTTTGGTCACGTAGAACGCGCCGATTGGGTCGCCCTGGCAGAGTCCTTTGTCGGCGGTGGCAGGGTCTGCGGCGAACGCAGCGGGAATTGCCATTGCACAGGCCAAGGCGGCAGTCAAAAACAAACGCGACATCAAGCTTCTCCGTTTGAAGCGAGGATACTTTGCGAGGCCAGGCAGAAATGCCCGAGATTCCTCGCGAGGGGAACAAGTACAGTGTGTGGGAAATGACGATTGGACCAATTGGTCCGCCATTGCTGGCACCCGACCCGCGAGAAAAATTTGCGACTTGGGTGACCACGTCCAATTATTCTATCCTCCATCCGATGCGGCTAGTGAGGATCGCTCCGATTGTATCGTGTTGTTCCCCAACAATGGGCTCAATCTGATGGCAAGGTTTCCCCCAAACGCACAATTGCATTGAAAGTTACAGCGTGTACCTGCTCCTTCCCTGTTAGGAATTTCCAATGAATTTCGCTCGTTTCTTTGCCGCTGCTGCGGTTGCCGTTTGTATCTCGTCCGCTTCGACCGCCAGCGCTTGTGGCCTGCTCGGCTGTGGCAGCGATTGTTGCGAACCAGCTCCCGTGTGCTGCGAAGCCCCTGCACCGGTTTGCTGCGAACCAGCTCCCGTGTGCTGCCCACCCGCACCTGTGAAGGTTTCGTGGTGCGTCAAGAATCCTTTGACCTGCTGCCCTGTTGAAGTCAGCGCCTGCGTTCCTGCTTGCTGCGAAAACGTGATCCCAGAATTGGTTTGCTGCAAAAAAGGTTTCTTGGGCCGCAAAGTCATGACTTTCAGCTTCCCTTGCTGTGACACTTGCGTGGACGTCGTCTTCACGCCCCTGGGCCGCGTCATCGTTCGCGACTGATTGGGAACGGCGGGCCGGATTGCCGACCCGCCACAATTGATCCACGTCCTTGAGACGACTACAAAGCCGACTGAATTTTCAGCCGGCTTTCTTTCTGCGCAGTGCCATGTCCAGCAACCAACTGTCCAACGACCCGCCATCCATCGTTTGCAAAATCGCAACCCAGCAGCAATGGGAGCAGATGCAAACCACCGGAGTGCTTCCGCCGGCACCGATTGATGTCAGCGATGGCTTCATCCACTTGTCGAGTGAACAACAGGTTCCCGGAACGTTGGCGGCTCATTTCGCCGGCCAAAGCGGTCTGGTCGTTCTGCACATCCGAGTGGCTGACATCGAGGACAACCTACGCTGGGAAGAGTCTCGCGGAGGCGAACTGTTCCCGCACCTCTACGCCGAGTTGCCGGTTTCGGCAGTGGAGCGAGCCGAATCGGTGCTTGTCTGATTCGGAAACGAAATTGCAGACGATTTTTCGCCGCCACGAGCGTGTTGCAATGTCCAGCCCCAATAACGAAGCCATCGCAAACCGACCCACGCTGAGGCGATGAACATGAGGCCGCAAAACAGAGAAGCGAGCGTCAGCCCCACGCCAGAATCCCATGTGAACCGGAACGGTAGCACTGCAGGTTCCAGCCAAGTTGCCCAAGCGGCGATGGTGATACCAATCAGGAGTAGGTTTGCCACAACAATCATGCTCATTCGCATGCGGCGGATGGGGGCCAAACGGACTTCTTTCGAGTCGACCCTCGGGATCATTCCAAACGTCAAGGTCGAGAGAGCTGTCCCTGCGGTTGCGCCCATCGCAACGGCTATCCAAAACTCAATCGGGTCGGTCAGTTCTTCGAAGAGTGATCGGCAGACGACAAAGACCAAGGCGGCAACGGCCATCAGCTCCAGCGATTCCGCAATGGATGCCCTTCTGGCAGGCAGAACCGCCTTCATTTTTGGACGCAGTGTCCGTGAGGAGTACCACTGAATCGCACTTGCGATCACCCCGATCGACAAACCGTAGCCAAACATCAGCGGAGCAAGGTCGTCCCAAATCTCCCCGGAATCTTGGGCGTTTCCGTTGATGACTGAGACGCCCCTGCACAGCAAGTTGAGATTGGCCCGACTTGCCGCCACGACAAGAACAGCTCGAGTCAAGTAACGCTGCATCATCAACAACGGCAAGAACGTGATCAACGCAAAGGCGGACGCGATTGGCATCGAGAAGACGCCGATGAAGCAGAACAAGATGACATTGAAGGAGTCAGGATTCGGAATGAGTTGTTCCAAGATAGCCAAGTAGGCGAGCCCGAGAACGATGCAGCTCGCTAGCCAAAGCAAAAGTCCACCCAAGCCAGCAGCGAAGCTTTTCTTGTCCACGGCACGCCAGGTTTGGAACCAACCTTGCTTCGTCGGAAGCTGAGCGGATGAAGGGTCAGGGGGCAGGTCCATGCTGGTCTCCTTCCGCGGGATCGGGCGGATCAGATCGATCGAATCAATGCATGTCGATGGCAGCCAACCAAATGATCGTTGACCATGCCGGTCGCCTGCATCAGAGCATAACAGGTCGTGGGGCCGACGAATTTCCAACCGGCCTTCTTGAGCACGCGGCTCATCTTGGTTGACTCGTCGGTGATCGCCGGGACTTGATCAAGTCTTCGATAAACCCGTCGCTTCTCAGGGGCGAATTGCCAAAGCAACTTGGCAAGCGACTCGCCCTTGTCCAACATGGCGGTTGTCGTTCGAGCGTTCTGAATCGTGGATTCAAACTTGGCTCGGTTTCGGATGATCCGAGCGTCGGTCATCAGTCGCTCGACATCGGATGGGGTGAACTTCGCAAGCCGATGAGGGGCAAAGTCGGCAAAGCATTCGCGGAACGCTTCGCGGCGTTTCAAAATCGTGATCCAAGACAGGCCGCACTGAAAACCTTCCAAGCAGATCTTTTCAAACAGACGGAGATCGTCCCGGACGGGCACGCCCCACTCTTCGTCGTGGTAGCGGATGTAGTCCGGGTCGGTACCGCACCAGCCACAGCGAGCATTGCCTTCTTCGTCGGTGAGGAGATCCTGTAACACGACGTTCGACCGTTGCTCAATGGAAGCGAAACGATGAGTGGAGTTGGGACGTTGTCCCAGGAGGTGTTGAAGAAAGCATTTGGCAACGAGCAGGTCGGCAGAAGTCTCTCGGAATTTAAGCTGTTGGGGGAAGCGTTGTTGCTCCCACGTACAACCGGGGCAACGCTGGACTGCGAAATGTTTGGTGTTGCGAAGCCTATCGGTTTGCG
Organism: Rhodopirellula sp. UH5; assembly: GCF_056839225.1. Classification (NCBI taxonomy): domain Bacteria; kingdom Pseudomonadati; phylum Planctomycetota; class Planctomycetia; order Pirellulales; family Pirellulaceae; genus Rhodopirellula; species Rhodopirellula sp. UH5. Next base: position 1,945,634 of record NZ_CM166390.1, on the reverse strand, counting down.
CAAGCCTTCATCCCGGCAGGGATGCAAGATGGTAGCCGGGGGTTGCTGCGTAGCAGCGTACCCCCGGAAAACGAGCCCCAAAAAATACTCACCATCCCGCGGTGGCCAATGGCCACCGCGGGATGGTGAGTGGCGAGGCGGGATTTACATGTCCGTCGGTGGCGCTATCGCTTACCGACGGCTACCATCTTGCATCCCTACCGGGATGAAAACTTGTGCAAGCGACAAATCTCTCCAAGCCCAAACATTTCGCAGCCCAGGCTAACGCCCAAGCGGCTCACATGGTTGTGCTGCTCAATCCTGCCGAACTGCTCAGCGAAACGGACCTACACCAACGAGTCGCCGCGAGCGTAACGTCCGAGGGTTTGCTGGTATTTCTTCTTGCCTTCTTCGACGCTTTGGCGAATCGCTTTGGTGCTTTCTTCGCTTTCTTTGCGGAGTTCCGCGATCATCTGCAGCGACTCGATTTGGAAACCGCTGATCGCGTCGACCAGCTTCTGCACCGACTCGGGATCAATCGTGCTTCCGTAGCCAGCCTTCAAAGCGGCCCGTTCCAATTCGCGACCCAAACCAGCGATGTCTTCCAGTCCCTTGTTCACGCCTTCTTTCATGGCCTCGGTGGCCTGGGTGACTTCGTGCAAACCATGTTGGCTGGTGTAGACCGTGCCGAGGATCGTGAAGACGTGTTCGTTGGTGGTGAAGAACGTCACGGCGCGACGGAACACGCGTTCCTTCACATCGTGAGTTTGTTTCAGTTTGGTGATCAGCGTTTCACCGACGTCGTAGCCGACCTCGAGGTTCTCAGCGATGTCCTTGAGCAACTGGTACGTCTTGTCTTCTTCCTCGAATTTGTGACGGGCTTCGTCACGACGCAGTTCCAGTTGACTTTTGCCGCCCTGGTCTTCTCCCGCGTAGTTGTCGAGCGCCTCCTGTGCGGTGGCCAGCCCATCCTTGGCGGCTTCTAGGATCGGAGCGTGGGTGTCCAGTAATTCACGAGCGAGAACTTCGGCTTCCTTGAGCGCGAAGCGGAAGTCGATGTAGGCGTCCATGATCTGTTCTTCGATGTGCAACGCGTCCTTCGTGTCTTTCGCGACCTCGCCGTAGACTTCCGCGATTTTTTCGAATCGATCGCTGGGGGTTCCGCGACGGAGTTTCATCCACCAGTTCGAGACCTTTTCAGTTCCGCTGATCTTTCCATCGTCCAATTGCGAGATCAGTCGCTTGCTGTCCTCGCGAACCGAATCGAACATTTGAGTGATGTCCATGTAGCGGTTGCCGATTTGGACCGATTCGATGTTGTCACGCACGAGTGCGTTGAACGAACTCATGTGTTTGATCACATCTGCGATCGCCAGCACCTTGGCTTCGTCCAAATGCCGAACGCCCTCGAGCAAGCTGAGCAATTCTTGCGGGGCCGTGTTTTCAGCGGCGCCAAACTTCTTCAGCGTATCGAGGGCACTGTCCAGGTACTGCCGCATGGACTGAGTGTCACGCTGCGTTGCCGGAGCGGCCGGCGTGGTTTGTTGGGCGGACTCTGCCGGAGCGGAGGCTTTGGCTTGCTGGCTCATGACCAAGAACTCGTGCGTAAAAATAGAAACGTGAATAGGAAACTCATTCTCGGGGGGACGCATCCAAGGCAGGATGTTTCGCCGCAAGATTGTACCATTGCCCAGCTTGGCGGATTTTTGCCACCCATCAGGGTGCATCAAATTGATCGCGTCGGTTGGACTTCTCGGGAAACGACCCTGACCCACCAGCGTGGAGCATGACGAGGCGGGGAAGTCGTTTCGAGGACTCTGGTTAGACTACGTTGCACTGCAACCAGGGGCAATCATACGAAAGCGGGACAGACCACTCCCGCGATGCCGCGAAGGGGCGATACAATCCATTTCTCGGCGTCACGAACATCTTGCCTGATTTGCAGCGCCTCGAAGGTCGCGATGACTGGCCTTCTTCATTCAACGCCCACCACTCTTCTCCATTCTCGTCGTCATGGCCAACGCTCAAGCACAAGCGACCGCACCGTCCACCATGGAACAGCTGCGCGAGCGGCGCGCGGCAACCAAACTGCCTGGCGAAGACCTGACGATCGCGGAAACCTTGCGGGTCATGGACGTGGCTCGCGAATTGCGGGACCGGCGTTCGACCGCCGAAGACATGTTTCGTTCTGACGACGTCCGGATTCAACTGCGTGTAAAATTGATGCGAACCGCAGCGTTGTCTGGCGATGATGTCAGTGCGGCGGAGATTGACGCTGCGATTGATCAATACCTGTCCAATCTGCACACCTACGAAGCACCCCAGGCCGGATTCAAAAAGTTTGTCGCCTATTGCTGGATATGGCGGACTCGGATCGCCATGGCAGCAACGACCGCGGCGGCGGCAGGGGCTTGGTACTTTTTTTCCTGAGCCCAGCTCGGTTTTGTCTCGGTCTCGTTGTCGCTTCGCGTTCCCCTCGCACGTTCCTTTCTCCCCCCTCGTTTCGCCATGCCGCTGACCGGCCCCACCGTCCATCAACAACTGCTGACGGCTTACAACCAAGCCGCCACAAAGCTGGAGCAACTCCGTTCCCAATTGGGAGACTTTCAGTCGACCCAGGACACGTTGCAAAATCAAAGGGACGAGACGCTGCGCAGTTTGGCCCAGCACTACTTGCCGGAGTTGACCACCGAAGCGATTCAGGACACCTGGTCCGAGGTACGCCCCTCGATGGCCGAAATTTTGTTGCGAAAACAAGACCATGCACGGCGATTGCACGAGGACCTGGAGGCCGACACACATGGACGAGAAACGCAGGAAGCCGGACTGGCTCAGCTGAACGAATCGATTGAGGCGGCGGAAGCGAAGCAAGAAGAACTGATCACCGCCGTCGAGCAAACGCTCCGAGCGAACCCCGGTTTTGTGACTCTGTCGGACCGCGCTGCGATGGCTGAAGCCGCGCTGGAACGTGCCGAAGCCAACTTGGACGAGATCAGTCAAGATGCCGCGAGAAAGCTGCCGGCGTACGATGAGTGCAATCTGTTCAGCTACTTGAAGGACCGGAAATTTGGAACGTCCGAGTACACCCACCGCGGGTTCACGCGGCGGATGGACCGCTGGGTTGCCAAGCTGACCAAGTATCACGAATCCAAGCGAAACTACGACTACCTGACGACCACTCCCGAGACGATGCGGACGATCATCGCGGAAGATCGGGAGGCGCTCGAAACCGTGATGGAAGAGCTGGCCAAATACCGAGACGATGCCGCTGCGCAACACGGATTGGATCAACACCTTCGCGAGGTGCGTGCGCTCCATCGCCAACGCGATGCGACGCTGAAGGATCTCGATGAGTGGACGCAGCGTTGTGAACAAACACAGGCCAAGCTGACCGAGCTCGAGACGCCGCAGTGTTCTTATTACCGAGAAGCGATCGATCTGTTCCGTGACATGCTGGCTCGGACCGACACGCATGAACTGCGGCAGCAAGCTCGGCGGACTCCCGAGATCACCGACGATCAAATCGTTGCGTCGCTACGTGGGATCGAAACCCGGATGGACGAGACGGAGTTGTCGAGCAATCGGCATCAGGATGAGATGGTGGAGCAGCAACAAATCCATCAAGCGATTGGCCGATTGATTCAGCGATTTCGAGCGTCGGGATACGAGCAAGCTCGTTGCCAGTTTTCGGACATGCTGGACGTGTTGACGCCGCTCGATCGAGCCCGCACGGCGCACGATGTGGACGACCTCTGGAATTCCATCCGGCGGATGCAAAGCTGGGGACCAACCGCGATGGACCGGGTCACGGGCGTCGCGACGCATCCCATGACGCAGGTTTTGGTCAATGCGATGGCGCACGCTGCCGCTGGTGCGATGAGCGAACACGCTCGCCGCGCCGGTCGTCGCACCCGGCGCCGCCGCTGATCGCTCTCGAATCAGGTGGTCTGAGTTTGGTCTCGCGTCGCTTCACGCTTCCCTCGTCACTGAGGTCGTGCAGTTTTTTAGTACCGTGTTGCCAAGCGTTTATGATCACCCTCCCTTGGGACGTTCGAAAAATTAATGGTGGCGGGCGTCTGGGTATCGCCCCGGATGGGGCCGTCATGCTTCGCTCGGGACGGAAGCCCCGAGAGACCGATGCCGGAAAACAAACGGTCGCCCCGGATGGGGCCGTCGTGGGAGTTGGGGGCGTCCCTCGCTCACGCTTCGGGTTGTGATGGGTGGTTGCTGCAGGAACCCGCCAAAACCCAGCACCAGAAAACTGCACGACCTCCGCAGCGGGAGGCGTCGGAAAGCGAGCTTTCCGGGGGAGGGAAATTCACGCCGCCTCCCATGCCCGTCCCTCACCCTCGCGTACGCCTGAACGGCGTCGCTCGACCTCTCCACCAACTTCGTTTCGGGAGAGGGTTCCGGCCGTAGCGAAAGTCGTCAAGACTTTCGGTTTTCCCGCTATCAACAAAACTCTTGACGAGTTTCGCTACCCTGAACTCAAGCTGTAACAGACCACTCGTTGGCAAAACAAGAAAAAAGCCACGCTTGGATGATGGGCATCCAGGCGTGGCCGATGTTGTTGTCTGAACGGTCTTGCTCAGAGAAATCGTTGAGTGTTCCGGGCGATCAGCGAGTGCCGTTGCTCTCGGCCGCCACGCGTGGGATTTCTTTGGCAGCGACGAAGAAGTTGTCGATCTCCGCGGTTTGCTTGAGTTGGTCGTACTTCATGCCCATCGCCACGTTCATTTTCTTTTCGATCAGAACGCTGCGGAGTTCTTCTTGGACCGCACTGAAGTCCGAAACAACGGGCTCGGTGAATCCTTGGCAACGCAGGATGATGTACTTGTCACCCGTCGCGATGATTCCGCTGAGGTCACCGGGCTTCATTTGGAAGACCTCTTTCTCAACCGAGGGCTGGCCACCGTGCTTGCGAATCGGCGGGACCTTCCCGAAGTTGCTGGAGGACACCGGTTCGATGCTGTACTGGTTTGCGAGCTGACCGAAGAATTGGTCTGTCGGGTTGTCGCGAGCCATCTCCCAGACCTTTTGAGCGCTGCGTTGGTCGGACAACACGCACGCCAGAACTTCGGCACGAGGTCCGTAGTGCGACTCGAAGCCTTGTTGCAGGTCTTCTTGGGTCAGGTTCGTTTCGTCTTCGACCAACTTCTTGAGTGCGACGCTCGGCCAGACGACGTCTTCGATGTAAACCTCACGGGTGCCGGGGCCACCTTCGAGGACGGCAGCGAACCAGCCTTCGATGTCCGCGGATCCGTTTGCGTTCATGTAGCCAAAGCTGATCGCGGCTCGTTCGATCTCGCGTTTCAAGTCCTCATTGCTGATCTTCTTGCCCGATTTCGCGAGGGCTTGAGTCAGCAACTTGCGATTGATTTCGCCTTCCAAGACGCTTTCGCCATGACGCTTGATGCACTCGGCTGCCACGTTGGCGATCGAAACTTGTTGTCCATTGATGATTGCGGCGACGCCGGGGTACTTTGCCGATGCTTCGGCGTCCCCCAAGACTTTGACGACTTGAGCTTGTTCCTGAAGTTGGGCGAACAGTTGGCTGGCGGCTGTTTTCATCTTTTCGTCGCGGATTCGGTCGTTGATCTGTTCTTTGATCGCGGGCAAGGCTTGCGGCGCCGGTTGACTGGCTGGCATCCGGCGAACGGCTTGCAAGAACATCCAGTGGTCGCCGACTGGCAACACATCGGAGACTTCCGCCACATCCAAAGCGAAGGCAGCATCTTCAATGGCTTGGTCACCCATGTAGCGGCGGATCGGTGGAATCAATCCACCGACGCTGGCACTGGTGGGGTCTTCGCTGAATTCTTTGGCTAGCCGAGCGAAGCTGCTTGGTTCGGCGACGGCTTGAGCATGCAGTTGGGTGGCTTGCGATTTGTCTTGCACCATCACCATCCGGCATTTGATCGCTTCGCCATATTGGGAAACAAAGGCACGGTTGAATTCGTCTTGGGAAACGACCACTTCGTCGGCCACCAGCTTTCGCAGTGCCAGCATGGGCCAAATGATTTCGCGACTGTATTGATCTGGTGTGATGTCGCGTTCTTCTTGCAGCAACTGCAGGTAGCTTTCGACATTCAGGCCAAACTTCTTGGCGACCCGAAAGATTTCGGTGCGAACCTCTTCATTGGTGACGCCCAGTCCACGGCGGTTGCATTCCTGCATGATCAAGTGCCGGTTGATCAAGTTGTCCAAAACATCGGTCCCGTACCGCTCCACGCTGGCGGAGGCCAACGCATCACGTGAAATCGGGTCGGCATTGACCACGGCGACGACCGAGTTTTCCGCCGCTTCGACTCGCATGGTCGAAACGCCGCCCAGGATCGCCACGATGGCAGCGGTGAGCACAATGGCTCGACGAATGAACGTGCGGGAGGACGTTGGGGGCAACGCCAAGTGTGATTGAATGGTCATCTTCGGACATTCCTTTATCCGGGTGATTTTGGTCCTGAAGTCGCGACTTTAGGAAAATCGCATTTTTGCCTCAAGTTCAATCAAACCATGCAGCGACAGAAACGACGCCAAAGCAGAGACATGGTTGGTAAAAAGGGCGGTTTCGGCAGGTCGGCGAAGGTTAGGTGTTCGATTCTTCGCTTTCGAACAAGCAGATGCGAGCGTGGTTGGGGAGCAATCCCTCGGTCAACGGCTCTCCGAATGCTTCCATTGAGTCGGCGAGCAACCGCCATGACCCAGGCGACCCTTCCATCGGTTTGGTCGGCAACGGTTGGACGGTCGCTGGTTCGTTCGTGTCGTCTTCTTCCTGCAGAGGTGACAGGCGGACCATGACCTGCAACGCCTCGTCCGGGGATTGGTAGCTGAGCGAGTACAGGTTGACCTCGCGGTTGACTTCGACATGAAAGTTGTCCGGTGACAAGAGCCCGGTTTCAACGAAGCGTTTGCGGATCGAGATCAGTGTCTTGTACCAGTTTCGCATCGTCTCGCTGCCCGACTCCACGCTGCCGATCACGGAGGACCGCATCGCTGCTTCGTCGGTGGGGAGCACCCCGTCGCTCCAATCGTGCTGGGGGTAATCGCGTTTGCGACCTCGAACCACCGCCCGTTGCAATCGCGGGTCGCCAAAGTCAACAAAGAACTGAAATGGGTTGGGGGAGGCGAATTCTTCTCCCATGAAGAGCATCGGAATCGATGGCATCAGGATCGCCAGCGTCACTGCGGCGGCCTGCGTCTCCGGCGAGGTCAGTTGATGCAAACGCATGCCGGTGGGATGGTTGCCGATGAAGTCGTGGTTTTGGATGCAGACGATGGACGACCGAGTGTCGATGCGTGGCAGCATTTCGTCGGTGTCCAAGGTGGTGGCCGACTCGCGGCCTCGGTCACCTCGAACGTCACCGGCGAACACGAATCCCCGACGCAGCGTTTTTTCCAAGTCGCTGCCTGGCGAGTAGGTTCGATGGGTGAGTTGTTCGCCCGGCCGAACGGTCGCGAACATGCTGTGGACGTAGTCATCGCTCCACTGCGCATCGAATCCGGTGCCGCCTTCGCTGAGTGGTTTGACCATTGCGGCATCGTAGACGTTGGTTTCGGCGATCAGCCAGACGCGACGGCCGACTTGGTCGGACCAGCGTCGAATCTCCTCGCTCATCTGAGTCGTGATGTGTTTCTCCGAGTCGTCTTTCATGCAGTGAATGGCGTCCACCCGCAGACCATCCAAGTTGTATTCTTGGAGCCACATGATCGCGTTGTCGATCACAAATCGACGAACAAGGTCGCCTCGTTTGGGGTCATCGAAATTCGGAGCTGCTCCCCAGACCGTGTTGTGTTTGCGAGACGTGTAAGGTCCAAACTCAGACCAGTAGTTGCCTTCGGGACCAAAGTGGTTGTAAACAACATCGATCATCATCAGCAGCCCGCGGGTGTGCGCCGCGTCGATCAGTTGTCGGAACTCATCGGGAGTTCCGAACGCCGTCATCGGAGCGTACCAATGTGTCCCGTCGTACCCCCAGTTCCAACGACCAGCGCACGCGGCAATCGGCATCAATTCAATCGCTGTGATTCCCAGGTCGACCAATTCGTCCAAGCGTTCGATGGCGGAGAGATAGGTCCCTTTCTCGGTGAACGTGCCCAGGTGCATCTCGTAGATGATCAGTTCATCCAATTCGTCGGCAGCTGAATCGGCTGTTGGTTGAAAAGGAAACTGAGTGGCAACAATCGCGGAGGGGCCATGGACACCTTCGGGTTGGAAGCGGGACGCCGGATCAGGAAGCGGATGCAAGAGCATGTCGGGGGTCAGTTCGGTTGCGCCATCATCGAACGCCGCGCCGTGTTCTTCGCGAACGAATCGGAATTGGTACCGGGTGCCATCGGTGACCCCGTCGACGATGGCATGATGAAAGCCTCGGTCTTGGCGTTGCATTCGGAACAGTTGGTTCGGAAGCACTTCCAGGACCACCCGTTTTTGCTTGGGAGCCCACAAAGTGAACTCGGCTCGGTTGGCTCCGATCAGTCGGGCTCCCCAGGGGATCGATTCGGGCAGCACGTCGGGGTTGGGTTCCGCCGGAACGTTTTTGGCAGGCGAATCAAAAAGCCCAAACCAACGTGCGCCTTCCAAGACGCCTGACGTGCTGGTTCCACGAGCCAACTTCAATCGATCCACCCAGCCCGAGGCGTGATGCGTGTCGGCGATCTGGCGAGCGATCTGGCGGTCGGCGTTGCCAACCACAACAGCTCGATAGCCAGCGATCAGGGCCGCAGTGTCGTTGCCCGAGTCGCCGCAGAACACGATCTGCTCTGGTTGCAGATCATTTTGTTCGCACCACCACTGCAACGCGAAGGCCTTGGAGGCTCCGTGAGGCAAGACGTCGACCAAGCCATCGTTGTTGAACGGGTCGATGCTGCTGACGATGCTGCAGGGGAGTTCATGCAATTTGAGATACGCTTCGACCGCGTGGTGGCAAGCGTCCAGTTGGTCAGCCGGGACGTAGTAGCTCCATTTGTGTCGGCCTTGTTTGAACGATTCCTGCAAGGTGAAGTCGTCCAGTTCGGCGATCGCTTGCCGATGTTTCTCAATCTCAATGTTGCCGAGGACTTCGTCGAGGAGCTCTTCGTAGGCGGATTGGAGAACGTAATTGCCCTCCCTGTCTCGGCGGTAGATGCTGACACCAACGTCACACAAAATCCAATCTGGATTTGGCAAATCGAATTCACCGATGGCGTTTCGCACGGAATCGAAATGTCGCCCGGTGACGAAAACCAGGGGGATTTCGGTAGTTTGCAGCAACTCACGAATTTGTCCCATCGACACTAAGGCGGCATCGTCCCCTTCGAGAGGCAGGAAAGTCCCATCCAAATCCGTTGCCAAGACCTTCGGTGGCAAGGACGTCATGGAAACGGTTCGTGCAGGGCTGGGGTTGGATGCGATCGTGGAATTCATCGTGTAAGATTAAGCGGTGTCGCGTGAGGATAATGTTTCGATTTTCAGTCAGTTTGCTTCCCCAGGATTACAACGCACGATGACCGATTCGTCGATTGCCCGCAGTCAAGATCCTCCGGCAGGCGTGGCAATCATCGTGGGTGAAGTGCTTTGGGATTGTTTCCCTGATCGCCAAGTTCTCGGCGGTGCTCCGCTGAATGTGGCTTGGAATTTGGCAGGCTTCGGACTGCAGCCTTTGTTCGTCAGCGCGGTGGGGGATGACGATCTCGGCACTGAAATTCTGCGCCGGATGCGTTTGTGGGGATTGTCCACCGACGGCGTCGCTGTTTTGCCGGGCGTTTCCACTGGCACCGTCGCGGTGACGCTTCTGAATGGCGAGCCACAATACGAAATCGTTCGCGGTGTGGCCTACGACCAGATCCCCGTGCCCAACGAATCCGTGTTGGAATCGGTAAAACAACGAATTCGCGAAGCCACCCAGCAAGGTCTGCCTTCGTTGCTGTATCACGGGACATTGGCTTATCGAAGTCCAAGCAATCGTGAAACCATTCACTGCCTCCGCGATCACTTTGCGGACGACGAAGCCACTCAGCTTGACGTGTTCTTTGACATCAATGTTCGGAAGCCACACTACGACGTGGCTTGGTTGGATGAACTGATGCCTGGAGCGGGGTTGGTCAAATTGAACGAGGACGAAATGAGCGACCTGGCTGGTCGCAAATTATCCAGCTCATCCGACCGGCGAGCAGCGGCACGCGAATTGCTTGATAAGTACAGCAATCTCAAATGTCTCCTGGTGACGCTCGGCGCGGACGGCGCGGAGTGTCATTTGAGCGAATCCAGCCAATCCAGTGGCGGCGGTGATGCAAAACCGATCACCGTGGCCGCTCCGGAACCAGACCCTCTGATCGACCCGGTCGGTGCCGGGGACGCGTTTGCGTCGGTGGTGATCGCCGGGCATTTGAGAAATCTTCCGGTGGAGCCAACCCTGAAACGTGCAACTCGGTTTGCATCTCAGGTGTGTGGGCTGCCGGGAGCGACCAGCGACGAGACCAGTTTTTATCGGATTGATTTCACCGAGGATCCCCATCGCGTTCCGGATGATTGAACGCAACCTGCGGGCCCGGCCCTTCTATCGACAGGAATGCTATGAGTATGCCCGCCAGCGGGACACTTCGCGTCACTTTGCTTAGTTTGCACGGACTGATCCGTGCTCGAGATCCCGAGCTTGGTCGAGACGCGGACACGGGAGGACAGATCAAATACGTTCTCGAATTAGCGGAAGAGCTTTCGCGTCGAGAAGAAATTGAATCCGTGGAATTGGTCACGCGGCAAATCTTCGACGAGCGGGTCGGTCCGGACTACGCCCAGGTCGAAGAGGTCATCAATTCAAAAGCGAAAATCGTTCGCGTGCCGTTTGGCCCCAAACGATATCTCCGCAAAGAAGGTCTCTGGCCTTATTTGGAGACCTTCATTGATCAGATGTTGGGGCACTACCGGCGAGTTGGTTTGCCTGATTTGATCCACGGGCACTACGCCGACGCGGGTTACGCGGGCGGCCAACTGGCTCGTCTTCTTCACGTTCCCTATGTCTTCACGGGGCACTCCCTGGGACGAGTCAAACGCCAGCGTCTGATCGCGGCATCGCAAGAGTCCAAGGCTCCCAAGCCGCCTCGGGATTTGGACCGGAAGTTCAAATTCACCGTCCGCGAAGAAGCGGAAGAGTTCGCACTTGAGACCGCGTCGCTGGTGATCACCAGCACTGGTCAAGAAGTGGAGGAACAGTACGCGATTTACGATCACTACCAACCCGGTCGGATGGAAGTCATCCCGCCGGGCGTTGATCTCAAGCAGTTCTACCCCGTCGACGAGACGGAGCCGCTGCCACGGATCCACGACCAGCTCACACCCTTTTTGAAGGACGCCGAAAAGCCGATGGTGGTCGCCATGGCTCGTCCGGACGAACGCAAAAACATTGAGATGTTGGTTCGAGTGTTCGGTGAGAATCCCAAGTTTCGCGAAATGGCGAATTTGGTTCTCGTCCTGGGGTCCCGAGACGACCTTCGCGAGATGCCCTCTGGCCAGCGTCGAGTTCTCACCAACGTGTTGCATCTGATTGATGTTTACAATTTGTACGGTCACGTTGCGTATCCGAAGTCGCATCGTCCCAGTGATGTCCCGGACTTGTATCGACTGACCGCCCGCCGCAAGGGGATTTTCGTCAACCCAGCGTTGACGGAACCGTTTGGTTTGACACTGTTGGAGGCCGCTGCCAGTGGCGTTCCGATCGTTGCCACCAATGACGGTGGCCCCAGTGATATCATCGCCAACTGCCAAAACGGATTGCTGATCGACCCGCTTTCAGCAGAGGAAATTGATCATGCGTTGATGCGAGGTTTGACCGAACCAGAGCAGTGGCAGACTTGGTCGGAAAACGGCATCGAGGGGTCGCGAACGCACTACAGTTGGAGCAACCACGTTGACCGTTACCTGCGAGACGTGACTGAGATCATCGAGCAGTCCGCCACCCCCGCGTTGGCACAATCGGCAGGCCGAACGACGCGTCGACTGCCTGAGTTCGACCGCATCATCATGACGGACCTCGACAACACGTTGACCGGCGACGACGACGCGTTGGCCGACTTTGTTGATCTGTTGAACACGGCAGGTCGGGACATTGGGTTCGGGATCGACACCGGCCGATCTCTCGACGAAGCGATGGCGTTGATCACCAAGCTCAACTTGCCGCGTCCAGATGTTTTGTCGGCCGCGGTGGGGACGGAACTTTATTACGGCCAAGACCTCACTCCCGACCTTTCATGGCGAAAGCAGATCAAGCACCACTGGCAGCCCAAGCTGGTTCATGAAGTGCTGGACGATGTGCCGGGATTGTTTCTGCAGCCGGAAAAGGACCAAACCGAGTTCAAAATCAGTTATCGGATCGACCCAGAAGCATCGCCGGCGGTCGCGCAAATCCGCAAAATGCTTCGTTCGGCGGGACTTCGTGTGAAAGTCGTGTTGTCGCTGGGATCGTTTTTAGACATCATCCCGCTCCGCGGCGGCAGCGAACTGTCGTTGCGACACCTTGCTTATCGCTGGGGTTTTGAACCGGAGCGATTGCTGGTCGCGGGTGACTGCGGCAATGACGAAGGCATGCTGAAGGGCGGCACATTGGGCGTCGTCGTGGGGAATTACAGTCCCGAGCTCGACAAGCTGCGTCGATTGCCACGGATTTACTTCGCCGAGGGGCATCACGCTCGCGGGATCATGGAAGGAATCGAGTACTACGATTTCTTGAACCATATCCGGATTCCGAACGATCGGATCGAGCACGAGCCTGGGAAGCACCGGACCAGCGAAACGGCAGGCGACGAATCGAACGAACAACATGACGAACCATCCGCAGGCGAAATGAATGACGACCCTCATCAACGTCAATCTTCCGAAACCGCCACTGCCTCCTGATTCAGCCCCCGCTCCAGCAGACACCATGAACGCAATGCACACCAATGCGCTGATGCACGCGGTTCGCAATGGCGTGAAGGATTCGCGGGCGCAAAGCGCGCTGAATCGTTTGCTGCCACGATTGGAATCGTTTTGGGAGGTCGAAAACGTCTCTCAAAGAGAAGCCGACGAAATTCAATTGCGAATCGTTCAGCACTGGGATGACCTGTTCGGTCACTTGGTGCACTTGTATGGCGATCAATGGGATTTCTTTTATCACCTCGAACAGATCCTGCTCACGATCATTCGTGGCTGGCGGATGCGCCCGGAGCCGTTGAAAAACGACGATGAAAATCGGATCAATAATCCGGAGTGGTACCAGTCGGAGAAGTTGGTTGGCGGGGCGTTGTATGTGGACTTGTTCAGCGAGAACCTCGGTGAATTGCGGAAGCAGATCCCCTACTTTCAAGATCTCGGGCTGACCTATTTGCACCTGATGCCGCTGTTCGCAGTGCGTCCGGGCAACAATGACGGCGGCTACGCGATCAGCAATTATCGCAGCGTCGATCCTCGTGTCGGAACGATCGATGATTTGCGTTTGCTGGCCGAAGATCTTCGTGAAGCGGGGATCTTGTTGGTGCTGGATTTCGTGTTCAATCACACCGCGGATGATCACTACTGGGCACAGCAGGCTCAGTCAGGAAACGAAGAGTATCAAAAGTACTACTTCATCTTTCCTGATCGCAGTGTGCCGGATCAGTACGAGCGGACGCTGCGTGAAATCTTTCCCACCGTCCGTCGCGGGAACTTCACCTGGCATGATGGCATGCAGCAGTGGGTTTGGACCACGTTCAACAGCTTTCAGTGGGATTTGAATTATCGAAACCCGGAAGTCTTTCGAGCGATGTTGTCGGAGATGTTGTTCATCGCCAACACGGGAGTTGACTTGTTGCGTCTGGACGCGGTTGCGTTCATCTGGAAGCAAATGGGAACGAATTGCGAGAATCTTCCCGAAGCCCATACGTTGATTCGAGCGTTCAATTCCTGCGTTCGAATCGCAGCCCCGGGACTGGTGTTCAAAAGTGAAGCCATCGTTCACCCCGATGACGTCGTCCGGTACATCAGTCACAAAGAATGCCAGACTTCCTACAATCCAACGCTGATGGCGCTGATGTGGGAGTCGCTCGCGACGCGCGATACGAAGCTGTTGCGACGTTCGCTTGCGCGGCGTCACAAGTTGCCCGAGCGGACCACGTGGGTGAACTACCTGCGCTGCCATGACGACATTGGTTGGACTTTTGACGATGCGGACGCTGCGGCGGTTGGCATTGAAGCCTTTGGGCATCGCCAGTTTCTGAATGCGTTTTACACCGGCCAATTCGAAGGCTCCTTCGCGCGCGGGGTCCCGTTTCAGCACAATCCTGACAACGGTGACATGCGGATCAGCGGCACGCTGGCTTCGCTCGCGGGGTTGGAACAAGCGATCGAAGCCGATCGAGATGATTGGAAGGAACTAGCGATCCGCCGAATCCTGTTGCTCAACGCGATGATGCTCAGTGTCGGCGGGATTCCGCTGGTTTACTTGGGCGAAGAGTGGGGCGCGCTGAACGACTACGATTTCGTCAAGGATCCTGCGAAGGCCGGGGACACCCGATGGGTTCACCGGCCGAAGATGCAGTGGAAGTTCTTGGACGAACTGGGAGACGACGGCTCGATCCGAGGCCGTATTTATCGATCGATTCGAAAGCTGATTGCGATTCGCAAGATGACACCCGCGTTTGGTGGGTTGGACATGGAGTTGTTGATTCTCGAATCGCCTCACCTGCTCGGTTACGTCCGCCAACACGAAGGCAATCGGGTGATTGTGGTCGCGAACTTCTGTGAGCATCCGCAGCAGATCGACAGCAATCGACTTCGGACGGCAGGGATGGGGCGTTTCTTTGAAGACCTGTACTCCGGTCAAACGATCACAACGTCCCATCCACTGGAACTGGGGCCGTACGAGTTCATGTGGCTGCATCGCGTTTGATCAGACGATCAGCATCGCGTCGCCGTAGCTGAAGAAGCGGTATTCGTTTTCAATCGCCTCTTGATACGCACGGCGAATCAGGTCGTGGCCTGCAAAGGCGCTGACCAGCACCAGCAGCGAACTTTTGGGTTGATGAAAGTTGGTGATCAGCGCATCCACGACGCCGAAGCGATACGGTGGCTTGATGAAGATGTCCGTCGCTCCGGTCCAGGTTTCTGCGACGCCGCGACCGTCGGATTCGTTTCGGTTGGCAACGCAGCTTTCCAGGACACGGACGCTGGTCGTTCCGATGGCCACACAACGCCCTCCACCGCTTCGGCGGTCGTTGATCTGCGAGACGGCGTCGCTTTCGATGCGGCCCCATTCTTCGTGCATGCGGTGTTCGTCGATGTCATTGACTTCGATCGGACGAAAGGTGCCGATGCCGACATGCAGGGTGACTTCCGCCATGGCGGTTTGCCCCTTGGCAATTTCAGTCAGCAAAGACTTCGTGAAGTGCAGACCCGCGGTGGGGGCGGCGACGCTGGCGGCGTCTTCGGGTTTGCTGCTGGCAAACACCGTTTGATAATTGGTGACATCCGCATCCACCATGTGCCCATCTCGAATGTACGGTGGGATTGGAACGCGGCCGTAGCGGTCCAGCCATTTTCCGGGCTCGATTGCCTGCGGCGGTCCCTCGAAAAAATCGTTGGGGACAGGTTGGACCAGCAGGTGTCCCTGGTCGTCACGCCCGATCACCATCAGTTCTCCACCGGCACGAGCATCGCGGTCATCCAAGGTGATCGTTTCGCCAGTCTGCAGCGTGCCACGCGTCTTCGTCAGCAGTTCCCACACACCGGTCGCTCGATCGGACCGCAGGAACAGTCCCTGCCATCGGCCACCGGTTTTCGTACGGCGTCCAAACAAGCGTGCCGGGACGACTCGCGAATTGTTCATCACCATCACGTCTTCGGCTCGGAGCAGCTGCGGGAGGTCTCGAACGTGATGGTGTTCGATCTCGCCAGACGCCCGATCGATCACCATCAGCCGAGCGTCGACGCGGTTGGGCAGTGGTTCCTGTGCGATGCGTTCGCGAGGCAATTCGTAGTCGTAGAGATCCAAGGATGGCATGCGGAAGGACGCGTCCGAGCAGAGAAAATGGGTTGGAAGAATTGAGCGACCAGCATAAGGGCGCTGGGCAATTGCCGCGAGCACGGCTATCGAGTGCCCGCTTTCCGTCAAGATGGTAACCCGACGCGTGAGCGAGGGACCCAGAGGCTCGTTGCAATGGCACGCGATCCCTCGCTGACGCTTCGGGGTGGGATTCCATCAGCAGGCCGTCACGCGTCGGGTTTCTATTTCGGCGGGCTTGGAAGCTCATCGTACGGGGACTCGGAATGGGGGGCGTTCGGCGATGGGGCGGCGATCAACTGTCGTCGCTCCGCGAGTAGGGAGTTGTGTGTCGTGGGCGGATGCCCTTGGGGTGAAAACCCAAGGCTTTCAACTTTGGTCGCCCTGCGACTGGCGGTGTGTGTTTGGGGATCGAACAACCGCGGAGCAGTGGCAGTTGTCAGCCTCGGGTTTTCAACTCGAGGTCTCAGGCGTCACGCCCTGCCTCGACCAGCCGCGGAGCGGCGGCAGTTGGAGAGCGGTGAGGTGGGGGATCGATTGGAAAGGTGAAATTGCAAATTGAAAAATGCCGCAGGCGATGTGGGGCCGCGTACCGGGAAATCATTCGGCGGCAATCTTCGCCCCGGAAGGGGCCGGCTTGCTTAGCTCGGGGCGGAAGCCCCGAGACCGATCACGAAAAACAAAAGGACGCCCCGGAAGGGGCCGGCGTGGGGCATGTCGCGTGGGTCTCGCTGACGCGTCGGGTTTCCAGGATGCTGACTCAGTGGTGTTGCCGGGGACTGAATCGGAAACGGGGCGGTGCACGCTGGATCCGACGCGACTCTCCCGGCGGGAGGGTGGTCTGGTTGGGGTGACTTTGCGGGCACCCGAAGGGCTGGTTGTGATGACTGGCTCTGAATTGCCGATCAAAGGGATTGGATCGGCAGGTGTCATTCGGGGTGGCGCCGGTCTGCGCGTGTTGGCAGAGGGTTGAGGTGACACACAAAATGACTCGCGAGCTTTCATCGAGGCCGTGTGCTGCTCCGAGAGTGCTGGCGGTTGCGTGCTGGGCAATCCTGGTGGGATGGATCGCCCCAATGGCGAATGTCTGGGGCCAAGACGCTTCAGGGCTGGACCTTTCGGCGCAAGACACTGCCAGCGTGTTGTCGGAACTGCAATCGCAACTGGACGCCCAGCAGGCCAGAATCGAAGAGCTTCAAAGCCGTCTCGAGATCGCGGAAGCTCCCTTCGGTTTGTTGGCGGACGAAGACGACGGTGGTTGCACGCCGGGCATGATCGAGCGGGTTGCATTGGCCGCTGAACAGCCGCTGCAGACAACATGCGATGGAACCGAGGCCAAGGCGTTTCGAACGCTGGACTACTACGCCGATTACGATCGCGGTTTTGTCATTCGCCCGTTCGACCAAAAGAAGCATCCGTTCGATGTGACATTCAACGGTTGGGCTCAATTTCGCCATCATTCATTTGTCACGCAGAGCGATTCTTGGACGGACAACGCCGGAGTCACACGTTCCAAGGGGGACCGCAACGCATTCGATATTGAACGCGCTCGGCTGGCAATTCGTGGTCATGTGATCGACCCAAGGTTGTCGTACTTCGTGCAAGTCGACGGCGACACCGACGGTGGTCACATGCTGGACTTTTTCGATTACTTCTGGGCGTGGCAGGCGACCGACCGTTTTCAAATTCAGATGGGCAAACGGAAGGTGACCGCGAGCCGCCAATGGTTGCTTGGTGCACGGCACACGCGGTTCGCGGATCGACCGATGGCGAATGATTTTTTTCGTCCCGATCGGACCGTTGGACTCTTCGGCATTGGGGAATTTGCTCAGCATGGCCATTATCAAGTCATGGTCGGGAACGGGTATCGGACGGCCAACCTGCCAAATTCGGCGACCGACAATCGCTTCACATTCGCGGCGACCAGCTACGTGGATCCGGCGGGCGATTTTGGATCGCAAATCGTTGACTTTCAAAACACTTCTGCGGCACTTTGGCGACTCGGGCATTCGGCGGTGTATTCACCGCTGGCCGCCCAACCGTCTGGAGGTTCTTATGACGAAGCCAATTTTGTTCGGCTCTCGGACGGAACTCGGTTGACTCAAACCGGAGCGGTCACGCCGGGCGTGTCCATTTCGGAGTTTGACGTTTGGTTGTACGGGGTGGACTTCGCTTGGAAGCGTCGTGGATGGAGTTTGACGAGTGAAGTGTTCTTACGCTGGGTCACGGACTTGCAGGGCGACGGAGCGATTTCGAATGACGAGCTCTTCCAGCATGGGTACTACGTCGAAGGCGGCAAGTTCCTGGTCGCCAAGAAGCTGGATCTGAACCTGCGTTATTCGCGAGTCGACGGTGATTATGGTGCGGCCAACGAGTACGCCGTGGGCATGAACTGGTACCCGTTGTCCAAGTCAAGTTTGAAGGTCACCTTCGACGTGACACAGCTTGACGGCAGCCCGCTGCAGAACACGGCCAGCGACATTCTGGTCGGTGACAACGGAACGTTGTTCCGAACGCAGTTTCAGGCGGAGTTCTGACGTGGGGGAACGACGCTGGGGGAAAACGCTGGAATCCGCCTCAACGCGTCGTCTCGACGAATCGGCTTTGAATCGCCATAACAGTGGCCGTCGCGAGAACTGCCGGATCATGGCGGTCCCTCCCTCCCCTTCCTTTCCCTCAATCTTTCAGGCAACTCGATGGAAGCCGGAATCGTCGGCTTGCCCAATGTCGGCAAAAGCACCCTTTTCAACGCTCTGACGTCCAGCGTCGCGGCTCAAAGTGCCAACTATCCGTTTTGCACGATTGAGCCGAACGAGGGGATCGTGAGTGTTCCCGATTCGCGTTTGAATCGGATCACCAATTTTATCAAACCTCAAAAGGTCATTCCGTCCGCGTTGAAGCTGGTCGATATCGCTGGCATCGTCAAAGGTGCGGCCGAAGGCGAAGGTCTGGGCAACAAGTTTCTCAGCCATATTCGTCAAGTCGATGCGATCATGCAGGTCGTGCGTTGCTTTGAAGATCCCGATGTGATTCACGTCAGTGGTCAAGTCAATCCCATTGCGGACATCGACACGATCGAAACCGAGTTGGTTTTGGCCGATATGCAAACGCTCGAAAACGCGTTGGGCAAGGCCCAGCGGACGGCACGCAGCGGTGACAAAGAAGCCAAGCTTCGAGTGGCCGTGATCGAGAAGTGCAACGCTCACCTGGAAACCGAGCAACCGCTGCGAACGTTGGAATTGGCGGAAGCCGAACAAGCCGCGATCAGCAGCTATGGCTTGATGACCGCGAAACCGATTCTGTACATCGCCAACGTCGACGAAAACGACCTCCAGGGCGAACACGAGTTGGTGGACAAGGTCCGTGAGCATGCGGCCAAGACGGGAGCCTCGGTGGCCTGCGTTTGCGCCAAATTGGAATCCGAGATCGCGGAACTCGACGAAGAAGACCGCGCCGAGATGTTGGCGGACGTGGGCTTGGAAGAGCCATCGCTGAACATCATCGCACGGGAAGCCTATCGCACGCTGGGGCTGCAAAGCTTCTTCACCGCCGGCGAAACGGAAGTCCGAGCTTGGCCGGTCCGGATTGGATCAACCGCGCCGCAAGCGGCGGGCGTGATCCACAGCGATTTCGAACGTGGGTTCATCCGGGCTGAGATTTACCAGTTGCCCGAGTTGGAAGAATACAAGACTGAGAAAGACATTCGCCAAGCCGGTAAACTTCGTGTGGAAGGCAAAACGTACGTGATGCAAGACGGTGACATCTGTCACTTCTTGTTCAACGTTTGATCGTCTTGGCAGCAGCGAATGGTCGCTTCTTCCATTCGTTCGCCGACTTTCCGACGCTCCCACCGCCATCCCTCCTACTGACGGTTCTATGAACAAAATGTTGATTCCTATTCTTTTCGCAATCGGCACGGCGTTGTTTTGGGGTTGTTATGGCCCCACGATCGGCAATGCCCAGGCCCCACGGGTCAACGGCGTTCCGCTTTGGTCGCCGTTCAAACCTTACGTGTTCATCGGCATCGCTTACTTGGTCATCGCGATCTTGGGCGGTTTGGCCATGATGGGCGTCAAAGGAGACTCGTTCAGTTTCTCTGGCGAGCACTTCGCGACGGTCAAATGGGGGTTCTTGGCCGGTTGCCTGGGGGCCTTTGGAGCGTTGTGTTTGACCACCGCGATGATGACCAGCAAAGGCAACGCGTTGTTGGTGATGCCAATTGTGTTTGGCGGAGCGGTGTCGGTGTCGGCATTGGTTTCGGTTCTTCGCTTGGGTGACCACGTGCAGGTCAGCCCTGTGCTGTGGGTCGGAATGACGTTGACCGTGGTGGGAGTGGTGGTCGTGGCGATGAACACACCTCACGGGCATGCACCCACCAAACCGGCGACTGAATCAAGCGAACCGGCGGAGTCGCATGCCGCGGCGCCGATCGAATCCGACGACACGCAAGCGTCCTAGTTCTCGCCTTGGGAACGAGTTTTCGCCATGGAAAGTAGATCGCGATGACCCCACCCAGTGATCCACTCACGGTTGTTCGAGCCATCGATGCCGAGCTGACTCACGTTTGGATGATCCGCACGTTTCTCAAGCACGCCGATGAGGCGGAAGAGGACGAGGATCTGAGAGAGGTGGTTCGCGATTTGTACGACTTCATTTTGGCGGTCGGCCCGGTAACGGACGAAACCGACCCGGCTGCCTACATGAAAATGGCGAAGAAAAAGCTCCGACGTCTGCGCGGCGCCACGGAGCTTTACGAGGCAATCCAGCCTGAGGTCAGCGGGCACACCAATTTTGCGATGGCGGCGAAGTCCCTGCGATTGGCTGTCGACCGGATCATCGCCTTGGTTCAACCCCCGCAGTAGCTGGCTGTCTTTTCCCAGGCTCTCGCTGAGTTTTTCAAGCTCTCGCGGGGTGATTGGGGGCGTCCGATCCTGCTCAGCTTGATCGGGATCCATCGAATCCGTGCCGTCCCAGCAGCCTGCGGAGAAACCACGCGAAATCAGCTGGAAAACGGGGCGAACGCACGCTCGGGGGACTGGAAGAAAATCGATTCGACAGCGATAACAGGGCACGACGTCGAAGGTCTCCAATTTTTTCCGCGACTCCCATTGTGCATTGATGAGCTCTCCCGCCAAAGCTGCCAAACTCGCTCTTGAAGACGGCACCGTCTACACCGGAACCAGCCTCGGGGCAGAGGGGGAAACGACTGGCGAAGTCGTGTTCAACACCTCGATGACGGGATACCAAGAAATTCTGACCGATCCCAGCTATCGCGGTCAGCTGGTGACGATGACCTATCCTGAAATGGGCAACTACGGAATCAACTCCGTCGACCTCGAAAATCGCGGCACATCGCTGGCCGGATTCATCATCCGCAACGAGAGCCGTATGCACAGCAATTACCGCTCGGAGGGTTCGCTCAGCGACTACCTGAAGGCACAGGGCGTCGTTGGGTTGGCCGGCATCGACACGCGAGCCTTGGTGCGCCGCATCCGCAGTGAAGGTGCGATGCGAGGGGTGTTGTCGACGACTGATCTTGACGATGCGTCGTTGGTCGCCAAAGCCAAAGCTTCTCCTGGATTGGTCGGTCGTGACTTGGTCCAAGAAGTCATGCCAACTCAATTGGAAAAATGGACCAACGAACTGGACGACTGGACCGTTCGTGAAATTCGGGAAGCTGCCAAAGACAAATCCATCGACGATGAAAGCCGACCACACGTCGTCTGCATGGACTTCGGCATGAAGTGGAACATCCCCCGTCACCTGCGTTCGCGTGGCAATCGGGTCACCATCGTTCCCGGGAACATGCCCGCTGACGAGATCCTGAAGCTGAATCCGGATGGCGTCTTTTTGTCCAACGGACCTGGCGACCCGGAGCCGTTGACCTATGCACACAAGGCGATCGGCGAACTGCTCGGACAAGTGCCCGTGTTTGGGATTTGCCTCGGACATCAGTTGCTGTCGGTGGCTTGTGGCGCCAAAACATTCAAGTTGAAGTTCGGTCATCGCGGTGCCAACCAACCCGTCCTCGACTTGGAGACGGGCAAGGTTGAAATCACCAGCCAGAATCATGGCTTTGCAGTCGATGACCAAGGCTTGCCGGATTGCTTGGAGGTCACTCACCGCAACCTGAACGACGACACCATCGCTGGTGTTCGCCACAAAGACACCGGTGCCTTTGCAGTGCAGTACCACCCAGAAGCCGCGGCCGGTCCTCACGACAGCCACTACTTGTTCTCGCGTTTCCAAGAACAACTGAACGAGAAGTGCGGGGTGAACGCATGAACAAAGCCCCCCGGACAGCCATCAGCCCGACTCGTGAAGAAAACTATCCCGAGTGGTATCAACAAGTCATTCGGGCAGCGGATCTCGCTGAAAACTCGCCGGTTCGCGGCTGCATGGTGATCAAACCATGGGGGTATCAGCTTTGGGAGAACGTGCAACGTGCTTTGGACGACATGTTCAAAGCGACGGGCCACCAAAACGCCTATTTCCCGTTGTTCATTCCAATGAGCTTCCTCGAAAAGGAAGCGGAGCACGTCGAGGGGTTTGCCAAGGAATGTGCGGTGGTCACGCACCACCGACTCGAACCGGATCCCAATGGCGGTTTGCGGCCGGCCGGCAAGTTGGAGGAGCCCTTGATCGTTCGCCCCACCAGTGAAACGATCATCGGTGCGACGTACGCCAAATGGGTTCAGAGCTATCGTGATTTGCCGATCCTGATCAACCAATGGGCCAATGTGGTTCGGTGGGAGATGCGGACGCGAATGTTCTTGCGGACTGCCGAGTTTCTATGGCAAGAAGGCCACACGGTCCACGCGACTTCGGAAGAAGCGGTGGAAGAAACCGAGAAGATGGTCGAGGTCTACCGTGACTTCGCTGAGAACTGGATGGCGATGCCGGTGATCGTTGGCAGCAAGACTCCGTTGGAACGTTTTCCTGGTGCGGTTGAGACGCTTTCGATTGAATCGATGATGCAAGATCGCAAGGCGTTGCAGGCGGGGACCAGTCACTTCTTGGGGCAGAATTTCTCGAAGGCCCAGGAGATCAAATTCCAAAGTGAATCCGGTGAAATCGAATTTGCTTGGACGACGTCTTGGGGAGTCAGCACCCGTTTGCTCGGCGCTCTGATCATGACGCACAGCGATGACGATGGGTTGGTTTTGCCACCTCGTCTGGCGCCGATTCACGTCGTGATCCAGCCCATTTACAAGGATGATTCTCGCGCCGAGGTGATGGCCTACGTGCAGTCACTTCGCGAGGAATTGGTGGCACAAACTTACGCCGGCGCTCCCGTCCGTGTGACGATCGACGATCGTGACATTCGTGGCGGTGAGAAGAAGTGGTACCACGTCAAACGCGGCGTTCCCATTCGATTGGAAGTGGGGCCCAAGGACATCGCGGCAGGGACTGTTTTCTGTGGCATTCGGAATCAGCCCAAAAGCGTCGGCATCGAACGCTCTGCCTTGGTTGCCACCATCAGCGAAAAGCTGGCCACATTGCAGCAAGAACTCTTCGATGCAGCGTTGAAATTGCGAGAAGACAACACCGTCGAACTCAGTTCCGAAGCCGAGTTCCGCGAATTCTTTGCCGACAATGGCGAGACCGCGATCTCGGGCGGATTCGCTTGGTGTCACTTCGCCGATGAGGACTCCTTGCAGCCCTTGTTGAAGGAGCTGAAGGTGACGATCCGATGCGTCCCGCGTGTCGACAACGATGTCCAAGGCACCTGTTTCTTGACCGGCAAACCCGCCGCTCAACGAGCTGTCTTCGCAAAGGCTTATTGAGTCTTTGACGTGGACGGTGCTTGGTAGGACGCCAATTGTGTGGCATCCGTGGAAGCGGAGCCGGCGAAGCTCACGTCGTTGAAGGTTGGCCGCGAAGCGTATGGCGTTTTCGTCGACGAGTTACAAATTCGAACGCGAGCACTGCCAGCCCACAGGCAGTCGCCGCGCCCATCAGCCCGGCTGGCCAGGCTCCGATTTGAACGTACAGGCTGACTCGCCGATCGCGTCGTGGCTGGGCTTCGATCACACCGCTTTGTCCTTTGGGCAATCGCTCGACGACTCGGCCTGCCGAATCGATCCAGGCCGTGGGGCCGCCATTGGCTGCGGACAAAATGGGGCGTCGGCAGCCCACCGCCACCAGCTGGGCACAACGCAGATGGTGATCGACCACAGCGGAATCGCGAAACCAAACATCGTTGGTCAGCGTCAGCAAGGCATCGGGCAGTTTTGGGTTGGCACGTGAATTCAGCTGGTGCATGTGGTTGGTCGGGATTCGCTCGACGGCGGTTTCGATGCAGAGGTTTGGCATCAATGAGATTCCATCCAGATCAAAGCGTTCTGGTTGCGTGCCTCGATCCAGCCCCAACCCTGGCGGCACCTGGTCGCGAATCCAGGGCAGACTGTGCACCAAGGGGATGGTTTCGCCGAAGAGCACCAGGTGGTTCTTGGCGTATTGTCCGGCCATCTTGCCCGCGGGGTCGATCCACACGACGCCACTGTATTGGCTGGGGTGTTTCGCGTACTGGACCAACCCACAGCCGCCGATGATCGCTGGTGCGACATCGCTGGGGATGTTGGAACTGGCGGCCATTGCCAGTTGAAGATTGGTCGCTCGGTCCAGGAAACCGGCCTGATTGTTTTCAACTGCGAAACGAAGTTGGTCAGGGACCAAGGGTGGGAGTGAGGGATCCTGCATGAATTCGGGGACCGCCAAATCCGGGCCCGTCGTCATCCAGGGCATGCCACCTGAAAACATGGACTCCGGCCACACAACCGCCGCCACCTCGGACTTTGAGTTTGCCACCGCATCCAAAGCCATTTCAGCGTAGGTGGCAAAGATCTCTCGCTCACGCTCGATGTCTTGCTCGTAGACGGTCAGTTGATTGCCACCCAGCAAGGCAATCGTTTTGCCGATCGGTTCCGTGGCGATCTGCATGGTGATCGCGCCGTAAGCGATGGTCGCAATCAGCAGACCGCTGGCGATTGCGAGGGAGGACCAGGGCGTATCGGAAGAAGCGGGATGGCGAACCACCCATCGATTCATCGCGTCGAGCATCGCCACGTTGAGGCAGACGATCACAAAGCTGACCGCGTAGGTGCCACCTAGATCCGCGATTTGAATCAGGATTGGCATGTCGGCCAATGCATGTCCTAGCATCAGCACTGAGATTCCAGTGAACAGGTGGTTTCGAATCCACTCCAATCCGACCCAGATCACCGCGGCGACCAAGCAGAATGGGATGCGGTTCCGCCAAGGCCTGCTCGTTTGAATTTGGTGAGTTGCTCGCCAGCGGCGCAGCAGGGCGACAAACAGCACCGGATAGATCGCAAGGTAAGCCGAAAGTGCCATCCAGGGCAGGAACATCAGCGGGTGAGCGTGGCGGAGTCCTTGCAGACTGACCAACCAGTACACGAGCGAAGCCAGGTACAGGGATCGCTTCCAGGGCGAGCGGGGGTCGACCTCTGCAATCGCCAGAAGTGGAACCAGAGCCACAAAGATCAACGGGCCCATGGCGATTGGCGGGCCAGACATCCAGAGGACGGTCGCGAAGGCGAAGGACGCCGCCAAGAGCCACCGCATCGAAGCGGGGGCGGCGGGAGGTTGCTCGGCAAGGTCCGATGCGCGGGCATCGGACGCAGAATTGGATTCGCTCAACGGAGGGGCTCACGTTCGCGGGCAGGTTGTAGGCCCCGTGAAATACCAGCCCGACCGCGGGCCGGCAACCCGTTTCAGTCTTTCGCAGATCGAATCAGGCCTTGGCGGCCCCGGGCCAGAACCGTTTCCAGCGACTTTCGTTGCCCGCGTGACCTTCCGGACCGCCTTCCTCGTCGGGGGTGGGGCCGGCGTCTTGGTGTGTCAATCGATGGGCAACGTCCCGGAAAGCCTGGGTCAAGGCTGCCTTCGGGGCTTGCGTGATCAACGGCACACCGTTGTTGCGGACTTCGACCATCGTTCGATAGTCATTTGGAAGAAGCGCGAAGATTTCTCGGCCGAGCGTTTCCTTGGCCTTTTTCAAACTGATCTGTCCCGCGTCCAAACCGGCTCGGTTGACAATGATTTCGACTCGGTCGGCCAGACCTTCTGTTTCGTCAAAGCTCATCATCAAACGCACCACATTGCGAAGACACGGCAAGTCCAATTGAGTGACCAGCAGCACCTTCGACGCCGTTTCGATCGCGATCATGTCCAGCGCGTTGTAGGTTTTCGACAGGTCCACGATCAAGTGAGTGAACGATGCTTTCAACAGCCCAATCACCTTGCGGAGGCTTTCCGCGTCGATTGCCTCGAGATCATGCAATTCGACCGGGCGTGGCAGCAAGTACAAGCCGCTGGAGTGTTTCGTCAATGACTTCTTGAGCAGTTGGATGTCCAGTCGCCCAATGTTCTGAACGACATCGGCCAGCGTGTAGTCTGGAATGGCATCCAAGAAAACATCGGCATCGCCCAGTGCCAAATCCAAATCCAACAGAGCGACGCTGTTGCGGCTTTCTTCGGCCAACACGCAACCGAGGTTCACCGCGGTGCTGGTCGTGCCAACGCCACCGGTGGCACCGGCGATTGCGATGACTTCGCACGAACGACTGCGAGCGTCGCCACCGCCAAACTTGGTCTGGCTGATTCGGCCGAGTGCCGATGAGAGCTCTTCTTCGACCAACGGCAACGTCAGGAATTCACGTGCCCCTGCCCGAATGGCCTGCAGAATCAGTTGTCCATCGCTGACAGCGCTGGTTGCCAACAGCGCTGTGTCTGGCGTTTCGCGAGTGATCCGCTCAATCAGTTTGATCGCCGCGGTGGAATCCGTGTCCAGGGAGATGACTCCCACGTCCGGAGTCGTTTGGTCAACGATGTCCGGGAAGAATTCGTAGCGAGAGCAGTCTGCTTCCAACCAAACGGTGTCCATGCCCAACAGCATGGCTTTGAGTGTTTCGCGGGACGAGTCGTTTGGATCGACCAAGGCCAATCGTAGGACGTTACTCATAGCTGACTACTTCGAAAGACGGAGAAGATTTTCATGGGGAAAGCCCGACGTTCCGTCGGACAACATGTTGGGGCAACTGGTTTTCACTCAAACGATCATCGGTATTCCGGTTGGCTGACGATCACTCCATCAGCGATCTTCGTTGGTTCTGGACCGGGAACGATCGCTCCCGGAGGAAGCAACTCACCCGCCCCAAAGCGATTGTTCGCGGGGCGTTGAGGGGCTCGTGCCATTTGCGGTGGGTAGTACCCAGCCGGGTTGGGCGTGGATCGTGGTGGAGTGCTTCGTGAGGCTTGTGGTGACGGCAACATTGGGTCAACGATCTGACCTTCTTGGTAGCCTTGGCTGGGGACACCATTCATGGGGGACTGATACATGGGCGGCTGATGGAGCATCGGGCCGGATTCAATCTGTCCACCACGGAAGCCGCTGGTGATGCCAGGTTGCAAGTTTGTGTTGTCGCAATCGTTGGCCTTCAGATTGGGCACTTCGATATGACCCAAGGCGTAGAACTCTTTGTCATCCGGCGAGTGCGTGTTCATGCCCGGGCCACCGCGAGGCACTTCGTGAGGGTCCATTGCCTCAACCAATTCGGGCGTCACCATGATCAGCAGTTCGATCTCGTTGCGACGCTCTTGCATTTGACGGAACAGCGATCCGACGTAGGGCAGGCTTCCGAAGAACGGGGTGCGGCTGACGGTGGACTCGGTGCGGCTTTGCAGCAAACCCGCCAAGGCGAACGTTTGACCAGCTTGCATTTCGACAGCGGTTTCGACGTACCGAGTCGTGAACGCGGTCACGTTGGTACCGTCAAGCGTGATGGCTCGTGAGGAGTCCGGTTCACTGACTTCGGGACGAACTTCCAAGCGAATGCGTCCAGGGCCGACGACGAAGGGCAGGAAGTCGATGCTTGTCCCGTAATCTTCGTAGGAGACTTGGACCTGGCCATTTTGACCGGGAATGATGGTCGGGATTCGTCCACCCACGGTGAACCGAGCAGGACGACCGTGCGTGGCAACGACGGTGGGTTCAGCGAGGAGCTTGACCATCCGTTGTTCCTCCAGGGCTTTGATCATTGCTTCGAAGTCCCCGTTGACATTGAACCGCAGGTTGGTGTCCCCAACAGGGACGGGGCCGAACGTTCCATTGTCGCCTTCCACCAACCCGGCGGAGACATCCAGGATTCCACTGGGACCATTGAGCAACACGAAGTTGTCACTCAAGATGGCGAGGTCAACGCCCAACTGCCGAAGCTTCGTGCGGCTGATTTCCATGATCTTGGTGTGCAACAGAACCTGTTGGATCCCAACGACTTGGATGTTGTTGATCACAGTCGTGTAGAACTGTTCGGTGATCGCAACGGCTTTGTCCACATCATCGACGCTGGTCACGTATCCCGAGATGATGGAAGACTCACCGATGGGCGTCACTCGAAGGGATGCCAGCGGCAGTTGCGAATTCAGGATGCCTTCGACTTCTCGAGCGTCCGCGACGACCGTGACATCGATGGTGTAAAGTTTGTCCTCGGTGTCCCAGAGATTGATCTGGGTGGTACCGGGCGTCTTGCCGAACACCTGGATTTGGTTTTCGGAGACGGGCGTGGCTCCCAGGACTTCCTCGTTGTGAACTTGGAAGCGAGGGATGCGTTCGCCGAGCGACAGAATGCGGCTGCTCTTGACGATCAGATCCATCCGTTCGACGGATTGGTTGATCTGATGGTCACCAGCGGCGGACGCGAGCGTCGTGGCTGACTGCGCCATCACCGGCTGGGAAACCGCGATCATCGCGAACCCGAACACGGCCGTGATCAAACAACGGACCGAACGGTCGCGACGGGTAAGAAAAGTGCACACTCGCATCTGAGGCATCCTTGCCGGGGCGGGTCGAGTTATTCATTCATCTCCGCGAGAATTCGTCCATGAACTCTCGGCGATCAGCTCGTCGCGGGGAAGCGACGGGCTGGGTGGCAGTCCGCTGGGTGGCGGGCTTGCCTAAGCGTCAGTGGTGAATCTTGTTCCGTTGGTCCCTGAGCTTCAGCGGCTCGTGGGGCCAAACTCTTTGGTCGGCGGGGCATCTGCTTCGGAGCGATCCGAAGGTCCGCTGTTGTAGAACGGGCTTTGTGACCCATTCAGATAGCTGTAATCGGTTGGTGCACTGGGTTCATCCAGTTCGTTCTCGCTAGGGAGGGGATAATCTGCCCCCGGGCGAGTTCGCAGGTCGGTGGTCGTCTCTTCCAAGTCGTCACGCCCCGATTCGGCGAGCACCTTGGGCACACTGGATCCTTCTTCAATCCAGTATTCCGTCAGCACGCCACCGGACATCTTCAACATCTTGAATCCCCGTTTCTTTTCTTTCTTGGGGGCTCGAATGGAAGGTGTCACAATCGGTGTCTCCACACGGTTGCTCTCTTCTTCGCGTTGTGCCTGAGCGATTTGATAATCCGACAGCCAACGCAAGAAGTCTTGTCCGGCGCCGCCACCCGATGCTCCGTCTTGGGTTTCGTTGATATCGCTGGGGTTGCCCA
The DNA here is from genome assembly GCF_056839225.1 of Rhodopirellula sp. UH5. Taxonomy (NCBI): domain Bacteria; kingdom Pseudomonadati; phylum Planctomycetota; class Planctomycetia; order Pirellulales; family Pirellulaceae; genus Rhodopirellula; species Rhodopirellula sp. UH5. The sequence continues at coordinate 1,916,158 of NZ_CM166390.1, read as the reverse complement.
GTGTCAGACGAATTTTGCCCAGTTCGCTGGCATAGGTCCACGCCGGTGTGTCTTTCTTATGAATCAGCAGCGAGATCGAACGAGCTGGTTTGGATTCGACTTCTGGATCGACTTCGCGTTCGGTTCGGCCGTCGACGGCGAACACTCGAACGCCCGTCAAAACGGTCTTGGCTGTGGTCTCGGGGATCAACTCGCTCTTGATGAAATACGCCATCACGTCGACCCGGTCGCCAGGGCGAACCAGGGTGGCAACGCTACTTTCGGGATCCGCACGCATCGACACCACGCTGAATCCAACTGGAATCGTTTGGGAGGAACCATTGGCATCCGCCATCAGTTTGACTGGCATCACCGGTTCGCCCTCGTAGAAACGTTGGCGAGCGAATTTTCCTTCGACGTCTTCGAGGTTTCCGCTGGCGCCCGTTGGGACGCGGTCGGCGGGCCATTGTTCGAGTCGGATTTTGTCCGCCGTGATTTCCTCTGCGATATCAATGGTCTTGGAAGTCACGAAGATCTCAACCGTCGCTACCGAACTTTGACCCGTTGACTGAGCTTGCATCCACTGGCTCACACCGATTGCGGCGATCGTGCCGCAGACGCAGGCCAGGATGAGGAAGACTGATTTGTTTCGCATGGCAATCGGGTGGGTAACCAGAGGTGACGGACTGCTCGCGTTGAATTCGGCCGAAAATTCGATCGCCCGCAATGAAAGCGTCACTCACGGTATCGGGTGTGAGTGTTCAGGAGCTAAACACACTTGGGGCAACCGAGTCTCTTTGCGCAACCGGCACAGATTGACAAAGGACCGTTTGGCTTCGGATTTCCAACGTCTGGGAGAAATTGCCCGGCATTTGGGGCTTAAATGACGACAGGCCGCATGGGGGATCCATGCGGCCCTCGACTTTCAATCTGAATCAGACCAACTGGCCAGATGCGGCGAAGTAGATGATGGTCCCGATGGCCATGGGGATGCCGTAGGGCAACAGGTACATCGTTGGTTTTCGCTCGCGAGCAATCGCGGCAAGCTGTTCCGGTTTGCGGATCGTTCGCCACTCATTCATGATTTTCCAGAACTGAGCGTAGTGTTTCACCCAGGCTCCGCTCTTCCAAATCATGAACGCAGCCATGATGCCGCCGACGATTGCAGTCGCCGCAAAGGCTTGCAGTGTGATCGTGGTACCGCACCAGGCACCGATGCCTGCCAGCAGTTTCACGTCGCCGGCTCCCATGCCGCCTACGTTGCGAAGTGGCAACAGCAACATCATGCCGACGAAGGTGCCAAGCAAACTGTAACCCAAGCCCGGCATGCCGCCTTGGATGAAACAGTGTGCCCAACCGCAGATGATGAACGGGAAAGTCAACCAGTTTGGGACTTTCAAAATCATGCCGTCGATGACAGCCGCAACAATGAGGACGACCGTCACGAACCAAATGGTCCAGTTTTCGGTGATGCCTTGAAGGAGAGTGTCCATGGTGATTTCCCCGTGTTTCTTCGGCCGAAACGTTCGTGCAACGAGTCGTCCGTTAGTGGTTTCAAAGTGGATGGTGTGTGTGGATGGCGGTGAACGTGGTGGTGAATTCCGGTCGTTATCGAATGGATCAGCGAGGACCGATCATCCAGCTCAACATTGCGAACAGCAACGTCACGCCACAGCAGGCCAATTGCCAAACGTGGGCGGCAGCGTCTGCAGGAATCAGTGGGTAGTTCATTCGCTCAATGCCCAGGGGCAAATTTGAAAGGTGTGGAATGAGTGGCAGCCAAGACTTCCATTGAACTTGCAATGTCGGACCGTCTCATCTGAGTCCGCAAGGTCTTCGCAACAGGGCTCCCCCGAAGGGCGATTCCGAAAGGCGACGAGACGAATCTCGTCGCCGTTCGGGATGTCGCCAAATTGACGGGACAGGCCCGCCAGTTCAGGCTCAGTTGGCAGCGATTGCAGCGCCAGCTTCGCCGAACTTTGCGTTGGCGTTGGAACCGATGGTGGTCACAGCACCGATGCAAACGACGATGATCAGAGCCAACAAGACGGCGTACTCAACAGCCGTTGGTCCGTCTTCTTCTTTCAGGAAAGCAACTACGTTCTCAGCAAACTTTTTCATATCTAACTCCAGACAAAAACGGGGGCCACGATTATGTCTCGTTAACCCGGCGACAAGGTGTTAGTCGATCCAATGTGAACCGACCCAGGTGACAACAGCCTTCGTCAATGGAAATCAAACTGACAAGCCTCGGTTCAAACCCATGCGTGTTTCATAACGAAACAGCGATGAGTTCTTTCCACGGCAACTCGGCTTTCCTGAAGCCAAGCCAAATCGCAGTTTGCGATTGGCCGACTCACGGACCCGTGGTTTTGCGTGCCGCCCTCTCGGACGGTTTGCCTTTGTCAGGGAACTTCGGCTGACCCTGTCGAACACCCCAAGGCAACACACCTCTGACTGTTCGACGTGGCAGTGAATTGCATTCAAGGCAACTCACTTTCTCACTACCGAACACTACGACAGAAAACGGACGTGTCAAAAAAGATTGGTTGGCCAGACCTTAACGGCCGGGCAAGATGCCGGGTCGCTCCGGTTGTAGCGATTAGGGGATCGGTCGCGATTGAGAAACCGGTTCTTCGCGTCCAGATCCTCTAGAAGACCAGCCCCCGCGGTGCGGTTGATGCCAACCCCAGCGGTGGCGGATTCAGTTCTTGGATGGCCAACCAGGCAATTGGAACTTCTTCTGCGTGTTGGCGGTGTGCTCGCTGTAGTGCCGCTCCATTTGCTTGAGCAACGCGCCCATGCTTGGCCAGCGACTGCCGGCGACTTTGTCGTCGGTGCCATAGCCATCCAGCAAATACGCAAACCGTCGGCTGAAGTCGCTGACTCGTTGCATCTGGCGAGCTTCCTCGGCGCCCGACCAATTTGGATTGGCGAATCGGTAATCCGGCGGCATTTGAGCCGGATTCAGATCCATGACCGGGATCGCGACGTCGGCTGCGTGATACATCTGCGAGAAGAACTGCAACTGTCGCCCCATCATGTGTTCCACGTTCCAGCGTGGGGTGTGCGTTCCGTTGGCGGGTTGGAAGTTCATTTGCTCTGCCGTCAAAGCGGCGAAGACGGCTTGGGACTCGGAGCATGACTCTTCCATCGCAACGAACATTTTGTCCATCGCCTCAGGCATCACCCAAGGTTGAGTGGAGACGTTCCACCAAACCGCTGGAGACTTCGCCTTGGATTCGGACGACTGCGATGAGATGGCGACCGTGTTGTGGTTTTGCGTTCGGACCTTGGCTGAGTCAGGAGCGGTTGCTGAAACTGAAATCCAGTTTCGAACCGTGGTTGGCAACGACTTGCCGTCTTCTGCCGCGAATCGCTGCAAGTTGGATCCGATGACCGCGTCAATGTGTTCGATGGATTCCAGCGTCTGAACGTCGCAGTCGGGCCCTGCCACAAGCAGATGGACCCCATCCAATTGAAGGTGGACCGCTTTCGTGCCGAGCGAATTCACTCGGATGTCATTCGGTGTCTCGAAAACGTCGCCCGTTCCGGTGTCGCTGATTGCAGCCGATTGCCAGGTCGGTTTGGCTTGGTTGGCTGGGCGGCGGAGAAGGTAGGAGCCTGCCTGACCCAATGAAACGGTTGCGTCCGTTTCCGGGATCGCAATGGTGCCTGAAACACGGTCTGGCGTTGATCCTTCAGGCGAGGCGGGGGCGTTTTGAACCGCGACGCTCAGTCCCCAGTGCGACTCGACCGTCACGGTCCCCCCAGGCCACAAACGCACCGCGACCGGGTCTCCTTCGGCTGCATCCACGGATGCAGGGAAACAAGCGGCAGGAACAAACGCGAGCAAAAAACTAGCGAAAACGAGCTTCGTCGTGGTTCCTATGCAGAAACAAATCGAATTCATCGCGATGGCCTATCTGGTTGCCGCGCGTTCGAAGTCGGCGCGGACGATTCGTGGAACGTTCGTGAAGGGCTATCGTAGCACGATCCCTTGAACTCGTTTCCACTCTGTGATCGCCAACGAAACGTCGAGTTGCCGGGCGAGTTGATCGCCGCGAAGTTTTTCGAGTTCCAAGCGAATCAGGTCATCGGAGCCAACTGGTTGTTGGTCCAATTCGATCGCAGCCTGCGTTTCTTCTAGTCGTTCCTGGGCCCACTGCAATTGGCGGTCGATCAATCCAAGGCGTGCGTTGGCAAGCCGAACGTCCAGGACCGCCTGCAACGTTTCATTGCGAACCACTTCTGCCAACGATTCTTGAAGAAGCGAGCACTGTTGACGGCGGCAGTTCAAATCGCTGGCGTTGGAATCGGAGGACAGGCACGAGAACAGACTTTTGCCGGTGGCCGATGCGATGGCCAAACCAGCGCCGGGACTGAGAGCCCCGATCAGCTGCCTGGCCGAGGACAAATTGCAGGTTCGCATGCCCGCACACAATTGCTTGACCGCCTTCAAGTCGTTGCGATTGGCCAAGGCGGTGCCAACGCTGGTGCCAGCATCAACCGATCCGGCGGAGGCTGCTGGTTGCAAGTCATCAACTGTCACGGCCACGGCGACTTCGGATTCAGGCCGGCCGGTACGACGAGCGAGTTCTTGTCGGAGCTTTTGGGTCGCGAAGGACTGCTGGATTTCCATGTCTTGCCAAACCAGCTTGGCTTGTTGAAGTTGCAAAACATTGCCGTCGGGGACTCCCAATCGATCGGCTTCGTTGGCTAAATCGATCAAGCGGTTTTGGACCTCGATCCCTTGCTGAGCGATTCGCTTGCCAAGCTGGGCGGCCACCAAGCGATCGTAGGCCTTGGCTGCATCGGCGGCGTCATCGGCGCGTCGGCCCAGGGCGATCTCGGCGAGAACAGACCGGATCAGCCGCAATTGGCAGACCGCGGCTTCATCTTCACAATCCACTCCGCAGGCCACCGACCGAGATTCTTGGTCGATCATGTTGGCTTCGGGAGAATGCTGGTGCGCCCATTGCATCACTTGTTGACGCGTGTAGCTGACGAACGATCCCGTTTCGATCGGCGTCGCCATGGCATCCAGAACAACGGTGCTTTCTGGCAGCGGGCTGTCCAAGTGAAGAGCGTCCGAGTCCGTCGATGCCAGCGTCGTTTCGGCCAAGGGAAGCGTTTCGCTCGCCGGTCGCGGATCGCCGGTGGTGGGCATTGCCCAATCGATGACGCTCACGTGGGGTGATTGAGCGGACAGGACCGCCATGGTCGCCACACCAAGGATCAACGGTAAAATCCAGCGGTGGGCCGGGGACCGAGCGGCTGGAATCGCAAGTTTCACGGCAGAAAGCATCCCTGGAATGAACAGAGGCCCCCTCCCGTCCGTGGAAGAGTATTGCAGTGTCCTCTATCAGACGGGATCGGTCAGAGTTTGCATTGGAATCAGCAGACATCGTCCCGACTGCATTGGCGGGATTGCACCGGTTTGGACGAAAAAAACCGATGGTCCGGTCGAGCCGATCTTTCGCTAGACTGCGTCATTCGCAAAATTCCCCGTTTTTCCAGCAACATGAATTCATCGACCGAATCGAAGTCCACCAACGACGGTTCCGTGTCGGAGGCTCAGTCAGCCTTCGACGCCATGACGATTCCTCAACAGCGTGCCGCTGTGTTCCGGTTGCAGGCCGGACGCGAAACGGTGGAAGCCTTCGCGGTTGCCTTCATCTTGGCACTGTTGTTCCGTGCGTTCATCGCGGAAGCCTTCGTGATCCCAACCGGATCAATGGCTCCCGCTCTGATGGGGGCTCACAAAGATGTGTTCTGCGACGAATGTGGGCAGCAGTTCCCAATCGGGGCGAGTTTGGAAAACCGCACGCCCGCGCTTCAGAAAGTCGTGGTGGGCGGGATCTGCCCGAATTGTCGGCACGTGAACGCATTGGATTTGGCCAATGATGCGAATGAGCAAACCTTCAGCGGCGACCGGATTCTGGTCAGTAAATTCGCGTACACGTTGAAAGAGCCCAAGCGATGGGACGTGATCGTCTTCAAGGTTCCGGTGAACCCCAAGCAAAACTACATCAAACGCTTGGTCGGTTTGCCTGAAGAGACGGTGTCGATTCAGTATGGGGATGTTTACGCAAAATCGAACTCCGAAACCGATTCCTCCCAATTCGGCGAGATCCAGCGAAAGCCCCCCGAAAAGCTGCTGGCGATGAGTCACCTTGTTTATGACAGCCAGCATCAACCCAAGGCTCTGTTGGAGGCCGGCTACCCCTCCAGGTTGCAACCATGGTCCCCCGGGATCGATACGGTTCCCACGGATTCTTGGAAGGTGACTGAGACCGCGGAAGGAATGACCGCGACGGTCGAGGCTGCGGAGGGTGAAACGAAGTGGCTTCGCTATTACCACCATTTCCCGGATGAGCAACAGTGGCGAGCCGCGATCAATGGCGAGTCCTTGGCGGACGTGGATCCACAAACCGGAAGGTTGATCACGGATTTCTACGCCTATGACTCGTATCTGAACGTTGCATCGGATCGAGTCTACGATGTCAAACCTTCCCCGGTCGGCGTCTCGCGTCTCAAACGCATGCTGGGGCAAACCCGCACTGCAGGTGTGTTTCGAAGCAGCTATGAGTCCGGCGGCGACTTGGCTCAGTTCCGAGGAACGGTTCAGTACGGTGGTTCCTACCACGGTTCAGGAGGCGTTCACTGGGTCGGCGATCTGATTGTTTCCCAGACCATCGAGACTTCCGCTGATGCTCAGCAACTCCGCTTTGAAATTGTCGAGGCTGGAGTGCGGCATGTTTGTGAAATCGATCTGCAAACTGGCGAAGCCAAGCTCACCCTCGACGATGGTCAGGAACATGCGTTTGACGGTGACAGCAATCTGCATCCGATCGCAGAAACCGCAGTTCGGGCCGGTCAGCAACATGACTTCCGATTCAGCAACGCGGATGATGAACTGAGGTTGTGGATCGACGGTGGTTTGGTGGCGTTCCAATCGCCGACCACGTTCGATTTCAATTCCATTGTCCCACGCGAAGAAAACCAGCCACGATTTGACGGTCCGGGGAATCCATTGGATGCTGCCCCGATTGCGGTTGCTGTGACCGGCGGCTCGGCCACGTTGAGCCAGTGGACCATCCACCGTGACAAGTATTACATCGCGGTCGACACCAGTGACGATGGCATGCTTGACTATGACATGGGAGCCTTGCGTCGCTTCGTCGGTGCCGGGGCTCGACCGGACGAAATTGTCCGCGACATTCAACTGCTGATGGGCGAGCCAACGATCTGGGCTGATTTCCCCGGTTGGCAAAGTCGCCGCGCGGTTTCCTTCCGGATGGAAGAAGACCAATTCTTCCCGATGGGCGACAACAGTCCCGAGAGTTTGGACGCACGTTGCTGGGCCGGTAAGAAAACACGACTCGGAAATTACGCCAGTCCCGACAAAGACGCCTACAAATTCGCGGACGTTTCGTATGTTCCGCGAGACCTGTTGGTTGGCAAGGCATTGCTGGTGTTTTGGCCGCACCCGTGGAAGTCGCCGTTGCCGTTTTGGCCCAACCTGGACCGGATGCAACGAATCAAGTGATTCACTGAAAGGAATCGAATCATGAGTGACGAATTTACCCCCACATCCTTTCCCACCGAATCACCGCTGGGATCCCATGCGGAACGCCAGTCGAGCGAGCCTGTTCTCGAAGCGGTCGGTTTGCAGAAAACCTATGGTCGACGTCGCGTCGTCGATGGAGTGAACCTGCACGTCGGTGAAGCCGAGATTGTGGGTTTGCTGGGGCCCAATGGCGCCGGGAAATCGACTAGCTTTCGAATGATCTGTGGGCTTGTCCAGCCCGACCAGGGCCGCGTGTACTTGGGTGGCCAAGACGTGACCGATTGGCCGATGTTCCGGCGTGCTCGCGACGGCCAAATGGGGTACTTGCCTCAGGAACCCAGTGTTTTCAAGAAGCTGACCGTGGAGCAAAACATCTCGGCGTTGTTCGAGTTGCTGGGCGTGGACCGCAAGCAACGCAAAGAACGCACCAATGAATTGCTCGAAGAGTTCAACATCACGCACATTCGAAAGAGTCGAGCGGCCGGACTCTCCGGCGGTGAACGTCGCCGACTGGAGATCGCTCGTTGCTTGGTTTCCAATCCACGAATCGTGATGCTCGATGAGCCTTTCGCTGGGATTGATCCGGTCACCGTGCAATCGATTCAAGGTGTGATTCAGCAGCTTCGTGATTCCGGGATCAGCGTGTTGATCACCGACCATGCGGCCCGTGAGATTTTGACCACCGTGGATCGCTGCTATGTGATCTACCAAGGCCAAGTCTTGATCGATGGCACGCCAGATGAAGTCAAACGGCACCCCAAGGTCCGCGAGGAATATTTGGGTGACCTCGACGCGGCCGCCGGTGGTCCAACAGGTCCGCCTGCCGAAAATCAGTTTCGAATTGACCCTGCTCATTCTCAACCCACTCCCCCAGCTCCGTCCTCGGCTCAGTCTGCCGCCGCACCGACACGCCGCCAAGTGCCTCGGCGTCGCGTGACGGACGTCTGACAACCACCTGATTAGCACCATGTCTCCTATGATCGCCGCCGACAAAATCCAGGCGGCTCGCCAGCGAATCGCTGGCGTGGTTCGCCACACACCTCTGATGCGAAATGCCCGTCTCTCGGCGCTCTATGACGCTGAGATTCTGCTCAAACGCGAGGACTTGCAAGAAGTCCGCAGCTACAAAATTCGTGGGGCGTACAACCGGATGTCGCAGCTCAGCGACGAGCAACGGGCCGCTGGGGTGGTTTGTGCCAGCGCCGGCAACCACGCGCAAGGTTTCGCGTACGCCTGTCGTTCGATGGAGATTCAAGGCCGAGTCTTCATGCCTGCGGTGACGCCCAAGCAGAAGGTCGAGAAGGTCAAACTGTTCGGTCAAGAGCATGTGGAGATCATTCTCATCGGGGACACGTTTGACGATGCGGCCGCAGAGGCCCACCGCGCCGCTGAGAAAGGGCTGACATACATTCCGCCCTTTGATGATCCCGCCATCATCGAAGGCCAAGGCACGGTCGGTGCCGAAATTTTGGAAGATCATCCTGAGCCAATTGACATCGTGCTGGTCGCAGTCGGTGGCGGCGGTTTGATCTCCGGTTTGGGAAGCATCTTCAAGCAACTCTCACCCCAAACCAAGATCATCGGAGTGGAGCCAACGGGCGCACCGGCGATGCATGACAGTCTTCGCGAAGGCAAGGTCGTCACGCTCGACAAGATTGATAGCTTCGTCGACGGTGCTGCGGTCCGGCGGGTCGGCGATCTAAACTTTCAAATTGCTCAGCACGTCATTGACGAAATGGTCCTCGTTCCCGAGGGCAAAGTCTGCAGCGTGATGTTGCAGCTTTACAACGACGAGGGCCTGGTCGTCGAGCCCGCGGGGGCTCTTTCGATTGCGGCGCTCGAACAGTTGGCCGACGAGATTCGGGGCAAGACCGTCGTGTGTGTGGTTGGTGGCAGCAACAACGACATCACTCGCACCGAAGAGATTCGCGACCGAGCGATGTTGTACGAAGGGCTGCAGCACTACTTCATCATCAAGTTCCCGCAGCGTGCCGGAGCTTTGCGTGAGTTCCTCAACAATGTGCTCGGGCCAACCGATGACATCACGCACTTCGAATACACCCGAAAGCACAACCGCGAAACTGGACCGGCCTTGGTCGGATTGCAAGTCGCCCACCGCGATGACTACCAAGGATTGCTGGACCGCCTGACGGCCAGCAACATCGAATACCAAGTCGTCAACGAGCAACGCATGCTGTTCGAACTGTTGGTGTAGGCCGTCCGTTTCTACTCGACGATCGACTTCAGCAACGCCTGCATCTCTTTTCGTTTCGCGGCTTCTTGTTCGTAAAGGTTCACTGTTTCCATCGGGTCTTGCTTTAGATTGTAAAGCTGGCCCGGGGAGTCGGTTTCAGCTTCCTTCTTTGCATACGGTTGAAGCACGCGATCGTTGTAGTTGTTGCCGCCAGAGCCCGCGTGGTCCAAGTACTTCCAGTCGCCGACCCGCAGTTGAAACTCACCGCGAAAACTTTGGGTGATCATGTGAGGTCGGATGGACTCGCCCTCGGGCACTTGCCCCAGCATTTCCGGCAGCATGTTGAAACTGTCCAGGGCAACGTTCTCGGGCAGATCAACGTCCGCAACGGCTGCCAGTGTTTTGAAAATGTCGGTCGTGTTGATCAGTTGGTCCGAAACGCGACCGGGTGCGATGTGTCCGGACCACTTCATCATCATGGGGACGCGGTGGCCGCCTTCCCAGCCGTCGCGTTTCATTCCGCGCCAACCGCCGGCGGCATCATGTTGGTGATCCTCACGCATCCAAACGGTGTGCATCGTTTCCGGTCCGTTGTCGGAGTTGAAGATCACCAGTGTGTTGTCGTCCACTCCCAGTTCCTTCAAGTGATCGAGCAGATCACCAGTGAGCGAATCGAGTTCGCAAACAAAGTCGCCGCGAGCGCCGGCTTGCGTGGATCCCGAGTGTTGGTTGGCAGGGAGCACCGGGGCGTGAGCAATTTGGGTGGAGACCACTGCGAAGAACGGTTGGTCAGGTGACTCTTGAACGTGGCGGTCGAGAAACTCTCGTGTCTTGTCGAAAAACAGAATGTCGGCGTCGACAAACTTGTAGCCGGGGGCTTTCCAGCCTTCGTCGTTGTCCCATCGCCACTTGCCGCCAGGGTTAGGAAGCGTATCGCTTTTGTGACGTTGGTTGGCTGGCACGGGGACCATGCCATTTTCGATGTACAGGTACAGCGGGTCGGTGGTGGGGCAATTGGGAGTCACGAATGACTCATCGAAGCCTTGGTTGTTGGGGCCGTCGATCAGCGGCGTGCTTCGCTCGTAGTCAATTTTCGTGACATCTTTGAAACCACCTCGCAGTTGTTTGCCGTCGCTGCCGTACCAAGTCAGCCCGAGGTGCCACTTGCCAAAGATGGCGGTTTTGTAGCCGGCCTGCTGAAGCATCTCTGCGATCGTCAAATCATCGGGCCGCAAGTAGCTCGGCCCGCTGGCTCCTTCGAACGCAGTCGTTCGGCGTCCCGTCCGGAAGACGCATTGACCGCTCATCAACCCATAGCGAGACGGTGAGCAGATGGTCGAAGGGCTGTGCGCGTCTGTGAAGCGAACGCCCTGAGAAGCCAGTTGATCCAAGTGGGGCGTTTCGTAGGCGCAGTTTTCGTTGTAGGAGGACAGGTCCCCGTAGCCGAGGTCATCGGCATAGATGATCAAGACATTGGGTGGCTGGTCCGCTGTGCCGGTTGGGCTGGTCAGCACGGAGCTCAGGCAGACCAACACCGCTGAGAGAATTGTGATGCGGGTTCGCGCGACGGCGAGGACGCACAGGCGACGTGTTGAAGGCATGTTTCAAATTCTCGAGTAGCTTGTCGTGAGGCTGGATTGATCAGCAGAGCGAACGCCGGTCGGACAGCGTCGTTCCTTGCTCAATCCTAGCGACCACCGATGGAACCCCGAAGCAGCCCGTTGTCGGAGTGTCCAAAAAAACGGCGGCCTGAGGCCGCCATGTCGCAAATCGTTTTTGAAATCCAGTGGGTTACGCCACACCTAGCTTCGTGGGCTCGCTGTGACAGGCCCGCTGAACTACTTGCCAGACGCGTTGCTGATCAGTTGACGCAATTTCACAGAGTCCGTGACGGCTTTTCCCGCCGCGACATCTTCCTCTCGAAAACTGGCCAGGAGAATGTGCCGGTCTTTGGTGCGGTTGTAGTCGTAGGTGATGTGGATCACACCGTCCGGACCTTGTTGCCCGTCGGGGTAAGAGACCCCCGCTCGCTCGTCGAGCATCAGTCCACCCCCCCAGGTTTTGCCGTCATCGGTGGACACGAAGGCCATCAGGTGCGAGCGACCGGTTCTTCTTTCGATGGGGCCGTGTTTGACCAGCAGGAGATTTCCTGAAGCGAGTCTTCGGATGAAAAAGCGTGCGCTGGGGTGCGAGATCTTCGATGGGGTCAGTTCAGGCCAGGTCTTTCCTCGGTCGGTGGAGACGCTTTCGCCGATCCCATACTTTGTGCGGGCAAGCAACCAAATTGATCCGTCATTTCGTTCCACCAACATGTGTTCATCGAAGGCACGAGCGTCCTGGGGGACATTGCAACCGCCGCGTCGCGACCACGTTTTCCCCTGGTCATCCGAAACGATCATGCGTGCGCTTTCGTCGGTCTCACGCCACGTCGACGCGGGCAGCGCCCATTCGCCGGTTGAGAGAACCAGCGGTTTGCACATCATGATCCCATCGGTGACTCGCTTGGCTTTTCCGTGGATCGGTTGCTCCACATTCGGATCTTCGATTTTCAAGAACCAAACTCCTGCGACGGTCCCCAAGTGTCCCACCGCCTGTGCCCAGACGAGCCTCAGTTTTCCGTCCGGAGCGACCCAGAGTTCGGGATCGTAGGCGCGAACCGGACCGTCTTCGTCTGGATCGACGACGAGCACTTCCTTCCAAGTCTCCCCGCCATCGCCGCTGGTGCTGAGGACGACGTAATTGTTTGCGTCCTCGCTTGGTGTTTTGCCGGCATACCAAGTCGCCCAAAGTCTGCCTTTGTTGGAAACGGCGAGACTGGAGATTCCAGCGAAGGCCCGGTTGCTCACCTCCTGGACTGCTTGAGGGGGACCGATGTATTGCGGCGGATCCAAGAACGCGGGGGCTTCTGCTCTGAGAATGCCAAGCGTTGAGAGAGCGAAGAAAACCGTCAGGGGGATGATTCGGTTCATGAGGTGGGGCATCGGGTGAGGGGATGGGGAGGGACTTCGCGTCCAGTTTATCTTCTCGGCTTTCGGTTTGCTGTGTTTGACGAGGAGTTTTGGCGAGCTGAGTGAACGGCCTTGGAAGGTCATTGCACGGGAATGCGAGCCGGGGGATCGCGCGGCGAGGGGGCGGCAAACAACTGTCGTCGCTCCGCGACTTGGGGGCTTGTGTCGTTGGCGTATGACCTTGGGTTGAAAACCCAAGGCTTCCGGCTTCCGTCGCTGCTATGTAGGTTTTTTCGTCAAGGGTGAATTTTGGATCTCGCTGGGAGATTCCGATCTGCATCGCAAGCTGCTATTCGATCGTGACAGGATTGCCGTCAGATCAGTAAACGAGTTCGCTTCGCAAAGCGGGTGATTCAAGTGAGAGCCGGATCATTCTCCGCGACGGGGAGGACCCAGCGACGATTCGATCGCGACTCTCGAAGGACTCTTGGCCAATGCGGGAATCTCTTCAAAAGACTTCAAGCATCAACCCTGTGACGAAAATTCCTCTCCTAGCAGGTGACGGTTCGGTTGTTGGATGTGGTTCAACTTCAATTGCGGATTCAGTGGCATCGCACGGTGGTCGTTCTCTCTTCTAGGCAGCTTGCATCCTCGAAGCCTCTTGAAGATCAACTGGGCCGCTCCGCCCGAGTAGTTCGCTCGACACACCGCACTCCAAGGCACGATGCCACATCACCACCCCGAGCTTCCGCATCATCGCCACGAGTGCTTTCTTGGTTCGTTTGCTTTGGCCCTGTTTGATGCGATGGTAGTCCTTCGCCGCTGACTCACTCCGCGAGATCGATACCCAAGCCGCTTGACAGAGCAATTTGCGAAGTCTGGCAGGCCCCTGACGCGTGATTCGGCCTTTGCGATTGTCACTCTCTCCACTTTCATGACTCGAAGGAACCAGCCCCAAATACGCACCAACTTGCCGGCGATTGCTGAACCGCGTCAGGTCACCCATCTCGGTCAGGAACGTCATCGCCGTCAACAGCCCAACACCAGGGATCTCACGCAGCCTTTTGTGAGCAGCGGCGTAACGCGATTCGCCCGATAGTTTTCGCAACGCGCTGTCGAGCTTGGTCTGTTCCTGACGGAACGCTTCGTAACGATCCGCTAGTCGCTCGAACGTCGCGGCGACGACCGAGTCCATCTGAGCGATCACGTCTTCTCGCAGCCAGCGAACGAATCGCTTGGTCCAGTGGGTTTGATACCACGACGGCTTGGTGATGCCGCGTCGCTTCAGCCCCGAGAGGATTTTCAGTTTGACGCGAGTCAGCTCGTCGCCGACGTCGATCCGAGCCCGGACGAGCTCCCGGTCATCACGAAGTCGCTGGGGTGGCGTCCAGACGACCGGCAGCGAATTACCGGCTAAGACGTGACCACGGACTTGTTCCAATAGCATTTGAGCGTCCTTGGCATCCGTCTTGAGCTTGGCGGACTTCGGGGTGGTGGGCAACAGTGATGGCGAAAGGACGTAGCATTCGATGCCCGCTTCGTGCAGTTCGTCGGAGAGCCCGAACCCGAGCCCGGAGGCTTCGTATGCAAAGACAATCCGCTGGCACCGCTCTTTGTCAGCGAGCCGTTTGATCCGCGCGATCATGTTTCGGCGTCCCGATGGATTGTTTTCGTGGGCAAGTTGCTGGGGCACTTGCGTGCCGACGGCGTAGCGAAGGAGCATGCTGCGGTCGTGAAGGTCGCAGCCAATCATGATAGACTTGGACATGGATTTGGTACCTCGTTGTGGATTGTTTCAAAAGCTATTAAACGTCCCAACGAGTGTGCCAAATCTTTTCCACTCTGACTTGCCCCCTCCATAGTTTCTCCGCGACTGGGTGTGTTCGGGGGATCGAATAACCGCGGAGCGGTGGCAGTTGTCAGCCTCGGGTTTTCAACCCGAGGTTTGGTTTTCGGCCGCAATTTTCGCCCCGGACGGGGCCGACTTGCATAGCTCGGGGCGGAAGCCCCGAGACCGATCACGAAAAACAAGAGACCGCCCCGGATGGGGCCGGCGTAGGGCATGCCGCGTGGGCCTCGCTGGCACGTCGGGTTTCTATTTCGGCGGCCTTGGAAGGTCATTGCACGGGAATGCGAGTCGGGGGATCGCGCGCGAGGGGGCGGCAAACAACTGTCGTCGCTCCGCGACTTGGGGGCTTGTGTCGTTGGCGTATGACCTTGGGTTGAAAACCAAAGGCTTCCGGCTTTCGTCGCTCCGCGACTGGGTGTGTTCGGGGGATCCAATAACCGCGGAGCGGTGGCAGTTGTCAGCCTCGGGTTTTCAACCCGAGGTTTGGTTTTCGGCCGCAATTTTCGCCCCGGATGGGGCCGGCTTGCTTAGCTCGGGGCGGAAGCCCCGAGACCGATCACGAAAAACAAAAGACCGCCCCGGATGGGGCCGGCGTAGGGCATGCCGCGTGGGCCTCGCTGGCGCGTCGGGTTTCCATATCGACGGCCTTGGAAGGCCATCGTACGGGGGGCTTTGTGTGTCGAGTTTCCATGAAAAAACACGGCGACCGAATGGCCGCCGTGTTGTTCGTCATTGGGAATTTGCTGGGAGCTATGCCACAGGTTTCTTCATGAATTCGGTTTCCGTCGCGATGTCGCTGTCGTCCGGGGTCGCATCGTTGTCGATGTCGAACCACTCTTCCTTGAACTGCAGGTAACCGCTTTCGCCCTTGGCTGAACGTTTCAGAGCGACATTGGTTCCCAGAGCGATGACCGCGTCGCCCATCGCGACTTCGGGGTAGCAGCGAGGTTTGTTTTCCCCGTCTGGGTTGCGGATGCAGTAGGCCCAGTGCTCAATCTCTTCGCGGTAGCCACGGCTGACTGGGCCGGACGAAGCGGCTTGGGCAACCGGTGCAGCAAAGTCGCCGCTGGCCGAGGTGTCCAAGGCGAATCCGGCGTCCTTCTTGACGACGCCGGCTTTGCTGCTGGTGTCGCTGTTGCGGTACAAGTAAACGTCGGTTTCCTTGTCCAGGATCAACGTTCCCTTGGTGCCCATGACGACTTCGCCCCAGCCACCGAAGCCGTTGCCGTTGATCGACGAGTAGGTCACGACGACCTTCTTGTTTGGATCGGTATCGTATCCGGCGACCGGACCGTTTCCGGGGCTGTCGGGGTTGGGGTAACGCTCGACACGGTCGTAGTAACCGACGTCGAAGGTGCTGCTGTATTCTGGTCCAGGGAACTCGAACATGCAGTAGACGTGGTCACCGACTTCCCGATCCACCGGCATGATGTGGCGTCCGCCAACTGCGTGGACGCTCAGTGGGTGGACCTTCTTCTTGTCATCACGCAACGAGCTGAGGAAGATGCTGACGGCGTCGAGCTGGTGACTTCCCAGTTCGGCCATCAGGCCAGCCCCGGTGCGATTGAACAACCGCCAGCGGTGAAGTTCTTCCATCGCACTGAAGGTTTGATCGCCGACCGAGAAGCCTTCGTAGCCGAATTCCTTGGGGTCAACGTTCTTGTCAGCGTCCCAAGCCGTCCACTGATCAATTTCCATCTGCAGACGAATCATTTCGTCAGGGTCAGTCGTTTCCGCCAGCTTTTTCTTGCGGTACTCGATGTCCTTCGCGATCTTGTCAAAGTTTTTGCCGTTGACCATCTCGCCGCCAGGGATTGGCATCGACCAGCTGTCGGCACCGGGGACGTTGCTACGGTGCCACTGAGCACGAATGTGGTGCAGTTGTCCGAGCAAGCCCCAGCGGATCAGGTTGATCGCGTCTTGGTACTTCACGTTGTAGTGACGTTGGTGACCGGTCGCCAAGTGCAGCGGGTTGCCGTTCTTGTCTTCCATGCTGCCAGCCATTCGCGACATGACCTTGCACTGAGCCACATTGTGGGCCATCAGTTTTTCGGTCAGCACGTGCAGGCCACGTTCCATGGCTTGAGCGGCAACGGGAGCGTGCAGCCAAAGTGGCAAGGCAATGATCACCGCTTCGATATCGGGGTCATCGAGGCAGGCCATGATGCCGCCGTTGGATCCGTCGTAAACCTTGACGTTCTTGCGAGCTTCCGCTTCGTCTTTGTAACCAGCGACGCTGATCAAGCCTGGACGACGTTTCAAAGCCGATGAAGAAGACCAGTCACCGTGGAACGCACGAAACTGGCTGAATGGACGAATGTCGCAGATCGCTTTGACGTCCACGTACTCGGGGTTGCAACCTCCAATCAAGACGTTGCCTTCGTCACCGGTTCCGATGACCGCGACGCGGACCGGGTCGGTGACTTTGCCATAGCCGAAGTAAGCGGCTCCCAGGCCAGCACCACTGACGGCACCGGCGGCGACGATGCCACGCAGGAAGTCACGACGATTGACATCGTAGTAACTGCCGACGGCGGAATAGTAATTGTGTGAGCCGACTTCTTTTTGATCGGCGTTGAGCTTGTCTACCATTTGCTAAGACTCCCGGTCACGCAGTTGCGGCGTCATCGCCGTTGAATTTTCGAATAATGAGATGCAGAAAGAAATCGAGGCCGGCGAAACGGCCAGCGCCGGTGGCGGCAAGCACCAAACAGGCCAGACCTTCAATCAGCTGATAATTGCTCGACCCTGGCCCGGTCACGGGTGGATACTGGCTTAGAAAGACTGAACCGAGAAAACACGCGGCGGCTAACGCGGCCACGGGGGTGAACAACCCGAGCAACAGACACCAACCAACGATCATGTCGAAGTACGGCACCATCGTATCGATCACACTGGTGTCCATCATTTGCAAACGCGGACGCGTCAGTTTGTACGCACTATGGGTGAGCAGTTGTTCCGGCGAGGCGACCTTGTTTTGTGCAGTTTCGTAGTTTTCCCAAATTGCATCGATCTGATCGAAGACCGGGGCGATCTTTTGGGACAACTCTTTTCGAACGCTCTCGCGTTGACCACTCAGGGAGCTGACCCCCGATGCGACCGAATTCCCATCGAGTTCTGCGACTCGATCCAGCCCCAATTGAAACTCCTGAACTTCATTGGCGTTGAGTTGCAGCACGATTTCGTACTGATCAACCGCTTTTTTGTAGTTGTTCTGAGCCTCAGCGGCCTGTTTTTCATCGAACCCGTAGTGGCCCGAGATTTGGTCGCGGTAGTAAGCCCAGTTGACTTTGGTTTGGTCAACGTCCAATCGCATGGTGCCGTCGTAATCCCACACCATTTGGCGGAAATGACCGGCGAATGGGCCTCGGGCGTTGGCAAAAAATGGTTTCGCAGACCAGTTTCCAGCTTGATACTTGTCGACACCTTCTGTGATGAAGTGCCAGCCGATGGTGAGACGAAGGAGGGTCAGCATGACCACCGCGATCGTTCCGAGCAGCCGGGGTGAGATTCCCCATCCGACAGCCAAACGCAAAGGGGAAAGCAAATACTTGGCCACCGAGAATGGGCTCCGTCAAAGGCAGGGAGAATAAAGGCACCGGGTCGACAACGCCGCCACCAAACGCATGCCAAATTCGGCACATTCAAGGCACGTTCAATTCACACCAAGGCACCTCCAGTGAAGGGGGAACGCCCATTATGGCAGCCGGGTGACCATTCGCCAACCGATGTGTATACAGATTCAACTGAATCCTGCGGTTCAACGAAGCCGTTTTCTCGGATGCACCGGATTGTGGGGGTCGACAAAGTCCTTTGGATCAGAAGACTTTTGGCTGTCTTGTTCGTTGAACCGCCGCCAATGGGTTGCTGCCTGCCTACGTTTCCCTGCCCACTGCTCACTTTTCGTACGGGTTGCTCGTCCGCTCTGCGTTTCTCGTTTCCCCCCTCTGTCCCGATTTCTCGTTAGGAACCCTGCCTGTGTCCATTCGAATCATGCGCCGCTTCACATTTTGTGCCGGGCACCGATTGGTGGGGCACGAGGGCAAATGCCAGAGCCTGCACGGCCACAATTACGTGCTGGAGGTCTACGTGACGGGCAAGAAGCAAGACGCGGTGGGGCGGATCCTGGACTTCAAGCAGCTGAAGGCTCGCTGCAAGGATTGGATCGACGAAAACTGGGACCACACATTCGTGTTGTGGGAGAAAGACCAGAACGGGTTGGATGCGATCCGCAGTTCGGAACCGCACCGAATTTACGAACTGGACAGCAATCCAACGGCCGAAAACATGGCCAAGCATTTCCTCGAAAAGGTCTGCCCGGAAATCTTGGGTGACTCCGGCGCGACCGCTTACAAGGTTCGCTTGTGGGAGAGCGAAGAAACCTACGCTGAAGCGGAGTTGGACTGAACCAGTTGCAGCAACTTGGGGATGAAGACCCGCAGGGCTCGCGACCGATGGCTGAGAGCCCGCTTCACGGTCAGGTTCAGTTCCCCGAACGTTTTGTGGTACTCGGGAATCACAAACAGTGGGTCGTAGCCAAATCCCGCGCCGCCGCTGCGTTCAGTTGCAATGCGTCCGCGGCAGATGCCAGACTCGGCCAAGCGAACGTTGCCCGCAGGATCGGACAAGCACAGGTGGCAATTGAACTGAGCGCCACGACGATCCAGCGGCACCTCGGCCAGTTCACGCAGTAGTTTTTCGTTGTTGGCTTCATCGTCGCCGTGCGTTCCGGCGTAGCGAGCGGAGTGCACACCCGGTTCACCCTTGAGTGCATCGACTGTCAGTCCGCTGTCTTCAGCCAGCACCCATCGTCCCAAGTGCTTGGCTTGCTCAGTCGCTTTCTTGGCAGCGTTCTGTGCAAACGTGTCGCCATCTTCCACCACGTCGATCGCGTTGTCGATTTCCGACAGTGCGGTCAGGGCGATGGTCTCTTCCGGCAGCATCATCCGAAGCTCGACGAGCTTCTTCGCATTGCCTGTTCCAAGGACGAGATCAAACATAGGGCTCAGCGTCCAACCGCGGCGCTGTAGAAGCTGCGTTTGCTGGCTTTGGGGACCGCAATGGGGGTTGGCTGAACATCAAAGGGGATGTTTTCGATGTGCTTCGCGGCGAGCCCGTCGCTGGTCTTGCTTTTGACCTGATTGGCGATGTTGGGGTCGACGTTGAACGCTCGGTAAGTGGACATGAGCGCTTTGATTTCGGGAGCGTATTCAAAGCCGCCGTTTGGCAATTCATGACCCAGCGTATCGAAGCTGCCAATGGTCACAATCGAACGAGTTCGGTCGTGGTATTGATAAGCCTCTTGTCCGTCGTTTCGCAGTGCAATCACCATTTTGTTGGCATCGATTGCCATCCGGTCCAAGCGGTTGATATTGGGCAGGAAGTTCTTTTCTTTCTTGCCATCGACGATTGTTTTGAAGCCTTCGAAGGTCCGAACCACGACGGTGAATTTCCCGTCGCACTCGAGCAAGCTGAATTGCTTGTCTTCGTTCAATTTGCGGACGAAGGAATCCACTTCCGGCGAGTGCGAGAAGTCGTCGGGGAGCAACGGGTTGCGAGTCAGGAAAGCGCTGCCCATCTCCCCGCGATTTTTGTCGCCGCTGCGGTTCACAAATTGACGGTGCAAGGCTTTGACCGCCGTGACCGGGTTGCGAAAGTCCGATTCAGCAGCCATCTCTTTCTCGTCACCGAAAACGGGAAGCTTGGCGGACTTGATGCGTTTCAGATCATCGGCGATTTGCGGGTGTTCTGCGTGGTCGTATTCACCCACCAGAACCGCGTGAGCATCGTACTGAATGCTGTTGGCGTAACGCATTCGACGTTGGTGGGTACGCGTCGAACCACCAGCGACTTGGATAGTGGAGGTTGGTGTTTCGACTTCGCCAGAGAAGTCAAACTTTTCCTCGTAGACATAAGACGGCAAACTCAATTCCTGGCGGATTTCCAGTGCCAAACGCTCGGCGCGTTCTTTCGAACCAGCACCCACAAACGTGTGAGCCAGAATCAGCCAAGGCCCGTCTTCCTCTGTCAGTTCATAGGTCTTGGTTGTGTCGACTTCGACTTTGGTCCCGCGTTTGAACATCCGCAAAAACGGAGAGGTTTGAGCGGCGGCGGGTGTCGGCGACACGAAGCCGGAGGCGACGACGGCGAGGATTGCGATCAATCCGAGGCGAAGCGAACTGTTCATCGGAACCAAATCCTGAATCGAAACGATACGAGCGAGTTGTTTGACTCGTCATTAGCAGATTCGATGGATTGGCGGCAAGAGAATCAAAGCGTTTTGAGATATTCCAGCACGGCACGCTTTTCTTGTTCGTTGAGCTCGTCGGGATAGTCATGTCCAGCCGCGCTTTTGCCGAAGCGACTGGTGTCAAAGTAACTGCGTCGAATCAGCACGTCGGGTTGTGACAACGGCACCTTGTCAGCCAATTCGATCTGAAAACCCATTCGTTCAGGATCGATCGCCTCCGCGGCACGCTTCCATAAAACAGGGCGTTCTTGGGGATGCAGCACGTGCCAGAGGGTCGGCACGCTGCCGTTGTGGAAGTACGGTGGGCTGGCCCAAACACCGTCCAGTGGTGGGGCGACGTATCCTTCGGGATTGACCCGTGTCTCCTGCGACTCACCCTGTTTCAGTTGTGCGAACCATGAATCGGCGTACCGCTGACGCCCTTCGCTGGTCAAAGCCTGGAACCGAACAGGATCGGTGCCAAGTTCATCGATCGGAACCATCTCGTTGGGGTAAGTGCCGCCGTCCGGGCCGTACGTTCCGTGGCATCTCGCACAGGTTTGCTCGAACAGATGACGCCCTCTCTCGGCGAGGGGCTGGTCGATTGGGCCGTCGTACTGGGGCGCTCGGAGTGACGACAGAAACGCGAAAACGTTTCGGAAATCGTCTTCGTGTTCGCGATAAAACTCCGGTCCGTTTTCAGGGACCAGCGTGAATTGCATCAAACCTCGATGTCCCTTCTGAGCGAAGCCATCGATGTACAGGTACGGCCGTTTGTAAAAATGCCACCAGGGAGGAGCGTCCATGTCGTGATGAACGAACGTCTGCGGTGCGCGCTGGACGACGTTCAATTCCGAATCACGGTAGTTCATCAATCCCATGCCAAAGACCACGGCGTTGGTGGTGCCATTGGTGGTTCCAAGTGGAATGACCAAGGATCCCAACTCCATTCGCCCCAGCGGTTTGCCGAGACGAAACTTGGTGCTCCGGACTTCTTCGGTGAGCGTCTGCAACGCGTAGCGATTGTTCGGTGCGCCGGGCGTTGGGACCCCGTACACCGAGCCGCCATGGCAGGACAGACAATTCATCGTCCAGTCGCCCTTTTCGCTCACCACGTACTGCATCGGCGGTCCCACCGAGTCCTCTTGCTGCGGGGAAACGAAGGCCGCGGTACCGTCTTTGCCCACCAGCAGTTCAGGTCGCTCGGACAATCCATAGCGATGGTAAATCAATCGCAGGCGGTCTTCGGGCGACGCGTTCTCGGCCTTCGCGCGAGCCTCCTCTGGCCAGCTTCGCCAGATGTCATCAATCACAGTCTGAGAGAAATCGCTGGGCAGCAATGCTTTTTTTGTCAGCACTTCCCAGCCCAGTTCAGCGGCCCGGTTGTTCGACGACTGTTCCACTTCGGTGGCAGCGGACTTGGTTGCCGCGGACGGCCCATTCGCGAATTCGGTGGCCATGGCGTCTGGACCCCATATCTGGCCGAGTGAAGTCAGGCAGAACGTGATCAGGAGGCCCCCACGAATTTTCGCGAGCAAACAGCCTTCATTCGGAAAACAACAACGAATCATTGACGCAGATCACCGGAGGAATGAATGCGGAGTGGATTTCAAACGGTTCAGCAACGCAGGCGAAACCGTGTGCGTGCTCGCCGGCCCGCTCGTTTCTTGACCGCCTAGCGGCTTGTTGATTGACTCGATTTCACAACCCGACGCGTGAGCGAGGGATCCACAGGCTCGTTGCAATCGCACACGATCCCTCGTTCACGCTTCGGGTCAGAATTGAATCAACAGGCCGCGGGGCCATAGCAGTTTAACACTGCGTCCAGGGGCGAAGGCGGAGCAACCCGCCAATCGGTCCAAACAGATGGGACAGATTGTGTTGGGTGGGCGTCTGCTCTTGTGTCACGTTCCTCCGATTGACTACTTCCTGGAGTAATCGTGGCCAATCAACTTACGACGAACGCATTCGTACGCTCATGAACGCAACTACCGCTCTCCATCGCTGCCGATTCGGGTTGGTGTGGATCACGTTGTCTTTGACCGCCGCTGGCGGGTGCACTTCGTTTTGGAAACTTGGCAAGCAGGATGAGCCCGACAACCCTCAGTTGGCCAAATTGCTGAGGGTCCCTGAACCGCCGGATTTGGTCCGAGAAGCGGCCATCCCTCACGGCATGCAGAGCGTCCCGGTCACGGGAGTTGCAATCGTCAATGCGTTGCCCGATACAGGCGGTCCCGCACTGCCTTCGGGTTTCCGCGACATGCTGCTCGAGGAAATGAAACGCAAAGAGATTCCGAATCCAAACGAGTTCTTGGAACGCAACGACACAGCGTTGGTCCAAGTTCGTGGCAGCATTCCTCCTGGTGCGCGCCGAGGCGATGTGTTGGATTTGCAGGTTTTGACCCCACCCAAAACCGAAGCGACGGACTTGCACGGCGGTTGGTTGCTTGACACCCGCATGCGGCACCAAAAGGTGCTCGACAGTTCGGTTCGAAGCAGTGAAGTGTTGGCGGTCGCGACCGGGCCCATTCTGACACGTGCCGATCATGAAGGCGAAAAAGACGAAGCCCTGCAAGTGCAAGGTTCGATCTTGTCCGGCGGAGTCGTGCAGAACGATCGCAAGATCGGGTTGGTGCTTCGTCCCGATTTTCAACACGTCAAAATGTCCGCGGCAATTGCCCAGGCCATCAACAAACGATTTTACTTTTTCGACGGCTCAACTCGGCGTGGGATTGCGGAACCGATCGAAGACGACTTCATTCAATTGGATGTTCACCCGCGCTATCGAAACAACGTGGCCCGTTTGATGGCCGTGGTTCGTGCCATTGGTGTGGCGCCGGAGTCTTCCAACACGCAGGTTCGCCTGACCAAACTGGGCGAGCGGATGAAGCAGCCTTCCAAAGCCGCGGACGCTGCGTTGCAGTTGGAAGGATTGGGGGAACCCGCGATTCCAACTTTGTTGGAAGCGGTCCAGTCATCCAATCCCGAGTTGCGGTTCTATGCCGCCGAAGCTCTGGCCTACTTGGATCGGGACGAAGCCATCGATCCTTTGATCGCCGCCATTCGAGCGGAGCCCGCCTTCCGTGCTCCTGCTTTGAAGGCACTGGAAGACATGGAACATCACAACGTGGTCGAAGGTCTGCAGCGATTGATGGACTCACCCAGCTTGGAAACCCGCTACGGAGCATTCTGCAAGCTCAGGAATCGCGAAGATGGAAAACAGAAGCTGGCGGGACAAAACTTGCGTGGCACCTACCGGCTGTACCAAGTCCCGTCTTCAGTGAAGCCTTCCGTGGTGGTTTCGCTGCGTCGCAAACCAGAAATCGTGTTGTTCGGCGATGTTCAACCACTGCAAATTGAATCGTTCTTCTTAGGCCCATCGGGCATCATGATTCGGTCTGTGCCTGAAACGGGGCAACTTCGCATCAGCCGCTTCCAAGCTGGCAAGGACGATGCCTTTGCCGAAGTCAACAACTCGCTCGCTGCAGTCCTCGAAGGCCTGACCGAAGTGGGCGGTGGCTATGGCGACGCGGTGTCGTTGTTGAGAATGGCGAAAACGAAAGGCATCTTGCCTGACCAATTGGCGTTCGATCCACTGCCGAAGAACTTGCGGACCTACTACCGCAACGAAGGCTCGGGCGGGTCCGAGTCGGACGAAGACAGCAAAGGATTCGCAACGGATTCCGAGAGTGAGTCCGAGGGCGATTCCAGCGGCGTCTGATCGTCGTTCGACATCTTCTTTTGCTTTCGCATTTTACGTGCTCGTCCGACCATTCGCACGATTGGGAAGACGCAGAATGCGACGATCAAGAGCACCACGTTCAGCAGGACTCCTTGGACAAGCGTCGTGCAGACCGCGGAAAGGAATCCGAATTCGGATTCGGTTTCGAATTGGCGGACACCGGCGACAATCATGACCGCCAGCATGCCTGAAAACATGTCGACGATCATGCCGGCAGGAAGGATCACCGAGGCCACCAATCGCAACACATAGACGGTGCGCAAGGTGGCCGCGATTTGTCGCGAATGACGCCAAGATTGAGAACGTGTGACCAAGTCGGCCCAGACATAGCCGACGATGAAGATCACAATTCCGGTCACCATCCCCCAGAATTGCCCCTGAGTGACCGTGAACCCGATCACGAAACTGGGGATCGCTGCAATGCTGCAGACCAGCGTCCAACGCAGGATCGTGCGAGGGATCGTCGGGAAAGTGTCTTCGTCCGGCGGAATTTCCAACAGCAATGCTCGGTCTTCGTCGTCTCCCTCTGTCGGAGGCCCCGTTGCATAGGGGTTCGGCAAAACGGCGTTGTCATCGTCGGAATTCATGCAATCAGCATAACCAGTTCGGTTGCTGCACACGGAAGGGATCGCTGATTCTCCCCTCCACCATCAACCGATTCATTCGTCTCGGTCAAAGGTCGCGGATAGAATGGAAACCATGTTCCATTCCCATCGCATCGCTGGCATGACTGTGCAACCAACATCCACTCCACCTCGATTTGGGGCATTCTTCTCCCTCGTGGTCATCGCGGCGTCGGTCGTTGCTCCGACGGGGCTCGCTGTCGGGCAAGGTTTCGGTGGTACCGCGAGTTCTGGCAGCCAGTACCCGCCCCAAAACTACTACACCGGGCTCAAAATCTATCGTGACGGCGATATGAAGAACGCGGTGAACGCGTTCGAGTCCGCGCTCCGAAGTTCGCGAACGGACGTCAACGGCAAGTGGATCGATGCGATTCCTATGCATGCAATGTTGGCGGAGTGTTACTGGCATCTGGGCCACTTGCCGCTTTGTCGCACGCACTTGGACGCCGGCATGCAGATCACCGTTCGCAATCGCGGATGGTTGGGCGCGATTGATTGGTCGAGTCTGAATCAAGGCAACGCGATCAAAGCCGGGGCGACAAATTTGTGGCCCGAAGCCAATGCGGTTCGGCTCGCTCCGATCCCAGATGGATTGATGCTTCAAAGCGGCGAGGTGATGACTGAACAACGTCTCCAACAAGGCGGGCGAATTGAAAGCCAGAATCTCAAGCGAGTCGATGCGATTGAGATCATGCGATCGATCGCACTGATGATGTATCGACGACGCGTCGTGATGGGGGAACTGTCCGCACAAGAACCGCTGGCATCCGAGTTGATGGAATCGACCAAGTATCCCGCCGGGTTGAATTCACCCGGTGGCCGTTCGTTGATCGGCGCGATGCGAGGCGTGGGGCAAATTGCCGTGGGCGAAGATTCAACGGTGGTCGATCGCGTTGGCAAATACGCCACCCTGGGTGGCTCGGTGCATCCGCTCACACCGCTGATGTTTCTGGCCGGGATGACGGTCGGTGTCGCGGGGGACGCAAACGGAAAGTTGGAACCCAATGTGGCCGCTGGTTTGGTCGCGACCAGCCAACGAGCCGTCAATTCCGCGGCGGCCTTGGAACAGTACGAATTCATCGGGGAAGCCCTGCAGTTGGCTGTTGGTGCGGCAGGCCCCCAGCAATACGGGACGGTGGAGCAGACCTCTTTGTTGGCTGGACGCACGCTGATTCGCGAATCGCGATTGGCGTCGCTGCATTGCTACCTGGTTGCAGCGGACGCCGCGATCAGTGCGGGGCGAGTCGACGCCGCCACGGAAGCGATTACGCTGGCCATCGAAATCGCTTCCCGTCGAGATGTGGACTTCCCTCGCTTGGAAGCGTACGGAGCCTATGTCGCGGCACGCATTGCTGCGTCTCGCGGTGAATCACTCGGTGGCCCCGACGGAAAGCTCTCCAACGCGATGGGATCGCTGAACGAGTTCATCAACAATCGACGCGACCGCAATCGGCCGGTGATCTCCATGCCCTCGCACTATCAATTGAGTTTGGTGCAAGCGTTGATGGGCCGATCGATCGGCAACCAATCCACCAAGAATTTGCTGGCCTACTTCACGTCGCCTGTCTCAATGCCGACATGGCGGCGCGATCCGGTGGATGCGATTGCTTTGATCGGACTTGATTCGACGCCCTTGCACCGTGGCCGCTTGGAACTGGCGGTGGCCGAAAACAACGGCATCGATGTGCTCAAGTCCACTGACCGAATTCATGCGGCTCGCTTGGCCTCGGCGCTGCCACTTCGAGGCCGTTTGATGGACGTTCGATCTCTGGTCACGGACCCTGCGGACTCGTTTTGGCCGGCGGCCAAGGAATTGGTCGTGCAGCCTCCACCGATGCTTGCCGACCTACGGCAGAAAGTCCAAGTCTCTCTTCGCGAAGGCCTGGAAGACACCGCACCACGCGACGCAGCGTTGGCAAATCTTCAGGAGTCGGTGGTCACTCAGATTGCACTCCAGCGTTTGAGGATCCCCGCCGTTTGCCCTCCGCCAATCGCAACGGAAGACGCTGGTGCTCTGCCTCCGGGAACGGGATTGTTGACCTTTGTAGTGGATGGTCCTCGTTTGGTCGCGACCCTTACAAGAGACGGCACCACGACAGGCTGGATCTCGCCTGCCGGGCGGCGTATTCCCATGATGATTTCGAAGTTGTTGGCCGAGATCGGTGCCAACCGAAGTCGAGGCAAGCGGCTCCCTGATGACGAATCATGGCGTGACACAGCCGCTGCGCTGAAGGAAATGTTGTTTCCCTCGAAGTCGGCTTGGAATGAATCGGGGCTGGAAAAGTTGGTGATCGTTCCTGATGGGCCGTTGTGGTACCTGCCGTTTGAACTGTTGCCAGCCAGCGATGGGCCGGATGTCACAGCCGAAGACAATGCCGCGGAAGGCTTGGAGGATGCGGCGGATGACGATCCCGCGGCACCAGCTCAACTTTGGGCGGACGCGATAAAGATCAGCTACGCCCCGACGCCAGGCTTGGCCCTTCGGGATGTCGGATCCGCGAGTGATGGCAACCGAGTTGCGGTGATGGCGGGAACGTTCTTCGCACCTCGGCAAAAGGAGCTCAACGATCAAATGATCGACGAGATGCTGGCGGCGGCAGAGGATCCACTGCAATGGACGCTTGGATCCGCGCCACCAACCGATCGAGTCGGTTTGGGCGTGGCGCACTTGGTGGTCGCTTCGCCGCTGACTCCCAACGTGGTGGCACCCATGGCAACCACAACCATCCCCGTCAGCACCTCGACGCCACGTTCGGACGCCAGCGGCCCATGGGATCGATTGTCCGGATGGGTTCGATTGCCCGCCAGTGGCCCGCGGACAGTGGCGTTGCCTGGCTATCGAACCGCCGCCGGGGCTGCGAAGCTTGGGGATGGTTCCGAGGTTTTCTTTCCGCTCGCTGCCCTTCGCTGCAGCGGAGTCAAGGAGATCACGCTCAGTCGCTGGGTCACCGGTGGCCAGTCCGCAGCCACCGTGATCGGTGAACTGATCAACGAAGCGCCTCACACATCACTGGCATCCGCCACGCGTCGAGGCGTTTCGCTGCTGCGGCAAGCGGAGCTTTCCGTCGCTGGAGAACCGCTGCTCGGAAAGGCGGATGAGGAATCCAAGAACATCAACGGGAACCAACCGCTGTTCTGGGCCACCTACATGACCTCGGATTCGCTCCGTTTGCCTGCCCCCAAGAGCGAAGAGTGAGGGCGGTCAGCGGAAACGCCGCCTTGCAGTGCAGCCTGCTATGATTGCAAACCACGATTCGTGCTTTGCCATCTCAAGCTGCCATGATCAATCCGTATCAATCACCTGAATCAGCGCCAGCGAACCTGACGCACAATTGCCCGGTTTGCGAGGGGCCGGTTGGCTTTTGGCGGTTCGCGTTCCCGCTAGGGCATTGCCAGCATTGCGGGAACTACCTCGCCATTCGCCATTGGGGCAGAGAGTCATGGAGATGGACGGTTGTCTTGATCGTTAGCATTGTCATTCCGATTTGGCTGCGGGCAAACAAGTACATTGATTTCACACCGCCGATTGGCACGATGATGCTGATTTGGTTCGTGGTGTTGGTTGTGCATGGCAAGTTTGCCGGCCGGTTGGTCCCCGCCTACTGTTGGGGATTTTTTGCCACTCCGGACGACGACCGAATCAAAACGGACGATCACTGATAGCGTCAGGAAGGCCGCCATCGCCTTCCGAAGGAATACAACACCGGCACGACGATCAGGGTCAGCAACGTTGCAAAGCTGAGTCCTGAGACGAGTAACCATGCCATGCCTTCCCAGAGCGGTCCGCCATCAAGAGCGAGTGGAACCAGGCCGCCAACCGTCGTCGCCGTCGTGAGGAAGATCGCGGTGAGTCGCTGTTGGCCAGCTGAAACAATTGCGTTGTGAAATGTCTCGGTTGAATCGCCTTCGTCGGGACCCCCCGCGTTCTGTTCTGCGACCGACATGTCTGCAAACTCAACGAACAGAATGGCTGCGTTGAGCACGA
Organism: Rhodopirellula sp. UH5; assembly: GCF_056839225.1. Taxonomy (NCBI): domain Bacteria; kingdom Pseudomonadati; phylum Planctomycetota; class Planctomycetia; order Pirellulales; family Pirellulaceae; genus Rhodopirellula; species Rhodopirellula sp. UH5. The sequence continues at coordinate 1,887,036 of NZ_CM166390.1, read as the reverse complement.
TCCCAAACAGTGCCAGCACACCCAGTTGGGGCATGAATCCGAAGGCACTGTTGGTGAGCCAGAGACCCAACAACGCACCCGCGAGAGCCAGCGGCAACGTCGCGATGATGATCGATGTTCGGAAGAGGCTGTTGAATTGCACGATCAACAAAATGATGATCGCGACAAAGGACATGCCGAACGATTTCAGCATCTTGATCTGAGCCTTCTGGGATTCTTCCAGTGCTCCGCCGACTTCGACTTTGAATCCGTCGGGCAGTTCGGCTTGGAGAGCATTCATTTCAGGTGAGTTGAACACGCTCATTGTGATGTCATTTCCGGAAGCACCAAATTTGACTTGCGAGCGAACTTCGATCGTCCGGTTGCCATCGCGACGGTCGATCAACGCGGGACGCCACTTGGGCACAATGCTCGCAATGGACGCGAGAGGCAGTTTGCCTTGGCTGGTTTCCACGTGTGCGTTCTCGATTGCTGCGAGCGAGCGACTCTCGGGTTCCAGTCGGAAATACACGGGAACTTGGTGTTCGCCTTCGCGGTAATATGTCAGCAAACGACCGGAGAAATAGGTGTCCAGCGTGGTGGCGACTTCCGCGTTGCTGACGCGAGCCAAGTTGGCTCGGTCGGATTCCACGTCCACGTACAATTCTTGACTGCTGACGCCCCACGAATCGCTGAGTGAAATCGTGTCGGGATCCGCGTCGACCATGTTTTTTATGCGTTCGGCAGCGTTTCGAAGCGTTTTCATGTTTGCGAAACCGTTGCCGACGACTCGCAAGACGACGGGATCGGCGGGTGGTCCCAGGAACAATTCGATCGGCACCACTCGGGCACCGACAATGGGTTGCAGCCCCAGTTCCTCGTCCCCGTGCGTGATGACCCGCCGCAATTCTTCGGCGAAGTCGTGTGTCAGTTTTCCGTCGGTGGTTTGGATCAGGATCTCAGCAAAGTTGGGCTTCAACGCTTCGGGTTCCCATGACAGATACCACCGGGCGCCACCGCCGCCGACCATCGTTCGCATGTTCAGCAGACGCTCACGCTGGTTGCCTTCTTCATCGGTGAAGGAACTGCAGCGGCGAATCATGTCTTCGACTTGACGGGCGACTTCATTGGTCTGCTCGATCGAGGACGATTCAGGCAGCCAGACTTCGACGGCGAATTGGTTTCGCTGCGTCAGCGGAAAGAACTCGGCCGAAATCGGAAGCTGCGTGGTTGCGATCAAGGCACCAAATGCGGCGACGATGGTCACGAAACGATGCCGAAGTGCCCAACGCAACGAGGAACCATACAGGCGAAAGAAGAATCCGTTCGCGTCCAAGGTTTGATCGGAGCCCTCGGTCGTGCGGGACCGTCCGAATCGACTGGCTAGTTTCGTTGAGCCCAGTTTGGCCATCAACCAAGGCAGTGGTGCGGTGGGTTTGCTGGGGTCCTTGGGCGGACGGATGAACCAGGCCGCCAGGATCACACAAAACGTCATCGCCAGCACCCAGCTCACCGCCAGCATCACGGACAGTGTCGTCGGCAAGCTGTAGATGAATTCACGGTTGACTCCGTCCATCGCGATCAGCATCGGCACGAACGCAGCGATGGTTGTCAGGGTTCCGTTCAGCATCGATTTGCCGAGCGTTTGAGCGCCGTGAACGGCGGCCTCTTTCGGTGGCATTCCCGAGATCTGATTCGTTCTGGCTTGGTCGCAAATCTGCACGGCATTGTCGACCAGCAGACCCAATGAAATGATCATCGACGCCAGCGACATTTGTTCCAATTGGACGCCAAACAAGGTCACGATCGCCAGCGAGGTGAGCACCACAAAGGGAATGTTGGCGGCCATCACCGCCGCGGTTCGGAAACCGACGACGAGGTAGACCACGACGACCACGATCACGATGGCCGAGATGATGTTCATCACGACTTCGTGAAGTCGCTCGTTCACACTGTCGGATTGGTCGGAGATGATCGGGACGGCCAGGTCCGGTGGCAGTTCGCCGCTGTTGCGAAGGTCAACAATCCGCGTTTTGGCGCTGCTGCAAATGTCGACAATGTTGGCTCCGGATTTCATTTGCACCGCGACCACATTGGCCGTGGCTTCCATGTTGGTATCGCCATACCGGCAAATTCGCGTGGGCGGGTCCACGTAACCTCGGCGGACGCGAAGTCCCATGTCTTCCAAGTGGATTGGGTTGACTCCGCCGCGCGATGGCACCCCACTGACGACCAACCGGTTGATTTCCGCGAGCCCGTTGACTTCCCCGGCAGGCTTGACGAAGAATCGCCCGTCACCCGCGTCGATCCGGCCTCCCGGTTCAACGATGTTTTGAGCCTTTGCCAAGGCCGCGATCTGATCGATCGTCAATTCCAATTGCGACCAATTGCGTTCGTCGGTCTCGACGTAGATGGCTTCCTCGCGGACGCCATGACGTTCCACCTTGGCAACGCCAGGCAACAGTCGCAGGGCGTCGCGAATTCGTTCGGAGTAGATGTCCAGTTCGCGATCCGAGTAGGCGAATCGAGGGTCGACCGTCTCGCTGCCGTCCGTGGGTTGTTGGTGCACGGCAAACAAGATGACGCTGGTGTCCGCGAATTCATCGTTCACGACCGGGACCACCGCAGGATCCGGCATCGGCACGTTGGCGACCCTCGCTCGCACTCGATCCCATGCGTCGTCGATCTTGGCGCCCGGCAACCATTCTTCGAGTTCGACAAAGATCACTGTCTGTTCGCTACTGGACGTCGACCGGATCAGACGGACTTCTTCCATTCCGTCGATCACTTCTTCGAGCGGATCGGTGACCAGTTCTTCCATCTTTTCGGCGGAAGCGCCCGGCCAACGTGCCGAGACAACACAGATTTTCAGTGTGAATTCGGGGTCTTCGCGACGGGGCATCGTCAAGGCGGCGAGGATGCCCCAGCAGACGAACATCAATACGAACGTGATCACGACGGTTGGCCGCGCCACGGCAAATGCGGGCAGACGATTCATTGCACAACCGCCGATGCTTGTTGAGTGGGAACGATTCGAACGCGATCGCCGTCGTCGAGGTAGTGGGTGCCACGGACAATGACTTGGACACCGTCAGTCAGGGAGTCTGGTTGAACTGCTTCCACACACAGGATCAAGGTATCTTCGTCCATCGAGTCCTCGTCAGTGACGTTCACAAGAACCCGTTTTGCCGTTGGCTGTGTCTGCGAATCGTCCACGACATGGACAAAGGTCTCGCCGTTTTCTTGACGAACAGCTTTCATCGGGACGTAGAAGCCAATGTTGGAACTGTCGGGGATTAAGGCGACTCGCACGGTGTCACCAGCGCGAAGCATCCATCGGGTTTGCTCCAGCAGCACGCGAGCGGTTTCCCAACCCGACAAATCGTCAGGGCTGAGCTTGGAACCATCGAGGGCTCGCAATTGACCGGTGATCAGGTCCTCGTTGAGATCGACGGACGAGGGATCGGCGAACTCAATGGCAACGAAATTCCATGTTCCCAGGAACGGGATCACATCACTGACCAGGTTCACTTTCAATCGCTGCACCTTCAATTCACGATTTTGTGTGTCCGAGAGTTGATTCCAAGAACGGTTGGTGACCTTCCAAACAAACGCTTCCTCGCCAATCCGGTGGATGCAACGTTGCTCGACCAGCAATCGTTGATCGCCCGTGACGATTGGGCCGATGTTCAGGGGATAGATGTCTTTGGTTTTTAACTTGGCGTCCGAGGAGTCTTTCGCGCCCAGGCTGCTTTCCTGTTGATTGCGAACGTGCAACGCGACGGTGAAGGTTCGCGTGTTCGCATCGGCGATTGAGTCGACGGTGTAAACCATTCCGGTGACGCGGTGTTGGATTCCATCACGGCCGGTCACGGTCACACCGAGTGTGTCGCCACGTTGGTAGCGCCGAGAATTTGCGGCGGTGACTTCAAACTCCACCAACATCGGATCGACCATTTGCACCGTCACGATCGGATCGCCTTCTTTGACATAGGTTCCTGGTACCGCGTGAATCTCGGTGACTTGTCCGGGAAAAGAGCTGTACAGCGTCGTGTTCCGCAGGCTTCGTTCGGCCTCGGCCAATCGCTGGTTGGCCTGTTGCACTTGCGCGTCCAGGGCCAATTGCTCCGCGTTGGCCTGAGCCAGTTCGGCCGTGGCGCTGTCGACTTGAAGCTGAGCGGTCGACGCGCGGGTCCGAGTTGTATCCAGTTCGGATCCTGACATGGCATTGGAACGGGATAGTCTCTGGGCTCGATCCAGTTCTCTTTGAGCCAGTTCCAACTCGGCTTCCGCGGTGCGGATTCGGCTGGGTAAACGTCGTTCGATCGAGATCAAGTTCGCTTCTCGTCGACGTTGAGCAACGGCCAGATCGGCCCGGGCTGCATCGCCCGCGATTTGAAACTGTTCGTCATTCAGACGAGCGAGCGGAATGCCAACGCGGCCGTTGCCGATGCCGGTGACCATTTCGTTGGGCTCGATCACCTGCACCACCCGACCGGCTTGTTCAAATGCGATTCGTTCGGCTTTCCAAGGCGCGACCGATGCGGTGGTGTGGTGCTGGTACGACGGGCTGCTCTGCCGCAGGGTCATCACGGTGACGGGCTTGGGTGGTTTCTCCACTTGATCAGTGTCGGTCGCCGATTCGCTGGAGCATCCAATCGTCGCGAGCAGCAAACAAGCCGCGCAAGAGGCGGCGAAAAACCCCAACGGTTGAAATCGAATAGGCACAGTGTTTCGTTTCGTTAGATGGACGCGATGAGATGTCAACGAGAGAAGGGAACCCTGCGATGCGTTCCCACAACGTGGAAGAACTCCAATCACAGGGGGCGGCGTTGGGAAAAGACGAGCCGATTCGATGGCCGGTGAGCGGATCACTCCACATTGGTGGCGAGATTGCCCCTGGCGTTCAGGTCGCCTAGCTGCCATAAGTAAACCTATCGGTGTACTCTACAACACCCCTTTCAAAAGTAAACCATCCGGAGCAAGTTTTGCCAATCCGTCCCACCAAGTCCGCAGACGCCGCCCCACGCCGGCTGACTGATCGCAAACGAGTTGCGATTGTGCAGGCTGCGGCAACGGAGTTTCAAACTCGCGGCTATTTTTCGACCAGCATGAACGTGATCGCGGCGACCGCGAACGTGAGCAAGCGGACGCTCTACAATCATTTCGACAGCAAAGAGGCTCTCTTCGACGCGATCATCGAGGAGTTGGCACAGCAGGCTGAGTTGCTACCTGAGTGCTCGTTCGATCCATCTCGCGACCTGCGAGAACAGTTGACTGAACTGGCGGAGGCTGAGGTTCAGCTCATGACGTCGAAATCCGTTGTCGCGTTGGCGCGTGCCGGCATCTCGCGAGTCTTGGCCGAGCCCGAGGTGGGAAAGAAGATCGATCACCGTCGCTTTCACAAGCGTGTGGAACGCTGGCTCGACGATGCGCTCGCGGCGGGGGCTCTGAATCACACCAACACCGAATTCGCGGGCAAGCAGTTCGTCGGAATGCTGATGGCGTTCGCGTTTTGGCCAACGATCGTCAACGGCGAGTCGCCACCCAGCAAAAAGAAGCGGGCCTGCATCATCGAGTCGACCGTCGAAATGTTCTTGAAGTGTTACCGGGTTCCTGATTGAAGCTCAGAGTAGAACCGTTGTCCCCAACTGTTCCGTCGGGCAGCCCTCAATCGCGAAGCCACGTCGCAACCAAACCCACTTCAACCGCTGACGTCACGCGGCGCAACAACTCGGCATCTTCCACGCCGGCCCCATCCGGGGCGACCGTTTGATTTTCACACTCGTTCTCGGGGCTTCCACCCCGAGCTAAGAACGGCGGCCCCGTCCGGGGCGATGTCGGTGAACTTCGAACGCGTAGAAATTCAGTGCACTAGAGTAGAACAGTTGTCCTCAACTGTTCCGTCGGGCGGCCCTCAAATGCCAAGCCTCATCGCGACCCAGTCCATTTCCAACCGCTGACGTCACGCGGCACAACGATGCGGCATCCTCCACGCCGGCCCCGTCCGGGGCGACCGTTTGTTTTTCACACTCGTACTCGGGGCTTCCACCCCGAGCTAAGAACGCCGGCCCCGTCCGGGGCGATGTCGGTGAGTCTCGTACGCGTAGAAATGCATTGCACCAGAGTAGAACAGTTGTCCCCAACTGTTCCGTCGGGCAGCCCTCAAATGCCAAGCCTCATCGCGACCCAGTCCAATTCCATCCGCTGGCGTCACGCGGCGCAACAACTCGGCATCTTCCACGCCGGCCCCTCCGGGGCGACCGTTTGTTTTTCACACTCGTTCTCGGGGCTTCCGCCCCGAGCTAAGAACGTCGGCCCCTCCGGGGCGATGTCGGTGAACTTCGAACGCGTAGAAATTCAGTGCACCAGAGTAGAACAGTTGTCCTCAACTGTTCCGTCGGGCGGCCCTCAAATGCCAAGCCTCATCGCGACCCTGTCCAATTCCAACCGCTGGCGTCACGCGGCACAACAACGCGGCATCTTCCACGCCGGCCCCATCCGGGGCGACCGTTTGATTTTCACACTCGTTCTCGGGGCTTCCACCCCGAGCTAAGAACGCCGGCCCCTCCGGAGCGATGTCGGTGAACTTCGAACGCGTAGAAATGCAGTGCACCAGAGTAGAACAGTTGTCCCCAACTGTTCCGTCGGGCAGCCCTCAAATGCCAAGCCTCATCGCGACCCAGTCCAATTCCATCCGCTGGCGTCACGCGGCACAACAACGCGGCATCTTCCACGCCGGCCCCATCCGGGGCGACCGTTTGATTTTTCACACTCGTTCTCGGGGCTTCCACCCCGAGCTAAGAACGCCGGGCCCTCCGGAGCGATGTCGGTGAACTTCGAACGCGTAGAAATTCAGTGCACCAGAGTAGAACAGTTGTCCTCAACTGTTCCGTCGGGCGGCCCTCAAATGCCAAGCCTCATCGCGACCCTGTCCAATTCCAACCGCTGGCGTCACGCGGCACAACAACTCGGCATCTTCCACGCCGGCCCCATCCGGGGCGACCGTTTGATTTTCACACTCGTTCTCGGGGCTTCCGCCCCGAGCTAAGAACGTCGGCCCCTCCGGGGCGATGTCGGTGAGTCTCGACGACGTCTCGATTCTTCCAGCGTCGATGACTGCTTTCACGCTCCGGTATGCGACGTCATCGGCGGTGGAGCGTAGGGATTGTTGCTGGCTGGTGTGTCGGACGCTTGCGATGGGTTGGTGTCCATTGGCACGCAGATCGGTTCGTACTCGCTGCCTCGAGCGATTTCGCAGATCGCTTCGACCATTGCATCTCGTTGACGGCAGCGCTCAGCCGAGTTCATTTCCGCAAAACGAAAGTCGCGGTAGACCACGGGGATTTCTTCCGGACCGTTTTCGGTGCGAACGTAGATCATCGCGGCGTGCAGTTGGGCCCAACCTCCGGCCGGAGTGAACGACTGAGGGATCGCCCCCAAGATCGAACTGGGGGGAAAGTGATATCGATTGCGATCGCCTTCCATCCACACGCCGTTGTGGTCGATGCGTACCCAAGCGAGGTCAGATGCGGTTTCCAGGCGCAGAAGCTTCCATCTTTCTTGAGGGACGATTTCGCAGAATCGGGCTCCCTCGTCGCTGGGAGAGACCACCGGGTTTTGGCGTCCTTGGATGACACGGCGAAGTCGGCGGGCCAACAGCAGGTGGAACGGGTACTCTTCGTAGCGCGAGACAATCGTTAGCTGCAGGAGGCCGATGAGACCGCCGACTGCGATGGCCGCAACGAACCAAAGGATTCCGACCACGTCGACTTGCTGGGTGAAGAACACAAACCGGACGGTCAGCAGAACGCACAGGCAGGCAATGAAACTGAGCGAACCATGAAACGCGGTGATGCCGAGTAGCGTGACCACTTGCCGGAACCAGTTCAGCACCCGGCCAGGGCGTTCTTCCGCGAGATCCGTTCCGAACGCTTGGATCGACGCGAAGTGGTTCGAAACCAATTCATTGCCGGAGAATTCGGTTGGCGGTGCGTCGGGCGCCTCGGTCTTCATTTTCCTCGCCTGCTGGAGCTGGTTCGCGTCCGGAGGATGCGTCGGTCGTCGCCAAAATGAAAGCCGCGACCATGCTCCGGACCTCTCAGCCTAACGCGGACCCACGGTTTTTGCACGCTGATTCAAGTTGGAAATCGCTTAAACCGGGGCGTTTGCGGTGGGCTTGGCATCGGGGCCCGCGAACCTTGTCAGGAACGGCTTGGTCTGAAACTGCAAAGGAAGCCCCAATTGTTAGTTTAGGTAAACCTTGCCGCCCACCCCTTCCGACTTCTGGCGCGGTTGGTGCGATTGTGTGCATCGAATCGGTGTCAACGGCCGAAACGAAAGGTGAAAGAAAGACTCGTATCACGTGTCGAGACCTTTGTGCTCGGCACCCAATTCATATTGGATGGAAGGGTTCGGAATGAATCGTTGGCTCTTACTCGGATCGATGGCCGGAATGCTGATGATCAGCACCGGATGCCTCCACCACAACACACGTGGCGGATGTTCGACTGGCAACTGCGGCGTCGCCTCAAGCGATTGCGGTTGTGGTGACTCCTCGTGTGGCAACGGTGCCTGCAGCAATGGCTCGTGCGGTCGCAATGGCAGTGGCGGATTGCTGGGCAAAACTCGCGGCCGGCTGATGGGTTGCAAAACCGGTTGCCGGACGGGCTGTGAAGCCGGTCCTCTCGGTTGGCAACAAGGCGGATTGGACTACAGTTCGCACATGAACCCAGGCGTGCTGGGTCACGGAGCGGCGGCTCAAATGCAAGGCCAGCCATTCACAGCAGGTGCGCCGTCTGCCCAGGTCGCGTACCCTTACTACACGCACCGCGGTCCTCGCGACTTCCTGCTGGACAACCCGCCCAGCATCGGTCCCTGATCGTCCTGGAAGTTGGAGGAAACGAAATCGAGGACGCTCAGGCCATTGTGCCTGAGTCTCTCGAGTCGGTTCCGCCGGTGAAGAGTGTTTCGCAGTCGCCCGAGGGAGTATAGGCGTGGCATCCGATTTTCGGCTGAAAGAGCAGTTACCTGAGCTGACCGAGCAAATCGTCAGCACCTACACCTCCGATGATTCGATCAATCATCTGGGGCACTGCCCCTTGCCTAGCTACACCGCCGTCGTTGACATCCTGCTCGATTTCAAGGACATCTTGTACCCGGGGTACAAGCGGCACACGAATCTGCACGCCGGCAACATCCGCTATCACGTTGGCGGTTTGATTGATTCCTTGCACGATCAACTGACAACCCAGATCGCTCGCGCTTTGCGGCACGAGCACCGGGTGCTTCAGAATCACAAGGATTGTGAGACGGACATTGACTTCGAAGCCAAAGGCCAAGCCATGGCGATCGAGATGCTCAAACGCATCGTCAAGCTTCGGCATGTGCTCGCCACGGATGTGCAAGCCGCACATGACGGCGATCCAGCCTGCCAGACAACCGATGAAGTTGTCTTTTGCTACCCCGGTTTTGAAGCGATCACGGTTTACCGAATCGCTCATGAACTGGTGCAGCTCAACGTGCCCTTCATTCCTCGAATGATGACGGAATGGGCGCACAAAGAAACGGGCATCGACATTCACCCTGGTGCCACGATCGGTGATTACTTCTTCATCGATCACGGAACCGGCGTGGTGATTGGTGAGACGTGCCACATCGGAAAGCACGTCAAGCTGTATCAAGGTGTGACGCTAGGAGCATTGAGCTTCCCAACGGATGCCGATGGACAATTGATCCGTGGTCAGAAACGACACCCAACGATCGAAGATGATGTGGTGGTGTATGCCAACGCCACGATCCTCGGTGGTCGCACGGTGATCGGTCGCGAATCGGTGATTGGGTCCAGCGTTTGGATCACTCGCAGCGTTTCGCCCGGCACTACCGTGGTGCTTGAAAAGCCGCAATTGAAAGTCCGCGGATCCGACGAACCCGCCGATGAGTTGCGTCCCGAAGTGAACTACCAAATCTGATCACTGGGTATTCCCAGACGATTCGGTATAGTGTGGCGATGTTGAAAAAAGAACGTGCCGCCATCGTCCTGGAGCGTCTCAACACGCTCTACCCGGACCCGCCAATTCCTCTGGACCACACCGACGAGTTCACCTTGTTGGTCGCCGTTCTGCTGAGCGCTCAGTGCACCGACAAAAAGGTGAATGAGATCACGCCAGAGTTGTTCTCGGTCGCGGGAACCCCTGCGGCGATGCGTGAGCTTGGCGAAGAGGGAATCCTCGAGATCATCCGGCCGTTGGGATTGTCCAAGCAAAAAGCCAAGGCTCTGGCCAAGTTGTCCGGGATGCTGATCGATCTGCACGAAGGTCAGGTCCCCAGCACATTTGAAGAGCTGGAAGCCTTGCCTGGCGTCGGGCACAAAACGGCCAGCGTTGTGATGTCCCAAGCGTTTGGTTTTCCTGCGTTTCCGGTCGACACGCACATCCATCGTTTGGCCCAACGATGGGGCTTGTCCAGCGGCAAAAGCGTTGTGCAAACCGAGCGAGACCTGAAGAGCTTGTTCCCGGAGTCATCTTGGAACAAGCTGCATCTGCAGATCATTTTCTACGGTCGCGAATTCTGCACCGCCCGAGGCTGTGATGGACGTGTTTGTGATCTCTGTCGGGAACTCTATCCCAACCGACGCAAGCCAGTGACCTGGATCAAACCCTGATCTTTCTCACTCGTCCGCGTAGCTGAATTCGCCCGAATTCAGATGTTGCAGTTGCGTCGCGTCCGCATTCTTGGCGAATCCGGCGACGGTGAAATGTTTGCGGACTAAACCGGCGCCAACCGTGCAAGATTGCTTCTCATTCGAACCAGCGGTCATCTCGTTCAGAAAGCACCGGGATGATTGCCGATTCGCGTGCTTGCACCGAAACGCTTTCGGGGTGTGTTGCTTGGCGGAAGGTGAGAGGCCCGGAGGGCCGGCAGATCCTCTGCCGGGGTCGTCAGGCCCCGGTGCATGGATTGGACAATGCACCAAGCCCTGAAGGGGCGGCAGAGTTGAGTGTTCTCTGTCACCCCTTCGGGGTTTTAATTCCGGGGGTGGAGAGCTTTTCCGGGGCCTGACGGCCCCGGCAATGGCTGTGTCGGCCCATCCGGGCCTGCTTGCTAGCCGGTGCGTGGCTGGATTCGCCAGAATTCAGATGATCCAGTTGGGATGCGTCTGGATTCTTGGCGAATTCGGCTACGGCGAGTGTCGGCCCATTCGGGGTTGCTAGGTGGTTTCTCCAAGACTCCGATGCGGATTCGCCCCGGATGGGGCCTCAGCGCTAGTTTGGGGCGGCGGCCTCGGGGCCGTCGAAGGAACTGAAAGTGTCGCCCAGGAGGGGGACGGCGTGGAGGATGAAACACGACGACGCGAGCGTCGTCGTGTCTCGCCAGCCTTCAATCTCAACTGGATCTCTAAAATGATTGGGTTGCATCTTGCTCCCCCCTCTTTAGGGTGTTGTGGTTGTGTCAACGTCCGTGCGGGTTCGAGAAGGGGGCCATGATGACCGCTGTGAACTTTTTGTTTCTGGCTCGTGCGGCAAATGCACCGGTATTCGAAAGCGGGGATTCGTCGTTCTGGACCAACAATCACGCGAATACTGGAACGGAGCATCGAGTGGTTCGTCCATGCACCGGGGGGACCCAATTGCGACTCTTGATGCTCGCATTTCTTTGCCTTCCTGCCACCATCTCCTCGGCTCAGTCGTCCAACGCGGATGACCAGTTGCCAAGTGCTGACGAACTGCGTCGCACGCAAATGGTGCCTCGCACTTACTTCTATGGCAAAGAGTTTCGATACACGATCAAAACGGAAATTGACGTCGGAGAAGGCGGCGCGAACTTTTACTCGGGACATTTCGATACCGCCTCCAATGGTGTCCGAACGCTCGCCATTGGCAAACCGAGTCCGCTACGTTCTTACGTTCCGGTTCGCCTGATGCATTTCCAGGAGAACCCCGGGGAACCGCACATTGATGATGATCCGTTGCTCACTTATTTCGAGGGTACGAACGGACGAATCAGCCATGTTTTCGACCGAAAACTACTCCACGACTTTGAAGGTAAGACGAGGGTGACTTCGTTTGGCAACGAGTCGGTTGGACATGGGTTGCCAGCCTTTCAGCTTGATCCATTTGCCGGGCTTCTAGTGAATGATCGGAGTGCGATCATCGGGATTGAACCACCTGATGATATTGAGTTCGTTGCGATGGGGGACAAGCTTCGAACCGAATGGTTCGAACACAAAGCGGATCCGAAAGCGATCCGCATGTCGAGGACTGACCCAGAGGATCCATCTTACGCGGTATTCACTTCGCATCCAGAGCACCTTCCTCTGGAGTTGATGGCATGGTCGCCAGACCATCCACGGCAAGTTGACATCTCCGAACTGATGACATTTGAGGGGTTTCGATACCCTCGTAAGGCGACTTATCAATATGTCGTGAAGGATGGGACGTGTGAGTTCTCGTGCTCAATCGAATTGCTTGACATCCGAAATATCGACGTCGACAACTTTGAGTGGATTCCTCCCTGGCCGGCCGGTACGGAGTGGATGCGAGAGAAAGACAGCAAACGCTTTCATGTTCCCTATTCGGATGCGCAATTGGCAAAGATTCAGCAGCATGGCTTGGCCAATGCTCGCGCGGATGCGCCTTCGCCGGAGTCACCCAAGTTCTTCTATCTCAATGTCGGGTTGGTGGTTCTGGTCCTGGGGTTGGTCGCCTACCGATTCTGGCCACGATCCAATTAGAAGGGTAATTCAACCATGCGCACCCAACCATTGATTCCTCGCAACGCCCAAGTCCAGGGTGGCTTGGTGACTTGGGTGTCGTACGCCAGCCGACGTAGGCCAGGTTCTACCTGGCGAGGTGACTGGACGAAGCCATGCGAACTCGAGAACGCAGGTCAAACCGCCTCGCTTTGTTCCAAAGCATCGGCGAGGGAGCCAGGTGAAACCCGGCCTACGTGGTTCTGCCCCCAAACTGCTCAACAGAACTTCTGCGGAAACTTGGGTGCAAATTCGCCCGGGACGAGGCCGTCATCGCAAGCTCGACGCAGGAGTCCCGAGACGCTCCCGTACGCCAGACGCCTCCGAGCGAGTCTGATGCTATTGACTCTTCTTTGCCTTTCACCGGCTCGCTCGCAGGCTCAGTCGTCCAACGCAGTTGACCGGCTATTGAGTGCTGACGAACTGCGTCGCGTGAAGGGGGAGCCTCGCACTTATTTCTACGGCAAAGAGTTTCGGTACACGATCGAAACTGAAAGCCGCACCGAGCACGGTGGCGCGACGTTTTTCTCAGGGCACTTGGACATCGCTGCCAATGGCGTGCGGACGCTCGCCATTGGCAAGCCAAGTCCAGATCGCTCCTACATTCCGGTTCGTTTGATGCACTATCAGAAGAACCAGGGCGAACCTCACATCGATGACGATCCGTTGCTGACCTATTTTGAGGGCACCAACGGACGGGCCAGCCAAAGTTTTCTTCGGAAGTTGCTATTCGACTTTGAAGGCAGGAAAGCAGTAACCTCGCATGGCAACCAATCAGTTGGGTACAAGCTCCCCGCTTTTGTATACGACCCACTCGTCAGCCTTCTGGTCAACGATCGCTCCGCAATCATCGGGGGTGAACCACCTGAAGAATTCGAGTTCGTTCCAATGGGCGACAAACTTCAAACCGAATGGTTCGAACACAAGGCGGATCCAAAAGCAATTCGGATGTCATCCACCGATCCGGATGATCCGTTCTATTCGGTGTGCACCTCAGAACCCGAGTATTTGCCTCTGGAGGTGCTAGGAAGGCCTCGTGATGGTCCACTGCAAATCGATGTTTCGGAACTGATGACGTTCGATGGTTTTCGATATCCCAAGAAGGCAACCTATCGAGAGGTCACACCGGATGGGACATTCGGATACATCTGCTCGATCGAAATGCTCGACATTAGTGAGATCGACGTTGACAACTTTGAGTGGATTCCGCCCTGGCCGACTGGTACTGAGTGGGCGCGTATTAAAGATGGGAAACGCTTTCATGTTCCCTATTCGGATATGCAACTGGCAATGATTCAGCAGCATGCTTTGGCCAATGCTCGCGCCAATTCGCCACAGTCAACAACGTCGTGGTTTCTCTTTCTCAACCTAGGACTAATGAGTCTTATCATTGGCATGGCCGTTTACCGATTTTGGCCACGATCGGAGACATTTTGATGGCGGTTTTGGAAAATAGATTCCTTGCTAGGTGTTTCTTGCTGTTGGTTGACGTGGAGACGAATTCCGGGATTGCGGACTTCGCACTTCGCGTCCGACTCAACGACAACGTTCGACGGAGAGGGTTTGTCTTTCAGCAAATTCCTTTAGAAATCAAATTGGAGACTGAAACGGTGACGGCAGCCTTGAAGGTAGGAGCGGACTTTGTGGAATAGGACGCCGCTTTGTTGGATGTCGTGGTCTGCCACGATAGCGTTCGTGAGCGACAACCAGGTGAAAATCCTGGTGGCTTTGATAGCGGTCCAGTCAACGTTATTGGGGTGGCACGCCTGTCGGTCTTCCCCAGTCAGTGACGAATATGGGCATTTCTATGCGGGAGTTCAGTACTGGTTGCACGGGGATTTGCACTCATTCAACGTCAATCCACCTTTGGTTCGCGCTCTCGGAACTCTGCCAGCCTTCTTGTGTTGGGGAGAACTGGAGCATTTTGAGCCGTCCTTTGACATGACCGACAGCTTGAAGTCAGGCGCATTGAGCGGCGCATCTGTCCGGAGTGAGTTTCCCTATGGACGTGAGCTGTATGCGTCTTCTCCCAGACAATTTCAGCAACACCTCCTTTGGGGACGACTTCTTGTCGGTCTGTTCACGGTTGCTGCAACGGTGGCGCTGTTCTTTTTGGGACGGTCTTTTTACGGGGGGAGATCACATGAGTCGAGCCGAAGCAATCCAATGCCATACGGACCCGCCATCGGACTGGTTGCGGCAGGTTTCTGGGTGTTCCAGCCCCAGGTCCTGGCTCATGGCTCGCTGATTACCAATGACATTGCGGTGGCGTCAGCGATGCTGGTGAGTAGTTTGTGCTTCTGTCGTTGGATCAGATCGCTCCGGTGGCAAGATGCAGCGTTGGGCGGTGTGACTTTTGGTCTGGCTCTATCTTGTAAATTCACTGCATTGTTGTTGTGCCCGATCTATCTCGCGTTTGTGATTTGGAGATGTTGGAATGCTCGGCAACCTCGCATCGTAGGTCAGGCGTCTTTCGCCGTGGTGCTCGCTCTGCTAACCATCGCAGTGCCCTATGGCTTTGATGGAATCGGAAAGCCGCTTGGAGAATTGAAGTTCTCTGAAGATGCCTTGTATGGCCAATCCAATGGTGAAATCGCACCCCGATTTGCGAACACATGGTTCGAACGAATTCCTTGTCCTGTGCCTGAGCAGTATCTCAACGGCATGGATCGCCAACAAAGTGACTTTCGTGAAGGAATCACTAGCTACGCGTCAGGGATGAACACGACACACGGATGGTGGTGGTTTTACTTGTATTCCATGTTGGTGAAATTGCCAACGGGAACTCTGGTTGCGATCACCGCCAGTCTTCTCTACCTGGTCGGCCGGACGCTCGATCGTCAACATCGGTGGTTCGTTTCGTTGGATCAGGTTGTTATCGCCTGCATCGCTTTCGCAATGATTGAGATCACCGCCTACAAAAGTGGGTTCGCACAGCAGCACCGATACATTCTGCCATTGTATCCCTTCCTGTTTCTGTTGATGGTGGCACCGCTGGCACGTTGTCATGATTCAAACACAGGTCGCAGCGTCAACGCTGGGATCCTGCTGGGACTCATGGCGACAAGCGTTGCATCCATTTGCATCGCACCACACTGGCTCGGCGCCTTCAATGTGGTTTCGGGTGGGACCGACAGGGGGCACTTGCATCTATTCAATGACGCCACCGATTGGGGCCAGGACAATGATTTGGTCGCTCATTGGGTCGCGACCCATCCACAGCATCGCCCACTGAAGTTGATATCCAGCACAGGGCTCGGCATGGGGATTCGAGAAGCCTATCCTGAATTTGCAGCGTTGGCCCGGTACAATGACGATGATCAACCGTGGCTGATCGTCAGTCAATCAGATCTTTCTCGCAATCCAAGTCTTCTGAACTCTCTCCCAGCGGAGCCCATTGAATCCATCGGCGCAAGCCACCTTCTTTTCCGAATCGACCACTGATCCGTTCCGCCAATCCGATAGGACTTGCCATGAACCAATCTTATTTCGAACCGGGACGCATCACGAACGTTCGCCGCGGCTTTACCTTGATCGAACTGTTGATCGTGTTTGCGATCATAGGGTTGCTGGTGTCGTTGTTCACGGGGGCGGTTCAGAACGCACGTGAGTCAGCCCGACGGACTCAGTGCATGAATCAACAACGACAACTCGCGCTCGGCATTCAAATGCACGCTGCCAAGCATGAGTACCTTCCCAGCAATGGCGGTGATGATGGCAAGTGCACTGTCGTGTCAGCGTCGGGCAAACCGATTCGGATTGGAACTTATACCTTTGCGGTTGACCATCAGTTTTGGTGGGGAGTCGGCCAACCGGGAGCCTCACCGCCGCAGCAAACGGGGTGCTGGGCCTATGCGATCCTGCCATCGCTGGAACAAGGCGAAGCGTACCAGAACGTTCAGGTCGAATCCGCTGGGCCGCTGTTCCGTTGCCCCAGTCGCTCGCGAGGAGAACCACTGGTCCCGCGAGATGATTCGTATGGCAGGTATTCCGCGGGCGGTCGGGCGTGGGCCAAGACAGATTACGCTGGCAACCGCCGCGTGATGTTGAACTTCCCTGACGCTCAGCGACTCAGTGCGATTGCGGACGGATTGAGCAACACGTTGGGGACGGGGGAGAAAGCGTTTGACCCGACCGTTCAAACGGAAACGAGTTGGTATTACGACGAACCGATCTTCAGTGGCGGTAGCAACGGAACCGTTCGAAGTGGTTTGTTGATCGAACGAGATGGCCCCGGCGCGCGTTACATGGACAACTGGGGATCGGCTCATCCAGGCGGCGCGCTGTTTTCTCGATTGGATGGATCGACGGAATTTCTCACGTCCAGTGTCGATGGCGAGTTGTTCCGCAGTCTGATCGATCCCAAAGACGGAGCCCCCTGATTCGAGATTGGTCGACGTAGGCCAGGTTCCACCTGGCTGGGTGACTGGACGGAGCCTCGCGAACTCTCGGATGAATGACTAGTCGCCTCGCTTTGTTCCAAAGCATTGGCTTGGTTGCCAGGTGAGACCTGGCCTACGTGGATGCATGTGGCTGGATTTGCCGGAATTCAGATGTTTCAGTTGGCCCATCCGGGCCTGTTGCGTGGCGGTTTTCTGTCGACGTAGGCCAGGTTCCACCTGGCTGGGTGATCGGACGGGGCCTCACGAACTCGCGGATGAATGACAAATCGCCTCGCTTTGTTCCAAAGCATCGGCTTGGTTGCCAGGTGAGACCTGGCCTACGGAAGTGTATGTGGCTGGATTCGGCTGTTTCTGTTGGAACGCGTCCGCATTCTTGGCGACTGCGGCGACGGTGAGTCGACGTAGGCCAGGTTCCACCTGGCTGGGTGACCGGACGGAGCCTCGCGAACTCGCGGATGGATGACAAATCGTCTCGCTTTGTTCCAAAGCATCGGCTTGGTTGCCAGGTGAGACCTGGCCTACGTGAATGCATGTGGCTGGATTCAGATGTTTCAGTTGGAACGCGTCCGCATTCTTGGCGACTGCGGCGACGGTGAGTCGACGTAGGCCAGGTTCCACCTGGCTGGGTGATCGGACGGGGCCTCGCGAACTCGCGGATGAATGACAAATCGCCTCGCTTTGTTCCAAAGCATCGGCTTGGTTGCCAGGTGAGACCTGGCCTACGCGAATGCATGTAGCTGCATTTGCCAGAATTCAGATGTTCCGGTTGGAACGCGTCCGAATTCTTGGCGAATCCGGCTACGGTGAGTCGACGTAGGCCAGGTTCCACCTGGCTGGGTGATCGGACGGAGCCTCACGAACTCGCGGATGAATGGCAAATCGCCTCGCTTTGTTCCAAAGCATCGGCTTGGTTGCCAGGTGAGACCTGGCCTACGTGAATGCATGTGGCTGGATTCAGATGTTTCAGTTGGAACGCGTCCGAATTCTTGGCGAATCCGGCGACGGTGCTTGGTGGCTTGCGAAAGACGTCTTGCCAAGTGCCCAATCAGGCGTCTGCCAGTTCGGTCAGTTCGTGTTCGCTGTCGCCGAATCGTTCGAGGTCCAATCCGTAGCGTTTGGCCATCGACAGATACAAGTTGCAGACGGGGACTTGGCCTTTGGCAGCGATGTGACGACCGGGCTGGATCGTGCCGCCGCCGCGACCGGCCAGCAACAATGGCAAGTTGTCTGGGTCGTGACGATTGCCGTCGGAGAAGCTGCTGCCGAACAGGATCATGCTGTTGTCGAGCAGCGTCGAATCGCCTTCCTGGATTGCTTTCATTTTTCGCAGCATGCGGCCGAATTGCTCCGTGTGCCAACGGTTGATGAGTTGGTACTGAGCGATCTTTTCCTCTTTGTTCTCGTGGTGCGAAAGCTCATGGTGCCCGCCATTGACTCCGTCGAGGAAGCTGAACGAACGGCCTGACACGTCGTTGGCGAACATGAACGACGCGACGCGAGTCGAATCGGTTTGGAAAGCGAGTACCATCATGTCCAGCATCAGATCGATGTGCTCGCGGAAGTCACCCGGCGTTCCCGTTTCGGGAATCTCCAACGCGTGACCGTCGGCGATGCGATCTCGTTCAGCTTCGTAACGTTCGCGATGACTTTGGTCACGCGTGGCAAATTCAATTCGCTTTTCCACCTCGCGGACGGAGTCGAGGTACTCGTCCATCTTGAACTGGTCGTCACGGCTGAGTTTGCCACGAACACGATGGGCGTCTTCCAAAACGTAGTCCAGCAGGTTCTGGTAGGAACGAGCCTCGGGGGTGCTCGTCTTCATTCGCTTGCCAAGCAAACGCTCGTAGACGACTCGCGGGTTGATGGCCTTCGCGACGGGGCGAGTCGGTGACTGCCACGAAATGTGCGAGCCATACAAACGGGTGTAGCCAACGTTGCTGTCGATACCGCTGATCACCGGGTCGATGCCCAGTTCCAACGATGGCAGCGGCGTTTGGTCGCCCACTTTGGCAGCGATCAATTGGTCGATGGAAACACCACCGCTGCTGATGTCTTTTCCGGTCGTTTTGGCGACTGGCATTCCGGTCAGGTAATTGGCCGTTTTGGCGTAGTGCCCATCGCCGCCGTGCGAGTGTTTTTTGTCGAGCCCTGACAACACCAGGAAGTCATCTTTCAAGTCCGCCAGCGGTTCCAGTGACGGTGACAACTCGTAGTCGGCTCCTTCGGTTTCAGGCACCCAGTCCTTTTCCCAAACACCGTTGGGGAAGTACAGAAATGCAGTGCGAAGCGGCGGTTGCGGTTCGTCACCGGTCCCGCTGGATGAACTCGAATCTTGGGGCCGAGGACCAGCCATGGTTTTTGCCATGGATGCCATCCAAGGCAATCCCAGCACGGCTCCGCTGCCACGCAAAAAGCGACGACGAGGAATAGGCGTTTGCATGATCAACCTAAAAGGGCTCAAGGGGTGGCGGGTTTGAAATAACGGTTTCGGAATGGGTAGCTGGTCACAATCGTCTCCAGTACCACGGTGGCGCGTTGATCGTTTTCGTCGAGTGCTTCCAAGCATTCATCGACCACACAATTGTCAAACTTGTTGAGCGAGCGGCCGAGAGCGAAACCATACAGCTTTTTGACGAAGTGCTTCTTGAATTCTCCGCTTCGTCGCAGCAGCAACTGTTTCAGTTCTTCGGGGCCGGAAAAGGTTTCTCCCGATGGCAGTTTCCCACTGGAGTCGATGGCGAGACCGTCTTGCTCGGTCCGCCAACGCCCGATTGCATCGAAGTTTTCCAACCCAAAACCAATCGGATCCATGCGGTTGTGACACGCCGCGCATTGAGGGTTCTTGCGGTGGATTTCCAGTTGTTCTCGAAGCGTCGCGGCGTGGTCCGCTTCTGCTTCTTCCAGTGCTGGCACGCCTGGTGGCGGAGGTGGCACGCGCCCGCCCAACACCTCTTCCAGAACCCAGCGACCACGCAGCACGGGGCTGGTCCGGTGACCGTAGGACGATCGGGTCAGCACAGCGGCAAGCGTGATCACGCCGCCTCGCCGACGATCGGTCAGTGGGATGCGTTGCCAGGTCTCTGAGTCATCGGTCTGCTTCAGCTCTGGATCGGAAACATCCAGTCCGTAGTAGGACGCGAGGGTTGCATTGGCATGAATGGAGTCTGCGTCAATCAATTCCATCAGCGGCCGATCATCACGAAACACATTCCAGACCGTTCGCACGGCTTCTTCTCGCATCGCGGCGGCCAAGCGTTCGTCGAAGTCCGGGAACATGTTCACGTCGGGTTTGGATTCGCCTTCGAATTGCGAAAGCCCCAACCATTGCAAACCAAAGTTTTCGCCCAGGGCTCGCGAGCGTCCATCGGCGAGCATCCGGTGCATCTGAGTGAGGATCTGTTCGTCCGTTGCCAGTTCATTGGCGTCCGCAGCCTTCATCAATGTTTCATCGGGGACAGACGACCACAAGAACAAAGCCAACCGCGTGGCCAGTTGATGTGGTGTCAAAGGCTGCACACCACCGGCTTCGGATTCCGTTTCCACGACAAACAGGAAGTTCGGTGATACGAGGATGGCTTTGAAAGCATCCGCCGTGGCTTCGCGAATCGAGAGCCCAGATTGCTGGGAGGCATTCATCAGCGTCGTCAATCGATCGACCTCCGAAGTCTCGACGGGCCGTCGCCATGCTCGCCGGGCGAACTGCTCCATTGCTTCCCGAGCGTCACCTTCGTTCGAAACGGTGTTCAGCAGACGGCTGGCCAGCGAAGTGTCGCCGCCCGATTGCATGGCGTCTTGAATGACTTGGTTGGAAACGGCGAGGTACTGTTCGATGTGCAAAGCCGATGTGAAGAGCGCATCGCCGGCTGTGTCAAACCCTTCGCCGCCCGAACCATCCGAAGGAACCTCCAACGACTCATCGACTGGCATTCCGACCAAGTCACGGATTGCGTTGAGATATTCGGTTCGCGTCAAACGACGGCTCATCACGACGCCGCGGTACCAAGCCTGAGTTTCTTCGTTGGCCAACTTGGCACACTCGTTGTCATCCGGTCGCGAATCGAACCAGCGATGAACAAGTGCCTTTTGCTGGTCGTTGAGTTGCGGGCTGCCTTCGGGGGGCATCTCGTTCAGCCGAACTCGCTTGGCGACTTCTTCCCAAACCGTCGCGTTCTTCTGCAGATCTTTTGCTGCACCGAATTGATCCATGTCAAAACCTTCCGAGTCTGCGCCCCGATGGCACTCGGAACAGGCCTGATCCAAAATCGGATAGATTGCCTCTTGGTAGTGTTTTCGCCATTTGGCGAACGGATCATCGTCCGAGAACGAGAGCGTTGGCACCGAGACGACCGCGAGAAAAACGGCGCAGCACAGTGGAGTACGGAGAAGCGAGATCGCTGGGAACATCAAAGGATGCTCGAACGGCTTGAGGTGGGGAATTGCGCAGGCAAAGTGGAATTGTCCGCAGGTGGGAGCTTCAGTCTACCCAATTTGGTCCCATCCTCCAACTTGAATCAAGCCGGAACCCGCGATAAACCGCTGAACGTTCGCTTCGACTGCAGGCCACGAAATCAATGCCTCGCATCGCTTTGAATGTGTCGCACCCCCCCGAAAGTGAATAGATTGATGAACACCGAGCCCGCACCGAATGAGAATGAAGAGGCGATCGGGGAGGTCGAACCTGTGCTGATTCCAACCGCGGATCATCAGCCTGCCAGCGAACCCGAGTTGCGATCAGGCGATGAACGGGGGTTTCAATCGTTGCCCATCGAGGCATTGCGTTTGGATCGATTCGTGGGAGGCATTTTCATTGCGATTGTTGTGGTGGTTTGTCTCATCGGGATGGTTTTTCCTTTGTTCGTCGCCGAGGCAACGCTGGAAGTTTTGGGATGGGCTGCGGCTGGTTGTCTGCTGCTTTTCGGTGCGGTCGTCTACGGCGGTTGGTTCTATCCCCAAGCGGCTCACCGTTGTGCATCTTGGCGGATCAGTGAACATGGTTTGGAAATTCGCCGAGGCGTTTGGTGGCGACATCGAATTGTGATTCCACATTCGCGAATGCAGCACAGCGACATCGAGCAGGGGCCTCTGCAGAGGATGTATTCGTTGGCGACGCTGGTCATTCACACTGCGGGGACCAAGGACTCGTCGATTCAGCTTGAGAATTTGAACTTCGAAACCGCCGAACAATTGCGAGATGCCTTGACGAGTGGTCGCGGGGAAATGAGTGTCACGTCTGAACGATCGGTGACGGCATGAACTCGGAACCGAAACCGCTGCATCCGATTTCGATCGTCTTCCAAGCCTTTGCGGTTTTGAAACGCACGATCCTTCCAGTCGTCCTGGTGGCTTGGAACGCCGCCCGATCGAGTTGGCTGGGGGGCTGGGGCGCGTTTGTTTTTTTTGCGGTGATGGTCGCAGGGTTCGCGATGATCGGATTGGTTCGCTATTGGTTTTATCGCTACCAACTGGCGGACGGTGAATTGATCGTGACGTCCGGCGTGATCTTCAAGTCCCGGCGAAACGTTCCTGTCGCGCGAATTCAGAATGTGGACTTGGTTCAGAATTTGTTCCACCGGATGCTGGGGGTTGCAGAAGTTCGCGTCGAAACGGCTAGCGGCACGGAACCCGAAGCGATCCTCAAAGTGCTCTCGCTGGGGGAAGTCGAATCGCTGCGTGAGCAAATTGAATCGGCTCGGCAGCAGGAGCCTTCCCTCGGGGCGACTCGCAACCCTGTGGCGGCAGGATCGGAATCCATGGAGGCCACACGGGGTGAGACGCCATCGTTCGTGGATGCTGCCCCGGTTTCGGCGACCACGACGTTGCTGGACATTCCTTTGAAGTGGTTGGTGTTAGCGGGTTTGGCCAGCAATCGCGGTTTTGTGATGGTCGGGATTGTCATTGGGATTCTTTCGCAACTCCTTGGCCGTGGCGATGAGTTGGCTCGCCGGATCACAAAGAGTCTGATTTCAACGGGTGATCTGAGTGTCCGAAGCTCGCAGTCCAGTTGGTGGGAATCATGGCTGGTTTGGATCGGGGCACTGGTGCTCGTGTTGGTGGTGATTCGTTTGCTCGGGATCGCCTGGTACGTGCTGCGGTTTTACGGGTACCGGTTGGAACTGCGTGACGAAAACCTGCAGCTTTCCTGTGGCTTGCTCACTCGCGTGTCGGCCACGGTTCCGCGACGCCGCATTCAATGGATCAGCATTCATCGCTCACCGATGCAGCGGTGGATGAAGCTGGCGTCGATTCGAATCGAAACCGCTGGTGGGGCTGGCAAACAAAACGAGGACGCCGCGACGACGGTCACGCGTCGTTGGTTCGTTCCGATCATTCCCGAGTCACGTTTGGAAGAATTGGTCGAACATCTTCGGCCGGGTCTGGATTGGTCGGAATCGGCGTTGCCTTGGCAGTCTCTGGACAATCGGGCGCGCAAGCGGATGCGACGAAAGGCTGTGATGCGAGCCCAGGGCATCGGTCTCCTCGTCGCTGGAGCGGCTTTCCTGGTATCGGATTCTCCGTATTCCTTGGCTCTGGGATTGCTGGCTGCATTGGTTTTGATCCCATGCAACATTTGGGCCTCGCATCGCTGGCATCACCACTTTGGATTCGCGGAATTGCCTTCGGGCGAGGGGGTCGTCATTCGCGAGGGATTTTGGAACCGAAAGGTCAGTTGCACCTTCTACGACCGGATTCAATCGGTGAGCTGTTCGGAGAGTCCCTTTGATCGTCGTTGGAACATGCAGACGTTGCGAATTGACACCGCCGCGGCGGGCCCCGCCGATCACACCTATCGGCTGCCGATGCTGTCCCGACCTGTTGCCAGCGAGCTGTTTGATCGCTTGGCCAGCAAAACGTCGGGAATCGAGATGGTTTGGGATTGAATCGAGGATTTGAAATCGATTGTTGAAAGCGTGTCCGATCAGGGTGGGTGCCGCCTCGCGGGATTCCAAACTGTCCTTACAATGGACGCTTTTTACGACCGAAATCGCTCGTCTTCCTGCAAGTCCAACCCATGTCGATCATCGAAGTCCGCGATTTGACAAAGAACTACCGCGTTTATCAAAAACGCGAGGGGATCGGCGGCAGCATTCGTGGCTTGTTTCACCGTGAATTCCGCGAGGTCAACGCTGTCCGTGGGATCGATTTGCAAGTCGAGCAAGGGGAGTTTGTTGCCTTTCTTGGTCCCAATGGAGCCGGCAAAACGACAACGCTGAAATTGTTGAGCGGGGTCATTCAACCGACTTCCGGCACGGCCAGCGTGATGGGGTATGTCCCCTGGGAACGCAAGGATGGGTACCGTCGCCGGTTCGCTCTGGTGATGGGGCAAAAGAATCAGCTTTGGTGGGATTTGCCGGCCCGCGAATCGTATCTCTTGCATCAACACATTTATGGAATCCCCGAAGGCGAATTTAAAACTCGCTTGGACGAGATCAGCGATTTGCTGGACGTGACCCGTCTGCTCGATCAACCCGTGCGTGAACTCTCGCTGGGGGAACGGATGAAGATGGAGTTGATCGCGGCGTTGCTGCACAGCCCCGAGGTGTTGTTCCTGGACGAGCCGACGATAGGTCTGGACGTGATCGCTCAGCACAACATTCAGCAGTTCCTTCGTTACTACCAAGAAAAACGCAAGATCACGATCCTTCTGACCAGCCACTACATGAAGGACGTCGCCGCACTTTGCCGGCGTGTGGTCGTGATCGCTCAGGGCACCATTCAGTACGACGGTTCGCTGTCGGGCATTGTCGACAAATTCAGTGGCTACAAATTGGTCACGTTGCAGTTTGCCGCATCGGAGAACCTGACGCGGCCCGAGCGACTCGGCGATGTCGTGGATGAAAATTGGCCGAAGTTGACGTACCGTGTGCCACGCGCCGACGTGCCCCGATTGTTGGCTGAAACCTTGCGTGACCACGTGATCGAGGACGTGGTCGTGGAAGACCCACCTCTCGAAGACGTGATCGCTGACCTGTTCCGTGAGTCCATGACCGAATCCACCAACGACGTATCCGAAAGCACCGCGACAGTATGATTTCACTGGATGATTTGACCATCGGTTTTCGCGGGCCAGCTTTGCTGGACGGGGTCTCGGCACGCATCGAACGCGGGCAACGCATCGGGTTGCTCGGTCGCAATGGAGCGGGCAAAACAACGTTGCTCAAAATGTTGTCAGGCGATGTCACACCGGACAACGGCCAAGTGATCTTGGATCCGAATGTGCGTTTGGCACGGCTGACTCAGGATGTGCCCCAGAACGTGAGCGGCACGGTCCGCGATATCATCACGCTTCCCGCCGCGGAGTTCTCCAAGATGGGGACCACCGCTGGCTTGGGAACTGCCCTCGGGCCCACCGATCATGGGACCTGGGAAGAGTGGGAGATCGAGCAAAAGATCGAGGAGACGCTCACCCGAATGAACCTCGACCCGGAGACGGAGTTCGAGAGTCTTTCCAGTGGGATGCGACGTCGTGTGTTGTTGGCCCGGGCCATCGCCAGCGAACCGGACATGTTGCTCCTCGACGAGCCAACGAACCACCTGGACATTCAGTCGATCTTGTGGCTGGAGGATTTCCTGAGTCGTTGGTCGGGCACGTTGATGTTCATCACTCACGATCGCTCGTTTCTGCAGTCGCTCGCGAATCGGATTTGGGAAATCGACCGCGGTCGACTCTTCGATTGGACCTGCGACTACCAAACGTTTCTCAAACGCAAGGCCGCGGCATTGGATGCCGAGGAAAAGCAGAACGCGTTGTTTGACAAGCGGCTGGCGGAGGAAGAGGTCTGGATTCGACAGGGCATCAAGGCGCGGCGGACACGGAATGAAGGCCGTGTGCGAGCCCTCAAGACGATGCGCAACGAAGCCAACCAACGACGCAGTCTCGAGGGCAAGGCCAAGCTGAATCTGCAAGTCGCTGAACGTGGTGGGGCCTTGATCACAAAACTCGACAACGTTTCGTTCGCCTACCCGGGAACCGACCGCGTCATCATTCGCGATTTCACGTCGCTGATCATGCGTGGTGACAAGATCGGAATCATTGGTCCCAACGGAGCCGGGAAGTCCACGTTGCTGAAGTTGATTTTGGGCAAACTGCAACCAACCTCCGGGACGGTTCGACTGGGAACCAATCTCAAGATCGCTTACTTCGATCAATTGCGTGACACATTGGATCCAGAACTCACGGTCCAAGAAAACGTTGGCGAAGGAAGCGACAAGATCCAGGTCGGCAATGCCACCAAGCACATCATGGGGTACTTGCAGGACTACTTGTTCACTCCCGAACGAGCCCGAACGCAGGTCAAGTTTCTCTCCGGCGGTGAACGCAACCGTGCCTTGTTGGCCAAGCTGATGACCCAGCCTGCCAACGTCATCGTGCTGGACGAACCGACGAATGACTTGGATGCCGAGACGTTGGAACTGCTCGAAGAGCAACTGGTTGGCTTTGATGGCACGTTGTTGATGGTCAGTCACGACCGGACGTTCTTGAACAATGTGGTGACCAGCACATTGGTGTTCGATGACGACTCGGATCCTGGGATCGTCAACGAATACGTGGGTGGCTACGACGAATGGGAGGCGGTCGCCAAGCGGAGACGCGCTGAACAGGGGACAACCAAAACGAGTGGCAAGAAGGCCACGTCGAAGCCCCCGGCCAGCAACAGTGTTGCTGCGGATCCCTCTGTGAAAGCAGTCAAGCTTTCCTACAACGAACAACGCGAGTTGAAGCTGTTGCCAGGGAAGATTGAAAAGCTCGAAATGGAAATCGCGGCCATCCACGAAGCGATGGCCGCGCCAGAATTCTACCAATCCGGTGGTGACACCATCACCGTCAAGAGCGATGAACTGAAGGCCAAGGAAGCGGAGCTCGCCGAGTCTTACAAACGCTGGGAAGCTCTCGAAGCTCACTGAGTTCCTGCGATTCCTCCGAGCGGGGCAGTATCAGAGTAGAACAGTTGTCCCCAACTGTTCCGTCGGGCAGCGCTCAACCGCCGGGCCTCATCGCGACCGAGTCCAGTTCCAAGCGTTCGTTTCAGGCGGCTCCACAACGCGGCATTGCCCACGACGGCCCCATCCGGGGCGACCTTTTGTTTTTCGCGATTGTTCTCGGGGCTTCCGCCCCGAGCTACGAACGACGGCCCCTCCGGGGCGATGTGGCGTGATCGCGAAATGAGACGGGGCAATTGCAATTTGCATTGTTGAATTTGCACGCGGAAATGGCGGCCGTCAGAGTAGAACAGTTGTCTCCAACTGTTCCGTCGGGCAGCGCTCAACCGCCGGGCCACATCGCGACCGAGTCCAGTTCCAAGCGTTCGTTTCAGGCGGCTCCACAACGCGGCATTGCCCACGACGGCCCCATCCGGGGCGACCTTTTGTTTTTCGCGATTGTTCTCGGGGCTTCCGCCCCGAGCTACGAACGACGGCCCCTCCGGGGCGATGTGGCGTGATCGCGAAATGAGACGGGGCGATTGCAATTTGCATTGTTTAATTTGCACGCGGAAATGACGGCCGTCAGAGTAGAACAGTTGTCCCCAACTGTTCCGTCGGGCACGCTCAACCGCCGGGCCACATCGCAACCGAGTCCACTTCCAAGTGTTCGCTTCAAGCGGCTCCACAACGCGGCACCTCCCACGACGGCCCCATCCGGGGCGACCTTTTGTTTTTCGCGATTGTTCTCGGGGCTTCCGCCCCGAGCTACGAACGACGGCCCCTCCGGGGCGATGTGGCGTGATCGCGAAATGAGACGGGGCGATTGCAATTTGCATTGTTGAATTTGCACGCGGAAATGACGGCCGTCAGAGTAGAACAGTTGTCCCCAACTGTTCCGTCGGGCAGCGTTCAACCGCCGGGCCTCATCGCAACCGAGTCCAGTTCCAAGCGTTCGTTTCAGGCGGCTCCACAACGCGGCATGGCCCACGACGGCCCCATCCGGGGCGACCTTTTGTTTTTCGCGATTGGTCTCGGGGTTTCCGCCCCGAGCTACGAACGACGGCCCCATCCGGGGCGACGCGTTACATCCGTGGCAGGAACATCCGCAGGTAGTCATGGCTTTGTTTGAGGGCGCGGATGCGGTTCTCGATCGAGCCTTCGTAAGCCCGGTCTTCGACTTCCACGCAAACCGGTCCGCTGTATCCCGTGTCAGTCAGGATCGAAAAGAACTGGCCCCAGTCGACTTGCCCGAGTCCGGGCAATTTGGGGGTGTGCCATTCGTTTGGGTTGGCAAACACGCCGACCTGATCCAGCATCACTTGATCCACACGAACGTCTTTCGCGTGAATGTGCACCAATCGATCTGCAAACGCACGCATCGGTGTCAGGTAATCCATGTGCATGAACACCGGATGGGACGGGTCGTAGTTCAGTCCAAAGTGTTCGCTCGGAAACGTTTCGAACATCCGCCGCCAGATCGCGGGGCTGGTCGCCAGGTTCTTTCCGCCCGGCCATTCGTCGTCCGTGAAAAGCATGGGGCAGTTTTCGATGCCGATTCGAACATCGGCTTTCTCTGCGGCCTCGATGATCGGGCCCCACACGGTTTCGAAGCGAGGCCAGTTGTCGTCAACGGTTTTGTTCCAGTCGCGTCCCACAAACGTGGTGACTCGGCCGATGCCAAGCTTGGAAGACGCATTGATCAATTGAATCAGGTGTTCCGATGCCAGCTTGGATTCGGCCTCGTCCGGTGAAAGTGGATTGGGGTAGTAGCCGAGGGAGCTGATCGCGACGTCGTATCGTTGGCACAGCGATTGAATCTGGTCGATGCGTTCATCGGACAGGTCCGTGACATCGATGTGAGTCGTGCCGGCGTAGCGACGTTCGGCTTTCCCCGGCGGCCAGCACATGACTTCCACGCATTCATAGCCACACTGGCCAGCGACGGCAAAGACTTCTTCCAGGTTGTACTCTGGCAAGATGGCACTGACAAAACCTAGTTGCATCATGAAATTTGCTCTCGCAGGTGGCTGACGGTTGAAACAAGCGGGAATCCGAAAAATGATTCGAACCAACCCGAATTTTGCTAGACTATAGCGTGTTTGTAGGTCGCTGGATCAGTCGCAATTCAGTCGGTTGCCACCTCGCAAAGATGGCTGAGTTCGCGGATCCGATCCACTTGATCCCATTTCAATCGTTCCACCACAGACTGACTCGTGAAACCAACTGAATCCAGCCTCGCCGTGTCTCATGAGCCCAATCGCGTTTGCGACGTGGTGGTGGTCGGTGGCGGGCCCATTGGGATTGAAACAGCAATTGAACTGCGACGAAATGGCATCGACGCGATCGTGTTCGAAGCCGGTCCACTCGGGCATACCATTTCATGGTGGGCCCCCCAAACGCGATGGTTCAGCAGCAACGATCGAATCTCAATCGCGGGGGTGCCGTTGAACACGGTCGATCAATCCAAAGCGAGTCGCGAAGAGTACCTCAATTATTTGCGTTGCGTTGTGGACCAGTTTTGCGTTCCCGTGGAAACGTTTTCAAAGGTCGACAACATCAAAGCTTGTCCGGACCAGCCTCGTCGTTGGCAGGTGCAAGTCGGTTCGAAGTGCATCGAAGCGTCGGCGGTTGTCTTGGCAATTGGTGGAACGGATCATCCCAATCGACTGAACGTTCCCGGTGAAGACCTGCCGCATGTCGACGGTTACCTGCGTGAGGCTCACCATTACCACGGTCGTCGAGTTTTGATCGTGGGTGGTCGTAACAGCGCGGTCGAAGCCGCGATTCGCCTGCACCGAGTTGGTGCGAAGGTCACGTTGAGTTATCACCGAGACGAATTGCCATCGACCAGCATCAAGTACTGGCTGCGTCCTGAGATCGATGGGCTGATTCGCAGCAAAGCAGTCGAGGCGTTGTTCCAAAGTCGCGTGACTGCGATCACGCCGGAACGAGTTGACTTGGAGCAAACGCTACCGGATGGTCGCCATCACACCTTGCACATGCATTTCGATGACGTGTTGACGTTGATTGGCTACGACCAGGACAAAACGCTGTTCAAGCAACTCGGCATTCCGATGGAAGACCCGGGCCAAAAGCCTGTGTACGACGAAGCCACGATGGAAACCAAGCTGCCTGGGATTTACCTCGCGGGAACGGCAGTGGGTGGAACTCAAAGCAGCAAGTACCAAGTGTTCTTGGAGAACTGCCACGTGCACGCAACGAAAATCACCCAGCATCTGCTGGAAAACGGAATGGGACGGTCGTTGTCCGATGAAGACGGGCAATCCACCCTGGGAATCAAGCCTGGCGGTACTCCCGCAGAAGCACTCACGCGTCAGATCGAGATGAATCCCGAGAGCTGATCACTCTCGAGAAAACTCATGCACTTTCGGGACGCTTGGTGTTCCGGGGCAGTTCAGAAACCGTTCGGCAATCGACCTCGCTCATTCACCCGCAACGGCCGCTGCGAGTTGCTCGTAGGTGCGTTGGTTGTTGATTCGACTCCCACGATTATCGCAAGCGATTTGGTACAGGTGCTGGCCGATCGGAGTCGGGTACTTGCCCGTCACGCAGGCCTGGCAGAGGTGATCTTCGGGCAAGTCGATCGCCCGGGCGATGGCCGAAACGGGCAGGTACCGCAGCGAGTCCGCGCCAAGATCATCTGCCATCCGTTGCTGGGACTCTTCGTCCAACTCGCCGGTTAGCGAAAAGTACTTGGGCGCGATCAATTGATCGATGGTGCTCATGTCGATGCCATAGAAACACGGCGCAACGATCGGTGGGCAGGCCACCCGAACGTGAATTTCCTTGGCACCGCCAACATCACGAATTCGGTCGAGCAAGGCATTCATGGTCGTGCTTCGAACAATCGAATCTTCCACCAGGATGACACGTTTGCCCTGCAGGACTTCCCGCAGTGGCGTGTATTTGGCGGCCGCTTTGGCCTTTCGAGCTCGTCCGCCTTCGATGAACGTGCGTCCCGCGTATCGGTTGCGGATCAAACCTTCGCGGCAGGGAATTGACAGCTCATACGCCATCGAATCCGCGGCGGCTTTGCTGGTGTCGGGAACCGGGACGATGATCGTGTCGGGGTCGTCCAATGGGACACGACCGAACTCTCGCTCAGCATCCGCCAGTTCACGACCCAGGTTCGTGCGGGAAAGGTAGACGCTGCGATCGTCCAGCGTGCTGGCAACGTTGGCGAAATAAATCCACTCGAAGAAGCAATGCTTGGGAGCTTCCGGTTCAGCGAACCGCTCCATCCGAAAACCTTCCTCGGGATCGATCAGAATCGCATGGCCAGGTGGCAACGAATGAATTTGGTCCGGTTCAAACCCAAGGTTCAACAACGCCACACTCTCGCTGGCACAGGCAAACAATGGGCCCTCGTGGATGTAGCACATGGGTTTGATACCCAGCGGGTCGCGAGCGACCAACATTTCGCCTTCCGCGGTCAGCAATGCCATCGAGTAGGCACCGTCGAAACCAGCCGTGACTTGCCTCAAAACATCGATCCAGTCGAGTCGTTCCTGCGACTGCGACAGCAGTCGAGCGATCTCGTGAAGAAAGATTTCTGTGTCGGTGTCGAGCGCCAAGTGGTGGTCACCATCGGCGAGCAAGCGTTGTTTCAGCAGCGTGTAATTGGCCAATTGGCCGTTGAAGCAGAAACTGAACCATTTGCGTTTGTGGATGTGACGACGCTCGAACGGTTGAGCGTAATTCCGGTCGTCGGCCCCGCAGGTGGCGTAGCGAACGTGCCCGATTGCGGCTCGCCCGGCCAATGACTTCATCAGCGATTCGGCCTTGGCACGGTGATTCAGACGGAAGACTTCCGTCACCGTTCCAACGTCTCGTCGCGTTTTCAGGAGCGCAGGACGGTCGGGGTCAAAGGTCGTCATCCCAGCGGCAAGTTGCCCTCGATTTTGAATGTCGAGCAACATGCGGGGCAACAGACGCGAAATTTGTCGCGGCCCGTCGTCCGTGCACACGGGGCTGCGCCCGCGACCAGAGAGATGGTAAATCGCGGCAACGCCGCATTCGTGATTCAATTCAGCCATGAAATCTGCAATGAGGTGATCGCTGGGGCGAGGAAGCTACAGTCTACCGATGCCAGGCAATAACGCAATTCGCTGAACTACCTGGTTTGCCAAACCCACCGCCATTCGGGCGGGGAAAAGGACGGTTTCGAAGGGTCAATGGGATCGTCTCGATCGAACCCCCAGCACGATCAACACCATCAGCAAAGTCGCCAGCAACAGGGCTGGCCAAGCAATCGAAACTCGTGAAAGCACGACCAAAGGCATCGCAACGGTGATCATGCCACCCCCAATGAACGGTGCTGACAGGGGAGCCGCCAACGCGTAATCCTCTGCCGCCCCCGACTTCAGTTCCGGGTCGACGACCCGTAGCAATACAAACCCCGTCGCCGTGGTGCCAGTTGACATCCCAAAATTGATCAAACCCAGCGGGAACCATTTTTCAGGCGGCAAAATCCTGCGAGATAAAAACAGCAGACAAAATGTGGACCAGATCGATCCGGCCAACAGGAGAATGGCCAAAGGCACCCACAAAGACGCCACCGCCGCCAAATTCAGGGTCGCGACCGCGGCAACGACCAGCAAATCCATCGAGGTTCCCGAAAGTCGATGGATGGTTTGCTCGTCGATCAAGTGGACCTGGCCAATCGCTCGCAGCAGCATTCGCACGATTGCGCCACCGAAAAGCGTGTAAATGAACAGCGGGAACGATCCAACAATGCTGGCCAGCGTCAATCGCGATTGCAGTTGGGATTCACCGGCGTCGGGGGATCCAGCATCATCGGACGTTTGGCTGGGCCCCACCGCAGCCACTTCAACGGATTCGGCGCTGGCGTTTGTTCCCATGGCTTCCGCGACCCAGCCCACGCCGCCTTGCATGGCGACGCCGATGCCCATCGCGAGCGCCAACCAGATCGCTTGCAACAACAACGGATCGAGCACGCTTCCGTCCATGCGTGCGCTGCCGAGGGAGGCCGCATTGAAATTTCGTTCCGGTTTCGGTGCTGATTTCGTTGGGGTCGGTTCAGGCTGATCGGACGCCGGATCCTCAGCGGATTGAGTGACCTGAATCCAGTTCCGCCGAAGCGCCAGCTGAATCCAGAGAATGCCGGAGACCAGGCCGTAAACCAATCCACCGGTTGCCATCATGACGCCCAGGTCAAAGCCTTCTTCCCAGCCGATCGAAGCGTGCTTGAAAACGTCTCCCATCGCCGCGGCGGTTCCGTGCCCGCCAGCAAACCCGGTTTCGATCAACATTCCGGCCGAGGAAGGCAATTCGAACTGCGGTCCGATCCACCACCACGTGACCCAGAGCCCAACCACGGTTTGGCCCAGCACGATGATCCAAACCATCAGACCCTGCTGCATGACGTCTCGGACCAAATGCTGGCTCGACGAAGAACGATCTTGTTTGCTTTTGCCCAACAACATGGCCGCGAAAACGACGGCGATCAAAGTCGACGGCCATGGACCGAGGGCGGACACAATCGGTTCCAGCGTGTCGCGTCCGTTCCAGCGAAACCACTGAACCACCGCCAGCCCCAGGAATCCTGCGATCAACGAAGCAGGGATCAACCCCTTTCGAAACCATGCGACTTGTTGACGCAACCCAACGCCAAGCAGCAACAGGGCACAAACAAAAACGATGGCGTGAAGCATGGTCCTCGATCCGGAAGTTTCGGGATCGGCGGTCACCGATGCCACGAGCATTTTTGGGCGCTGCTGGCCTTCCAGCGTGGATGTCGCTGAAGGAGTGCCCCCAGTGTCGCTGGTCACAGGAGCCACGCAAGGTGACGCGAACCGGCAGGGGCTGCGAGATGGGCAGTGACAAAGTTCCAAAAGGAGCCTACAACATTCGCTCCGGAGTCCGCCTCGGCGACTGCTTTTCTCCGTCAGCCTCCGTCTTTTCGCAACCCAATATGCTCGCAAGAAAACCACTGTTTCCCGGCGTGATCGAGTTGAACTTTCAAGCTGGTGAAGTGCTTGGGTGCAACGTCTATTTGATCCACGATTCGAATGAGTGGATCCTGATTGACATTGGGTATGAAGAGACCGTCGATGACTTCATCGAAATCATTCGCGGTTTGGACTTTCCACTTTCACGCTGCAAGACCCTGGTCGCCACCCACGCCGATGTGGACCACATTCAGGGGTTGGCCAAAGCCAAGCAGATTTTGAAGACCACGATTTCGGCTCATCCCAACGCGGTGGAACCACTGACGACGGGCGACACGCTGAAAACCTTGGCGGTCATCGAAGCACAGAATTTGAACATGGCGATGCCTCCCGTTGAGATCGAAAACCAGATCAATGACGGAGACATCATCACGGTGGGCAAAAAACAAATTGAAGTCTGGCACACGCCCGGGCACACCGACAGCCAACTCGCGTTCCGCATCGGCGACGTGCTGTTGTCGGGTGACAACCTCTATCGTGACGGCTGCATCGGTGCGATCGACGCCCACCACGGCAGCGACATTCGATCGTTCGTCCAATCGCTCACCCGCATCCGCGAAAGTGATGTGAAGTGGTTGGCCCCGAGTCACGGTCCGATCTTCGCCAAAGACAATGCGATGCTGGATCGAGTCATCGAACGAGTCCGTGGCTACCTGCACATGGCTGACTTTGGAACACTCGCAGAAGATTGGCCGTTGATGAATGAGTGGGACGAAGAAGTCGAGCAAGGCATTTTGCCCGATGGATGGCAAGCTCCTACGGAGTGATCGTTTCGTGTCCATCGACGTTCGATTCGGCGATCGTGAATCCAACTCAACGTGAACTCTTCCCAACGCACTGTGTCGATTGCCGATTCAATCCCAACGGAGGTTGATCGTCCCGACGAATTCTCAAATGGAATGGTGATTCTGGGAGGTGGTTTGTGCGGCCTGCTCTTAGCTCATGAATTGGCGTCCTTGCTCGGGACCCGATTTGGCGCGGCCGCACCTCGCATTTGGGTCATTGAATCTCCTGGTGGCGAAGTTCCCGCGCGAGACCAACAGCGGCCTGTTCGCTGGCTGAGGTTGTTGGGTGGCGAAGCGGACTACCAATTCCGAACGCAACCTGCCGAAGCGTTGGCGGGGAGATCCATTCCTTGGCCACGCGGGAGAGGCTTGGGTGGCAGCGGGCGAATCAATTCGATGATTTGGTTCCCGCCGACCGCTGCCGATCTCCGATCGTTGGCAACGTCGCTTGTGCCAAAGCCGCAGTCGAATGACGACCGGTTGAGCGGCGACTCGCCGACCGATGCCGAACAGCAACTTCAGCGAGCGTTTGATCGAGCCCAGGAAATCATTCGTCCCGAGCAAACCCGGTGGCTCAGCCCCACGAGCGAAGCGTTTTTGAAGGCAGTGTCAGGTCGCGTGAGTGGAAACTTCGCTGCCTACGATCGACTCAATCGAAATGGGCGGCGATGGACGGCCGTGGACGCGATCGCGGATTTGTGTCAGAGCAACGCGGTGGCGGCCAAACGGATCCGCGTCGTTCGTGCGGAAGTGTCTTCTTTGGAAGTCAAGGACCGCGTGGTAACCGGTATCCAATGGTCGGATGGTCAAACGAGTCGGATTGCGAACGATGCGGAAGTTGTATCGTCACTGGGGGCGATTGCCTCGCCCACCTTGCTACATCGCAGCGGACTGACCAACCCACAGATCGGTGAGAATTTGCATGACCATCTGATCATGCCGGTTGTCCATTCACATGATGGCCAAGCGTTTTCAGATTCAACGCCTGACATGACCGCTTTGGCTCAGTGGCAACATGCAGGCGGGAGTTCGATTGCCTGCAACGTCGCTGAGTGCGGTGGTCTGGACGAAACGCATTGCTGGCAGTTGCATGTGACTCCCACCGATTACCTCCGGTTCCCGAATGACACTCGGCGCCCCGCGATGACCATCGGGGTCAACCTGACGCGTCCTCTTTCGCGCGGCCGAATCGATTGGACGTCGGATGAAACGCTCATTGACGCGGGCTACTGGAACGACGATCGCGACCGACTTGGATTGCTCGAAGGAGTCCGGTGGGTACGGGAGTTGGTGAAGCAATCCGGATTCGATCGGCAGTTGCGATCCGAAATGATTCCGGGTGCCAAGCGACAAACCGATGATGCGATCACCGCCGCAATGGCTCGCTATTCACAAACGCTGTATCACCCTGCCGGCACGTGTGCGTTGGGGAGCGTCGTGGATTCCAACTTTCGCGTTGCTGGCATCGCGAATTTGCGCGTCGTCGACGCGTCTTTGCTGCCCGAACCAACCACGGGCAACCCAACCGCGACACTGGCGATGTTGGCTTGCTACGCCGCGAAGCAGTTGGTCCGCGAATGAGCGTGTCTTCGTTCCAGGAGCGAGACCAAGTCCGCTTGCCTCAACGAGGCTGGCGGCGATAGCGTTTGTTGGAAGCCACCAAGGTGACGAATTTGCCTTGTTGCAACGTCCGGCCATCGTCGCTGACCAGCTGGCGATGCCAAGTGATTTTCGCGGCGCGACGACCGTGGGCCTCGGTTGATTCCACCGACGTGACCACGCGAACTCGTTCATCAAAGAAGACCGGGTTGTCAAAACTCCAGTTGTCCACGGACACCAACGCCAAGGTGGCTGCTCGCGGGAACTCGGTCGACAGCCCCGCCAAGATGCTCAGCCCCAGCAAGCCGTGGGCGACCGGTCGACCAAACGGGGACTTGGGAAAGTCGCTGTCGACGCCACTTTCATCGCCGTGCAACGGGTCGAAGTCGCCCGTCAAATGGGAGAAGGTACGAACATCGTTTGCAGAGATGACCCGCCATGGACTCAACCATTGCTGGCCAACTTGCAGGTCCTCGCAGTACAGCGTGTCGGTTGGCTCTGGAACACCCTTGGTGATGACAACAGGTTCTGGACGAGTCGCGTTTTCGGACGCAATGATCGCGTCATGTGTCGGTATCGAATCGGACATTCACGTCACTCCTTGTAAAAACACCTCATCGTGAACCGCTCGGGTCGAAAAACCCGTGGTTGACTGTGCTATCGCAGCAGCCGATGAAGATCGTTCCGGCCTCGCAACCGTGCGAGTCGAACCCATGGTTCGCCTGCTCGGCACTTTGGCCGAAAGAAATCGCGGAAGCAATTCCGTGTTCAGGCATTCGCATAGAATATGCCAATCCCAGGCAAAGACAATCTGGCTGAGGCGATTACGTAAGCTGTGCAGGCTTCATTTGCCCCGCGAAATCCATTCGATGACACGTGTTTTCGGTGGGTTTGAAACGAATTGGCGACCGCGATCCCTGTTTCCATCCAGTCTGCGTTTCATGGAACCCTGTTTTGAGCTGCCGAAGGGGGCCGCCGCGGAAGTTTTCGGTTGTCAGATTGCCCCAATGGTTGGCGTCGGCGATTCGTTCAACCATACTCTGCGTGGATCAAATCTGATCGATGCTTGCAATTCCCTCCTAAGGATCCCACCTCGATGACAAAACTGTTCACTGCAACCACTTCGAAGACTTCTTGGTCAACGACGCTCGCCCTTGGTTTGGCCGTCGTCTTTTCAAACGTGCTTGTCGTTTCTGCTGATTCCCCCGTGAAGCTGCCTGCCGAGAGCGGCATGACCTCGATTTTCAATGGCAAGGACCTCGCAGGTTGGAGCGGTGATGAGCGATTGTGGTCCGTGCGTGATGGTGTCATTCATGGCGAAACCACCGAGGAAAACAAAGCCAATGGAAACACGTTCCTGATCTGGGAAGACGGAAGCACGAAGAACTTCGAAGTCCGGCTTTCGTTCCGTTGCAATGCGGACAACAACTCGGGCATTCAGTACCGGTCCAAGCACATCACCAACAAATCGGCTCGCAACGAGTGGGTCGTGCGTGGTTACCAGCACGAACTTCGCAACGAAATGAAGTTCCCCAACATCGCCGGTTTCATCTACGACGAAGGTGGCCGTCGTGGACGCATTTGCATGGTTGGTGAGAAAGCGGTCTGGAAGGACGGCAAGAAACAGGTCTTGGAAAACTTCATGGACGAAGCTGAGTTCCAAAAGTTGTTCAAGTTGGATGACTGGAACGAAGTCGTCATCATCGGGAATGGCAACCACATCCAGCACTTCTTGAATGGGAAATTGATTCTCGACTTCACGGATGAGCAACCTGAACTTGCGTTGTTGGATGGGAAGTTGGCTTTGCAACTCCACGCCGGCAAATCGATGTGGGCGGAATTCAAAGACATCCGATTCAAATCGTTGGATTGAAAACGAACTCACGACGGATGCCGCCAATTCCATGTGACAACGAATGAGATCGTCGCGAGTTTCGATTTGGAACTCGGCGATTCGGTGGCAGACAATTTCGTTTGAAGACACAACTTCGTCGATGGATATGGGGTAAGGTGGACACTTGTGGAAGTCGTTGGCGACGTCCTCCACAGGTTTGTTCCGTCCCTTTTAAGAGGATGAAGGTTTGGCTTCCGATTCGGACCTTCCGGGGGAAACTCCGTCGAGTAAAACTCAACCGGGCTACATCAATCGCCTGTCCGAGACATCGCAAGTGGATGCGACCATCGCGTCTGGACGGGCGGTTCCAAGCATCGAAACCCCGGACTGGATTGGACGCTATCGCGTCATCCGTCGGATCGGGAGCGGAGGCTTTGGTTCGGTGTTTCAAGCCAAAGATGAGTCACTCAACCGTGACGTCGCGATCAAGATTCCACTTCGGTCGCTGCAAGATGTCAGCGATGAATTTCAGTGGACGTCGGAAGCCCGGATGGTCGCCAAACTGGACCATCCCAACATCGTTCCTGTTTATGACGTGGGCCACTCGGACCAGTTTCCCTTCTTCGTCGTATCGCGATTCATTGAGGGCGTGGATCTTCGCGAACGTTTGCTGGCGTCCAAACCTTCGCTGGACGAAGGGCTGGGGTGGATTCGCTCGATCGCCGAAGCACTGCATCACGCGCACTCCAACGGCTTGGTTCACCGAGACGTCAAACCAAGCAATCTTCTGATCGACACCCAAGACCGAGCTTGGTTGACTGATTTTGGATTGGCGATGAGTGACGATGCTCCTCGCCCGAGCCGGGCGGGATTGCTGATCGGAACCTATTCCTACATGAGCCCCGAACAAGCTCGTGGTGAAGGCCACTTGGTCGACGGTCGAGCAGATATCTTTGCCTTGGGGATCGTGTTGTACGAGCTCTTGGTGGGACGGCGTCCCTTCAGCGGTGGCTCCAGCCAACAGTTGCTGCAAGACATTGTCCGGGCCGAACCGAAGCCGCTGCGGCAATTTGATCCGAATTTGCCGATGGAGCTGGAACGCATCTGTTTGAAGGCGTTGGCCCAGCGAGTTTCGGATCGCTACCCCACTGCCGCTGCCATGGCAGCGGACCTTGGTTCTTACCAAACCGAAGAGTCCACGGTCGATTACAGCGGGGATTTATCGGCAACCTTTGTTCCCGCTGCCAATGCGTTGTCTTCGCCGGGCGAGTTGGCAAACTTGCTTCGCCCCGACGCCGAGCCACGTGTGATTCCGAAAGGATTGCGGGCCTTTGACCAGCATGATCGCAGTTTCTTTTTGCAGTTGGTTCCGGGGGCACGAGACGCTCACGGGATTCCTGAAGTGCTGCGTCAGCTGAAGATCCGGATTGACGCTCGAGACAGCGACGAGGCTTTTCGTGTGGCGCTGATTTACGGGCCGTCGGGTTCCGGGAAGTCATCGTTGATGCAGGCGGGCTTGGTGCCGTTGTTGGATGCATCCGTGGAAGTCGTTTCGTTGGAAGCGAACGCGACGCACACGGAATCCTGCCTGTTGGCGGCACTGCAAAAACTGGACTCGAACATTGCTGCGGAGTCCACGCTGATCGGCGCGATGGCATCGATTCGAAAAAATGGTGTTGGTGGGGGGAAAAAGGTCCTGGTCATTGTGGACCAATTTGAGCAATGGCTGCACATTCACTCGAGGATGCAAGACGAAGTCTTGGTTGACGCGATTCGCCAGTGCGACGGCAAGAACCTGCAATGCTTGTTGTTGATTCGGGACGACTTCTGGATGCCTGCGACTCAGTTCTTTCACGAGCTGGATTTGCGATTGGTTCAAGACGTGAACTGCATCGCGGTGGACCGCTTTGATCGCAGGCACGCTCACTATGTTCTGACGCAGTTCGGTCGGGCCTATGGATGCTTGCCGGAAGACCTGGGGCAGATCACGGCTGAACAGACCAAGTTCATCTCGCGGATCATCGAGGCTGTTCAAGAAAACGGCAGAGTGATATCGATTCATTTGGCTGTGTTGGCGCAAATGTTGAAGAGTCGCACGTGGGATCTGAAGACGCTGGCCGAGTTCGGTGGCGCCGAAGGGGTCGACATCGTTTACCTTCAATCAACCTTTGAAGACTCCAATGCTTCGCCGCACCACCGAAGGCTGCGCGACCCTGCCAAAGCCGTGTTGGCCGAGTTGCTGCCCGAGCGAGGGACCAAAATCAAAGGGCAGATGAAAGACCTGGATCGTCTGCAAGAAGTGGCCGGTCTGGATGACGCGACCTTCGGCGAACTGATTGAAGCGCTCGATGGAGAACTTCGCTTGATCACGCCCACGGCAGCGTTGATTGGTGTGGAATCCGATGTGTCCCAACGCAGCTATCAGTTGACGCACGACTTTTTGGTGGAGCCCATTCGGGATTGGTTGACTCAAAGTGATCGCCAGACTGCTCGTGGGCGAGCCCGACTGCGTTTGAATGAGTTGACGGAGTATTGGAAACCGAAACGCGAAAATCGGTTTTTGCCAAGTGGTTTGGAATACCTCCGTTTTCTCGCTTTGACCGCATCGGCACAACGCACGGAAGATCAGGCCAAGCTGATGGCCGCCTCAACTCGTTTTCACGGAACACGTTGGGCCATCGCTGCAGTTCTGCTGGTTCTCGCGGGCCTCGCTGTCGCCACCGTCAACCAGAACATTGCCAATCATCTGGCCAAGCAAGAAACGGAGTCGATGGTTTCTCGGTTGCTCGCCGCCGATGTGGCAATGGTGCCTCAGGTGATCGAAACCATGCAGTCAATTCGAGAGGAGGCGGAACCTCGATTGCAATTTGTGGTGGCGGATTCAACCAAGTCGCCTCGAGAGGTCCTGGCGGCCAGGTTGGCTTTGGTGGATCAGGATCCCAGTCAGATTGAACCTCTGGTTGATGCCATTCCGCAATCGAGTCATGACACCCTGGGCGTGATCGCGGAACGTCTCGCCCTGCAATCGGAACTTGCAACGCAAATGCTTTGGTCCCGGTTTGGATCCGACACTCTGGATGAAGACCGGCGACTTCGGTTTGGTTGGGTGCTCGCACAACTTGATCCAGCGAATCCTGATTGGAAACATCATGCTTCCCATCTAGTGCAAGCCATCGTGAACCAGAATCCAACACGAGTCGGTGAGTTGACACCGGGCTTCACACGGATCGCCGAACACATCCTCGAACCCGCTGTTGAGTACTTCGCACCCACATCAGAAGCGAATCAATTTGATTTAGGCAGCGACGTGCGATTGAACGCTGCGTTTCTGATCTCGCATTGTCTGACGCCTGCCGACCCTCTCCTGAAGGACTTGTTGATCGCGGCGGAGAAGGACCAGTTTGAGTTGCTGCTATCGGTTGCGAAAACGGATCCCCGGTCGATCTCGCAATTCCTCAACGAAGAATTGGGTGAGCGAGCGCTGCCCACTTGGACGGACACCGCAGACCTCGAGCGGTTTCTGGAAATCAACGTTGAGTTGAAAAACGAAATCAGAGGAATGCAAGGTTTGGTCGGAGAGGCGTTCGCAATGGTTCAGTGTTGTCCCTTGGACGACTTTGAATCGCTTGCACGATCGATGCAGCCGTTTGGGTTCCGTCCCGAGTGTGTTCGCGTCTATGCGAAAGGCTTGGATTCGTGTGTCGCGGCTGTTTTCGAAAGGGACGGGCTGGATTGGCGGTTCACCGTTGACGTTGATCGCGAATCCGTCGACGAGATTCAACAAGCGATGCGCGACGATGGGTTTTATCCCTGTGACGTGACGGCGGTTCCGGACGATGTTGTTGATGCGGAATCGGATCCGATGCAAATGTTGCAGAAATACGGCGTGCTCTGGACGGAACGACCTCATGGTGTCATTGATTCCAGGATTTACCTGGGACTATCGGATTCGGAGCATCAATCGAAAGGCTGGGAGCCGCTTCTTCACGGCGGGTTCGTTCCCAAATCGAATTTGAAACGCCGCCATCCCAGTGGGAGCGATCGCTACAGTTCGGTGCGTCATCGGTTGGTTTCACCTCCGATGACGGAGGACGCTTGGAACGAGAGCCCCTACAGCTTTCAGACGCGGGTGACGTTGGGGAAATATCAAACGGACATCCGTATGAACCCTCCAGGCGAGTTCGACGAAGACACGGTGAGCTATTCCGCGATTTGGTGGAACGGTGGCGCGTACGAATCAAAAACATTGGAACGGCTTCCCGCCGAGGACCATTGGCGAGCGTCAAAGGGATTGGCCGCGGAAGGCTATCGCTTGGCCAGTCTGTCTCTGGTGGAAGACGACGAAAGCGTTGCGGCATCGGTTTGGATCCGTCCCGTTGTGACGGATGAACAAAAGGACCATGTTGCGAGTCGGCAAGCGAATGCCATCATCGCATTGACCCGTCTGGGATCTGCGGAGCACCTCTGGGAATCCTTGAAAGACGCCCCTGACCCTCGTTTGCGATCGTTTCTGATGGATCGGCTGGCGTCGCTCAGTGTCCCCTCCTCCATTTTGCTGGAGCAGTTGCGGGTGGAGGACAATGAATCTCGTCGGTTTGCATTGCTCGCTTCGCTGGCGCGATATCGTCCTGAGCAGTTGCCCGCGGATGATCTTCGGGAGCTAGAAACACTGGTGAGCGATTGGGGGACGAACCATCCTCAGGCTTCCATTCATTCGATCTGTCGGTATTTGGCGAATCGTTGGAAGTGGGAAGAGGTCGTGGAGGCGATTGATCAATCCGATCGCCCTTCATCGTCGGCTGACCATGTGTCGGAAGCGGCCACCGTTTCAGGCTCGGATGAATTGGCTCCCGTTTGGGACCGAAACGGGCAAGGGCAAACGATGGTGACCATTCAGGGACCAGTGGATTTTGTGATGGGATCTCCCGGCCATGAGTCTTTTCGCGATCACTCGTTGGAGATTCCCATTCGCACCCAGATCCCTCGGACATTCGCGATTTGTGACGCGGAGGTGACCTTGGAGCAATTCCAGCGTTTTGATCCCGATGCGACTTACGCGACCCAGTACGCACTTCAACCCGACTGTCCGATGACTTCCGTTGGGTGGTTCGATGCGATCAAGTACTGCCGTTGGCTGAGTGAACAGGAAGGCATTCCTAAATCGCAAATGTGCTACCCGTCAATCCAAGAAATTGAACA
Organism: Rhodopirellula sp. UH5; assembly: GCF_056839225.1. NCBI lineage: Bacteria > Pseudomonadati > Planctomycetota > Planctomycetia > Pirellulales > Pirellulaceae > Rhodopirellula > Rhodopirellula sp. UH5. The sequence continues at coordinate 1,843,573 of NZ_CM166390.1, read as the reverse complement.
GTCCTACCAGTTGCCCGAAGGGATCAAGCGTCCCAAGGATTTTCTGGAACGCACGGGTTACCGACTGCCAACGGAAGCAGAATGGGAATATGCCTGCCGCGGACGAACCCACACGCCTCGTTCCTATGGGAATTCGCCTGAGTTGCTGCCTCAATACGCCTGGACAACGGAAGGGGCCGCCCAGGGCTCGAGAATCCTGTTTCGACCGGTCAGGCAGTTGGTGCCCAACCCGTTCGGTTTGTTTGACACTCTCGGGAACGTGATGGAGTGGTGCGAAACTCATGAAGTCTCACGCCGCGAAAACAAAACGATGCTTGTCGACACGACCAATGGCTTGATCGACAACCAGTCGACTTTTCGAGCCGCACGAGGCAGCGCGGTGTTCTACATTCCGACCACCATGCGTTCGGCCAAACGAGAACAAGAAAAGCTTTACACGCACCACCCTTATCTTGGATTTCGCGTCGCACGCACGTTGCAGGTGGTGGAAGAACCCAAAGCGGAATGAGCGGCTGTGATTCAGCCGTGAGGGGGAGTTTTGGGCCGTGATAAAATGCTTTGGCCCTGACAACGAGCCCAGCCAATGATCAAGGGGCAAGCCGTGTCCGTTCTTCCCATTGGCCGTTCGTATTTCGTTGGTAAACCGTTCCCTTGTTCGTGATCACTCGGAGCTTTTGGTTGACTGTCCGCAGGTCGATCGGCTTGCTGGCATTGGGGGAGAGGGAAACGAGGGACCAAGTCGCCGAAGCTGCTTGGAACTGGTAGAGGTTTTGGTCTTCGGTGAGGGCGTGAAGTGGTTGAGAGTCCGCTGCTGCCATCATGCAAACCTTTTTTCCCGCCAGCGGGGCGCGACTGAGATGCGACCAGCTGGCGCCTACGCCGGTGTCCTCCAGTTGGTAAACGGTTTGATCGCGCGCCAGCAGAAACAGGTTTTTGTTGTTGCAAACCAGGTCATCCACTTTCCACGAGGATGGCGAGATGACTTGTCCGTTCTCGTAGACTTTTCGGTCATTCTTCAACAGGAAGTGCCTCCGGATAGGAGGCGGCGGTGGGGCGAATGGATTCACCGGGGTCGCTGAATCGACTTTGACCATCCATGCTTCGTAGGGGGCGTGTTCTTTGATTCGCAACACATGAGCTTCGGCACACCACTGGCTGACGTCGATCGAATCAAAGTTGTCGTACGACGCCCAGCAGAATCCTTGGTCCTTCCATTGCGTTCCCCATGAATTCATCAATCGAAGGGATCGTTTTTGGTCGTCGTAGCCAACCGCGGTGACGGCATGATGGTTCACCTCGGAGGATGAATCGCTGCTCCAGAGGTAGGGGGAGCCGTCGTTTTCGTCGGAGCGGAACTCCGTTTCCATGCGAACAACCAGGATGACGGGGTACCCTTCGTGCAAGTACAGCTTGATCTCATCCAGGTTGCGAGCACGTGTGTTTTCGAGCAGTCGGAAGGTGTTCGCCTCGACCGCTGCTTGTGGTGTGGCTTGTCGGTTCGTTTGATCCAGGTTTGCTCGTGATGCACACCCATTGAGTTTCAAAAAATCGATCGCTCGTTGAACGGTCAACCCTTCTCCATTGCTGGAAATCTGATCGTAGACATATTCGGGACTGAAGTGGTCGCCAGCGAAGGTCGGTTTGCGTCGACGTTCTTGGCTGATTTGGCATGAGTAGGTCGAGTAGGCAACCGCCCACGCGACGCAATCGTTTTGGGCTTGTTTTCCGGGGGTCGGCAAATGGTCTCGCAGGTCGACTTGCTGTGGCAGGACGACCGAGTCTGTCGGGCCCCAATTCTGGTCAATTCCCGGGGCCATGCTGTACGCGGCACTCATCGGCGGGGCGAGATGAGTCTCAGGCTCGGCAGTTCGATCGCTTGCCGGAACGGGAACACCATTCAGAGTGGCGGTGCCCGGAATCACCGCACTTGGAACTGACGCAGCGGTGGATGGCGAAAGGTTCGTTCGTGTCGGAATCTGTTCGTAGATTTGTTTCGGCATCAAAATGACGCCGGGGTTGTCGGCGGACTGAGCAGCCACCTTGCTCTGGCAAATGGCAGTCAAAGCGACGCCGACAAGAGCTGTCAAGAAACACAAACGCATGCTGTCCGGCCAAAAAGGAAGATTCAAAGAAGGAATTGGAAATGGTTGGTTCCGAGTCGCTCGCTCCAATTGGCAAACTTGCGTGGGGCGTGAAAAAGGAATAGCCTTCTTCTCCGTGGGGTGAACAAACCAGCCGCTAGCATTCTATCCGAGGCAAGCATCGTGAGTAAAAGTCCAGAGCAAGTTCGTGCCATGGCATTGTCGGGCACCGTCTCGATACCACCGCGTTTCCCCGAATTGGCGACCATCACTTTCGAAAAGGGGGATGCCGTTGCTGATCCCGCCTACGTGGTGGCGAGTCAGCAGTTGTCGCCGAAGCTCGCGGTCAAACGCAGTTTCTACGCGATGGACGTGAAATGTTTGTTCGTTCCCAACTCCACCGCCGACGTTGATCTGGAAGATGGCGAGTGGTTTGAGGGCGAGAAACTGGCTCAGAAAGCGTATGCGATGATGAACAAGGAAAAGTTGATTGGCATTCTTTACGTTCGAGAGCAGGCCCAGTCGTTGCTCGAAATGGAAGCCGGCATGACGGCTGCGGAGAGTGCGGAGTTCTACCCGCCGCTGCCGGAGGATCGTTCGGTCAACCATTACAACATGGAGCCATCAGGGGTTTCCGCCGGTTGCCACTGAGGTCGTTCGATGAATTTCATGCCAACGATTGATCTGGCGCTGCTCACTCGAGACGATCGCCCCTTGCAGGATTCCGTGCGGGACGCGATTGAGTCGCAAGTCGATGTCCGATTGAATGTTCACCGAGTCATCGGTCAACCTGGTCGGACGGACGCCAGCCGAATGGCGACCATCGTTCGGGCTCGAAACGAAGCGGTTCGTCGTGGGCGCTCGGACCACCTGATGTTCTTGGACGACGACGTGGTGCTTGGCAAAGACTGCATCGCTCGGTTGCACCATGCCTTGATGGCGAGGTCCAACTACGGTGCGTTTGCCGCGGACTACTTGGGTGAGTCATCGTCTCATCGCGATTCCCGGCATGTCGCGATGGGAGCAACGTTGTTCCGTCGATCCGTGTTGGAACGGAATGCGTTTCGTTGGGAACCTTCCAAGTGCGAATGTTTGTGCCAGTGCGAAGACGTGCGCCGAAGTGGAGCCCGCATCGGTTATTTGAGCGGCGCCAAAGCATGGCATCTGTCGCCTCGGCATTCGGCGACCGATTGTGCGACTAGGAATGTTGCGGCAGTGGATCCGCCTCCAATCAGCGTGAACCCGGAGGTCGTGAAGAACGCGAAAATTTTGGTGGCGTTCAATCGTCGTGATGTCAGACGATTCCAAGACGTCTTCTTGCGGACGTTGCGGGCTTCGGGAAACCGTCAGGAAGTCATCGTGGTGGGGTACGGGTTGTATCCCAGCGAGATTCAGAAACTGCAAGCGTTGCCGAACGTCCGTTTCATTCGTCAACCGTACAACGGGCAGCTTCCACCGGTGAGGCGATTGGCCGACTTTCGCGACATCGTCGCGCAGCTGCCAAGCGAAACTTCAGTGGCTTACTGGGATGCGGGGGATGTGTTGTTTCAAGGTCGGCTCGATGCGCTTTGGCAGCAGACGCAGCAACACCCCAGCAAGATTTTGGCGGTCAGCGAACCACTCGGATTCCCCTACAACAACGCGATTCGTGGGTGGACGCGAACGATCGAAGATGCGTCGATGCGTCGGCGTGCGTTTGAGCTCTTCGCATCCAACCCATTCTTGAACAGCGGTTTCAGTGCGGGAACAGCTGAGTCATTGAACCGATACTTCACCGAAGCGATGCGATTGCAAAACAGGGAACTGCGTGGAACGACCGATTGGGGCGACCAGACGGCACTGAATTTTTATTGCCACAGCGATGCAAGTCGTTGGGTGGAAGTCGCAGAGGGTTGGAATTTTTGTGTCCATGATCGCCGACGAGGCGATGTTCGTGTCCTGCCCGATGGGCGGGTGTTGAATCGTCAGGGCGCGGCCATGCCCGTTGTGCATGGGAACGCTCGCTCGTTGACCCAGCTGGCGATCGTTCGATGAGCCCTTCATGAAACACATCGATGAAGACACGCCGACCTTCGTGATCAGCACGCTCGACGAGCAATCAAAGGAACGCGTTGGTCAAATCGAGTGGCAGCTGCACCGGGCAGGGTTTCGCAATGCGGAGATCATTCAAGCGAAGACGCCCGAGACCGAAGATTTTGAACGCCTCGGCTTGCCGGCGATCCTGCAGGGCAGATGGCGATCCGACCTTCAGCATCTATGGGGGTCTGCTGCATGCACGTTGTCGCACATCCAGTTCTATGGTCGGCCCGAAGAGGAACTGCCTGTCATTGTCTTGGAAGACGATGTCACAATTCATCCGGAGTTCTTTCGCTATCTAGAAAAAGTGGATTTCCCGGAAGAAGTCGAGTGGGACCTTTGTCATCTGTCGTATTTCAACCCTCTGGTGGGAAGCCAAGGGAACCCCACGCACCTTGTCGCACCCAATCTGGTTCGGTGCCCAGCGGACCATGTCGCTGGCACGTACAGCTACATCGTCAACCAATCCTTCCTGGAACGTTTCGTTCCATTGGTGGAGGAAGTCGATTGCCAATTGGCTCATCGAACGCATGCGGTTCGCAGTTTTGTGATCGAACATGATCCGAAATTGACGTTGCCAGATTTCAAACTGGACAGCGTGCGGAATTCGCTGGATCGAGTTTCCTGGCAACGAAACAACCCACCATCCGATTGATCGGAAAGTCAATTTTGGGCCTCAATCGACGTCGCCCAATTTGCCTGGTCGCTTTCGCAAAGCCCCTGGGTTGCCAGTTCGTGGAGGGAGAATTCGGATGGGGATTTCATCTTGGTGCGGTCAAAGGGTTCTGCTAATTTCCCTCTCATCGCCGGAGAGCCAGGAAGGCCCCCGCAAACGGCGATGCGATCTTCACAGAACCGGAAGGGAGTCCGACGTGGAAAACACGCAGAAAATTGGCCCAGCTTTGACCGGACAAGCCGCGCATATCCGTTGGATGATTCGACGAGATATGCCGGATGTCTTGGGGATTGAATCCAACTGCTTTGAGTTCGCTTGGTCGGAGGATGACTTCATCCGCTGCCTTCGCCAACGCAATTGCATTGGCATGGTGGCAGAATGCGACGAGCGTGTGGCGGGTTTCATGATCTATGAACTGCACAAGAATCGGTTGCATATCCTGAACTTCGCCGTTCACAGTGATTACCGACGTCACGGCATCGGCAACACGATGATGCGAAAATTGCTGGGCAAGTTGTCTCAGGAACGTCGCAATCGCATCATGCTGGAAGTTCGCGAGACGAACTTGGAAGCTCAGTTGTTCTTCAAGTCGTTGGGTTTCAAGGCCATTTCAGTGCTGCGAGATTTCTATGACGATGCGACGGAAGATGCCTACCTGATGCAGTTTCGCTATCAGCCGACGGCAGAAGAGTTGGCTGCCCCTCACAATCGCATCACGCGGATGGCTGGCTGAATCCAGCAGCAGGTCATTTCATGACCTGACACGCAGGGCGTTGCACTTCATGTTCAACGCCGTGTTTTGTTGCCGTGTTGTTGAGTGCCGCTTGATGACTTCAGGTGGCAAACTGGGGCGGTGGTCTGTGGCGTTCGATTGCGATCGAGCGATTTCAGGTCCGCGGTTGGATGGTCCATGCTCGGACGCTTCTCACCCGAACCTCGTCTCGGCCTTGTTTGATAAGGTCTCGATTTTTGGGCGTGGCGACGTTCCTCCCGTACAGTCCTGCGTCGACCGGGATTTGTTCCCCATCGGCTCGAAGGTTCTGGTGATCACTGGATTGGCCTGCCCCCGTGTTCGCTTCTCGTGAGATGATCAGGTACATCGGTACTGTTGGTACCAGTTTGGAGTCGCGGACAACTGCTTTGCCGTCGACAAACCAGATCAAAGCCTGTTCGGTCCAGAACAGGCCGATTTTGTGCCAGCCTTGATTGATTCCCGGGACATCGATCGATGTCTTGCCGTCTTCTCGAAGTTCGTTGAAGGTGGATGGTGGATTCGTTTTTCCACCGATGCACTTCATGAGCAGGATGTTGTTGCGGGATTCAGCCTCTGGCGAATCTTGTTCGACGACCATCTCGTGTTCGTAGATGTCAATCTCAAGCCCGTTGGCTGGATCATTGTCATACGCACCGCTTTGTTCCGAAGCTGGCATCAGCCAAAACGAATGGCGGTGAGCGAGTGCTTCCATGCCCTCGAAGTTCACCTCGATTTCAAAGAATGTCCCTGGCTCAAAGGTGATGTTGGGTGAGGCCGTGTCGGTCTTCCCGGGTTGTCCCCAGAATTGATCTTTGGGGACCTGTTGATCGGATCGTTCGACCGGCACTTGTTGGCCGTTCATGCTTTTCAGTGCAAAGGTATCGAACCATGACGTGTGGATTTCAAAGTCGGCAAAGTTGACTTCGCCTCGGGCGGCGTCGTTCGGATCGGGGTCAAGGTAGGCAAAATTGCGAGGCGATTCGCCGGCGTCGCGGCTTGCAAAACCTTCGATGTCTGAATCGGCGACGAAGCCTCGTTGGATCAACACGCCGTCTTCGATCGATGCCGTTTGGTCGTGGTGTTTGTCGTACCAGGCGGCGTGCCGCCGTCCCGGTCCCTGGCGGTGCTGTCCGGCATTGTTGCTGACACCCATGTCTTCGCGACGGAGGAAGCCTGTTTTGGGATCCAGTGTCTCGAGCGAGCAGAAATCCAAGTCGTAAGTGAGTTGGAACTCAAAGCGTTCGTGCGCGCGTTGATCATTGATGGAAGGAAGGTCCTCCGCGATCACCGGGGATAGAAGTGAGAGGGCGAGGGCAATCACGCCGGTTGGTCGACTGCACATGTTGTGGCTCTCTATCTTTTCGAAGGTTGTTTGGCAGCGTCAGCGGACGACTGTTGGGTGGTTTGCTCGCTTTGGTCAATCATAGCTTGCATTTCGGCAAGTTCCGTGTCGCTGGCGTCCTCAATCACGCTGTGAGCATTGCCGGGGGCGCAACCTACCTGGCACAGAATGCATGAGCACAACAGGAAGATGCTGAAGGCAACAAGACGGGGCTTTTTCATCGTGACGATCGAATGAAGGGAAGAGTGGTGTGAATTCATCGGGCGGTGGTGGTCGATGCCAATCGAATTTGCGAGGGCATCAGAACTCGCCGTTGATCACTTCTTTGGACGAACGCGTGCCGAGTGCACCCCACAATCCATAGGGGCTTTGGGCGCCTGGTGTGTTCCATCGCCAGATTGGTTCTGCACCGGAGTTTCCGGCTTCGATGGAATCGGTGATGAATTTCACCGCTCCGTCTCCCATCAGCACGTGCACCCCACCTTGATGGCGGCTGGAAGTCGGGAACGAAGTCAGCAGTGAAGCTGTGTCGGTCGTGCAGAGTTCTCGGTTGGGCGCCAGTGCCGTGTTGCAGGCACTGAAGTTCTGGTAGGCATCCGCCCATCGGAATCCGCGACCGTCCGTGACTGGAACGCGTGGGTCGGCTGCTGGTCCCCAGAACTGAGGCCGTTCGGGATCGATCCAGTTGGGCAATTGGATCGCGCACCAGGCAGGATTTTTGGACGGGCCGGCAATCCATGAAGCTTGATCCACCGCGATCGTTCGCTTGTCGTCATCGCCCAGGTCGGTGGCGATTTCACCCGCCGCAATCGTGTTGGACAGGCCGTCCAGAATGTCTCGGAACGCCATGTTTTTGTGCATCACGAAAAAGCCCCGAGCTGAAGCTCGGGTTTCTTCCGAGCGAACGGAATCCGGTTGCAGGTAGTCGTTCAGTCCACCCTCATGAACGTTGTAAACGCTGTCGCCGAAAGAGGCCGCGTAGTTGGTGCGCCCAAACGCAGGGAGTCCCGAACCGGGATCGCTTGGGCAACGGAAGGTCGGCATCTCCGTCACCCAGGGGCCGTAGTCAAGTCGCGTTGGCGAAGGGCCCATCGCTGGCCAGGGCGGTGTCCGGGTTGATTTGTCAGCGTTGAGACCATTCGGGCGACTGATGGCATCCCACATCGCTTGCTGTTCCATGAATGGCAGCAAGCCAACGAGCATGCTGAGCCGGAGGTTGTTGGCTACTTCGCTGCTGGACCACCAAGCCGCTGGGCCGGAGTTGAGTGAATCGTAAGTTCCGGCTCCCTGTGCAGGCAGTCGATTGTAGGCCGAATGGTAGTTGTGCATCGCCAACCCAATTTGCTTGAAGTTGTTGCTGCAACTCATTCGCCGAGCGGCTTCTCTGGCAGCTTGCACTGCGGGCAACAGCAACCCCACCAGCACGCCGATGATTGCAATCACCACCAGCAGTTCGACGAGGGTGAAGCCTTGTTTCGGTTTCTTCTTTGACGGCATGGTCAGTGGTCCGGTGACGCTTGAAACTGCTGGGGAAGAACGCTGGGAGGGGGCTGTTCGAAAGCCAAGCGATCCTAGTTTGTGTCGGAGGTCTGAAAACCCCTCTCGTAGATGAACATTTGTCAAGCGGCGGCTAGCGGTCCCGCAACGCGCAGGAACGTGTCTTCAAGTTGCCATGCAGGTGTTTTCTGCGGCATTTTCAGGTGCCGAGTATCAAACGCCGCGGGACCGGATCATGGCTGTCAGGACGCCCCATCCCGAAACGCAACTTCAAGCTCGCGCATTGAGGCGTTGCGAACACGACAAATGAATGCTTCGCAACCTTACCTATCCGGGCGATCAGGCCGATGGGTCTGCAGTTGCTTGAGTCAACGTTTGGGGGCCACTCCGATTTCCGCTGACAGCTCTTGAAACGCGTCCAGCCATTTCGCGGTGATCGCCTCCGCAATGCCCGCGTCTTTTTTTGCCCGGAGTTCATTCGCGGTGGCGCCCCAGTAGAAGCTGATCCATCCATCGACATGCGATTCAGACTGCAGGACGAAAGTCGACAGTTCGTCGACCCCGCATTTCATTGGGAACATCTCTTCGACGACCAGCGGCTTCCCGACTTCGTAGGCCTGCAGTGACTTCAAAGCGTGGTCAATCTTTCCTTTCTCGGGATAGAAATGAACCGAGGCAAAGTCCAGTCGCTTGCCGATGTCGGGCGAGTGGAAGAGCGGCTTTCCACCACCAAAGACAAACACCCAGGGGATCACACCGACGGTCACCATGGTCTCTGGGTCCTGTTCGCGAATCGCATCGACCATTTGGTTGACCCAGGCTTCCGCAATCTCTTCGCGACTTCTTCCTTTTCGGTCGAGTGCCAGTCGCTGCACGAAGAACTTGCCACCAAGCTCACCGGCCAGCCAGTCCGTCTCGGGGGACTCGCCTGGTAGGATCGGTTCATTCATCAGGTCGTAGCAAAAGATGGCAGGGCTGCCAGCGCAGGCCTTCGCGACCGACGACCAAAATCGGGCTTGCACCGCCCATCGCTCTGCCTCGTTGAGTTCATTCAGCCAAGCAGGAATGTTGGCTTTGTGGTAACAGGCCAGCCCGGTAATATCGAGGTACAGGCGTTTGGATTCGGCCAGTTTGATCAGCTGCTTGAGTTGGTTCACCTGCGACGGGGACGCCTGCTCGTGTGATTCCATCCACAGGCCGATCTGCAGGTGAATGCGAACACAGTTGGCACCGAGTTGCTGAATTTCGCCAAAGTCTTCGATGACTTTGTCCCACTCTTCGGTCCAGTACTCATCGAGTAGGCGTCCCGATTCATCGTGATCGTAGTTCACGCCCCAAGCCACGAAGGGCTGTTCTGAGCCAGCCTGAATGAACGAGTGCCCGTCGGGGCTGACTCGGATCGCCGGCAGAGGTTCTTGGGCCCGCCCGACGCTGAGGTGGGTCGTTCCGGTGATCCAAAGCAAGCAGAGCATTGCCAAGACGGAGTGCCGCCAGGTGGGGTGCATTTCAGTTCCTTTCAGGTGGAACCGAAATGATACCATCGTTGGTGGCAGGTGGATTGATTGATTGCCAGGCGGTAGCCGGCTGGGGGCGGGGCTAGATCGCTTCTCCGCCGCGTTCGCCCGTTCGGATCCGGACGCAGTCGTCCATTGGCAGGACGAAGATCTTTCCATCGCCGATCTCGCCGCTCTCACCGCTGCGGCCGCCTTCCAGGATGGCGTCGATGGTGGGCTGCACGAATTCTTCGTTCACGCCGATCTGCAGCTGAACTTTGCGGAGCAGGCTGACGCCGTAGTCACGGCCTCGCATCGAGCCCGTTTGGCCTCGTTGGCGGCCAAACCCTTGGCAATCCACCACCGTCAAGCGGTGCACCTCCACTCGGGTCAATGCCTCTTTGATGGCATCCAATTTGGAGGGTTGAACGATTGCGATGATCAATTTCATGGACGGTGCAAGTCTGAAGTTGCGAGCAGGCAAATCGAGCGAGCTATTCGAGCGGGCAAGGAGGCTGCCCTTTCGGCGTTCAGGTCCGCTCCTGATCGCTGAACGAAAGCTGGTGGCGTCGAGGGCCAACCAGGAATTTAGTCGATCGCCAGTTTTTCGCGTAGACCCGGTGATGGCCGGTTTGCTTCGCTTGCGGCGATGAATCACTGACAGCGCAAAAAAAAAGACCCCGATCCGTAACAGGTGAGGCGGACACCTGTCACGGATCATTGGGGCTTCTTCTGGCCCAGGCAAGAGCCGAGAAGTTCAAAGGCACCGCGCTGCGACGCCGCCGAGTGTGGTAACGGCACATTCGGCGGCATCACTGCGGTGGGTAGAACTAGACCACCGATCCGCCGGCGACGGCGTCCGATGGGTAAGCGTGCATACCGTGTTCGCTGATATCCAAACCAGCTTGTTCTTCTTGTGGCGAAACTCGCAGCATGCCCACTGCTTTGAGAACTCCGAAGACGATCGACATGGTGATGAAGGCCCAAGCACAGATCGAAGCGGTTCCGATCAACTGGATCATGAAGTTGGTCGAGCCAGATTCGAGGTGAGCGTTTGGCAGGATGCCGAGAGCCATGCAGCCCCAAACACCGCAGACGCCGTGGACTGGGAAAGCACCGACGGGATCGTCGATCTTGACTTTGTCCAACACGATGATGCTCAGCACGACCAAGGCACCGGCAACGCCACCAACGACGATCGACATTGAGTTGCTCATTGCGTCACAGCAAGCCGTGATGCCAACCAATCCACCCAACGCACCGTTGAGGCCCATGGTCAAGTCAGGTTTGCCGAACAAGCCCCAGGAAACAGCGGTGGCAACGATCACGCCAGCAGCTGCGGCGAGGGTGGTGTTCACAGCGATGAAAACAGTTGCGTCGATGTCAGCCGACGATTGGAAAGCCAGTTGGCTGCCAGGGTTGAATCCGTACCACCCCACCCACAGGATGAACACACCCAGAGCAGCGAAAGCAACGTTGTGACCTGGCAATGGAACGCTCTTGCCTTCAGCGGTGTAGCGACCCAGGCGAGGGCCGAGGAAAATTGCACCAGCGAGGCCAGCGAAACCGCCAACAGCGTGAACCACTGCTGAACCAGCGAAGTCTTGGAAGCCCATGGCGTACTCGCCGTCGACCAGTTCACCGAACTGCATCAACCATCCGCCGCCCCACTTCCAGTAACCGCTGATCGGGTAGATCAGGCCGGTCAGGAGGGCACTGTAAACCAAGTAAGCGTTGAATTTCATACGGCCAGCAACTGCACCGGAAACGATCGTTGCGGCGGTTGCAGCGAAGACGGCTTGGAAGAACCAATCGACTTGTGGCGAGAATGTTTGATCAGGACTGGAGTCGTAGATTCCGGTGCCACCGAAGGCGAAGAATCCGTTTGTGACATCGCCGTAGCTTCCTGGGTACATGATCCCGAAGCCGACGAAGAAGAACAGAAGTGCCCCAACGGACAAATCCATCAAGTTCTTGGAAAGAATGTTGATCGTGTTCTTGGAGGAGTTCAGCCCAACTTCGACCATCGCGAAGCCAGCTTGCATGAACAGAACCAAGACGGCACAGAGAAACAGGAAGCCATTGTCGAAGGCGTACCCGACTCCCGCATCCGCAGCGGGTTCCTCTGGATCAGCGTCACCCGCGTCGGCGACCTCTGCAGTTTCCATTGCAGCCGAGGGCTCTTCCTGAGCCGAAGCTACCGACGCGAGTGAACCGCCGATCCCCATCATCCCCACAAGGAGAGCCATAGTGAGCCAGGCAAAACGGAACCCTGTCCGTCCGCCGCCAAGCTCGTGTGTTGTAAATGCTGAGATCGAACTCATGTGGTCTTCCTTCTCGTAAGACAGTTGGTTGACCCGACACGTTGCCTTCGGCACCCATTGCCAAAGTGAATCATTCACCATGCCGAATCGTTTCGAACCAAGTGCTGCACCGCCGTCCACCGTCCAACTCCTGCCCGGGCCATCCTGAATCGCTCGTGAGTCGTGCGTTGTCCTTTTGGGAAGCACTTCTTTTCGGAGGATGGCTATTGGCACACTTCGGGCCAAAGGCAAAGTTGTTTCTTTGGAAAGGTTTATAAGGTGCTTGACAGGAAGGACTTAAAAGTTTGTGAAAGCAAGGTGGTTGCAATTGAGGCGGCGTGCCAAAAATTTTGATGCCTAATGCATGGGCAGCTTTGTTTGTCGACGCGTAAAAAAGAGGCAGCGTGGCTCACTGGCGGAGGGGGGGCAATTCGAAGCTCCATCGTTTCTCGCGAAGACGGACCCCAGGCAGCGTCGGGTGGATCCCTTGGGCGACCTTTCTCGGGCCGCGGCGGATATGCCGGTCACTCATCGCTATCGCAATGCGTTCGCTGTCACAGGCTCAAACCCGTTCTGGCAGGTGCCGTGATCGACACGCCGCCAAGCAGTTCGGCAGGAATGATCGGAACCACGTGAGCGGTTTGGGTGTTCGCCTGGACCGCAAAATGTTTGATGTTGATGCCCCGATAGCGGATGCAACTTTTCTTCCGGCTTGCTGTCTTTCTTCATCCCGGTAGGGATGCCAGATGGTAGCCGGGGGGGTGCTGCGTAGCAGCGTACCCCCGGAAAACATGTCCGTCGGTGGCGCGATCGCTTACCGACGGCTACCATCTGAAATCCCTGCCGGGACAAAAATTTGCGGAACCACAGTGTGTCACAACGCCAAACATTCAGCAGTCCAGCGTGAGCGCCGGTTGTACGTCGGATCAACAACGCTTGCCCAAACCATTTCAAACGCCGAAACAATCCTGCCGACCTGCTCAACACCAGCTTTCGGGGGACCGCATGGTCGCCGGACATATTCTGTTGACGCGATGTTCCTGGGCACGACCTCCTGACTTTCCGGCGGTGGTCGAGCGAGCCGAGTGCTGGCGTCCGCATCGTCCGATAGCCACCTGGCTCGCGTGGGCGTTGAACCTGGACGACCACCGCCTCCTGAACCGAAGTGACATTTCAAACGTCTTGTATGACTCGCACGCCAACGTGCGCAATGGGTCGGGGGGCATGCACCGGCCCGCCTAAGGTGCAGAAGCAACCGACACCCGATCTCAGCGGAGTTTGTGACGCCGTCTTCACAGTCCCCTCATAATTACGCCTGACAGGGGGCATGCATTCGTTTAAGCTATTGGATGTGATGTCGGTCATCTGGCATCACTCCCCCACCCGGACGGATCTCGTCCGTACTCCTCATCTTTTCATCCCACCGAATCGGTTCTTTCCTCATGGAACCTTCCTCCACGCCGGGCCCGGCGCGCAACGGTCGCCGCAGCAACCGACGCATGCGCCACCCAGACAAAGACGTCGATAAACGCGTTCGCGAGCTTGATGCGGAACGCGATCCGCTCTCGTTGCCCGAAGAGATTGTCAGTGAAGTGACACGCGCGGGCGGTCGAGTTGGCATTCCCGCGAAGGATCAATCCTCCAAGCAAGCGTTGAATATCAACGACCTGCAGAAGCTTGATCACGATGAGTTGCTGGCTCTGGCCGAAACGGAAGGCTTGCAAGAGATCGCAGCCTTGCCGCGGCAAGATCTTGTCTTTCGCCTGCTGAAGGCGCGGATGAGCGCCAACGGTTTGATGTACGGCGAAGGCACGTTGGAAATCCTCCCCGACGGGTTCGGATTCTTGCGAAGCGCGCAGTACCACTACCTTTCATGCCCCGATGACATTTATGTCTCGCCCAGCCAAATCCGACGGTTTGGTCTGCACACGGGGTCGCACGTTGCCGGCCAAATTCGTCCGCCGAAGGAAAACGAACGTTACTTCGCGCTCCTTCGGATTGAAGCGATCAACCACGCCGACCCGATGCAACGTCAGCGTCAAAAACCCTTTGACGATTTGACTCCCTTGCACCCTCGAGTGCGAATTGTCACTGAATATGACGCACAAGAACTGAGCACTCGTGTTGTTGACCTGTTCACGCCGATTGGATTTGGGCAACGCGGATTGATCGTCAGCCCGCCCCGTGCAGGCAAGACGATGTTGATGCAGAGTTTGGCTCGCGGTGTTTTGAACAACTATCCGGACGCGTATGTTGTCGTGCTGCTGATCGATGAGCGGCCCGAAGAAGTCACGGACATGGAACGCGAGATCACTTCGCCCCAATGCGAAGTGATCAGCAGCACGTTTGATGAGCCTCCGGCGCGGCACATTCAAGTCGCTCAGATGGTCGTCGAAAAAGCCAAGCGAATGGTGGAGTCGGGAACCGATGTGGTCATCTTCCTCGATTCAATCACGCGTCTGGCGCGAGCATACAACAGTGACAGTGAATCAGCGACCGGCAAACTCTTGACGGGTGGCTTGGACGCGGGAGCCATGCAGAAACCGAAGTCCTTTTTCGGGTCGGCTCGAAAAGTCGAAGAAGGTGGCTCGCTCACGATCTTGGCGACCGCCTTGGTTGACACGGGCAGTCGCATGGATGATGTGATCTTTGAAGAATTCAAAGGCACTGGCAACTTGGAAATCGTTTTGGACCAGGACTTGGTCGCTCGGCGAGTTTGGCCTGCCATTGATCTGACACGCAGCGGCACGCGACGCGAAGAAATGTTGTTGGATCAAGAAGAGCACCGCCGGATCGAAACGTTGCGACGCGAATTAGCGGATCATTCACCGGTAGACTCCATGACGGAACTCACCAAACGCATGCGGAAGACGCAGAACAACGCGGAGTTTCTGATGAGTGTTCAGCCTCAGGATTGATGGCTTCCCTCTCTTACTGACCAACCTTCCCACCTCCAATTCTTCTTCGAGAATTCGAATGCCCTCCATTGATGGAACCACAGGAAACCTGCCCAGCGGACGTGTCGCGATCATCGCCAGTCGCTACAACGCCAACATCTGCGATTCGATGGTTCAAGCAGCCCTGCAATCACTCACCGATGCTGGGATCCCGGTGGAGAAACATTGGTTGATCCGTGTGCCGGGGGCTTGGGAGTTGTGCTGGGCGGTGGAGCAAGCGTTTCAGCATGCCGACGTGATCGGTGCCATCACGCTGGGATGCGTGATCAAAGGCGAGACCACTCACGATGAACACATCAACCGCGCGGTCAGCGACACTCTGATGGAACAATCGGTGCGAAGCGGTCGCCCGATCGGGTTTGGTTTGCTGACCTGCAACACGGTCGAGCAAGCCATCCAGCGCAGCGGTGGAACGGTCGGCAACAAGGGGCACGAAGCCGCGGATGCGATGTTGGAAATGCTGCGTTTGCAAACCAAAATGCGCTAGGGTTCATGACTGAGTCGACGCTTTGCGAAGGGGGCCAAACGGCGTTCGCAAAGAGGAAATTCTTCCGCCGCAACCGGAGCCGCACATGACTCGATTGTTCATCCAGTTCTATTGCGGGGTGCTACTGATCTTGTTCATCGCTTGGGTGATTCAAGCGTATGTGTTTCGCGGCACGACGGAATCGCAGAACATCTCGGTCATCGAAAGTGCGCTCAGTGGTGGAGCGCTGCTGGCTCGCGATGAGATCGTCGCCGGTGGCATGGAGCACTTGGATGACACCGTCGCCAGCATTCAGTCTCGTTTCGCGTACCCGGTTCACGTGGTCGATCGCTCCGAGCGAAGAATGTCACCGACTCTGTTGAAGCGACTCGATGAGGGTGAGGCGGTGCTGTATGGCGACAGCATCGAAGTGGCTCTTCCCGAAACAGAATGGCTGTTTGAGTTGGGCCCGCTGCCTCGGTTCGCTGGTCCACGCCGCAGTGACATCCTGCTGGGGTTGGGCAGCGTCTTTGGGCTGGTCGCGATGGCCATTGCGATCTTGATGCGGCCCATTGCCCGGCAGTTTCGCAGTGTCGAGCAAACGGCGTTGGCGATCGCGGAAGGTGACTTTTCCGCTCGGATCAAAGACACGGGGCGTCGTCGCAGCCTGCCGATCGTGGGGGCGTTCAACACGATGGCCGAACGTGTGGAATCACTTCTGCAGTCGCAAAAGGAATTGCTGCAAGCGGTCTCGCACGAGTTTCGAACGCCACTCGCTCGCATCAAATTTGCAACCGAATTGGTGCGTTCCGCGGACACCGAAGAGAAACGCAATCAGCGAGTGGATTCGATCGATGATGCGACCGACAAACTCGATGACTTGGTCGCTGAGCTGCTCCACTACACTCGCACCGACGAGCAATCTCAAGTGGCGCCTCGCGAACGGGTTTCCGCTCAAGCAATCGCCTTGGAAGCGATTGGACAACACGCTCCCTTGCATCCCAACATCCACTTCGACTCGCCCACCGGTTCGGAGACGATCGATTTGGTGACGTATGAAGCCGGGTTGGTTCGGGCCCTCGGCAACCTGGTCGGCAACGCGGGCAAGTACGCCAACTCGCAGGTTCGCGTCACGATCACCGACCAAGCCAATCGCGTTCGGTTTCTGGTCGAAGACGACGGGCCGGGAGTCCCCGCTGCGGATCGTCGGTTTATCTTCGAACCCTTTCATCGCCTTTCCGGCGACTCTCAGCCTGGTACCGGTCTAGGTCTCGCCCTCGTGCGACGCATTTGCCGGAGACTAGGTGGCGCCGTCACGGTGGACGATAGCCCGCTGGGTGGAGCCGCGTTCCAAATCGAACTGCCACAAAGTTTGCTGCCGATGCCGCCTCGTCACTCGGCGCCAGATCAAACCGGAGACCGTTGATCGCGTTAAAGTGAAAGTGGAGCGAACGAATTGCGGCGGCCATTTTCGTCGTGCACTGCTATCTGGTCATCTTTTTTTGAGGCGAGAATATGAACGCCAAGTTGCCTTCCTCGAGTCGACCAGCGAACTTCCGCAGACGACTCCTGTTTGTCGTCGCGGTCATCGTTTTCATCGGTGTCCCAGCGTACTTGGAATTCAAACTTCGACGCCCCGTCGGTGAGGGACCAGCCGGTTTGCAGATCTCGATCGAACCGTTCGAGACCGTTTGGACGCAGCGACGTGTGCACATGCTCGGGGTGGGAGACAGTGTCACGCGAGGTCTCGGCGCGAAATCCAGTTCGCATTCGTACTTTGAACGCTTGAAGCAAAATCCAAAGGATGAATGGCCGGGCATGCAAGGCAAGCATTTGTCGGCGGTCCTGCCCAACCTGACGGCGTCCAACGTCGCCGTGTCCGGTTCCACTTCGCTGGACCATGAACGCATCATCGAAACGGAGATCGAGCCGTTTGATGAGGACGTGTTTGGATTGGTCGTGATGACCACCGGTGGAAATGATTTGATCCACAGCTACGGTCGCCGCCCGCCAGAAGAAGGCGCCATGTACGGTGCGACCTTGGAACAAGCCCAGCCTTGGATTGAATCGTTTGAATCAAGGTTGGGTGGAATGCTGCAGTCGATCAGCGACCGCTTCTCTGCAGGGTGCATTGTCTTTCTGGGTGACATCTACGATCCGACCGATGGTGTCGGTGATGCACCGAGTATCTTTCTTCCCGATTGGCCCGACGGTTTGGCAATCCATGCGGAATACAACCGCGTCATTCGCCGGGTGGCAAATCAGTTCGGGCATGTTCATGTCGTGCCGCTTCATGAAACGTTCTTAGGGCACGGATCGCATTGTCGCCAATTTTGGCGAAGCACCTACGACTGGGATGATCCCACGTATTGGTTCTACACCAACATCGAAGACCCCAACGATCGCGGCTACGACGCGATTCGTCGCGTCTACTTGCAGGCCATCGTCGATCAACGCCAGGCGTTTGTGTCCCTGTCCGACCGCGAGCCGGACCGGAGCCTCGGAATTGCCCCAGGTCCGGCGTCGCTTGGTCGTTGGCACTCGCCTCAGTCAGAAATGGAAGCCAGGCTCGTTGGCATGCCTTCGCAATCGAATTTTGCTTGGACGGATTGATCGGTCAATGAGATCACCCAGAGGCTTGCATCGCCCGGGTTGGTGATCGCGATCTGACGGCCTCGCGGAAGGAACACCGCGTCGTGATGTCCGAAGTGGCCTTCCATCTGACTCGGTCCCACCGCGATCGGTTCACCCGCTTTGGCGTCGGAGAAATCACCGTTGCCATCGGGATCCAGTTCCACCACGTACAGCTGATCGCTTTCCGGAGCTTCTTTCGATTCCGCAAAGCACAGTGCGATCGGACGTCCGCCGGAGCCTTTGCCGACAATCGGTGTCCGCAGCGACTGGTCGCTGGCGAGTTCCATCTTCATCGATTGAACCTTGGGTTCATGGCTGGAAGCATCGACGAAGCAGAGCAGTGATTGGTCAGCCTTGCCACTTGTGAAGACCACCTTGTCACCGAGAGTCGCGAATGCTCCGGTGCGAAGCGAGTTGCCCTCCGAGTCCGTGCCGATATCAAGCTGATTGACATGCACGGAATCAGCCGCGTCATCGACTTCCAAGTCCGCTTCGACCCAGCAAATGCCTTCGGCCGGAGCGAAGAAGACTTTGCCGCCACAAGACGTCGCGCCGTGCAGGACGCCGGTGGGGCAATCGATGCGATATCCCTTGCCCTTGTTTTCTGCCAGCCCGACGACGTCGACGCGTCCCGCATTCTCACCTTTGCCGTGAATCCAAGTGCTGTAGGCGACCTTTCCATCGGCCACCGCCAGCGTGATGTGTCCTCCTCCGCCTTCGTGGAACTGCCCCGCTTCGGTCGGCGTCGTGGCTTGTCGAACACCTTTCGCATTCATCACCGTGAAGCCATTGCGTTGATCGTTTGCCATCACGAACGATTGCCCATAGCGATACAGGTGAGCTGGGTTGCCTTGGCCGTCGTCAATCAATTTCGAGTGCACCGAGGGTGGCTCTGGAAAACGCCAGTGGAAGTGATCGCCATGGGCTTCTTGCGTGGCTCCCGACTCAATCGCAATCCAGCCGCTGCCGATGTCGCCGTTTGCTTCGTCACGCACGCCAACGACGAGCAGCCCGTCATCGATCTGCATCTGAACCAGCGTCTGGTCATCCACATCCAGTTCGGGGAAGCCTTCGACGGGGTGCTCTTTCAGCGAGTATCCCTCCTTCGATTTTTGCAGGTCGCCCCATTTCAAGGCGGCACTGGAGTGGTCCTGCCAGAAGAGGCGGGCGATGGTGCGCCCTTCTGCGTGGAGGTTGGAATTGCCCAAGAATGAGAGGGCAGCCAAGGTCAAAAGGAATGTTCGAATGGTCATGGTTGGTTGTGTTCGATGTCAATGAATGGATGAAAGGGAATGAACGGCGCGTCGTGGCAGCTCAATCGTCTGTTGAGGGGTTTCGGAGAACGGTTTCAATCGGAGCGAGTCGCAGAACTTGTCCACCACGGATGCTTTCAGCATCCAGCCGCCATCGCTGATCGATTCCATTGCGACGACATAGCTCTCCGGTTCAGGGGATGGCAAGGCGTGGAAGTGGGCGACTCCATGTTCATTGGTGACTGACTGGTCGAGCGTGATGCCATCGGCAGACTGCTTCAGTCGCACCTGCACGTTGGCGAGTGGGGTGCCGTCGTAAGCGAGCGTCACGAATGTGGTGGATTTCGCAGCCGTCTTCGACGACGTTCCATCACACCCGATGACAGCCACAGCAGCACCGGCCAGCAGCAATGCCCCGTAGTGCTTGGTCACGGCCACTGGACCACCTCTTTGCCGTCGCGTGAAAACAAGGCGTGGTACAGCGTTCGATCGATTGAATCGGTCATGAAGTGGACGCTGCCATCCAACATCGCGTGCATCGATCCGCCGGTGTGATAGGACCGCGAGGAATAAAACCCGCGACCGTGCATGCCCACATCGGGGATCGCCGAGTTCGGCGTCATGTAGCCGTTGATCACCGTGGAGTAGGGCACGCCTCGGATCCAGCTTGCCCCGCGATTGCCGGTGTAAGAATTGATTTTCGCGGGAAAAACCGTTTCCAAATCGGGGTTCAAAATCAGCGTTCCACCATCCAGGAAACCTGGATTCGGGGCGGTGTTGGCCGTCGTGCCACTCCAGTTCGCGATCCGGCGATGTGGCCCAGCGGGCGTGGGCTCGGTCAGGCCGCTGGTTTGATCGCCCATGACGGTTTCGGCCAGCAACACGGTTTGGCTGGTGCCGTCCAAGCAGTCACGAAATTTGGCCCAGGAGTTCTCCCAGACCATTCCGTCGGTTCGATATCGATCATCGTAGTGTGTGTCAGTTCCGCTCCCGTAGCTGAACATGTAGCTCAGGCCGCCAGAATAGCCGTCGGTTCCGTCCGCAAACGTGGTGCTGAATTTTGGGTCGCCGACGTCGCTTGGGCAAAGAAAGGTGGGGACCACTGTTTCAACCGCTTCGCGAAGAGCCGGGTTGAAACTCGATGCCCAGGGAGGGCCGGTCAGCAGAGGTTGTTCAAAGTTGATCAGCTCACTCAGGCCAGCCTGTTCGATGTAAGGCAGCACGCGAGCTTGAGCGGAGAAGCTGCTGGATCCCGTCATTGCTGGGATGCATTTGAACGAGCTCTCGTAGTTGTGAGTCGACAACGCGATTTGTTTCAGGTTGTTGCTGCACGACATACGGCGAGCCGCCTCGCGAGCCGCCTGAACAGCCGGCAATAGCAACGCGACTAAGATCCCGATGATGGCAATGACCACCAGGAGTTCAACCAACGTGAACGCATCGCGAGATCGGTCGCGACGTGTTGGAGGTGGAATGGATTTCATGAGATTTGGAGTGGGTGAGTGCGCAGAAAAATGGTAGATGCCCCGCGTGGCGCGCACGTCGATCGACACAGGTATGGTCGGACCGCGCGCCGCTCGTGCGTGAACGCACACGCGAGGCAATGGATGAAGTCGAATCGCGAATTGAGTGCACCGCCATTTCCCGCTCGCTCATCCGTCATCGGATGGCGTGGCGTTCCTGCGCATGCCGATCAGTGAATCGTTGCCAGCTCGATGGTGGCAAGGAACGATCGACTTGCACCGCCCGCGCAAACGCAGGCGAATTCAGCAAGAACGAAGTGACGGTGACTCAGACTCGAATCGCAGGCGGGCCACGAAGAGGTGGCCAAGAGATAGACAGTCCGACGTCCGCGGAATCGCGAATCGGCCAATCAGTGAACTCAATCCATTCGCTGTTGATCGGCGCTTGGGGCTGATCAACCAAGCCTGTTGGGGCCGCGAGCGATTGGCAAATCCAGCACGAATGAGAATCGTGCGGGGATTGGGATTCGTCGGCGAATTCGCTTGAATTCGCGAGCGAGTCTTGTGGGGAAGCGATCGGTGTCGCTGTTTCGCAAGCATCCGAATCACAGCAGTGATCGTGCGTGTGAATTCCCTGGGAAGCAAGCAGTTGGACCGCGTTTCCAAGTGGACCGCTCTCGCGATCACAGTTCCCGTGTTCATGGGAATGGTTCGCAGAATGCCCATGATCGCAACCACCTGAACGACAGACGACATGGTTGCACGTGGCAACATGCAACCAAGCCGGTGCATGGCCAAGCAACAGCGTGACGCTGAGCAAGAAAGTCGTGAATGGACGGATCGACGGAGCCACGGTTCGCCCAAGCGGGAGATCACGGAATTGGAATTGGAACTGCAGGTCCGACCAAAGACTTGCACCAGCATACGCAAACGTTGTGCGTTTGGTTTAGCCCCCTTTTCGAAAATTTTTGCACCTTGGAATCAATGGGTGCCCAATCATCCCTCCAAACTGCCTCGTGGTCTGTTCCAACACAATTTTGGGGCGCGGGACTCGTCAAGAGTTTCGTTGGTTGCGGGAAGACCGAGTGTCTTGACGAATGCCGCTACGGTCGGATCCAAGTTTGTGGGCGAAACAGACCGCTAGAAAGGTCGGCAGGAGTCATTCGGGATTTGAACCGTTTTGGCAAGCGTTGTTGATCCAAGTTCAATCGGGGCCAGCGCTGGACCGCGAAATGTTTACATTTGGCACTCCAACAGCGGATGCAATTTTTCTTCCGGCTTGCTGTCTTCCTTCATCCCGGTAGGGATGTCAGATGGTAGCCGGGGGTCGCTGCATAGCAGCGCACCCCCGGAAAACGAGCGTCCCCCAAAATACTCTCCATCCCGCCGTGGCCAATGGCCACGGCGGGATGGAGAGTGGCAACGCGGGCGACAGGTCCGTCGGTGGCGCGATCGCTTACCGACGGCTACCATCTGACATCCCTACTGGGATGAAAACGTGCGCAAACGAACGCGTTCCATGACACCAAACATTTCGCAGTCCAGGCCAACGTCCAAACGGCTCACACGACTGTGTCCAATCATTCCCTCCAAGCAACTTCAAAGCAGATTTCGCTCAGCTGAAAGGCTGGTTCTGCTTGGCGGAGTGGTTTTGTCGGTGCGGTGCGAACCATCCGGTGAGCAAACCGAGGGCCCGCGTCCTGGCGCTCGTCATGGGACGATTATGCAAGCGAGTGCGACTTCAAGGAATCGAAATACGATTCCCAGCTCTGGTGCTCGCGGCCGGCTGCCTCAACAAAATGGCTTTCGTTGTCGACCGCACCGGTGCGAATGCCTTCGTAGATGCCAGCGATGATGTTACCCAGGAATTCGCCAAGTTCTTGCGTGCGGTCGTCGCGATATTCTTCGACGGACATGGAACGAAAGGTGAGTTGGGTTCCAAACGCGTCGTTCAAATAGTCCGTCAATTGCTGTTGAGTGATCGCATCACCGTGCAGGTTGTAAGTGTGCCCGTCGTGTTTTGATTCCGTCAACATTTTCGCATAGGCAAACGCGAGTTCAGGACGCGTTGTGTACCCGCATTTTCCATCCCCGGCGCAGTTTGCGATCTCGCCTCGTTGTTTGTAGTTGTCGATGTATTCCACGTCGGGTTCGATGTAGATGCCGTTGCGACCGATCACCCAATCCAGACCACTTTCACGGATGTCCGTTTCGGTTTGCCGGTTGCTTTGCACCACGGGTGAGAACGCAGTGCCGTCCTCCGCACCTTGAATGCTGGTGTAAACGATCTTGCGGACACCCGTCTGCTTGGCCGCTTCGATGACGTTGCGATGTTGTTCGATGCGTTTCTCGGGAGCGTCCATTCCGGACACCAGCAAGACGTGGTCGATGCCTTCGAGCGAGCTTGCAAGGTCGGATCGCGAGTTGTAATCGCCCGGTCGGATTTCAATCCCGAGCGAGCTGGCTTTGCTGGGAGTCCGAGCCAGTCCAATGACGTTTTCCTGGCCCACGATTGGAAGCACAGCGTTGACAACTTCGCCACCCAGGTGGCCGCTGGCGGAAGTGATTGCGACTTTCATGATCGAATTCCTTGTCGGTGGGGGATGGCGAATTGCATCGTCGTGCGACTGGCGAAAACTTGTCCCGTGCCGCTAGTAAGTGTAGGATGCACGCAAAGGCGATTCAACCGCCGCCGAAGTGCGGCGTTTCGTTGCTCTTCAGTGCGACCACCTACGAGAGCATTCATGTCAAAACCTGAGCGACCTGGCTTTTTGATCAGTCGACTCGCCTACCTCTTCCGCGCACGAATCGAATCGGTGCTGGCGGAAAATGGTTCCACATTGTCCCCGGAAGAATTCGCCTTGCTGATGGTCTTGGTGGAGTCAGAGCAACCGCTGCGCCGTGGAGAATTCGCGGAGATCATGTTGCGAGACAAGACCACCATCACGCGACAGCTCGATGGGCTGGAGGCGAAGGGGCTGGTGCGAAGAAAACCGGATCCATCCGACGCTCGTGCGGTTCTGATATCACCGAGTCCGAAGGGAACTCGCCAGATCAAGAAGCTGCTGCCGCACTTTCAAACGCTTCGAGAGAGCCTTCAGGACGGGCTGACGGCGGAAGAGTGGGGGGCCGGGATGAAGGTCATGCGTCAGATGAAAGACAACCTGATCGCGATCGAATCGAAAGGCTCGCGCGAATCCAGGTGACCCCGGATTCGCGATTTTATTCTCGCTGCGATTCGCGTGGATCAAGCGATCGTGGGGACGATGCCGCCGTCGCTTCGCAGAGCAGCGCCATTGATCGCTGAGGACAGTGGGCTGGCGACAAACGCGACCAGGTTCGCAATCTCTCCCGGTTCGATCAGACGTTGGATCAAGGAAGTTGGCCGGTTTTCTTCCATGAACCGTTTTTCCGCAGCGTCGAATGGTAGCTCGGGGAACAGTTTGCCCACAAACTCGCGCACGCCCGGCGTTGCAGTGGAGCCTGGCAACACCGAGTTGACGGTCACCTGGGTGCCTTGAGTCAACTGGGCCAGGCTTCGCGAAAGTGCGAGTTGAGCGGTCTTGGTCATCGCGTAGTGAGGCATTTCTGGTGATGGAACCAGCCCCGACTCGCTGCTGATGAACACGATCCGTCCCGAGTTTTGGTCGAGCATTTGTTTGAGGTAGTGACGGGCTAATCGCACGCCGCTCATCACATTGATCTCAAGGATTTCGTTCCATTGATCGTCTGTCAGATCGAAAAAATCGACCGCTTCAAAGATTCCGAGGTTGTTGATCAAGATGTCGACCTGCGGATGCTCTTCGATCGTCTTGGCGATCCCATCGGTGGTGCCGTTGTCGGCGACCAAGCTCACGAGTTTTGCGTCCGGCAGTTCTTGGCGAATTTCACCGATCGCCTTTTCAACGCTCGCTTCGCTACGGGCGTTGATGATGGTGGTCGCGCCGTCTGCTGCGATCCGTTTCGCGATTGCCATCCCGATTCCGCCCGACGAAGCGGTGATCAGTGCTGTTTTGTCGTTGAGTCGTAAGTCCATGAGTCTGCTTCTTTTCGTTCAATTGCTTCGATGAGGTGACTCGAGTCACCGGTCAACCTGAGATGTTCGTTCAGCATGGACGTCCGCACGGTGAATACCAGATGGCTCATGTGCCGTCTGGCTCCTGCCAAAATGCGATCGTCTCTCGCGGTGATCGCAGGCTTTCACGAAGACGACAGGATGGTTTACATCGACCCCGACGAGTGCATCGACTGCGGAGCCTGCGTGCCTGAATGCCCCACCGAGGCAATCTTCTACGAAGACGACGTGCCGGACCAGTGGAAGGGATTCATCGAGCGAAACGCAACGAAATCGCAAGAATGCCCGTCAGCACACGAGTGAAGTCGTTCACCCAAGCAATCGCCGCATGGCAAGACGGTAGCCGGGTTCGCCAAGAATTCGGAGGCTCACAACTCGCGCCTCTGAATTTTGGTAAATCCAGCTACCAGGTGCCGTAGGCCAGGTTCCACCTGGCACCGCGCCGATGCTTGGGAACCAAGCGAGGCGTCCAGATAACCTTCCGTGACGATGGCGATGTTCTGCGGCATAGCACCCGCGCCAGGTGGGACCTGGCCCACACAACAACGGGTGCATCACAACCCGCCGCATGGCAAGACGGTAGCCGGGTTCGCCAAGAATTCGGAGGCTCACCACTCGCGCCTCTGAATTCTGGCAAATCCAGCTACCAGGTGCCGTAGGCCAGGTCTCACCTGGCACCGCGCCGATGCTTGGGAGCCCACTTCAATCCTGTTCTCACCAGTACGCCAACGATCAGTAAGGTGGCGCAAGTCGGCGGAAGCCGTGAAAGAGAACAACGATTAGAAAAAACAAATTGCGAAGCAGGACAGCGATCGGATTGATTGTCGGAGTTTCGACGGACGCCTCACCGGCAACGGAACGAGCCAGCGAATCACCGAGTCGCTCCATCCATGCTGTACTGCGAGGCCATTCGCAAATGCCGTGGATCCATTCCGCGGGAATCCCTTCGCGACCAACCCCGGTACCCACAATGCCTCCCACGATTGCGGCGGTTGTGTCAGCGTCGCCTCCGCAGCGAATCATCTCAGTCACGGCTTGTCGAAAATCCTTCGGGTGTGAAAGCCACGCATGAATCGCAACCGGAACGGTGTGATACGTGTAGCCGGTGATGCCTTTACCGAGCCCCAGTGAATCGGCAAACGTGTTCGTGGACTCTCTCTCACCGACGCTGTCGATTGCTTTTTGAAGCAGTTCAATGAGCTCGGTGCCGGCTTCTCCGACCGCATCGACGACTTGATCGAGCCATTGGTTTGCATTGATCGTTGGGCGTTGGCGCGAATGTTTCGCAGCCAACGCCACCGCGATCGCTCCGTATTCCGCTTTCGGGTCGCTGTGTGTCAGTCGTGAGGAGGTTCGCACCATTTCCAGCATGGGCGACATCTCATCGATCGCGGCACCGAAGATCGCAGCTCGCATTGCCGGCCCGTTTCCGGCTGAGAAAACACCGGCGTTTTCTGGTTTTGCACCCAACCACAGTTTGATCCCCGACCGAGCCGTTGCTTTGCCAACTCCCGCTGGCAAGGCCAAAATCCACCAACGCAGCCGTCTGGCGAAACGTTTTTTGAAAACATCGACATCGCCGCGGGCTTCGATCAGCGACTGGGCCACCATGCACGTGTGTTCGGTGTCGTCCGAGACCATCCCTCGCCGAAAGAAAAACCGGTAGCGATCCGCCGGTCCAAGCAAACGCTCGGCTCTCTGCGGCGAAACACCTTCGTAGGGAAGCCCCAACGCATCGCCAACCGCGGTTCCCAAAAGGCATCCAACAATCGCGTCGCATGTCATTGCATTCGTGCTCATCCTGGAAACGCCAAGTATTTCGTCGGCACGGAATCGACCAGCCACACGCCGTTGGCGGAGAGGAAGAATTCGTGACCGTCTTCGTGCATCATCCCGGCAGCGACACGAAGGATGATCGGTTTGCCTCGCCGCGAACCAACTTTCGTGGCCGTCGTTTCATCTGCGGACAGGTGCACGTGATTGCGAGCACGCTTTTGCAATCCGCCTTCACGGATGCTGTCGAGAAACGCGGCCACGGTCCCATGATAAAGCGTTGCGGGAGGCGTCTGCTTCTCAAGCTTCAAATCCACGCCTGACACAGAGTGACCTTGGCTGGCACGAATTCGCAAACCATCGTCGCTGAGTGCGAAACGACGTTTGTCGTTCGTGGCAATGACTTCGTGAACCAATTCCAAAGTCAGCTTCTTGCCGCGGGCATTGGCACTCGCAATCAAATCATCGATCTCCAGCCAGCCTTCTTCGTCCAGCTTCATTCCAATGACTTCCGGTTGGTGCCGCAGAACAAGGCTGAGGAACTTGCTGGTCGAGATGAGTGTTTGGCTGGCTTTCATAGCACCAATGTAGTGGATGAGGGAACGAATGGATTGCAGCGGGACTCGTTGCCTCATCCACTACGAACGAAAAACGCCCGCGACAGAAGGATCCGTCGCGGGCGTTTGTCATTGGTTGCGTCAAACGACGACACGAGTCACAACACCCGAGCCGACTGTTTTGCCGCCTTCGCAATCGACGCGTACGATTTGTACTTCGCCAGCCCTTTCTCAGCTTGAACACGCAAGATCGCCGATGTCAGCGTTGTTTTGCCGTGGTTGATGTGACCGATAGTGCCAACGTTGACGGAGAAGTACTGTCGCCTGGGGCAGCGGACGATTGACGCGATCGAGAGGGCCAATGACCAGGGCGGAAGCGGGAGTCGCTACGATAGTGCAACAGTTCACGCGAACGCCTGTCACGATCCCAGGGGAAGAACGGTTTCTGAACCTGGCGAGGGAACGAGTCCGTGTGCCCTTTCTTTGCTGAATGGCAATTCAAGGGTGGAGGCTTCGGTTCCGAAAGGGGCGACGTTTGTGTTTTCGGTTTCGCCCATCAACGAGCTTGGTGGGTGAGTTCCGACAGCATTCAAAACAACGGATGAAACTCTCAAGAGGAAGATCCAGGATGAAAAGAAGTGAATGCATCGTGCCAGCAATGGTTTTCGTCTTCACGTGTTGGCTCGTCGGTTGTTGCGCTGCGAATGCCGACGGCACGCTTGCTGCCCCCGGCGAAGGCAGCGAAACGGTCCATGACAGCACCGCTTCGCCTCGGCCTCCATTCAGTTGGGATCGAGTCCCTTTGTACATGCACATCCGAAAGGCGACCGATTTCACGCCCGAAGAGTTGGACTATTTAGGCGGGTTCCCGTTGATCACCCTGGAGAAGACCACGGGCAACCGGACCCATGGCTCCACCGAGGCTGGGTCTCTTGCCGCAGCCAAAGCGATCAAGTCCGTCAATGAGGACGCGTGTGTTCTGTATTACCGAAATGTCATGTGCAACTATTCCGGCTACAAGACCAATGACGGGTTGAGGGACATCCCCGGAGCATTCTTGCAGGGTAAAGACGGCAACCGAAAGCTGCATCGTGGTGTTCGGGAAATCTACGACCTGTCCAATCCGGATGTGCGTCGATGGTGGGTCGATCACTGCGTGGAAATGGCAAATCACGATGAGATCGACGGGATCTTTTTGGATGGCAACATCAAAGCGCTTGAGCCAGCCTTCCTTCGTGCGGAGATCGGAGCCGAGCGAAAGCAGGAAGTGGCCGACGGCTACTTCCTGATGATGCAAGACCTGAAGGACAGGATTCCAGCCAACAAGATGCTGTTGGCCAATGTCATCCGAGCAAGGTTGACAGATTCTGGCTTGGACACCATGCGGTACTTTGACGGATCCTACTTGGAAGGCATCGAGAGCCAGGCCAATGGCCTGACACGAGTGGAGTATTTAGCGAAAGGGATCGACGCCGTTCAGAAAGCCGCACGTCAGGGAAAGATCATCGCGATGTCGATTGGCCTGGGCGACGCAGCGCTCACAGGGCTCAAGATTGATGACAGTCGCAAGAAAGTGGTTCGGGGAGCCAACATTCAGCCACGCCTGGAGTATTGCTTGGCGCTGTTCTTGATCTGCGCTGAAAAGTACAGCTACTTCCTTCCTCATGATGGTTACAGCGTGAACAACAAGGACAGCGCCGTGTGGCTCACCAAGTTTCCAGAATACGACAAGCCATTGGGGCCGCCCAAGGGACCTGCCGTGAAGGATGGCACCACCTACACGCGCGAGTTTGAATCAGCGAGCGTCTTTCTGGATATCGAAACGCAAACCGCAAAGATCACTTGGAAGGAAACGAGATGAACTTACGGTCGCAAAGACATTCGCTTGACTGATTCACCTCGCTGGCAATCCCGCGTGTCAAATCCTTCGTTCGTTGGAGGTGCATCGAAGAGACCCTGAACAGGGAGCGGATCACGGAGGGTGGGTTGGTCAGAAAATGTGAGGTGCGAGGTGATCGTGTCAGGTGATAGGCGTTGAAGCATGTTTTAACGCTCCCCGTTCAAACCGCGGAGCGGTGACACTTGACAGCCTCGGGTTTCAACCCGAGGTCCCCTGTGCGACCGCATCGCAACAAAGCCGCAGAGCGGCGACAGGTGGTTCGCACACGCTGTCAATTGCGGTCGCTCCGACGCCTCCCATGTCCGCGCCCTCACCCACGCGTACGCCTGAACGGCGTCGCTCGACCTAGTGTATCGCTGTCGCTCTCCCGAAACTTCGTTTCGGGAGAGGTGCGCAGTGTGGCCCAGGCGAACGTTCGAACGACTCATACACTCGATGACACTTGCATGCGTGTTTAGCGTGTTTCGATTCATGCGGTTTCGCCGCATGGCTTCTGCTCACCTGCTGCTTGGGCATCTTGCCGAGACAGCCATTCCAAGATTGCTTGATTGGTTTGCTCTGGTTGTTCTTGCTGGATCCAGTGGCCGCAGTCCAGGTTGACCACGTCCGCGTTGGGGACAAACTCGGTCAGTCTTTCAAACTTGGGAATGATGTCTCGGTCGCCGTAGATCATCAATGTGGGCTGCTTAATAATTGGATCGACGTCGGCCAGCAATCGCCAGTTGCGATCGAGGTTTCGATACCAGTTGATGCTGCCGGTGAAGCCAGTCGATTCAAAGGAGGAGAGGAAGACGGCCAGTTCATCGTCACTCATCAGCGGTTCGCCTCGCAGCGTTTCTGCTTGGGCCAGGTTGATCATCATCATGCCTGGTTCAGGCGGTGCCGGCGGCACGTTTTTGCGGAACAGGTTTCGAAGAAACCGGGACGTGTTTTCGTTCAGCACTGCATCCGCGACGCCGGGATGCCGGTTGAAATGAACGAAGTAGTGGTCGCTGCCGAAGATCTCTTCCAAAAACTCAATCCAAGGCTTTTCGCCACGCTCTTGGTACGGCAAGGCAAGGTTGATCACTCGATTGACTCGGCGAGGATGCAACAGTGTCAGCCCCCAAACCACCATCGCGCCCCAGTCGTGACCGACAAAGGTGGCGTCGTCGTAGCCGAAGTGATCGAGAAGTGCGACCAGATCACCGGCCAGATGTTCGATGTCGTAGTCGGTGACTTGGGCAGGGCAAGACGAGTTCCCATAGCCTCGTTGGTTGGGGACGATGACGTGGTATCCCGCTGCGGCAAGAGCAGGGATTTGATGACGCCAAGAGAACGCATGTTCTGGCCAACCGTGACAAAGCACGATCGGATTCCCTGCGTTTTCTTGACCAGCCTGAAAGACTTCGAGGTCCACACCATTGACTGAAATCAGAGTGGGTTTGGGAAATTCGGTTGAGATGGACACTGCGATTCCTGTTGGTTTCTGGGGCGGTCAATCAGATGTGTGTCGCAACTTCGAAACTTGCTTGCGACCATGAGCACGCGTAGCGTAGAACCTAACGGTGCCAAAACGTGTCACCATTCAATGTGGTTTGTGAATTGAGTTCTCGCTCCCGTCAAGATGCGATCGTGCGTCTTCTTCGCCGCAATGGGACCATGACAATCGCTGAGTTGGCGACGGAGGTGGAGGCGTCCCGACGCACGGTGTTGCGTGACATTGGCGTTCTGCGAGACCAAGGCTTTGTCATTCATTCGGAACCAGGACGCGGGGGCGGTCTGCAACTCGATCCGCAATCCGTTTTGACCACCGCGAGGCTGTCCGTGTCGGAGGTCTTTGCGCTGATCATCAGCGTATCGGCGATGCGTGCCACCGGGAGTTTTCCGTTTCTGGGGCTCGCGGACGCGGGGCTCGCCAAGATCGAGAAGGCTCTGCCCAGGGACAAGATCCGCGATTTACGCCGCCTGTTGAAGTGCCTGTACGTCGGGGAACTTGCCCCACAAGTGAACATCTCGGACATGGGAACGATGACGCCGGCGCTGTTGCCGGCATTCGAGACCGCTTTTCTTCGTCGACTGCATCTGCGGTTTCAGTACCGAGATGCGAAAGGCGTTGAAACGCGTCGAGAGGTTGAACCGCAAGCCATGCTGATCTTGCCACCGCTGTGGTACTTGGTGGCCTGGGATCCTTCCCGCGACGACTTCCGGCATTTTCGAATGGACCGAATCAGCCGACCGACATGCTTTGAAGGCGAAACTTTTCGGCGACGTCACGTCCCATTTGAGGCTCATGTGCATCCCGTTCGCGACCCAACGTCGCGTCCATGACAGACTGGAAACCGATCCCACAGGTCCAATAAAAAAGCCGAGTTGCGATTGCTCACAACTCGGCTTTTGAAGTGGAGGCGGGGAGGATTGAACTCCCGTCCCGCGATGCATCCACGATGCCGTCTACATGTGTAGTCAAGCTATTTGTAGGGATGTCGCAACCGAAATCACGCACCCCCTTTTCGCTTCATCGGGCGCTACCTGACAGGCTCCCGAATCCACTAACTCAAATCTTGTTTAGCGACCCGCGTCTTGAGTAAGACGGGTTGCGATCCGACATTGTGACGGACATTCAGGCGACATCGGCGATCCCCATCAGTCCGGGCTACCTGTAATTAGGCGGCCAGTGCAAAGTTTTCTTCTGCAACTAAAAGTTTTTGATCAGCTTTTTACGTGGCCAACTGATCAACCACGACACGCAGGCATACGCTTCTTGACATCCGGTCGATTCCAAGTCGCCCCCTTGCTTCTTCATCAGACGTTCATTGTACCCGATTGGTTCACTGTTCGCTGCACGGTTTGTCGACGAATTTTGATCGGTGTTCTCGCAAGTCCTTTCCTCGCTGGTACTTCGCAAGGAATGCCAAACTTGGCTGCGGCACTGGTTGCTCAACGCTGCAGGGCCATGTCGACCAATGACGACAGCCCACCAAACTGGCCCTCTCGGACGACCAACCGGTCTCCCGCTCGCAGGGCGTAGTCGGATTCGGGGCGGACGTCGCCCGCACCATGGTCGGCGAACATGACTTCCATGCGAAGCCCTTCCACGGAATCAGATGAATGCCGATAGAGCACGGCTTCCAATCGACCAAAACGTTTGTCCACGCCGGTTTGCTTGAGCAATGTGCTGACGAAAACGGATTGACCTTGAGGGTTGGACCCCGAGGCGGGCGGCAATGGCAAGACTCGCACAGGTGTCCGGTCGCCGACGACCTGCAGCACGATGGAATCGTTTGCTTTGGCCTCTCGCACCTTGTGATAGACCTCTTCATTGAAGGTGCCCGATGACAGGGTGGCTCCCGAGCCAACGGTGTCGAATCGTGATTCTGGATCCGTTCCACCTGCTGCCATGCCACTCAGTTCGCTGAGTTTGGGTGGTTTCATGCTGGGCATCTTCAATGCACTCAGCTGCAGCGGCGCACAGCCTCCAGACAACAAGCACAGGGCTCCCACGACACAGGTGAGAAACAGCGTTCCGCTCAGTTTTCGTTCGGTGAGGCGTGTCATGGTGGGGGGCTTCGTCAGGCGAAGAATGACCCTGCGGGTCGCGGAAATTAGATCGTCTGGGAAGTTAATCGGCCCACCGCTGAAGTTTCTTGAGCAATCTTTGGATATTTCCTCAACTCAATCCGTTGGAGCTTACTTCTCGAAAGGGTCGATTGAGTCCGCGAAAGCCGGTCAAGGCGGGAGATGTCGGGCGGTTTGAGTCCCATCTCGGTTGGAAGAGGGATTCCATCCCGACTCGAACTGGGGTGGCAGACCAACCGAGGGCGCTGTTATCGAAAAATCTCTCGAATCGCTTCCTCCCAGGAGTCTTCTCTTATGTTCGAGTTTTTGAAACGTTTTCCTCTGCGTCGTCGGTCCCCTGTCTCACCGACCCATCTGACTCGCGACACTCAAATGAATGGGCAGCAGGCTTCTGCTGGTCATGAATTGTCCGGGAGCGTGAAGCTGAAGTTGCAGCTTCCGCCGGCCGCTGCGGATCTTCGCTCCATCGCCCAGCCAAACGTGGCTCCGGTTGCAATGGCGATGCAAAGCACCGAGGCAATGGGAAGTTCCGTCGCTTCATCTGCCATCCCAACGCCATCCACTTCGGTGGCGTCTGCTGTTGGTCGTCCGTCGCGACTTCGCAGCAGCCATCGTGAACGCATTTTTGCGATGCGGATCGAGCACCTGCAAATCTGCAATGAGAAACGTTGCCGTTTGCTGGCAAAGGTTGGAGTGGTCACCGCGGGTGATTTGGCGTGTTGCAACCCGGACCTGATTTCACGTCAATACAAATCGCCTCAACGTGCCCTGCGTTCGATCAAACGTTTGCGTGCGGCAGTGCGATTGGCGGTTGCGATTGATGGCATGATGCCTCGCGATGCACTGATTCTGGTCGCGATTCATCGCCGCAGCGTGGCTTCGTTGGCGCGTGAATCAGCCGCTGTGTTGCATCGCGATTTGGAGCGGTTCTCGCTCAGCAGTCGCGGTCAGCGATTGGTGGGGCATCGAGGGGTTCCGAGCTTGCGACGCGTCAAAAGCTGGGTGGGCCAATGCGAACAATTGGTCGCTCACTGGATTCAAACGCACCCTGCCGAAACGCAGGTTGCGGCGTAGCGAGGATCGGTCCGCGGGTGGATGGTTCACGGTCCTGGCAGGTCGTCACTGCATCTTCAGCACCGGCAGTCGACCACGTGTATCGATGCGATTGCGAATCGATTCTGGTGTGGCATCGGCTGGTCGAGGTCGTTGCATCGGAGGGACCTCCGGCGGCACGAAGT
The DNA here is from genome assembly GCF_056839225.1 of Rhodopirellula sp. UH5. Taxonomy (NCBI): domain Bacteria; kingdom Pseudomonadati; phylum Planctomycetota; class Planctomycetia; order Pirellulales; family Pirellulaceae; genus Rhodopirellula; species Rhodopirellula sp. UH5. Next base: position 1,809,477 of record NZ_CM166390.1, on the reverse strand, counting down.
GGTCGCCTTGTCGTGAATCGCGGCGGTCAAATTCCGCTTCAATCTCTCGACGAATGTTTTGTTTGTCCGCGCACCATTTTGGTTCGATCAGATAATTGGGCGGTGCGTCGCCACTGACCCGTTCGACGATCACCTCTGGTGGAATGCGTTCCAGGAAATCGACGACGGTGCGAACGTAGTCTTCACGTTTCATCATCTGAATTTTGCCCGCCAAGACTTCTTCCCCCAGCGGCGTTCCGCGAACGCTGTAGAGATTGTGAAGCTTGATCGCATCGAAACCCAGACGACCGATTTCAACCGCCGATTCCATCATCATCGCGTGATCTTCTCGGGGGACACCCAAGATGATGTGTGAGCAGCATTCAAATCCGCGACCTCGGGAACGGTCGATCGCGTTGATCATATCGGCGTGGGTATGAGCCCGGTTCATCCACTCGAGCGATTCGTCGTGAACGGTCTGCATCCCAAATTCCAGCGACACGTCGTGGTCAACGGCCAGTTCTTGGAGCAGATCCAGGACACTGTCGGGAACGCAATCGGGCCGAGTGCCCACGGCCAAGCCCACGATTCGATCGTCCGAATGCAACGCGAGGTCAAAGATCTCCCGCAATTGCTCGATGGGAGCGTAGGTGTTCGTTGCTGGTTGGAAGTAGGCAATGAAACCACGGACGTCGTTGTAGCGTTTTTGAACGCGGCCGATTTGTTCGCTCAGCTGATCCGCGACGCGCTGCAAACGCACGCGTCGGGAGGGACTGAAGGACCGGTTGTCGCAGAAATTGCAGCCGCCCGTCGTGACCGCTCCGTCCACGTTGGGGCAAGTGAATCCCGCATCGATGCTGACACGCTGAATCCGCCCGCCATGTCGTCGACGAAGCGACTTTCCAAATGCATTGAACCGAGCACCCTCTGCCTGCCAAGCCAACCGGGAGTGATCGGGAACGATCGCCGAATCGGGGGCGGGGGTGGCGGAACGATCGGGGGATGATTGCTCAGAGGGTGATTTCATCGCGGAATTGTAACGTGGAGACGTCGGAAACCAACCGGCGACGCCGAGGGGCATGACAGACGCTTTGCCCGATGATTTTCAGCGTCGACTCGCTGGGCAGCGTCCCTTTCGGTGAAGGTGGGTTCGCTCCCCTGCCCGCTTTGGAGGTCGGGCCGTTTTGAAGTCTTGAATTGCCAGGCGTTTGTCATCACCCTCGCCTTGGGAGGGTCGAGCGAAGCGTGGGGAGGGTGAAGTAAAACTGCACGACCTCTTTCGGGGACGGAAGTTGGTTTTGGGCCAAGCAATCAAATCGCACAACCAAACTTCAAAGCGAACGCGCCGGGGGATGGACGCTGCCAAGTGAAGCGGTCGGTTGAGTCGGTCGCTGACGGCCGTTTCGGAGAATCTTCCATTTTCCGCGAGCCTTCCAATCAGAACAGGCGTCAAAATAGGAAAAGAAAGCCCTGTGATTGCCTTCCAACCTTCCCCGTCGGGGGGCGTGAAGGCTGGCCCGTCGCTCATTGCGAGAATACAATGCAGCGTTTCAAGTCATCATCCCTCCTTCTTTGAAGCTCAACGTCATCATGAGTGCGGAAGACGCCCCTCAATTTGCTGGTGCCTTTGGTCAACTGACGCCTTTGGGCGGCGGGGACCCAATCCCGCTGGTCAAAGACAAATTGCTTTTTGGTCGCCGGCGACACTGCGATATCTGCTTGGACTTCTCCAACGTGTCCAGCCAACATTGCCGAATGACCCTGGAACAGGGGTATTGGTTCATCCGTGACCTGAACAGCCGCAACGGAACCAAGGTCGATGGTCGTGCGATCATGCGCAAAAGAGCGGATCCCAACTGCAAAATCTCGATCGCAAAGCACCACTACACGTTGGAGTATGAACCGCAATTGTTGGGAGCTTATGGGCCACCACCTGCGGATGACGATTACATCGAAGAAGTGATGAAGAGTTCATTGATGGATCGGGCTGGGATCAGTCGGCGGGATCCCAAGAAGGGGTTCTTCAACCGAAAATCGGAAGACTGATCGCTCGCGACGGGAATCGGCGGCGGTTTTCGCCGTTGATCCGTTCGGATGGCAACACAACAAAAAAGGCACGTGCGAACAATGCTCGCACGTGCCTTTTTTATGAATTGGGCTGTTGTGCTTGGGATCGCCCTCTCGGGCGTTTCCAAGCGAAGCCTTGATCAACCGCGACCCAAGGTGGCGGTGACTCGTTTGATCAGGGAGCGAACGGGTTGAACCGGTTGGTACCCCGTCAACTTGCGGCGACTCCAACGACCGTCTGCCGTTTTGCTGTAGAGGATGATCTGCGGGATCATCTTTTCGCCTTCCATCAACGTTTCGGCGAGTTCTGGTTCCGCATCGCGGTTGACCAAAGCAACACTGACTCCGTCAAGTTCGCCACTGTTTTGCATGTTGGCGATGGTTGTTTTCTTCAACGTTTCGCAAGCGGGGCACCACGGTGCTCCGACCACGACCATCAGTGGTTTGTCTTCCTCGACCGACTTTTTGTAGGCGAGTGTGTAGTTCTGGTCTGGCGTCTGTGTGGACGCATGATGGGTGACCTCGGTCGTAACAGAGCCGTTGGTCGCCATAGCGATTGTGAGACCCAAGAACAGTGACAGCATCCCAAGCTTCCTCATACAACGTGTGAAGCGTCGACGGTTGCGGCACCATGCCGGCATCGAGCTGGGCAAGCGAGTGACTGACAGCCTCAGAGTCCCTGAGGGCGGCAGATCATCCGCAATCCATGTCCTAGCTCAAGAAAAGTTCGATGAGTGGTACCGCCGAAACGCTTGTGCAACGAAACACGCCCAACCCATTTCGAGTTCCTCTCGAAGGCACTGGCGAATTCGCAATAAACGCTGAAAGTCGGCTCCGGTCGATGACATCCTGATCGACGATGGAAATGACCTCGGCCTGAAAGGAAAACGTCTGACACAGTTTGGTCCCCGTTCAGGGGGGATGGCCAAACTGTGCCGATCGCGTTGACCGGACAGGCTGGGCGGGATTCTAGGACTGCAGCAAATGCGTGCAAGTATCCGCACTCGCCTTTTGGCAATTTCATGGCAGGGGAGGAATGTGGACCGCTATGGGGCGATAAAAGAGTCGCGTGCGACGCTCGTGTGTGAGAATAGGCAAGTCTGGTGAGTGCGAGATGGCACGATCGAGCGGAAGGTGGCAGTTTTCGCTCGCTGGACGCCTCTCGGGCAGACGTTTCGAGGATTCGCTTTCGAGGCGTCCACACCGCCGTCCCGGACGCTTGTTAATCGCTTTTTCCGTTTCGCGGGTTGAGAAATGGCGGGATTGCTGGCAAGTTCTTCGATTGTTCCGCCGAGTTGTTCTCCCTCATCCACCAGTAGCTCCATGCAACCGCCCGCAGTCCCGGCCGTTCCCCCTGACCACCCCCGCCTCGAAGCGTTGCTTCGGCGGATGGGCGAAGCCGTCGGGATCATGGACGACACGGTTTTTGAGAACGACAAGTTTCTCGGTTTCTTTCAGTCTTTTCGTCCCGATGGACGTGGCTTGGACGGCGTGTTTGACGAGCTGGATTGCGGGCCAGAACTGGGACAGCGCCTGGAACGCTTGTTTGAAATCGCCGGGGATGACCGGCGGCCTCAGGGCGGTCGCGATGCATTCTTCTTGGTTCGATCGCCTGAACCGATCGATCCAGCGGTGGTCGAGTCCAAGGCGGTGGAGTGGACGGAACGCATGGCCGAATTGGCCGACAAGCTGGGGGATCCCGAGGCGGCTGGACGCCTGCGATCGATCACCAAGCACCGGGTTTTGGAAGGCATTGCCCCCAAACACCCTCGGCAAGATCATGAGAAAACGGAGCTGCTGAAGACGTTCCAGAATGTTGTCGAGCAACTGGTCACGCGAATCTCGACGCCTGAACCCTTCGCAGAATCACTTCGTGCTCCTTTTTACTTCATTAGCTGCGACGCTGGTGTTCGTGATCATTTGATGTGGCCGTTGTACCGGGACCACTTGGCGGCAAGTTTGGTCGGTGTGGATCAAGGGGAGCTGGAAGAACCGTTTCAGCCTTACTTTGATCTCTGGTCCCACGGCGTGAAATTTCGCGTCTATCAAGAAAATCAAGTCGACTGGTACATGCCACGTCTATAGTGGGCCCGATGTCACCCTCGTCTTCTCAGCCAACGTTTGCGAGCCCCGGTTCCGCGGTTCCCGATTCGGTCGTCGCTTCCCTGGATGCGGCGGAAGCAGACGCGTTCCCGGACGGTGACATGGGCGCCATCCATGAAGTTGAGCCTCCTTCCGGGAATGGCCCCAGGTCTTCCTCCGGTGACGGTGGTTTCATTCACGCGATTGTTTTCGTGGTTGTGATGATGGCGATGTTCATCAACCCCATCGAACCGAAGACCAGTGCCGAATTCGATCGGGCGACCAGCAGCCTGAACGTGCTGACGCTGGCAAAACTTGCCATCGCCGCGGCCGCCAGCGGTTTGGGAGGAATCGCGTTGTTGGTCAGCCCGCGAACCCGGCTGTTGCTCGGCAGTCTCCCGGGACTTGGACTGCTCGCACTCGGCGGTCTGTTCTGTATCACCAGTCTGTTTGCCATCGAAAGCAACGCGACCATCAGTCGCGCGTCAGCATTGATCTTTGTTGGCTACCTGCTTTTCACCGCGATGGCGCTGGCCACGTTGGGACCACGACGCATGCTGGCGGCGATCGTTGCAGGAACGTCGCTGTACATGTTGGTGACCTGGGGCCTGTTCGTGCTTGTTCCCGAAATGGGGACGTTCGAGGAATACATTAGCGCGACCGAAACGGTCCAGCGAATGGGCGGCACGGGGCACCCGAACAACATCGCGAAAACGGCGATCGCAATTGGGTTGGTTGGCGTGGCCATGTACTTGGGACGCACCGATTCATTGATCTCCGTGGGCGTCCGTGGGCCGTGGCAGCGACTGGTGTTGATCGCCATCATGGTGCTTGCCGCAGCCACGGTCGTGGCAACGCTCAGCCGAACGGCCATGCTGGCGGGGATGGCCGCTGGGGGCGTTTTGCTGATCGATCGTCTTTACGGACGAGGCGGGTTGGCCCTTGGGATCATCGGAATCGCCTCGGCCGCGGGGCTGGTTCTGGCGATTTCACTGTTCACCGGAGAAGGCCCTTTCTCGGAGTCCGCGGTCAATGCGGTGACCAAAAGCGGTGATGTGGAAGAACTCACCTCGCTCACCGGCCGAACCACGATCTGGGAAGAAGCCATTGGACTGATCGCGGTGCGCCCGCTCACTGGATACGGGATGGACAGTGCCGCCAGTGTCATGAGCCGCGAAGCAACCGGGACTCACAACTTGTTGTTGCACGTCACCTTTTCCGCGGGAGTCTTCGCCTGCTTGCTGATACTGTTGATGCTCGGATGGTCGTTGGTGTTTGGAGCGACCTCGCCACAGGAATGGATCCGCACTGTCCTGACCTACGTGTTGGTGTCAGGACTCGTCGAGGACACGATCATCGAGTCGTTTCCAACCACGCTGACCGTCCTTTGGATGGCCGCGTTGTTGGCACCGGCGTTAGCCGGTCGTTCCCAATCCTGACGCGATCGCATTGACGCTCAACAGCAAGGCGGGGAGCAATGCATCGGCTTGTTTGTGCTCGCCCATCTTGTTGTAACTACGCCAACGCTGCAGCAGGGAGATCTGTTGGCGGTGCAGCAAACGCAGACCCTCGCTTCGCAGTGCGATCATGCGTTGCACGTTGGGACGCTGGGTTTCCAGCGGTCCGCCATAAACTGCTTCGACCATCTCGCAAGCCAGCGTCCATTGCGATTCGATGTCGCTGACAAAGTGTTCTCGCAGTGTTTCGTTTTCAACCAGCATCGCGTATTGCTTCATCACTTCAATGTCGACCGCTGTCACGCTGGTCGCCACGTTGCTGATCAAGTAGTGGAGTGGCGCCCAGTCGCGGAGTGCTTCTTTGACGGCCGCGAACTCATCGGGGCATTCGGTTTGCAACTTTTTCAGAGCGGTCCCGACGCCGTACCAACCTGACAGGTAGCAACGGGCTTGACCCCAACTGAACACCCACGGGATGGCTCGCAAGTCATCCAGCGTTTGCTGGCCGGTTCGACGGGCCGGACGCGATCCGATGCGGCTTTGTTCAATTGCATCGATCGGCGTGGCTTCGCGAAAGAACTCGACGAAGCCGTCGCTGTGAAGCAATTCGTGGTAGGTCGATCGAGCCCAGGCGGCCAGTTTCACCAGCGTTGGTTCCAGCGGATGTTCGGGTTCCTCGGATCGCGAATCGGCCAACGATTTTCGCGTGACTCCCGCGAGGAACAGTTCCAGGTTGTAGATCGCGGTCGGTTCGTGAGCGTACTTTTGAGCGATCGTCTCGCCCTGTTCTGTGAGCCGCATGTCACCGCCGATCGTATGATCGGGAAGACTCTTGATGAACCGGTGCGTTGGCCCGGCACCGCGGCTGATCGTGCCGCCGCGGCCATGAAAGAATCGGGCGCGAACGCCGTGGGAACGAGCCGCCTGAGTCAGTTTTCGCTGAGCGTGACGCAGCCCCACGAGGCTGGCCAGAATCCCGCCATCCTTGTTGCTATCGCTGTATCCAATCATGACTTGTCCGACCGGAGTCGTCGCCCCTTCTCGTTGGGCAATCGCAGCCAAGCTGTTTCGCGTGATCGGGTGTTGAAGGAATCCGTCGTAGATCTCCGGCGAGCGTTCGAGGTCATCGATCGTTTCGAACAACGGGACCACTGGCAGCGGGCAAACCACTCCCGATTCGGTCCGTTGCAACAACCCGACTTCGCGAGCGAGCAAGTAGACCGCCATCAAATCCGATGTCTTGCGGGTCATGCTGACGATCAGCGCTCCCAGTCCATCGGCACCATGTTGCGAGCGATACTCGGTCACCACGCGCAGCGCTCCGAGCACCGCATCGGCTTCTTCGCCAGCGGATGCATCAGGGTGCGTCAGTGGTCGCGAACTGGCTAGTTCCTCGTTCAGGAAAGCCATCCGTTTGTCTTCATCCCAGCTGGCAAATTTCCAGTCCGCCATGCCTGCGGCTCGCAGAAGTTGTTCGATCGCGGTGTCGTGTTTGGCGCTGTTTTGCCGGATGTCCAGCACTGCCAAGTGGAAACCAAACGTTTGAGCGATTCGCATTGTGGGAGCCACGGCACTGGTCGCCACATCTCCCAGATCGACCGCCACCAAGCTTTCGTGCAGGCAACGGAGATCCGCCAGCAATTCGCGTGAACGTTGGTACGTGAATTGTTCCTTGCCGTTTGCCCTCGTCGACTCGGATGGCAAGCTGGCTAGCATCAGGTTGATGAACTGACGCCAAGGTTCATTGGGGTTCCGCGAAATTGCGGCGGCTCCGGTGCTGCCCATCGCATGGGCTCGTTCTGCAATGCGGGTGAGGAAATCACTGGTCGGCGGCAACCAATAGGCCGACACGCTGGTCAAACGCGCCAGTTGAACCAGCTCCTCTCGCATCAGTTCGACCGCACCACGGCGAAGCTGCATCAGCGTTTCTTCAGTGACTTCAGGCGTGACCAATGGGTGCCCGTCGCGGTCGCCGCCCACCCAGGTTCCGAACGTCAATCGCGGCAACGCCAAGGGATCTGCGATGGCCTTTTCGCTCAGTCCGACCTCTCGCCAAGCTTGCCGCAAGCGTTGATCAAGTGGTTGCAAGGCTTTGGGGAAGACGACCGTCAAGTAATCCATCACATTGCGGCGTTCGGATTGCAGGTCCGGTTTGTCGAGGTAGATTTCGCCGGTTCGCCACAGGATGCTGAGCACCGATTCAATCGCTTGCTCGTTCTCAGATCGCCGCCATGGGGGAAGGTCTTCCTGGTGTCGAAGTTGGAAACGGCGGAAGAGGCGACGGTGGTGAGCCAACACCGTCGCTCGTTTGGCCTCGGTGGGGTGTGCGGTCAGCACGAGTTCGACTCGCATCGATGGAAGTTCTGCGGCAATCATGTCCGCGGTCCATCCCTGGTCGATCAATTGTTGCAGGCTCTCGCCCCACAGCGCGGGGAGATCAGCCATGCCGGTCTCAGATTCAATGCGGTCTCGAAACTGAGCGGCAGACCCCTGTTCGGCCATGCTCAACAATTGGAAGGCAATGGAATACGCCTGAGTCAGCTGAACCGAATCAGCCGGAGCTTTTGCGGGATCGAGCTTGCAACCCGGGACCGGCAACAGCTCTGCCAGTTTCTCGTCGCCCCCCCGCTGCAGAACCGTCTGCAGCGCGGACAGCATCCACTGCCAGTCACGATTCAGTTGGTCGACATCAAGGGCGAGAATATTGGCTGATACCATCGGGGCAATTCAATGTGGAGAATAGGAGAATGAGGTCGCGACTTAATTGCATCATCGGGTCTCGTCAATCAAACGAATCGTCGGGTATCTCGCGTTCCTTGCCAATGGTGACAGCGCATAAAAAAACGAGCGCTGTTCGTGAACAGCACTCGCTCTTATTCTCGGTCAAACGTCGATTCCGAATCAGGTTGGGAATCAACGATGTCCGGTGATTCAGTTGCAGCAAGGGGTTGGGCAGCACTTTTTGGCTGCGAAACGAGCCTTGATCTTTGCGAACAAGCCACATTTTGGCTTGGCACATGGGTCGCAGCAGACAGGTGCTGGTTCGCAGCAAACTGGAGCTGGTTCGCAGCAAGGAGCTGGGGCAGGTTCGCAGCAAGGTGCTGGAGCTGGAGCTGGTTCGCAGCAAACGACTGGTGCAGGTGCTGGTTCGCAGCAAACTGGCGCTGGTTCGCAGCAGACAGGTGCTGGTGCTTCGCAGCAAACTGGGGCTGGTTCGCAGCAGCTGTTCTTTTTGAAGCATCCGAACAAGCCAGCTTCGGCTTGTGGAGCAACGGCAACGCTGGAAACAGCGAACAGGGCGACAACCATGATCGATCGAATCATCTAAACTCTCCTAGACTAGGTGGAAATGCCTCAAACACGCGCGGAGGCAATTTGGGCAGAGTTTAGGTCTCACGCAGCTTGCGTCAACCATAGCAATTGCACCGGGAAAAACGATTAAAACGTCTTTTAGGGCAGTTCGCTTGCGGTTTTTGAGCGTTTTTACGCGACTGTGTTCAAATTGGGAACGCAGCCGCGTCAGGATGCCGCACCGGGCCCCTTAGCAAGATTTCCTGCCTCAACCACCCAATTTCAACATTTTGATGCTGATTGAGCTGGTTCACGAGGCAATTTCTACGCTTTTCGACTGAGGGAGGCAGCGAAAATCAAGCCGCACGGCGACCTGGAGTCGCTGTGTCTTCGCGTCGGGTGGGCTGGTCCAAGCGTCGTCGTGGAATCGCCAAGGGGCCCCGTTCATCTGCTCCGGCGTACGAATACCAGGCCCGTTCATCGATCGCGTCCAAGATGGAGCTGGCAACCTTCACGGCGCGAGCCCCGGCGGAACCGTCAACAACCGGTGAGGATCCGCTTTCGATGCTGATGACAAAGTCATGCAGTTCGTCCAGGATCGCGTTTCGAGGTTGCAGTTCGTTGACTTCGCAATGCAGGTGCTCACTGAACAACGCGTCGGCGTAACCCAGGGGGTTCTCCGTTTGTTCGTTGAGCTCGAATTGTCGAGTCGTGAGCGTTTCGCTGGCGCGAACGGTCGCCAGGGATGGCTTGCCGAAATCGATTTGTGCAAAGCCAGCGGGGCTGAACAGAGTCATGTCGCGAGCAGGCAGTGGGCTGACGCGAGAAGCCTTGAGGTTGGCGACCATGCCGCACTCGAATTCGATGCGTGCTTCCGCGATGTCTTCGTGGTCGCTGACAACCGAAATTCCGCTGGCGGAAATGGATCGGACGGCGGACTGAGTCAGTGACAGGACGAGGTCCAAGTCGTGAATCATCAGGTCCATCACGACGCCGACGTCCAAGCAGCGGCCTGGGAATCGAGAGGCCCGTGTGGCTTCGACGTACTTCACGTCGACACCAAAGTCTTCCAGCGATGTGAACGCTGGGTTGAATCGTTCGACATGGCCGACTTGCAACACGACGTTTCGTGTGGATGCCATCAATGCCAGGCGGCGTGCGTCGTCGGACTCAGCAGCCAGTGGCTTTTCAACCATCAGATGTTTGCCCGCTTTGATCAGCGTCGAGGCGATCTCGGCGTGATAGTCAGTGGGGGCCGCGATGATGGCGGCGTCGATGTCTTCGATGACATCGCGATAATCAGAGTGAGCTGCAACGCCGTGCGTGTCGGCGACTGCCTGGCAGGCGGCCTGGACGGGATCGCAGACGGCGACGAGGCGAGCGCCATCGACTTGTGAAATCAATTTCGCGTGGATGCGGCCCAGATGACCTGCACCGATGACGGCGACTCGCAATTCCCGGTTCATGCTGCTTTCTTTCTTCTATCTCGGCCTCGGCCGGCACGACCAAGGCAACTGTTGTCTAAACAATCAAATAGGTGCCGCAACACGGGGCGGATCGGACCTGTCGCAAACAATTCATCGCGAGCGGGTTCCACGCCGATACGTTTCCGATACAGCAAACGAAAAGCCTGTGTCAACACAGTAATGTCATCTTCCGTGTAGTCATGGCGTTTCAGTCCCACTGTGTTGATGCAGCGAGGACGAGCGTCAGCTCCATCGACGATGACAAAGGGAGGCACGTCTTGAAGGATGCGGGTCATCGCACCGACAAAGCTGAGCGTTCCGATCGAAACGAATTGATGCACGCCGGCTCCGCCTGCAATGGTGACGTCGTCAGCGATGTGGGCGTGACCGCCAATCATGCAGTTGTTCGCCAGTACGATTCGCGAACCGATGTTGCAATCGTGCGCAATGTGGGTGCCGGTCATCAGATAGTTGTGATCGCCGACGCGAGTCACACCGTCTTCTTTTTCGCTGGCGCGATTGATCGTGACTTGTTCGCGGAAGACGTTGCCGTCGCCGATCTCCACACGCGTGGGCGTGTTCCGATAGCTGACGTCTTGCGGGTTGGTGCCGATCGAAACGTGCGGGAAGATTTGGTTGTCGCAACCGATCGAAGTGACACCATCAAGGGTCACATGATCTCCCACTCGTGTGCGGTCGCCCAACTTAACATTGGGGCCAATGACACAGAAGTGTCCAATTTGGACACCTTCGCCAATTTGCGCACGAGGATCGACCACGGCGGTTTGAGCGATACTAGCACTCATAGTTGGATCCTTGGTGCGTTGTTCTGAGGTTGAGTTGCGAGAGGGAAGTGAGTCAAAGTTCCGAGTTGATCTATCATGCGGCTCGCCGTTGCTGCAGGCCAATGGTTTGATTGGCACGTTGATTCCGTTGTTGTTGCTGAGCAAGTTCAGCCAAGCGAACGGCAACCATGCCGTTGAGTTGGTGCCCACCTCGGACGGAAGAAAACTGTCCTATCAAAGTGACGCCCGCCAAGGAAAGGTCACCGATCAAGTCCAGCGTTTTGTGCCGAGCGCACTCGTTGCGGAATCGATATTCGTTGTCGACCGGTCCTTCGTCGCTGATCACCAAGAGGTCTTGGTGGGTGACGTGGGAGGCGACGCCGGACTGGCGGAGTTGCAAGGCTTGATCGGCAGTCACGAACGTGCGTGCGGAGGCGACTTGTCTTGCGAACGTGTGCGGTGTGGGAACGCATCGGAAGGATTGCTCCCGAATGGCACTGTCGGGGCCGTAGTCCAGGTGGTATTCGTAAGCGGCTTCGCCTTGCGTGGTGGGCGAAACGTCGATGTACCCGCCACCGTGTTCTGTGCGGAATGAGTCGCGAATGATCAGGGGTTGGGAAGCGGCGGCTTGGATGACCAGGCCTGCTTCTTGCAACGCCTCGACGTAGGGCAGGGAGCTTCCGTCCAACCCAGGGAGTTCCTCGGAGCTGATTTCGACACGGCAGTTGTCGATTTCCAGGCCTGCGAAGGCGGCCAGCAGGTGCTCGACCATTTCAAATTTGGCCGGACCGTTGGCAAGGTTGGTTCGGAACGAAACGCCCGTGGCGAAGTGAGTGTTCGCAGGGCATTCGGGTTCGCCAGGCAAATCGGATCGCACGAGAACGATTCCGGTTCCGGCAGGCGCGGGGCAGCAGGTGACGCGGACGTCCTTGCCGCTCCAGTAGCCGCGGCCGCTGATCGCACAGCTCGAGGCGATAGTGTGTTCGTTGCGAATCCCCATCACGCTGCGAGCCTCCTTGCACGCGAGCGAAGCCTGATTGTCATCAACGGAGTGACGATGTGCCCCATTGGTATTCTTGGAGAGCGTCACGAATCCTTGTGGCGCTCGGTCGGTGGCTCAAGCGATGCTCGAGCCACCTTTCAAATTGTCAGTCAGGGCGACTGGATCACTGGCGGTTTGGCGTTCCGCCAGGCTTGACAGCCAACAGTTTCTTGTCGAGGTAGCTCATGACCGCACCGGTCATGTCCAGTTGCTCGTCGTGATAGACGATGTTTCGCATCACGCCACGGATGACCGACTCGCCTTGTGCCAGGTCCATGTCTTCGCTGTTGTAACGCAAAACCAAGTTGATTTTGTGGTACTCGGCGATCGCTTGAACGCCGGAAGTGATGAGTTTGTAGTTGTCGTAGTAGATCTTGGCTTCGCGGTCGGCGAGCTCTTTGCGTTTGCGAGCCATGTCCAAACGGAGTTTGGATTCCATGGATGCGACGCGTTCTTCTTGAGCGGTGTACTCAGGGGAGTTGGGTTGGAAGGTCTTCAGCTTTTCAGCCGCTGCCTTCAACTCTTCTCGTTTCGCTGTCAGTTCGGTGTCGAAGGACTTCAAATTGTCCTCCACCGCCTTGACTTGCTGTTTGATACCTTCGTTGTTTTTGAAGATGTACGCGACATCCACAACGGCGATGCGATGGCCTGCGTCTTGGGCGGATGCCGAAGTCGGTGCCAATACGCTGACGGTGGTCATGGCCATGGCGATGGCCGAAAGAACGATGGTTCGCACGTCCGCTACTCCTTGCGTGGTGAATGCGATTGTCTGATTCATGCCCGCTTGATTGGCTCCGGTTTCCTCACCGAAATCAAGCATTGCTGCCGGTCATTGTGTCAATCCGTTCCAACCGCTTCAAGGCGGATCGGGGCGGTTTGCACAGCAGTTTGGCATTTTTCTTGGCGTTTTATCTTGTTCATCTTGCCCGAAGTCGCACCATCAATTCCATCTCTTCTTCATCACGCTGGATTGTCAGTCGCAGCGAGTCTCCGGGTGACTTCGGTCGAAGTTCTTCCCGCAGATCGTTGACAGTTTGAATGGTCCGGTCTCCGGCTTTGATCAACTGATCGCCCACTTGGACGCCACCTTCCTTTGCAGCACTGGGATCCATCACTCCGGCGACTTGGTTGGAATTGGGATCCATTTGGATGCCCAGAACCACTTTCATCTGATGCCGAATCTGAAAGTCTTTGTTGGTCTGCGTGTACGGAGGGCGCTCGTCCATCGTGGCGACACGATTGGCGGCCTGAGAAACGATATCGGTTATGCGGGTCATCCCGTCCAGGTTAAGTTTCTCAAAATCATCACTTGGACGGTGATAGTCACTGTGCAATCCGGTGAAGAAGAACAGAACAGGGACGCCAGCTTCGTAAAACGAGGCGTGATCGCTGGGCCCATATCCGGTTGAAACGAGGTTGAGTTTGAACGGTCGCGAGGTTTGCTGCATGCCTTTGTTCAGGCCCAGGACCAGTGATTCGAAGCCCGTGGCTGTTCCGGTCCCGTAGATGGTCAGTTCGTTGTCGCGAAGTCGACCGACCATGTCCATGTTCAGCATCGCGACCGTGTTTGAAATCGGGAATCGAGGCTGGGAACAGTAGTGCTTGCTGCCCAGCAATCCACGTTCTTCGCCGGTGAAGGCGATGAACACGATTCGTCGGTGATCGGTCGTCTGGTTCAGTTCATCCACGACACGTTCAGCGACGGCCAGCATCGTGGAGGTGCCTGAGGCGTTGTCATCAGCCCCGTTGTGGATCTCGATCGTTCCAGGGGCAAGCGAACCCATGCCGCCCATTCCAACGTGATCGTAGTGAGCCCCGATCACGATGGTTTCATCGGCCAGCTTGCCTTTGCCTTCCAGCACACCCAACACGTTGGGGCTGGTCGCGGTTGCTTTCGTCAGTCCCACCTGGAGACGACCACGCAGTCCGGTGGATGCAATCACTTTCGGCTTGTAGTCCGCGTCAATGGCCTCTTCGACCGCGGTCAGACCCTTCGCAAACAAGGCTCGCGAGTCGTCGTCCTCGTTCGTCGATGGCAGGGAAGCCATTTGCTTCAGCAAGTGATCGGCGGCTTCCCTCGAAATCGACGCGACGGGGATGGCGGGACGGCGAGATGACTTGCCCGTCTGCGGGTCGGTGACCTTTCCGTTGCCCTGGAGAGGCCGCATCCCGGCTTCGGCGACACCGAGCATTCCCCACTTGGCTTGCGCCACTTCCTGTTCACGATTGCCCAGCATCTCGTTGACTCGATCAAGTTGCTTGGTCAATGCCGTTCGCAGATTGGTGGCTTCGGCAGGCAACGCGTTGAGCTGAGTCGTTAACGCTTGGAGACGTTTTTCTTCGGCTCGATAGCGTTGGTGGATCGCTTGCACCATGCGTTCTGTGCTCACCGGATCGTTGACGAGCAGCACGCCCACGGCGCCCTGGTCGATCGCGGTTGAAACTTTGGTGTCAAAGAAGGCATGGCGGGTGTTCTTCACGCCATCGAAGGGGCTGTTTGGGTCCGCGAAACCAGGCTCTTTGCGAAGCATCATCACAATTTTGCCTTCGATGGAACCGTTTTTCTCGGAGGGTTGCTCGCCGCTAGCCAGTTGGAAAGCCGCGTAATCGTCGTATCCCAGATCTGCTGCGCGGATGCCGTATCCCACCCAAACAATGTGGGCTTCGACGTCGCCTTGGGTGGTGCCAATTGCCAGCGGCATGAATTGGTTTTCCAGTTCGATCGCGGTCGGTTCCGTCCCGGGGGACGACCAGCGGAGGCGATTGTCAGCCGACGAAGTCGGTTGCGATCCCGTGGCCATCTCCACCGGTTGCATCGGGGAATCGCCGTACAGGCGCGTTTCCAATCCGATTTCGCGATATCGTTCGGCAATGTAATCCGCCGCTTTCAGGATCTCGGGGCCCACCGCGCTGCGCCCGGCCAGTTCTTCGCTGGTCAGGTACCTCAGGTCCTTTGCCAGTGATTCGGCTGACGCCGCCGGAGAGCGGGTGGCCTCTGATTTCGCGACGGATTTTGGCGTCAACTCTTCTGCGTTGAGGGAATGCATCGCCATTCCAAACCCGAGCAGGGCGATTCCCAAGCGGTAAAAAGCGAGCGAGGCTCGGTTCCCAGGCGTGCCAATCGTGTGCCTTCGCGTCATCATTTGCTTCCAGAGGTAGTGACAGAGATCGTTTCGCGAGAAGGTGTGGGGTGCACCTCGTTATACCTGTTGAAGTCGGCTGTTTGTTCGGTCGGTCCAGTCGACTTGCTGTGCCAGATTGAAACTTAGTTCGAAGCAAACCTGCATTCTCGTTGCCAAAACACCCGTTTCCCAGATAGAATTTGCGTTTGGAAGAGGGAGATGCGATTGCTGCATTGGCGATCATTCCCTCCCACCAGTCGCTCACCGGTGGCCGAGACAACCTCTTGTTTCGGTCACCGGCGCGGGACTGAAGATTTGACACTCCTGTCGTTTCTTCCCCATCCCACTCTCTGAGGTCTCCTTGCGCGTGTCACCCTCGTCACCGAAATCTTCTCGTGATCCATCACGAGAATCGCTGTCGCCATCGGCGTTGGAAACGAAACCGGCGAACTCCAACGAGTTCTCTCCCTCCTCGGATGAAGCTGAGGATCAGGCCATTCGATTGGTGGACGCATCTGACGACGAACCGTACGCCGATGCCTTCGCAAAGATTCAGCGTTGCCAGGAGATTCTGGGCTACGACTTTCAAGACCTGGATCTGCTGCGGTCGGCTTTGACCCACGCTTCTGGGGCATCCAATCGATTGGCCAGCAATGAGCGTCTGGAGTTTCTCGGTGACTCGGTTCTCGGGCTGACCGTTTGCGAATGGTTGTTCAACGAATACCCCGAATACAGCGAAGGCGATCTGACGAAGATCAAATCCGCCGTCGTCAGTCGTCGTTCGTGTGGCAAAGCCGCCTGCAAACTTGGGCTGGATCAATGCCTGATCGTTGGCCGTGGTGTGACCCGAAATCGAAGCTACCCCAAGTCACTGGTTAGCGACGTCTTCGAGGCTGTCATTGCAGCCTTGTACATTGATGGTGGGCCTGAGATCGTGCGCAACCGATTGAAGGATTGGTTGGCCGATGAAGTCAACTTGGCCGTTGACACGCAAGGGTCCGGGAATCACAAATCTGTTTTGCAGCAATACGCTCAGCGGGAATTGTCCGCGACGCCTGTCTACAGACTGATTCGCGAGACGGGACCGGACCATCGCAAGATGTTCTTGATGGGCGCGATGGTGGACGATCGCAGTTTCGCTCCCGCGTGGGGCAACAACAAAAAAGACGCCGAGCAGCGTGCCGCTGCCAACGCGTTGGCTGAGTTGCACGGCAATTCAGTGCCGTACGACAGCGATCAACCACCGGTTTAGTGGACGGCTTGGGAGTCAAAGCGAAGCCGGGCCGAGCAGCTTGCTTTGAGTGAACCGAAAAATCCAACGGGGTGTCACGTCTGTGGAATGTGGACGGGTTGCGACTTCTTTGTCGCGTTGCGACTCTGACGCCACTCCGCCCGCAGTTCGTTCAATTGAGTCCTTCCGTGACCACGGAAACCACCGCCGCTGATTTGACACCCACCTCCGATTGGGTCCCCGTGCGATTTTCATGGGGAGTGATGTTGGCCATCGTGGGGACATTTCTGTTTGCACTGAAGTCGATCTTCATCAAGTTGGCGTTTGCCGCGGGGGCTGACGCAACACTCTTGTTGGCCATTCGCATGGTGTTGGCCGTTCCCTTTTATGTGGTCGTGTTCGCCACGCTCTTGAGGAGGAGATCATCGGCAGACGCCGAATCTGCTTCGCCCGCCTTTCCCGTTTCGATTGTGATTCGGTCATTGTTGCTTGGTTTTTTGGGCTACTACCTCGCGTCGTACTTGGATTTGTCGGGGTTGGAATTCATTTCAGCCCAGTTGGAACGGCTGACGTTGTTCACCTACCCGGCCATGGTCGCGGCTCTGGCATGGATGTTTCTTGGCGAGCAAGTCAACGGAAAGATTCTGGCGGCGATCGGGTTGTCGTACCTGGGCGTGTGGTTGATGTATGGCCAGGAGCGTTCGTTCACACCTCACGCCAATACAGGTTGGGGGGTGTGCTTGGTGTTTGGTGCAGCGCTGAGTTATTCACTGTACGTGTTGTTCGCCAAACCGGTGATGCAGAAGATTGGCAGTCGAGAATTCACCAGCCTGGCGATGATTGGATCGACGTTTTTCGTCGTGATTCATTTTCTCTGCACGCATTCGTTCAGCGATTTTTTTGATGCCCAGCCAATTGTCTACGTGTATGGATTGGTGCTTGCCTTTGTTTGCACCGTGATCCCAAGCTTCATGATCAACGAGGCAATCTTGCAGATCGGAGCGACCCGAACCACCGTCATCGGTTCGGTCGGCCCTGTGCTAACGATGTTATTGGCGGTCATGGTTCTCGAGGAGCCATCTTCCTGGCAGCACTTCGCCGGCATGGCGATCGCGATTGTCGGCGTCAGCTTGGTCGCCAAAAAATGACCCTTCTTCCATTCGGTGCCAGCCACCTTCCGGATTGAGCCACCTTCCGGATTGGCAATCCCAATTGGAGACTGGGTTCCCGCTAATCCCGGCGTTTTGCGGCTTCGATCAGGGCATCAATTTCCAGAACGTGCGAATGCGGGAGGCGATTCCGCCGATATTTGTTGTTGATGATTTCGTGCAGGGTCTCGAGATCATCCAGCGGGATGGCAGGAAACGTGGTCCACTCGGTTTCCGACTTGAGTCGGGACCGAAGCTGCCATTTCCCGGCATGTCGCGTCACAGTGACCAGACGCCTCTCGCCTTCGTCAGTGGTCTCGTACCATTCGTGTTTCTTCATGAATCACCGAGCCTAAAGGCCTGCGACTCAGAACTCCTGTCGCAAGCGTGAGATGAACTGCAAAGAGAATCCGCAGCAGGAACGGACGAATTCTGGATTCACAGAATGATGTCAACGGAGCAGCATCAAAGACACGTAAAACAGTCCCCGGTTTCACTTCGCGCAAGCCGTGATCACGAATGCACATCGCTCGCTCTGCCGCCGAAAAGGATATCAATCGGCGGCTTCATTGGATAGCCATTCCCTGCGCGAGATCCGCAGGGCAATCACCGAGAGATGCACACTCCAATTTGAGCGACGGAAACTGATTTTGGTGGGTGGCACAAAACAGGAGGAGTCATGACACGTTTCGGGGCGTGATAGAATCAGGCGGGACGGCAAGCCGTGTTGTGCCTGCCGTCAGCGAAAACATGGTCTCCCGGAGTCTTCGACGTGAACCAGAACCAAGCTTTCATCGACCAGGATCGACGTCAGTTCCTTCGAGCTTCCGCTTGGGGCGCCGTCGCGACAACCGTTGCCGGCATCGGAATGCCCCGCGTTGCCTCCGCTGAAACACAGGGGCGAAACGCCTCCGTTCCGCTGCCAACCCGCCCAGCAAACGTTCACGTGCTGATGCCACGCGACCGAGTGCCGTTGTCGTTCATCATCGATGACTCGACATGCCTGGTGAACATGGGCCATTTTTGCAATCCGCAATTCGCTGCCGCTTGGCCCAATCGCACGGAATATCAAAAGCCATGGAAATCATGGCCGCGTGAGATCCCCGATGCCTTCGTTCGTCAGTTCGGAGAATGGTGTGCCGAACACGGGGTGAAGGGCAAGTACAGCATCGTTCCGAACCCGGCCTGCGTCGGTTGGCTCGATCGCGAATTGCCGGGGTGGTCGCGATCCGAACTGCAGTCCAGCTTGAACTTGGTCCGTGAGTTGATGCTTCCCAACTGGGACATCCATCCGGAGATGATCACACACACTCGCGTGATCGATCTGAAGACCGGCAAGCCGATGGAAGCGATCAGCGCCGCAACCATGGAAAATTCGTACCCGCAGGAAAAGAAAAGCGTGGACGAATTGGCGGCGTACCTAGCCTATGCACTTCGCATTCTGAAGAACTGTGACCTCCCCTGCGAAGGTGTCACCACTCCCGGCGGATTTGGCAATGCGGTGAAAAGCGAATTGCCGATCGCGGTCGACCAAGCGGTTCGTGACGTCTATGGCGTCGAGTTGCCTCACTACTTTAAATACGTCATCTCGGGCGACGAGAGCACTGAACCCCAACTAGAAAATGTGCGAGGAATCGGAACCGACGACGTGCAATTGACGGTGAACGTGCCCGCAGGAACAGGCGATTGGTTTGGCGGTTGGCAAGGCGACTCACTCTCGGAACCAGATCGCTATTGCAATGCCGCTGCGACCAGCGGGCGGATGGTCGAGCTGATCCAGCGACGTCAACCAGCAGTCATGCTCTGTCATTGGCAGGGGATGTATAGCAACGGCAGCCAAGAGGGTTTCCGCTCCTTCCAACGCGTGGTTCAGTCGTTGGCGTCCCAATTTGGAAACGAAACCATCTGGATGAAGGTCAGCGAGATCGCTCGCTACTGGGCGGCCAAGCAGTTGACCGAGATCGAACAGGTTGGCAACCAACTGACGCTCCGGGCCCCCTTCGCGACGGAGAGGTTCACGTTGCAAGTCGACGGTGCCTCGGGACCGGTCAGCGTCCAACAAGGAAGCGAGCGGACCGTGCTGAAGGAAGCAACTGACCGGTCGACGCTGAATTCAGGAACATGGGTCTCCGATGGCAAGACTCTCGTCGCTTGTTTTGACTTGCCGAAGGGAACCACCCAAGTCCTGCTCGGCCAGACCCCTTCGAGTTGAATCCCAGAGTCTCTCAATGCAATCAAACGAAAGGCAATTCTCTGTCGCAAGCTTGCTCGTTCTGGTCATTCGTCGCGATTGTTCTCTCTTTCGTACTCGGGAGGACCATCATTCGGGCAAGCCTGTTTGGGAACGAACGCTTGCTGGCTCAATCCCTGGTTGTCTCCACTACGATTTCCTATTTTCTTGCGGTTTCGGTGGTGGGTGGGTATTTTGGCGGTCTCGCTGCTGAACTGGAATGAGTCTTGTCTTCGCCAAGCATTTCGACTGGCACATCACACTGAATCCACAAGCCACTCTTATGAAACGCATCCTGCTATTTCTTGCCTTCCTGGCCTGCTCGACTCACGCCGGAACTTCGCAAGATGCGGTGGAAGCGAATGCGTTTGAATCGGATGTCGCGAAAACTGCGATTGCCAAGTTTGACGAACGGTTGCAATTTCTTGACCGGAAACTCAAAGAGCAGATTTCACTTGCTCAAGAGACTTTGCGAAGCGATCTTGAGGCAGCTCTTTCCACGGTCGTCGAAGAGAAGGACTTTGCAGAAGCAAATCGCATCTCGGCTCTCCTGGATCGCAAGTTGGATTCGTTCGTTGAGCAGCGAACCCAAACAGGCTCCCAGGCAGAAGATGCTCCCGACGACGACAAGCAACTGATTGCGAACTTGAAGGAACACATTGCCGAGTTGAAAGCACAACGAAAAACTCCAGAACCACCGGACCCAGTGGTAGGACGCTGGGACTACGGCAACGGAAATGTTTGCGACTACACCCCAGATGGTCTCGTCGTTCTCCGCGGAAAGCCCATCGGACTTTGGGCCAAGGTGGGCAACAAGCAGTACCTCGTTGCGTTTCTTCGCAACTTTGCGGACGGTTCGTCAGAGGAAATCATGCTTCATCCCGATGGAGAACACGCGACGTCGGTCGGGAGCAAATCGAGCGTCCAACTCACCCGGATCGGGAAATAGGCCGCGACGAAACGGCAAGTTGACTCAATCACTCCGCCGTCATTGAACCATCACCCCGCCTGCACCACTCTGGGGCTCATGGCTGCTTGGCCATCGGCCCGATGTACTTCTTGGCGATCACCACGTTGTCCAGAAAGATGTGCTGGTCATGAGGCGATGCGGTTTTTCCGCCATGGTAGAGGTTCAGCCAGATTTGCTCGATTCGAAGTTCGTCCGTCAATCGAAACCGCACATCTGTTTTCTCAAACGCCAACTGCCCATCGACCCAGGCTCGCAAAATCCCATCCTTTTCACCGGGAGTGTTGAGTCGGCACTGTTGCTCAATGGCGTACCAGCGATTGGTTGTCAGGTACCCGCGGTAACCTTGGCTCCAAACCCAATTCGCTCCATAGGTGCCTTCCATGTCAGCGTGATAGCAATAGAACCCAATCGGGGTTCGTCCTGCCAAAGGATTGCCCTCTGGAATTGTCTGGCGGAACAACCCACGAGCCGACCAGCCGTCCTTGCCATTGCTCTTTCGTCCCCCCCAGCCAGCTCGACCGTAGGTCCCACTGATCCCCGGTAGCTTCCCGCCTTGGATGGTTTGATTCCAATCATCTGCCAACCGCAGGTAGTACCGAAAATAGACCTCTTCGGGCTCACTGCCGATCCGCTCCTCAAACTTGTACAGCGTGTTCAGGGCGGTGAACTCTCCTTGGGCGATTCGAGAACGCAATGCCATCCCTTGCAGAGGAAGAAAACCTTCTGACCGAGTGTCGGCATCCACCGTGTCCACTTTGCTGTCGGGTCCGGCCTGAGTCCATTCATTCTCCCAGTTCGATTGTTCGAAACCCGTGGCGAAGATCACGTCTGGATCGTCCTCGATCCCGCGATCATTTTCGTACTTCGCCGCGATGCCGAAAACAGGCGAAGAAGGCAAAACGCGTTCGCCCTGATTGCAGCGAAAGACACCCACACTGGCGGAACCAAATTGCTGAGTCGACTGCAACACCAGCTTGGCGTTGGTGATTGTCCCGATATCGGCCGCTTGGTTCATGTTGAATCGGATCAAGAGATTCTCCGACTCGGAAGAAACTCGCAGTTCGTCGGCTTGGCCCTGGCAACGATAAGTCGACTTGGGCAGGAACGTGTCAGCGACTGCGTCCAAACGGACTGCCCCCCCTTCGCCGGTCAATTCAAGCTTGGGATGCAGAGTCGCGTCTGAACTCTCACGGCTGCCAAATGCAATCCGGCCACTCCCATCGATGACACGTAGGAACACGCCTTGATCCGGGTGTGTTGCATCGCCCCACTGCTTCACCAGATTGGTCACATCCCAACGAACGGGTTTGCGAATGTCGTCGTCCACCACTTCGGCGACCGCATAGGCTACCTCACCTTGTTCGGTCCCCTCGGCGTCACACCAATCGCCCAAGAAGTGTTTCCAACGCAAGGATGCGGCCAGGTTGTAATGTTCGCGATTGGCTCCATCGTTGTGCTCGGCGGTGCCTTCCGCCCAATCGGACTGCTCCGCCATGGCTGGGAGGGTTCCTGTCGAAACCAAGACCGCGAAGAAAAAGAAAACCCGGCTGAGTGTGGAAGGCTGCATCGGATATCGGTATGGTCACGGGGGTGCGATATGAACAACGAACAATGTACCCCACCTGATCACAGCATGGCTGGACTCTTCCTGAAACCACAGCTCACAGTTTTCGATGGCCGTCGCTGTTTGGCTTGGCTCATTGTGCCGTGGTTGGCGTTTGGGTGGGTGCAATTGAGATTGCCGACCCGTTCCCTTGCGGAAGCTCCCAGCAAGGTGGAGACAGAACGTTGGCGGAACCAAACGCTTGCCTCCATCGCAACGAAGATCCGGAAAACCAAGTCGGATGCTGAACGCCTGGAATATTCAGCGAGGCAATCGTGGCTCCGTCGATGGAAACCAGGGCAGATGCCTTTGGCTCCCGCAGACGCACCGGATGAATCGGGGCTGGTGGAAGAGCCTTGGCTGCAAAATCTGGAGCGTCCCGAATCCGTTGCCACCGATGCTTGGCAAGCGATGATTGATTTGCAGGATCGGTTGCTCGCGTCCGACACCGACGACGACCGCAAAGACAACTTGCGGGCCACGATTGAGCTGGCCAGCCAACTGGAAGCGACCTTGGCCGCGCATCTTCCGGCTGATTCGCAATCGCTGACGACGCCGACGTCATGGGCTCTCGCGTTCACTCGTTACCGACTGGGGCGGGCGCTCGCGTATCGCGAATTGCCCGAAGTTCGAGAGCGATGGCCAATTGCCGATCCGGATCAATATCAAGCACAATTGGTCGCTGCCTTTGAGCGGTTGACCGAGCAAACGAAGGGGGATCGTCACGAATTCATCCTGCTGCAAGACCGGATGTTTCGGCGATCGGGCAAGAAAGGGCGAGCTCTGGAATTGCTGGAGGCCAATCGACATTCAATTGAACCGAAATGGTACCTCAAGAAGCGACGCGATCTGCTACAAGAACTCGGTTGGGATCCGCCCTATCGAGAAGCCGCCCAACGGTACCTGCAAGCCGGCTACGATGATGAATTCTGAAGGACCGATCCGAAATGAGCGACGAACACCTTGCCGCTCACAAATGAGATGCCCAAGCGGGTAAGTTGAAGACTGTGTCAGGCAACTTGACGTTTTTGTTCACTCCAACAAGCGGCCATTCCTCTGAATGATGCTTTCACTCTCCAGCACTGATATCCAGCTTCCTTCTCCCCGTCCGCACGGTCTTGCCAAGTACAGCGATCTGACCGAAATGGCTCGTGGCGGCAATGGGGTGTTGTACTCGGCTTTCGATCAAATCGTCGGTCGAACCGTGGTGCTCAAGATGCTGTTGCCAGAGCATCGGCTGGACCGCGGGTTCCGACGTCGCCTGCTCCGTGAAGCACGAGTGACCGCCCAACTGGAGCACCCTGGAACCGTCCCCGTGCATGAGATCGGTGAGGATGACGAATTCGGGATCTACTACGCGATGAAACGCATCTCGGGGGAGAATTTCTTCTCCGTGCTTCGTCAGCTCGCAAAGGGCGAAGAGAGCGTGGCCGCAGCATTCCCGCTGCACCGACGGATCGAGATCGTTCGAGACACGTGCCAAACCCTGGTCTTTGCACACGCGGCGGGGGTGATTCACCGCGACGTCAAACCTGAGAACATTTGGGTGGGGAACTTCGGTGAAGTCACGCTGCTGGATTGGGGCGCGGCCAAGGTTTGGGGCGAGCCGACGCTGGACGATGGTCGCTACCCCACCTCCCCCGTCCGCCATAGCCACGCCCCACACAGCGAGTCGGACAAGTCATCGATGCACGTCAAGCACGAAGAGAAGACCTACGAGCTACCGACGTTGACGCCTGCCAATCAACTGATTGGCACACCGACTTACATGTCGCCAGAACAGATCTCCAATCGCGAAGTGGATGAACGCAGCGACGTGTTCTCAGCCGGTGTCTGTTTATACGAGGCCATGGCGATCGCCGAGCCGTTTCGAGGAAAGAACCGTGATGAAACGTTCGACAACATTTGCATGCGTCAGCCAACGCCACCAAGCGAACGCTCCCCGAAGCAGCACATCCCCGAGGAAGCCGATCGCATCGTTTTCAAAGCAATCGCCAAACAAACCACGAGTCGATATCAATCGATGCGTGAAATGATTGCCGACCTCGACGAACTGTTGCTGATCGTCCGCCAAGACGAATCGGACTGACGCCCCAATCACCAACGTGACGATTCAATTGGGGACTGGTCAGGACCAGTCCCCAAGGCTGGATTCGTCCAGGATGAGCTCGTGCAGCTTCGTGTCCTTCGTGCTTGAAACGCCCTCTTCCTGTTCAGCACGTCCGTGTCGGCGATCGGTTCAACGCTGGAAAGATGGTTCCAGGACAGAACGGCCGAGGCAACAGAATCGTTCTGATTGGAACGCTGGCTGTTGCTCGCAAAATCGCGTTGGATGGGTGGCGTTTGACTCATTTTTTTGTCAGAAGAATGAGGGCTGGAGGAGTGGTCGGAGGATAGCGTCGCGAGAAAAACAACGAACCGAGTGAAGGAGTTGCCGTCAAAATGAAGGAGTCATTGAAAACACGGATGACGTTTGCACTTGCGTTCGCGATTGGAGCACCGCTGGGGATGTTCCTGATCGGTTTGCTTGACAACGAAGCGGGCCTTGATCGAGATTTCGTTTGGACGGGCGTTCCCTCTTGGATGAACGTCGTTGGTCTGGTTGTGACCGGAGCTGTTTTGATCGCTGTTGCCAATTGGCCAGTGCGAACGATTCGACGACTACTTTCGCGGATGCTCGGCAGAGCGATGACGGATCATTCCAATCCCAAATTTGGCGACAGCGAAATTCCTCGTTGGATGTTTCCGGTGCGTGGCTACATCGCCGCACGTTGGTGCTTGGCATTGTCGACTTGCCTGCCAGCCATCGCGATGCTTTCAGATGGCCCGATGGATGACGGCAAGATCGCCGCTGCTTCATTCGGTTTGGGGATCCCGTTGGTGCTTGCCATCTTTTTTGGATGGCGAGGACTCGCGGAAGCGTCCTTGTATCGGGAAGCCGAGAAAGGTCAACGATTGGCAGTGTGGCAAATGAACGCCAAAGAAAGCCAGCTATGCCGACGATGGTTTTACCGTGATTTGTTCCAGCGGATCGCACGTTTCGTCGGGATACCGATGGCGATCGGCATGACCGCGGCCATCTCCACGACGCTGTACTTCTGGTATGAAGGCGTGGAAGCCTGGGCGACCTCCGGTGGCCGGCTGATCGCGACGGTGCTGGCGGTCGGAGGCACGGTCTTGATGGGTTGGTGCTTGCTGCTGATTCCGAACCTGGTGATCGTCAGCCGCAATCACATCGGAGCCTTGTTTTTGAAGGATCGGTTTTGCTTTGCCGGCCATTCGATTCGAATGACGACGAATCATCACCGACGCAGAGTCGCATTCGTGGATCAGCCAGATCAGAAGCTTTTGAGCATCACATTGGTGTGGCTGCACCGCCGTCGCTCTTCGAACCACGGCACCGGACTGATTCCCTATGTCACCGACACCACCACGCAGCGGGTCTATCGGATTCCGGTTCCCACCGAAAGCCTTCCCAGCATCCCTCGCCTGCAGTCGAGCTACCAACGCTAGGCGGATCAGCGGAATCCCACTTCCGTGGAAACCAAGGCACCGCGTTCATCGGTCAACGTCACCAACCAAGTGTTGGCTTCCAGAGGAAGTCCCTCGGCTTCGACTTTTCCATCCGCAATCACGCAGTCGACGGTTTGCCACTTTCGCTTGGATCGCAGGCCCGTTTCGGTCGTGAAATGCAATGCAGATTGAACGATCTTCGTATCGGACTGAAAGGGCACCGTGACGGTCCCGTTGTCGCTGACCTGCAGCGTGCCCACGGATGCCAAAGGTGTGGTGTCCCTCAAAATCGAGTCCACGAAAATCTGGATTTCGGGCGGGTTCCAACCTGCCTGGTGGCCGTGTGGCATTCGCGGTTCGATCCGCATCGTGCGCGGCCCCTGCACCTTGGCGTAGGACTTGGCATAGCTGTCGAGTACGTAGTGGATGTCGTGCGTGCCATTGACCCACAGTGTGGGGACCGTGCATTTTGGAAGGTGACTTCCGGGGTCGTAAGCCGCAACCCAGGCATCACGGCGGTCGCCAAGGCCGTCAATGGATGGTTTTTGGACCGATTCGCCTTCGTGCAGGAATCCGCATCCGTAGACAGGCACTGCGGCTTTGAATCGATCATCCAGCGAAGCGGCCAAGCAAGTCGTGTAGCCGCCCCAGCTGATCCCGGTCACGGCGGTGCGGTCAGCATCGACCTCAGGGAAACTGCGGATCAGTGTGTGAGCTCGCATCACGTTGGCTGCCGCGTGGTACGGCCAATCGTCATCGATTCTTCCCCCGATGCAGTCAAACTTTTCGGGGTGTCCGTCCAGGGGACCGCCTTGTGCAAGTCGAACGCGAGTGTCTCGTTTGTGACCCGCGTAGGGTTTCAACTTTCCTGACGAATCGAATTCAGGATCGGGAGCTCGGCGCCCTCCGAGGTCCATTGCGATCGCGGCATAACCGCGGTTCGCCCACATCCAAACCCAATCGGCGAAGGCCGTTCCACCGCCACCGTGAATCAGCACAATGCCTGGATACTGCTCGCCCTCCCTGCCAATGCCCAGCGTTTTGGGCGAGGCGTAAAATGAGAAGACTTCCGTCGCTTGGCCATCAACCATCTCGCCTTCGTAAATCAGCGTCTGGATCTTTGCGTCGGGATCTTCGATTCGGTAGGCCGGCACCTCCGACTTCAGGCGGTCAATCGGCCAGATTCCTGGTGTTGAGAGGCTCGCCCCTTCCTCAGCTTGGACGCAAGGAGTCAACCAACAGATCGCAAGCAGCAAGACACTGAAAGAACGAGAGGAAGTCATGCAAGGGGAACCAGGTTGTGGATATGAACGGAATCAATGGAGGTGAAACGGGCTGCCTCCAAATCAAGGATCACCCCGAGCGACGCTGCCTTTTGCAGGCGGTCGAGCAAAGCGTCATCGGGATCGTCACAGTTTATCAGAACCCGCCGTGCTCGCAGCGTTGGCTAACGGTCGAATGGCGATCCTTGACGTTCGACTAGCTTCCCCAACCGGGCGTTGGGGCCCGATTCAAACATCCTCCCCCATTCAGGCTGAGCCGACGCTACGCTAGTTGAGAACCAGCGTGATGGATGGGCCCGATCAGCACTTGGATCCCTCCCAGGTATCGATCCACTCAACCGTTGCGACAATTTCCTTTCCCTTTTTCGCTATCAAGCCAATTTGGGCAACTAGCGGTGGTGTCGAAAGCTCGTGATCTTTCAGGTATCTCATCGGATTCATTTTCGATACGACCAACCGGTCGTCATCCAACCGCTCACGATCCGACTGCGGCCCCGCAGCGACGGAGCGCAACGTGTGCTGTATTGGAATTGTCAGCTCAGTCCCGAGCCATCATCGTCCAACTCAATTTTGGATGTGTTCGGCAATGTGGCCCAGCAGGTTTCATTTGAGGGCAGTCATCGCGAACTCACCCTGGATGTGAATTTCGAAGTCGAAGCGTCGCGGACCAATCCGTTCGACTACCTGTCCCTCGACTCGCGAGTCACCAATTTGCCCGCTTACTATGACTTGCGGATTGCCCAAGCACTGTCTCCGAACCTGCATCGACAGATGATGGACCGCACCATCGGTCATTGGGCAGGCGAGATATCTGCGAGCGTTGATTGGCAAACACAACCCTTTTTGTCGAAGCTGTGTGAGATCATCCACCGCGAATACACTGCGGAAACCCGGTACGAGGGCGCTGCTTTCTCACCCAGCCAAACGTTCGCGGAAAAACGGGGTGCTTGCCGAGACTTGGCCGCACTGTTCATGGACGCGTGTCGCACGCAAGGCTTGGCAGCCCGGTTTGTCAGCGGCTATGTCTATGAGCCCAACCGAACTCACGGATCCGAGCTCCATGCCTGGGCGGAGGTCTACCTGCCCGGTGGTGGATGGCGTGGTTACGATCCAACGTTAGGGATCGCCGTCGCGGACGCTCACATCCCGGTGGCTGCCGGCCCTGAACCGGAATGGGCTGCCCCGACGGAAGGCTGCTACATCGGCGAAGGCCGTTCCGAAATCGTCTACGAAGTCCAAGTCACACGTCGCTAGTCCGGCCGTGATCGAGCTGCCTGCCAGTTCGTTGGTGCCAGTGCTAGACTTCGCCCCCAGCCAGAATCACAGAGACTGGAATCACAACCACCTCCGCCAACGGAAGCCCAAGGAATGTCGAGTCGCCCCATGGACTGGGAAAATGTACTGAACGAAATTGATTCGATCATTCAACCTTCTCGCGGCCAGGGACGTGTTGCCGACTACATTCCCGCGCTGGCAACGGTGGACCCAATGAAGTTTGGGCTGGCGGTCGCCCTTGGTGATGGCAACGTCCACACGCTCGGCGACGCCGACGAATACTTTTCGATTCAAAGTATTTCCAAGGTGTTCACCCTTTCGATGGTGCTACGTAAAGTTGGCGACGAGCTCTGGGAAAGCGTGGGGAGAGAACCGTCGGGGTCACCCTTCAATTCCATTGTGCAGCTTGAACTCGAAGGCGGGATCCCTCGCAATCCTTTGATCAACGCGGGCGCGATCGTCGTGACGGATCACTTGGTCCAACAGCAAGGAGCCGACGCTACGATTGCCGAACTGATCGAGCGGATGCGAACGCTGGCCAGTGATTCTGCGATCCATGTGGACCAAGCGGTTGCGTATTCCGAGTCCGAGGCGGGATCGCGAAATCGGGCTCTGGCCTACTTTCTGAAGTCGTTCGGGAATTTGCGGAGTCCGGTCGAGGAGACTCTGAAGGCGTATTTTTCACACTGCGCGATTGCGATGAATTGTCGCCAACTGGCACGCGCCGCCTTGTTCTTGGCCTTCGACGGCACCGATCCCATCAGCGGAATCCAGATGGTTAGCAGTAAGGCGTGCCGCCGGGTCAATGCGGTCATGATGACATGCGGGCACTACGACAACAGCGGTGATTTCACCTATCGAATCGGCTTGCCCGGCAAAAGCGGTGTGGGAGGCGGCATCTTGGTCGTCGCCCCCGGAAACGGTGCGATTGCCGTCTGGTCGCCGGGGCTGAACGAGGCGGGGACATCCGAAGTCGGCAGCCTTGCTCTAGAAACCCAGGTCCGCCAAACGGGATGGTCCGTTTTTGTCTAACGGAGGATCGCCAGCGAAGCGGGTGCCATCTACGCGGATGATCGTCCGCGTGGCGTCAGATGATGCCGCTGTGACGCTGGCTCGGCGACCTTGTCGTGGTCTCGTCAATTCTAGAATCTGGTGGCCATCAAAACACCGTCCGTTCCCATGCTTCGTCCCTCTACAGCCTGGCAGGTGGCGATGGAACTACTGCGCGCCAGGGGCTGTGGTCAGGCGATAGGCGCACGCTGAATCGCCACGTGTTTCGTGATTGAAGACGCCGATGTCCAGGCCCTTTTCGTGTGGCGTGAGAAAGTACGGGACCACTTTGCTGGGCAGCAGGTGACTGAGGTCTTCCCACGTCCCCTCTTCAAAATCTTGCCAGGTCTGGAAGCGGATGAATTTGTGTTCATCGCAGTTGTGTTCGCCTGCATACGATGGGCAAAAATAGCTGGTCGCGTACCAGTGACCGTCGTGGAAATCGACGTCGTTGAGGACCAAGCCAGTGCCCTGCCAGCTGCCTGCGGGGGCGTTCCTCTTCTTTCCGAAGCTACGGTGGATCTTGAACTCTTGGTTTTCGAAATCCGTGACTTCGACCACCATGCCATGACTGGAACCGACCACGTACAGCGTCCCATCGGAAATCGTGAGTGCACGTGAATACCCCAACTGCTTGGAAAGATCCAACACCTCCACCTTGCCGTCGGCTCCTTGGAACCGAAACACTTGGCTGCTGTCGGGATTCAGCGTGTACATCCATCCCGTTGCCGCATCAAACAAGATGTCGTGTGGACGCTGCAGCTTGATCTCTGCCAGCGATGTCGCAAAGCTCTCCCATTGATCGCTCGCCGGATCTGCAAAGGTGATCAACCGATGGTTCCCGGTGTCGGTTGCGTAGTAGCGTTTCTCAACAGCGTTGAATGCGACGGAGTGGGCGTCGACCAAGACGCTGATCGGCGACTGGCGAAACGGCGACGTCGAATCCGTTCGATAGAACAGTCGGTCGCCACTGGTCACGATCTCAATCTTTCCGCTGTGGTCGATGTGCGTGCACGCCGGAAAAGAACCGCTTTGCGGCGCGTATTTCTCGATCGCAATCTTGTTCACTGCCACGGTCTGCGCGTTCACCGACAAACCATTGAACAGGCTGGCAACAAGAATCCCAGCGTAGATTGATTGGGGCACGTTCATGGAAGGGGCGTCCGGAGGAAAAACAGCCCAGCATACAATCTGCAACCCGCTTCGGGGCCCGATCGCATGGGATCCAACTCGGATTTCGGGATCGAGGAACGTTCATTTTCCAATCCGCCGGATGCAACGTTGGAGGGCACCGCCAAAGTCGCCCCAACCTGCGAGTTGACCTCGCTCGGCCCCAGCGCAACGAAACGATTTTGAGCGGGCGGAGCCCCAGGCTGGTTCTGTGTCCTATCATTTCGTTTGTAGACGGGCGTTGGGTTTTCGAAACGAGCCCCATGCATTGCATTCTTCCTGTCAAATCTCCATCCGTTACGAAGATTTTTTCATGCTCCGAAGTTTTCGTCTTTGCCAGACAATCGCGTTGACCGGTCTTTTGACTCTCTGGGGCACCTCTGCCTCGGCATGCACAGGGATCACGATCCGGCCCGCTGACGGTTCCGTTGTTTTCGCGAGGACCATGGAGTTTGGGATCGATCTGCGATCGAACGTGATCATCGTTCCTCGAGGTCATTCATTCGAAGGCACTGCCCCCGGTGGAAAACCAGGCATGCAGTGGACATCAAAGTTTGGCATCGTTGGCACCAACGCATTTGATGAGCCGCTCATCGCAGACGGCCTGAATGAAAAAGGGCTTCATGTCGGCCTGTTTTACTTCCCCGGCTTTGCGAAGTATCAAGAGGTGAAGTCCACGGACGCTGAGCGAACGCTCGCCCCGTGGGAACTTTGCTCCTATTTGCTCGGCATGTGCGGCAGCGTGGACGAGGCGGTGGAAGCCGCCAACCATGTTCTCGTCGGCGAAGTGGTGATGGAGAAGATGGGATTTGTGCCACCGCTTCACTTGGTCGCAACCGACTCCAGCGGTGAGTCAATGGTGTTTGAATACGTCGACGGCAAACTGAACGTCCATGCGAACCCGCTCGGCGTGGTGACCAATTCGCCTCCGTTCGACTGGCACATGACCAACCTTCGAAACTACATCAACCTCACGCCTCAAAATTCCGGCGGATTGGATTTGGCCGGAAACAAGATCGAGGCACTCGGGCAAGGGAGCGGAATGCTCGGGCTGCCGGGGGATTTCACTCCGCCGTCACGGTTCGTGCGGGCGGTCGCCTACACTCAATCGGCTTTGCCGGTCGAAACCGCTGAACAAGGAGTCTTGCAGGCCTTCCATCTTTTGAACCAGTTTGACATCCCCAAAGGGGCAGCGACGAGCACCGAAAATGGCAAGGAAGTGGCGGACTACACCTTGTGGACGAATGTCGTCGATTTGAAAAACCTGCGTCACTATTTCCGCACCTACGAAAACAGCCAGATCCGGATGGTGGACCTTCAGCAACTTGACTTCGATGCGAAAACCATCAGCACGGTTTCGATGCGAGGCGATGAAGTCATCGAAGATCTTTCCAAAACCGCAAAGTAAATCCAGTCACCCGGAACAAATGGATCGCCTAGTGGTCTGTCAAAGCTAAAAGTTAGGGTTGTTCGTAGTGGACGAGGCCACGAGTCCTTGGATTTGACGCCAGTTCAGGACTCGTGGCCTCGTCCACTACCCTAAAAACAAGTCCTGACAGACCACTAGGCAGTTCGCACAGCGTTCAGCGTAGGGCGCCGCTGGGGGACGACGGCTGGATCGAACCCAGCGCACGGTGACTGGATCTCGAATCGTCAATGCGAACTCGCGGACGACCAAGGACATGTCCATCCTCGCCGGGCAACTCCCCGAAAGAGGTTTGACCCATTGAATCTCGAGTGTGCAAATCAGACGCTCCCACTGTGCGAATCGGCGCAGCGGTGTGTCACTGGCTGGCTGACGGTGCGAATCGCGTGACAAATGCGAATGGCGTGAGAATTGCGTGAGAATTGCATGTGGGACATTGCGTATGAAGAGTGAGCAGCCAAACACACCGAAAACAGGAAAGAGCAGACCATGCGAAGCAACGTTCATTTCTTAATCGTCTCCGTTTTCACCATAGCGATATTTAATATGGGCGAGACTCAATCGCGTGCTGAGACGCCGCAGGATGGATCCATCGTTCAATACGGAAAAATGCACGAGGCGATCGGCAAGCACCAAGATCAGGGGCGTGTCCAACTGAGTGATCTTGTGAAGCGGCCCCATTTCTTTGGAGTTGGGGCGCTGCAGGGTCTCGAAGGCGAAGTGACGATCGACGATGGAAAGGTCACGATCACCGGGGTCGATTCCGATGGTCAAATGAAGCCACTTGAAAACTCGGACGCTCAGCAAGCGACGATGCTCGTTGGATCCTACGTGGCATCATGGACCAGTCACGAAACGGCCACGGCAATAGGCCCCGATGACTTTGACCAGTTCATTAGTGATGCGGCATCCGCGGCAGGCATGAACACTGACAAGCCATTCATGTTCAGTGTTGTAGGAGAGTTTAGCGACGTCAGGTTGCATGTGATTCACGGGGCCTGTCCGATTCACGCGCGGATGCAAAAGATTGATCTGCCCCAAAGTGAACGACCTTTCGAGAGCACCTTGCCGAAGGTTCGCGGAAAACTGATCGGCGTTTACGCGAAAGACGCCGTCGGAAAGCTCACACACCCAGCCACCTCCACTCACGTTCACATCCTGTTCGAGAACCAGGAAACGGGTGCTCCGGTGACTGCCCACGTCGAGCAGATCGGTCTGCTGAAAGGAGCCACGTTGATGCTGGCGAAATGAATGCTTGGGGGAAAGAGCAGATGAGTGTGGCGGCTTGGGTGGGTGGCATGAATCTGGGAACCGTTATTCGTTGCAGTCGTTTATAGAAAAGACCCGTGATCGTGATCTCGATCAGGGACTCTTCGAACTTGAAACGGAACGAATGCTCGACATCAACCTGAACGGTGAGGTCTGGACAAAGCTCGGCGCCATGGTCGCCTATGCGGGAAATGTCAAATTCGAACGCGAAGGAATTCTTTCGCGTGGGATCTGAAACTTGCTCAAAAAAGCGGTCTCCGGCGAATCCGTGCAGCTTCTGTTTCGTGGCCATGGCTTCGTCGTCGTCCAACCCTACGAAGAGGTCTATTTTCAACATCGGCAGGCATAAGATGCCAGCGCATTCAGGCTAGACGGCAAAGAAACGGGTCGGCTGGGAAATACGTCAAGTGGCAAGTTGTGACGTTTGTTCACTGGCGATTATCGAACGAGCCGGCTTGCGACGATGTACGACATACGAGGGGCACTCGGTCGCGTGCTTGGGAACCGTGAAGGCGGCGGTTTCCATCGCGACTTGTTGAAACGTTGCAGATCACCCAGGGGCACATCGCATGAATGCGATGATGGGGGATTTGGCGTGCCTCTGTGTACGCTTATTCCGCTGCATGTGATGAAAAAACGAACCGCACGTCTTGCGTTGTTGATGGCGATTTTCGCCAGTCCTTCTGCCAACGCCGCTGATTTTGACGTCAGCAACCACAATGATTCTGGGCCGGGTCGTTGCGCGCCGCGATTGAAAGCTCCAATGGTGCCGGGGCTGATGTCACGATCGCTAACATGACGCTGAAAGAGGGGTGAGCCGGCGGCGGTGACGGTGGCGATGGCTATGCAGGAGGCGGAGGAGACGCTGGGGCTGGCGGTGCTCTTTTCGTCAACACGGGCGCCATCGTCAACGCCCAGTTCGCTGGCGTGGGCGGGGCAGGCTCCACGGCCAACGGCTTGGACCTGGGTCGAGACTGGGCGAGCGCCGGTGGCGGTTTCGCGGCTCAACCGAGCGACCGCTAGGAACTGCGAGCCGACGACGACGCACAGTTCAACGATCACCAAGTCTTCCACGTCGGATCAGGTTCCGTCAGCTACGTCTGGTAAGCCCCGTCGAAGGGAAGAAGATTCTCAAACAACCAATCAAACTCAATAAGGAAGAATACCATGCTTCGACACTTAACCACCTGGGCTCTCATCGCGTGTGTGACCACTGCACACGCAGCGGGCCCGATCATCAGCTCGTCCAATACCAGAATCACGCAAGCCGACGGCTCTCATGCTATCGTCGATGTCAACGTGGGGGCAGGCGAGTCAATCTCGGCCATCAACGTCAGCGTTTCGGGCGATCATCTTTACACGCGACTGGATGGCGAAGGTGAAATTTGGAGTGAATTTTGGCATGATGAAAGTGGTAACCTGCTAGATCATGGAGGCCCTGACACGGTTTCTCCCGGAACATACAGCTTTTTATGGGACGATGATTTTGGTTTCGCAACTGACTTTACCATCGACTTCATATTTGCTCTCGCCTCGTTTGAAGCAGGGCAATTGTTGGGCAGCACGTCGCAGGCTCAGTTCCAAAACCAGAGCTACCAATTCCAATCGCTCAGCAGTCAAGTTCGCAACATGGCGGGCACCTACACCAGCGGTGGCGGCTCGATGGGCTTGGCCTCGCTGACCCCTCCACCCCGCACCGCCGACGGTGAGTACGCACCCATTCGTTTGGTCAGTTACGAAGAGCCAGCCGTTGATCAGGTCAGCTATCAAACGGGTGCCGCCCGTCAAATCAACAACCGCAGCTTGCCACTGACACGCGGCGGATGGGGTGGATGGATGCAAGGCTACGGCGTCGGCGGTAGCGCCGATGGTCACGCCGGTGTGTCGGGATTCGACTACGGCGGCGGCGGGACTCAGTTAGGACTGTTCCGCCACGTCGACGCTCACACGATGGTTGGATTCTATGGTGCCTACGGCTATCAAAACGTCAACACCGATGCCGGTTCGGAAGCCAACGTCAACAGCGGCATGGTCGGCGCGTTCTTGCATCGCCACGACCACGAAGGCAACTACTACACACTGGCTGGCAACGCAAACTACGATGACTACGACACGTCTCGCACCGGTGGAATCACCGGCAACTTTGACGGCGTGCAAACGGGCACGTACCTGGAACGAGGGTGGAATCGCACACTCGGTGGCGTGACGGTCCAGCCCAATGTTGCCCTGCAATACGTCTGGGTACATCAAGACGACCATGTGGAATCCGGCGGCGCGTCGATCGACGACGTCGATGCCCATTCGCTTCGCAGCATGATCGGATCGAACTTCTATGGCAGCCGTCACTTCCACGGTCCGCTGGGTTGGGGCTGGACACCGAACGCTCGTGCGTCATGGATGCACGAATTCTTGGACCCATCAACGAGTGTGACGGGAACGCAAAGCGGATCAAGTTTCGCAACCAACGGTTTGGACATGGGCCGCGACTGGGCACTGCTGGGTGTCGGCATGCAAGGCAACCGCAATGGAGCGTTGTCGTTGTACGCCAACTACGACCTGCAAGTGAATGACCGCAACCGATTCCACACCGGCACCGGCGGCATCATCTGGACCCGGTAACCCGATCGCCAGGGTGCTGATTCGTCGCCACAGCGTGGCATAGCCGCAGGGGAGGTCGGGCTGCTTTTGCCAGCACTTACCAACTCGACTTCACCCTCCTGAACGCAGTTGGGGAGGGGGCGGAAAGCGAGCGTTCAGCGAAATTTCCGGGGCAGGGCCGAACTGGCAGGCCAGCCCAAATCAGTCGTGCTCGGCCTAGCGTCCCACCCCAGGTCGCACAACGAATGGTAACGATTCAGCCATTTGGCCGAGAGTTCGATCTAAACCGATTTTCATAACCCGAAGGCGTCACCGTCTTTTAGCCGGTGAGTTCTTCCCAGCGAATTCGGTTCTCTTTCATCGCGGGCAGGAGTTCTTTGGGAACAGTTCCCTCTTCGATCAAGGTCCATCCCGTAAAACTTTTGGCATCCGTGTCGAGGAGCATCGGGAATAGTTCGTCCCACGGATAATGGTTGTTTCGGAGGTCATGGATGTGAATCGTGCCCATCCGATCTTTTAGCAGGTTGTAGTTGTGCGCCAAACCTTCGCCGTGCAAGTCCTGCGGGTTGCAGTTCCAACAAACGGCTACGTTCGGGTGATCAGCGATGTCCATGATCGTCTTCATGTGAGCGATTTCCGTCGTGCCTTTGCCGTGCACTTCGACTCGGATTTGGACGCCGTATTCGGCAGCGAAGCGTCCGACCTCATTGAGTGATCTCCCAATCTGTTCCAGGGTCTGTTCGACAGGGCGTCCGGCCGGCAAGCCATTGGGGCGAACTTTGACGCCGCTGCCACCGACGTCTCTGCATAGCTTCACGAACTGCTTTGTTTCTTCGATGTTCTTGTTGAGCTCCGCAGAGTCAATCGCGTGATACTCACAGGCGCTGCCGAGTCCCACAAGCGTCACGTTGCTATCCGCAAATTGTTTGCGAACATGCTCCCGTTGCTTTGAGTTGAGCGTGATTTCAACCTGATGTTGATGGGTGCTTCGCAATTCAACGCCAGCGAATTGGGTTGTTTCGCAGTTCTTGATGATGGTTGGCAGATCCCAGTCCTTGCCCCAGTTGTAAGTGACCAGCCCGAGCCGCAATGACTTTGGGGAAGCTTTGTCAGCTCGGACATCGGAAGCGGAGAGAGCAGCAAGTCCCAATGCCGAACGAGCGATAAATTGACGGCGATCCAACGACATGGAGGCTTCCTTCGAAAGGGGAACGGAGCAATTTCAGGGCTGCCCAACTTACACCGATGAGGTGTGGCATGCCAACTTAAGCAGGTCGGCAGGAGTCTTTCGGCATTTGAACTGTTTGGGGTAGCGTTGTTGCTCCCACGTGCAATCGGGGCCAACGCCCAAATGGCTCACCGGGTTCTGCCTGATCGTTCCTGCCGACCTGCTTCGGAGTGAACTCCGCGTCACTGTTTTCGTGTTGGCCTGATCGGGTTGGCGTTGGATGTCAGGACGGCCACGCCAGTTCAAAACCTTGCCGTGTGAGGAGGCGTTGGAACTCGGCCAGTGACTGGGGATCGTTCCGAACTCCGCTTGGTCGATCGTGTTGATCGAGACAATGAGCGGCCAAGGCACCCGCGGCTTCGCCAATGCTCCATTCGACTGGGTGCAGGCGGTAGCAACCGTTGCTGAGATGAGTGGTGCCAATGTTCTTGCACCCAGCGATCAAGTTCTTCATTCGCTTGGGGATCAATGCGCCCAGGGGAATTTGAAACGGAACACTGGCGAAGTCGATGTAGTTGTCGCCACCGGTGCTGGGGTGCAGATCGAGATGGTAGTAGCCAACCCCGATCGAATCGTGAAAGGATGCCGCCCGAACTTTGTCCGTTGGGCTCTTCACCAGCGTCTCACGCTCGGCACGTGAAATGTGTTGTTCGAGAATGGTGAACTCGGCTTCGATTCTTCGCGACTCACGGATGTAGGGATACTTGGCCAGGCCATCCTCCGTGCCCATGATGTCCTTCCGTAAGCGGAGTCCCTTCCATCCCGTTCCGCCGTCAGGACGTGGTGCTTCGGTCTGCAGCCAGTACAGCAACGACAAACTCAGTTGCCGGGATCCTTCCAAATGCTTGTCGATTTCCTGTTCATCGCCAGTCATCAAATCCCCCAGCATGTAATCATTCTGCGGCCAATTGACGATGGTCACACCGCTTGGGTAGGTGCCAGGGACAAAGTTGGCTGGGGCCAGGATGCGGCGATACAGCCACAAGTTCAGGGCTTGTGTTTTCGCTGGTGGCTGTCCGTTGCTTGGCGGGACAAAGGCGAGGTCATGGGGCTTGTGCGTGTTCGGCTTGGAATACTGAAGCGACAGCAACTTGCCGGGCCAGGGTGGCGTTAAGTCAGGTGTGTGCTCTTTCCAGAATCCGTATTGTTGGGGCCGATCGATGGTGTGATCTTCTCCGTCCAGGTGATCGATCGCGAAGCACCACGTGAACGATTGGATGTTTTTCGGGGCGGCTTGGTCAGGGGCATGTGGTTCCCCGGTTTGGTCTCGAGATTCGAAGCCGGTGACATATTCGGTGTTGGTCAGTGGCAGCACGTCCCCTTGTTCGCTGGCGTCGACGAACATCGGTGCCGTCACGGTCACCGCCGTCCCCGCTCTGTTGCGGAAGGTGAGCGATCGAATGCGATCGCCATCGACATCAGCTTGGATCGGTTCGGTATCGAGCAGCACGGTCAGTCGGCCTGCGCTGACTGCAGGCGCCAGCATGGCATCCAGGACCGCGACGGCAACACGAGGCTCATGACAAAGCCGCGAGACACTTCCATTGCCAGGATTCAAGCGAGCGTTCTGTCGGGCGGCCTCGGTGAGCGGGGAGTGTCTTCTGTAATGGTCGCGAACCTTCTCGCGAAATTCTCGGTAGCTGGCGGTGCAACCATGTGTTTCGATGTGGCTGTGTTCATCGGGCGGCACACCTTGTTGACTGAGTTGTCCACCAATCCAATCGGTGGGCTCAGTCATCAGCACACGCTTGCCCATCCGGGTGGCTGCCAACGCTGCAGCACAACCACCAAGGCCACCGCCAACGATGACGACATCCACCGCCATTTCGTCTGCGGGGGTTGCCCCGGCGGCATCAGCCGCGGCAGCGATTTTTGGCAGGCAAGAGGATGCGGCCACCAGACCAGCGAACTCAAGGAAGTCACGACGCTTGAAGCTGCCTGAGTCGGTTGGGCGTGCAGCGGAGACGAATGATTCAGGCATGGTTTTTCGGATGAATTCGGGGCGGAGATCCACCCCAGGCTCGTGGTCTGTCATGACTTGATCTTAGGGTAGTGGACGAGGCGACGAGTCCTGAACTGGCGTCAAATCCAAGGACTCGTCGCCTCATCCACGACGATCAACCCTCACTTTTAGGCAGGTCGGCAGGAGTCTTTCGGCATTTGGACTGTTTCGGTAAGCGTCGTTGCTCCCACGTACAACTCACATGATTGTGCCCGATCATTCCTGCCGACCTGCTTCGCTGTGACAGACCACCAGGAGCCTGTGACACTGTTGGTGAACGTGCTTGCTTGCCAGCTACTTCACGGTCAAGGTGACCTTGTCGATCTTGCCCGTGAACTTGCTTGATTCCTCGGTGTAGTCAGGCGACACGGAGGTCTCGCGATCGAGGCCGACATTGGCGGTTTCATCTGCCGACCAAATCGCGAACTGGGTTTTCTCGACCTTGCCTGAACCAACCGGTTGGCCGTTGACCTTCAGCGTGGCCGTGCCTCCCGCACCAAGTTTGGGTTGGCCATCGGCCGATTGACCGTCATACGCGAATTCGAGTTGGAGCGTTGATTTGCCGACAGGCAGAACGTCCTTCGATGTCACCGAATAGCTTTCCAGACCGAGGTAATTGTAGGTGTAAACCGGCTTGCCTTCTTTCAAGTACAAACTCCATCCACCAAAGCGACCGCCTTGGCTGACGATCACCCCGTTGGTTGCTTTGCCCTGTGATTCGATTTCCGCGACGATTTCGAAGGAACGGTTCTTGGTGTCGATGAAATCGTTTTCAGGCAAAAACCCCAGCCCTTCATAGACGGTCAGCGAGGTGCGATCTCCCATCAAGGTTGGCCGTCCGGCCAGCTTGGCGTTGAGTCGCAATTGGCGTCGATCGTCGATCGGCAACACCTTGTATTTCACCGCTTCGGACAAAAACACTTCCTGCAGCTCTTTCAGCTTTTCAGGATGCTTCGCTGCCAGGTTGTTTGCCATGCTGAAATCTTCCGCCACATGATACAGCTCCCAAACATCGTCGAGGAGTTTGTTCCGTGGTGGAGCCCAGGGGTACATGTGAACGGTGCCGGCGAACCAACCAT
This sequence comes from Rhodopirellula sp. UH5, assembly GCF_056839225.1. Classification (NCBI taxonomy): domain Bacteria; kingdom Pseudomonadati; phylum Planctomycetota; class Planctomycetia; order Pirellulales; family Pirellulaceae; genus Rhodopirellula; species Rhodopirellula sp. UH5. Next base: position 1,769,111 of record NZ_CM166390.1, on the reverse strand, counting down.
CGTAGTACACGCCTCGATTGCCCATGATTTCGAAGTACTGCACCAAGTGCCGGTCAGCGGCTTGGGCCTCATCGAAGGAGTACAGCATGCTGACACCTTCCATCGGACGTTGCCCGACGCCATTGACGATTCGAGGCTGCGGCAAGCCAGCGGCTTCCAAGACCGTGGGGGCGATGTCGATCACATGGTGCCACTGCTGACGCAAACCGTTCTTCGCTTTGATCCCTGCCGGCCAGTGGATCACGGTTCCCTGACGCGTTCCGCCATAGTTGGACGCGACTTGTTTGGTCCAGGTGAAGGGCGAATCAAAGCACACGGCCCAGCCGGCTGCCATGTGAGGGTAGGTGCTGGCGCTGCCCCAATCGTCGTAGTGCTGGAGCATGTCGTCGACCGTTTCCTCGACTCCATTGAAGTACGTCATTTCGTTGTACATGCCGTTCATGCCGCCTTCCGCACTGGTGCCGTTGTCACCGGCAATGAAGACGATCATGGTGTTGTCGAGTTCGCCGAGTTCTTCAATCGCATCGATGAGTCGGCCGATTTCAAAGTCCGCCATGTCCAAGAATGCTGCAAAGACCTCCGCCTGACGCGAGAACAGCTTTCGCTCTTTCGGCGAAAGAGCGTCCCAGTCTTTGATGTCCTCGGGCTTCTCGGCCAGCACCGCGTCTTTCGGAATCACTCCCAAGCGTTTTTGGTTGTCGAAAATCTGCTTCCGAATGACATCCCAGCCAGCGTCGAACTTGCCTTCGTGCTTTTTGATAAACGATTCGGGAACATGGTGGGGTGCATGCGTGGCACCGGGGACAAAGTAGGTGAAGAATGGCTTGTCCGGCGTGAGCGACTGTTGGGCACGAATCCAATTGATGGCCTGCGTCGTCATGTCGTTCATGAAGTGATAGTCGGGGTCGCCCTTCGCCGGGTTGTCCACGGGGGTGATGCCGTCGTAAATCGCAGGTGCCCACTGGTTGGTTTCTCCCCCCAGGAAGCCGTAGAACTTGTCGAATCCCGAGAGCGTCGGCCAACGAGTCAGCGGACCGCTGGGACTGATCTCCCAAACAGCGACTTCGTGACACTTGCCGAAGTGGGCCGTGCTGTAACCGTTGAGTCGGAGGATTTCAGGCAACTTGGCGCAGCTGTCTGGGAGCTTGCCTGTTTGGCCAGGGAAAGAGGTCGCAATCTCTGTGATCGAACCCATGTTCACGCTGTGGTGATTCCGACCGGTCAACAAAGCTTGACGTGTGGGAGAGCACAACGCGGTCGAATGAAAATGGTTGTATCGCAAACCATTTTTCGCGAGTCGATCGAAGGTGGGCGTTGGGGTGACGCCGCCGAACGCGCTAGTGCCACCAAAACCAAGGTCATCAATCATGATGACCACCACATTGGGCGCATCCTGGGGCGCTTCGACCTTGAACACCGGTGGGGCTTTGGCATCGCGGGCGTCCAACGTTTTGATCGGTGGTTGCCATGGCGCCGCGATGGGCAGCACACGTCGGTTGACTGGCACTTCTCGGTCAGACTCTTGTGCCTCGGTTGCCTGTGCATGAAGCACGACTCCCGCCAACACCAGGCACTGGATCACGTTCCGAATGACAGGTGATTGTTTTTGATCGAACTTCATGGAAGCAATCCAGCAGAACCAGGAAACAACGGGGATCGAATGCAAGAGACTGCATTCGGTTGTGAGCCTATTCATATCACTCCCCCCTCGAACATACAACTAAGCGGGGCCGCAGGATTGATTGGGAGCAAGCATGCAAGCTGTTTGGGTGTTTGCCCCGTTTGTACATGGGAGCCTTGGCGAACGCCAAAGGGCTCACACACTCGAAGACGCCCGTCGAGCTGATTGAACGGGAACGCTTCTGTCACGCAAAAGTGATTGGCATCACGCGACATTCTGCCGAAGCAATGACAATCTCTTTGTGAGCTTGCAAAGTTCAGGCAGGACCAAGGCTCTGGCCATTGAACTTCGCTTGAATCGTCGATGGCACGGGATGCATGATCGACTGGTGGATGAAGCAACTGTTCTCGCCGACTTCAATCATCTTCCGAATGGTTTCTTCGGATTCCTCCGATTCGATCTCCAAGTGAGTGATCACTTCGACGCCTCGGCCAGTCAGCGTGCCTTTGAGAACCGATCCTTCCATCGAGAACCGGGTTTCCTGCGAAAGTTTTAAACGGGAGATTTTGAGTTTCTTGATGGAGGCATAGCGAGAGAGCTGAGTCAACAGGCAAAAGGCGATGCTGGCGCTGTAGTAGGCCAGTGGCGGTGGTGCGGAATCGTCCCCGCCCAAGTACGGGCCTTCATCGCAAATGATTTCGAACGTGCTGCCTTGAGGTTGATCGACTCGAACCGTTGCCCGCTTCCTCATGTTGTCCAGTGATTCTGCCTCCAACCGCAACACGACTTCGCGTTTCTGAACCGGCGCGAGACTGGATCCATGCTCGTCGGGATTGGAGAGTTCTTCCACTTTGCGAACAATCGGCGTGGCGGATTCGTCTGTGCCCATCGGTGAACTTCCGGCTGGAGTGAAAAGAGGTTTCAGAGAATCATCACGTGATGAGCACACGTTGGTCAATGCGTTTGACGCCGCACGGTGCAGGTGAGCCTGCCACGGTCGATGTACGACGGACGGGTGGTTGAGTCAGCGTGGACTTCGAAAAGGGGACGACAGCCGGAACCACCGACGTGCTCTATGAAATCGAAGACATGTGTCCCCTGCGTGGCTACGGCTTCGTCGACATGGGGAATGGCTATGTCGACCATCCGATGGCTGGAGAAGACGCCTACACGTTCGCGTTGAGCTCTGGCGTGGGGGTTGCATGTCCATCGGTGGCGCTGTCGCTTACCGACGGCTACCATCTTGCATCCCTACCGGGATGAAAACTTGCGCAAGCGACAATACTCTTTAAGCAGGTACGCAGGTGTCATCGGGTATGTGAGCCGTTGGCGTTAGCCACGGTTTTCACGCACAACCGGGGCTAACGCCCAAACGGCTCACATGATTGTGCTTGATCATTCCTGCCGACCTGCTTAACCCCAAACGTTCAGCAGTCCAGGCTAGCGTCCAATGGCACTTGCTTTACAAATTTACCCTCCCCCTGGGAGCGTCGAGCGAAGCGAGGGGAGGGGCTACACACCGGGTTTTGGGCTCGCCCTCCCCGGCCCGAAGCGGGCCGACCCTCCCTGAGGGAGGGTGAAGTCAGTGCCATTCGGCTAGCGCCCGTCGGCTGATCGTTCGATCTGCGAAACGTTTTCAATCAACAGTCTGCTAGGCGTCATTGGCAGCCGGGCGGCTCCGTGTGGAAAGCGTTGCCTGCGCTCCATGCTCAATCATGGCGGGCCTCACGTTCGTCGGCCACCACCACGCGTGGAGTCATGGCTTCCTCCCCCAGCCTCCGTCCCTCACCTTGGCAAAATGATTTGAACGACGGTCCCGCCATCGGGATGGTTGGCGGCGGCAATGGTTCCCCCGTGAGCTTTGACGATTCGCCGGCAAACCGAAAGTCCCAGCCCCGCGCCTCGTTGCTTGGTTGTGAAGAAGGGTTCGAACATCCGCGCCTGGACTTCTTCCGTGAGGCCACTGCCATGGTCGCGGACACGCAGCAGAATTGGAGACGCGTCGATCGACTTCCATTCCGAGGAGAGCGATTCGGTGGACGGTGAACAGTCACATTCAAACGCAATTCGTCCTCCTGGAGAACTGGCGTGGATCGCATTCTCCAACACTCGCCGAAGCACCTCTCCGATCCGATTGACATCCAAGTGGACCAGCGGGCAGGTGTCTGCTTTCGAATCCACCTTCGACGGTTGGCTCTCGGCCTCCCCGGCGGCGATTTCGATCCACATTCGCGGGCACTCCTCCGCGATTGGCTGAACGAGCTTCCTAAATTGTTGTTGGCAAAGTTCATTGAGATTCACTGGCGAACGCTTCAAAACAATCGGCGCCGCGTAATGCTTGACCTCTTCATGGTTTCGGTGCAAGTCGTTCAAAGCGACTTTGATTTGGTCGGTCAACTCTAGCAACTCGCCTCGATGGGTGAGATCCAAACGCAACAAATCCAGACAGGATTGGGCGCGTTGCAAAGCGTTGCTGGACTCGTGCGCCAGTCCGGTGGCCATCTGCAACACTGCCGCCAATCGCTCTCCTTCGATCAAGTGATCGACTGCCGGTGGATTGACATCGGCATCCTCCACGCCAGCTTGATCGCGGCAGACATCAATCAAGTTGATCCAGCGAGTTTCTCCCCAATCGGAGGTGAGAGGGAAAACCGAGGTTTGAGCGAGAAAACTGGACCCGTCGCGTCGGTGTCCGCGCCGGAGGGTTGGCTGACGTCGCTCCAAATCGCTCGATCGTGCCGGTCGGCACGAAGTGTGTGACGCATCGTCACTGGTTGAATCGACCTCCAAAATCAAATCCAATTTTTGACTGATCAATTCCTTTTCTTCGTAGCCAAACCATCCCTCGGCCACATGATTGATTGCTTCAATAACTCCGCTGGTATTTGACAATACAATCGCGACAGGCGATGCCTCCATCATCACTCGAGCGAGGCGGTTGTTCCGCAGGGGGTCGATTTCTATATGCATTTCTAGTTCCGCCCAAAAGTTGATCCTCAGTGGAGGGATTGCAATGCAGACGGAGTGCCATCAGGTGTCCGCCCCTGGGCGCATTCTTCGCGTGTGTTCGGCACAGGGTTCGCTCTAAGACGTCGTGGAGCCTTTTCGACTCCTGCCCCCTCGCGGTTACACAATGCACACACGGAAAGATCCTATGCAGGCGATTCCATTGAGCGAAAAGCAGTCATTCCCCTCGAATTCATTGGCGGTTCATCCAACGGCCAGTTCCACCAGGGATGTATCCGATCGGTTCAATGCAGAAATGCGGCGAGTTGGTCACGGCGAACTGCGGGGCATTCGAGTCGATGTCAACGACCAAGGGATCGTCTTGCAAGGCCGCGTCTCATCGTTCTATCTCAAGCAACTCGCTCAGGAGGCCGTTCGTCCCCTGTCGCGGAGCTTGCGGATCCTCAATCAGATTTGCGTGACCGGAAAGAAACCGCTGAATCGAAAACGCTTGCCCATCGCAAGGCGAATCACGCTGGATTCCCCGTCACGCGATTCCGAGTGAATCGGACGAGGAGATCACGACTGGAAAACGATGCTTCAGCAGATGCGGTCGTCGATTTTGCTCATCAGAGCATTCATGTCCAAGGGCTTGAAACAAACCTCGTCCAATCCGAGAGCCTTCAAGCCGTCGAGGATACCGTCGGCTTCTTCGCGGTGCCCCGTGATCAAAATCGTTCGAATGGTCGGGTTGACCTCGAGGACTCGCTGCAGGACTTCACAACCGTCGGTCAGTCCGCTGCACAGGCTGAGATCAACCACCGCGATCTGGTAATCGGCTCCCATCGCTTTGAGGACGCCATCTTCTTTGTTGTGCGCCAAACAAACTCGATACGATCGTTCACGCAAAATGTGCCACATCGTTTGACAAAACTCGGGGTCATCGTCGACGACGAGCACCATCGGAGCGTTCGAAACCTGTTCGATCAACGGAAGCAACTCCTTCAGATCAACGGGTTTGCGTAGCACCTGTTGAATCCCACTGTCTCGGGCTCGCTGAGCACCATCGCCGTGAGCATAAGCGGTCACCATGATCGCGGTGATTTCCGGCCGGAGCTGAACCATCTGTTGATGCAGCGTGGCCCCGTCCATGCCAGGCATCGAATAATCCAGCAAAGCCACGTCGTAGGGACTGGATTCGACAAATTGCAAGGCGGACGGCCCGTCATGAGCGATGTCGGTCTGGTACCCAAGGTCATCGAGAATGTCCTTGATGTTCGTGCAGATGTCCACGTCATCGTCCACGATCAACACACGTTTCGCGGTCACTGGCTCTGCTCCGCGATTGGAATCGAGATTTGAAACGTGGTTCCCTCGTTCGGTTCCGATTCCAGTTCCATTGAGCAATGGTTCTTTTCGAGAATTGCGGTGGTGATGGCCATGCCCAGCCCCATTCCGCGAGCCTTGGTTGAAAAGAAAGGCTCGGCTATTCGACGAACCACATCCGGTGACATTCCAATGCCATCGTCCTGCACTGTGACGACCACTTGTGATTCCAAGTGGCGAGCCGACAACTGGAGTGCGCCGCCCTCGCTCATCGCGTCCCGAGCATTGCGGATCAGATTCTTGAAAACGATGGGCAACTGCTTTTCATCCGCCCACACGTTCGGCAAGTCGGCTGGAACAATTTGCGTGACAACGATGTTCTGCGGCAATTTGCACTCACGCAGGATTGTCGCCAGCATTTCAGCGACATCCATCGGGCTCGATTGTGGATCGGGCAAACGAGCCAGGTCCGACAGTGCCGTGACCGCATTGTTGATGCTCGAAACTTGCCGGTCGATTCGATTCAGATGCTCCTCGGTCTTCGCCGGCGATGGCGTTTTCGCGTTGAGCAAATAATAAGCGGACGTTTTGATCGCGTTGAGTGGGTTGCGAATCTCGTGAGCGATCCCACCGGAAATCCGCCCGAGGGTCGCGAACTTCTCCTTTTCCACCAATTCTGTTTGAGCCTTCTGTAGCTCGGCTGCTTGGTCTTGAACGCGTTGATCCAGCGTCGCATTGAGCTGCTTCAGTTCTGCTTCGGCTGCTTTGAAGTCGCTGATGTCACGCAGGATCCCAGTGAAGAGCTTTCGTTCTTTCGCCTCCACTTCGCTGACAGCGAGATGCAGCGGAAACAAACTGCCATCTTTCCGCTGGCCGGTCACCTCACGGCCGATGCCGATGATGTGTCGTTCGCCGGTTTCCTGATAGCGATCGAGGTAGCCATCGTGCTGCTCATGGTAGGGCGATGGCATCAGCATCTTCACATTCTGACCGAGCATTTCATCGGCGCGAAATCCGAACATCCGCTCCGTCGCAAGATTCACGGACTCAATCGTGCCGCGTTCGTCAATGATGATGATCGCATCGACCGCTGTTCGTAACACCGAGGCCAGGACGGCCAGTTGTTCGACGTCATGCATTGCTTGATTCCCGTGATCCGGTGCAGTCATCTTCCAATGTCGCCTCGTGTTTTCCGAAACGAATGACGAACCGCGCCCCGCACTGCTTCGGCTCAGCGATTTGGATCACACCTCCATGGGCATGAACGATGCGTTGAACGATCGACATGCCCAGTCCGGTTCCCTTGACTTTGGTCGTGAAGAATGGCTCGAAAACCATTTGACGTTGCTCGGGTGAGAGTCCAGGGCCGTTGTCCTCGAAATCAAGAAGAACATTGCCACTCCCATCGCATCGGCATTGCAGCTGAATGCGAACGGGATCCTGACAAGCCGCCAACGAGTTTTCAAAGAGATTGCGAAAGACCTGTTCCATCCGCAACACGTCCACGACAACGGGACATTCACAATCGCACAGCGTCTCGTTCAATTCAGCGTCGCGAACGCCTCGCGATTTCGCCAGATAAGCCCACACTCGTCGCCAAATGAAAGGCAGTGAAGCATTTTCAAGGTGCAGGCGAATCGGGGCCGCAAACTCACGGACTTCTTCCAACGTCGTCCCCAGTTCATTCGAGGCTCTGGCGATGGACTCGATCTCCTCGCGCATGTCGGTCTGAGGAGGAACATCGAGACGCAATAGTTCGACACTGGCGTTGATCCGGTGCAGTGCGTTTCGACTTTCATGCGCCAACCCAGCAACGGTCTGTCCGATCGCGGCAAGCCGGTGATCTCGCGCGGCTGCCTCCTGAGCTTCGACCATGTCCGTCACATCGATTCCAATCGCGATCAAGGATTCGATCTGATCGTCAGCGTCTTCCAATGCCGAATCTGACCAACGAATTTGACGCACCCGGCCGTCCTTCGTCAAAATGCCGTTGCGGAAGCCGGAGACCCGCCCGCCACCAACCGAATTGCGAAAGACCTCGCTGACTCGTTCTCGTTCCGCAGGCGGAATGCAGTGGCGAATGTAATCCTGATGAACCAACTCCTCGAGCTTCCACCCCGTGACAACAGAAAACTGCTTGTTGAAGTGGACGACACGTCCGTCCAGATCCAGCACAACGATCAACGCCTCCGTTGTCTCCAAGATTTGATTCGCGAATCGCTGCTCACGCTGCAATTCCGCTTCGACCCGCTTGTGCTTCGCAATCCTAGCGACGCTTTGCCGGATGACGTCTGGATGCACGGGTTTGAGCAGGTAGTCCGTCACACCTTGCTTGAAAGACGCGATGGTGCCCTCCATGTTCGCAAACCCCGTCACAATGATGAACTCTGCGTTGGGCAATTGCTCCGTCAAACCAGCCAGATGATCTTCAACTTGGCCATCGGGCAATCGACGGTCCAGGATTGCCAGCTCAATCGCGGGATCGACGCCAGCATTCAGGACCTCGGCGAAGCTGCCGGCGACTCGAATTTCATGCCCGTCCATCTCCAGGATGTCGATCATGTTCGCTAAAGAATCCGGGTCGTCTTCAACGAGCAAGATCGTCAACTCGTCGTCCATATCCCAGAATCCGGCATGAAAGCAATCTGATTGCGTCAAACTTGTCGCAAGCTGTCATCAACAGGATACAGGACGAGGATTTTCCCTGGTACCTCCCGCACCACGCTGGATGCCCGAATGGCCAATGAGCAAACTTTCCGAACGCTTCCCCTGCACTTTTGGCTTGGCCAAGCAGCACAAACCGCCCGCTACGTCACCGCAGAGGTCACACCCTTCCTCGCCCGTTTGCAATCCCCCAGTGGTTTTGCAGCAGTTTCTCATCGGTCGACACGACGATTCGCAGCTGGACTCCTGAGTGCAAGGAACGCTGACCTCGACGCGACTCGGGCAATCCATGCACTCCGTCCCAGCTCAACCGAGTCGCCACTTCCCGACCTGAAAAACAATGTCGTGGGGACGACACTCGGAAAGGATGTGGCCGAATCAGATTCCCATCTGCGAAAGCATGTCAGCAAATTGACCGGCGGTTTGGGTCAATTGCGGGTGGTTGCATGCGACGCTTTGTGTCGATCGATGAAATCGCTTGGCCAATTCGGCTGATTGAATGTCGAATCGCTCCAAGCTGTCTTGAATCTCCTCGACAGCGTTCTGGAGCTGTTGTCGTTCCGAGGAATTCAACGTGTCAAGTTCGGCCAACTGGTCATGAAGCTGCCGCAGTGTGTCTTCCAGTGCTTCTGGCATGATGCTGTCTCTCGGAAAGGAAAATCTTAAAAACACCTTCCTCCGATGCACGTTCCATTCCGTCGCCCAATTTCCCCTCGTCAATGCCAACCCGAGCCTCCCGGTGGACTCATCCGCACGCTGCTGCTCCCCAGAGCACAGTTGCCATGACTGAGCGTATGCAACACCGCCTTGATCAGGGGCGGGCCCCGAATCCCAACTGCCGCAGAAAGAAGGACGACTCGCCAGACCACCAGGTACTAAGCTACGTCGGCGGAAGCACTTCCGGTCGGCCCCACTCTTGATCGTTCTCTCCCAGCGGATGACGATAGCAAGAAGAACGCATCCGTTTTGGTTCGGTCGTTCCGACCTGACGTGATTGACGTTGGCGATTGATACTCGCTGGGTCCAGCGTTGTCGGAGTCAAACACCGGTTCAGCGTTCTTGCTGGCGCCCCCCACTTTGCACAAGGAATCACGATGACGGAATCGCCCATCAAGCTGCTGCTGGTCGACGACGAAGAGGACTCGCGTCGATCGTCTGCAAAATGGATGACGCGAAAGGGACACACCGTGACCGATGTTTCCAACGCTGCCGAAGCCCTCGGGCTGCTCGAACGCGAATCATTTGATGTGGGTGTTTTCGACATGAACATGCCCGGCATGTCAGGATTGGAATTGCTGCAGCGAATTCATCAGGACAACATCGACATCGAAGTCATCATGCTGACCGGGCAGGGCACCGTGGAAACGGCGGTGTCGGCGATGAAAATGGGAGCCTGCGACTTTCTGAGCAAACCCTGTGCACTGGGCGATTTGGAACACCATTGCTTTCGGGCCCGTGAGCGACACCAACTGAAGAAAGAGAACAAGCAGCTCAAAGCCGTCATTTCGCGTTCGCAACCGGCCGCCAAACTGATTGGGCAATCGAAATCGTTGCAAGAAGTTTCCCGACTGATTGAAAAGGTCGCACGCACAACGAAACCCGTTTTGATTCAAGGCGAAAGCGGCACGGGAAAAGAAGTGGTCGCCAAAGCCATCCAGCAATCCAGTCACGTCGCTGACAAGCCCTTTGTGACCGTCAACTGTGCCGCGCTGCCAGAGAATCTGGTGGAGAGCGAACTGTTCGGCCATCAAAAGGGAGCTTTCACGGGGGCAACGGCCGAGAAGCCAGGGCTGTTTGAAATCGCGGACGGTGGAACCTTGTTCATCGATGAAATTGGAGAGCTGCCGCTGTCTCTGCAACCTAAGTTGCTACGCGTTCTCGAAGACGGGTCACTGCGTCGCGTGGGGTGCCACCGCCAACGCAACGTCAAGGTCCGCATCATTGCCGCGACCAATCGAGACCTGCAAACCGAAGTCAATCGAGGCAACTTCCGGGAAGATTTGTTCTATCGGATCAACGTCCTGTCAATTGCGCTCCCTCCGCTGCGTGATCGAGAAGGTGACATCGATCGATTGATCGACCATTTCCTGCCGCGGTCCTATCACATGGACGATGCGGCCAGGGATGCCATGAACCGCTACCCTTGGCCGGGCAACATTCGGCAGCTGATCAATGTGATCGATCGGGCCACGATTTTGGCCGACGAATTCGACATCACCTTGGACGATCTGCCGTCCGAAGTGGTTGACTTCGGGCGTCCGTCCGCCAAACCGCCAATGAGGTCCAATACAGAAGCAACGACGATGATGGAGGCAGGTCAGGATTCGACGTCGTCACCGCACCCCAGTGAGATGTTGGGCAACTCCCGCTACCAACTGGACGAGATCGCACGAGTCCATGTTTTGAAAGTCTTGGAAGACCAAAACGGCAACAAGGCCGGTGCGGCACGCAAACTGGGAATTCACCGTCGAAAGCTCTATCGCTTGCTGGACCGATTCAATGGCGTGACCTCCGACAACACCGACACCGACGAATTGGCAGGGGACTCCGTCATTTAGTCAGGTTCGCTTCAGTCTTCCGGCATCGCAGCTGCTTGGGCGTTCGCCATCGTTCAACAAAATCGTGTGGATGCGGGAAACGCGAATCTCAGATTGATTTTCGGATGCGGTGAAATCCATTCTTGATTTCTTCCCCGACGAGTTGCAACGCAGCCCAGACGTCGTCACCGGTTTCATCCACCGCGTTCTTGAGTGGCTGGTATTGCTGGTTCAATTCTTCGAGTTTTTGATCGAGTCGTTCCAGCTCGCTCTTGGCATCTTCCTTGCCAAGGTGAATCTGCAGAGCCAGCTCGTCTCGTTCTTCTTTGAGGTCGCCAATCATGTTGGAGATCAATCGGCGGGCAGAGGCAGGCATTGAATTCATCCTTTGAAAATATGAGACGCGGCCAGGCGAAGTCGATTGCCGGACGCTGTGGTTGGGTTCCAAGGCAATGACTGTGCCGTTGCGAAAACAGCGTTTCCGCACACCATTCCGATCCAAATTTGCTCGGTGGACTGCTCCGTATTGTCACACTAGCGCGCCCGGGCGAAGCAGTGACTGGAAGAACTGGCATGGGAACAACGTTTGCGTGGACCTTTCACGTTCCTGATTTTTCTCCATTGAGATTTTTCTCCATTGACCGGGGTGCCCAAGCCATGTCCTGTGAACTGACGACGAAATACCTCGGGCTGGAATTGGTCTCACCCGTTGTGGTCGGTGCTTGTCCTTTGAACACGCAACCGGAAACGGTGCGGCAACTGGTCGGCGCAGGTGCCGGTGCGATCGTGTTGCCGTCGATGCTTCAAGAGCAAGTCGTTCATCAACAGATGAAGTCCACCGACCCGGCAAATGCAATCCAGCGCAGTGGCTACCAACCTCAGCAAGACCGGTACAACGGCGGGACGGAAGTTTACCTGCAGACCATCGCACGTCTGAAGGAGATTTGCACGGTTCCAGTCATTGGCAGTTTGAATGGGTCTTCGCCTGGGCAGTGGCTTCAATACGCGAAGGAAATTGAATCAGCCGGGGCGGATGCCCTGGAGTTCAACTTGCAGCAAGCCGTGTTCGATCCGTTGGAAACGTCCAACGATGTCGAGACACGAATGTGTGAGTTGGTGCGACAGGTTCGCGAATTGGTTTCCATTCCAGTCGCTGCCAAAATCAGCCAGCGATACACCAACCTTTCGTCGATGACCGCTCAGTTGCAAAGAGTCGGCGTATCGGGGTTGGTCTTGTTCACTCACTTGCCTCAGTGGGATGTCAGCACCGACCGCATGCACTGGACGATCCATTGGGAATTGTCGCCGATCAATACGTTGGGCGGTATTCTCGAAGGCATCGTGCGTGCTCGTGCCGGTGACCGGACGATTTCGATCGCTGCCAGTGGCGGGATCTCAAACGCTGAAGACTCCCTCAAATCGATGATTGCGGGCGCGGATGTGGTCATGATCACTTCGGCCGTCTATCGCGAAGGCCCCGATGTGATTCGAGACATCGTGGACGGGATCGTGCGGCACCTGGAAGAAACCCAGTATCAATCGCTGCAGGCATTCCGCGACGCTTGCCCGACAGACCACGTGGGTGACGAGAAATCAGTGCGTCTGGAATACGTGGATCCGCTGACTCGAAGCGACACCTACTTTGATCCCACCCCCTTGGTTTCGCAACAGTCAGGCGATTCCTACGGTCACCCCAACTGATGAGCCGGTGCCATGGTTGTCATTGAGTCCAACGCTCCCCTGCAAGCGGCGGAGCAGATCGAGGGAATTCGCGAAAACAAGACGTTCGCGAAACAGCTCTCGGAAATCGCCGATTTGCTTCAGGAACAGCACGCCAATGAGTTTCGTGTCCGTGCTTATCACGCCGCGGCCGAAACCGTCGCGAACCTGCATTGTCCAGTCCGAGACATCCTGGAACGAGATGGAATCAACGGGCTGGTCAACCTTCCCACGATCGGTCATTCCATTGCCGGGCTGCTCCAATCAGCGATTCAAATCGGCCGGATTCCGCTTCTGGATCGCTTGCGTGGTCAATCCAATGCCGAGCACTTTTTTGCGACGCTTCCGGGGCTCGGGCCTGAATTGTCTCATCGTATTTATGACCACTTGCACATTGAAACCCTTTCGGAATTGCTCATCGCCGCCAAGGACGGTCGCTTGGAACACGTTCCTGGTATCGGGCGCAAACGGAGAGAAGCGATTCAGGCCAGCCTGACACATCGCGGCGTCACACAACCACCAGACTCCGTTTCGAGCCCGGAGAGTCAGGTCACGGTCGACGAACTCCTTCACATTGACTGCGAGTATCGCAAACGGGTTTCAGAAGGCACTCTGACTCAGATCCATCCGGCAGGCCAAAAAGGCAGTCCCAGTTCGGCGATTCCGGTGTGGCATACGGAGCAAGAAGGGCGTCACTACACTGCGATGTATTCCAACACCGCTCGAGCACAGCAACAACATGCGACGCACGACTGGGTCATCGTGTTTCGAGACGATGCGAGCGCACACGGACGCTGGACAATCATCACGGCTCGGTTCGGTGAACTGAGCGGATTTCGGATTGTCCTCGGTCGGGAACAGGACTGCGTCGCCTACTACCGACAACACAATGCCTACCACCAGCCCAAAGCCGGTCAGACACGTTACCCCGAGCTTCCGACCCAGTGGGAAGAGGACGCGGGGCGAACAGGCATTCACGGCTGACGGAATGCCATCGTCGGCATGACGTTCAATGCGTTTGCGTCTGTTGTCGCATCGCAGTGAGCACTTGGTGGATCGTGGCCTTTTCTTTGGCCGAGACTTTCCCGAACCCCAGGTGCCCACCGGAGGCCTTGGCAACGCCTGTCATCTGCTTCTTCGTCAACAGAATCAACCGCTGCTGAGCAACGCTCGACATGCCACGAAAGAGTTCGTGGACGTATCGCTTCCATGCATCCACGCACAATCCAGGCGGACGCACCTGCAGCCACTGATCAAGCAGAATTCCAGCGGTGGAATCTTCTTGAATTCCAATTTGGTGGGCTTCGGCCATGACCGCTTCGCGTTCTTTCTTGTCGACGTTCTTTTCGGCCCAGGCGACCAGCACCAATGGGAACAACCGCAGGGTGATCAGGCCGTCGGCCGTCACCCCCAGCTTTCCCAATTCTTCGATCAGACCGGGATCGTGAATCCCGGTGCTGCGGATCAATTCTTGGCGACCGAAATCGCTGCTGGCTTCGTCGTGCAGTTTGCGGACGATTTCTTGTTCCAGATTCGAAAAGTAGTGCTGTGTTTCGATGGCTCGTTGCTTGGCCGGTGCGGCTTTCATGTTCGACATATCAATCGAATCCTGTGGAGTTGAACTAGACGGTGCTGACAGAACTAGCAAAGCCGGGACCAGGGGCATTCCAGGCGGAAAACTCGCACAAATGCACCTCCCAAGCGATCCACTCCGCTCAGATGTGCACCCACGCACGCGTGGCCTTGGAAACCACGAGCGATTTTGCGGAAATTTCACTTTGGCACCCCGCGTGCGTCGGTTCTCCAAGCAACCCCCAAGAGAGTTCGATGAAAAAGATCTTGCTGACCATTGATGGCTCCGACGCTTCGTTCGACGCCGCTCGTTTTCTGGCTCGTTTGCCACACACTGAAGCAATGGAATTGACCGTCGTCACGGCGATCGCTGAGACACCTTCGCGAAAGACATTTCTAGCGGATGGATGGAGCGAAAGTTGGATCGCCCGAAAGCACCATCAAGCTGAGCAGTCGTTCAGCAAGGTCCAGGAGTACTTTGACAATGCCGATATCAAATGGCGTCAGATTATCCGCCAAGGTCAGCCGGGCGAAACCATTGTCGCGATCGCCAAAGAGCATCGCCCCGATTTGCTGGTGATCGGATCCAAGGGCTACTCAACCGTTGCTCGCCTCTTGCAGGGCAGCGTCAGTGATTTCGTGGCAACCCATGTTCCCTGCAGTGTTCTGGTGGTGCGACCAAATTCGCAGTTCAGCGGACGTCATCGCCTGCGCGTCGCAATTGGCTGCGAACCAACTGAGCCTTCCGGAAAGGCCGTGGAAGAATTCGCGGAGTTTGGTTGGGCCAGCAACACCGAGGTGCGTGTGTTGTCCGTGACGGACAACATGGACGAAGCCGAACTGCCCCACGACGCTCCCGCAACCGAGGTCATTGAGAGTGTGGTGGAGCGACTCAATGACGTCGCCTCCACCACTCAAGGGCATCTGATTCACTGCGACCACATTGGTGACGGCTTGGTCGACTACATCGAAACCAATCAAGTCGACCTGGTGGTGGTGGGGGAAACGCCCAGGAGCGACCTGGGCCGTGTTCTGTTGGGCAGCACCACGCGATTTGTGCTTCGTCACTCTCCATCCAGTGTGTGGATCGCACGCAATCAATCGATTTCCAGCAATCCCCCAAACGCAGCTCTTCAGCATTCCATCGTGACCTGATTGCGACTCAATGAAACGCAACTGCCTTCGAAACCCGTGAACTCTCAATCGTTGCCTTGCCAAACCTCGGCTCCCAATACCATGCAAAACTTCACCAACATTCTCGTTTACGCTGGTACCGAACAACCACAGGTTGCGGTTTCGCGGGCGACTGACATGGCGCTCGAAAACAATGCAAAACTCACGCTCATGGATGTCGTCAAGCCGATCCCCAAAGCGTTGGGCATGATGACCGATGTGGCCAAACCAGAGGAGCTTGAAAAGCTAGTCGCGGCTGATCGCCGTCGTCGTTTGCTTGACCTCGCAGCGGACTACTCTGACACCGGATTGACCTTGGACGTTGCAGTCGCCATCGGTGACCCGGCCACCGAGATCACCCGACAAGTCCTCCGAGAGGAGCATGATTTGGTCGTCAAGACCGCCGACGGATTCAGTGCGGCGGAGCGATTCTTCGGAAGCATCGCGAAATCGCTATTGAGATTGTGCCCTTGCCCCGTGTGGTTGCTCAAACCGGACATTCACGGGGAGTTTGATCAAGTCGTCGCGGCCATCGACGTGGAAGCCGCGAACCAACAACATCGTGAACTGAACCGTCAGATTCTGGAACGGGCGTATTCCATCGCTCAGCGTGACAAAGCTCAATTGCATGTTGTCGCCGCTTGGCAAATGTGGATGGAGGACTCGATCCGTCGACACGCAGGCGATGATGCGGTGGACCTGGCGCGGAAGGATCACGAAATGAAGGTCCATCAAGCGCTCGACGAACTTCTGCAAACCCCGTACGCAGACGCGGCGGACGTGCACCTGCACCTCCGACACGGATCGCCCGCCGATGTGATTCGCAGTGTCGCAGATGAAGTCGAAGCGGACTTGATGGTGATGGGAACCGTGTGCCGATCCGGCATCGCTGGAATCCTGATTGGCAACACAGCAGAAACAGTCATTCCCGACATCACCTGTTCGTTGCTGGCGCTCAAGCCCAAAGGTTTCCTCTCTCCCGTTGAAATGTCGCAGACCTCGTTGATCGAAGATGATGAACCACTCCCTCTCATATAGCTGAACGTCATGAAAAGCACTCTCTCAATCATGCTTGCCGGTTTCGTGTTGCTGTTGACATCCATGGTGGGGTTGACCTTGCAAGCGGACCCGCCATCCGACGATGCCTCTTCCCATCGGACAACCAAACTCACCCCGTTGATGCGGTTGAAGCTGGAAAAGTCCAAAGCAATCTTGGAAGGGCTGACGCTCGAAGATTTCGACCAGATCGCGTCCAACGCTCGATCGCTAAAATTACTGAGCACCGAGTCTGGGTGGAACGTGATCCAAACACGGGAGTACGCCGAGCAAAGTCGCGACTTTCAACGTGCAACCGATTTGATTGCCGAAGCCGCTGAGGAACAGGACATTCATCGGGCCACGATGGGGTACGTCGCCATGACGGTTCACTGTGTGGAATGTCATTCTTACATGAGAAAGCATCGAAACGAATTGATTGAGCTGCCTCGTGAATAGTTGATTGGCCAAGCGTCTCTTTGGGGGATCCGAATGCGATGAGCATCACAACAGACATCCATCCAACCCTGGATGGCTTGATCACTGGTTTGAAACACCCCCAGGCGTACCCGCATCCGATCGAATCCCCGATCCTTGTGCAGGAGACGCATCTCTCGGTTGTGTTCTTGGCTGGTGAGTTTGCTTACAAGATCAAGAAGCCGATTCGGACCGATTTCCTCGACTACAGCACGCTCGCACGACGGCGACATTTCTGTGAAGAAGAGGTGCGTTTGGATTGTCGCTTTGCAAACGGTCTGTACATCGGAGTCGTGCCGATCACTCTCACCGAAAAGCGACCGACCATCGAAGGGGAAGGCGATGCGATCGAGTACGCGGTCAAGATGCACCGTTTCCCATCGAATGCCCTCCTCAGTGAACGGGTTCAAGCAGGGCAACTGACCACCTTGGAAGTCGTTCACCTCGCGTCCACCGTCGCGGGGTTCCACCGTGACGCGGCGGTTTGCCGCGATGGCATCGCCGAGGAGTGGCCTGGATTCTTGCAGTCCAACATTCCTCAGACGATCGATCAGGTTCTGACAACCGCCGATGCCACGACCGCCGCGACCTGCGAAGTGTTGCGGGGATGGACCGCGGATTTCCTGGAACAACATCAACGTTTGCTGGCCGACCGCATCGCGGCAGGATTCATTCGTGAGTGTCACGGTGATCTGCACTCGGGCAATGTCGTGCAATGGCAAGGACAGTTGGTTCCTTTCGATGGCGTCGAGTTCAACGACCACCTGAGATGGATTGATGTTCTCAGTGATGCCGCGTTTCTGGCAATGGATTTGGCAGCGCGGGATCATCTCGATCTGTCACGCACCTTTCTCAACGCCTACTTGGAATGCACTGGCGACTACCAATCCTTGGAGTTGCTGAGGTTGTTCTTGGTTTACCGAGCCCTCGTGCGGGCCTTGGCTGCCTCAATGCGAAAGGATGCGGTGGACGCTCGCCATCACGTTGACTTGGCCTATCGATTCACCTTGCGTGAGACTCCTCGGTTGTGGATCACGCACGGCGTCAGTGGCAGTGGAAAGACAACGCTCAGTGAGGCGGTCGTGCAACGTCACAACGCATTCCGATTGCGCAGCGATATCGAACGAAAACGCATGTTCGGGCAGTCGGCGATGCAGCGATTGACCCCAGACACCGTCGGCTTCCCAAACACAGCGTCTTCAAGTACTGCGTCTCCAAAGATCGCTTCCCAGGACATTGCTTCCCAGGACATCGCCCCCCAGGAAAACGCGGCGCTGTACTCGTCCGAAGCCAACGAGCAAACCTACCAGCGTCTTTCCCAACTTGCTCGCCGAATTCTCGCGTCCGGTCACAGCGTGATCGTTGACGCCACTTTTTTACGACGCGCTGACCGCCAACAATTTCACGAACTCGCCGAACAAGCTGGCGTGCCCATCGCCATCCTGGACTGCCACAGCGACCTTCAGACATTGCGTCAACGCGTCGCTGATCGCTTGGCACATCGGGAGGACGCCTCGGATGCTGACCTGGATGTCCTGGATCGACAACTTGCCAATCGGGAACCACTGACGGAAGCCGAGCGAACGTTGGTGGTTGAGATCCCTGACTTGGCTCAAGTGGCCGAATCGCTTTGAACCGTTCTTTTCTCTCTCAAAGGATTTGAAGCAATGACTTTTCATCTCAACACCCATTTTGGCGGTCTGGCGTTGGCTTCCCCTGTGATCGTCGGTGCCTCTCCGATGTCCATGAATGAACACACGCGTTTGGCCATGCAACAGGCCGGGGCTGGGGCGATCGTGTTGCCGTCATTGTTTGAAGAACAAGTGATCGATTGGAGCTGGAACGCGGGACGCAAGATCACGGCTCGAGAACGAAGCCTGCTGGACCGCTCTGATCGCACCCAACACAACTGGGTGTGCCCCGACGCCGATTCCTACTTGGCACTCGTCAATCGAGCCAGTTCTCTGCAAGACATCCCCATCATCGCGAGCCTGAACGGGTTCACTGCCGGTGGTTGGATGGACTTCGCAGGTGAATTGCAGGAAGCCGGTGCCGCCGCGATTGAGCTGAACGTCCACCATTCCCGCCCCAGCGACTTCACCAGTTCAGCCGAAATTGAAGCGACCATTCTCGAAGCCATTCGAGAGGTCGACGCATCGATCACCATCCCGCTGTTTGTCAAACTCGGCCGAAATTTCACCAGCTTGCCGCACCTCGCCCGTCAATTGCTGTCGGGTGCACAAGGGATGGTGCTTCACGGACGAGCCCCCAAAACGGACATTTGTCTGGACACACTGAAGCTGGCCAGTCGCTGGCGACTCACCCATGAAAGCGACGAAATGGAATCGCTTGATACGCTGATGCAGGTCCACAGCTTTTGCCCGGCGATGCCGTTGGCGGCCAACGGCGGGATTGGCCATGCCGATCATCTGATCAAGGTGCTGCTGGCGGGAGCGGACGTGGCGATGGTGACGTCGGCGATCTATCGGGAAGGCCCCGATGTGATCCGGTTCATGCTCGACGGACTGACGGAATTCATGGAACGACATCAAATGCAATCGATGAGAGAGTTGCAAACACGCCGCCCGCTCGAATTCACCAACGACGAAGACAGAACCGCCTACATCGCGGCATTGACAGCGCACCTGCACAGCAGCGACGCGCATCTCCCGCCCCCCAACCTGCATGCGGACCGCTGGGGCCATCCGGCAACATAATTCCGAGGGCAGCCAATGCACAACGGTCTGCTTGGCCACTGCGATCAAGCGATCGAGATCGCCTTGTCGAGGTAGACATCCTGAATCCGATGAAGCAGTTCGACTCCTTCCAGCATCGGACGCTGGAATGCTTTCCGACCGGAGATCAAACCGGTTCCCCCAGCTCGCTTGTTGACCACCGCTGTTTTCACAGCTTCGGCGAGATCGGATGCGCCCGAGGACGCTCCGCCGGAGTTGATCAATCCCGCACGGCCCATGTAGCAATTGGCCACTTGGTAGCGACACAGATCGATCGGATGATCGGTGGTCAATTCGTCGTAGACCAAGGGGGACGTTTTGCCAAATTGGATCGCATTGAAACCACCGTTGTTGGTTGGCAGCTTCTGCTTGATGATGTCGGCTTGCAGCGTGACGCCCAAATGATTGGCTTGCCCGGTCAGATCCGCGGAAGTGTGGTAGTCCTGGTCCGTTTTGAAGGCTGGGTTGCGAAGGTAGCACCACAAAACAGTCGCCATCCCCAATTCGTGCGCGTGCTCGAACGCCTCCGCCACCTCAACCAGTTGGCGACGCGATTCTGGAGAACCGAAGTAAATCGTCGCTCCGACCGCGCCGGCCCCCATGTCAAATGCCCGTTCAACACTGCCAAACATCACCTGATCATAGGAATTGGGATAGCTGAGAAGTTCATTGTGATTGATCTTCACGACAAACGGAATTCGATGCGCGTACTTGCGTGACACAGCCCCCAGGACTCCCAAGGTGGACGCGACCGCATTGCAGCCTCCCTCGATCGCCAAACGCACAATGTTCTCTGGATCAAAGTAGTCCGGGTTCGGTGCGAACGATGCCCCAGCGGAGTGCTCAATGCCTTGATCGACTGGAAGAATCGACACATACCCCGTCCCGCCCAGTCGGCCATGGCCAAAGAGACGTGCCAGTTGATTGATGACCCGTTGGTTCCGATCGGTTCCGCACACCACTCGTTCTAAGAAATCAGGTCCCGGAAGATGCAGCCGACTTTGGTCGATCGTTTCACACCGGTGCTCAAGCAAATGGGGGCCATCGGGGCCAAGCAATTCTGTCGTGGATTGGGGCATGTTCTTCTCGGATTCGAATCTCGCGGCAAAGTGCAGGCGCCTTTTCACGTCATCCGTGCAGGGCAAACGTTGCTCTCCAGGTGCGAACGACGACCGTCACCGACCACTCGATTCCTGGGAAAGGAATGAGACGACTCTCTTCCTTGCAATTCTTGATCCACTTGCGAAATGCGCCGAGTTGCCCCTGCGGACGTGCATCGCCGCACAATGCCCGGATTCGAATGGCTCACGAGGACGCCCATGCACTCTTTCGCCCTACCAATGCCTTGGTTTAAAAGATTGGGGACACCAAGGTCCAGCACTGACGATGCCAAGCAGGTCGGCAGGAGTGATCAAGCACAACCATGTGAGCCGTTTGGGCGTTAGCCCCGGTTGTGCGTGAAAACCGTGGCTAACGCCAGCGGCTCACATACCCGATGACACCTGCGTCCCTGCCTACCGAGTGCCAGTTTCCATGTGCTCATTTGCACGTTGTGATCGACGACGCACCGATTTGGGCTTCCCCCACAAAATGCAGCACCGGCATAGGCTTTGCCCCTGTGGTTGTCCCGTCACACTTGCTGCGTCATTTCATCTCTCCGGCGTTCCACGCCTCCCCCCTTTCAACAACGGAACCAAGTCCATGCGTCTGCTCGTCATGCTCGCTTTCACCGCGCTCTGGATCACCACCGGATTGGCCCAATCGCCCAGCACCGAACCGGAAACCAAGGCTGCATCCGACGAAACGGTTCCGAAGGAAACCAGTGAACGTTCCCTCGACTTTTGGATGCAGAAAAAGCTGGACTACTCCACCGGAATTCTGCGTGGGCTGTCGATGGGCGACTTCGACCAGATCGAAGCCAATGCGAACCACATGCGTTTGCTGAACAAGGTCGAAGGCTTCGCTCGCAGTCGCAATCCCGACTACCGCAATCATGTCCGAACGTTTGAGCGAGTCACCAACGAGGTGATTCATCAAGCCAAGAAGAAAAACATTGACGGAGTCACGCTGGCATTCCACCAATTGACCACCAGCTGCGTGCGCTGCCATCAATCCCTTCGCGAAGCGGAATGATCCGGAGACGCGTGTCGAGTGCTTTCACCCGGGAAGCACTTTCACACATCGACGTTCCCCGGCAGGTCGTGCCGGTTTGGTTGGCGAACGCGTCTTTGTTTGTCAGACCTGCTTGAACCGCCAGGCACTTTTCGGCAAATCGATGTCCGGGTTGGCTTTCGCCAACGCAGCATAAAGTTTCGCTCGATTGTAGTGATGGTTTTGCGTGATCCGTATCTGCTCGCCAGACTTCATGTGCATCCTGATCGAGCTGAAGTTGGAATTTTTCTGATGAGTCTGCTTGATCTGAACGATCTCACTCACCGGCACAGAAAACGACCCATTTGCTGACAGAGGATCGACCACTTCAAAGCGGTCCGCATTCACGGCCATCCGAAACGTTCCGTTGCGGATCCAAAAGAAAAGGGCGGCGAACAGCAGACCGAGCTCCACCAATGGCACAACGATTTTCACCCAGTCGAACAACTGGTCCTTCGCCTCGGAGGGTTCGATGAACTGGTGAGCCGCCCAAGCCATCACCAGCAGCACCCCCATGTTGATCATCAGAGTTCTGGCGGTTTGCCGGTGCTTTCTCTGGTAAAGATAAAGTTCTCTCATGTTCGCATCGGGCGGAGAAGGGAATGAAGACTCAAACAAGCTCAGTCGCGGTTTCTTGGGGTTCTTTGGCTGAATCTGGCGACTCAAACAAGGTCAACAACGCGCCGATCAGAAAACAAACCGCGCCCTGCAACGTCCACGCAGTTGAAACTGTGATCGCACGCTCGCTCAGACCACTTGGAAGCACGAAGGCGAAGCAGGCAGAGATCATGAACCCAACGCAGCCTAACAAATTGATCCAAACGATCCACCACGTCAGGCTACGCGGCTGAAACGCCCAGTGGGCGTGACAGGTTTCGATAAAAGCCAGGTAGCCCGATGCCAAGAATAAAACAGACCCCACCCAGTCAGGCGCCCACACGACCAAGTCTTGCTGCAACCAGTTCAGCGACGGGGACATCGCGTCCAACGTGTTGAAGTTGAACAACACGGTCCCGACAAATTGCAAGGCACAGCTCAACCAGCCGATGTCCCGCGGGTACCAGCCGAACCCGATCAGTCGATCCCGTCCAAGCGGGTCCAGGCGGGCACTGGCGCTGGCGGCCTGAAACAACTGCAACCCTGCTGCTGTAGTGAATGGAATCGAACCGGCGAAGTAAATCGCGTTGAGATGCTCTCCCACGACGGAGCCTTCCACCATCAATGGGAATAAGCTGCCACAACTGGCGACCACAAAGCACGCTGCCCCGATTGCAAAGACCGTCCCAATCCAAGCGTTCAAATGTTCCGCAGAGAAGATCCCTGCGACACGTGAAAACGCACGCGGAACCGTTCCCTTGCGATGCTGCCGAGAATTCCAAACCTGCCGTGTTCCTTCGATCAGACGAACACGTCGCGACACAAACGGCCATGCCCCCGAGGCTTCGACCGCCGACTGCGGTTCCACCGGATTGTCGTTGGTCAAGGGCATGGGGTCTCCATTGGATTCGTTACAGAACGCAGCACAGTTCGAATGCCGACCGAAGCCGGTCGGCAGGAGTCTTTCAGCATTTGGGATTTTTTTGGGTAGCGTCGTTGCTCCCAAGTACAACCGGGGCTAACGCCCAAACGGCTGACTTCGTTGCACGCGATCTTTCCTGCCGACCTGCTTAGTGGGAGAATCCCGAGGCTTCGGCGGCTGTCATCGTGGTATGAACCGGATGCTTTTCGAAGTGCTCGATGACGCGTTTCATGTCTTCGACCAAGATCGAACTCAGGTCACGACTGACACCGTGCCGAACCAGAATTCGCTGGATCACCAAGTCTTCTTGGTTGGCTGGGAGCGCGTAGGCGGGAACCTGCCAGCCTCTCGTTCGCAACCGGTCTGCAAAATCGTACAGCGTGAACCCTGGATCTTCTCCCGCTTTCATCTTCCAGCACATCGCTGGAATTCCGGAAGCCATGTCCCCATCGTAGATGACCTCGAACGGCCCGAGTTTCGCGATTTCTTCGGCCAGGTACTTCGCCGTGTCATAGCAAGCAGTGTGAGTGCGTCGATAACCTTCTCGCCCGAGTCGCAGGAAGTTGTAGTATTGGCAAACGACTTGACCGCCCGGCCGGGAGAAATTGAGCGCGATGTCTCGCATGTTGCCGCCCAAGTAGTTCACCCAAAAGATTTCCTCTTCTGGCAAATCTGATTCTTCTCGCCAGATCACCCATCCCACTCCCAGCGGCGACAAACCGAATTTGTGTCCCGAGGTGTTGATTGACTTCACTCGCGGGAGTCGAAAATCCCAGACCAAATCCGGAGCGCAGAAGGGGGCCAAGAATCCGCCACTGGCTCCATCGACGTGCATGCGAATGTCGATGCCCGTTTCTTCTTCGAATCGATCCAGTGCCTCTGCCACTGCTTGGACAGGTTCGTACTGGCATGTGAACGTCACCCCCAGAGTCGGCACCACACCGATGGTGTTCTCATCGCAGCGTTGGATGACTTCTTCCGGCGTCATGATCAGACGCCCCTCCTCCATCGGGATTTCGCGCAGTTCGATGTCCCAGTAGCGAGCGAATTTGTGCCAGCAGACTTGGACGGGACCGGTCACCAGATTAGGGCGATCGATCGGCTTGCCCGCCTCCTTGCGACGTTTTTCCCAGGCTCGCTTCATTGCCATTCCGCCCAGCATCGCGGCTTCACTGGAACCCGTCGTGGAGCATCCGATCGTGTTCGCTGACTCAGGGGAATTCCACAAATCCGCCAGCATGTGGACGCAGCGAGCTTCGATCTCGGCTGTCTGAGGGTACTCGTCCTTGTCGACCATGTTTTTGTCCATGCAGTCGTCCATCAACTGCCGCACTTCAGGTTCTGCAAAGGTCTGGCAGAACGTTGCCAAGTTCTGACGGGAGTTCCCGTCGAGCATCAACTCGTCATGAACGGCAGAGTAGATGTGCTGCGCCGCCTGCTCTTGCTGCGGGAATTTGAACTTGGGCATCGTCGTGGACAGATCCGACGAGGCATAGATTTCGTCGTCGATGAATTCGCGAATGTCATCTTTGCTGTGCAGAGGCATGGTGCTTCCCTTCGGGTTGGCCGGAAAGCACGCGGCGAGGTGGCGTGGCGATACGGCGGAGCTTGCGGTCACGTGTCGTGAGCGGAGGTTATAGCGGACCACCGCATATCGCGTGGAGCCGACCTCGGCAAGTGGATGCCTGGTCCGAGTGCGTTGCACTGCCAAGAGAAGCACCGCCAAGAAGCACGCCCGGGAGCCCGGCAAGACGCCCGGCAATCACCTGCCCAAAGAAGGGTCATGCAAAAAAGAAAACTGCCAACACTCATTGCCCCTTTGAGTGTTGGCAGCGATGGTTTGCGACCAGCAAAGCGAATGATCGCCCGCCGGAATACAAACCATGATTCACTGGCGTGAAGTTGGAAACAAGGTGAACATCTGCATCAGGTTTCAGAAGGTTGAGTTTTTCCGTTTGCCAAGGCGTTCTTGATCACACCTACAATGGCCAGTAGCGCGCCACCCCCGACGCCTCCCGATGCCACGCTTCCGAGAATGGCCGATAAATCCATCGCTCCACTCGGTCCTGCTGTCATCCCGAGCATGCCGAGCAGTTGACCACCAAGTCCGCCGCCGATGATTCCGGCAATTGAATTCCCAAGGATTCCAAGATCGAGCTTCTTGACCAGTTTCGCGGCTGCATTGCCACCGCCTGCACCGGTGATGAATTGGATAAGAAGAGGAAGGTATTCCATGGGATGGGCTCAATCAGAAGAAGAGAAGAACGTCGAGACAATCAAAGACGCGTTCCTCCGCAACCGAACCCGCAGTTCCCGCTCGATATGCGCCCCAGTGAGATCAAACACCGTCGATCATGAATTGGGGATGTGAGCTGGTCGGCAGGAGTCTTTCGGCATTTGACCTGCAATGGCAAACGCTAGTGTTCCCGCGTACAACCGGGGCGAATGCTGGGCTGCGAAATGTTTGGGGTTGCCGATCTGATCGCGGATGCAATTTTTCTTCCGGCTTCTGACTTACTCCATCCCGGTAGGGATATCAGATGGTAGCCGGGGGTTGCTGCGTAAGCAGGTACGCAGGTGTCATCGGGTATGTGAGCCGCTGGCGTTAGCCACGGTTTTCACGCACAACCGGGGCGAACGCCCAAACGGCTCACATGGTTGTACCCGAAGATTCCTGCCCACCTGCAAAGGACCTTTTCGTTGGGAGACGTCCTGGCCAATGGAGACCGGTTCGTGCGATCCGCCGATGTGTCACTGCATGAACGAGTCCAGCAACGAGTAGGACATGGTTGTCTGCGATTCCGCGACTGGTGTCGGATTCAATTTCGCTGGCAACTGCCCCGCTTTGAGAAGCTGGACAATGAAATCAACCTCTTCCTGAGTGAAATTGCTGGTGATTCGTGCCTCTTGCCGGATTGGCTCCAAGATACTTGGAGCTGTCAGCAATCGGTCATCCAAGATGATCCCGAGTTGTGTGGCTACATTCCCCAACGGTGCATTGTCGATGCACATCGCAAACATATTGCGACCGCCTGCTTCGGTGAACTGAATCGCAACAGCGGGCGAACCGTTGTGGTCAAAGGTGGAAGACGCAAACGCGATGTCCTGACCGCCCAGCGATTGTGGCTTGTCCACGACTGCCAGTACATCGATGGAAGCGATGTGCTGGTCATGTAACCAGCGAGCGACCTTCATTGGGCTGTCGTTGCCCAGCAGTTCCTCGGGCAGAGGGATGACTTCTCCTGTTTGAGAATTTCGAACGACGGGCGATGTCAAAACGATATTTAGTGGAGCGATTGGATCGGCCACTCCCGAGTTGGCATCCACACCAACCGTCGCCCATCTCGCGGCCAGATCGCCGTTTGGGGCGTGCACGTCCCGCTGGGGTGTTGGAGCATTGGTGGTTTGCTGGACAAGTTCAAAGACTGACGCGTGCCGAGTTGGATTGGCGATCGGAAGGAATCGCAGCACGCCCGCGGACATCAGCAAGTCCTTCGCAATCTTGATTTGGGTTGGATCTCGGGTCGGCAAAATGATCTCGATTTGCTCATCATCAACGGCATTGACCTCCAGTCCGATGCCAAACAACTCGCCCATGCGACGTCGCAGCGGGACTTCCATTTGTTCGCTCGTGACAAACTCGGGCTGTGAGTCGGAACGCTGGATCGAGTACACCAGTTGGGTCGCTGGCACTGTACGCTCCAGCGTCAACAGGGACGCGACGCCAGCCACCAACGCAACCAAGAGCAACACCGCCACCCCGATCAAAATCCCCAGCAGCCAGCGGGCAGATCCGTCGTTGGATTCCAGTTGTTCCTGGGTAGCCCTGCTGTATTGATTCATGGGGTGGTCGATCAGAGATGGATTGCACAAGGGAATGAGTGAGGTGACGCGGCGACTGCACGGTCCCTCCACCGAGAATCATCTTTTCAGCCGGACGCGAACGGAAGCCTGTCCGATTTGTTTGCTCTTTTTGACTTCGAACAGATCGATTGCTTCAAACATGTCACTGAGTTTCTTAAATCCGTAGGTGCGATGGTTGAAAGGACCTTGGTTCGAGATATGAGCTCCGACCGGACCGAGTGCCGCCCATCCGTCGTCATCGGCGGCTTCCTTCACTGCAATTCGAAGCGTGTTGATGAGCTTGGTGTTCTGTTTCAACGACGAAACCGAGCTTTCCCTCCTCTCATTCTGCGGTGTTTTCCCATTGTCATCTTCATCCAAGTAGATGAAATGGCTACACGCCTGGACGAAAGGTTCCGGCGAGTTCTGCCGCCCGAATCCGATGACCTGCTTTCCATCTTCTCGCAAGCGGCGGACGAGCGGCGTGAAGTCACAGTCTGACGAGACCAAACCAAATGTCTGGACCTGTTTGGTGTACAGGATGTCCATCGCATCGATCAGCAACGTCATGTCGGTTGCGTTCTTGCCCTTGATCAGATCAAAGCACTGCGTCGGTGCAATCGCGTATTCATGCAGCACCTTGACCCAACCTTCCAACCCTCGCTTGGTCCAATTCCCGTAGGCCTTTCGAATGTTGACCACGCCGTAGGTGGCAAGTTCTGAAATGACGAAGTCGATTTTTGCGGCGGGCGCGTTGTCAGCATCAATCAGCAGAGCGATGCTGTCGTGGGGGCTTGGTTCAGGCATGAATGTCGATGGCTCCGGTGGAATGGTGGCGCAGGCAGTGACGCACCATGAGAATGGTGCGTCCAATCAAAGGAACGAGAGCCTTCGCGGTGGATCCCGCGAAGGAAGAGAAAGCATGGTGCAATCAGGAGGAAGAAGCCAGTTGACGAACCACGCCAATGCATTTTCACTTCGACACACGTCCATTGTAACGAGACGGATCGCAGCCAGGCATCCCAAGCCATTCAGACGCCGCCAACCAAGGCAACGGGCAGCAAACGAAACGAACAGAGGAGCGTGCGATCAGCGACAATCAGGGCTCTCCAATCTGCGTCGATGGAACAATCATCGTCGGCATCGACTCGCCAAGTAGGCCGGATCAAGGAACGAGGTGACGCCGATCCGGCATCCCCCTGTCAACTGCCGGAACAGCGTTTCGCTTGGTCCGGCCGACAGGGCAACATGGGTTCGACGCCGATCAAGCCTGCCCCCTTGGTTCTTCCATGAGGTGGATGGGGAAACACAGGCTGGAAGCCAAGCCCACGGCAGCCAACCGCCAGCGGGACCTTCGGTTGCCTGGGACGGGTCGTGCGTCGGCACTGGGTTAGGCTGGGCTGTCAAAAGGTTGGTATTGACACCGCTTTGGACTGCGCAGGTTTTGTTCCTCGACTTCGCCCCAACGGGGCAGCCCTATGCCAGCCCAGGGCAACGCCCTGGGTTGTGGCGGGACCATTGGGGCGTAGGACTGAATAAAAATCAACGTCGCATTTTCCGTGTCAATACCAACCTTTTGACAGCCCAGCGTTAGGCCTCTTCGCTCCCACGCTTCCCAAACAGCTTTTGATCCAGCGAGATTTCGCCGGGGCCTGTGATGAAGATCACGGCGTAGGTTGCGAGGTAGACCGCGGCCAGTTCTTTGACCTTCCACGGATCACTGCCGTGAACCAAGAACAAGGCGACGAACATTGTGAACGCGAGGCCTAGAACCGCGACGCGTGTTCCCAGGCCGAGGATCAAGAGGATGGAGCAACCGACTTCGGTGGCGATGGCGCACAGGAGGCTCAGTTGATGTCCCATGCCGAGCGGGTCGGGGAATCCTTCCGAGATCGTTGAAAAGCCCATGACCTTTTGCAGGCCGTGAACCATCATGAAGCAACCAAACGCAACGCGGAGGGCGAGCAAACCAAATGACACTTGTTGGGAGGTGCCGAGTAGCAATCGTTGTTTCATTGTCTTTTTTGGGGACCGGGAAAGGTGTTTCATCGATGAACAATTGCATTTGAAATCGCCCTTCCACGCGTATTTCCGCCACGTGTTTCTGGTTCGGGTCGAGGCGAACTGGTTCGGACTTCGTCCTCGCGGCGCTCCTTGGGAGCCTGGGGTAAGTTTGGCAGTGCCGGCATCCGGTTTGGCTTATCATTGCGTTCGCTTTGGTGGGATGTTTGGCGGTGAGTCGGGTTTCCCTCTTTCTCCTTTTCCTCTCGTTTACTCTGCAAGACCGTGATGAAGCTTCTTTCTGGTGCTCGTTTGACCGGCATGGTCGCGTTCTTTGGCCTCGCAACACTCCTCGTGGGGACGGTTCATGGCGAATCCGTTCCATCGGCGTTGCTTGGTGATTGGTCGCTGGACCTGTCCACAGCCGAACCGGCTTGGATGAGAGTGGAAGAGCAGGCTGGCAAGCCGGTTGTGTCATTGCGGATTTATGTTGGCTCGGCCGCGCCTTACCGCGATGTCGAAGTGATCGACGGACGCGTTCAATTTGAGATGGTCAAGAAGTCGAAAGGCAAACGCGTGAGCACGACCCGTGTGAGCATCGGGTTGGTGAACGGTGAGTTGGATGGTGCGATGGTGAGAACACGTGCCAATCGGCAACCAGAACATGTGACGTTCACGGGGACGAAGATCTCTGCCATGCCTGCGGAGCGTCCGGATCTTTCCAAGGTTCGGTTTGGGCAACCGATCAGCTTGTTCAATGGAAAGGACATGACTGGTTGGACCACTCATGAGCCGGACAAAAAGAATGGTTGGTCGGTGGTCGATGGTGTGCTGCAGAACAACACGCCGAAGACCGATTTCAGTGCGACCGGTGACCACGCCAATTTGAAGACAGAAGCATCATTTGAGGACTTTTGGTTGCACCTTGAATTTCTCGTTGGGTCACAACGCAACAGCGGGGTCTACTTGCGAGGCATGTACGAGGCTCAAGTGGTGGACCGTGACAGCCGGATGCAAGGGATCCAAGGTGTGGGAGCGATCTTCGGTGAGATCCCACCTTCGAAGAACGCGGGGCGAGCAGGAGGCGAGTGGCAAACGTACGACATCACGTTGGTGGACCGACACGTGACCGTGGTGCTGAACGGTGAGAAGGTCATCGACAATCAACCGATTTCTCGACCGACCGCGGGTGCGATCCACACGAACCCGGATGAGCCCGGTCCAATTTACTTGCAGGGCGACCACACCAATGTGTCGTATCGCAATCTTTACTTGGCTCCGGTGGTTCAGCCGTGAGTGATGAATCATCAACATGGAGTTGGTGGATCATCGCAGGCAATGCTTGGTTCCGGTAAAACAACGGCACTCCGTTTCCAACCACCTTCATGCCTCATCCATCAAACACAACCATGCTTTCTTTTCAAATGATCTTCCGGGTGGGTTGCTTTGCAATTTGTCTCGCTGGAATGGCGGTCGCCCAAACGCCGAAGGAGCCCGTCTCGCCGGAACCAACCGAATCCGGGATTTCTTATGGGGATCATCGCAAGCAGACGTTGATGTTTTGGAAACCGACAGTTGCCACGGACGGTCCGTCGCCGTGCGTCTTTTACATTCATGGAGGAGGTTGGCGTGGCGGATCGCAGACGGATGCGAACTTGATGGGAATGCTGCCGCAGTTGTTGGATTCGGGGGTCACTGTGATTTCCGTTCAGTACCGGTACATCCAAGACGCTTTGGCCGGACATGTCACGCCGCCGGTCAAGGCACCGATGTCGGATTGTGCTCGTGCATTGCAGTTTGCTCGTTATCATTCGAAGCGATTTGGAATTGATCCGGATCGAATGATCGCGGTGGGGGGATCCGCCGGTGCGTGCACCTCGTTGTGGTTGGCTTTGCACGACGACCTGAAGGATCCAAGCAGTGATGATCCGATTGCACGCCAGTCCACGCGTTTGATGGGTGCCGCGGTGATTCGTCCTCAAACCACGCTCGATCCCAAGCAAATGCGGGAGTGGACGCCGAACAGTTGGTATGGCGGGCATGCGTTCGGGCGGTTCGCGAAAACGGGGGACAAAAAGCCCGCTCAATTCGCAAAGTTTCTGGCGGCAAGAGAAGACGTTCTTCCATGGATCAAAGCGTACTCGCCGATCGAGCATGTTTCGTCCGATGATCCGCCGATCTACATGTACTACAGCGATGTGCCCAAGATCGGGAAGAAGCAAGGCGACCCGACGCACACCTCCAACTTTGGCATCAAGTTGCAGGAGCGATTGGAGGCAGCAGGCGTGGAGTGTGAACTGTTCCACCAGGGAGCCGACGTGCCTCATGCTTCGGTCGAATCCTATCTGCTGGATCGCTTGGCGACCCAAGAAGACTGAGATTGCAAGAACGATTTGCGGCGAACAAGCAGGCGATCGCAACTTTGTTCTATCGGCTTGCGATGAGAATGGGAGCAGAGCCAGATCGTGACTCATGGGGTGTCATGCCTTAGAGTCATGGTCTCTCGTTTATCACCTCCGTCGCAGACGTCTTCGATGATTTTATCTACTGTTCGTCGCCGTTTCTCCAAGCTCATTGCTCTGGCCCCCTGGGGGCTGGCAAGCCTCGTTTGGCTGGGGAGCGTTCCATTCGGGGTGGCTCAAACGGTCCAGGTTGAGACGAGCGAACAGGTCTCGGATTCGGGGGCGATCCCAACCTATGAACTGGCGGAAAGCATCGACTGGCCGACATTTCTCGACGCCTGTGATTTGCGTCGCGACACCATGCCACGTGCTTGGGACGAAGCGCCGTTCACTGGCAACGGGGAACAGGGCACGCTGGTTTATCAGCTCGACAACCAAACGATTCGGTTTGACGTGGGGTGCTCGGCCGCGCACGACCATCGGCCTTGGCAAGAGGACGATCTGTCTGAAAAACACGTTGAGGTGCTCAATCGTGGGCGACACTTCATCGGGCACCTGGAACTTCGGTTGCCCGCCGATATCACCAGCGGCACGACTCGGATTGAGTTGTGGAACGCTCAAGCGACCGGGACAATTCGCTCGGAGAACGGCAGCGCGACATGGACGGCCATCACCCATGCGACCGAACCCGTGATTCATTGTGAATTGCAGGCAGATGGCGAACTGACCGATGCCGAATTCGTTTACGTGGCTCGACCACCAAAGAACCCGCGAGCCGTTCGAGGCAAATCGGAACGTGCTGAGCCACATCCGGATCCGGTGATCTCAAAGACGGATGATGGGATCGAGCTGGTGGTCCAAAACCTGGTTGCGGGTGGCCAGACAGCGGTGGCCTGGACCACTCGACGTGAGGCCGGCCGGACGCGGTTGTGGTTGAGCGTTCAGCATTCTTTCCCCGATGGGAACGCATCGGAACGTGTGGTCGACGCCGTGCGGACCGCCGTTGCGGCTGATCACGAAAGCTGGATCAACCAGCACCGAACGTGGTGGCACAACTATTACCCACAAAGCTTTCTCAGCACGGGATCCGAGTTTTGGAATTCCTTTTACTGGATTCAGCAATACAAGTTGGCCTGTGCCACCCGTGACAAGGGATGGATCATCGACAACCAAGGACCATGGTTGCAACCGACCGCTTGGAATGCGACATGGTGGAACTTGAACGCCCAACTCTCACACGAGGGAGGCTACACGGCGAACCGTCGAGGCACCGTGTCAGCGCTTCGGCAAAAGTTGCATGAAAACCAAGAGCATCTGATTCAAAACGTGGCGGAGCCATATCGTCATGACTCGGCGGGATTGGGGCGGACCTCCTCCGGCTGGGATTTGGTGGGGCATGTTGGACAGCCCGGCGGACGTCCCAAGATGGATCCCAGGATTGGTGCTGAGTGTGCCAATTTATTGTGGGCGTTGCACAACGTTGATTTGGAATACCGTTATTGGTGCGACGAATCGATCCGCGATCAAACGTTGTTCCCGTTGCTGAAGCGAGCCGTCAACTATTACCGGCATTTTTTGACACGTGATGAGAACGGCATCTGGCACCTTCCCAAGACCTACAGCCCTGAGTATCGATTGGCGGAGGACTGCACCTACGACTTGGATTTCTTGCGTTGGGGCAGTCAGCGTTTGCTGGAACTTGCCGAAGAGAAAGGTTTGTCGGAAGACCAGGAACCGTTGTTGCCTGTTTGGCGTGACCTCGCGGACAACTTGGTCCAGGTGCAGACCAACGAAACCGGCCGAGCGATTGGACGCGACGTGTGGCTGACCGGAGGGCATCGTCACTGGTCGCATTTGATGGCGATCTATCCGCTGCGGACCATCACGCCTGAATCAGAAGAAGACCGAGAACTGATCGAACGCAGTCTTCAGCACTGGCGTTCGTTTGGTCGAGGCATCGCAGGGTATTCCTACACGGCGAGTTCCTGCATGGCATCGCTGCTCGGTGACGGCGACTCGGCACTGAAGTTTCTGGAACAACTCCGGCCGTACCTTCAGCCCAACACGTTTTATTCGGAGATCGGTTTGCCGGTGATGGAAACTCCGCTACACGGAGCGACTGCGATTCAAGAGATGATGCTGCAGAGTCAACATGGCCGGCTGGCGATCTTTCCTGCGGTTCCATCGGCTTGGCCCAGCGTTCAGTTCGGGCACCTGCGAGGCGAAGGCGGCTACCTGGTCAGCGGATGCATGGAAGACGGCAAGTGTCGCTGGGTCTTGATCGAATCCACACAGGGTGGAAGCGTTGACATTGCCCTGCCAGAAGGCACCTATCAGTGGTGCAAGAACGAGCTGCCAGCGAAGGAGTTCTCTGCCGACAAGCTTTCCAAGGCAAACACGATGAAGTTGGAATCGGCCAAGGGTGACCGATACCTGTTTTGGCCCGTCGGGGAACCACTTCCAGAATTGAGATGATTCTGAGATCGACGAAACAAAAGCACGCATGACGCCGGCAGCGTGCTGCCGGCGTCATGCAATGCGATGGGTCTACATCGGCGGATCTGCTGGCGGGTCCATGTCCGCGTTGGCAGCTTCCGGGTTGTTGTCCAGGTACTCCTGGATTTGGTCCGGATCAGCGGAAGGACCGGACTCTGATTCACCGCAACCGAGGGTGGTTGCGATGACCGCGAGGAAGGTCAGAGCGAAAGCGTTTTTGAGATTGAATCGCATGGGATCAAAATTCTCCTGAGATGATTTCTTTGGAACTGCGAGTGCCGAGTGCACCCCACAAACCGTAAGGGCTTTCCGCCCCGGGGACGGATTCGGGATCGTTGTGCTGGGCGTGTGCACCGACTTGTCCGCGGTTTGCGTTGCCCGCATCGATCGAGTCGGTGATGAATTTGACAGCACCGTCACCCATCAGGACATGGCATCCACCTTGGTGACGACTACCCATGGGGCAGGTCGCGATGGAAACGATGTTGGTGTTGTTGATGCACAACGGCGAGTTGGGCGTCAGGATCGTGAAGACCTGTTGGCTGACAGGACTGCCGTAGGCCCACTTCATGCCGCGAGTTTGTTCGCTGCTACCGACCTTGGGTGCGGAGCTGAGCCAAAACTGAGGGCGTTCTGGATCAATGAACTGTTCGCAAGAAGTGTTTCCGCCAATGTTGAGCAGGTTGACTGCAGCATCAACCGAATGGGTTCGTGTGTCGTTGTCACCCAGGTCAGTCACGATTTCACCAAACGCAATGGTGTTCGAGAGACCATCCAAGATGTCGCGAAAAGCACTCTTTTGTTGGTTGCGAAAGAAACCACGCTGTGAGGCGCGGACACGAGACTGGTAAGACGAGTTCGTAGTCGCAACGCCGTTGGTTCGGTTGCGATAGCCGCCCCAGGTCGTGTCGGTGGAATCACCGAGGCTGGGACCGTAGTTGGTTCGTCCCTGCCCGGGCAGTCCAACGCCGGGATCGCTGGGGCAACGAAGCATCGGAAGGCTGGTCATCCAAGGGCCATAAAAGCCGCCCGCCGCGTTGGTTGCCGAGTTAAGTGGACGTCCTGGCCAAGGTCCCATCGGTGCGTAGATGTTACCGACCCCAGTGGTGCCTTCGGTCACCTGATACGGGTTGCTGATTTGCTCCCACAAAGCTTGTTGCTCGAAGAAGGGGGCCAGACCCACCAAGCAAGAAAGATCCAAACGGTTGTTTCCCGTTGCGGCCGACCAAGCATTGGTTCCCGTGCCGTGGGT
Organism: Rhodopirellula sp. UH5; assembly: GCF_056839225.1. Lineage (NCBI taxonomy): Bacteria > Pseudomonadati > Planctomycetota > Planctomycetia > Pirellulales > Pirellulaceae > Rhodopirellula > Rhodopirellula sp. UH5. Next base: position 1,733,642 of record NZ_CM166390.1, on the reverse strand, counting down.
TCCGCCCTGATGTTCGGGAAGTTGCTTGTAAGCCGAATGGTAGTTGTGCATCGCCAAGCCGATTTGCTTGAAGTTGTTGCTGCAACTCATTCGACGTGCTGCCTCCCGAGCAGCTTGGACGGCGGGCAAGAGAAGCCCAACAAGAACACCAATGATGGCGATGACAACCAACAGTTCTACCAAGGTGAAACCATGGGGGATCTTCCGAGACGCAGTTCGCATCACAACTCCAATCGATTCAAGACAAGACAAGATAAGATAAGAAAACAGTGGCAGCGTAGTGATCGAGGACAAGAATGCCCCGAGAGATTGCGACGCCATGGAAGAGATATGCGACAAGCCATCCAGCCAATGGAGACCACGCCCCCAAACCACCGCCTCCAATCAACAGTTCCGCACCCTTGAGTTCAACAAGCGGCATCCCCATGATGCTGGAGCACTCAACTGTCCTTCTCACTGACCCGAGCGCAACAGCGAACCTTTAAGCAGCCTGAATGGAACGATCTGCCCCGCTGAGGTTTCCAGTCCCATTTCATCCAGGTGATATCTGAACATTCCTTTGGTGGGGACGCTCGTAGCTCTCGCGGCATCATCCATGCACGAGAGTCCGAGACAGGCCCTCCGCTTTGACGTCGAGGAGCCATCTGTTCCACGACCGTTAGCAGCGATCTTTTCTCGAACTATTTTTCTTCTTCGCCCTGGCTGCTCACTCTGAAACCGCCCCAAGGCCCCCTCAACAGGTTGGCAGGAGTCTTCCGGCATTCGAACCGTTTGGGCAGGCGTGGTTGCTTCCACGTTCAACCGGGCCAAACGCTGGACTGCGAAAGTTTTGCGTTGCGAAGCGCTGTGGTTGCCCACCGTTTCATCCCTCCCGGGATGAAGAGAGACAGAAGCCGGAAGAACAATGGCATCCGCGATCAGAGCGCCAGCACCCAGCCTTTCGCAGTCCAGGCGAACACCCGAACGGCTCACCTGGTTCTGCTCGATCATTCCTGCCGACCTGCTTGGTCCACCGATTCGGCTACCCAATTGCATGGAAACGCGACCGAAGGGCTGTCGGTCGAGGGCCAAAGGAGTGATTCCCGCCACCTGATTTGGTCTTCCGCTCCGAGCTGTTCAGGATGGTCCATGAAACAGGCGAGTTTCAGGCGGCGAGGTTGCGTTGATGACCTAAGTTTTGGTATCGCGAATGGTTCCCGATCGAGGTGACATTGTGGCTAAACCTGACGAAACCAAAACACAAGACGCGATTCCGCCGAGCAGCCGGTCCAAGACCACGGTCGCCTCGCTGGCGTTCGTGACGATGTTCACGATGGTCGGCTTCGCCTACATGTTTTCCATTTTGGCGGGCGGACGAGAGATCGATGCCCCTCAAACGCTGAACCTGGCATCCGCCCAATACGTCGCTGGAAACATCGTCGTGGCTGGCGATCTGGCAGCACGTGCGAAATTGAACGAAAAGAACGAAGCCGAAAGGAAGTTGTATCCCATGCAGCAATTTCTGATCGGAGCGGGAACTTATGCGCGAGCCAACCAAGCGGTTTCGCTTCGGGATCGCCACGAACAAATGGAGAAGGCACTGCCCTATTTGCAGCGAGCCTATTCGCTGGGCTTCCCTGAAGGGCGAGACGCCGAAGGTCACCAAATGCTAGGTGGAACCCTGAACGCCATCGGGCGCCATGAACAAGCTGCCAGTCATCTGAAGCAGGCCGTCGACATTGACCTGACCTTGCGAGGGGAACTGCTCCCCTTGCTGGCCCGTTCGCTGGCCTCTTCCATCTCAGCCAAACCCGACGAAGCCTTGCGAACGATTGTCGCTCACCTGAATGAATCCGGGCTGGACAATCGCCGTCGAAGCGAAGCCGAGATCCTCAGGATTGAACTTCTCAATCAACTGAGACGACACGGCGACGCACTTCCCGTGATCGCTCGCGTGGAAGAGGACATCGCAGAAGACCTCTCATTGCAAAAGCCGTGGGCAATGCAATTGCAGGATCAACTGAGTCTGCAACGTGGGTTGGCTCGAGTCGGCCGGATCATCGACACACTCCCCAGTTCCATCTCCGCGAAAATCATTGCGGGCATTCCAATTGTGGCTGATCGAGAGCTGCCGGAAGAGTCTCAGGCGGAGCTCAAGGACGTGATTCGCGTGCTAGACCAACTGCAACGCGAAGCGGATCCCAAGGTCGCTGGCAGCGCACGACTGTTGGTGGCACAATCCTACTTGCTGCTCAATGATCCGGATCTCGCACTCGCACGACTCACTCAAACTCGGCAACAACGCCCCTTCGATGCTCGCGGCCTGGAAGGTGGCATCTCAGAGATGGAATTGCTGGCCAGCCGCGCAATGGGCGATGATGTGGTGCAGACCGCTCGCTACCTGGTGCGGGAAATTGGACAGAGCCAATACCTGGACTTCCCTGAGATAGCGCGTGAAAGCGTCACCCAACGAATCATCGATGCGATCGCGATGCTGAGAGGTGCAGGGCAATTTTCACCCGCGGCCGACACTGCAACGGCCACCGCTCCGGTGCTCGGATTGGCCAGCTCATTCAGTCAAGCAGGAATGGCCTACCGTGACTGGGGCGAAGCCACCCTGGAAGCCGGCATGGGACCGGGCGGAGAACTTTCTCGAGAGGCATCGGAACTGGCTCGCGAACGTTTTCGCAGTGCTGGCGACGCCTACGCCGCGGCGGCAAAGGAACAATTTGACACGGACGAATACGTCTCCACCTTGTGGCTGGCAATCGAGTCCTATCAGAGAGGACGGCACTTTTCACGCAGCGCCGCACTGCTCGAAGACTACTTGCGATACGAAGACCGTGGGCGAATCCCACGCGCGCTGGTCGCCCACGGACGTGCCTTGCTGGCCGACGGAAACCCCAAGGCCGCGATCGAATCACTGCAGACCTGCATCATCGAATACGAACGCGATCCGATGCGGTACGACGCTCGACTGCTGGCCGCTCAAGCTGCGGCGGACCTGGGTGACCGACAGCGAGCGAGAGAATGGCTGGAAGCGAATCTCAACGACGGGCAACTGACACCACAAAGCCCCGCCTGGCGAGATTCCTTGCTGACACTGGGGGAAATGCTGTTCGCGGAAGGCCTGTCACAAACACTGAAAGCTCGCGAACTGACACGGGACAAACGCATCGAAGCGCTGCGAGAGTCTCGCCCCACGCTGGAACTGGCGATGCGGCGACTGGACGAAGCGGTCCAACGATACTGGCCTGAACCGCGAACTCAAACGGCCGCCTACTCACTCGCCCGCGGGCATTTGCTCGCGACCGAACTGCCGGAGATTGAACTGACGTCAACGGAGCTGCAAGACACAGCTAGGCGGGGGCTGAGCCAAAAGGCGAACTCACGCCGACAAGCAGCGCTCGACCAGTTTGCGATGCTGGCGAACTACCTCCAGAACCAGCAGCGAGACAGTGACCTGAGCGACAAGCAACGAGCCCTGCTTCGTAATTCATTGATTGGCCAAGCAGACACACTGCGGGACATAAATCGGTTCGCCGAGGCAGCGGACGCCTACCGCGACATGGCAATCCGATACATGAACGAACCAGCTTCGCTGGAAGCCTTTCTGGGGCAGTCACAAATGATGCGAAAGATCGGGCGTGTTCGCGAAGCGGACCTGCTGATTCGCCAAGCGGACGTGGTTCTCAGCCGAATTGGCGCCCAGTGGGACAATGAGTTCGACAAAGTCACGCGTTACGACCGAGCGGGCTGGGAACGCTACCTGGCGTGGATGGTTGAACGACTGGACCAGGGTGCTCAGCTGACCAATCAAACAGCCCCCTGAAAGTCACCTTGACGCACCGAGCCAGGCGGATTGTGATGAGACCGGCACACACGAAATCTTTCATCGATTTCGAAGCGGGGGAACTCCCGCTCGACGATCGATTCACCAAGGGAATGGGACGAAGACATGGAAGCCACCATCGATCGCCGGTTTGCATTGCTGGAACTGCTGCTGGAACTGACCGTTCAGCAGGAAGCCGCCATCTCAGAAGGCCACATGAATGAGCTGATGCGTGTGTTGAGCCAGAAGCAGCGGGCGGTGGAGCAACTCGTGCAGGCGTCCGAGCAACTCAAGAATGAACGAACGGAACGCGGCGACTCGCATCCTGTGTCAGACGAACACCGCCAACGAAACACGAAGTGCGATGAAATGCACCGTGAATTGATGGCGCGTGAGCAGGCCAGCGAACAAATGCTGAGCGAAAATCGAGACGAGGTTGCGTCTCAACTGCAGCAAAACGAAGGTGCCAAACGAGCAGCCAAGGGTTACGACCAAACGAATCGCGGGGCGTCGTCAGGGGGAAGCACTCTGGACCTGTCGCAGTAGTTTGGAAGCTGAGTTCTCTTGAAAACCCGACGCGTGAGCGAGGCCCATGCGGCATGCCCGACGCCGGCCCCGTCCGGGGCGAGACTCGCTGTCGAGCGATGCCGTGGTTCGCGCCCCCGTCATCGCCGCCCGGGTTTTTAAATTTGCAATTTACAACTTCACTTTTTCAATCGATCCCCCGTCGCGTCGCTCACTACCTGTCGCCGCTCCGCGGCTCGTCGAGGAAGGGGGTGACGCCCGAGACCTCGGGTTGAAACCCGAGGCTGGCAACTGTCACCGCTCCGCGGTTGTTCGATCATCGGTTGATCTTGAGAACTGCGAAACGCATTCAATCGACCGCCCGTGGCGCATTGGGTTGCCAGAAAGAGCGGTGGGACTGGGTTCTGTCGGCGCATAAAAAAACCACCATCAAAAGAATCAATGGCGGTGTCAATTTTATCTACGAGATCAAGCCGTTCAGGCAGGAGTCACGTTTTCGGCACAAGGTCCTTTGGGACCACGACCTTCAGTGTAAGTGACTTTTTGACCTTCTTGCAGTTCGTCGTAACTCGCGCCTTCGACATTCGTGCAGTGGAAGAACAAGTCTTTCGGCCCTCCAGTGTCGATAAAACCGAAGCCTTTGTCGGTGAGCCGTTTGATTGTACCTTCTGCCATTCTTCTAATTCCTTCGTGTAGACTGTGATGCTTCTCGTGCCGAGTGCGCGAGCTATACCACCACGAGAGGGAGTATAACAGATTCCAGATGCTTGTGGTGAGTTGCGGCCGCTCAGATTTCACAGAAAAAGTGAAATTTGGTGTTTTTCGGCTGATATCCTGACGAAACCGGCCTGCGGTTACCCGCAAACTGGTCACCGAACATGGATCTTTTGAGACTGAATCGTGATCAGATTCACTCCCTCATCGTAGGTCACGCTGCCAGATACGGTGACAACATCTCCCTTGGAAAGGCCCGCAAGATTGTCGGCCCGAGTCGTGCGAACGCTACCAGACTCATCGATCAACTGCACCACAGCCTTGGGCGCGTTGGCCAAGCGACGCTTGCAGAACGGACAGTTGTCGGCGTGATCTGGATCGCCGCCCGTGTGATCTTCGTCGGGCAACTCACTCAGCATGAACGTCGCTGAACCGGGCTCAAATGCGTCAAACTCTCCCGCGTCGATCCTCCCGACCAAGGTGACCTCACTGGGCGCCGGCGTGGCCTCGTCTCCGAACCGCTCTTTCACTTCGGTCAGCGAGAGCGCGTCTGCAGGCGCCTCGCTGAGCAGCACCGCTGGGTCAGCGTCCGAAGATGCCGTCTCGCTGCCAGATGGTTCGCAGCCGACAGCCAAGATCAGGCAACCGGCGGCCAATGCCAAGGAATGAAAACGGTGAGTCATTGGAGGCCCCCGAGGACTTTGATGGAATCGTCAATGTCACCACTGACTTCGCTGTATTCGGCCCCGTTTTCACCATGCAGCTTGGCATCCACCGATCCAAACGCGTCGAACAGAGCGTCCACTGCTGCCAGAGCCTGCTTCTTTTGCTCTTCGTTCAGATCGCTGCTTTTCGCCAGGGCTTCTGTTTGCTCCAACAGCGTTCCAATGTCGTGCAATTCGTTGTGGATCGAATCAACATCGTCATCCGCGAAGCCGCCCGCGATGGTCGCCTTCATTTTGGACAGCTTCTCAACCGCAGCAGCAAACGACTTGGGTGCATCGGGCTTTTCCAAATGCACCAGAGCGTCGCTGCTCAACCCTGCCGCGTCGGCGTCAATGACTTCGTGGTCACCATGGTCATGGCCTTCATGCCCGTGAGCATCGTGGTCATGCCCCTCATGGTCATGGCCCTCGTGATCTCCGTGATCGTGATCATCATGACCATGATCGTCACCGGATTCCGAGGCAGACGTGGCTGCCGAATCCGTGGGGCTGGAAGGCTGGCAACCAGGAGCGGCCACCAGGGCCAACGAGAGCAAAGCGAGAAAGGTGATCTTGGTCATGGGGGCTGATTTCCGAGGAGGGGAGGCATTGGAAACGCTGAGAAAAAATCGTGAGAGCGTGCCTACGAAAGCGCCAATTCGCGAAATGGGGTCGTCACAAATGGCTTCGAGCGCTGGTTTGCTACGCACCTTGGCATCCTAGCGTTCACCCGCTTTTGGGGAGCGACAAACCAAAATGGATTTCAACGCGGACACGGGGGGAAGCGAACGCACAGTCTCCCATAGGTCCTATTTGCCCTGTCTTGCCATTTCAGAGGCAGTCCATTCAGCATTTGAGCCCCCTGGGACGCCTTTCCCACTGCGTCATCGCTTCGTAGTCCGGGTGGCCGATTCGGCGCTGGTGGCCTGCTGTTTCTCTGAGCCGTTTCGGCGTTCGCCTCGGTTCCACCACCACAGAACCGTGGCGAACGCCCGAACGGCTTAGATCTTCCCCTTTCTTTCCAGCGGCAACTCAACAAGAGGAACCAGTTCAGAGGCATTTGAAACGGGCTGATTCGGCAACCATCGAACGGGCTTGGAAAGCGGGCTCGATCCAAGCCGGACTGATTCCCTATACTTCCTGGCTCTTCCAATTCGCGAGGACGCCTCGCCTTTGCTTCTTTCCAATCGCACGCACGCTGATGAGCATGACCGCCGCTGACCCGACCTCATCGGTCGCCTCCCCTTCCACCTCCCAACCCGCCATTCGTGTTTACAACACACTGAGCAAAACCAAGGAGCCGTTTTTGCCGCTGCGTGCTCCGCGTGTGGGCATGTATCTGTGCGGGCCAACGGTCTACGCCGAATCACACATTGGGCACATGGTTGGGCCGGTCATTTTCGACACGATCAAACGCTACCTGACCTACAGCGGGTTCGAAGTGACGTGGGTGGTCAACATCACCGACGTCGATGACAAACTGATCAAGAAGTCCAAGGAACGTGGCATCCCGATGAGCCAAATCGCGGTGGAGATGACCGCGGACTACTTGGCCAACCTCCGGGAACTGGGCGTCAATCAGATCGACCACTTGCCGCGTGCCACCGACCACATGCCGCAGATCATCGCGTTCATTGGATCGCTGGAATCGAAAGGCTTTGCCTACGCGATTGACGGCGACGTGTTCTTCGACGTGACCAAAGACCCTGGCTACGGGCAACTCTCCAATCGATCAGTCGAAGATCAACAGGGCGAGGGGGGCGGCGCGGCAGCCAAGAAACGCAACCCCGGCGACTTTGCATTGTGGAAATCAGCCCGCCCAGGCGAACCGTACTGGGAAAGCCCTTGGGGCGACGGTCGACCAGGATGGCACATCGAGTGTTCTGCGATGAGCCACGAAATTCTGGGCGAAACCTTCGACATCCATGGCGGCGGGTTGGACCTGATGTTCCCGCACCACGAAAACGAGCGAGCGCAAAGCACGTGCTGCCACGGTGCGCCGATGGTGAAGTACTGGATGCACAACGGCTTGATGCGGGCTGGCGAAAAAGGCAAGGTTGGCGGCAAAAGCGACCGCGAAAACGCGGCGGCGGAAGCAGCCAGCGTCGAAGAACAAGCCTCGGGCAAGATCAGCCGCAGCAAAGGCGCCGGCGGTTTGGCCGATCTGATTCGCAGCCAGACCGGCGAACGCATCCGGTTCTTCTTGTTGCGAACTCAATATCGCAGCACGATCGTTTACAACGAAGAGACCTTGGCCGAAGCCGGCACATCACTGGAAGCGTTTTATCGTTACTTCGATCGCTTCGAAGAGATCACAGGCAGCTCGTTCTACGACCTGACCGCCGCGACCCGACGTGCCGAAGGCAGCTTTGATCCGGCGGGCGATGCATTGCTGACCGAGATCCATGCCATCCGCGAAAAATTCTTGGCCGCGATGGACGATGACTTCAACACGGGCGCCGCGATCAGCGTGCTGTTTGACGCTCTGCGGACCCTCAACCGTCACGTCGACGCCAACCAATTGGCCGCCGGTGCGGATGTGAAATCGCCCGCCGTGGAATCACTGGTCAAAGCCACCTCGGTCATCGCGGAACTGTCGCGTGTGCTGGGTTTGTTTGCAAAACCACCGGCCACCTCCGGTGGCGACGAAGCGGATGCAGAGCTCCTGGATTCCGTGGTGCATTTGTTGATCAACCTTCGCAAGGAAGCTCGCGAGCGAAAAGATTACGCCACTGGCGACGCCATCCGAGATCGACTGGCTGATCTCGGGGTCGCCCTGCTCGACAAGAAAGAAGGCACCTCTTGGGAACGCAAGTCATAACGGCACGCCCTGGATCGGCAGCCTGCATTTTAGGAATCGACCCGGGGCTCAACACCACTGGTTACGCGGTGATCTCGCGAGAGGGATCGCGTCTGTGCTTGCGTGAAGCGGGGGTGATCAAGTCACGCCGCTCTGACACGCTCCCAGAACGCTTGCAAGAAATCCATGTTGGGCTGTCGGAAGTTTTCGCGGCCCATCCCGTGGATTTGATGGCGGTGGAGCAATTGTTCTCGCATTACGATCGCCCTCGCACGGCGATCCTGATGGGGCACGCTCGCGGCGTGATCTGCCTGGCAGCCGCGACGGCTGGCGTGCCGGTCGAGCACTACGAACCAACTCGCGTGAAGAAGGTGATGACTGGCAACGGCCGAGCCCCAAAAAGCCAAATGCAATTGGCGGTGAAGATGCAATTGAACCTGCAATCTGCCCCCGAGCCCGACGACGTCGCCGATGCGATGGCAATCTGCCTGTGCGGGCACTACCTGGCCAACAACCCAATTGACCAAGCGCTGGCTTGAAGCCCAGCGCTCTCGTCGGCCTCCGGCTTGGACTGATCGCGATGACCGCGACAGTCTCCCAAGGGAGCGAGATGGTTGAGAAGACTGGAGTTTGCTAGCCTGCGTCGGCCCAGTAAAGGTGGCTTTGCGACACTCATCCGGTTGGGAGTTGCCTGAAAAGGTCCGCTCAACTGCCGGAGCGGCGCCGAAGCGGCTTGATCCGGCCTACCTGAGAAATCGATCACCTATCAATGTGAAACCCCATGTTGAAACCAGCTTCCGCAGTGCGCTCTTTTCCTCTGGCGGAAGTCGGTTTGACCTTTGAGTGATTCACCGAACGGTCTGCCAACGCCACCTGCAGGCGATCTCGAAGGAGATGAATGCCAGCGGACATGGATGGATGCCGTCGGCCGCGAGGCGAAGCGGCTTGGGTGGCAGCGGTATGGGCTCTTGATGTTTGGCATTGTTTGCCAGTGCGTCACCCTTGCGATCACCTGGCCGCTCTGGCAAACGCGGGCGATGCCACCGCACCTGCCGACGTTTGACCTGCCTTCGCTTTCCTTTGGCTGGCTCCTCATCGCTTCCCTTGCTTGGACCGTGATCCGTCCGAGGTCGGGGTTGGCAGTGCACTGGGGCATGTTGATTGTCGCAGCCGTCTTCGATCAGTTTCGTTTGCAGCCACAGTTCTTTTCCATCGCGTTGTTGATGGCGGCCTGCGTGCTGGACGCCGGTCATCGAATCGCCCGCTGGTCATTGGTGTCGACCTGGGTCTGGGCGGGGCTGCACAAACTCCTGTCGCCAGATTGGTTCGGGTACGCATCGCACTGGCTGGTCGCCCGCAGTGGGCTGGACGCCGACTCAACCTACCTGTGGTTCGCTGGCGCAGTGGCGGCCGTTGAGCTTGCCGTTGGGGTGCTTGCGATTTTCCGGCCGCGGTGGGCGGCACCTGCCTGCTTGGCCATGCACCTGGGAATCGCGTTGACGATCTCACCCTTGATCGTGAACTGGAACGAAAGCGTGCTTCCTTGGAACTTGTCGGTCGCGGTGATTGGCTCTTGGGTGATGTTGACCACGAAGTCCTGGCGGCCGGCCGCGGCCTGGGAGAAGGCGGTTTGTGCGGTCAGTTTGCTTGGCCCCATTGGGTTCTATGGCGGGTACGTCGATCACGGGTTTTCTGGCGTGCTCTACTCGGGTTCGATCCCGCAAGGACTGATCACTTCGCGGACCGGCACCCATCCGATTGAAGGTTGGGGCGACCTGCACGTTCCGTTTCCGAAAGAGCGACGGACGATCCGGATCTACTTTGAACAGGTTGCTATGCCAGGCGACAAATTGCATCTTGCGGATCCTCGGCCGTGGCTCGACGATGCTTTTTACGTGCTGGATTCGCAGGGCAGCGCCCAAGCGATTGATCGAGACGAGTTCCTTGCCGGAATTCCAGTGGACAGCCTCGAGCGACTCAAGACGGACGAGGGCGTTGCCCTGGCAGGCTCTCCGAACCTGGCGACAATCGAAATCAGCGGAGTCGGAATCGACAGCCGGCGCTCCCTCTTCGAGCTGCAGAAAGCGGGCGTGCGAATGGTTCGCCGCGCCGAAGACCAACCGATTTTCGCGATCGAATTCACCGCGGAGAATTTTGATCCCTCGCTACTGGAGCACGTGGCTCACCTGCCCAACCTGATGCAAATCCAGCTTGCTGGGACGAGTGTTCAGGATGAGGACTTGTCCAAGCTGGTTGACCTGCGATTGCTCACCGGCATTGGGCTGAACCAGACCAGCATCACCGACAAGGGAATCTCGCACCTGAGCGACTTGCCGTTCCTACAGCACATCGAATGCGAGGGAACCAACATCACTGCCGAAGGCCTCGATGCCGTGATGAAGGCTCCGTTCTAAGCAGGTCGGCAGGAGTCTTTCGGCGTTTGAAATGTCTTGGCAAGCGTGGTTGCTTCCACGTGTAACCGGGGCGAACGCTGGACTGCCAAATGTTTGGTGTTGACGCTCCGATAGCGGATGCAGCTTTTCTTCCGGCATGCTGTCCTTCTTCATCTCGGTAGGGATGCCAGGTGGTAGCCGGGGGTTGCTGCGTAGCAGCGTGCCCCCGGGAAACGAGCGTCCCAAAAAACACTCTCCATCCCGCCGTGGCCATCGGCCACGGCGGGATGGAGAGTGGCGACGTGGGTTTTGCCTGTCCGTCGGTGGCGCGATCGCTTGCCGACGGCTACCATCTGACATCCCTACCGGGATGAAAACTTGCGCAACCCCAGTGCGTCACGACGCCAAATATTCAGCAGTCCAGGCCAGCGCCCAAACGGCTCACATGGCTAGGCCCGATCATTCCTGCCGACCTGCTTAAAAGGCTCGCCCGACTTCACTCGTTGCCAGTTTCGGATCGGACCGGCAGGCCGAAGAATTGCGTTTCCTAGAGCGCAGCCCACTTTTGACGCCCCAAGAATTCGCGATGGACGCGGCTGCGAACTGCAAGCGAACGGACCGCACTCCGGTTATGTTCGAGGCAAATGGCTTCTGTCCTCGATGAGAGTTGATATGCGCGCGTTGAAATGTTGGGGTGGCTCAGTCGCGTTCTGGGCGATCGCGTTGAGCATGGCAAGCGACGGGACCGGCGATGACTTCACTCGCTTTCGCGGTGGGGATGCGACGGGCGTCGCGGCAGACCACCCTGAATTGCCGACGCAGTGGGACACCGAAACAAATGTCGCCTGGGTCGCAGATGTGCCTGGGCAGGGCTGGGGCAGCCCAATCATTGTCGGTGAACGAGTGTTCGTTTCCGCCGTCGTGGCAGAAGAGGCAAATACGCCGCCGCAGGGAGGCTTGTACCTGGGCGAAGGCGTCCGCGATCCGGCCGCGGGAATCCACCACTGGATGGTGACCTGCTTTGACCTGGGCAGCGGCAAGGAGGTTTGGAAGCGAGAGGCACACGCGGGCCGTCCCCTCGTCCCGCGACACCCCAAAAGCTCTTACGCGGCGGAAACACCCGTGACCGATGGCGAGCGTTTGTTTGTCTTGTTCGGTGACCTGGGACTGTACTGCTACAACCTCGAGGGCGAACTGCTGTGGTCACGAAACATCGAACCGAAGCAGACCAACATGGATTACGGCGCGGCCGCTTCACCGGTTGTGCATGGCGATCAAGTGTTTGTGGTTTACGACAACAAAGAGGCGTCTTGGATCGCCGCCTTCGACACCCAAACCGGCGAACAGCGTTGGCGCACCGAACGTGACGAAACGATGTCCTGGGCAACCCCACTGGTTTGGCAAAATGAACTTCGCACGGAAATCGTTGTCCCAGGCAAAAACGCAAACCGAAGTTACTCCCTGAACGGAAAGGAGCTCTGGAGCTTCGATGGAGACATGTCGATCTTGGTCATCCCCTCGCCGTTTGCGGCTTACGGAATGTGCTACCTGTCATCCGGCTACGTCGGTGATTCCCACCGGCCTACGTTTGCGATTCGTCCCGGAGCGTCGGGAGAAATCGACACTTCCGATGGCTTCACCAGGAACCCGTACATCGAGTGGTATCAGCCGCGAGCTTCACCCTACAACACGACCCAGATCGTTGACGGCGACTACCTTTACACGGTCTACGACCAAGGCTTCATGACCTGCCACAACGCGTTGACTGGCGAGGAAGTCTACGGCAAGCAGCGGTTTTCGCCGAAAGGATCCTTCACGTCCTCGCCGTGGGCGTACGGCGGAAAGGTGTTTTGCCTCAGCGAGCAAGGGCTGACCTACGTCATCCAAGCTGGGCCGGACTTCAAGGTTCTCAACACCAACCCGCTGGATGAACTCTGCATCGCCACACCGAGCGTGAGCGATGGCAGGCTGCTGATCCGCACGCTGACGAAGGTCTACTGCATCAGCGAAGCGAGCGAGTAAGTGAATGGGCGAATGAGTGAGCGAACCGTGGTTCACTTAGCGAGTCACCGAGCCGCTCGGGTAACCCGATGCCGCTCCCGTGCTGCCAGGCATGTAGCCGGCTGGCTGAACCGAGTTGGAACTGCCGGAAACGGAACCGGTTGCGGTTTGGTAAGCCGGGGACTCCGTCACAGCAGCGGCGGCGTTGGCGGCTGCGTCGGCAGTTGCCTTGGTGGCTCCCGATGCGACCGATGCGACACGGTCTTTCGTCGCGGAAATCGATTCACCCAAGTTGTCTGGCAACCCGATTGCCGAGATGGCGGGTGAAGACTTGGTTTCGCTGGACGCCGTGGCCGATGCGTTCGGCCCGGACATCAAATCGCTTGGAAGCGTAAACGCCGAGCCTGTCTTTGGTGCACTGGATTGTTGCTGCGCCACAATCGCATCCATTTCAGATCCTGGCAAAGTGAATCCGTTGGACTTGCTTGCTGGTGTGCCTGACTGAGCGGCGATTGCATCAGCTCCTGCCGGGGCCGAGGTCGATGGCACGCTGATTGGCGGCATTGCCGTTGGGCGCGGTGTCGTGGCTTGAGGCGAAGCAGAGGGCTGCGTTCCCATTGCGTAGCCATTGGCCGAAGCGGCCGCGTAACTGGCAGGTTGCGAAGGGGTCTGGCTTCCTGGCAACGCATACGAAGCCGGCGGCAGAGAGCCATTGGACTGCGACGCGACCGCGCCATAAGGGGTGGTCGCGGAAGCCGGTGGCGTGCTGGGAACACCGGGTGTGCTGTTGACCGTTGGCAAGCCAGCGGTGCTGGTTGCCGCGTACATGTTCGATGAGGAACCGCCTGGCATTCCGCTCGGCGTGGTGGCAGGTGCAGTGCCACCGGCGATCGATGCAATCGCGTTCGGTGTCGCTTTGGATGATGGCGGCTGCGGGTAAGTCAGTGAGGGGCCAGTGCCGGCCAATGTCTCAGCGGAGGGTTCCCCTCGCATGCCGAACATGTTCAAGCTTGGACGTCCGCTGCGGCAGCCCGTGGCAGCGATGCTCGCGGTCACACAAAAACCGATTGCGGCGTGGGCGACCAGGGTTCGCGCGGCGTTTCGAGTTTGAGTTGATCGTGTCGTCATCGTCGCGTCCTTCCGTCGGAGGCGGATTGGGTGTTGTCGAAATGGTTCCAGTGCGTTGAATCGACCGATTCAATCGTCCAATGAAGCCAAATCGGAAAATCCAGTCCAATTGATACAGGCGGCCGCGAATCGATTGGCCGTCATACAAGCAGCCCATGTGAAGAACACACCAGGCGACTTGTTTAACTAGGGATTCTGCCTCGGTGGTGTCAAGAGATCCGCGACTGCAAAAATCACAGGTACATCGCTTGGAAGCCGTCACCGTCTTCGATTTGCCGCTGGATTTTTTCCAAGCGTTTTTCGGTTTGGGTCAGATCACCTGCTTGGATGTAGCGGTCAAACTCCACCGCAATGGAATGCTTGACCGACTCAGCCAAGAACTCCACAGCCGGTTCGTTCAGCCAATCGCAGGTTTCTTCGCTGAGTGTCACCAACAGATCGACCGCCTTCGTTTTCAGATCCTTTTCACCGGTCATCACGACGCCCTCGACATGAAACTCGACGCGACCTCGATCCGGGTCGTTGGTCAGATGAAAGGCACAGCGAGCGCGGTGCAGGTAATACGTGTTGTGGGTGCCATGTTTGGCGAGCGCCGCTTTGACTCGCAGGACAAACGCTTCGTAGTTCGGCGACGCATCCAACGGGACGTCCAACCGAGAAACGGTGCGAAGCGGCAAACAATCAAATTCGAATTCGACCCAACGACCCAACATTCCACTCTCCTGGTGCACTGCGTGACAACTTTCACAAACCCCATTCCTGTTTCGACAACCGGGGCACGCGACTTGCCTTTGTGACGCATTTCACCGTGAATTGCGACCCCAACGGCGAAGCCGCTCGCCCAGAACGCACGAAGGGAGCCCTGGGTTGAAAGGCCGTCTTGGATTTGCCGACTGGAATTTTCTTGACGGAGTCTCCCTGGAGGCCTCAAAGTGATCTCAGGTGAAGACTCTTTCTACAGATCCTGCCTTGTCAAATGAGGACTCTCGTCATGACCAAAACCATTGGAACCGCAACGCTTCCCACCCCCAGTCCTGGAACCATGCCGCATGTGACGGCTCGCGAGATGATGGTTCGCAACCTCATCACGCTGTCACCCCAAATGGATTCCCTGGAAGCTCTCGACGTGTTGCTGCGGCAACGCATCTCCGGTGCCCCCGTGGTGGATGACGACGGCCACTTCGTCGGTGTCTTTTCAGAGAAATCTTGCATGAAGTTTGTGGTGGGGATGGCCTACGAAAATCTTCCCAGCATTCCGGTGGGTGATCTGACGGACAAGAACCCACCGACAATCAGTGAAGAAACCGATTTGTTGACCATCGCACAAACGTTCTTGAACGCCGCCTGTCGTCGGTTGCCAGTGCTGGACAGCGAGGGCAGGCTACGCGGACAAATTTCTCGCCGCGACGTGATGCGTGCTGTTCGCAGTCACATGCAGACACCAACCAAACCACAAACGCATACCGGTTTGTATCTCAGTGCGATTTTCTCCTCTGACGAACGTCGCGTCTGACGCAGGCACGACGCGTTTTGCCCCCCACCGTGGTAGAGGTCGAGCAGCTTTCGAATGCCGTGTACGCCCGAACGGCGTCGCGCGTCCTCCCCAAAAACTTCGTTTCGTGAGGGGGGCGCCGTATGGAAACACGCTAGAAAACGACATCAAGAAGCCGCACGACCTCGGTCGACGAGAGCGCCCCGTGGCGGTTCGGTCTCGCTGGCGAATGAGTGGGAGGGGCGACTGCGAACTGGATTCCGTTGGGAACTGGATTCGTGGGTTGCAGGGGAATTGCCCGGGGAACAGTGTTCGGCGATAATGCCGGCCCATCGCCACGAGGGCGTTTGCTCTCGTGTTACGATCCGTTTTGAATGGATCCTGTTCCCTGTTTTCCTGGAGACCTCCATGCCACGTCCCGTTACGATTTTCACTGGTCAATGGGCCGATTTGCCGATCGAAGAGATGGCAGCCATGACCGCCGACTTCGGATACGACGGGATCGAATTGGCTTGCTGGGGCGATCACTTCGAAGTCGACAAAGCGCTCGCAGAAGACGACTACTGCGAAAAAAAGCACGCGTTGCTTGCCAAGCACAACCTGCAATGCCACGCGATCAGCGCTCACTTGGTCGGGCAAGCCGTGCTGGACAAAATCGACGAGCGGCACAAATCCATTCTTCCCGAATACATTTGGGGCGATGGCGATCCTGAAGCGGTCAACCAACGCGCGATCGAAGAACTGAAGAACACCGCTCGTGCGGCCCAGAAGTTCGGCGTCGATGTCGTCAACGGCTTCACCGGCAGCAGCATCTGGCACCTGCTGTATTCGTTCCCACCCGTTTCCCCCGCCATGATTGACGCGGGATTCGACCTGTTGGCAGAACGCTTCAATCCAATCTTGGATGTGTTTGGTGAGTGCGGCGTGCGTTTCGCGTTGGAAGTTCACCCCACCGAAATCGCGTTCGATATCTACACCGCGCAACGAGCCCTGGAAGCACTCGACAATCGGCCTGAGTTTGGATTCAACTTTGACCCCAGTCACTTGATCTGGCAGGGCATCGATCCGGTCCAGTTCATCCGCATGTTCCCCGACCGCATTTACCACGTGCACATCAAAGACGCGATTGTGACCCTGGATGGTCGCACGGGAATCAACGCCAGTCACCTGAACTTTGGTGACTCACGGCGCGGTTGGGACTTCCGAAGTCCTGGACGCGGTGGCGTGAACTTTGAAGAGATCATTCGTGCTCTCAATGAGATCGATTACCAAGGTCCCCTGTCGATCGAATGGGAAGACAGTGGCATGGAACGCACGTTTGGTGCTCGGGAAGCCTGCGAGTTCACCAAGAAGCTGGACTTCTCGCCCAGCAACCGTGCTTTTGACGCCGCCTTCGACGACGAGAACGCCTGAGTCGCATGATCGACATCACAGTCAACGGCCGCCCCACGCAGATCGATCGGCCGATGCCGATCGACGAGTTGCTGGTCACGGTCGAAGTCCCGAAGAATTATCTCGCAGTCGAGGTCAACGAAGACGTCGTCCCGCGAGAGAACTACGCCGCGACAATCGTTGGCGAAGGTGATCGCGTCGAGGTGGTGACCTTGGTCGGTGGCGGCTGATCGGCCGGATCGGTGGTCGGTGATTCCATGTTGATTGCCCGACCACATCAGCCTCGTCGAGTTTGGACGACCGAGTCCGCTTGGCCAATTGCTGGGCAGAGAAAGGACCGGGGATTGTTGCTGCGATCGATCGGTTGTCTGATCAGGGCGGATGCATCGGTCCCTCGCATTCCAAACGAGACCGTTGCGACGCTTTCCTTCCCTTTCCACCCATCTGTTTCCTATGACCACCGACGCTCTTTCCGATTCACCGCTCAAGATCGGATCGCACACGCTGAACAGCCGATTGCTGGTTGGCACCGGGCGTTACGACACGATGGAACAGATGCGTGATTCCCTGGACGCATCCGGCACAGAATGCGTCACGGTGGCGGTTCGTCGCGAGCGGTTGTACGACCGAACGGGCCAGAACATCCTGGATTTCATCGACTCGGATCGCTACATCCTGCTTCCCAACACGGCGGGTTGCTACACCGCTGCCGATGCCGTGCGTGCAGCGAAGCTTGGTCGAGAAATCTTGCGGACGCTTGGCAACCCCGGCTCGGACTGGGTCAAACTGGAAGTCCTCGGTGACAGCAAAACGCTGCTTCCCGATCCGGTGGAAACCGTGGCGGCGTGCGAGCAACTCGCTGCCGATGGCTTTTCGGTGCTTTGCTACACCAGCGACTGCCCGGTCACTGCCCAACGCCTGAAAAAGGTGGGTGCCGCAGCGGTCATGCCAGCAGGCAGCCCGATTGGCAGCGGAGCGGGGATCCTGAACCCCAACAACCTGCAGATCATCTTGGAATACCTGAAAGAAGACGACGAAGATTATCCGGTCATTATTGATGCGGGTGTTGGAACGGCCAGCGATGTGTCCGTGGCGATGGAACTGGGGGCCGATGGTGTGTTGCTCAACACCGCGATCGCGCACGCTCGAGAGCCCGTTCGGATGGCTCATGCGATGCGAATGGCGGTCGACGCTGGGCGCCACGCCGCCCTGGCCGGACGCATCCCGAAACGTTTGTATGGAACCGCAAGCAGCCCACAGGAAGGTGTGATCAGCACGCGTCCTTACGGTTCGCAAGCCAATGAAATTGGGGATTGATCATGTCGATGGAAGATCGAATCACCGAACTTGAAATCCAACTCGTTCACACCCAACGCGTTTGCGAGCAACTCAACGAAATCGTGACCGAGCTGTCACTCGATGCTCAACGTCGCGAACGTGAAATGAAGCGACTCGCCGATCAATTGAAGGACCTCAAAAACAAGGCCACCGAACGCGGTGGCGACCTGGAAGACGAACGACCACCACACTATTGAACCGCCAGCCCTGATTGAACCGCCAGCCCGATTGAACCGCCAGCCCGATTGAACCGGGTGGCCGTTGGGATCGGGTGGCCGTTGGGATCAGGTGGCCGTTGGGATCAGGTGGGCGTTGGGATCAGGTGGGCTGGTCGAACCGAGTGACCTGCCGCCGAGTGTGACGCAAATTCCCGCGGATTGGCGATGCCATTCAGAGGCCGCCGTTTAACAACGGCAACTGGCTGAACGTCACCGCTCATCGCTCTGCGACGGGCGTAGAAAGCCGACGTGCGATTTTATTCCGACTGGGCGGACTTTTCCGTGGAGGCCGACTGGGTGGATTGCCGATGGCAGAGGGGACCGTATCTCGTTTCCTCCCATCGATCTTGGCTGCTGCATATGTCATCCAATTCACCTTCTCAGCGACCGCCCGCCAACGAGCTGACGGCGGAAGAATTGATCCTTCAGATGGAAGTCGAAGAGGTCCAAGAACTGCTCGGTGACATGGGATTTGACCCTCGGCCCGAGTTCGCACGTGGGATCCAGCAACTGGTTGCTTCGCTGGGCTCGCTCGACGCGGCCATCATTGCGTTGCAAGACAACCTGGTTCAGCGCCGCGCCGCCTGAATTGCCAGATCGACCTGGTCGCTGGCTATGGCTTTTGCGCGGAACGGTTAAACTTGGCAGTCCGTCACGGTTCAACGAATCGAAGACCGCCGCTTTCGCCAGCCAATTGATGTTGCCCATGCCCACCAGTGTCCTCCCGACCGACCGACGCTATCAACAAGGTGGCTGGCTGTTCCTGGGAACACTGCTGGTGTTCTTCCTCAGCAGTCTGCTGCTTTACGGCATTTACGCGAGCAGTCGGCTGGGCGACTCGCAATCGTCGGCTCCCTTGCCCGATGCATTTCTCACCAGCACGGCGTGCTTGCTCGTGATCAGCGGATTGGTGCACTGGGGCACACGAACGGTTCGCCGGTCGAAACGCGTCTTGACTGGATCGCTGCTGGCGACCAGTGCGATTGCCGCGGTCGCGTTCATGGCGATCCAATACGTCGCGATGCTAGAGTTGCTCAGCGGCCCCGCCATGCAAGGCGGCACCGGAAAAGGTGTCGCTGGGATGGTCGTGGTGCTCGCGTTCCTGCACGCCCTGCACGTGGCCGGTGGCGTGATCGCACTGGGCATCGTGTCCGTGCGATCGATGCTTGGGAAATATGACCACGAACGACACTGGCCGGTCGATTTCGCCGCCCAGTACTGGCACTTCTTGGACGTGGTTTGGCTGTGCATGCTCGGCACGTTCGTTGTCACCACCGGTGGTTTCGCAGGCATCTCGTTGTAGGCCGCACGCACGGATGGCAATGCTAGAACCGCTTTCCAAAGCCCTGCTCATTCACTGTCGTGGCGAAAATCACAACCCGACGCGTCAGCGAGGGACCATGCGGCGGATCAGTGGTGAGTCCCTCGCTGACGCGTCGGGTTGTGGTGAGGAGCCAAGTGACACGCCGAAAGGACGTTGCCTCAAGCCGCCTTTTCCGGGGCCTGGCGACCCCGGCAATGGCTGTGTCGGCCCCTCTGGGCCTAGAGTGAGCTCAACTTCAACCATTCGCAGATGGCACTGTACGGCCCCAAGCTAGCAGCTAATCGCTAGTCGCTATCAGCTTGCTTCAGTCGGGAGCCATGATTCGGATGAGCGTGTTCTCACGCAAGATGTGCGTCACTCAAGACCAGGTTGCATGGCTAATCAGTGCACCGGAGAGAACGGTGTACCGGATGGTGGGTGGCACAATCCGGCGATCGTCACGCGTTTTGAAGTTGCGCTTTTGCGGTCGGTTTTGTTGGCCGACGGCCAACATCAACCCACACGTTTTGGATTGAACTTGGCCGTTGGCCAAAATGGGAGCGGTTTTCCTGGTCCAGGGGCGTTGCCTGGGCTGATAAAAATGTTGGCAGGATGGTAAGTGTGCGAACCGAATTCAACTCATTGAAAAAGTTAAATTGACAATTGAAAAATGCAAATTGATGCGATTTCATCCACGCATTCCGGCATTTTACAATTGTCAATTTACACTTTCACTTTTTCAATAACGACCAACGCCGTGTCAATAGCATTCGTCGGAAACTGCCCAAACCGCCTGGTTGATTTCATTTTTATCAGCCCAGGCGTTGCCGGCTGGCTATGTTGAAAAAGGCCGTTGGCCAACAAACCAACTGCGTCAGCACCATCGAAATCGCAGTCCATGACAAGTCCAGGCCACTAGTGGTTTGTCACAGCTAAAAGTTAGGGTTGATCGTAGTGGACGAGGCCACGAGTCCTTGGATTTTACGCCAGTTCAGGACTCGTGGCCTCGTCCACTACCCTAAAAACAAGTCCTGACAGGCCACTAGTCTTTTTCAGTGGCTGGGAACCGTTGGCGTTGATCGCTGGGGACTGGTTTGCCGCTCTTGAGGTTCCACCATTCGTGAGCTCGTTCGGGATCGTAGCTCGGGTTCGGTATTGGCGTCCGGGCCAGCACGCTGCTTCTCCACTGCGTCAACTTGCGTTTGAGGTCGCCTGCTCGACCTTTCTTCTCAGAGGCTAGGTTCTTCGTTTCGCCCAGGTCGTTTGCCAGGTTGTAAAGTTCGAGGTCCCCGGTGCCGTCCAAGTACTCGATCAGCTTCCACTCTCGTTCGCGAATGGCACTGGCGGGTCGGTCATGGTGGTAGTGCGGGTAGTGCCAATGCAGTGCATCTCGATCGAGTCGGCTGGTTGGATCAGACAGCAGTGGCGCCAGGCTGTGGCCGTCGATCGTTTGGTTGGCGGGCAGTTCGCCACCGGCCAATTCAACAAACGTGGGGTAGAAGTCATGGCTGATCGTCGGTTCGTCACAGACGCCGGCTGATTTCACGGTCGCTGGATGACGGATGATCAAGGGGACTCGAGTGCCGCCTTCGTGAAGCGAGCCTTTTTCGCCTTTCAGAGGAGCTTGTGTGCTGACGAGATCGTCGGCGGCTTCTCGGTAGTCGTATCGTTGGTAGAGTCCGCCGTTGTCGGAAGTGAACACAACCATCGTGTCATCCGAGATCCCCAGTTCGTCGAGCGACTCAAGCAAACGGCCGACCATGTCGTCGCAGTGCTCGATCATGGCGGCGTAAACCGGATGAGGCAGTGACTTGCCGGTCTGCTTTGCTTTGGCCTCGTACTTTTGAACCTTCTCTGACATCGCTCCCAGCGGGATGTGCACCGCGAATGGCGATAGCATCAGGAAGAACGGTTGGTCTTTGGTCTGCTTCATGAAGTCGATGCAGAGGTCGGCTTCGAAGTCAGTGCGGTACTGGTTGGGTTTCGGTTTCAGGTCGGAGCGTCCCTGGACTCGGTAGCGGCCGGGGAGATGAGGCCCGCCGATGACGGCGCTGAAGTCGTAGCCTTGTCGATCGGGTTGGAATTCAGGGCCGTTGCCGAGGTGCCACTTGCCGACGTACCCCGTCGTGTAACCCGCCGCCTTCATGGATTCCGCGACGGTGACCGTGTCCAGCGGCAACGCCATGGTGGTCTGCGGCGTGATGACTCGTTCGAACGGACGCCAGTGCCCCGGGATGTGAGCGGTGATTCCGATCCGAGCTTGATTCTGCCCCGATTGAACGGCACACCTTGTCGGTGAGCAGACAGCACCGGAAGCGTAGAAGTTCGTGAACTTCAGGCCCTCGGCGGCGAGTTGGTCGATGTGCGGTGTCTCGACGAAATCGTTGCCATAGCAACCGATGTCTTTCCACCCCAGATCATCGATGAAAATCAACAGGATGTTGGACTGATCAGCGCGTGCTTGCGAAGAGAAGCAACAAGCGATCAACGCGATCGCCAGGGCGAACGGGGGCACTCGAAGTGTCACAGTGATTTCCAATGGGTGGGGAATTGGATGGTGGGACCTCGAATGATAATCCATTGCGCTGGGGCGGTTGAGGACCGCGCATGAAAAACTCCCTTCCGATGCCTCGAAAGGGAGTTTCGTGTTCTCTCAGATTTTCGCGGGGCCAGCCGCTCAAACCGTTCAGGCGTTGGCGGCTTTCTTTTCAGCTCGCTCGACCAACCACAGCAAAACGGGGCTGGCCACAAACACGCTGCTGTAAGTACCGACGATCACACCGACCACCAGGGCGAACGCGAATGCATGAATGCCTTCGCCGCCGAAGGCGTACAACAATACAACCACAATCAAGGTTGTGATCGATGTCAGCAAGGTTCGGCTGAGCGTTTGGTTGATGCTGGTATTGATCATTTCGCCGGTCAAACGAGGAGCCTTGCCCTTCGTTTCACGAATGCGGTCGAAGACCACAATCGTATCATTGAGCGAGTAACCAATGATCGTCAGCAGGGCCGCGACAACCGTCAGCGAAATCTTGAACGGATCAATCAGCAGGAACCCAAGGGCGTCCGCCACCCAGTAGCTGACTGCGATCGCACCCAAGGTGATGGCAACATCGTGCAGCAAAGCAACCACAGCAGCCAAGCCGTAGATCACACGTTGGAATCGGAACCAGATGTAGCCGATGATGCACAGCAGCGAAGCGAACAAGGCACCGAAGGCACGGCTGATCATGTCGCCAGCAACACGTGCACCAACGGCACTGCTGCTGATCCAAACCGGATCGCTGTCGAGCTGACGCTCCATCTCAGCCATCACCTTGATGGCGTTGTCTCCACCGAGAGGCAACTGAACCCGCCACTTCGAAAACGCCAAGGTCGAACCTGGTGACCAAGCGTCGACGTCGTCACCGAGTGGCTGAACCACAATGCCTTCTGCATTGATTGGGACGTTGACGGCTTCTGCCGCTGAAACGATTGAATTGACCAGGCCTTCTTCGTTTTTGACGGCGACTCCATCACCACCTTTGATGCCCAGCGAAATGTCCGAGGTGCTGAATGCCAAACCAGGCAGTTCGACGGACTTGGTTTCGGCTTCAGCTTCTTCGGTTACGACTTCATCAGCTTCCGTGGTTTCTTCCACAGCCACTTCTTCGGTGACAGCTTCTTCGTCATCAGCTTGAGCAACCACCAACATCACGCCGTTGTCGGACGCCTGCCATTGGCTGGTCGTGGTTTCCGAGGGCTCGACAGGATCGGAGGAACTCGTTGCCTCTGCCTCTGGCTCGGCCGATTCCTGCGAGGCACCCGACAGATCAGCAGGAGTGATGTCGACGGTGTAAGTCACCAACCCAACCGATTCCGAGGCAGCAAAGCCTTCCTGGATGACCTTTTTCAAATCGTCGACTCGGTCAACGGATGAATCCACCTTGAAGACAGTGCCTTCTTCGGTGCCATCGATCGAAACGCCGTTGACGGTGAACTGAACGGACTCCATTCCCGACGATGTCACGGCATCGTTCATGATCTGCCGAACTTCATCCGCTTCGGTGGGTTGATCCACGCGGAATTGAACCGAGGAACCACCGGCGAAATCGATGTCGAGAATGCTTTGACCGCGAGCGAACAAGGCACCCAGACCGCAAACGACCAAGATGGCTGACATCGTCAGTGTCACCTTGCCTTTGCTGATGAAGTTGAACTGCCCACCACCGGCGAATGCCGAGCGGATGCTGTTGACGCCATCGGACATTCCCAGCGACAGGAACCCACGGCGTTCAGCCAAATCAAAGATCGTTCGCGAAACGTAAATCGCGGTGAACATCGAGTACAAGATGCCCAAGATCAACGTGACGGCGAAGCCCCGGATTTGGTCCGTTCCGATCGCATAAAGAACGATGGCGGTGATCAACGTTGTCAGGTTGGCATCGATGATCGTGGTGGTCGCTCGAGCGAAACCGTTGCGAATCGCCATGCGAGCCTTGGCACCTTTGCCCAGCTCTTCGCGGATCCGTTCAAAGATCAACACGTTCGCGTCCACCGACATCCCGACGGTCAAAACCAAACCGGCCAAACCGGGCAAGGTCAGTGGCTGGCTGATGAACACCATCGTGGCCAAGATCATCGCCATGTTCATGACCAATGCGATGCAAGCGACCATGCCGGCGAAGCGGTAGTAGAACAGGATGAAAACCAGCACCAAACCGAGCGAAACGCCGATCGAGTACAAACCTTTGGTCCGAGTGTCAGCACCGAGCGTTGCTCCCACTTCGTTTTCAGCGATGGGCTGCTTGGTCACCGTTGCAGGCAACTGCCCCGCCTTCAAGATTTGAACCAACGAGTCCACTTGATCACGAGTGAAGTTACCGGTGATGCGACCGTTCTTGTTCATTGGCTCTTGGATCGAAGGAGCCGAAAGCAGCTCGTCATCCAAGACGATGCCCAATTGTCGCGTTCGCGAACCATCGGGAGCGTTGTTCGTTGTCAGAGCACGGAAACGTCCCGAACCCATGTCGGTCAGGGTGAACGCGACGGCAGGAGCACCGGTCTCATCGAAGGTGCTGGCGGCGTAAGCGAGGTCTTCCCCGAGGATGTCCAGCTTCGGGTTGACGACCATCAGGACTTCGATGTTGTCGAAATCTTGAGTCTTCAACCATTTGGCGACAGAAACCGACTCATCGCCGATGCGTGCTTCCGGTGGGACGTTGAGGATCGCACCCGTGCGTGGGTTACGAGCCAAAGCACCGGTGACAGGCACCAACAGAGGACGCACGCCATCGGTCTCGGTTTCTTCGAAACCAATGCGAGCCCAAAAGCCGTAGAGCGAATCCTCAGGCGATCCAACCATGTCTTTGGTTGCGACGCCCGGTTGCGGCGATTCAGCTTGTTCAATCGCTTCGTTGATCAGCGTTTGATGGTCAAACTGGTTGGCCAAAATCGCGAATCGCAGTTGGCCCGCTTCTTCGACCAAGTCCTTGATGCGTTTGACCGCGTCAGGATCTTTTTGCGGGATGATGATTTCGATTTGTTGTTCGCCGTAGGGGCGAATCACGATTTCTTGTGTGCCTGCCGGATTGATACGACGGGTCAACGGTGCCACCAAGTCTTCACTGGTGATTCGCTGGCCTCCGCCCTCGATCACAGCGGCTTGCTTTTCCGGGTCCAGTTCATAAACCAGGATGGTACCGCCGGACAGGTCGATGCCGAGGCTGGGGAACTTGTTCGTCAGCGT
Organism: Rhodopirellula sp. UH5; assembly: GCF_056839225.1. Classification (NCBI taxonomy): domain Bacteria; kingdom Pseudomonadati; phylum Planctomycetota; class Planctomycetia; order Pirellulales; family Pirellulaceae; genus Rhodopirellula; species Rhodopirellula sp. UH5. Next base: position 1,708,092 of record NZ_CM166390.1, on the reverse strand, counting down.
CACAGCGCTGGCCGTGATGGCAAGCAAGATGAAACCGAAGCGAGAGCCGTAGGTTGGCATCTTCAAGGATTTCGCCAAGAAGTTGCCAACAATGAACGGCAGAATCAGAACGGCCGCAGCGCTGAGCAAAGTCAGAAACTGTTCGATGCTGATGCCCTTGGAGACTTCGTTGGCGACGGCAGCGTCGGTTTGCGCGAGCCACTGAGCCGAAATCGTTTGGCAAATATCGGGAAGAGTCGAAAGATCCATCGTGGTTTCTAAGTACGGGTGCGATGTGTCCGCTGCGACCAAAACCAGTCGCTGTGGGAAGGATGGTTTGGGAAGAGGTCAGTCCGACGAATCGTTGTCGGGTTTGTTCTTCGGTTCGCCGACGATTTTGACGATGGCTGACCGATTGACTTTGATGCGTGTCGAACCACTCTCGTCAATTTTCAGAGTCACCGTGTCACTGTCCGGTGCAGCGGAAACGATCGTGCCGTGAATGCCACCAATCGTGACCACGCGATCGTTTTTGCCCAGCGCGGACATCATTTTGGCTTCTTCGGCACGCCGGCGTCGTTCAGGGCCGAAGTAGGTGACGTAGAAAATGGCCACCACGCCAACAGGCAAAATCAACGGGTTTTCGAGAATTCGCTGCAGAATCGAGGATTCTCCAGCAGGCGGTGCATCCTGTGCCAGCAACTGAAATGCGAGCAAGGTTGCCTGCCGCGTCAGATCAGTTAAGAACAGATCGAAAGAAGGCAACAAGACAGGGGTTCCGGGGAAGATGACACTAGCTCGACGCGGCCCCAGCCGTCCTGGCTGGTGGTTGCCTGCGTCATTCGCAATGCGGCATGATATGGAAGCAAAAAAATCGCCACAAGCCCAGCCCTAACTTGCCTCGCCATCCTCCTTTGCGTAGCACAGAGAATCAATTGGATTTCCCCGCCGAAGAATCGTTCGAGGCCTCCTCCGATGGGTGGCCGGCTTGGCCACCTCAAAACGCCCAATTGACCAGCCAGATCGAACGCTCGGTGACAGAAGTTCTGCACGACGGCCAATGGGGGACCTATCCCGAGACAACCGCGGGCAAAACGGGCTCCCCCGGCGTTTACGAACGATGTCGCGCCTCCGTGGCTGAGGCCGCAACAAGCTGGGCGGCCCCCCCAGGAGTCGACCTGTTCGGTGTTCCGCCCCAGGTCCGTTTGTGCCCCTCGGGATCGTCGGCGATTGAACTTGCCCTGAGATCGCTGGGAGCTGGGCCAGCGGGGGGAAAGCAAAAGGCTGCGACCAAGGTGATTTTGTCGGCCTACGATTACCCCGGCAATTTTCGGACGGTCGAATTGCTTGGGGCCCGGCCGGTGCTATGCGACACGGAGGCTCCCCAGGCAGCGCCAGACAGCTGCTCCCCTTCCGGTATCTCTCCATCCCTGAAGTCAATTGAGCGAATCGAGGCCCCGCCAGAATCCGTCCTGCTGGTCTCGCACCTGCACGGCCAGTTGGCGGACTCGCATGCCCTGGCGGAACTGTGTCGCCAACGCCGATGGTGGTTGATCGAGGACGCTTGCCAAGCGATCGGAGCAGGGCGAACTCAACCGGCCGCGACCGGACAACTGGTTTTTGTGCCCGTGGGGGCGATGGCCGACTGGACCACCTACAGCTTTGGCGGCAGCAAGCCACTGACGTGCGGGAACGGAGGCGCTTTGGCGACTGGAGTCGAAGGCAAATTTCAAAAGTTGAAGGGGATGGTGGATCGGCCAAGCGATGCGTTCCCGCTGTCCCCGCTGCAATGTGCCGCACTGCTGCCGCAATTGAGCTGGCTGACTCGGATGAACCAAATCCGCTGCGAAAACGCGACACGTTTGAGTGAACTGGATTGGGCATCGGTCGGATGCACCGCGATCTGGAACGACGATCCCACCGTCGTCCGGGCTCCATACAAGTTCCCCGTCATGGCTCGAGACGCTCCGACCCGGGCGAACGTGTTGCAAGCCCTGCGTTCCAGACAGCTGCCGTGCGGCGAGGGATTTCGTGCGATGCATCGAACCAGCGACCGCCGGAGCGACAAACCAGTCCCGCTGACGAACGCTGAAAAACTGAGCGACTCGTTGCTGGTCATCGACCACCGCGCGTTGCTTTCCCCCGACATCACCGAACGAATTCGCGAGTGTTTGGTTGAAATGCGTTGAGTCCGCCCAGGGAGATCTCGCGAATGGAAGCGGCTTGAATTATCTTCTCCGCGTTCCCAGCCTTCCAACCCCGAGAGCGGCGGGCGAGCTGGACAATCGCGTGCTCTCGCCGAGCCATTATCACCGAATCCCCTTCTCACTGAGATCAACATGCAAGTCAACGAGTACTTCGACGGCAATGTCACTTCCATCGCGTTTGAAAATGGCGAAGGCCGAGCGACATCGGGCGTGATGTTGGTGGGAGATTACGAATTTGGAACCAGCGAAAAGGAATTGATGAAAATCGTTTCCGGCAAACTCGAAGCGAAGCTGCCCAGTGAACCTGGCTACCGGGCCTACCCAGCCGGATCCGAATTCCGAATCGATGCCAACCAAAAATTCCAAGTTCGCGTGCTCGAACCCACCGCCTACCTGTGCTTCTACAGCTGAGCGGGTTCGCGACCGCCAATTGTCGCCTTTCTGACTCCGCTCGATGGAATCGGGCAAAGTAAGCAGGTCGGCTGGAATGATCGGGCACAAGCATGTGAGCCGTTTGGGCGTTAGCCCCGGTTGCGCGTGAAAACCGTGGCTAACGCCAACGGCTCACATACCCGATGACACCTGCGTACCTGCTTAGAACATTTGTCTCAAATGTTTGCGTGTTTGGATTGAACTGCCGAGACGTGCGACGCGGATGTTTTGCGGGTTGGTTGGGAGACCACGTGGCTTGGCGTTGGCAAGATTTCTGACGGAATAGTTGAGGACAACGGCTCTACTCTGGGGCCGGGGCTTCCTGCGTTTGGACCGGCCGATGCGAATCGATCGCATGGGAACGCGATGGACTTCAGGTTGGGTTACAATCAGACGGCATGTCCGTGAGCGCCGACGATTGCCTCACCCCGCCTGAATCCTCCCGCCTGGAACCTTGGTTCTCCCCCTTCCATGAAAAATGATGTCTTATCGGCCACCTCGTGGTCACGGATCGCCGCTCTCGCGTGCGTCGTTGTTGGTTGGAACACCTTGGCTACCACGGCAAGATTCGCGGACGCCGCTGAGAAAAAAGTCTTGCTCATCGCTGGTTCCCCCAGCCACGGCTACGGTGCTCATGAGCACTACGCTGGACTGAAAGTTCTCGAACAGTCGCTGCTGGAAGCCAATCCAAACCTTCAAACCGAAGTCGTTCGTGGATGGCCCAAGGACGCTTCCAAGGTGGAATCAGCCGACAGCGTCGTCCTGTACAGCGACGGGCAAGGTGGCCATGTCGCGTTTGATCACCGCGATGAATTGCGGACTCTGTTGAAGCGTGGTGGCGGGCTGGTTTGCTTGCACTACGCCACCGAGATGACGCCGGGCGAATCCGGGGATGACATGGTCGAACTGTTGGGCGGTCACTTTGAAGTCCACTACAGCGTCAACCCGCACTGGATCGCGAAGTTTGATTCGCTTCCCGAGCACCCGATCACTCACAATGTCGAACCCTTTGCAACCAATGACGAGTGGTACTTCCACTTGCGTTTTTCAGACCAAGGCAAGCTGACTCCGATTCTGCAGTCCGTCGCACCAGAATCGACGATGCGACGCCCAGATGGTGCTCACACCGGCAACCCACACGCTCGCAAATCAGTCGCGGCGGGCGAACCCCAAACAGTTGCCTGGGCCTATGAACCCGAATTCGGCGGCCGTAGTTTCGGCTTCACTGGCGGGCACCATCACTGGAATTGGTCCCATGTTCCGGTACGCCAATTGGTGACCAACGCGATTCGTTGGACCGCTGGCGACGATCCGACCCAGGAAGCCAACTCGCTTCAACCGATCTCGGCAGAAAGGTTGCTGGCAGACCAAGACTTCGAACCGCCCACGACGTTCGATCTGGAGACGGTCGCGAAACAGTTTGCCATTCCGGCCACCAGTGAGACGTCCAAGGACAACGCAAAAAAAAACGCTGAACCGATCGACGGCGGCGCCCGCTGAGCTGTTGTTCGCCAGCCCACTGGTGACCACTGCGACCGAAGGACACCAAGTATCGATCGAAGTCGACCTGACCGAGGTCGACGAAGCCGCGCGTCAAAAACTGTTCCTGGTGGTCAGCGAAGGCAACAACGATTACTCGTGTGACCATGTGGCTTGGTTGGCACCAACGCTTCATGGTGCCAAGGGACCACTGGGTTTAGTTGATCACGGCTGGGTGAGCGCTCGAGCCGGATTCGGCGAGGTCCGGAAGAACGCCAATTGTTCGGGGGGCCCGGTGTTGGTTGAAAACCAGCTCGCGGGCAAAGCTGCGATTGGAACCCACGCTCCCAGCATCATCGAATTTGATGTCCCACCCGGCTACGACCGTCTGACCGTGACGGGGGCTCTAGAAAGTGGCGGCACCAACCAGCAGGGCGGCAACAGCACCAGCGTCCGGTTTGCCGTTTACGCCGGATCGCCGCCGAAGCATCTCAATGAAGTCGATGGCAAGGCGGCGGAAAACCAACGTTCGCCGGAACTTGCCATTGCGGGATTGGAGGTCGCTGAAGGCCTGGAAGTCACGCTGATGGGCAGCGAACCGGACCTCTCCAGCCTGACCAACCTCGACATCGATCATCGCGGGCGGGTTTGGGTTTGCGATGTCATGAACTATCGCGGCAATCAGGGATCGCGTCCCCAAGGCGACCGAATCTTGATTTTGGAAGACACCACCGGCGACGGAAAACTCGATCGCGTTCACACCTACTATCAAGGTCGTGACATCGATTCGGCGATGGGGATCTGCGTGCTCGGCAACGAGGTCATCGTGTCGGCTTCGCCAACCGTGTGGAAGTTCACCGACACCGACGGTGACGACATCCCAGATTCCAAGGTCGCGATGTTCACCGAAACGGGGCAACCTCAACACGACCACTCAGCCCACTCGTTCCTCTTCGGCGACGACGGCAAACTGTATTGGAACTTCGGCAACACCGGCATGCAGGTCAAGGATGCCGAGGGCGAAACGGTGATCGACATCCACGGCCGGGCGGTCGTCGACGACGGCAAGCCTCTGTTCGGCGGAATGCCATTTCGATGCGACCTCGATGGTTCCAACTTCGAAGTCCTGGCTCATAACTTTCGCAACAACTGGGAAACCACCGTCGACTCCTTCGGCGCGTTGTGGCAGAGCGACAACGATGACGATGGCAACCGCGGCACACGAATCAACTTCGTGATGGAACAAGGCAACTACGGATACAAAGACGAGCAAACCGGGGCCTCGTGGCGAGCCGACCGGATCACCTTGGAAGATGAAATCCCGCTTCAACACTGGCACTTGAACGACCCCGGTGTGGTTCCCAACGTGTTGCAAACCGGCGCGGGTTCCCCCAGCGGAATCTGCCTGTACGAAGGACGCTTGTTGCCAGAGCGTTTCTGGGACGAAGTCATCCACTGTGACCCTGGACCGAATGTGGTCCGGGCTTATCCCATGACGTCCGACGGTGCAGGATACTCAGCCACGATTGAACCCTTGATCACCGGCACGACGGACAATTGGTTTCGTCCAGCCGATGTGTGCGTCGCTCCCGATGGATCGCTGTTTGTGACGGATTGGTACGACCCCGGTGTCGGTGGCCACCAACAAAAGGACAGCGACCGCGGACGCCTGTTTCGCGTGGCCCCGCCTGGTGTGAAATACTCCGTGCCGAAGTTTGACTGGACGACCGTCGAAGGTGCCATCGAAGCACTCCAAAGTCCCAACCGTTCCGCTCGCTACCTGGCCTGGCAATCGCTGCACGCGATGGGCAAAGCCGCCGAGCCCGCCTTGCTTTCGCTGTACGAGAATGAAAACCCTCGCTATCGGGCTCGTGCTTTGTGGTTGCTTGGCAAGATCGAAGGTCGCGGGCAATTCTACGTCGAGCAAGCCTTGGCCGACGACAACTCTGACATCCGAAGCACGGCGATTCGGCTGTGCAAACAACTCGGTCTTTCAGCCGCAGAAACTTGTGGCGATGCAGCCCACGATCCAGCTCCCGCGGTCCGCCGTGAACTCGCTGTGGCCTTGCGATTCGACAAGTCCGAAGCCATGCCAGCGGTTTGGGCGAAACTTGCGGTCCAGTACGACGGCAACGACCGTTGGATGTTGGAAGCGTTGGGGATCGCCAGCGATTTGCGAGCCGACGACTGCTACGCGGCTTGGATGAAAGCCAACGATGGCAACTGGAACACGCCCGCGGGACGCGACTTGGTCTGGCGACTGCGTACCGATGACGCGGCAGCCAAAATGGTGGAACTGCTGGCCACTGGAATGCCAAGCGACGAAGCCAAACGCTACTTCCGGTCACTGGAATATCACTCCGATGCGGTGCGTGGATTGGTGCTGCGTCAGTTGCTACCCGATGAAAACAGCGAGCTTGTTGTGGATCCCCAAGTCCTCATCCACACCGTCACGCGAATGCCCGATTTCGATCCGGCGAAGTTCCCCAAGACCCACTCCGCAATCACGGATTACATCCGCAGTCGCGCCGGCGAGCCCGACTTTGTTGAGCTGGTCGAGCAGTTTCAGATCACGGACATGGACGAGGATCTGATTGCCACGATGCTTCGAGACGGTGACGACAACCTGTCGCTTTCCGCCTTGCGTTTGCTGTTGAAACGCAAGGACGGCTGGAACCGTTTCGTTGTCATTTTAGCAAAGGACTCGACGTACGATCCCGGCCAACGAGGCCGGATCCTGTCGCTGCTCGGTTCACTGGGCAACGGGCGTGCAATCGGATTGCTGGCCAAGACGGCTGGTGACGAGGAGATGGATTACGGTTTGCGAAGCGCCGCGGTGCGCGCGATGGCCAAGTCCAACGGTGGCGCCGAAGAGTTGCTCAAGATGGCGCAGGAGAATCACCTTCCAGCGGACACGCATTTGCTGGCGGGCGGCTTGCTCGGTCGCAACGCCAACCCAACGATCGCAAAACGCGCCCAGAAGTTGCTGCCTCAACCCGCCGCGGCTGATAACGCTCCGCTTCCTCCGCTGGATGAACTGGTGCGCCTCAGCGGCGATGCGAAAAGGGGGCTGACCATCTTCCGTGGCGTCGCGACCTGTGCGAACTGTCACCTGGTCAATGGGTTTGGAAAACAAGTCGGCCCGGACCTCTCTGAAATTGGGTCCAAGCTTTCTCGCGAAGCCATGTTCACCTCGATTTTGGCCCCCAGCGCCGGCATCAGCCACAACTACGAGAACATGATCGCGTTGACCGAGGATGGCCGCGTCGTCAACGGCGTGCTGGTCTCGGAGACCGACGACAAACTTGTGTTGCGAACGGCAGAAGCCATTGACTTGGAATTGGACCAAGACGAAATCGTTGATGTCAAAAAAAGCGAGAAGTCGATCATGCCCGAAAACCTACACCACACCACCGACCAACAAGGCTTGGTGGACATGGTGGAGTACCTGATGGGACTGAAGAAGAAGTCGTGAGGGGCCAGCACGTGCCGACGACGTCGACGGAAAAGGCGTGCTGCCAACCTGTCGCTCGGTGAGCCTCACCGAGACGAGGCTGCCTTCGACTTTACCGGTTGAAAGCCGATGCCCATTCAGGCCTCAAAGGAGTGGCCTTCGCGAGGTTCGAAACTCAGGAATGAATTGGCTTCGTCGGAGCCAGCGAATTGCTGCTTGGCTTCATCCCAACGGAGTGCCTGACCGGGAAAACGAGTCGCGATGCAGCCGAGCAGAGACGCCTGCGTCATGGTGCCGGCCGTTTGCAGATCGCTGGCCAAAGCATCCGACTTGCCTTCTCGGGCGGCTTGGATCCAGCGTTCATAGTGAGACTTCGATGTCTCGCTGCCCTCGGCAGACAGTTGCTCAGCCCGTTCCCGAGCAGCTTGCCGTGCTGCGGCGAGCTCGCTGTCGTCATCGCTGGCAACGGCAACGATCTGCGGCATCTGATCCGATTCATTCGCGAGCGTTGATCCGACAAGTGTCATCTTGTCGCCCACAATCATGCAGCCGCTGCCGCCGGCGGAGAAACCAGGTTCGCCGGTGGCTTCATCCGCAATGATGGTCGGCGTTTCGGGCTGCTTGCCTCCGTCGTCCCAGGTCAGCTTCAATCCCTTGGGACAGACATCGGTGGCATCGAACTCCATTTGGACTTGGGACCAGACGGGATAAGAAATCGACGCCGCCGTTTCACAATCGGCAGTGACCGTTCGCGGCAGTTTCAACCGCAGCGCAGTGAAGGCGGGATCCAGCAGATGGCACCCCATGTCGCCGAGAGCTCCGGTGCCGAAGTCCCACCAACCGCGCCAGGCCACGGGAAGGTAGCCTTTGCAGAACGGACGATCCGCGACCGGGCCGAGCCACAGGTCCCAGTCCAGCGAAATGGGGGGCGATGTCGAAACCGGTGTCGTCGCCATTCCTTGTGGCCATTCCGGACGGTCTGTCCAGCAGTGAACCGATTGGATCTCACCCAACACGCCACGCTGGATGAAGTCCTGGAAGGCTCGCATATGAAGGCTCGAGTGGCCCTGGTTGCCAACTTGGACTGCCAATCCGGATTCCGCGGCGGCAGTTTGCAACCGTTGGACTTCATCAAACGTGCGAGCCATTGGGCATTGCAAGTAAACGTGCTTTCCATGCCGCATCGCTGCCAAACCGATGGCCGCATGGGTGTGGTCTGGCGTGCTGATGACGACCGCGTTGAATTCCTTGTCGAACTCATCGAGCATGACCCGATAGTCCGTGAACCGTTCGACATCGGGATGCTGGCAAAAGGTTTTGCCTGCTCTTTGAACATCGACGTCACAGAGCGCCACGGGGGTCCCACCGGCGTGGATCATTCGGCGTACATCTCGGGCCCCCTGACCTCCAACGCCGATCTGGGCAAATCGAAATTGATCGCTGGGGGGAGTTTTGCCGGGTCCACCCAAAACATGGGGGGAGACAATCATCACGGACGCTGCAGCGAGCGTCGAACGTTTCAGAAAAGAGCGACGGTCGGCGGACGCGCAGCGTCCACCCCGGCTGGCCAAAGAATCGGTCATTGCGATCACCTGACGGTGCAAAGAAGAGAAAAGGACAAGCGAAAGACCTCGCTGTGATCGTTCTCAGCGAGTCTCCGCCTGACGCGAGCATTCTACCGGTCAAGCAGCTTGCGGACCAATTTTCAATTTTCGGGCGTCAAATTTCACCGGATCGTTGCCCCATTTCAAACTGTTCCCAATCTGCGATCGCCCATGAAATGGCGTCAAATGCGGAGTGGAATGCTAGCATTTGGCCGCCGTCCGCCGAGTTCCTTGGGGGTCCGCCTTGGATTTCTAAATGAACCGGACACTCCTTCGCTGCGAAAAGAGGTTGTTGATCGGGTTGGCCTGCGGGTACAATTTCCGATCACTCAGTAGTGGGCCGATTGGTGCCAAAACTGCCAAGATGCCGGATTTTCGCATTGGCGAGCCTTTCTCGGACCTAACTTCAAAACAACTGTCCATCCATTCACGAGGATCATCCGAACGATGGCAATCAAATTGACCGAACGCGCAGCCGAAGAAGTCATGCGTTTTCGCAAGGAACACAACTTCGACGATTCGATGCTGTTGAGGATTGGTGTCGCCGGTGGTGGTTGCAGCGGATTCAATTACACGCTGAACTTCGACGACAGCTTTGACATGAAAGCCGACTCGAAATACGACTGTCACGGCGTCAGCGTCGTCGTCGACAAAAAGAGTTCGCTGTACCTCGATGGAACCGAAGTCGACTGGTACGACAGCCTCGAAAAGCAAGGCTTCACGTTCAACAACCCCAACGCTGTGAAAAGCTGCGGTTGCGGCAGCTCCTTCCAAGCCTGATCGAGCTCGCTCGAATGGAAAACGACTCATCGAAAGTCGGCTCGCTTCCCTGAAGTGGCCGGCTTTCGTTTTTTGCTGCGCGGATTGCCCCGGGATGGAGAACCGCTCTTGGCGGGGAAGTCCTTCGCGAATCGTCTGGGGCGAAACAACCATTGCGAGCGCCTCGTCCACTTCGTTTGGCCCGTCCGATCGCGTCCAACAGGCACTCCACCAAAATCCCTCCGACAACTTTGCCTTGGCCTAGTTGACACTTCTGAGGTTCCTGCGGGATGATCGCTCGCATGTCCACACGTCGACGCGCCCGCGAAATAGTCCTGCAGCTTCTCTACGAAGCCGATCTCAATGATTGGCGTGATGCCGCCACATCACGCAAGTTCATCCGCTCTCGCTTGCAAGGTCGCAAAGTCCTCACCGACTTTGCCTCTGACTTGCTCGATGGCACGATGGCTCGGCGGGATGACATTGATGCCAAGCTCGCAAAGCTTTCCACCAACTGGGCATTGCATCGCATGCCGGTGACCGATCGCAATGTTTTGCGTCTGGGTGCCTACGAGATCCTCTACAGTGGAACGCCGGGCCAAGTGGCGATTTCAGAGGCTCTGACGTTGGCAAAACGCTATGGCGGCGAGAACAGTCCGAGGTTCATCAACGGCGTTTTGGACCGGTTGTTCAAGTATCACTCCAGCCCTGAATCCATTTCCTCATGATCGTTTCGATCGCCGGCAAATTGGTCCAGGTGGGCGAGATCAGCGTCATCATCCAGGCGGCCCCGTTTGATTACGAGGTCTACGTGGGCGATTTCACCCGCCGACAATTGCAGAACCAAATCGGCAACGAAGTTCGGCTGCACACCCTGGACTACATCGAAGGCAACGCTCAAGGCGGACGCCTGACACCACGCTTGATCGGATTCTCAACCCTTCCTGAACGTCAATTCTTTGACCTGTTCTGCAGCGTGGACGGCGTCGGCGTGAAAAAGGCTCTGCGGGCAATGGTCCGCCCCGTCAAAGAACTGGCGGTGTTGATCGAAGAACAAGACGCAAAAACGCTGTCAGCACTTCCTGGCATTGGACCAGCGACCAGCGAAAAGGTGATTGCGAAACTGCGTCGCAAGATGCCACGATTCGCGTTGATGGTGGCCGGTGGCGAAGTCGCCGATTCGATGCAGTCCGAGTCGCCCATCATGTCGGACACTTACGAGGCACTCGTGATGCTCGGTCACAGCGAAGCGGATGCTCGCAAGCTGATCGACGAAACCCTGGCGACCGGCAAAAAGTTCAAAGACACCGAGTCGCTCCTCACCGCCATCTATCAGCGGTCGAAGTAACCAGGGCGAAGCAACCAGGTCCAGGCAACAGGCCGAAGGACCTGCCGTGGATCTCCTGAGCCGGTGGTCGCCTGTTCAGACGTTTTTGGTATTGCCCCTACGACGGTTGGGACAGGCACAGAAACGCGAGGGGCGACGAACGAGCGTTTCCGCGACTGTCGTCAAAAAAACTGCGCAAATTGCCTAGGCCTCCATGTTGAACTCTTGTGATTCCATTTTGAGACGCTTAGGTTTCCCCGGTCCAAGGTCCTTTCGACGCCCATCTTCGGGTCACGAGGGACAGGTTGCTGCCTTAAGAAGGGGAATCCTATGGCTCAGTCGATGGTTGCGGGACGCAGCCGTTTTTGCGGAACCGGCGAAGATCGCCACTCGGTGACGCCACGCTTTTCACAGCGAGTTTTCTTTCTGGTCCGGCCGGCCAAGCCTTGCTGGATCATTGCTCTGGCCACTTTCTTTGGCCTGTTCGCCACCACAGCCCGAGCCGAGTTGCCAATCATTGGCAAAGTCGCGTCGGCTCTCTCGTCGGCAAACTCGAATCGCCCGCCAGTCAAGGAACTCTTTTCACCAGAGACGCCCCAGTGGCACGACAACTTTGAATCCGGCTGGGCCGCAGCTCGTCGCTCAGGGCGACCGATGTTGATCTTCATCACGTCAGAACATTGCCGATTCTGTGACGCGATGAAACAAAACACGTTGTGTGACGCTGGGATTCAATCTCGATTGGCGAATGGTTTTGTGCCGATTATCCTTCGACCGGACACCAACCCAGAGATTTTGTCGCGAATCCCTGTGACAACGTACCCGACCACTTTGCTGGCCATTCCGCGCGGCAAAGTGATCGCTCACCGAGTAGGCTATCAACCTCCTGACCGTTTCCACGAACTGTTGGGCCTGGCCCCTTCCCCTCCGAACTGACCCCACTATGAATCGACGCATCTCCGGCATTTTGACTCCTAACATCACGCCGGTGGATGACCGGGGACGTGTCGACGAAGACCAGTTGCGAGGGTACGTGGATTGGTTGATCGACCATGGCGTGGATGGGCTGTACCCGAATGGAAGCACAGGCGAATTCGTTCGATTCACGGCGGAGGAACGCCGCCGGATCGTTCGCATCGTGGTGGACCAAGCCGCCGGTCGAGTCCCCGTTCTGGCGGGTGCCGCGGAGGCAAACGTTGATGAAACCATCGAAGCCTGCAACGCCTACGGAGACATGGGGGTTCGAGCGGTGGCGATTGTGGCGCCGTTTTACTACCCGATCAGCAGCGAAGGCGTGCATGCCTACTACGCCCGGATCGCTCGCGACGTGCGAGTCGACGTGACGCTCTACAACATCCCGATGTTTGCGTCACCGATCGAGGTCGATGTGGTCATCCGGCTGGCCGAAGAGTATCCCCGGATCATTGGCCTGAAGGACAGCTCAGGCGATCTTCCCAACTTGATGCGAATGATGGCCGCGATTCGCCCAATGCGAGACGATTTTTCGTTCTTGACCGGCTGGGACGCGTCGCTTGCACCGATGCTGATCGCCGGAGCGGACGGCGGCACCAACGCAACCAGCGGCGTGTTGCCGGAACTGACCCGGGCCATCCACCGCGCCTGCGGGGAAGGTGATCACAAGCTGGCCATGGAACTGCAGTATTTGTTGCTGCCATTGTTTGACGCAATGATCGGTTTGGGTGAATTCCCAGAAGGCTTCCGAGCAGGAGCCCGTGCCCGTGGCTGGGACCTCGGTCGCAGTCGCTTGCCACTGTCGGACAAACAACAAGCCCTGATCGCAGAGGCGGAACGCGACATCAACGCGATGGTCCATTCCACGCAAGCCAAGATGTCTGCCACATCGGAAATGCCGCTGGAAGCAATCCAAGTGATCGCTCGCCGAGTGATGGAACAACTTCAGAAGTAGCGAGCCACTTTTGAAAAAGAAGGTCGCCTGGGAAGCCAGACGTGCCGATCTGTGGGACACATCAAAGCGGTTGCGCGGTAGGATAACGCGTCGACCTGCTTCGTTTTCACTGCATCGTGTTTTACCGTCATGGCGAACATCCGACCGTTTCGCAACTCTGATCTCCCGGGCCTGTTTGACGTTTGGATGCGTCACTGGGAGGCGGCCGGCCAAATCCCTCCGGTCAGCGTTTCGATCCTCGAACGAGCCGTGCTTTCACGAACGTTCTTTTCCCCTGCCAGCCTGCTGGTGGCGGAGGTGGATGGCGAAGTCGTGGCGTGGTGCCATCAGTTTTCAGACGACTGGCAATCGCCCCCGCCGGAATTGTTGGAAGGCGACTCGCAGGTTGCCCTCAACGAAGTTCCCGAAGTCGATGCGGTGCCGACATCGCTGGTCGCCGCGATTTGCTTTGCCGGCGAGGCTGGACTGGCGGTTTGCGATTCCTTGCTGATCGAAACCATGCAGCGAGCCGTCGACGCGGGCGTCAAACGGATGTGCGTCGGTCCCGTTCGCGACGCAAGAAATGGATATGGCGGCTTGCCTCCCATCGGGCACGGGATGGGGGTCCCCGTTTCGGACGTGCGCGTTGCCTCCCTGTTGTCGCGACATGGTTTCCGTGTCGCTCGCAGTTTGCTGCGATTGGTCGCCAACACATCGACCTATCGCCCGCCAGTCAATCGAGAGTTTTTGCAACTGCGTCGTTCCACTCGGATCGACCGGTTGCCCATGCTGCCGCTGAATCATCGCACGGCAGTCGCGATGAGCCATTTCGACATGGAACGCAATGTCTTGATGGACCACCAAACCAACGAGCCACTCGCCGCAATTGACCTGTGGGTGGGTGATCCCGAAGGCCAAGTTATGGATGGGGCCCGTTCGATCTTGTCTTTGCGGTTGATGCATCCGGTGGAACTCAATGGCTACCCGGCACCCAAGCCCAAGAAAGGGTTTGTGACATCGATGGCCGAACGCGAATTGTCGACGCACGAACAATTCTTAGTGGCATCGATCGTTCAGTCACTTTCTAACCGGCAAATCTTCACCGTTGAAACCACGATCGACTGCAACGCGGTGAAGCTGAAAGAACAGTTCGGGACGCTGAAGTTCAGCGATGACGAACAGGGGCGCCAGTGGGAAAAAGACTTCGCCTGAATCGACCGTCACGGTTCGCACCTGCAACCGGGGCCAGCGCTGGACTGTGAAATGTTTGGTGTTGACGCTCCGATAGCGGACGCAACTTTTCTTCCGGCATGCTGTCTTTCTTCATCCCGGTAGGGATGCCAGATGGTAGCCGGGGGTTGCTGCGTAGCAGCGTACCCCCGGAAAACGAGCGCCCCAATAAACACTCTCCATCCCGCCGTGGCCAATGGCCACGGCGGGATGGAGAGTGGTGACGTGGGTTTCACCTGTCCGTCGGTGGCGCGATCGCTTGCCGACGGCTACCCTCTGACATCCCTACCGGGATGAAAACTTGCGCAACCACAGTGCGTCACAACGCCAAATATTCAGCAGTCCAGGCCAGCGCCCAATGGCACAGGAGGCGATTTCGATCGTTCCTGCCTCACTGCTTCGATGCATTTCATTCGGCATCCGCTGCGTTGGATTCGGCGTCCGCTCGATCATTCCGATTGACCATGGATTGAAACAGCGGCTGATCAACGGTCTCGGAAAGAAACGTCACCGCACCATCGCCCTTGAGGACACTGGCGCCGCCGAAGTGCCGGCTGCCCAACCCTCCAACGAAACTCAGATCACTGAGCTGCTCTTCTTGTGGGAACGAGTTGATTGGGTGGCCTGAGTTGCGGAGCGTCGCTCGTGTGCCGCTCAACCAACCCAGATCGCCTGGAAACGAAAGCTTTTCTCCCAGCAAGATCGTGGCAGACATCCCGTCAGGAACTTCTTCCGAGCGAACCCAGGCGTTGAGAAACAACAGCCCATCGTTGGACGTGCCAATGGGGCTGGCGACGGAATGATGCAACCCAGCGTAACTTGAATTGGTGGGTGCGGAATCGTCGGAGGGGCAACGAAAAACAGGAACCATTGTTTCGCGAATCAAGCGATTGGAATCGGAATAAACACTGGACGTGAAATCGATTGACTGAAACAGTCCCGTTTGATCGACGTAGGGAAGCAGTGCCGGAACCCAGTTGTGGTGATAACCTTCGGGAGCGCTGGCGATCGCGAGCTCCGCGTCCGCGGCAACCGGTTCGCCCGTCGACGGCACCTCCGGCCAAAATCGAAACGTGGCATTGAAAGAAGCCGTGCCCGTGGGCAGATGAGCCTGATCAGTCGAATAGGCCTGCATCGCAAGTGAGAGTCGGACCAGGTTTTGATCGCAGTTGCTGCGCCGAGTCAGTTCGCGCATGTTGCGAACGAACGGGATTGAAAGCGACAGCAAGATCAACACGATCAGCACGACGACCATCACTTCCACCAAAGAAACGCCAGGTCGCGGCAGTGGACGCTGGCGGCGGTTCCAGGGGAGTGACGTTTCGAAACGAACGAGTCGGCGATGGGAAGCAGCATTCATGCCCGTACTTTATCGAGCCAAGGCGTCTTCGCGAAGATCGCTGAATCCTGGTCAAGCCGCTTCAGGGTAATCGGTGGATTTCTGATCGGCATCCCGCTGCCCATCGAGCTGGTCGTCCGTCTGCTCCTCGAGGTCTACTGCTGAAAACGACTCCAGTGCCGTGTCCAGCGACAGGGTCGATGGCTCGCCATCTGGCTCGGCCAATCGACTGGGGGCGTTCGCATCGGGGGAGATGTCCTCTTCGCCGGTGTTCTCGCGCGATGCCACTGCGGCGGCGTCCGCCTTGGCTTGCTCGTCGTCCCCGGATTCTGGTTCGTCCGCTTCTTCTGCGGGGTCCCCCGAGTCGTCTTGCAGTTCACCTCGCGAATCGAGGTCGCGCTCCAACCGAGCCCGCTCGCTTTCCCACTCCAAGTTCCATGCGGCGGCGGCTTCCAATTTTGGAATTTCGGTCAACAAGGCGTCTGCGGCGTTCAATCGCCCGGTGTGCCTCAGCACGGCGGCCAGCAACAACAGTGCAGGTGGATCACGCGGCTCGATTGACAGCCCAGCTGTCAACGCCTCTTCTGCCAACGCGTAGTTGCCCGTTAAATAAGCGACTTGTGCTTCGGCAAAGCGGTCCGGCTGGTCGCTGACTTGGCGGGGCGACAACAGCAACGGCAACTCGCGAATCGAACGAACCGTCAACACACCCCAGGCGGCGGCAACGATCCAACAGGCCAGCATGACCAATGCCCCGGACAACCATCCGGGATAAATGAACTTGGCGATCAGCAATGCGTTGACCACCGCGGCAAACGCGACGGACGCAGGCAGAGCCGACAACCGTCCACGCCACCACAATTCCGACATCCCCGGCCACAGGCACGTCCAATAATGTTTCGCTTGGATCGACACGATTTCCATCGCACGACAAATACGAAATTCAGTGCCTGTGCAGCAAGTCGAAACGCAGCAAGCGAAACTCGCATCCGTCCAAGCCAGGGAACTTGCTCATGCTGATGGACCCAGAAGCCTTTGCCATCATCATCAGCAGTGTCCTCGGCGTTTTCCTGGTCATGGGCGTCGGTGCGGTGTGCCGGATTCAGCATTGGTTGACTCATCAGGCCGATGTTTCGCTTGCCAAACTGACGGCGAAAGTCCTGCTGCCCTGCCTGTTTCTGGACCGGATTCTCGGTGATCCGACGCTGGACTCCCTGGCGTCGGCGTGGCTGCCCCCGGTGCTTGGTTTTTCGATCACCACGTTCGGTTTTCTTGCGGCGTGGTATGTCGCCAAAAAGATGGGGCCCTGGGTGGGTTTGAAAACCGACGCCCAGCAACGAGCGTTTGCGTTGTGTGCAGGGATCTGCAATTACGGCTACATCCCGCTGCCACTGGCCCAGATCACTTACCCCAACGCGGAAGTCGAGATGATTCTGCACAACGTCGGCGTCGACATCGCGCTCTGGAGTGTCGGCGTCGCGATTGTGACTGGCAGCAGCGGAAAGAAGGCCCCCCAAGAACAGACAAGTGTTTGGCGCCGGAACTGGAACCGAATCAGCCCCGTTGCCACAAGCGCCCCCCTGATCGCTGTGATCGTTGCCCTGTTCCTTCGCGCCACCGGAGCCGAAACCTTGATTCCAACCTCCGTGATGCGTTCGGTGGGATTGCTGGCCTCCAGCTCAATCCCGCTCGGACTGCTGCTCAGCGGAGCGATCCTGGTCGACTTCCTACGCGCAGCCGACTGGACGGGGTCCGCACCGGTGATTGGATTGGCGGTTGGTTTCCGCCAGTTGTTCATGCCGGTCGTGATGCTCGGCGTCGCCTCGGTGACGGTGACCGCCACCGACCTGAAGCAAGTGTTGCTGCTAGAAGCCGCCATGCCATCGGCGGTGTTCCCGATCGTCTTGACCAGGCTCTATGAAGGTGACACGGCAACGGCCCTGCGAGTCGTGCTGTCGACTTCGTTGCTCGGAATCGTGTTGATTCCGGTCTGGATGGCCATCGGTGCGTGGTGGCTGGGCGTCTGATTCGCGAGTCGCTCCGATCAAACGCTCCGATCAAACGGGCTTACCAACGAGCTTCCATCTGGCTGACAATTCGGTTTGCCAGATCTTCAATGGCTTTCTGCGTGGCTGTGTCGATCGATTGACCAGCTTCGGGAACAAAGCGTTCGTCCTGACTGAAAAGGATTGTCAGGTCATCCGTGGGGACAATGGAATTCTTCATCAGCAATCGGCCTTGCCGATCCGACCAAGAGGCTCGGACCTGAATCGCTGCATCCAGAGCACGCACGTAGTCAGCATCGTTCTCGGTCAGTACCCGTTTGGTTTCGTCGACGACCTCGCAACGCAGCACCGTGTCGGCGAGCGGGTCCGCCGTGACCTTGTAAGGGGTTCGCAGCTCAATCTCTTTGTTGAGCGCTTCGGTCAAGCGAACACCAAGGTCTTCTCGAAACGTCGCATTGCGGATGACAGGCACGTGCACAGTTCGAATGTTCTGCGGGAACATCGAGGCATTGCCGAATTGATACGGCGTGCAACCCGAGAGGCATCCCACAACGATTGTGGCAAGAATCCCAAACAACGTCCCTGAATTCGGTCGTCTTGTGCGTTGACTCATCGGTAGATCGACTCGTTTTGTTCACCGGTCGACGAGTTGAACTTGGTTTCCAGAGGTGGCGACCGGCGACTGTCTGGGAAGACTCGCTTGAGCATCATCGCGGTGACTCGCTCAGCGGGAACGGCGGGGTACCCCGAAATGGCCTCCAAACGCTCACGGGCACGTTCTGCAAAGGGAGTGCTGGGATAGTCACGGAGAATCATTTGGTAGTGCAAGCGTGCCGCACCATACTCCGATCGCTTCTCACGAAAGGTCGCTCGGTCGTTCAGCTTTTCAGCGCGGCGGAAGGCGACTTCGGCGGCGGCGCGAGCCACCATCTCGGAGGTTTCTGGATCCTGCAGGCGATCCGGGAAACGCTCCCGGGTTTGCCGAACCAACTTGTCAGCTTCTTCCAACATCAACCCGCTGTACTTGGGCCCCGCAAAAACCTCGAGCTTGCATCGGATGCCCATCAGGTGAGCGTTGAAAAAGTGATCGCTCTCGGGAAAGGTTTCGCGGAGGTCCGTCAAGAATTCATCGGCAGTTTCGAAATCGCCCTGACGCATGTACTCGACGGCCGCGGCCATCGTCGCATCATCGGCCAAGCGTCCGGTTGGATTGTCGTATCGGATTTGGTCCAGGACGCGAACCGCGTGTCCCTCGGTGTCCAAACGCGGGCGACTGGGGTCGAACAGATTGAACTTGAACCAATCGTCTTCGGTCGCCCGTTCGGTGTCGATCCAGTACTGAGAAATCGCAAACGCGCGTGCGGCGGCCTGGTCGACATGGCGGTTGTTGGGGAACTCTTTGTTCAAGCGTTCGTAGACGTCCGTCGCATCGGGGAGTTGGTCCGAGAAGAACAAACTCTCTGCTTGCATGAACATCGCATCTTGCGCCAACGCTGTGCCGGGCTGCGCGTCGGCGGCGCGAGCGAATAATTTCGCGGCGCGGGCAAAGTCCTTCTTTTCCGTGCCTTCCGCTTCGCCATCGAGTTCGGTTTGCTTGGTGCGAGCGGCAGCAGCACGGAACAACTGGTCGGCTTCTTGGTAGAGCTCTCGGGCTCGCTCCGCATCGGGTTGCTCACGCATGGTGAGAAACCGCAGGGCACGGTCAGTGGAATCTTTCGTCGAGTCCCAAAACCCATCTTGGGCCTGAAGAGAATTCACGCCCAACAACGGAGCAGTAAAAACAGCGAATGCGAGTAACAGCGAACGGCGAAACGTCACGAGCAGCTTCCTTCAGTCAAGTTCGAAATGACTCGTTGGAGATACTCAACTCGCTCGCCGCGTCGCTAGTGCGAATCGAGCTTGCTGGGCAGGAATGCTTGCATTCGCGGCGTCTGCCCGATCAGTGCTTCCAGAGTACGATTCAGCAACCCACGCAGGTCGCGGTAGATTGCCGGGGTCAGCGTGGGAAACAGGCGGCCAATCGGAAACGCGGCCGTAGGCAGCAGGCTCGGATTATCGGGTCTGGGATTCACCGAGGGCGTGGCCCCTGCGACGCCATTTTCACCACTCCGGGTGGCTGAATTTGCCGCGCCGACCGGACAATCACCAGGATCGCGGGCCAGTTCACGCAGCGCCCCCAGGGCATCCCAGCTGACTGTCATCAGATGGGTCTGCGCCGGACGGCAGGTTTCACAGACCACGCCGCCGCCGACCAATGAAAACGCAGCACGTCGTCGGCTTCGCTCGACGTCCTTCCCGCACACCGTGCAACGATCGGTTGCTGGCGAATGCCCCAGCAATCTCAAACACTGGGCGTCAAAGGCCAACAACGTTTCCGCGACCGGGCCATCCCCATCGATCATCCCCATGGCCGACAATGTCATCTCAAACAATTCGCCGTGCGGGTCGTCGTCGTCGACCAACAACCGCAGCATTTCCGCGATGTGGTACCCAGCGTTCAGTCGGTCCAACGATCGCTGGGCGCCGCGAAAACGGCGGCGGAGCTTGGATTCCGTCAATAAATCCAGTGTATCGCCTGGTTTGTCAATCAACGTGATGGCGCACACTGACAACAGGTCCAACGATCCCTCAAAGGGACCTTTCAGTCGCCGAGCCCCTTTGGCGAGCGCCGAGATCCGCCCGAGATCCTTCGTCAGCAACGTGACGATCAGGCTGGTTTCGCTGAATTCCACCGTTCGCAGAACAATCGCGGTGGTGGATTGATTGATCATCGATGAAGTGGGATGGGGTCCGACCCAAGGTTGTTCATTGGTTCAGCGTCAGGGCAGCGATCGCTTGTCCTCGCCAGAGCAACCGTGAGAAGCGGGCGAACGCCTCCTATCGCCTGCATTGACATCAGCGACACCACGTAAGGCGGCAAGCTGAACTGCTTGGGCATTCCGGGTTGAGTGTTCCCAAGACGAGTTGCGCCCGGAGGGAGTGCGAGGAACCTTGAAATACGCAGCCGTTACATGCAAATCCCATTACTCCTGCGCACCCCGTCCGGACGCAATTCGCCGCCGCGGAATTTTACCTCCGCAAGCCTTCGCTCTGCGGTGCACTCCATTTGAACACACAGCAAAACTGGGTTGCGAAGTGAATTCTACCACGGTGTTTCGTAGTCTAACTACTGGGCCGTTCAGGGAAAGCTGCGTCCAACCGAAACGACCTATTTGCATCTTCCAGGGTGATGTTTGCAACCTGAATTTTCCCGCACTGTGTCGGATTTGTCCGCTGTCAGCGGATCAATCCTGATTCCGATTGGATTTGACAGGGACACTCTCGCGGCGACGCTCCAATTGACGACATCTTCCGCCGGGAAACCTGAGAAGTGCCCCGGGGTTCACGACCGGAACGGCGATGCGCATACTGCCGGGTTCCCGTCCAACCTGTTCTCTCAATCAAAGTGAATTTCGATGAGTCAAAGTGGTGTGATCACGTTCAAAGGCAATCCGATGACTCTCGCTGGTAGCGAATTGGCAGTCGGCCAAGCGGCTCCCGATTTCAGCTTGCACTACGCCCACGAAGGTTTGAAAGAACTGAAGTTGGCGGACCTGAAGGGCAAACCTTCGATGATCAGCATCGTTCCCAGCTTGGACACGCCCACCTGTGCGATCCAAACAAAAAAATTCAATGAGCAGTTGGGCGAACTGGGCGACAAGATCAACGCGGTCACCGTCAGCCGCGATTTGCCGTTTGCACAAGCTCGTTTCTGCGGAGCCGAAAACGTTTCGATGCGAACCGCCAGCGATTATCAAACGCACGCGTTTGGTGAAGACTACGGCGTCGAAATCGAAGAACTGAAATTGCTCAGTCGTGCTGTCATCGTCTTGGACGCGGATGGCAAAGTGGTCTACAAGCAGGTCGTGGCAGAAGTCACCGAAGAACCCAACTACGACGGAGCCCTGCAGGCTCTCAAAGATCTGGTTGGCTGATTGACTTGACTGGCAGAGTGAAATGAAGGCCCTGAAAACGTTTTCCTCCGTCGGCAACGTCGACGCGAGGGGAATCGTTTCCAGTCAGCCGCTCCTGATATCTGAGTCACCTTTCGTGCCCCGATTTCAATTTCTCGATTCGATTTTTTTCAAGGACCCCCTTCATTGTTGATCGACCGGCTTCGCAGCGCAGCGGTGTTGATAGCGATCTCGATGGGGTGCCTGTTCGCCGATTCGAAATTCAGTGCCCCTGGAACGGAAGGTTTCCTTCTGATTCCGTTGCTGCTGTTTTTCGCCCTGGGCACCACCTGGGACGTCACGTCTCTCTTGCTGGCATCTGGCCGCAACTTGTGGCGAACCGGGTGCATGATCGCGGTGGGAGCAATCAGCTTAGGCTCGGCCATCCCGACCTTGGTCAACGCAGCGTCCCAGTTCAGTGGGGGTGCCATCGGGGTGTACCCTGAGAATTGTCCGATCGGGCCATTGGGGTGGGCGATGACCATGGCCATCGCGTCCCTGTTCGCGTTGTTGATTCGCGAAATGCGGACCTATGGCGTGACAGCGACGAACGATTTGGATACCTCGATTGACTTGGATGCCTCGATCGCGTCCAGCGACACGGCGTCCGAACCCAGTGCAGGCAGCATGGACCGCCCCAGTGGCAGGGACCGATCCAGCAGCATCGACCGAACCATGCGGGCCGCGTTTGTCTCCCTGTACATCGGGTTGCCAATGAGTTTGCTTTTCTCGATTCGCGGATTGGGCAGCGAGATCAGCACCTCCTGGGGGCTGGCGGCGCTGTTGACCATGATCGCGGTGACGAAATCAGCCGACGCAGGGGCTTACTTTGCCGGCAAGGCATTGGGCCGCCACAAACTGATTCCGCGTCTGAGTCCTGGCAAGACTTGGGAAGGCGCCATCGGCGGAGTGCTCATGTCGACGTTGGTCGCGATGGCTTGTTTCCAGTGGTTGTTCCCTGCGATGGTTGCCGGTTCGGTTGCTCCTGCCTCGCTTCCCTCGATCGGTTGGGCGTTGATTTTGGGCCCGGCTCTGGCAATCACAGGCATGGTCGGTGATTTGGCGGAATCGATGTTCAAACGCGACTGCGGGGCAAAAGATTCCGGAAATTGGCTTCCCGGTTTAGGGGGAGTCTGGGATGTGACGGATTCATTGATTGCTGCGATTTTGCCGGCTTTCCTGTGTTTAGCGGCAGCGGCATGACGGCCCCCCGGCCTCCCGTGAATTCTGCCCAATCCGACGCCGCACGATGGTCGGACCACGTGTGGGACGGTTAGAATGAGTCACTCTTAATGAAACGCTCTGACGCATGTCGGTCCAATCTGCAATGAACGAAGCCACGCTGTCGACAGCGGGTCCCAATGAAGTCCTGACGCTGTTCGGTCCTCGCGATCAACACGTGCGAAAGCTGCGACGGCTGTTTGGTGTCGACATCACGCATCGAGCGGGGAAAATCCGCGTCGCTGGTGAAGAGACCGGCGTGGGGGCGGCGATTCGAACGCTGGAAAAACTGCGTTTGCTCTGCCGCAAAAATGGCTCACTCAGTCTGGGCGACATTGAAACCGCGGCCGCCGAAGAGGGTGCCGAAATCGAAAATGGTCGCCCACCGACCCCCAGTGGCGAAGCCATCAACCTGCAGAACGCGGGACGCAAAATCGCCCCGCGAACGCCTGGTCAAGCTCGCTACGTCGAAGCGATCCGGCAGCACGATTTAACAATCGCGACGGGCCCCGCCGGCTGCGGCAAGACTTATTTGGCCGTGGCCACCGCCGTCGAAGCGCTTCGCAACGAATCGATCAAGAAAATTGTGCTGGTGCGTCCCGCCGTGGAAGCCGGCGAGAGCCTCGGTTTTCTACCGGGTGACTTGCGAGCCAAGCTGAACCCCTATTTGCGGCCCCTGCTCGATGCCCTGGGCGAAATGGTTGACTTTGACCAAGCCCGTGCATTGATGGAACATGATGTCATCGAAATTGTTCCTTTGGCGTACATGCGAGGCCGCACACTCAACGATGCGTTCATCATTCTGGACGAAGCTCAAAACACGACCGTGGCACAAATGAAGATGTTCCTGACCCGGATGGGCGAACGGAGCAAAATGGTGGTCAGTGGAGATGCAACCCAGCTGGATTTGCCACGCGGGGTCCGCAGTGGACTCCATGACGCGGTTTATCGGTTCAGCCGCATTCAAGGCATCGCTCAGGTTCGCTTGGGAGCCGCCGACATCGTGCGTCACCGTCTGGTGCAACAAATCGTGGCTGCCTACGAAAACAAAGACGGCGAAACCGTTGTGGACGAAGTGTCTTCGTCAACGAAACTCAACAGCGACGACGAAGCCATTTCAAACGATCCGGGTGCTGCGAGCGAATGAGCGGAGCGAGCAAAAGCGGGACGACCAAAGGCAAACAACGTGCGGGCAAAGAACGCATTGAGTCGCTGGGAATCCCGAAGTCCAAATGGGCGACCTGGTGGTCTCGAAAAGACAAAGCGGAATGGTCGCTCCGCGTCGGGATGACGCTGATCGCAGCGATCACCATCCTGGTTTTGTGCTCCACCTGGAAACCAGCCTTCAGTTATCGCAGCGGCGCCATCCCCGCTCGCGATTTGATCTCACGTGTTGACTTTCAAGTGGCGGACGCGATTGCAACCGGTGATTTGAAGGAACGCCGGCGTCGGGAAGTGATGACGCTGTACCGCAATTCACCTCAGCGTCTGGAACAATTGCGTGCCGCGCTCAAGAACCGACTGTTTCTGGTCCTTGGTGCTGCCAATTACGAACAACTCGGCAAAGAAGAACGATCCGCGCTGACGGAATTCTACGAGGGCAGCGAGACCGCCCCCGATGGTGAATCGCCGGCCGAGCGTTTTGCTTTGCTCAAGCGAGTCTTCAGCAAGGACAAGGACCTGGCAACGCTGGAAGCCGCCGTCGATTCGTCGATGCTGAAGCTCTACAAGAACGGCATTTTGCAGGCCCCGCAGCACCCGCCCGAAAAAGGGTCGCAGCGGATGATCCGTGTCTTCACTGGCGATCAAACCGAAGAAGCGGTTCCCGTGGAACTGTCCAAGGTCATCATCGCGGAAGCCGGCAACCAACTCGTCAAAGAACTGCGTGACCAATTTCGGTCACGATTCCCCGGTGACGAAGGCTTGATTGCCGCCGACATGATTGGCGATTGGCTGCGAACACGACTGCCCGAATTTGAGACACTGAAATACGACGACGAAGCCAGCCAAAAGGTTCGCGATCAAGCGGCCGCGGCGGTCGAAGACGTGATGATGACGTTCTACGCTGGCCAAACCAAATTGGCCGATGCTGGCAAACCGCTGACGGGCCGCGAATTGGGGCTGCTCCGCAGCGAGTGGTCCAAATTGGTGGAGTCCATGCGCTGGATGGACCGTGTCGCTCGAGTCGCTGCCTACGCTGGCATGATCGCCGCACTTTACCTGCTGTGCGGATCCTACATTTGGTTTGTTGACGACCGTTCCCTGCTGCTGGATCGCAACAAACTCGCCAAACTGCTGGCGTTGATGGTGATCACCATTGCGTTGGCCTACCACGCCTCACGCGATGCCTGGCGAGCCGAACTGGTTCCTCTGGTTTTGGCGTCGATCACGGCCGCGGTGATCTACGGTCGCGAATTGGCAATTCTACTGATGGCGTCGGTTTGCTTGTCCGTGATCCTGTTGCTCGGTGCCGACATCCCGAACCTGGTTGCCGTGACGGCGGCCTGCACCACCTGCACCTTGTTGACTGGTCGCATCCGTTCTCGCACCTACCTGGTCACCGTCGGCCTGATCTCCGCCACGATCACCATGTTCACGGTCGTCGGCGTCGGGATCGTCACTGGACAAACCCTTTCCTCGGGCGCTCCGGGCGGCAACCTGGAAGGCATGCTCAGCGGCGGATCGCTCAATCACGTCGTCAATGGATTGATCGGCGAAGCGGGCTGGGCAGGCGTCTGCATCTTGTTCTCGTCGCTGGCGATGACGGGTTTGTTGCCTTTGGTTGAAAAAGCATTCGGCGTTCAAACCGACCTCAGCCTGTTGGAGCTCGGCGATGCATCGCACCCGCTGCTGCGTCGCTTGGCACAACGAGCCCCAGGGACTTACAACCACTCCATCAACGTGGCGTCGATCGCAGAAGCCGCCGCCGATGCGATTGGTGCGAATGGCTTGCTCGTTCGCGTGGGAGCGTACTTCCATGACATCGGAAAGATGTTCAAACCGGAATACTTCATCGAGAATCAATCGGCGGGAATCAACCAGCACGATTCCCTGCAACCGGCAATGAGCACGCTGGTCATCATCGCGCACGTCAAAGACGGCGCGGACCTGGCTCGCAATCACCACCTGCCCGAACCGATCATCGATTTCATCCTGCAGCACCACGGCACGACACTGGTCGAATACTTCTATCGGGAAGCCGCCAAACGCAGCGAAGAAGATCCCAATCGCGAAGCGGTCAGCGACAAAGACTTCCGCTACCCAGGCCCCAAACCGCAGACACTTGAGGCCGCCGTGTTGATGCTGTCGGACACCGTCGAAAGCGCTTCGCGGACGCTGGTCGACCCAACCCCCGCTCGAATTCAAGGCTTGGTGGACGCGATCGCCCAAAAGAAAGTCGCGGACGGTCAGTTCGACGACTGCGGGATCACGTTTGCCCAGCTGCATCGTGTGCGACAAAGCCTCGTGAAATCGTTGACTGCGATTTATCACGCTCGCGTGAAGTATCCAGGACAACAATCGGCGTGATGGGACAACTCGAGACCAACTTGACCGCGGATGTCCTCGTCGACGAGGAAGCAGAACCTGACTTATCGGTGTGGTTTGGTTCCCTGGAGATTGCGCGCACGCAACTTGCGGAAGCTGCGATTGCCGCCGCCGCTGTGGAAGGCTGCGACCATGGTTCGATCGGAGTCCGGATCTGCGACGATGCCACGATCCATCCCATCAACCGCGAATTCTTGCAGCACGATTACCCGACCGACGTGATCAGTTTCCCGTATGAACTGGCCCCGCCTCAGGTCGAAGGCGAATTGGTCGCCAGCTTTGAAACCGCCATCGAAAACGCAAGTGAACCCAGCAACCCGCTTTCGCCCCGCGAAGAATTGTTGCTGTACGTCGTTCACGGAACCCTGCACATCGTTGGTCATGACGATCAATCTCCAGAGCCTCGTGCTGCCATGCGTCGCGCAGAAGCCGTGGCCATGAAAGCGATCGGGATCGAATTGCCACTGAGCCCCCCTTCCTTGTTGGAGACGTCCCCGGACGATGACTCGTCGGACGACGGCATGTCGAGCGGAGACTTTTCATGAGCAACTTGAGCGATCTCAATGCGTTGCCGTGGGCAGCCCTGGGTTTTGTGCTCGGCAGCATCGGCGGTCTGGGGAGTGAACTGCTGGATCGTTTCGCCGGTCGGTCGCTGGAGATTTATTGCCGGGTCAAAAAGAACCGGGACCGCTTTGGTTCGGTGCTGGACCACCAAGACACCGTGATTCGCGCAGGCGCCTACCTGCACGTCATCGGTTCGGTGATGTTCGTTCTGTTCGGCACAATCGTGGTCGTCAATCGCGTGGACGTGGATCTCAACACGTTGTTGGCATGGGGAATCGCGGCCGCTGGTCTAACCATGCTGACTCACACTTGGTTGCCCAACGCGGTGACTCGGTTCGCCTCCGCACCACTGCTTTACCACACGTGGCCGTTTTGGCGAACGATGTCATTTGTGATGCGCCCGCTGCATGCTCCCGGTGAACTGCTCGAGATCATCTCTCGCCGCTTGGCTGGCGTGGAAGAAACAGAAGACGAGGACGAAGAACAACTCGAAGACGAAATTCGCACGATCGTGGCCGCGGGAACCCGGGAAGGTTTCTTTGCCCCCGGTGTTCGCGAAATGATCCAAGGGGTGATGGAACTTCACGAGGACACCGTGGGGCACATCATGACGCCTCGTGTTGACGTCAATGCCATCGAAATCAGAGCGACTTGGGAAGAAGCCATCGAGTCGATCATCGAAACCGGACGGACACGCTATCCCGTTTACGAAGACACCATCGACAATGTGGTGGGGATTTTGTTCGTCAAAGATTTGCTGCCGTATTTGGCGGGCGAAGGTTTGCCGAACAAACCTTTGATTGATCTCTGTCGTCGCCCTTGGTCGGTGCCCAAAGATCGCAGCGTCGACCTGTTGCTGCGTGAATTTCTACACAGCCGTTCGCACATGGCGATTGTGCTCGATGAGTTTCAGCAAACTGCCGGTGTGGTGACCATCGAAGATGCGTTGGAAGAAATCGTTGGCGAAATCGTTGACGAATCAGACGAAGAAGAAGAGATCGAAATGCGAGTGATCGACGACGACACCATCGACGTTGACGGACGGGTCATGATTGATGACGTCAACGACTTGGTTCACTGGGACCTGCCCGAAAGCGATGACTACGAAACCGTGGCCGGCTGGGTGCTGCATCACACGGGAATGATCCCCACCACCGGGCATCTGATTCGCGTCGGCCATTGGGAGATCGAAGTGTTGCACGCCACCAGTCGCAAGATTGAAAGCATGCGGATTCGTCGTGCAAACGGCGAAACTCAACGCGTCGGCTAAATCGTCATCGAGATGATGGCGTTCGATTATGTGATTTAACTTCCCTTCCTGACTCCAGCCCTCTCGTTATCTATGTGCGGTATCACCGGCGGTCTCTGGCAACGCGAAGACCAAGCGATCAGCGCCGAATTGCTGTCCAGGATGACAACCGAAATCGCTCATCGCGGTCCCGATGATTCGCAAATCTGGATGGACGCCGAGCATCGCGATGCGACCGGCCAACCCATGGGGGTTGGGCTGGGATTTCGACGCTTGTCGATCATCGACGTGGACGGCGCGCGCCAACCGCTTGCCAACGAAGACGGCCAGGTCCGGATGGTCTTCAACGGGGAGATCTACAACTACGAAGTGCTGCGAAAACGCTTGCAGGGCGCCGGGCACCAATTCGCAACGCAAGGTGATGGCGAATCGATCCTGCACCTCTATGAAGATGTGGGGACGGACTGTTTCTCGTCGCTCAACGGGATGTTCGCCATCGCGATTTGGGATGCCAGACGCAACCGCATCGTTCTCGCTCGAGATCGCATTGGTCAAAAACCGCTTTACTATTCGTACAAGAATGGGCGTTTGGTTTTTGCCAGTGAACTGAAAGCACTTCGATTGGTGCCTGGCGTTTGTGAGGAAGTGGATCCCAACGCAATCGATGAGTTCTTGACTTATCAATACATCCCCCATCCAGGAACCATTTTCAAAGGCGTTCATAAACTACCGCCTGGCCATTTCGCGGTCTTGGACCAGCGTGGGCTTCGAGTGGAACGGTACTGGAACTTTGATCCATCGGTGGAACGTCCAATCGGTCGGGAAGAGGCCACTGAAAAAGTTCGCGACTTGCTTTCCGACTCGGTGCGGTTGCGAATGCGTAGTGACGTTCCGCTGGGATCGTTTTTGTCAGGCGGAATTGACTCGTCGTTGATCACGGCTTTGGCGGGCGATCACACCGACACCGCCCTGCGAACGTTCAGCATCGGGTTCCCCGTCGCGGAATTTGACGAGACACGCTACGCCGCGCAGGTGGCGGAACACTTGCAAACCGACCACACCCGGTTTGAGGTCCAACCCAGCGGCATCGAGATTCTTGAAAAGCTGGTTTGGCACTACGACGAACCCTACGGTGATTCATCTGCGGTGCCAACTTGGTACTTGTCGAAACTCACCCGCGAAAGCGTCAAGGTGGCGTTGTCGGGCGATGGTGGCGACGAACTGTTTGCTGGCTACGAGCGTTACCGAGCTCTCTGGATGAGTCAAAAAATTGCTCGCCTGTTTCCACTGAACCGCATCCCCGGGATTGGACTGATTCAAAAACTTCCCGATTCGAATCGCCGCCGCTCGGTCATCCGGCGAGCCAAGCGTTTCTTGGAAGCGATCGACCAACCCGTCGTTCGGCGCTATCTGAATTGGTTGCAGATCTTTCCCGAATCGATGCGGGCGTCGATGTACAACGATGACTTCATCGCACGATTGCCCGGGAATGACCCCGTCGACTTTCTGGAATCCGTTTGGGCTCGCAGTGAAGGGCGAGACGTTGTCACGCGAGCCTCCACCTCAGACATCCTTTCGTACTTGCCGTGCGATTTGTGCACCAAAGTCGATATCGCGTCGATGGCTCACGGTTTGGAAGTTCGCCAACCGATGCTCGATCATCGTTTCGTTGAGTTGGCGGCCTCCCTTCCCGTGGAGCACAAGTTCCGTGGGCGACGCGGGAAGCTGATTCTGCAGGATGCCTTTGGAGATCGGATTCCTGCCTCGATCTTCACTCGTCCCAAAATGGGCTTCGGGATCCCAATCGGGCAATGGTTCCGGGAGGACTTCAAACCGTTGGTCCACGACACGATGCTAGCTCAAGACGCTCGCATCAATCAATTTTTCCGCCCCGAGGCCATCGCGGGTTTGGTCCGTTCCCATGAAAACGGCGAGCAAAATCATGGGTATCGACTTTGGAATTTGCTGGTTTTGGAAACCTGGCTGCGTCAGCTTTAGGGCTCGCTGATCGCCCGCCCCCCACCAAGAAGATACAAACGACTCTCGGATGAACTGATAAACTGCGGTCTTTGCTGATCATCCACGAATCAGCATCGCGCTCCCGCGAATTCGATTGAGTATCTGATGAGACGTACTTTGTGCTGCTTGCTTGGCTGTTGGCTGCTCGGTTGTGGCTCCTTCGCCACTGCCGAAGATTTCTTCCTCACAATCGGGGGCGGGTACTCGCCCTCGGGCAATCAAGCCTCGCTAGAAAACAACGTGCTGTTCTCGCAGCGCGCCTTGAGTGAGCAAGGGGTGCTCGGGGAGCACAACGACATCTACTTTTCAGATGGGGATGCGGTCGGAAAGGACCTTCAAGTGATGGATCCGAACTCGGTTCCGAAAGCCAATCGCTTGATGGCCGAGTTCTTCGGCAATCGCGATTCTCTGGGGCTGTCCTATCGCAACCACAGTGTTCCCAACGTGAAGGGTAGCACCGAACCCAAAAACATTCGCAATTGGTTTCGAGACGTGGGCGAAACGATGCAATCAGGAGATCGGTTGTATGTTTACGTCACCGCCCATGGAAGCCGAAGCAGCGATCGCCAATCGCCCTATGACACCACGATCGCAACCTGGAACAACAGCTCCATTCGAATGAAGGAGTTCGTTGAAATGTTGGATGGTCTGCCAAAGGGAGTGGATGTCGTTGCGATCATGGTCCAGTGCCACGCGGGCGGGTTCGCGAGATTTATTTTCGATGAAGGCGATCCCGACCAAGGCCTTTCTCAACAAAACCGAATTGGCTTCTTCGCCACCGTGCACGATCGCCCCGCATCGGGCTGCACCCCGGAGGTGGACGAAGCCAGCTACGTCGAATACAGCACCTACTTTTGGGCGGCACTCTCAGGTCGAAACCGTTCCGGACGCTTGATTGAACGTCCGGACTACAACGGCGATGGTGTTGTTTCATTTGATGAAGCCCATGCATACACGGTGATCACCGCCGACACGATCGATTTGCCCGTGATGAGTTCGGGCGAGTTCCTGAGCATCCACAGCCATTTCGACGAAGACAAGCCGGACCTACTGCGAAACGATGAGTCCTACGCGTTGATCCTGGATCTGGCGACTCCTTCCCAACGTGCGATGCTGGAAGGTTTGTCCGATCAATTGAACCTTTCCGGTGATGAACGCATCAATGAAGCCTGGAAGACGACCCAATCCGATCGAGACCGGAATTCGAATCGCCGCCGCCGACGCTCCTCCCCGGAGGATGGCCTGCGACGTCAGATCACACGTGACTTGGAACGCAAATGGCCGGAACTGGCCAACGTCCTCAACCCAGTTGCCATCGAACTGTTGACCAGTCGCCAAGACGAGTTTGTCGAAGTGGTGGAGAACCATCCCGACTACCCGCGTTTTCGCGAACTAACCGATGCCCGCGAATCCGATGAAGCCAAAACGAAAGTGAAGTACGAACGATTCGTTCGGATCGCTGACAATGTCGCGTTGGGGGAGAACCTCCGGCGTCTCGGTGACGAACGGCTTGTCGCGCAATACGAGGCCATCGTGGCTGGAGAAGCCGGTACGCTGAAGTCATCCAATTGAATTCGCCCCA
This sequence comes from Rhodopirellula sp. UH5, assembly GCF_056839225.1. NCBI lineage: Bacteria > Pseudomonadati > Planctomycetota > Planctomycetia > Pirellulales > Pirellulaceae > Rhodopirellula > Rhodopirellula sp. UH5. Next base: position 1,676,197 of record NZ_CM166390.1, on the reverse strand, counting down.
ACGTTCCCTGGCATTTCACGATTGTCGAGACCGTGCTTTTGGCGACGTCGTCGTTGCCAAGCCACCCCCAACCCCACGCAGGCTATCCACGCCAGTGACCCCGGTTCAGGAACCGCGGTCACAGTCGCAAAGTTATCCAGTGCAAAGTAACCCGGCGTGTTCATGCCGTAGGGTCCCACGTCGCTGGAAGACAAATTGAAATGCAAGCTTGTGGCTTCGGACAAAGAAGACAAATCGACGGTCCGCCACTCATCCAGGATGTAGTCCTCCAGTGAGTCAGTGAAGCGAAAGTCCGCAAGGAACACGTCGATGCTGGTGTCCAGGATTTGGTCGTTCGCATCAATTCCAAAAATGGACAGTTTGAGAAAGTCGGGATCTGTTCCCGACACTCCACCAAACGGTTTCGCAAAGGAATCGCCGTCACGCATCGAAAGTGCTGCGTACGTCGTGTTGCTCACATCCAAGCGGATCGCCTGCTCCCCATCGGGCAGATAAATGCTTGGCAGGGCGGTCAACGTGTTGATGTTGGTTGGAGTCGAGTTGGCATAGCCAAAAGCCACTGCGTAGTTGCTGGAACCGTCTGATCCCGCCCCCGGGTAAGCACTGAATTCATTGGTGTAGCCCTCTGTGGTGGTGTCTGTGTGATTGGAAACGGCAAACCCGCTCCAACTGCCGTACAGATCATTGTGGCGGTTGGAAAAGTCCACTCCATCAGCGGAAAAGACTCCGATGTGGTCATTCCCTCCATAGGTGCCCGGTACGACGGAGGCATTGTTGACAGGCCCATTGAACACGCCTGATGCCCCCAGAGTTTGGTTCTCGAAACCAACCACCACATCGGCCTGAATGACGCTGCCTCGCAAACTCGAGAGACAAACCAACGCCAGCAGCACCCACCAAGGCAGTGCCAGTGGACGGTCCTGTAGCGGATCGCGTGAAGAAACGGTGACCCAACAAAAACGGCATGGGCGAGAAGAAGACATGATGACAATTCCAAATGCACTTTGCATTGAATCTTCTGTTGTCGGCGCATATTTCCCCTGATGACTTCCAGCTTGTTCGCGAAAATTGCGAGCCAAGTGCGAGAAGTTCAATCCATGGAGACGCTGCGACGAAAACTCAATTCAATTGCTGAAGACGGAAACCCAACACATGAACCGCCGCAACCTCGATCAAAGCATGGCAACATTGGTTTCATACGTTGCAACGTTTGCCTCAATCCAAGAAGGCACCCAAACGTCTTGCGCGAGGTAGGTCTTCTGACTCACCACCCGTTTGTTCACTCACTGCCTTCTCATTCACGTATCACGTCACGACGCAAAAACGAGAACAATGGCTGAATAGAAAAAGTGAACAATGAGATCGACTTCCGAAGATCTCTGGTGGCACACAGCGGCCGGACCGTCCCGGAATTTCACCGGAGTTCCCTGTTCACTGATTGGGTTGAAACCCAATCAGTCACCTCGAACGCCGGCGATTCTAGCCACGGTCGATCTCCTGTCAACACATTTCGAAACGCTTTGAGTTGCCAGAGAAAACGGAGGTCAAGCAGCTCTACTTTACCCTTCCTCCAGAGGACGCAGGCCGCACTGGGCCAGGGAGGGGGACGCGCTGCATCCGATGTTCGTCCCCCCGCTTCGCTCAGCTCTGCCGGCAGGAAGGCAACAACAAACACGTCTAAGCAGGTCGGCAGGAGTGATCAAGCACAACCATGTGAGCCGTTTGGGCGTTCGCCCCGGTTGTGCGTGAAAACCGTGGCTAACGCCAGCGGCTCACATGGGGAAGCCCAATCTTTCCTGCGTACCTGCTTCGCTCGTTCAGGGAAGGGGTGCTGCGATCGGATGGCGCCAGCCGGGAAGCACTTTCCAATCGTTTGCGAGATGAAGACAAACTTCGGGCTTGGCGGGCATCGGGGCGGGGAACACATCATTGAATTGCACCGAAACTGTTTTCGATGGCAGTTTCAGTTTGCCTCTCCAACAAAACCTCTCACTGTGCAACTCATGCCATTCTCTTCAACTCGTCTCGTTGCCTCGATCCTCTTCACGCTTGTCTGGATGATGAGCTTGCCCGCCCAAGAAACGGCAAGCGTCCCAAAGGAGGCTCCTTCTGAAGAAGCCAACCAACTGCAACCGGATCCCCCCATGCTCCACTCCGATACGACCATTCCAAAAGTGATTGTGTTCGACGTGAACGAAACGTTGCTCGACTTGGCCCCGTTGAAAACATCGGTTGGCAAAGCCTTGAACGGACGCGAAGACCTGCTGCCATTGTGGTTTTCAACGATGTTGCATTACTCGTTGGTTGAAACGTTGGCGGGCGAGTATCACGACTTTGGTGAAATCGGTACCGCCGCCTTGATGATGGTCGCTGAGCGGGAAGGAATCGAACTGGACCGTGAATCCGCCCGGGCTGCGATTGTCACTCCCTTGCGATCCTTGCCAGCCCACGCAGACGTTCGAGAAGGCTTGCAACGACTGGCTGAACAAGGCTTTCACATTGTGAGCTTGACCAACTCTTCGTCCGTGGGCGTCGCAACGCAGATGAAGAACGCTGGACTCACGGATCTTTTCGAAAAACGTTACAGCGTGGATCAACTTAAAAAGTACAAGCCTCACCCGGCACCCTATCAAATGGTGTTGGATGACTTGGGGGTCCAACCTCATGAAGTTTTGATGGTCGCTGCCCATGCTTGGGATCTGGCCGGAGCGAAAAGTGTCGGGTTGCAGACCGCATTTGTGAAACGCCCTGGAAAGGCGCTTTACCCCAATGTTCAGCGTCCCGATCTCATCGTGAAGGATCTCAATGAATTGGCTGACATCCTGTCGGAAGCAAAACAGAAATGATGCGTTGATAGACCAGCGATCGCAACGCGACCAACGCCTTGGATTCATTGCTTTTCCGAGGGCGGCCCATCGATTCGCAGCGACGGCCACGTTTGCCACAAGGCAACGGCAGAGACAACGCACACACACAAACTGCCTCCCAAGCAAATCCAAGATTGGTACAGAAAGTACCCGGTGCTGAATAAGACCGAGTAGATCAGAAACGTCGCGGCCATCATGGCTTTCAAACCCGCCGTGATTGAATCACCGGTTTCAACATGAACGCCATCCGCTGCCAATTCGTTGCGAATCGTTTTCCAGCCCGCGCCTCCTGGACGAATCTTCCGATAGAATTTTCGTAGCGTTTCACGATCGGTCGGTGGAGTGATGATCGTGGCCAACATCCACGCTAGGGTCGTGATCACAACGCCAAACAACAGTTGTTGCCAGGAACGGAGTTCCGGCCACCCTGTGTGCACATACCCAAATTGAAAGAACATCGCGACCGCCAACGAAACCGCCATCCCGGTGATCTCCGTGAACGCATTGATCCGCCACCAAAACCATCGCAAGATGTAAATCAGACCAGTGCCTGCACCGATCTGCAGGATGATGCTGAAGCTTTCCATCGCACTTTCCAGCATCAATGCGACCGCACCGGCGACGATCATCAGCCCCACGGTGGCCCAGCGCCCCGTGGCGACCAAGCGATGTTCGCTGGCTTCAGGATTGACAAATCTGCGGTAGAAATCGTGAGCAATGTAGGAGGCCCCCCAATTCAAGTGCGTTGAGATCGTGGACATGAAAGCTGCAATCAAACTCGCAATCACAATGCCCAGCAGACCGCTGGGCAAGTACGTCAACATCGCCGGGTAGGCGAGGTCATCTTGGACCAATTGGGGATCAACGCCAGGGAAGGCGACTTGAATGCTTTCTAGACTTGGGAAAACGACGATGGATGCGAGTGCCACAATGATCCATGGCCAAGGACGCAGCGAGTAGTGGGCTGCTTGAAACAACAGCGTGGCCAGGGTCGCATCCCTCTCACTCCGTGCACCTAACATTCGCTGAGCCACATAGCCACCGCCACCCGGTTCGGAGCCTGGGTACCATCCGCTCCACCACTGCACCGCAAAAGGCATGATGATTAGCGGAATCAATGCGTCCATGTCGCTGAAGTCGGGCAGCAACGCTGTCTTGGATCGCACTTCTTCGTGCTGAAGCAGGTTGGTAAAACCGCCGACTTCCGGCAAGTTGCAAACGACGTAGGCCGCAGCGATCGCTCCGAACATGGCCACGAAAAACTGAAAGCAATCCGTCAGGATCACGCCCCGCAGTCCTCCCAGCAAGGTGTAGACAACGGTGATGGTTCCGGTGACAAGCACCACTTGAATGGGTGTCGCGCCGACCAAGACGCCGCCTAACTTGATCCCCGCCAAAATCACGTTGGCCATGACCAAACAATTGAAAACGACCCCCAGATAGATCGCTCGGAATCCACGCAGAAACCCCGCGGTTTTGCCACTGTAGCGAAGTTCGTAAAACTCCAAGTCCGTCGAAACGCCGCTGCGTTTCCAAAGTCTGGCGTAAACAAACACGGTCAGCAGTCCGGTCAGCAGGAATGCCCACCAAACCCAGTTTCCGCTGACGCCATCTCGACGGACGATGCCAGTGACCAAGTTCGGCGTGTCGGCAGCAAACGTGGTGGCGACCATTGAGATGCCCAGCATCCACCAGCTCATCTGCCCGCCAGCCAAGAAGTATTCCGAAAAGCTCTTGCCCGCCCGGCGACTCGCGAAAAGTCCAATGGACGTCGTGATGACAAAGAACGCAACAATGATCGCGTAGTCAATGGATGAAAGTGCCATGTCCCTGCACAGTTAGATGTTGAGGTGGAAGCGTCGAGAGATCAGTCAAAGAATTGGTCTTCGCGGAATGGACCCAGCGGCCTGGCGTCTCACCAGTGGGTTCACGTCCTTCCACTGTCATGGGAACATCGAAGTTGCTCCGAGACGATTTCCTCGCGGGTCCCTTCGAAGGTCGTCCCTGGCAACCATGAGCTCAGAAGACTTGCACTTCGATAATCTTCGAGAACGAATTGAACACGTAGCCTTTGTTGCCATGCGATCGAATTTGAACGTAGCGAACCTCGCGAGGTGAGAAGCGATGTTCGGCAGGAGTCGTTGGATCTTCGGGCTTCTCCAGTCGCGTCGCCACCTCCTCGAAGTCGACTCCGTCGGTGGACGTCGCCACGCTGTACTTCTCAAACGATCCCGCAATGCTGTAGGCAAACACGTTGATCTGTTTCACCGTTTGGACACCTCCCAAATCAATCGTCAGTTGGATTGGTTCGGGATCCGCGGGGTAACCCAGGTAGAAACCAAGGTTGTCGGTTCCTCCATCGGTGATTCGCTCCACGGAAAAGGGCGGTCCAGACGTCGCACTCGAGGTGACCGGTTGGTGCAACGCGAGATTCGGTTGACCATTCACTTTGATCAGGTTGCGTCGGCTCCCGTGACCAACCCGCTCCCGTCCCGAAAAGGCGGTGGCGCGGACCGTGGCGCTCTTGGTCAATTCCAAGGGTGACTCGTAGACGGCGGAGTCCAGCGACGGTTCGGTACCATCCGTCGTGTAATGAATCTCGAAATCCAAGGACGAACCACTCTCCATTTCCGCCATCCCCAACGAGACCAGTGTCGATTGTTCAAAGACGCCGTCCGCTGGGACGAGCAAATTCTTGGCATCGATTGAAACGGGGTAGAACGCTGCCGTCCTTGCCTTCTCGGTCAACGACGACCGACTCTCGAAGTCGTCGTGATTTCGCTCAAGGCTCGGGTTCCACGCGACTTCGGCAAATGGAATCAAACGTGGGATTGTCTGCGGCGAGAAATTTTCTTCACGGCCTTCCCACCATGGCATGCAGAATCCAATCAGCTTGTCCGTGGGAGCGACTTCGACCGGATCGGCGTAGGTTCGGATTTCCGGATTCACATGTTTGAATGTCGTCAGCGACATGGTTTCATAAATGTGTTGAGGCGACGTCATCGTGAAGTTGGTGCGCGGATAGTGATCGACCAGGTACAGGGGATCCCATGCCGCATTGATCACGCGGTGTCCGTCCCGGATCATTTCATCGGCCGGGTAGTTGATGGTTCGCCAATTGAGATGGATGACTTCCGGATGGACTCGATTGTCACCGGTTCCAGGACGAGGTCCTTCCCACACCAGAGTCTCTTTCCCTTTGGACTTCAAATACGCGTGCAGTTCATTGATCAAGTCGCGTTGCAGATTCTCAGGCACCCCAAATGCCTCATCCCCGCCGATGTGAATGTACGGCGAGGACGAAAAGACAGCCATCATTTCATCCAGCAGCGTCTTGATGCCTTCCAGTGCCGTTTCGGACTGGGTCAAATCCGTTCCCGTCTTTCCAAAAACATCTGGATAGGCCCGGCGCAACAGTTCGGAGTGTCCAGGAACTTCTAACTCGGGAATGATTGTGACACCACGCTCCACCGCGTAGCGTTCCAGGTCCTGGAACTCTTCCAAAGAAATCACACCGTCCCAAAGTTTTGGGAACGCGGTCGAAGGAAACGCGATTCGCTGGTCGTCGGTGAGGTGCAATTGAACCGAGTCGACTTTGTAGAACCAAAGCAAATCGATTGTTTCTTTCAAGAGCTCGACGCTGTGGGGATTTCGCCCCATGTCAATCATCAGATTTCGATAGCTGAGTTGCGGCGAGTCTTCGATCCGCAGTTGCGGGATCGACTTCAAATTGTCGCTGCCGACCAACTGAAGCAACGTTGCGGTCGCGTGAGCCAGCCCCTTGACGGTCGAAGCTGTCACCTGAATCTGATTGGACGTGACTGCGATCGAGTAGGCTTCTTCCGAGAGGTCCGCCGAATGGGTGAATGTCAACAAAGCATGTTCACCGCCTGCAAATTGCAGTTGATGATCCCCGGCCGTCATCCAGTTTAAACGCTCCCCAAATATCGTCAGATGCTTGGCCCACCCAGCATCTTCAGGCATCTTTGCGGTGAGGATCTTTGGAAGAACCAATGGGGGTCCTGGTTGGGATTCCATTTTGAGTGGCAGCGGAACCAAGGAAGGATCCGCGGCGGAAACGGATGACGCCAACAACAGAAAAGCGAACAGGCAACGGAGAATCATGATGCAATCAGCAAGAGGTGAAACAAAGGTGTGGTCGAATCGAATGAGAGCGAACGAAATCCGCCATGTCGTTTGACTCAAAGACGCGACCAAGCACAGCAATCAGCGTCCAGAAACGGTGGTCCACTGGCGAAGCAAAAGGCAGGCCGCCTTGGTCCTAGAATAAGTTCAATCCGAGAATTCATCGACAGGAGAAAATGCCAGTGTGGCTTTGACCCCCGTAACAAGTGATTTGAGATTGCCACTTTGCCAACCTCCCAATGAACGCGACGTTCATCGGTCCCAAGTTGAACACGCCGCCGCCAATTTCCATTCGCGGTAAGTCAATAGACTCGCAGCCAGTTCATTGCCACGACGCCTCCGCCGAGGAACTGGATGAGCAAAGACGCGGTGGCATGACCGTTCGAATTGTTTCCAGGTAATGCAAGAAAGTCTCGGTTTCGATGAGGGGCAAACGTGGCGAATTTCGCAGGGGCAACTGAGGTGAGGAATGCTTCACCCGTTCGCCCCCTTTTCTGTTGAAACTGCGATGAATACCCCGATCACACCATGGCTGAAACTTGCAATCCCGTCCGTCCTTCCCGCCCTGTTGGCTGCTGTGTCCCTGCATGCCACCGAACCGTTCGAGACGCGGAAGCCAACCCGCGAACTGCAAACGCAGCTCTTGGAGGTGAATCCGAATTGGTCTGAAAGGATGCCTGATCAATCTGCGCTTGCCTCGTTGAGATCCGTCGATGATGAAGTCGCTTTGATCCAGACGCACTTCCGACTTGTGTTGGACCAACTCATGGCGGCAAACGTCGATGATCTCACTGAATCACAGAGCGAAGAACGCGCGCGAAACATCGAGCGACTTCGCGAGTACATGCTGGCCGGCGTCTTTCCACAGAACGTCTTTGTCGCCGGTCGACGCCCCGTCTTCATCGACCCGTGGGGAACGCACTGCGCCGTCGGTCACCTGATCGCGACGTCTGGTCATCCGCAACTGGCACGGCTGATTGACCGAGAGCATCGCCTGGACGTGCTGGGCCGAATCGAGACCGACGGCCTCACTGAATGGCAGTTGGCCTCTGGACTTCGCGTCCAAGAGTTGGCGTTGATTCAACCTCACTACGAATTTCGAAACAACAGCCAAACGATTCAGTACCCAACCGAGGTGGAGTCATTGATTCTGGGGGACTCAGCAGAGATCCTGGAGGGGCTGCGAACCGGAAAACTGACCGTGGAGAGTCGCTGTGGAGGAAAGACGCTTCTACACTTTGCCGCAGCTGCCGGTGATTTGAAACTATTGAAACATTTGGTGGACCTGGGAGCTGACCTGCACGCGGTTTCGACGCTGGGTTGCGATGCCACGGAAATGAGCCAAGGTGGCAAGCATTCTCGTTTCCAGGTTCGATGGGATGCAGCGACCGAAGTCACACCAGGGAAAAGCTACGCTGCAAAGGGTCGGGTCTATCAGACGGTCCAAGGGGCGTTTGTCGCGGACGTGCTGCAAGACTTCTTCGGAGGCATGACCGAGAAGAACGCACTTCACTATGCAACGACAGAACCTCGAGGCTCAGTGCATGGCACACCAAGATACTTTTATCCCGGGAGCGGACTCCAGTACCAAACGGGTCTTGCCGGGGCCAAGAACAATCCTCTTGAACCATTGAAAAACGGCCGAGCCGAAGCGGCCAAATGGCTCCGAGAACAAGGGCTGAAATAGGCCAAGACTGAAGTCGACACGATCAAGAAAGAATCGTCCGCCAGGTGCGCACTCCAAGCCAGCCCCAATGGGCAGAGCAAGTGAGTGCTTGCCTGTGTAGAATGGAGTGTCTGGTGTTTGCTTTCTTTCGATGGTTGAGGTAGTCAGATGCAGTGCCCGGCTTGCTCGGAAGCATTGGTCCGAACGAGATATGAAGGATTGAATGTTTTCAAGTGCAAGCAATGCATGGGGTACTTGGTTCAGTCGCGACGCGTCGAAGACATTTGTCGCCGAGACGCAAAGCCACCTTCGGAATTGCAACAAGAGGCGACGCACTGGAGAGAAAGCGTCAGCCAACTTCGTTGCCCGCAGTGTCGACGACCGCTGAACAAAGACCGGCAATCGGGGGCCCTGGCCTTCGATCTCGATCACTGCCCAAATTGCGATTGGGTTTGGTTTGACCCAGCCGAGTTGGCCCTCCTGCAATTCCAGCATGAATCATCAGTACGAGGACGAGACGCCTCGAGATTCCGGGAACGTCATCGGCGGATGACTCCGGCAGAACAATCCACCTTTGAAGAAAACTTGGCAACACTGCCGACCGGAACTGCAAGCCTGGCGTCCGTCTTTGCAGACGGCATCCTCGAGAGCGTCCGAGGGCTTGTTTCTGAATTGCGGAGGCAGTCCTGGTGAGTCACTGTTTTGCCCTGAATTCACTGCGCAGCGTATCGGTGGTGGCCCCTGTTGAACCAGTGTGACGGTGCCATGCCAATTTTCTTGATCGGCACAATCGTTACAGCCTGATCCTCGGAGGGGAGGATTCGTTCGGGTTATCGCGATCGTGCGTGATGCACGAGTCGTGTCAAACCGATGAACGCAATGGGCTAGTGTCGAATCATGGGAAAGGTGTCGCGATGCAAATGCATTCAAATCACAGGAGCGGGATGCAAAACGCAAAGAGTGCGATGTTGCTGGCCTGTTTGGGAATCGCGAGTGGTTGCCAAACCGTCAGCGAAATGACGCCCAGTCGCTCTTTCGCAGGGGCAAAACCTGTGTACCAAGAGTCCGTCGCCCCAGAGACGGCAGGGAAGGTCGAGCCAAAAGAACGCGTTCAGCAGGTCGGTTGGGACCAGCTCAATTTCGCTGGTGAAAGCACACCAGAACCGGTCGCCTTGCAAGCGCCACCAGAATTGAAGCTGACCGGCGACGCAGGTTCCACGTTGGTCGTCGAACCGCAAACGTTGCGTGATGCGATGGAACTGGATGCCTCCCTGCAAGAGGTCGAAGAAGGGCAGCCAATCTCGCCTGCGAGCATGCCGTCTCCAATCGTTGGTGAATCCCAGTTGGCGGGCACCAATCCACTCGGCCAGTTGACTCTTTCGTCCGTTGAATCGATGGCGCTGGGGGCGCACCCAGCAATTGCCGAAGCTCGAGCAAGGGTGGCGTTTTCGACTGGCCAAGCCATCCAGGCGGGCCTGCCCTTCAACCCGGTTTTGCAATATCAATCCGATGAGATCGGCAACGAATCGTCATCGGGATTGCACTCGGTGCAATTGTCCCAGCAGTTCGTGACCGCAAACAAACTTGAGATCGCTCAACAGGTTCAGGCTCACGAGGCTGAAAAGCGACGCTCGGAACTGCGAATGGCGGAGTTGCGAGTCCTCACCAACGTTCGCACCGCGTTTGCGAGTGCCCTGGTGGCTCAACGTCGCGCAGAAATCGCGTCCCAGATCGTCGACCTGGCGGAGAAGTCGCTGAACAGCGTCAAAGATCTGCTGGACGCTCAAGAAGTTTCACGGGTCGCCTGGCTGCAGGCTCGCGTTGAGACGGAACAAGCACGCATCACCGCTGAGAACGCTGCGACACAGTTGCGAGCCAGCCGCAAAGCGTTGGCCGCTGCAACCGGTTTGTCGGCCTTGCCGGAGGGAGCGTTGGTTGGCGACATCGCCGAGGGACTCATCGAAACACCATGGGACTCGCTGCTGTCAGAAATCAACGCGACCAGCCCCGAAATTTCGGCAGCTGGATCCGCGTTGGAACGAGCGCGATGGTCGCTGCGTCTGGCTTGCGCCCAAGTCACTCCCAACATCACGGGGCTCGTCGGGGTCGGGGTCGACGCCGTGTCGGATGATACCTTCGCTCGGATCGGAGTCAGCGTTCCGTTGCCACTATGGAATCGCAATCAGGGCAACATCCGCAGTGCCCGGGCGAGCATTTCCGAAGCGTCTGCCGCGATCGAGAGGACCCAGTGGAGCCTGGAAGGCCGATTGGCCAACGCAGCTGGACGATACCAAGTGGCGCTCCAACGCTATCGCCGATTGAACGCGAACGTGTTGCCAATCTCCGAAGAAACCTACCAATTGTCGCAACGGGCATTTGAGGCCGGGGAAACCGACTACCTGCAGTTGTTGACCGTCCAGCGGACGTTGTTCAACACGCGTTTGAGCGTCTTGGAGGCGGCCGCCCAGGCACGCCAAGCGGCCGCGGAGATCGAAGGGTTGTTGGTGACCTTGGACCGTTGAAAAGGAATGCCTCCGCCCCGGAGTTTGGCATTCCCGATTGATTCTGTTGTCTAACGGCCTTCAAGCGACGGCGGGCAACTTCGAAAGGCATCAGCGAGGTTCCGTCCAACGAACCTCGGAAAGACTGGTTGAATTTTCTTCCTGAGCTGTCTTCGATCTGGTCTTTGTGATCCGAACAACCGATAATAGCTGCATCCTTCCATCCACAGAGAAACCGTGTCCGCCTTTTGTCGTCTCATCACCGCCGTGGCATTGCTGCTGCACCTGTTTTTCGGGTGTGCGATGCATCATGTCGTTGCCTGTGGTGGCCACGATCACGAAGGTTGCTCACACGACCACTTGGAGGCTGACTCGCTAAGTGTCCACGCTGGACACGATCACGGGGAGGGGAACTCGCAGGATTGTTGCCAGCACCATCATGATGCAGGCCAGAAAACATCCGACGCGAGTGAAACAACTTGCATTGACGGATGCCTCTGCCAATCCGCCCCATGCGATCACGACCACCCAGGTTGTCACGGGGGCGTTGGTTGCAGTTTTGTGGGCTCGAACGATGTGCAATTCGTCGTCGAACTGCCTTGGGTTGCTTCTCTGGACACGCCAGCGGAGGATCCAAACCACCGTTCCTCGGCTGCTTGGAACCGTGTCACAGTTGTCGATGTCGGTTGGACAGCGATGGATTCCAGGTCTCACTGTGCTTGGTTGTGCACCTGGGTGATTTGAAATTGGGAGCTTGCGATTGGTGGTTTGTGAACTGGGATATCTCCCGTTTGCAATCAACCTTTCGCCTTCTTTTTTATTCCCAATTTTCATTTTTGATCGGAACGAGTTCTCGTTTGCGACCGGTGGGTGTTGGCTCGATTTCCTCAGTCGCCCAGTGGCGAGGGAGGACAGAGACCGCAACTTCTCCATTGCATTGAGACACTTGTCGCTTCGCCCAGCGTGAACCGCTGTCTGCGAGGACGATCCGGTCGTCCAACTTGCTCCCGTGCACTGTCATGACCTCATCCATTCCGTGGCTCGCGTCGCTGCGCACCTCCATTCTTTCATTGCTGGCCATCGCAATCGCAGTCGTGATCGGGTTGTATCTCCTCACCGATTTCGATGGTCCATCAACCGCCCAAACGCAATCGCCATCCAGTGTGGATGACGGGCACGATGACCATGCCGGTCACGACCATGCGGGCCACGATGCGGCAAACTCGCTGGAACTGACATCGCAGGCTCGAGCCAACTTGCGGCTCCAAACAGAACCGGTCACCGTTGGCCCCTACACCAAGTACGTGGAAGTGCCTGGCATGGTGACACCGTGGCCCGGCAAGACCCACATTTCAATCACCTCGCCGTTAACGGGGGTCATCAACGCGATTCATGTGTCGCGAGGTGAGTTGATCGCAAGCGGCTCCCCGATGTTTCGGCTGCGTTTGACGCACCAAGACTTGGTCGAGACCCAAGAGGACTTCTTGCTGCAGTTGGGACAACTGGATGTCGAGGATCGTGAAATCCAACGCCTGTCGGCGATCACCAGTTCAGGGGCCGTTTCAGGCAAGACGCGTTTGGCTCGCGAATACGAACGCGAGAAGTTGCTCGCGGGCCTCCGTGCGGCAAAGCAATCGATGCTGCTGCACGGATTGACGGAACAACAGATTGCCACGATCGAACGAGACCGCACGTTGATTCGCGAAGTCATTGTTCGGGCGCCATGGGTCGAGGAAGACAATTCGCTGCATCACGAGGCACTCAGCCAGGCGACCAATCGGATGGCGGGCAACCCCGAAGCCCGACTGGCGTCGATGCAACCACCGCCACTGGACGATCACGGGCACACGCACATTGATGCAGAATTTGTTGTTTCGGAACTGGACGTGCGCCGGGGTGAATCCGTCACCGCTGGCCAACAGATCTCCCAAATTTCCGACTTCAGCCAACTGCTGATCGAAGGCCTGGCCTATCAACGTGATGCCCGACTGTTGCGACAAGCAGCGGACACACACGCTGAAGTCCAGGCCACGATGAGCGGGCCGGACGGCGACGTGGAAATGATTGGTGGCCTGAATGTGATTTACATTGGCAACAAGATCGAGACGGAATCACGGTCCTTGGCGTTCTATGTCGGTCTCGAAAACGAAATTGAACGTGACGAGGTCCGAAATCAGAAGCGCTATGTCAGTTGGCGATTCAAACCAGGGCAAAGACTGACGCTTCGCCTTCCTGTCTCGCGAATCGAAAACTCGATTGTGGTGCCCAAAGATGCGGTTGCGGAAGAAGGGTTGAACCGGTTTGTGTTCATCGAAAACGGCGATCACTTTGATCGCGTCGCAGTGGAGATTGTGGCTCGCGACAGCGTCCACGTGGCGATCCGAAACGATGGGCAGATCTGGCCTGGGCAACAGATCGCGGTGCGTGGTGCTCACCAGTTGCAAATGGAAATGAAGAATCGTGGTGGTGGTGCAATTGACCCGCACGCCGGCCACAACCACTGATCTCGATCCGTCGACGATCGTTCTGAGATTCTTTTGGGGGCCAGCCAAGAAAGAGTGCGAATGTCGCTCGCAGGTTGCTGCCCACCAAGCCACCCCATTCATTTCAACTTGTGACCACGATGTTAGACAAGATCATTCAATTCTCGTTGCGGAACCGCCTGCTGATCCTGGTGGTCGCGGCGATCATGCTGGGCGTTGGGACTTGGCAAGCCACCCAACTTCCAATCGATGTCTTTCCCAATTTGAATCGCCCTCGCGTGGTGGTGATCACCGAGGCCCATGGGATGGCACCCGAGGAAGTGGAAACCTTGATCACCTTTCCATTGGAGACCGCCTTCAATGGAGCCAGTGGGGTGGAAGCGGTCCGCAGCAGCAGTGGCATTGGATTGTCGGTGATCTATGTGGAGTTCGACTGGAACACCGACATTTACAATGATCGGCAAATCGTCAACGAACGCTTGCAACTGGCGTCCGAACAATTGCCTGATGGCGTGAAGCCAACCCTGGCCCCCATTTCATCGATCATGGGCCAAATCCTGATGTACGGGATGTGGAGCGAAGGTGGCGAAACCGAACCGATGGAAGTGCGGACTTTGGCCGATTGGGTTGTCCGCCAGCGGTTATTGACGGTGCCGGGTGTGTCGCAGGTGTTCACCATGGGCGGCGGTCGAATGCAGTATCAAGTGCTGATCGACCCCGACAAGTTGATTCAGTTTGGCCTGACGATTGAAGAAGTTCACACAGCGGTCAAAGAGTCCAACTTGAACGCGACGGGAGGTTACTTGGATGACCAAGGAGCCAACGAGTTGCTGGTTCGAGGGCTGGGACGCATCACCAGCTTGGAGGAACTGAAACAGATCGCGATCACAATGCGTTCGGGACGGCCGGTGACCTTGGCGGATGTCGCTCGCGTGGTCGAGGGAACTCAAGTCAAGCGAGGTGATTCGTCCGCCTTTGTGCGTGATGAAAACGGCAACGTCGAAGGTGGTCCCGCCGTCGTGCTGACCATCAACAAGCAACCCGGCAGTGACACTCGCAAGGTGGATCAAGCGATCGTGGAAGCACTGGAGGAACTCCGGGGATCGCTTCCGGATGACATCCGAATCGCCAACGTCTATTCCCAACGCTCGTTCATCGATCGAGCCATCGACAATGTGGTCGAGGCCTTGGCAGATGGTGGCGTGTTGGTGCTGGTGATTTTGTTTCTGTTCCTGTTGAACTTTCGCACCACATTCATCACGCTCACCGCAATCCCTTTGTCCATCATTTCCACCGCCTGCGTGTTCGCAGCGTTTGGATTGTCGATCAACACAATGACGTTGGGTGGATTGGCAGTCGCGATCGGCGAGTTGGTCGACGACGCGATCGTGGATGTCGAAAACATCTTTCGGCGGCTGAAAGAGAACCGTCATTCCGATACCCCTCGACCTAATCTGCGAGTCGTCTACGACGCGAGTGTCGAGGTGCGAAGCAGTGTTGTTTACGGCACTGCGATTGTGGTGCTCGTCTTCATCCCCTTGTTCGCCCTTGAAGGAATGGAAGGCAAACTGTTTGTGCCGCTCGCGATGGGGTATGTGGTCTCTCTGATTGCTTCGCTCGGCGTTTCGCTGACCGTGACTCCTGTGTTGGCGTCGTTGCTGATGGTGGGAAAACGGAACTGGCAGTTGGTGGTTCCCTTGTTGGCATTCGGAATCGCTGGGCTGACCGTCACCTGGATCTTGCCGCGATTCTCACATTGGTTCGTCGAAGATTGGCGACTTCCTGGAAACCAACTTGCTTGGACGCTTCTGTTGACGCCCGTGTTTTGGATCTTGATCCAGGTCTCTGAATGGATGCTTGGTGGCGAGGACGCGGAAGAGGGACGGTTGTTGGAAGGACTGAAAGGAATCGCGGGATTGGCAATTCGTTTCAGCACGCAATTCGCAGTCCCCGTGCTGGCCGCGACCGCGGTGCTGGTCGTCTTCGCCGGCATCGCCTTGTCGCGACTGGAGCGTGATTTCCTGCCGCCTTTCAACGAAGGTGCGGTGCAGGTCAACGCTCTGTTGGCACCAGGGACGTCGTTGGCGACCAGCAACCAGATCGGTGAAACGATTCAAGAGCAATTGATGAAGCTCGACTCCGTGAAGTCAGTGGCTCGCCGCACTGGACGTGCCGAACTGGACGAACACGCGGAAGGAGTCAACGTCACGGAAATGTTCTTGGAGATCGCCGACGGAGCGGATCGGGAACAAACCATCGAAGCCATTCGCGAAACCATGGAAGAATTTCCGGGAGTCGTTTCGAGCACCGAACAGCCACTCGCTCACCTGATCAGTCACATGATCTCTGGGGTGAAGGCGCAGATTGGCATCAAACTGTACGGCGATGACTTGGATGTGTTGCGAAACAAGGCGGAAGAAATGAAGCAACGCATCGCAGGTGTGCCGGGTTTGGCGGACGTGATGATCGAGCAACAGACGAACATTCCCCAGCTGCGGATCGACGTGAATCAACCCGCTCTGACGCAGAATGGGCTGCGCCCTGCCAATGTGATGGAACTGGTTGAAACGGCGATGAATGGGCAAGTTGTTAGCCAAGTCGTGCTCGGTCAACGGACGTTTGACTTGATGCTTCGCATGGACGAACCCTACCGAGAGAACATCGAGAAACTGAAGCGACTGCCAGTTCCCTTGCCCAACGGCGGCACACTTCCACTGGATGAGTTGGCAGACATCTATCGCAGCGATGGTCCCAACATGATCAAGCGAGAAAAGGTTCGACGCCGAATTGTGTTGCAAGCCAACGTGTCCGACCGAGGCGTGGTGGACGTGGTCAACGACATCCAATCCCGTCTGGAAGAGCTGGAACTCGAACCGGGGTACTACTTGGAATACGGCGGCCAATTCGAGAGCCAACAATCGGCAACGCGTCGATTGATGATTCTGTCCGGCGTGGCGTTGTTGGGAATGTTCCTGGTTCTCTACACGTTGTTTGGAAACATCAATTTCGCCATGCAAGTCCTGGTCGCACTTCCGACCGCGTTTGTCGGTGCCGTGGCGGCACTCGTGCTGACCGACCAAAATCTGACGGTTGCCGCGATGGTGGGCTTCATATCACTGTGCGGTATTGCCAGTCGAAATGGCATCCTGTTGCTCAACCACTACTTGCACTTGGTTCGTCACGAAGGCGAATCATGGACGCATCAGATGGTGGTCCGTGCAGGACAAGAACGCATGGCACCGGTGTTGATGACGGCCCTGACATCAGGCATTGGGTTGCTGCCGTTGGCACTTGCCGCAGGAGAACCGGGAAAAGAAATCCTGTACCCCATCGCGACGGTGATCGTCGGTGGATTGCTCAGCAGCACCCTGGCCGAGTTTTTCGTGCGGCCGGCATTGTTCTGGGCCATTGGACGTGGCGCTGGGAAGCAAATGGTGGATGCCTCGAGCGCCGAAACCAGCAACCCTTTCTTGAACGAAAACCATTGAATTGAAAGAACCCTTCGATCGATCGACGACGTCCTGAATCGATGGAAAAGAATCCTCGAAGTGATTGTTATCCCCTCAAATCTCGGAGTTGAAATGAAGTTTGCATGGAATTTGGTGGCATTGGCGTGTGTTTTCCTGGTTGGCTGTGGCCCCAAGTCGCCCTCGGGTGCGGCGACAAACCCCAGCACCGACACGGTGGTGATGGAGGGAATGCCGCCTGAAGGACATGGTCACCCCGAACATGGCCCTCACGGTGGAGAACTGATTGAACTCGGCAAGGAAGCGTTCCACTTGGAGATGCTTCACGACGACCAAACTGTCACGCTGAACGTGCTCAACGGTGCTGCGACCGAAACGGTTGCCATCGAAGCGGCCGAACTGACCGTCAGCTTGAAGCACGATGACATCGTGAAAACGTTCTCGCTGCCGGCCGCACAAACCACTGAGGGCAAGTCGTCCTCGTTCAGCGTCGCCAACCCTGAGATGGCAGCGTGGATGGAACAGGGTGCCGAAGGTGCGGTGACGTTGGAGATCAGCGGCAAGTCTTACACCGGAAAGATCTCGCACGATCATGATCACGAGGGACATGATCATGAGGGACACGACCACGACGCAGAGGGTCACGAAGGGCACGACCACGACTGAATCAAAAAGAACGCTGAGCCACCGGGGTGATTGCATTCACCATGGTGGTCTCATCGCAACAGTCGGTGGAGGACGTTCCAATGCCGGCAAGGTTCCCGGTCCGCGATTCGACTAGCCCTCGAAGGACCGGGAGCCGCTTTTTCGACATCGGACGCGTTCAGATTCAACGCACAAAGTTCGTGTGAGATTGCAAAGAAGACGACTCGGCTTTCGAAAGTGAACGCCATCGTTCCACCGGTTTGGTGTGATCACCGTCATAGTCCTCGCCCGCATGGCTGGATTTCGCAGACTCCAAAAACTCAAGCAGCTCCTTCCGCATCGATCTGACCCGTTCTGGATGCTGGTCGGCGAGGTTCTTTGATTCGGTGACATCGTTGCTGAGATCAAACAATCGGTCGTGTGAAGTGTCGCTGGCTGACTCGATGATCAGCTTGTGTTTGCCTCGGACCAGGCAGGCGAACTCTCCGTAGCGAAACGGAATCGACTTCTCTCGCTTCGATTGTTCGCCTTTCCAAATGGGAAGGACATTTTCACCATCGAGCCAACGATTTGGGAGCGGCTCAGTCCCCGTGATTGCTGCCACGGTGGGAAGCAAATCCATGACCGACAGCGGGACATCGAGTCGGACGCCAGCAGGGACTTTGCCAGCCCAATGGACCAACGCGGGAACTCGAACGCCACCATCGAGCACGCTTCGTTTGCGTCCCGAGAAATCGCCTGCACTGCCCGCACGTCGCGTTTTGGATCGATCTTTGGGCGTCTGACCTTCCGGTCCGTTGTCACTGCAAAAGAAGAGCAGCGTGTTGTCGGCGACACCAAGCTGATCGAGTTTCCGTCGTAGTCGCCCAATTTGGTCGTCCACGGCGGTGATGCATCCATAGTAGTGGGCCGCCTCGCCGTGCCCTTCGTAGCGGGCCAAGTACTCCGGTCCAGCTTGGATGTCTTCGTGCGGGGCGTGGAACCAAATCACACTGAGAAACGGTTGTTCGCGGGCCACCGCCTGTTCGATGAACGGCACCGCTCGATCCATCAGCACCCGGGAATCGCACCCCAAAACGTTCTCGTCCGTTGGAACACCGTTTTCGTAGTAGGGGTTGTTGCGTGCACGTCTGCCGATGCCGGGATCCCAGGTGCACACCGCCGACTCCGTCACAAAAGAAGCGTCGTAATCGCGTTCCCAAGGCGGTGCGTAATGAAGATCCGGACGCCGCCGCTTCCCTTTCGCAGAGATTGTTCGACTGAGTGTCCCCAGGTGCCATTTGCCAAAGTGCCCGGTCATGTAACCGTTTGACTTCAACATTCTTGCCAAGGTGAATTCTTGCTCGGGGAGGTGACCTTGATTGGCCGACCAAACGCCCATTCGAAAGTAGTGCCGTCCCGTCAAGAACGCGGCCCTGGTTGGCGAGCAAACGGGACCGACGGAGTAGAAGTGATCGAGCACCGTCCCCTCTCTGGCCAAAGCATCCAGTTCGGGAGTTTGAATGATCGCATTCCCGTTGAACCCCGTGTCGCCCCAACCCATGTCGTCACACATCATCAAGACAATGTTGGGACGCTCCGCCGCTTCCCCGCGGGTCACCCCCGGCATCAGCGCCAGCGTCATGACAGCCGACAAGCGAATAACAATCGGCAAGGAGAACAGGGTAGGACATGTCATGGCAGGACCAGGTACTTTCAGCGCAGGAAGTGGAGACAGTGCAGCGAATCAGAAACTCTTTTCGAATTCACTCCGATTCAAGCATCAAAACAGATCCTCGATGATCCCCGTCGAATCACCGAAGGAATTCGACTGAATGCCGGCGCCCCGCAAGGTGCTGAGCCAAAGATTGCACAACGGCGTTTTGGGGTCGTCCATCACAAGGTGACGACCATGGCGGAATCCAGCTCCACCACCGGCGATCAAGGTGGGGCAATTTTTCAACGTGTGCACCGAACTGAGGTTCGTTCCCATCGAGATGGCGACGTTGTCAAAGAGGGTGGAACCATCTGGTTCCGTGCTGGCTTTCAGTTTGTCCATGAACTCCGCCAACAACCGCGCGTGGGCGGTGTCACGATTCTGCGAAACGGTGCGACGTTCGCCCTCGGAATAGTGGCTCATGCTGTGCGCACTCATCGTCGCACCGAGGCTGGCGATCATCGAATTGACCGGCATCCGGTAGGTGAAGACCCGAGTGGCATCGACTTGCATGGCTGCGACCATGATGTCGTACATCATCCGAATCTCTTCCACGCCCTCGAGTGATTCCCCCGGTTCGGGAACCACTTGTTGAGGCCGCTTCTTCTCGACCCCCAACCATTTCTCTTCTTTGGACAATCGAACCTCAATCTCTCGGATGGACTGGAAGTATTCATCGAGTTTCGCATTGTCAGAAGCATTGAGTTTCCGATTGATCGACTTGGCGTCCGAAAGCACCGTGTCGAGCACGCTTCGTTGTTCCTGCAATCGTTGCTGTTGAACTTCAAGTGGGGTTCTGTCGACGGAGAACAAACGGTGGAAAGCAGCCACCGGCGTGTCCAACCCTGCGATCGGTTTGCCAGAGCGATTCCAAGCCAGTGATCCGCCGGGACCATGACCGTCCGTGGCGGCACCCTGAGCAGAAAGCTGGATCGACGTGAATCGAGTTTGCTGCCCAAGGACTTCGGCGGCAACTTGATCGACCGAAACGGTGTTGTGAAAACTCTGCCCGGGAATCGCATAACGGTTCGCGCCGGTCAACCAGAACGTGCTGCCAGAGTGTCCGTCAGCGGAATATTGGTGCATCAGATTCTGAATGATCGTGATGTCGTTCTGGTGCTTGGCCAGCGGCCGAAGGATCTTGGGCAATTCGTAGCTCTCGCCCACCGTGTTGATGTCGGGGTACCAACGGTCCGCGGTGACACCGAACCCCATTCCCAAAAACACCATGCGTTTGGAAGGAGCCATCGCCGTCGTTGCGGCGCTCGCGAATCGCTTGAAACCAAACGACTCCAGCATGGGCAATGCAACCAAGGCACTGCTGCTGCGAAGAAACCCACGACGGGAAGGACGAATTGTTCTCATGGGAGTTGCCTTGATGGGGACGAGAAATGCGACAGACATCCTGCCTGTCATTGTTGCGAAGGATCGAGGGACGAGCTGGAAGCCAGTTTCACTGCTCAACGAGTTTGAAACGCCGGTGACTGAATCAGTGCGTGAATGAATTGGACAATCGAATGATGGTGTTGCTTTGCCTGCAAGCTGATCTGGATGGCAAGCTCTTGATCGGTGAATCCGAAAGGACGACCGAGACCGTACGCGATCAAAGCCTCCGTGAATCCGCGAGCGAATTCATCGTCGTATTCCGCGACTGCGTCACGGAGTTCCAAGAAGTTTGAAAACTGTTTTCCGTTCGGAACCTTCCCAGCGGGATCAATCTCGAATCGGACGTCTTCCTGCCAACGCCCGTATCGACGTTTCCCAAGTCCAATCACCTCTTGATCTCGCCATTGACCGGCCGCGTCAAAATTCTCGAGTCCAAACCCGATCGGATCGATCTTGTGATGACAATTGGCGCACTGAGGTTGCTCCTGGTGAGCTCGTGCCAATTCGCGTGCGGGCAAGGTTTCCCCCGCCAATCGACTCAGTTGAGGAACGTTGGGTGGTGCCGGCGGCGGTGGATCGTTCAGCAAGTGACGCAGCACCCAAGCACCACGTTCGACCGGCGACGATCGCTGGCCATCGGAGCCCATCGCCAACACTGCTGCTGTGCCCAACAAGCCCCCTCGCAACGATCCGTCCGGAACCGCGACCTTGCGAAACTCGTGCCCCTCCACGCCTTCGATTCCGTAGTACCCCGCCAACAAATCGTTGATGACAACAAAGTCAGCCTTCAGTAAGTTTTCGAGAGGCAGCTCACTCTCCAGCAAGTAAGCGAACGTTTCGAAAATCTCCTGCCGAGCGTTCTCGCGAACGGCGTTGTCAAAGTTGGGGAAGTCCGCTCCGTTGAACTGGAACATGTCCAATCGTTCCATCTGCAGCCACTGATGAACGAACCCCTCGATGAAAGCCTTGCTGCGTGGATCTCGAAGCATTCGTTCCGTTTGAGCAGCCAAAATCGAAGGATCTGACAGTTCGCCCGATTCCGACAGGGCCATCAGTTCCTCATCCGGAGGAGCTGACCACAAGAAGTACGACAACCGCACCGCCAACTCCTTGGGCGACAAGTCACGATCTTGTCCGGAAGCCGATTCTTCGACTTGATAAAGAAAACTCGGGGAAGCCATCACAATCGACAGTGGTGAGACCAACGCCTCGGTGACTGATTGGCCCTGGTCGCGGGCCGTTTGATAGTGCTGACTCAAACGCCGCAGGTATTCTTCAGCAGGTGGTGAACCACGAAACGCTCGGCTGGCGAAACGCCGGATCACCTCGGAAGCGTATTCGGATTCCTCCATGTCACTCGGGTGCTCAAACAGAATCGAATCACGAGCAGCCTGGATGGCCTTGGTTTGATCCGAAGGCAAAGGACCGTTCAGTTCGACCCAATCAATCCAAATCCCAGGCGGGGTTCCGATTCCGTTTTCTCGCATGTGCAGCGTGGCGAGGTTCTTGTCGCCGCGATCTTGATGAGATCGTTGGTGAATCCAAACTTGTTGCTTGGCTCCCGGTTCATGCGTGAACTCAAAGTCAATGATTTGTGGATCGTCCATTGGAGCGGAGACCTTCCGCCACCCCAGCAACTTGCGCCCGGTTCCAAAGCCGGAGCTGAATTCCAAGTAGTGATGCCGTTCATCGGCGTCGGGGTACATCGCCGCGCGAACTCGCACGTGGTACTTGCCATCCGCGTCGGGATGCTGCGTCGGCAGTTTGACTTTCGTGTACCCGCCTTGTTTGATCGTCATGATCAACGTGATCCCCGTTTGGGTCTCCGGTCGAGCCATGTAGTCTTCCATCAATGGCAACCACTCCTGGACCTTCTGCTTCTTGGCTTGGTAGGCATCCAACAACCCAAACTCAGACGCAGGTTTCTCTGATTGGGACAAGAATGCATTGGCACGTTTGCCGATGTCTCGCATTTGCTCGGCCGCCTCGGTGTAGTGCGGCGTGTAGTACTCCTCGGGTTGGATGCGAACCGTTTTGGACTCCGGACTCTTTCGAGGCGAAAGCAGCAACTGCAAATTCGCAATCGCCGTCGAGTGATACTGTTCGATTTGGTCGCTCGACAAAAACAGCGAGGCTCCTGCGGTGTCGAACCCAGCCGTGGCTTGGTCGTCCGGCAGCGTGGTCACATCCGGACGCACGCCCAACAATGCTTGCATCGTGTTCGCATATTCGCGGCGATTCAGACGACGCATCATGATGTCGCCGCCCGAATCGCTCAGTAGCAGTCGTGCGGTCACCATTTTCTGAGACAAGTCTTCTAAAAACGCGAGTTTGTCCGCGTCACGAAGAGGCTCCGAATCTTCCGGTGGCATCTCGCCCGAGTTCAGAGCCCCCAGCACCTTCGACCACAATTCCGCGGTCGCCATGTCCTCGGCCACGTTCATCGAAAGCGATTCGAGGTCAATGTTGGCTTCCTTGGTCGCACTGTCGTGACAATCCAAGCAGTGGTTTTCAAGCAACTCCGCGTGACGACTTGGCATCTCGGTGCTGGGAAGTTCTTCCGCAAATGCTGCTTGGCAAACAACGGGAAACAGCAGAGCGAGTGAAAGACGATGAAAGACCATGAGGATGAATCTCAGGCGGTGAAGGTGGAGGAGACACCAGAGAATGGTGGGGACGCGGGGAGGTAGACTCAATCGATCAGTCCAAAGTGAACTCCAGAAGCGGGCCGGAGACCTCGGGGTGGGCATCGTTCGCAAACGCGTGGACCAAACCACGGTCGGTGCCTTCGACCAAGCCCGATTCACGTACCAGAACAAAGGTCACCCGTCCGTCATTGTCGTTTCGCAGGAACTGCAGCAACGCATCGGACTGGATGCCAAACGTTCCCGTTTGTTGACTGCGAGGAATGTCAAATTTGCCAAGCAAAATGCCATCGGTGATATCGGGGGCGTCTTCCCAACTCGGGTCGTCGTCCCAAGTCTCTTTGGATCGATGGGTCACACCATAGATCGCGAAGGTGTTGAGTTTTGGCAATCGCGAAGCGAACCCCTTGCCGCTGGGGACTTGGTTCAGACGCAGCCTTGCGGTTGAGACGGAGTTCAAGTCAACCGAATCGATGCTCATCGAAAACATCGCTCGCATGTCCCATTTGCGACTGTCCGCTCGTTTGACCATCAGCATCTCTGGATGAATCCACTTGCCGCGGCGATTGTTGCGAATGACATAGTCGGATCGCCCTTCCGTTCCGACCCGAATCACACGAGGGCGATCCGCGTTGGATTGGTCGTATTCTTGTTCGGGCGAGGTCGCAGATTGCATCGACAACGCGTTGTCTGAGAGCGAAGCAAATTGCTTGTCGAACAAGTGGACCTCTTTCCCACTGGTGGGATGGTGAACCGAAATCTCGCCTTGCAGCACTTCGAAGTCCGATGTCTGCGACGACTCTTGCACCGACACGGCAAACTGAGTCCCGTGATCGATCGCGAATCCGCCAGGTGTTTCCACGACGAATCCATGTGCGGATTCAGGGACATCAATCACGGCCGCCCCGTCAACCATTCGAACTCGCATGGCATCCAACAATTCAAAGTGGGCAGGGGCCTCGAACGTGATCTTGGCTCCCGACTCAAACTCAACGGTCGCAATGCCCGCCATCAACTTCATGTTGCCGGCGACCAACTTGGATCCGACCGTGGTGGGCAACGAACTTTCCCATGCCGCGTTTTCACTGGTGCTGAGTGTTGCAATGGGAGTGGGCGTTTGCGAACCGGTCGTGAACAAAAAGGCGAGCAACAACGAGGCGGCCATCGCACACCAACCCACCAACCAAATGTTTCGATTGGTGGTTGAACTTCGAACGACCGGCGGTTCCATCGAACGCTGAAGGGCCAGATCACGCAGCCCCGCATCCGTGGCCGCGGCGATGGCAAACTCTTTCCGCAAATTCAAGTCGCTCGCGAGCTGCTGTTCCAGATCAGCCACTTGTGAATCCGAAAGCGTTCCCAACAGGTATTGCTGAATCAACTGAGAAGGGTCCATGTCAGTTCGCCTCCATTTGCAAACGTTGCTGAACGCAATCGGCAAGCTTTTGACGGAGTCGCCCGAGCAGCTTGTAAAACGCGTTGACGGTTTTGCCGCCGCTTTCCGCAAGCCGCGTGACTTCGCCGCCGCTTTGATACGGTGCCATCAACAATTCTTGGTGTGGCGGAGGAAACTTGGTCAGGCACTCTTGCAGTGCCGAACGGATCTCCGCCACTCGCTCGGTCTCGATGGCCTCTGCTTCGTCCGCGATTTGTTTCAACACTTCATCGCTGAGCAACCGTCCGTCACGTCGCAATCCAGTGACAGCACTGAGGCATTTGAAACGCAAGATGACCTTCGCCCAGGGAAGAAATCCGTCCTCACCATCTAACTGAGAGAACTTTTGCCACATCGTGACACTGGCTTCTTGGATCGCGTCATCGACCGCGTTCCAATGAGGGAGCATCGATCTCGCAAACGCTCGCAAAGCGAGTTCATGCTTGACGAAGAGACGCATGAAGTCGCTCTCGGTCAATGGTTGCGGCGGGTCTTGGGATGGGGACATGACTACCTATTTGAGTCACGGGAACAACCTGCCGCAAATTCCGAGGAATTTTGCGAAACAGATCGTTTCGGGGAGGATTTGTCCTGAAAACAGGCCCCGGACGGAGCCCCACCAGAAGTCCGTCGACGAATCAGTCGGTTTGCATCCCTTCACAGTCTCGCAATTGAATCGGGGAATCGCTGCCGCGGACGATGTTGTTTCGGATCATGCAGTCCGAGCATTCCACCGCCAAAATCGCTGGCAGCGAGTCGTCTGAAAACAATCCGCCTTGAACCAGGATGCCGCGACATCGAGTGAGTTCCAACACCGCGGGACGATCGTTGACACCTCGGATCACATTGGCGGAAAGAACGCAGTCACGGCAATCGGTCAGTTGAACACCATGTTTGGCAACGGCGTGTCGCCCCAGGTGGTAGCGAGGGTTCCGGTCCATGGCGTTGGAAGCCAACGTCACCGCTTCGCAATTTTCCAGCACCACGTTGCTTTGGAATCCCTTCCAAATGGTATTGCCGGTGACCGTCGCACTTCGCAGGTGCCGCAAGTGAACGTTGACTTGAGTGTCCGAGAGGATGTTGCCGCTGATCGTGATGTTGCCATGCCGACGTTCCTCCGTGCCGTTGACTTGCTGGCTGTGCAAATCGATCCGAATGTTGGCAGAGTCTTTGCCTTGATGGGTGTGCTGGATCGTGCAACCGGTGATCGCCACTTCTCCGATTGATCCCGACCCGCTGGTCAACCAAACATTTGCGGAAGAAGCGGCCTCGGCGGAACCCATGTTGCCTTCGATGTCGCAACCGGTGATGTGCAAGTTGCGAACGTTGCCACCGTGCGAAGCAATTCCACCACCGGCGTTGTAGCTGATGTGACTTCCCGTGACGTTGATTTGATGCAGGTTGACCGCATCCAGAAACAGTCCAACGCCGGAGTTCTCGTAGAGATGGCAATCACTGACGATCACGTTGCGATTGCGATCCACCAAGTGAATCGCATGTCGCGACTTTCGAATCGTCAGGTTGTGAAGCGTGGGCTGCATCGTTCCCGACAGTTCGACGCCGTCAGCCTCGGGATGCTCACCAACAATCTCCAAGTCGGAAATGATTACGGCGTTCTGCTGATTCCAAACCTCGTCTGATACGGTCGAAGGATCTGCGGTTCCCGCATGAGTCCCAATGACCTGGATCGCTGGCCCGGGGCCCGTCATCACGATCCGGCTACGCCCCTCGCCTCGAAATCCAGTCGCACCAGTGCTCTTCAGATCAATCCGAAGTGGACGCGTGATTCGGTACGTTCCCGCCGGAAGTTGCACGTCGCGTTCGGCGTCAATCCATCGCTGAATCGCAGCGGTGTCGTCGGCAACGCCATCTCCTGCCGGTTCAGCGGCAAGGGCGAACGGCAACAACGCAAATGTGCCAACGGAAAACGCCGTGATCGACGCGAGGAACAGGGAGCAAGTGACACGGCGGGCGGGACGGCAATTCATGGTGGTCCATTCTCAAGGTGGGAGGTAGGACCGTCCAGTTTACCATTCGCGAACCAGTCGATTGTGCCCGACCGAATCCGCCCAACGGTGCAGTCCGGCGACACCGGCATCGAGCCCGTCACCACTCACCATGTTCACGACAACGGCTGCCCCGATCGAACGGAGTCAATGGGCGACGGGTTAGGCCGATAGATTGGTGCCCACGTCGGTGCGGTAGGCGGATGCGGCGGGAACGATGCCAGCCAACAAACTCAATCCAATCACCAACGGCAACAGGTAAAGCTCATACGTGCTCATTGAGAAGAACCCGACCTGGACACCGGTGCGGGCCTCGATCAACGGACTGGCCGCGAGAATCCCCAGGTGAGCCAGCACCCAACCGGCGATGCCACCGACGAGGGCGATGATCAAACTTTCAAACAGAATGATCCACGTCACACTGCCTCGGCGAGCCCCCAGGGCACGCATCACCGCGATGTCTCGTTTGCGGTCGTTCATTGAATTGTAGATCGCCACCAAAACTCCCACCGCAGCAACCACGCAAGTGATCAACGTGATGGCCAGCAAGGCTTGCATCAGCGGACCAACAATCATCGTCATCAGTTTGTTGATTTCACCGATCGGTGTCGCTGCTTCCGCTCGCACGCTTTCCTTGATTCGGTTTTGAAGCATCGGTGCCATCATCAGGTTCCCATTGCGAACCAAGATCGACGTGACTTCCCGTTCAGGAATCGTCAACAACAACGGTTCGTCTGGCCCCGCCGTTGCAGCGGACTCGGGAAGCACAATCACGGCGTCCTCTGGAATCGGTTTGGCATGCCCTTCCAGCAGGTAAAAGCCTTCCAAGTTGACAAACGCGGCGCGGTCATTCGGCGTTCCAGTGGGATCCAACACCCCGACAATCTGGAACCCCTGCCCATGGCCTTTGCCTTCCGGATCGCCGTGCGTCGGGTTCATCACATCGCCGACACGCATTCCCATTTGAGCGGCAACGCGGGAACCCAGCACGCATTCGAAGTAGCTGTTCTCTTCATTGTGAAATTCAAAGTTGCGTCCCTCCTCAAACGTGAAGGGCTGGTCGGCATCGGGGCCGTGATTCAGCAATTCAAAGAAGTCAGGCGTGGTGCCGACGACTCGAAATTCACCGAAGTAATCCCCCAGTGCGAGCGGGATCGCATAGCCATCGGTCATGAATCCAGCGTAGACCCCATCCCGTTCCCCAAGTGCCGGATCACCACCGAAAGTGCGAACCATCTCGGCACGCTTCTCTTTCGGGTAAAACTCCATGTACTCGGTGTAGGGAAGGTTCTCGATTGGTTGGCTGAGGTAATAGACTGCGTTGAGCGTCAACTGCAGCGTGCTGCCTTTGGGACCCACGACCAGGTTGTATCCCACTGACGCGTTGCGAACGAAGGCTTCGCTGATGATGCCGTAAACCGACATCACCAGAACCACCAATCCGACGCCCAATGTCAGCGACAACGTGGTCAAGAAACTTGACAAAGCACGGTAACGAAAGTTTCGCCAAGCGATGAACAACAGGCTCATGATCCGGCCCCCAAGGGTGAAAAGGCTCGGTTGATGTCTTCGAGTTTGTCAACTCGCTGAAAACGCTGGGCCACATCCATGCTGTGCGTGACCATCAACAAGGAGATCTCCTCGTCACGACACGAATTGATGATCAAGTTCAACACCGTGTCGGCACTGGCCGGGTCCACATTCGCGGTGGGCTCATCGGCCAACAACAGTTTGGGACGACCGGCGAGAGCTCGCGCGATCGCGACTCGCTGCTGTTGCCCCACCGACAATTGATTCGGACGATAGTTCGCTCGATCCGAAAGGCCGACTCGATCCAGCAAGTCTGACGCGCGGGCCGCATCGACGCTGCCGCTTCCGAACGACATGCCCAGCTTGACGTTTTCCAGTGCCGAAAACGCAGGCAAAAGATTGAACGTTTGAAAGACGTACCCAATCGTTCCCGCCCGAAATCGATCGCGGCCCTGTTCGCTGAGGCGAGTGAGTTCCAAGTTGTTGATGCGGATCGAACCGGATGTCGCTGACAGCATCCCTGCAATGAGGTGCAACAATGTGGTTTTGCCGCCACCGCTTTGACCGATCAAGGCGACTTGTTCGCCGACTGCGATGTTGAACTGGGGCACATCCAGCACCGTCAGTTCGCCTCCACCAGGTTGATCGAATCGTTTGATCAGATTTTCAATCGCTAGCATGTCGCTGGAATGATTGGGGGTTAGGTGCTTCGTGAGCCACAGGCCGCGCACGATTTTGGAGAGAGAGCCGCGATGAATGCCGTTCGGCTGATTCAATTTGGCTCGGGTCACTTACGCCGCATGGCTCAGATTACTTGCGCCGCATGGCACAGATTACTTGCGCCGCATGGCTCTTTGCAGCCCACGGTCGGTCTCACGTTTCTTGATGGTTTCGCGTTTGTCGTGAATTTTTTTCCCTTTGACCAACCCCATCACACATTTCGCCAACCCTCGTTCGTTGAAATACACCCGCAGCGGGATCAGGGTCAGTCCCCGTTCAAAAGCCCGCCCTGCGAACTTCTCGAATTCTTTGGCGTGCACCAGCAGCTTGCGAGGACGGCGTGGATCGTGGTTCCACATTCCCGCGTTGTTGTAGTGAGCGATGTCGGAACCGACCAACCACAGTTCCCCGTTGGTGGCCCGAATGTGCGCTTCATCGAGGGAAAGTTTGCCTTCTCGCATGGATTTGACTTCGCTGCCCATCAGCATCATGCCGCACTCGACGCTGTCGAGAATCTCGTAGCGGAACTTCGCTTTGCGGTTTTCAGCGACCGGCGTGATGTTCGGTTGGTTCTTTTTCGCGTTTTTGCTTTTTCCCTTCCCTGACTTCTTACCGGCCGCTTTTTTTGCGCCAGCCTCGGTCAAGGTGGGCTGCTTTTTACTTTTGTTCTTTGACATGGCCGTGATTGTATCGGGATCGCGCAAAAGCAGGATGGGGCGACCATTTTCGATTTCCACCCGGCCCACTACAATGAGAGGCCTTCACACTGATTCAGGGTTGGCTTGGGTTACGGACGCTTCTGCGGAACGGTTCAGTCCCCCGCTGACCATTGATTTTTGATTTTTTGCCTTTCATCCGGATAGACGCCGATGGCTTTTCGATTGCCAGTTGTCGCGGAACCAGAAATGCCTGCGGGCACCGACGTCAGCTCGACGGGACGGTTGCCCCGCTGGCTCAAACGTCCCATCCCAAAATCCAACTCGAATCACCTGACCGATTCGCTGATGGAGGAGTACGGGTTGGAAACCGTTTGCGACAACGCCAAGTGCCCCAACCGGATGGAATGTTACAGCCAGCAGACGGCGACGTTCATGGTGTTGGGCAACGTCTGCACACGGCCCTGTGGATTCTGTGCCGTCAGCCGAGGCCGTCCACCAGCGGCCCCCGCCGTCGATGAACCGGAACGAATCGCGAAAGCGGCGGAGCGTTTGGGACTGAAACACGTTGTCATCACCAGCGTCACCCGAGACGACCTGCCCGACGGCGGTGCCGATCATTTCCACAACTGCGTCATCGCTGTTCGCGAACGCACCGGAGCGACCACGGAAGTCTTGACGCCTGACTTTGTGCATTGCAAAGAAGCCCTGGCTCGCGTGATCGAAGCCAAGCCCACCGTGTTCAACCACAACATGGAAACCGTGCCACGCCTGTATCGTCGAGTTCGCGGCCCCAAGAGCGATTACGCGTGGACGCTGCAAATGATGCGGGAAGTCAAACGCTACGACGCCGAAGTCAAAACCAAAAGTGGTTTGATGTTGGGGTTGGGCGAAGAACGAGGCGAATTGCTGGACGCACTGTCCGATCTTCGCGAACACGACGTCGACTTCTTGACCCTGGGCCAGTACCTGCAACCTGGCGACAAGTATCTGCCCGTGGTTCGCTACGTGCCACCAGAAGAATTCGACGAACTGGCTGACATTGCGAAGTCAATGGGATTCAAGAAGGTCGCCAGCGGCCCGTTCGTGCGAAGCAGCTACCACGCACGTGACATGGCTGAGACGGAGTGATCCGTCAGGCGGTCTGACCGATTGGACGATCACCTCATCAGCCGATCAGATCAACCAACCAAGGTGCGGCAACCGTGATTAAAACCAAGGCCACTGGGTACGCCGCGACGTAGCTGGTTGCCGGTTGGCTGGAATCCGTCGCCCCCGTCAGAACGGCCAATCCCGGCGTGGATGTCATCCCTCCACAGGTCGCACCGAGCGACTGCCAAAGCGTTCGTCCGCCAAAATACCGGGAACCGGCAAAGCCCACCAGCAACGGAATGATGGCGATGGCCGCTGCGGCCACACACAGCATAACGCCGCGTTCCATCAGCACTTCGACCACGTTGGCTCCGGCGTTCAATCCCGCATCGGCTAAGAACAACGCCAGTCCTCCTTCCGTCATCAACAACATCGCGGCGGGAGGGTACGAACCACGGATCGGCCCGAGTCGACGGAAGTGACCTAGGATCAGTCCCACCATCAAGGGACCGCCGGCGATTCCCAACGACATCGAGAACTCGCCGATTCGCAATGACAGATTGCCGACAAAAATCCCCAGCACAATGCCGGCGACCAAAGACAATAGGTCGGTTTCGTTCACCGTTCGAGGTCGATGACCAACAGCCGTCGCGATTTTTGCCAGTGCATCCGGCTCTCCAACGGCGACCAAACCATCGCCAAACTCAATTCGAGTGCGCGAAGAGGGAACAAACTCAACGTCGTGACGCTGGACACGAACGATCGTCACA
The DNA here is from genome assembly GCF_056839225.1 of Rhodopirellula sp. UH5. NCBI lineage: Bacteria > Pseudomonadati > Planctomycetota > Planctomycetia > Pirellulales > Pirellulaceae > Rhodopirellula > Rhodopirellula sp. UH5. The sequence continues at coordinate 1,644,486 of NZ_CM166390.1, read as the reverse complement.
CCGTACTTCGACCGCAGACGCAACTCTTTCAGCGTGCGACCATAAATCTCTGGTGATGTGACAACGACATAACGGCGTTCTCGATCCGCATCGACCACCGGATCCGCCGTGTCTTGCAGCTCGCCCAATGTTTCCGACACCCGGCGGATCTCCAACGAACCGCCAACCAACATGACTTCATCGCCAATTTCAAATTTGTAATTTGGAGGCGTGGGACGCCAGCGACCTTCGCGTTGAACACGCGACATCTGGCAAGGTGAATCCGCAAACGCGGCGATATCGCTGGGCCGTTTCCCCGCCACCACTGGATTCGCGATTCGCACCACACGTCGCCCAATGCTGCTCGACTCCGCGATTTCAGCAGTGGAAGGTTCTGAAGAATCCGAACTGGAATCGAGTTCGTCGTCACTCGTCTTGGCGAACAGTTTGATCGCGATCTGCACAAACAGAACGACGGCGATGATCCCAATCGGATACGCCACACCAAACCCCACCGCGACCGCAGCCGGATCATCGGATGACTGGGTGATCGCACCCAGGGCAGGGGTGCTGGTCATTGCACCAGCCATCAAACCGCCAGCCAACTCGGCGGGGAGATCCAACAACCGAGCGCACACCCACGTCACTGCGACTCCGGTCAGCACAATCACAGATCCGGTGATCGCCATGGCTCGGCCATGAGACGCGAGCCCTCGAAAAAAGGTCGGTCCCGCCGAGATGCCGACGCAATACACAAACAGCGCCAGTCCCAAGGTGCCGAAGCCGGTTGGGATGCTCCAGCCAAAATGCCCGGCGAGCAACGCGACAAACAAAATCGCAGACGTGCCCAGCGAAATGCCGCGAAACGAAACACGGCCAATCAGCAGGCCTAAAGCGATCACACAGAGGAGAACGAGAATCGGGTTCATGGTCTCCGAAGCCCCAAGGAAAGAAACTGCCGGACAATACGAGGGTCGGGGCGATTTCACAACCTGGGATTGGCTCCTCCGACCAAGCTTCGTCTGCTAGGTCGTCTTCCGAGACGCTGTTTCCTGTCGCGGGCGGTCAGAACGGGACTGGTGATCCCCTTGGTCAGCGAAGCAGGCAGCCGGGAATGATTGGGGATCCCCCACGATCGCTTTGGGCGTCAAACCCGGCTGCCTTTGGGGACGGTGGCGAATACCAAAACCGCTTATCTGCCAAACGGTGGCAGCTTAGCCGTTCCAACAACGGATGATGAACCCTCCAAGCCAACACCAAGATCAGCCGGGTCGCGCTGCCCACTTCAACAACGTCACGTAGCGCGCAAGCCGGATGGGTTGACGTGGGGCGACGTCGTCCGCCGAGACACTGGATTCGACTCCGGACGTCCCACCTTTTGTGGCGACGACATCGTCCGCGCACGAAAACAGCCGGCCTCGTGTGAGGTCGGCTGTTGGTTGTTTGGTCAAGCCCCGAATAGACCGTTCCGAGGCTCTGAGAACGCAGGTGCGTTAGGCTGCGGCAGTCTTCTTCGCGTCGCGAGCTTTCTTTTCAGCGACGGTGCGATAATCGACCACGTCCCAGACCAAGCCAACTGCACGGAGCAGTTTGATGGCTTGCCAAGTGATGTCGAATTCCCACCATTTGTGACCGTGTTTGGCCATCCGTGGGTAAGCGTGGTGGTTGTTGTGCCAGCCTTCGCCGTATGCCACGATCGCGACCAACCAGTTGTTGCGGCTGTCGTCGGTGGTTTCGTAGTTCTTGTAGCCCCAAATGTGGGAAGCACTGTTGACCATCCAAGTCGCATGCAACACAGCGACCAAGCGGACAAACATGCCCCAGACCAACATCGAGATCCCCAGTTCCCAGCCACCGAACGCGTAGCCGATACCGAGCAGGGCAAACGAAGCGACGATGTGAATGGGCAAGAACAACAGGTCAAACGCCCGCATGGCTGGGTCTTTGTACAGGTCCGGCACCCAACGAGTCAGGTAAGCGTCGCGGTCACCGTTGTGCGTGTGAAATGCGAGCCAGAAAATGTGGCTCCAGATGCCACCATCGCGAGGCGAGTGCGGGTCGCCTTCGAGGTCACTGTGAGCGTGGTGTTTGCGGTGATCGGCAACCCAATCCAAAGGCGAACCTTCGCCAGCAAAACAACCGATCCCAGCGAAAAGGTATCGCACCCAGTTGTAGGTTTTCATGCCGGTGTGCGTCAGCAACCGGTGGTAACCAAGGCAAATGCCGAGGCTGCCAGCGACCCAGTGAAGCACCAACGCGGTGATCAGAGCGGTCCAAGTGAAAGTGAAAGGTGCGGCCAAACAAACAATATGTGCCATGGCCAACCAACCGACGGCCCACCAACTGATGTTGGAAGCACGAACTCGGTCAGCTTTCGTCGGCTTGGCCAAATCTCGCTTCTTGGCGGCCTTTTGAGCGACGAGCGACGAGAAACCGTCGGCGTCTTCGGCTCGAGGCTGGTCCAAACGCAACTTGCCGCCTGATTCCGGCGATTCCAGCGTGGTGGATTCGGGTGCGTGGGACGTGGTTTGGTCAGCATTGCCCTTGCTCTTGGCAGGGGCGCGATTCTTGGTTGGTTCAACAACGGTCGACATCAGAGAACGATCCTGGTCTCGTGGTGCGTTAAATAAGTCGTGAGACGCAGCCTGAAAATGACCGACGTCTCGTTTCCGCCGGAAGAATAGCAACGCAATGCCTTTTCGACGTCACCCCTGATGTAAAAGCGTGTAACGGTTATGTAATTGTTCTTTCGATGCCCCTATTCTCAGGAAAACAGCTTGATCGAGAGGGCGAAAACGCTCGTTTTGAGCGTCTCTCCGCCGGCTATTTCCCGTCCGCACCGCCCTCCAACCCGCCCATCTGCTGTCTCCGATGCCCGATCCGCCATTGATTCCCACGTTCGCGGACCGCTTGCGTCAGAGATCCGATCTCCTTCGCGACCTTCGCCGATTCTTCGACGACCGAGGCTTGGTCGAAGTCCAGCCACCGTGTTTGAGTCGCGACTGCGTGGTCGACGCATTCTTGGACCCCATTGAGGTGGACGGGGCGCAAGTCGGATTGGTTGGCGGGCCAGATTCGCCCGCGACCTTTTACTTGCAAACGTCACCTGAATCCGCCATGAAACGCTTGTTGGCCGAAGGTGCTCCGTCGATTTACGCGATCACACCCGTGTTTCGCAAAGGCGAGACGGGATCGCGTCACAACGTCGAGTTTTCCATGTTGGAATGGTATGAGGTTGGCGGCGATGCGGCGTCGGCGATCGAGATGCTGGGTAGCTTGGCCGTCGAAATACTGAACACGCGTCCCTACCGAACGATCACTTACCGCGAGGCTTTTCAACAACATCTCGGATTCGATCCAATTGAGATCGCAGTCCAAGACCTGCAGGCCCGTGTCGCCCAAATGGACACGACGCTGGCTCACTCCATTGGGCTGGATCGCGACGCTTTGCTCGATGTTTTGTTGAGCGAACAGATCGAACCCCACCTGGCCACTGACACTCCGACCATCCTGACTCGGTATCCTGTGACACAAGCCGCGCTCGCGAAACCCTGCCAGGATGACCCGCAGTGCGCCGACCGCTTTGAACTGTTCTACCGCGGCGTTGAGTTGGCCAACGGCTACGACGAACTCCTGGACGCAGAAGAACTTCGGAAACGTTATGAACTCAGCAACCAAATTCGTGTCGCCCACGGACGCCAAGCCTTGACCGTCGAAACGACGTTGCTGCAAGCCATGCGTCGGGGCCTGCCACCATGCAGCGGCGTGGCGCTCGGAGTCGACCGATTGCTAATGCTGCGTGTCGATGCCCATCACATCGAAGACGTCATTCCCCTTCCCACCACCCGAGCTTGATTGCCCGCGATGCAGCTTTCTTTACTCCGACGTTCAGTTTGTGAAGTCATCGGCACCTACTGCTTGGTGCTGATTGGGTGCGGGGCCATGGTGGTCGACAATCAGACCGGCATGCTGACTCATGTGGGTGTGGCCACCGTTTGGGGGTTGATCGTGATGACGATGATCTACTCGATCGGAGATTTATCGGGAGCTCACATGAACCCGGCTGTCTCCATTGCATTCGCGAGCGTGGGCCGCTTCCCCCTCCTCGATGCGGCCGCCTACATCGTCGCTCAATGCACCGGCGCGTTGCTCGCGGCCGGTTCCTTGGCAATGGTGTTCGGGGTCGACGACGTGAAGCTCGGCAGCACGATGGCGTCTTTGCCCACAGGATCCGCCTGGGCGGTGGAATTCATGATGACCATGATTTTGATGTGGATTGTGGTCGGTGTTTCAACCGGTGCGAAAGAAAAATCGATCACGGCGGGCTTGGCCGTCGGCGCTACCATTGCCATGGAAGCCTTCGTTGCCGGACCACTCACCAAAGCATCCATGAACCCGGCTCGTAGCCTGGGTCCCGCTGTGATGTCCAACCATTACAATCTGCTCTGGTTGTATTTGACCGCACCCATCGTGGGTGCGATCGCGGGTGGCTGGTTGTACCGATTCGTGCGAGGCGATGACGAATCGGACAGAGAGGAATGTGTCATGGTGAAGAAGGTTTCCGCCGTTGTTCTGTTTGCGTTGCTCTTGGGTGTCGGTGGAAATGCCGCCGTGGCGGAGGACGTTGATTCGCTGCTGCGTCCCAACGATCGCATCGCCATCATTGGGGGCACGTTCGTCGAACGCATGCAACCGCGAGACAAACTGGAAGCCGAATTGCAGACGCAGCGGCCCGACTGGAAGCTCTCCCTTCGCAACCTCGGTTGGTCGGGCGACACCGTGTCTGCCATCGCTCGCAAGCGTTTTGACAACATCGAAGCGGGCCGCGCCAGGCGTTTGGCGGACATTGAGGCAGCCAACCCGACGGTCGCACTGATTTGGTACGGACAATCGGAAGCGGGGCAGTTCGAGGAAAATGCAGCTCGATATCAAGCGGACCTGTTGAGCTTGGTTGGCGAACTGAAAAAGCGGCAAATCCGCGTGATCCTGCTGACTCCTGTCGAAATGCCCGGGGACCGACGTCCCCACTACCGAGCCGGTCTGGAGGCCTTTGAGCAGATGCTGCGTGATGTTGCACGAGCCCAATCACTCGCATTGGTGGAATTGAACTGGAAACCCACCGATCAACAATTGGTGGACGATCGCATGTTGCCCAACGAACTGGGGTATCGCGAATTAGCCACGCAACTGGGGGGAGCCCTGCTGGGCGAATCCACCGAGCAGCGTGACTCCACCCGATCCGCCAAGATGGACGCTCCCGAACGCCAGTTGTTGCTGGAAGCGATTGGTCGAAAGAACGAGTTTTTCTTCCATCGCTACCGCCCTCAAAACGAAACCTATTTGTTCTTGTTTCGAAAGCACGAGCAAGGCAACAACGCCATCGAGATTGAACAGTTCGATCCAATCATCCAAGCAGCCGACCAAGCGATCTGGGACGCGGCCCAGAGCCAGTAGTCAACCAGGCAGGCCACGCACCTTGGAAGCGAATGTCCGGCGGTGCCGCGGAGCGTCGGGGCAGGGGCTTTGAGACCATCTTCGTTCGACGACGGAGCGATCCCCGCAATTCGATTACAATGGCGGGCTTCCCCACATCCCGCCCCTCAGAATTGTTGAACATGCGCACCGCACTTTCACAAGCCCGCCCGTTTCTAGCTGCGCTGCTCTGCGCGGCTTTGGGCGGCCCCATTGCCCAGGCCGCCGACCAGCTTCCTCCCACTCCCCAGCGTGATGGGGTCGAACCTCGCAACGTGGTTTTCATCCTGACCGATGACCATCGCTTCGACGCCATGGGTTGCGCCGGCCATCCGTTTCTCGAAACACCGCACCTCGATTCGATCGCGGCCAACGGAACGCACCTCAAAAATGCGTTTGTCACCACCAGTTTGTGCTCGCCCAGCCGCGCCTCGATTTTGACCGGCTTGTACACACACAAGCACCGTGTGATCGACAACAACCGAGTGGTTCCCGACGGCACATTGTTCTTTCCTCAATACTTGCAACGGGCGGGATACGACACGGCCTTCGTGGGCAAATGGCACATGGGTGGGCACCACGATGACCCGCGTCCCGGATTTGATCATTGGGTCAGCTTCCGAGGGCAGGGCAACTACTTGCCACCAGGTCCCAAGTACACCCTGAACGTCAACGGCGAACGGGTCAAGCAAAAGGGTTACATCACCGATGAATTGACGGACTACGCCGTCGATTGGTTGAAAGAGCGAGACGACGACAAGCCGTTTTTTCTCTACTTGTCCCACAAAGCTGTTCACTCGAACTTCACCCCCGCCGAGCGCCATCAAGGACGTTACGCCGATGCTGATCTCAGTTTCCTACCGACGGGAAAAGAGCTTTCCGCTGACAAAAACACACCGCGTTGGGTGAGAGACCAGAAGAACAGTTGGCACGGAATCGACTTTTCGTATCACAGCGACAAAGGACTCGACTATCTCTATCGCCGCTATTGCGAGTCCGTGCTCGCGGTGGACGACAGCGTCGGTCGAGTCTTGCAGCAGCTCAAGGACATGGGCATTCACGACGACACGCTGGTCATCTACATGGGCGACAACGGATTCATGTGGGGCGAACACGGGTTGATCGACAAACGGGTTTCCTATGAGGCGTCAATTCGCGTTCCGATGTTGATGCAGTGCCCCAATTTGTTCGAGGGCGGCAAACCAATTGAGAACGTGATTGGAAACATCGACGTCGGACCGACCGTGTTGCATGCTGCTGGGTTGCAAACACCGGACTACATGGACGGGCAAAGCTTCCTTGACCTGCCGAACGATCGCGACGCCGATTGGCGGAAGTATTTCTTGTACGTGTACTACTGGGAAAAGAACTTCCCCCAAACGCCGACTCAATTTGCCTTGCGTGGAGATCGTTTCAAGTACATCACTTACTACGGATTGTGGGACACCGACGAACTCTATGATCTGCAAACCGACCCTGATGAGTTGAACAACTTGATCCACGACCCAGACTACCAATCGGTTGCCAAGGAGATGGAAAACCAGCTGTACGAGATGCTGGGCGACGAAGGCGGCATGGACATTCCCATGAACCAACCTCGTGGAGGATCCAACAACAAGCGTTGGGTTGAACAGGGTGGATCCGCGGCCGCTGACTTCCCCAAAGCCTTTGTGGTTGAGGAACCGCTCAACCGCAACGCAAACTGATCCGTTGTCGATGCCGGAGGCCATCGCGTTGCGAAACCGCCATCCGTCAACGAACGGCTTCCATGGAAAGCGGCTGCCCCCTCAAGGACAGCCGCTTCTTTTCACCTCTCCCAGATGTGCCAACTCGAAGAAGCTGGCGGCGAATCAGTTGGTCGCAGGTTCAGGCTCGATGGGTGTGTGCTGGAGAACACGATCGATGATCGAATAGGATTCCATTCGCATGTTCTTTGTGAAATCGTGCTCGCAGTCTGGAGTCAACAGGATCAACTCCTCGGGGGCGTCAAACAGCGAATAGATTTGGGCAGCCACTGGAATCGCCTTGCGGACGCCGCGAATGTCAAAATTTGCGTCGTGAGTGGGGGAGACCGATACAAAGGTTCGTGGTGCCATCGCGGCGACCAATTCATAGAAATCAAACGGAACCTTGTCGGGGGCCAATTGAAACTCGTCTCTCAGTCGGGGCATGTACCGTTCACTTGCCCAGCCCTCGATTTGCCCGCCATAGTAGTCATGAAATGGACACCAGCCACAACTGGAGACCATCACCTTCACTCGTTGGTCAAACACTCCCAGGAAAATGGCGTTGTGACCTCCAAGTGAATGCCCAATCGCACCGATGCGTTCGGAATCAACGATCGGCAGCTCGGCAAGGTAGTCGACGCATCGCCGATGATTGGCGATGGCCTTCATCGTGCCCGATGCATAATTGTCGCGTTTGAAGTCATAGTCGGCGTACTCGCCAAAGGACGGGTAGTCGGGTGCGATGACCACATAGCCACGCTGTGCAAGCTCGATTCCATACTGTCGACCCGGTCGACCACCCTGGCCGGCAACGATCCGTTTCCCTGCTGCCCCCGTGGGATGCAGGGCGACAACGGCTGGCAATTTGGGTGAAGAAATGACGTTTGTTAGCGCGTTCACGTTCACGAACTGTGCAACGGAGCTGGGAAGGTACAGATCGAATGGCAGACGATCCGAGTCGTCCACAGCCATCGTCATTGTCATTCGACGCACTTTTCCCATCCACACGTCTTCGGTGATTCGAGTGTCAAACGCAGGCAAGGCTTCGGTTTGTGGCAACGGCCCCATTGCCAACTCTGCCCCGGCAATGATTTGCTGGCGACGGAACATCCAGTCGGCAACCGACTGGATCGGTTTGAGTTTGCCGTCGGCGGCTCGGTACTGGGACAGGTCCGAGTGTTGCAATTGCGTTTGGTCAGCCGATTGGTCATCGGCACTCGCATTGCCAGTCGCAACAGCGAACAAACTGGCCCAAGCAAGAGCACCAACCCAAAAGCTATTCGCGTGCATTGCAATCTCCAAATGGTAGACCGGCTTGGATGCTCGCCGATCGCGGTTGTATCGAGAATCGAATCGCTCGATTTTGGTGGGTGGCACCATCCGGGGTGATCCGGAAGGTGCTAAGCAGGTCGGCAGGAGTGATCAAGCACAACCATGGGAGCCGTTTGGGCGTTGGCCCCGGTTGTGCGTGAAAACCGTGGCTAACGCCAGCGGCTCACATACCCGATGACACCTGCGTACCTGCTTAGGGGAGGATGTCGTGGAGGACGTTTCCGTGGACGTCGGTGAGGCGGAAGTCTCGTCCGGAGTAGCGGTAGGTCAGTTTTTCGTGATCGAGACCGAGGGCGTGCAACATCGTGGCGTGCAGGTCGTGCACACTGGTTGGATTCTCTTCGGCTTTGAAACCAAATTCGTCCGTTGACCCGTAGACGGTTCCACCCTTGATGCCGCCTCCTGCCATCCACACGGTGAATCCGTAGTGGTTGTGGTCACGCCCCAGTTTCGATGCACCAGCACCGGTCAGTTCCACCGTTGGCGTGCGTCCGAATTCGCCTCCCCACACGACCAAAGTCTCCTCCAGCATGCCGCGTGATTTGAGATCGTCCAGCAGTGCGGCAATCGGCTGATCAATTTCTCCAGCGAGTTTGCGATGGTTGTCAGCAATGTTGTCGTGATTGTCCCAGGGCTGACCGGCCCCGTGCCACAACTGGATGTAGCGGACCCCGCGTTCCGCGAGCCGTCGCGCGATCAGCGTCTGTCGTCCGTGCACAGTGTCGCCGTATCGCTCCCGCGTGTGCTTTGTTTCACTGGCGATGTCAAACGCGTCACTGGCCTCCGTCTGCATCCGAAACGCGAGCTCGTAGGACTGAATCCTGGATTCCAAACGTTGATCGACCCGCGGGGTTTGATGCTGGTGATTCCACTTGGCCAACAGTTCCAACTGACGTTTCTGGTCGGGTGTGCTGATCTGTGGGTGTTCGATGTTCTCGATCAACTGACTCAACTGGGTGTGCTGAGTGTCGATGTGGGTGCCTTGAAACGAACCGGGAAGAAAGGCCGACTGCCAATTCTCCGCGTCCTTGATCGGCAGACCACCTGGACACATCGCGATGAAGCCGGGCAGGTTCTTGTTTTCCGCTCCCAGGCCGTACAGCACCCAAGCCCCTGCGCTGGGGCGTGTCTGGACGGAGTCGCCGCAATTCATCAGCATCAACGATGGCTCATGGTTGGGCACTTGTGCGTACATGGACCGGATCACGGCGATGTCGTCGATGTGCTCGGCTGTCTTTGAAAACAGTTCGCTGACTTCGATTCCTGACTCACCATAGCGTTGAAACTTGAAAGGCGATGGAAACGCCGCTCCGGTCTTGCGTTCGGTGGTCAGGGTTTCGCCAAGTCGCCGGCCGGCATACTTCTGCAAGGCGGGTTTGGGATCGAATGTGTCGACATGCGAGGGGCCGCCGTTCAAAAAGAACTGAATCACTCGCTTGGCTTTCCCACCAAAGTGCGGGCCGATCACCGCGTCTCCGGTGCCGTTGTCGTCGGCCAGGACTGAATTGAGCCCCAGGGCTCCCAATCCCATACCGGACCGGAGCAGCATGTCACGTCGGCTGAGTGGCGATTGGAATCGGCCCCGTAGCGGATGGAACGCGTTTGAGTGTTTCATGTTCATCGTGTCGTTGCCTCTTCAATCCACAAACAAAAATTCGTTGGAACAAAACAGAATCTGAGCCAACTGCTCCAGTGGCGTCAGGCGGTTTGCTTCGTCGGTCGGAAAGTCAGCTTCCGAATCCCAAACGATTGCGTCGCCGGCCCCGGTTTTCGTCTCGCGATTGGGCGAGTGAGCGGCCTCGCTATCAGAAGCAGTTCCGGGCTCGGTCGTCACCGCTTCAGTCATGTCGGTGATCGTTACTTTCCAAAGGAATTGATCGCTGTTCAAAACCGAGTCGATGTCGACCACGAAGTCAATCGTTTCACCTTTCTGCACTTTGATTGCCTCGGCATTCAAAGCTGCTAAGGACTGGTGAACCTTGGCCGCACCAAGCTGACCTTGCTCAGAGCTAACAATGAAGCCACGCACGCCATCGCCGGCCGCGACTTGATGGCGGAGTTCAGTTTCGATTCGAACCGTCATCTTGTCTGGTGCCGTCCAGCGGCGGACACACGCGGTGTTGCGTGTGTTGCCGGGGTGCCCGCCGACTGCGGACAGTTTCACCCAACCGAGTTTGCCATCCGGCCAACTGGGACCGCCCTGCCAGGTTTGGCCCGTGAAGTGGGGAAGTGATGCGAAGTCTTGGACACGTTGGGCTTCCTCGTCATACTTCCCGTGCCCATACGACCAGTCCGCGACCGTTGGCCGAACGGGAGTGCTTTCCGTCGCCGCTTGGGAAGCAACTTGCAAAGCGTCGGTCACCTCTGCTTCGGTTGCAGCCCGTTGCAGCACTCGCTGAAACATTTGTTCGATTGCCTGACGAGGCTCAGCGCCTTCGCTGCAAACGGAGGCCAGCTGCTGAGATCGTTTCAGAACAAGCGGATGGTTCATGAAGAACAACGCTTGTTGCGGCACCGTGGTTTGGCTGCGGCGGGGCACATGCAAGTCAGGGTTGGCAAAGTCGAACACTCGCAGAATCGCGGGCAGGAACTGGCGATCCACCAACCCGTACAACGTGCGTCGTACGTTGGATGGGGCTTTGAACAGATCCGCGGGTTTACCACCGGTCTGCAGGTCGATTTCACCGGTCGCCGTGAGCATTGAATCGCGAAACTGTTCGAACGTCAGACGCCGCGAATTCATTCGCCACAGCAACCGGTTCTCTGGATCACTCTCCATGGCTCGCTGCAGGTCAGCTCCACCGGTTGGTCCGAGAGACGATTGACGGAAGGTAGAGGAAGTCACGATGAGACGGTGCAGCTTCTTGAGACTCCATCCTTCATGGATGAACCAATGAGCCAGCCAGTCCAGCAGTTCCGGGTGCGATGGACGTTCGGCTCGCAGTCCAAAGTCGCTGGGTGTGGTGACCAAACCGGTTCCGAAGTGATGTGCCCAGACGCGATTGACGATCACGCGTGCGGTCAGCGGGTTGGACTCGTCGATGATGTTTTGGGCAAGTTCAAGACGCCCGCTACCGACCTGAAATGGCTGGCGGTCTGAGGGAGACACCACTGCGAGAAATTGCCGCGGAACGTCGTCGCCTTGTGTGAGGATGTTGCCGCGTCGGAAAATCCGAGGTTCCGATGGAACTGGACGGTCTTTCAAGATCAACGCATAACCAGGAGGCTGCGAGGAGCGAATCAACCAGCGGTCGATCTCGCCTTGCAGTTTCCACAACGCGGTCGTGGTGCTGCTGTCGAAGAAGATTTCGGTATGAACGATTCCTTCGTCGGGAACATGGCAGGGAGACGCCGGACCGAACATCACCTGCCAAAGACGGTGGTCGGCAGGAGCGTTCTGGTTCGGCTCGTCGGCAGCGACCTCCGACAACAACTGTCCGTAACGATCGATGACCTCGGTGAAGTTGGTTGGCGGCGTCTCAAAGATGGCGGCAACGCGAGGATTGATCTCCACAGGTGTCGCCACAGCGATGGCGTCGCACACCGATGGTGCCTGTTCGGTGAACTGATCCGGCGGCAATTTGGAAAACAGATGCCACGGCAGAAACACCGGATCACGCTGGCGATCTGCTGTTCTCAGGGATGCCTCCCAACGTCGCACGAATGCCGGCAGCAGGTCCGAGGCCTCGAAGATCTGATCGAAACCCTTGGGCGGATACTTGTCCAGTTCCGTTTGAGCGTACAAGTAATCTCGAACCCGGCTGCGGGCTCGCTTGGATGCTTCTTCGCGACTTGATTTCAGCTTTTGCTGGAATGCTGTTTCGCGTTTCTGTAACTCCGCTTTGAACGCTTCATCAGCATTGGCTTCTGAGCCCGCGGGACTATTCAGCGAAACCAGTTGTTCCTCACAGCTGTTGAAGACCCCGTACAACGAGTAGTAGTCGGCGGTGGGGATCGGGTCGTATTTATGGTCGTGGCAACGAGCGCAACTGACCGTCAGCCCCAGTGTGCCGCGAGTCACCACGTCGATGCGGTCATCCATGATGTCACGATTGACCCCCAAGAACCGTCGACCAACGGTCAAAAATCCCATGGCGGCCAAGTCTTCCTGACGCTTGGATTCGACCTGGTCGGCAGCCAATTGCAACAGCAGGAAACGGTCGTAAGCCATGTCCTCGTTCAGAGCATTGACGACCCAATCGCGGTAACGCCACGCGTGCACCCAAAAACGCTCTTCACGCGCATACACGTAACCCTTGGTGTCGGAATAACGAGCCACGTCCAACCAATGACGAGCCCAGTGTTCGCCGTATTGTGCGGAAGAAAGATAACGATCGACCAAGTCTGAATAGGCGTCCGTGGACGATGACGCAATGAACTGGTCAACATCGGTGGGGCTTGGTGGCAGACCCGTGAGAGTGAATGACAATCGTCGAATCAAGGTCCGCCGGTCGGACTCGGGGGAAGGTGACAGTCCCGCCTCACCGAGTTTGCGGAGGACGAAGGCGTCGATTGGATGGGGGACGACTTCGCGATCGGTCTGCCCCTCGTTTCGCTCGGCCCTTCCAGAGGAAGGTTGAAGTTTGGAGGCGGTTGGGTTTGCAAACAACCGAGGCACGAGAGGATTCTTGACGCTTTGAAACGCCCAGTGGTCCTTGGCATTTTCCATGGCGGCCGATTGCAGTTGCGACGAACTTTCAGGCCAGGGCATGCCCATCGCGACCCACGTTTCGATCGCGGTGACTTGCGGTGGATCAAGCGGTTGGTCCGGTGGCATTGCGATGTTGTCGCTTCGCCGGACGGCTTCGAGTAGCAGGCTGTCGGCGGACACATCGCTGGGGAGCGGTCCGGAGAGTAGAGGCCCGGAGTCACCTCCCTGAATCAACGCTGGTTTCGAATCCAGACGCAAGCCACCGCTCTGTTCGCTTTCTCCATGACAAGCAATGCAGTGCTCGACCAAAATCGGTCGAATCTCGGCTTCAAAAAAACGATCGGCCGGATCGTCCGCCAGGACTTGTCCCATGGAGCAGAACGCGAGGCAGGCAAAAATCGCGACGGTCGAGCATGTCCAGGGCTGGCGCATCAGGAGGCGAAGGAAGTACGATTGGGAGTCAAATCTCTCCATCGGAAGTCGTTCGATCAATTTGTGTGGCGGGAACTTGGTCACCTTTGGGGCAGCGACGAAGTTGGAGGGGGGCCTCATTGTATCGTGTCAGGGGGGCAGCATGTGTGTGCAGTGGTTCTGTTCAGGGCACACGCTCCAGCTCAGACATCACGCTTGTTTTCCACTGTGTTAGTTCCGCTTTCATGCGTTTCACGATGGCTGGCTTTTGGTTTGCCAAGTCCGTCGTCTCGCCCGGATCATCGACGATGTCGTAGAGTGCGTCACCCTTTTCGGTCGAGATAAACTTGTACCGTTGTTCCATCCAGACAGCTTCCTTGCCATCACGATTAAGGAATCCCAATGGTTTCTGTCTGATGATGGAATCTCCCGTCACGAACCGCAGCAGACTGGTTCCATCATAAGTTCGGTCGGCAGGCAACTCGATTCCAATCGCGTCGAGGATGGTTGGGAAGTAGTCGGACGTGAAGCAAGGGGCATTGATCGTGCGTGCGGATGTCACCTTGTCGGGCCAGACCAGCAAGCCGGGCACGCGAATGCCGCCTTCGTTGATCGAAAGCTTGTAGCCCTTCAGATCCTTTGCCGACCCGACGTGCCGAGGGGAACCCTGACGCGCGGGGCCGTTGTCCGAACAGAAACAGAGCAGCGTGTTGTCGGCCACTCCCAAGTCATTGAGCTCGGATCGCAGACGTCCGACTTGTTCATCCATCGCTGTCAAACAGGCGTAGTAGTGTTGTGTGGGCTCGGGATGTTCGCGGTACATTCGGCGGTATTCCGGGCCGCCGACGACGGGTGAATGCGGTGTGTGAAACCACACCGCCGCAAAGAACGGTTGTTTCTTGCTGACGGCATCGCGAATGAATGGAATCGCTCGGTCCATCAACACTCGCGAATCGTCGCCGTGAGTGTTTTCGGTGACGGTTTGGTTCGGTCCGGCGAAGTAGTCGTTGCCGTAAGGCTGGTCCTGACGTGGTGGTTGCTGGGGTTCCTTCGGATTGCTCGGCCTCGGATTGCTCGGACCCGGATTGCTCGGACCCGGATTGCTCGGACCCGGATTGCTCGGACCCGGGGTGATCAAAGGATCCCACGTTGGGACTTTCGATTCAGTGACAAAACAAGAGTCGACATCACGCTCCCAAGGCGGGCAGTGGTAACGCTCTGGTTGCTCGGCAAAGGTTCCCCATCGCTTTTGATCGCCAATGGTTTTGGAAAGGGTTCCCAGATGCCATTTGCCGAAATGCCCGGTGGTGTACCCGTGCTTCTTCAGCACCGTGGTGATGGGGATCTCGGTGGGTTCCAACATGCCCTTCATCGCGAAGGTGACGCCGAATCGGTACGGGTTGCGACCGGTGTAACAACTCGCTCGAGTCGGCGAGCACATCGCGGCGGCGGCGTAGAACCGAGTGAACGTCACGCCCTCCTTTGCCATTTGATCCAGATGAGGCGTCTTCAGGTGAGGGTGCCCGTTGTAGCCCGTGTCACCCCAGCCCTGATCGTCTGACATGCAGAGGATGATGTTGGGAGGATCGGCAGCAATGGTGGGACAGGCCACCGACGCCAAGAGTGCGAAGGCGAACGCTCGTGCGGTTTGAATCATGATGCTGTCGCGACTTTGTGTTGGGAGACTCAATTGTTTTTGGGAAGAAGATCGGGGCGTGGTGAATCCACTTCTTGTTGGAGGACCAACTTCAGTTGCTCGACCTTTTCAGGGAAACCGGACGCCAGATCAGTCCGTTCTTCGTTGTCCTTGGAAATGTCATAGAGTTGATAGATGCCCTTGTTGCGGTTTGCTTCAACGAGTTTGAGTCCTTCCCGCGTGATCAACGCGCGGCTGCCCATTGCGGAGAAGCGGTTGTTGACCACGATGAAGTCATGCTGCTGAGTTTGCGGTTGCCCCAACAGCGTGGGCAGGTACGAGATCCCGTCTTTGCCGTGAGGCTTTTCTTGGCCAGTCAGGTCGGCCAAGGTCGCGAGAAAGTCATAGTGGGAACTCATCAGATCTGTTTCACTTCCTGCCGCGATCTTCCCTGGCCAGCGGACGATCATCGGGCACTGCATCCCGCCTTGATAAGCGCTGCGTTTGAGTCCTGCCCGGCCACCTGCACCATCAAAAATATCATCGCACTCGGAGGTGCGCCATTTCTTATCCGTCAGATTGGCGGGCTCGCCGCTGGGAAGCTTCTGAGCTTTGTAGCTGGGCTTGGGGCCGTAGTAGAGTTCGTGCCCATTGTCGGAGGTGAATACAACCACGGTGTTGTCTTCGATTCCCAAAGTGACCAGCTCATCCAGGATCAAACCGACGTGATCGTCCAGCATTTTGACCATCGAAGCGTACTTCTTTTCTGCCAATGACATCGTGGGATGATCGACGAAATCAGGATGCAGTTCGGGGATCGCGACGGGGCCGTGCGGCAGTTGAGTCGGGTGATAGAGAAAGAACGGTCGGTCGTGATTGGCTCGCAGGTACTTCAGGATTCCTGCGATGAAAACGTTTTGCGAATAGGTTTCTCCGCCATAGCCAACCGGCTCATCCCCGTGCTCGCTGGTTTTGCCACAGTCGGCCAGCGTGTTGCCCGGGAGTTCGAACTTCTCGCCGTTTCGCCAGAGATAAGGCGGATAAAAACCGTGGCAGCGCTGGTGGTCATAATAGCCTTCATAGAAATCCCAGCCAAATCGCTTCACACGTTCGTGCCACGTCAAAAAGCCGCGGTCGAGTTTTCCAAACTGCGCCGTTTTGTAGCCTGCGTTCTGTGCGACCTGGGCAAGGAACACTTCTTCCTCAGCGATCGGATTGGAGTTGGCTTTGTGTTTCGCCAATCGCGTTTGAAACTCGTCTTCCGTGATCTGGCCCCCGTCTCGCCAAATCGGTAGTCCCGCACGATTCTGCGCCCAGCCGCCATTGCGGCCGTCGTGCATGCCCGTCAGCAGAGTCCACCTGGCGGGAGCACAGTAAACGCCACCGTAGTAGTTGTTGAACTTCATGCCTTCGCGAGCCAAGCGATCAATGTTGGGTGTCGAAACCACTTGTTGCCCGTAGCAGCCGAGCATTCCAGGGCCGAGGTCGTCCGCAAAGATCAGGATCACGTTGGGAGGGGCGTCGGCCTGCGCCGTCGAGTGGCACCAGAACGCGGCAAGCAGGGCAAGAAGTGTTCTCATGATCGATTTCATTTCGTGTTGGATGCGGGAGGCGGAACGTTGGGGCTGAGTTTCTCGCGCAGGCATCTCGCGACTCAAATAGGCAGACTAGGAGCAAGCAGGAGTGAAACCAGTGTGAGCGAGTCCATGAACAGAATCCAATGCAACCCGTTTGCTCCGGTGTCACGTCACCGTTTCTCGAACGCCCCGGCTTGGATTTTAGCGACATTCAGCATATCGCGAGGGAGTCCATTGTCATTGCCCCACGTCGTCGGGAGGTCATGCAGATTCCAAGTGCCGTGCCTGTAGGCTCTTGCGAACCCCGCCCGTTGGCAACGGGCGAGTCGATTTTGCTGTCGGTTGGCCACTCTTGGCCGACATCCGCAACTCGGACGGGCAAGAGTGCCATCCTACATGCGTTCAAACCTCGTTGACGACTCAATCGACAAGCCGCAGCGGGAGGGGGCGGGAAACGAGCGTTCTGCGAGATTCTCATGGGAGAGGGAGTGCGAGCCGTTTCACATGCCCGGGCCGCCTCCCTCGCGTAGGCCTGAACGGCGTTGCTCGACCTACGTAGATCGCTCCCCAAAAACTTCGTTTCAGGAGAGGTGCATCATGCGCAATCCACTGCTAGGCGGCGTCGATCAACTGCACCACCGCTGGGCGTGGGGGGAACTCGAATGGCAGCGTTTTTCCTTGAATTGGACCAAGCAGGTCGGCAAGAGTCGTTGGGGAATTGAACTGTTTTGGCAAGCGTTGTTGCTCCCACGTACAACCGGGGCGAATGCACAAACGGCTCTCATGATCCTGGCCGAGCATTCCTGCCGACCTGCTTACGTAAGTTCTCGCGAGCGATGCCGTGACGCGGAACGATTGGAGGTGACCGTGTGAATGGAATCGTCGGGGGCGATTCAGGGTCGATGGTGCACCTCGGATCCGTCGCTCATTTGCTGGTCGCAATGGAACGGCGGAAGAGGGCGAGGCTGGCCAGGAAGCAGGTCAGGCCCAGAGCAGCGGTGGCGACGAATTGTTCCCAAACGTCCTGCAACGTCGCTCCTCGAAACACGATCGACTGGGAGAAGCCAACGAAGTGCCGGGAGGGGAAGAAGTAGGTGATGGGTTGCAACCAGTCCGGTTGGCTTTCGATGGGCGTGATCGCACCCGAGAGCATTTGCAGCGGCAGAACGGTCAAGAGCACCAGCAACGCGAATTGGGCCATGGATCCCGAGAGCGTTCCCAAGAAGATGCCCATTGCGGTGGCGAAAAACAAATACAAGGCGATGCCGCTGAGCAAGAGCAGACGGGAACCAGCAATCGGCACGTCCAACAACTTTTCGACGACCAACCAAAGCGACAGCATCACGGCGAGCAAAATCACCAACCCATTGGCGCAGACCTTGGAGACCGCGATGTCAAACGAGGTCAACGGCATGACCAGCAAGTGTTCGATCGTGCCGTGCTCTCGTTCACGAATCAGCGCGGCACCGGTCAGCACAATGGTCAGCAAGGTGACTTGGTCGATGATCGCCGTGATCCCCGAAAACCAGGTTGGATCACCATTGGGATTGAATGCTCGCCGTGCGACCAGACGTGCGGGCAACTGCGTTGATTCATCGGTGCCGCTGACAAAGCGATTGATTTCACTGTTGACGATGTTCTGGATGTAGGTCGCACCGATGTTGGCTTGCATCACAGCGGTGGCGTCGATGTTGACTTGGATCTCGGGGTTTCGGCCTGCGATCGCATCCGATTCAAATCCGGCTGGGATGTTGATGACAAACATCAACTTGTCTTTGTTCATCATGGGTTCCACTTCAGCGGCCGAGATGATCACAGGCTCATTGAAGTAGGGTGGGAAGAACGCGGCGGCAATTCGGTGCGACAACGTCGTTCGGTCTTCGTCGACAATCCCAATCGATGCGTGGTGGACCTCCGTTGAAATGCCGGTCGCTTGGCTGTAGACGCTGAATGTCAATGCAAAGAGCAGCAGTGCGATCAGCATCTTGTCGTGACGCAGGCTGCGCAACTCTTTGAAGGTGAGCCAGAAGATGTTTCGGAGTGTTCGCATGGTCGTGTGCCACCTATTCTTCTTGTTTGCGGAGCAGAGCGGCACTGACCAGCAAGAAGACGGGCGAGAATGCAACGAGCGTCCAGAGGTCAGGGGAGAGGTCTTGCCAACCAAGTCCTTTCGTGAACGCACCAACGCTCATTCGCATGAAGTACGTGGTGGGCCACAGCGATCCAATCATTTGTGCACTGCCACTGAGCGTCGACACCGGTTGCATCATGCCGGAGAACTGAACGGTTGGCATCATCGCGATGATGGCGGTCGCAAAGACAGCAGCCACTTGGCTGCTGGTGAAGCACGACGTGACCAGCCCCAGCCCCGTGGTCGCCATCACATAGAACACCGCACCAAGCGTCAAGGTCGCCAGGCTGCCTTTCATGGGAACGCCAAAGACGTGGATGCCCATCCAAGTCAGCAGGGCGAAGTTGACCATTGCGATCGCAATGTAGGGCAGTTGCTTTCCGATCAGGAACTCAATGCGAGTGGTTGGCGTGACATAGAAATTGGTGATTGACCCGAGTTCTTTTTCTTTGGCGACGCTGACCGCCATCAAGATGGCGGGGATCAGGACCAGCAGCATGGCTGGGACACTGGGGACCATCGCATTGATACTCTCGAAACCCGGGTTGTATTGGTATCGCAGTTCGAGATCAGAAAAGGTCAAAGAGGGGGTGCTGCCATACGCTTTTCTCGCCAAGTCCTGGAGGTAGTTCAGGTGAACCCCTTGGGTGTACCCCACAATGGTTTCAGCGCGAAACGGCATCGCTCCATCGATCCAAGCCGAGATCTCGGGGGAATCGCCTCGAAGCAATTTCCTGCCGTAGTCAGGCGGGATCTCGATGGCCAATGAGACATCACCGGAAACCAGACGCGATTGGAGTTCCTGGTTGTCTCGAATCGGCGGTTGCTCAATGAAGTACCGCGATCCCGCGAAACTTTGGATGTAGTCACGACTCTGTGGCGTTTGGTCGAGGTCCAGCACGGCATAGCGGAGGTCTTCGACGTCGGTGGTCATGCCAAACCCAAGCACGAGCATCAGCAGCACCGATCCAATCAACGCGAATCCGAGCCGAATCGGATCTCGCATGACTTCCAATGTCTCGCGATAGGAATAGGCGAGCAGCCGGCGAAGGCTGAAACCGCGTGGACGCGGCGGAGCGTGGGGTTCGCTGGGCGAGGGGACGACCTGGATCGCGTCCGAAGTTGATGAATCACGGGAGGCGGTTTGTGTCGGATCAGATTCGTTCGCGGCGTCTTGGATGTACCCGACAAAGGCGCGGTCGAGCGTTTGTTCGCCACGAGCGTCGATCAGTTGTTGAGGTGAGTCGCACGCAAGAACTTTTCCGGCGTGCATCAGCGAGATGCGATCGCATCGCATCGCTTCGTTCATGAAATGGGTGGAAACGAAAATGGTGACGTGATCGCGACGGGAAAGATCGACCAGCAGACGCCAAAAGCTGTCTCGAGCGACTGGGTCGACTCCAGACGTTGGTTCATCCAGGATCAACATTTCCGGACGGTGCAAAATCGCAACGGCCAACGAGAGTCGTTGACGAACACCGAGCGGCAAGGAACCTGCCGATTGGTCCAGTTCTTCGACCAATCCAAAACGTTTCGCCAGTTCGTCGACACGTTGGAGCTTGTCGTCGATTGCGAACAGGCGAGCATGCAACAGGAGATTTTGTCGGACCGTCAGTTCCTCGTAGAGCGAAAACGCCTGGGACATGTAGCCCACCCGACGACGCGTCTCCAAGTTATGTGCATCGACCACTTTGCCGAACAGCTTGGCGGTTCCTTCGGTGGTGGGCAGCAGTCCGGTCAACATCTTCATCGTGGTGGTTTTGCCGCAACCGTTGGATCCAAGGAAGCCAAAGATCTCGCCACGCGAGATTTCGAAGCTGACATGATCCACTGCGGTGAACGCACCGAATCGCCGCGTCAGGCCGTTTGCGACGATTGCTGGTGAACTGCTCTTGGCTTCCAGAGGCGGGATCACCAAAGGTTCGGGATCACCCCGTTCATTTTCGGGCAGCAGTTGGATGAAGGCTTCTTCCAAGGTGGTTGCCGAGTCGCCTTTGAGCTGTTCCGGGGTTCCTTCGGCCAACACTTTGCCAGCATTCATGGCGACCAGCCAATCGAACCGCTCGGCTTCTTCCATGTATGCGGTGGAGACGCAGACGCTCATGCCACTGCGTTGCGCACGGATCTCATCGATCAAACGCCAGAACTGCTCCCGTGAGAGCGGATCAACTCCCGTGGTCGGTTCATCCAGGATGAGCAAGTCGGGATCGTGAATGAGGGCGCAGCACAGGCCGAGTTTCTGTTTCATCCCGCCCGACAGTTTTCCGGCAGGCCGATTGTGGAACGGGGCCAGGCCGGTCGCTTTCAACAAACGGGCGATGCGTTGATTGCGTTCGCGTCGGCCCTGTCCGAACAGTCTTCCAAAGAAGTGGAGGTTTTCCGCGACCGACAATTCCGCATAAAGATTCTTACCCAAGCCCTGCGGCATGTAGGCCACCCGGGGGCAGACGGCTCGCCGGTGATGGCGATCTTGCATCGAGCCACCGAGCACGTCGACTTGGCCTGTTTGAATCTGTTTGGCACCGGCGATCAATCCCATCAAAGTCGATTTGCCAACACCATCGGGACCAATCAATCCCACCATCTTTCCAGCGGGCAGCACCAAAGAAACATCATCGAGGGCGACCGTCTTTTTGTAACGATGCGACACGGCGGTGATTTGGGTGTCATTCATGGCAGCACCACTTCGTTCGCTTTGCGGCCGTGTCATCTTCTGAGTTCATGAGGCGTTCGCAGTTGCTTCGTCAGACTTCGCATCTTCCAACGATTCTCTGTCGAACTCGATGGCTTGCGGAAATCGTTGATTCAAACGTTCTGGCCAAGGAACATCGGGATCCAACTTCACATAGGCCACGCCTCGGACTCCGGTCTTCACCTTTTCAATGTGCTTTTTCACAAGTTCACGGGGGATTTGAACCTTCACGCGAAACATCAATTTGTCGCGTTCCTTCATCGTTTCGACTTGTTTGGGCGTGAATTGGGCTTCAGGGGAAACGAAGCTCACGGTCGCCGGGATGGTGTACTGCGGTGCAAAGTCGAGTGCGATGCGAGCGTCGGCGTGAATCGAGAGTTGAGACGTGTACTCGGACGGCAAGAAGATTTCCATGTAGATGTCGCTCAGGTCGAGCAGAGTCAGCACCTTGCCGCCTGCCGAGACAACCTCGCCCTCCTCTGCAAGGCGGTAGAGCACACGGCCATCGACGGTCGAACGCAGGGTGAAGTCGTCAAGTTGGGTTTGAATGCGTTCGATTTCAGCATCGACCGCCTCGATGGCTCGTTGCGACGTGCGGCGATGTGCTTCTGCGACCTTCAAAATGGCTTTGGCCGAATCAAGCTGGCTTTTTCGTGTGTCGTACTCTTCTTGCGATGCTGCGTTTTGAGCCATCAATTTGGCCGTGCGTTGCAAGTTTCGGTCAGCTAGCAGCAGTTCGCTTTCGTAGCGGACGATTTCAGCTTCGGCTTCTGCGAGTGATTCGACGGCTTCGGCTCGTTGTGCTTTCGCTTTGGCCATCGTGGCTCGCAGTTCAGCCGTGTCGATCTTGACGAGCGTTTGACCTGGCTTGACCATGTCACCTTCGTGAACGGTGATCTCAGACACGCGGCCAGCGTACTTGGCCGCAACATCCACCTGGACCGCTTCGATGCGGCCATTGCCCTGCACGATTTCCGCAGGCAAAGCCTGAGAGATTTGTTCGGCGCGTTCGGTTCGCCACCAAGCCCAACCACCAACACCGGCGGCGACCATCAGGAACGACAGGAGAAGACGTTTGGACATTGGAGTTGTTGTTTGAAAGGAGGTGCGATGCCTCATTCAAAGCAAATTCAAGGCCACGACTGTTTCAGAGGAGATTGCTCATCGTTTGCACGCACTGGGCCAACGATGCACACCAACGAGTGTGCACTCCGGTGAATGTGCACGCTTGCAGGTGTGCGGATGGGACGCGAATCCAATGGAGTCTTCAGCCGATCCCGTGCGATTTCATCATCCGGTACAGTTTCCGCCGTTCGATCCCAAGGACGCGAGCGGTTTTGGATTTGTTACCGTTTTCACGCAGCAACACTTCGGTGATGTGATCCCGCTGCAGGACCTGCAACGATCCCGCCAGTTCCAAGGGAGCCTCGTGATCGATCGGGGGACGCTGCAATTCCTTGGGGAGATCTTCCATGGTGAGCAGTTGATCGTCCGCCAGGATTTTGGCGCGTTCGATCACATTGATCAGTTGCCGGACATTCCCCGGCCATTCATAGGACAGCAAGGCCGCCTGGGCTTCCTCGTCCAGCTCAAATTCGGTTCCAAGAAAGTGCTGGATCAACAGTTCGATGTCCTCTCCACGGTGACGCAGCGGTGAGAGTTCCAAGGACATCACGTTGATTCGGTAATACAAATCTTCTCGGAAGCGTCCCTCAGCCACTTCGTTTTCCATGTTTCGGTTGGTGGCGGCGACAATGCGGACGTCCACGTGTCGCTCCTTGGCGGATCCGATTCGGCGCAGTGATCCGTCCTCCAACACACGTAGCAATTTCGGTTGCAACGCCAATGGCATCTCGCCGATTTCATCGATGAACAACGTGCTGCCGTCTGCGACCTCGAACAGGCCTGGTTTCATCGCAGTGGCGCCCGTGAATGATCCTTTTTCATGTCCAAACAATTCGCTTTCGACCAATTGTTCAGGCAGGGCGGCGCAGTTGACCGTCACCAAGGGTTTGTCGGATCGCGGGCTGCCGGAGTGAATCGCGGCGGCAACGAGTTCTTTGCCAGTTCCGCTTTCCCCTTGGATCAACACGGACTTTTCGGTGGGAGCGACACGGTCGATCAACGCCATCAGTTTTTGCATGGGCGCCGAGTGGCCGATCATCCCTCTTGTCTTCTTCGTCGAACGCGTGATGACCTCGCGAAGTTGAGTGTTTTCTTTTCGGAGTTTCCGGCGTTCGAAGGCGGCCCGGCAACGACGTTCCAGTTCGTCCATCGGAAATGGTTTGGTCTGAAAGTCGAACACGCCCAAACGCATCGACTCGACGGCGTTGTGAATTGTTCCTGCACCCGTCAACACGATGATCTCCGTGTCGGGATTGGATTCGCACATTCGCTGCACCAGTTCCAATCCGCTCAGACCTGGCATGTTCCAATCCAGGATCGCGATCTCGAAGTCGTGGTGGCCGCACAGGTCCAGGGCATCTTGGCCGCTGGTCGATTGGGCCACTCGATACCCCTTCCGCTCGAACCAGCGCGCACAGCCTTCGCCGAAGTCTTCCTCGTCGTCAACAAACAGGATGCTGAGTGTTTCATTCATCGAGTGGCTTTCATGAAATGTGGCCGGATGAGCACACCGGGTGATCTCCCGTGCACACTTTGACGTTCGATCGCAGCCTGCCAGAGTCCGTCTGCGGAAATGATTGGACGAATTGCGTTTTGCCCAATGGGGGCGGTCTCCTCGGCAAGAGAAGGCTTTCTCCAACGCGAAAACGGCAAATGCAGTTTGTTTCGTACGAGCCTGCTGGACGTGATCCGCCGGGCGATTGATTGGGAAATGCGTGTTGGCCAGTTTTGTCACGGAGGTGGGTACGCAAACTGCGAACCGAATCGCTCACGAAGAGCGTTTCAAACGCCACCCAGTCGTGTTTGGGAACGATTCCTCGCGAAGTTTGCGGTGACGTCGTCCTGCCCGTTCTTGATTCGTCTTATGTCCAGATCCTCCACCACTGTTCGTTGCATGACCCGTCCATCCATCGAGGCTCTCAACCAAACACCGTTGTCAGACGAGGTTCAGTTGCCAGGTTTGAAAGTGGAGCGGCACTCAAGGATCTTGGAGGATCTGCTGCGAGGCGAATCGCTGGAGATCACGCTGACCAAGTTGGTGGAACTGGCCGAAGAATCACGGGAGGGCATGCTGGGGTCAGTGATGCTGCTCGACTCCCAAGCGAAGCAGTTGCAGTTGGCCGCCAGTGTTTCGCTTCCCGATCGCTATGTGAAAGCAATGGATGGTCTGGAGATTGGTCCACGCGTGGGATCCTGTGGGATGGCGGCGTGCACGGGAGAGCGAGTGGTGATCGAAGATCTTTTCACTCATCCCAATTGGAAACCGTATCGCGAATTGGTCCGCGCGACGGGATTGAGGGCCTGCTGGTCCGAGCCGATTTTATCCGGAGAGGGTGAGATCCTGGGGACTTTTGGGATGTACTATCAAACACCGCGAAGCCCTGAGCACGACGATCTAATTTTGGTCAATGAGTGTGCGAAGCTCGCCGCGTTGGCGATTGAGCGACACCGAGGTGAAGAGCGTGACCGCCAATTGGCGGCGATCGTCAACTCGACCGACGACGTGGTGATCTCAAAAAATCTGAATGGTGTGATTCAAAGTTGGAATCCAGCAGCCGAACGGATTTACGGATACTCCCAAGGAGAAGCGATTGGCAGGTCGATTGAGATGTTGGTTCCAGCGGACCGCCGAGCGGAACAAAGGGAATATCAAAAGAGACTGCGCAACGGGGAACGAATCGAGCACTTCAGCACTGTCCGTTGCACGCGAGATGGCCAGCTCATCGATGTCGCGTTGACCATGTCGCCGGTTCACGATGCAGCTGGCAAAATCGTGCAGATCGTGGAAGTGCAAAAAGACATGACGTCGAGCAAACGATCGGAGCGAGAGCTCCGTGAGACTCGTCGACAACACTCGATGTTGTTGAGCAATCTCTTGGGGGCGGCGTTTCGTTGTCACATTGATGAAGACTTCAGCATTGAATTGATCAGTGAAGGAATCGAGGCGATCACCGGCTATTCGGCGGATGATTTTCGATCGAAAAAAGTCCGCTGGATCACCACCGTGGACCCCCGTGACATTGGTCGGCTGAGAAGTGAAATTGCTCAAGCGATCGCGGAGCGACGTCCGTATCAACTGAAGTTTCGAATTATCCACCGAGATGGTTCCCTACGCTGGATTTGGGAACACGGGCAGGCAATTTATGATGAGAACGGAATTGCAATTGCTCTGGAAGGCTATGCGACCGATGTGACGGATCGAGAAGCCGCGACGATCGAACTTCGGGACCGCGAACAACGCTACCGATCGGTGATTGAAACGGCGAACAGCTTGATCGTCTGTGTTTCCCTCGACCACAAGATCACGGAGTGGAATTCAGGGGCCACGCGAGTTCTTGGCTATTCGAGAAGCGAAGCGTTGGGACAGAATCCGTATCAGCTGTTTGTGGAAGAGGCATCCAGGGAGGCCGTGATCGCCGAGGCGAAACGAGTCAACCAGGGACATCCGTTGAAAGGCTACGAACTGTCTTGCGTGACCCGAGAAGGAGAGCGTCGTAGTATCCTTTGGAATGCAACTCAGTTGATCGATGGGGAAGGGAAGGCAGTGGGGCACATGGCAGTGGGACACGACATCACGGAGCTGAAAGCGGTCCAAGAGAAGCTGATTCAATCAGCACGGTTGGCGGCCGTGGGAGAGATGGTGTCTGCGATTGCACACGAGAGTCGCAACGCGCTGCAACGAATTCAAATCGGAGTCGACATGCTCGGCTTTGACGTTCCCGAGAATTCCGAGATGGTGAAGGAGTTGGATCGCATCTCGCGAGCCAAGGACGATTTGAAGCAGTTGTTTGAAGAGCTTCGAAGTTACGCTGCTCCATTGAAGCTGGAATTTTGTGATTGCTCGGTTGCCGGCGTGTGGCGTCAAACCTGGGCCAATCTGGAGTCGGAATGGAAAGGACGCGATGTCACTTTTCTGGATTCATCCCAGATGGATGGCGGAACATCGGTGGATGTGAACTGCGACATTGACCCCTTTCGGATGCAACAGGTCTTTCGCAATGTGTTTGAGAATGCGCTCGCTGCCTGTGAGGATCCGATCGAGATTTCCGTTCATTGTCGTGAGGGTGACATCGAGGGCGATCCAGCGCTCTTGATTCAGGTTCGCGACAATGGGCCGGGACTCGCGAAAGAACAACAGAAACAACTCTTCGATGCTTTCTTTACCACCAAACCGAAAGGAACTGGGTTGGGAATGGCGATTGCCAAACGGATCATGACGGCCCACTTCGGAACGATTGGAGTCCGTAACAACTCAACAGGTGGGGCCTGTGTCGAACTTGCAATTCCTCGAAAACAGATATGAATTCACCATCAAGTTCATTGCGGATCGTGGTGGCAGATGACGAATCCGACATCCGTGACTATTTCGAAGCCGTCTTGCCCCGTCTGGGGCATCAAGTCGTCGGGGCAGCCGAGGACGGACTGCAGCTGGTTGCCTTGTGCGAGCAGGAGCATCCTGATTTGGTCATCACCGATGTCATGATGCCAAAGATGGACGGTTTGACAGCGGCAGAGAAGATCTCACAGGCCATTTCGGTGCCGATCATTGTCGTCTCCTCGCACGAGAAGGGAGCTGTCAGCGACAATCCCCGAATTGTGGACTATTTGGTCAAACCCATCAGCATCGGGGATTTGGAAGCCTCCATTCAGCACGCAGTCCGAATCTAGCAGCGCACACAACCACATCATTGAAAAAAAGTCTGACACCCAATCATGCGCAACCTCATTGTCTTCGCGTCTCACGAGGGACAAACCGAACAGATCGCCGAGAGGATCCATCGCCGGTTGCTGCACCATCGCATGCCCAGTGATGTCTTGGATGTGGTGCAACACTCTGCGACTGAAATCCAAGTCGAAGCGTACGACGCCGTGTTGGTCGGATCGCCCATGCACTTTGGTCGCCATGACCCCCGGATTCGGTTTTTCATCGAGCACAACTTGGATTTCCTGAACGAAATCCCGACGGCGTTTTTCTCCGTGAGCCTGGCCTCGGCTAGCAAGAAACGGAAAGAGCGAGCGGAAGCTGAAAGGTTAGCCAATGAGTTCTTGCAATCCACCCTTTGGAATCCGCCTGTGATGGACTGCTTCGCGGGAGCGCTCAAGTATTCCAAGTATGGCTGGTTGAAGCGACAAATCATGCACCGAATTGCACAGCGAGCGGGGGCGGAAACCGATTTCGATCAGGACTACGACTACACCGATTGGGAACGCGTCGATGATTTCGCTGATCGATTTGCGACGCTGGTCCGAGCTTGCAGACGCCCCCCCGAGCAACGTCCACGGTTCAGTGAATTGAGGACACCGGTTCGAGAGTATTCCCTTCACCGGACGCGTTCCAAAAGAAGGACCGCCAACCTTTACCACGTGGTGGCCAATGGTGGCCGTTTGCATGGTTGGATGTCCCGCGCCAACTCGTTTCGGTGCATGAAATCACCGTTGATTGGTCGTCTGTGTGCGAAGAGATCCAGGGCGAAAGTGGTCGCTCCTCGGGCAACCAGGAAACTGATTCAGGGGGGCCCGATCTTGGCTGGGAAACATCGCTATGCCAAGCCATTGCCGCGACTCACCTTCCGGCAACGGAATGCGTGACGTTCCAATCGAAAGTGCGGGCATCGACGTGCCTTTCGACGTTGTAGTGAGGGAAAGCCGCTGTGGTTTTCGGAGCCACGTCGGTGAACGGCTTTCGAAACGTCTCGCTGGATGGATCACGGCTTTTGAACCACGAAATAGATCAACAAGATCAAGATTGTCAGCAGCGTGACCCAGGTTGCAAGGGAAATCCGGATGGCTCGTTTCGCTCGCTCGGATTCCCACCAGGTCCGCGGTCGCACGCCTTGGACAGCGAAGGTGAAGACGCCAGCCAAGTTGACGCAAATGACGTTCATGGCCAGCAACATCAGGGCACCTCCAGCGGCATGCAGTTCGCCGCCGGCGAGCATCAACCCAAACACGGTGAACGGAGGCAGCAACGCGACCGCGACCATCACACCAATGAGTGACGCTGGAGCGCCGGTCGTGAATGCCAGCACGCCTGCACAACCCGACGCGGTGGCCAGGATCACGTCGCTCAAGTTCACGTTGGTGCGTGCGGCGATGGCGGTGGACGTCGGATCGACTTTGAACAGAAAGCCAATGATCAAAGAAGCGAGCAAGGTGACCAGCAATCCAGCCCCATTGGTGCGCAAGGATCGCTTGGCCAAATCCATGTCGCCGAGAGTCGTTGCCAGACACAGGGAAACATTGGGGCCCAGCAGCGGCGCAATCACCATCGCACCAATGATGATTGCCGTGTCATTTCTCAGCAAACCAATCGCAGCAACCACGGTTGCCAGCAACGTTTGTGCGATAAAGACGTTGGACAGCTTTGCCCCGGCCACAACATCGTCGTAGAGTTCGTCTCGACTGATCCGCTGAGTCGATGACTCACTCGTTTGTGCTTCATCCTTTGCCACGGGCTCAGGCGGTCGCGGCAAAGTGGCTTCCACCGGAAGCAACATCACGCGAAACGATTCTGAGCTGGAAAACTGGTTGGCCAAGTGATCCAACATCCCTTCGGACTGTTCCGTACGCACCAACATGCGGATCAACGAATGGTCGTTGTCGATGGTGTCGTCCCAACGCCCCAGCACGGTGTCACTGCTCAGGACCGAGTCCATTCGGTGAACCGTCGTGGTGGGCAAGACAATTTCGATCAGTCGCAATGACATGATGTTTTTATTCGATGGACCAAGGAGTGATGCGGTACAAAGTCGTCGCCGGTGCGTCGATGCTGATTCCGCGAGAGACAATCGGACGCATTTGCTGGATGGACTTGGCGTGGAATTGCAACGCCATTTTTCCCCAGAAACTACCCCGTCTTTTCAACTTCAAACAGGGCCATTGATGAACCGTTTCCAAGGAAGCGTCGCCATCGTAATGGGTGGCACACGTGACATTGGCCGTTCCTGTTCGATCCTGTTGGCCGAAACGCGTGCAAAGGTCGTCGTCAACAACCACAGCAACCGGGCGGCTGGCGAAGAAACGGTTGCCAAGATCGAAGAGGCAGGTGGCACCGCAATCCTGGTTGAGGGCGACATGACACGCAAGGCGGAGGTGGATCGCTTGGTGGTGCAGGCTTGTGATGCCTCAGGTGAATCCAGTCACGTCTTGGTCCATCACGTAGGCGGACTCTTTGCTCGCGAGAAGTTGGCGGAAGTGGACGAGGTGTTTGTGAATCAAGTCATGAGGACGAACGTTGACATCCATCGTGGAAGGTTCTGCTCGTGAAAGATTGCATGATTGTGTTCGGTGACGAACCAGTTGCTCACCAAGCGGCTGAGCTGAAAGTCCAATCGGGGATGAGGCCGTCTTGGACGGGCGTGCTGACTGGGTGGCAGGGGTCAGAAATCGGTCAGTGATTTTGGAGCCCAGGCGACTCGCAGTGCATTGAGCACCGCAACCACGTCGATGGCTTCTTGGGCGATTGCGCCCGCGACTGGCGGCAGATAGCCGGCTGAGGCGATCAACATTCCAATCACGCTGAGTGTCATGCCACCGACGGCACTTTGGAGAGCGATTCGCCGCATCCGCCGACTGATGTGCATCAGTTCATCCACTCTGGCCAAGGAGGAATCCAGAATGACGGCGCCCGCTGCTTCCGTGGTCACGTCGCTGTTTTGACCGAACGCGATGCCAACCGTTGCCGCCATCAGCGCGGGGGCATCATTGATGCCATCGCCAACGAATACCGTTTTCGACGTTTGGGTTTCCGCGGTCACAAACCGCAACTTGTCTTCGGGACTTTGATCGCCCAAACACTCGGTGATCCCAACTTGTTTGCCGAGGTATTCGACTTCGGAGGTTCGGTCACCAGACAGCAAAATGACTCGCTTGACCCCATGACGAGCATCCAGGTGATCGACGAACGAATGGCCTTCACTGCGGGGTGAATCACGCAGTCGATACGTGGCGGCGTATTCTCCATCGATCAAGATGACGCATTCCAAGCCCCCAGTTTGTTCGGGCAATCGTTCCGCCCAGTCGTCGCCCTTGGCAAGAAGTTTCTTGCGGCTGGTGATTTGCATTTCGTGACCATCGACGATTCCCCGAAGTCCCGCGCCGGGAGGCTCGCTGATTTCGGAAACGCTGAACAACTCATTTTGCGATGAGGTCGTGTTTCGTTCGGTTGCGGCGGACACGATTGCTTCCGCCAGTGGGTGCTTGGAGTATCGTTCCAGACTGGCAACCAACGTCAACACGCGCGCCGGATCCTGGTCAGGAGCGACCAATTGCTCGACCAGTTTGGGGCGTCCGTAGGTCAAGGTGCCGGTTTTGTCAAAGATCATCGTCTTGCAGCGATCGACTTGTTCTAAAACGGATGGATCGCGAATGATGATCGAACGTCGCGCTGAAAGCGAAATCGCACCGAGAATCGCAACTGGAATCGCGATCAACAAAGGGCAGGGCGTGGCCACGACCATCACCGACAAGAATCGAACTGGATCACCGCTGACAACCCAAGCCGCCACACCGATCAGGACGGCGAGAGGTGTGTAGAAAGAGCCGAGTTGATCGCCAAGGCGGCGGATTTTGGGACGGTTCTGCTGTGACGACTCCATCACCTCCATGATCTTGGCGTAGCGTGAATCGACAGCACGCTTGTCCGCCCGGACCGTCAGGGCGGAGTCGCCATTGATTGCACCCGAGAGCACCTGCGAGCCAGGTGTTTTGGACATCATGTACGGTTCGCCGGTCAAGTAGGACTCGTCCATGGTGCCGTGCCCGGTCACCACGGTTGCATCCACCGGGCAAACCTTGTGCGGCAGAACCAAAATGGTGTCGCCAATGGCGATTTCGTCCAGTGGGATTTCTTCGGTCGAATCTCCCACTTGGCGAAGGGCGATCGCTGGCATGCGATTGGCTAAAGCACGCAACACCGAGGACGCACTTCGAACTGCGTAGGCTTCCAGGGCTTCGCCACCAGAAAGCATCAGAACAACAATGGTGGCTGCCAAGTATTCTCCCAGCAGCACGCCGGTCACAATCGAGATGCCGGCCAACAGGTCCGATCCAAATTCGGCCCGAAACAGTTTGACCAACAGGTTCCAGACCAGCGGAATGCCCCCGAGTACGAGTGCCACCACCAGCGGCCAGTCATGCATCGCGATACCAGCTAGGTCGACATCGACCGTCATCCCGAAACGCATCCACAAGTGCACCGCGATCGCGACCACGGCAAGCCCGGCGATTCCCAGTTGCAAACGATTGTTCATGATTTCCGCCTTGC
The DNA here is from genome assembly GCF_056839225.1 of Rhodopirellula sp. UH5. Taxonomy (NCBI): domain Bacteria; kingdom Pseudomonadati; phylum Planctomycetota; class Planctomycetia; order Pirellulales; family Pirellulaceae; genus Rhodopirellula; species Rhodopirellula sp. UH5. The sequence continues at coordinate 1,612,488 of NZ_CM166390.1, read as the reverse complement.
GGTTGTTGTGCGTCGTCCAACGCCGGGGAATTTTCGCGATCGAAGCAGCGATTCTCGCAGCCATACGCTGACCAAGATGACTGATCGTAGGGGCGAACCCAAAGGGGGCTCAATTTGACGCCGCGGCGAGGGGCAGGTCTCTCGGTCAAGCCTCGGGGCCAGCGATTCAGCTCAATCCAGCGTCTGATCCGCATTCTTCATCAACGTTCTTCAACGACACGGCCCAACCGAAACACGGCTTCGACCGACAGCGTAAGTGAAAAGCAGGGAAGCACGGAACAACCTATCGTTCGACAAGAACGCAAATGGACCGAGCGGGAACATTCATGGTGGGGGACGCGACGCATTGGCTGGATGGGGTCTCCGCGAGTTCCGCCAGTGAGGTGCGCGAGGTGTCGATGGCGACACGCCACTTGTCCACCGCCCATTCTTGGATTCCAAATTCGACCGTTTCTGTTCCAGCGTTGATCATGACATAGAGATCCGTGTCCTGTTGTGATTCGCCATGCAGGCCATAGGCGAGTTGCCGCGATTCGGGGGACATGTCGACCACGTGACGGGTCCCGTACCAGCGCACGTCGCCACGCCAGAACCGCGAGCGGCTGATCGAAGGATGTGACTTTCGAAAGGCGATCAATTCACGGACAAAGTCGAAGATGTCCGCATGCTCATCGCGTCGATCCCAGTCCAGCCAGCTTGTTTCGTTGTCTTGGTTGTATGGGTTGTTGTTCCCACGCTGAGTTTGAAGGAATTCGTCACCCATTCGAAACATCGGTGTTCCATTGGACAGCATCAACAAACAGAAGAAGTTGCGGACCTGTTGTTTGCGAAGCTGCAGAATCTCGGGTGGTACCCCCTCGTCACCTTCCCAGCCGCAATCCCAACTGTATTCCGTGGCTCCGTCGGTGTTGTTGTTTCCGTTGGCCCAATTGCGTTTTTCGTTGTACGCCGTCAAGTCGTACAGCGTGCTGCCGTCATGAGATGTCATGTAGTTGACGCTCAGCAAAGGCTGCAAAGCGTGGGCAAGGTCATCCGGAAACAAATCACAGCTGCCATACAGTCGCGTCATCAAATCCGGCACCATGCCACGGTCGCCGCGAACGAAACCCTGCATCGTGTCGCGGTAGTGGGCGTTCCACTGCATCCAACGTTGCCCTGGGAATTTTTGTCCGAGCTGAAACTGCCCGTCAGCATCCCAAGGTTCAGCGATCAACCGATCGTCGCTGAGGTCTGCGTCGGTGCCAATTTCACTGACGATCGGGGGATCGTCCAGGTTGATCGAACCGTCGCTGTTTCGAGTGAAGACGGATGCAAGGTCGAAACGAAATCCGTCCACGTGCATGTGAGTGTCCCAGAACCGCAGGCTGTCGACAATCATTCGACGAACTGCCCGATTTGCCGTGTGCAACGTGTTTCCTGTGCCGCTGTGGTTGGCATACGGAGACTCTGGGTTGCCTGTCATCATGTAGGCGGTGCTGCTGTCGATGCCTTTGAAAGAATAGATGGGCCCGCGGTGATCACCTTCACAAGTGTGGTTGTAGACGACGTCCAAGAGAACCTCGATTCCCACGGCGTGGAGGGCCTTCACCATCGTGCAGAACTCCTCTCTTTGGTTGCACGCGGATGGATCGGTGGCGTAGGCGTGATGCGGCGAGAAAAAGTTCAGGGGCATGTAGCCCCAGTAGTCGCCGTCGTCTGGATCAAATTGGAAGACTGGCATCAATTGCACTGCCGTCACGCCCAATTCGACCAGGTAGGGGATTTTGTCAACAACACCCAGGAACGTTCCTCGGTGCGCCTCGGCCACACCTGAGTTTGGGTTTCGGGTGAAGCCACGCACATGCATCTCGTAAATCACGAGGTCGCTGCCATGGCGAGTCAATCGTTCGCCTTGCCAATCGAATTCGCAAATTTGGTGGGGCAGAATCCCCAGCGGGGCTTGGCCCGCGTTCGATCCGGGACGCCGGGCCGCGTCGCGCGAAAACGTTTCAGGGAAGAAGACGCCTTTGGCAAACGGGTCCAACAGGATCTTTTCAAAGTCGAAGTCGTGAAAGTCGTAGCCTCCTTGCGGCGCCGGCCCGTCGACGCGGTAGGCGTAGTACGACCAATCCTCTGAGGGTTCGCGGTGGACGCGGCAATGCCAAACCGGGCCCGACTTGTTGCACAAGTAGTTGAGCTCCACCTCCCGCGCAGGATGAACCAAATCGTCTCGTCGGTACAGCAACAGATGCACGGCGGTGGCATGTCGCGAATAGAGCGAGAAATTGAACGAGGATTCTTTCGCGATCCAAGTGGCGCCGAGAGGAAAAGGCGAACCTTCAATTTGTTCCCAGGCGTTCATTGAGATGTCGTTCATCGAGGGGGGAAGCGAGGGGGCGTGTTCCTTGGCGGCGTTCACCGAGCCGGTGTGGGGAATCCAATTGGTTCAGTCTTCCACCAACCATTCACGAGCTTCGTCGATTTCGCTTTCGTCATAGTAGCGAACCGACGCGGTGGTGAATGGTTTGCAGAACACTGCCATTGCACGTTCCCATTTGCGTTCACCAACAATCGCGATGCGTTCGAAGTCTTGGAAATGCTTGGCGTCAAACTTGATGTCTTCCCACAACGCGCCCGCGTCCCAACCGTGAAAGTCATGCATGGCAAAGAGCACTCGAATCTTTCCGTATTTCTCGATTTGTTCCTCGGCACCCGGGACAAGGCGTTGATACGTTTCCCGGTCGAGTTGTCCGGAAACGTGGACTTCCAAGAATTTGCCTTGGGCGACTTCGTTGAGTTCGATGGACATGGTTGGGTTCCTGTTCAGTGGATGGTGAAAGCAATGCAATGTTGCAAACGCAAACCTGGGACCAAATTCCCGGACAGATCATTTGCAACGGAATGTCCATCGGCCAGGCTGTCATCTTTGTCACACCCTGTGTGCGATCGCGCAGGCCCTGTCCGCATCTGCTCATGCCCTGGTCCAGTCACGTGGGCAAGTCGATGTCGAAACGACTCTCTGAAGGATGTCGACATTTAGGGTAGGGATTGGCTCGCACTTTGCACGCTCAGCGGTTGTTTGAATTTCACACGCGAGGCATCCAATGAACGATCCATTTGTCCAATCGGAATGGCAGTCCCTGTGCGAACGTGTTCAGGGGTGTGCTCGGACGCTTGCCAATGACAAATCCGAAGAGAAGATCTTCGAATCCCAAGCCCACGCCTTCGCATCCGGCGAGCCACCTCATCGATACTCTGAATTGCTCGCCAAGGTAGCGGACGCGGCTCACTTAGCCGTGAAGTGGCAATCGGATGTGACGCACGATCATGAAGATCATTGGATTGACGAGGCAAGCGACGAAAGTTTTCCCGCCAGTGACCCGCCGGCATTCACTTCCACGCACGCATGAGATTCGGATCGACACGATCTCAGACGTGTTCACCGCAGGACTGTCTGTGCATTGAGTTGAACGGCTGAGAGTCTCGGAATCATGGTGTCCCGATTCGCCGTTGGGGTCACAGTTTGAGAGGCGATGTCTCCTCACCGGAATTTCCCGTGGCAGAGGCCAAGTCCTCTGCTTCGATGTCATGGAATTGTTCTCGCAAAGTCGCGTATTCACGTCGGAAGCCATCGGCGTCGCCAAAGTCACAGAACAGGCACTGACGACTGTGACAACCCTTGCCGAGTTTGGCGTGTTTGATTGGGCACCAGTACTGCTCGGTGCGAGAGGAGATTTCGCTCGCGTAAGCCAGAACACCGTTTCCGTACCCGCAGTAAACGCAGTTGAGTTTTTCAATCACATTCAAATAGTTCAGCAGGTGTCGATCGATCACCACGTATTCTGCACGACGAACGCGGGGGATGTGGTACACCGGAAAACAGATCCACTGGTAAACGCTCACGAAGAGATCCAGCAACGCCAGCGGGATGATCAAGGAATAGATCACAGGCGCGGTTAGAATCATCAGGAACGGTGACTCCCAGACCGTTTGCCAGACTCGGCGAGCCTGAGCGCGATGGCGTTTTTTGACTTCAGCTGAAAAGACAGCGCGGCCTCGATCGAAGTCGAACGTCAGCTTGGACTGTGTTTGTTGGAGTTTCTCGGAGACCAGTTTTTCCAGGTCGCGGATCTCGGCAAGCAGATTGTCCAGGGGAGGTTTCATGATGAGCCAGCGACTTGAGACGGGTGGTGAGTGGAGATCGATCTGAGACTGGGTGGGACGCAGTTGGCGTGCCGTGACGCTCGATCTGGCACGTTGCTTGCTTTGCCCGGCCATCACGCGTTGTCATTGCGCTCGTGTTGACGAGGGATCGATGCGTGTTGCCGGGTACACTTCACTTGAGAGAAACAACATGACACATGCTTTTGTGACCGGGGCCAGCGGTTTCATTGGCGGCCACCTGGTTCGTCAACTTCGTGATGCAGGGGACGAGGTGACTTGCTTGGTTCGTCCAACATCGGACACCAGTCAACTCGACGAGATGAAGCCGCGATATGTGATGGGCGATATCACGGCCCCCGAATCGTTTTCAAGGTATCTGGCCGATGTCGATGTGGTTTACCACTTGGCGGGAGCAACGAAGAGTCTACGAAAACGCGATTTGGACCGGATCAATGTGGAAGGCGCGCGAATGGTCGCGCACGCTTGCGCACATCAGCGCAGTCCGCCCACGTTGGTGCACGTGTCTTCGTTGGCGGCGGTTGGCCCGACAACCTGCAGTTGCCCCCGCATTGAATCCGACGAGCCGCAACCGGTTTCGAACTATGGACGCAGCAAATTGGCTGGCGAAGTCGAGGTGGCGGAGTTTGCGGGCGATGTTCCGATCACCATCATTCGACCGCCGATCGTTTTGGGCGAAGCCGATCGCGACGGTTTGACCATGTTCGACAGCATCGCACGGTGGAACTTGCACCTCGTACCCGGATTTTCAGAGGAGCGGTTTTCGGTTGTCCATGGCGATGATCTGGCTGCCGCATTGATTTTGGCGTCCAGACAAGGTCGTCGCCTTGACCCCAAACATCCCAGTGTCGGTCGGTACTTTGTGGCGGCGGATGAATCGCCCACGTACGCGGAATTGGGGCAAATGGTCGGGCAAGCTTTGGGACGCGATCATGTGCGCGTGCTGCACAATCCCAAGTCTGCGGTGTGGGCAATCGCCGCGATCAATGAGTTTGCCAGCCAGGTGCGTCGACGCGCTCACATCCTGGGGCTGGACAAGGCCCGCGAGGCGACCGCAGGTTCCTGGATTTGCAGTGGTCGCTCTTTTGAACAGGACACGGGGTTTCGTCCTGGATGCGACTTGCAAGCTCGACTGGATCAAACCGCTCGCTGGTACATCGAGCAGGGGTGGTTGCCGGAACCAAGGTTCGCCCCATGCCAGGCTTCTTGACCATATTCGGCTGATAACAAGGTGCGGCTGATAACAAGGTGGCCAGCAATGGGATCGTTCGATTCGATCGCTGGCAAATCCAAAGACAGCCTTGGCGGGATTCACTCGGATGCCTGCTTGTCGGACCGCAGGTGGTCCAACTCATCTTGCTTGGCTTCCGCAAAGAACAGTGGCAAGTACGGCGTGTTGATCAGCACGGCCAGGAAGAACAATCCGGAGGCGATGATGCCCACGTATTGCCATTCAAAGAAGGCTGCTGCGATGATGAATGCGGCGGCGGCGAGCACACCCAGCACCTTCAACATCAGAATCACCCCAGCGGTTTCGACATCCGCATCAATTTCTTCCTTGGTGAGGCGATTTGGCCCGCGTTCCCGCAGTTCAGTCGCTCGGGATCGCACTTCCAAGTAGTTCACGAACGCCAAAACGGCATACAGGAACGGGATTGGAATCGCGGCCAAGTAGGCGACCTCGGAAAAGAAAAATAGGGACACACATGTTCCGATCAAACTCGCCGCCAAGAGAATCCGAACCCCCGTTCGGAAATGGCGAGAAAGAGCGTGGGCGTCAGGTTCTGCGGGCAGTCGGTGGGTGGTTGTTGGAGTGCTCATTGGAATTGCCGAGGGAGTGAATGGCCAAGTCAAAGGTGACGGCCGTCGGATAGCAACCATTCCCAAGCGATTCTTGTGCCCACACGTTCTCTCGATGTTTGGAACCCCGGTGATGGTCCATCCCGCACAGCGACTGTGCGTCGGATGACATCCTGTCACAGGGACGAGGGCAGTCGGGAAATTTTTGGCGAGGGATATGGCGTGGTTCGATTGGCAAGACGTGTTCTCCCGGGCTGTGGTACAGCAATTGCCAATCAATCGATCCGCATTCCATCCAACCGAGAAGGCCGACGCGATGATTGAAACACTTGAATCAACCCAAGTTGCTCCGGAGACCCTGCGAAAGATCGACGCCTATTGGCGGGCTGCGAACTATTTGTCGGTCGGGCAGATCTACCTTTATGACAACCCCTTGCTGAAACGTCCGCTGAAGATTGAGGACGTCAAGCACATGTTATTGGGGCACTGGGGAACCACGCCCGGCCAGAACTTCATCTATGCCCATTTGAACCGGATCATCAAGCAATACGATCTCGACATGATTTACGTGTCGGGGCCAGGTCACGGCGGTCCGGCCGTCGTCGGGAACACGTACCTGGAAGGCACTTACAGCGAAATCTACCCGCACATCAGCCAAGACGAAGAGGGGATGCGAAAGCTGTTCATTCAATTCTCTTTTCCCGGAGGAATTCCCAGCCACGCGTCGCCCGAATGCCCCGGTTCGATCCACGAAGGCGGCGAACTGGGATATTCGCTGAGCCATTCGTTCGGTGCTGTGTTCGACAACCCCGATTTGATGGTCGCTTGCGTGGTGGGCGATGGAGAAGCGGAAACCGGACCATTGGCAACTGCTTGGCATTCGAACAAGTTCTTGAATCCGGCGACCGATGGTGCGGTCCTCCCAATCTTGCATTTGAACGGTTACAAGATCGCCAACCCCACCATCCTCGCTCGCATCGATCACGAGGAACTGGATCAATTGATGCGAGGCTATGGCTGGACTCCCATCTTTGTGGAGGGCGATGACCCGATGCGAATGCATGCAGCGATGGCGGAAGCCCTGGATATCGCGGTGGAACAGATTCAATCGATCCAGCGGAAGGCTCGCGAAAGTGGCGACACGACTCGTCCTCGTTGGCCCATGATTGTGTTGAGGTCGCCCAAGGGATGGACGGGGCCGAAGTTTGTGGACGGCGTTCCAATCGAAGGCACGTTTCACTCCCACCAAGTCCCGCTATCTGATCCCGCCACCCGGCCCGACCACCTGCAACAGCTCGAAGAATGGCTCCGCAGCTATCGCCCAGAAGAACTCTTTGATGAAGGCGGACGCCTAAGATCAGAAATTGCGGATCTGGCGCCCACGGGCGATCGTCGGATGGGCGCGAATCCACACGCCAACGGCGGACGTTTGCTGCGGCAATTGAAGATGCCTGACTTTCGGGAGTACGCCGTTGAAATCACGGAACGTGGCTGCCGAGGCATTGGTGACACGCACGTCACGGGCAAATTCATTCGCGACGTCATTCAACTGAACGACGACCACAAGAATTTTCGTGTCTTTGGTCCCGACGAAACGCTCTCCAATGGATTGGAAGCTGTGTTTGATGTCACTCAGCGGCAGTGGAACGCAGCGACGGTCGACACCGACGAATTGCTCGCGCCCACCGGCCGCGTCCTGGAAATGCTCAGCGAACATCAATGCGAAGGCTGGTTGGAGGGGTACCTGTTGACCGGACGGCACGGACTGTTCAATTGTTACGAAGCATTTGTCCACATCGTTGATTCGATGTTCAACCAACATGCAAAGTGGTTGAAGGTAACGTCGGAGTTGCCGTGGCGTCACAAGATCGCGTCGCTGAATTACTTGCTGGCCTCGCACGTGTGGCGACAGGACCACAACGGGTTCACGCACCAAGACCCCGGTTTCATTGATGTGGTGGTCAACAAGAAAGCGGAAATTGTTCGCGTTTATCTGCCGCCAGACGCCAACTGCTTGCTCTCGGTGATGGATCACTGCTTGCGAAGTCGGCATTACGTCAATGTCGTCGTGGCGGGCAAGCATCCCTCGCCACAGTGGCTGACAATGGATGAAGCCGTGGAACACTGTGCCAAAGGAATTGGGGTTTGGGACTGGGCTGGCAATGAGTCCTCGGACGACCCCGATGTCGTGATGGCTTGTTGTGGCGATGTCCCCACCTTGGAAACGTTGGCCGCGGTTTCCATTCTGCGTGAGCATTTGCCAGAACTGAAAATTCGCGTTGTCAACGTGGTCGATCTGATGCGGTTGCAACCCAAGTCGGAACACCCACACGGTCTCAGCGATCCCGACTTTGATGAATTGTTCACCCAGGATAAACATGTGATCTTTGCCTTTCACGCTTACCCCTGGTTGGTTCACCGGCTGACCTATCGTCGGACCAATCACGCCAACATTCATGTGCGTGGGTACAAGGAAGAAGGCACGATCACGACGCCGTTTGACATGACGGTGCTGAACGATCTCGACCGATTCCATTTGGTGATGGACGTGATTGATCGCTTGCCCGAAACCGGAGGGCAAGGCCAAGCTCTGAAAGCTCGGATGCAAGAGAAATTGGTCGAGCATCGACGCTACATCAACAGGAACGGTCAAGACATGCCTGAAGTGCGGAACTGGCAATGGAGTCCAACGCGATGAACGAGCGACTCCCGCTGGTCTATCTCGCTCGGCATGGTGAGACGCCTTGGACGATCACGGCTCAGCACACCGGATCGACTGATTTGCCACTGACCCCTAAAGGCGAGCGAAACGCCTCGCAGCTTCGCGGGCGGTTGGCAGGGGTGGCGTTCGAAGAGGTTTGGACCAGCCCATTGCAACGAGCGAAGCGAACGTGCGAGTTGGCGGGCTTTGGCTCGGAGGCCACCGTCGTGGAAGATTTGACGGAGTGGAATTGCGGTGACTACGAAGGGCTGACACGGGAGGAGATTGAGGCAATAAATCCCGGTTGGAATCTCTTTCGCGATGGATGTCCCAACGGAGAGACGCTGGCCGATGTGACCTCACGCGTCCAGCGCGTCATCGAGCGGATTCGTCAGCAAAGGGGTGACCGCTTGCTCTTCGCCCACAAACACTTCTTGCAGGTCTTCGCGGCTTGCTGGCTTGGGTTGCCACCGGAAACCGGGCACCAATTCTTTCTCGGCACGGCCGCGTTGAGCATCGTGGGGTATCACCACGGCAAAACGGATTCCGTCATTCGTCTTTGGAATGATCGAAGTCATCTCACGGACTGAACCGAACGGCAGCGACTCGCCATTTCGGCATCCAAGCAATCCCTTCACGATGAACAAGTCCGATGGAAATCAAACTCGACCAGAAAAAGGGTGATTCGACTGACAAGTCAGCCAATGAACCTCCGTACCCTCAGTGGCAGTCGGCGCTGTGGTATTTCTCGGTGCTGCTGTTGGTCCTGTGGCTTTGGCAGGACTTCTCTCGAATCGCGGAAGTGCAGCGAATTCCTTACAGCGAATTCAAGGCCCACGTGGTGGCGGGCGAAGTCACCGAGTGCGAACTTTCCGAGGACACGATCGAGGGCGTGTATGTTCCTGACGCGACACCCGCGACGGAGTCAGAATCCAAAGCTGAACCAACCAGCGACGAAACGGCATCGGATCCCCAACCGATCACGTTCGTCACCAACCGCGTGGAAGATCCTGAATTGGTGGATCAGTTGACCGCGGCCAATGTGAAGTTCACTGGCAGTCGGCCGCCTAGCGTGATGCAAAATCTGTTGTTGTGGTGGGTGTTGCCGTTGGTTGCCTTCCTTTTCCTCAGTCGGTTTCTGGCCAACCGAATTGGCAACACGGGGCAAGCCATGATGGGGTTCGGACGCAGCAAGGCGAAGTTGGTCGCGGACGAGGACACAGGGGTTCGGTTCACCGACGTGGCGGGTTGCGTTGAGGCCAAATTCGAATTGGAAGAAGTCGTTGATTTTCTGAAGAACCCCGAACGGTACGTGGACCTGGGTGCCAAAATCCCCAAAGGAGTGCTGTTGGTCGGCCCTCCCGGGACGGGCAAGACCTTGCTCGCCCGCGCCGTTGCTGGGGAGGCTGGCGTGCCGTTCTTTTCGATCAGCGGCAGTGAGTTTGTCGAGATGTTTGTGGGCGTGGGAGCAGCACGTGTTCGGGATCTTTTCGAACAAGGCAAGAAACACGCGCCGTGCATCATCTTCATTGACGAACTCGATGCGATTGGTCGTGAACGCGGGGTTCATGTGGCCACGGTGAACGATGAACGGGAGCAAACGCTGAATCAATTGTTGGTTGAGCTCGATGGCTTTGCTGCCAACACCGGGGTGATCATCCTCTCGGCAACCAACCGTCCCGAGGTGCTGGACCGCGCGTTGTTGCGTCCCGGGCGATTCGATCGGCAAGTGCTGGTGGATGCGCCCGACTTCGAAGGCCGGTTGGGGATCCTCAGTGTTCATGCTCGCAACAAACCGCTGGATGAAAGCGTTGACCTGCGTGACATTGCACGCTCGACGCCGGGATTGTCGGGGGCTGATCTTGCGAATGTGATGAACGAAGCGGCACTGCTGGCGGCTCGACGTAAATCGAAGTCGATCGCGAGATGTGATTTGGAAGAAGCGGTGGAAAAGGTGGTCGCCGGACCGGAACGAAAGAGCCGCCGCTTGGGCGAAGAAGAACGCCGCCGGGTTGCCTTTCATGAAGTCGGACATGCGTTGGTGGCAACGTTCAGCGAACACGCCGAACCGGTGCGGAAGATCAGCATCATCCCGCGAGGACAGGCGGCGTTGGGGTACACGTTGCAATTGCCGACGGAGGACCAGTATCTGATGACACGCAGCGAGTTGGACGACCGTTTGAGCGGGTTGTTGGGTGGGCGTGCTGCCGAGCAGATTGTGTTTGGCGAAGTCAGCTCTGGGGCCGAGAACGATTTGCAGAAAGCCACCACGATCGCTCGCCAGATGGTTTGCATGTTCGGGATGAGCGATTCGGTGGGGCTGACCCACTGTGCGCAGCAGCCCAATGCATTCACCGCCACTTCTGGCGTTCTGCAACGTGATTGCAGTGAACACACGGCCAGCAGCATCGACGATGAGGTCAAGAGTTTGTTGGCGATCGCCTACGCCCAGGCGCAGTCCATCCTGACGGAACATCGAGAGGCGTTGAACCGCGTCGCCACTGAATTGCTGGAACACGAAACACTCGACGCCTCCGAGTTTCAGGCCTTGCTGCCAGGTCCCGTCCAAGCGGCGTGAAATCTCCCGTGGCACAGCGAATGCATGCCACTCGGTGTGTCGTGAAGGCACAACCATTGAGATGAACAACTGAACGAAACCTTCCTCAACTTCCCCGGGTGTCTTATCCGATGCCGGAATGATACAGATGGAAATCGAAACCTCTTCGCTGAATGATTCCAATCGCGGGCATGTCGTCGCTGTTCGTGGCAGTGTGATCGACGTTTGCTTTCCCGATGAACTTCCGGAAATGAATTGGGAATTGCGGATTGGCGAGCACGGGGAAGTCGTGGCGGAAGTCGCCAGCCAACTCGACCCGCATACCGTTCGTGCCATCGCGATCACATCGCCCCGCGGATTGTCACGGGGGGCTCCCGTGCGAAGTTTCGGGCGACCCATGCAGGTACCGGTCGGCAACCCTCTGCTCGGTAGGGTGCTCGATGTGTTTGGGAACACGCTCGACGATGGCGAAAGTTTGGATTCGGTTGAGCACCGCAGCATTCATCAGACGCCGCCCACGATCAACCGCCGCATCGCGCAGTCGGAAGTGTTCACGACCGGCATCAAGGCCATCGATCTGCTGTCGCCGCTCGAACGAGGCGGCAAAGCAGGGCTGTTTGGTGGTGCTGGTGTTGGCAAAACCGTTTTGATCACCGAGTTGATCCACAACATCGTTGGCGGGCACGATGGCATCAGCCTGTTCTGCGGGATCGGTGAACGATGTCGAGAAGCAGAGGAACTGTACCGTGAAATGGGGACTGCCGGTGTTCGGGACAACACGGTGATGGTCTTTGGGCAAATGAACGAACCGCCAGGAGCCCGATTTCGCGTCGGCCACGCGGCGTTGACGATGGCGGAATCCTTTCGTGACGACGCCAAGCAAGATGTGTTGCTGTTGATTGACAACATCTTTCGGTTTGTGCAGGCCGGGATGGAAGTCTCCGGTTTGCTCGGGCAATTGCCATCCCGCGTGGGCTATCAGCCTTCGCTTGCGAGTGACCTGGCGGAACTCGAGGAGCGCATTTGCACCACGTCGGACGCAGCAATCACATCGGTGCAAGCTGTTTATGTTCCCGCCGACGACTTCACGGATCCGTCCGCCGTGCACACCTTTGCTCACCTGTCGGCAACCGTGGTGCTGTCACGCAAACGAGCCAGCGAGGGATTGTATCCTGCGATCGATCCATTGAAGTCGACCTCGGAAATGATGTTGCCGGGGGTGGTCGGCGAGCGGCACTACAAAACGGCCAGCAATGTCCGTCAAACGTTGGCCGGATACGAAGAACTGAAAGACATCATCGCAATGCTGGGCATGGAAGAACTTTCTCGCCAGGATCGTTTGACGGTGAATCGGGCCAGACGTTTGGAGCGATTCTTGACGCAACCGTTCTTCACGACGCAGCAATTCACCGGCCACGAGGGACACATGGTGAGCATTGAAGACACCTTGGATGGCTGCGAACGGATTCTGAATGACGAGTTTCAAGATCGGCCCGAGCGAGACTTGTACATGGTGGGCAAACTTCCGAGTTCCAAATCATGAACCTGACATTGAACACCCCCAACGAGATCGTGTTGGATCTGACTGTCAACAAGGTGATTGCCGAGGGCACCCACGGGAGTTTTTGTTTGCTGCCGCGACATGTCGACTTCCTGGCCGCTTTGGTGCCTGGTTTGCTGAGCTGGGAAGATGAGACAGGAAAGGAATCGTTCGCGGCCGTCGGGACCGGGATCCTGGTCAAACGAGCCAGTGATGTTTACGTCTCTGCCGAAGCGGCTTCGCACGGGGCGGAACTGGAAGAACTGCAACGCCTGGTTCGCGAGGAGTTTTCGCAGATGGACGAACAGCAGCGTGCTGCTCACACCGCGGTCGCGAAGCTGGAAGCGGATTTCCTCCGCCGAACGATGGCACTCGCCGACGACCATGTGGTTTAAGGGACGAAACAAGCGATGAACAAGCGTCAAACGCTTCAAGACAACGTCGATGCGAAGCAATCTCGCAAGCTCGACGCACGTCAGCAGGGCGAGCATTCCGCGTGGTTTGGTTTGGGAATGTTCGGGTTGGTGGGGTGGTCGATTGCGATTCCAACACTGCTCGGGATCGCAGTGGGAATTTGGATTGATGAACGCTGGCCGAGTCGGTTCTCTTGGACGTTGATGCTGTTGATTGGTGGTGTGGGGATGGGGTGTTTGAATGCGTGGTGGTGGGTCAATCGGGAGAATGAAGATGAATGAATGGATTGGATTGACGGGCGGATTCCTTGCGGGTGCCGCAGCAGCTGCGTTCTTTGTCGCCTCATTGTGGTGGACCACGGTTCGCTTGCCCGCGTCTCGGCAACCGTGGCTGTTGCTCGGCGGCAGTGCGTTGCTGCGGATGGCCGTGGTGTTGGGGGTTTTGGGAGTGCTGGCACGCAGCGGGGATTGGCGAATCCTGGTGGCAGCGGCCATGGGGTTCGCGCTCATTCGCACAGTTGGCGTGTGCACTATCGCTCAGCGTGACTCCAGCTTTCAACTTGCGTCGGCACAAACTTTGCCAGCGGAAAAATTGCGTCCCAGGAGCAAACCATGAGTGGCGTGCAAATCACATCGGACGAATGGATCCTGTGGCAATCGGAGGCTTGGCCGGTCGTGAAGATCAACGCCACGCTTGCGTTCACTTGGTTGGTGATGGCGTTGTTGGTCGTTGGTTCGTGGTGGATCACCCGGCGATTGACCAGCGACACCGAGATCCCGCGTTGGCAAAACCTTTTGGAAGTGCTGGTCACCGGCATTCGAGATCAAATTCGAGATGTCAGTCGTCACGACCCGGGGCCGTACCTGCCGTTTGTGGGAACGTTGTTCCTGTTCATTGCAGTGGCCAACTTGTTGAGCATCGTGCCCGGCTACGTCCCGCCCACCGGTTCACTGTCGACGACAGCGGCCTTGGCGACTTGCGTGTTTGTGGCGGTCCCCGTGTTTGGAATCGCTTCGCATGGGGTTGGCAACTACTTGAAGCGTTACCTGCAACCGACACCGTTGATGCTTCCATTCAACTTGATTGGCGAACTTTCACGGACTTTGGCACTGGCTGTGCGTTTGTACGGGAACATGATGAGCGGTGCAGTGATCGCCGCGATTCTGATCAGCTTCGTCCCGCTCTTCATTCCGATTGTGATGCAAGTGATGGGGCTGCTGACCGGAATGATTCAAGCCTACATCTTTGCCGTCTTGGCGATGGTCTACATCGCGTCGGCAACCAAAGTCGCCAAGTGACCGAGTCGGAAAGCCCAGTTCGTCTTTTGTCTTGTTCGTTCATTGCACACTGAGTCCACCGAACATTGAGTTCATCGTCCAACCAACAAGGAATACATCATGGATAGCACCACGACGATCGCCGTCGCCAGCATCATCATGGCGGGTTTGACCACCGCCATCGGATCGATCGGGCCCGCGTTTGCCGAAGGGCGTGCCGTGGCCCAGGCTCTCAGTTCCATTGCACAGCAACCGGATTCGTCCAACACGATCACCCGCACCCTGTTTGTGGGTTTGGCCATGATCGAGTCCACGGCTATCTACTGCTTTGTTGTGTCGATGATTCTGCTGTTTGCCAATCCCTTCTGGAACCACCTGACGCAATAGCAAGGGATACGAAACGATGAGCATTGATTGGTTCACCTTCACCGCCCAAGTCATCAACTTCCTGGTTCTGGTTGGGTTGTTGCGATATTTCCTTTACGGTCCCATCGTCCGCGCGATGCAGACACGTGAGCAGAAGGTGACGCAGCGTTTAAGCGATGCGGAAACCGCCAAGGCCGAAGCGAACCAGCAACGTGCGGCGTTGGAAAAGCAGACGCAGTTGTTGGAAGAACAGCGAGAAGAAATGCTTGCCAAGGCAAAAGCCGATGCAGACAGCGAACGGCAGAGACTGATTCAAGAGGCGCGGAAAGAGGCGGATACCCGGCGCGAACACTGGACGTCCACCTTTGAACGAGATCAAAAGGACTTGGCTGATCAGACCCGTCGCGACATTCAACGCATGGGGTTTCAGGCCGCGCGGGAAACAATCCAACAACTGGCCGACGAAGATCTGCAGAAGCGGGTTTGTCAAACGTTTGTGAAGCAGTTGCGGATGCTCGACGAAACACAACGTGCCGCCATCGCCACCCAATTAACCGATTCGGGAAACCCCGTCTTGGTTCGATCTGCGGACGACCTGGATGACGACGACCGAACTCAAATCCGTGACGCGATTCATCAGGTGTTCCAAGGTGACGCGGAAGTTCGCTTTGAGTCGGATTCGGCGTTGATCGCGGGAATGGAAATGGACGCGGGTGGTTACAGCCTGCCATGGAATGCGGAACGTGCTCTCAAAAAGATGGAGGCCAACGTGGCGTGAGCAACGGCGTGGAAGCTGGACGAGGTGATTGGTTCTTTGACAGGTGCCTTTCGCTTTCTCCAGGACTCGCCGCTGTGAAAGCACGATCGACCATGACCATCTACTCAGAAACACTGGAAGCTGCCGCACACCAGTTTGATCAGGCAGTGAAAGCCCAACCCGCCCAATTGTCGGTCACCGAAATTGGCACGGTCGAAGAGGTTCAACGCGGGATCGCTCGGGTCCACGGTTTGCCCCACGTGCAAGTCGACGAAGTGCTCCGGTTTGCCGGCGGACACCTTGGATACGCTTTCAACTTGGATCCTGAGCAAGTCGGTTGCGTGTTGCTGGATTCCAGTGAACAGATCACCGCCGGATCGCGGGTGGAGCGAATGCACACGGTGCTGGACACTCCCGTCGGCGATCAGCTTCTTGGACGTGTGGTGGACCCGGTTGGCCGGCCTCTGGATGGTGGGCGGTCCCTCGATGATTTACCGCGTGAACCTTGCGAGCGCGATGCACCCCCGATCATGCAACGTGCTCCGGTGACTGTGCCATTGCAATCCGGGCTGAAAGTTGTTGACGCGATGATTCCGATCGGTCGTGGTCAACGTCAGTTGCTGCTCGGGGATCGTCAAACGGGCAAGACAGCGATCGCGGTTGACACGATCATCAATCAACGCGGCCGCGACGTGATTTGCATCTATTGCAGCATTGGCCAACGCAGCACGGGCGTGGCCCGCGTGATTGAAAACTTGCGTCGTCACGATGCTTTGGATCACACCATTGTGGTGATCGGTGCCGATGATGCCCCGCCGGGATTGCAGTTCTTGGCACCCTACGCGGCAACGACGATGGGAGAGCACTTCATGCGAGAGGGACGCGACGTGTTGATCGTCTACGACGATTTGACGTCGCATGCGAGAGCTTACCGGCACCTGTCATTGTTGTTGCGGCGACCGCCAGGCCGAGAGGCGTTTCCAGGGGACATCTTCTATGTTCACTCGCGTTTGCTGGAACGTTCCACGCACTTGATCCAAAGTGCCGGCGGAGGTTCCTTGACGGCTCTGCCAATCATCGAAACGGAAGCCCAGAACGTGTCGGCGTACATTCCGACGAATTTGATTTCGATCACGGACGGTCAGATCTACCTGTCACCCACCTTGTTTCGAAAGGGCGTGTTGCCGGCGATTGATGTTGGCCGCAGCGTTTCGAGAGTCGGTGGGAAAACCCAACTGCCCGCTTACCGTGTCGTCGCGGGGGATTTGCGATTGACGTATTCGCAATTTGAAGAGCTGGAACGCTTCGCACGCTTCAGCAGTCAGCTCGATGAAGACACCCGTGCAACGCTCAATCGTGGGCGATTGATTCGAGAAATTCTCAAGCAAACTCAATTTCAACCGCTCACGCTGCCGCAACAGATCGCATCGTTGATTGCGGTGACCAATGGCGTGTTGGATGGTCGCCCCGTGGAACAACTTCCCAAGCTGGAGCGTGCTATCCAGGATGCGGTGACGTCGCAAGCGGCTGAGTTGTGTGCCCAGATGCAGGCAGGGGAAAAACTGGACAAGGAACAGGTGGAACAGATCGCCAACATTGCTGCCGGAGCGGTTCATGCCCACGCTTGAACTCTTGCGGCGTAAGATCGAAACCGCGTCGGACTTGCAGTCGGTTGTGACCACGATGAAGACGTTGGCCGCCGTACGGATTCACCAATACCAACGGGCAGCGGACGCGTTGATGGATTACAACCGAACCATTGAACTAGGACTGCAAGTGATCCTGCGGGAACAGAGACTCCGTCATCTGCCGGCCAGCGAATGGGGCGGTGAAAATCCAAAAGTGGGTGGGTCCGAAGAGAATTCACACCATGGCGTGATTGTCATCGGCAGCGACCAAGGCATGTGCGGTCAATTCAATGAACAGATCGCGGCACATGCCTTGGAACATCATGCCAAGCACTGCCAGCGGCCTCCCGAAGCTTTGTGGATTGTGGGGGCTCGCGTCGCGTTTTTGTTGACGGACAGTGGTTGGTCCATTGACGAGGCGTTTCGGATTCCAACCTCCGTGCCCGAAATTGCGGACTGTGTCAGTGACTTGCTGACTGCAGTGGAAGCGGTCCGGGAGCAACGTCATTTGACGACGCTGAGGATCTACGCGAACATGCGATCTTCCGCGGGGGCGTACCAGCCCAACACGACCCAACTGTTGCCGATCGACTTGGCCTGGCTGCAAAGGCTTTCCGTCAAATCATGGGAATCGCCCTGTTTGCCAACCTTTGGTGGTGAGCGTGAAGAATTGTTTTCCCTGCTGGTGCGGCAAAGCCTGTACGTTTCGTTGTACCAAGCTTGTGCGGAATCTTTGGCCAGCGAAAATGCCAGCCGGATCGCAGCGATGCAAGCCGCTGAGAAGAACATCGAGGAAACGCTCGATGAACTGAACACGGCTTTCAAGACTCAACGGCAAACGGCGATCACGGAAGAGTTGCTGGACGTCGTGGTTGGCTTCGAGGCGTTGACGTCAGGCTCGTAAGCTGGTCGGCAGGAAGGATGGGGGTGAATCCCATCAGTTGTTTGGGCGTTCGCCTGGGCGGCAAAATGCTTTGGGGCGTGGTGGCTATTCCGTTGCGAATGGTTTTGTCCCGGTAGCGATGTCAGACGGTCGCCGGATTCGCCAGAATCCGGACCGCACCACTTCACAACCCGAACGCGTCACGGCTAGTGGTTGGTCACGACTGATCTTTAGGGGAGTGGACGAGGCCACGAGTCCTGAACTGGCGTCAAATCCAAGGTCTCGTGGCTTCGTCCACTACGATCACCACTAACCTTTAGCTGTGACGCACCACTCGTCGATTTAGTCATCAACGACGTATCAAGGCATGTCGGATGGGCACTCTTGCCCGTCAGAGTGGTGGATGTCGGCCAAGAGTGGCCAACCTATAGCAAAATCGACAAGCCGGTCAGCGAGGGACCACATCTGAATCGTGGCGAATCCAGCTAAGCAGGTACGCAGGTGTCATCGGGTATGTGAGCCGCTGGCGTTCGCCACGGTTTTCACGCACAACCGGGGCTAACGCCAAACGGCTCACATGGTTGTGCTTGATCACTCCTGCCGACCTGCTTACCACCATTTCACACGACAAGAGATTGCAGATCCAGTCTTCTCAGGACGTTGACTGCACTTCCGTGCGGGAGGTGCTTTCATGAGCTTCGCCCGAAACCATCAATTGCCAGCGTGTCACCACGGGGCCGACCAGTTCAAACACGAACGTCGTGCCGACAATGGTCGTCAGCACTTTCTCGCCCATCTCCGGGTACCGCTGCGACACCATCAACGCCAATCCCAACGCAACGCCAGCTTGCGGTAGCAGGCAGAATCCGACGTGACGGCGGACGACGGGCGGTGCACCCGCTGCTTTTGCCCCCAGGTAGGCGCCAATGAATTTGCCGATCACGCGAGCGACGATGTATCCCAATCCGATCCAACCCACATTCACCAATTGGTGCAGTTGGAATTGGAACCCGGCGAGGACAAAGAACACAATCAAGAAGGGTTGTTCGACCTCTTCGATGGCGTGGAACGGACGGTGGTGATGATGAGCGACGTTGGACACGGTCGCGCCCATTGCCATGCAAGCCATCACGTAAGAAAGCTCAAAGTAGATCGCCAATCCGCTGCACAACAGCACGAACCCGAGCGTTTCAACAATGGTCAGTTCACCTGATTTGATGCGGCCAGTCAGCATCGCCATGGGCAGCCCAACGGCGATTCCCAGAAGCAATCCCCCGACAATTTCCCAGAGCCCATGTCCGAGGACGACCCAGGACGCCACGTTTGCCGATGCCTCTGGTGAGACCATGGAACTGGCAATCACGGTCAGCAGACTGAACAACATCACTCCCCAGGCATCGTCGATTGCCACGACTCCTAGCAACGTGTCTGTGAGCGGGCCTTTCGAGCCTATTCCGCTGGCAACATCCATCGTCGCAGCCGGGTCGGTGGCTGGGGCCACGGCGGCAAGCAACAACGCCAATGGAATGGGGACGCCAAAGGCCCAAAGCAATAGAAACACGCCCGCTGCGGACCCGGCGACCTCGGCCAGCGACACAAACGCGACCGGTTTGCCCGTGGTCCGCAAACGCTTGCCGAGAAATCTCTCACCCAGGTGAAAGCCGATGATGCTGAGCGCGAGCAGCGTCGCAAATGAAAACCACTGAGTGATTTCATCGGGCACCAAGTGCCACCCCGACGGTCCTGCCAAAAATCCCAGCAACAGCAGCAACGTGACTCTCGGGACGTGCATCCGACGGCCCAGCACATCGGCCGCAAAACCAGCCAGCAGGAATCCGCCCAGAATCATCAATGAAACCGCGTCGGCCACGTCGTTCAAATCCACTCTCCTCTTTCATTGTCCGGCAGGGAACCGAACCGTTGGAATGTCCAAACGCCCGTCTAACCGACCACCAAAGCAGTTGCAAATGTTGGACCGACGAAGGTTGGTCGACTCGTTCGTTCCCCCGACGCACTTCCGTCGCTCACTGTGATGTGCTGGTGGGCACAATTCCGAGCGAATGGGCTCAGTGACCGCATCGTTGTGACCGCATCGTTCTGGCGTGTCTTGTTGGGCCGTCCGTCATCCTTGATGATGGATCATCCTTGTTTTCATGGCAGGGAGATTCGTTTGATCCTGTCGTTGCCCCTTTTCTCCACCGTCTATCTTCTCCACCGTCCATCGATTGGCTGTTGCACATGACTTTTCCACGAACGTTCTCCCACATTGGAATCTCAGTCACGGACCTGGACCAAGCCGTGGAGTTCTACACACAGACGCTTGGTTGGTACGTCATCATGCCACCAACCGAAATTGTTGCCGACGAATCGGCAATCGGAGTGATGTGCAACGACGTCTTCGGTGAAGGCTGGGGACGTTTTCGCATCGCTCACCTGGCAACCGGCGACCGCGTCGGTGTGGAGTTGTTCGAGTTTGACAACGCCGAGCGGCGAGAGAACAACTTTGAGTATTGGAAGTCAGGCGTGTTCCATTTCTGCGTGCAAGATCCCGATGTCGAAGGGCTCGCCAAAAAGATTGTCGAGAATGGTGGCAAGCAGCGGATGCCGATCCGCGAATATTATCCTGGCGAGAAGCCTTACCGCATGGTGTACTGCGAAGATCCGTTTGGGAATCTGATTGAAATCTATTCGCACAGCTATGAGCTGACCTATTCCGCAGGTGCCTACCAAGGCGACGCCAAAGAGTGAGCAACGCACGATGAGTCCGGGGCGTGTGTGAGTCGATGTGTGCTCGAAGTCGTGAATTCGATTTTGCGCTCTGCAGATAGGGCTCGCAAACCTCATCCGTCAGGCCACCAATCACGAACGCGTTGCGAAGCCGCCGCCCAGCTCCGTGCCAGCATCCGGGAACGTGTGTCTGCGCAAACGAGAGGAGGTTGTCACTCGACACTCAGAACAAACTGCCGTCGATGCATGCGTGCGTGCCCCAGCCCCGCGACTTTGCAGGCCGTGCAGTTCTTAAGTCTTGTATTGCCAGCCGTTCATCATCACCCTCCCCTTGGGAGGAGGTTGTGCAGTTTTGAAGTGCTGTGCCAGTACCTCCTTGAGACCCCCGCCCGCGCAGGAGGTCGTGCAGTTGTCAAATGCTGTGCGCGTTGCGTCTTGCGAACCCCGCCCGCGCAGCGGGAGGGGTCGGAAAGCGAGCGTTCAGCGAGATTTTCGGGGGAGGGCAACACGCGCCGTTTCCCATGCACGGCCCCCTCCCTCGCGTACGCCTGAACGGCGTCGCTCGACCTCCCCCCCAAACTTCGTTTCGGGAGAGGTGCTCAAATGCTGAAACCCGCTAAAACGCGGCCTCGCTCAACTGCAGGACCTCCCGCGCGGGCGGGGTTCTCAAGACACTGCTGGCACAACATCCAAAAGCTGCACGGCCTCGCGGCGGAAGAAGCACACACTCATGGGAGGGAGATCCCTGCACGTCTTCTTCAGGACTCCAGATCCGCCTCAAAATTATCTTGGCTGCCGCACGGTCCCGAGGCAGCTTGGTTTGCCCCCGCAAATCCTTGGCTTTCCACTCAGCGGCCGTTGGTTGCCCGCTCGATCCATCCTCGATTCACTCGCGTGTTTTTGCGAATTGGGCTGGACCTTGAATATCTGCCGGGGCGAATATAACTAGCGTATTCGCCAAGGCGAATTCAGCGAATGGGGCTCACCCTTCCGCTGCTGCCCCCCATTTTGACCGGGGCATTCCGTTTCGATCACGCGAAGGATTTCCAATGAAACGCATGAACTTGCACGTCCGTGGTATCGCAGCTTTGGCATTGGCTGCAATCTGTTTAGCTCCCGTGACGGCTCGAGCTGAAAGCCCCCTCCCCACGCATTCTGTTTCGGGGCCAGCCGGCGCGGCGATGCAAAAAGCGTCCCAGGAAGGGAAGTACTTGTTCGTCTACTTTTGGAAACAGAACGACGAGCAGACTCAATTGATGCAGGGCGTGTTTCAACAAGCAACGACCAAGATGTCGGATGTGGCTGACGCGATCAGCGTGCAGATCACCGATCCAAACAACGCCGGCGTCGTGAAACAATTTGGTGTCAGCAGGGCGCCAATGCCGCTGGCTTTGGCAATCGCTCCCAACGGTGCCGTGACCGGTGGTCTGCCGGTAACGTTCCAAGAACAACAGTTGCGAGACGCAATCGTCAGCCCAGCGACTGCGACTTGTTTGAAGGCGATGCAGGATCGCAAGTTGGTGCTGCTGTGCGTGAAGCGTGATACCAACGCGGTCGCTTTCCAAGGTGCTCATGCGTTGACCCAAGACGAACGTTTCGCGGCCTCGACCCAGATCGTCAACGTCGATCCCACAGACGCATCCGAGCAGAGCTTCCTGCAATCGTTGAAGGTCGATGTGTCGGCTGGCAAGGGAGTGATGGTCGTTCTAACGCCTCCTGGTCAACCGGTCGCGACGTTCGCAGAGAACGCCACCAAGGATGAGATCGTCGAGCGTTTGACTGCCGCGAGTTCGGCATGTTGCCCCGACGGCCAATGTGCACCGGGCCAGCAATGTTGCCCTGGCGGCAATTGTGCTCCCGCCGCCAAGTGAGCCTGGACTCCAAGATCAACAACATTGGAAGGAGACAACGTTATGAACCTGAACAAACTTGTCTGGCGAGAACTCTTTGAACGAAAAAGCCAGATGATCACGATCTTCGTGGGGATCCTGCTGGGGATCACCACGGTCATCGCGATCAAGAACATCACCTACTATTCCGAGATGGCGGTGGCCAGAGAAATGGACAGCCTGGGCGCCAACGTGTTAGTGTTGCCCAAGTCCGTGACGCTGCAAGACTACTACTCGGCGGACATCCACAACGCAACCATCCCCGAGGAATATGCCTTGCGTTTGACGATGTCCAACCTCGCCGGCGTCGACAACTTGTCACCCAAGTTGTGTGTGCCGGTGGAACTGGACGGCCGCTCATTCACCTTGACCGGCATCCTGCCCAAGAGTGAGTTCCAGGCCAAGGCGGCTTGGGGCGGAGCCGGGATCTTCTCACGCCCTATCGGCTGCGGAGCGATCGACGTCGGCACTCCCGAACCGGAAGACAAGAAAATGCTGGTTCGCAACCGTGTCATCGACGACTTGGCGACCAATGAAACGCTGGTTGGTTCTGACACCGCCGCGTCCTTGGGGATCGAAGAAGGCCAAACATTGGAACTGATGGGCAAGCAGTTTTCGGTCGTTGCCGTGCTGCCAGAAACAGGAACGGTTGACGATTCACGCATCTTCGCTCACCTGCACACCGTGCAAGAGATGTCAGGCAAGGATGCGGTGGTCAGTTGCATTGAGATTGTCGGTTGCTGCAAAGAGATCTCGGCCGGCTTGGTCGACAACGTCAACAACCTGTTGCCCGAAGCCAAAGTCGTGACCGTCACTCAAGTTGTTGCCACGCAGCAAAAGGTCAACGGCATGATGGAAAAGCTGTCGATGATTTTCGTTGCAATCATCGTCGTGATCGGTGGAGCAGGCATTGCGAATTTCATGTTCGCGAATGTTTATGAACGCCGCCGTGAAATCGGCACGTTGATGTCGCTCGGCGCAGAATCGAAATTGATCCTGCGAATCTTCTTGCTCAAAGCGTTGTTGTTAGGAGTCGCCGGTGGAGTCGGAGGCTTTCTGATCGGCACCACACTGGCAGTCACGCTCGGCCCTCGCCTGGCCAACGTGCCTGTGTTGCCGATGCCGATGCTGGCGGTTTGGGCGATTGGAATCTCGGTTGGGACAACACTGCTGGCCAGCTACTTCCCCGCTCGCAATGCCGCCCGTCTCGATCCCGTCACGTCATTCAAGGAGGTTTGAACCATGTTGTCCATGCAGAATGTTACGAAGGTCTATGAAATGCACCGCCAACAGGTTGTGGCTCTCGATGACGCAACCTTGGAGATCCCCGAAGGGGACTTTGTGTCGTTGATCGGGCCCAGCGGCAGCGGCAAGAGTTCGCTGTTGGTGATGTTGGGCGGAATGTTGTCACCAACATCCGGACAAGTGTTGCTCAACGGCCAGTCGATGTACGACTTGGATGCCGACGGGCGGGCTCGGATGCGAAAGGCGAACATTGGTTTCGTATTTCAAACATTCAATTTGATTCCGTACCTGTCGGCGCAAGAGAATGTGCAGATTCCGTTGTACTTGTCTGGAACTGCGGAATCGGATCAACGCGATCGGGCAGCCGAGTTGTTGGAACGTGTTGGCTTGGGGGACCGCTTGGATCACAAGCCCAACGAACTGAGCGTTGGTCAACAGCAACGAGTCGCGTTGGCACGGATGCTGGCCAATGATCCGGCCGTGATCTTGGCCGACGAGCCCACCGGAAACTTGGATCCCGAGACCAGTGACCAAGTGATTGGCTACTTCGAAGAGTTCAATCGGGAAGGGCGCACGATCGTGATGGTGACGCACAACCCAGAGGCGGCCGAGCGAGCGAAACGCGTCTTGAAACTGCGAAGCGGCAAGATCGTCGACGACCGAGCGGCCTTGCACTCCGCCGAAGCCGCCTAGTGGTCCGTCAAAGTTACAAGTGAGGGTTGATCGTAGTGGACGAGGCCACGAGTCCTTGGATTCGACGCCAGTTCAGGACTCGTGGCCTCGTCCACTACCCTAAAAACAAGTCCTGACAGACCACTAGTGAACTCGGCACCGCCCAGGACAACGATTGGCTGAGGCAACGGGTCGTTTCGCGTCGTTGAGCGAAACGACTCGTGACCTCGGCCACCACGTTCCCCCCTGATTCATCGATGGGACTCTCCATTCGAATACGTCGCTTGATGCGTGCGTATCCGCCCAGCTACACTGCTGGGAGAAAAGGCAACCTCGTGATCGGGGATCCTCACCGCCCGATCATTCTTCATAAGGCCCCCGAACATGAGCACGACGACCGACTCAGCTTTGCAAGGCGACCTGTCGAACGTTCCGTTGGCTGAGATTGGCGAGGAGATCAACACGGTCTTTCGGGCGTTTGCGGACAGCACTCGATTGCGAATCTTGCATTTGCTGGCGGTCGACGAGATCTGCGTGGGTGACCTCGTGAAGATCTTGCAGCTCCCTCAACCGACCGTTTCTCGACACCTTGCCTATCTACGCAAAGCTTCGCTGGTCGATGTTCGCAAGGTCGGGCTGTGGTCGCATTACTCGCTCGCTCCAGCTCACTCGTGCTTCCAACAAAAATTGTACGAGTGTCTCAACAGTTGTTTCAGTGACGTTCCGGAGTTGAAAGAGGACGCAAGCAGAGCGAAACAACTCAAAGAAAGCGGTGGTTGCTGCGACTAGGTTTCCGTTTGCGGTCAGCAATGGGACGGTTGTGATCCCAGAAGAGTTTTCAGTGCCGGTTTCTGAGCCGGTGTCGAGAGGTGGAAAATCGCGCGTAACGGATGGAGCCAGAGTTCTTTAGGATCGTTCCAGCACCCAACCTGGCAGACTTCCTTGTCGGGGGTGTCGCAGTGAGAAGTCACATTCCTTGCTCTGCCAAGCAGCTCGAACATCCATCGGATGAAGGCTGAGCCGATCCTCCTCCACGGAACAGCCCAGCCCACGTCTGTTGAAAGTCGAAGCTGATTCAGAGCAGATGCTTTTGAATGGATGGTCCGTTGGTCCAGTCTCTCCGATTTCCAGTTCCCGTCTGCCGGATCCGACGGTCTCAAATGGGTTGGTTTTGCATTCTGTTTGGGATGCTCTTGTTCGCCGGCTGTGCACCGTCGGTTTCGAAAAAGTCGTCGGTGGAAGACGCGTCCGGCAATGATTCATCGGGTGAGGTGCCGCCCATTGCGAAGGAGGGCGACGCGAGGGGGCCATTGAGCGTTGCCACCACGGCATTCGAGTGTGGGGAGTGCGATCGAGCTGCTGAGTTGCTGACGCCTTTGATGATCGAGCATCCCGATGACCAGGAGCTGTTGTTGTTGGCAGCAAGGGTCGAGGCGAAGCGGGGCAAATGGGCCAAATCGCTGGCGATGGCAGAGAGCATTGCCGAGGGCAACTCAAAGCTGCGAAGCCCCGCGATTGCCGTTTGTGTGAATGCGGCATCGAAGCTGAACGATCCCCGCCGATACGAAAAGATGCTGCGTCGATGGGTGGAAGCCAACCCGAATCAGGTGGAGCCGTTCCATCGATTGTGGCGGCACTACACGAGGCATGGGAGAACGTTCGAAGCTGCCCGCGTTGCCGATCGGTTGGTCTTCCAGGGCCAAGCCAACCTGCAACAGCTTCAGTCGCTGGTCTTTCGCGGCCAATCGGTGTTCCGTCTAGCAAACGCTTCAGGCGACAAGGAACAGCCCTTGATCGAACAACACCTGAAACCGGGGCAAGGGCGAGCGAGACATTATTATTCCATTGGCGAATTCCAACAGGCGCGAACCGAATTGGAATCTGCGTTGGCAGAGGGCTCTCCGACGAGGCCGGTCAACATCGCCTCCGCAAGTGCTCTGCTGGGTCGGGTGCTTGCCGAACTCCAAGCCGAAGCTGCGTTTTTGGAGTGGTACGCCTCTCGTGATTCCTCGTGGGAAACCTACGATGACTATTGGTTCGCGATCGGGAGTTACCATTTCGATCAGGGGCAATATGAATCTGCGATCCATGCTCTCTTGGAAGCTCTTCGCCGAAACTCTGCCGACTTGGTCACTTATCAGCGGATTCAGCAATCGCTCAAAGCACTCCAGCGAAATGAGCAGAGCGACGCGTTTGAAGCCAAAGCGGCCATCATCCATGAGGCTCGCGAACTGGCGAAGCAGTTGGATGCGGAGGCCCCTGACAGTCAAAGATTGAGCGAGATCGGCAATCACCTGCTGGATGTGGGGCGGCCACTGGAATCGCTCCGGTGGACGGAACTGAGTTTGCCGGCGACTGCTTCGGTTCAGCTGGCACAGATCAACCAACAACGTCGAAGACTACAGAGTGTTCCCGAGTTGAGGCAGATGATGTTGGAGGACGCGATGGTCAGCCTGTCGCCTTCCCAATTCGAGTTGCAACCCATCGCAACCGCCACTCCCGTTCGCGACGAACGTTTCACTTGGTCGGCGGCTCCAACCCCGAATGGGAAGCTGATGGTTCAGGACGTCGCAGCGGAACGAGGGTTGAGCTTCCAGTGGTATCAGGCCGAACAAGCTGACTTGTCATCCATCGCCCTGTATGAATCGCTGGGTGGGGGAGTTGGCGTGATCGATTTCGACGCAGATGGACGCCCCGACCTTTACTTTGCACAGGGTTCCGGTGACCCGCCGGAGCTGCATGGCACTCGATCAAATCAACTCTTTCGCAACCTTGGCGAACGTTTTGTTTCGGTCCAGCAACAAAGTGAGTGTGAAGACCATCGCTACTCGCAGGGCATCAGCGTGGGCGACGTCAATCAAGACGGATGGCCTGATTTGCTCATCGGAAACATTGGGCTGAATCAACTGTTTCTCAACAACGGCGACGGGACGTTTCAAGACGGCTCGGATCGGATGCACGGGCAGGGCAATCGTTTTACCTCCTCGATGGCCATTGCTGACCTCAGTGGGGATGCAGTGCCGGATTTGTACGAGGTCAATTACATTGAATTGGAAGAAGCCTTCGATCCACCTGAGTACGATTCGCACGGACGAGAGTTGCTTCAGGGGCCACTCAGTCAGCCGCCCAAAGCTGATCATTGGTACCGCTGTGACGGGCGAGGCCATTGCTTCGGCAGTGAAATTCCACCGTCTGTTGCGAAGACCGGCACTGGTCTGGGAATTGTGATCACGGACATGGATGGGCAGGAAGGGAACGAGATTTTTGTCGGCAATGACGCGCGTCGCAATCACTTTTTAGCAACCAAGAATCGTCCTTGGAAAGACACCGCCAGCATTCAGGGTGTCGCCAGCGGCAGGTTTGGTCTCTCGACCGCCTGCATGGGCATCGCGACCGGAGACTTCAATCGGGACGGGCGTTTCGACATGCATGTCAGCAACTTCTTCGGCGAATACGACAATCTGTTTTTACAAACGGATAGCGGCACCTTTCGCGATGCCGCACCGAGCTATCAGTTGCCGGCACTCAGTTTGTCCAACGTCGGTTTTGGATCCAAAAGCCTGGATGTCGATCGGGACGGTTGGTTGGATTTGATGACCACCAACGGCCACATCTTTGATCAGAGCCACTTGGGCGAGCCCTTTCGCCAACCGCCGCTGCTGATGCACAACCGGATGGATCGTTTTGAAGCGGTGATGGCGCCGGACCCTTCGAGTTACTTGGCGGGCTCGTACCTGGGCCGCGGTTTGGCAAAGTTGGATTGGAATCAAGACGGGCAAATGGACTTGGTCGCTACTCACCTTGATCATCCAGCTTCGCTCCTGGAGCTCAGCAGTGAGTCGCTCGGTCACGCATTGCAACTCGAGCTGGTCGGTGTGCGAAGTGAACGAGATGCGATTGGCGCTCGTGTCACGATCCAAGCCCAACACGGCGTTCAAGTTGACTGGATCACCGCGGGCGACGGCTACCTTTGCACAGACGAAGCCGTGCTCGAGTTCGGCTTGGCAGACTGTGATGTCGCCGAACAAATCCTGGTCGAGTGGCCCAGCGGGAACGTTCAGACATTCGAAAACGCCCCTGCCGATCAACGGTACCTCGTGATCGAAAACTCCGCACGGTTGCACACTCGTTGAAGTAGCCTCAGCCACCTTCCTCGTCAACCAAGTCGTGCAGTTTTCAAGTGTTGCGTCAGCAGCGCCTTGAGAACCCCGCCCGCGCAGCGGGAGGGGTCGGAAAGCGAGCTTTCCGGGGGAGGGCAACACGCGCCGTTCCCCATACTCGGCCCCCCCATCACAACCCGACGCGTCAGCAAGGGACTCCCCCAAAATCCCACAACGCCCCCATCCGAGGCGAAAACCGGACGCCAGCTACTATCCACTTTTCAAACGTCCCGAACGGCCACAAGTGGATCCGAATTCACTGTCAACTGTCGTCGCTCCGCGACTTGGACGCGCGTTTGGTGTCGAAGAGACCTTGGGTTAAAACCCAAGGCTATGCAAATGCCGTCGCTCCGCGACTGAAGCCCAAGGGTCGCACACCCTCCCCCCAAACTTCGTTTCGGGAGAGGTTCTCAAATGCCGAAACCCACCAAAACGCAGCACCAAAAACCGGGATGGGTTCCAGCATGAAGCGACTGCGAACCTGCCCGGGCTCTCGTCCGTTCTCTGGTAACAGCGTGCATGAGATTTTGGACGGTCTCGGTGCAAGCGGCACAGCACGTGCAAAGTTCACGGGTATCACTTCAACCTGCTTCAAGGAGCACACCCATGTCCAAGTCAGACGTAATCAACAAAGATGAAGCCATGCACCATGACCACCGTCAATGGGAAAGCGATGTCGCCATGTGGCGGGATGACATCGATATCTGGCAACAAGGCCATCAAAACGCTTTGAAAGAGCTCAACCGAATCGCGGAACGGCTGACCGAACACACTTCGGCATTGGAGGCTCACGTGGACCAGATCGACTCGCACGAAGCCACGACATTGCAGCACGAACACGTCGTGGCCGCTGACTTCCGCAATGAAACGGAGCCCACGGCGCACTCCACGGCGGAGCACGTGAAAGAAGCCACGCGTCATCAGCATCTGCGGGACGCTCATGAACGCTTGAAAAAGCATCACCACACCGTGATGGCCCACATCGCGATGCTCAAGGCCACTCTCGACGCGGCAGTTTGAGACGTCGCGTTGGAGTGTCGTCTGAAAGAAAGAACTTGACCGATGGAACTGATTGAAGTCCCGCAACTGATCCGCAACGCCGATCGTTTTCGCGAGGTCGTCACCATCCTCGCCCGGCACGGGTTGGCAGATTGGATTTCGGGAGTTCCGTCGGTCTGGCGGGAGCGACTGCGAGTGGGACGTGAGGATGAATCACTCACCACCGCAGAACGCATTCGCGTCGCGATGACCGATTTGGGAACCACGTTCATCAAGCTTGGACAGGTTCTCAGCACTCGCGAAGACCTTGTCGGCACCGAACTGGCGTGCGAGTTGGCACAACTGCGGGCCAATACGCCCAGCGACCCGCCGGAAGCGGTCATTGCGATGATCGAATCCGAACTGGGAGCGGGAGTCGACGAACTTTTTTCTTGGTTCGATCCGGTCGCCATGGCCTCTGCATCCATCGGACAGGTCCATCGTGCAACCACTCATGAAGGATTGCACGTCGTCGTGAAGGTGCAGCATCCCGGCATCGAACGGCGGATCGTCAATGATCTGCAGATCATGCAAAAGCTGGCCGAAATTGCCGAGCAGCAATCCGACCGGCTTCGGCAGTATCGGCCCGTGGAAACCATTCGTGAGTTCCAACGATCACTGATTCGCGAATTGGATTTTCATCGCGAACTGCAAAATATGAATCGGTTCCGCAAGAACTTCGCTGACGAACCAAACGTTCATTTCGCGACCCCTTACCCCAAGCTGAGTTCGCGACGTGTCCTGACGATGGAACGCCTTGATGGCGTTAGCGTTTCGGACAAAGAAGCCCTGGAATCATCGGGAGCCGACCTGACCGCGATCGCGCTTTGTGGCGCGACGGTGTTTCTTGACATGATTTTTCGGGACGGCTTTTATCATGCCGATCCGCACCCGGGCAACCTGATGATTCTTCCCGGGGTTCGCGAGCAGGATCAGGAAACGACTCCGCCTCGAGTGGGGATCCTCGATTGTGGAATGGTCGGTCGCATTGACAGTGGTCTGCGCGACGATTTGGAAGCTGCCTTGATCGCGTCCGTCACAAGCGACGCTGCCAGTATCACCGAGATTGTGGTGCGGCTTGGCGAAGTGCCACTGGACTTTGATGAACCCGCCTTGGTGTGTGAGATTCAAGAGTTGCTGGATGACTACGCCGATCAAAGTCTTCGTGACTTCGACGTCTCCGGTTGCTTGCGAGATGTCATTCGAATCATTCGTGAACATCGGATTTACTTGCCCGCCAAGGTCGCCATGCTTTTGAAAGTCTTGGCGATGCTGGAAGGCACCGCTCATCAACTCAACCCCGATTTCAGCCTTGCGGAACTGTTGCAGCCTTACGGGCAGCAGGCGATGCGTCGACGGTTGTCTCCGCGGCGTGTTTTCGAACGCATGAAAACTCGAGTGAATGAATGGGATCACTTGTTGAGCATTCTGCCCAAGGATCTCGCTGATGTGCTTCACAGTCTGAAGCAGGGCAACTTTGACGTCCATCTGCAGCATCGGCGCTTGGAACCCGTCGTCAATCGATTGGTGATGGGCATTCTCACTGCGGCGTTGTTTGTCGGTTCTGCTTCACTGTGGAGCAGTGGTGTTTCGCCTCAGTTGTTTGGGGTTTCGGTTCCCGGTTTTTTGGGGTGCCTGTTGGCGTTGTTCATGGGGCTTCGACTCACCTGGCAAATTTCAAGGGTGAGATAAGACGGTCATGGGAAAGCTCATTCTGTTGCGTCATGGTCAAAGCGTCTGGAACCGTCAAAACCGTTTCACGGGATGGACCGATGTTGGATTGACGGAACAAGGTCACCAGGAAGCTCACCAGGCGGGTCGAACACTGCTTCATGATGGGGTGAAAATTGACATCGCGTTCACGTCCGTTTTAAAACGAGCGATCAAGACCTTGTGGCTGGTCCTTGAAACGATGGACCAAATGTGGGTGCCGGTGGAACGCTCGTGGCGACTGAATGAACGGCACTACGGCGCTCTGCAAGGTCTGAACAAGGCCGAGACAGCCATGCGTGTGGGGGAAACTCAGGTTCTGAAATGGAGGCGCAGTTTCGACGTTCGGCCACCGCTTCTGGAGACCACCGACGAACGCTACCCAGGACTCGACCGTCGTTACGCGTTGCTGTCCGAATCTGAATTGCCACGAGGGGAGAGTTTGCAGGATACGATAGCGCGTTGCCTGCCTCACTGGGAAGCGACGATTTCCCCGGCATTGGCGATCGGAAAGACCGTGTTGGTCGTCGCGCACGGCAACACGATCCGGGCGCTTCGAAAGCATCTCGACGAGATCTCAGACGCGGACATCGTGGGCATGGAAATTCCAACCGGCAGTCCAATCGTTTACGACACGCAATCGATCCGCCAGAAGATCGCGAGGGTCTGAGCCGGACCCTGGCATTGCCGCCGCACCAACTTGGAATGGAATCTTCGGTTCCAAGGCGGAATTGCAGCTTCTCAACGTCGCAGAATCAAGACGGGACAATGTGCCGCTCGAACAACGTGTTCCGCAACTGATCCCAGCAGCAATCGCTTCACGCCGCTGCGGCCGTGTGATGGCAACACGATCAAATCGATTTTGTGATCGGAAGCAAACCGCGTGATGCCTTCCGTCGGACTGTCAACGGCAGTGAAGAATTGAACGTCTCGGAATTCATCGCCGCCAAACATGTCCTTCATTTGGTTCATGGCCGTCACTTCGTGATTCGCATCGATTTTCGCGGCACCTTCCCAATTGAATGTCCCGGCGGCCATGCCTCCGCCTAGTTCATACCCGCCGTTGTCATCCAATCCGTACAGC
Organism: Rhodopirellula sp. UH5; assembly: GCF_056839225.1. Taxonomy (NCBI): domain Bacteria; kingdom Pseudomonadati; phylum Planctomycetota; class Planctomycetia; order Pirellulales; family Pirellulaceae; genus Rhodopirellula; species Rhodopirellula sp. UH5. The sequence goes on along the minus strand of NZ_CM166390.1, from coordinate 1,579,879 downwards.
TGGGCTGGATCAACCACATGCAGCACCAAAACATTTTCATTCTTGCCTGCGATTTTAACTCCTGTTTCCACTGCCTCCTTCGATTGATCGGAGAAGTCGATTGGAACCAGGATCTTGCTGTTTTCAAAGTAGTTCATGCTGTGGCGTCTTGTTTGAGGCGAGGCTGGCATTCAGTGCCATTCCTCCTGGGGAAACAAGAGTCAGGATTGCAGCTTCAGTACCAATTCAAAAACTCATCATATCATCACGACGGTGTGTGCACCCGGCGCACAGAACGTCCATGGACGCACACATGGATCGTCGCGACGCGGGCTGGCAACGGAACATTGTTGGTGGCATGACGTTTGCCAAACCTGGTTGGCACCGTTTGGTCCCATCTCAATTCACATCAGGAGTTCAAGCATGTCGATTGCAAAACAAATGTTCCGTTTCGGTCTCATCGCAGCCGCCGTCATCGCCGCAACGGCTGGTCCGTCAGCTAGCGCCGAGGAAAACACAACCGTGGACGGGAGCGGTCAAAAGGTCGTGGTGCATCTGTCTCACTTCACCGACGATCTGCACCGCTGCTTCATGGCGGTGAAAGTTGCCAACTTGATGCAAGAATATGGCGCCGACGTGACGCTGTTTGTGGATCTCGAAGGAGTTCGCATTGCAGAACGCAAGCAAGAGCTGAAATTCAATTGGGGACCGGACTCGCCATCGCTCGCAGAACTCTACGAGAAGTTTGCTGCTGGCGGCGGCAAGGTCCTCGTGTGCCCGCACTGTGCCAAGTCAGCTCATATCACCGATCCAGGGCTCAAACGCAACGCTGATATTGCAACGCTTCCAATGCTTGGGAAATTGCTGATCGAAGCCGACAAAGTGATGGATTACTGAGCCGCGAATGGCCGGATGAGCCTGCTGGCTCTTGTTCGTTGAGATGCAATTCGGAATGGTCATCGCGGTCGCTGGTGGTTCATTCCAGTTGCTCGAGATGTGTTCCAACGCGGGTCAGGGAGTTGGGTCCCGGCTTGCATTTTGGGAGTCGCTGGGCAACGTTCTGGGGGGACGCCTTGTCAGAGCGATCTTTCGACGCTTCGAGGAGTGGCGAGCAGCGTTCCGCAATCTTGCCCAGCCCGCGTCGGTCGCGACGAAAACGATGTGGCACTCCCCAGTGACATTTGAATGAATTCCAACGATCCCCCAGCGTCAAAACCGATTCGCCGTTCTCGAAAAGCTCGCAGCAAGGTGTTGATGTTTCTGCGGCGAGTCCATCTCTACATCGGACTGTTTCTTTTGCCCTGGGTGTTTTTGTACGGCGCCACGGGAGCCCTGCTCAATCATGTGGGTTTGTTCCCGGAAGCGGCCATGCAGCAGGTTGACGCGAGTGAGCTGGCGGATTCTGCCTGGGCGGAGTTTCCGGATCAGAATGAGCTGGCCGAACAGGTTGTTGACGCGATGCGCGTCGCAGCTCCCGAGTCATCGATCGAGCTGAATCCCGACCATCCACCCGAATTCACAAACGAAATCGCGTTTCAGATCGAGGACGCGGGGACGCGGCATGCTGTTCACCTGAACCCTGTCGACAAATCCGCTTGGGTTGCCACGTTCCCGGAAAATCGAGAGCCCATGGAACCTGTTCTGCAGGAGATCCAACGCGTCGAAATTGATCCCAACCCAATGGGAATTGCCGAGCAGACAATCCCGTCTGTTTTGAGTGCTGCGGGGATTGAGACAACCAAAACGTCGGAACCACTGGGATGGAGCAAGCTGAATTTCCTGGCGAACGTCGATGGCGAACCAGTTCGCGTCACCTATGTGCTTCGCGACGGGCACTTGGATGTGACCCGGTACACGGGGGAAGACGGGTATTCGCCCCGCGCGTTCTTCGTGCGACTGCACACTTCCCACGGCCAGCCTCCTCACTGGAATGGACGCAGGTTTTGGTCGCTGTTCATTGATGCGATGGCAATCGCGATGGTCACCTGGGGCGCGACCGGACTGTTGATGTGGTGGCAAATCAAACGCACCCGCTGGATCGGCGGGATCGTGATCGCGATCAGTGTCGTCACCGCTTTGGTCATGTTCTTCAGCATGATGAGCTTCTACGCGACGACCAAACTCTGATGAACTCTCAAATTCTGCTTGCGACAGGCCAGCGGGACTTGCCTGTCGCCAATTGTTCGTTTACTGTTGAGACCAATTCTCAGTTGCAGTAACCAAGCCAGCTTGGGGGGTCGCCTCGCCGACTTTCTCCTCCGCCAGCCAGGAATGTGACAACACACTGTTGATCTCTTTCTTTCGCGGAAGGACCCTCATGGGGTTTTCGAAACCAAATCGATCCAATCGGCGCACATTCACGTTGGTGGAGCTGCTGGTCGTGATCGCCATCATTGGCGTCTTGGTTGGGCTGCTGTTGCCGGCGGTTCAGGCGGCTCGAGAAGCAGCGCGGCGTCTGCAATGCAGCAACAATGTGCGTCAAATTGGGTTGGCCTGCCACAATTACCATAGTGCCCTGAGGAGACTGCCGCCCGGAAGGTTGGTCTATGACGGGGTGGGATCCACCGGCAGTCCGACCAAGGTCGTGACGGGATTTCTGGCGATGATCTTGCCGTACATGGAAGGCTCCAATCTTCACGACACCTACAATCAACATTACGGTTTTGATGACGTCGCCAACCAACCCGCAGTGAATCGACTGGTTCCGACCTTCACTTGTGCGTCCGCGCCGGGTGAGCGGACGATGCCGATCTACGCCGGTTGGAACGTTGGTTGGACCACCGACGTCAACGCGCTTCCTGATATCACTGGCTCGTCATCCGACTACCAGGGCGTTCGAGGCCTGCACCATTTGGAAGAGACACCCACCGGGGACAAGGTCCATGTTTGGGACTCCGATTGTGGCATCCTGAATGAACGGGGAAGCCGGTTCGCCGATATCTTGGACGGGACCAGCAACACGATCTTGCTGTTCGAAATGTCCGGGAAACCAGACCACTGGAAGATGGGCAAACCACAGCCGCCACCGTCCAACGCGCAGTTCTACAGTTACGGGCCTTGGGCAGGCAACAATGGGGTCGGCATCTACAATTGGTCCCAGGACGGACTCTTGAAAGGCTGCGACACGTGCGACAATTTTATCAATGTCGACAACGAAGCCTCCCCGTACAGCTTCCACTCCGGGCTGGTGACAATTGTTTTGGCGGATGGTTCCACTCGAACGTTGACCGACTCGGTCGCCTCTGAAATTTTCGTCAACCTCTGTGACATAGCCGACCGCAACGTGATTGGCGAATACTGAGAAACAGTCCGGGGAAGCGGAACTGCTCCGGATGAATGTTGGAGGGACATGCGATCACGCCCATTGACATCCAATGCGAGTTTTCGGCTCCTGCAAGCAGCGAAAAGGCGAATATGTATCGATTTCCTCGGTGGCGTGGCACCTTTTTGATCGCGGTGTGGTGCCAGGTTGCGCTGGGCGTTTTGGTTGCCAACGCAGACGAATATGAAATCGGCTTTTCGACGTTTCTCGGAGGTGGCGATTGGGAACACGCTCGGGATGTTTGTGTCGATGAATCTGGCAACGTTTTCGTTGTTGGTGGGACCCAGTCCACCGATTTCCCAACAACCAAACTTGCCTTCCAACGTCAGCACGATCGTTCGGGGGAACAAGTCGGCAGCGGTGGTCATTGCGACGCGTTCGTCAGCAAGTTTGATCCACAAGGACGGCTCGTTTGGTCCACGTTGCTCGGTGGACCCAACTACGACCGCGCCTACGCGGTGGAAGTCGACTCGAAAGGCTGCGTCTATGTCAGCGGACGCGCGGGGCCCGGTTTCCCAGTGACGGAAGATGCCTTTCAAGCTGAGTTCCAAGGAACTGACAACGGCATCTATGGGATGCAAAACGGCTTCGTCGCGAAACTCAAACCAGATTGCTCGGAGATCGACTGGGCCGCCTATGTGGGTGTCGGCCAATTGTGCCGTGATCTTTCTTTGGATGACGAGAGCAATGTTTACCTCGCGTTGCACTACACCGCGCAGGGGCCCTTGCCACCCGAGTCTTGGTTTGCCAACGCGTACCAACCGAGCCCGGCGGGTGACGTTGAAATCGGCGCCGTGAAGATCGCCAGCGACGGGAGTCGAGTTCACTGGGCAACGTGGTTGGGCGGTTCCGGCGCCGAGGTACCGAACTGTGGGATTCGCACCGATTCGGAAAAGAACGTGTACTTGAACTTCACCACACGTTCTGACGATGTTCCAACGACGGACCAAGCCCACGACCGGACCTACAGCGGGCAAGGCGACGCGTTCATCGCCAAGCTCAGTCCCGACGGTTCTCAACTGTTGTTTGGAACATACTTTGGCGGGAGCGGAATCGAAGAGGGCAACAGCACCCACAACATGACTTTGGATTCAAAGGGCAACGCGTACCTGGCGACTTGGACGACCAGCGATGATCTGCCTGTCACCCAAGGAGCGTTTCAAACCGAATTGGCGGGCGGAGCCAACGACGTCGCGATCGCAAAGTTCTCCACTGAAACGGGAGCTCTCATGGCCTGCACGTTGGTGGGTGGCAGCGGGGACGAGGAACCCGATGGCATCGAAGTTCATTCCAACGGGGATGTCTTGTTTGCAGGAAAGACTTCTTCCGATGATTACCCACTCACCGAGACGGCCATCCAATCCGAACGATCCGGTCAGCACGATGCGACCCTCACCGTGTTGTCAGCAGATTTCTCTCGTCTGAAGTTCAGCAGCTATTTTGGCGGCCCAAGCTACGACTACGGACGTGCGTGTTACCTCGATCAACACGGCAATCTCTATCTCACAGGCTCAACGAACGGTCCAGGCTGGCCGCTTCGGCAAGCTGCTCAGCCCCGTTTCGGGGGCGGCGGAGGCGGCAAGGAACTTTGCTACGAAGGCGGCTGTTTCGCGGGGGACGTGATCCTGTTGAAACTGCAGAGACGCCCCGAGTAGCAGCGGATTGGTGTGCAGGTTGTCATTGCAATCCAGACAGGTTGGACGCCTATCCCACCTTCTATTGAGGCAACGCCAAGCAGGTCGACTGGAATGACCGGGCACAACCATGGGAGCCATCTGGGAGTTGGCCTGGACGGCGAAATGGTTCGTGTTGACGCATCGATAGCGGATGCAATGATTCTTCCCGCCTCGATCTTTCTTCATCCCGGTGGGATGTCGATTGTTGAAGGGTAGCATTTGGTAGTGGACGAGGCCACGAGTCCCTTGCGTGGGGAAGGACTCGTCGCCTCATCCACTACGGTTCAGGTCCTGGGCGAAGGACGCCTCGAAGAACGTCAGTAATAGAATCGACGTCCCGGTGGGATGTCGATTGTTGAAGGGCAGCATTTGGTAGTGGACGAGGCCACGAGTCCCTTGCGTGGGGAAGGACTCGTCGCCTCGTCCACTACGGTTCAGGTCCTGGGCGATGGACGCCTCGAAGAACGTCAGTAATGAAGTCGACGTCCCGGTGGGATGTCAGACGGTAGCCAGTGGTCGCCCCAACGCAGCGCACCACCGGAAAATGAGCACACCCCCAAACACTCCGCATCCCGCGTTGGCCCCGGTGGTACGTGGGGGCAACAACGGCTACCAAAACAGTCCAATGCCGAAAGACACCTGCCGACCTGCTTCGTTCTCATCCGTTAAGTCGAGATGAAGGCAATCCAACGACCACAGACAGGACAAACAGTCGATTGGCCATGCGAAGCTGGTATTGTGTGACGCGTCGAGTGCTGTTGCCAGACGTTGGAAGGTGGCCTGAAACAAGCGGACTGATTGGCAGCAGCGGCGGACTTGCAACGGAACTGCCACATTCTCCTTTTCATCCACGTTTTGCACGCTTGGTTATGCAACGACATTTGATTTCGGCAATCTTCGCGATTGCCGCGCCGGCGTTCTTTCCCGTTCAGAGTTTCGCAGAACAGCGGCCGAACGTGCTGTTCATCGCCGTCGATGACTTGCGACCTTCGATGGGATGCTATGGAGATCCTCACGCGATCACTCCACACATGGATCGCTTGGCAGCGCAGGGAGTGCAGTTCAACCGAGCGTACTGCCAAGTCGCGGTCTGCAATCCATCTCGGGCCAGTTTGATGACGGGTTTGCGTCCGGACAACCTGGGCGTGTGGACGCTGCCGATTCACTTTCGAGAATCCATGCCGGACGCGGTGACACTGCCGCAGTGGTTTCGGAAATTCGGATACACCGCGGTCAGTCACGGAAAGATCTACCACAACCCGACTCCGGATCCACAATCGTGGAGCGAACCGATTCGGGATCTTCCTCGGCTGCCGGCTTTCTACCCCGAAGGCACCCAAGCGAAGATTCAGAAGGCTCAGGAAGCGTTGCCAGATCGCGATTGGCGGAAGAACAATCTGCGTGGCCCCAGCACGGCGTCTCCCGATTTGCCGGACGACCAAGTTTTGGATGGGGCTCGAACGAACCTGGCAATCGAAGATCTACGCCGACTTGGCAAGTCTGATGAGCCGTTCTTTTTAGCGATGGGCTACATCCGTCCGCACCTTGCTTGGATCGCCCCCAAAAAGTACTGGGACATGCACGACCCGGCGAAGTTGCCGGTGCTCACGGACCAAGAATTGCCGAAGAACTCGCCCGCTTATGCGATACACAACAACAGCGAACTGACGCACTATGTCGATTTGATGCAACTGCCGAAGCCCTGGGATGACCGCGTCGTTGAACCAGAAAACGCTCGGCATCTGATGCACGCTTACTACGCCTGTGTCAGCTACATCGACGCGCAGATCGGACGCTTGTTGTCCACGCTCGAAGAAGAAGGCTTGGCCGACAACACGATCGTGGTGCTATGGAGCGACCATGGTTGGAAACTCGGCGAACACCGAGGTTGGGGCAAAATGACCAACTATGAAATCGACGCTCGCGTGCCCTTGTTGATCGCTGGTCCAGGCGTGGAATGTGCCGGTCAACAAACCGACCAATTGGCTGAGTTGCTCGATGTGTTCCCGACGCTGTGCGAGATGGCAGGGATTGAGGTGCCTGAGTTCGTGGATGGCTCGAGTTTGGTTCCGATCCTGAAAGATGTCGAGGCAACGGTTCACCAAGGTGCCGTGAACCAATACTACCGCCGACATGAAGGCAAACAGTACATGGGGTATTCGGTTCGGACACGTGATTATCGGTTGGTCGAATGGCGAGATTTCAGCACCGGAGAAGTCACCGCCCAAGAACTCTACGATCACCGCACGGATGATTCTGAAACGGAAAGCATCATCGATTCCGCCGATCCAGCTCTCGTCGACGAGTTAACCGCGTTGTTGCTGGAAACTCACCCTCGCAAGGGATTGGTGATGACACCAGCGATTCATGCTCAGTGGGCGTCAGACGATTCGAAAGGCAAGCTCACTTTTGAGAACGCAACCGACACGCTGGTCCGGGTGCATCCCATCCTGCCCGCCGGACGACGTGGCAAAGCCAAACGCATCCAACCTGGCGGGAAGATCACGCTCAACGCACGGATCGGTTCGGTCTATGTCTTGGAGAGCCACGACGGGACAATTCAAAAGATTCAGTCGCTGTCAAAGCCAACCGAAACAGTCGTCATCCAACGAGACGCTAAGCAAGTCGACAGGAATGATCGGGCATAACCATGTGAGCCGTTTGGGCGTTCGCCCCGGTTGTATGTAGAAACAACCACGCTTGCCACGATATTTCAAATGCCGAAAGACTCCTGCCGACCTGCTTAGCGGTCTGTCACAGCTAAAAGTTCAGGTTGATCGTAGTGGACGAGGCGACGAGTCCTTGGATTTGTCGCCAGTTCAGGATTCGTCGCCTCGTCCACTACCCTGAGAATAAGTCGCGACAGACCACCATCCAGTGAAACCGGCTCGGATGCTGTTCATTCTGGTTCGCTGATCGCAACCAAACGTTTCGTGGTGCGAATGAACAACACTCCATCCGCGACGGCCGGTGTTGCGAAGCAGGGTTCACCCATTGGGTTTTCTGCCAACACTTCGAACTCCGGTCCTGTCTTCAAAACGTAGACCGTGCCATTTTCCGAAGCGCAAATCACGTTGCCGTTCACCGCCAACAAGGATGCGATCACTCCGGCGTCTTTGCCCAGTCTTTTCTGGAAAACCTTTTCACCGGTCTTGGCGTGAAAGCATCTCACCACACCGTTGGAGTTACCCAGGTACAAGTAGTCGCCCGAGACGACCGGGGTCGACATGTAAGACCCACCCCGTTCAACACTCCACACGAGCGAATCGGAATCCTCCTCTGAATCGAGCTTGATGGTTCCGCGTGCGTCGGGACGGACCACATAGATCGGTGCCTTTCCACCGTGTGCGTTCGTGATGTAGATCCAACCATTGGACACAAACGGAGTCGGAATCGGGTTGTCACCTCCACCTTCGAGTCGCCACAGTTCTTCTCCGGTCGCGAAGTCATAGGACACGATCCAGGGAAAACCGTTGACAATCATTTGAGTGACGCCGTCGACTTCGTGGATCAATGGGGATCCCCAACTGCGTTCGCAAACTTCTGACCGATCCGACCTCCAAACTTCTTCGCCGTCGGTCAACTGCAACACTGTCACGAAGGGATGGTCGGGATCGTCACCAATCACGGCGACCTTGCCATCGTGAATCGCAGGTGAACTCGCGTAGCCCCAACCGATGTCGTACTTGCTGACATCGATCACGCCGAGGTCACGCTCCCAAATCAGCTTTCCGTCCAGGTCGTAGCAGTACAGGCCTTCCGAACCGAAGCAGGCCACCACTCGATCGCCATCGACACAAACGCTGGTGTTTGCATGAGTCGCCTTGCTGTGCCGAGTCGCTTTGGGCTCGCCATGATGAGCTGTCTGCCGCCAAAGTTCCTTGCCCGTATCAGCGTCGTAGCAAAGCACCATCCACTTGTAGGCGCCGCTGTCTTTTGCCGCGTCGATGTTTCCTCCTGCCGCGATGTTCAGTTCCGTTTCCCCTTCATCGGGAACCGCGGTGAGCAAGAAGATTCGATCACCTACAACCACAGGGCTGGAGTGTCCCAACCCGGGAACCTTGGTTTCCCAGAGCATCCCGTCATTGGTTTCGCTTTCCGGATCCGCGTTCCAGGTGGTTGGAATCGTTGATCCTTCAGCAACCCCGCGAGCCCCCGGTCCTCGGAAGGACGGCCAATCGGTCGTGGTTTCGGATCGCAACTTCTCCGCGGGAGCCATTGCGATGAGCAGCAAGGTCAACAGACTCGTCAATGGTTTTGGCATGGCTGGAATCATGGTCTGTTCACGCGGTTGAGAAAAATGCGGTTCAGGTCATCTGAGTTTGCAACGACAATGTCTGCGTCGCCGTCGCCGTCCAGGTCACCGACATCCAGGCCATACGTTGCGGACGCATCGCCGAATGGGACTTCGTGGAAGTGCAAATCTTTGTCGCTGCGAAGAAACACAGCGTTGGGTTGATTCAAATTGCCGACGACGATGTCCAGGATATCGTCTTGGTTCATGTCGGAGATTGCCAACGCATAAGATTGGCTGTCATGAGATCCGAAATCCATGGTGCTGAGGATGCCACCGGAACCGTCACCCAAGAAGATTTGATTCTTTCGCCCAATGTTGGCGACCACCCAGTCCAAATTGCCGTCCGCGTTCAGATCCGCGACCGCAACGGACCGTGAGTGATCGTCGCCGGATCCAAACGGCACGCTCCGGGTGAATTGCAGCTCAGCGTTGCCCAGCAGCACTTCGTTCGGTTGCTGATCGCGGTTGGCCAGGACCAAGTCGAGATGCCCATCGTCGTTGACATCTCCCGCGGCGACGTCAATCGTCGAGTCGGTCTTTTTCCCAAACGTGGGCCCAGAAGCAAAGTTGGCCTGGCCGTCATTGAGATAGATTCGATTGGGACGTCCGCGGCAGGTTGCGATCAGGTCGATGTCACCGTCAAGATCCAAGTCGACCGCCAGCAGACTGCGGAGGCTGCTGACGTCGCCATATTCACAGTGAAAGGTGAAGCGGCCATCGCCGTCGTTCAGATAGATTTCGCCAGGGGCCATGTCATTGCCGGTCGCGATGTCCAAGTCACCGTCGCCGTCGAAGTCAGCGAACTCGCATGCGTACGTGGTACGTTGATCCGCGCCGAGTGGACGAAGGATCGAGAACTTGGCTCGCCCTTGATTGACGAGCAATTGGTTCTGTTGAGGCCAATGACGCCCGTTGGCGACGACGATGTCCAGGTCGCCATCGCGATCGATGTCACCGACGCGAACGGAAGCCGATCGAAGACGCTCCGTTCCCAGCGTCAGCCGGTCGCTGGTCACAAACTCGCGTTGCTGAGCCAGGGCCGAGTGGGCGGGGAACAGCATGCACGCGAAGCCAAACATCCAGCCTGCACGTCGTCCGGCGTCATTCATGTGGTCCATTGCGTTCCATCATCGCCAAAAAGATTTTGGAGGTTGTGTGGACCACTCTGATCGATCGTGCACCGCGAAACAACTGTTCGAACCGAAATTGATGGAGCGAAACGAGCGGAGCCTTTCGGTGGGTCACCGGAAGGCTCCTTCGGCTTCGCTAGCGTTGAATTGGCCAACGTTGTCTGATATCGAACTCAGGGGAGATTCGCGACAACCGTGGCGACATCCGCCCGGTCACCGTGCGAGACAACCGTCTTTCCAAAGACAATCTTTTGGTCTTGGCCCACCACGAACGTCGATGGGTAGGCGGTTTCGCGTGGAGCGTCCCAGCGAAGTCCCCAAGCGTTGGTGAACTTGAAGTCAGGGTCCAGCACAAAGTGATAGTTCGACGGGAACGACTTGTTGCCTTGGAATTCTTTCGCGTGCTCACCGAGCATCTCAGCAGGTCCAGGATAGATCAGCACCACTTGAGCACCCGACAGAGCGGACTGCTTGCTCAAGAACTCACCCACTTGGCGATTGCACAACGGGCATTGCTTGCCGGTCCAACCACGCAAAACCAGCATCACAACGGGTGACTTGGCTGTCAGCGACTTCAGCGAAATGGCCTCGCCATCCTGGTTCATCAACTCAAAGTCAGGGGCGACTTCACCAACCTTGGGTGGGTGAGGTGGCTCTTTTCCTGGTTTGGCTTGCCGGCGACCTTGAGCTTGGGCGGTGGAAGACAATGCGACGAACGCGAGAGTCAGCACCAGACCGATGATTGAGCGACGATTTTGCATGGGGTGTCCTTTTGGGCGACGAGACGAAAGAGATTCAGATTGGGGATGTTCGTCGCTCAGTCCAGCCCGCCAGAGGAGCACCGGAACCGAGCGGCCGTTGCACCGAGCCATCGCGGGGGCACTTGTCGCCTCGCATTCTACGCGAAAGTGTGCTGCCGAATGTGTTTTCCCACAGGCACCCCCTCGCGGCGGGCGGAAGTTTCCATCTTTTCAGAACGCGACTATCCTTGGGCTCTCGGTTCACTTTGCTTCCTGGGACCCCTTTCATGATTTCTGTTTTTGATTTTGGACGCCGTGTTGGCATTCAAACGCTGGCGCTGACTGTCGCCGTTCTCGTTGGCGGTGACAGCCTCCATTCGCAAGACATCACGCGGCGGGGGCTCGAACACAGTGACTACGACGTCTGGAACACCCTCTCAGGGACGAGCATTTCCAACGATGGAGAGTGGATCGTGTACACCGTGCAAAGCGGTGAAATCGACGGCGAAGGCACGTTGCACATTCAACATGCCAAGACGGGCCAAGAGTATGTCGTCGAGCGAGGCACGGGAGCACGCTTCACTCGAGACGACCGCTTCGTGATTTACCGCATCACGCCACCGAATAAGAAGGTGAAGGAACTGCGGAAGCAAAAGAAGCCACCTGAAGAGATGCCGCAGGCGGTCCTGCAAATCCTCGAACTGAACTCCGGTGAACTGAGAACACTCACAGGCGTCCGCTCGTTTGGATTGCCGGAAGAGAACAGCGACTGGCTGGCTTGCTTGATGGAAAAGGCATCCACACCCGATGAGCTCAAGAAGAAGAGCGGTGAACGCGAAGTCTACGAAGTCACACCGGAAGGTCTGCAGCGTCCAGCAAAGAAGTTGAAACTGAAGAGCCGGGAAGAGGTGGCTCGCCAACGAGGACGCATTGAGTCCGTGATCAAAGCGAGTGAATCGAAACCGGACGAAAAGAGCTCCCAATCCAAAGAAGAACCGGACGAGGAAAAAGACACCAACGACAAAAAGGACAAACCGCTCGGAACGGACTTGAAGTTGATCCACCTCGACTCGGAAGTCCTGCGGACGTTTCCGTTGGTGCGTTCGTTTCGGTTCTCGAAAGACGGCAAGCGTTTGGCATTCGTGACATCGGTCGACACGCCGGAGTCGGGCAAGTCGCCTGATTCGAAAAAGGAAGATGACACCCAAGAGAAAGAACACAAGGCAAAGGGCCACAAGAGCGACGGCCGCCCCATCGATGGTGTGCATGTGATCGAGTTGGAATCGTTGAAACAGCGGACGATCGCCAGCGGTGTCGGCGAATACAAGAATCTGGCATTCAATGAAGACGGTTCACGACTGGCATTCCTGAGCAATCAAGAAGACTATGACGCCAAGTCGCCGTCTTGGGCTGTTTACCAATGGACGGCGGATTCCAAGAAGGCAAAGCGTTTGGTTGCCGAAGGCGACGCCGGGCTTCCTGTTGGATGGTGGGTGGCGTCGCAGTCCAGTCTGAGTTTTTCGGAGGACGACCGACGATTGTATTTCTCGACCACTCCGGTTCCCGAAGCGGTTGAGAAGCAACGCATCGCAGAAGCAGAAGGAAGAGACGTCGAGGAAGACTCCGACGAGAAAGCCAAACTGGATGTCTGGCACTGGCAGGACCCAAAGCTGCAACCGCAACAACTGCTTGAGGCAGAGCGGGAACGCAATCGTCGCTACCGCGCGGCGTACGTGCTGAAGACAGACCGTGTCGTTCAACTGGAGGACAGTGAACTCCCGTCCGTTCGAGTTGACCTGCGATCGCCTTCCAACATCGCGGTGGCAAACACCAACGTTCGCTATCAGAAGACTCTTTCATGGGAGGTCCCCGGTTTTCAGGACGTCTACCTGGTCCATCTGAACTCGGGACGTCGTGATCGGATTTTGGAAAAGGTCCGATGGGATGCCGCAATCTCACCTCAAGGAAAATTCATCGTTTGGTTCGACGCCGAAAATGGCAAGTGGTTCGCGAAAGCGACCAAGGGGAAGGACGCCAAACCGATTGAAATCAGCAAGGGGATCAAACACCCTCTTTACAACGAACTGGACGATCGGCCCACGTTGCCGTCGTCGTACGGAACCGCTGGGTGGTTGGACAACGATCAAGCGTTCCTGATTTATGACTCGCACGACATTTGGCAACTGGATCCAACCGGCAAAACAAAACCTGTCTGCATCACGTCGGGCGAGGGTCGGAAAAGCGATCTTCGGCTGCGTTATCTCCGACTCGATCCCAAGCAACGTGCGATCGATCCTTCCCAAACGATGCTACTCAGTGCCTTTCGTCTCGATACCAAAGCAAGCGGCTTCTACAGGCTGGATCTGCCTGGCAAGAATCAAGATGCGAAGGAAGACGCTCTGCGTCCATTGATCATGTTGGACGAGAATTTGTCGGGGCTGAGGAAGGCCAAGGACAGTGATCAGGTTGTATTCACCCGCAGCACGTTTCGCCAATTCCCCGATCTTTGGACCAGCACGCTCAGATTTGAAAAGATCGAGCGAGTCAGCGACGCCAACCCACAGCAAGACGAGTACTCCTGGGGCACCGCTGAACTGACGCACTGGAAAGCCCAGGATGGTCAACAGCTCGACGGGATTCTGATGAAGCCCGACGATTTCGATCCGTCCAAGAAGTACCCGATGCTGGTCTACTTTTATGAACGCAAATCAGACAGTCTGCACAGCTATTCCCAACCGGCACCGAGTCGCTCGATCATCTGTTTCAGCTTCTATGTCAGTCGCGGCTACCTCGTCTTCATTCCGGACATTCCCTACAAGACAGGCGAGCCCGGGCAGAGTGCTGTCAATTCGATTCTTCCGGGTGTCGATCACGTGGTCGCGAAAGGCTTCGTGGACGAAGACCGAATCGGAATGCAGGGACACAGTTGGGGAGGCTACCAAACAGCGTACTTGGTCACCCAAACCGATCGTTTTGCCTGTGCCGAGTCGGGGGCTCCGGTCAGCAACATGACCAGTGCCTACGGCGGAATTCGCTGGAGCAGCGGCATGAGTCGGATGTTCCAGTACGAGCGGACTCAAAGCCGGATCGGCGAAGACCTGTGGTCAGCACGTGAGAAGTACATCGCGAACTCGCCGATCTTCTTTGCCGACAAAATCAACACCCCGTTGTTGATTCTGCACAACGACGAGGACGGTGCGGTCCCTTGGTACCAGGGAATCGAACTGTTTGTTGCACTGCGACGTTTGGAAAAACCAGCCTGGATGCTGAATTACAACGGCGACCCACACTGGGTGATGGGCGAACACAACCGTCGTGACTTCGCGATTCGGATGCAGCAGTTCTTTGACCACTATCTCAAAGATGCCCCCGAACCTGAATGGATGGCGGTCGGTGTGCCCGCCGTCGACAAGGGCAAACGATTTGGACTGGATCTGCTGGAACCGATCGAGGAGTGAGGTCAACGTCGGATCGCAGAAGTGGTCACAATGACCGTGACAAAACTCGGATGCTGTGCGACTTCGCTCAGTTTTCGCTCGCTTGGTGCAGATTCCAGCGTTGGTACATCCTTTGCCTAGGGATGGATCAACGCTTGAATCAATCTGTCACCAGGAGACTTCGATGTCCGCTATCGCATCTGCCGTTGATCTTGTCCGTTGGTTTGACCAAATCGGGATCGAGGATGTTCCGAGCGTGGGTGGCAAGAACGCTTCGCTGGGAGAGATGTTTCGAGAACTGACGCCGCATGGTGTTCAGATTCCGAATGGGTTTGCAACCACGGCGGCGGCTTATCGAAATTTTCTGCATGTGTCCGGTTTGGACGAGAAAATCTCCCAGGTTCTGGCGGATTTGGATTCCGGTGACATTGGAAACCTTCGGCAACGTGGGCATCAAGTCCGCGAGCTGATCTTGAGCACCGAGTTCCCCAACGACTTCAAGACTGCGATTTGCGAAGCCTATCGTCAGCTCAGCGCTGAACGGGGCGTACCGCTGGATGTTGCGGTTCGAAGCAGTGCCACGGCGGAAGACTTGCCAGACGCCAGTTTCGCCGGACAGCAAGAAACCTACTTGAATGTCCGAGGTGAAACGGCGCTCCTGGACGCTTGTCGGCGATGCTTTGCGTCGCTGTTCACTGATCGTGCGATCTCTTATCGAGTCGACAAAGGTTTCGACCATCACCAAATCGCTTTGTCGGTGGGTGTGCAGGTCATGGTTCGCTCTGACATTGGAACGTCCGGCGTGATGTTTTCGCTTGATACCGAGAGCGGTTTTCGCGACGCAGTGCTGATCAATGCCGCCTACGGGCTGGGGGAAAACGTGGTGCAGGGCGCTGTCAACCCAGACGAATATTACGTTTTCAAACCGACGCTGCGAACGGGAAGTCGGCCCATTTTGAAGAAGGCGGTTGGCTCCAAAGAAATCAAGATGGTCTATGACATCGGCGGCAGCAAGCTCACCAAGAACGTCCCGGTTTCCCTCGAAGATCGCACGCGATTCGCCGTCAGCGACGACGATATCCTGACGTTGGCACGCTGGGCCTGCCAAATCGAAGACCACTACAGCGAGAAGAAGGGACAGCCGTGTCCAATGGACATGGAATGGGCCAAGGACGGAAACACAGGCCAATTGTTCATCGTCCAGGCGAGACCTGAAACCGTCCAGTCGCAACGGTCGAAGTTGACGTTGGAAACCTACCGGTTGCGTGGCATGGGAACTGCGATCGTCAGCGGCGGTGCGGTGGGATCACGCATCGGCCAGGGCAAGGTTCGAGTGATTGCGGATGCCAGCGGCCTGGCTGAGTTTCAAGACGGCGAGGTGCTGGTGACCGAAAAGACGGACCCCGATTGGGAGCCGATCATGAAGAAGGCGGCGGGGATCGTGACCAATCGTGGTGGCCGGACCTGCCATGCTGCGATCGTCAGTCGGGAACTTGGCTTGCCCGCCATTGTTGGGACCCTTCGCGGCACCGAATTGCTGCACGATGGGCAGGAGGTCACGGTGTCGTGTGCGGAAGGAGACACAGGCGTTGTTTACGACGGCTTGGTTCCGTTCGATTTGGAAGAGACTCAGCTGGATCAACGCAAACGCCCCCAAACCAAGGTCATGATGATCTTGGCAAATCCCGACGAGGCGTTCTCTCTCTCCTTCATTCCAAACGATGGAGTTGGCTTGGCACGGATGGAATTCATCATCAACAATCACATCAAGGTGCACCCGCTGGCACTGCTGAAATTTGACCAACTCGATGACACCGCGGCTCGCACCGAAATCGAACGCCTGACAGCTGCCTATGTCGACAAACCTCAATTCTTTGTCGATCGGCTCGCCGAAGGTGTGGGGATGATCGCCGCGGCATTCTATCCCAAAGACGTGATCGTTCGAATGAGCGATTTCAAAACCAACGAGTACGCCAATCTCGTTGGTGGGCGACAGTTTGAACCGATCGAAGAAAACCCGATGCTTGGTTTCCGTGGTGCATCGCGTTACTACAACGAACGGTACCGTGACGCATTCACCCTGGAGTGCCGAGCGATGACAAAGGTCCGCGATGAAATGGGGCTGACGAACGTCAAACTGATGATTCCGTTTTGCCGCACCGTGGAGGAAGGCAAACGCGTTCAGGAAGTGATGGCTGAGCAGGGACTTGAACGTGGCAAAAACGGGTTGGAGATCTACGTGATGTGTGAAATTCCAAGCAACGTGATTCAGGCCGAGGCCTTCGCAGAAATCTTTGATGGCTTCTCCATCGGATCGAATGACCTGACTCAATTGACACTGGGGGTCGATCGCGATTCCGAAATCGTGGCTCACATCTTCAATGAACGCGACCCTGCCGTGATGGCGACCATTCAATCGGCGATTGAAACCGCGAAGCGAATGGGACGCAAAATTGGCATTTGCGGGCAAGGTCCCAGTGACTACCCCGAGTTTGCCGAGTTCCTGGTCGAGCAAGGCATCGACAGCATCTCGCTGAACCCCGACGCCGTGTTGAAAACGACGGTCAGAATCGCAGAAATGGAAGACCGACTTTCGAACTGAGAACGCAGTCACGGTCCGTGTGCGATGAGCAGTGTTCCCTGAACAACGCTCTCGAGGATCACATGTCTTCGCTCATCGCACACAGGTGTTTTTGGTTGGTCTTTGCGGGGGGCTGTCAGGCGACCTTTGCGGGCGGTGTGGAATCCGACGCGATGGTTGTTGCGTTCTTGTGCTTGCCATTTTTGCTGACTTCGTCCCGCCGCGAAGTGGCGTGGGAGACAGCCATTGGCCGCCCACGCATGCGGCGAAGCGGCTGATATACTAGGCCCTTCCTGCCTCGATAGTTCCACGTTCTGGTTTGAATCGTGTTGAACGCACTCCCTCCTGAAGCACTCTCCATGCCCGCCTTGATTTGTCGTTCGATGCTAGCGTTGTTCGTTGCGCTAGCGGTTCCCTTGTTCGCCCAGTCGCCTGATGCAACCTCGCCTAAGGCGATATCGTCTGAAAACGCATCGCCCGGCGTTCTAAAACAGGACAACTTGGTGGCGTGGTGCATCGTCCCCTTCGACGCGGCGAAGCGAAGTCCCGCGGAACGCGCTCAGATGCTGGTCGATCTGGGCATCCGTCGCTGCGCCTACGATTGGCGAGCGGAACATGTGGCGAGCTTCGAGCAGGAGATTCTGGAGTACCGCAAACACGGCATCGAATTCTTTGCCTTTTGGGGCGGGCATCCCGAAGCCTATCGGTTGTTTGAGAAGCACGATCTGCATCCGCAGATCTGGATGATGCCGCCCAATCCACGCGAAGGCACGCAGGAGGAAAAGATCCAACAAGCTGCCGAGCAAATGGTGTCGGCGGCTCAGGAAACCCAGCGTCTGGGATGCAAGTTGTCGCTCTACAATCACGGCGGCTGGCCCGGCGAGCCTGAGAATCTGGTCGGCATCTGTCGTGCACTGCGGGATCGGGGATTTGAGCACGTCGGCATCACGTACAACTGGCACCACGGCCACGAACACATTGATGATTGGTCGAAATTATTTGCGTTGATGCGGCCGTACCTGCATTGCTTGAATTTGAACGGGATGAATGACGGCGCGAATCCAAAGATTCTGGGCATCAGCAAAGGCAAGCATGAACAGGACATGATTCGCGTCGTGGCGGAGAGCGGATACCAGGGACCAATCGGCATCCTCGATCATCGCCCGGAACTGGATGCCAAGGAATCTCTGCTGGAGAACATTGAGGGGCTGCGATGGATTCGTGATGAAATGAAGCAACCGGGCAGCGGCGGTGCAAAGCCGAAGACACCGGTACCGCCCGCGTCCGTCCGTGCTGAGTCGGCTCAACCTATCACGCCGGGCACCAGCGGTTTGTTTCCGGGCTCGCCAAACTATCGCCAACCGCCAGTCACGGTGGAATGTCGGGCGACATTGAAGTCCGCGGATGGCTACAACATCCTGGTCAGCAGTGATGCCAAGCGGTCGGCCAATCACTGGGAACTGTTCAGCATGGCAAACAGCGGCACGCTGACGGCTTACCTGCCGGGCCGGCAACCGGACCATGTTCGCAGTGAAGCGGTGGTCACCGATGGCAAACCTCACACGTTTTCGATGATCTATGAGCCTGCTCGGGTGCGTCTGTTTGTCGATGGCAAACAGGTGGCAGATCAACGCATTTCCCCCCCGCGCGGCCGAGGCATCGATGGCGGGCTCGGGATTGGTCGTTTGGTCCAGCGATCTTTCCAGTTCAACGGCGTGATCGATTGGGTACGTGTCTCCCGCGGCGTTCGTCCGATCCCGTCGTCTGACGTTGAGAAGGTTTCGGTGGAGGATGACACGCTCGGATTGTGGAAGGTCGAAGGGGAGAGCGGCAAAATTCGTTTTGTTGGCAAATCAACGCGAGCCGACCAGCCTGCTGCCGAAGCGGATTCCGAGGCCAGCACGCCTCCGACGGCAGTGCTTCCCTATGATCCCAGGCTTGTGGAGGCATTGGTCAGCGAAGCGATGCAGCAGGGCGATGCGGTGCGGGGAGCACGTGTGTTTGCCAGTGCGCAAACCGCGTGTCTGTCGTGTCACGAGGTCGGTTCCCATGGCGGAACGGTCGGGCCCAGACTGTCCGCGATGGAGAAGCCACGCGAACTGTCACACTTGGTTGAATCCGTGTTGTGGCCCGATCGCGAGATCGCTCCGGAGTATGTGAACTGGAAGGTTTTGACAGAAGAAGGTCAGGTTCTCACGGGGTACCGAGCGCAGTCGGACGAGGAGTCCGTGACACTACGAGATCCAGCCTCGGGCAAGGAAACGGTGATCGACGCAGATAACATCGTCGATGAGATCGCAAGCGGCACACCGATGCCCGCGGGTTTGGCCGCGGCAATGACGCGTGAACAACAACGGGATCTGATTCGCTTTTTGGCGGAAGTCACCAACGACAAGCGACCACTGCCCAGCGAACTGACGCACGTTTTGGCTCAATCGCAATCTCATGGTCCGGTGTCATTCCCGTATACCCTCGAACCAGTCAGCCCAGAACGTTGGCAACATGCAAAACACCAGGTGAACCGTGACCGCATCTACGACTTTTACACCAAGCAAGCGGAGCATTTTCGGAAACAGGATTCCTTGCCGATGTTGCTGTCGCCTTATCCAGGGCTCGATGGTGGGCAACACGGTCACTGGGGAAACCAAACGGAGGAAACCTGGGCCAGCGACGGGTGGCAGCAGACGGTCCAAGGATCGGTGTTGGCGGGCGTGTTTCGTGGCGATGGAAAGACCGTTCCGCGAGGTGTTTGTGTGCAGTTGGACGGCCCCGGTGAACACTCGGTTTGCTTCGACCCTGACACGTTGAGTTATGCAGCGGCCTGGAAAGGCGAATTCGTGACAACCTCGTCCGTCCGCCATGGATTTGTCAGCGGACTGAAGATGCAAGGCAAACCGATTCCGGTTCCATCGACAGAGACGCCGAAAGAGCCTTTTGAGTACCACGGGTTCTATCGACATGGCAATCGTGTGGTGTTCTCGTACCGCATTGGCGAGACCGAATACCTGGACTCACCGCGGATGAAAAATGGGCAGTTGGTTATCGACCGAATGCCCGCCAGCGAACATCCGTTGCGCGACGCGTTGGCAGGCGGCCCAGCACAGTGGCCACAAACAATCGGGACGCAGATCGTTCCGGGCTCGGGCCAGCCCTTTGCGCTCGACACGATTGAGTTGCCTCATGACAACCCGTGGAAGGCGTTGCTGTTTTGTAGCGGTCATGATTTTTTGCCCGACGGCAGTGCGCTGGTTTGCACGATGCAGGGTGACGTGTGGAAAGTCAGCGGACTGCAAGCCCCGGGGGATCAACCGGCCGTGGCAACTTGGCGACGTTTTGCATCCGGATTGCATCAACCGTTGGGGCTGGTGGTTGCCAACGATGGGATCTATGTGCAGTGTCGCGACCAGTTGACACGTTTGACGGACCTCAATGGGGACGGCGAAGCGGATTTCTATGAGTGTTTTAGCAACGCCTTTCAAACCTCTCCCGCCGGGCACGATTTCATTTGTGGGTTGCAACGCGATGACCAGGGGAATTTCTACACGGCCTCCGGCAACCAAGGGCTGCTGCGGATTTCGCCGGATGGCGACCAAGCAGATGTCATTGCCACTGGCTTTCGCAATCCCGATGGGCTGGGCATTTTTTCAGATGGAACCGTCACGGTCCCCTGCAGTGAAGGTGGTTGGACGCCCGCGTCGATGATCTGTGCCGTGCCCAGTTCCTACGATGACTCCGCAGGCAATCCTCCACCGCACTATGGTTACCGCGGTCCGCAAGGCAACCAGCCGCCGTCGCTGCCGCTGGCGTATTTGCCTCGCGGGTTGGACAACTCCAGTGGCGGCCAAGCTGTCGTGCCACCGGGCGTGTGGGGGCCTTTGCAAGAACAGTTGTTGCACCTTTCGTTTGGAACGGGGACCTGGTTCACCGTGTTGCAGGACGAAGTGGACGGGCAAATGCAGGGTGCCGTGGTTCCCATGGCCGGTGATTTTCTCTCGGGAGCTCACCGCGGTCGGTTCTCACCCGCCGACCAACAACTGTATGTGTCCGGATCGCAAGGATGGGGAGCCTATGTGCCGGAGGAGGGCAGTTTTCAACGAGTCCGCTGGACCGGGCAGACTTTTCAAGTTCCAACCGGTTTTCACGTTCACGAAAATGGCGTGCGAATCACATTCGCGGAACCGGTTGACCCAAGCATTGCCGCCAACGTGCAAAGCCATTTCGCACAGTGTTGGAACTACCGTTACAGCGGAGCGTATGGATCGCCGGAGTACTCTCCCATGCACCCCGGCGTTGCCGGGCATGATCCGGTGGCGATCACGTCAGCGCACGTCTTGTCCGATTCCCGGACCGTGTTCTTGGAGATCCCCGACCTGCAACCCGTCAATCAATTGCATCTGCGTTTGCACGTCAACGAGGATGACCAGCACTTGACGGGCGGACCGACCGGAACCGGCCACGACTTGTTTGTCACCGTTCATTCCCTGGACGCTGCGTTTCAAGACTTCCCCGGCTACCGATCGGTGGAAAAGACCATTGCCGCGCATCCTATCCTGAGCGATTTGGCGTTGAATGCGATTCGTGTACCCAACCCGTGGAGAAAACCGATTCCGAATGCCAGAGCCATCGAACTGAAGACGGGAACGAACCTGACCTACCAAACCAAAATCATTCGAGTGAAAGCCGGCGAGCCGTTGGCGTTCACCTTGGTGAATCCAGATGTCGTGCCGCACAACTGGGCGTTGGTGCGTCCAGGGGCGCTGCAAGAGGTTGGTGAGCTGGCCAACCAATTGATCGCCGATCCCGAGGCCTTCGCTCGCCACTACATCCCCGACACGGAAGACGTTCTGGTTGCCACCGACGTGGTTGGCCCAGACGAGTCCCAAACTGTCCACTTCCGAGCCCCCTCGCAACCGGGCCGCTATCCCTTCCTCTGCACATTCCCAGGCCACTGGATGGTGATGAACGGAGAAATGATTGTGGAGTGACTGTCCTCCGCCTCACGAGAAACTGAATCGTCAGCGAGGCACAAATCAATTGGGGTGCTTCCTCGCTCACGCGTCGGTATTCCACTGCTAAGCAGGTACGCAGGTGTCATCGGGTATGTGAGCCGCTGGCGTTAGCCACGGTTTTCAGGCACAACCGGGGCTAACGCCCAAACGGCTCACATGGTTGTGCTTGATCACTCCTGCCGACCTGCTTAGCCGAAACCACAGTGCAATCTTCTTCGCAGCCCCCCAGCTTCCATCTCCGCCCTCATCAAAATCACGATCCATCTGGCGGAATGGAAATCTCTTCACCTGATTGACTCGTATCAATGTGCTTGACGTCAAACGCGGGCAAGGTGGGCGGTGCATCGCGAACGTGTTGATTCCAATCGACCAATTTGGCTTGGTCTCTCGGGTTGCCTCGAAGCTGGATCCTTTGACGTCGCACTTCATCATCACACGTCAGGTACCAAATGGTTGGCGCGACATCCAAGCGATCGCGAAGCTGTTCCGGCCAATCAACATTCCTCAGCTCTCGCGTGAACGGACCAACAATCACCACGCTCACGTGCGAGAGGTTTTCCGCTGCGGTATCGAACAGGCATTCGTACACCGCGTCACGAAACAACCGCTTGTACTCAGGACTGTCCCGGTCAGTGTGATCCATCCCCGCCGCTTTCAATCCCGCGCGTACAACGGGCTCCGTCACCGTGTCGCTGTCCAGCAAACAGGCCGCCAACTTAGTTGCCAACGCTTTTCCAAACGTGCTTTTGCCAACGCCGGCCGCACCCGTGACGATGTGAAGTGAATGCGTCGACATAAAAAGAGGATCAGTCCAGGCAAGGGCGAAGTAGGAAAGTCAGTCCCGCGATCAATCAACCAGGGTTGCTTGAAAGAGTTTGAAACATGAAGCGTCGGTGAGGCAGGGGTGGAGTGCATCGGTTCCTCGCTCACCGGATCGTTGATTCGATTTCATAACCCGACGCGTGAACGAGGGACCCACCGGCGCGTTGCAATGGCATGCAGTCCCTCGCTCACGCTTCGGGTTAGGATTCAATCAACAGGCCCGTGACGCGTCGGGTTTCCATGAAGGCACCCGCCCAAAGACGATTGCAAAGCGCAAATTGTACAATGCAAATCGCATAGTGCTTTGTGGCCTCGCGTTGGAGGTGAGATCAGCAAGAATCAATTTGCAATGTGCATAACCAGTCGCGGAGCGACGGAAGCCGATAGCCTTGGGTTTTCAACCCAAGGACATACGCCGATGACACACGTGTCACCAAGTCGCGGAGCGACGACAGTTGTCTGCAGCCATCTGGTTCACGCCTCCGTGCGATTGGCTTCCAAGCTCGTCGAAATCCCCCCAATCCCTGCGATTTGAAGTTGCGTTTTTCAGCAGACAGGCAACCAGACCGACAACCCCAAACACACCTCCAGAACGCGTGAGCAAAGGGCGAGTCATGGTCATCGGGGCCCCGCTCAGACGCAGGGCTCAATTCCTTCTTGCGGCACGAGTTGATTCCAACCAATAGACGCGTGTCGTCGTGTGTGTCAACATTTCTTGTCGAACCGGCACCTTCCTAACGTTCGCAGCCAACACTTCGATCGATGAATTGCCTTGTCAATTCCAAGTGAAATGATGCCAATCGTCTGGAATACAATCCGTGTGCGACCGAATGCCTCTCCTCGGCATGTTCCCCTCCCAAAAACGCTCCCCGCCTCTGACCATCATGAACCTCACAAAACTTCATCCATTCTTATTACTCGGTTCGTTTTGCCTGGCTTCGCTCGCGACTTGCGACACGGCGAAAGCCAACGATGTGGTTGGGCCGCTCGTCGGAGCTGTCGAAAGCTCTTCTGCGAATTTTCTGTTTCGCGTGGGTGAGTCCGAGCAACCGTTGCGATTGTCGGTTTTGTTGGATGGCGATGTGGTTCAAGCAGTGAATTCGGTCGGTCGCCAGGAAGATGACTTTGTGGCCAAGTTTTCAATCTCCAACCTAAGACAAGACACTCGGTACCACTACCAAATCACGAACACGAAAACGGGAGAGACATTGGTCGAGGCAGACGATCAACACTCCTTTCGAACTGCCAATCCGGCTCGCCACGGGAATCGCGTTTCCGTCGGATTTGTTTCCTGCGTTGACATTGAACCCAATGGCATTTGGAAAGAAATGCAGGGGCTGGATCTCGACACCGTGTGCTTGATGGGTGACACACCCTACATCGACAGCACTGATCTGAAAAAGGTGCGAACAAGGCAGCGTGAATTTTTGCAGATGCCTGATCTGGCGGAGTTGGCTGCCAACACACCGGTCGTGGGCACTTGGGACGATCACGACTTTGGACTCAACAATGGCAATGGCCACAATTTGATGGAGGGCAAAGTCGACACACGCCGGGGGTTCGTCAACTATCGGGCTCATTCGCAGTTCGGCAATGGCAAGGAAGGCGTTTACCATCGTGTCGACCTGGGCATGATCGAGGTGTTCTTTCTCGATCCACGCTACTTCTCGCAAACCGAGCCTTCTCCCGTCGATCCAACGCAGCCAACGTGTTTCGGTGCCGAGCAATGGGAATGGTTGCTAACAGGTTTGCGTGAGTCCAAGGCTCCCTTCAAAGTGCTGGCCTTCGGTGCGATTTGGGAGGACAAGAAGAACTTCGAAACCGATGACATGTTCACCTACTGGTACGAACGGGATGCGTTGCTGGACGTGGTCAAGAACGAAAACATTGGCGGTGTCGTGCTGCTAGGAGGCGACATCCACGTGGCCCGGCATTTGATCCATCCACAGCGAGTGGGGTATGACCTGCATGACTTTGTCATCTCGCCGGGGCACAAACGCACGATCACCGAGTTGGATGTCTTTCACCCGTCGTTGGAATGGTCGCTGGTCGAAGGTTGGCAGTTTCTCACCTTGACCGCGGACGGGACACAAGCAGAACCAACGTTGACGGCTGAGTTCCGCCAACCGGATGGCGTCGTGAACCGCCAAGTCAAACTCCCGCTTGCATCATTGACTGCAGTTGATTCATCCAAACCGGATTCTGGGTTGAGAGCCCACTGGTCATTCGATGGCGACTTGAAGAATCAATCGGTTCTCGGCAGCCGCATTGATGCGGTTGCTGTGAACGACGCTCAGGTGGTTTCCGACGGAGGCGTCTCCGGTGGTGCGTTGAAGCTGGATCGTTCTCGTGAACAGTTTGCTCGTGTGCCACGAAGTTTCTTGGATGACAACTCGAACCATCACACCGTGTCGCTGTGGTGCAAACCGACCAGCCTGCCGGCACACGGCACCTCGGAACGACACTTTTTGTTGGAAAGCACGGCGGAGGGAACCGAGTCCGCAAAATCAGCCTGGCATCTCTCGCTAGGAATGCGGTCTTCGGAGGACGCCAGCAAGGTGAACCTGCAATTGTTCACACACACGTTGCAGCCCGCTACCGAAATCGGGGCGGCTCCGGCCGCCAAGGCGCAAGGCGGTTTCGACGCCTTGGTTGATCGCGAAGCTCTCTTGGGCCGTTGGAATCATGTGGTCATGGTTTTCGATTCCAAATCGCTCACGCTGACTCTGAACGACAAACAGATCGCCAAGCATCCGCTGCCAGTTCCCGGTCCGGCTTCCGAGATTGGAGGACTGATCATTGGCGGGCATCGCGTCGGTGCCGGTCGAAACTTCGACGGGTGGATCGACGAGGTCTCGATCTGGCAAGGTGAGATGCCCGCTGAAACCGAATGATCGAACGGTCGCTGGGTGCGGCTGGTCAACGAGTGACTGCTGCAACAAACGCAGTTTCCCAAGCTCAGGATCCGTCCCCTCACTGCCGCAACCAGTTCAATGGCCACAAAGGGAACCGTCTCGCTCGCATCCCACCCGCCGCGTCAGCCAGGCATTGTCCTGGACTGCGGAATGTTTGTTAATGGCGTTCTGATAGCGGATGCCATTTTTCTTCCGGCTTCTGTCTTTCTTCATCCCTAAGCAGGTCGGCAGGAATGATCGGGCATCACCATGGGAGCCGTTTGGGCGTTCGCCCCGGTTGGACGTGAAAGCAACCACGCTTGCCAAGACATTTCAAATGCCGAAAGACTCCTGCCGACCTGTTTGCCAAGATGGAAACTTGCGCAAACGAATCCCCGCGTTCCGTCTGTCCTTTACGCGGTGTGCAGACTGACCAAGTACTGGCCGCCGGTGGGAGCGATTTCTGCACGCAACTTCAGTTCTGGGGACAGACGAGACAGCCGATCGATCAACCAGGCGGCGACAGAGTCCGCGTCGTCCTGCGAGGGACAGCGAGCCATCGCTTCGCGGCCACCTTTGCGTTCCAGCCGCTCAGTGGCTGCGATAATCGGTGCCGGGTCGACGACGATCAAATGCTCCGGCCACGGCACGACCGGATCGTTCCCACCCTTGCCTGTGTTGCACGCCTTGTGAGCCAAGCGTTCTGGCGGCACCGAGTTCTTGTCCTGCTTTTTCTTCTTGGCTTTGGCCTTGGTGATCCGAGTGTCCACGCTGGCACCGCGAGGGTCATTTGGCGACATGTCCGGATCAACCGGTTCGTCGCACAGCCAGCAGCGCCAGCCATCGGCCTCACCCACATCATTGAGTTGTCCCATCGGTTCCCTTCAAAGCGTAGCGAAACTCGTCAAGAGTTTCGTTCTCATCAAAAATACGAACATCTTCACAACATCCCCCCGGCTTCAATTGTTGTCCCATGATAGCGGTTGCACAGCTGAATCCGGCCCTCGCAGGCTCATCAGGAGAAATTTGTGCCGACCAGGGAGGCTGTTCTGGGGTGGCGATGTTAGGATCAGGGACGCATTTTGCTCCCCTTTCGTCTCCTGCTTCCCAGCGGAAGCGACTTCGTTCCTGAATCGGTCGTCCTTTGAAAGTCCCCAAACGCATCCAGCCTCTGATCGAAGACGGGCTTGTGGACCAAGTCTTGGGCTCTCTGATGAGCGGCAAAGAGGCCCAGGTTTTCCTGGTCCGTTGCGGTGACGAGGTTCGCTGCGCGAAGGTGTACAAGGACGTTGCCAAGCGTAGTTTCAAGAACGCGGTGCAGTACCAGGAAGGCCGAAAAATTCGAAACAGTCGTCGTCAGCGAGCCATCGACAAGCGTTCCAAATTCGGTCGGGATCAACAGGAAGACGTCTGGCAGCGGGCCGAAGTCGACGCCTTGATCAAACTCTCCCAGGCGGGGGTACGCGTTCCGAAGTCGTACGGATTCTTCGATGGCGTGTTGTTGATGGAATTGATCGGCGACGGGGAGGGCGGAGTGGCTCCACGGTTGAACGACATCACGATGTCAGCGGAACAAGCGGTCCGAGAGCACGCCGTCATGATGACGTACGTGTTGCGGATGCTATGTGCTGGTTTGGTGCACGGAGATCTCTCTGAATTCAACGTGCTGCAAGAGGAAAGCGGCCCCGTCATCATCGATTTCCCGCAAGTCATCAACGCATCTGGCAATAACAACGCCAAAACTATGTTGCAGCGAGATGTCCGAAACATCACCCAGTACTACGCCCAGTACGCGCCCGAGTTAGCGGAAACGCATTACGCGGAAGAGATGTGGGAGTTGCACGAGAAAAGCGAACTGGACCCCGACATCAAACTGACTGGCCGGTTCAAATTCTCAACCAAGTCCGCCGACGTCAAATCCGTCATCACAATGATCGACCTCGCCTACGAAGACGAACTGGACCGCCAAAACCGCTCCGATGGTGGCTGAGATCAGACGCCTGCCTGAGAAAGATCGAAGTGTCAATGCTGTTCGCTCACGGAGACTTCCGGTGTCCCTGCTCAACACTCTCGGTCTTTTCGCCTGAAATTGACCTCCGTCCCACACGATCACATCCGAGATCACCTGTGCTTCGGTTCGGGGGCTTGTTGGAATTTTCTTGCAAACGGTGATTGGCTTTGGACACACAGCCATTCGGTCCCGGTCGATAGGCCTTGATGGGACTGCGTCGATCCATCGGGCCAATCAATGGTCACCTCGACCTTGCCTTCATAGTCTGCCAAACCGAGATGAAGAGTTCGTTGGTTGCTGCATAGATAGCCATCGCCTGCAGTGATTGTCGCAACCGTGGAACGATCGCCGTACCGAGCTTTCACTCGTGCGCCGATGGCGTCCGTGGCTGAGTGAGTGCCTCGCAGTTCGAAACGGATCCAAGAGTGGTTTGTTTCTGTTCGGTTGATCATCAGTGCAACTGGTTCCGTCTGATGAGTCATGACAAAGTCTTGTTTGCCGTCGCGGTTCACATCAAGGAACCAAAGGGCACGTCCAACGTGGGGGTCAGCGAAGTATTCGTCACCGAAGTCGTCCTGCACGATCTCAAATTTGCGACGCCCGGTTTGTCGGATCATTTGAAACGGTTGTGCGTACCAAACTTCCTCGTCATCGACCGGGAAATCTGTATGCCCATTGGTGACGACAATTTCAGCATGTGAATTGTTGTCGAAATCGATGGCTTGGCAACCGAAGCCAACCATCGGCCACGTTGAAGATGCAAAACCGCTCGACGGCGTCGCATCTTTCCAAAGACCGTCCCGATACTGGCAATGCAGCGTATTGTATTCTCGCTCGAAATTTGTCACCAAGAGATCCTGTCGCTCGTCCCCGTCACAATCCCAGCAGGCAATCCCCATGGAACCTTGCGCATTGGAGTTGGCGTCGGTTGCCAATCCGGAGATCATCGCGGATTCACGCAAAATGAATGGGGCATCGCCTGTCGAGTGGCTGCTGTAGTAGTGGTTGGGGGTCATGTCATTGGCGACGAAAATGTCCAAACCAACTTGCGAGTCGACCGAACCGATGATGAGCCCCAAGCCCCTGCCCAAGATGTCAGCGGTGACCGACCACTGGGACGTCGCATCGACAAAGCGACCGTCAGGTGTTCCTTTCCAAAACTCATCTGCCCCTGCAGGGAAATGCGTTGGCGCGCACGATCGTGTGATTGTTCCACCCTCCGCCGTGCAAGCGTTGGTGCTGGGGGCAAATCCATCGCAATAATTCACGATCACCATGTCAGAGATGCCGTCGCCATCTAAATCAGCGATCGCCCCACTGGTCGACCAATTTTGATCGGCGGATGCGAAACGATTGGAGCACTCTTGAAACGTTCCGTCACCTTGGTTGATCCAAAGCTGATTGCCCCCGTAATTCAGTGACAAAACGTCCGGGAAGCCGTCTGCATTGACATCGCCGATGGTAACGCCCTGTCCAAACGCTTGATCGGTCGTCCCTGCATGCCTGGTGATCGGGACAAACTGCCCTTCAAGATTGCGGAACCAGGCACTGGACGAGGAATCACGTTGGCCAGGATTCCCGCCTGCCGCTGCGAAAACAAGATCACTCCATCCATCTAAATCGAGATCCAGTGCACCGCCGCCGCAACCGAGCGTGTTCGACAATAGAATGCCCGGTTGATCCAACGTATCGGACGTTCGCCCAAAAAAGTCCAAGCCGCGTTGAGTCGCTTCGTTGCGAAGCAGAGGTGTCGTCCACTGCGTCGCTGTCCAGTCCCGGTCGCGATCAGCATCCTTTCGGAACAGTGAAAATTCGGCCGCCGGCAACTCACCAAGATCCAGTTGCAATGCAGGATGCCGTTCAGTGCTCTGCCAAGGAGTTTGCCGGCGGAGTTGCCCAAGAATCTGTTGGCGTGCTTGGGTGAGTGCTGCCGGAGTTGGATGCAATTGACGAATCCCGAGCGCGGCCCACGCTTCTGCTTCCCACAATCGCCCCAGTGCCGCATGGGTTTCCACGAGTTCAACGAGCGTTTTGACGTTCTTTCCACTCGGCGTCGCGATCCGCTGTTCGGCTTGGTGCAAGCGTTCCAGCAGAGTGATCCGTGTTTGAATGGAATCGAGAATGTCCTGTGGCCACGGCGAAGAGGCTAGTGTTTTGGAATGGAGGGCGGATGTTTCGCGAATTGTCCTCGCCAAGTTTTGCCAAAGCTGCATCACGTTTGCATTGCGTCGGGTGCCCTCCCAATAGTATCTCGCCGCGGCTTGGATTTGACCGGTTTCCGATGCCCAGTTGCCCAGGACAGACCAGTACTCCCATCGATCGCTGCAACTGTCGTCGAGACCACGATGCCACGACTCCAATTGGTCCCATTTTGCTTGACGAGCCAGCGATCGGCCCAGCAAAATTTGGGCAGGCGCAAATTGGGAATCTTGCTTGAGAATGGTTTGAAGAACGCGCACTGCTTCAACAAGCTTGCCCCGATCAAACTGCCATTCTGCCTGAGCCAGCAACGGACGAATGTCTGATTCATTGCGGTCAACCATTTTGACCATCGAATCAATTTCCAAGGTTCGGCCACGCGTATTACCAATCGCCAACAGTAAGTCTTGGTCGATTTGTCGTTGACGCACCAATGCTTCGCCGTGAGGCAAAGCCGAGTGCCGATCCCCCAACCCTGTCCAAAGGTCAAACAGCAAACGTCGCGATTCGTGCTGAGCCGGCACTTGCTGGACAGCCATGGTGAGCAGGTCAATCGCGTCCATCACTCGACCAACCGAGATCAGTCCCACAACGGTGCGTTGTACCTGAACCGGCGAAGCAAAAGCATTTTTGCGAGTAGCGTCAATCATCAAGTCGACGGCCAGTTGCTTCTTGTCCAGAGCAAAGGCAAGCGACGCGATCTCTTCCAGGACTTGCGGGTCGTCTTGGTGTGTGATCAGCACGTCTTGAGCGATTCCCCAGGCTGTTTGCAGATCGCCAGATTTTATGGCCGTTCGCAAATCAACCATGGTCGAATGAGGCTCAACCGCCAGATGCTGATCGTCCCCCCCCGCATCACTTGGACGGCGGCACCCTGTGCATGGCAACGTGACCAGGGTCAGTACGAGCCACAATCCAAACCGTGGGATCGCCGAACCGAAAGGCATGACCAACATAAAACTCGCATGCATGAAATTCGCGTTTGGGGCGGACCAGGGAGCCATCGTCTCCTGGCGATACCCCGTTTGTGATTGCAACTCTCGATCACGTCTCCGGTAAAAACCTAGGTTGTTGAGGTTGACCTTGCAAGAAGCTCAGCCTGCTGATTTCGTTGGAGGTGTAACCAACAGGAACGAAGGCATTGAAACGGGTTTGCCGAATTGGTGCGCAGCACGCTTAGGCGTGTAGTCCCCCATCTCCAATCCGCCACCCAATGGTCGACGAGTTGAGTACACATTCATTCTCAAGACCATGCCGAATCGAAAGTGTCAATATCTGGCTCGTTAGCATGTTAATGCTTGGCAGACTGACTTCAGTCTCGCCTTGCCGAGTGGGCGTCGACACCCAGCAGATGTCCCCTCACCGGCATCGTGCCTTGGGGATTTCCGGGACATTCATGCTGACCGGAATCGAGCCGTCTTTGTCGCAAACGGGTGAATAAACCCCCTTGACATGCTCAGAATGCTCAGGCAGAGTACTGTAATACTGAGACGTTGTTTCAGTTTACACACGCCCTGGCCTGTTGTCCTGCCCCGAAATACTGAGTCGCTGTTGGTTCCCTTCGTTCGGAAAAACTGATTTCCCGATCGAACGTGAACGCTCTTGAAAGCTTTGCTCAAATCATTTCCTCATGGTCACGGAACGAGTCTGTCGTTTCAGTGATGCACTGACGAATCTAATTTTGGCGATCCTGACCATCGAAATTTCAATCCCACAGATTGCAAATTTGGTCAGAGAACTCACTGCGACCGCATCCTGCCCAGTTCTTGGTCCCCTCCTTTTTTGATCAATGGTTTTTTTATGAAAGTCAGAATGTCTCGACGTGGATTCACTCTCGTCGAATTGTTGGTCGTTATTGCCATCATTGGTGTGCTCGTCGGATTGTTGTTGCCTGCTGTTCAAGCTGCGCGCGAGGCAGCCCGCAGAATGAGTTGCAGCAACAACTTCAAGCAACTTGGTTTGGCAATTCACAACTATCACGCTGCCTACAACAAGATGCCGATGCAGGCCACCGGCACTTTCGACACCCATACTGCCACTCCCGAGTTCTGGCGAAATGGCGATGGTGCGAACCACTATCGATTGAGTATCTTGGTCGGTTTGACTCCCTTTCTCGAGCAACAAGCGATTTGGGAGCAGATCACCAACCCGATGGTAGGTCGAACCGATGAAGGGACCGGATGCCCCGGCGGTTCCAACGCATGTCCATGGCCAGCGATGGGACCGACGCCCAACCAGTTGCAATACATTCCTTGGGCCACTCAACTCCCATCGCTTCGATGCCCAAGCGACCCAGGAAGCGGGTTGCCATCGCTGGGACGTACCAATTACGCAGCTTGCTTGGGTGACTCTGGCGCTGGCTCCATTTGGCTCGGTGTTCGTCCCTACAACTATGCCAACAAGCCTGGCTCAGGCGATTTTCAACGGTCTCGCGCTGCCCACCGCGGCGTGTTTGTGAACGGCGACCAGTTGCAATTTCGGGACATTCTCGATGGCCTGTCCAACACGATTTGCATGGGCGAAATTGCCAGCGATATGGGGGACCAAGACATCCGAACCCGACCGTTGACTGGCACATCGCTTCAACCGGAAGACGCGCCCCAAGAGTGCATGCAATACGTTGCGGCTGATCGACCACAATACTGGAACGGAACGGCACCAATGGATGGTAGCGCTGGCAATGGACGTGGCTACCGATGGGCCAGTTCGTACACGGTTTACAGTGCGATCACGACCAATTTGCCGCCAAACCGCGAGCTTTGCACAACGCAAAACTATGCCGAGCAGGTTACCCTTCCTCCATCGAGTCGCCACCAAGGTGGGGTCCACGTGTTGATGGCTGATGGGGCAATCAAGTTCATCACCGAATCCATTGAGGCCGGGAACTTAGACAACCCAATGGTTCGCCAAGGTGGAAACGCAGCGAACTTCAACCAGCCCGGTGCAAAAAGCCCGTACGGTTTGTGGGGTGCATTGGGAACTCGAGCAGGCAAAGAAACGTTCGAAGCAGACTTCTAGGTCGACGGCCGTTCGCAACCGATTTTTAAATGAAACGCCTCGGGAACAACTCGTCCCGAGGCGTTCTGTCTACATCAAGCATGACGTAAAGAACAACGGCTTTCGAGAAGGTCCGATCCCTGTGTTTCTGGATCCAAACGTGCACGTTGAATCGAATGCCCTCCAAGCTCGTTCCATCCATTTGCCTTACTGACTAACGATTCTGTTACTTCATTCACCTTACTGAGAGAAACTCAATGACTCGATTTCTGACAATTGCTTTTTTGGCGACTTGCTTGACCACGGTTGGATGCGGAGGATCTGACGGCGGACTCGCGACCGACAACGCTGACGCCGATGCCATGGCGCAGTACGAGGCGGAACAAGCAAAGGCTCAACAAGACATGGAATCTGACTACGCAGACCAAAAGTAGAAATTTGCATTCAAGCCATTTTCGAGCGAGAAGAAGAAAGGGGTGCGAACCCTTTCTTGCAGACAGTCTTGCCCCATTCGGGGTTGTTGCTCTTTGATGGATTCATCTTTGCCGGGGCCGTCAGGCCCCGGTCTTTGATGCACTCCCTCCTCTGCCGAGGTCGTGCAGTTTTTAAGTGCCGATCCAGCAGTGACTTGTAGGACCTCGCTCGTTGTTGAGGCCGTGCAGTTTTTAGATGCTGTGTCAGTAGCGTCTTGAGAACCCCGCCCGACGAAGTTGGGAGGGGGCGGAAAGCGAGCGTTCAGCAAGATTTCCGGGGGAGGCATCACGCGCCGCCTCCCATGCCCGGCCCTCTCCCTTGCGAACGCCTGAACGGCGTCGCTCGACGTCCCCCAAAACTTCGTTTCGGGGGACGTGCATCATGCGGAAACTCGCTGAAAAGCGGCACCTATAAATTGCACGACCTCGCCAACGGGCGGGGGTCGCGAGGTTTTGCGAGCAAGGGATTTAAAAAGCTGCTCGACCTCGGAAGGCCGACAGAGGAGCTCGCAGGTGGCGATGCGATCCCCGTGCGTGATGCGCTGCACGGCGGTGGCTACGGGTTCGTTTCCGTTGGCAGGGATTCTTTCGTTTTCTGGATCACAGTTGGGATGTCGGTGCAGGCGACGTCGAGTCCCAAGCCGATCGCGAGGTAGTAATCCTCGACTCGGTGACCGGGCCAGCCATTGATTTTGTAGCCCAGTTCTTGAGCCTTCTTCACCATGTCACGTGAGGTGCCGGTGATCCGGCAGGCGATGTGCGTTGCTTGCAGTCGTTTGGCTCGCTCGATGAATTCGTCGGAAAGCGGTTGACTGGCGATGATTGCAGTCGGCCAATCGGCATCGAGTTGCCGCATCGTGACCAAGGGACGCTCGTCAAAGGAGGTGAAGAGATAGTCTGACCCTGCCGGTTTGTACTGCTTGGCCAAAGCATGCAGTTTCTGGCAGTACTCGACGACCCGTGCGTCGGGGTACAAATCCTTGTTCTTGGTCTTCATCTCCAGTTCCAAGTACACGCCCGGTTTGTCTTGAAAGTACTGCAGAAAATCCTCAAGCAACAGAAACGATTGGCCCTTCTTGGTTCGCACGCTGTTCAGTTCAGACGCCAGCATTTCTTCAACGGGGCCGCTGGCATCATGAGTTCGGTCGAGGCTGTCGTCGTGCAACAGAACCAACACGCCATCCTTGGTCATGCGGATGTCCGTTTCGAATCCGTGAATGCCTCGTTCGTAACAAGCTTGGAAGCCCTCCATGGTGTTTTCTTCGTACTCATGGGCGCCGCCGCGATGGGCCAGGATCAAAGGCAACTGATCCGTGTCCTCGGCGTGACAGTTCCAACCGAACATCAGGCTGGCGAGCAGTTGACACATCAAAACACATTGGAACCTGGGGAGTCGATTCATTGAAGAACAATATCAGTCCAAGGGAGGGAAGCATGACAGCAAGCCTTGAATCTAGCTTGGATGCAGAAGCTTATTCAACCCGCTGGTGAGAACTCGGGAAACGTGAATCGTGGGATGCTAGGATGAAAGTTTGATGAAGTCGGCAGGACGAAAACACTCGTGACAGGTCGGTGATGACAAAAGCAGACGACCGATCGGTGTCGCAGTTCTGACTGCGTGACTGCCACGTTTGTGCTCCCCGCGTTCCGGTGTTGTCTGGAGGAAAAGGGAGTTTGGTTGAGAAGCGGGCCTTGGGTTGAGATGCGTGCTGGCTGACAAATCGACCTTCTCTCGCGATGGACAAACGACTGGCGACCACGTGATGTTTTAGTTGTGAGCAAGGGGATCTTTCCACTCGCATGGATGCATTCGCTTTGTCCAAAATCAACGAGCCGGTTCGATCGATACCACTTCTCTAGCCGGTAGTGGCGGATCCAAAAGCTGCGGCTTCCCCGAGCGGTTCAATTTGCCGAGCCGGAAGATATGGTGAACGTTTGAATGGCCCTTGGCTGTACACCATCGATTCCCCTGGCGATGGCAAGGATTGGAGGGCCCCCAACGGACTTAGCCTAAGCACGAAGCTGCGAGAGAATCATGAAGTTTTTTCGTTCGAAGGAACGCCGCCCCGCGTCCTCGTTCATTTTGCGTCGTCTGGAAGACCGCATTCTTTTTGACGCCGCCGTTGACGGTGGAATCACCCCCGACCAGTACGACGCATCGGCTGCCCAAACTGCAGTGGATACCAATGCAAGTTATGTCGAGGACGCTGCGTCAGTGTCGAACGACTTGTCCACCAACCAGAACGCGGACACAGCGGCCGACGAATCGGACGAATCCACACGCGAGTTGATCCTGGTCGATACCAGCGTGCAGGACTACGTCGTGATCGTTGACGATCTGTTGGCGAACGAAAACGGTTCCCGCACCTTTGAAATCGCGTTGCTCAGCACGGATGGCGATGGCGTCCAACAGATCACCGACATTCTGACAACGCGACAGGACCTCGATGCGATCCACTTGATCACGCATGGCGAAGACGCCGCGCTGCAGGTTGGCGACACTTGGCTGACGGCTGACAACCTTGACGCTTACGCAGGCGACATCGCTTCCTGGGGAAACGCGTTGACCTCGCAAGGTGACATTCTGATTTACGGATGTGATTTGGCGAACTCCGCTGAGGGGCAACAACTTGCCGATTCCATCGCGGCCCTGACCGGCGGCGACGTCGCTGCGAGCAACGACGACACGGGGGCCACTGACCACGATGCTGATTGGGAACTGGAATACCACCACGGCAATGTTGAAACCAGCGTGGCTGTTTCCAATGCATTGCAACAGTCCTACCGAGGCATTCTGGCGGTTGGTCCCGTCGTGTCGGTCGGTGCCGATCAAGAGGTGATGATCGGTCAAGAATTTTCCTTTGACGTGACTTTTGACAACACGGGCACGACCGCCGGATACGGTCCCTTCATTGATCTGGTCTTCCCTGCCAACGGCGCGGATGGCGCGGCGGGAACGGAGACTCCCGATGGCATTGCATTCTCAAATGCAACGTATATGGGACAACAATTGACGGTGACCAAGATCACATTCCCGCCAAGCGGCGTTGTGGAACACCCCTACGCCGTTGATGCCGCGGGGGATCCGTTGTTGGTGACAGGGACACCCGGCGATCAACTGGTCGTCGTTGAATTGCCGTTCGGCAGTGTCACTCAAGACCAGCCAGAAGTCACGGTCCAGATCAATGCGTCGGTCAGTGAATTGGCTGACATGGGAACGCCTCTGAAAATCCAAGCACGTAGCGGTTTCCGGTTCGGTGACAGCCCTGTTGGAGGCGTTGCTTCGATTCTCAGTGACACGGATTCGGATGTCACTGACCCAGACAATGCGGGAACCAGCTGGTCAGAACAGCTGGCGATCACCCCGACGTTGATGTCGTTACGGACCGAGTACGTGGGTCCTGAGAATGAAACAGCGACCGGCCCCAACCACCAACGCCAATTCCGTGTCATCGCAGACATTGCCGCCGGCCAAACCATCACGTCGTTGGACATCATCGATTCCCTGCCCGACAACATCGTCGTGACGGGCATCGACTCCGTCGTCGTCGGTGGCCAGACGCTCACGGGAACCGACTACACGGACAATTTGGCTTCGCTGACCGGACCGGGTGCGAACGAGGAATTGGTGGTCACGATTAGCGACGACTACGACACCTTGGGTGGCGGAGTGGTTGGTACGACCAGCACCAGCGATGTGGAGGTGACGTTCAGTTTCTATGTCGCTGAGATGGACGCCGTTGGGGACGAAGTGATTGGCCCGACGGGGGAAGACGACACCATCGCGAACCCTGACAGTCGATCGATCAACGATGCGCGAGCGATCGGTGACTGGACTCCAATCGACACCCGCGACGCTGCCTCGGCAAACAATGCGGTCGCCGACGCGTCAGGAAGCGAACAAATCCTGGATGACAAGGCCATCGCGATTCAGAAAACGGTCGCCATTGCGACCGACACGGGAGCTGCGGGAGCGACCCCTGGTGACACGCTGGAGTACACCCTGACGTTCCAGATCAGCGACTACTTCACGTTCGGCAACATCGTCATCACCGACACGTTCCAAGACGGGCAGGAATTCGATTTCACGTATGGTGCAACATTCGACATCATCGACAGCCAAGGCCACGTGACGGGCAATTTCACCGTTCGTGAAATCACGGATCCCGATGGCGGTGAACGTTTGGTTGTGGATCGGACACAGATCGATCGCACGGACGACGCCGGGCCTGACGCGGTTCCGGGAACGGCTGATGATGAAGACGGAGTCACCCCTGATGGCACCGATGGTTCGACCACGTTGGTGTTCGATGTTTCGGGAATGATGCAAGACGCCGATGGAAGCGAAGACGGCATTTTGCAAGGCGGTCTCTCGTTCAACGATGACGACAGCGACATCCGCACGGCAGCGACCGGCGTGATCCGGTTTCGCACGGTGATCCAAGAGGATTACGCCGACTCGTTTGAGTCGGGTGACCGGAGCGTCGATCAAGGCGACGCGATCACCAACAGCACGCTGGAGATCACCGGTGAGGTTCGCGAAAACGTAGAGGAAAACGGTGGCACTGGTGACATCACCAAAGTTCTGCACGAAGAACAAGACAACTCGTCGACCAGCATCGACATTCAGCGTGGAACTTTGGCAAAAGAAGTCTATGCGATCAATGGCGACACCACCCTGGTCAACGGCCCCGATGGGCTGCCGCAATTGGTGGCAGGTGACCGGGTGACTTACCGAATCACCTACACCTTGCCGTCAAGCGATTTCGAAGACCTCGTGCTGACGGACTTCTTGCCACTGCCCATCTTCGTTGCCGGAGACCACAACGCTGACGGCACCACCGGCGATGTGTGGACCTTCGATGCCGACAATGACTTTGATGCGGTTTCCGGAACCATCGAAGTCGGAGCCAACGACACGTTCTTTGATGGTTCCGGAATCACTCCGACGTTGACAGTCAATTCCAGCAACGGCTTGGAAATCGAAATTGGCAACTATGATGATCCTAGCAGTTCCTCCAGCACGATCGAACTGTACCTGACCGTCACGGCTCAAGACACGTCGACGGCGGATGGTTTGCACCTCACCAACATTGTTCGCGTGGAAGAAGGCACCACCCAGCAGACGCCGACGATCATTGATCGCATCGTGCAAATCGAAGTCACGCAGCCG
The DNA here is from genome assembly GCF_056839225.1 of Rhodopirellula sp. UH5. NCBI lineage: Bacteria > Pseudomonadati > Planctomycetota > Planctomycetia > Pirellulales > Pirellulaceae > Rhodopirellula > Rhodopirellula sp. UH5. The sequence goes on along the minus strand of NZ_CM166390.1, from coordinate 1,541,139 downwards.
GTGTTGAATCTCACCAAGGGAGTCATCGACGCGGATTCGGCCAGCGAGACGTACTCGGCGCCAGTCGGTCCTGCTGGCGTCACATTCGACGCTGCGGGAACGGCAGCAGGTGGATCACCATTCACAGGCACGATCAACTCCGCCAATTTAGCCACTCAAGGGATTCAAGCGGACATCACCGGTGGCGTCGACGCGGGCGACGTTGTCCGTTACGCCGTCGTGGTTGAGAACACCGGTTCCAGTCGCAGCGGAGCGTTTGATGTTGCCATTCGAGATGTGCTGCCAGCCGGGATGAACTACGTGGCGGGCAGCTTGCAAGTTGTCGATGGTACCGGAGCAGCGGTTGCCTACACGGGCAGCGATCTCGACCTGTTCACCACCGGCATTGAACTGACTGATCCAAGTCCGACCCAAGGTGCGATCGAAGGCTACGACGCGAACCATGGCAAGAACGTGATCGTGTTGATCTATGACTTGCAAGCCACCGTTGCAGTGAGCCCCGGCGAGACGTTGCCAAACACGGCGAGCGTCACCAATTTTGCGGGCCAGGAATCCGGTGCGAACCACATTCCGGATGGCATCACCGTCACCGCTGATGTGACGACCGACGCCGTCACTGGCACGAAGACACTCGTTGGCACCGAAATCGTGTCGGGCGCCAACGGTCAATATGCCGCGGTCATTGGCGAGCTGGTCAACTACGAAATCACCTTCACCATTCCCGAAGGCACCACCGAGAACGTGACCATCGTCGACACGCTCGACAGCGGTCTCCGATTCGTTGGGCAAACCGGCGTCACCACGAACAACTTGACGATCGAAAACCCGATCACGCCCACCGTCAGCCTGGATGGTCGGCGCGTCACGTGGGATCTGGGGGACCTAACCGACACGGACATCAGTGACAACGCCGACGGCACCATCACGATTTCTTATCAAGCGGTGGTCGCCAACACTTCCGGAAACCAATCTGGCACGCGACTTGACAACACCGCCCATTTCAACAGCGAGGATAGCCAACTCACGTCTGTCACTCCTGCCCAGGATGTGAACGTGGTGGAACCGGCCGTGACGATCAGCAACTCGGTTGAAGTGGGAGGCATCGCGAGCCAGACGACTGGTGATGCTGGGGACCCGGTGGAGTACACGGTGGAACTGACCAACACCAGCACCGTCGACGCGTTTGACTTGAACTTTGCGAGTGAACTGCCCACGGTTTTCGATGGTTCATCTGCCATCCTGGGTGCGGCCTTCACGATCAACGACACCGCTGGCCTGCTCGACGCCAGTGACTTTGAACTCATCGGAGACGACGCGACCGGTTACACGTTGCAACTGAAGCCAGGCACCGATTTTGACATGTTGCAATCACAGGCCGGACGCAAAGTCACCTTGAGCGTGACCGGCACGATCGCTCACACCGTCACACCGAATCAATCACTCGTCAATCGCCCTGAGGTGAGCTGGACCAGCCTGGACGGAGACGTCGGCAATCGCTCGACGGAATCGACCGTGGACACCGGTGAGCGTGACGGCACCCACTCAGGCAGCAACACCCACGACTATCTCGCCAGCAACGCTGCCACCATCACGATCAATGCTCCGGCTTTCAACAAGTCACTGTTCTCGACCAATGAAACAGAAACGTCAGGCAGTGACGTCACCATTGGGGAACAGGCCACGTTCGCCTTGCTGGTTTCTTTGCCAGAAGGGAACTCTTCCGGCATCGTCGTCACCGATTTGATGCCCGATGGGCTGAAATATGTCGGCTACACGTTGGTCACCGACGCGTCCTCTTCGGGCGGACTGATGGTGGCGGACTATGACGGCACACTCAATTCACCCACGGTCGCGGGGGGCGCCGGAGCAGGTGACGATGTCACGTTCACGTTTGACGCGATCAACACGACCGTTGACAACGATGGCACCAACAACTCGTTCTTGATCTTGGTCGAAACGGTCGTGGTGGATGTCGATACCAACGTCGGCACTGCCGCAGGTGCCAACCAAACCCAATTGTCCAACACCGCCACGATTGACGCTCTTGATGATGGTGTGGGGACCAACATCGTGACTTCCAACGCGGCCATCGTCGATGTGGTCGAACCCAATGTCAACATCGTCAAGGACATCGTTGATAGCGATGCCAACGCCGGCGACACCATGACGATCCAGTTGACCGTGTCCAACACAGGGCTCGGCGATGCCTATGATGTGGTGGTCGATGACATTCTCAACGGCAGCCACTACGATCTCAGCAGTGTTTCTGTGGGAGTGGCGGGCACTGAGTACCCAGCTGACTTCACCGCAAATTACAACTCGATGACCGGGGAAATCGAGTACTCCGGCGGAACCATCCTCGCTGGTGACCGTGTGACCTTTGAGGTGACCGCGACGTTGCTCAATACAGTCGAACCGGACGCCGTGCTGATGAACACGGCTCAGGTCAGGCAAGCCACCACGCTTCAGGGTGATGTTGTTGGTGAGCGAAACGACACCGATGCCGACAGCGACTCGGTTCATATTCGCGAACACAGCCTCTCCGGGTTCGTCTACTTCGATGCTGACAATGACGGTGTCAAAGACGCAGGGGAAACTGGGATCGAAAACGTGGAGGTTCGGATTCAAGGCACAGACCATCTTGGTCAGGATGTGGACATCACGATCCAAACCGATGCCGACGGTTCATACTTCTTTGGCGATCTTCGTCCTGGAACTTACTCGATCACGCAAACGCAACCCTTGTTCGCTGCCAATGGCAAGGCATACCTCGACGGCAAGGACACGCTCGGTTCACCAAGCTTGGTTGGCAGTGACGATTCGTTGAACGACACCTTCACGAATCTGGTATTGCCTCTGTCGAGTGAAGTCGATGGAACCCATTTCAACTTTGGCGAATTGGAAGAAGTCGAACTCAGCGGTTTCGTCTATCACGATGCTGACAACGATGGTGTCCAAGATGCGGGCGAAGTGGGCATCGGCGGTGTCACCATCACGCTGGACGGAGTAGACGACAACGGCGTGATCGCTTCGCAAACGATTGTTACCAACGCGGACGGCTCCTATGCCTTCGACGGACTGCGTCCCGGCACGTACACGCTGACGCAAACGCCGGTGGCAGGCAACGCACCATCGGGACGTCCGTACATGGACGGCAAAGAGACCGATGGCAACCACGGCAATGGTGATACATCGGTCAACGAAGTCATCTCGTCGATCGACTTGGTCGCTGGCAACACTGGTACAAACTACAATTTCGCCGAAGTCGTCGAGTCGACTGTTTCGGGCTACGTCTATCACGACACCGAAAACGACGGCAGTCGGGCTGGCAACACCGGATTGGGCGGAGTCACGGTCACGTTGACCGGAACCGATGACCTGGGCAACACGGTGAACTTGACGACCACAACCTCTTCGGCGCCGGGGACACTGGGGTACTACGAGTTCACTGGCCTGCGTCCCAGTGATGGTACAGGGTATGTGATCACACAAAGCACGCCAGCAGGTTACCTCGACGGCAAAGACTCCGTCGGCAGTCAAGGCGGGACGCTGAACAACGACGCCATCACCAGCATCATCGTGTCCGATACCGCGGGAACGGAGAACAACTTTGGTGAAATCCTACCGTCTAGCCTCGCTGGGATGGTCTTCAACGACAAAGACAACGATGGCGTGTTGAACAATGAGGACGAAACCATTGAATCGGTGACGATCACGCTGACAGGGGTCGATGATCTCGGAAACGTGGTCCATCGAACCACGCAAACTCAGGCGGATGGAACTTACCGGTTCGACAACCTACGCCCCGCTGACGCATCGGGGTACACGCTGACGGAAATCCAGCCAGCGAACTTCAACGATGGTGTTCACTCGGATGGCTCTTTGGCAAATGGTGATACCACCGTCACCAATGCGATTGGCAGTGTCAATCTGAATCAAAATCAGGACGGCACCGGTTACAACTTTGCCGAACGGGGCGTCGGAATCGAGGGCACCGTGTTTTTGGACGCCAACCGGGACGGCATTCTCGATGGAGGCGAAACTGGTCGCTTGGAAGGCATCACGATCGAACTTTATGCGGCCGACGGAACCACGCTGTTGGATACGATGACGACCGCCGCGGATGGAACCTACCTGTTTGCCGATCGGAAATCAGACACCTACATCGTTCGCCAAGTTCAACCGTCACAGTACACGAGCTCGTCTGCCAATGAACGGACCATCAACGTTCCTTTGGCGGGAATGTCAGGCGTGGATTTCGGGGAACAGCTGTGGGAGATCGGTGACACGGTTTACTTCGATCAAGACGGCGACGGTATCCAAGACGCCGGCGAACCCGGCATCGGCAACGTTGGCGTGACCTTGACGTACGCGGGAGCGGACAACACGTTTGGAACCGCGGACGATACCACGCAATTCACCACCACCGATGCCAACGGAGCGTATTCCTTCACCGACCAGTTCAACGGCGATTATCGGATCAGCATCGCCGACGCGTCGCTACCCGGTGGACTTTCGGGGACCGCGGAAATCGATGACGTGGATGTCCTCGTTGATGGCACGTCGCACGTCACTGTCCTGGATGGGCATCGCAACGACGTTGACTTTGGATACGCGGGCACCGGTTCGATTGGAGATTCCGTGTGGTTGGACATCAACGGAGACGGCATTCGACAAGGTGAAGAACGCGGGCTCGCTGATGTCACCGTTGACCTGCAATTTGCGGGTTTGGACGGGATCTTTGGTAACGACGATGACTTCACGATCGAAACCACCACCGACGCAAATGGCGTGTATTCGTTCGATCACTTGCCGGTGGGTGATTACCGCGTCGAAATCGACGCCAATGATGCGGACCTGCCCGCTGATCTGGTCGCCAGTCCTGGAGTGGATTCCATCGCGGGCGTCGCGGAAGTCACGCTTGCGGATGGTGAAAGCCGGTCCGACATTGACTTTGGGTTCGCCGGTTCGCTCGTCATTGGTGACCGCGTCTACATCGACCACAACGCCGACGGAGGCAATTTCGACGGCAGCGATGGTGACCGGGGAATCGAAGGCGTCACGGTTTCGCTGGACATCGACTACGACGGAGACGGGACGTTTGACCACACGCTGATCACCACGACCGACGCGGACGGCCAGTATCAGTTCAACACGCTCATTGCCGGTGATTATCGGGTGCGAGTGGACTCGTCAACACTCGGTGACAACATCGCAACGACCAGCACATACGATCTGGATGCGGTCCACGACGATCAAACGTTGGTCACGCTGACACCCGGCAACGACAACGACACGGCCGATTTTGGATATCCCGGAATCGTTGACTATGCGGTTACAAACATCTCTTCGCTAACGGATGCGGCGCAGGGGGGTGACACCTTCACTTATGAAGTCACTGTCACGAACCTCGGCGAGCGTGACGGCACCGGTGTCGTGGTGGTGGATCAGTTCCCGATGGACATCCTGGACGCAAACGGCATGGCCCATGATCAACCGGGCGACGCCACTTGGGATTTCGCAAATGGCACTTTGACTTGGAACGTGGGGGACCTTGACGTTGGCCAAACCGAAACGATCACGGTCACCGTGCAGGTGCGTCAAATTCCTCTCGATCCACTTGCCGATCAGATCATCACGACCGCTACCGTCACTGATGACACGCTGAACGGTCCGGAAATCACGGTGTCCAACAACACCGATTCCACTCTTGATGGGCTGGTCGTCTTTACGTTTGATTCCTTTACCAACGAAGGCAATTGGGCCAACGACAATCCACGTGACGATCTGCCACAGGGGTGGTGGCACGCCCCGGGAGATCCGACCGAACGACAACTGCGCCCCGTCCCGGTCGATCCAATCTTCAGTGGGTTGGCCGAGCCAGGTACAACGCTCAGCATTCGGATCTATGACGAGAGCGGACGCTTGATCGGAGACCGCCAGGTGGTCGCAGACACCGGTGGAAACTGGTTGGCAACGTTCCCAGGCAGTGTGATTTGGAAGCACCCACATCGCATGGAAATTAAACAGGTCGCTTCCATCGAGAACGCGAACCAGGATGCTGGGTTCAACCTGCGTCGATACTTCCATCCGGCCAACCACTCGTCTCTGATGATGACCGAGCGGTTGACTGTTAGCGGCGTGATGCGAGAGACGGCATATGAAACACTCGAAGTGATACATATCGCACACAACGATCCATTGCAGCTTGGTTGCAAAGCGCATCGTTATCAATTGAACACGGCATCCACCAACGTGTCGTCAAAGTAGCATCAAGCTTGCTTGAGACGCGCCGTCAATCTTCAGACGTTCAATCATGCCCCGTTCGAGGCGTGGTTGAACACGCTGTTTTTGGGCCTGTTTGACGCTCCAGTTCAGCCGAAAGGTGTTGGTAAAAATTCCATTTGCGCGTTTGCGCAATCGGCCAAACTCCTATGAAGCGTCATGTTGCATCGCACCTGTACAAAAGGTCGGTGGCGCGACGAGTGTTAAGTTCACCGCGATGATTCATTGCGTGGATCACAGACACCCTCCACTCGGATTGACGGATGCTTCAGCTTTCAAATCTGTCGGATGCTCGACGACCTGTTCGCCGACGACACTTGGTGTGTTCATTGGGATGCGTCGCCACAATTGCCTCGCTCTTGCCGAGTGTCACTTCGGCGCAAACCGGATCGCTGGCCGCTTATGAGAACTCATATTCACCTCAGATCCAAGTCGCTGCCGATTCCGACGCCAGCGAGTTGAGTTCGCTGCAACAACTCGCGCCCGTGCAGGATGGCTATCGACCATGGTGGCAGGATGTGCTGACTACCCCGATGCAGGCCGATTCCAACACCGTCCTGATTGGTGTGGAAGACTTGCTTGTGCGAACGCTTCAGAATTCTTCCCAGGTCAAGGTGTTCAGCGACCTGCCATTGATTCGCCAGACTGCGATCACGGAAGCTTGTGCTGCCTTTGACTGGAATGCGTTCATGAACACTCGGTGGGACGACAATTCCGATCCCGTTGGCAACGTCCTGACGACGGGCGGATCCGATCGCTACCACAACCACCAATGGACAGGGAGTGCCGGCCTGGCGCGACTCAATCACTACGGTGGGCGTTTCGAGGTCGCTCAGGACTTTGGTCACCAGAATACGAACAGCACTTACTTCCAGCCCAACAACCAAGGCACAGCGAAACTGCGTCTCAGCTACATTCAACCGCTGATGCAAGGTCGTGGCAAGGTTTACAACAACTCGTTGGTTGTGTTGGCTGCAATTGACACTTCGATTGCCGAAGACGAATTTTCGCGGCAATTGCAATCTCATTTGCTGGAGGTCACGCGAGCCTACTGGGCGTTGTACCTGGAACGCGCCACGTTGGTGCAAAAGCGACGGTCGCTCGAACTCGCGCAGCAGGTTCAAGACAGTCTGCGGGCTCGTGCCAGCGTCGACGTGGTCGGCAGTCAACTCGCACGAGTCGATGCCGCCGTTACCAACCGGCGATCGGAACTGGTGCGTGCCGAAATGGCCGTCCGGAACGCTCAAGATCGAGTTCAAGCTCTGGTGAATGATCCTGAGTTTGCCATGACCACGAACTTAGAGATGGTTCCCGTCGATCTGCCTCGTTTGGAATCAACCCACCTGGCCGTGGGTGACGTGTTGTCAACAGCGATGCAAAAACGGCCTGAGATCGACCAAGCGATCAAGCAAATCAAAGCGGCTTGTGTGCGTCTGAACATGTCCAAGAACGAACTGTTGCCCCAGTTCGACTTCATTGGCGAAACATATGTCGCTGGTCTTCGCGGGCACAGTGACATCGGTCGGGCGTGGACGGATCAGTTCAGCACCGGAGAACCCAGCTTTGCGATCGGTCTGTCCTATCAAATGCCGATTGGCAACCGAGCGGCCAAGGCCCGATTGCAGCGCCGGCGATTGGAAGTGCGGCAATTGCAAAACCAGTTCAATGCCACCGCCGAAACCCTGTTGATGGAAGCCAAAGTCGCCGTCCGGGAAGTTCGCACGGCAGAACGAGAATACCAAGCCAAGTTCGCCGCCATGGTTGCCGCGGAAACACGCCTGGACAGCATCCAGCAGCGTTGGTCGCACGTCCCAGGACAGAATGGTTCGATCGGTTTGTACCTGGAAGATCTGCTCGCCGCTCAATCTCAACTGACAGACGCGGAATCTGAATTCACACATGCGCTGACGACCTACAACTTGTCGCTCATGAACGTCAAACGAGCCAGTGGCACCCTGCTGGAAACCGAGCAAGTCACCGAAGGCGTCGCAGAAATCGGTGGTCTGCCGACGAAGATTCTTGACAAGCCAATTCTCGAGTGACCAAGTTTCGACAGCGGTGCCAACGCTGCGTCCGATGATGGTTTGGGTGAATGATTCGCCTGCTTGTTAACTGTCCTTCTTCGTTCGTCTCCGGTAACACGGACTCTTGCTGTTCTGTGTTACCAGGGACACCAAAAACTCACCGCCCACCGAACACCTATGATCCCACCCCGTTTGCCAGCATTCTCGCAATGGCTTGGCTTCGCTGAAAGGCGAAAGCAGGCTTCGTGTGATGAGCTCCTTCCATCGGCGAAGACACTCGCCTGTGCAATCAGTTCACTCAGTGACAGTGAACTGCGTTGGCACGCGAATTTGTTGCGAGAACAACAAACGGGTCCCTATTCCGCATGTTTGAGTGAGCGTTCGGGGAATCAAGATTCGCAACTCACAACTCATGCGATGGCCTTTGCGGTTGCTGCGATTCAGCGGCAACTTGGCTACACGGTCTACGACGTTCAACTCCAAGCCGCTCTGGTGATGTCCAGCGGCCAGATCGCTGAAATGCAAACCGGCGAAGGAAAAACGATCACCGGCGCGGTCGCGACGATCATTCATGCGATGCGTCACCAGCAGGTTCATGTTGCAACGTCCAATGCCTACCTTGCCCGCCGTGATTGGGAATTGCTCGCCCCCGTTTTTGATCGGCTGGCGCTGAGTTCGGGGCATTCATCAGCCGATCAGTCCCCCCGTGAAAAGCGGGCCGCGTATCAGTGCGACATTGTTTTCGCGACGGGATATCAGTTTGGATTTGACTACCTACGCGATCAAATCACGCTCGCCGCTCAACCGCGCAAGCAACTTGGACAATCCATTCGCGAATCACTGTGTGGGCAATCCGATCCGCAGCAGTTGCGTTGCCAAACGCGACATCAAGTTGTGATCGTAGATGAAATCGATAGTGTTCTGATCGACGAGGCCATGACACCGTTGGTGTTGGCGCAGCAACGCCCGCAGGTCCGCGACAATTCGCTCGTGTCTTCCCCTGACAATGAATCGTCCCACCAGACCAGCGTCTTCGATGCGGCGCGAACTTGCATGCAGACGTTGGTTCCAGGCACCGATTTTCAGGTCGATCCGCTGCAGCAAACCGTTCAACTTACGGAACGGGGAATTCAACGAGCCCTTAAATGGTTGCAGACGCGCCGGATCAAATTGTCCATGCCATGGACGAACTACATTCAAACCGCACTGCGAGCGGAGTGTTTGCTGACCCGCGACATCGACTACGTCGTGCGGGATGGAAAAGTGCAGATCGTCGATTCCTCCACCGGCAGGATCGTGCCCGACCGGCAATGGAGGTCAGGATTGCACCAAGCGGTGGAAACAAAAGAGCACGTCCCATTGAGCGAAGCACGGCGCACGCAGGCGCGCATGTCCCGGCAACGCTACTTCGCTCGCTACGAAACCTTGTGCGGGATGACGGGCACCGCGTCGGGACACGAACGGGAATGGAAACAATCGTATGCCTTGAAAGTGCATGCCATCCCGACGCGTCTTCCCTGCAAACGACGCGTCGAGCCCACGCTCTATTTTGCTGACCACACACAGAAACTCGCCCGCCTTGCGGATGAGGTCTCAGAACATCACCAGATCGGGCAACCCATTCTGATCGGCACTCGAAATATTTTGCAAACCAAGCAAGTCTCCAAAGCTCTTATGCAAGCCGGTTTGAACCATCACCTTCTGAACGGCGTGCAAGACGAAACCGAAGCGGATCTGATCGCCGCGGCGGGAACGTCTTCCGCGATCACGGTGGCAACCAACATGGCAGGTCGTGGCACCGACATTTCGGTTGACGAAAGAGCACTGGCCGCTGGGGGGCTGCACGTCATCGGGCTGGAACGCAACCTGTCCGCTCGAATCGATCGCCAATTGCTAGGACGGGCCGCACGCCAAGGACAACCCGGCAGCGGTCGGTTCTATGTGTCCGCCGACGACGAATTGGTTCAACGACACGACCCTGGATTGCAATCGATCCTAAGCCGATTGAAGTCACCCATCCCAAACGAGGCCTGGGATCGCCGAATCCAACAATTGCAATCCATCGCGGAACGAGAAAACTTTCACATTCGACAACAGACCGCCCAACAAGAGGAATGGCTCGATGAACTTCGCCAACAGGTCGCCTGAGAGCAAACATGCCCGTCCGATGCCGTTGTCCCCCAGAATGCGACTCAATCCATCGATGTTTGCTGTCCTGATGCCGGCAACGTTGCTGCTGGCAATGTCAGTGTTCGCAAATTGCGTCCAGGCCGAGATTCCTTCTGGTCGATCCCCTGAGTCGTTTTCTGAACCCCTGGAAACGATTGACTTGGCCGCAGCAGAACCTGGTGTTGTGGATACATTGGCCGTTCGCGAAGGCGACGCGGTCAAGGCGGGGGATTTGATTTGCCAACTTCGCTGCGATGTGCTCAAGGCGACTCGTCATGCCACGCTGACCAAGATCAATGCGACCGGCAAACGGGAGGCAGCGGCAGCAACGCTTTCCCATCACCAAAACCATTTGAAACAACTTCAAGCGTTGCTTGCGAAGAACCATGCCAACGATCAGGAAGTTGCCGAAGCCCAATTCAACGTTCAGATCGCGCAAGCACAGTTGCAAACGGTCGACGATGAAAGAGCGACTTTGCGAGCCGAATTGGAACAGATCGAGGCACAGATCGCCCGCCGCCAAATCATCGCTCCCACCGATGGCATTATTTTGCAATTGCCAGCGCGGGTTGGCGAACGAGTCGGCACCTCTGACTCTCCCGTCGCCCAATTGGTCGTGTTGAACAAACTCCGTGTGCGGTATCACCTCACCACCGTTCAAGCGGCTCAATTGTCGGTTGGATCGCAACAAACGCTGACCTTTCCTGACTTCGGCACGCACGCGATTGGAACGGTTGACTTCATCGCCCCGACCACCGATCCCAGCAGCGGAACGGTTCGCGTGGAACTGTTGATCGACAATGCCAACAGACGGCATCGATCGGGAGTTCGGTGTCAGTTGAAGTTGCCGGATGCATCCCATGCCGAACCGATGCAGGCAACTGTCCTGCATCGACGCTCTCCCCAATGACCCTTTCCTGCTGAATCCTTCGCATCGCGAAAATCGATTTGCCTGGGAAACCATAGTGCTTCACCAAGCCACCGCTCCTTCTGAAACAGTTCTGTCCCGCTCGATCAATATGCCTGTCATCACACCATCCAGTGGAACTGCTTTTCAAGCAATTCCACCTGAGAGTCTCACTGCACAAGATTCCGGCACACCGCAGCACCGCATTGATTCGGCGCAGGTTCGTAGCACGGAATCCGCCTCCGAATTCGCTGAACTGCAGTGGCAGATTGACGCCACCGCCGCGATCGCTGAATTGATGTCGAAGATCGCATCGGCACGCCGTCTGGACGAGGCCCATTTGATTGTTGCGAATGCATTGCGAGAGTTCTTGGGAGCCGATGTGGTGGCAGTCGGGACTGTGAATCCAGGCTCTTCGCTGGTGCGTGTCCGTAGCGTTTCCGATGTGTCATCGATCGACGAAAGTTCGCAAGTTTCGCAACAGTTCGAGCAAGCAATGTCGGAAAGTATCGTGCGTTTTCGAGAACAACTTGCACGCACGACGGTGGTCGATCCAGACTCCGAACACGTGGCTTTGATGCAATTGGCTCACGAACGGTTGCTAAGCGTGACGGGGACGCAGTGCGCCGTCTCGTGCCCCCTGTTCTCCCAACTTGGTCCGCAGCAGACTCCGTCCGACCCTGAGCATCGAGAACTCAGTGCCACGCAAAGCGATCCCGTCGCGGTCTGGACAGCCCTTTTCCGGCAACGTCCTACGGAGCTGGATCGCTGGAAACATTTTGCCAACGCCTGCCAACAACCGCTGGGCGAATCATTGGCAGTCGCCGGACGGGCCTGCGAAGGCCCACTGGCCCGACTTCGACGTGTGGTGCGAGAGTCTTCCGCTTGGACCCGCAAGAAAATGGTGCTTGGTGGTTCCTTGGCGATTGCTTTGGCCATGACGATTCCGATCCCGCATCGGGTTGGCTGCGTTTCTGTACTGCAGCCGGTCGAACAACGGTTCGCCGTCGCTCCCCATGACGGGATCCTCGAACAAGCCATGGTGCGAGCGGGTGAGCAGGTTCACGCCGGGCAACTGCTGGCTGAAATGGATGCGACCGATCTTCGATTGCAGATCGCGGACGTGACGGCTCAAAAGGAACGAGCAGAAAAGAAACGCGATCTTCATCGAGCCAGCGGTGATGCCGCATCGACCCAGTTGGCTGAATTGGAAACCGATGAATTGGCCGCCCAGTTGGCATTGCTTGAGCATCGTGCAGCTCATCGACAGATCGTCAGCAGCATCGATGGGATTGTGTTGCGGAGCGAGTTGGACGAAGCCCGCGGTGTGCCTGTCCGAACTGGCGATGTCCTGATGCAAGTTGCACCGCTGGAAACATTGCGAGCTGAGCTCGAAATCGCCCCTGCAGATCTCGCCCATATCAAGCTGGGGCAAACCGTCAGTTTGGTCCCCGACGGCAATCCACTGCACCGGGGCCAAGGGACGATTGATACCATCCGCCAAGCGTCGGAAGTTCGGGAAGGTCGCAACGTGTTCCTGGCGACTGTCACGATCGACAACCACGACGGTCGCTTGCGTCCTGGGATGAAGAGCCGGGCCAAGGTAGACGCCGGCTATCGAGCCAGTGGTTGGGTGCTGTTTCACAGCGCGATCGAGAAAACTTACGGGATGCTGCGATGAACGGATACGATTCCCAATCTTTTGAACTGGCCAATGCTCACTTGCAGCGACGCGATGGACTGAGCGTCCGCTTGCATGAATCGCGAGGGGAAACGACCTACTTGGTAAGCGATGGGGTGTCCTCGAATTTCCATCAATTGGGGAGCGCACAGTATGCGTTTCTCTCCGCCCTGGATGGCAAGACTAGCCTGGAAGAAGTGACGGCGCGGATCGCCAGTGAACTTCCCAAATTGGCACTGACGGCCAGCCAAGCCGAACAGACCGCTCGGTACCTGCTCGATCATCAACTCATCTTTGCAGTCGATGCGAATGGTGAACCACTCAATGCCACGAATCGTTTGCAGCGGCAATCGGAACGCGCCGCACAACAACGCAAACAAGAGAATGCCAATCCGCTGTTCCTGAAGTTTCCGCTGGGCAATCCAACACGCCTGCTGAACGCGATCGTTCCGTGGACGCAATGGCTGTTTGCGCCCGCCTGCATTGTCTTCGCAATTGCCTTGGGCCTGATTGCGATGGCGAGATTGTGGCAGAACGCAGATGAACTTGCCGTCAGCCTGCGGGGAGTCATCTCCCCGACATCCGGGATTTGGTTGGCGGTGACCTTCGTCGGGTTGAAGATCGTTCACGAACTGGGGCACGCCATCGCCTGTCGTCGGCTTGGCGGCACCGTTCGCGAAACCGGCGTCGTGTTCATTCTGTTCGTCCCCATTCCCTATGTGGACGTCACGTCAGCGTGGGACTTTTCTTCCAAGCAACAACGGATGCTCGTTTCGGCTGCGGGGATGATGGTCGAAATGATGGTGGCGTCCTTGGCTGCGATTGCTTGGTCATTGAGTCACGATCCCGTCGTGCGGTTTCATCTGACAAATTGGATGTTGATGGGAACGCTCACGACGGTTCTCTTCAACGCGAATTTTCTGATGCGCTTTGACGGCTATTTTTTGCTCTCCGACGCCATAGGAATCCCCAATCTCGCTGCCCTTTCTCGGCAATGTGTTCGGGCTAGGTTGAAACAACTGTTGTTGGGATCAACGAGCAAACTTCCCGCTGACATGATGCAACATCAGACGGTGCTGATGTCTTACGGTGTCGCCGCGATGATTTGGCGATGGATCGTTTGCATGGGACTCGCCGTAGCCGCATCGAAACTGTTCAACGGCTTTGGTTTGATTCTGGCAATCGCGAGTTTGGTGGCATGGTTTGGCCGTCCAGCGATGGGGATTCTAAAATCGTTGGTGGCCGATACCGTGGAAGGTGCCAGTGCTCGGCGGACGCTCGTGCGCCGCACGGTTCCCTCATTGCTCGGGATCGTGGTCTTGATGTGTCTCACGCCATGGCCGGGGCGAGTTTCCTCGCCCGCGGTGGTCCGGTTCCATCAAGCGGAAATCGTGCGGGCTCAGACAACTGGCTTTGTCGATCAAATTTTGGTGCAACCAGGCCAATTCGTTCATGCGAATCAACCCATCGCCAAACTGAAGAACCAAGCTCTCGTCACCGAGATCGAATCGTTGCAAAGCCAAGTCGATGCCGCACGCATTCGTGCACGGCGAGAATGGGCGGATGGAAAGATTGCCTCGCATCATGCCGAAGTCGCGGTTGCGGACTCGCTGCAGAGTCGATTGAACAACCGTCGCGAACGTTTGGAATTGCTCACCATCCGCGCCGGTTCCTCCGGACGAGTCATGCTGCCGCCGCAAACCGCGTCGTTAGATGATTGGCTGGGACGATATGCTCGGGAAGGAACGGAACTGGCCAGGGTCGTTGATCCCGCGAGGAAAGAACTGCTCGTCAGCATCGGACAATCCGATCGAAATACATTTGCCGAATGCGTCAACGAGATTGTCGAGTTCGTGCCTCACTCGGCCCTGCCAGTCACTTCGGCAAGGCTCGAACGAGTCGAGCCCACCGCAACTGATCAAACCGATTCTCGCCTCACTGCATCGGCTGGTGGTCCGTTGACCGAACACAGGATCGCCACCGAGACACGCTTGATTGCCCCCCGATTTGAGGCTGTGGTCAGGCTCGATCCACAGGCATCGATCCAACTCGCCAGCGGCTTGACCGGCCAAGTCCGCCTGGATCGTCGCCCCCGTTCCATCGCGGGCTATCTGTTGATGAAATTCCTCTGAGTCCTCCATCCATCGTCGAGGAATCCGATGGACACTATCGCGAGAATCAAAGGAGCAGACCTTTGGCTCGCGTTCTGCCGTCAAATTGTCCGTTGAGATCGATGAGAGGTCGCAACGTCTGGGAAGAACGCAAGGGTGGGTGGAGCGAAATGCCCCCATTGGATGGCCAGGTCCGAAAACGCGACCTATTGTTTTAGGCCGGTCGGCAGGAGGCAGGAGTCTTTCGGCATTGAAACTGTTTTGGCAATCGTTGTTGCTCTTCGGAACAACCGCGGCAAATGCCCAATCGGCTCACATGCTTGTGCCCGATCATTCCTGCTGACCGACTTTGAATCAGAACAAACTTGACCCGATGCGAGCAAGATGATGAAACAAGCGATTGGATTTGTTGGCGGCGTTGCCATTTTGGCGTGCCTGGCGATTTGGATGCCTGAGTACATGGAGGCCCGGGAAAGCCAGGAAGGTCATCGGGTCAATCTCTTATCAAATCAAAGCGGTGGAACTTCGGACCCCGAATTCGTTGCGTTCTGGGAATCGATTCATCGGGATCGACTGCTCGAGTATGTTGATCGATACAACGAGACCGGGCAGGTGGATCTGGACTCGCTTGCAAAGTGCGCCGATTTTGACGCCTATTCGGCTTACTTGCGAATCTCGAAGCTTGAGTCTGTCAAGAAGTTTGAATATGCGTTGCGTTTCACAGACAGCCTGTTGGAATTTCAAGACCGATTGACGCGTTGATGCGTCGAGTTGATCGCTCGGCATGGGATTGTCGGATGACTGGAGTGGTTCCGTGTTTGGAGTGGAATGCCGATCGCGAGGGGACCGGGCCTTCCGTTCTTGGAGGATCAATGTGTCACGTGGTATCGTTTCGGGCGAAGAACTAGCTGCACGAGTACCACCCCGGATCCAGTGATGAACATTTGCCATTGCCTGACACCCACCTGCATAGCCGCTCGTTGGAGGCCCGTGATCCACGTGTCCTTGTGTGCGCTGTTCTCACTGGCGAGTGTTGTTAGCGACGTGCGGGCCCAGGAACCAGTCGAGAAGGTCCCGTCGCTGAAGGCGATGACGTGGAACATTTGGCATGGTGGCCGTGAAGATGGCGAAACCGTTGGTCCTCAGCGGGTGGCGGAGGTAATCCGAGACTCGGGGGCGGACTTGGTCGCCGTGCAGGAAACGTACGGTTCCGGCGAGCGTATCTCGAACGCCTTGGAGTTCCACTTTCATCCTCGTGGAACAAATGTTTCGATCCACAGTCGCTATCCGGTGATCGAAGACATTTCCGTTTTCGAAGAATTCAAGTGCGTCGGGGCGTTGGTGGAACTGCCGGACGGGGAGCGAGTGGCGTTCTACAGTGTGTGGCTTCCCTACAAAGCCGACATCTGGGCGCCTCACGGTCGAGATGGCTTGGACGAGGCTCATTTGGCGACCCAGTGCGATGTGTCACGAGATGACTTGCAGAAGATCTTGGGCCTCATCGATGAGCGTTTGAAAGACGATCAGTACGCAGACACGACCGTGCTGATTGCCGGCGACTTCAATTCCATGTCGCATTTGGATTACGGCGAAATCAGTCGCGACCAATATGGGCACCAGGTCAAATGGCCGACCAGCATGGTCATGAAGCATGCCGGTTTTCGTGATTCCTACCGGGAAGTGAATCCGGTGGTCAGTCGAGTGATGGACTCGACCTGGAGTCCTCGCTTCATCGAGCAGGAGCAAGATCGGATCGATTTCCTTTACTATCGATCCCAGCGCTGGCGTGCAAAAAGTTCGTCGGTGGTAAACGAGCACGAGGACTGGTTTCCTTCCGATCACGCGGCGGTTTTGACGGAGTTTGAACGCGGCGACACGGCAGGGTCCGACGCACTCGAAACCATCAAGCTCAAAGCGGTTGCCTACAACATTCGGCACGGGGTCGGTGTCGACAATGAGTTGGCATTGATGCGAGTTGCGAAGCGACTGCATGACTTGAAACCTGATTTGGTGGGGTTGGCTGAAGTCGATCAGAATTGTCGGCGCAGTGGCAATCGAAATCAGGCGGCTGAGTTGGGGCGAGCGCTCAACATGCACGCGGCTTTCGGGAAATTCATGGACCATGACGGTGGTGCGTATGGAATGGGAATCCTGTCCAAGCATCCCATTGTCGAAGTGACATCGCTGGACCTTCCACCCGGCGGTGAGCCGCGGATCGCCTTGTTGGCCGAGGTGCTGTTGCCCAATGACCAGCGTGTGTTGGTGGTCCATGTCCATTTCGATTGGATCGGTGACGACGAGGTCCGATTTTCGCAAGCCAGCACGCTTCAGAAGCACTTGAAGACGGTCGAGTTGCCGATCGTCCTGCTCGGTGATTTCAACGATCAGCCGGGCTCCAGAACCTTGGAATTGTTTCAGGACTTTGTCGAAGCGGACAAACCTGAGTCAGCCAATTTGACCTGGCCCGCAGATCACCCGGAGATTGAAATCGACTTCATCTTTGCTTCTCCCCCGAATCGATGGTCCGTTGGAGAAACACGAGTGGTTCCCGAGTCCGTGGTCTCGGATCACCGACCTGTGATCAGCGAGTTGCGTCTGCGTTCGGAGTGAGACGGGCCAAGCACAATCCAAGGGTGGAATCGGCTTCCAGCCTGCGGTTTGCATGGATGGGAATGACGCGATGCAGGCAACGTTGGAAAAGGTGACGCGATGAGTCCCCCGTTGCTGCCGAAAGTAGCGGGTTTTCTCTCGCAAGTGGATGCTCCAGAACGGGCGACATTCAAAAATGGAGGCCGTGAGGGAAACCAGGGCGACGATATCCCGTTTTGAGTTAGCAGAACAGAGGGTCCTGCCCTTTCCATCGTCGCTTGATCAGGCAAAGTTGTTGAACAGACAATCCACCAGCCGTTCCGAATTAAGGACGATATTCGATGACGTTTTCTGCAGCCAAGATTGAAACCGAGGACCTCATCGAGTCACTCGGTCGGTTTCGAAGTTTGGTGTTGCCTGCCGGGGTGATGCGTGAACTGATGCAACGGGGCTCGGAAGTGATGCCTGCGTTGATCGCGAGGATGGATCGAGCGATTGAGTCGAAGGAACTGGGGCTCGGCAGCGAGTATCCGGAAGCCTTTTTTTGTTACCACTTGCTGGGCATCGACCCACAGCCGAGTTTACAAGCATGGTTTGATCGGCTGTTTCGCTGTGATGATGACAGGATGGAAAGGGTCTGCGGCGAGATCACGGGCCGGTTCACCCGTGCAATCTTGACCGCGATCGCCGATCGCGAAGATATCACGGCATTTTGCCAATGGCTGGACTCGCTGGTCCAGGATGATCAGGTCAGCGACTACATCAAGCTGCAAGTGGTTGAAGTGTTGTTCAATCTCGTCGCTGACAACGCACTGGACGATGCCACGGCGGTTCAGTGGGTGCGGACTTGGATGGAACAGCGACAAACGCACAAATATGACTTGTTTTCATCAATGGCGATGACATCGTTGATCGATGTTGGCGGCAGCGATTTCAAATCGTTGGCGGAGGAATGTTTCAAACGAGGTCAAATCGACGATGACTATGTGGGGCTGGAATCTTTCCAAGGGATGGCCAGCGAACGCCAAACAACGTTCTCGCGAGAGCAATTGGAGATCGACCAGCAGATCGTTTCCAATCCGATCGAATATTTGGCCGATTGGCATGCATTCGCATGGACAACCGATGATTTGGATCGGCATCGGGCAAATTGCAAAAGACTGCCTGAGACCTTTTCAATTCGTTCTGATCGAGCTGAGCCCAATCAGATCGACGGGTGGTTGGCGGAGCTGGATCAATCGAATTTCAAGAACTATCCGTTCGAAGCGGTCGAGAATCTGAACCGGTTCATTGGCCAAGTCTTTCGACCGCTCACCTCCCGAGTTCGACGCGGCATCGAATCAGCCCGGCGTGACGAACCAAGTTCCAACAATGGCCCCTACCTCGCGACGATCCTGCTCACGCACAATTCCCAATCACGCGAAGTCTTGATTGACGATGCGGATCTGTTGTTGGAACTCCTGGATCTTCCCAAACACCAACGGGAAGAATGGTTCGGCGCATCGATCGAACCGGGATTGGTCGAGGGATTGGCTCATGCTCTGGTGGGGAAGACAGAGCCGATTGTGCAACGGATTCAGGATTGCAATCGAAAGGAGTTCGATCGAGCCGCTTTGGTTTCGTACTTCATTGTTTCAGTCTATTTCCGGTACCTGAACCGTGGTGAGTGCATCGAAACCCTGCGTCAGCTTTGGACAACTCTGAGTCAACAGGAAACGGATGGTGACGAAGGCGCGATGATGACCAAGACGGCCATCTTCGATGCAGCCTGTTTGCTTTCGTTGCCCGAGAGCGACCCGCTGATTCAACAGGCCGCCCGCGAGGGAGTCTCCCATCATCGGTTGAGTGCCGAATCGGCAAAGGTGTGTCGCGAGCAACCAGAGAACGCTGCGAAAGTGGTGCGTTCTGACGTGTTGCCACCGTACTCCCTGATCGACGTGATTTCGGAAGGTGGCAAATTCGCTGTCACCGCGCTCCATCGCAACCCGATAACGCAGGCACGGGGGTTCACCGCGTTGAGATCCTCGGACTTGACTCCGGAACCGCAACTTAGCGGCACCCTGAGAAGCGCGGAACCCAAGGTGGGGCGGAACGACCCGTGTCCGTGTGGCAGCAACAAGAAGTACAAAAAGTGCTGCCTTCGACGTTAAGAATATGGGCAGGAACGATTCCGAGCGAAGCATGGAAGCCGACCAGCAGTTTGACCGTTCCTTCGAACTGCTGCAGCAGCTTGTCAACTTCGAAGATGCGAACGAGCTTTTTACCCAGCGAGCTCACACCGTCTACACCGCCTGCGTTGTCCTTTGGATGCTCGTCTGCCAGCGTCTCAAGCCCGATGCCTCACTCGAAAACGCGGTGAAACACCTGATCGAAACTCGGCCGAGCTATCTTCCCGAGAACAAACGACTCGACGAAAACACGATCTCGACTGCCTCGGGATGTCGTTCGTTGGTTTGCCGAGGAAGTCAGCTCCATCCTGGGCGTGCCCCGGCATGGCCTCAGCCGCCCAGATTTTGAAATTTACAATTTACAATTTCACTTTTTCAATCCGCCCCTTCTCCTCGCCACCTGTCGCCGCTCCGCGGCTTGCCGCGCATGAGGCCGACGCCCAAAACCTCGGGTTGAAATCCCGAGGCTAGTGGTCTGTCAGGACTTGTTTTTTGGGGTAGTGGACGAGGCCACGAGTCCTGAACTGGCGTCGAATCCAAGGACTCGTGGCCTCGTCCACTACGATCAACCCTCACTTTTAACTTTGACGGACCACTGGCAACTGTCACGGCTCCGCGGTTGTTCGAACGCCCGACACCCACAACCAGTCGCGGAGCGACGGAAGTTGTTTGCCCGCATCGCCGAACAATCCCCCGGTTCGTATCCCGTATCGATGAACTTCCAAGCCCGTCGAAATGGAAACCCGCCGCGTTAGCAAGGCTCACGCGGCATGCCCAACGCCGGCCCCGTCCGGGGCGTGCCAGATCATTTTCGCCATCTGTCTCGGGGCTTCCGCCCCGAGCTAAGCACGCCGGCCCCATCCGGGGCGAGAATCGTCTCCGAATGCTCCGGCAGTTCATGTCCCGGCATGGCCTCAGCCGCCCAGATTTTGAAATTTACAATTTACAATTTCACTTTTTCAATCCGCCCCTTCTCCTCGCCACCTGTCGCCGCTCCGCGGCTTGCCGCGCATGAGGCCGACGCCCAAAACCTCGGGTTGAAATCCCGAGGCTATTGGTCTGTCAGGACTTGTTTTTTGGGGTAGTGGACGAGGCCACGAGTCCTGAACTGGCGTCGCATCCAAGGACTCGTGGCCTCGTCCACTACGATCAACCCTCACTTTTAACTTTGACGGACCACTAGCAGGTCGTCGTTCGCTGGCGTTGCTTGGCAAATGCTGAGGAGCTCCGCCGAGATCGTGTTCGGGTGTTCTCAAACCACAAAGTCGCATTTGTGTCTTTAGTCGCAAGGGGCTGGTACAATTCATCTGCGGCACCAGCTTCCGTCCGATGAGCTGCGTGGAAGAAGAGGCGCGAGTCCAACACAGGCTGGAAGCCAATGCCACTTTGGGGAACATTCAAAATCAACTGAATGTTCCGACATTCTCCAATGCATGGTGAACTCTTCGATGAACGCATCCAATCAGAATGACGAAATGGAAACGCCGCCGGTTGTTGTGGTCGTGCTGGATCACAACGCTTGCCGTGTCGGCACCGCGGTTCCCTACGATGCGGCACTGACCCTCTGGGCAACCATGTCCGAGGACCCTGCGAATTGGAACGAAGTCGCAGAATATTGGGGAAGATATCGTAGTCCAACGGTTTGCGAATTCGTCGACGGACTCCCCATCCAAACATCGGATCCCCAGGAAGCGTTCGCCGCGATTGACGGTCACGAGAATTGGCTCGCGATCGACTTGATTCAGAAGCGAATCATAGTCGGCGACAGTGTGCAAAAGCTCGGGGCCCGCGCCACGCTAGCGCTCGAAACCGACCTGGAAGGGCAAAAGTGTTGCCCGCTTCCATTCGTTCTTCCGCCATGGTGGGAGTTGCATGAGTCCGCCTCGGCTTCGCTGGTTCTCGACCAACGCGAAAGTGAGATTTCGATCCCGCGAACCAATCGAAGCTTTCTATTTGGTACGCCGCTGATCGAGACCTTTGCCGAGCAAATCCTCAAGGCTGTATCCGTTGGCAGATATCCTCCGAAGAACCTCGAAGAGCAAGAAGCATGGAACGCGCGGCATGCATTGACAGTGGAGGTACACGCGAGTTGGTTGATGACACCACGAGAAGAATTGTCGGGGCGTTGTCCACGCTCCCTGATGCACGGCGCACACGATTGGAGCGATGCCGTGATTTGGGGACAACGCCAACGGTTCGAAAATGGCATGCCCATGATCGCGACTCCGGATGATGTGCTCGGTTACGACGACGCACCGATGGGGACGGAAGAGATGATCATGTACTTTGACCTTTGTCGCCATTTGCTCGACGCCGGTTGGGACTGGTGTGATCTTCAACACGAATTGTCTGGCGAGACGCAAACGGAGATGGAACAGGAAGACCAACTATCCGCGCTCTTGTCCGACGCTCGGGATTCATGGATGGATCAACCTTTTGAGGGCGGCTCTCCACCTCGCTTCATCATGGAATGCAGCCGCCGACGCGTCCCACGCGGGAGTGAAGTTCCCATCGTGGGAATGGACGACACAGAATGCGAACAACACATGCCCGATTGCGACTGTCCCATTTGCGACATGATGGCGTCGGGGTTGTTTGGTGTCGGCTTCACCTCGCTTGCGGGAGATAGCCTTGAGTCGGACAACGAGTTCGCCTTTTCCATGCACGAGACCATCGAAGATTGGCAACGGGAGCAGGACGAATTCCGCGAATTCAATGAAAAGATGGAACGAGAATTTGCGGAGCGAAAGGCGATGGCCGCGACAGGTGAAAATCAGGACGACGTGTTCGCTTCGGCTTGGTCCAGCCCCATGAGCGAGGAAGCTCTGCCCGGCGATGCGTCGGGGTTCTTGAAGTTGTCTTTCCGTCTTGCTGAGATCATCGATGATCTGGAGCAAGCCAATGCCGCCAAAGAAACCATCCAGCAATTGAATCGTTCCTTTCGCGAGTACCGAGAATGCAAAGACGGAGAGCATGCAACAGCGAAACACACGCTGCGTGAAAGGCTGGACGAGGTCGCGGCGAGGCACCCTGAATTGGTTCCCAAGGTCGCCGATTTTCATGCCCAAATCGATGAGCAAGCACGAGCGAGAGCGTCGAACACAGACTGAAACGAGAGCACACGCCCCCCATTGCAGCCGTTCTCAAAAGGCCATTCCCCAGTCTGGTCGCCCCCTCTCGGATGGCGGCACACGTGCGGAGTCCTCGGGAATTCTGCTCGTCATCCAATTTATTGTGGCCCTCGACTCCTTCAAATTTCGCATCAGGTAAATAGAGCCACGGTTCGCACTTAAAACGCGAACCGTGACGCTTTCAAATCCCGAATGGTGAAACAACAAGGAATCCGGAATGAAGTCCGCAGTGCGATGGGGAACGTGGGGCAAACGATTGCTGGTGGTCCCGCCAATCGTTTTGGCCGTCGTTGCCTACGCTTGGCTGGTCAAGCACTCGCCTCCGCTCACTGTGCAAAAGGAAGACGAAGTCTCCCGGATGCTGGAGACGATGGTTGTTCAGCGGATGGACGTTCGCCCAAAGGTCAGCGGGTATGGCACGGCCAAATACGCTCGTTCTTGGCGAGCGGTCACGCAGGTGGAGGGGCGAATCGACAAGATTCACCCCGAGCTGCGTCCTGGATCGATGATCCAGGAAGGCGAGGTGCTGTTGGAAATCGACGATTCCGACTACCGTTCGCAAGTTGAACAACTGGAGGCCACAATCGACCAGCAAAACGCTGAAATCGAGCAACTGGAACAGTCGATCGAGAACGAGGAAAAGAGCTTGGCTCTCGAGAAAGAGGTCCTGGCCGTTCTGCAGCGGGAGTTCGATCGCGAGGAAACGCTTTTGACTCGGCAAGCGGGATCGAGCGCTTCGATCGATTCGAAACGCCGTGAACTGCTCATGCAGCAGAAGGCCGTTCAGGATCTCGAGAACAGCATCGCTCTGATCGGACCTCAAATCAAAGCCTTGCAAGCTGCGCGACGTCAGTCAGAAGTCCAGAAAACGCAGGCTCAGCGGGACATTGAACGCACCACCATCACCGCACCATTTCAAATGCGTGTGGGTGAGGTTCAATTGGAAGTTGGGCAGTACGTCACCGTGGGGGAAAACCTGTTCGAGGGTTACAGCGGCGCTGAGATGGAAGTCGAAGCGCAGTTGCCGCTGAGTGAGATTCACCGTTTGTTCGTGGCGGAGAGGGACGGAAGCGAGTTCGAAGAGCAGCTCACTCAGGAGGCGTTCCGGCGATTGTTTGCGTTTGAGGCTGTGGTCAATGTCGCGGGCAACGAGGTGACAGAATCGTACAAGGGCCGCTTCTTACGAGTCCGAGAGATCGTTGACACTCAGACCAAGATGGTGGGGTTTGTGGTCGGTGTTGAAAACGTTCCGCCATCCAGACAAGAGCGTCCTCAGCCGCCTCTGCTAGAAGGTGCGTTTTGCGACGTCGACGTGTTTGGCACAACGCTCTCTGACCAAGTCGTGATTCCACGTCGAGCGATCCGCAATGGCTCGGTGTACTTGCTGGACGACCAAAGTCGATTGACCTCGCAAGTAGTGCAGTTGGCGTTCACTCAAGACGACTATGCCGTGGTTGCCTCGGGATTGGAGGGGGGCGAACGACTGGTCATCGCGAATCCGTCGCCGGCGATCATGGGGATGTTGGTCGATCCCATAGAGGCGGAGGAGGCCACTCAGAAATTGATTGATTCCGTCGCCGCGGACGATACAGAGCGGCCTTCCGGTCACGCCCCTTCGCAGTTTTCACGCACTCCTTGAGACGCCCACTTCGCGGATTCGGAAACACTTTTGTGCTAGAGAAATTTGTCAATCACCGAACGTTGGCTAACGTGCTGATGATGTCCTTCATTGGGCTGGGGCTCTACGCGGTTCCTCGTCTTCAGAAGGAAACGTTTCCGAACTTCGACAGTTCCGAAGTGCAGATCGTGATGACCTATCGCGGAGCATCGGCGGAAGACGTCGAGCAGGGAATCTGCTTGCCGATCGAAGACGCGTTGGATGGCATCCAAAACATCGAAGAGGTCACCAGTTCTGCGCAAGAGGGGTTTGCGTCGATCGTGGTGGAGATCGACGAGAGTGCTGATCTGTCGACGGCGCTCAACGACATCGAAACGGAAGTCGAAGCGATCTCGGATCTTCCTGATGGTGCCGAGGATCTGTTCATCACCGAACTGAACCGGACGGATTCGGTGATGACCATTGCAGTCAGTGGTCCCATCGACCCGGACTCGTTGAAGGATTACTGCGAGGGGTTCAAGCAACAACTCAAACGATTGCCCGGTGTGTCTTTGGTTGAGATCCAGGGATTCTCCGATCGTCAGCTTCGCATTGAATTGAATGTCGAAGCGTTGCGTCGATTGGGTTTGTCAGCGGAGACGGTTGCCGCATCGGTCCGCAGCCAGAATCTGGATTTGCCAGTGGGCACGATCGAGTCAGAGCACGAAGACATCCTGCTGCGTTTGGTGGAACAAAAACAGACGCCGCAAGACATCGAAGAAATCGTCGTTCACGGGGTGACGGGACGATCCGAAGTTCGGATTCGCGACATCGGACGTGTGGTCGACGGATTCGCCGACGCAGAACAAGAGGCTTGGATCAAAGGTCAACGGGCGGGCATCATCCAGGTCAACAAGACCCGGTCGCAAGACACCACTAAGATTGCCGCGGTGGTCCGTGAATTCGTTGAGAAGGAACAGCAACGTCAACCGCAGTTGGACATCACGATCACCAACGATGAGTCGGAACTGATCGTTCAGCGTTTGACATTGTTGGCCAAGAACGCTTGGCAGGGCATCGTGTTGGTGTTCTTAGTGATGTGGGTGTTCTTCAACCTGCGACTTTCGTTTTGGGTGGTGATGAGCCTGCCGGTCTCGTTCATGGGAGCGTTCTTTTTCCTGCCGCTGATCGGCCAAAGTCTGAACATGATGTCCTCGGTGGCAATCTTGATGGCGACCGGGATCTTGATGGACGACGGGATCGTGATCGCCGAGAACATCGCCCGGCATGTTTCTTTGGGCAAACATCCCATGCGGGCTGCGGTGGATGGTGTCCGAGAAGTTGCCGGCGGCGTGATCTCGTCCTTCTTGACGACTTGCTGCGTGCTCTGCCCGCTGTTTGTGCTGGAAGGGCACATCGGGAAAGTGCTCCGTGTGATTCCGATGGTTCTGTTGACGACGCTGGCGATCAGTTTGATCGAGGCGTTCTTGATTCTTCCCGCGCACCTGGGGCATTCCTTGAAGGCGAAGGATGCAAACGCTCCCCGTGGGCTGCGAGCGAAAATTGACGGTGGCGTCGATTGGGTCCGCGAGAATGTGTTTGGCAAGGTGATCGATTGGGCGATTCATTGGCGGTACCTGTCGATTGGATTGTCGATTGCCACCTTCATCATGGCCTTTGCGATGGTTGCCGGAGGGCTGGTGAATTTCGTGCCCTTTCCTGATTTGGAAGGGGAGATGGTGGAAGCTCGCGTGTTGATGCCTCAGGGGACGCCGTTGAGCAGGACGGAAGAGATTGTCCGAAATATCAATGACGCGGTCGAACGAGCAAATGATCGGTTCCCAGGTCAGCCAACGGGCGACGAGTTGGTGCGGTCGGTGATGTCCAAATTCAATGAGAACAGCGACGCAGGTGAATCAGGGCCCCATGTTGCGACCGTGTCGATTCTGATGCTCGAACCCGATGTGCGAAGCACGTCCACGGCGGAATTCATTCGAGCGTTGCGCGAGGAGGTCGGCCAGGTTCCCAACGCGATTTCGGTCACGATTGCCGAAGCGGTCCGTGGACCGGCGGGACGAGCAGTGGAGGTGCTGTTTAAAAGTGACGACTTGCAGGTGGCACAATCCGCCGCTCAAGAGACTCAACAATGGTTGTCCGAGTACACCGGGGTCTACAACTTCAACACCGACCTTCGACCTGGCAAGCAAGAAATTCGATTGCACCTGAAGCCCGATGCGGTCGCACTCGGTTTGAATGTGCAAGCAATGGCCAGTCAACTGAGCACTGCGTTTCAAGGAGCAAAGATCAGCGACATCCAGGCGGGGCTGGATCAATACGAAATCAATGTGCAGTTGGAACCCGAAAGCCGGAACACGCTGGAAGCCTTCCTGGATTTCCAATTCATCCTGGCAGGTGGAATCCAGGTGCCATTGCAATCAGTTGCCGATTTAGAAATGACGTATGGCTGGTCAAAGATTTCTCGCGTGGACGGTTGGCGAACCGTGACCTTGACGGCGGACACCGACACGGACCTGGTCAACACGACCAAGTTGATGAGTGGTTTTCAATCCGAGTTGATGCCCCAGTTGGTTGCCAAACACCAGGGGCTGAAGATTTCGCTGGGTGGCGAGGCGGAGCGGTCCAGTGAAACGGGATCGTCGATGGCGTCACTCTTTTTGTTGGGGTTGTTTGGCGTCTACGCGATTTTGAGTTTCCAGTTTGAGAGTTGGCTTGAACCGCTGATTGTGATGGCGGCGATTCCCATGTCGCTGATCGGAATGGTGTTTGGGCACATGTGGATGGGGATGGATATCTCCATGCCCAGCTTGGTGGGATTCGTTTCGCTGGCCGGGATTGTGGTCAACGATTCCATTCTGCTGGTGCTGTTCTTGAAGAAGGAACGCTCCGAAGGCAAACCGAGTCATGACTCCGCTCGCAGTGCCAGTCGCCTTCGTTTCCGAGCGATCATGTTGACCAGCATCACCACGATGGTTGGGCTGTTGCCGCTGACGTTGGAAAAGAGCACGCAAGCCCAGGTGTAGATTCCGACAGCGGTTTCCATCGTGTTCGGATTGTTGAGTTCAACGATCCTGGTTCTGATTGTTATCCCCTGCATCTACGTTGTCGCTTGCGATTTGGGGTTGATCCGATCGGATGAGCACGAATCGAGTTCACCGGCCTAACAGCCTGTGGATTTAGTCAGCCGGAACGCGATAGTGTCCGGTTCGTCTCTGGAAACCGTGGGCTAGCACCCGTCGGCTTATCCTTCAATCTGGGAATCGTTTTATATCAACCGTCTGCTAATCGATCGCTATCCATCCGATGACGTCCGCTAAGCTCGATGTTGTCCTTCTCATCCCCCACTCCTTCGTTTTAGAGAAATTCAACCATGCCATTCAACGCTTCACATAACACAGTGCCTCTGCTTTCGCTAATCAGCCTGGCAATGTTTTGCTTGGGATGCGGGCCGAGAGGGGAAACGATCCCTCAAGCGGTCGTTCAGGCAGTGGATCCCGACCACTTTCTCGAAGAAAGCTTGGTGGAGCCGATTCGGAAAGAGATGCGGACACTGAGTGATGGCAGTGAAGCAGAATGCTACGTCATCACGACCAAGGCCGTTCCGCCGGATCATCCGCTTGGCCCATGGGCACCCAAGCACGTGACCGACGGCGAAGACAAAGGGGGCATTTGGATCAAAGACGGCCATGTCTACAACGTTTCCGGTGAATTCGTCGCTCACTTGGATGAACTTTACGATGACCCGGAATGGAATTTGGTGCGGGAAGATGGAAGCATCAAAGTCACCGACACGGAAGAAGCATTCAATTTAGCCGCGCGACCGAACGTTGATCCTCGCTACGAGAATCACGCCGTCGAATGTCCTCCGGATGTGGTTGAGTGGAAGAGTTACCACAACGTCTACGTGATTCCCGTGAACCCGGTTTATCGATCGGTTGCCACGGATTTCCACCGAGTTGGTGACGGGCATTCCCCGGTTGGAGTCGCGTTCAACGGTGTCAAGTACGATCCACCGGCACCGATTCACATGATCATCAAGGCTCACACCATCGCGCCGTTTGATCACTCCGGCGGGCACGTCAACCCACACGCCGGGTACCACTACCATGCTGCCACGGGGAAAACCAAAGAGATCGACCAAGCCGACGGGCATGCCGCGTTGATCGGATACGCACTGGATGGTTTCGGCATCTACGCTCACTTGGACACCGACGGCAAGCAGCCGGAAGGTTTGGACGAGTGCAGCGGGCACTACGATGACGTTCGCGGCTACCACTATCACGCCGGGGCAGCGGGTGACAACCAAATCATTGGTGCGTTTCGGGGGATCGCCGGTTCAGCCAAAGTTGTCAAACCAGAGTGAACGGCTGGGGCGATCAAGGATGCATGCTGATCCATGTTCCGTCGGCGACGTTTCTCGTCAAGCAAGAGCTCGTGCAGCTTTACTTCACGCTCCCTTTGGGAGGGTGATGATAGATGCGTGGCATTGCAACAACTTAGAAAAATGCACGACCTCGAAGTTGGGAGGGGGGTTCGGCATTGGATCTGACATACCACTAAGCAGGTACGCAGGTGTCATCGGGTATGTGAGCCGCTGGCGTTAGCCACGGTTTTCACGCACAACCGGGGCTAACGCCCAAACGGCTCACATGGTTGTACTTGATCACTCCTGCCGACCTGCTTAGCAGCTCAGATGGTTCTGCCTGATCAGTCCAGCCTCCCTGTTTAGAAGCTCGCTCCCATCCACGCACCCATCACGGTGCTGTTGGGAATGTTGCCGGTGCCGCCCGGGTGCACGATGTACTGGATCGCTGGTTGCAGGTAGAACGCTGGACAAACTTGGACGCGGTGCCCCAGTTCATAGACCCATTCGGCGTCAACGTCTTCGCCGATTGAATCGCCGTAGTCGTCACTGAGTTCGCCATAGGTGGCGAAGAAGACAGTGTGGTCCTCTTCACGGCCAGGAAGCAGTCCTTTCTGGTTGATCCCCGCACTGATTTGCAGGGGCGTCTTGGCGACTTGGTCCTCGTCGGAATGACTCGCAAACGCAAAGGCGACGCAGTCAGGCGTGATCTCCATTTCGCCATGAGCGTACAAACGCAGAAACTCATCGGTGGTGCCAACGCCATCGAAGTTGTCAAACTCAAAGAACGAGTGAACCGCTCCCAAAAACAGACGAGCGGGCCGCCCATTGATTTCTGGCGTCCAATCATACTGGGTGATCAACGAGACTCCGTCACTGCCACGAATGCTGAAGTCGAGCCCGTGCTGGGTGAAGTCCCACATGCCATCCCCGATTTGATACACACCGAACTGAATTTGGTGTTGGTCGTTGGGAGCGTACTTCACTCGCCCGCCCCAAACCGGATAGGGGAAGGACGTGATGATGTTCTCTAACAACATCGCTCGGATCGGACCGTTGATGGCGGTGCTGAGTGAATAGCGATACAAACCGTTGTTTGCAAAATCCGTGTCGGCGGACACTCGGCCGAATTTCAAAGCCACGTCTTCGCAGACCGTTTTCTCAATCCACAGCTGGTACAGATAGCCGACTTGCCCACCATAGATACACATTGGGTCGTAGATCCCACCGACCGCGGAACTGACACTGTCGCCGTGACGCTCGACCATGGAAATCTTCATTGTGGTCCCGTCCCAACCCCACATCTGTTCCAGGTCGAGGTCGGCACCGGCATAGATCTGCCCGGTGTACGCTTGGTCGGTGCCGATGCCGCCGTTGATGTTGGCCGCAAAGATGGAGTCGTAGTAAAGGAACGGCGTGGTGCCCGATTCTTCCAGTCGG
The DNA here is from genome assembly GCF_056839225.1 of Rhodopirellula sp. UH5. NCBI lineage: Bacteria > Pseudomonadati > Planctomycetota > Planctomycetia > Pirellulales > Pirellulaceae > Rhodopirellula > Rhodopirellula sp. UH5. The sequence goes on along the minus strand of NZ_CM166390.1, from coordinate 1,510,656 downwards.
GGACGTGTTCTGCACCAGTCACCGAGTAAGAAATGATCCCATTCGGGAGTCGCGTCCACCAGCAACGAGTCGCATGCGGTGTCGGAGTAGCAATGGAACTCAAGTTCTTGGCCGCTTGCTGCGGGAAGGCCAAAGGCGGCCACCGCTGCGATCAATGCCTTGATATTCATCGCCACAGAAGCTTTTTGAGAAAGATCGAGGTGCCAGCGAAGGCGGTTCGGATTGCGAAATGACTCGGGTCTTAGGTCGAGATCGGTTGGGGCAAGTTGGACGGTGAAGGAATCTCGTTGGGGGCGAGACAAACTGGAGGCGAGAATGCTGGTTTGCTGCGAACTTCTACCTGACCCGCATCGCTTTCCAATGATTGCGTTCGCTTTGCGCCCCAACGCAGGACGCCACGTTTCATGGACGCGATGTTGCTTGAGTCAAAGTTGCATTGTCCGCCTGGTGGGACTCTGAGGACTCTTTCGCGGTTGGGCAAAGTCTGTCGATGATATTCGACCGTTCTTTCTCTCCGGGTTCTGTCAGACGTGTAAGAGTTCGGGATCGTTCGCTATCGGACAAAAATTGAAATCTCATCTGGGGCACAAGATGAAACGTTGTTTGACGAAGAAGACTGACCGCCGATCGAACGGTCAGCCAGAGGGTGGCAGTGGAATCCGTCCAACACGAACCAGCGTGATGCGAAAGCGTTTGATTCTTTCCGCGATCCTGGCGGGCTGTTCGATGCCTGGATCACTGTTGGCTCAAGCTCCCGTTGGAGGCAACATCGTTGCGGGGGCGGGCACCATCGACAACAGCGTCAGCAATCTGACCAACATCACCACCTCGACCGACCGAGCGGTGATCAACTGGGACGACTTCTCCGTCGGCAGTGGACACACGGTCAATTTCGATCAACTCAGTTCCAATTCCGCGGTCTTGAACCGTGTGATCGGTTCGGCACCTCAATCGTTGATCAATGGAGCCATCACGTCGAACGGCAACGTGTTTGTTTCCAACGCCAGCGGTGTTGTCATTGGCAGCACCGGTGTCATCAACACCAACGGGTTCACCGCCACGACGTTGGACATCACCAACGACCGATTCATGAGTGGCGATCTGGCATTCAGCGGCAATTCGGATGCGGCGATCGTCAACAACGGTTTGATCTCCACCGGCGATGGCGGTGCCAATTTGATTGCGTCGCAAGTTTTCAACAATGGCACCATCGAGTCGTCCGGCACGATCAATCTGGCCACCGGCGGACGATTGAAAATGCCGGGAGGCAGCTACATCCAAGCCGACTTGGAAACGATCAGCAACGGCATCTCCAATGGTTCTTCGCTGATTCAAAACAGCGGTACGATTCGTGCGATCGGTGGTTTGAATGTCGGTGGCGAAGTGTACTTGGTCAATCCAAACGGCAACATCGTCAACGAAGCCACGATCGTCGCGGCACTTTCCAGTCCAGACGGAACGCAATCCGGTGGGACCGTGGAAATGGTCGCGTCGGCCGACGCGGCGCTGACCAACGCGTCGATCGATGTCAGCGGAAGTGTGGGCGGCCGCGTCGTTGTCACGGGCGATCGAGTCGAAGTGACCTCGTTCAACGTCAATGCTTCCGGTGAGTTGGGCGGTGGCGATGTTCGAATCGGAGGCGGTTGGAAAGGAACCGACGCCAAGGTTGTCAATGCGTCGACAACCAAGATCTCGGCCGACAGTCAAATCAGTGTCGACGCCACGGTCAATGGTGACGCGGGTTCCGTCGTTGTCTGGGCTGACACGGCAACGGACTTCGCTGGGCAAATCAACGCCCGAGCACTGGGGGATGGCGACGGCGGCCAGGCAGAAGTTTCTGGCAAGCAAGAGTTGGTGTTCACCGGCAACGCAGACCTGCGAGCGAGCCATCTCGACAAAGAACATGGCACCCTGCTGCTTGATCCAGCCTCATTCACGGTGGATTCTAGTAACCAAGACGCGATTCGTGCTCAATGGGGATCGGGAAACTTAGTGATCGAAGCCGCAGACACGATCGACATCGAAGTGGACGTCTTCCCCACCTTGTCATCGGGTGGTGATGAAAGCGGTTACCACGATGGCTCAAAAACGCAATTGACGCTACGTGAAGAAAGCGGTGGAAACGGAGCAGTTGACATCACGATCGCGGCAAACATCCGTGACAGTCGGCAAAACTCAGCCGCCGTTGAAATCAACGCGGGCACGGGCAGCGTCACCGTAACCGAAGACGGCTCGCTCAGTTCAAATCTTGGTGGCTACGAAGATGTCACCGTATCCGCAAATTCGTTCGATGCGGCGGGCAGCGTTTCGATCGACACTCTGATCGCGACCGGAAACGAAAGCGTCGGGATCGGTGACGCCGCCACAGGAACACTGAACCTCAGCGACGAAACGATGACGAACATGCGGTCCGTTGAAATCCGGGGCAGTGACTTCGATGTGGACATGGGCGGGCCTGCGAGTTCCTACTCGACGCTGAAGTTGGTCGGTGAGACGGTCAATATCGATCGCTTCGAGGGATACACATTGAACATTGAGTCCAATGATCTGACCATCACAGGGCCTGTGATCGGAGGCGGGAATTTCCAATTCATCGGCCAAGCCAACCAGTCGATTGGGCTGGGAAGCGGCAGCGGCGACTTGCAGTTCTCCAAGGCGATTCTGGCGGGGATCACTGGGTTCAACACGTTCGAGATGGGGCACAACACCGCTTCGGGAAGTGATATCTCCATCGTGGATGCCGGGCTGAATTTCAACAATGTGATCCTGCGAGGTTCGGCGATCGAAATTGACCGCCTGTCTATCGGAAACAATCTCAGTTTGTTCACGGACGCGTTGAACGTGCTCAATGCAGTCACCCAGGTGGCAGACACAGGAGCGTTGTCGATCCAGTCGATGACGAGCAGTCGTACCGTCGGACTTGGTGATTCGACCGTCGGTTTGTTGAACATCACAGCAGACGAGTTCGATCATCTTGGTCTCTACAGTTCGCTGGACGTCACCGTTGGCAGTGGTGATGTGATGGTGGACATGGATTTCACTGAGAACTACAGCAGCCGAATAAGAATTGATAACGGCAGCGGGTTGATTCATCTGGGCAATGTCAGCGTCGACAGCAACTTGTTTCAACTCATCAGCAACGACCTGCTGGTTTCGAACTCCGTCACAGGCGATGTCGACAAGACGGCTTTGGACTTGAACGCTGGCGTATCCCGGATGGCCGTCGGTTCCGCAGCGTCGGGTGATTGGACACTGGACAACACCGAATTTGGTCGACTGAGCAGCTTCAAACAACTGACCCTACACAACACTCAGGTCAACGGAATGCTTGATGTCGCAGGCGTTGAATTGGGTAACGAATTGGACTTCAGCTCCATCACACCTGGCTCAGTTAGCCTCTTGAGTGATTCGATGGCATTGAGCGACGTGTCGGTTCCGGATGCGTTGAATTTGTCCGTCTACAGTGGTCTCGCATTCGATGGTGGCGTGAAGACGGATGATCCGACGAGTGCCCTGACCATCACCGCGGGCCGAGCTTCCGATGGCACAAGCGGTTCCACCACAGTTGGGATCGGAGATGGCACAACGGGCGCGGTGCACTTGGACAACGACGAAATCAATCGAATCAATCAGTTTGAGACGGTTCATGTCGGTCACGTCTATGCAAGTTCACCCGGCACCACGCAAGTGAATGCGACGTTCGACAAGAACCTGACGCTCAGCGGCGGAGGCCAGACGACCATCGACTCACTGACCATGACCGACGGCAGTGATCTGGATGTCTCCACGCATTACAAGTGGGGTGGCACTGGCAATCCAGGCACGGACAAGATCGTTGTGGGGAATATCACCTCGGACGGCGACATCACAATCGACAGCAGTCGCGTCGAGGTGAATGGGGACGCTCACACGGTCAGCGGCGACGTGTTGGTCGAGGCAACATTGGCAACCATCGGTGATGGTTCTCAAACGAGTCACGTCAGCATTGGCAGTGCCAACGGAACGACAACGGTAGAAACCGAGGACTTGGACATCAATGCCAGCGGCACCGCAGGCGCCCAGATCGGGTACGCGTTCACCGGCACGGAATTGGAGAACGCGACGGGTGACATTGTTGTCGAAACCACGGGCGACGTGAACTTGACCGGGCAAGGTTCGCACTTCGCATCGATTGGGCATGGAGACTCGCTCGGTGGCGATGACACAGGCAAGACCGTTTCGGGCAACGTGACGCTCCACGGTGGCAAGAATGTGAATATCCAAACAGGGCACATCGGTCACCTCGTCGATGCCACTGGAACCTACGGTTCGGGGAGCACGTCGGTGTTCGCCGGCATGCAAGACTTCAATGAGGACAACGAAAACCGTGCGGGCGGTGATTACTATCAACCCTACACGCTGGAAGTCGATAGTCAGTCTGTGCTGGTCAGTGATGCGTATGCCGACGGAGGCAAACTCAGCCTGTTTGCTCCCTCACTCTCGTCCTACGACATTGATCCCTCTGCGTTGCTAAATGGCGGTCATGCAAGCGGCGATCCGCCAACCAATTTCGCTGGTCCCAGTGATCCCGCCAACGACTTCTATGGCGAATACATCGGCGATGCCTCTCACAACTGGTCGCTGTTTTCATCGCCCATTGGTTTGGACCTTCAGATTATCGATGCCACGTCGGTTTACGGGGATGTGATCAATTCACCTGCCACGCTCGACCTGCTCACGGACGCATCGGTCTTGTTTGGTTCACCGACAGTGACTGACCTTGGCTTGCAGGTCGACTACGAAAGCATCGATCACGAAACCGACGCGGGATCGTATGTGCTTCAAATCGATAGCGAAAATCTGAAGGGCGGGTACTACATTCGCAAGCTGTATCGAAACGGAGAAACCTACGGAACCGGACCTGGCACACTAATCACGAATGATGGTCGGCACATCATCACGCCTGCTGACCTGTCCATCGTGATCAACAATCAATCCAAGACCTACGGTGACCTGTTCAGCTGGGAAGGCACGGAATTCGACGCGACCGGGTTGGTGAACGGTCAAACAATCGAAGCCTTGGTGCTGGCCTCGGGTGGGGCTGCCGAAACAGCAAGCGTGCTCGGCGGTCCCTACTCCATCACGGGCAGCACCCCAACCGGAACCGGGTTCAAAGCATCCAACTACGGCATCTCGTACACACTTGGCACGTTGACCGTGAACCCTGCTCCGTTGGATGTGATCTTGCTTCCGGCGTCCAAGTTGTTTGGAACGGAGGGTGTCTCTGAAACCACTCAGTTCACGACCAGCGGCCTGAAGGGGTTGGACGCGATCGAACACATCGTGGTTGTCAGTGCCGGCATACCCTCGTCGGCGACGCCCGGGGCGTATGCGTTGAACCACGACGTTCCGTTTGGGGTTCACTTTGATGCGTCGAATTACACGATCAGCTTCACCGATGCGATTCTGACTGTGTTTTCCCCTGATGGCGAAAACAGCCATGACGTCTGGACCAGACACAATTTGGTTTCCTCCTCACTGCCAATGAGTCTCAATGGCAGTGGCGGCGGCATGACCAGCAGTCGCACCGGTCGGTCAGCGGTCGAGATCACCACACCAGGGCAAGAGGGTGACCTCAGTGGCAAGGGCGCGGGGCAACCGGATTTGGATGACACGGTGATGCCGCTCGAGCAACCAAGCGATCAAAACGCGACTGAGTCGAGTGTGTCATCCGTGGGAAGCAGTGATTCGCCGGGGAACACGACCATTTGAGAGTGTCAACTGATAGGCTGCACCAATTGTCCGGCTTGTTCGGCCTGTGCCTGTTGCGGGCACGGATGTACACGACGTCACGGCGTTGGTAAATCTTGCCGAATTTGATCGCTAGGGCAATCAAAAGCGTTTGTGAAGTCTTCGTTGCGAAGCTTTGCCAACACTATAAGCTAGTCTGTCGTGACGTACTTCCTGTCGGTTTGGTGCCACAGGAATTCTCCGGCAGCAGCTTGGGCATGGATGAATTTGGGGCAAGTCGGGATGGCGTTACGACGTTTTGGGGTATTGGCTGGCTGGACCTGCGCCGCGAGCCTGCTGTTTGGCAGTTCCGCATTTGGACAGAACTTTGAACGCTATCGTCCGAAGGTGTTCCAACCTTGGGAAGTCGGCAAGTTCGATCTCGACCTGCAGACCGAGACCGATGCGGAGACGCCCAGCAGCGACGTGGTGTTGGTCGACGCATTGGAAGCCGTCATCCTGCTGCCCAGCCGCGACGAGGTCGATCCTCACGAAGCGTTTGCGGAGTTCGATGGCGTGCATTCACACATCCATCACTCAGGCTCGCTGGCCAATTCATCTCGCGTTCAATCGATCATTGATCGCCATCTCGGGCTCCCGATCACGCTCCGCAATCTGAACCAGTTGTCGCGTGAGATCATCGAAGTCTACGAACGATGTGGGCAACCGATCGTCGATGTGCAGATCCCCGAACAAAAGATCACGGGCGGAACCGTCCAAATCGTGATCGTTGAATCGCGAATCGGTGCGATCAAGATCCAAGGTGGATGCTGGGTCGATCCCTGCTTGCTTCGCCAAGGCATCACGCGTTCTCGCGTTGGTGGCCGAATCCACGAATCGTGCGTCGCCGAAGATCTTTACTGGCTCAACCGCAGCCCGTTCCGATCCGTTGGACTGGACGTCGCACCAGGTTCACTCGATGGCACATCCGACCTCGCCTTTGAAGTCGATGATGTCTTCCCAATGCGAGCCTACATGGGATACGAAGACACCGGCGTGGAAGCATTGCGGCTGGAGCGGTTGTATACCGGCCTGTTGATCGGCAACCCGTTTGGCTACGACGGGTTGCTCGGTTACCAATACACCGCCGACTCAGAGTTTAATCGTTTGCATGCTCACGCCGTCAGCTACACCGTCGACCCCAGACGCGAACGCGGCTATCAAGTCTTTGGCAGTTGGGCATCCGCCGAACCCGCCCTGCCAGCTCCAATGAACCAGGATGGTGAAGCTTGGCAGGTTGGCACACGTGCATTTCACTACACCACCCGGACCGCACGCGCCGAGCGAGCTTGGTTCGTCGGGTCCGATTTTAAGTCATCGAACACGTCGGTTGAGTTCGGTGCCTTGAACACCTCCAACACGGCGGCTGATTTGTTGCAGTTCTGCCTTGGATACAACGCTTTGGTCCGCGAGGAAAACGGCGACTACGCACGGTTGAACACGATCCTCAACTATGGACCGGACGGCGGTTTCACCTCACAGAACAACGCCGCTGCGTTCAACAGCCTCCGTCAAGACACGGCGCCTGGTTACGCCTACTGGCGAACGTCGCTGGACATGCGTCGGCAACTTGGTCGCGATTACGAGGGAACCTTCCGAGGCACGGGGCAAATCTCGAGTGACCGGCTGCTGTTCAGTGAAACGCTCGGCTTCGGCGGATACGATTCCATTCGCGGTTACGACCAACGTGTGGCCAGTGGCGACAATGGTTGGCTGACCAGTTTTGAATTGGGGCCAAATGCCTGGACGTTTGGCAGCGGTGATTGCGAAAGCAATGTGAAAGCGTACACGTTCGCCGACCTTGGCCAAGCCTTCATCCTGGATAGCATTCCTGGGGAAGCCAAGGACCAGTTCCTTTCAAGTGTCGGAGTCGGCTGCCGCGTCGCAGTTGGTCAGAAAGGATCGCTTCGATTGGACTACGGGCACGGCTTCAACGACGTGCTTGGTGCCGATGCCGGTGACCGTATCCACGTCGGCTTCGTTTCGTTCTTTGGCCCCACTCCAAACTGACGAATCCCAAAGGTTCGAGATCGAAGCAGGTCGGCAGGAATGATCGGGCATCATCATGTGAGCCGTTTGGGCGTTCGCCCCGGTTGATGATGTGAGCCGTTTTGGCGCTTGCCTGGACTGCCAAATGTTTGCTGTTGGCGTTCTGATTGCGAATGCAATTATCCTTGTGGCTTCTGTCTTTCTTCATCCCGGTAGAGATGTCAGATGGTAGCCGGGGGTCGCTGCGTAGCAGCACACCCCCGGAAACCGTGTCTCCCAAAATACTGTCCCTCCCGCCGTGGCCATCGGCCACGGCGGGAGGGACAGTGACGACGTGGTTTTATGTCCGTCGGTGGCGCAGTCGCTTACCGACGGCTACACTCTGAAATCCCTACCGGGATGAAAACGTGCGCAACCACAGTGCGTCGCAGCAGCAAAGATTTAGCAGTCCAGCGTTCGCCTCGGTTGACCATGTGAGCCGATTTGGCGTTCGCCCCGGTTGTACGCAGGAAGCGGCCGTTTGCCGACACAGTTCGAATGCCGAAAGACTCCTGCCGACCTGCTTCACAACCAGGAAGCAATTTCCCGAGCCATACCTGCCTGCTCGGCATTCAAGCTTTCATCCCGACCCACTCGAATGTTTTTCGGTCACCCGCTAGATTTTGGGGCAGCGCCCAACAAATCTATCTGCCCCGCCGCTGGGGCGACCAAGACCGAGTGAACAATGATATTCAAATTCTTGCCAGCTTCTCCGTTGTGCATCGGTCTGTTGTTGGGTTTTGCAGCGGGGTGTTCCAAAGCAAAGCCGGCGGAAGACGCCTCCGCCCGTCCCACTCAGAAGGTATCCGTTGCGGTTGCCGTGCAGAATGACGTCACCGACTATGTCGAATTGGTCGGACGTCTCGCAGCGGACGAAAAGGTGGTGATCCAGTCACGTGTGTCTGGATTCCTTTTGAAGACACATTTCACCGATGGACAACGAGTCAAGGCAGGTGATCTGCTGTTCACGATCGAGCCTGACGAATACCAAGCGATTTACGAACAGGCCCAAGCACAGATTTCGGTGGCCGAAACACAGTTGGAATTGGCTCGAAAGAAGTTTGCTCGGTCTCAGAAGTTGCTGACCAACGATGCGATTTCTCGCGAAGAATTCGATGAGGACCAAGCGGCGGTGGCGGAAGCTGCCGCCAGTGTGATCGCCAAGCAAGCGGATTCGGCTCGCGTCAAACTGGATGTGGATTACACCAAAATCATTTCGCCCATCTCCGGGCGAGTCGATCGGGCACTGTTGGACGACGGCAACTTCGTTACCGGTGGACTGGTGGGTGGCACGGTGTTGACGACCGTTTTGAAGGATCGGCCCATCAAGGCGATTGCGAACATCAATGAGGGTGTGCGGTTGACGTTCATGCGTCGGCGACGCGAACTGGGTGGAGAAGAGTTCCAAGAAGCCGACAAGCTTCAGGAACTGAACATCCCGTGCTTTCTGCAGCTCCAAGATGAAACCGATTTCCCGCATGAAGGCAAATTGGAATACGCGGAAAGCCAAGTCAATGAGCAAACGGGCACCTCGCAGATTCGTGCGGTGTTTGAAAATGCCAGTGGTTTGCTGACGACAGGGATGTTCGTGAGGTTGAAGGTGCCTGTTTCCGACGCCCATCCTGCGGTCCTCGTGCCGGACACTGCGATCGGGACCGATCAGGCAACCAAATTTGTCTACGTCGTGGATGATCAGAACGAAGTGCAGCATCGCACCGTGGAAGTCGGTGACCGCAAGGGCAAGCTGCGAGTGATTCTGTCTGGTGTCAAACCCAGCGAATCGGTGGTGGTCGCGGGCATCCAGTTGATTCAGCCAGGCATGAAAGTGGATCCGGTTTCGGAATCTCCTTGACGGCGATCCTGTCAGTCTCTTTGTGTCGCCCTCCGTGTCGCCTTGAATCGCATTTCTTCTTAGTGGGCTACGGCCTGTCCAACGACCATGTCTCAATTCTTTATCAAACGACCGATCTTCGCCTGTGTGATTTCAGTGCTGATCGTGTTGGCGGGCGGCATTTTTGTCTGGACGCTGCCGATCGCTCAGTACCCTGAAATCGCACCACCCTCGGTCTTGGTCACCGCCAAGTATCCCGGTGCCAGCAGCGAAGTGGTCGCCGAGACCGTCGCCGCGCCGATCGAACAACAGGTCACTGGCGTGGAGAACATGTTGTACATGTCCAGCCAGTCGACCAATGATGGTGGGTACTCTCTGACGGTGACCTTTGCCGTCGGAACCGACTTGGACATGGCACAAGTCTTGGTGCAAAATCGAGTCAACCTGGCCACACCGGTGTTGCCGGCGGAGGTAAAGAGCACGGGCGTGTCGGTGGTCAAGGCATCCTCCAGTTCGTTGCTGGCGGTGAACTTCTTTTCGCCAGACCAATCGCGTGACCAGTTGTACCTGAGCAACTACGCGACGATTCGAGTGAAGGATGAACTGGCTCGTATCAATGGCGTGGGCGACATCACCATCATTGGTGAGCGTGATTACAGCATGCGGGTTTGGTTGGATCCCAATCGCATGGCGACGCTCCAGTTGACTGCTTCGGACGTGATTGGGGCACTGCAGGAACAGAACATTCAAGTTGCGGCCGGTGCGCTCGGTCGACCGCCGGTGCCGAGCGGCCAAGACTTTCAGTACACACTGAAGACGCTCGGCCGTTTGTCCACGGTGGAGGAGTTTTCCGAGATTGTGGTCAAGACGGGAAGCAATGGGCAGATCGTGAAGTTGGCCGATATTGTGACCGATCGGCGGACAGACGGGAGCGGTGCCTCGTTTGGCGGCATCGAGTTTGGTGCCAGTTTTTCAGACACGAAATGCAAACTCGACGGTGTCGCTGCTTCGGGGTTGATGGTCTTTCAATTGCCTGGTTCGAACGCACTGGACACCGCCAATCGAGTTCGTGACAAGATGGAAGAACTCAGCCAGAATTTCCCTCAGGGTGTGGAATATTCGGTGAGTTACGACACGACCCCGTTCATCAGCGAATCCATCGGTGAGGTGTTCAAGTCGCTGCGGGACGCGATCATCTTGGTCGCAATCGTCGTGTTGGTCTTCTTGCAGTCCTGGCGGGCAGCCATCATCCCGTTGATCGCGGTTCCCGTTGCCATCATCGGTACCTTCGCGGTGATGGCCGGGATTGGATTCAGTCTGAACAATCTGTCCCTGTTCGGTTTGGTGCTTGCCATTGGGATTGTCGTCGACGATGCGATCGTTGTGGTCGAAGCCATTGAACACAAACTCGAAAGCGGCATGTCGCCGGTGGAAGCATCCGAGAAAGCGATGCAGGAAGTGACCACACCGATCATTGCCATTTCGCTGGTTTTGATGTGCGTCTTCATTCCTTGTTTGTTCATCTCGGGGCTGACCGGACAATTTTTCAAGCAGTTCGCCGCGACCATTGCGGTGTCGACGTTCTTCAGCGCGTTGAATTCGCTCACCCTCAGTCCCGCACTGAGTGCCCTGTTGTTGCGTCCGAAGTCCGAACAGCACGATTGGTTTTCGCGGATTTTGAACTTCCTATTTGGTTGGTTCTTCAACCTCTTCAACCGTTTCTTCGGAGCCGTCTCAGGGATCTACGCCAGCATCGCTGGTTGGCTGATTCGGTTCGCGTTGATCGTCCTGTTGGTCTATTGCGGTTTGTTGTGGGGAACCTATGAGGCCATGACGACCGTGCCCACCGGTTTTGTGCCCGCACAAGACAAGGGGTATTTGTTAGTCGACATTCAGTTGCCCGACTCGGCGTCGTTGGAACGATCGGAGAAAGTGGTCGCGAAACTGAGTCAAGCGTTGTTGGGTAAACGCAGTGGCGACAGCAACTATTTGGCAGGGACGGTGGAGGCCGAACGGTCCTCGGACCCTGAATCGCAACACCATGGCGAACATGACCCGGACAACGGTTTGAAGGGTGTGGATCACACGCTCGAGATTGTGGGACAGTCGTTCATTCAGAACGCGGTTGGATCTAACTTTGCGTCGGTGTTTGTGATTTTGGAGCCGTTCCATGACCGCGAAGAAGCGGACCTCTATTCGGAGCGAATCGCGACCAAGGTTCGGCAGGCTGCGGCGATGGATATTCTGGACGCGAAAGTGTCGGTATTTGGTCCTCCGCCCGTGGACGGTTTGGGCAGTGGCGGTGGTTTCAAGATCATCGTTCGCGACGTCGGGCAAATTGGCCTGGCTGAACTGGAAAAGACAGCCGGTCAGCTCAGCAAGGCCGGCACATCCAAGCCAGAGATCATGGGAATGCAAAGCGGCTTTCGAGCCAACACGCCGCAGTTGTTTGTCGATGTGGATCGTGAAAAGTGCAAGACAATGAACGTTTCGCTCAATGAGGTCTTCTCGACCCTGCAAACGTTCCTGGGCGGCTACTACGTCAACGACTTCAACGCATTCGGCCGAACCTGGCAGGTCAACCTGCAAGCGGACCCGATGTTTCGTCTGTCGCCGGATCAGGTCACCCAACTGTACGTTCGTAGCAACACGAACGAAATGATTCCTCTGGGAAGTGTGGCGGTTGTTCGAGACACGACCGGTCCCGCCGCAGTGCAACGCTACAACGGATTCACCGCCGCTTCGATCAACGGGTTGGCGATGCCGGGCGTCAGTTCGGGAGAAACGATTCGTGCGGTGGAAGACGCCGTGGCCGAGACATTGCCCTTTGGATTCGACACGGAATGGACGGAGTTGACCTATTTGCAAATCGCAGCGGGAAACACCGCCCTGATTGTCTTTGCATTGGCAGTTGTGTTGGTATTCTTGGTGCTTGCGGCACAGTACGAGAGTTTGAAGCTTCCACTCGCGGTGGTTTTGGTGGTCCCGATGTGCTTGTTGTGCTCCGTCATCGGCGTCGCGCTCGCCGGGATGGATATCAACATCTTTGTGCAAATTGGATTCGTCGTGTTGGTCGGACTGGCTAGTAAGAACGCGATCCTGATTGTTGAATTTGCCAAAGAGCAACAAGAACAGGGGCTCAGTAAATTTGACGCCACGATTCAGGCGTGTCGTCTTCGCCTGCGTCCCATCATCATGACTTCGCTGGCATTCATCCTGGGTGTGGTCCCCTTGGTGTTGGGAACTGGCGCCGGGGCCGAGATGCGATCCACGCTTGGGGTGGCTGTCTTTTCAGGCATGCTGGGCGTGACGTTTTTCGGCATCTTCTTGACACCTGTTTTCTACTACGTCCTCGCCAATCGGACGCCTCCGTCCTGATCGCAACCGTGCTTGGGTGAGCTACGTGATCGTACTGGCACGTTTTTTCGTTATTGCAGGAGCCAACGAGTGATCCATCGCGCAGCTATCAAGGTCCAATCGTTGTCGCGGTCGTACCTGGACTCGTTTTCGTTCACCGGATTGGTGTTCGCAACGCTATTTTTCTGCGGATCGATCACGCCGTCGTTGTTGCCTCGACCCTACGTTGTCCAAGGAATCCTGTCTGGGTTTTCGCTTGCCATCGGTTACGTCGTGGGTGTGCTTGCGACGTGGGGCTGGTCGTTCCTGGAATTGCCCCAGCCTGGAAGTACGCTGGCACGTCGTTCCAAACAGATCTGCGTGACGCTGGTGTCGATCGTCTTCGCACTTTCGATTTGGTATGCAACCGAATGGCAGAACTCGATTCGTATGTTGATGGAGATGCCGCCGCTCCAGTCAACGGCTCCGATTCACTTCTTTTTGATCGCGCTTTTGGTCGCATTCATTCTGGTTTCGATTGCTCGTTGGATGATTCGTTTCGGGGCCTCCCTTTCCAATCTGCTGCAGAGATATTTGCCTCGCCGAATTGCCATTTCAATCAGCACGGTGTGCGTGTTGTTGCTCGGACTGATGGTCGGCAATGGCGTGATTGCACGAGGGTTGCTGAACGCTGCGGATCGTTTCTTTTTGCAAGCCGATTTGTTGATTGATGACGGCATCGAACAACCCACATTGGACCTCGCCTGCGGTAGCGAGCAGTCGCTGGTCGATTGGGAAGCAATCGGCCGTCGAGGAAAGGACTTCATCGGGGGCGGCCCCAAGGCGGAAGAGATTGAAAGGCTGAGTGGGCGACCTTCGAAGCGTCCGATTCGGGTCTATGTCGGGATGCGAACGGACGAAGACGAGCAAGCCAGAGCAACGCTCGCTTTGGAAGAACTGAAACGCGAGGGCGCGTTTGATCGCAAAATCCTGATCGTCGCAACACCCACCGGCACCGGTTGGCTTGATGAAAGTGCGGTCGACACAGTCGAGTATTTGCATCGTGGCGATACAGCGATTGTCAGCATGCAGTACTCGTATTTGCCCAGCTGGATCACCATTTTGGTGGACCCGTCTCGGTCCAAACGATCCGCCTCCGCGTTGTTCGATCAAGTCTACGCGTACTGGACCACTTTGCCGAAAGAAGAGCGGCCTCGGTTGTACTTGTTCGGATTGAGTTTGGGTTCCTATGGATGCGAAGATGCAGCGGACTTGATGGAGACCTTTCAGGATCCGATCCAAGGTGCAGTCTGGAGCGGGCCTCCGTTTCCCAGTCGGCAATGGGCGTCCATTGTCAGCTCTCGCAATGCGGGAACGCCCATTTGGTCGCCAACTTTTCGCGACGAATCGATGGTCCGGTTCACGTCGCAACAGAACTCGCTCGAAACCCAGAAACGCTGGGGGCCGATTCGAAATGTGTACATCCAGCATGCGAGTGATCCGATGGTTTGGTTTTCACCCTCATTGGCCTGGCACCAACCGCAATGGCTTTCCGAACCACGTGGACCGGATGTCTCTCCTGGTTTGCGCTGGTATCCCATCGTGACGTTTCTGCAGATCGCTTTTGATTTGCCGATGGCGACCAGTGTTCCACTTGGCTACGGGCACAACTATTCGCCGTCGAGCTACATCGACGCTTGGGTTGCCGTGACCCAACCGGAGGGCTGGTCGAAGTCTGATTTGGACAAGCTTCGCGAACGCTTTGCCACACCAACTGAAGACGTCCAGCCGCCCATCCCAGACTTTGACCCGAGTTCGATTCCTTCCGAGTTGGATTCGGAACCCACCGAACCCATGAATCGACTTCAAATCACCGCCGAGGGGGAGCTTTACCGCAACGGCGAACTCATCTCGCGGTCGGCCGTGATAGACGATCTGCGTGGTTTTCCAGATGTTTCTGAAGTTCATGTCGTGGTCGACGGAGATCCGACCGTCACGGTGAAAACTGTTGTTGGGCTGCAGAAGAACTTGGGCAAAGAAGTCCCAAACCACGGTCCATTCACGTACTCCGTTACTCGTGATTCAGACGAACTGTCGTCTGGTGGTGATGCCTCGATCATACGGTCGGAAGAAAATCGAAAGGAATGATCGGGGACAACCACGCGAGCCGTTTTGGGTTGGCGGGTTGTGTGCGGTAACCGTGGCGAACGCCGTGCGGCTGACATGTGTTGGATGCATTTGGGGAGAAGGGACGCTGGCGACGAGAAGACGTTTGAGCTATCGCCCCGGACGGGGCCGACGTTCTTAGCTCGGGGCGGAAGCCCCGAGATTGATTGCGAGAAACGGCAGGTCGCCCCGGATGGGGCCGTCGTGGGGATGGGATGCGGTTTCCCGCTGACGATTTGGCGGTCCGATTTGGGGTGCTGGTTGTGTGCGGTAACCGTGGTGAACGCTGTGCGGTTTACATGTGCTGATCGCGTGTTGGGCGAAGAGGCGAAGACGACGGGAAGACGTTGAGGTATCGCCCCGGACGGGGCCGACGTCCTTAGCTCGGGGCGGAAGCCCCGAGATTGATTGCGAGAAACGGCAGGTCGCCCCGGATGGGGCCGTCGTGGGGATGGGATGTGGTTTCCCGCTGACGGGTTGGCGGTCCGATTTGGGGTGCTGGTTGTGTGCGGCAACCGTAGCGAGCGCCATGCGGCTCACATGTGCTGGATGCATGTTGGGCGAAGGGGCGAAGACGACGAGAAGACGTTTGAGTTATCGCCCCGGACGGGGCCGACGTTCTTAGCTTGGGGCGGAAGCGTTGAGACTTCCAACGAAAACCGTTCAAATCCCGAAAGACTCCTGCCGACCTGCTACGGTTTCAACGTCGAGTCGCGATGCAAACAACAGATGCACCTAGGAAAGGAAAAATCAATTGGATCTCAAGCAGATCGTCGAGAAAACGGACACCAAGGCGGGACTCGTCTTTGACCTGACCATGCAGGCCTTGATCGTCGTCTCGTTGGTGGATTTCTCTGTTGAAACGATTCCTGGTCTATCAGATACCACGCGTGAGATACTGTGGTTTGTTGAGCTTGGGACAGTGGTCGTTTTCACAGCTGAATATCTCATTCGCCTATTCGTCGCCGATCGCAAGATCGAATTCGCGACCAGCTTCTTCGGTGTCATCGACCTGCTTGCGATTCTACCGTTTTATCTGTCGCCAAGCAGGTCGGCAGGAGTGATCAAGCACAACCATGTGAGCCGTTTGGGCGTTAGCCCCGGTTGTGCGTGAAAACCGTGGCTAACGCCGAATGGCACTTACTTTAGATCCGAGTCTTTCAGTTTTGACGGTGGTTTCTTTCGCTTTTCGAATTGCGCGTCTTTGGGCCGTTTGCGGTACGCCTCGCGTCGGTATCTGCGTTTGCCTCGAATTGGCAACTTGTCTTTGCGGGCGATCGCCAGGGCGGTTCGGTAGGCCTCGCGCCACTGGCTAGGCTCGGTGTGCATGTGTCGCAACAAAAAAGTCTGAAAGGTGGTCCACGTTCGCTTGAAACTCATTCGACGCGGCGGAACTTCCTCCATGGCGGCCGCTTCGATACGAAGCTGACTGGTCAGGTTGTAAGCCACGACTGACGTGTAGAGTTCTTTCATGAATGTGTCGACACTCTTGGCACGGATATTCTCGGCATCCATCACCACCTTGAAGTTGCAAATGTCAATTTCTACATCGTAGCGACGCTCAAATAATGCGGCCAACGTGAAAGCTTCGTCGGCCAGCGTGCTGACCAGATAAAGCGTCAGCGAGTCGGTAACCTTGACCTCGTGCAGAAAAACATCGCACTGGCAATCCGCGGGCAACTCCGGTTGGGTCTGGCGATTCTTCTTCGTGGGTATCCACGTGTGTCGGTAACTTTTGTGATGTTCGGATTGCTCAATCAGCTCGGCATTCTTCTGCAGCGAATGAAAGTTAGCCTTCTTCATTCGCAGCAAAATGTCGTGCCCTGCATTGATGGCTTCATACGCGACTCCAAAGATCCCAAAGCCCGCATCGGACATAATGATCGAGTGCTCGGGAAGCTGCTCAAAACCTTGGCGAGCAAGTTGCGTCTCGGAGACTGCCTCGGGCCCGTACATCGGTCCGACTTGCGGAAGCATTGCAGCGCCGCTGGCAAGTTCATGAAAGACGGTTAACAACGCGCATGGCCAGATACCTTCGCCGAGTTGGTTGCTTGCCGGTGGAAACGCTTGTTGGAGTTCTTTTTCCGGTGCAAGAGCCATCGTGGTTCCGTCAATCAGGAACACGCGTTGTTGGTTGAATGTAGGCTCGGTGGCCGAAATGATGCCGGAGCTGACTTCCTCGGCAAACCAACGAACGACTTCTAGAGGCAGTCGAGATCGCGCTCGGCTGTAGGCACCCGATGCGGTCGAGATCGTGTTTTCGTCGAGTCGTTTGTTCTCGGGAAGATAGCTCGGCCTAGTTTCGATCAGGTGTTTCACCGCGTTTTCGAGTGAGGCATCGGGCTTGAGACGCTGGTAGACGAGCATCCAAAGGACAACGCAGGCGGTGTAGACAGTGTGAGCTCGCTGGGCAAAAAGCTCGTTCGCATCTTCGAAGTTGACAAGCTGATGCAGCAGTTCGAAGGAGCGGTCAAACTGCTGGTCGGCTTCCATGCTTCGCTCGGAATCGTTCATGCCAAAATGGCTCCTTTTTGAGAAAGGAAGCCTGAATGCGCAAAAACTGTGCCAAGATTATCGCAGCTGAAGACTCAATCTAAAGTAAGTGCCATTCGGCTAACGCCAGCGGCTCACATACCCGATGACACCTGCGTACCTGCTTAGGGTTCGACCTTCGTTCCATGCGAGCGTTTCGGTTGTTGCGTCTGTTTCGAATTCTGAAACTGGCGAGATACAACGCGGCTGTGCGAAGGTTTCACCGAGCCTTGTTGATCGCTTGGGAAGAATTGGTTCTCTTCGGCGTGGTTGCCGTGATCGTGCTCTACCTCGCGGCGGTTGGCATCTACCATTTCGAGAACGAAGCTCAACCCGATGCTTTTGCCTCGGTGTTTCATTCGCTTTGGTGGGCGGTGGCGACGCTGACAACGGTTGGATACGGCGACGTCTACCCGTTGACCGTGGGTGGCCGCATCTTCACGTTTGTCGTGTTGATCGTCGGATTGGGCGTTGTGTCGATTCCCGCCGGATTGATCGCGTCAGCGCTTTCCAAGGCAAGAGAATCAGAGTGAGAGTGCCTTGAATATCAACTCAGTCGGCAAGTGTTCTTGCTCGATCCGAAGGTTGGTTTCGCACACGTGGTGATAGCACCGCAGTTCGCTCTCACAAAGATTCTCGACTGCATGAGCCTCGCTCGCGTTGCCTTTGGTCGCTAGATCGGCAAATTGCTCCACGATGGATCGGTCCATCAAACGGCTTTCCACGTGCGGAAGAATCACTCGGAGTCGATCGAGAATGCGAAACCCGTCGGCATCCAGATCGCCCCAGTAAATGACTTTGCACTTCGAAAGCCAGGAGATCTCAGACAGTTGCGTCACCCCGTTTCCCAGTCCGCCCAACGCAAGCGTTCGACGCATCGAGGGCAGCGACAACAGACTCACTTTATTCTCGACAATGATGACTCGCTGGTCCCTTGCCGGCAGCTTGTCAATGGATTCAGCGGGCAATGAAAGTTCGTCAAATGGTAGCCCCAGATCGTGTTGCAACGCTTCGTCGAGGACTCGAAGCAAGTAGTGCGGACGGGCGTAGCGCAGCCCGTATCGAGGTTCAAATTGGTCGTGGCCAAACCGGAAATCAATCGCGTCGGGCGGCAACAGCAGATCCAGCCAGATTGCCAGCCGACGACGATGTTGCTCGATCAGCTTGGTGGAAACGGCAACCGGCAACTCACGAGCGAAACAGTCTGGACGCGGATGCAAAAGCATGTGATCGAGAATGCTGAGCAAATCAGGAAGCACGTCGGACAACTCCAAAATCAACTTCCAATTCGTCCCCGCTCGCAACCAGTCTTCGAGCCTCGGTTGACGATCACGAAGCGTGGCAACGGCCAACTGAAGCGACTTCCAGTCACCCACCCGGTCACTCAGTTCAACCAGGTCATCCATCGTGTCCACGAAAACTGCATCGGGAAAGTCATTCTGCCCATGCGTGCGACTTCGACGGGATTTCCATTCGATTCGGTACCCTGATCCGATCGTTCGTTTGCTGTGCTCACGCAGGGACTCGACTTCCGCGATCGCTTTTGACAAATCCTGCGAGGGTGTCAGGTTGGCGGGGATTCGGTGTGGGAAGAACGCCTCCAGCTCATGGTTCAACCAAGCCTTGATTGCCTTCCCAAACAGTCGCTTTGCTTTGTCTCGAATCTGTTTGGCAGTGATCATGCTTCCTGATCCGTGGCTCGATACTGCTCGGTCGTCAGGCTGATCAATTGGCTGCGGTGCGTGTCGGGATCTTTGATGATGTGACCATACGTGCCAATATAGCTCTCCGTGATCCGTGCCTTGGCGTCCAGTGGCGCGACGATGGCCAACTGCAATCCAAAACGTTCAAACAAATCGAGTGCGTACTTGGCACGCGTGTCATCGCTGCGTGAAAACATTTCGTCCACCATGACAAATTGAAATCGTTCGCGGGATGGATCATCCGGTTGGAGATCATATTGATAGGCGATCGCAGCGACCAACACCAAGAACGCCAGTTTGCCTTTCTCGCCACCGGATTGCCCGGTGCCTCCGTCGTAATAGCTGCCTGGTTCACCCGATACCGTATCGTATTCGCGAGCCGCGAATTTGAACCAATTCCGAACATCGATCACCTTTTCTCGCCAACGAAGGTTCGCGTCGTCTCGAAGTCGGTCGACCAGCTGTTCGATCTTCTTGAACGTTGCTTCATTGGCGTCGTCGGTGCCACCTAGCGTTCCTTCCAGGCAACCCGCAAGCTCCCGTCGAAAATCACGGATCTCCGCGTCGGACGTGTCGCTTGGTTCCAGGCGCATGAACGAGCCTGGATTCCAATCGAGTTGACGCAGGGCTTCGTTGAGCGTTTCGACCTTGCTGCGAATTTCTTCTCGTTCGTCTTCGAGTGATCCATGTAGCAAGCCGATCTCTTGAAGCACTTTTTCCTTGAGTCGCTGTTTGAACCGCCGCTCGTGACGAGGCAGGTCGTCCTTGTTGATTCGCTCGGCAAGTTGTTTGAAGCTGGGCAATGCTTGAGGCGTGGGATCGAGTTCCGACTCGAAGACAGGGAATCGATTCAACAATTTGCTCATCGCCTTGGTCAGGTTGTCCCGGACTGGAACGATCCGCTCTTCCAACTCGCTGACACGGACGTTCAGTTCATCCGCAATATCCCGCGGTAACATCCCAAGATTCTCCAATGTCAGTTTACGCTCGCCCAGTTGATGGACGATCCCGTTGAAGAACGCTTGGGTGGAAGCGAATCGATCGTTCGAGCGAGCCTCCTCGACTTTCGCATCAACTTGTTTCAAGATCCCTTCGCTTTTCCCGATCTCTGTCTGCAGATTGGAGCGTTCCCCCACAAATCGATCTCGTTCGGATTCCAGCCCCTGGATCTCCGCATTGAGAGCCGCCAGCTTTGCCTTGAGCTGTCGAACTTGATCGCTCGACTCCTCCAGCTTTTGCTTTTCGAGCCTCAATTGAGAGGCTTCAAAATCGTGCCGGTGATCGTCGATGGTGTCGAACTGCGTCACCGCCGATAACTCGTCCAACAGGCTCAGCCTTCGCGTCGCCTGGTCGCTCCTACGACGGAGTGACTCAGCCGATGAAACTCTGCGATCAAGCAACGCCTTTTGTTCTCCGATCGATCGTTCCAGTGCCTCTCGCTTGGTGCGATTGTCCCAGCCCAAAACGAAGTGCTTTCGGTCCCCAATCGCTGTGCGGTCATCTTTGGCGTGTTGCCGGCGGTTCTGTTTGACGTGTCGATGGACCGTCATCGCCCGACGACCCGCCATTTGAAAGTCTCGGATGGATTCGCACGCCAGGTGGTCGAACCGTGACAGAATCTCGCCGCGGACATACGGGACCAGTGGATGGTTGTCGCGGTAGAGCAACATGTCGGGCAGGCCCAGGTCGGTCGATGGTTGCGATGGAGTGGACTGGCGAGCCCCGATACGATCGTAGGTCAATCGCAGACCTCGACCGCGTGAATCCGTCAGACGCTGCGAATCGACAAATCCTGAAACCTTGGCATAGAGGTCGTCTGGGACCAACAATGTTCTCGCAAAGGAATGAAGCACCTGTTCAATCGACGCTTCCCAGCGGCCATGATCCGGGTTGACGGCGATCAACTCGGCCGCGAACGGAAGATCGGTTGGCGAGAGTCGAAAGGCAGCGCACAGTTCACTGCGAACTTCAATGAACGCGTCGGGCAGATTGCCCTTTCGTTGGCGAAGTGATTCCAGTTCGCTTTCGTCGGTGGCGAGTTCCTGACGCAGCACACCGATTTCATAGTTGAGTGATTCGAGCTGGTCGGTGGCGGTTTGTTTTTCGATCGCGATTCGTTGTTGCTGATCGCCAATTTGCCGGTGAACCTTTTCAAGTTGCTCGGGACTGGAAATGGTTTCGTCGATACCAACTTGCTTCAGTTTCGACTCATACAAAAGGCGTTTCTCTTTTTTGGACGCCGCATGCTGTTCTTCCTTTTCGATCAAAAAGGGGAGTTGCTGCAGTCTGGCCCCACCACTGTGGCGAATCTCGTGATCAACGGACGCGGCTTCACCACGTTTGGATTTCAACGAGTGATCCAGCAGACTGATCTGTTCATCAAGATGTTCCAATCGCAGTTTCCATTGCTGACACAGCGGACGCAAAAGTTCGCCGGTTTGGATGTCAAAGAACAACCCCGATGCAGCGAGTTCTTTGCGAGCCGATTGCAGCTTGGCGTTTGTCTCTTGGAACCGCTTGCCTGTTCTTAAGATCGGGACCAGCAACTCCGACTGCTGACGCACCTGCACGAGTGCACGATGAGCCTCACTCAACTGGGCAAAGTGTTCGAGCAGTTTGCTTACCTTATCGTTCCACGACTTCTTTTCCAGCATGTGATCGCGAATGAACTGATCCAGTCGCTGGACATCTTTCACCGCGACGGTCTGGTTGAAGATATCCATTGCCTTGGAACGAAATTTGACCAACCGTTTCATCCACCCGTGATAGGTTTTGAAGTTCTCGGTGACTTCAAATCCCCGGTCGATCAACGTGCTCTTGATGTCACCGGTGGAGGTCAGATCGCCCAGGTCACCTGCGATGCTGCGAGGTTTCCGATCAAACGCGTAGAAGATTTTCCGATCGCCGCTCGACGTCAAATACATCACCTGGCAAACCGTGAACGACTTGCCCGAACGAGCGCTGGCGAACGTGGCCAACAGGGCCGTGTAGAATCCAGTCCCTTCCCGGAGGTACTGAATCCTGGGCTTCTCATCGCTGCCGGCGGTCCGGTCGTACGCACCGCGAATGTACGTTCGTTCGTCGCGTTCTTTCTTGGATGCCCCAGCGGCGACGTTGTAGTTTCGAACCCCGGGACGAACCAGCAACGTCAACATCGCATCGACCAGTGTTGACTTGCCCGCTCCGTTTTCACCGACCAGCAAACAGGAAGTCCCTTGAGGCGAGATCGAGTGGACTTGGCCGTCAAAAGTTCCCCAATTGAAGACTTCAAACGTCGCCAGACGGAATCCGGGCTTCATACGTTCTGACACTTCATCGTCGTCAGCGAATAATTCGAGTGGTTGAGAGGGCTTCATGTTGGTTGGCGATAAAATTCGAGAGACTGAGAAACGCATCACGCGACAGGATATCAGACGTCAAGGTTCCCCTCTGCGTCCCTGCGCCTCCCCGCCTCTGCGTCAACTTCCTACCAACCGTTTCCAACGCGATGGAAGCCGTTCTTCACTTTGTGTTCACCGAATTGGACCGCTCCACCTGATCCAGCCTGATGGATTCGATGCAGAGGCGCGAGAGACGGGGAGGCGCAGAGGGATAGGCCTGGGCTGCGAAAAGTGAATTCAACTAGACCGTTTGGGCGGCTTTCCGACGAATGGGATTGATACAGCGGTTGGCGTTATTGAAAAAGTCAAAGTGTAAATTGACAATTGCAAAATGCCGGAAATACGTGGATGAGATCGCGTCGCTTTGCATTTTTCAATTGTCAATTGGACTTTTTCAATGAGTTGCATTCGGTTCGCACACTTACCGCGCTGCCAACTTTTCCCATCAGCTCAGGGCTGGCATTACGATCAAGTGTCCACGCTGCCCTCTGCGCCCCTGCGTCTCCCCGCCTCAGCGTCAACTTCTTACAAACCATTTACGACGCGATGGAAGCCAGAATTCACTTTGCGTTTTCCGAATTGGACGCCTCCACATGATCCAGCCTGATGGGTTCGACGCAGAGGCGCGAGAGACGGGGAGACGCAGAGGTACAGACCAAGTATTCGATGTCTGCGCCCTCCTCTGCGTCCCTGCGCCTCCCCGCCTCTGCGTCAACTTCCTACAAACCGTTTACAACGCGATGGAATCCATCCTTGACTTTGCGTTCACCGAATTGGACCGCTCCACATGATCCAGCCTGATGGATTCGACGCAGAGGCGCGAGAGACGGTGAGTCGCAGAGGTACAGGACCGAGTATTCGATGTCTGCGCCCTCCTCTGCGTCCCTGCGCCTCCCCGCCTCTGCGTCAACTTCCTACCAACCGTTTACAACGCGGTGGAAACCAGAATTCACTTTGGGTTCACCGAATTGGACCGCTCCACATGATCCAGCCTGATGGGTTCGACGCAGAGGCGCAAGAGACGGGGAGACGCAGAGGTACAGAACCATGTATTCGATGTCTGCGCCCTCCTCTGCGCCCCTGCGCCTCCCCGCCTCTGCGTCAACTTCCTACAAACCGTTTACAACGCGATGGAATCCATCCTTGACTTTGCGTTCACCGAAATTGACAACAATCCCCAGCTTCAGATTCATCAACCGTAGATAGGTGAGACACTGAACGGCAAAGATGTCGTTGTACTTCGAAGTGGCTTTGCACTCGACGATGACCAAGTCATTCACGACCAGGTCCAGCCGAAGAGGAGTCGACAAGACGTTGCCTTTGTATTGGATCGGAACTGCTTGTTGTCGTCTGACCGACAAACCGGTTTGGTCGAGTTCCCAGGCCAACGCCTCCTCGTACACGCTCTCCAGCAATCCAGGCCCACCGAGCGTGCGATGCACTTCGATCGAAGCGTTCAAGACGACCTTGCTGATGTCGTTTTCTTTCATGATTCACCACACCGGTTGAAGGGGAAAAGCAGGGGCGAAGAAGCGAAATACTACCCCACCCGCTCCCCTCCGCGTCCCTGCGTCTCACCGCCTCTGCGTCAACTTCCTACCAACCGTTTCCAACGCGATGGAAACCATCCTTGACTTTGCGTTTTCCAAAATGGACGCTTCTGCTTGGTTCAGCCTGATGGATTCGACGCTGAGGCGCGAGAGACGGAGAGACGCAGAGGTACAGGACCAAGCATCAGATGTTTTCGCTGCCCTCTGCGTCCTTGCGTCTCCCCGTCTCTGCGTCAAGTTCTTCTTCCTGGACCGATCCCGCGTCGCTGCGTTTCAACTCCGCCTCCAAATCCGCTCGCAACCTTTCCAGTTCCTGCAACGGCAATCTCGCTTTCAAGATCCGACGGACTTCCCAACTGGGGGGATCCTTTTCGAACTGGCGAACGAATTTCAGCTCTTCGAGTTTTCGAAGTTGACCGCCCAGATTCCGATTCGCTCGCACGTCGTCAGTCTCCGTTGGGACGAGCGATTGCCAAACTTCGAGTAACGCCGCTTGAGTCACCACACAACGACCATCGCGATGAATTTCTTCTTCGAATTGACGCAGTTCTTCTCGCAGCAAGACGCATAACAACGACGCCTCGAACGTCAGTCGCACGCTGCGAAACAACTTTGGAATCGACGGGTACTCCGGCGGCAGTGACTCAGGATCGATCTGACGCAGGTAGGCCATCCCGTCTTCTTCGTTGACAATCAATTGCAACCCGATCCGAGCGAAGTAGTCCGTCAGCGGCGTGACGCCCGACAGAATCCGTTCCCACGTGTCGCCAGCGTCGTCGTGATAGACAATGCCTTGCAACAATCGAACTGCCGCGGGGGCCCAAGGTACCGGAGGCGGCATCGTGTCGGAGAACATTTTGTCGGGCGTTGGGTCCGTTTGCGAAGAAGGTTCTGTCATCGTGGTTTTCCCTTCCGGACGGGTTCGTTTTCGATTTGATGCGTCTTTGAGAAAGTGACCAGCGGAACACGAACGTGAACCGTGCTTGATTCGCCGCTCAAAGGATCTTCCGTCGTCACCGTCACCTGTTCGGTCGCTTCGGCATCGATGGTGTGACCGTCCTCGTGAGCAATCTGCATCCATCCGACCAACTCGATCACGCCGACCGTGGGTGGGCGATGTTCCAGCAACTGTGACAACGTGATGTTGGTTTGCAGATCCGTGACCCGGTGCACCAAGTCTCGCATGCGATCCCATTGCAAGCGTTTCAGCCCGGATAGCTTGCGAGCATGCCGTTTCGCTGTTTCCCAGTCAATCTCGTTGGTTTCCACGGCGATGTCGAAGACTTGCGGGGGAGTCCAAAACGGTCGGGTCAATGGCGAACTGATGCCCAACGTCGTGTCGACTCGCAATCCGATTTCGCTCGGCACGGGGATTCCCGTCTGCATCGTGGATTGTTTCATTTTCGCTGCCAAGGTCCGAACCTCTTGCAAAACTTCGGCGGTTCGCTTGCGATGGCTGGTCGATCGACTGTCCAGCAAGCGTCTGAGTGTTTGCGACAATCGTCCTGTTTGACGAAGCACATTTTCGGCTTCTGCCAACAACGAAGGAACCATTGCCCGAACGTGTTCAATGGCGCCGCGTTGATCGGCGATGGCTTCCAATCGTGTCACTTCGGCGATCGTCTCTCGTAGTTTGGCTTGAGCCTGCGGCGAAAAGAGGAAGGCGACAAAGGCATCGAAGCTGACACCTTCGTCTTGTTGTTTGACCAAGTCCTCCGCATCGAGTGCACCGGCCAAAATGTCACCGCGACCGCGCTCGGTATCAAGAGCCCCGCGGGTCACATCGCGAGCGATTTCTTCAAAGCGATCTTCGACCGCCCGGAAATCACCTTGCAGGGTCTTCAGCAGGTCAACAGCGGTGTGGAAACGTTCGCGAACCTGCGCGGGATGGTAGGTCTCGATCTCAGCGCCCCCGCGAATTGAATCGATCTGACGGTTCAAGTCGTCACGCTGTTCGATCAGGGTTTGCAATCGCTGTTCACGATCCGAGGAAGCGCCTTGGACCAAATCGGTCAGCGTGTCGATGACCAACCGCAATCGAGATTCAGTGCCGACCATTCGCGTTTCGCGAGAGATCGACTGTTCAAGAAACCCAATCGCGTCTTCGGCATAGCGAGTCAGTTGGTAGTGCGGGCTGGACGATTCAGCTGGCAGAAAGCGTCTCAGCCACCCCGCATCCGACCATTCCCGAAGGTAGCGATCCGCGGAACCTGAGAAGGCGTCGTATCCGTCCTCCCGAAGTTGTTCTTGAAAGACGGTCAGTCGGTGTTGCAGTTCGTTGTGCGACAACGAGATCGCTGAATCTTGCCCGGTCAACTTCAACGAATGGCGGAGAAAGCAAACCACAAACGCCGCCTGATCGGCTCGCAGCAAACGAACCGTTGGCGAGGATTCCAAAAACGCGACCAATCTCTCAATTTCCATCGCGGCATTCTAATCTCACTGGCACACATTTGCTGCACGCCACGTCTTCCCGCCATCAGAATCCCGCGGTTCGCATCAATGTTGCACGGCCATCTTTGTCATGCCTCGACAGGCAAAAAACGCCCTGCAAAGCAGGTCGGCAGGAGTCTTTCGGCATTTGAAATGTCTTGGCAAGCGTGGTTGCTTCCATGTCCAACCGGGGCTATCGCCCAAACGGCTCACATGGTGATGCCCGATCATTCCTGCCGACCTGCTTAAGCGGAGCGCACCAGACGACGAAAACACGTTGCGTCCCAGGGCCGTTGCATCCAATCGGTCTGCTGACTTGCGAGATTCTGCCAGCACCTTCTCAAGCAAGTGTGACATCCAGAACTGGGCTCGAAGGGCAACGCAAAGATCGGCCCGGACCGTCACAACGAACGGCCCCGACCGATCCGGTTGATGCGATCAAGTGGGATCACCAGCTCCCGCCGGACGAGCCATAGCTGCGGACGCGATAGTATCCCCCACTGCTGCCGCCGGACGAACCGCCGGACGAACCGTAGCTGCGGGCGCGGTAGGCACCACCAGAACTGCCGTGGCTTGCTCGCTGGACGGTGATTCGATGTCGAACTCGAGCGACGATGCGTCCCGAACTTCCACCGCTGCTGCCATAGCTTCGGGAAACGTAGCCTCCGCTACTTCCGCCTGAGCTTCCGTAGTTGACCGCATAGCCGCCACTGCTTCCGCCGGAGCTACCACCACTGCTCCCCCAACCCGCGTCGACGGAGTTACCACAGGCCGCCATTGCGATGGACAGCGTCATCGTCAGTGCAATCTTCATCATGTCAGTACTCTTCCATTCGTTGGATCATGAATCGCAAAATGCAAACACACAAACGATCAGCGAAACCATTTCGCCGATTGAGGCCGCTGTGCTGCAAAGCGTCGATGCGTCGGATCGCACATCGCGTACCACATTGGGGGCACCGGCCTGAATGAGGTCCTAAGCAGGTACGCAGGAATGATTGGGTTTCACCTTGTGAGCCGTTTGGGCGTTAGCCCCGGTTTTGCGTGGGAACCGTGGCTAACGCCAAACGGCTCACATACCCGATGACACCTGCGTACCTGCTTTGCGTTCTTGGCATCGTGAGTGGATCACCATCAGCGGAACCATGCGGACTTCCCTGACGCTTCGGCCGGACCCCTGTTCGTGTGCAGCGACCGGAGGTTCGCCGAGCGAAGCGGGACGCTATGGATGCGAGAGACAACAGAGAAAATCAGGAAAGCGATGATCCTCCGCCAAACCGCTCCGTTGAGTGTGCAACTACGCCCACTGTCGCTGGTCGAGATGGGCACGGCTGAGCCAGTCGCCAACGACCTGCTCATTCAAGTTTCCGCCCGCGGGGTCTGTCACACGGAGCTCGACGAGCACTGCCTCAGCACCAATCGTTCGAATCGAATTGGCGGAAAGGGGCATCCACATCGTGGTGCGGCCGCCAAGTTTCGATTGCATCCTGGTTCAGAATGAATAGGGACCGTACGGCGTGGGTTCGTATGGTTTCACCGAGTAGTGCGATTCCAAAAATGTGACCAGGTCGATCAGTTGCTGCACGGTCATCACCTCGTTGTAGTTTCGCATTTTGGATTCCCCTTCACTTGCGATGTCCGCTTGGTCAAATCCCTTGGCGAATCGGTGCGAAGGGTTGATGATCGACGTGACCAGGTCACCGTAGGTTTGAACGGCCATTTTCTCGCCGCCCAAGGCGACAACCTTTTGATCCGTGGAGTCTGAGTCGGACGACTGTTCCGTGTCATCGAAAGTCACGCCAGCCACGGTGTGGCACGCTTGGCAATTCAACTGCTCGAACGTGGATTTCCCTCGCGTGATGTCTCCTTCGGGCAGCGTGAATCCCTTTCCTGATTTCGGGTCGGGAGTGCATCCGATCAGCCCCAAAAGCAACACCCCAAAGAGAATATGAATCGTCTTCATCACGAAACTCCCATTTTGGTTGGCGCGAAATCAATGACGTGTTGCACTACACAACCCGTCCCAGTTGTCGTTTTGAGGCGGCAGGGATCGCCCACATTGACCAAGGCCACAGCGTATGATTTCCCTTCGATTCATGCGGGTGTGGCCGCCAGACGCACGAAGTCAATGGATGACACCATCCCCACCAACTGCTTCCCTTCCGTTGTGATCGGAATGTGATGCACTTGATGATCGAGCATCAAATTGGCGACTCGCTGCAATGGATCATCGGGCTTGGCGGTGACTGGCTTGGAGGACATTGCCGTGGTGACTTCGTTGTTACCCAACGTGTCGCGAATCAACTCGGTCAGCCAGAAACAATTTTCATAAACCGTCATCCGATCCTCCAGCGATTGCTCGGCGTCCTGCACCAATCGCAGCAAATCCGTGACAGTCAGGATGCCCACCAATTGGTCGTCATCGTTGACCACCGGCAATGCTGACACATGATTCTCGTTCAGTTGGTCGACGGCGTCTTGGATCGAGTCGGTTTCATGCAACTTCACGACGGGATGCTGCATCACGCTGCTGACCCGAAGAGCTGATGGGGTGGTCGATGCGGTGCCCATGTCTTTTCACTTGGTGAGAGGGGGAACTGGCAGTGCACGAGGTCGCAAGTCCTTCACCTCGAAGTGAGCAACCTCGTTCACGACGGCAGAGTCGTTGACGCCGAAGCAGGTCGCTGTGCGTTGGCGTCGGGCCTCGGGCTGGCTTGAGCCAAGCTTGTTTGTATCTCCGATGCACGGTCCGTGCCAATCGTTGCCGCATCCTTCGTCGCGGAGAACGTCCAAACAAGCATTGGTTCCTGCTTGGCTCGCCAGCCCAGGAATCTGGCGTCGCTTGGCACCATTGACCAATGCCCTCAATGAATGCTCGACGCCCAACGGCTCGGCATTGCAGTGGATCAGCACAATGATCATGCCGCCATCCATCCAGTTGTATCAGCGGCTAGGAAATGTGACCGCCCCTTCACTTTTACTTGAGCTCCGTTGTGTTGGACCGATTCCGCTTCCGCGAGTGAGCCACCCACGATCATGTAACGTGGGCGGGTTCGCACGCCTTGCGCGGATGCGGACAAGATGCCAAACGTCGTTGCACAACCGAAAACTCAGGCATGAGGGTATTTCTTCCTCGACTAGCCGGGACGAACGCCCAAACGGTTCACATCGTCGATGTCAGATCATTCCTGTCCACCTGCTCAGCCAGCTTGCACTTGTGTGTTCCGCGGGATGAAACCAGAAACGGAATGGTGTTTGCGGCGAGAGAATCACGGTGCAAGTTCGATCGAAACGAGTGCTCTGACTTGCCCATTGGACAGATTCGTCAAATCTGTTTCCTTCTCGCTGGCCAACAGCATGTTCCCCCTGCAAGACTTCATTCGCACGTGTCGGTCGCGCCTCTTTCGCCGCCAAGCCGCCGATTCGACCGGCTTGGATTTGTCAGGGGGACGCTTGCTAGCGGCCGCCTTGGTCACGCGTCGAGTGTTGATGCGATCGGGAATCGTCAACGACAAAGACGTCATGATTGGCGTGCTCTTGCCGCCTTCCGTTGCCGCCGTGTTGGCGAACGTTAGCATCGGCTTGGCTGGCAAGGTGGTGGTGAATTTGAATTACACATTCACCAACGAACGAATTCAAAAGTGTCTCGACGAGTGCGCAATCACACACGTCCTTACCAGCCGTCAATTTCTAAAGCGGCGTCCCTATGAGGTGGAGCCCCAACTCGTTTGCATGGAAGACCTGATGCAACAGGCGACTTGGTGGGACAAGTCCGTCTCCGGCCTGATGGCCTATTGCTTGCCCAGCATTTTGCTCGATCGAGTACTTGGACTTCATCGCACGAGTGCCAACGATTTGATGGCGGTCTTGTTCACGTCCGGAACAACCGCTGATCCCAAGGGCGTGATGCTGTCACACGGCAACATGGCCGCCAGCATCGACGCGATTCGCCAAAGGTATCGCGTTCGGCCGGATGATGTCGTGCTAGGAATCCTGCCGACCTTCCACGCATTCGGGTTCTCCGCCACGCTGTGGTTGCCGTTCGGGTTGAACATGACGGCGGTCTATCACTTTGATCCGTTCGGAACAAAGGCCATTGCCAAACTGGCCAAGAAATATCTCGCCACGGTTTTGTTCGCGACGCCCACATTTTTAAAAGTGTACCAGCGACGATGTCCAGCAAATGCTTTCCCCGCCTTGGACTTGGCCATCGTCGGTGGTGAACGACTCGAGCCAAGCACTGCGAATTCGTTTGCTGAGAAATTCGGCGTCACCCCTGCTGAGGGATACGGGACAACCGAGCTGTCTCCATGGGCGTCGGTCAATGTGCCGGTGCATCGCTCGTTCGCACCGTCGCAGTTGTTCGACCGGAAAGGAACCGTCGGCCGCCCGGTTGCTGGTGTGCAAATACGGATGGTTGCTCCCGAAACGCGCGCTGAAGTGCCCGTTGGCGAACAGGGGCTGCTGCTGGTTCGCGGTGCCAACGTGATGCTTGGCTACTTGAACCTGCCCGATAAAACCGCCGAGGTCATGGTGGACGGATGGTACAACACCGGCGATTTCGCGAGCGTTGACGAGGATGGCTTTGTCACGATCCAAGGACGCCAGCACCGCTTCTCAAAAATCGGCGGCGAGATCGTGCCTCATGCAGCAGTCGAAGAAGCGATCGAAGAGCTGCTTCGAACAAACAACGCCAATGAGGAACGTCAGGTCGCCATCACGGCCATTCCCGATCTCAACAGGGGCGAACGTTTGGTCGTTGTTCACACCCCTTGGAGAAACACGTCGGCAGCCGACATCACGCGAAAACTTTCGGAAGCGAACGATCTTCCTGCTGTCTGGATTCCCAAGCCCGTTGACTTCATCGAAGTGGAGACGATCCCGCTGACCAGCCTGGGGAAACTCGACCTCGGCGAACTCAGACGAATCGCCATGCAACGAGATGTTGACATGAACTTCATTCACACCCATGCACCGGAGAAGTCTTGAGACGTGGTTC
Organism: Rhodopirellula sp. UH5; assembly: GCF_056839225.1. Classification (NCBI taxonomy): domain Bacteria; kingdom Pseudomonadati; phylum Planctomycetota; class Planctomycetia; order Pirellulales; family Pirellulaceae; genus Rhodopirellula; species Rhodopirellula sp. UH5. Next base: position 1,478,929 of record NZ_CM166390.1, on the reverse strand, counting down.
GGCAGGTCTGCAAATGAAATGCAGCGAGATCATCGAAGCAGAAGACATCTATCACCGAATCGCCGAGTTCATCCATGCGTTGACGCACCGGAAGCAAGCAGAAGACAAGATGCAATGGTTCTTTGGAACATGACTTGCTTTTCATTTCAACTGTCGTTGTTTAGGACTGGCGAAACAGAAACGTCCAACTCGCTGTGAAGTTGACTTCTCATGGTCAGTCCGATCTTTGGAAATCAAACTCAAGGAACCCAAAAGATGTTGAAGTACTTGGTCCCCTGGAAACACCAAAGCGACTCCGAATTGATGGAAGCCGCACCGCAAAACGATTTGACGCAGTTTCGTGCCAACTTTGACCGCATGCTCAACAAAATGTGGAGTGCTGATTTGGATGACACCTGGAACAACGGTTGGGGCTGCGAAGTCCAGGACACCGAAGACGAAATCGTCGTCCGTGCCGAAGCACCGGGATTTGAACCGGACGAAATCGACGTGAAGTTGTCTCCGGGACGCTTGGTCATGCAAGCGGAGCACAAGACCGAGCAAGACTCTTCCCAAAATGGCAATGGGCACTTCAGCAGCTACGGCAAGTTCTACCGAGCAATGAGTGTGCCGTCAGGTATCGAAGCCGACAACATCGAGGCCATCTATAAGAATGGCATCGTGGAAGTCCACTTGCCCAAAGGCGAAGAAGCCAAGGCCAAACGCATTGCGGTGAAAGCCAAATAGCACCACCGGCAGTTCACATGATCGGTTGGATCTGTCCGCTCGGACGGATCCAACCGATCTTTTTTTGTGATGTCATGGCGACTTGAATAGATCCAAGAACCGATCCTCGTAGTCTTCGAAAACTTGCAATCGGTCCAGCTCCGCTTTCAACTCAAACGCGCGGCTACGGTCAGCAGCGGCGATCTCAAACAGCGATTCAATGCGTTGTTCGTCTTCGTCGGATAGTTGCGAAGCGACCTTCCAATCTTCGCCTGCCGGTTCCTCCGCTTCCTCGGGCTGAGGTTCCAGTTTCCGCCGCACCTGGGCCACAATCTGCCCCAATCGATGCTCCGTTTGTTCGGCGTGCTGTGCCAATTCGGCTAAGTCCATTTCAATCTGGGACATCTGCAAGAACACCCGCAGCACAGCCAGGGATGCCTTGGGGTACAGCAACTGGACAAACAAGTGCGGCATCTCGCCCAGCAAGCAAACGCCCGGCATCCCCTTTTCGGCGGCCGCTGCCAACAACACGCCATTGAGCCCACCGATGTGCCCGTCATCGAGAATCTTCACGCCGAAGGGCTCGATCTCGTCGAGCAACGACTGCTCAGTCGCGGCCGCGAACACGCGAGCGTCGGTGCCCGGTTGCATGTCGGTGGCCATTGCCGCGAATGTGAACAATCGCTCGACACCGTGGTCCCGAGCGAAGTCGATTAGTCGTTCGCAAAACGGCAACTTGCCCATTTGCGGTTGAAACTCGCCAATGAACACGATGACGTCACGTCCACCCGGCGGTGCCTTCCATGCAAACACTCGGCTGCGCGGTCGATGGGGGCGCTGCACCAAGCCATCCTGCACGATCGCGGAGTCCACATCAAACAGTTCGTCCGCTGACATCTCCGCGAATTGACTCATGCCCAACTTGGACATCAGGTAGTAACCGGCACTCAAGGCCACGTGCCCCATACCAGGCCAAACGGCAATCAACCAAGGGTGATCGAGTTTTCTTGTTTCAGTCATTGTTGAACCTCCGCGTCCCATCGCAGCAAGATCCGCGCCACCTCTTCGGCCCGTGAATTGCAATTTCGCAAGGTAGAAAAATGCGTTTCATGCACCTCAGGGAGCAATCAAACATGAGCCACACGATGATCTATCAAAACGTTCACGGCGTCGAAGCATTTGTCATCGAGATGGAAGATCACGACCCCGAAAATCACGATCATTCACCCCGACTCGAAGCAGATCGGCAGGAGTCTTTCGACATTGGAACCGTTTTGAGTCGCCTTGTTGCTCCTCGTGGTCTTTCAGGACTTGTCGTTAGGGTAGTGGACGAGGTCACGAGTCCTGAACCGGCGTCGAATCCAAGGACTCGTGGCCTCGTCCACTACGATTAACTCTAACTTTTAGCTTTGACGGACCACTAGGTACAACCAGGATGAACACCCAAACGGGTCACATGGTTGTGCCAGATCACTTCTGCCGATCTGCTTCGCGGGCAAAACGATGCTGTCTTGGTCGAGTTCGTGGCAGATCACCGAACCCCTGTGCGAGTGAGCCCCAGACCGGCGGGGCTTCCGCACGAGAACAGGAAATTGGAATGGCAACGCTGATCTTGCTTTTCGTCGCGTTCATCATGTTGTCGGGCCTGATGGCCGCGGTGGACGCGGCGGTGCTGAGCGTGACCCAACCAGAAGTCGAAGAACTCATCCAGCTTCAACGTTACGGTTCCAAGCGACTGAGCCAAGTCAAGCGTCGAATACGTGATTCCGTTGTCGTGATTGTGATTGCGACCAATACGATCAACGTTCTCGGCCCCGTGCTTGTGAGCCATTGGGCATTCACGCTCTATGACTCGCAGGCGGCAGGGGAGGTGCAAGACAGTGAATTTTCTCGCTATCCCATTTTCGGCGCAACGATCGACGAAGTCCAAGGCATTCTCTTGGCTCGCGATTTGTTTCGGGCGATCATCCGTGGTGACTCCCAAGAATCCGTGCTGTCGTTGGCGGTCGAACCGTTGGTGGTTGATCCCGAATATCGCAGTGACGATTTGTTGACCATGTTTCGCGATCAGCACGTGCATCTGGCCGTGGTGCAGTCCGCCAGCAGGACCTTGGGAATTGTCACCTTGGAAGACGTGCTGGAACAACTCGTCGGTGCAATTGACGACGAAACAGACGTTTCGGCCGGCTGACCGCGACTTCGCTGCTTCACGGGACCGATCAGTGCCGCTTCTCAATCTCGCCGCCCCGCCTGCACAGCGGCCCTCAGGTTCATAACGATTTCGCTATGACACGAACTGGGCGATTTGTTGTGCATTGAGCACTCCCGACTGTCTGGCCACTTCCACGCCATGTTTGAACAGAATCAAAGTTGGGATTCCTGAGATGCCAAACTTCGATGCGGTTTGCGGGGCCTCTTCGGTATTGAGCTTCGCCAGAATGACTTGCGGGGAGAGCGTCGTCGCCGCCTCGGCGAAGGCAGGGGCCATCATGCGACATGGACCACACCACGACGCCCAGAAATCGACGAGGACTGGCACTTCGGTTCGGCCAACGAACTTGGCGAACGTCGCTTCGGAAAGCTCGACGGGGCGATTGGGCAGCAGCGGGGTTTTGCACTTCCCGCACACGGGTTTGTCGTGTCGTTTGGCTTCCGGCACTCGATTCAATGCCGCACACTGGGAGCAGACAATATTCAATGGAGGGGACCTTGTTCGGAAAGGGAGACGGATCTGGCAATCATGTTGGCAGGAGCCATCCGACAAAGCAACTTGAGTGCCGATTCGCCATCCGCCTCATCTTATCGCTCGACACCTGTCACCGCTCCGCGGCTTGTCGAGCGTGAGGGCGAGCCCAAGACCTCGGGTTGAAAACCCGAGGCTAACAACTGTCACCGCTCCGCGGTTGTTCGAACGCCCCGACACCCACCACCAGTCGCGGAGCGACGGAAGCCGAAAGCCTTGGGTTTTAACCCAAGGTCACACGCCCACGACACAAAGTCCCCCAAGTCGCGGAGCGACGACAGTTGTTTCCCCACCCCGTCGTAGAACAATCCCCCACGTCGAATCCCCGTACACTGGGCTTCCAAGCCCGTCGAAATGGAGCCCGACGCGTGAGTTTTGAAGTTGCGTTTTTGCAGTCGGTTTTGTTGGCCAACGGCCATCCTCATCGAAGCCAGGGGCATCGCCCCTGGAATCGAGAACGAAGGGAAATTGGTTGGCCAACGGCCAACATCAACCCACACGTTTTGGATTGAACTTGGCCGTTGGCCAAAATGGAAGTGTGTTTTCCTGGTCCACGGGCGTTGCCCGCTGGCTAATGGTCTGTCAGGACTTGTTTTTAGGGTAGTGGACGAGGCCACGAGTCCTGAACTGGCGTCAAATCCAAGGACTCGTGGCCTCGTCCACTACGATCATCCCTCACTTTTAGCTGTGACAGACCACGAGTTTGAAAAAGGCCGTTGGCCATCCGTCGAAAAAGCGCAATTTCAAAACGCGTCAGCAAGGCCCACGCGGCATGCCCAACGCCGGCCCCATCCGGGGCCAGGATCGCCGCCACGATGCTCCTCCGGTCCGTGCGCCGTCGTGGCCGCCACCGCCCAGATTTTGAAATTTACAATTTGCAGTTTCACTTTTTCAATCGATCTCCCATCTCATCGCTCGACACCTGTCGCCGCTCCGCGGCTTGTCGAGCGAGAGGGCGAGCCCAAGACCTCGGGGTGAAAACCCGAGGCTAACAATTGTCACCGCTCCGCGGTTGTTCGATCATCCCGACATCCACCCCCAAGTCGCGGAGCCAACATGATGCTCGGGGCACGCATGCCGACCGGACCAAACCGACGGTGTATTCTCGGCCGGTCAGTAAAACACCGGCGAGTTACGCTCAAAACTTCGATCGTGTGCCGGCAGGCAGGGTCAGTTACAATTTGCTCTGCTGGGCCCTGTCACGCACCTCCGGGTGCGTCCCACCTTCGGGGCCGTTTCATGATGAAAGAATAGGTTTTCAATGATGCTTTCGTTGATGTCTTCTCAACGAGTGCTTTCTGTCTGGATGCACCAAACCGCCCGGTACCTCACGTGTTTGCTTGCCGTGGCGTTGTTTTGCGCTGGTGCGTACGCCGATGGTTTGAATCCCCGTGAGTCGTTCTTTGAAGAAAAGGTTCGACCGCTGCTGATTGAACACTGCTACGAGTGTCACGGGGATGCACTGCAGGAATCGGATCTGCGATTGGATTCGCTGGGGACAATCTTGCAGGGCGGCATCAGTGGTCCAGCAGCAGTTGCCAAGAACGTCAATGAGAGCCTGATCATTGATGCGGTGCTTGGTCGACGCGGGATGGAGATGATGCCGCCGGACGGGCCGCTGGAAGAAGATCAAATCGTGACCCTGCGGCGTTGGATCAACATGGGGTTGCCGTGGCCCGCAAGTGCTCAGGACATGGCAGAGTCCGATGCCGCGGACATGACTCCGGCACTCGGTGACCAAAAGGCGATCGGTCGCGTCGCCGAGTCACACTGGGCATTCCAACCGCTGCAAAAGCCCCAGGTTCCCACCACATCGAAACCGGCGGACCAGACCGCGGCGAATCAAAAAAAATCGGCCCATCCAATCGACTCATTCATTGCCGCCTCGCTTGACCGTAATGGATTGACGCCAGGAAAAACCGCGTCTCGTGAGGTGATCGTCCGCAGGCTGCACTTCGACCTGCTGGGGCTGCCCCCGACGTACTCTCAGGTGCAAGCCTTTGTGAATGACGAACGCGACACGGATGTGGTGGTCTCGGAATGGATCGAAACGTTGTTGGCCGACCAGCATCACGGCGAACGATGGGCACGCTACTGGTTGGACCTGGCACGCTACGGTGACACTCGCGATTGGCAGGCCCAAGCCGAACTTCGTTACCCGTACGCCTACACCTATCGCGACTACGTGATCCAGTCGCTGAACCATGACAAACCCTACGATCAATTTGTTCGCGAACAGATCGCAGCGGATTTCTACACCGAAGACGCCGATTCACCCTCGCTGGCGGCACTGGGCTTCTTGACCGTTGGCCCCCGTTTTCGCAACAACCGCCTGGAACAGATCGCGGACAAAATTGACGTGGTCGGTCGTGGGTTGATGGGAATCACGGTCAGTTGTGCACGCTGCCACGATCACAAATACGATCCGATCCCGACGGAGGACTACTACTCGTTGTATGGCGTGTTCGCGAGTTGTGCTCTTCCGGAGACACTGCCGCGGATCGACACGGACGTTTCATTCTCCGATGAATTGAAAGCGGATTTCCAGGCTCAACTAACCGCCAAGCAGAATGAGCTCGCCGAGTACAAAGCAGACTTGCGAAAGCAAGCGATCGCGGATTTGAAAAAGCAATTTCCGACGTACCTGGACGGCTTCTATCTGCTGTCGATCGCTCGCGGAAAAGAGATCCGTGGTGTGATTGGCCAATTGAAGATCAAAGAGACCGCGATGACGCCGCTGAACGCACGCTTGGCGGCGGACTTGAAGAATCGTTCCGATGTTTCGCATCCCATCCTGGGCCCATGGAACCAAGCATTGGGCGCAAACACGAAACAGTTCGACAATCAATTGCCTCGCTGGATGAAATCGTGGCGGAAGAACAAGGATCTCAATCCGCTCATCCGCGATGGCTTGGTGCAATCGAATCCCAAGACGCAGCGTGAATTGATTGCCGCTTATGCAGGCGTGATGGACGACGTGCTGAAGGCTTGGGACGCGAAGTCGAAATCGGCGGACGTCAAGAACGACAATCAAGCGATCAAGCTGGTTGATGCAAACCAAGAAGCAATCCGTCAGATCCTGATGGCTGACGGAGGTTGGTTTGACCTCGACGTGGAAGCGGTCGCGCGAGCGTCACGTTTGCTAGGCAAAGGACGCAAGGCTCTGGGGGATCGCGAAAAGGCCATCGCCGCGGTCGAATCCACTCACCCGGCCGCGCCTCCACGAGCGATGGCATTGGTCGACCTGAAGAAGCCCGTCAATCCGTTCGTGCTGCTGCGTGGCGAAGCGAACCGTCGTGGCGATCGGGTGCCGCGTCAATTTTTGTCGTTGTTGCCCAACGTCAGTGACGGCCCCTTCACCGATGGCAGCGGCCGCCGCGAACTTGCCGAAGCGATCACGTCAGCGGAAAACCCATTGACCGCTCGTGTGCTGGTCAACCGCGTTTGGGCTCGTTACTTCGGCCGTGGCTTGGTCGATTCGTTGGATGACTTCGGATTGCGAAGTTCACCTCCATCGCACCCGGAATTGCTCGACTGGTTGGCCAGCGAATTCATTGAGCAAGGCTGGTCGATGAAATGGTTGCATCGCACGATCACGACCAGCCACACCTACCAGCAATCTTCTGAACTGCGAGAGGATGCTTTCGCGGTCGATCCGGAGAACCGTTGGTTGTGGCGGCAGAATCGTCGACGTCTCGATTTCGAAGCGATGCGGGATTCGATCGTCTCAGTCGCAGGCACGATCGATCTCACCGTCGGTGGACGCTCGGTCAAGTTGAGTGAAACGCCGTACACGACTCGGCGCAGTTTGTACGCTTACGTCGACCGTCTGGAACTCGATCCGATCTTGCGGACGTTCGACTTTGCATCGCCAACCGCATCCGCGGCCTCGCGGGCGGAAACCACCATCCCGCAGCAGGCTTTGTTCTTCATGAACCACCCGTTTGTTGCCGAGCAAGCGCGTGTACTGGCCGATCGTGTTGCCGACGAAGCCGATGGCAACGACGCCGACGCGGCGACGATCACGGCGCTCTACCGGCGAGTGTTTTCGCGTGATCCGTCAGCGGATGAAATCACGATGGCAAAACGGTTTCTGGTCGCCGCTGCGGACACCGACGGGCAGGCTCTCGGTGGAGTTTGGCAGTACGGTTGGGGAAACATCGCCAGCACGCCCAAGCATGCCGGTGACCCAGCCGACGACTTCACACCCCTTCCGTATTGGTCCGGCAAATCCTACCAGGCATCGGAAGCATTCCCTGACCCGAAGTTGAAATTCCTGCGGTTGTCGGCCACCGCGGCACATTGCGGCGTCAATCCAGCGCACAGCATCATTCGCCGCTGGGTGGCTCCGGCCGATGGTGCGGTCCGAATCGCCAGCAAGGTGACGCATGCCAGGCCCAATGGGGATGGCATCACAGTGTCGATTCGAAGCGGTGACTTCCGCACGACAGACAAAGTGGCTCGTGGAACGATCAAACCGTCGGTGCCCCGGTTACCAGTGAAGGCGGGCGAGGTGATCGATTTTGTCGCCAGCCCAGGAGCCAATTCGAATTCGGACTCTCACACCTGGACGATCACGATTGCGGGCATTGGCGGTGAGCTCAACGGCGATCGCTGGCAGTCCCAAAAAGACTTCGCGCCTCCCGCACCGCAACCGCTTGGTCGTGTCGACCAATTGGCCCAGGCCCTGATGTTGACCAATGAATTCCGTTACCTCGATTGAGTGTCACCCGTGATGTTTGAGAACAATTTCATCGACCGCCGATCGATGCTTCGTCGCAGCGGGATGGGCATGGGGATGCTGGCACTGGCCGGCGTGCTGCGAGATGGCGGCATGCTGGGTGATGGCATCGGCGCTTCCGGCCGGCTGTTCGCTGCCGAGGCGGCGTCTCCCGAAGGAAACGCCAACAGCTTGGCAGTCCGGCCGACGCACTTTCCTGGCAAAGCCAAACGAGTGATTCACTTGTTTGCCAATGGTGGCCCCAGCCAGATCGACACGTTCGATCCCAAGCCGATGCTGGCCAAGATGCATGGCAAGACGCTGGACGACAAACTGAAAAACAACCGGCGATTGGGCGGGGTTGCGCACCAGTCCAAGTTCAAGTTTCAAAAGCACGGCCAATCGGGAATTGAAATCAGCGAGTTGTTTCCCGAACTGTCCAAGCACGCGGACAAGTTGTGCGTGATTCGTTCGATGGTCACCGATGTCCCCAATCACGAGCCCGGTTTGATGATGATGAACTGTGGCGACATCGTCCGGCCGCGGCCCAGCGTCGGCGCGTGGATGTTGTATGGCATGGGCACTGAAAATCAAAGCTTGCCCGGCTACGTCGTCATGTGCCCGTCCGGTTTGCCAACCGCTGCGACGGCGAACTGGCGGAACGCGTTCTTGCCGGGCATCTTTCAAGGCACGCACGTTGACACGCAGTACACCAACCCAGAGGAATTGGTTGCCAACATCGACAACGAGTACTTGGTGCCGTCCCAGCAAAAACGGCAGATGGATTTGATCCAAAACCTGAACCGGATGCACCTGGCCGAGCGCAGTGACGATGCCCAGTTGTCCGGCCGCATCGAGTCACTCGAGCTTGCCTTCCGGATGCAGGGGGAAGCACGCGATGCGTTTGATATCTCCACCGAAACCAAAGAGACGCAGGAGATGTACGGCGATTCGCTTCAAGGCCGTCAGATGCTGATCGCACGGCGGCTGAGCGAACGCGGCGTGCGCTATGTCCAGGTCTATCATGGTGCTGGCCAGCCCTGGGATTCACACGCATCGATCGAACGCAATCATCCTCGGCTGGCACGTGAATGCGATGGTCCCATCGCAGCACTCTTGCAAGACCTGGAGCAGCGAGGGTTGTTGGACGAAACGCTGGTGATTTGGGGTGGCGAGATGGGCCGCACACCCACGGTTCAATTGCCCGTCTCAGCGAACCCGGGACGCGACCACCATGACAACGGGTTCACCGTCTGGATGGCTGGTGGCGGTGTCAAAGCGGGCACAACGTACGGAACCACCGACGAAGTCGGTCTGAGCGTTGCCGAGAACCCCGTGCACGTCCACGACTTGCATGCCACGATCTTGCACTTGCTCGGCTTTGACCACACACGGCTCACGTATCGATACGCAGGCCGCGACTTCCGCCTGACCGACGTCCACGGTCACGTCGTCCACGACATCATCAGCTAGTAGGCGGTTGCCATCGGCGGATCGCGAAGTCCGCGAAATGCATTCAATCAACAGCCCGCCAATGGTCCCTTCCACCAAAGGCCGTAGCGAAAGTCGTCAAGACTTTCGGTTTCCCCGCCACCAACGAACCTCTCAACGAGTTCCGCTACCCTCAAACTGAGTTGAAACAGACCACAAGCGAGGGCATCGCCATCCCTCAACGCCCCGGCAGGGGCCGTCGTCGATCGCTCGGGGCGGAAGCCCCGAGACCAAAGGCAACACAAAGAATGTCGCCCCGGACGGGGCCGTCGTGGGAACGGGCATCCAACTCGACAACGCCCCGTTCCCTTGATTTGGCCGCAACTTCGTTTTGCGGTAAGTCGATGGACGAAGTCAGAGTAGAACAGTTGTCCCCAACTGTTCCGTCGGGCAACCCTCCACCGCGAAGCCTCGTTGCAACGAAGTCCCTGTCAAAACATTCGCGTCATGCTGCTCGACGACAGCGGCCAGCCACGCAAACATTTGGGGACAAATGTTCTACTCTCATTCCATGCTCGACCTCCGCACGCAACTTCGTTTTACGGAAGCGAATGGACGAAGTCAGAGTAGAACCGTTGTCCCCAACTGTTCCGTCGAGCAACCCTCCATCGCGAAGCCTTGTTGCAAACAAGTCCCGGTCAAACCGTCCGCGTCATGCTGCTCGACGACAGAGGCCAGCCACGCAAACATTGGGGGAAAATTTTTCTACTCTCCCCTCATGCTCGAACTTCGCACGCAACTTCGTTTTACGGAAGCGAATGAGCGAAGTCAGAGTAGAACCGTTGTCCTCCACTGTTCCGTCGAGCAACTCTCCACCGCGAAGCCTCGTTGCAACCGAGCCCATTTCAAACCGTCCGCGTCATGCTGCTCGACGACAGCGGCCAGCCACGCAAACATTTGGGGACAAATGTTCGACTCTCATTTCATGCTCGACCTCCGCACGCAACTTCGTTTTGCGGAAGCGAATGGGCGAAGTCAGAGTCGAACAGTTGTCCCCAACTGTTCCGTCGAGCAACCCTCCACCGCGAAGCCTCGTTGCGACCGAGCCCATTTCAAACCGTTCGCGTCACGCTGCTCGACAACAGCGGCCGACCACGCAAACATTGGGGGACAAATGTTCGACTCTTATTTCATGCTCGACCTCCGCACGCAACTTCGTTTTACGGAAGCGAATGGACGAAGTCAGAGTAGAACAGTTGTCCCCAACTGTTCCGTCGAGCAACCCTCCACCGCGAAGCCTCGTTGCGACCGAGCCCATTTCAAACCGTTCGCATCATGTTGCTCGACAACAGCGGCCAGCCACGCAAACATTGGGGGACAAATGTTCTACTCTCGTTCCATGCTCAACCTCCGAAGCAATGCCGCAAGGTGCCATCCAGCTACGCAAGTTGGTAGGATGGATTGGGCAGAACCAGGGCGAACCGTTTTGGCGTTCGCCCTGGGCTGCTGAACGTCTGATCTTCCAAGCAACGTAGGCTTGCGTAAGCGTTTTCCCGAAGGGATTGCAGACATTCGCCGTTGGTTGGAACGCGGTGAACACCACCGACTTCCAGTTTTCAGTTCAGGGCCGACACAAAGCCAACGACAAAAACGCGTCCTGTCCAATTTTTCAAACAACCTGGCTTTCGCAACGCAATGACCGCAGTGAATGCTATTCATTTGATTTACGCTGCCATTCTGCTGGCTTTTGCAGTTCCGGTTCTTCGCGCGCAGTGCACCATGCCGCAGAAGCAGGCGATCGCACGGATCGGAAAACTAATGTCGATACTCTCGGTCATTTCGATTGCTTACACGCTGCTCGCCGCATGGATCCTGACCACGATCGACAACTGATATCGTCGAGAGAATCACAGGGCAAATTTGCGGACGAACAGTTCAAAACGCGAACCATGGACTCATCGATGACGCGCTTCACTTTCGATTTGGCTAACATGAACTCAACTTGGCGTTGCTCGGTCAAGCTGCCGTTCCCCGACTGAACCTTGTGGTGCCATAGACGAATGCAATACCTCGTGATGCTCGAAGACGATCTTGACCGCATTTGGCGGTTCAAAACGATCGTCGCGGCGCACTATCCTGACGCTCGACTTGACGTCTATCGAACCGCTCCCGCCTTCATCGCGGCGTACACGAAACTTGCCTCGCCCCCGTGTTTGATCTGCCTGGATCACGATCTATTTGTTGATTCGCCAAATGATCCAGATCCCGGAGATGGTCGTGATGTGTCAAGGTTCCTCACCACCCAAGAAGCGATTTGTCCTGCGCTGATTCATTCGACGAATGCGCCCGCCGCCGACAGCATGATGTTCTCGATGCGGGATGCAGGATGGACGGTGGATCGAATTGCACCCCTCGGCGACGACTGGATCGAAACGTACTGGTACCCCACCGCGAAACAAATGTTGGTTGAAAACACTTCCACGGACAGGGAAGACGGTTGCTAGCCGTCGCATGCAATGAAACGGCGATTCGGAGATTGCACGAACGATGGACACGCTTCCGCCGCCCCCTATCGCCTAAGCAAGTTGTTGATGGAATACGTCTGTCAGATCGAGCCATCAGGCGATGGGCGATTGCCCACGGTTACCGGAGACGATCCAGATCGCGATCGCATTCCGGCTGACTCAATCAAGAGGTCGCCGAGCAACGAGCGAAGAGGAAAGACGCTACGTTGGCTCGACTACCGCTCACTTCGCAAAGACGGTCGCTGCAAACCGTGACCTCAAGACGAAGGGCACTCCAGCGAGGAGCGCCGGGCGGCCGACTACGACTTGACAAATGAAACGCCTCTGCCGCGTCCCAGTCATTCCGGACAAGATCCGAGAACAAAACGGCGCCCAGAATTCAGTGCTATTGAGCCTAGTCGGAAACGGTATCCTTCACCCTGGTTCAAGACAAAGTCTCTGCAAATGACGTTTTCAGCCCGCCCATCTCAGGTGTCTTTGACTCCCCTTGTCGTGTTCCTCATGGCGGTCCCATTGCTCGGTTGCGATCGAGAGACAGACGATCGTCTACCCACTGCTTCGCAGATACTCGACCGGATGGCGACCACCTATTCTGAATGCCAAACCTACACCGATTCAGGCACACTCACGACAACGTACCTGTCCGATGAAGGCGAATCCTCGGAGGTCAAACCGTTTGCAACCGCCATGATTCGTCCGCATCAATTCCGTTTCGAGTTCAGTGTCGAGGGTGATTCGCAGTCCCGATACATCGTTTGTCGAGACCAGGGTCAGGTACGGACGTGGTGGGACGTTGGGCGACGATCAGAACGGCCCTACTCATTGGGCCTTGGGTTGGCAGGCGCGACCGGCGTCTCGGGAGGGTCTGCCCACACCATTCCAGCCTTGCTACTGCCAAGAGAAGTCGGCGGGCGCAAGTTGACAGACGTTACCAAAACGAAACGAGGTGATGACCAGCAACAGGGCGATCATGCGTGCTTCACAATCGAAGCCCAGTTTTCTGGTGACCCGATCACGATCTGGATCGATCAAGAATCCTACCTTGTCCGTCGGATCGACAGCCAATCTGAATTTGATGACTTCACGTCGCAAGACGTGACAATCTATGACCCCGTAATCAATTTCACCATCGATCCATCTTTGCTGAAATTTCGTGCACCCTACTAAGCAAGTCGGCAGAAGTCCCTCGGCATTTCAACCGCTTTGGCAAGCGTGCTCGTGCCCATGCACGACCGGGGCGAACGCCCAAACGGCTCACATCGTTCTGCCCAGTCATGCCTGCCGACCTGCTCATCGCCTGCCTTCAACTTCGCCAACGACACAAGCTGGTTCGTTCCGGCATTCCCTTTCGCGTGCTTCGTTTCTTTCATGGTGAAAACGTCCTTGAAAAGTTCTGTATGATCTCTTCTCCGGTTCCCATGCACATCGAACGGAATGCTTCCTCCACGGCGGAGGAAACGAACGCATCGCGTCGAGATGACGTCGCTCAGGAGAACCGGCACGTTCAACCTGCCGCGTTTCGGCCACCGCAGCAGCGATTGCTGTGCAAGCACCGGCGAGGAAGGGCATACTGGTAGGGCGATGCACCTCGAAAGCGGGAATATGAAACCAAAACAAGCAAGCCAGTCCTTCCAGGCCCAATGTCTGCTCGCTGTTTCGCTGATAGTTTTTTCAGCGTGCGAAGCAGGAGCGGTTGATTTTGCAACCGAGATTGAACCGATCCTCCAGGCTCATTGCCTGGATTGTCATGGGCCGGAGGAGCAGGAAAGTCAATTCCGATTGGATCGCTTGGCGCCGCTGCTCTCTGGCGGGAATTCGGGAGAGCCTGCCGTGGTGCCGGGAAAACCGGATGAGAGCTTTCTGTTGAAGCTGATTCGGCACGCGGAACCAGGCATGGAGATGCCGCCGGGTGAATCATTGCCGAAGGGCGAGATCGAACTGATCGAACGCTGGATCGGCGAGGGGGCCATGACGCCAGAGAGCTATGGCCCCGCGAAAACGGAAGTCGATCTCACGCACTGGGCATTCCAGCCCGTGAAGCGTCCGCAAGCGAAAGGGATCGACGATTTCGTTCGACGAAAATTGACAGACAATGGCTTGACGCAGTCACCTGCTGCCGAGCGACGCGTTTTGGTTCGTCGGTTGTATCTGGCCATGCTCGGGATCCCGCCCACGCCCGAGCAAGTGGATGCGTTCGTGACGGATGAAAGCGAGGATGCGTGGCAGACGCTCGTGGAAACGGTTCTCGCCAGTTCTCACTACGGAGAACGTGGGGCGACGTTCTGGTTGGATTTGGTTCGGTTCGGCGAAACGCATGGTTATGAAATGAATCGTGAGCGACCGACTGCCTGGCCATACCGCGATTGGGTCATCCACTCTCTCAATGACGACAAGCCGTACGACGAATTCGTTCGACAGCAAATCGCTGGCGATGCTCTGGGGGCGGATGTCGCCACGGGCTTTCTCGTGGCTGGGCCAGTCGATCAAGTGCAAGGGGCCGATCCGCAACTGCGGCAGGCTCAGCGGATGAACGAACTGGACGACATGATCAACACCACCGGCACGGCGTTCTTGGGACTGACGACCGGCTGTGCGAGATGCCACAATCACAAGTTCGATCCCATCAGCCAACGCGATTATTACGCGATGCAAGCCGTGTTCGCTGGCGTCCAACACGGCGATCGTGAGTTACCGCCTTCACCCGAAGTCAAACAGCAACTCGCGGCAAACGGGGCGGAGATCGCCGAACTAACGGACCGGTTGAAAAAGTTCATCCCCCAAGATGATTTGAACCAGCGCCCGCCGGTCAATGCCAAGCGGAACGAAGAGGTCTTTGAGAAACGAAAAGCACGTTTCATTCGTTTCACCATCGAAAGAACCACCGGCGGCGAAGGTTGCATCGACGAGTTGGAGATCCACGCGGAAGGGACCAATGTGGCTCTGGCGAGCCGCGGTGCCAAGGCGACATCGTCCGGCGACTTCGTGCATCCCAAGCATCAACTGACGCATATCAACGATGGGCGTCACGGCAATGATCGAAGCTGGATTGTCGACTCGGCCCAAGGCGGCTGGGTCCAAATTGAACTCGACGCTCCCGCCGTCATCGACCGCGTTGTTTGGGGCCGTGATCGGGAAGGCAAGTACGCCGATCGCTTGCCGATCGAGTATCGCATTGAATCCGCGATGGAAGCGAACCAGTGGCAGTTGTTGGCGTCGTCTGCGGATCGAAAAGTTTTCTCAGGTGGCAAACCTTCCGGACCAGAGTATCAGTTTTCGAAATTTTCGGATGCGGAGGCGACCCAGGGTAGAGCGTGGCTGAAGCGGTTGCAGTCGGCTCGCGAAGAGAGGAAAGAACTCGAGAAATCAACACGGGTTTATGCAGGGAGGTTCTCGCAGCCTGGTCCGACGCATCGTCTGTACCGCGGCGAACCGGAGGCCAAGCGTGAGCAAGTTGCCCCGGATGCGATCAAAGTCTTCACCTCGTTGAATCTGGCGTTCGACGCGTCCGAGCGTGAACGTCGATTGGCGTTGGCAACTTGGATTGCCAGCAAAGACAATCCCTTGACGGTGCGCGTGATCGTCAACCGGTTGTGGCAATTCCACTTCGGCACCGGCATTGTCGACACCCCCAGCGACTTCGGGCTCAACGGCTCGCCGCCAAGTCACCCGGAGTTGCTCGACTGGTTGGCCAGCGAACTGATGGATCAGGATTGGTCACTGAAACACATTCATCGACTGATCTTGAATTCTGACACCTGGCGTCAAAGCAACCGGCCGAACGTGGATGCCATGCGAGCCGATGCGACATCGCGTCTGCTGTGGCGATACCCGCCGCGAAGATTGGAAGCGGAAGCAATTCGCGATTCCATTTTGGCTGTCACAGGAGTACTGGATCTGGAAAAGGTGGGCGGTCCTGGGTTCAGTCCGTTCGAAGTCGAGATGGAAAATGTACGCCACTATCATGCGAAGAAAACGTTTGGCCCCGAGGATTGGCGACGGATGATTTACATGACGAAGGTGAGACAAGAACGTGAGCAGGTGTTCGCTGCCTTCGATTGCCCCGATGCGAGCATGGTGGTGCCCAAACGCAGTCGTTCGACCACACCGCTGCAAGCATTGAATCTGCTCAACAGCCCTTTTGTCATGCAGCAAGCCGAGTTGTTCGCGCGACGTCTGGAACGGGAATCGGAAACACGGTCGCAGCAGATCACTCTCGCGTGGCAGTTGTGTTTTCAGCGGGATCCGACCGAGGAAGAATTGGCCGATAGCCAAACGTTCATCCAACAAGAAGGCATCCAGCAGTTCACCCGCGCGATGCTGAATGCCAATGAGTTTGTCTTTGTTCCGTGATCGCCAGCACAGATGAAAAGTGAATCATGACTCCTTTCCTGAATCGACGACACTTTCTGACTCAGGCGACGACTGGATTGAGCAGCATCGCGTTGGCGAGTTTGCTTGATCAACAATCGCTGCTTGCAGATCCGGGGCCGATTCGACCGAAGATTGATCCGACGCAACCCTTCGCGGTTCGCGAAACGCATCATCCCGCGGCGGCCAAAAACGTGCTGGTCATTTTTTGTGCCGGTGCGTGCAGCCAGATCGATACCTTCGATTACAAACCCGAGTTGATCAAACGGCATGGTCAGCCCATGCCCGGAGCCGAGTCGCTGGTGACGTTTCAAGGCGAACAAGGGATGCTGACCAAGAGCCCGTGGGAATTCAAACCGCGTGGCGAGTCCGGCAAGATGATTTCAGATCTGGTGCCGCAACTTGCAGAACTCGCCGACGACATGTGCTTCCTTCATTCGTTGACCGGCAAAACGAACACGCACGGTCCAGGCGAAAATTTCATGTCGACGGGGTACACACTCGATGGTTTCCCCAGCATGGGCGCGTGGGCGACCTGGGCGCTCGGAACCGAGAACGAAAATCTGCCTGCCTACGTCGCCATTGCTGATCCACGTGGCACGCCGCAGTCGAGTGTCAACAATTGGGGAGCAGGGTTTCTGCCCGCAGCCTTTCAGGGAACCGAGCTCAGTGCGCTCCGGCCGCTGGGCAACCTCGACATTCCGCCCGGGGTCAGCTCCAAGACCGATGGAGCAACGCGCGCTTTTTTGGAGCGAATGAACAAGCGGCATCTCGAACACTTCCCGGGCGACAGCGAACTGTCAGCGAGAATTTCCAGCTACCAGCTCGCGGCGCGGATGCAGTTGAGTGTTCCTGAAGTCGCGGATTTGTCGAGCGAACCGCAGAGCATCCTCCGCGAATACGGAGCGGATGATTCGCAGAACACTTTGAAAGCACAATTCGCGAAGAACTGCATCCTCGCGCGGCGACTGATCGAAAACGGAGTCCGCTTTGTGCAATTGTTCAATGGCGCGTATCAAACCGGTGGCGAAGGCGTCAGCAATTGGGACGGACACAAGTCGCTTCAGCAACAGTACAACCAGCATGGTCCGGTGCTGGATCAGCCTTGCGCGGCCCTCCTTCGAGACATGAAGCGGCGCGGGTTGTTGAAAGAGACCCTGGTCGTTTGGATGACAGAGTTTGGTCGCATGCCGACATTTCAAAAGGGCGCCAGCGGACGCGATCACAACCCAGACGGATTCACCGCTTGGATGATGGGAGCCGGCGTGAAAGCACCGTTCACCTACGGCGCGACCGACGAGTTCAGTTACAAGGCCGCCGAGAATGTCACCACCGTGTACGACCTTCACGCCACGATTTTGCATTTGCTCGGTTTGAACCACAAACGGCTCACCTACTATCACAACGGCTTCGAGCGCCGCCTGACGGACGTGCACGGGCAGGTGATCCAAGAGATCCTCAGCACCTGAAACAACCGAGAAATTTGTCCCCGACAATCCTCGCAAACCAAGTCACCAAGCAGGCCGCTCCGGCACGTCGTCCTGCAAGCTGCCGAAACGTTGTCAATCAATCGCGAAGCGATGACAGGCAGTAGCCACGGACGTCAGTCCATGGAAACGTTGCCCAATCAAACGCAAAGTCGCGAAGCGACGACAGGTGTGATCCAACGCCGACCTCCCACTCGAAATCGCTTTTTGTGTCGCACGATGCCGTTCACCAGTCGCCCACGATTGCGTGAGATGATGTTGGCAGTTGTCAATCAATCGCGAAGCGATGACAGGCAGTAGCCACGGACGTCAGTCCGTGGAAACGTTGCCCATCCAAACGCAAAGTCGCGAAGCGACGACAGGTGTGATCCAACGCCGACCTCCCACTCGAAATCGCTTTTTGTGTCGCACGATGCCGTCCACCAGTCGCCCACGATTGCGTGAGATGATGTTGGCAGTTGTCAATCAATCGCGAAGCGATGACAGGCAGTAGCCACGGACGTCAGTCCGTGGAAACGTTGCCCATCCAAACGCAAAGTCGCGAAGCGACGACAGGAGTGTTCCAATCCTGGCCTGCCGCTCAAAACGCTTTTTGGGTCGCACGGTGCCGTCCACCAACCGCCCACGATTGCGTGAGGTGATGTCGTCAGACCCCAATCAATCGCGAAGCGATGACAGGTAGTAGCCACGGACGTCAGTCCGTGGAAACGTTGCCCATTCAAACGCAAAGTCGCGAAGCGACGACAGGAGTGATCCAACGCCGCCCGCCCCATCTGCCCTGCCCCACACCTTCTTCACCCTCCTGGCAGGAGGGTCGAGCGAAGCGAGGCGAGGTCGAACGGTGACTGGGCGACTACGTCTCGATCACTTCACGAACGCAGCCGGTTGTTGACCACGAAATACGCGAACCACACGAAAACGCATCTCCGCTTGCCGTCTTTTGTATGCTCCGTGTCCAGGCCAACCACGTGGCGGGCATGGGATCTGCGAATTCGACCTCCGTCCCCTTTTCGTGGCCTCAAAGAATCGCGAAGCGATGACAGGTAGTAGCCACGGACGTCAGTCCGTGGAAACGTTGCCCAATCAAACGCAAAGTCGCGAAGCGACGACAGGTGTGATCCAACGCCCCCGTCCCTTCTGACCTGCCCCACGCCACCTTCACCCTCCTAGCAGGAGGGGCGAGCGAAGCGTGGGGAGGTCGAACGGTGGCTGGGCGATTGGGTCTCGATCCCTTCACGAACGCAGCCGGTTGTTGACCACGAAATACGCGAACCACACGAAAACGCATCCCCGTTTGCCGTCTTTTGCGTGCTCCGTTCCCTGAGCCAACCACTTGGAAGGCATTCGATTCTCGAAAACGACCCCCGTTCCCTTTGCATCACCCACGCTTGCGTAAGGTGATGTTGCCAATCAATCGCGAAGCGATGGCAGGTAGTAGCCACGGACGTCAGTCCGTGGAAACGTTGCCCATTTATCCGCAAAGTCGCGAAGCGACGACAGGTGTATTCCGACGCCCACGTCCCATCTGACCTGCCCCACTCCTTCTTCACCCTCCAGGCAGGAGGGTCGAGCGAAGCGAGGCGAGGTCGAACGGTGACTGGCCGATTGGGTCTCGATCACTTCACGAACGCAGCCGGTTGCTAACCAAGAAATACGCGAACGACACGAAAACGCATCCCCGTTTGCCGTCTTTTGCGTGCTCCGTGCCCAGGTCAACCACGTGACGGGCATGGGATCTGCGAATTCGACCTCCGTCCCCTTTTCGTGGCCTCAAAGAATCGCGAAGCGATGACAGGTAGTAGCCACGGACGTCAGTCCGTGGAAACGTTGCCCATCCAAACGCATAGTCGCGAAGCGACGACAGGAGTGATCCAACGCCGCCCGCCCCATCTGCCCTGCCCCACACCTTCTTCACCCTCCTGGCAGGAGGGTCGAGTGAAGCGAGGGGAGGTCGAACGGTGACTGGCCGATTACGTTTCGATCACTTCACGAACGCAGCCGGTTGCTAACCACGAACTACGCGAACGACACGAAAACGCATCCCCGTTTGCCGTCTTTTGTATGCCCCTTGCCCAGGCCAACCACGTGCCGGGCATTCGATTCTCGAAAACGACCCCCGTCCCCGTTTCGTGGCCGTCCCCTTTTCGTGGCTCGTCCCATCTGACCTGCCCCACTCCTTCTGCACCCTCCAGGCAGGAGGGGCGAGCGAAGCGAGTGGAGGTCGAACGGTGACTGGCCGATTACGTCTCGATCACTTCACGAACGCAGCCGGTTGCTAACCACGAAATATGCGAACCACACGAAAACGCATCCCCGTTTGTCGTCTTTTGTATGCTCCGTGCCCTGGCCAACCACGTGGCGGGCATTCGATTCTCGAAAACGACCCCCGTCCCTTTTCGTGGCCGTCCCTTTTCGTGGCCTCAATCAATCGCGAAGCGATGACAGGTAGTAGCCACGGACGTCAGTCCGTGGAAACGTTGCCCATTCAAACGCAAAGTCGCGAAGCGACGACAGGTGTGTTCCAACGCCCACGTCCCATCTGACCTGCCCCACTCCTTCTGCACCCTCCAGGCAGGAGGGGCGAGCGAAGCGAGTGGAGGTCGAACGGTGACTGGCCGATTGGGTCTCGATCACTTCACGAACGCAGTCGGTTGCTAACCACGAAATACGCGAACGACACGAAAACGCATCCCCGTTTGCCGTCTTTTGCGTGCTCCGTTCCCTGAGCCAACCACTTGGAAGGCATTCGATTCTCGAAAACGACCCCCGTCCCTTTTCGTGGCCTTCAAACCAACCACGTGGCGGGCATGGGATCAGCGAATTCGACCTCCGTCCCCTTTTCGTGGCCTCAAAGAATCGCGAAGCGATGACAGGCAGTAGCCACGGACGTCAGTCCGTGGAAACGTTACCCATCCAAACGCAAAGTCGCGAAGCGACGACAGGAGTGATCCAACGCCGCCCGCCCCATCTGACCTGCCCCACTTCACCTTCACCCTCCTGGCAGGAGGGGCGAGCGAAGCGAGGGGAGGTCGAACGGTGACTGGCCGATTACGTCTCGATCACTTCACGAACGCAGCCGGTAGCGAACCGCGAAATATGCGAACCACACGAAAACGCATCCCCGTTCGTCGTCTTTTGTATGCTCCGGTTCCTGAGCCAACCACGTTCCGGGCATTCGATTCTCGAAAACGACCCCCGTCCCTTTTCGTGGCCTCAATCAATCGCGAAGCGATGACAGGCAGTAGCGATGACAGGCAGTAGCCACGGACGTCAGTCCGTGGAAACGTTGCCCAATCAAACGGAAAGTCGCGAAGCGACGACAGGAGTGATCCAACGCCGCCCGCCCCATCTGCCCTGCCCCACACCTTCTTCACCCTCCAGGCAGGAGGGTCGAGCGAAGCGAGGGGAGGTCGAACGGCGACTGGCCGATTAGGTCTCGATCACTTCACGAACGCAGCCGGTTGCGAACCGCGAAATATGCGAACCACACGAAAACGCATCCCCGTTCGTCGTCTATTGCGTGCTTCGTGCCCTGAGCCAACCACTTGGCGGGCATTCGATTCTCGAAAACGACCCCCGTCCCCTTTTCGTGGCTCGTCCCATCTGACCTGCCCCACTCCTTCTGCACCCTCCAGGCAGGCTCGGTCGAGCGAGCCGAGCGGTAGACGATGGTGGTCGCTTCGCCCCGACCCAGCGTGATCAAACGCAGTGATTGTGGATGACGCTTCCGCTGCGTTCCCATGCTCATCAATTCAAAACCTCGCCTTCCGCCGTCATGCCGCGTTCGTCTGTTCCCGAGTTGCGCTTCAAATTTCGCAACAGGGTGAGTGTAGCAAGTCCTTGGCTGGCGGGGGGGGTGGCCTGGGCAACATGTGTCCAACCCGCCCGCAAATTGTTGGAATCGAGTGAAAATCGCGTTGGGTTTTATTTTCCGCCGCGGCCCGGACAGGGTGGCGTGGGCGATGCCGGAATTGGCTGGGGCCTGGAAGTGGCGTTCGACGATTTGAGATTGGGCTGGCAGGCGGCTCGCGCAGCGTGAGTGGTGAGAAAGCGAACTTTCCGGTGGGGTTGCACGCGCCGCTTCCCATGCCCGGCCCTCACCCTCGCGTACGCCTGAACGGCGTCGCTCGACCTCTCCCCAAACTTCGTTCTGGGAGAGGTGGGCCGTGTGGAAATCTGACACAAAGCGGTATCGAAAACTGCACGACCTGCTTGGGGTGGAGGCGGCATGGCGACCGGTGGCTGACGCCACCGGCAGAGGTTCTGTCGCCCCTTCGAGACTGGTTCGGGTTGGTGGACGTGCGGGACTGTTGATCCAATACGTTTCGCAGATTGAGCCGTCAGGCGAAGGGCGATCGCCCACAGTTACCGGAGACGAACCGGACGCTGGCGGGTTCCGGCTGATTGAGGCAACAAGGCCCGGATGGGCCGACAAAGTCATTGCCGGGGCGTCAGGCCCCGGAGAGGGCGTCCAGTGGACGCGATCGGCCAATGGAATTGTCGACGACGCGTGAGGCATGGGCTCTCGCCTGTCTATGAAGCTGTCTCGCCGGAGGGGACTATCACGGCAAGCATGGCTTATTGCGAATTCGTTCGGGTTTCTTGGCGATGACACAGTTTCTTGGCCACTACGCAGGCGATCGTTGCTGACGCCGAAGCAGACAATCCAAACCGCGTCTCAATGCTGCGTGCAAGCAAATAGGCAGTGGAATACACTAAGGCTTCACCATCTCAATCGATTCAATCAATGAAACTGCGGTATTGAATGCGAGAATCTCGGCAAGCCCGATCGCCTGACTTGCAATGGTTTTGTCGTCTCTCGCTGATTGGCTTCATGCTCATCTTGGTTGCGCGGCCGAGCCTGGGGCAGACCGAGGAAGCTTCCGGTCGCCTGCATGACGATCGCCGGATTGATCGTTTGCACAACAACGCTTGGGGACCAGGTGATGGACTACCTTCGGACCAAGTGTTCGACATCCTGCAAACTCAAGACGGTTACTTGTGGGTTGGAACCGGCGCAGGTCTGTGCCGATTCGACGGCGTCAAGTTCACCACCTTTGATCAGGGCAACACGCCGGAGCTCGCTTCGGAACGCATGACGCAGTTGCTTGAGAGCCGCGATGGCACTCTTTGGGTCGGCTCTGACGAGGGCGGTTTGGTTGCGTTTCAAACTGGGCGACTGCGCGAGGCCAAGGCGGCGCAGGAACTTTCCGGCAAAAGGATTCGTTCGATTCATCAGGATCATGGCGGTGCGCTGTGGGTGGGTACCGATTCAGGCACGTGGCGATCGCAGGCGAGTGGTGAATTTCAACCGCTCGAGCGCGCACCCAAGCAAGTCTTTTCGATGGCGGAAGACCGTGAAGGCAGTCTCTGGATGGGCGGGCCGGACGGTTTGTTTCGCTGGGACGACGCGAACTCCGCCGCCGTGAAAGTTGAGTTGACTTTGCCCGCAGGAGCGAGCCTCGCGGTGAATGCACTGGAAGCGGATCGCGATGGCAGCCTTTGGGTGGGCACCGACACGGCGGGGCTGATCCATTTCAAAGGTGTTGTGCTCAATCGCATTTTGCCGAACTCAAGCATTCGACTGGTCTATCAGGATCGTCTGGGCGTGATCTGGTATGCGGGGAAGGTCGGAAAGCTGAAACGATTGCATCAGGGTCAACCGGAGACGAACAGTCCGCCTTGGTTCGGTATCGGTGTCAGTTGTATCGCGGATGATCGTGAGGGAAGTTTGTGGCTGGGTGCCAACGGTTCGCCTCGCTGCCTGCGTCAATTGACGCCCGCTTCGGCTGTTTCTTTCGACCACGTTGCGGCTTGTGTCCTTTCCGCATCCGATGGCGGCGTCTGGCTGGGCTCCAACGCGGGACTCTCGCATGTTGCAGCGAGAAGTGGTCCGGAAACGCTCACCGTGGATCGGTTCTCCAAACTCATTCGCTCTCTGACGCTGGCACCAGGTAGCGATGGGTCGCTTTGGATCGGGCAAAAAGAGAAGTGGGTTACTCACTGGGCCGGCGAAACTTTGTCGACGTATTTGCTTCGCGATGGACTTCGCAAAGAACCTGTCGGAGCAATCGCCGAGGATCGTGATGGCAGCGTGTGGGTGGGTTACCTGGACGGGGGTGCCGCGCGACGGGATGAAGATCGCTTTGTCGAAATCGAAGCCTTCCAGAATCGAACCGTCCATTGGTTTGCCCAAGACGTCACAGGCGAACTTTATGCCGGAACAAACGACGGCTTGTATCGCGGGACAGAGCGTGTCAGCAATCCGTTGCTTGACGACTTGCCGAGCGCCGATTTCCGATCTCATTACATCGATGAAGTCGGCGACCTTTGGTTGGGGACCCTGGGCGGCGGTTTGTGCCGGATGAGGGACGGGAAGTTTACAAATTGGCGCGTTCGCGATGGCCTGCTGGCAAACCGTGTCTTTGCCATCACGGATGATCCCGACGACAACCTATGGATCGGCGGGCCCGACAAAGTCTTTTTCGTTTCCAAACAAAGCCTGGAGGAGTTGACCGCAGGGAAGATTGATCAACTTGATTGCCAAGGGATGCCACTTTCGGTGGAAGGTCAACGATTGGGCATCGGTTATCCAAAGATGGCCAGATCGGCTGACGGATCGGTGTGGGTCACACGGAAACGCGACACCGTGAAAATTCCTCCCGGCGCGATCAATGTCATCCGGAAAGCTCCGCCGGTGCACATTGAACAGGTGCTCGTTGATGGCGTCGCGGTAGCCGGCCACGACACGGTGGAATTTCAGTCGGGGACGCGACGATTGGCAATCCATTACACCGCCGCGACACATGCCAAGCCCGACGCCGCTGAGTTTCGGTACCGGCTGACAGGGCATGCCGACGACTGGGTCGAGGCTGACAATCAGCGAGTTGCCCATTTTACGGCGTTGCCTCCTGGAAGTTATCGGTTTGATGTGTTGGGGAGCAGTGGATACGGCGTCTGGAATGAGGAAGGGGCGACAATCGCGATCGTTGTCCATCCACGTTGGTTCGAAACCGCTTGGTTCAAAACGCTGATCGCAATGGGGCTATGCGCAGCGGTGATCGTGGGAGTGCGGGGCTACACATCATCCGTTCGAGACCACAACGCCCAATTGCAGAAGGAGGTCACGGAACGAAAAGAGGCAGAAGCGATTCTTCAAAAGCACCAGACGAGACTCAAAGCACTCGCGTCAGAGTTGACCGTTGCCGAAGAACGTGAACGCCGGCGGATCGCTGTGGATCTGCACGATGATGTTGGACAGACGCTTGCGCTCGCCCGAATTCAACTGGCAGGGGCACGAAAGTCAATGAACTCGCCCGAACTGGGTGCCAAGCTCGATGAACTTTCGTCAACCATTTTGAAAGCGTCTCAAGACACCCGGCACCTTGTTTACGATCTCAGTTCACCGTCACTCAATGAGCTCGGGCTCGACGAGGCGATCGAAGAATGGTTGGAGGAAGAAATTTCGAATCGTTTCGGCCTCAAGACTCAAATCGTCCGTCAGGCCGAGCCAGCGGCGCCGGAAAATGCTGTTGGCGACGATGTCAATGCACTGCTCTTTCGCAGCGTCCGCGAACTGCTTATCAACGTGGTGAAGCATGCGAAAGCTCGCCATGTCGTTGTCACGTCGGAGCATTCCCGCAATCACATCAAAATCTCTGTCGCGGACGACGGGGTTGGATTTGACGCCGGTTCGGAAGCTTTTCGGGCCAGTTCAGAAGGAGGGTTCGGTTTGTTCAGTATCCAAGAACGGATGATGAACCTCGGTGGCTCGTTGCAGATCGACTCAGAACCGGGCAAGGGTTGTCAGGCGAAACTGATCGTTCCTTGCGGCCATTCGGACAGATCCGCGACCACGCCAGAGAGCCACTCATGACGATTTCGGTATTGGTCGTTGACGATCATGCGATGTTCCGCAAGGGGCTGCGGATGATGTTGGATGACGAAGACGACATCCAAGTCGTTGGTGAGGCAGGTGACGGCGAGGGAGCAATTCGATTGGCCGTTGAACTTTTGCCAGATGTCATCGTCATGGACATCACGATGCCGGGCACCGATGGCATCGAGGCAACACGGCAAATCGTTTCAACGCTTCCGGGTGTGAAAGTGATTCCACTATCGATTCACTCGGGCAAACGTTTTGTTCAAAAAATGCTTCGCGCCGGGGCCGCCGGCTACGTCTTGAAGGAAAGCGCCCCCGAAGAGTTGGTGCATGCTGTTCGCGCGGTGCATGGCGATGACATCTATCTGAGTCCCGCGATTTCTGGCGTCGTTGTTTCGGAATACGTGCGACTGCTGAATCGATCGGACTCGCACGACCGCGACGGCGGACTGAGTGAAAGTGATGAGTCGATCGTACGGATGATTGCCGAAGGCCATTCGGTCAAGGAGATTGCCGCCGCTCGAGAGACAAGTGCGAGCAAGGTCCAGACGGCGCGGCGACGCATCATTAAAGCATTGGACTTGGCAAACGTCGCGGAGTTGACTGAGTATGCTCGCGCCCAGCGTTGGGGCGAAGGCGAAACACGCGTTGAGATGGCATCCTCGGACAGCCAATCGCTGCGTGTATCGATTCTCGGTACAAAATTTCACCGCCCCACGGTTCCGTCTGATTTCGTCTCCAGAGATCGCTTGCTACAGATCTTGGATGAAGCGTGCGATGTGCCGTTGATCCTGGTATGCGCGCCAGCCGGATACGGCAAGAGCATGTTGGTGGCAGATTGGCTTGCAAAGCACAACGAGCGCCGCGCCGCATGGCTTTCGCTGAGCGAAGGCGAGAGTGATTTGAGGTCGTTCTTGACCTATGTTGTGGCCGCGGTGGAGGGGCAGTTTTCCGGTGCTTGTCCCGACACGACGTCTGTTCTGCAGGCACCTGGACTACCGACGGTGAACGTTCTGGCCGATGCATTGGGCAATGATCTCGATGCAATTGACGAGCCCTTCGTACTGGTGCTGGATGATTACCACTTGATTGCCGGCGGCGATGTCCATGGCCTGCTCGAGAATCTGTTGCAGCATCCTCCTCGCCCCATGCGACTGGTCGTGATCACCCGGCACGATCCACCGTTTTCGTTGGCGGCTCTGCGTGGCAACCGGTGGTTGGCGGAACTTCGGCAGCAGGATCTCCGTTTCACTCGAGACGAAGTCAGCGAGGTGCTGAGTCAGATCACTGGCGTGACCGTAGGCGATGCGGCCCTCAGCCGACTCGAGCAACTCATGGAAGGTTGGATCGTCGGCTTGCAGTTGGTCGGTATGTTGATTCGAAATTGCGATGACAAGGAAGCGTTCGTGTCGCAATTGCAAGGCGGAGTTCATCAAGTCTACGACTACCTATTGCATGAGGTGCTCGGCAGGCAACCCTTGCCGTTTCAGAATTGTCTCCAGAAGATGTCCATCTTGGATCGCTTTTGTGCTCCTCTGGTCGAGGCGGTCTGCCAACCGTCAGGTGATTCACCGGATTCTGCAATGACGGGTGCACACATCATTCAACGCTTGCGGCAAGAGAATCTGTTCATCGTTCCGCTCGACGCTCAGGAATGTTGGTTTCGCTATCACCAGGTGTTTCAGAATCTGCTCACGCAACAACTGGATAACACGCACCCTGCGAGCGAGGTTCGCGGCCTGCACGGTCGTGCCAGCGATTGGTTTTCTCAGCAAGGGCTGATCGACGAAGCGATCCGGCATGCATTGGCAGCAGGGCGAAGCGAACAGGCGGCCGAGATCGTCGCCAACGCGCGGCTCAAGACGCTTACAAGAGATGCGTCGTACGAGCTTGAGCGATGGCTTGACTTGTTGCCCGAGTCCATCATCGGTGAGCGACCAGAACTTTTGCTCGCCCGTGTCTGGGTGCTCTACTTTCACCTCCAATTCGAGGAATTCTCGGCGGTCCTTGATCAGTTGGAGCCGCTCATTGCTGAGCGACAATTGTTGGATCGGGCGTCGGCCAGTGCGATGCGTGGCGAGGTGGACTTGTTTCGCGGCTATCTCGAGTTTTTCGCTGGGAATTGCGCTGACTCTCTAGGACACCTGCATCATGCGATCGAGCGGATTCCGGCTGACCATCACGCAGCGCTCAGCGAGACGGACCTGGTCCTGGGGCTGGCGAGTCAGATGGATGGTCAGCGGGAACAGGCACTCGAGCGGCTCCAGTCGATCCTTGCTAACACGCACGCGATGCACCCCATTCGGCAAATCCGAGCGATTGCGACTACTGTAATGATTCACATGATCTCGGCTCATCTTCATGATGCGATATTTGCCGCGTCGCGAATGAAGGGAATCGCAGCGGACAATGGATCGATCTACACGGAAAGTTGGCGTGACTACATGCAGGGATTGATTCACTTGTGGCAGAACCAACACGCCGCTGCGGTTGGTTGCCTGAACAAGGCAGTCGACCGTCGTTACCTTCTGGATTCGAGAGCCGCCATGGACGCGATGGCTGCGTTGGCGTTGAGCTACGAGATGAACGGAGAGCGGTTCGAAGCGGAAGCCACGATGCGGATGTTACGAGAATTCGTTGATTCGCTTCGGCTCTCGGCGGATGTCTTTCACTCCTGCGAAGCGAGACTAGCAATCGTTCGAGGCAACCGGCCGCCTGTTTCTCGCTGGTTGAAATCGGCCGCGCCGTCGGATGAGGCGGCATTGATCTTCTGGCACGAAGTCCCCTGTGTTACCCGCTGCCGCGCGTTGTTGGCGGAGGACTCTGAGGCCAGTTTGCGGGAAGCCGAGCTACGACTCGAAGCCTACGTGCAGACCAGTGAGGAAACTCACAACACACTGAATTTGATTCAAGCATTGCTGCTGCAATCGTTGGTCTTGCACCGGAGTGACAGAAACGCAGAGTCGGCAGAAGCATTGCACAGAGCAGTCGCACTTGCACAACCCGGTGACTGCATCCTTTTCTTTGTGGAACTGGGCGAACCGATGGCGGAGCTGTTACACGGCTTCACCGCTGACGATGCGGTCGCGGAATTTGTTGATCGCTTGCTGGCGGAAATTCCGAAGCCGGATCAACAAAAGGACAGCGAACTGGCCGAGCCAACGACCGAGGAAGATGGCTCACTGATCGAAACGCTGACCAATCGCGAACGTGACACGCTGGAGTTGCTGGCACAGCGACTTTACGACAAAGAGATCGCCAAATCGATGAGCGTTTCGGTTTGGACGGTGAAAACGCACGTCAAGCACATCTTCGAGAAGCTGCACGTCAAGAATCGCCGCGAAGCGGTACAGAAGGCTAAAGAGCTCGGTCTCGTCAAAGAGTGAAGTGGCAGTGGCTTCCAGCCGCAGCTTTCTCCTCAGCAGGGGCTGGAGGCTTCAGTCACGAACCAGGCAAATTCGCCGCTCCGCGGCTGTGATGCTGGTTCTTGCTCCGACCCCCTGGGGCTCACGCCCCAGGCTATAGAAAACCGCCGCTTCGCGGCTGTTGAACTGGTTCGTTCTTCTCTCCCGGGGCTGATGCCCCAGGCTGTAAAAATACGCCACTTCGCGGCTGCCATCCCGATTAGCCGCGGAGCGGCGTCTATCTCAAGCCTGGGGCGTAAGCCGAATGGCACTTACTTTAGATTGAGTCTTCAGTTGCGATAATCTTGGCACAGTTTTTGCGCATTCAGGCTTCCTTTCTCAAAAAGGAGCCATTTTGGCATGAACGATTCCGAGCGAAGCATGGAAGCCGACCAGCAGTTTGACCGCTCCTTCGAACTGCTGCATCAGCTTGTCAACTTCGAAGATGCGAACGAGCTTTTTGCCCAGCGAGCTCACACTGTCTACACCGCCTGCGTTGTCCTTTGGATGCTCGTCTACCAGCGTCTCAAGCCCGATGCCTCACTCGAAAACGCGGTGAAACACCTGATCGATACTCGGCCGAGCTATCTTCCCGAGAACAAACGACTCGACGAAAACACGATCTCGACCGCATCGGGTGCCTACAGCCGAGCGAGATCTCGACTGCCTCTGGATGTCGTTCGTTGGTTTGCCGAGGAAGTCAGCTCCGGCATCATTTCGGCCACCGAGCCTACATTCAACCAACAACGCGTGTTCCTGATTGACGGAACCACGATGGCTCTTGCACCGGAAAAAGAACTCCAACAAGCGTTTCCACCGGCAAGCAACCAACTCGGCGAAGGTATCTGGCCATGCGCGTTGTTAACCGTCTTTCATGAACTCGCCAGCGGCGCTGCAATGCTTCCGCAAGTCGGACCGATGTACGGGCCCGAGGCAGTCTCCGAGACGCAACTTGCTCGCCAAGGTTTTGAGCAGCTTCCCGAGCACTCGATCATTATGTCCGATGCGGGCTTTGGGATCTTTGGAGTCGCGTATGAAGCCATCAATGCAGGGCACGACATTTTGCTGCGAATGAAGAAGGCTAACTTTCATTCGCTGCAGAAGAATGCCGAGCTGATTGAGCAATCCGAACATCACAAAAGTTACCGACACACGTGGATACCCACGAAGAAGAATCGCCAGACCCAACCGGAGTTGCCCGCGGATTGCCAGTGCGATGTTTTTCTGCACGAGGTCAAGGTTACCGACTCGCTGACGCTTTATCTGGTCAGCACGCTGGCCGACGAAGCTTTCACGTTGGCCGCATTATTTGAGCGTCGCTACGATGTAGAAATTGACATTTGCAACTTCAAGGTGGTGATGGATGCCGAGAATATCCGTGCCAAGAGTGTCGACACATTCATGAAAGAACTCTACACGTCAGTCGTGGCTTACAACCTGACCAGTCAGCTTCGTATCGAAGCGGCCGCCATGGAGGAAGTTCCGCCGCGTCGAATGAGTTTCAAGCGAACGTGGACCACCTTTCAGACTTTTTTGTTGCGACACATGCACACCGAGCCTAGCCAGTGGCGCGAGGCCTACCGAACCGCCCTGGCGATCGCCCGCAAAGACAAGTTGCCAATTCGAGGCAAACGCAGATACCGACGCGAGGCGTACCGCAAACGGCCCAAAGACGCGCAATTCGAAAAGCGAAAGAAACCACCGTCAAAACTGAAAGACTCGGATCTAAAGTAAGTGCCATTCGGCGTAAGCCCCAGGGGAGAGCGTGCATGATTTCATCAAGCCGCGAAGCGGCGATTTTCAACGTCATGGGGCGTGAATGCGTTCACCACGACACCGCAAGCGGTGACTTTCCTTTCACGACACGATCTCCTCATCGAACACGTATTGCGGGTTGAATTCGATTTGGTGACGTCGCAACATTTCCAGATACTCGTCTTGAAACGTTTGTCGCTGATGGTGTTCGCGTTGACGAGCGAGATACGAACGCACCGTTTCAACCATCGACTGGCTCACCGAAAATGCACCGTATCCGCGCTGCCATTCATGACGGCAACCGATCTTGTTCTCTTTGTTGATCCAGCCGGATGAATTGGCTTTGATCGTCCGCAGCGTATCTGAGATCGCAAATTTTGGATGCATTTTGAGCAGAAGATGAATGTGATCTTCGACTCCGCCAGCGGCCAGAAGAACCGCTTGCTGTTCTTTCGCAATTCCGCCGATCACAGCAAACAGCTCATCTCGCCAAGAGTCGGCCAAGTGGGGATGTCGATGCTTGGTGCTAAAGACGACGTGAAGCAGAATCCCATGATGGGTTGATGACATGCCATTTCCCTCATTCAGTCTTACGTCTCGTTCGTTGACGCCAAAGAACATCGTAGCGAAATCTGCCGCTCCGCGCCTGTCCCCCGTATTTGTTTTGTTCTCCTGGGGCTGACGCCCCAGGCTTGAAAGAATCGCCGCTCCGCGGCTGCGGCGTTGCTCTATTTCAGGCTCCTGGGGCTGATGCCCCAGGCTATCAACATACGCCGCTCCGCGGCTGCATCCAGGAATAGCCGCGGAGCGGCGTTGTTTTCAAGCCTGGGGCGTCAGCCCCAGGAATTGTTGGCCCCGTCCCCGCAAGCCGCGAAGCGGCGAACTTCTTCTGCCTGGGGCGTCAGCCCCAGGACTCCTTTCGGTTCGGGCAAGGATCTCGCGTCCTGGCAACAACCCAACCGGGACTGCAATCCTCTGTTGCGAAATTTGCACTCCCTCATTTCTCACTCGTTGTGAGCGATGTGCACTCGCCCTCGCCGCCAGATACTTGCAGTGCAAGACCCCAGGAACAAGCAATCCGTGGAGGCAAACGAAAATCAATGGTGGATGAAAGAAGATGGCCGCAAATACAACCGGGAACTTCCGCCTGCTACCGGATTGTCGTCGAGGGAGAGCTGAGCGAAGAGTGGTCTGGACGTTTAGGCGGCATGCGAATTCAGACAAGCTCCACCGACAACCAACCGTCCGTGACGACGTTGAGTGGACAGGTCCAAGATCAAGCCGCGCTGATGGGCGTGCTCAATAGCCTTTACCAACTCCGATACAAGATCCTCTCCGTCAACTGCGAGCCCTGCAATGGTGCAAACGAGAATTCAACAACGAAGAATCAAACACTTTGAGAGGCGAGTGATTCCAGCTGACCTCAAGTTCTTTCAATGCGATTCAATCCATCTCAATGAAGTGAAACTCTTGCCGAAGAGTTCTCGAGATCAGAAACAGGAGGACTGCAATCATGGGATTTCTTGATGTCTTTGCGATCACCATCCTCGCGGTTCTGGGCCTCACGCTGGTTGGCGTTTGGGTCTTGCTGGGGATGATGCCCGGTCGAATTGCCCGCGGGCGCAACCACCCGCAAGCCGACGCCGTCAGCGTCTGTGGATGGTGGGGCGTCATCACCATGGGGCTGCTGCTACCGGTAGCGTTCATCTGGGCTTACTACAAACCGGTGGACGCTCAAAACGCCGAGTCTCGCAATGCCGCCACTTCGACGAAAGGAGATGTGTCGTGATCCTTTTTCTGACCCTGATCTATGTGGCGTTCTTAGCCATTCTGGTCAAGTTGAAAGTTATCCAGTTCAACTTGTTTTGGAAGCTCTCGCCGGTCCTTTGGATGGTGCTGCTGCTGGTGGTTCTGTTCATTCCGATGCAATGGGGCGCCCCTTCGGGTGTGGTCAATGTCTACCGCACTGTTGTTGAAATCGTTCCCAACGTCAGCGGCGAAGTGATCGAAGTCAACGCGCCCGGCAGCAAGCCGATTCGCAAAGGCGACGTCTTGTTTCGTCTTGATCCCCAACCCTATCAAATCGAAGTGGATCGGCTATTGGCTGGTTTGAAGGAAGCCGAACAAACTTCCAAGATGCT
This sequence comes from Rhodopirellula sp. UH5, assembly GCF_056839225.1. Classification (NCBI taxonomy): domain Bacteria; kingdom Pseudomonadati; phylum Planctomycetota; class Planctomycetia; order Pirellulales; family Pirellulaceae; genus Rhodopirellula; species Rhodopirellula sp. UH5. The sequence continues at coordinate 1,445,768 of NZ_CM166390.1, read as the reverse complement.
GCCCGCCGGCCTCGCGGAAGCGGATGCGAACGTCGCTCAGGCCGAAGCCGCGATCGTAGCGGCGACGCAACAAGCCGCCTCGCTGGAGTCCGCTCTCATCGCGGCGAAGGCCAACGTTAGCAAGTCTCAGGCACAACGAGAGTTGGCTCGATCGGATAATGAGCGTGCTCAAAAACTGCTTGCGGGCAACGCGACGTCTCCGGAAGAAGCGGCCACCAAAGCGCGGAACCTGGAACTGGCCATGGCATCGGTTGAGTCCGCCCAGGCCTCGCAACAACAGGCCCAACTTGCGTTGGACTCTTCGATAGATGGCGTCAACACCGGCGTCATCGAGGCGCAAGAACGATTGAAGGCGGCTCAAGCGGCAAAGCAGAAAGCGGAGTTCGCGGTTGCTTCGACGATCAACGGCGAAAACACGCAGGTCGCACAATTGCAAGCTCAATTGGCGACCGCTCAGTACAACCTTGCTCAAACCACCGTCTTGGCCCCAGCGGACGGTTTCGTGGTCGGGATGACCTTGCGACCAGGCCAACGAGTGGCAGCGTTTCCCGTTCGCACCTGGATGGCTTTCGTCGATTCATCCAGTGCACAAATCGCGGTTGGCGTCGATCAGAACCGGTTGCGTCATGTGAAGCCAGGTCAGAAAGCAGACGTTGTGTTGGAGCTTTACCCAGGCCGAACGCTTACTGCGACGGTGGATCGGATTGCCTACATCACACCGCAGGGACAACTCCAGCCGACGGGCGTGGTGGCTGCTGCACCGTCAAGCAGCCAGAAAACGCTGCCGTTCGGTGTCGTGCTCACGCTGGATGACGCGGGGCCGGAGTTTGACATTCACGAGTTGCCCGGTGGCGCGACCGGTACCGCCGCCATCTACACCGATTCGGTGAAGGCAACCCACCTCATACGTCGCGTCATGATTCGCATGGAAACATTCATGAATTACATCATGCCGTCCTAACTCAGGGTTCAACCCACAACCATCGTTATGAACAGTCACTCAAAAAGTAGGAGAAACACGATGAGCACGCGACGAAACCACCACCTGTTCAATCTGGCAGCGTTGGCTTTTTGCTCTCTCTCAACCAGCGTTCAAGCACAGCCACCGGCAATGAAATACTCCACCCAGATTCCGGCAAATGTCGTCACCCCCGATCGAACGGAAACACGCCTCGGGGCTTTGGAGTTCGTTGACGGATTCCCGACCGAAGCGACTGCGAAGAAGGTGTGGGATCACATGGATTTCTCCCGCGCCGTCGAGGCCATGATCATGACCACGCCCGCGGCTTCGCTGCAGGGATTTCGCAAAGGCATCAAAAACTGGGGCCCGGACAACGAGACCATGATTTACTGGGGCGGACGTCTGGATTCCAAAGGCTTGCTTCTGACGGGCAATACCACGGTGGTCTACACGTTTATGTGGATCGACTTGAAGGACGGTCCCATGGTCATGGAGACCCCGCCCAACGTGTTGGGCATCATCGACGATGCGTGGTTCCATTACATCTGTGATTTCGGCAACGCCGGCGATGACAAAGGCAAGGGCGGGAAGTTCCTGTTGGTGCCGCCGGGCTACGAAGGCGAATTGCCCACCGATGGCTACATCGTCAAGAAGTCAAAAACCTACGGCCACTGGCTGGCGATGCGTGGCTTCATGACGGACTTCGACCCGGTTCCCGTGGTCAGGAACATGAAGGAGCATTTCCGCCTTTACCCGCTGGGGAGCGAGCCCAAGGAAGTCAACTGGGTCAACACAGCGATGAAGGACTTCAACACCCTGCACGCCCAAGATGAGACCTTCTTCGACGAGGTCAACATCACAGTCCAGGAAGAGCCAAATTCGGCCGAGAGTTCCGAGATCCTCGGGTTGCTGGCCTCCATCGGCATCCAGAAGGGCAAGCCTTTCAAACCGGATGCCCGCATGAAGAAGATCCTCGCTGAAGCCGCTGCAGTCGGCACCGCCGCCCAACGCACGATCCTGTTTCGCAACCGCGACACGGAAGACACCGCGATCTGGCCGGGCAGCAAAAGCTGGGAGCTAGGCTTCGCTGGTGGCAGCTACGAGTTTCTCAACGACGGCGTCAGTCTGATCAATTCGCGGGTCCGCTTCCACTTCTACGCGACCGGCATCACGCCCGCGATGGTCAAACCACCTGTCGGAGCGGGATCCCAGTATGTGATGGGACTGCGCGACGCCGAAGGCAATGCCCTCGATGGCAGCAAGACCTACAAGATCCACCTTCCCGCCAACGTTCCCGCCGAGCGTTTCTGGGACATCACTGTCTACGACAACCAGACGCGTTCGCTGTTGCAAACCGACAATCCCTACCCGGGTGTCACCAGCATCGACAAGGCGACCGTGCAAAACGCGGACGGCTCTTATGACGTCTACATCGGCCCGAAGAAGCCTGATGGCCCCTTGGCAACTGAGGGACACGTGAATTGGATCCAGACCGATCCTTCCAAGGGCTGGAACATGTTGTGGCGGATTTATGGTCCGACGCAAGTCTGGTACGACAGAAGTTGGCGTCCAAGTGAGATCGAATTGGTTGACTGATGTGGCTGGGGCTTCCAGCCCTAGTTGTTAGACAAAAAACTACTGCGGCTGGAAGCCACAGCCACGGGGAAACAATCCAATGACATTGAGCGAAACCCAAATATTGCCATTCAAGCCGTTCGATGAATCCGGTGAAGTCCGGATATCGACTTTGTATGGCGACAAGGCTTTAAGAAACTTGACTTTTAACCTCGGTAAGGGAGTACAGAGATGCTTGTGTTAACACGAAAACCAGAGGAATCCATTTTCATTAACGAGAACGTCGAGGTCGTCGTCCTTGGAATCCACGGAAACAAAGTTCGCTTGGGTATTGAGGCACCCAAAGATGTTTCCATTCTTCGACGAGAGATCATTCCTGGAATCAATCAACACCATTCAGCGAATTCCGATTTGCTGAAAACCTCAAAACCGGCTGGGAATAAACCTGCCGGAGCTACGGTGAAGTGCAACTCTTTGAAATCGTGAACCAACATGGACCCATGCTGTTAAGCCACAACGTTTCACCACGTCTCTACGGTGAGTCCGGTGCCGGCGGCCTGGGTTTTCTCGTGGTCCTAGGCTTTGGCTTTCGTCTGCTTTGGCGAATCCGAAAAGACATCCGATGACAATCCGAATCCCGATACCGAAATCACACCCTTCTTGAGGAACCAACCGATGCTGTCGAGATTTTCAACGTCACAAATCGCCGTTGCCACCTGCGCGCTGGCGATAGCCATGGCCACGCAAGCCCGTGCGCAATCGCCGCAACCGAAAATGACCACGCCGATTCCGGAGTCGATCAAGGCTCGGGAAAGCGTCGAAACATCGATCGGCACGCTCGAGTACTTTGACGGAGTGCCGAAGCCGAAAACGGTGGAGACCGTCTACGACTACCTCGATACCTCGCGAGCCGTGAACGTCTATCTCAATTCGATCCCCGCCCTCTCTGTCAACGCCCTCCGCGAAGGGCAGGCGGCGATGGGCGCGGACGCCTGCCATAAGATCTGTATCTGGGACAATCTGATGGACTCCAAGTCCATCCTGCTGACCGGGAATACGTCGACCATGTACGCGGTTGGCTTTCTTGACCTGGTCAAAGACGGCCCGACCGTTGTCGACTTGCCGCAGGGAATGCTCGGCATCCTCGACGACATGGCTTTCCAGTATATGGTCGACCTCGGCGTGGCGGGTCCTGACAAGGGCAAGGGCGGCAAGTACCTCGTGCTTCCTCCCGGCTACAAAGGGGACGTCCCCGAGGGCTACTTCGTTGTCCCGTCAAAAACCAGTGGAGTCTGGGTGTTCATGCGCGGCTATCTCGACAAGAGCATGCCCATCGAAGAGGCCGTCCCGGCCGCGTCGAAGAACATCCGCAGCACGCTGAAAGTCTACCCGTTGTCGACCGCGGATGCCCCCCCGGCCACCGAGTTTATCAACGTATCCGGCAAGGACATGCAGGTGATCCTTCCGAATGATTACAGCGCGTTTGAAAAACTGCATGGACTGATGCAGACCGAACCCGAGTCGTATCTCGGCCCCGAAGCCCGGGGAATGATGGCGGCGATCGGGATCGAAAAGGGCAAGCCTTTCGCTCCGGATGCACGCATGAAGAAGATCCTCACTGACGCCGCCGCGATTGCTAACGGCGCCGCCCGCGCCATCAGCTACTTCCCGCGTGATCCCGGTAACCTGACCTACAAGGACGGTGATGCCTGGGTAACTGCCTTTGCGGACAAGGACACCACCTTCACTCGCAACGGCGCCTATCGCCTCGAACCACGTGTCCTGTTTCACTTCGGCTACATCTGTGTCTCTCCTGCGATGGCGATGACCGTTGCTGGCAAAGGATCGGACTACTCGATGGGAATGCTCGATTCCGAGGGCAAGGTTTTGGATGGCTCCATGACATACCGGCTCCGGATTCCGCCGAACCCGCCAGCCAAGGATTTCTGGGCGATCACCATGTATGACACCCAAACCCGCTCGCAGCTTCAAACGGACCAGCAGTTCCCGACCAAGGGAAGTCAGGATAAGGGAATCAAGACCAACGCGGACGGATCGATGGACATCTACTTCTCGCCGAAAGCGCCCGCAGGCCAGGAAGGCAACTGGCTCCAGACCATCCCCGGCAAGAGCTGGTTCATCGCCCTGCGCATCTACGGCCCCGAACAACCCTGGATCGACCAAACCTGGCGACCGGGCATGATCGAACTGGTGAAGTAATCGTGGCTGGGGCTTCCCGTCCAGTTGAGAAAGAACGCTGTGGGTGCCAGCGCCCTCGGCTACAGATGTAAGAGCAAGATTTGAGCGATGAACAAGCACCCGTGGCTAGCTTCGTTTTCGAACACTGAAACCCACAGAGAAGGCGGCGGTGATGGCCACAACGACAGGCAAGAAACCCACAAGAAAGACCACAACCAGTGAGCCTCAGATGACAGAAACCCCGATGACAGACACGCAACTTCGTGAGGCCGTGGTCCAGCTGCTGGAGCGCGAGCAGCAAGCGAGGGAGCAGCGCGAACTTGATAAGAAACGCGAGGAGGAAGCCGCGGTCGCCCGCAAGGAGCAGGAGACAGAAGCCGCCATGAACCGCATGGCGAGATCGGTAGAGATCATCAAATACTGCGTCCTCAGCATCTCATCCGTGATGGCAATATCGCTCGTCATCGGCATCCTGGTGCTGATGGAAGTCCAACGAGAAGCCGAGCGGATCAAGGGCGAGGTGGTAGAGATCGAACGGGAGGCGGAGCGGATCTACGAGAAATTGTCCAACCCGCTCGCGGCCGTCGGCGCCAGCTTCGACCGCGAGTTGAAACAGAGGCTAGGACTGTTCCCGAGTGACGACGCACCCTCCTCACAGAGGCCAGAAGAATAACAGGAAGAGTAAACAGTGTGCTGACAGGCAAGGCCGCAGCAAAATCGTTAACCACAGATCGTCTTAAGGAGACACCATGAAGAATTTGCAAATCATCGGACTTGCCGTGGGTATTGCCATGATGACCTGCGCGGTTAGCGCACAGGAGTCGGTGCCAAAGAAGCCGCAGGCTGCCGCGCTGGACAAACTGATGGCCGCGGTGGGCAAGCAACTCGACACCGCCGGCCAGGAAGTGAAGGGATTCTTACAGAAGACGCGGGGCGACATGGTCGAGGGCACCATCAATATCGGCATCAACCAGATGGCGATCCGGCTGAAGGCGACTCCCGAGCAAACGGCCAAGATCCAGCCCGTCCTTCGTCAGGATGTCGAGACGACTGGAGAGATCCTGGACGAGGCCCTGAGCGTGGGCTTGGCCGCTGCCCGTGAGAGCATGAAACGCGGCATGGATCGACAGTGGAGGAACGTTCGCGCCGACTTGAGCGAAACGCTTACCACAGAGCAACTGGTGAAGGCGGACGAGCTGCAGGCAGAGCTAGCGGCCCGAATGGTGGCCCTGTTCGAGCAGCCGCCCGAGCAGAAGTAGGAGCAGTAGCCAAACGAAGAGAACGAATCCGACTTTCGGCAGGCCAGAAGGCGTACCGTCTCAATCCATTAGAAAGGAAGTCACATCATGTATTCGAACATCATTCACTTGACCGAGCGCTGCGGCTAGAAGCGACAGCCACATATGGCACGAAACAACAAACAATGAAAGCGAGATAAAGATGATTCAACAAGCAATGTTGGGTATCGGCCTGACTCTGATGCTCGCAGTATCGACAATGGCCCAGGAGCAGCCGCTGGCCAGCAGCGTCATTAGTACACAGCAGGCGGATCCGCTGGGATCATGGAATGACGGACCGACCAAAGCGGCGATTCTTCAGTTCGTGCAGGATGTCACCAAAGAGGGTGGCCCGAAGTTTGTCCCGCCTGAACAGCGGATCGCGACCTTCGATAACGACGGAACCTTATGGTGCGAACAACCGGTAGTGCAGTTTGAATTCCCGATACATCGCATCAAGGCGATGGCAGGCGATCATCCCGAATGGAAGGAACTGGAACCGTATCAATCTGTGCTTGCCGCCGACGTGCAACGTCTCGTTGACGATCTGGCAAGCGGCGGACATGAATTTCTGAAAGTGATCGAAACGTCCCATGCCGGTATGTCGGTGGAAGAGTTTGACCGTCACGTCAAAGAGTTTTTTGCGACCGCCAAACACTCGAAATTCGACGTGGCTTACACACAGCTCGCCTACGCACCGATGGTCGAGTTGCTGGCTTACCTGCGTGCCAATGGGTTCAAGACTTATATCTGTTCCGGCGGCGGAATCGATTTCATGCGAGTCATCTCGGAAGAAACCTATGGGATTGTTCCGGAAAACGTGATCGGGACTAACGGCCGAAATGAGTTCAAACAGGTCGATGGCCAATGGCAACTGTTCAAGACGGCAGACCACCTGTTCTTCAATGACAAGGCGACCAAGCCCACGGGAATTGATTTGCACATTGGTCGCAAACCGATCCTTGCAGGCGGAAACGTTCGCAGCGGTGGCGACATCGGCATGTTGACGTATTGCCACAGCAACACTCTGCCTTCATTCCAATTGCTCGTCAATCACGATGATGACAACCGCGAATTCGCCTACGCGGAAAAAGACAACGCTTCGCTCAAGGCAGCGAAGGCACAAGGATGGAACGTCGTCAACATGAAGACGGATTGGAAGACCATGTTTTCAAACGATTAACCAACCGGGTGAGATCGAACTGTGAAGGAGTCGTGGCGGGGGCTTCCAGCCCCAGTTCAGAAAAAAACACTGCGGCTGGAAGCCACAGCCACATCTGATGGAGTAGGAATTGACAAACATTCTTTACGCAAGGCGCAACAATGCAGAATGACACTTTATCACAGGGTACTAACACGATGAAAATGAAAACTCTTATTCCATTCCTTGCCGTCGCGGCGCTGCTGGTTTGCAACAACCAGTCTGCCATGGCGCAAGACGGATCCCAGTACAAAATGGACAGAACGGTTCTGCCTATACAGCCACCAACCTATGCACCGATTGAGGTGCTGGACGCTCGAGATGCCACCAAGCCACGGATGTTCCAGATCAAACCACCAGAGGACGCTCCCAACGTCGTCATTGTTTTGATTGATGACATTGGCTTCGGTGCGACAAGCACTTTTGGTGGAGCCATCGAAACACCGACCTTTGATCGCCTGGCAAACAACGGATTGCGTTTCAACCATTTCCACACGACCGCTCTATGTTCGCCCACACGAGCCGCCTTGTTGTCTGGCAGGAATCATCACGAGGTCAACGTTGGCTGCGTGATGGAAATTGCCACCGGATTTCCTGGCAACCAGGGCGAACGATCGAACGATGCCAAATACTTTGCGGAGACTCTGCGTCACAACGGCTATAGCACAGCCGCCTTCGGCAAGTGGCACGAAACACCGACGTGGGAAGTCTCGGTTTCCGGACCTTATTTCCGCTGGCCAACGCACTCTGGTTTTGACAAGTTCTATGGCTTCATTGGCGGCGAAACCAACCAGTGGGACCCTGTGATTTTTGACGGCGTCACGAAAGTCGCAAAGAAGGACGATCCCGATTATCACTTTACGACGGATATGACCAATGAAGCCATCAATTGGATGAAGTTTCAACAGGCCATGACTCCCGAAAAACCGTTCTTCATTTACTACGCACCGGGAGCCACACACGCTCCGCACCACGCACCCAAAGAGTGGATCGAAAAGTACGACGGGAAATTCGATTCTGGCTGGCTCAAGTACCGCGAAGAGACGTTTGCTCGTCAAAAAGCCATGGGCATCATTCCAGAAAACACCAAGCTCGCTCCCATGCCAACGGACATCAAGGATTGGGAAAAGCTAAGCGACAAGGAACGCGAATTGTTCGCCCTGCAAATGGAGGCGTTCGCCGGCTTCGCCGAGCACACCGACAACGAAGTCGGGCGGCTGTCCGATGCGATTGACGATATTGGAGCATTGGACAACACGCTGTTCATCTACATCATGGGTGACAACGGCTCCAGCGGCGAAGGCGGCCTGGAAGGAACCTACAACGAACTGGTTCACCTGAACGGCATTTTTGATGCGGAAACCACCGAAAGCATGTTGGCTCGCGCCGACGACTGGGGTGGCCCGAATTCGTTCCCGCACTTTTCAGCGGCTTGGGCCGTAGCTACGGACGCACCGTTTACCTGGACCAAGCAAATGGCCGCCGACTATGGTGGCACTCGCAACGGGATGGTCATGCACTGGCCGAAAGGGATCAAAGCAAAAGGTGAAATTCGTTCGCAGTGGCACCATGTCAACGATGTGGCAGCGACTGTCCTGGAAGCGGCGAAACTGCCACAGCCAACGATGGTCAATGGCGTTAAACAGAAGCCACTCTCTGGAGTGAGCATGTTGTATGCAACGGATGATGCAAACGCCAAAGATCGACACACGACCCAGTACTTCGAGATTTTTGCCAACCGCGCGATCTATCACGAAGGCTGGCTGGCGCGTGTCGTACACCGTGTGCCATGGGAAAATGATCCCATTCACACTTTGCAAAACGACGTGTGGGAACTCTTCAATGCGGAAGAAGACTTTAGCCTGACGAACAATCTGGCTGATATGCATCCTGACAAACTGAAAGAGTTGCAGGAACTGTTCAAGAAGGAGGCCATTGCCAACAGTGTCTACCCGCTGGATGACCGGTCTTACGAACGCTTCAACGCTGCCATCGCTGGCCGTCCGGACCTGATGGGTGACAGAACCAGCCTGACCCTCGGCCAGGGTATGACAGGGATCCTGGAGAACACCTTTCTCAACGAGAAGAACACGTCGAAAACGATCGTTGCCAATGTGGATCTAAAAGGGAGTGACCGAGGTGTGATTCTTTGCCAGGGCGGCAAGTTCGGAGGCTGGGCTTTGTACATGGATCAAGGCAAGCCTGCGTACACCTACAACTGGTTTGGATTGAAGAGTTACACCGTCGCATCCACCAAAGCGATTGATAAAGACAAGGCCGAGATCAAATTGGTCTTTGACTATGAGGGCGGCGGAACCGGCAAAGGAGGCCAGGCCACTCTCTTTGTGGATGGCGAGAAAGTCGCCGAAGGCCGGGTCGACAAGACGCAGCCCGCGCTTTACTCAGCCGATGAAACAGCCGATGTCGGCATCGATGAATCGACGCCAGTGGCTGACAAGGTCTTTGAGGATGTTGAGGACTCGGAGTTCACCGGACGGGTGAACGACGTCACGATTAGCATCCCGGCGAAGAAGAAGTAGAAGGTTTGAACGATGCATGAGGGGCATGGAGCATGCCTCTTGTGCACCTGTTCCAACCAAGCCGGCTTGGGCCGAACTTCGGTTGATGACCTGGCGACCGAGCGAGGACGAACTGGTGTAGTAATCGTGGCTGGGGCTTCCAGCCCCAGTTTGGAATGAATTTTTGGATACTGCGGCTGGAAGCCACAGCCACTTGGGAAAACCTAATGTTACTGAGCGAAACTAAAATACGGCCATTCAAACCGTTTGATGAGTCCGGTGAAGTTCGGATTTATTACAACGGATTCTTGCCTCATTGGCGGCAAGCCGGCTGTACGTACTTCGTGACGTTTCGTTTGGCGGACTCCATTCCCGATGGAGTTTTGCAACAATGGAAATACGAACGCGGAATGTGGCTTCAAGCTCGCGGTATCGACGTGGAGTCAGAGGATTGGCTGGCGAAATTCAAACAGCTTTCGACAGAAGATAAGAAGTTGTTTGAGCGACCCTTTGTTTCCAAGTTCTTTTCGAAGCTTGATGAAGGTTTGGGCGAGTGCGTTCTGCGAACTCCAGAGCACGCAAAGCTGGTGAGTGATGCTCTACGCCATTTTCATGGACAGCGTCTAGACACGGGCGACTTTGTTGTGATGCCCAACCATGTTCATGCATTACTTACGCCTTATGCAAGCTTTGAACTCGAGGACATCTTGCATTCAATCAAGAGTTTCACCGCCAATCAGATTCAGGCTCTCCGTGGGACGAGCGGTACGTTGTGGATGAGCGAGTCTCATGACCATATCGCCCGTGACGGCGAGGAGTTGAACCGAATTCAAGAGTATATCCGAGCCAATCCTGCAAAAGCCGGTTTGAGTTCGAATGAGTTTGTCTTACACACAGCGAGGTACGCACTTCATTAACGTGGCTGTGGCTTCCAGCCGCATTTTATTGGCTGGATAAACACTGCGGCTGGAAGCCACAGCCACTTGGGTAGGAAACCAACCACCGCCCCCTCACAAGCAAGTACAAACACCGAACGAACTACTAAGAAAGAAAAACCATGAAAAACCCAACACGATTCATCGTTGCTCTTGTTGCAGTTATCGCCTGCACCACCGTGCCGCCGAGTGCTTCGGCTCAAACGGTTCAAGAAACCTATTTGGGCAAACTTGAGTTCCAGGGCCAGACCATTACCAAAGAGACGGCGGAGCTCTTGCATCGTCGGCTTCTCCAGCAGCGGGCCACTCAACTGGTGACTTGGGCGATGCCGATGATGAATTTCGAAACGCTTTATCCGGCCCTGCACAGCAATTTTGAGACCTCCAACGGGTTGGATCTGTCTGATACCGACATTGTCTTTGGTCTCTATGACGGTTATGACGGCGTCTATCCCTACATGACCGCGAACGTGACCACCCCTTACACGATCGCAATGTCGGACCTGTCGAAGACCGGGCCTGTGGTCGTTGTTCTGCCGCCCGGGGCGATCTACGGCGTGGTCGATAACGCGTGGATGCAGCCCATCCACGAGATCAATGGCAAGCCGGGAAAACTGTTGCTGGTTGGGCCGGGACAGAACTACCCCAAGAACTTCGATGGAAAAATCATCCAGTCCGACACCTTCCGAGTGGTCTACTTCTACCGTGCGCTCGGCACCGGGGATGAGGCGAAGAAACTTCGGACAGCCGTGAAGGCCTATAAATTGTCGGACGCCGACAATCCGCCAGAAACGAAGTTCGTCAAATATGAACCCAAATCGGGCGACAAGGTCGCGCTGAATACCCAGCCGCGCGACATGCGGTTCTGGGAACTGGTGAACACCTATGTTCAGCGTGAACCGATGGCGGATCGTGACCGGTTCTTCTATGCCTGGCTGAAGGACCTCGGAATCGAAAAACGAAAACCGTTCAAGCCGACTGCTCAGCAGAAAGAGATTCTGCAGCAAGGTCTGGACGTTGGCATGGCCATGTCGCAAGCGATCTCCTTCAACAAAACCAGGAGCATGTTCCCGACGTCACTCTATGGCAAGGACTCCGGTTTTGAAGACGCGATGGCCGGGATGAATCCGAAAATTGATCTGCCGAAGTACTCCCAATTCAACGAGCGGGCATCCTACGGTTTCGAGGCGACCACCACGTCGGCTGGCATGGTCTCGCGAGTGGCGGGTAAAGGCTCAGCCTATCTGGGCAGTTACTACGATGCCGCCGGCAATGCGTTAATGGGAGGCAATCACTACAAGCTCCACGTCGGCCCCAATCCACCGGCAGCCAACTTCTGGTCGGTGACCGTCTATGACATCGAGAATCGATTGATCATCCGCAACGAAATCAAACGGTCGGACCGTTCTTCCCGCACCGAAGGTCTGATCAAGAACGACGACGGCTCGGTGGATCTGTACTTCGGTCCAACGGCGCCTGAGGGCAAAGAAGTGAATTGGGTCCAGACCAACAAAGGCCAGTCCTTCTTCGTCTACCTGAGGCTCTATGGCCCCGAGCAAGCTTACTTCGACCAAACGTTCCCGATGAGCAAGATTGAGCAAGTGCGATAGGCAGTGCCGAGTACTAACGTGGCTGTGGCTTCCAACCGCAGCGAGTTCCGAACCTACTGCGGATGGAGGCCGCGGTCACGAAAAGACACCGAGATCGAAACAGGAAATACGCGAGCAACGAATTGCGGGACTTGCATTCGCAAGAAGATGCCGACTGCTGATACCGACGCGGAAGCTAGCGTGACTGGCGAATTTGTCTTGCAGGTATCCACGCGAAAGTAACCAGGGGAATCATGAATGCAGAACGATAGCGAGGGAGCGTCCGATGAACGGATCATTGTCGAACTGAAGCGATTGCCCTGGTGCCAGCGTTTAAGTGATTCAGCCATCGCTGACATCGCCTCGATGGGCGAGTATGTGCATTTGAAAGAAGGCGATATCGTTCATCTGGCCGATCAAGCATTGACCTCGGTTTTCTTTGTCGTCGATGGACGCCTGCTTGCCTCCGTCATGGATCGATTCGGCAACTGCGTCCTCGAACGAGCGTTGACTCGAGGTACTGCGTTCGGCTTGCTTTCGATCGCACAGCCCGATCAAGCAAGCACCAATGTGGTCGCGACCGAGCCAACCACAGGAATCCGGCTAGGCATTGCCGCACTCGCGAAACTCGCGAGCACGCACACTGACCTGCAGATGAATCTCTATCGACTGGCCGGCAACATCGCTCGTCAGATTGTGATGGTCGATCGGACTAAGAATCAACCCAAGCGGGTGAGCATCGTTCATCAATCTCCAGCCTGTCGTCAGCTAACGCCTGCGTTACTAAAGCGACTCAAACAGTTGGACGAAACTCTGTGTGTCTTGGGTGATGACCCTGAATGGCATCCGGTCGAAGACGTCCCATTTCGATTGTTATTCGTCGATGGAAAATTGATCAGCGAACAAGAGCGTCAGACGCATCTGGATGAGTGGTCGGATATTGGTCGCATCTTTATCGATCTGGATGCCCAACATGAGCAATTACAACTGGTTCGCTTGATGAGCGTCGCGGACCGCGTGTTGTGGTGTGTCCAACCCCGTGACGCTCACGCCGCGCTAAAGATCATCAAGTCATTGCAATCGCTGGTCGCCGGTTGGCGTGAAAAAATCTTCTTGGTTTGGTTGCTCGACGACGAAACGACGATCCCGCCCTACTTCCCCGAAGTCGCGGATCTCGTTGAACGTGATTTTAAAATCTCATTTGCGAAAGCAGCACCGAATCAGGGAGGACTACTTCCATCGGGAGTGGAACGGATCGTTCACCATCTTCGCGGGATTCAAATCGGAATCGCTCTTGGCGGTGGAGCCGCCCGTGGCATGGCTCATCTGGGCGTATTGAAAGTGCTTGAAGACAACGGCATCTATGTCGACATGATGGCGGGCACAAGCGCCGGTGCAATGACAGGTGTCCTCTACTCGTCTGGCATGAGCGTCGACTACACCATCGAAAGTTTCAAGAAAGACCTGCGTCTGCCGTGGTACTTTCGATGTTTGCCAGGCGGTAGTTATTGGTACTTGTTAGTCAAATACAGAAGAGGCCAATTCGCTCCCATGCTGCGCAAGTATCTCGGCGACACGCGGCTGGAACAATTGCCGCTTCCGATTTGTACCGTGACCGTCGATTTGGTTCGCGGTAGGCCGGTCGTCCGAGAAGTGGGCGATGCGGTACGATGTATCCTCGAAAGCATCAACATTCCGGGTTTTTCGGTGCCAATCGTGGGCGATGGCGAGGCCTTGATCGATGGCGGTATCGTCAACAACATTCCGGCAGACGTCTTGGTCGATAAAGGATGCAATTTTGTGATCGCCTCAAGCGTAACGGCGAAGTTAGAAGCTGAGTTCGCTGGGATTTGTGCTGATCAACCGGGCAAGAAACGGACTTCGCTTTCGGTCTTGAACGTGCTGATGCGAGCCAGCATGGTGCAAAACTTCAACATGAACTCCGTCGGAGTTCAGCCTGCCGATTTTATCATTGAACCTGATGTCACAGCGTTTGATCTATCCGAATTCGAGCGCACCGATGAATTGGCTGCGGTAGGTGAAAGCTCAACAAGTGAGGTGCTGGAGATGTTAAAACAACAACTGTCCAAGTTGGATAACAAGTTGTTTCCATGGGACTCGTAGCCGAACGGATCGACCGCGATCGCGGTTTGTCTATCCGATCCTGCTAACACTGGTTCTGATTTATTCCTTTTTGTTTTGACAACCGTGATTCCCTTATGAGCCAAGATTCCTCTGCAAACCAGTCCCGTATTTCGAGGTTGCGATCGCTGACCGGGGCGGCGCTGACCACCAATCTGCTCACGCCGAAGCGGATGTGGCTTGGGCCAGTGCTGACCGCCATTGTGATTGCGATCGTAGGATGGATGTCGCATCGATCGGTTGAGAGTTCGATCAAAACAAACCTTGCCGAACAACTTCAAGCGACCATGAAAAGGGGACGGGGGCAAAAGCGACGCATCAAGTTAATTGACCCCCGTCCCCTTTTTAATGTCCGGCCGGGTGGTTGTGTCGCCCCTTCGGGACTGGTTCGGGTTGGTGGAGGGAAGGTCGTCGTTCCTTTTGCTTTTGCGCGCCCCGATGGGACAATGGATCAACCTATCATTCTGCCAGCCCGTATCCTCGTCCTCTTTGCAGTCGACCGATGTCTCAAGCGCCAGTCTCCGATCCTTTCCAACCCCAACCTGCGTACACCGAACCCAAGAAATCCAACACAGGCTGTATCCTGCTTGGCTTGGGCGGAGGTTGCCTGGTCGCCTTGTTGGTTTGCGGCGGCTTGATTGGAACCGGGGTCTTCGGTGTCTTCGCGATGATCAAATCGAGTGAACCGTACACCGAATCTCTCACCAAAGCCCAATCCAACGTGGAATTGCAGTCCGTGATCGGAGAACCGATCGAGCCTTCGGCACTGGTCCAAGGAAACATCCAACTCAAGAATGATGACGGCGACGCGAATTTGAACTATTCGGTGAGCGGACCAAACGGATCAGCGACGGTTCATGTGATCGGAACCAAAGCCGATGGAAGCTGGGACTACAGCAGAATGGACGCCACCACCGCTGACGGGACGACGATTGACTTGTTGGCCGACTAGAGGTCTGTCACAGCTAAAAGTGAGGGTTGATCGTAGTGGACGAGGCCACGAGTCCTTGGATTTGACGCCAGTTCAGGACTCGTGGCCTCGTCCACTACCCTAAAAACAAATCCTGACAGACCGCTAGGAACTAAGCTGAAGCCGGTCGGCAGGAGTCGTTCGGCATGGAAAAGGTTGTGGCGAGCGTTGTTTCTCCCACATACAACCGGGGCCAACGCCCAAACGGCTCACCTGGTTGTTCCCGATCATTCCTGCCAACCTGCTTCGCAACTGGTTTTCTTGGGAAGCATTTTGCCTCGGATGACGACGGAGTTGAACACGCTTGTTTCGATTTGATTGTATGTTTGGATTGAGAACTCGGATTGGTTGTCGCGACCGAAACGCGTTGGTGCTGACCTCGCTGGCGTTGGCGTTCTGCCAATTCGTTCCGGCTATCGCGAGCGAAGCGGACGATGCGAAGACGCGGAACGTCATCGTTGTTTACTCCTACGGCGACGTTCTGCCTGCGAACGAGATCGTTGATCGGGTGCTGCGAGACAGGCTTCAGGTCAGCGGTCAGTATCGCGTTGATGTGTACAACGAGTATCTGGATATCGCACGTTTCCCGGGCAAGGAAAACCTGGAACGGACACGCTCGCTGCTCAAGGAGAAGTACGCGGACCGAAAGGTTGATCTCGTCGTCGCGGGCGGCTCAGAAGCGTTGGACTTTTTGGTCGAGAGTCGCGATTCGTTGTTTGCCGACGTGCCTCTGATTTCCACGTGCGTGGGGCAGGAGCGGATTGCGAGCGATCCTCGTTTGAATGAGATCCCCGGCATTCCGATCCGCTTGGAATTGATGCCCACTTTGGATCTGGCGATCGGGTTGCAGCCAAAGGCAAAGCAATTGTTTGTCATCACCGGTGCTTCTCAATTGGACCGGAATTGGCAGGTCTCCACTGCCGAGCAATTGAGAGAATCGGGATACGATCAACGATTCGAGGTGACGTATCTGAGTGGTTTGCCGATGGACGAGTTGATCCGCCGTGTCCAGGTGTTGCCTCGTGATGCCATCGTTCTGTTTCTGCTTTGCATGCAAGACGGCGAGGGAGAGCATTTCTTTTCGCCTGACGTTGTCGAACAATTGTCGGCGGTTTCTCCTTCGCCTCTGTACGGCATTTACAACACGTATCACGGACGAGGGATTGTTGGTGGCCACTTTGCGACGTTCGAGGGTTTGGCGAACAGCACTGCGAAGCTAGCGTTGCAGATTTTGGATGGGAACCAAGAGGCAGTGCCAGACGTTTCGCAGACGCCCGCTCTGAACCATCTCGATTGGCGTCAACTGCGACACTGGGGGCTGAACCAATCGCGTGTTCCCGAGGGCAGCGTCGTTGCGTTTCGTGAGTTGACCGCGTGGGAGCGTTACCCCGGACGGATCCTCGCGGCGATCACGTTGATCTTGCTGCAGGCAGCACTGATCGCAGTGTTGTTGATTCAAATCCGTCGTCGGCGGAAGGCGGAACAGTTGCAGTTGGCCAGCCAAGAGACCAGCCGCCGGCAGCGAGATGAATTGGCGAGGGTGAATCGTGTTGCGACCGTCGGCGAACTGTCCACGTCCATCGCTCATGAGGTGAACCAACCCTTGTCCGCGATCGTCAGCAACGCGCAAGCCGCAATCCGACTGCTGCAACAGACACCGCCTGATACCGACGAGGTCGCCGCGGCTCTGAAGGACATCGCGGGGGACGGGAATCGTGCCGCCGGCATTCTGAACCATGTCCGTTCGCTCGCCAAAAAGGAACCCCCCACTCGTGAACTCGTCGATCTGAATGAGATCGTTCAGGACGTGCTCAAGCTGGTCGCCCCGGACGCGATCAGCCGCGGGATCACGATCGAAAAGGACCTCGACAACGGACTGCCGCCCGTCGAAGGCGACAAGGTCGGGCTGCAGCAATTGATCCTCAATCTTTTGATCAACGCAGCCCAAGCGATGACGGGAACGCCACCGGACGCCAAGCAGGTGACTGTGCGGACGAGCCTCGACGACGGATCGGTTCACCTCCGCGTGTGCGACCAAGGGATTGGGCTCGATGACGAATCGTTGCAGCAGGTTTTTCATCCATTCTTCACAACGCGGACCGGAGGGATCGGCATGGGGTTGTCGATCAGCCAGTCCATCGTGGAATCGCATCAGGGTCGGATTTGGGTCACGCAGAACCCGACGCGGGGGGTCACCTTTCACGTCCAACTGCCGGGCGTTTGCGAAACAACAGACTGATGCACCGATGTGCACTCGCATCGGCAGCCAATGGATTTTCAACCGATGAGACTCGTCAAACGGTCGCAGCCCGAGGGTGTTCGCGAGCCGACGCGTGACGATTAAGATGGCGGCATGTCCGACCCCCACGCCACCGTTTACATCGTTGACGACGATGAGTCCGTCCGAACTGCCAAGGCACGTTTGCTGAAGTCGGTCGGGCTGCGCGTGGAACTGTTTGGTTCGGCTCGTGATTTTCTCGATCACCAGCGTGCTGACGTCGCCGGTTGCTTGTTGCTCGACGTCCGCATGCCGGGACTGAGCGGGTTGGACATGCAAGAACGTTTGAAGGAGACCCAAGAGGACCTGCCGATCGTTTTCATGAGCGCCCACGGTGACATTCCGATGTCGGTCCGGGCGATGAAGGCGGGTGCCACTGATTTTTTGCCCAAACCCGTCGACGATCAAAAATTGCTCGACGCGGTGGGACAGGCGATCGACCAAAACATCTTGGCACGACGTGGCAACGGCGAACTGGGGCGAATCCGAACACGCCTGGAATCATTGACACCACGTGAACGCGAAGTCTTGACATTGGTCGTTGAAGGATTGCCCAATAAACAGATCGCCAGCCGCCTCGTTATCTCTCAGCCGACGGTCAAAAGTCATCGTCGAAACGTCATGGAAAAGATGGCAGCCTCTTCCATCGCCGAGTTGGCTCGGATGGTCGAGAAGTCAACGCAGGCCTCATCGAAAGGATGATGCGAATCATCCCAAAGGATGATATTGCCGGCAGGTAAGTGTCGCTACCGTATTCACGGTCGTAGTTCTATCCGGTTCGGAACGCTTCCTTGACGGACGCGGTCTTGTGATCGGCCGAATGATCCGGTGCGGACTTACCAATCGATGCAACATCGCGCGACCATTGCCGTGATTGACAACGATGAGTCGATCCGCACTGCCTTGCGCCGTTTGTTGCAAACAAGTGGTTACAGCGTGGAAACGTTTGCGTCGGCGGATGAATTCTTGGACGCGGCGAGTTCCGAAAAACCAGATTGCTTGCTATTGGACATGCGACTCGGCGGGACAACGGGGTTGCAGTTGCAGCAGATGCTGCTCGATGGCGAGCGGTTCATTCCAACGGTGTTCCTGACTTCCCAAGAAGATTACTTGTCGCGACATGCGGCGATGCAGGCGGGGGCGTTTGACGTGCTCCGCAAACCGATCGATGCCGAAGTGCTTCTCGATTCCATTCACAACGCGATTGAGCGTGCGTGACCACCATACATTGCCGGACGGAACCGGTTGATCTCACTGAAGGAACGAAACTTTTCTAAATTGACTGTTCGGGAGAACTGGAGTGTCTAAAGGTAAAAACACGATGGCGTTGACTCAGGCGGCGCTACTCGCTCTTTTCGGATTGGTGGCAACCGTGACAACGGTTCGAGCCGCTGACCAACCCAACATTGTCGTGCTGATTTCAGACGACACCGGGTACGGCGACCTCGGTTGCTATGGCGGAGGTGCCGGCCGCGGGATGCCAACGCCCAACTTGGACCGGTTGGCAGATGAAGGCATGCAGTTCTGGTCGTTCTACGGCCAAGCGAGCTGCACGGCTGGCCGAGCCGCGATGATCACGGGTCGCTACCCGAACCGCAGCGGCATGACGACGGTCGCCTTCCAAGGCCAAGGCGGTGGTTTGCCGGCCGCGGAATGGACCTACGCATCGATCCTGCAGAAGGCCGGATACAACACCTTCTTCGCCGGCAAGTGGCACTTGGGTGAAGACGACTACGCGATGCCAACCGCTCACGGTTTTGACGTGATGCGAAACGCGTTTCTGTATCACCTGAACGCCTACACGTACCCGCTGGAATCGTTCAACCCATCGATGGAACCGGAGCTTCGCGAAGCGTTCGCAAAGATCACCACTGGGATCCTCGACGGCGAAGCCGGCAAACCAGCTCGCGAAGTGGCCAAGGTCACCGACGACAACATTGCCGAAATCGATGTGATGACCACGAAGGCATCGATCGAGTATCTCGAGAAGTTTGCCAAGGAAGACAAGCCGTTCCTGATGAGCATCAACTTCGCCAAGAACCACCAACCGAACCTTCCCGCCGAAGGCTACGAACTGAAGTCGCCTGCCAAGAGCAAGTACGGTGACTGCGTCGTTGAGCTGGACGACAACATCGGCAAGATCATGGACAAGATCCGTGAACTCGGCATCGATGACAACACGTTGGTGTTCTACACCGTCGACAATGGTGCGTGGCAAGACGTGCACCCCGACGCTGGATACACACCATTTCGCGGCAGCAAAGGAACCGCTCGCGAAGGCGGTCACCGTGTCCCGGCGATCGCTTGGTGGCCTGGCAAGATCAAACCTGACACGGACTCGCACGAAATTGTCGGTGGCCTCGATATGCTCGCCACGTTCGCTTCGGTCGCCGGAGTGGAACTGCCCAAACAAGACCGCGAAGGCGAACCGATCGTCTTCGACAGCCAGGACATGACACCGCTTCTGACCGGCAAGGCAGACGAGTGGACTCGCAACAAGTGGTACTACTTCACCGAATCGGACCTCTCACCCGATGCAATTCGTTTCGGCAAATGGAAGGCCGTCTTCAACCAACGTGGTGACAACGGTGCCCAGGCCGGCAGCGACGCCCCCGGGGCCGAATTGGGATGGCGTGGACCGCAGAAGTATGCAGCCACCGTCCCCGCGGTCTATGATCTATGGCAAGACCCCCAGGAGCGTTATGACTTGTTCATGAACAGCTTCACCGAAAAAACCTGGACGATGGTTCTGTTCAACAAAGCTACCAGCGAGTTGATGCAGACCTACGAGAAAAACCCACCGCGTAAGCTTCAAAGTGAAACGTACACCGGCCCCATGACGATCGAGCGGTTCCGCAAGGTCGACGAAATCAAATCGCTGCTGAAGAAGAAAGGCATCGATTTGAAAGAGCTGCAAGACTGATCACTTTTGCGAGGCGTGGCGGGGATGAATTCTCGCCACGCCTTTTTTCATGCGCACTCCTCTTTCGTAACGTTTCGCTCATCTCGACTCTTCTCTTACCGAAAACGAAATCATGAGACTCAACTTCTGTGCCTTCCTCGTCGCGTCTGGCGCGGCAATGCTGACCGGTTCGCTGACCGCGATGGCGGACGATCCACTTCCCTCGTGGAACGAGACAGCGACCAAGCAGTCGATGGTGGCTTTCGTCGAGAAGGTCACCCGACCAGGTTCGCCGGACTTCGTCCCCGCGGATGAACGGGTCGCGACGTTTGACAACGACGGCACGCTGTGGAGCGAACAGCCGTACTACTTCCAACTTGCGTTCGCACTCGACCGGGTCAAAGCAATGGCACCGGATCACCCCGAGTGGAATACCAAACAACCGTTTCAGGGTGTGCTGGAAGGTGACTTGAAAGCAGTCATGGCTGGCGGCAAAAAGTCATTGATCGAGATCGTTGCCGCCACGCACGCGGGCATGACGGCGGACGAGTTTGAGCAGATTGTCACCGAGTGGATCTCCACCGCGAAGCATCCCCAGACCGGGCGTCTGTACAAGGAAATGGTTTATCAGCCGATGTTGGAATTGCTCGCGTACTTGCGAGCCAATGATTTCAAAACCTTCATCGTTTCAGGCGGCGGCATCGAGTTCATGCGGCCATGGACGGAAGCGACCTACGGCATCCCGCCGGAACAGGTTGTCGGCAGCAGCATCCAGTCACGCTATGAGGTTCGCGATGGCAAACCGGTGATCGTTCGCTTGCCCGAAATTGACTTCATCGACGACAAAGAAGGCAAGCCAATTGGCATCCATACGCACATCGGCCGTCGGCCCATTTTCGCGGCCGGCAACTCCGACGGCGACTGGGCGATGCTTCAGTACACAACGATCGGTCGTTCACCGAGTTTCGGTTTGATCGTGCATCACACCGACGCGGACCGAGAATGGGCATACGATCGCGAATCGCACATCGGCCAACTCGACAAAGCCCTCGATGATGCCGAGCAGAAAGGCTGGACGGTGGTGGACATGAAGCAGGACTGGAAGGTGATCTATCCAGCGAAGTAATGGATCAAAGCGGACAAGTTCGATCGCGATCGGAAATCCCGTCGCTGGACTCGCCAAGAGTTCAGACCCGACCCCGTTCGCTGGTTGGCCGCTATCCCGAAGAGGATTTTCAGTGAGTCGACACAAACCGGGGACTCACGGACCCGGCAAGAGTTCTGCCGACCCTCCTGGCCTTTGACGATCCCCTGAGCTGTTACCCACCGAAGGCTTCGGTTTGCGAGCTTTGCTTGGACTCTTTCGTTTCAACTCCTTCTGATCCGAGACCTCAACACGAGGAATGACGTTTCAGGGTTCATTGGAAACGAAGCAGTTACGCAGGTGTCATCGGGCAAGTGAGCCGTTTGGCGTTCGCCACGGTTCCCACGCAAAACCGGGGCTGACGCTGGGCTGCGAAATATTTGGTGTGACGGAACGCATTCGTTTGCGCAAGTTTTCATCCCGGTAGGGATGTCAGATGGTAGCCGTCGGTAAGCGATCGCGCCACCGACGGACCTGTAGCCCACGCCGCCACTCTCCATCCCGCCGTGGCCGATGGCCACGGCGGGATGGAGAGTGTTTTTGGGGACGCTCGGTTTCCGGGGGTACGCTGCTACGCAGCAACCCCCGGCTACCATCTGACATCCCTACCGGGATGAAGAAAGACAGCGAGCCGGAAGAAAAATTGCATTCGCTATCCGAACGCCAACATCAAACATTTCGCAGCCCAGCCTAACGCCCAAACGGCTCACAAGATTATGCCCGATCATTCCTGCCGACCTGCTTACACGGTGTCAAAGGGCTTTGTCTCCATCCTTCCCCACGACATCTATCCGTCGGAGATTCAGGTGATTCCGTCGAGC
This sequence comes from Rhodopirellula sp. UH5, assembly GCF_056839225.1. Classification (NCBI taxonomy): domain Bacteria; kingdom Pseudomonadati; phylum Planctomycetota; class Planctomycetia; order Pirellulales; family Pirellulaceae; genus Rhodopirellula; species Rhodopirellula sp. UH5. The sequence continues at coordinate 1,423,255 of NZ_CM166390.1, read as the reverse complement.
TAGGAGGATGACCAGAATCGAATGCTCGTGAAAGGCCACATGTGTGAGGCCAGTCAGTATCCATGTATCTTGCATGCAAAGCACGAGCGACGTAGCCCCGAAGCTGGACGGGAGGCTGGACACGAGTTGCTCCGGGATCTGTACGGCAGCAACAAGAGCCAGCTGGTGGCGCTGATCAGGGCACTCACGGGACGCCGGATAGCCGGGGTTCGGCCCGAAAACCGATATGCTAATCTGGACTCTTGTCCGGCAACATCAACGGTTGCATTGCGTTTACTCAAAATACGAGACAAACAGGATGTCCAGATGGAATGTCTCTGCGGACGCTACAGATGCGTTGCAGTTGCAGTTCGGTGCCTTGATGCGTGAAGGAGAGGAGCGAGGGGAGATCCGGTTTCCAGACTTGAGTGGTGAACAGCAGCTCGTTTTGGCGGGAGATTACTCGGGTGAGCACTCTGACGCAAAGTATCAAGTAGTCAGCTTGCTTCTCTGTGGAATGTCTGACTGCATGGGCAACTGGGATGCGGATCGCACTGCCATACGGGACCAACACCTCGCTGATGGAAGACGGCATGCGTTTAAGAAGCTACATGACGCATCGAGACAACGCGCGCTCGTGCCCTTCTTGTCTGCGACTTCGGATATCAATGGCATCCTCCTTTCTGAGGCGATCGACAAGGATATTGAGAAGACTGATCTGGGATATCAGTTTCCGTTTGAAACACCTTCAACAGAACTTGTTCATGCAAAGCTGATTCGTATAGCTACGTTCGGTGCCTTGCTGGTTAGCGGTCTTGGCGCCGTTGGGCAGGACGTGATGTGGCTAACCGATGATGATGCGATCGTTGCCAATGATGAGCAAACGACTCACGCAGTCAACGTCATTGACTCGATGCTAACTCGAATGTGCCCGTTCGGTCTTGGGGAAGTCTGTGTAGGAATAGCTGGCAAGTTCGATGACAACCGACTAGCTGAAGACCTTTGTGCAATCCCCGATCTTGCTGGTGGGGCAATCTCCGAGACCCTTGGATTATTGGATGCAGCAACAATCCCGAGGGAGTCTGGTCGCTCCAGCGTGGTCCAGAGGGAATCAGCCTTCAAGGCGAAAATAATTTGCACTTGGCTCGCTACTCTTCAGGGGAAATTATCCACTGCGGTGTGCCTCGTTCGCCCGCATGAATCGGGTGGGATTCAGATGTCTTTCGCGAACCCAACGGTGGACCTGGGGGACAGTGATGAAGGATCAGAGCCCGATCCTGTCAGTGACAAATGGCGAGCATCTTCGACTTCCTGGTAGAGGTAGAAGTGTACGAGCTAGACAGGACGCCATTTCTTCGTGCAAACTCGCTCGCTGCTGCTCGGTCACCACAAGCTGTAGACCAGAACTGCATGCGACGGCGACAACCTACCCAATGTCGGTGATTGATGGTTCTCTGCTTTTTGTTCCGAGATCGCTCTATTTCGAATTTTGCTTAGCCGATATCGGGATTTGCTCAGACAACTCTATTCTAGGTTCCTCAAGGAGATTTCAGATGGATGATGCAAGCCGCACAGCTTGGTGGGTCGCGTTTTTTGGAGCAGCCATCACGATCGCTGCAGGCCTGCTCACGGTGCTGCTAGGGATTCCGGTTAGCCTCTTAACGAACTACCTAGTGACGCAAGCCGATGAACAGCAGCGACCAGTATTCCAAGCCGTGGCAAACGAAACTGAAGGGGCCTGGGATGTGGAAGTCACCAATCCCTCAGCGATGGCGCGTCGTGTCACCGAAGTGGTTCTTCGGGGAATTTAGTGGCTGATCGCGTGGAGCGTGTTGATTCTGTACTTTGTTGGGATGAACGATCTGAACCAGCACTACCGACTACTTCTTGGGCTCAGTGACGATTGGAAAGTCGTCGGCGTCGAGCTCGAACTCTCGGCCAACCAAGTCATCATCGACCTGGAACATTCGGGTGGCAAGCTTTGCTGCCCTGAATGCTCTGCATCTTGCTCACGAAGCGATACAGCTCCGAAGCGAAGATGGCGTCATCTGGATACGATGCAATTCGCGACCGAGATTCGAGCAGCGGTTCCGCGAAGCAAGTGCCCCACCTGCGGAGTCAAGACCATCTCGGTTCCTTGGGCCGGCAAGCACTCTCGGTTCACGCTGATGTTTGAGTCTTTCGCCACCCGTGTTCTGCAAGCGGCGGCCAATGTCTCCCGCGCCGCTGAGCTTCTCAGGTTGAGTTGGGATAGCGTTCATTGCCTGATCGAACGTGCGGTGCAAAGGGGACTGGATCGGCGTTCTCTGGACTCGGTTCACTATGTCGGGATGGATGAAAAGAGTCTGGGAAAAGGGCACGATTATGTCTCCGTGATGACGGACATTGATCATCGCCGTGTTCTCGATGTCTCGAAAGACCGTACCATCGCCGCGGCGGACGAACTCTGGCAAACACTCAACGAAAACCAGCGAAATGAAGTCGAATCAGCCTCGATGGACATGTGGCCGGCCTTCATGACTAGCGGAAAAAAGAACGCTCCCAACGCAGAGATCGTCCATGATAAATTTCACGTCAGCAAGTATCTCGGCGAAGCGGTCGACAAGGTGCGTCGTCAAGAACAGCGGGAACTCAAAGGCGAGGGCGACGAACGTCTGACAGGGCTTCGCCAGATGCTTCTTTACAATGAAGAGAACCTGAGTGAGGATCAGCGAATCGATCTTCAGATCCTGCAAAAGAGCGACCTTCGCACGGGACGAGCCTGGGCCCTGAAGGAGAACTTTCGACACTTCTGGGACTGCAACGGCCAGGCTGTTGGGCAGCGATTCTTTGATGGCTGGTACGGTTGGGCGATGCGTAGTCGCTTGGAACCGATCAAGAAGGTCGCGAGAATGCTCAGGGGACACCTTCCAGGCCTGATGAGCTACTTCAATCACTACGTCACGAACGCTCTTTCAGAAGGATTCAATAGCAAGATCCAGTCGATCAAATCCGCCGCACGAGGCTTTCGTTCGTTCAAGAACTACCGTTTGAGAATCCTCTTCTATTGCGGCAAGCTCGATCTCAACCCCGTCGTCTCTGGCCACTAAATTCCCCGAAGAACCAGTTTTTTAAGAGTTCTTGATATCGCGGTTGCTGGGGCAACGGCTGTTTCGGTTTGAAGCGACCGTCCCCGTTTCACTGCCAACTGGGATTGCCGAGCAGCATCACGAAAAAATCGGGGCGACACAATTCGAACGTCGTAGACCGCCCGTTTTTGGCATGGTTCCAAAGCGATTTATGCCGCGTTTTCCTGCGTTTTCTCGTTTTTGGCTTGGTCTCTTTTGAACTTTGCCCTTCTGTCTGGCGGGGAATTCCCGGCAGGGTTCCCGGTTCGATTGGATGGCGGCATCTGCCAACCCGCTGTTCCGCAAAATATGCGAACTCGATACGGTTAGCAGGTGCCGTCTTTGCTGTGCTTCAACGGAATGGAATCGTCATGTTGCCCAAACTGCTCTTGATCAGCCTTGTTTGTAGTCTGCCCGCCCACCCAAGCTTGCACCCGATGCAGCTTGGACCAACCCAATGGATTGATTCAGCAGCACTTGAGACTCTCGAGCCTCAGTCCGAGATCGTGCTGCCAAGGCTGGTTGTTCCAGAGTGGCAAAGACCACTCAAGATAAAGCCAAGGAATTGGGAGCAGTCGCGACTGGAGTCTGAGGAGCGAGTAAAGCGGCTAAAAGAAAGGATTGAGCGAGCAAAAAAACAGCAAGAACGCATCGACAGGCAGCGGGGAATTCAGGATCGGCCGGTGTTAAAGGGCATCTGATCAATCGGGTGACTGCATGGATACAGTCTGCTGTTCCTCAACAACCGGCGTCGGCAGTTTGATCTCTGGCTCTTTGTATTCCCAATCAGCTGGTAGCCATTCTGCTGGATCTTCATCGGACACAAAACTTTTCCACACGTAGAGTTCTGTATTCTTCTCTTCGTCGGTTAGAAGAGCATTGGTTTTCAGGTTGCGTGCCGGCCCATCATTCAACTTGAGCCAACCTCCTCCGATGTCAGTCACAGAGATGGCGGTAGGAACCGTCAGGTATCCAACGACATCGGCTTTGTCGTCGGGAGCACTGTGGACGTTGCACGGTTGGCGTACCCAGGCAGTCAGGTCGCTCCGAGCCGTTGTCTGCGGTGTCGGTGGCGGGACCGCCGTGCGACGATTGTGCCCCTGACCTGGACATCCATCCGCGATGAATGCCAGCAGGAAGACTCCGATCACGACAACGAAGACCAGGCCCCCGCATCCAGGAAGGCAACCGGAACGTTTTTCGGGAGCGATGTACTTCAGGCCGCAATGTTGACACGTGACGGCCAAGCCCGCAGCATTGCTGCGGTGACGATTTTGGCCCCCACATTTCGGACATGTAGCATCTATCAGAGCCATGCGACTGTTCTACAACCGGTTGACGCATCCAACGCACAGGCGTCAATGGCTTGGCTGGACCTGCGTTCCCTGGTTCACGCTGACTGAACGCAACGCAGAGCCGCAACGAAGATTTTGATCCGCTTTGTCTCTTCGACTCCACCCCAGAAACACCGGGCGTGGCAAATTGCAAGAAAACCCGCAATTCAGCGATTCAGAGTACACCCGGAGGGTGCCGCAGTCATCAACGAATACGTTGGTGGATCGCTTGCAAGGTGTCGCGGTGGGCACGCCAGTAGGCACATCAGCACCAATCAGGGCCGATCAGGAAACCGAGTTGCTGCAGTTGTTCCGTGATCTTGAACCGAGCCAGCAAGCGAAGCTGCTGAGCATTGCCAAGGGCATGGCAGCCAGTCACCAAAGTGTCCACCAAGCCTGAGGCAACATCGGGGGACTTCACCGGGGTATCATCGCGGCAAACATGCCAACGCATCGAAGGGGGTAGGCGACCCGGTGGCCCGGCCCCAACCCCCGGCGATCCCCCTTATTATGTCCATCCCAAACTATTTCAACCCTCGCAGGGCCAATTGGCAGCGCATCGGAGGCAAGCTTTGCACGTCATCAAAGAACACACACGAGAGGGCGCACGTGCCCACATCGATCACCTCACGGCACTTCTCGACTCGCTGAGCAGTCTTTCAACAGCGGGTTGCAAGCAGGTCTACGACGAGATGCTGCTAGTCATGCAAGAGTTGTCCCTGCTGTCCAAAACGCAGTACGGGGCCGATGCAGAAATCTCAGAGCGTCTTCGAAGCTTGCTTACACATGCTGGCAAATTTGCAGGAACGTCAAGATTGATGGGCACGACATCAAGAAGTATCTTGTACTGGCCAAGTCGGGACTTTCAGGCTTGAAAACGACTATGGTCCTTGATCCAAAGGACGAAGCTAAAACCTGAACTTTGTTGCCTCAATGGGACAAAGCTCTCGGGAGCCAACCGGAATCGACCATCATGCACTGCCGCCCTTTGACAGGCTGACGCATTGCAAAGGGGAAGACAAACTTCTTAAATCAAATTGAGCACGGAATCTAGGCATGTCAGCAACCGATCGCAGCATTGCTCAGAAAAACTCGGACCTGCAGGGAGGTTATCGCTCGCTTGCTGGCTATTTCTTTCAGTTGTTGGGCTCAGTTGCGGAGCAGATCGAATTAATACGCATTGCCCCGAACGCACCGGTAATCGAAGGAGCGATCACGCTGGAGCAATTCGGCCAAGACGCATTTGTTGCCTTGGTGCCGGGGACGGACCAATCACGACTTACTCAGTACAAACACTCGAATGAAGAGAAAGAGATCGAACCAGCTGAACTGCGGATCATTCTCAAGCGTTTCGCCGAAGCGACCGCCAAAGGAAATCTTTCGATCTCTTGTTGCCAGTATGAATTGAGGACGAATCGGAAAAAGCACAAGTGGACAAATGAACTACTGAAATCACAAAACGCGTTCATTAATAACCAATCGGACGAAAATGCAAATCATCTAAGTGCACGGCTCTGGAGAAATGTTCGAAGCACTCGCCCTGAACTCGCGGACGAGATGTTCGAGATCATGAAAAAGATCAAATGGAAACATGTAACTGAAGAGAAAGCGAAAAAAACGGTGGAGGCACACGCCGCTGAACTAGGGGTTCCGCACGAAGAATTTGATCAGCGTATCGTAGACACGCTTGGTTTGTTCTTAGACCGTGTAAACTCCGCGACGTTTCGCTCTGTCTACCGCAAGGAACTAAATGACCGCCTAGCGGGTCACTCCCACGCTATAACTTTGCGAGGCGAATCGGCGCGGAAACGGCAGAAGGAACAAGTCACAGGTGCTCTCAAACGCATACACCACAATAAGCCCTTAGCACGACGCAGCACAGTTGAGGACATAGCTGTAGAGTCTCTTGCTTCACCGCTGGTCTTGGTCGTTGGAGATGGAGGGCGTGGGAAATCTGTCGCCGCGTGGCAAGCCCTTCTGGGGCACATGTGCGACGAGAACCAACCACCAGACTTCGTGGCTGGGAGCCACTTCGGCGAGTTTACCGAAAACAACTTGATAAATAAATTTGCTAGGTGGCGAAACCAGAAACCAGACGGAGATGGACAAACACTTGATTACGCTTTCTCAAGACTGTCCGCTGGCTGCAAGCATTCACATCTATTAGTCCTTTACATAGACGGAATCGACGAAAAAGAAGGCCAAGTGAATCCGTATCCAAAGAATCAGCGATTTGCAGAACAACTGTTACAGGACCTCGTTTACAGACGGACAGATCCATCAAAGCCTTCGATTTCGATCGTTGTAAGTTGCCGCACTATCGATGAAGCCGAGTGGTTGACCAACATTGTTGGCGATCAGGGCTATTCGTCGGTCAGTGTCCAAAAATTTACCAACCTGGAACTCGAAGAACTCGCCCGGGGATTGGACCAAGGTCCGCAAAGCAAGTTGCTTCCATTGGTAACACCGGGTCTTCACGCTTCGCATCGGTTCACCAAAGGTGCCGACGAAAACATCATCACCCCGTTGCGTGAACCGCGAGTATGGGCGTCGTTCGCTGAGCTTGATCCAGCAACACAAACAGACTATCTGACAGGCACACGGAAGGGCGCAGTCAAACTAGCGAGCAGGTACATCAAGCACATTGAGAGAAAAGCCAGCAATCGATTAGCGATGAATCTAAATGCAAACGTCATCAATACTATCCTCGAAGCTGCTGGACAAGTTTCGCTCGAAAACCCGAATGCAATGTGCGTTCAATCACAATGGATTGAAGTTTGTAGACAGGAGCATTTTAGCCGCTCGGAAGCTATTTCCTTGTTCGGCGAATTCGTCACTGCGGGGCTTTTGAATGATGAAGAGGATCAAGGCAAGCGATGGTCCTGGAAACAGACTTGGCTACGAGATTGCATTTGTCTACAGGAGGTCACCCATTGAGTAATTCGAAATCCCCCAGTGCTCAATCGACTAGGGAAAGCATTCGGAACTGCGAAACACTTTCGGGGTTAATGCCTATAATGAAAGGTATCTACCACACTCGGGAGATAGATGGCACCAGAACGTTCTGGGAGCTTTGTGGCGATTTTTCTTATCGCGTCAAGACGCTGCTAGACCAAGGTAGCGACACGATTACAATTCAAAGAGAAAGCATTTCGCAATTGGTAATGCTTTCATTAGAAACTGTCAAAGACGAAGATCCCGGCCCTGATCGCGACAGTCGTTTCATTCAATTTGAAATTCGCAGAACACTGAAGACAGTGTTCCGTCAGCTCGAGATTTCGAGAAGATTGAAATTGTTTAGTGAAATGGAACGCAAATTTTGCGGACTACTTCGCCAAACACCGACAGAATCCTTGTTTGGAACGATTTCGACTTTGGGCATTCGTTCCGACGCGATTGCCACCGCACTTTGGCAAGTTGCACGGTCAGATGGACCAATGGCCAAAAATGCGATTTGCACCTTGATTGACCTGGGTGTTCCGAGGCCTACAGATCGTAGCCCAAAGAACTTGCGAGCCGAATTGTTCTCCCTTGGCTTCCATCAAATGGAGGAGGAAGAGCTAAAGGCGGTGCGGCACATTGTCTGGTATCTGTGCGGACCCGATGGGATGGAACTCGCTTTGGCTGCGCTAGATAAGGTTGATGGCAAGAAAGATCACAACCTGCGGGTTGAACTCACATTGTCTGGAGTTGCTCATGCCATTGACCGTTGCGACGCAGGTTCGTCGTTGCATCAACAGGTTTGGGGAGTCTTTCGGCGAAATAGGGCAGTCATCAGCATGAACGCAAGTTTTGCTTTCGGCTGCCAAATCCCCGACCCGGTTCGCGATTATTTGGTCTGGGTTCTCGAAGATTCCAGTGACAAAACATCCGTACGGAAGAGGGACATTGCTCTTAGCATCACGGACTCAAGAATTGCTGAACTAGTCAAACCTCAGCATCTCGACGGCTTTGATCTTGTGGATGCAGGTTCAGCAGTTCCGGTGTTAAGGCAGGTCGGGGCGACAGACACGGGTATCACGGGACGACACGTCACACCGGAATTGGATGCAAAGCGATCATCCATTGAATGGATGCAGTGTTTGGGGGCGGAAAAAATCCATGAGCTAAACGTGCCAGCGGTTCTGGAGGAGACGAATCCTTACGTGGCCCATCGCGTTGCAGAGGCTCTTTCGGCCTCGCCGCAGCCTGATTTCTCGAAAGCCTTGCGCGAACAGATAGAGTCAGCGGCTGTTCTTGATCATGACGACAACGAGAATTTCTTTCGTCAATCAGCTGTGATCCAGCTTGCGCACGCCAGCGGACATCGAAACGCTTTCTGTGCAATGACCAAGTTTGGGTATCTGAACCGCGAAAGAGTTTTGCTTTCAGTCATTGATGCTTTGACTGATCTCGCGATCGCTAGGATTGCAGCCGGAGATTCAGACGTCGTGGATTTGATTCTTGAGATGATCGCGAATGATGCTGCGAAACATCATCGTGAAGCCGGTGTAGCTGCGTTGTGCCGACTGATTTATCGCGGCGATGTTGACACGGGTGTTGCAAACCAGCTCTGGGAAATTGCAGATGACCAATCACTTGACGCATTCAGTCGCGAAACAGCATTTTCGCTACTGGGATCGCCCGCTGTAACCGCCAGCGATGAACAACTGAACTGGCTTCGTGAGAAAGCATTTTCATCGGACTTTGAACATCAAAAGTATGCATTTGAGGGACTGCTGTTTCGTGAAGGTGTCACCATCAGCGAATGGCCTGAAGCGGTCGCTATACTCGGATGCTCAAGTGTCAGCGGCCGGTTGCAGATTGAAAAAACAAAGAAGGTTTCCGAATGGCAGGCTTACATGCTTGCACACTTGTACCAAATGGATCCAACCCGGGTCTGCGACGCTATCGCCGCCATTCTTGAGTTTGCTTCAGACGCGGCAGTGCATCAGGTTGCATGGGCTGTTGAAGAGCGAAAAAGCGATCAGCCAGCGATCGTTATTGGCTGCCTCCTTGATCGTGTCTGCGTGTCGAACACTCATGGTCGAGCAGACACTTCTTTGATTCGCACTCTTGCCGCTGTATCTTGGGACGCAATTACTCAAATTGTTTCAGATGGTTCGTGGATCGACTGGCTAGAGCCAGGCCGGATTACTCTGGCAGAGAACACTTTATTGGTAGATGAAGGAGAATCGGTTAAAGAAGAAACGCTCCGTGTTGTCTTTGGTGCATTGATTCAAGATCCTTCGTTCCAGGTTCGACGTGCGGCCTACCGCCGATTCGCAGAAATAAACCCAGGCGAGTTCGCTTTGTATTTAGAGCTGCTTTCGACAAGCCATGAGCCAGAACTACTTATGCGTTCCGCGGAGGGCATCCGATGGTTGCCGTCAGAGCAGTTTAACGACGACTTCATTCGTAAAGCAGATTTGGACAGCCATCCTTTGCCTGAGGTCCGAGACATTGCAAGAAATGCCATCACCGAGCGTCGCAATCGAGAATGGTGCAACAACTACACAAGCGAAATCGAAGAAGCCGTTCGACAAAACCGTTTGGGAGCTCGTGAGTTTCGTTTAGGGTTGGCAATTAAGTCGATTGGGGATGATGAGACATTGCGCAAGCTTGGGCGTCTTGCCAACGCTGACGAGGTCGAACCGAGGGTTCAGCTTTGGCTAAAAGGACTCCGAAAGGCGATTGACAAACAATGGAAAAAGACACTTGGGAAAAATGCGAAGCCTTGGTCTTTACTTCGCGGGAGCGTGCAACTGCTTAGTGGGATGATCTGGCTTCCAGGGTCTGCGAAAGAAATCGCCGCGACGGTGTACCTTTGGAAGCACCAACGTAGAGGTTTGACTGAGAAGTACTCTTGGGGAGGCATCTTGGAGCCGCAAAACGGAACAGCATCAGAGTTGTTCAATTTGGAAGAGGCGGAACTCCGGTTGCACAACCGGAAATCTTGCCAAATTCGAATTTCTGGAAGTTCCTGGAGTAGTGCGAATACCGTTCGCATTTCCTTCGTCGCTGATTCGCCATGGCCGGAAGAGATTTGACTCTTGCTTGAACCGTGCTCGGCTTTCACATACCTTTTGGTTTCGGTTCCTGCGATTGTATAAGTCAGCGGTTGAGAGAAGGTATTTATTTCCAGCTTAGCCAGTGATGATCAGAGACGTGACGTTTGTGATTCATCGCTTGGTAAGTTTGAAACAACTTCAGCGAGAATTGTCTAATAGGTCATTGGCCAGCTGCTGACATCAACTCATCCAATGTCCTTCCGGTGTGCTTGGGTTCCGCGTAGCTCCACCCAAGGAACTCCTGTAACCATGGCAATTTCCGATTTAGGCTCGGACGTGGGATTCCGCGAGCATCCAGCATCAGACCAATCCGCTCGATGCGTGCTTTTTGCATCTCGCCATCGTTATCGTTTTCAACTAGCCAACTCGGGCTCTGAAAAGCCTCTTCGTACTTGCGTAGAAGATCCTCGTCACTCGCGCCAACCATCTGACTGATTTCGCCGGCCCGCGACGGATCCTGGCGAATTGCATTGGCTCCCCAGTCGATCGCTCGAGCTTGTTTTTTAGGATTTTGGGCGGAGTAGGCCAAGGATGCCTGAAAACTCTCAGCGGGTGTGAGCCGCTTGTCACCGCCATCGACTTCCCGTCCCGCCAAAGCCATCCGCTGCTCGTAGTATTCCGGGCTTCGTTGGTACTCACCAGCGGCGACCGTCTGATCGGTCAATCGCTTCTGGTTCTCGTACTGGTTCTGCATCTCACCAAACCGCATCGCCAGCTCATCGCGACGAAGGCCAAGCGAATCCTTCGCGACACCTTGGCGTGCAGACATGTCGGCAATCTGAGCCGTCGTCATCTGCCCTTGGTTGTCGACATTCGCAAGTTGCACCAGTTCTTCGAGAGTCATTCGCTTGTTCGCCAGTGCGTTCTGCTGCTGGGCCTGGGAAGCAATCTGGTCCAACCGTGAACGCCCTTGCAGCGTTTCATTCAGGTTGTTCACCGCGCCAAGGGCCAGGGTTGGATCCCGTCGCATCGCCTCCATCGCAATCGGGTTCATAAACGGGTTGATCACCGGAGTTTGGCTCTGTTGCGCCAACGCGGCTTGACGCTGTTGAGCCAATTGATCCTGCCGCATCTGCCGAGCTTCGGTCTTCTGGTCAGCACGGGCGGACTGGGCGGCTTCGAACTTGGCTCGGTTGCCAGCGTCCGATGCACTTGGGAACAACTGATCCATCGTCACGCCTTGGGCGTGCATCGTTTGGCCGTCCGGTCCTTTGCCGATCTTGGCGGTTGGTTTGGCAGCACGCCGAGCGGCACGTTGAGCGTAGGCCGCATCGATCGCGCTCTGGTTTCCCATCGACGGTCCGGCGTATCCAACGCCACGACGCGTCGTGACACCGAAGTTGTCGGTGTAGCCCTGAGACGAAGCGGCGTGTTGACCCATTGTGGCGGCGCTTGCCATACGGGATTGGATCTGAGCTGCACGATTGTTCGTCATGCGAGCGCCGTTTGCGAGCGGGTTCTGTTGAGACGCAGCGCTGAGTCCGAAGACATTCTCAATGGTCTGTGGCGTCTTGGCTGTTTGCTTGCGCCGTTGCTCCATCGCTTGGCGTAGGGGATCTTTGCGAACCGATGCTGATAGTGGATTCGCGGCGAGGTGGTCAGCGAGACTGCCTGCTGCTTGGGCCTTGCGCTGGGTTTGGCCGATGGTGGTTGGTGGGTACATTGGGTGGGCTCCGGTGAAACGTTTGGTTGATACGTGTTGGCACAAGCATTCTACCGAACAGCACTCACAAGGAGTCAATGTTGGCAAGCCCAAAATGGCGAGAAACGTTCCATCGACTGACCACCGCGACCGTCGCTCGATCGACTGCGACTGACGATGACCAGTTCCACAAGGAGCACAAGCGACCACTGCACGGTGGGCGGCTCGATGAAGTGCAAAGCCTGGTCTGGCATTGGTTGCTGTCACCAGAGGAATCTTGCCGGATCGTCGACTTTCCGATTGAGCACTACCGGGAGTGGGACACCGATCGAGGCGAACCGCCCTACCTTCCGAGCCCGGCTGAGATCGCTCGGGTGTCGCGTTTGATCGCAACCGGGAAGCTGATCGTTGGTGGTGACCAAGGCAAGGTTTTCAAGCAGGACCCGAACGAGTTCGAAAGCAACGAGGATGAGCTGCTGATTGTTCCTGATGCGTCCTGATGGACGTTTGGAAGCCGAACCCGGCATAGTGCTCGTCACAATCGATCGAGCCCGCGCTGCTCGAAGTGAGTCTTGCTTTTTACCCGTACATAGTGGGGCTCTGCTATTGGCTTGCTTACCGCTCACCGATCCAAAAGGAGAGACCAGCGACTCAAGCCACGGATCTGAATCAGTGACAACTCCGAAAATCGTATCGCCGCAACAGGCTGCCGAGATGTTGAGCGTAACAGTCGCCCACGTTCGCCAACTGATCGCCAACAAGCAACTGCGAGGCGTCAACGTCGGAACTGGCAAGCGAAACACCTGGCGTATTGAAATCGAAGAGATCGACTCTTTCATCGCACGTAGGAAATCCGCATCCGCGTCCGCAACGAGACGTAAAGCAGTAAGAAGCTCGGTCCCGCAGTACGTTTAACAATCCCTTACCCAAGTTGATGGCAGATCGACGGCCAACGAAACCCGAGGGTTGACCGACACCCCCAATCAGCGCATCATTCGCTCATCGTTTGGCAGTTGCTTCGGCTTAAGAACCGACTCAACTTGACCCCCAGGTTCTCTTTGACCACGGGTGACAAAGCCAGTAAGTACAATCTGAACGAGGGAGAATGCCAAAGCCCATCAACTTGGGAATCATTGTGAGTGTTGATCCGCGCAGGCGGGGAACAAACGTGGTTCGGCGCGGAGTACTTGCCGCGTTTCTTAACCGAGCTGATGGGCTTTGTCGTGCGCGGTCGCACCGACGCGAGCGCGGAAGGAATCGGGTCCAAGAATGGCCAAGCAACCAAAACGTCCTGCAGTCGATTCAGGCGGTGACACGAACGCCCTCAGCATCGACTGGACCAAGCCAATTTTGACTTTCGAGGAATTGGGGTCCATCTTGGGCTACAGCGAGACTTCAATGAAACGTTGGTGCCAGCGTCACAGGTTCCTTTGTGAGCCTGTGAATGGTGGTCGGTTTATCGTTCATCGAGACAAGTTTCTCGCCTGGATCGGATCGAGCCACGAGACGGAGGCAGGGCAATGACCATCGACCCCAAATCAATCGAGCTAACGCTTCGGAACCTCAACATGTTCAGAATGAACAAGCACCCCGTTCAGTTTCGACCAAACAGAGCAACTGCTGCCAAGAAGACAAGGAAAGTGATTCCGAGGAAAGTCCAGATCGATTTGTCGTGATCAGACATTGGTTGAAGCTCCAGCGGGGCGAGGTTGAAAAGAGGTCCGAGCCGGATTTTAGCGATTGGTCCAGGGCCGCGCGATCGACTTGACGACTTTCGCCAACGCCCGAAAATGACGATTCACGCGGTTTGATCTACGCGTTTCCATCCGCCGATTGATCCCGGTGGATTTTCGCCCGTCGTCGCGTCGTCTCATGCAACAGGCGCGAGGGCGGGCCTTCTTTTGCATGGAAAACATCAATGAGCGAAGCAACGCATTGCCGAGAACGGGTCGAGTATTGGGCTGGCCAATTGCTTGCGACGTGTGAAACCAAAATGTTGCGAAGAGATGACGATAGCATCCCGAAGTTGTGGAACGCTTGCCGTGACTACTGGGGAACCAAGCAGGTGGACCAATGGTGCGCGGGATACGACGCGGAAATGCAGCCAAGTGATAGCCCTCCAAACCCATCAGTGGAGTCAGAGGCGATGGCGAGTCTGCGTGATGCGTGCAAACTCAATGAGCGTCTGGACGATTGCGACCCGTCGCCATGTGACCTGAACCGGGCGTTCGTCATCGGCTATCCGTCAAAACGACGTGGCATTGTCGATGCCGTGAGGATGATGCTGGTGGAACATCGCCCCAATTTGGAGGCGTTAGAGGACAACACGAAGTCGATCGACGCCGACTCAGCTTCACGGGAGTTGAACACTGAATCAAACGCTGAGACCGAGTGTCGTGGTGATTCGGGGGGAGGTGCGCCTGCAACAAGGCGAGGTAGGCTTCCAAAGACAGAATCCGAATTACGTAAGACCCAGATGCTCGCAACGCTGCGAGACCACCCAACACTTAAGGACGATCCTGCAAAGCTCGCTTCGATGGTTAATGTGTCAGAGTCGACGGTGAGACGCTGGATCGAGCAAGAAGACGCGAAATTTGCGACGTTCAAATTGGCGACCGAAGAAAGATTGACTGAAGAATGAAAATTCTTTTGGCAACAGAGCCGAAAAACACGAAGGTTTTCATTAATTAATGACGCTGGCCTTGGTCCTACAGGAGGACCAACACAATGGCCAAATGCATTTACGACGTGACGCGGAAAGATGATCCCGCGTATTGGGCTGCGGCACTGGTGCTTGCGATCAAGCACCACAAAACCGCCGATGAAAAGACTGCACGACGCAGCTTACAGAGATTGGGCTACGACGTGTCCAGAACGAGGGACGCTACCACCAATCAATCGGAGGCGTCCGAATGACTCGCGTAGAAATCGAGGGCACCACGCCCTGTAAGCTGGCCGAGACCATTACCGCCGCCGTGGTCGCAGAGTTGCGGCCAATGATCGAGGCATCTACCGAACCGATGCTGGTCGATGGCGACCGAATGGCCGAGCTGGTCGGGATCTCTCGCCCAAATTTAGATCGACTTCGCGCCGCCGGAATCGTCCCGTCCGTGCTTGTTGGTCGGCGCCGACTCTACCGGCCCGGTGCGGTTGTTGCCGCATTGGAAGCACAAGCTGCAGGAGGGCCAATCGATGAGTGACTTGAAAGAGCCGCTTCCGCTGATTGATTACGCGGAGACGACGATCGAAACCCGCAAAGCTGCCTTCCTCGCAAGCATTCCGAAGCTGAGCCGCCGTTGCAGCATCGTGCTCGAGTTCATTCGTCGCCAAGGTTCCCAAGGCGCGACCATGGCCGAAGCGTCAGCCGGGACAGAGATCTTGCTTCAGTCGATCTGCTCACCATTTGGGACGCTCCGCAAACGAGGCCTGATACGCCGGGCTGGCCAGAAACGCCCAACACCCACCGGAAGTTCAGCGGCGGTGTTTGTTGCAGTTCCGCAGTGCGAATCCGCCGGTGATAGTCAAACGCTACCGAGTGGTGTTCAGCACATCAGCGAACCCATTCAAGCCGTTCTAGACCGTCACGGGATTGGAGGTGCGGAATGACCACCAGCAACGAACGCATGGAGCAGTTGAAGTCCGCCCTTCTCGACGCGTTGGTCGTGGATAGGCGAGCTCGCGAACTGAACTTCGAAGAGCGTGTGCGACAACGCCTCGGTGACGACGCCATTGAGGCTCGCAAGCGATGCGAATGGCTCATTTGCCGTGGCATGGCTTGCTCCAGCAAATCATTCATCGAAAACGGCCAAGTCCGGTTCGAATCAACACGCAAGGCGGAACTTGAGGACTCGATTGAGCGGTTCAATCGAGTGCTATCACCCGGCGGTGAATCCTACGCTGCCTTCACGCTTAAACGACTTTGTGCGGAGGAACGCTGAGATGGCGAAGTATCGCAAGATTGATCCGCGAATCTGGAACGACGAAAAGTTCTGTCAGCTTTCAGACAATGCTCAGCTGACATTTTTGTTTGTCCTGACTCATCCTCACATGACACCATTGGGCGCCATGCGTGCCACGATGGAAGGCTTGGCTGCAGAGAAAGGCTGGACCGGGAAAGCCTTTCGGGAAGCCTTTGCGGAAGCCTCTCGGGAAGGCTTGTTGGTTGCGGACGAAAGGGCCTGTTTTGTAAGTGCCCGAAACTTTCTGAAGTACAACCAACCGGAGTCTCCTAACGTGGTCAAAAGCTGGGTTGGATCCGTAGATTCGATACCTGAGTGCCAGGCCAAAAATGAGCTTTTGTCCCGTGTTTCTCAGTATCTGAAAGGCTTGTCGAAAGGCTTCCCGAAAGCCTTTGCGGAAGCCTTCCCTGAAGGGTGGCCCCACCCTTCCCTTAATCAGGAACAGGAGCAGGAACAGAAACAAGAGCAGGAACAGGTAGAGGGTTGCCAGTCCCTGAAAGAAGTCCTGAGGGAGTGGAACTCGGCAATGGAATCCAACCAGCGACCGACCGACAAGCGAAGGTCGATGCTAAAGACCCGAATGAAGTCTGCATGGTGGAGAGTGCATTGGCGTGATGCCATCGCCAAAGCATCCACGAGCAGTTTTTGCTCAGGCAAGAATGATCGAGCCTGGAAGATGGACATCGATTTTTTCCTAAAGGAAGATACCGTCGCGAAGCTGATTGAGGGCAAGTACGACGATCGAGCGACTGCGGCGACTGACCAGCCAGAACCGGGCCCGGTCGCATCGATCGCAGAACGCCGCCAGTCGATCCGAAAGCAGGAGGCAACCAGTGAGTGACCTCAGTGCAATGGAAGCCTCTCACGGGCTCATAGCCGCGATGCTGCTCGACCCCGCCTCAATTCCCGCGATCGAAGCCGAAGTCACCGTGACGGACCTACTGGGCGACGAGAGCGGACAAGAAGCTATTGGCGAGCTTTACGGAACGCTCTGCGAGATGAATCGGGCGGGCCATGGACTCCGGGACACACGGCTGGTCATCCAAACGCTGCGGGATTCAGGTCTGCTCGATCGACTGGGCGGGCCAATTGAATTCCAAAGACAGTTTGTCCGTCCCCATGCGGATGAAAACGCATTGCATTACGCGAGGCTGGTTCGTCGACATTCAGTGCGGCGGGCAACCGTCTCGATTGCAGATGAGTTTAAGAGGCGATCAGCAACGGCGGATCCCATCGAGCTTGCACAATGGCTCAGGGCTGAATTGGCCGCAATCGAATCGCGGGCAAATGAGCGCAGCCATGCCAGCACGATTGGTGAGTCATGCCGCATGTTGCTGACCGAGATCGACCAGACACAAGCAGAGGGACGTTCCCCGGGCCTGCAAACTGGAATCGACTTCATTGATCAAACCTACGATGGCCTCTCACGTGGGCGTTTGTACGTCGTGGCAGCGCGTCCCGGCGGTGGCAAGTCTTCGCTGACTCAGCAGGTAGGGGAAACCATTGCCCTATCAGGCCATCGCGTGCTTTTGGTCAGTCTGGAAATGAGCCGGCAAGAACTCGCCGCCCGCTATCTCGCAAGGCAAACGGGAGTGAATGGCAAGTACATCTCAGCCCACACAATCTCCAGCGAAGAACGCCAGCGGATCGAGCAAGCAACGAACGCCGCCAATGACGTCCCGCTAATAATCAGCGAACCATTCGGCAAGAGATCCACCGTCGAATCGATTTGCGCAGAGGCACGGGTGCGACACGCAACGGACGGAATCGAGTTGGTGCTGGTCGACTACTTGCAGATCAGCGAACCATCGACCCAAAAGCAAACCGAGTACGAGAAGGTCACGCAGGCAACACGCGCCTTCAAACAGCTATCTCGGGAACTCAACATCCCGGTCGTGCTGTTATCACAACTTAGCCGCAAAGGCGATGAGACCAACAGCACACCACGCCGCCCAAGACTCAGTGACCTGCGTTCGAGCGGCTCAATCGAACAAGACGCCGATGCAGTCATCTTTCTTCACGACGAAGGCAACAGCCAAGTAAGACTGATCGTTGCAAAGATGCGAGGAGGAGAACGAGCGGAAACACTGCTTCATTTTGATGGGCCAACATGCTCTTTCAGTACATCAAATCAAGGTGACTTCCAGTGAAGAAACCACAACCGAACCTCACGCGGAACGAATTGCGAAACCTCAAGCGAGCACGCAAGCAATGCACACCCAAACCAGTAGCGGTTCGGTGTTCATCCTGCAACGAACCCCACAAGGTATCCCGCAAGACTTTACTCAGCCGAACCCGCATGCGTTGCCAACGTTGTGGCGGGGCTTTGAATCGGCTCCGGGAAGCGTAGCTGGGATAGGTGTGGATGCTGTGGCGGTAGGTGGTTTTGGGACATGCACTCGACCACCGCCAACCAGGAAGCGTCCTGAGTTATTAGGCGCCTTCCAACCACGTATTTGTAGCGTGGGATGAGTGTTACTGATTTGTGCTGGTTGAGCGTCGGCGTTTGTTTGACCGGTTGTGAGTGACCGGTATTGTTCGTTTGCGATGCGGCTAGGTTCGCTACCGAAGCCCCGTACCCATGCGGGTTGCCGTGTTGCCTTCATTGCTCATGGGGTAACTGAAATGGGAGTCTGTTTGGATGGCGAGTTTGGAATACGTTTCGAAAGATGGCCGCAGTTGTTGGCGTCTGCGGTTTTCTCTTGATAAGAAGCGTCAGCGTCTTGGGCTGGGGAATGTGGATGAGGCTGGGGCACGGGATGCGAAGGAACATGTTGAACACTTGATTGGTCAAAAGAGGAGGAATCGACCGCCCGCGTCATCGACGGCAGATTGGCTGGAAACGCTTCCGATGGACATCCACGACAAGTTGGCGGCTTTGTCTTTGGTAGAGGCTCGCAAGCGTGCCGAGTTACCGCGAACCGTGTTGGCGTTCATGCGTGCCTACATCAAGAGCCGGACTGATTGGAAGAAGCCCGAGAACTACCGGCAGGCGGTGGACCACCTTGAGGCTTACCTGAAAAAGGATGCGCCGCTTGGCAGCTTGGTGAAGGGAGATGTTGAGCGCTGGCAACGGTGGATGATTGATGACCGAAAGGGGCCGAAGTTGTCGCCGAACACTGCGGGCCAGAACGTGAAACGCTGTCGTCAAATGATGCGACAGGCAGTTGATGACAACTTGATCGAGTCGAACCCGTTCGTTGGGGTGAAGATTGATCTAAGAAGCGACACGAGCAAAAACCGGTTTATCACCGGTGATCAAGCGTCCGCAATCATGGAGGCTTGCCCTGATCAGGAATGGCGAGTGATCTTTGGGCTATGCCGTTTCGCGGGGTTGCGTTGCCCGAGCGAAGTCCTGCGGTTGCGGTGGACGGACATCAATTGGGACCGTGGCCGCTTCAAGGTTACGGCGCCCAAGACAGAGCGATACGGGAAGGGAATGCGGATCGTGCCGCTGTTCCGCGAAGTCAGGGCTGAGCTGGATGCTCTGTTCTCACTTGTGGGGCCAGGATTGGAGTGTGCCGCTGATTCCTACGTCATCCAACGATACCGATGCAGCGAAGGCAACCTGCGGACCACGTACAACAAAATCGTGGAGCGGGCCGGGATCGAGGTCTACCCGAAGCCATTCATGGCACTGCGAGCCAGCAGGCGAACAGAGCTTGAGCGATCCGGCAAACATGCAAACCATGTCTTGAACGATTGGTTCGGGCACTCGGGAGCCATCGCCGAAACGCACTACCTGAGCGTCACCGAGGATGACTTTCTCGAGGCCATCGCCGGCGAACCGGAGCCATCGATTGTGCCCACGAAGTCGCTCGTGGGCACCGGCGTGGGCACATCAGGAGCTACGCAGGAGTCATCAGGAGCTGGCAAGAGTGTCGAAACAGGCAGAAAAACCGCGTGTTTGACGACTGCTGATGGATCAGGATTACCCGATCAATACACCCGGAGGGATTCGAACCCCCAACCCTCGGTTCCGAAGACCGATGCTCTATCCAATTGAGCTACGGATGCGTTGGAAAGATGTCGGGTGGCCAATCAGTGCTGGCTGCCTCGACGTGCGACAGTATGCCGAGATTTGTCGGCGGTGGCAAGCCGGACAGATCGACTTTCATTTGCTATCTTCTCGGGCTCGGTGTGCCGGGCTCGCCCACGTTCTCTGGGTGTCGCATTTTGTTGTCCGCGGTGTTTGCCGTCGCAGTTTCTGCGACCGCGGGGGTGGGTTCGCCCAAGTTGTGTTGTTCCGTGCGTGGGGCTTTTTCACGCGATTTTGTTTGGGGTTGAATGTGAGTCGATTGAATCGCGGTTGCCTGCGTGTTGGGGCTTGGGCGTTCGTTGCGTTGGCGACGGTCGCATCGCTTGCGCCATCGGTCGAGGCGGCGGGGACGAGCAAGTACGCGCACAGCGACAGTGACAAGCGGTTCTTGCACCACATCGATCTCTACGACCGGAACAATCGCAAGATCTCGTCGGATTCCACTGAGCCGTATTCGGTCGAAAAAACCTGCGGTCGCTGCCACGACTTCGAGACGATCGCTCACGGTTGGCACTTCAACGCCTTCGCCAGTGAAGTGGAACGCCAACGCCAGAAACAAAATGTCGCTGGCGATGCTGGAGAAGACGACACGACCGCTGAGCCGGAGGGGGCGGCACCGGCGGATGCGGACGGGCAGGGGGACTCGGTTGAGTCAACGACCGATCTGGTGACTTCGGACGGGCGTCCGGGTGAGCCGTGGATCTGGACGGACGCGCGGACTGGAACGCAGTTGCCACTTTCCTATCGCGATTGGGCAGGGCGCTTCAGTCCGACTGAGATTGGGATCACAACGCATGAAATGACACAGCAGTTTGGGGCTCGCATTCCTGGCGGAGGCCTGGCAGCGGACTGGGACCCGAAAGCAAAAGCACTCGACGCGGAAGGCGCCGAGCCGACTCGGTGGCCGCTGACCGGATCGCTGGAGATTGACTGCATGGCTTGTCACGCCAAGTCCGGCGCGTATGACTTCGAACGAAGGCGTGAAACGATCGAAGCGGAAAACTTTGCTTGGGCGCCCACCGCCGCCTTGCGAATCGGTGAGGTGACGGGATCGGTGTCGCGCATGAAGGCCGGCGTCGATCTGGAAGACGAGAAGGTGCAAGCCAAGCTTCCCAAGGTCCAGTACGACGATCGCCGGTTTGGGATCGACGGGACGGTGTTCTTCGACTTGGTCCGCATGCCCGAGAGCAACTCCTGCTATCAGTGCCACAGCCAGCGAACGGTTTCCGACGCCGGCATCGACGCTCGCTGGAACCATGATCAAGACGTTCACCTGCGGGCGGGGATGAACTGTGTCGATTGCCATCGCAATGGCATCGATCACCAAACCGTTCGTGGTTTTGAAGGGGAACAGCATCCCGCCGGGATTTCCGCGACGACGTTGAGTTGCCGTGGTTGCCACTTGGGCGTGTCGGATGAACACAGCGAAGACGGCGATCCACTGTCGCTGACGGAAGTTGCCTTCCGGGCAGGCCGGCTTGGTTCGCCGTTTCCCAAGCACGAAGGATTGCCGCCAGTCCACTTTGAAAAACTGAGCTGCACGGCGTGCCACAGCGGTCCGATCCCAGGCGAAGCCGTCGCGGGCTTGATGACTTCGCTGGCTCACGGGTTGGGCGAGAAGGGGCATCGCAGCGGATCGGAACTGCCCTCGATTCAAGGGCCCGTGTTCGCCAAGGCCGCTGACACGGGATTGGTCACGCCACACCGTGCGATGTGGCCTGCGTACTGGGGGAAGTTGGTCGATGGAAAGGTGATGCCGCTTCCGCCGGAGGAGGTTTACACCAACACGCGTCGGGCGCTTCGAGTGCGCAAGGACTTCATCGCCGAGTTGTCGGAGGAAGGCCGCGAAGTCTTTGACGAGAAAGTTGCTGAAGCACTGGCGGCGATCGAGAAAACGATGGACGTCGGGCAAGCGGTGTATGTGTCGACCGGATTGGTTTTCGTTCGCGGCGAAGAGGACGGTTCGCTGGCCGAGGTGGAGGTGGAGAACCAAGACGCGGTGGGGATGGTTCAGTGGCCGATGGCTCACAACGTTCGGCCTGCGGGTTGGGCCTTGGGTGCGACCGGTTGTTTGGAATGTCACTCAGACGATGGGGTGGTGTTCACATCCACGGTGACACCCAAGGGGCCCGCTCCGGTGACCGCGGAGCCGATCAGCATGGCCAGCATCCAAGGACTGGATGAAGCGACGCGATTGGAATGGAACCAATTGTTTGGCGGTCGTGCGATGTTCAAGGTTTTGACGGCGACGTCGCTGATCGTGTTGTTGCTGGCGATTTTGGGGAGCTGGATTCCGGCGATTCGTTCCCGCACGGAATAGGTGCTGGGAGCGTGTGGTGGTTGTTGTTCTGATTTGAAATTTGCTTGGTTGAAATCCGGAGTCGTTTGCTTTGTTGTCTCTGATTCGAAACGTGTCGCTGCTGGTTCTGGTGATTGCCACGGCGGCGTTGGTAGCGACCGCGCTGCCAACTTTGTGGGGCGGCCACCTTGGTGGTGCAACGTTGCGGTTCCACATGATGGCCAGTGGAGCCGTGGTCGTGTTGCTGCCTGTTTATGCGATCACGCGTTTGTGGATGCGGCGACAACCCGCCTCCGAATCGGCGTTTGAGATGGGGGCGTTTCGGACGCTGTTGATCTTTGGCGTGGCAACCATCGCCACGATGTTCGTCTGCATGTTGCCCATCGCGTCGACCGATGTGATGCACGACCTGGTTGAACTGCATGGCTGGGCAGGGTTCGCGATGGCAGCGGCAATCGCGTTGGTCGTTTACGCGACGTTTTGGCGCGAGAACACGGCGTCGTAGACCAAGGGGCAGAGCTGGCTTTCGGGAGAGCGTTCATGGTGACCCGACGCGTCAGCGAGGCGGGGGGCAGTTCCGCTCGACCTTCGCTGACCGGCTTGTTGATTTTGCGGTGAGTTGGCCACTCTTGGCCGACCTCCACAACTCTGACGGGCAAGAGTGCCTTTTTGTACCCCACATCTTCTGGGAGCCGTTTGCGTTGTAAATACAGGCGTTTTGAAGCCAAACATCCCTTGCCCAAGAACCATTAAGCAGGTACGCAGGTGTCATCGGGTATGTGAGCCGTTGGCGTTAGCCACGGTTTTCACGCACAACCGGGGCTAACGCCCAAACGGCTCACATGATTGTGCTTGATCATTCCTGCCGACCTGCTTCGTGTTCGATCAGCGGAGATGAGTGTTCCCTTGGCCGCTCTGGCGGAACACTAATCCACTCTGATCGGACACTAATCTTTGGTGTTTCGAGATGTGGGGTATAAAAAGGCAAGAGTGCCCATCCTACTTGCGTTGATGACTCAATCGATAAGGCTTGACGCTTCGGGGGGCATTTCGACGGCCTTGGAAGGCCATCGTACGGCGAGCACGAGCACGAGCTAGAAGCTAACAGTGAGGGTTGACCGTAGTGGACGAGGCCACGAGTCCTTGGATTTGACGCCAGCTCAGGACTCGTGGCCTCGTCCACTACCTTAAAAACAAGTCCTGACAGCCTGCTAGAAGCTAGAAGCTAGAAGCTCTAGCGCGGTTTTGAGATCCAGACCGCGGAGGTTTGTCCCTGCGGCGTGATGTTGAGGTTGATGAAGTTGGTCCCGGCGGGTTGGTCGTTGGACGTGACCGCTGCGATCAGGCAGTTGGGGTCGAGTTCGTTCAGGTTGCGGATTGGGAACAGCTCGCTGCCGAGGCTTTGCAGGCTGGCGATCATTTCGACCATGCCGCTGCCGGCACCGATGTTGCCGAGGTGGCCTTTGGCGGTGGTCACCGGCGGTTGATCGCCGGGGAATCCAAACACGTCGGCGATCGCACCTGCTTCGCAGATGTCGGTGTCGACATCGGAGAGTCCGTGAGCGTGGATGTGTCCCACGTCAACTTTGCCTTCCGCAGGTGCGAACCCGTTCTGGCGGCCGGCTTGGAGGACTCCGCGAAGCACGTTGGCAAATCCTTTTCGCATCGGTTGGTCGCCTGCGGCAGGGCCAACGGCGCTGGAGCTGCAAGCGATGACTTCGCCGTAGATGGTCGCACCACGTTTTTCAGCGTGTTCCAACGATTCACACAGGAATGCGCCAGCGCCTTCGCCGACGACGCTGCCGTCACGGCTGGTGTCGAACGGGCGTGACATGCGGCTGGGGTCTTCCGTGTCCGCGGCCAATTTCTCTTGCATGGACGCGTGCAGCGTTCGCAGTGTGTGAACGCGAGACCCGGTGGCTCCCACGACCAAGGCGTCGGCGTGGCCACGTGAGATGGTGGAGACGGCTTCCGACAAAGCTGCACCAGCCGACGCTTCGCGAAGCGTGATCGAGTTGTTGGGGCCGCGAAGGTCGTTGTAGATCGCGATGTGCGAGGCGGGCATGTTGGGCAGGTACTTCAGCAACCACAGCGGGTTGACTTTGGGCAGGCCCAGATCGCCCCATTTGGTGAAGTCGAATTCGCCATCGGTCGTGCAGGCTGCGATTCCTTCGGCGTATTCTTCGGGCAAGGACATGATGTAGTCGCAGCCGTAGACGACACCGGTGCGATCGCGATTGAAGTCGTCGGGGTTGTGGCCGCCGTGATGCAGTGCCAGCTGGGCTGCCGCGACGCCCATTTCGATTTCGCGGCACATCACTTTGCTGCCTTTGCGAATCGTTCGTTGGAGCGTTTTTTCCAGCGGCCCGTAATCGCTGATGTGGCCCGTGAAGGCACTGGCTTCGGCGCCGTTGCTGATGGGCAAGGCATCGGTTGGGATCTGGGTGAACGGAGCGATGCCGCTCTGGCCTTCTCGCAAACCGTTGAGCAGATCTTCGGGAGTGTTACCGAGCGGACTGATCACGCCGATGCCGGTGATCACGACGCGTTGGGCGGAGGTAGCTGGCATGGACGATGGCTAACGGGATTGGTTCGTACCCAGTCACGTCTGACCGGATGGAAACGAAGCAGGAAAGGTGGACTTGGAGGGCCGGCGAAGATAGCAAATCCGCTCGCGAAGCGGGAGCCGGACTGTGACCGGGAACGTCAGAGCCCACTGCGGACCCGTAAAACGCGGGTGAGAGTGGGCTGGTGAGATGGTTGTTTCCCCGGACGAGGGGTGTCGTGTCGACGAATGCCGGGGCGAGGGAGATGCGATTGCAGGCGAATCAATAGCGGCCGCGATTGGGAGCTGAAACGCGAGATCCGATTTGTGGCACCAGAGGCGTGGTGGTCAGGTTGTCGGAGGCACGCCCGCGAAATTCGACAAACATCAATGCGTCAGATCGGCCGGCGGTGGTTCCCGTGATCGAGCTGAAATTGAACAGTGGCACGCTGGATTGCGGGCGTTCGGGGCTGGCCACAACACCGCAGGAAAGCAGCAGGACCATGTCCGATGGCCAACGGAAACGTTCGTGCAAACGCCAGCTGACCAGTTGAGGGACTTCGATTTTCGTCCGGTGGACCTGGTTGTTGGGAAGCGGCAGGTCGAGCTCAACGGGCACGAACTTGTCGACTTGATCGATGTTGGCGTTGATCACGCAGTCCAGCGTGCGTCCGTCGACGCTGAGCAGCGGGCTGACTTCGATTTGAAATCCTTCTTGGATCTCGCCGGTCTCGGGTTCGTACGGTGGCCAGTTGGCGGGCGATGGTTTGACATTCAGGACGTAGTTGCGTCCGCGTGTGCTGGCGAGTTTTTCGGTTTGACCGTTGTTGGTGATCAAATCGACGGCTTGGACTTCGCGAACATCCGTTCGAGAGCGAAGCATGTTCATGACCAAGGCAGCGTTTTCTTTGGTCAGCAACCAGGCTTGCAGGCCAGGGGATTGCACATTGACGTGTTGCATCAGCATGTGAGCGTTGCTGCGCCAGTTGGGGTTGCCAACCGTCATCAGTCGCAGGTTCATGACTTGCGGTTCTTTGTCGCCCGCCACGAAGCGCTCGACGATGCCGCCGATGACTTGGTGCATTTCGTTGGTGTGGTAGACGTTCAGTTGGTCTCGGTCGGCACTCATGAAACCAAACGGTTCGGTGTGCCAGACGTCGGTTCCAGTTTCTCGAACGATCCAGTCAACAACGGCTTGGTGAGGCCGGTCGTGTTTGGTCAGGTAGCCGGTGTAGGGGCTGAGGTCGTAAACCCGGTGTTCTTGGCCGGCTTCGCGAGGCAGTTGGCCGCCTTGGGAGAGTTGCCCACCGGAGGCGCCCGCTGGCAATGCGTTGCGATTGGCGGTTGTTTGGGGGGGAGTTTGCAGGCTAGGAGGCGTGTTGGCTGCGGTTGGTCCCGCGGCTCGCGGCGTGAAGCCTTGCGGGGCAGCCTGTGCTTCTGAGGTCGAAGGTCCTCGAGCCACCGAATTGGACGGGAGAGCGAAACCACCTTGAGCGTGAACGTGATCGCTGAGCGCGGCGGAACCGACAGCGAACAGGCAGGCGGAGGCGAGTCCGCGAACGATTCGCGAGCGAAGGTAGAAAGGGAGAGTTCCCGGGAGGGTTGCTTGAGCCATGGCGGGTCGCAATTGAAAAGACGGGCATTGTTCGTGTGCGGCCCATGGGACCGCTTGCGAACATGCCTATACAGCAATCGGGAGGTGGGCAACAAGTCCGAAAGAATTGCGTGATGGGCAGGAAAAGTCTTGCGACAGACGGATTCAGCCCTCGAACACCGCCTCTTTGATGTTCCGCACGAGGGCTTGGCGAGTCAGTGAAATCGCTCGAATCGAGTCCACTTGGACGCCCAGTTGTTGCCCGAGTTTGATCGCCAGGTCGACGTCGCGAACCCCGTGATATTGGTTGACGACACGGCGCCCGGATTCGGGATCGGGGACGGAGATCGTTTGATCGCGAAAGCGGTAGCTGGTTTCGAAGGCATCGGCCAGCTCGTCGATCCAGGCTTGGGGGACCCGGCGGAGTTGGCAGTGTGCGATGCTCCAGAGATCATCGCCGTTGCACTCGTCCAGCAGCGCCAGGGCGCGGTCGTGGGACACAATCATGAGAGGATTTGGTCGATGCGAGCCGCCATGACAAATTCGTTTTCACTGAGTCCACCGATGGCATGTGTGGTCAGGACCACGCGCAGGTGGCGATACCCAGTCAAATGCAGGTCCGGGTGGTGTTGTTCTGATTCGGCCAAGTCCGCAATGGCATTGAGGTGCCGAACCGCCGTGCGAAAGTCCCCGGTGTTGAGTTGGCGGGCGATTTGCAGCCCGTCATTTTCCAGCGACCAGTCCGGCAGATCGGTCAAGTATCGATGAGCGGATTCGGCAGAGACACGATCGATCCCGCCCTCGCAGGGCACGCAATGACGATCTTTCCAGTCGGGTGTGGAGGTGGATTCATTCATGGGCCCGATTTTACATTTCAGGGAATGTGTTTCGTAGGTGCAAAAGTTGGGTTGATCGACGCATTTGCGAATTGCCGTTAACCTGTGGTCATGAATGCATCTGCTGATTCCCCGTCCGCCGACAACGATCCCGACCGCGAAGAGGAAATTCGGCTGATCGGTTCGATTCGTGAGGGGGACCAGCAGGCGTGGCAACAATTAATCGACCGGTATGAGGGGCGCCTGTTGGCGTTTGCTCGCCGGCGCCTGGGGGACATGGCGACCAGCGAAGATGTGGTACAAGAAACGTTTGTTGGGTTTCTGGTTTCATTGCCCAACTACGATTCGCGGCGAAAGCTGGAGAGCTATCTGTTCTCGATTTGCAGTTACAAGTTGACTGATCATTTGCGGCAGAGCGGTCGCCGTCCGGAGTTGCCGTTGCTGGGGCGAGGCAGTTCATCAGGATCGGGCAGTGGTGACAACGTGGAAGCCAGCGGAGTTCGTTTGGCGAGTTCGATTTGTAGAAGCGCGGAGCGTCGCGAACTGGAGCAGCACCTGGTGAGAGAAGTCGTCCAAGAGCAAATTGTGAATTGGCAATCACGTGGCAACTTTGAAAAGCTCAAAGCGATTGAGCTGTTGTTTGTGCTGGGACGAGGCAATCGCGAAGTGGCGGAAAAGCTGCATTTGACGCAGCAACAGGTCGCGAACTTGAAAAGCGATTTTCTGACCCGGATTGCGGCCGTCATCAAACGAAAAGATTTGGACCTGGACGTGTTTCCAGAACTTCGCGAGAACGCTTGAGCGTCGGTACGGATCGGCAACCGATTCGTCTAAGCAGGTACGCAGGAATGGTTGGGTCTAAATGAGTGAGCCGTTTTGGCGTTCGCCTGGGCTGTTCAATCTTTGGGGTTGCAGCGTTTCTGGTGTGCGCAAGTTTCTGTCTCGCATCGACAAGACACCTCTCCCTCAGCTTCGTCGGGGGAGAGGTGCCAGGAAAGAAACTGTCCACGAAAACGCTGTGTCAACACCAAAGATTGAACAGCCCAGCGTTAGCCCCGGTTGTGCGTGGGAACCGTGGCTAACGCCAAGCGGCTCACATACCCGATGACACCTGCCTACCTGCTTAGCAGCCAATCGGCACATCGATTGCTCATGAGAGGAAAGCACACAGTTGTGTTCCTTTCAATCAAGCGGTGGAGTTGTGGGTTTTCTCAAGCAGACGTTTTCGGAATTTTCAAAGGATCGCTGCAGCACGTTGGCGGCGGCTTTGGCGTACTACACCGCGTTTGCTCTGCCACCGCTGTTGTATCTGATGTTGACCCTGCTGACGTTTGGTCTGTCGGTGATGTACGACAGCGAACAGGCGACCGACAAGGCTCAAGGCATTTTGCAATCACAAGCCTCGCAGATGATCGGCAATCCCGCAGCGGTGGACCAGATTGAAACGATCATGAACAACCACGAGCAAGCCTCAGGGAAGTGGTGGAAAACCCTGCTCAGTTTTGCTGGGATTTTGGTGGGGGCAACGGGAGTCGTCTCGGCATTGCAGGGGGCGCTGAACCAGGTTTGGGAGGTCAAACCGGATCCAGAAACCAGTGGCATCAAGGACATGCTCGCCAAGCGATTCTTGTCCTTTGGAATGATCCTGGGGCTGGGTTTTTTGATGCTGGTTTCGCTGGTTGTATCTTCGGTTTTGACTGCTTTGGGGGACCAGGTCGGCAGCTGGATCGGGATGTCCGAAACGGTGGCGCACCTCGCGAATTTTGGAGTGCAGGCGGTGGTGGTGTTCGTGATTTTTGCGTCCATTTTTAAATTCATGCCGGACGCGGTCACCAAGTGGCGTGATGTGGCGGTCGGCGCGGCACTCACGACCCTTCTGTTCTTGATTGGGCGGTACGCGATGCAACTGTATTTCTCGATGAGTGAACCGGGGGCCCAACTCGGGGCCGCGGCAGCGTCGCTGGCCGTGTTGTTGGTTTGGGTCTACTACACCGCAATGATTGTGTTGCTGGGGGCAGAGGCCACGCAGGTCTATGCGGTTCGCTATGGAGATGGCATCCAACCTGAATCCAAGGCGGTTCGCGTGGTGGAGCAAATCAAACGTGAGGGCGATCGCAGCCCGGCGTGATTCCGATCGATGAATCTTTCGATCGATGAGTTTGCCGTTCACAGAGTTTGCCGTTCTCTTGCCGGAGTCGGTGTAGTAAGTAGCCGGCGGTCGATCGGAGCCAACACCGCCGGAGACGCGTGGAAGGACTCCCCGGCCGCCCCCGACGGTGGTCGTGCATCGGCCAGGTTGAATTCTGTGACGCCGCTTCGGAGGCGAAACGCGACGGTGCCTTCCCTCGATCCGCAGGTGTGCTACGCGACCTACGGATGCGGTCTAAGATCCTTCACGGGATATCGTTTTTACTGGTGGGCAATCGAGACCTGGTTGAATTGTCCACGGAGAATTCGCCCGTTGTGCATCACGCGATGCTTCGCCACGCTTGTGCGTCGGAATCGTGGCGTTCGCCAAACGGCTCACATTCCCGAAAGCTCCCGCACGCCTGTTCAAAGCAGTCCGTCTTTGCGATTTTGATCGCGCTCGGTTGCCGCTGCGATGGCAGGCAGCGCTGCCTTGGACAGCAGGCCGAGGCGTTCCGCGATGACGCTGACCTCGATGCTGTCTTTCACCAGGTGCATCGGGACGCCTGATGCGAGGCTTTGTCTGGCGAAGCGATCGACTGTTTCATCATGGTTGCTGAACGCACCCGGATCGATGTCGCGAATGAAAATGGCCTGGATGCGGTCGCCAAACTCGGCCGCCGCGGTCGCGTACAGGCGTGCATCCTCTTGGCCTGAATCCCCGACCAACACGAATGGGAGATCGGGGAAGGCGTTCATCAAGAAACGCGTTTGTTCGAGCTTGCGATCATGACCTTGCTTGATGAATTTGTCCTCATCAATCCCGAGGTCGCGGAGGAACAGGGGGCCTTGGGGGATCGCATTGTTCTGAAGAAAATCTTCCAGCAGATCGGACAGGTTCCATGGCGATGACGAGACGTAAAAGATGGGGTTCAAAGGCGGTCCAAATGGGGTCCCGTCATGTTGCATCCACTCGTAGAGAGAGGCGACCCCTTCCAACGGAGCACGCGTTCGCGCGTTTCCGAAAAATGTCAGCTTGGCCATCGTGGCGATGTCCGTGGCTCCGGTTCGAAGGATGGTGTCGTCGACATCGCTGACGACGGCGTACTTGGCCTCGACCGGAGTTTGAAGGACGTCGCAGGTGGTGAGTGAATCAAAGGGCGAGATGCGTTCGTCATCCACAATTGCAAGATGCGCCAGCGACCAGAATTCGGACGTGGTCTCGCAATCCTTTCGTGGCAGATCGAGTTGGAAGTAGCCTTCCGAATCGCTGATGGTGCGACTGGTGGAGCCCGCGAAGAAACCTTCCAGCCTGACGCCGGGAACTTCATCGCTCGCGAATCGACGCCAGGAATGCTTCAGGTTTTGCCACCACCGGTCGTTGTGAAAGTCCGGGTTCAGGGGTGGGTTGGCGAGAATTCGTCCGCGAAGATGGATGGTTTCGGCGGTCGCGAAACCGGTGTAGGCCTGGATTTGTGGGGTGACGCCTTGTCCCCAGCGGTGGCGGATACGGCGGATGGCTGAGTCCGCCACATCGTCCGCCATCGCTGCGGTGCGGGTCAGCCAGTGGCGAAGTAAGTCATGGATTGGAGGTGGAGCTGATCGGGGCATGAATGCGTGGTGAGGACGGAGTGGTTGAAAGCTCTCCAAGGCAGCAAATCCGGCGCCACGCTCAGCCGTCCAGCAATCCCTTGGCGATTCGAAGCAATCGGTTCACTTTCAACGGCTTGCTCAGGTATTCGTCAAAGCCCTCGCTGATCAGTCGCCGGCGGGTGCCTTTCATCGCGTCAGCGGTCAGTGCGATCACCGGCATTTCGATCCCTCGGTTACGAAGTTCTCGGACTGCGCCCAGTCCATCCAGTTCGGGCATTTGCATGTCCATCAAACAAAGCTCGAATGGTGAACCGTTGGCGATCGCCGCGACAATCATGTCCACGGCTTGCCGTCCGTTTTCGGCGACCTCGACTTCACAGCCCGCCTTCTTGAGGAAGTGCTGGGCCACGAATCGAACGTCTCGCATGTCGTCGGCGATCAAGATTCGCGAGTTGAGTTGGATGTCTTGGTCAATCGTCGTCTTCAGGTTGTCGTTGTCCTTTTCATCGCTCAATTGGATCGTCAGGTGGCTCATGGGACCGATTGGATCCACCGGCAATCGGATGGCGAACTCGCTGCCCTCCCCTTCGGTGCTGTTGACCTGGATCGTCCCGCCCAGCGCGTTGACGAGGCGTTTGGTGATGCTGAGCCCCAGTCCGGTGCCACCGAAACGATTGGAAATCGTCGCATCGGCTTGCACGAAGGGTTGAAACAGCGTTCGCAGTTTTTCGTCGGCAATGCCGATGCCGTTGTCGACCACCTTCAGCAACAAGTAGGTCTGACCCTCGTCGCCTTCGGACCGGACGATCACGTCAACGCGTCCTTTGGGAGCAAACTTGATGGCATTGGCGATCAGGTTGATCATGATCTGACGAAAACGGGCGGAGTCGGTGGTGATGGTTTGTGGCAGCGGTTCGCTGACATCGAAGTGCAGTGTGTTCTCGTAGTCTTGAGTCCGCATCTTCATGGTTTCGAAGATGTCCCCCAATAGTTCGCCCAGAGAAACACTGTTGTTGGCGGTGGTGAATTTGTTGGCTTCGATGCGAGAGAGATCGAGCACATCCCCGAGCAGTCGCAGTAAGTAGTCGCCGTTGCGTTGGATGGTGGCCAAGTATTCTTGGATGGTGCTTTCGTCGGGGTCTTCCTGCAGAATTTTTGTGAACCCAAGCATCGCGGACAGCGGCGTGCGGAGTTCGTGGCTCATGTTGGCCAGGAAATGACTTTTGGCATCGTTCGCGGCGTCCGCCGCCAGTTTGGCTTCCCGCAACTCGGTCTCGACACGCAGGCGATCTTCGATGTCCACAAAGGTCACCACCGCACCGATGATTTTGTCGTCCTCGTGAATCGGGTGACACCAATATTCCACTGGGAAACTGCCGCCATCTTGGCGGCAGAAGCGTTCGTCGTAGCGATTGAGCGCTTCGCCGTTGTGGATCGCACTGAGAATTTGCAATTGCTGTCGCTCGACTGGGTGCCCTTCCGCGTCACAAGGCTTTGCCAAGTCAGCCAGCTCGAGACCAATGATTTCGCTGCCGCAACGGTAGCCCAGCATGCGGGCCGCCTTTTCATTGCTGAAGGTGCAGGTGCCATCGACGTCCAGGCCGAAGATGCCTTCGGCGGTTGAATCCATCAAAAGACGAATCGTTCGTTCATTGGTTTCCGTTTGTCTGGCCGATTCAATGCGTTCGGTCACATCGTTTTGAACGCCAACAAAATGTGTCAGTTGGTCGTGTTCATTGTGCACCGGAGTGATGTACAGGTCGTTCCAGAACGGCTCCCCGTCTTTGCGATAGTTCTTGATCAGCTCTCGGACAGACTCACCGCGATCCAAGGCCCGGTGAATCGATTGAATCGTTTCAGGATCGGTACCATGGCCTTGTAAGAAGCGGCAATTGTGCCCCAGGATTTCCTGCTCGGAAAATCCGGTCATGTCCATGAATCCTTGATTGACGAACATGATGGGGTGGTCGCTTTGCGAGCAATCCGTGATCACAATTCCATTGGCAGCGGATTCAATCGCCTTGCTGAGCAACCGCATCTGAGCCTCGTGTGATTTGCGAAGTGAAATGTCGCGAATCGATGCGAACAGGCACGGTCTGTTCTGCAAGGTGACGGGCGTCAATGCAATCTCGACGGGGAACTCGGTGGCATCCTTTCGGCGGTGCCATGATTCAAAGACGTCCCCGCGGTTCTCGTGCGATTTCTGGAGTCGTTCGTCGTAGGTTTGCGGGTCCATCTCCGATTTGAAACGGGAGAACAATTGCCCAGACAATTCCTCTTGGGCGTACCCCAGTTGCTCGCACATCTTGCGATTGGCGTAGCTGATCTTTCCGTTTTGGTCGAGCAACACCAGTGCATCGATGTTCTCATCCGCCATGAATTTAAACTTCAGGACGTCCAGTTCGGCTTTTCGAAGAACGTTGACGTCAATGAAGGCGAGCACGACACCGCTGGCTTCGTGATTGCGAAGGTAGGGCAGCGCTCGGACCAGGTAGGACGACTCGCGGCAGGTGACCTCCCATTCCATTTCGATGCGGTTGTCACGAACGGTTTGAATACGTTCCAGGAATTGTTTGTCATCAATGGGGTGAATGAACGACTCGAACAATCGGCCGGCGTCATCCTGTTCGATGGACAACAAACGCGAAATTTCGGGGGTGACGCGTCGAATGCGAAGTTCACTGTCCAAGAACACCACTCCAACACGCGTGGTCGCCAAGAGGTTGACCATGTCCGCGTTGGCTTCGTTCAGTTCATTGACGCGGATTTGAAGTTCGGCGTTGACGCTGTAAAGCTCTTCGTTGACGCTTTGCAGTTCCTCGTTGGTGCTCTGCAGTTCTTCATTGCTGGCGACCATTTCTTCGTTGGTCGCTTGGAGTTCCTCGTTGGAGGTTTCGAGTTCTTCGATCGTGGCCTGAAGGTTCTGGCGGTTGAAATTGAGTTCTTGTTCCAGGTCCTCAATTCGCGCGTGAGCCACCGACGAAAAGTCCAACATGGTTTCGGTGGCAGAATCTTCGCCGGTCGAATCCGTCGCGGCTTCACGGACGACGCTTTGGATCTCGGAAGACTTGAATTGGACAAGGATGCAAGTCTCGGCCGATTTGGGGATTTGGTAGGGCTGGACGATCAAGTCCAGCACCCAATTGGGGCCGTCGATGGGCGACGGAATGCCGTGGTAATGGACGGCTTTGTTCTGCTTGACGGCCTGGGTCACCGCGGCGCCGATGGAGGCTCGCAATTCCTTGGAGACCATGTGCAGAACGTTGTCCGATGGGGTTCCATCTGGGACCCGCAAGTACTGGTTCATTCCTGGGAAGGTGTGAATGATTCGGTAGTCTGTGTCGATCACCACGCTCGGGGGCATCTTGTCGGCCAGCAGAACGTTGTAGATCTCGAGCAGGTTGTCGCCGCGTCGTGTCGAAGGGGCGACGACGGTTGTTGGCGGGCTGGCGGTCATCCTTGGGAGCGATTGGTTGGTCAGCGGCATCCGCAGTTCGATGGGCAGGCGAACGTCCCGACGCTTTCGAAAAAGCTTCCATTGAGAATTGATCGCATCAAATTCATCGCCAATGTCGCCGACGCTTTCGCTAGGGCCCAAGAACAGAATCCCGTTCGCTTTCAAGGCGAAATGAAACAGGGACAACGTTTTGCGTTGTGCCGGTGACTGCAGGTAGATCAGCATGTTGCGGCACGACACCAAGTCCATCTGCGTGAAGGGGGGATCGTTGATCACGTTTTGTGCTGCAAAGACGACGCTTCTTCGGAGTGAATCCTTGACCACATAGCCGTTGTCTCGGCGAGTGAAAAATCGATCGCGTCGTTCCTGAGAGATTTCGTTGAGTTGAGCTTCGGAATAGAAACCGGTGGCCGCCGTTTGCAGGGATCCACGATGCGGGTCGGTCGCAAACATTTTGAAATCGAGATTTCGGGCCGACCGCTCGATGCCTTCCCGCATCATCATGGCGATCGAGTAGGCCTCCTCTCCGGTCGCGCATCCACAAACCCAAATGCGGATGGTGTCTTCAGCACGCTCGATCAGTTCTGGGATGACTCGATTTTCAAGGGCATCGAACGCATCCCGATCGCGAAAGAATTTGGTGACGCCGATCAACAAATCGCGATACAGCTCATTCACTTCATCGGCATGTTCGTTGATATGGGCGACGTACTGAGTGAGGTCGTCCAGATGAAGCAGGTCCATTCGCCGCTGAATACGGCGGTGAACCGTTCCCACTTTGTAGTGATTGAAATCAATCCCGTGATTTTGTTTGAGCAGCTGGAAGACTCGTTCCAAGCCGGAACGTTGGATTTCTTCCATCTTGGAGGGATGATCGGTGATCGATTTCTGTCCGTCGAACAGATATTGCTGCAAGGCTTCGCCCATCCGCTCCGGTGCCAGTTCCAGGTCGACCTGACCCGTGTTGCGAGCGTTCATGGGCATCGAGTCAAATTTACAAGTCGCAGGATCTTGAACCACAACCAAGCCATGGTTGTTGCTGATCTCGACGACTCCTCGCGACCCATCACTGCCGGTCCCGGAAAGGATGATCCCAATGGCACGTTCGCGAACGTCTTGCGCCAGTGACCTTAGGAATTGATCGATGGGGTGCGTCAGGACTTTTTCAATCCCTCGGTCGGTGAGCAGGAGCTTGCCATTGCTGATCACCATCTCCTTTTTCGCAGGGATCAAATAGATGGTGTCCGGCTGGACTTGGACCCCGTTGTCGACCACCTCCACCGGAATGTTGGTGACTCGTCGTAGCAAGTCATCCATGTGGCTCTTGAAGTCCGGTGACAAATGCTGAACGACGACGAAGGACATGCCTGTGGCAACAGGCATCTTCCCGAACAGTTTTTCAAGGGCTTCCAAGCCGCCCGCTGAGGCCCCAATCCCAACCACGTGCTGCGGAGTTGCACGGACGGGTTGATTGCTGTCGACGCGCCCGGTTTCTGAGTCGATGGGGGCGTCGTCGGGAGAGTTGGTATCAGCCATGGATGATGGTTTGAAAGGGACTGGTTGCCGTCTCGAAGGGCCCTTTCATTCAATGGCGAGTTGGGCACCTGGCGGAGATCCGTGAGTCAGGTGATCAACAGGATGGCGTGATGTGCGATCACCATCCAATTGTGACATCCGATTGCAAACCGACCGCGTTGAACGACTAGGCACCGCTGCAAAATGGATGCCATTGCAGTGTAAGAATGCACTGGCAGTTGTCAATCTTACCTGGCGTTTGCAAAGAGGTACGTTTGCGATGCCTCCTTCGCGACAGGGGGTTGGTGGCAGATCGGTCATAGCGATGGACATTCCACCACGCGAGATCATGGATTGGCACCTCGCGTGTGGGATGATGCAACGTGGTTTGTCAGAACTCGCGGAATTCCGATGCGATCCGTCGAAATCGTGACGAGACGGAATGCGCCGCTGCCGAGCAATCGCCTGGCGGCATTGGGTTGTTGCTTTGAGTGATGAAACGCACGCAGCCGACCACCTGTTCCTTGGAGACCGGCTTCCTCAAATAGGCGTTTCCACCGAGGATCGCAATCATTCGATGGATTTCACCATCTTCCAAACTGCTTGAAACGATCACAGGAATGGCGGCAACCTTCGGGTCTGCGTCAGATCGAACGGTTTGCAGCAGATGCAGGCCGCTGACATGGGGCATGTCGATGTCTGCGATCACCAGATCGGTCGGTTCGCGACGCAACTCCGTCAGCGCCGTTGCGCCACAAGACGCGTGCACGACCGAGTATCCCAGTTCTCGCATCCAGTGTCCCAATTGCTCTCGGATGACACGAACGTCATCCGCGATCACACACCGGCGGGGGTGATCCGTTTGGTCGGGCGATGTTGTTGGCATATAAACTCGTGGGCGTGGGGGAAGCTCGCGACCGGCGATGCGAAAGATGTGCCAAACGGATCGAACGATTGCAAATTCGGCAGCACATCGCTGGCCGAGACCCTCCCGCTGACGGTGTCGTGCGATTTCGAAGTGCTGTGCATCACCACCGAGAGCTCCGCCCGTGAAGAGGTCGTGCGGATTTCAAATGCGGTGCTCGTGACATCTTGCGAACCTCGCCCGCCCAGAGGTCGTGCAGTTTTTAAATGCTGTGCTTGCAATGCCTTAAGAACCCCGCCCGTGCAGCGGGAGGGGTCGGAAAGCGAGCGTTGAGCGAGATTACCGGGGGAGGGCCATCCGCGCCGCTCCCTATGCTCGGCCCTCACCCTCGCGTACGCCTGAACGGCGTCGCTCGACCTCTCCCCAAACTGCGTTTCAGGAGAGGTGCGCCGAGTGAAAACCCGCCAAAATGCAGCTCCAAAAAACTGCACGACCTCCCCAGCGGGAGTGGTCGGGAAGCGAGCGTTGAGCGAGCTTTGCGGTGGAGCGGCACTTCACGATGCGATCTCATTCCCGGCACCCTCCCTCGCATACCCCTGCACGGCGTCGCTCGACCTCCGCCCGAAACTCCGTTTCGGGGGAGGTGCAGCACGCGGAAAAACGCTGGTAAGTGTCGGGGATCAACTGCACGACCTCTCCGGTGGAGATGACTGGCTCGCCAAAGAACTTTGCTGGGTGGATTCCAGTGGCAAATCTCGAGGGCGTTGACGCCAGAGGCGGATCGAAATGGCGACGTACACGATGGGATAAACGAGCGAGAGGAACGCCAGCCAAATGGGCGGTTGAGGATAGGACGGAAGCATCGCGAGCAGGGCCAAGCTCCAGACCGCGGACCCCAGCAACAACCAACGCCGATGACGACGCGGTGCTTGGTTGGGGTAAATCAAATGGATCGGTGCCACAGTCAACCCAGCCAGCAACCAGAGCAGCACGGCGACGGGCCAAGGGCCCCACCAAGCGTGCATGATTCCTGCGTAGAAGACAGCAATGTTCCAGTACGACGGGAATCCGCGAAAGAAGCCGTGACGCTCGTCCTTGGCTTCGCGATGAGCGAATCCGAACAGGCTGGCTCCCATCGCCAAGGAAACTGTGAAGCCAAACCCGACTGGCATCCAACCCATTCGCCAGGCCAGCATCAACGGAATGAACGCGAAGGTGAGGTAGTCCAGCAGATCATCAATCGTCCTGCCGTCGATTGCCGGAGCTCGCGTCTTCACGTGAAAGCGGCGTGCAAGCGGACCATCGACGGCATCGATGAGGGTGGTCAACAAGAGCCACCCAAAGACCCAGCGCGGATCACAGTCGGGCTGCGTGATCTCGTGCATCGCAAACGCGGCAGGGATGATGCCGGACGCGGTGAACACGTGCACGCCGTAGGCGATCCACTTTGCCATTCGTGGAATCCGCATGGCTCAGGTGATCGACGGCGTTCGGGCGGGAAAGAAGGCCGAGACCGTGTTGATCTCCTCTGACTCCGCGGCTCGACGCAGCTTTTCTTCGGCCTCTTCCTCATCGCTGGCCTTTTCCTCCAAAGGGCGTTGCTCGTCTTTCAGCACGGGTTGATATTGCAGGTCGATGAGAATCGGAAAGTGATCCGAACCAACATGCTCCATGCGTTTGAGTTCGCGGATCGCAAAGTGGGTGGAGTGAAAAACATGGTCGAGCGGGAATCGCATCCAAACGTGATCGGCGTGAAAGGAATTGTAGAAGCCGCGGCCTCGACGAGGATCCAGCAGTTGGCTCAGTCGCAAGAACAATCGGGTGGATGGTGACCAAGCAACGTCGTTCAAGTCGCCACCGATCACGATCGGACGATCGTCTTCCGCCAGTTCTTTTCCCCACAGAACCAACTCCGCATCACGAGCTGTCGCGTCGTTGTCGCGGATGGGTTCTGGAGGACGTGGATGAACTCCGATCACGCGGATGGCTTCGCCGCTGGGAAGCTCAATCATCGCGTCGATCGATGGGACATCGTCTTGGACTCGAAACCGAATTTCACTTTCGAGAATTGGTAAGCGAGACAGCATCGCCATCCCATACCAATTGTCCTGCGGGTAAATGATTTGATGCGGGAAGATCGGCTTCAACTTTTCGAGGGTCGATGTCCATCGCCCGTCGATCTCGGCTGCGATGACCACGTCGGCATCCGTCTGTTCAACGACCCGCGACCATTGTTCGAACTGGCCATTTTCCATTTCCACGTTGGTCACCAGCATCCGGAATCGACGTTGTTCAGCGGAGACGCCACTGGATTGGGGCGGATCCCAGGCGGTGGCTTGGGTTGGCGCAACAAAGGTGTAAGGAACGATACGAAACAGGTGCCAAGCCGCGATGGCGACGGCGAGAACGGTGATCGATTTCCAGCTGATGGCAGGAGGTTCTGCGCCGAAGGAATTCACCGCGAAGAATGCGACGGCGGCGACAATCGCAATCAACACAATTTGAACGCGAGGGTAGTCCCAACCACGAATGAACCAGTGAGGATGCGAACTCAATGGCGCAAGCGAGCCAAGTGCCAGCACAGCGAACAGCAAATAGATGACTGAGTTGAATGTGGTCAGCATCTGACGTCCCGTGGTCCGAGGAGTGCGACTCGTGGCAAAATGAAGTGTTCTGGCAATGTTGGAGGGGATCGGCCGACGGTCACGCCGAGTGCTGTGAGCGGTTCAATCAGCGATCAGTCGCTGTGCATCGTAAACGTTCTGCAACAGGAGCGGATCAATGGGTTCGTTCGATTTCGAATGCAGGACAGAAATATCACCGGTGGTTTCAAAGACAACCGCTTGGACATCGTTGAGGCTGCAGGCGTTGGACTCTCGCAGTTTTCCCATCAAATCGTTTACAGTCAAATTCGCTCGATGAAGATTTTCGTGAAGGATCGTGGAGCCTGCCATCAACAGAACCGGTTGGTTGTCGATGCACGCGCTGAACTTTCTCGAGCGACGGCGGAAGAACGCGACGGCCCACTGGAGCGTGAACAGGGACAGCAGCGCCAGCGATCCTGCAAATAAGGTGGGAGATGGCTGCGAAATGGTTGCACCCAGGATGGATCCGGTCGCGATGGTCATCGCAAAATCAGGAGCCGACATCTTTGAGAAGCTGCGTAGGCCCGTGACGCGTGTGTAAACCATCACCGCGGCGTACGCAAAGAACGCTGTCAAAAGAATCCCTGCGATCTCAGTCGAGGAAATGTCAATCCATTTTTCGAACATCGAGTTCTTTCCGAGGCGGAGGTGGCGTCCAACAGGCGGGATGACGAAGAATTGGGCGGCGATTGCAACGCAGCACTCGGGTGCCGCGGATGATACCGGAGCGCCCAATTCAATCGGGATGATTCCGACGCCTGGCGATGGGAATTAGAGCACGACAATCAAGGCGTGGATGATTCCGATGATCCAAAATCCGACCAAGGTCAGCACGATGTTCAGAAGGAACTGAGTCCCAACGCCCTTGTCCATGTAGACAGCCAAGGGCGGCAGCAGAATCGCGAGTAGAACTTTCAGGACGGTGTTTTCGTTTTTTGCAATGGTTGTCATTTTGGCGCTCCGGTGAACGGGAGGAAAAGTGAAAGGGACGTTGGTCGCGTGGGACGAATGTCAACGCGATCAGTCAATGGTTCACTCGTCGGCGGGAAGGTCGATGTCAACATCAGGAACTTCGATCGTCTTCTCTTTCATGTCGACGTCCACGTCGGGCACTTTGACTTTGCTTTCTTTGGTTGAGATGTCGACGTCGGGTGCGTCGACGTCGTATTCAGGGAGTTGCCCCGAGTCACCTTGCACGTCGACATCGACAGACGGCATTTCGCCATCGCGAGTTTGTTCCACGTCGCAACCGGTCGTTGCAAGTGCCAAGGAAGCTGACAACAACGTCATGAAGAATGTCTTGTTCATTTTGGTTCTTTCCTAAGAGGATCAGGGCAGCGGCGATGAGCCTGATCTGGAGATCGTGTTGGTGCCGCGAGATGACTAAGATGGCAAAGGGTGTGCCAACTCACCGCGGTCGTGCCTAGGAAGAGCGTCTGCTGTGGCTCGAAGCGACTCTTGTTCTGCATGAAGCGATTGTTTTCCACCCGGGCAACGCTTGAACTGACAGCGGATCGGTCAGGTTGGTGCAAAATCACGCTGTCGGCCGCAACCAGCTGTGAGCGGCATTTGGATCGCTGGCGTGGGAATGGATCCGAAATGTCGTCGGCGCTGCAAAGCGGCGCTGAGTGGCACGGCCGTTGCTTTCTCTTCAGCCTGTTGGCCCCGTCACTTCGCTGGGGCGCACTCAAACGAAGGAACTTCATCATGGCCAATGAAACTGGCATTCTCGAAGAAACAAAGAAGGCTGTTACTGATAACGAGCGTCCACTCGGTGAGGAATCACCCGGGGCACCCTTCTTGTTCGTTGCACTCAGCTACTTGGCTGTTCTCGCGGTGGTATCAGGCGTGGTTGCGATGATCATGTGGGCCTCCAGTTGAGGCTCGCGATTCCCGATGGTGTGACACTACTCAACCTTCCTGGAGACCAAGATGAAACTTTCACCTGAACTTGAGGCAGTGCTGTCTGAGCTGGCGACGCTGTGCTGCGACGCACTGGAGCCAAGCCAAACACTGAATCATGCCCGCGTCGAATCGCTCTGCCAGAATTTGTCGACCAGCGGTTGGAAGCGGTATTCTCGAAACAGCCCACCGCTGTCAGTCGTGTTGAAGGACAGGGCGAAGGAGCAGCGGCCGGAAATCACGATTCATCGTGGTGGCGAACTGGACGCGGTGGTTGGGAAGATTCAGTCCGTTTATGACGATGTCAGCCGAATGCAAGCGTCGTCGGATGAGGAGTCACCAGCAGGGACGGCGATGCCACCCCGCACATCCTTGTCCTGAACGCAGGACCGCATCGCAGGCGGCGTCAGCTTTTTGTGTCAAAAGCTTGTTTTGCCATTGCCCGGATGGGCTTTGAGCGGTCGTCACTCAACGCCGCGAGCAAGCGTCTCAATTTCCACCATCAGCTGCTCGAGCTTGGGTTCCACCGATGCGTGGGTCCGTTGGGCAGCGGCGGCGTCTTCGCTTCTGGCAGCATCAATGAATGGCTGCAGTTGATCGACTGGTGAACCAGCTTCAAAGGTGCTCAGCAGTCCCTTGAGCGCATGTCCCGTTCGAGCGGCCTCGTTCCAGTCGCCATTGTCGACGGATTCGTGAACCTGTTTCAGCATCGGAGGCCCGTCTTCGGCAGCAATGTTGGCGAGCATCACGAGCATGTCTTCGTCGCCGGCAACTCGCTGAAGAGCAGCAGCAAAACGTTCGCGTTGGGCTTCGTTCATAGGAGGGTTGAGGGGGATGTCTGATCGGGCACGAATGCCTTTCACAGGGATGGAATGGAGGTGGGTGTCAACTGAATTCGTATCCATTCAGGCGGTGCATCAACAAGCAACGCATTGAATGTTCGGCCGGACACCGGCAAAGAAGCAAAGAATGATTGACGAACTCAGGACTCAACCGCGATGTCGCTTTTCAGAACGATGTTGTACGAATTGATTCGGTCTCGAAGTTTCCCACGGGTGATTCCTAGAATTTCAGCGGCCTGGCTTTGATTGCCGTCGGTCGCTTGCAGGACCTGCAGGATGACGAAACGTTCCATGTACTCCATCGCTTCACCATACACATTCGTCGACTTCTCCTTCAACAGTCGCTTCACCAGTTGTGGAAGCTGACTGCCGGGGGCTTGGTTTTCGAGTGTTTCAGCCGACTTTGCATCGGGTTTGTTTCCGTTTGGTCTGGGACCAGCAATCGCGTCCGGCAGGGTGTCCGGTGTGATCACAGGCATCACTGTGTCGAGAACACAGCGACGGATGACGGCGCGAAGTTGGCGAACGTTTCCGGGCCACTCGTAAACTGTCAGCAAGTCAACCGCTTCGGGGGACAGGCCTTCCAGGTCAGGTTTGTTGAATTCTATCTTGGCTTGCGCCAGGAAGAATCGAATCAACGCGGGCACGTCACTCAGGCGATCCCTCAGTGGCGGCAGTTCGATGGTGACCCCGTTGAGACGATACAGCAGGTCCTCTCGATAGTCTCCGTCCACCACCATCTGTTCGAGTGGTCGGTTTGTAGCGGCAATGATGCGGACGTTGGTGGTCAGCTCTTTATTGCCACCGACGCGTTCAAAGCGTTGTTCCTGCAGCACGCGAAGAACCTTGGCTTGAACCGACGGTGCCATGTCTCCGATTTCGTCGAGAAACAGGGTTCCGCCGTTGCACTGTTCAAACTTACCGATCCGCCGCGATTCGGCGCCGGTGAAGGCTCCTTTCTCGTGGCCGAACAGTTCGCTCTCGAGCAAATTGTCTGGGAGTGCAGCGCAGTTCACCGCGAGAAAGGTTTCGTCGCTGCGATGGCTGTATTGAAACAACGCCCGAGCAACCAACTCCTTGCCCGTCCCGCTCTCGCCTCGCACGAGAATGGGAACGTCCTGCTTGGCGACCTTTCCGACTGCCTTGAAAACGTCCAGCATGACCGGTGAGCGACCGATGAACAATTCGGCGGATTGGTCGCCGCCCTCGTCATCGGCAGAGATCGCGACTGGGACACTGCTGATTTGCCGCTGTTCGATCGCCTTCTCAACCAGGTCACGAAGCGACTCGACGTTGAGCGGCTTGGCGATGTAGTCGAACGCCCCCAGTTGCATCGCTTCGATCGCGGTTTTGCTGGCCGCTTCCACCGTCATGAAGATCACGGGGATGCGTCGATCGTGCTCGCGAATTTCACAGTAAACGGCGAGGCCATTTTGGTCAGGGAGCTGAATGTCCAGGAGCACCGCATCGAAATTGCCCTCCCGGATTTGGTTCAGTCCGGTTGCGGCATCGGCGGCGACCGACACGTCCGCGATGGGAGCCAACGCTCTCTCGGCGAGCGCCAAGATGGTTCGGTCATCGTCGATGACAAGAAGGCTGGGCATGGATTTTGACCACTTTGAGCGAGGAGCGGATTGGGCCCCCGTCTCATTGTGAGGGGCTTGAAGAGCGGTGCCTGCTGCCATAGGAGATCACCCAGTGTGAGAGATTATCGTTTGAAGAATCGTTTGTCGATCAGTTTGGTTGATGGCCGAGCAATTTTCGGGCCAACATTCAAGTGGCCATGGCCGTGGGGACTGTTTCGGCGACCACCTGAGCGACCACGTTGCTCAAATTTCCGCCACGGCGTTGGCGATCCGCGCCAGTCCCCGTCGCGAGCAATTGGTTGACGAAGGCTTCCACCGGGCGGGCTTCGCCGGTGGCAAGCAGAGCTGGTTGAAGAGCTGCCATCAGACGCCCAAGCAGGTCGGCGGCGGGGATCTTTTCGCAGGACGCCGGATCGATCAACTGATCACTCATTCCATACCGGGCGGCGTGCCAAATGGAATAGGAAAGGACAGAAGGATGGATCGCCGCGATGGGGCGTTGATGCTCAGCTTCTGAGATCGCTAGCATCACGATGGCGCGGACAATCCCCACGTACCCGACCGTTTCCTCCACATGGGTCATGACGTCCGCCGCTCGAAACTCAATGGTTGGCACACGAGTTGGCAATCGGATGTCCCAGTAGAGAAAGCTTTCGTCTCGGATCGCGCCGCATGCCACCAAGTCATCAACGCACCTTGAATAGT
This sequence comes from Rhodopirellula sp. UH5, assembly GCF_056839225.1. NCBI lineage: Bacteria > Pseudomonadati > Planctomycetota > Planctomycetia > Pirellulales > Pirellulaceae > Rhodopirellula > Rhodopirellula sp. UH5. The sequence continues at coordinate 1,378,634 of NZ_CM166390.1, read as the reverse complement.
CAGCGAGTGACTCGAACTGCGGGGGCGGCCCGGCCATCGGCCACTGAGCCCACAGTTCACGGCGGTAGCTCGCGTAGCCCGTGTCCACTCCGTTCCAGAATGGCGAGTTGGCGGTGATTGCTTGCAGGATTGGGAGCCAACGCCGGCAACGGTTCATGACTTGAATCCCGAGTTCTCGGTCTTCCATCGCGACATGCACGTGACAGCCGAAGATGAACAATTCGCGAGCGATCTGTTGGTACCGATCTGTCATCGCCAGGTATCGGTCCTTGGGTGTCAGGGCCTCATCTTCGGGCACTGCCAGCGGATTCGTGCCGGCTGCGGCAAGCTCGGTCTCGTTTGATCGGGCGGCTTCGATCAACAGGTGACGCGTTTGATGGAGAGCATTTCGAACCTCTTCCAGGCTGCTGCAAACATCGGAAGCCATCTCGATTTGATTCAGATGCAGTTCATGTTGGATTTCTGATCCGACCTCCTGGGAGCCACGATTGCGACGAATTGTCTGCATCACCTCCTTGCAGTTCGGGATCAATTCGCCGTTTTGAGGGTCGACCAGTTGGTATTCTTCTTCGACGCCGATGGTGGGGATGGTGTACGACATGAGGGATCTCCAATCAAACAGTGGACCGCCGATTGGATACCGGACGGGACAGGAACGAAGTCAGGGGAGGACGACAGTGATTCCGTGCATGACAGCGCCGGACTGAGTCACTGAAAGCGAGGCGAATTCAGATTTGGAAATTCGTTGAATGACGAATCTGAATCTGCCGTGTCTTGGATCGCAGCCAGAGCCAGGACGCTGGCGCCGATCGGTAACGCGGATTCGTCAATGTCGAACTTGGGTGTGTGAAGCGGTTCGCTGCCCAGGTCCATGCCCGCAACGCCGAGTCGGAACATGGCGGCGGGGACCTGCTGTGCCATGAACGCAAAGTCCTCGGCACCCATGCTGGGTTGCGTGATTTCACGTACGTTTGCTTCGCCCAGAATCTCCTCGCCCGCTTTTCGAAGTCGCCGAGCGACGGTGACGTCGTTGATAACAGGCGGTGTGTGTTGCCCGAAGTTCAAGTCAATTCGGCAGGAATGAATCGATGCAATCGCTCGCGAAATCTCTGCCATCATTTCTTTTGCTCGCTCGGCGCTTTCGGATGAGAGCGTGCGAAGGGTGCCGCTGAGCGAGGCGTTGGAAGGGACGACGTTGGGTGCATTTCCGGTGTGAAAGCTGCCAACGTTGATCACAACCGCATCGCGTGCGTCGATCGCGCGGGGAACACGACGGTAGATATCCGTCACCCATTGGGAAGCCGCCCCGACCAAGTCGCCGGTCAAATGAGGCCTTGCGCCGTGGCCACCGGGGCCGGTCATCTCCACCGTGAACAGATCACATCCCGCCGTGAAGGCTCCCTCGCGAATTCCGATGGTGCCGACAGGACGCGTGGGGTCCACGTGCAGTGCAATTGCCGATCTCACTCCTTGGAGGGCGCCCGACCGAATCATGTGAAGCCCGCCGCGGCTGGTTTCTTCCTCCGGTTGAAAGATCACGCGGGAGTTGACAGGAAAGCCATCTCGAGCGAGTTCCGCGAGGATCGCTGCGACGCCATAGGCGATCGCTGAGTGAGCGTCGTGCCCGCAGGCATGCATGACTTGCTCGGTGTCGCTGGCGTATTCCTGTTGGACCAGCGACTGAATCGGCAGCGCATCAATGTCGGCGCGGATGGCGGTTCGTCCGAGCTGCAGTTCTTCCCCGATGTCGACGTACAAACCACGGTTGTCGTCGGCGAGCTTGGGATGGAGTCCCAGATCGGTGACGATCTCGGCGAGGAAGTCAGTCGAGCGATACTCCTGGCCAGAGAGTTCCGGATGTCGATGGAGGTAGCGGCGCACCTCTCGCATTTTCATGGCGTGGGAACGCGACAGGGCTTGCAAGCGGTCAAGCAGACTCTGTTCGATCATCATGAGACGGATCGCATTGAGCGATAGGCCGAGGAGGATGCCCGGCGGGAAGCAATCCGGGCAGCACCGACGATGGCGCCCGACACCGCGCCCCACATCAATGCCTCTCGCCACTGAACCTCATGGGAAGCTGGGTTTTTCGGTGGATCTCGCTTCAAGGCAGCACGCCATCCCACTTGCAACGCTTGTCGAACCAGAAAGGTGCAGCCGATCGCTGCTGCGAAAGCGATGGCATTTTCAGTCTGCCCAATGCCTTGGTTGCGGCCATCGGGTTCGTCGGCAAACAGATCTGTGGTCCGTTCCTTGAGCTGTTCAAGTTGTTCGTGCATGGGAGATGTCCTTGGTGAACGAGCAACCAGATGCGGTTGCTCGGAAAGAATTTTGAAGCGTGCCATCGGTTGGAACGCGGAAGGGAATTCGCCCGAGGGGCGGGGACCACGCTTACGGCTTGAGTTTCCAGCCGACCATGACGCCCAAGCCGAATGCCCAGCAAGCAGCCACGTCGGGATGGTCCTTCGCGTAAGCCTTCGCCAGCGCGAACAAGTCTTGTGCCGGCTCCTTGACGTAGTGTTGAGCCGCGTCGCGGCTGAAGTCCATCGCGCCATGTGCAACACGATCGGCCGCATCACGTGCTTGGTCCGACATGCCGTTCATATTCGCGGTGTTCGAGGAAGAACCGGTTTGGGTCTGTGGTGTGGTTGCTTCGTTCATGACAATTACCTTTGAGGAAGTGGAGTGACAGGTTCGGGTGAGTGATAGTTGGGCGGCTCACGATGCGTTTGAAAGGACTCTCGACGCAGCTGATTTCGTGCGGAAGTGGACGGCGAAAGCATCGTGGCCTTGAGCCAACGAACGTTTTCAGCCAACTCCGACTTGGTTTCGGACATTGCATCGGTCGCGGCCTGGATTGCCTTCGCAGCGATGAACAGAAAGCTACCCACAACGGCAAAGGTCACGACGGCGAGCGTCAGCAAGGCGCCACCCGTCGACAATTCCGTCATCTCGTCGAGTAGGAATCCCAAGCCAACCAGGGACACGGTCAACGCGGATCCCGCGAGTGCGAGCGCGATGAGTGCAAAGATTGCCGCGGTGGTCAGTTTGCGTTTCGCAGCCTGAGCATCGACCGACATCAACTGCAGTTGCAGTTCGCAGAGGTCAAGCACATCCCGGAGGACTTTTTGAATGCTGGCATTGTTTGGCATGTCGATCACACGGGTCGGCGTTTAACGATCCAACCAAGAGCCACACCAAAGACGCCCGCCGCGACAAGCGAGGCGGTTGGGTACTTGGCAACGGATTGGTTGATGAACTTCAGTTTGCTGGGTGTCTTGCCATCCGCATCGAGGCCGAGTGACTCTGGAAGAGCCTCGTCGAACTCGATGCGTCTGGGTGGACGAGAATGTGCGGGAGCAATCATGTGGACGTTCGGTTGGTCAGGATGCGATTGATTTGATGAGCTGCCACGGTGCTGGCCTGCCGAATCGCGAGAGTCATCACGGTCCCGGCAATCCCAGCCATCAGCCCTTTCTTGGCCGGTTCCGGAGACGTTTGCTCAGGACGCGAGCTTTCGCGAATGATGATCCGGTCCGGTCTGCGTCGATTGGGCACGATCAAGAACCCGAGGGCCGCGACACCTGCCAAGATTGGCAGAGGGTGTCGAGACATGTGGTACTTCCAGTCCGTCAGTTGACGCACACGAACGCGAGCGTCGTCGACCTCATAAGGAAGTTCCGTTCGGATCTCAGCCATTCGCTGCTTGATCGCCGCGGACTGCTTCTTGGTTGCTAACGTGGTCGCCATGATCACTTCTTGTTTCCGAAGAACAACAGTGCGCCAGCGGCGATTCCCAATCCAAATGCGATCGCGAGTGATTCGCCTGGACGGGTTCGCACGGTGTCGGCCAACTTGGCCCCGTACTCGCCGGACTGGGAGGCCAGACGCTGGTAATTCTGGCGAGCGTAGGCGGCGGCATCCGCGGCGGCGGCTTGGGCTGCCTCACTGTACTGTTGGACGGTTTCGGAGGCCTGGTCACCGAAGTTGCGATTCAGCACGCTGTCGAGAAACTTCTCGATCTCGTTCTGAGTGGCACCCGTTTTTTGCTGCACGACGCCGACAAGTTGCTCGGCTGAGCCGCGTGCTTGTTGCAGGTCGTCTTCGGTCAATTGGCCCCAGTTCTCTTTCAGGCGGCCTTTGACTTCGTTCCAGTGACCCTGCAGTTCTTGACGATTAACCATGAGTTGAACTCCTTTTTGAATGTGTTTTGTCTTGCTTGCAATCTCGTCTGAGATGGCGTTGGATGAGAAACGCATTTCGCGGGCCAAAACCTGTTCGGATTTTTTGGTCCTCGGTTGTGACAACGTTTTGGGTATAGCGGGCGTTGGTCAAAACCCTTTGTCTGGGTTCGAGAACTCACGACTTGATTTCAACCAGTGCGCACATTCGAGTGGGGTGGCGAGGCGTTGCCGGTGCTTCCCCGAGCACCTTGGTCGGTTGTCGTCCAGTGCAACGAGGCAGGCCCTCCAATTTGCCGACCAATTGAGGCGTCAGCGTTTCGGTGAGGAAACAGGTGAGCCTGTCGAATCCAGGTGGTATGGCGATTGCGTTCGTTGTCAGGTTCAGAACGCTCCACTTTCCGCAGCGTTGGCTCACCGGGGGTGACGAGGGCAACTCGCCTGTCCTCGGCGGGTCTCAACCATATATCTGCTTCCGCGAAGGACCATTGCTATGTCACGCTATTCGATGTTCGCCGTTTTGCCTTGTCTCGTTTTCGCCTCCATCGTTCCAGCTCAGGGTGACGAACACACGCAGCCGCTGCTCAAACGTTTGGCAGGCGTTTGGGACGTGGAAGAGGGCGTGAACCAAGGGGAAGAGATTCCCGAGGATGAATTGGAGGGGACGATCATGAAGATCGAGAAGAACATGATCATCACCTACGATCGCGAGAAGCGTGAGGTGTACCGAGCCTTGTTCACCGTTGACGAAACGAAGAAGCCCGTTCAGATCGACATGACTACCGAGATGAAAGGAATGCCTCCGATGAAATCGCTTGGCATCATTCAAATGGAGGAGGGTGACGAGTTTGAACTTTGCTATGCCTTGCCGGGCGCCGATCGGCCGAAGGAGTTTCAATCGCCCAAAGGAAGCAAAGTGATGCTGTTTGAAGCCGAACGGGAAGACTGATCGTGTTGTTGTGAGGTTGCACCCGTTCCCGAGGCCGTTTTTAGACCACCCACAAAGAAAGAAAAGTCATGAGTCATCAATGCTTGGTTGCCGAGTATTCCAGCCGCGAAAAGTTGGCGATCGCCGTCGAGGCACTTCAGAAAGATGGGTATCAAGCCGCTGACTTCAGTGTCATCACTGCGGCTGACCAGCGACATGACGTTGTGTCTGGCAGCGGCAGCAGTGATCGGGCTTCGTCACCACCACCCGAAAAGACGACCGGCGCAGCGACGCTTGCGGGCGGCGCGATTGGAGCGCTGCTCGCAGCGCCAACGATGATCGGGCCGTTCTTGGTCGCAGGACCGATCGCAGGGATGGCGGCCGGAGCTGTCGGTGGTGGTCTGCTTGCGTCTGTCAAACGCTGGGGATTGGATGAGAAGTCGAGTGCCAATTACGAATCCAACCTGAACGCTGGTTCTTCGCTGATCGTAATTGAAGGGGACCAGGCCAAGTTGAACACCGCTGCCCAAACCCTGCAGACATGTGATCCCGTTTCGATGGAACGATACGAGGCTTGAACTGAAATGGGGAGGCAGCATCAAGAGCAACGTGGTTGGATCGGCGTACGTCGGTCCAGCCACGTTCTTGTGAGTCTCGTCTCAAAGTCGCGGATTCCTGTTGATCATCGTTCCGGTTGATCACTGAAACGATTCGAAAAATGCAATGGCCGCGGATTCATGCCAGCGCTGACGGTTTCGATCAAGGAATCCCGTGTGACCACCGGAATCGCACAGCATGGGGTGCAAAGCCGCGTTGTTTTCCCATTCAATGCCTTCGAAGACATCCGGGACAACAACAGGATCGTCTTTCGCATGCAACAGTAGCGTCGGCGTGCGGATCTTTTGCAGGGAATCGATCGCTGAGTTGTCTGCGTAATAATCTTCTGCTCCCTCGTACCCAAAACGGGGCGCTGTGAATTCGTCATCGAGCTCCCAGACGGAGGAGACTGATTCGAGCGTGCCTCGTTCTTTCTCAGTCAGCTTTGCCGAGCTTCGGAGGAGTTCATCGCGTTGTTTGTTCAGCAGGTATTGATCGAACACGCGGTTCGATCCCGTTTGTAGATTTCGTGAAGTGATGCTCATGTCGAGCGGGGCGGACACACTGACCGCGGCGTCGAAGTTCGACTTCGAACCCGATTCTGCCAAGTACTTCAACATCACATTGGCTCCTAGAGAGAACGCAACGCAGGCGAGACCGTTTCTGGTCCAGGCTGATCGTTCAGCTTTCAGGTGTTCGGTCAGATGGCAAATGTCCGCGGTCAAGTCCGGGTGATGAAATCGCGAGCAATTTGAGGAGGATCGTCCTGCGCCGCGGTGGTTCCAAAGCAAGACATCAAATCCGCTGGTGTTGAGCCGTTGCCCAAGCGAACGCATGTACCGGCTGAGCGCGTGGCCGCCCATCCCATGAAAAATCGTCACCAGTGGTTTGCTTCCAGAGTTCTGCGTGGCTGGAAAGTAGTAGCCACTCATCTCGTCCGGAGGCGTGTGATCGTCGGGCACTGAGATGGCGATGGCATCCGGTCGAGATTGCAAATCGAGCCGTGGATTCAACCATTTGACCGAGAGTGTTTGCAGCCAGCCTCCACGGCAAAGGGGATGTGGATCAAAGGGCTCAATGGAATCAATGCGTCTCGCGGAAGGGGTGGAATCGTCCGCGTCTGTCGGACAGGCATCAGGCATGGGTGACTTTGGAAAGGCGAGGCTGAAATTGGTGAGAGTTGTACCCTCGAATGGATTTCAGATTGTTGACGGACGTCATGGTTTCCCCGTTTTTTGCGTTGATTCGCAAGTGAGAAGGGAGGTGCCAATTGAGTAGCGAATTTCAGGCCAACGCCAATTGGAACGGTGTTTGCGTAGATCCTCTCAAACCAAACACTTCGCAAGCACTCAACGATGGGGACCAACGATGACACATTCAACCCACTCCCGACACGCCGCCGTCGCGATCGCAGTCACAGCACTGACGGTGTTATTCGCGATCACGATCACTCACGCGGACGACGGTTTGTTTGACAACGATGGTGCATCCACCGTCGCAGGCGACGTGCTGGAATCTCGAGGCGATTTAGCCGAAGGGTTGGGGCGTGGAGCCGTCCTGCGTTCGCTTTCGGCGAAGCGATTTCAAGAGGCCATCGCGAAACAACTCGAGAACAGGAAAGAGTCAGTCGAGCTGTACTATGACCTCAAGGAGTTGCGAGAGGAGCAACTTGAGGAGGATCGCTTGTCAGCGTCCGATCGAATGAAGATCGCGAACTCACAGAAGCCTGATCGTTTGAATGAGAATCAAATCAAGCGAGACACCGGCGAAATTTTCTGGCCCGAACCGCTGGACAGTCCCGTGTTGGAACCGTACCGCCGTCCAATCGAAAAGACCTTGGCAAAACGATATCAGCCGGAGACTGAATACCGAGAGTTCGATTTCATCAAGGTTCACCGGATGGTCAAACGCATGGAAGAAGCGGTTGATTCGATCAAAGACGAGCTGGATATCCGTGAAGTGGTCGCACTGAAAGACTATCTGGTTCAGATCGACTACGAAGCCCGCTTCGATAGCAAGAACAACCGCGTCGACTTTTAGGTCGGCTGCCAGGATTTCCTCTGCAGGCACCATGATGCCCAGGCTCGAATCCGAGCCCTGGGGCGTCCGATCCTTCTGTGCCCTTCTTGCTGGTACGCTTCTTCCAGGCCCCCGTGCCAATTTTGTTTCTTCCCTGCACTCGGTGTGGCTTTATGATTCGGTTGATGAATGTTTCGTGCAGGGCGCTGCTTATGTTGGTGCTCGGTTTGGCCGTGTGTGGAGAGCATGCCCATTCACAAGACGAAACTCCAACCGCCGACGATGTGGCCGCGGAAGTGACTGGCAGTGAAACGGAATCGACGAAGAAGGCAGTGCAGGTCGCCGATGAAGTGCAGGTCGATCCCGTCAACAGTGATCAGCGAATCGAGTCACGGTTGCAGGAGATCATGGAGGCGACCGGTTGGTTCGACAAACCGGAGGTGAAGGTCGATCGTGGTGTCGCGTTTCTCAGCGGCACATCGGACACAAAGAGTCATCGAGAATGGGCCGAGTCGACGGCAATCAAAACGTCTGACGTGGTTGCGGTTGTCAATCGGCTCAAAGTCGCTGAGTTGCCTCTTTGGAACTTTGCTCCCGCGATAGCATCCCTCAAGCAACTTGGCCGCGAGGCGACCGGAGTGTTGCCGCTCGTGCTGGTTGCGATCGCAGTTTCAATCGTGTCCTATTTCCTGGCCCGAGTTGGAGCTGGATTGACACGTTGGTTCACTCGTTCGCGGATTGAAAGTTCGCTGTTGCGTCAAGTTGCCGGGAACGTGGTTGCGGTGCTGATCTTCATCATCGGCACCTACGTCGCTCTTCGGGTTTCGGGGCTGACCCGATTGGCGGTCACGGTTTTGGGCGGCACCGGTTTGGTTGGATTGGCTTTGGGATTTGCTTTTCGAGACATCGCCGAAAACTACTTGGCCAGCATCCTGCTCTCGCTCAATCATCCATTCCGGGTCGGTGATCTGATCGAAGTGGAAGGGGCCAAGGGCTTTGTTCGCAAGGTCACGACTCGCGGGACGGTTTTAAACACCCTGGAAGGCAACCAGATTCAGATGCCCAACAGCACGGTCTTCAAAGGGAAGATCATCAATTACACCGCGACCCCGCTGAGCCGCCAGGATTTCACCGTGGGGATAGGATTTGAAGATTCAATCGTGGAAGCTCAGGAGATCGTGATGTCGGTCTTGAAGGATCACGTTGGCGTGGTGGATGATCCGGCGGCCATTGCGATTGTTGAATCTCTGGGGTCAGCGACTGTCAATTTGCGTGTCTACTACTGGTTCGACCAAACGACGCATTCGCCTCTGAAGGTCAGCAGCAGTGTCATCCGACTGGTGAAACAGAAACTCACGGAAGCAGGAATCAGCATGCCCGATGAAGCTCGCGAATTGGTTTTCCCTCGAGGTGTGCCCGTGCAGATGGTGGATCAGTTGCCTACCAAGCCACCTGCACAGCCGCAGAGGGCTCCGTCAGTCACCGAACCCACCACGTCGGTTGGCGAAGGAGACTTGGGCCCCGAGCAAGGCGAAGTGCTGCGAGCGACAGAGGACGACGAAACCGTCGAGGGTGAGGCGAACTTGATCGCATGAAGGCTACCTTGCAACAGCTCATTTACCGAATCAAAGGAAGCTATTGGTTCATTCCCTCGTTGATGGTCTTTTCAGCGATCGTGCTTTCCCAGTTGACGATCTGGCTGGACCGTACCCTCGGGTACACCTGGTTGCAGGACTATTGGTTCACGTCGATGAATCAACCCGACGGGGCTCGGGCGTTGTTGGCGACGGTCGCAGGATCGATGATCACGGTCGCCGGCGTCACGTTTTCGTTGACGATTCTCGCTGTGTCGCATGCAACATCGCACTTTGGTCCGCGATTGCTGGACAACTTCATGCGAGATCGCGGCAACCAAATCACGTTGGGAACATTCGTCGCGACGTTTTTGTATTGCTTGTTGGTGTTGCGGGTCGTGCGCGGCGGGTCGGTTCCTGAGAGTTGGGACTTGACGGTGGAGGCCTTTGTTCCACAGCTTTCGTTGTTTCTCAGTTTAGTGCTGACCATCGCCAGTGTCGGTGAGCTGATCTACTTCATTCACCATGTGCCTGACAGCATTCACATTTCGACCGTGCTGCGTCGGCTATCGATCGACATGTCGAACAAATTTGACGAGTTGTATCCTGAGACGATGGGGCAAGCCTTGGAGGAAGAGCAGGATGTCCCGAGTCTTTCCAATGATTTTCTGCATGTGGTGACGTCGGAGGGGGCGGGGTACCTGCAAGGGATCGACGACGAGCAACTGATTCGGTTTGCGAAGGAACAGCAAGCGGTGGTGCGATTGGTCAAGCGTCCGGGAGATTTTGTCTGCCGCAGTGAAGTCATTGCCGAGGTCACACGAATCACGGGCTGGAGCGACGACGACGCACGTCAGATTCGACGCGGCTTCGCGATTGGCTATTCACGCACGCCGACTCAGGATGTGTTCTTTATCCTCAACGAATTTGTGGAAGTCGCGACCCGGGCGCTGTCGCCGGGCGTGAATGATCCCTTCACTGCCATGCAGTGCATCGACTGGTTGTCGGATGGATTGATTCAGCTGTCACAGCGAAAGCTGCCGACACGCTACCGCATGGATGAGAACGAGGAACTGCGAATCATCACAACGGAGGTCACGCGGGCGGATTTCGTTCAGTCAATGATTTGGCAGTTGGTTCCCTATGTTCGTGGTGATCGAAATGTGTCGCAGTATTTCATTGCGTCCCTGGAACGCGTGATTCAGATCTCAGACTGCAAGACGCTCAACCAGTTGATCGAAGAACCCATCCGTACTCTCGAACAGGCCTGGCACGATGAAAACTGATTCACAATTCAGTCGCGGGCGTCGGTGGTCGGTCTGGACAGCGTTCTGTGTCTGCCTCTTCGTGAGCCTGAATCACGCGGAGGGGCAAGACGCAAACGAGACGGAACCCACGGTGGAAACCAATGCTCCCGCGGAAACGGTCGCCGTGCAGAACATTGTCGACGACGATGCGATTCGTGATCGACTGACGGAGATTTTTGACTCCGCCAAAAACGCTGGCTGGCTGACCGATGTGGAGGTCCAGTTGCAAAGCGGCATTGTCACGATCCGAGGGAAGGCTGACACGGACGAACACCGGCAGTGGGCCGAGAACGTGGCTCGGAAAACGGAAGACGTGGTCGCGGTGATCAACGAGTTGGCGATTGACAGTGCGGTGAATTTGGAATCAACCCGCGATGTCGTCAGCAAATCCCTGGATTCGCTGTGGACCGATTTTCTGGTTCGGTCTCCTTTGTTGGTCGCGGCGTTGGTGGTGGTTCTCATCACGTCATTGCTTTCGAAGCTCGCGAGCTGGGTCATTCATCGATTGCTGGACAAACGCGGGATGCGAACCAGTCTCAAGGACTTGATCAATCAATTGACGTTGATTGCAATCTGGATTGTGGGGTTGCTGATCGCAACCGTTGTTGCTTTTCCCGGGATGACACCCTCCAAGGCCTTGACCGTGCTGGGGCTGGGGTCAGTCGCGATCGGTTTTGCATTCAAGGATATCTTCGAAAACTTCTTCGCCGGGATTTTGATTTTGTGGGGCTACCCGTTTGACCGAGGTGACTTCATCACCTGTGGTGACGTGACAGGAGAGGTCAAGCAAATCACGATTCGCAACACTTTGATCCGCAAGCTGGATGGTGAGTTGGCCGTCGTTCCCAATGCGACGCTGTTCAAGAACAATGTGGACGTTCTAACCAGTCAGCCACAGCGTCGAGTGAGAATCATCTGTGGGGTCGCCTACGACGAAGACGTCGATCAATCTCGCGATGTGATCAAGCAAGCGGTTCAGTCTTGCGAGAGTGTCCAAGGCAAGCGGACTGTCGAGGTCTTTGCAAAAGAATTCGCGGACTCCAGCATCAACTTTGAGGTTGCCTGGTGGGCCGGATCCAAGCCCTTGGATATCCGTCGCAGTCGCGACGAGGTGGTTGCGGCGATCAAGCGAGAACTGGATGGAGCCGGGATTGAAATTCCATTCCCGTATCGGACACTGACCTTTAAGAACCCAGGACAGCTTGGTTTTCAGTCGCCTGAACCATCCATTCAAACTGGCGAGTCGGACAAGTTTCACTCCTCTCAAACAGACGAAAGCGATTCCTGATGGATGACACTGGTTTTGCACGACGCGTTCTGATTGCCAGCGGCATCACGCTGCTCGTCGTGGCGGTTGCGGCATTGTTCTACGTTGCTCGGAATTTGGTGCCGTTGATCTTCGGGGCGATTTTGATTGCGGTGGTGCTGAACCAATTGGCCACGGTTCTGGGACGCGTGGTACCAGCATCGCTGTCTCATAAAGCACGGGTCGGATGGGTGATCTCAGCGGTTGCATTGCTGTCCTGTGTCATGTTGTATTCGTTCGCCAATTCGGCGGTGGACAAAGCCACTCAGTTCAAGGACCGAATCGAAAGTTCAGTTCAAGAATCCTTTGAGTCGTTCAAGACGCAACCGTTGGTGGAAGATCATTTGAAGGACGATGCGAAGCTCAGTTCGATGATGCCTTCGTCAGGCAAGTCGATTGGATTGGCCAAGAATTTCTTCACGTCCGCGTTCGGTGGAATGGCGGACTTCCTGATTCTGTTGATCCTGTCCATCTACTTCGCAATCAGTCCCGACAAGTACCGCGTTGGTGCGATTCGGCTGCTGCCAACGGGGTGGCGTGACAAGACTTCTGATTTGCTCTCCGATTCTTCGACAACGTTGTGGCGGTGGATGATCGGTCGTTTGATTGCGATGGCGCTGGTGGGAATCGTGTTCGGAATCGGATTGGCTGTGATCGGCGTTCCGATGCCCTTGGAATTGGGGGTGTTCGCTGGTTTGGTGACGTTCATCCCGAACATTGGCGGGATCGCGGCAGTGGTGCCTGCGTTGTTGTTGGCATCCCAGGAGGGAACAACGGCCTTGATAAGCGTGCTGGTTCTCTATCTGGTGATCCAGACGATTGAAAGCTACCTGATCACGCCGATGGTTCAAGAACACCAAGTCGAACTTCCGCCAGCAATGGTGATCTTGGCGCAGATCGTCGGCGGGTTGGTCTTTGGATTCTGGGGAATCGTGTTTGCCACGCCAATGTTCGCGGTCAGCATGCTGTGGATCAAACAGGTCTACGTCGAGGACTGGTTGGAAAGTTGATGGCGCCAGTGTCAAGCTCGGAGATGGCTGGCTCACAAGCATGCGGAATCACCGTCTGAAAGGAAGGTTCATGGATCTCGCCATGGGGGTGATAGCATCAACACGGCGAGGCAGACGAATGAGATGTTATTCTGCTCTAGTGGTCTGTCACAGCTAAAAGTGAGGGTTGATCGTAGTGGACGAGGCCACGAGTCCTTGGATTTGACGCCAGTTCAGGACTCGTGGCCTCGTCCACCACCCTAAAAACAAGTCCTGACAAACCACTAAGCAGGTCGGCAGGAGTCTTTCGGCATTTGGACTGTTTCGGTAAGCGTCGTTGCTCCCAGGTACAACCGGGGCTAACGCCCAAACGGCTCACATGATTGTGCCCGATCAATCCTGCCGACCTGCTTAGCCAAGAAGTGACAGGACATTCCGTGGGTTTTGGTTGGCGAGCGACAGCACGTTGGTTCCTGATTGAACCAAGATTTGTGCTCGGGTCAGATTGGCAGATTCTTGAGCGAAGTCGGCATCGCGGATGGAGGAGTCTGCTTCTTGCAAATTGGCTTTGGTCTCATTGAGCGACACCAGGTTGCTCTCGAGTGTGGTGCTTTGGAACGATCCTAGGCGGCCTCGCATGCCAACGACTTTGCTGATGACCTCGTCAATGATTGCGGCGGCACCCTGCACGTCGTTTGTCAGCGACTTGGCTTGTCCACTGCCCAACTCGTAGAGACGTCCTGACGCGCCGCCCAGTTTTCCGGTGGAGACGCTGCCGATTCCAAGTGACGCTCGTTGGGTGCTGGTGGCATTGGGGCCGAGTTGGAAGGTGGCGCCACCGCCTGTGATGCTGAATTGGAAATTGCTGCTGCTGCCTTCCTCGACGGTCACTGACAAATCCAAGCCGGATGTGTTGATGGAAAGATTGTTCCCACTTCCACCGGCTTTCACACCGTTGACGGTTGCTTCGACGTCACTTCCGAGACCTCGGGATTGGCTCAGGTTGCTTTCGAATGTGCCGTCGTCACCTTCTCGGATCACTTCGATTTCGACGGATTCGCCACTGCCGTAGTCTTGACTGGTGAAACGAAGACCGTCGTCGATGCTCGCAACCACCCCGGTTGAATCACTGACCAAGTTCACAGCGGCAGCAATCTGTTGAGCGGTGGCACCCTCGGAAAATTGAAAGGTTTCTCCGCCGGCACTCCCTTTGAGTTCGAAGATCAAGTCACCCTTCAGCTTGGGTTGGAAGTTCGTGAGGTTGGTGCTGAGGTCAGCGGCGGTCAAGTTCAAGCGTTGCGATGATCCGGTGGCTTCTTCCCCATCGCTGTCGATGACTGTGGCGGTTAGGTCAGCACCTCCGGAGAGCGAGGGGAGGTCGTTGACCAGTTGCGCGATGTCGACAAACCCCTTCCCGGTTTCGTCCGTTCCCAATGCGATGTTGACAGTGTTGGTCTGTTCATCGAAAGAGGCGGTTGTCGCGGCTTGATCCGCATCGGTGTAGGCGATCGCGATATTTCCACCATCACTACGGCGAACTTCCAGGCCGGCGTGCACTGGGGTCACACCGCCAGTTTGCTGGGTGTGCTCTGAATAGCCTCCCTCGTAATGGGCTTCGATGCCGGGAAGAGCGTTGATTCTTGACGCGCTCAAACCAATGGCATGAGGCTGATCGTAGGAGTCGTAACGCAAAGTCAGAACACCGCCGGCGATTGATGCGGCAGGAATGTTGTTGAAGTTGCCGTCGTCGACAAATTGGACGGAATCGAAGTCGCCAGTGATGCGGATGCCGCTGTCATTGAGCACCGCATGATAATACGTGTTGGTTTCCAGCTTGCTGGTGGCGACCGCTTCTCCATCGAGCGGCGGATCAAAGGTTCCAGCGGCCACGGAAATCTCCGCCTTGGCCGCCGCGGAACTGACATTGACTTCCACGTCGATTTTGCCGCTGGTGCCCAGATTCGCTTGGTCGATCGAAAAGTCGGTCACACCGGGGACCGTGTCCAATGTACTGATGAATTCTTGCGATCCATCGAGCAGTTTTTTGCCTTGGAACGTCGTTGTTTGAGAGATTCGGTTGATCGCCTCGAGTGACGAATCAATTTGCAATTGATTCGCGGCAATTTCCTCGTTCGACAATGCACCCGTGTTGGCTGCCTCAACCACCAATCCTCGGACGTCATTGAGCAAATTGCTGACTTGGCCGAGCGCGCTGTCGGCGGTGCTGATGATCTGGCTGGCTCGGGTGGTGTTGCTGATCGCCTTGGTCAGGCCAGTGATCTCGCTTCGCAGAGCTTGGCCTGCCAAGAGGCCGGCGGGATTGTCGGAGGCGCTATTGATTCGCAAGCCGGTGGACAACCGAGTTAGCGATTGCTGAAGATCATGGTTGCTGGACGCCAGACGGTTCTGGGCGACCAACGACGAAACGTTCGTGTTGATTCGGGTCATGGCGACGGGGGCAACGTGAGCCAGGATGTGTAGCGAAAGTGACGGCAGGGGGGTATGGAACCATGACACATTTTTGAAACACAGCTTCAATTAGCGCCTCGTGTGGCTGCCAAAAACAAAGGCGAATGCCGTTGCCCACATGCCCCATCCACTACAGTCGCTTCAACCCAAGGAGAACATGGAGTTTCGGGCCGCGATCTGCGCTCACCATCTCTGTTCTGGACTGTGGGTGGTGGGGCGCAACTATCAGCGGACCGCGGAGGAAGTCATCGCGCAGGACATCGCCTCTTTTTCGTACTTTGGTTGGCAACCTGAGTTTGAGTATCAGGTCGATGAGGCTCGAAAGATCGTCACGGTGACCGCTCCCGATGCTCCGCCCCGCAGCGCTCGGTACACCAGGGACCAAGGCAGCACGATTCTGCCGCGCGGCGAAACAAACGTCTTTTTCGAACCCGTTCAAGTTCCCCGAAACCCGCCCGATCCTTCCACACAGGAGTGGCCCATGGGGGATGTCGGAGCGACCGTTCCGGTTCCCGATGGCGTTGACTCCAAAGCAGTCGCTGCCGCGCTGGATTGAGCGATGACGCAAGAGGATCAGAACACTCGGGCCTTGGTGGTCGCATACGATGGCAAGATCATCGGTGAGCGTTACGCGGACGGTTGGACGAAGGACACGCCGCAGCTCAGTTGGTCGCAGGGAAAGAGCATCACCGCAACGCTGATCGCCATTCAGCGTTCGCCCCGGTTGGGCGTGGAAGCCACCACGCACTTCCAAACAGTTCCAATGCCGGAAGACTCCTGCCGACCTTTTTCGCGTTCGCTGGTCGTGACATCACGACATCCCTTGGCAGACGGTGGTGCAAACGACGAGGAACCGTTTGGACTTGGACGGTGTTACTCCGTTCGAGTCAGTTGGAGATCGTCGAGGAGGACCACCGCATCGCCATCGGCTTGGCTGACGAAGCCCAGCCAGTCCAGACGATTCCATTTGTCGCTGACGAGCGGCAAGCCGTCAAATGTTTGCGTTTGCTGGTGGGGGATTGATACGGAAACGCTCCACTCGCCCGCGTCTGTTCCGAGTTTGGCGGTCACCTCAACGAGGATCCATTCGTCGACGGGGAGTGTCGTCAGGACACGATTCGGGGAGCGAAGCTGGCCATTCTCGAACCACAAACTGGGACCGCTTTGGTAGGGGTGAGAGGAATCCCGCCATTCATGCTGGAACACCGCATTGTTTCCGAGGCGGATGGCGAACTTGCAACTCGTTGTGCCGTCGCTGTGCTTGGGTTGGATGGATAGCATCGGATAATAACGATGCTTTTGACCGGGAGTGTCGGTGAACTGCAAGACCTTGTTCCCGCTGTTTGCGAGCGCCGAATCGATCACCTGGATTCCACCGAGGTCCGGCGTGGCAGAAACAGATGAGCCAACCGGAAGATCACCGAACTCAAAGTCTTCTCGAAAGGTCAGCGGCGGAGGGGCGGGGGCCTGTTGCATCGTTGGCATCGACAACGACCTGGCTCGTTCTTTCCACGCCTCATCACCATCAACGCCAGCCTGTGACGCATCGAACGGCTGGAAGCCAATCTTTTCAGCGATCGATGTGTCTGCAAACCGGAAGTCGTCCTTCGCAGGATCGACAAACAACGGATCAGCGATGAGTGAATTCTCGCTGGTGTCGGCCTCGCTCAAGTCGACAGGCTTGCCCATTCGCCAATACAAGTTGCCACCAATCTCAACGCCATCGTCACCCCAATTGCCATGAAACAATTTTTCGGAGTCCCACAGAATGATGTTTTGCTGGTAGGTGAAGGAGAGATGCTTTTCAACTCTGCTGCGTCGAACTTGATACTCACGACCGAAGGCGAAGATGTTGTTGCGGATCACATTTTCGCGACCGTAGTGTTGGTGGTAGCCACCGGACTTGGTGCGATAGACAAGATTGTTTTCCAACAAGATGCCAGTGCTGCCCTCGTCGTTGTACAGCCCCCAGCCACCGTATCCCCAAGACTCGATGTCGTGGATGCGATTTCCTCGTAGGACTGTGCCTTCAGACGGGCCAAGCGTGTAAATGCCGCCCATGTCACTGAGCCAGCCTTTGCCGAGATGGTGAATGTGGTTGTGTTCGATCCGATTGCCCTTCGCCAGGCTTCGATCGTATCCCCACCGCCAACCGACGGAGATGCCGGTGTAGTACATGTTGGCAATTTCGTTGTGTGTCACATGGTTGTCGGCACTGTTGCCAATCCAAACGCCCACCGCACACGGAAAGAGATGCCCAGCGTCGTAGACAATGTTGTTGTCGACAACGATGTCGTGGGTCCGTTCCGATTCATTGGTTGCAATTCTTGTTTCACCGACCCGCACTCCTCCTGCGCCCAGGTCGTGCACAAAGCTGTGCTTCAGGACTCCTTCCGTGCAACCCTTGCGGAACCAGATGCCATAACCACCGGTGTGGCCAATTTCGCAGTGATCCAAGACAACGCCTTTTGTCCCATCGATCTGCATCGCAGCCTCGATCGGAGAGGCGGATTGCGATGGCTCAAACCCGGATCGAGGCGTGAGCATTCCGCAGTGGCGGAACGCGATGCCACGAAATTCGAGCTCCTCAACGAACTTGTCGTGGGAGGAATCTCCCCGGATCACGACCAGTTTCTCGCAAACGGGGACGATGAACTCAGCGTCATCCATGGACTCGCCTGATCGCGGTCGGTAGCTGAGTTGCCCTCCGGACGCCAGAAAGAACTCCCCGGGTTCGTCGAGAGCCTTGAGGTAGTTTTCCAGGATGTAACCGGTGTTGCGGGTCAGTGGGTTCCAGGACTTCATTTTCCGACCGGAAGTGACCAATTGACCATTCTCGACGTTGGCGCTGTCGAGGAATCGACGCGTGGTATCCCATTTGTGGAAGGCGAGTAGTTGGACCTGGCGAATCTCTTCTGGAGTGAGTCCTTCAAGGCCGACGATGTCCTCGGGACGAACCGAAAGCGTTTGCTGGGCACGCTTTCCACCGTCGATTGGCTGTTCTCGGCAAGCAACGAGATAGTGAAAGAAGTGGTCGGGTTCACGTGCTCTCACAGCGCGTTGGCCGTTGACCCACAGTTGTTCAAAAAGCCAGTCCGGAGGAAGTTGAGTGGTCCAAATGCCGCCTTCTCCCTCCGTCCATTGCGACGTGATGCGTCGACCTCCTGAGATCACCGGGGTGGTTCCCGCGACGGCTTCGTAAACCACGTTGCCATCGCCGAGTTCAAACGCCAGTGGCTCGGTGATTTCATAGCGACCGTCTCCCACGAGCACGCGAAATGCTTCCTTCGGTGTCTCCATTCGCCGCTTGCGGATCTCGTCGCGGGCTTCCGCCAGCGTTCGCAACGGACCATCTTTGCTGACCTGCAACGTTGTCTCCGCGGAGACAACTGTCGCCATCATGATCCACGCGAGCAGGAGGGGAGTCAGTGTGCGAGGCATTCTTCGATCCAATGGTGTTTCGGTTGTGGGGCGAGGCAAAGTTCAGTGGTCAGGCTGCAAACCAATTTGATCCATGGGGATCCGCTCAAAGGTCGGCAGCTCTTTCAAAATGTTGGAGTCCGATTGCAGTTGGAAGTCTTGGCGGGTGGCATTTTTGAATCCGGCGGGAAAGGGGATTCCAACACCGCCAAGATTTGTGAACCCTTGGATGCCAGCCGCGGTCGCAATCCCTTCGGACGCTCCCGTTGTGTTGACAACGAGGTTGTCAGAGATCTCAAACTGATCGAGCAATTTCTTGACGTTTCCATCGAAGCTGCAGACTTGCTTGGAAACGTCGACAAAGATGTTGCGACGGATCGGATTGTAGAGCGGTTCCCGGGGCGAGTCCTGCATGATCTTCGCGAGGTGTGGGTAGCGGTTGCTCCAAGGCGGATGCTGGTAATTGAATTTCTCCGCCTTTGCTTCCAGACGCCAACTGGGGTAGTCGGGATTGTTCCACTGCTTCCAGGTCATCCCGCGGGCATCCATGTGCAATCCAATCGGGCAGTCGATGATCAGATTGTTGATGACCGGGTTGTCGCGGCCGCCGCCAATCATGATCGCGCGACCAGCTCGGTAGAACACGTTGCCTTCAATTGTGTCGCCGCAATCGCAGTCGTCCAGGTAGATTCCCATCGTGTTGATGTGCTTGTCGTCACCACCTCCCAGATCGTGGATGTAGTTGTGGCGTAGTACATTGCCGCGACTGGTCCAATCACGTCCCGTGTAGAACGCGCCCGAATCGCCTGTTTCCATCACAACGTGGTGGACCTCATTCCGTTCGATCAAGTGTTCGTTGCCGCCGTAGGTCACCGCATTGTGAGGGGCGTCGTGGATCAAGTTGTTGCGAACGATTTGCCCACACCCCTGGACACTCACGCCAGGCTGGTAGGTCCGTATGAATTTGGCATAGTCATGGATGTGGTTGTTGACGATGCGATTGTTGGCGGGCGTGAGCGTCCGTCGATCACCGCCGTTGACCGAGATGCCTGACGTTCCCAGGTTGTGCAGATGACAGGAACGGACTTCGTTGTGACTGCCAATGATCGAAATTCCTGAACGGGCGTGATTCGCTACTGTGCAATTCTTGATCGTGACGTGCTCCGCGTTCCGCAAGACCATCGCGTCGCTGAAGCTGAACTGCAACGTCAAACCTTCGAGCGTCACATACTGGGTGTCACTCATTTTCACCATCGGAGAGGCGAGGACAGCCAAGTCAATGTTCGCACTTTGAAAGTCGGCCGGAGGGTAGACGTAGAGCTTTTTCTGCGATCGGTCGAGGTACCATTCGCCTGGAGCATCGAGTTCCTCGAAGACATTGATCGCATGAAATCGTCGTTCTGCCTTGCCCCATGTGCCGCCCATGATTCCGTAGTTGTGCGGTTTGGCCAAGCGAATCGCCTTCGTTGAATGATCGTAGGAGGCCACGCGGATGACTTCGTCAAACCAATCGTGTGTCCAGTACCCTCGCAGCCACACACCCTGGTCGATGTTCCACTTGCTTGGACGAGTGTTCTCAAACTGAAATGAGCCCGGATGAGGCTTGCGCAAGGATTCGTTCTTTGCATCGGGTTGTGGCAAGCCCGTGTCAATCACTTTCGAGAAACCCGCCCAACCGCCATTCGCAGCGTCCTTGTTCGGCCAGCGAGCCAGTTCCATCGGTTGCCCGTTGATGTACAGCCATGGCCCGGTCGAGACGCCACGGAATGCGTCGCTGAATGCCTGGAACTCCCCGGGGAAATTTTTAAGATCACAAACTCGCACGAGTTCGCGTGCCGAAGGATCCAACCGCTTCTCCATTTCACCGTCAGTGACCGATCGGAAGTCACCTGGTTTCAGTTGGATGCCGCCATGAAGTTGGGCGGCACCGATCTGGACCGCTCGATAGACGACAGGCGATTCTGCTGTGCCGCTGTCCGCCTTGGTCAACTCAAATGACTGATCCAGAGGATAAGTACCAGCCCCGATGTGAACGACCACGGGTGAGTCCGTTGGTATCGCGCCGGAGTCTCTGGCCGCACGGATCGCGTCGCGTGCCTCGGTCAGCGATCGAAATGGTTGCTTCTGACTTCCCTTTCCTCCGGCACTCGCATCGGCCGCGACATGCAGGTTCCAGTCGCAGTGGGCGATGTTCGACATGGTCAGCAGGGCCAGCAACAGGCAAGCAGTGGTTCTCATTCAAGATGTTCTGGGGATGAAGGGGCAAGAATGGCAGTGAGGTGGTGAGCTAACTTCACCCACCATGTTAGCGGAATCTTCTTGTCCCCAGGCTCTGCCTGGGGACACACTGGCTTGGAGGCTCCTGCCTCGCGAGTTTGATTTGGCAGGCGGGAGCCTGCGGTGCATGGCGTTCCCAGGCGGGAGCCTGGGGACGAGCGGGGGAGATCTTGTTCCCAGGCTCTGCCTGGGGACACGCTGGTTTGGAGGCTCCTGCCTCGCGAGTTTAATTCGGCAGGCGGGAGCCTGCGGTGCATGGCGTTCCCAGGCGGGAGCCTGGGGACGAGCGTGGGTCTTGTTCCCAGGCTCTGCCTGGGGACACGCTGGTTTGGAGGCTCCTGCCTCGCGAGTCTGATTCGGCAGGCGGGAGCCTGCGGTGCATGGCGTTCCCAGGCGGAAGCCTGGGGACGAGCGTGCGAGATCTTGTTCCCAGGCTCTGCCTGGGGACACACTGGTTTGGAGGCTCCTGCCTGGCGAGTTTGATTCGGCAGGCGGGAGCCTGCGGTGCATGGCGTTCCCAGGCGGGAGCTTGGGGACGAGCGGGGGAGATCTTGTTCCCAGGCTCTGCCTGGGGAAACACTGGCTTGGAGGCTCCTGCCTCGTGAGTTTGATTCGGCAGGCGGGAGCCTGCGGTGCATGGCGTTCCCAGGCGGGAGCCTGGGGACGAGCGTGGGTCTTGTTCCCAGGCTCTGCCTGGGGACAGACTGGCTTGGAGGCTCCTGCCTCGCGAGTTTGATTCGGCAGGCGGGAGCCCGCGGTGCATGGCGTTCCCAGGCGGAAGCCTGGGGACGAGCGTGGATCTTGTTCCCAGGCTCTGCCTGGGGACACGCTGGTTTGGAGGCTCCTGCCTCGCGAGTTTAATTCGGCAGGCGGGAGCCTGCGGTGCATGGCGTTCCCAGGCGGGAGCCTGGGGACGAGCGTGCGAGATCTTGTTCCCAGGCTCTGCCTGGGGACACGCTGGATTGGAGGCTCCTGCCTCGCGAGTTTGATTCGGCAGGCGGGAGCCTGCGGTGCATGGCGTTCCCAGGCGGGAGCCTGGGGACGAGCGGGGGAGTCGCACGAGGTGGCGCGTTGGCCTGGCCTACCAGCTTCAGCGATCCTCGTTCACTTTCCACTTGTAAGCCGCGAGGGAGTTCTTCCAGAAGTACTTTTCTTGGAGTTCACGCGGTTTGTCAGCGAAGTGGTCTTGGACGATGCTCACGATCTGATCCAGAGGTGCAGCACCGTCGCTGTTCGGCCAGTCGCTGCCAAACAGGATTCGGTCGTCTCCAAACACATCGATCAGTCGATCTAGTTTGGGGCGATGCACCTCGAGGTCCTTGACGATCTTGCCAGCGATGCGATGAATCACGCCCGACAGTTTGACATAGACGTTCGTTCGATGGTGGAGAACTCTCAGGACATTGTCGTAAGCCGTTTGAGTGGCCGCGGTGGGTTCCAGCCGGGGCAGGTGATCGATGATGATGCGTAGATCCGGCACGCTGTCGTTGAGCTTCACGACCGCTTCCAGCAACGGCACGGACGGGTTGGCAACATCCAGCGACAGATCCCGGTCGGACAGCAAACGCATACCTCGAAGGAATGCATCGTCTTGGACCATCTTCGGGAGATCGTAGCCCCACAGCGTTCCGTGCCGAATGCCACGAAACAACGGGTTCTTGGCGTGGCGAACCAACAATTCGGCGAAGTCCGGTTTCTCCGGCTGCAGATTGCCGACCAGCCCGAGCATCATGTCGTCCGACTGCATGACTTGAAGCGCCCACAGGTTGTCTTCCACCCACGGGCTGGCTTCGACCTTGATCGCACCCGTGATTCCCAACGGAACGGCCAGCTTCCGATAGTCGGCTGGCATGGCAATGGTGGGGGAGTCACCGCCCGGACCTACGTAGGGCGCTCCCTGAGGACGAGACCCGTCGAAGAGATGGATGTGGCAATCGATGATTGGAATCGGCTCGTCTTTCGGACTTGGTGCCGCGATTGCAGACTCTGACATCGCCATTGCTCCCATGGCAACGGTGCTCACCATGAATCCACGGCGGGTCGTGTGTTCGACTGACGAGGCCGAACGATCGGATGAGGATTCACCACTCATGCTGTTCCTGGTCCGTGTAGAGGTCATGCAATTTTGAAGTGCCGTGTTCGTGACGTCTTGCGACCCCCGCCCGCTGGCAAAGGGCGAGTCGATTTTGCAATAGGTTGACCACTCTTGGCCGACGTCCGCAACTTGGACGGGCAAGAGTGCCTTTTTATACCCCACAACTCGAAACACCAAAGATTAGTGTCCGATCAGAGTGGATTAGTGTTCCGCCAGAGCGGCCAAGGGAACACTAATCTCCGCTGATCGAACACGAAGCAGGTCGGCAGGAATGATCAAGCACAATCATGTGAGCCGTTTGGGCGTTAGCCCCGGTTGTGCGTGAAAACCGTGGCTAACGCCAACGGCTCACATACCCGATGACACCTGCGTATCTGCCTAATGGTTCTTGGGCAAGGGATGTTTGGCTTCAAAACGCCTGTATTTACAACGCAAACGGCTCCCAGAAGTTGTGGGGTACAAAAAGGCAAGAGTGCCCATCCTACAGGCTACCTGCGTTGAAACCTCATTGACGGCTCAACCTCTGTATTCGAAAGGAGCATTGGGGGCTGTCCTGGGCTGTTCAATCTTTGAGGTTGCAGCGCTTCTGGTGTGTGCAAGTTTCTGTCTCGCATCGACAAGTCACCTCTCCCTCATCTTTGTCGGGGGAGAGGTCGAACAGGCCGATGGAGGCCCTGTTCGGGTGAGGGGGCGATTCACAGCAAACCGCCTTTTTGGCCTCGTTTCACACATCGCGTGCCCCCTCACCCGGATCTCGCTGAACGCTCGCTCCGACCTCTCCCCCAACTTCGTCGGGGGAGAGGTGACAGGCAAGAAACTGTCCACAAAAACGCTGTGTCGACACCAAAGATTGTCCAACCGGGGCGAACGCCCAAACGGCTCACAGGATTATGCCCGATCATTCCTGCCGACCTGCTTACAACGAGACGCTGGCGTTGATTTTTTCGTCCGTTTCGGCACGTTCGCCCTGGACGTACGCTTTCCCCGCACGCAGCAAGTACTTGATCCCGGTGAAGCCGCTGTTGTCCCAGTACTCTCCATGGTCGGGTTCGACGCGGAGCAAGGTGATGTTGGGATCGTTCTTGCCTTCGGGGAACCAAACCTTCCAGGCTTCTTTCCAAAGTTGGTCCAGCTTGGCCGCGTCATCGATGACGCGGCACTGCCCCGACAAGGTGACGAATTTGTTGGACGCCTGCAGGGTAACCGCCACGTCACGGTCCAGCATCAATTCCGCGATTTTTCCGGAGTTGCGACTAGTGACAAACCAGAGTTGACCGTCGTCGGTCGCTTCGGCGATTGCCATCGGACGAGCGTCCAGCCCGCCATCATCGGTCTTGGTGACGAGCATGGCATTGTCGAAGTCGTGAATGAGTTCAATCAGCTTCTTTTGAGTGTTCATCTTGGTACCTACTAACGGGGGCGAGTTACGTGACTGGCATGAGTTGCAAATGGGAGGCCAACATGCCTGAGATCATGCCTTCGCACAAAAAAACGAGAGGTGGGAACCTCTCGCAGTTCGAAACGGTGATTCGATCCGGTTCACACGAATCGTTTGCGGATCAGTGCATGTGGGTCTGTGAAGGCGACCGATTCCAACGGGTTGCGATGGCGAGCACGGCGACGGCACCGATGATCGATCCGATCCATCCGGACGCTTGCATGGCGGACCCACCGAATAGTAGGAAGGCAAGGAATCCGCCGACGAACGAACCTGCGACGCCCAACAGCGTCGTCTTGATCATTCCCAGGTCTTGGCGACCCGGATAGATGAGGCGAGCAAGGGCTCCAACGATCAATCCGAAAATGATCCAGCCGATGATAGGAATTAACATAGTGGGGCTCCTTTCAAGAGCGATGTGTGAACTTCAAACGAGGTGGACTCACTTCGAAGGAAGCGAGTCGTTTTCAACGAGCAAAGACTCGGGACGCCAGGTCAGACTTCTTGGGCTTGCAACATCCACAGATGTTTCTCGAGTTCCCCGGACAGGGCAATCAGCATGTCTTCACTGATGGCGTCCAGTTCACCGAGCTTTTCGATGGCACTTCGAAGCGAGTCAATCATTTGCTTCAGTGCGTCGGCGACCTTCGCAATGGTTTCGCTCACTTTGACGAAACCGCCGGGGTATTCTTCCAGTTCGCTTTCCGCGACGACGGTCGAACTGCGCCCATCGGCAGGTACACCCAAGGTAACGATCCGTTCCGCGACTTCATCGCTTCCGGCACGTACCGTTTCTATGATTTCATCGAGTTGCAAGTGAATGCTGCGGAAATTCTGTCCCACCACGTTCCAGTGGGCTTGTTTCATCAGCAGGGCAAGGTCAATCAAATCCGTCAGGTTGTGTTGCAACAAGGAAGTCACTTCCTGGTTCGTTTCGTCCTCGAGGATCTCACGTTTGAACGGAGTTTTTGTCGTGGTTGTGGTGGACATGCTTTAATCTCTTGGGTTTGTGGGAGAAGGAATAGATGAGCGGGAGGGAGTTCGCTAGGGAGCCAAGTAGTCTTCGCGAAAAGCGGTGGCAGCGAGTGGTGCGGCGGCTTCGAAGCCTCCGTCGATCGGCCAGCGTGCTCCGGTGATGAATCCCGCTTGCTCGCCAGCCAAGAAGTTGATGACGGCCGCGACTTCATCGGGATGACCGACTCGGCGGACGGGAATTGCCTCACGCGGCGAGCTGCTTGCCTCGTCGGCATCCATGTCGTTCATTGGTGTCGCGATTTCACCGGGGGCAACGGAGTTCACCGTGATGTTGAGCGGTGTCAGATCCAATGCCAAACATTTCACCAGGCCGCCAAGAGCGTGCTTGGTCATGGTGTACAGCGTATCGACTGGACTGGCGATCGCTTCGTGAACGCTGGTGACGACGATGATTCGTCCAGGCGTCCTTTTGGGGGCGCCGTCCAAACCACCGGGCAACATGTGGTGCACGGCCCGCTGGATCGCCAAGGTTGCACCGATCGTGTTGACGTTGAAGATTCGCTGTGCTGTCGCAACGTCCAGATCTGGCATGGTCTGGTTGACCATCATGCCGGCATTGTTAACGAACACGTCCAAACCACCCAGTTCGTCGGCCATCTCATCAACCACTGGATTCGCGGTTTCAGGATGTGTCAAATCCAAGTGTTTGATCACGCACGAACGTCCTGTTGCTTGCACCATTTTGGCAGTGCGCTGGGCCTCTTCTTCGCTGTGAGCGTAGGTGATTGCAACGTCATGCCCCGATTGAGCCAGGGCGACAGCGGTCGCGCGGCCAATGCCTGTGCTGCCGCCGGTGATGATTGCTTTGCGATTCATGGGATTCTGTGATGAGGATCTTTGGTAGCGGACTCTTGCCGCTGGATGTTGCGTTGCGTTAGGAGACCCGAGTTGCTCAGGCGTCCTCCAGCTCGGTTTCGCTTTTCAAAACATGGTCGCCGTCTTCCTGTTCGATGAAATAGGCAGGTGTTTCGTCGCTGGCGTTTCGTGTGACCTCATTGCCCTTGATGGTCTTCGTCACCTTCTCCTTGTGGGACTCTTTGATCTGTCCCTTGGCGGTTCCGCTGCCATAGTTCCACGTGACGTACTGGTTGACTTGGAATTTTTGGCTCATGAGAAGTTCAGGCTGCTCTCGGGGAGACGTGTTTCGGTTTCGAACGTCGCGGGCTGAGTCCGAGCGAAGCACAGGAAACGATTCAGACTGCGAAGATCAGACTGGTAGAAACTTGGAAGCAAACGCCGGGCCAAAGGTGATGCCGTTACGATTGGCTCGCCGCTTGCGGATGATGGAGAGGCGGACGCAAACGGTTCATTGCATGCCTTCGCGGCCGTCTTTCGCTGCGGCAGTTCAGCCTGGGTTTTGGCTGAATTGATCCCACAGCATTCTTTCACTCACGGACAATGGTCATGAACGACACTCAACAAGACACCGCCCCTCTGAATCACACGCCTTGCCCCGGGTGCGGGAAGCAGGTGGATGATCGCGTTCCGGCTTGCCCTCGATGCGGCGAGAAGATCTACGTCGAACATCCGGGCGGGATCACTCCGACCAAGCACGAGCCTTTGCCGGCGAACGATCCCAGGAAGTAGTGTTTGGTTCCCTTTCTTGCGACGCGGTCGATTGCAGATCATTTCACATCCGCAAGCGTTGTCGCGTTCGTTTGAACGCGATCATGTGTCCCGCTGATTGTGATGATTTGTTCAGTTGAAGTTCTCCTGTGAGGGAGGATCAGGTTTGATGTTCATCGCCTGACGCTTCGCCGTGGAAAACGCTGGGTCCACGAGCGGTATGCAGCTGGCGGTCGATCGCGGCACGACACTTGCGTCGCCTTGATTTCAAACTTTCATCCTTTCTTATTGATCTAATTCCATGTCTTCATCCTCGGCAGTTCGCAGCGATATGCTTCGCCAGTGGATGAAGTCTGTTGTGTCGGTGACGATCGAGGGAGTGGCCAGCGGCGAGCATCCGTTTGGTGCTGGCGTCTTCACCGAGGACGGAAGGCAAATCGCCGTTGCTCACAACCAAGTGGTCACACGCTGTGATCCGACAGCCCATGCAGAGATTCTGGCCATCGGGAAGGCTGCCAAAAAGCTTCGGGGGCCGGACCTGTCAGGTTTATGGATCGTTTCAACCGGCGAGCCCTGCCCGATGTGTCTGGCTGCAATCGGGTTGGCAGGGATCCAACGAGTTGCGTATGGAGCGTCCGCAGCAACCATCGAGGCGGCCAACTTCGGCACCTTGGGATTGAAGGCCAGTGATCTCGCAAGTCAGTTGTCGCCGGCCATTGAACTGACCGGCGGTGTCTTGGAGTATGACTGTTCGGCTCTTCTGATCAATCATCGAAGGAAGGATCAGGGCGATGGTTGAACTGAATTGGAAGGTTGCCCAGGAACTGCCGCTACCAACGATTGGCATGGGAAATGTTTTGGTCGTGGACGATGTCGCCGTGATGCGAACGATCATCTCAAGAGTTTTGAGTGACCTGCAGGTTGAAAGCGTGCAGGCTTCCGACGGTCGCGAAGCATTCGAATGGTTGTCCAAGCGGGCTTTCAACGCTGTGATCACCGACATCGAAATGCCAAATTGGAGTGGCTTTGATTTGGTCGATGCAATGCGGAGGTCAAAGGATCAGCGAGTGGCAACCATGCCGGTGATTGTGACGAGCACGCTGGCAAGCAAGGCAGTCGCTCGGAGAGCACGGCAGTACGTTGGGGTGTATTTCCTGCAGAAACCAATCTCCGTCTCACGGTTGAGCGTCACGCTGAAGATGGTTGCCACCAGCCGTTGGCTGCATGAGCGATTTTCGGCTGGTCAAGAGATTGGTCTTTGACACAAACGTCACTTGCGAGGATTTGATCAATCATGGATCAGTGGATCGAAACAGTCTTGGAGCAGTTTGGAGCGTTCGGCGTCGGAATGTTGATGCTCCTAGAAAACGTGTTCCCTCCCATTCCATCTGAGTTGGTGATGCCTTGGGCGGGATACTCAGTCAGCCAGGGACAGTCTTCTTTTCTCGCGGTTGTCGTTTCCGGTAGCCTTGGATCCTTTGCAGGGGCGTGGGCGTGGTACTGGGGCGCACGTCGAATCGGAAAACAACGTTTGGCGGCGTGGGTGGATCAGCATGGTGCCTGGCTGACCATCAGCCGTGACGACATTGACCGGGTCGATCGTTGGTTTGGAGAGTGGGGTGCCGCAGCCGTGCTTTTGTGTCGTTTGGTTCCCGGTTTGAGAACGTTGATCAGCGTTCCCGCTGGCTTTGCAGAGATGCCCCCCTTCAAGTTCTCCGTTTACACCGCCGTCGGGACGGTCGCTTGGACCTCGCTGTTGGCCGTGATCGGCTGGTGGCTCGGTAAGAATTACGGCGATCTCGCCGGTCCGCTCAGTTGGGTCAGCACAGGAGTGATCGCTTTGATGGTGGCGATCTGGCTCTACCGGTTGGTTCAGCAACGTCGTATGCGAGCCCGTAGCACAACGCACGGATGAGAGAATGGATGGCGACCTGCTTAGCGTCGGTCTTGAGGCTCTTCTGAGCTATTCTTTGCCGAACTCGTTTTGGACCTTCGAATCACCCACTTTGCGATGCGATGTTCGATGCATCCCACAATGAGAAGCACGAACACGGCCGCGATCGCGACGCTGGTTGCCAGTGCCACTCGTTCCACAGCGGTTGCGACACCGATGCCAGCCGTCAGAAAAATGCTCGCCGCTGTTGTCAGTCCTTCGACCTGTTCGCCTTTCTGATGAACGATCGTCCCGGCACCTAGGAAACTGATGCCAACCACGATCGCTTGAAGGACACGAATCGGGTCCGCGCTGAGGAGCGAATCGGGCTCGCGAGATTGGAAGTGATTCACTGCTTCCTGAGCCAGCAGCATCATCAGCGATGATCCAGCGCAAACGAAAATGTGAGTCCGGATTCCAGCGGGCTTGCGAGCGAACTCACGTTCGATTCCCAGCAAAGCGCCCAGGCCACCAGCGGTAGCGATGGTTTGCAATTGGGTGATGTCGAGACTGTCTAGCATGCGCTCTGCACCGAGCAAAAATTGTGCCCTTGCTTGAGAACGGTCGTGAACTCAGTGTCCGGTACCTGTCGCGGGAAGCACCCCTTGGGCCGTCCCCGGCAAACGGTACCTGCAACGTATCTTCAGCTCATGACATCGTTGGTGATCTCCGGGTGAACACGTTCAGTCCACGAGCCTGTCCGGCATGGCGATTGCTGCTGACAACCGCAATCTGGCGTCCCACCGATCCGAACATGCGTTGCATGGTCACTGGACGAATTGCTATCCCGCTGAGCATTTATCGACCACCGTCTATGAACTTCGCTGCCTCCCAGTCCGCTCTCGATCCCGCCGGTGTCGGTGCCGATTCGATTGCGGACTTGTTTTGGGTGATGTTGTTCGGTGGAAGTTTGATTTGGCTGATCGTGGTCGGGTTAGCAGTCTATGCGATTGTGGTCCCGGGTCAGCATGACCAGAAGAAGACACGAATGCTTGTCATTGGTGGCGGGGCAGTTTTCCCAATATTGGTTTTGACGGCGCTCCTGACGTACGGGTTGGCGATGTTGCCCGAGCTGCAACGCCCGGCTCCGGATGGCAGCCAGGTGATCGAGGTCACCGGGGTTCGATGGTGGTGGCGAGTTGTCTACCAAACGACAGACGGAAACAAAGTGGAGACCGCCAACGAAATTCATTTGCCGGTGAACGAACCCATCGAATTCAAGCTGAAGAGCGACGACGTGATCCATGCGTTTTGGATTCCTTCGTTGGGCGGCAAGATCGACATGATTCCTGGTCGCGAAAATCGGTTGAAGCTGGTGCCCAATCGAATCGGTGTCTATCGCGGTGTGTGCGCCGAATACTGCGGTGAGGCCCACACGCAGATGGCGTTTGATGTGATGGTGGAGTCACGAGAGGATTACGACGAGTGGCTACGCCAACAAAAAGTGCCCGCGGTCGAAATGTCAGGCTTGGCGAAACGAGGTCAACGCGTCTTTGAGTCGTCCGGTTGTGGCGCTTGCCATGCGATTCGCGGAACGTCGTCTGACGGAGTTGTCGGTCCCGACTTGACGCACTTTGGTAGTCGCCGAAGCATCGGTGCGTCTGTGATGCCAAACAATCCGGACAATCTGACTCGCTGGGTCACCGAAACTCATCGCATCAAACCGGGAGTGGAGATGCCTACGTTTGAAGTCTTGGATGATGCCGAGCTGCAATCGTTGGTTCGCTACTTGGGGGAATTGAAGTGAATGATCCAAGAGCGAAGCGGTTGTTGAAAGCGTGGGAAACGCCCAAAGGTTGGCGTTATTGGTCGGCGGTCAACAACAGCGAAGTGGGACTGTGGTACACGCTCACTGCGTTTGCGTTCTTTCTATTTGGCGGTGTGCTGGCGCTCATCATGCGGGTTCAATTGGCGTTGCCCGACAACCATTGGCTGACACCTGATCAGTACAATCAGATCTTCACGATGCACGGCAGCGTCATGATGTTCTTGTTTGCCGTGCCGATCTTGGAAGCGATCTCGATCATGCTGCTTCCCGAGATGTTGGGCTCACGTGACCTGCCGTTCCCAAGGTTGTCAGCCTACGGGTACTGGTGCTTCTTGATTGGTGGCGTGTTTGTGTGCGCCTCGCTGTTTTTCGGCGTTGGCCCCCGCGGTGGTTGGTTCATGTATCCACCGATGACAACGGAGTACCAAGAGGGGATTGGGCCCGACATTTGGTTGCTGGGGCTTTCGTTCATTGAAATTGCTTCCATTGCTGCAGCGGTGGAACTCATTGTTGGTGTTTTGAAGTGCCGGCCGCCGGGAATGCGATTGAATCTGATTCCGCTTTACGCTTGGTACATCCTGGTCGTGGCGGTCATGATTCTGTTCGCCTTTCCACCATTGATCGCTGGTGATTTGTTGATGGAATTGGAACGAGCCATGGATTGGCCGTTCTTTGATGTCGAGCGTGGTGGCGACCCGATGCTCTGGCAACACCTGTTTTGGATCTTCGGACATCCTGAGGTCTACATCGTTTTCCTGCCTTCGATCGCCTTGGTCGCGATGATCATTCCGACGTTCGCCCGTACGCCGATGGCTGGATATGGGTGGATCGTGCTGGCAGCGGTGGGAACCGGGTTTTTGAGCTTTGGGTTGTGGGTTCACCACATGTTCACGACCGGATTGCCGGGGATCTCGATTGGCATCTTTTCCGCTGCGTCCCAAGCGGTGGCGATACCCACCGGCGTGCAGATTTTCTGTTTCATCGCGACGTTGTTGGTGGGCCGTGTCCAACGCAATGTCTGTTTGAAGTTTGTGCTGGCCGGGTTGGCGACGTTCATCATCGGCGGGTTGACAGGGGTGATGGTTGCGATCGCCCCGTTTGATTACCAAGCTCACGACACTTACTTCATCGTTGGGCATCTGCACTACGTGTTGATCGGTGGCACGATTTTTCCAATCGTTGCGGGATTTTACTACTACTACCCATTCGTGACGGGCAAGCGACTTTCGGAAAGGCTGGGCAACATCGCGTTTTGGTTGATGTTGATCGGATTCAATGTTGCCTTCTTTCCGATGCACCTCGCGGGATTGACTGGGATGCCTCGCCGGGTCCACACATTCCCGGGTGGAATGGGGTTTGAATTGCCAAATTTGATCTCATCCATTGGCGCATTTGGGTTGGGAGCGGGATTCGTGGTGCTGCTTTGGGACGTGTTTCGCCCCAAGGGGAACCAGCCATATGTACCGCGAAATGTTTGGAACGCGGGAACGCTTGAGTGGAGCGGGCAGGTGCCTGATCATCCCTGGGGTATTCGCTCCATACCGATCATTGAAACGAGATACCCGCTGTGGGAGCAAGAGAATCTGATGGCCGAGATTGATGCCGGACAATTCTACTTGGCCGATGCGGAGGAGGGGCGGCGAGAGACGTTGGTGACCAGTGCGGTGGACGCGGAATTGATCCAGTGTTTGCGTGTTCCGGGGCCATCGTTTTTGCCTTTTTGGGCGGCAGTGTTCACCGGTGGAGTGTTCATCTTTTCAACCTATCACTGGTGGATGCTGGCCGGTTGTTGCAGCGTGCTCTCGTTCGCAACGATCGTGACTTGGATGTGGACGGGGACGGCAGAGATCCCTGAAAAAGAAACCAAGCCGGTTGGATTGGGCCAATCGTTGCCACTTTATGTGTCGGGTCCCGCGGCGGTGGGTTGGTGGGCGATGTTCATCACGATGCTGGGCGATATGACAGCATTCATCTCGCTGGTGTTTGGGTATTTCTTCTATTGGACCGTGCACGAAGACTTCCCCCCGGCACACTGGAACGGCGAGCCTGTTGTCGGCGCAGGATCGCTTTGGCCCCTCGTTTCGGTTGGATTGGGGGCTGTGGCGTGGTTCGCGGTGGTGATGGCGCGGCGTTGGAATCACAACGACTTCATTCTGGGGTTTTATGCGTCGAGCTCGTTGGCGGTGGCGGCCGCACTGGCGTCTGGCGTGGCGCTTGTTTGGGGACCGCATTCCAACGGGATGGATCCAACGGTGCACGTGTATAGCTCGACCACCGGAGTGTTGGTCCTCTGGTCTTTCGTACATTTGATTCTCGGTGCCACGATGCTTCTTTACTGCATGGCTCGGCGCCTCTTCGGGAAGATGGATGCCGAGCATGACGCGGATATCGTGAACGTCACATTGGCGTGGCACTTTTTGTTGCTGACCGTTGCGATCACCGGATCGGTGTTGGCACTCTTTCCTTGGGTGGCTTGATGAGTGAGCGTGTGAATCGGCAGGCTGTTCCACTGCATGAGCATGAGCGACTGCGCCCGATGCGGATGCGTTTGTGGTGGATTGCGATTTCGCCGACGGTTTGGGCCATTCACTTTCTGGCGAGTTACATCACCGCGGCGATTTGGTGTGAGAAGATGATGGCAGGCAACCTGCGGCCGTTGCAGTTCTCCGTTGCGATCTACACCGCGATCGCGTTGCCCGCAATGGGATGGGTTGGTTGGGCGAGCTACCGCAACTTTCGTCGCGGCGATCCGCCGGTCCCGTATGACTTTGACGATCCGACGGATCGAACTCACTTCCTCGGATTCACCGCCTTTTTGTTGTCAGTGTTGAGTGTCGTCGCGACGCTGTTCACGGCTTTGGTGTTCGTGTTGATTGGGAGTTGCGACTGATGAAAGTGTGGATGTGGAATTTTGGCTGGGCTGTGCTCGGACTTGCTTGGTTGGGACCGTTGCCTGAACTCGCGCAGGTTTCCTTCGCCGCGCACATGACGTTGCACATGGCGGTGGTTGCGGTTGCGTCGCCGCTGCTGGCGATTGCGGCAGCCGGGACAAGGTTGGATCCTGTTCGGAAGGTGCCTGGTCTGTTCTCACCGATCCCAGCATCCGTGGGCGAACTGTTGATCGTTTGGGCTTGGCATGCTCCCGGCTTGCATCACTTCGCTCGTCACTCCCTGATCGGTTTTGTGATCGAACAATCCATGTTCTTGGCTGCCGGCGTGTGGGTTTGGATCTCTGCGTTCGGGGGCTCGTTGCCTCGCTCACCGGCACGCAGTGGAGCGGGTGTGATTGGTTTGCTGTTGACTTCGATGCACATGACGTTGCTCGGTGCCTTGCTGACGCTCTCACCAAGACTTCTCTATTCACATCATCATTCAGGATGGCTGGATCCGATCACGGACCAACACCTTGGTGGAGCAGTGATGTTGGTGGTCGGCGGCATTGCTTTCTTGGCGGGAGGGCTTTGGCTCACAAGGGATTTGGTCGGCGATGGTGAGAATGGTTCAGCACGGCTCTCCGTTGCGTCTTTCCAAACGCATTGCGGGAGTGCATCACATGAATGATCCTGGGTTTCATCTTTCAAAGCAGAGTGACGGTGCCGAATCATGTTGTTGACTTGGAAGCGAGCATTGTTCGCAGCTTGCGTTTTTGGGTTTCTGGGCAGCGTTGTCTTGGTAAGCGGTGTCGTTCCGGTGAAAGCGAGCAGTGGTCATTGGCAGGTCACACGTTGGTTCCTCGATTTCGCAAGCGACCGATCGGTGAGTTTTCACTCTCGAGGGACTGAGCCACCCGAAGACAGTGAACTGATGGACGTGCGATTGGGGGCCGAGATCTTCCAAACCAATTGTCGTTCCTGTCATGGTTTGCCCGGGAAAGAACAACCGCCCGTTGCCAAGGGGATGACGCCGACACCGCCGAGACTGGACCGATCACTGCTAGAGAAAGAACCGAGGGAACTGCACTACATCATCCAACATGGAATCAAGTTCGCTGGCATGCCCGCTTGGCCTGTTCCAACACGAGGCGACGAGATCTGGCCGGTGGTCGCCTATTTGCGACAAGCATTGAAGGACGATCGCGGTAGCTTTCATGCGGAACGATCAGAGAGCGATCTGTCTGCACTTGCGAAGCTGCCTCTCCTTCAAGCTTGCGTTGATTGTCATGGCGTGGATGGGGGCAGTCGAGCGGGCAAGCAGGTTCCGCATCTGACGGGGCAAGGAGAAGCGTATCTTCGTCAATCGTTGATCGCGTTCCGATCCTCCGAACGTACCAGCGGTGTGATGATGCCGGTGTGTCATGATCTGACCGATCAAGAGATTGAAGCTTTGTCCAAGCACTATGTCGAGATGAATCCAGCCGATGTGCGGTCCAGAGTTGACGAAGCGATTCCGGATCAGGCTGCGATTGATCGCGGCCGTGAGCTCGCGATGCGTGGTGATCGCGGTCGAAAAATTCCTTCTTGTCAGAAGTGCCACGGACCGGATTTGGAGAACCGACGTGATGATTATCCAAGTTTGTCGGGGCAGTCGAAGTGGTATCTGCAGCGACAGTTGGAACTGTTTGAGAAGCGAGCACGTGGTGGGACACAAACGGCACGTTTGATGCATCCGATCGCAGACAAGCTGTCCGAGCGAGATCGTTCCGATTTGGCAGCCTTCTACGCTTCCTTGCCCACGTCCGACAAACGTTCGGAGAAATGAATCGGCCTATTGGCCTGTCGCTTTAGTCAGCCGGAACACGATCGCGTCCGGTTTGTCTCCCGTGACCGTGGGTGAAAGCCCATCGGCTGATCGCGAAATCTGCGAAACGTATTGAATCAGTAGGCTGCTATCGCTGAATTCCTTCGGTTGCAGCGAGGAAGACGTGTTCGTTCACCACACACATCCCGCAATGGAAGATCTGATCATGGCGACCAGCTTGTCTGAGAAGCAAGAAGAAATCTATGAAGAGTTCTACGACCTCGTCAACATGCAGCCCAAAGAGATCGAGGATTGGTTGGAGACCGACGAGTCCAAATCAGTCGGGCAAACGAAAGACGGTGCCGAAGAGTCTGTCGGTCGGCAATCCGCTCGCAAGATCATCGAAATCAAACGCACGAACAAGTCGGAGCTTTCAGACGAGCAATTGGATCACATGCAAAAGGTTTGTGGGTACATCAAGCGGCACGCGGCGCAAGAACCCGATGGGGATGTTTCAGAAACGGACTGGTGCTACAGCCTCAAGAATTGGGGCCACGATCCATCGAAGTAGAAAGCAAGGTCGGCTCGCCGATCGGGTGAGCCGGCCTCGCGTTTAAGCAGGTTGGCAGGAGTCTGTTGGCATTTGAACTGTCATCGCAAACGCCACTGTTCCCACGTACAACCGGGGCTAACGCCGAATGGCTCACATGGTTCTGCCTGATCACTCCTGCCTACCTGCTTAGACGTTTGAGAGTGTCCGGCCAAGTGGCGACATGCCGCCAGTGTCAGACGGGTGTGCGACCGCCAGTGCACCCGAAGACTTCGCCGGTGACATAGCTTGCGTCGGGACTGGCCAACCAGACGTACAACGGTGCCAACTCGATCGGTTGAGCCGGACGTCCAAAGAGGCTGTTGGCTCCAAATTCCTTGAACTTTTCTTCTGGCATCGAGCCGGGAATCAGCGGCGTCCAGACGGGACCTGGTGCGACCGCGTTGACCCGCACCCCATGGTCCATCGCCAGTTTGGCCAGTCCTTTGGTCATTCCCAGCAGGGCGGATTTCGTGGAAGCATACGGCAGCAGGTACGGCGAAGGGTCGTAGCCTTGAATCGAAACCGTGTTGATGATGCTCCCCCCTGGTGGCAAGTGTTTCATCACGGCGCGCGAGAGCCAAAAGGGCGCATAAACGTTGGTTTTGAAGATGCGGTCGAACAGTTCCGTTGAGAATTCGTCGACGTCATTGGCGGTTTCCTGGTAGGCCGCGTTGTTGACGAGAATGTCAATCGCACCGTGTTCTTCGCGAGTCTTCTCCACCAATTCGTTGCAAAAGGATTCTTCGCGAAGATCGCCGCGAATCACGGAGACATCGACGCCGGATTGCTTTGCGACTTCTGCTGTTTGCTTTGCATCGGCGTCTTCTGAGAGATAGTTGATCGCGACGTTGGCTCCCTCTCGAGCGTAGCAAATCGCGATCGCACGACCGATGCCGCTGTCGCCGCCAGTGATCAGAGCGTTCAGGCCCTGCAATTTGCCAGAGCCTTGGTAGCTGTCTTCGCCATGATTGGGAGAGGGGTGCATCTTCTCCGTGCTGCCTGGCATCTCCATTGGTTGCTGGTCGTTGAACGGAGGTTTCGCGTATGCTTCTCGCGGATCGACGAGCTGCACGCGTTGTTGGGTGGCGGTGGTCATGATTTATTCCAGACGCTTTTTTGTGGAAGGGGGAGAGGTGCGATTTGTCCTTCATCCGAGATGCAAACAACGTTCCGGGAAATGCAGGATTGGGGTGGCAGGTGTTGTTCTCGGTTGCGGCGATTCTCTCACCTGCCCGGTACACCAGTTGCAGTGATGAAACTGGCAGTTTCGCGAGCACAATGAACGCTCGCGGAACAAGAAATCAAAAACAACCAACGAGACTCGAGAGAAAACGTCATGACTGATGCAGCAACGCTGAATGACCGCCAAACCATGAACGCGATGGTCTACGAGGACTACGGCGACGCAACTGTGTTGCATCCCGGCGTCGTTCCAATCCCGGAACGCTTGCCAGGGCAGGTGCTGATTGACGTGCGAGCGTCCAGTGTCAATCCAATCGACTACCGATTGCGGAGCGGCGAGATGAAAGGGTTGTTGCCGGGCGGGTTTCCTCGGGTTCCCGGCTACGACGTCGCGGGGGTGATCGCGGATTGCGCCGGCGACGGACCCTTTGCGGTTGGAGATCGAGTGGTTGCGTTCCTGGATACGATGCGAGGTGGAGCCTGTGCTGACTTCGCTGTCGCAGCGATTGATGTGACCGCTGCGATTCCCGATTCGATGAGCTTCAATGAAGCCGCCGCCATTCCGCTTGCGGGCACGACTGCGCTCCAGTCTCTCCGAGATCACGGGGGCATTGCGAAAGGCAAGCAGGTGTTGATCAATGGCGCGAGCGGTGGTGTCGGGATGTTTGCAGTGCAAATTGCAAAATCCTACGATTGCCATGTGGATGCCGTCGCAAGCGGGGACAACGAAGATTTTTGCCGGTCACTCGGGGCGGACCACTTTTACAACTACGAAACAACGGATTTTGCCAACTCATCCGAACGCTGGGATTTGATCTTCGACGCGGCGGGAAAATCGGACTACTGGGATGTCAAGCAGGTGCTCAAGGAGGGTGGGCGTTATGTGTCGACGGAGCCCGACGTGAAAGGCATGTTGATGACTTTGGTGACTTGGCCGTTGTCAAAGTCGGGGACAGTGATGTTGGCGAAACCGAATGCGGACGATTTACGGACGCTGATCACGATGCATCAACGGGGCGAACTGGAGATCACCATCGACGCGATCTATCCGTTTTCTCAATTGAGCCAAGCACACAAGCATGTGGAAAACGGAGTGGAACGCGGCAAAGTTGTGCTGACCGCTGACGGCAGTGGGCTGTGATCTCGGGTCGTTCCAAGCAGGTAGGAACGATCGAACAGAACCGTGTGAGCCGTTTGGGCATCATTCTGGACTGTGAAAGGTTTGGTGGAGCGGGGTCCAATGGTTTGCGCAAGTTCCGTTGCATGACTTCGCCCCAACAGGGCAGCCCTATGACAGCCCAGGGCAAGGGACGTCGATTTTATTAGTGACGTTCTTCCAGGCGTCCTTCGCCCAGGACCTGAACCGTAGTGGACGAGGCGACGAGTCCTTTCCCACGCAAGGGACTTGTTGCCTCGGCCACTACCAAATGCTGTCCTTCATCAATCGACATACCCTGCCTGCTGAGACAGAATCGGGAGGCGGAGCCTCCAAGACAGTGTGTTCCCAGGTAGAGCCTGGGAACAAGGAAACACGGAAAAAATCCTTCAATCATTCAATCAATTTCCCACGCCCTGGGTTGTGGCTGCCCCGTTTGGGGCGTGGGACAGAATCCAAACCAAGGCCGCATTGTCTGGCACCCGCTTTTTCCGAAGCCCAGTGTTGGTCCCGGTTGCGGCTCAAAGCATTGAGCGGACATCGGACGCGAAGGTGGGGAACGCGAACAAGGTCGACTTCATGTCGGTTGCGGTCAGATTGAACTTCATCGCCAGTGCAAACAAGTTGATCGTTTCTTCCGCGGATGGGCCGAGCAAGTGAGCGCCAAGAATCACATCGGTTTTCGAATCAATGAGAAGCTTGTAACCGGCGACAGTTGGTCCTGTCTTGCGGACACTTCCCCAGGACGAGATGTCGTCGCTCAGGACATCCAGGTCGTGATTGGCCTGACGGGCTTCCTCCTCTGACAATCCAACGGACGCGATGCTTGGAATCGTGAATGCGACCTTGGGAACATGCCCGTAGTCGGGAACCCGATCCAGCTTTTCGGAGAACAGGTTCTTCGCCGCAATTCTCGCGTCTTCATTTGCGACAGGAGTCAATCGCGGCATCCCATTGTCGGCGCAGTCGCCGGTTGCGAAGACGCGTGGGTTGGTCGGGTTTTGCATGAATGAATTGACTGTGACCCCATTCTCGCCGTGTGCGATTTCGCCTTGAGAAAGGCAGAGTTCGTCAATGTTCGGGACGCGGCCCGCCCCATGAATCGCAAGTCCACATGGAAGAGGGGATTCCTGATTGGCAAAGTGAATTTGCAGCCGACCGTCTTTCGATTTCTCGACACGGGAGATCTCCGCGTTCATTTGGAACTGAACCCCATTGTCACGGAGAGAGCCAGTGAGTTGATCGACAAGATCGGGGTCGAAACCCGCGAGTACTCGAGCGTTCTTTTCGATGACGGTGACCCGGCGTCCGGCGCGGGCAACGACGCCAGCAAACTCCAACGAAATGTAACCGCCGCCAATGAAGACGACATGATCGGGCAACGTTTCCAGTTCCAGAAACTCATCACTGCGGGTGACATTCTCTGCGCCAGCGAACGATAATTCACGCGGCCTGCCGCCGGTGGCGATCAAGAATCGCTCGGCGGTCAGTTTCGTGCCAACGACGTCAATCGTATCTGGTGCGACAAATCGTGCGACCCCATGAAACGTCTTGATCCCGTCGTCTTGGAACGATTGTTCCTTCTTGTCGGCGACGGGTTGAGTGAACTCCGTTTTGAACGCGTGAAGCTGCTTCCAGTCAATTTGGAGCGACGCGTCTGAAACAAGCCGACCGTTGCCACGGTGGACTTGGTCGACCAATTGACCCGCGTTGACATAAACTTTCTTGGGATTGCATCCACGCAGTGCACAGACGCCCCCGAATGTCCTCGAGTCGACCAACGCAACGCGTTTGCCTGACCGAGCGATTTTCGAGGCGACTGTGCCGCCGGAAGGCCCCGTTCCCAGGACCACCAAATCAAATTGTTTGCTGCTCATGGCAGTTCGATGTCCAATCCGTGATTGACACGATTGGTGAAGTTGGCGAGTGCCACCGCAGCGGCCAGGGTGACCAGTTGTTTTTCGTTGAGGAACAACTTGAGTTCCTTCACAACCGATGCGTCAACGTTTGCCTTGGTCGTCAATTGCTCGGCGTACTTCAGAACCGCCTGTTCCTTGTCATCGAACAGGTCACCTGCGCTGACGTTCATTGAGTCCAGTTGTTGTTCCGACAAACCCGCTTTCTTTGCTGCTTGGCGGTGGTAGTGGGAACAGTAGTCGCACGAATTCAACTGGGACGCTTTGTAGTACGCCAGCTCTCGATATTTGGCTGGCAAATCGTTCTGCAGCCCATCGTTGATTTGAGTCATGCCACCTAGAACGTCTGGCTGGTGTGCCAACGTGCTGAAGATGTTCATTGACTGGCCGAACTTTTCTTCGATGGCCTCGAGGATTGGTTTGGCTGCGTCGGGAGCTTCGTTGATCGACAGTGGTTGTGCATAAGCCATGGTGGTTTCCAGATAGTGGGGGAGGTGTTGGACAAAGGTTCCAGGTCGGCTCACGCGAGCGGACCTGGAACTCGGGTTCAGGCATCAGACCGTTTGAGCGGCGTGCTTGCCTTCGGCGAATTCTTCGATCGCCTTGTCGCAGAAGGCTGGCAGGTCATCGGGGTTGCGACTGGTCACCAGCCCTTCATCGCACACGCATTCTTGGTCCACCCATTCTGCACCCGCGTTTTTGAGGTCAGTTTTTAGACTTGGCCAAGACGTGACTCGACGCCCCCGAACAACGTCCGCCTCGATCAGCGTCCACGGTCCGTGGCAAATGGCCGCGACGGGTTTGTGTTGTTTGAAGAAGTCACGGATGAAGCTAACGGAGTTTTCGCAGGTCCGGAGGGTGTCGGGATTCGCGACACCGCCAGGCAGGACCAATCCATCGAAGTCCTCCGCTGAGACGTTGGCCACGTTCTGGTCGACCGAAAACAGATCGGCCTTTTCGTCGTGGTTCATGCCTTGGATTTTTCCATCCTTTGGCGACACCAAAACAACGTCTGCGCCGGAGGATTTGATCGCTTCCCAGGGCTTGGTCAATTCGACTTGCTCGAAACCGTCCGTTGCGAGAAAGGCGATCCGCTTTTTGTTCAGTGTTTGTTCACTCATGGTATTGTCCTCATTGATTGGGTGCGAATTTCAATTGCGAGGGACAATGGACGCAGATTGCGTGCCGCAACAACGCGTTCTTCACGGTTAAGCAGATACGCAGGCGTCATCGGGTATGTGAGCCGTTGGCGTTAGCCACGGTTTTCACGCGCAACCGGGGCGAACGCCCAAACGGCTCACATGGTTGTGCCCGATCATTCCAGCCGACCTGCTTAGCTCCAAACGAGATAAGTTTTCGCCCCGGTTGTGCGTGGGAGCAACAACGCGTTCTTCACGGTTAAGCAGGTACGCAGGTGTCATCGAGTATGTGAGCCGTTGGCGTTAGCCACGGTTTTCACGCGCAACCGGGGCGAACGCCCAAACGGCTCACATGGTTGTGCCCGATCATTCCAGCCGACCTGCTTAGCTCCAGACGAGATAAGTTTTCGCCCCGGTTGTGCGTGGGAGCAACAACGCTTATCGAAACAGTCCAAATGCCGAAAGACTCCTGCCGACCTGCTTCGCGGTCGATGGCAGGCGGCTCGATGTGTAAGGCTGTTCGTTGCGGCGTGAGAATTGCGTTGATGCCGCAATGCTCGGGTGGCGTGTTTCAGGATCGCATTCCGCCTTGCCGACCCAGATCACAATTTCAATGAATTCTACAGAAGGATAGCCAGTTGATAGCGACTGATTTGATGAATGCGATGTTGGTGATGGCCGGGTTGTCGATTGCGGCAGGGTGGTTTGTGTTCTCGGTCGCCTATTCGGACAAAGGTCAGCGGGTGATGTTGTGCTTGTCGCTCGCAGTTCTGGCGATGATCTACTTCCTCTTTTACGCGTCTGGCCAGCTATTCTGGGCCAAGTATGTGCCCAATTCTGCTGCGATTGTCTACACGAACTTCGCTTCGATCTTCGCTGCACTCGCTGCGGGTTGGGCTTTGCGTCTCCCCAAAACCCCCGCGTGGCGCCGCGTGATCTTGTCCGCTTTGTTGGGGATGGTTTCGGGAGCAGCCATTCTTTGGCCGTTGCTTTCCATCGCAATTCGTCCGGCACCCGAGGGCGGAGATCAATGGAAAAACGGCGTGGCGATGCAGACTTCTTGGGCGACATGCAGTCCCGCTGCAGCAGCGACGCTGCTTCGTGCTGAGGGAATCAACGTGTCTGAATCGGACTTGATCCCGCTTTGTTTGACTGATTCCAGTGGCACGCCAACCCTTGGGTTGTATCGTGGAATCAAATTGGTCGCTGACCAACACAGTCGGTCGGTAACCGTCCTGAATGAGACGCTGGATGAGATGTGGGACCGGAACGATTGGCCAGTCTTGATGGCGGTGAAGTTGCCGTATGGAGTCGATGATCGACGGTACGCTGACCAATGGGGATGGATTCCGGGGATGGGGCACAGTGTTGTTGCACTGGGGCTGACCAGCGACGGGCAACGCATGCTCGTGGGCGACCCGTCGGTCGGGCTCGAGGAGTGGTCGAGAGATGACCTTCGCGTTCTATGGCATGGCGATGCCATCCGCATGGACTGAATTGGTTTGCCAGACGGTGCTGGTCCGCTGATTTGATAGAAGTTCTCGTCTTCGCATGGAACGAGCTGGGCGAACGAGGTGGGCAGGCGTCTCGCGGTTGTGAATTCTCGCGGTTGAGTTGGAGGCATTGGCACAGTGATTGCTTCAGGAGCAGCAATCCAAAATTTTGCTCTTGAGCCAACCAAGCATGAACCAATCAGCCTCGCGAGTTTGCAGCGGTGTCCTCGATGCGATCGGTGGCACACCACTGATCCGACTCGACCGATTCTTGGACCGACCCGATATC
Source organism: Rhodopirellula sp. UH5 (assembly GCF_056839225.1). Classification (NCBI taxonomy): domain Bacteria; kingdom Pseudomonadati; phylum Planctomycetota; class Planctomycetia; order Pirellulales; family Pirellulaceae; genus Rhodopirellula; species Rhodopirellula sp. UH5. The sequence continues at coordinate 1,335,288 of NZ_CM166390.1, read as the reverse complement.
GAGTTGATCGTGAAATGGGAGGCCGCCAATCCGGGCGGAAGTGCCAAGGATCGTCCGGCCGCCAAGATGCTGTCCGAAGCGTTGCACCGCGGTGAGATCGGGCCAGGAACCACCATCGTGGAATCGACGTCGGGCAACATGGGCATTGGTTTGGCGCAAGCGTGTCGGTATCACGGATTGAAGTTTCGCTGCGTCGTGGATCCTCGCGCACAGAAGCAGAACCTTTCGATCATCGAGGCACTCGGTGGCACGATTGAGTTGGTCACTGAACCACTCCATGGCGATTTTCTGGCAGCACGGATCGCGAGAGTTTGCGAGCTGATTGAAACGACACCCAACAGTTTTTGGCCCAATCAATACGCGAACACTGACAACCCGCGATCGCACTTTGAAGGCACCATTCGCGAAATTGATGAGACGCTCGGTGGTGAACTGGATGTGTTGTTCGTGGCCACGAGCAGCACGGGGACCGCGCAAGGTTGCCGGGATTTCCTGAAGGCGCGCGGACGCGACGTGCAGGTCGTCGCGGTCGATTCTGTGGGCAGTGTTTTGTTTGGCGGGGCGTCGGGACCTCGCAAAATTCCCGGATTGGGTGCCGGGAAAGAACCCAGGCTGGCGGCAGGCCAACGATTTGATCATCTCGTTCGGGTGACCGATCTGGAATGTGTCATCGGTTGCCGCCGGGCGGCTCAGCGAGAAGCGATGTTGATCGGCGGGTCAGCCGGTGGCGTTCTGATGAGCGTCGGAAAGATGCAAGAACAATTCGCCGGTAAACGCTGTGTCGCAGTGTTGCATGACTCCGGCACGCGTTATCTGGAGACTGTTTTCAACGATCAGTGGGTGGCTCAGTCGCTGGACTGCTCCGGCGAGGAGCTCAATCAATTGGTCGATTCTTCCTCATTTGAGTTTTCGGAAGGGGTGGGCGCATGAATGTTGCGATTTCAGGCGGAAGCGTTGCGGACGATTCGGTAGCGAGTGCCAATCAGTCGAATCCTCCAGTTCGCTTCGCAATCGTGGGTTGCGGCCCTCGCGGGTTGCAATGCCTCGACGCATTGTTTCGGAAATTGTCGTCGGACGAATTGGCAAGGATAGAAATCACCGTTTTCGAACCGTCCACGTTTCCCGGTGCGGGTTGCATCTACAATCCGAAACAGCCACGGATGCTGCGAATGAACTTTGCGTCCCAGCACATTGATTTTTGGAAAGTCGATTCCAATCAGCCAACTCCGAGATCGGGCTCGCTGATCGGTTGGCTGGACCGCAACTACCCTGAGTATGCCGCGTCGGATCAATTTGTACCCCGGGCCGTTGTTGGAGAATACTTGCACGAGTGTTTTGAATCGGTCTGCAGAAGATTGCGTCGGTGGACCAAGTTGACGGTTGTCCGTCGCCGGGTGAAATCGATTCGGAGCGTGACGGATTCGACATCAGGCAGTGGATGGTTGCTGTGGGACGGCGAAGACGAAAGTTCTTTCGATCGTGTGGTGTTGACGACCGGTCACGAGGGATTGCGTGGTTCTGGAACAGTGCCTTCGTCGGATCGAGAGACGTTTGTCTTCCCGGTCGAGACCCAACTCTCGATAGCGCGTGTGCCCGCTGACTGCGACGTTTGGCTGCGTGGGTTCGGTTTGACCGCGATCGACGCCATCATGATGTTGACGGAAGGGCGTGACGGGCGTTTTGAACCCAATGACACGCTACCAAACTATGTTCGCAGCGGGATGGAGCCGCATCAAATCGCGGTACATTGCCGATCGGGACGCCCGATGTTGGCCAAACCCACAGCGAAGGTGGAGCCAATCACGGAGGTGTTTTGGGATCCCTATCGAGCGAGATTGCGTGAGTGTGAGAGCCAACATGGCAAGCTGAAATTTCACCATGACATTTGGCGAATCCTCTGCGAAGCAGCCGCGGGATCGATGGTGCATTCAGGGATCTCGGTGACTCCGCGAGATGTGGAAGAGTGGTTCCGCGGTTGGTCTCGATACAAGATGGACGAAGCAGCGGCTCGGCGCGCGATGTTGCAGTCGTACGGTGTCGCGACGGGATCTCGCACAATCGACATACCGTTCGCCTTGGGGGATGCATGGCGTCGCCTGTATCCGCAAATCGTGAAGTTAGTGAGTTTTGGGGGGCTGGCGGACAAGCAGTACAAAGCGTTCCAACAGGTCGCGAAGGAGATGGAGCGGATTGCGTTTGGGCCGCCGGCTGAAAGTGTCGCGAAGCTGTTGCGTCTGATGCGGGAAGGTTTGGTAAAACTGAGTGATCAATCGGTGGCACCTGATGGGGCTGTTGTCGTCAACGCCGTGATTGCCTCACCGAGTCAGGCCGACGAAACAGGCCCACTTTCACAGCTCATCTTGCGTGGTGACGTCGAGGTGGATTCGCTGACGCAGGCGATTCGTGTGAGTGAGTCCGGTCATGTCCTTGGCCGGCGCAAGGGACTCGCGGTGTTCGGACGTGCCACCGAGGGTTGGATCGTCGGCAATGACACCCTTTCGCGAACGTTGCATTCACAAATTCAAAATTGGGCCGACACAGTCGCGGTGGAGTTGCATGGATAAGGCATTGGATGTGATCTTCGAGCGTTCTTCGGTCGGCCAAGAGAGGGAAGGATTTTCGATGGAACATGAAGCAGTGGCAACCCGTTCGTTGCGAGTGGGCTGCCGGGGAGCGTTGCCGTTGGATGCCCGCATTGAACCATGGATGAAGCGTTGTTTGAGTTCGGAACACTTGTTCGATTGGGTTGAAACCTACGGGTCGCCATTGAATCTGTTGCGTCCTCGAACGATGCGTCGCAACGTGGAGGAACTCAACGCGGTGGCTCGCGAGCGTGAGCTCGATTTCCGGGTGTTCTTTGCTCGCAAAGCAAACAAGTGCTTGGGTTTGGTGGACGAAGCGATCGAGTCGAATTTTGGCGTCGACACTGCGAGTGAGAATGAGCTTCGCCAGTGCCTGCGACGGGGCGTCCCCGCCAAAGACCTGATCAGCACCGCCGCGATCAAGAGTGATTCGCTGATCGATTTGTGCTTGGAACATCAGATCTGCATTGCGGTGGACAACGACGATGAGTTGGAAGTCGTGGTCAATCGAGCGAACGAGGTCGGGTGCTTGGCACGAATCGCTTTGCGTTTGGGAGGGTTTTGGCATGATGGTGCGAAACTGCCGACTCGATTCGGTTTCGATGTGGACCGAGATCGCGATCTCCCGCAGCGTCTCACCTCGTTGCCGGTGAGAGTGGAAGGAATTCACTTTCACTTGGACGGCTATCTCGCTGAACAGCGAGTGTCAGCGCTCGCGGAAGCCATGAAGTGGGTGGAACGACTGCGAGCCATTGGGGAACCGGTGAGCTTCATCGACATGGGGGGCGGTTTTCCAATGAGCTACCTCGACGAACCTCGTCAATGGGCCGCGTTTTGGAAGGAGCATCGTCGTGCGTTGCTTGGCGAGCGAGCTTCGCTGACCTATCGAGGCCACGGCCTGGGGCTTTCCGTCGAACGAGGGCGCGTGGTGGGAGAACCCAAGATGTATCCCTTCTTTCAACGCCCTGTCCGCGGCGATTGGCTGGTTGGAGTGTTGGACACGTTGATCGACGGGAAAAAGATCGCCGAGCGATTGGTGAAGCTCAACGTGCAGCTTCGTTGTGAACCCGGACGCAGCATCCTGGACGGATGCGGGATGACGATTGCACGCGTTGAATTTCGCAAGCAAAACGCGGAGGGCGATTGGTTGATTGGGTTGTCCATGAATCGGACACAGTGCCGTACATCCAGCGACGATTTTCTGGTGGATCCGATCTTGGTGCCCAAATGGCAACCCTCAAAGGATCGGCAAAGTGCACCAGCGATGTCGGGATATCTCGTCGGTGCGTATTGCACAGAATCGGAATTCATCTCCCTTCGAAAACTGAATTTCCCAAACGGAATCCAGCGTGGTGACTTGGTCGCGTTCCCAAACACCGCCGGCTACTTCATGCACTTTCTCGAGAGCCGTTCCCACCAGTTCCCACTGGCAAAGAATTTGATCGTGGACTCTCACCCGGTGCCGTCCGTTTGTCTTGACGTGATCGATGAATGAACTCCCTGGTCGGCCGTCGTTCAGTGGGCGGAACAGGCTTGCAACCTGACGAGCAGATGCTTCGAAAGGTTGCACATTCGGCTGTGATGATGCGCAGCGTCGATTGATCTGAATTTGAGTCCTCCGGATCGGCACGGGGTTTGCGAAGTGTCATGGCGGCGTTGGACCTGGCGGTTGCGACTGGCGTCAACGTTTGTATGACGCCTCTCGATTCGAGCGAGCGTTTGTATTCCCTGCTCTACCGTTGGATGTTGCCATGCTGATTCTGTCGCACATCCGAACGGGCTTTTTGAGTGACGTCGCAGTCCCTCCGTTTCGAGGTGCGATTTGATGTCACACATCCATCCGTTCCACACCATGATGACGGGAGTTCGTCCGGAACGACGGCGCGAAAAATCGTGTGAACTGGTGGCCGCTGAGAAAATGTCGGCGCAGTTGTGGTGGACTTCCATGGGGGTTTGGGTGTGCGCTGGGTTTCTGACCTTGTACACGTTGTACATCGGTCGAAACCTCTTCATGCCAATCTTGGTCGCTGGGTTCGCCTACCTGACTCTGAGACCGGTGGTTCGAGCGATGGGGCGGATTGGAATTCCCTCGGGGGTTGCTGCCACCGGGGTCATGTTCGCCATTGCGACCGTCTTTGGAACGATCGGGTACGTGTTGTCTGGTCCCGCGCAGGACATGTTGCAGCAGGTCCCGGGATCGATGCCGGAGGTCAAAGAGAAACTGGGATTTATCTTTGACCAACTTGAAACCGTCAACCAAGCCACGGAAGACATTTCCGACACCGCCGACAAAGAAAACATCACGTCCGAGGAAAAGCCGGTTCCTGTCGAGATCAAGCAACCGGCGTGGACCACGACGTCGCCGTTGATTGCCGGCACCGGCAATGCGGTATCGTTCGTTTCGATTGCCGCCGCGTTGTTGTTCTTCCTGATGGCCGCCGGCGACTCATTGATCGTGACGGTCGTCACTGCTCTGCCGTCGTTTTCATCCAAGCGACGCTTCATCGAGGTGCTGGAAGGGGTTCAAGATGCGCTGAGCAGCTATCTCGGCTGGGTCACCTGCATCAACGCTTGTCTTGGCGTTTGCGTGGGGTTCGCGATGTGGTTGCTGGGAATGCCATCTCCGCTGTTGTGGGGCGTGGCAGCGATGTTCTTGAACTTCATTCCCATCGTGGGAGCGATGATTGGAATCGCGATGGTGTTCTTCGTCGCCCTGGTCAGCTTTGAGCATGCATCGTTTGCATTCGTCGTTGCCGGAATCTACGCGACGCTGACAACGTTGGAGGGACAATTCATCACTCCGACGTTGTTAGGGAAATCAATGAATCTGTCGTCTGTGCTTGTATTTCTATCGATCGTGATTTGGGGATGGATGTGGGGGATGCTGGGTGTGTTCCTAGCGGTTCCGATTTTGATTGCCGCCGTGATGGTGATGGAGAAGTTGGAAGCCACGTCTTCGGTGAACGCGATGTTGAACGGAGCCGTTGGAAAGACAGCACAGCCGGAGTGACGTGCATCACGCCTCCGGCACCGATTTTCGATTCCTACAATTCAAACCCGTTTCTGTTTCTCTGCTAGCAAAGTGGATCTATGTCTGAAGAATCCAAGTGCCCGTTTCAAACCCAACAGTTCGGCCGTGTGGTCGATGACAATCAGCACTCGCAAACCGCCGGACCGCGGGGGCCGGTCTTGATGCAGGACGTTCACCTGGTCGAAAAGATGGCGCACTTCAACCGGGAGCGGATTCCTGAGCGAGTGGTTCATGCAAAGGGTTACGGCGCCTTCGGGACATTCACGGTCACGAACGACATCTCCCAGTACTGCATGGCGGATTTGTTCTCGGAAGTCGGTAAGAAGACGGAAACGTTCGCTCGTTTTTCAACCGTTGGCGGCGAGAGTGGATCGGCCGACACAGCTCGTGATCCACGCGGTTTTTCGTTGAAGTTCTATACCGACCAAGGTGTCTGGGATTTGGTCGGCAACAACACGCCGATCTTCTTCATTCGTGATCCGTTGAAGTTCAGCGACTTCATTCGGACGCAGAAGCGAGAGCCTCAAAACCACCTGCAGCCTCATTGGCGTCGTTGGGATTTCTGGGGTGAGGTTCCCGAAGCATTGCATCAGGTCATGTTTCTTTACAGTGATCGAGGAACGCCCAAAAGCGCTCGCTTCATGAACGGTTACGGCAGTCACACGTTCAGCATGTACAACCAGGATGGAGTCCGACACTGGGTGAAGTTTCACATGAAGACGGAACAAGGTTCGGAGAATTTCAGTGCCGATGAGGCGATCAAAATGGCGGGCGAAGCGCCAGACTATTCCACTCGAGATTTGTTTGACGCGATCGAGCGAGGAGACTTCCCTCGATGGCGGATGCACATCCAGGTCATGCCTGAGTCGGATGCGGCGGACTACAAGTGGCATCCGTTCGATCTGACCAAGGTGTGGCCGCACGATGACTATCCATTGATCGAAGTCGGTGTGTTCGAACTCAATCGCAATCCATCGAACTACTTTCAGGATGTCGAGCAAGCCGCGTTTGAACCAGGCAACTTGGTCGAGGGAATTGGGATTTCACCGGATCGCATGTTGCAGAATCGAGTGCTTTCCTATCCCGATGCACACCGGTATCGATTGGGTGTGAACTATCACCAAATCCCAGTCAATCAACCGCGTTGCCCGTATGCGACTTACAACCGTGACGGTGCGATGCGAGTGGACGGAAACGGCGGGGGCACGGTCGACTACGAGCCCAATAAAATGAACGGACCGAAAGAATCTGGCCGGTCTGTGGAGCCTCCGATGCCGGTGCACGGCGATGGCGATCGCTATGACGAGTTCGCGTGTGATGACAAGGACTACTACGGTCAGCCCCAGATGTTTTGGAACAAGGTGTTGGACGAGGGAGCTCGCGAGCGACTTTGCACTGCGATCTCCAATTCGATGGCCGACAGCCCTGAAAACATTCGCGAAAAAATGTTGGCTCAGTTCGGCAAAGTGCATCCGGATTTTGAAGCGGGTGTGCGGAGCCGATTGGACGCTCCCAAGTCACAACCGATCCCGATCGCATAGCGATCATTCCCAAAGCACGACGACAACGCTTGCGTCAGGAAATTCCAAAACCGGGAGTTGGCATCACAGGCAAACCTTGAATGATCGGTGAGTTCGATCTCCCCTGTCAAATACAACGTTCCTTTGAGAGTGCTGCCTGTCCCGGCTTGCTGGTCCTTGGCGTGCCGTTTTGGATTCGTTTGCCGGTCGCTGGCGATACGTCGGCTGCTGAGAGTTTGCTGACGCGTCGTCGGTCTCCTGTTTTCCATTCAGCAGAAAACCGGGGGGTGGTAAGCTGTTCGGCCATTCGTTGTTCCGAAAAGAGGGCCGGATCGAGACGAATTCGCATTGTGTACCTCGCTCGACTCGCTGAACGTTTGAGCAACGTGTCTTCGCCCTGCTTGCTGGAGCAGCCCATGTCTCGTCCGCGAGTTGCGGATCCGCTTTTCAGCAAGGACGCAGGAATGATTGAGCTCGATCCTGTGAGCCGTTTGGGCATTGGCGTGGGCTGCGAAATGTTTGCTATTGACGTTCTGGTCGCGAATGCAATTTTTCTTCTGGCTTCAACCTTTCTTCATCCCCGTAGGGTTTTCAGATGGTAGCCGGTGGTTGCTGCGTAGCAGCGTACCCCCGGAAAACGAGCTTCCATAAAACTCTCCCTCCCGCCGTGGCCAAAGGCCACGGCGGGAGGGAGAGTGGCGGCGTGGGGGCCGCCGAATCCAATCAGCATTCTGTTGTCGATACTGCGACAGAATGGGCTGATGGCAGTTGATGACGCATTCGTGGTTCCGAAAAAACAACGAATTGCGAGAAGTTCGCGTTGTACACCACGCTCGACTCGGTGAACCTCACGGCATGCGTTTCCATCATTTTCACGGGAGTAACCCATGTCTCGTTCCGTCGCACCCGATGCACCGCGTCTCTACAGCAACGGCCAGCCTTGGCGAAACGCGCGCGGTCGCGACGCCCCACGACACGCTGTGGAGACGGAATTCAAAGCCGAGCATGCCGTCGTCGACCTCTCGACTCAGCCGCCCAAACCGTTGGTTGTTAAATGCCTGGTCCGTGAGTTGCGGATCCGCTTTTACGCCGTTAGCACCATCAAAAACTATCGCTCCGCTTGGGTCTGCTTCCTTCGCTGGTACCGAGGACCGCTGGACCAGATCGACCAAGAGGACATTCGGGAGTACTTGGAACTGCTGGTCAATGGCGGCGCATCGGCGTCGGAGGTCAGCGTCACGTTGTCGGCACTGCGAACCGGCCTGGATAAATTCTGTTTGTTGCGGTGCACGGTTGGACTGGTGTCCCCGCGAAAGTCAAAGCGACTGCCTGTCGTGATGTCCAAGAAAGAGGTCCAGCGAATGATGGAGGCCGCTCGCACGTTGCGTGACAAACTGCTTCTCACCGTGTTGTATGCAACCGGTTTGCGAGTCGCTGAGGTCGCCCGTTTGCAGTGGTCGGATTTTGATTTCGATCGCCAGCAAATTCGAGTTCAACTTGGCAAAGGCAAAAAGGATCGCTACGTCATGTTGGCCGACGAACTGTTACCGCTGATGAGGCAGTTGTGGCGGCACACCAAAGGAGTTGGCTACCTGTTTCCTTCCGAAGACAGGCGTGTCGACCGCCATCTTTCTCCGCGGACGATCCAACGTGCGGTCAAGCAGGCTCGGATTCTGTCGGGAATTGGCAAGGCGGTCACGCCGCACAGTTTCCGCCACAGCTTTGCCACGCATCTGATCGAATCCGGCACCGACATTCGGTTCATTCAAAAGCTGCTCGGGCACACCAATTTGGAAACCACCTCGCTGTACACCAAGGTCGCACGAATGAAAGCGACTGCGGTCGCCAGCCCACTGGATCGGTTGGGGGACGAACCTGGGTCGTCGTCGGGTTCTTCCGGACGGCAACCGAAGCGTCGGCCCTCCGTGGGCCGGATGCAGCTCGAGGTGGATCCGAACCCCGATTCAAACGGCGCTTATGCGGTGAAGTTGAACATTTGGAAGGATGGTCAATTGCTTCCCCTGCCGGGAATGCGAGCGACGATGCCGCGCCAGGATTGGGTTTCCTTGCAAATCCCACTGCAAGACATCTGGGAGCCGACGCTGCGTTGTCTCCCCGCGGCACAACGAGAGCGATTGGAGTCGCCCGAGTTCTTCTCGCAGGTGCAGCGAGAGGTTGCCAAGCGAATCCTGCGAATCAGAGACGCGGAACCTTCTCAGGCGATCAAAACCTAGCCCCCTCGCAACTGCGAGTTGAATTCTGCCCCGCAGGACGTTCGTCTTGTCTGCGAGAGGGGAAGGTGTGATTGCCACCTGATTTCAGTGTGAAAAACACCGCTTTTCACACTCGTGCCTCTGTAGCAGCGAACGCAACACCGCGTCCCCGCACCCTCGCCCGGTCGCACGGTGCTGCAGACCGAGCCCCCTTCAGCTAAAATCAACACCCGTTCTCCCCCCTTTCCAAGCATGTACGACACACTGTCGTACAGAAACCCGTTATGTGACCTACCGTAAGCACCTCGCGGTGGAACGCACAATGAAATTCACACTGCAACCGTTGTTCGTGACTGGGTTGGCGTCCATGGTGCTGACCGGCTGCTCGTCGCCCGCATCGCAATCGTCGCCGGAATCCGTCCGCGATCCACTTGGGATCGACCGTGCGGTTAATGACTACTACTTTCCCAACGGTGTCCCCGCTGCAAACGGTGGTCCCGACCCTGCGGGCATCGGCGACGACGCTGGCGGTGCCGTTGATTCGCCCGCAGTGGACGATCTGCCGTAGGCTGCCGGTCACATAACAGGGTTTTTACGCTAGGCCCTTCGGGCACACCTTCCTTTGCACTTCAAGCGGGGCTGGCGTATCATTAGCTGTTCGTGATTCAAACTCCATCGCTTCGTTCAGGGCGGTGTCGTAAAAACCTTCCGTTGGGCGACCTAGCTGATGAGCAATCCATACGAATCGCCTAAATCGCTAGACACTTCTCCCTCTATCATTGGCCGCTTTTTGGGGCATCGCCGTTGCCCAGCGTGTAACGCTTCGGTGCAATGGTCTCGACTCTGGTTGCGTGCATGGATTTCAGCGCGTTGGCCATGCCGACAGTGCGGCGCACTTCTTTCATTCAACCGGCGTCGTCGATATGTCGCTGTTGCGGTCTTCATTGCCCTTATGGCTGGCTTGCGTTTCGCGATTCATTTCGGCGGTTTCGCTCCCCATGCATTCGGCGGCTTCTTCGTTCAAAACATTCTCGTATGCGCTCTTCCCGCCCCATTCGCTTTCCTAATTGATGGTGTCACTATCCGAGATGCCTAAGGTCGCCCAACATGGTTTTTACGCTAGGCCTACGGCACACCTTCCATCTTTTGCAACGCGGGCTGGCCGTGGTACAATTTTTTTGCAATTCAGGCATCGTTCGCTTCGTTTGGGGCGGTGTCGTAAAAACCTTCCGTTGCACGACCTACCCGATTTGCGTTCGCTTACACACCTCCTTTACATAGCTTCGCTTTTCATCGCCAGTTGGGCGATCTTGGTCGGAACCGCCACGGTGTTTCGCGGCCTCGATCTGGGGTGGCCTCAACTGGCACTGCCGCTACCAGCTGCCGTGGTTGGTTGGTTCCTGATTTCACGCCTCTTTGTGTCGCTGGCACGGTTTACACCGCTAGTTCCGCTCGACACGTTGGATCACATGCTGGATTCGTTCGTGCCACTTGTGACTGTTGTGGTTGCGGGCACCATCCTCATCTTATTCGACCTGTTGGTTTGAGCAGACGGTCGTGCAACATGTTTTTTACGCTAGGCCTTCGGCACACCTTCCTTGGTTGGTCACGCGGACTCGCCTTGGTACAATCTCTCGTAATTCAGACATTGTTCGCTTCGTTCAGGACGGTGTCGTAAAAACCTTCCGTTGGCCGTCACAGCTTTTCGATGAGTTCACCTGAATCTACCATCCGTGATCGCATCCGTGCCGTTATGCCCACCGCTCGCTTTAGTCCCCCAGCGACGCTCTCCATGATCGACGCTGCCCAGCAATCGCTGGGTGTCGAGATTCCCAGCTGGCTACGAGATATCTATCTGGTGTGCAATGGCTTCGTCGGCCCAACTGACGTTCGTTATCTCTATCCACTTGACGGTAGCGAAGGTGCTGCAGAATTTACGTCGTTTCTTCGCACGGAATGGACAACACCATGGCTGCACCGTGCTCTCATCTTTTCGGACAACGGAATTGGCGGGTCATTGACAGTCCACTGGGCCATTCTTGATGGCCAACTGATCGAGTGGTGCTATAGTGACGGCGACGAGTACACGGTCGCCGATGGCGATATTTTTGCACTGTTAGCCCGCGAGCAGGCTCTCTGGGACGACGCTGATACTGAGATTCAATGACGGCCAACATGGTTTTTACGCTAGGCCTTCGGCACACCGCTGTCGTTTGTTCAAGCCTCCCTCTGGTGGTAGAATCTTTCGCAGTTCAGGCATCTCTCGCTTCGTTTAGGGCGGTGTCGTAAAAACCTTCCGTTAGGCGACCTAAGATTTCCATGATGGATACCGAATCTGCCATCTCGATTGCTGACGAACACATTTCCGCGCAACCTGCTCCAATGGTGGGCTACCGAATGGTGCGTTCCGCCCCTCACGAAATTGACGCTGGCTGGTTCTTTGGCTACGGCGTCGAATGTGATCTCGACATTCCCGAATCCGAACGCGAAATGTTCGCCGGTGCTTCTGGCTTTCTCATTCATCGCACGGATGGTGACATCGAGATTCTCGCCCACGGACAATTGTCTGACTATGGCTTGACATGATCTCCAATGCACCGGTCGCCTAACATGGTTTTTACGCTAGGCCTTCGGCACACCTTCGCTTGTTTGGCAACGGGCGCTGGCATTGGTACAATTTCTTGTGATTCAAACTCAACCGCTTCGATTGGGGCGGTGTCGTAAAAACCTTCCGTTGTGCGGCGGAGACCAATGGCATTTCAATACTTCGCCGACCCACTCAACTTCGCGTACCTTCGCGATGATGCAACGCCCTGCGAGTTTTGCGGCTCTACCGTACACCGTCTTGATGGTGACCATTTCTACGGCGCCGAACAAATCGCAGCTGCATGCTTCGGCTGCGTTGAACGCGGCGCTCTTATTGAACGCGACATTTCTACGAACAACGTCAACATTACGCAGGCCAACAATGCGATTGGTGCTGATGCTGCCGACCCGCTAACCAACCAAATCATTTACTGCACGCCGAGCCTCCCCACTTGGCAGGATACTGATTGGCCGTTTGTCGATGGTGATTTCGCCACGTTCCTGAAAATTGCGTCCAAAACCGACTTCACCGACCAATCGCATTTCGCGGACACCATTCTGCCCGATGATATCGCCGAACCTGATCCTGAATGGCAATGGGACATGCTTCCAGACCATCCGGTCTCCAACCTCAAAGACGGCCAGTACGATATCAGTATCTATTTGTTTCGCCGCGCCGATCGCTTGCTCACGATCTTGGACGCAAACTAATTGATGCTTTTCTTGGCGATTCATACGCCGCACAACATGGTTTTTACGCTGGGGCCTTCGGCACACCTTCCAACTTTGTCAACGCTGGCTGGCCTTGGTACAATTTCCGGTAGTTCATACATCGTTCGCTTCGTTCAGGGCGGTGTCGTAAAAACCTTCCGTTGTCCGTCTCAGACCAATGCCTTCGGATCAACCAAAATATCTGCCCGCAATTCCGTGGCGTTCCATGGGCTCCAGCTACCTCATTCGTCAGGTCGCTGGCTCCGAAAGGCTCGGTGGTTTGACTGTGACAATCCGCCACCTCGCGGACGCGGACGGTGAACTGCGCATCGACGTCACAGATTGGCAGTCCGGTGAGCCACACGAATGCGCTGACGAGATGTCCACGTATGTTGATGCTGCCGTTGACGGCGTGCGCTCCATGATGGCCGAACACGACCTTGAACCCGGCGAATGTGAAATCGTACTCGATCGTTTCGTTTACCATCCCGTCGATTCCGACCCTCGCGTCTACCGCCAAGCTGGCCGCAGCGCCTTCCGCTCTGCACTTGAAGCGTTTCGGTGTCGCGACGCTTCCTCGTAGCGTAGAGACGGACAACATGGTTTTTACGCTAGGCCTTCGGCACACCTACGCTTGTTTGGCAACGGGCGTTGGCATTGGTACAATCAAACGTGATTCAAACTCTACCGCTTCGTTTGGGGCGGTGTCGTAAAAACCTCCCGTTGTACGCCTCAGATCAATGAGCATCGCCCAGATCGAAACCGCTCTGTCTTTCCGGCTGCCGGACGCTCATCGTGCGGCACTTCTGAATCCGTCCGACCCAATCCACAACGCGTGCGACTTTCTCGTTGTCGATTCGCCGCACAAGCTCCTCCGGTTTCTCGACACCAACATTGACCTACGCTCGCCTGATCGTCCCGACCCATGGCCCGACTTTTTGATCGCATTTGCGTCCAACAGCTGCGGGGACTACTTCGCCTATGATACGCGCTGTTCCCCATACATCATTGTCTACATTGATCCCGACAACACCGTCGCTGACAATCTCGCGCAGGATGACGGCTTCACGTTTTCATCATTTGGCGAATGGCACACTGCAAAATGCCGCCAACTCGGTGGTATCAAGGATGGCGATTGTCCGGGGCTACTCGATGGAGACTGATTTGGCAGCGCGACGGCGTACAACATGGTTTTTACGCTAGGCCTGCGGCACACCTTCGCTTGTTTGGCAACGGGCGATGGCATGGGTACAATATCTCGCAGTTCAGACGTCGCTCGCTTCGTTCAGGGCGGTGTCGTAAAAACCTTCCGTTGTACGCCTCAGATCAATGAGCATCGCCCAGATCGAAACCGCTCTGTCTTTCCGGCTGCCGGACGCTCATCGTGCGGCACTTCTGAATCCGTCCGACCCAATCCACAACGCGTGCGACTTTCTCGTTGTCGATTCGCCGCACAAGCTCCTCCGGTTTCTCGACACCAACATTGACCTACGCTCGCCTGATCGTCCCGACCCATGGCCCGACTTTTTGATCGCATTTGCGTCCAACAGCTGCGGGGACTACTTCGCCTATGATACGCGCTGTTCCCCATACATCATTGTCTACATTGATCCCGACAACACCGTCGCTGACAATCTCGCGCAGGATGACGGCTTCACGTTTTCATCATTTGGCGAATGGCACACTGCAAAATGCCGCCAACTCGGTGGTATCAAGGATGGCGATTGTCCGGGGCTACTCGATGGAGACTGATTTGGCAGCGCGACGGCGTACAACATGGTTTTTACGCTAGGCCTGCGGCACACCTTCGCTTGTTTGGCAACGGGCGATGGCATGGGTACAATATCTCGCAGTTCAGACGTCGCTCGCTTCGTTCAGGGCGGTGTCGTAAAAACCTTCCGTTGTACGCCTCAGTCTGTTCATATGCCGCGCATCACAACGTACTTCGCTGCAAACTCTGGTGCATCGCTCGAATCTGTCTGTAACGCCCTGCAATCCCGACTCTTGCTTCCGAACTTTCACTTCGATTGTCACGACTCTTGGCGGTACGCCAGTTCACAATCGAAGTCGATCGCCCTCAATGTGACGCGAGCGTCTGACTCGCATACGATTGAGACTTGGATGCCGGAATGCCCAACCGGCGTCAACTTCCAGATTGTCGCTGAATTTGATTCCGAACCTGATGGTTTGGCTGCCAATCTTCGCGATTCGCTGGGCGCGGACGTCATTCGTTACGCCTCTCTTGACGCATAGCGGGTTGGCACTTCGACGGCGTACAACATGGTTTTTACGCTAGGCCTTCGGCACACCTTCCTTGGTTGGTCACGCGGGCTGGCGTTGGTACAATCTTTCGTAGTTCAAACATCGCTCGCTTCGTTTTGGGCGGTGTCGTAAAAACCTTCCGTTGTGCGGCAGAGCCTAATGAGTGGTGACCCGTCTGAATTCGACGCTCAACGCCTCTACGGTGTGATGACCGCGCTCGTCTGTTGCAACGACGGCGACCTGATCGACGATCCTGCCTGCTTCCCTTGCTCGGCCGATTCCCGCGCTTTCTGGTTGGACGCTCGCGACATGATCGCCGCAATCCGCACCGACTACGATTACGTCGCATCCCCTGAATTCACCGATTCAATCGCTGGCAAATCCGACCAATACGTCACGACAGCGACTCGGATGGCAGCTCAGAAGTCCGCCGAATACAAATCTGACTTTGATGCTGCGATTCAGGATGCGCTGAACTCTGATCGCATCTTTGATCTGATCCCTACTTCTGCCCATGCCGGACTTCGGGAAATCCTCGCTGAAATCAACGCGTGAACCCGCTTCATCTGCCGCACAACATGGTTTTTACGCTAGGCCTTCGGCACACCGCTGTCGTTTGTTCAAGCCTCCCACTGTTGGTAGAATCGCTGGTTGTTCAAACTTGAATGGCATCGCAACGGCGGTGTCGTAAAAACCTTCCGTTGTACGCCTCAGGTTTCCGATGAGCGACGAACCACGATTCGACTTCTACGAAAAGGTTCGCGTAACATCTGCCAACCCTGATCTCGCGGACATTCACGGCATGCTCTCCGCGGTGCTTGGCCGCGCTCAAAACGACGATGGATCGTGGGGATACGCGATTCATGTCTACGACCGCCCGACAACTTACAGTGTTGCCGAATCTGATCTGACTTCAACCGGCGAACATGCGCAGCGATCCGACTTCTATTCTGGGGACTCAATTCGCGTCTCTCGTGATGGAGAGATCACTGGTTAGTCGCGGCGTACAACATGGTTTTTACGCTAGGCCTGCGGCACACCTTCCGCGTTTGGCCACGCGGGCTGGCCTTGGTACAATCTCTCGTAGTTCAAGCATCGCCCGCTTCGTTCAGGGCGGTGTCGTAAAAACCTTCCGTTGCACGACCTACCGAATGGCATTCCCACACAAAGGCTCGTCCGCAATCACCGTTGATGGTGTCGAATACCGCTGGCGTGTTCGCTCCCGCCCAACGTATTGCCAAGGTGCGCTCGAATCGTGGATGACCTTCGCGGTGCAAACTGCGCACGATCCTCGAACGGTTCTTCATGTCACGGTTGACGCTTTGCGACCCGACAACTGGATCGCCGAGAATGCAAACGCGATCACTCCCGCATTGGTCGCACATTGCATCCGCATTGCGTTAGCGGATGGCTGGCAGCCGAACACAAACGGCAGTGCCTTTAGCCTGACCACTGAACTGCCAGCCTGACGGTCGTGCAACATGGTTTTTACGCTAGGCCTTCGGCACACCTTCTAGCTTTGTCAACGCGAGCTGGCCTTGGTACAATTTTCGTAGTTCAAGCATCGCTCGCTTCGTTTAGGGCGGTGTCGTAAAAACCTTCCGTTGTGCGAACCTAGCTTTCTCTTATGGCACGTTTAGACAAGCAGCAACGAAAGAAGCTTCTTCGTGAGGCCAAGCTGAAAGCGATGGAAGACGCTGCCGAGGCACTTCCGCTCTCGAACACGCAATTCAAGGCGTTGTTCGACATGCTCGACGAACGCCTCCCCATTGACGGTTGCGACCACACTCGACGTCTTACGATCGCACATGTCCGCTCTGCAGGGTTACCCGAAACTGAAACCTTGGAATGGCTTGCCGAGAATGGCGGCTACTGCGATTGCGAGGTGCTTGCCAACTCAGAGGAGGCGTGGGAAGCCTGCAAACAATACAACACGACAACGTAGGTTCCGGTTCGCACAACATGGTTTTTACGCTAGGCCTTCGGCACACCTTCGTTTGTTTGGCAACGCTCGCTGGCGGTGGTACAATTCCTCGTAGTTCAGACGTCGTTCGCTTCGATTGGGGCGGTGTCGTAAAAACCTTCCGTTGCACGACCTACCCGATTTGCGTTCGCTTACACACCTCCTTTACATAGCTTCGCTTTTCATCGCCAGTTGGGCGATCTTGGTCGGAACCGCCACGGTGTTTCGCGGCCTCGATCTGGGGTGGCCTCAACTGGCACTGCCGCTACCAGCTGCCGTGGTTGGTTGGTTCCTGATTTCACGCCTCTTTGTGTCGCTGGCACGGTTTACACCGCTAGTTCCGCTCGACACGTTGGATCACATGCTGGATTCGTTCGTGCCACTTGTGACTGTTGTGGTTGCGGGCACCATCCTCATCTTATTCGACCTGTTGGTTTGAGCAGACGGTCGTGCAACATGTTTTTTACGCTAGGCCTTCGGCACACCTTCCTTGGTTGGTCACGCGGACTCGCCTTGGTACAATCTCTCGTAATTCAGACATTGTTCGCTTCGTTCAGGACGGTGTCGTAAAAACCTTCCGTTGTGCGACCTCGACCAATCATGGTTCCAGCCGAAGAACACCGCAGTCCTGATGGAACATTGCACTTCGCCGTCGACTCTCTTGCTGATGGTGACGTGGCCATTGGGTTTCGCGAATTCGGTTGGCACACACACGCTGACATGCTGGCCTCAATTCTCAATCTTCCCGAACCGGAGGCCGTACGATCCTACGTTGACAACGTACTGAATGATCGTGCCGTGATCGCAATGCAGTACATTGATGATGAACTTCGCGACATTTGGATTTCAGATGATCCCATCGGCGATCTCAAGTACTGCAACCCGAACGAGCGTATCGACTTTCGCTACTGGTCTGGCGCGATACACAGCCCGTCGTAAACCATGGCTCGGCGGTCGCACAACATGGTTTTTAGGCTAGGCCTTCGGCACACCGCTGTCGTTTGTTCAAGCTTCCCTCTGGTGGTAGAATCTCTCGTAGTTCAGGCATCGTCCGCTTCGTTGTTGGCGGGTGTCGTAAAAACCTTCCGTTATCTGCGAACGAGACTATCATGTGCCGCTACGCCATGCATGGCCCATACAAACGCCACTTCGCATGTTTCTCGTGCCGCAAGGGCTTCAAGCAACCGCCGATCGTTGACTATCTCGCGGTTCAGGGTCTTGGTTACGCATACGCTGAACTGTCACGAATCCGTCATCACGCCAAAAGCCTCGAACGCCGTGAACGTGAACTCAAACTGACGCTGGCTGACATCGAATCACGATTCCGCGACACTACGCACAAGTGCCCCGAATGCTCTGAACCCATGATCGACATGGGGCTCGACTTCAAAACGCCTCGCCAATCCGACACTAAAGCGTGGCGCAATCTTCACGGCATGTATCGCGTCGGCCATACGTTTCACACTTGCGGTTGCGATGGCCCCGGGTGGATTCCCGTTTCGTCCTCTGACTACGCGACCTATCTGGCTGATCGCAAAAGGGAATACTTGGCTCAACTTTCACAAACCCAGAAATCATCTGACATGGACACCGATCAGAAACACGACGCCGCACAGCACTGGCAGTCTCGTATCAACGCGGTTGATGCGGGACTTGCAGCGGTTACATGATGGAAACCGAACTCGCAACGCTTCGTTCGCACAACATGGTTTTTACGCAAAGCCGCGGCTTCGTCGTTGGAGCATTGGTTGGTTTGCCATGTCATTCGCTTCGGTGACGCGTTCTGGTTTGCAACGCCGCGGACACCGCCTCTTTGGCAACGTGGATTCTTTTTGGTAAACTGATTTGTGTTGCGACGCTTTTTGACTTCGGAGAGAAGCGGTGTCGTAAAAACCTTCCGTTGTACGACCTAGCGTTTTGTCGCTGCACACCGAATTGACAGTAAACGAAATCAGTTACGACCTTGTGATGGACGACGAAATGGCGTTCGTCGAGGGCACATACCGTCTCGTAGGTGGAGACTGGCAAGTGTTCGTATTCACTCGTCGCGATGTCGATGAACCCACGATCAGCGATTCTACATGGGCCAGCGGTGTCACAGGACTGCATGTTGCGTTCCCTCGCAACACAACGCTGAACCAGTCTGTTGTCGAATCTCTGTTGGGCAAGCACCTCGGCGTTGATTCGTGGTCCGTTGTTCGTGGTCCCGACTCCATGGTTCTTCGCTAATGGTCCGGTCGTACAACATGGTTTTTACGCTAGGCCTTCGGCACACCGCTGTCGTTTGTTCAGGCCTCCCTTTGGTGGTAGAATCTATCGTTGTTCAAACTTGAATGGCATCGCAACGGCGGTGTCGTAAAAACCCTCCGTTGTACGCCTCAGTCTGTTCATATGCCGCGCATCACAACGTACTTCGCTGCAAACTCTAGTGCATCGCTCGAATCTGTCTGTAACGCCCTGCAATCCCGACTCTTGCTTCCGAACTTTCACTTCGATTGTCACGACTCTTGGCGGTACGCCAGTTCACAATCGAAGTCGATCGCCCTCAATGTGACGCGAGCGTCTGACTCGCATACGATTGAGACTTGGATGCCGGAATGTCCAACCGGCGTCAACTTCCAGATTGTCGCTGAATTTGATTCCGAACCTGATGGTTTGGCTGCCAATCTTCGCGATTCGCTGGGCGCGGACGTCATTCGTTACGCCTCTCTTGACGCATAGCGGGTTGGCACTTCGACGGCGTACAACATGGTTTTTACGCTAGGCCTTCGGCACACCTTCCTTGGTTGGTCACGCGGGCTGGCGTTGGTACAATCTTTCGTAGTTCAAACATCGCTCGCTTCGTTTTGGGCGGTGTCGTAAAAACCTTCCGTTGTACGCCTCCCGTGGACACTGCTGCATCACAAAAGCTATCCGAAGCAATACTGGGATTCTGTGACTCACAGACTTTCGGTGATCCAGTCACCGAGCGCTGGCTTGCTGACCTCCGCGACTGTGCCTCGCAGATCGAATCGCAAGACGTGGATGCCGCTATCGCTACTTGTGGTGTCGCGAATCGAAGCCTGTCAGATTGCGTCCCATGGACCGATGGCATGCTGCGAGGGTTTCAATCGCTTATTCGTGATATCCGCATTCTCCGCGGCACACACTCTGAGATTCCAACTGCGTTCACGCGGTAACGGCGTACAACATGGTTTTTACGCTAGGCCTTCGGCACACCGCTGTCGTTTGTCCAAGCCGCCCTCTGGTGGTAGAATCTTCCATAGTCCATACATCGTTCGCTTCGTTCAGGGCGGTGTCGTAAAAACCTTCCGTTGCACGACCCTAGATGAATGTCGAATCCATACGAATCGCCAACATCTGAATCACCCCCGCCAGAAGGGACGCAACCATCGGACAAACCACACCACCTTGGTCGGGCTCTGGTCACCGTAACGTTCGTCGAAATTGTTCTCGCGATGTTGTTTGCCCCCGGCGACGGCGGACGTTGGCAGGGATACGCCGTTGCTGCAATTGTGCTCGTGAACGGGCTGATCTATCTGACCCAATACGTTCCACAACGCTTTCGGAATGGCCGCGACCCCGGTGCAACTCCGTCAGCGATCGCTGTATACGTTATCCTTGCTTTTGCCGCCATCGTTGGCATGACCTTCATCTTGGATTCTGGCGTTTTGCCTTAAACCGAAACCGTTCACGGGTCGTGCCGGGTCGTGCAACATGGGTTTTACGCAAGGGCCTTCGGCACACCTTCCATGTTTTGCAACGCGGGCTCGCATTGGTACAATCTCTCGTAGTTCAGGCGTCGCTCGCTTCGTTCAGGGCGGTGTCGTAAAAACCTCCCGTTGTACGCCTCAGATCAATGAGCATCGCCCAGATCGAAACCGCTCTGTCTTTCCGGCTGCCGGACGCTCATCGTGCGGCACTTCTGAATCCGTCCGACCCAATCCACAACGCGTGCGACTTTCTCGTTGTCGATTCGCCGCACAAGCTCCTCCGGTTTCTCGACACCAACATTGACCTACGCTCGCCTGATCGTCCCGACCCATGGCCCGACTTTTTGATCGCATTTGCGTCCAACAGCTGCGGGGACTACTTCGCCTATGATACGCGCTGTTCCCCATACATCATTGTCTACATTGATCCCGACAACACCGTCGCTGACAATCTCGCGCAGGATGACGGCTTCACGTTTTCATCATTTGGCGAATGGCACACTGCAAAATGCCGCCAACTCGGTGGTATCAAGGATGGCGATTGTCCGGGGCTACTCGATGGAGACTGATTTGGCAGCGCGACGGCGTACAACATGGTTTTTACGCTAGGCCTGCGGCACACCTTCGCTTGTTTGGCAACGGGCGATGGCATGGGTACAATATCTCGCAGTTCAGACGTCGCTCGCTTCGTTCAGGGCGGTGTCGTAAAAACCTTCCGTTGCACGACGCAGGCTTTCATGAATTCAGTCCTGAATCAGTACCTCGATTGCACTGATTGCATGGGCAACACGCTGCTGTCCGACGCGTTCGACATCGCATTCAAATCGTGGCCGCAACAGATGTGGGTCGCGTACAGATGCCCAACCTGCGATACCGTCAATCACCTCGGACTTCAACGCGACTCTGTCACGCAGGGCTATCTCGATGGCGCGCCAGGGCCTTGTCTGGTTCCGACGCGGCAACTGTCGATTGCGAAATTGTCCGTTGCTGCCAAACCTGACGGCATCACGATCAAAAACCTCAATCTCTCTTGGCACATCCCAGTTTCTTCGTGATTCATTGCGCGGACGGCTTGCCGCTTTCTCCTGATGGAGACTTTTCCCGTGATTCAGCGTCGTGCAACATGGTTTTTACGCAAAGCCACGGCTTCGTCGTTGGAGCACCGTTTGGTTTGCAACATCAATCGCTTCGTTGAAGCGATTTGGTTTGCAATGCCGTGGACACCGCCTCTTTGGCAACGTGGTTTCTTTTTGGTAAACTGATTTGTGTTGCGACACTTTTTGTCTTCGGAGAGAAGCGGTGTCGTAAAAACCTTCCGTTGTCCGTCTCAGACCAATGCCTTCGGATCAACCAAAATATCTGCCCGCAATTCCGTGGCGTTCCATGGGCTCCAGCTACCTCATTCGTCAGGTCGCTGGCTCCGAAAGGCTCGGTGGTTTGACTGTGACAATCCGCCACCTCGCGGACGCGGACGGTGAACTGCGCATCGACGTCACAGATTGGCAGTCCGGTGAGCCACACGAATGCGCTGACGAGATGTCCACGTATGTTGATGCTGCCGTTGACGGCGTGCGCTCCATGATGGCCGAACACGACCTTGAACCCGGCGAATGTGAAATCGTACTCGATCGTTTCGTTTACCATCCCGTCGATTCCGACCCTCGCGTCTACCGCCAAGCTGGCCGCAGCGCCTTCCGCTCTGCACTTGAAGCGTTTCGGTGTCGCGACGCTTCCTCGTAGCGTAGAGACGGACAACATGGTTTTTACGCTAGGCCTTCGGCACACCTACGCTTGTTTGGCAACGGGCGTTGGCATTGGTACAATCAAACGTGATTCAAACTCTACCGCTTCGTTTGGGGCGGTGTCGTAAAAACCTCCCGTTGTCGGCCCCTAGCCTATGAATGTTGACCTCTGGCAATCCGTTGACACATACCTGCGGTCCAACGAGATCTCCGGTGCGGCATCGCACCTTGAATCGCTGCTGCGTTCCGAGGGTTCCGATCGTTTTACATCTCTCGCCGACACGACGTTCACGAATCCCGCCACAAGCGTTCACAAGCATATCAACGCTTTTCTCACTGCTTGCTCCTCGCAGTTTGAACTGCGTGCGGCCTACCTTGAGATGAACGGTTTCGACATCAATTACGATCGTTGGTACTTCGACTCATTCGGCTACGCCGATTTCTCGGGCGACCCCGACGACGTTGACTGGCTCTGCGATTGGAACTCCCCTGACTGGGAGACGTTCACGCTGATTGGACTAGAACAAACGCAGGACGATTTCCGATGGTACATGGAAAACAAGGTCTGGGAGAGAAAGACACACGAGACCGCAAAGGAAATTGCGGTGTTGTTGGTGATGGTGCGATTCTTGCAGTTGGTTCAATCTGCACTGTCTTCCGGTTCCCTTGCGGCCTCGATTCCGATACTGGCAACGGCACATGATTTCGACATGTTCGGTCGGTTCAAGCCTTAGCTCCGCTTCACCGGGGACGACAACATGGTTTTTACGCTGAGGCCTTCGGCACACCTTGGCTCTTTGGCAACGGGCCATGGCTTTGGTACATTTTCTCGTAGTTCAGGCATCGTTCGCTTCGTTCAGGGCGGTGTCGTAAAAACCTTCCGTTGTGCGGCGGAGACCAATGGCATTTCAATACTTCGCCGACCCACTCAACTTCGCGTACCTTCGCGATGATGCAACGCCCTGCGAGTTTTGCGGCTCTACCGTACACCGTCTTGATGGTGACCATTTCTACGGCGCCGAACAAATCGCAGCTGCATGCTTCGGCTGCGTTGAACGCGGCGCTCTTATTGAACGCGACATTTCTACGAACAACGTCAACATTACGCAGGCCAACAATGCGATTGGTGCTGATGCTGCCGACCCGCTAACCAACCAAATCATTTACTGCACGCCGAGCCTCCCCACTTGGCAGGATACTGATTGGCCGTTTGTCGATGGTGATTTCGCCACGTTCCTGAAAATTGCGTCCAAAACCGACTTCACCGACCAATCGCATTTCGCGGACACCATTCTGCCCGATGATATCGCCGAACCTGATCCTGAATGGCAATGGGACATGCTTCCAGACCATCCGGTCTCCAACCTCAAAGACGGCCAGTACGATATCAGTATCTATTTGTTTCGCCGCGCCGATCGCTTGCTCACGATCTTGGACGCAAACTAATTGATGCTTTTCTTGGCGATTCATACGCCGCACAACATGGTTTTTACGCTGGGGCCTTCGGCACACCTTCCAACTTTGTCAACGCTGGCTGGCCTTGGTACAATTTCCGGTAGTTCATACATCGTTCGCTTCGTTCAGGGCGGTGTCGTAAAAACCTTCCGTTGTGCGACCTACCGTTTATTTGCTCCGATGGCAGAGACCCCAAACACATTGACCGTTGTCTGCAACGATCCGTCTAACATTGTCGGCGTCGTAAATGCGCTGATGCCGTTACTCGACGCTGAAACCCGAAGGCAGTTCAACAGCATTAAGCTCGGCGTACTTCAGGCTGAGGGTAAAATCGGAGTCCACAATCGGTTCAATGGCCGCACCGTCTCTGACATCCTCTCGACCGAAGCGTCACACTCGCTTGGCACTCCAATCGAGACCGGAGATCGGGACGGCCTGAATTTCTCTCTATACGATTCGGAGAACGAAACGTAGGGTTTCCGGTCGCACAACAGGGTTTTTACGTTAGGCCTTCGGCACACCTTCGCTCTCTGGCAACGGGCGTTGGCTTTGGTAGAATCTCTCGTAGTTCAGATGTCGCTCGTTTCGTTCAGGGCGGTGTCGTAAAAACCTTCCGTTATGTGACCTGCCGGATTTGCATTGACGATCGACGACCTCCATAGCTTGATCGACGCTGCCTCTTGGTTCACAAGTCTTCGTGTCGCGCCGGACGGTTGTTCGCTCGCTAATTCCGGTGACGCGTGGGACTGGCTGCCCACGTCGCGCGACCAACCTGACCCGCTCCACAATCCTCCGCTCGACCCCGTGGATACCGCTATCGAACTCGCCGCCGTTAAACGTGCAATGGTTTCGTTGCGTTCTGTGCCCGACGCGGTTCCCGAACTGGTTGACGGTGCGCACAACTACACCACTGCCGCCGCAGGGGCAGTGCACTTTGCGGTTCGCATGGCTGCCCGCGAGATCACAACTGGCAATCCGAATCGGTGGTGCGAGATTGTCCGCCTTTACAACGGTGGATCGTGGCCGTGCGGTCTGGCGGATGACGGTGGCATCGTCGTCTGGTAGCTCCCCGGTCACATAACAGGGTTTTTACGCTGAGGCCTTCGGCACACCTTGGCTCTTTGGCAACGGGCCATGGCGTTGGTACAATTTCCGTAGTTCAGGCATCGTTCGCTTCGTTCAGGGCGGTGTCGTAAAAACCTTCCGTTGTCCGCCTCAGGTCTTCCCATGGTTCGAGCGTCGCAGCGAGGAGGTTTCGGCAAAGAGCTTGAATTCTTCTTTGTACTCGCGGCTCTTGGCGTCGCGATCGGCATGACGTTCGCAATTCGTTCGCAAATGGTCGCCAATGGATACTCGGGCTGGCATGCTGTGTGGGTGTTTCCCGCCAGCCTTTTGTTCGCCGTGTTCTACCTGTCGCTTCCAATGATCGTGGCAACCATTACTGAACGGATTGCTTCCGCCTGCTTGCCCGACATTGACGAACGAGCGCGAACCCGTGTTTTTGACACCTCAATGTTGGTGACGCTCGCTGCGATCATACTAACGCCGTTGTCGCTTCTTTTAGTCAAAGTGTTCTCGTAACGCAGAGGCGGACAACATGGTTTTTACGCTAGGCCTTCGGCACACCTTCCAACTTTGTCAACGCGGGCTGGCTTTGGTACAATTTCTCGTAGTTCAGACATTGTTCGCTTCGTTCAGGGCGGTGTCGTAAAAACCTTCCGTTGTGCGGCAGAGCCTAATGAGTGGTGACCCGTCTGAATTCGACGCTCAACGCCTCTACGGTGTGATGACCGCGCTCGTCTGTTGCAACGACGGCGACCTGATCGACGATCCTGCCTGCTTCCCTTGCTCGGCCGATTCCCGCGCTTTCTGGTTGGACGCTCGCGACATGATCGCCGCAATCCGCACCGACTACGATTACGTCGCATCCCCTGAATTCACCGATTCAATCGCTGGCAAATCCGACCAATACGTCACGACAGCGACTCGGATGGCAGCTCAGAAGTCCGCCGAATACAAATCTGACTTTGATGCTGCGATTCAGGATGCGCTGAACTCTGATCGCATCTTTGATCTGATCCCTACTTCTGCCCATGCCGGACTTCGGGAAATCCTCGCTGAAATCAACGCGTGAACCCGCTTCATCTGCCGCACAACATGGTTTTTACGCTAG
Source organism: Rhodopirellula sp. UH5 (assembly GCF_056839225.1). Lineage (NCBI taxonomy): Bacteria > Pseudomonadati > Planctomycetota > Planctomycetia > Pirellulales > Pirellulaceae > Rhodopirellula > Rhodopirellula sp. UH5. The sequence continues at coordinate 1,309,337 of NZ_CM166390.1, read as the reverse complement.
GCCTTCGGCACACCGCTGTCGTTTGTTCAAGCCTCCCACTGTTGGTAGAATCGCTGGTTGTTCAAACTTGAATGGCATCGCAACGGCGGTGTCGTAAAAACCTTCCGTTAGGCGGACGAATCTAATCATATGCCACGTGTGTCGGCTGACAATATCCGCGAACTTCTCGCCAATGGTGGCTATCAACCCCGCAGCGAGGCGATGGTTATGGCCCTCTGCCACGCTGCAGAGTACGACCACCTCGATCTTGTTCGCGAGCTCATCGCCGAAGCCCCGGCGGCTGCACAATCTGTCGAACCACTCATAGCTGCATTGGAATCGCACAATATCTCGATCTCAACCTTGCTTCTCGACCATGGAACTCCGCTCAACGGGCGAGGTGGGCACTCCGGCGAAACTCCGCTTATGGCCGCTGCTGGGGTTGGCTTCGTCGAAGGCGTTCGATTTCTGCTCGACCGTGGAGCTGATGTCTCCATCCTTGATGGTGACGGCAAGCTTGATGCTCTCGGTTGGGCGCGTATGGGCGGTGCCGAACATAATTTCGTTGGTGGAATGCCCGATGATGCCCGTGCGGCCTATGCGACGGTCGTTCAAATGCTTGAGTCTAACGAGGGGCCCGCCGCCTAACATGGTTTTTACGCTAGGCCTTCGGCACACCTTCGCTTGTTTGGCAACGGGCGCTGGTATTGGTAAAATCACTCGCGATTCAAACTCCACCGCTTCGTTCGGGGCGGTGTCGTAAAAACCTTCCGTTGTCGGACAGAAACCAGTGGCTACCTACTACTTCTACGACATCTCCCCCCGCCGATGACGCTGACTGCCTGTCGATCGACGACGTCGTGACTCGGGTCGCCGACACGTTTCCGCGACACGAGATCAGCGCTGAAGAGGCGCAGTCCGACGCAAAGAAACGGCTTGCAGCACTTGAAGGCTTGAACGCACCCGAAGAAATCTGCCGCATCTACCGCGAAGGCAAACCTGTTCGCTGCCGAATTGCTGAACCGGATGCCATGGAATATCTCGAATTTGATGTCTGGGAGAATCAAGGCATACAGGTCTATCCTTACCCCAAGGATGTCAAGAATTGCTGCCTTCCGTTGGCGCACAAGCTCGCGGAATTGTTGGGCTATCGACTTGCTTGCGAGGAATACGATTAGGTAGCGTCTTGTCCGACAACATGGTGTTTACGCAAGGCCGCGGCTGTCGTCTGTGGAGGCATTTCTGGTGATTTGCGTCAATCGCTTCGGCGACGAGCCCACTGGTGCCAACCCGCGGACACCCTCGCTCTTTGTTTGACGGGCGATCTTTTGGTACGATGTTTGGTGGCACTTGAATCGTTCGCTTCGTTGTGGACGGGTGTCGTAAAAACCTCCCGTTGTCGGGCACTAGATGCGAACCCCCGAGCAAATTGCCGACGAACTGGCTGACGTCATCCGTCATGTTTACGCTCGCCCGTCGATGTATGCCCGCGCTGATACGATTGAATCGACGCTCTGGAACTTCCATTGGGCTTGGGCGATTGTCCACGAATCCGAAACGCAGTTTCGCGAATTGCGACATGAGACTTTGGTACGCCACAAGGCTCCATCTGGGTTGTTCTCACGATACAAGCACGACAATCCCGACTCCTCGGACGACGAGGCTCTTGCTTTCACGCTCGATCAATGGCGGGCGATGTCTGCCGAACTGGGTGTCCCGCTCGAAACGTAGTGCCCGTGCCCGACAACATGGTTTTTACGCTAGGCCTTCGGCACACCTTCCTTGTTTGGCGACGCGGGTTGGCCTTGGTACAATTTCCGTAGTTCAAACATCGTTCACTTCGTTTAGGGCGGTGTCGTAAAAACCTTCCGTTGCACGACCTCAGTCTTCCCATGAGTCACATCCAACCCCGTGACTTCGCACTACTAACTGATCGCGACGTAGACCACACTTGCGTGTCCTGCTGCGGCGATGAGGACTTCGTGCTGCTCCGGTGTCGCCACTGCGCTCACATCTGGCTGGAGTGCTACGAATGCTCGACGTGGTTCGTCAATCTTCACGACCTATCGCAAACCGTGTCTTCATTCATCTCTGATCCCAGCGCACGGTTGGTGTGCCCCGAATGCGCGGTCGCCTTTGACGACTTCAGTCACTTGGCCGATGACGTCGTTGATGCCTACCTGCCGAACCGGGATCATGTCGCGGCGGCCGGATTCGGTCACTTCCTCGTTGATGGCCGGGCTGATCCGTAGCGGGGCGCTGACCTTGCAGCCGTCAACGGGTGGAGACCTTTCTGGTTATTCACCGGTCGTGCAACATGGTTTTTACGCTAGGCCTTCGGCACACCTTCGTTGGTAGGCAACGGGCGCTGGCATTGGTACACTATCTCGTGCTTCAAACTCCACCGCTTCGGTATCGGCGGTGTCGTAAAAACCTTCCGTTGCACGACCTAACCGCAAGGACTCCCGTGACTGACGTTTCCCTGCGATTGCTCGTCCTCAAGACTCACGACGTTCCCGCCGTTTGCGCCTTCTACGGTTCGCTGGGTCTGACCTTCACCGAAGAGCAACACGGCAAGGGGCCGCTGCATCACTCGGCCCCGCTTGGCGATGGCATCATCGAAATCTATCCGCTACCTGACGATCAAGCGGTCGATTCGACTACTCGGCTCGGTTTTGCGATCGTTGCCCCTGATGCTGCCGTCGAATCTGCGGCGTCACTCGGTGGTCGCGTCATCAAACCCGGTCGTGACACGCCGTGGGGCTACATGGCATTAGTCGCCGATCCCGATGGTCGCACTGTCGAACTCTACCGTGCCTGATGCGCTGACCTTGCAGCCGTCAACAAATGGAGACTTTTCTGGCGATTCACCGGTCGTGCAACATGGTTTTTACGCTAGGCCTGCGGCACACCTTCGCTTGTTTGGCAACGGGCGATGGCGTTGGTACAATCTCTCCTGATTCAAACTCAACCGCTTCGTTTGGGGCGGTGTCGTAAAAACCTTCCGTTGGCCGTCACAGCTTTTCGATGAGTTCACCTGAATCTACCATCCGTGATCGCATCCGTGCCGTTATGCCCACCGCTCGCTTTAGTCCCCCAGCGACGCTCTCCATGATCGACGCTGCCCAGCAATCGCTGGGTGTCGAGATTCCCAGCTGGCTACGAGATATCTATCTGGTGTGCAATGGCTTCGTCGGCCCAACTGACGTTCGTTATCTCTATCCACTTGACGGTAGCGAAGGTGCTGCAGAATTTACGTCGTTTCTTCGCACGGAATGGACAACACCATGGCTGCACCGTGCTCTCATCTTTTCGGACAACGGAATTGGCGGGTCATTGACAGTCCACTGGGCCATTCTTGATGGCCAACTGATCGAGTGGTGCTATAGTGACGGCGACGAGTACACGGTCGCCGATGGCGATATTTTTGCACTGTTAGCCCGCGAGCAGGCTCTCTGGGACGACGCTGATACTGAGATTCAATGACGGCCAACATGGTTTTTACGCTAGGCCTTCGGCACACCGCTGTCGTTTGTTCAAGCCTCCCTCTGGTGGTAGAATCTTTCGCAGTTCAGGCATCTCTCGCTTCGTTTAGGGCGGTGTCGTAAAAACCTTCCGTTGTGTGCCATGGTCACTAACTTTGCCATCGCGTTTGCGATCGCTGTCGCCATTGTCATTCTGTGGGCCTGGCTCGGAGACTGGTCCCAGAGTCGCTTGCGTCGCGACGATGACGCTTACTGGACGTCTCACACGCTGACATGTCCGCACTGCGACGCGCCGTACCCACCAACTGCATACACCACCCGATGGATAACGTTTTCTGAATCGCCCACCAATGGTGCTTCGATTACATGCCCGTCTTGTACGGAAATCGCCTCTTTTGATCGTACGGATGACAAGCCAGTGTTCGTTTCCCTTGCGAATCGACCGCGTGAATGCGCCAACTGCGGTGAACGCTTCAATGGGCAACCGGATTCCGCGTGTCCAGTTTGCAACGTCGCTCGTCGCGCGTAGGCACACAACATGGTGTTTACGCTAGGCCTTCGGCACACCTTCCTTTGCACTTCAAGCGGGGCTGTCGTATTATCGGCTGTTCGTGATTCAAACTCCACCGCTTCGCTTTGGGCGGTGTCGTAAAAACCTTCCGTTGTGTGACCCTAGCGTATTGATTCCGAACGACTACGAACCTTTGCTTCTCACATTCCACGACGTTCGACTCGTCGATGGCGCATCCGTGATCGGTGATGACGGTGGCGGGCGTCTCGAACTGGACGGCGATCGCATATTCTCCCGTGACCCGGCAGGCAAACTTCCTAGCCGGTTCGTGAATTCCACGCTGCAACAACTGCGATCGTGCATTGACGCCCATCGCGTATATGCTGACACCGTTCGCGACGATGACGCTGGTGCTGCGGCCGCGGTGTTCGCTGATGCTATTCGCGGAATCGATGCTGAGTGTTTTGCCGATCCAGAGTACTGGTGGGCGGTTGTTGTCGAGCAAACTCGTGATGGCTTGCTCTAATCGCGCTCCACCGGGTCACACAACATGGTTTTTACGCTGGGGCCTTCGGCACACCTACGTCCTTTTGCAACGATCGCTGGCCTTGGTAGAATCTCTCGTAGTTCAGGCATCGCTCGCTTCGTTTAGGGCGGTGTCGTAAAAACCTTCCGTTACGCGACCACCGGTGAATCCACTGCAGCAGTACATTGACGACCTTGAGTCTCCTGACGCATCAACGCGTGAGGTTGCAGCACACGCTCTTCGCGACCTCGGTGACGCAGCACGCGATGCTGCTCCGGCACTGTATGCCGCAATCCTCCGCGAGCCCGAGGCCTGCCCTTGGATTGGAACGGCTCTCACACGTATCGGTTCACTCGCACCCAACCTTAACGCACTCGAATCCGCGCTTCGTAGCGACAACTCACATGTTCGCTTCTGGGCCGCTCGAACAGCGGTCAGACTTGGCCCCGACGCTGAACCCCTGATTCCCGTTTTGATTCCTCTTCTTTGCGATTCACACCATCCCGTATCTGACTCTGCTTGTTGGGCGCTGGGTACTATTGGCGTCCCCGCTATCTCACCACTGATTGATGCCGCGCGGGATTCCGACGCGAACCTGCGAGGACGTGCGGCGCTCGCTCTTGGTCGCTATTCGGAAAACGCTGCAATGAAACTGTCAGCTATCATTGAATCTTTCGACGATACTGACCCCGACGTCCGGCGGCACGCCGCCCATGCGATTTGCTCGTTGGCACAATCTGCGCATCCAGACCGAAACGTCTACGATGATGAGACGTTCTCGGAAATCCTTGCTGCGATTGACCGAATTGCCAATGACGACTCAATTGATGTTGATGCGGAATGGTTCGGCCGAATCTGCGGCTGGCTCAGACCCAGCGCGTAGTGGTCGCGTAACATGGTTTTTACGCTAGGCCTTCGGCACACCTTCCTTGGTTGGTCACGCGGGCTGGCCTTGGTACAATTTCCGTAGTTCAGACATCGTCTGCTTCGTTTAGGGCGGTGTCGTAAAAACCTTCCGTTGTCGGGCACTAGCGTTTTGAACTGCGACTGCGACCAACTCGCTGATTTCATCGAACTTTGGGACGACGTCCAGACCTTCGATGACTTCGCTCCGGTCGCACGCAATTACGACACCGAACTGCGTCGATGCCCAGCTTGCCGTTGCCATTGGCAGATCGACACTGGACGTGGCAACTTGGCGATCCGCATTATTGCGCCGGAATCGTGGGATACGTTCGACGATCGTCCCATTCGCTTGGCACACATGGTTGCTCACCACGGCGGTCACGGTAATTCGACATGCTCGTGGGCTGCCTGTGAACGTCTGGCCTTAAATGGCATGGCGATCTGCGTGCATCATGCGTATCCGTCTTTGTCCAACGAAGTGGAGACCTAACTCGTCATTCCCGTGCCCGACAACATGGTTTTTACGCTAGGCCTTCGGCACACCTTCGTTGGTAGGCAACGGGCGCTCGCATTGGTACAAGTTTTCGTGATTAAAACTCAACCGCTTCGTTTGGCGCGGTGTCGTAAAAACCTTCCGTTGTCCGGACGAGCGTTTTGAATAGCGAGCTTCAATTCTTTATGAACGCGGACGATGAAGCCGAGTTCATCGGTTTTGCAGAACCTCTTGCTGACTCCGTTGATCGCGAATCGGATATCCAATGGTTCCTCTGCGTTGACGACTGTCGGATTCAGCTCCTTCGATCACGACTCTACGACAACGTGTTGATCTGCGGGCGGATTGCCCTGCGCACCGACTCTGGTGATCCTGATTCCAAACGGGCTGAAACTCTGTTCAACAAGTTTCGTCGTTGGATCAAGAAAACCTACGACAACCGACTGACGGTGCGGAACGTCAACATCCCAGATAGCACCATGGACTGTCGCACCCATTGGGTTGGCCCAAAATTGCTGGCGCACATTCGCAATGCTGACGCTCTAACGTTGGGTCAGAATCGAAATGCGATTGTGGTCTTTGAGACGGACGCTGTATAGCACTTCATCGCCGGACAACATGGTTTTTACGCTAGGCCTGCGGCACACCTTCCGTGTTTGGCGACGCGGGCTGGCCTTGGTACAATTTCTCGTAACTCAGACATTGCTCGCTTCGTTAAGGGCGGTGTCGTAAAAACCTTCCGTTAGCCGCCGCTAGATCATGAAGTACTTCGACGTTTCTTGGTGCGAATCGGAAGACGAAATGGACGAACAGGCGCGTCTGTTCGGCACCATCCTCGCGTGGGCTGCCAACAATCAACATCTCAGCGCTGACTGCGTCGAGGACAATCCGGACGTTCTCGAGCGGGTTCGTTCGCGATCCATGGATTCCGGCATGTTCTTCGCGGACATCGCGTACGCGCTCTGCGACGGCAAGATTTGCGACCACGACTTCACTGACGCCGCGCAGGAGTTTATGTCGCACTACATCGACAAGAATCTCAAGCAATTTGCTGACGACTTCTATGGCGTCCATGGTCAGGAACTCCCAGCTGACGACTCATGGGACGCGTACGATAGACTTGCGGCCGTATTCGACCAACGTTTCTCCGATTGGCAAGCTCACTCGTAGTGCCCCACGGCGGCTAACATGGTTTTTACGCTAGGCCTGCGGCACACCGCTGTCGTTTGGTCGAGCCTCCCACTGCTGGTATAATCTCTCGTAATTCAGACATCGTTCGCTTCGTTCAGGGCGGTGTCGTAAAAACCTTCCGTTGGCCGGTCCAAATGCATCCTTTGATTGAGTCTGTTCACGGTCATATTCGATCCCTCTCTTACAAATCGCCAACGCAACTCATGAACGATGTTGCCGTCGTCTTGTCCGATGTCCTCACGGAAGGCGACCGTCCTGACAACTCCGCATTTGAGAAACTACTCAAGTCGGTCACGTCTGTGCAGCTATACGATATCGCTGAAATCCCTGGTGTCTTGCGAACTTGGGACGCACTTACTGATGAAGACGAATTGCGGACTGCACCAGATGACGATGACCGGTCACTCAGTTTTAAGGTCGGTGTCGTCTGGGGCGTCGGGCGCAGTCTAATGTTGTATTTCAATCCCAACGAAAAGTTGAATTCGTTCGAGGAATGGCAGGACTTTGCTTGCAGCAACATTGTCACGATGTGCGGCATATTCTTGCCCAAATAGGCCGGCCAACACGGTTTTTACGCTAGGCCTTCGGCACACCTTCCATGTTTGGCGACGCGGGCTGGCCTTGGCAAAATCTCTAGTAATTCAGACGTCGTTCGCTTCGTTTAGGGCGGTGTCGTAAAAACCTTCCGTTGCACGTCAGAGTCTAATGGCCGATGACACTTTGAACGTTCGCTTTGGTGACATCTCGCATGGATGGCTGCCTATTACGTTTGGCATCGCTGGCACTGACACGCTCGTGAATGCATCGGACGTTCCCGCTGACCCCATCGCACCGTTGGTGTCGCTCGCTCGTTTTCTGTTGTCGGCTGAACTCGGCTCGCGTATCGTCGAATTCCACCTCGAACCTGAATACGCAACGCTAACCGCGACCAAAACTGCTGGCAGTTGCTTTGACGTTCGGCTGGTCCAACCCGGCTGCAACATCTCGCGCTCAGCGCTTTCCCGTGTTGCAACCTCCACACAAATCTGGCGCGCTCTGCGTGACGTGGAATCGGCAGTTTGTGTCGCGATCGACGACAACCAATGGAGCTGGGAGTTTCCCGCAACGCAAATGGGGATGCTCGCATCCGAAATTAAGACCGTAAACGTAACTCACTGACGTGCAACATGGGTTTTACGCAAAGGCCTTCGGCACACCGCTGTCGTTTGTTCAAGCCTCCATCCGGTGGTAGAATCTACACTTGTTCAAACTTGAATGGCATCGCAACGGCGGTGTCGTAAAAACCTTCCGTTAGGCGGTCGAATCTTCTCCAATGCCACGCGTGTCAGCCGAAAACATTCGCGAACTCCTTGCCAATGGTGGATACCAACCATTGCCTGACTCGCCGATGCCCCGCCGCGAAGCGCTCGTCATGGCATTGTGTGACGCCGCGGAAAACGATCACCCCAAACTTGTACTCGAACTCATCGCTGAAGACCCGGCCGCTAGCGAATCCGTCGAACCGCTAATCACCGCACTGGAATCGCATAACATCACGATATCACATTTGCTTCTCGATCACGCTGCTCCGATCAACGGGCGGGGCGGGCATTCTGGCGAGACGCCCTTGATGGCTGCCGCTGCGGCAGGTTTTGCCATAGGCGTTCGCATGCTTCTTGATTGTGGCGCGGATTCATTGCTCCTAGATGGCGACGGTGAACGTGACGCACTCGGTTGGGCCCAAATGGGCGGCGCCGAACACAATTTTGTTGGCGGAATGCCCGACGATACCCGCGCAGCTTACGCAATGATCATTCAGATGCTGCAACCACACGCGGGGCCCGCCGCCTAACATGGTTTTTACGCTAGGCCTTCGACACACCTTCCTTGGTTGGTCACGCGGGCTGGCGTTGGTACAATTTCTCGTAGTTCAGGCATCGTTCGCTTCGTTTGGGGCGGTGTCGTAAAAACCTTCCGTTAGGCGACCTAGTCGATTGCAGCTTCCACGCGGAATAACCGGTTTCGACGTTTCCACGTCGGTTGACGTTCGCGCTTTTCGCAGCACGCTTTACACAGCTTGTCGCGACTCAGGTTTCACCGTTGACGAGCCTCCATCGGACGAGGCCGAGATTTACCATACGCTCGTCCGCGCCCTTGTTTCGTGCCGCGACGAACAGTGGAGCTTGCTACTGAACATCCACCATCCATACGTTGCGTTCGCATCACCCAACGGATGTCCTCGACTTTAACTTTGATTTCCGGGACTGCGACGTCCTTGCCGTAAACCTATTTGGCTACACTGCTCTGTCGGCCGAATTCCTGAATTCGCCTGTCACTGAAAACGCAATCTCGCTTCTCGGCGAATCGGAACTGCGCAAACTCAAATACTGGGCTCCCCCAAACATCGGTCACGTAGTTTTCAACTTCTGGGATTAGGCACCGGTCGCCTAACATGGTTTTTACGCTAGGCCTTCGGCACACCTTCCGCGTTTGGCGACGCGGGCTGGCGTTGGTAGAATCTTCAGTAATTCAGACATCGTTCGCTTCGTTCAGGGCGGTGTCGTAAAAACCTTCCGTTGTGCGACCTACCGAAATGGAATATCTGGGCCATCCGTACTTCGATGAATCCGACCGAAGCGCCTGGCTCGAACTCCCTATCGACCGAGACGGTATTCCTACGGCTAGCGACACCGCGGACGCGCTAAACTCTGTAATCCGACGTGACTTTGACCAAATTCGCTCACTCGTCATCGAACGTTTAACAATGTGTTCGCCCGATGAATGGCTCGCTGAGTGTCCGCATCCACTGCTTAACGACTTTTTGTACTGCCCGGCTGGTGACGCCAGCGCTCGCATTTTTCTCCAGTACGCATTTCGCCCAAGTCTGACCGAAAACTCCTACCACACTGACACGTGGTGGGCGATCGTCCTGTGTCCGTACGTCACCGGGAATCCATACACGAACAAAATGGATTACGTAATCGAGCATTTCGGTTGGTCCGTGGACTAGAGATGCACCGGTCGCACAACATGGGTTTTACGCTAGGCCTTCGGCACACCTTCCAACTTTGTCAACGCGGGCTGGCTTTGGTACAATCTTTGGTAGTTCAAGCATCGTTCGCCATCGTTGATGGCGGTGTCGTAAAAAGCGTTCCGTTAGGCGACCTGCCGAGGTCGGGGTTTTGAGCGGGATCTATTAGTGTGCGATTAGCGCTGATTAGTGTTCCTGAAAAAGCCGGGCTGCGCTGAACACTGATCTTCGCTAATTGAACACTAATCCGGCGCGGGCTCTCGGCTTCGATGCGGAACAGTCGTCTCACATGGGTTTCACGCTGGGTCGCGGCTTCGTCTCTGGAGCATCATTCGGCGGGTCACGTCGTTCGCTTCGATGATGCCTTCCCGTTGGCAACGCCGCGATCGCCTTGGCTGTGATTCCAACGGCCCTCGATTGGGTACACTGTTCGGCACTTCCAAGTCGTCCGCTTCGTTGATGGCGGTGTCGTAAAAGCGTTCCGTTAGGCGACCTGCCGAGGTCGGGGGTTCGAGGGGATGTATTAGTGTGCGATTAGCGCTGATTAGTGTTCCTGGAAAAGCCGGGCTGCGCTGAACACTGATCTTCGCTAATTGAACACTAATCCGGCGCGGTCTCTCGGCTTCGATGCGGAACAGTCGCCTAACATGTGTTTTACGCTGGGTCGCGGCTTCGTCTCTGGAGCCTCGTTCGGCGGGTCACGTCGTTCGCTTCGATGACGCCTTCCCGTTGGCAACGCCGCGATCGCCTTGGCTGTGATTCCAACGGCCCTCGATTGGGGACACTGTTCGGTACTTCCAAGTCGTCCGCTTCGTTCAGGCGTTGTCGTAAAAACGTTCCGTTAGGCGACCTACCGAGGTCGGGGGTTCGAGGGGATCTATTAGTGTGCGATTAGCGCTGATTAGTGTTCCTGAAAAAGGCGGGCTGCGCTGAACACTGATCTTCGCTAATTGAACACTAATCCGGCGCGGTCTCTCGGCTTCGATGCGGAACAGTCGCCTCACATGGGTTTTACGCTGGGTCGCGGCTTCGTCTTTGGAGCCTCGTTCGGCGGGTCACGTCGTTCGCTTCGATGATGCCTTCCCGTTGGCAACGCCGCGATCGCCTTGGCTGTGATTCCAACGGCCCTCGATTGGGTACACTGTTCGGCACTTCCAAGTCGTCCGCTTCGTTGAGGGCGGTGTCGTAAAAACCTTCCGTTGTCCGCCGCAGGTTATTCGTTGGCAAACCTCATCGTCGAAAAATCGCCCACGATCAAATGGTATTCTGACCTTCACCCGTTTTTCGCGCGGATTGAATCCATTGTCCGTCAACACCGCTGGCTCTGGACGGACGTGGACCTAAGTTGTGAACTTCCTGTTCCGCCCAACAACAGTGATCGTTACTTGGTCGACGGCGACACGCTTTACGACTTCGCTCTCAATCGTCCTCAATTCGTCTGGTCGGTGCTGTCGGCATTGCCTGCATCCGCCGATTTCGACCCCGCGATCCTCGACTCCGTTCCGTATGCTGACGGCAACGCCGATCTGTGGCATGGTTCGCCGCGGCCGCAATTCTCTGACGCGAGTTTCGAGATCGTTTGCTGGGATTCTTCGGCGACGCTGCTGATTGGTGCGTCTGACGACGTCGCGAATGCCTTTCTCGCTGCGTATCCGGACGCACGCAACCTTGATACTGACAATCAATCGCGGGGCTAGCGGCGGACAACATGGTGTTCACGACGGGCCTTCGGTGCACCTTCCTTGGTTGGTCACGCGGGCTGGCGTTGGTACAATCTCTCGTTGTTCAGACATCGCTGGCTCGGTTCCGGGCGGTGTTCGAATACTGACTGTGGGCCGACGCAGGGGGGGCCAATGCCGATCGCTGAAATCATTCACCCCGGATTCTCCACCGCCGACGGAGAGGTTACATCGATTTCGTATGATGGCAGTGATGTCACGCTGAGATTCCTCGATTGGCGTGAACATCAAATTTGCGTCGTGTTTGGTGACGTCACTCGTTTCGAGTGGACTGATGAACCAGACGACTTGTTCGAGGGTGAGCCGTACGATGGCACGTGTGTGGTTCGGAATTCTGCTTGGCCGCCAATCGTTGCCGAGTCCAAATGGGAACACTACCGCCTGAACTTCAACGCTTGCGGCGGTCGGTTGGATGTCGCTTGCGAGTCTTTTGCGATGGGGACGCTGCCATAGCGCAGGGTCGGCCCAGTAAGGGCTTTTGCTGATCGCAATCCCAAGGTGCGCCAACATCATAGCGCACTGGGATGAATTGACGGCCATGTGGACGACGCCGACGTGATCGCGATCTATGACGTCGATCCTGAGGGCGACGTTTTTCGCGAAAATGCGATCCTGGGGGTGAAGACGTGAGCGATCAACGGTAGACGCAGGTGGTCACGAGCAAGGTGTGGGAGGTGGACGTTTCCTCGCCACTTTTCAGAGCGTCCTGTTGCACGATGTATGACAGCCCGCAAGTCGATGTTGGCCGAGTTCGGCAATGCCGGTCTGGATTTCGATGCGGGCGTGCGCAAACGAGTTTGACACGGCTGCCTCATAATCGATCCCAATTGCATGACCGGCATATCTGTTGCTTTGTACAGCGATAGTCATCCCTCACCCGGGTGGCTGTCGCTTTCTTTGTGCGTCTTGCGCGGTCAAACGTGGGGGAATGCGCGATTTGGGTGGCTCGTTGACGCCCTCCCTCACCCGTTTTTGACTCATCGGAGACCTTTATGTTCGGCTTTCGTTCTGCCCGCTTGCTCGAAAATCAACCAGTTGATCAACACCACGCTCCCGAAGTTGCGAAAGAAACTGAGAATTTTCAGAGGAGAAAGCGACGCGGAACCAAGTCACGCCGAACAAGTCTGAACCGATTGATGGGGGAACGCCTCGAGGAGCGTCGCGTTCTAGCGGCTTATGTCGTCGACACCGCCCTGGATGTGGTCGCGGAAGACGGCATGATCAGTTTACGGGAGGCAATCCAAGCCTCCAATTCCAACGCCATTGTGAATGCGGACACGGTGCCGGGTGATTTGACTGCGACCGAAATCGATCGCATCACCTTCGCCGACGGTTTGAGCACGATCCTTCTGGGCAGCGAGTTGGAGGTCACCGAATCGCTCCAGATTGCGTTGGGTGACTCATCGGGTCAAACGATTGGCGGTGGCAATGTCTCGCGAATTTTCGCGATCAACGCGTCCGCTGGGGAGGCCGTGATCGTGGATGTATCCGGTTTGACGCTGCAAGACGGTTTGGCGGAATCAGGCGGTGCAATCTTCGTCGGGTCGGGACAATCGTTGTCTCTAACCAATGTCACGTTGACAGGCAACACAGCGACTGGCGACGACGCTGACATGGGTGGCGGTGCCCTGGCCATTGATGGCGGGAACGTGACGATCACCGATTCAACGATCACCGGCAATGTCGCAAACGGTGTCTCCGGCAGCGGCGGGGGGATCCTCAATCAAGGCACGCTGACTGTTGCGGGCGGCCAGATCAGTGGCAACACCGCCAATCGTGCTGGCGGTGGGATTGAAGCGGCCGCGGGGAGCAGCACAACGCTGACCGATGTCTTGATGGAACTGAATGTAGCCGGACCGGATGGATCAGCGGCGCCCGGGAACGGTGGCGCACTGCATCTCTCGGGTGATGGCAACGCAGAGATCTCAGGGGGAACGATCCGCGACAACACCGCGGCTCTCGAAGGCGGTGGTCTTTGGAACAACACTGGGACGATGACGGTTGACGGAACCATCTTGACCGGGAACGTTGCCTCGGGTGACGCCGCCGATGACGGTGGCGGTGCGATCTTCAACAATGGCGGAACACTGACGGTCAGCAATGCAACAATCAGCGGCAACGCGGCTGACGGAACGCTCGGTAGCGGCGGTGGTATCTTCAGCACTGACGGTGCGGTGACGATCAACTTGAGCCAAATCGGTGGTGCGATTGCATCCGAAGGCAACACGGCCAATCGTGCTGGTGGTGGCATCGAAGTGATCACTGGCACGGTGACGTTGAACTTCGGAACCGATGTTTCGAACAACTTCGCCGGTATCAATGGCGGTGGATTGCACTCGACGGGAGCGGCCAACGTGACATCGAACCTGGCGATCTTCGGCAGCAACACGGCGGCCAGCGAAGGGGGCGGTTTGTGGAACTCGTCGACCGGAACCATGACGCTCAACGGCGGGGCGATTTCATCGAATGTTGCCAGCGGCAATGACGCCAGCAACGGTGGCGGCGGTCTATTCAATGACGGTGGCACGCTGAACGTGATCGATGCAGTCATCGGATTCAATGTCGCCGATGGTGCCAGCGGCAGCGGTGGTGGGATTCTCAATGATGGCACGCTAACCGTCTCGGGTGGCGAGATCAGTGGCAACACTGCCAATCGAGCCGGTGGTGGGATTGAAGCCACGGCGGGGAGCAGCACGACGTTGACGGATGTCAGGTTGGAATCAAACGTTGCTGGACCGGATGGATCTGCATCACCGGGCAACGGAGGTGCACTGCATGTTTCTGGCGATGGGATCGTGACGATCACCGGCGGTTCGGTGACGGACAACGTTGCTGCGAACGAAGGCGGTGGCCTTTGGAATAGCGTCTCCGGAAGTTTGACTGTGGACGGGACGACCGCCAGTGGGAACTCCGCTCCAATTGGTGGCGGCATTTTCAATGACAGCGGTGTCGATGCGACATCGCAGTCTTTCGAAACGACCCTGAGTACCCTGAATGATTCAGGTGTGAGCGGAACCGCATCGGTTACGGTGGACACGAGTGATCCCGGCAACCCGTCGATCACGGTCCATATCAACGCTTCTGGTTTGGTTCCCAACCAACCTCACATCCAACACATTCACGGACGATTTGCATCGGACCTGGATTCGACCGGAACAATCCCAGGACCCTTCCTGGGTGAAGGTGGTGTTGCGATCGATTCGCGAACACCGGATGCTGGCGATGATGCGAGCGGAGATGGCTTCATCACCGTCGGCGAAGGGGTTTCTGGATATGGCAACGTTTTGTTGAACCTATCCAGCCCACGTGCACCGGTTCCTTTGGAAGGGAACTCACCGTTGGCCGATTTCAACTTGGATGACTTTCCCACAGCCGAAGACGGCACGATCGACTTCAGTGAGACGTACACGTTTGATCTGAGCGATGCTGACCAAGCTCGTCAGTACAACAATTTGTTGCCGATGTCACTGCGTGAGATCGTGCTGCATGGGGTGAACACGGACGTTGATGTTGACGGTGATGGTTCACCGGATGGTTATCGCGTGACCGGTCCAGCTGCAGCGGGCACGTTGCAAGCCGTGGGCGGAATGCTGACGATCGTGAATGCGGAGATTTCTGGCAACACAGCAACGGGGAACGGTGGCGGGATCGCCAACGAAAGTGGAAATGTCTCGATCGCTGATTCAAGCATCTCTGGCAATGTCAGTGGTGGCGATGAACCAGGTGAAGGTGGCGGGGGAGTCTTCAATGACGGCGGCACGGTCACGATCACCGACAGTGATGTTTTCGAGAACACCGCGATGGTGGGACTGGGCAACGGCGGCGGGATTCTGAACGCGAACGGCGGAACGTTGGTGGTTCGTGGAGGAACGATCTCGAACAACGATGCGTCTCGTGCGGGCGGTGGTGTCGAGAACGCTGGCAATGCAACCTTCTTCGAAACTGAATTCGACGGAAACACGACTGGAATCAATGGTGGTGCTCTGCACACATCCGGCCCTTGGACCGCGAATTTCATTGACACGACCATCACTGCAAACACTGCGGGTGCGGAGGGCGGTGGTGTTTGGAACAGTTCGGCCGGAACGATGACTCTGGTTGGATCGAGCGTTGATGGCAACACGGCCAGCGGCGATGACGCGGATCAAGGCGGTGGCGGTGTCTTCAACGATGGCGGCACGCTGACCATCGACTCGACGTCCATCACCGGCAATGCAGCTGACGGAATCTCGGGCAGCGGCGGCGGAGTCTTGAATCTCGGTTCGCTGACCGTCACGGACTCGACGATCAGCGGCAACGTTGCCAATCGCGCAGGCGGTGGGATCGAAGTGACCAACGGGTCAACGACATCGCTGACGGACGTGAATCTGGACGGAAACAACGCCGGTGTCAGTCCCGCAGTGGCAGCGCCTGGCAATGGAGGTGGCTTGCACGTCACCGACGCGGGGACGGTCACCATCAGCGGTGGCACCGTGAACAACAACGTTGCCGCGTCTGAAGGTGGCGGCTTGTGGAACGGAACCGGTGTGATGACCGTGACCGGAACCACGATCAGCGGCAACACGGCCTCAGGCGATGATGCTGACAATGGCGGGGGCGGTCTGTTCAATGTTGGTGGCACTTTGAATGTCAACGACGCAATGATCACTGACAATGTTGCGGATGGTGCAGCCGGCAGTGGCGGGGGGATCCTCAATCAAGGCACGCTGACTATTGCGGGCGGGCAGATCAGTGGCAACACGGCCAATCGTGCAGGCGGTGGGATTGAAGCGACTGCGGGAAGCAGCACAACGCTGACCGATGTCTTGATGGAACTCAATGTTGCCGGACCGGATGGATCAGCGGTGCCCGGGAACGGTGGCGCACTGCATCTCTCGGGTGATGGCAACGCAGAGATCTCAGGGGGAACGATCCGCGACAACACCGCGGCTCTCGAAGGCGGTGGTCTTTGGAACAACACTGGGACGATGACGGTCGACGGAACCATCTTGACCGGGAACGTTGCCTCGGGTGACGCCGCCGATGACGGTGGCGGTGCGATCTTCAACAATGGCGGAACACTGACGGTCAGCAATGCAACGATCAGCGGCAACGCGGCTGCAGGAACGCTCGGTAGCGGCGGTGGTATCTTCAGCACCGACGGTGCGGTGACGATCAACTTGAGCCAAATCGGTGGTGCGATTGCATCCGAAGGCAACACGGCCAATCGTGCTGGTGGTGGCATCGAAGTGATCACTGGCACGGTGACGTTGAACTTCGGGACCGATGTTTCGAACAACTTCGCCGGTATCAATGGCGGTGGATTGCACTCGACGGGAGCGGCCAACGTGACATCGAACTTGGCGATTTTCGGCAGCAACACGGCGGCCAGCGAAGGGGGCGGTTTGTGGAACTCGTCGACCGGAACCATGACGATCAACGGCGGGGCGATTTCATCGAATGTTGCCAGCGGCGATGACGCCAGCAACGGTGGCGGCGGTCTATTCAATGACGGTGGAATGCTGAACGTGATCGATGCAGTCATCGGATTCAATGTCGCCGATGGTGCATCGGGAAGTGGTGGCGGCATTTTCACCACTGGGATCGCGACGATCGACAACACGACCATTTCAGGCAACGTCGCCAATCGTGCCGGCGGTGGTCTGGAAGCCATCGGCGGATCGACCACAACGTTCACCGGTGGATCACTGGAAAACAACATGGCTGGTCCAAGTGGATCTGCTGCGCCAGGCAACGGTGGAGCGGTTCATATCTCCAGTGATGGTTCCGTTGAACTGACGGAAGTTCATGTTGATGGTAACACGGCCGCCAGCGAAGGCGGTGGTTTGTGGAACAGTTCCACGGGAACGCTGGTCGTCACACGTTCCACGATCTCCAACAATGTCACAATCGACGGCGGCGGGATTTTTGCCGACGGGGACGGCGGTGAAGTCACGGTTGTCAACTCAACCATTGCATCGAACTCAGCATCCAGCCATGGTGGCGGTGTCTTGAGCGAAGGTGGAACTGTCTCGTTGACCAGTGTCACGATCGCCGACAACACGGCATCGCAAGGTGGAGGCATCTCGGTCGAAGCGGGCACTTTGTCGTTGATCAATTCGATCGTATCGCGGAATACCGCTTCGACGAATCCCAATCTGTCGGGTTCCATCACCGACAACGGAAACAACCTTGTCGATGATGACGCAGGGCTTGGAACACTGGGCGAGTTTGGTGGCCCAACCCCGACGATTCCATTGCTCGCTGGTAGTGCTGCTTTGGATGCCGGGGTGCTGGCCGGATTGGCAACTGATCAACGAGGCGTTGCGCGACCGCAAGGTCCGGGGGTCGACATCGGTGCCTTCGAATCGGATCTGGCGGCACCGGTTGCGGCTTCGTTGAGCATCGTTGCTGAGAATGCCCAACGCGTCGAAGGTGATGCGGGGACCACCGCGTTCACGTTCACGGTGACTCGTTCCGAAAGCACGACCGGTACTGTCACGGTGGACTATTCAGTGGTCGGTGACGGAGAGGATCCAGCGGATGCGAGCGATTTTGGTGGGACATTGCCCACCGGGACGGTGACATTCGCTGATGGCGAGTCGGCGGCGACGATCACGGTGAACGTTTCGGGCGACACTCAAGTGGAGTCAAACGAAAGCTTCACGGTGCTGCTTAGCAACGCCAGCGATGACACGCTGATATCACAAGCGGATGCGGCGGGAGTCATTCTCAACGACGACATCAATGAACGTGAAACGCGAATCTTGATTCCGACCTTTGTGGCGCGTCCACACTTGATTCCTGGGGATGGCATTCCAACCGCAATCATCTTTCAGGCGTTGACGGACACGACGGTCACGGTCACGCCGATTAGCGTGACCAGCCTGAGCGAGACGGTGCGGATCGTCGATGCCGATACGTTGACGGTGAGTTCCTATCAGAACGGTGTGGCAAGGGCGAACTTGGAAGCCGGCGAGTTGTATGCGGTCATTTTTGAGCCGCTGTCCAGCGATCGGATTTTCTCGATTCAATCGTCAGCCGGATCCGACACGTTGACCAATCGAGCGGCGACGAACATCCTGCAGCCAACCGATACATCGGCTGACGGTGAAACGACGGCATTGGATGCGTTGATGGTGATCAATGAGTTGAACCGTTTGAACGATGCCGGTGGTGAACCACTCGTGGGAAGCTTCGTCGATGTCAATCGCGACGCGAACGTCACTGCACTGGATGCATTGTTGGTGATCAATCATCTCAACCGAATGGAACTGTCAACCAACGCGGCTTTGGGTGAATTCATTGCACCGCAAATTCCATTCGGAAGTTTTGCACCCAGTGAGCTCTCGAGCGATGAAGTCGATGAGTTCTTCGACAGCGGAGAAGTCATCGGTGTCGACGGACCCGAAAGCAAGGTCTCATCGACATTCGACGGTTCATCATCGACCGCAACAGCCACGTCATTCGGAGTGGACGAGGCGATGGCGGAACTCGATGACGAGGACCCATCGCTATCCATGGCAACTGAGATCGAATTGTTGGGAACCGTTTAGCAACTTGGTCCGATAGGATTTGACCGCATCGCGTCAACACCAACCATTTCGAAGTTCAGCGTTGGCCCTGGGTGTACGGGGAAACGGGGGCGATTGCCAAACCGGTTCAAACGCCGAATGACTCCTGCCGACCTGCTTGGCGTCAACCGCATCCCGGGCAGTTGGATTTTCAACTCATTCGATCTTGGTTGGTGGTTTCTCGTTCAACGCAGTCTGATTTGGACGATTGTTTGATTGCCGGAGATGAAACCGAGCCAATCATCATGGGAGGCTCGGTCACGATTGGTCGACACGGCACCACTTTGCCGAACGTTCGGCTGCGTTTGACAGCGCGTTCCTGAAGCGTGGGGGTGACCATGAATGGCATTGCGGACGATCTTTTTGCTGCCACTCTTTCGGCTAAACTCAGAACTCAGAACGAAATGCGAACGGAATGTCATCCGCGCAAACAAAAAGCCACGTCCGTGGACATGGCTTTCGTTGTTCGGTTTGGAAACCGATATGATTTAGCAAGCGGTGATCAGCTGGCCTTGTAGGCGTCGCGAAGATCGCGAACTTTGTCGTGGCCGGCTTTGACCTTTGCGTATTGGGCGGACAACACATCGTTCATTGCACTGCCAGCGGTGTCTTTGAGGACATCTTCGTAGGCTTCCTTGATGTGATCCTCCCCACGCTCGGCTTCGATCAAAATCACGGTTGCATCGCCGCCGTTCAGTTTGCCTCGGATGTTGATCCAGATGCGGTGTGTTTTGGCGGCCACGCTGCCATCGTCTTCGGCTTCTTTGCCGTTGAACTCGACGTACTGCTGCAATTCAGTGGCCATCGCGGACCGTTCGTCACCAATCGCCCGAAACAGTGTCGCCAAACGCTCATCCTTCAGTTCTTCGGCGGACTCGTGAAAGCCGTTGTAGGAATCGATGTTGGCACGAATCAGCTTTTGAAGCTTTTCGATGGTGGTTTCGTTCAAGTCGATTTTGGTTTCAAGAGACATGTGAAATCCTTCAGTTTGCTGTAGTTGGTAGATTTATCAAACGGTTGTTCAATGAAGGAAGTAGGTTGCAACTACCGTGCCAGTACCGTGCCAGAACTCGACTTCGTTCTTCCAAAGAGCCGTTGCCATTGTCTGACACCGCACGTGGTCGCACGCACTACAGCGAACGCTTTCTCGAATGACGATTCTGGGAGTGGAGCGATACCGACGAGGTGAATGCCCGGTTCACTTGGTTTTGCTTGTTTAATCTTGCGTACCCGATCAAAATCCCGCTGGTGTCAGAGACGTGGCTTTTTGAATTTCGGATTCCGTTGGCATGCGATGGATCGTGATTGAGTCGGCGTCTTTGTCAAACTCGATGAGTTCTCGCTCCGCAAAGGCGTTGAGCCAGGATTCCATGGGCCACACGCCCCACTTGCGGCGAAATCGTTCAGCGTTTTTGACGATTGGTTTGAGATGGTTCAGGGGTGGTTTGCAAACCGAGTGATGTTGGTGATACGCAACAGCATTCACGAAGCCGAAAGGTACGCCGGCTTTGCGAGCAGAAAACGCGAAGTCGGTGTCCTCGCCACCGTAGCCATCAAATGAATCGTCAAACCCGCCGATTTGATCGAAGGAAGAGAGGCTGGTTGCAAAGCAGAGCGACCAGAACATTTCGTATCGTTCGGAACCTTGACGTTTTTCCTCGCCAAGTTGAGGCTGCAACGGATGACCGACTGAAAGTCGTTGGAGATGATTCATTTGCCAGTCGTCTTCGGCGGCTTCCGCGGGGAGGTAGCGGGGGCATCCCATCCACAGTCGGTCCTCGGTTTGAAGTGCATTCAACATGTTTCCGATCATGTCGGGCGATGGGATGCAATCAACGTCCAGGAACACCAAGCCGTCGGTTTGGCAGAGCGAAGCGGCGTGGTTGCGAGCCTGCGCTAAGGGAAGCGGTTCGGTTGGATGATTGACACTGGATGTGCGAATCGGGAAGCGTTGACAATCCGGAAGTGTGACATCCTGATTCATGCCAACGACAACCCATTCGTGTGGCAGAATTTCAGATTGCAACAACCCCTTCAGTTGATTTTCGAGATGTGCCTGACGTCCGCGAACGATGGTGAGGACACTGGTCTTCATAGCGTTAACAACTCCCGAGACAATCTGGCTTCCTGGGACCATTGAGCGACTCGAGTGATGTGCTCCGCCGCCTGCTCGGCTCCGTCCTGTTCAAAAATATCTCGCCATGGTGATGGATCCAAGGACATCGCTTCCTCAATCAATGTCGGCCACTGGCCTAATTGGGGCCAATCGGTCAATCCGATTGCCAATTGTTCCCGGCTCAGGATCTTGGCCTTGCGAATTTGTTCTTCGAAGGGGCGGTCTTCCGCGATCGCGATGAACCGGCAGCGGGCATGACCGAGCTCCATCACGCTGTTATGGCCAGCAGATGTAACGACGACACTGGCATCAGCGATCCAACTGCCGGGATGATTTTGCCATCCGGCGAAGAGCAGATTTGCCGGTGTTCGTTCGGCGTTCATATCATCTTCTTTTCCTAAGACGCACCAGTCCGCGTGCGGGACCGAAGTCGCCGCGTCTCGCAAGTGCTGGTGAACGTCGCCCGTACCACCTCGACCAAACATGACCACGATCAACGGCCGATCGCTTTTTCGTGAGTGCCGTTGAGCTTGACTCGACGATCCGCTTGCTTCTTCGCGGCAAAAACCATCCAAGTAGACCGTTTTGTCTTGGACAAAATCGGGTGTGATGTCATCCTCCATCGATTGCGGGAAGGGAGCCAACAAGGAGTGAGCGGCTTCGTAAGCGGCCAAGTGAGCAGCGTCGTCGCGACGTCCATGCTGACGCATCACGATCTGAGGAATCGATGCCAACCGCGTGAGCATCGATATCTCCGCTGAAACGTCGATCACCATCACGTCTGGTCGAGTTTCATCCAGCCAACGTGTGTACTGAGCGACTCGCTTCGTGATGGAATCTGTCCACAGCGGTGCGTGGTGCAGCGCGGAAACGTCTCGTGCGTGCTGCATTCCACGTACTGGAACGTCGTCGTTGTCGCATTCGATTCCGATAACGTTCTCAAGCGTGGGACCGCTCCAATCGAGGCCATGAATTCGGCTGGTAACGACCGATGCTGGCACCGGCAACTGACGAAGAATGGCCTCGGTTCGGTGCTTATGGCCCATCCCGTGATAATGGACATAGAAGCCCACATGGGGTTGTCGAACGATCACGCCGCAACCTCATTCGGGAAGCTCCAGTTGGAGTGTTTTCGGTACAGCGACTCGTATTGTTCCACCATTCGGTCGAAGCTGTAGTGCTCTTGTGCGACCCGGCGGCAGATTTCACCAGGCAGCTTCATGCATCCAAGCAACGCCTGAGCCAGTTCACGGACACTTCCCGGCTTGGCCAATCGGCCGGTGGATTTGCCAATCAGCTCCGGCAAAGCACCGCGATTGAAGGCAGCCACGGGAGTCCCACATGCCAGCGATTCTGCAACGACCAATCCAAAGGGTTCGTCCCAACATGGCGTGACCAAGGTCACGGCTGAACGACTGATCAACGTGCAGAGTTCTTCGTGGGTACGGTGACCATGGTAAGCATCTTCCGGACGAAGCAGTGGGAGGACTTCCGAGTCAAAGTAGCTTTGATCCGAAATGGGGCCAACAACGTCAAGCGGGATGCCGGCGCGATGTGCGGCTCGCAATGCCAAGTGGGTTCCCTTGTCCGGCAGGATGCGACCAAACCAAATGGCTCGTCGCTGTTTTTCTGCTTTGCAACGCACCCAGAACGAAGTGTCGACTCCATTGTGGATCACCGTTTGGTCGGGCAGCAATGAACGCCAGGCATCCGCGTTTGCATTGGAGATGTTGATGAATTGGCGGCACGCTTCCGCGTTTCGTCGTTGCACTTCCGCTGCCATCCGAGGCAGGACCGGTGCATGCAGCGTCGTCATCAAACGTGTCGGCAGCAGATGTGAGAACTGCAAAGGAATGGGGCTCAGCGAGTGATTGTGAATCACGTCAAATTGACTTGTACTGAGTTGCAACATCAACTCCGCGTAAGCTTCGTCTTCCACGCTTTCAATCCAGTCGTGGCACAGACGACCGAGACGTGCATTGGATTCGGGGATGGTGGCGTTTGGGATGATGCTTGTGAGAGGCAACCGCGGATCCGAGTCTCCCGAAGCAAACAATGTGACCTCGTGACCTCGATTCACCAGGGCGTTTGTGTACGCGTGAGTGAATGCTTCCAAGCCTCCTGCGTATGGTTTCGCGATGGGAAATTTGAGATGACCTACAATGCCGATTTTCATCGCGAATGGCTCCCCAGCCGATGGAGTTGTGAACGGGTGATTGATGCTCCGATCATCCGTGATGTCGTTTTCGATTCCGTCGGCCTCGGCTTAAGCAACGACCGTGCCAAAGGTCGTGGGGAGTTGCTCAGCGACGTTGCGTTGCGACCACGGACACACGTTCCACAATCGGATTGATGACTCCTGAATCGGTTAGTTTTCGATCAGAATGGTTGATCAATGCAACCAACGACGAGAGCAAACGTGCCAGCGGTCCAATGCCGAAGCGGGAGCGAACAATGCCGCTCGCAGGGTGCTCGGTTGTGTCGGATTGCCTTCGTGCAAGGCTGGTGGTGGACATTGTGTTTTCCTAGTTTCGAGGTCACGTTGATGGACGTGATGCGGTGGCACATATTTCGCTTAGGTAGTCGCGAATCAATTCCGAACCGCCACTGCATTTTTTGAGCCAGAGGGTGATCGTGTTTTAGTCAGCGGCGTCATGTCGCGATCCTCGCACTTTTGATTTTTTTGAATTGCCATCCGCGATGGTTGGCCGTTGTCCATTCTCTCGTAGGAAGTCATGTCTGAATCGTCCCGTCGAATTGAACATGACGCGTACGGCTATCGAGCGATGGTGGCGGTTGCCATTCCGCTGGCGGCCACCGTTGGTTGTTTCTCGATCACGCTCTTCACCGATCGCACGCTTTTGATGTGGTATGGTCCAACTTCGTCAGCGGCGTCGATGGCGGCGGGCAATTTGTACTGGGCGATCGCATGCATTCCCGTCACTGCAATGGGGTTCATCACCCCGCTTGCTGCGATGGCGATGGGCAAGAAGCGTGGTCGGGGAGCGGTAGCGCTGCGGGTTTGGTCGCTGCTTTGGCAGTGTTTGTGGTTCACTCTGGCTTGCGTTCCAGCCTTCGCGTTGATCGGTTGGATGAGCCCCGATTTGTTCGAAGCCTTTGGACACGACGTTGAACTGGCGGATCAGGAGGCACGCTACTTTCAAACGTTGCTGTTGGTCGCTCCCGCGTCGATGCTGGAAGCTGGCCTGACCGCGTTCTTCGTGGGAAGACGGGTGACTCGGCCGATCTTGCAAACCAACATCGCCTCGTCCGCGATGAATGTCGGATTGGATTACTGGTTCATCTTCGGTGGGTTGGGATTGCCCGCGATGGGCGTCTTTGGTGCTGCACTCGCAACGACCATTGCGATGTGGTTCAAAGTGGCCGTGTTTGTGGTGATGTTGATGCGTTTGAATTCATTCGGGCGTCATTTTCGTGCCGCATGGCGACCGAGTCGTCATGTCATGACTGAAATCATCGTTCCGGGATCCGCGATTGGATTGCAACAACTGATTCGGTCTGGATTGTTCAGCTTCGTGTTGCTGGTCATTGGTGCGGCTTCGGTCACCGGTTTGGCAGCGACCTCCGCAGCGCTCACGATGTATCAGTTGCTATCGATTCCCGCGATTGGTTTGGGCACCGCGGTCACCGTTGTGACCGGGCAAGCGCTGGCATCCAAAGGGATTGGTTTGGCATCGGACACCATCCGTCGAGGGATGAGGTTGGGATTGGTCGTGGCGCTGACATTGGCGATTGCACTCGCCGCGTTCCCGGAACCTCTGCTGCAGATACCGTTGGGTGGAATCAGCGCGCAAGAGCGAGCCGAAATTCAACCGCTGGCGATTCGCTTGATGCGGTTTGCGGCTGTCTACGCTCTGGTCGACGTCGCCAGCCTCTTGCTTGCCGCTTCAGCGAAGGGGATCGGCAAGTCGTTTGTGATCTTGGTGGCAACCGCGATTCCAGGCGTCGTGGTGGTTGCCGGCGGATGGTTGCTGGCACCCGATGGATGGCTTCGGAACGGATCACTGGTGGGGGAAGATCAAATCGTGATTCATTGGTGGTCCGCCTTGGTGCTTTGGTCGACGGCTCAAGCACTCTTGTTAGCGGGGAGTCTGTGCTGGTCGACGAAGCGGACGTCGGAAGCGGCATTGGCCTAGCTCGGTCATTGGCGAGCACGAAACGCTCTTTCGGTGTCGCAGCTGCTTGACGTTCACTTCGGACCAATTGCCAAACCGGGGCAAAAGCCAATTCGAATCATGCACTGATCAAATCGATCGTCCGTCCCCGCTCCATTGGGCCGACCGTTTCCTTCCAACGCTTGGCTCCGGCGAGATTCAGGTTGCTCTCACAATTGACCGTTGGTAGACTCGGAAGCATGAGAACCCCGCTCTTCATCGCCCTGTTGGTCGTCAATTTATTGACGTGCCCTTTGCGTTGTTTTTCGTGCCAAACGGAAGCAACATGCGATGAAAGTGTTGCTGCAGAAACGTGCCGTTGTTGCCATCACGGGGAGTCAGCAGCACCGGCGACCGCGTCGGATCTTGATTCGACGCGCGGCCAATCCTCCCCGTGCGGAGGCGATTGCACTTGCCAAAACTGCATTTGCGAAGGTGCGGTTCTTGAGAGCGACTTGGATCTTCCCGACTCCAGTTCGCTCGTCGTTTGGACCAATGTGGTTGATCGGCGATCGATGTCGCCATCTTGTTCTGGTGCGACGTGGTTTTCTTTTCGTGACTTGCCGTCTTGTGCGAGTCCATCTGGCCGGCAGGTGCGTCTTGCGCACCAATCTTGGCTGATTTGATCTTCGCCATCCTCCGGGAAGTGCTGGAACGCTGACAAGGCGTCGCTGCGCTTCCATCTACGAAGATCGCCCTGAATCACAGATTGGTGATCGCGTCGCGTAATGGATTCGTCACGTTCGATCCGTCGTGTTTGAGTTGGTGTGGCTAACGTACTGGTTTCCCTCGCTTGCGCTAGGAAGCAGAGCTGCCTGCGCCACACTTTGTCTGATTTCCCCTTTTGACATGGAAGAGTTGAGAATGATGTTTGGTTCGAATGGCAATGGACTGGGATTGGTCGCTTTGGCTTGCCTCCTGTCCGGTTGGTTCAGTCCTGCGGCTGCGTCCGCTGAAACGCTGGATTCCAAGCGGGATCCATCTCATCAGATTGTGATGACGGTGGGTGAGATGTGTGGCGGGTGCGTCAAGAAAATCACGGCCCGATTTGATTCGGTGGATGCGGTCACGAAAGTCGTCTGCAGCATCGAGAAGAAGTCCGTCGCTTTGGTTGCCAAAGACGGTGTGAAGTTAAGTCCCAAGGGAATTTGGGAAATCATGGAAAGCATCGGCAAGACGCCAAAGAAGATGATCACGCCCGACGGCACGTTCACCTCCAAGCCCAAGCGTTGAAGATGAGATTCGCAATCGGTTTCGCAATCCAATTCTTGTCCTGGGACATTCGCTAGTGCTGTTGCCTTGGGAATACGGCGTCCGCAATCTGGCCCGACGGCCGGTGCGCACTGCGTTGACATTGGTGGCCCTGGCCACGGTGGTGATGCTGGTGTTTGTGGTCGTGGGATTCATTCGCGGATTGGAACGGTCGCTGGCAATCAGTGGGGATGACGATGTGGTGTTGGTGTACTCGGTGAACTCAGAAGAGAACATCGAGAACTCATCGATTGCCGCGCGGACTCCATCGCTGTTGGCCGCCAGCCTCGATGGCACGATGAAGCGTTTTGGCGTCCGTCATGTGTCACCGGAGCTGTACTTAGGAACGCGAGTCGCGACAGACTCTGGTCCGGGAGGCCTGGGGTTGGTTCGCGGTGTGACCACATCGGCGCCCTTGGTGCGTCGTTCGGTGCAGCTGGTCGAGGGATCTTGGCCGTCCGATGGGGAAGTGATGGTTGGCCGTTTGGTGGCCACCAAGCTTGGTCGCGAACCGAGTGAGCTGACACTTGGCAAACAGCTGGAATTTGAGGGCCGCAAGTGGACGATCAGCGGCCGGTTCGCTTCTGGCGGGTCGGCCTATGAATCGGAAATCTGGTGTTCCTTGAATGACTTTCAAACTGCGACCAAACGGCAGGATTTGAGTTTGGTCGCAATTCGATTGTTGCCTGGTCGCTCGGCGGCGGAGGTTCAGTTGTTCTGCAAAGAGCGTTTGGATTTGGAGCTGCGAGCGATTCGCGAAACGGATTACTACGCGTCGCTTCAGCAGCACTACAAACCCGTCCGAGTGTTGGCGTGGTTTGTGGTGGTGCTGGTTTCCGGTGCGGGCGTGTTCGCTGGATTGAACATGATGTATGGATCGGTTGCCGGACGGATCCGAGAAATCGCAACGTTGCAAGCCATCGGTTATCGACGGCGTGCGATCTTGCTGAGTGTGGTCCAGGAGGGCGTCCTGTTGGCGGCCGCTGGATCGTTGTTGTCAGGGGTGGTGGCGTTGCTGCTGCTCAATGGCATGGCGGTTCGATTCACAATGGGAGCTTTCACATTGAGGATCGACAGTGTCGCGATCTTGATCGGGTGCGGCGTTGGAATTTTGTTGGGTGTCCTTGGTTCGTTGCCACCGGCACTCAAAGCGTTGCGAGAAGAAGTCGCAACGGGACTGAAAGCAGTTTGACTCAAAACCCTTTTTCAAAGAGAAACACAATGAAACGTTTTCAACACCTTGCCCTATTGGGCGTCGTTGCTTTGATCGCTGGTTGCGGCGGTTCAGAAGTTGCCGAGAATGATGCGAGCCAAGGGTCCGGTGCGGATTCGGCTTACCTGGCCAGTTCGGAACCTGCCGATGCGATGCCCGTCGGGGAGGCCCGTGAGAAGGCTGGCGATGGCGAAGAGTTGACCTTGGTGGGATTGATTGGCGGCTCCGCGGACCCGTTCGTCGATGGTTTGGCGGCATTCACCATTGTCGATCCGAACGTTCCCTACTGTGCCGATGACGAAGGTTGCCCGACACCCTGGGACTACTGTTGCACGCAGGACCAGGTCAAAGACAACATCGCGACGGTGAAGGTCGTTGACGAGTCGGGAGCACCGGTTTCGAAAACCGCTCGCGATTTGTTGGGCGTCAATGAGCTGGCAACTGTCGTGGTTCACGGGATTGCCAAACGGGACGACCAAGGCAATTTGACCGTTGAAGCCAGCGACGTTTTCGTTCGGTCGAGCAAGTAGTCATGGCAGAAGCTCCGCTTGATCTCGGCCAATTGGCCATCGACCGCACGCCAACGCAAAACAATCCGGCATCGTCGCCTCGGCGTCGACGTTGGATCAGCCGTTTTGTGATGCCGATTGGAATCCTGGTCGGGTTTGTAGCATTGCTGGCGGTCGCGGCGGGGCGTCATTGGTTGCCAAGGCAAACGGTCACCGTGATGCCGGTGATCGCCAAACGTGCCGAGGTGGTTCAGGCGGGACAAACGTTGTTTCAATCACCCGGATGGATCGAGCCGCGGCCGACCGCGATCAGCGTCGCGGCCTTGGCCCCAGGAGTGATTGAATCGTTGTTGGTGGTGGAGGGGCAACCGGTCAAACGGGGCGAGCCGGTTGCTCGTTTGATCGCCATTGACGCGGAGTTGAACGTTCAACAGGCCAAGAATGCAGTTGCGATTCGGCACGGGGAACTGCAACGTGCGGAAGCGGAATTGAACGCTGCCCGGGTACGTTTCGAAAACCCGGTGCACTTGGAGGTTCAACTGGCCGACGCGGAAAGCATGTTGGCGAAAGCGCAGACGGAACTTGCCAAGTTGCCGTTCTTGATTGACGCTGCCGAGGCGAACGTGGAATACGCTCTGAATAACATGCAAGGCAAGCGGTCGGCCGAAGGCGCGATTTCCGGTCGAATTCTCGCTCGTGCGGAAAGCGACCACGCAGCGGAGCGCGCGAATCTGCAGGAGTTGCAACGTCGCCAACCGAATCTAAAACGCGAAGTGGATGCCCTGAGCAACAAGGTGCAGGCGTTGGAGAAGCAGCGTCAGTTGCTGGTCGAAGAAACTCGTCAAGTGGAAGAGGCCAAGGCCAAGGTCGCGTCTTCGAAAGCACTCTGGGATGAGGCGAGGTTGCAGCTGCGACAGACTGAGTTGGCGTTGGAACGCAACGTGGTCAAGGCTCCCATGGATGGTCGAATTCTACGATTGATCGCTTCGCCTGGAACGCGAGTTTCGGGCATGGCGTCCTCGACGGGGCATAGCGCCAGCACGGTGGTAGAGATGTACGATCCCGAACGCCTGCAAGTCCGCGCGGACGTGCGTCTGGAAGACGTCCCGATGGTTCGGCAAGGCCAGCCAGTGGAGATCGAAACTGCGTCGTCGTCATTGGTTATTCAAGGACGAGTTCTGCAAGCCACCAGCGCCGCGAACGTTCAAAAGAACACTTTGGAGGTGAAGGTCGAACTGATCGACCCGCCTCCCACCGTGAGCCCGGAAATGCTCGTGACGGCAACGTTTCTTTCTCCAGCGACAGAACTCGACACCCAAGCGGCGAAGGACAGGCAGCGATTGTTTGTGCCGCAGTCGTTGGTTCAAACAGGAGACTCGGGAACGTTCGTTTGGTGCGTCTCTTCAGATCAGATTGCAAGGAAAACGCCGGTGATTGTCGGGGGAGCCGGAGGTGATGGCTTGGTCGAAATTGAGTCGGGACTGAACGTGACGGATAAATTGATTGCGAACATTCCATCCGGTTTGGAAGCAGGCGATTCCGTCTTGGTGGAACGCGAAGACACAACGATGGGGATGAACTGATGGCATTGGTCGAACTACGTGGCGTCTGCAAGAGTTTTCGCAAGGGTGATGAAACGATCACCCCTCTAGACGAGGTTGATCTCGACATCGAGGCGGGCGACTTCGTCTCTTTGATGGGGCCAAGTGGCACCGGGAAAAGCACGCTGCTGAACTTGGTCAGCGGAATCGATCGTCCTGATGCGGGAACGATTCGTGTGGCAGGAACCGAAGTCACCAAACTTTCTCGCGGTAAGTTGGCCGATTGGCGAGCGGCAAATTTGGGCTACATCTTCCAAACCCACAATTTGATTCCCGTTCTGACGGCCTACGAGAACGTCGAACTGCCGACGTTGCTGTTGAAGATGACGGGGACCCAGCGTCGGCAGCGCGTTGAGTTGGCGCTAGAAGCGGTGGGGCTGAGCGATCGAGCGGATCATTACCCTCGGCAGTTGTCGGGAGGACAAGAACAGCGGGTCGGGATCGCCCGAGCGATTGTGGCTCACCCCAAAGTCGTCGTGGCGGATGAACCGACGGGGAGTCTGGATACCGACACCAGCGAGCAGGTGCAGGTCTTGCTGCAGCGATTGAACAAGGAACTGGACATCACGCTGTTGATGGTCACTCATGACACGGATGCTGCCAAAATCGCGTCGCGGCAATTGGTTTTGGATCGAGGTAAGTTTATCGAGGTTGGATTGGACGAAACCTCGGCAGTTCGTTGAACTCAGGTGGCTTTGGCTGTTGGGTGAGTATTCACAGGCTGGGAGCCTATGCCACATTGGGGGCTTCCGAAATCGGATGGACATTATGTTTCGTTATGTTTTGAAAACGCTTTGGCGACACCGCACTCGGACGCTGCTGACTGTCACCGGCGCGGCGGTTGCCATGTTTGTGTTCTGTTTTGTCGGCTCCGTGCAAGAGGGCCTGCATCGACTGACGACGGGATCGGATGCGGATCGCAATCTGATTGTCTTCCAAGAAAACCGCTTCTGTCCGACCAGCAGTCGTTTGCCGGAGGACTACCAACGTGTCATTTCGGAGGTCCCGGGTGTACGCGACGTGATGCCGATCCAAGTGTGGACGAACAACTGCCGAGCGAGCC
Source organism: Rhodopirellula sp. UH5 (assembly GCF_056839225.1). NCBI lineage: Bacteria > Pseudomonadati > Planctomycetota > Planctomycetia > Pirellulales > Pirellulaceae > Rhodopirellula > Rhodopirellula sp. UH5. The sequence continues at coordinate 1,278,016 of NZ_CM166390.1, read as the reverse complement.
TCGACATTGTGGTCTTCAACGGAGCCGATCCGAAACAGATCCAGCAAACACGTCCGTTGAAATTGACCAGCGGGAGTTGGCAACAGTTTGAGTCCCATCGAGATGCGGCCATCGTGGGGCGGAACGTGGCGCAGCGTCGAGGGCTGAAAACCGGAAACCAATTCACGATTGGAGACTTGTCCGTGCGTGTGGCGGGTGTCTTTGAATCGAGCGTTCCATCCGAAGAGAACTTGATCTACACCAGCCTGCAATTTCTGCAGTACACGCGTGGGTTGGACGCCGCCGGGTTGGTGACGCAGCATGAAGTCATGCTCACCGACGATGCGGATCCCGATCGTGTGGCGACAGCGATTGATCAGAAGCTTCGGGCCGGCGCGGTCGCGACCAAGACTCGCCGAAAGGGAGCGTTTCAAGCCAGCACGTTGTCGGACTTGGTGGACTTGATTGGTTTTGCTCACTGGCTGGGCTACGCCTGCGTCGCCTTGGTGTTGTCGTTGGTCGCGACGACCACGGTGATGAGCGTCCAGGACCGGATCAAGGAATACGCGGTGCTGCAAACCGTGGGCGTTCGACCGCTGCGAGCCATGCGGTTGGTTTTGGCCGAGAGCACCATTTTGTGCTTGGTGGGCGGGGTCGCGGGAACGCTGCTCGCGCTCGCCTCGCTTGGTTTGGGAGGGTTTGCAATTGGTGCCGAGGGAGCCACGATCGCGTTCCGTCCATCGCTGGGGTTGGCGGTCACCGGAACCGTGGTATCGGTCTTGGTTGGGATCCTCGCCGGGTTGGTGCCCGCCATTCAGGCCGCCACCGTCCCAATCGTCAACGCGTTGCGGCAGGCGTGAGATCACACGAGGTCACCTGAGTCGAGCTTGTCCCGCTCGACGCGAACAGGCTCGCCGCGATTCCCTGGAGAAAGCGTTGAATGATGAGATTGGGAAACTCAATCCCCAGTCTTTCCAACATGGACGACACCCGGTCGTCCCGCCCGCCGTTGAACATCTCGGCTGTCTGGTGCACGACGATGGTCATCACTCCGATTGGAGCAACATCGAATCTCGCCAGGGGCTGTCCGAGGGGCATTCGCGTGCGTGTCAGATGTTTGGCTGCGTTGACGTGTCGAGCGAATGAGCTAGTTTGATGCCTTTTTTCAACGCGCACATTGGAGTTTCGTGACTACCAAATTGAGAAGTGAAGATCGGTCGAATCTTGTCGGATCGATCTGGATGGTTGCCTCCATGGCGGCGTTTTCTGCGGAAGACGCGTTGGTGAAAGCCGCTGCCGAAGTGCTGCCGGTTGGCCAGATTTTGTGCCTGTTTGGGTTGGGAGGAATGTTGGTCTTCGCTGGCATTGCGAAACGCAATCGGGAACCGCTGTTCACGGCGGACGCACGTGCGCCAATCATGCTTGTTCGAATGTTGTTGGAGGTCACCGGCCGACTGTTCTATGTGCTCGCGATTGCGCTGACCCCGCTGTCGGCGACCACGGTCATTCTTCAAGCAACGCCGCTGGTTGTGGTCGCAGGTGCCGCGATGGTCTTTCACGAACAGGTAGGGATACGAAGGTGGATGGCGGTCTTGGTCGGCTTGCTCGGGGTGATCGTCATCGTTGGTCCTGGCACGGACGGTTTCTCGATGCTTTCGATGTTGGCTGTCATGGGGATGCTTGGATTTGCCGGGCGAGATCTCGCCAGTCGTGCGGCGCCAGCTAGAGTCAGCACGTCGATCCTTGGTTTGTACGGTTTCCTGTCGGTGTTGGTTGCTGGGGTGATGTCTTCTTTGTGGCGAGGGGAGTGGTTTGTTTGGCCAACCGGCAAAGTCTCGTTCTGTTTGTTGGGAGCGGTGTTGGTGGGGGTGGCCGCGTATGGCAGCTTGATGAAAGCAATGCGGACCGGTGAGGTCTCGGCAGTCACTCCTTTCCGTTATTCGCGTTTGCTGTTCGGAGTCGCCTTTGGGGTGTTGTTGTTTGGTGAACGGTTGAATCTGCAGATGATGGTGGGTTCGGGGCTGATTGTGTTGTCGGGCTTGTTCATCATTTGGCGAAAGAGGGCACCGGTACCGAAGGTCGAGTTTTCGTGAGCGAGACGCTTTCTGGAGCCGGGATTTCGGAAGGTGCTTCGTGTCATTGCCTCCCTTCAGTGTTTCCTGAGACCTGGCCTCGTTCGGATTGGCCAGTCTGCGCTTTTTTTGAAGAGTGTTGACCTTGGTATGATGGTCTTGCTTGTATGTCCAACGCTTGGGGATCGGTACTCCCAAGGTGTTGAATGACCGATCGATGAAATGGGAAACGCGATGAAATACAGAGTGCTGGTTCTTCTTTTGTGTTCTGTTTTTGCGGGGACTGTTCACTCGCAAGAATTGCCGGAGGTGTTGATCATCGGCGACTCCATTTCAATCGGCTACACGCCCGCGGTTGCTGCTGAGCTGGAGGGCAAGGCGGTGGTTCGGCACAACCCTGGGAATGCACAGGACTCAGGAACCGGTCTGAAGAAGCTCGATCGATGGATCGGAACCGAGCAGTGGGATGTCATTCATTTCAATTGGGGGCTCTGGGACCTTTGCTATCGACATCCGCAGTCGAAGGTTCAAGGGAATCGAGACAAGGTCAACGGGACGCTGACGACGTCGGTTGAGCAGTACGAACAGAATCTGGATGAGATCGTTTCGCGACTGAAGAAGACGAATGCGAAACTGATTTGGGCTCACACGACCACCGTTCCGGAAGGCGAGGCTGGCCGCAAGGTCGGGGACGACACAATCTACAACGAGGCCGCGGCACGAGTCATGATCAAACACGGCATTGCGGTGAATGATCTCAACCAAGTTTCGGATTCGTTCGCGGCGGGGCTGTTCGTCGCCCCAGGCAATGTTCACTTCACAGCAGAGGGATCAAAGAAGCTGGCTGCTGCGGTGAGCAATGCGATTTCGAATGCCTTGCAAGAATAGGGGCTCGCCTGTCAACCAATCGCTTCGCAGTGGTTGCGAGTCAGGATTCAGCGAGTCTCCTTGGCAGTGAGCCGATTTTCAGCGATCAATCAGGGGCAGGGTTTTCTGTTGAGCGGCGCTTTGAATGGCGGTCTCGATGATTTGTTGGCCAATTCGGGCGATGGTGGGCGAGAGCGGGCCTTCGACAGGGAGGTCTTGGTTCAGCCGCGAGAGCGTGTATTCGATCCCGTTGGTTTCGCCCGTTGGGAGGTCTTCGACCGGATGATCGTAACCTTCCGGGCGGGCCTCGGTTTGGACACGCAAGGTGGTTGCATAATCGTAGCTGGAGATGGTCCCGCGAGTCCCGCGAACGACGTAGCCGCATCGGGGTTGTGGTTGGTGAACCCACGGGTCGGTGAAGGTTCCCCAGCGGGTTTCAAATTTGGACATGCCAGTCGCATAGCGAGCGATGGTGATGCTGTGCTCGTCGACTTCCAATCCCTTGGTACCGGTGGTCACGCAAGTCACGTCGATGGGTTTTTGGCCGCCATTGAACCAAGTGCCCATCGTCACCCCGTAGCCGAGGTAGTCTCGCAGTGATCCGCCACCGGCGTCCAACTTGTACCACCAGCTGCGTTGCTTTTCTTCCGCGGTCGGTTCCAGTTCGATTTTGTCTGCGCCATGATAAAGGGGGCCACGATTGCCACCATAGTGATGCACCTCGATGACGTCCCCGATTGTGCCTTGGTTGATCAGGCACCACGTCATGTAATGAGCTCGGTCCCAACGGGCGGGCCAGTTGATGATCAGCTGCTTTCCGGTGGGCCGCATAGCCTCGATCATCCGATCGGCATCAGCCAAGGAGGCCGCGAAAGGTTTTTCGACCAGCAGGTGAACACCCAGTGGTGCGAGGCGTTCGACCCATTCCGCATGCTCGCCGGTGGGTGGGCACAGGATCACCAGGTCTGGCTTTGCGGTTCGAACACATTCCATTTCGTCGGTGAAAACGTTGTCCGATGGGATTTTCAACGCTTCAATGGTCGGCTGCATCGACTGGCGATCGGAATCACAAACGCCGACCAGTTCCGTGTCGGTGTGCTCGGTGACTTGCCGCAGCAGGTCGCCCATGTGCATGTGAGAAAAATTGATCCCAGCGATTCGCCAAGGTTTCATCATCGGTCGCTCGTGTCCTGCGTTGCTTGAAAAAGCCAACTGGGTGCGTTGGCTGGTGCTCGAGGAGTTTAGCGAACGCAGGCCAATTCGACACGCGGGGCAATACGACACGCCGGGGAAGAGTCAGCGACGGGGAGTTGGAATCATGCTCTTCCACTTGGTTGCCACTCAAGCCGGTCGGTCACTGCGTCCACGTGCACCAGCGACGAACTTTTCCATGGCACTGGGCAGCGGCGTGTCGAAGCTCACCGCTTCGCCGCTGACGGGATGAAAGAATCCGAGCGTGCTCGCGTGCAATGCCATGCGTTTGCGATGCCAGCGAGCGTGCATGGCTTCCTTGGGTTTGTAGCGTGGTTCTCCAAGAACCGGATGGCCGGCGTTGGCGAATTGCACTCGGACTTGGTTGCGTTTGCTGGTTTCGAGTTGGGCTTCGATCAGCGTGGTGTCTTCGCCATGGCTGGACTCTCGTTCGACCAGCCGACGAACCACCTTGTAGTGGGTGATGGCTTCGTCGGTGTCTTTGCCCGGGCGGGTCTCGTAGCGATCCAGATTGCTGCCGGTGGCCAAGTGCGATTCAAAGGTGCCTTCATCGGCGAGCACATTCCCAGCCACGATCGCGTGGAATACGCGAGTGGGACGGCGGTCCTTGAATTGTTCGATCAGCAGTTCTGCGATGGGTTCGTGTTTGGCGAAAACCAGGAGTCCCGAGGTTTCCCGGTCCAGGCGATGGACGACAAACGCCTCTTTCTTTGCCTTGGAGTAGCTCAGGTAAATCGAGACACGATCGACCAAGCTGTTGGGTTCACCGCGATCGGTCGGGACGGTCAGCGTGCCGGCGGATTTGTTGACGACGATGATGTGGTCGTCTTCAAAGACGATCTCGAACGTGCGGTCATCCCACTGACGTTTCTTTTCGCGATAGCGCTGGTGTTTGTCGTATCGGACTGCCACCAGGTCACCTGGTTTGACCGTGGTCCCGACACTTTTGCACGGAGAACCATTGATCATGACGCAGCCCTGGTCGATCATCCCGCGAGCTTGGCTGCGGGAGGTTCCAGAGAGTTCTCGGACGATGATATCGACACGTCCTTCGTTGGTTTCATCAACGGTGGTCGAAACGCTAGTCAGCGGCATGAATGGATTTCAGAGGAAAGCGGCATCGGGATGAGGCCTGCCAAATGTCCTTTCGAACGCTCGCAGAAACCTCGTAGCCGACACAGTCTATTTCAGATCCGCAAAAAATTGGATGGCCTGATCCGGCAAGATTGCATCGCATTCGATTTGGAGGTCCTTTCCGGTGACGGTACCGGGGAGGTTTTCGATCGTGAAATGCCTTGTTTCGCCGGGCAAAAGCCCGCCAAGGGACTGCTGGGACCGATTGCCTCCCACCGCAAAAAAGGCGTCCCGATAGAGTGGTGCGACGCCCTCATTGGTGGCTTCCAGCTCGAGCGTCGTGCCCAAATTGGACTTGGAGAGGATTGCCTGGGTGACGCGGAAGCGGTAACCCATCGCCATTCCAGCCTCGCGAATTCGAGCCATCGGTTGGTACTTGGGCTGGTCATTCCCGATCATGAAGGAGACATGGAAGTCGCGGCTGGATGTTTCAACGGAGACCCCGTTGGGGCCGGATTTGGCCAAGGCGAGTTTTTGATCGCGGCGGTTGTAGTAGCTGAATTCACCGCCGCCGGCGTTCCGTTGCCAGCGATCTGTGCCCATCGCGGCCCAGTTCTTGGCGTTCCACTTGGAATGTGATTTCGAAAGAAACGAGTCGTCAAACAATCCGAAATGGAGAGCCAGCAGTGAGTCATTCCCTGCGATGGGCGTGAACTCATCATCCGCCGCATCGATGCTGATCATCCATGGCAGGGAATCAAACTGCCCGTCGAGATGCCGCAGGAACTTGGATTGGTACTCGGCGGCGGGGAACGTTTTGCCGAGTTCCATCGGACCATCGTAGATGTGGTATTCCGACCAGAGTCCAAATCCGGTTTGAACAAACGCGATCCGCGGGTCGGAGTCATATCGTTTTGCGAATTCGGTGTAGAAGTCCAGCGTGAATTGCTGCAAAGCGGCGTTGGACCAATCGCAGAAATGAGTCGGTTTGCCTTCGCTCTTGGCGATGGTTTCCCGGTAGTCAGCCGCGTCGCGAATGAATGCTGGAACCGTGGTGGTTTTGCCTGGGTAGACAAATCGAAATCGCAGGATGGCTTGATGCGACCGCGAGGCGATGTCGTCGAGAATTTGTTCGACCTTTGAAAAGTCCCATTGGCCGGGGCCGGTCGCGACTTCGTCGTAGCCGCAGTAGCGAAACTCCAGTGAGATCGCGTCGGTGGCAACCTGGTCGTGATCATGCCACAGCACGATGCCGGTCATCGGCTGGACACCATCGATGATCGAATGCAGTGGCAGGTTGGATCGCGACTCAGATGGCGAACTTCCGTCCTGGGCTGAAGCGGCAACTGAGAAGATCAGTGGCAGGCAGATCAGACTCAACCCAAAGGCGGTCGTACGAAGCGGTGGGAATGGGTGGAGCATGGGACTGTCGATGGGAGTGGGCAAGTTCACTCGGAGTCGAATGAATCGGATTCGAGTGGCTCCGATTTGATTTGGGCGATGATTTCACGAGCTTTGGCGGCGTCCCGCTCGAACGTTTTGACTTGGACCCATCCCGGGGCTTCCGCCGCGAATCCGGCGGTGAAACCTCCAACGGCGACGGCACGGATACCGACATCGGCAAGGATGTTGACCAGAACCGCTGCCGCAGGCTCAGTCGGACGTTCGGCCACGGTGACCAGTGTTGCGTCGTCGTCCGCAGATGGGGATGTTCCGCTGGGGGAATGGGGGCCTTCCGGTGGGATCGATTGAGTCATCGGTTTGTTCAGCAGGGAGAAATGAAAATTTGGTGAAGAGAAGACAGGGGGGATCGTTGATGCCAAGCGGACGTTGAGGATACTCGATCTGGTTGGGGGAAGGTCGCGTGGAACAGCGTTGCATCTTGAGCCATTCGCTCGTGCGTGCGTCGACCCTCGGAACGCAGCATCATGCGGGCGTGGCAAGTTCGAAGACAGGAAGAGGAAAAGGCAAAAGAGGAAGGGACGGTGCGTTGCTTTTGACGACAGGATGGCCAGTGGTCGGCAATGGCAGGTGCAGGATACAATTCGAAGATGAGCAATGAATCGACCATCATTCTGGCTGGTACCGACAACGACATCCCATCGCCTCCGCCCCAGGGGCTGAAGCGATACACGGGACTGCGCGAGATGGCACGTGGTGCCACGGCGGTTTTGCAGGCCGGGGTCGATTCGGTCATTGGCCGAACGGTGGCGATCAAGAAGCTGTTGCCAGAGATTCGAACGGATCGTTACGAACGTCGGCGTTTGCTGCGGGAGGCTCGCGTCACGGCTCAGTTGCAGCACCCCAACACGGTGCCGGTCTACGAGATTGGGGACGATGATATTGAAGGCGTGTACTTCACGATGAAGCGGATCTCCGGTGAGAACCTGTTTGAATCGTTGAAGCGGATCGCTCGCAAGGATGAACTCGCCGTCGCCGCGTTCCCGCTGCAACGCCGTTTGGAAATTGTCGCCGATGCTTGTCAGGCGCTGGCGTACGCACACGCTCGTGGGGTGATTCACCGCGACGTCAAACCCGAAAACATTTGGGTTGGCAACTTTGGCGAAGTCATCTTGCTCGATTGGGGTGTGGCCAAGGTTTGGGGGCACGCCGATGATGCGCAGACGTTGCATCGTCAACAGATGCAGCCCGATCATGAGACCAAAACTGAAACACAACTTCAGACCTTGACCGGTGGCGGGCAACGTCCAGGCACGCCGCTGTACATGTCGCCCGAACAAGTCAACGGGAACCGTGGGATCGATGAACGAACGGATATCTTCAGTGCTGGTGTGGTGCTGTACGAATCGCTGGCGATTCGGGAGCCGTTCCGGGGGCGAACGATTGACGAAACGTTTGACAACATCAAGCACGCGGATGTCCCACCGCCCAGCGAAAAGTCGCCCCAGTATGGGATTCCCAAAGAAGTCGACGCGGTGGTCATGAAGGCCATCGCGAAACGTCCCGCTGATCGCTACCAATCGATGCGTGAGTTGATCGCGGATATTCGTGCATTGACCGTCGCGGTGCCGTGAGCGGGCCGTACTTTGCCCCGTACGGCAAAGCCCCGGTGCACTATCCGATGGACGATCCCGCGCGAACGGGCGTCACACCGGACCAAGCCGAGTTGCTGATCGTCGAAGGCGACAGCGCGGCGAAGTCGGTCAATCAAGTTCGGGATGCAACCCGGCAATCAATCTTGGCTCTGCAAGGCAAGCCGATGAACGTTGCCAAATCCACGGCATCCGTGGCACTTCGAAACGAGGTGCTGACTCGATTTGCATCGACGTTATTGGATCGACGGATCAATCCCGGCGAAGACTGGATCGCCGCGTTGCGAACCGCTGAAACATGTCGCTATGCGAGATTGGTTGTGCTGATGGATCCCGACGCTGACGGCATCCATTGCGGCGTCTTGGTGCTGGGGTTCTTGCTTCGGTACACGCCCAAGTTGTTCGAGGAGCATCGAGTGTGTGTGGTTCGTCCACCGATGTTCTTGTTTCGGATTCGGGGAGCCGCGTCGGGAGAAACGCGTGGTCAGGATCGAACCTTGGTGGCATCCAACCCGGATCATGCTCAACGAATGGAGGCCAAGTTGGCGGAAGCCGGCGTGTTCGACTACGAGCGATTTCGCCACCGAGGATTGGGCAGCATTCCACCAGCAGTCTTGCGAACCTGTTGTGTGGATCCGGGGACCCGGGCGGCGGATGAGATGAGCCGAGTGGAAGCTGCCGCTGCGGTTCAGCTATTCAGCGGAGGATGAATCTGCGTTGGAGGCTGCGTCCGGTTCACTGACAGGTGAGTTCGTTGCAGGGAAGGCTTGTTCGCGAAGGGCTTTCAGTTTTTGGCCGGCTTGGTCCAGTGTCTTGGTGGGCAGACGATCGTTGTGGAACATGTCAGGCAGTTCGATCCAGTCGCTGTGTTCGAGCGTCAGTGAATCGTAGAGGGCCCGCCCGTTCTTTCGGGGCACGATGCGGTCCGGCACGCCGTGGATTTGGACCAAAACTCCTTCATAGTTTTGCAGGGCCTGAACACTGTCGTATTGGTTCTTCATCAGCCAGCGCACCGGCAGGAAGAAGAATCGATCCGCACCGACACTGGCAGCGCTATCGAAGGTTCGGTCCAGCAGCAACGCCTCGATCGAATCGCCGCGTTCATGCAGAGCCGCGACCAATCCACAGGCGACGCCTCCCCCCAGCGATCGACCGTAGATCATGATTTGTGACACGGGGGTTCCGGTGGTGTGGGACAGGGCATCGATCGCACACACCGCGTCTTCGATCGTGCTGGTGTCACTGGGCGTGAACCCGTCCCCTTGGAAGCCTCGGTACTCGGCGGTCAGGACCGTCGCGTTCCAACTGTCTGACAACCGTCGAGTCCAGTCATCCATTTCGTCTGCGTGGATGCCGTTGCCGTGCAAAAAGAGAACCACGTCGTCCGCATCTTCGCGAATCAGCAAGCGGCCTTCCAGATCCGCTCCATCGACCGCCGGGTAGGTCATCGTTTCCACGACGCCCGGTGTGGGATGGTCGGGTTTGAAGCGATTCGGGTCCATCAGAATGCTGGTGTCGAAGTAGGCACCTGGGAATAGCAAACGCGTTTCCATGACCACCAATCCCACGCAAACGATGACGTAGATGACCGCCAGCAAGCCCGATGTTCGCAGGATCCGGCGGCGGATCGACGCCTTTGGTTGGCGAGCTTTCTGGTTGCGGGGGCGATCCGCTTCTTCCGATCTGCGATCCGTGAGGTTGGATTGGTCGGGATGTGCGGCTGGTTCGTTGGGCATCGTGGACTCAGCGACGGGATGGCGGGAGCAATCAGGCGGAGGAATTCGATCCGCGTGCTAGGTTTGGGTTGGACCTTGGTCCAGCAAAGTGGGATCGGCTTCCAGTCTGTCGCTTGCACGGGGGGAGGGCTGATGCGATTGACAATCCACTAATGGTCTGTCAGGACTTGTTTTTAGGGTAGTGGACGAGGCCACGAGTCCTGAACTGGCGTAAAATCCAAGGACTCGTGGCCTTGTCCACTACGATCAACCCTCACTTTTAACTTTGACAGACCACTAGCAGGCGGATCCCACTTTCGAATTATCGCTGGTCGGACACGCGTGTGTCCAGGACGTTATTCCGAGTCGCTCGTCATTCAAAATCGCTCGTCATGTGGATTCGCCGATCGTTTACCCAGCTCGAAACCAACGAAGACGCGATTTCTCGCGTTCGTTGTGGCCGGATCGTGATGCGTGACGGCAAGTTGGAACGAATCGAGCAGCACGGGATGCGAAGTCCTGTCTCGGTGGCTCAGGTGTGGTGGCAAGCCAAATTCGCCGCGTTGCAGGGAGACGTTTGCTGTCTCGATTACCACGTGCCGCGAGGGATGACCGCGTTCATGACGCTGGACTACGTTCGCAGCGGTAATGCAACGGGGTTCGCAACCGCGATCGGAGCGTTTCAGGTGCTCGACGAAATCGCGCGGCTTCGGAAGTCGTACGCCATCGTGGCGCACGTGAGCAATGCCCGCATCACGGACCGGCATCTCAAACGAGCCGGTTGGGAAAGACATCTTTTGGATTGGCCTGGGCGACACTTCATTCGGCGAATGCAGCCGAGCGTGTCCAGTTCGGCCTGAGAGGGCCAAACTCGCAACAAACGCCTCGGGAAAAGTTCCCAATTTCAATGCTGGCGGTCGAGCGAAACCACCCGATTCAAGCCACCGGATGGCTTTTGCTGCCTTGCAAAAACCAGATGGATTTCCGAGCGATTGATGAACGAAAGTCGGAAAGACTTTCGTTTGCTCTGATTCTCAGGCGAGATCCACAATGAATCTCGCTGTCTGAGACAATCAGGTGCCCTAGAGCACGCCACCGTGAGTACGGATGGGGGTCATGTGCGAAGGCGAATCAAGGAACCAGAAACGCTCCCATTCGTCGACCAAAGAACGCAGGTCTTCCGAGGTGTACAGCAACTGTTGAACGCGTCGTTCAGGTCGGCTGGAGTAGATCGGCACAAAGCAGCCAACGGAGGTGGCCAGGCCGGCCATCAACACGCATCCCAGAACCAAACGGCTCATGACGGATCGTTGGCCGTGACGGGCTGCAGAATTAGTTTTCGCGGTCGTTTGCGAGCTTTTCATCGTCAGTTCCTCCGTGAACTTGTCGGTGCGTTCTATTGCCAACTGCCCGAAGGGCTGTTGGGGGGGCTGTTTGGCGGACGGTTCGAGTTCGGGTCGTCGGTTTCGTTCGGACGCTCGGCAGAACCGGAGGTTGGCACATGATCCACAGGCATGACCCAGGTGTCAGGCAGGTTGTCGCTGGACAGTTGCCGGACGCGTTGTTCCATCACCTTGCCGGGTTTGAACGTGACGACGTACTTTTCGGGCACGTCGACTTGTTGTCCCGTCTTTGGATTGCGTGCTTTTCGAGCAGCTCGCGGTTTGACTTCGAAAACGCCGAAGTTCCTCAGTTCAATGCGGCCTTCCCGCACCAAGGTTTCGACGATCGAGTCAAACGTCCGCTGCACGACCTCTTTGGTTTCTTGCTGAGTCAGTCCGAGTTCTTCGGAAATGACGCGCACGATTTCTTTTTTTGTCACCCCGGCTGGCTCCGCAAACCATTGTGATTGATGGACTTACAAAGGCAGCTTAGGTTTCAAGTCGGAACCGGTCAAGCCGCCGAAGCAGGCAAGAGTTGGTCCCTGATGAACCGTATCGACCGGCATAACCGCTACACTCCAGTTAAACCGACTTTTCTTTCCGGCGAATCTCGATTTCGTCAAAGTTGTACAGCTTGCCTTTTCCTGCCCCCGGGCAGACTTGGCAGGTTTCCTCCCAATCGGAGGGGCCAGCGAGGGTGCTGTCCCAGAATGGCCAGGTGCGACACTGGATGGGGCGAGCGTTGTAAACCATACACCGTCGCGACTTCGGGTCCAGGAAAATGCAGTCCCCGTCGGGGTATTCAATCAAGCTGAATTGGTTGCCGACGCGACGCAGGAATTTGTGCTCAAACGCCTCTCGGTCCAGCTTCATTTCCTGGGCCAGGCCTTCGATTTCGTTTTCATCGACGAAGACATAGCCGGGTTCACCGCTGCAGCACTCGCCGCACTGAGTGCATTCGAAACGCAATCCATCGGCGTACCAGGGAGCGGACTTGGTTTGAGGACGGGGATGAGCAGGACGTTTGGCCACGGCGATTGAGTGCGAGCGAGATGGTTGGTGAGCAAAGACGAAGCTTAACCGGTGAGGGGCCCCTGCGTCGAGTTCGTCTGAGGGAGTCCGATGGCGACGGAACCGGCACACGCTAAACTCTTGCGTGTTGTTTCGGCGCCTCTTCGGTGCCTGGGCCACGCAGCGAAAATCGACAGTTTTCAATCATGCGTTGCTTGGTAGAGGGATTCGTCAGCATTCCAGTCCGGCTCAACCCAACCCCTTACGCTTGGCATGGACATCATTCACTTGGCGGTTCGTTTTGTCTGACGCATTGACTCTGGACCATCTGTGCGTGTCGGCAGGCCAACGCACGCTGTTGCAAGATGCTCATCTGGCTTTTCCGGATGGCAAGATCACCGTTTTGGTCGGTGGCAGTGGTGCTGGGAAAAGTGTGCTGCTGAGAGTCCTGGCGGGCATTTTGCCACGACACGGCGACGCGATTCAGTGGAGCGGTGACATTCACTGGCGGGGCGAGCCCGTTGATTCGGAGTCGATGCCGCGAACGGGAATCGTTTTTCAGCAGTTTGCATTGTTCGACGAACTTTCGCCAACCGCGAACGTTCAATTCGCGATTGACCACCGTGCGGATCTCAGCGAATCGCCTCAGCATAGCGCGGCGGATTGGTTGGAATTCCTTGGTGTGCCCGCGTCGACACCTGTGGCGGCACTCAGTGGTGGTCAGAAACAACGTTTGGCGATCGCAAGGACGTTGGCATCCGCGCCCGAAATCATTCTTTACGACGAACCGACCTCCGGGTTGGATGCCGCGACTGGAAAACGAGTCGCGGATTTGATTCGAGAGACGCAGTCTCGATTCGGTCGAACCAGCATCGTTGTGACGCACGACTACGAGACGTTGTTGCCGATTGCCGACGAAGTGTTGTTGTTCGATTCCGCCGGGAAAACCATCCGCCGGATCGAGCCAGCGGAGTGGTCCCATGTCGCCGAACAAATGGAATCGGTGGCGCTGGCGCCTTCACAGCTCAACGAGGTTGTGACAAAGCCAATTTCCCGGCCCGTTGAGATGGTCCGGCGTGCAACGCAACGATTCTTGGATTCGACGGGACGCAGCTTGATCGCCGCCGCGAGGCTGCCTTGGGATGCGCGGCCGGTGGTCCCTAGCGTGAAGTGGGCGGGGCGTTTTCTCGCTCACTATTTGCGATTGGTGGGTGGTCCGTCGGCCTGGGTTTATTTGATCATCGCGGGTTTGATTGCGGGATTCACAACCACGTATTTCACGCTGCGGTTTTTGCCGTTTCGGTTGTACACCCAGCCGTTGTTGATCGATGAGTTGCTCTCCTCGATCGGGTTTGCGCTGTATCGGATTTTGGTGCCGGTGTTAGCGACCGTGTTGATCGCGGCCCGGTGTGGTGCGGCAGTGGCTGCTGACGTGGGAGTCAAGCAGTATGGTGGGCAGGTGGATGCGTTTCGGACATTGGGGATTCGCGCCCCGGCGTACTTGCTGATTCCAATTTTGGCAGCCTTCCTGATTGCGACACCGATTTTGGAGTGGATCGCGTTCACCGCTTCGCACTGGATCAGCCGCATCACGTTCAACTTTTCGCATCCGGAAATTGGTGTTCATTTCTGGCAACAACACTTCTTTCGTGCCATCACGCCCGATACGACCGGAGGATCCCTGATCACCTGGTGGAAAGGTTGGGATTGGGTGCTGGCAAAGAACTTGCTTTGTGGTTTCGGCACCGCGGCGATTGGTTACCATCAAGGGATTACCCCCAAACATTCAGCCGGTGATGTCAGTCATTGCATCACCGCAACGGTTTTATGGACGACGCTGTACGTGTTGGTCGTGCACTTCATCGTTGCGTTGCTGGAATTTTGATTTCCCCGCAGGAGACACCATGGACAAGAAGGCGAAGAAACGTCTGGACGTCATCAACAAGAAACTTCAGACCTTGCGTCCTCGACTGGCTGGTTCGAAAGAGCAGGCGGACGATTTGGATGAACTGAAGGAACTGGAAGACGAGATCAAATCGCTCGAGGAAGAAGCCGCCAAGCTGCGAGCGTCTTGAGGATGCGAGAGCCACGAGCGCTGAAAGACCGATGAAGAACCATGTGTGGCAACCGTATTGCCAAATGAAGACGGCTCCGCCGCCGATGAAGATTGTGGCGACGGAAGGTTGTCATTTGATTGGCGCCAGCGGCCAGCGGTGGATCGATGGAATGGCGTCGTGGTGGTCAGCCTGTCACGGTTACAATCATCCTCATGTTCGCGAGGCGGTGACGGAACAGTTGGCGCGAATGCCGCATGTGATGTTCGGTGGAATCACGCATGAGCCCGCCGAGCGTTTGGCGACTCGGTTGGCTGCGTTGGCTCCGGGGGATTTGAATCATGTGTTCTTTTCCGACAGCGGGTCTGTCGCGGTCGAAGTCGCGATGAAGATGGCGATCGGGCACTGGCGTCGCCGCGATCGTCCCGGGCGGACTCGGTTCTTGGCGTTTCACAATGCGTACCACGGTGACACCACCGGCGCGATGTCATTGTGTGACCCGCAGCGAAGCATGCATGCTCGCTACAGCGACGCGATCACGCAGCAGTTCCATGTGCCGCTCCCGCGAGATGAATCGTCCGAAGGAGAGTTGAATCGTGTGCTTTCCGAACATGCTGATTCCATTGCTGGTGTGTTCGTCGAACCGTTGGTGCAAGGCGCCGGCGGGATGCGATTTCACGACGTGGAAACGCTGCGTCGGATCCGAGACGCGTGTCGGCGACATGACGTGTTGTTGATCGCTGATGAGATCGCGACCGGGTTTCAGCGAACCGGAAAAATGTTCGCGGTGGACCACACCGCGGAGGACGAGCATCCGGTGGTGCCGGATATCCTGTGTTTGGGCAAAGCCCTGACAGCAGGCACGATGTCGATGGCAGTCACAATCGCCCGAACACATGTCTTTGATTCGTTCTTCGATGACGATCCTGGTGCGGCATTGATGCACGGGCCGACGTTCATGGCCAATCCGCTGGCCTGTTCTGCCGCGAATGCTTCGTTGGATCTGTTTGAGACGACTTCGTATGACATCGATCGCTTGGAATCAGTCCTTCGAGAGCGATTGTCTGTGTTGCGAGAGCTCGACCATGTGGCCGACGTTCGATGTTTGGGAGCGGTCGGCGTGGTCCAGTTCCGCGACCCACCGAAGATGCAGCGTGTGCAAGAGGAGTTGGTTCAACGAGGTGTTTGGTTGCGCCCGTTTGGCGACTGCTTGTACACAACGCCGCCATTGTGCATTGGCGAGGATTCCCTGCACCAAATTTGCGATGCCATGATCGACGCGACACACGCGACGTTGCCGTCCGGCATTCAGTTGCGATAACGCTGGTGGCATTGGTTGCACGCTTGCTTCAGCCGAGCCATGGAGTGTTGGAGTTCATGCCAATCCTTGCCTTCGACTTGGGATTCCATGGACTCGACCAGTTCGACTGAATCGAGCATCCAATCACGCATTTCTTCGTTGCAGACCCGATGGGACTCTCGCAAGGCTTCTTGAAGCAGCCGAACATCGCTGACCTTCCAGGTGTTGTCCTTCATCGCGCTGAGCAGGACTTCGTATTGCAACGAGGTCTCGACCATGTGGGAGGCCAGCGTGCTGATTTCGGCGATCTCGACCAGTTCAGGGAGTTTCGCAGAATCGGGCGGCGGTCGAAAACCATCCACGTCACGCCAAAGACCCGCGTACTGCGATCCCGTGCCTGCCCGTTTCAACAGGGCAATGGCTTGGTTGCGATTCAGCCAACCAGCGGATTGTCCGATCACCGCGGCCATCGCGGGACCACGATGTTTGCCATGATGGCAATGGACATACAGGGGTTCGTGGACCTGTTGAGTCAGTGCTGCAGCGGACTTGCAGGCGTCTGGATCCACCCCGTCGTAACCGATGGGGATATGGATGTATCGCATCCCATGCTTGCGAGCCAATTCAACCTCGGGACGCTGGCCATCCACGCTGACAATCACCTTGACGCCCAATCGAGCCAGTTCGGCGAACGCGGCTTCCCCGACCGGTGCCGCGCCGGACATCAGGTTTGGATGAACGTCGATTCGGTTCTCGAGCAAGGAGTGTTCCGATGCGACGTTCCGTTCATTCGCTGCGGCGGGCTGGTCCGCAAATGTGTGAGGCGACCCAACGAGCGGCGCAATGAGAATGCAAAACCAACCAGGGACCCGTGCGATCCAATTTTGTGAGTGATTCATGCCCCAAAGATAACGCATTTTGAAGCGCAGGGACAAAGTCGGTCTGGTTGAACGACGAAAGGGACGCTGAGAGCAAATTGCTCTCGAGCGTCCCTGGATTGGCTGGTCAGCAAATGGGAGGCACTGGCTCGGAAGTCTTACGACTTTTTGAGTTCGATGGTCACGCTGTTTTCGCCTTCGTTGACGATCGCTTCGATATCAGTGCTGGCTTCATTCCAGTATTTTTCTGGAACTGATTCGTCAATTTTGACGGCCTCTGGCGACCCCTCTTCCATCGGAACCGTTCGGGGCGCGAGGTAGACGCTGTAAGTTCCGGTTGGAACGGGATCCTTCAGAACAAATTGGCCACCGTCTTGGATGTCCGTGCCCGCCGCTTGTCCGGTCGTTGAATCCAAGAACATGACCGCAGCGTCGTCGTAAGGTTTTCCGTTGAGAGTGACGGTTCCCTCGACCGTCCCCTCCGGAGGCGAATCGCTGCACCCGATCGAAATTGTCGTGAGGAATGCCAGGCCGGTGCAGAGCATGGTGGTTGGAAGGTTCATTGAGTTTGATCGTTTCATAGGAAGTGTTGATTTCTCTTGGTGGATTGGTTGTGCTAGCGAAATTCGTGAAGTCGAACTGATTGCCTGTGTGGGACCGAAGGGCTCACGCCGTGCCACGGCGAGTTAAGAGGCCAAGGTGGCCCTCCAGTGTGTCCCGAAATCGACTGCCTGCGGCTGACTGCCAACCTCACTGCGGAAGCGAGGTGATTTCACCGTCGTAGCGGCAGCACAGTTGCTTCAGCAGCATGAAGTCAATTGAATCCGTGATGAACTGAACGCTGGCGTCGCCCATGACCACGTTGATGCCACCGGTGTGCATGGAATTGATCACGGTGTTGTTGCGGTACATTCGATCGGTGGCCCCGGTTTGCACGATCTGAGAGTTCGGAGCGAATCGGACGCAGGTGGTCCCGGTTTGCCAGAGATCCCAGCTGCTGGAGCCATCCACGGGACGCGGGTGTCGTGACCCCATCCATCCACCGTAATAGTTGGAGGTTCGGTTGACTCCATCGACCCAGCCTGACTGTTCCGCGATCATGATCGCGTTGGTGGTTCCATCCACGACGTCTCGCATCTTGATCTTGCCGTTGGGGAACAGCATCCCGTTGTTGGAGGACCAACCGTGACCGAGGTCTGCGGTCCCTTTGTTGGGATCACCACCAGGAACTGGTCGAGCGGCGCCTTGGATTCCGACATACTGGACGTTCATGGCTCCCTCGGAATTGTTGGAGACCGGAGCATCTTCAAACATCTCAATTGCCGAGGACGGGCAAGCGTAGGTTGGTACGGCGAGATACTTGAGAACTTCATTGCCTTTCAACGCGTCGGCACCCGCCGCACCTCCGGCCATGAAGTGGGACGAGTAGCTGAATTCGAGCTTCTCGTGAATGTTCCCTTGTTCAATGAAAGGCAACAGCAATGCTCGCCAATTGGATCCGCTGGCGGGCCAAGTTTCGCGAAGGTTATAGGAACCTAGCGGGAACGTGGACATGGTGTCGTGATAGTTGTGCATCGCGAGACCGAGTTGCTTCATGTTGTTGGAACAACTCATCCGACGGGCAGCTTCTCGAGCTGATTGGACCGCTGGTAGCAGCAGCCCGACCAAGACTCCAATGATGGCAATGACAACCAGCAACTCGACCAAAGTGAATCCAGAGCGTTTCAATTTCTTCTGACTCATCGACAGGTCCCTAGGTGAGAGTTTCGAAAACGCGAGTTGAATCGAGGAATCGAAACATGGGGTGAAGAAGGGAAGAATCCTTCCCAAAAATTCTCGTCGTCGCGTGAGCTCTGGTCCCGGTTGGGTAGCGTCCGTCACCCACACGATGAAACGCTGAAGGCAAAGGAAATGCCAACGTATGGGGGGCTGCGACGTTTTGGTTGGAGGTTTTGTGCTTCGGGGGCGACTCTTCCCGTCCTAGCGTGCAAGGTGGAGATGGGTGTCGTTGATGAGACGCGGCGAAGTCATTTGCTTGCCTCTGAACGCAGCAGTCACTGCTCATCCGATGCGCAGGACCGCAAGGTGAGTGCGTGTTATCCGAGCAGCCCCCAAAACGGGAGGATGCATTTGCACAGTGCCCGTTGCCAGCTTGGTTGTGAACCTGCGGGAGACTGGTAGAACAGGCGGGCTCAAAGGATCGCCAAGTGTGAACTCAGCCTCGCATTCGCTAGAACCGTTGCAGCCCGAACGCTTTGCGGGGTTGGGACCAGTGAACTGGGGAATTTTTTAAGATTCCTTTGACGGCGTTCAAAAGATTGGGTTTGCTGATGCTTGGCCGTGAAGCCACTCTGGCTCGTGCTCAACGAACAAGGAATCAATTTGTCGTTCTACGTCTTTCTGCTCGTCTTGGTATCGCTTTGCTGTGGGTCGGCTCCCGGTTGGTCAGAACCTTCGTTTCGCTCGGTGATTGCCAGCGTGGCGTTGGTCGCTGGTTGGACGATCCTCTGTCACACCGCGGCCAGAATGATGGTGTTGCAGGTTCGTCGCGGGCACATGCGATTGCGTGATGCGGCGCGGATGCTGGAAATTCAGCTGGACATCTTTCGGTGGTTAGGATTGCCGGTCGTGTTGGTTTGCCTGGGTGCTTTTTCGCTGGCGGCTTGGACTCGAGAGCAACCGATTTTGGAATCCAGCATGATGCTGCAGTCGATCGTGTTGCTCACACCGGGGATCACGATTCTGCTGGCGACTTGGTCCGCGGAACATGTCTTTGGAGCCCGATTGGGGCTCACCGATTCAACGCTTCGAAACTACTTTGTGTCACTTTGGTCGGGGCTTCGCGGCGGTCCTGTCTGGTTGATCATCCCGACGATGATGTTTCTGTTGCTCGGCGATTTGGCGGAATGGAGCCAACCGCTCGCGACGGGAAACGCTCTTGCAATTGGAATCGCAGTCGGCATCGCGGTGATTGCGTTTCTGCTGCCGTGGGTGGTCGCTCAAGTGATTCGGCAAGAGCCCCTTTCCGATGAAGATCGCGAAACAATCAGCCTGTGGTTGGAACGCGTTGGCGTTCGAACTCGAGGATGGGGTGGCATGCGGATTGTGCGATGGAACACAAACGGCCGCGTGTTCAACGCGTTGGTCGCCGGGTTGTTTCGTCCGGGCCGTTTGCTGCTGTTGTCCGACCGTGTGCTCGATGAATTGCCTCGCGGACAAGTGCTGATGGTGGTGATGCACGAAGTTGCCCACGTGCGTCGTTGGCATGTGCCCATCCGAATGGCTGCGGTCGCACCGGCCTGGTTCGTTTCGATCTGGGTGGGATCCTTGTTCACCAATGAAGCTTGGGGAGCAACGGTTGGCGGACTGGCTGGGTTGTTGCTGACGGTGGGGACGCTGAGTGCCGTGGCGTATCTGACAGAATGGGATGCCGACGCGGTCGCTTGCAAGTTGGCAGTCAAAGCGGGGAACCAAGCGGAAGGCATGCCGGCAACTGAAGCGGAGGCGGCGGGAATGATGGCCGCCGCGTTGGGACGAGTCACCGCGGGCCATCCTGCGGCCCGTCGAGCGAGTTGGTTGCATCCAAGTTTGGCCATGCGTGTCAAGCGATTGGCCAAACCACCACGCATCCATCTGATTTGATCAAAGCGATGCAGCGGCAATCAGAAGATGGGGAAGGACGGTGGGAAAGGTTTGAGTTAGAATCGGTGTCCCTCACACGTCCCCCCCCATGAAGAGCTGTTTGCATGCGTTCTCGCCATCTTCTGTGTTTGCTCGTTGGACTGATGGTTTTGTCCAATGGGTTCGCGCCCGCCCCAGCCACTGCGGACACCCCACCTAGCCAACCGAACATCTTGTTCGTTCTCTACGACGACCTTGGTTGGGGCGATTTGGGGTGTTACTACCAGAACGAATCCAAGCACGATCGGACGCATCAAACGCCCCACTGGGACGCGATGGCTGCCGAAGGGCTGCAGATGCGAAATCACTACTGCCCGGCTCCGGTGTGTGCTCCCAGTCGTGCTTCGTTGCTGACGGGCGTTCATCAAGGTCATGCGTCGATACGCGACAACCAATTTGACAAGGCATTGCCGGATGTACCGACGGTCGCATCGGTTTTGAAGGACTCGGGATACACGACCGCCTTGATTGGCAAGTACGGGTTGCAGGGGGAAGGCAGCAGCGCCGAAACTTGGCCCGCGTACCCGACCAAGCGTGGCTTTGACGAATTCTTTGGCTACGTCCGTCACCGCGACGGGCACAATCATTATCCCGCCGACAAGTGGCCGATCGCCAACGGTGAGGCGCACGCCAACCCGGTGGAACTCTGGCACAACGACGAAGAGATTTCGTCGCAGCTGAAGGGCTGTTACACCGCCGATTTGTTCACCGCGAAAACGAAGCAGTTTTTGGTTGACCATCAATCGCAATCCGCGGACGAACCCTTTTTCGTCTTCCTGTCCTACGACACGCCTCACGCCTCGATCCAGTACCCGGCTTCGCCGTATCCAGAAGGCAAGGGGGTCAAGGGCGGCGTGCAGTGGCTCGGCGAGACTGACCGCATGATCAATACGGTCGGGCCAATCGATTCGTACAAGCATCCTGACTATGCCAATCAGGGCTGGACGGATGCCGAGGTCCGATTTGCAACCAGCGTCCGTCGTCTCGATGACTTGATGGGCGACCTGCTGCAAACGCTTCGTGATCTGAAGATGGACGAGAACACGTTGGTGGTTCTCTCCAGTGACAACGGACCACACAGTGAATCCTACATTCGCAATGTGAATTACAACCCAACTTCGTTTCAGTCCTACGGGCCCTTTGATGGGATGAAACGCGATTGTTACGAAGGCGGGATCCGAGTCCCGACCATCGCTTGGTGGCCCGGAAAGATCGCACCTGGAATCGATCGTAGCGCGAGCCAGTTCCATGATTGGTTGACCACGTTCGCTGATTTGGCGGGAGCAACTGTTCCAGCACGAGCGGACGGTGTTTCGTTGGCACCGACGTTGTTGAAGAAGGGGGAGCAAGCACCGCCGACGACTTACGTCGAGTATTTCAACGGAGGCAAAACGCCAAACTACGATGACTTCGAACCCGCCAGACGCGGTGCTCGTCGTGGCCAAATGCAAGCGATCTTCCTGGACGGTTACAAAGGCGTTCGGCACAACATCCAGTCGCACTCGGATCCCTTCGAAATCTACGATGTGGCCAACGACCCCGGCGAAGCGAACAACTTGGCGGGAACATCCGCCGAAATGGATGCGTTGCAACAACGAATGCACGACCGTGTTTTGCAGGTTCGCTCGAACAATGCGTCCGCTCCGCGTCCCTACGATCAGGCCCCCATCCCGGCGGATGACACCTTGGAAGCGCACGCTCCGATGGTCGTCACCTATTGCCCGAGCGAAACGTCAGTGGTCTCGCGTTTAGACCCCGCCCAATCGACCGAGGTTGACATCAAGGAACTGGATGTCGATGAAGCGGTGCGAACCGCCGGCAAAGGAAACGTTCGTGTGCAGTCGGTTCTGAATGTTGCCAAAACAGGACGCTACGAAGTGCGACTGACCGCGACCGGCGACGCTGTGCTGCGGTTGCATGATGCCGCCTTGATTGACACAACGGGGCAATCGAACACCGAGGCGTCCGTCGAGGTCACGCTCGAAGCGGGGACGCACCCGGTTGACATGATCGTCCGTTTGGCGGGCAATGATTCGGTTCCGGCATTGGAACTGAATGAGCTGCCAGACGCTCCCCAGAAGTCACGCCAACCAGCGAAAAAGAAGAGGAATTCCAAATGACTGCTCCCGCCGAACCGCTTCGCTATGCAATTCTTGGAAGTGGTGCGGTCGGCGGGCTGTATGGAGCCATGTTGGCGAAATCCGGATGTGATGTTCATTTTTTGCTGCATTCGGATTTCGACCACGTTCGCGAAAACGGATTGCGAATCGACAGCGTGCAGGGCGACTTCGTGTTGGAATCGCCGCAGGTTTACCAGTCCGTGGAATCGATGCCCAAGTGCGATGTTGTGATCGTGGCGTTGAAGTCCACTCGCAATGCGTTGCTGGATGAGTGGTTGCCGCAGGTCACGGCGGAGAAGGGCGTGGTGCTGACTCTGCAGAATGGGTTGAACGTCGAGGCGGATGTCCGCCGGACAATTCCTGCAGGACACGTCCTGGGTGGATGTTGTTTCTTGTGCAGCAACAAGGTGGGGCCGGGGCACATCCATCACTTGGACTATGGCCGAATCGCATTTGGTGCCTATCAAGAACCGGGCGTGGACCAATCCTGGGCGGAGTCCGTCGGGCACCGGATCGAAGCGGACATGAAGTCAGCGGGCATCGATGCCAACTGGAACGATGATCTGGCCAAGACTCGTTGGCGAAAGCTGATGTGGAACATCCCGTTCAACGGGTTGTCGGTTGTCCTGGATGCCTCGACCGATCGAATCATCGGATCGCAACCGGGCCGCGAATTGGCGATGCAGTTGATCTCGGAAGTTCACGCGGGCGCGGCGGCCTGTGGTGTTGAGATCGACGAGAAAGCGATTCGGGCGACGATGGAACACACCGAGACCATGGTGCCCTATGACAGCAGCATGCGGCTGGATTTCTTGGCCAAACGGCCGATGGAAGTCGAAGCGATTTTCGGAAATCCTTTGCGAGCGATCGGCGATCAAGCCAGCCAAATCGCCCCGTCAATTTCGATGCTGTATCGGCAACTCGCGTTCTTCGACGAAGCGATCTGCCGAGACGCTTGAAAGCTATCCAAGAGCCTTCTTGGAGACGGCAATGCGTTTGCGATCGAGGTCGATTTCAAGCACTTTGACTTTGACCACGTCGCCGACTGAAACCACTTCGGATGGGTCGCTCACGAATTGGTTGGATAGTTGAGAGACGTGAATCAAACCGTCTTGGTGCACGCCCAGATCAATGAAGGCGCCAAAGTGAGTGACATTGGTGATGACTCCTTCGAGCACCATGCCCTCGCGAAGGTCTGCCATCGATTGGACCGAATCGTCGAACTGGGCAACTTTGAATTCGCTTCGCGGGTCGCGTCCCGGCTTGCCCAATTCCGCGATGATGTCGCGGATGGTGGGGATTCCGAAGCGGTCGTCCACGAAGGATTCCGGTTGCAGTTTTTGGCTCAACGTCGCGTTGCCAACCAAGGTCTTCACGTCGGCCTTCAATTCCTTCGCCATCCGGCTGACCAGCGAGTAGCTTTCGGGGTGCACAGCGGAATTGTCCAGCGGTTCGTCTCCACCGCGGATGCGCAAAAAGCCAGCGGCTTGCTCGAACGCTTTTTTGCCGAGTTTGGGAACCTTGGTCAATTCTTTCCGGCTTCCGAAACGACCGTTGGTGTCTCGGTACTGAACAATGTTCTCGGCCAATTTCGGCCCAATGCCTGCGACACGTGAAAGCAACGGCACACTGGCCATGTTCAAGTCCACTCCGACGTGGTTGACGCAACTTTCGACGGTGCGGTCGAGGCACTTGCGGAGGAGAGGCTGGTTCACATCGTGCTGGTACTGACCGACCCCGATGGATTTCGGGTCCGTTTTGACGAGCTCTGCGAGCGGGTCTTGCAGGCGACGTGCGATGCTGATGGCGCCTCGGACGGTGACGTCCAGATTGGGGAACTCTTTCCCCGCCAGTTCGCTGGCCGAATAGATCGACGCGCCCGATTCACTGACCATCACCTTGGTGACATCCAGTTGATTGTCGCGAATCAGTTCGCCGACGAAGGCATCGGTTTCTCGCGAGGCGGTGCCGTTGCCGATGGCGATCAGTTCCACCTGGTGTTTCTGAATGAGCGCCAACAATTGTTTCGACGCACCCGCCGTGTCGGACTTGGGCGGCGTGGGGTAGATCGTCGTGTTGGCCAAGAATTTGCCGGTGCCATCGACCACAGCGACTTTGCAGCCGGTTCGAAATCCAGGGTCGATTCCGATGGTCACCCGTGGGCCACCGGGAGGCGACATCAACAGTTCGTGCAAGTTCTTGCCAAACACGCCGATGGCGTCCTCGTCTGCCTTTTCTTTCAGCATTTGTAGCACAGTGGATTGCGTGGCTGGTTGAAGCAGACGTTGAAAGCAATCTTCGGCGGCGGATTCCAGTTCTTTCGCGAACTCAAAGGAGCGGTTGCGTAGGAAGGTTGATTGAATGTGCGAGATCGCTCGGTCGTCTTCCATTTGCAACCCGACTCGCAAGACGCCCTCGGCTTCGCCACGCAGCATGGCGAGCAGTCGGTGACCGGGGATCCGCGCGGCCGATTCGGCGCGATCCAGGTAGGCTTCGTATTTGTCGGCTTGGTCCTTTTTGCCTCGTTTGACGGCGGAGGTGATTTGTCCGAACTTGGTTCCCTTTTCGACCATCCACTCACGAACCGGTGCGTCCTCACTCCATTGCTCTGCGATGATGTCGAGAGCACCTGCCAGGGCTGCATCGGCATCTGCGACGTCCAAGTCTTCGTTGACGAAGCCAGCGAGGGTTTGCTGTTTGGACTGAGGCAGCTTGGTTTGTTTCAGCAGCAGATCCGCGAGTGGTTGCAATCCTTTTTCGCGAGCGATGGTGGCTCGCGTGCGGCGTTTGGGTTTGTAGGGCAGGTACAGAGCTTCCAAGGTTCGCAAGTCGGTGCAAGCTTCGATTTGCTTTCGGAGGTCCGCGGTCAGGGCGCCTTGTTCTTCGATCGTTTTCAGGACCGTGGTTTTTCGTGCCTGCAAAGCGTTGTGCTTTTCGAGTGCGTCTTCGATTGCACGCAGTGCGATTTCGTCCAAACCACCGGTGGCTTCTTTGCGGTACCGAGCGATGAAGGGAATCGTGTTGCCGGCTTCGAGCAGTTCGATGACCGCGGCGACTTGTTTCTCAGGAAGATTCAGTTCTCGAGCGATGATTTGCATGGGACGGATTGTCTGAGCTGCGACAGGAAACGAAGGGCGGTGAGTGATTCAGGGAATGGTCTCCGGAGGTCAGGTCCCGGAGGAAGGATCGCGAACGACCCGATCGGCATTGATAGTCAAGCGTGCCGACGTTGTGCCATCTCAAAATGGTGTTTCACGGCGCGGCCGCTGATGGTGGTCTTTTCCAGCAGCTCTTTCGTGATCGCCTGGATGGCGTCAAGGTTGGCGTCGTCGTGGAGGATGTGTTCGGTTTTCGCGAGCATGCGTTTGAGCAAGGTTTCGTGCTGGCGTTGCGATGCGGCCCGTGTGCACAAGCGAGCCGACACGTCGCGAAGATCCTGGGAGGCTCCAGCTTGGCAGTAGACACCGGTGAAGCGAGCCTCGGACACCATTCCCGCCAGCAACACCAAAACGTCATCTTCGAGTTGGTCCTTGCTGCCTTTGGAGCGGCCTTTTTTGATCTCGCACGTGCCCAGCCGCGAGCCGCCGAATTGCAATTTGCCGGGAGCGATCGTGACTTTTTGCACGCTGCGGCCGACCGCGAGCGCCATCACAGCATGACCGGCTTCATGGAATGCGGTCGCGATGAGTTCCTTGGTGGCCGCCGGGATGGGGCTGGGGGCCGCCGATTCAGAGTTGGTTTCGCGAGAATTCATCGTGGCAGTGTAGATGAGAAATCAGAATGCAGCGATCATGCCTGCCCAGCGGAGCGGTGCCAAGCCGGTTGCACCGCGTCACTTTGGCTCTGTTAAAATGTGCGTTTCAGGGAATCTGCCTCTCGCCGGTTCGTCTGTGTCTGTTCGGTCACTCCCATCCCCACTCCCCACTCCGAAATTTGCCATGGAACGTCGCTCCTTTTTAGCAGCCAGCGCTGCCGCTGCCACCGTTGCTGCCACCCACGCCAAGTCGGCTTCGGCCGATGAAAGTCGCCGACCTCGACGCGTCGCGTTGATCGGATGCGGTTGGTATGGCAAATGCGATTTGCTGCAGTTGCTCAACATCGAGCCGGTGGAAGTGGTTTCGCTTTGCGACGTGGATCAAGTGTTGCTCGATGAGTGTGCGGACCTGATCGCCACCCGGCAGAAGTCGGGCAAGCGACCGGAAACTTTCGCAAACTACGAGGACCTGCTTGCCAAGAAGAATGCCGACATCGTGTTGATCGCCACTCCCGATCACTGGCACGCTTTGGCGATGATCGCCGCGGTTGAATCAGGGGCAGACGTCTACGTGCAGAAACCAACCGGCGTCGACACGTTGGAAAGCAAAGCGATGTTGGATGCGGCTCGGCGAACCGGGCGGGTCGTGCAAGTTGGAACTCAACGTCGCAGCACGCCGCACTTGATCGATGCCAAGAAGAACGTCGTCGACGCGGGTTTGTTGGGCAACGTCGCATTTGCGGAGGTGTGTTGTTACTACCACATGCGAGCGAACAAGAATCCACCGGCGATCGATCCGCCACCTCATTTTGACTACGAAGCTTGGACGGGACCCGCGCCGATGCGTCCCTACACGGAACTGACTCATCCGCGGAAGTGGCGAGCGTTCATGGAATACGGGAACGGCATTGTCGGGGACATGTGTGTGCACATGCTGGATCTGGTGCGCTGGCAATTGGATTTGGGATGGCCCAAACGCATCAGCAGTGTGGGCGGGATCATGGTTCAAAAGGATTCACTCGCCAACATCACCGACACCCAAACCGTAACGTTTGACTTCGATGACTTGGACGTGGTTTGGACACACCGAAGTTGGGGCAGTGCTCCGGACCCAGAGTATCCCTGGGCCGCCAAAATCTATGGTGACAAAGGCACTCTGAAGCTGAGTGTGAACAAGTTCGAGTTCGAACCACGCGGCGGTGGCAAGAAGATTTCTGGTGAAGCCTTGATCGAGACGGATCAGTACCCCACCGATGTCACCGACAAAGAAAAGTGGTCGTTGGAGTTGCACGTTGCCTCCGCCATCCGCGGTCACATGCGTGACTTTTTGAACGCGATCGACAACCGCACGAAACCAGTCGCCGACATCGAGCAGGGGCACATCAGCAGCGCGTCGTGCTTCATGGCGAATGTGGCCATGGACCTTGGTCGTACCCTGGAGTTTGATCCGGAGACGCACACCATCGTGGGAGACGAGGAGGCCACGCTGGCACTCAAGCGAACCTACCGGGCTCCGTACCAGCATCCGGCTGATCGAGCGTAATCTTCCAGGGGACAGGACACTGGCTGGCACCTTCTGGCATTCTGGTAGGCACCGTCCTGCAGCGAGGGAATCGGGGGAAATTGCTGTTCGGGCGGTTCATCAATCCGGGGCCTGACGACCCCGGCAATGGATGTGTCGACACTTCGGGCCTGCCGCCGCTTGGCGGCTTGTTGAGCGAAGGTGGTGACGACCGAGACCTCGGGTTAAAAACCCGAGGCTGACAACTGTCACCGCTCCGCGGTTGATGTCGCCCACCCAAAATCGCACAACCAGTCGCGGAGCGACGGCAGCCGAAAGCCTTGGGTTTCAACCCAAGGTCACCTGCCGACAGCCAAGTCCCCAAGTCGCGGAGCGACGGCAGCTGTTTGCCGCTCCGTACGATCGAGCCAGGAAATGGCTTGGCACCTTGCGGACATGACTGACAAGAGACGCAAGAACTGCGAGATCGCTGCTCATGGCTGCTTCGGAATCAGACCGGTTCTTTGTCCGACCAAACGGCGAATTCGTTGCCGGATGGTTCGGTGAAGTGAAAGCGGCGACCGCCGGGAAACGCGAAGATCTCTTGGACGACCTGGCCGCCGCAGGCTTGGACCTTTGCCTGCGTGGCCTCCAAGTCATTGCTGTGGAACACGACCAACGCAGCACCATTCACGGTCGTGGATGACTTCTCCGATTGGTAGAATCCGCCGTCCAGGCCCGCCGCTTTGTCGAAGGCGGTGTACTCCGGCCCAAAGTCGGTGAACTTCCAATTGAAGCAGGCTTCGAAGAAGGCTTTGGTCGCGGCAAGATCCTTGGCAGGGATCTCCACGTAGTTGATCAGTTCGTGTGGGCTGGACATTCAACTTCCTCAGTCGTGGGATTGGGATGGCCCCGCGACTTTAACAGGTTGATTCGTTGTCCGCCCATCGCGGACTCATTCGACCTGCATCAAATACGAAATCAGGTCCGCCATCGCTTGCGGGGTCAATTGTTCCTCCAAACCTTCGGGCATGATGGACATGCCGGTGCTTTGAAGAAGCTCGATGTCGACACGAAGCAATTCGTCTTTGGCGGATTCTGCCCGCTGCAGCGTGATCGAAGTCGCGGATTCATCCGTGATCATGCCAGTCAGAGTTCGTCCATCCAGATCGAGCGCGACGTAGTTCAGGTACTGCGGATTCACTTCGCGGTTGGGATCCAACACATTGGTGAGGATGAAGTCTGCCCCCCGAGCTTTCACGGTGGCCAGGTTGGGACCAATCTCATGACCGCGATCTTCGAGTCGGTGACAGTTGGCACATTGGGCGGTGAAGAGTTGTCTTCCTCGATGCACGTCGCCTTCTTTTTGCAAAGCCACTTGGTAGGCCTGAACCAATTCTTCGCGATTCTTGGAGCCACTGGATTCCAGCAGCCCAGTCGCCAGTTGGCGAATCGCTGAGTCGCTGGATTTCGAGGCCACCTGCAAACGGGAGCGGGAGACTTCGCTGATAGGAATGTCTCCAGCAACAATTGCATGGAGCAAGGTCTTCAAGCGATCCGGCCGTGAGAACAGAATCTCGCTGGCCGTTTCGCGAAGGCTCGGACTGAGGCCGCTCCATTGATCCAGCAGTGTTGTCGTGATTTCATCGGAATCGAAGCGTCCCCAGGTGGTCATCGCTGCGCGTTGGACTTCGATGGGTTGGCGACTGTCGATCAATGACGGCAGAATCTCCGAGACGCGCTCGAGACTCGCATAGCGTAGGTTTGCAATGGCGGCCACACGGACATGGATGGACGCGGAATCATTCACTGCCAACTGTTCCAATGACGCAAGCATCTGCTGCATGGTTTCATCGACCTTGGCCAGCTCGCCTGACGCAGCAAGCCGGTGCAGGACGCTGCCGGAGCGAGTGCGCGACTGCAGCAATTGACCCAGGATAGGAAGAGCGAAGCCGCCATCGGAGGAGGAGAGATTCGAGACCGCGGCGAGCGCGAGTTGGATCTCGGTCTGGTCGTCTTGTTGGTTGATCTGAGCGGCAAGACGAGTTAGGAAGCCCTCCAGACGAGCGTCAACCGGTGGCGCGAGCAAGGCTGCAAAGAGCTTGCCAGCTCCCGTGCCGACGGAGCTCTGCACCGCTGTTTGCATCCACCGATCGGTGGGGTTTTGGCGAATGATTGCCGCCAAGGTTTCCGTTTTGTCGAGCCCCGTGATGGAGCCAACCGTGAAGGCCAGTTGATAGCGAACCTCGATGGATGGATCGGCGGAAAGCGTCTGCAACTTCTTTCGAAGTTTCTCATTGGGTTCGACGTGTTCAGCCAATTGGATCGCGAATCGGCGTAGCTCAGGGATTGGATCCGAGAGTCTCGGAAGAATGGTTGCGGAGTTCAGTTGTCCGAGACCATCCAGCACGGCCAAGGCGTGCAAGCGACCCAGGGGGGATTCCGATTCAGATGCTAATTGACGAAGTGGTTGAGTGGCTTGGGATTGTCGCTCAATCAGCAAACGCCCCGCCGTTTCTCGCTGCCAGGCATTGGGGTGAGCCAGGAATTCAACGAGTTCTGCATCCGTTGCAGCAAGCAAATTCGGCGTGGGTCGGTGTGAGTAGTCATCAGGAACCAGACGGTACAAGCGGCCTCGGTCACGTCCCGATGTCAGGTCCAAGTGTTGCTTGATCTCGGCAGGCAGACTCTTGGGGTGTTCGATGACTTCGCGGCAAACATCGATGATGTGCAGCGTTCCGTCAGGTGCGTTGGCAAACTGGGCAGGGCGGAACCAGATGTCGGTGGAGGTGACGAGTTCACTGTTGGGGTCGACTCGTTTTCCGATCCACTTCAGCCCATCGGGATGGAGTTGTTTGCGGTGAATCAAGTTGCTGCCAACGTCACCAATGATCGCCATGCCTTGGAACGATTCCGGCCAGGCGTCGCCCCGCACGATGGTCACGCCGGTGGCGCCGGTGAAGTAACCCGCGGCGCGACCGCCACCTTCAATGGGCCCCCGAGCTTTGCCGCTGACTCGCAAACGCGTCCGCACGATCCGCCAGGGTTCCACGGGGCTGGTTCGAAACACTTCGGCTTGCGGTCCATCTTCGGCGATCGAAATTCTTGCGGACGCAGGTTGCAGCAACGGGTTGCGACCGACGTAGCGATCCTCATACATGACTTGCTGAAGATGATCACTGTTGGAGGAAACGAACTTGCGTCCCCAATTGTCGAAGCACATCCCGTGTTGGGCGGCACCGCTGGTCAATTCGAATTCACCGGTGCGAGGGTCCAGAGCGATGTCGCGGCCGCGGACATTGACGGCGTCCGATTCTGGTTGCTCGGGACGCCGGATCATTCCGCCGGTGCTGCTGCAAGCGATGTGAATGCGGTTGTCGAGTCCCCATCGGAATGAGTTCATGAGGCCTTGGACATTGGACGTGCCAAATCCGGTCAAGACAGTTTCGCTTTGATCTGCTTTGCCGTCGCCGTCGGTGTCACGAAAGTAGTACAAGTTGGGTGCGTCGCCGACGAACAGCCCACCGTTCCAAGGGAACAAACCCGTCGGCCACAGGAGGCCCTCGGCGAAAATGGTGCTGGTGTCGTAGGTCCCGTCTTGGTCTGTATCCACCAAGTGAGATATTCGCGAGATTCCCTCGTCGCGATCTTCGCTGTAGCCTCGCATTTCGCAGACGAACAGCGAACCATCCGCGTCCCATTCCATCGCCACAGGGCTGGTCACCAACGGTTCGCTGGCAATCAATTCAATTTGAAATCCGGCGGCGATTTGGAAGTCTGCCAGTGTTTCCGAAGGCGGGGTGGCGGGGACGCGAGGAAGTTCCCCGGCGTAGTCCTCCTCTGCCACAGCGATTCGAAATCCCATCGCCAGCAGGAGAAACAGGCTGACGACGATGCTGCTCGTTGGCGAGATGCGTGTGATCGACTTCATCGTGATGGAACCTCGCTTGTGTCTTCTGCGGCGGACTCAACGGGCTGGTCGGTTTCCACTTGCTGATCTTCTTCCGGGACTTCGAGCAGGGTGCGCACGCCTTGCATCAAAACCGATTCCACTTCGGGAGCCACCTTGGAAGCTCGCGGGCTGGTTTCGTAGCCGCCTTGTCCATAGGCAGCCTCGGTTCCGATGTAGCCCGGGCCGTAGTCGCCGTAGGCGGCCATGGCCACCTTGAGATCGGGACGCATCGCCTTCGCTGCCAATTGATATTCGACGAACAGTTCGCCGGGCATGTGCAACAGTCGAACGTCTCCGACCGAGAGGCAACTCAAATCGATTTTGTGTCCGTCCTGGCATCGCAGCAACCAAGCCAGATCATCGGGGCTGCCCCAGTAGTCGGTCGTGTTCCAATCTTTCAGCTTTTCTCGAAGAGTCTCGGCATCCAGGTGAGCCGCGGGTGGAAGAGCCACTGGCGCGAACGACCAATTCACATCGTCCGCCGAAATGGCAAACTTTTCGGTGGAGTCGGCGGCGGCTTCCATGGCGTCGGCCAAACGTTGAGCCAGTGTCAGTCGGTTGGCGGGAGAGCCGTCGTTGTATTTGCCCGCTCCGATGTTCCCGCCGGCTCCGTTGAAGTGAACGTGCATCACGTCGGGCCGGTCTTGGCCGCGAATGAATCTCGCCAGCCCGGGAAAGTCGGGGCTGGGAACGCCGGTTCGGTAGTAGCTCTGTGGATGACAGGCGTAGTGCGTGATCACCGCAATGGCTTGGTCGCCGCTGAAAAAGGTCAGGGATGTCAGTTCGGGATCGATTGTGCCATCCGGTTCGGCTCGCAGCTTTGGATCCCGGCAGGCGGTGTAGCGAGTTGCGAAGACCTGGCCCGTTTCATCTTGGAGTCGGCGGTTGGAAGCAATCTCCTTGACCTCCGCAGTTCCCCAACCTGCGTGAGTGACTTCTTTGGCACTGGCGATACCCTCGGTGACCGCGTCGAACAATCGGCTCAAAACCTCTCGGGCAAGTGAACTGTCGTAGGGGCCCAGGTCGGATTTGCCGGTGTCGTTGACGAGTCGTTCTGCAGAGAAGTCACATCGGGGCGCGTCGTGTTGATGCAAGGTGTGAACAGCGACTCGTTCGGGTGTCGTTCCGGCAGCATTGGCCAGTCGGCTTCGGAATTGATCGTGACCTTCGTTTCCAATTCCAATCCAATCGACGGCACACAGCACGATCGGGGCGTCCGCGCCGAGAATCACGATGCCCCGAGCCCGGAGCGTCATTTCTTCGACTCGTTTGACGCGGTCGTACGCCATCATGGATCCCACCGGTGGCGTCGCATCGACATCGAAGGTTGCCAATCGAATTGGCTGGGGGCGAGAATCTGACTTGGTCGTTTCGGACTGGGCGAGCAAGCTGCTTGGAAAGACAAACTCGCTGACCAGGCACATGGTCAACAGGAAGGGAGCAAGGGAGTTCACAAGGGAACGAGATGTCATGGCAGGTCTCCGAGCAAGCTGCCATGCACACGAATTCAGACCGACGAATTCCGGAGGTGAGGCAGGCATTGCAACGGATCTCGTTCCAAGATCATGGGTGCGATGACGATGCCAACCCGGGCCAACGTGGTCGTGTCCATTCGAGATGGATGGCGATCAGGGGGGAGTTGTTGGTGGGAGTATCCGCTTGCACTTGTCGAGTTGAGTTGCTCAAGCGGGCGGGCTCTATGGTAGCAGATTGAAACCAAGGCGATGGGGCTGAGAACGTCCCTGGAAGGCAGGGACTGCGAAGGTGGCCTTTTGTCGAAATTTTGGCACAACATTGCGTTAAACTTGCCTTCGCTCGGAATCTTTGAATGTCTGGGGATTGAAGCCGGGGCTTCTGTTTGACTCCAACGGGAATGGCTCGAATGAACTCTATGCGTCTCACCTGTTTGTTTTGGTTGGCCTGTGGGTGGACGTTCCCCATGGTGGGATCCGTCATCCATGGTTTCGCCGAAGAAACGCCGCGTTTACCAGCGAAGCGTCCCAACATCCTGTTGATCCTTTGCGATGACCTGGGATACGCGGATGTGGGGTTCAACGCGGCGCACTTTGGCGTGCAGACCGATGTTGTGACTCCCCATCTGGACCAGTTAGCGAACGAGGGGGTGATGTTCACTCAGGCGTATGTGTCGCATCCATTTTGTGGTCCGAGCCGGATGGCATTGCTGTCGGGACGGATGCCACATTGTTTTGGTGGGCAGAAGAACCTGCCAAATGAATCCCTCGATCTGTTGGATTACAACGACCAGGGCATTCCTGAAACGGAGGTGTTGATCGGTTCCGTTCTGCAGCAGGCCGGGTATCGCACTGGGTGTGTGGGCAAATGGCACCTTGGTTGCAAGAGACCGTTTCACCCCAACCAACGCGGGTTTGACCAATTCTATGGTTTCTTGGGAGGCGGTCATTTGTACTACCCGTCGGTGTCGGACAAGATCGAACCGAAGGTGAATGACTACCAGTATCTCTTGGAACGAAATGGGCAGTCGATCGAGTCGCCGGAAGGTGCCTACCTGACTGACACGTTGACCGACGAAGCCGTCGAATTCATCGCAAGCAATGACGCCGATCAGCCGTTCTTTTTGTACTTGGCATACAACGCACCGCATTCACCACTGCAAGGAAAGACGGAGGACCTCAAGGCGTTGTTTCCTGATCACGAACCGTCCAACCCTGGCAACGGAGTGGATTTTCGAGATTACGACAAACGCCAGAACTATATTGCCATGATGTACGCAGTCGATCGTGGGGTGTTGCGTCTGAAGCAGACCTTGAAGGACCCCAACCAGGACGGCGATTCAAGTGATTCCATCGCGGCGGACACGCTGATCGTCTTCCTCAGCGACAACGGCGGCAAGATTTTACAAGCGGCCAACAACGCTCCGTTGAAAGACGACAAAGGCTCCACGCACGAAGGAGGAATTCGCGTGCCGATGTTGATCGTGTGGCCGGGGCACTTGGAACCGGGAACCGTGTTTCCACATCCCGTGACGGCACTGGATTTCTACCCGACTTTTGCGGGCTTGGCGGACGCTGCCGTTCCGGTTGGCAAGGTTCTGGACGGCAACGATGTTTGGCAGGATCTGACGTCCGGCAACAATCCGCATGCTCACGACACTCTGTTTTGGCTGCGGCATCACGGCGGAGGCAATGAGGTCGCGATCCGAAACGGCGATTGGAAAGCGTACCGAAAGCAGTTTGGAAAGTGGCAGGTCCACAATGTTGTCGAAGATGCGGCTGAGTCCAAGGACCTGGCATCAACCAACCGTGAGTTCTTGAAACGCCGGGTCCACGAGGGAGCCGATTGGAGCAAGACGCTTGTCTCACCGGAGTGGCATGACACGGCGGCGGGGCGGAAGAGCTGGATCGAGAATGGAATGCCGAAGTTCGAGCAGACGTTCCAATTGCGTTGATGACTCGGGAGACGTGCAAGCCAACGATTCAGCGAGGCTGATGGGCCTGGTTCACTTCACCAGTGCCTGCTGCATGCCTTGTTGGCGGATGCATGCAATGGTGCCTGATCGAAGTGATGGCACAAAAAGGGACGGCCCGATTGCCGCCCCGAGGAACAGCTGAATGACAACTGTTCTGCTTTGATGTTGGAACTCAAATCAACGTTCGGAGAACGCGATCAGATGAGTTTGGTTTTGCCAGGGATGGCGAAGCTTGGCTCGGGGCGGCTGCCGTCCCATTGCAAGTCTTTGGGGAACAGATCCAGTTCCGATTCGTTGGCCACAAAGTCCCAGGTGACTTTCTTGCCGGTGTAGGCTGCCATCCGGCCCATCACGGCAGTCAAGGAACTGTTGGCCGTTTCGAGCAATTCGACGATGGGTTCACCGGACCGAATCGAGTCGATCAAGTCCTTGTGTTCTTGACGGTAGGCGTCGGCGATGCTGCCTTCCAGTTTCAAGGTTTCTTTGCCGCTGCGATCCAGGAAGGTCGACCCACTGCTTCCGGCACCGATGACGGCGAAGCCCTTGGTTCCGCGAACGGTGCTGCCGTTCTCGGCGGTTGTGCCAGGGATTTGGCGACACATGAACGAGACGGGGCGATCGTCTGTGTACAGATAGTCGATGCACATGCTGTCCCACATTTCGCTGTCGTCGGGACGAGTGAAGCGCCCGCCCGAACCATAGGCGCTGACGGGTGGGCCTTGCATGACCCAGTTCATCAGGTCGATGTTGTGGACGGCTTGCTCGGCGATTTGGTCACCGGACAACCAGATGAAGTGCATCCAGTTGTTGAGTTGGTACTGGGTGTCGCTGACGCCTTCGCCACGGTTCTTGTACCAGATGCCGTTGCTGCAATAGCGTGAGGTCATGCCGATGACGTCGCCGATTTCACCGTCATGGATTCGTTTGACCGCTTCCATGTAGTTGCTTTGGCGACGGTACTGGGTGCCGGTGACGATTGCCGTGCCATTCTTCTTGGCTTCTTCGTGAGCAGCCACACAAATGCGGTAGCCAGCGGGATCGACGCAGGATGGTTTTTCAGCGAAGACGTGTTTGCCCGCTTTGACTGCTTCGGCGATATGAAACGGACGGAAGGCAGGCGAGGTCGTCAAGAAAACGACTTCCACATCGGGGTCGGCCAAGACCTTCTTGTAGGCGTCCAGCCCGGAATAGATGCGGTCGTCGGCGACGTTGATCTTGTCAGCGTGTCGACGTTTCATTCCTGTGCGGAGACGTTCCGCGTTGCCTTGGTCCAAGTCGGCGATTGCGACCAGTTCGATGTTGTCGTTGATCGTGAGTGAATCGTTGACGGCACCGGTGCCACGTCCTCCGGCACCGACGATTCCGATTTTGATTTTGCGATCGGGGTCGGTGGACGCGGCTTGGGTGTGAACCATTTGGTTGGCGCCAACGGTGGCCGCCAGGGCTGCGGTGGCGGTCGCACCGCGACGCAGGACATCGCGGCGACTGGTGGTCTGACGTTCAGAAGTGGTGCGGTTCAGCTTGGCATTCATATCAGGCTCACTTGGAAATTGTCAAAAGGAACAATCGCGGCATCACGATTGGGAAGGACAGAAACAGGCAGGTAGGAGTGCGCCAGAACAAACGACTGGCGGCGGGAACGCTGGGAAGGGAAATGGACGAGGCCACGGATCTTCTGGGAAGCAAGTCAAGCGGATTTCGTGACCTCGTCCTTCCCATTCGCTTCGCCCGACAAACGGGCTCCACGAAGTCGAATTTGAAACAGTCGGCAGATCTTAAAGACCTTCGCTGCCGACTGCTTCTTGGCTTTGCAGTTCGATTGTTTTGCCGGTGCGGAAGGACTCATCCGCCGCAGCGACAATTTTCATCGAGTTGACCGCATCTTGAAGATGGGCCGTCAAATCGTTGTCTTGTTGAATTGCATCCAAGAAGAATTGTTGTTCGCGATGGCATAGTCCATCGTGGTCGGGTTCATCTTCCAAATGGATCCATTCGTCGTCGCGGGCAAAGTTGCCTTCGGCGTTGAGTTTGCCGTGGTGCAGGCGGATCGATTCGGTTTTGGTGTGAGCGTCCACGTTGTCGCTCTGTCCCGTCGACGAAGCGGATTCCGCAACGATTGAGACGGAGCCCTTCGGTCCGACCACGTCTTTCACGAAGAATGCGGTCTCGCTCATCATGGGGCCCCAACCGGCTTCGTACCAACCGACCGAACCGTCTTCGAACGTGACCTGCAATTGGCCGTAGTTGACCATTCCCTCCGGGAGTTCGTCGGTCAGACGGGCACCAATTCCGGAAACACGGACTGGTCGCGAACCGGTCATTTGGCACATGACATCGACATAGTGCACGCCACAGTCCACGATCGGGGAAACGGTTGACATCAGCCGTTTGTGAGTTTCCCAGGTTGCACCGGAGGAAGACTGATTGAGGTTCATCCGCATCACCAGGGGCTTGCCCAGAGTGTGAGCGATTTCGATGAACCGGTTCCAACTTGGATGATGTCGCAGAATGTATCCGACCACCACTTTGCGGTTGGTTGCCAAGGCCGAGGCCACGATGGATTCGGCGGCCTGCACCGAATCAGCGAGCGGTTTCTCGACAAAGACGTGGCAACCGGCTTCCAAGGCAGTCGTCACGAAGCGAGCGTGCGTGTCGGGCCAAGTGGAAACGCAAACCGCATCCGGCTGAGTCGCCTGCAGCGCTTCGTCGAAGTCTTGGTAAGTGGGGTAGTCGCTGCCAAGTTCTTCGTTCAGTTTGGCTCCCGATTCTTTGGATCGCGTGCAAATGCCAACGATCTCGAAGCCGTCGATGGCTTGGTACGCCAACGCATGAGATCGTCCCATGTTGCCGGCGCCCACGCACAGAATGCGGACGCGTGGTTGGGGGGAGGTGTCGTCGGACGCACTCATTGCGAGAGTTCTCCAGTCGTGGACGGTGACAGGCATTCCGCAGCGGCGTCGTCGAGCAAATATTGCACGTCACGATGCGACTGCAGAAACGAAGCTGGGATCGCGGAGGTCATCGTTCCCTCGATGGCACGTTGGACAATGTCGGCTTTGTGTTCGCCGAATGCGAGCAATCGGATTCGATGGGATTGCAGAATCGAGTCCACGCCCATGGTGATCGCGAGCAGTGGCACGTGGTCCATGCCACCAAAGTCTTTGACGGCATCCAGCCGTGTGAGGTTGTCAAGTTTGACCAACCGGGTTCGTGTGTCTTGGGTGGCACCTGGTTCGTTGAAACCGATGTGCCCGGTGCGTCCAATTCCTAGCAGTTGAAGATCAATGCCGCCGGTCGTTGCGATCAATTCATCGTAGTCGCGGCAATACCCCGGAACGGCTTCCAACTCAATCGTCCCATTGGGAATGTGAACGTTGGTGCGAACAATGTCGATGTGATCAAACAACTGTTCGTTCATGAAACGAACATAGCTTTGGGCGGCATTCGGTTTGATCGGAAAGTACTCGTCCAGGTTGAACGTGATCACGTTGTGGAAGGAAAGTCCCTCTTCCCGGTGCATTCGTACCAATTCTCGGTAGACACGAATCGGAGTCGATCCGGTCGCCAGTCCGAGAACACAGTTCCGGTTTTCGGAGGCACGTTGGCGGATCAAGGCCCCAATCTCTCTCGCGACGCGTTTGCTGGCGACGCCGGGATCTGGCAACTTCAGAACAGACAGTCCTGGTGTTGACTTCGTTGAGTGATTGAGTGGCGACGGGCTTTCCAAGGTACTGCTCATGAGTGAGACGCATGCATTGCGGAGTCGGGCGAACGGGATGAATGTTGGCTCGGGAAAAGTGCCGCCAGCAAGTCGTCACCGGGGTGGCCATGGCCACGATGCTGCACAAAGGCTTCTGCCGCATGCGTTCCGATGTCGGTTCCTCGAGCTTGGCTGTGGGCTTGCATCGCGGTCAAGTATTCGTTGATGCCGTTGTGCGATCGCAACCATTCCGATTGGCTATGGTGGCAAGCCAACATGCGTGTCTTGGTTTCGAGTTGGTCGCTGATGTCAACGTACGAGGTGGGCGTGATCAAGTTGCCCATCCGATCCTGCCCGTCATGTCCATCGGTGTAGTACAGGTAGGGAACCCTTGAACCATCGAGGACCGGTTCACGGGATGCATTGGGAGCGGCGTAAACAAAGCTGGCGGCTCGACCGAGTTGACCCGAAATCTCATGGTCGGCGTGGTAGTCCGACATCGGCATCGTGATCACCAGAGTCGGCGCGATGCGTCGAAAGAGGTCGATTGATTTTTGCAACGCTTCACGGTCGTACACGAGACGTCCGTCCGGTTCACTCAATGTGTGAAATGTGGCGCCGATCAAATGGGCTGCGTCAGTGCCTTCCTGGAAACGAATTCGGGCGGTTTCATCGGGCCCCATGTTCATCGATCCGCAATCGCCAGCGGTGACCGAAACGATATGAACTTCCCAGCCCGACTGTTGCAATCGAATCAAGGTGCCGCCGCAACTGATCTCCGCGTCGTCGGGATGTGCCATGAACGCGAGGGCCACTTTTCGGTCGGGAATGGAGGGGCTGATTGGCATATCGGGATGACTCACGTTTGGGGGATGCGATTCGTCGTGGCCCATTCTGCAGAGTTGCGAAAGTCGTTTCTCCACGACAGTTGCCATTTTGTGGTACTTTGTTTGCGCGTCGGCAAAGCGTTTTATGAAAATGTGCGCAGTTCTCTGAGAAGTGATACTCGTTGTGCGCATTTAGGGACGATGCATCTTGATGCGTTCGTTCGCCCCGTGATTCGTTTTGGACGCGTTGGCAAGCGAGCTTCGAAACGTCTCTCACCACGCCGCTCGTTCACTCTCACTTGATCACCTGTCATGGCTTCGCCAAGGTCTGCCGCATGAAAGCTTCCTACGAAAAGTTGGTCCCCGACGGTGGGCAATCGTTTCGATGTTTCAATCGCGCGTCGTTGCAGTCACCGGTGAAATGGCATCGCCATCCCGAAGTGGAGCTGACCTACATCCCGTCTGGAGTTGGGTCCCGAATGGTTGGCGACCACATTGGCAGCTACACCGATCACGACCTGGTGTTGCTGGGGTCTGAGTTGCCGCACACGTGGGCTTCGGATGAATACCGAGGTCAGGTTTACGATTTGCACTCCGCGATGGTGTTGCAGTTTCATCCCGACTTCTTGGGGCCGCACTTCTTTCGGCTCAACGAGATGGTGGAGATTCACCAGTTGCTGCAGCGTGCCAGTCGAGGATTGTGGTTTCCGGCTGGGATGGCTGAGTCGGTTGGCAACCGGATGATGGACTTGGAGACGGAGCGAGGAGCGAGCCGCTTGGTGAACTTGCTATCGATTCTGGATGAACTCGCGGGCTGTTCGGATTGCGAGCCGCTCGCGTCCCATTTGTATCGAACCAGTAACAACGAAGAGGTGGAGACCCGCATTCAGGTCATCTGCGACCACATCACGCATCACCTCACCAATCCAGAACTGACGCATCGTGAACTGGCGGAGCTAGCAGACATGAACGCGTCCGCTTTCAGCCGGTTTTTCAAACAGTCGACGGGGCGAACTGTGTCCGCCTACATCAACGAACTGCGAATCGGGTTTGCCTGTCGCTTGTTGACTGACACGGAAGATTCGATTCTGTCGATCAGTCAACAGTCCGGGTATCAGAATTTGTCGAATTTCAACCGACGCTTTCAGCAGCACCGAAAGATGACGCCACGTGAATATCGCAACCGTGTTCGCATCGCGGTTTGAACGAATGGAATCAGTTGGAGGATTCTTCCTTTGAAATCGCTCGAGTCAGTTTGACCTTCATTTTCAATGCTTTTCGCCGCCACTTCGCCGCCTCGTCCTGGTCACCGGCTTTGAGGAACGCATCCGAGACAACCATGAATGCCTCGGCGAGGATCTTGGGATCTTGCGGGTCCTTGGCTTCCTGGATTCGACGCACAAACTCATCCATCTTTTCACGGACTTCTGGCAACGCACAGATCCTTTCTCCTTCTCGCGTGGAACATCCGAAGACGACGCCCGCCAGTTTGTCGTAGTCGCCCAGCAAGTCCGTGCCTTTGGGAACCAACCGCACGACGATTGAGTTCCCTGTGTCGTCGGAGACTTCCATCTGAACGTTCCGGCGTCCGAGCACAATTGGGATCTCGTAGCGATCGTCGTCAACGTAGAGCCCCCAAGTGCCAACAGGCAGTTTGATGGTGGCGAGGCCATTCCGATTGGTGCGGTCTGAAAACAAAGATGGAAAGCGGGGCTGGTCTCGTCGATTTTGGAAGTAGGCGAGCAAGTTGGGAGCATCAAAGAAGTCCGCGCTCCGAGTCAGAGGGGTGCCGTACACTTGAGATCCCCAATTGGTCCACAGGACGTTCGGATAGGCAGTCACTTTCACGTCGCCAAGTGGTTTGTCGTCGAGGCTTTGCACCTGAACTTGGCAGACGTGCAGCGTTTCCATTTCCAGAATGAGGGGAGTGTCAAACGGCGGATCGACCATGACGGGATTCCCGAGACGACTGCTCCGCTTTGGGTCTGATCCAGTGGGGTGAACCCGATGCGTTTTTGTGAGTCCGATGATCTGAATGGATTGATCTCTTGGCCAGCCTTCAATCAAAAAGGTTCCATCGGCATCGACATGAGTCCAGGTCTGCCACGTCGCACGTTCTCGAGCTGACTTGGGCGGAACGGTCATCGCCAGGAGACGGCCGTCGATGACAGGACGGGAAACACTGTCTGCGAGTTTTCCGGGGACCGAAGTTGCGGGGTGCAGCGGTACATCCACCGGAGTGTTCATCCCGGGCTTGAGCTCGACTTCCATCATCTCACTGAAATGCGTTGGTTTGCCGTCCACCAGTCGAACCAATAGAAAATCAGTGGCGCCGGGATAGAGTTGATTGACGCGGACTTGATCGTCTTGGATCTCCCGTCGGTAACTATTTTCCCAAGACCCGATGTCGGAGCGAAGAACTTGGATTTGGTCCAGAGTGAAGTCATCGTCATTCGGGACGATCGGCCGGAAAAGGATGCTCGCCGCCGGTTGCATTTCGATGGCAAAGACGTCGTCGGACGGAACGTCGACGTGAATCGCATCTGGCAAACTGAATGACTCATGTCGAACATGCACGGACACTTGCAGGGTTCGCGACTTTTCACTGGCATCGCGATAGAACGGATACGAAACGTTGGCGAGTCCGTCTTCGTTTGTGCGGGCAGATTCAGGCATCATCTCGGAACGGTCTTTTCCGTTGCTGAGCCAATGGCCGTGGCCTTGCGAGTAGCGAAGTGCCCATGGGGTCACCACGGCACCTTTGATCGGATCACCGTTGGGGGCGGTGACCTCGACGGAAACTGTTTGGATCGTTTGCTCTCCGACGATGGTGAACAGATCGTTCTCGTCCGCCGAAAGCGAACAGTGGCCAGTGGCAACGCACAGCCAAACGACGATGGCTAGCAGCGAAAGTCTCATCACATGTGCCCCAGGAGGTTCGCGAGTTCACGCGTTCATTCGCGCGTATTGCCTCTCCGGATTGTAGGCGAGTCGCCGGCTCGATGCTGGGAGGGTTGCCTTCAGGCGAAATCTTTCTCCAGCCATCTCCAAGCCATGTATTGCATTCTTGGCAGATGGAATGGCCCCTTCCAGAGATTGCCTTTGAGTTCGCTGCTGAGGCTGCCGTCGCGGTGCAAGTATCCGAACCATTCGCCGTGCAGGGCGTCGGGGAAATGGGAGTGCGCCCACTGGTGAGCTTGCCTGTGCCAATCAGCGTACTTGTCGTCGCCGGTCAGCAGATGAGCGAGCAGGGTTGCCAGGATGGTTTCGTTTTGAGGCCACCAGAACTTCATGTCGTGCCAGTACTCTTGAACCGGCAAACCATGCACATCGACAAAGTAGAGGATGCCTCCATGTTTCCGATCCCAGCCACGATGCCACATCCAATCCAGCATTTGGCAGCCCGTTTGGATCAAGGAAGCGTCTTTGCGGAGATGGCCTTCCCAGAGGAGAAACCAAGCTCCTTCGATCGCGTGTCCAGGGTTGAGCGTGCGACCGTCAAAGTGATCGAGAATCTGGCCGTCGAGGCCCACGGTTTCCATCACGCACTCGATGTCGGGCTTCAAGTGAAATTCGCGAATTGTGGCGATGCTTCGGTCGATCCAGTCTTTGGCATTTTCCAGACCAATGGATTGACGCAGTTCTTGAGCGGTGGCGATGGTGATCATCGGGAATCCCATGCCTCGTGTCGGACGCGTCCCGGTGAACTTTGAGGCGGCCTCTTCGCTGCTTAAGTTGTGGTCGACAAATCGTTCGAATGTTTGGATCGCACGTTCGCGGTAGTGAGTTTCCCCTGTGGCCAGAGCGAGTTCTCCATAGGCAATTGCGGCAAAGCACTCCGAGAAGGCATAGCGTCGCTTCCGAATGGGCTGGCCATCCTGCGTGACCTGGAACCACATTCGACCGTCCAAGGGATCGAAGCAATGTTGGTCGAGGAACGTTGCACCGTGGATGGCGAGCTGAAGCCATTCTTCGCGAGGTTCCACGTTGTTGTGGAGTTCGGCGAACAACCAGGTGCAGCGGCCTTGTTGCCACACACCCTTGTCGGTGTCGATCACGGTTCCGTCGCGATTCAGCGAGGTCAGGAACCCGCCGTGTTCCCGATCGACACCGTGCCTCGTCCAAAACGACACCGTGTCGTTCAGCAAACCGTCCCGGTACACCTTGATCAGTTCATTGCGCCGCGTTGGATCCACAGGTCACGACTCCGGTTGGGCGGTGTGTGGTTTGGCTTGGTTCTCAACCAGCGTGTGAATCGTCAATCCTGACAAGGATTCGCTGGGCGGTGACGTCAGCAGACTGGCCAAGTAGCCCGATCCAAAGCAGCTCAAGATGCCAAAGGTTGTGTAGAGATAACCGTTGACGTCAGTGAATTGCCACAACGCGAACATGGTCGTGGCGCCGATGGCGGCGCCCACCATCGCGCCGACCGAGTTGGCTCGCGTGGTCAACCCTCCCAGGACGAACAGTCCGCCCAGGACTCCCATGAACAGGCCAATCACCACAATGAATGTGTCGAAGAGTGACTTGATGCTGGGATCGACAAAGACCAACCCAAACAGGGTTCCCAAAACGCCGATGAGGAACGTCAGGGTCCGAGCGGCAAACAGGTAACCACGTTCGTCTCGGCACAAATTCAGTGGTCGAAAGAAGTCGGTGACCAGAGCGGTCGCGGTCGAGTTCATGCTGGTGGAGACCGTGGACTGGGCTGCAGCAAACACACCCGCGACAATCAGCCCCGCCACTCCGATTGGCATCTCTCGGGCGATGAAGAGCGGGAAGACTTGATCGGTTGTGATCGCCGGTGAAAGTCGCTCGGGATGCGAATGGTAGAAACCGTGTAGCGCCGTGCCAATTCCAAAGAACAGCAACGTTGCCGGGATGGTGAGCACGGCATTGGTCCAAATCGAACGAGCCGCCAGCGATTGGGAAGCGGTGGTCATGTATCGCTGGACGACGGCTTGGTCGGCGGTG
Organism: Rhodopirellula sp. UH5; assembly: GCF_056839225.1. NCBI lineage: Bacteria > Pseudomonadati > Planctomycetota > Planctomycetia > Pirellulales > Pirellulaceae > Rhodopirellula > Rhodopirellula sp. UH5. The sequence continues at coordinate 1,233,462 of NZ_CM166390.1, read as the reverse complement.
TAGGAGGACAGGTTTTGCCCAATCGCACCGAACACGATCACCCACAATGCGATTTGGGCGTGAGTCGGACTGAGGTGAAAGTTTGCCAGTCGAAGCTTGTCGGCGTCGACTGCATGCGACCAACTTCCCGCGAATCCACCGTCGGTGGCGGACAGCATCAACAGGATGGCTAGGAAGGCGCCGCCAAGCAGCACGACGGTTTGGATCGTGTCCGTCCAGATGACCGCTTCGATTCCGCCCATCGTGCAATAGGCGATGCTGAGCCCGCCCATCAATAGCACGGATTGTTGTGGCGTCAGTGGTGTCGCGACCGACAACGCCAGCCCGGTCAGCGACATCACCACCGCCATTCGAAACACGTGGAACAGCGAGAAACTGAGGCTGCCAAACCAACGCACTGAGCGATTGAATCGTTTCTCGAGGTATTCGTAGGCACTGGTCGCATCGATTCGGCGAAAGAACGGCATCGCGACATACACCGCCACGATCGCAACCAGCGGGATCGTGAAGTTGCCGATCGAATACGTCCAGTCTTGCGCAAACGCCTTGGATGGAATGCCGGTGAAGGTCACCGAGCTGAGCATGGTTGCGAAAATGCTGCAGCCAGCCGCCCACCATGGGATCTGACTTCCACCGCGAAAGTAGTCGTCTGTGTTTCGGTTGCGACGAGCGAAGTAGACGCCGATGCCAACCATCGACAGGAGGTAACTGAACAGAACGACGTAGTTCAAGGTTCCAAAGCTGCGATCTGGGGCGTGGACGGAGACGCGGTACACCGACGGCGAACGAACTCGGGGACGGACTTCTCCGGTTGCGACCACGATCGCATCGTTCCAATGCACCGCCGTGGTGGTCACGTGATTCGCGGGACTGCTGCCGGTTTCCGTCCAGGTGTCCGTGATCGTGTGATAGGCAAACGTCTTCTTGAGAAAACCGGGGTGATTGTCCTTCAAATCATCCGCTTGCCCAAACAGGCTGCCGTCATCGCCGCCCAAGACAACCAGGTGGCTTTGTCCAACATGCGTTGCAGTTCCCGCCGCCATGGAGTGCGGGATGTCGGTTTTTTGTTGCCAGGTTTGGTCGCTGGGACGATACGCCCACGTGTCAGTCAGGAATTCGACTCCACTTGCTGCCTGCCGGCGTCCACTGATGACGTACAGACATGTCTCGTAGCCATCGTGCTGGGCGGCGGTCACGTGAAGTGCGCGGGAAGGGCCCGGGAAATCCGGAAGACGCCTCCAAACCAGCAAACTCGGGTCTTGGGATTGGCTCAGGTCCAGCGTCCAAGCAGCCGATGTTGCGGTGGAAAGGTCACTGCCACGTTGCCCGCCAACAACATAGACGGTTTGCCCAATTCGCTCTGCCGAGGCATGAACGCAAGGCTCCGGGAGCGGAGGGAATGGTTGGTGCCGAATTGTTTGGGTGGTCGCATCCCATTGAAGCAAGAAGACCTCGCGAAAAGTTTCTGCCGCGTCGTTTCCGCCGATGCAGAGCAATCCATGGTGTGGTGACACGTCCAGGGGAATCGAAACGGATGCGCCATAGGCCGTCGCCCTTGGGAGGCGACCGGCATCGATCCATTGGGAGTTGGTGGCTGTTGAGTCGTCGGGTTCCGTCAGGACGTAGATTGAATCGTGCCAAACCTTGTTGGATTCCCAAACGGGACGCGGGAAGTTTGCACCGCCGGCGACGATCAATGCATCCCCATCGACACCGACAAAGGGACCAGCAACGCCGAGTGGATCTGGGATGGAGGGAAGTTCGTCCCACTGCAACCAGTCGCTTGAGTCCGCTTGCACGAGAGCAGCGGGGATTCCCAGCACGATGTTGCTCAGCGTGATGGCTGCCAGTGAAACCAGAACTCGGATCCCAGATCGAAATGCAATGCGTGGGGTAGCAAGACGCGTTCGGAATCGTTTGGAAAGACAAGGGGTCATGCGCGGCCGGACTCCGCCGGGGCACGGCACCAATCGAAGAATCCAATTGCCTGCAAGTCATTTCGCAGGGCTTGGGTTTGCGTTGGCGAGAGCGATTCGAGTGGGAGTCGACAGGAACCAACCTCCAGACCTTGCATCGCCAAAACCGCTTTCATGGCAGGATGAAAGGGGTAACGCCCGATGGTGCTGATCATCTCGATGGATTGGGATTGCCATTTGCGAGCCGCGTCCAGTTGACCGCTGGTCAGCGCGAGCGTCATTTGTCGGTAGAGCTTGGCGGCGATGTTGTAAGTGCTGCCGATCGCGGCCCTCGCGCCGGTGGCGGTGGCGCCCAACAACATTTCGTCGCATCCCCAAACGACATCAAATTGCCGGTTGGCCAGTTCCAGGCAGCGTTGGAATTCGAAAAGTTTGGTGTCGGTGTACTTCAATCCCACCAACGTCGGGATCGCATCGTCGGCCTGGGTGAGGAACTCCGGCATTTCGATGTTCGATCCCGTGAGCATCGGAATGTGATAGTAATAGAAGGGAGTCTCCGGCGCAGCGGATGCCAATTCCTTCATGCACTGAACCAGCGTCTGCGTGTTGGAGACTTTGAAGTAAGAGGGACACGTGGCGGAAATCGCGTTGGCGCCAACTTCTTGGGCGTGCGCAGCGAGTGCCTGGGCTTCTCGCAAACTGTTGTGCCCGACCTGAACAAGCACGGGCAGTCGGCCGGCACTGGCTTCGACAAAAGCGGCCGCTACCGATTGCCGCTCAGGCGTTGTCAGCGACATGCCTTCTCCAGTGCTGCCGCAGACATAGAGTCCCGAGATTCCGTCGTGGAGCAGTTTCTCAACCATCTTGGGGACAACGTCGAGACGCAAGTCGCCAGTGGCGGTCATCGGTGTGTAAGTCGCAGCGATCAAGCCAGAGAGTTTTCGGCCTGACATCCGCTGCACCATGAGTGATTCGTCGACCATCAGTTGGCCTCCTTGCCGTTGGATGTTGGTTGAGGTTTTGAAGCGGTTGGTTCGAGAGCGTCCAATGGGATCGCGGTGAAGCTGATCGTTTTGTACCCATCGCGTTCAAACAGGACGCCGATGCGTTCATCTTGTAGGCGTGTCAGGCACGAATAGGCAAAGCCATTGGGATAGACTTTGACCTGTTTCGGCCACGTCTGGCCTTCGTCGTAGCTGATCCGAAGCACACCGTTTTCGCGTTTGTTTTGAGTGGCTGGGTTGGAGAACAGGAGGCGGCTCGTTCCTTCTGTTGGCCAGGAATACCGCAGGATGGCGGCTTGGCAGGTGGGGTCGATCAACTGCTCATCGATCTCAAGCGGTGACCAGGTTTGCCCAGCGTCTTCGCTGATCGCAATCTTTCGATGTTTGGTCGAGCCGGCCCCCTGGGTTCGGGCGTTCAGCATCACTCGCCCGCCTGACAGTTCGACCATTTGAACTTCGTTGCCGTGTCCCTTGCCATCACCCGGAGCGACGTCGCCCATTTGCCAGGTGTGGCCATTGTCGTCGCTGTAGGCGGCGTAGACTTGCCAATTGTTGAAGGGGCCTTGGTTGAACGGCATGATGATCCGCCCTTTTCGCGGGCCGTGGTGCAAGACGATCCCGATGCCGGGTCCCGCAGCGACGCTGGTGACGTCCTGCTCTCGTTTGACCTGTTTGGAAACATCGCGCGGTTCCGACCACCCCAGTCCGTCGTCATCGCTGGTTTGAATAAACGTGAAAAAGGAATCAGGGCCGTGACCGTCGGATGCGTTTCGTTCGCCCAGTTTGCTTCGCTGGTACATCACGAGAACCCGTCCCGATGCCAGCACGACGGCTTGCGGGTTGTTCAGTGAGAGTTTGCCTTGGTCGTTGAGGACGATCACCTCACTCCAAGTCGCTCCGTTATCGGTGGAGCGTTTCATGATCAGATCGTTCTCGGAATGGTCTCCGCCCTGGCGACCCTCCGCGAAGGCCAACAATGTGCCTTGTTGGGTCGTGACGATGGAGGGAATTCGAATGGCGGGGTAGCCATCTTGTTGGGGCACAAACACATCGACGATGCCATGTTCGATGGAGGTCGTTGTTTCGGAGGCGACCAAGTTCGATGATGCCGAGGAGAGGCAGCAGCCACTGATCGTCGCGATCAAGAAAGACACAGCCGCATGACACGCAGAGGGACGGTGCAAAAGGGGGGAATGCAGGCGGGGCACAACGGACTCCGTTGAGGAATGTTTGGCGGGAGGGAGAGGCGAGGCGGGATTGGGAGGGGCGTTATAGCATGTGAGGCTGGGCCAAGGTGGCGTTGGCCTTCCCGACGCAGTGAAGAATCCGCTCGGCCCGTGTCGTTCGCGCAGTGTCGATTGGTCTGTTCAGGCCATCTCGGCACCGCCGGTTTTCGTTGTGGCAGCGTTGGGCGACAACCCGCTGGTTTCGCAGGGATAGGCGGCGCTGAACTGGTCTCTTCACCCAGGGCGTCGAATTTTTGACCGCTTGTCAGCGTGACACCAGGAAGTGATCCGGTCATACTGTTGCCATGAACCAGAACCATCGCTGTGCTCGTCGTTTTGCTGCCTGGTCCGTTTGCACAATCGGATTGTTAGGGGCGGCGTTCTTTTGTTGGAACGAATCCGTCTGGGGCAATCAACCGATTGTGCAGCCCACGTCGACGAGCAAGACGTCCATTCGAGGCGGGGAGGCTTTGTCTTCGGTGGCGGCCGGAACCGCCATGCTGCGTCGCCCCGTGGCGGTCGTGAATACGGGTGATGATCAGGTGGTCGTTGCCAATCGTCGCAGTGGAACACTCAGCGTTGTTGACACGAATGCGCTCCAGGTGATCGGCGAGTATCGGCTGGGTGGTCACCCGACGGATTTGATCGCGGTGGGGGAACGCTTGCTGGTCACGGAGCAAGATGGACGGCTGACATCCGTGCAGATGAATGCTGGCAGTCCCGTCATTCAATGGAGCGTGGCGGTGCCGAATGAACCGGCGACGGTTCGGGCTACTGACAATGGGGACTGGTGCTCGGTTTGCTCAACCTGGGCGAGGGAAGTCACGTTCGTGAACCTGCAGGGATCTGCGGATCAACCACCCGAAATCATGGCCACCGTGTCGCTGCCATTTTCGCCCCGGGCACAATTGATTCTTCCCGATCAAAATCGGTTGCTGGTTGCCGACGCGTTTGGGCCTCGGTTGGCTGTCATTCGCCTGGATGACTTTCAGGTCGAGTCGATTCGGGAAATTCCCGGCAACAACATTCGAGGGTTTGTACGCAGCACGGACCGAGAAATGGTGTATGTGACGCATGAGTTGATCAATGAAATCGCGCCGCCGCGAAGCAGTGAGATCATTTGGGGATCGATGGTGTCCGACGCGATGCGTGAGCTTTCGGTCGCGACGATTGTGGATCCCAAAGCGAATTTGATGAAGTCGGGACGCTTCATTGCGGTTGGCAACAACACACGCGGAGCCGGTGACCCCAACGCGTTAGAAATGCGAGAAGACGGTCGGTTGGTCGTGACCATTGGTGGATTGGGGCAGGTGGGCGTGGTCGAACCCGGTGGGATCGGGGTGACTCGAATTGTGGCCGGACGCCGGCCAGTTGCCATCGCAAAGATTTCGGAAGATCGATTTTTGGTCGCCAATGAACACTCGGATTCGTTGACTCGATTGGATTTTCACTTCGATGCGCCGGAAGTGAATACCGAGGAGAGCGTGCGCTCCCGTGACAGCGATGTCTCAAGCGAGGGGACGGGGGCCAGTGATGCGGAACCCATCCGCGACGCCGGGCCATACTCTGAAACCGAAGAAGTCGAGTACGAAGCAGAGTACGAATACGAAGAGACGGAGGAGGAACAGGATGACTCGTCTGCTTACCGAAGCAAATCCTACCGCTCCTCTGATGACCCGGCCGTTGAGCCGGTCAGCTCTGATGTTGCAACGAAGAGCTACCAGATTGGTCCCGACGTCCAGGCGGGCGAAGAACAGTTGTTCGTGATTGCGACATCCCTGAGTCTCGGCGAATCCCCTTCGCTTCAAGCAAGCGATCGAGGCGAGTTGCTGTTCTTTGACGCCAGTCTTTCTCGTGGCGGTTGGTACAGTTGCCATAGTTGTCACACCGACGGGCACACCAGCGGATCGCTGGCCGACACGCTGAGCGATGGTGGCGAAGGCGCCCCCAAACGCATTCTTTCTCTGCGTGGAGTCGGCGAAACCGGTCCCTGGGCTTGGGTGGGAGACAAGTCAGAGATTGAAGGTCAAGTTCGGCAAACACTGGAATTGACCATGCAAGGACGGAAGATGAATGATGGTGACGTGGCGGACCTCGTCGCGTTCCTTGAGTCGATCCCGGCCGCTCCGGCTTTTCGCGCCCCGGTGACGGATCTGGATCGAGAACTTGTGTCGAAAGGACGACACTTGTTCGAGTCGTTGGATTGCGTGTCCTGCCATTCCGGTTCGATTCTTACATCGGATGCGACCTATGACGTGGGTCTGAAGGATGAGCGAGGGATCACCGAATTCAACCCGCCGTCGTTGCGAGGTGTGGGGCATCTGCACTCGCTCTTCCATGATTTGCGAGCAGCTGAGTTGAGCGATGTTGTCGGCAACTTTCAGCATCAACTGCCGCAAGAATTGTCGATCGAAGAACGGGCACAATTGATTCGCTACCTCGAGAGTCTGTAGACTCGGCTCAGCCGATTCTTAGGGCATCCGAAGGCCCGCTTTCGCGACTTGCGTTCGCCAAAGGCGCTTCTTTGCGTTGCGGTCGACTGAAGAATCTACGTTTTGTGGTTTCATCCAACCAAATGTTTCGTAAAACGTGGGTGAGAGAGTCGACGCTGGAAGTGCCACGCGTTGCACCGAAAACGTATCTGTGACAGGCGCCACCTCATCGGCTCGATTTACAAGGCGATGGGCTGGATGCCTTGGATGCGTCTTGGTTGTGGCATTTTGACGAAGTGCACCCGAGGTCTTTCGGATGACACATCTGAACGTGGGTTCATTGCAAGGTTGGCCCTGGTGCCATCTGGGTGGATAAATCGAAAACAGGTGCATTCGGGAGTCGATTGCAGCTTGAGGCCGTGTTAGACTGAGTTTTCGTTTGCGGAGAACCGCAAATGGCAGCATGGTCCTGCATTGCGCCCTGATTCTGTCACTGGCACGCGTTTGTGACTGGGATCCGTTTCGCAACCACTTCGGTGGTTCGAACGATCGTGGAAGGACACAATTGTCCGGTAGTGCACCGGGCGGGATGTGCCACTGACAAAAGAAAAGACGGTCGAACGGTTGCCGAGGCGGTATTTGCACTGAGGTGAGCATGCGACTGATAGTTGCATCTCAATGACCCATCAATGAATTCCGAAGGCGGAATCATTCCTGTTGGCGAAGACGGTGGATGACTAGTTTTTTAAACGCCTTCGATTGAGATGAATTGAAGGTAGGGATTTCTTGTGGTTGATTGAAATGGCGCCGAACTACCAAAACACAAACCGACGCGGTGCGGAACAGCGGATTGATCAGGCGCATCAATCCATTGTGATGCTCGGCAATGCGTTGGACGAGTTTGACATCGGCTTCGTTCGCTTGAATGTCAAAACAACCCAGTTGAGAGATGCGAATGCTTCGTTCGCAAGAATGCTCGGGCGTGATTTGGAGACCCTGCGAGAGCGGCCATTGAGCCGATTGGTCGAAAGTGTCTTTGCTTCTGCATTTGAGGTGGTTGTTCAAGGAATTGGCATGGGAGCGGCCGACCGGGTCGTGCGAGAGTTCCCAATGGTGCATCTTGATGGGGCACTCATTTGGTTGCGGTTCACGTTTGTTGGTGACCATGACGGAAGCAGCCCCATCGAATTTGCGAGTGCCACGGTGATCGATGTTTCGCCGACGAAGAACCTCGAAGAAGAACTGCGTCTCACCAATGAGCGATTCGAATCGGCCCAAGCAAATTCGCGTGTGGGCAGTTGGGAGTGGGTTGAGGGCGAGCCGGTGGCGTGGTGGTCAACTCAACTTTATAAATTGCATAACATCGATCCAGCCTCCGGTCCCGTCGCCTTTGATGAGTTCATCGAAGTAGTGGATCCAGTGGACCGCGAAAAGATATTGGATGTGAATCGGCCGCCTTTTCATCCTGGGGATGTCCGTCGATTTGAATTTGCCAGCAATCCGGCACATGGACCACGACGTCACTTTTCCGCGACGGTTTGGTTGACGGAGGTCGATGGGAAGATTGTGCGACGCGGCACCACCCAGGATGTGACCCGTCAGGTGGAACTGCTTTCTGCCTTGGTCAAGAGCGAGAACCAATACCGCGAGATCGTGGTGAACAATACCGAGGGCAATGCGGTGTTGAATCTAGACGGGAAGATTCTGCAGGTGGACGAGAACTTCGCGTCCATGCTTGGACGCCAGACCGAAACACTGAACGGTTTGAATATCTGTGAACTGGCAGAAGCTGAGAGCGCGGAATTGATCGACCAGCGGATGCTTCATCGAAATCACTCCGAGGCGCATGAAGTGCGGATCACCCACGCTGATGGGCATTTGGTTTGGTTGCTGCTGACCTGTTCACCGTTGGCCAATGATTCGGATCAGTTCGTTGGCATTCAAGCTCGGGCATTGGATATCACCCACCGAAAGCATTTGGAGTTGCTGACGAAGCGTGCCGCGAAGGCAAAGGCCCGACTGCGACGTTTGACCAATCGCGAACGCGAGGTTCTGCAACAGATTGTCGAAGGCAGCATGAACAAGGTGATCGCGAATCGCTTGGATATCAGCGAAAAGACCGTGGAACGCCATCGGTCCAACTTGATGAAGAAGCTCAACGCTCAGAGCGTGGCTGAACTGGTCAAGATTTCATTGACCGCCGAGATCATGTCGGCTTGAGCACGCTGCGGCATGCCGAAAGGTTTGGTCACGCAGGACGAGTGCGGTGACTCGCAAGTCTCAATCCGTCGCAAGAATGGGGACGGTTGCTGGTGATAAGCTGGTGGGCAGGAATGATTGGGTTGAATCCCGCGAGCCGTTTGGGCGTGAGCCCCGTTTGTGCGTGGGAACCGTGGCGAACGCCAGGCGGCTCACATATAGAAAGCAGGCAAGCTCGGCCAGCATCCGAGGTGATCCACCTTTGCCCCAAGGTGAATCGAGAGGATGCTGACCGAGCTTTGCTCTTTGCCCCATAACATTATCGCTCAAAGGTGACCTTGAGGCGGTTGCCTTCTTTCGAATTGAGGGGCATCCCCAATGGGGTGTTCAAAATGAGTGTTCGTGAAGGCGTTTTGTTCGCTTGAAAGCGTCAAACGCTCGAGTTTTCTCTGGTTGTGAGCGTTCATGTGTCAGCTTGCCACACCCCGAACGGGACAGGTGAACCCGTCTGTAGACTGCGTTGAAACGCAGTTGAGGTTGCAGTTGGGTGGCTCTTGCGATGAGTCGGTCGCTCTTGATCAGCAATCCACTTCGCGCCCATCTGAACAATGAGTCGTGCAGGTCTCATCAGGGCGAGAATGCGATCTGGCACAAGCGCCGTTTCGAGATCGCTACTGCTGCATGACGATGCCGAAGCTAAGAAAGTCAGCCGACATTCGGTTGGTGACCGAAGACCCAGGGACCGCGCCAATCCCAGGCAGTATGACTGCTCCCGTTCGTGTGTTCTCCATGTAGTGAGACCAACCGACGTTCACCGCCACCTTTTGATTGAGTTTGTACGAACCACCCATGCTGAGCATGTGTTCGTAGATCAGTGGGGAAGCCAGGTTGAAGAACGATTCGCTTTCACGAATTGGGTTTTGGTTGTAGGTGTATCCCGCCCGCAGAAACACTCGGTCTCCGATGCTGCGTTGGGCACCCAAGGCAAGAGCAAAGACGCTGCTCCAATCCAACCCCGCAAGTTTTCCAGTTGCATCGTAGGATGCTTCGTCACCAAAGCCATCGGCGTTGGCATAGTCGAGGTAACGGATGTCGGCGGCGAAGAGCCATTGGTCGAACCCGGTGTATCCGGTTCCCAGTGAGATGACCGATGGAAGATCGATGTCAGTAGTCAAGGTTCTCGGCAAACCGTTCTCGTCGGCACCCGTGAATTCGAACGTTTCCATCCACGCTTTGCTTTTGTAGGACGCTCCGAGCTGCCAGTTGGGGCTCATCAGGAAGTAGGATCCAATTTGAAAACCACCGCCCCAGTGATAACTCGTTGATCGCCCAGAAGAGTAGGTGTTGTCGCCGTTGACGGAGTCAAAGACGAACGGTTCGATTCCGACTTGGCCTGTCGTGATCAGCGGGCCGGCCGCGACGGACAGTCGCTCGGTCATCGCCATCGAGAGCACAGGCGCGATCTGCAAAAAGGAAGCTTCGGAAGTGATCTGTCCCAGTCCCGTCGGCTGCGGTGCCAACACGGGATTGGTGGGGTCGGCTGGCAGATTGGTTTTGAAACCTGCGACGGAGTTGACTCCCAGTCCAAAGGTGAAGCGGGGATCTTCCAGCCGATGTGTCCAGGCGAAGTTGGGGACCGGAAAGGATCCGGGTTCCGCATCGGTCGTACCTGTCGTTGCACCGACAGTCGAGGTGACTTGGTGATCGGTGAACAAAAGGTCGACTCCGACCTCCAGTTCGCTGTGTTCCATCCCACTGATAGAAGCAGGGTTCCAGTACATCGCGCTCAATGCGCTGATCGGAGCCGCCGTGGAAGCTCCCCCCATGCTGCGGTTGACCGGCCCAGCAGCCGAAATGTAGGCACCCTGTGAAAAGGCGTCGCTCGCCCAACTGAGCGACAGAAATATAACCGCGAACGGAAGAACTCTCTTGAACATCCAATTTGCCCCAACGATGGATTCGTCTTGTGCTCACCGGCAGAATCACCGGCAACTTCGGACTAATCGGCGTAATCGTTGCGGCTTACGTGAGGAATCTGGTCGGGACGTCACAGTTTCACACCGTGCTCAAAATGCACCCGTCGAGATCTTGGTTTCGGTGACACTTCGAAGCAGGCGTTGAGATCGCGTAGCAGGCAAGAGCAACCGCGCCGAAGCCGATGAACTCAGGTTAAGTATCGAATGAACGTGTCTGCGATCCGACTACTTGAAGCCAACCGCAAATTGATAGGTTGCCAAGACCGGGTCGTCCGAGCGTAAGAACTCACCCACGGTAGTGGACTTGGTTTGCGGCAAGCCGCAGGTCAAGAAGAAGTCGGTCGGTGAGTTGCTGCCGAAAATGAAACGTTCACCCAGCTCTTCCATTCCGTCCGTGAACTTCTTGATATCGGGGGAAGGAACGGTTCCTTCGACCACGTTCTCGCGAACCAGATCGCACCACACGAGACTGCCGGGATGTTGAAGGAGGGTGGCGATGTCACGGAGAATTTGCTGGTTCTCATCTTTCGTGAAGTACATCGAACAACCTTCGAAGACGACGGCAGTCGGACGTGTCGGGTCGAATTCAGCGTTCTTGGAGAGGAGTTCCGAGATTTGATCGACTTTGAAATCCGCCGCCATGCAATGCCGTTTGATGTCGCCATCGGATTTCATTTCGGAGGTCACGCGATTGCGCTCTTCGAGCATTTCTGGCAGATCCAATTCAAAGAAGGTTGGATCTCCCAGTTCCTTGCTCAGTCGGAAGGGACGCATGTCCAAGCCAACGCCGAGAATAATGACCTGCTCCAGTCCGTCCACGCTGCGAAGGGTTTCGTCGATGTGTCGGGTCCGAGCCAACACCATGTCTTTGAGTTGTGGCAAGACTCCGTTGAGGCGATTGGCCAGCAATTCACCATGGGGACCGGCTGCCTGACGTTCGTGACTTTGATCGACACGAATGTTCTTGCTTTCCGATGAAGCACGCAGTCCTGCGATCATTCGGGCGGACGCTTTGAGCTTCTGTTTAAAGATCGGAGAGATGCGTGGGTTGGTCTTCGTTGGTTTGAGCTGAATGGATGGTTGTGCGAAGTACCGCATCTCGGCCTCCGCAACAAGTTCGCCGTTGGAGGTGAACACAACCGGCAATGTCACCAAAATGCGTTTGCCGCCGAAGTACCGTTGCTGGACCGTGCGGGCAATGTTGGCTGGAATGTCGCAGGTCGCGGTCAGGTGGCCAGTGCTGGGGTTGCGATACTTGACGTCCATGGCTGCCAACCACAGCGAAGCAGACTCCTCGTCGGTGCATCGGTGAATCCCCGCCAGGGGGACGCCGCGCAACAGCGTCGTCAAAGCGAGCCCACCGGTGTAGTCCGCGGACAACGAGATCAATGCGGCTTGGTGGGTTCCATGTTGATTAGTGGAAGCCTTTGTGAGCGGAAGAACGGATTCGCAAGAACCCTCCCCTACGGAGGTGACCTTCCACTGAACAGCTTTGAGAACTGGGATGGCATTGTGCAAGAGCTCCGTCATCAATTGCGGGTTCACGCGTTGGGCGTAGTCTTCTTCCCAGCTGACAACTGGTTTTCCATCCACTGATGTAAGCATGTTCTCTCCAAGAGCCGTGCAAGAAAAGCAAGAACGCGTGTTCACCCAAGAACACTGGATCCAAAACGCTTCGATTGAATCGGGAACTTTACCAAACGTTCTTTAAGGTTGGCTCGCGCCAAGGTGTGACGCAACACGATGGTTATACCAATGGTATGGACACTATTGAGAGTTTCCTGAAAGTCAACTGAAATATTCTGCTCATTTTGTCTGGTCGATGAGAGTGGCGCCAATCTGCGCGGTACTGTTACGAGGGCAATTTCTAAGCATTGCGCAAGCGCGGTGGATTGCTCTAAGAGGCGACGGTGACCAAGGCCCCGATGTCATGTTCGCTTCTTCGCAGTGACGCTTTCACGAAATCTTATCGAGGCAAATGTGGGTTCTGTACCAACCAGGGAAAACGAGTCAACGACCAGCGTGCGCTACAACGTCCAAAAGAAGTTGTCCAACGCATCGGTTGTTGCATGCTTCTCGGCGATTGACGCCACAACGGGTGGAAAGGTCATCCTCCGCGAAGTTCCTAAGTTGTTCTTTCAAGAGCGCGGCTTTCATCGATTCAAAACGGAATCGCGATTGACATCGGGGATTCACTGCGAAACCTACTCACGGCCAATCGACTTCATGGTGGGCGAGACTCATCTTCGGGTGGTCTATCCTTTCGTCGAAGGGACCTCGCTGGCGAGACGTTTTCGAAAGCGTCCGTTGACGGCCACGGAGGCCATGCTGTTGGCCCAAGATCTGTTCGAAGCACTCGAGCAAATTCATCGGATTGGGTGTATCCACCGAGACATTCGGCCGTCCAACATCATTGTCCGCGAGGATGGGCGGTCGGTGCTTTGCGGCTATGTGCCCCTGTGGTGCCCGGAGTTGTTCGGCAAGGATGATTTGTTGGCTCGCGAGTGCGCGACCTACACCTCACCCGAATTGTCCGGGATCATCGATCATGACATCAGTGAAACCTCGGACCTCTATTCCGTTGGGCATGTGCTGTACGCCGCCCTGACGGGAACGCCTGCGTTTTCAGGGGATGTCAGCGAAATCTTATACCGGCACATGACCGCGGATCCAGAAAGCGGGAACTACCCCGATGAAACACCGTCGGTCGTGATCACTTTGGTCGACAAACTGATCTGCAAAGAGCCTCGCGACCGCTATCAGAGCGCAGCGGCGGTTCTCCATGATGTCAAAGCGATCTCTCATCAATTGATGACGGGTGGTTCCGCGGAAGACTTTGTGATTGGCAGCGCTGACAAACGCACCGTCCTGATCGATCCCGCTTTTGTCGGGCGTGATGAACATGTCAGAACGCTTGAGAAGTCCTTGGACAATGTGATCGACGGGCGGTCCGATCGAGTGCTGCTGCGCAGCGAGTCGGGGATGGGGAAGACACGATTGTTGAACGAAGTTTCGCGACTGGCATCACGGAAGCGATTCTTGGTACTTCGAGGGCGTTCACTACCGGACGCAAACCAGCAACCATCGGCGATTTGGCTGCAGGCGATGGATCAACTGATCAAGCATCTGATCAATGATCCAGAAATGTTGAAGTGCACACGTGATCGGATGGAGCCGTATCGACAAGAAGTCACCACGGCACTGCCGGCGCTTGCCAAGGCGTTCGGATGGAGCAACGCGAAGCTTTCTGGTCCTGAAGAGTTCGGGCAAGGCCGAATCGTTTCTGCTTTCCGCACCCTGTTCACGGAACTGGGGACGCCGGAAACAAGTGTGATGATCACGCTGGACGATTGCCAATGGATGGACGATCAATCGTTTCGAATTCTCCAAGCGATCTGCGAGCATCCGGCGCGGCATCTGTTTCTGTTTGCCGTGACACGCCCGGACGAAGGTTTGAGTTCACGTTTGAATGATGTGAGCTTCCCAGTCAAGCTTTCGCTGGGGCCTTTGTCGGATCAAGCGGTTCAACAACTGGCTGAATCGATGGCGGGGCAGTTGCCGCAGGCTGCGATTGATGTGGTGCAGCGATTTGCTGGCGGCAGTCCCTTCATGGCATCTGCCATCGTACGTGGGTTGGTCGAATCAAGTGCGCTGCGTCCGGTCGACAAAAGTTGGGGCATCGATCAGGCGAAGCTGGTCAGCTTTCAGGCGGCCGACGATGCCAGCGAAATCTTGGTGGACCGTCTGACACGGCTGCCCAATGAAACACGCGAGTTGCTGACCGCAGCCGCGGTGATCGGTCGCGACTTCAATCTTGAAGTCGCCGCTGAGTTGGTTGGCATTCGGCTTGCCGATGCGCACCAAGCCATCCATCCAGCGCGGGTTCAACGTTTGGTATGGAGTCGTCCCGATCGGATCTTGGCATTTGTGCATGACAAAATTCGGGAATCCATTTTGGAGGAGTTGTCGAACGATCGAATTCGTTCGATGCACGGTCAAATCGGACAGTACTACGTTGAGCATGAGCCGCTTGAGTTCTTCAAGTTGGCCTATCACTTTGACGCAGCGGAAATGCACGAACAAGCATTGCCGTTTGCGTTGCGGGCGGCCGAGATTGCGAGGAATAGCTTTTCATTGGTGAGCGCAGAGGAGCAACTGCGAATTGCCGTGCGAGCAATTTCGCATGCGGACCGTGCGAAGACTCATCTCATTCAGATGATGATGAGCGACGTGCTGATATTGCAAGGCGAATATGACAAGGCTGAAACGTGGCTCGATCAAGCCAGCGAAAGTGCAGAAACAGACACGCACCATGCCCGGATCTCGTTGAAACGCGGCGAATTGCATTTTAAACGTGGCAGCAAAAACTTGGCGGTGGAGTGCTTTGAAGCTTCGTTGAGGCAGCTTCGGCAACCGGTCTGCAACAATCGTTTGGCGCTGATGGCTCGCATCGCGCTGGAGGGTGCCCGGCAGGTTCGAAATTCATTGTTCCCTTGTTTTCTTGGGCGACGTGGCGGGCAGCCTACTGAAGAGGAACAGATGTCGCTGTCATTGTACAGCCAAATTGCGCATGCCTATTGGTACACCCGCGACAAGTACTACACGCTGTGGGCTCACTTGCGGTCGATGAATGCGGCGGAGCGTTTTCAGCCCACTCGCTTTCTGGCCCAGTCCTATTCCGAGCATGCTCCGGTGATGACGTTGCTGCGCTGGGAGAATCGTGGCGTGGAGTACGCTGGCCGGTCTTTGGAGATTCGAAAGGCGTTCAGCGATGTGTGGGGCCAGGGGCAAACGCGGAACTTCCTGAGCATTCTGTTGTTGTCTTTTTCACGCTACGAGGCATGCGTGGATCAAGCCGGGCAAGCGGTGAAGATGCTCGAACGCACCGGTGACTACTGGGAAGTGCACATCGCTCGTTACCAGTTGGCGGCGGCGTTGTATCGATTGGGCAGACACAAGGAAGCGTTGGAACAGTCTCGCATCAACTTCGAATCGGCTTTGAAACGCGGGGACTTTCAAGCAACCGGCAACATCATTGACGTGTGGGCTCGAGCGACCAACGGGGACATTCCCGAGGACGTGATCGAGAACGAACTCGCAAGGGATCTGGCGGATTCTCAACGGATGTGTCAGGTCTTGTTGGCCAAAGGCGTACGGGAGTTCTACCACGACCAATTCGACGAGGCAGTCAAGTCATTTGCCAATGCGATTTCAGTCGCCAAGGCAACTCGAGTGAAGAACGCGTATGTCAGTCCCGTTTATCCATGGTATTGCACCGCGATGCGACGCCAGTTTGAAACGACGGTGCCACGCAGTGCGAAGCGCCGCCAACGACTGATACGAGAACTCGGCCACGCGACCAAGACAGCGGTGAAAGTCAGCAAGCAGTTCACCAACGAAATTCCCCATGCTTTCCGTGAGCGAGCGGCCTACTTGGCGCTGACGGGGAAGCTGCGGGCTGCTCAGTCCGCCTTCCAACATAGTTTGCAGGTCGCCGAGCAGCAGGGAGCCATGGTGGCTCATGCCAAAACGTTGATCTTGTTTGCCGATTTCGCGGCGGTGTTCGGTTGGCCGATCGATGCCGATGCGATTGAAAGTGCTCGAGGCACACTGGCGGCATTGGAATGCAGCGACTACGACGTCAACGAAAGCGGATCGCTTTCGTTGGTGAATCGTTTCGATTCCCTGCTTGCGTCGGGACGACGGATCGCAACCAGTGTCCTTCCGGAACAGATCTACCAGGAAGTGCGTCGCGCCGCGACAAAGATCCTCCGCGGTGAACAGGTCTTCTTGGTGATTCGTTCCGACAGCGGCGGTTATCAGACAGTGCCGCCTGAAATGCCCTTTGATGCAGCGATCGTTCAAGAAGTGAGCCGCACTCGTCAGACGGTGGTGGTGGAGGTGGAGAACACGGTTGCCAATGGCATCACGAAGTCAAGGCAAGGCACGTTCTTGTGCAGCCCAGTGGATGTCAATGATCAGACCGTGTTCTACCTGTATGTCAGCAACGAGCGATTCTCGAATCTTTACGACGACGATGAAATTCGAATCGCTGACTATCTGACCTCCGCAGCCGGCGCTGCGATGGAAAAGGCCAACAGCTTCCAGCAACTGCAAGATTTGAACTTGAATCTTGAGAGGAAGGTTTTGGAACGAACGGATTCCGTTGTGCGTCATTCGAAAGAGCTCGAGCTGACCGCCCAGCAATTGACTGCAACGAAAGATCAACTTCAGATCGCGAAGACAATCGCGGAACAGGCGAATCAAGCCAAAAGTGAATTTTTGGCTCGGATGAGTCACGAGATCCGCACTCCCATCACCGGGATCTTGGGATTCACGGAGTTGTTGTTGCGCGGTGTGGTGACGGATGACGCGGAGCGTGAGTCGCACCTGCAAACGATTCATTCCAATGGCCTTCACCTGCTTCATTTGCTGAATGACATCTTGGACATTTCCAAGATCGAGGCCGACAAGATCGAGACGGAACGGGTCCTTTGCAATCCAAGCTGGATGGCCCAAGACGTGATTGCTTCGTTGCGTTCCAAAGCGATTGAGAAGGACATCACACTGGCGTTTCGTGTGGACAGTGATGTTCCAGAGCAAATCTACAGTGATCCAACGCGACTTCGTCAAATTCTGACCAACTTGACCAGCAACGCGATCAAATTCACCAACGCAGGCGGGGTGACCATCTCGATTGCGTCCGATACGTCGACTTCAGACGGAACCGAGCGAACTCCCACGCAGTTGAAGTTGGTGGTCGAAGACACTGGCATTGGAATGACGGACGAGCAAAGCTCGGTGATCTTTGAACCATTCAAACAAGCGGATGTTTCGACCACGCGTGAATATGGCGGGACCGGATTGGGATTGTCGATCAGCAAGCGTTTGACCGAAGCATTGAACGGGACATTGAATGTCTCAAGTGCGAAGAACGTTGGCACCCAGATGATCCTCGAATTTGAAATCGAATGTCCACCGGGTGTCCGTGTGCTGGGGCCGAAAGAGGTGGTGGCACCGAGCAACGGCGTCCAAGAGAACCTATTTGACGAGGTGGATTTGAGCGGCGTCCAGATTTTGGTCGTCGACGATTGTGAAACGAATCGCCGGTTGTTGTCCTTGTTTCTGCAGGACGCTGGAGCAGAGGTTCTCACCCGTACCAATGGCAAGGAAGCGGTCGATGCACTGACGAGTCAACCAGAGATGGTCGACATTGTGCTGATGGACATGCAAATGCCGGTGATGGATGGCTACACGGCAACAACAACTTTGCGTGAATCGGGGGTGCAGCAGCCAATCATTGCATTGACGGCCAACGCCATGACCGGGGATGAGATTCGTTGTCGTGAAGCTGGGTGCACGGAGTACCAAACCAAGCCGCTCGATCTCAATTCACTCCTTCAGAGCGTTGCGAGAAACACGATCGGGCAGGATCGTGTGGCAACCGACGAGGGCGTGGTGGTTGCGGACGCATCGAGCGTTGACGACGAAGTCAGTGACTTGGTTGCTGAGGAAGTGGCGGTGACCGCTGAGAAGGTGGTTTCACAACCAAACAAAATCTTCAACTACGATTGGTTGCACACGTTTGCCTGTGATTTGATCGATCAGGTTGATCAGACGATGCCCAGCATCATCAACGCCTACGATCGGGGCGACCTCGAACAAGTTGGCAAGCATTTGCATCAGATCCGAGGTTCCGGTGGAACAGTCGGACTGGGCCAACTGTCAGAGATTGCCATCAAGGGTGAAGCGGCGATCGAAGTGGCGGAATGGCAGCAACTTCGCACGACCTTGTCTGAGTTGCAAGAATTCGTCGACGCAGCGATGGTCGAAAAGCAAGCCTCGCCGGCGTCTTGAACCGGAGACGTTCGTGCTCGCACTGCCAGGAAGGCGTGGCAGGCACTCGCTATTCAGGACCTCTCCCTTTGGAGTAGATTGACGTTCTGATTGCATTCGCCGAGGGATGGACCGCGAACAGTGCTCGGTTCGACCAGCGAGTCATTCTCTTTCGTTGCATCCGTTTGGGTGAGGTGATGGAATGCATGTTGAAAGCTGAAACCTCGTTGATTGTCGCAGGCGGAGTTACGAATGAAACGGAACGAGAGGCAGGCGTCGAGGATGGAAGATCGGTCGTCCAGGCGAGCGACGATCGCTGAGGATCCGGAGGCTGACAAACGGTCCTTTCGTGGTTGGGGGCCCCGTCTTGGTTGGCCCTTTTTAGCCGTTTTGTTGTCGGCCAATTTGTTGGGATGCACTCGTTCGCCGGTGTCTTCCGACACGGCGATGGAGGGTGATGAGGCAACAGGAATTCAATCCCGCCTGGAATCTCAAGCGATCGGTCCAGTCGGCAAAAACGATCGGAACAGCGCGCCCTTGGAACCCGAGGTCACGCTGACGACGTCTCAGTTGCGTCCCGTCGCTGATCTCCAAGCGGGGTTCGTTGCTTCCGAAACTTGTCTGCAGTGCCACGCTGAGGAGCACCAATCCTGGGACGCATCGTTTCACCGGACAATGACACAAATCATCCGCGAGGAAACGGCTCCTGAATCCATTGTCAACAAACAGGTGGTCGTCAACGGAAAGCGTTACGCCTTCGAGAGACACGAGGACGCATTTTTCGTCACTTATGCCGATCCGTTCCGGGGAGGAATGGTGTTGCGTCGGGAACTGCTGATGATGACCGGATCGCATCACATGCATGTCTTTTGGCACGCGTCCGACCATTTGGGAACCCCAGCCCAACTCGACATTGTCTATCTGATAGAGGAAGAACGCTGGATTCCTCGCGATTCCAGTTTTCTGCAACCTCCAGACCATCACGCTGGGCTGGAATTGGGCACGTGGAATCGGACGTGCAGTCGATGTCATTCGACGCATCCTCGTGAGCGTTCGAATGAGCAGACACTGGAATGGGACACTCGCGTGGCAGAATTCGGCATCGCCTGCGAAGCGTGCCATGGGGAAGGAAAGGGGCATGTCCTTCGCCACTCCAACCGCGAAGACGAAGACTCGGAGGAGAGTTTGACGACGGAAGCCGTCACGGATCTGGTGGTGAATCCAGCGAAGCTTTCCAAGCGGCGATCCGCGGATGTTTGCGGCCAATGTCACAGTGTGTTTCTGCCCGATTACGACGTCGTGAGTTTGCAGGAGTATGAGCAGACGGGGAACCCGTTTCGCCCAGGCGATCGACTCGATGAAATCGGATTTTCGAGGGTCGTCCGTGCAACCGACGAACATCGCGACTCAGAGACGTTTCAACGCTGGTCAGAGATGGAAGATGTGGGCGGTGCGTTTTGGTCGGATGGCATGCCTCGCATCGCCGGGCGTGAATACAACGGATTGATCGAGTCGGCTTGTTTCCAACAGGGTGAAATGACGTGTTTGTCTTGCCATCAAATGCACCCGCCAGAAGTCCCAGGGACGGATCGAGAAACCCAATTGGCAAGTTGGCGGAACGATCAACTTGGTCAGGGGATGGCCGGGGACGATGCTTGTTTGCAGTGCCATGCGGAGATGGGAGAGCAAATCGAAATGCACACCCATCACGCGGTTGATTCCCATGGCAGTCGATGCATGAATTGCCACATGCCTCACACCACGTATGGGTTGTTGAAAACCATTCGCAGCCATCAGATTTCAAGCCCTTCGATCGAACAAAGCCGTGTCAGTGACCGGGCGAATGCCTGTTCGTTGTGTCACCTTGATCGAGGTTTCCATTGGGTCGCCAATCACTTGCACGATTGGTACGGCCAGCCTCTTCCGGATCGGGAGGCACCGGGAAACGAGGTTGATCTCTCGACATCGGCGTTGCATTTGTTGAGTGGTGATGCTGCTCAACGTGCTGTCCAAGTGGCCGCGATGGGTTGGGCTCCCGCCCAGGAGGCTTCGGGAACAGAGTGGATGGAACCGTATTTGTTGTTGGCCTTGAATGACCCTTACGATGCCATTCGGATTGTGGCGGAGAAGTCTCTACGCACACTTCCCAACCGAGTTTCCAAACCGATGGACGCGATGGCTCCTGCTGGTCAGCGGATGCAAGCGTTCAATGCGGCGATTGAAGCGATCGACAAGTCGCTTCAGATGGAGCCCAAACCAGAGGTCTTGGTCGATGAGGAGGGGCGTTTTGACTTCTTGCGAGCGAGAGAGTTTCTAGAACGAAGAAACCACCAGCCGATTCACTTGCGAGAATGACTCAGGCGTATCCAAGGCTTTTCGGAGTCGCCTTCGGTGACAACGTATCGATAGTTGGGTGGAAGGTTGGTGAGAGTTTGTTTGGATCCCGATGGCCACTGGATCGCGACTTGGCAGGGTTGCTCGGAGTCGCCGAGTGCAAAGTCCAACACGGCTTCATTGTTCGCCAAGAATCCGCCGTTGACCTGCCAGTTGGTCCAGCGTTGGGATCCTGATTGAATCTCCACCGTGGCTCCAACGGCGTCTCGTTCGCTATGTGTTCCAATCAATTCGAGCTGCAGCCAGGCTCGAGGGGCGGATTCGTTCTGCAAAAGCGTGGCTGGTTGGTCGAGATGATTGGCAAAGACGTCCGGCAGACCGTCTCGATTCCAGTCCAGCACCGCAAGCGTTCGGCCTAGTGTCGGTTGGCTCCAGAACTCATCACGCTGCCCAGCGTCAGCGTCGGTTGAATCGGAGACGAATTCGAAATGGTTGTCGTGACCTTGGAACAACTGAGGCAGCATTCGAAACGGCACGCCTCGATGCCGATGGTCGACAATGTGTCCATTGAGAACCATCAGGTCCGCTCGCCCGTCGCGGTCAAAGTCGGCGGCTTGGGTGCCCCATCCCACCGTTGGTTTGCTGCGTTCATGAATTTGCCAGTGGCGGCTGGAATGTCGGAACGTCTTGCCCTCTTCTTGAAGGTAGAGATCGGCTTCTTGATCCCAGTAGTTGGTCACGTGAAGGTCGGGCAGACCGTTGCGATCAAAATCCGCGAACGCCAGCCCCATTGATCCATGTCGTCCTCCCAGTTGGCTGCTCGCGATTCCAGAGAGAGAGGCTGTCTCCTCCGCGAGCCAAGTTGCTTGATTGGTTGGTGGCAGTTGGGAATCGGCGAGGAGGGAACCGTCAGTCACACTGGCGGATGCTCGCCGGCCACGATTTTGCCAGAAGTGGTTCGCATCGCCATCGTTCGCAATGTAGACGTCATTGCCCAGCTGGCCATTGAGATTGCCGAGCAGGACTGCGAAACCATGGCCTGCATTCGGAGAGGATCCTTCGGACCGCAAAAAGGATTGAAAGGCACCCCGTGCATCGAGCGTTAGCCAACGGTCAACGGCAGGTTGGAAACGACTGGGGCCGCAGGCGTCGTTGTCTGGAACGCAGGGGATTTCGAATGCGCTGGGATCGTCGATGTAGTTGACTTCGATGATCTCCGGCAAGTGATCTCCGTTGAGGTCACCGCAAGCGATTGAGGTGGTCCATTTGCCATCGCCTTCCCCCGGGAGTTCGGCCCGAGAGAAGGTTCCGTCACCGTTGTTTTTGAGAGCAACGTTGACGCCGATGTTGGCAACCAAAAGATCTGGAAAGCCATCTTGGTTGATGTCTGCGACGGCGATTCCCTGTCCGTACCCTCGGTCGTCGGTTTGTGAATCCAACGTGACGTCTTGAACAGAGTTCGCAGAGAGGTTGCGAAACAGTTGATTGGGGGTGGGGGATTGCGAGTCAAGGGCGTCGACGCCAGCTTGAGAGCAGTAGAGATCAACCCAGCCGTCACGGTCAAAATCCAGGACGCCCAATCCACCGCCTGTTTGTTGATGCAGATAAAACTTTTCGTCGGTCTGATCATCCCCGTTGTCGTACTGGAAACGGAGGTTCAGCAATGGGGCTACGTTGCGAAACCGAATGGGGGCGGGGACGGAGTTGAGTTGGGAGGAACCCTGAGGCTGGGATGAATGATCGCGGTCGAGCGTGGCTGAATCGAGTGCTGCCGGCAGCGGCCATTGGGATAGATTCTCGCGTGACCAGGGAACCGATGGAGCAAGTTGCAGAGCGGGGTTTGAGGCTTCTAGCTCCACCAGTTGCTTGCGTTTCTGGCTCAACGCGGTCTGATCGAGTGGTTGACTTCCCGTCATGGCAACCGCAATGCGTTCCCACGCAAGTGATTCCCACGGGCGTCCGAGTTCCGACAGCAGATCTGCCATTTCGCGATACTCGGCTGGGGTTCCCGACGCCAAACCAAAGATCTTCGCCAGTTCGGCGGTCCGTTCGAGCAGTTCGAATTGCCGCATGGCTTGCCCGGCCTCCTCGTTGAGACCGACTTGCCGCAACGCCCGAGCAACGAGAACAAGAGAGTTGCGGTCCGTTGGGTCGCGTTGAATGGCCTCCCCAAAACAGCGAATTGCCACCTCGTGATCGTTGCGGTGAGAAGCGAGTTTTCCTAAGGCGTGCCAGTACTCCGGTTCTTCCTGAATGTTCGAGGGAAGCGAGTGACGCCACGCTTGGAGTGACTCGAAATCCTGCAGATCCGCTAGCACGCGGCCTTGGAAGGCGGCGATTGCCGTCGATTCCGGGTATTTCTGACGGAGATCACTGAGCAGTTCATTGGACTCGCTCAATTTGGCTTCGTCGTGTTGTCGACGTGCCAGCGACAACGAAGCCAGGCTCAGTTTTGAAAAGTCGGGGGCCGAAAGCGATTCGTCAATGAACGCTTCTCCCCGAGTGATCACTGAGAAAAGGTCACGTTCACTGGCCTTGCCTTTGCGGATCAATGGTTGCAAAACACGACATGCCACGACGCGTTGCCCCGTCTGATTGAGGACTTCGGCCAACCGATGGCGGACGCGATCCTGATCGGTGGTCGTTTCCGTCGCATTCTTCAAGAGGTCGATGGCCGGTTCATAGGCGTTGGCCTGCAAGTACCAATCGACGGCCTTCAGTTTTGCCGCAGAAGATCGCTCGGGGTTGCTGTAGGGGATGGACGCAAGCAAGTCAGCGGCGGCGACCGGACTGCCGGATCTGTGTTGCACCTCGGCCATCAAACGCATGACATCCGTCCGGTCGGGATGGCTCATCAAGATTGGTTCGAGCATTGCTTCGGCACGCTCAACTGAGCCCAGTTTCAGTTCTTGCTTTGCCAATACGATTTGTTCGTCCACGTCCTGTTTGGAAGTGGCTTGGTTGGTTTCGTTGTGCTGCTGTTGCTTGCGCAGCTTTTCGAAATCGGATGGTTCAGCGGAGCACCCAACGATCCACCCCAGCCAAGAGAGCGTGAGCAGCATTGTGCCAACATTCAAACGTTTCGTTGAATCACCGAACATGCTTTTTCGTTGGAATCGGTTTTTCGATTCCCTCCACCAAGAGGTAGTCTTGCCCAGCGTCTAAACCTCGGAACAACTGGCTGAGTCCCGACGGCCAGTGAACCTGGATGTCGCTGGATGTGTTGCCGCTAGGAATTGGCAGGTTCAGCTTGCGTTCCTGGCTGCTCATGTAGCCGTCACCGGCAGTCAGCTGAAGTGTGCGTTGATCGTCGGGGTTTCGAACTTCCACGGTGGTGCCGATTGCATCGCGGTGTCCGGTCGTTGCTTTGAATTCCAAGCCGATGGACTCGCAGGCAGGCATGGACTCATTGATGAGCAAGGCAACGGGTTCGTAGAGGTGTGTGATGAGCGCGTCCGTTCGGCCATCGTTGTTCGCATCCAGAGTGACCAATGCGCGTCCAAGATGCGATTGCTCAAAGTAGGACCCGAGGGAGTCATTGGGAATCTCTTCCCAACGGCCTGACCCCAAACGTGTGAACAGTTGAGGTGGCATTTGATACCCGATGTCGGTGCGTCCGGTGTCGCTGACATGCCCATTGGTGATCAGCAGTTCGGTTGCACCATCCAGGTTGAAGTCGGTCCACGTGGCGCCGAAACCGAGTTGATCCAGCGAGGGTTCGTAGAGTCCCACCGCATGAGTCCGGTCTTCCCAAAGACCAGGGGCGACTTGTTCGTAGTAAGTGTTGTGTTCTTCTGCGAAGTGGGTGAGAAAAAAATCCAGGTCTCCATCACCGTCGGGGTCACCAACTGCCATTCCCATGGACGCCTGGGAATTGGATTGCCCGCTCATCGCCAATCCCCTCACCGTACCAATGTCGGTCAGCCGTGTTGTCTGCTCAGGCGAGCTTCTCTCGTTGGTGTGGGCGGAATGAGAGGAGGACCAGAGATGATTGACGGACATGTCGTTGGCGATGAAAAGATCGAGTCCTGGGAGTTCGTCGAGCTGTCCAGCAATGATTCCCAACCCACGGCCGATGCTGGTCGGTTGCATCCACTGCCGGCTGGCGTTTTGAAAGCCGCCCTTGCCGTCGCCACTCCAGATGTGATCGGGACTGGCTTCGAATTTCAAAGGAGGGCAGCTCGAAAGCTTGCCGTTTGCTTCGCTTCGGCACGGGGTTTCGTAGGGGGCCATCCCACCGCAGTAGTTGACTTCGAACAGGTCTGCATTCCCGTCTCCGTTGACATCGGCGATGACAGCGGAGGTGGTCCACTCGCTGCCCACCAATCCCACGTCATCCGTTGCATCGGAGAAGGTTCCATCTCCGTTGTTGCGATACAGGCGGTTGCGACCGACATTCGCGTCAAACAGATCCGGAAATCCATCGTCGTTGAAATCGCCTGATGTGATGCCTTGAGCGAATCCGGTGTCCAGGTATTTGCTTGGGGCAGTTGCGTTCTGAAAATGCCCCTCCAAATTTCGGAACAGTTGATTGGGCGACGAATTTTTGAGCAGCGGTTTGCCATCGAGATTGGCGAGCGCGACGTCGGGCCAACCATTCAGATCGAAGTCGAGCACGGCGGCGCCGCCTCCCGTGCTTTGATAGATCCAGTGGCCTTCGGATTCTGCTTCGGGGGCCAATGAGACCGTGTGCTTCAACCCCAGTACAGCGGCTTGTTCGAGAAATTGAAGGGGTGCGACATCGATTTGATTGGCGATTTCGCGAACGCGATTGCTGGATGCGTTCCACGACACGGTTGGCAGATCGCTGACCTGGATGGAATCCGCTACCAAGCTGGATTGGGACTGCCAGGGCGTGTCGGCGCGCAGACGAGATCGGATTGCCAGATGCGCTTGTTCGATGCTCGGAACGGGATCCTGTGTGAGGGATTTGGCAAGCTGGGTCCAGGCCTCGGCTTCCCAAATCCGACCTAAATCGACCATGCGATAGGCAACTTTGAGTGCTGCAAGCTGGGACTGGGAGTTTCGTTCCAGAAACGTTTTGACGGCATCGTTCAAGCCAGCGATGTGATCGAATCGTCGTGCGACTTGCTCGGCTTCTGCTTCCCGGCCGAATTGTCGCAAGCTGGCTTGCAGATCTGCCAGGGAGGGCCCGTGATTGGATTGATGCAGGCGTGCTGCTTCGGTGAATGAGCGGACTGCTGAAGCGTTGTCGCCCGTGAACTTCGCCCACATGCCCGCGGCATTCCAGTATTCCGGAAGAGTTTCCAATCCGGGCGGTTTTGTCTGACTCCATTGAAGCAAATTCGAACGGCTTTCGGCAACATCAGGATTCGCCACCGCAAGTGAAACCAACGCTTGACCCTGCAAGGCCCACGCAGGAAGGAAGTCCGGATGCTGCTGGAGGACGGGGGTGAGTTGTTGCGTGACTGCCAGCCAGTCTTGTTTAACGGCATCCAATTTTGCGAGTGCGAAATGCGGTCGGAGGTCCTCGGGGGCGCGGCTCAACAGTTTGTGACAGAACTCTGGGTCGGGTTGGACGCGATCGGGATTGGAAAGCACGACCAGGCTCTCTTCGTCGCTCAGGTTGTGCTGGATCAGCCACTGCAGCGGACCAATCGCCTCGCGATTGAGTCCAAGCACGGTGACCAGTCCGGCCAGGTCATACCGTGGACGTTCCAATTCGGGGTACGTGGAGATCATTTGCTTCAAAACCTCCACTGAGTCATAGGCCAGTCCATTGGCCATCAGATGCTTCGCCAATTTGTTCAGCAAAGCATCGCTGGGAACGGCTGTTTGCTCCACTGCATCACGGTACCACTGAATTGACTGAGCAATGTCGCCGGTCCGAGCAGAGACATCACCCGCCAATTCCATCGCCAGCTCATCGGTGGGATTGGCCAGCAAGTGGTCACGAAGAGCTCGCTCAGCGGATCGGAAATCGCCACGACGCACCGACTGAATCGCTTCCTGGTAGTGAGTGTTGGAGGCCTGGGGCGAGTCAACCGAAGCGGCATGGTTCTCGGCTGGCGGGCTGGGTGCGTCCTTGGGCGATGCATCATCTGAGCCGTTGCATCCCGAGAGCAGGCAGCACAAGAGGCAACTGCCCACGGCGTCGATGACGATCCGGGTTCGGGGCACGGGGGGCTCAGGAATGTCCGAGTGGATAGGGTGTGTCAAAGCAATTGCAGAGTTGTTTCGTAACGGCGTCGAGACCGTTTGGGGATGTCATTGAATCGAAAGAAACAGGCATCGAATGAAAACGTCTCTCTGCATTCAGTCCTGCGTTCGAGCCGCGATACCATCTAAGATAACGGATTGCCCGTTAACGACGCGTCGAGTCGCCCTCTCATTCGCAAAGCCAAAATTGATGACGTCTTCTTTGCTTCGATTCGAATGCTACTCGCTCTGCCGAGAATGGTTCGTTCTTGTTTTGTTCGGCGTGAGCTGTGTGAGCGGGTGTGGTCGATCGGGATCCGAACCAGCGGCTTCGACGGACCAGCCGTCCGGATCCACTCCCAGGGAAGTGGCGAAACGAGCTGCGACAACGGATCGCAACGCCGCTCCGATCGTAAAGGATACGGCGAAAGCGTTCGATGAGTTGCTCCGTTCGTCAAAGTTTTCTGAGGCGGAAACGCTGCTCAAGAGTGCGGTGGAGCGGGATTCGGACGATGTCACGTCCCGCCGCCTGCTAGCACAATTGCTGAGTGCCCAAGGGCGTCGGTATGAGGCAAGCCAGCACGTGCGTCAGCTGATCCGAATGCGGGTGATTGAACATCACGAATTGCTCAGTCTCATTGACCTGAGTGGGCCGTTTTCTTTGGTGCACTATGGTGGGATGCCCGGAATGGGGCCCGAAACGATGTTCGGGTTGGGAGATGCCCGCATTGCCTATTTCTCGCCGCGGGCTGAAGCGGACGTCGTCCTGCCCATGCTAATGAAGGTTCGTCGCAGTCATCCCGACCATTCAACGGTCGTGGCGTTGACCGGTCGCGTGCTGGCTGAAAACGCACGATGGGACGAACTCCAAGAATGGATTTCTGAACTGCCGGACGATGTCAAAGAAGTCAAAACGTCGAGGTCAGTCGCTGACGGTGTGGCAGGGATGGATCGACCGATGACATTGCCGGATGAACCTGAATTCTGGTTGGCGATCGGAATTTGGTTGGCACACGGAAATCAGCACGTGAAGGCCGTGGACGCATGGGCGGAAACGCTTCGTCGCGATCCAACCAACCGCGCTGCGCTCCGATTGATCGTCTCGACGACGGAGAAGCAGTTGCCGGAATCTTCGAAATGGCACAAGCAACTTCCACGACTGCGACAGTGGATGGGCGATCTCGACAAGGTTTTTCGGCTCGCTCGGGACGCCGATGCAGAGCAAGCGGAGTGGATCGCAGAGCGAATGCAAAGCTGGTTTCGTCCTTGGGAGTCAGCGGCATGGACGAGACGGGCCGGGCAAATGACGGGCAAGCTTCCCGGTCTGCTTCCGGAGCTTGAGCAACGTAGGCAAGCCTTGTTGGTTTGGGAGGCAAAAGCATCAGAGTCGCAGATCCAGCAGGCGCGACTTCTACGGACCGTGGGATTTGCCCCGGAACCGTTTCGAATGCCAACGTTGAACGACTCCATTGAGATCGCTGGCGCGACCGAGAGATCCTTGCAAACACCGCTGGTCTTCCACGATGTGGCCGCAGAATTGGGGATCAACACGGCTTTCACAAACGGGTATCCAGCCGATGGGAAGGAGTTCTATTTGCATGAAGCCAACGGCGTTGGACTGGCTGCTTTGGACTACGACTTGGACGGTCGCTGTGACACCTATTTCGCTCGAGCTGGGGGCGATCCGAACAAGATGAATTCACGACCGAATCAACTCTATCGCCAGTTGCCCAACGGGCATTTTCAAGAAGTGACCGACGTCTGCCAGGCCGGCGACCGCGGGTATGGACAAGGGATCTGCGTGGGTGACGTGAACCAGGATGGTTTCCCCGACATTCTTGTGGCGAACATCGGACGAAACAGCGTCTATGTCAATCAAGGTGACGGTACCTTTCGGCTCGATCCCAATCGGATCGTCGGCAACGAAAATCGGTGGACATCCAGTTTGGGGCTCGCTGACTTGAATGGCGATGCGTTGCCCGAATTGGTCGAGATCAACTACATCGACGATCCGTCCGCCTTCCAAGTGAAGTGCTCACCTCCATTCGACAACTGCCAACCACAAAGCTATCGCGTTGCCCAAGACTATGCCTATGAAATGCAACCCGATGGGACCTTGATCCCATGGGAAGCAGTGTGCGATGCGATGGCTGCACGTCCAAAGCTTGGGTTTGGACTGATCATTGGAAACTTTGACAGCCGCTGTGGAAACGATTTTTTTGTTTCCAATGACGGTGACCTCAATCACTTTTGGGTCTCGGAGTGTTCCAGTCCCCCCGCCGATGGAGAAGGCTTGGGGGGGAGAGATGGAAAGAGTGTTCAATCAATTGCCGGGATGATTGAGAATGCCGGGTTGGCAGGTTGTGCGGTGGGCCGCAGTGGTATTGGAGAAGCCTGCATGGGGATCGCCGCTGGGGACTTCAACCGAGACGGTCGGTTGGACCTTCATGTGACCAACTTCCATAAGGAGTCTGTGAATCTGTTTGTGCAGACAGCCGGAGGATTCTTCGCCGATGAATCGCTGGCGTATGGGTTGGACACGCCCTCGCGGTCCACCACAGGCTTTGGAACCCAAGCAGCTGACTTCGACAACGATGGCTGGCTGGACCTGGCTGTTTTGAACGGTCACCTGTTTAACAAAAATTCTCAGGGTGTCCCGTTCAAAATGCTGCCGCAGTTATTTCGCGGCGGGGAGCGTGGGTTTGTATCAGAGCACACCCAGATGAGCGGTTCATATTTCGCAGGTGAACAAATTGGACGCACACTCGCGCTATTGGACTACAACGGCGACGGGCGGATGGACCTCTTGGCAAACCATCTTGATCGACCGGTCGCATTGCTGAGGAATGACACCCCTTCGGAAGACTCCGTTCAGCTCGAATTCATTGGAAAACACGGCGAAAAAGCGGCTGTGGGTGCCATCGTTGGGCTGTCCTACAACACCGAAACCGGCGGTCAGAATATGACTGGTTTTGTCCTTTCCGGAGGGGGTTATATGAGCACCGGTCAGGGTTTGATGCACGTTGGCTTGGGCGAATCAACGGGAACTGTCACTCTGAAGATTGCGTGGCCTTCCGGTTTGAAAGAGACAGTCGTAACGCTGCCGGTCAACCAACGGTATCAAATCTTAGAAGGCTCTGGCGTGATCAACGCCACTCGCTATGATAGATAGTGTCGGTGAGGTTGCCTTACCATTCGATTAGCGATCGCTTCCACTCCCGTTCCTCCTTCTCGGCGGGCGGTTTGTCTTGTCTTTTCGGCGATCGATTTCTCCCCCACTTTTAGGTCTGACGATATGTACCGAAGCGTTGTGTTCTCATTGTTCTTGTCTCTTGGATGCATTGCGTTGGGAGGGTGCGGGCCAAGTGGGGATGCCGAGTACGACCCATCCGAGGTGCCTGCCATGACGGAAGACGAGAAGCAGGCCCAAGAGGACTACGACGCTCAGATGGAGAAGGACTTCAAGGAACAGTACGGCAACTGAAATCTTGATTGAGGGTTGCCTTTCGTGGAGACTTCCTCGGGAGCGTGAATTGGATTCGATCAAATCGAACGATTCTTAAGAGACGTGGATGGACGATAGGTGTTGATAGAAGGGGCATTGTTCCCCTTGGGGCACATTCAAGGTGGCATCAGCGGATCTTCATTGATGGTCACCAACAAAGACTTTCTTTTCTTTTCTATTTTTGGATTTTGAATTTTATGAGAAGCAATCAAACCCGACAGGGTTTCACTCTTGTCGAACTCCTGGTCGTCATTGCGATCATTGGGGTTCTCGTGGGGCTCTTGCTGCCGGCTGTACAAGCTGCACGAGAAGCCGCGCGTCGAATGAGTTGCAGCAACAACTTCAAGCAAATGGGGCTGGGACTGCACAACTACCATGCTGCTTACAACAAGCTGCCAAAGCACAAAAGCGGCACGCACATCGATGGGGGAAACAACTACACCCACAACCGTGGTTATCTTTCCTTCTTGGTTGGCATCTTGCCTTTCGTTGAACAACAGGGCATGTGGGAAACCATTTCCAATCCGTTCAACTTTGATCGGAACGGGAACGCTTTGACCGCTCCCAACACCTACGCCGCGATGGGCGGAACACCCTGGAATGAGGACTACCAACCTTGGTTGACTCAGGTGCCGATGTATCGCTGCCCGAGCGATCCTGTCGTTCCCGCGCCGACACAGGTTGCGTTCACGAACTACGCTGCCTGCACGGGTGACGCATTCTTTGAACAACATCACAATGGTTATCAGGACGGGAACGGTCAGCCCAGCGGTGACGGGACCTGGGGATCCACTGCAGGGAATCGTTGGGCTCGTGGAACATTCCACGGACGAAACTTCACCGGATTCCGTGATGTCCTGGATGGTCTGTCCAACACGATCATGTGTGGAGAGATTGTCGTGGGCAATGGCAACCGTGAAATCTTCAACTCGATTCACCGGGACGGGAACGTCGCCAATCTTCCGCCGAGCCATTGGACGACTGCGGGCGTGATTGATCCGGCACGTCCTCAGTTCTGGTCCGACAGCGCCAACTGGGACAGCAATCCCAACCACCAACGTGGTCGTCGTTGGGCGGACGGGCGTCCAACCTACACCTCGTTCATGACTATCGCGCCACCGAATAGTTTCAACGTCTGTCGTGGCGAAGGCAACTTCGGTATCTACTCCGCTGCCAGTCGCCACCAGGGTGGTGTGCACATCTTGATGGGAGACGGTGCCGTGAAGTTTGTCACCTCGTCGATCGATGCTGGGAACCAGGATCATGTGGCTTACGGCCGTGACAATGGCGACGGTCGTGGTGCCAACGGCGGTGCGGGACGCGAAAGTCCCTATGGCCTCTGGGGTGCTCTGGGCACCAAGGGCATGAAAGAAGTCATCGACACTGAATTCTGAGGCTCGTTCCTCTGATTTGAGATCACGACCGCGTGGTGCTTCAAGCACCACGCGGTTTTTTTATGCGCGTGCAGGTGAAGTCGATCCGATCGCAGACAGAAACGGACGGGTGCATATGTACAGTGGAAAGGGTGGCTGGATTGCTTTTCGGGCTTCAGTTTGTTGCTGATCTACCAAAGGCGGTCCCGTTGGACACGTGTGATTTTGCTGATTGCCCAAACCCGGTGCTTCGCCGAAACACCAAGGGTTGAGAGGGTGGGAGCGGACTACTTCCATAACAGAGGTGCAGATTGGCACTCTGGAGCTTGACACGGGGGCCGCGAGGCGCGAAATTTAAGTAGCGGGGACTCGTAATGAAGTGTCTAAATGGCTTTCTGAGCATTTGGATCGTGCTGCGTGTGTTCCTGTCTGCCTTGTCTTATTCTTTCTCAGATTTGAAGGATTGATCAATGATCAAAACGGAACAGAGGAGTGGTCGCGATGCGTTTACGCTGGTTGAGCTGCTCGTGGTGATTGCCATCATTGGAGTGTTGGTCGGGTTACTTTTGCCGGCCGTTCAAGCAGCTCGTGAAGCTGCGCGGAGAATGAGTTGCGGAAACAACATGAAGCAACTTGGACTTTCAATTCACAACTACCACAGTGCGTTCAACGGCCTGCCACCCAATGGGGGAGGCACCGACAACACTGCCGGAAGTCAGACGACTCAAAATGGCAACGCGGGAAATGGTCGACGAATCAGTTGGTTGATCCCAATCTTGCCCTACGTTGAGCAACAAGCGTTGTGGGAACAGATCAGCAATCCAATGGATTCCGATGGTGACGGCACAGTGAACTATCCCGCGATGGGACCGCGGGCTTGGGATCGCAACTACACGCCTTGGATGACTGACATCGGAACCTTCCGTTGCCCCAGTGACCCAGGGGTTGGTTCGCCCGCCATGGGACGAAGCAATTACGCTTGCAGCTACGGCGATGGATTGCACTACGGGGATGTTGGTCCGCTCAATGCATCGGGTGGTTTCTACTACGAAGACAGTGGCCGTGCGAACCAAGTCAACCAGTCGTTGCGTGGATTTTTCATCTTCCGCAACACGGTCAACGGTATCAAAGGATTGGGCCAAGCCCGCACACGTCCTTTGATGCGTTTCCGTGACGTCACGGACGGGCTCAGCAACACGATCATGTTGGGCGAAATGGCAACCCACGTGAACCCGCGTGCGATCAACACTGATGCGGCAGTTGGTCCAGGTTTTACTCAACTTGGTTCGGACCCAGGCTGGGCTGACACGACGGCTGCCAAAGATCCTGCTCGACCACAATTCTGGTTGGACACCACGGACTCGATCGTTCGTAACCTCAACTCAGGTTATGGCCGCGGTTTTCGTTGGGCAGATGGTGCCACGATCTATTCTGCATTCAACACGATTCTTCCTCCGAACCGTGAGATGGTGATGCCAAACCGTTCGGATTCCGCCTGGGCGATCGCTCCGCCAAGCAGTCAGCACCAGGGCGGCGTTCATGTCGTGCTCGGCGATGGCGCGGTGAAGTTCATCACCGACAGCATTGACGCAGGGAACATCCACGCCGAAGTGATCTGGGCCAACAACAGCCCTGGGGCGGAATCGCCCTATGGCGTTTGGGGTGCACTTGGCACTCGGAACGGCAAGGAGACGATCGAAGGGGCGTTCTGATCCCTTCCTCGTCTGATGGGATGATGCCTTGTCCGCTTGAAAGCTGCCCGCTGGGTAGCTGAACGCCGTCGCGGCACCATCCTTTGATTTCTATTTCAAACCCTTTTTAGAATCGAGCGAACTCAATGAATGATACCTCTTGGATGAAACGGCTGTGCTTGGTTGCCCTCGTTGCTGGCATGCCGCTCACCTTCACCGGATGTGGACCAGGTGGGAACACCGTTGTCGAATCCGAAGATGGTCCGATGACCGAACAAGAACTTCAAGACTACGAAGAGCAGGCTCAGCAACAAACTGAGAACTACGAAGACAACTATCGCTGAGCCAGGGCACTTGAACTCATCGTGAGATGAGTTCAGGTGAGCCTGCTTCAAGACGCATGAAAGGTCGCCCTCCTCAACGGGGGCGGCCTTTCTTCTTTGGCTTTTCGCGGTAGGTGGCGCCGTTGTCGTTGGGGAGCGAACGGTGCCAGGCAACCACCGCGGCGGACATTTCTTGGACCACGTTGGGGTGCGCTGCAGCGACGTCAGTGGTTTCTCCGCGGTCTTCTTCGAGGTTGTAAAGCTCGGCGGAAGAACCGTCGTATTCACACAGCAGTTTCCATTTTCCCTTTCGCATCGCCAGGTCGGGTAGGTCGCTCACGCCGTAGTAGGCATCGCGATCAGGAGGCCTGCGAAAGAACAACGGGGAGGTTCGTGATCCACCGTCACCGGTGATCGCAGACAATACCGACTCACCGTCGAATTGGGCTCCGGCAGGGTGATCGCTGCTCGTCAGGTCCAACAGGGTCGGAACCAAATCGATTGCCGAGAAGACCGACGTGCGGTCCACCTCGCCAGAGCGTTTGACGAGGCCAGGGCCCCAGGCAATCAGTGACGAACGAAGACCACCTTCGTAGAGATGGGTTTTGTAGCCGCGGAAGGGACCTGCCGAACCGGCGTCCTTTTCGGGCCCGTTGTCCGAGCAAATCAATACCAGCGTGTTGTTGCGAAGTTCTTCGTCGTTCCGAATCACGTCGAATAGTTTGCCGAGTTGGCGATTCATTTCTTCCAACACGGAAAGGTACAAACCGCGTTTGCCGTCCGCCCATTGATCCACCGGTGGCCAGAAGGGCGAGTGGACATCGTCGGGCCACAGGTTGATGTAGAACGGCTGCTGCTTGGCTTTCGCACGCTGAATGAAGGGAATCGCAGCGTCGACGAATCCGCCAGTGATTTCCGAACGCTGCATCCAACGGTAACCATCGCCGAGTCGTTCAGCATCGGCCCAGATTCGTCCGGGTTCTTCATCGCCCGGTTTCAGCGTCAGAGGCAGCAGCTTTGGGCCCATGCCTTCAAAGTTCGTGAGCGACTCATCGAAGCCGTACTCGGTGATGTATGGTGCGTCATCGACATTCCGCTGCCCGCCCATGTGCCACTTGCCAAAGTGACCGGTAGCGTACCCGGATTGTTTCAGCGAACGGGCCAGCATCGGAGCCTTGGGATCGAGCCACTGAGCGATTCCGCGTTGTTCGTTGTGGTCGCGATTGCTGAGGTAGGAGCCAATTCGCCAACGTTGTGGGTAGTGGCCGGTTGAGATGGCCGTTCTTGATGGCGAGCAAATCGGCGAGTTCACATAGAATTGTTCGAAACGAACGCCCTCACTCGCCATCTCGTCGATGTGCGGTGTTTGGGCGTCGTGGTTTCCAAAGCATGAGAAGTCTTCCCAGCCCATGTCGTCAATGAACACAAGTAGCACATTGGGACGCTTGTCATCGACGGTTGCTGCCGCGGTGTCCGTTGCGAAGGGATTCAGAAAAAGCAGCAGGCAGGTGGCCAGCGAACGAATCGGAGTTCGTTGTCGCAGAAATTTCAGGTGGGGGCGAATCATCAGGGTGATTTCCTCATTGTGGTGGGAAGGAATTGGGGGGAGTCTGGGATCGAATGATGGCTTGGTTTGAGACGGAAGGGGCGTGATAAGCAGGTCGGCTGGAATGATCGGGCACAACCATGTGAGCCGTTTGGGCGTTCGCCCCGGTTGCGCGTGAAAACCGTGGCCAACGCCAACGGCTCACATACCCGATGACACCTGCGTACCTGCTTAGCGAGAGCCACGGATTGTCGCGTTGCCGATGGAGCGATGCAACAAGTTGATCCTGCAAAAGAAAACGCTCGGACCGAAAACGATCCGAGCGACAAGATACTTTTGATTCACTTCAGTTGTTAGAAGTTCACTCGTTGGAGTTGGCTGAAGCGGTTGGTTCGAGAAGCGGTGCATGAAGTTCGACCAACTCCTCGGCTGGGATTTTGATCACCTCGCGGTCATAGGTCATCAGCCCGTTGATTTCTCCTTCAACATCCGTCGTTTGTGTGTAGACGCCAGCGGCGATGCCTTGTCGTTTGAGCTCTTGGAGCTTCTCAATCGACGTTCTGTAGCGGTCTTTGTATTCCGCTTCGTTTTTTGGGAGCGTGCCGTATCCCCAGTTGCGACGATTGGCGTCCCAAAGGTGTCCTTGGACGGGATAGCCGTGGCCACCGAATTCGCCGATGACCTTGATGAAATCATCGAAGCGTCCATTCTGATTCAATTGGAACGGGAATCCCGGGTGCGGGTATCGGTGTTCATCGACGATGTCGCCCACCGGCCAGAAGTTGCCTCCACTGGCGATGTTGACGAGACGCGAAGGATCTCGTTCGACGGTCCACTGGCCCACGTCCATCGTCAAATGCTGGCCCCAAGCTTCGTTGAAGGGGACCCAGCACACGATCGATGGATGGTTCTCGAGCGAATCAATCATCCACTCCAGTTCACGCATGAACTGGGCGTGTGGTTCGGCAGGCCAAGCGGCGTCAGCCGGATTGGCCGCCAGTCGTGTCCACTTGGGCCATGCTTGCTCGCGAACGCCACCGCTGACCTGGTCCTGCCAAACCATCATCCCCAGGCGGTCGCAGTGATAGTAGTACCGGCGTGGTTCCACCTTGATGTGCTTGCGAATCATGTTGAAGCCAGCGGACCTCAGCCACTCGATGTCAAAAAGCATCGCCTCGTCGGACGGTGGCGTGAGCAATCCGTCCGGCCACCAACCCTGGTCGAGTGGCCCCCAGTGAAAGATGGTTTCGCCATTGAGGGTGAAACGCCAGTTTCCGTCGGCGTCTTGGACTTTCCCGACATCCCGAATTCCTGCGTAGGACTGGATCTGATCCTGGCCGTTGCCACTGCTGTCCAGCAAGTTCGCATGGATTGTGTAAAGGTGCGGAGAATTCGGTGACCACAACTTTGCGCTGGGAATGGTCAGGGTCAGGGGCTCGGATTGGGCCGTCCCGCTGGCAACGACTTGGTCACCGTCTTGGATTTGAATTTCAACGGGGCCGCTGCCGGTCCGCTCGACTGCGATGGAGATCGACCCAGTTTGGGCGTCTGTTTGGATCTTGAGATCTTGGATGTGCTCCGAAGCGACTTCTTCCAACCAAACGGTTTGCCAGATCCCCGAGACTTGGGTGTACCAAATCCCGTGAGCGTTCAAGGTTTGCTTGCCACGCAATTGCCACTCTTCGGTTGCATCTTCCACGCGGACAATCAGCTCATTTGGTCCAGCTTGGACAGCGTCGGTGATATCAAACGTGAACGGCGTGTTGCCTCCCGTGTGAGCGCCGACTGGTTGTCCGTTGACGAACGCTTCACATCGATAGTCGACCGCTTCGAAGTTCAGCAGCGTACGCTTGCCTGCTGCTTGGTTGCATTCAAAGTTCCGTCGATACCACAGTGCTTCTTCTGAATCGAGCAGACGCTGGACGCCACTCAGTTTGGATTCCAGTGGAAACGGGACCAGAATCTCGCCAGCCCATTGAGTTGGCGTTTGCGATTGCTTCGGCGTGATTGCGTAGTCCCAGTTGCCGTTCAGGTTGGTCCAATTGGATCGTTGCAGTTGAGGTCGCGGGTATTCGGTCCACGCGTTGTCTGCCGTCAGTGCAGCTCCCCACTTGGTGATGAGTTCCGAGTGGAACGGTTTCGTGCTCAGTTCTGGTTTGGGAAGTTGGGGGATGTTCTGCGAATCGACCACGTGAACATCGATGAACTGGCCCCCCGCTTTTTGCACGCAATGCACCGCCATCAGGTTCGTTCCGATGCGAAGTGCCGCCGCTTGGGCTGGTTCGAGAGGAAGCGTGTGGTACTGGGTGCTGTAGCCGCTCAACTTGGCAACCAATTCCCCATTCAAGTACACGTCGGTGTCTTCATCGTGGTGGACCAACAACGCTGGATTCGCGGGAACCGATTCCAGCTCAAACGACTTTCGCAACCAAATCGAGTCGGTGTCCCAAACGTGTCCAATTCGTGCAGCGGGGGTTTCATGCGTCCCAAAACCTCCGGCCGCGTCCGACCAGTCAGAATCGTCAAAACCGGGTTGTTGCCAGCCTTCAGCGGGTGCTTTTAGCTGGAACTTCCACGCATCGTTGATCTCTTGCGCGGTGACAGCATGGCAGAAGAGCAAAAGGAACCATCCGCTCAACAGCAGTGAATGCTTCGAAATGGACTTGAAGCCAGCATTTGTCATGGGGGAACTCATCAAATGGGGATGGGGAGATGAACGGTCAATAGTGTGACGGAGAAACTGAGTGGTTGCGAGCGTTCGAAGGGTGCGGGAGCGCAGGTGTGAGACGTTGATTGCCTACTTGTTAACTTGAACGAGCATCAAAGGCGACGTTTACTGGGGTTGTGGGGCCGTTCGCCCCTTGCGATGATGGCTAGGTTAGCATGACAACGGGTCGTAGTAAAGCGTTCGGTGGCGATTGAGGAGAACGGTCGACCCCAGGAACCCACGACCCCAGACGTGGGGCCATTTCAAATGCTCGATGGACAGACTTTCCAAATCGCAAGAATTGACGGCTGATTTGTCCCTGCCCAATGGTCATGTCCGTCACCGCGAGGGAAGCTAAGCAGGTCGGCAGGAATGATCGGGCATCACCATGTGAGCCGTTTGGGCGTTGGCCCCGGTTTTAGGTGGGAGCAACAACGTCTACCCAAACGGTTCAAATACCGAGAGATTCCTGCCGACCTGCTTAGCGATGCCACGTCGCTTTCAACGTATAAGGCTGATGCAAGGTAAATCAAATGTCAGAGAAAGACGCAGCGCCCAAAGACGTGAAAGAGGTGCTTGCGGAGATCAACGCGTTTGAGTCCGCCTTTGGATACAACGCGGACGACATGAAGGATTTGTTCGCACGGTCGCCCGAATCGTTCCGACGATTCGCCGCCGCACGTCCCATGACAATGCACTACGACGATAGGTTGAATCAATACGCCAAAGACTTGCTTTGGGTGGTGAACAGCCCATCCCTCCTTTCGCCAGCAGCGGATGGCTCGTCGCTTGCGCTTAGCCAAATTGATGAGCAGCACCTCTGGGCTTTCATGGAGGAGCAGGTGTCGAACAAGGTCGGGCCGTACTTTGAACGATTGATCTTGTATTGGCTCCAACACATTCGCGGCTTGGAAATCATCGCACACGCATTGCCCATTCGCGACCAAGGCAAGACGCTCGGCGAGATTGATTTTCTTTTCGTTGATGAGCGAGGCAGGCTCACTCACTGGGAAGTCGCGGTGAAATTTTACCTGTACCTGACCGGGCAACCCTGTCGCGGAAGTCACTTTGTGGGACCGAACTCAAGCGACACGTTCGAGCGGAAGACGCAACGGATGCATGAACATCAGTTGTTGTTGAGCGAACGCATTCGAAAGGACATTGAAGTTCGCGAAGCGATCGTGAAAGGTTGCTTGTTCTACCCGCCCGGGGTCGACAGCGTGCCAGAGCAGCCAAGATGGATGTCAGCCAATCACGACCGAGGATTGTGGGTGCATCATCGCGAACTGCAGAAGGTTACGGACCCGGAGTGTGAATTTCGAATACTGAAAAAGCCTCACTGGTTGTCGGTGAATTCAAGCGGTGATGCGTCAGCACCATGGATGGATATCGAGAAGTTTCTCACCGCCGTCGACCAGCAATCCGCGCAGTTTGACCGCCCCATTTTCGCGGCTCGTCGTTGTCTGTCCCGTGTCGCCTCGACGGACCTCATCGAGCGTTTCTTCATTGTTCCCAATCAGTGGCCCGACAACTGAGTCGGGGCAACGTCTTCACTCAGACGGTTGAAGGTGCTTCTTCAAAAACGTCGTGATCAGGTCGCGAATTTCGGGATCTGCAAATTCGCGGCCACCATGCTTTGCGCCTCGAATCAGTTTGAGAGTTGTTTCGACCCCGGCTGATTCGAGAGCTTCATGGATCAGTTGGCTCTGGTTCGCCGGAACGACGGGATCACTCGTTCCGTGAATGATCAGAAAGGGCGGATCCTTGTCGTCGATGTAGGTGATTGGATTGACGCGACGGATTCCTTCGTCGTTCCCAAGGACATCACCTCCGCCGAGCAATTTCGACTCCGGCGAACCATCGCGATCGTGGGACTCAAAGCCCTTTGTGGTGACGAACTTCGAAAAGTCAGTTGGCCCATAAAGGTCGACCACTGCCTGCACACGACTGGATCGTTCAGGCCAACCGCCGGAGCCTTCGAGTTCATCGACGTCGCCGCTGGTTCCGAGCAATGCAACCAAGTGGCCGCCCGCTGAACTGCCACCGACAGCGATGCGATCTGGATCGATGCCGTATTCCTTGGCGTGTTCACGAAGATAGCGAATGGCGCATTTGCAGTCTTCGATTTGTGCCGGAAATGGGGCTTCACCGGTCAGGCGATATTCGATCGTCGCGCCAACAAAGCCCTCCGCCACGATTCTCGCGACTTGGTTGACGCCGCCTTCTTTGGAACCCGCCTGCCATCCACCGCCGTGAATCCAAACGTAAGCCGGCAATGGTTTGCTCGGTTTTGACTCGGGCAAAACGATGTGCATTTTCAGGTCGCGGTCGCCGCCTTTACCGAAGACGACATCGCGTTTGACTTCGACACCGTGCAGGGAGCGAGAAGGTGAGTTTCGAGCGTTTGTGGGCCGTCTCACAGACGCGTTCCCCACGACTTCCTCGATGTCGATTTGACCGTCGCCGTCACGGTCAAGACGCTCGAATAGTTTCGGGGGACCACTGAATTCATCCTTGGTGACTTTCCCGTCGTCGTTTGCATCGTCGTCTTCCAAGCGATC
This sequence comes from Rhodopirellula sp. UH5, assembly GCF_056839225.1. Classification (NCBI taxonomy): domain Bacteria; kingdom Pseudomonadati; phylum Planctomycetota; class Planctomycetia; order Pirellulales; family Pirellulaceae; genus Rhodopirellula; species Rhodopirellula sp. UH5. The sequence continues at coordinate 1,192,674 of NZ_CM166390.1, read as the reverse complement.
CTTGATGGTCGGGCGTTCACGCTGCGCAAACGCGTCCGAAGTCCAGCAACATGTGGCGGTCAGCGTCAGCGTTAACAGGACTGATAGGCGGAAAGAATGATTCATCTTCAACTCGGCTTCGTTCGGCAGGTGGAGGCAGTCGTAGCGAGCGATTCATGATAGCCCCAGTGCGCGACCGAATCATGTATGCCGGCATTTGATACAGTTCACCGTGATCGAATGGGCATTGCGTCGGGCTACTTCATCCATTTTGCGTGAGCTTTGGCGACCTTTGATCCCCAGTTTCCATACCACGTGTAGCCACTTCTTCTTTCTTCACCAACCAGGTCCAAATCGTGAACGATTGTCCCATCGCGATCGCTGAACATCGGACGGTTGGTTTCAAGTTTCATAAAACCGAGCCCAGATTGGCGGGGCGTCTTGATCCGCGATCAACGATGGCAATCCCTTCCCTTTTCGGTAGCGGTAACCGTTCACCTTAGCCGAGTCGAACCACTTCACGCCGGATTCCACTGCCTGAATCACTCGTGGTGATGGTTCATTCAATTCCATCAGGTAGAGGAGTATTCCTGCACTCTCAGCACCACTGAGCGATGGATGCTCGTAGCTTCTGGCCAGGACCGGGGCGAGCGTTTCGGCATGATGCTGAGCACACCAAACGGTCCGTTCACCGTTAACGATTACCTGGCAATCCAAAATGCACTCGATCCCGCGAGTCAATGCGGTTCGCGTCCGAACCAAGCGTTGCTCGTCCAAGAACTCGTAGGTTGGGATTTCAGCCACCTCTTCAAGGAACTGCATGATGTTGATCATCGTGCCGTCATTGAAGGTGATGTGGCGGTGGTACTTTTTGCTGAGCGGAAAGTATTGTGGCCAACCACCATTGGGATACTGGGCGGCCAAGAGATGATCAAAACCTTTCAAAAAGGCTGACTTGTATTCGTCTTGGCTCGTCGCTTTGAACGCTCTCGCCAAGGCTTGCAGTTCACCAATGGTGGCACCATTGTCGAAGGTGCCGTTCGGCTTGTCATCGCCAGCGGTGAACAGTTTGGACGTCGTGTCAGTGTTCTTTGGCCAGTCGCCATGATCGGTTTGCCAAGACAGAATGCAACGCATCTCGCGTTGTCCTTCGGCACCGCGGAACCATTCGTCGGTTTGCTTGGCGACTGTTTCGGCGTGCGTCGCCGCTGACAGGAGTGAAGCGTTGGCGGTCAGAACCGCCAAGATTACGATTGATATCCGTTGCATGTTGAATCTCTGAAAGTAACCAAAAGTCGTTGTGTCTCCAGCAGCGAACATTATGGACTATTCAGGATTCAGAAGGCCTGCGAGTTTTTCAACGGTTGAGTGGTTGCGAGCAGTCATGCCCACGCCCAGTTTTCGTTCAACGCTGTTGGCCAATTTGGACGTTCCAAACCCGTCGGGAGCGTGGAGATAGAACACGTTTTCAATCAAATCGAAGCGTTCGGTAGCGGTCGCGAGTTCGGCGAGTGTCGCAAGATCTCGATGAACCGGTGGGGTCGAGAGAAAAAAGTAGTGGAGCGTCTTGGGAGCGGCAACAGCATCGGCGAACGGATTGTTCGCGACGGTGGATTGAAATTCATCTTTCGTCAGAAGCATCACTTGAGGCCTGAACCCGAAGTTCTCGTCCACCGCGTCGGCAATTCGTTCGGCAATTGCTTCTTTCGAGCTAGGCTCGCACGAGAACACGACGTTCCCACTATGAATGTAAGTGAGAACCGACTGACATCCGATGGATTCCAAAGTTGATCGCAGGGCAGCCATTGGCAACTTGTTCTTGCCACCAACGTTGATGCCGCGGAAAAGAGCGATCCAGGTTGTCATGGTTTTCCAATATGGAATGGAACGTAGGTGCCGCTGTGACAAAGCACAGTGCAATTGAAACCGCGGGAGCTCATTGACTGCGTTTGCTATCGACGGCCTCACTGATGCTGTCGCGAATCAAGTGGACTGAGGTGATCGTCAGACCGGGTTGGGGTTCGATTTGGATTTGGTTGTTGTTCTGCAGCCAGGTTTTGGGAATTGAAATCTCCAACGGAGCCATTAGTTGGTCAAACTGGTGGGCCCACTCTGGGTGAGACTCAAAAGACTGTCCATTGAAGGTTCCGGCAACGGCTTGTTCCAGTCCGCTGTTGCGATGAACACCGATGATCAGCTTCGCCGAATGGATTTTTGATGCGTCATCAATTTCGATTTGGAACGCACGCGTTTGATCGGCAGTCACGGCGGTGCCGGGAGCGTAAGTAAATTCACGGTGAAGCGTTTTGGTCGGTTGGATCTGTTTGTCAAACCAGAACGTCACAACGGTTGTCTCCTCCGCGTCGACCGGAACCGCCTTCGAATCGGACAACGAGTTTGCGTCTTCGTAGAGGACTTGGCCGTCGTTGTATCGCAGACGTCGTTGCTGAATGGACGATGCGTTCAGTGTGTCGCCTGCGAAATTGGACAGGTCAACGCTGAGTTGACGACTGGTCATGTTGGTCAGTGCGATTTGCAGACGATTGCCTTGATAGACAGCCGTCGCATTCAGACCCACAGTAGCCAGGCCGCTGATTTGGACGGGAAGTCGGCGGCCATCGAAATCACGCCACAGTTCGAAGTAATTCGCGACTGGAGTGGGCTGGAAATCGGACAAGGGACCGCGAGCGGAGGCTCCTTCGGTTGGGATGAAAGCAACGTTTCCGCTGTTGGGATTCCAGTGCATGTTGGTGAACACAAACGGGACTGCCAAATCGATCTGATGAGGGCGGTTCATCAGCTTGTGAACGAATGCACTGTACGATCGCAGACGCAACCAGTAGTCCGCTGCTCCACGCCCAGCTTGCAGCGAGCCACACTCCGTGATCAGGATCGGTTTGACATTGTCGGTCTCTTCCATGTGGGCCTGCAACATGTCGAGCGTTGCTTCGAGACGACCCAGTAGGTAACCCGAGTAGCCTTTGTTACGACGTTCCCAGGCTCCGAGCGAACCCATGTTTTCATAGAAGTGGTGGGAGTAGAAATCCAAGTGGTCTCGAGTCAGATCCATGAACCGGGCTTGGTCACGGTAGAGTCCAAATTGATTGACATGCAATTGCATCCAAGCTGACGTGGGGCCACCCACATTGACCGTCGGAGTTTTCGCGTGCACCGCTTTAGCGACATCGTTGTGGAACTCGGCGAGCAACGCCCAAGAATCATGATCCTTTTGATAGTGGTAGTCCCACTCGGCTTTGATCGTGGATTCATTTTTGACTTCCCACCATTTCGCGGTGCGTCCACCGTCCGCTTTTTGGTCAGCAATGTGTGCGGCCGCAAGATCGGCCGCGTCTCCAAAGTGTTCGATCAAGGGTGTGCCGCGTCCGACGTGTTCGACGGACATGAACTCTGGGTAGTCGTTCAAACACATCGCATAATCAACGTCCTCAAACGCGGGGATCGTTTTGGGGGCGGATGAATCATGACGTTCAAAGAAGCTCAAATCAGCGGCACCTGGTTCAGTTGGGTTTTCTTTGAGCTTCTCACCGCGTCCGTAGCCAACCACCAATCCAGGTTGGAGTTTGAAAATTTGGCGTCCTGGTTTGAAGTTGCGTTCGCTCGCCCAGCGTTCGAAACTCGGATCGCACGTCCCTGGGGCCGCGTAGTAGCGAAAGAACTTTTCGCGTTCCAGGTCGGCGTGACCAGCGATCGAAAGTTCGTGTTGCAGGTCGATTTTGACTTGGACCGGAACCCGCGGTTGGTCGGCTCCCAATGTTCGGTAGGGCAGGTCGTCGAACTGCACTGGCAAATTGCCTTGGGAGTGGAAGGCGATCTGTGTGATGGTGGCGGTTTTGCCATCGGCGCAACGGGTGCGAATGCGGATCGGCGGCATGTCCTCGCTGGGAACGGGCATTGCGGGCAACTTGAATCGGTACAGCTTGGGTTGTTGCGTGCTGCGTTCGACGGTGCCGCCGCCGGAATAGGGAGCGACATCGATCCCACCGAGATGATTCAAGTTTTCACCGCGGAGAATGATGTACTTGAATAGCGATGCGACACGTTGGCTTCCCTCTGGCAATTCAATCGAGACATCACCGCTGAGGTGAATGGTTTCGTTGGAGAGGACCATCTCGAACAGGTTTCGTTGGTCGCCTTCACCGCGATAGGTCGTTTCTTTTCCTTTCGAAAACTCTTCGAACAGAAACGAATGAGTGGCGCGTCGAGCGATACCCTCATCACTGAGCGGACTTTGGTCGGGCGACTGAGCGAACACGCAGGCGGGAAGCAGCGTGCCAAGAATCACAGACAGGAAGATCGTTTTCATCAGCGTGTGGGGATCGATGAGATAGCATGAGGTGTGGGGAACCTCCAATGATTGTCGTGAGGACAGCCCTTGTCCAATGTATGGACTTGGTGCCGTTTGGATGGGCACGGATGATTCGCTGTTTGCGCACAAAAAAGGCCGAGTCGGTGAGACTCGGCCTTGGGGCGTTTTTCGTTTGTAACGTTGCGAACTCAGAGAGCCAAAAGCAAACGGCTTGGGGCCTGCAGGTACCCGATCACATCGTTGAGGAAGCGGGCTGCGGTTCCTCCGTCGACCAAGCGGTGGTCGTACGAAAGACTCAACGGCATCATCAAACGAGGTTGGATCGAATCGTCGGGCATCACAACGGGCAACTTCCGTGAACGGCCAACCAACAGGATGGCAACTTCGGGAACGTTGACGATGGGTGTGCTGTACTGGCCACCAATTGCACCCAGGTTGCTGATCGTGAACGATCCACCACGCAGGTCGTTGACGCCGAACTTGCCGCCGCGAACTTTGCCGGCCATTTCGGCGATGTTGCGAGCAGTGTCAGGAATGCCCATTTGGTCAGCGTTGTGCATCACGGGAACGACCAAGCCGTTGTCGGTATCCACCGCGATGCCGATGTTGACGTAATCCTTGTAGATCACTTGCTGATTCTCGGAATCGATCACCGCGTTGAGCGATGGGTGATGACGAAGAGCGGTTGCCACGGCTTTGACCAAGAATGGCATCGTGGTCAGTTTCAGACCTTGAGCCGCGTAGTCTTCTTTGCTGCTTTGCCGGAGGCGTTCGAGATCGGTGATGTCGGCGTCGTCGAAGTTGGTCACCCGTGGGACGGTGGACCATGACAAGTGCATTTGAGCCGCGATCGTTTTCCGGATCTTGCTCATTCGCTCGACGCGAATGGGGCCGTAGTCATCATTGTCAGGGGTGCCGGGCAAATCGCCCGATGTGACGTTGGCTCGCGGAGCCGACTTGCCTGCGGCAGGAGCCGGCTTGGCGGCGGGTGCGGCAGCCCTTTGGCTGGCCGAGCGAACCACAGCCAAGACGTCGTCCCGGGTGATGCGTCCGCCAGCACCCGTGCCGGTGACGGTGGCCAAGTTGACACCTGTCTCGCGAGCGAAGCGACGAATCGCTGGACCGGCTGGGATCGATCCACCGCCCTCGACTGGTGCATCGGGTTCATCGGCGACCGCGGGAGCCTGAGCGGCTGGGGTTGCGACGGGTTGAGCAACGGGCGGTGCCGCCGGCTTAGGAGCAGGAGGAGCGGCGGGCTCGGGAGCAGGCGCTGCCGCCTGAGGTTCTGGTTTGGGGTCGGGCTTCTTTTCTGGTTGCGCTGGAGCGGCCGGTTCGGGAGCCGATTCTGCTCCCGCAGCGGCTTCGACTTCTAGCAGCACGCCACCGATGGGAACCGTGTCCCCTTCGCTGACCGAAATCTTGGTGACCTTGCCACCCACATCGCTGGGCACGGGAACGGTCGCTTTGTCCGTTTCCATTTCCACGATGTCCTGGCCAGCGGTGATCGTGTCGCCGACGGAAACGAAAATTTCGAGGACATCGCCAGATTCGATGCCGTCGCCGAGTTCAGGGAGTTTGACTTCAGTCATGGGAAAGGTATGTCAGGGGTGTGATTGGAGAATGTTGAGACGCCCGGTCCTGGCGGTCGTGGCCGTTCCTGGTTGGGAATCGAGGCCAGCTGACCGCATCTCGAAACGGACGTTTGCATGTGTCCGGCCAGAGTTACGCGAAGTAAGGATCGATTTTGTCGGGATCGTAATCCAGATCTTTGATCGCTTGCGCAACATCGGCGGCTTGGAACGTTCCAGCTTTGGCCAGGCGACCCAAAGCCGCGATGGTGATGGACTCTGCATCGACTTCGAAGTGGCGACGCAGGGCTTCGCGAGTTTCGCTGCGGCCCATGCCGTCGGTTCCCAGAACGTAGTAGTCGCCTGGGATCCAAGGCGTGAGTTGTTCGCCGAGAGCACGCACGTAATCGCTGGCCGAGATGAACGGGCCTTCGACGCCTTCGAGCGTTTCCTCGAGGTAGCTCTTGCGAGGCGTTTCGGTCGGATGCAAACGATTCCAGCGTTCCGCGGCATGCGCTTCGCGACGCAGCAACGTGTAGCTGGTCACCGACCAAACATCACTGGCGATGTTGTACTTCTCGGCCAAAATCTCTTGGGCCTTCAAAGCACTGTTCAGGATTGCACCGCTGCCGAACAGTTGAACGCGTGCCTTGGCCCCGTCCACTTCACGGCTCTTGAATTTGTACATTCCCTTGATGATGCCTTCTTCGCATCCCTCAGGAATTTCCGGTTGAACGTACGGGTCGTTTTCGGCGGTGATGTAGTACAAGCACTCCTCGCCCTCTTCGTACATTCGCTTCAAGCCTTCGTGAACGATCACGGTGACTTCGTAGGCGAACGCGGGGTCATACGCACGCACGGTTGGGAACGCGATCGCGTTGAGCAGGCTGTGCCCGTCTTGGTGTTGCAGTCCTTCGCCGTTGAGCGTCGTGCGACCGGCGGTACCACCCACGAGGAAGCCCTTGGCTCGCATGTCAGCGGCGGCCCAGATCGAGTCACCGATTCGTTGGAAACCGAACATGCTGTAGTAGATGTAGAACGGAATCATGTTCACACCGTGGCAGCTGTAAGCGGTGCCGGCGGCATTGAAGCTGGACATCGAGCCACATTCGGTGATGCCTTCTTCCAAGATTTGACCGTCTTGAGCTTCCTTGTAGAAAGCGACTTGGTCCGAGTCCATTGGCTCGTAGAGTTGGCCCGCGTGAGCGTAGATGCCGAACTGTTTGAACATGCCTTCCATGCCAAACGTTCGCGATTCATCCGGCACGATGGGGACCACGAATTTGCCAATCGATTTGTCGCGGCACATCGCGACCAACATTTGCACGGCGGCGAATGTGGTGCTGACTTCTTTGTTGTCCGTCCGTTTGGCAACAAACTTTTGGAACACATCCAGGGCTGGGATTTCCAACTTTGGATGCTCGGTCGGACGGCTTGGCACTGGGCCACCGAGAGCTTCCCGGCGTTCCTTGAGATACTTCATCTCTTGGCTGTTGGCCGGCGGTTTGTAGAACGGGGCCTCGCCGACTTTTTCGTCGCTGATTGGAATGCCGAAGCGAGTTCGGAATTCAAGCAGTTCCGCTTCGTTCATCTTCTTTTGGTTGTGAGCCACGTTGCGGCCTTCGCCGGCTTCGCCCAAGCCGTAACCCTTGACGGTCTTTGCCAGGATCACGGTTGGTTTGCCGTTGTTCAACTCGTGAGCTTGCTTGTACGCCGCGTAGACCTTTTCGGGGTCGTGACCGCCGCGACGAATCTTTTCGAGCTTCTCGTCGGACAGGTGTTTGACCAACTCAAGCAGTTCAGGGTATTTGCCGAAGAAGTGCTCGCGAATGTAGCTGCCCGGCATCGAGGTGTACTTCTGGTATTGACCGTCGACGACTTCGTTCATGCGTTTGGCCAGCAGGCCAGTCGTGTCACGAGCCAGCAGTTCGTCCCATTCGCCACCCCAAACGACTTTGATGACGTTCCATCCGGCACCGTGGAAGATCGATTCCAGTTCTTGAATGATCTTGCTGTTACCGCGAACGGGGCCATCGAGACGCTGCAAGTTGCAGTTGATGACGAAGATCAAGTTGTCAAGCTTCTCACGCGAAGCCAACCCGATCGCACCGAGGGTTTCTGGTTCGTCGCATTCGCCGTCACCAAGGAACGCCCAAACCTTTTGGCCCTTGGTGTTCTTGATACCGCGGTCGTTGAGGTATTCGTTGAAACGGGCTTGGTAGATCGCCATGATTGGGCCGAGGCCCATCGAGACGGTCGGGTATTCCCAGAAGCCGGGCATCAACCACGGGTGAGGGTAGCTGGAAAGTCCGCCACCGGGTGCCAGTTCACGACGGAAGTTGTCGAGGTTCTCGTCGGTCAACCGACCTTCGAGGTAGGCACGTGAGTACATGCCGGGCGAGGCGTGACCTTGGAAGTAGATCGAGTCACCGGAGTAACCGTCTTCGCCACGGCCTTGGAAGAAGTGATTGAAGGCGACTTCGTAAAGCGTCGCGGAGCTGGCGAAGGTGCTGATGTGCCCGCCGACGCCACCGGGCCGTTTGTTGGCTCGGACGACCATGGCCATCGCGTTCCAGCGGATGATCGATTTGATGCGGCGTTCAAGTTCACGATTGCCGGGGTAAGCGGGCTGTTCGTGAGGTGGAATTGTGTTGACGTAGGGTGTCGAGGTGTCCGAGGAAAGCGGCACGCCTTCTTCGGCGGCTCGGTCACGCAATTGGTCGATCAGGAATTTGACCCGTTCGGGACCTTTGCTCTGAAGGACATATTCGAGGGATGATATCCACTCTTGGGTCTCGGCGGCGTCGACGTCGACATCCGGCGAGTGTTGCAATTCGCCGAGGTTCTGGGAAATTTCGGCTTGAGCGACGGATTTGGATTCGGACATAGAGAGTAGAGAACTCCGGGCTCGCGGACGTTTGGATCAGATAGGTCGAGTTTTTGAGTCAGACCACGTAGTTTAGCCGTTCTTGCCTGTTTCCAGCAAGGTTAGGGAGGGGCCCAGAAATGTCCGTTTCAGCTTTCCCGAACGGTTGGTGGGATTGGTGGCGTTGAATCCATTGCACCCACCCTTTGGCGGCCTGTTGTTTTCATCCTAACCCGAAGCGTTAGCGAGGGATCGTGTGCCGTTGCAACGAGCCTATGGGGCCCTCGCTCACGCGTCGGGTTGTGAAATCGAACGAATCAACAAGCCGTTGGGGGTGGTCGTGCCGACCCCATCGAACTTCACCGCCGCTCTTCGAACCTGGGAATTCGCGGCATTTTGCAGCGAAAACCGCCTGCCTGGATGATCCGCCAGCGAAATGCGTTGGGCGCTTCGTTGGAACGCCAGTGTCCAAAGCCGTTGGGGAAGACGCTTTCAGGCCGTCGGATCGCACCGACAACTCGCTCCTTGTGGCCGTTTCCGGCGATTTCCACGCCCGATGATTCAGGCAAAGGTTCAGGCGAAAGCACTCAGGCAGCGACATTTGGTCGCGGGAAACAGCCCGATGTTTCGGCGAAATTCACGGAAGGCTCTGAATCGCTTCATCAAACCCCAACTCAAGCTGCGTGTCACGATCGTCAAAGCCAAGTTCGCGGTGCATCAGCGAGGGCTGAATGTCGTGGCTGTTTTGGTATTTCTCGCTGGCTTCTTCGGGGCTGTCGCCGCTGATTTCCCAGTACGTGATTTGGCAAATCTGAATGTTTGGGTAGATCCGGACCGGCTGAACACAGTGCAATTCGAGGGTCCAAGTGCCGCGATAACCCGCGTGCCCGAGGCTGCCGCCAGGATTCAGGAACAACCCCAGGCGTCCAAGGGAGGATCTGCCCTGGACGATGGGCACCAACCCGTGCGTTTCGGTGTGCTCGACCGTTCGGCCCAAATACAACGTGCCGGGTTGCAACGTCAGGCCCTCTTTGGGAATGGGCAGGCGGCGATACCGATTGGGAGAAGCGGCATCCAGCACGACTTCTTCGTAAACCAGCAACTCATCGTGAAGCGTTAGGTTGTAGCTGTTAGGCGACAAGCGGGACGGATCAAACGGATCGATCACGATGTCGTTGCCCAATCGCTGTTGGATGTCTTGACCGGAAAGGATCATCGACTGTGTTTCCTAAGCGGAACGTGGCGAGGTGCGGGACGGGAGGCGCCACTCAAAAAGATCGGCACTCGATGAATCACCGAGAATGTCCCTTGCCCGACAAGCGGGATGGCATTCAGGGGATTTGAAAGGATTGGGGCCGGATGAGCGGTTCGTTGTCTGGGCTGCTCCTGGCAATTTAACCACTTCCGGGTTGCGATTGATCCCCGAGATGTCGCATTGGGGTATATTTCTGGAAAGCCGACGGTTCGAAGCGAGCAACAACCGATTTGCTCCGTAGAACCGGTTCGACCCGCACAACTTGTGAGATCGACGTGAAAGCTGCTCAGCCCCCGTCCTCTCCATCAGAAACGATCGTGAATTTCGAGAGTGGAGTGTTCATCCTGGGGGGCAAGGCTGCAAGCAGCACCTTGGCGTTTGGGAATCCAGTCCGTTTTTGAGTTTCCGATACCGATGGCGTTCCGCGATCGGATTTTTGTCTCCCTCCCTTGATTCAGCCTTTCAACTGAAACGAACGACCTATGAGCAACATGAATCCTTACTCTTCCGGCGTGGATGGTGCCGCCTACGGCAACGCAGCGATCTACGCAGATGAGACCGATCGAATTGCGTTCATTCGCCGCACCTACGCTCACCTTTCAGGAGCGGTTTTCGCTTTCTTGGCGTTGGAAGTCGTGCTGTTCACGATGGTTCCTGCCGCGACCATGGACATGATGGTCCAGCGGATGACGGGCGGGTACGGTTGGCTGTTGGTGCTGGGCGCCTTCATGGCCGTCAGTTGGATGGCTCGTTCTTGGGCCAGCAGCGGACAATCTCGCGGTCTGCAGTACGCCGGCTTGGGACTGTACGTCGTCGCCCAAGCCGTGATCATGCTGCCGCTCATGTACATCGCCATTCGCGTCATGGGGCAACCTCAGATCCCGATTTTGGCAGGGATCATCACCACGCTCACTTTCGCCGGGCTGACCGGGTTTGTGATGCTCACGCGAGTCGACTTGGCATCGTGGGGCACTTATTTGTTCGTGGCCGGATTGGTCGCGATGGGCGTCGTCGTCTGTGGCGTTTTCTTTGGTTTCTCATTGGGGCTGTTCTTCAGCGCCGCGATGGTGGCCTTGGCATGCGGCTACATTCTGTATGACACCTCCAATGTTTTGCACCACTACGACACGCGTCAGTACGTCGCCGCTTCCTTGGCATTGTTTGCTTCGGTCGCGTTGTTGTTCTACTACGTGCTGCGAATCCTGATTGCCTTCTCCAGCAACGACTGATTCATGAGTTTTGATTCGATCACGGGTGTGACCAGTCTGCCGGATGACTTCGACGGGCTGGTCCGGTTGTTTCCGCTTCCGGGAATGGTTTTGTTCCCTCACGCGATGCAGCCTCTGCACGTGTTCGAACCTCGATACGTCGACATGCTGCAAGAAGCCTTGTCGACGGATCACCTGATCACGATGGCGACGCTGACCAATTCTCAGGGCAGCGTGGTGTTGGATGACACGGCGAACCTGAAGTTGCCGTTGAATATGTTGCCTCCGATTTCGCCGACCGTGTGTGTCGGCAAGATCATTTCGCACGCGGAACTCGAAGGCGATCGACACAACATTTTGGTGGTGGGGATCCGCCGCGCCACGGTGCGTCACGAACTGGACACCGGGCGTTCGTTCCGGACCGCCCGTGTCGATCTGATTGACGATTTCTATCTGCCCGCCGGAACACAAAAACGGGCCGATCTGAAGAAGCGGTTGCTCGAGGCCTTCGGAAAGATCATTCCCGTCAGCGAAGGTTCCCAAAAGTCCCTGCATGATTTGATGGCTGGGCAAATGGGGGTCGGGCCGATCACCGACATCATCGCTTACACGTTGCCGTTTGATCCCGATGAAAAGATCAAGCTGCTGGCAATGTCCGATGTGGATCAACGAGCCGAAACGCTGATTCGGATGATCCAGCGGGGCGGTTTGAACCTGCAGTCCGTCAGCGTGGAAGAAGGCAACGTCGACTTGGCAGAGTCGTCTGGATCCCGAAAAGAGTTCCCGCCGCCGTTCAGTGTGAACTGAAGCATTCGCTGCAACGATGCTTCGTGACATGTTCCAGCGAATTTGAACCAGCCTCGTGGTCTGTCACGACTTGTTTTTAAGGTAGTGGACGAGGCCACGAGTCCTTGGATTTGACGCCAGTTCAGGACTCGTGGCCTCGTCCACTACGACCAACCCTAACTCTTAGCTTTAACAGACCACTAGGATTGAAACATGCGTGGGTCTGAATTGGTCAGCGCACGAAAAACCCGTCTGCTGAGACCAAGGTAACCATCTCAGCAAACGGGCTAGGCTCGCGTTCTAGAAAGTGATCGCGAGTGGGGTGGCTGACCCTGGCGTCAGCCCGCCGACTTTCGTCAAGGGTTTCCACCCCGTTGGCTAATACAGCAATAATCCACTTGATCACCTCCTTTGAAAATTTGGTTCGACGCCACTTGCCCAGGTGCCAACCAGAACAGACAAGCGAACGTGCGGAAGTTTTGTCGCGACGCGGAATCGCGACCCAGTGACGACATGATCGTCGGTAGTCAAGACGCATGCAACCAAATTCAGGTTCGCGGCCGCGAAACGAAAATCGAGTGGAATTCTGAGCCCATGACTTCTGAGTCGCCCAAATCGCCGGAATGGACCGAACGAGAACCGGAGTCCGATCCCATGCGAACCGCCTTTGTCGCCGCCATCGAGGCACTGCGACCGGGGGAGGTGGTCAGCTACGGCGATGTCGCCGCGCGAGCAGGCTATCCCCGCCGCCACCGAGCGGTGGGGCAATTGCTCGGAGCATCCTTTGATGCGTTGCCTTGGTGGCGAGTGGTCTACAACGACGGCAGGTTGCCGCCGGTCAACCCTTCCTTGCAAGAACAGCGCTTGTTGGAAGAGGGCGTGATCATGAAACGCTTGCGAGTTCTGGAGTCGCCGCTGGGGCGGTTTGCACCTGCTCTCCAAAGCCAGTTGGTGGATCCGGCCCAAGACCTCTGAGCACATGAACTGAAGTGCGGGGGATTCTGGTGGGCGGTGATTGGGGTGTCCTGGGAAGGGTTGGGGCGGCGTGTCAAACTTTCTTTTGAGCTCTTCTTCGCCACGTCAGCAAACGATACGACCGATCAACCGGCTTGAGCATCAGCAACAGGACGATGAAGAGAGGTGGCATCAACACCTTTGCCTGGCTCAAACGTGATCGAGTGGTGCGATCATCAAGCCCATAGTGCATCGTGGTTGAGGTGGCCAACTGGACCCGGAACCAGGCCCCGAGTGAGCCACACCGTTTGAGGCTGGGGTAGTCGCCCATGAGTCTTGAAAGCCGGTCACAATAAGGAATCATCTCGACGGGATAGATTGCTGCCAGATTGAGTTTGCCAAAACGCATCCGTTGATTGCTCGTGTCTCGATCATGCTGACGTGCAAAATCAATTGGCAGGGAACAATCTCCTGAGAGCAGTTTGACAGCGAACTTCGCTTGCATCTCGCTGATCGTGGGGACGTTGCCGATGATGGGGCGGGCAAACCCAACCAAAAAGAGGTTCCGGAATCTGCGATGGCAACAGCCAAGGTAGAAGTCGCTCAGTTGGATCTCTGAATCCGAGAGGGCTTCCAAGCAGGATTCGTATCCGATCGCGGGGACGACGACATCCGGACAAAGTTTCCGTGTCCTTTCGCGATCGAAATCGAAGTAGGTGTCCAGTGAATCTGCTGCCGGGCCAACGATGCAAATACGATCATCGGCGACCGAGTCGAGAAAGCGGTCGCTCTTATTATGAAACATATTGAACAAGTCATCCTTGGCGGCCCGCGTCAGTCGCATCGCCCAATCGTTCTTCTTCCGCTCGCGATCGCTTTGTGGCTCATCTTGTTGGGATGGCGAGGCCTTGTGGGTCGGGAACCATCGGCGAAATGTATCTGCGTATCGAATGCGTGCCTTCACGAATCGTTCCCCGATCCAATTGCGTAGGTCGGGATGGATTGAGAGCATCAGGCGATTGCGCAAAAAGTCCGAAGGGACGCCGTGGATGGGGTGGTAGCGGGGGCTCACCCGAATGCCCGACTTCAGCGAGAGGAAGACTCGATTGTTCCGCTCGGGGCGAGACAATCGATCGGCGAAATCAACTGCTGATTCTCCACCGCCAATCACGACGACGGTTTGATTCTCGATCTCATCGATCTGTTGGGCATTGTTTAGCAATCGCGGTGTTTCGGAACGGAGGCTGGCTTGGTCGGCCGACTGGGCACGGGACGGCGGAATGGTCCGTGCTCGGGCTGCCAATCCCGTGCAGATGATCACCGCCTGAAAGATCTCGGTTCGTTGGGGGCTGTCTTCGGGTTCGAGGCCGCGGGTTTTCAGTTGCCACTCATTCGACGCTTCGACGTAGCGGATTTGGTCGACCCGCGTTTTGCACCGAATGGACGAATGAAGTGAGAACGCGGTCGCGAAGGATTCCAGGTAGTCGCCGTACTCCCCGTCGCAAAAGAAGTCACGGAAATCGGACACGCCGTCACCTGAGACACTGTCATCGAACAAGGGAAAACACGCAAACTGCGTCGTGTACTTGGTCGAGGTCGAAACAAATCCCGGAGAAGGATTGCCCCAACAACCCGTGATTCGATCTGATTTTTCGAAGCACACGATCTCCCAATCAGGCAATTGATCGCGTGCATTCTTCAGCGTCACCAATCCGCTGCTCCCGCAACCGACGATTGCCAAACGCGGTTTCGGTTTCGGAACGGCAACCTGCGAACCGACCGGAACAGGCGACGCGTGTTCGCTCATGGCATCACCACAGTCAAGCTCACCAGGACGAAATTGAATTGCCCCGATTCGGGAATGAACAACAGCAAACGCTCACCGGCCTGGGGTGTTTCTGAACGCAAGTGGTGATCGAGCATCACGTAGATGCTGGCGGCACCGGTGTTGCCAACGTCCGCGAGGTTGGTCCAGTAGGGCACCGGTGCAGATTGGTCGCTGCAGTGACTGGAAATCACGCGTTCCATTTTGCGTCGGAAGAAGAACGAGGACATGTGCGGCAGAATCATCGCGTATTCATCGAGAGATTCCCCGTGCTGCTGGAGCGATTGCGAAAACGCGCGACCACCGAGTTCAAACATGTGACGCGACAGGATCTTCACATCTTGGGTGAGCAATCCCGTTTCGTTTTCCAACTTCATGCACAGTGGGGCCTCATGCGCGAAGGAAACGCTATGTGTCCAGTTCACCCGCAACGATGGACGCGTGTCTGAAGGTTGGTTCTCAATCAAGAACGCCCCCGCGCCGTCGGACAACATGAACCTCAAAAACACTGCCATGAACCACTGGCTGTTCCGGAGATCGACGTGAGCGTTCCGGTCATCGATCGGCTGGATTTTGGTCGACTTAAGAATTTCAGATGCGTGTTCTGTTCCCAGACAGAGGGCCGCATGATGGTCGCCGGACTTCACGGCTCGCACCGCCCCCACGAAGGCGGCCGAAGACGACGTGCAAATGCCTGAATGGGAACTGATTTCGACAGACCGATTGAGATAGCCTCGATCTGCCAATTGACGATGGACGATGGAACTCAGGCCAGGACCTGACAGCGGGCAGTGGGTTGTGCCGGCGGCAAGGTAGCTGGGTGAGACTTGGAGGGGGCTGGAATCCAAGCAATGCATGGCTGCGAGCGTTCCCAGTTCATAAACATCGTGCGTGGGTGTTTGGTTCGTGTCCTGAGCGTAGTGTCGGCCGACAATCCCGTTCATACGCAGCACCTGCCGCATCACTTCCTCTTCGCCGGGGAGATTCCCAAGAAATTCGGTCAGGCGTTCATTTGTCACCCGTGGGCCGGGCAAGAACGATCCGGTCCGCGTGATGAAACAGGAGGCGACAGGATGATGGCTGCTTCGCGAGGGGGGCGACGAATTCACTGCTGTGTACTCGGCGGTCGGTTGCACAGCATGTCATACACGACTTCGTCAAAGACGATGTGGTAGTACAGGTACTGGCTCGGGTTGGAAAAAAATGCACTGCTGTGGTAGTGCCCGCGGTTGCTGACTTCTTGCATGAAAAAATCCAAATCAACTTGGATTTCTTGGTCACTCGCATAGATCCGCTTCAGACACCACAGCAGAATGGAGTCGGAACTGAACGAATTCAGGGCACTCATGGTGGTCTTCAAGTCACCGAAGACAGTGATCGTCGTCACGATCAACAGGACGATGTTGGTTGCGCCGAGAACCTGCCAAGAGTGTTCTCGGTTTTCGTTCAACGCCTCTTTGCTGAATTGTTCATGGTCGAGTGGTCGCTGGCTGCGGATGTAGTCGAGATTGTCCAGGAAAGCTTGTTTGTCGAAGCGATCCACCAATTCATACGACAACAAATCGTGACCGATGGTCATGTTGTTCTGGACGGCTGTGGGCAGATTCTCAACTGAAAAGTCGCCATCGATTCCGTTCAGCTTCTTGATTTCTGTAGGTGGATCGGCGTTCTGGCGTTGAAGCACATGCCGATAGAGAATCGGCTCGATTTGCACGTGACGCAGGAACAGCTCTGCCGCATCCGTCTTCGCCAAGTGCTTCATTCCCCACGTCATCGTTTTGTCGATCGCGTAGGCCTCAAATCCATACGGCACCCGATGGAAAACGAACTTGAACGGGAACAGGATCGTGCGGATGAAAAAATAGGCGACCAGCAACAGAGGACGAAGAAAGACAAAGTCCCAGTGCGATGTTTCCTTCGCAAACACATCGTTGACGTAACGGTTGATGTACGGGAAACGGTGCATCGTGGGCATGAGCGGTCTCAAGTGGAAGCTAGGTCAGGGCACTTCGTTGGCGTCTGCGAAACGTCGTGAATGACGTTGTCCCGAACCGCGTTGAATCAGCGCAAGATGCGTGCCATCTCCTGTCGGAGCATTGGGATGCGACTGCAGCGTGAGTCTACAATAATTCAGTGTCAGCCTGGTGTTGCTTCGCAAGACAAGATCCGCATCGTCCGCATCTTTGTCTGTCGGCGTGTTACGCCAACAAAACGCATGGCTTGGCCTCCTTTCGTTCTTTGCTGGTGGAGACACGGGGAAGTTGTGACAAGCAGTTCGGCAGGAGTCTTTCAGCATTTGGAATGTTTTGGGTAGCGTCGTTGCTCCCACATACAACCGGGGCGAACGCCCGAACGGCTCACATCGTTGCACCCGATCATTCCTGCCGACCTGCTTGGAGCAAATACGTTGGACGAGTTCTGCTACAATTGGCGGTCCCGCCTAACGACTCCTCGCCCACCAGTTCGCAACTGTTCCAACTCTGATTCTGTTCATTTGACGAATGATTTGAGTTTGGGAATCACCCTGCCGGTAGTCGTCCCTGCAAAGAGTGTCCTGTAGGAATCCCATGCCTAACCTTTTCGGACTGTTCGTTTTGCCTCTCTTCGTTCTTTTGATCGGAAGTGTGGTTCCCGTTCTCTTGCGGGCTGACGAGGTCGACTTTGTTCATGACGTCCGACCGATTTTGCAACAGCATTGCTATTCCTGCCACGGCGAGGAAAAGCAGCGGAGTGGATTGCGACTGGACATCAAATCAGAGGCCTTCAAGGGAGGCGATGGTTGGGGGCCGTTCGTGATCGAAGGCGAACCTGAAGACAGTCCGTTGATCGAGTGGGTGACCAGCGAAGACGAGAGTTCTCGCATGCCACCGGAAGGCGATCCCTTGTCATCGTCAGAAATCGCGACCCTGACCAATTGGGTCGAACAAGGCGCCGACTGGCCCGACGGAGTCGACCTGGCGGTGTTGGAAGATCGCATGGATCATTGGTCGTTCGAACCGGTCGTGATGCCGGACATGCCTCAGGTATCCAAGGCTGATTGGCCACGCGGCCCCCTCGATCGAATGGTGCTGGCCCGATTGGAACAGGAAGGACTGTCGCCTTCGCCGCCAGCAGACCCGGTGGTTTGGTTGCGGCGGGTGACGTTTGACTTGACAGGTTTGCCCCCCACGCCCAACGAGGTGAACGATTTCCTAGGACGCCTCGAGCACGGGGAAGCGGCTTTCAGCGAGGTGGTGGAACGATTGCTGGAATCTCCTCGCTATGGTGAACGCTGGGCTCAACACTGGCTGGATGTGGTTCGTTACGCGGACACGCATGGCTTTGAGGTCAATACCGAACGGCCGAATGCTTGGCCGTACCGTGACTACGTGATTGAATCGATGAACCGGGACACGCCCTACGATCAGTTCATCAAAGAGCAGATCGTGGGGGACGCCTTGGGGCGGGATCGGGCCACCGGATTCTTGGTCACGGCTTCCGTCCTGCTGCCTGGGCAGATCGGTGCCGACGAGCCTTCGAAACGATTGGCTCGGCAGGACTCGCTCGATGAAATCGTCAACAACGTTTCGCAAACGTTTCTTGGCTTGAGCGTCGGTTGTGCGAGGTGTCACGACCACAAGTTCGATCCGATTTCGGCCAAAGACTACTACAGCATGCAGGCGTTCGTGGCGGGGGTCGAATACAAGGATCGTGAGTTGAAGACGCCCGAATCCGAAGCACTCAAGAAGCAGGCAGAGATCTGGGCGAAAAGGGTGACGGAAATTGAAGAGCAGCTCTCTCGGTTCGTTCCCATTGCTCGGCCCAGGCCTGATGATGGCGAACCGATTCGCACCACCAACGCTCGCAAGAACACCGAGACCTTTGAGCCGTTGGAGGCAAAGTTCATTCGGTTCACGATCCACGATTCCAACTTGCATCCCAGTCTTGGCCTGATCGCGCCCTGCATTGATGAGTTCGAGATCTACACCGACGAGGCTGAACCTCGAAACGTTGCCTTGGCTTCCCTGGGCGCTCAAGCAACCGCATCGGGAAGCGTGGAGTCCAGCAATCACAAGTTGATCCATCTCAACGACGGCGTGTACGGCAATCAAAGCAGTTGGATGTCCGACACCAATGGCACGGGGTGGGTGATGTTTGCATTGCCGGAACCGATACGGATTGGGAAAGTGGTCTGGGGTCGCGACCGTCTGGGAAAACTGACGGATCGACTTGCGACGTCCTACACCTTGGAAGCGGGAGTGTCGGAGGAAAAGCTGACAACGCTGGCTCATCTCGAACCGCGTCGCAGATCGGTTCAAGCGACGATGAACACCGATCGCATCACTCCGGTGCGTGCCAATCGCCTGCGTTTCACTGTTTTGGCAACCAACCGACTGGAACCCTGCTTGGACGAGTTGGAAGTCATCAACACAGAAGGCGAAAACATTGCCTTGGCCAGCATGGGGACTTCAGTCAAAACATCCGGTGACAACCTGGTTGCAAACCGTCATGACCCACGTTTCATCAACGACGGCCGACACGGCAACTCGAGTTCGTGGATGTCCAGTGAAGATGGGAAGGGCTGGGTGGAACTGCAGTTCGCTCGCGAGCAGGAGATCGAGCGGGTCGTGTGGGGACGGGATCGTGAGGCGAAATTCGATGACCGCTTGGCGACCGAGTACCTCATCGAGACGGCCCTCGATCAAGATTGGCGGCGGATCGCTGATTCCAGGGATCGTGTTGTCTGGGACGCAGGTACCAAGCCATCCGCTGAGTTCCTGCTGGTCGGATTGACGCCCGATGAGACCCGCGTTGCCAGCGGCCTGCAGAAAGAGAAAGCCCACCTCGAAAAGAAGATTCGCGAAAACCGAAAGGGGCCGTCCGTGTTCGCCGGAACGTTTCGCAAACCCGATGACATTCACTTGCTGAATCGCGGTGATCCGGAGCAACCCAAGGAAGCGGTGGTTCCCGCGGTGCTGAGTTCGCTGGGCGACGTGCAACTTTCTGCTAAGACTCCCGAACAGGAACGCCGGAAAGCGTTGGCTGATTGGATTGCGCGTCCCGACAATCCGCTGACGGCCCGCGTGATGGCGAATCGAATTTGGCAGTGGCACTTTGGCGTCGGCTTCGTCGACACGCCAAACGATTTCGGTCGGAATGGATCGCAGCCCACTCACCCGGAACTGTTGGACTGGCTCGCTTTGGAATTGATTCGAGGTGAATGGTCGATCAAGCACATGCATCGCGTGATCGTGTTGTCGGCAACCTATCGCCAATCGACTCAGCACAACGAGCTGGCGGCCGCGAAAGACGCCGATGTGCGGTGGTTGTGGCGGTACCCGTCGCGACGCCTGGATGGGGAAGCGATCCGGGATTCCATCTTGGCGATCAATGGTCAGCTCGACCTGAAAATGGGCGGACGCGGTTTCAGCCTGTTCAACAAACGTGGTGGCTTGTCGGGGTTTGTTCCCGTGGAATCGTTCCAAGGGGATGGGCTGCGGCGGATGATCTATGCCCACAAAGTGCGACGTGAGCGAGATGCCGTGTTTGGTGCATTTGATTGTCCGGATGGCGGGCAAAGTGCCGCACGAAGGATCGAGTCGACGACCCCCATTCAAGCTCTCAATCTGTTCAACAGTCCCTTCACGATGGAACAGGCCAAAGCATTCGCGGATGTGCTGCAAGAGCAAGCGAAAGACAATGTCAGCCAACAGGTGCAGCGAGCCTACTGGGTAGGGCTCAACCGAAAGCCGTCGGCCGAAGAGTTATCAGACGCGGTTTCCGTTGTTCGCGAATTTGGGTTGGAGACGTTTTGTCGAGCCTTGTTCAACTGCAATGAATTCTTGTTTCTTCCTTGAGTCTCAACACGTCCTTCGCGATTCGTTCATTCTGTCTCCTTCAAAATTGCCCGTTCCACCATGTCCACTCCCCACCTCTCCAACGGCGGTCGCCAATTTCTGAATCGCCGCGGGTTCCTTGGCAATGCTGCGACCGGATTGGGATCCATCGCTTTGTTGGACTTGTTGGCCAAGGATCGATTGTTGGCCAACCAACCGCAGATCGACCCAGCCCGTCCGTTTGCGCTGCGGCCCGGTCATTTTCCGGCCAAAGCCAAGAACGTGCTGGTGATCTTTTGTGCTGGCGGGGTCAGCCAACTCGAAACGTGGGACTACAAACCTGAGCTCATCAAGCTCGATGGACGTCCCTTGGAAGGCGGGCCAGCGGTCACCTTTCAAGGGCCGGCGGGTGACTTAGCGCGTCCGCAATACAAGTTTCGACAACGCGGCCAGACTGGGAAATGGGTCAGCGACATGCTTCCGCACCTGGCGGAATTGACCGATGACATCGCCTTCATTCACTCGCTGACCAGCATCACCAACACCCACGGGCCAGCGGAAAACTTCTTGTCCACCGGCAGCCAGTTGGATGGGTTCCCGAGCCTGGGATCATGGACCAGCTATGCACTGGGGACGGAGAACCAAAACTTGCCCGCCTATGTGGCGATTCCTGACCCACGAGGCGTGCCGCAGAATGGTTCCAACAACTGGGGACCGGGATTCTTGCCGGCTGCATTCCAAGGCACGACGGTCAGTTCGAAATCACCGATTCGGCACCTCCGTGCGCCTGGCATGTCAGACGTCGCGGACGAAGCGAGTCGCTCGTTGCTAAAGCGAATGAACGAACGCCATCTGGAACAACACCCCGGGGACAGCAAATTGGCGGCCCGGATTGCCAGCTATGAACTGGCCGCCCGAATGCAGTTGAGCGTTCCAGAGATCACGGACCTGTCATCGGAACCGGCTCACGTGTTGAAAAGCTACGGAGCGGACGATGATTCCAATCCGACCCGTGCGGCCTATGCCAAAAACTGCATCCTGGCTCGTCGATTGATCGAAAGCGGCGTGCGATTTGTACAGTTGTTCAATGGAGCCTATGCCAGTGGCGGTGCCCTCAACTGGGACGGGCACGGCAAACTGAAGGAGCAATACGACACGCACGCTGAGATTTTGGACCAACCCACCGCGGCGATGATTCAAGACATGAAGGCCCGTGGGCTGCTCGAAGACACATTGATCGTGTGGTGCACCGAGTTCGGACGCATGCCGTTCTTCCAAAAGGGAGCCAAAGGACGCGATCACAACCCCGACGGATTCACTTGTTGGGTGACCGGTGCCGGGGTGAAGCCAGGTGTCAGTCATGGCGTGACAGACGAGCTCGGTCAGAAAGCGGTCGAGGACATCCATCCGCTCTACGATTTGAACGCTACGATCCTGCACCTGTTGGGGCTCGATCATGAACGTCTGACGTTCGAGCACAACGGCATTGAACGACGCTTGACCAACGTCGAAGGTCACCTGATTCGCGAGGTTTTGGCGTAGCTAAAACGCGGGCGTTGGGGTGGGCTGCCGTCTTTGGGGTGTTGTTGCCCCGATAAGCAAGTCGGCAGGAATGATCGGGCATCACCATGTGAGCCGTTTGGGCGTTCGCCTGGACTGCTGAACGTTTGGGCTCGGAGAGTATTGTCGCTTGCGCAAGTTTTCATTCCGGTAGGGATGCAAGATGGTAGCCGTCGGTAAGTTTTATTCCGGGAAAATCGAGATTGAAGGAGACGGAATCGTCAACCTCTACAAATGGGTTGAGTTGCAGTAGTGGCGACTTGAATTTCAACGGGATGCTTGCATGACAGATAGAGACAAGGCCCATTTTGAAAAGGAAGGGCGATTCCTTTCGCAAATGCATGAATGAAGGCAGGGACTTGGTGCAAGCATTGGTGCAACCGAAGAATCGCGGAACATCGAAAGTGTCTCGATGCTGCGGTTGTGTCGAGCGGGCATCAATCACCCAACCAACGCCAGTCCAGCTGACAACACAAGCTTGGGCAACCTGAGTTTGTGTCGCCCGCTGGGCTGGGTGTTGAGAGTTTTTCCCTTTTCACTCCCTTTCGATTGGAAGGTGTATGCTAATCTCAAAAACTCGATTCGAGGTGGTTTGAAAATGCGTGTCTTGGCCCGTGCAGTTTGTTTGTTCCTGTTGTCGGTGACGTTCCATTCCCAGGCATCGTTGCGTGCTGACGATGAAGGGATTGAGATCGGCAACCGTCGCGAATTGTTCGTCGATCACCTGCTGATTGATCAGCTTGAAAACGTTCGTCTGGTGCTCAATCGGCCGCGGGATGAAGGGGTGGCGTTGCGGTTCGACAAACCGTGGGAAGGACCGTTCTGCGGATACTGCACCGTGATTCAAGATGGTGATCTGTACCGACTGTATTATCGCGGCAGCCCGAAAGCCGGTGCCGATGGCAACCCCGGCGAAACCTACTGCTATGCCGAATCCCAAGATGGGATTCGATGGGTCAAACCCGAGCTGAATCTGTATGAGTTCCAGGGCAGCACCAAGAACAACATCGTCCTGGCCGATGCGGCGCCGGTGACCCACAATTTCAGCCCGATGCTTGACACTCGACCCGACGTGCCTGCCCAGGAACGGTTCAAGGCGATCGGCGGGACGATGACCAGCGGTTTGATCGCCATGGTTTCAGCGGATGGCATTCATTGGGAAAAGATGCAGGACGAACCAGTGATCTCCTCTGAGATGGTTCCGTACGACTACATGTTCGATTCGCAGAACGTTGTCTTTTGGTCTGCATCGGAACAACGGTACCTGTGTTACTTTCGTGTCTTCGAAAGCGGGATTCGTCGCATCTGTCGATCGACCAGCGATGACTTTGTGAACTGGTCCGCACCCACCTTGATGGAGTATCGACACCACGGGGGCAAGGCACCGATGGAACATCTCTATACCAACCAAACGCATCCCTATTTCCGTGCCCCACATTTGTACGTCGCCGTGGCGGCTCGTTTCATGCCGGGGCGTCAGGTGCTGTCTGAATCGCAGGCTGAGGCAATCAACGTTGCGCCCCGGTACTTCAAGGACACTTCCGATGCGATCTTGATGACCTCTCGCGGTGGGTCGGTCTATGACCGGACCTTCCTCGAGGGATTCATTCGTCCCGGCATCGGTTCGAAAAACTGGGTTTCGAGGACAAACTACCCGGCGCTCAACATCGTGCCAACAGGATCGGAGGAGATGTCGGTTTACCTCAATCAAGATTATGCCCAACCGACTTCTCACTTGCACCGGTACTCGATGCGGCTCGATGGATTCACTTCGGCTCAGGCACCGTTTCGCGGCGGCGAGTTATTGACGAAACCGCTGACGTTTTCCGGCAACGAACTGTCGATCAACTTCGGGACTTCAGCCGCCGGCGGTGTTCGAGTGGAGATTCAGGATGCTGCCGGACAGCCCGTCCCGGGCTTCACCTTCTCCGAATCGGTGGAACAGATCGGAAATGAAATCGACCGCGTGGTCCGATGGGATCACGGGAGCGACGTGGCGTCGCTTTCCGGAAAACCCATTCGGCTACGGTTTGTGATCAAGGACGCAGACCTGTATTCGTTCCGTTTCAACGATCGCTGACCGACAACACACGTCACTGATTGACTGGACTAGCTGCGACGCAATGGTTGGACCAGCCAAGCAACGGATCGCCGGATGGTGCTCGCCTGTCATCCGGTGCACCATGAAGTGAATGCGAGTGATGGAGTCATCTCTGGGACCGTTAGCTAACTAGCGATCGGTCTCGCATCGTTTTCTCGCGGCAGCGTAAGCAGCAAGCGGTGTCGTTCTTCCCCGCTACTTCGATCGCTTGCGTAGCAATCGTCGGCCCACTGCAACGCTCACCAGAATGAGTCCGCCGAAAACAAGCAACCAAGGCAGGATCGCGATGGCAGCGATGACGATGTGTTCACCGGTCTGCTTCATCGCGTTGATGGATTGTGACCAAGATTTCTGGATTCGTGAACTGAATGTCGGCGCTGCCGGAGGGACGTACTCCTTTTCTTCGCGGCACTGAATCGTGATGGTCGCCAAAGCGGAACGATCCGATAGCACTCGCAGGCGACCTTCCATGCGTTCGATCTCTTCGCGAACACGCGAAAGTTCGCGTTCGATTTCTAAGACATCGGATAGCTTTCCGGTTCGTTCTTCGAGCATCGTGATAATGCGTTCTTCGAGCTTCTTGTTGTTTCGGATTCTCGCCTCGACGTCGACGAATTCTTCGGTGACGTCTTGAGCGTCTTCGGTGCGAGATTCCGCGAATCCCAATCCGGTGACGCCTCGAAGGAAGGCGACGTAGTTCGCAACTGGAATGCGAGCGACCCACTCGCCAGATTGTCGATTGTTGTAGCGGCGATTCGTTTCGCTGTTGGAAATGAATCCTCCATGCTGGTCGACCAGGGCTGGCAGTTTTGATTCAAAGGTCGCGTACTCTTTCACGACCAAAGACAGGTGGGTGTTGTAAACGATTCGTCGATTGGTTTTTGCGTTCTCGCTTGATTGGTCCGCGTCCAATGATTCAGTGTCGGCCTCATCGAAATCCGGGCGGCGATTCGGAGCTTGTGCGAGCGAGAAGGATGCAGGTTGTTCTTGAACGGCTTGCTCACTCATGACGTCGAGCTTGGTCGAGAATTGATTGGACTGCGGCCCGCATCCCGAGATCAACAGCAGGACGACAAGAAAACTGTTGCGAAAGTTTCGTTGGTTCATCAACTTTGGTCCTGCGTCGGTGGAATGTATGTCGCTAGATGATCAATTCGGCTGAATCGGTTGTGGACGATGCGACGAAACGCGAGCCGAAGGATTCGTTGCCTCATCCATTGCGGGAATGGCTGAGGACTCGTTGCCTCGTCCACTACGGGAATGGTGGCGGTGAAGGAGTGTGATGTGTCGTGCCTCACCAGGACTACGATGGGGACTGGCTGAATATTAGGTGCGAGAGCATCGGATACGGAATTGCGGTGGTGGACGAGGCGAAACGTCCCGAGCCGAAGGATTCGTTGCCTCATCCACTACCGCGGTTTGTGTTCACCCGATGTTTACGGTGTTGGGATGTCGTTGAGGATGAAATCGACCGCGTCTTGTGCGACGGAGGTGGGCGACTCGTAGATCAGCTTTGACCCTGGGGGAGGTGATCCTGCGGCACCAAAGTCAAACAGGTAGCCAATCCCAACGCCGGAATCCGTTTGTCGAAAGACTTGGTAACCCAAGTGATCCAATCGCGTGTCGTCTTCGAGCAAAACGTAGGCTTCGTTTTCGAAGATCCATTGTCGATGACTCTCCAGCGATCGACCGGCGGATTGCAGTTCGACGCCGACGCGAATTTCGCGAAGTGGGTCGGCGTCGCGAACGGATTCGATCGCGACTGTCATTTGGTCTTCCGTTTGAGAGGCGGCGGGATCGTTGAGGTCCAAGGTGAATGTTTCGCGTCGGCCGGGGATCATTGCGGTCAGCGTTCCTGACAACCGTTCGATCTTCTCCGCGGGCAAACTTGGAAGCTGCATGGGTAGAAAGAACTCGCTCTGCGCCATTTCACTGTTGGTGGCGATGTCAATCGTTTCACCACTGGTTTGCGGCACCAAGGCTTCCCCCGAGCTCAGCTTTCCATTGACGGCGCTGATCGGCAGCGACAATCCGATGGGCGTTCGGTTGGGTTGCCATTCAATGCTGAGATTGAGGTTCAGCCCGCTCAGTTCTGGTGAACGCAAAACACGTCGGGCTGTCACCACCGTGGGCTCGAGCCGATAGATGCCGACGTAGGCGGCCGATTCCACCCGGGACGGACGGTTGGCCTGGCGTGGGATCAGCATCAAGGTGGTTCGGTCGCCGCCGTAGAAATTGATGTCCAAATCGGCTTGATCGAGGACATGGTCGACGGCGTGCCAGAAATTCAGTGGCGAACGCGGGGCCTGAATCGATTGGCCTGGATCGATGCCTGGCCCAGCGGCTTCGAGATCAAATTCGACTTCGCTGGCGGCCGAGATTGCCTCGAGAGCCTCACCCAGCGTCTTGGCGTTTTGCAGGCGGATCAGTTGTGTTTCAACATGCGTTTCCGCTTTGCGAGTCGCCCATTCCGTGCGCACCCGGTTGAGGCGTTCGCGTGCCTCGATCGACAAGTCATCGAGAATCGCGGGGAGATTGTCGGCGGCTTCCGGTCCGGCATCGATCAACTTTTGCTCCGCTGCACGACGTGTTTGTGCTTCGTCGGCGTCGAGCTCGGCGATCCAGATCGGAACCTCCAGTTCCAGGTCCGTGGTCTCGGTTGCGTCTTGTCCAAACAGCGGCGTCCCGGCAATGGCGGTCACGCAGAGGGCCATCAAGGTCACCGCAATCGTGACAAGCCGAGGATGCGTGACGTGAAAACGGTGCATGTCAAGCTTTCGAGAGAAGTTTTGAACTGAAAAATAGATGGTGAGCGTTAAAACCGTGAGGGTACGAGGAACCTTCCGTCCAAAACCGGTGTCCGCCCGTCCGACGCTTCAATCTTAACCTAGGCTTGAATAGATCGCGTGGGTGTTGGGGGGCATCAACGGTTCGGTTGTGTTCCTGTGTTGCTCCTCGCCGTTGAATTCCATCATGTCGATGACTTTCACCACCATCGCGAAAACATTGAACGTCGTGCCTGCTTGCACGCGGCGTCGACCTGCGTCGTTTGGCAGGACTCGATCTGGACGGAAACGTGGTGTCGGGTTGGCCGCTGCCATCCTGTGCACTGGATTGTTGCACAACGAAGCCGGTGGTGAGCCAGTCACGCCCGCGTCTCCAGAACGCTCTCAGCACCTCGTGTCCTCGAAAACACTGGCTCCCTCGATCCGACCGGGGTTGGTCGAGTTTCGAATTGGGAACAAGTGGCAAAGCGGTCTGCACTTGATTGAGTCGCAAGACGAATCGCTGGTCATTGGCAGAGACGGTTGGCTGCACACGATCAGTCGAACAGAAAAATCAGAATCGATGCGTTCGGTCACGGGGAAGTTCCTGCCGACCACGTCGGTGGAACTTCGCAACCAATTGCGTGCTGAGTTCGGCAGGGAGTTTGAAGTGATTGCCACCCAAAACTTCTTGGTGGTCCAACCCAGAGGTCGCGGAAGTCGTTGGCCGAAGATGTTCGAGCAATGTCATCGCTCGTTTGTGAACTACATGGAACGACGCGGCGTGAAGGTTCGCGAAGGTCGTTTTCCGATGGTGGCAGTGGTTTTGCCCGATGCTCGCGCCATGTACGACGAGATCGCGAGATTGGGAATCGATGTTTCGCGTGTCGCGGGGCTGTACGCCAACAAGTGCAACCGTGTGATGACGCATGACGGTGGTGCATTGAGTTCCATCGCAGCAACCGTTCGCCATGAAGCGGCTCATCAATCAGCCTTCAATTGCGGTGTGCACAGCCGAGTCAACGACACCCCGAGTTGGGTGACGGAAGGCATCGGTCAAATGTTCGAACCGACCGCGATGAGTTCGGGACGAAGCGGGACCCGGTTGGTCGAGCGCGTGAACAAGGATTCTGTCCGGCAACTCCGTGAAACCATCGACATGGATGATCCCGCCGAAGTGGCGCGATGGGTGGACCGGATGATTCGCAGTGATGACCTGTTTCGCAATCCAACCACGATCCACACAGCCTACGCACTGGCTTGGTCGATGATGTTTTATCTGGCCGAACGCGACACCGATGCCTTCGCGGACATTCTGAACTTCACGGCCACACGGCCTCCGTTTGAAACCTATCGGTCCGGACAACGGATGATCGATTTTGAACACGTGGTCGGCAGCGACGTGCGTGATTTCAGCAATCGATTGACCCGATTCGTCGCGGATTTGCCTGCGAAATGACAGGCTGACGCCGTTGGGCGTTCATGGATGGGTGGCCGTTCATGAACGCATGGCGTTTCAGATCCGGCGATGTTCGCTTTTGATGCGATTGGGCTCGCCCGGCGTTTGAGCTAAGCAGGTACGCAGGTGTCATCGGGTATGTGAGCCGCTGGCGTTCGCCACGGTTTTCACGCACAACCGGGGCGAACGCCCAAACGGCTCTCATGGTTGTGCTTGATCACTCCTGCCGACCTGCTTACGACCTGCTTAGAGAACTTTGGTCTGCCCGGGAATCGCGACGGCATAGTTTCCGTCGGGAAGTGGCTGAACCGGGGCGATGTCCTGAAGGGAATTCAACGCGTCAACATCGGCCAAGCATTGGTCGCTTTGAAGGGCCTCGTTCCAACGGACGATTTTGCCTGAGTAACTGGCCATTCGACCCATGATTGCGGTCATGGTGCTGGTCGCCCCGTACTCACCTTCGTTGGGAATGTCTCCATTTCGAAGTGCGGCGAAGAGGTCGTCCTGGGCTTGCTGGCAGCCTTTGTCCTTGGAGTTTTTCTGGGCGCTCTGCCAGACCACTTTGCCGCTCGTGTCGCGAATGATCGCAGCGCTGATGTCACAGGATCCTTGCGTGCCGTGGATGTGTTCGCTGACCGTGTTCCAACATCCACGAACATGGCGGCATTGACTGAGCAGTCGCACGTCCTTCGCGTAGGTGAACTCGATCATGTGATGATCAAATGTTTCACCCAGCGTTTGATCGGATCGTGAATCGCGGCCGCCTTGGCCTTGAGCGGAGACTGGGTGCTGCCCCAGCACCCAATTGATCACATCCAGGTTGTGAACGTGTTGTTCCGCGATGTGGTCGCCGCCAGTCCAATTGAAGTGTTGCCACTGGCGAAGTTGATATTCCAGTTCCGAAGCGTTGTTTGGACGAGGGCGCAACTTGGACCCGGCACCATTCCAGTAGGCGCGGGCAAAGATTGGATCACCGATCGCGCCTTCTTGAAGTCGTTGGACACATTCGCGGTAGCGTGATTCATGGTGGCGTTGCAAACCAACCGCAACAGCCAAGCCCTTTTGCTTCGCGACTTCGTTGGCCGCCAGGACACGGCGGACTCCCGGCGCGTCGGTCGCAACCGGTTTCTCCATGAAGACATGTTTGCCGGCTTCAATCGCCTTCTCGAAATGCAGCGGTCGGAATCCGGGAGGCGTGGTGAGGAAGACGATGTCCGCATCGCTTTGGAGCACCTGTTTCCAGCCGTTCAGGCCGACAAACCGAGCCCCGTCCACATCGACTCGTTTCCCGCCTGGGCCGCTGTTGCCGTGTTTGCTCTTGATGGCACGGTAGGCTGATTGCAAATTGTTCTCGAACGCGTCCGCCATGGCGACCAAGCGGGTTGCGCCGTCGGTGTTCAGGGCTTGGATCACCGCGTTGGTGCCGCGACTGCCACAGCCGATCAAGCCAATCTTCAGCGTGTCGTCGCCGTAGACATGAGCCCCCTGAGCGACGCTGAGGTTGGTCCCCAGCACACTGCCGCCGGCCAGCATGATGCCGCCGCTTTGGATGAATTTGCGACGATTGGCGCGTTGGTCCAACACGGCCGATCGCTTGGAACCGGAAAGCGGATCGCCAGCTGGATCGTTCGGCGATTCGTTTTCGGGCGGCACGGAGGAGCGTGAAGGCATGAAATGTTCGCGAAGGGGATTTCGACAAGGCGGGGACAGAGACGCGAGGCCGCCACTGCTGCAGCGTGCAGTTTAACCCAGTCGAAACCAAGGGGCCAACAATGCCGCCGCGGTGAACGGCAATTCGATCAAATGTTGGCCTATTCCTTCGGCTTTTTCAGTTTGATCAGGCCGGCTGCTTCCGCTTTTTCCAATTCTGCCTGCATATCGACGTAGTTGGGTTCAGGCAGATCTGGCCCCTTGCGAACGACTTCAGCAGAGATGATCGCATCGGGCGGCAACTGGATTTTCTTCTCGTCACTCTTCGATGGATCGCGGCGGCGCATCGCGCTGACGCGGTCCATGCCTTCGATGACCCTTCCGAAGACGGTCTGGTGACTGGAGGCCACGGCGACGGGCAAGAAGAAAATGGCGATTTGTGAGCTGGCGGAGTTTTCGATGAAGCGGCCTTCGCCCATGGGGATCTTGGCCATCACCACCGAACCCCGGAGAACATGATGCGAGTTCTCGTTGGTGTGCTCATCGATCAAGAATTGGCCGCTGTTGCCGCGTCCGTCTCCGGCCGGGTCACCTGACATCGCCAGCATGTTGGCAACGACTTGGGTGAAGTCCAGGCCATCGTAGAACCCGTCTTCCACCAGCTTCATGAAGTGGGCCACCGTCGAGGGAGCTTCTTCGGGATACAGCTCGATCAGGACATCACCGCGAGTGGTGGTCAGGCGAACTTGTGGAAGCGAATCCCGATCGATCTTCTCCAACCGTTCTTGTTCTTCTTTGTACTGCTTTTCCAATGCATCGAGGAAGTGCTTGTTGGCCAGGTCAACCTGTTCCAGTTCGTCCTGTTCAAGTGATTCGTAGACCTTGCGAGCGGTCTCGAAGTTGCCGTTGGCGATTCCCGCCCGCGCAGCGGTCAGAAACAAGTAGCGATAGTTCTGGCCGATATCAATCAATCTCGCCGCCGCTTCGAAGGTGGCGAGATCGTAGATGTCGTTGTCGAAATGGTGCTGGACCATTGTGACCATGTAGCTGGCCGCTTCAGGACTGGGCAGCAATCGAAAAACCTTGACCGAGTTTTCCATCTGCTCCTGCATCAGGTCCCATGTCTTGTGTTGCTGAGCCCGAAATGCTTTCGAGGCTTCCCGGCTGCGATCGATGTCGTTGTTGTATCGAATGTGAATCTTGCGAAGTTCCAGCATTGATGCCAGCAACTCATGGTGAGTGGAACGAAATTTCGCATAGATCTCCTCGGCCTCTTTGCGAACATCGTCGGGCATCTCCGCCAAGGTCTTGGCGATCATCTCGGGATCGTCTTTGACTCGGCCACCGTCAACGCCCTGCTGCGTCTGGGCGGCGTCGTCGTGAGAGTGATCATGGGCATCCTCGTCCGAGCTGGCTCCGGATTCCTGCGCCGTGGCTGGATCAACCCAGCCCGTCAGAGCGGGAACGCCCAGTCCAGCCGTCAAGAACATGGCGATCAAAATCGGGGCCGTTGCTAGCCTGCGTGACCGTCGAGAAGATTGGTTCGAGAAAGCGAGCATGCGAAAGACCGAGGAAGGGAAAACGTACGATGGGACGCGAAAGCACACCAAATCGAGCGTGATCGCGAAAGGGTGGGACCGTCCATTGAAAGGGCCCGTCGATTCGCAGGGGCTGGCCCCGGCAAGAAACATTCGTTCAGGAGGTTCCTTGTTCGCGACGTACGCACGAACTCGGGCGATGGTTTGTTCGCCAACTAGGATTCGGGTGACGGCCCCTGGGGATTTCATCCCGTGGAGGACCGAGTCGTCTCAACTGCATTGAAAGGCCCTCGAGATTCCTAGGGGGCGTGTGTGGACGAAATTCGGCTTCATCCGCAGGTCGATTGGACTGCGGCAAATGATTCCGGTCGGTTCGCTGCACGCGGGTGACAGAGTGAATGCTCAGGATTGAGCAGGCAGGTTTCCTCCTTCGTTGCAAGTCAAAATACGAACCCGGCGCGCCACAGGCTGTTGATTCAATCAGCCGGAACGCGATCGCGTCCGGTTCGTTTTCGGTAACCGTGGGCTACCGCTGGGCTGCGAAATGCTTGGTGTTGTGGAGCGTATCGGTTTGCGCAAGTTCTGTTCCACGACTCCGCCCCAAGGGGGCAGACCTATGACAGCCCAGGGCAACGCCCTGGGTTACGGCGGGACCAAAATTGCAAAGCCCCAACGGGGCGGCCCTAGCGTTTTTGGGGGATTCTCTGTTAGGGCCGCCCCGTTGGGGCGTGGGACAGAACCAAAATTATCGCCGTATTGTTCGTGATAACCCTCAAGTTTTGACAGCCCAGGCTAGCGCCAATCGGCGACTTGCCAACCACGTCGATATTCCACCCAACCTCGATCATCTCCCGGTAACCAAGTGCCGTACGTGTTTGGCCGCTTTCCCGGTGCCTCAGAAGGATTTGTTTTGCGTTGGCGGCTTGTCGAATCAGGTGATACCGTTGAATTTATGGTCCGCTGCTGGACGCTGGCCCACTTTGGCTGAGCCCGGCGCTCGGTTGCTTTGACCCTTGTTGCCCGTTCGTTTCCGGTACTCCGACGGATTGTTTCATGACCAGTTCTCCATCCCTCGCCTTTCGAATCGGACTGGGGTACGACTCACATCGGCTGGGGGAAAGCGGTCCACTGCGTGTCGGTGGTGTTGAAATTCCCGGGGATTTTCATGCCATCGGTCACAGCGACGCCGATGTTTTGCTGCACGCCGTCACCGATGCGTTGATGGGAGCCATCGCCGGACCTGATATCGGCCGGTTGTTCCCGGATGATGCCGAAGTCAACCGGGACCGAGACAGCCGCGACTTTGTCGTCGAAGCGCTCCGGCGAGTGCAGGCGGCGGGGTACCAAATCAACAACCTCGACGCGGTCATCCTAGCGCAGAAGCCCAAGATGGCACCGCACATTGACTCGATGCGGGAAACGCTAGCGGAGATGTTGCAAACCAGCGTCGAGCAGGTTGGTTTGAAGGCCAAGACCGGGGAAGGAGTCGACGCAGTCGGACGCAGCGAAGCGATTGCGGCAAGAGTCGTGGTGATGCTCCACCGCCGTTGAACGGCAGGCTGCCGGGCATTCCGTTGGCGATCACTCGGAGCTGATCACTCGGAGCCAACCGGGCCGATGTACTCGATGCTGCTGATGGAAGAGGTGTTGGCCTGGATCTTGGCGATGGCTTCTTCCATCGCGTAGTACTGGCTCAGCAATCGTTCTCGTTGAGCGTCCAACAGAGTGTTCATGGAATCCACCCGGTCATCGTTGCGTTCGATGTGATCCGACAAAGTCTGTGTTTTGCGAATCAACATGCCGTTGTCCACGCCGGCGTAGGTGTCGGCGAGGTTCTTCAACTGGCCCACCATGCCGATGTTCTCATCCTCGTCGTTGGTTTTGTTGAAGAACTCTTCCACGGCATCCGTGTCGGTTTCCAAGGCGGCCTTCAATTTGGTTTCGTCGACTTGCAGTTGGCCGTTCTCATCGATCCGCACGCCGATTTGACTGAACGAGCGAATGGAGTCGCCGCTGCTCGACGGCAACGTTCCGGTCAGCAATCGCGAATACCCATTTTGGATCCGCAAGGTTTCGGAGGATCCGAATAGCAGTCCCACTTCGTTGGCTTCCGCATCGAAGAACGTCACTTCTTCGATGTTGTCGATCAGTTTGTTGTATTGATCTGCAAATCGTGTGATGGCGGACACGATTGTGTCGTGATCGTCGTCCACGTTGACGCTGATGGGATCGTCTGACAATTCCTTGACGGTCAGATTCAGCCCACTGATTTCGTCTTCAAACACACCGTCGGTCGATGTCAAGAAACGTTCGGTTCCGCCGTCGGTCGAGATCGACAGCAGAGCGTCTTGGCCTTTCGAGGCGGTCCGTAGATTCAGGTCGATCCCTTCCAGGTTGACGGAGATCCGTCCTGCGTCGCCGCCCTGCTTGCTTCGGATTTGCAACCCGTACGAACCGTCGGAGTTCGACACGATCGATGCGTCCGCGTAGCGATCCGACAAATTGATTTTCTCAACGATTGATTCGAGCGTGTCGTCTTCGGTGATCTCGATCGAAATGGACTCGCTGCCGGCGATGCTTTCGCCCGGGGCAGCGGTGCCCGCCAATCCCAAACCGGCGGCGACGGTTCCGGTGCCGGTGTCTTCAATCTTGAGTGTGGATGCACCGCCAGCGGTGTCCGTGATCACGACGCCGTCACCGCTTTCGTTGATCGCGGCTTCGACACCAATCTCCAAGGAATTGATTCGATCGATCAGGTCGCCGATCGTTTCAATCTCGTCAACGGCCAAGTTGATCCCGCCAGTGGATCCGTTGCTGTCTCGGATGGTGAAGCTGCCGGAGCCGACGCCTGCCCCAGCGTTCAATTCGGACAGTTTGGTGTCGACCGTCACCGATTGAAAGTTGAGGTCTTCGCCAACCACGATGTCATCGGTGGTTGAGGCGGCGATGCCGAGATTGGTAGCGGTATCATCCGCCGCACTGATCTCGAACGTGCCGGCTCCGCCAGAGACGTCACGCAGGCGGAGTCCGTTGCCGGCGTCGTTGATTCGAGCGATGACGTCCAGTCCACTGCCATTGATTGCATCAATGACTTCGTTGAGCGAGGTTGCCCCGGACAGGTCGACGCTGGCCGTGCTGCCGTCGCCGGTTTGAATGTCCAGAGTCGTCAGGGTGCCCAGCCCGTTGCCACCGCCCAATTGCGACAGGCTGGCTCCGTTGAGTGATTCCACCCCGTCGGGCATCGGAATGTCGTGGCCGTCGACGGTGCTGGCGGCCACATCAATTCCGTGCAGGCCGAGGTCAGCGGCGGTTTCCGCGGTTCCGAGTTGTTCGACTTTCAGATTGCTGAGCGTTTGGCCCGTCTGATCGATCAGTTGAATCTTTCCGCCAGATGTCGTGGCTTGGATGTCAACGTCAGCGTCGTTGATCGCTTGCAGCACATCGTCGACGGTGCGAGCTTGGGAAAGGTCGACCTCCGCGGACGTTCCACTGCGGTCGGTCAGGCGGATTGAACCGCCCTCGACGCCCAAGCCATTGTTGAGCTGGGACAGGCTGACCTTGGTGTCAACAAACCCGCTAGGTTTGATCGTGAGCGAACCCGACAGGCTCAACCCCTCATCGAACGAGCTGAAACTCTGCGCGGAAGCGACACTGTGGGTGGCGGCAGTCCGGAGCGTGCGAATCAGGTGGTTGCCGTTGGTGACTTCGTCGCGAGTCGACACGGACAACGCATCGTCATTGGACGAAGTCGCGTTCTTGCTGCTGAACAACGCCGACGAGCCGAGCGCATCGCCAGACAGTTGGACACCAATCACGGACGCTGTCAGCGAGGCGATTTGTTGTTGTTGACCAAGCAGCTCTTCTGTTTTCGCAAGCAGGCGGTCGCGAGGTTGTCCACTGATGGCCATCAATTGATCGACCGTCCCGACGATGTCGGTTCCGGTGACCAATCCGATCGATGATTGCAAGCGAGCCATGACGAACCAAAGAAAATTTGAATGAGTGAGACGAAAAACGCATGCGTCTCAATCCAGCAACCTTCTCATCGGCAAAGTCGGCCTGTTTGGTCCACTTTTCGATGCCTGGTCTGTGTATCAATTGGGAACATGGTGGCAAAAGTGGGGGTGGGTGCATGATCCCAGTCCCCGCCTTTGGCGGCCAACACCGTTCAGGACGCAATCGCTGGATTGTGACTCTGAAGCCTAGGACGCTCTCACGATCGTGGCGGCGAGCTCAGTGAACAACCGTCCGGTTGGGATGGGATTCCAGGCGGCGTGCGTGAACTATGGCGGTTGTTCTGATTGAGACGGCGCCTGCATGCTGTGGAAGCGTCCCGGGCGGGAACTTCTCAGCGCGCGAAAAACGAGACGGTGCCTCCGCCAAATCAGCCCCGGACGAGCTGATTCAGCGGGAACACCGTCCCGTCATGTGTTGCATTGATTCAGCGGAAGTATTCGTCCGCTGCTTCAAAATGGCTTGTTCGATCTGCGTTCAACTCACCAAGGGGCGCGAACGTAGTTCAAACCGAATTGATCGGTGTGGCTGGGCCAGTTCGGTGTCGCCTGAAAGCGACCCGGTGCCGCTGCACCTGGCGTGCTGGCATTGCGACCGTACTGGTGATAAATCGGGTGGTTCGTATTTTGGCTGACGCCCCACGAATACGTTTGTCGCAGGTGAGCGGTCGGGGGGACGACCATCGCGGTCGGTTGCCCGTACGGGGCGTAGTAGTAATTGCTGTGCCAAGCACGCGTTTGTGCAAAGTTGTGGTTCCAAACCTGGGTCACCGCGTACGGGTCAGCCGCTTGGGCTTGTTCGGATGAACCGGCCAAGCCGCTGAAAGCAGCCAAGGCGGCGAGACAAAGGACGATGCGTTTCATAGCTCGGGGTCCTCGAGGACGGTGGTTTTGGCAACAACATTCCGCTGCAAAGAACGGACGGGGGGAGTCAGTTTCGCGAAAGGTTCGCGTTGCCAGAGGCTGGATCAGCGAGGCAGACGCAACGTGTTCCAGTAGAAATTGCTGGCGGCTTGGCGAACCGGCGGGCTGTAGTAAATCGCTCGCGTGCGGTTCATACCACGACCATTGTCATAATAGTTGTGGTAGCGGTCTTTGTGCCAATAAAGCATTTCGTTGGGGTACAAAGGCTGGTACGTCAGGTAGGTGCTCCCGACATTGGGAGGAACCGGCACAGGCGACACGAACATCTGCGCGTTCGCGGCGTTGGCAGGGCCCTGGGTGTAGTAGTTGTAGAACAGGTCGGGCTGTCCGTACTCGCGTCCTTGAACGCCGGCTTCACCTCCGGACGCTCCGCCGCAATCGCCGTTGGCGCATCCACCTGTGGCGGGGCCGGAGTCACTGGTTCCGACCACCGTGTCGCTGACGACGCGTGAGCTGACGATGTGCTCGCCCTGTGCCATCGCGGCGGGAGCAAACAGCGTGACGCTGGCTGTTCCGATGGCGATTGCAGCCAGGGTGCGTGAGCGGCGGGTGATTTGCGTGGCAATGGTTTGGACCGTCGCCACGGTTGCTTTCCAATTTCGCTTCATCTTGCGTTCCTCCTCGAACGACGACGGACCAGTTGTCTGGGATTTGGTTTCGACGCGAATTGGAAACAAAAACAGCCGATACTGATGCGGCATGATGATCGTGAAAGGCGGGGGATTTCGCCCAGCAGGCACGGTTCGCCCAACTCGGACCAGCTTTTTCAATCGCAATCGACGACCGACGCGATCCAAACGCGGCAATCCGCGGTTTCGCTAACAACCCCGTGGTCGCTATAACCCCCAAACTCGCATCCTCATCCGCGATCCTGCATTTCATCCCCTCACACCAAACGTCCCCAACGATTTAGGTTGATTCCGCGTGGCGAAACGTCGCAAACCCTCCGATTCTGCATCCAGTCGCTCCAGTTCGGCCAAGAACAGTCGCTCCAAACGAGGCAAAGTGGACCCGTTTGACGAGTCGCTGCTGGCTGCCATCGAAAACATCCCACTTCGATTCGCGGCTCAAGATCGCTACCTGAACTACTCGCTGTCGGTCATCACCAGCCGTGCGCTGCCGGATGTCCGCGATGGCCTCAAACCGGTCCAGCGGCGGATTCTGTACACGATGTCGCAGCAGCGACTCGATTCGTCGGCCAAGCACCGAAAGTGTGCCAAGGTCGTCGGCGACGTGATGGGGAACTACCACCCCCACGGTGACAGTTCGATTTACGAGGCGCTCGTTCGGATGAGCCAATCGTTCTCGTTGCGGATGCCCATGATCGACGGCAGCGGCAACTTTGGCAGCATCGATGGCGACAACGCGGCGGCCATGCGGTACACCGAATGCCGCATGACACCGATCGCCTCGGAGGTTCTGGCGGATCTTTCCAGCCGCACCGTGGCGTTCAAGCCGAACTACGACGGCACGCGAGAAGAACCGGTTGTGTTGCCGTCTCGCGTCCCCAGCTTGCTGGTCAACGGGGCGACCGGAATTGCGGTCGGGATGGCGACCAACATTCCGCCGCACAACTTGAAAGAGGTTTGCAACGCGCTGCTCAAGTTGCTGGCCAATCCGGACATCAAGGATTACCAACTGGTCGCCGGTGATGCGATTCAAGGACCGGATTTTCCCACCGGCGGGCACATCACCAACACCAAAGAGGAACTGCGTGAGATCTACGCCACCGGCACGGGCACGATCAAGTTGCGTGGGGTTGCCGAAGTCGCCGAGAAGTCCCGAACCGGCGACACCCTTCGGATCACCGAGATTCCATTTGGTGTCAACAAAGCCGCGATGGTCGAACGCATCGCGGAACTGGTCTACAGCAGCAAACTGCCACTGGTTCAGGAAGTCCGCGACCTCTCAACAGAAGACATCCGAGTCGATCTGCTGCTGAAGAAGAACGCCGATGCAGACAAAGTGCTGGCGTATCTTTACAAGCACACACCCCTGCAAACCAACTTCAACGTCAACCTGACGTGTCTGACGCCCACCGAGAACCCCGAAGTCGGTGCTCCCAAACGACTCGGTTTGAAAGAGATTCTGTGGTACTTCTTGCATTTCCGTTTGGACGTGCTGACCGCGCGACTCACCAACGAATTGCGAGCCCTCGAGAAAAGGATTCACATCCTCGAAGGTTTCGCATTGATCTTCGATGCGTTGGACGAAATCATCAAGATCATCCGCAGCAGCGAAGGCAAAGCCGACGCCGCCGAAAAGATCATGAAGCGATTCCCGGTCAAGGAAATTGCAGCGGGCAAGTCACGTCGAAATGTGCAAGCCTCCAATGGCTTGGACGCGGAACAAACCGATGCGATTCTGGAATTGAAGCTGTATCGTTTGGCACGCTTGGAAATCAACGTGGTGCTGGACGAACTGAAGAAGAAACGCAAACGCGTCGATGAAATCAACAAGCTGTTGGCCGACGACCGAGACGATTACACCTCCTCGGGACGTTGGGCGATCATCAAGGGCGAGTTGCAATCGCTGATCACTGAATATGGCAACACGCCCGACGGACGACGCCGTAGCGCTCTCATAGTGCCGACCGAAGAAGTGGAGTACACCGAAGAGGATTTCATCGTCGCCGAAGATTGCCACGTCATGGTCACCGTCGACGGATGGGTCAAACGGCAAAAGCAAATCGCGGATCCCTCGAAGAGTCGCCTCCGACAAGGAGACGCGGTGCTGGCTTGTGTCTCGGGCAACACCCGCACGACGATCGCCTGCTTCAGCAGTTTGGGCGTTTGCTACACCGCTCGCATGATCGACATCCCCGCCTCCACCGGCTTCGGCGAACCGATTCAAAAGTTGTTCAAGTTCAAAGACGGCGAGCACATCATTGCAGCGTTGTCGATGGACCCCAGGATTCTTGGCGACATCAGCGAAGATCCCAAGGGGAATTACTACCCCGCGATTCATGGGTTGGCCGCGACCACGGACGGGTATGCCCTGCGGTTTGGTTTGCAGCCCTTCGCGGAACCTTCGACCCGCGCCGGACGCAAGTTCGCACGAGTGAAACCAGGGGCCAGCGTCGTGGATGTGGTGCCGATCACCGGGACGGAAACGGTGTTGGCTGTTTCAGCGGACGCCAGAGCCATGGTTTGCCCAGCCGATGAGATCAATTACTTGTCCGGCGCCGGCAAAGGTGTGCTGCTATTGAAACTCGCCGCCAGCGACAAATTGCTTGGATTCAAACCCTCCACCGGGGACCGGGATCTGCTCAACGTGGTGACCAACCGTGGCGCTAAAAAGACGATTTCGACGGTCAAGTACCGCACAACGTCGCGGGGTGGTCGCGGAATCGAACTGCAGAAGAACGGCAAAATTGCCGAAATCGTTCGCGATCCGATCGAACCACCACCCGTCTTCGAAGACTGACGCTGCGGCACACTGCCATTCCGATCGCCTTGGCAACCCGCCGAGGCTGATACCTTCACCCACCCCTTCGACTTTCAACGCCTCATCTGCATGTCCGTTGCACCGAAAGAATACAACGCCAAAAACATCACCGCGCTGGAAGGCCTCGAGCCTGTGCGCAAGCGTCCCGGCATGTACATCGGTGGAGTGGGATCCACTGGTTTGCATCACCTGATCTGGGAGATCGTCGACAACTCGGTGGACGAGGCCATGAACGGCCACGCATCCGAAATCACTGTCACACTTCACAAAGACGGGCAAACCGTTTCGGTCAGCGACAATGGTCGCGGCATCCCGGTCGACAAGCACCCCAAGACGAAAAAGTCGGCCCTGGAAATGGTGCTCACCGTGCTGCACGCGGGCGGGAAATTCGAAGGCGACAACTACAAAACATCCGGTGGTCTGCACGGGGTCGGGGCTTCGGTCGTCAACGCGCTCAGCAAAGAACTGATTGCGGTTGTCAAACGCAACGGGGCTCAGTACCGGATGACGTTCTGCCGCGGTCAGGCCACCTCGAAGTTGCAGAAACTTCGCGGCACCATTCGTGGAACGGGAACGACGATCACGTTCACCCCAGATCCGACGATTTTCCCACGAACGACATTCAACGGGGACACGATCAAGCAGCGATTGGAAACGGCCAGTTTTTTGCATCGTGGTGTGAAGGTCACGTACATCGACGAAGTTGCGAAGACTCGCCAGACGTTTCTGCACGAAAACGGCATCGTGGATTACCTCGGGAAGGTCATCAAGGAACGCGAGGCTCGGACGATTCACGAAACACCGTTCACCTACCGTGTCGATGCCGATGACCGGGTGGAAGTCACCTTGCAGTGGACCGAGTCGACCGACGAACACGTTCGCAGTTACGTCAACGGGATCCCAACGGGCAGCGGCGGCACCCACGAAAATGGCTTTCGAGGCGGGGTGGTCAAAGCCGTTCGCAATCATGTCGACACGCACAGCCTGACGCCTCGCGGGGTCAAGATCACACACGAGGACATTCGCGAAGGTTTGATTGCGATCGTCTCGATCTTTGTGGCGGAACCTCAGTTCCAAGGCCAAACGAAAGACCGGTTGAACAACCCGGAAGCCCACGGGATCGTCGAATCCGGTGTGCGGAGTGCGATGGAGCAATGGCTCAACAACAACCCGTCGGTTGCCGATGCCGTCATCGCTCGGATCGTCGCCGCGGCCCGTGCCCGCGCCGCGTCACGGGCCGCCAGTGAAGCGGTTTCGCGAAAAGGTGGCTCCAAGCGAACGATGCTGCCCGGCAAATTGTCGGACTGTGTCTCGGGTGGCAAAGGAAAATCGGAACTGTTCATCGTCGAAGGTGACTCCGCAGGCGGCAGTGCCAAGCAAGGCCGTGACCGAAATTGCCAAGCCATCCTGCCGCTGCGTGGGAAGGTGCTGAACACCGAGTCGGCCACCCTGAAAAAGATCCTCGACAACAAAGAAATCCAAGACATGATCGCGTCGCTGGGGTGCGGCATCGGCCCCTCACTGAACCTCGCAAATTTGCGTTACGATCGAATCATTTTGTTGGCTGATGCGGACAGCGATGGTCACCACATCACGACGCTGTTGCTGACCTTCTTTTACCGGCACATGCCCGCGTTGATCGCTGACGGTCGCCTGTTCATTGCGGTTCCCCCGCTGTACCGAATCGACATCGGCAAAGAAACGTTTTGGGCGGCTGACGAAGACGATCGCGAACGCATTTTGGCCAAACACCAGGGACGGGCGAATCCGGAGATCACG
Source organism: Rhodopirellula sp. UH5 (assembly GCF_056839225.1). Lineage (NCBI taxonomy): Bacteria > Pseudomonadati > Planctomycetota > Planctomycetia > Pirellulales > Pirellulaceae > Rhodopirellula > Rhodopirellula sp. UH5. Next base: position 1,150,854 of record NZ_CM166390.1, on the reverse strand, counting down.
CGTTTCAAAGGTTTGGGCGAGATGATGCCGAAGGTGCTTTGGAACACGACCCTGGATCCAACCAAGCGAACGTTGTTGAAAGTCGAGATCGACGACCATCTGGAAACCGACCGCACGATCAGCGACTTGATGGGCCGCGACGCATCGGCACGCTTTCGGTTCATCATGGACCGCGCCGAAGACGCCAGCGAAATCGACGTGTAAGGACGTTCGCCACGGCCAGTTGCCTGGCATGGATTCGACGGTCTTTGAACGGCCGTCGTACGGGGTGCGTTGTCGGATGGGCTTCCGAGCCTTTTTGTACCCCACATCTTCTGGGAGCCGTTTGCGTTGTAAATACAGGCGTTTTGAAGCCAAACATCCCTTGCCCAAGAACCATTAAGCAGGTACGCAGGTGTCATCGGGTATGTGAGCCGTTGGCGTTAGCCACGGTTTTCACGCACAACCGGGGCTAACGCCCAAACAGCTCACATGATTGTGCTTGATCATTCCTGCCGACCTGCTTCGTGATCGATCAGCGGAGATGAGTGTTCCCTTGGCCGCTCTGGCGGAACACTAATCCACTCTGATCGGACACTAATCTTTGGTGTTTCGAGATGTGGGGTATAAAAAGGCTTCCGAGCCCCTCCGGTCGAAGTCTAGCTGGGTTTGACTTCTCCGATGCTGGGCGGGCAAGCCTTCAAAACTTCGCTGACAATGTCGTCCATCGTTTGATGACTGGTGTTGATTCGTAGGTCCGCCGATTCACGGTAGAGTGGTTCGCGGTGGGTCATCACCGTTTTGACTTCATCGAAGACCGATTGATCCGTCAGCGAGGGACGTCGATCGGCCGTGGTTTCATCGCCAGCCAATCGAGCCATCAGAATTTCAGGTTCAGCGTCCAGCCAAACGCACCAGCCCGAATTGGCGATCAGGTTCCGGTTGGCCTGGCGAAGGATTGTGCCACCACCGAGAGCGATCACATGCGTTGGCCGCTGGGCGACTTCCACCAACGCGGCTTCTTCGCGGTCGCGAAAACCGGACTCGGTTTCAGCGGCGAAGATTTCCGCGATCGATTTCCCTGCCGTCGATTCGATCACATCATCCAAGTCGACGACCGGCAAAGACAACCGCTGCGCTAAAAGTTTCGCAAGCGTACTTTTGCCGCACCCGCGGTAGCCGGTCAAATAGAGATGCTGAGGTTTCACTGCGTCGATGTTCATGACGCGAAACGCTACCAGCCCACGGTTCGATTGAGAAGTCCGAAGGGAATGAGATGAATTGGATTGCAAAGACAACGTTGACCGTGGTGCTGATCATCGGGCTGGCGGTCCAAGCGACGGGGCAAAGCGATGTCGTCCGCCAAACGGACGAGGCAGCAGCCGTTCCTGCTCGGACACAATCGGCGGTGAATCCGGAAGACGTTCCGCAGGCACTCGAGGGTGAGTTCGACACGCGAGACATCGCTGCGGCGACGGCCTGGGCCGACCAACTGCACCTGGCGGATTGGTTGGGGCCGCTTGCTCCACTGGCCTTGTCTCCGTTTTTCGGTGTCGCTTGTCTCTCGGGTTTGGCTTTGTGGGGACCGGACTGGATCACGGACAACGCGTTGTTGGGGTCAGCGGGGCCGCTCCGTAGTGTCCCGCTGTTCTGCGTTTTCGCGGTTCTTGCAGTGGTGACCAGCGTCCCGCGATTGTCCAAGGTCAGCAAACCGTTTGCACAGGCGATGGATCAGCTGGAAGCGTATTCGGTGATTGTGATTTTGTTGGCGATCAAGATCACGGCGTCCATGACCGCCGATTCGGTTGGCACCGACGAAACGCAGCTGGCAATGGAAACGTTGCCGGTCTACACGGCGGGGATCTTCAGCTTCACCGCCAACACGCTGATTTTGATTGCCATGACGGTCAACATGTTGGTCATCAACAGCGTCAAATTCTTCTTTGAATTCCTGGTCTGGCTGACGCCCTTTCCGACTGTCGACGCCATCTTTGAGGTTTGCAACAAGTCACTCTGTGCCGGACTGATGGCGGTGTACGCGCTCAGTCCGACCCTGGCAACGGTGTTCAATTTTGCGATCCTCTTGGTCGCCGCGTTGATCTTCCGCTGGGCCGGCCGGCGGGTGAAGTTCTATCGGACGATGTTGTTGGATCCTGTTTTGGCTCGGATTTGGCCGGGATTCGCGACCCCCGACCCACGTGGCGTGATCGTGTTTTCACAAGACTCGATTGGGCCCTATCCCGCGAAAAGTTGTTTGCGTTTGCGTCGCGATGACGAAGGTTGGTTGTTGACGCCGGCCACCCCCTGGTCGCCCTTGTCGTGGGGGTTGGGCCGGGACGGGCACGTTCTTCGGTGCGAAGCCTCACCTCGGCTGATTCGCGGTTGGTTGACGCACTCGATCCATGCGGATTCGGGAGACGATGCGGTCGTGTTGTTAAAGGTCAGTCGTCGGCATGACGCGCATCTGACGATTGTGCTGGAGCAATGTGGTTTGAGGGAACACGTGGAAGACCAGGCGGCTTCGAACGAGTCCAAACGGCGTGACTCCGCGGTGGAGTTCGCTTGAGGCCGTGGAGCATCGCCCAGCATCGATGGATGACCTCGGCTTGAAAAATGTCGTGAAAGTCAGCCTAAATCGTGGCTCAACGGGGCTCGGTCCTCTTTGGGCGATGACCTCGGTGGACTAAAGTGGGGACGCATTGTAAGTCCCCCTTGGTCAACCGCATTGAATTCGGAGCTGCTTGAGAATCGATGGCCACGCAACGTTTGACCAAGCAGAATGCCGCGATGATTTCGGCCGCCGTGGCGCTCCGAGCGGATCGAAATGCTGACGCCCTGCTGTTGTTGCTGGATGGCAGCACCGATTGGAAACGAATTTCGGAGCTGACCGAAGCAAGCAAAAACATGGTGATCGTCGCGGTCGATACCATCGGGGACTTGGACGGTGCCGCCGAAGCGGGCTTGAAACCGCTGGCGTTGAACAAGGAAAAGGCTCCGCTGCTGGAACGCTTGCAAGAGGCATTGTTGGAAGCCGCTGCCGACGAGTTGATCCGGACCAACGGAGAAGTCGTTGCGGTCTACAGTGGATTTCAACAGGGCCGGCTGGACTCGATCAGCCACCTGCAACTGGATGAGCGGATGCGTCGGTTCACCGTTCGCGATCTGCAGACGCTCGAAAGCAGCGTCCCTTTGAAGACCATCAAAGCGGTCGTCGACTTGGCATCGCAAATTGGCCGAGAAGGTCGCGAGGGCAAGGCCGTTGGAACCATGTTCGTGGTCGGCGACAGCCGCCGAGTGCTGGAACACGCCAGCGACAGCGGAGCCGATCCATTTCGCGGATACAACAAAAAACACCGCAACATCTTGGACCCCAAGGTGCAGGAAGATGCGAAAGAGATCGCCCAGCTGGACGGCGCGTTTGTGGTCACCGCGGACGGCATCATCGAACGCAGCCGCCAAATGTTGGAGGTCTCTCACGAAGACCTGAAAATGACCAAGGGGCTCGGGTCCCGGCACTGGGCCGCTGCCGCGATCACGCGAAAAACGAAGGCGGTCTCGGTCGTCGTCAGCCAATCCACCGGCACGGTGAGGCTGTATCAGAACGGGTTCTTGATCCTGCAGATTGTGCCCATGGACAAGGCGATCAAGTGGCAAGAATTCGCGTTCGAGCCACCGCAACAATCAGCGGACGAAAACTAGAACACCGCTCGCACTCGGTTCCCAGCTTCGATTCGCTGTGTCGACACTCCCGTGACCAACATCACAACTCGAAGCGTGACAGGCTGTTGATTGAGTCAGCCGGAACGCGATCGCGTCCGGTTCGTCTTCGGTAACCGTGGGCTACCGCCCGTCGGCTGATCGCTCAATCTGCGAAACGCACTCAACCAATAGCCTGGTGAGCGAGGGACAACCTCGAATGCTCAGAACTGGTGCCCTTTGCGGGGACCGTCTTGCGTTTGCGTCAGGATCTCGGGGCCTTCTTCGGTCATCAGGATCGAATGTTCGAACTGAGCCGAGGGGCGTCCGTCTCTCGTTCGGACTGTCCAGCCGTCTGCTTTGTCACACTGGGTGTAACGTGAACCGGCGTTGATCATGGGCTCGATCGTGAAGCACATGCCGGGGAACAAGCGATCGATTCGGCTTTGGCGGTTCGGGAAGTGAGGAATCGAAGGGTCGAGGTGAAATTGTTTGCCCAACCCGTGACCCACGTATTCGCGAACGACCGTGAATCCACGTCCTTCGGATTCGGGAACGACGGCTTCGCCGATGGTTGCCACCCGGCAACCGGGGGTCAGAGCATCGATGGCCAAGTGCATGCAATCAAACGCACACTGGGTCACCGCCCGCTTCTCATCGCTGACTTCGCCCAACAAAAACGTCTCGCTTTGGTCACCGTGCCAGCCGTCCACGACGGTGGTGATGTCGACGTTGATGATGTCGCCCTCGCACAGCTCGTAATCATCGGGAATCCCGTGGCAGATCACTTCGTTGACGCTGGTGCAACAGCTTTTCGGGTACTTCTGATACCCCAGGGTTGCTGCTCGGTACCCGTGCCCGTAGGTCCAGTCGTGGACCATTTGGTCAATTTTGCCCGTTGTGATGCCGGGTTTGACATGCGGCCGGATGAAGTCCATCAGGGCGGCATTGGCTTGGCCTGCGGCCCGCATCATGTCGCGCTGAATGTCAGTGAGGATCAGTTTTCGTTGCTTGGTCAGCATGCTTCTAAGTGGTGCTGGATCGGTTGATGGTGGGCCGTCAGAGGCGAGTTGCCAGCATAGCAGGTTTAGAGAGGCGGCAAACCCAATCTGACATCAGATGCCAGCCGGTGGGGGGACCTGAGGCGGAATGATTGGCACAATCCGGCGATTTGCTTGAGCAGGAGCGCTCCCCGTCGGAACTTTTGTGGCCGGGAGGGGTTAGTTCATGACGGAACGGGACCATTTACTCGTGCCGTTGCTTTTCGGGCAACTATCCTGACACCCGAGTCCAGGCAAACGATTTCCGCTTCGTCCAGCTCGATCCTAAATCTTATCTATCGAAATGAATCGAATTGTTCCCAACGCGACGCAAGCCGCGAACGCTTTGTCTTCCCGAAGTTCCGATTCCAGTGGACGGAACCCTTCGCCGATCGACATCGCCCTTAGTCAAGCCGGTCGCAAGCGATCTCACTGGAAGCAGCTCGCAATCCGAGGGGTGGCTGTGGCCGGGATCTTGGTGCTGGCATCCGGTTCGGCCGTAGCACAGGACGCCAGCGTTGACGTCCCCGCTGGCCCGATCACATCGGCTCCGGCAACCACGGTTCCCAGCGCCGACAAGGAACTGAGCTTCAATTTCTCGGGGGCACCGTGGTCGGATGTGCTTCGCTGGTTCTCCGAACAAGCTGATTTGTCCTTGCAAATGGACGGGTCGCCCGCTGGGACGGTCAACTTCAGTGACCCCACTCAAACCTATTCCGTCGGGGAAGGTCTGGACCTGATCAATCGTCTGCTGCTGGACCGAGGATGGGCCGTGGTTCGCCGAGGACGCATGCTGCTGCTCGTTGACCTCGAAGCAGAAAACGCAGAGAAGCTGATCAGCGAAATGGCCGAATTGGTCACTCCCGATACATTCGATCAACGCGGCAACAGCGACATCGTTCGCTGTGTCTTCCCTCTCGGCGGATTGTCGCCCGAGGAAGCTCGTGAAGAGCTGGCGCAGATCATTGGTCCATGGGGACGAATCAACGTTCTCGCCGGAGCACGCCAAGTCGTCGTGACCGAGACCGTTGGGAAGCTAAGAACCATTGAGTCCGTGTTGTCCGCGGCGGAGGAAGCTCAGTCCAGCGTGGTTGAAATCACGCTCCAACACCGCGCCGCAGAAGAAATTCTCGAAGTCGCTCGTCCGTTGGTTGGTTTGGAACCCGGCGTGAACCTCGGTGATGACCTTCGCATTTCGGTGTCGCTGTACGGCGACCGAGTCTTTGCGACTGGCTCACCCGCCAAGTTGTCGCTGCTGAAAAGCATCTTCACCAAAGCCGACAAGGCGATGCCGGGCAGCGAAGACGCGGAAGAGGTCGAAATCATCAAACCAGTGTTGAAGACCCACGCGGTCGCTTCGGCCAACATGCAAACCGCGTTTGATGTGCTGCAAACCATGTTGGCTGGGACGCCCGAGACTCGCATCGCATTGGATACCAAACGCGGTGTGATTGTCGCTTCCGCTCGTCCGGAAACTCAGGCTCTGATCGCCGAAACAATCGCGGAACTGGAAGGTGATGGCGACAACTTCGCCATCATCAATCTGCGTCGGTTGGAACCAGCCAACGCATTGCTGACAATCAATAAATTCTTCGGCGTCACCGAGGCTGGCGGGCAAGGTCCCACCGTCGACGGCGATCCGGAAACAGGACGGCTCTGGGTTCGTGGAACGACAGCCCAAATCGAAACTGTGAAACGGCTGATTGATGAACTGGAAAACGATCCACTGGCAGGCGGCTTGGGTGAAAACGTTCGCGTTCTGCCAATGACGGGATCGTCGGCCAATCAAACGTTGCGGCAACTGGAAAGTTTGTGGCCAATGACCGGGCGTGAGAATCGCTTGCGAGTGATCGTGCCGACCTCTTCGGAGGACGAACAGCTGCAAGAAGGGGGCCGAGACACACAACCCATCGGCCAACCGAGGCAACGTGTTCTGGATCAAGAGGCGTCCTGGAATCGCCGGGATTCCCGTGCGGATGACCAATACTTGGTTCGTGCATTTGACGATTTCGACGTCAACGCATCGTCCGGTGCAGATCCTTCTGAGCTGGATTCCGAAGCAGCGGTCGCTGGTCCCACCTTGTTGCAAGACGAGTTCGCGAATCCAAACGCCGGTGCTGAGATTGTTGTGCAAATGACTCCCGCGGGTTTGGTCATTGCATCCAAAGACAGCGAAGCTCTCGATGCCTTTGAACAGTTGCTCAGTTCCATCAGCACATCGTCAGGAATGGCGAGCGATCTGCCGACCATCTTCCGTTTAAAATACATCAAAGCCGAAGTGGCTTCGGAATTGGTTGCCAGCGTGCTCGGCGGCTCAGAATCCTCCTCCGGATCTCTCACCGAGTCGGTGATGGGTGGTCTCGGCGGTGGGATGCTCGGCGGTTTGCTGGGAATGGGCGGCGGTGGAGGCGAAGAGGTCTCCAGCAGTCGTTCGATTTTGACCAGTCGCGGCAGCGTCAACATTGTCGCCGATGGGCACCTGAATTCGCTGATCGTCCAGGCCAGTCCGGCGGACTTGGAATTCATCCGCTTGGTCATTCGAGAAATTGATCAAGAAGAAAGTCCGGAGTTGGTTCGCACGGTGCCACAACCCAGGTTGATTCCTGTGATCTATCAAGAAGCATCGGATGTCGCGACGCTTGTGAAGGCCGTGTTCGCTGAGAAAATGTTTCAAGAGCAAAGCGCCGGAGGTGGCGGTGGCCGTCAATCTTCACCGGAAGACATCATCAACGCACTGCGTGGCGGTGGGCGCGGAGGACGAGGAGGCGGCGGTGGCGGAACAGCCGAGAAAGCCAAGAGCGAACCGACAAAAATCATTGTCGCCGTGGACGAACGCAGCAACTCTTTGGTCGTGACGGCCACACCGCAAGATTTCCAACAGGTTCAGGAACTCGTTGAGATCTTGGATCAACAAGGGATGGAACAAGAAGAACAAACGGTGGTGATGCCAATCGCAGGTGGTGTCCGCGCAGAAGTGTTACAACAAGCGTTGGAGTCCATGCTGGGTGTGAAAGCCACCACAGCAACCTCAACCTCAGGAAGTTCCAGCAGTGGAGCTTCGAGTTCTGCACCGACTGGCTCGTCAGCCGAAGATGTTCAGCGGCGAATTGAGTTCTTCCGATCGCGATTTGGCGGCGGAGGAGGAGCTGCTGGAGGCACCGGGGGACGCGGAGGTGATGCAGGCCGCGGTGGAACGGGACGCGGAGGCGGAGGAGGAGGTGACACAGGTCGCGGTGGTCGCGGCGGACAAACAGGCGGAGGAAGAGGAAGATGATCATGCATGCTGGCGAGATTCTGCAACGACGCGGACTGCTGACGTCCCAGCAATTGGAGCAAAGCCGCAACGGCGACCCTCAGTCGGTCGTCGACAATGCGGTCACATTGGGATACGTCTCGGCGCGAGATGCCTTGTCGGCGATTGCTGATGAGGTTGGGCTGGAATTTCGCGACCTGCGAACATCGGAAATCGATCTGTCTGCCCTCGAGGGCTTTCCACAGAAACTGATCTATCGACATTCCATGTTCCCAATTGGTTGGGAAGACGGGGCGTTGCTGGTTGCGACCGCCGACCCGTTTGACCTGTACCCGCTGGATGAAGCCTGCGCGACGACTGGCAAAACGGTGGTTCCCGTTGTTGCCGAGCGTGCCGAAATCAGCCGTTTGGTGAAGAAACACCTCGGTGTCGGTAGTGAAACGGTGGAAGGCTTGGTCGCAGCCGCCGGCGATGATGAAATCGAATTGCTCGAAGGCATCGAAACAGATGGCAGTGAACTCTCCGAAATGGCTCAAGAAGCCTCGGTTGTTCGGCTGGTCAACGAGATTCTGATTGAAGCCGTTGATTCGCGTGCCAGTGACATTCACATCGAATCGCAGTCGGATGGGCTGGTGATTCGGTACCGGATCGACGGGATCTTGCACCCTCAACCTGTGCCACCTGAAATCAACCGTTTCCAAGCCGCGATGATCAGCCGCTTGAAGATCATGGCCCGGTTGAACATCGCGGAGAAGCGACTGCCACAAGACGGCCGGATCAAACTCCGTGTGCACGGCCGTGAGGTTGACATTCGTCTCAGCGTGATCCCCATGATCCACGGCGAAGGCCTGGTCATGCGTGTCCTCGACAAATCGTCGATGGTGTTTGATCTGCAGGGACTGGGGATGTCCAAGGAAATCTACGATCGGTTCAGCCAGCTGATCAAATTGCCACACGGCATCGTGTTGGTCACCGGACCGACCGGGAGTGGTAAAACGACGACGCTGTACAGCAGTTTGTTGGAGATCCGCAGCCCCGAAAACAAAATCATCACGACGGAAGATCCCGTTGAGTATCAGCTCGATGGCATCAACCAGATCCAGGTTCACTCCAAGATCGGATTGACCTTCGCTGCTTCGCTTCGAAGCATTCTGCGTCACGACCCGGACATCGTGCTGGTCGGCGAAATTCGCGACTTGGAAACGGCAGAGAATGCCACCCAGGCATCGCTGACAGGTCACATGGTGTTCAGCACCTTGCACACCAACGATGCCGCTGGTGCGTTCACGCGGATGGTCGACATGGGCGTGGAACCGTTCTTGGTCGCAGGGACGGTGGAGGCCGTGATGGCTCAGCGACTGCTTCGACGTTTGTGCCAGCACTGCAAGGAGTCATTCATTCCCGAACAAGACGATTTGCCCAAGGATTTTCCTTGGGATGAGATCGCAGGCAAAGAGATCTTTCGCAGCGTCGGTTGTCGGGAGTGCCGCAATGTTGGTTACTCCGGTCGTTTGGGCATCTACGAACTGCTCGTCAGCAGCGAGCAAATTCGCGAGATGGCTCAGAACCGTGCCAGCAGCTGGGACATCCGTCGACAAGCTGTCAAGGAAGGCATGCGAACGCTTCGGATGGATGCCTGGGACAAAGTCGTCGCCGGCGTGACCAGCGTTGACGAAGTCCTTCGTGTTACCAAGGGCGAGGCTCTCTAGCCCGTGACTTGCTGACCGTCATCCAGGTTGTCTGGGCTTCTCGCCCGACACCAAAACGCGCATCGCCTTCCATCACGCCCACCTGCTTCCCGCCGCTCTGTCACTATGCCAACGTTTCAATACACCGCCCGAGACATGACTGGAAAGAGCGTCCAAGGAACGCTCGAGGCCGGGTCGCAGCGTGAAGCGACGTCGCAACTGACTGGACGTGATTTGTTCCCAACCAAAATCACGGAACAAACCTCCGGTTCCGCGTTTGCGATCTTTGGAACCAAACGCAAGAAGGTCAAAGGTCAAATCATGGCCACCTTCTACGGCCAAATGGCGTCGTTGCTGCGAAGTGGCGTGCCAATGATTCGGTCGCTCACGATTCTTGGTGAACAATCCAGCACGCCGGTCCTCGGGGAAGTCTTGGCCGAAATTCGAGGTCGGGTCGAGGACGGCGAACCCATCGGTGACACCATGGCTCGCTATCCCGGCGTGTTCAGCGACATGGCCGTCAACATGGTGCGTGCCGGGACCGAAGGTGGTTTTCTAGAAGACGCCTTGGACCGCGTTGGCGTCTTCACCGAACTGCAAGAAGACCTCAAGGGACGCACGGTCAGCGCGATGGCGTACCCTGTGTTCTTGTTCACGATCGGAAGTGTTGTGATCTCGGCCTTGCTGGTTTTCTTCGTGCCCAAGTTCGACATGCTGTTTGATCGATTGCGGCAAAAGGGCGAGATGCCTGCCATGACAGAGGCCTTGCTGGGCTTCAGCAACTTCCTCCAGGGATACGGATGGATCCTGATTGTGTTGGCAGTGGGATTGATCATCTTTATTCGCCAGCAACTGCAGACCGATCGCGGGCAAGACTTGTTTGACAAGATCAAACTGAAGGTCCCCGTCCTGGGTGACATTCTCATGAATCTTTCCGTCGCTCGCTTCTGCCGGGTGTTGGGAACCTTGCTGGCCAACGGCGTGCCGATTCTGAAATCGTTGGATATCAGTCGGACCGCAACCGGCAATCGCTTGCTCAGTCGATCGATCGCGGACGCCAGTGAAAACATTCGCAGCGGTGAAAGCCTCGCGAAACCACTCCGCCAGTCGGGATACTTTCCGATTTCGGTGGTGGAGATGATCAGCGTGGGTGAAGAGAGCAACTCGTTGGACCGAGTGCTGCCTGAAATCGCAGACTCGCTGGAAAAGCGAACGTTCCGTCGTCTGGACTTGTTCGTGCGATTGCTCGAGCCGATCATGTTGCTGGTGATGGCAATTCTGGTTCTCGGTGTCGTGATGGCATTGCTCGTACCTGTCCTCAAGAGCAGCACCAGCCTCTAAGCAGGTCCGCAGGTGTTATCGGGTATGTGAGCCGTTGGCGTTAGCCACGGTTTTCACGCACAACTGGGGCTAACGCCCAAACGGCTCACATGGTTGTGCTTGATCATTCCTGCCGACCTGCTTGAGTGGCTGGGCAGCGGCCTGGCATGAAACTTCATGATCGATCCCGACCGCGGAGACGATCGCTGGGCTCTCGGCGGCGATGTTGTCCGGCGTGACTCGCAAGTTTCCTCGTGGGAAACGAGCAGGGGTTGGGGAGCGCACCCATGGAATGTGCAGCTCAACGGCTCTTTCAAAGTGTGTCTGGCGGTTCGAGTGGGAAGTTGTTCGCGAAAGACGCGTTGTCCACCCTGCCGATCGATCGTCTTCCCTTGTCGCATCTGGGCATGCTTTTTTTGTCGAAGGAGAACGAAATCTTGCCGCGAGCTCGGTAACATGGTGCGTCCGCATCGATCTCTTGAACAACGGCTTGTTTCTGGTAAACGTTTCCCGATTAAGAGATCCAGTGGAGAATTGATATGCGAAACTTTCCGCTGTTGCCGTCAACCGTCTGATACCTCGATGCCGCTTGCATGAACATTCACACGAGCTCCCGCCCCAAGATCACTGTCGTTGGTTCGGCCAACGTCGACCTCACGTTTCGCACGCCGCGGCTTCCTATTCCTGGCGAGACCTTTGCCGGGCATTCGTTGCATCAAGGGATGGGCGGCAAAGGGGCGAACCAAGCGGTTGTCGCGGCTCGACTGGGCGCCGAAGTTGCCTTTGTCGCACGTGTCGGAAACGATGGCTTTGCGACTCAGGCCATCGACGCCTACCAAGCAGACGGAATCAACACGACGTTCATTCGACACTCCGATGACCAGCCGACGGGCACCGCTGCGATTCTGGTGGATGATGAAGCAGAGAACTGCATCATCGTTGTCGCCGGAGCAAATGCGGAACTGACCGCGGACGATGTCCGATCGGCCAAGGCAATCATCACCGAATCCGATGTGGTGATCTGCCAGTTGGAGACTCCCGTTGAAGCGGCCCTGGAGGCATTCAAGTTGGCTCGTGCAGCCAACGTTCTGACGATGCTCACTCCGGCGCCCGCGGAATTGGTCACGGACGAGTTGCTTTCGCTTTGCGACGTCTGTGTTCCCAACAAAACGGAAATCGCTGCGATCACCGGATGCGGTGTGGAGACCGAAGCGGACTGCGTCACCGCCGCTGAGAAATTGAGACAACGTGGCGTCCGACAGGTTGCGTTGACGATGGGCGAGGAAGGCGTTTTGGTGCTCGACGAAACGGGGATGTCTCTCATCCCTGCGACTCAAGTCAAAGCGGTCGACACGACTGGTGCGGGCGACGCGTTCACCGGAGCATTGGCGGTCTCTCTCGCCGAAGGGATGTCGTTGGCCAGTGCTGCCAGCCGCGCTGGGATCGTTGCGGCCATTTCGGTCACACGCGTCGGCACGCAGACGTCCTTTCCATCGCTCGAAGAGATCAAACGGTGGAATCAAGCGGAGCAAACTGGATGAACAACCTCTTCAGCCTGTTCACGATTCGGATGCATGCATCTTCCATTGTGATCGCCGATGACGGGGCAGCATCGAAGACGCCGATGGTGGGGGTGACCGGCATCGACGGCGACTCACGGGACTTCAGCAGCAAGGCCGGTTCCCACCGACCATCGACTTTCAACAGCGAGAAATAGAGTGCGAATCCTATTCACAGGTGGTTCAGGCAAAGCGGGGCGTCACGTTGTGACTCACCTTGCTGATCAAGGTCACACGGTGATGAATCTGGACCTCGTGCCCGCAAACATCGATGGCGTTTGGGACATGACGGTCGATCTCACGGATGCTGGACAAGTCTTTTCGGCGATGTCTGGGATCGTTGGTTTCGATGACTTGGACGCGGGCGACTCTGCACCGAAATTTGATGCTGTGGTTCACTTTGCAGCGGTGCCTCGCATTCAGTTACGGCCCGATCCGGAGTGTTTCCGTGTCAACACAGCGTCGACCTACAACGTCTTGGAGGCCGCGGTGAAGCTCGGCATTCCCAAGATCCTGATGGCTTCGTCGGAGACCACCTATGGGGTTTGCTTTGCTCATGGGGAAGTCAAACCGGAATACATCCCTGTGGATGAACAGCATCCCACGGTCCCGCACGACGCTTACGCGATGTCAAAGGTCTGCAACGAGGTCTGCGGCCGTAGCTTTCAAGCTCGATCGGGCACCGACATCTACGCCCTACGAATCAACAACGTGATCGAGCCTCACGAGTACGCGAGCCTGGTCCCGCAATGGAGCGGCGATCCGGCGTGCCGGCGTCGCAACCTCTTCGCTTACATCGACACTCGTGATCTGAGTCACTTCGTGGACTGTGCGCTCTCCACCGATGGACTCGGCTACCAAGTGTTCAACGTTGCCAACGAAGATTCGTCGGTTGGAATGTCGAGCTCCGATGTGATCAGGCAGTTTTATCCCGGCGTCCCCCAACGACGTGAGTTGGGCGAATTCGAGACGTTCTATTCCATCGACAAGGCAAAGCAATGGCTCGGGTTCTCGCCTCCGTCGCGATGGAGAGACGCGTGACAATCGACGATGCAAAGGGATGTGTTCTTTACGCCCCACTTCGCGATGTTTTGGTTCCGCCAATTGGAACGCGATCCCGGAGGGCTTGGAGAAAATGTCGTTGGTACCGTTGCTGACGCAGGCCAACCAGATCGGAATGGTCGCTCGCATTCTCCGCGTGGAGACGGTGGAATGGTTGCCGTTTTGGACATTCTCAATGTTGGCGCGCACGCGCATGGATGCCATTCAGATGAAAATGCCTTGTCGGGGACTGCGAACAGCATGGATCAGTTTTCTTCTTACCCCGCTGAAATGGCATCGGTGCTCTCAAAGCAATGGGAATCGCGAGGTTTCCCCTCGGATTTGCTCCCGCCGAACGCGTCCTTGGTTTCACTCCTGGACGTTTGCTACCAGGCCAGCTTGTTGCGGGAAGAGGACTCGCCCGTTCGTTGTCGGGTGATCTACGCCAGTCGCACGCATTTGCAGTCCGTCACGACGGAACAACCGCGACCGCACGTCTTGTCGTTTTCTGAGCCTGCGACGCTCAGCCCGCATAATTTGAGGAAACTCTACGCGGCAGCGGACTTCTATCGCGCCGCCTTGGCAGTCACGACCGATGATGACGGAAACCTGGTGATCTGGGGGTTGGTGGTCACTGGGACGGAATGGGTCAATCGCGTCGAAGGCAGCCGGTTCGATGGTGTTTCCTTGCCGCCCAACTTGGTCGTTCATGCGATTCGACCGGGGCACCTGGTGGCCTCGTCAGGTTACCTGCGTGTTCTGGAAACCAACCAGGGCCAATTGTTGATTGACGGGTTTGATCCCTTTCGGTCGACCTGGATCTCAAGCCGGTTTGCGAACGTCCGAGAAGAACTCCTACGCCCCGTTCCTGACGAGCAAGTGAGTGAGGCAGGCGAAACCAGAGTCTGCGAATCATTCGTGCGTGACCTCGCTCAAAGTGTGGTGCGGCGGGTGCTTCGGCTGGTTCGCAACCGTCGCCATGGTGGGTTGATGGTCGTGTTGCCAAACGGGGCGCACGACGATGGAACCTGTGAAAAATGGTTGCGGTTCCGTGTGCAATTTCAGTCCGATGATTCGACCCTGCTCTATCGCGAGATGATGCAGCGTTTGATGGCTCGGGCATTGGCGGTCGCCACGACGCGGCAGTTGGCCGTTTTGACCTGGAGTGACTACCAGCAATTTCGCGACGCAGAGTTGCGACGCTTCGATGATCAGTTGATCGACTTCAGCCATTTTCTCGCGGACATGATGACGGTCGATGGTGCCTTGATTCTGGATCACAGCTTTCGATTGATTGGCTTTGGTGGCGAGATTTTAGGCGACACACCGGTCCAAAACATTCACCGTGCCACCGACATTGAGGGCCACCAAACCGTGGTGGAACCAGCCGATTCGGCGGGGACTCGGCATCGGTCTGCCTACCGATTGATCAACGGATTGAACCGTGCGATCGCGGTCGTGGTCTCGCAGGATGGCGACGTCCGTTTTGTGGCTCATCACAACGGGCAGCTGACTTACTGGCCGTATCTTCCGTGACGCAAACCTCGGGCTCGCGAACTGAGCCGGACTCGCGTTTCGATCCTCTTGGGGACTCAAAACGAGCGTCTGAAACCGTTGACCAAGCGTCGGCAGGGAGTTATCGTCAATCGCTCATCGACGATGGACTTCCCTGAGGATTCTGATTTGGCAAAGACGACCAAGAAGTGCTGCGATACCGCGCCCGTGAAATTGAAAGACGATCCCACGGCAGAGGACTTTGCCAAACTCGCCTGGGCGATTGCGCATCCGGCGCGTGTGCAAATCGTGCGTTTCTTGATCGGTCGCGAAGCCTGCATGTGTGGTGAGATCGTCAATCAGTTGCCGTTGGCTCAATCCACCGTGTCTCAGCACCTCAAGATCTTGAAGGAAGCGGGATTGATCCAAGGGGAAGTGGACGGGCCCAAGGTCTGTTACTGCATCAACGAAGAACGGCTGCGGCAGCTCAAGACGTTCGTGGTCGCTTTGTAAGGAATTGGTCGGGACAGGATTGCTTCGTAGCGGTTGCCGGGGCGTCCCAGCGGGCGTTTCGCACAATGAACCCGACACCAAGTTTCAGCTCATTGGGAAGCCGCCGAGATGGTCTCATGCGTTCAAATTCGAGTGCCGTGGGGCATTGGGGCGTTTCGATTTCTTCGCTTGATTCGCTTGGCGTGCTGGTGGTCGCTCGTGATTGCCCCATCCGTCATCCACTCTGCCGAACCAGACGACTACTTCGCGATTCGTATCGTTGACGCAGCCACGGGGAGAGGCATTCCGTTGGTCGAGTTGCGAACGACCGATCAAAATCGTCACTTCACGGACAGCAACGGGTATGTCGCGTTCTTGGAACCCGGGCTGATGGACCAACTGGTTTGGTTCGACGTCGGAAGTTGGGGATACGAGAGTCCCGCGGGACCCTTCGGGACAACGGGAATTGCCTGGAATACCACACCGGGCACGGAAGCGTTGTTGGAACTGCCTCGCAAAAACTTGGCCGAGCGGTTGTATCGACAAACCGGAGTCGGCATCTACCGAGACACCGTCTTGCTGGGCAAAACACCGCCATGGCAGGTGCCTCTGGTCAATGCCCAGGTGACAGGTTGTGATTCGGTGCAAACCGTGATCTATCGGGACCGAATGCGATGGTTCTGGCAAGACACGAACCAGGTCAAGTTTCCACTGGGGAGTTTCAGCATGACCGGCGCAACCTCGCCGTTGCCCCACGAGCTGAACGCAGACATCGGTGTTCCGCTGGAATACTTTGTCCGTGAACCAAACGGATTCGCGAAAGAGATGGCTCGGGTGGAACAGGATGCCAAGCATCCCATTTGGGTGGACGGTTTGATGGTCGTGCGTGACGAACAACAACAGGAGCGTTCGGTGGCCCGCTACGTCGCGGCCCGCCATGACTTTTCGGTGGCCCAGATGGGATTGATGATCTACGACGATTCCGAGGAGGTCTTCCTGGAACACAGCCGCCTTCCGTTGCCAACCGAATCGCGTTTGTTTCCCAGGGACCATCCGGTTCGTGTCAGCGTGGACGGCACGGACCATTTCTATTTCGGAACGCCACCGACCGTTCGAGTTCCTGCGGACATGGAATCCATTTTGTCACCGAGTCGCTACCAAGGTTTGAGTTGCTTGGCTGAAGACGGAACCATCCGGCGTGATGAAGCTGGTGGCATTCGCTTCACTTGGCAACAAGGGCAGCAACCGATCACCTCGGACCAGATCGAAGGTCTGATTCGCGAAGGCCAACTGCTCCCCGAGGAGGCACCGTTTGCCCTGCGGGAGGTTCATACGAACAAACCCGTTCGTGTGGGCAATGGTTCCGTGGCTTGGAATCCATTTTTGAAGCAGTGGACGCTATTGTTCTGTGAACAGGGCGGTGACAGTTTCCTGGGTGAGGTTTGGTTTGCCGTCGCCAACGCACCCGAAGGTCCCTGGGTTGTTTGTCAAAAAATCGCGACGCACGCTCGTCCGGGGCAGAACATGGATTTCTACAATCCCATGCAACATCCTGAACTGATGCGTGAAGACGGCCGTGTCATCTACTTTGAAGGCACGTTCGTGAACACTTTTTCAGGGACAACGGTTGCCGTGCCACGGTACAACTACAACCAATTGATGTATCGACTGGACGTGAGCGATGAACGATTGCAACTCCCGCGTCCGCCAAGCGGTCTGAGCAATGCGAGGCCATCGAACATCACAACGCCGGTGGGCGTCCGTTGATCGGGTCGTCAGGATGCAAGGCACTTTGCTCGCGGAAGCACCTGCGGGTGAATTGCTTGGGTTGATGAGCCGCCTTCCCAACGCCACGGTTCCCACACCCAACCAAGGCCAAGCAGGTCGGCAGAAATGATCGGCATCACCATGTGAGCCGTTTGGGCCTTCGCCCCGGTTGTACGTGGGAGCAGCAACGCCAACCAAAACAATTCCAATGCCGACTCTTTCTCGTTATCAGGCTCTGCCTGGGAACGCAATGCACTGCAGGCTCGGGACGTCGATTTTATCACTGACGTTCTTCGAGGTGTCCTTGGCCCAGGACCTGAACCGTCGTGGACGAGGCGACGAGTCCTCCCCCACGCAAGGGACTCGTTTCCTCGTCCACTACCAATCGTCCACTACCAAATGCTGCCCTTCATCAATCGACATCCCCCGCCTGCTGAGACAGAATTGGGAGGCGGAGCCTCCAAGACAGTGTGTTCCCAGGCAGAGCCTGGGTACAAGGAATTTTGAACCCAAAACAGCCGTCATCCATTCAACCGATGTCGAGGGTTCGGAACGCGGGCGTTCAGCGTGATTTCCGGGGGAGGGGAAAACACGCCACTTCCCAGACCAGGCCTCTTCCCTCGCGATCGTCGGAACGGCGTCGCTCCCCAAAACTTCGTTTCGAGGGAGCTGCAGCATGCAAGAACCCACTCAAAAGCGGCGTCGATATTCTGCACGTTCTCATCGGCGGGGGCTGCATGAGGACTGCTCAACCGTTCATTCATTGGTTCTTCATGCAATCTTCGAGATTCGTCGCGATTCCGGTTTTGATTGGCTTCGGGGGCCGGGCTTCCCTTTCCCGCATCCTCCCAGTCGCTAGATTGAAAGCGACGACGCGCAAAATGAACGTCGCCTGCGCACCTGCTCTTGCTCGTACAACTTTGGAAACAACATGCTCAATCCGCACGACATTGGCCGAAGAACTTTCCTCCGAGATGGCTCGTTGGTCCTGGCGGCGACCGCCATCACACCGTCTCTGTTGATCAAGAACCAATCATTCGCGGATGACTCAGCCAAGGCAGTGCGTGTGGGGATGGTCACCGATTTGCACTACGCGGACAAGTCTCCCGCCGGCTCACGTCATTACCGCGAATCGATTGGCAAACTGGAAACCGCCAGCGAACAATTTGCGCGCGACCAACCTGATTTTCTGGTCGAGTTGGGAGACTTCATCGACGCAGCGGATTCTGTCGAGGTCGAGCAACGGTACCTCAAAACCATCAACAAAGAATTCGCTGCGATTACCGACGACCGACACTATGTGCTTGGCAATCATTGCGTCGACACGTTGACCAAAGAAGAGTTCTTGGCCGGAGTCGAAAAGGAAGACTCGTACTATTCGTTCGACCGCCAGGGCATTCACTTCATCGTCTTGGATTCGTGCTTCCGAAGTGATGGGGAGTCTTACGGACGCCGGAATTTCCAATGGACCGATGCGAATGTCTCGGCGGAAGAGTTGGAGTGGTTGCGTGGCGATTTAAAGTCCAACCAAAAGCCGACGGTTGTCTTTGCCCATCAACGTCTCGATGTCAGCAACTATCATGGCGTCAAGAACAACGCGGAGGTTCGAAAGGCGTTCGAAGAATCAGGCAACGTGCTGGCTGTTTTTCAAGGGCACAGCCACCAGAATGACTTGAAGGACATTGGTGGGATTCACTACTGCACCTTGGCTGCCATGGTCGAAGGATCCGGACCAGAAAGCAACGGCTACTCTCTCATGGACATTCATCCGGACGGCACCATCCAGATCAAAGGTTTCGTGCGTCAAGCTAGCTATCAGTGGACATAGTGCGACCCGCCTCTGGGATCTGAGGCGTCAAGACGTGCGTCCAACCGGGCAAACGCTGGACTGCGAAGCGTTTGCCTTTGGCGCTCGAATAGCGGATGCAATTCTTCTTCCGGCTTCTGTCTTTCTCCATCCCGGTAGGGAAGTCAGATGGTAGCCCGGGGGGGTGCTGCGTAGCAGCACCCCCCCGGAAACACCGTGCGTCACAACACCAAACATTCAGCAGACCAGGCGAACGCCAAACGGCTCACATGGTTCTGACGGTTCCATCCTGCCGACCTGCTTGACAGGCGTTTCGATTAGCGTTTGGATTTCATCTCTTTGGCCATGGCTTTGTCGGCCTCGACCATTTGTTGCTGCGATTCTTGCAACATCCGGTTGTATTCATCGAATTCGCTGTCGCTGATGTCGCCGGCAAGGTTGGTGGGTTGGCTTTCAGTGCACCCGACGGACAAGACGAGCAAGGCACAGCACGCGAACAAGGTAAATCGTTTTTTCATGGTTCGATCAGAGAAGGTGTGCTTTCAGAACAATGAGTTCTGAGTGATTGGTTGGAGAAATGGTGCGGCCGAATCGATAGAGAACCGGCCGCACCTGTGAGTCATTTGAAATCAGAATGCCTCTTCGATGACTTCCTTTGCGGCACGCGTTCCCAAGGCACCCCAGACTCCGTAAGGGCTTTTTGCACCAGGGGTACGATAAGCGTTGACGCTCAGGTGATTCTGGTTGCCCGCGTCGATCGAGTCGGTCATGAATTTCACAGCTCCGTCCCCCATCAACACGTGGACTCCACCTTGGTGACGACTCGACGCGGAGTACCAACCGGAATTGCCTGCATTCTGCTCGTTGCAGATGGGGCTGTTCGGCGGTTGTGCGGTGAAGAATCCGCTGAAGTTGGGCAAGTGTTCCGCCCAACGGAATCCGCGTCCGTTGACACCACCAACCGTGTTCTGCGACGCATCCCAGAATTGAGGGCGAGTGGGATCGACCAAGTTGTTGCAATCGCTCGGTGGGTACTGGCGAACGAATGACCAACCTCGACTCAGTGGTGATGTGCGAACGTCTTTGTCACCCAAGTCCGTCGCAATCTCACCTGCAGCAACCGTGTTCGACAGACCGTCCAACACGTCACGGAAACGACGGCTTTTGTGGACAGTGAAGAATCCTCGGCCGGCACCTTGGATTTCAGTGGCCAGAGTCGTGTTGATGTTGCCATAGCCAATCGGTGCGCTGTTGTTCCAGTCGCCTTGATGGGCACGCTCTGCCGAGTCACCCAAGTTGGCGGCGTAGTTCGTCCGGCCAAGCGAAGGCAGCCCAACACCTGGATCGCTCGGGCAACGGAACGTTGGCATTTGAGTGACCCATGGCGTGTAGAGAATCTCGTCCGGCGTTGGTCCCATGGAACTGAAAGGGCCGCCGTTGCGAGTTGCGCCGCCGCTGACACCGCCATTTCCGCTGGCTGCCGGTGGAATGGCGCCACGCGAATCCTCGTTCAGCGGGTTGGAAATCATTTCCCATAAACCCTGTTGTTCGATGAAGGGGGTCAACCCGACCAACCAACTCAGACGCCCGTTATTCGACACCTCTGATGGACGCCAAATGTTGGCGGAGTACGGGTCGTTGGTGCCGCCGCCATGAATCGGCAACTGGTTGTAGGCACTGTGGTAGTTGTGGATCGCGAGGCCGATTTGTTTGAAATTGTTGCTGCAACTCATTCTGCGAGCAGCTTCACGAGCGGCTTGTACCGCAGGCAACAACAATCCAACCAAAACACCAATGATCGCAATCACGACCAGCAGCTCGACGAGCGTGAAGCCCGAGCGTTGCGGGGGGGACTTGAGCATGACAAAGAACTCCAAACGAGAATTTAGTTGGATTGAGAAACCAATCCAGAAGCGGGAAGAGACGTGAAGCAAAGCAATCGCAATCCTTCCCGTCGTTGGATCCGCTGGGATGGCGGAATCACGCTTACGGGGCCGTGAGGGCGACTACTGACCTTCAACGGAAGCCATTCTTCCTCTCTCGGGCGGTGCGAACATAGCCAAAATGCCTCAGCATGCCGTTTATTAAACAAGTGCACAGGTGGCGATTTTGAAAAACGTCGTTCCGGGAACTCTGTAGACTCTATTGATTAAGGCGTTTTTCGCTGGCGCAATCATTCAGGTGATTCGGTGGTGTGACGATTCTTAACCACATCCGGTGGCGACAGCCTGCACGACCTCCGCTCGCCGGGATCAACGGGGACTGTGCCACTGCGAGGGAATGATCAGCGAGCACTCCGTTGCTCAGGCGGCCTGCCAGTCAGCTTTGACTCGTGCCCCATCAATCGGTGAGAAGTCTCTGAGTTTCAAACCGACGGGCTCGATCACGAAACGTTGGGTGAGAAGCACCCCAAGACAGCCAGTTCGCTCCTTCGCCGACTTTTTTTGCGGGGAAACGCATCTTTTTCCCAGAATCTTCGTCAGGTTGGGGGACGTTTCAGACATTGCCACTGCAGGCTTGTGGTGGTGGCCGAACCGCCTGCCCATCCGACCGGTGCGTTTTTGCGTGGCAACGTATTGAATGGGTGTATAGTATGTTGGCCAAATAGCAGGACTTAAACAGCGTGGCCTCATCGCCAAATTCGTCGATTCCAATGAAACCGTGTTGCACGAGGGGTTTGGGGGATGAGATGAGGCACGAAGACGATCGGCAGACGCCTCTGGACCTCATTTCCTAAACAAATTGGTTGACAGGAAATTTGGGGTTTCGGGAACCAACGACCATTCGGTCTCGAATACCCTTGGATACGCGATGGAACAATTTCAAGAGCCAGAGTTTGTCTCGAAGCAGACGGTCGAGGCTTCGCATTTTTATCTGGACCTTGATCCGGACCGCTCCAGTCGGTTCACGGTCGTCTGTGGCGGGATGGAGCGGACGTCGCTGGACTACGTGATCGAACGGAGCAACTTTCCTTTCTGGGGACTTGAATTCGTTGAACAAGGCGAAGGCAAGCTGCAGCTCGAAAATGAATGGTTTGACCTCAAACGGGGAACCGTCTTTGCCTATGGCCCCGGGGTCCGCCACCGAATCGAAAACCGTTCCAAGAGCGGCATGCGCAAGTACTACTTGGACATGTACGGGACGGATGCGAGAAGCCTGCTGCTGGAGGCCAACTTGCTGCGTGGGCGTCCTCTTCAAGTCCGAAATGTGAAGGAATTGACGGACCTGTTCTCCATCATTTCCACGGAAGGAAAGGACGACCAGTTTCGATCGCGCGACATCGTGTCGTTGATGACGCGAGCCATGATCATCAAAATCGCGCAACGCAAATCCACGGTCATCAGCGACTCTCCCAAGGCATTCGAGGTCTACGAAGACATCCGCCAATACATGGAGGATAACTTTCACGACTTGACATCCATTGGGCAGGTCGCCGAGCAGTGTGGCTACACCACGGTTTATGTTTCGCGATTGTTCAAACGGTTTGCCTCGCGTGGCGCGTATCAGTACCTGCTGCGATTGCGAATGAACTACGCCGCCGAATTGCTCTTCACCCAAGGAATGAAGGTTCGCGATGTTGCCGAGAAGCTTCAATTCGCCGACGCGTTCCAGTTCTCGCGCGCGTTCAAACGCGTCTACGGTGTGCCACCCAGCCAAATGAAACGATCCAGCTGAACATGGATTCGGCGCAAACAAACCCATCGGTCCCCGCACAATGGAATCCCGAAGCGTCAGCAAGGAACCAGCCATCCCGATTCCTCGTTCACCCGTTTTGAAGCTGCGAATTTGCAGTCGGTTTTGTTGGCCAACAGCGAACATCACCCCACTTCAACGTCGCCCCTGACGGACTGACGGCTTGCCTCAGTCCGTTGCAGCCGGACTCTCGGACAGCAACTTCCGATCGATCAGCCATTCCAACATGCGTTCTGGCCAACGTCCTGCCGCCGTCTGACTGTTGGCTCGAAACCCGAAACCGTGTCCCGCTTCGCTGTACACATGCATCTCGCAAGGTACTTCTGCTTCCTTGTACTTCAAGTAGACCTTGGCCATCCCGTACGCGATGTCTTCTCGATCGTGGTACCCAAAGGCAATGAAGGCCGGAGGCATGCCTGGCGAAACGGTGAAGGTGCTGGACTTTCCCGGATAGATCAAACCTTGGAAATCGGGCCGGCTGCTCACTCGCTCAATGGGGTCCTCGGATTGGAGGTCACCTGGCTGTGGATTCATCGCAGAGTAAGCCGCCAGTTCACCGCCTGCCGAAAACCCGAGGATGCCAATGCGATCGGGCGTCACGTTCCAAGCCTCGGCATGGGAACGAATCATGCGAATGGCTCGCCGAGTGTCATCCATCGCATGCCCATCGAGGGTGTACTCCGAATCGGGTTCCCGACACAGTCGATAACGCATCACAAACGCAGCCACGCCATGGTCGGCCAGCCACTGTGCCAGCGAATCGCCCTCGTGTCCCAGGCAGAGTTTGCTGTGGCCTCCACCAGGTGCAATCAGGATCGCCGTTCCGGTGGCCTTCTCTTTCGCTGGCAAGTAGGGCGTGATCGACGGATGATGCACGTTGGACACATTTGTCCCGGTCAAGACTTCGGGTTCGTGCATGCGTGCTTCCGAACCCGGTGCGCCGTCTTCCCAAAGCGGGATCCTTTGCGGCGAATCCTCAGCAATGCCTATCGAGGGGATTGCAACACAAAGTGAAAGCAGCAACGCACGGAAGGTAAACGAAAGCAATCGACGCATCAAAATTTCCAACGAATGGCGGGGCGATGGGTAGGCAGAAGGGCAGGAACCATCAGACATCACCATGTGAGCCGTCTGGGCCTCAGTCACGGTTGAATGTGGTCCTGCCGACCTGCTTAGGCAGGGGGGATGCCAAGTGTAGTCGATGCAAATCGAATGAGGTCGGCCGCAGTTCCAACTAGAATGGAACCGACCAGCCGAACCCTGAAGCCAAGCATCGAGTTGAGAAAGCAGAGCCATGTGCCTTCCCAACGCCGAAACCCACCACGCTGTTGATTCAATGCATCTCGCAGATGGCGTGATCAGCCGCAGGGCGATCGCCCATGGTTCCCAGAGACGACCTCAACCCAATCACGTTCCAGCTGACAAAATCACCAGGCCCAAAATCCAGCCCCAATCCAACCATCCCCATTTGAACCATCCTCCCCGACGCACATGAATTTCTCCTCCACCGAACAGTCGTCTCAGAACAGTGAGCAAGCCAAGCAGGCTTCGTGGGTTCTCGGGATCGATCTGGGCGGCACCACGATCAAGTTTGGCCTGTTTCGCGGTCCCCAGCTGATTTGGCGCAACCACATCCGCACAGACGACTATGAATCGCCTGAGTCTGCCTTCGAATCTTGCCGTGACAGTGTGCAGCGAACGCTGGAGGAGTCGTCGCAGTCGCTCGATGACCTGCAAGCGATCGGTTTGGCAATGGCGGGGGTGCTGGACCCCAAGGCAGAAGAACTCGCCGAGACCGCCAACCTCCATCGTTGGCATCAATTGAACTTTCGCCAACAGCTCTCCAGCGTCTTTCAAAAGCCGGTCTTCCTGCTGAACGATGCCGATGCCGCCGCGCTGGCTGAGTCGGCACACGGCCTGTGCCGTGCGGATTCGCTGGTGCTGATGACGCTTGGCACCGGCGTTGGTGGAGGAGTCATCTTGGAAGGGCGTCCCGTCCGCGGTGCCAACGGTTGTGGCGGCGAGATCGGCCATGCCACGATCGATTTCAGCGACGGCGCCAGACGATGTGGATGCGGCTTTCCCGGCCACCTGGAAGCTTACGCGGGGGCGGGCGGCGTCATCCAAACCGCAATCGAAACTTTGGCTCGGTCGAGCGATCCAAGCGCACTGCGAAAGTTGGATCCAATCACTCCGCTGTCGATCGCCAACGCGGCGGCTGACGGCGATGCCATTGCGATGGATGTCATTCACCAAACCGGAGTCTTGATTGGACGAGCGATTGCCATGCTCGCTCACGTGGTCGACCCCGATGTCGTTTTGCTCGGCGGCGCAATGACCTTCGGTGGCCCCGGTACCGACACCGGGAAACGGTTCTTGCAATCCATCCGTGAGGAATGCTATCCGCGAACACTCGTCCAGATCAGTTCCCATCTGAAGATTGAATTTGCAACGCTGGGCAATGATGCTGGGATCGTTGGTGCCGCACACTACGCTCGCCTCGCCAACGAAGCCCGGCAAGCTTTGAATACATAGCAGCAGGGCGCAAGCGGACGAATCAAGCCGTTGTTTTCGCAGGGCTCGACAACGCCTAGAATTCATGGCGTTGAACAGCGATAAGATAAGCAGGGCGGCAGGAATGATCGAGCAGAACCATGTGAGCCGTTTGGGCGTTCGCCCCGGTTGTACGTGGAAGCAACCACGCTTGCCAAGACATTACAAACGCCGAAAGACTCCTGCCGACCTGCTTAGCCCCTCCCAAACTTCGTTCGCCGCACCTGCTTTCAGTGCTGTGGCGTGCCTGAGAAAATGAACTAGAGAAACATCATGTCTGGAACGGACGCCATCCAACTTGTCCCGCAATCGTCCAAGCAAAAGATTGCTTACCGAGTCTATCCCGAGTCCACCGACGCGAGCGCCGCGATCGCTCGAGAAATAGCCAACCTCATCCGTGCGCGAGCCGCGGATTCGCGAGTGGCCGTCCTGGGGCTCGTCGCGGGATCATCCCCGGTCAACGTGTACGCGGAACTTGTTCGGTTGCATCGTGACGAACAGCTTTCGTTTGCCAACGTCGTCACTTTCAACTTGGACGAATACTACCCCATGGCTCCGGATTGTTTGCAGAGTCATGCGAGGTTCATGCACGAACATCTGTTCGATCACGTTGATATTCGACCCGAGAACATTCATCTTCCGGATGGAACGCAGCCCGTCGAAAGCATCTCGGACAATTGCCGCGACTACGAGCGACAGATGGCGGACGCGGGTGGAGTGGACATCCAATTGCTCGGGATCGGGCGAACCGGACACATCGGGTTCAATGAACCCGGGTCGGGTACCGAATCCCGAACGCGAATGATCACGTTGGACGGGATGACACGGATTGATTCGGCCAGTCATTTCTTTGGGGTGGAAAACGTCCCGCGACGAGCGATCACGATGGGTGTCGGCACCATCCTCCAGGCTCGGAAGATTTTCTTGCTTGCTTTCGGCGAAGGCAAATCATCGATCATCGCGCGAACCATCGAAGGTGAGCTCGCGCCCACGGTCCCCGCCACCTCTTTGCAAGAACATCCCGACGCCGAGTTGATTCTGGATCACGCCGCGGCCGCCAAGCTGGCCGTGATCCAATCACCCTGGTTGGTCGAGCACGTGACCTGGGACGACACCATGGTTCGTCGCGCCGTCATTGACCTGTCGCAGAAACTGCAAAAGCCAGTGTTGATGCTGGTGGATGGTGACTACAACGAAAACGGTCTTCAAGACCTGTTGGCGGAATACGGTTCGGCCTATGAAATCAACTTGCGAGTCTTTCGCCATCTTCAAAGCACGATCACGGGTTGGCCCGCCGGGAAACCCAACCAGCCCGATGTTGTGTTCCCCAAACGCATCGTGCTGTTTTCACCGCACCCCGATGACGACGTCATCTCGATGGGAGGCACCCTGACACGGCTGGCCGACCAAGGCCATGAGGTGCACGTGGCCTATCAAACGTCCGGCAACATTGCCGTGTTTGATGGCGATGCCATCCGCTTTGCCAAATTCGCTCGCGAATTTTGCAAGGAGTTCGAACTTTTGACGCCTCCCGTTGTGGAACTGACGAAACGCATGATCGAGTTCCTCGGCGAGAAAGACGCGGGCGAAGTGGACATCCCCGAAATGCAACGCCTCAAAGGTTTGATCCGCCGCGGCGAAGCGGAAGAGGGCGCCATCGTGTGCGGTGTCCCCGCCGAGCGTCTTCACTTCTTAGAGCTGCCGTTCTATGAGACTGGTGTCGTCCGCAAGAAACCCATCAGTGACGAAGACGTTCAGATCACGGTCCAGCTTCTGCGAGAGGTCAAACCGCATCAGATTTATGCGGCGGGTGACCTCAGCGACCCGCACGGCACTCATCGAACTTGCCTCGACATTCTCTTGGCGGCGGTGGAACGATGCCGAGACGATGACTGGATGAAAGAATGTGTGGTGTGGTTGTATCGCGGAGCCTGGCAAGAATGGGCGCCGCATGAGATTGAGATGGCGGTTCCGCTGAGTCCACAAGAAGTCGACCGCAAACGAACCGCCATCTTCAAGCACGAATCACAAAAAGACCGGGCGCTCTTTCCAGGAGCCGACGCCCGCGAATTTTGGCAGCGAGCCGAAGCCCGCAACGCCTCCACCGCGCGAACCTACGACCAACTCGGGCTGGCACAATACCAAGCCATCGAAGGCTTCGTGCAATACAAACCCCGTCCGTAGCCCCGCTCCGCCCCCAAAACGAACTCTCGCAACAAGTCAAACACTGGAAAGAGAGTAGAACATTTGTCCCCAAATGTTTGCGTGCCCAGCCCCTGTCGTCGAGCAACATCACGCGAACGATTTCAAATGGACTGACTCGCAACGAGCCATCGCAAACGCGATCTGCCCGGCGGAACAATAAAAGCCAAATGGCCTACTGGTCTGTCAGGACTTGTTTTGAGGGTAGTGGACGAGGCCACGAGTCCTGAACCGGCGTCAAATCTAAGGACTCGTGGCCTCGTCCACTACGATCAACCCTCACTTTTAACTTTGACGGACCACTACTCTGTCTCCGTCCAACCACCTGCAGCCAACTGCCCCCCCTCAGTCGCCCCACTCCAACTCCATCCAACCCCTGTAGCCGACTGAGGCCCTCAGTCGGCCCAAACGCAACTCCTCAGCTTCCCCGTCCTGCATCAACCGATCCAACGGACTGACCACCTTCGCCTCGTGCGGATTTCGCACGTGCGTGTAGATCTCCGTCGTCTTCACATCGTTGTGCCCCAGCAACTGCTTCGATCTTCGCCAACGTTGCTTCTGCTCAGCACTCGCAGGCTTCGAATACATCCCCATCCAAACTCAGCTCCCGCACGTCAACCGTGCCATCCAATTCGCGGCCTCCAACCTGCCACCTCAGCAAGTCGCTCACCCGTCGTTTCCCAAGCCAAGTGGCTTAGGCTTCCAGCCTGAGAATCCTCCCTCCCAACCCGCTGCACAAGCGACGCGTGAACAACAAGTCACAATGTTAGCGGTGTGGCGCAAGCCGCCCGGTGAGGAACCGGAGGGCTCGCGCCCTTCCGCTACGTCACTCGTTGTTCACGTGGTTCTAAGCAAGGCCTCACAGCATCTCCTCCTCCTGCCTCCTCCTGCCGATCAAACATAAAACTCTTCCAAAACGCTCAAACGCAACGCCTGGGCTGATAAAAATGAGAGCAACCAGGCGGTTTGGGCGGTTTCCGACGAATGGTATTGAGACGGCGTTTGTCGCGATTGAAAAATTGAAAGTGCAAATTGCCAATTGTAAAATGCCGGAATGCGTGGATGAAATCGCATCAATTTGCATTTTCCAATTGTCAATTTAACTTTTTCAATGAGTTGCATTCGGTTCGCGCACTGACCACCCTGCCAAGAATTCGGACCACCACCGCCCCTCCGTCCCAACCCGCCGCATCAACTCCCCCGCACTGCCCGCATCAACGCTGAAAGCGTTTCATCTCACCCGCCAGCCCCGAAACAGTTGCACCAGCCAGCTTGATCCCCGAAGATGACGGGGGAGCCCCCAGCAACACCCAAGCATTGGAACCGGATACCGGTCACCAAAGCGGACGAAGTCCATTTTCACGGCGCACCGATGGAACGCATCGCCACCCAACCTCACGCCCCGCATTGGGGTACTTCCGGGACAGCGCAAAGGGCAGATACACCTTGTCATATCCCTCCTCCAAATCTTGCTGGTGTCGTTGAGTCGCCCAAGCAATTTGACGCTTCAAATCTGGAATCACTTGTTTCGGCAAGAACGTCATCCGGTCTTTTTGCCCCTTGCCGTTGCGAACGAGCAAGCAGCCTTCATCAAACCAGACATCCTTGATCCTCAGTCGACGACATTCTTTATGCCGATTCGGGTCCGATCGCTTCAAAACCAAGTCGCGATAGCACTCCAGTGACCGCACCGCTTGCCATCGCTGCCACGCCGGCGCCCCGGCCTCCAGTAAAGAACGCAAAAATCGCAGGACCATCTCACGATTCACGGGCAGTTCGTTCGTCAGCCCTTTGGGATGCGTGAGTGCGTACCGCCGAAGCCATTTCGGAAACCGTATTCGCTCACTTTTGCTGACATCGTCCGCCGACGCCACGTCCACCTCAAAGCCCGCTAAGCAGGTACGCAGGTGTCATCGGGTATGTGAGCCGCTGGCGTTAGCCACGGTTTTCACGCACAACCGGGGCGAACGCCCAAACGGCTCACATGGTTGTGCTTGATCACTCCTGCCGACCTGCTTAGTGTCATCAGAACGACTTCCAGGAGTGGCAACATTGCCGCAGCAACACGCAGCAGGTAAGATTTTGAGCACGGGAGTGAGTTGAGTGATATTGGTCAAACACCCCAACTCACTTACCCCGTATCATGCAATTTCCCGAATACGACCCTACTGAGTAGGGTTGAATCTATTGTTCGCCGACTAAGAATTTTTCGATCGGAGATTGGATCGGTGCGACGACCGTTGGCCATCCTTGACTTGCTGCTCTTCACTCTCATTGTTGGCGTTCATCTTGCGCACCTTCCTCTTGCCGTTGACCACGCGAATTCTCCTCTGACCCTCCTCATTCCGCTCGTTCCCACACTCACTGCGGTATGGATTCAACTGCGATTTCGCCTCAAAACACTGCAGGCTACGCTCACGCATTACACCGTCTGTGTTGTTTGGGCTTTTCTGTATGGCTACGGATACTGCCTCACGCTGAACGCACGGCAAGCATCCACGCCCACTCACGGTCGCATGTTTGAACCATTTTCTTGGGCCTTCGGCGACATGCGAGAAATGGCTGTTCTTGCACTCCTGACTTCCGCAATCTACGCTGCGGTTTCCTTTTTGATTTTGCGCGGGGCAGACCGGGCGATTACCCCAATGCTCGAAACCCAAATCGCGGCGAACCATCCGATGCAACCGAGCGGCGAAATCGGGCGTTTAGAAGTGGATGATCAACCGTCGCCGCCGGCTGATCGGTAACGTTCCCCGACTGAGATTGCACGCCGATCTATGTGAATCCCACCGCCAGCCACGCAAATCGAACCGACATGAACGCTACTCGACCATCTATAGCGGAATGCAAATACTCTGTCCGGCAAACCAACTGGACTGAAAACCAAGTTGAACTTGTGATGGCCGGCAATGAGCTGATGGAGAATTGCGAGAGCGACCCGACAATCACTGTGGATGACGGACTCGCATGCCTTGACCACGGTGGCGTTGTCGCGACGATGGGGGCGAGGATTCTCTACGTGTTGACTGGACGTGATGACCTTGGCTGGCATGGTGCTGGCTATAATGGTCTACCGTTCCACGTCGATAAACAGAATTGGCTTGACTACCTGGCGGCCCAAACACCGAGCGGGGAACCATGAAATGCACGGGAGGACGGGTGGTCCGTTTTCTCGTCTGCTTGCAAGTAGTTCTCCCGTCCCCCGTGATTTCTACCGTTATGCAGGAGAATCCATGAATACATTTTCGACGTCCGCTGTCACAACAAAGCCAACCGAGGATGTGCTTCAAGCGGCACTCGTGACATTGACCAACAACGGATTCGCCATTGTAAAACGCGACGGCAAGTCGGTTGACCTGACTGGCCCCGGTCTAAACAGTACAAGACAAAATCCGTTGCTCGGTGCTTCGAGAATTCACCTCGAACTTCATGGGCACGAACTGTCTCTTGACGCAGAACTCGGTGGCGTCGAAACGATGCGAAGATTCTTGATGCGATTCCCATTCATGCTCGGACTTGGACTTGGATTGTTGTTCGGTGTTGTTGGCGGCATTACGTTTGGTGGACAATTCGGTGTTGGCTTCGGTGTACCTTGGGCTCAAGGATTGACCTGGATGCTCCTTGCAATCGGCGGTTCAATGCTTCCCGTTACTCCTTGGCTTTTCCTTTCACCCATGATGTCCAAGATGATACGGACACGAACTCAAAATGCACTGACGACACTCGTAACAAACGCCGTCCAACTACCCAGAACTGCATAACAATGCCATGCACACCGAGCACGCGATCGGCCGTTTTTTACATGGTGGCTTTACTCGCGCGTGCCGGGTGATGGCTAGCGTTACCCGACTGAAATCCTTCATAGTGAACTGTGCCAATCCGTGACTTTGCCAGCGCTAATTTCGCTATCCATATGCTGTCTGTGGGCACTCACTTACCTGCTACTTTGTTTTTACACGAAGCATCGAATTTTGTTTGTTGCGATTACTGTGATTGGTCTCGTAGTAACTTGGTTCGTCTGCATGGGGACATTAATTCTGTATTTCGATTTAACCATTGCGTGGGCTACGACGGAAGCGGAGGTTGACGGTGTAGTTGGCGGTGACGGTGCAAAGCTAGTATTTGCAGGCCTATTCTTCGGACCTGCGGCTAGCGTGCTGCTTGCGTTCGTGGGAACTGTGGTACACTTCCTACAACGTTTCGGCGTTTTGTTCCGCGTCCAATCAGAAGCTGAGATGCCCTCGCCGATACCGACACACTCGAAACAATTAGACAATCCTTATTGCCCGCCGAGTACTCCGATTCGTGGCGGGTAACCATCGCATGCACCGGAGTCGCGGGTCGGGCGTTTTTTCAATGGATCATCTCTCGCCGCGACCGCGGTGATGCGTAGCGTTCTGTTGCAGGTATGAATCGATACATCGTTGTTTCTCTGATGATTGCACTCGCCGGTTGTACGCCGGGCGATTCAACGTCGCACAATGAACCATTGTCGCAAACCTTCATGAAAGCCACCACATTGCATCCGAAGGTCGACTTTGATCATTGGGCAAAGATCTTCCCAATCGAGACGTTCGAGAAAACAAGCGGTCCACGAAAATTCGACACAACTAAGACTGGCGATCCACTCGACTTATGGAAGCCACATGTTGAAATCATCACCAGCCCTGCTCATTTGTGCAGCATTGAGCTGGTTCGCAAACAACATCTGCAATCGCAAGACCTGGGACCGTCGGTCCCGGTGGATATTTTCCTTTGGAGCATCGCTCCGCCGGAGAAACCATATTTGACAAAACTTGGTGGCGTACCACACCGTGAATCAACCAAGTCTTGGCCAACTGACGATGGAAAACCGTATACGTTTATCGCACAATTTTGCTTCGCGGATTCGCGTGAGATTGTTTCGCAAAAGATTCCTGACGACGTGATGTTGATCTACTTCAAAGACGCAGACAGCTTGTACGATCAAGATTCAGTTCACGTTGAATGGAGTTCGATGGAATTAGACTCGCCACTGTCTGCAGAGCAATGTCCAGTTCCATCGTTTACCGTTCCACAACTATCAGGCCATGTATACCGAACGAACGAATACCCTGATAGTTGGGAAGTCTTTGAACAGGCTGGCCACTACCAGTGCTACCTGTTTCCCACCACACAATCTACGAAGATCGGACGCGAGACGTTCTTCACCCAAAATGACCCTCGTGGACCGGATGACGAGTTGATCTGCGCCCTCAATTCTGTTCACCCCACTACGTATCCACCCGGCGCGAAATGGCCATTCATCGGCTTAGAGACTCTTCCAGACGATTGGAACAAGCCAGACGATCACTATGAATGGGGTAAATACCGAATGATGTTTGCCGATGTTGGCTGCATGTACTTCTTAATCGATATGGATGGCAACGTGACTTGGACTTGGGACAGCTACTAGCTCCAAGCAACAGAACCAAGCAATGCACGTGCGGACTGGCAAGGTCTGATTGACTAGCGGGTGGGAATCCCGCCTGGGTAAGCGTTAGCCGCGCGCCCAGTATCGAGTGTTGCAGGCTTCGTATAGGCACCATGAGCTGAAGTCGAAGTTTGAAGCGTACACAGAGAGGTAGTGAGGATGAAGCGCTCGTAGGTGGCCCTGCGACGTTGAATGGATTTTAGCCCCGAAATTTGGTAACTGTTGGATCCTGCCCAAGGTTTGTGCATCCCTGAAGGCAACATCGCTTGCAGCGTCACTTGGCGAGCTGCAAGCGGAGACCCGGGGTCGGCGGCCCATTCGCATTACACATCAAGCCAATCAGGCAACCAGTGAGACCCTGAAGTTCTTGACCGAACCCAAGCCTTCCAACTTGGCCGATCGAGTATGTCCTAGAAGTGGAATAAGCGACGAAGACAAATGACATTCAGGGAGTCGGATGACCGAATAGTACCGCAGAAGCTTGAAGTCCAATCAGGCGGAATGAAGCCGGGTAATGCTGGCGAAGGGAAGGCGGTCAGGCCAACACGCGTCCAAGACGCCGAGTCGCCCACACTCAGTGGCGGGAGTACGGTTCTGGATCGTCTTGAACGCATCACCGAAAGAGCGAAGGCGCATCCCGAAGAGGTTTTCAATAACCTCTTTTCGCTGCTCAATTACGAGCTGCTGTGGTATGCGTTTCGCCGACTGAAGCGAGGGAAAGTGCCGGGGGTCGATGGCGTGGCGGTGGAAGATTACGAGGAGGATCTGGAGGGCAACCTTCTTGGCCTGCTCGATCGACTTCATCGTGGCAGCTATCGCCCGAATCCAAGCTTGCGAAAGAACATCCCGAAAGGGAATGGGAAAACGCGACCTCTGGGGATCGCTTGCGTGGAAGACAAGCTCGTTCAGCGAGCGATGGTGATGGTCCTCGAGCGGATCTACGAAGTCGACTTTTACGACTTCTCGTATGGATTCCGTCCGCAGCGATCATGCCACCAAGCGTTGTCGGCACTCGGTCAAAGCATCGCGACCGAGAAAGTGAACTGGATCAGTGACGCGGACATCGAAGGCTTCTTCGACAACGTGTGTCACGAGAGCCTCTTGGAACTGTTGCAAGTTCGCATCGGCGACCCCAAGCTGCTCGCTCTGATCACGCGGTTTCTCAAAGCAGGTGTGATGATCGAAGGCAAACTGGAAGCAACCGACGAGGGCGTTCCACAAGGTTCGAGCCTCTCTCCGCTGCTTGCGAATGTGTACCTGCATCACGTGTTGGACGTTTGGTTCGAACGGGAAGTGAAGCCACGACTGCAAGGACAAGCGACTCTGATTCGGTATGCGGATGACTTCATCTGCTGTTTTGAACTGGAATCGGATGCGCGGAGATACCAAGCGGTCCTGCCGAAACGACTTGCCCGGTATTCGCTGTCAGTCGCCCAGGAGAAGACGAAGTTGCTCCGATTCGGTCGTTTTGCCCAGCGTGATTCCAAACGCTGGGGCGAAGGGCCTCCGGGAACTTTTGACTTCCTGGGATTCACTCATTACTGCGGGCGCAGCCGCGCTGGAAAGTTCAAGCTGAAACGGAAGACGTCGGGGAAGAAGTATCGGCAGAAGGTCGTGGAACTGCGTCGCTGGTTCAAGAGTCAGTTGGACGTTCCGATCGGCGAGATGTGGCAGACTCTTAACGCGAAGCTTCGCGGTCACTACCAGTACTACGGTATCAATGACAATTGGCCGATGCTGATGGCGTACCGCAACAAGGCCCGCGTGCTGGTCAAGCGTCACCTCAGTCGTCGGAGCCAAAGCAGCTACGTGAACTGGACGCACCTGGCCCGTCTGTGCGAGCGACATCCCTTGTCGAATCCGCGGCAGCTCACGGACCTGATCGCGATGTCGCGTGCGTCGATGAGTGCTGTGTGAGAGGTGTTGGTTGGGAGCCGGATGCTAGAAAGTGGCACGTCCGGATCTGAGAGGGGCCGAGGGTCAATGCGGCATGGTTAGAATATTGTGACACCACCACAGGAAACCGGTGGCAAACAGGGAACACAAACCCTAACCTAAACCAAAGAGACCTCGGTCTACTCGCGAGTCGCGAAGTCGGGTGTTTCGACAATGGACAATCTCTCGTCGCGACCGGGTGATTGCAGCCGTTCGTCGACCTAAATCATGATCGCATCACCACTCTATTCGACTTGGTTGATTTCGCTTTCACTGTTCGTCTCGCTCGAAGATGCGCACCAATTTCACCTCGTTGAAGCATCACGCGAACTCAACGTCGGCATGCACATTGACGACGTCGTCAATAAACTTGGAACGCCGAGTGTCGGATACCAAGCTAATAGTTTGGGGACGTTATTTTTGATGCGAATGCAACCGAAGCAAATCGGGTATGGAACAACATTCGACCTGAATAACTGCTACCTATTCGGTCCCCCATACCCATTTCCGTATCCAATACGCTTGCGACTTCTTGCCTACTCGGACAATGATCTTATTTTTGGCCTAAATCATGACAGCAGTGTCGTCGAGATTCGGCGTCCCAAGCTGGATCGTCCATCTGACTCCGCATTTGCGTTGGTGGACGCCGTATACTTTGTAAATGATGTTTACCGTTTGTTCGTACCGGGACAATAGACGACGAACCAAGGGTTGGACGCGGAGGACTCGAAAACGCGTTTCGGCAGTCGTTGCCTTTCCGCTCGTCCCCGGTCAACCCCGCCGTTCTGCCAAAGAGATATGAAGATCGCACTGCTGATACTCTGCATATCGATGTCGACGGTTTCTGCTGCACAAACGCCGGAAGCCGCCGCTAAAGACTATTTCGACGCGCTGGCAAAATCAGACAAAAAAGCCTTGGTTGACGTGGTACACGAACCAAGTGCAACGCAGATTGGGAAATCCATCATTGCGGTATCGCCGATGTTTCGCCGCAGCGGTGACACCGGTTTCTTCGAGATGATCTTTGACCGCGTGCCTAGTGCCGCGGAGATCGAAGCGATGTCACCCGTGCAAGCATTTGCCGAATACATGTGCGAACCCACACCACCGGAAGAAGACTCCCCTACTACGCGAACCATTCTCGGGTCGGTCGCCGAGGGTGACTCGCTCGCCCATGTTGTCTATCGTGTAAACGGCATGCCCAATCTTTCCGAGAAGTCACGTGATGTGCTAACTTGCGTGAAGCAAAATGAGAGCTGGCGGGTAGTCGTGTCTCCTCGCGTCTGGGACGCCTACATGAATTTCATGCTTCAGCCAGCGATGGCGAGGCTTTCCGGCAAGAAGGCAGAACAATCCGATGCACGTGCGGACTCGCAAGGTCTGATTGACTAGCGGGTGGGAATCCCGCCTGGGTAAGCGTTAGCCGTGCGCCCAGTATCGAGTGTTGCAGGCTTCGTATAGGCACCATGAGCTGAAGTCGAAGTTTGAAGCGTACACAGAAAGGTAGTGAGGATGAAGCGATCGTAGGTGGCCCTGCGACGCTGAATGGATGTTAGCCCCGAAATTTTGTACCTGTTGGCCCGTCAACAATGAGCTCAGGGCCCAAGGTTTGTGCATCCCTGAAGGCAACATCGCTTGCAGCGTCACTTGGCGAGCTGCAAGCGGAGACCCGGGGTCGGCGGCCCATTCGCATTACACATCAAGCCAATCAGGCAACCAGTGAGACCCTGAAGTTCTTGACCGAACCCAAGCCTTCCAACTTGGCCGATCGAGTATGTCCTAGAAGTGGAAT
Organism: Rhodopirellula sp. UH5; assembly: GCF_056839225.1. Lineage (NCBI taxonomy): Bacteria > Pseudomonadati > Planctomycetota > Planctomycetia > Pirellulales > Pirellulaceae > Rhodopirellula > Rhodopirellula sp. UH5. Next base: position 1,114,091 of record NZ_CM166390.1, on the reverse strand, counting down.
AAGCGACGAAGACAAATGACATTCAGGGAGTCGGATGACCGAATAGTACCGCAGAAGCTTGAAGTCCAATCAGGTGGAATGAAGCCACGACTGCAAGGACAAGCGACTCTGATTCGGTATGCGGATGACTTCATCTGCTGTTTTGAATTGGAATCGGATGCGCGGAGATACCAAGCGGTCCTGCCGAAACGACTTGCACGGTATTCGTTGTCAGTCGCCCAGGAGAAGACGAAGTTGCTCCGATTTGGTCGTTTTGCCCAGCGTGATTCCAAACGCTGGGGCGAAGGGCCTCCGGGAACTTTTGACTTCCTGGGATTCACTCATGACTGCGGGCGCAGCCGCGCTGGAAAGTTCAAGCTGAAACGGAAGACGTCGGGGAAGAAGTATCGGCAGAAGGTCGTGGAACTGCGTCGCTGGTTCAAGAGTCAGTTGGACGTTCCGATCGGCGAGATGTGGCAGACCCTTAACGCGAAGCTTCGCGGTCACTACCAGTACTACGGTATCAATGACAATTGGCCGATGCTGATGGCGTACCGCAACAAGGCCCGCGTGCTGGTCAAGCGTCACCTCAGTCGTCGGAGCCAAAGCAGCTACGTGAACTGGACGCACCTGGCCCGTCTGTGCGAGCGACATCCCTTGCCGAACCCGCGGAAGCTCACGGACCTGATCGCGATGTCGCGTGCGTCGATGAGTGCTGTGTGAGAGGTGTTGGTTGGGAGCCGGATGCTAGAAAGTGGCACGTCCGGATCTGAGAGGGGCCGAGGGTCAATGCGGCATGGTTAGAATATTGTGACACCACCACAGGAAACCGGTGGCAAACAGGGAACACAAACCCTAACCTAAACCAAAGAGACCTCGGTCTACTCGCCACGAAGCGGCGGTGGATAGCTTTTTCAAATGGTCACGGAGCACCCGCCGCTCGGTGATCCGTAACGTTCCCCGTATCAAAATTGATCTACTGCGTTCACTCCATTGACCAACCCGTACTCACCGCCAACGACTGAAGCCGAACACAAGTCCGAGCATTCCGCAGTTCGCAAACGAGTCTCTCGTCCCGCGACTGCACTGATCATCATGTCATCGATCCATGCGGTAATCGTAACGATCCAACTGACGTCAGCCGTTTTCGTTTACTTCCAGCGACTCGGTTCGGGGATCCCGATTACCTTAACGGCCATCGCTGCAACGCAGCTTGTTGGTTTGATCGTGATTTCGATCGGCGCTGCCAAGCTCGGATTCCTCGAGTCGTACCGAATGGCACGTATTGGTGCGATTCTGGCCTGCATACCGTTCGTAACACCGTTCATCTGGTTGGGGATTCCATTCGGTATCTGGGCACTGCGACTGCTTGCGGACTCGGAAGTTCGCGGGGCGTTTCCTGATCGACTTGCACTCGATGGAGGAATCGGGGAACAATGACATGCACGGGAGCACGGCTTGCGGCGTTTTTCGCAATGGTCAGTTCACTCTCCGTGCCCCGTGATGTCCGACGTTATCCTTCTGAAGTTCGCGTTCGAATGAACACGCAATGAACATTGAAACATACGACGTTGACTACGTCCCCAATCCGAACACAAAAACCAAATCCGGCTCTACGTCTTTTCAGGCGTTCTGGAAGGTCCGTGCCTCCGTCCTTGCCGCATCGCAAGTGTACGGCACCACTTGTCCCGAAGACCACGGCAAAACGAAGCCATCGTTCTGGATCGTCGAGGACCAATACAACCACGACCTTTATCAAATCATGCAGGTTTACGATCCCGAGAAGTTTACCGAAGACTACATCCACGACATTGCCGCATCACTCTCCAAGCACAAGGGTTGGGCGGTTGCAATCGGAGATTTTGACAACTCCAAATTCCTAATCTTTTCTGATCGCATTTTGGTGCGTGCGGAAAATTTTGGTGACTGCACCACGCTCGCTGATCTAGTGCGCAAGGCAAGGGCGACGATTAACCTATAGCTCCTGACAACGGATAACCAAGCGATGAACCCGGAGTGGCCGACAGCGGGTTTTCAAATGGGAGATCAACCGCGGCCACCCGGTTATCGCAATCGTTATTTGACTGACGTACTCCAATGCATGCAGCAAACGACAACCTCTACGCGACGTTCGCCCACTGTCGAATCGGCGACGACTTCACAGGCTGTGATTGCTGCGTCGGCCCCGAACACTCGGAAGAACTCGCTGCACCACCGCTCCGAGAGTTGACCTACGAGGATCTCAAACGCTACTCGCGTAAAGCCATGTCAACGTGGGGTAACGTTCGGCACTTCAAGCATTTTCTTCCACGCCTCCTGGAACTATCGATCGAGCATCGTGACGACTTTCTCGATCTCGCTGTGGTGTTTGGCAAACTCAAATACGCACAATTCGACTCGTGGCCCCAACGCGAACGAGACTCCGTAAACCGGTTCTTCGACGAATACTGGGAATACCAACTCGACGACCTCATCGTTGGTGCATTCGAGGACTCTATTGATACTGTCCTTTGCTCATTAGCGAGCGCTCTTTCGTCTGTACAGCGGTTTCTCGATGCTTGGATCGCAAAGCGTACTGACAACGCCAAACGGCATCTCGGTGCCTTCATTCTGAACAATGATGACACCCTTCTAAAAAAGGGACACCTATCGAACGCCTTCTGGGACGCGACGGGACAACCGCACACCGAAGTGGTAAACTGGTTGCAGTCGGATGCTGTTTACCGATTCTTTGACGGACCCGACGATCCAGTACTTGTTGACGATTTCGCGTATGCATGGCCGCAACTGATGGCGATCCGCTCTGCTTTGACTGCGGCCCAAGCGTGACACAAACTAACAAATAACAATGCCGTGAACCGGAGTCGCGTGTTGCGTTTTTTGGCAATGGCTAACTTTTCCGACGCGACCCGGTTACGGCCAGCGTTCGTCGATCGGATGTTTTCCTTCCGCTGGATTAGACCACGTGGCAAACAATCCCTACCAGCCAACGCTCGTGAGCGTTTCGCCCCGCCGTCGGTCCTACTCTGTGGTGTGGTTTGCGGTTGCCACGAGCTTCGGTCTAAACGCATACCTTGCGATGGACATCGGCATGCGTTTCGCGGTATCGGAGTTTCTTTCCGATCCGGTTGGTTGGGCAGGACCAACTTGCGTTTTTGCGATTGCCTCAATTCCCCTTGCCCTGCTTTGCAGATTAACAATTTGGCGAAACAGTTCAGTTGACCCTGTCATCGTTTTTCCAGTTCTGGGCGGGCTCACCTTCGGTTTCTTGGCGTTACAGATCGACCGTTGGCTTGACAGCGGCCTCGCCTCGCTCGGTCAAAATCCGACCGGCTTGGTTCGCACGATACAATTTGTGGCTTCGATCGTACTTACCGGCATCCTTTCCATTGTTGCTCAATACGTTACCGCCACCCTTTGGAAGCGTTCTTTGCAACGCACGAGATACGACGAACCATCGGATGCACATGAGTCGCCGAGTTGAGTTCATTGAAGTGGTGCGTCGTTCGCGGCGACCACGTGATCCGTGCCGTTCTCGCACGAAGTAATTCAATCGCCGATTGCCATCGTGGACTCACTTTATCTCAATCGGGTCGCACAAAACGTCATCCCATTGGATGACGCTATTCGTGCGTTCGTCGAACTCGATTCAACATCTCGGGCAGAGGCAATGTCGTGTCTCTACTTGATGGCGCATCAATCACACCCGTCGCCTGATGAGGTCTCATTGGCCATCACACAGAGTGGCCTGAAGCCAACGTACACGCCTTGCAGAATGCTCTCGGCAGGTCCAATTGGTCCTCAGCTCTCACGAATCGCCAAGTTGCCGGACTACGAACTGGACAAAGCATTCTTGTTATTGATCGCTGTATTCCAGATCGCTGACGCTCGACGGCGCAACAACTGCGGTGACGAATGCCAACATTGGTGGCATCAAGACTTGTCCTGCGACTCGGTTGTGGATGAGCATCGAGGCGGTCACAATGGATAGCGACTCCGACTGCTTCGACGTTGCGTTCATGATGCCGACCGTATGAAGCGAGAACCATGGCGATCGGGATAGGGGCCCGGTTGCCCGGGACCCCTCCCACACCACCTAGCATGCGGGACCGCACTAGGCGATTCGTCGCAAGGATGCAAACGATTGCCAACGCTCTTCTAGATTCAACAAGCCCTCAGCGGTCAGGTACTCGATCGACAAAGCCCGCTGGACACCCGACGTCATGGAAAGACGCCCCGTTCTGTCAAACTGGCTCGGGCCCTTGCCGCTCATCGCAAAACCGCGAGCGACACGGTGGGACACGCCCAAGGAAGTCAGTTTCTTCAGTCGAGTCTTCGACTTCTTCCACTGCTTCCAGTAACAAGCTCGGACTCGTCGCCACTGGTTTTCCGAATCGCTCGGTGCGGGCACTTGTCCAAGTTGACGAACGTTGTCTTGACTTGGTCCAATGCGAAGTACCCCATCCAACCCAACGCATAAGAACGAAACTCGCGCAGACGCGATTTCATCGACACACCTCGGCTCTTTCGAAAGATTTCCGAGGCACGCCGTTTGAACGCATCGAGCCTCTTTGGGCTCACCCGAATCTGTCCGCCAAAGCCACGGAATTCGTAGCCCACGTACTCCAGCCCATCCGTTTGACGGATCGAACTCTTGTCGTGATTGACGGTCAACTTCAGGAGGTCTCGCAAGAAGCGTTCGACGCTCGCGTACACACGTTGTGCGGCAACTTCTGTCTTCGTGAAGATCACGAAGTCATCGGCATACCTCACAAATGGAAGCCCCCGCTTCTCCAGTTCCTTGTCCAGATCATCCAAGTAGATGTTGGAAAGCAACGGTGAATGTGGACCACCTTGCATCGCCCCTTCTTCGCTGGGGTGGCATAAACCATCGACCATCACTCCGGCTCGCAGGTAGCGTCCGATCAACTTCAGCAATCGCTTGTCGTGACGTGTTGCCACGCTTCGCCCCGCGTTCGAGCAAGCTCTACTGGCAGGCACAGGATGAAGTCCTCCCCGAATAAGGGACGTCGCGAGGCAACCGATGCCCCGAGACACGCGATCTGTCCCCGCCCAAGTGTTTGATCTACCTCCGCTCAGAACTCCATCAAGGCATCCGCCGGGCTTCCGGTTCGGCTTCTCGGTCAGCAGCCCACTGTGATCCAAGGGATCGCTCCGCGACGGGTCCGGAGTCGTCGGCCTCGTATCAAGTTTCTGTTCGTCACCTGGCGGGTCTTGGCGAGAAGATGTCCAGCGACGATTCTTTGCTGGCTTACCGATCATCTTCGCAGGCTTCCTCCCCACGGTTTGTCACCTCCCCGCAGTTGCCTTCGGGTTGCTTGGGGAGTGGGCTCGTACTGTCTTTCTTCAGAGCTACATTTGGTAGACTGACTCCTCGAAAGAAACCGGAACGAAGTACAGGGGACTTGCCCCCCACAAGATCACGCCCATGTCGGGCGTACTGCACGGGAGCGGCGGTGGTCGGCGTTTCCGTTTGCTTGCAAGACTTCACCCGCCGCCCGCTGAACCGAACCGTTACCCGACTGAAATATGACTCCAGCACTGAACGCATTCCTTGAGCGTTTTTCAGAACTCGGAGGTGACGCTAACGGCTGGCTGCAAACCAAGTCGCGGTATCCAACCCTAACCCTTCCCGCCAAACACAAGGATGTTGGACCGCTTTGCATCGACGACAACGGCGACGAACTGACGCTCGAAGTTGGCAACAAACACCACACGCACTTCTCTGGCTACAACTATGACGGCGATTCGGACGATTCGCGGCTTCTTGCTGCGGCTCACGATGCTGCCCGTTTTGCAATCGACATGATTGCCGATCGCGTGTGCATTACAACTGACTATCTCGATGATCGGTGCATTGGCTCCTCACACTTTTACCTTGACGCCGAAAATGTGACGGTGGATACTGTCCGTGATTCACTGACTGGCGTTCGCGGTGGCAATATACGTTCGGATCGCTTCCTATGGTCTTCCCCGCTGCAGGTAAACGGCGGGTGACCATGCCGTGCACCGGAGCGGCGTCAGCGAATTCCTGATGGTTTGTTTTACTCTCGCCGACCGGCGACAGCGACCGTTCGCCGACTGATTAAATGTTTGCACCGCTCGTCCTGCCCTTCCAAATTACCGTAGCTACCTTCGCGATTCTTTGGTGCTTGGGTGCGATGTCACTTCGGTCCCCAAAGCGAATTGCTTGGCTGACTCTTGCCGGTATGCTCCTCTTCATCCCATCCTGCGTCGGAGTGATGGCAGTTGTCGACTTGCAACGTTACGGTCGATTCGATTACGCAAACGCGTCTCAGGTTCCCAGGGATGGGTACATTGAGATACCAACAGATGCTACGGACATTACTCTTTATCGAAATGGCGCGGGTCACTGGTCGAAGTTCACCATCGACACTCCGTCGTTACGATCTTGGGTCGACGAGCGTCGTTCATTGCGTCCAGACTTGAATCAACACCATGACGATGATGAATGGCTGCCAAAATTAGGCGGTCCTCAGTGGCAGCAGCAGCACATGATCGAATTGAGCCAGCAAGTTTTCAGCGACCGTTTTCCAGATACCGGCTGGATCTACGACCCATCAATGCTGGAAGTGTACGTCAGGCGTTCTGACCGAGGTGGCGGCTACACCCTCTGGCATGTACCATCCAGTGGTGACACGTATATCAGCGCCCGATACTGGTAATGCGGCGAACCATTCCGACGCACGGGTAGCGGCGAAGTCGCGTTTTGTGTCAATTAAACATTCCTCGTCGCCGCCCCGTGATCGGCGACGTTCGCCGATTGAAGTGTTGCTAGCGCCAGTGCGTGTTGCATACGCTACGATCTTGGCATGGACACAGTTTACATTGAAACCTCAATCGTCAGCCACGCGTCGGCACGCCCAAGCCCAAACATCCCGATCGCCGCGCTGCAACATCAGGCCCGCGAGTGGTGGAGTGTCGAACGTCCGAAATTCAATCTCGTCACTTCGCAGCTTACAATTGTTGAAGCATCTGACGGCGATCCATCAGCGGCCTCCGATCGACTTAAAATGCTCGATGGCTTGCCATTGGTTCCCCTCAGCCCAGATGTCGATGCATTGGCTAAGTTGATACTTGCCAAGCACATGATGCCGCAAAAGGCGGCGGCCGATGCGGTGCACGTTGCCGCAGCCGCGATCGCCGGTGTAAACTATCTACTGACGCAAAACTGCAAGCACATTGCGAACGCTCACGAACTTCCTCGTGTCTATCGCTTGTTGGAAGAACAGGGTTACGACCAACTGCTGATTTGTACGCCGACTGAATTTTTAGGGGGAGAGAACGATGACCAAGAATCCAATACTTGACGAACTGCATGCAACACGGGAACGACTGCTAATTGAATCCGGTGGCACAATCTCTGGTCTACTAGATCGTCTTCGCGCCGAACAAGCGGCTTCGGACCGCCCAAACTACGAAGCGGCGAACCATGCGATTCAACGGAGCGACGGTGGTGACGTTTCTGCCAATGGAGAATCAGCTCCCGCCGCCCGCTGATCGGTACCGTTCGTCGTATGTGAGATGGAAGCGTGGATTTTGATAACGCACTTGACTCCGATTCAATTCGGTCCCACGTCCACGCAGCGACTTTCTTGGCTGCTGAAGGGAAATCTGGATCACCCTATCTAGCCAAGCTTTTTGCGCGATGCCGTTCTGTCGATCCAAATTCCGATCTACTGTCTGACGACCAGCGCCGATTGGTCTCTCGCGGCGCGACGTCGCTGGCAACCGTTGTAAACGCCGCTGGATACGAAGCCGCTGACCCTGTGCACGAAAGCATTTTCCGATGGATCGTGTCGCTTACGACTTCCCGCCACGTTGAGATCGCTGGAACGTCAATACATGCGATTGCGGCCTTTGGTGTGCCACCCGAAGAGACGCGTACGACGCTCGAACAGCTGGTCCGTTCCCCACGACGCCCGGACGACTACGAATTGATCACTTGTCGTGGCACAGCGTTTCGTTGTTTGGCCGAGATCGATCGGCAATACGTAAAACCATACTTGGGCACGCCTGCATGCCGTGACTACGTTACATTGCTCAAACACTGGCTGGAGACTGCTCCTGATCGTTTTGGGCATACTGAAGAGCTAAACTGGTTGACCGGACAATAACGACGAACCAAGCGATGGACACGGAGCTGCGGAGTCGTGTTTTTCGAAATGGATGATCAATCGCCGCCGCTCGCACATCGCTACCGTTATTGCGAAGAATTGGTTGATTGCTCGACGACAATCGAGTGGCATCGAACATCCATGTTTTGCTTGCGTTGCTTTGGTGGGGCGCAAATCGTCGGCAGGAAAATGCTGGTTGGACCTCGGACTTGAGCATCGGCTCCCGGGTTGGTTTTCCAAAGTCACTCGGTTGATTTTGCCTTTGATTGGCAATCACCGGTGACCCAACTTCGCAGATGCATCGGCGCTCGATCATTCCATCGCAGGTCGCTTGCTCGACATGTTTGGCTTTTGCATCGCTTCCCACTTTGTTGTTTCGCCATCCGGCCTGTCGTACAATTTCACTTGCTCTGACCGGGCCCGGCCATTCCGCCCCGCACGCAATAACCAATGCATGCTGCGGAGTGGCGGTGGAGACCTACAACAAGTGGAAATCTACTTTCCGCCACCACGCAGATGCTTCCCGTTATCCGACTGAGGCTGATTTGTTTGACGAATTTAGTCCTTACTCGCCGCCGAAAATCACGCACCTTGATTTCACGCGAAAGGGGGTGACTCGCCTTCCAGCAGACACGGTCGCACACGCTCGCAGGGTTGTTGCTGGATTTGGCATTTTTCAGTTCTTCTGGCCGATCTTGCTTGCTCCGTTTCTCGACTCCCTGAATGTTGACGTTTTTGCATTTCTGATTGGCTTCTCGGGACTTTCAATTTCCTCTACTTCATTCAAGCGATTCCCCTGGACTGCATTGCTCTGCCTCCTTTACCCAGCTTTGCTGGTCCCAGCTTTACTGCACTACGACCTAACCGACTTCCGTATGTGGATGCCTTTTCGACACTCTCCTGTCCTGGTTCTTCGAGTGGCTTCGGCTGCTTGGGCAATGTACGCTATTGTATGCATTCTGCGATGTCACTTCTTTCACTGGAGTTCGGTTGATCGCGAATAACCAATAAGGATTTGACTTCGCGTGGATGCGACGGTTGAGTCACTTTCTCTTTCAGCTCTCTTCGTTCGTCGCGGTGCAAAACGCGTCGCCTAGCCGAAGCTCAAGTCCTCTGTTCAAGATGCCCGGTATTGAATGGCGAGGCGTTGATTGAGTCTCTCTTGGGAATTGCTTCCCGGCTGCGTTCTCTAACGAAGAGGCAGGGTGGTCTTGAAGCAGGTGAATTCCTGATCGGCCGTTTGCCCTGGGCCAGTTTCGCTGGCGACGAGTTGGATGGAAGCGGATTGACGCTTATTGCCCGATGAGTTTTGAGCGTGAAATTGCCGTCGCGACATACCTTCCCACTTCGCCCTCCTGAAAGCGTTCGGATTCGTTCGGTCATTTCACTTCGCTGGTTCATGCGTTACCCACTGTCGTAGTAAGTCAGCCCGTGCTCGGGGCGGATGCCCTGCGAAGACAAGGAGGTGTAGCTGACCTCGATCACTCGCATGACACCGCCACACAGGCGGCATTTCATCGGCACGGTCAACGGTTCCGCTTGCGGCGCGTAGCCGCTGCCCAACCAGAACGTCCAGCCAAGGGCGAGCCAGACCAACCACTTCACCTCCTCGACCTTCACCTTGCTGTTCCCGCTCATCCAACCGTAGTGGCGGATCTTCATGAAGTTCGTCGGCAGAACGTGCTGCAAGAAGTCACCCACGAAGTCGTCGCCGGCAACGGTCTTGTTCTGCATCACGTTCCCTTTGCGACGAATTTTGTACGTCACCGTTTCCGAATTGACATCCGTGATGCGACTGTCGTTGATCGCGACTCGGTGAACGTACGGTGCCAAGTATTTCAGCGTTGGAACGCCGTGCCCAACCGGCTGGATGTCGACGACGAAGTCTTTCGTCCAAGCCTCGCGATCGACTTGGGCATAAAGACCTGCGGCACGAAGCTCATCGGCGAGCTTTGCCTTGTAGGTGCTGATCAACGTGCCGTGGTGGAACAAGAAGTTCTTTGGCGTACTCTGCCATGACAAGGCATTGCCATGCTCATCCAGTTTCACTCCGCCGCCAGGAACGACATAGTGAACGTGCGGATGATAGGTCGCTGGATCACGCCCCCAGGTATGAAGCACCCCAAAGAATCCAAGTTGGCACCCTTTCAGGCTCTCGGTTGCCGCGCCCACATCGCGAACGCTCTGGCTGCTGGCGCCGAAAAAGCATCGGTAGCCGTCACGCTGAGAGCGTGCACGACCACTTGAAATCTGTCGTCTGGAAGCAATGGCCTGATCACTTACGAGCCTTCGCAACAAACGAATGCGGCGACTACTTCGCGTTCGACACTGCGCAATCACCATTTAAGATATACTACGTGGGCCCCGAGGACTCCGTACCCGAGGCAATCGCCGGCTGCGAGGATGAAGGGTATGTTCTCGACTCGTTTGACGCTTGGAATGACCGAAAAATTGCTGCTTGGAGAGCGGAAATGTGTGATTTAGGCGAACCAGACGATGCACGTGTGTCGCCGAGTTGAGTTTATTGAAGTGGTGGGTCGTTCGCGGCGACCACGTGATCGTTAACGTTTTGCTATCGAATTAAATGTACGACTTCGGATCCTGGGAAGACCATTGTCACTTTCATGACCAGCGTGATTACGTTGGCTTGGTGGCCTACTGCAAGGACGAAGTCAAGCGTTCCCCCGGCGATCTATACGCTGCCGAGCGTCTGCTACAGGCATTCGTGCTTAATGGCGACTTCAACGACGCAATTGATTTTGGAACGACGTTAGAACGCGATTGCCCGGGCCGAGGGATGTTCTCACATCACATTCTCGACGCACTGTTTGCAATTGGAAAAACTGAAGCTGATTTCGATTGGGCCGAACCGCCAAATATCATACGGCTGGATCAGCGTGTCTCGGATGGCTGTTACGAATTCCTTCGACCCAAGCGGAAGCCTCGAACGCTCGATGATTTCCACACCGAGTTATGGCTGCACGATTACGTAGCATTCTCGGATGAAGAACTGCTACTCTATTTGCAACGGGATGATCGCTTCGTCGTGAACGGTGACTCACCCTTGAATGCTGAGATCACCGTCGTGCGCAAACGCAAGAAAGCAGAACAATGACATGCATAGGAGCACGGTTTGCAGCTTTCTTCGCAGTGGATCGTCCACTCTCCGCGTCCCGTGATGCCTAACGTCATGCCGCCAAGCAGAACTGCACGCGAAAATGCTTGAACCTGAAACGATATCTGAGATTTCATCCATGGTCCGGTCTGGGTTCTATTCCCGAGACCGACTGCTGGAAATATTTACCGAGGAAATGTACGCACCCGATGAACTCGACCCTGCAGAGGTGTCTGCTGAGTTGGATGCACAGTTCACTCAATACGAAGAGGAAAAACAGTCCTACCCGCCAACGACTGATTGCGATCGCCTCGACGCTGCGTTCAAAGTGATGAACGAACGTGGGGTCGTCGCCATCCAGAATGCTGGCTACACGCAAAGCGACGGATTCGAAGACGTTGGTAAGTCTTACAACCAGCATCCAAACAAGGAGTCTGTTTTGGACTATTGTTTCTATCACGGCCAGGACCTGGAACGTGCGGTAAACGGCGTGGGATTGTACTTCGCGTTCGGCCCAGTCGACCCCGCAGATGAACAAACTGTCGGCATCGAGGTGGGAAATATCGTTCGCGACTCACTTGAGAGCAATGGCTTGGCGGTCGAGTGGGATGGGACATTTGAAAACCGCCTCAGGGTTCCCAAGCTGAATTGGCAGAAACGTTGACCGGTATCTTTACACGTAACAATGCCGCCCACCGGAGGACGGCACGGGGCGTTTACAAATGGACGATCAAGCCGCCGTCCCCGGTGACGTCATCCGTCGAAACTAATCGCTTCTCTCTGGTGCACTGCCTGGAGATGCATCCTGGTCTTGAGTGTCAGGCATCCTGCGTGAGGAAGTGTTGGCGTCCCTGCTAACTCCGTTCCTCCAATTGTTCGACCGCTTACTCTGTTCTGTCGGGCATGCAGTCTGCCACGCGATCGCGCGTGCGTCCCATCTCAGCTTGGATGGCAATGCGTGGACCCGGTGACAACTCAACGGACCCCTCGCCGAGAGCGGGCGGTTAAAACGGTTGTGGGACTGCGCCTTTGGATTTCGCAAGCACGCTGGTGATCCCCTGCTCGCATTCCCATGCGAGCGTTCTCAGCTACCAACCGGAGTCCCAGCCAATGACGCCCTACAAGAAACACAACTGCCCGGTCACCAAGCGGCTTGCCGAAGACATGTTGATTCGCAACATGGCCCCCCGAACCATCGATGCTTCCACCGATCACGCCAGAAGGTTTGCAGGCTTCATTCAAAAACCGCTCGACGAGGCAACCGTCGAAGACGGTAGAAACTTCCAGCTTTACCTGATCCACGAGAAGAAGATCGGCTATAGCTCATTCAACCAAGCCGCCAGAGCTTGCTAAGCAGGTCGGCAGGAATGATCGGGTAGAACCATGAGAGCCGTTTGGGCGTTAGCCCCGGTTGTGCGTGAAAACCGTGGCTAACGCCAGCGGCTCATATACCCGATGACACCTGCCTACCTGCTTAATCGCTTCTCTCTGGTGCACTGTCTGCACATAAAACCTGGTCTTAAGTGACACGCATCCTGCGTGAGGAAGTGTTGGCGTCCCTGCTAACTCCGTTGCTCCAATTGTTCGACCGCTTACTCTGTTCTGTCGGGCATGCAGTCTGCCACGCGATCGCGCGTGCGTCCCATCTCAGCCTGGATGGCAATGCGTGGACCCGGTGACAACTCAACGGACCCCTCGCCGAGAGCGGGCGGTTAAAACGGTTGTGGGACTGCGCTTTTGGATTTCGCAAGCACGCTGGTGACTCCCGTCTCGCATTCCCATGCGAGCGTTCTCAGCTACCAACCGGAGTCCCAGCCAATGACGCCCTACAAGAAACACAACTGCCCGGTCACCAAGCGGCTTGCCGAAGACATGTTGATTCGCAACATGGCCACCCGAACCATCGACGCTTCCACCGATCACGCCAGAAGGTTTGCAGGCTTCATTCAAAAACCGCTCGACGAGGCAACCGTCGAAGACGTTAGAACCTTCCAGCTTTACCTGATCCAAGAGAAGAAGGTCGCCTATAGCTCATTCAACCAAGCCGCCAGAGCTTGCTAAGCAGGTCGGTAGGAATGATCGGGTAGAACCATGTGAGCCGTTTGGGCGTTAGCCCCGGTTGTGCGTGAAAACCGTGGCTAACGCCAGCGGCTCACATACCCGATGACACCTGCGTACCTGCTTAGTGGTCCGTCAAGGTTAAAAGTTAGGGTTGATCGTAGTGGACGAGGCCACGAGTCCTTGGATTTGACGCCAGTTCAGGACTCGTGGCCTCGTCCACTACCCTAAAAACAAGTCCTGACAGACCACTGGGAATAGCGGCTCGCTACGGTTTCTGTACAAGCACACCATCCAGATCCCTTGGCCTGTCACGATGGTTCACTCGGTCGCGATGTGTCACCCGCCGACGAAGAAGGAGGTGAAGTCGATCAACCCGACTTGCTGTGTGAGCACTGCGGCAGTGACCGGTTGGAACTGGTCGCTCAGACGGAGAAGCCATCTTGGAAGGAGCTGATGTGGCGAGAGAGCGACAGTTGCCCGTGGTGGTATGCCGACCGGCAACGCGAATCGCATCGGAAGTTCAGGACGGAGTCCCATGGCAAGGATTTTTACGATTGGTACCTGCAAACTCAGGTGGAAAGTGCAAAGGAACGCGAACAAGATCGCCCACCGGCGATTCAGCTGTCGCTACCCGGCCTTGCCGCTTCCCGAGCATGCCAAGAATCGTATCTGGTAGACTCTTTCTAGCGAACCAGACGTTCTGATACGCTTCCCCGACCAACCCAGTGCGGCGACAAAGTTCAACGCACGATCGATGCATGCACCTCCTGTGCCTCCATCGATCGCAATTCGTTATCCGATTGATGAATGAAATTCAGACTTCGTTCCCTTCTGATCGCTGTACTTGGCGTTGCAGCCTGTTTCGCTTTTTACCGACCTATCGCTGACCGCCTGCTTTCACCGCGATTGGACGGTTACTACATTACCAGCACGACTGAACCCGCTTCTTATCCATGCACGAGAGGAGTGTTCGTAGTAACTGATCCACGACTGCAGCGTCACCGAATTGTCGCGTTAAATCGAATGACGACTCAGCAGGAAACGCCGTATCGCGAGTCGCCGGACTGGTTCGTGTCCAAGCTTCATGCCGATGGCCGTGGGGTCGAGTGCTTTGTGAATGATCGACGGATATATGCTACTGACAGCGTTCAGATATTTTACTCGATTGACAATCAGCCCCCCCGCCTTCTGATTGTTCCATGGAACGAGTACCCGAAGCACGCCGTCATTTCGCCGGATACAATCTGGCGACTCTACATTGATTCCATAAGCGGATAACAATTGCGATCGGGATAGGGTCCCGGTTGCCCGGGACTTTCCCCCAATGAGTGAAGTGAAGCACAGCCTTTGAAACCGTACACTTCGCCAACGCACGCTGAATCGGATTCTGCCTCAATCGATCATTGCTCACTTGGTCCGTCGCTGCTCCACTCGATCCAAACCGTCTGGATGGCAACAGGAATCTCTCTTCTGACGCTGGCCATTGTTGCGTCGTTGATGATGGACGAATCCATGCTGCGATTGCTTGCTTCCGATGATTCGTATGTCGCATCGTTTGCTGCGTCGGTTCCAGTCGCCGTATTCTTTGCGATTGGATGCATCGCTGGATGGTGGTTTCAGTCATCGCGAGTAGCGTTCGTCGCGACAGCGGTACCCGTTGTTTGCTTTGCTTCACTTCTCTGGGTATCTGACTCCATACATGATTTCGGCGAGGGTGACGAAATCGTCGGCCACCTTGGACTTGGGATATTTCTTGGTGGTACATTTGGCATCATTGCTTTCATGATCCGCAACTCAATCGCTAGAATTGCCTTCTCCGTTGCCCCTCATTCCCTGTTCGCAATCGGTTACGCTGCAGCTTTGAACGCCATGTCATCGTGACAGAGAAGAAGACGGCACCATGGGCTGCATTGGAGGCCGCGAATTGACGTTTTTGCAGAGAGTCATTATCGCGGTGCCGATAAATCTTCCGCTGTCCGAGAGGAATTCGAAGATGGACTATGTCGCTGAATCAAAGCGGATGTTCTGCGATGGTGATTACCAATGGAAGAACGCCCTCGCATTTGACTTGCATCAACGCGATCCTCGACTCGCAGCCCTGTGGGCAATTTGTTGTGCAGAACGCCTCCTCGCATTCCGATTCCCCAAAAGACTATCCGATTTCCAGGATGACTTGGTTCACGCGAGACTTCGTTTGGATTCGTTCCCTACGACAAACGACCCTGAGAAAGTCGAATACGAGATCTGGCATCGTCCCAATCGGGATGCACCACAGACCGCCGTGTCAAAGCTTTTCACGGCTATTCGTGAGTCTCATCAAAGACGCAACTGCGTGTGGGCTTCTGGGGCGGTGATCGCAAATCTTACTGACGACGAGTGGGGAACAATTTCCGGCGGTTGCACGTCGACGGTGCTGTACAACCTTGTTCTTCAAGCGTACTTCGACGTCATTGTCGAATTCGAGTCTGAATGACCAATCCATTTCCGACACCGACCACGGTTCTGATTCGCCCCCAGTTGCTAGCTTCCAGTGCAGATTCTACCACGCGTCGAATGATTCGAATTGCGTGAAATGCAGGCGCAGTCGCTCGCAGCCTGATGATGTAGTCAGCGGGAACGCGATCGTGTCTGGTTCGTCTGAGGTAATCATGGGCTTGCGCCCGTCGGCTGATCATTCGATCAGCGAAATGTTCTCGATCAAGAGTCAGCTAGTTGTGTCGGTGCTTTCCTATCGCCCGCTGAACACGATCGTCAAGACAGTGCAGTGTGGCAGTCGCTGATTGTGCCAGAGCATCCCCGCTGACCTGTTCTATGATGCAGGCAAAGCAGGTCGGTAGGAGTGTTTCGGCATTTGGACTGTTTCGGCAAGTGCTGTTGCTCCCACGTCCAACCGGGGCTAACGCCCAAACGGCTCACATGATGATGCCCGATTATTCCTGTCGACCTGCTTCAGACGAAACCCACTCGTGAAAATGAATGCATGCTTGACTCCACAGAACTCAAGACGCCGCTCGCGTTTGTCGTGATCCTGACGCTCCTGGGCTGGTTTTGCGACGGGGGATTTGTTGGGCACATTCAATCCTGGGGACTACCACGCAATGTTTCCGGACGTTCCGCCACAACGATTGGATGAAGTGGCGGTTGGCATTCGCTTGCGTGGTGGCATTCTTCTGGTCTTCTCGTCGCTTCGCAAGAAGGATCGCGATCGTTGCCGCCTTGTTCCCGATTTACGGTGCCTCGATTGGGCCGGCGGACGCGGTGGCTCGATACACGAGCCTTTCGATGCCCAATCAACCGTCCTGGCCGCTTCTTCTTCATCGACGATGCTATCCGATTCATTCTTTGTTTGACCACACAACGATCGTCGGTCGGCAAATCATCGCTTACAACCACCGCTGGTCTGACTCTGTCGTTGCCCATTAAAACTGTGACCGCCGTTCGTGCTTGCTTGCCGTGTGTCCCGGGAAGCAGGTCGGCAGGAGTGTTTCGGCATTTGAACTGTTTGGGCAAGCGTTGTTGCGTTCACGTCCAAGCGTGGCGCATGGTGATGCCCAGTCGATCCTGCCGGCCGGCTTGAGCAACAGCGAAGAAGGGGATCGGTTTGGAATTGTGGGACAAGCATCGAACTCGTGTTCCGCCGAAACACTGGTTGGAATGCTGTGCCGCCTGATTTCCGCTCCGTCCTCTGTTGACGGATCGACATCAACTCCCTCTGCGTTGTCAGCATTCGAAATGAAAAAACATTTTCCGAACGATCTTTTGAGCCGTATTCGGATATTCGAGGAAATTGGAAAGTTCGTTGACAAGCGTCGTGCAGCAAGCTGGTTCTTCGGATTGACGCTTCCGTACGCCTTGCTTGTCAGTTTTCTAATCGCCTGGCGAGACACGTACCAACCCAACCCCGGGATCATCGAATCCGCATTGAGATTTCTGTTTATCGGTGTTGGGTTTGTCGCGATTCAAGGTGTTTTCTATTGTGTGGTGATTCAACCAGGCATTTCCGCCTACTTGGCATCCAGAAGTTTTGACCAAGCCAAGCCAAACGATCTGGAAGAATAGACACGGCGCTTCGGAGTTGCACTCGGAAGTCGCATGATTCCATGTTGCTCCATAGCCGAAGTTGTTCCTCGTTGCTGAAAGGAAGTCGGTTCCATCGAATGCTTCAACCTCGTGACATTGTCGTCGTATTTGAAGATGACCCGGAATCGGGAGGAACCCTCGGGCACTACGGAACTGTCGTTCGCATTTCCGCCAACGCGTTCACGTCTCCCCATGAGCGAATCGTCCGTGTGCTGGTGCAGGGACGACAGATCGATGTTCTGGAACGCGACGTTCTGGCGACAGGACGCGTCGATGAATCGAATCCGTGGGTTACCACGGCATGTTCTGTTGTGTTCGAGCCTCCTGACAATCGCGGAGAAACACGTGGTTCGTATCGATCACGAGCGGGGCAATTTCGGTTCGTGTTTCGCGTTTCGAATCGCCCCATTTCAACTTATCGCTTGCGATTGTCGCCGCTCAAGGAAGGGACGCGACATGGGGACTTGGAGTACGACGCGGCGGCTCGATCGACATTGGACCATGCGTTTGTACTTCGCGCGATTGGCGAAATCACAGGCGAGTTGGCGGTGGATGAACAACACGCGGTCAAAGGAACGGTTGGCATTGGGCTCGGTTGAGACGAGGCGTCGCGATCGAGGGTTGCGAGATGGAACAGTTGAGGACAACGGTTCTACTCTGACTTCTCTCATCCAATTCCTTTCAAAGCATAGCTTCCGGTGGAGGCCGAGCGACGCCGTTCAGGCGGACGCGTTGGAGGGAGCGGGCAGGGAATGCGGCGCGCACTGCCCTCCCCCGGAAAGCTCGCTGAACGCTCGCATTCCGACCCCTCCCAACTTCGTCGGGCGGGGTTCTCAAGACGCTGCTGGCTCAGCATCTAACGACTGCCCCACCTCCTACGCGGGCGGGGGCCGCAAGACGTCACGAACACAGCACACAAGAACTGCACGCCCCACTGCATCCAGGAGGGGAGTTTAAAACTCGCGAATGGAATTTGTCGGCTGCACAACCTCGAGGCGGGGCGTTGACGGTCAGGACAGTTCAGAGGAATGCTCACTCAAGCGAATCGCCACCACACTTCCAATCAGTCAGCCGCCCAAGCGAACGCCCAAGTGGCTCGCATGGTTGTGCCCGATCCTCCTGACACACAACGGCATTTGGTATGCTGGCGGGATCACGAGACCGGAGCGTTCGAGATCGTCGCGGATGACTTTCGCGAGCTTCCAAGCGGCGACAGAACATTGCGATGCAGCTTACGGGCGTGTTCGGCGCTTTGTTGATGAGTGCCGTCGTTGCACTAGAATCCACAAACTCAGACGTACCAAGACCAGAGCGATGAACGAAATTTTTATCACGGCTGTTGCCGTCGCAATTTTGCTAGCGTTGGGCTGGCTTTGGGAATTCAAATGCAGTTGTGAATTCAAGCAAAAGTGGCCTGCAATCTCCGACCGCGATTTCCTTGCCAAGTGTGCGCCCGCCACGAATCCGGAACGCGCGTTGAAGGTCCGCCGAATCATTTCTGAGCAACTTGGCGTGCCGTACGAACACATCCATCCAGAGCAAAGCTTTGTGGACGATTTGGACTGCTGTTGACCGACCGATCGTAGCGTTTGCTGTCACTCACGGAACACCGGTTTTGAACATGCGGAATCGCTGAGCACCGGGACTCTGGGGGCAGTCTGTTTTGCTAAAGATTCACCCAGAGGACCAACTCATGACTGTGCACACTGACAAGCTCGAAATGCCGCCGATTGCGTGAGAGACGGTGCCCTTGAAAGGAAGGATCCAACTTATGGAGATGGGGTGGGTCCAATCGCAGGAGGTCCAAGCCATTTTGGATCACGTCGTGCTCGCCGGTGTTTGTCTTTTTAACATACGGTATACGCGAGTCCGACGATGGTTGAGCCTCGTGTTTCGTAGCAACCAAATTGTTCTTCAGCGCCAGCTGAAGTTGGCGTATCCGTCCCTCAATCGACGCAACAACACGCATGGCTAAACTGCCCACTGGCTTCCGTTCCATCGGAATGATCGAATGCAAGGTCGACGGCAAGCCCTCAATCTCGGACTCCGATTGGATTGCCTTCATCGGTTCGCGTTCGGAACTGGTGGACGGACCGCCCCAATACGGTCGCAATCCTGCAAATGGCCAAGTGATCGAGCTGCGAAGAAGTGGCACCTGTCGAGGGATCTCAGATGGCGAACGGATAGTCGGGTTTCTCGACTTTCAATTCTGGGAATACTCGGACCAAAATGAAGGCACGGCTTTTGGTAGTGTGATGGTCGGCGCCGCACTGGGATTTGAGAGAACGGTGGCCGACCGCGCATCGGAGTACGCAGCATCGCTCAACGCCCAATTTTGTCCGCGAAACAGTTCGAGAGCGTAGTCATTTGTCCCTGTCGGATAGCGTTGTCACGATCCGATTCACTAACCAATCAATCACCCGTTTGATGATTCGCTCACGCTTCAAACTTCGTACTTTGTTGGTCGCCGTTGCGGTGATCGCGGTTGCACTTGCGGCATATCCGCGAATCCGTCGGTATCTTCAATGGCGGGAGGCCCGCGTATGCGTTGAGAACTGGGCAGCAAATCTAAAACGCGAAGGGACTGGAGTAGAGCAGTACACGCACTTGCGTCTGTCCTTCGATCGCACACAAGTCGGTCCTTTCAAAGGTATGTCCTACTCCGTCTTGACGGCTGAACCAGAACTCGAGAAGTTGCCCGACGGCACCATGACCTGGACGACCCACGCAGGAACGATTCCCGATCCAAAGCGATTTTTTGTGATTCCGCCTGGCAAGTGGGTGGACGATGTTGATGGCATCATCGAGGCATGGGATCGCTTTCAAAATGATGGATACAAACACTGACGATTGTCGTTCGGCTGAGCACGGAAAGGTGGGATTTCGACTCGTGTTTTGTTTGCCATCATCGAACTGTCAGTGCAGGGGCGGTGTGCGATCGTTCCCTCGCTTTCATGTCAAAGCCCTCATGCGTTGGCAGAATGCATCGACCAACTGCACATTCCAAGACCGAGAATCAACATGATGAAATGGCGATGGGTGTTCATCATGACGCTTGCCGTGATGCCGGTTTCTGGGTTATCGCAGGACAGCGGATGGTCAAGCAGATGCTGGCTGATCGACCGGACATGAAGAACGTCATCGACCGGGAACATCCCATTTGCGCGTGGGTGGTGGACGGTTTGGAAGAAAATTCGTCGGGCAGCGTGTGATGCTCGAATACGATGCGCAACTGCGAACGCACGAATTGTTCGCGAAGGATCCGCTCCCCGACAGTCCACACGGTCGCGACGGGTGGTACAACACTTGGGTGAAACCAGAGTTGCCGACCAAAGAGGCCTTTGAAGCTGAATATGCGGTCCCTGGAAGCACAATGTCCAACTTCGACTCCTTCTTCAACGCGTTTCAAACCCAGTTCGCTCCATTCATTTAGCCTTCCGATGGAGACGAGTCCTGAGTTCGGGCCGCTATTGAGAGATCTCATGCGTTTTCGTTTCATGTCCTTTCTGGTGGTCGTTTTCGGTGGCATTGGTTTGCATTCGGCGAACGGCCAGGAGATGCAACATGTTTTGGACCCGACGCCTGGGCAGACTCTGACAAGGGAAGAATCATTTTCAAAGATTGAGGTGGCCGATCCGTTTACGATTGAATTGGTCGCGGCTGAACCTCTGGTGATGGATCCGGTTGACTTCGATTGGGGAGCGGATGGCCGGTTGTGGGTCGTTGAGATGGCGGACTACCCGACTGGCGTTGATGGTCGCGGTGAACCGGGAGGACGCGTGCGCGTCTTGGAGGATCGTGACGGGGACGGGACTTATGATCACTCGACTCTGTTTGCCGACCAGCTCAGTACACCGAGCGGCGTGTTGGTTTGGCGAGAAGGAGTCTTGGTGACCGCGTGCCCCGATGTGCTGTATCTAAAAGACACGACGGGCGATGGGGTCGCCGATCACATTGAGAAACTGTATTCCGGTTTCACCGAGGGGAACCAGCAACATCGTGTCAACGGACTTCGTTGGGGACTGGACAATTGGGTCTACCTTGCCAACGGTGACAGTGGCGGCACGGTCGTGTCCCATCGGACCGGCAAGTCAGTCAACATCAGCGGGCGTGATTTGCGAATTCGTCCGGATACAGGCGAGATTGAAACGCAGTCGGGGCAAACGCAGTTCGGCCGGAACCGCGACGACTGGGGAAATTGGTTTGGCTGCAACAATCCCAATCCGATCTTTCACTACGTTCTGCAGGAAGGCTATCTGAGTCGCAATCCTCATGTCGTGCCTCCATCCGTTCGGCGTGACATCCGGGTCGGCGACAACGAGGTGTTTCCGATCGGTCCGATCATCAGTCACTGCGATCCGATTCACCGACCGATTGGTGCGACGCCCATCTTCACGGCGGCGTGCGGAACCATCGTTTATCGCGACACGCTGTTTGGTCCGGAATACGAGGGAGCGACGTTCACGAGCGAACCGGTCTACAACATCGTCCATGCGAGAAAATTGGTGCCCAACGGAGTCACCTTCGATAGCATCAAGATGCATGGCGAGGGTCATGAATTTCTGCGATCCGCGGACCCCTGGTCCCGGCCGGCTGGCTTGCATACGGGACCGGACGGCGCCCTGTATGTGGCTGATATGGTCCGCGAAGTGATCGAACATCCAGAATGGATTGCGGATGACTTGGAGGCCCAACTGGATCTGCGGGCGGGGGCGGAATTGGGGCGGATCTACCGAGTGTCACCTCGGCAGAGCCCACGACGTGCGTTCCAACGATTCGATCAACTGTCCGTGACGGAACTCGTTGGTTTGTTGGATTCGCCGAGCGGTTGGCAGCGGGACTTGGTTCAGCGAATGTTGCTTTGGCAGTGGCAGGAGATTCCAGCGGACGAGCAGGCGGCAGCGAAAAGTCAGCTTCGGAAACTGCTCTCGGGAAGTGAGAACACGCTGGCTCGATTGCATGCACTAGCGAGCTTGGCCGGGGTGCAGGAAGTGTCGCAAGCGGATTTGATAATCGCGTTGCGGGACTCGCACCCCGGTATACGAAGGCATGCGATTCGAATTCTTGGCGAGCAATTGGTGGCTCAAGAGATCGAGTCGGAAGCACGCGATTCGGTGATCAGTTGGGATGCGTCCGATTGGCAGGAGCCGATTGAGCGATTGGTGTCGGACGATGATCCGATGATTCAGTTGCAACTCGCCTACACCCTGGGATCTTTCGATGAGGACTGGGCGGCGGATTGTTTGGCGGCCGTTGCGTTGAAATCCGGGGCGGACGTGTACATCCGAGCCGCGATCCTGAGCAGCATTCATGCTGGCAACGTCGAGCGAGTGCTCGTGACATGGATGGAAAGCGGACAACGAGATCCCACGTGGTGGGGGACTCTGGCTGGGCTCGCGATCAAGTTGGATGTTCCGAGTGCCGCTTCGAGGATGCTTCTCGAGTTGGAATCGGGGAGCGAATCGGCTGATTTCGCTCTGGATTGGCGAGTCTTGGTGGCTTGGTACGAATCCCTGGGCAACACAGCGAGTGATCTGGACCGGTCCCTTGATCCGGTGTCACTCGAAAGGCTGGATCGTTTGCATCGATCGGTTCGTGAATCGGTGCAGGGTTCTGGGTCTTCGACAGCCGAACGCTTGATTGGGATGAAGTTGCTCGGCAAGCGTGAGGCTCAACGAGCGGATGAGATCCAGTTGTTGGCGAGCTTTCTGTCACCGCATTCGCCGATTCAAATTCAACAGGCCGCCGCAACGAGGTTGGCTGAAACGAACGCGGACGGTGTGCCTGAGATCTTGGCCGCGGGATGGCGTTCTCATGGACCGGCGCTGCGTCAGCAGATCCTTTCCAATTTGATCACTCGCCCGGCCTGGACGATGGATCTGCTCGACATGATCGAACGGGGGACGATCTCAGCGAATTCATTCAGTGGTGCGTTGCGTCGCCAACTGACAGAGCATCGATACACGAAGATTCGAGATCGAGCGGTTGAATTGTTGGGAGCGATCGATCCGGATCGTGCCCAAGTGATCGAAGCCTATCGACCCGCGATGGAATGGCTGACGCAAGGGAAGGCGGATGCGGATCGTGGACGCGTGGTGTTCACGGCGAATTGTGCGGCCTGCCACGTGTTGGAGGGGAAAGGGGCGGCAATCGGTCCTGATTTGACCACGCTCACCAATCGTTCGGCTGATGCGCTGCTGACCGCGATCATCGATCCGAGTTTGGCCGTCGAAGCGAAGTACCAACAGTACCAAGTCTTGCTGGACGATGGCCGTGCCTACGCTGGGTTGCTGGCTGAAGAAACCGCGACCAGCTTGAAACTGATCACCGCGGACGGCAAAACGCATTCGTTGTTGCGAAATGAAATTGAACGCTTGCAAGGCAGTTCGGTTTCGATGATGCCCGTTGGACTGGAGAAGGAGATCGGGACGCAACAGATGGCTGACTTGCTGTTGTATATTCAGGGCCAGTCTTCGTCCAACTGAACGCTCTCTCGATTCACAGCTCTGCAATGCAACCAAAAATCATCGCCAAGCACCGCGTCACCATTCCTTTTGCGACGCGCTCCTTTCCATGGTTTGCGACTTGGTTCTTCGTGATTGGTCTCAGCGTCCTTGGTTCGTCCAATACCAAACAGTTGATGGCGGACCAAAAGCTGCCCGAAGGATTGTTCATCGAAGGCTACACCGATCAGCTCAGCTATGTCGCGGGAGACGAGATCGCGTTTCATTTGTCCGGTACCGGCAGCGTGTCGATGCAAATTGACCGGTTGGGGGCGGAACGCCAGCGTGTTCATCAACAAGATGGGATTGCAGTGTCGGCACAGCGGATTCCTGATCGGGCTTCGTCGCATGGGTGCGAGTGGCCAGCGGTGCTTCGGTTGACGGTCCCCGATGAATGGAAGTCAGGTTACTACGAAGTGACGCTGACGACTCGCGATCAAGGTGGTGCGTTCGTCGGTCGCAACCAGCGGACTGCGGTTGGCAGGCTTTTCTTTGTCGTTCGATCCAAAACACCGGGTGCGACGTCGCCGATTCTGATTCAGTTGGCGACCAACACGTACAACGCGTACACGAACTGGGGCGGACACAGCCTGTATGGCTACCACGATCGGGATGGCGTCCAAGGCAACCGCGTTTCCTTTGATCGGCCGATCCAATCGCAATTCGCGAAATGGGAATTGCCGTTCATTCAGTGGGCGGAAAGGTCAGGGTACGAACTGGAATACGCGGTCAACAGTGACTTGGAATTTCATCCGGAGATGTTGGCCGAGTATCGGTTGGTGTTGAGCGTTGGCCATGACGAGTATTGGTCGGCTCCGATGCGAGACCACTTGGAAGCGTTTATCGCCGAAGGTGGAAACGTCGCGTTCTTCAGTGGCAACACCTGTTGTTGGCAAGTTCGCAGCGAAGACGATGGACGAGCGCTAACTTGCTACAAGCAGTTCTACAACATGGATCCGGAATTTCGCACAACGGACCATCAGCGACTGAGCACGGCTTGGGGGCATCATCTCGTCGATCGTCCTGAGAATCAATTGACGGGCGTTGGGTTCATGTGGGGTGGTTACCATCTCAGCCACGGCCAATTCATGGACGGATCAGGAGCCTACGACGTGCATCGACCGGAACACTGGGTGTTCGAAGGCATTGATGTCAAGCGAGGCGACCAGATCGGTGGCGCCGACACGGTCGTTGGTTATGAGTGCGACGGGTGTGAGATGGAATGGCGAGACGGTTTGCCGTTTCCTACCGGACGCGATGGGACTCCCGATTCCTTCACGATACTGGGGACCTGTCCAGCGCGTTGGCACCCCGGTGATTCCTACTGGTACGATCGTTTTCCGGCCGATCGAATCGGTGCGTCCGTGATGGGCGTCTATGAACAGGGGGGAACGGTCTTCACGGCAGGTTCGACAGATTGGGCACACGGATTGAGAGGGAATTCCCCTGTGATTGAACAGGCGACTCGAAACATCCTGGACCGTTTGTCAGCGAAGTCTGGTTAGGATTGGACGCATCGCTTTCGATTCCGAATTGCACAGACATTTGACTTCAGCAGTCCATTCCAATCCTTTTTCAGTCGCATTGCATCGTGTCAAAACCACTTGTTGCTCACTCGATATCCTGGTGGCGGATGGCGATCGTGTTGTCGTTTCTTGTTTTCTTGCAGGGACTGGGAGCCTACTTGGCTGGACTGCCCGGTTTCGCGGCAGGGTTGCTGGTCTATCTGATTCTGAGGTTCGCTCCACGAAGGAATCGTCGGATCCAACGTGCTGCGCTGAAGCTCATGGCTGAAGAGCGATATGCCGATGCGGCGAAGGTGTTTGAAGAGGGCTATCGGTTCTTTGCCGAACATCGTTGGTATGATCGGAATCGAGCGTTCACCATGCTCGACTATTCTGGGATGGACTACCGTGAAATGATGTTGGCCAATTGGGCAACGAATCTGGCCTTAGCGGGAGACAAACAAAAAGCGAGGGAACTGTATCGCCAGTGCCTTGAGCTTTACCCAGAGAGTCGACTGGCGAAACCGGCGTTGCGATTTCTGGAGCCGGAAAGCTCTGACGATGGATCCAGCAGGCAGGTTTGATCAATCCTTACCAAACACCGAATGAGGTTGCGTTTGACTCTGGCCGTCATGGATGGTGGATTGCCTGGGACGCAACATTGGTTGTTGCAGGAGCTGGCCTGTTGTTCATCGCCGTTGACCTTTACGCCGGTCACGACGCTGAATGGCGACAAACAGGCAATCTTCGCGAGTTTCTCGCTGGCATTGCAAACGATTGGTCGATTGTTGCCGTCCTTGGGTTGTTTCTGGTTGGTTTGTCATCCGCACCGCTGCATCGCCGGCCAGGCTGGACACGTTTGATCGCAGGTGCCGTTTGTGCGCTGTTTGCTTTCGATTTCCCTTCGCTGCAATTCGGGCCTTCCCACTTGACTTCCGGTTTTATCGCCGCTGTTTTTTTGGCACCGTTGCTGCTATTCGGGTGTGGGTTCCCGCATGCATGCCTGGGAATCTACCGGTGGTGGAAACGGGTTCCTTTCAAACAAATGTCGTGAACCGATTGTTGGACCGCGGTCCCGGTCGAGCGAAACTTGGCCATGCACGGTGGATCGGTGGCGGGTTTCGTAGTGGACGAGGCGACGAGTCCCGTGCATGAGGGTTCATGGCCTCATCCACTTCGCCAGCAATTGGTCGTGCGTTGCTTGGTTGTTTCTCAAGTGATTTGCGGGCGTGTGAAGTGGGTTAAGCAGGTCGGCAGGAATGATCAAGCACAATCATGTGAGCCGTTTGGGCGTTAGCCCCGGTTGTGCGTGAAAACCGTGGCTAACGCCAACGGCTCACATACCCCATGACACCTGCGTACCTGCTTAGGATTAGAGTTCATCCGAGGGAAGCTGAATCGTCGTTTCGAGAACGTCAAGAATAAGCATGGAAGATAACCCCTACCGTCCCAGCACTCTCGAGATCGATGACACGTCTTGCGTCCCCATCTTGAATCGCGTGGTGTGTTATGCACTGGCGGTGGCATCCGCCGGGGGATTTCTGCTCGCAGCGTTGTTGGTCTTGGCGACGATTCTCCGAGTGATGCGATTTGCATTCTTCGTTCCGGCGTCCCTTGCGCTTTTCGACGTCGTTGCAATTGTGTTGTACGTTGGCATCGCCTACGGATTCATCGTCGCGGTGAAAAAGAGTCTGAAGATGGAGGTCAGGCCTGCGCTCAAGTGGTTAGCCGGGGGCGCGTTGTCGTTTGGATTCGTCATGCGATTCGCGAGTCTGATCGAATGGGCCTTTCGAACATGGGGCGGATTGCTTGGAGTGGTGGTTCTTCTCGGCGGATGCATGTTGCTTGTGTATCGGAAGTCATTGTTTCGGACATTCCGGCCAACGGACGACGAAGCGACATTGGTCGGTGTTGGCGGGACCGGTGAGCTGAACCAACGTGTTTGGAAGGGGCCGACGCTGCATTGCGCTCTGTGTGCAAAAGAGGTCCAAGTGGACGAAGACGAGCGATGCACCGAATGTGGCTGGCCCATCTAGGCGAACGGCTTTCCCGCTTAGAAAATTCTACACAGAGGTCGATGATGCACAGCGTGGTTGAAAACGGTTGCCTGGTTGGGATGTCCCGCCGTTGGTTCGTTTCGTTGATTCCGATTCAAGGGACCGTTGCGACGTTTGCCTGCTTGGTTCTTCTAGGCGGGTGCGGACCAAGCGGACCGCCAAAGCCAATGACGAACGAGATGCTTGATCTGCGTTCTGGATCCGCAATGCATTTCGCAACTGTGCACTTGCCCGACGATTTGGATCCGGAGTCTATTGAGGTGAGTGGAGAAGTGATGTCGCGTCTCATCGCCGCACTTCGACCGATCCGGCGCAACAGCAACAAACCCGTTCTCGGGGACTCGTACGAACTTCATTACCAAGCGGGAATGAACCCCACGACGGTGTTCGTTCGAATCATCGATGACGACACGCTTGTTTTCACTTGGGACGATTTCACCTACGTCGGCGGGAATCCCAAGGAATTCCAAGCTGCGATTGATTCCGTGTTAGAATCGTCACGCCAGTGAACGACGATAAGGGACAACCGCCGGTCAGTGGATGCCACTTGGATTGAGCCCCATGCGTGAACCTTCGAACCCGTATCAAACCACCTTTGTTTGCGAAGAACAAACTCGTGCTGTCAGTGGCATTGGGAAAAGTCTGCTTGGTGACACTGCGTTGGTGCTTGGAGTCACCGCATCCGGAATTGGTTTGTTCGCGTTCTTGCCTTTGATAGCGGGTCTTCAACGGGGATCGTCCGCACTGTTCTCAGCCGTTGTTTTGCCAACATTGTGTTTCGCCTTTGGCATATCGTTCTTCGTGGCTGCCCGTTTTGCTTATCGAAGCGAACCGAGCGCCGCGAGAATCGTCTTCGGCATTCCGTTCATCGTGTTGGGATGCCTTTTGGTTCTGATTGCACTGTGATTGGCTATGATTTGCCAGAGACAGCCCAACGGTGAGGTGCGTCAGCGTTCTCTCGGAGTGACGAGGGAGCCCCTGTTGCAGCCGCTTTCGAAGAGTGATCCTCCGAGTTCCCGTATGTCGACCAATCCCTTCATTCATGTTCGATCGCCAAAGCTGAGGCTCATGCCCGGTGAGAAGGATGAGGTTGTGAACGACGGGACCCTTCAGGCCAAACGCGGCGGTGGATCAAATCGTTGCTTGCCAAATGTTTGGTGTTGAAGCTCTGATAGTGGATGCAGCTTTTCTTCCGGCTTGCTGTCTTTCTTGATCCCGGTAGGGATGTCAGATGGTAGCCGGGGGTTGCTGCGTAGCAGCGTACCCCCGGAAAACGAGCGTCCCTCAAAGCACTCACCGTCCCGCCGTGGCCAGGGGCCACGGCGGGATGGAGAGTGGCGACGTGGGCTTTACCTGTCCGTCGGTGGCGCGATCGCTTACCGACGGCTACCATCTGAAATCCCTACCGGGATGAAAACTTGCGCAACCACAGTGCGTCACAACGCCAAATATTCAGCAGTCCAGCGTTGGCCCCGGTTGTGCGTGAAAACCGTGGCTAACGCCAATCGGCTCACATACCCGATGACACCTGCCTACCTGCTTGGAAAGCGAGCGGAGTGATCACGGCAACGGAATTTCTTGTCAGAATCCGTCGTGAGGAACCGTGGCTATCGCCGAATGGCTCACATACCCGATGACACTTGCCTACCTGCTTGGAAAGCGAGCGGAGTGATCATGGCAACGGAATTTCTTGTCAGAATCCGTCGTGAGCTGATTGAATGGGCTGGGTTGCAACAAGGCTTCGCGATTGAGGGCTGCCCGACGGAACAGTTGGGGACAACTGTTCTACTCTGACTTCGCTCATCACCTCCCCTAAAACGAAGTTTCAGGCGGAGGTCGAGCGACGTCGTTCAAGCTTACGCGAGCAAGGGGGCCGAGCACAGGAACCGCCGCGCACGTCCCTCCCGCGAATATTTACTGGACGCTCGCATTCCGGCCCTCGACGATCGCGTTCTGGCGGACTCAACCAACAGGCTGCTAAGCGGTTCGGCTGGAGTCTCTTGGCGATTGAGATGGATTGGCAAGCGTTGTTGTTTCGACGTACAACCGGGGCTAGCACCTCAACGGCCAAATGGTTCGCCCGATCGTTCCTGGCACCTGCTTCGCAGGCTTTCGGCTTGTGTTCCTCGCAATCGCAAACTGGAAGCCTAAGCGACTTAACCTCCGCTCAGTCCTTTGACACTTTCATGCCCAACCCCTATCAAACGAACGACACCTCAGTGGCCGATGCGACGAAGTTGCGATCGGTTCTTGGTAGCATTGTTTGCTCGGTGTTGCTCGCCTTCTTCGCTTTCCCTCCGATCGCTCTAGGACTTGTCATGCTGGTCCATGAGCTCGGGATCTTTTCGACCACGACAGGGATTTACGATGTCGAGATCAATGGGGGCGCGGTTTCCAACGAGACATTCATCGCAGCAACACTGTCCGTTGGCCTGCTTCTGCTTTTGGGTGCTTTGATACTCGTGGTTCGTGCTTGGCAAAACTACATACACAACGCTGGCGTTGCATCATCAAGTTTTCGAGAAGAAACACGATGCGGTTGATGGCAGAGCGAGTTGGCAGCGATACAATGCAGCCTCCATCTCCTCCTTCCAATCAGTGTGACGTCCCATGTCATTGCGTCTTGTGTTCCCGGTGTTCGCCGCCGTCGTCGTTGCCGGGCTCGCTTCGGCTGATCCGCCGAAGATGAAAATGACCACGCCCATTCCACCTGGGATCGCCACTCCAGACAAGCTGGAGACTCGGATTGGCACGTTGACATCGTTTGATGGTGTGCCGGACAAAAAGACAACGGCATTGGTTTACGATCAACTTGCTTTTCAGCGTGCCACGCAGGCCTTCCTTTCGACCATTCAGGTCTCGTCGATGGGAGCGATGGAAAAGGGGATTCGTGAGTTTGGGCCCCCCAACACGACAGCGTTGTTGTTTGAACAACTGTTGGATTCGAAGGCACTTTGGTTGACCCCGAACACCGTTTCGATCTACCAGACGATGTGGTTGGAACTTGGTGATGAGCCAATGGTCCTGGAAACTCCTCCCAAGGTGCTCGGCATCATCGATGACGCTTGGTTCCGTTACGTGGCCGACTTTGGCAACGCCGGTCCCGATCGCGGCAAAGGCGGCAAGTTTCTGCTGGTTCCTCCGGGATACAAAGGCGATTTGCCCGAGGAGGGATACTACGTCTACCACACCAAGACCTATGGGAACTGGATGGTTTGGCGAGGGTTTCAAGTGGATGGTTCGACGGAGCCCGCGATTGCAGCAACCAAGAAGTTTCTCAAGGTGTACCCGTTGTCTCAGAAAGACAACCCGCCAGCGATCCAGTTCGTGAATCTGTCTGGCAAAGAGAACTGCACCATCCACCGGATGGACTACGGGTACTGGGAGGAGTTGAATACAACCATCCAGGACGAGCCGCTGGACGTGGGTGGTTTGTCACCGGAAATTCGCGGCATGCTGGCTGCGATCGGCATTGAGAAGGGCAAGGAGTTCGCGCCGGACGATCGGATGAAGAAGATTCTGACTGAGGCCGCGATGGTTGGGGCCGTGACCGCACGTGCATTGGCAGCACGCCCCGAGGAGGAACGCTTTTATGTCTATCCCGGGGAAAGAGTCTGGACGAATCCCTTCATTGACGGGCATTACGACTTTCTGATGAACGGGATGACGTTGTTGGATTCGCGTGCCTACATGCATTTCTATGCGACTGGGATCACGCCGGCGATGGCGATCAAGAATGTCGGCGTGGGGTCGCAGTATTTGATTGGGTACCTCGACAAAGAGGGCGAGGCGCTCGATGGGAACAAGACCTACAAAATTCACCTGCCGCCCAATGTGCCGGCGAAAGATTTCTGGTCGTTCACCGTTTACGACTGCCAGACGCGTTCAGAGCTCCAAACCGACCAGCAATTTGCAGGGATCGACAACAATTCGGAGGGGTTGAAGGCCAACGCGGACGGATCCTACGACGTCTATTTCTCGCCCCAGCCACCGGAAGGGAAAGAAGGCAATTGGATTCAGACGGTTCCAGGAAAGAGTTGGAACACGATCTTTCGATTGTACGGGCCGCTTGAGTCTTTCTACGACAAGACATGGAAGCCCAACGATCCGGAATTGGTGGAGTGACTCCGGACAGAGACGGTGTCGATTGGCGTGAAACGCTCGCTTATCAAATCGGTGAGGGGCGTCGTGTCCAGAAGGTGGAGATTTCTTGAAGCCTGCTATCAATCCGTATCGTTCACCGGCAACGGAACCAGCAGAACCGACAAAGTCGGCCGCTGCGGTTTGCCCGGTGTGTGGCCAAGCGGTCAGTCGATTGCGGCTGGGGTTTCCCGGGTGCAAGTGTGAAACATGTGGGAGACGACTGGGGTTAAAGAATTCGTGGCAAGCAAGTTCGATGTCCACCGCGACGGCGGTTGTCTGTTTCGCTTCAATGATGTTCTTCGAAGCCGTCCCGACCAACAAGCCGCTTGTGTTTGGGGGTCATGTGCTGGTGTTTCTGGTGTGTGGCACGCTTTGGTTCCATCTGTGGGGACGTCCGACCCTGAAAACGTGGATGGGATCGGCGTCGAAAACTGCATTGGCGCGAGAACGAGCGCGTTTTCAAGATGAAAAAGATCAGGCTTGATTCCCGCAATGCGTTTTTGCTAGCGATGCAGGTCGAGGATTCTCGCACGTGTTCCCGCGAAATTTGGTCGCATCATGTTGGCTCGACATCACCGTCTGTTCATCGCTTCGTTGTTCGTTTGCCTGGGATTGGGGTTGGCGGACGCGCCTTCGGCGCAAGCTCAGATCACCACCCGCAGTCAAATGGGGACGCAGGGGGATTCCACCGCCAAGTTGTACGAGCGTCTGGTCAACCGGCTGCACGCCACAACCCAGCCACAACAGGATTACTTGCTGGAGATCACCAAGCGGGTGAATGAGCGGAAGTTGGATCTGCGTTTGGTGGTGGCAATTGAACGCTACGCCATTCGGCGTGATTCGCATTATCCGTTCCCGTTCTTTGAGCGAGCGTTGATGTACGAAGCCAAGAAACGTGGGATCACCTTGCCTTCGATTAAATTGTTCCAGGACCAGCCAATTGTGACGGTTCCGACCTACTGAGATTGCGGAAAGTTTGATCTCGAAGTGCTGCTCAGAGGTCGTTGGTGCTGTGCGGCGGTCGTGTCGGCAGATATCCTGTGAGCGGTTTCTGATCTCTTTCTACTCTGCCGACGCATCCGCCACATGGATTTTTTGCTCTACCTGGCCCTCGTGCCCACGCTCGGGGTGACGGCTCAATGGTTGGCGTGGCGCACGAAGCTGCCCAGCATTCTGTTGTTGCTTCTGTTTGGAATTTGTTTGGGGCACTTTGTTGTCCAGCCTGACGCGTTGCTGGCCAATCTGACGGGCGGCGATGAGACAGCCGGGCCCAATCTTTTGTTCCCGCTGGTGTCGTTGTCGGTCGCCGTCATCATGTTCGAAGGCGGGCTGACGCTGAAGCTGAGTGAGCTTCGAGAGTCAGGTTCATCTTCGTTGAGGCTGTGCACGGTGGGGGCTGCCTTGGCCTTCATCGGCAACACGTTGGCGATCCACTGGATCCTAGGATTTGACTGGCACCTGAGCTTTTTGCTGGGGGCGATCCTGGTGGTGACAGGGCCGACGGTGATCGGTCCGTTGCTGAGGCAAGTCAAACCGAGCCGCAGGGTGGCATCGACTTTGAAGTGGGAAGGGATTGTCATCGATCCCATCGGCGCTGTGTTGGCTGTGCTGGTGTTCGAAGAGGTGGTGCTGGCGCAATCTGCGCCTCATTGGTCTGGGGCGTTGCAATCGCTGGTGCTGACCTCCGCGATCGGTGTGGGCCTGGGAGTTGCCGGCGGAGCGTTGCTGACTCAGGCGCTGCGTCGTTACTGGGTGCCGGATCATTTGCACGGTGTCGCCGCATTGTCGCTGGCGTTGTTGTTGTTCGCGCTGAGCAACATGATGGCACACGAATCCGGTTTGATCGCGGTGACGGTGTTGGGAATTTGGTTGACCAACCAAAAGCACTTTGATGTTGAACACATCATCGAGTTGAAAGAGAACCTGCGAACACTGCTGATTGGCTGTCTGTTCATCGTGCTGGGGTCGCGTGTCAACTTGACCGACTTGGCCACGATTGGGATGCCGGGGATTGGTTTGATTCTCGCGTTGATCTTCATCGTGCGTCCGCTGTCCGTTTACTTGTCTCTGTTGCGAAGCCCGCTGAACTATCGCGAGCAGACGTTCATCGCCGGGTTGGCACCTCGCGGGATTGTTGCGGCGGCGGTGAGCAGTGTGTTTGCGTTATCGATGGAAAGCCGCACGGATTTGAACATCCCGGGTTCGGAACAATTGGCGACGGTGACGTTCTTGGTGATCATTGGAACGGTTGCGGTTTACGGAATTGCGGCTTCCCCGCTGGCTCGGTTGTTGAAGTTGGCAGAGGAAACCAGTCGTGGTGTTTTGATTGCGGGGGCGGACGCTTGGGTACGAGACTTCGCGACCGAATTGAACGCTGCAGGGATTCCGGTGCTGCTCGTCGACACGAACTACAACAAAATCAGTCAGGCTCGAATCGCCGGGCTTCGCGGCGAGTGCGCCAACATTCTGAACGAGCACGCCCGCGAAGATTTGGATCTCTCGGGGATCGGTCGGTTGTTGGCGATGACGCCCAACGACGAAGTCAACTCATTGGCGCTGCGGGAATGTCGCGCGATGTTTGAGTCGTCGCGGTTGTATCAATTGACATTCAAGACGAAGAATGCGGCGGGACGTCGCGGGTTGACCAAGAACTTGATGGGACGGGAATTGTTTGGCGAAGGGCTGACCTTCACACGGTTGTCGGAAATGCACGCGGCGGGAGCGTCATTGAAGACCACAAAGCTGACGGAGTCGTACTCCTTTGCCGATTTTCAAGAGACGTATGGTGAAGTGACAACCGTGTTGTGTGCGATCACGGCGGAAGGCGGATTGAACATCAACACCGTCGATGCGCCGCTTGTTCCGGTGGCGGGGCAAACGATCTTGGCGTTGGTCAGCAGCACACCGGTACCTGAGAAGCACGCGGTCAAGGCGTCGAAGAAGCGGAGCGACGCGAGCAACGACGGCGCCGCGGATGCGGACACCAGTCGCGAGCGTGCCAAGGAAGCCGGCAACGAGGAGCCCACGTCGTGATCGACCCGTTTGTCCTGACCGTCGCCTTCTTGCCTTTGATCGGGTACCTGTTGCTCTTGTCGTTGATTCGCGTGAGCGGCCGGGTGTTGGTGACGACGGGCGGGCGAGACATGGCCGCTGTTCTGTTTGCTGTCGCAGGAATGATCGCCATTGGCCCGATGCAGTTGTTCTTCCCCGGGGCGTCCGCCATTTTTCTGGGCCCGTACGTGTGGTTGCCGTTGTTGTTGCTGTACGTGCTGGTGTGCGGGCTGATCGTCCTGACTCGGGAACCTCGATTGGTGGTTTATGGACGAACGGCGGAGGAACTGTATCCCGCATTGATGCGAGCGGCTCAAGCGATCGATTCGGCGGCGACAGGAGATGAACGGAAGGCGCAGGTTCATTTGCCACAATTTGGTGCCCACCTGAGAATTGAAGGTCACCAAGGGCTGGACTGCGTCAGCGTGTTGGCATTTGAGCCAATGTTGCCGCTGTCGTTTTGGAATCATTTGCTTGGACAGTTGCGAGTTCAGGTTCGCGGAATCGCACCGCCATCCCCGAGGCGTGGCTGGGGAGCGTTGTTGGTGGCGATCGCAATGCTGGTCCTGCTGGTTCGAAGCGTGATGGGACGCGGCGACCAATTTGTCGAAGGCTTCCGCGATTGGCTGATCCGTTGAGCTGACACGTGGTTTTCTCGCGACGAAACCGGACAGAAATCGGGTGGGACAGTTTGGCGTGAATCGCACAAATTGGCAGAATTGGATCAGATCCGGCAAGTAATTGGCCGATCAACCTTGCTGCATCGGCTACGACGCCTAAAATGCAAGCAGCAGATCTTTTGAGGTCTGTTAGGTGCAGTCACATAACACCGGCAGAGGGTTCATTTTTCGGGCACGCCTGGATCAACAAAGACTTGTGCAGTAGCACGTCGAGATCCACGCGTTTCTCCCAGCGGCTTCACTCTTGCCGCCGAGTGGCTGTTACTGAATTGGACCGGCAGGTCGGATCGATGGATCCAGCCTGTCGGTTTTTTTATGCGCCGATCGAATTTCCGAGCTTTGAGAGGTCGTTTGGGATCGATTCTCGGCTTGGCGGGGCGATTGACCATGGCGGAGGGGCGGCGAATGATGCCTGGAGGCGTTTTGATGTCGCAAAAACGCGTGTCCGACAAGCTTGCCCCTCTCGTTCGGCTGACATCGGATTAGACTGAGTCGGGCGGATTCTGGGGTTGGAATCCGTTTGTTCTGGACGGCGGCGCTGCTGAGTCCGGTCAAAGTCGCTCCATTCATTGTCATCGCTTCCGTCTCTTGCTGCATCTCGCAACATGAATGAACGTTCCTTTGCCGACGCCGATCATTTCCGCCCATTGCGTCTGAATGACCTCTGGCGGGCGGTTGCTCGCCACCGATTGTCAGCGGTGTTGTGGACGATCGTGTTGCTGCCCGTGTTGGCATTGGGTGTCTTTTTGATTCCGGCCCAGTTTGATTCCTATAGTCAATTGTTGATTCGATTGGGACGCGGCGCCGTCTCGATGGATCCCACGGCGACGCTTTCGCCAACCGTTTCGCTGCAAGACAGTCGGGCGTCGCAGGTCAACAGTGTTCGAGAGATGTTGCAGTCGCGAGCGATCGCTCAAAAAGTGGTACAAACGGTTGGCGTTGAAAGGATCTTGGAACCACGCAGCTTGCTGTCCAAGACGATGCAGAAGATCAGTTCGATGGTGCCCAGCGGGGCCGCAAAACCCATGGGCGATTTGTCGGCGGAAGAAGTGGAAGCTCAGCTCGCCGAAGAGATGGCGATCAATGCGTTTCAGGAATCGATGAATTTGTACGTGGCCAAGGATGCCTACACGATTGATTTGGAGGTCCGGTCGGAGGACCCCTTTTTGTCGCGTGATTTGCTCAGGGCGTTGGTTCAGATCTATCGCCAGCACCACGCGATGGCCCACAGTTCACTCGGGTCGTCGGAGTTCTTCGAAGAGCAATCCAAGTTGTCGTACAAGCGAGCGGTGGAGGCAAAAGAAAAGCTTCGAGTTGCCAAAACCGAACGCGGTATCATCGACATCGGCTCGGCTCAGTCGGCGTTGCGTTCCCTGATCAGCCAGGTCGAAAGCAATTTGGTGGACGTCGAGTATGAACTGGCATCCGCGGTGTCGGAGCGAGCTCGATTGATCGAACAGGTCGGCGAGCAGCCGGAAACGTTGCAAACGCAAACGATTCGTGGGATTCCCAAAGCGACCGGCGACTCGATGCGTCAGGCGTTGTATGAGTTGGAAGTTCGCTACAAGGAACAATCACTGAAGTTGAGTGACGACCATCCCAAGCTCAAGGTGTTGCGAGAACAACTGGAAGCGGCAACCGAGATCTCACAATCGGAGCAAGGCGAGCGGCCTCAGACGACCGAGTCGACCAATCCGGTTCGGCAGGCACTGGTGATGTCGCTGCAGCAGACCGAAACTCGGCTGTCTGGTTTGGAATCCAAGCATGAGAACCTGAAGTCGCAAGCGGAGTTTCTGAAGGAAGAACTGACGCAATTGAACCGGGACGAGGTGCAATTGGCCGAGCTGGGCTGGGAAACTGCGTTGGCGGAAGCCGAGTACATGCGGACGGCTGAGAATCGCGACAACGCTCGGTTGATCGATCAACTGTCGTCGGGTGCCGTCAGTGAAATCGCTGTCGTCCAAGAACCCTCGTTGGGCCTCAAGAAGGTCAAACCGAAACGTTCGATTCTGTTGGTGTTGGCGGCAATGCTGGCGGTGGGATTTGGGATTGTCCAAGCCCTGATTCGCGGGTTGCTGGCGACGCCTCATTCAGCCGAAATGGACACCAATCGGCAACCGCCCACTCGCCGCCGAAGCGATGCGGGACACGGGCGCTACCGCGGAACCGACAGCGTTCGCGGGTTCAACAAACCTCCTGAATCGGAACCTGCGGCCGAAACCGAAGAAAATGGCGGGTTGACGACGGTACCCCGCTAAACGAATGTTTCCACTGAATCGCGAAATCCTCACTCGTTTGCCTCCATTTCCTCGCTGACCCACGGCGCCCATCATCGCCATGCGAATCCTTGCCGTTCACAGCTATTACCGCCTTCGTGGCGGAGAGGATGTTGTATTCGATGCTGAAACGCAATTGTTGGAATCGTTTGGCCATGAGGTCACACGGTTCACGCGCCTGAACGATTCGATGTCTGGTGCGGGAGCGATCACAAATGCTCGGATGACGGTTTGGAATTCGGCCATCGCCCGCGAAATCCAGGCGATCGTGAAGCAGAAGCAGATCGACGTGGTGCACTTCCACAACACGTTCCCAGCGATCTCGCCGGCTGCGATCAAGGCGGCTCATCAGGCCGGGGCTGCGACCGTTCTGACACTGCATAATTCGCGGATTTTGTGTCCCAAGGCGGTGTGTTTTCGGGACGGGCGACCTTGCACCGAGTGTGTCGCCGCACGGTTTGCGGCTCCCGCAATTCGCCATGCCTGTTTTCACGAGAGCCGATTGGCGTCGGGCGTTGTCGCCGTGAAAAATTGGTTGCATCGGACACGAAAGACGTATCAGCGTTATCTCGATGTCGCGATCGCACCGACCCAGTTTGTCAAAACCCGTTACGAGGAATCGGGGCATCCAATGCCCCCGATCGCTGTCAAGCCTCACTTCGTTGAATCGGACCTTCCGCTCGGGGAAGGGGATGGTGGTTACGCCCTGTTCGTGGGCCGTTTGAGTGAAGAAAAAGGATTGAAAGTTCTGCTGGATGCTTGGGACCGGCTGACCCAGCCCATCCCGCTGAAGGTGATCGGGGACGGTCCGCTCAAGCACTTGGTGGATCGACCGCGGGAAAACGTGGAGTACTTGGGCCGTTTGGACCAGGCGGCGGTCTATCGGACGATGGCTGACGCGGCGATGTTGATTTTGCCGTCTCACTGTGCGGAATCGTTCGGCCGGGTGGTGGTCGAAGCGTATGCCTGCGGAACACCGGTTGTGTGCGCGAACCAAGGCGGTCAAGCTGAGCTAGTACACCCATCCGTGGGGGCTTTGTTTCGCAGCGGTGACGCGGAGGAACTG
Organism: Rhodopirellula sp. UH5; assembly: GCF_056839225.1. Taxonomy (NCBI): domain Bacteria; kingdom Pseudomonadati; phylum Planctomycetota; class Planctomycetia; order Pirellulales; family Pirellulaceae; genus Rhodopirellula; species Rhodopirellula sp. UH5. The sequence goes on along the minus strand of NZ_CM166390.1, from coordinate 1,075,416 downwards.
GCCTCGGTGGTGGATCGTTTTGTTGAGAACGCGGAGCAAACCATCGCGATGCGTGAAATGGCTCGCCGGGAGTATGAGTCCAAGTACACCGCGGCGATCAACCACGATCAACTGATGGCGATCTATCACGACGCTTTGACCGCACGCGGACGAAACCAAGTGAGCCGCAACGGCGCCCCGGATTTGCGAATTGATTCGCAGCACCCAACCAATGCAGCGAACGTGCCTCGTGTTTCGGAGGCGTCGCCCTCGCAAAACGAAACCGATTCCTCCGAAAACATCTCGCACCCTGAACAGGCTCATGACGAACCGATGCGTGGTCACGACAAGCTGGGACGACGGACATCCTCAGGATCAACGCTTGGCTGAGTTGCTGGATCGTTACGGCTTGGCGGCCACGTTCTACATCCCTCGCAATTCACAGCTGGAGACTTTGCCCGAAGAGAAGATCCGTGAGTTGAGCCAGCGATTTGAGATCGGCGCTCACACGATGGAGCACTTGGCATTGACGACGTTGCCGGACGTGGAGGCCGAACGGCAGATTCATGACAGCGGGGCTTGGGTTGCGGATGTGACCGGGCAATCGTGTGCGATGTTTTGCCCGCCGCTGGGAAAGTACCAACGGGAACACGTCAACGCGATCGCTCGCCATGGTTTCATCGGCTATCGAACGGTGGAGTTGCTGCGAGTCGATCCGCCCAAACGCCGTGTTCGCGGCGACTACGTTCGCGGCGACAAGGGCTGGGAGTTGTCATCAATGCCGACTTCCGTGCAGGCTCACCCGCACCCGCGTTCGGTCTACGTTCGAAACGCGATCAAACGAGCCTCCTGGACGCCCCTTCACTGCGCTTGGACGATCGCGGGGAAGACGGATTGGATGGGATTGGCCGAGGTGATGCTGGCGCGGGCAGCTCAAACAGGGGGCGTGTTCCATCTGTGGGGGCACAGTTGGGAAATCGAGGAAAACGAACAGTGGAAGAACCTTGAAAAGGTGTTCGCCATGCTTTCACAAGCGGTTGAGTCCGGCTGGGCCGTCACGGCGAGCAATGGAGAGGTGTGCTCCGCCGAAAGCCCCGCTTCCCTTTTTTGACAACTCGCATAGAGTTAAATAGGAGACGGGTGAAATCAGACTCGCTGCACGGAGGTTGCACCGTAGCCAATCCCTGACGCGACTCCACCGACCGAACACACACGCCATACCATTCGAACATGCCGAACGAGCAGGACATTTACGAAGAGCACGTGCTAGATCACTACGAAGATCCTTACCACCACGGGACGCTGGATTCCGCCAGCCACATGGACGAGGGAAAGAACCCGTTGTGCGGTGATCGAATTGTGATCACATTGCGGCTGGATGATTCCGGGAAGGTGTCAGAGGCTTGGTTTGAAGGCGAGGGCTGTGTGATCAGCCAGGCCTCCGCGTCGATGCTGATTGAGCTGATGGAAGGCAAAACGGTTGACGAAGTGAAGGCTTTCACGGCGGAAGAAATGCTGGAGTTGTTCGGTCCCAAGCTGACCCCCAATCGCCAAAAATGCTGCTTGTTGTCGTGGAAGATTCTGCAATCGGCGTTGCATTCCCCAGTCAACGAAGACGGTGATTCCTCCGCACCGGGCGGCCCATCGCTTGGGGAAGAGCAGTGAGTGTGACCACATCCACCTCGCCGTTGGACGTCGCGAAAATCCGTGACGACTTCCCCATTTTGAACACTCAATCGGCCAGTGGTCGACCGCTGGTGTATTTCGACAACGCGGCCACCACGCAGCGTCCCAATGCCGTCATCGATGCGATGAGTCGATGCTATCGGGAATACTACAGCAACGTTCATCGTGGGATTCACACGTTGAGCGAAGCGTCGACAGGAGCCTACGAAAACGCACGCGCGACTGTGGCTTCGTTCATGAACGCGTCGACGACCAGCGAGGTCGTCTTTACCGCGGGAACCACCGCCGCCATCAACACGGTGGCGAGATCCTGGGGCGACCAGAATCTTTCGTCAGGCGACGTGATTCTGTTGCTGATCAGCGAACACCACGCGAACATCGTTCCTTGGCATCAGTTGGCCGAACGTGTCGGTTGCCGGGTGGAGTTCATCGCGATCAACGACGACTTTTTGATCGATGATGAGGCGGTTGCTTCCGCGATTCAGACGCACCAACCCAAGTTGTTCGCGTTTGGTGCCGCCAGCAACACGCTCGGCACCGAGTACCCGGTCAAACACTGGACCCAGCTGGCTCATGATGTGGGTGCGACCGTGTTGATTGACGCAGCGCAAGCCGCCCCGCACTGGCAGCTGGATGTGCAGGACTGGGGGGCGGACTTTGTCGTCTTCAGCGGCCACAAGGTTTGTGGACCGACCGGAATCGGCGTGCTCTGGGGACGCGAAAGTTTGTTGGATTCCATGCCTCCGTTTTTGGGTGGTGGCGGGATGATCGACACGGTCACGACGGATGGGTTCACGTCCCATTCCTTGCCCGAAAAATTCGAAGCTGGCACGCCGCCGATTGTCGAAGCGATTGGTCTGGAAGCGGCAGTGAAGTACCTGATCCAGATCGGCATGGACAACATTCATGCCCATGAACGTCAGCTTGGTTCGCGTGCCGACGCGGGGCTTCGTGAGATCGCTGGCGTCCGTGTGATTGGGCCGACGTCCAAGCACAAAGGCGGGATCAATAGCTTTGTGGTCGAAGGGGTTCACGCACACGACGTGTCCCAGTTTCTCGATGGTCAGGGCGTGGCGGTTCGCGCAGGGCACCATTGCACGATGCCTCTGCACAATGCGATTGGGGTCTCCGCGACCTCGCGAGCGAGTTGCTATTTCTACAACACGATCGATGAAGTCGACGTGTTCTTGCAAGCCGTTTCGGATGTGCGTGACCGTTTCGCGAAAACCGGGCGACGTCGTCGTTCACGCGAGAGTCGATCTGAGACATGAGCGACCCCACCCAGTTCTCGCTGTTTGATTCCAGCGATGACAAACCGAACAAGGCGACGCCCCCGAAACGCAAAGTCGCCAAGAAGAGGCGGCAAAGCTCGACCAGCGAAGATGCGATCTCGATCAGCGAGCTGACTCGTCAAATCAAATCGACAGTTGAGTCGGGGTTTCCCTCGGTTTGGGTCGCGGGTGAAATCACCGACATCGCTCGGCCACGAAGCGGGCACCTGTACTTCACGCTCAAAGACGATCGCTCGCAAATTCGCGGCGTGATGTGGCGAAGCGTTGCCGAGCGTTTGCCGTTTGAGCTGGACGACGGGCAAAGCGTTCTTTGCATGGGTGACGTGGAGGTCTACGCCGCTCGGGGTTCCTATCAGTTGGTGGTTCGCAAGTGCCAACCGCAAGGCATGGGGGCACTGCAGCTCGCCTTTGCGCAACTGCAAGCCAAGCTGCAGGCAGAAGGGTTGTTCGAACCGGAACGAAAGCGACTGTTGCCGCGTGTTCCTCGGCGGGTCGCGATTGTGACCAGCCCCACGGGGGCTGCGATCCAAGATTTTTTGCAGGCCGCAGCGCAGCGTCACGCCGGGATCGAGATCGTCTTGATTCCGGCCAGCGTCCAAGGTCCGGGCAGTGTCGAATCGCTGATCGATGGGATGCGAGCGGCCCACCGGATGCGGCCTCAACCCGATGTGTTGATCGTTTCGCGAGGCGGTGGCTCGTTGGAAGATCTTTGGTCCTTCAACGACGAGAAACTGGTACGAGCGATTGCAGCGTCGAGGATTCCGACTGTGTCCGCGGTGGGACACGAGATCGATGTGACACTGGCGGATTTGGTGGCGGACGTGCGTGCGTTGACGCCGACCGACGCGGCGTCTCGAGTGCTTCCTGATCGTGAGTCCATGATTGCGGCGTTGGATGCACTGGGCGAAATGATGACCCGCAATCTGTTCCGCCGAGTCCAGTCAGAACGGCAACGCTTAGAGAACTGGGAATCTCGCCCGGTGTTTCAAAACCCGTTCGAGCTGGTCCACGACCGCAGTCGCGACTTGGATGACTGGGACGAGCGTGGACGGTCGGCGATCTGGCGTCGCTTGGAACAGGCTCGTTCCAAACTCGCGACGGTTGCGGCGGCCCAGACGGCTCTGTCACCCCTGGCCGTGCTTTCGCGTGGTTACAGCGTCACGCAAACGGAATCGGGACAAGTCGTCCGGTCTCCGAGCGACGTTCAGCCAGGCCAAACATTGCGAACTCGACTGACGGGCGGCGACGTGTTCTCCGTCGTCGCACCCCAAGAATCGAACGACGATCCAACAGGGGCGTCCTAGGTCGCGATTCCCTTGACTCACCTCCTGCCTATCGGTCCCCCAACGATGCGTTTCCACCTTTGTGCTTTGCTTCTTGGAACCTCGTTGTCACTGGTTCAAGCCGAATCGCCTGATCCCGGGCTGGAGGTCTGGAAAACGATCGCGACGGAAGGTCACCCGACGGCGCGCCATGAAGCGGCTTTGGTAGGTTTTCAAAACAAGCTGTATTTGCTTGGTGGCCGCCGCATCAATCCGGTCGACGTCTACGACCCCAAGACCAATGTTTGGACAGAGAACTCCGAAACGCCAATGGAGTTGCATCACTTTCAAGGTGTCGTGGTGGAGGATGCGATTTACTTGATGGGAGCGATGACTGGACCGTACCCGCGGGAAACGCCCCTTGAAAAGGTCGTGGTCTATCATCCCGCGGAAGATCGTTTTGACTTCGTTCATTCGATCCCCGAGTCACGTCGTCGCGGCGGGGCCGGTGCCGTTTACCACGATGGTTGGATCTACTTGATTGGCGGCATCACGAACGGGCATGTCGATGGTTGTCGACCATGGTTTGATCGCTACGATCCCAAGACAGGCGTGTGGGAGATCATGCCCGATGCGCCCCACATGCGAGATCACTTTCAAGCGGCCGTGATTGGCAATCGGCTGTACGCGGCAGGCGGACGAGTGACGTCCAAACGCGACAACGCCGTGTTCTCACAAACGATCAGCAAATTGGATGTGTACGACTTTGAGATTGGCGAATGGTTGCCGGCAGAGCAGTGCCCTGATTTGCCAACCGAGCGGGCAGGCAACAGCGTCGTCGCAATCGAAGGCAAATTGGTCGTTGGCGGCGGTGAGAGTGCAGATCAGAAGCCGGCTCACGACCAGATCGAAGTCTTTGACCCTGCAACCAAGGAGTGGGCGGCGTGGCCATCGCTGGTCCAAGGCCGACATGGAACAGGCCTGGTTCGGATCGGCGATTCGCTATTCACCGCGTCAGGAAGCGGCAATCGAGGCGGCGGTCCTGAATTGACGACCACCGAGCGCTTGGTGCTTACGCAGTAGTCGTGAGCACCGACGATGATCGAACATCGAATCGCCCCGCCACGCGATCCATGCGCCCATGGAAACCCGACGCGTCAATGAGGCACTCCCCAGTTCCCGCCGCGCAAGCAAGCCCGCAATGGTCGGATCTCATCGCTTGCCACCTGTCGCCGCTCCGCGGCTTGTCGAGCAACAGGGGCACGACCAAGACCTCGGGTTGAAAACCCGAGGCTGACAACTGTCACCGCTCCGCGGTTGTTCGATCCCGCAACACACTCAATCAGTCGCGGAGCGACGGCAGCCGAAAGCCTCGGGTTCTCAACCCAAGGTCATACTGCCTGGATCACAACACTGATCAGCCAAATGGAAATGATGGGCAGACATGTCAGGACGGTCCACCAATCGAGTTCTCGCCGCGCGAGATCGCGAATGAATGCAATCGCAAGCAACACAACGGGAATCCCCAGTGCGATTGGGAAGTACCAATTCAACAGGCCTAGTGGAAGGGTCGCAAACACGTCCACATGCAGGACTGAAAGGATCGCCAGATCGAAGATCAGGAATCCGACCCAGGCCAATCGCCAGGTGAAATGCTGCGGTTTTGTCCGCACGATCGCTAGAATGAGAACAGGCAACCCGAGGAAGTATCCCAGCCGAGCTGAGAAGTGTTCGTACCAGATGCCGAGGACATAGCCTGCAGTGGAAGAGATACCGGCTTGCGGGTCGACCCAAAAACGCAGGGCAACGGTGGTGGAGGCGAAGAAGTCGAGTGTCCAATCCAAAACACACATGTTGGCGAACAGCAAGGCAAGCGTTTTGCCTGGGCTGGTCCAGAAGTGCTGGGATCGAACTGCCAAGAAAAACACGGCGAGACTCAGACCGTAGACACTGGCAACCAGCAGATCCATGGCTTGGATTGTTTCCGCGGTTTCGGAACGCCACGGCCAATCCGGAACACGACGAAGCGTCCCGAGTCCACGACCGATCGCAAAGGCAATTGCGATCCCGGCGGTGATCACCATCAATTGGAAAATCCCTAATCGTCCATCATCGACTTGTCGGGGTTCGGTGGCGGGGAGGGATGCGTTCATTGGTGCAGTCACATCGGATTCGCAAAGAAGTACTTTGTTGCGAAACAAGCATGCAGGAGTTCCCAAGCACAACCGTGGCCAACGCCCCGGTTGTACGTGGGAGCAACAACGTTTCCCGAAGCAGTCCAAATGCCGAAAGACTCCTGCCGACCTGCTTAGCGAGTATTCGAGCTGAAAAGATTCTACCAGCAGCGTCGCTGGGGTTGTGGCGATTCTCCGTTCCGCTGCGAAAGCTGCCTCCGGGAACGCTCGGCTTGACGCCCATTGCATTTCGCCTAATCTGTTTGCCCGATCAGAACAGCGATCCACCATGAGCGGACATGGCCAGACGCTGCATCTGATTGCTACGCGATCCAACGTGAATTCGACATGCTCGGAAGCAAATGGTTGGGCGTCGAACTGGTGCAGGTCAGCAGGCAAGAAAAGCTGATTTCGGCACTTGGTTCTGGCTGCGCCATCTACTGTGTGTTTTACCTGACCAATCTGTTCCTCCCATCGATGGCGGCGGTCGGCGTGATCGCTTCGATGGGAGCCAGCGCGGTGTTGCTGTACGCCGTTCCACACGGCCCGTTGTCGCAACCCTGGCCCTTGATCGCCGGGCATTCCATCTCAGCTTGCATCGGTGTGACGTGCTGCCAGTGGATCAACAATCCGGCGGTTGCAACTGCGCTCGCCGTTGGGATTTCCATCGGGGTGATGTATCAGTTCGGCTGCATTCATCCGCCGGGCGGAGCGACGGCATTCACCGCTGTCATGGGCGGGGAGGCAATCCATGAACTGGGATACCTGTATGTTCTGTGTCCGATTCTGATCAATGTTGGCTTGATGCTAACACTCGCCGTCCTCCTCAATGCGCCTTTCCCATGGCGACGCTATCCCGCCGGTTTGTTTTCTGTTCCGACCGAGGCGGAGCAGACCGAGAGTCTCTCGAGTCGGCCGTCCCACGACGACGTCTTGAATGCCATCCGTTCACTGGATTCCTTTGTGGATGTCAGTGAGGACGACTTGATTCATTTGGTCCGTGAGCTTGGGGTTGCAAACCAAGGGGGACGGACCCCGGAGGAAATCATGCAGCACAAGGTTTCCCTGCGAGAGAAGGAGGACCGCTCGCTGGAACTGACCGAGCAGACCGAGGTCAGTCGGCATCGAGTCCCAGATTGATCGCCCAAGGAAGACTGACCCGCAGAGGTCGTCTTGTTGCGGTTCATCGCCGGTAATCGTTGGCGTCGATGTGGTGGCGTTTCAGCAATTTGTTCATGCCCTGGCGAGACAATCCTGCTTGGCGAGCGGCACTCGCGATGACGCCATGGTGTTTGTCCAGGATTTTGATCAGGTAGGTTCGATCGGCGGTGTCCAGAGCCTCGTCGCGGGAGACTTCCGTGAGATCCTGAATTCCCGGCAGCGGATCGTTGATTGCTTCGCGGACCGGGAGTGGAAGGTCGCTGGGTTCGATCACTGGGCCGGTTGCCAGAGCGACCGATCGTTCCAAGACGTTCCTGAGTTCTCGAATGTTGCCAGGCCATTGATAACGACGGAAACAATCCAGTGTCTCTTTGGCGAATGAATGTTCGAACTGACCGGTGGGCCAATGCTTTTTCAAAAAGGCTTCTGCGAGCAAGATCACGTCTTCACCTCGCTCGCGAAGAGGCGGAAGCTCGATGTGAACCACTGCCAAACGATAGTACAGATCATGACGGAAGCGTTCGGCTTTGACCTCCTCTTGTAGATCGCGGTTGGTCGCGCAAACAAATCGCGTGTCGACCTGGATCGATTGGCTGTCACCAACCGGCGTGAAGGTCTGCTCCTGGATCACTCGCAGCAGTTTCGCTTGGGAGGACAGCGGCAATTCACCCAGTTCATCAATGAAGGCGGTCCCACCGTCACAGGCTCGCAGCAGGCCGGCTTGGTCTTGCACTGCCCCAGTGAACGATCCCTTGATGTGGCCGAAAAGAGCGGACTCGAACAACGACTCAGGAATCGAGGTGCAATCGATGACCTGCATCGCCTTCTCACGGCGGTGGCTTTGATTGTGAATCGCGTTGGCGATCACCTCTTTGCCAGTCCCACTTTCACCGGTGATCAAAACGTTCGTGTCGCTGGGAGCCACACGCTCGACAATCTCCAGCACCTCTCGCATTTGGGGACTGCCACCGATAATGCCATGGGCTGGCGTCGTGGTGGATGCAGGTTTGGGATTGGCCGCCCGTTTCACGGTTGGAGCCGAAACAGAGGGCGCAATCGCTTTGCTCTGTCCAGCACGCGACAGGGAACGCTGGACTGCGGTGAGCAGTTCTTCCAGCTTGACGGGTTTGAGCAAGTAGTCGGTGACGCCAAGTCGCACGCTTTCGATGGCGGATGGCAACGACGGTGCGCCAGTGACCACAATCATCGGAACATGTTTGTGTTTGGTACGGCCTTCCTTCAAGAGTTCCAGCTTGAGATTCCCGGGCATATTCAAGTCCGAGAGGATGAGATCGAAGTCGTGTTCGTTCAAGACGGAGATCGCATCGCTTGCGTCTTCCACACAGACGCATTCGTACCCTTCTTCTCGCAAGAATTCGGCGGTTGTTTCTCGGTAAAGCGGTTCATCGTCCGCGATCAAAATGCGTTGAGTGGGTTCGACGTTCAATTTTCTTCACTTTCCGTGTGCAGGCATCGTGGCAACATGACGCAAAACTGGGTGCCCTCTCCCGGATGACTGGTCACTTCGATTGTGCCTTGCATCGCTTCGACCAGTCCACGGGTCACGGACAGCCCCAGCCCCATGCCTTGTCCCACCGTGGTTGTCTTGGTGCTGAAGAACGGATCAAAGATCGAGTCGATGATATCAACGTCCATGCCGCAGCCCTTGTCAATGACTTTGACAACGAGATGTTCCTCCTGCTGAAACACCTCCACGCGGACTGTCTGCCCAGGAGCAGACGCTTGGATCGCGTTGTGGATCAGGTTCAGCAAGATCTGCTTCAGCTCACCTTCACGGAGCTGGACGAGATCGGTGTCGAGAGTGTCGGTCGCCTCCAAACGTTTGCAGTCAAGCACCACCGCGACGTTCCACTTCCGAGACATCGGCAGCGAAAGCGACATCAAGTCGTCGAGGCATCGATGGATGTTGAAGACGACGGCTTTTTGCTGGGTGGGACAATACAACTGAAACATCTGATGCGTGATGCCTCGGATCCGCTCGATCTCTTTGTCAATCAAATCGAGTTTGTCGTAGTGCTTGACTCGACGAGGAAGGTGACGTTTCAGCAGCGCAAACGCGTTGCGAATCCCGGCCAAAGGGTTGTTGATTTCGTGAGCGACGCCAGCGGCCAACTCGCCCAATGCCGCCAGCTTTTCCATGTTCAGACGATGTTGTTCGAGCTGAGCGATTTTGGCAGTGCGGGCTTCAACGATTTGTTCCAATCGCTCGTTCTGCAAACGAAGTTGCTCTCTCATTCGGCGGCGTTCAGTGACGTCACGAACGCTGGCGCGAAACCCGAGCGATGCACCGTCTCGGTTGATCATGGGCTGCCAGGAAACCGCCATCCAGAGCGTCGCCCCATCCTTGTGCAAAACCTGAAATTCAATGTTGTTCCCGGTCGTGCCTTTCGCAGCCTCCTTCCATTGGTGAGACATCCGTTCCCGGTCTTCCGGCACGATCAACGGCAGGGGGTAATCGCTCATCTTCAAGCATTCTTCCGGCGTGTAGCCGGTGTATCGTTGCACCGCTCGATTGACCCATCGAATCTGGCCGGTGGATGACAGCCAACTCTCCCAATCGACGGTGCTCTCGGCGATCGCACGAAAGAACTCCGGTGGGATTGGTTGGCCCAGACTTGGAAGGGCATCGGCTGGCTGATTTCGTTGAAACGTCATCCTGCCATCTTACTGGAAAGAGTTGTCTTGGCGGCTCCCAACCCGAACACGCCTGCTTCAAAGTATGCGAACAGCGTGACCGTCAACTGGCGTTGTCGCCCCTGCAACCGGCGCTGACGCTTGGCTGAATTTGAAAACATGCGTCCTCTTCATCTTTGCAATCTTTGCCCAAACGGAAGAGGTGAAAATGGTGACTGTCGCAAGCAAACCAATCACAACAGGGACGCGACTCGCGACGAAAGGGTTCGACACTCTGAGGAACAGAATCGTGATCGGCACCGCACCTGCACTGCGTTTGCGTTCATGGTTCGAGTTCCCACTTTGGAGGACGAAACGATGTTGATTGCACTCATCACCCCTTCCAGTTCGAAACAGATGGACCACTCATCCTGTCGGGAGGCAACCACGCGTGAATCCGAGCGAGAGGAGTTGAGTTCGGAGTCTCTGTCCCGTAGGGTGAATCCTCGGAAAGTGACGGAAGCAGATGAGAGGAGATACGTGATTGGATTGGTGTGCGTCATGCTGCTCGTGCTACTCGTTCCAGCCCTCGTCGCGATGGTTTACATGATCGTTTCCCCCGGTGCATTCACGACCTCCCCGATGGTGCAATCGCTGCTTCCCTGATCTTTTTCATGACTCCAACGAGAGACAACGACCACAGCCTTTATGAACCATCTTGAACCCCGCCTCCCGCTGCCGATTCAACCCATCGACAGATGGCTTCGCCCGTTTGCTCGTTTCCTCCACATTGAAGCGACCAGCGGCGTTGTGCTGGTTCTCTGCACCGCGGTCGCGCTGGCGGCCGCCAATTCGCGGTGGGCGGACGCCTACCTTGCGATCTGGCAAACGGAGCTGACGCTTGCCGTGGGAGGCGTGGTGTTCAGTCACTCGCTTCATCATGTGATCAATGATGGATTGATGGCGATCTTCTTCTTCGTGATTGGCTTGGAGGTCAAGCGTGAATTGGCACACGGCACGCTTTCAGATTTCAGGCAAGCCACGTTGCCGATTGCCGCCGCCATCGGTGGCATGATTGTGCCCGCCGGTTTGTATCTGTCGATGCAATACGGACAACCTGGAATGCAGGGTTGGGGAATTCCGATGGCGACCGACATCGCGTTCGTGGTTGGTTGCCTCGCGATTCTTGGTTCACGTGTTCCGCACAGTCTTCGTGTCTTGCTGCTTTCATTGGCGATCGTCGATGACATTGGCGCGATCTTGGTGATTGCGATTGGATACACCGAATCGCTTGACGGGCGTTATTTGATGTTGGCCGCCTGCGCCATTGCTCTCGTTCACTTCCTCGCGAGAGTGGGCGTGCGTCGTTTTCCACCTTATGTCGCAGTGGGAATCCTCGCCTGGATCGCACTGCATGAATCCGGGGTGCATGCGACTTTGATTGGCGTGATTCTGGGATTGATGACTCCGGCTACGCCAACACTCGTTCCCGAACGTTTTCGCGAATATTTGCACGAAAAGGAAAACGAGTTTCAACCACAGCATTGGGCCCAACGCTCCCATCGAGTGGAGGTGGTGCGAGAGGTTCAGCAATTGACCCGAGAAACGGTTTCGCCGCTGGAATACCTGGAAATGACGCTGCACCCTTGGTCGGCCTATCTCATCATGCCGGTGTTCGCGCTCGCAAATGCGGGTGTGCTGATTGAGCCTGCCAATGTCACCGATTCCGTTGCGATCGCTGTCGTGATCGGCTTGGTCGTTGGCAAACCGGTCGGCATTGTCTTGTTCAGTTGGTTGGTGATCCGCGCTGGAATGGCTCGGTTGCCCCATGGGCTGAACTGGCCCGTGCTTATCTCCGGCAGTTTTCTCGCAGGGATCGGATTCACCATGGCGCTGTTCATCGACGGCTTGGCGTTCGGAGCGGATGGGCTGGACACCGCGAAAACCGGCGTCCTGCTGGGCTCCGCGGTCAGTGCGCTCGTCGGGATCGGTTTGCTGCGTTGGACGTTGCCAAAGTCCAACCCGACGCCCTGACGCTTCTCGGTCTTGAGAAGGCGTTCCAGTTCGCAGAAGTCAACCTCCTCCGAAGCCTGGATCCAGTTGGACCTCGATCCCGAAAGCGTCCGGTGATTCGAGGCATCTGACGAGCAGATGCCTCAAACGAGAAGCAGTCGATGGGCAGTTACGAACTCAGGGAACGCAGTAGGATTGCGACAAGGAACAGCAGAAGCAGAACGGCTTGGCCGAAGAATGCCGTGCTCGTGAATCGAAGATCCTCTTGCGATTCCTGCTCTTGTGCCAAGACCGTTTCGAGGTGGGGGTTTTTCATCAACATGGTCCAAGTTCCCATTAGAAGAGAAGTCATTGCATCATCCTTGGTTTGAGAGACAAGAATGCAAGCAAAGTGCCAGCGGCCATGACGCAGCCTTGAAAAGCGATCAATACTGCCGTTTTGCTGGGGAAGTCAGCTGCTGAGGTGTTTCAGGAAGATCCCCTGCACGTCAACGCAGGGTTCCTGGTGTCGCCCAGGGAGGACGCTTCTGGGGGTGTTGCCGTCCATCGCCTCCTTCAGATTCTCCCTTTGGAACGACGAAGGCTGGCAACGAATCTGCTTGACACAACCATCCAAATGAATTGCAATTGCGCTAAACATGTACCACTGGTGCATGTTTCTGTGTTCGAGAAGACTCCCGCCTCGGCAAGTGTGCCTGGATGGGTTTCCTGCCAAACGAATTGGATGAAACGAATGCCATTGCGACTGTCCGGGGTCACCTTCCTTTTGGTCGCCTGCCTTTCCACGCACGCACTTGCTCAGTCCGTCACTTCGGCAACCCTGGCAGCGCCGGACATCACTGTCGCTGAGGTGACACAAGGGCAGGGGCGAACCGGTCGCAGCATCGACGCAGTCCCTGCCCTGACCGTTGACGAGGCGCAGGCGCGAGCCATGATTCTTCATGAAACGTTGCATGGCTCGTTGCAGGTCATGCACCGTGACTTCTTTCGCGAAGATGAGGGTTTGAGCATCCCATCGAGGTCGCTGGAAGATGTGTTCGCGGAATTGGAGCGAACCTACGGGATTGAGCTCCGCTGGATGGCCGTGGACTTAAAAGCGATGAACATTGACAACGAACCAGAATCAAAGTTTGAGCAGGAAGCCGTTGGTGTGCTGCGTTCGGGGAAGAATACGCACGAAGCTGCCGCTGACGGCGTGTACCGGTTTGCTGGCAAGATTCGGCTGTCGGCGACCTGTCTGAGTTGCCATGCATCGAGAAGGTCCAACAACGACGATCGAGCTGCTGGCTTGGTGATTTCGATTCCTCTGAATCGTTCCGATCGCACTCATGATGCCGCAGCGGCGCCCGCGGTTGGCGTTTCGAACGGGCGGTAGTCGTTCAACCTCCCTCCTCGCCCATCATTCTGGGAACGATCTGAATTCCGAATTGGGGAGGCCTGCTCATTTGGGCGGTTGCTCTGACCAGAGTGCCAGCAGTTGCGTGTTGGCTGTTCCGGAAATGAACGGCATTACAATATGCCGCACAATCTCAGGGGGAGTGCCGACCACCAGCGTTGGTGCTCCATTCGGCTTGGGGAATATCAAACTGGGGAACGCATCGAACCCCGTTTCCAGTCTTCGCTCTGGATGACCTCGTGGGTGCGTGAAAATTACGTTAAACAGCTGTATTGGGGAATTGACGCCCTCTTACACTTGTACGTAAAATCACTAGGTACGTGCGAGGAATGAAGCGCTCGCGTCTTTTTAGCTTCGCTATCCTCGGCCATCTCAACTTCTCTTGAACCGTCAATTCCCCGAAATTCACATGGCAAAAAACCTTAACACTGCATTTCTTTTGGCATTCGCTTTCGCAATCGTCTCGTCGGTCGGTTGTTCCAACCCGGACAGCGTCGTGATCGAAGAAACGCTCACGGAAGCCGAGCAGGAACAAGCCTACGCGGACTACGACAATCAAATTTCCAGCGAATCCAAAGATTATGAATCGCAGAATTGATCATTGATCGTTTGCAAAAGAACGTCGAACGCTGGCAGACAGCTCGACACTTCTACTCTCTTTTCTCCTCTCTCTCTTTTTCAGGTCGACTTTTTATGAAGACGTCTTTTGAACGCCGCGGGCACTTGAAGGTGCGAAGCGGTTTCACCTTGGTTGAGTTGCTGGTTGTGATTGCAATCATTGGCGTTCTGGTTGGATTGCTTTTGCCGGCGGTTCAAGCCGCTCGCGAAGCCGCCCGCCGAATGAGTTGTGGGAACAATGTGAAGCAACTTGGCTTGGCATTTCACAACTACCACTCGGCCTACAACAAACTGCCGATGCAGAGTGGTGGCACCTACTTTGGAAAGCTCAACGGCCCCAACGGCAGCGGCACCAACAGCGGTGGGACCAGCCGAACCGACGGCAACAACCGATACCGGGCTTCGTTCTTGATTGGGCTTCTCCCATTCATTGAACAGCAAGCGATGTGGGAGCAGATTTCGAACCCGCTTGCCGATGGCGCAACACCTTCCTGGCCAGCCATGGGGCCCGCGCCTTGGACGACCGCCTACACACCATGGATGACTGAATTGAAGTCACTCCGTTGCCCAAGTGACCCTGGTTTCGGTGCTCCCGCGATGGGACGAACGAACTATGCCGTCTGCATTGGCGATGGCACTCACCGAGTTGACACGGGATACGCCAACTTTGATGGTGGAAACAACCGTTGGTACTCGCAAGGAAGTGTTGCGATGGCGAACCGCGGGATGTTTGCAAACCGCGGCCAGTTTGGATTTCGCGACGTCTTGGATGGGCTTTCCAACACCATGATGGGCGGCGAAATCACGACGGACTTGGGCGATCGCGACGCCAGAACTGCTCCCATGGGTTCAGGCGGTGGGTATGGTTGGGCAACCATTCACAACGCCAGTCCAGTCCATGGTTGCGATGAACATCTGAATCCGGACCGTCCTCAATTCTGGGGCGATACCGCACCGGGCGTGATGAGTGGCAATCAAACTCGTGGTGCACGCTGGGCAGATGGTGCGATGATCTACACCAGTTTCTCGTCCATTCGTCCACCAAACACGCCAACCTGCTTGGGCAGCGGCGACTCGAGCAGCGGACAATCTTCGGTGTCGAGTCGTCACCAAGGTGGTGGTCACATTCTGATGGGCGATGGAGCCGTGAAATTCATCACCGATTCCATCGATGCAGGAAATCAAAACTCACCCACCCCGTACAACGCGGACAATGACACCACCGCGCCGATGGCCGGAGCACAGAGTCCATTTGGAATTTGGGGAGCTCTTGGAACACGAGCGGCGAAGGAAATCATCGACACCGAATTCTAGTTCGGATGAAGATGACTTCTGGTGACTCTTATCGAAACGTCAGTGCAACCTGCACTGACGTTTTTTTGTTGCATCCAATCGCTTTGCATTCAAAGCCAATCAGGGTTCATCTCCAGTCGTCAATCTGAACCGAACCACTGGTATCAAAAGACTTCTTGCCGAACCATTCGGTTCATCCACTCGCCGGGGCGGATGCACGGGGTTCCACGCTGCGGACGTCGTAGCGAAGCGATTCGCCGTTGAAGTTCAACTGATGTGAGACTGGCACCGTGTCGCTGCTGCCTTCGATGGAAGTCAGGATCGCTTGAAAGGTGGCTGCCGGGCACACTTCTTGGGTCGGGGAATCAGCATCGAGCATGACCAGTTGGAGGCGTCCTCCGCTTTCTTCCACTTGATTCTGCAAGTATCCCTTCACCAACGGATAGGGAGTGACAGGGTCAGAACACACTTTTTGAAATGCGTCGTAGTGCTCCTTGCTGGAAAACCCAAAGACGACCTGCGTCTCTGTTTCCCGATTGGATGGGACGGTGTCTGGCCCAATTGGAAGACCATCCGCCTTCAATACAAACCGAGGGGTCTTGGAGAAACTGTCCATCGTTTTCGCCTCCTTGGGCGAGCATCAGGCCCGATGCGTTTTGCCGCGACGGAAGATGACCGGCGAGGTCAATACGCGGGTTGAGATAAGCACTGTCAAAAACAACGCCGATGGCGAGTTTTCAGGAAAGCGGAATCACGCGGACCAATGGCGCAAGCTACCACGGACTGCGTTGAACGCAAACACGAACGGTTGGCACGTGGACGAAAGCCTGCGTTCAAGCAGAACTCACACCGGTCTGCACATTGTCGGGACTGAGCCGCTGGTCCATGGGATTTGTGTCGTTTGCCCAGACTCCCACCTCTTTGCACCCCACCTCGCCTCGAATCGTCGCGAAGGCGACGTCGGCCGCATCACGTCCGGTTCCGATTCGCACCAAGCCACCAACCGGCGCCAAACGAGTGGCATCAAACAGGAACCATCGCCCGTCGAGGTAGGCTTCCATGAACCCGTGAAAGTCTGGCGGGTACAGATTGACGGCGTATCCTGACACATAGCGGGCCGGGATTCCCAACGCTCGGCAGAGACTGATCGCGACATGGGCGTAGTCACGGCACACGCCTGCTCGCTGGAGCAGGACATCGCAAGCCGTGGTGGACGAATTTGTGCTGCCGGGCACATAGGCCAGATGCTCGAAGGTCCAGTTGCAGACCGCGGTGACACGTGAATACCCCGGGACCAAATGCCCGAACTCGCCATTGGCAAATCGATAAAGTTTGTCGGACTCACAATAGCGACTCGGATTGAGATACGAGAGGATGTCGCCAGGCAGGTGCTCGTAGCTCGATTCAAGCACATCGTTCGAGTCAACCGTCTCAGAATTGAGATCCACGCTGGCCGAATACCGAATTTGCAACTCCCCGGGTGGTGCGTTCAGGCGAACGACGCGGTTGCCCAGCGGCCCCACTTCACATTCTTCCACCGGCTGAAAAGGCAGGATTTCCAACGATTCGGCTCGGACCCGTTGATGCGAGTTTTGTGAAACGGCGCAGTTCAGCAGGAAAATCGAAGGCGAATGCACGACGTAATTCAGTTGGCATCCGACGTGGATGGTGGTCATGGAAATTCTTGGCGAAGTGGATGGCGTGCGTGTCTCGCCCCGCATCGTACGGTTGAAACGACTCAAACGAAGGAAAATTCTAGTTCGGATCCGTTGCAATCTCCGAACAATCCCATTCGGCGGTTTTGAAAAGTTCCCCACCAAGTCCGACGTTGGATTGTTCGACCGCCAGGTGGATCACCGAAAGGCCTGCTGCCGCTCCAAAGCTGCACGACATCCTTCCGGATGGCGGTTTGGCATGAAGAATGGCCATTCATTGAAGACGCCAACAGCAAGGCGGGCACTCTCCAGGACGGAGCATTCATCGCGGATCCCGAACTCGAAGGCCTGCGTGTGTTCACTGGGGAGGTGAACCTCCAACCAGGACGTGGGCGTGCCGCTTTTTGAGTTTTTTTGCGGTTTCCGCACGGTGCACCTCCCTCCAAACGACGTTTTTGGAGAGGACGCGTGACGCCGTCTCCCATTCAAGGACAGACAGATGAAATTCGAAGTCAGCGACAAGGTCGTGTTGATCACCGGCGCCAATCGTGGGATTGGAAAAGCCATTTTAGAGGAAGCTCTGCAGCGTGGCGCCTCCAAGGTCTACGCAGCGGTTCGGAACCTCGACTCAGCCGCACCGCTGGTCAAGCAACATGGTGACCGCGTGGTCCCCGTTCACTTGGACCTGGAAGATCCAGCCTCCATCAACTCAGCCGCTGAAACCGCCCAGGACGTGCAGGTCGTCGTTAACAATGCGGGCGTGCTGAAGGTCGAGAACGCACTCTCTGAAAACAGCATCGAGGCATTGCAGTTCGAGATGAACGTGAACGTCTATGGTCTGATGCGAGTGGCTCAAGCATTCGCACCGGTTTTGAAAGCCAACGGGGGCGGCGCACTGGTTCAGCTCAACAGCGTCGCGTCGGTGAAGACGTTTGCCGATCTCGCAACGTACTGCGCGTCGAAATCCGCAAGCTACACAATCACCCAGGCCCTGCGTGATTCCCTTCGCGACCAGGGAACACAGGTGGTCAGTGTCCATCCAGGGCCAATCGAAACGGAGATGAGCCACGGAGCTGGCTTCGAGAACGCCGCTTCGCCAACGCTGGTCGCGACCGCCATCTTTGATGCCCTTTCCGAAGGACGCTTCCACGCTTGGCCCGATCCAATGGCACAGCAAATCGGTGAAGCCTACCAAAGCTTTGCCGAAAACGTGGTGGAAGCGGACATGCAAGAAGCTGCCTCCTGAACAATCCTGGACGCAAGCCCTGGTTCACCGTATCGAAGCGGTCTAAGCATGAGTCTCAATTCCCTCTCGCTGGAACGGCCGACGGAGGGCTTCGTGCAATGGTTCTCTGAGACGCATTCCCCGTCCATTGATCCAACAAACGCGGAATGACCTTGTCGGCGTCCACGCGTTGTTTTCAGTCTGAATTAGCCAATTCGCTCAGTTGGTCCCCAAGGCGTTCAAAATGCTTGGCAATGGGGTGATCAGAATCGGGCAACTCTCGTCATGGTTCGAGTGACAGGCAAAGAATCCCTTGGGGAATTTGGGGCCAAATGAATCGGTGACCACCTCGATCCCATCGGTTTCTTCAGCATTCTCAATCGAGAAACGATACGTGCTGCTGCCGCCAACCATCGGAAGAACGTGGAAGGTGTTGGAGCCTTGATCCGAGACGGTCAGGTACCGGATTTGATTGTCGTCGTAGCTCAATGCCACGCCTTCCAAATCACCTTGAATTCCGTTGTCGCCGATCTGCAAAATCAACGTGCCCTCAGGCTGTCCCGTGGGTTCCGCCTCAAATCGCCAGACGCCTTCGGTTTCGGTTGCGACGTAAACCAAGCCGAGTTGGTCATCGGCGACGGCGCCTTCCGACATTCCGACATCCAGGTGACGGACCTTTTTGCCAGTGTAAAACCCATTCACGGTTTCGCTGAGTTCGATCTGTTCACAACCGTCTTCTTTGGACGTTGTAAAAAAGTACAGACGATCATCGAACGCTGAACGGTAGAGGCAACCACCGTAGTTGGGCCCCGTTGCGATCCCGCCTTGGTCGATTGCCACCAACTCTCGCGTTTCATGGTCGACGCGGAAGAGACGAAGTTTGAAACCGTCTTCGCGTTGATTGACGGCCACCAAGTCAATTTGCTCGCCTTGGAAAGGGACGTCGTAGCGCAAATCGACGTTTCCTGGTTTCGAAACTTCGATCGACTGAGTCAGCTTGCCTTCCAGGTCGTAGACAAACAAACGGTTGGCCGATTTGTCCGAGGCGATGATCACGCTGCGTTCCGGAGATTGCTTGTCTCTCCAAACACACAAGTCGTCCTGATCCTTCGCTTCTGGGTTGGTCAACCGAAGACTCGAGGTAACGACCGGGACTTGATCCGCGTTGCGCTTGACTGGTTCCGCTTCCGCAACATCGGCTTCTGGACGCACTCGTTCGGGTGTGTCAGGAACGTTTTCGACCAACTGGTTTGGCTTGCCTTCGCGTTTCGTCAACGTGAAGCCATCGTAAGGACGACCAACGGCGGTGCGAGCAACGTAGCGAAGCTCATCGCCATCCACGGTGATGATTTGATAGAGCTGCGTGTCTTCCGCGACTCGCTGCATGTAAGGTTCGCGTCCGAGTTCGTACATTTTCGGACCGCTGACGGAAACCACATACACGGTACCTGCGATCTCGCTTTGAGCACGAATACCGGACGGCACGTTCTTCTCGCTGCCGTGGGCCATCAAACCCGTTCGAGCGTAGGTGTGGTCGTGGCCATTGAGAACCAAGTCAACCTTGTACTTGTCAAAGAGTGGCTGCCATAGGTCCCGAAGTTCACTGTTGTCGCGGCCTCGTTTAGAGGAATAGATTGGGTGATGGAACGTGATCACGGTCCAGTTCTGAGGGTTGTCTTGCAACACTTTCTCCAACCAGACCGCTTGGCTTTCGACATCATTGTTGGAATCCAGGCCGATGAACCGCACCCCTTGGTAGTCCATCCAGTACACGGATTCGCGAGAGCTTTCCGGACCGTTGCTTGGGAATTCGAACACTCGCTCCCAGTGGTTGGTCAGACGACGAGTCACCTCGCCTGTTTCTTCATTGGCGATCTTGGACTGCTCGTGGTTGCCAGGAACAGCCACACACGGTGTGCTGCGGGGGATGAACCCCTGAGCGTAGAACCATTCGCCCCATTCAGCGTCACTGTCAGCTCGGTTGACCAAGTCACCTGCATGCAAAAGAAAAGCAGCACGCGGTGCATCCGAGTAGGCCTGACGAACCAGTCGTGACCAGTGCGCTTTCAGATCGTTTTGTGCGTCGCCGACATAGACGAAGCTGAACGGATCGGCTTGGTCACTGGCGGTGATGAAGTGAGCCCATTCGCTCCAGTTGACACCATCGCCAACGCGGTACACGTACTTCGTGTTGGGGACCAAACCACTCAGCGTGACACTGTGATATTTCGCGAGGCCCAAGTCCGTTTCCAGAGTTTCGGACTTCGCAGCCTTTTCTTGTGTGTGATTCACAAACAGCGGACCGTCCTCGGCTGTTGCGAATTCCACGATCGCCGTTTCAACCGACGTGTCGGTTCGCCAAGTAACCGACTGCGTCGTCGTGGGATCTGCCGCCCATGTCAGAACAATCCGGTCAGGAACGGCCGTGGGAGCGTACGTGATCCCAGCAGGGACTTTGACCGGAGTCTCATGAGTGTGATCCTCGTCATCGTGTGCCCAGGTGGCCGGACCAACCAGGGTGCAAGCAGCGTTCAAGGTGAAAGCAAGGAACGCGATGCCGCATTTCTTCCAATAGGTCATTCTTTTTCCTTCGAAAACGTCACGGGGAATGGGAGGTGGGGCGATCATTCGTTTGCTCGAGAGCAAAAGGGGGGGCGTTCAAAGAACGAATTTCAATTTCCAGCGACGGAATCAACACGCTGAGAGACTGCAATCGCAGCCGAACGATCAGGGGAACTTGCCCCTGCCTTCGGAACAGGTCGTTGTGGGATTCTCAATGCCATCATCTGGGGTGGCAGATCCAAACTCAGTTGGCTTTCCCACTGCTCCAGCGGGACCTTCCAGGCCAAATGGCGATAGGGTTCGTGAAGGTCAACGATCCAATCTGGATAGCGCAAGTCACGAGGCTGCTTTGTCAAATCAACAGCCGGATCGATGATCGGCTGTGGCTTTCGTCCATTGAGAGAAACCAAGGCCAGGGCGCGAAGTTCGACGTTCGGATGCCCTTTGGTCGCCAAGTCATCCGCGATGAACAAGCACAGCTGGTGAATCATTCGTGGGTCGCGTCCAACCACCGCGAGTTGTCGTTGGGTCAAATAGGGACGCAAGTCAATGACTCCCGACCGACCAGATTCTGGATCCGTCGCGTACACGCGAACGCCACTCACTTTCGCGCGAAGCAGCATGTGCCACGAAAAGTGGTGCGAATACTCGGACCAGCTTGGGTTACCGGGAAGCACGAACACTCGCAGCGGAACGATCGTTTGCACGCCGATCCAAAGCAGCACACATGAGACAACCAAACGCTGCGAAAGAGAGAAACGTGCAGCGGTAGGTGTCTCAGCAACCTCCGGACGATTGCCCCATCCGAAACGATGGAGGAGTTGCCGGGGCCAACCCGGATCGAAGTAAACCGTCGTCGCCGCGATCATCAACCAAGGGAAAATGCCAATGTTCCATAAGTTGTGATTGCTGATGTGAAACGCACAGGTCAGAAAAAATCCCAACAACCGTGTCTTGCGGTACAGCAAGAGCGGAACTATCGCGAGGTCAAACAGAAGGCCGCCCCAACAGACAAGCTGCACCAGAACCTCTTGCTCAAACGGGAACCTGGAAATCCACGGGTGATCGGTCATGTAAGAAAGCGTGGTTCGCATTGGTTGACCTCGCAACCAATCCGCATTGAGCTTCGCGATCCCGCCGAAAAAGTAGGGGACTCCGATTTGAAAACGCAACAACCACAGGCACCACGCCGGTGCGGTGTCACGGCGTTGACTTGGATTTCGCCACGCATCGACGGAGAACGCTCTTCCCGCCGGAAAGAACGGCATCATCCAACTAAGAAGAGTGCAGAGGTAGTAGTGGTTCAGGTAGTACGCTTTGTCGATCAAGAACCAGTACAACATCCCCACAGCGAAAAGGGTTGAGACCAAGCGATACCACAGTCCCATGGCAATGCAGATTGCGAGTCCCGCAAACGCGATGTACAGAAGCGACATCCCGTCGACAGCCACCCCGCCGATCGCAACGCTGAGGTCGATCGGTTTCACCCAATCAAAACCGTAGTAGGTGAAGTGGTAGGCAGGCAGCGTGTAGTTGTTGTAAGGGATGCCGTTGCGAACGCCGCTGATTGCCCACCAGCACATCACAACGCCAAAAGCGATGCGAAAAACGACCAGGAAGTCGATGGGGACAGTTTGCAACAGACGGTTGCTGATTCGGTTGAATGCCGAACCTGTTTCTTGTGTCATGAAGGATCAGTTGATATTTCTGAGAAAGACTTCGATGGGCACGCCCGCTGCTTTCACAACGGAACGCAGCCCATGCGGAATACCGGTTGATGCCAGCCGAAAGTCACTGCCATTCACCTCAAGCGATGAATGCGGGGGTTCCAAAGGGGACATCATTTCAATGACTATTCGTCATCATCGTCGTCGTCTTCATCCGCTTCGAGTTGTTCCGCTCGAGCGTCTTGTCGGGTCTTCTTTGGCAGTTCAATCTCAATTGTGTTTTCGGGACCACTGGTGACTTCCACCTCCATGACCATCCGGTCAGCGTTCATGGCACAGTCACAACCTGGACCGCTGCCCTTGCCAACTTTGACGATGTGGGTTCCAACGACTGCACCGTCACCCGTGCCATACGTTGAGACCGTGAATTGACCTTGCGAGTCAATCACCCCGAGCCCAATCTTGCCGACAACAGCTGAGTCTCCGACTTGCTTGGGTTGGAAGTAGACAACACCTCCACCCACAATCTCGCCATTGCATTTCACGACTCCATTCACGGGAGCAACAGCGAATTCATCGTCACTGCAACCGGTCACGAGTGCAGTCGCAAAGCAGAGAACGACAAACAACGTTCTTGGTGAATTCATTTTTGAATAGTCGGAAAGGTTCATTGGAATATCTGGACGGTTGGATAAAAAGTTCGGTCGAAAAATTCGTGTGGATTGGTCGTTCGACGACCAATGATGGAACTCCCTCCCCGCACGCGTGTCGGGGAGAGAGCTACCGAGATTTCATGAAGCGGAAAGGAGCCGCATCAGAGCTCTAAGCAGGTCGGCTGGAATGATCGGGCACAACCATGTGAGCCGTTTGGGCGTTAGCCCCGGTTGCGAGTGAAAACCGTGGCTAACGCCAACGGCTCACATACCCGATGACACCTGCGTATCTGCTTAGAACTCTCCGACGATTGCACCGTCGTTCATTCCGGCCAGAGCTTGGTAGGTTTCCATCGAGATGCTCTCCGTGATGAAACGCACCGAACCATCCGCGAAGTTGAACTGGGCACCGCCCTGGTGAAAGCTGAAGGCACAATCGTCGTCGATCGCGTTGTACATCTTCCCGACTGAGGCGAATGCATTGATTGGAGAAGAGGTGCGAGCGGTGAAGCGTGTTGATTCATCCGTTCGCGGCATCCCGATCCAAACCGGCCAGTCCTCCAGCGAACTGGGGCTTTCGCCGACCACGGCTGGCTTGCTGATACCGGACGCTCGCACATAGGTCGACTCGCCCACTGCGATGGTATTCGACAGTCCATCGATCACGTCCCGGAACAGACGCGGTTCGCCTTCGGCACGTTTGACAAACATGCCGTTGTCTCCCAAGTGATTGCCCGCACATCCTTTGTAGCTGGTCGTCGCCAATCCGGTCGTCTGATTGGCATTGAACATGGAATTCACGTCGAGTGCACCGACGCCAAAGTCTCCTGATCCGTAGATGCTCCACTTCAGAGGTGCGTTCTTTGGCATCGCGGAGGAAGGGCAAAGGTAGGTGCCGACCGGTGTCGTGGCTGCTGCCCAACGACGTTGAATTCGTTCTGTTGGCGATCCGCCGTCGATTTCTCGAATCAGGCTTTCCAGTGGACGTCCAGTGATTCCGTCGTCCATTTCCCAGTATCCCGAGGGATCGACTTGCTCGTACAACGCACTCTGCTCGATGTATGGAAGCAGGAAGCAAAGGAATCCGTAGCCGTCGTCGTCCTTCGTGCCGCCGTAGCCTGAATCATCCACATAGGTGAGGCCGGCTGGGGGCAGCATTTTGAAGGTGGATTCGTAGTTGTGCAAAGCCAACCCAATTTGTTTCAGGTTGTTTTGACACTGCATGCGTCGGGCGGCTTCGCGTGCTGATTGCACGGCAGGCAGCAGCAATCCGACCAGAACGCCGATGATGGCGATCACCACCAGCAACTCAACCAGGGTAAACGCCATTCTTGTTGGCTGTTTCATCGTCTCATTTCCATCTTGGGAGGGTATTTTGGCAGGCATCCGCCGAGCCATTTTTCAGAACTGCGAAAGAAAGAGTCATTCCAAACCAAGCGGTCCGATTTGGATTCGCTAGAAACAAGGCATGATCAATTTCATTCGCACGTTCCCGTTCGGGACACACCGTGAACAAAAAACAACTTCCTTGTCTCTTGCGGCGGGAGTGTGGCAAAGCAATGTGAAATTGAGGGAGCGTCTCAGGCGAACATTCGATGAAGAAGAGTCGCTTTTCGCTCGCTTGCACCAACCATCCAGCACGTCCCACATGCGAAATCGCTAACGCACAGAAGCTGGGGGATTTGCGAGGCGTGATGACGTGTTGAGTTGGGGATCGACGCGAAGTTGTGGACTTGCGTGATCATGGAGACCCGACGCGTGAGTTTTGAGGTTGCGCTTTTGCAGTCGGGGGCTGGCGTTTCACCCGATGACTTCTGCTCGCTTGCAGCGACTGGTGGCAACTTTGAAACAGGTTTCCGTGGATGGCAGTTTGCGAAGCGATCCTTGTGTAGAATGCCTGCCGCCGCGACTTTTGCGGTCCCGCCACGTCGAATCACCTTCCGACAAACAAGAGAAACTCAAGAATGACAACCATGAGAAAGCACGTTGCCGTCGCCATCCTGGCTGGACTTTGGACATCGATGGCCCTGACAGCCTCAGCGGCAGACGTTGAGGAGGGTTTTGTTTCCCTGTTCAACGGCAAAGACCTGAGTGGCTGGGTGAAACGCGGCGGTTCCGCGAAATACCACGTCGAAGACGGAGCGATCGTTGGCGAGTGCGTGCCCAACACCCCAGGCAACACGTTCATGTGTTCGGAGCAGGAATTTGGTGACTTTGTTTTAAAGCTGCAGTACAAGTTCCTGGAAGCGGGCAACTCGGGCGTTCAGTTTCGTTCGGCTGCTCGGCAGGAAGGCGATCGTGAACGAGTCTTTGGCTATCAATCCGAGATGCGACCGGGCGGCGACATGACCGGCCGGATCTACGACGAAGGCCGTCGCGGGCACAAACACGGCATCATTTGGTTGGATGCCTACACCCCGCAGGAACGACTTGACGCGGCCCAGGCCAGTTGCCGTGAAGGGGAATGGAATGACTTGGAAATCCAATGCGTCGGCCCGTCCATCAAGACTTGGTTGAACGGCAATTTGGTCGTTGATCTATTTGACAGCTTTTCCATGAAGGGTTTTTTGGGCCTGCAGATTCACGCTGGCAAATCCGGTTCCGTGGCTTGGAAGAACATTCGCATCCAGGATTTGGGCGAAAGCAAGTGGAAATCCTTCTTCGTTAAAGGCGACGACGGCTATCAACTCGAAGACGCCAAGTTTGTGCTCCCGGAAGAATGGTCGTTCACGGAAGAGGGCGTTCTGCACGGTGTGCACTCCAAAAACCAGGGAAAAGACGGTCTGGTCATTTCCAATGACAATTACGACAACTTCATCGCTCGCGTCACGTATCGGATGCAAGGCGGCAACAGTGCGTTGTACTTCCGTGCTGAGGAAACCAGCGCCCCGTGGGTGTTGCGTGGATTCCAAAACGAAATCGCGAACAACGGCAAGGACTCGGCACTCTGGCATACCGCTGGCATCATCGATGGAAAGAACATCCCCGGGCGTGGATGGATCGTCAACAACGATGAATTCATCGAGAAGGTTCGCAACAAGGACGGCCAGTGGAACACCACCTGCACGGCAGCCTACGGAGACCGACTGGTCCAAACGCTCAACGGATTTTGCACGTCGGACATCATCGATGAAGAGTGTGAAAAAACTGGCAAGCTCGGATTGCAAATGCACGGCGGCACGGACTGTGAAATGTTCTTTAAAGACTTTGAAGTCATGCCAATCACAGCCAAGATGCAGAAGCTGATCGAGCGAGAGTGAATCCCGGCACGGAATCGATGCAGAGGGCGCGAGCAGACCGGCTCGCCGCCTGCTTGCGCCCATCTCGAGTTTCATTCCCACACGCCACTGACTGAAAGGGAACCCCGTCATCTCAACTGTCCCTAGCGGATTGCAATCCAAAATGCCAAGCCGATTTGCGATGCCAGGCTGCTTCGCCGTTCTCGCGTTGCTACTCGCCAATGTTGCCTGTGCGCAAGACGAACAAGTGTCCTCCAGCGAAACGGTCACGATCGCCTTGATTGGCGACTCGACCGTCGAAGATTACTCGGGGTGGGGTGTGCCCTTTCGCAAACGGTTCACGGACAACGTCCAGGTTCTGAACTTCGCGAAAGGCGGGGCCAGTTCGAAGAGCTGGCGCAATGGCAAGCGAATGCCGGCTGTTTTGGAGGCCAAGCCCGACTACGTGCTGATTCAGTTCGGGCACAACGATCAGCCCGGCAAAGGTCCGGAGCGAGAAACCGATCCCGAGACGACCTACCGCGAGAATCTGAAGCGTTACGCTGCGGAAGTGAAATCGGCGGGGGCTCAACCCATCCTGGTCAGTTCAGTGACGAGACGCCGGTTCGACCAGGACGGCAAGATTCGTACGACCCTGACCCCGTGGGCGGACGCGACCCAACAAGTTGCCGCGGAACTGAAGGTGCCGTTCATTGATCTGCATCGGCGGAGCATTGAACTGCATGACCGAATCGGTCCTGTTGCCAGCATGGAGTTCAACTTCAAAGAAGGCGACCTGACCCATTTCAACGAACAGGGTGGCGCCGTCATGGCTGATCTTGTCATCACCGAACTGCAAACTGCGGCGCCCAACCTGACACGCTTCCTGAAATAGCCGCCTCACTCTGCTGAAACTCCATGATTCACCTGATCGAAGCAGCGGAACGATTCCGCCAACTGAAGTTCCGACTGGTCCCTGCGTGTTTGGGGGTGGCCGTTTTCTTCAGCGGAACGCTGCAGGCACAAAGCCCGCCGGCCGAACCGCGTGAGACTCGCCCGTTGATGGCTTACGTGGGCACCTTCAGTTCTCCGTTGGGCGATGTTCCGCCGACCCAAGTTGATTTGCCAGAGGGCAATGGACGTGGGATCCATCTCTTTGAGGTCGATCGAGCAAGCGGTGCGTTGGAAGCGGCCGGCACGTTCGATCTTGGATCGAGCCCCGATTGCTTGGTGATCAATGATGCTCGAGACCGTCTGTACTCAAGCAACGAGACGGATCGATTTGGCGAGTCGCAACAAGGCTCGGTCAGTGCCTTCGCAATCGATCCGGTCGACGGGCAACTGAGGTTGCTGAACACCGTCTCGTCCGAAGGGGACGGCCCCACGTATGTCAGCATTCATCCTTCGGGGAAGTTTCTGTTGGTTGCCAACTACTTCAGCGGTTCAATTGCCGTGCTTCCGATTCTGCCGGACGGACGTCTGGGCAACGCCACGGATATTCAACAGGACACTGGTGAAATTGGCCCGACGAAGGCGACTCACGCGCCGCCGGGCAGCTTTGCAATCAGTGGCCACGACGGTTCTCACGCGCACATGATCCAGTCCGATCCTTCGGGGCGTTTTGTGTTGCATGTGAACTTGGGGCAGGACAAGATTTTCAGTTGGAAGTTCGACACTTCCTCTGGAAAACTGACGCCCTGTGAACCGGCCAGCGTCTCACTGCCTCCGGGAGATGGGCCGCGACACTTTGATTTCCATCCCAATGGACGTTGGCTGTATTCGATCCAAGAGGAAGGCTCGACCGTCGTGTTGTTTGAGTACGATTCGGAGACGGGGCAGTTGAATTCGGGTCAAACCGTTTCGTCTCTTCCGGATGGCTTTGCCGGCAGCAACTTCTGTTCGGAGATCTTGGTTTCCCAGGACGGCAGGTTCGTTTACGCCGGCAATCGATTGCACGACAGCGTGGGCATCTTTGCGATTGAAGCTGACGGCACTCTGCGTCAGGTGGGCAACGAATGGACTCGCGGGAATTATCCACGCAGCTTCAACTTCGATCCGAGTGGACGCTTTCTGTACGTTTGCAATCAACGGGCAGACAATGTCACCGCGTTTCAAGTCGACCGTGAATCTGGTTTGCTTGAGTTCACCGGGCACTACGCGCCGGTCGGCAATCCATCCAGCATCACGTTTGTCGACCTCGCTGCGTCGGACGACGCGGTTCAAACCCTGCGGCGTGTTGGGGCACCGGAGGCACACCAAGCCGTTGCGGTGGATGCGTCCTCTTTTTTCGCGATCTCGAATCGAACGATCGCCCAATATGACAAGCAAACCGCCGAGCGACTCGCGGTTTGGAAAGCACCTCCGAACTCGGGCATACAACATCTCAACAGTGGAGTCGTCATTGAGGGGCGTTTGCATTGTGCGAACTCCAATTGGCCCGCGAAGCCGCTCAAGAACACCATTGAAATTTTTCAGGCCAGCAACTTAGAGCACTTGGAATCGAAACCATTCTCCGAAGCAGAGGGAGCCATCAACTGGATTGATCGCCATCAAGGAGCGTGGTGGATCGGGTTTGCGTTCTATGGTGAAGCGGAGGTTCGGAACACAAAACTCGTTCGTTACGATGACGATTGGAATGAGACCGGCGAGTGGACGTTCCCTGAATCGGTGATTCAGCGGTTTTTACCCAACAGCAATTCTGGTGGTGCGTTTGGTCCAAACGGTCAGTTGTATGTGACAGGACATGACCACGCGGAACTGTATGTCCTCGAAGTGCCTGCCGACAGCGATGAGCTTCAGCATGTCTCCACCGTTTCGGCGCCGATCGCTGGGCAGGGAATTGCCTGGGATCACGATCAACGCGGCACTCTGCTGGGAATCGTGCGAGCCAGCCATGAAGTCGTCTTCCTGCGATTCAGTCCACCGAAATGAACGGCAGGACGCTCGCAGCCCCGTTTGAATCTCCGGCATTGGCTGGATGGCACCAGAATCAGGCCGTCAGGTTCGATGCCATGTGTTCTTTCGCCAGAAGTCAACGTTTTTTCTTGCACGTCTGTCGATGCGTCCGCTTCGTGACTGCGAGCAGCCAGATTAGGCCCCAGACGTTGGTCTCGCTGCAAAACGAGCAGTTCATTCATCCTCGCTAGAGTGCCTTCTCGGCAACGCTTTGTGAGAAATTCCAATGAATTGACGAAACCATGCCCAGTTTATGCACGACAGCAAGGCAACTTCTGATACATTGCGGGCGGCAGTGGACAAGCTAAGACAACTTCGTCTCCGGCATCGGCTGCCAAGAACTCTTTTGAATTGAATGAACAATGGCTGAAGGTACGATTAAACGGCTCACCGACAAAGGCTTCGGATTTATTGACGTTGGAAGCTCGAAGGACCTGTTTTTTCACTCGTCGAGTGTTGAAGGCGGAAACTTTGATGATCTCCGCGAAGGACAACAAGTTACGTTCAACGAAGCACGCGGCGAAAAAGGCCCCTGTGCAGAGAACGTTCAAGTCCTCGACAACTGAGCTTTCGGCTCAGAACCCTGTTCTTTCGCGGACGTGAACAACGTCCGGTGTTGAAGACAGGATGAAATGCAAATTGCAATGAACGGCATCCGGTTTCAAAAGCCGGCTTGCCGATCCGCGTTGTCGGAATGGTCGCCCGGTTATTGACTAGAAACGTCAGATCGGGCACGAGCCATCTCTCTTCGACAACCTGCCCAGAAACCTCCTCTTGGATGTTTCCTTCACCTTCGTGAAGTCCTGGCGACCCAACCCCTTTCAGTTGGCCCCCATTGATGCTGTCCTTGAAGGACATCGGTCATACTCGCGTGACCGTTCTTTGGATCGCTTGTGGGAAACCCTCGGCGTCGATTCGGGAACTCCTCCCACCGCGCTGTCCTGCCTTGCCGCTTCATTCCCATCCATCTGCCTTCGAGCTGACGTATGCCCGACAATCTTTCTGAGAAGTTCGCCGACTCGCCATCGAAATCAACGGCCGAGATCACTGTTCGCGTCGTTGTGTTGGGCTTGATCCTGTCCGTTGTGATGGGCGCCGCCAATGTTTACGTGGGTCTGAAAGCGGGGATGACAGTTTCGGCATCGATCCCCGCCGCAGTCATGGCGATGCTCTTGTTTCGATTGTTCTTCAAGAACTCGACGACCCTGGAAGCGAACCAGGTCCAAACCTGTGCTTCGGCTGGCGAGTCATTGGCGGCTGGGATCATTTTTACGATGCCGGCCATGATTCTGATTGGGTACTGGACCGAATTTGACTACTGGACCGTGACGCTGGTGGCCTTCACCGGTGGTCTGTTGGGAATCCTGTTTATGATTCCGATGCGGAAAGTATTCGTGGTCGACAACGAGGAATTGAAGTATCCCGAGGGGGTGGCGTGTGCCGCGGTGCTCCGGGCTGGAGAAACTGGCGAAGAAGACGAGGCTGGAAAAAGGCTGCTCATCGGTGGCGTGCTGGGTGGATTGGTAAAGGTCTTCGGAGGTTTTCTGGGACTCATTCACGGAAGTCTGGAAACGGCAGGCATCGCGGGGTCCAGAATCTTCTATTTCGGCGGCGACCTTTCCCCCATGCTGATTGCCGTTGGATTCATCGTCCGATTGAACGTGGCCATTTTGATTTTCATCGGTGGCGCGATGGCTTGGCTGATCGGCATTCCACTGTTGGGCGGTGGGGTGATTGGCGACGGCGTCGATGGCGCAGTCGATCAAGCGTACGGCATCTGGAGTGGTCAGGTGCGTTATGTGGGCGTGGGGGCTATGGTCGTCGGTGGTTTCAGCGCGCTGATCGCAGTGCGGCACGGATTGGTGGCGGCCGTTGCACACCTGTGGAACGGCATGACTGCTGAACGAGATCTGACGCAAGCGGACACGGAACGCGACATTCCATCCTGGGCGATTTTGACGCTGGGGATGCTATGTGTCGGGTTGCTGGCAATGATGAATTACTGGTTCACCAACAACGTGGCGATCACGGTGCTGTCCACGATTGTGATGCTGGTCATGGGGTTCTTCTTCACGGCGGTTGCCAGTTTCATCGTTGGTTTGGTTGGCAATTCCAACAGCCCTGTTTCGGGAATGACCATCACGGCGGTGCTCGTCGCGGGTGGACTGTTGTACTTAGCCAATTACACGGGCATGGATGGCATGGTCGCGACACTTGGCATTGCGGCGATCGTATGTTGTGTCGCCTGCACCAGCGGCGATGTGTGCAATGACCTCAAAACAGGTTCACTGGTGGGTGCCTCTCCTTTTCGACAACAGATGATGCAGATCGCCGGGGTGACCGTGGCGGCATTCGTCATGGCACCCGTGTTGACCTTGCTTCACGAACACGGGGGCGGAATAGGAAGCAAGGAACTCTCGGCACCTCAAGCTGGCTTGTTCGCAAGTCTCGCCAAAGGCTTTGCTGGCGAAGGAGAACTGCCGTGGAAGCTGATCGGAATCGGTGCGGGATTGGGAGTCGCAATCCTTTTGATTGATGAAGCCTTGAAACGCAGTGGAGCAAAATTCCGAGCTCACTTGATGCCCATCGCGGTCGGCATGTATTTGCCCTTCGGATTGGCGACGCCGATTTTGATCGGCGGCTTGATCGCCCACTTCTACTCCAAAGACAAGCCGGTCCAAGAGCACGACACAGTGCTGCATCGCGGAGTCTTGTTTTCGTCGGGAGTCATCGCGGGCGAGGCGCTCACGGCGGTCGGAATCGCGGGGTTGGCCGCGTTCGGAATCCAATCGTTGCAGCTCGGACTATCACCTAAATTGGTGACGGGGCTCTCTTGCCTGGCCGCGGCATTGATAGTGATTGTCTTTATTGTCATGGCGAAACCGCTTCCGCAAAACAAGCGATAGCGATTGTGGGAAACTCCCCGTTCGACGGACTTCCACCTGTCGCACCTCTCCCGAAACGAAGTTAGGGGAGAGCGATATACTAGGTCGAGCGACGCCGTTCAGGCGTACACGAGGGTGAGGGCCGAGCATGGGGAGCGGCGCGTATGGCGCTCCCCCGGAAATCTCGCTGAATGTTCGCTTTCCGACCCCTCCCGCTGCTCGGGCGTGCAGTTTTTTGGTGCTGGGTTTTGACGGGTTTCTGCAGCAACCACCCATCACAACCCGAAGCGTGAGCGAGGGACGCCCCCAACTCCCACGACGGCCCCA
This sequence comes from Rhodopirellula sp. UH5, assembly GCF_056839225.1. Classification (NCBI taxonomy): domain Bacteria; kingdom Pseudomonadati; phylum Planctomycetota; class Planctomycetia; order Pirellulales; family Pirellulaceae; genus Rhodopirellula; species Rhodopirellula sp. UH5. Next base: position 1,042,761 of record NZ_CM166390.1, on the reverse strand, counting down.
TCCGGGGCGACCGTTTGTTTTCCGGCATCGGTCTCTCGGGGCTTCCGCCCCGAGCTAAGCATGACGGCCCCATCCGGGGCGATACCCAGACGCCCGCCACCATTTATTTTTCGAACGTCCCAAGGGAGGGTGATAATAAACGCTTGGCAACACGGTACTTCAAAACGGCACGACCTCCTCAACGGGCGGGGTTCGCCAGAGGCTACCAGCAGGGCATTCAGAAGCCGCACAATCCAGACGATCAGGTGGAACGGGGGAGTTTGCGCGGACCATTTGTTGTGGTCCACCAGCCACCGATCGTCAAGCAACGCGTCAGTGAACTACAGCGTGTAGTACTCTTCCCAGCCTTTTCGGGGAGCGTGCCCCTTGAGAAGCTGGTTGGCTTGTTCGTTGTTCGTGATCTCTCGCGTTTCCGCGTCAAACTTGAGAGTTCCACCAAGTCGCTGAGCGATGCAGCCAATCATGAAGACCTGCGTCAACGGACCCGAGACTGCAAACTTCGAATTGCATTCTTCTTTGCCCATCGCGGCGAGCAAGAAGTTCTTCATGTGGTTTTGGTTGGTTTCGCCTGCAGGAATCTTGGGCGTCTCGATCGCATCCTCTGAATCCGAAAGAATGCTGAGTTTCCCACTGTGCGTGCCACCGATGAATGTCAAATCATCGCTGTAGATCACCTTTCCGCAAGCGGGAACCGATTTGCCTTCGCCCAGTGCCTTCGGACGCGGAGGCGTGTTCTTGACTCCGTCGTACCAGTTGATTGACATGGCCGGCATGCCTGGTCCACGTTCTGCGAATTCAAATGCGATCGTGGTTGCCATGGGGAAGATGAAGTCATTCTGCCCTTCCAATTTGTCGGCGCGGACTTCGTAGGGCAGTCCCAATTCGAGGAAGCGGTGAATGCTGTCCAAGGTGTGCGGTCCCCAATCGCCGAACGCACCATCGCCATAGTCGTACCAACCTCGCCAATTGCCTCCATCGAGCCGCTTGCTGTAGTCACGCATCGGTGCGGTCGCGGACCACACGTCCCAGTTCATTCCAGCCGGCATCGGCTCCGCGGCTGGGTACCCGGTCACGTCTCCCCATGGATGCCAACGACGTCCTTTGTTCATACAAGCGTCGACGCGGCGGACATTTTGAATGATTCCGTCCTCGACCCAGGTTTTGAACTGCATGCGTTGAGAAGACGAGTGCCCCTGATTCCCCATTTGGCAGATGCCGTTGTGTTTCTTTTCTGCCGCGATCAGCAGCTCACACTCCTCGAACGTGTGCGCAAGTGGTTTCTCGACGTAGGTGGCGACACCCTCTGAAATCGCACGCATGGCAATGGGAAAGTGCGTGTGGTCGGGCGTTCCCACCGTGCAAGCGTCGATCTTGCCGCCCATGTCGTCAAACATCTTGCGAAAGTCATCGTAAACCTTCGCATCACGGTGTTGCTGTTTGAAGCGAGCGGTGCGGGACGGATCGACGTCACAAAGGGCAACGACATTGACCATGCCGGATTTGATCGCGTCGTTGCCAATGGCGGCTCCGCGATTGGTGCAACCAATGATCGCCAGGTTCAGCTTGTCGCTCGACTCGGCCGCTGTCGCGGATGGAATGCCGACGGTTCCGATGCCAATGGTCGCAGTCGTGGCCGTTTTCAGAAAAGAGCGACGGTTGGCGGTAGTCATCTTGTTGGTCACGGCGAGGAATTCCAGTTTGGCGGGCACAGGGTGTCAATGGGTTCGGGTTTCGGCCCCTCATCATACGCGATCCAAGCGAACCATTTGACTTTGAAACGACCTTTCACGGCTGGGGTCGGACGCGCCCGCGAGAAGCTTTTTGACAACGGCAGACGTCCCGAACGTCGACGCTGATTTTGGCGGAGGACAGCCCAAGATCAGTAGGAACGTGAAAACAGCTTGCGAATCCTCCCAGTTGCGATTCAACCGTTGTTTGTCTTGCACCTTGATTCTCCGTCGAAGAGAATTTGTTTGAGCCCAAATCAAATCGGGTGCTTGCCGAGCGAAGCAGTTGAAACGGACGTTCCGCTGGCATTGTGAATATTCAAGGAGAGTACCGACCATGTCATTCATCCGAAGTCTCCGAAACTCGCTGGCAATCTTGTGCTTGATGGCGGGAACTTGTGCGGCCCAACAACCTGGCTCGCGGTTCTTCACCGACCAAACCGGCAAGTTTCGAATTCGAGCCGTGGTGATGGATCTTGATGAAACCGAGGTGAAGCTCCAGAAGGCAGATGGCGTCGAAGTGGTGGTGCCATTGGCCCGACTTTCAGATCGGGACCAAACGTTCCTTCGCGACATGTTGCAGAGATACAAGGCGATGGTGGGGGACTTTCCCATCGGAACCAAGGTCGAGATCAAATCGACAGGGGGTTGGTACCCAGGCGAAGTGCTGCAGGTTCAGCCTGGCAAATACTTCATTGCGTTTGACGACTATTCGGATAGCTGGAACAAGTGGGTGACGGCGGAGGAGTTGCGATTGAATGCCGAGGCGGATCCTCCGGCTGCCGTTGCAAATGAAAATCCAGCTAGCAACTCCACCAAGCCCGAAATGGAACCGGTCGTAACTCTCCCCGAGGAGCAGAACACCAACCTGGACAGTGCAACGATCTCGCCTCGACTGACGCTCGAACTTCCACCGACCACTCCACCGGTCTACAGTCACGAGTCGATCCAACGCCGCCGTTTTGTCGGTCACCTATCGGACAATGGATGGTCAGCTCCGATTTCAACGGAAGCGGGACCAACGCTTGAAAACTGGACCTTTCAGCTTGACCCATCTCACAAAGACAAATCGTGGAATGCGTTCATTCCATCGGTCTACCGCGAGCGTGCCTTGTTGGTCCGGGATGATCAACTGGTCGCACTCAATTTGACTAACGGGAAGATTGAGTGGCAAACCGACGAACTGCCTCGCACGACGATGAATCCCTTGGCGTTGTCAGACGACGGGCGACGTCTGATCGTTTCCCTCAGCGATGAGGAATCACGACCAACCGGACTTTGCGTTTATTTGATCGAAGACAATTCGGCCTCAATTGAATGGGTGTGGCGTCCTGTTCCAGAGTCGCACCAAGTGAGCCAAGTTCAATCTGCGTTCTGGCTCAAGAACGATCGTGTGGCTGTGCTCGATGAAAAACGCTTTGCGGTTTGGATGCCGGAGACGAAGTCACAACATGCCATCATCACGGCCAACAGCAAGACACCCATTGAGTTCTCGCCTGCCAGCGAGATGGCCGCCTTCTTTGTGTTTGGTCATATCACCATCTACAAAACGGATGGCATTCTAGTCTTGGCGAACACAGAACCGCTGAGATCTAGCGTGAAGAAGGTCAGTTTTGCTCCCAGTGGAACGAAGCTCCTCGTCAGCGGCGCTGGTTCTCCCACCATCGTTTCAATGAACAACGGAAAGCCCCGAACTTTGGAGGCGGAAGGACTATCGGATTCCATTGTTGAATGGATCGACGATCGCTACGCGCTCGTCGATGGAGCATCCATCTTCGATTCCAAGTCCAATCGAATCGTTTGGAAGTTCAATCTCACCTCCTATCGACAATCGGTCGGTTCCGTCAGCACACTGGCCGGGAAGTTGCTGATTCAAAACGAACGCGACTCGAAGATTCTTGTTCGGGACCTGTTCGATGTCGTCTCTCCCGATCAGCTCGAGCCACCGGCTCCCAAAGTCACTTCCGTCCGCCCTGGAGCAAAGGTTGCGATTCGTGTTTTTGGATCCATGGCGGAGCAGTATCGGCAACCGATCCGAACTCAGTTGGAAGCCATGGCGAGGAAGAATGGCTGGATTGTTGACCAGGACGGCCCGTTCGTCCTCCGAGCCGACGTGAACCAAGTGACTGAATCCGTCAGCTTTGAAACGTCCAACATCATCGGATTTGGCAAGAAGAACGAGACGATTCCGGTGACTTATGGAACCTATCGTGTCGCGATGTACGCTGGCGATGATGCGTTAATGGTTCGGGGCTTCAATTCGTTGGTAACCACGATGGGGGTGATTCCGCGAAGCAAGACCCTTCAGCAGTGGGTCAATGAGCGCAGCGAGTTTGACATCGCCAAGATCAAAACGGTCACGTTTCCAGAAACCATCGAACCCAAACCAGAGAAGGAAACGATCGGATCGACGGATCTCTGGGAGATTCCTTGACTCCAGATTCAGTGGTTTGCTGCGCCGCTTGCTCTCGAAACCAGGCTGTCGTTCACCACATCAGGTGCGGGGATTTGTCACGTGAATCGATGGGGTTTCCCAATGGAGTGACCTTGCCCCTATCATGTGTTGCCGGCCAGCGAACGGCCGGGAACATTGAAAAGGTTGGCTTTTAGGGAAGATTGAGTTGTTGGAATTGACGCATCGTGCGATGGCATGTGACTTTGTGGTGCTGGTGCCAGATGAGAATCAACGGGTCGGCAATCGCTCGGTCGCCGATGTTGTGTTGCGGCACCTGGAGGCAATTGAAGAGATCGAGCGAGCTCTCACGGTTTACCGGGACGACAGCGAAATCGCTCGCATCAACGCGTTGGCGTTTGAGCAAGCCGTTCACGTGAAGCCACCCACCTTTGACCTGCTGGTCAAAGCGAATGCGTTGGCGGAGAAGACGCAGGGGGCATTCGACATCACTGCCGGGCCATTGGTCGAGACGTGGGGATTCACCAAACGGGAAGGCCGCAAGCCGAAACCAGACGAAATTGAGCTCGCCAGGTCTCGTGTGGGTTGGGAACATCTGATGCTGGACACGACTCACCGAACCGTTCGCTTTGGTGTCGAAGGCATGGCGTTGAATCTGGGGGCAATCGGCAAGGGCCACGCGATTGATGTTTTGGCTGCAGCGATGCGGGCAGACGGCATGCGTGACTTCCTCATCCATGCGGGGCACAGCAGCGTTCTGGCGGCTGGCAATCAGCAACCGTTGGAACCCTCGAGCTCCGAGGACATCGCCCGCGCCAAAACGGAACTCAATGAAGTCTCCGAACGGAACAAGGAAGCAGCCACCCAAGAAGAAGCCCCGACGGGTTGGCTGGTCGGCGTGTCACACCCCACTCGTCCGGGACGTCGATTGGGCGGGCTTTGGCTGCGTGACGAAGCGTTGTCGACCAGCGGCAGTGGCAAGCAATTTTTTCACCACCAGGGCAAACGATACGGCCACGTCATTGATCCACGAACGGGATACCCCGCTGGCCAGTGGTTGTCGTTGACCTTGACGACGACTCATGCGGTGGATGCGGACGCCTTGTCGACCGCTTTGTTTGTGATGGGAAACGAGGACGCGAAAGCGTATGCTGCTGAACACGGCATTGGATTGATTTTGGTCCGTGCTGGAAAACGCCAGGAAGAGGTCTCGATCGACAAAACGGGGCCCTTGATCTGGCACGACAATTGACCATCGTTGGAACATCCCTTGGCGGCCCGTTGGCGGATGGCCCATTCAGCGGGCCCAGGTCTCGAAGCCACAACTTTTTCCAGCCGTTTCGGTGAATCGGTCGGCGATCGTTTGGTCCTTTGATTCCATTGCGTTCTGGCTGACACACCTCACCTCTGCATCGTCCTCGCTGACACCCTTCCATGTCCGATTCATCCACCAGCACCACACCAACAACCGCTCCTCCAACGGAATCGAATCCGGCGGTTCATGATCCACCGCGATCCATCGCGCCGACGCCTCAGTTGTCCAGACGCGGCCTGTTCCTCGCTTTGGCGACGGTCTGTTTTGTCCCGCTGTTCGGGCTGAGTCTGTACGCAGTGATCTTCGGCAAAGCCAGCGAACATGGTCTTCCGGTCGAGATTCTGATCGACCGCCGGCCGCTGATGACCGTGCAAGGCAACTCGCAGTTGTTGGACGATGTCTTGGTGGTGACCAACCAAGCGGACTTTGAGATCCCCAATGTCACGATGAATTTGAACGGCCAGTACTTTCTGTACCAGGACAAGCCGCTGGGCGTGGGCGAAACTCTGGTTCTCCGCCAAGCCGCCTTTGCCACCAAAAGCAGCCAATTCTGGGTTCCTGGACGCTATCCAATCACAGAAATCACGGTAACTGGGAAGTTGCCCACTGGTGCGCGGGGCGTGAAAGAGGTGCAATTCTGACTCTCACGTTTCAAACACAATTTTCTTACACAGGGAACTCTGGGTGAGCTCGGTTTTGGATCCCAAATGGACGCGCAGCGACGCGTCCCAAACGTACGACATCGATCGCTGGGGCGGAGGTTATTTTTCAATTTCCGAATCGGGCACGGTGTTGGTTTCACCCGACCGGGATTCGTCCCAGAGCATTGACTTGAAGGAGCTGGTCGATCGCTTGGGACAACGCAATTTGGACCTGCCGATTCTGTTGCGATTCAACGGGATTTTGCGTGACCGGCTGCGCCAATTGGACGAGTGTTTCAAGAATTCGATCCGAGACCACAAGTATCAAAACCGCTACCGCTGCGTGTTCCCGATCAAGGTCAACCAGCAGCGCGAAGTCGTCCAACAGATCGTCAGCGAGGGCGCCCGACTGGGGTTCGGCATTGAAGCGGGCAGCAAACCCGAGTTGGTCGCGGCGGTGGCAATGGGCGATGCCAGCGTTCCTGTCGTCTGCAATGGTTTCAAAGACGAAGAGTTCATTCGATTGGCTCTGTTGGCGCAGCGTCTTGGCCGGGTTGTCTTGCCCGTCGTTGAAAAGGTCAGCGAACTGGATCTGATCTTGGATGTGGCCAAGGACATTGGCGTGCGTCCAACGATCGGCATGCGTGTGAAGTTGGCGACTCGAGGCAGCGGTCGTTGGCAGGCCAGCGGAGGTTACCGCAGCAAATTCGGGCTGACGGTGGCCGAATTGCTCGACCAACTGGATCGCTTGATCGCGATGGACATGGGCGACTGCCTGCAGTTGCTGCACTTCCATGTCGGCAGCCAAATCGGAAACATTCGGCAACTGAAATCGGCCATTTTGGAAGCGGCTCGAATCTACGTGGACTTGGTGCGTCGCGGCGCAGGCATGCGTTACCTGGACGTCGGTGGCGGCCTGGGCGTCGACTACGACGGTTCACGCAGTGACAGCGAATCCAGCATGAACTACACGATGCAGGAATACGCCAATGACGTCGTCTATCACACGCAAACGGTTTGCGACGAAGCCGGTGTGCCGCACCCCGAACTGATCTCAGAATCGGGTCGGGCCGTCGCCGCTCACCACAGCGTGTTGGTGATGGAGACGCTGGGCGTGACCTCGCAAGGCGTCGCGAATTTGCCCTCGTGGGCAAAAGTCGAAGGCGAGCCAGTCTCACCAGATCACGGGGGCAGTGAGATGGACTCCGTCGGAGCCATTGAGACTTCCGAGATGGAAGGACCACCTCAGTCTTACGAACAACCGGTGCATGATCTGTGGGTTGGTTATGTGAACATGACGCAAGCCAGCATGATGGAGACGTTTCACGACGCGCAGGTATCACTGGATCTTTGCATGAACCTGTTCAGTGGTGGTTACTTGCCATTGGAACAACGTGTGGCCGCGGAAAACCTGTACTTCGCGATCTGCCACCGGGTGCGAGAGCTGGCCGAATCAATGAAGGAACGTCCCGACGATTTGAAGCATCTCGACCGAATGTTGTCGGACATCTACTTCGCGAATTTCTCTCTGTTTCAGTCGATGCCGGATTCCTGGGCAATCGATCAACTGTTTCCGATCATGCCGATCCATCGGTTGCTGGAAAAGCCAACCCGCCACGCGGTGCTGGGGGACATCACCTGCGACAGCGACGGCAAGGTTGACGCGTTTGTTGGCGGCGGTGGACGGCAGCGAACATTGATGTTGCATCCGCTGAAATCCGGCGAACCCTATCAGTTGGCGGTGTTCATGGTGGGTGCCTATCAAGAGATTCTGGGAGACCTGCACAACTTGTTTGGCGACACCCATGCGGTCCACGTGGACATCGAGGACGGTGTGACCAAGGTCCGCTCGATCGTCAAAGGCGACACGGTCTCGGAGGTCTTGGGCTACGTCCAGTACGAGGACCGTGAGCTGATCGAGAACCTGCAAGATTCGGTAGAAACCGCGATTGGCAAAGGGAGCATCGATCATCAGCAAGCTGGCGAGACCGTCGCCGCCTACGAACGCGCACTCAGCGGATACACGTATCTGTCGACACGAACAAAATGATTCGTGGATCTGCTGTGGTTCCGTGGCAGACTTTTTGCACGGTTCGATTTGAGTCGTTTCCTTCTCTTCGGTTCTATGACTGCCCTTTATGTCGTCGCCCACACCTGACTTTGACGTTTCGAACTTCGAACGCGAACTGATTCTCCGAAACATGCGGCTGGAGGACTACGATTCGATGGTCGAGATGCAGCTCGCCTGTTTCCCTGACATGCAACCGTGGACACGAGAGCAAGTCGAAAGCCAGCTGGCGCACTTTCCAGAAGGCCAGATTGTGATCGAATGCGACGGGAAGTTGGTCGCCAGTAGCAGCAGTTTGTTGCTGCACTACGACGACGACTTGGAATGGCACGACTACAAGAAGATCGCCGACAGTGGCTTCATTCGAAACCACCAACCCACCGGCGACACGCTGTATGGCATCGAAATCATGGTGCATTCCGATCTTCGAGGGATGCGTTTGTCGAGGCGTTTGTACGACGCCCGCAAGGAACTCTGTCGTTCACGAAACATCGAACAGATGATCGTTGGTGGACGCATTCCGGGCTACCACTTGCACGCCGATGAGATGAAGGCGAGTGAGTACATTGACCGAGTGATCGACAAAACGTTCTTCGATCCAGTTCTCACGGCGCAAATCGCAAACGGGTTCTCACTACAAGGCTTGATTCCGAACTACTTGCCAACGGACATGCAGAGCTGCGGTTACGCGACATTCTTAGAATGGCGGAACCTTGATTATGTCTCGGCGGCGAAGCGACGTTTCCGCCGCACTGTCCGTCCGGTGCGAATCGGTGCGGTCCAGTATCAGATGCGGGCAGTGAAAGACTTCGAAGAGTTCGCTCAGCAAGCACGCTATTTTGTCGACGTGGCGGGGGATTACAAATGTGATTTCTTGTTGTTCCCTGAGTTGTTCACCACGCAATTGCTTTCGTTCCTGCCCAATGAGCGACCGGGACAAGCCGCCCGGACATTGGCGGAGTTCACGCCGCAGTACCTGGAATTGTTCAGCCACTTGGCGGTCAAGTTTGACACCAACATCATTGGCGGTTCCCACTTTGTGATCGAAGACGAACGACTCTACAACGTCGCGTTTTTGTTTCACCGAGACGGGGGAATCGACAAGCAGTACAAGCTGCACATCACACCCAGCGAACGAAAGTGGTGGGGCGTCGTTGGCGGTCCAGGCATCGAAGTGCTACAAACCGATTGTGGACCGATCTGCATTCAGGTGTGCTATGACATTGAGTTTCCCGAGCTATCACGAATTGCGGTTCAGAAGGGCGCCCAACTGATTTTCGTTCCGTTCAACACGGACAACCAACATGGTTACTTGCGTGTGCGGACTTGCGCTGCCGCACGCTGTGTCGAAAACCATGTTTTTGTCGCGATCGCGGGCTGCACTGGGAACCTGCCGTTTTGCGAGAACGCGGACATTCACTACGCCCAGTCGGCGGTGCTGACGCCATTGGATGTCACGTTCGCTCGTGAAGGCATTGGGGCCGAAGCGAATCCGAATGTCGAGACCGTCGTGATCTATGACGTTGACCTGGAGTTGCTACGCCGACATCGAGAACAAGGCAGCGTGCAGAACTGGAACGACCGCCGGTTGGACCTGTACAACGTCACCGAGACACCCCCAGCCGAAGGTCCTCAGTAGGCAAGCCGAGGGTCGGATTCAAACGACCGCCCACGCTTGCGTCGAACGGCAGCCTGGCCCGAGTCACCCTCCACAAAACTACAAAAAAGGAGCGCGTACAAATTGAATTGCACACGCTCCTTTTGCTGTGGTTGTCTTTTCAATGGCGGCTTCTTGAACCGAACAATGTCAAAACTCGGCCAGTGCCGAAGCGGTTTCGCGATCCCTCACGCAAACGGGCCAAACGGCTCGCATGGTTCTGCCCGTTCATTCCTGCCTAGCTGCTTAGTAGAGCAGGAGCTCAAAACCGGCTTTGAGCACGACTGCGTCATCGAAGCCCATGTTCGCTCCATCCCACGTTGCGTAGTCGGCCAGGTAGTCGATTCCGAGGACGGTGCGACCGGGAATGCCCCACACGCAGATGTCATGTTTGACATCGATGCCGTACGTGGTGGTGAATTTGTTGTTTGAGCCGGTCGTCAGTCCGTCGCTGCTGACGAATTGCCCATCCAGGTCATAGAGCCCCAGACGCAGGTCAACCCAAACGGGGCGACGACCGAATGCAGTTTCCCAACCGGCCACCACGACGGCACCGCGGTAGGAGTTGTCCAGCTCGTTGTCGCTGATCTCTTGCTTCCATTCCATTTGGCTGTAGCCGGTACCAGCGGACAAATCGTGCACCCCAAAGGTCCACGTGTCACGAAGGATGGCGTCGAAGCCGTACATTTCAGTGTTATCGGAAACGGCGTAGGTGACGTTTCCTTCGACGCTGGTTCGGTACCCATCAAAGCGGTGATGACCGCGAATGTCGGTCAGGAAACCAACTGAGTCACCGGAGTCGCCTTGGTAGGTCGGCAGCAGGGGTGCCCAAATCGCTTTGCGACTGGTCAGCTCAGTGCCTTCGACGGCATGGGCGGAGGATGCCGACCAGGTCACGGCAGCGAACCCCACAAGGGCCACGGCAATTCGCAGGATGGATTCGAATCGTGTCTTTGTCATCGCGTCGCTCAGCTTGGCATTGGGAGGATGCACAGGGGCGAACAAACTGCGGCTCATTTGCCGGGGGCTTGTTCGAATGACGCGAGGACCGCCTCACGCGTCTGTCTGAGTTGACTTCGGCCGAGAAGCCGCAGTGGCGACGAACAACTTTGTTGATTTGCCTCAAGTCCGAATCAGAAGCGGTTGCGTGATTCGTTTGTCGATATCACAACGGCGACCACGTTTTTCCTCAAGTTGCGGAAACGATGATCGCCGTCGCTGATCCATGGGATGTGTGCGACAACGCGATCACATTGGGCTGGGTCAACGGAGTCGATGAGGCGACGACATTCAAAGGCTCCGGGCAATCCGAAGCATGAGCCACTGGCGGTGCCACGCCTCGTTGGGCGGCAACCACTGCGGCAATGAGGCCCAGCATTCCTGTCGCCGCACCAGTGTGCCCCAGCAATCCGATGGGCAAAGTCACCGGCACACCCGGCAAAGCCTTCGTAATCGCTTCAGCTTCTTGAGCGTCAATCACCGGGTCGCCCATGCCGTGTCCAACCACCAACCCGATGTCGTTGGCCGTCAATCCGGCGTCGGACAAGGCAGCTTGGATGGCAATTTCAATCGCGGCGGATGACCCGCGTCCAGCGTTCTTTTCAGACGAACTGGTGAACTGCCCCGCAGCAAACGCAGCGGAGGGAACAAAACGCGAAGCCATTCCCAGAACCCTGGCGATGGGCTTGCGATTTCCCGACGAGGCAGATTCCCCCGATTCCAAGATCAAGCACGCCGCTCCTTCGCCTCGTACGATTCCCTGAGCGTCTTTTGCGTGAGGGCGACTGCTGCGGCAGACAGGATCCGATGCACCTGTGAGCGGTTGATCTTCGGTGAACATCGTTCGGGTGGTGTTCATCCGCGACCCGGCCGCGGCGGCGACCATGATGTCCGCGATCCCACGACGCAGGTAGCCACAGGATTCCAGGACCGCGTTGGGGCCGGAGACATCGCCGACGGTCAAGGTGTTGTTGGGACCATGCGAATTGACGGCGATCCCAACGTGACAGGCAGGCATGTTGGGCAGGTACTTCAACATCCACAGCGGCGTGATCGACCGCATCGCCGCGTTTCCAAACTTGGAACGATCGATCTCATCGGCTTCGGTTTTGCAGGCCGCAAAGGCGTCGGCGAGTTCCTCGGGATCCCCGTACAGCATTTCACTGCCAAACACAGTCCCAATTCGTTCGACGGCGATGCGTCCCGACTTCTTGGCTAGTTCGGCCGGTTCAGCGGGAAGCAGCGAGGTCAGACCCGCATCCTCGATCGCCATCTGGGAGGCTGCGAAGGACGTCTGGATTTCGCGGCACATCACCTTCAACGCTTTTCGCGGTTTGACGTACTGCTTGGGGTCAAATTCGGTGATCGGGGCGCCAATCTCGACCGCAGATTCGGGCTGGGTCGGTCCCGAGTGGCCTTCCTCAAACTTGAACCGAGCCGTTGCATTCCGATCGCCCACCGTGGAATCGACCAGTTCGATGACTCCGCTGTTCGCTTGGAGCAGAGATTGCGTGAAGGCTTCCCGCCCCAAACCAATCGATGAAACCACACCGACGCCGGTGATCACGATGTCACTGCGGTTCATGAAAGAATCGGTCAAAACAAGAGAAAACGGGACAAGCGGGTGGCAGCAGTATGATCCGATTGATGGCTTGAAACCAGACCGTGCCTGTCAATCTAGGTCGACAAAATCGATTGGTGCGTCAATGTCCGGATGCAAACTTTGATGAACGGGGCATTTCCGTGCCGCCGCAATCAGTCGATCTCGCATCTCGGGTAGCAATTCCAAACCTGCCGGAAACGCAACCCGAGTTTTGAGGCTGGCAATTCGGCGAACCGGAGTGCTGGCCATTTCCTTTTCGACGCGAATGGTTGTTCCACTCAAGTCAAGCTCGTGCCGATCCGCCACCAATCCCATGATTGTCATCACGCAAGTCCCCAATGCGGTGGCAACCAAATCGGACGGAGAAAATGAGGCACCGCGTCCACCGTTGTCGGTGGGCGCGTCAGTGAGCAGTTGAGTCCCGCTGGGCCCGTGAGTGGCTTCGCAGTGAAGTTGACCTTGATAAACCGCAGTGATTTCAACGGACATGCGTCACTTTCAATCAGAACGAGGAACACGGAGGGAGCAAACGCTCAAAAAAAAACGCGGGCGGAAACAAAGTTCCGCCCGCGAGTTTGGTGGGAAGCTTCCGGTTGTTCAACCGGTCGAGCATCCGCAGGTCAGGCTGGAGCTTCCGCTTCCAGTTCCGCAACCAACTCTTCATTTTCATGCTTGGGAGCTTTGAAGCCGACCAGCAAGATCAGGTAGAGGACTGCCATCGTGCAAGGCACCAAAGCGGTCACACGCAGAGCCATTCGGCTGCCATACAACGTTGCGACTGAAACAGGTTCGCTGTCGACTACCGCGAATTCCTTGTTGGTTTCCCACCAAGTGTATTGCTTTCGCAATTCTTCGTATTTGGGGTCGTCCCAGTCTTCGCCAGCCAATTCCCGGTCCGCTTCGATCGCGGCTCCCGAGTCCTGGATCATCTTGGACTTGGCTCCATCCAGACCGGTGATGGCGGGGAAGACCAAGAACTGGTTCTCATTGGGAGCCTTGACCCGCTCAAACGTTTCCGGAGCGGCTTGTTCCAACTGCTGAGAAGCGTAGTAATCCTGTTTGTAACCAATGCCGGGACCGCCCAACAAACCTGCCGAGAGCATTCCGACGCAGCCCATGATTGCCATGCCGACGGTGGCACTGTTGGGATAACGTTCGCCCAGGACGCCCAACATGGTTGGCCAAAGGAACGTTTTGCCCACGGCGTAAACCGAAGCGGCCAAGAACATGAAGCCAACGTTCGTGCCGATGCTGATCAGGTAGAGACCACAGGCACCGATGACGGCACTGACCAAGAGCAAACCAAGCGACGAAATCCGGTGGACAATGGGGCCAGCGAAGAATCGCAAGATCGTCATCAACAAGGACGTGTAGATGAACAGGGTCGTTCCGGTGCTTTCGCTGTTCAGGATGCTGCCGGTGATCTTATTGATCCAGCTGTCGGTGCCGAGTTCAACGTATCCAACGCAAGCGTGAGCGAGCAGCAAGATCAGGAAGAACGGGCCGATCAGGCGACCAATCATGCCACCGTAAGAGATGTTGCCGCCCTGGGCAGCAGTTTGCGGGAACGTTTCCGTCAAAACGATGAACCCATAGATCAAAACAGGGATCAAGAACGCCGCCATCAAGATTTCCCAAGCGACAATGCTGGAGGCAAACACGATCAGTCCGCCGAGCACCAAACCAGCTGGCCAGCCGGCGTGCAGAATGTTGAGGTAGTGCGTCTTTTGATCAGGGAACAAGGTTGCCGTCAGCGGGTTGATCACCGCCTCGCAAATCCCATTTCCGACCGCAAAAATAAACATCGACCAGTACAGAATGGCGTAGACGGCGTCCTTGCCGCTGGCGTTGAACACCGGCGTCGCCATGAACAACATTGCTGCCGAAACAACGTGACACACAAGTGCCGCCATCAGCAACTTTTTGTATCCGATCACGTCGATCAAGAAGCCTGCGAACAGAATCACGACCCCGAAGCCGACCAAACCACCACCGGTGATCTGTCCGAGTTCCGTCATGGTGAATCCGTATTGGCCAGCCCAGATGCCCAGCAAACCCCCGCGAACCCCAAACCCGATCCCAGCGGCGATGAGGGTTAGAATTCCAGCGATTAGCAGTTTCTTGCGATTGTCCATCGGCATCTCTTGGGAAGATTGTAGGGGGGATTAAACGGCTGTTGACGCCAGGATTGCGGCAGTATAGTTGCATTTCGATTCGCGAGGAATCGGTCTTGAGCGGCATAAAATCAGTCCGCTGCGACTCAGCTGTCGTTCTCGGAGCAAAATCGTTCTGTTCGATTCAAGTTGCCACGTCGAGCACGCCACCGCGCGAGTTCAGGTTCACAGCCAGCGCGCGATCCTCCTGTGGAAGCCTCCGACTCCCCGGCTTTTGCCCAGCCGGAACCACCGTTGCGGCCGACACAAGCCGAACGTTTTAACAACCTCTGATTTCTGGGGCTGGAATTGGTCGAAACCATTTGTGACCACCTCCCGACCGATCTCTCCCCGCGTCGTTGTAGGCATCACACTTGGAATGACGTTTGTCGTCGTTGACTCCAAAGCGTTCCGTTCACTGGCACCTCCCATTTGCCACTGAACAACAGGGAACGCGTTCGGGTTGATGACGAGCATCGTCGCAGTGATGCATCGACTCGTGATTTGTCGGAACCACCTCCCTTTCCCGACCGGATCGCCACCGATGACATTATCCGAATCTCTGGAGCAGGACGAACTCTCGCTGCTGAAAAAGAGTCGCCGCAAAACGCCGACACGCCGAAGTGAAGCGGCTCAGTCGCCCTTGGAAACGTACCTTCGCGAAATCAACGAAACCCCGTTGTTGTGCGCCGCGGAAGAACTCGAACTCGCGGCCCGCATCGCTCAAGGCGACGTGATGGCTCGCGACCAAATGGTTCGTGCAAACCTGCGGTTGGTTGTGAACATCTCGCGTGGTTACACGGGCAAAGGTCTCGGACTGCAGGATTTGATCGAAGAGGGGAACCTGGGGTTGTTGCGTGCGGTCGAAGGGTTTGACCCAATCCACGGGACTCGGTTCAGCACCTATGCAAGTTACTGGATCAAGCAGTCCATCAAACGGGCGCTCATCAACTCAGCCAAAACCATTCGCATTCCAGCGTACATGGTGGAGTTGTTGAGCAAGTGGCGCCGAGCGACCGCACGCTTGAACGAAGAACTGGGACGCACGCCAACCAACGAAGAAGTGGCTCGCGTGCTCGGGTTGCCCAAGAAGAAGTTGCCGATCATTCGCAAGGCGATCAAGATCAACAACTCAACGCCGCAAAGCGATCAGACCGAGGCGGGATGGTCGTTGGGCGACATGGTGCAGGACGATCGACTGAAGGCTCCCGACGAGGAGATGCTCGATCACGACATCCTCAAACACGCGATGAGTTTGCTGGGGGACTTGGAAGAACGCGAATCCACCGTTCTGAAGCTGCGGTTTGGGTTGGGCGGCGTCGAACCGATGACGTTGAAAGAAATCGGTGCTGAGCTGGGGCTGACGCGAGAACGAGTTCGCCAGATCGAAACGGAAGCCTTGCGTCGTTTAGCCGATGGGTTGACGGATCCCCGCGATCGCGGTTTTTAAGCAGGTACGCAGGTGTCATCGGGTATGTGAGCCGTTGGCGTTGGCCACGGTTTTCACGCGCAACCGGGGCGAACGCCTAAACGGCTCACATGGTTGTGCCCGATCATTCCAGCCGACCTGCTCCACGAAGCCAGCGAACGCGGTTGGAGGGCAACCCGCGAACGCGGGGATGGGAGCAGTGGCTTGCGAATTCCGATTCACTCGGCAAACAGCGAGCTGCGGACCTCTTCTTCGATGGATTTGCGCTGGCTCATGACGTCGGCGAAAGTGGCCGCGTCGAGACTGTAGGTCACCGTTTCGGTTTTTGCATCCACGTGTGCGTTGCGAGGTTCTCCGGTCAGCAGAGCGGTTTCGCCGAAGTAGGCACCTTCGGTCAGCTCTGCGACCTCGCGAAAATCGTCGCCGCCGGGATGGGTGGGTTGTTGGATGGAAACGCGGCCCTCGCGGATCAAGTAGAAGCGATCGCCGACGTCACCGTAGGTCACGATTCGATCGCCGGGGCCGTGTTCGGTTCGCGTCATGCTGCGTGACAATTCGGTCAACGTGCTGATCGCGACGCCGGAGAACACGCTGCACTGCGACAGCATTTCACCGAGCACGGCGGCTTCGTTCAGATTGGTGTCGCGAGCGATTTTCCCAAAGTCCATCTTCACGATGCGGTCGGCGACGTCCAAGATTCGGTTGTCGTGCGTCACGATCACGATCGCTACCCCGCGCTCACGCGCCTCGCGTTGGAACAACGTGACGACTTGCCGTCCGGATTCTTCATCCAAAGCCGCGGTGGGCTCGTCGGCCAACAAAATGTCGGGTTGATGGACGAGGCCTCTGGCGACCGCGACCCGTTGTTTCTGTCCGCCGGACAAACCTCCCGGTTTGTATTGAATGCGATCCCCCAGCCCCACGGCTGTCAGCATTTTTGCACAGCGTTCATTCTCTTCACTGCGAGACGCACGGTTGGGTTGGAGTTCCAACGCCATGCGGACGTTCTGCAAAGCAGTCAGCGAACCAAACAGGTTGTGGGCTTGGAAAATGAAGCCCAATCGTTTGCGGAGCGAGCCGATGTTGGTTTGCGACAAATCGTGAAGCGGCTGGCCGAGAACGTTCAACTGGCCTTCTTGGACACGACGCAAAGTGCCGATCAGCGTCAGCAACGTTGTTTTGCCGGAACCGGATTGCCCCGTCATGATGACAATTTCGCCAGGTTGAACCTGGAGATGGTTGTCGTGCAGGACCTGTTTCCGCGCATCACCGGTCCCGTAGTAGTGATTCACACCGCGAACATCGATTGCAGCGGAGCCGTCCAAGGCAATCTCGGGCGTGATCCCGCGTGAAGCGGTCGCACGGACTCCGTTCTTGGCGGTCGGATTTTCGTTTCGAAAGGGAATTTTCACGCGAATTTTCGGGACATTTTGCGTGCCAGACCCGTCAATCGCGATGGCCCGGCGGAGCGGAAAAACGTTACCTTAGCAACTTGTCCCGAATTCGTGTCACCTCGTTTCTGCAGTTGTTCCTCGTGCCCCAAGCCAAGCAACCGATCCCCGCAAGGTCGATCCCACCGGGCATGATCCGATTGCCCCTCACGCTCGCGATCGGGGTTTTCGCGATGATCTGCGGCTGTGATGGCCAATCCGCGGGCCGTTCCGATGAATCAACGAACCCCGACAGGCCCACTCAAACGGTGGCGTTGCAACGAGTCATGGCACTCGGAACGCTGGAGCCTCGAGGAGGAATTCTGGCGGTCATGGCAGCACCGGGAGATCGCGTCGCGAAAATCTTTGTGGATTCCGGGCAAGATGTCACTGCCGGGACCGTGCTGATGGAACTGGAGAGTCTTCCCGCCCGGCAACTCGAACTGACCATCGCCCAAACCAAATTGGACGAAGCTCGACGACGGATCGCAGCGGAGCGAGCGGCAGGAGAAGCCAAACTACAAGTGGCTCGCTCGTCACTGAAGCAAGCTGAATCGAAGTTGAAGGACGCACAGAAGCGTTTCAAAGATTCCAAGGCCGACGGCGGGGAATTGAACCTGCTCAAACAAGCCGCCGATTTGGGGCTACGCCGATTGCGTCAACTGGAAACCGCCTCCCGCGACCCTGCACGCCAACGCTTGGTATCAGAGAATGCCCTGGACACCGAAGCGTTGAAAGTCAGCGAATCGCAGGCTCGATACGAATCGGCTTTGCGAGATGCGGAAGAGGCCATCGACGAAGGCCAGTTTGGTGTCGATTCGGCTGAACAAGAAATTCGTGCGACGGAGTTGTCCTTGATCGCTGCCGAACAATCCGCTTCGTTGGAATCGTTGAAGCAACAAATCGAGCTGTTGAAATTCAATGTGGCCACGTCACGGTTGGTCGCTCCCACCAAAGGCCGTGTGCTTCGCGTCGACGCGACGATCGGAACGGCGACCGGCGTGTCCGCTTTGATGCATCTGGCGGACACGACGCAAATGGTCTGCGTGGCGGAAGTCAACGTCGCGGATCTCTCCCGAGTTGAAATCGGACAAACCGCAATCATCACATCACCCGCCCTGCGGGACCCGCTGCATGGAAAAGTTCAACGCATTCATTCGTTGATCGCCCCTCCGACGTTGGCCAGTCCGTACCCGATGGCGGCGGTGGATCGCTATTCCGCGGATGTGGTGATCGCCATTGACGCGGGGGACGCCGAGAGTGCGAGTCACCTGATCGAATTGCAGGTCGACGTCGAGATCCAAGCCGGCCGCTCCGCAAAGTCGGCCGAAGTGGCGTCGGCAGCGAAGCCGTGACGGAAACGGCCACTGTTGCGAAGCCTGCCAAGCGGTCGGGCAAGAAACGCCGCAAACGCCTCGGCGTGGTGCGAACGTCGCTGGCATGGTCCAACCTCAGTCACATGTGGATTCGCACGGTGGTCTCCATTTGCGGGATCGGTTTCTCGATTCTGTTGATGTTCATGCAACTGGGGTTCCTCGGCAGTGTCGGTGACACCGCCACGGTGTTGCTGGACCAAATGCCCTGTGACTTGCTGGTGCGTTCCCCGGACTACTTGCACATTTACGATGCCTCCAAGACTCGGAATGAGCTTCGGCCTTGGTTGAAATCGATTGATGAGGTCGACGAAGCCGTTCCGCTTGATATCGGTGTGACCCAGTGGATCAACCCGAACAACCAAGATCCGCGAGCGATTGCTGTGATGGGAATCGATTTGAACGCCCCCGCGTTTGACTTGCCGGAGCTGACGCTGGAGATGCGGCGGAAACTGCTGGTCGAAGGCGCTGTTCTGGTTGACGATGCAACCAAGCCCGACTTTGGACCTCAGAACGGGGTGAAGTTCGGACCGGAAGACATTGGGACCGTTGCCGATGTCTTTGGGACGCCCGCCAAAATCGTCGGGACGTTCCATCTGGGCACGGGACTGGCCGCCAACGGAGCGTTGTTGTGCACACGCGAAACATTTCGAAAGCTTGTTCCGGGCAGCAGCGACGAAGAGGTTTCCTTGCTGCTGATTCGGCTGACGCAGGGCGTGACGCGAGAGCGAGGATGCCAGATGGTTGCCGGACGATTGGACTCGCTCGCGGGACCGGCTTCCTCTGCCACAGCACTCACCATCGATGATGCGAAAACGGCAGAACGTTGGCGATGGTACACCGAAACGCCGATCGGAATGATCTTCGCCATGGGCGTGGTGCTGGCGGTCGTGGTTGGTGGTGTGATCAGCTACATGATCCTGGCCTCCGACGTCCAAGCTCACCTCAGCGAGTACGCGACGTTGAAGGCAATGGGCTACGGCACCGGGTTCCTAATGAAAACGCTGCTGACCCAGTCCACGCTGCTAGCAACCATCGCATTTCCGCCCTCGGTGCTGGCGGCATTGCTGCTTTACGCCATCACTTCGGCACTGGCCGGCGTTCCGATTCGCATGACGTTCACTTGGTTGGTGCTGGTCGCCGCCTTGTCGTTGCTGATGTGCAACGCGGCGGGACTGATCGCGATTCGCAAGCTGATTCGCGCTGAACCTGCGAATTTGTTCTGACGCGATTTCGGCCATTCCCTTGCTGGCGGCTGCTCAGCTGAAATTCGGTGTCGGCGGGCGGTAGTCGCTCAAGTGAATGGTTTTGAACCATTCGATGGTGTGCTGAAGCCCCTGATCCAATTCGATCTTTGGTTCCCAGCCCAGTTTCTCTTTGGCGAGAGAAATGTCAGGGCGGCGTCGCGTCGGATCATCGGACGGCAAGGGTGCTTCGATCAGTTTACTGCTCGAGCCCGTCAGCTCGATCGTCTTTTCCGCAAGTTGACGAATGGTGAACTCGTGGGGATTGCCAATGTTGACCGGTCCGATGAACCCATCGCAATTCATCATTCGGATGATGACTTCGACCAAATCATCTCGGTAGCAGAACGATCGGGTTTGCGAGCCGTCGCCAAAGATGGTGATGTCGTCGCCCGCCAACGCTTGCCGGATGAAGTTGGCAACGACGCGTCCATCAAAGGGATGCATCCGTGGTCCGTAAGTGTTGAAAATCCGAACGATCCGGACGTCAACGTTGTTGCTGCGGTGATAATCCATGAACAACGTTTCGGCGACACGCTTGCCTTCGTCATAGCAAGCCCGAATGCCGATCGGATTGACACTGCCTCGATACGACTCGGTTTGGGGGTGTTGTTCGGGGTCACCGTACACCTCGCTGGTGCTGGCCTGCAGAATTCGAGCACCGCATCGTTTGGCGATCCCCAACATGTTGATCGATCCCATCACGCTGGTCTTGATCGTTTTGATGGGGTTGAACTGGTAGTGCCCTGGAGCGGCGGGGCACGCCATGTTGTAGATCTGGTCGACTTCCAGGTGGATCGGCAGTGTGATGTCGTGCCGAATGAGTTCAAAGTTTGGTTTGTCGAGCAGATGAACCACATTCGACTTCTGGCTGGTGAAGAAGTTGTCCAGGCAGATCACGTCGTGCCCTTCGTGCACCAACCGTTCACAGAGATGCGATCCCAGAAAGCCAGCGCCGCCCGTTACCAAAATGCGTTGAATCATCGATCAAGCCGTTTCCAGATAACCGTCTGTCGGTCAGAAGTCAAAATTGAACAAGACCCACAATTCTACACGGTCGGGTGACCTGGGCGAGCCGAATGCGATGAGAAACGGGGGACGATCCTGGGGCGTTGGTCAACCATTCGGAACGTGAGCGTTACACGGATTGCGAATGCTTTCCAAGCCAGCGAGTCAGGAGCTTTTCAATCAACATACAATTCACGATTGTCGATCAACCGCGTGGAGCCCACCCGAGCTGCTATCAGGGCCACCACATTTTGTTCGATCTCTGAGACCGGCAACAGACTCTCTCGATCCACCACCACGGCGTAATCCACGCTGTCACAATCCGTGAGATGATCGGCCAGAATGGCCTGCAGGCGATGGGGGCTTCGCTCTCCCCCGCGAAACGCCGCTTCTGTCTCCTGAAGCGCACGAGACAGGCACAGTGCACGTTGGCGTTCGCTCTTGGAGAGATACCGGTTGCGGCTGCTCATCGCCAAGCCGTCCGGTTCGCGGATGATCTCGCAGGGAACGATCTGGGTTGGCAGATTCAGATCCCGCACCATGTGCTCGATCACACAGAGCTGTTGAAAGTCTTTGCGACCAAAGAACGCGAAATCCGCCGGGGCAGCCAGAAACAATTTCAACACCACGGTCGCGACGCCAACAAAGTGGTCCGGGCGATGCACCCCCTCCAGGGGCAACGCAACGGACGAGGGCTGCACCGAAGTCGCAACCTGCCCCGCTCGCTCGGGATACATCTCCGCCGCCGAGGGCAGAAAGACCGCCTCGACACCGGCCTGCCGAAGCTTGGCCAAGTCCTCTTCGAGCGGCCGGGGATAGTGATCGAGGTCTTCGTGGGCAGCAAACTGGGTGGGGTTCACGAAGATCGTGGTGACACAGTGGTCACAGCGTTCCTTTGCCGCCTGAACCAGCGACAAATGACCTTCGTGCAGCGCACCCATCGTGGGCACCAACCCAATCGTTCGTTGTTCACTGGATTGTTGGCGACACCATGCGCGCATGGAATCAATGGTGGAAAACGTTTGCAACAGAGGGCCTTGAACGAGAACCGGGGAAAGTGAGCGAGAACGCCAAACGGGCCAATTCAAACATGACGCGATGACGATTCACCGTCGGTGAATCAATCGTCGTTGGTTCCGGTGGCACCATCCAAAACTTCTTCCGCGACAAAGATCGGCAACGGGGGATCAAACGTGACCGCCACGGCAATGGCATCACTCGGTCTGGCGTCGACTTCGATCAGTTCGCCGTCCCGGGTCCGCAGGTGCAACTGTGCAAAGTACGTGTGCTCGGACAAATCGCTGATCACGACTTGTTCGATCGTTGCATCGAGCGATTCGGCAACGTTGACAATCAAATCGTGGGTCAACGGTCGCGGGGGGACGTAGTCGTTTTTCACACGTCGATCGATGTTGGTGGCTTCGAAGATTCCAATCATGATCGGGAATTGGCGGGTGCCGTCGACTTCCTTGAGATAAATGACTTGATTGTCGGTCAGCTCGGAAATGATGATCCGAGCGAGTTGCATTTGGACGGTCATGAAAAAATTCGCCAAAAGGTTCCAGAATGCATGCGAATCAATGAATTCGCATGGGCCGAGTTTTCAGGCTCGACCATTGCATGATATCGCAGCCCAACGATGCCTTCCATGATGAGGGTCGCGGATTATTCCGGTTGTGCGGAAGCGGGGAAGGGAAATCCTCCCAGGGCAACGAATTTGGGGTTGCACACACCGCACGTATCACAAACGCGTCCCATGGTTGAGGTGGACGCAGAGCCAAGTGCTTTTTGTCCAGGGTCACTCCGTTGCTTCGGCACCCCACTGGTTGACCCCTTCTACTCAACATCAACCCATCTTTGGGATAAATAACATGACTCGGATCAACACCAACGTTTCTTCTTTGGTCGCACAGAACCGCCTCCAAAGCAGCAACAATGACCTGCAAGAATCTTTGACTCGTTTGAGCACCGGTCTTCGAATCAACTCGGGCAGCGACGACCCTGCTGGTTTGATTGCCAGCGAAGCGCTGCGAAGTGAAATCACTGGACTGACCAAATCGATCAGCAACACGCAACGTGCCAGCCAGATCATCAGCACCGCCGACAGTGCCCTGGGCCAAGTCAGCAACTTGCTCAACGACGTTCGTGGTCTGGTGGTGGAAGCCGCCAACTCGGGTGCGTTGAGCAACGAGGAAATCGCTGCGAACCAATTGCAGATCGACAGCTCGCTCGAAGCCATCAACCGAATCGCACAAACGACGACTTTCCAAGGTCGGAAGCTGCTCGACGGTTCCCAAGACTTCATCAGCACTGCCAATAGCGTGAGCAGCGTCAGCGACGTCTCGATTGATCAAGCCAAGCTCGGCAAAACCGGTCAAATCGACGTGGAAGTGGTCATCAACTCGGCTGCGACGCAAGCGAGTGCAACCGCCAGTGATTCCGGGTTCACGACGCCTGCCAACGCAACTGCCAGCACTCCCGATGTTGGAACAGCCGCACAGACGATCAATGGTGAAACCATCGATATCACTGGCGAAGGCTTGACCAGCATCGTCATCACGAATGACAGCAACGCTTCAGGACCAGGCGAGGCTTCGTTCGACTCCGATACCGGCGTGTTGACGATCACCGGCAACTTCGAAGGCGATTCAGCGAACCCAGGTGAAGTGGACGCTGATGCCGACGCCGAAGTGATTCAGGCTGCGATCAATTCCATCGAAGGATTTGTCGCGACCGGAGCAACAGCTCCTGGTACCGCAGCGGCAGCCACCGCCGCCACCGTTGACTCCAATGGAGCCGCACTGCAAATCGACGCCGCCTCGCTTGGTTCGGACTTCAACAACGTTTCGATCAACTTTGTGTCGGGTGCTGCAAACGAAGCTTCATACGACGAAGATCAAAAGATTCTGACGGTCACCGTCAATAGCAGTGCCCCTCAAGACGCATCCGCTTTGGCAACCGTCATCGAATCGGTGCAAGTCGACGGCGAACAAGCCTTCAACGTAACCGCCAACGCAGACGCCCAAGTCGATATCGCCGACGGCATCGACAGTTTAGACACCGGCAGCACCGGTGGCGAAACCCTCAACGCAGACTTGGTCTTCCAGCTCAACGGCGAGAACGGAGCTGAAACGTTCAACTTCGGTGCTGGAACAAGCAAGGATCAAATTGCTGCCGCAGTGAACTTGGTTTCTGACAGCACCGGTGTGGAAGCCGACGCAACGAACGGCTTGGAATTCACCTCGACCACCTACGGCAGTGATTCCTTGGTCAACATCGACGTCATCAGTGAAGGTGCAGGCGGAACTTTCGAGGCGAGCCTCGACAACGTGCGTTCGACCGGTACCGACGTGGTTGCCACCGTCAACGGTGTGACCGCCAACGGCAACGGAAACAGCCTGTCGATCAACACCAGCTCGTTGGATTTGAGCTTGACCGTCGATGACGGAAGCAGCACCAACTTCAGCTTCAGCATCACCGGTGGTGGAGCCACATTCCAATTGGGTCCCGATGTGACCAGCACCCAGCAAGCAAGCTTGGGGATTGGCAGCGTTTCGACGGGCAAATTGGGCGGAGCGTCCGGACGTCTCTACGAACTGGGCAGTGGCCAATCCAAGAGTTTGACCAACGACGTCGAAGGTGCCGCCAAGGTCATCGACGAAGTGATCGGCAAAGTGGTCGGTCTGCGTGGTCGTCTGGGTTCGTTCCAAAGCACAACGCTGGAAAGCAACATGGTTTCGCTGAACGAAACCAAAGCCAACCTGCAAGAAGCTGAAAGCTCGATCCGTGACGCTGACTTCGCTCAAGAATCAGCCAACCTGACACGTGCTCAAATCCTGGTTCAATCCGGTACCAACGTGCTGTCATTGGCAAACCAAAACCCACGGAACGTGTTGTCGTTGCTGGGTTAATCCCCGCTTCATCTCGATCGGCAACAAAGTTCGCTGGTTGAGCCGAGACTTCCAACATCAAAAAGCAGGAGTGAGCCCAGGCTCGCTTCTGCTTTTTTCATTTAATCAGCGAACTGTCTCAGTCGTTGACGGTTCACGGTCGACTTCAAGCGTCTCGCGTTCGGATTATGCAACGTCACCGATGTCAAACGGCAACGATTGGGAAGCTTTTTCGAGGCACCGTCGCTTCCTGTCACGCATCCTAACCTAGCTGGAGAACGCAACACGGATTCGTTTCCTCATCACGGAGGGAACATCACGCTCTTATCCGGTGTGAGGATGGCCCCCCTCGTGTCTTTGGATGAAGTTTTCCTTCGTCCACGTCGATAACAAAATGCGCTGCATACCGGGACTCGTCCTGTGTGCCCGTTTCCAATTCCCGCAACCGGAAACCCGATGTACAACACGGCTGACTCCTTCGTCCCACCCCCGATGACCTTTGTTGGTGACGAATCCTCTGTGCCATCGAACGAGCCACAAGAGCAAGCCCTGGAGATGCCAGGCGACTCTGCGTCGCGTCATGGCGAAACAGGCAGCCTCAGCGAGGGAATGGAGAACTTTGGTCGACGCCGGGGCGACGCGTACCTGGAATCCATGGTTCAGACAGCATCGCCCGCCCGATTGCGTCTGATGGTGATCGAGCGTGCCGTGGAAGTCTCGCGGCACTTGGCTCACCACTGGAACTCCCAACCTGGCAAACGCGGGACGAACGAGTATTCGTTGAAGTTGCTCGAGTTGTTGTCGGAACTGCTTTCGGGAGTCACCGACAACTCCGTCGAAGTTTGCCGCACCGTCGCTGACCTGTACGTCTTCTTGTGCCAGCACTTGATTGCAGCCGAACAGAATGGCGATTCCTCCATGATCGACGAAATCCGCTTGGTGCTGGAAACGGAAGCAGAGACCTGGCGAATGGTCTGTGCTCAGGAAGGGACGGACAAGACACCTTCCAACAAACGCATCGCTGACGTGCTATCAGGCAGTGGTGGATTGAACCTGCAGGGTTGATCCCTGCCTTTTGAAACAAGCTCGCAGCAATTCCCGAAAACGTTGCTGCGAGATGCTACTTCAGGTCACCGGTCGGCTCACACAGAGCGACTGACGTGACACGTCGACTCGAGGATTGAGTTGACCTTCTTCAGGCCGGACGCCGCTTCGTTCCCCAACGCTACCGGCCTGCCCTTCTATGTCGTCCACCCTCCAATCCGCCATCGCTCAGCTCGCTGGAACACGTTGTCTGGTCACGGGAGCGGCGGGATTCATTGGCTCGCAAATGGTTGAACGATTGCTTGATGCCGGTGCCAACGTGGTCGCACTCGACAACCTCAGCACAGGTTTCCTTCACAACCTGACGCCGTTTCAGGAAGGCCCCGCTCAAGATCGGTTGACGTTCGTTGAAGGCGATGCAGCCGACCGAACCTGCGTGGAAAAAGCCGTCGAAAACGTCGACCACATCTTTCATTTTGCAGCGATGGCAAGCGTCCCACGGAGCATGCGTGAACCCGGGTTGTGCCACGAATGGACAACCACCAGCACCGTTGAATTGCTCGCCGCCGGGGCGGCTGCTGGTGTCAAACGGTTGGTGCTCTCGTCGACCAGCGCCGTGTATGGGAACTCGCCCTATGTCGCCAAGCGAGAAGATGACATGCCCGCCCCTTTGTCGCCGTATGCGGCGGCGAAGTTGTCCTCGGAGAACTACTGCCAAGTCTTTCAGCGTGAGTTCCCGATCGAAACGGTGGTCCTGAGGTACTTCAACGTGTTCGGCCCAAGGCAAGATCCCCAAAGCGAATACAGCGCTGTGATCCCACGCTTCGTTTCCATGATCCTCAGCGGCGAACGCCCGGTCATCTACGGGGACGGACAACAATCCCGCGACTTTGTGTTTGTGCGAGACGTCGCCCACGCAAACATGTTGGCAGCGACGGTGGAGGACGCTGCTGGCGGAGTCTTCAACGTCGGTCGCGGTCAACGCACAACGTTGTTGGATTTGCTGGACACGCTTCGCGAGTTGCTGGAAGGTGACATCCAACCCATTCACGAACCGCCTCGCGCAGGTGACGTTCGCGATTCGCTGGCAGACACGAATCAGATTCGTTCGCGGCTTGGGTTTGAGCCCACCGTGGACATGACGGAAGGACTTCGCCAAAGCATCGAGTACTACCGTGGTATCTGCTCCCAAGCGTGAGCGGTGGATCTGCGACGGGAAGGCCGTTCATGTGCGTGCTCCCCTGAATCGGCCTACAATGGCGAATCCCGTCGCCGTCCTTCCCATTCACTGAGAAAACCTCCATGCGTCTTTGGATGCTGCTCCCCATTCTAGCTGCGCCCCTCCAGTTAGCTTGGCAGGCCCCGGTCGCTGCGAAGCAGCCGATGAACGTGCTGTTCCTCATCTCGGACGACCTCACGTCCACGGCGCTGTCGTGTTACGGAAACGAAGTTTGCCAGACGCCGAACATTGACACCTTGGCGGCCGCGGGAACCCGATTCACGCGGGCGTATTGCCAGGCGACTTATTGCGGTCCCTCCCGAGCGTCTTTTCTGTCGGGGTACTACCCGCACGCAACCGGCGTTTTGGGCTACACAAGCCCGCGTCCACAGATCGGTGACCGCCAGACTTGGCCTCAATGTTTCAAAGACCAGGGCTACTACACGGCTCGTGTCAGCAAGATCTATCACATGGGTGTGCCGGGCGGAATTGAAACCGGCGGGGACGGACGAGACCACGATGGCGGCAACGGGGCGGATGACGCGATTTCATGGACAGAGCGTTTCAACAGCCCGGGACCAGAATGGAAAGCCACAGGCGATGGGGAAACGCTAGAGAACAACCCCGATGGGGCTCGTCCCGTCGTTGGAGGCAACACGTTTGTCGTGGTGGAAGCCGAAGGCGATGACAACGTTCACTCGGATGGGAAAACCGCCGTCAAAGCAGCCGACCTGATTCGTAAAAAAAGAGAGCAACCGTTTTGGTTGGGCGTTGGTTTTGTCCGTCCGCATGTTCCCTTCGTGGCTCCCGCGAAGTACTTCGAGCCCTTCAAACCGTATCGCAAAATTCGCCTGCCGGAACGCATCGAGGGCGACTGGGACGATATCCCGAAGTTGGGCATCAACTACAAAACCAGCCAGAACATGAAGATGGATCTCCGCCGCCAGCGCAAAGCGGTCGGTGGATACTACGCGTCGGTCGCCTACATGGATGCGCAAGTCGGCAAGGTGCTGGCGGCGCTCCGCGAATCCGGGCAAGAAGAAAACACGATCGTTGTTTTCACCAGCGACCACGGCTACCACTTGGGCGAGCATGATTTCTGGGCCAAGGTTTCTCTGAGAGATGAATCCTCGCGGGTCCCTCTGATCATCAAGGTCCCTGGCAAAGCCCCCGGTGTCTGCCACAGTTTGGTGGAGATGTTGGATTTGTACCCGACCCTGGCCAAGTTGTGCGAGGTGGAGGTCCCCGATCATGTGCAGGGCAAGGACCTTTCCAAGTTGCTGGATGATCCCACTCTCGCGGTTCGTGACGCGGCATTTTGTGTCGCGCCAATGAGAAAAGGGTTCCTCTTGAGAACAGATCGCTGGGCGTTCATTCAGTACAAGGAAGACGCGTCGGGCGGGATCGAACTGTTCGACACACAATCTGACCCGCAGCAGTTCACCAACCTCGCGTCCTCTCCCGAGCATGCCGCCGTGGTGGCGGAGATGAAACAACGCTTGACTCAAAAGCTCATTGATGTCCGAACGAATGACCTGGTCAACAGAAAACGGCAACCGGCGAAATAGGGAACGGTACCGAACCCGACCTCATTCTTCGTCTTGGTAGTGCATGCTCGCGGTCACGTTCCCGCAGTACTCACAGTGTGCCTGGATCCGTTTCCCAACCGATGCAGCCCCGCATCGGATACCGCCCACGTCCCACACGGACTGCTCGCGGTGGCAATGCGGGCACCGGATCATCCACTTTTTCGACGAATCGCGAACGCGAACAAACCAAGCCTCTGGCAAAAGCGATTCTGCCATCCTCTGGATCTTCGACATCGTCACACCTCGGTCCACATGAGCCCGCGAATTCGACAACCAGTCTTCAGTCTAGCGAACCGGGGGCGAGGAAGGGCCACGAACTGATCGCGAATGCGGTTGATTCTTGCCGCGACAATGAAATCGGATGGTCGTTCGTCGCAGCCATTGGAAGCAAGATTGGTCCGTTCGCGGCCGACTACCGCGATCGTTGGCGCCGCTTCCAACACGGGCGGTGCGAGATTCCCGATGATCATTGCAAGGGACGCTCAAGCAGCGTTGTTCACCGGCACGTGCCGTCGCCAACTCCGCTAGAATCAGACTGCATTTTGACAACCATGACGATCAATCAACTTGGCGGAGACATTCGATGAAGGCAATTCTGGCACTGGATCAAGGAACAACGAGTTCTCGAGCGATCCTGTTTGCGCACGATGGATCGATCATCGGGATGACCCAGCAAGAGTTCACACAGCACTACCCCAAACCGGGCTGGGTGGAACACGACGCGAACGAAATTTGGGAGACGCAACTGTCGGTCGCTCAAACGGTGCTTCAACAGCACAGCATGGACGCCTCTGACGTGCACGCCATTGGAATCACCAATCAACGGGAAACCACCTTGGTGTGGGACCGCGCCACCGGCGAACCGATTCACAACGCCATCGTGTGGCAAGATCGAAGAACGGCTCCCGATTGCGATGCGTTGCGGGAAGCAGGCCGATCAGAACTGGTTCAGCACAAGACGGGATTGGTCATCGACGCCTATTTCTGCGCCACGAAGCTGCACTGGATTCTCGAGAACGTTTCTGGGGCCAAAGAGCGAGCCGAAAAGGGCGAGCTTGCATTTGGGACCATCGACAGCTGGTTGTTTTGGAAGTTGACGGGCGGAAACGTCCACGCCACCGATGTCACCAACGCCTCTCGAACAATGCTGTGGAACATTCACACAGGGAAGTGGGACGACGAGTTGCTAAAATTGTTTGACATCCCGAAAGCCATTCTTCCCAGCGTCCACCCGTCCAGTCACGTGTACGGTGAAACGGAACCCTCGCTGTTTGGCAAATCCATTCCACTGGGTGGAGCGGCGGGCGACCAGCAATCCGCTTTGCTGGGACAGAACTGCACCCAGCCCGGCATGGCGAAGAACACTTACGGCACCGGATGTTTCATGTTGATGAACATCGGTGACACGCCGTCCCCCTCTCCTTCACGCTTGTTGACCACCGTTGCCTGCTGGGATGGCGACAAACGAGAGTACGCCTACGAAGGCAGCATCTTCATCGCCGGTGCGATTGTGCAGTGGTTGCGAGACGGACTGGGGATCATCCAGTCGTCCTCCGAAGTCGAATCGCTCGCTGCCAGCGTGGACGATACCGACGGCGTGTACCTCGTTCCAGCGTTCGCCGGTCTCGGCGCACCACACTGGGATTCCTACGCACGGGGCATTTTGGTTGGCCTGACTCGCGGGACCACCAAGGCTCACATCGCTCGTGCCGCACTGGAGGGCATTGCCTTCCAAGTTGCAGATGTGCTCGACGCGATGCGGAAGGATTCCGGCGTCGCGATCGAGGAACTGCGAGTCGATGGCGGAGCGGCCGCCAATGACTTGTTGATGCAATTCCAGGCTGACATCATTGGTGCTCGCGTGGTCCGTCCCAAGATCATTGAAACCACGGCGGCTGGGGCGGCCTATGTCGCCGGCCTCGCGACCGGTTTCTGGAAGGATTACGCCGACATCGAGCGAATCTGGGAAACCGACCGCGTGTTCGAGCCCCAAATGGCAGCCGATGAGGTGTCGCGACGCCGAATTCGCTGGGCCAAAGCGCTCGAGCGTTCCAAGCAGTGGGCAGAACTCGAATCCGCGACCGACTGACTTCTCGCTCGCCCTGTGATGACAGGACGCGTCTCCTCTCGCTCAACTTCTCTTGCTCCTTTCGGTTCATAAATGCAACGCGAACATTCCCTGACCCAGCTCAACGAACGTTCCGAGCCCTGGGACATTGTCATCATTGGCGGCGGTGCGACGGGGGTTGGAATCGCCATGGATGCTGCCGCGCGTGGTCTGGATTGCCTGCTGCTCGAACAAGCTGACTTCGGCAAGGGAACGTCCAGCCGCAGCACCAAACTGGTACATGGCGGCGTCCGCTACCTCCAACAAGGCAACATCACGTTGGTGCGAGATGCCTTGAAGGAGCGCACGCTGCTTCGCAACAACGCGCCACAACTGGTGCATGACATGCCGTTTTTGATCCCCTGTGGTTCGTTGATGGAACGGATGTATTACGCAACGGGCCTGAAAGTTTACGACTGGTTGGCGACCGGAAACCGTTTCGGGCGGTCTCACGCGATTGGTCCCCAAGAAGCCGCACAGCGAGTGCCGACCTTGCAGAAGCAGAAAGCCAACGGAGGCGTGATCTATCACGACGGGCAGTTCGATGACACGCGGTTGCTCATCAGCATGGCTCGGACCGCTGCGGAGCATGGGGCGTGCCTGTTGAACTACGTTGCCGTGACGGGACTCTCGAAAGACGATGCGGGTGAAATCAACGGTGTGCTTGCCGAGGACCGCGAAACGGGTGCCACGCTATCGATCGGGGCACGCCGAGTGATCAATGCCGCAGGGCCGTTCTGTGATGCTGTCCGAGCGATGGACGAGCCGGCTGCTGAAAAGATGCTGGCGGCCAGCCAAGGTGTGCATCTCGTTCTGCCCCGCCGCTTCTTCCCCGGCGACATTGCGATGATTGTTCCCAAAACGTCTGACGGTCGCGTTCTGTTCATCATCCCTTGGCACAATCATGCGGTGGTCGGAACCACCGACACGGCGATTGAGACCGTGTCGCTGGAACCCAAACCACAAGCCGGAGAGATTGAATTTCTTCTGGAGACTGCAAAGGAGTACTTGGTCGAAGCACCAGCGCGTGAAGATGTCCTCAGCGTGTTCACCGGGATCCGACCACTGGTCAAAGGCGACAAGTCATCACGAACCGCGTCGCTGTCTCGCGATCACACCATTCGCATCTCCGATTCCAAGCTGATCACGATCACCGGTGGCAAATGGACGACGGTCCGCAAGATGGCTGAGGACTGCGTCGATCGAACGATTGCCTCGACGAAAAATTCAGCCACTCCGCTCACCGCGACTGGCTGCCAAACGGAAACACTTCACCTGCATGGCTACGATCCAAACTCGGGATCGACCAACACCGTCGCCGGTGCGGGGCGAGGGCACTACGGATCGGACCTGCCCGAGATCGAACGACTGGAACAAGAGAAACCCGAGTGGAGCCAGAAGTTGCACACGGACCTCTCCATCACCGGTGGCGAAGTGATCTGGGCGGTCCGGAACGAGATGGCAAGGGCGGTCGAAGATGTGCTGGCTCGCCGAACCCGATGCCTGTTTTTGAACTCCAAAGCAACGGTCCAGATCTCAGAGACGGTTGCCAAGCTGATGGCCACTGAGATGCATCGTGATGAAGCGTGGATCGCGGAACAAGTCGCATCCTTTGCAAAACTGGCTGAGGCCTATCAGATCACCTGACGTGAACTGGACGGGGCAGGTCGCGCGGATGCGTCACTCGGTGGCAGGCAAACACCACTGCATGCGTTTAGCAAAGTCCGCTTGAAATTCGGGACGCCAACGGCTGACCGATGTGCGAGGATCGTAGTTCGTGGTGGCCGTTCGGTCTCGGTACCATCCGTCGTCTTGCTTCGTGAACTCCCCGCCCCAACCAGGTTGGCTTGGGTCTTTGGGATCATTCCCGCCTTTCGGCAGGAAGAAAAACCACGAAGGCGTGTCACCTTCCTTCAGGCAACCGTGCGGATTGGGTGCCGTCCAAGTCTTGGTGGGATACAACGCTCCCAGTGGTCCCTTGCTTCGAACATTGGCTTCAATCCAATTTCGTCCGGTCAGGCTTTCATCACCCGTCAAATACATCCCACGAAAATTCGCGGTGCGTTTGTCGGCGTTCGGTGCCGCTGTGGATAGCACATAGTGCATCCCCGGAAATTGCTTTCGCATCCAATTGGCAATGCCGTCCTGGTCGGCGATGTCATAGACAGAGAACTTGCGAACAAACGCTGCGAATCCATCCGGACCGCGTGTCGCTTGGACTCGGTCAAGGGCCTGAGCCAGATCAGTTTGCCCACCCCAGACGGTGATGCAAAGGGGCGACTCCACCGACCCCGCATCAATCCGTTTGATCAACAAACGTGATCCATCGGTGTCATGTCCCTCACCGATGTGAGGGCGTTCCCGATTCGGATTGCCTGACACGACGACGCCGCGAAGTGCATCCGCCTCCGGCCAACCTTTGGCGTGTTGTTGCAAATTCGGCCGAACATGTTCGTAGGCATCGATGAGTTCATGAATCAGGTCAGGCCGAGTGATCGATTCCTTCAGTTCACCTCGTGTCCCTGACGCACTGGCGATCAACGCTTCGATCTCAAACTCGTTGGAATAAACCAACAGGCGAACCAACGATTGCGTGTCATCGGGATCGCCGCCAATGTCAGTCAACACAGCCAGTCGTGGTCGTTCGGCAGAGACGGTGGGAATCATCACGGACAAGAGACCGGTGAAGATCACCCCAGCCACAAGGAGTTGTTTTCGAGTCGACACATCAGTTCCTTATTGCAAATGCGAAATCATTCTTTCCAGGCAGTGAGTGTATAGAGCGCACCGCAAGAATGTTGGTCATCCTCTGTCGAAACCCACCACACTGTGGTGTAATGTTGGCCGTTGAAGAGAAGCGACGGAGTGCATTCAGTCGTTCTCGGCCGTTCGCAGTCGCAATCGCGATTCGAACATTGGTGAGTGTTGTGTTTGATTCGCCATGCTTTTTGATTTCCCAGTCGCCCATTCTTTCTCGCACCATCCCCCATGACCCAATCCTTTCATCTCGTCATCTTAGGTGGCGATGGCATCGGCCCCGAAGTTTGTGACCAATCGGTTCGGTTGCTTGAAATCATGCAATCGAATTTGAACGGAGTCGCCTTCGAACTCGACCATCACAGCGTCGGCGTTGGCGAGTATCAGCGATCCGGGGAAGCACTGCCTCAGTCGGCATTCGATGCCTGCCTGGCATCCGATGCGGTGTTGCTCGGCGCGATGGGATTGCCTAACGTTCGCTACCCCAATGGCAAAGAGATCGCACCTCAATTGGACCTTCGCGAGCGTTTGCAGTTGTACGGTGGTGTCCGCCCAATTCGCCTCTTTCACGAAGACGACACCCCGTTGAAGGGCCAAGGCCCCGGTGACATCGACTTTGTGCTGGTTCGCGAGAGCACCGAAGGGTTGTTCTATGGACGTGATGCGATTGCGGATCTGGACGCGGATGAAGCGACCAACTTGCTCCGGATCAGCCGATCGGCATCGGAACGGGTTTGCCGCTTGGCATTCCAAACCGCTCGTCGCCGAAACGGCAAGAAGACGGTCACCTTGATCGACAAGGCCAACGTGCTTTCCTCAATGGTTTATTTTCGTCACGTGTTTGACGAAGTCGCCAAGGAGTTCCCGGACATCAAAGCCGATCATGTTTATGTCGATGCAGCTGCATTGTTCTTGGTCCGTCGCCCACAAGACTTCGATGTCATGGTCACGGAAAACATGTTCGGCGACATCCTCTCTGACTTGGCCGCCGGTCTGGTCGGTGGAATGGGAATGGCGCCTTCGGGCGACTTGGGTGACAACGCAGCGGTCTTTCAACCTTCGCATGGTTCGGCCCCCGATATCGCCGGGCAATCGATCGCCAATCCAATTGCGATGCACCTGTCGACCGCAATGATGTTGGAGTGGCTGGGTCACCCTGAAACACGCCGCGCAGCGGACGCTTTGAACGGTGCCATCTCGGACGTTTTGTCTGACCCAACGCAGCGGACCGCGGACATGGGCGGCCAACTTTCGACGGTCGAGATCACGGACAAAATCGCAGCTCATCTGAGTCGACGACTCCAGGGTGAAACGACGCCCGTCTGAAGTTCGCCTTGAATTGATTCAATCGCGAGCGCATTCTCTTTCTCATCCCACGGACATCCCCCATGCCCACACGCTTCTTGCTGATCCTCGGCGCGTTCTTGTTGTCCGTGCTGATGTGGGTGGATCGAGCGTGCATCTCAGCTGCCAAAGAGGACATGGCAACCGACCTCGGTTTTTCCGATCAACAGATGGGTTGGGTCATGTCCGCCTTCGCACTTGGCTACGCCCTGTTCCAAGTTCCCAGCGGAAAGTTGGCCGATCGCTTTGGTCCTCGGAAAGTCATGGCCGTTGTGTGCTTGATATGGTCCGCGTTCACCATCCTCACGGGAGTCGTTCGCGGCTTGTCAGCCATGGTTGGCCTGCGGTTCCTCTTCGGGATGGGGGAAGCCGGTGGTTACCCCACCCTGGCTCGCGCCTTCACGTCTTGGTTGCCCATGAACGAACGTGGAATCACCAATTCGATCAGCTTTTCGGGCGGACGTCTGGGGGCTGCCCTGGCGATGCCGGGCGTGGTCTGGCTGATCGGTGCACTGGGCGGGTGGCAACAAACGTTTTGGTTCTTTGGGGTGATCGGGATCCTGTTTGCGATTCTTTGGTACACGCTCTTTCGTGACCTGCCGGAAGAT
Organism: Rhodopirellula sp. UH5; assembly: GCF_056839225.1. Taxonomy (NCBI): domain Bacteria; kingdom Pseudomonadati; phylum Planctomycetota; class Planctomycetia; order Pirellulales; family Pirellulaceae; genus Rhodopirellula; species Rhodopirellula sp. UH5. The sequence goes on along the minus strand of NZ_CM166390.1, from coordinate 1,007,143 downwards.
CATTTCGCCGTGTCGGAATCCGAGGCCACGCACATCATGCAGTCACGCAATCCGAAACGAGCGGCTCAGCTGGAACACGTTGAGGAAACGCCCATCAAGTTCCTTCAGATGTTGCGATCCACCAACATGTTGATGCTGATGTTCCAGTACGTCGCCCACAACTTCACGTTCTTCTTCACCGTCAGTTGGTTTTTCCCCTACCTGAAAGAACAATACTCACTGACCAGCGAACAAACGGGCTGGTACGCCGCCGCCCCCTTGTTGTGCGGGGTTGTCGGCAACTGGATGGCGGGCTTCACTGTCGATCGGCTCTACAGCCGCGGCCAATGGAAACTTTCTCGACGCCTACCGGCTGCGATCGGGTTTGCACTGGGTGCCATTGGGATGAGCTTGTGTGTGAACATGACCACGCCCATGTCCGCTGTCATTTGCATGTGCATCGCGATCTTTGGCAGTGACATGATTCTCAGCCCTTCTTGGTCAACCTGCATGGACATCGGCGGAAAAAGTGCCGGCGCGGTCAGCGGAGCCATGAACATGATCGGCAACCTGGGTGCCTTCGCGACGTCGTTGTCCTTCCCGTACTTGGTCGCCCACTTCCATGCTCATGAGCCGTTCTTCTACTCGGCCGCAGCACTGAATGTGGTGGCAATCTTTCTGTGGTTCCGCATCTCGCCGGACCGGTCCATCGCGGAAGAGCTGGATGCTGCTTCGCGTGTAACAGGAGCCGCCGCATGACTGCCCAACCAACGGAACGAACCTACCGGGGCGCCGTGATTGGTGCCGGTTACTTCAGCCAGTTCCACTACGACGCTTGGAACCGGATGAGCGACGTTGAAATCGTTGCCTGCTGCGACGTGGAGATCGACAAAGCGAATGAAGTTGCTCAGGCAAACGGCATTGCATCGGCCTACGCGGACTACCAGCGGATGCTGGACCGGCACGAGGTCGATTTCGTGGACATCATCACTCGTCCCGACACCCATCTGCGGTTGGTCGACGAGATTTCCCAGCGTGGCCACGCCATCATTTGCCAAAAACCGCTTGCACCAACCGTGCAGGAGGCCCGCGAATTGGTCACGTTGACCGAGCAGAGAGGCATTCGCTTCATGGTCCACGAAAACTTTCGATTCCAACCTTGGTATCGCGAGATGAAACAGCTGATGAACTCCGGTGCGATTGGCAGTCGTTTGCACTCCCTGTCGTTTCGAAACCGAGCCGGCGACGGACATGGTCCAGACGCGTACCTTGCTCGCCAGCCTTACTTTCAGACGATGGACAAGTTCCTGATCTTGGAAGCGGGCATTCATACGATCGACACGTTTCGATATCTCGGAGGCGAAATCGACCAAGCCTGGTGTTGGCACCGCAAACTCAACCCGGTCATCGCCGGGGAAGACACCGCGGTGGGCGTTTTCCGCTTTCATGACGGTGCGATGGGGTTGTACGACGCCAATCGTTTCAACGAATCCACGGCAAAGAATCCTCGTTACACGTTTGGCGAGGTTCTGTTGGAAGGTGACGAAGGTTCACTCCGACTTCACGACGATGGTCGGCTGATGATTCAGCCTCTGGGCGAATCCGAGCGGGAGCACTCTTACTCACCCAGCCAACACGGTTTCGCAGGAGACTGCGTTTTTGCAACCCAGCGACACTTCATCGATCAACTGAAAAATGGCCAAGCCTTCGAAACCGATGGAGCGAGCTACCTGAAAAGCTTGGCGGTTCAGGAAGCCATGTACACTTCGTCACAATCTGGATGCTGGGAGACGCCCCAAGAATGAAAGTCATCGACCTGACATTGCGTCTGGAACCTGGGATGCGAGGCTTTGAATCGGAGAGCAAGTTCACGCTGGCCGAAGACGGTTGGAACGCAAGCACGCTGCATCTGTATTCGCACTGCGGCACTCACATGGATGCGCCGCTGCACTTTGAAGCGAGCGAGCAAACGATTGATCAAATTCCGTTGCAAGATTGCATTGGCAATGCGTGGATCGTCGATTTGGCACACCTGCCTCCCAGAACTCCGATTGAGATCTCGCACCTCGGTGAACTCGCAGAGACCTTTCCGGCGGGAGATGCATTGTTGCTGCGAACGAGGTGGAGTCAGCATGTGAGCAATCCGAGCTACTACCGAGACAACTTTCAGCCGATCAGTCCTGACCTGGCCCGCTGGATGGTCAATCGAAAAGTTCGCTTGGTGGGCGTGGAACCACCGTCGGTTGCGGATGTCAACGATCTGCCAGCGGTGACGGAGATCCATCAGATTTTGCTGGGCGGCAACGTGATCATTGTCGAGGGACTGACCAACCTCGACGCGATCACCGAGCCCCATTGTTTGTTTGGCGCCATGCCGCTCAAGGTGGCTGGCGGCGATGGTGCACCGTGTCGTGCGTTCGCTCTCTTGGATTGCCCGATCGATCCATGAAATGCTTGAAATCTTGAACCTTCATTCGCCTTCTTCGCTCCAATTCCCATGACACTAACTCTCTCGGATGCAATCCAAGGCATCGCGGAAGAACGCTCCGAATCGTTGCTTCCCCAGATTCGCGAAAACAACCAGCGGTCGAACCGCAAGATTGTTGTCCTGGACGATGATCCCACCGGGACACAAACGGTTTACGACACTCCTGTTTTGACCACCTGGGGCGTCGATGAATTGGCCGCAGCGTTGGATTCTCCCGCTGATCTGTTCTATGTGCTCACGAATTCACGGTCGATGACGGAACCTGATGCGGTTCAACTGGCCCAAGAAATTGGCAAAAATCTGATCGAGGCCGCACGGCAAACCAAACAGCGATTTGTCGTGGTCAGTCGCAGCGATTCCACGCTTCGAGGCCATTACCCCGCTGAAGTTGATGCGATCGCGACCGCGGTTGGAACGTCCGAGGCGGTTCACGTGATCGCCCCATTCTTCCTTCAAGGCGGTCGCTACACGATCGGCGACATCCACTATGTCGCCGAAGGAGAAGCACTGATTCCCGCCGCGGAAACTCCGTTCGCCAAGGATGCAGCGTTTGGATTTCAGAACAGCGACCTGAAACGTTGGGTCGCGGAGAAGCACGATGGAAAGCTCGATCCCAACCAGATCGTATCGGTCGGGCTCAATGAACTGCGTTCGCCGGACCTGAATCCGCTTCAAACTCGCTTGTCCGATTTGCCGCCGGGATCGGTGTGCATCGTCAACGCAGCTTCCATGCGAGACATCGAAGCCTTTGTGTTCGCCGCTCAATCTGCCGAACAAAACGGGCAAACGTTCGTCTACCGAACCGCAGCGAGCTTCGTGCAAGCCTTCGCCGGTTTGGAACCCAGGGATTTGCTTCGCGCCGAGGAGATGGTGAACGAGGGTTCGAAAACCGGTCTGGTTGTCGTCGGCTCGTACGTCCCCAAGACAACTGAACAACTGAGGTGTTTGCTCGACAACGAATCCGATCTGACATCGGTCGTCTTGGACGTCGACAAGCTACTGGGGGATGAAAGCGAATCGTACTTGCAGGAAATCGTCACCGCCGTGAACGATGGGCTGGAAAACTTCAACGTCGTCCTTTCATCTTCTCGGAAATTGGTAACCGGGACCGATGCGGCAGCGAGTCTCGCCATTGGAAACCAAGTTTCGAAAGCTCTCGTTTCAGTGGTCAGCAGTCTCACTCAGCGTCCTCGATTCCTGATTGCCAAAGGTGGCATCACCTCCAGTGACGTTGCCACCAAGGGGTTGGGAGCCAAGCACGCGACGGTCCTCGGGCAAATTCTTCCTGGTGTCCCCGTTTGGAAAATGCCAGCCGACAGCCACCTACCGGGGATCGCTTACGTTGTCTTCCCTGGAAACGTGGGTGGTCCAAACGCATTGCTCGAAGCCTTTCAAAAACTCAAAGCCTGATTTCATTCCTAGAGGTTCCCGTGTCTGAGACACCACTTTTCAAGAAACTCGATCACATCGCCATCGTGGTTCGCGATACAGACGAGGCTCTCGCGTTTTACCGCGATCAACTCGGTTTGCCAGTCGTTGTGGACGAATACATTCAGTCTGGAAACGTACGACTGACCCACTTGGACATGGGAAACCTGCATCTGCAACTCGTCCAGCCATTGACGGACGATCATCCCTTGATGGATCATTTGAATCAAAACGGAGAGGGGCTTCATCACCTTTGCTTTGAGACCACCGATGTCGGGCAAACATTTGCAGAGTTGCCGGCAAGGCGAATGACGCCTAAAAACGAGACGCCTCACGATGGAGTGCTGAACAAGAAGGCCGGTTTCATTGATCCGGCAACCACGCGTGGTGTGATTTGGGAAATGACAGGGCCTCAATAGCAGCATGACGACGAACTTGTCCCAGTCGATCCGCGTGACCGTTCGTTTTGCAGGATGGATGTTGTTGAGTTGGTTGGCAATGACTCAGTCGCACGAACTTGGTCATGTGGTTGGTGGTTGGATCGGCGGCGCGACCTTGATTGAGATCGACCTTCGACCATGGCATCTGCCGTATTCGATCCATTCACCGGATCCCGCACCGCTGATCACACTGTGGTCGGGACCGGTCCTCGGGGTCCTTGTACCAGTCGCAATCGCACTCGTCGCAAATCGACGAGTGTTGTGGTTCGTTGCCGACTTTTGCCTGCTCGCCAACGGCACGTACTTGGCACTGGCTTGGTTCAGCGGCGAAGCATTTCTGGACGCGCCAAGGTTGTTTCAGGCAGGGGCGTCCAAACCGATGGTTGCTGCGTATTGCATCCTCACCATTGGTGTTGGTTATGCTCGCTTTCGAAACGATTGCATCTCAATGCTGGAGCACGCGTCCGAGCCACCGATGGCATCCGCCCCCCATCCGGTCCCAGACGAGAACGCGAATCGATGAGGCAACGGATTCGATTTCCGCCACATTTTCGGAAACAACGCGGCAGTTCTGTTCGACCAAGTGAACTGGGTACGCCACCATCCACGCTGGCAGATCGAAGATCGAAAGCAGACCCTCCCGCTCACAGACTCATCCCAGCATCTGATTTTGACCTCACGGTGGCTGGTGGTTTGTCACAGCTAAAAGTGAGGGTTGATCGTGGTGGGCGAGGCGACGAGTCCTTGAATTTGACGCCATTTCAGGACTCGTCGCTTCGTCCACCACCCAAAGAAGAAGTCGTGGCAGACCACTAGGATTGAAACTGAGACGCTCCAACTGCGACACTCAGCCCACCTGAACTCTCACTCAGGTCGCCGATCACCGGTTTTGTCTCCACTTCAATTGGAAGCAGGATCGTGAAGCACGCGCCTTGCCCAGGCGAGGAATCCACCTGAATCGTCCCCCCGTGTTGGTTGACGATCACATCGTAAGCAATCGCCATTCCCTGGCCGGTACCTTTGCCAACGTCTTTGGTTGTAAAGAACGGATCAAAGACGCGACTGCGAACGCTCTCAGACATCCCATTGCCGGTATCCATCACTGTGATGCGAACGTGATCTTCCGCCATCTGAGTGGAGACCGAAATGACTCCCAGTTCCGACGACTCCTGCTCACGCCCTTCTGCGATCGCATCCGCGGAGTTGACCACCAAATTCAAGATCACTTGGCTCATTTGAGCCGGGAACACCGGAAGCGAATGGACAGCATCATCCAAATTCAATTCCAAACTGGCGACGTACTTCCAATGGTTTCTCGCAACAATCGTCGCGTCACGAATCAATCGGTTCAGATCCGTGGTGGACTTTGCTGAGGTGCCCGGGTGCGACATGGTCTTCATCGCGCGAACGATATCAATCACTCGGTTGGCGGCATCATGAGCTTCTTGGATTGACTCGGTGATGTTGTGCTGCAAGGAATCAAAACGACAGCCCAACTCTGCCTTTTGAACGACTTCCTTTGCCAATTCACTGGGCTCGGAATCGTCTCGCAATTCGCGATACGTGTTGATCAGTTGAAACGCTTTGTCGAATGCCATGTTCAGGTATTCCACATTCCCAAACACGCACTGCATCGGGGTGTTGATTTCGTGAGCAACACCAGCTGCCAACTGGCCAATGCTTTCCAGTTTCTGTGTCTGTGAAAGCTGTCGTTGCATTTCCTTTTTGTTGGAGATGTCACGCAACACGGCTTGCTGGTAGACCTGCCCCGACAAATTGAACGACACAACCGAGATGTCACAGTCAAAACATCTTCCATCATTGGACATGTGGGTCCACTCAAAGTGAATCTTCCCATCGGTATTGAGAAGGTCCATGATCTTGCTTGCTTCGACGTCCGAGCGTTTCCCGTCGGGTTGCAATTCTGGTGAGAGCGAAACGAGATCGAAACGTGCCATATCGCGGAGGCTTTCAAACCCGAACAGTTCAAGGGTTCGTGGGTTGCAATCCAAGAGTTCCCCATTGGAAAGAAACACAATGGCATCTTGCGATGAATTGAAAACAGCCTGCGAACGCTTTTGGCTTTCAACGAGGGCCAATTCGACTCGCTTGCGTTCATTGATCTCCATGGTCGTCCCAGCCACGTAGGTGGCTTGCCCGGCCTCATCACGCTGCACGACATGGCCGCGGGCAAACAACCAACTGAAGTCCCCGTTCTCTTGCATGCACCGCCATTCAATGACGAAACCTTCTTTTTCGCCCGAAATACAGCGATTGATTTCTGATTCCACTTGGGCCAGGTCTTCCGGGTGAATTCGTTCGAACCATACATTCGCTGGGTCACCACCTTCGGGTGAATGATGCCCGGTGACTTCATAGCCGCGACTGTCGTAGACGATCCTTCCTTTGGAAATGTCCCAGTCCCAGATCGACATTTGTCCCCCGTCGAGAGCATATTCCATTCGTTCGTTCACGCGTTTGATACGTGCTGCGGCCTCATGGGCTTCCGTGACGTCATTTTTGATCGCCAAAAAACCGACCTGCTCCCCGTCATCATCAAGAAGTGGCTGAATGTCGAGGTAGACCCAGTATCGAGTCCCATCCTTGCGTTGATTCAGTAGTTCACCACAAAACCCCTTCTGATTGGCGAGAGCCTCTTGAATCAACTGGAGAGTGTTGGGATCCGTATCTTTGCACTGGAAAATATCCCCCGGAGATCGGCCTTCCACCTCACTCAACTGATACCCCGTGTTGCGGATGAACCCTTCATTGACCCACGTGATCTTTCGATCCACATCCGTGATGACCACCTCATTCGTTGTGCGTTCGGCAACCATCGCCAGCCGGCGTAGGTCGACAAGCATATGGGACGCGAGTTTTTGCGCACGATACGCGTGGGTGCTCAAGTTCAACACCAGAATGAAAACCACCAACGTGAAGCATCCTCCACCAACGGCAATCGTCCATACAAGCGAATGAACGGTCGTGGCGAAATCCTTTGTTGGGAAGACTTCCACATTCCACAGTTGTCCCGCGATCAATTCGGATGTGCGTCGCTGGAAGCCAAGGGAACTCTCGCTGGAATCACTCTGGCTGGATGCAAGTTGAAACTGGGAATGGAGCCCCTCTTGGATGAACAACCTGTAACCCAGTTCATTCCCCGTGGCAGCTTCCAGATTCTCGAACACCGATGCACCATCAAGGGCCATGCCGACCCAACCAACGATTGAGTTCAAACGTTCCGCTTCCGTCCTTGGGGTGCCTCGATAGTGTGGCATCATGAACAGGAAACCAGATTCGTCGGGATCACTCCCCATCAACTGCAAACGTGGGGTGATGCACGCCATTCCTGTCCTTGCGGAACGTTCGGCCGTTTCTCGGCGGAGACGATCCTCGCCAAGATCCAGTCCAACGGCGCAATCGAAACGCGTATTGGGCTGAACAAATTTGATGATGAATCGACCAGGAATCAGTTTGTCAGTCTCGACGTCATTGAAGTGCAATCCAGCCGCTTCGTGGGTCGTGACCCGCAATGGATTCAAGCCGGACGCCACCAACTCTGCGTTGAGTTGTTGCGTCGCTTCTACGGTGTCAGGAACAACTGCCAAGTACCCGAACGCTTCGGCGCCCAGGAATTCATCTTCGCGATCAATTTGTGAGAGCAGTCGAATGAAGTCGGAATACTCAACCTGTTCGTTGGCAGAGAAGAGACACTGAACAGCAATCAATCCCAATTCGCTTTGTTGCATGCGGCGCTGAAACTCGCCTTGCAAGCGATCTGCCATGTGGTCGAATCGCTGCCGGTCATGCCTCAATGCGGATTGACGCACCATCTCCACAGTGGCAACCGTCGCGAACACCCCGATGCAGGCAATCAGAAGGGATAGAAGAATGGTACGTTGCATGAGGTAGCCCGAGGCTGGGGACTTCGTCCGTCAAAGAAGAGTGACGACCAATCGTTGTTCACGCACTCACGGTGAACGGGGAATTGGACGATGGCGGAAGACGCTTTTCTCTGCGATGTTGGAGCGCACTCTCGATCGCCTCGATGATTTCAATGCGTGGCGAAGGCTTGTTCATCAATCGGAAGACGTTGGATTCGTTGATCGCTCGTCGCTCGCTCTCTTCGTCCTGGTTGCCAGTCAGAATGATGCATGGAACCTCGGGCCACTCGATCGCAATCGTCTGAACCAACTCAATGCCATCCATCGCGGGCATCCGCATGTCGCTGACCACGCAACTGATTGGCTCACTGCTGCGAAGAATTTCGAGAGCCCGTTGACCCGATTCTGCGGTCTCGACGTCGTAGTTGTCTTCCATGCTACGACGGAGCACCCGCAAGACGATTGTGTCGTCGTCCACGAATAGAATTCGATCGGTACTGCACATGCATATTGTCCCCGCCTAAGAGAAGCTTTCTGAGAATGTAGTTGGGGCTCTCTACACTAGCCCTCCGTTATGCTCAGGCAGCTTGTCACTTGGTGCATTGCGGAGACACGCAACGCATTTTGTTTCCCCATCCAACCAATCCCTACAACTGGACCTGGGACCGCGATGCACGCTTGCCATCTCCTTGTGCAACGGATTGAACCAACGTGAATTCAACCGCGCGGAATTGCGTTCAGGCTCTTAAGCTCTGACGCCTTTCGTTCCAAACATCCAGTTGTTCAGCAGTTGTTCAGAAATCGCTGCGAGCAAAGTAGACGCAGCTCAACGTCAGCATGACGGCGATGAAGACACCACAGCTGATGATTGGCGTCGCGATTCCATAGCGGACGACTTCCCCTGCCTCCATGTCGCCACCGCCGACAATGAACGCCTTTTTGCCAGAGACCATCCCTGCGGTGGTGTCACCCAGTGCGAGCACCTGAGGCGTCAGCAATTCCAGCAACCCAATTCCATACCGATCGACGCGGCGCCAAAACGATCGTTTCGGTTCGATGCTACGAACGACACTCAGGTCAGCCGTGTCCGCCTGGCTGCTGACATGGAATTCGCTGACTCGGTCGACGTCATGAGCGACGACCAACTGGACCACCGATGAGTCCGGCGTGAACTCCACCATTGCGGTTTCAATCTCATCCACCGGGAGTGTGGCGACCACTTGCAACGGGTGATTTTCCGAGCCCGGTTCATCACCTTGTTTTTCAACCACGCGTAGCAGATGGCCGCTGCCTTCTGTTGTCACAACCAAGAACAGGTCTTCCGCGACAGCGTGCAGTGAAAGCGGCGCGATGTCATCGGGCCAATCGCCAGCGAAGATCTCACTCAGATCCTTGGTGGTGAACACGCGCGCCACCTCATCACCGGTGCTGGCCACGACATATCGGTTCGAGGCAGCCAACACGGGAGGCAAGGGAGTGTCTGAGCGAGGCAAATCAGCTGTGAGATCCCGCTGCCAGACATTCTCCGTCGGATCGCCATCGGGTACCAATTGCTGCAATTGGCTTCCATTGAGAATCAACAAACGCGTCGATTCGCTTGCACTCTCCCCGTTCAAATCAGCCGCGTCCAAGGGAACCGCTAGCCGAATCGGGGGACTCAGCGCCACATTTCGCGGCAGGATCGAAACGAATTCTTCCGTGGCGCCGCCTTGCATCGTCACAAGGGTGCTCAACCAAGCACCAATGGAATCCGCCGATTGTCCCCGCGGAGATCGACCGTCCCCACCACCGTCGCTGTCACTGTCTGGATCGTCGGATTCCTCTTTGACCTGCTTGCCGATTGACGAGAGGATGTCCCGGTTTTGGGTGATCAGCAAATCCGCGGTGTTGACCGCCAAGGTCTGTCCCGAACCGGACTTGTCCGTCAGTCCAATGGGAATCAAACGTTCAGTCGCGGTTGGCAATCGCAATCCAGGTTGAGGCTTCCAATCGTTGTCGCGTGCCAACACGATCAGATCGAGCGACCCCGAGCCGAATGGGTTGAATTTTCCATTGCGAATTCTCGCAGTCAGAACATGATCGTCATCGATTGCAACAGGCCGCAAAACGCGATCGTTGGACATCGCTTTGCTTTCGATCACAGGCACCCACTGCTGTTGATCCTCGTCCATCCGGTTCAACCCGCCGCCGTTGGTGACCGAGATCAAATCATCCCCCGCTCGAACCAGGCCTGAAATGCGTTCCGGCTGAACAATCCGAGTGTCGAACACGCCCGCGATGATGCTGAACACGAGGCAGATCGCAGCCAGAGCTCCCGCCGCTGCGATTGAAATGATGGGGGAACGCCACTTCAATCCAGCCGGCACAGACACGCTGAAGAAAACAGCGAACAGAAAGACAGCAACGGGAATGCACCACAGGATTCTGGGATTCCAGATCTCCAGCCGCATTCCCGCAATCAGATACAGTCCGATGACCAACTGAGCCACGCACAAGAACACAAACGCGCATCCACCGACGAACTTCGCCAGCAGCAGGGCCGGACGGGAAACGGGTTTGCTCAGCAGCAGGTGCAGCGACCCGGTTTGCAGCATGTCGGGGATCATGGATGCGGTGACCAAGACACCGAGGAAGACCAGCACGAAACCAAGCAGCCAGTGAACCAGGGTCGGAATCACAAACTGATTGAACAAGGATTCGAATTGAGTTCGATCAATTTCAAACCCAGTCGGAAAATCCAATGTCCCGTACGTCAACAACACCGATCGAGCACTTCGAGCTTCGAAGACTCCCGGTAACGCGGCCTCGATCCGAAGTCTGGCCCGACGCCGGATTAGCGAATCGGCCAACTCCTCCGCCGGCTTTTCATCCAGTTCACGCAGCTCCCGAAGTCGAACGGTTTCCTGCCAGGCTTGGGCATCGTACCAGTGACGCGAATCGGAGGCTTTTTCGGACGTTTCGCCGGACTCTTCGTCAGCATCTGGAGCGTTGGTGGCGAGTTTGAAGTCTTGATCGATCAACTCGTTCAGTGCATCCGTCAGCATCGGCAACGGAATCCGGACCTCGTCGCCTTCCCCCACTCGTTGGAGTTTCCGCGAAAGCTCCTCTGGCATCGCAGCGGCGATCCGCCCCAGCGGAGCGTCCTTTTGGTCTGGGTCGACCATGCCCTGCGCGAGCATCGCCTTCATTCGCGTCCCGTTGTAGACGTCGAAGAAGCGAAACGTCGTCGTGTAATCTTCGCGAACGCCGATGGGAGCCAGCATGGCCAGCAAAATCCAAATGGCCAGCATCGCTGCCCACAGAACTCGCGACGCCATCGCGGCATGAAACGAGTCCCAAACGACGGCGAAATAGGGTCGCCAATTCAATGCATCTCTCCAGCGATCGTTTTCAAAGTGGGTGGTGACAGCAACGGCGGGCCAATCAAAGGATCATTGGCCTCACGGCGTCGGGCCGGCGTCACGGCCGGGCGAACCGGCTTGTTGAACCAATCGCATGAACGTGTGTTCCAAAGTGTGTCGATGTGGTTGCAATGTGACGATCGAGCCATCCAGGCTACGAACCACATCCACGCTCGCGTCCACGTCGGCTTGTTCATCGCAGTCCAACTGGACTCGCCAAAGATCATTCGATTCTTTCGAACGCACCAGCTGCCAAGCAGAATCGGTCGACATCATTGGCTGCAGTTGCTCCTGCAACGTTTCCAACTTGGAACGCTCCAGTTCAATTTCCATGTGAATCGTCATCGCCGACTGGGAAACTTCGATCCCGGGACCGCTCAAGTTGTTGATGGGGCCCGACGCCAGCACGCGGCCTTTCGCCATGATCGCCAAGTGAGTGCACACCAATTCCACTTCGTGCAGAATGTGGCTGTTCATCAGGATGGTTTTGCCTGCGTCTCGCAAACGTTCGATCACCTGACGCACTTCGGACCGACCGACGGGATCCAAACCATCGGTGGGTTCATCCAGGACCAACAGGTCGGGATCATGCATCAGGGCTTGTGCCAGTCCCAACCGCTGCAACATGCCTTTGCTGAACTGCCGCACCGGTTCCCGATCTCGACCGGCGAGTCCGACCAACTCCAGCAATTCGTCGCTGCGTCTGCGGATTGTCGTGCCGTCGAGTCCACTCAGTCGACCGTAATACTTCAGCGCTGTCCGTGCGGTGTGGTGCCGATCAACTCGCAATGACTCAGGCAGATACCCAACTCGACGACGAGCCGCTGCCGAGCCGGCTGGCAAACCGAACAAACTGGCTGTTCCACCGGACGAACGGATCACTCCCAGCAAGATTTTGATCAGTGTCGTTTTGCCAGCCCCATTGGGCCCGAGCAGACCGAAGACTTGACCGGCATCCGCATTCAGGGTGACACCCGAGAGAGCATGCACGTGAGAGGAACGCAGCCAGCCTCCGCGGTAGGTTTTCTGCAGCCCGTTGACGGAAACGATCGTTCCATCTTTCACAGGCGTTTCGAGAGGTTCGGCGACGCACTCAGCTGGATCAGCGGCAAAAGAACTCACGCCAGCAGATTCTTCAGCGTCAGCAAGAACAACGTCAAAGCAGCCACCGCCATCATCGCGGCCAGGAACAAACGATTCGCTGGGTGCCGCCAAGAAGGGCCGCTGACCTCACGGTCGTACAACGAACGAAAGCCTTCGCGTTCCTGAGGGGTATCAAAAACCCCGTCTTCCACCAACTCCTGCAGCCCAAACTGAATTTGATACTCGACCACCCCGAACACGTCTTGCCGATGATGGCCCTCGTCAACGCCTTTGCCTTCGAAGTACCAAAGTTGGTTGCCGAAGTGATTCTCTGACTCAGCCCGATCGTCAACACATTGCAAGCGAACGACCTCACTGGTGTCCGGGCAGAACTTCGCCTTCGCGAGCGCACGGACGCTGTCCAGCCGAACCTGCTGGAGCGTTCTCTCAGAATATTGTCGTTGCTGCGTTTCGGCACGCATGATCCTATCTCCGCGTGGCAATGAAGAAGACACTTGGTCTTCATGAGTTTCATTATTGCCGGTTGGGCAACTGCCGTCAGGGTCGGGGGCCCATTTTTGAAGAAGTTTTGACTCATTTTTGTCTTGATCCGATCTGCTACCCACCCCGAGGTGTGGCAGCCTGTCACGACCACGGTTGCCCCGTCGGCCTCTGCGGGAGCCTCGATTGGAGGCGACCAGCCCAATCCAACAGGCGTTCTGGCTTGCCCACGCGACGGATCGGCATTCCCCGGATCCAATCTTCGGCAGGCTTCTTCGATGCAACCTGGAACGCTGCTATCTTGCTGCAGAATTGTTCGCATTCGCTCACGCGAGCGTCCCGACCCACCGGGAATGTGAAGAACCAAGTGTCTGGTTCAATTTCAACTCGCCCATGCAAAGGACACGGTCATCGTCTCGCCCATTTCGAACCGCCCGTTGACCCTGCGAACGCCCGTCACACTGGGCGTTGTGCTGATCGTCCTGGTCGTCTTGCTGACCGCGGTTTGGATCAGCGGAACGGTTTGGGGCGCTGTCCGCAACGATTCCACCTCGGGCATGTTCTGGGTGATGCTGGGTGCCGGGGCGCCGCTTTTGATCGCAATCCTGGCCGGCGTCATCGCTTACCTGACGCTGTCGGTCAAAGCGTTCAACTTGAACCGTCGGCAATCCAACTTCATCGACTCCGTCACCCATGAACTCAAAAGTCCGATTGCGTCTCTGAAACTGTACCTACAGACGATGACCCGCCACGACGTCAGCGTCGAACAACAGAAGGAATTCCATCTCATCATGCTGGAAGACGTGGAACGTTTGGACAGCCTGATCAATCACCTGCTCGATGTCGCCCGAGTCGACCGAGGAGGCGAAGCCTATGAGGCCTGCGATTTGTCTCTGCACACGGTACTTTCCAAGTGTGCCCAAGGCGCCTGTGTGCGATACAAACTGCCGCCAGAAACCGTCCGCGTGAAATGCCCGCCAATTCTCGTGCACGCGCCCGTCATCCAAATTGAAATTCTGTTTCGCAACTTGATTGACAACGCCATCAAATACGGTGGGTCGCCTCCCAAGGTCGAGTTGACTGCGGTTTGTTCCGCCTCGGGAGATGTCACTGTTTCAGTTTTGGACAACGGCACAGGAATTCCCGCTAACTTGCGACGCAAAGTTTTCGGGCGATTCGTCCGGCTAGGCAGTGAACTGGAACGCAGTCAGCAAGGCACCGGTTTGGGGCTGTACCTGGTTCGCAATATCACCCACGCCATGGGTGGCCGCATCAACATCCAAGACGGTCACTGGGAAGTCTCCACTGAACCCGCAGACCATTCCCCCTCGGACACACCCGAAGGCGGCTTGCCTGAGACCGCGTCTCAATCATGCCAACAGGGAACAAGAATCGATGTCACGTTGCCCAACGGCAAACTGGCTGAGTCAGAACCCCCGCCTGTCTCACCTCCCCAAGACCAAGCTTCGGACATCGCCGAAGACTAGCAGTGGCACGTCCGCTCGGCAGCCCACCATGAACGCTGCCACTTCAAACAGTGGTCGCAACGGCGGGGACCTTTTGGATCGGCCGCGCAACTTTTGGTGAACGCTCAAACTTCATCCGCCAGCTTTTGATTTCGATCGCTTCACAAACGCGCCGTGGGCGTCGGATTGGAGTAGAATCGAAACCATGAAAGACTCTGCTGTTTCGCCTGCACTGTTGTTTGCTCCGGAACGCCAACGCCGTCTGCTTCATGGATTGATCCAACGCGTTGCGGCTTCGCGAGACGAACATGCTCGATTGGTTCGCCAACAAGGCGACCAACATGCGGACATCGAACAGCGTCTGACAGACCAGCTCGCTGCGGTCAAACAGAACTGCCACACCGATCGCCTCAACACGCTGACGCAGTGGGACACGGCGCAAGAGCAAATGATCGCCGCGTACGAGGTGGCGACCCTGCAGACACGTGACCAACTGCGACGATGCGGCGTCCGTTTTCGGAGGCAGCTCGCCGAAGACGAAGCGGTGATCCATGGCAAGGTCGAAAAGCGACTGATCGCGATCAAGAACCAGTACGACGCCCGCAAGGATCAGCCCAAAAAGCTGGCCGCCAAAGAACATCATCAGCTCGACGCGACTCTTGCGGAATCAAACGAAGACATTGAATGGGCTCGGGCGCTGACGATCCGTCGACTCAACCGCTTGCTTGATGTCCAAACGCCAAGCGATCTGTACGCTGAATTTGGTGAGTCCCCACCGACCAAGGTGGAAGATGCGTTGGATCTGGTCCGCCGTCAGAACCGTCGATTGAAATCCACTGTCTCCGAGATGCAAACCGGATTCGCCGCGCACGTGGTGGACGCGGTGTATTACCTGCCCTCGCTGGTCGCCGTTCTGTTGTTGATCTTCTCCGGCCTCTCGATCTTGTTGAAAGCCGAACCGCTCATTCACTACTTGATCGGCTCCGTCATCGTATCCGGTTTGATCGGGTTCACTTGCTACCTGATTTTGATGTGGCCTCTGCGGAAGATGACTCGATCTTTGCACCCTGCCACCGAACGAATTCGCTTGGCATCCCAAGACGCTGTTCTGCGGGCCAAACGAATTTCGACGGCGGCCGCCAAGAAGACCAGCCAGGAATTGATTCTGCTGCGCGACTCGCACATCAAAGACGCTCAACAGTGGCAAAAAAACCAACTGCAGGACCTCCGCGAAGAGCTTGCCGCAAAACAGGTCGCCGAAGAAGCACGACTGCAAGACCAGTTGAATCGGATTGAGGAACAATTCCGAACCAGTTTCGCGGATCTTCAGCAATCGATGCGTGAACGGGCCAATCAAACGGCCACGGACATCTCGCAAAAACTCACCCAATCTGATGCGGTGGCCGGCCAAACTCTGCAAGCGGTGGCAGAACAGCATCGGCACACGCTGGAATCGTTGGCGCAGCGACTGCAATCTGGCATGCATCGCGGGTTGACGCGAATCCTCGCGGCCAACGACTTGGTCGAGTATCGGTATCCACATTGGGACGAATTGCTTTCCAACCCACCGCCGCTGCATCCCGGAATTGATTTCCTGCCCGTGGGATCGATCCGGTTGGGCAATCGCCTGAAGCAGCAATTCGATTCTGCTCTGGGTTACGACACATCCCATCACGTCGAGCAAAACGGTGACGCTCACGACGAAGCCGACATTCTGAATCGGTTGCAAGTCCCAGACACGATGCCAATCGCGATGCACCGGCGAATGCATTCGGGCGTGATCATCGAAGCACCCACGGCCCACATCGAGGATGCCATCAAAATCGCACACCAGGTGCTTTGGCGTTTGCTCAGCGCTGCTCCACCGGGCCAAGCTCGTGTGACCCTGATTGATCCAGCAGGGCGAGGCCAGAACTTCTCCAGCTTTCTCGCTTTGGCTGACCACGATCCCAGCCTGATTCACCATCGCGTCTGGACGCAGGGCGACCAAATCACGGCTCGCATCGCCGACATCAGCCATCATGCTGAAAACATTCTGCAGTCGTGTTTGAGGGACCAATACGAACGTTTGGAAGACTACAACAAGGTGGCTGGATCGCTGGCACAACCCTACGAAGCGATTGCCGCGGTCGGATTTCCGGACGGGCTGTCTCGGGACGCTCATTCGCACCTGGCATCGCTCATCCGCAGCGGAATTCGCTGCGGTGTATTCGTCATTCTGGTCGTGGACAGCAAACACGAATGGCCGGCGGACATGCCGATGTTTGACAATCCCAATCTGCTGCGTCTGAGATATGGCCAAGCCGGCTTGGATACCGGCGAAGAAGCCGCTCGCAAAGATCCTTCAGCCGCCTTTGATGGGATCGATCGGTCCAGTTTGAACGCGGAACCGCTGCAACCGAACGAGGATGGGATCATTCCAATCGGCAACAAGCGACGTGTTCGAATGTTGGAGGAGGGTCTGACCGCTGGCCATTGGCGTCTTCTCAACGCGGGATTGGATGAGTTCGAATTCTGGCCCGCGCCGCCGCCCATGCCCCAAGACCGCTCGGCACTGATCCAGCGCATCGGGCGTTTGGCCCAGGAAGCCTCGCGCGTCATCGTGCCGTTGACCTCGTTGATGCCCAATGAATGCATCCCCACGTCCGATCAAACGAGCACCGCCGCTGATGGTCTCCACATCGTCATTGGTAGCTCCGGGGCGGGACGGAACCGGTCACTCGATTTAGGCGAAGGTGTTCGCCAACACGTTCTGATCGCCGGCAAAACGGGCTCGGGAAAAAGCACGCTGCTGCACAGCATCGTCACATCCGGCGCTGCGATGTACTCTCCCGATGAACTGCAGTTCTATCTGCTGGATTTCAAGAAGGGCGTCGAGTTCAAGATCTACGCCGATGCCAAACTACCTCACGCTCGCGTCATTGGCATTGAAAGCGAACGGGAATTTGGACGCAGTGTCCTGCAACGACTCGATTCGGAAATGACCACCCGAGGCGAGTTGTTTCGGGCTGCGGGAGTCCAGGAACTCGGTGCCTATCGGCGCGCCCGCCCTGACGAAGTCATGCCCCGTTTGATGCTGGTCGTCGACGAGTTCCAAGAACTGTTCACTCGAGACGACACGCTCGCCTCCGATTGCACCGCACTCTTGGATCGCCTCGTTCGACAAGGCCGCTCGTTTGGCATCCACGTTGTTCTCAGCAGTCAATCGCTGGCCGGTGCCAACAGCCTCCCCCGAGCCACGTTGGGGCAAATGGCGGTTCGAATCGCGATGCAGTGCAGCGAGGCCGATGCCGCCTTGATTTTGTCCGATGACAACACGGCGGCTCGGTTGATATCCCGGCCCGGTGAAGCCATCTACAACGACGCCAGTGGCCTGGTCGAAGGCAACCAGCCCTTCCAGGTCGCTTACTTAGAAACCGCGGAACAAGTCCGACTACTCCATGAGATTGGGCAGCGAGACGAAGCTTGGAATCGGGAACTCGGCGCCGCTGTGGTCTTCGAAGGCAACCGACCAGGACGTTTCACCGCCGACATGGCACGCCAAGCCATCGAAGCATCACAGCCCTCCGACACCCTGGTCGGATTGCTGGGGGAAGCCGTTGAACTCGGCCCCCCGTGCGCTTTGCGGTTTCAATCCAACACAGGCCGCAACGCCTTGCTGGTCGGTTCGGCACGCAATCGCCCTAGCGTCCTGAGCAGCATCATCGCGTCCGCCAGGGCGCATCGTCCGGACCTCTCGTTGGTCTTGTTCGACGGCTCCCGAGCCGAAGAAGGAGACTCGGTCGTGCAGTGGACCCAACAACACCAGGTGGAAGCACACGTCATCCGGCCTCGCGACGCCGAGAACGCCATGATTCAGCTGGCTGAGTTCGTGGACGCCCGACTCGGCAAACCCACCCAGGAAACTTCGACCACGGACGGACTCGCCACGACCGCCCCTTCGTTCAGTCTCGATTCGGATGGCACACTCGTTTCCGCCAAAACCAAGGCGGATGACGTTCCGCCCATCGCGACTCTTCCGCAAAGCAACGACACGCCCCTGTTGGTCGTGCTGGATGGCCTGGATCGGTTCCGCGATCTTCGTCAACCGGAATCGATGAACTTCTCATTGGACGCCGCCACCCAAATCTCTGGTTGCGATGCGTTGCAAACCGTCCTTCGAGAGGGCCCGGCCGTCAACGTGTTCGTCATCGCGAGTCTGCCATCCGCAGAAACGCTGAATCGATGGTTGCCTCGGCAGAGCCATCATGATTTGGAATTGCGTCTGGTGGGACCGCTCAACGCCGGTGACTCATCGCTTTTGATCGATTCCCCCGCGGCGGCCGATCTCTCTGCCGCCACGATGATCTTGTACGACGATTCCGATGGACGAATGACAAAATTCCGGTTGTGCGACCCGCCCACGTCAGGAGAATTGACGTCGCTGTTGGCGACAACTTGACTCTCAACTTTTTCTCGTTCGGAATGTTCTCTTGGCCAAGTGTGACGAAGGCTATCGATGCGAAGTGTGCGGCGAAGATGTGATGTCAATCGTCGACAGCGATCTCTACCTTCGCTACGTCATCGGACACCTTGATCCCGAAAAGCTCCATGTTTCTCCCGAGCGACACATCCGCTGCAATCCTATCCTCGCGCAGTGCATCCGCGATGAACGAGTCGAACCGAGCTCGGTTGCGGGGCCATTTGCACTCTCCGAACTTGACTCGAACCACGCCGAAGCAATGGCTGAATTGGTCACTCGGGGCTATCAACGCCTGTGGGAAATCAATGCCGAGGACGGCGACCGAGACGTCACCGACTACCCGCTCCCCGAAGTCCGCGAACGATACCAATAGCAATGCCGGCCTGCGTCCGATTGAGCCGCTGCCTGAATGGATTGCCCTCTCGTCGGTGACCCAACGAGTGCACACGGAATCGATTCATTGATCTATAGTGTGTGTCCGCACACCCCGGCCAGTTCCCTGCCCACCTCAAACTGGTCTCGGCGTCTGGCTTGGTTGGTTCGCGATGGATCTTGCTAACAAGCCCACCTTGTCACAACCCGCCTCGTGAGCGAGCAAAGCTGGTCCTGACCAATCCCCTCCCACCTACCTCCCCACCGATTCCATCATGCAGCCCCACTTGCTTCGCAACCTCGTCCTCGCGTTTGCAGCGATCGCGTTACTTGCCCCCCTGCCAATGCTACTGGCTGACGACTTACCTGTTCTGCCTGTTGAAGTGCTGATCGGGCCAACCGAACCGGCTCCAGAAAACGCTCCCGCCCCGGGACCGCTACGGACTCCGTTTGCAGTGGAGTTTGATTCCCAGAACCAGATGTGGATTGTCGAATTTGATGGAGGCCGAGTTTTGCGATGCCCTCCCAACGACCCGACCAAACCGGAAGTGATCGCTGGGCCGGAATCGGCAACCGAGCCGAACGCTTTGGGATACGTTGACGGTCCTGCTCGCGAAGCACGATTCAATAAGTTGCACAATCTGGTGATTGATGGCAACGACGTTCTGTATTTGTCGGATCATGCGAACCATTCCGTTCGCCGTTTGATGCAGAACGATCAAGGCGAGTGGATCGTGGACAGCTTTGCTGGCCATGGCAAATCAGGGCCGGCGACCGACAACGTGAACCGGAAACAAGCGACCTTTCGAGAACCAATTTGCATCACCTTGGACGCGAAGAAAAATCGTTTGCTGATCGCGGACATCGGCAATCAAGTCGTCCGGTCAATCGATCTCGCATCGGGAACGGTTTCAATCCTAGCTGGGCAAACCGCCAAGTTCAAAGATCCCCGTGCGGTGGAGTTGGCCCCTGACGGTCGTTTGCTCGTGCTGGAACGCAACGGCAATCGTCTCCGCCGCGTCGAAGCCAATGGCAGCATCACGACACTGGCGGGAAGCGGGCAAAAGGGCAAGGCAGATGGCGACGCTGACCAAGCCAGCTTCAATGGTCCCAAGCACATGGACGTCGGTGACGATGGGCTTGTCTTCATCGCCGACGACGTCAACCATGTGATTCGCGTTTACGATCCACATACCAACGTTGTGCAAACCTTGAATCTAGGCGAATACACCCTTCGTCGGCCCCACGGCGTTTGCATTCACAACGATCAACTTTACATTGCCGACAGTTTCAACCATCGCATCTTGCGAGTTCCCCTCCCCACCAAGTGAAAGCTCATGGCCAACGATCAATCGCTCCCCAAAATTGGATGGATCGGCACGGGAGTGATGGGGACCAGTATGTGTGGGCATCTGCTCGATGCCGGCTACGAGGTCGCTCTGACGACCCGTACGTTGGCAAAAGCCGAGTCGTTGCTCCAACAGGGTGCGAGTTGGTTCAGCACCCCCAAAGACGTCGCCGCGAACAGTGATCTCATCTTCACCATCGTCGGTTATCCACACGATGTCCGAGAAGTCATCCTCGATCCGGAAACAGGTGTGCTGGCAGGCTGCAAACCTGGCAATGTGCTGGTGGACATGACCACCAGCCAACCATCCTTGGCCGTCGAAATCGCAGAGCAGGCCGCCAAACGGGAAGTCGACTCGCTTGACGCCCCCGTTTCCGGCGGTGACACCGGGGCACGGGGCGGCACCCTGTCGATCATGGTCGGCGGAAGCAAGCGAGCACTCGAGACAATCCAACCCTGTTTGGATTTGATGGGCAAAACCGTCGTCCACCAAGGCGGCCCTGGCGCAGGCCAGCACACCAAAATGGTCAATCAAATTTTGATCGCGACCAACATGATCGGCGTCTGCGAAGCACTCGTCTACGGTCACAAAGCAGGCCTGGACTTGCCGACCGTGATGCAATCGGTTGGCTCAGGTGCGGCGGGCAGTTGGTCTTTGAACAACTTGGGGCCGCGAATCATTGACAACCAGTTCGACCCTGGTTTCTATGTCAAGCACTTTTTGAAAGACATGGGAATTGCCTTGGCTGAATGTCGTGCGATGAAGCTATCCATGCCAGGTTTGGCCTTGGCAGAACAACTCTATCAATCCGTCGCCGCTCAAGGGCACGAGCGAGACGGCACGCACGCACTCGCGCTGGCCATTGCAAACTTATCCGGCATCGATTGGAAAAACCGTTGAGCAAACGGTCAGAACTGAAAGTAAACAAACGGTCGAAAGCCACGCGGAGCGTACAACACCAACGCCCAGATCATCACGGCAGTCGCGACGGGCGTGAACCAACGATCCGCGGGCAATCGCATCCATCGTCGTCCGCGAGTTCGCCAAACCAAGTGCTCCGCCACCATGCATCCGAGCGCCAACAACGGCAGTGGCGGCAACCAAAGAATCGTGCCAGCCTCCGCCCATGTGCCGCCCACCACCCCCAACAAAGGCACCGGTGACGTCAAGCCGATCAATCCGCGATAGACCGCGACCGCGTTCTGAAACGAGCTCGCACGGAACAAAACCCAGCCAAACAGTACGACACTCATCGTTGCACACCAACCGGCCACTCGCGGCAGGGGCAACCGCTTGGAACGCGCAACCACCAGGGCCAAACCGTGCCAAACGCCCCAGCAGACAAACGTCAGCGCGGCTCCGTGCCACAACCCACCCAGCGTCATCGTGATCATCAGGTTGCGATTCGTTTGCGAAGCAGGACCGCGAGAACCACCCAGCGGGATGAACAAGTAATCTCGCAACCAGGTGGACAACGTGATGTGCCACCGATGCCAAAACTCACCCACCGAGGTCGAAAGATAAGGGTGGCGAAAGTTCACGGGAAAGCGGTACCCCAACATCTTGGCGATCCCGATCGCCATGTCGCTGTACCCAGAAAAGTCATAGTAAATCTGCCCGGCGTAAGCGAACACAGCCAACCACACGGTCGCGGGATGATACAGCTCCGGTCCCGCGAAAACCCCATCGACGAGATCTGCCAGATGATCCGCGATCAAGACCTTCTTCACTGCACCGCGAAGCAACTGCTGCCCGCCGTTGTACATTCGCTTGGAATTCCACGTGGGGCTCACTGCCAATTGCGGTAACAGATGAGCGGCACGGACAATTGGCCCCGCCACCAATTGCGGAAAGAACGCCACGTACAATGCGAAGTCCAACAGATTGTCGGTCGGTGACATCTTCCGGCGATACACATCGATCGTATAACTGAGCGTTTGAAACGTGAAGAACGAGATCCCCACCGGCAACACAATTGGCAACGTCGACGCGTTCATCCCCAAAGAACGAACAAGCGGTTCAGCGGTCTCAAGGAAGAAGTTGAAGTACTTGAAGAACCCCAGCATCCCAAGGTTGGCGATTAAACTGCACACCAACCAACGCTTGCGGGTCGAGTCTTCCTCACTCGCGGCAATTCGTTTCGCGACAAAGAAATCCACCGCGGTCGATAACAGCAACAAGCCGCAGAAACGAACGTCCCAGTACGCGTAGAAGTAGTAGCTCGCCAGCAACAACAGACCATTGCGAGCCACACGTCCACGCAGCATCCACGCGATAGAAACGACAACTGCCAAAAAGCAGAGAAACTCGAGTTGCGTGAAATTCACTCGGGGCCTCCAGCGTTCACCAGCGAGCGGTCACCACGTGGAAATGCCTTCCAACGCTTCGCGAATTCGCGGGTGATCAATCGATAGCCAACTGGATTGAGGTGCCCGTTCCCAATCCGTCCGTTCTGGAATCCGTGAGGGAAGACACCGCGTCGCACGGATTCGCGAAACGCAGGCCGACAATCAATGACCTGGATGGATTGTTCCGCCGCATGTTGCTGGACAATTCCCCAAAGAAGGTCGTCCGGATCTTCCCAACGCAACCTTCCGTCCATGACCACTGGGCAACGCGGTGCGTAAACGATCCACAGCGGTTTCGTCGTCGCATCTCGCAGCGAGACCAAACTGTCCAGGATCCAGCGTTCCGCAGCAGCTCGATCGACCTGGTCTTCCAAGGTGATCCGCGTTGGTTCCCCCAAAGAACGAATTGGCCCCAGGCCAAACCGCAGTCGTCGCGGAGCCAGTGTGTCCGGATCGGTGACCAGATTCCGGCCCGCATGCAGGACGAAGTCTGGAACCCAGCGTGTCACTTGGTTCATCCTTGCGATCTGGGACGAATCCACTGGTGCCCTGCCCCCGGGCGTCTCCTGCCGGCCCATCATGTCCACCATCTCGCAAAGCAGAATGACGTGTTCATCCACTGCGAACCCCGCTTCGCTCAGCGGCAACTCAGCGGTCCAGTCAGCCACGTCATCACCGCTGCTCGCCAACGGCAGGACCTGCACCGGCGAGCGTGCCAACTCATTCCGACCGGATTGATATCGCAGGTCCAATTGAAGTTGTTGCCACAACTTTTCTAAATCAGGGACGCAAACCCCTTCGGCTTGCGAGTCTCCCCAGAGAGCAATCACGGTTGCTCGTGGCGACTGCGAATCCGTTGCCACAGGCAAGTTGGTTCGCCCCATCATCCCATGCGGACCGATCGCAGTCGTCGCATAGCCCTCGGCTCGCCAGCGATACGATTCGCCAGGGCTCAGCAACACTCGCTGTCGAACCTCATCGTACTGCCGCGGCACATAGCTGCGCACGAACCATGGCGATGTTGCTGCGATGATCAGGGTGCCCAGCGACAGACCGATCAACCAACGGACGATCATCCGCCTTCAGCCGACGACGGAGAAGGAGAGCTCGTTGACGAAGAACCCGGAGGCGACTGCTTGCGTTGCAACAAAGACCGAATCGGCGACGTGAAGGCGAAGTAGCAGAACACCACCGGAAGCGCGACCCAGTGCAACAACAAAATTCCAACGACCGCAAAGAGAGCTTGTCCAATTTGATGCGGCGCTCGTCGTCCCCGAACCAATTGCGCGAACACGTGGGGATACTCGTAACGAGACACCATCAGGAACGCCAGCACCAACGCCAAGGTTGGAATCACGTAGTGCGACGCATCCAACGCGATGCCCGCTAACGAATGGATCCATTCGGGATAGCTTTCCCCCACTGCGAAATCAGCCAGGTCTGGGATCGCGATCGCAAAGGCGGCGATCGTTCCGGCCGCGGCGGGGGAAGGCAATCCTTCGAATCCCTCGTGGTCGTCGTCTTCTGGGGTTTCCACGTTGAAGCGAGCCAACCGAATCAACACACAAAGTGCGAACAGAACGCCAATGCCCCAAGTCAAACGTTGCAGCAACACGTCACTGATCCGCCAGACGATGACCGCTGGTGCGACACCAAACGTCACCGCATCGCACAGAGAATCCAACTCCGCGCCAAACCGACTGGCTTGACCGGTCAATCTCGCCGCTGACCCGTCCAAGGCGTCAAACAACATGCCGCCGAAGATCAGCAAACCGGCCGCAAAGAGTTTGGACTCGGGGGTCCAATCCAACGTTCCCGTGCTGACCGCGATCGCAATCGCCGCCAATCCACAAACGCCATTGCCCAGCGTCAACAACGTGGGCAACACCGCCAGGGTCAACCGCCGACGTTTGCCGGAGCGACGTTTGCGGCGACGTCCAAATTTCGAACGATCCACAAACTCATCTTCTTGGATGAGGTCGGATTCGTCGTCGACGCTGTCGTCGTCCAGGAAGGGAGGTCGTGGTTTCAGTTCGCTCATTTCGATCAACCTTGTTGATAACGGGCGAACACAGTCGAGCCGGCACTCACCTTTTCACCGACTTGAGCCACGATCTCGAGGGCTTCGTCGCGAGGGATCACCAACTCGGTTCGCGAACCCAGTTTAATCATTCCGAATATTTCTCCGCGTTGCAAAACATCGCCCACGCGAGCCCAGCAGACAATTCTTCGCGCGAATTGACCAGTGACCTGCCGAATCCGGACAATTCGGCCGCCAATTTCAGGACATTCCAACTCCACGTCCATGTTTTCGTTTTCTTTGGACGATTCGGAACGCCACAAATTCAAAAATTTCCCCGGGCGGTATCGAACCCGCACGACTTTGCCCGGCATCGCAATTCGATTGGCATGCACATTAAAAATCGACAAGAAGATTCGAAAACGGATCGCCGCCCCTATGATTGGGTCATCGACTTCGGCAATCTCAACCAGTTTGCCGTCCGCGGGGGACACCACCGTGCCAAACGTGTCCGGAACTTTGCGGCGTGGATTCCGAAAGTACCACGCCACCAGGCAAGCGACGGCCAGGAACGGCACGGCCAGGGGCCACCAGAACCACCCGAACAGAACGGCCAGGACAAGCGAAGCGGAGGTCAGCACGATCATCTCGGCTAACCCAACCCGTACAAACGGGAGCGACTCCCGCCAGAGAAACGGGTCATCGGCATCTGCCCACCAATAACTGTCTTGGTTGCGATAGTATTTCATGTCTCGCGAATCCACCGGATCGAACGGCAACTCGCCGCGATGCCCCTGGCGACGATCTCGCATTTTGGCCACGTACTTGGGACGGACCGCTCTCAGCCATGCTCGCCGGACTCTCCCCCATGCCAACTCGACCGACATCACCACGCCGCCACCGGGCTGGATCGATTTCAACGATGGATCCATGGCAGGTACTTCCGATGCGAGCGCATCCGTGGTCAGCGGATTCGGGTCGTCGAGCGGGATGGAAGCGTTGGAGGTCAAAAAGCTGGCCATGGATTCAATATGAAAGCCAAAACGACGGCTTGGCAGGGGGCCGGTCAGCAGGAAGCGTACTGGTTACACTGTGAAATTGTCGAGAACACTCGCGCTCGAATTTGTTAACACGATGGATGGACGATGATCACTCCCCGGTATCTTTTGCCTTTTGATTCGCGAAGAGCCCTTCATCGTTTCACAGATGTGTTGGTCATCGGAGGTGGTTTGGCAGGCCTGCGGGCAGCCAACGCGGTGGAACCGAACCTTTCCGTTTTGGTCGTCACCAAAGACGAACTGCGAGAATCCAACAGCAACTACGCTCAAGGCGGCATCGCCGGGGTCTTGGATCCCGAAGATTGCTTTGATGATCATATCCGAGACACGCTGATCGCGGGTGGAAACCTTTGCGATCCCGCTGTTGTGGCGCGTGTCATCCACGAGGGGCCCCGCCGAATCGAAGAACTGATTCACTGGGGCACCCAGTTCGATAAACGCGAAGGTGAATTGGCTCTCGGCCGGGAAGGCGGCCACAGCCACGAACGCATCGTCCACGCGATGGGCGACGCGACCGGCCGCGAAGTCATGCGGGCCGTGATCGCTCGTTCGCGGGAAGCCGCCAACATCGACATTTGGGAAAACGCGTTCACCGTCGATTTGCTCAGCCAAGAAGGTCGCTGCCACGGAGCGATCGTGGTTACCCCCGACGGTCGTCCCACAATGGTCTGGGCCAAGGAAACAATTCTTTGCACCGGCGGCGTCGGCCAAGTCTACCGGGAATCGACCAACCCGCCCGTCGCCACCGGGGATGGCACCTCGTTGGCTTACCGGGCCGGTGTCCAGTTGCGGGACATGGAATTCATTCAATTTCACCCGACGGTCCTCTACATCGCTGGTTCCTCGCGGTCGCTGATCACCGAGGCCCTGCGTGGCGATGGGGCGTACTTGCGAGACGCGACCGGACATCGATTCATGCCCGACTACGACTCTCGTGGTGAACTGGCACCGCGGGATGTGGTCAGCCAATCGATCGTCAACCAAATGAACGAAACCGCGCACCCCTGCGTGTACTTGGACCTGTCGCATCTCAACGCGGAACACGTTCGCACTCGTTTTCCCGGCATCGCGGAAACTTGTGGCAAGTTTGGCTTGGACATCGCGACCGACCGCATCCCCGTTCGCCCTGGCGCTCACTACATGATTGGTGGCGTTCGAGTCGACATGCTGGGGCGAACCAGTCTGCCTGGATTGTGGGCCGCAGGCGAAGCCACCAGCTCCGGTTTGCACGGTGCCAACCGGCTTGCCAGCAACAGTTTGCTGGAAGGTTTGGTCTACGGGGCACACGCCGGAGAAGCAGCCAGTCGATCGGCCGCAGAAGGGCCGCACAAGATGGTCGCCCGTCGCATTCAACATGCCGACCACACACTCAGTGAATCGTTCGACATCGCCGACGTTCGCGTCTCCCTAAAAAGCCTGATGGGCCGGTTGGTCGGTGTACAACGCGACGCCGAAGGGTTGCGGCAGGCCGACAGCCAAATCCGATCGCTTGCGGCTTACGTGATGCGGCATCAATTCGACAAAGTGGAAGGCTGGGAACTCCAAAACTTGTTGCTGACCGCCCACTGCATGGCATCCTCGGCACTGGCACGGACCGAGTCACGTGGCGTTCATCTCCGCAGCGACTTCCCGGAACCCGATGACGAGAACTGGCGTTGCCACCTCAGCGTGCAAGTCGATGTGGACGGTGGCATGCCCCAAAAAGGCGAACCGATGACCTCGCCCGTGATCACACGCGAATCGACGCAAGCAAACTCGACCGCCGATTGAAACGCCCCGCGAATGCGTTCGTCATTTCGGAAGTTCGGGCGGCCAAGTGCGGCGTTTGGGTTCTTCCAACGCGGTGAGAAACGCGATCAAGTCAGCGAGGTCTTGCTTGTTCAATCCAAGCGGCTTCAGCAAATGCGACTTTTCGGGGAACAAGGGGTCGCCAATCTGGCTTTCCTTTCGTCGCAACGTCGGCATGCCGGCGTTGTACATGTTCAACACCCCAGGCAACTCAAACAATCCGTTGTGCATCAATGGTCGCGTTCGTGTGATGTTGCGCAAACTCGGCGTGCGAAACCGTCCCACATCGTCGGCATCCCCCGTGACAGAATACCGACCGAGATCCTCGAACTTACGTCCGTAGTAGCTCAGCCCAACGTCATGCAGTTGGCTGTCTGAAAACAACGGGCCATTGTGGCAATGGATGCAACGAGCTTCGCGGCGAAACAGATCCAACCCCACGATTGCATCGTCGGACAAGGCCTCCTTGTCGCCTTTCAGGTAACGATCAAATGGTGAGTTGCCGCCCACAATCGTTCGTTCATAACAGGCAATGGCCTGGGCAATCCGTTGAAACGTGACCTCCTCGGTTCCATATGCCGCCGCGAAGAGATCTTGATAGCCCTCCAGTTCCTGGAATTCTCGAACCACGTCCTGCTCGGACGCATGCATTTCGCTCGGGTTTTCCAAAACATGAATCACCTGTTCTTCCAACGAACCAGCTCGCCCGTCCCAGAACAACTGTTTGAAATGTCCCGTGTTTTGAATGGTCGGGGCGTTGCGTCGAAGTAACTCTCGCGAATGACCGAAACTCGTCGTCCGACCATCCGCCCAAGCCAGATCAGGATCATGGCAGGATGCACACGCAATTTGTCCGCTACCAGACAGTCGAGGATCAAAGAACAGCCGTTTCCCCAGCTCGGCCTTCGGTTCGCTATATGGGTTGTCACTTGGGTGCTGCACCAAAGGCAACACCCCCAGCTCTTCCCAATTTGCCCCCGGATCAATTTCAGGGGCCGGCCATTGCGAAGGATCCTTGCCGTAGCTTTCACGCAATTGAAGAATCCAAGCCAGTCGCTCTTCGGGGCTGCGTTCAGCGCGAGGCGGACTCCTGGTTGTGCTTTCATCCGAGCGAACTTCGTTCATGGATTGCCCGTCCATCGCATCATGGGCGGCCAAGCGTTCACGCAATCGATTGATGACGGGGGTCATTTCCTGCAACGCCAATTGCTCACGCTCGCCCGCCTCCGCGGGATGCGGTTCCGAGTGACGCGTCAAGACTCGAAAGCCCTCGGGAGCCTGCCCGCCATTGTTGGTGCGGCGATGACAGAGCGTGCATTGCGCCGAATAGGTGGCGTGTTTCAACGTTCCATATTCAACAAACAATGATTCCGACGAATCGGCCACGAATTCGAAATCGGAGGTCGCGGGGCGGGACGACCCGTAGCGAGTCCTGCGGAACACCCAGTGATTCGAACCGTCCCGACTGCTGGTGTTGTTGTCGCCGGACAAGGTGGCTGGCCCCTGCAAAACACGCACTCTCGCGTCGTCAATGACGGGTGTCACAACCGGCCGAAGTTGATCATCCAAGGCAATGATTTGCTGAATCAGGACCGCCTGTGTTTCTGCAGGGACTTCGACGGCCCCGGCCGCTTTGGTTTTGGCATCCTGGATCAACTGCAACGTCCGCTCACGCGAACCAGCATTCAAATAGACCTTCGATGCGTGCAGCGAACGATCCGCTTTGAACAAAGCGGAACTGATCCGCCCCACCTCAACCCAGCAGCTTTGGTCGCCACCAGTGCCAACGAAGTCTGTTGGGAAGTAAGCCATCGAAGGAGTGGATGGGCGATCGGCAGCAAAATTCGCATGCAACTGTTCCACTCCGCTTGGCAGCGTTTTCAGCCTGTCAGCGGGTTGAGCCAAAGCCTCGATTGTTCGAGCCATTGCGTTCAACAACTCGGTGTCTTTCAAGCTTTCCTTTTCCCAATTCCACCATACCGACGCGATGTCCCATTGGACCAACGCTCGGGTCAGCGCCGAATCCAGTTCCGAATATCGCTCGGGATCACAAACTCGATCCAGTAGACTCAGTAATTCCGTTCGCGATGTTCCTGACAGACGACTGACGGGCGAGACACGAACGTCCCCACCGAAGACACGACGGTCGTCCGGGCCCCCTTCTCGCTTCAAAAAGTACCAACCACGTTTGTAGAACTCCGCCTCGGATTTTTCGTCACGCTGTCTTTCAGACGGCAACGCAGCCTGCACCTCTTCCGGGACCAAGGATTGAATGAACAACAGTTGGTGCAAACGATTCAAATCACTGGTCGGGTCGTCATCATAAACCGGCATCGGCGACTCGGAAGTGGGCAGGCCACTCGCATCCACCAACGGTTCGATCGCGAAAACACTGCCGGCGAGGAGTAGCCAAGCCACTCCGAACAATGGAACTGCAAACGAGACTTTCACGATCAAACTCAATACCCTTCGATCACTTCACCACCCGCGATTGTCAGTAGTTGACACATGACATCCGCACTGGTGCTCTCGGTTAAAAAATGAACAGAGCCGTCCACAAAGGCAACGTGAGCGCCGCCAACATGAAACGAGTAAACGGCGTACTTGTTCGACGCATTGATCATCTGCCCTCCCGGAGCACTCCATCGAGCATGCTCATCCGGTTCGGTCGCATCGTATTCATATCCCCGTGCGACAAACAGATTGCCTGCCGCCCAGCTGGACACCGCCACGTAATTCGCACCGGAACTTGTCTCTTCTCCAGAACCTGGCACCCTGCCGCTCTTGGCTTGCCAGATCTGCGGTCGGCCAGACGACTCGACAAACACGATCGAATGGGAAGTCCCATCCAAGACATCGCGAATGCGTCTGCCCTTCATCCCCGGTTTCACCGTTCCATCAAACAGTCCATCGATGTTGCCCGGTTTGGGGTATGACACCACCGCTGGATCGGTCCACATCCGTGAATAGGGCCCCGCGCTGCCTGCATAGTCGGAACCGAACGAGCCCCACGCTTCTGGGCTGGAGGAGGTCGCACGTTTGAATTTCGGATCCTCAACCGGACTGCCCGGCGTGCTGGGGCACAGCATCAACGAAAGTGGAGTCTGAACGGCTTCTCGATTCTTGATGTCGTTGTACCGGACGCGATAGTCATAGATTTCGGCAAGTGGACTTTGTTCCAGATAGGGAAGCAACTGAGCTCCCCAATAGTGCAGTGCTCCGCTGCCCGAAACACTGCTCGGAAACGCATTGTGGGCAGCGTGATGATTCTGCATCCCCAGCCCGAGTTGCTTCAGATTGTTCGAGCACTGCATGCGTCGAGCCGCCTCGCGGGCAGACTGCACGGCGGGCAACAACAACCCCACCAAAACACCGATGATGGCAATCACCACCAACAATTCGACCAAGGTGAACGCATTTCGACGACCAGCCATTCAATCACTCCAGTTTAGATCTACAGTCAGCGCAAACGTGACATTTGGCTGGCTGAGCCGGTCCCAAAGGCCGGCGATCGCTTGCTGGAACAACACTGAAAATCAAGAATCAGTGGTGAGGTCACGCTAATGAGAAACTCTCTCATTAGTGCACCTATCATGAACAATTGGCGTATTTTCCGCAACCCGGGCGAGTGGTGGATCCAGGAGTCGCTCGGTTCCCCACACCGAGCCTCGCAGATCAGAAGCTCGTTGGGAGCCTATGAGGCCCTGCCGGCTGGATCAGAAATCCAGGTGGGCTCGCATTGCAAAGATGCTCGCGTCGCTGTCGCCATTGACCGGACTGTCCAGCATCGCATGGATGTAGTTGAGTTGGAACTTGGTGTGTGGGTTCCAGTGCCAGTTCAATCCCGTCGTGATGTCGCTCAACCGTCCGCCTTGAACGTTCGCGTCGTTGAAATCCAGATACGAGTAGCGAACCGCCAACTCCCAGGCCCCGATGCCGCCGTCTTTGCCGACACTGCAATTGGGAACGACGTCGCCAAACACGCCGTTCTTCTTGTCATACGAACGCTGCTCCCCGGTCAAGAAGTAGCCTGCGTACGCGTAGGCACCCGGCAGTGCGACCGTTGGCCCGCCAATCTGATCCACCACGCTGACCAGATACTCCGACTGGGCATAGAACGAACCCGCCGAAGCCGCGAGTTCCGCTCCGAACAGATGGGTGTGCTCCGCGTCGATGATCCCCGTGTCAACGAAAAACGGCGTGTTCACTGCCACGGCCGCGGGCACTCCGCCACCGGTTTCGCTGACAAACACTTCGGGCTGGCTGCGGTATTGAAACAGATCGTTCGAAGGATCAATGAAACTGTAGGCACCTCCAACGTGGAAGCGAACGTTGCCTGGTTCACGATCCACCAACAATCCGGTCAAACGGGCGGCTGTTCCATAGCCACCGTTCTCGCCGACACTGCCGCCATAGACATCCGTCGGAAATCGAAAACCGCTGACTGCCCAAGTCATCAAATCATCCGTCGACGTACCGTAAAGAACCGCTCCGATCTGACGAAACGGGATCAAGGCAAACGGCAATGAGCGTTCCATGAACGTCAGCTCTTTCACGCTGGTCAAGCCTTCCATTCCGATCGGTTGCCGAAACTGGCCGACTCGCAGATTGCCATCCCCAACCACATCTTCCAAATCGACCCACACGTCCATGAAGCTCGGGCGTCCGGGAAATCCGAAGTCCATCTCAAGCGAGTAGGCAACGTTGTCCCAAACGTTCCCAACCGCGGCCAAACGAGCTCGCCGAAAGTCGGAGCCATCTTCCGCATCCCCCACCGCTGCGATGTTTCGCTCGCTTTGATGGAACCAAGCGGTATCGGCTTGGAAGAATCCGGTCAGCCGCGCGGTGGGATACTTGCTCGACGCAGGGGGAGTGCAAGAGGTTGCAGGAGACTCCTCCGCATAAACAAAAACCGGCTCCTGCGAAATCTTCGACGCTTGCTTCAGTTCATCGATCTGGGCCTGCAAGCGTGCCAACTCCTGTGACACGTCATCCGAAGGGTTGTCAGTGTTTCCCGCAATCGACTCCTCCGACACTGTCTGCCCCAGTGGAACCTCAACGGGTGACTGCGAGACAATTCCGCTTCCCAAAATCAGGGGTTCCTGGGCGTTGGTCACCGTCGTCTGAAGACCAACCAGTGTCCACGTGATCATCACCATTCGCAGACTGATTCCGCGGAATTCTGTTTGCCGCGTTCGAAGTCGTTTCCCGATTGCTCGCCCAGTCATCCATCCGCCTTTGATTGGAAGTCATTCCTTGTGATGCAAGCCTTGCGTCCCGGATGACCGGCCCACAAGAATTGATCCTTCGTATCGCTCCGATGATCAAAATCGACACGTCTACCAAGCGGATGTAGACCGACGCGGCGAACCGTTACAATCGGACCAAATGCAACTCCCCGCTGGCGGCCTCCCCCTCCTTCGTCGCTGAGCCCCCTCCCCACCAAACAACCCCCCTTCGAATGAATCTGTTTTCCGATTGGTTTGCTCTCCGACGCACTTGTTTCACGCCTTCCGTGCGGGACGTTCTGCCGGTTCTCGCGATCTTAGCTTTGATCCCCCTTTTCAATTCGCTCGCGACCGCTCAATCCCCCTCCACCATCGCGCCGCGATCGATCCAGCTTTCCAGTGAACAGACGCAACTCAAGCACTTGAAAATGGAACCGGCGGAAGACGCGATCGCGTTCCGAACCACTGGCAACGATCCATTCATTGCCTTTCAGATCCCGCCGACACCCGCGAACGAACGACGTTGGATTCTGGCGATGGAAGTGTTTTGCCCGCAGGGCATCCGAAACATGCAACTGTTCTACGGACAACCATGGACAGAAAAACGCCGCGTCGACCTGCCGCATTTGAATCGCGCGGAAGGCTGGACGACGTACACCTGCGACCTGTCCCTGGGCCAACAGTTTCTGCGTGACGACCAACCGCTTTGGTTGCGACTCGATTTCGGAACCGTCGCCGACAAACGGTTTCGAATCCGAAATGTTGTCCTGCGTCTCGAAAACGATTTCGAGCGACGACAAAACCAGGAACAACAGGAACGAGTCAAGCGATTGGAACGACTGGACGAACAGATTGCCTCGTACTATCAGACGCAATTCCCGCTTGAAATCACGCGGGTGGAACACACTGCCGACGCGATCCTCGTCGCGGGAAAAGCGGTCGGCCAACTCTCAACGGCCAACCTCAGTTTGATCGTGCGCGGGTTGACCGAAATTTCCGCGGTTCCGGCCAAGGTGAACTCGAAAACCTTCTTTCGCCCCGTCCGGATTGACGCCGACGGGAACTTTCAGGTTCGCATCCCGGCCGACCAAGAATCGAAGCTGCGTGACACGGGCGTTCGATGGCAAGTCGTTTCAATTTCGAGCCAACTGGACCCCGAAGGCAATCGATCCGCAACGCCGTTTTCCGCCGTGCATCACGTCGATCGCTACGATGCGGCCGAGGACAAAGAGCTTCCCCCAACGCCAAAGCTGCGTGCCGCCAAAGGCATGACCTGCCTTGCCGAGCTTGCACCGGAACATGTCAAGGAACTCGGACTAGCTCACGGTTCGGTCAATCTGGTCTTGAGCCATTTGGTTTCACCGACACCACGTCGCGGGTTTCAGGCCACGCAGGTCCGCGGGCGAGAACGATACGTCAACCAAGCCGCCATGCGGCACCTCGATCACCGTGTGCAAAAGGGACGCGACGCTGGTTTGGTGATGGCGGCCATTCTGCTGATCCCCAATTCGGGAACTAAGTCGACCGATGACTTGCCCAGTTTGGAACATCCCAATGCCGACCCCGCTGGCACGTACACGATGCCCAACTTGGTCGACGAAGCGTCCGCCCAACTGTATGCCGACACGCTGGACTTCCTCGCTGAACGCTACAGCGAAGGCAACCTTCGCATCGATCACTGGATTGTCCACAATGAAATCGACGCCGGTTGGCAATGGACCAACATGGGCGAGGTTCCCATGCACATCTATCTCGACCACTACTTTCGCTCCATGCGGATGGTCGACGCCGCAACTCGACGGGTCAATCCTCACGCTCGCACGTTCATTTCGTTGACGCATCATTGGAACCTGGAAGATCCTCCGCATTGGCGTTGGTACGCGTCCAAAGACATCATGCAGGCTCTCGTTCGACACGGTGAAGTCGAAGGCAACTTCCCGTGGGGATTGGCTCATCATCCCTACCCCGAAAGCCTGTGGGAATCCGACACCTGGAACGACAACGTTGAATTCACACTCGATGCCAGCATGTTCACACTTAAAAACTGGCAGGTGCTGGACGACTGGTTGCACACCGAACGTTTGCGAGATCCCGAGGGCAAGGTGCGTGCGGTGTTGCTCAGCGAGCAAGGCTTCCACGCGTCCGAGACTGATCCACAAGCTTTGGAACAACAGGCCGCCGCGGTGTTCTACACCTTTGAACAAATTCGCAAGTGCACGTCCATTCTCGCATTCGACTACCATCGCCCCGTGGACTCCCGTGCCGAAGGTGGCCTGCACTTGGGACTGCGTGGACTCGGTTCGCCCGAGCAACCACGCGGTGCCCCCAAACCAGCCTGGGATGCTTACAAGTCGATCGGAACCTCAGCCGAATCAAACCTCCGCTCCCACTACCAATCTCTTTGGAAACGATGAACGACGCCATGACTGCACCATCCGGAGATGGGCAGTGGCACCAATTCGTCGCGTCCAACGACAGATCCCCCCTTCATCTCCCTGGTAGCCGATCATGGAACTCACTGCTCATTCGATTCCCAAACGCCGCCAAGCCAAAAGCCTGGCACTTGAATCCTTGATCAGCACCGTCGCGATGCTCTCGATCCTCTTCGGAGTGATCGCCGCCGTCGCCGTACTGATCTTCGTCGGTTTTCCAGCCATCGTCACTTCGCTTTCCATCCTCGTCGGATCACTTTTGAATTGGCTGTTCTTTCAATCCCTCGCCGAAATCATTCGGCTGCTCAAAAAGATTGCGAAGATCGACTACGCCGGGGCTATCTCCGGCAGTCACATGGAAGTGGTCCCCACCTGCAGCCACTGCGACGCCACGCTTCGCAACGACGTCTGCTGCGACCAATGTGGCGCCCGGTTGATTCCACCGAGTGACTGAGCGAACCAATAAGACTGTTCCGTAAAACGCCAGACGAGATTGCTTTCCTTAAACGGCAACGTTGAACGACCTCGTCCCGTATCCGCTTCGCTTGCTCGTCAGCGCACACACAGTGTGAACGTCCCACCATCCGTCGGCGTCATCCAAAATCCAAACGGCATGCATCAAATCCTGGTTTACGGCGATTCTCTCAGTTGAGGGATCATTCCCAATACACGTCGTCGATTCGCGTTCCATCAGCGCTGGCCAGGGGTGATGGAAGTTTCCGGTGGTGCGCTGCGTTGCAGCGACCATCGGCTACCGTCTGACATCCCTCCCGGGATGAAGAAGGGCAAAAGCCGGAAGACGAGTTGCATCTGCTAAGCAGGTCGGCAGGAATGATCGGGCGTAATCACGTGAGCCGTTTGGGCGTTAGCCCCGGTTGTACGTGGGAGCAACGACGCTTGCCAAACCAATTCAAAAGCCGAAAGACTCATAGTGGTCTGTCACGACTTATTCTTAGGGTCGTGGACGAGGCGACGAGTCCTGAACTGGCGTCAAATCCAAGGACTCGTCGCCTCGTCCACTACGATCACCCCGCACGTTTAGCTGTAACAGACCACTAACGACTTGCTTTCCAGCCAAATTCGCTAGACTTCTGCCTCGCAAGCGAACGGAGTCAGCCTTCCACCGCGGAGCGTCATTCCGCTTCCGGGATCCAACTGAGTCCGCCAGCAACGATCTTGCAAACCGCTTTTGTTCGAATTTCGATCGTCAATCTGAGCCGCAGTGACTGACAACCCTTACGCACCACCGACCGTTACCGAGACAGTTCGTCCGGCGTGTCATGGTGTGAATTCAGAATTCCGAAGGGGACCGGCGTGGTACATCATTTTCTCCGCAGTGGCTGGTGCGTTTGCATCCGTTCCCTTGCTGACTACCCTTCCTGCAATGGGGCTCGTCGCGAGTTTAGCTGGAAGCGTCATCGGTGGACTGATCTTCCGGATTCGTTCTCGGAATTGGCCCCATGATCCAAGCGTGCGTTCTCGCCAGGTGCTCTACGCGTTGATTGCAATCTCCTTTCCGCCCGCCGGATTGTTCCTTTTGGCTGGGCACAACGCTCAAGGAATTGGCATCATCCTTCTCGGGGCACTCGTCGGTGCATTCATCGCGTGCGGAATCTTCGTCAGCGGCACCAAGCGTTTCTCCCCTGTCGACACATCCAATCCCATTTGATGCTCCCGCCTTTCACCTCCCCACCTCATTGCTGCAACCTGTTGATCATGAAAATGAACTCCGCCGTCTTGAATCTCTGCAAGCAAACATCCCGCCTTTACCTGCTCTTCATCCTGACGCTCTCATCGGTCGTCTCTGCGGATCACCCCGACACTGCACCGCCCTCGCCTACGAAGGCCGAAACGGCTGACTCATCCATCGACTCACGTTTCCTTCAGTGGGGTGACCTGGGCAACGGCACTTACGCCAACCCGATTCTCAATGGCGACTTCGCCGACAGCGACGTCGAACGCGACGAGGCCAATGACCGCTGGGTGATGATCACGTCGACCAATCACTACTCGCCCGGGATGACCATTTTGGAATCCAAGGACTTGGTGAACTGGCAGTACACCGGGCACGCCATCCCGACGCTGAATTGGGAGCCCATGTACAACTGGGACCAAATGAACGGCTATCGTTGGGGATGCTGGGCTGGGGATCTGGTCCAACACAATGGTGAGTGGTTGTGCTACCAAATCGATTTCCAATCAGGCCTCTACCTCACGCGTGCCAAGGATATTGCCGGTCCTTGGACCGAGCCCGTCTGCCTACTGAAGCGAAAGCATTGGACCGATCCAGCGGTCTACTTTGACGACGAAAAACAGGAAGCCTGGTTGGTTTGCAATTGGGGCAAAGGCTCTCCACCACGTCCAGACCAACCCCATGAGATCAAACTCTTCCGCCTGTCCTGGGATGGCTCTGATTTGCTCGACGAAGGCACGACCATCTTCTCAGGGACAGCTGTCGAAGCCGCCAAGATTCGACGCTTCCACAACCAGTGGTACATCATGCTGATTGAGTGGCAAGGCGAAGGTGCAAGCCGCGATCGCAAGCAACTGTGTCTTCGATCACAAACTGATTCCTTGCAAGGCCCCTACGAATCGCGTGTGGTGATGGAACGAGAAACGGACTCCGATCGATCGGCCTGCCAAGGTTCCTTGATCGAAGCCCCGGATGGCAGATGGTGGTTCATGCATCAGCTCGTTCAAAACGGAACACCCGTCTTTCACGGACGCCCTCAGTGTTTGCAACCCGTCACTTGGAAAGAGGGATGGCCAATCATTGGCGAGGACATCGACGGTGATGGGATCGGCGAGCCCGTTTGGGTTCACAACAAGCCCATCCCAAGCGAGCACGCTCGTCCGCTTCAGACATCCGATGAATTCGATGGCCAGCAAATCGGTCCGCAATGGAATTGGAACCACGAACCACGTCGCGAACGGTTTTCACTTTCAGCTCGGCCGGGCTATTTGCGTCTGCACGCCTCCCAACCCGTCACGGTGGATCGCGGCCGACTGAAAGGAGCGTTCTGGGGAGCGTCCAACACGCTTTCCCAGCGCCATCTCGGCGTCACCCAGACGATCGCCACGACGAAGTTGGACTTGAGTGGCATGACTTGGGGAACACGCGCCGGCCTCTGTCACCATTCCGGCCGTTATGCCTTGTTCGGCGTTGCAAAGCAAAAGGATGGCACGACGCAGCTCTTCTTCAACCACAACGGCAAGTTGGACACCGGGCCAACGGTCCCTGGCACAGATCTCTATCTACGAAGCACGACCGATGGTGATGAAGCGGACTTCGCGTGGAGTCTCGATGGAGAGTCCTGGACCCCAACGCCTTGGAACTACAAGCTGAACTTCGGAAACTGGCGTGGCAATCGTCCCGGCGTGTTCTGTTGGAACAACCGAACCGACAACGTTTCCGAAAGTGGTTGGGTCGACATCGACTGGTTCCACTATGAAACAGGATCAAAACGCTAGCCAAACTTTCCCGGGTGAGAGCGGGAACCGTGGCGAACGCCGAACAGTTCCCACTCGAAGAGACCTAAACCTACCGGCCTCGTGGTCTGTCAGGACTTGTTTTTAGGGTAGTGGACGAGGCCACGAGTCCTGAACTGGCGTCAAATCCAAGGACTCGTGGCCTCGTCCACTACGATCAACCCTCACTTTTAGCTGTGACAGACCACTAGTTCGATTCCACCGGCATCGGACCGGGTGTCAGGTTCTCGAGCAAGTACCGCGTAATCAACATTCGGACATGCACTTCAGAACCTTTGCCTTCACGCAGCCCATGGTCTCGGTTGGGATAGACCATGTAATCAAAGGGCTTGCCCAGTTCGATCAACCGATCGACCAAACCTTCGATGATCTGAATGTGCGTGTTGGTTTCGCCTGATCCTGTGACAATCAGCAACTTGCCCTTCAACCCGTCTGCAAATCCCAAGGGAGCCGAACGAGCGTATCCGTCGGCGTTGACTTCCGGAGTCCGCATGTAGATCTCTTGGAACCAAGCGTTGTAGAGATGCGGTTGTGGCTTGGGCACGACAGCGATCCCGAGATGATAAACATCGGGTTTGCGAAACAACGCGTTCAGTGTGTTCGAACCACCGCCGCTCCAACCCCAAATGCCGACCCGCGACAGATCCACATACGATCGCGTGCGTCCCAGTTCCTGAATCGCGGCAGCTTGTTCTTCGGTTGAGAGTGGTCCCAAGCTACCGAAGATGCTTCGTCGCCACGCTGCCCCCTTGGGGCAAGGGGTCCCGCGGTTGTCGATCGAAACGGTGATGTATCCAAGGTCCGCAATCGTGCGGAGAAAGTCGATTTGAGCGGCTCCCCAACGATCAAGCACCGTCTGCAAATAGGGCTCGCCATAGACATAGACAAACACCGGGTAACGTTTCGACTCATCAAAGTCACTGGGTTTGGTCACACTCGCATCAACGGTCACATCCTCAGACAGCTTCAACTGGACGAATTCGGTGGCTCGCGTGATTGTCTTTTGGGCAAGCTTCTGCAGCTCTTGGTTGTCTTCCAGGATCCGGATCGAGCGATGTTCTGGAATCGAAACCAAGTCAACCACCGGAGGCGTGTTCACGGTTGAATAGGTATGAAAAGCCCATTTGCGATCCGGCGAAAACTGATACTCATGCCATCCAGGCTGGTCCCCCGGCGTGATCTTTTCAAGCGTTCCTGATCCATCCAGAGGAACACGGTGCAGATACCGTTGCGTGCCGTTTTCAGGCGACGCATAGAAGTAGTACCAACCGTTTGCTTCGTCGACGACATCGCCCGGTTCCGCACGATCGATGATGTCGTACTCACCCGGTGTCAGAATCTGAATGTCTGTTCCGTCGCGTGCGATCGTGAAGGCCTGCCGCCAACCGTCCTTTTCACTCAGGAAGAGGAACCGTTTGCCTCCATCAAGCCACGTGATGCCCGAGTTGATCCCGTGGCTTCCAACCGCCCACGCGTCATTGGATTCTTCAAAAAGGGTGGACACCGCCCCGCCCACTTTGGCCAATAGAAACTCGCGTTTGTCACGGAAACGACTGAGTCGCTCGACCAGAACTTCGTCCGAATTCCCTGCCCATGAAACTTCACCGAAGTAGCCACCTTCCTCAGGGAAGGCAATTGGCAACCAGGTCACTGAACCAGCGTCATCGCCGTCCACACTGACCACGCCCACTCTCAATTTGGGAATTTTGGTTCCGACGCGAGCGAAACGTGTTTTGCTGACACTGGGATAAGAAGGGTCATCCGGAACGAGGACATTGCGAAATTGGACATCATTGGAGTTGGCTTCGACGAAAAGAATTCGCTTGCCATCAGGGCTCCAGCTCGGATCTTGATAGGAGATGTCACCGGACTTGGATGGTTCCAACAAAGGACGTGACTCCCCGCTTCCCAGATCGCGAATCACCCAGCTTCGACGCTGCTTCTTCAGCAGACTGCGTCCATCGGGTGACAGCAAGGGATCACGCTCGGCGATCTCGACATCCGGCGATGCAACCGTGCGTTCCCCTGACTCCACGCTGTAGATGGCTCGGACGGATTCTCCGGAATCGGCGTCCTTCTCAGGAATCACAAACCCCGTGCTGTCTCCCAACCAGTTTGCCTCGAAACGCTTGGGACGCATCTCACCTTTGGCGTAGATGCCTTCCAATCGAGGCCGAGACCTTTCGAGCAACTCGGCCGGGCTGATCGATTGCGAGACGGCCGATTGAGCCAGTGCGGCATTCATGTTCAATGAGAACGCGAATGCCGCGACCGACAACTGAGTGACAACCTTCAGACATGGGTGCATCAATTTTGCTCTTCAGTGGTTGTCGCGTGACGATTTCTTGACCGGACACAGATCATCAACCACAACGCGGTTGTGCAAAATCCGATCGCAGTTTCGCCAAGAGGCGACGCAGGGGAAGGGTGGCGGCAGATAGCAGGTCAACAAAGGGGGACCACAAGAGAGTAAACGAAACGCTCCCTTCCATTTCTCCTTCCGAACTTTTTTCAAGCTCCATTTGTTTCAGATTTCCAGTGGACGCGAATAGTGGCAAATGATCCGCCCCATGCATCCAGGGGTTTTGGTCCTGCAATGACCAACGAACAAACCAAAGCAGGGTGCCAAGACTCCCCCTCCACCTTGTCCTGAGGTCCCGTTCCAAACGATCCCTTGCTATCCTCGCTCGGCGTGTTCGCTGCGAACACCGAGGGGTTCAACGCCTCAGCGACATTGAACGAAACCATCCTGGAGGGAACGTCTATGACTGGGATCACCGACTTGCCAACCCTGCTTGGCTCTTTGCATCCCCTGATGTCCGAACATGAATTTGTATTCGTGACCCAACCTGGAAAATGCATCGCTGACGCCGCTGACCTGCACCCCATCGCCGCGTTCGAAGAGCAGGAGGGTTTGACGCTGGTGCTGCGAAGGGAACAAGCGGACGTCGCGGGAGAACAGTACCAAGCCGTCTTTCGAATGATCACGCTGCAAGTGCATTCCAGTCTCGAGGCAGTGGGGCTGACGGCCGCCATCGCCAAGGCTCTTTCTGATCGAGGGATCAGCGCCAATGTGATGGCGGCATTCTTTCACGATCACGTCTTTGTCCCCTCCGATCGTGCTCAAGATGCCATGAAAACTCTCGCAGGACTCGCCCCCCCAAGGTAGCCCACCCTTGTACCCAGGCTCCCGCCTGGGCACACACTGCGTCTGAGGCTCCCGCCTCACGATCACCCAACCGACAGGCAGTGCCTGCAAGGCACCGCGTTCCCAGGCCGGAGCCTGGGAACGAGCTGGCAACAACCTTGACCCCAGGCTCCCGCCTAGGAACGAGCAGCCCAGCAGATCTCGGCCATCAATCTAATCCGAAAGGTGAATCGCACCGTCCAGGATCATTGCCTCCGTTCGCCAGGGGCGGTCGTGGAGGGAGCACCCCGCGCAGGATCGTCGGTCGACTTCAGGCCGAGCGTATTCACGGCGATCACGCGATAGGAATGGTTTTCGCCTTGCCTGGCGGTCTTGTCCGTGAAACGCATCTCGGCGAGTGGTTGCAGGGGTGTGTCACTGTATTGCAGGCCTTGAAAGAGAGCTCGCCCGAAAGGGTTCCTCGCCGTCGTTGGAACGGTCGCGATTTCCTTGCCATCGCGTTCGATGATGAAGTGAGCGAGTCCGCTTTCGAAATCAACTTCGGCGTCCCAACTCAGTTCGCCGTCGGACACTCGCAAATTGGTTGGGGAGGGCGGAGGTGTCGTGTCCTCAATCGCGGTGTCTTTCACGTACTGCATGCAAGCCATCGCGATCGCTTCGTTGGGCAACCAAATAGCATCCATCGGATCGCCCTTCCACTCTGCTGACGGGAAAGCTTCTGTCTCGAGCAACGGAGCGAGCCAAGCTTCGTTCGTGGGAATGGGTTTCAGCGGTTGGTTGATTCGTTCTGGCAACCGCGCACTCAAGCAGACGTCGAACCACGGAATGGCAAGGTAGCGCTGGTTGCCGCACTCGTGGCTGGTGAGCGGATCCACCGCGACACCGATCAGGCCGCCTTTGGCACGCAACGAGTGGAACAGTGTTTTCATCTTTGGCCAGAGACCGGAGAAGCGACCCTCCGTCACGGTGACGCCCTCCTTCGTACCGAGATTCAACATGATCGGGACGTCGAGCGGGGTCTCGGGAACCACGACCGTCTTGGCAGATGGCCGCTCGGGAATGGGATCCAGAATCGGCACGCCCGAACGCAACCAAGCGGCCGCGACGCGATCCGGGTGCAGCAACGTCATTGTCCCCGCCCAGACTCCGCCGCCGCTGTGCCCCCAAAGCGCCCACGGGATCGTGTCGAGCTCCGGATGACCGGAGGCTTTGCCGAGATCCGTGAGTGACTTCTGGAAAGCGGCGTCCGATCCGTTGCGTGGATCGCACCACAGTTGGCAGTCAGCAGCCTGTGGTTGTTCGTAAGCTGGTGCTAACAACGCGCAGTCATGTTTGCTCGCGAGTGCCTGCCAATGAAGATCGAATGCGCCGGTGAGCCCTGATTTGCAGGACCCTTCGCCACAACCATGTTGATGAACGATCACGCCACGCAAAGTCGCCGCGTTCGGCGGAATCCAAACCGTGTACTTGACCGGGAAATTCAGTTCGCCCTTCTCCGACGACGCCTCGTAACGCACTCGGAAATACGGCGGTTCAACAGCGGGATAGACGTCATACGGCGACTCCTCGGCGGACGCGACTGCGGTGAAGGCGAGCAGCACAGCGATCGGTGGCAGGAGAAAGACATGGATCAATCGCATAGCGAAAGGGGCCCTTTGACGGATGAAGATTGAGTGGATTGCTCGGAAACCTGGACAAAACTGGCAACATACCATGGCGGTGCCCCCCACGCTTCTCTCCGGCGTCGCTCCAGATCTCATCGAGTCGAAAGGCTGCCAGGGGGACAGACCGGACTCTTGGTTTGCAGGCTCCGTTGAGCAGGTCAGCAGGAATGATCGAGCAGAACCATGTGAGCCGTTTGGGCGTTGGCCCCGGTTGTACGTGGGAGCAACAACGCTTACCAAAACAGTTCCAATCCCCACAGACTCCTGCCGACCTGCTTCGCAGATCCACGGGGCCGATCCATGGAAAGGAATGCGGGCTTCAAACGTCCATCTCCCGTCTCACTTCATCGATCCCCTGTTTGAGTCGTGTCGTTAAACTGCTCGCAGGTTCGCCTGTGCTTTGACTGTTCTTCATTTCCTCGTTTTGATTCGCCCCGGTATGATGCGTTCGATCTCTTGCGCCCGTCGATTCCCATGCTCTCTTTGGTGGTGGAGAGTAATTGTGCCTCTTGTGATGGCGTTTCAATGCCAGCACACCGTTCGGTCGGAAACGGCGGCGTTGATCGATGCTCGCCCGAACATCGTGATGATCTTTGCGGACGACCTCGGCTACGAAACGCTCGGTTGCTACGGTGGCCTTGACTTTCAAACGCCGCGACTGGATCGCATGGCTGCGGAAGGCCTGCGATTCACGCGTGCGTACACCAGTCCAGTTTGCACACCATCCCGGGTCAGTCTGCACACGGGTCTGTATGTGATGCGGCATCGACAAACCGATGTGTTGCCGGTTCATCTGGGGACGAACAAATTGGTTGACTTTCAGGAACTGCCAACCTTTGCACAGCAGTTGAGGTCCGCGGGTTACTCCACATCTGTGACCGGCAAATGGCAGCTTGCGACGTTGGAGAAG
Source organism: Rhodopirellula sp. UH5 (assembly GCF_056839225.1). Taxonomy (NCBI): domain Bacteria; kingdom Pseudomonadati; phylum Planctomycetota; class Planctomycetia; order Pirellulales; family Pirellulaceae; genus Rhodopirellula; species Rhodopirellula sp. UH5. The sequence continues at coordinate 962,205 of NZ_CM166390.1, read as the reverse complement.
CATCCCAATCACATCCGTGACAGTGGTTTCGATTCCTGGTGCGTCTGGCAAATCTGGAAAGACGGAGCCAAGACGGTTCGGCACTGGAACCCAACCTTAGATCACGATGGACGGGTTCGCGAAGATGTTGCCGAGCGATTTGGTCCCGACGTCTTGGTGGACTACGTCGTCGATCAAATGCGGGAAGCGACGGAAGCCAACACGCCGTTCCTGATCGTCCACAACGAAATGCTCCCGCACGATCCGATCGTCGAAACTCCTGACGACCGATCGGCGGGACGATCCGCATCGCTCGGCAACATGATCACCTACTTGGACAAACTGGCGGGGCGAGTCCTGGATGCAGCCGAGGACCTTGGCATTCGCAAAAACACCTACGTGATCTTCATGGGTGACAACGGAACCCACCAACGAGACTTTCGGAATCCGAAAGCCGGTCAACCGAACGAACGCCCGCACACACGGCACACCCAGGCAGGTCGAGTCAACGGTGGAAAGTATGAACTCAATGATGCGGGCACCCACGTTCCACTGATCGTTTGGGGCCCCGATCCAGTTCCAGTCGACTCGGTTTGCGACGATCTGGTCGACGTCGTTGATTTGTTCCCGACGTTTTGCGAGCTAGCAGGGCACAACGTCCCAGACTCCATTTCAATCGACGGTCATAGCATCGCGTCTCAGTTCCATGGCCGCGTCGGCCCCAAACGTGACTGGGTGATTCACGGCATCCGGTCAGACGTCAATGTGTTTGACGGTCGCTGGCGTTGGTCCAATCACTTGGACAAGCTGATTGACGCAAGCGAGCTTCCCAAAGAGCAACCCACCGACGCGTCATCGAATCAACCATCCGAAGCGTCCGCTGCGAACCAGCGTTTGAGCAACATCTTCCAAAACGTGTCGGACTCCTCCCCCGCTCCACCGCCCCAACACGCTGAGTAGCCTCCGGCCTCTCAAAGAGGTCGTGCAGTCTTTCAATGCTCTGCCAGCAGCATCTTGAGAACCCCGCCTGACGAAGTTGGGAGGGATCGAAAAACGAGCGTTCAGCGAGATTTTCGGGGGAGGGGGAGTGCGAGCCGCTTCCCATGCCCGGCCCCCTCCCTCACGCACGCCTGAACGGCGTCGCTCGACCTCTCCCAAAACTTCGTTTTGGGAGAGGTTCTAGGTAAATCGGCAGGAGTCTTTCGGCATTTGGACTGTTTCGGTAAGCGTCGTTGCTTCCACGTACAACCGGGGCTAACGCCCAAACGGCTCACATGATGATGCCCGATCATTCCTGCTGACCTGCTTAGGACCGCCCCCGTTGGGGCTTTGTAATCTTGGTCCCGCCACAACCCAGGGCGTTGCCCTGGGCTGGCATAGGGCTGCCCCGTTGGGGCGGGACCTCCAAAAGGGGACGGACTCACAAAAGGGGACGACTCACAAAAGGGGACGACTCACAAAAGGGGACGGGGGTCAATTCACGCTTGATCGCGAATCTCACCACGACAGAATCCTTCGCTCGGCACCGATCGGCCGCTTCCTCAGGGGCACAAAAAAAGAAGCGGCGAGCCTGGCTCGCCGCTTCCTGAGAATCATTCTGTGAGCTTTGGCACTCAGATCAACGACCGCCCATGCTGCCTTCGATTTGCTTTTGAATCTTTTCCAGGTTGAAAGAACCAGGCGTTTGGCTTGGTGGGAATTCTTTCATCGTTTTCAGGAAGTTCCCTGCCAACTGCTGCATCGGAGCCAGCACGAAGACTCGCGACAAGAACCAATCGTTGTAGGTGTTGGAGTTGTGTTGTGCTTTCTCAAACGGATCGCGACGTAAGTTGAACAACAACGGAACTCGAAGTTCGACAAACGGTTCACGCCAGACTTCGAAAGCCACGCCCCGGTTTTCGAGGAAAACGGCTTTCCAATCTTCGTAGCGAATCGCAACGATCTGTCCGTCATCGTTCACATACATGAACTCTTTGCGAGGCGACTCGTCCGTCTTGCCGGTGAGGTAGTCGAGCTGATTGTGACCGTCGATGTGGTTCTTGTAAGAACGACCGTTCAGTTCCACACCTTGGAGCAGTTGTTCTTTGATGTCGGTCGAACCGCCAATGGCAGCAAACGTGGGCAACCAATCTTCGTGGGCCAAAACCCCGTTCAGAACTGTGCCGGCTTTGAATTTCCCAGGCCAACGAATGTAACAAGGAACGCGATAGGCACCTTCCCAGTTGGAGTTCTTCTCACTGCGGAACGGAGTCGTTCCTGCATCGGGCCAGGTGTTGTAGTGAGGGCCGTTGTCAGTGGAGTACTGAACGACCGTGTTGTCAGCGATTCCGAGTTCATCCAACAGGTCGAGCAGTTCGCCAACCTGCATGTCGTGCTCGATCATGCCGTCGGTGTATTCATCGTTGCCCTTGTGACGATTCTCTTTCTTGACGTGGGTGCGGAAGTGCATGCGGGTGCCATTCCACCAGCAGAAGAAGGGCTTGCCAGCTTTGTGTTGACGGGTGATGAAATCTTTCGCCGCCGAGATGGTTTCTTCGTCGATGGTTTCCATCCGCTTCTTGGTGAGCGGTCCGGTGTCTTCGATCTTCCCATCGGCGGTGGCCTTGATCACACCACGAGGACCGAAGGCTTGACGAAAAGTTCTTCCGTCTGCCATTTTCATGTCGCCGGGATAGTCTTCGTTCTCTGGTTCCTCTTCGGCGTTGAGGTGATACAGGTTGCCGACGAACTCATCAAAACCATGTTGAGTGGGCAGGTGTTCGTCGCGGTCACCTTGGTGATTCTTGCCGAACTGGCCGGTGGAATATCCCAGGCTCTTGAGCACAGTTGCCATAGTGACGTCGGTCTTTTGCCAGCCTTCTTTGGCTCCTGGCAAACCGACCTTGGTCATTCCGCTACGGACAGGGACGCTGCCGCCGATGAACGCCGCGCGTCCGGCAGTGCAAGACTGTTGACCGTAGTAGTCCGTGAAGAAGATCCCTTCGTTGGCAACACGATCAATGTTGGGCGTTTTGTAGCCCATCATTCCTCGGTTGTAATGACTGATGTTTTCAGTCCCAATGTCGTCACCCCAGATGACGAGAATGTTGGGTTTTTCTTGTGCCTGTACCGTGAGGCTTAGCCCCAGGGTCAGCAGGCAAGCTTGAAAGAGAAGAACTCGAGGCTTCATTCGGACGGCTCCAAACCGGGAGTGTTCACCGCTGCAGAGTTGCAGGGCGGATCGAAAAGAAAAGTGGGTCTTGGTGAATCTAATTCTTGAGGTGCTATTTCAATCCGAAGGCTCACCACAAGGATTTTACCACCGCACTGATGGGCGGGTGTGATCGCCGCAAACCGAGAGGGTCGCAATTTCGAAAGAAAACGAGGCTCACAAATTGTCAGGTCCCTGCTCGATTATCGCGTTCCGGCAAGATCGAGCAGCGAAATTCGGGTTGGCCGCTGGAGCCTGTTCTCGGGCGACAGAACGGATGGGAGATCCACCGGGATGAACCCGAGATGAACGACGAGACCGCAATCCTGCTGGAAGGACGCTGCGGCCGGAGGAGGCGTGGAAGGGTCCCTGCGAGGAGGCTCCCCCGTTGTTGGAGAGAAGAATTTGGCGGGCGACACGGAAACGTTGGTCGCCCGCCTGCTCAATGACCGGGAGCTTGAAAACTGGCACGTCACAGAGCAGCGTTCTGTCGAGCTACGATTTGCTGTAACCCAACTGCCGCATCACGACCAGCATCTCATCGCAGGTGATGTACCGACGATGGTGGGTCATTTTGTACTTGTCGATGGCGGCTGCCAGTTCTCGGCCATCTTCGGAGAGGTCCGCGTGCGAGCTTCCGAATTGACGACGTTCGCCGGAAAACGAGCCATTCGATGATTCCCGCTTGCGACGGCGGTCTTGTCGGACCACTTGATCGGAGGAGCGAGCATTTTGGCGGTCCGGATTCGAGGTGAATGCGGAACGAGCCCGACGTGGCGGAATCACCGTCACGGGCGGCGGTTGGCTAACGTTTGTCGGTGTTGGGAGCGGCATCAATTGGGATCCTCACACGGGTAACGGGCGTGTCTTGCACACGTTTTCGAGAGACCTCTCACACCAACCCTAGGTCAAAAACCGAATCAAGGCGGCCGAAAAACGTTTTTGATCCCCATCGATGGGGGCTGTCTGTAGCAAACGTTCCTGTTGGAGAAACAAAACGGAGTGATTCGAGTCTGGTTTCGCAAACCCTTGGAAATCGTTACCGTTTTGGCAGCGGTGTCAGCTCGCAAATGGAGTGATCCGCCGCGCTGATTTCACCTTTTCTGTTTGCTTCCTCTGACACGACCTGACGCCGAGATGCCCGACATTGCCCCCTCAAGTCAACCAGACGGCGATTTACGTTATCGCCGCGTGATTTTGAAACTCAGTGGTGAAAGCCTGGCCGAATCTGGCAAACGGGGGATCAGCGAGAACGAACTCCTGGCGATCGCCCGGCAGATCAAGTCGGCTCACGAATCCGGTTGCCAAATCGCGATCGTCAACGGGGGCGGCAATATCCTCCGCGGGGCATCGTTCTCTGGCGCCAACGCTTGCGTCCAAGAAGCCACGGCTCACTACATGGGCATGCTGGCGACGGTGATCAATTCCCTGGCCCTGCAAGACGCTCTGGATTCGATCGGATTGCAAACTCGAGTCATGAGCGCCTTGCCCGTGGATCGGGTCGCCGAACAATTCATTCGACGTCGTGCCATCCGTCATCTCGAAAAAGGCCGCGTGATCATCCTTTCCGGAGGAATCGGAAGCCCCTTTGTGACGACCGACACGGCCGCCGCTCAGCGTGCTCTGGAAATCGAAGCGGATGTGATTTTGAAAGCGACTCGCGTTGACGGCGTCTACAGCGACGACCCGGAAAAGAACCCCCATGCGGTTTTGTACGAACAACTCAGCTACAACGAAGTGATCCAAAAGAAGCTGCGAGTGATGGATGCCACCGCAATTGCGTTGTGCAACGAACACCGCAAGCCGATCTTGGTGTTTAATTTCAAGCAGGACGGCAACATTGTGCGTGCCGTCCGCGGTGAATCCGTGGGAACCTGGATCGGTGACCCACAGGACACGCAAACCAACCAACGTTGAGTGCAATCAGCCTTTCCCCTCCTCAATCCCCCAGGATGACACGATGACGAGCGACGAGATATTGATGGACGCCGAAGAGCGAATGGACAAAGCCGTTTCGGTGCTGCAACACAATTTGTCGGGGATTCGCACCGGACGAGCCAACCCAGGCCTGGTCGATTCGATCAAAGTCGAAGTCTACGGTTCGCTGACGCCACTGAAACAATTGGCCAGCATCGGGACCCCCGAGCCACAACAAATCTTGATTCGCCCGTACGACGCAACCACAATCAAAGACATTGAAAAGGCACTGGTTGCCGGTGACCTGGGACTGAACCCTCAAAACGACGGCCGCGTCATTCGTTTGAATGTCCCCCCGTTGTCCGGCGAAGTCCGCAAGAAAATGGTTGCGCGAATCAAGGAGCTGTCCGAAGAAGCCAAGGTCTCGATCCGCAATATTCGTCGCGATGCGAACAAGGCTGCTGACACAGCTGAAAAAGACAAGGAAATGACGGAGGACGATCGCGACAAGACCAAGGATCAGGTGCAAGAGTTGACCAAGAAAGCAGAAAACAGTGTCAATGAATCCGCCAAAGCTCGAGAAGCGGAAGTGATGGAGGACTGATCCTCGATGACTCAATCGGTGCAATGCCCGCGATGTCTCGTGGCCGTCGCGGTCAGCGACGATGCCGGGGGGACACGCGTGGTTTGCCCGCATTGTCGAGAAACGTTCTTGGTTCCAGGGGTTTCCGCTAGCACCACCAATGATGACGACGATTGGTTGGTGCTGAGCGACCCGCCGGAGAAACCGGCGGTCAAACCGCAGGACGCGACCATCACGCCTACCAAGATCTCTCGATCGACTCCCCCCCAGCCCGCTGCGACGGGCCCGGCAACCCAGTCCAACGCGGATTCCGACGAGCCACCGACCTCCGCCGCGGAGGGAGACCTGTTTGGCATGGATCTGCCTCCGGTCGACTCCGGGCCAGAGTCAGAGGATGCGGATCCGTTTGGGTTCGACAACATCCAAGATCTTTCGGACGGATCAACTGCGGCAGGAACGACAAAGGCTGCCGATGCCTTTGATGATCCCGACGATCCATTCAACTTCGATGCGATGGAAGAATCGGTGACGTCGTCTGCAGGGGTCGCACCTGTTGCGCCTGCTTCCAAAGACTCAACCGTCGATCCGCTGTTCGAACAGGCCGCCGCGTTGGCCGCTGCCGCCAGCAAGCCGAAACCGCCATCGTCGGACAAACCGGTCGCTCACAACGTCGAATACGAAGAGCACTACCGGGTCCGATGCCCGGTCTGCGCAACGATGATGAATGTCACCGCGGCACAAGCGGGCAAGCAGATTCGTTGCCACGATTGCCACAAGATGATCAAGGTGCCGCCGGCGCCACGAAAGAAGAAGAAGGTCGTGATCGACATGGAGCGAGCTCAATCGTTCCAGTTCAACGAATCCTCGGTGACCCAAAGTGATCGCCCTGCCGATCCCTTCCGCAAATCCGCCCAAGAACTTCTCGATCAGGCCGCCCGCACGGAAGAAGATTCGCCGGCGGCGGATTTGGATGTTCCCAAGATCTCCGATTGGGCCAAATCCGTTTTTGGGATCTTTAGCCAACTGAGCGTGACCGTTCACTGGCTGATTCTGTCCACGATCGGGTCTGCCGTCGCCGTCATTGCCATTGCCACTGGATTCGATGCAGCACTGAAGTTCTTGTTTCCTGCCGGGATCGTTTACGGGGCAATGGTCTTGGCCTGTGGATTCACCATTCTGCAATCAGTCAGCAACGACGAAGACGAGGTGTCGGATTGGCCGTTGACGCTCGAACCGCTGGAGTGGCTTGCCCCCACGTTGTTCTGCTTTGCTGCGGTGGGTCTGACGGGCGGCCCTGGATGGATGATCGGGACGTTGGCGTTTGGTCAAAACCTGGCAACCGTCTGCTTGATCATGTTGTCGGTGTTTCTGTTGTTCCCATTCGTTTTGCTGTCGATGTTGGACATGCAAAACATGTTTGTACCGTTTTCTCCTGAAGTCGGACGCAGTGTGACTCGGTGCGAGGAAGCATGGGGCGGCTTTTATCTTTCCGCCGCGTTGATCTTCTTTGCCGCGTTTCTGATTTTCGTCTCCGCCAGCCTGATGTCCCCAATCGCCGCCGCGGCGGTGTGCATCTTCACCGGCACAGCGGGAACGTTCATCTACTTCGCCATGCTGGGTCGCTTGGCCAAAGCGATTGGCCAAGCGGTCAACGACAAACCCCGCGAGAACGACATCGAGGAAGTTCGCGAGAAGGATCGCGAAAAAGATCGTGCTCGAGAGGCGGGCGGCTGAGATCTGGACGATCGGCCACACGGCTTCGAACGAATGTGGCTTAAAACGGTCGCTCGTCGGAGTCTTCACGCGGATCACCGCACCAACGGTTCAGGGCTTCCAGCACCTCATCACGCTCCGCTGAGCTCGTCCATATCGAATCTTCGACGTCCAACCGGATCTCGTAATAGCCTTCGCGTTGGCAATCTTCTTCGCCACAAAAATGTGGCAGATCTGCAACCCAAACGACTCGGTACAGAGGCAAGTGCTTGTCGTCGACTTTGACGATCGGCGAAACCATCGCGGCGTCCCTATGGAAAGTATGAAAGTGAACTCGTCGATCGAAAGCCCAGACGACTTTCGCTCTCTAAAACGCAGCGTTGACCAACCGGCTATGCCAACTCGCGACTGCGATTGGCCGACGCCTGCACGGCTTGAATCATTGCTCCACGAACTGCATTCTGTTCCAGGACGCTCATCGCGGCAATGGTTGTTCCCCCAGGGCTGCAAACGTTGTCCTTCAGAACGCCGGGGTGCTCGCCCGTCTCACGAACCATTTTCGCGGCCCCCAAAACCGTTTGCGTTGCCAATTTCAACGCCGTGGCACGCGGCAAACCGGCTGCGACGCCGCCGTCAGCGAGTGCCTCGATGATCAGAAACACGTAGGCAGGTCCGGAGCCACTGACGCCGGTGACCGCATTCATTTGCGGTTCCGTGACCAGGGAGGCAATCCCAACGCTATTCAACATCGTTTCGATCAATTTCACATCGTCGTCGCTCACGCCCAAACTGACGCAGTACCCGCTGGCCCCTTCCCCGACCAGGCTGGGCGTGTTGGGCATCACGCGGACGACGCGATCGTGACCGACCCCTTGGGTCAATTTGTCCAGCCCGATGCCCGCGGCGATGGACACGATCAAACGCCCTGACCAATCGGCTGATTTGCCGTCCGCATTCTTGACCGCCAATACATCCGCAATGACGTGCGGCTTGACGGCCAGCATCACCGTGCTGGCGCCCGAAACCGCTTCGACGGTGTCGGTGCTGGTTGTGCACCCGGGATACTTTGCCCCCCACCAATCGCCAGTCGCTTTGGTTTGGTGCACGACCGTCAGTTCGCTTGCTTTCAGGCATCCACTTTCGAGCATCCCGCCCACAAGAGCCCGAGCCATTTGGCCGCCGCCGATAACCGTCAATCCGGTGAGTTGCATGTCGTGGTTCAATCCATCTGTCGCGTGTTGTGAAAGAAGGGACTGAAAGGACAGCTCAAAACATTCCCGGGGTCCGCTTTTCGATGTTGGCCAGCAACTGCATCAGCGCAACTCGAAGTTGCTTGACTCGCAGTGGCAACGGTAGCAGCACGCGATTGGGACCGCGTTTGGCGCGGCTGATGATGTGTCCTTGGCGTTGATCGACGAGCAAGATCGCCGGGATTTCGGCCGTCTTTTCGTCCGTGACAAATTGGTTGTAGGCCTCCAAGGCGTCGTTGCCAAGTTCGGCTGCACCAAAGATCACACAATCTGCGGGATTCTCAATGTCATCCTCGAATCTCGCCAAAGCTCGTTTGGGATCGGCGATGATCAACACGCGATAACCACGGGCCTTCAACCGTTCGCGAACCGCGTTTTGCAAGTTGGCTTTCGATTCCACCAACATCACGACGTAGCCTTCGCCCTCGTTGGTGACCACCTGGTCATCACCGACATCGGCCGCGTTGACGGTTCCGGTGGTGTCATGGACTTTCCGTTCCGTTGGGCCCTTCTTCAGCGTTTCCAGGACGCGTTCGACTTCAATCCGCATCGCCGCAGCGGATTGAATGCGTTTCTCAGGATCGTACGCCAGAATTTTCATCAACAGTTGACTGACGATCCCGGGGCAATCGGGAACGTGTTCCGAGATCGGTTTGATTTCTTGAAATCGCGACACGTTGAGCCGCGCCAAACGGTCACGGGTTTCGGTCAGTGCCGGCTCGCCCGCGATCATGTGATACAGCATGTTGCCGGTGAAGAAGACGTCACTGCGTGGGTCGTCCTTGCGAACGTTGGTGCCGCGTTCCAACGCGGCGTAATCAATCGCGCGAGCGTTGGGGCAATCCGCGACTTGTTCGGGGTTGTTGCGATCGGCCAACGCGGCCAAGCCGAAGTCGACCAGCTTCGCCGTCCCGGCCGATGAAATCAGCACGTTGGACAGCTTCAAGTCACGGTGAGAAATCCCAAGCCCGGCCGCGTGTGCCAGACCGGCCGAGATCTCCATCGTGAGTTTCAACGCAAGTTCAACCGGCAGCTGCTTGCGAATTCTCACCAGCTCGCGAAGCGTTTGCCCCTCGACAAACTCCATCACCAAGAACGGATTCCTCACGTCCGGAACGACATCCAAGATACGAACAATGTTGGGGTGTTTCAGCTTCAGCCCCATCCGACCTTCGCGAAGGAATTGTTCCATTTCCTTCGGTTCATCACGGAACCGTTTGCGAAGCACTTTGACCGCGAAGACTTCTTCGCCCTTCTGAGCTCGGTACACCCGTGCGAACGTACCAGCACCGATCAGGTACTGGACGATGTACTCGCCGTAGAAGTAACCACCCTTGTCGCCTCGGGTCAGCTTCTCGCATTGCAAGGTGGTCAGAATTCCGTGTCGCTGCAGCAGCTCAATCACATCGCTGAGCCCACGTTCTTCCGAACCTAGGTCCGCTAGCGCGCGGTCGACTGAACGGCGGTCAGCAATCCCAACAGCCAACGCTCGCTGAATGAATTCTTCGGGAGTCGGAGCACTCATGGATTCGACTTTGCTCCCGGCTGCTTCCGCTCATACTCGTGCAGACGCACACCGAGACTTCGCAGGCCAGCAAGGTCTTCGGACCAATCTGCGTGATTCAACTGCGTGGGGGAAAAGTAAACGTTCAAGTAAGGAGCGAAACGTCGGTCACCCTCCAGGTCCGCACGACACATTTCGACCAGAGGTTTCAGGTTGGCAATCGGATTGCCAGGAACGATCAGCATGTCGAGGTCATGGAGCGCCGTCAGTGGTTGAAGGGACGTGATTTGGTTGTCCGAAATTTCGAGCGTGGTCAACCAACCAAGCTTCGAAATGGGATCCAAGCTGGTCAGGTGATTCCCGGCCACATCCAGCGACCAAATCTTGGTCAGACCTGCCAAAGGATCCAGGCTGGTCAATTGATTGTCGGCCAAATACAGAGTCCGCAAATTGGACATCTTCGTCAGCGGATCCAAGCTGGTCAGTTGGTTGGCCGAAACATCGAGCAACTGCATCGCAGTCAGTTCAGCGACCGGATCGAGGCTGCTGATTTTGTTGCTCGCCAAGGTGACGGATTGCAAGCGTTTGAGCCCGGAGATCGGAGTCAAGTCTTCGATTTCATTGTTCGCCAAATCGATCAACATCAATGACTTGCAGTGCTGCAAACCCTCCAGTGAGGCGATGCCTTTGCCGCTGCCCACCACTCGCGAGATTTTGGCAACGTCTTCGGCCGTGATCGGTTCGTCGTTGTGGCGTTTGGCGAACACCTCCGCACGGACGGCCGTTTCGAGAGCCTTGTCGGGAAAGATCGATTGGACGATGGGTTTTTCATCCGCCTTCTGGGGCACTTCTTTCTCGGTGACTTCCTTCGTTTCAGCCACCTTTTTCGGTGCCGGTTTGTCAGCCTTGGCGGGAGGCTTCACCTCGGCGGCTGTTTCGGTCGCCGCGGGCTTGTCCTTCGAGTCAGCCGTCTTTTCATCATCGGCGGACACGGGGGCGACCGAGGCCAAGGCAAGGCAGCAGAGCGACACGAACCGCAAGAAAGACGATTTTCGCGAACTGGTCATGGTGATGGTGCAGAACGGTGATGGAAGAAGGAGGGCAGCAAAGACACCCATCATAGTCGCTGACCCCCGCAATCGTCATCGCCCGCTTTGGCCCGATCAGCCGTTCCGGACCGGATTCTGGTCAGTTGGTCGATGCAACCAGACTTTGAATCAGAATCGCGAGTGCGGCGCTGGTCATCGGCACACTCATGCTGGGCGAATCCGAATTTTCACGTGCGACCTGGGAAGGGGCCAGGGGCACGTGCACGAACAGAGACTGGGTCTGCAGCCCGAATGCTGCTGAATAATGGTGACTCAGGTACAACGCCGCATTGCACAAATATGTACCCGCGTGATGCGACACCGCGGCAGGAATGCCCGCATCTCGGATCTTTTGAGCGGATGCTGGCAGCGGCAAACCAGATCGGTAGGCCGCAGGAGCGTCGGGCAGGATTTCGGTGCCATCGGTGCGGAGATTCAGCCCCACGTTTTCCAATCGCATTTGGGTTGATCCTGGAGCCTGACCGCAATGAATCGCCAGATCGTAACCCGCCTGCAAGTCAGCTCTTAGCCGCTCGCTCATGGTCAGCAAGTTCACGGGATATCGCCGTGTGACCAGCTCCACGGGGCCGTCGTACCAATGCGTCAGCTCCATCAGACTCATCCAGCTCGAGTTGTCCGGCCAGCGGTCGTAGGGCTCGAAAGCCGTCAAGAGAACCTTGGTCACGTGTTGGGTCGTCCGGCGGGAATGCGAGAGAAGCGAGTGGGATTCCTGTGCCGAATCCCGGGCGAAAAAGCTGAAAAGGGCCCCGCCAGTATACTTCGCTCTTTTTCACACCGAAGTCAGAAACGCGAAAACGCCCCCGAATCAAGCGATTCGAGGGCGTCAAGCGGTTCTCAAAAACTGGAGTCATCCGGCCACCGGACATGGCCGACGACAACTACCAGTTGAAGTTGGCTCCAACATAGGCTCCGTGAAGCAACAGGCTGCTGTCGGCGTGCAGGGCACTGGCCGAGGCGACCGAGCTGTAATCACGCGAGTAGTTGTCGGCGATTGCCAAACCGGAGGCTCCCAGGACACGGTAACCACCACGGACCGTCCAGGCGTTGCTGACGCGAACACCAAGACCCAGATCAATTTCGCCGAGAGTCGACAACACGGTGTCGGAGGTCTCGTAGTTGATCATTTCGCCGGGCATTGCAGCCAACTCAGCGGCGGTGTCTTGGGTACCCAAACGATGACGGAACTCAGCTTGGTTTCCGTAGACACCGAACTTGCCACCCAGGTTCAAGTTGACGCGGCTGCCCAAGCAGTAGATCAGTTGGCTGCCGAATTGGTAGCCGAACAGATCGTTCTCAGTCGAAGTCGTGTCGTAGATGTCGTTCATCGTGTAGCCGGCTCGTCCGTCAACATCGAAGGCGTAATCGACGCTGTCTTTGAACTGGAACCAACGAAGTCCGTGGCTGGTCACGACCTGGACTTTGCCGTTGCAAGGACGCACCAAGGGGCCACCGGCTCCACCGTACCCGTGCATCGGGCCGCACTGTTGCGGTGGGCAAGCCCCGGTGTTGCAGCTGCCGTAGCCACCGTAGTTGGCTCCGCCGTAGCCGCCGACTCCACCGTAGCCACCCAAGCCCATGAAGCTCTTCAGTTTGTGGCCCATGCCCATGCCGGTTCCGCACGAAGCGGCCGAAGCACGTTGAGCACCCATCAGACCAAAGCTGAACAGGTTGACTTCCAGGCCTTGAACGTCGACGTCACGACGAGCACGAAACTGAGTCGCTTCAGCATGCGAGCTGCCTGGCATCGCGACCGAATCAGCATTGGCGTCACCGCCATCCAGTGCACTCTGCCCCGCACGACCATCGATGATGTCATAAACGGTGTAGGCGGCACCACCATTCAAGGCATTGTAGCCTCCACCATTGTCGAAGTTGTACGCCATCTGGGCACCGTTGTACTGAGGCATGCCCGAGGCACGCAGAGCACCACCGCCACCGCCAGCTCCGGTAGAATCTTCCGGCGTGTAGACCGGCGAGTTGTACATCTCGGAATCAGGATCCCAATTGAAGTACGTCATCCCCAGACCGTACTGGCCACATCCCAAGTAGCGACCGAAGCTGAGGCTGTACCCGAGCGAGCTGTCTGGCTCGATCGATCCGATGCCCATCAAAGGCAAGTACGGTCGCGTTGGATCAACGGCGTCGTAACGCGACACGATGTTGCGATCTTTGCCGTTCGTGTCCATGTTGAAGAACAACAGGTCAAACGAACCGAACCATGGGAACAACGGCCCACGGGCGGGAGCGGCCGATGGCATGCCACAGGATTGTGCTGCGTAGGAGGCACCTTCCCATGGTTGCGAAGCCGCTTGCATGTAAGGACTCGGTTGAGCACAGGTTTGGCAGTCGCCGGCAGGACCACTGTTGTACTGCGTGGGTGCACCGTAGTGCTCGACGGGTGCCGACGAATGCTGATGCTGCACGCTCGCCGAAGGGGCAGGCGACGAGTACGTCGGAGCGGGTTGAGCAGGCGCGGTGTGCTGCTGCATCGGGGCGGCCAATTGCTCGCCGTACGAAGGAGCTGGCGTGGGGATGGATTCAGGCGATGGCATCTGGTTGTCATATCCACCCGACGAGGCGGGTTGGAACAATTGCGGGCCGTTGCTTTGGTTGCCGAAGTTGTTCCACTTCGCAGGCGCTTGGTAGCCGCCCGAGTTGGGTGCCTGGTAGTTTCCGCCACCAAACGTTTGAACCGCTTGTGTCTGTGGAACACCCAGTTGGCTGGTTGGACCAGCGTAGGGTTGTCCGCCGTATTGACCAGGCCCGTATTGTGCCGAGGCGATCGTGCAAACACCCATGGAAAGGGTGGCTGCGACAGCTCGCAAGACGTTGAATTTCATCGCTGACTCCTTCTGCGTGCGCTAATGTGCTTCATTGCAACTGCCCTAGCCGAAATCGAGTCATCCACAGAGGCGACCGACCAAGATCGAAATGACAGTCAAGTAGGACCAGTAGCGGCCGGCCCAAGTAGCTGGGAGGCAGTTACGGAATGTCATGTCGATCTCAATCAGTGGGACGAACAATGCCGCCCAACACCCCAGCCGAATGTTCAATACGGTGGACCTGAATTGAGAGAAGTTGGTTGACCAGACCGATCCCTCGGTTTGGCTTTCCTTCCGCAAGTCGAATCGACCGAGGTGGACTCCTTTCCACGTATCAATCCCTCAAATGGTGGCCAACTCGTTCCGGAATCTGCGAAGAATGGGATCGACTGTTAGGAGCGTTTCAATCGGAACCCCTTGCCAATCCGGACCACCTTGTCTGAACCGACCCTCTGCCTCTGATCAAATCCCCCAACCGCTAAAGTCCCTCAAATTGGCTGCGACTGGGAAAATGGGGAGTTCAACCAGGTTGCCCGCGTGTTTGTAGATTGAATCGGGTCGACCGACCCTTGCTTGATTGCTGAATCAGGGGCACGATTGCGTCAGGACGCAACACTTGGCTGTCGTTCCGGACGCTCTCGTTCCCACTCACTAACGACGGACCCGCGACATGGCTTCACCCAACCCTTCCGGCGCGAAAAATGTCTTGGGGACCGAATTGCAAACCTGCAACACGGATCCGATGACCGGATTTTATCGAGACGGATGCTGCAACACGGGTGGCCAAGACGTCGGACTGCACGTGGTTTGTGCGGAGATGACCGCTGACTTCCTCCAATTCAGTCGCTCGCGGGGGAATGACCTCAGCACTCCGATACCGGTGTATGAGTTCCCTGGCCTGCAGCCCGGCGATCGCTGGTGCCTGTGCGCCGCTCGCTGGAAAGAAGCCTTCGATGCTGGCATGGCCCCCAAGGTCCACCTGGAGGCGACACACATTTCCGCCCTGGAATTCGCTTCCCTGGAAGAATTGCAACGATTCGCGACGGAATCTCACTGATTCGTCCCAGTCAATCGTCGCTGTCAAACCCGCAAGGCAATCGCGGCGATCCAACACCGACGTCCCAGGAAGCCCGGACTCAGGTGCCCGCCCGCTTCCCTTGCAATGTCAGGACGAGATGACGCGAGGAAGCTTGGTCGCGGTGTTCGCAGAGATAGATGCCCTGCCAAGTTCCGACATTCAGCCGCCCATTTTTGAGGGGGACGCTGACGCTGCTGCCCATCATCGAGGCTTTCACGTGCGCGGGCATGTCATCGGGCCCTTCCAGGGTGTGAACGTACGGCAGCGATTCAGGCACCGCGTGATTCATCGCAGTTTCAAAGTCGACTCGAACGTCTGGATCCGCATTTTCATTGATCGTCAGCGAAGCGCTGGTGTGCTGAATGAACACGTGCAGCAGCCCCACCTCGATTTCCCCCAGCTCCGGAATTGCTTCCACAATGCGGCGAGTGACCAAGTGAAACCCGCGTCGCGCGGCCGGCAATGTCAATTCCCGTTGGATCCAGTACGACATTTAGGAAGGTACCGAGGGTTCGAGGAGAAATTTTTCAGAAGTTTTTTTCTAGCCCGATCGAGTGGTGACGTTTATACGGTTCCTGCGTCGAAGGGCTCCCAGTCCCAAAATTCTGACGGAGAAGGCCGCTGCCTGGCAACCCTGTCAAGAGCCTCCTGACGACCTTCACCGAGAAACTAGGTTGGGCATCTCCCCCTTGACGGCTTTCAGAATCCTTCAACTGCAAGTCGATGGATTCTTGATCGGCAAACTCACCGTGTTTGACATGATCGTGAGTGACCGTTGTGGGTGACGCCGGAATGGCAGGGAAGAGCAAGGCCCCTCCAGAATTTTCTTGACCAACGCCCACAAACACGAATAATCCCTCCGTGTGAAATGCTTTCGACGAATGGACTTGGTTGAAGGCGAATGTTTGAAAGCTGTGTCGTGGACGCTCGGATCGCTCCCGACCCTTGGAAGAAAAATCGGAATAGTATGACTCATTGCAAAAACGTTTTCGAAGCAATCTTGCGTTACGGCCACGATGAAGACTTCGTGCCCAACGAAGACGAAATGTTCTCCTCGACGGATGCACCTGCTGGCAGTCAAGAGAAAATCGAAGTGCTTCGTCGTCGTGTCGAACTGGGGCAACCCCTTTGGCACACGACCGACCGCGTTGACTACAGCGGTTTGACAGGCGCCATCCGCCCTCGCGAATAGTTCGATCGATCGAAGTGCCCGCCTCCCACTTTGGAGGCAGAACGCACCCATCGAATCCCACAACGAACGACCCAGAAAGCCCCGGTCTCCCGCGACCGGGGCTTTTTCTATTCCCCCGGGAGCATCTTCAAACGGCCGCTGCTTCCCCAAACTGCCATCCTCTGCTCGACCCAAACGCGTCCCAAGAACGCTCGGCTCAAAAACGAGTTTCCGAGTGCAGCCCGCCCTCGGGCCGACGTGATGGTCGTGGTTCCCTCCGCTTTGAATGCCCAGCCCACGCCAACTTGGCGGGCTTCCATGTTTCCGTTCTGAAACAGGGTGTCGTCGGTTACAATCTCACAAATGCTCGATTCCCCTTTGTCATCCAACGTCTCCGCTCCTGAATTGCTCGCCCCCGCCGGCAATTGGGACTGTGTCCACGCCGCCATCGAAAACGGAGCCGACGCCGTCTACTTCGGTCTCGATCGCGGTTTCAACGCCCGGCACCGTGCGGCCAATTTTGGTGTCAACGACCTTTCCTCGTTGATGGGCCAGCTGCATCTCCGCGGTGTTCGCGGTTATGTGACGCTCAACACGTTGGTTTTTCCCGACGAACTGAACGATTTGGTCGAAGTGGTCGACGCGATCGCCAGTGCCGGGGTCGATGCGGTCCTCGTGCAAGACTTCGGTGTCGCGAGAATTGTCCGCGCCGTCTGTCCTGAACTGGAGATTCACGCTTCCACGCAAATGAGCCTGACCAGCTCAGAAACCATCGAAGCCGCCCGATCACTGGATCTGTCCCGTGTCGTCGTCGCTCGCGAATTGTCGATCGGCGAAATCAAGCAGATTCGGTCGAAGACCGACATGCCGATCGAGGCCTTCATTCATGGGGCACTTTGTGTCGCCTACAGCGGCCAGTGCTTGACCAG
Source organism: Rhodopirellula sp. UH5 (assembly GCF_056839225.1). Lineage (NCBI taxonomy): Bacteria > Pseudomonadati > Planctomycetota > Planctomycetia > Pirellulales > Pirellulaceae > Rhodopirellula > Rhodopirellula sp. UH5. The sequence continues at coordinate 944,960 of NZ_CM166390.1, read as the reverse complement.
CGAATCGCTTGGCGGACGCAGCGCCAACCGCGGCCAGTGTGCGCAGGCCTGTCGATTGCCGTACGACTTGGTTTGCGATGGGATCGATCAGGAACTGGGCGACGTTCGCTACTTGCTCAGCCCTCAAGATTTGGCGGGTTACGCCGCAATCCCTGACATGATCCAGGCGGGCGTCAACAGTTTGAAAATTGAAGGCCGGCTGAAGACCCCCGAATACGTCGCCAACATCACCGGCCACTACCGTCGCGCGATCGATCAAGCCATCTCAGAAGGCGTTGTGAACCTCGGCGAGGACGCTCAACACGAAATGGAGCTGTCGTTCTCTCGCGGCTTCACCCCCGGATGGCTCGAAGGCAACGATCACAAACGCTTGGTCCCCGGCATCCGCTCGGCCAAACAAGGCATTGTGCTGGGCGAAGTCCTAGCCATTGGACGAGATTCGATCTTGGTGGAGATTCAAGCGGGAATCGCCCTGGGCGATGGACTGGCGATGGAATCCGCCGTGGATCCCAACAGCACGAAGGCCTTCGACAGCGGCTTCGCCGACAATCACCAAGGCGGGCGAATCTATTCACTGCGTTTGGACGATGAATCGAAACCCGATCCGCGCCGACCAGACGACTCACAGAATGACCCGAAATCCGCACAAAGTCCGTGGGAACAAGCCCGCCAGCGGAAACAATCCGAATCGCAAGCAGGCACCGACAAACTCTCCAAGGTCCAAGCCAATCAAACCGTTTGGATTGGATTCGGACGAGGCGAACTCGACTTTTCACGCATCGCGATTGGGGCGACGGTCTTCAAAAACGATGACCCTCAACTGAACAAGCGATTGGCAGCCACGTTTGGTGGCAAGCCACGGCGCACACGTCCGATTCATCTGCATGTCGTGGCCCATGTGGGCCGCCCGGTCGAAGTCACCGCGACCCTGGGCAGCGGCGAACACGCCACGACCGAAAACATCGTCGGCGAAGACGACCTGGCCGTCGCGAACAAACATGCGATCACCGAGGAAGTCTTGGCAGACAAACTGGGCCGGCTTGGCGGTACGCCCTTTCACCTGGCACGTCTGACCAGCGACCTGAACGGTGGTCCCATGGTGCCACTCGGCGTTCTCAACCAACTCCGCCGGGAATTGGTCGAAAAGCTTGAAGATCAATTTCACGCAGCACCTCGCCGGACCGTTCGCTTGTCGGCCGGACGAGCACTGGTGACTCCAATCAAGACCGAAACGCCGGTTTCAGACGACCAGCCAACCGTTCCTCAGGCACCGCCGCAGTTGTCGGTGCTCTGCCGAACTCTGGATCAAGTCCGAGGCGCGATCGCAGCGTCCGCAGAACGGATCTACGCTGACTTCCACGATCCACGCGAGCACAAAGCTGCCATTGCTCTGGGAGCCGAACACAACGCGTCGATTTGGATCGCGTCGCTTCGGATCCAAAAGCCCGGCGAAATGGGACTTCTCAAGCAAGTGGTCAAACAGGGCCCGGCAGGGTTGCTGGCTCGAAACTTGGCCGCGGTTCGATTGGGCGTCGAGGCAGGCCTGCCAACCATCGCTGACTTTTCACTCAACGTTGCCAACCATCGCTCAGCAGAATGGCTGATCGACCAAGGCGTCCAACGAGTCACAGCCTCTTACGATTTGAACGCCGACCAACTCGATCAATTGGTCAGTTCGATGCCTGCGGAATGGCTGGAATTGGTTCTGCACCAACACATGCCGATGTTCCACATGGAGCACTGTGTGTTCTGCAGCGTGCTGTCGCCAGGAACAAACAAGACCAACTGTGGGCGTCCCTGTGATCGGCACGTGGTTGAACTGCGTGACCGCGTCGGCAAACTGCACGTCCTCCAAGCCGACATCGCGTGCCGGAACACGCTGTTCAATGCGACGCCTCAGAGCGGTGCCGAGATTGTTAGCAACATGGTCGCCTGTGGCGTTGGATCGTTCCGAGTCGAACTGCTCAGCGAAAACGCGCAAGAAGCCGAATCGATCCTGCGTCTGTACCGGCAATTGCTGCTCGGCGAGATCGCTGGACAAGAGGTTTGGCGATCACTGTCCGCCGAAAATCGCGTGGGTGTGACTCGAGGAACGCTCGAAGCCAAACGCAACCCACTGGCGATTCTGTAACTGCCAACTCATCGGCACTGGATCACGCAAGCACCTCTGACCGCGCCCTCGGGAACACCTGCTGTGTTCATCGGACGCGGCCTAGAAATCACGTGATCACGGAACGTGCGTGTTCCGATCAAGCAGCTTGCGTTGACTTCTTCTTCAACACAAATCCCAACACCACCGCAATCGCGTACGCCACCCAGATGGCAGCGACAATCCGGAAGGACAAGGGATCCTCCGCCATGTACTTTTCGTACACGGCAACGCCAGCCGCAGCGGTCGCTCCGATGACAGCCAATCCCATGAACACGTTCCAAGTCAAACGGTGCCCGCCGGTGGGGCGATCATCACCCAAAATCTCGCGGCTGTTCATCATCAGGAAGAACGTGAAATACGCGATCGGCAACAACATCACCGCGAAGGTGCTGGCCAGAATCGCGAGCCAGAACTTCTTGTCAGGGTCCGTCCAAAGCTCCACCCAACTCGCTCCCGAGGCACCTGCGATCAACACGCCGATGATGAAAATCGTTTGGCTGTTCGGACGTCCAAACATTTCGCGAATCGCGTAGCCGTTGATCAACATCAGAATGATGATCGTGGAGAAACCCATTCCGAAAACGCCCAAACCGAAGATCAATTTGGCGGATTCGTCCCCCAACAACGGTGCGAGTGTCTGGGAAAGCTCGAACGCGTTGCGTTTGACCAAGGCCGCGGCAAGTCGCTTTTCTTCTTCCGGAAGTTCCGCGACCATTTGCAGTTTGGCGACTTCAGCCGTCGCTGCTGCTTCCGCCCCCAGACCCGCGTCGACGCGAGCGATCAAATCGCCCTTCACCTTTTCGTACAGCGGCGACTGCTGCATCACCTGCAGGTCAGTCGATGCCAATTGCTCGTCAATTTTATTGTGAAACGACGACGCCGAAGCGATCACGACGCAGCTGGTCACCAAGACAAAGGGAATCGCCATGCCGGTCGAAAGGTCAAACCGAGCCAGTCCACGGAAGGTCTTGTCCCAACCACGCGCCAGCATGGAATAAGGCAACAGGAAGGTCATGTTGATCCCGACGGCGGTCGCAATGGCTGAGATCATCACGCTTCGCTGAGTGCCCATCAGACGATGCGTCCAAAACGAGCTGCCTTCGGGAGAAAGGTTCGCGACCGTTTCACGGAGGTCACCAGCCGGGCGAACAAACTGAGTCAGGTCAGGAACCAGACCCGCGAAAATGCTGGCAAAATCGAGTTGGCCCTTTGCCAACAGCAAGATCGCGACGCCGAAGAAGCAGATCACGACCATCCCGATCAACGTCTTCAGGAAGATGTCAAAAATCTTCGCGGCCCGGCCCTGCTTGGTGTTCAGCAGCACGATGAAACCCGCGGCAAAGAACAGAACCATGGTCACGATCCAGCGAGCCGAACGCGAATCGCCCAGCCCCTCGCCTCCACCGAGCGTCAACAGATTCTTGTCGAGCGCGTCGTAGCAAAGACTGAACTGGGGCATGCAAAAGATCATGTTCGCCAGCACGGTCGCGATGATCCATCCCCAACCAAGTGCGGGGTTGATCTCGTTGTTGATCGCTTCAAACGGTCGACGACCAGTCGAAAGCGTCACGTAACTGATCGCCGACAGCATCACCACGCCCAAGATGATTGCAACGAGTTGCAGCCACAACATGCTGGTCCCACCCATCACTCCCAGGAACAATGACCCTGCGAGCGATCCACCACCGAGCGTGATGGCAGATTGCAACCACCCGGGGCCCGAGAGCTTGATGTAGGTGCCCAGCGTTTTGCCTTCCGCTTGGGCTTTTTGCAGCATCGCACGATCGGCGAGGACTTTGTCGCTGATCACAGCATCGCCACCGGTCAGAGGGTTGGCTTCGGTGTGGGAGGTGGGGTTCGATTCAGACATGCGCGGTCACGAGGCGGGCGGGAGGTAGGAAACTGGCAAGATAATACCAGCGATGAATCACGCGTCGTTACCCCCTAGCGGCACAGAATCAGTCATACTGGCAAAGAACCATAGAAGTTGAGATCAGGTCCTGACGGTTTCGGGCAAAGAATCGGCCATACGAAGCCTCCGCGGCGGTCTCACTTCGCAATCGGAACACCAACCTGACTTCTGGTTTCGCGAGTCCACTTCGCATTGCCATTGCCGCTTTGAAGCCGCGGTCCCGCCTGACAATCCGCCTTCCCCGACCTCCCACCGGTTTTTTGACATGAATCTGTTCGCGTTCATGACTCGCCCCACCTCAGTGTCCTGCACAGCCGCATTGGGCTGGGCAGCACTGCTTCTCGGATGGCTTGCCAGTCCCGTCGTCGCACAGGAAACACCTTCCAAGCTCGAAGACACTCACGTCGGCTGGGAATCGCACCAGATCACCGACCAATTCTTCGCCGAAGGCTCTGCTGTCGGTGATCTGAACGGTGACGGCTTGAACGATCTGGTGTACGGGCCGGTGTGGTTCGAAGGCCCCGACTTTCAAGTTCAAAATTCCCTCGCAGAACCGAACGTGGTTCCGGTGATGGGATACAGCCAACACTTTTTCTCCCACGTTTGCGACGTCAACCGGGATGGCCGCCTCGACGTGATCTCGGTCGGTTTTCCTGGCCGCAACGCAACGCTGTACATCAACCCAGGTGAGTTTGACGCCCGTGGCGACGCGCCAACCTGGGCTGCTCACACAATCGCCCCACGGGTCTCAAACGAATCTCCCGCCTGGGTGAATTTGATTCCTGGTGGGTTGCCGGAACTCGTGTGCGCCCGTGATCGAGCCTATGGCTATTACACGGCGGACTCCTTGGAGGACCCGACTCAGCCTTGGAAATGGGTCCCAATCTCGGAACCCGGCACGGCAATCGAACCGTTCGGGCATGGGCTGGGCGTCGGCGACATCGATGGTGACGGGCAGCAGGACATCATCGACCGCCAGCACTGGTGGAAACACCCGGACACCGACGACTCGGCAACGGAACCCAACTTGTGGCAGCGACAAACTTGGATTGCCCAACCGTACGGTGGGGGAGGTGCTCAAATTCATGTGCACGATTTCGATGGCGACGGTGATTCCGACTTGGTCACGTCCAAGAATGCGCACGGGTACGGACTGGCGTGGTTTGAACAAACCGTCGCCGGGCAGTTTGTCGCCCACGAAATCAGCGGCGAATCGTCGATGCACAATCCACACGGGTACGCCACATCCCAAATGCATGCCTTGGAATCGATCGACGTCGATGGCGACGGACGGCGTGACATCGTGACCGGCAAACGCTACTTCGCCCACGGCGGCAAAGACCCTGGCGGCCTGCAAGCTCCCTTGGTCGTTTGGTTTCGCAACGTGGAGAGCGACCAATCTGGCGGCATCGAATTCATTCCCCACGTCATTCACGAAACCGCCGGCGTGGGCGTTGAAGTCATCGTCACTGACATCAACGGTGACGGCCGCGTGGACGTTTTGGCAGGAAACAAAAAGGGCCTGAGCGTCCATTTCCAAACCGACCTCAGCGACGTCCCCCAAAACAAACGGCCCCACGTCGCGGAACGTTGGCGAACCCCGAAGCTCCCGCAAACAGAATATGCAATTGGTTTGAGTCCTGAAGAGTCGGCCCAGCACATGAACCTGCCCGACGGATTCGAGGTTGATGTTGTTGCCAGCGAACCGGAATTGGTCCAACCCATCGCGATGTGCTTCGATGATCGTGGCCGGATCTGGATGATCGAAGGCAACACGTATCCCACGAAGGCTCCTGAAGGCGAAGGCAAAGACCGCATCCTGATCCTCGAGGATTCCAATGGCGACGGATCATTCGAAACCCACAAAGTGTTTGCCGAAGGTGTGAACCTCGCCAGCGGGATCGAAGTCGGTTTCGGAGGCGTTTGGATCGGTGCGGCTCCTGAGCTGTTGTTCTATCCCGATGCGGATCGCGACGACGTGCCAGACGCGGAACCAACCGTGTTGCTGGATGGATGGGGATACCAGGACACGCACGAAACCCTCAACAGCTTCACTTGGGGAATGGATGGGTGGCTGTACGGTTGCCATGGGGTCTTCACCCATTCCAACGTCGGCAAACCTGGCACTGCCAAAGAAGATCGCGTTCCTTTGAACGCAGGCGTGTGGCGATATCATCCGGTGCGACACGAATTCGAGGTGTACGCGCATGGAACCAGCAACCCGTGGGGAGTCGACTTCAACGAAGACGGCGATTGGTTCGTCAGTGCTTGTGTGATTCCGCACCTGTTTCATCTGTCGCATGGTGGAAGGTATTTCCGCCAGGCGGGCCAGCACTTCAACCCGCACACCTATGACGACATCAAAACCATTGCGGATCACCTTCACTACGGTGATGGCACGTTCCAATCCGCCAATTCAGCGAACCGGGTCGATCGCGAATTGGTACGCCGCACCGTCGCAACCACGTCGATGGTCGGCGGCGGGCATGCGCATGCCGGTTTGACGATTTACCAAGCCGATGAATTTCCGGCTCACTACCGTGGTGAACTGTTCTTCCACAACTTGCACGGCCACCGAATCGTTCGCGAACACCTCGAGCCAGAAGGTTCCGGGTACATCGGTCGGCACCGCCCTGATTTCATGATGTCACACGACCACGAACAGATCGGCGTGGGGATCATGCAAGGCCCCGACGGAGCCCTTTACACATCGGATTGGCACGACGACCAAACCTGCCACCACCGTGACCATGAAATCTGGGACCGCACCAACGGTCGCCTCTTCCGAATTCGCTACGGGGACCTGCAACCGTATCGCTTTGACCTGTCGACACAAAGCCTCGATCAACTGGTTGAGAACCTGCAACATCCAAACGCGTACTTCGTGCGTCAGTCGCAACGCATTCTGCAAGAACGCGCCGCAGCGGGAACGCTCGATCGAGCTCAACTCGCTTCCAAACTGACTGCGTTGTTGCGAGCTGAGCTGCCGCGTCGGCATCGACTGCAAGCCGTATGGACGGCCTGGACATCAGACCTGCTTCCGGTCAACGGTTCGCAAAGTTCAAACGCAGGTCGCGTTGCAACCGATCTCACCACGCTGTTGGACGACAACGATCCCCTGATTCGCGGATGGGCAGTCCAGTTGATTGGTGAGGAACAACCGACCTTGTCGACGGATCTGCTTGCAAAACTCCAGCGCATGGCGGATTCCGAAACGTCACCGGTCACCCGTCGTCACCTCGCGTCGTTTCTGCAGCGCATCCCAGAATCGCAACGCCTCGGTATCGCACGTGGACTGCTCAAGCACGGCATCGACCAAAACGACCGCAACCTGCCTTGGTTGATTTGGTACGGCATCGAACCGGTCGTCGACGTCGACCCCGCCGGAGTGATGAGCGTTGTTTCCAATGGCAACTGGAATCAGTTGCAACGGTTCGTGACTCGTCGCACGGCGACGACACCCGAGGGAAGGCAAGCCTTGGTGAAATCGATCGGGAACAAAATTGAGGGGATGGCCAAGGACGGAAGCGTCAACAATCAATTCGACTGGATGCTGGAGGAATTGTTGCAATCGGCGCGGAGTCGCGGCGGTGTCGTGATGCCAGACGCGTGGCCTCACGTTTCTCAGCTGCTTCGGGAACGAGCCTCGGCGACCAGCACGAGGGATTTCGTCGGTGCCTTGGCAATTCAATTTGGGGACGCATCGGCACTTCCCGAGTTGCGCAAGATTCTGACCGATCCTTCCCAAGCGGCTTCGGCTCGCTTGGATGCCATGCGACTGCTCACGCAGGCCAAAGATCAAGAACTCGGTGAAGTCATGCTGGAATTGATCGACGATCGCGAAATTGGCTCCCGAGCTGTTCGCGGTCTCGCCTCGTATGACTCACCGAAGATCGCTCCGCTGCTGATCCAACGATTTCAAGATTGGTCCCCACAAAAGCAGTCCGATGCGTTAGCCACCCTGACTTCGCGGATCGATTCCGCGATTCAGTTGATCGCCGCGATGGAAGAAAACGTGATCCCACCAACAATCGTTCCGGCGTACGCGATCCAAAATGTGCTGTCGTTGCCGTTCACAGACGACTCCGCGCGCAAGCGTTTGGAAGCGGCTTGGGGACGCATTGGATCGACGAGTGAACAAGCCAAGCAAATGCACGAAAAGTATTCCGGGTTGCTGACGCCTGCCTCACTCGCGTCGGCCAACCGCGCCGAAGGCAAGAAGCTCTACGAAACCAACTGCGGCAAATGCCATCGTCTGTTTGGCGAAGGCGAACCGATTGGCCCCGACCTCACCGGCGCCAACCGCAGCGACGTCAACTACTGGTTGGAAAACATCCTGCAACCCAACGCGGTGATTGGCAACGCCTATCAGATGACGACGTTCTTGCTGGCAGACGGAAGAGTCGTTTCTGGATTGGTTCGCTCGCGGAATGAAGACGCGGTGACGGTTCAAACGCCCTCCGAGATCACCGTGTTGTCACTCGATGACGTTGAGATCGAAAAGCTCTCGGAAACATCGCTGATGCCCGAAGGCCAACTTGAACCGATGTCACCCAACCAAGTCCGTGACCTGTTTGGCTACCTGATGAGCCCGGGTCCTGCCTACAGCCGGGAGTGGGCAATTGAGGCGGAAAGTCTGATTCGTTCCGCCGATGTCAAAGGTGGTCAAATTCAAGACCAAAATATGAAGCCATTCAACGATCAATGGTCGGCCGACAATCACCTGTGGTGGACCGGCGGACAGGTGGGATCGACGCTGACATTGAATGTCCCCCATCAGATCAATGGTCCCGCCGAGATTCAAATGCACCTGACCGGGGCGATTGATTACGCCACGTTGTCACTGAAAGTCAACGAACAATCGGAGAAGTCATTCGACGGTTACTCCCGCGACGTCAAAGTCATGCCTGCAGTCACGTGGGAACGAGTCGAATTGACGCCCGAAAAACCCGTGACGATACAAATCAAGATCACTGGCAAAAACGAAAAAGCGATCGCACGTTGGATGGCCGGAATCGACACCGTTTCCATCCGCCCCCTGCACTGACCCCAAATCGCCCCAGCCAACCGCCGCGAACCCCGTGCAGCTCACACCCCCAACGTTCCAACCAACAACAACCTCGCCCCGCACCACACGCCAACCACCGCGAACGCCGTGCATCGCACAAAACCAACGCCCAAGTGAGCCGACGGCCGTTAGGCCCGGTTGCCACCCCAACATCCAAACCACCCAACATCCAAACCACCCAACATCCAAACCACCCAACATCCAAACCACCCAACATCCAAACCACCCAACATCCAAACCAACCCAACATCCAAACCAACCCAACATCCAAACCAACCCAACGTTCCAACCAACAACGACCTCGCCCCGCACCACACTTAACCGCGGCTAACGCCGTGCGGCTCACAAAACCAACACCCACGTGAGCCGGCGGCCGTTAGGCCCGGTTACCAACCCAACATCCAAACATCCACAACGTTCCAACCAACAACGACCTCGCCCCGCATCACGCCAACCGCGGCTAACGCCGTGCATCGCACAAAACCAACGCCCACGTGAACCAACGGCCGTTTGCAACGATCACCCACACTCAAACGGGCCAAACGGTTCGTTCGAATGAATCGTCTGCGGCGTAATCCGTTTCGCCAACAAACAGTCGCCCTGCGTTGGGGCACTTGGCTTGATCTTCCGAACTGAAGTTTTCAACGGCGGTCGTGATGATCAATTTCAATTTGCCTTCCTGAGGCACCAATGCCGGACACGTGTTTTGTGGCGACCCTGGTGTTTGCCACACGATGCGAAGCTCACTGCTCGCCAGATCGTAAAGACGAGTCTCACCGTGCTCCGCCACTCCGGGATGAAAAATCGCGACAATGATGCCGGTTCCATCGGGCGTCAGAATCGCACCGTCGGGGACGCCCGGGTCGCTCGTCAGATCCAACACCACGCGAGGCTCACCCATCGTTCCGGCGGCAACGTCCAACGAATATTCCACGATCGTCCGTGTCGGCGAATCGATGTCGATCAAGAACAAATTGCCCGCATCGTCTCGACGGATCATCTTGCCGTTGCTGCAGATTTGATCGTCACGTAGGCGGATCAGCTTTTGATCGCTCCCCCGGTACAGGTACAAGCCCGCCTTCTTTTCTGCGAACGCCAAGTCCTTCGTTCCGAAAATCAGGTTGTCTTCGAATGCCAAGCCATCGTTGATGATCGTGTTGGTGACGTCGTCGTCCACGCCCTCGCAGAACGGCGTCCACTCACCTGAGTTGGTGTCGAAGATCCCCAGCGAACGTTCGACACCAGCAACGAACTTGCCCGGCGTTTGACACTGGAACGCGAAACCGGGACGTCCCGGCAAATCAAACGACTGGTTCGCTTGCGTGGCAAGCTCCAACACGTTGATGCTGCCGTGAGTCACATCGGCACCGTGTTGGATTCCAACCCAAGACAATTTGCCGTCGCCCACCATCGCCATCGGACCTTCTGGCAGAAAACGCAAGGCGTCGCTGTCGGGGACATTCAGTGGGGTGGCAACGCGAGTCTCGGGTGCGGGCGACATATCGATCTTCAAATGCGAGTTGACAGGTACGAAAACGACGGATTGTAGGAAGCTCGGACAAGATCAACCACCGTCAGCAACACCTGTTCTCGGAACCCCTTTCGGTCCCGACTTCAGATTCCCATCTGTGCCAACATGTCCGCGACACGGCCCGCGTTTTCGGTCAGCACCGGATACGACTCACGAAAATGTTCGACCTGCGTTTTCCAACGCTCGGCCAGCGTCGCTGAATTCACATCTTGCTCATCCAGCGTTTCACGAATCTCGTCGAGTTCGGATTTGAGTCGTTCGATTTCAGCGGGGTCCAGATCGTCAATGTCTGCGAGTTGTTCATGAAGGTGAGCAATCGCAGCGTCCAATTCGCTTCGCATGATGGGGTCTCGATCTTTGGTGGGAGGTCATGTTCATTGCTGGAAGTCCAACCGTCGTCGCGTCTCCTCTGACAAGCAATCTCTCCAACGCTCCAACAAGTGTGGTTGGCGAAATCCATCGCTCCGTGAGAACAAACGAGGTCTTCAATCGTTATTGTATCGTTCGCAACTCTTCTTGGCGGAAGTGGTGACCATGCGAATGTCTGACGTCCAGCTCCGTGACAACTCTCCGCCGAATGGGTCCCTTCAAACAGCCCATGCTCACGGAAGTTGAAACGATTCGGGGGAATGAACCGTTCAATCGGAACCACCGACTGAGTTTTGGGAGCACAAACCGCCTCAGGGGTGGTGCGACGGGCGTCAGCGTGGATTATTCTGATCCGTACCCACTCGACTTTTCTCTCCTTCCGTGGTTGTTTCATCGATGATGCGTCCTGCTGAACTGTTGGCTCCTCGAACTTGGCTCTTCTGTGTGGGTCTTGTTCTCGCTTCTTTGGTTTTGTTCGGGACGTCGCCCACGACCAGCTTCGCTCAAGACGATGCGATGGCGGAGTTCGGCGAAGATCCTGTCGCGGAACAACCTGCCGAGCCGGCTGGTCCCGGTGCCGCGGAGCAACCCGTTGGTGACGCAGGGGCAGCCAATGCAGGCGGTGGCAACGCCAACACGGCTCCTCCAGCCGCTGATCAATCACTCTTGGCATGGGTCTTTGAATCATTGGGGGCCGCCTACCTGATCGTCTTCTTGGCGCTGTCAGTGACGCTGGTGTCTCTGTTCGTCATGAACATGTTGGCAGCACGACGCGACACGCTGTGCCCGACGGAATTGGTCGAAGAGTTCAGCCAACGCATTGCGGCCAACGACAACCAAGGTGCTTATGACCTCGCGAAAGCCGACGAGTCCGTGCTAGGTCAGGTTCTGGCGGCCGGGTTGGCGAAGGTCAGCAAAGGATACAGCAAAGCAATCGAAGCGATGCAGGAAGTCGGCGAAGAGGAAAGCATGAAGCTTGAGCACCGTCTGAGCTACATGGCCTTGATCGGCAACCTGTCGCCCATGATCGGATTGTTCGGAACGGTTCAGGGGATGATCTCCTCGTTCCAAGTCATCGCGACTGGCGGTTCAACGCCCAAACCATCTGATTTGGCGGCCGGTATTTCGACCGCTTTGTTCACCACGCTGGTTGGCCTTGCCGTCGCGATTCCCGCGATTGCGGCCTACAACATTCTTCGCAACCGCGTCGCTCGACTGCTGCTGGAAGTCGGCGTGGAAAGCGAAAACCTGATGAGCAAGTTTGAAGACCTGTCGCCTAAGTCCGGAGCCCGTGGCTGATGCGAGTCAAACGCACCGAAGTCGACATGGCGGAAGGTGACATGACGCCGATGATCGACATGACGTTTCAGTTGATCGCCTTCTTCATGGTCCTGATCAATTTCGCTCAGACGGAAGCCAACGACAACGTGGTGTTGCCGAACAGTCGCTTGGTCAAACCGCCCGAAGTCGCGCTTGAGTTTCCGATCATCCTGCACGTCGGTGCAGACGGTCGAGTCTTTTTGGGCGGCGACGACTACACCGCTGAAACACTCCGCATTGGGCTGGACCGGGAATTGGCTGTGGTTCGTGCCGAAGGCAAAGCTGTCAGCGATGCCAACGTGATCATCCGCGGTCACAAAGATGTCGCCGCTGGTGAGGTCCAAGAGATCATCCGGGTCTGCCAGGATTCCAAGCTGGAGAACTTTGCCTTGCGGGTCAAAGAGGATCGCTCATGAAGATTCGCAACCGCGAAACCAGCCAGGGCACTGAGCTGAACATGACCAGCATGATTGACATTGTCTTTCTGCTGCTGATCTTCTTTGTGATGACGTTCAAAATTGTCGAGATGGAAGGCGACTTCAGCATCAAGATGCCGCTGGCCGGTCAGGGCAGCAGCAGCCTGGATCCAACCGACCTGCCGTTGAAACTGCGACTTCGATCCGACGCCGCAGGATCCTTGGCTGGGATTGAACTGAATGACATTCAGATGGGCAATGACGCGACCAGCTTCGACAAACTGCGTGCGAAGGTCGTTGGGATGATCGGTTCGTCAACGCCCACGGAGGTCGAAGCGGGCGAGGGGCCGGAAATCGAAATCGACACGGACTACAACTTGCGGTACGAATACGTGATTCGGGCGATCACCGCGGTCAGTGGTTACAAAGACGGCGATCAGGTGGTCAAATTGATCGAGAAGATCAAATTCGCCAAACCGCGGCGTTGATTCGCGATTGGCAGAACCATCCGTGAAGCCGTTTTGATACTGTTGCTCGTTGATCCTGTTACTCGATAACTACGACTCCTTCGTTCACAACGTGGCGCGGTATCTCCGCGTTGCCGCTCGTCGGAACCGCACTGGCAACAACCTGCCAATGGACGACGAGCCCGGAAAAGGGCTGCGGACCCAGGTCGTCCGCAGCGACTCGCTGACGGTCGAACAAATCGTCGAAATGAGACCGAGTGCGATCGTGATATCGCCCGGTCCCCACGGCCCCGAGTCCGCGGGTTGTTCTCTCGAAGTGGTCCGGCAACTCGCCGGCCGCATTCCCATTTTGGGAATCTGCCTGGGGCATCAGACGATCGCGGCGGCCTATGGAGCCAAAGTCGTGGTCGGCCCGCCGATGCACGGGATGGCGGTCCCCATCCGGCACCGTGGCGTCAGCGTTTTTGCAGGCTTGCCATCGTCGCTCGAAGTGGGACGGTATCACTCGCTCCGTGTTGATGCGACCACCTTGCCGGAGTCTTTGGAAGTCACCGCCTGGTCCGCTGACGATCCCGGCCTGGTGATGGGATTGGCGGATCACGACCGCTGTGTGCACGGGGTTCAGTTTCATCCCGAATCGTTGTTGACCCAAGATGGACTGGCGATGTTTGAACACTTCATCGGCTTGGCTCAACGTCATCAGCCCGATGAGCAACCGCTCACCCGCAGTTCAAGGTTTCAACGCAGCCCACTGCCAACCGTCTCAATCTCGCCGACCAAAACCGGCGGAGGCGTGAATCCATGATTTTGGAATCACTCGTCACCACATTGGACGCACAGGGTCGCGTCAACCTGGCTCCGCTGGGGCCAATCGTGCATCCCTCTGCTTCCGCTGAGGGCTTGCCCACGTTTTTACTGCGGCCCTACCAGGGTTCCACGACCTGCACGAATCTTCTCGACAATGGCAACGCCGTCATTCATGTGATCGACGACGCCTTGCTGATCGCTCAAACGGCAATTGGAAAGGTCGATGCATCGGAGTTGGTCATTCCCGTGCCTGGACTGGAAAGCTCGCACGTTCGGCTGACGCACTGCCATCGCTGGTTCGCGATTCGCGTGACGCACCGTGCCGGCACACCGCCCAGACATGAACTGACAGCGAGCTGCTTGGATTCCCAGATCGTGGATCCCTTCTTTGGATTCAATCGTGCCAAACATGCGGTGATCGAAGCGGCAATCGCCGCGACCCGTTTGCATCTGTTGCCGGACGAACAAATCTCAGAAGAACTCAGACGTGCCGCGATCGCCGTTGAGAAGACAGGCGGCGACGACGAACGAGAAGCGTTGCAACTGATTGAACGACACGTGCGAGAGACGAAGGTCTCATGAGCGTCGAAGTTCAAACGGGAGCACGCCTGCACTTTGGATTGCTGGACGTCGCACCGCCGTTTGGCGGTTGTGGGGTGATGATCGATGGCCCGCCCACCCGTGTTCGCGTGAGTGCAGCCTCCGCCTTCGCATCGGACGTTCGACATCACGACCGAATTGCGGGAATCGTCCAGCGTTGGCAACAGATGACCGGCAACGCCTCGCCTCCGGCGGTTGCCATCGAAGTCCTTCACGCCGCTCCGTCGCACCATGGTTTGGGAAGCGGGACTCAGCTGTCACTCGCCATTGCCGATGCCTTGCTGAAACAAACATCCGGTGAAACGCCCGCTCGAGAGCAAGTCCTCCAACTGGCCAACCGAGGCCGGCGGAGCGCCGTTGGTTCGCATGGATTCTTTGAACCCGGTTTGATCGTGGAAGGTCTCGACCGCCAACGATCGAGAGGAACCCAACTCAACCCAATCGACCAGCGAATCCAACTTCCTGATGCATGGCGGGTTGGTGTGGTGTTGATGGACGAAGTGTCCTCCGCGGAAACCATCAGCGGCGACGAAGAACAACAACAATTCGACGCGTTGCAACCGGCGCACCCTGATGATCGTTCACGACTCGTTGGAATGCTCACCGAAGAGATGATCCCCGCGATCGCGAGAAAGGATTTCTCGAGATTCGCAGACGCCGTGACCCAGTACAACCGATCCAGTGGCGAACTGTTTGCTCCAGTTCAAGGCGGTCCCTACAACGGCGATGCCACAACGCGGCTGATTGAACAATTGATCGCCGTTGGATTGCACGGCGTTGGACAGAGCAGTTGGGGCCCCGGTGTGTTCACTTGGTTTGAAACGGAGCAGGCTGCTCAACAAGCCGCACTGAATTGGAGAGAACGATTCCCCGGAACACGCTTGCTCGTCCAACGCCCACTCGGCAATGCCAATTCTCTCGGGCGCCCAAAGGCCTGAGAAAAGCACAAACCGTCCAATGCTAAGGAACCGGATGGTTTGCAACTTTCGCTGGAATCGAAGTCGGGAAATTGATTCGGGACAATCCCGAAGGATGCGAACTTCGATCGCCCCCCTGCGGTTATGAGACGGTCGTTGTTTGACGTTGATGTTCGTACAACGCGATTCCGGCGGTGACGCTCAAATTCAAACTTCGGACTTGTTCTCTCATTGGCAACCGCAATGCTCTCGGATCATGGGGCTTCAAAATTGTCGCGGGCAACCCACTGGTTTCGCGGCCGAACACCAACACATCTCCCAACGCAAAATCGGCTTCCCAAACGGTCCGCTTGGCGAACTTTGAAAAGAAGAAGAACCGTTCCGGATCCAGTTGCTCACACAGAGCCTCCCAGGACGGGACCGGTTCCCAGTCCAGGTACTGCCAGTAGTCCAACCCGGCTCGACGCAATCGCTTTTCATCGAACTGAAACGAAGCTGGTTCGACGATCCACAGTTTGGCACCCACTGCCACGCAGGTGCGACCGATATTCCCCGTGTTCTGGGGGATTTCCGGTTGATAGAGGACGACGTGGGCAGGCGTTACGGCGGATAAGGGTGGACTGTCGGACATCAACGGCACATTTCAGCGATTGGCGGTCAGCCGCAACATCAGCGACTTGGAAATGACTATCCTACGAGGACTTCGGATATTGTCCCACCTCCATTGTGAGGTCACGTCTGAAACCCTGCCTGATTCTTGCCCACCTCCTTCGAACACTTTGATGCCAACTGGTTCATCATGCCGACTCGGCCTGCCTCCAGCGTCATTGGCCGTTCCATTGCCCCAACGGTTCCCGCCTTCGTCGTCGCACATTGGCGAGCAACCATGCATGAACGACACGTCGCCACGCGTGCGTTCGATTGACTCACTTCATCCTGGTTACCACTTCAACGTTGCAACATGAAATTCCACTTCAACCATCGCTTGCCGCTTTGCGTGGCCTTGTGCCTTGCCGCCCTCACGACTTCTCATGCCCAAGACACCACCGACGCCAAGTCAGGCTGGACAGCTTTGTTCAACGGCAAAGACATGACGGGATGGCACGGCCAACCCCACTTTGACCCTTACAAACTCGCCGAACTGTCCGAAGAAGAACGTGCGGCGAAGATCGAAGCATGGACCGCAGACGCCAAGCAACACTGGTCGATCGAAAACGGCGAATTGGTCAACGACGGTCACGGGGCTTACCTGACCACGGACGAAAACTTTTCGGACTACGAGTTGAAATTGGAGTACCGCACCGTCGCCAAAGCTGACAGTGGCATCTACTTGAAAGGCACCCCGCAAGTCCAGATTTGGGATTACACCGACGAGGGCAAATTCAACATCGGATCCAACCTGGGCAGCGGAGCGTTGTGGAACAACTCCCCCAAGGCCCCCGGCAAAGACCCATTGGTTCTCGCTGACAAGCCCTTTGGCGAATGGAACACCGTTCACATCATCCAGGTCGGTTCACGCACGTCGGTGTGGCTGAACGGAAAGCAAACCGTCGATCACGCCATCATGGAAAACTACTGGCGGCGTGACGAACCATTGCCCGCCTCCGGCCCCATTCAATTGCAAACGCATGGCGGTGAAATCCGCTGGCGAAACCTCGAAGTGCGTCCATTGGGAACCGAAGAAGCCAATTCGATTTTGGCCGCCCACCACAACGACGGCTTCGTCTCCGTGTTTGATGGCAAAACCCTTGATGGCTGGATCGGAGCGGTCAACGATTACGAAGTCACCGAAAACGGTTCCGTCCAATGCCAAAAGGGACGCGGTGGCAATCTGTTGACCGAAAAGGAATACAGCGACTTCTCCGCCCGCTTGATGTTCCGTTTGCCAGCACGCGGCAACAACGGCCTGGCGATCCGAGCCCCCAAAGAAGGCAACCCGGCCTATGCGGCGATGACCGAACTGCAAGTCCTGGACAACGATCACCCCGCCTACGCCACGTTGGATGAACGCCAGTACCATGGTTCGGCCTATGGCATGGCGGCTGCGACCCGCGGCTACCTGCGTCCCACTGGCGAGTGGAACTTCCAACAAGTCACCGTGATCGGACCGACGATCCGAGTGGAACTCAATGGCAACGTGATCCTCGATGCCGATGTCTCCAAGGTGGAAGACTACATGGCAGGCAGCGCTCACCCAGGCAAGACTCGCACCTCCGGCCACTTCGGATTCGCCGGTCACAACGATCCGGTCGAGTTCAAAGACATCTCGATCCGCGAAGAAAACTGATCGGTCGATTCGCGATCTCTGAAAACACTCGAAACCCCGCGTGCCGATTCGTTGCAGGCGGGGTTTCTGTTGCGCCGTCGGAGGGGCAACCTTGTCCCGATCCACACCACCCCCGATTGAGGTGACAACATTCGCCTCCTACTCGGACTCCCGATACCCTCCCATTGCAATTTCTTCTAGAACTATTCGCAGTCGCTCATCTCATCGCTCCCTCGCTCCAGACGTTTTCCGATCGCCACCCAATCGCTGAATCCGAACGAATCCTTGGTCGATCCCGACTCGCCGACACGCTGCCACGTCTGCTTCCGCCCCCGGTCGCTTTGTTTTTGCAAGCTGATTCCGAAGGTCGCCAACCAGACCGAGGTGTTGATCATGCAACACCGGCGCGAACGATCCCACCCCTTCAACACCGCCCGGATCGTCAGCCAATCGCTGCAAAGGTGCCAGGTCATGGTGGCTTACAACCATGAACTGGCGGAGCGGTTCGCCACCATGGCACTCAGTGATCGCGTCGGTTTGTTGTATCCCGGCGAGAACGCAAAGCTGCTCTCAGACCTGGAGCCTGAGGAACGGCCCCGGCAGTTGGTCGTGATCGACGGAACCTGGCATCATGCCAAGACACTCTTTCGCGACATTCCAAGGCTCCAAACGTTGCCCCGATATCGACTGGCTCCCTCGGAACCCGGGCGTTACCGAATTCGCCGAGAGCCGAACGAGCACGCCCTGTCGACGCTGGAAGCCACCGTCGCGGCCTTGTCCGCGATTGAGCCCAACACACTTGGGTTCGACCGCTTGTTGGATGTGTTCGACCACATGATCGTGGATCAGCTCAAGGTCTCAAAATCCAACTGGCGTCACAACGAAGCCCGCCGGCCTGGATCTCCCAACGTGCCGCGAGTGCTGACCAAAGACATCAGCAAAATTGTTGTCGCCTATGGCGAACAAGAACGTGGCAACACCGGCGACGAGTCGAGCACGCCCAACCAACCGCCCGCACCGCTGTATTGGAGCGCGGTCCGCATGGGCACGGGCGAATTCTTTCGATGTGCAATCCAGTCCGATTCATTGAAAGACGAAGCGTTCATGAATCGCTTGCGGCTGACTTCGGCTGATTTGCAACCGCTTGTCTCCGTGGACGAATTTCGTGAACGCTGGCGAGCCTTCCTTCGGCCCGATGATCGCGTCGCTACTTTCCATCGCAGCACGTCCAAGTTGCTGGAAGACGTCGGAGCGGACTTCACGCCGAGTATCGTGCTGAAATCGATCGCGTTGAAACCCAAAACCAAAGAATGCGATCCACGAACGCCAGAGATTTTGGCCAACCAAACCAGCAACTCCCGGCCGCTGAGACGTCTCGCCTGGGCAGTCCGCTTCGTCGAAGAATTGGTGGAACGTTCCAAGACCTAAGTCGACATGGCGGATTCAGGGAGTTTCTGTGTCGCCCCATTCGGGGCTGTGGTTTTCATCGAGCACAGTTCCGGGGCCTCACGGCCCCGGCAAGGGTTCTGTCGGCCCTATCGGGCCTGCAGTCCGACAAAAAACATCAGGCCTGGAAGGCCGACACAGCCATTGCCGGGGGCGTCAGTCCCCGGTTTGCCAAACACCCACAATCAAAAAAGCCCCAACGGGGCGACACAGGGGTTAGTCAAACACATACCGCTCATCAAACTCAACCTCGTGCTTCTTCAACAACTCCAAATACTCCTCTTCAAAGGTCCGCTTTCGATGATGTTCCATCTGACCGCGGATGTAACGACCAACCGCTTCCTTGTTCGAGCGACTGACTGAAAAGGCTCCGAATCCATCCTGCCACGCAAAAGGAACTCCAATGCGTTTGCCCTCATTCAGGTGCTTGCTCACGTTTGCTTTGACCTTCCCCACGAAGTCAGAAACAGCAACACGGGCCGGAATCCGTACGAGTAAATGAGCGTGGTCGTAGTAGCCACCCACCTCCAACGCAAAACCATCCAACCGTTTGCAAACTCCAGCGAGGTAGGCGAATGCATCATCGCGAATCGAATCATTCAAGAGGCGCTTGCGACGCTTCGTGCTGAAGACAATGTGGTAGAGAAGCTGCTGATGAGTCGACATGGCTGGCCCTTGGCGTATCTGTGTCGCCCCATTCGGGGCTACTGTTCTCAAAACGCATATCACCCGGGGCCTAACGGCCCCGGCAATGGTTCTGCCGGCCCTATCGGGCCTAGTCCGAATCAGGTGAACCATACCATGCCAGGGCCTCTGACTTGAAAAGTCGCCCCCGCTCCACCTTGGCCTGGAAGGCCCTTGCTCGCATCACGACCAGGCCCGGCGGGCCGAAACAGCCTTTGCCGGGGCCGTCAGGCCCCGGTCCGCCAAACACCCTCGTTCAAAAAAGCCCCAACGGGGCGACACAGCGAACGCCCTCGCTCACCAACCGAGCCCCACTCACGACTTCCAGATCAGTCGCCGAGCATCGATCACCAAGCTGAACAGCAACGGAATCACAAGCAAGGTGAACACGGTCGAGAACAACAGCCCGCCAACCACGATCGATCCCAACCCGCGATACAGTTCGCTGCCGGAACCCGGCGCGATGACCAGCGGCAACATTCCAAACACGCTGGTGCAGGTGGTCATGAAGATGGGCCGCATGCGAGTGCGGACGGATTCGCGAATCGCATCCCGTGGCGACATCGGCTCGGCATCGCCCTCGCCATCGTGATGCCGGCCATGCATGTTGTTGAGGGCTTGGTGCACAATCAAAATCGCATTGTTCACCACCACGCCCACCAAAATGACAAACCCCAGCATCGTCAACACATCCAGTTGTTGCGTCGGATCATTTTGACGGATGAACCACAAACCGATGAAGCCACCGACCGTCGCCAAGGGCACCGTGAACATGATGACCAGCGGGTAGAGAAAGTTTTCAAACAGAGCGGTCATCAACAGATAGGTGATCACCATCGCCAAGAAGAATCGACTCAGGGCGACACTTCCGATTGACTCCCAATTCCATCCTGTCCAGCGTCCCATCAACGACGCCCGGACTTCCGACAGGCGGTCCGCGTTGCCCGACAACGAGACAAAGATGTCGTTGCCAAGCCGTCCTTCGGCACGGGCGTCGGCAACAATCTCGAGGATCGTCGCTTGGGCTTCTTCCAACGCGATATTCTCCGGCGGTGTGACCGACAGTGCGATCGCTCGTTGCTGTTCGACTCGCCGGATCTCTTGGGACGCTTCGGTCGAAACGAATTCGGCGATTTGCCCCAATGGAACCATCGCGACTTCCCCATTGGCCTCGCGAACAGCGATGGGTAGATCGGGAACATCGTCAGGAGAAATCTCGATGGCAGGGTCGCGGATCAGCAAGAGATCGATGTTGTCGCCTTCAAAATCAAAATCGCCGACGAACGATCCATCGATCATTGCACGCGCCGACATGGCCAGCTCGCTGACGCTAATGTTCAAGCGTTTCGCGACCTCTTGTTTGATCTGCAACTGCCGTTCAGGTCCGGCCTCGTTGTAATTGCTGGGTGAGGCACGGACGGAAAACTTCGAGAATGCGAGCTTCAATTCCCGCTCCAGGTGAGAACAAGCCGCTTTCAGACGGACCAAGTCGTTCCCGCTGATTTCAATGTCGACGGCATTGGAACTGCCCGCCCCACGTCCAAAGATCGACTTCTGAGAAGTCACCCCTTTGCTGGCCGGGATCACCTCAAAGGCTTTGTTGAAAACCGCTGCAATGGGTTCGACGTTGTCAGGTTCATCACTGATCCCCACCATGAACACACTTCCGCGAGCCACGACAAAGAAGAACTCCTTCAAAGCGGGAATTGTCTCGAACACATTGCCTGACCGTTGGTCCGTGATCGGGCCATAAGCGGACGCTTCTTCGGAACTCTCTGCACTCCAGAACGGCTTCAAAGCTTCTTCGATCCGTTGCCCAACGTAAAAGTTCTCCATCACGGAATAGCCGGCCGGTGTCGACATCCGGCAGAACGTGAAGTTCTTGTTTCCGTTGGGAAGGTAACTCGCGGGCGGCATCAAGATCATGCTGATCACCACCGAAACCAAGATGGTGAGCGTGATCAAGACAACCCGCAGCCAAGCACTGGCGATGCTGCGATAGGTCAACAGGTGAATCAGCGATGCCCAACCGTTCCCGAGCCACTGAAACACAGGAGCAATGCCGAACAAATCAGAAGCAGAACGAGCGATCGGGCTGGTCACGGTCGACGAACGCAAAAACAACGATGCCGCGGCAGGGATGACGGTGATCGACACGACGAACGACAGTCCGACGGCGGCGCAGATCGCAAGAATCAAGTCGTAGAACAACTGGCCGGCTTCGTCTTGGATCGTCAACACCGGTGCGAACACGGCGAGCGTTGTCAGCGTCGATGCCAGAATGGCTCCCCAGACTTCCTTGGTGCCTTCGTACGCGGCTTGCCGCGGGCTGGATCCTCGCTTGAGATGTCGATCGATGTTCTCCAAAACCACAATCGCGTTGTCGACCACCATCCCGACGGCGAAACTGAGCCCGGCCAAGGAGATCACGTTCAGGTTTCGATCGGCGAACCACATGATCACAAAGGTGCCGATGACGGAAATTGGAATCGAGACCGCGACAATCAACGTCGACCGAATGCTGCGAAGGAACAGCAGCAACACCAGCACCGCCAGTCCACCACCGATCAACAAATTCTCTTTGACAAGATTGATGGCACTGTAGATGTAGTGCGAATCATCAAACGCCATCCGCAGCCTTAGCCCGTAACGGTCGTTTTTGAAACTCCGCAGAACACCGTCCGGGGCATTCATTTGATCGACCACGACTTTGACTTGCTCGATGATGTCGAGCACGTTGCTGCCAGTCTTTCGTTTGACAAAAATCGTCATCGATGTTTGACCTTTGCATTGGTCAAAGTGAGTCGTCTTTTCCAAGGCGAGTTCCACATCGGCGATGTCCGCGACGCGCACGGGACTGCCCATGTCGTCGTACTTGATGATCGTGTTGCGGAGCGGTTCCAGTGAGTCGTATTGGCCGAGGACTCGAAACCGGACGTCTTGCCGGTTGTTCGCCATATCGCCTGCGGAGGCGTTGACGTTGTCCAGACGCAGGGCCGCATTCAGCTCCGTAATTGTGATCCCTCGCCTCGCCAAGGTGGTTGGGTCAAAACGAATTTGGACTTGGTGTTGGCGGCCACCTTTCAGATCAATTTCGGCAACCCCTTCGATTCGTTCCAGACTGGGTTTGAGAAACCGATCGGCATAGTCGTAGAACGTCGCGACTTCAAATTCGGGATCCTCAGCTTGCAACAACAGGTACGCGATCGCGTCGTCACCGGCTGTATCGGCGACATCAATGATCGGTCGGTCCACGTCTTCGGGGTACTCGGGGACCTCATCGATCTTGTTGGATACCTCTTGCAGGATTCGCTCGGGCGACGATCCCACATTGAACTCAAGCGTCGTCATGGCGGAGCCAAGACTGGCCACCGAAGTCATCTTCCAAAGGCCTTGGACCGACTTCAACTTCTCCTCTTGTTCGATGATGATCGACTTCTCAATCTCCTCGGGGCTGCGTCCCGACCACTGCGTCCGAATCGTGATGACGGGCCGATCGACGTCCGGAGTCAACTGAACCGGAATCTGCGCAAAGGCAATGATGCCAAACAGCAGAACCAAGATCACGCCAACGGCGGCTTTGACAGGGTTCTCGATGGCGAATTTGATGGGATCCATGATGGCAGTGCGTCTTGATGTCGTTCAGAAATGGTTTTGTCCGCGGCGTGTGTCGGTCATCTTTCTGCTATCGATCACGGTCACTCAGTTGTTGGCCCGTGCGGTAGGTCCCAGGGACAGCGGCGAGTTCGGAGGTGTCTGGATCCACTTTGACGCGAGCACCTGGAACAAGTCGTTCCAATCCTTCCGTCACGACTTGCACCCCGGGCTCCAATCGCGGTCGATCGACTTTTCGGACCGGGGAGATGGCGTACGAATCTCGCGTATGCGAGAGCACACGAACTGGGACGGGATGAGCGGTCCAATTGGCTGGCCCGCTCGATTCCGGCGCATCTGGCTTCCCACTGGTTGCCGCAGTGGAATCGCCAGCGATCGAGTCGCCCCGCTCAAGAATCCAAATCGTCGATTCATCTGGCTTTCTAAGAACCGCGTCACGGGGAACCAGCAGTTCGGTTGACTCTCGTTTGATCGGGACAAAAGCACTGACTCCCATGCCAGGCAACAGGATGCCGTCCTGATCGTCCATCGCAATTCGAACGGGAAACGTTCGGCTGCCAACGGAACCTTGTGCATTGATCGATGCCACTTCGCCTTGCAGTTCGATGCCCAGGCTATCGATCAGCAGGTCGAGTGTGTCGCCCACGCGGATCAACGCCAGCGATTCCTCGGGAACCATGATACGAGCGTCGATCCGACCACTGGAGACGATTTCAACAATCGGGCTGCCGATGGGCAGGTACTCGCCGACCTCGGCCAGCTTTGCGACGACGCTTCCGTCAAAGGGAGCAAAGATCTCCAGACGCGAATCCCGCTCATTGGCTTCCCGAAGCATCACTTTGTGCTGGGCAAGCCCCGCTTCCAAACCTTCGATTAGCGATCGCTTTTGCTCGGTTTCGCTGAGAGAGACCGCGTTGTGTTTGAGCATGTCTTCGTAGCGACTCAAATCGGCAAGCTCGAATTCCAACGTCGCCTGTTGCTCGGCGATTTGCGTCGCAATCTTGTCCTCTTCCAATTTGGTCCAAGTGTCGTCGACACGCGCCAAGCGGGTTTTGCCAGCGATCACGGCACTGCCTTCATCCACCGGCAATTCGATGATCTTGCCCGCGACCTCGGTGGCGATGGTGGCGCGACGGACAGCGATCAAATCACCGACCAGCGTGCGGACAGGGGTGAACTCCTCCCGCTCGATCGAGTCGACGCGAACGAGTTGAGCCTGCGGGCCGCCCCGGTTTGCCGCCGGGTTCGCCGGCGCGGATTCGGGTGCGGAATCAACGGCAGGTGAGAGTTGCCCCCCAACCCAGTAGCTGGCCAGTCCACCAAGAAGAAAGGTTGTGGTGGAGACAGACAGGACTGTGATCAGAAACTTTTGCGACATCGATTCATTCGTCTTGGATTTTTGTAGCATGCGGTTCGTTCACCAACGCGGAGCGAAAACCAGTCGGTACGAGATCCCCATTGATTGCCGGTCAGCGGATCAACCGCGGTGGCAATCGGATTTCTCACGTCAATCGGGATGCCCAATCGTCTCAGCATGGCTGGACGTCTAAGCAGGTACGCAGGTGTCATCGGGTATGTGAGCCGTTTGGCGTTCGCCACGGTTCCCACGCAAAACCGGGGCTAACGCCCAAACGGCTCACAAGGTGATACCCAATCATTCTTGCTTACCAATGCTACGATCACGAAGCATTGAAATCAGGCAGGTGGCGGGGCCAAACGGGTTGGCGGAAAGGGGTGGGTTGGCAACAAGGCAATGCGAGAACGCACCAAGGCTCGGGCCAAAAATCTTTTCACTGTGTGAGGAAGGGCGGGCTGGTTCGTCAACTCAGCCCCTCAACGCACAGTCTACTCGATCTCGTCGACGATGAATTGAAATGGCTCTCTTCCAAAACAAGTCGCCTCGAATCTTCCATTTTGTTCCTCGACGGACTGAATGACAAGGCACAGCCGATCGTGCAACGGGGGCTATCGAATCGCATGCGTCCACTCTCGAGATTTAGTATTGGCGGCCTGTCATGCCGCAACGTCGCGGTCGTTTCACCCAACTCCGTTTCCCTCAACCCACTCTGGCGAATCTCTCTCCTTCCGCCACCCGGTGGCGGGTTCATTCACTCGACCGCTGAGTTCACTCTCCCCCCAGATATCCCGGGGGATTCTCCCTCCTCACTTCCAAATGCCTATACTGTTGACCATTGCTGCAAATTGCCTTGTCTCCATGATCCACCAATCTCATGAATCTTCGCACTTGGGTGAACCGTCTCTCGCACCGCCGCTCCTCTGGATTCACGTCGAAACGTTCGCGAAGATCGCTCCCGAATTGGTCGGTTGATGAGTTGGAGCCGCGGTTGCTGTTGGCCGGTGACACGGGACAGGAAGTCAGTTTTGCTTTGGACGCACCGGGAATCCAGGTGCAGGCGATTGGAGACACAGGACAAGAGATCCTGGAAGTGCTCTACAACGACGAAACGATCTCGAGCTTCCGCGTCAGCGACCAATGGGAGACCTATCAGATCAATGCGGACTACACCTCGATTGATCCGAGCCTGTTGCGAATTCATTTTGTGAACGACTTGTATGCCCCAGACCAGGGAATCGATCGAAATGTCCAACTTGGATCGGTGACGGTTGGCGATCAAGTTCTCGACAGCAACGCGGCGGACGTTTTCTCAACGGGAACTTGGCTTCCCGAAGACGGCGTTGCCTCCGGCCTAGGACGCGGCAGCGTCTTGAACGCAAACGGCTACCTCCAGTACGGCACGCCCACCGGATCCGAACTCATCGTCTACGCTCGGGGTGATCAAGGCGGCGAAAAGATGAACGTTTTGGCGGGTTCGTTCCGTGCTGACCAAATCAGTCTGACCACCGAAATGACGGCCTACACGTTCTATCTCGACACCGATTTGCAACCGAGTTCGGTACGGGTGGAATTCATCAACGACTTGTACCGCCCCGATCAAGGCATCGATTACAACCTGGTCGTCGATCGGATCGAGATCGATGGGGTGGTTCATCAAACCGAAGCCCCAACGACCTTCGCCCAAGGCGTTTATCGAGACGGTGCACTCACCTCGGGCAATTGGCAAACCGAGCGTCTCGAAGGACGTGGGCATTTTCAGTTCGATGCAAGCGTTTTTGCGAGCGAACGATACACGTTGGACGACTCGATCGCCGAGGCAGGCGTTTCCATCGTTACCCCCAATCTTCCTTTTGATGTTGAACACGAGATCACCTCTTCGGATCTATCCGCGGTTGGATGGAGCGAATCGTTTTGGACAGAATCAGGCGAGTATCAAAAGATCATCCAAGTTCAACTGTTCGACGAAAACGGATCGGTGCTGACTTCGTTCCATCGCGGCGAACCTGTCGAACTGACTCAAGCCACAATCGAATTCCTCGATGATGACTCGCTGGAATCTTCACAATTGTCTTTGATGGACCTCGAGGTCGACTCACAGGATCGGCTGCTCGTCCGTCTTCAGGCATTCCACTACAACGGATACTTCCGCAGCTATTCCAATGTATTGGTTCGGTTGACATCGGATGGACAGTTGGATTCCTCGTTCGGCGACGGTGGATTCGTGCCAGTGTCATTGGGAGGCATCACGACCGCTTCCTCAATGACAATCGACTCCCAAGACCGCATCCTGGTTAGCAATGCCGTGACGATCTCACGCTACAACGCGGACGGGACAGCCGACAACAGTTTCGGAACCAACGGTGCATCCGACATCCCGTTGCCGCAGGAACCTGACTTTTACGCGGGGCAATCGCAGATCCTAACGCGTCCTGACGATTCGATGCTGGTCTTGTGGGGAATCCCATCCAGTGCGAACGCGAGTGCCGGGTGGCTGATTCAATTGAACGAAGACGGCAGCACGGGAACCTGGTTTGGCGACGAAGGCTTCGCAAGCATTCCCTACCAACAGTTTTCTGAATTTTCGTCCTACAGCGAGCGGTTTGAACGCTTGGTGCTGGACGATGAAGGAAGGCTCACCGTCCTGGGGACTCAGGCACTGCTTCGGTTCACGATCGATGGTCAAATCGACCCCAGTTTTGGTGACGGCGGTCGGATCATTCTGCCAAGTTCCATCGTGACCGATGGATCGCTGTTGTTCGATAACACTGGCGGGACCTTCAGCGTCGATGGCTTGGGCCGTTATCTGGTTCATTACTTCAACGGAGTTGCTCGGCTGACGCCGGACGGTCAACTGGACTCGTCATTCAGTGCCGATGGGATCTCGGCCTACAACCCGGATGAAATCGGAAGCCTGCAGCCCTATTCACTGAAAGAGGGAATATTCGATTCCGACGGCGAACTCCGAACCTTGGCACAGAACGACAATGGTTTCGGCATCGCCTACTGGCAACTCGTTTGAGTCCACCCCCTCATTCCTGCGGGATGTTGTTCAGCGTGTAGAACGCTTTGCGATGCAGCAGTGGTTGGCCGTTTACATCCAGCACTCCGCCCGCGTCCAACTCGTGTACAAACAGTTCCCGCAAGCCGTCCACCTTCAGACGAACTCGCAGACGGTCTTCTGAAACAATCGCTTCTCGAATTTTCAGATCTTGCTTCAAGACTTCGTCGCTGCCGTAGCTGGACTGATACAGGTACGTGTGACTGGCCAGTTGGTATGAACCGACGTCCGATGCGGACTCGACATCCACCTGGCGTGTGAAGACCAACTCGAATCCATCCGGCTTGGCTCGCATCTCTTGGATTTCAAAGGGAGTCTTGCCGGTCCACTCCAAACGCTGCAATCCATAGGACGACGTCCCCAGGCTGCTCCATCCGCGATTGGTCAGTCCCACGTAGACGCTTCCATCTTCCGCCTGTGCCATCCGCAACACCGCGGAAGCAAACCCGCGACGAAAGGGAAAACACGCGCCTTGATATTCGCCGTTGACCTTTTCCAAGAACACGCGATGCATCGACGCTTGCGTGAATTCACCGACGAAGAACTGGTTCTCAAATGGGCCAAACTTGCCTCCGCTTTGATCCAACAGAATGTCTGTCGCAGACTGCCCGGCCTTCTTGTACGGGAACCAAACCGCTGGCGGTTGCATCTGCGGGAATCGTTTCAACGCTTCGGGGTACGCCAATCCATTGGGCACTTCCTCAACGTCGTGAATGGTTGATCCCCTCAATTCCATGGACGCCAGTGACTCAGGGTGATGCGAGAACGCGCCCGGACGCATGTGATGCAGCGAGTTCGTGGCAACCCAATTGCCTTGTTGATCGGTGTAGAACATGTCCCCGTCGGCGTTGGCTCCCAAACCAGACGGCGAACGCATTCCAGCACAAACCGGGTTCAACTTTCCGCTGGAATCCAACTTCATTCCCCAGCCACGCCAGGCAGCCTGCCGGTACCCCAACGGCGCATCCGGAACGATCTTCTGAAGCTGTTCGCCCTTCAACCCCATGCCGATGTTCAAGGTCATCCAGAGGTTGCCGTCGCCATCCAACTTGGGCCCGTAAGCGTACTCGTGGTAGTGGCCCGAAACGCCCCATCCCGACGCGAGTGTGTCGTATTCGTCGGCGACATCGTCTCCGTCAGTGTCACGCAGTCGAGTCATCTCCGTCCGCTGAACGGTGATCAATGAGTCATCCTGTTGCAGCAACCCCAGCGGTTCATGCAACGCGCTGGCGAAACGCTGATAGGTAACCACGCCGGACTCCTTCCCCTCGCCGGTGACCTGATCGACTCCATCGAGCAACCAAACCTCGCCCTTCCGAATCGCAACGGCCACGCGTGAGGGACTGAGAACCGCAATTCCGCTGACCTCCAAAGCGATCCCCTCGTCAGATGGCTTCCAGTTCGGGTCGCGAGAATCGGTTTGCGAGTCAGGCGTTGCAATCGAAATGATGCGGTAATAATCCTGCTCTTCATCCGCCCACGCCGAGCCGACTGCCAAAGCCAACGCCACCATTCCAATTAGACAGCGGACGAATGGCATCCGAAGTGTTCGCCACATGCTTTGATTCACCATTGGTAGACAACCTCCAACGTCTGATTCGGATTCAAATCAAGCCAAACCTCATCGTTTGACTCGACACGTGTCACACGCTGCGACTCAGACCGGTACATCGACCAACTCACTTTCAGTCCGGAAGAGCTTTGGATGGTTTGCGAATCAACGGCTTGAATCGACGTGTCTTTCAAAGCACGGAACTGCAGTCGCCCCATGTTCTCTGATCCGTTCTCTTCCAATTCAATTGTTCGCCGCAACGCTCCTTCCCTGGTCGCTTCGCAACGATCCAGAATGACAGCATCGCCCAAGCGGTATCGAAACGTTGGAACGCGTTTCGCATCAAATCGAAAACCAAGGAACTGCAGGGGCGGCGTTTCGGAATCCATTGGTTCGCCTTCATGTGACAATCGAAACTCGATTTCGGAAGCGATGGCGATCGAATCCTTGCCGAGCGGATCGATGGGGGGCGAGAAGCGTTCGAACCAGGTGCTTCGAGCATCCACAAAGTCCTCCTTCCACGCCAGCGCCAGCCGCGGTGTTTCTGCGTCGAAAGCGAAGTGGACGCCCTCCGGGAAACCAACGGCGATCGCGTGAGTTCCCACACCCTGCATGAAGGTCCTCAACAGCAACGGCTTTTCGTTTGGTTTCAACTCGTAGTTCGCCGCCAACGCTTCTGCAATTTTGGGTGGAACGCCAACTCGATCCGAATGCTTGAGGTAAGACCACAACGCAGCAATCTGCTTTTCAGCGTCTCCATCCAGAACATCCGGTGACTGGCTCTTTCCATCCGGAAAAAACGATGGCATGCGAGTCCCCCGTTTCCGCCCACCAGGATCCAACAAAAACTCTCGAAACCAACTCGGGCGGATTCGATTTGTCACGCTACCCAAATCGATGCCAACCACCCCCGCAAGGGCTTGACCATCAAACACATGGCACTGGATGCAGCCGACTTGTGTCAGACGCATTCCCGTCTCTGCCAATGGCAGATGATCGGGGAACACGTCGGCATCTGACAGCGGTGATCCCTGGTCGGCGGTTTCCAACGCCTTGACCAGCGGATCCACCCTTGATTTGGGGAACCTCGGCATGCGAATGGTCATGTGCGGACGCAGGCGAGTTGATGGATGCCCCTCCAAGACCTTCCGCATCCACGCGGAGTGGAGCTTGGCTCCCACCCCCGTCAATGCCGGCGGCAGGCGACCTTCATCGCCCAGGTCCGCCAGTCCAGTCGATTCAAAGTGGGCCTTTCGATAGCGGCCCACACCACCGAGTTCGTCCCGCTCATGGCAAGCGTAACAGTTCAGTTCCAGGAAACTCTGCTGAATCAATTGCTGCGGGTCACTCGCTGTTTCATCATTCGCGAACGAGGCGTTCAGGATTCCCTTGGCAAGCGTTGCCTTCTGAAAATCATCCAAATGGAAGCGGACAGATGACTGACGTTCGGACTTCCAACAGGCCTCGGCCGAATCAAAAGAAAGCTGATCCCAGTCGGTCGCAAATTTGGATTCCTCGGCCGATCCCGTGTCATGGCAATTCGCACATTCGAGCTGCACGAACCACTGTTTCCCACGAGCCACCAATGGTTCGTGGGACGGCCCCGGGGAAACGATCTCTGGCTGCGCTGAGTCCCCATCGGCACCTTCCTTCTCAAACAAATATTCCGCGATGTCGGCGGCTTCATTCGGCGTCAACTTCAAACTTGGCATTCGACCCGAAGGACGAACGTGTTCGGGATCGTGCAAAAAGTGGGTCAGTGATTGACGGCTGTACTTCTTCGCCAGTTCCGCGTGCGGGACCGAAGGCACCTTCCGTGCAGCCGCTGCCAATCCCATGTCCTCCAGTTCTTCCGGATCCAGTTCGTCCAACAAACGGTCGACTGCGGACATCGGTGCGGAGTTCACCTGATGCACAGGATCCGTCTCGTGGCATGCGACGCACCCCACTTCGTGATACAGCTTCCCGCCTCGAACAGCATCGCCTTTGTTCCAAAACTCATCCTCCAACGGATTGGCGCCACCCGCTTTCAACAGAGGAAATGGTTCTTGCAGCGATCCGATGAACGCAACCAGAGCCTTGATCGCCTCTTCTCGTTCAGGTTCATTCAAAGCCGCCAACACATCAGGCATCGTGGTGCCGGGTTTGGTTTGATGAGGCGACTGCAAAAACTCTTTGACCCAAGACATGCTCAACCGGGAACCCGCGGCACTCAATTTCGGACCCCCTTTCGGCGACAAATCAGTGCGATCCGAGCGGTGACAGGCAGTGCAGCTCAACTCCGTGACAAGCAACCGTGAATTTGAAACTGGATCGATCTCACCAAACCGACCAAGACGCTCCACACCGATCACAAACGGATGCATGTCGGCTGGAACGATCTCCTCGGCGTTGGAAATCGAGGCGCAGCACAACGCCAACACCATGAAGACGCAACGCCATCTTCGTCCAGCCAAATGGTTCATTCGTCTCATGCTGCAAAACTCGTCTCGTACTTTCAAAACCGATAACAACTCATTCAACTCCCAATTCAGTCGCCCACCAAATCAGATACTCCTGATCAGAAATGGCGGGGTCGAGGCCTCGTCGTTTCATGGTGCGTTCGTACCACTCCCGCTTTTCAGCCATCAGCGCATCCATGTCGACGCGCAAGCTCTCGTCGACGCCGCCCTGGTCGCCAGTCCGCTCGATCCAAGAATCCAATTCGCCACGTAGTTGCATCAACGTTTCGCTATGGTCTTGTGAAACGGCCAAATTGTTCATTTCAAATGGATCGGCCTTCAGGTCGTAAAGTTCTTCCTCCGGTCGAGTCTCCGCCATCATCAGCGAATCCCAACGTCCCTCGGCGTGCAGAACCTTCATCAACGTCTCAACCGGATAGGACAGCTTCTTGTAGCTGCTCAGTTGCAGGTATGGTTTGTCAGGATGGAAGTTGCGAATGTATTTGTATCGTTCCGTCCGAACGCTGCGGATTCGATCGGGAGCGTCCCCGCAACGATCGCGAGCGGCAAAGAGTTGTTCATGCCCCTTCCAGTCCTCTTGCAGCAAACTCTTCCCGGGCAACTCAGGCACGCTGATTCCCGCGGCCTGCAACGTCGTTGGTGCGAGATCCAACAAACTCGCCATGCCGGTTTCAACGGAAGCCCCCGCAAGTTTGGCGGGCCAACGAACGATCAAGGGCGTGTGCAGCCCGCCGTCGTACAACCACTGTTTGCCACGAACATGCGGCCGACCATGATCGCCAAAGAAGATCACCAGTGTGTTCTCGCTCAAACCTTCGGCGTCCAATCGATCGAGCACCTGCCCCACCTTTTGGTCCATCACCTCGATCGTGGCCAAGTAGTTGGACCAATCGGCTCGCGTGATCGGATGATCGGGGTAGTACGGCGGAATCGGAGCGATTGGCCGCTTGCGGTCACTCTCCACAAACGGGCGGTGTGGTTCATGAAGATGAACCTGGGCAAAGAATGGCTGCCCCGGGCTTCGCTCTGACCAATCGTAAGCGTCGAAGTGGGTCTTCTTGTCGTACAAATAGTTGACGCCGTACTTGTTGGCTTTGCGATTCCCGACTTCCCCATTGCCATGCGAAATGAAGTACCCCGCGTCTCTCATCCAATCGATTACCGTTGGAACTTGCAGTTCCTTCTTGTCCCGCGTCAGATGGTGATAGCACCCGATTGATGTCTGGTACCGGCCCGTTTGAAACGCTGATCGCGACGAAGAACACACCGGGGCGGTGCTGAATGCGTTGGCAAACCGTCGACCTTGCCCTGCCAAACGGTCCAGATGGGGCGTCGCCACATCGGGATAGCCGTAACAGGCCAGTTCAGGCCCCAAATCATCGGCAATGATCCACACAACGTTGGGATGGTCATCGTTGGACTGATCGGCCCCGAAGCCGTGCGAGTTGGCTTGAAAAACAGCGCACAAGAGGGCCGCGATCAAAATCGAATGCGTTCGCATAGAGGTTTGCGAGGTGGGATGGAGAGGCAGGCACGACCACGAACAAAACATCGCTTGTTCAGCTGGACACAAGAATCAGGCTAGTGGTCTGTCAGGACTTGCTTTTAGGGTAGTGGACGAGGCCACGAGTCCTGAACTGGCGTCAAATCCAAGGACTCGTGGCCTCGTCCACTACGATCAACCCTCACTTTTAACTTTGACGGACCACTAGGAGCGACAGTCTAACACAGGTCGACGAAGACGGTGCCCCTGGCTCCCTTCTTGCTCGGTTTTAAGCAGGTACGCCGGAATGATTGGATCAAAATGAGTGAGCCGTTTGGGCGTTGACCCCGGTTGTGCGTAGGAACCGTGGCTAACGCCAAGCGGCTCACATACCCGATGACACCTGCCTACCTGCTTATCCTCCCGCCAGCACCGTGCAGGTCGAGGACGCGGTCGCGACCAACTTTCCCTTTTCGTTGGTGATCTGACATTCCACGAACCCGATTCGCAGGCCTCGCTGGATCACCGTCGCCTTGGCCGATAGAAGACCTTCACGAACCGGACGAATGAAGCTGACTTTCATCTCAATCGTCGAAAAGTCCTCGCTGGATAGCAGTGTCCGACCGAACGCGATCCCCATCGCGGCGTCTGCGAGAGCAGACACCAAACCGCCGTGCACTCGTCCCATTGGATTGTGATGCTGGGGACCACACTGAATGTCCACGGTCGCTGTGCCCGCGTCCGGATCTCCGTCCACGCACTCACTGGGATGAACTTGAAATCCAACCAATCGTGAAATGGGAGCATCTGAAAAACGTTCGCTCATCAACCCAAGCCCCCGAAAACAGAATCAGCCCAAAAATGGTAACGTGGAAACAAAACGCGGTCCCAATGGTGGAATGTCATGATCACTGATACCACCACGTCAACATTCCAATCGACACCACACCAACGAGCAGACTCAGCGGCAACCCAAATTGAATGTAGTCACGCAGTCGGTAACCACCGACACCGTACACCATTGTGTTTGTCTGATAACCAAACGGAGTCAGGAAGCTCGCCGAAGCCGCGATCATCACCGCCACCACCAACGGCATTGGATCCGTTCCAAGTTGAGCACCGGCCGTCCAGGCAATCGGGAACATCAACATGGCCGCCGCGTTGTTTGTGATCAATTCGGTGCAGATCACGGTGGCAACATAAATCGCGATCAAGGTGCCCAACGGATTTCCCTGGGCAATGCTCAACAGCCCACCAGCGATTTGCCCTGCCGCTCCGCTCTGTTCCATCGCTCGGCCAATTCCGATCGCCGAACCGATCACAATCAACACTGACCAATCGATACTGCGTCGCGCTTCCGAGGTCGTGCAACAGCGTGTCAGCACCATTGCACAGGCCGCCATCATAGCGGCACTCAAAATTGACAACCAATTCAATGCCGCCACGATCACCATCACCAACATGATCCCAAGCGCCAACGGTGCCCGTTCGTGCCGGCGAATCTCACCTCGATCGACGCTGCTCACAAGATAGAAGTCACTGCCGCCACGTTGACGATGCATGAAAGACTTCGATGCTTCCAACAACAACACATCGCCGGGCTCAATCCTGACGTCGCCCAGTTTGCCTTCCAAACGCCGGCCACCGCGAGCAACCGCGACCACGGCCGCGTTGAAATTGGAACGAAACCGTCCCTCGCGAATCGTCTTGCCAATCAAGCTGCAACGTGGACTGACGACGGCTTCCACCAACGTTCGTCGCCAAGCGGGAATCTCTAACTTGCGAGCCTGGTCACCGGGAGTGATCAAACCACGGATCTTCCGCAGGTCGACCACACTGTCCACGTCGCCGACCAAAATCAAAATGTCTTCGCCATACAGACGTTGCTCCGGTTTGGCAGGCTCGATGCGACCGTCGGCGCGCTGGACTTCGGCAACATACAAACCTGGCAGAGCACGCAACCCGGCTTCTTGCAGCGTTTTGCCCACCAACGGCCCCATCAACTCCACCTGCATCTCAACGGTGTACTTCTGGGGATCGTCACCGACACTCACCGCTGGCTTGCGTTCGGGCAACAACCACTTGGACGCCCCGATGATGTAGATCAATCCCAGGATGGTGGCCGGAATCCCAGCGATCGCCGGCGTGAAGAAACTGAGTTCCGACAGTTTCATCTCCTCGCCGGCTGCATGCGCATCGGCGACGTATTGGTTGTACTCATCACGAACCAACAGGTTCGTGCTGGTTCCCATCAACGTGCACATCCCGCCCAAAATCGCGGCGTAGGAAAGCGGCAACAGCAATCGACTGGGACTGATCGACAATCGTTTTCCCAGATCACCCACGACAGGCAACATCGCCGCGACGACAGGGGTGTTGTTCAAAAAACCGCTCAAGAGCGCGACCGGCAGTAACATCCGAATCTGTGTGTCGCGAAGATTCTGGGCCTTCGAAAGCAGCCAACCCGTGGCCAGCTCGGTTCCACCAGTGAGTTCCAGACCAGCGACCACTGCAAACAACAACGCGATCGTGATCAAGCCTTTGTTGCCGAATCCTGCGACCGCCTGCGTCGGATCAGGCAGCAGCGTCGTTCCAGTCAGATCCTGAACGACAACCAACACCGACAAGGCCGTCAGCGCCAAAAGATCCGTCGCCGCGGCTCGTGTCGCCAAACCAAGCAACAGCGCAATCGCGACTCCAATGGTCAGCCACATGGGCCAAACCGTCGGCCAAACCAAGGGGTCAAACAAAGATTCCATGCGGCAGAAAACGTGTTGAATGTGCCGGCGAGTTCCGCGGCAGCAGGGAGGAGGCCCGTTTCGGTCCGGACAACGCGAAACAACTGGCTCCTACAGTAATTCAAACCATGGATATCGTCGCCCCCGTGATCCCATTAGACTACTTCCCTGACAGTGGTTTGCATGCCCAGAATGACGGCATTTCTATGCCGAACGCCATTCCGCTTCAGATTCTGCCGGTCCCACCTTCCTCCCCCGTCTCGCCTGAAACTCTCCATCATGCCCAACTCGACTGATTCGTCCGCTCCGCCTGACCGAAAAGGTCTGACAGGTGGCGCCCTCCTCATCGCCGGTTTGGTCATCGTGCTCTTGATTCTTCACCAAGACAATTGGTTGTGGACCAACGACACGTTGCTGTTCGGATTCATGCCCATCGGACTGGCATGGCACGCCGGGATCTCGATTGCCGCCTCCTTCACGTGGTTCTTGGCGACACGAATCGCTTGGCCTCTCGATGAAGAGGAGCCACAACGATGATGCTCTTCGCAATGCACAATGGTGTCCCTCAGTTCATCATCATTCTGGTGTACTTGAGTTTGTTACTCGCGCTGGGCCTCTTCAGCAGCCGCCTGTTTCGCGGAACGAAGGAAGATTACCAAGTCGCCAGCCATTCGATCGGTCCATTCCTGCTGTTGATGAGCATGTTTGGAACGACCATGACCGCCTTCGCCCTGGTCGGCAGCAGCGGCGAAGCCTTCCGCGAAGGCATCGGCGTCTACGGCATGCTGGCCAGCAGCAGTGGGATCATCCACTCGCTGTGCTTCTTTTTGATCGGTGTCAAAGTCTGGCGGTTCGCCCGCGCCCACAACTACACCACCCAAATCGAATTCTTTCGCGACCGTTTGAACAACAACTTGGTCGGATGGCTGCTGTTCCCAATCCTGGTCGGCATGATCATCCCGTACCTGTTGGTCGGTGTGATCAGCGCCGGTGGCGTTGTCCAAGCTCTCACCGCTGGACTGGCCCCCGACATGTTCCCCGTCCCACTGGAAGGTGGCCCCGGCGGAATCGACCCGGCCGTTCACGGTGGCATTCCCGCTTGGCTCGGTTCGCTGACCATCTGCACCGTCGTTTTGGTCTACGTTTTCTTTGGCGGGATGCGAGGCACGACCTGGGCCAACACCTTCCAGACTTTGGTCTTCATGGTCTTAGGTGTCGTGACGTTCTTCGTCATTGCGAACAAACTGGGCAAACAAGACAGCTTCTTCGAGAACCTTCGCGTGCTCGGTGATTCGATTCCCGAAGAAGGCAAAACACGGGTGGCGATGAGCAAGACAAAGTTCTTCACCTACCTGATGATTCCGTTGTCGGTCGGCATGTTCCCGCACCTGTTCCAACACTGGATGACAGCCAAGAAGGCCAGCACGTTCAAGCTGTCGGTCGTCTGTCACCCACTGTTCATCATGATCGTTTGGGTGCCGTGTGTTCTGGTGGGCGTTTGGGCGACCGGTGAATTGATGCCGACCAAGCCACCACTGCCACGATTGCCCGGTGGCGACATTGTGGATGCGAACAAAGTGTTGCCATTCTTGGTCAAGACTCAGACCGCACCTATCCTGGGTGGCTTTTTGGCCGCGGGAATCTTGGCCGCGATCATGTCCAGCCTGGACAGTCAATTCCTGTGCATCGGAACAATGTTCAACAACGACGTGGTCAACCACACCTTCGGTGAAGACCGTTTCTCGGACAAACAACAAGTCCTCTTCACACGATTGTTCATCGTCGGAATCGTGGCCATCACGTACCTTCTCAGCCTCGGCAACGTTCGCAGTGTGTTTGCCCTGGGAGTCTGGTGTTTCAGCGGATTCAGTGCGTTGTTCCCGTTGGTTGTCGCGGCGCTCTACTGGCGAGGCCTCACCGCATCGGGTGCAATCGCCGGTATTTTAGCGGCCATCACCAGTTGGTCGTATCTCTTCTACCAAGGCACCTTGGACCCAGAGGGTTTGAGCAAGTACGTCTTGCGTCTGCCGTTTGGTGGCGAGACTTACGAAGTGATGCCCGTTGTCGCGATGGTGCTCAGCACCCTGATTGCGATGGTCGTGGTTTCCATGGTGACGCCCAAGCCACCGAAAGAAACCCTGGCAAAGTTCTTCCCAGACCAGGCTTGATTCCAGGCCTGACAGTCAATTTGCAAAAAGGTCGTGCGGTTTTAAAGTGCTGCATTGCCGTGCGATTCTCATCACCCTCCCTCTGGGAGGGCCGAGCGAAGCGAGGGGAGGGTCGAGTATCGGATCCAGCGCGCAACCCTCCCCAGCCCGAAGCGGGCCGCCCCTACCAAAGGGCGAGTGAATGAAAACCGCACGACCTTCAAGTTGTTTTTGTTCTGGCCTACGAGTGCAATCCAGGAACAAAATTGGCATCCGCAATCAAAACGCCAATGGTGACGGCTTTTCGACTCAATCGTCAACGACGTTTCAACACAGGGAGGATGTGCACTCTTGCACGCCAGAGTCTGCCAAGCCCCCATCACAACCCGACGCGTGAGCGAGGGACTCCCCCAACTCCCACAACGGACCCATCCGGGACGAAACCCAGACGCCAGCCACCCTTTGTTTTTGAATCCAAAGCGGCGTCACCCCCAAACATTGCACAACCGAGCGTTCACCTGGGCTGATGAAAATGTTGGCAGGGCGGTAAGTGTGCGAACTGAATGCAACTCATTGAAAAGGTTAAGTTGACAATTGAAAAATGCAAAATGATGCGACTTCATCCGCGCATTCCGGCATTTTACAACTGTCAATTTACACTTTCGCTTTTTCAATAGCGACAAGCGCCGTATCAATACCATTCGTCGGAAACCGCCCTCCGACTTCAAGTACCATAGGCGGCCCCGCCCCACCTTCCCACCAACTCCAGAGGAATGCCCCCACCATGTTCCGACCGATTTTCTTCGTTTGTCTTTTCACGTTGATTTCATTGAACGCTGGGCCGTCATCCTTCGCTGACTCACCTGAGCAACCTGCCCACGACAGTCCAAAACACGTTCGCATTCTGACGATCGGCAACAGCTTCACTCACAACGCGACTCGGTTCTTGGACGAGGTGGTCGAAGCAGGCGGGCACAAGCTGACTCACACAATGCTCTCCATCGGTGGGTCACCTTTGGAGTTGCACGCGAAGAAAGCATTGGCGTTCGAGAATGATCCCACTGCGGCGTCCGCGAAATACAGCAACGGCAACACCCTGCAGGAAGCGTTGCGGAGCGAACCGTGGGACTTCGTCACGATTCAGCAAGTCAGCTTCAAAAGCCATGACGTCCAGACCTACCGCCCGTACGCCCAACAACTCGCGGAGATCATTCGTCGCGAGGCGCCGCAAGCCAAGTTGCTGGTGCATCAAACCTGGGCGTATCGCAGCGACGACCCGCGATTCAATCGATCGAAACCCGCTGCGGGTGAACCGGGCACTCAACAAGCCATGTACGAAGGGCTCAGCGAAGCCTACCAAACGATCACAGCTGAATTAGCCGCCAATCGAATCCCCGTCGGCGACGCGTTTTGGATCGCCGACAACGATCCGAAATTCGGATACCAACCACCCGAAGACTTCGACGCCCAGTCACTCGAGTACCCAAGTCTTCCGGATCAAACTCACTCTTTGCACGCTGGGTACAGTTGGAACAAATCCAAGGACAAACCTCAACTGAGAATGGACGGCCACCACGCCAACCTTGCCGGCGAGTACTTGGGTGCGTGCGTGTGGTTCGAATGCTTGTACGGCGAGAGCCCGATCGGCAACGAATTCGTGCCCAACCAACTGGGCGCCGAGTACGCCGCGCACTTGCAAACCATCGCCCACCAAGCCGCCCAACAAGGCGGCGATGTCGTCCACGGCGTCGTCCAATCACGGAGTGCCGCCGAAAAGGATTGAGAGCGTCCCCAGCAAGACTTCCGCGGCAGGACGTCCAGCCAAAGAACCAATCCACCCTCCTGGCAGGAGGGGCGAGCGAGGGGAGGTCGAACCCAAACACCTCAGTCAATTGAAAAAGTCAAATTGACAATTGCAAAAGGACCTGCCACTCCCCTGTTCAACAGCGCCGCGCCAGCAAGTCGGTCGCTCGTAGGCCAGGTCCCACCTGGCACTGGTTCTTTGGGGACGTTCGAAAAACAAATGGTGGCTGG
Source organism: Rhodopirellula sp. UH5 (assembly GCF_056839225.1). Lineage (NCBI taxonomy): Bacteria > Pseudomonadati > Planctomycetota > Planctomycetia > Pirellulales > Pirellulaceae > Rhodopirellula > Rhodopirellula sp. UH5. The sequence goes on along the minus strand of NZ_CM166390.1, from coordinate 904,559 downwards.
CATCTCGGTTTCGCCCCGGATGGGGCCGTCGTCCTTAGCTCGGGGCGGAAGCCCCGAGAGACCGATGCCGAAAAACAAACGGTCGCCCCGGATGGGGCCGTCGTGGGAGTTGCGGGGCGTCCCTCACTCACGCGTCGCGTTGCGACGGACGCATTGCCGCTCGTAGGCCAGGTCCCACCTGGCACTGGTTCTTTGGCGACGCTCGAAAAACAAATGGTGGCTGGCATCTCGGTTTCGCCCCGGATGGGGCCGTCGTCCTTAGCTCGGGGCGGAAGCCCCGAGAGACCGATGCCGAAAAACAAACGGTCGCCCCGGATGGGGCCGTCGTGGGAGTTGCGGGGCGTCCCTCACTCACGCGTCGCGTTGCGACGGACGCATTGCCGCTCGTAGGCCAGGTCCCACCTGGCACTGGTTCTGTGTCAAACAACACCACCCTCGCGATGAAAGGTGCTCTGGACGCTCCTCGTGGTAGCTGGATTCGCCAGAATTCAGATATGACGATTGGTGCGTCTTCCACTTTTCAATGCCCCGTCGCATCAACCACCTCCAACAACCTTGTGACGGACGCGTTGCCGCTCGTAGGCCAGGTCCCACCTGGCACTGGTTCTGTGTCAAACAACACCACCCTCGCGATGAAAGGTGCCCTGGACGCTCCTCGTGGTAGCTGGATTCGCCAGAATTCAGATGTGACGATTGGTGCGTCTTCCACTTCTCAATGCCCCGTCGCATCAACCACCTTCAACAACCTTGTGACGGACGCGTTGTCGCTCGTAGGCCAGGTCCCACCTGGCACTGGTTCTGTGTCAAACAACACCAGCCTCGCGATGAAAGGTGCCCTGGACGCTCCTCGCGGTAGCTGGATTCGCCAGAATTCAGATGTGACGATTGGTGCGTCTCCCACTTCTCAATGCCCCCCGTCGCATCAACGACCTCCAACAACCTTGCGACGGACGCATTGCCGCTCGTAGGCCAGGTCCCACCTGGCACTGGTTCTGTGTCAAACAACACCACCCTCGCGATGAAAGGTGCCCTGGACGCTCCTCGCGGTAGCTGGATTCGCCAGAATTCAGATGTGACGATTAGTGCGTCTCCCACTTCTCAATGCCCCCATCGCATCAACCACCTCCAACAACCTTGTGACGGACGCGTTGTCGCTCGTAGGCCAGGTCCCACCTGGCACTGGTTCTGGGGACGTTCGAAAAACAAATGGTGGCTGGCATCTCGGTTTCGCCCCGGATGGGGCCGTCGTAGAAGTTGGGTGGCATCCCTCGCTCACGCGTCGCGTTGTGATGGGCACTCTTGCCCGTCGGAGTTTTGAATGTCGGCCAAAAGCGGCCACCCCACAACAAAATCGACGACTCCAAACAGAACGGGTCGGAAAGCGAGCGTCCAGCCGAAGAACCAATTCACCCTCCTGGCAGGAGGGTCGAGCGAAGCGAGGGGAGGTCGAACGCAAACACCCCCGTCCATTGAAAACGACACCGTGGTCATTGCAACCAGCCGTCTCACCCCGCCTCAGCCGAGTCCCCCTCTTGCACCAACCGATCCAACGGACTGACCACCTTCGACTCGTTCGGATTCCGCACGTGCGTGTAAATCTCCGTCGTCTTCACATCGTTGTGCCCCAGCAACTGCTGGATCTGACGGATGTCGGTTCCCTGCCACAACAGATGCGTCGCAAAACAATGGCGAAACGTGTGGCTCGTCACATGCTTCAAAATCCCCGCCTGCTCCACCGCGCGTCGCAAATGAGTTGGGAAGGTGCTCGCGTGCAAGTGATGACGGTGAATCCGGCCGGTTCTCGGATCCCGAGACAATCGGTGCGACGCAAACAGATACTGCCACTTCAGTTCACGATGCGCCGACGGATACTTCCGGTCCAACGCATACGGCAGATACACCGACGCCGTGCCGTTGGCCAAATCATGTTCGTGCAAAGCCTCGCGAGTCTTAACAAAACGCCGCAGCGGTTCAATCAAATCATCTGGCATCGGAACCAATCGACTCTTGTTGCCCTTGGACTGACGAATCTCGATTTGCTTGTTCGCAAAATCAATGTCCTTGACCCGCAACCGATGCGCCTCACTGATCCTCATCCCGCCACCATACAGCAACTTCGCGATCACCAGATACACGCCCTCGAGTCCCTCGAACACTTGGCCGACCTCACCAGGTGACATCACCGTGGGGGCCATCGAATCCTTGTTCGCACGGATCGCTTCGATCTTCCCCATCTCCCGCTTCAGCACCAATTCGAAAAACTTCAGCAAAGAATGAAAAGCCTGATTCTGCGTCGACGGAGAAACGTTGCCATCAACCGCCAAATCCGTCAGGTGAGCCTCCACGTCAGAAGCGTGAATCCGGTCGAAATCCGCCAGACAATTCAGCCCACGATCCGCCATGAACGCCTTCAGTTTGGTCACATAGCTGCGTTCGGTCGCGATCGCCATGCCGGCTCGACGCATCGAGCGACGGAACTCCTGAATCGCATCCATCTCATTGGGATTGATTTTGCCGACCACATCATCGATCGAATCCAACCCGCCCGTCTTGGCTTGCTCGATCAGGATGATCTCCCCCATCTTTTTCTTCAGCGGCAGCAGGTCGTCCACCTCTCGACGCTGGATCGTTTCACGGTACTGAATCAAGCCCTCGATGATCTTCATCCGCTTCCAAGCCGGCACCTCCGCATCGCGACGTGATTGAAGGAACGCAATCACATCATCGGCCGAGAACGCCCAATCCGGTTCCGTCTTCCGCCGGTGGAATTGGCAAAGCTTTTGAAACCAAATCTTCGCCCAACGTTGCTTCTGCTCAGCACTCGCCGGCTTCGAATACATCCCCATCCAAACTCAGCTCCCGCACGTCAACCGTGCCATCCAATTTGTGTCCTCCAACCTGCCACCTCAGCAAGTCGCTCACCCGTCGTTCTGCAACCCAAGTGGCTTAGGCTTCCAGCCTGAGAATCCTCCCTCCCAACCCGCTGCACAAGCGACGCGTGAACAACAAGTCACAATGTTAGCGGTGTGGCGCAAGCCGCCCGGTGAGAAACCGGAGGGCTCGCGCCCTTCCGCCTTGCGTGAACAAACTAGGCGGGAAACTCGCTGAAACCACCGCTCAAAGCGTGCATTTTTGTTCACCGGGTGCCAAAAAGCTTGCAAGCCGGGTGCGGATCCCCAACAATATGACGGGAATTCCACTGGACACTTTCGCGAGCATCAAAGGATGTAGCCCTTGGACTCGCGTTCGCCGTCATCTTGTCAGTTGAGATCAATGAGAGGGCGCAACGTCTTGGAAGCGTCTCGGTGAGAACAAGTCACCCACGTGGACGAAGTCCGCGCCAACTGATGAGAATAAGTGCTCGGAAGGCGACTTATTCCCACCGGCAAACAGTGTAGAATAAACCTCACCACTTATTCCCACCTGTCCAACAGGTGATAAACAAGTTCGCCCACTGAAATGTTAACACGACCAAACGACGGTGGCGGCACAACATTGGTCCTCGCGGAAGGCGATGATCTTGATGCCATTCCCGAATCTCATCGCGATATCTTGACGGCTTCGATCCGAGACGCGTTTCGTGATCCTCCTTCGTACTTCGCTGGCCTTGCGAACCGAACAACGATTCCGAACCTTCGACGCTATCTTTCCAACTTTGTCACTGATGGTCGCTGGTCATTGTTGCTCGCGGAGACCTACATGATGGATCGAGATACCGTCGCAGCGTTCCAGTGGTTTCACCCGAGTCAATACGCTTGCATGCTTGGCACGCCGACTGCGGACTGTGATGACAACCGTTTCACATCGTTCTTCGACCTGCTGTCCGTCGCGCATTGGGATTCGATCGGTTTCGCTGGCGGCATCGTTCCCTATCGCAACCAAATCTCCGTTGACGACTATGGGACGTCTTCCGCAAATCCAACGTTTCCCGCTGATGAATCAACGGTGTTTGGCAATTCATCCTGCGGCGACATGATGGTTTGCAATTCGTCCGGCGATGCCGGGTACTTGTCACACGAGAATGGAGCGTCTTACGTTGTAGGTTCGTTCACAGAGATGTTAGACTGGGTGTTCGGCGAGCTGATGCAAAATCGAACGCCGGAGTTTGATTATTCCCGCTGCTGAGAAGCGGGGCGAACCATGCGATGATACTGAGCCGGGCTTGCATGATTTGTGAGATGGGAAATCGTTCGTCCCGGCCCGCATATCGCTACCGTTCGCCATGCTTGGAGACATGCAAAGCAACCCCAACCCGTATGAGGCATCGCAAACGAATCCCGCGGACAAAGCTGCCTCCCGATCCCTCGCGAGCCGGCTCCTCGCCCATGTCGTACTTGCCTTCGCTGGACTCTGCCTCGGCTCGTTCATTTCAGTTCACGTTGGAGACGCATGGTATCCTGAGGAAGCCGACGGAGACTACATTGAGGGCACTATTGCTGCGGTCCTGTCGAGCCCTATTGCCATGACGTTCGGTTTGTTTCCAAGCCTTGGTTTTTACGGACCTGTCCACGGGTTGCTTATGCTGATTGGCATGCTACTGACGATGGCGGGGACTTGGATGCACTTCCGCTCACGCAGATTCGTGTTTGCTTGGGTAGTTTTCTTTGGCATGATACTATGGTCACACAACAATCACCTGGCTTTTGCTGCCATCATGTCCGTGTAATTGGCGAACCATGGGTTGCAACGGAGGCCGCGAGTTGACGTTTTTGAAGTGGCGAGTCGTTCGCGCGGCCCCGCTGAACCCTACCGTTACCCGACTGATTTGATGCATCAAACGCGAGACTACCCGCCTGATGAGTTCCGCATTAAGGGCCGCGTATTTCGCGAGACGCTCAAGAACTTGACCCGTACTTTTTTCGCCGACGTCCATCGGCAAACCGGTTCGTACGCCTATCGCGGATTGCTGTGGCATGCGTTCACCTACGGGTTCCAATCAGCACTTGAACGCACAGACGCCGTTTCTGCTTTTGACGCATGCGATGATTCCGAACTCTATGTTCATGACGAACAGCTGGACATGCTATGGCTATGTCCACGATCGGTCGTCATTTCTGACACGCATCCCTGCAATGATACCTACATATTTCCGCCCTCATTTAGCTGGCTCTACATCACAACCCACGAACACGCTCAAGGCATCGGCCCATTTTTCGTTCGTGCCCCATCCAATGTTGTAGAATGCGGGTAACCAAGCGATGATGACGGAGCGGCGGTGGTCGCCGTTCTCGTAGTGGTTGAGTCGTTCGCCGCCGCCCGCATATCGCCACCGTTCGTCGACTGAAGGCACTCGACACATAATGACGGAGTACCTAGACCTCGCAGGTGTCACTGGCGCTACACTTGGATGGCTCGATCGCGTGCCCTCCGATACAACTGGAGAATTGCACACGGTTCCGTATGGTCGATTTCGGCTCAAATGCCATGTCCCTGTTTCCGAATGCGATCTTCGCGCCTGGTGGAGCAGACTTCGGAGCTGTTGGGCGTCGCAAGAACAATTCGCCGCTGGATACACGGCGCCGAATCCTGAACGGTATCGCGAACGGGTCGATCCAAGCGTTGGCTTCGTCTTTACGGGCGAATCGGCGATGCCACAAGACGGATTTTCAATCTGCTGGTACGCCGGTCTTGTGAAAATTGGTTTTGACGCGCACTTTTCGATGTTTAGGTTTGACACAACATTCGACGATGCCCTTAAACTGCAGACGGAAATCGAGAATCGACTACCCCAAGTTGATACCTGATACACAAAGGCGACGAACCATGAAATGCACGGGAGGACGGGTGGTCCGTTTTCTCGTCTGCTTGCAAGTTGTCCCCCCGTCCCCCGTGATTTCTACCGTTCGCCGACTGAATTTGCCATACTCAGCAATGATGGACACCGCAAATCCCTACGCTACGCCTCGCGTCGCCATGAAATCTCCGCCAAGGCGTCGCCGCATATCCGCCACGAGCGTGTTCATTGTTTCGGCGGAGATAGCGTTCTTGGCATTGTTGTTCGCACCTTCTCAATCACACCCTGCGCCCTACACCGCGACCGAGCAATTTCTCGCGACGCTCACATCTAGCTGGGGCATGATTGTCACGTTCGTGCTCACTGTCGCTGCCTTCGCTACTATCGTTTTCGTTTCATCGCAACGACTCAGGTCATGGTTCGCTGGTTCGCAAACGCACCCGAATGATGTGTAGCACTTTGCGTGACGATTTGTACGAGAGTGATACGCCCGGTATGCTCAGGTCTGCGTCGGTCGCGGGGCCAGACGTTCATCCGCTGCAAATGCGGCGAACCATGACATGCACGGGAGGACGGCTTGCAGCGTTTGCTGAAATGGATGCTCAGCTCTCCGTCCCCCGTGATGTCTACCGTTATTCGATTGGCCGCCACATGATCTGATGTCGCAAAATTCACTCGCTGGTCTGGTCCCAGGACGCTCAACCATGGGCGATGCTATTGCCGCTTTTGGCCTTCCGTCGTCAAACTATGAGGTGACAGGAGATCATGCTGCATGGCTCAACTTCTTCGATGACGCTGGCGTTGAAGTTGACGTTGATTGGAATGCGTCTCCCAATTTACCGAGCCTAGTGATTCGCAGTGTTTCGGTTGGTGATGGCTTCTCCAACACCGTGTGGGGAGGATTAAGGATAGGCATGTCGGCACGACCCGCACGCAGGTTCATCCGCTCTCGCTACACCGTTCTCAACCAATATGAAAGATCAATTTACTTTCACCTTGACGACGATCTTCGATTCGTCGCGAATGCGAGGTATGAGATGGCCAGAAAGATCATTGCGATCTCGTTGCTTTTCTACCCTGATGGGTGGCCCAACGGATAACTTATAGTCTTTCGATTAAGTGCCCGCCCCATAACTGACCATGCCCGCTGACCCGACCTGCTATTGGAACTCGTAACGGGCGTTCCGGGTCGAAACAATGCCACGCGTGTTTGATCACCCTAGAAAAACCTAGACCGTCGCACTACCCACCCCCGACCCGCAGTCTGATACAATTCCCGAACCGTTTCGAAGGTGCATCAGTCGACGGGCACCCAGCGGGCGGAACGCCACGCGGACCACGGTGGTCCCGGCAACCCATGCCCGTCGAATAACAATGCGGTGAACGGGAGTAATGTGCTCTCCGCTACGGCGGTTGGCTTCGCCATTCTACCGCCTTCGCTACGACCCCATTACCCCGTTACCGCTGACGTTACCCGACTGATTTGATGCATCAAACGCGAGACTACCCGCCCGATGAGTTCCGCATTAAGGGCCGCGTATTTCGCGAGACGCTCAAGAACTTGACCCGTACTTTTTTCGCCGACGTCCATCAGCAGACCGGTTCGTACGCCTATCGAGGATTCCTGTGGCATGCGTTCACCTACGGGTTCCAATCAGCACTTGAGCGCACAGACGCCGTTTCTGCTTTTGACGCATGCGATGATGCCGAACTCTACGTTCATGAAGAACAGCTGGACATGCTATGGCTATGTCCACGATCGGTCGTCATTTCTGACACGCATCCCTGCAATGACACCTACATATTTCCGCCCTCATTTAGCTGGCTGTACATCACAACCCACGAACACGCTCAAGGCATCGGCCCATTTTTCGTTCGTGCCCCATCCAATGTTGTAGAATGCGGGTAACCAAGCGATGGTGACGGAGCGGCGGCGGTCGCCGTTTTGGCAGTGGTTGAGTCGTTCGCCGCCGCCCGCACATCGCTACCGTTCCCCGACTGAAGATCATGACGCAACCTGTTCACAGCTGCATGACGAAGGCTATCATCGCCGACGGCAACCAGTTGGAAACGGGGCCGCAATGGATCACCTCGCGACGTGCTAGACTTCGTCTCTTCGATGACCACTTGGTTTGCGGCGACTGGACCGTTCACTACGAGGACATACGCGAAGCCGTACTCGCGTCGTTTCGCTCGCCAATTCTTCGCATACCTGGCTACGTTCTTTCCGCTCGCACCGACGACCACACTTATCACTTCGGGTTGAATGGATGGCGATACTGGAAGGGTGATCTGCCCTTTCCTGTGACACGAGCAAACACGCGACTGCGGATGTCTTGGCTTTCGATGGTGGCAAGGGCTATACTCATCGGGTACGTCGCGTATGCGGTTTGGCGATGGGCAACCTAACATCGATCCCGAAAAGAGCGGGGAACCATCGGATGCACCCGAGTCGGCGAGTCGGGCGTTTTGACAATGGGAAATTGCTCGCGCCGACCGGGTGATCCGCAACGTTATCCGACTGAAGATTTACGCTCATCCCAAACTTGAATGGACACACGAAAATGATTCGATTGCTCACGATTGCATGCATCTTCGCTGTTTCGCCGTACTGCTATGGCGACGATCTACCCACGCAGTCCGATACGGACAAATACGATACGCTCCTAAAGCGAATCGACGAATTAGAGCGACGCATCGCCGTGCTGGAAGGCCGACCGGGTTCACAACTCTCCGTCGTACCACGAACGACCCTCACGCCTAATGGCGGCGTTTTCCACGCTCCAATTCCGCCCAACCCTGGTCCGCATGCGACCATTCCGCCAATGAATGGTCCGACTCGTCAGCCTGCACAGCCGCCACGTGAAAGCGTTCCTCAAGGCTGGCAACAGTTCAATTTCAACGGCCAATGGTTCTACATCATTCCGATTGAAAACGCCCAGAACGCTGACGCGTTTCGCAATCGGTGACGGCGGATAACCATCGGATGCACCGGAGCGGCGGTGGTTAGCGTTTTGGCAATGGAGAATCTTTCGCCGCCGCCCGGTGATCCGTAACGTTCGCCCACTGAAATGTTAACACGACCAAACGACGGTGGCGGCACAACATTGGTCCTCGCGGAAGGCGATGATCTTGATGCCATTCCCGAATCTCATCGCGATATCTTGACGGCTTCGATCCGAGACGCGTTTCGTGATCCTCCTTCGTACTTCGCTGGCCTTGCGAACCGAACAACGATTCCGAACCTTCGACGCTATCTTTCCAACTTTGTCACTGATGGTCGCTGGTCATTGTTGCTCGCGGAGACCTACATGATGGATCGAGATACCGTCGCAGCGTTCCAGTGGTTTCACCCGAGTCAATACGCTTGCATGCTTGGCACGCCGACTGCGGACTGTGATGACAACCGTTTCACATCGTTCTTCGACCTGCTGTCCGTCGCGCATTGGGATTCGATCGGTTTCGCTGGCGGCATCGTTCCCTATCGCAACCAAATCTCCGTTGACGACTATGGGACGTCTTCCGCAAATCCAACGTTTCCCGCTGATGAATCAACGGTGTTTGGCAATTCATCCTGCGGCGACATGATGGTTTGCAATTCGTCCGGCGATGCCGGGTACTTGTCACACGAGAATGGAGCGTCTTACGTTGTAGGTTCGTTCACAGAGATGTTAGACTGGGTGTTCGGCGAGCTGATGCAAAATCGAACGCCGGAGTTTGATTATTCCCGCTGCTGAGAAGCGGGGCGAACCATGCGATGATACTGAGCCGGGCTTGCATGATTTGTGAGATGGGAAATCGTTCGTCCCGGCCCGCATATCGCTACCGTTCGCCATGCTTGGAGACATGCAAAGCAACCCCAACCCGTATGAGGCATCGCAAACGAATCCCGCGGACAAAGCTGCCTCCCGATCCCTCGCGAGCCGGCTCCTCGCCCATGTCGTACTTGCCTTCGCTGGACTCTGCCTCGGCTCGTTCATTTCAGTTCACGTTGGAGACGCATGGTATCCTGAGGAAGCCGACGGAGACTACATTGAGGGCACTATTGCTGCGGTCCTGTCGAGCCCTATTGCCATGACGTTCGGTTTGTTTCCAAGCCTTGGTTTTTACGGACCTGTCCACGGGTTGCTTATGCTGATTGGCATGCTACTGACGATGGCGGGGACTTGGATGCACTTCCGCTCACGCAGATTCGTGTTTGCTTGGGTAGTTTTCTTTGGCATGATACTATGGTCACACAACAATCACCTGGCTTTTGCTGCCATCATGTCCGTGTAATTGGCGAACCATGGGTTGCAACGGAGGCCGCGAGTTGACGTTTTTGAAGTGGCGAGTCGTTCGCGCGGCCCCGCTGAACCCTACCGTTCGCCGACTGACATAGTCTTGCTCTTCTTTAAACATTTCGAGGTGTTCACGATGAAATCAACTGTTAGCGTTATTGCGATCGTCCTCGCGGTTTGCGTCCTCGTCGTTTCTGTTGGTGGTGCGTCTGCCGATAGCGCGACGGTAAACACCGAACAAGTGACTGATCAAACGGCGAATGCTCACAATCCAACTGGTCGTTTTCAAATCTCCTCGTTTGCCACGGAGAAGAGTGGTTCCGGCGTCGGGTACTACGTCATCGACTCAACCACCGGTGAGATCTGGATGAACTACGGCGACAACAAACCAAGCAAGGTTTCTGAATCGCTGTTAAAATAGCTCGGGGGCCACGCGTGTGGTCTCGAAATGCGGCGAACCATGGGTTGCAACGGCGGCCGCGAATTGACGTTTTTGAAGTGGTGAGTCGTTCGCGCGGCCCCGCTGAACCCTGCCGTTCGCCGACTGATGTGCCAAGCCATTGCCGTCTATGAAACGCTTTTCGTTACGAACACTTTTGATCACAACGGCCGTAATTGCGGTGCTCCTGGCACTGCCGACCCGCCGTGCCATTTTCCAGAAACGCGGACGCGCATGGGTGGCCTCTCAAAACGGCCATGTGAGTTTTTCGTACAAATACAATGCTCTGACAGATCAATGGGATCACAACGCTGCGCTTCCTGCACCTGAATGGCTCATCAATACCCTCGGCATCGACTTCTTTGATACAGTGGATACGGTGGTGCTTGACAATATGACGGTAAAGGACCTGTCTCCGATTACGAATCTGCAAAACCTTCGGCAACTTGCTGTCTATATCGACATCGACGACAGCCTTGACTTCTCGCCGCTAGCTGAACTACCGAAATTAGAGCTTGTATACCTCGACTACACCGGAATACGCGCCGCTCGACTCGCTAAACTACGCGAACTTCTTCCGGACGTCCGTGTCGACGCAACGAACCATCCACCGCCAGACTAAAGCGGCGAACCATCCGATGCACCCGAGTCGCCGAGCCGGGCGTTTTAACAATGGAAGATCTCTCGCGGCGACCGGGTGATCGGTAACGTTATTCGATTGACGTGACTCACATCCAAAGCAGTTCCAACGTTGTCCTTAATGGAAAGCAAATCATCACTCACGTTGCTCGCGATCGTCATCGCGTTCACGCTGGCCCTGGTTGGTCTCTGCGCAAACTGGGACCGTATTGGCCTCGTCGCGCCATTCGGCGACGCGGACCTTGCGCCGTTCATCTTTATTCCACTGCTGTTGGCGTCGCTCTACGCGGCGGTTCGCTGGTTCGGATTTAAGCCGTCTATGCCAACCGTCGCGATTCGGTTTGCCTCACTATTTGCGCTCTCCACCTGCATTCTTGTTGTCACACTACTCCCCGCGGAACCGCCGACCAAACTGATTGTTTCTTCGATGCTTGTTGCAATCACCATCGTTTTGCAAATCACGATCTCACGCGATTGGTTTCCCAGTGCACCTAGAAAACGGGAGAGCGGCGAATAACAATGCGATGCACGACGAGTCGCCGAGCCATGGTTTTCGAAGTGGTCGATCGATCGCGGCGACCGCGTGATCGCCAACGTTCGCCGGCAATCGTCTTCTGGGGACCTTAAATTGCCTTCCAACACTTCCGCTCACGACGTCGCGAGTTGGGTGCATCGATCGTCCGAGGTTGCCGCGTGATGACGCAAGATGAACAAGAACAAGAATACGATCGGATCATCGCGGATTGCACCGAAACGCTCGATGCTTTGCCGAATGACGCCGACCGTGCAGCCGCTCTCAATAAGCGCGGACTGGCGTTCACCAACAACGGTGAGTACGACCGAGGATTTAATGATTTCACCGAAGCGATCGCGCTCGGTCCGACGGAAAAGGCCCTGCGAACGCTACTCTATAACCGCGGTCGATGCCAAGTTTTCGACGGTGCAAACCAAAACGCGATCAAGGACTTGACTGAAGCGATTCGCCTGAATCCTAATGATCCTGATGCTTTTGGGATGCGCGGCCTCGCGTTGCAGAATCTCGGCGAATTTCAGAATGCGATCGCCGACTACAATCTCGCGATCCGCTACGATCCCGTTTCAGCGGATGCTTATCACAACCGAGGCAACACATGGGTGTATCTCGGCAGACTTCGCAAAGCGATCACCGATTTTACTAGGGCGATCAAGCTCGATCCTCGAAGCGCTAAATCGTTCAACAGCCGCGGAAGCGCATGGCGTCGCAAGGGAAGGTACGCCAAAGCACTCGCCGACTTCGAGAGGGCACTTGAACTCGAACCTCACTCGGCGGACCGACGTCACGTTCTTGCCGCCTATCTGGCAGTCTCTCCTCAGCGTCGCTACCGCGACGGAACTCGTGCGGTGAAACTCATGACTGAAGCGTGTGACATCACGGACTACAAGAAGGCAAAGCATCTCATCTATCTTGCTGCAGCGTATGCTGAACAGGGCAACTTCTCATCTGCGATTGCGGTTCTGCAAAAGGCCCTCCCACTGGCCACAAATGACGATGAGAGAGAGGATATTCGGTTTTGCGATGAACTGTACAAAGCAGGCAAACCCTGGCGGATGGAATCGCCTAGCTGGCGACATCGCTGGGCTTGAGCCGATTTCAGCATTTGGCGAGAGCTATCCCTTGGTAGAATTCTTGCTGGGTCTCGCAGTGATGAGCTTGGACATCCCAGGAAGAGCGGCGAACCATGACATTCACACGGAGCGGGGCTTGCGGCCGAATTTGAAATGGACAACTTTTCTTTCCCCGCCCGGTGATGCCGGTCGTTACCCGACTGAAGGCACGGGGACGCACAAGCGGATCGAAAGCTCAATGAAAGACATCACTGCAACCTGGGGACTTTGCTGCGACCAAGCCGTGTCCATTGCAGATGCGATGTTTGATCGCTTGCCCTCGAGCTATTCTGAATTAGCTGAAACTCAGGTCCGTGCCTACTGCGATCGTGGGCAACCCGAATCTGCGGACGAATTGGAGCTGCGAATAGCTCAACTGATGCGGCTGCTCGAGATATTGACTACCATTTCAACGTGCCATTCTACGTCTTCCGTTTTTTCGCAACATTCGGATCACTGCCTCAAGATCGCTAAGCGGTTTTCAACTGGCGTAACTGCTGAAAGTGATGACGCGATTGACGTTGCGGCTGTCCACCAGTCTTTGGCTTCACTGTAGCTCTGGACCCAGCAAGAGCGGGTAACCATCGCATGCAACGGAGGACGGGTGGCACGCGTTTTGGTAAGCTTGCAAGTCTTTCGCCCGTCCCCGCTGATGCGGGACGTTGTACTGGCCTCTGGTATATGTTTTCGAAGCGTCATGTTTTCGAAGCGTCATGTTTTCTAATAGGCAGTGACCTTGTCGCTCGACTTGCAACAATTGATGCGCAAGCATTACCCAAAGCTTGCGAAGTCGAACGGGCTCAGCGGTGACATGCACCGGGCCGCGTGGGCCATCACGCATTGTCGCACGCGAGAGATGGGAGGCCATGTCAACAGTTGCCCAGAAGGCCACTTTCACCAAGTTGCTTACAACTCGTGCTCGCATCGATGCTGCCCGAAGTGCGGGTGGCTGCCTCGCGAGAAGTGGCTTGATGGATGGAAAGCACGGTTGTTGCCGGTCCCGCATCATCACCTCATCTTCACGCTCCCGCACTCGCTCAATCCGCTGTGGCGATACAACAAGCGAGCCTTTGCAGACGCCCTTTTCCAAGCGGCATCGCAGACGCTGATGCAACTGCTTGGATCCCAAGCCTATCTGGGCGCACGGCCTGGGATCCTCGCCGCCTTGCACACGTGGAACCAGAAACTGGATGTGCACGTGCATCTGCATGTCTTGGTTTCCGCCGGCGGACTGACTGAAGACGGAACGTGGGTCGCTGCCAAGAAGAAGTGCCTGTTGCCCCGCAAGGTTGTGATGACCAAGTTCCGTGGCAAGTTCAAGGCGTTGCTGCGAGAGATGGTGGTCGCTGGCAAGATCCAATTGCCACCGGGTAGGAAACGCAACCAGTTCTATGCGTTGCTTTACAAATTGAGTGACCCTTGGAATGTCAAAGTCTTTGACGCCTATGAAGGTGGCGCCAGTGTGGTGACTTATCTGGCTCGCTATCTGCGTGGCGGTCCGATCGGGAACTCCAGGTTGCTGGAGGAACGCGATGGCCAGGTTGTGTTCCGGTACCGACTCAGCGAACTCGAAGGGGGCGACGGAAAACGACAAGGCGTGACTCGCCTGCCAACCGAAACTTTCTTGATGCGTTGGCTGGAACATGTTCCGCCGCGTCGCTACCAATGCGTGCGAGGCTTCGGGCTGTACAGCGGGAATCAGCATTCGGGGCTTGCCGAGGCGCATCAGACATTGGGCAGTTGCTACGACCCTGGTATCGAGGAACCGAAGACATGGCAGGAAGTCTGTGACGCCGCTGGGATGGATCAAGCTTGTCGTTGTCCTGAATGTGGGGCGTTGCTGGTCAGTCACCATTCCTTCCAGCCTGGACGTTCTCCACCGAGCTCCGCGTTTGTCACACGAACCCTTGGACAGATCGCATGATGCGTTCTTCGATACGACCGAAACAACTGCCACCAACGATACCGAAGGTGCACTCTGAGTTGGGTTCGAGTGCACCAGAACGTCCGGCTGTTGCCTTGCTGAGAGACCACGCCACCGATAAAACGCTAAGGCGACAGCGTTTCGACGTAGCACAGGCCCCGGCGGCACAGTACAACCAATCGTTGCACCCGTTTAGCGTCACGCCGGTTGGCAAGGGGAATTTTTTTCGTTGCTAAACGGGTGAACTCAATCGTTATCCGACTGAAATACAATGATTCGATTCTCAATAATTGCATGCATAGCGTTTCTGCCTGTCCACGGACAGTTCGTCCTTGCGAACAACAATCTCTTCCTTCCTGGTGACGCGTTTTTTCCAACGGTTCTAACTGAGTCTGACACAAAACGTTTGCATAGCGCTTCCGACGACGAGCGATCATTTACCTACTCGGCATTTGGGTCTTACCCTGGCGCTTTCTGCGGCTACGCTGGTTACAGCCGAGTTCGATTCCAAGGGTTCGATACTGCGTTCGCAAAGAATCTTGTCTCCGCCTACGAAACTGTGCGTAGTTGGCAGCCTCGCGAACTGCGAGAAGAACGTGTTGACGACGAAATCACTCTCGTCGAGACGAATGGAATTCGTGTCTTGTTCTATCGGTCTGACTTTCCCTTCCCAGGGGGGGCGATTGGACTTCGCTACAACGAAAACTGGGTTGATGACTGCCTCGCCTTTGGTCACCGAAGGGCTCATCTACGCCTTTGTTCTCTCGTTCCCAGTGCGGATGCAATCGCCACATCTTGGCGAGACGCTA
Organism: Rhodopirellula sp. UH5; assembly: GCF_056839225.1. Lineage (NCBI taxonomy): Bacteria > Pseudomonadati > Planctomycetota > Planctomycetia > Pirellulales > Pirellulaceae > Rhodopirellula > Rhodopirellula sp. UH5. Next base: position 889,090 of record NZ_CM166390.1, on the reverse strand, counting down.
CGCAGTTTCCCCCGTTCGACTTGACGCTCCCGGATATTGCGACAAAACCAGTTCCCAAGACTCAAGAGGCGGTTGTCGTCAACGGGGACATAAAGGCCATCATTGTTCCTGGGTACAAACTGGTTGATCTCTACGCTCCTGGCGATCGCTTCTTTCGGATATATGTCGTAGATCGCGAAGGTGTTGACGAACTTCACTTCCGAGATGGAAGATGGTTGCCGCCATCGGACGACCTGTTCTGATCGTGGATCGCGGATAACCATGACATGCACCGGAGTCGGGCTTGCGGCCGTTTTCAAATGGAACATCAACACTCCCGACCCGGTGATGTCGGACGTTGTACTGGCCTCTGGTATATGTTTTCGAAGCGTCATGTTTTCTAATAGGCAGTGACCTTGTCGCTCGACTTGCAACAGTTGATGCGCAAGCACTACCCAAGGCTTGCGAAGTCGAACGGGCTCAGCGGTGACATGCACCGGGCCGCATGGGCCATCACGCATTGTCGCACGCGAGAGATGGGAGGCCATGTCAACAGTTGCCCAGAAGGCCACTTTCACCAAGTTGCTTACAACTCGTGCTCGCATCGATGCTGCCCGAAGTGCGGGTGGCTGCCTCGCGAGAAGTGGCTTGATGGATGGCGGTCTCGCCTGCTGCCGGTCCCGCATCATCACCTCATCTTCACGGTCCCGCACTCGCTCAATCCGCTGTGGCGATACAACAAGCGAGCCTTTGCAGACGCCCTTTTCCAAGCGGCATCGCAGACGCTGATGCAACTGCTTGGATCCCAAGCCTATCTGGGCGCACGGCCTGGGATCCTCGCCGCCTTGCACACGTGGAACCAGAAACTGGATGTGCACGTGCATCTGCATGTCTTGGTTTCCGCCGGCGGACTGACTGAAGACGGAACGTGGGTCGCTGCCAAGAAGAAGTGCCTGTTGCCCCGCAAGGTTGTGATGACCAAGTTCCGTGGCAAGTTCAAGGCGTTGCTGCGAGAGATGGTGGTCGCTGGCAAGATCCAATTGCCACCGGGTAGGAAACGCAACCAGTTCTATGCGTTGCTTTACAAATTGAGTGACCCTTGGAATGTCAAAGTCTTTGACGCCTATGAAGGTGGCGCCAGTGTGGTGACCTATCTGGCTCGCTATCTGCGTGGCGGTCCGATTGGGAACTCCAGGTTGCTCGAGGAACGCGATGGCCAGGTTGTGTTTCGGTACCGACTCAGCGAACTCGAAGGGGGCGACGGCAAACGACAAGGCGTGACCCGTTTGCCAACGGACACTTTCTTGATGCGTTGGTTGGAACATGTTCCGCCGCGTCGCTACCAATGCGTGCGAGGCTTCGGGCTGTACAGCGGGAACCAGCACTCGGGGCTTGCGGAAGCACATCAGACATTGGGCAGTTGCTACGCCCCTGGTACCGAGGAACCGAAGACATGGCAGGAAGTCTGTGACGCCGCCGGGATGGATCAAGCTTGTCGTTGTCCTGAATGTGGGGCGTTGCTGGTCAGTCACCATTCATTCCAGCCTGGACGTTCTCCACCGAGCTCCGCGTTTGTCACACGAACCCTTGGACAGATCGCATGATGCGTTCTTCGATACGACCGAAACAACTGCCACCAACGATACCGAAGGTGCACTCTGAGTTGGGTTCGAGTGCACCAGAACGTCCGGCTGTTGCCTTGCTGAGAGACCACGCCACCGATAAAACGCTAAGGCGACAGCGTTTCGACGTAGCACAGGCCCCGGCGGCACAGTACAACCAATCGTTGCACCCGTTTAGCGTCACGCCGGTTGGCAAGGCGAATTTTTTTCGTTGCTAAACGGGTGAACTCAATCGTTCGCCGACGGAAGTTGATTGCATCGAACCTGTTTTCCACACCATGAGCGAGTCAAAAAACGTCATGATCAACAGTACGGGTTACGCTCTTGGTAGCGTGATCTTCGCGGTGTTCGTCTGTGCGGCGATTGGCGTCTTAGGCCAAACTGGTCAATCGATTGCGTTTTTCTTGACGTTCTTTCTCGCTCTGGCTTGTGTCAGCCTATTCATACGATCCAGTGTTTGGCTGCTTAATCGAATCTGTCGGCACTGTCGCGAAGGTTTGTCGGCGGCAAGCGAGCACGATGCAGAGCCTCTCGGCGTTGATCCCACAACAGAACGATTGAAATCCACCCTCGATACCATGCGACGAGAAGAGGCAATCTACGTTGTACGCTACACGCACCGACGTTGCTCGTCGGATGATGTAGTTCGCGTGAAATCGCTCCGAATTCAGGCTGAGATCGAGTTGTTGCGACAAGAGAAAATGCCAAAACCTTGGGCAGAAGCTTGCGGAAAGGTCCTTTCGCGAACATGATTAACGAATTTGCGTTGGATACCGCTAAAGAATGCGACGAACCATCCGATGCAACCGAGCGGCTAAGTCGGGCGTTTTGAAGTGGTTAATCTTCCGTCGCCGCCGGCTGATCGGTAACGTTGTACTGGCCTCTGGTATATGTTTGCGAAGCGTCATGTTTTCTAATAGGCAGTGACCTTGTCGCTCGACTTGCAACAATTGATGCGCAAGCATTACCCAAAGCTTGCGAAGTCATATGGGCTCAGCGGTGACATGCACCGGGCCGCGTGGGCCATCACGCATTGTCGCACGCGAGAGATGGGAGGCCATGTCAACAGTTGCCCAAAAGGCCACTTTCACCAAGTTGCTTACAACTCGTGCTCGCATCGATGCTGCCCGAAGTGCGGGTGGCTGCCGCGCGAGAAGTGGCTTGATGGATGGCGGTCTCGCCTGCTGCCGGTCCCGCATCATCACCTCATCTTCACGCTCCCGCACTCGCTCAATCCGCTGTGGCGATACAACAAGCGAGCCTTTGCAGACGCCCTTTTCCAAGCGGCATCGCAGACGCTGATGCAACTGCTTGGATCCCAAGCCTATCTGGGCGCACGGCCTGGGATCCTCGCCGCCTTGCACACGTGGAACCAGAAACTGGATGTGCACGTGCATCTGCATGTCTTGGTTTCCGCCGGCGGACTGACTGAAGACGGAACGTGGGTCGCTGCCAAGAAGAAGTGCCTGTTGCCCCGCAAGGTTGTGATGACCAAGTTCCGTGGCAAGTTCAAGGCGTTGCTGCGAGAGATGGTGGTCGCTGGCAAGATCCAATTGCCACCGGGTAGGAAACGCAACCAGTTCTATGCGTTGCTTTACAAATTGAGTGACCCTTGGAATGTCAAAGTCTTTGACGCCTATGAAGGTGGCGCCAGTGTGGTGACTTATCTGGCTCGCTATCTGCGTGGCGGTCCGATCGGGAACTTCAGGTTGCTGGAGGAACGCGATGGCCAGGTTGTGTTCCGGTACCGACTCAGCGAACTCGAAGGGGGCGACGGCAAACGACAAGGCGTGACTCGCCTGCCAACCGAAACTTTCTTGATGCGTTGGCTGGAACATGTTCCGCCGCGTCGCTACCAATGCGTGCGAGGCTTCGGGCTGTACAGCGGGAATCAGCATTCGGGGCTTGCCGAAGCACATCAGACATTGGGCAGTTGCTACGCCCCTGGTACCGAGGAACCGAAGACATGGCAGGAAGTCTGTGACGCCGCCGGGATGGATCAAGCTTGTCGTTGTCCTGAATGTGGGGCGTTGCTGGTCAGTCACCATTCATTCCAGCCTGGACGTTCTCCACCGAGCTCCGCGTTTGTCACACGAACCCTTGGACAGATCGCATGATGCGTTCTTCGATACGACCGAAACAACTGCCACCAACGATACCGAAGGTGCACTCTGAGTTGGGTTCGAGTGCACCAGAACGTCCGGCTGTTGCCTTGCTGAGAGACCACGCCACCGATAAAACGCTAAGGCGACAGCGTTTCGACGTAGCACAGGCCCCGGCGGCACAGTACAACCAATCGTTGCACCCGTTTAGCGTCACGCCGGTTGGCAAGGGGAATTTTTTTAGTTGCTAAACGGGTGAACTCAATCGTTATCCGCAGTAGCCATCGACAATCGCAATGACGCTCTCACCGACATGGCCAACGCTGCACTATTTTCGCCGATTCCCGAAGAACTACGATTACGCCTCCGTCAACCCACTATTCAGCGACAACAATACGAACTCGGGGTACTTTCCTGAACTTTCTGCCGAACGATTCGAATGGAAGACACGTTGCGAGTTCGCTTCGGTTGCGTACGGCGAGCCACTTTCAGCGGTCCATGCTCGCCGATCTGCCTTCGGTGGAACCGACATTTACATCGACGAAGACATGGTTACTCCCGACCGCTGTTTGCTAACCCCCGAACCGAATCTGGACACGTCCAGCGTCGGCAATGCGTCTATTCGCTGGCTCGCCAACGATCTCATGGAGGTGCCACGCTTTGCGATTCATTCGGCAACATACGACTATTTCCGCCGGAGCTTTCCCGATTTTTCGAAACCACGTGATGTCGAAATGCTAAACGCGGCGAAAGGACTATCTCTTCGCAAGTACGACCTGTTCGGATTTGTTGTTGCCGGAAAGGGCATTGAAGGTGCAGCCGAAATCGTAGATGGCTCTGATCCTTTGAACCTCATTTGCCATCTATTCGTTGTCGGTGATGTTCGCAAACTCGAGACTGGTGACGAGCTTTGGGGATGGTACCGGGGTACCGTCGGTGACTGTACAATCACTGCTTCGCGTATCGTAGCGACTATCGTAGATGCTCGCCCACAACCCATTCCACGATTGGAGCGTCCAGATGGCGGATAACCATGCCGTGCACGTGCGGACTGGCAAGGTCTGATTGACTAGCGGGTGGGAATCCCGCCTGGGTAAGCGTTAGCCGCGCGCCCAGTATCGAGTGTTACAGGCTTCGTATAGGCACCATGAGCTGAAGTCGAAGTTTGAAGCGTACACAGAGAGGTAGTGAGGATGAAGCGCTCGTAGGTGGCCCTGCGACGTTGAATGGATTTTAGCCCCGAAATTTGGTAACTGTTGGATCCTGCCCAAGGTTTGTGCATCCCTGAAGGCAACATCGCTTGCAGCGTCACTTGGCGAGCAGCAAGCGGAGACCCGGGGTCGGCGGCCCATTCGCATTACACATCAAGCCAATCAGGCAACCAGTGAGACCCTGAAGTTCTTGACCGAACCCAAGCCTTCCAACTTGGCCGATCGAGTATGTCCTAGAAGTGGAATAAGCGACGAAGACAAATGACATTCAGGGAGTCGGATGACCGAATAGTACCGCAGAAGCTTGAAGTCCAATCAGGCGGAATGAAGCCGGGTAATGCTGGCGAAGGGAAGGCGGTCAGGCCAACACGCGTCCAAGACGCCGAGTCGCCCACACTCAGTGGTGGGAGTACGGTTCTGGATCGTCTTGAACGCATCACCGAAAGAGCGAAGACGCATCCCGAAGAGGTTTTCAATAACCTCTTTTCGCTGCTCAATTACGAGTTGCTGTGGTATGCGTTTCGCCGACTGAAGCGAGGGAAAGTGCCGGGGGTCGATGGCGTGGCGGTGGAAGATTACGAGGAGGATCTGGAGGGCAACCTTCTTGGCCTGCTCGATCGACTTCATCGTGGCAGCTATCGCCCGAACCCAAGCTTGCGAAAGAACATCCCGAAAGGGAATGGGAAAACGCGACCTCTGGGGATCGCTTGCGTGGAAGACAAGCTCGTTCAGCGAGCCATGGTGATGGTCCTCGAGCGGATCTACGAAGTCGACTTCTACGACTTCTCGTATGGATTCCGTCCGCAGCGATCATGCCACCAAGCGTTGTCGGCACTCGGTCAAAGCATCGCGACCGAGAAAGTGAACTGGATCAGTGACGCAGACATCGAAGGCTTCTTCGACAACGTGTGTCACGAGAGCCTCTTGGAACTGTTGCAAGTTCGCATCAGCGACCCCAAGCTGCTCGCTCTGATCACGCGGTTTCTCAAAGCAGGTGTGATGATCGAAGGCAAACTGGAAGCAACCGACGAGGGCGTTCCACAAGGTTCGAGCCTCTCTCCGCTGCTTGCGAATGTGTACCTGCATCACGTGTTGGACGTTTGGTTCGAACGGGAAGTGAAGCCACGACTGCAAGGACAAGCGACTCTGATTCGGTATGCGGATGACTTCATCTGCTGTTTTGAATTGGAATCGGATGCGCGGAGATACCAAGCGGTCCTGCCGAAACGACTTGCCCGGTATTGGCTGTCAGTCGCCCAGGAGAAGACGAAGTTGCTCCGATTCGGTCGTTTTGCCCAGCGTGATTCCAAACGCTGGGGCGAAGGGCCTCCGGGAACTTTTGACTTCCTGGGATTCACTCATTACTGCGGGCGCAGCCGCGCTGGAAAGTTCAAGCTGAAACGGAAGACGTCGGGGAAGAAGTATCGGCAGAAGGTCGTGGAACTGCGTCGCTGGTTCAAGAGTCAGTTGGACGTTCCGATCGGCGAGATGTGGCAGACCCTTAACGCGAAGCTTCGCGGTCACTACCAGTACTGCGGTATCAATGACAATTGGCCGATGCTGATGGCGTACCGCAACAAGGCCCGCGTGCTGGTCAAGCGTCACCTCAGTCGTCGGAGCCAAAGCAGCTACGTGAACTGGACGCACCTGGCCCGTCTGTGCGAGCGACATCCCTTGTCGAATCCGCGGCAGCTCACGGACCTGATCGCGATGTCGCGTGCGTCGATGAGTGCTGTGTGAGAGGTGTTGGTTGGGAGCCGGATGCTAGAAAGTGGCACGTCCGGATCTGAGAGGGGCCGAGGGTCAATGCGGCATGGTTAGAATATTGTGACACCACCACAGGAAACCGGTGGCAAACAGGGAACACAAACCCTAACCTAAACCAAAGAGACCTCGGTCTACTCGCCCGAAGGACCGGTGGATCGTTTTCACGAATGGATGCCAAACTCCCGGTCCTCGGTGATCGGTAACGTTCCCCGACTCAATTGCATCGCTCCCGACTTCCAACCATGACTACAACACAAGGCAAATCGGCAATGACGGGGCCTCGTCGTTTTCAATGGCAAATCGGTGGATGGTTTGGGGGTCTTTTAGGCGGATCTGCTTGGCTGATTCCCACCGCTGCGATTCTTGCGTTCAACGGCCAACCCACTATTGCATTGGTGCCGTTCGGATGCTGCTTGCTGATGAACATTGTTGGTTGTGTCCTTTGGTATCGGCGTGATCGGGTTTTGCCGTTTTCCGCATTGATCGGAATCCTGACTCTGTTTTCGATCACAACACCGCTCGCGTGGTTCGCGGTTTCGCTAAACGCAACGCCAGAATCTCTTGTGTCGCTCAACTGGCCCCACTCAGGCATCATTAATACAATGGTCGCGTTGATATGCCCCGCAATCATGGCCTGGTTTTGCATGCTCGAATACTCGCATGACGGCACCTCGAATCAGGCTGGCCAAGAATGCGGGGAACCATCCGATGCAACCGAGCGGCGAAGTCGGGCGGTTTGAAGTGGTTGATCAACCGTCGCCGCCGGCTGATCGGTAACGTTATCCGACTGAAACTTTTCATGCGATTTCGCGTATCCCTTCGGACGCTCCTGGCATTGACGACGTTACTCTGTGTTGTCGGGGGTCTTGCATTTCTACGGCTTAAAGCTGAACGCAATGCTGAAGAACAGCTAGTGGCCGACGGGTTGGCAATATCGTTCGATCCCTGGGGAAATCGCGGTAGATATTGGTACAACGACCCGGAGATTGAACACGAGAACGCGAGTGAGACATTACTAGGCAGGCTAAATTGGGAACTGCTCAGGCATGTGCGATGTGTCGACGGGCAACGCAGTGCAACCGAGGCTGACACGGCTTCCACCGTTGACGACAACTCGCTTCGCTCGCTTGAAAGTCTACGGCATGTGGAGATTTTATATCTCGGATTTCAGCCAATTACAGATTTGGGCTTAGAGTCACTGCGGTACCTTCATTCCCTGAAACACCTCAATCTCTGCGGAACGAAAGTCTCCGACGATGGGCTGGCAAATATCACCAACCTCGACGCACTAGAGTATCTAGCCCTTGAATTTACCATCATTACTGACAGTGGCTTAAAGTACCTTGATGGCTTTGAGGACCTAGAAGAGCTTTCCCTAATGGGGACCAAGATAAAAGGTCCAGGCTTGTCGCATCTTGTGCGACTGGCGTCACTTCGGCGACTCGGGCTTTCCGGCACTGCTGTGCGATCAGACGACCTGCTGCACCTTTCCAGCCTTGCTTCCTTGGAAAACCTTAGTCTTTCAAATACAAAGATCGACGATTCAGCTTCCATTCATCTATCGAAGCTATCAACGCTGAAAAAACTCAACGTTGCAGAGAATAGGCTGTCCGATGAATTCCTCGTGGAGCTTTCAGCGTTGTCGAGTATTGAGAGCTTAAACATCAGTGGCACTGACGTAACCGATCGTTCCGAGAGCGTCATTCTAGGTTTTCCTAATCTTTCAAATTTCTACGCATCTGACACTTCGATGAGCGCGGAATGCCGGGCACGAATCGGTGACTTTGTGAGACGCAACAGATACAAAGGATATTCTGCAATAGGTCGTAACGGCGGATAACCATGGCGATCGGGATAGGGGCCCGGTTGCCCGGGCCCCCTCCCACACCACCTAGCATGCGGGACCGCACTAGGCGGTTGAGCACGAGTTTCAAATCAGCGCGTCGCCGCGATGACCCAGGCCATTGGACCGACAGCTTCGCCGCTAAGAGATTGCCATACGGCAACGGCTCCTTCGCGAGATGAAGTCGATACGTGCTTGCTCGTTCCCTTCAGGCCTTCGCGTCGCCGTTGGTTTCGGCGGATCGCTACTATGCCCTCTGCTGACTTCTCTTTGCACGGGCATACGATACCGCATTCCGCCCCGCCTTTTGGGCAAGCCCTACTCACGGGTACGCATCGAGATCTCCCCGAAGAAGGGACGTCCTTGATCGCTCAAGGACACGTGATCTGTCCCCGCCCAAGTGCTTGATCTACCTCCGCTCAGAACTCCAGCAAGGCATCCGCCGGGCTTCCGGTTCGGCTTCTCGGTCAGCAAGCCACTGTGATCCAGGGAATCGCTCCGCGACGGGCCTGGAGTCGTCGGCCTCGTATCAAGTTTCTGTACGTCACCTGGCGGGTCTTGGCGAGAAGATGTCCAGCGACGATTCTTTGCTCGCTTACCGATCATCTTCGCAGGCTTCCTCCCCACGTTATTCACCTCCCCGCAGTTGCTCCGGGTGGCTTGGGGAATGGCCTCGTACTGTCTTTCTTCAGAGTTACATTTGGTAGACTGCCTCGTCGGGAAAGAAACCGGAACTAAGTACAGGGGACTTGCACCCCACAAGATCACACCCATGTTGGGCGTACTGCACCGAAGTCGGCGATGGTTCGGTTTTCTAGTTTCTTGCAAATTTCTATCGCTGTCCCGGTGATTTGAACCGTTCCCCTACTCGACCAACGCCTATCGAAGCGACCCTGGTATGAGCACTGTTGACGACAACAAGGAAACCTCTGACCCGGCATCGAAGCCACGCCCGGTTTCGATCACAGTCCTTGCATGGTTCCTCATTATCGGCGGTGTGCTATTCCTGCTGATGAAACCACTTACATGGTCCGAATTTGCCTTTGAACGAAACTTATGGAACACATTCTCGAAGGGTGCGTCACTAGTTTGTGGCATTGGACTTCTCGGAATGCGCCGATGGGCTGTGGTGCTGTATTTCGGACTATTCACGCTAAACTGCGTTTTAATTTACACTTGGCACCGAATAAATTGGTGCTGGAACAATACTCCCGCCCCGGTCCTGTCGTGCTTATGATGATCATACCGGCGATCGTCGCCGCAATTACTTTGCCGCGATGGAACGAAATGCGATGGTGACCACATGACCAAATGCAGGGGAACCATGAAATGCACGTGAGGACGGGTGGTCGGTTTTCTCGTCTGCTTGCAAGTCTTTCGCCCGTCCCACGTGATTTCCAACGTTCTGGCACTCGGAACTACGCAAAGTTGATCCTCTCCATTACAGCATGGACATCCGAATGAACATGAGTTCTCTCCCCCTGCTCTTACCGATAGCGACGCTAGTTGTCGTGGCGATCGGGCAGCTAGACGCGGGTGATTATCACGCTAGTGGATACTCGAAAGGACCGCATATCGAAAGTGGATACTTTGGCGGTGACTTTGACTTCTCCGTTGAGGCGCAACCCACATCAGAGACTGAACGACGATTTCTTTCGCTCCTAATCTCAACTCGTGATCTTAACCAGCCAACCCTCGCGTTCAGCATTATTCGCGATGACACCATTGCCAAGGCTGAAGTGACAGATGCCTACTACAGCAAAACGCACGGAGTCGCCGCCTGGACATTTCGAGTCACGATAGACGGGCACCCTACAACTCTCATCTACCAAGTTAAAGACAACGGTGACGGTAAATTCACAGATGTACTTGCGATTGCCAACCGCGCGATCAATTTAGATGAGGGACGGTTGATTGTGATCGGAACACTCGATGACGAGGGTGCCCTCGACCGAGTCTCACAAACAGGTTGTCGGGATGACATGAAGTTCATCGTGAAAATGAAACAGCGCTTCCGTCGGGATCTCAACGCATTCAATGCGGATATGGACGACTGGGAGCCAGAACCATGAAATGCACGGGAGAACGGGTGGTCCGTTTTTTCGTCTGCTTGCAAGTCAATCGCCGCCACCCGCAAAACCCGACCGTTACCCTACTGAAATGCGACACCTCACTCTCCTCGCCGTCGTGGCCATGATGGCCGGATGTATTGGCGACTCAGCCCTGCCGGTTGTGTCATCGACACCGTTACCGGGGACTAATGCTACGGTGGACCTTGGAGGTCCGGATCCCAAAGGGCGTTACCACTACTACATTCAATCTCCAAGCGGTAAATTTACGCACCGGTTCCTCGGACCACTGCCAACCAAAACCTCAACGCCTGCTTCTGTCCAAACGCTCACCGATGGTCAGATTCGCATACAATGGGGACCGGATGAACGTGTCTACTGCATTGTTAATGTCGACAACGCAACTATCGTTCGTGACACGAACCGAGCAAACCCGGAGAATGTCCGGACCGACACAATAGCTTCCCCTGCTTCCCAAGAATCGACCTTTCACACTAACAACGATGGGTAACCACTGCGTGAACCGGAGCACGCGAGCTGAGCGATTTGGCCGTTAGAAACTTTCCCGCGCGTTCCCGGTTCCGCGTACCGTTCGTCGAGCAAAAGACCATCATCATACGCAACGATTCGGTTGAATTTCACTTTGGACCAACGCATACATGACATACTCGCTGTTGGGCGACCTGGGCGTGAGACCGACCGTGCAATTGAGACAGTTGCCCTCGGTGTACGTTGTGCTGACGAACTTGGCGATCGACATTTTGACTCCTGCCATCTTTTGTCCGGGCTTTACCGTGAACCGGATGGCATCGCTCATCATGTGAACGATGGCCTTGGTATTACGCTTCAACAAATCGACGACGCGGTATCCGCGCGCGACCACATTTCTACCGACGCCGATTTCACGATTGACGACGATATTCGTCTCGTGTTCTCGAACGCATTTGCCGCCGCCGACGAAATGTGGCACAGCTATATCGGCACCGAACACTTAATGATTGGCGTTGTCGCGGACGGAACCAAATCTGCTAGGATGTTGGCTGAATTTGGGTACACCGGATCCCAGGTGACGAAGGAGGTCCACGACATCCTTGGATGCTTCGGCGTCTTCAAATGGATACCGGTCGTGCTACGCAGATTGCGGCCACGACGAACCATGTGATGCAACGAAGGACGGGTGGTGCGTTTTCTCGTCTGCTTGCAAGTCGTTCGCCCGTCCTCGCTGATCACCAACGTTCGCCGACCGAAGCATTTGAGGCATTGCTAGATACGCGCAAATGAATGATCCTGAGAATCCATACACGCCTCCATCAACAGCAGACATTCGGTCAGTGCATCGGTTGCATTTGCTGTTTGTTTTTGCTTCTGTGCTTACCGGATTCCTTGCCGCGTTCGCTGGTTTGGCTACAATTGCAACAGCTTACACCAACTTTAGATACGGCTCGGCAGTTGGCGTCCCATTGTGGATTTCCTTGTTGGTCATTGGAGTTTTCGGCTTGAGCACATGCGGGCTGGCATACGCGACGCGGTCCTGGCTTAGAGATCGGCCGGGCCCCGCATTGCTACTCCTGATCGCAAGTGTTCTCCTCTTCTTCACTGGCCAACCGATCGGCGAGTGGCTGTTGTCGCGGTAACGTCACGGCGGGAAAACCAAGATGGCGGATAACCATCGCGTGAACCGGAGAACGCGAGCTAAGCGATTTGTCCGTTAGAAACTTTCCCGCGTGTTCCCGGTTACGCGTAACGTTGAACCTAATCGCTTCTCTCCGGTGCATTTCTGGGTATGCAACCTGGTCTTGAGTGACACGCATCCTGCGTGAGAAAGTGTTGGCGTCCCTGCCAACTCCGTTCCTTCAATCGCTTGACCGATTACTCTGTCCTGTCGGACATGCAGTCTGCCGCGCGATCGCGCGTGCGTCCCATCTCAGCTTGGATGGCAATGCGTGGGCCCGGGGACAACTCAACGGAGCCCTCGCCGAGCGGGCGACGGTTAAAATGGTTGTAGGACTTGCGCTTTTCTGTTTCGCAAGCACTGTGGAATGCTTCCGCACACTGAACTCTCGGAGTGCGATGTTTCCATCCTGCTTAGAGACAAATGCAATGACTTCCTCCGACAAGCATCCCTGCCAGCTGATTCGCCGAATGGCCGAGGACATGCTCATCCGAAACATGGCCCCCGCGACCATCAAGGCCTACACCTACCACGCCAGAAGGTTTGCCGGCTTCATCGGTAAACCGCTCGACGAGGCAACCGTCGAAGACGTTAGAACCTTCCAGCTTTACCTGATCCAAGAGAAGAAGGTCGCCTATAGCTCATTCAACCAAGCCGCCAGAGCTTGCTGGGAATAGCGGCGCGCTACGGTTTCTGTACAAGCACACCATCCGGGTCCCTTGGCCCGTCGCGATGGTTCCCTTCGGGAAACGGCCCAAGACCTTGCCGATCGTGCTCAGCCGTCACGAAATCGACAAGCTGCTTCAATGCACGCCCAACCTGAAACACCGAACCTTCCTGATGACGCTCTACTCGGCCGCACTCCGGTTCTCCGAAGCAGCCCACCTAAGGATCGCCGACCTCGATTCGGATCGGATGATGATTCATGTCCGACACGCCAAGGGAGCCAAGGATCGGCTCGTGCCGCTCTCGCCAAGACTCTTGACCGAGTTGAGGGTTTACTGGAAGAAGTACAGGCCGGCCGACCTGCTGTTCCCCGGCAACTCAGCGACCAAGACCTACGCCGACACGTCGATTCAAAAAGCCATGAAACGGTCTGCCGAGAAAGCGGGAATCAAGAAACGGGTGTATACGCATGTGCTCAGGCACTCTTACGCGACCGGACTGCTAGAAGCCGGCGTGGACTTGCTGACGATCAGCAAGTTGCTCGGGCACGCAAGTTTCGTCACGACGATGATCTACCTGCACTGCCGACGCGAGCACCTGCACAGTGTCCCCAGCCCACTGGATTGGTTGCCGGTGAAACAACTGCCAACGTATCAACCGCCCCAAGAGAACAACGGAAACCCGGAGACCAACAGCCCAAGCTAAGTCTCACCGAGATCCTGCGGCTGCCCGTGGTGGTATGCCGAACTTCGACACGAGTCGCATCGGAAGTTCTGGGCGGAGTCCTATGGAGAGGACTTTCACGATTGGTACCTGCAAACTCAGGTAGAAAGTGCAAAGGAACGCGAGCAAGATCGCCCACCGGCGATTCAGCTGTCGCTACCCGGCCTTGCCGCTTCCCGGGCATACCAAGAATCGTATCTGGTAGACTCTTACTAGCGAATCAGGCGTCCTGATTCGCTTCCCCGACCACCCCAGTGCGGCGACAAAGTTCAACGCACGATCTATGCATGCACCTCCATAGATCGCAATTCGTTCGCCGACTGGGCACTCACCAGCCTATGACGCTGCGGATTTCCAGGCGTTTTGCCCCAGAGTTCCAACGCTTTCGCCAGGCCGTTTCCGTGGTACAATGGATCAAACCTTAAACAGAGGGCAACCCCATGACACTGCAAGAATCTCTCCGCGCTTTACCGCCAGACCAGAAACTCGCGATTGTAACGGAACTTTGGAACGACTTAGCTGTTTCCGCACCGCTGACGCTGCCGTCCGATGAACTTGCAGAAATGCAACGACGACGTGACGAAATGCTAGCAGACCCGTCGATTGCGATTGATTCCGACGAGGTTTGGCGACGTGTCGATGGCGACTGAACGCTACCATCCGCTTTTCGCCGTTGATCTCGCAGATGCCTGTCTGCACTACGATACGATTGGCCCCGACCTTGGCAATCGTTTTCGCGCGAACGTCCGCTCAATCATTCGATCCGTTGCTGAACGTCCAGAATCGTTTGGCAAAGTGGGTGGTGACTTCCGTGGTGCTTTAGTTGATCGCTTTCCCTACGTCGTTGTCTTTGCCGTTGATGGCAACATCCCTTCGATTTTTGGTCTTCGACATGCCGCATCTGACCGTTGCGACTGGTTCACCCGATCTATGCCCGGCGCAAACGGATAACCAGCCGAATCGGGATTGGGGCCCGGTTGTCCGGGGCCCCTCCCACACCACCTTGCATGCGGGACCGCACGAGGTAGGTCGGCAAGAGTCTTTCGGCTTTTGGACTGTTTCGGTAAGCGTCGTTGCTCCCACGTACAACCGGGGCGAACGCCCAAACGGCTCACATGATGATGCCCGATCATTCCTGCCGACCTGCCGAGGAGGTCGAGTATGAGTTTCAAATCAGCGCGTCGCCGCGATGCCCCAAGCCATTGGACCGACCGCTTCGCCGCTAAGAGATTGCCCTCCGGCAACGGCTCCTTCGCGAGATGAAGTCGAACCGTGCTTGCTCGTTCCCTTCAGGCCTTCGTCGACCACCGGGGCCGACGACGATGCCCTCTGCTGACTTCTCTTTGCACGGGCATACGTTACCGCATTCCGCCCCGCCTTTTGGGCAAGCCCTACTCACGGGTAAGCATCGAAATCTCCCCGAAGAAGGGACGTTCTTGATCGCTCAAGGACACGTGATCTGTCCCCGTTCAAGTGCTTGATCTACCTCCGCTCAGAACTCCATCGAGGCATCCGCCGGGCTTCCGGTTCGGCTTCTCGATCAGTAGCCCACTGTGATCCAAGGGATCGCTCCGCGACGGGCCTGGAGTCGTCGGCCTCGTATCAAGTTTCTGTACGTCACCTGGCGGGTCTTGGCGAGAAGATGTCCAGCGACGATTCTTTGCTGGCTTACCGATCATCTTCGCAGGCTTCCTTCCCACGGTTTGTCACCTCCCCGCAGTTGCTCCGGGTGGCTTGGGGAATGGCCTCGGACTGTCTTTCTTCAGAGTTACATTTGGTAGACTGACTCCTCGAAAGAAGCCGGAACGAAGCACAGGGGACTTGCACCCCACAAGATCACGCCCATGTTGGGCGTACTGCACACGGAGTCGGTCTTGCGAGCGATTTGGCAATGGACACCTTCCCCCCCGGGCCCCGTGACGGGCACGATCATTTGATATGGATATGAATATCGCCAATCGCTTTCTCGTCTCCGCATGCTGTTTGCTCTGCGGCTGCGCTCCTGGGAGCGAATCAGCGCCGCTGGCGACCGTCTCAGTTGTGACGATGCTCGAATCAGTCAATGAGGCGAGGGTCATGTCTGTGTCGGACGTTGAAACCGTCGTCAACAATGCCGCGAGCTCAAAACGTGCAATCGTTTTTGTTTACGTGGGGTGGGCACCTATGCGTCCGCAACTCGACCGTTTCGCCGAACTTGCTATCCGGTGGGGCGAAATCCATCCGACTGATCCAATTGGATTCCATTTCGTTGACTTTACAAACGTGAGCAACGACTACCAGCCGCTTACGTCCCTTCCTGGGTGGCCCACACGCGAAGGGCGTCCGTATCCTGAACGATTAGGCGGATGGGGAGAACTTGTCTGGATTCGCAACGGTCGTATCGATCATATTCAGACGGCACTGGACTTTCCAACAGTTGACCCGCTCGTCCATCTGACCTCGAGCCTATTTGCGCACCAAACTTACAAATAACATTGCCGTGGACCAGAGTCGCAAGTTTTGGCAACGACAAAATCTTTCGACGCGTCCCGGTTACCGCCAGCGTTCGCCCGACGAAGTTGAAGACTTGAATCCGTACGATCCGCCCGAAGCAGACGACACTGGGCAACCTGTAGAGAAGTCCTCAGAGCAGCGGATAAGCATGCCGTTCCGTATCGGCCTTGGAACTTTCGCGGTGTTGATGTTCGCATGCACAATTGACGCAATCGTGGACTTGGCGATGCATTTCCAGTTATTGGCCGCATTGCAAATATTCATGGTGTGCGAATTGACCCAATTGATGGCGTCGCTTGCAATCACCGGCAGAGGCGGGTGGACTTTAAGCATTTACCTTTGGTCGCGTTTGCCTGCTTTGGTCAAGTAGACATCACCACTGCTTCACACTACCAAGAACCGCGGCGAACCATCCATGCAACCGAGCGGCGAAATCGGGCGTTTTGAAATGGAAGATAGACCGTCGCCGCCGTGTGATCGGAACCGTTCGTCGACCGGAGATTCGTTGAACCCTTACGCATCGTCCACGTCTATAGGTAAAACAAGCGAACGCAAGGCGTCCGCTCCGCAAAACGCCTGCCCGATTTGTGAGCAACGTTTTCCTCGGACACGACGTTACGCAGCTTCATTTCGTTGCTCGAGGTGCGAAACAAGAATTGGATTCAAGCCCCGACTCAAATACACCTTGCCGACACTGATTGGCTGTTCCGTTCCCTGGATTGCTTTGTGGATCTGCGTGAAAAATGATCCCTCGCAGCTTTCGGTTCTAGGACTTTGGCTCATGGTGCCACCAATTCCGACGTTCTTCGGAGCAATGTTCGTGTCTCAAGCATTCGGGAAGCCCACAGCATACAATGGTTTGTGGTGGGCCTCTGCTGATGTAGCGGACGCTTGGCGTTCAGAGTGGAAAAGTCACGACGAACCAAGCGATGGACGCCGAACCGCCGACAACGCGTTTTCAAATGGATGATCGATCGCGGCGGCCCGGTCATCGCAAACGTTCTGGCACTGAAAGCTTTCATGAGTGACACTTCCAAGCGAAAACAGGAGTCTCGCGTGACCTACGGTTCGGAAGTGGACTGGACCGAAGTTCAGCGAGTAGAACGCGATATTTGCCTGCTGTACCATCAGTTGGCCGATTACTCGTACATCATGGGGGACCTCTGTTACGGCGATGTATTCTCGCTTCCCTACTGGGAGTATCTGCAGATAGAAGAATTGGAATCCAATCAGCGGCGTTTCATTTGCGACGGATGCTTGGTCATGCTCTACGCCATGGCACTCGATGTTCTAGACGACAGCGGAAACTACTTGACGATGGATCGCGATCGTTACAACGCTATTAAAAGTGCCGTGGATTGCCTACAACCCAATGGCCACGATACGGATCGGCTTGCATCCGCTTTGAAGAAATTGTTTCAAGAGATCGATCGCAACCCCCCGAAAATGGAGGGGTCGGTATATTTAATGGACGAAGTTACCGATATGACATGGGTCCACGAACACTTCGTTCAACGCTATTTCACTGAACGAGCAAGTAGGTTCCCGCAGAGATGACAAAACGTCCCGCAGATCCAGTAAAGCCATCGCAAAGCAGAACAATCCGATGCACGGGAGCGGCGAAGTCACGTTGTTTGACAATGGAAACTCCCTCGCCGCCGCCCCGTGATCAGTGACGTTCCGGCATCCAAAAAACTCGTGCTCAGCGAAGCGGTGCTCGTACTCGTGATCGGAACCAGCCCTTGTGTCCGCGCAAACATTTGGCCACGAACGCCTCGACGCTTACCGACTCTCGATCGACTAGTGGTCTGTCAGCACTTGTTTGTAGGGTAGTGGACGAGGCCACGAGTCCTGAACCTGCGTCAAATCCAAGGACTCGTGGCCTCGTCCACTACGATCAACCCTAACTTTTAACTTTGACGGACCACTAGGTTGCTCGGTCTTTTGAGACATCACAATCGCTTCGCGGTTTGCACCGTCATGCTCGCGACCAATGGCTGCGTGCCGCCCAATCGATTCCGCTAAACATCGCTGAGGGCAACGGCAAACGAAGCCTGAAGGATCGTGCCCGGTTTCTCGACATCGCACGCGGGTCCGCCTTGGAGTGTGCCGCCATCCAAGACGTGCTGATGAGGACCAACGGAATCAAAGTTCAAGACGATGTCGCGATGAAAGGGATGTTCTATGGGATCGTCGCGATCCTGACCCGAACGGCGATGAAATTCGATGGTGTCGCGGAGTCCGGCGTGGAGTACCATGCTGATATCGATTACGAGCACCGCTTCGCTGAGCACGAGTACGACGGGACCTCGGGTTGAAACCCGAGGCTGACAATTGTCACCGCTCCGCAGTTGTTGGCTCCCACCCCAAAACACACACCCAGTCGCGAAGCGACGACAGTTGTTTGCCGCTCCGTCGCCGGGCAATCCCCCGTTTCAGATCCCCGTGCGATGGTTTTCAAAGCCGATCAACCACACCCGTTTTATCATGACGGCACTCCCATCGGTCCACCCCCAAGCCCCGGCGGGTCGACAGAGCGAGATCGTCTCTGTCACCCCTTCGGGTTTTTTTATTTGTGTGGGCATTCTGGTCCGGGGCCTGACGGCCCCGGCAACGGCTGTGTCGACCCTTCGGGCCTTGTTGAGTGGAACCCAAGGTGAGTGCCGCCATGCAGAGTCAGTGGCTCCGTTGCGATCCGGCCTACGAAGCATCGGACGTACGGTGCCGGACGTACGGTGCCATCCACTCAAGGTCCGCGTCGAACTCATTTGGGCCCGGGCGGGCCTTGGATTGGGACGGGCACTGAAAAAGATGGCTGACACCAACAGCGAAGATTGTGTTGCTCCTTCGGGACTGGAGCCGCCAGCCAGTCGTGGGTGCAATGACCGACTGGAAGCCTATCCCACAGACAGCTCACGCGTCTTGCTTCAAATCAATGAGGTATAGCAAGGAATGACAAATCCCTTGAAGAGAGTGATACAAGGTAGCCCCCCGATGCGTCGAGCTGTGCTTGTGTCCATGCTGCTTTCAATGTCTGCCGTCGGAATCCTATTCAGCGAGGACATTTACGCTGCCTATGCCTTCATTCGGTTCTTCCTGGTTCCACCGGTTCCCGTTGCTCCGTAGCGGACTGGTCGAAACATTTCCCAAACCCGGTAAGCGGGTCGGCAGGAATGATCGGGTAGAACCTCACGTAGGCGAGTCTCTCTAAGACTCGCAAATGACAGCGTCTCGGAGAGACTCTGCTACGTGATCAAGCCCAATGACTCCCGCTCACGTGCTTATCGCCCAAACGGCTCACGTGGTGATGCTCGATCATTGCTGCCAACCTGTTTAGCGAGTTGCGAGGTTGGTCCCACATCGGACCCACGAATTGCCGAGTTTCCGAAACCAGGATGAGCAGTGGGATCAGCTTTTAGCTTGTCGTGGATCCAATGACAGGCTGGAAGCCTATCCCACAGAGACAAGGGGTCATAGCGAATCGCCGGAGGGCACGACGTGGATGGTCCAATACACTTCTTCTTCAAACGCTTCGCCATCTTCGGCCTGGATCCGCAATTGCAGTTGCAATTGATCGACCGGTGTCAGCGTTGCCAGATTCAATCGCAGGCGTGAGGAGCCTGATTCTCCAGGAACGCCGTTCACCTGCACCGATTCGGGTATCAACGTTTCCGTGCCTATCTGCGGGGCTTCCGTTTCCGCCGTGCCGGGGATGTATTGATCCGATCCGTAAGCCTTACTCCACAAATAGTCCCACTGGACGATTGAAACGCAGTCTTCTTCCAAAACGGATTCCGCGTCCACCGGGAAGTTCAAATCAAGCTCCAACCCGCCGGCCACCACACGAGCGTCGGTGATCATCTTCGGTGGCGTGCCGGTGTAGCGAAGTCGCTGGACCCCACCGTCCTCCAACCCGAACCGACCGCCCCCGTTCCAGCCTTGCAAACCAGTCGCGTAGACCTGGCCGTCGTGCGGGTTGACGCGACCACGCATGATTCCCGTCGAGAAATCAAACGGCAGCTTCACGATCGCGGCTTGCGAAATTTCACCCACTTCCTGAATCATCATCATCGACATCCAACCTTTGCCGAAACTGGTATGAAGCAGATGGTTCGACAGCGGGCCAAAACGCTCATCGTCCACCCAAATCTCGCCTCCGGAGGAATTGTCAAACGCTTGTGGCATCCACACCAAAGGCTGCTCGAACGTTTCCGGAGCGACCACCTTTTGGATGTCGATCTTGCCCCCATCGGGTTCCCATTTGTTCGGTATTGAATAAGTCGGAACCCACCCATGAAAGGTGCCTGGTTTGGCGATGGAAACCTTCGACGCGGGAGTCCACTGGCCTTGGTTGTCGCTGACGGTGATCCGTCCGTCTGGCAACGTGCCCAAACCATTGGGGGTTCGAAAACCGGTGCAAACGACTTCACGCTCTTTGCCATCCTTGGAAATTCGCCACACCGCACCGGGCAAAGCAAAGTCGGCGCCGTGCCCACTTTTCGCGTAGTAGAAGTTCCCCTCAGGATCCGTTTGCAGATCAAAGTTGAAGGCGTGAAAGTTGGTGGAGACATCCGAGTCGGCACTGAAACTCTCGTAGAAATCCGCTTCGCCATTCCCGTCGGAATCGTGCAGACGCACCAAGCGATCTTTGCAGGTCACGAACACGTCGCCATCGACAACCTTCACACCAAACGGTTCATACAGCCCAGCGGCGTAGCGTTTCCAACTCAGCTTGGACAGCGTTTCATCCATTCCGGATACGATCCAAATGTCGCCACCGTGCATCGCGATCGCCATCCGGCCATCCTCGAAGAAGTCGAGGGCCGTGGTGCGGAACCAAGTGTTCCAGGGAGTCGAATCGGGGCGAGTCAGCGTGTCGAGCGCGTACCCCTCTTGTTCCAAACCCAAAGTGCCGACGGTCGTGATTTCCCCCGGCCATTGCTGGGGAGCTGGTCCCGACGACGGACGCTGAATCAGCGACGACAAATCGGCAACAGGTTGATTCCGAGCCTCCTCAGACAAAGTTTGAAATGCCACGAGTTCGCCATCCGTTTCCCCGACTCCAACGGTGACACGCACGCTCCGCGCGGACTGATCCGCCGGGATGGTTAGCTTCAGGCGTTGCTCAGTGGCACGCTCCCACGACACATCACTGTTCTTCCCGGAAACACTGGTCTGCCCGGAAACACTGGCTGCGATGAACGCTTGGTTCGTTGATTCGGAGTTCTGGAGCGAGGCGATGCCAGTCGCCTGGTCCACTTTCCAATCGTTCGCGTCGGCCGGTCCCTTCCCGACCGACAACACAAGTGAGTCCCCCGGCCCGATCCATAGTTCACGCGCAAGCGTTCGCGAATCGATCACCACCGCTCGCTCCAAGATATCTCGCCCATCAATTTGATAGCTCAGCACCACCTCATCGCCGAGCAGGTGATACCCCCGATAGTCCATCCACGTTTGCGGCAACGGACCACGAGGCAAGCAATTTTCGCGAGAATAGTCCAGTTCCCCGTCATGCCCCCACTTCCATCCCGCCAACCCGGCAACCGGATCCCCATCTGGATTCGCAGTTCCTTCGCCGCGCGGACGTTGGTGCTGCGTTTCACTGAGATCCAAAAAGCCGCCCGTCCAAACGTCTGCCAGATCCATGGTGTGCAGGTTGTAAGACACGGTCAGGTCGCCCAGCGGCAAAGTCAGAACGCTGGGGTAATCTCGACGCAGTTGTGAACCAAGTGCCAACCCAAAGTCTCGTTGCTGGATCTCAAAACGCTTGCCATCCTCGGTCCCTTTCGGCAGCGTTTGCAAGTAAGTGTCGCTGATCGGCTCGTAACCCGGGTTTTGATCCTTCATCAACGTTTCGCGGATGTAGTGAACGACCTGATAGCGTTGGTGTGGGGTCAAGTAGGGCATCGGTCCCATCAGACCGTTGCCCTTGGTCAACGTCATGAACATTTTGTAGGGGTCAGCACCAAACTTCAGCTCTTGCGCACTGAAGGCTCGTGCGGTTGGCAGCGCCGCTTGCTGGCCATTGGTTCCATGGCAATTTGCACAATCGCCTTCATACAACAGGCGTCCTTCGTCGATGTCTCGCGACCGCAGCGAACGAAGGATGCCAGCGTGGTCCAGGTTCACGGAGTCATCCTTGACGAGCAACTGCTCAGGCGATGGCCGCAACATCTTTTCCGCCACCTCACCACCGCTCGCGACGGTCATCACGTACTGAAGCAAATCCAAGAAGTCACGCTGTGATTTGATCGACTTCATCAACCCAGCCGGCATCATGGATTGTTCGTCCTTCTTCATCACTTCGATCTCGTCGCGAGCCAAAGTGAAATCCTTCTCCGGTGTTTGCCCCAACCGCATCGTGATCGAATCGTCATCCTGGCCCACCAACATTCCTTTGAACACTTCCCCGTCCATGGTCAGCACCGTGTAGGTCTCGTACCCTTTTCGAATGCGTTTGGAAGGTCGCAGCAACGCATCCACCAGATCGACGCTGGTGAGCTCGATTCCAATACTCGCCAGAGGCGGACCGAGAAGCGAATCGCTGGTTCCGTCGCCATGACAGCTCACACAATTGGCGGCGGACTTGAAATACACCAATGCACCCCGCTTGGCGTCGCCACGACGGCGTGCTTGCAGCGCCAAATCAAGCGGATCAGCCTCCTGGAGTTGCGTTTCCAGTGGAACCGCTTGACGCAGCGTCGTTGTCGGTGGTGCAGAGAGTCCCGTCGAAATGCTCAACAAGACACAGAGGATGCCAACGCATCCACGAAACGGGAAACGTTGGCAAGCGACGACGACGGACAGATCCATGAGGTTACCCAACGGTGATTCACCGT
This sequence comes from Rhodopirellula sp. UH5, assembly GCF_056839225.1. Lineage (NCBI taxonomy): Bacteria > Pseudomonadati > Planctomycetota > Planctomycetia > Pirellulales > Pirellulaceae > Rhodopirellula > Rhodopirellula sp. UH5. The sequence goes on along the minus strand of NZ_CM166390.1, from coordinate 866,104 downwards.
TTCAACACGAGTGATTGCAAGTCAACTGGGACGAGAACGATTGCACCGAAGGATAGTCGGAGACGAAATCAGTTCAGCAGTTTTTCAACCAGCGGCACAATGTCGGCTTCATAGGTGAAGCCGGCTGTTTCGCCAACATCGGAGAACTGCTTGGCCAACTTTCCCTCGGCATCGAACACCAACACAGCGGGAATCGATCCGATGCCGATGGCCTCAAACACTTCGTCGCTGGGTGTTTGGACGATGAAGTTGTCGAATTTCGCCTCGACACTCGTTAGGAACTCCGTGACCTTTGGCTCATAGGATTCTGGCGGCCGACTCTTGCGTCCGTCGAAGTCCACATTGGCACCGATGGCAACCACCTTGTCGCCAAACCGTTTTTGCATGGCCACCAAGTTGGGAAACTCTTTCAAGCAAGGCCCACAGGCCAGCGACCAGACATCCAACACAGTCACCTTGCCGCTTTTTGTTGCCGTTTCGCGAACCTTGTCCCAAGCCGCGTAGTCAATCGCGACCTTTTTCGAAGAAGCCACCAAGTTGGTGGAGGTATCGCCGGTTGGCTCGCTGACGCTGGATGATTCAGCGGACGAACCGAGATCCAAATCATCCGGCAAACTCATGCCACCTTCGCCAGGATTGTTTCGCTTGATGGGCGCTTCCGGCAAATCCCCCTCGGGCAACGCAAAACCACCCGGTGTTTTCAAATTGGGTCGAGCCGATTCCCGGGGGGACGCTTCCTCCACCACTTCGACCTCCGTTGTTTCCGTTGAAACCTCTGGGGCTTCAGGAGTCGGCGAAGAAGAAGAACCACAACCACCCACCATCAGCACGGCAGGCAACAAGGCATAGCGGATAGAACGCGAAAACGACAATCGATCCATCGTTGAACTCGGCAAAGGGAAACGAACGAACAACCAACCTCTACGGTAACAAATTGTCGAAAGCTTGGCACTCAGCGACGTTTCATTCCGTTGAAACTGGCCGTTGCTGACAAGGGGTCCTCTGGCCAATCGTGCTTGGGGTAGCGACGTCGAAGCTCTTTGCGAATTTCGCCATAAGTCGTGGCCCAAAAACTAGCTAGGTCGTTGGTGATCTGTTGCGGACGCCCGTTTGGCCCCAGCAAGTGCAACTGCAACGGCACACGGCCACGCAAAATCCGTGGTGTCTCCGGCCACCCAAAACACAACTGAATTTTGACTTCGATCCACGGCGGTTTGCCTTCCACGTAGTGAACGGGAACCTTCCGTCCGCCCGGCAACTGGACTTCCTCCGGCGTTTCCGCTTGCACCATTTGCCAAGCCGGGTAGCCAATCTTCCCAAGGACGTGATCAGCCCAAGGAGCGGTCTTCAACTCCTTCAAACTTGATCGACTGACGCACAGCTCACGCAACAATTCCAACTGCATCTCCTCGCTGACCGCCGGAACTTGCTCATCGACTTCCGCGACCATCCCAATCCGGTGCAGCAACTTCTGAAATTTCTCGCCAGCAATGGGCAGCCGCGTCTTCAGATTCTCAAACAGAATCGACGCGGTTTCCGCATCGCAAGGAACCTTGGCAGGAGTCTCCCGAAGCACCAAGTCCCCGTACCGAACCTGCCGGCGACACTGAACGGCCGATCGGCCTTCGTCCCAGGATTGAACCTCCACCGTTTCCACCTGCTCAGCATCCAACCAGTCTTCTCGAATCGCCACGGCGGCGCGCACGCGAGATTCAGTGCCTCCTCCATCCACGTCGTAACAAAGCACCAATTCTTCGCTGGATATTTCTCCCAGCATTCGCTTCAGACCGACCACGCCGCGACCACCCACCATCCTGCCACGATCCGGTGCGTCCGTACGGCGCAAAACGACTCGATCGGGATAGGCCGCCAGCAACGCACAAGCGACCGCCGTCTCGCGATCACATTCCATCGCGTCGGCACGCGTTTCCGGCGCACCACTTGGCAAGTTCTTCTTGATCGTCTCCGCAATCAAACGAATGGATTTGATCGTGGATGACGGAATCGATCGCGGCACTCGGTTGTTTTCAATCGCATCAACCTTTTCGGCCAACGTCATTGCTGCGATGCCTTCCATCGGATCCCGTTCGCTCATCAACGCGGCCAACACGGCCACGGAAGCCTTCGGCAACACGCCCACTGCCTCCGTTGCCAGCCGAGCGATCCGAGGATGCAGCGGCAAACCCGCCATGACTTTCCCACGCTCAGTGATCCGTCCGCCGCGTCCGATCGCGCCCAGCATCCGCAACAACGCTTGAGCGGAGTCCACCGCGTGCTCTGGAGGCGGGGTCAGCCAACGCATTGCAAACAAATCCGTTTCCCCGTGGCTGGCCAACATCAAGACCATGTCACTGAGATCGGCTCTCAAAATTTCAGGCACGTCGTATTCGTCTCGTGATCGTTGGGCAGCTTGGCTCCACAACCGATAGGCATCCCCAGGGGCAGTCCGACCGGCACGTCCCGAACGTTGATCGGCGGATGCCAGCGAGATCGACGTGGTCTCCAACCGAGTCAATCCTCGGCGAGAATCGAAACGGGGGACCTTGGCCAACCCAGAATCCACCACCGCCGTCACGCCATCCACCGTGACAGACGTCTCAGCAATGTTGGTCGACAACACGATCTTTCGAAACTTCGATGGCCGAATCGCTTCGTCTTGTTGTTTAGGCGAAAGCGATCCGTGCAGCACGACAACGCGAGCATCACCGGCTAGGTTCGCTCGTTCCAATTCCGTCTGAACCCGCCGAATTTCACCCACCCCCGGCAAAAATACCAGCACGTGGCCGTCGCTGCTTTGAACCGCGTCCCGTATGGGCTCAACGATCCGTCGTTCGATTCGTTCCCCCGGTTGATCTTTGCCGTGATGAATTGCAACTGGGTAGGCGCGTCCCTCGCAGCGAAGCGACACCGCGTTTTCTGAGTTCTCTTGATTCAGAAAGGCAACGATTGGTTCCGTTTCCATGGTCGCTGACATGACCACCAAACCCAAGTCATCTCGCAACTCAGACCGCAATCGATGCGACATCGCGAGCGCCAGATCCAATTCCAACGTCCGCTCGTGGAATTCATCCAGCACGACGCAGGCAACGTTCTCAAGCAGCGGATCGGATTGCATCCGCCTCAAAAACATCCCCGTGGTCATGAACACGACTCGCGTCGCTGCTGATTCGCGGTGGTCCAAGCGAACGTGATAACCAATCGTTTCCCCTACCGACTCGTTGCGCGAGCGCGCAACCCAGTCCGCAACGGAACGCGCCGCCAATCGTCTGGGCTGGATCACCCAAATTTGACCGGAGATTCCATTGTCTTCCAGGCTCTGCAAAACGGCGGGAGGTACCCCGGTTGTTTTGCCTGCCCCCGGTGGCGCCTTCAGCACCACCGCTTTGCCGCCGCCGACCGCCTGTCGCAGCGACGTGAGTACCTCTTCGATCGGAAGTCGCGTCATGGAGACTTGGATTGCAACGCCCGATCCCCCAAATCCAAGTAACATTCCCAATCGTAATCGGCCAAGTCGTGCTTGCCCTCACGAAGGTGATACTGCATTGGCCCGGCGTTCAGGACGGCTTGCTCAGTCAGCATCGACGCGTCCCGAACCACTTTGGCGTCTTCCGCCCGCATCCCTAACAACTCGTACACTGGCGCGGCGGCTTGCCACGCCAGGAACTCGCCTTTGGGGTCCGCCCACTCGTCTTCCGTCGCACTGCCCACTGCGATTGCACGTGGTGCTGACAAGGCGATCAATTGATGTTGGTCCACTGGCGATGCAGATTCGTTCTCGTTGTACTGAAGGTACGCGTCGCAGAACCAATGGGGAAAAGATGTGTTGATGCGTCCCACGGTTTCCCCGATGGCACGTCGGGAAATCGCCGCCCCGCCACAGCCCGAATCATTGCTGATCACCATCCCAAAACGGGGATCCGTCGCCCCCGCCCACAAGGAAGTCTTGCCGAGCCGGGAATGCCCGAGCACTCCCACTTGAGCGGCGTCGACATTCAGCGATTCAGTCTGTTCAATCGCATCCAAAACGCACGACAGCCCGTACGCCCAACCCGCGATGCTGCCGGGGCGATGCTCTTCCGGCAGCGAAGCGATGAATGCCGGCATCAAGCCGTGCACGCCATTTTTGAAACCATCGTCGAAATCAGGATCAATGTCCCCGTAATAGACCGTGATCATCGCGTAGCCTCGATCCGTGATCATGCTCGATGGCCAACGACTCGACGCCACACCGCGTCCCTTTTCAATCGCCTTGTTCCCATCGGTTGAGCCATCGCGTCGATCGCGAACCCAACTCGTCGGGATGCGGAGCTTCGGATCCTCATCGACGGTGTGGTTGCCTTGGAAATTCAAACCCAAAATCGCCGGCACGGGAGTGGCTGACTGGGGCACATCGGCCAGCACCTGAACCACCAACGGTGCGATTTCGCTGGAGGCTTCCAAGGGAAGAATCGAAACATCCAACTCGTGCCGCGTCACCCCTGGTCGGAAGTCCTTGTCGCTTCGAACCAGCTTCACTTGAATTCGGCGATGGTCCGGCATGATGCCAAACACGTGTTCCTCAAACAAACGCAACGTTTCAGCGCGTCGCTTCCCCCACTCCTCCGCCGTCGTCACGGAATCGCCGTTTTGAAATGCCAGCGCTGGCGGCAACTCGTAGGATGGAATCTTGGACTCATCGTAGTTCGGAACAAACTTCTTGGTTTGAGCCTGTGAGTCACCGGCCGCAGCAATCGTCATCAGGAACAACGTCCCCGCCAAAAAGAAAACGCGTTGAATTCGAGCGTGCATCTTCGCCTCGTCTAAAAAGGTCATGAAAGTGATTCACACTGCTTGTCAGGCCAGCAGCGTTTGCGGCAAAACTCGGATTCAATCCAAGGAATAGATCTGCAGATCATCCACCACCACATTGCGTTTGATCGCCAACCGCAACAAACGCTTGGTAGGATGAGCGATCCCTTCACTGGCGAACGAAGCCACTTCTTCACCGTCAATGGAAACCGTCATCGTGTCGCCCTTCACTTCAGCCGCGATCTGATACCACTTGCCGGTTTCCAGTTGATGAGGAACACGGTTCGTTTTCGTTTTCAGTTTGGCTTGTAGATCACGAGAGGCCTTGCCCGCCTTCCGAATCTCCCTGGTTTCCAAATCCATCACGCCGGTTTTCAGATCGGTGATTTCAACGGACTTGACGCCAACGGTCACACGAAACAAGTGCCCTGCCCAGACCTCTTTGTACTGCAGATCGGCAAAGTTGAGGCCCAAGGAGTCCTTCTCGTTTTCGAGCATGAATTTCATCTCGACTCGGCCATCGCGAAAGTCCATGGGCTGGGTCACGGAGACACCGTGGTCGGCGGTCTCGTGAATGAAGATGCGCATTGCGCCTTCCTTCAAATCCACTTGCTTGTGACCGTTTGCTCTGGATTTGCTGTTCGTCTTCCATCCGTTTCCAACTTCGTCGGTTTGTTCCTGCGACTCGCTGCGTTCAAAGCGGTCCTCGAAAATCAGCTTGCCCGTTTTGGCGTCTTCCGCCAATGCAGAATTGCCGGTGACAACCAACGCCAAGGACGCCCAGCAAATACTCTTCACCGAAAATTCGCGAAGGCGACGGGCCCTGCAACGCGGGATCGATGGCGTCGCAAACGGGGAGTGGAACATAAAACGCTCGTTCAAACGGGTGGGGATAGTGGTGGGCTGGCGTTTGGCACGCGGTGGCGAGTGGGGCATCGGAAACCGTTTCCTCGTTCCTACGCGTTCACCAAAATGCTTCGACGGAGTATAGCTGAGTGATTCGCCGGCTGTGCAATCCACCGTCATGGTTCCAAACCAGCTATCTTTGGCAGGAACCGTCTTTCAAAAGACTTTTGCGGCCTGCCTCCCCACCTGAATCCCCACCACCCCATTTCATGCAACGCATCCCCAAAATTCACTCCGTTTGCCTCACGCTGATCGCCATTTGCATGCTCGGTCGTCCAGCCATCGCCGACGATCGACCGAACGTTGTCTGGATCATTCCCGATGACATGTCGGCCCACTTTTCTTGCTACGGCGAGACCGCCATCGAGACGCCCCACGTCGATTCGTTGGCTCGGACTGGCGTGCAGTTCAACCATGCGTACGTGACCGCACCGGTCTGCTCAACGTGTCGTTCCGCCTTCATCACCGGAATGTACCAAACCTCCATCGGTGCTCATCACCATCGCAGCGGACGCGGTACCGAGAAGATCCATCTTCCGGACGACGTGACGATGGTGCCCAAGCTGTTTCAAGACGCGGGGTACCACACCTCGATCACCGGTTGGCCGCTCAACGGACGCCTCGGCAAGACGGACTACAACTTTGAATGGGACAAATCCATCTACGACTCCGCAGACTGGACGGACCGCAAACCCGACCAACCATTCTTCGCTCAAATCCAAACGCAAGGCGGAAAACTTCGTGGGAAAGACACCAAGGGGTGGAACAAAGTGGCGGCCTCTGCTCGCCAATTGTTCGGTGAGTCGACGCCCATCGAATCAGTGGTGCTGCCGCCGTATTACCCCGATCATCCCGACATCGTTCGTGACTGGGCGGCCTACCTCGATTCCGTTCGCATGACCGATGCGATGGTCGGCGAAGTGGTTGCGAGACTGGAAGAACAGGGCGTTCGCGAAAACACCTTGATCCTGTTCATGACCGACCATGGAATCAGCCACGGCCGAGGCAAGCAGTTTTTGTACGACGAGGGATTGCACGTGCCGCTGATCCTGAACGGCCCCGGCATCGAATCAGGAACCATTCGAGACGATTTGGTCGAACACATTGACATCGCAGCACTGTCGCTGGCCGCAGCGGGGATCGAGATTCCCGAATCCATGCAAGCTCGCAACATTCTCGGGGCGGCCTACCAACCGCGGGATGCTGTCTTCGCCGCTCGTGATCGATGCGACGAAACAGTCGATCACATCCGGTCGGTTCGAACCGATCGATTCAAGTACATCCGCAACTTCTTGCCCAATCGCCCGTATCTGCAACCGTGTGCGTACAAGGACGCCAAGGCGATTTTAATCGCGCTTCGTGAATGCCATGCCGCCGACACGTTGGACGAAAACCAATCTCTGATCTTTCGCGACATCCGACCGGAAGAGGAACTGTACGACCTGTCCAGCGACCCGCACGAACTGCACAACTTGGCCGCCGATCCGAAACACCAAACAACGTTGGTTGCCTTGCGAGAAAAGCTGAACGACTGGATGGCGGAGACAAACGATCAAGGCCGAACGCCGGAGTCAAAGACGCAATACGAAAGCGATATGAAGGTCTACCTCGACACGCTTCGCATTCGCTCAACCCCCGAGCATCTGAACACCGTCCAGCGAAACATCCAGTGGATGAAGACCATGGCCGCCGAAGGCAAATGATTCCACCAGCAACAACGAATTCAATGAAATGAACGACGCTTCGACCAACGCAGATATTGCCTCACGCGCTGATTTGATCCGCGTGCTCAAGGAGTTCCCGCTCACCTATGAGCAACACCAGGTCTTGCACAAGCCAGGAATCGGAATCCTGGTTCATCGAGTCATTCGAAAGCGTCGTTGGTTCACCGCCAGCCTGGCTGTTTCGGCAGCGACATGCTTTGTATTGGCTATTCGCGGGATTGCTTTCGCATCGGTCGTTTCACCGTGGATCGTAGCAAGTGTGTTCCTGGGATATTGGTCCTATCGCCGCGTAAAACGGTCCACGTGTCTTCGCGACGCGTGCCGGCGCTATGAAGAAAGCCGATTGGAATCTTCTGAAGAATCAATTTCGCTGGGCGACGCACTGCGTCTTTCGTTCTCGCTTGACTACGACGAACATCAAGCGATCCACCAGGGAGACGACCAGTTGGCGGCCGATCGGATGATCGATCGCTTCAACAAGCACTCGGCTGCACTCGCACTTGGTGGTGCAGGGATTTCGATGATCAGTTGGAACCGTGTTGGAGTTCACTCCGTTCCATTCATCGCCGTGTTGGCAGTTGCAGTCGGTGCTTGCTGTCTACGAAATTGGATGCAAGTTCGACGAGTCAAAGAGATTGTCGGAAAGCATTCCGAAACGATCGTCTCGCGCCAACGAGACCCGTTGCAAGCACTCCGGGAAGACTCATTCCCCGAACAAGAAATGGAAACAGGATCCGATCCAAGGCAAACATCATGCTAGGCGCGATCGTGGGAGACATTGTTGGGTCGTACTTCGAACATTACCCGACCAAGTACACTGACTTTGAGCTGTTCACAGACAACTCCTTCTTCACCGACGACACCGTTCTCACCGTCGCGATTGCAGACTGGATCATGAACGGAGGTGAACTGCAGACCTACTTTCACGACTACGTCGAACGCTACCCGGGCGCTGGATTTGGTGGAACCTTCATCCGCTGGGCGCAAAACCGAGACACGGAACCATATGGGAGCTGGGGCAATGGTTCCGCAATGCGAGTTTCTCCAGTCGCCTACGCTCGCGATTCTTTGGCCGACGTGATCGAGCTGGCCGAGCAAACCGCGTCGGTCACCCACAATCACCCCAACGGAATCTTGGGTGCGGTCGCGGTGGCGGGATGCGTGTTCTTGGCACGAACCGGAGGCACCAAAGACGACATCCGTGATTTTGTTCGCGAGGAGGTTGGCTACGATTTATCGCGCACGATCGATTCGATACGTCCGTTCTATTCGTTTGATGTGTCCTGCAATGGATCGGTGCCCGAATCCATCACCGCGTTCTTGGAATCCTCCTCCGTGGAAGAATCCATTCGGCTGGCGGTTTCACTCGGTGGCGACTCCGACACGATGGCCTGCATCGCCGGTGCGATCGCCGAACCATTCTTTGGCGGCGTCCCGGTTGATCTTTGGAGCACCGCATCGGAATGCCTTGACGACCACCTTCGATCCACCGTGCAGCAATTCCAAGCTCGTTACCCTGTCCTGCCAGTCCGCTGACTCAAGCCACATGCCTCCGCACGGGCAACCAAATGGAAACCCGAAGCGTCAGCGAGGCACCGCACAGCATCCCCACGACGGCCCCATCCGGGGCGACTTTGTTTGTTCCCGCCACCGGTCTCGGGGCTTCCGCCCCGAGCTAACGACGGCGGCCCCTCCGGGGCGATGCCAGGAAACCCGACGCGTCAGCGAGGCTGGCACTGACTCCGACGTGTCGGCGACGACCGCGGGGCATCATCACCGGCACCTCCCAAACCAAACGAACCGGGGGTGCGCATCTTTCCCCATGTGAAATTTGCGCACTTTTTAGGGGAAACCCCCATTTTGAGACTGCACAATGTGACGACAACCGCTAACCTGGGGGGACAAAGGAGACTCCAATGAACGAAACAATGAACACCTCCGCAAAGTTTGCGGCTCGCGACACCATTGACAGTCTGCCCGATGGCGCAAGCTGGGACGAAGTGCTGTATCGCTTGTACATCCGACAAAAGATCGAGTCTGGTCTCGCCACGGCTGAATCCGCCCGATTGGTAGGCACCGAAACTGTCCGCGAACAATGGAATCAAACTCGCAATGCAAGTTAGTTGGACCGAGTACGCGGTTTCGGACTTGATGGCGATTCGCGACTACATCGGTCGAGACTGCGACAAGTTCGCGGACTTGATCTTCGAACGCATCGTCGAGCAAACCGAGCGTCTGTTGGAATCCCCTGATGCAGGGTCCATCGTGCCTGAGTTCGGTCGCGCGGACGTCTCCGAGATCCAAGTCAACTCCTATCGAGTCGTTCACCAAGTGTTCGACGATGAGGTTCGGGTTCTGACGGTGTCGCATGCGACCGCCCCCTGTGCCATGCACGTTGGCGATCTCTAGCCAGTGAACGCCATGCTTCAGCGACTCATCCGCCGAGGCGTGTTGGAATTGGATTCCTGCAATTTGATTGATGGACCAGCGAACGCGAGCAAGGCAACGACGCTGCTTTCCCTGAACGCGACGCTGCGCAGCTAAAACTGGCGGATTCAATACCGTTCAAAACCATCCGCGGCTGTTCTATTCCAAGCGTCGATAGCGCTTGGAAAACACCAGCATCGTGACCATCCACCAGCCTCCCAGAAACAAGGGGGCTGCCTCAGGGAGCGCGATGGATGCGAACGCCATCCCGATGAAGCCCATCCCCAGAAGCGCGCTGCCGCCCCACATGTGTCCCGCAATGGCGATGAAGGCGAACCCGCTCATGATGCACGCCATCACCATCACGCCAGAGTGATCCAGGTAGCCGCTGATCCACAGCAGATTGATGCTGGACAACGCGACGAGGTAGCCCAGCCACACCGACCAAACCGGGCGTTCCGCCGACACTCGCGGCAACCACAGCCCGTCGCGTGCGCGGCCAATCACCCATGCAATCCCGACCAACATTGCCACCCGCGGGACAAAGTAGCCCCAAAACGCAGGCGCACTCCATGCCGCCAAGTCGTGCGGTGTGTCGAGATAAATCCACTTCATGACCACAAACATCGCGACGTGAGTGGCCAACACCACGTAGCCAATCCGGCGGAGAGCCAATCCCCAATTCTGGAAAGCATGCAGGTGCTGATCCCGTGCCAGCTCTCGCGACATTCGATGCACCAAACCATCTGGCGCAGCAAGCGGTGTGTCACCTTCCAAGATCCGATCCAGATCATCGGCCAAATCGTCAGCGGATCGATAACGTTCGCTCGGGACAAACGCCATCGCTCGTTCGATCACGTGATCCAAGTCCACCAATTCGGACAAGCGTGGCATGCCGCCCGGCCAAGCCAGTCGCAGCGAAGGGGGTTCGTCGGACAACACGCGGGAAAGCACTTCCGCCGTCGAATCACCACGATGGGGAGGTGACCCTGTCAACATCGCGAAAAGAATTCCCCCCAAGGCGTACACATCCACGGCGTCGGTGAGGTCCCCCGACCCGCGAGCCTGTTCGGGACTCATGAAGTGGGGCGTTCCGAGGACCTGCCCGTTGCGAGTCAACTCCGGCGCATCGCGATGAAACTTGGCCAATCCAAAGTCGACAATCTTCGGAACACCCTCGTCCAACAACACATTCTCGGGCTTCAGATCGCGGTGGATGATCCCGCGGGAGTGTGCGTAAGCCACTCCGCGACAGATGTCACGCACCAAAGTGACGGTCTGCATCACGCACGCCTTCAGCTCCGCCTTGGCCAGCCCCTCTGCATTCCAGCAGGCCCGCCTTTCATCGACTTGCATCTGCAACGAATCGCCGTTGACCATTGGCATCACGAAGTAGTCGATCCCTCGCCAACATCCGATGCTGTGAATGGCCAAAATGTTCGGATGGGAAAGCGACGCCGCCGCTTCGCTTTCCACGCGAAAACGCACCCGCATTTCGTCGTTGGCCAGGACACCGTCCCCAATCAGCTTGATCGCGACCACACGCCGGAGTGAATCCTGCTTGGCTTCGTAGACCACCCCCATTCCGCCGCGAGCGACCTCTCGCACGAGTCGAAACTCACCGATCATCTGACCAACCAACGACACGGGTTCAGGCTCTTCACTGCCCAACCAGCGGTGGTTTCGGAAAAAGTCTTTCAGATCGTCAGCGTGTTCTGGATGTCGCTGCAGGTACTCGTGAGGATCCGGTCGTTCGCCTTCCTCTTCGCGCAACAGAATCTCTGCCAGCACGGAATCCAGGCTCGATGGTGAATCGGAATCGTTCACAAGATCTTCAATGCAAGAAAAATGGCCGAAAAACGCCATGCGTTTCCCGGCCATTGTAGCTTGAGTCCACGGCAGTCGCCCAATGCATCCTCACATCGCAGGCAACTTCCAACCGCTGTGTCCTGACGCGTTTCTCGTGGCCCGGTCAGGCAATCAACTCGTGAATCACTTCTCCACCGAACTGCGACAGTTGTTTGTAGCGTCCGCCGTGGAAATACGTGAGTTTGTTGTCATCCAACCCCAACAAGTTCAGCATGGTCACGTGCACGTCACGAATCGGGTGAACACACTCAACTGCTTTGGCACCGATTTCATCGGTCGCCCCCACGACGGCTCCTCGACGGGTGCCCCCGCCCGCGAACCACATCGTCATCGCATCGATGTTGTGATCCCGTCCCAACGCGGTCACGCCACCCCGATAATTGTTGTCGGGGGTACGTCCAAACTCACCCGTCCAAACGACCAATGTGTCATCCAGCATCCCGCGCTGTTTCAAATCTTTGATCAACGCCGCGATCGGCTTGTCGACACTTTTAATTCGAGCCGCGTGCCCTCGTTCCAAGTAGTCATGGCTGTCCCATCCACCCGAGAAAATCTGCACGAAGCGAACGCCTTCTTCGACCATTCGGCGAGCCATCAAGCATTGCTTGCCAAACGCGGCGGTTTCCGGATCATCCAGGCCATAGGAATCCAAAACATGTTGTGGTTCAGTTTGCAAATCGATCAAGTTGGGAACCGAGGTTTGCATGCGGAACGCCAGTTCATAACTTTCCATCCGTGCGGCGAGTTCTCCCGCGTTGGGATGCTGCTTCAGCGAACTGGATTGCAAGTGATCTTGGTTGAGTCCAGCCAATTCATCGAGCATTCGTCGCTGGTGCTGGCGGGTGCGGTAGTCACCTGGCTTCAGATCCAGGATCGGCGAGCCTTGGGCACGTAGGGTGGTGCCTTGGTAATAGGCAGGCAAAAAACCATTGGACCAGTTCGCGCTACCAGCCTGTGGCATCGCGAGTTCCGTCATCACGACAAAACCAGGCAAGTTCTGATTCTCACTGCCCAAACCATAGGTCGCCCACGCTCCGACGGCAGGGTCACCGCCCAGCCGACTGCCAGTGTTCATGTGCAGCAACGCCTCGGGGTGATTCAACGACTCCGCTTGGCAACCGCGATAGACACACAGTTCGTCCGCGACTTCTGGGTCCGCCAAATGGACAAACTGATCACACATGTCCAATCCAGATTGGCCGACTTTGCGTGATTTGAATGGGCTGCCGACGTAGAAACGTTTTCCGGTCGCCAAACCCTCCGTGCGTTTTGATTCGGTCACATGCAACCGATCCAATTCTGGCTTGGGATCAAACGTGTCCATCTGCCCGGGGCCACCCTCCATGAAGAGCATGATGACCGCCTTGGCCTTCGGTGGAATCATCGGCTTCTTCGGAGCCAACGGCGAAGCACCTGCACTGGAGCTGGAAGCGTCCACGTTGTCGGCAGCCAATTGTGACGTCAAGGCAAGCGAACCAAGCGACGCACCAAGGCCACAAAAGAAATTGCGACGCTGCAACATTTGCCACGAAGACTGCATGGGAATTCATCTCGAATGAGGAAGGCGGGGGATTCTGAGGAACACCCTATTCTAGCCGACCCCCTTTCGATTCGTCGAATCTATAGGGGACCTTTCGACCAATCCGGCTCAATTGACCCGCGTCTTCTATAGATCAGGGTTGCGCGTCAAAGGAATGGTTGATCACTCGATTCCCGTCTTGCTCAATGGCACGCAACCACATTCGTGTGCCCACCAATTGACCGCCCATCGGCCAGTCAATGTTGCGTTCGACGGTCTCACGAGGTGGCAGCACCAACACCCGTCGCTCGTACTGACGCTCTCGGCCGGCAAACAACAGGCAATCGAAATTGGTCAGCCGATTGGTGTGATTCACCATCTCGATTTTGACTCGCAACCGACCTCCCTGATCGTCATCGATCAAGCGAGTGCTGACCCGGATGTCAAATCCGTCCGGGCCGATGCTCATGGTCCGATGAACTCGAATCAAGGTCGGAGGCAACGTTTCAAAACGAAAGTCCAGTGGCAGTTGGTACGCACCGATCGTGGCATTGTTCTCCAGTGTCACGCCAAAATCGACCTGATTGGATTCCTTGGGAAGCAAGTTCCAGGGTTTCAGACCCGCGTCCAAACGCCAAGAATCCGGAGCCACCATGGCCAGCTCGCCAGACAACGACTGCTTGATCGGGTTCCGGAACCTGACACCCAGAGGTTGCTGAAGTCCCAGCAATGAATCAATCCGAGTTCGATCGAGACGGACGGACATTCGAAAGTCGGCAAGTGATTGATCGATCCCGACGTAGAACTTGGGCACGCGATCGACGACCAAACGGTGCACGCGGCGTCCCTCATGTTGAATCACTTCAACTGGTTTGCGACGTCCCCAGACATCCACTTCATAAACGTTTTCCCCCAAGTACAGATGCTCGAGGTTTGGCGAGTCCGACCACACCATCAGCACCGATTCTGTCTCACCTCGAAACACAATGTTGTCGCTATGGTTTTGCAATCGCAGTGATCCTGCATTGGTGCGATGCCCCAGCAGCAGACTGGTCGTTCGAAACGGGAGGAGCAATTCATCCGGTCGCCCGTCGCGGGTCAGGACCGCGGCGTCCTCCTCCATGGGTGCGCTCAAGAATGCCGCCCCCACCCTGTGGCCTCGTGTCGCGGCCATCCGAAGCACCAAGTCGCTGATCCGAGAATCGAGGTCGTATTTCCTTCGTGAGATGGGATTGATCGTCAACCAAGTGGCTGGAAGACGTGCCGCCGTCGCCCCACCCGCCATCACCGCCTCCTCGCGTGCTTTCACCTCGCGATCCAACATCGCGTCCATCTCCGCCGCCGTCAGTGGCGACGGTGAGTGAAGATGCAACCCTCGCCAACTGTCGCCCACGGATTCAGGTCGGGTATCAACCCAGGACCACGCGATCATGGTCTGAATTGGCTGCCCGAACCCTTGCAAGCCCGTGGAGATTCGTTCCAACGTTTCAAGTATGTTGGATTGCCCCATGAAGCTCTGATCTTCATCGGCGCCCAATTGCCACAACCGAATTCGCGTCGTCATTCGATTCATGAGCGGTTCCAACTCGGGCCGCCACGCGGATTCATCTCGCAGCAGATTGGCCACCCGAGTGTCCGATTGCTCCCGCAGTTGGTAAGCCGGCAGACGCTCCTCCGGCGGTTGATCCAGCAATCCGATGGGTTGAATTCCAAGGTCACGCAAACGAAACGCAAGCATCGCTGCCGCATCGGCATGATCACTTTCGTCGGGACCAAACCAGACCGGCAGCTTCGCCCATCCGATGCCCACCAGTTGCATCCACTTCGCCAATTCCCGTTCACGCAACTTGCCTTTTCGGTGCCGTTCCATGATCTCTTGGGGAACCGTCCATCCAAACGGTGTCGGGTCGATGACGTCCGATTCCGATTGAAACGTCGCCAGAGACGGCAATCCAAGAATCGACTCTTGCGAGCGAGATGGATCGCCAAATTCGGCGGGATCATTCGTGATTCGCCCCAACACCACAAAGGAGGTTTCGTTTGCCAGGGACGCACCGCGTTCATTTTCCATCGAAGCCGCGATGCGATAGAAGCCAGGCTTGAGGTCACTCAGATCCCATCGGTACCGCAGGGAACTCGACCCATCCAGTTCCACGCCTGCTTGGCTGGGCGAAGCACCGTCCGCCACCGATGAATCCTCATCGTCCTCCCCTTCACCAGGCCGTTCGGATTGCAGGCTCTCCTCCGCCTCGGCTTCTTCTGCAAGCAACCGCGCCGCTTCTTCGACCGGATCGATCGCTCGCGAGAACGTTCCGAGCGTTTTGCGTTCGTGATTGTACAACCTCAGTCGCAATCGAGTGTGCTCATTGGACAATCCCAACATCTCACTCATCACGACCACCGTCTGACCCGGCAAGTACACACCCAGGTCATGATCCGTCGCGATTTTCAACTGAGGGAATTGTCGAAACATCACGTTGTCAAAACCGACTTTTCCGGTGATGTCTTCCAGCCCATCCTCCCCGCCACCCACCATCAATCGAACGTACATGCGATCCGATTTTCGCGGCGGCAACAGGTCCTTCAGCACCAACGTGGTCCAGTCCGTTGTTTTCGTGACGTGTTCCGTTTCACGAACTCCCAGTTCATTGCCTTCCGCATCTTGAAACACGACTTGTGCGAAGACGTGATCGTGAACCAGTCCCTCCGTCCGAACATCCACGCTGAACTGATACTGAAAGGTTGGGTTGGCTGGCAACGAAGGCGACTCGACTCGGGCCAGTCCACCATCCAGCCGAATCGTCAAGCAGCGGTCCACCAGCAGATCGGCCATCGACGGTGGCAACGGTGACAACTCGGGATAGAGTCGCCGCAGTTTTTGCCAAGGCCGAAGGGCCGCCGTGTCCAGAGGCAAGACAGCCTTCTCAAGTTCCCGATCACGGGCCTCGATCTGAATGCTGACGTAGTTGGGATACCCAGACCCGTCGTAACGCAGCCAGTTGTCCGGCCAGCCGCCGAAATCCTTGTCGGAAGCTCGCGAAAAATCCCATCGGAATCGCCTCAGTCCGGCTGGTCCGCGAGTCGATTCCACGCTGCTCCGCTCGATCAACGCTTCCCGCGGAATGCGTTCCCGTCTCTGCCGCTCATAGCGGGACAGGTTCTGGGCATCCGCCTGGGGAAGTGCATTCCACACCAACATCCAAACCAGAATCACACTCGCCAAGATCGTACGTGGCCAAGCGTCCCGGCAAACGGCCCCATTCGGCCCCCCAAGAAGCCATCCACTTGCGTCCTGCCCCCGTGCTATCCGCAAACCCACAACAAATTTGTGAAACACGCGACCCCGGCTCGATGTTTGCGACCGGAAGGCGTATTGTGAAGGGTCGAGTTGGATCAAGCGGTCCACCATGACCTGGTTGCCTGCATCGGAGAACGAATCGATTGGCTGAATTGAAACTTGCCGTCCGGATGGACGCCATCCCGGGTACCGGCGCCTCTGCCACCGCACTGCGTAAGTCATTGACCATCGCAGCCTCGATGGGCGTTCGAAGTGTCGAACTGTGTGGTCGCACCCACGTGCCCGTATCTGATTTGTCGGACACTGGCGTACGGACCTTGCGGAAAATCCTGGACGATTTGAATTTGCGGATTGCATCCATCCGGTTTCCAACCCGGTTTGGGTACGATGTGACGGACCATTTGGATGAGCGAGTCGACGCCACCAAATCGGCGATGAAGACGGCTTACCGCTTGGGAGCACCGTTGATCGTCAATCAAATCGGAACCGTTCCGCCGCGACCTCAAAACATTGACCAAGCTGTCAAAAAAGCAGGCAGCGCGCTGCTCCTCGATCCATCCGCGAAAGCAGGCGAATCCGATTGGAGCAGCGATTTGCCAGCCGACTTGGCGGCAGAACTCGCCAATTCAATCGCGGCCTCCCGAATCGGCAAAGCGATCGCCGGCCAAGGTGTGGCGGGCAGCGACGCATCCCGGTGGGAAACATTGCGCGAAGTCATGGATGATCTGGGCCGCTATGGCGCCAAAGTGGGATGTTTCTTGGCCGCTGAAACCGGAACCGAATCTGGCACCGACTTGGCTGCCCTGCTGGATGCGATCCCGGACAGCTTCATTCCAGTGGCCTTGAACCCGGGCCAGTTGATCATCAACCAATTCCGAGTGGACGAGGCCATCAACGCACTCGGTTCACGGATTTCAATCGTGCATGCCGTGGACGGTGTCTTGGACCTGGCCGCCGGTCGCGGGATGGCGGTCCCGGTCGGCGAAGGCACCGCGGACTTCCCTGCCTTGTTGGGGCAACTGGAAGACATTCCATTCCGCGGACCGATCGTGGTCGGCCGACCAGAAATGCGTCCAGAGACCGCCATCATGGAATTGCAGCAGAGCCTGGAATACTTGCGGAACCTCTAAGCAGGTCGGAAGGAATGATCGGGCATGATCATGTGAGCCGTTTGGGCGTTCGCCCCGGTTGTACGTGGAAGCAACGACGCTTGCCGAAACAGTCCCAATGCCGAAAGACTCCTGCCGACCTGCTTAGAGCGGTTTCCCACAACGCGAAATTGAACATCGGCCGGCCGATTGGCCGATCAAGCACCGCCTCGTGCTCCCGCGGCGGCTTGCCTGAGCCACTGCCGCGTCGCCAAGTCGTCTCATTCGGATGGAGCCCCCCTCCCATGGCGGGCTTAGAACCCGAGTTGCTCGGAAGATTCGCGTTCGATTTCGGTGCGGTCGTACATCGCTTGAATCAGATCCATGTCGCACTGCCGCTGTTCCACCTTCCGACGGGCGAACATCCGAGCTTGTGTGTTGATCATCACCTCCGGCGGCAACAGCGATGTCTGACCAAACAGCCGCGCGTAGTTGACGTAACTGGGCACGTTGCTGGTCACAAACCCGTACAACATGCTGCAGACACCGATCACCTTGCCGGTGAAAATCCCGGTGTTGATGGCTGATTTGGAATAGTCGCCCATGATGCAGCCCAGAAATTGCATTCCAGAGGCCATCTTTCGATCGCCATACTCGATGTTGATTTTGCCGTAGGTGTTTTTCAGGTCACTGTTGCAGGTCCCCGCACCGAGGTTGATCCAACTGCCCAAGTAACTGTGCCCGAGGAATCCGTGGTGCTGCTTGTTCGTGTAGGCTTCGATCACGGACGCTTCGACTTCGCCGCCGATCTTGACCGTGTGTCCAAGTGCGACGCCGTCTTTGATCGCCGAGTGTTCCAGCACCCGTGTGCTGTGTCCTGCGTGCAGCGGGCCTTCCAAAAAACAGAACGGACCGACCTGAACGTTTTCATCGAGAACAATCGGACCACC
Source organism: Rhodopirellula sp. UH5 (assembly GCF_056839225.1). Lineage (NCBI taxonomy): Bacteria > Pseudomonadati > Planctomycetota > Planctomycetia > Pirellulales > Pirellulaceae > Rhodopirellula > Rhodopirellula sp. UH5. Next base: position 847,535 of record NZ_CM166390.1, on the reverse strand, counting down.
CGACGTATGAATCGATGCGAATTCTCCGATCTTCACTCCGGGGCGAACAAACACACCGTCCTCACGCTGCGTGTAGTCACCATGTTCGATGCGGTAGTTGACCGAATCGTTCATCGCTGCCATGTGACCGGCAACCACTTCATGAGGCCACTGAAACGCTTTCAATGACGATCGCGAACTCACGTTTTGATGGGCGATCTGTTGCAGCCTCTCCAACGGACTGAGTCCGACTTCCGACTTGGACGACTTCGCAATGTCACCCGCCGTGATGAATGCAGCCAGCAATTCAAACTCGTTTCCATTGTCGGTGCCAATCACGGCTGCGGTCTGGCCGGCTTGGATCAACTGCTTCAGCGTTTCATAGGTCTGCACCGAGGGAATCAATCGAGCGTTGACGAGCAACACCTCTTCGTCCGCAGCAATTTCCTTGGCGGGTGATTGAAGCCCGTGATCCGCCTCTTGAATGGGCAACAAGTACTCACGAATCAACCCTTGAATCTCACAAGCCTTGCCGCCGCTTGAATTTTCTTTCGCAAGTGTCTTCAGCCAATCGATCAATCGAAAACTTGCACAGGTGATCGCGTAGGCGGGGCGAGCGTGAACAATCGGGCAGAGCTGTTCCACGCGAGTATCTTCGAAGCAGAGAATTTGCATGAGCGGGACAAGGCGTGCGGAAAGCGGAAGGTCAGACGAGCGTTTGGTTCCGAGTCCGAAACCGGTTGCAACGATTAGGAAGTTTACCGGGCTTCAGGATCGAGGTCGCGGGGACAACTCGTGGCAAATCCATTGGTCGCGTGGGGTGGACGAAACTAAAGTGAAGTGAAGCACATCGCGATGCCCACCGTCGGACCCAAACAGGAAAATTCCCAAGTTTGTTCTCCAACGCACGCATCCCTCACACGCCAAGGCCATCGTTTGCCCCATTCGCCAAAGCTCTCTCGACGACGCAAACTGCGACGAACGATCTTGGCGTCCGTTTGGATGGCATTGAACACCTCCTCTTCCACCACAGCGGCCGCTGAACCCGCCGATGTTGACCACAGTGCGAACGTCGACTGGATGCAGACAGTTTGGGCTGCCGACGCAGAACTGAGTTCACGCCCCTCGGCGGAAGAGATTGCAAAGATTGATCGGCGTCTGGCACAGCTCGAATCCGATTCAGCGGTGATCCGCCGAATGACTTCGGACCGGCTGTTCTCGCAAGCGATCCACGGCGGCGATGAAGTTCGCCGCGCGGTGCTCTCGCGTCTGCGTAGCCTGCGTGTCTCGCTGTCATTGGACGTTCGCCAAGCCGCTGATCAATTGAACCAACGCATCCGTTTGGCGGCTCATCAGCGAGCCATTGAATCATTGGCTCGTTCGCCCTGGGAAGACCTGGCAACCAACCCTGCACATGAACTGAATCGCGAACTCGACCAGTGGTGGCAGCATTTTTCCGAGCGTGCCGGTGACGACACCGATTCGATCCGGCAATTTCAACAGGTCGCCAAATCGGCGGGGCCGGATTGGCAATGGCATCCGGCACTGCACCGTTCGACACCGCTCATTCAGTCCGCCTGCGATCAATGGGCCTGTCTGTTGGGGATCTGCGTTCCCGATTGTGGAATCCGGTACGTTCCCGCATCCAACACACTGAAACGCCACCTGCTGAAAGATTGTTCTCGCATCTGCCGCGGGCAAACGGCAGGCGATCGCGTTGTCGGGCGACTGATTGAATCCACTTTGCAACGCAATCCCTATGGCTGGTCGCTGGAAACTCGATTGTCCATCGGTTTGACTCATCAACGCACTGAATTGGTCCAAGGATTGTGCGAGCAAATTTGGAACTCGCCCAATGCAAGACCTCGTGACATTGCTTTGTCACTGCTGGCCGCCGATCGCGTGCACCACCCATCACGACAGGATCACCTGAATTCGCTCTTGGACGATCGTCGCGTGATCACCGTCCTTCCGGGACAAGCTCACTTTGGCGTTGGAGAAACCAACTGGCCTCGGTCGATCGTTGTGCCCCGAGTTTGTGACGTGGCTCAATACTTGCTTTGGAAGGACCAAGGCATCGACGCACGCCAGCAGGGCATGACCGCGATCCAAGCCGACCCCCTTTGGGGAACTCGGTTGGAATCCATCGGTCGCTGATCCGAAACTCGCGACCCGACCAAACAACGTCGTGAGAGCCAGCGATCCAACAGCCCGTGAACGCCTAACGGCTCACGTCCCCGAAGACTCCTGCATGCCTGCTCAATAGCTCGGCGGCGCGTCAGCGCGAAGCTCTTCAAGCCGCTGTTGTTGATGCCAAAGAATACTGTCAACAAGCACGCTACCGTCTTCGTTGTAAGAATCTTCTTGCTTGCTCATTTCAGCGACCTTGGCCTCCAACCGTTCGACTTGCGTTTTCCATTGAGCAAACGCGTCGCGGTGGTCCGGTTTCAAGCGAGTTTGCTCGATCCAAAGACGGCGTTGCCGGTCCGCAATGAAGGCTGCATCCTCTTGCTTGGCGGCCGCCAGATACGCTTCGTTGCGTTGCTTTCGCATTCGAAAGTCCTCGTCGGTCGGAGCCGAATGCGAGGTGCTGGTCACAGGGACCACGGCGTTGCGGGCCGGCGAAGCGCTGACCCAAGAGACGGTGCTCCGAACCAGCACAATGCAGCCTGCGATCGATCCGATCGACAGGACTGCGAAGATAGCCAACTTGCCAATCCAACTCGACTTGGCAGTTTTCTTGAGTGCTTTCCGAAGAGGTTCTTCGGGAAGCGGACGTTGATCGGGAGATGAGGAGTTCATGTCATACTCTAGGTCACAAGTTGTGACGATGATCTCAATTTCCCTCGCGAAGGAACTTTTCCTTGCGACGAGTCTCAATCGGTCAAAATTGTCGGCAGGTTATTGGCGATTTCTTCAAACGCCTCCACCAGTTCGTCACCGGAATCGGCATGGTAGTGCTTCCCCAGTCCCGTCACGGCAACCTCTTGCATCGTCGCTTGGTTCGCTCCACTTCCGAACGTGACCGTTTGAATGTTGAGATTCTCTGAACTCATCAAGTTGCGGGCGATCGTGTTGGGAGCCGTCCCGTAGTTGTGAATGCCATCGGTCATCACCACCATTGTCTTCGAAGCGTAGGGACGAGCGTTCTGGTGCGTGAAAGATGTTGCACCTGAGGTCATGCCGTTGCCGATCCCGGTAGAACCACTGGGCCCGAGCCGAGCAACGGTCGCACGAACCGCATCAAAGTCATCCAACAACCAACAATCCAAACTTCCGTGACTGTTGTAGCTGGCAATCGAAACCTGTTCGTTCTGAGGTGTTTGATCGAGGACTTGCAAGAAGGCGTCAACGGCCATCACCAAATCTTCCCAAGGCGTGTTGGGGGCAGGTCCCAGACCGAAGAATTCTTCCCATGCATAATCGTACAGGTCTTCTTCGTCATACCCGCGGTTGTAACTCACCCGGCGAATGTAGTCCGGTTGTCCGTTGCGATAACGCCACTCCAAATCAACGATGCCTTCGTCTTCGGCCGCAATCAAGCTGTCTTCTGCCCACGGATCTGATCCGTCAGGCCAGTCATAGGTCTTCCAATCCATCGAACCACTGCGGTCGAGCACCAAGCTGATGTCCCGGTCAACTTGCATTGCGACGGCGGAAGTCACCGGGCGAAAGTCACTGATTGAAAAGGTGTTTGGGAAAATGAACGGCACAGGTCCCATCAACGATTCCCCAGTCCGCTTGCCGGTCACGCGGACGGAGCTGACGGCCACCATGTTGGCGGACACATCACCGGTCGGAACCTTTGTGAACTGGAACCGACCCGTGCGGCCATCGGCTTGTGCCGACACGCCAAATTCAAATTCATTGGCTCCGTCGTTTGTGTTCAGCTGATAGGGTTCGCCGGCCACTTCATTCATTGCAGCGGTCAAACGAGCAGCCTCTTTTGCCGCCTCAACCGTTTGCTCTTCACTGAAGGCACGTCCGCCTGCCCGAGCGGCGGCGTCGGTCGCAATCGCCAATTCCGTCTTCACCAACTGCATCTGTGCCAAGTTGATACAGAAGGCAGCCAGCAGAGCCAGCATCGGCAACACGAAGGCCATCAAAACAGTGATGCCGCCGCGACGTGTTGCGTCGCCTCGCGTCATCGTGAATCGCATGGGAACGGGGGAAACGGACATCATTGAAACTCCAAAACGAAACGTTGGATTGGTTAATCGAAAAAGGATCCCCCCGGACCGTTCTTCATTCTTGAATCAGTTGACTTGAAAAAAGCCGTTGTATCGTTCGGTCTGCATCGTGGCCGAAGATGTCAATCGAAGATTGCCCAAGAACATGGGAGTGAACAATGCCACGTCATCCAAGTCGATGCTGACTGTCACTGTGACCTCTTCGGTGTCGTCATCGATTTCGGTGCAATCGACCTCATACCCGCCGCTGAACAAAGACTGCATGATCAACTCGGCTTCATTGACGGCTTCGTCCGCGGTTGCTCCGGGCACAATCGCCGTGCGAGCCGCGTAGTAGGCCGCGTCTTGGGCGAGGTTCCGTGCCATGTTCATGCGAGCCAGTTCCATGCACATGAAGATGGTCAGCAACAGCAAATTGCTGACGATGGCAAACTCCACCAACGTGGCGCCGACTCGCTTGACCGACCGAGCAGCCGGACGACGACAAGGCCGAACGGATGGACGCGGAACGATTCCGTTGCGACGACGTCTGCGAACGCTCTGGGCTTGGTTTGAAATGGACTTCGATGGATAGATCATGGTGGCGATGCCTAGTCTTGATTCCTGAATTCTTTTCGCATCGTGATTCGATGCGTGATATCCAGGTCGTTGTACAAACCAGCCGGAGCATACAAGTTGCCGGCAGCGGGAACGGTGACCACAATCGTGACGTGTTCCAACGTGTCAGCCGTGCTGAACGTGCTGTTTTCCAGAGTGACTGCGTTGCCTTCGTAGCTGACCCCTCGTTCGTCCAAGATTTCATGCACACGGGCAATCGCAGCTTGATCCGTTCCGCCCCGGTTGATTCCACGCCGAGCGCCTTCATAAGCAGCAATGGCAACGGTTTCCTTCAAAAAGAAGATGGAGCACAAGTCCACCGTCGCGAACGTGAACGTCAACAAGACCGGCAGGCAAAAAGCGATCTCAGCCGTCGCGGTTCCGCGACGTGGTTGATTCAGGTTGCCTCCGGAACGCGCCCGGCCGGCTGTGAGAAAGCCGGGTCGCGTTCGCTTGGAGGCGTGATTGACAGGATTCATGATGCGGGGACCAAAGGCGTTGGCGGCCAGTGAAAAGTCGGGTGACGAATCTTGTTGCTCTGGAAAGTTGAGCTTTGGGAAGACAGTCGGGCCGAAAAGGTTGATCAGGTCAGGGAAGACAGTCAGGTTGGTAGCTTCGTCGGGAATGGTTCTCGAGAAGAACCTCTAACGAAAACCTAGCTCTGAAAATTCACCTGGGCGTGAAAAATCTTTCAAAACCTTCTAACCTCTGCGCCAGGCCGCGTTTTGTGTGCCGCTTCCTGCAACCGACAGCAAAGTCCGCATGATTGATCTGACCTTTCCCGCACCTGTCATTGATTCGATGGCAACCACGCTGATTGAAACGCAGGCCCTGGTTCAAATTGCGCCATCGATCGGCATGCTGGCAGAGATCACGCCGATTTGGTTGGCGGGTTGGCTCACGGCGTGGTTGGCACTTTCTCCCACGACCCAGACGGCGATTCTGGCGTTGCTTGGGATCCTCGGCGGTGCCTTGGCCAACCACATCATTCCAACTTGGTGCTGGTACCCCCGTCCGATTTCGCCATGGGTTGATCGAGGCCGCTGGCCGTTGCTGCCCGAATTCGAATCCATTTCGCGAACCCTTCCCGCTCGAACTTGGGCGGATCGCATCCCCGTCTTGGGTTGGTTCCGCTTGCGGCGAGAAGCCGAGATGTTTGGGCGCTGGTTCTGGGTCCGGCCGATTCTGATCGAACTTTCACTCGCGGCCACCCTGCCGTTCATGCATCGCGCCTACTTGGCGGGGCAACTGCTGCCGACCGGGGTCACACCCGCCACGGTGGCTGCCTGCACGGACTGGATGGCATTGCTATTTTTCTTGCACGCAGCGTTCTTGGTTTGGTTGGTCGCAGCGACATTCATCGACTTCGACGAACGCACCATTCCCGATCTGCTGACGATCCCGGGCACGATCGTGGCCATCGGCTTGGGAACCCTCACACCGTTCGCTTTTTTGCCCGGCTTGGTGGTCAACAATTCCGTGGAAGGCATCGCGCCCGTCTTGGCCAACCATCCGTTTGGGCTCTCGCCGTTCTGGACCAGCCCTCGTGGATTGATGACCGGTTTGGCGATTTGGGCAGTCTGGTGCTTCGCTTTGGCTGACCGACGCTTTTATCTACGCCGCGGATGGTCCAAGGCGTGGGGTTACTTTTGGTTTGGACTGACCCGCCACAACTCGTGGAAATTTTTGGTTGCCATGTGGCTGGTGGGTTCTGCCCTGATCGTTGTGACTTACTCCACCAGCCCGATCGGTTGGATGGGCATGATGACCTCGCTGACCGGATTGGCGGTGGGCGGCGGGATCGTCTGGATCGTGCGATTGGTCTGCGGTTGGGCCATTCAAATGGAAGCGATGGGTTTCGGCGACGTCACGTTGATGGCGATGATCGGTGCGTTGATCGGTTGGCAAGGCAGCATCCTCGCATTCTTTCTGTCCCCCATCGCCGCCCTGGTGATCGTGTTGGTGGTGTTTGTTCTGACTCGTGATCCGCGAACGCCGTTTGGCCCCTACTTGTGTCTGGGAACCCTGTTGGTCGTTTGGTACTGGGACGACGTCTACAACGCTCGGTTCCGGACCACGTTGCTGCTGATGGGCGACGTCCTGCTTTGGATGGCGGTCGCCATGCCGCCGATCCTCGCATCCATGATGTGGATCACCCGCAAGATACGCTTGCAAGTGTTACCGGATGCGGACTGAGACAAGGCGTTTGGACTCATTCACCTCCTTCGCGGGCGTGGTCGGTTGATTGAATGCGTTTCGCAGATTTCGCGATCAGCCGATGGGTGATCGCCCACGGTCACCGGAGACGAACCGGACGCGATCGCGTTCCGGATGATCAACTCAACAGCCTTCTACGGGGGGCTTCCACTCACTGCTGAATCGGCACTTCCAACCCGCACGACCTCTTGATTGAGTGGAAATGAGTTCGGGCCAGTCCAGTCAAAACAGCAGCATCAAGAAACCACCGACGAAGGCCGCCAACACCACCCACACGGTGATGTGCCAAAGTGGTCTTCCCCCAGCCCAAACGTTTCGGCTGGTTGAATCGGGGAACTCGCGAGCCAGAAAGTCTTCGTAGTCGTCCTCGTCCCACTCGTCGGAGTGCTCTTCCCCTTCGCTAGCGTCATCGTCGAATTCATCGTCGTCGCTCGATTGCCAGGAATCATTGTCCCAATGGTTCGTCATGGAAGGTCGGTGTTGGGGGGGCGAATTCACGTTCATCAGCGTTGGCGGCACCGGTCGCCGCTTCGCTCGTCTGTCGCATCGCATCATGGAGGCGGGGCGGTTACCCTACCAACATGACTGATCCCATTGCATTGGTCGATCGCTTTGGTCGACGCCACGATAGCCTTCGCATCAGTATCACGGATCGTTGCAACATCCGCTGTTTTTACTGCATGCCCGAACACGACGCGGCGTTTCTGCCTCGCAGCGGCGTGTTGACGTTCGAAGAAATCGAGCGATTGGCTGGGCTGATGGTTCATCGCTGCGGCGTGCGGGACATCCGGATCACGGGCGGAGAACCTCTGGTTCGACGCGACTGTGTCGAATTGACTGCGATGCTGGCCCAAATCGAAGGCTTGGAAGACCTGTCGATGACCACCAACGGCATGTTGCTTCGCGAGCATGCGGCTGATTTGCGTGCGGCAGGATTGCAGCGACTGAATATTTCGCTGGACACACTCGACGAAGCCACCTTTGCCAAAATCACTCGTCGCCCTGGCGTCGACCGAGTCATCGAAGGAATCGATGCCGCCATCGAGGCCGGGTTTGAATCGATCAAACTCAACGCGTTGGCCATCCGTGGAATCAGCGAATCGGAACTGGTTGGCTTGGTCCGTTTTGCGATCGGAAGAGGGGTCACCTTGCGTTTCATCGAGTTCATGCCGCTCGACAGCGACCGGGCTTGGCAATCCGCCGACGTGCTGTCCGGAGACGCCTGCCTGCAATTGCTGAGCGAAGCGTTTGGCGAAGTCACTCCCACGGGCCGTCAAAATCAGTCGGCCCCCGCAGAAACGTTCCGCCTTGCTTGTGATGGCCGCGAAGGCACGATCGGAATCATCCGCTCCGTGACCCAGCCGTTTTGTGGCGATTGCAACCGTTTGCGATTGACCGCCGACGGTGGGCTGAGAAATTGTTTGTTCGCTCAAAACGAGACACCGCTGCGAGATGCCATGCGAAGCGGGTGCGACGATGACGCGCTGATACAAAAGCTCCAACAGTGTGTGGGCGAGAAACGCGCCGCTCACGGCATCGACTCGGACAATTTCCGCCCTCCCGATCGTCCCATGCATGCGATTGGTGGCTAGTGGTCTATTACTGCTAAAAGTTAGGGTTGACCGCAGTGGACGAGGCCACGAGTCCTTGGATTTGACGCCAGTTCAGGACTCGTGGCCTCGTCCACTACCCTAAAAACAAGTCCTGACAAACCACTAGCCGCACGCGGCGGATGTCATGAAAACGAACGAGCCCGTGACACGTTGAACACGGGTGTTGGGCGAGCGCTGAAACAATCCGCCCGACAATCATCGCTCAACGTACAAACAGGACGCCGTTGGCCCCCCGCGTTCCGAATTCGTTCGCTATAATCGCTCGCATGAACATCGCCAATCTGCTCGACAAACGACGATCGAACTGGGGCGAATTGGAACGTCTTTGCGAGGCCATGGAAGTTCGAGGACGAACAGACAAGGCTGGGCCTCAATACAAAGGTGCCGCTGGCATCGTTCGTTTTGCAACGCTGTATCGCGGCGCATGTGCGGACTTGGCTTTGGCCGATGCGTACCAATTGCCTCCCGCCACGGTGACCTACCTGCACCGGCTCGTCGCGCGCTCACACAACCAGCTTTATCGAGCCGGCAAATTTGAACCGACCGGTTGGTTCGACATGATTTTTCGCGTCGCGCCACGCGAGATCTATGGCGATGCCTGCGTCCGCGTCGCCACCATCGTGTTCTTCGGTTTGTTCGCGCTGTCGATGTACTTGGGCTACCAACAAACCCTGTTCCCCGATTTTGCCAACGTCGTTGTTGGCGAAGCAGGCCTGGAACAGATGGAAGAGATGTACGAAATGGAACTGGTCGGCAGCCTCGACCACTACATCAGCATGTCCAGCTTCTACATCATGCACAACACTGGGATTGGGCTGAAATGTTTCGCCTATGGAATCCTGATCGTGCCGTGCCTTTACATCTTGTCGAGCAACGCCGTGACGCTGGGCACCGTGTTTGGCTACATGGCTCGTGAGGACGTCGCCAGTCGCGACAATTTCTTTGAGTTCGTCACTGCACACGGTCCATTTGAGTTGACTGCGATCGCCTTGTCCGCCGCCGCGGGACTGCGTCTGGGGATGGGACTGTTCGCCACCGGAGGCTTGAGCCGAATCGACTCGGTTCGTCGATCAGCAGTGCGAGCCGTTCCAGTCATTTCCGCCGCAGCCGTCTTGTTCGTGCTCGCCGCCTTCACCGAAGGTTTTATCTCCCCCAGCCCACTGGCATACACCTTCAAGGCGGGATGGTCGGTGATGTCTTCCAGCATGATCAGCTTCTACTTCGTCGTCCTCGGCTTCCCTGGAAATCGCCAACATCGAACCGGCGGACGCCCCATCGATACTATCTGGAATGACGAGTCCACTGAAACTTCCGAGTCCAACACGCTAGCCAACCTCAGTGGCGGGAGCTCGAGCGTCCGTGCAGCTTGATCGCACCCACATCGCTATCCGAGTCCGGTCGCTGTCGGAAATCGGTGACCTGGCCCTGTTGATGCTTCGCCGCTATCCGGTTGCGGTCACGCGAGCCTTTTTTGCAGGCGCGGCGCCGTGGATCGTGATCAACGCGATCCTGCTGTCTTTCTTGCCGATGCGCATCGCGGCGGACGAATTTTTCACCGATGACTCGCTGTCGGATTTGATTCGCTACGCCAGTTGGATGAGCGTTCTGGTTGTCCTTCAAACTCCCTTGGCCGGCGCCTTTTCGACGTTCTATCTGGGCCAGGCCGTCTTTGAACAAAAACCGACTTTGCGACACACGTTCGCGGAAGTCTGGAAACTTCGCTGGCCCCTGCTTTGGATTCTTGGTGTCAAACGGCTCGCGATCCCCACCACGTTGCTGCTGGCGTTCCGAATTGGCACCGACTCAGACATCTTCCTCGACTTTGTCTTGCCTTGGCTGATCGTCATCTTGGCGGCCATCATCCGCTCCAATCGCCCCTTTGTTCCCGAAATGATCGTCCTGGAACGCTGCCCGCTTCGTTCGCGATCGTCCAACGTCATCACGCTGGCGCGACGATCCAAGGGATTGCACGGACCGATGTCCAGCGAACTGGGAGGCCGATTCCTCACCGTTGCCGGCACCTCGCTCGTTTTGACTTGCTCGGTTTACTATTCCATGATCTGGGTGCGCGGCATCGCCACCTCCAACTGGTCGACGGATTTCATTGCGATGGTCGTCTTCCTTCCGTTGGCATTGTGGATCATCGCGGCCTTCACCGTCGTCGTTCGCTTGCTCGGCTACCTGGACGCTCGCATCCGATTGGAAGGCTGGGAAGTGGAACTGGCGATCCGAGCCGAAGCCATTCGTCAATTCGGTGAAGATGCCATGACCGGACAATCTGGCTCGTCGCGACCGCGCCTTGCCCGGGCGGGATCGCGACTCAGGCGTCCCACTGTCACGCCCCCACCCAACCAGGCAACCGAAGAAGCCATCCTGGTCGAAGAGTCTGATTCGGACGTGCAAACGACTCCGGTTGAGATCGAGGTCCGCCCATGAACGACCTCTGCCCTGCCGCGGCAACTCCCAGACCGCTTGGCCAACACAGCCGTTCGCGTCTGGGGCCGTTTGGTTCCGTGCGAGCCCTTTGGTTCAGCTGCGTGTTGCCCTGCATTTGCTTCAGCGTTTGCACGCCAGCCTTGTCAGCAGAATCGACCACCGAATCCGCGCGGGTCTCGCCCGTCAGTGACTCGGTTTGGTACGACGACGACACTGGCGAACTGGTTCCCGTCGAAGTTCAAGACCAACAAACCGACACGGAGAATCGCGGCAGTCGTTGGACCGCCGTGACGTCCAACAAGTCCACTGCGGCGACTCCCGCTCCTGCGACCACCACCAGTTTTCCGTTTGCTCAACTGTTTGGTTGGTTGATGTTGGGTGGTCTGCTGGTCGGATTGGTTTCGATGTTGGCGTGGGTGTTCGCCAACAGTGACTTTGACTTCCACCACGGAAGCGTCGAGCAATCGCTTTTGGAAGGAGACCGCGTTGATCGCCAAACCCGCCAACGCATGGAACATTTGCCCGAGGCGTTGCGAGACACGACGGTCAACCCACGTTCTGAAGCCGAACGGTTGATGCGCGAGGGCCAGTTCAACGAAGCCATCATCTACCTTTACGGGCATCAACTGTTGTTGCTCGATCGAGTCCACTGGTTGCGATTGGCTCGAGGGAAAACGAACAGCCGCTACGTGCGCGAAGCCAAACGCTCTCAACCCGACACGGGAAGTCGATTGCAGCATACCGTTGCCGCTTTTGAACGTGCCTACTTTGGCCGGCATGAATTGTCGCAATCCGAATTCGAACGCCTCTGGCAAACCAACGCGGCGCTGGAACAAGCGATCCAATCCGCCGACTCCGCTCGACAACCGGGGGCAGCGTGAACATCGCCCTCCTGACCGCACGTCAGAACCATCTTGAGTTCCCGTTCAACGGTGGCCCCAGGTCGACTCGTCGGCTTGCTGTCTCATGGCTGGTCCTGTGCACCCTGCTGTTGTCCGGGTGCAGCCGCCTGGACACGACCTACGGAAAATCCGACGGGGCGAAGGGCAAACAAAGTCTCAACGGCTTCGGTGCCCTGCGAGAATCACTCACACGGGAGCTGGACCCAACCGAACGCTCAAAATTGGGGGACGCCTGGCAAGACGCGGAACTGCGGGCTCGCAACCTGACTCGACTGTCTTCTCGCGCCAATCAACACGACGCCATCGTTTGGATCCCGACCGCTTGGCCACCCGCCAACCCTGCCGAAGTGACGGACTGGATGACGAAGTGGCTTCGAAACGGCAACCGCACGATTGTCTATGTCGTCCCCGACGAAGGCAGCACGGAAGCCTACTGGCGAGAAGCCTCGCAGGTTGCCCCTCCCGCACAACGCCTGGAATACCGTCGCCGCTTGGCACAACAGATCAATTTGCGTTTGCTCCAGGATGCGCGACGCGAGGACGTGACGGTCGGAAAACTGTTCACCGCTCGTGGCCTCCCGGCACGGCAAACCATTGATGATCGCCGGATCGCCTCCTACGACCTGCATCCCTTTGATCCCGCACGCAAACCGGTCGTGACCACCTTGACTCCAATCGGCCAACCGACCGCGACAGTCGCGGACGACGATGCCAACGAAGAGGAATCGGCTGGCGTCCCAGCAGAACTCATCGAAACGGAACCAAGCGAATCAGAACTCGACCAACTCTTCTCGGACGAAGACTCCGCCGACGGGGACGAAGCGACCGACGCGCCGCAGGCCCCCGATAAGCAGGCCGCTGATCAGCAGTTCACAGTGCAGCAGTCGGAGGAGGATGATCCGACGGATTCAACCGAGAACGACCGTCCGTCGCTCTTGTTCGAACCGCTCGACAAGGCCGAGGACGTCACGATCTTGGCCCGAATCACACACCCGAAATGGAAAGATTCGCGAATCCTGGTTGTCGCAGGCGGAGGCTTGCTCACGAATTTCGCGATGACGGATCAGCCCGCTTTGGAAATGGCCGATCGTCTTCGCAACGAAATCCTGGCGACCGCCAAGGTCGGGCCGGACGAACGAGTCAGCTTGGGTTTCTTGTCCACCGATGACATGTGGGTCCCCATTTCAGATGCGGAACCAGGCGCCCCTTCTCAAACCGGGATGGAATTGCTGACGACTTGGCCGATCAGTCTGATCACGATTCACGCGTTGTTCCTGGGTGTGGTGATGTGCCTGATGCTGTTGCCCACCTTCGGCCGAGCCCGGCAAGTTGTCTATCACCGTTCCACCCACTTCGGAAACCACCTCACGGCCATGGCCGTTTTGATGCGTCGCGCCGGTGGGATGGACTTTGCCAAGGAAAAGATTAACCATTACATGCGAGTCGTTCGCGGTGAACCGGATTTGTTTGTGGTTGCGAGCCCGCCGCCCGCCGCCGTTCCCGAGACACCCTCGCCTGATACCCTGAAATCGACCGATCAGTCCCCACCGGACACGTCCCCGGAATCAGATTTGACCGAGGCTGAAGCCCTCGCAAACCCTGTTGCACCGTCACCTGACCCGCCAAGTCCTCACGAGCCCGTTGAGAAGTCGCCTTGAACGATCCTTCCTTGCCGCCCATCTTGCCCGAAGACAACTCCGGTCCCGACAACCCCGGCGGCGCCCACTCCGCGTCGCCCCAACCCGGTTCTGCTGCATTGGCTTCGGAAGCTCCGCCGGTCTCCCCCGAATTCGCCAAGATCAAGGAGCTCTTTGAGTTGATCCAGGCCGAAGTCGGCAAGCTGTACGTTGGACAAGACGAGCTGGTGCTGGGCACGTTGACCGCGCTGTTCTCCGGGGGGCACGTGTTGATTGAATCGGTTCCCGGCCTCGGCAAAACGCTGTTTGTCCGGACGCTGGGCCGCATCCTCGGATGCGAATTTGGACGCATCCAATTCACCGCCGACTTGATGCCCTCGGACATCACCGGTGCTCCCATCTTCGACATGCAGAAGAGCGAGTTTCGTTTTCGCGCCGGCCCTGTGTTCACCCAGTTGCTGTTGGCCGATGAAATCAACCGGTCGCCAGCCAAGACTCACGCGGCGCTGCTCGAGATCATGCAGGAGTACCGGGTCACGATTGATGGGACCAGCCACCCGGTGCCGAAACCGTTTCTCGTTTTGGCGACCCAAAACCCACTGGAAAGCGAAGGCACGTACAACCTGCCCGAGGCCCAACTCGACCGCTTCATGTTCAAACTGATGGTCGACTACCCATCCGCCGCCGAAGAAGCCGAAATTTTGAAAATGCATTCGCTGCAAGTCGACTTTGGGCAGCGATTGGAAGCGGAAATCCAACCGATCACAAACCCGGAGATCGTCCAAAAGGTGATCGCGACGTGCAGTCAAGTTCGGGTCGAAGATCGCTTGGTCGAGTACATCAACTCGCTGATTCGATCGACGCGGACCTGGCCCGCATTCCACATCGGTGCGTCCCCACGAGCCGGAATTGCACTGATGCAATCTGCACGGACGATCGCCGCCTTCGCCGGCCGCGATTTCGCGGTGCCAGACGACGTGATTGAGATCATTCTGCCCGTTTTGCGGCACCGAGTCTCGTTGACCGCGGAGGCCGAAATTGAGGGTCGCAGCGTTGATGAGGAATTGCGGGCCATGATTCGGGGAATCGAAGTCCCACGGAACTGAAAGTTGGCCATTCCCCCTTGCGAGAAATCCAACCAGCCGATATTTTCACGCCCACGCGAGCGACGCGAAAGCGATTCGCCGCTCAACAATTCAAGACGCACCCCTAGCTCAATTGGATAGAGCATCGGTCTACGAAACCGAAGGTTACTGGTTCGAACCCAGTGGGGTGTACTCAAGAAGCCGTGTTCAGCCATCCGCTGACACGGCTTTTTTTGTGCGCCTGCAAAACAACTTTGCAGCCTCCAAGTTTCCCCACCGGGATCCCATGGAAGGTTCTTCCCAAACACGTCCCTTCAATGCATCCTGCGCCACCCGGCGGTCAAGAACCGCGGAGCGGTGACATCTCTCAGCCTTGGGTTTCAACCCAAGGTTGGCCAGATCAACAACGCAAACAAGCCGCGGAGCGGCGGCAGAGAAGCCTCGAAAAGATGTTGTTGCTCAATGACTTCCACCCCGGCTGTCGTCGCTCCGCGACTGGGTGATTTGTTTCGACTCCTGGGGACCTTGGGTTAAAACCCAAGGCTCATCGGCTGCCGTCACTCCGTGACTGTTGAACGTGCACCTTGCCCGGTCGAACGCCGGGGTAATGAATGCGGTCACCATGGTGGCTCGGTCATGAAGGTGGCTGGCATCATCCCGCGCCACCCGGCGAGCAAGAACCGCGGAGCGGTGGCATCTGCCAGCCTTGGGTTTCAACCCAAGGTTGGCCAGATCAACAACGCAAACAAGCCGCGGAGCGGCGGCAGAGAAGCCTCGAAAAGATGTTGTTGCTCAATAGCTTCCACCCCGGCTGTCGTCGCTCCGCGACTGGGTGGTTTGTTTCGACTCCTGGGGACCTTGGGTTAAAACCCAAGGCTCATCGGCTGCCGTCACTCCGTGACTGTTGAACGTGCACCTTGCTCGGTCGAACGCCGGGGTAATGAATGCGGTCACCATGGTGGCTGGCACCATCCCGCGCCGCGATCAATAACACAATCAAGCCGCGGAGCGGCGACAGAGAAGCATGAAGAATCTGCGGCAGATCCCCAACCGCGACTAGGCAAACGAAATAGCCACGTTCACTGTTTAGCCACGTCTCTACATGGTGGCCTGTAGGACACCTACGCTTGAGTTGCTCGACTATAATTTGCGAACAAACGCATCTCAGTCATTCACACCGGAGCGAACGGCACGGAACTCTTCGACACTTTGACCAGACTTGCTTCCCGACTCGAATCACAAAGAGAACTGTTGGGGAACGAAGAGGCAACGAAGAATGCAGTCATCATGCCCATCATCAATGCGTTGGGCTACGACGTATTCGAACCACAGCGTTTTTCGCTTCATAACGACCGGCGAGTGGAGACACTCACCTGCAGTTGGTTCCGTATCACGTTTGTCGGGAATTGTCGAAGGCTCGCACTTTTTTTAGTCACAAATGATGCAACATGATCAGAACAGTGAAAACAAACTTGTGAGGATCAACATGACTGAAACGAAAAAGTAGCAGATTCTGAAACCAGAACACGTCGTCCGAAACGGAGCCGTTGCCGCTTCGATTTGGAAACGACAAGCCCCGAGCGGATTCGAGTACTTTGACTATTCGATTAGCCGAAGCTGGAAGTCGAAGGGCACCGGACGAGAAGCCTATTCGACGAACTTTTTTGCTCGTTGCAAAGACGATTTGCTGAACACGATTGAAGCGGCAACGCAGTGGATTGATGAGCAATCGGATGAGCCGAGCAAGGTAGACGCGAAGAGCGCTGAGGCAAATCACCAGCTTTACTAGGTTTTCGGTACGGCCAGCGACTCGAAGAATTGCTGGCGGCTTGCCTCTCACCTGTGTTACAATGTAACACAGCCCGCAAAAAGGAAGAAATGATGCGAGAAACCATGTCCCTATCACTGACGCCCGAACAATCATCGTTTGTCGAGTCGTGTGTTGGTACTGGCCGATTTCAGTCGGCGAGTGAAGTCGTTCGTGCTGGTCTAAGGCTACTCGCGGATCAAGAAGCGATCAGGCTTGCCGAGCTTGAAGCGGTTAAAAATCTGGTTCAAGCCGGAGCCGATTCCATTGATCGTGGTGAACTGCTTGACTCGACTGAATTCTTCTCGTCTCTTCGCGAAAAGTACTCGGCTTCGGGCGGCTAAGCCATCGGCATGAAAATTCAACTTTCAAAGGCTGCCGCAAACGACATTCGTGAAATTGAAACGTACACGCTGTCGAATTTTGGCACGTCGCAAACGCTCGACTTTCTAGGAAAGCTCGAAGACGCTCTGACGCTAATCTCGACGCAGTCGGCAATGGGAACGCTTCGTCCAGAATTTGATCCGCCAAATCACCAGTTTCGATACCAAGCGATTTTGAGAAGCTTTATCGTGGTTTACGAGGAGCATGAAGAGAGTCTTCTTGTCGCTCGAATCATCCACGGATCTCGAAATCTACTTTCGGAGCTTCTGCGCGAAAGCGGTGATGAGACTGAATGAGTTTTGGCACTTACTTTTACAGTGAGGGCAACGCGACGTTGCTTCCAAACCACCGCTTATGCTCGTCATCTGTTAGTCGAGTGAAGTGGTCGATCAGAACAATCATCCGGTACTTTTCAAAAAGCCTCGATCCTTCATTCTTTGCCAGTCGGTATTGGCGGACGGTCAATGGGGGTGAGCTTCCAATCGCCTCGTTCTCAAACGCTTCTTGACCTCTGAAATCGAGACGCTCCCAGGCCGCGAGAGATGCTGACACATGATAATTGCACTTGTAAATTCCAAAGGTGGCGTCGGAAAATCGACGCTGGCCGGAAATCTCGCCGGATGGCTCCACAGCCACGGTCACCGAGTTGTTCTCGCCGACTGCGAACGTCCCGATCGATCAGCACCAGCCAGTCCACCGATGGTCGATAGCTCAGCAGACGACACACCAACGATCGACTGCGTCGGATGATCTGAACCGGGACCATCAGCACCCGATCACGGAACGTGGTGAAGTCCATGCCGATCAGTTTGCTTTTGATCGCCGCTTGCTCCTCCTTCTGTTTCGCTGTTCCGCTCGGCTTGATCATCAGGCCCGACCAGACCTTCAGCAACCTATCGCGACTCGTCGGCCTTTCATCACTTACGTCACTTGACTTGGACCGCAACAAAGTGACCGAGGAAGGATTGGAGCTCGTCGCAAAGCTGAGAAACCTGGAGTCACTCTCGCTAGACGCATGCCCCATTACAGACTCGGGCCTTGTCGCGTTGACGGGAATAATGCCTATGCCACTTGAATCAGGGCTTTCCCGTTCACACTTCGATGATTTCGTTGTCGGCAACCAACCAAGTCCGATCGTCTTTCTGGGGCTGGACGACGTGGGTTCCGGTGAACTCGCCGATGGCTGGAAAGACGAGACAACCGGACGAGTACCAGAAACACGGCAACTTCCCAAACGAATCCCGTCCCGAGCCAATTCGGATCGCGGGATGCAAATGACCGCACAACCACAGGTCGGCTCCATCTGGCACCGGACCAGGATGGTGCCCCAACGCAAGTTGCCCCATCCGCTCTCCTTCCTCGACGGTTCGAATCGGCCAAACACTGGGCAGATTCCCCACGTGTGCATCGTGATTGCCTCGGACCAGCAGGAACTCCACGGATGCGTGCCCGGCAAAAAACGATTCGACGGCGGCGACAGTCTCGGTCGTAAGCGATGATCTCGCGTGGAACAGGTCCCCAAGAATCACGAGGCGAGAGGCACTCGTGTCCGCCAGCAAACGCGAGATGGTTTGCAAGGTTTCAGCACTGCTTCCCAGTGGCACCGGAAGTCCGTGACGACGAAACGTTGCGTCCTTTCCCAGATGCGGATCGGAGACAAACAGCGTGTCATGCTTCGGGCAAAACGCGGCCCGCGACGCGAAAAGTTGGATTCGGGTGCCAGCCAAGGTCGCGAAGATCGATTCTGGCTTCATGGCTTGCCCGCCGCCAGTTCCAAGTCAGCTTGCATTCTTCGAATTCGATCCGCCAAAGTTTCACTGCTGACTCGTTCCCGCAATTTATCGACCAACAGCCCGAACGCCAACGGAGTCACACGTTTCGGTTCGTTGAGAAGGATGCGGCTCGCCTGAATGCGTTGCAACGCCAACCGCATCCGCGAAGATTCCAGTTGCTGTTCCAGCACTTCCCGGCGACTCTGTTCCAAAAGCATGTTGTTCGGATCGTACTGACAGAAAACATCAAAGAACAAATTGCTGCTGGCTTGCAAATGCCCGGCACTTTTTCGCCGACCGGGCAGACCAGGGTGAATCAAACCGGCAACGCGTGCGATCTGACGAAACTGACGCTTTGCCATCTCGGTCGAGTTCATGCTTTTCAAAATCTCTTCGACCAGGTCACCGGTGGCGAACACCCCAGCGGTCACCGCCTGTTCGACCTCGATTGGCGTGGGTGACTGCAACACGATGCCGTGGTCATTGCAGCCAATGGAAAACGTCTGCGTCCGTCGTTGCGACATGCGATACGCAAACAACGCCGCCAAGCCTTCATGAACGAGGCGGCCCTCAAACGTAAACAAAAACACGTGATGCCCGCCGCGAGTCTTGACCTTTTCCATCAACAGTTCATCACTACGGGGCAGCGTGCTCCACTCAGCCTGCAATTCTAGCAACGGTTTGAGCGACTTCATTTCTCGACCGACGAAGGTCCCCTCGGAAGCCTGCTCGATTCGTCGCCGGAGTCCGTCGCTCAGTTCACTCGAGAGCGGCATGCGTGCCCCCATCCAACGCGGCACCGTGTCTGGTTTTCCCTTGGCCCGACGCACGTACGCTGCGTTGTCTTTGACACGCACCAATTCCACCAACCGGCCCGCGAACAGAAACTTGTTGCCGGGTTTCAGTTTTGAAAGGAAACTCTCCTCCGCGCTTCCAAGCGTCTTTCCTTTCAGATACTTCACCTGCATCGATGCATCGGCGACGATCGTGCCGATGTTCATGCGGTGGTTGGTGATCGTCCGTCGCTGAGTCACTTGGAATCGCTCGTCGACGACTTCGACGCGGTGGTAGTCCGGGTAGGCTTCCAGTGACTCGCCCCCGCGAACGACGAAGTCCAAAACCCATTGCCACTCGAGATCAGTCAGTGAGTGATACGCGTGCGCCGTGCGAACCTCTTCTAGCAGTGCGTCCTGGGTGAAGCCTCCGCCGATCGCGATCGTCACGACATGTTGAGCGAGCACATCGAGCGGTTTGTCCAACATTGGCCGAGCCTCCAAGCGACCACTGCGAATGGCGTCTTGTGCAGCCGCCAACTCGATCAGTTCAATCGCATTGGTGGGAACAAACACCAGCCTGCTCGTCGCGTCAGGCTGATGCCCACTTCGGCCCGCCCGTTGCAACAATCTCGCGGCCCCTTTGGGACTGCCGATTTGAATCACCAAATCCACGGCGGTGAAATCCACCCCAAGGTCCAAACTGCTGGTGCAAACCACTGCACGCAGCTTCCCTGCACGCAAGCCGTCCTCGACCCATCGGCGGACGGACATGTCGAGCGATCCATGATGGATCGCGATCTGCCCCGCCCACTCGGGTTTCTGCTTCAGCAGATGCTGATACCAGATCTCGGTTTGCGAACGAGTGTTGGTGAAGACCAACGCACTTTGGACGGACTCCAACAACTGCACGACCTGTGGAACCATTTTGGTGCCGAGATGCCCTGACCAGGGAAATCGATCCATTTTTTCCGGAATGATGGACTCCACTTTGATCTTCTTGTTTTTGTGTCCTTCCACCACTTTGACTCGGTCGGCCGGAGTGTCCCCCATCAAGGCCTGACAGGCCTGAGCCAAATTGCCGAGGGTCGCCGACACACCCCAGATCCGCAGATCGGGATTGAGTGAACGAAGCCGTGACAACGCCAGCTCGGTTTGAATGCCACGCTTCGTGCCCAGCAACTCGTGCCATTCGTCGACGATCACACATTCCAATTGCGACAACTGAGCCAAAAGTTTCTCATGCGTCAGCATCAACGAGAGACTTTCCGGCGTCGTGACGAGTGCCGTCGGAAGCTTCTTCAGTTGCCGCTGCTTCGCACTCTGTTTGCTGTCGCCCGTTCTGGACTCAAGGGTCCACGGCATCCCGAGCGCATCAAGCGGTGCGCGGAGTGACTTCTCAGTGTCACCGGCCAGCGCACGCAGCGGCGTGATCCACAGGACACGAACCGGCGGACTTCGCTTCGGATTCCATTTCGACCTGTCAGGGTTCTCCTGCAGCCATTTCAGGATCGGCCCCATCCAAACGCCCAGTGTCTTTCCCGTCCCCGTCGCGGAGTGCAACAACCCGCTGTAGCCATCGCGATAACTCCGCCAAACTGTTCGTTGAAACGCGAATGGTTTCCAACCAATTGACGCGAAGTAGCGGTCAATTGTCTGAGTGGGTGTCTCGGGAACGAGCTTAAGAGAGTTGTTCAAAGGATCCGATTGGCGGCTTGGGTTGTTCGTCAGCGATTTGCGGCCCCAGCAAAATGAACCGCAGCGGTCGTCCGTCGACAACGCAATCTGTGTGCCACAGAGCGAAGTCATCCTCCCAACCCGACGCGTCAGCGAGGGACTCACCACCGAGCAGCACGGTCCCTCGCTCACGCGTCGGGTTGGGAATGCCAGCGAGCTCCCCTCATCCGCCGTGAAATGCAACCGTCGAAATGAGTGGCCGATTGCCTTGGTACAATTGCATGCGTCTCATCATCACAACCCGACGCGTCAGCGAGGGACTCACCACCGAGCAGCATGGTCCCTCGCTCACCCGTCGGGTTGGGATTGCCAGCGAGCTCCCCTCATCCGCCGTGAAATGCAGCCGTCCAAATGAGTGACCGACCACCTTGATACAATTGCCTGCACCTCATCATCCCAACCCGACGCACTAGCGAGGGACTCCTCGAGATGGTTCACAATGTGTCCATGCAAGATCCGTTTGCATTCTTCATCACTTGGCCAACCTATGGCACCTGGCTTCCGGGCAACGATCGCGGATGGGTCGAGTATCACCATGGGTGGCAATTGCCCAATCGAAATCTCGAGTCAATGTGCACGACACAGATGAAGGAGAAGCAGTGCCTGCTCAATCCAGGTGATCGAGAAATTGTTCTCACTCAAGTGACAGAAACTTGCCAAATGCGAGACTGGACGATGCACGCGGTTGATTGCCGATCCAATCATGCACACATCGTGGTCAGCGCAACCAAGACAGCCCCCAAAAAGATTCGCAAGGATATCAAAGCATGGTGTACACGAAGGCTGAAAGAAAGGTCGAATCCACATCGCACCAACTGGTGGGCCGAGAGAGGAAGTATCCGATACATCTGGAACGAAGACTCACTCGCGAGAGTCGTGATGTACGTCACTGAAGCACAGGATCGAAAGGGACTGGAACGATAGCTACTCGACGCGTGAGGGACTCACCACCAAGTCGCCGCATGGTCCCTCGCTCACACGTCGGGTTGGGAATGCCAGCGAGCTCCCCTCATCCGCCGTGAAATGCAGCCGTCGAAATGAGTGCCGATTGCCCTGGTACAATTGCATGCGTCTCATCATCCCAACCCGACGCGTCAGCGAGGGACTCACCACCGAGCAGCACGGTCCCTCGCTCACACGTCGGGTTGGGAATGCCAGCGAGCTCCCCTCATTCGCCGTGAAACGCAGCCGTCGAAATGAGTGGCCGATTGCCTTGGTACAATTGCATGCGTCTCATCATCACAACCCGACGCGTCAGCGAGGGACTCACCACCGAGCAGCACGGTCCCTCGCTCACGCGTCGGGTTGTGATATACATTCGTCAGCGGAGCAATTCGAGTAGCTCGCTCAAATGGTTCGCATCAGCCGCCTGTTTGTCCTGACGCCAACGTTGGATCCGTGGAAACCGAGTCGCGATGCCGCTCTTGTGTCGTGAACTGCGTTGCAGACCCTCGAACGCGAGCTCCATCACCAGTTCCGGCGACACACTTCGAACCGGACCAAAGGATTCTTTGGTGTGAGTGCGAACGAAGCGATCGACCTTCCGGATCTCGGCATCTGTCAATCCGCTGTAAGCCTTTGCGAACGGCACCAACTTCTCATCGTCCCACAACGCAAACGTGTAGTCCGTGTACAGACTCGCACGCCTGCCGTGTCCCTTTTGTGCATAAATCAAAACGGCATCGATCGTGTACGGTTGGACCTTCCACTTCCACCAGGTTCCACGAACACGTCCGGTGTCGTAGACCGATTGCTTGTGCTTCAGCATCAACCCTTCCGCGTTCTGCTGGCGACTGGATTCGCGGATTGTTCGCCAGGTGTCCCACGATGATCCATCGATCAACTTCGTCGCACAGAGGTGCGGGTGCTCGATCGATCGCAACAGGGACTCGAGTCGCTCGCGACGATCGCTGAACGGGAGTGAGCGTAGATCGCGACCGCTTTCTTCCAGCAGATCAAAGGCATGAAAGACAACCGGAACTTCCGTTAAGAGTTTCTTGCCAACGGTTTTCCGCCCGATCCGTCGTTGCAGTGCAGCAAACGGAAGCACTTCCCCGTCGCCTTTCGCCGCGAGAATCTCTCCGTCCAACACCGTCCCGTTTGGCAAACATGCGGCAGCAGCTTCAATCTCCGGCCAACGATTCTCCATCAAGTCTTCTCCGCGTGACCAAACGAAGGTTTCGCCCTCTCGTCGGATCACCTGACCGCGAATACCGTCCCACTTCCATTCGGCGACGTAGTCCGAGGCGTCGCCCAGCGGTTCCGGCCCCTGCTCATTGTCGAGTGCATGAGCCAAACAAAACGGGTACGGCTGGCTGAGCCGTGTGTCGTTCGTGTCAGGGTCGATCAGTTGTTGAAAGAACTCAACCGTCGGTTTCCAATTCCCCATCAACCGGTGAGCGATCACGTCAGCGGGAATGTCAAAGCGATCCGCGATCGCGCGCGTCACCAAACGTTTGCTGACTCCCACGCGAAATGCCCCGGTGATCAACTTCATGACCACAAAGCGAACTTGAACGGGCGTCTGTCGCCAAATGGCCAGAATCTCTGTCCTCTGTTCGTCCTCTTCCATGTTGCGAAGCGGCAACAACCGCTGCGTGACCCAGGTCGCGAGACTTTGCTCGAGAGGAGCCTCACCGCCGCCGCTTTCGAGGACAATGGACGCAGATGAAACCGTCATGGACAGAGCGGATTCATTTTGCTCGCTTTCTCTCGAATCGCCGAACGGATGATCGTCGCTGGATCCCGCACGTTCGCGTTCCGTATTCACCGGAACCACCAATGCAAGGGTCTCTGCCAAGTCCCCGACCGCGTGATACGATTCCTCGAACAACCAGCTCGGAATGCCAGCTTGTTCCGCAGCCCAAACTCGCAACAGCTTCGTTGGCACGAGTTGCCGAAGCTTGTTCCCGGAAAGAAAATGGATCGCCCAGGCGGCATCCAACCCATCCACGTCACCCAAGTAGGCAGACATGGCCGCGATCTTTTCGTTGGTCTTCGTCGTTGAATCCAACGTGTTGTAGAGCTGTGCGAAACGGATCATGCTTCCGTCTCCGATTCAGCTGGACGCTCGGGAGTCTCTGCGTCTTCCTCGTTGTCGGAACGAGTGGACGACTCCAGAACCTCCGCCTGACGGCCTTGCTCGTTGAGGTATCGAGCCACCACGGCGCTGTACCCGTGCGTGACCCAGACGTTTTCTGGATCGCAAGCCTCGATCGCTTGCATCAACGACGGCCAATCGACGTGGTCGCTGACGATGAACCCACGGTCCACGCTGCGCCGTCGCCGGGCTCCGCGAACCGCCATCCAGCCGCTGGCCATCGCCGTGCTGACGCGTCCAAACTTTCGCATCCACGGTGTCCCATGCGCACTTGGAACCGCGACCACCATCCCGCCCGACCAATCATGCTTTCCATCGATCGAGCCCACGTGAGTGGTTTCCGGCATCGCGACGCCTGAATCCCGGTATGCCTGTGTCCCTTTTTCAACGGCCCCGTGCGTGTAGATCGGCCCGATGGACGTGTCCAATCCGGCCAACAACCTTTGACTCTTGCCAACCGCGTAGCCATACAGCACACAACACTTGCCAGCGTCCCGACTCTCTCGCCACCACTGGTTGATCGCAGCCGTTGTCACCTCATCCGGCTGCCAGCGGTAGACCGGCAAACCGAATGTCGACTCGGTGACCATCAGGTGACATCGGATCGGTTGCCAGCTTTCGCAGGTTGGATCGTCACCGAGTTTGTAATCGCCAGTGACCACTTCGACACGCCCTCGATATTCCAAGCGAACTTGGGCCGAACCCAGGATGTGTCCGGCAGGATGAAAACTGATGTTGACTCCGGCAATCGAAATGGACTCGCCGTAGTTCAAAAATTCGAACTCGGCATCGTCGTTCATCCGCATTCGCAACAGATGCTCGCTCGGCTTGGCCGCCAAATACCGACGGCAGCCCCATCGAGCGTGGTCCGTGTGGGCGTGACTGACGACGGCACGGTCGACTGGTCGGTTGGGGTCAATGTAAAAGCCGCCGCGTGCGCAATACAAACCGGTGGGAGTCGATTCCAGAATCATGAATGGCTCACCGCAACTCGCAGATCAGCGACCAGTTGTTCTTGCATCTGGAATCGCCGTGATTCATCGGGCATGCGCAGAACGGCTGCCGGATGCCACGTCGCAAACGTGTGGTCGCACCACTCCGTTTGCAGCCTCACTCCGCGTGATTTGGTGATTCTAAAATCGCGGCCGAACAACGCTTGAGATGGCGTCGCTCCCAAGCACACAATCACCTTGGGCGAGACCACCGACAGTTCCGCTTCCAGCCAAGGCCGGCAAGCGTAGATTTCACGCGAGTTTGGCTTCTGATGCAGTCTCCGCTTGCCGCGCTGGGTGAACTTGAAGTGCTTGACCGTGTTGGTCACGTACACTTCGTCGCGATCGATGCCTGCCTGCGACAAGCACTCGTTGAGAAGTTGCCCAGCGGGACCGATGAATGGTTTGCCTTGAACGTCCTCCTGGTCACCGGGCTGCTCACCGATCAGAACAATCCGGGCTTCGGGATTGCCCTCACCAAAGACGGCTTGCGTTGCATCCTGACACAGATCGCAAGCGGAACACTGACTCACAGCGGCAGCAAGACTCGGCAGATTGATCTCGGCTGGCATGAAGTGCGTTGCCGTCTGCCCAAATCCTTCATGAGTTTCGATCATCTTTTCGACACGCGTCGGTGCTTGCTCAAGCAATTCCGGAATCAGCTCCGCTTCGGGCAGCGTCGCCCAATGTCGCACTGGCATCTCACGCTTCATCATCGCGACCTTGACGCGAGCCGGATTGAAGATCGATGCGTAGTAGGTCTTCCACAATTCTTCCAGCGAATCGTCGCTGTCCACTTCGCTGGCGGGCACACCACGACCATATTGCAGAGAGGTTTGATCCCAAGACGCGGACTCATCCGGCGTGAAGATCGACCAACGCATGCCTTTGAAACGTCGTGCAAAAAACGGAGCCGCCAAACGCATGATCCGATGATCAGGTCGATGCCAAGCCACAAAGGTCTCCGGATCATTCACGACTTTGCGAAACCGCACGAACGCTTTCATTTTGTGAACATCACGCGTGACTGCCTTCTGCATTTGAGTCAGTTCGTAAACGTCGTCGTCAGTCGTGATCTTCAGCAGTTCCCGTTGCTCATGGAGGATTCGCCACAGCGTTCGGTAGAGCAACGCCCATCGTCCGGCGTCGCGGTGACAGGCGACGTTCTCGGCGAGTCCTAGAAAGGAACGAGGTACGGTCATCGCGGAACTGGCAGAATCCGTTTGCTGGCCCGTCGTCTTGCCAGTTGGCATGCCGGAGTCTGAACGTCTGGGGACCTCCTCAAACAAACTCAATTGGTCCGGATCCGTTTGCCAGTGGACATCGACGGGGCGGGCGCCCATTGCGATCAGCCGCTTGGCTTCGTTCCGCCACTGTTCAAAAGTCTCAACGCAATTTGTTGGCAGCATTCGAAGTCAAACCTCACCTGAGATCGCCGACGCCGAGGCATCGAACAACAGCAACTGCGTCGTCTGTGGTTTGGCGCGTTCGCCGAGATCAAGCTTGTCCAAGCTGGCCAAGCCCGGGTTGTGATCTGCCGTTTCGACGAACCATTTGGTCCGCTTCCATGCGACTCGCAACTTTCGCAGGTCAGCGATTCGCAAGCTTTGGAACTTTCGAATCTTCAAGATGCGATCCACACTGCGGATACCAATGCCGGGAATGCGGAGCAGCTCCTCGCGACTGGCCCGATTCACGTCCACGGGAAAGAAGTGGCGATTTGCGATTGCCCACGCCAGTTTGGGGTCCATCTCCAGCGACAAGTTCGAGTCACTTTCCGCAACGATTTCGCTGGCGTCGAAACCGTAAAAGCGCATCAGCCAATCGGCTTGGTACAAACGGTGTTCGCGAACCAGCGGCGGCGATTGACCAGGAAGTCGAGCATCGGCGTGCGGGATGGGGCTGTAGGCCGAATAGTACACGCGGCGAAGTCGCTGGCCGGCGTAGAGCTCGGAAGCCGTTTTGAGGATTTCCAAATCGGGAGTCGGCGTCGCCCCGACGATCATTTGGGTGCTTTGACCGGCCGGCGCAAACCGTGGCGGTTTGAAACCCGACTTCTTTTCCTCTTTGTTCTCGTCGATCTTTTCGCGAATGCCACTCATCGTGTCGACAATCTGCGGCTTCTTCTTTTCCGGTGCCAATTGCACCAAATCGCTTTCCGTTGGCAACTCGATGTTGACGCTCAAACGATCGGCCCACGCGCCTGCCTGATCGATCAATCCCTGCGAAGCGTTGGGGATGGTCTTCAGATGGATGTAGCCGCCGAAATGTTGGTCGGTCCGAAGTCGACGAGCGACCTCGATCAATTGCTCCATTGTGTAGTCCGAGTTCTGGATGATGCCCGAACTCAGGAACAAACCCTCGATGTAGTTGCGTTTGTAAAATTCCATCGTCAACGAGACGACTTCGTCGACAGTGAACCGAGCACGAGGCGTATCGCTGGAAATTCGGTTCACACAGTACTGACAATCGTAGATGCAGTAATTCGTGAGCAGAATTTTCAGCAGCGAAACGCACCGACCGTCCGGCGTGTAGCTGTGGCAAATCCCCATCCCTTCCGTGCTGCCGATCTGACTGCCAGCGCGAGTCCCCTTGGATCCGCTGCTGGCGCACGACGCATCGTATTTCGCCGCGTCAGCAAGGATTTCTAATTTGTCACGAACTTCCATCAACGACCGTTTGCTTGCGGGAGAGACCAGAATTTGGATTGGTGGACCGCGCTTCAAAGACGAGTGGGAGCACAGGCGACTCCCACGAACGCGATACCTCAGTGTCCGCGGTTGCAAAGCCCATGCCGTTTCGAACATCGACCGCGGAAGGCAACTCCCGGCAACGGACAGAGGTCAACCAAGCGAACTGCTCGGAGCTGACGAGTGAACCCTCATTGATCATCAATGCGAAGAACCATGCACCGTTGGAAACTGACGATTTCCTCCAAAGCCGTGCCGCATGACATCATCCTGCCGAGCGAAAGCGATGATCGACTCCACGCAACCTGACACCTGGAAACAATTGAACCGAATTACACGAGGAAGAATTAACAGCAATTCTCGAAATAGGATGAGCAACAAAGAAGGAGTGAAAATTGAGCAACCGAGACGGACACACGCCGTCCCATCCAGGTTCACAACCAACCACGGCAACGATCGATCGATGAGAACTGCAGATGCTCGACAGATCGCCCGCCGGACGCAGTCGCGGTTGACGACGCGCACAATGTCCTGATGCCCGAAAGCGAACTCGAGTGCGATCAATCCATCCGTGACACAGACGCCCAAACAACCACTGCCGCCGGAACAGATCGAGCAGGTGTTTCAGATCCTCGCTCGCGAGATGCCGGGTCGTGCTCCAGGGGCCATGGGACCGAAGGGCCAACCCAATCCGTTTCGCACCTGCATCTCTTGCATGCTGTCGGCTCAATCGCGAGATGCCAACACGGCCGCCGCAACGAAGGCCTTGTTCCAATTGGCGCGAACGCCCAAGACAATGTTGAGACTCGACGACGAGCAGATCTCTGCCGCCATCAAGCCGTGCGGGCTGTACAACGTCAAAACCACAAACGTTCGCAAGTTCTGCACGGCATTGCTGGATGAATTCGGCGGAGTGGTTCCCAGCACCCGTCCGGAGCTGATGCAACTCCCCGGCATCGGTCGAAAGTGCGCCGACATTGTGCTGCAGTTCGCTTTCGGGATCGACACGATCGCGGTCGACACACACGTTCATCGCGTTTGCAATCGGACTGGTATCGCGATTGGCACCAATGCCGAAAAGACTGCCGAAGCACTGAACGACGTGGCTCCCCCATGGGCTTTCGCGGAAGGGCACTTTTGGCTGATTCAGTTTGGCAAGCGAGTTTGCCTTTCACGGGCTCCCAAATGTGACACCTGCCCAATCAATGAATTCTGCCTGAAGCGGGCTGAAGATCGGCGAAGCGAACCCGAGTGAGCCAAGCACCTCCGACAGTTTCCAATTGCTTGGCCGCAGTCGCTGAACATCGAGCAGACGTCCACGCCTATCAATCCGACCCCGACGACTCGATCGCTTTCAGAACAAACGCCTTCTGATCCTCGACCAATGCGTCCAAGGAGGCCACATCGAGTTGAGTCTTCGAATCAAACTTGGCAGTCAGCCTGGGCGTCGCACCGGAATCGAATTGGCAGAAGGTGGCACCGAAGAGTGAAGCCCCACGCAGATCGCACCCACGCAGATCTGCCGCGGACAAGTCCGCGCCTTCGAGATCCGCGTCTGCCAGACAAGCCTCCCGAAGGTCGGCCCCCTGAAGCTTCGCGTTGGAGAGGTTGGCATCTCGCAACTCAGCATGCTGAAGATTGCAGGACTGGAAATCCGCGTCCCGAAGCAACGCGTCAGTTGCTTTCAAACCCGACAAATCCCGGTGAGCCGCATGAATGCCGCGAAGGTCTTTCTCGCGGAAATCTCGCGACTCGATCACTCGCAACGCTTCTTGCTTGGTCAACGTCGATGCCATGTAGCGTTCCTCACGCAACGGGTCCGCACCGTTGTGGTATCCGGCCTCGGATTCCCAGTACCCCAGACGCTCTTCTTTCAAGAACTCGATCCGGCGGATCCACTTCACGCTCTTGTAGAAGTACTTTCCCGGAACCACCATTCGCATCGGACCGCCGTTCCCCGTCGCCAGCGGTTTGCCTTCGGCTTGCAACGCGATGATCGGATCGAGTTCCAGCATTTCGCTGAGCGGTAGCGAGGTCGAATGATTGCGCTCACTCCGTGCGACAAACGAAACGAAGTTCGCCTCGTCGGTCCAGATCGGGGTCTCCGAATCGTGCAGCAAATCTCGCAGACGAACGCCGGTGAACGACATCGCCGGTTTCGACCAACGCGTCACGCAGTGAACATCGATTTGCCGAGTCACCTGCGGCATCGCTCGAATCTCGTCGAGCGAAAACGTCGGCGAACTCGCGACGCAGCCACAAAACTCGAGCGACCAAGGCGAATCGATATCGCCCGGATGTCGTTCCCCCACAATGGGCCAACGATCACCACGAACAAGCTGTTGATTGGGAGGAAGTGCGCTGTCAGTCATGCCCGCATCGTACACGCACTCAAAAAACAAGGCGATATCACAGCGTGCTATCTTGGGGGAATCAACTCGTCACGGGATTGTCGACGGACGTTCAGACTCAACGAGGAATTTGAAATGACCTCATGGACACTCGCTGCGAAACGCTGGTCGTTCGCCGCTTTTCTGATGCTGGCCGTGGTCAGTTTGGATTCCGTCGGAGCAGACGAAAACGCGAACGAGCCCGGAACCGAAGTGCAGGTGTTCGAACTGCGAGTCGTCGACTTGGATGGCAATGTCGTCCCCAACGCCAGCATTGAAATCCGGTGCCGCCCCAGAATGGCAGCCACCGACATCGTCGTGGGTGCGTTTGAAAAGAAGGGCACTTACGGCGTCATGGTCAACGCGGATTCCGCTGGAGTTCTGCGTCTGCAGAGGAAGCAGTTCCCAAAGAACATTTCCTTTTCGATCGTGACGGAGGGTTTCACTCCATATTGGCTCGAGTTGGATCAAAACAAAAATGCCATGCCCGATTCGGCGACCGCCAAAATTGAGCCTGCTTGGGCGGTGGGTGGAGTGGTGCTCGACCCAGGAGGTCGCCCCATCGAGGGTGCGGAAGTTCATCCGAGTCTGCCGTTTCGCATGCCACCAACAGCGACGCGATCGTTGCATGTTGGTACCTCGATCAAAACAGACGCGAACGGGCGTTGGCGATATGGACATGTCCCCATCTCCAAACGTGACGTGACGGTTGCGATCAATCATCCCCAATTCGGCCCATTGAGAACCAATCTTTCTCGCAGTGAGTTTGAATCGACTGCGGAACAACCATCTGCGGGCAGTGTCACCTTGACCCAAGGGTTGACATTGGCCGGCTTTGTTCGCGATCCGGAAGGCAACCCGATTGAAGATGCGACGGTCCGAACCAAGTTCCTCAATGAGCTCCGCGAGGTGAAGACGGACGAGTTCGGTCGCTATCAACTGACGGGATGTGAAGAGAGGCACTGCCGAGTCGTCGTGTTTGCCAAGGAACGTGCCTTGGAAATGAAAGAGGTGCATGTCCGTCCCGGAATGAAACCGGTCGACTTTGTCTTGCCTCCGGGTGGGCGTGTCAAAGTCCGCGTCGTGGATGCCGATGGAAACGGGTTGCCGAAGACCAGGATCTTCCTGCAACGTTGGCGCGGCCGAGTCGACTACTTTGAATTTGACCACGTCGATTGCTACACCGACGAAAACGGCATCTGGGAGTGGAACGAAGCTCCACTCGATGTTTTCGAAGCGGACATCTGCCCACCAGGAGGCATGCAGTTGGTTCAGCAACCAATCGTTGCCGGTGATGCGGAACACCTGTTTCAACCTCCACCGCGGTTGGTGATCACCGGCCGGGTGCTCGACGCAGAATCGGACGAACCGATCACCGGATTTCGAGTGACTCCGGGGCATCGCAATGACAACCCCAGCATTGGTTTCGACTGGTACAAGCGTGAGGCTTACACATCCAACTCGGCTGACTACCGAGTGGAATTCAATCGATCGGGCAGTGGCTACGTTGTTCGCATAGAAGCGGATGGGTACCGCGTGGCTCAATCACGCGATTTCCAGTTTGACGAAGGCGACGTGACGTTTGACTTTGAAATGGAACCGGCTGAGAGCATCACCGGACAGATTGTTGACGCGAACGGTCAGCCCGCGGCTCATGCCGGCCTGGCAATTTCCAACCATGGAGCACAAATCTCGATCCAAGATGGCATGTTTCGAGATTCTTCCACTTACGCCACCCGATTGGCAGCCGATATCGATGGCCGATTCAGCCTGCCTGTCCGAGATGATCCCTTTCACGTGGTCGTGATTCATGATCAAGGCCACGCGTTCCTGTATTCGGAATCAATCCAAGCAGACGAACCAATTGAATTACGGCCTTGGTCATCCGTGCAAGGCACTTATCGAATCGGTGCAACGCCAGCAGTCAACACGCGACTGACCCTTTCCGGCGGCGAGTTTCGTTCGGATCACCGGAACACGGGTCGAGTCTACGCGACCGCGACCACGGTGACGGATGGACAGGGCCGGTATCGCCACGACCGCCTGTTTGACGGGCGTGGGTCTATCGGTCGCGAAATCATCATGATGGTCGACGACGGAGCCGAGGAAATCACCTCGACTCCACGCGTGCCATTCACCATCGAGGCCGGAGAGAACTTGGAACTGGATTTGGGTGGTTCCGGCCGTTCCGCGATCGGGCAATTGCGGGCTCCGCCAAACCATTCTGAACCGATCATTTGGAGCCTCGCCACGGTCCATGTCAACGTGCGTCTGACGCCACCGACTCCGCTTGTCGACCGCGCGAAGTTGCAGCAAAACCCAGCACAATGGGAAGCTTGGTTGCAGACGCAACCGGGGTTGGACTATCTCGCCGCAGCGGAAGCGTATAACCGAGAAAGATCGAACGCGACTCGGTTTTTCGCAACGGTCGGCGCAGACGGTCTGTTCCGGATCGACGACATTCCTGCCGGCGAGTATGAACTGAGAGCGGATCTCGGGCAGAACCCAAACGGTTCCATCCGCGGCCATGCATTGTCGATTCCTTTGTCGGGTGAATCAGAATCCAGTGAACTGGTTGATTTAGGAATCATTCAACTCGAGTGAGGGAAGCGATCGCAACTCAGCGCACGCTCGACCAAAGTCTCATCACCTCCCGTCACGCTTCACCGTTCCGCGACCATGAACTTGTTCGACAACGTTCCAACCAATCTGCCATCGGAACTCGTCGAGGTGTTGGCCGAGGGGCAATCGGTTCGCATTGAACGGATCGTCTCCACCGGACACACCACGGAACCGGGCACTTGGTACGACCAAGAACAAGACGAGTGGGTGGTGGTGCTCAAGGGCGAAGCCAAACTCAGCTTCGACGACGGCGAACCCGTCACGATGAAGCCCGGCGATCACCTCCTCATCCCCGCCCACCGACGCCACCGAGTCGAGTGGACCACCAAGAAAGAACCCACCCTCTGGCTCGCCGTCTTCTTCGAAAAGGTGTCAGGTACCTTTTTGGAAGAATAGGTAAGATGCTGATCACCTTGATCGATTTGACAGTCGCCCACTCACGACCGGTCTGCCAGTGACATCGCCGCAAGATCATCAGGAGCTCCGTCGCCTGGACCGGTTCACGAAGTGCGAAGGCCAAAGTTGCGATCGTTTGAACCTGCTCGATGAATTCGTCCAAGATCGCCACGAAACTACCTAAACTACCAAAAAGGTACCTGACACCTTTTTCGGTTAGATTGGCGTGGTACGTGCTGAAACCCTTTGGATGGCAGGATCAGAGATGCAGACGATTCGAATGATGAGAAGTTGTGGGCAGGCTTGGTTGGCCGTGTTGGCCGTGTTGATTGGTGCGGGCACCTTGGAGGCTGCGGAACCGGTTCAGGTGCGCGTGCTCTGCTACAACATCCATCACGGTGAAGGGGTGGACGGGAAATTGGATTTGGAACGCATCGCGAAGGTGATTCAATCAGTCCATCCAGATGTGGTGACGCTCCAGGAAGTCGATCAAAAGGCCTCGCGAAGCGGCAGCGTCGATCAACCGGCCGAACTAGCGCGGCTGACGGGAATGCAGGTCGCGTTTGGCGCCAACATCCCGCTTCAAGGTGGCCATTACGGGAACGCGGTGCTGTCGAAGTATCCGATCGTCGATCATCGCAACCAGCACCTGCCAAATTTTGACAACGGTGAACAGCGCGGCGTGCTTTCGGCGGAACTGGAGATTCCTGGACTCGACGAACCTCTGTTGCTGCTGGCCACTCACTTGGATTCCCGCCGGAAAGACGGCGAACGAATTGCATCGGCCAAGGCCATCAATCAAATCGTCAGCCAAACGCCGTCGCGTCCCGCACTGCTGGCTGGCGACATGAACGATGTCCTCAACAGCCCAACGCTGAACGAGCTCGATGCCAGCTGGACGCGAGCGAACGAGCAGGCTTTGCCAACCATCCCGGTGGCGAATCCCCAGCGTCAGATCGATTTCATCCTGTTTCGCCCCAGCAATCACTGGAAGGTGATCCAAGTCAAAGTCTTGGACGAAGCGGTTGCCTCGGACCACCGGCCAATCTTCGCCGTGCTGGAGCTGATCCAGTAGCGTCGACTCCTTCTCGAACCAAGTGAGCGGAAAACCAAACGACCGGGAGGAGAACCGAACAAAACCGCGGCCAAGCACCGAAGTCTATATACCATTGAGACTTACGGTCCGCTGCCGTGCAAACAACCCCGTGGCCGAGACGGGCTGAATGAGTCATATTGCTGGCCCAACATCTCCTTCACCCCACCTGTTTCGAGAGCCTTCCCTTGCTAACGATTGAGAAATACTCCTTCGGCGTCGGTGACCGCTTCGCCCACCAAGCGGCCGCTCAACTGCGTTCCTTCACTCGTTTGGCCGAAAAGGGCATTCACGTCGCTCCGGTTTGGAACAAATCCAACCGCGAACACACGTTTGTCGGCTCAGAACCGCAAAGTGTTCACGACGCTGCCGCGGCCGCCGTCGAAAAGCTCGGCTTCGATCGTCCTTGGCACGTCGACGCGGACCACATCGGTTTGAAAACGGTGGAACCGTTCCTGCCTTGTTCCGACTTCTTCACGCTCGACGTTGCCGATTCGATCGGCAAACCCGCTGATCCAGCCGACATCGATGCTTTCGTTGCCAAGCACAGCGAACTGATCGGCACGTTGGAACTGGACGGTCTCTCCGCTCCTCTGACGATCACGGAAGAAGACGTTCGCCGCGTTGCTGGACAGTACATGTTGGCAACCAAAGAAGCCGGCGAGATCGATCGGCACATTGCGTCCGTCAAAGGCGAAGGCAACTACATCGCCGAAGTCTCCATGGACGAGACCGATGAACCGCAAACGCCACCGGAATTGCTGATCATCCTGGCCATGCTGGCGGATGAAAACATTCGCGTGCAAACGATCGCACCGAAGTTCACTGGTCGCTTCAACAAAGGCGTCGACTACGTCGGCGATTTGGCTCAGTTCGAACGTGAGTTCAATGACGATGTTGCGGTTCTGGCTCACGCCGTCAAAGCGTACGGGCTGCCCGAAGTTTTGAAGCTCAGCGTTCACAGCGGCAGCGACAAGTTCAGCCTGTACCCGATCATTCGCGATTGTTTGAAGCGAACCGGCGCGGGCGTTCACTTGAAAACCGCCGGCACGACTTGGTTGGAAGAAATCATCGGGCTGGCCGAAGCTGGTGGCGATGGATTGGCACTGGCCAAAGAGATCTACGTCTACGCGTTGGAACACGTCGACGAACTGTGTGCTCCTTACGCCAGCGTCATCGACATCGATCGTTCGCAATTGCCCGATTCGGCTGCCGTGGAAAAGCTTGATGGCCCGGCCTTCGCGGAACTGATTCGCCACATCCCTTCGAACCCCAACTTCAACGCCAACGTGCGTCAGTTGTTGCACGTCTCGTTCAAGGTCGCGGCGAAAGCGGGCGCTCGATACACCGACCTGCTGGAATCCAACGAAGAAATCGTCGGTCAACAAGTCACCCAAAACATCTACGATCGTCACTTGCTGGCATTGTTCATCGACGAAGATGGCCAAGCCATTGGAACGGGAGCCTGAGCATGAAAGCCTTGCAACTGAGTGCTCCTAAACAGTGGGAGCAGATCGAAATCGACGAACCATCGCCACCGGGTCCGGGCGAAGCCTTGGTTCGGATTCACCGTGTCGGTGTTTGTGGCACGGACTTGGGCGGCTACCTCGGCAAGTTCCCTTTCTTTTCGTACCCCCGAATTCCGGGGCACGAACTGGGCGTGGAAGTCCTCGCGGTAGGCGAAGACGTTGAAAACGTAAAGGTCGGTGATCGCTGCAGCGTGGAACCGTACATCAATTGCCAAACGTGTTACTCGTGCCAGCGTGGTTTGACGAACTGCTGCGAGTCACACCAAACACTCGGCGTGATGTGCGACGGGGGCCTGACCGAAAAGATGATCTTGCCCGCCCGCAAACTGCATCCCGCCAACAACCTCTCGTACGAGCAATCGGCCCTGGTGGAAACGCTGGCGATCGGCTGTCACGCGATTGATCGAGCTCAAGTCACCGACAAAGACACCGTGTTGGTGATTGGCTCGGGACCGATTGGATTGTCCGCAATCGAGTTCGCTCGCGTCGCCGGTGCCAAGGTCATCGTCGCGGACCTCAGCCAAACGCGGCTGGATTTCGTCACAGAGAAGATGGGTGTCACGAACACCATCCGGTTTGATGGTTCCGAAGCTGACATCGAGAAACTGGAAGCGATGACCCAAGGCCGCCGCGCCGATGTGGTCGTCGACGCCACCGGCAATCATCACTCAATGCGACGTGCGATGGAAATGGCCGCGTTTGGCGGACGAGTCGTCTACGTTGGGATCACCCAGCAAGACCTGCAGTTCCCGCACGCACCGTTCTTGCATCGCCGTGAGTTGACGATTCTGGCCAGCCGCAACGCGTTGACACGCGACTTTTCTCGCATCATTGATCTGATCGAAACCGGTGTCATCGACACCGATCCTTGGATCACCCACCATGCGAAATTTGAAGATGTCATTGAGTCTTTCCCCTCGTGGACCGATCCCGAGACAGGTGTCGTCAAAGCGGTGATCCACGTGTCTTGAGCACGTGGAGATGCATCCGCACGGCGGTCTTCCGAGACCGTCGGGAAAAAACGTCGCGCTCGTACGATGGTCTTCCGAGACCGTCGAAGGAAACAAGACGGCCTTGGAGCGCCATCGTACGGAAAAGAAACACGGGCAATTCTTCTCCCCTGCGTGAAATGTGTCGCTGGTCTCCGAGCCTGGATTGCCAGTGCCGCCATCGTTTGACCTTGAAAAACGGGCAAAACATCGCATTTTTGCCATTCACCCAAGATCACCAACGGTTGCACCGGTGAGACGTCCAATCAACCTTGACCCATCTTGCCTGAACTGTATGATTTGCCTCAGTGGCAAGCCAGGGAAGTGCGGTCGCTTGTGACCCTTGCGAGTTCGGCGGATTTTAAGTGCGTTTGTGACTCTAGTGGGTTGAAGTGCTAGTGCATCACCCCCGCGGTTTTGCTAATTGGAGTGACGGAGTGAAGCTGGGTGCTTCGGTGAGAGTTTTCTCTGCCCCCCAACCGGCTTCGCGCTTTCCTCATTTCGGTATTGGGCTACCCCACAGGGAGGACGGTTCCCGCCATGACCACAAAAACGGTATTCACGACTGGCGAAGCAGCCAAGATCTGCAAAGTCAGTCAACAGACGATTATCCGTTGTTTCGACAACGGTTCGCTGAAGGGTTTCCGAGTCCCAGGAAGCAAATTCCGCCGGATCCCTCGCGAGCAATTGTTCTTGTTCATGAAGGACAATGGGATTCCGACCGATGCGTTGGAAAGCGGCAAGAAGAAGCTGTTGATTGTTGACGACGATCAAGATCTGGTCGATTTGATGCAGGACGGCTTCCAACGAGACAATCGCTTCGAAATCCGGACCGCCAACAACGGCTTTGACGCCGGGATGGGCGTGAAAGAATTTCGCCCCGACCTCGTGATCCTCGACGTGATGCTTCCCGATATCAACGGGAAAGAGGTCTGCCAACGAGTCCGCAGTGATCCTTCCATGGACACCGTGAAGATTCTTTGCATCTCGGGGATGGTCGAGCACAGCAAGGTCGACGGTTTGAAAGCCGCCGGCGCCAACGACTTCATGCAGAAGCCGTTCTCGATCGACGATTTGGTTGGCCGCGCCTGCACTTTGCTCGAAATGGATCGCGGTGTCATCGGCTGATTTGTTTGCCGGTTGGCTGCCTCCCATCGTCATCCAGGATGACGATGGAACCGCGAATCCAACGCACGAAGAACGCATTTGGTTACCAATGCGTTCGAGTTCGTCGGCGACGTTGCTGCACGCGTTGGTCTCTCGCGACACCAGCGCGACGTTTCGTCGAAAGCTCCGCAACACGCTTCACCATGACCCCGCGTTGTGCATGTTCACCGCTGCCAAGTTGGTGCAAGAACATGAGCGTGGGTGGCGTCCGATCGCGGGCCGATGGACCACCAAACAACTGGCCGATTGGTGGATTCGGCATGGCACCGAGGTCTGGGAAGGGGCGGCGTTCCTCTCTTGCCCGGACACGGAAACTGGTGAGCAGCAACTCCAGCGATTCATGCGACTGGACCAGCACTTCCAAACGCTGCCGTTTTCGCGTTGGCTGATGGAATCGGACCTGTGGTGGAAAGCCGCCGGCCTTCATCGCAGGGCCAGCATTTGCCAATCGATGCATTCGATTCGCCTGATCGATTCAGATCGAGCGGACTCGACTTCGGTTCCCAACAAACACCCGTCCAACCAAGATGCTCACGAAGCGTTCGGCAAAGTCACTGGGATGGTGATGGAACGCCAGCGTTTGCAGAGCGAGTTTTCAGATTCGCTCGAAATAGTCCGTCGCGATTTGGCGAAGCAATTGGCCTACGGTTTGTCTCATGAGATCAACAACCCGCTGGCCAACATTGCGACTCGCGCGCAAGGGCTGATCGCCTCGGCGTCGGGCCCTCAGCAAGCGGAATCCTTGCAGCGAATCGTCGATCAGTCCTACCGGGCCCATGCGATGATCGCTGACCTGATGTTCTACGCTCATCCGCCGGAACCACAGATGGTTTCGAGCTTCCCTGCAAAACAGGTGGTGAACGATGTGCTCGACCCCATGCGTTCGACGCTGCAACGCGATGAGATCGTCGTGGACGTCCACATTCCGTCGTCGTTGAAATGCGACGGCGACCCGGACATGTTGAGCGAAGCGATCCGGGCGTTGATTCACAATGCGGTGGAATCGATTGGCGTCGATGGCAAAATCGTTCTCTCGATAGAAGCTGACACGGACGCCAAGCAATGCTTGCTCCGAATCTCGGACAGTGGGCAAGGACTGACGCCGGAAGACGCCGCCCGTGCGTTTGATCCCTACTTCAGTGGCCGGGAAGCTGGACGCGGACTTGGGTTGTCGCTCTGCCGAGTGCACCGGATCGCGGAACTGCACGGGGGCTCAATCCAGTTGCATCCTGCCCTGATTGGCTGCGTCGCCGAATTGACTTGGCCGCTGCACCTCGGCTGAAACAATTGTCTCGCGTGACAATCCAACGGCGATTCTCAGGCGACGCAAAAAGCGGGCTTTTCCACGCCAATCAAATCGTCCAATCGCCTGCGGCGACGCCGGAATCCAGTCGCATTCCCATCTGGCGGCGGATCGCCGATACTGCCGCTTCGCAAACCATTCAAGCTCCTTTCCACGCGACCAAGACGGTTCGTTCATGTTGCATTCGGCCTCGCAAA
Organism: Rhodopirellula sp. UH5; assembly: GCF_056839225.1. NCBI lineage: Bacteria > Pseudomonadati > Planctomycetota > Planctomycetia > Pirellulales > Pirellulaceae > Rhodopirellula > Rhodopirellula sp. UH5. The sequence goes on along the minus strand of NZ_CM166390.1, from coordinate 807,938 downwards.
TTTTGAAACAACTCGAGTCGGGCGAAGTCACCGCCGTCGAGGTCATTGAACAATCACTCGCGGCCATTCGAGCCACTCAGCCAACGATCAACGCGTTCACCCACGTTGCGGAAGAAACCGCAATGCAAGCCGCTGAGACCGTCGACGCGGATCGCAAGGCTGGCAAAACACTCGGTCCATTGGCAGGGCTTCCCGTTGCGATCAAGGACGTTCTGTGCACGTCCGACATGCCGACGACATGCTCGTCCAAGATGCTCAAGGACTTCACCCCGCCCTACGACGCAACCGTGGTCGCTCGGTTGAAACACGCGGGCGCGATCGTTGTTGGCAAAACCAACATGGACGAATTCGCCATGGGTGCCAGCACTGAAACCAGTGCGATGGGTGTGACCGGCAACCCCTGGGACACCACCAAAACCCCCGGTGGCAGCAGCGGTGGAGCGGCGGCCGCGATCGCGGCTGGCGTCGTGCCCCTGAGCATTGGAACTGACACCGGCGGATCGATCCGGCAACCATCGGCGTTTTGCGGCATCACCGGATTGAAACCCACCTACGGCCGAGTCAGCCGGTACGGTTTGGTCGCCTTCGCCAGCAGCCTGGACCAAGCCGGTCCGATGGGATGGTCGGTTGACGACGTGGCGATTGGACTGCAAGCGATGGCGGGTTACGACCCACGCGACAGCACTTCCGTCGACGCCGAGGTCCCTGACTACACGCCAGCCATGGCGGCGGAAGATGTTCGCGGCATGCGAATTGGCGTGCTGCGAGAAGGGCTGGATCAAGAAGGCATTTCTCCCGCCGTCCGTGACGCGCTCGCAACCGCCGAATCAGTGTTTCGCGAACAGGGTGCCGAGATCGTCGAAATTGAACTGCCACACAGCAAGTACTGGGTGCCGACGTATTACGTGATCGCACCCTGCGAAGCCAGCAGCAATCTTTCGCGGTTCGACGGGGCTCATTACGGGTTCCGCGTCAGCGACGCCGAAATCGCCGCGGCCGACTCCGGACCGCTGGAGGCCATGTATTCGCTCAGCCGTGCTGGAGGATTCGGCAGCGAAGTCAAACGTCGGATCATGGTCGGAACCTACGCGCTCAGCGAGGGTTACTACGACGCTTACTACAACCAAGCCCTCAAGGTTCGGCGCCTGATCCGGAATGATTACGACGCCGCGTTCCAGCAAGTTGACTTGATGCTCGGCCCAGTGACGCCTTCACCCGCGTTCGCATTGAACGAGAAAACCGACGACCCGATCGCGATGTACCTGTGTGACTTGTTCACCGTCGGCGCCAACCTGGCGGGAGTGCCCGCAATTTCGTTGCCTGGTGGTTTCGACGCCTCTGGATTGCCGGTTGGCGTGCAGCTTCAGGCCCCGGTGATGGAAGAGACTCGCCTGCTGCGGGCGGGCAATGTGTTCCAAATGGCCAGTGATTTTCACACTCAGCGGCCACCTGCTTATAATGCAAATCATTCGCAATAAGGCCTTGTCTCGACAATCCCGTCGACTTAGATTGGTCACATGACCGATTCAAAACCTTCCCAGGCGACCGATTCCAACTTGGCAGAAATGCCATCGGGTTCGGTGGTGGAGGGAGCTCCGGTCGCGAAACCGGCGGTTGAATCGGTTCCATCGGAAACGACGATGTCGACCGGTGGGATGCCCAAAATCATCCGATTCGAGGCCTTGGCACGTTGCGGTGGTGAAATCTGGATCGAAAACGAAGGCCAGATTTACCGACTTCGCAAGACCCGCCAGGGCAAACTGATTCTGACGAAATGACCTTGGAATTCACCTGTGCACACCAGTGAAACGATTCTCGCAGTGATCCCCGGCGCGACCGAGCATGAACGCTTGGTGGTCGCGACGCGCTTCATTGAAATCGCCGAACGCCTGAAATTGCATTCGGAGGAAAGCGTCGAGCCATCTGAACGAGCCGACGACAGTCGGCCGTTCTGCGAGCAATTGACCAGCGTTCAGTCGCAGCCGCTTGTGTTGCGACAAGAATCGTTCAGCGAAGCCGTGGGCTGGTTCACGCAAAGCTGCGTGGAAATGAGCCGCGAGCAGTGGGACATGATGCGTCGCACTCTGGTCCCCGAAACGATGCCGACCGTTCGTCGCCAACGCCATGTTCGGAAACTGAATGTGATGGACGTCGACACACCCTCGGTCATCCCCTTCAAACCCTCGCGAGCCGTCTCGGCTTAGTTCGCCAACGGGCGCCGGATCAAGGGCCGCGAGGCTCAGGGGGGGGATGCCTCGCTGACGCGTTTTGATGTTGCGTTTTATCCGTTAATGGCCAACGGCCTTTTTCAACATAGCCAGGGGCATCGCCCCTGGAGCAGTAAAACACGGCTCCATTTTGGCCAACGGCCAAATTCAATTCAAAACGTGTGGGTTGATGTTGGCCGTTGGCCAACCAATTGCCCTCCATCTCGATCCCTGGGGGCGATGCCCCAGGCTACGATGACGAAGGCCGTTGGCCAACCAAACCGAATGCAAAAGCGCAACTTCAAAACTGACGCGTCGGGTTACCAGTTGTTGTAAATCGACGGGCTTGGAAACCCATCGTACGGGAAGGTGGCTGACACCTTCCCCCGGCTCGACCGAATGACGTGGCGGTACGCGCCCCGCCGATGCCACGTTCAATCTTCCAGCAACAACGCTTGCAGACGCGTGACCGCTTTTTGAATTTGATGGTTGGTTCGAAGCGGTGGGATTCGCTGCAGAAACTTGGGGCTGACGCCCTTGGATTGCAGGAATCGCTTCAATAGCTTTGGATCGCCATCTCGATACGCTTCCGCGGTGTGATGAACGCGAGGCCCGTAGGTTGCGTCCAGCAAACGTTCGATCACCGTCGACCAATAGGTCAGCCAATCGCTTTTGCGTTTCCCAACCGAGCCTTGAATCGAGTTGGGATCTTGGATCGAATTGGAATTCAGATCGCCTTCCGATGCGGTCGTCTGCTCGAGCTGGCGAATCTGTTGTTCGATCTCACGGGGCAAACACGGATCCAAGGTGGTCGCTTCGAAATGAGTTGCCTCCAGAAAACTATCGCGGGGGCAGCGTTGAACGTAGGCATCCAGCAAGGACTGACGCCAGGAACCGGGTTCGATCGGTCGTCCCTCGGTGATCTCCAGCACGATCAGGTTGCCCGTTTCGACATAGACCGCTTCCACGGTGGCTTCGAACATCGCAGCCATCGCAGGTGCCGGACGGGAAGTCAGCAGCGACGTGGCAACCCGTTCGAGCAACCAAATCTTTTGCTCGGGTTCCCACATCTCGTACCAGTGGGGCGGGTCGAATCCGACCATCGGCCCGGAAATTGTGAACTGCGGGTCGCTCTCGACCTTGTGCTCCACTTCGGCCGCCGGGTTCAACTCGTCAACCAACTGATCCACCATCATCGCCACCGTGCCGCGGAACAACTCCGCTTCCGGGCCGACGAGGCATCGATTTCCGTTGGTCAGGGGCCACATAGAAAGTTGCCGGTGGAAGGAAAAAGTTTCTGCAATCGGCCCATGTCATTTTCGGACGCCAACGCGGATCGACGCACGTCATCGATTTCGATGCTGCGACACTCCGATCGGGAGAGGCCGTTCTGATGAATCAACAGGTTAATCTGTTCGGCGAGCAAGTGGCCAATTTGTCCCCAAGCCCGCAGCCGCAAAATGGCAGAAACCGGATCGCGGGCGTGAACCACAGCGAAAACCCGCTGTCCCTGCAGCACGGCGTGCAAACAAACTTCCGCAGAAGTACGATTGTTGAGGTCCGGAATGATGACCACCGATGGATCCAATTCCTCCGATTCACGCTGCAACGGGTTCCAGCGACACGCCGGTTGACCGTGTGTTTGCGCGGACCACACGCCCCACAATCGTGCCAGGGGACTCTTGTCGAGCGATTTTCGGCCGCAATAGATCGTCAATCCACTTTCCGCGACCAGCTGTCTCTGCCATGCGGATCGCTCGGCATCTTTGAGGTCATAGGCGGTCAGATTCATCGGCGAGGCAACGACCACGTTGGGCTGCGACTTCTTTGAGACCGGAGGCGGCTGAGGAGATCGCTCACGAGGAACATTCTCCGCCGCGGAACCGCTGGCCCCCTCGCTTTCGACCACCGGCGGTTGTGGAACGCCATACAATTTTTGGCGTGCACTTCGGACCACGGTGGTGCGAGCGAACAAGGGACGCATTTGCAGTCCACTGAGTCGCCGGACGTCGTCGGCCAGCAACAACGCGGCGGGGGATGCAATCGCGACTTCCAGGCTGTGGTCCTGGACTGCCAACGGCACCATCTCGTGCTGCTCACAAAACTCAGCTGGCAGGCAGCGTTTCAGCCGATGATCCACCGGGATTGTCAAACCGGCGGGCGGTTCAAACAAAGGAAGTAAATAGTGGGAAGCGTACACCGAGGCCAACTTTGACTCGTCAGTCAGACCGCATTGGTCCGCCAACTGTTCCTCGGTTGATTGCTCCTCCCTGGATTGTTCCTCGTGGCTGGAGACTTCCAGTTGCCCCCACATTTCGTCCAACCAACCGACTGTCGGCTGGCTGACATCGACGGAAGTTAAATTCATGGTGCTGTTTCGTGTTGCTGAATGAGTGCCTTATCGAAACAGATAGGTCGATTCGCTCCTCCGGGCTTGACGAATCGCGGGGTTCGCCGGAGAACCTCGCCGTCCCGCTTGGCTGTGAAACCGATTGTTCGGATTCTGCATGCTGTACTGACGTCATCCCCCGTCTGACTCGTTTCTGCTTGACCGCCCGACATGCTGACACCGATCGAATTGCCATCCGGTTTGGACACAACGGAAATTCCGACGGAAATTCACGCGATGGTCCACGGTGTCAAACAACGCATCGAAGCCTTCCAGGATCGCTGGGACCGGCCCCAAATCGAACTGTTCGTGGCCGCCGACTACTTGCACGTTTATCAGACCATGCGGTGGGTCGCTGAATCACAGATGCTGAACCATTCGCGGTTCGTGGAATGGGGCTGTGGCTTTGCGGCCATCACTTGGTTGGCCGCCGCCGTCGGTTGGGATTCCATCGGGATCGAGTCCGAACCGGAATTGATCCGCCAAGGCGAGACGACACTGAGTGATTGGCAAGAAACGTTGGCAGCCATCCCTGGAGCCGGCCCGACCCCCGAATTGGTCCGGGGAAATTTCTTGCCCGAAGGATCCGAAACGCTCGCGGAAGATCCGACACTCCCCAGTCTGGGGCATTCCATCGAATCGGCTTACGCTTCGATCGGGTTGGACGTGGACGACTTTGGCATCATCTACAGTTACCCCTGGCCGGGCGAAGACGATTTCCACGAGTACGTTTTCCATCGCTACGCTGCCTACGGAGCCGTGATGGTGCTCTTCAAAGGCCCCAACGAAATGCGAGTTTGGCGAAAAACCCGCGGCCGAAGCTGAACCGGGTTGCCGGCCTCCGTTCGCCGCGGTTATCACCACAAGGCCAAGTCCTTCCAGCAAACCACGCCAATCGTACGATGGTCTTCCCAGACCGTCGCAGTTAGAGACGACGCCCCTGGAATACCATCGAAGTTACATCGACGGCCTTGGAAGGCCATCGTACGAGCTCCTCCAACCCTGCCACAACCATGCTCCGCCTCGGCGCCGTTTCTTACCTGAACACGAAGCCATTGATCGAAACGTTGCCCGAGCATTTGGGACAGCTCGGTGAATTGCGGTTGGACCTGCCCTCTCGGCTGGCTCGCGATTTGGCGGCCGGTGAATTGGACATCGCCTTGATCCCCAGCGTCGAGTACTTTCGCGGCGGAGACGACTACGAAATCATTTCCGATGCCGCGATTGCTTGCCGTGGCCCGGTATGGAGCGTGCGGGTGCTCAGTCGCGTTCCAATGCAGGACATTCGAACGTTGGCGCTGGACGAAGGCAGCCGGACCAGCGCTGCGATGTCCCAAGTCTTGCTGGCGGAAATGCACGGGCTGCGCCCTCAAACCGTGCCCTTCCCCATCGGATCCTCGCCCGACGACATCGACGCCGACGCGTTGTTGATGATCGGCGACCGAGCCATGCATCCGGCTCCGGCGACGTACCAAGAGATCTGGGACCTCGGCGACCGCTGGTGCCGCTGGACGGAACTGCCATTCGTGTTCGCGATGTGGGTGGCTCGCCGATCCGCGGTTGCCGATCCCAAGATTCGCGAGCAGATCGAAACCGCACTGAACGTGTCGCGAGACGAAGGATTGCAGCGATTCGAGTCCATTGCCAAACGAGAAGCTGGCGGTCACGGGCTGACGATCGAAGACCTGCATCGCTACTTTGCCGAGAACCTGCACTTCCAACTCGGCAAGGGCGAACGACTGGGGCTGGCAGCCTTTCGCGAAAAAGCCGAACATTTGGGGCTGGTCCCCGCATCGATCTAGTGGTCTGTCAGGACTTGTTTTTAGGGGAGTGGACGAGGCCACGAGTCCTGAACTGGCGTAAAATCCAAGGCCTCGTGGCCTCGTCCACTACGATCAACCGTAACTTTTAGCTGTGACAGACCACTCGCTCGGTCGCTCGCTGGATCACACACGCATCGGGTTGGGATTGGTTCCGACTCGAAATTTCAAGACTCTCCTTTCACCTCTGCAAGATTGATGAACGCACCCGCCAACTCATCTGCCGTCCACGACATTCTCGCCAAAGCCGTCGCTGGCGATCGGCTGACAACCGCCGAAGGTCTGACGTTGTTGCAGAGTCACGATTTGGCCGCCCTCGGTGCCGCCGCCGAAAAGGTTTCGCGAGCCAAGCATCCCGAGCCCTATCGCACGTACAACATCGATCGGAACATCAACTACACCAACGTTTGCACCGCGGTGTGTGATTTCTGTGCGTTCTACCGAGGGCCCAAAAGCGATGAAGGGTACGTGCTGTCGCGGGAAGTCTTGCTGAACAAAATCCAAGAGACCGTTGACCTGGGCGGCAACCAAATCTTGCTGCAAGGCGGCCTGCATCCGAAGTACAAACTCGATTGGTACGAGGAGATGTTGCGGGACATCAAAACTCGCTTTCCCGAAGTCAACGTCCACGGGTTCTCACCGCCCGAACTGCATCACTTCACCAAACTCAACAACCTGCCACTTCGCGATGTCCTGTCACGTCTGAAGGACGCGGGACTGGGTAGTGTGCCTGGTGGCGGGGCCGAGATTCTGACCGATCGCGTTCGCAACGAGATCACGCGGGGCAAAGTCATGACGGACGATTGGTTGAATGTCATGCGTGTCTGGCATGAACTCGGCGGCATCAGTTCCAGCACCATGATGTTCGGGCATGTCGAAACCCTCGCTGAGCGAATCGAACACCTTGATCGCTTGCGAAGCCTCCAAGATGAAACGGGTGGCTTCACCGCGTTCATTTGTTGGACTTTCCAACCTGACAACACCGAGATGTCCGATGTTCGACCGACTGGTTCGTTCGAATATTTAAAAATGTTGGCCGTCTCGCGATTGTTCCTCGACAACATCCCCAACATTCAAAGCAGTTGGGTCACGCAAGGTTTGAAGATTGGGCAAATGGCGTTGATGTTTGGTGCCAATGACATGGGCAGCCTGATGATCGAAGAAAACGTCGTTGCCGAGGCTGGAACGGTGCACTATCTGTCGTTGCAGCAAATTCGCGAAGCGATTGAGGAACTCGGCTTCATCCCTCGCCAGCGTGACGTGCACTACCACTTGGTCGACGAGCAATTGGAAGCCAAAGCCATTGCGGTAAATGGGGCACAATCGGCAAGAGAGTTGGTCCAATTGGCGGTTTGACCGAAGTCCGGTAGTCTTTTCCAAAGTGGTGCGGAAGTTGCCCTGCAACGGTGCAACGTCTGACTGAAACGACCGACTATCGCCAACCAGATCTCACGCATGCGTTTCCCGCGATCCTCCGGCATCCTTTGTCACATCACCAGTTTGCCATCGGAACTGGGCATCGGTGACTTAGGTGCCGCGGCGTACGAGATGGTTGATTTCTTGCATGCGGCTGGCCAATCGATCTGGCAGATTCTGCCGCTCAGTCCGCCTGCTTATGGCAACTCGCCCTACAGTGCGTACTCCGCCTTTGGGGGCAACGCGTTGTTGATCAGCTTGGAAGCGTTGGTCGACGAAGGTTTGTTGGAAGCATCTGACTTGGAAGGTTTCGCTGCCGGCGACCCAACCTTTGTGGACTACGACGCGGCAGGCAAGTTCAAACACCCGCGACTCAAACTGGCGTACGAACGTTTCCTCGCCAATCCGCCCCGCGAGTTAAAAATCGCGTTTGAACTTTTCTTGGACACCAACAATTGGTGGCTCGACGAGTTCTCCCTGTTCGAAGTCCTGTTGAACAAATACCAAGAGTCGCATTGGTCGAAGTGGCCTGATCCGATCAGCCACCGCGAGCCCGATGCGCTTGGACAAGTCCGTCAGGAAATGGCTCGCGAGATCGACTACTCGCGGTTCCAACAATTCTTGTTCGATCGGCAATGGAACCGCTTGAAGGCGTACGCGAACGAGCGACAAGTTCAACTGTGTGGCGACATGCCTATCTTCGTCGCTTACGAGAGCGCCGACGTCTGGGGCAACCAAGACATGTTCGCACTCAACGATGACGGCACCCCCAAATTCGTCGCGGGTGTGCCACCGGATTACTTCAGCGAAACCGGACAACTGTGGGGCAACCCACAATACGACTGGGATGCACTCGAGAAGACCAACTACGCGTGGTGGACCGCTCGCTTCCGTCGCGCGTTGGAGCAATTCGATCTCTTACGCGTCGACCACTTCCGCGGCTTTGAAGCGTACTGGGAAATTCCCCACGGTGCGGCAACCGCGATCGAAGGTCAGTGGCGAACGGGTCCCGGTGCCAAACCGTTTCACGCCGCCGCCAAAGAACTGGGTGAACTCCCCTTCATCGCGGAAGACTTGGGGATGATCACCGAGGCGGTTCATGAACTGCGGAAGGAACTCGGTTTTCCCGGCATGCGAGTTTTGCAGTTCGGATTCGCCAGCATGGAAGATGACTTCCATCGACCATCGACCTACCCCGAATCATGCGTGGCCTACACAGGCACCCATGACAACGACACCGTGATGGGCTGGTATCACTTGCGGAAACCACCAGAAAACGGCCCCGACCCGCTCGACGAAGTCGTGACCAGCGACGTCGACGTGAACTGGCAATTGATCGACGCCGTGATCTCGTCCGACGCTGAAATCGCGATCGTTCCGATCCAAGACGTCTTGGGCTTGGGCAACGAAGCCCGCATGAACATGCCGGGTGTGGCCAGCGGCAATTGGGCGTGGCGATTGTCCCCGCAAGCCTTGACGCAAGCGCACGCCGATCGTCTCGCATCGCTGTGTCACGAACGAGGCCGGCTGACCCACGACATCGTTGGGTAGCCAAGCAAGCTTGCGAAAACAGTCGCGAAGCGACGGCATTCAAAAGCCTTTGGATTCAACCCCAGGTTGGGATGGTAGACATGCAGCGCCAAGTCGCGAGGGACGTCGAATTGATTGCCGACGTTTTTGGACGCGTCCTTCGTCGAGCGTGTGAACCGTAGTGGACGAGGCAACGAGTCCTTCCCCACGCAAGGGACTCGTTGCCTCGTCCACTACCAAATGCGGCACTGATTCAAGCGCCGCCCCGAGCGACAACAGTTGTTTTCTAGCGAAATTCACATTTTTCGCGCGCCGTGTGGGCTTCAGCCCCCACTGTCTTCCTGAACACGCGATGATCAGGAGTGGCGAAATCCGCTTCCCAGCGTGTTCGCCGCGGCACCTCGGCTCACCCTGAGACGCCGCTAATTTGCTTCTCAGTCGGAAAGGAACGGGATCACGATGCCCAGCGGGAACTCCACCATTGAAGCAGCGGAACCACTGCCTCCGCCAATCGAACCCGATGTCCGACCGGTTCATTCATGCGATCGTCCCGCGGACAATGCCACCGCAGCCCGTTGGGATGACCTCCATCCAACCGACGCGGATCTGCTCGACGCCTGGGTCACGGACGATTGCCTGGTAGCGCTCGACACCTTGGTCCGGCGTTACGCCCAGATGGTTCTCAGCGTTTGCATGCGACGCTGCCACGATCGAGCCGACGCCGACGACGCCATGCAAACCACATTCTTGTACCTCGCCCAATCCGCGAAAAAGATCCGACACCCCGAGCGGTTGGCCGGTTGGCTGCACCGAGTCGCCCAACGTGCCAGCATCGCGACCATGATGTCACCCGAACGCGCTCATCAGGATTTGTCAGACGTTCCCTCGACGCCCATCGATCCGCTGGAACGACTGACACTTCGTCACCAAGCCATCGTGTTGGACGAAGAACTCTCGGAACTGCCTGAAAAGTACCGCTCCGCGATTGTGCTGCACCTTCAGCAAGGTGTCTCGGTCACTGAAACCGCCAAGCGAATGGGCACGACGGAAGGTTCCGTGCGTGGCTGGCTCGCGCGCGGCAAGCAACGCCTCGCCCGACAGCTTCGACTTCGAGGCGTCGTCCCGATGGCCGCATGGGCCGCGGCGCAAGCCTGGAGCGTTTCCGAGACGATGGCCGCGCAGTCCGCGTTCGAACTGACTCGTCCGCCCACCACGGGATCCTCCTGCAATTCTGACTCGCCCCCCGGCGCAGACGTTGGCAATTCCAATTGGACCGGATCCACCTCGACTTCCAACTTCTCGGCTCTTGAATCTCATCTGACACAAGGAATCGCCACCATGCCTGTCGTCACCATTCTTGGATCCACCGCCGCCGTCGGATTGGCTTTGCTGGTCGCGTTCGCGGTCCCCGCAGGCGATGACGAAACGGGACGCACCGCCAGCGTCCTGACCTTCGCTACCACGGACGAAGACTCGCCGCCGGTGCTCGCACAATTCGCGCAGGGCACCGTCGCCGGCAAACCAAATCCCCCTGTTCCAAACGCACCTCCTCAAGGATCGGCACCATCCGGCATTCCCGCGCAACTTCCAGTTGTTTCCCCTGCACCCGCCACTCCATATCCCCCCGCCACTCCACCAACGCCGCCTGAACCGCCAAAGGCAGCCAGCCAAGTTGCGAAGCGAGTGGCAGAAACGTTGGATCAGCCAACGACACTGTCATTGGAATCAAACATCCGCTCGCTTCCTGAAATCTTGCAAAGGTCGATTCACATTCCCGTCCTGCTCGACAGTCAGGGAATGACACTCGGGGAAGTCGACATGGACAGCGTGCACGTCCAATTTGATTCCCAAGGCGATCAACCGCTTCGCACCTTGCTGCGGAAAGCGTTGGAACCTGCGGGATTGAAAGCGGTTGTTGATGACGATGGCCTGTTGATCACCACCGACATGACCATGTTGGCTCGGAGAGGAATTTCGACGGACCGCTGGTTGGATGTGACGCCCGAACAAGCCAAGACAATCGATGAAGTCATGGGCAAAGAAGTTTCCTACAACTTTCTGGAGACACCGCTGGAGGATGCTGTTCGAGTGATTTCCGAAGACCTCAATTTCCCCATCCTGATTGACAAGCTCACCCTGGAAGAAATCGGTCTCACAAACGACACCCCGGTAAATCTTTCGGTCCAGTCCATTTCTTGCCGTTCTTTTCTACGCTTGATGCTTCACCCCATGGGGCTCACCTATCAATACAAGGATGAGGTCTTGCAGATCACCACCCAGGAAGCGGGCGGCGAGAGACTTCGACAGCGGTTGTACTTCCTCGAAGGCACCGGTCTGCCACGCGGAGGCGACCTTGGAACGATTGAGATGATCACCTCGACCATCCAGCCCGATGCTTGGGAAGCACTCGGAGGCTACTCCACCATCAGCTCCGTCAACCATTCGCGAGAAGGCCGTCCCGCTTTGCTTGTCAGTACAACCGACGATCTTCACAAAGAGATCGAAGACCTGATGCTTGCCCTTCGCGAAACGCACACCGGTGAGGACCCCCGTCTATCCGACGAAGAATTTGAGCAGCAACAGAAGAATAGAATCCAAGCAATCGGCGGTGGAATGGGCGGAGGAGGAGGCGGCGGAATGTTCTGAGCAACGCAAACGCTGGGAACGAACCAACAGATTTCCTGCGTCAGAGTCGAACGATTGTCCTCCATTGTTCCGTCTGCGATTTCAAAACCGCGACGCAGGTTACTCTCTCGGTCAACCTACCCACCATTCGCATCACGATCCCAAACAACTCGCCCCAAACAAGCAGACAGTTGAGACAACTGTTCGACTCTCTTGCGTCGCTCCGTGGGGAACAATCGAGCGAACGGTTGCCTCCCGTCGGCCGGACCGACCAACGGGAGTTCCGGCATCCCCTGAACCAACGCAACCAACCACAAACCCTTTCAATTCGCCCCAGGCAACTCGCCGGCTTCGTTGGTTTGCATCAGGAACTCGAGCAAATCCGCGACCTCCTGCGGCGTCATCGCGGACAGCAATCCCGCCGGCATCAAGGATTGCTGGTTGGGCTTTTTGACTTCGATGTCCTCTGCCTGAAGTGACGTTTGAGTCCCGTCCGCTTGCTGGACAACCACCACGTCGTTGCCCGCGCGAAGGATTCGGCCGGCGACCAACTCACCGTCCACCGTCAGCAATGTGTGACTCTGCCATTCGGGTTCAATTTTTTCGCTTGGGTCAAGGATCCCTCGCAAAACTTCGACTCGCGTTCGACGCTTGCTGATTCCCGCCAGCGACGGCCCGAGCTCTTTGCCAAGACCGCCGATGCGGTGGCATTGCCGACACTGGGACGCAGCGGATTCGTAGAACCACTGCAAACCTCGTTGAGCGTTTCCCTCCAATGCCAACAACGCGTCCGCGTCAGGTGAATCGCCCACCAACAACGTTCGTTGGCTGGGATCGATCCAAGGTTGCAGCAGTCCTAGCACCACCGGCGAATGAGAAAAGGCTGCCTGGTTCAACACGTCTGCGACAACGTCCTTCGCCTTCTCGGGTGACTCCCGCGAAAGCTTCTGCCACAACAACATTGCCTGCAACGTCTGGTTGGTCTCTTCATCTGAAACGGCAACTGCTTTCACCTCCTGATGGGGCGACATCGATTCCACCCAATCCCACAGCAACTTTGCACCTTCCAAGTCCACCGCGGAGCATCCCACGCGAGGCATCTTGCCCGGACCACCGGTTGCAACCCGGTAAACCAAGGCCGATCGTTCCGGGTGCCCAGGATCAACCACAAGCGTGTCGGCTCCCAAACCAAAATCACCCTGGACCGCAGGCACATTGATCAAGGCAGTTTGCTTCAACGGTTTGATGTGTCTCAGATCCATTTTCGATGTCGCGCCGCCGGCGGGTCGATGGCAATGTGCGCAGTTGGAATGCAGATACGAGCGAGCCCGTTGTTCAAGTGACTGGTCTTCGTCAGCCGGATCCACCATCTCGTGGCCCGCTTTCACTTTGGCAGCAACCAAGTGACCTGCTTCGGCGAGCTCCGACCAAGATCCTGGACCGGTCGCGTCCCGCAAATTCTCCGGCACCAGCGACGCGGCCCCCGGGTTGGCGACGTTGTGACAGGTGATGCAAACGTCGCGAGGATAGAAGCGGTGTTCCCAATCGCGTGGTCCCCAGATCGGATCGTCCACGCGAAACGTCTTCGTGGCTCCCATCGCAGGAACCAACCTCGCGTCGGTTTGTGCTTCGTTCCAGGCAAACGTGGTTGGGTTCCAGTTCAAACCATCAAACGACAGGACCTGGGTTTCCAAGCGAATCGTCTTCGGATTGCCCTCCGAATCCAAAACATCGCGGACCAACGTGTTCGCAAACACGGTCCCGGGCAGGTAGCGGTTTCGGACCGGATTGATCGGCTCTTGGCTGGGGACACCGAAAACTCGAAGCGTCCGAATGCCATCGCGAAACATGGTTGCGACCGGTTGGTAGGCAACCACACCTGGGTTTGGAACCAAGCTGGCTGTGTCAGCAAACAACCCGGTTTCGCTGAGATGTTGTGGGAAGGCCAAGGAATCATCCACTGATTCATTGACAACCAACCGATACAACCCACCGGCGTAGTCCACCAGCAGCACTTCCGGGATCGGCCCCTGCTCGCTGACAAAGAAATCAATGATTTTCAAACCGGTGCTGGCAATCTTTCGCGGCACCGGTGGCTGGCCGGTCTTGGATTTCGACTGCGTGTCGATCGACCACACGTTGCCGTTCATGAAGCAACCGCAGAGGTACTTTTCCGACAGCGCCAAATTATCGCTTGAATCAAAGGCGGCCGGCGGAACAAACACGCCTCCCGTGATCGACTGCGATTCACTGCGAGGGAACACGACCTCGGGCGGGATCACTGGTCCTGGACCGGGCGTCTGTTCCAAATCAACCGGATGGGGACCTTCGTAGAGACTCCATCCATGATTTCCACCCGGGACAATCCGGTGCACCATCTCGCATTTTTCCCAGCCCACATCGGCCACCCACAGATCATCGGTCGCAGGATCAAACGCGGCGCGGAAACCATTGCGCAATCCGATCGCATAGATCTCACTGCGTGCTCCCTCGACATCGACGAACGGGTTGTCATCGGGGATGCGATAGGGCAACGTCGTTCCGTCCGCCGCTTGGCTGGTTTGGTTCACATCAATCCGCAGCACACTGCCGCGAAGGTCGCCGATGTTCTGTGCTGTTTTGTTGACATCCGGGGGAAACGGCAGAGAACCGTCGCCGGTGGTGATGTAGAGAAACCCGTCGGGACCAAAGTTCAACGACGCCCCAATGTGATCTCCCGAGGGATAGGACAACAAATCCAATCGCGAATCCGGATCGATCCGCGGCAGAGCAAGATCTGGTGAGTCGCCGCTCCCTGCATTTGCGATCTCTCGGTTGCTTGGCAACTCCATTTGGAATCGCGAGACGCGGGTGCCGCCTTCCACGTCATGCGGGCGGATTGACCACACGACATACAGGTAGCCGTTGCTTTCAAAATTAGGATGCAGCGTCAGGTCTCGGGCAGCGGCGAACAGTTCGTCGGGGTTCTTCGTCTGGTTGACTTCGTTGATGTCCAATGCCAAGTCCATGGCCTCGACATCGTCTCGATTGTCGAATGTGGACACATGCCCGTTCACTTGCAGCACCAACCGCCGCTCGGTGCCCGGCAAATCCATTGCGGTGATTGGCGATTGAAGGCTCAGTTTTGGGTGAACGCGTTCGACCTTCATCGGCAGCGGCGGCTCGGGGGTGCCCTGCAGTCGGGAATCCGTCCATTCAGGGCGATCCGCCCTGGCGTTTGCTGCGAAGGCCAACAGAAGCAGAAGAACGACCGGGAACGGCCGCAGGTGAGCGTTCGGCAGAGACATGGGGATGACGAACCGTGAGATAAGAAGAGGGGGATGCGGCCCATCTTAACCGAAGCGGTGCACGAACCATGGCCTCGATGGACTTCCCCGGGTGGTGGATTTCATCGCATTGCGACACAATTCCAGGTGCCGCCTTGTTTCCGACGCGGTCCCGTTTTGTTCCCCACACGCTCCATTCCCAAACGTGCATTGATCGATGGCTTTCTGGCGATCCAAAAAGAACGACTCGAGCGACGACTCCTCCACCTCTTCTTCGCCATCGGCCGGTGAAGAAGCCTCAGGCGGCCTGTTTGGCAAGATGAAAAACGGCCTGCAGAAAACTCGCCGGGTCCTGGGAACCGACATCCGTGACCTCTTCAAAGCGGAGGGCCGTCTGGTCGACGAAGAATTCCTGGGTGAGCTGTTCGCACGGTTGGTACGCACGGACATGGGGGCGGGTCCCGCCGGCCGAATTCGCGATCGCGTCGCGAAAGATTTCCGAGGCCGTGTGGTGCACTTGGAAGAAGTCGTCGAGACCATCACCGAAGACATTCGCGAACAACTCAAGCAAGATCACGGTGACCTTGCCAAAGCCGACTCGCCCCCGACCGTGATCTTGGTCGTCGGCGTGAACGGAAGTGGCAAAACGACATCGATCGGCAAACTCTCGCATCACCTTGTCTCGCAAGGCCACAAGATTGTCCTGGGTGCAGGCGACACCTTCCGTGCAGCCGCGGTCGAACAGCTCACCATTTGGGCGGAGCGAATCGGTTGCGAAATTGTGACCGGCCCCAGCGGTGTCGACCCCGCCAGCGTCGCGTATCAAACGACCGAAAAAGCAATCGAGATCGGTGCGGACTACGCAATCATCGACACGGCTGGCCGCTTGCAAACGCAAGGCAAGTTGATGCTGGAACTGGAAAAGATCCGTCGCGTCATCGACAAAAAACTGCCGGGTGCACCTCACGAAGTCCTGTTGGTTCTGGACGCGACCGCCGGTCAAAACGCGATCAGTCAGGCCAAGGGATTCAGCAACGCGGCTGGTTGCACGGGGATCATCCTGTCCAAACTGGACGGGTCCGCCAAAGGTGGCGTTGTCCTGCCGATTCGCGAACAGTTCGAATTGCCAGTCAAGTTCGTGGGGCTGGGCGAAGGCATCGAGGACATGACCAAGTTCGACCCGGACACGTTTGCCGCGGCGTTGTTGGAGGCATAATCGCAATGCTTCATTTGCAATCTGAATCAACGAAGCGTTGGCTCGAACAAGTCGACAATCATCTCGACGAGTTGTTGCTCGATCATGCGCACTGCGAACGCAAAGCCGCGTCGACCGCGATGAACCTGATGAACGCCTACACCGAGAACCTCGACATCTGCCGCGAGATGGCAACGATCGTGGAAGAGGAACTCGAACACTTCTTCATGGTCGTTGACATTCTGAAACAACGTGACATCCCGTTCCGGCGAATCGGTCCCGGTCCCTATGGTCGAAAATTGAACGGGTTGATCCGCCAGAACGATCCCAACCGGGCGGTCGATCGACTGCTGGTCGCCTCGTTGATCGAAGCTCGCAGTTGTGAGCGGTTCCGCTTGCTGGCCGAACATGTCGCCGAGCGAGACCCCGAATTGTCCGCGTTTTACGCAGGGTTGTTTGAAAGCGAAGCCCGCCACCACACGACTTACGTGAAGCTCGCCGAACACTTCGCGGACCGCGAATCGGTTCGCGATCGTCTCACGGAACTGTCCAAGTTGGAAAGTGAGATCATCGCCGAGGGCAGTGAC
Organism: Rhodopirellula sp. UH5; assembly: GCF_056839225.1. Lineage (NCBI taxonomy): Bacteria > Pseudomonadati > Planctomycetota > Planctomycetia > Pirellulales > Pirellulaceae > Rhodopirellula > Rhodopirellula sp. UH5. The sequence continues at coordinate 790,903 of NZ_CM166390.1, read as the reverse complement.
CTGCCCCGCATGCATTCCTGACCGGATTGTTTCACGGCTTCCCGTTCGCAAACCTGCCGTGCTGCATGTGCAACGAAAACCGGCTGGCAAGTTTCACACTCAAGGCCTGCGTTCGCCTGAAAAATGGCGATCATTCTGGCATCGAGTTTGCGTTGCTTGCCCATCGCGGGAACGATGAAACACTCTCCTTGCTGCCGAGAGTCAGCCCGCATCCATGATGGAACGGAATTGAGTCGGATGACCCGACTGACACCGTCAATCAATTGTCTGGTCGCGGAGACACAGTGATGAACTTCTTACAAACTCGAGTCACGTCTTACACGGTTGCGTTCGCTCTGGCTTGGTTGGCCACCGACATCGCCGCAGAGGAAAACGCTCAAGCCCTCTCGTTCGATTTGCCACCGACCGCGGTCGCCCGCCCAGTCGACCTTTCGGATCGCATGACCCCAACCGCTCAAGCCGGCGAGTCCATGCAAATCGAATTGCATTTGTCGTCCATGGTTTCAGGCACCAAGCTGCCAACGATTGACCGCTGGATGGTTCAAGTCGTTCCTCGTGCCGCGTCCTGGCGAGTGCTGGACTATTCACCACGCACCGAAACGGGAACCGACTACGCCACGCCCATCCAAGTCAAACGTTCTGATGAATCCACTCGTTCCATCGGGATCGCCGCGGATGGTGGCTACGGTCACTTGGCCTCCGCTCACTTGGGTGCCGACAACGGCGACAAGCAATCCGAAGCGATCCAGTTTGACAAACACGCTCCGTTGCATGCCGTCTCCGCCGCCGGAACCATCGAACGTGGCCGAGGTGTTTACTACAAACTCCGCTGGACGTCGCAACAGATCTTGGAAGGTGAAAAGTCCTTCCAAGTCGCCTTTGATGTGCCGCCTGGGTTCCGTGCTGGAATGCTCGATGTCGTCGTGATGGCCTACGGCAAACCCGCGAAAACCAATCCGATCAGTGGCGTGTGGGCTGAGATGCCCCTGTTGGAAACCAGTTCCTCCTCCACGATGCTTGGCAAAGCCCACTTCACCGTTGCCGTTCACCGCGAAGGCGACGACGCGGCCTGGAGCTTGGCTCGCCAGTTGGCTTCCGCTGAAGTTCGGCTGCGACAGGCGGCTTCCGGGTATCGCGCCGACACGCCGATTCGTTCGCTTCCAACCTTGATTCGGCACATGGCCGCGAAAATCGATGTGGACTCGGTCGACATCCATGGCGACTGGGCTGATCGATTGATCGCCGGCCAAGCGGACCCCTACATCGATCCCGTGATCCGAAAATTGCCCACCGACTTGCGAGTCGTCGCCCTGGACTACAACGACAGTCGCCGAGCGTTGCTGGCACTCAGTGAAAAACGTTAGCAGGTAGGCCGCTTCGGCGCCGCTCCGGCAGACTCAGCTAGTCTTTCTGGGCCTTCTTCAACTTGCGATCCAGTGTGCTGCGTTCGATTCCTAAGATCATCGAAGCGCGACTTTTGTTCCCGCCGGTCGAATCCAACACCCGGCGGATGTGACGCATTTCCAGCTCCGCCAAGGAAAGCTCCAGGTCATCGGAGTCATCCGACTCCGACGCCTTCCCTGAACTTGCCTTCGAGGCGTTCCCTTTCGATGGCCCGGCGACCAAAGTGATCAACAGATCGTCGGCGTCCAGTTCGATCACGTTGCCGTCGCCGCCAGCATCCATCGGCGACATCACAACGGCTCGCTCGATCACGTTTCGGAGTTCACGCACATTGCCGGGCCAGCGATGGCGTTGCAACTTTTTCTCAGCCAGCGACGTGAACTTCAATCGCCCGCGAGCCATCGACTCAGCGAACGAATGCAAAAAGTGATTCGCCAGCAAAATCACATCGCGGCCACGTTCTCGGAGTGGCGGCACCAAGATTTCGACCACGTTGAGCCGGTAAAACAGATCCTCTCGAAAGGTCTTCTGCTCGACCATCGCGCGCAGATCACGATGCGTCGCTGCCACCACGCGCACATCGGTTTGAATCGGTGACTGCCCACCGACACGTTCAAAGGGATGACCTTCGAGGACGCGAAGCAGTTTGGCTTGCAAGTCCAAGCTCATCTCGCCGATTTCGTCCAGCATCAAGGTGCCGCCAGAGGCGACTTCGAACTTGCCTCGCTTTTGTTGGGTCGCGCCCGTGAAGGCACCTTCTTCGTGGCCGAACAATTCCGACTCCAACAGATCCTTGGACAACGCCGCGCAGTTCAAACACACCAGCGGCCCATCGCGACGTGGACCGGCGTGATGAATCGCCGACGCCACCAACTCCTTGCCCACCCCGGATTCGCCTCGCACCAAAACAACTGATGGCGTCGGGGCGACCTGGGCAATCTGTTGTTGAACGAGCCGAATCGGCTCACTGTTTCCCAAGATCTGAATTCGCCCGGCCAACTGCCGACGCAAGCGACTGATCACCGCCTCGGACTTCTTCAGCGAACGCGTCAATGAAGCCTCTCGGTGAATCGAGCGGATCGCCTGGCAGAAGATTTCTCCCGCCGCGACCACGTTTCGCAACTGGTTCGCGGTCAAGGCGGGCTTCCCCGCTGGAGTGGTCACATGAACCAAACCGACCGGCAGCGATTTCTCACGAAGCAAAGCGTTTCGTTCCGCCGGGGCCTCGTCACCTCTTTCAGAAACCACAGGCCGAAGTGGCGCTAAAATGATCGATTCGACATCGATCTCGCCTGCTGTGTTTTCGGTTGCCAACCGGCGGTCGCCCAGAACGTTGCGAGCCAAAATCGCAGCGGACTGAGGTTGCAAGATGGGTTGAATCAGCGGCGTTGGCGGACGGCGGTAACGTGTGCCAGCCGGTTGACGAACCAAACGTGGAGGAGCAAGCCCAGCCCCCTCGAGCAAAGCCGCTTTTTGTTCGGCGTCGAACAGGTACAACCCAATCGTCGAACCCGGCATCAAATCTTCGAGCGTTTGCATCAATGTTTCGCCACACTCCTCGATCGATTCCGCTCGCCCCAGCGCGAACGCCATCGCCAGCAACGGATCCACCGCGTCTGAATCGGACGAATTTTCGACTCGCGTCGGATTCGGTTCACGATTGATTCGGCCGGCCAAACCGCTGGACATGATCTGGGAGACAACATCGACCTCACTCTCGCCGTTGTCACCGTCATCATCGGAACAATCGCTCTGCCAATCGCCGCCCAGGTTGTCCTGCGTTGCCCCGTCGTCGACCGCCCCGGAGCCGTTGGGGGACGCCGCACCGGGGACGGAGGGCAGCCGAACGGGGGGACGCGTCAGCGTGGCAGGGTTGCGAGTGAAGGTCAGTTCGAAGCCTGCAATCTGGAGCTGGTCAGCTTCCTTCAGCACCGTTGGGGCCTTGATTCGCCGGGAATTGACCTGCACCCCGTTTCGCGAATTCAGGTCCACAATCGCCCAAACAGGGCCATCCGGAGTGATTGCCGGTCGAATCTCTGCGTGCTGCCGGCTGGATTGCGCACTGCGAAGCACGATGGGATTGGACGAAGAGCGGCCGATTGTCCAACGCATATCGCCCGACAACCGAATCACATCCGTCCAGCGCATGCCGCGGTGAACCACCAAATAGGCGTCTGGGGGCGATTTCGCTGGAGCAGCGTCGGGTTCAGTTGTGTTAGATTTGCTTGTCACTGGTAGAGCCTGCAATTATTCTAATCATAGACTGCGGGTTCCCCCCACCGCCGGTCGACTTTCACCATCCCTTCTCTCCGCCAGCCGGATACACGTCTCGATGTGCTCTTCTCTTCTTGGTCGCCCTGTTTCCGGTCGACCCATCCAACGCGGCTTTGGGTCTTGGGTTCGTGCCATGCAATTGCCAGCGTTGGTGTTGCCCGCAGCCATGTTGACAGCTCTCTGTGTGGCCATGACGGCTTCCACGGCAGACGCCGGCATTGGGCTGGGGAATCAACAGACGGTCGGTGGAGTGATGATCGCTCCGGATGGCAGCGTCCGCGCCGCCACCATCGAAGAACAGAAGGAAATGGCCCAAGTCGTCCGCAACGCCATGCAGGTCCCCGCGGGCGAGTTGGCGGAAGCCACCGATCGCCGGGTCATTTCGCTAAACGGTTTGCAAGCTGCCCTCCAAGAAGCTCACGAATCCGGCAAACACCTCGACACCGAAACCATGTTCCTCGCCGGCATGCAGCGGATTGAATATGTGATCGTTGACGAAGAGAACAACGACATTCTGCTGGCCGGTCCCGCCGAGCCTTGGATGGTTCGTCCCGATGGACACGTTGTGGGAACGAAGACCGGCGGATCCGTGCTCCGGTTGGATGACCTGGTCACCGCTTTCAGCAGCGTTGAAACCGCTCGCAACGACGGCGGCATCCGTTGCTCGATCGAGCCCACCGCCGAAGGTCGCGTGCGTCTGCAAAACTTCTTGAAGAATGTCAAACTTCGTCCCGGACAAAACCCCGCCTACCTTGAAGCCGGTATGCGACAAGCCTTCGGCCCACAGCAGATCTTCTTGGCCGGAGTGCCCACCGACAGCCGTTTCGCTCGAACCTTGGTCGCCGCTGACTTCGAAATGAAACGCATCGCGATGGGACTGACTCAGTCACCTGTTGCTGGCTTGCCCAGCTACCTTGAGATCGCCAAGAACCAAGCCCAGTCCAGTGTCAGCAGCCCTCGTTGGTGGATGGCATGCGACTACGATCCGATCGCTCATGACGCCGATGGACGCGTCTGGAAGATCAGTGGTCAAGGCGTGAAAACGCTGACAGAAGACGACACGTTCGACAAAGAAGGCAAGGTCCGCTCGACCGGTCGCCAGAATCCACTGGCAACCAAATGGGCCGACATGATGACCGAGCAATTCGAAGACCTTTCTCGCGAACGCCCTGTTTTTCGTGACCTTCGCAACGCCATGGACCTGGCCGTCGTCGCGACCCTTGTCACCCAGCAACAACTCGACCAAAAATCGGGCATCGACCTGAGCGTCCTCCGTGGCAAAGATTCGCAAGTCGAATTGGCCAGCTATGACATGCCCAAGACCCTTGAGCCTCAGTGCAGCTTCATCAAAGGCCGTGCTGGCTGGACCGTGACCGCCTCCGGTGGCGTCAACGTCAACGCGTTCGCCGTCTCTGAAAACGCCGTGATCGACGAAACACTGGGCAGTGTTGCTGTTGCCAGCGACTCGGCCTCACGTTGGTGGTGGAACAGCAAGTAACGAGTTGTATTGCTGACGAGTGTTTCGGGTTCCAGATTCCTTGTTCCCAGGCTCTGCCTGGGAACACACTGTCTTGGAGGCTCCGCCCCCCAATGATGTCTCAGCAGGCCGAGCCTGCAGTGCATTGCGTTCCCAGGCAGATCCAGGGAACGAGAAAAAGCCTCCTTCCTTCAAGTCGACATCCCTCGCAGCGCCCCCTGGCAACTCTCTGAAATCCTTTCAGATTCGCATTCCAATTTGCGGAAGCAAACCAGGCAGCCGAAGAGTCTCGCCAAAGCCAACACTGCGTTCGATTCAGTCGCGTGCCACAACCGTCGGGCAAGTCTGGACCACGCAATGTTTGATGTTGACGGCCCGATAGCGGATGCAGCTTTTCTTCCAGCTTGCTGTCTTCCTTCAGCCCGGTAGGGATGTCAGATGGTAGCCGGGGGTTCCTGCGTAGCAGCTTACGTCCGGAAAACGAGCGTCCCCCAAAATACCCTCCATCCCGCCGTGGCCATGGGATGTCGATTGATGAAGGGCAGCATTGGGTAGTGGACGAGGCAACGAGTCCCTTGCGCGGGGAAGGACTTGTCGCCTCGTCCACGACGGTTCAGGTCCTGGGCGACGCTCGCCTCGAAGAACGTCAGTCATAAAATCGATGTCCCTCGGCCACGCCGGGATGGAGAGTGGCGGCGCGGGCTACAGGTCCGTCGGTGGCGCGATCGCTTACCGGCGGCTACCATCTGAAATCCCTACCGGGATAAAAACTGGCGCAACCACAGTGCGTCACAACGCCAAACATTCAGCAGTCCAGGGCACGCTTGAACGGCTCATGGGGCTTGTTCCCCAATCATTTCAGCCAACCTGCTTAGAACGCCCTTCGAGCCAATGACGTCCGAGAACGCACACACTCAGCGTCCCGGACGATCGACACCCCGGTACAGCCTTGCGAATCGCGAGGGCGCGACGACGCCTTCGTCCGCCAAGTAAGCTTCCAAGTCCGACTCTTGATCAACGGAATCAAGCCACTTCAGTTCGTCGTTCGCGGCCAGCACGTACGGTGTCAGTTGAAGTTCCTTCGCTTTCGCAGCAGCGGAAGTCAACAGTTGCCGAGCATGGTTGTCCATCCCGGAGACGGAGCTGCGAGCCATGTGAATGCCTTGGTAGAAATTGGCTTTCATGTTGGCAAATTCCGATTTCTCACGCCGCAGCTTTTGCAGAGCATTTCGCAACGCATTCTCGGCCGTTTTCACTTGGCAACTCAAAGCCTGGAGTGAAAGCAGGCAAACGAACTCCGTGAAGTTGATCCGAATCATTTGCACGCGATTCAAATCGTAAGAACGCATCTGGCGTGGCAACAAATCCAACTTGGAAGCCCCGTTGGTCACGTCCGCTGAATAGAGGTCGCGAAGCACGTCTTTGAACTGCTGGACGAACAAAAAGGACGTTGCTCCGACGTGCTTCATGCATTCTCGCACACGATCCGAGGCCAAGTCCATTCGCGCCATGTCATTGTCGGAAAAGAACGCCACGGACGCATACCCCAGCGTCCCCATGATGGTGACGAACTGATCGTTCGTTGTCCGGCCCTCTGCCTGCATATCGGCCACGGTCCGTCGCATTTCCAAGATTTTGCCACACTGAAAAAACGAGGCCAATTCGACATACGACGTGTGCGCTATCTCAAAGCTTTTGGCGTGTTCACTCAAACCATAAAATTGCTTCGCCTTCGTACATGGCTCCAACGCGTCGGCATAGCGACCGTCCATGGCGGCGTTCCACGCCAACCCCGCATTGACATCGCCGTGCCAAGAAGGGTCGTCTTCCGGGCGCAACGCGCCCAGCATTCGCTGCAGACTCTGACTGGCCCGTTGGCGAGATCTCCCTGGGTTGTAAGAGGAAAAGACTGTTTCGCCGACTCCCAATTGCAAGCGTTCTCCGGCCGTCCCCAGCAACCGAACTTGTCGGGCAGCAAAGAGTGCCCATTCCATCGCAATGTTGTTGTTGATGATACTGAGCGGGCGAATCAAGCGAACACAGGCCTCGATTTGGCAGCCTTGTTTCCACGTGCGTGCTGGGGTGGGTTGGTCAAGAACCACCGAGAGATCACGTTGCATGGGCAACAGACGAATGATCCGCCAGATGACCGACAGATTGAACGCCCATTTGGACTTCAACCGCGGCAATCCCAGTTGATCGATCAATGGTTCCACCAACCGGCTCGCGTCGCTGAATTCGCCCGAGCGAATCAAACACTCCACACGGTGCATCTGATGTTCGACCGAGGCATGCCCCGGCAACAACTTCGCCAGTGCCTCGTGTGCTTCCGCGGCTCGGTTCAGCCGGCCACTGCGATGCCAGGCGAACGACGCTTCCTTCAAGTACTGAATCTGTTGCTCGCCGCTGGAATTGTCAGCGGCGACCTGATACCACGAAGCGACTTCCCCATGAGCGTACATTTGCTGGGCTTGTTCGGCCGCCAGTTTCGCCCAGATCCCAAGCGATTCATGGAGCCCGGCACGTTGGTAGTGAGAGGCAATCACGCTGGCAACGTCCGGCCGGACATGCGACAACGTCTCAGCCCAATCCGCGTGCAGTTGACGGATCTCTGCTTCCGACATTTGAGCGAGAATTTTCTCACCCAATCGGGAATGCCAAATTTGCACGGTGGGACCCGAGGATTCACCGGGAACAATCAATCGATGGCGCTGCAACTCGTCCAGTTGATCGTTGAGGTCATCGGTGTCCTCCTTCCAACCGCGGAGTTCCTCGATTGGCACCTGGCGTCCCGCCGCTGCGATTCGTCGCAGCCACTGCATCGCACCGGGACGGAGCCGTTCGGAGCGGTTCTGCCAGAGGGATTCCATCGATGGCACGGCAACACCTTCACCACCCGATTCTGCTTTTTGAATCGCATCGGACAACCAACCTCCCGGTCGAAGTTCTTCGAGACAGGCATCCAGACGGTAAGGCATCCCGTCAATTTGCTGAGCCAATGTCGTCAGGTGCTCTTCCGGAATTTGCAATTCAAACTTCGACGCTTCCGCCACCAACATTTCGATGGCGGTCTCATCGGGCAACGGACCAAGCTCGAGGGTCTCATCCGGCGGTGTGACCTGCCGATCGCCACTCGTTCGCGAAACGGTGATCAACCCGAAACCCTGCAATTCAGGGGCTTTGGGCCGGTTCAGGCTGGCAGATTGCAAGTAATCCAGCACGGAAATCGTATCGCGATCGGCCCACTGAACATCGTCGATCACGAAGAAGACCGGCCCATATTCACGCAGCCGCTCGCAGACCTTGAGCGCCGCTTCCAAACCACCGGGACGAGTGGGCGACGTTTGCAATAGCGGCTGCGAGCGGTCCACTTCCAAGACCTCTGCCAGCCCTGGCAGGATGCTGGTCAGCAAGCTGACGGTGACCGAATCCACCTGCAACGGCTCCCGATCCATGCCCCGAAATCGCATCGTGATTTCGTCTGAAATCTGGCTGAATGCCTGCAGCGGTTTCTGATCCCGTTGCTGGCAACGTGCCACAAACACTTGGGCCCAAGACAAGGAACGCAACTGCGACAGGGCGACATCCAACAGCGTTGACTTGCCGATCCCTGAATCACCACTGAGATGCAACCGTTGAGTCTGCCCTCCCAGAACCAGGTGACTCCACCGATGAATCCGGGCCAGTTCATCGTGGCGAATGTGCTGAGTCGCCTCGCGAAGACGACTGGAACTGACATCGGTGATCCGAGTCATTTGCATCGCTTCGAGGGGGCGTCCGATCCGCGCCAACGTCATCGCCATCGGCCGATCGGCCTCATTGGGCGCCAGCATCTCGTCCAGCGTATCGATCAGATCCGCCGGGATATCAGGGTGCAATCCACGAACCGCCTTGGTGATCAACATCCGATCTTGTTCTTCATTCGACTTGTCGCGCTGGATCCCCAACGATTCATCGCTGCCATCAGTTGGAAGAGAAGCATTGTCCGGGTACTCATCCCGGTGAATTTCGTCCTGATGAGTCTCTTCTCGGCGGTGTTCTTCCCGGCGATACTGAGCGGCCGTGAAAACTCGCAACGCCTCCAGAACCACCATCCCCAAACTGAAAACGTCGCTGGATGGACTGTGCCGCTGCCGGACCAAGACCTCTGGCGCCACATACATCGGGGTCCAGATCAGATAAGCACGCATGGATTCCGCGTCGTGCTCTTGAAACTTGCCTGCAGAGTCATAATCGATCACGACGAAACGTTGGCAATCGTTCGTCACCATGATGTTGCTGGGTTTCAGATCGCGGTGCACCAACTCGCGGGCGTGCATCCAACCGATCGCGGAACCAACCTGGCGAACCATCTCGATCACATTCTCGCAAGCCTGCTGCAACGGCAAGTCCCGCCAACAACGAATGGCGGCGGTGAGATTGCTGCCATCGATTCGCTCCATGCTGAACGCGACGCACTTCTCGTGCTGGTGAATCCCATGAAGTTGCATGAGATTGCGATGGTTCAACTTCGCCATCCGACGAAAACCGGTTTTGGCAAGCGTCGTGCCCGGCTCATCCTCGAGGGCTAGAATCTTCAGCGCGACCGGTTTGTTAGTGGCCTGTTCTCGCGCGGCGAAAACCCACCCATGCGTTCCAGACCCAAGCCATTCTTCCAGGATGAAATCACCCCAGGTATCGCCCGTCTGAAACGGCGGTGGTTGCAACCTCGGACGCGGTTTGATGCCCTGAGTCTCACGGTCAAGAAGGTGCTTGGTCCGCGTGTCCTGGCTCGCCAGAGGACGCATCCATTCATCACCTGTGTAGTCTTCCCACTTTGACATTTCACATGAGCCATCGTTCAAGGGACATTGTCAGACTGACCTTCACGCCATCGTACCATTACCGCCACGGCGCTTCAAAAGATTCCTTCCCGGCTCCACGCACACTGGTCCTGCCAGGGGGTTCGTCGCCACACCAGTGAATCCATGTTTAGTTTAGAAGCCAACACTTCGAAACGAAGAGGCAAAATGGTTGGGCAGTTCTAATTTTGCCGACAAAGCATCCTGATTCTCTGCCAGAACTGGGAATCAGAGTGTCGCTACGGGATTGACCCCACGAGATCACATCGATAAATTCCCTGCTCCAACACGGTGGTTGTAGTTCAGTTGGTTAGAACGTCGGATTGTGATTCCGAAGGTCGCGGGTTCGAGTCCCGTCATCCACCCTCCGTGATGCAACGGGTTTGACAGGCAAATGCCTGGTCTGCCGCCGAAAAATCGATGCGAGCCCGTTTGGCCCCAAAGCGGTTGCCGCCAGCGGCAAATTGTATTCTCCAGCAAGCATTGGTTTGCTTTTGCATGCGTCGTTCGCGTCCCGAGCATCCTTTGCGTGCGATCGGCATCTCACCGTTCGAGCACGCGAGATTTCTCTTCCGACGCTCACGCCTCTGCCCCAAAAGACGGCGCGCGAGCCTTTTGTCTGGTTTCCTTTGGACACGGGTTGTTGAGGTGAAAGATGTGCAATCGTTTCAACATCAAAACCAATCTTGCCCATCTGGCTCGATCGCTCGACGCCGCCCCACCCCGGCAAATGGAATTCACCGAGGAAATCTTCCCAGGCAAACCAGCGCCCACGGTGGCGGTCAATCGTTCGGGTGCCAACGAAATCCTTCCGATGGCATTCGGGTTGGTTCCGTTTGGCAAGACGCCTGAATCTCAGCGTCGGCCGCTGACAAACGCTCGTGTCGAAAACCTCGAAAAGTGGCCGTGGAAATCCGCCATCAAGTCTCACCGCTGCGTGGTTCCCATGACCGGTTTTCGTGAGCCTTGTTACTGGGGCGAGACCGCGGGCACGGAAGTCGACTTCACCTCAGACCAGGACTCCCCTCTGTTCGCCGCGGCCATTTTCACTTGGTTCCGCTCGGAACCGAATGAACAGTCGCAAGAAGAATCACCGGCTCACTTCACCATGTCATTGATCATGCGTCCGGCATTGCCAACCGTCATGGAACACGGTCATCATCGGTCGCCGTTCTTCTTGAAGGTTGATGGCATTCAAAAGTGGATCGCCCGAGATCCGCGACCGCTCGAGGATTCCTTGGCCGTGTTGAAACAGCACGCTTTCGAACCCGATCTGTCAGTCACCGTCGCCAGACAGATGGCCCCGACATGGACCAAGCGTCAATCCAGCAACCTCGCCAAACGTGACGAACAATTGGCTGAGATCGAAAAGACCGGACCACTTGGAATTCCCGACTTGCCTGCTTCCCCGTCCGCCAAAGACGATTGCAAGGCATGATCTTGCACGTCGACATGGATGCCTTTTACGCATCCATCGAACAACGCGATCGCCCGGAACTTCGTGGTCGCCCGGTGGTGGTCGGCGGCGTCGAAGGTCGCGGCGTGGTGACCGCAGCGTCCTACGAGGCTCGCGAGTACGGCATTCATTCTGCGATGCCGGGCAGACGCGCGATCAAGCTTTGCCCGCACGCCGATTTCATTCGAGGACGATTGGATCATTACGCGTCCGTTGGGCGTGCGGTCCGAGAGATCTTCCATCGCTTCACACCAGTCGTTCAGCCCTTGTCCCTCGACGAAGCCTTCTTGGACGTTTCGGGAACGATTCGATTGCACGGATCGCCCCGCGAAATCGGCATCCACATTCGAGAGACGATCCGGCAGGAATTGGACTTGCCCGCCAGCGTCGGGATCGCGCCGCTGAAGTTCGTCGCGAAGATTGCCAGTGACATCGGAAAACCCAACGGGTTCGTCGAGGTTCCCGCGGATGGCGTTCGCGAATTCCTCGATCCGCTGCCGGTCTCACGATTGTGGGGCGTGGGCAAAGTCGGTCAAACCAAATTGCAACGTCTGGGATATCGCACCATCGCGGACCTCCGCGTCAAAGATCCCGACGCACTGAAGTCACAATTGGGGCGTTGGGGCGAACACCTTTGGAATCTTGCCAATGGCATCGACGGCCGACAAGTTGTGGTGGATCACTTGGCAAAGGGAATCGGTCACGAACGCACTTTCGCGGAAGACCTGTCCGACATGGAATCGCTCAACGCGGTCGTCAGCTACCTGTCCGAGCAAACCGCACGTCGACTACGCCGAGCCCGCCGGTTGGCATCGACGATCACGTTGAAATACCGCCGCGAAGATTTCCAAACCTTCAGCCGTGCTCGCAAGCTTTCCACGCCCACCGATAGCACGCTCGAGATCCTGCAAGTTTCCGAAGCGTTGCTGTTGGAAATGCGGTCGCGCGAACCACGCAGTGTCCGTCTGCTGGGAATTTCGCTCGGTGGTTTGACAGACGCCGACGCGCCCAAGCAATTGAATCTCTTCGGCGAAGAAACCGGCGAAATCGCTTCGTCCAAAGTGGATGCGTTGAGCGACCAAATCGCATCGAAACTTGGCAAGCACAGCCTGTATCGCGCGTTGAGTCATCAATGGGTTGACCGAAAGAACGCCAAACCCAAAGGGTAGAACAGTCTTGGAATTGAGGTTTGAGGGAGGGGGAAATTGCGAGAGGCAATGCCGTGAGCGTCCACCCCAAAATGGAAACCCGACGCTTCAGCGAGGATCCCCCACAATCTCACGACGGCCCCGTCCGTGGCGATGGGCGGTAAACGGAGCGATGTTCTCGGAGAGTTAAGCAGCTACGCAGGTGTCATCGGGTATGTGAGCCGCTGGCGTTAGCCACGGTTTTCACGCACAACCGGGGCTAACGCTGGGCTGATAAAAATGAAATCAACCAGGCGGTTTGGGCGGTTTCCAATGAAGGGTATTGATACGGCGTTTATCGTTATTAAAAAAGTGAAAGTGTAAATTGACAATTGTAAAATGCCGGAATGCGTGGATGAAATCGCATCAATTTGCATTTTTCAATTGTCAATTTAACTTTTTCAATGAGTTGCATTCGGTTCGCACACTTGCCACCCTGCCAACATTTTTATCAGCCCAGGCTAACGCCCAAACGGCTCACATGGTTGTGATTGATCACTCCTGCCGACCTGCTTAGGACCCGTTCGGAAACAACTTCGGGAAACGTGTAAACTGATCTCGTCACTTTTCACGGAGGCCAGCGATGAAGAATGTTTACGGATTCGATGTAGAAACGCAAATGCGGAACTTGTACGAATCGCTCAGCGAGAAGGACCGACGACGGTATGCGGCCATTGAAGCGAGCAAGTTAGGGCATGGTGGGATCGCTTACATCGCCGAGTTGTTCGATTGTCATCCCGATACGATCACGCAGGGCAAGCGTGACTTGCAACACTTGCCCCATGATGAGGCCCAAGGACGAGTCCATAAAAAAGGGGAGGCCGTTCATTTGCTAGCAAAAGCCAGCCGGGGGTCGTTGAGGCGATTGAAGCTGAAGTCAAGACGCAAACAGCTGGATCGCCGGTCCGCGACGGTCAAGTCTGGACCAACATCGGGCTGCGAGTGATTGCCTCGGCCATCGATCGACTTGGGTTTTCGCTCTCACCGGGCGTGATCGCTAATATCCTTCGTAGAAACCTGAAGCTGGGCCGTCGCAAGATTTCCAAAGACATTCCTTTGGGTGCCAGCGAGTTTCGCCAGTCACAGTTCGACCGGTTGCAGCACCTTCGCCAGGAATACGAACGACTCGGTTGGCCAATCCTGAGCGTGGACACGAAAAAGAAGGAGTTAATCGGTCAGTTTTCCCGCAGCGGACGCGCTTGGACGGATGGATCGCTTCATGCTTTTGACCATGACTTCGGGACCTACAGCAGCGATCCAAAAGCAATTCCCTACGGCGTCTACGATACAGTTGCCAACGAAGCGTTTGTATATTTGGCGACGGGCGCTGACACCGGTGAGTTAGCTGCTGATGCGGTTCGCCGGTGGTGGCATCGAATGGGACGAACCCGTTACGCCGATGCCGGGGGAATGCTGCTCTTGGCCGACTGTGGTGGCAGCAACGGCTACCGCGTTCCGCTTTATCGCGAACGTCTGCACCGCGTGGCGGTCACCCTTGGAATCCCAATTCGCGTCGCTCACCTGCCTCCGTATTGCAGCAAATACAACCCGATCGACCATCGCCTGTTCTGTCATCTCACACGAGCGATCAGCGGACGGCTCATCGAATCACTCCCATGGATGCAGACGCTGATTTCGAAAGTCTGCACTCGCACCGGCTTGAGGGTTGTCTGCGAGTTGGCTCGCAAAGTCTATCAATCTGGAATCAAGGTAGAGAAAGCATTCAAAAACAACGAACCGACTCAGCGGGACTCAAGCCTCAGCAAATTCAACTATGTTGTGCCGTGTTGAAATCCCGAAGTTGTTTCCGAACGGGTCCTTAGAACGTTGCCTCCGTGCTCGTGTGCACTTTCACTCGATCGCACAATGCTGCTCGACCAACTCACCCCAGCACGCAAACATTTGGGGACAAATGTTCTACTCTTTCGCACGTCCCGTGCGATGAGCTTCCACCCAAATTGGAAACCCGACGTGTCAGCGAGGAACGCCCCGAGCTATGCACGGCGGCCCCATCCGGGGCGACGGTCGGTAAACGGAGCGATGATCTCGGAGTGTTAGAACGTTGCTCTCCGTGCTCGTGTGCACTTTCATGCGTTCGCACAATGCTGCTCGACCAACTCACCCCAGCACGCAAACATTTGGGGACAAATGTTCTACTCTTTCGCACGTCCCGTGCGATGAGCTTCCACCCAAATTGGAAACCCGACGCGTTAGCGAGGATCCCCCACAACCCCACGCCGCCGCCGGCCCTGCTTCACTCCAGATCCATTGCCAGTCGGATCCCGCAGAACTGCCAGCGCATCGAGGGAGGGAAGAAGTTGCGGTAACTCAATCGCTCGTGTCCGGATGGTGTGGCGACGGAACTGCCACGAAGCACTTTCTGGCCGCACATGAACTTGCCGTTGTATTCGCCGATCGCTCCCTCGGGAGCCGTGTACTTCGGGTACGGAGCGTAGTCCGATGCCGTCCATTGCCAACGCGAACCAAACGCATCAACGATCGATTCACCCGAATCGCGAACCGCAACCTCCCATTCGAACTCCGTCGGCAAGCGACACCCCGACCACCTCGCGAACGCATCGGCTTCAAAATAGCTCAGGTGGCATACCGGTGCGTTCTCTTCCACCGGTCTCAAACCCGCAAGAGTGAACTGGTACCAGCCCTCTTCGCCAAGATGCCAGTACATCGGCGCTCGCCAAGCCTCCGATTGCACCGTCGCCCATCCGGCCGACAACCAATACGAAGGATCGTCGTAGCCACCGTCTTCGACGAAATCAAGGTACTCGCCATTGGTCACCAATCGATTCGCGATCGCATGCGGTGACAACAACACTCGGTGGCGAGGCAACTCATTGTCGAAGCAAAACTTGCCGTCCGCTGTTTCTTCAAATCCAATCGTTTCAATCCGTTCGGCCGGAGATTCGATCCACCGAACCTCGTCGACCGGATCACAATCCCTCACCGCGCTGGCACTGTAAACCGGATGAAGCGGGTTGCAGGAGAACACGTGCAACAGATCCGTCAGCATCAACTCCTGATGCTGTTGTTCATGGTTCAATCCCGTCCGCAGCACCTCATCAGAGACAATGGACTCGCGATCCGAGCGAGCCAAGAGATCGATCATCGCTTCATCGACCTGATCCCGATATCGCCAAACCTCGGCCACCGTTGGACGAGAGAGCAATCCGCGGCGTTCGCGAGGGAACTGCTCACCGACTGCGTTGTAATAAGAATTGAACAACACCTCAAACGCAGGCTGCTCGGGTTGGTAGTCCGGCAAATTCTTCAAGCAAAATGTTTCGAAGAACCAAGTCGTGTGGGCCAGATGCCAGCGAGTCGGCGAAACATCCGGCATCGACTGAATCACGTAGTCCTCCGTTTCCAACGGAGCACAAATGGATCTCGAATGTCCGCGAACTTGGCGGTAGGCATCCAGCATCGAATCACTCACGAGCGGAACATTCCTACTGCGAAGTACTCGTTCGCATCCGTCCAAATTTGCTCTCGCTGCCAACCGCTCGCCGCCGCCATCTCGGTGAAACCGTCGATCGTGTATTTGTGCGAAAGCTCGGTCAAAATGCGGTGAGATTTTGAAAGCGTCCGCGTGTGTCCGGCCAGCGTGACGGTTTGCTCGCGACAACTTTCGAGATACATCTCAATCCGATGGTCGCGATCGTTGTAGAGTGCGACGTGCCGGTAAGAGTCCAGATCGAAATCTCCGCCGGCGACCCGGTTGAGATGCCTTAGCAAGTTCAGGTTGAACAGCGCCGTGATCCCGCGACGATCATCGTAGGCAGCTTCCAATACAGCAGAGTCCTTTTGCAGATCAAACCCGATCAACAACCCGCCGCCCGTTCCAACCTGGTTCCGCATTTGCGAAAGCAAGGTCGCCGCGAACGACGGCCGAAAATTCCCAATCGTCGACCCTGGAAAATAGACCACGTCGCGAGCCCGACCCGCCCCCGAACTTGGAAGTTGAAACGGACGGGTGAAGTCCGCCGCGATCGGAGCGATTCGACGACGAGGGAACTCAAGCCGAAGCCCTTCCGCGACTTCGGTCAGATAGTCGCTTGAGATGTCGACGGGCACGTAAGTCACGTCGGCGTGCATGTGTTCGAGCAGCAACCGTGTTTTCAGACTGCTGCCGCTTCCATATTCGATCAATCGGCCGGCTGGTCCAATCGCATCCACCATGGCATCGACCGAAGCTCCCATGATCGATGCTTCGGTCCGGGTCGGGTAGTACTCGTCCAACTCGCAAATCTCGTCGAACAGGACCGAACCGGCTTGGTCGTAGAAGTATTTCGAGGGAAGCGACGGTGGATCGCTGAAGAATCCACGTCGAAGCTCAATGACGGAGTCGCGATCGATTGAATGAAGTTCAAGTACTTCCGCACGCTCAGCGTTTTCGGCGGAGGCCAGTTCAGTGGAATAGGTCACCATGCGAATCCATCAATGAGTATCTGTTGCCAAGGTCCGAGGTAGGTTACCAGCACGTCCAGTGCCAATTGCCAATCGGCGGCCTCATCCGACGGTCCGTCATGCCAACAAAACTGAAAAAGCCCACTTCAACACCGCTTCCAGCGTTGAGTGGGCTTTCGATTCTCAAAAAGGCAATCTGCTGCCGATCAGTCGATGAACACAAACTCATTGGCGTTGAACAACACCAAACACATGTCCGCGATCGCTCGCGTCTTTGCATCGACTTCCCAAGGCTTCAAATCGCTCTGGTAGTCCTCAAAAGATGGCAGCCATTCGGTGTATTCAAACGGACGCCCCGAGAACTCTTCGACCAGCGAACGCGTGATCTCGGTTGGGTATGTCCGCGGCTTCGGCTTGATCTGCGAGTGATACTCAGTCATGTCTTTGATATAGCGTGTCATCCGCTGCAACTGCCCCTGAGTCGGCAGGCGCCCCAGCGTCAATTCAAACGCCCGATTGATCTGATCGGTCAATGGATCGGCTTCGCGTTGAAGTCGTACCGACATGGCGATTGATCGATCGGTCATCACGTCGCTATTGAGCAACGTGAACGCTTGCGGCGAAACGGACGCTGCATCGCGAAGGTCCGCTGAATCATTCGGGTTGGGCTTGTTCAAGACCTCCAGGAATGGGTCCGCTTGTCCACGTACCCGGTACGAATAGATCGATCGGCGATTTCGTTCTTCCGGCGTTCGTGAAGGTTGGTACGCCGGTGCGATTGAAAATTGAATCATTCGCGGCTCCAGTGCAACTTCCATGTTGATCTCCGGTCGTGCAGGCAAACCACCGACGACGGGATTCAACTCACCTGTCACTGCCAGCAAGCTGTCGCGAACTTCTTCCGCGGTCATTCGTCGTGGTGAATAACGAGCGAACCAGGTGTTGTCTGGATCTTCCTCCATCGACGGATGTTCGGTGCTCCGACGGTATGCATCCGATCGCAGAATCAAGCGATGCATGGCCTTGATCGACCAACCATTCTTCACAAACGTGTCTGCCATCCAGTCAAGCAATTCGGGATGCGTGGGCGCGGCACCTTTGACGCCGAAGTTGTTGGGGGTCGCCACGATGCCTCGGCCAAAGTGATGCTGCCAAATCCGGTTGACGATCGATCGAGTGCTCATCGGATTTTCCGGATGAGCAATCCATTTCGCGAGTGCCAGACGGCGTCCATTCAGTGTATCCGGCAAAGCATAGGGATCGGTTTCGGGAGCACCTTCGACGGGAAGATTGCATCCGCTCAGCACACCCGGTGTCACGCGATCACCTGCCGCCGCCAACGAACCACCGTTGAAAATGAACGAATCCGGACGCCAATCCTCGTTGATCTTTTCCGGTGCCCGCAGTTTGCGAGCGTTCATCCAGGTGTCTTGAGCGTTGACAACCGTTTGGACCATCGGCTGATAACGTTCCAAGCGACGGTTCCAAATCCAAACGTCTTGCTCGCGGACTTTCAATCGTCCCTGTTCCATCTCGCTCAGTCCAACGGCACGAGGTGGCTTCTCGTCATCGGAATCGTCCTTGCGAGCGTTCAGGCTTTTGTATTCTTTGTCATGTTCTGCGTACCACTCACGGGCCGCCTCTTCACGCTGGCGAGTCAAACGATCCGCACGGGTTTTCGCATATTCGTACAAGGCTTGCGTTTGTTGCTTGCCTTCCTCGAATCCGGCCAAGTTCTCTTCGGCCAAGAAGGGTGCTTCCGCCTCCACGGGCTGAGCCGTCGAAACAGCCGAGTACATTCGGTAGTAATCCTGCGTCGGCACGGGATCAAACTTGTGATCGTGACACTTGCAACAACGCATCGGCATCGACAGGAACGACTGTCCAATGCTGTGCACCATGTCGTCTCGCATGATCTGGCGGGCTTCCTCGAGAGGCACCATGGCGGTGTCCCACGGTCCCATTCGCAAGAAACCGGTGGCGATCAAAGCTTCCACGCGATCCGGATCATCAACCGGTTGATCGGCGTGCAATTCATCGCCCGCAATCTGTTCAATGATGAATTCGTTGTAGGGCTTGTCTTCGTTCAAACTGCGAATGACATAATCGCGATATCGCCACGCGTTGGAGCGTTCATAGTCGTTTGAGAAACCGCCCGTGTCCGCGTATCGAACGACGTCCAACCAATGCTGGCCCCAGCGTTCACCATAGTGAGGGCTGGCAAGCAGGTCTTCGATCAAACTGGTCCAAGCCGCTTCCGAGTCTTTTTCCCACGCTGACAAAAACTCCCGCTTTTGTGTGGGAGTGGGCGGCAGGCCCAACATGTCGAAGTAGACGCGTCGAATCAACGTGCTCGGATCAGCTTCCGGAGCGGGGACCAATCCATTCTCTTCCAGCTTCGCATCGACGAACGCATCGACACTATCGTGTTCAAACTCAGTTTGGCGGGGCAAAAACGCCCACACTTCGTCTTTGTTGTAACGGCGATAGGTCCACTCGTCTCCTTGACCGCCACTGGTCGCCATCAGCACGCCGTCTTCGTTCTCGGCGACCATGGATTCTTCCTGGCGAATCTCCTTTTGCCGTTCTTCGGTTGGCCATGGTGCACCCGCATTGATCCACATCCGAACGATTTCGATCTGGGCGTCATTCAGCCGGTCGTTCTCCTTGGGTGGCATTTCCAAGCCGTCCCAATTGACCGCCCAAAAGAAGGGGCTGTCTTCGGCGTTGCCAGGAAGGATGGCCGGTTCTTCCGATTCCCCACCACGCAGCAACGCATCCCGGGTGCGAACGTCATAGTCGCCCTTGATGTCGTCGGAATCGGTGCCGTGGCATCCCAAGCACTTTTCGGTCAGCAATGGCATGACCTTCAGCGTGAACAAACGTTCGATGTCTTCCGCCGAATGGTTCGCATCGCCAGCCACTGGGGCTGCATCCTCGGCATGCACGATCGCGGCGCTGTGCGACAGAATCAGACTGCCCCCGATCAAGAGTGCAGTCATTGATGCAGTGAAAACTTGCATCCGTGAATCACGGTTTTCCATGTTCAACCATTTCCTTGATTTCAGTGGGGGAAAGAGCAGCGGCGAAAATTGCCAACTCGTCCAAGCTGCCGTTCAAATTTCGAATGGCGTAGTGTTCGTCGGGTTCCAAAGGCGTGGACCAGTTCCCGATCGACGCCATTCCAATTCGAGTGGTGCGAACGAGTTGATGGTCGGGAATGTTGTCCACGCTGAGAACATCCCCGTTCAGATAATGAGTCGTTGTGCTGGCATCCACGTCGTAGACCACTGCCAAATGCAACCATTGGCCACTGAGCGACGGATTCCAGAATGACGGCGACAGCGCGACATGGTGCGGTGGCCCGACGCTGGGTTCATTTTCATCGCCAGCCGTGGAAGCCCGAACCGAAAAGTGCAACTGCCCCGTGTCAAGAATCTGCCAATGCGGCTCGCCAAGCTGATAGCTGTCCGTCAAGAACAGCGAGTTGTACCAACGGTCCAAGCTGTCGATTCGAACCCAAGTCGCCATCGTCAACGATCCAAACTCACCAGGAACGTTCACTCGCACTCGGTCACCAGGACGTTTGAATTGCAGTCCCGGTTTGGCGTCCCAACGGCCTCTCGTCACGGTGGCACCCACGATCGCGCCGTCCAAATCTGGGTTTCGAGGAACACTGTCGTTCGACAAGAAACGCTGACCCTTCAAAGGGGAATCCATGGCGTAATAGGCAATCAATCGTGGGTCGTTGCGTTGGCGTTCGCTGGCCTCACGCCACAGCTGGTACCGTTCATTCTGTTGAGTCTCTGCGAGACGTTGCAGTCCCGCGGCATCGACAAATCGATCGGGCGTCAGGGGAGAGTCGATCAAACCGACGTTTGCCCCGGTCTGTCGTTGCAAGGACTTCCCTGCTCCGACCAATTGCGGCCGGTCTTCCTCCACCTGCAATTCGACTTCACCGTCGAAGACTTGAACATTCGAACCTTCGGGGGAAACCTCCAATCCGAATTCCGTTCCGAGATCGACCACCTTCATGTCATGGGTCCGCACCACAAACCCTCGTGCCGCGGGTGGCACCTCCGCTCGGATGCGGCCGCGATGCATGATCGCTTCGGCAGCAGACACCAATTCCATTTCCGCAGGGCCGTGCAAGACAACTGTCGCACCGTTCAAAAATTCGATCTGCGCCCACCCCGATTCCAACCGAACCGAGCCAGGATTTAGCGCCGAATTGATGCTGAGCGATTTCGAAGAGGCCCCGGAGGCATCCTGAATCATCGCGCCAGTCGCATTGACCAACTGAGTGACCACGGCGATGCCCGACGAAGTGGGTTCGTCCGTCGAGATCCGAACTCTCGCGACTGAGGTATTAACGACGGGAGCGGAACGCCTGGTTTCAAGCTGCACCCAACGGAACGTCACCGCAATCAACAGCGCCGCGGCCGACGCGATCACCCAGCGGTAAATTTGCCGCTCGGACCAAACCGCTCGATTCGTCTCCGCTGGAACAACATTGGATTCGATTTTCAAGGGCGTCGGTGTTCCGTCCTGCAACGCAATGGTCGTGATCTGCCAGCGCGCAAATTTGGCTCGCGACTCCGGGTCATGGCGCAGCAACTCGTTCAGTTGCTCGCGATCAACGGAACCAAGCGTTCCCGCTTCGCTGGCCAGCAGCAACTCTTCGATTGATTTGGATGAACTCAAGAGGCACCTCCGGTTGCCAAGCGACGTTCAATGCATTCGGCCAACTGACGGCGGACTCGCATCAACGTCACGCGAACGTTCGAGCTTCCCTGACTCATTGAATTTGCGATTTGATCGATCGTTTGGGATTCGAAGTATCGGTCTTGGATCAATTGCCGCCGTTTCTCGGGCAACGAACTCAGGCACTCCGATAGAGCGGACTGGATCTCGTGCAAACGCTCGGCCTCCGTTTCCACTTCCGCCGAAACCAATTCGGCGACGTCGGCGTCGAGCAAAGACGGGGCACGACGTTTGTCTCGTAAGTTGGAGAGCACCTGCAAACGAGCGATCCCGAACGCCCACGGCAGAAACGGTTTTCCAACTTGGTAGTCCGCTTTGCGTCGCCAGAGCACCAAATTGGTTTCCTGCAGCACGTCCGCCGCCCGATTCGCATCGCCCAACAATGACTGGATGTACGCGCCAATCCGAGGCTGATGCTCGGTCACCAACTGCACAAAGTGCTCCTCCGCTGATTCAGCGGTCAGGCGTTTCGCGGCGGGACGGGGACGATCGGTCATGGACAGATTTTAATGGCGTGCATTTCGGTCTCACTCGCAATTGTGGCGAGATTCCGGTTCGTTACAAAATTCCGGCTATTTTTGTGCAGTTATCACCAAAATGACGCATTTCCTGGAAATTCGGCCGAACTTTCCTGTCAAATCCATTCTCTCAGCCAACAATCCGAGCAAGCTTGCCTCCGGTCAACAAAACGCCCGCGGCTGGTAAACTGCTCGAATGAGAAACACTGCCCCGCTCGTCTACCCATCCGCCGTCGATCGATGGCTGCTCGTTCTGCTGCTCGCCCCGATCTTCCTCGCCATCGCCTTCGCCGCCTACTTGTTGAACGAAGGCCGCGCGGATGAAGCCAGCACGATGATCCTGATGGCCGCAGCGATCGCAGGCGTGACAGGGGTGTTCACGATCCCGTGCCGCTACACATTGCTCGACGATGCACTGTCGATTCGGTGCGGGCTGATCTGTTACCAAGTCGCCTACACCGACATCACCGAGGCCGTTCCTTCTTCGACTTGGACCAGCGGCCCCGCGATGTCACTGAAAAGAGTGATTGTTCGCACCGCCAAACGCGAGCACATTCTTTCTCCCGAAGAACGAGAACGCTTCATCGAAGAATTGATGGACCGAGTCGCCCGATCGATCGAACAACGTGAATCAGAAACCT
The DNA here is from genome assembly GCF_056839225.1 of Rhodopirellula sp. UH5. Lineage (NCBI taxonomy): Bacteria > Pseudomonadati > Planctomycetota > Planctomycetia > Pirellulales > Pirellulaceae > Rhodopirellula > Rhodopirellula sp. UH5. The sequence goes on along the minus strand of NZ_CM166390.1, from coordinate 767,919 downwards.
AGTAGCCCGCTGAAGCCGCACAGTCCCTCGCTGCCCAGCGACGCCGAACTCCCGCCTGTTGATCTCGCATCGACGGCAATGGGTTCGAGCGTATCTGATCAGGCGAGTTCGGATCCGCGCCCGGCCGATCCGCCAATCAAAATCGACTACCCGCCCGAGTTGCCGATCACGGCACATCGCGACGAGATCGTGGAACTGCTTGCCGAGCATCAAGTCCTGGTCGTTTGCGGCGAAACGGGCAGCGGCAAAAGCACGCAACTTCCCAAGATGCTGCTCGATGCGGGCTTGGGCGAACACGGCATGATCGGTCACACCCAACCCAGACGTTTGGCCGCTCGCAGCATCGCGACTCGTTTGGCGGAGGAGACTGAAACCAAGCTCGGCGGCGCGATCGGTTACCAAGTTCGCTTTGGAGATCAAACCAGCGATCGCACCAAGATCAAACTGATGACCGACGGGATTCTGCTGGCGGAAACCCGGAGCGACCGAGAGCTTCGCAACTACAGCGCGATCATCATCGATGAAGCCCACGAGCGTTCGCTCAACATTGATTTCTTGATGGGTTACCTGCGACAGCTCATCGATCGCCGCCCCGAATTGAAAGTCATCATCACGTCGGCCACCATCGATGCCGAACGTTTTGCGGAACACTTTGGCACATTCACCGAGGAAGCCGCCAGCGATCCTGACAACGAATCGAACGTCATCCCGGCTCCGATTCTGCAAGTCGAAGGCCGCGGTTACCCAGTCGAACTGCGTTACCTTCCATGGGAAGACATCGCCGGTGAAGACGCTGAAGTCGACGGCCGGCACTACGATCTTTCGCGGCACGTGATTGGCGGGCTCGATTCACTTTCGCGAGACGGCAGCGGCGACACGCTGGTGTTCTTGCCCACCGAACGCGATATCCGCGAAGTCAGCCACCGCGTCGCTGGTCATTACAAACGCATGGGCCTGACCAACCGAGTCGAGCTGTTGCCACTGTACGCGCGACTGCCTCAATCGCAACAGCAAGCGATCTTTCACCCCAGCGGCAACAAACGCCGGATCATTTTTGCCACGAACGTGGCGGAGTCCTCTCTGACGGTCCCCGGTATCCGCTACGTCATCGATTCGGGAACCGCTCGGATCAGTCGCTACAGCGCTCGAACCAAAGTCCAACGACTACCCGTCGAGGCGATCAGTCGTGCCAGTGCCAACCAGCGTTCCGGTCGTTGCGGACGCGTCGGACCGGGCATCTGCGTGCGTCTCTATAGTATCGAAGACTTCGAAACCCGGGACGCTTTCACGACGCCGGAAATTCGCCGAACGAACTTGGCCAGCGTCGTCCTGCAGAGCAAAACGCTGCGACTTGGGCGTCTGGAAGATTTCCCGCTGATCGATCCGCCTCGCGCCGAAGCCATCCGCGAAGGGATGCGAACACTGCACGAACTCGGTGCCATCGACGAGGACAAAGAGCTGACCGAAATCGGATGGCAACTCGGACACTTGCCCGTCGACCCTCGCGTTGGACGCATTCTGATCGCAGCGAAGGAGATGGGCGTGCTGCCCGAAGTCTTGCCCATCGCCGCGGCCATGGAAAACCCCGACCCTCGTGATCGTCCGCCTGAGAAACGGGCCGCTGCCGACGAGGCTCATTCGGCGTTCAAGGATCCCGAGAGTGACTTCCTCTCGCTTCTGAGATTGTGGCGGTTCTACGACACGATGCGGAGCGAACACAGCCGTGGAAAGCTCACGCGCATCCTACGCAAAAACTTTTTGTCGCCCACTCGAATGCGAGAATGGTCGGACGTCTATCGCCAACTCAAAGAAATGTCAGCCTCAATCGGCGAAGGCAAACGTCGCCGCTCGAAAAGCAAATCATCCACGCCGCGAGGATCCGTTGGCAAAATCCGTTACGCCGACTTGGATCCCGCCAAAGCCGATCACGAACAACCGGTCGTCGACACGGACAAGTATGCCCTGGTCCACCAAGCCTTGATGACCGGTTTGCTATCAGGCATTGCGATGGCGGGCGACAAAAACGAGTACACCGGTGCGGGCGGTTTGAAGTTGTTCCTGTGGCCCGGCAGCGGAATCTTCGAAGCGAAACCCAAGTGGATCGTCGCCGCTGAATTGGTCGAAACCGCCAAGCAGTACGCTCGAACCTGTGCGAGAATCCAGCCCGGATGGATCGAGGCCGTTGCCCCGCATCTTTTGAAAGCGTCCTACAGCGATCCGCACTGGAGCCGCAAAAGCGGGGGAGCGTTCTGTTACCAACGACAGTCTTTGTTCGGATTGCCCGTCGTCGTTCGCCGTCGAGTCCCGCTGGCACCGATCGATCCAGCAACCTCGCGCGATTTGTTGATTCGTCATGGGTTGGTTGAGAACGAACTGCCGACGACCGCGAAATTTGTTCGGCACAACCGACGCTTGATCGAATCGATCGAGAAGCTGGCTGCGAAAACTCGTCGCCGCGATTTGGTGGTCGACGACTATTCGTTGCTGTCGTTCTACGCTTCACGTTTGCCCGAAGACGTTTGCGATCGGCCACGGCTGGAAAAGTTTGACCGTCAAAGTCCGGCGCCGGCTTGGGCATCCAAACTGAACGATGACGTGGCACTGGCCGCCTGGCTAGCCGATCCACCTCCGACGGATCACGACGACGAGGATTCCGAAACGACACCCTATCTGCGTCCGCAAGACATCGTGTCGGTCGACTCAGTCGCGATCGCGGCGGACTCGTACCCCGATGAATTGGCCGCGGGTTCGTCTCGTCTGCCGTTGCAATATCATTTCCGTCCAGGAGCTGACGACGACGGGGTTCACTTGACCATCCACGAAGCCGCGCTCCCGCAAGTCAGCGACGATGCCCTCGGCTGGCTCGTCCCAGGTCTGCTAGAACCCAAGGTCATCGCGATGATCAAATCGTTGCCCAAACGACTGCGTCGCAACTTGGTTCCCGCCGCCGATGTCGCTGCCCGAGTGGTCACGGAAATATCCGACAAACGCGGCACGGTACCCTTCATGCCAACGTTGTGCGAAGCATTGACCCGCCACGCGGAAGTCCGGGTCGTTGCGTCCGATTTCCAAGACGAAAAGCTTGAACCTCACTTGCAGTTCCTCGTCAATGTGGTCGACGACACCGGCAACGTCATCGAGAAAACGCGGGGCGTGGACGCGGTCAAAGCCAAACTTGGCTCGCGGGTGATCGACGATGCAGACGTTGCCGCCGCGGCCAGTGGCCCGGAAGCGGATTGGTCGCGCGACAAGATGACCACGTTCGAACTCGATGCGTTGCCCCGCGAAGTGGTTCGCAAACGCGGCGGAGTTCAGGTCGCTCAGTATCCCGGTCTGGTCGATCAAGGCGACTCGGTCTCGACCAAGTTGTTCTCCGACGAATCAACCGCGGAAGATGCAACTCGTCTGGGCATGATGCGACTTTTCTCGATTGCCTGCCGGAAAGACCTGCGAGCCCAAGTCCGACATCTGCCGGCGCTATCCGAAGCCAAGATCAAATTGGCGCCAATCATCTCTTCCACGGTCATCGAAACTGCACTGGCCGACCTGACCGTTCGCGTCGCGTTGGTCGAAAGCCAACCGGGGCGGAAGCTGCCGGTGGTACGAAAACGATCGGAATTCGACGAACGCATCCAAATGGCGCCCCAACGAATTGGAGAAGCCACGCAAGACATCGCGGTGTGGCTGGGCAAACTGACAGATGCGTATCATTCGATGCGTTGCCAATGGGAGGAATCCAGCTCCTCCAAAATGAACGACGTTCGCGCCGACGTGATGCAACAAATTGAGTGGCTGGTGGCGGACCAATTTGTCCAGTGGACACCGTGGCAACACCTTCAGCACCTGCCACGCTATCTGAACGCCGTCGCCTATCGCCTGGACAAAGCCAGTCACGCAGCTTCCCGGGACGCCGACAGCCGAGAATTGATTGATCGTTTGTGGCAGCGGTGGATGAATGGTTTGCCGGAAGACCGCCGCGACCCCAAGTCACAATGCACCAGCGAATTTCGATGGTTGATCGAAGAACTCCGCGTCAGCCAATTTGCTCAACCGCTCGGCACCGCCGTGAAGGTGTCCGAGAAACGCTGCGAAAAGCTGTTGGGCTGATCGCATGAATGATCGCGACCGCCTTGATGAGCCAGCGACAGGAAAATCAAAGCCGCTTTGGAAACGCGTCTTCCGGGTGGCGTTGCCGATTGTGTTGCTGGTCGGATGCTGGTTCGCATTTCAAACCAGTGGCGATGATCTGAGAGCGACGCATCAGCGTCTGGGCTGGATTGCACCGATCGTCACGGTTCCCCTGCACGCGGTGATCGCAGCCGCCCCGGTTCCCTCGGATGTGATCGTGATCGCCAACGGCGGGCTGTACTCCTATCCCTTCGCCGTTTTCCTCGGCTGGCTTGGTTGGTTTCTCGGTTCGACGCTCGAGTTTCTCACCATCCGTCTGTTGATCGGAGTGGAATCTGCAGCAGACGCTCGGCAGAAGATGCCAACATGGTTATCACGCTTTCCAGCCGGCAGCCCTTGGTTTTTGGTCCTGGGCCGGCAGATCCCGGGCGTGGGCGCTCATTTGACCGCCGGTGTCGCCGCAGCAGGCGGGGTCTCCTTCCAACGCTATCTGTTCTGGACCGCCATTGCGATCGTGCCGGGCGCAGTTCTGCTCTCCGCCATCGGGGCTCACCTGCTCGGTAGCGTTTAGGCGCCGGAATTGGCCGGTTTCCTTCCATCGAGCCAGCCGATGTCGCGAATCGTCTCGACATTGGATCCCCAGATCGCACGAGGCCCGAAGCTCTTGGTGCGTAGATCCACTCATCTTCGCCACCTCACTCAAGTTTGTTTTCAGTTTCAAATTTTGGGTACACCGGTTGCATCCGTCATTGTCCCAAGGAAGACACAAACGGGGCATCCCCCCAGGGCATGTCGACTGCATCAAGCACGTCACTGCCCATGCCCCATCACCCCACACGAAAGAGAAACAACATGAGAAAACTATTCAACTCAGCAGCGTTCCTGGGCTTCGTCGCAACCGGAACCATGGCAAGTGCCCAAGGTGTCTTGAATGACACGGCAAACCAAGTTGGGAATGCGGTTGGACGGGCCGCCGGTCAAGTGCAGAACGCCACCCGAGGAACCGTCAACGAGTTCCGCAATCGGGTCGATGATGCAGCAGCGAGTTCCAGCCCGCAATCGCATGGTGCCGCCGCCAACCGAATGGACCACCATGGAAACCTGGATGTCGGCACCGTCGCACCACGTCATGTTCATCACGACTCAAGCGTTGGGTCCGTTCCTCACGGGCAGATGACATACACACCACACGGAATGCTGCAACCTCACCACTCCTCCACAACACCCCACGGCACTGTCGGCCACCATCACAGACACGGTGTCGCTCATCAAGGACATCCTGCTCAGACCGTGTACACGCTGCGTCATGACAGCAACGGGCGTGAATTCATCTGCGTCAGCGGTCAGCGTGTGTACTTCGACAACGCCATGACCGGCGACTCGGCCAGCCAAGAAGAACGCTATGAAGTTGGCTACGGGAACTTGGATCAAGACGATGCGACTCGTTCATCGGAACCCTCCTCGACGTCGCGAGATGATGCAAATATTTCGGACGACTCCAGTGCATCAGATGATTCGGATCCGGTCGATGGTGCTCCGAGGGAAGCGTCCGGTGACACGAATGCGAACCGGTCATCTGAAACGGACGTGAACGCGGGGCTGAACTCCGACGAGAACCAGGCAGCCAATGTGAACGACCGTGACGAAAGCCAATCGGAGGCCAACGTTGGAAGCGACGTCAGTGCTGACTCGGAAACCAATTTGGAAGCCGGTCTAACGCCCAATCAGGATGGCGCAGCCTCCACCGAAGTGAACTCAAACTTGAATGGCGCTGCCAATTTGGATGAAACAATCCAGTAGACTCCCCTTTGTCGCGTTGCCGAAACACGGCTTTGAAAACGGACACGCCCGGTCGCTCCTTTTGAGTCCCGGGCGTTTTTTCATAAAATTTTCTCAATCCGGGGGGAGCGTCGGAAAGACTCCCAAACAAACGGGACAGCATCTCAAAGGCGTTTGCCGATCGGTTCAGGCACCGACCAACCACCGAAGTTCGAGCAACCAGTCTGAGACTCAATCAATCAATTGGGTTATCATTTCCATCGTCGCGATACGATTCGTGAAGAAATTGGCTGTTCCCGGAGCGAGAGTCTCTGGAACCAAACGGATGGGAATGATCTCCGATGAAATTGAAATGCCCCGGTTGCTCAAAGCTGCTTCAAGTCCCCGACACAGCCGCCGGAAAGACAGTGAAGTGTCCATGTGGCAAGCAATTGCGAGTGCCCGCCCCGAAAGGGACTTCGCCAGTCGGTGCCGCGTCCCCTGCAGCGAGACCAACCGCTCCCGCCCGTCGCCCACAACCTGCCGCCAGCCCACTGGGCGCGGACGCTGGGTTGTTCGACGAACTCACAGAGACCGATTTGGGTCCTGTGGCAGTCGCCCCTCAACCTGGTCTCAAACCGGTCGCATCCAGTGGAGGAGGGCACAACCCCTACGCATCTTCGCTGCACGAAGCGTCCGACACTTCCCCCGCGTCAACAGACAACTTCGCTTCGCAAAACAAGCGATTCCTCAACTACTTTTTGGATCAAGTCTTTATCCAGATCTTCGCCTTCGGCATCGGGCTGGTCGTTGGGGTCGTGATGATCGCTGTCAATGGACCTGAAAGCACGCCGGAGCAGCAAGCCACTGTTGGACTGCTCTCATCGTTCATCGCACTTGCCTTCATCGCATTTTATTATGTCGGCATGGAAGCGATATTTGGAGTCACGCTCGCGAAACTCATCACTGGCACCCGCGTCGTTTCGGTCGATGGAGGCAAGGCTGGATTTGGGAAGGTATTCGGTCGAACGCTGGCTCGAATGATCCCGTTTGAACCCTTTTCTTACCTCTTTGGTGACAACCGAGTGGGCTGGCACGACACGCTCTCCGGCACCCGCGTCATCGACATCCGCAAGTCCTAACCCAAGACGCGGCTCAGCCGCTTCGCCGGCAACGGCATCGCGACCACTCCCAGAAGGTGCCATCCACCTTCCAGAGTATCCGTACGGTGCCAGGAGTATCCGTACGGTGCCAGCCACCTTCTGAAGAGTGCGGGCGCCGCGAATCGAGAGCGTCTCCCATGGGTTCATCGAGATTTTGGGGAAGGTTCGTGCTCTCCGAGGCTCCAACCTCGCAATTGAGGTCGATTGAGCGCACCAAAGTAGAACGGTTGCCACAACTTTTCCGTCGCCCCATTCATCAGCGTGAAGGACGGCGATTGCTTCGGGCCTGCTCAAGCAAAGCAGGCTGCGGCTTGTGCCTGGCCTCGGTGGTGGTGGCGGCCGGTTCGTTCCGCATCCGCTTTCATCGATTCAGGACGACCGACACAGCTGGTTTTCCCAAAGTACTTCGGCCAGTCCCACACCAAGTCTCGCCACATCGAGGCGTCAATTCCGACCTCCGAGAGCGTTTGAGCGAGACGCTTGGGCAGCTCGGCGACTCGAACGGCGACGGACTGCGCCGCAGTCCAGTCCAACAACCGTTTGTAGTCGCTCCAGCGGATGTTCAAGAATCCGCGATCGCTGCTGCGGAGCCCCTTCGTGTGGACTTGCGGTTCGGTGGACAGTTTGGTTTCGTTCAGCGTCAGTGGACTCAACCATTCGTCGCGGCGAATCCGTTTGCCCGATGGATTGCGTCGCTCCGCCCTGCGTTTCTGCTGGAGCACCTCAACCGGTGTTTCTCGGATTTCGCGTCCCGCCTCTTCCGTTGGAATCGGTTTGAGATCAAACGCAGCCGAAGGAATTCGTTCCCCCTTGCGAGCTTCAATCCGGTCGTAGGCACTGGTGTGCGGACTGGTCTCGGCCGTGGTCGATATTGCCGCCCGCACCGGGTTCAGATCCACGTACATGCTGCAGGCGAGCAAGCCGGCTTCATCGACAATTTTCTGTGCCTTGAAGCGTCCCTCCCAGAACCTGCCGGTGCACTCGTCTTGCTTGTTCGCCATTCGGGCAATTGGCTCGGCCAAAGCCCTCATGAACCAGGAGATGTCCGACAGTCGGCAACGGACTTCAGCCAGTCGCTCCTTGTTTCGAACCAGCATCTGAACGTCGTTTTCAGTGGGCTCGGCCAAGTGTTCCTCGAGACGCCGACCAGGGAAGACACGCAGCCAGCGAATCGCCACTTCCTCGTCGCTCCACTGAGCACAGACATCTGGCCGGTTGCGGAGAATTTGATGCATGTGGTTGCTCAGCACCGCGTAGGAAAGCACATCCACAGCAAACACCGAGGCCAGAGCTTCCATCCGCCGGCGAATCCACTCTTTGCGGAACGAGTAATCCTTGCCAGTCACCTGGTCGGCACCTGCGAGGTAGGCCCGTCGCACACATCGCTGGACCACGTGCACGATCCCAACTTCGCTCGCATCAAACTGTTCGCTTCGCTGGGGACGCGGCATGGCTCTGTTCTCCAGGGGAATTGGAAGACAAAGGCATCGTACGCATCGCCCCTGCAAAGTCAAATCAAGGTGGATGGCACCCTATGGACAGGGTGTCGGGTTGGTGGGTGGCACCAAACGGAGAGAGGGTGGGTGGCAACCTGCGTTCTTTCCAAACCCCGTTCAGGTCGTGTAGAGCGAGTTGAAACGCACGTAGGCCTCGGTCAGATCACTGGCCCAGAAAGACGCCTTGCCCGTCCCGTCGCCGACCTTCAAATCAGCCAGCACCTCAGAATTCGCCTTCATCGCTTGGCTCAATTTCGCGGCGTCGATCGAAAGTGGCGTTCCATTTTCAAACACCATTACACCGTCCATCACGAGACAGGTCCGCTCCGGTTGAATCTTGGGACCCGCGTAACCAGCCGCCGAGACAATCCGGCCCCAGTTCGGATCGCCACCCGTGATGGCTGTCTTCACCAAGGGGCTGGCCGCGACCGTTTTCGCAATCACCAGGGCGTCCTCGTCGTTGGCTGCGCCCGAAACACGGACCTCGAAAAAGCGAGCCGCGCCTTCCCCGTCGGCCACCAGCATCTTCGCCAGTTGCAGAGCGACTTGCGTGGCAACTTCTTGCCACACCGCCAGCTCATCTGGACCAAATTCTTCAATGCCGTCGGATTCCGACATTCCCGTGCACACCAGCATCACGGTGTCATTAGTGCTGGTGTGACCGTCCACGCTGACTCGGTTGAAGGTTTCATTCGCGATCAGTTTCAGCGACGCCTGCGCAGCATCGGGACCAATCGGTGCGTCGGTCATCACGACACCCAACATGGTCGCCATGTTGGGAGCGATCATCCCCGCACCTTTGCACATCGCGGCGATCCGGTATTCGTGACCTCGCAGCACCACGGTTTGACTGACCGTCTTTCGAAACTGATCGGTGGTGCAGATCGCATCGGCCGAAGCCAAAAAGTCGGCTTCCGAATCCCCCAGTTTGCCCGCTGCGTCTTCGAGTCCCGCTCGGACCTTTTCCATCGGCAACGGTTGCCCGATCACGCCGGTGCTCATCACCATCACATCACTGGCGTCGCACCCTGTCAATTTCGCCGCCAAGTCACACATCACTTTGGCGTCTTGCATGCCTGGTTCGCCTGTGCAGGCGTTTGCATTGCCACTGTTGGTCAGCACCACGCGTCCAGTCGACGTCGGTGTTTTCGACCGCGTCAGCACGACGGGCGCGGCAACGATCTGGTTCGTGGTATAGACTCCAGCCATCACGGCGGGTCGATCCGTGACAATCAGCGAAACATCCGGTTTCCCACTGGCCTTGATTCCACCGGCTGCTCCAGCAAAACGAATTCCCCTGGGAAGGGCAAGTGGCGTTGGCGGGTCGTTCTGAGCTGCGTTTTCCGTCATGCTATTCCGTCGAGTTGGTTGGTGAACGGGATGTGCCCCAGGTGTTGATTGACAACAATCGACAATGCGGTGCCGAATCCCATTTGAATTCGATCCCTCGCCGATCTATCAGCGTCCAAGTTTCGTCCTCTCAATCAAATTCCACAAGTCGCCAGTGACCGCCGTTTTGAAACCGTCCGACGCACTTCTCTCTGACCCCCACACGGGCGATTTGGTTCGCTGCGAAAATCTGACCAAACGCTACGGTGATTTCACGGCCTTGTCCAACTGCAGCCTGAAGGTGCGTCGCGGAGAAGTGTTTGGGTTGCTAGGACCAAATGGAGCGGGAAAAACCACGCTGATTCGAACACTGCTCGGGTACTTGCACCCGACCTCAGGAAGTTGCACGATCGACGGGTTGGACCCGGCAGACGATTCCGTGGCCGTTCGACGACAGGTCGCCTATCTGCCCGGTGACGCTCGATTACCACGGCACATGCGAGGCAAGGGGCTGCTGGAATTTTTCGCGGAAATGCATCCTTCAGGTGATCGCAAACGCTCCTTCGACGTCGCCGATCAACTCGAACTTGATCTCTCCCGCCGCGTTGCCTTCATGTCGACGGGCATGCGTCAGAAACTCGCCTTGGCCGTCGTCTTAGGTCCCCGCACGCCCTTGTTGATCCTGGACGAACCCACCGCGAATTTGGATCCGACGGTGAGAGCCACGGTGCTGGACTTGGTCTCATCCGAACAAACGCTCGGGCGAACCGTGATGTTCTCATCGCACGTGCTCAGTGAAATCGAACAAACCTGCGATCGAGTCGCGTTCCTTCGCAAAGGCCAGATGGCCCATGAGTTGGCGCTGGAAGATTTGTTCCAGCGACATCGCGTGACTGCGCGACGCACGGATGCATTCCCTGACGAGATTTCAATCCCTCCCCAACTCGCCGAGTGGATTGGCGGGATCACCCAAACCGACGACCGCGTGCAAATCAGCACGGCAGGTGATTTAGCTCCGGTGCTACCTTGGCTCGCGACGCTCCCCATCGAACAAGTTCGCATCGAACCTTTGGGCCTGCATGCCATTTACCAATCGGTGCACCTGGGCGAAACACTCCCGCAACTTCAACCGCTTGCTATCACCGATACCGTTTCGCCGACATCAGAGGGAGACAAATGATGCATGGGCGTGACATCGGAATCGACCGGATGCTGATCCGAAAATTCGTTGGCCAATCCAGCTTGCTGTTTTCAGCTTTAGCGGTGGCCTTGTTCGCGTTTGGATGGGTGCGAGTCTGGGTGGTGAAGTTGCTGGACATGGGCCAGTTCCAAACCATCTTGGAACAGTTCCGCGACTACGAGAAGTTTGCTCCCATCGAGTTCGATGCGCTGTTCACGTATTCAGGCCGCGTGGGGATGACGTTCGATGAACCGATCGTGATTCTGTGCACCGTGATCTGGTGCATCGCCCGTGGCAGTGACGTTGTCAGCGGCGAACTCGGACGCGGCACCTTGGAAATGTTGCTCAGCCAACCAATCAGCCGGGCTCGTTTCATGCTCTCGCACGCCGTGGTCAGCATTGGCGGGTTGATTGCATTGTGCCTGGCCCTGTGGGCAGGGATGGGCGTGGGCGTGCACCTGACAACACTGTCCGAAACGATTCCGCCGCCTTCGGTTCGCGTCCCGTTCCTGGGATTCGAATTGCCACTGACGAATGATCCGCCGGTGGAACATTCCTTCCCGATGAGCGACCGAGTGGACTTGAGGATCTACACCGCCTCGGTGTTTCACTTGTTCGCGTTCGGTTTCTTCTTGCTTGGTTTGAGCGCGTGCTTCAGCAGTCTGGACCGATATCGCTGGCGCACAATCGGCGCCGTGATGACCGTCTATGTGATCCAGCTGATCATGTATGGACTCGGAAAAGCCGCGGAGCCGCTCGCGTTCTTGCAGGGAATGTCCTTCTTCAACTGCTACAAACCGCAACAAATGACGTCGCTGGTTCGAGACGGAAGTCTTTGGTCCCCCTGGAATCTCTCAGTGCCCATGGATGGTGGTTGGTTGCCACCGTTGGGTTACCCCATGCTGCTGTTGGGGCTGGGAATGGCGTGTTACGGGATCGCGTTGGTTGTCTTCACCCGCCGCGATTTGCCAGCCCCGCTTTAGCCGATGCTGCGATCGCCTGATCCGAGGATCAACGATTCGTCACAATCGAAGCATTCACAACCAGTGGTGATTGATCATCTCGCTGGCGGCATCCGGTTTCAACGGGTGCGAGAAATAGAAACCTTGGACAAAGTGGCAACCAAGGTCCTGCAAGCGTTGTAGTTGGGCGCGCGTCTCCACGCCTTCAGCGACCACGTTCAATTCCAAGCTTTTGGCCAGCGCCAAAATGGAACGGATCAACGCTGCGTTCTTGTCCGAATCGAACATCGAATCGACGAACGACCGATCGACTTTCAAGATGTCCAAGGGCATTCGGTGCAAATAGGACAACGACGAATACCCGGTCCCAAAGTCGTCGATGCCGATCGTCAGCCCGATCCTTCGCAACTCATGCAACAACTCGATCGTGCTCTCGGGGTCCTGCATCAACAGGCTCTCGGTCACTTCCAGCTTCAAACACTCGGGCTGAAGTTGTGTTTCTTCCAGTGTTTCGTTCACGGCTTCCACGAAACCCGACGCGGAAAGTTGGCGGACCGAGACATTGACACTGATCATGATCGGGCGGCCGAATTCCACCTGCCATAGCTTGGCTTGCTGACAGGCTTTGCGAAGCACCCACTTTCCGATTTCGACAATCAGTCCGTTGGACTCTGCAATCGGAATGAACATGTTCGGAGACACGGTTCCATGCTCGGGGTGTTCCCACCGTAGCAAGGCCTCAAAACCTGCCGTCGTTCCGTCGCATAGCTGAACCATCGGCTGGTACAACAACGTCAGCTCATCGCGGTCGAGGGCATGCCGCAGTTGCGACCCGAGTTCCAATCGCAGCATGTTCTCCGCCAACATGTCCTCGTTGAAGATCGCATATGGCAACTCCGACTGGTTCTTGGCGAAGTACATGGCTGTGTCGGCGCGGACCAGCAATTCTTCCGCCGTCGCCTGAGGCCTTCCTGATTCCGGATCAAATTCCGAAACCGCAATCCCCATGCTGGCCTGAGTCAAAATTTCGCGATCGCCCACCGGAAAGGGGGACCGCATTTTCTCGTGCAAACGCATCGCCACCGCAACGGCTTCATCGACGTGCCGGATGTTTTCCAACAACACCGCGAATTCGTCCCCGCCCATGCGAGCGATGATGGCATCGGACTTTCGCAGGGAGGTGTCCAACCGAGATGCGATGCTGACCAAGAAGTCATCGCCGGCGTCATGTCCGAAGTGATCGTTGACCAGTTTGAAATCATCCACGTCCATGAAGATGACCGCAAATCGGTTTTGCGGGTTGCGGGATTGATGGTCAACCGAGCGCTGCACGCGGTCATTGAACAGCATTCGATTGGGAAGTCCCGTCAGTGCGTCGGCGACTTTGCCTTCCGTGATGTCGGTCAACGACCCAGCGATCCGGTACGCGGTTCCGTGAGAATCTTTGACCGCCAACCCGCGGCACAGCATCCAGCGGTAGGTTTGTTTTCCATCCTGCATCCGCAGTTCGGTTTCGAAGTGGTCCGTTTCCCCGCAGAGATGAGCCTCCAGATCCAACTGCACTCGGCGTCGGTCTTCATGGTGAATCAAATCCATCCATTCCGAACCGTGCGGGGTCCAGCTCGCGCCATCCAGGCCGACCATGCAACGCCAACGAGGCGACAAATACAGTTCTCCTGTGACGAGGTTCCAGTCCCACATCCCGTCGTTGGTGCCGCGTGCGGTCAACGCATACCGTTCCTCACTTTGCTGCAAACGCTGCAATGCCGATTTCAATTGCAACTGCGTGGCAATCCGCGCGAGCGTAGCGGCGGGATCCAGCGGCTTGCAAACATGGTCATTGGCACCACTGTCAAACGCACGGAGGACTTCGTCGGGATCACTTGCCGAGGTCACCATCACGATGGGCAACTGCGACAAATCCATCATTTGGCGAAGCAAACGCGTCGTCCGAAACCCATCGAGGTCCGGCAAATCGACATCCATCAAAACCAAGTCAACATGCTGTTGCTGGACCGTCAAAATCGCTTCGCGCCCGCACGCTGATGACAAAACCTTGTAATGTCGGTACTGCAACATCTGGATCAACGTTTCCCGAGTCGCCTCGTCACCTTCCACCACCAAAATGGTTTGAGTGTCCGAGCAATTTGCGACCGGGACGGTGCAATCATTTCCAATCGCGGCATCGGGCGTCATCAGAGATGCATCCCGCGGCGAGACAGCGGTGAACGCCAGACTCTCGGCAGCATCCAACTGATGCAACACATTCATTGGATCCGAATGGAACGTGCTCACGACGATTCCTCCAACAGCGACTGCATCAAATCAATCGTCTGAGTGACGCGGCCTGCCAACGCGTCCACGCACGCGTTCACACGTTGGGTGTCTCTCGAAATTGCGTGAGCCTTCAGTTCCGTCGTCAAGTCCGCCACCGCCGTCAAGGAATGATCTTTGGCGGCTCCTGACATTTGATGAGCCAAACGTTGGACGGATTCCATGTCCCCCCGTTGAACGGCCGAATGGATCTCGTCGACGCGTTTGGGCATCGAGGCACACATCACCTCCATCACCACCGCGGACAACGCAGCATCGCCGCCACATTCGGCCTGCAATGCTTCCAGACTGAGAAGCATCGACGTCTCCAGCAGTTCCGCATTGGATTCGGGTGTGCTCTTGCCATCTTCCAATGCATTCGCTGTGGACAGCCCTCCGATTTTCGAGATCGACGTTTCTTTCACCACGATGTCATGCAAGTGCAACGAGTGGCACTGTTCACAACTGTTGCTGGAACTGGGGTCATCCGAATGGATCGCTCCAATCATTGCACTGCGAAGACAACTTTGCCGAATGGGTTCAGAAACCGTCCAAACCCAATCCGGCGTCCGCAGTCGTTGTTGGAAACTGGATTGGCATTTTGTTCCACGCGATTGAATCCGGATGTTGGCAGAGGTGGCCAGCAGTTCCATCGTCTCCTTCGAAAGCGATTGCCGTGTCGCAAAGATGGCCTCATCGATCAAAATCGCGTCGAACTTCTGCCCCATTTTCTCATTGATACGGATCCGCTGCAGCGCAACATCCAGTTCATCACAGTTGGAGGATGCGATCTTCCAACCTGCCAAAATCTCAGTCAGTGCATCTCGAGTCGCGGTGTGAGCCGTCACGATCAACACGCGAGTGTGTTCGCCAAGCACGGTCTCGGGGTGTTGGTCAGACTGAAGATCGGTGTCTTCCACCAGAGTGGTCTCGAAGGAAACCTCCAGACAGCCGGACGGCAAGAATCGCGGCGTCAATCCGCTGCGCAAACGTTGTGCATAGCGGGACGCGATTTTCCACTCGGAGGGAAAGTGTTCCGGGTCGAAACGTTCTGCCAGCGTCTCTTCTGGTGTCCAAGGATGCCCTGCCATCCGGATCGCAAAGACTGTTCGACAGTTATTCTTTGCCACCACAATTTTGACGTCACCCCAATCGGTTTGGGAGGCAGCGTGATGCAACAGGTTTGCCAAAACACAATGGATCGTTTGCAAATTGCCTCGCACAACCGGCGGCAAACCGTGATCGATTTGGACCGTGATCCGGCGACCTGCACGGTGAATTTCGGAGGCGACCGATTCCGCCAAGTCTTCCACCAGTTCACAGAGTCGAAACCCTTGCCGCCGTTCTCTGGCGTCCTGCTTGCCAGGTTCGCCCACCTCGCCAGCATCCAACGTCGAATCCGTTTCCGACTCCAAGTCCACCAGGTGCTCGATCGTGTCGCACAGAGCGCTGGTCATGCAGGCGGAGTCACTCGACCGGATCGATTCACGCACGCGTCCCAGTGACCAACGGACTTGATCGCACAGTTCAATCAACTGGACCTCTCGCGCCGCTGCGGTGGCCTTGGCAGACGCCAGCATCGCTTCGCTTTGAGACTGGCTCGCCGTCACATCGTGCACGGTGCCCAACCACTGTTCTAAATGCCCGGTGCCATTGCGAATGGGTATCAGCGTTTCCACGAACCAACGCGTTTGCCCCGCCACTCGGACCTTGGATTGGCACTGGGTGATCGGGAGATTGCGATCAAAGTACTCGCGAAACATGCGGCCGCTGCGACTCGAGGGCGAATGCCACGGGGCAACCTGACGCGGCGACTTTGTCGAATCGTTGCCCTTCGCCAGCAGGTCATTGATCGAATCGATTGCCAGGATCCGAAGCAGTGTCTCACTGGCTTCGATCATTCGTCCCATTTCGTTGAGACGATAGTACCCAAGAGCACTCGGGGGTGCCGTGGGAACGTCAATTCGATCGGACGAGGGCATGAGAAGAATCGAGCGGGGCGGCAAGGAGCGCAATCCGGATTCGAACGATCAGGGGCGGATCGCCGAAATCAAACTGCTGTGGGGGCACGCTACAAACATGCCAGCCAATTGCGGGGGGCACGTCGACCGCATCTGTCAAAATGAAGACAGAATGTTTCTCCAGCCGAAACAACCGCACCAACCAGGACAACCGGAAGGGTTTGCCGACACGGAAGCCTTGAGCTTGATTCGAAGCATCTTGCCACCGGTGCCCGGTGCTCAGCGCTCGTCCGGCAACGTGTCTTCATTCGCGAAGGTTTGAAGTTCTTCGAGGCTCATCGATTCGTCCGAATCCGGCTGCAAATCACTCTCGTCATCCAAACTCACCAAGGGAACCGAACGAGGCGGGTCGTCTTGGCTGCTGGGTGCTTCCGCTGCCCGAGGACGACTGACCACCACGGTGATGTTGTCGACTCCACCAGCCCCGTTCGCCAAGGTGATCAGATGATCGGTCATGGCCTCGATGTCGTCACCGTATTGGTTGACAACCGACAACAACGCGGCTTCGTCGATGTAGCGGGTCAACCCGTCACTGCACAGAACCACGGTGTCATTCTCTTCCAACTCGACGCGGTGGACCTCGGCAATCAGGTCGTTGCGTCCGTGCCCCCCGAGAACGTTCCAGAGCACATTGGACCAACGACTTCCGGCTTCATCTTCCGGTTTCATCCCCCCGGCATCGACCAATTGCTTGGCCAGCGTGTGATCGGTTGTCAGCTGTTTGCACTTGCCCTTGCGAATCAAGTAGCAACGACTGTCCCCCGCATGCACGACATACATTCGCGGCCAAACGATGTAAGACAACGTCAACGTCGTCCCCATCCCGCGATGCTCGGCAGTGCCTTTGGATTCAGACAGCAGTTTGGTATGAGTCTGTTGCAGCAATGCCTTCAATGATTCGATGAACGCTTCATCGTGGTCTTCATCCAAATGAAGAAACCAGTGGACATTGTTGAGCAGCTGAGCGATCAGATGATCAATGGCCAAATTGCTGGCTCGGCGTCCCGCCGCGTGGCCACCCATTCCATCCGCGACCACCAACAATTGCCCGCTGCGTCCCCCAAACAGCGTCGACTCTTTGTCCAGAGGCAAACTGGTGGAATGGATCTGCATCGACTTCCGCAGCTCAGCGATCAGGAACTGATCTTGATTGTCCCCCCGACGCTGCCCAACGTCGGTCCGACCGGCTGCGTGAATCTGTGCTTCTTTGTTCACTGGATCTCTGGGACTCGAATTAGAATCGACGTTCTCAACAGCACAATCGTGCACCATCCCGCACCAACCCATGACCATTCCGATCAACGTGTTCGCTGATCCGAGCCTTCCAGTCATTGTCAGGTGGGCGATGGCCTGCGAAAACGAACAACGTCTCGCGTTCCTCGCATTGTAACGTTCCCCCGTCCTGGTGGTTTATGAATTTGCGTCTGGCTTTGGCGGTTTCGTTCCTGTGGATTCCAGTTGACGTTTCGAAAGCGTCAGGGCAACAGGTTTCTCCTTCACCCAACATTCTGACGACACAACTGCCGGTGAACCAGTCAACGGATACCGTGCGAGTCGCCTCCTTCAACGTTTCGTTGTACGGAAAGAAACCGGGGGACGTCGCAGATCGCTTGCTTGACGGGAACGATTCCCAAGCAACTGATTTGGCGCGTGTGATTCAAGCCATCCGGCCCCACGTCCTGCTGCTCTGTGAAATCGATCATGAACCGGACGGGCGGACGCTGAATGCCTTCGCGGACGAGTACCTGTCTCAGGGCGATTCTCCGCTGGAGTACCCGTATCGCTGGTCAATTCCAACCAACACCGGGATGCTCGGTCAACTTGATCTGGACAACGACGGCGACGTCGAACTCCCCACCGATGCTCATGGTTTTGGTCAGTATCCCGGGCAATATGCCATGGCGATCCTCAGCCAATACCCGATTGACCGGGACGCGGTTCGTACGTTCCAAACGTTCCTCTGGTCGACGATGCCAGGTGCCCTGCGGCCGATTGATCCAGCCACCCAACAGCCTTACCACAGCGACGAGGTTTGGAACTCGCTGCGATTGTCGAGCAAGAACCATGTCGACATCCCGGTGTTGATCCCCCAATCGGAATCCTCCCTGCAACAAGACGGTCGAAAGATTCAAACGATTCCGCTGCACGTGCTGGCCAGCCACCCGACCCCGCCGGTGTTCGACGGCGTAGAAGATCGCAACGGCAAACGCAATCACGATGAAATCCGTTTCTGGAACGAGTACGTCACCAATACGAATGCCGATTGGATGGTGGACGACCACGGCACCGCAGGAGGATTGAAGAACGATTCTCTGGAAACACCGCCGGCGTTTGTGATCGCGGGTGATTTGAATTCCGATCCCAAGCAAGGCGACAGCTTGCGCAGCGGCATCGCCAACCTGCTCAAGAACCCTCGCGTCCAAGACCCGCAACCGACCAGCCCCCAACACGGCATCTCCACCGCGAAATTCGGCCGCAACGAGATTCGAGTCGACTATGTGTTGCCATCGAGCAACCTTGATCTCGTCGGTTCCGCCGTCGTTTGGCCGGACGCTCAAACGGAATTGGGAAAACAAATTCGCGCCACCGACCACCGAATGGTTTGGGTCGACATCCAATGGCCGATCTCGAACTAGAGCTCATCTGCCGGAGCAGCGCCGAAGCGGCTTGATCCGGCCTACCTGAGAAACCGATCACTCATGGAATCGAGTTTCCCCGGGATCGCGTTCCTTCCCCTTTTCGCGGACCAACGCAAGCCGCCCGGTGCGGCGATCCCAGAGGGCTCCCGTCTTTCCACTGCAAAAGAAAGCGGAAAGTTGTTGCGGGACGTTATCTCAGCGGACGTCGTGCAGCTCGACTTTGAAGTGCAACGTTGCGTTGGGCGGGATCGTGGGCGGGCTGCCCATTGCCCCGTAGCCGAGTTCAGGCGGGACTTCCAGTTCGATCATCCCGCCTTCCCCGATCAATTGCACGCCTTCGGTCCAGGCTGGAATCACGCTGGAGAGATTGAAGTCCGTCGAATCGCGCCGGTTGTAGGAACTGTCGAACTCCCGACCGCCTTCCAGCCAGCCGACATAGTCCACCGTCACAAAACTTTCGCGTCCGGGTTTGTCACCCGAACCGACACGCAAAATGCGGTACTTCAACCCCGAATCCGTGGTCGTGAATTCCGTGGGAGCATCCGGATCGGCAGGCCCAGGCGAACTGGTGCGGGTCGTCGGTGCGCATCCCAGTGACAGCATTGCGATCGCCAACACGAACGCGAGAGAAGCATGAGTGAGCTTGCTTGAATGGATCATCGTTTCAGTCGGTCGGTAGCAGCGGAATCGGAATGAACAGCACGGCAAAGCGAAAGAAGCATACTCCCGCCATCGATTTTCGTTGCACGTCTGCCATCTTGGGGCGTGACAGCCTACATTGTCAGACCGAGACAGGACCAGATCCCGACCCAAAACCCAAAAATTGAAGATCGCTCTGAATCATGCCTTTCCGTTACGCAATCTGCAACGAAACATTTGGTGACATGCCCGTCGAAGATGCTCTCCGCATCGCTCGGGAAGCAGGCTACACCGGATGGGAAGTGGCCCCGTTCATGTTGGCCGACGACATTTCCACCTTTTCCAAATCGGATCGTCGCGCCTACCGCGATCAAATCATCGACGCAGACATGCAGTGCGTCGGCCTGCATTGGTTGCTGGCCAAAACGGAGGGCTACCACCTGACGACGCGGGATGCGATCACACGAGCCAGCACGACGGCTTACCTCAGCGACCTGGCGGAACTTTGTTCGGACCTGGGCGGAAAAGTCATGGTTCTTGGATCGCCGCAACAACGCAATCGAACCGAAGGCCAAACGATTGAAGAAGCCATGGAATACGCGGCCGAGGTCCTGCAGGGCGTCATCCCAGCGTTGCACTCCCACGGCGTTCGAATCGCCTTGGAACCTCTCGGCCCGACCGAGGGTGATTTCCTGAACACCGCTGACCAAGGGGTCGAACTGGCTCGCATGCTTGATGATGACCACATCGGTTTGCACTTGGATGTCAAAGCCATGAGCAGCGAGTCGAAGCCGATCGAAACCGTCATCCGCGAACACGCCGATGCGATGATCCATTTCCACGCCAACGACCCCAACCTGCTGGGCCCCGGCATGGGCGACGTGCCGTTTGAGCCCATCATGAAAGCACTGGCGGATGTCGAGTACGACGGCTGGGTCAGCGTCGAAGTGTTCGACTATTCACCCGGCGCTGAAACCCTGGCTCGCCAAAGCATTGCCAATTTGAAAAACAGCGTTGCCTGATCGGCACCTCCCCCCACGCGACGGTTGCCCCTGCGAAACCGTCGTTGCCTTCCCCGCTCTGTTCCCATCGCATCTTGATCGAGGCGTCCCCATGCTTTTGTCCAACTTGATCCACCCCGAGATTTCTGCCATTTGTGCGGCCGCTGGCCACCACAGCACCATTTTGATTGCGGACGGAAATTACCCCGCTTTGAATAAACGCGGGCCCAATGCGAAGCTGGTCAGCCTGAACCTCAGCCCCGGTTTGGTTTCCTGTGACCAAGTTTTGAAAGCCTTGCTTTCCGCGGTTCCCGTGGAAGCCGCGATGACCATGCAAACCGAAACCGACGGCCCTTACGCCCTCGATGGCGATCCACCGGTCTGGGAAGAATACCGTCAGTCATTCCAAGACGCCGGCAGCAGCGTCGAACTGCAACCACTCGAAAAGTGGTCGTTCTACGACCACGTGATCACCGACGACCATGTGCTGACCATCCAAACCGGAGACCAACAGCGCTATGCCAACCTTCTGCTCACCCTCGGTGTGCGGATGGATGGATGAGCTTCGAAAAACTGTCTCGCTGGATGCTGCCGATCGCTCCGTTGGTCGCACTCGGCATCTGCTGGTACGCCCATCAGGCTGGACTGTCAGCGCCCGCGACCGCGTGTGCTGGCGTGGCCATCGTGTGCGCGATGTGGTGGATTTTCGAATGCCTGCACATCGCTGTGGTGGGACTGCTGCCGTTTGTGGCGCTGCCGACACTGGGCGTGGTCAGTCACCGCGACATTGCCGTGGCCTACGGGCACACAATGATCCTGCTGTTGTTGGGCGGATTTCTGCTATCCGCCGCGATGGAACGTAGCGGGGCTCACCGCCGGATCGCGATCAACATGGTGCGATTGGTCGGCGGACGCGGTGGAAAACGCTTGGTGCTGGGATTCATGCTGGCCACCGCTTCGCTGTCGATGTGGATCAGCAACTCCGCCACCGCCCTGATGATGCTGCCAATCGCATTGGCGGTGCTGTCACAAGCCGACGATCCGAAATTGCGCGTCCCACTGCTGCTGGGGATTGCGTATTCGGCCAGCGTCGGTGGCATGGCGACTCCCATCGGGACACCACCTAACGTGGTCTTCATGGGCGAAATGCAAACCAAATTCGGTGTCGACGTCCCCTTTGGCACTTGGATGATGTTTGGCTTGCCCGTCACCCTCATCATGCTACCGATCATCTGGTGGTGGCTGACTCGAGCGATTGATGACGTTCGCCCCGTCTCGATGCCAAGCATGGCGCCGATCGCACGAAACGAAATTTTGATTCTAATTGTGTTTGCGGTGACCGCCTTTCTGTGGGTCTTTCGTTCCAGTCCACTGGGTGGATGGACGGGATGGCTGCCCTGGGATGGCAGCATGATTGGTGACGCCACCATCGCGCTGGCTGCGTCTTTGTTTCTGTTCATTTGTCCCAACGGCTTGGCCGACGGCGAACGCCTGATGGACTGGGAAACCGCCGCGAAGATTCCTTGGGGAATCTTGATCATGTTTGGTGGCGGCATGGCCCTGGCCACCGGCTTTGACCAATCGGGGTTGAGCGTCGCAATCGGACACCAGCTGGCCTTTTTGAAGAACGCCCCGCCATGGTTGATTGTTTTGTCGGTCTGTTTGCTCGTCACGTTTCTGACCGAAATCACCAGCAGCACCGCCACCGCGATGTTGCTGCTTCCCATCTTGGCGGCGCTGTCGCTGGAAGTTGGCCTGCCGCCCGAATTGCTGATGCTGCCGGGAACGATCAGTTGTTCCTGTGCGTTCATGCTGCCCGTCGCGACGGCTCCCAATGTGATCGTGTTTGGTGCCGGCGGCATTCGAACCGATGAGATGGCACGCAACGGTTTGTTCCTGAACCTGATTGCCGCCGTTGTGATTACGATGGTCTCCTTGACCGTCGCGGGAATGGACTGGATGCCGCGACTGGATCTTGCCCCACCAGTCCATGAAAGTGAATCCTCGAATGAATCCAGTACGTCGGCGGCTGTTGGCTTGGGTCGCAATCACATCTTCCTCGCTTCTGGCATCCCCCCTTTTCGCGGATGAACCTGGCTCCAACGACGCCGCAACCCACTCGCGTTCGGTCGTCCAATCCGGCGCCACGTTGAAACTGGTCGGCGACTCCTACCAGTTCACCGAAGGCCCGATCGCGGACGATGATGGCAACGTGTACTTCACCGACCAACCCAACGACCGGATCGTTCGCTACGACGCCGCCACCGGGCAGTTGGCCGATTGGATGTCCCCCTGCGGTCGCAGCAACGGCCTCGACTTCATCGCGCCGAATCAGTTGATCGCCTGTGCCGACGCCAACAACGAACTGTGGTCCATCGATCTTCGCGATCAGTCGCACAAGGTTCTAATCGACTCGGTCGACGGGCGTCGCTTTGGTGGCCCGAATGATTGCTGGGTCGACACGAACGGAGCGATCTACTTCACCGATCCGCTCTACAAACGCCCCTATTGGAAGCACGAAATCCCCGCCGACAACCCTCGCGGCGTCTATCGTTTGTCCAAGGAAGGAACACTGACCCAAGTCGCGGATGACTTGGTCCAGCCCAACGGGATCATCGGCGACCCCGAAAACCGCCAGCTTTGGATCGCCGACATCGGTGACAAGAAAACCTATCGTTACGACATCGCCGAGGACGGATCGCTCGCCAATCGCAAGCTCTTCTGTGAGATGGGCAGTGACGGCATGACACTCGATCAGGAACGCAACCTCTACCTGACCGGCGGTGCCGGAGTGACCGTCTTCGATGCCGGCGGCAACCAGCTGGAAACGATTGCTGTCCCCAAGGGCTGGACCGCAAACGTGACCTTCGGCGGCAAAGGGCACCAAGAACTGTTCATCACCGCTCAGGATTCGGTCTACACGATTCCAATGCGAGTCAGCGGGTTGCGCTGATTCGTTTTTGACGTCTTTGTAGGCGAGATCCGACCAGGCGTACAAACAACAACGCTTTCGTCGCAGTCCAATGCGATCGCCAGACCGTCGCCGGATTCGCCGGACCGTAGCCGGATTCGCCAAGAATTCGGACCTGTTCCAACTCGAGCCCTGAATCCAGGCGAGTCCAGCTACCGCCAACTTCACGACCCGAACGCGTCAGCGAGGGACCACACTGAATTCTGGCGAATCCAGCTACGTAGGTGGCTTGGTCGATGCGCTGATGTCAGCCACACCGGGCGATTGGATCGAAACGGCTTCGCACGAGTTCGCAATGATTGCTCGGTGCAGAAGCCCTGAGATCACGATCCCCCTTACGACAGGTCCACTCGGCCAGTGCTGTCGCCGATTTGTTCGGCTGGCGTGCCGACGACGTCGAGCATGCTGAGGAACAAGTTCGCCATGGGGGTCTCTTCCGCGACTTGCAGGTACCGGCCCGTTTTGATCTGACCTCCGCCACCACCCGCCAAAATGATTGGCAGGTCATGGTGGGTGTGCCGGTTCCCATCGCCCAATCCGCTGCCGTAAAGCACCATCGAATTGTCTAACAAAGTCCCGTCCCCTTCTTGGACCGATTCCATTTTCTCTAGGAAATATGCGAATTGCTCCACGAGATACTGATCGATCTTTTGGATCTTCTCCACGGTCTCCGTCTTGTTGCGGTGGTGGCTCAATCCGTGGTGAGCTTCCTTCACACCAATTTCAGGGTAGGTGCGATTGCCGCCGGCTGTGTCCAGCATGAATGTGGCGACGCGCGTGGTGTCGGTTTGGAAACCAACGACCATCAGATCATACATCAACCGAGCGTGTTCACGGAACGCCGTGACGCGTCCCATCGGGACCTCCAAATCGGGCAGCGATTTGCGATCTTCCGCTTCGGTTTGCTCAATCCGAGTCTCAATCTCGCGAACGCTGGTGAAGTACTCATCCAGCTTGCGTTTGTCGGTCTTGCCAACTTGCTTCATCAAACGTTCGGCATCATCACGGACCACATCCAGAATGCTCGTCCGAGCCATCCGTTGCTTGCGTTCCAAGGCTGCGTCGCCGGAACCGAACATACGCTCGAACGCCAGCCGTGGAATGGTTTCCTGGGGCATTGGCTGCGATTCGTTTTTCCAGGAGATGTTCGAAGAGTACGCACAGCTGTACCCCGAGTCACAACTGCCTGCGTTGCGGCTGCCCTTCAATCCGAGTTCGATCGAAGGCAAACGAGTTTGTCCAGCAAGCGCTGTCGCGGCGACTTGGTCGAGCGAGATGCCGAGCCGAATGTTGCTGCTGGTTTTGACTGGCCGAGCCGCCGTCAAGAAGGTCGATCCACCACGAGCGTGGTCACCGGCACCATCTTTGCCAGCTCGTCCGTTCTCGTGGGCCAAATTCGAGATCACGTTGAGTTTGTCTTTGTAGGCTGCCAACGGTTTGAGCGTCTCGCCCATTTCCCAGTTGTCGCCATCCACTGTGGGACGCCATGAAGGCTGAATGACTCCGTTGGGAAAGAACACACAGGCCATGCGGACCGGACGCGATGCATCGGTGATTTGCAGCGTTTCCTTCGCCGCGTAAGCGCTTCGGCCAGCGGGCGTCATCGCCTCGAGCAACGGCAAACCGAGCGCCAGCCCGGATGCTCGTAGCATCGTGCGTCGACTCAATCGGGACGAGCCGATTTGAACGATGGCATTGGGTTGATTCGGAGCAGGGGGGACGTTCATCGAGTCTTTCATTTGACTTTCCTTAGTTCTGGCGAGGAGCCGTTGGCAGGCAGGAACGAACGATCAAGAGGCAGGGACACTGGTGGACAAAAACGGAGGGCTGTTGATGACACCTTCCACAAGGTCTCCCAATCGGAAACCATCGCTCTGGGTGTCGTTCAGAATGGCTTCGACAAAGCAACGATCGGCAGGTCGCAATTCACGACCGATGGCGAACGAGAGCAATCGTCGAACGGTTGTATCGGCAAAACGTCGGCCTTCTGTGTTTGCCAACATTTCACTCAGTTCCATCGCGCCGCGGAAGGACCGGCCTCCCGGCAGCTCACCTGTGGCATCCGCCACCGAGGGGTCACTGGGCGGACGAAGTCGACCAAGGTGATCCATCGTCTCCAAACCAAATCCCAACGCATCCATCACACGGTGACAGGAGGCGCAACCGGGATCAGCGCGGTGCAATTCTAACTGTTCACGCAACGTCGCATCGGCCGAAGCCGCGCGGGTGGCTTCCAGCTCTGGAACGTTCGGTGGGGCTTCCGGTGGTGGCGTCCCCAACACGTTCTCAAGAATCCATTTGCCTCGCAAAACCGGTGAATTCCGAGTTGGATAGCTGGTCAGTGTCAGCACACCGGCGTGGCCCAAAATCCCACGTCGACCGGCATCCGCCAGAGAAACCTTTTGCAGCTTGTTCGCTTCCTGCGGATTCGGAAGCTCAACGCCATACCAATCCGCCAACGAATCGTTGACGAACGTGTAGTCCGCGGTCAGCAATTCCGTGACGGGCAAATTGTTCTTCAACACATGGTCGAACAACGCGTGCGTTTCGGCGGCCAAATGGTCGACCGTGATCGAAGGACCTTCTTCGTTGCCACCAAACGCTGCCATGTCGCGCGCGTTCAGGTTGCCCAAACCAAACCACTGAGTCGCAAATTGTTCACCCAGTGAATTCGACTTGGGGTCGTCCAGCATCCGGCGGATTTGATAGCGACGTTTGGACTCGTCAATCAACTCGTTTTGCTTTGCAGCGTTCAACAACGCATCGTCCGGGAGACTGCTCCACAAAAAGAACGAGAGCCGACTGGCCAACTGGGCCGAGGACAGCGGAACGGCCTCCCCCGATGCAGCCAACTCGCGGGCTTCCTCCGATTTAGGAAGTTCGATGCGGAACAGGAAACTCGGCGAACATAGAATCGCTGTGATGGCTTGTTGCATCCCCACATAAAAGGACTCTTGTCGGTCAGTCGCCCCTTCCACCAACTTCGCATATCGCGTGACCTCTTCGTCGCTGACTTCCCGACGAAATGCCCGTCGCATCAACGGCTCCAAGTTGACCTTGGCTGCCTTGGAGACATCTTCCCAACGATCGCCACGCTGGCGAGCCATGCGTGGGATCAGCTGTTTCTGCGTCGGTGGCAGATCCTGGCGAGTGTGCGCCGAGGGACCGTCGATCGAGACGGTTTTGAACTTGAAGTTGAACTCTTCGCTCGAAATCCGACGATCGATCTCGACCTTTTCGCCGGCGGGCAACACCGTCTTAGCGAGTTCTTCGTCCGTGAATGCTTGCACACGCTTGGAAATTGATTCGCCAAGTCGCCACGGATCTTTCCGATCTTCGGGCTTGGGCAACTCGTCGGCCCACGTGTCCGTCGGTGAAAAGAAAAACCGATGCTTGCCGGGCGTCAATGTTTTCCGAAATGACTCACCATCGGTCGGGCCGCTCTTTTCTTGGTAATTGAAATCCAGCACTTCAATCAAGCGTCCCTGCTCGTCGTGCACCATCACACAACGATTGACTTTGTCGTTGACGTCTTCCTTGTCGTCGTTGTCCTTGTCTTCGTCATCGTTGTCGTCGTTGTCCTTCTCAGCAGATTCCTTGCCCAACTTCCGCAAAGCCGATCGGGTCAGGTTCGTGCCCCCGCGAATGTCGAAGGAGTATTCGCCTTCAATCGGAACCTCGACTTCCACCCAAACCATCCCGTCGCCACGTATGAACCATTCGCCAAAGGAGGCCAGTTTGGCTTCACCGATTGTGTTCAGGGTCTGATCTGCAAACGTCTTTTTGAGCGAAGGAAGTGTGCTTGGATCAACGATCAGCGATGACGCAACGGACTCGCCCGCCTTCAGGTACTTTTCCATCAGCATCGTCGACAACGACAACACATCGGCGTTGTTGTCGAATCCACCGCCGACTTCATCGGACGGGAACTGATCCGCGGGACGCAAATCGACGCCAAACAAATCGCGAATCGCGTTGTTGTATTCGGCGCGGTTCAGACGACGTGCCGTCACGCGTCCAGGCTTGGGACGCAAATCACACGTCGCGTGATAAACCAAATCGTCCAACTGGTCGGCCAGTTCACGACGCTCTTCAACGGTTGGAAGCGCCGAGTCTTCCGGCGGCATCGCGCCAAACCGAATCATGCTGATCGAGTGCATCGCCAACTCGCTGTTGTCGCGAACTTTTTCCGCGGTGCTGAGCAACGACAGATCGACCTCGGCTTCCTGATAATCGGCGTTGTGACAATCGAGGCAGAACTCTTCCAATTTCAGAAACCCAGTGGTTTCCCAATTGGAAGGATCAACCGTCAACGGTTCACTTGATTTCGATTCAGCGGGCTTGGACTCAGCGGGGGCGTCCTCGTCGGCTTTGGCTGGTGAAAAAGCCAACAAAACCAGTGCACTCGCGAGCGATAACAACACGCGAGGCCATCGAGTTCCCGGCAGGATGCAATTGGATCTCATGGGCGGGGCGAGCGTTCCACAACCGAGCTGGATTGTCTCCAATCTCTCTCCGTTGGGCGGCTCAGTCGTAAAGGTAGGTGGGAGGGGTGAGGCAGGACCGCAAGCATTGTACGCAATCGCCCACTGCGGGCGATCAAAACAAGTCGCAGCACCTTTGATTGTAGCAGGTTGAGCAGGCTGACCGAAGAGCTTTCGCAAAATCGATGGAGAATTCAAATGCGTCGTTCCCAGCGTTTCAACCGGCAATTCACTGAAAGTCAGGCCCCGAAAGGCCTCGCTGGAGAACATTTTCAACCGAACTGCCTCCGGACGCTGCTTTCATACTGAATCTGGTGGAGATCGGTTCGTCGCCGTGGCCTCCCGCTGGCCCCGATTTTCCACGCCAGTAAGACAGAAATCCAGCGTTTCCATGGGCCCACCGCGCCCTGAATTTGCCCCGGTGGAGCCCTTCAGATACTGGGACGGGTGTTCCGATTGTTGGGCCCCGCTCGTTGCTGATTGACTTTTCGCCAGCTCAGTCGCGGGCCCACGCCCCCAACGATGGACTTCGAACGCTAGAATTCCGCTACCAGGATTCCGTTCGGAGTTTGGGTTGGTCACCGTTTGACCCTGCCCCCCAACCGCCCTAGGCTTTGCAACGATTTCGAGACCGCACACAGGAGACGCGACGTGGGATTGTTTGATCTGATTCGTTCCGAGTTGATCGATATCATCGAATGGATCGATGACACACAACACACTTTGATGTGGCGGTTCCCTCGGCACGACAACGAAATCAAAAATGGGGCACAATTGATTGTCCGCCCCGGCCAAACCGCCGTCTTTGTTTACAAAGGCGAAATCGCGGACATCTATCCTCCCGGCCACTACCAACTGACGACGGACAACATGCCCGTCATGACGACGTTGCAAGGTTGGAAATACGGATTCAACAGCCCATTCAAAGCCGAAGTCTACTTCGTCAGCACTCGCCAACTCACCGATCTGAAATGGGGAACTCCCAACCCGATCATGCTGCGAGACCCCGAATTCGGACCGATCCGAATTCGTGCCTTCGGAACCTACGCGCTGCGTGCGGTGGATCCCAAAGCGTTGCTGCTGGAAGTGGTTGGCACCAACGGTGAATTCGGTGCCGACGACGTCAACGTGTTGTTGCGATCGATCATTCAATCGTCGTTTGCGGATCTGATCGGTTCGTCACAGATCGCAGCCTTGGATCTGGCCAGCAACTACGAACAACTCGCCGCCCAACTTCGCGAGCGCGTCGTTGAAAAGATCGACGACGAATATGGGCTGGATTGCCCGCAATTGTTCATTGTCAACATTTCTTTGCCCGAGTCGGTCGAGAAAGCTCTGGACACGCGAACCAGCATGGGCGTGATCGGAGACATGAACCGGTTCCAGCAGTTCCAGATGGGCCAAGCGATGACGTCCGCCGCCGAAAATGGTGGCGGCGGTGGAGCAGCCGAAGGCTTGGGGCTCGGACTTGGCGTCGCTATGGCCGGACGCATGATGCCGGGTGCCATGACGCCCGGTGCTGCAGCGCCCGCCGCGGGCCCCGCCGGCCCTCCACCACCTCCCGCCGCGACCGCTTGGTATGTGGCCAAAGACGGTGTCACACACGGCCCGTTCACTCCCGACCAAGTTCGTTCCGGAATCGGCAGCGGAGAAATGGGAGCCGAATCCATGGTCTGGGCAACTGGGATGAGTGGTTGGTTGATGGCCAAGGATGTTCCCGCCCTGGCACCCATGTTGGCCGCAGGCAGCCCGCCGCCTCCACCACCAGCCAACTGATCCAGGCACCTGAATTTTCACGGCCGCCGTGATGGAACAATGACAACGGAGTGAACTGCGTGCCCGCAACGCCCCTCAATGCACCAGAAAACGCGACAAAACAACGATCTGCGGCTGCGCCCTCGATCAGCGTCGGCGGCCAGTGGATCGTGGATGCATCCGGATGCGATTCGAAAGCACTGCAGTCTTTGAGCACCATCCAGTCGGTTTGCCAGGACGTGATCGCAGCGCTGGGACTGAAAGTCATCGGGGATCCGCCAGCCCATGTCTTTGGTCCGCCACACGGCGTCACCGCGTTGTACCTGCTTTCCGAATCTCATCTGGCCGTGCACACCTACCCAGAACATGGCGTCGCCACATTCAACCTGGTCTGCTGTCGCGAGACGGCGGTCTGGGATTGGCAGTCGCAATTGCAGTCCCGTTTGAGTGCGGCCCACGTGCGAATCCGGCATCTCCGCCGAGGAGCCTGGGCAGAAGCAGGTGACGAGGTCAACGAATGAAGGTTCGCCGCGCATCATGCCCCGGTTGCGGGGCGCCCGTTGAATTCCGCTTTGGAAACTCAATGGTCAGCGTCTGCGAATTTTGCCACACCGCCGTCGCACGCGGCGACAAAAACATCGAGGACTACGGCAAAGTCAGCGACCTCGTCGAAACCGACTCGGTCGTCCAGCTTGGCTCCACTGGATCGTTTCGTGGCAAGCCGTTCGAAGTCATCGGCCGCGTTCAGTACGACCACGCCGCCGGCGGAGTCTGGGACGAATGGTACCTGCGATTCCCCGGTGACAAGATGGCTTGGTTGGCCGAGGCTCAAGGCCAATTGCACCTGACGTTTGAACGACCCGTCCGCGTCAAATCACCGTTGCCCGACTTTGATTCGTTGTCGCTCGGACAAATGGTTCACTACGGCGGTCAAGACCTCACGGTCGCGGAGACCGGCGTTGCCAAAGCCCGCTCGGCTCAAGGTGAAATCCCCTGGCAATTCCGTCCCGGCGATGATCATCGCTACGTCGATCTGCAAGGTGCTGCTGAACCCGATGGAGGGGCCTGGTTTGCCACGTTCGATTATTCGCGTGGCGAACAACACACCTACGTCGGCCGCACCGTCACCCAAGAGAAGCTGAACCTGTCGACTCCTGATTGGCAGCCCGATCCGGGGTCGGGAACCATCGCGGTCGCCTCGCTGCACCTGAATTGCCCCAAGTGCGGAGGTTCACTCGACCTGCATGCTCCCCGAGAAACCTTGCGAGTCGGTTGCCAGCACTGTGGCGCCTTGCTGTCCAATGACGACGGACGCCTCAAACTGCTGACCATGCTGGAGAAGCGTGAACTGCACTCCTCCTTGCCGCTCGGCGTTCGGGGCACGATCCAGGGCACGGAATACATCGTCATTGGAATCATGGCTCGCTTTGTCCGCTACGCAGGCACCACCTACCCCTGGACCGAATACCTGCTGTATGCACCTGGGGTTGGCTTCCGTTGGCTGGTGGAAAACGATCGCCATTGGTCGTTTGTCCAACCCGTCACCGGTCACGCCATGGACCCACACTCGAACCGGATCCATCACGATGGCGATTCCTTCCGGATCTATGACCGCGCCACCGCGATCGTCCGCCACGTGATTGGAGAGTTTTACTGGAAAGTCCAGCAAGGCGATTGTGTCGAAACCGCTGACTTCATCGCCCCGCCGCGCATGCTCTCAATCGAAGACAGTTTCGCGGGCCAAACTCACGAGCGGATTGTGTCACTGGGCACCTACATGAAGCCAGATGAAATCGAAGCCGCTTTCGAGGTTGAGGATTTGACGCGTCCCTGGGGCGTGGGAGTCATTCAACCTCCACCGACGATTTCATTTGGAGTCTGGGTTGCTTGGGTGGCCTTTTGTTTTTACATGTTCATCATTTACCTGGGCAACCATCGACCATCGACATCGGCAACGCCCGCCGCCGATGGATGGATGCTGTTTTACGCGTTGTCATTTGTCTCCGCGATTCCGATCGGTTGCCTGGTGTTCAAATACAACTTCGAAGTCTCCCGTTGGAAAGACAGTGACTTCAGTCCCTATGCCAGCAGTGATGACTGATGAAATTACTCCGTCTCTATCTGATCCTTGGCACGCTCGTCTGCGCCTGGTATTCCGTGGCGGCCTTCAAAGGTTGGCAAGCCATCAACTTTGGCATTGTCGACAACATGGGCAGCAGCGGTGGCGGAGGCCGCGCGTACGGCGGGTCGTGGGGCGGCGGAAAATGATGCCATCCAGTTGATCCCTCGGCACGCAACAGTCGTCCCGCATCGGATGCCCCTTCAACGAACACTCGACCACTCATCGAACCAAACAAATCCAAAAGGCAGAAACCATGATTGATCACCTCCGCGGATTGGCACAGGCGACGGAAACGCTTCCCACCAGCACCGGTCTGGAACTGTTGCTGCAACACCTGGTCGCCGCTTGTGTGTTTTCCGTTGTTGGGATCGTGGTCTTCCTAGGCTGCCTGGTGTTGATGGAAAAACTCACACCATTCTCGATCCTTCACGAGATTGGCGAAGAACACAACTTGGCCGTCTCGATCGTCGTCGCCGCCATTGTGCTCGGCATATCAATCATCATCGCGGCGTCCGTCATCGGTTGAGCCATCTCGACACGCTTCTTCGCATCCCAATTCCGCGTCCAACCGCCACGCTAGCCATCCAGACATTGTCCCCTGTCCCCCCCGAAACGCGTTTCGGGGGACAGGGCAAGCGTTGGGCTGCTTGAACTGGAGGGGCGATACGGAAAATGCGGCGTTGGTTTCTGTTCTGCCCTGCACCCCAACGGGCAGCTCCTCAGCAGGTCGGCAGGAATGATCGGGCATAATCATGTGAGTTAGCCTGGACTGCTTCACCCTCGTAGCAAGTGCGGCGAGCAAAGCGAGCGTCCAGCCGAAGAACCAATTCACCCTCTTGGCAGGAGGGTCGAGCAAAGCGAGAGGAGGTCGAACGCAAACACCCCCGTCCATTGAAAAAGTGAAATTGACAATTGCAAATTGCAAAACGACTTGCCACTCCCCTGTTCAACGCCGCCGCGCCAGCAAGTCGGCCACTCGTAGGCCAGGTCCCACCTGGCACTGGTTCTTTGGGGACGTTCGAAAAATAAATGATGGTTGGCGTCTCGGTTTCGCCCCGGATGGGGCCGTCGTGCTTAGCTCGGGGCGGAAGCCCCGAGAGACCGATGCCGAAAAACAAACGGTCGCCCCGGATGGGGCCGTCGTGGAAGTTAGGTGGCGTCCCTCGCTCAAGCGTCGCGTTGTGATGGGCACTCTTGCGCGTCGGAGTTTTGGATGTCGGCCAAGAACGGCCACCCCACAACAAAATCGACGCGTCCAAACCGAACGGGTCGGAAAGCGAGCGTCCAGCAAAAAAACCAATTCACCCTCCGGGCAGGAGGGTCAAGCGAGGGGAGGTCGAACGCAAACACCCCGGTCCATTGAAAACGACACCGTGGTCATTGCAACCAGCCGTCTCACCCGGCCTCAGCCAAGTCCCCATCCTGCATCAACCGATCCAACGGACTGACCACCTTCGACTCATGCGGATTTCGCACGTGCGTGTAAATCTCCGTCGTCTTCACATCGCTGTGTCCCAGCAACTGATTCGATCTTCGCCCAACGTTGCTTCTGTTCGGCACTCGCCGGTTTCGAATACATCCCCATCCAAACTCAGCTCCCGCACGTCAACCGCGCCATCCAATTCGCGTCCTCCAACCTGCCACCTCAGCAAGTCGCTCACCCCGTCGTTTTGCAGCCCAAGAGGCTTAGGCTTCCAGCCTGAGAATCCTCCCTCCCAACCCACAGCGTAAGCGACGCGTGAACAACAAGTGACGATGTTAGCGGTGTGGCGCAAGCCGCCCGGTGAGGAACCGGAGGGCTTGCGCCCTTCCGCTACGTCACTTGTTGTTCACGTGGTTCTAAGCAAGGCCTCACAGCATCTCCTCCTCCTGCCGATCGGGCATAAGCAAATCGGCAGGAAGGATCGGGCAAAACCACGTGAGCCGTTTGGGCGTTAGCCCCGGTTGCACCTGGGAACAGTGGCGTTTGCCATCACAGTCCAAATGCCAAAAGACTCCCGCCGACCTGCATGGAACTCTTCCAAATCGCTCAACCGCAACCTAAATCAGGACCAGCCACCAAAGCTGCCTCACGTGCGTGAACAGGCTAGTGGTCTGTCAAAGTGAAAAGTCAGGGTTGTTCGTAGTGGACGAGGCGACGAGTCCTTGGTTTTGACGCCAGTTCAGGACTCGTCGCCTCGTCCACTACCCTAAAAGCAAGTCGTGACAGACTACTAGACAGGAAAGTCGCTGAAACCACCGCTCAAAGCGTTCGGTTTTGTTCACCGGGTGCAGAAATGCTTGCAAGCCGGATCCGGATCCCCAACAATAAGACGGGAATTCCACTGGACACTTTCGCGAGAAAGAGAAGGCGATCCTTCGCAGCGTAAAAGTTGTCAAAAAAATCTAACGCACCGGTGGAGAACATGCCGCACCGTCCGGTGCGGCATCACGGTGAGAACAAGTCACCCACGTGGAAAAAGTCCGCGCCAACTGATGAGAACAAGTGCCCGGAAGACGACTAATTCCCACCGGCAAACCGTGTAGAATCGACCTCACCACTTATTCCCACCTGTCCAACAGGTGAGAAACAAGTTACCCGACTGAATTCCCTGCCTTCCGAAAACATGCTACTTCTCCCTCGTCTAGCCGCTATCGCAACACTGCTTGCAGCGATGCATTCGTCGATTGCACATTCCGATGATACAGTTGTGTGCGATCACTCGTTCTTTGGACAACCGAACGGTTGGGTCACAACAGAATGGAACATTCCGAAGGAAGCGTTGCAGTCATTGCTCCAACAGTCCCGGCTCGCCCCTGCGGACAAAAAGCAATACTTTGCGTGTCCCAATACGTTCGCCGCGCTTACCTTCTCGCCGAAAGACGGTTTTCGGTTCGTCGTAATTCCGTGTAACTGGGCGGATTTCAAGCCGAAACGCATTTCGCACACAGAGATGAATAAGAGGGTGATGAACCTTGCCGAGATTGAGGCCCTACTAGACACGCCTTCCGTTGGCATGGGTTCTGTGTCGGTTCGCATTTCAGCGTATTGCGGTCATGGTGTCTCGGGGGCGCCACTCTCCCCGGACACCAAAACGCCATCCGATGACGGCGGGTAACCATCGCGTGAACCGGAGAACGCGAGCTGAGCGATTTGGCCGTTAGAGACTTTTCCGCGCGTTCCCGGTTACGCGTAACGTTACCCGACTGAAATTTCTTCGATACTGGCTTGAATGACTGACGATCAATCCAACGGAATGGCCACTCGCCCGAAAGGGCAGTTTTCGATACGCAGCCTGTTCAAGCTGACGACTTGGGCGGCAGTACTGATCTACATCGTCTGGAGTTCATGGGATCACCTTGGCTTGACGCTTGTAGTGTTCGTTGTGCTCTCACCATTTATCTTTTTCGCTGAAATCGTTGACTGGCTTCTTGGCGTAAAACGCTCCTGACGACGTGTGAACAGACTTGATCCGGGTTTGATTCAATGCTCGAACTTGCTTGTGCCACATTCACCACGCTACACTGACCAGTGGTTCAACAGCTTCACGAACGATCACTTGTTCTTTCGCGTTCTCCCTAAACGGCGGGTAACCCTCGCGTGAACCGGAGAACGCGAGCTGAGCGATTTGGCCGTTTGAAACTTTCCCGCGCGTTCCCGGTTACGCGTAACGTTACCCGACTGAACTGACCGACTCTATGTCGAAATTTGATCTGTGAACTACGAAACGAATCCCTACGCTCCAAGTGCAGAGCCGCTTCACGATGGCACCATCGGTGGGAAGTACTACGCACGACTCATCCAATACCGTCGCGAAGGCGGACCCAGCTTTTGGAGCTACTACGGTAAACACTGGCTACTGATGAAGATCGTGCTGGGTATTCTTGCCGCGTTATGCTTTTACCGAACTGGCACACCCGACTACATTGGCTGGGTCATCGTAGGGTACTTGGCCGGGGTGTTCGCGTCCTCTTTCAAAACCCTTCGCGCGCATAAGATATACTGGCCATACTTGGACCGAGTGGTTGACTGGACCTCGGTTGCGGAGCACCGGGGATCTGTAACAAAAGACGGCGGGTAACCATCGCGTGCACCGGAGAACGCGAGCCAGCCGATTTGGCCGTTATAAACATTTCCGCGCGTTCCCGGTGACGCGTGCCGTTCCCCGACTGATTGAATGTTTGCACCGCTCGTCCTGCCCTTCCAAATTACCGTAGCTACCTTCGCGATTCTTTGGTGCTTGGGTGCGATGTCACTTCGGTCCCCAAAGCGAATTGCTTGGCTGACTCTTGCCGGTATGCTCCTCTTCATCCCATCCTGCGTCGGAGTGATGGCAGTTGTCGACTTGCAACGTTACGGTCGATTCGATTACGCAAACGCGTCTCAGGTTCCCAGGGATGGGTACATTGAGATTCCAACAGATGCTACGGACATTACTCTTTATCGAAATGGCGCGGGTCACTGGTCGAAGTTCACCATCGACACTCCGTCGTTACGATCTTGGGTCGACGAGCGTCGTTCATTGCGTCCAGACTTGAATCAACACCATGACGATGATGAATGGCTGCCAAAATTAGGCGGTCCTCTATGGCAGCAGCACATGATCGAATTGAGCCAGCAAGTTTTCAGCGACCGTTTTCCAGATACCGGCTGGACCTACGACCCATCAATGCTGGAATTGTACGTCAGGCGTTCTGACCGAGGTGGCGGCTACACCCTCTGGCATGTACCATCCAGTGGTGACACGTATATCAGCGCCCGATACTGGTAATGCGGCGAACCATTCCGATGCACGGGAGCGGCGAAGTCGCGTTTTGTGACAATTGAACATTCCTCGTCGCCGCCCCGTGATCGGCGACGTTCGTCCGACTGAATCTCACCCGACTTTCGGTAGGCATTTGCGTTTGCACAAGGATAGTACTGTCCATCAGAAAAACGATTTCAGAGTGCGGCGTCGCATAGTTCGCGCCTTATTAGGTCTGGGCGTGATTTGCATCGTCGTTTTCCTGACGGCTAGTTCGACACTAGAGGCCTCTCGCCTCCACTCTGTGGCGGAACGGCTGGCATTTGGTTCTTTACTGACTGGCATTCTTTGCTTCATTGGTGCGTCTGCCATGTATCGTCCCTTCATTCGGAAGTAGGCCGATGATTATATCCATGGCTGTTGGTTAGTGGTATACTTGGCTACAAAGTGAGGGACGCCGCTAGCTACCGAGCGGATAACCATGCGATGGTGACGGAGCGACGGTGGTCGCCGCTTTCGTAAGCTTGCAAGTCAATCGCCGCCGCCCGCACATCGCCAACGTTCGTCGACAGCCTAATGCAACCTAACAGCGATGCAAAGCAATTGAAGTTTGAGCGGTTTGTCACCAAATGGACGGTGGGCGATACCTTCGCATATTGGCTCTGTCTTCTGAGACGCGACTCTAAGCTACCCGCGATACAAGAACTTGCCTCGGCGATGTCCTCCCAGTGCGATATCGAAGAGCAGATGTGTGACCCCGTGGGCTTTTCTGTCATTCATCCATACAGCCCTGATCCATTGATGCCTGTTGCGCCCGTATCCGTGGCCAAGCGATGGTCACCATTTCCCACCGCAGAAAAGAGCCTTGGTCAATGCTCCAAGCTCGAAATGGAAGAGAATGACCACTTGGTATTTGCGTACGCAGTTTGGGCTCCAACGTGGATTGCTGACACTCCTGGGAAGAGCTTTTCCAAAGACCGTCGGCATTTTCACTTTCTTTTGACGTCAGCTAGCGTCGCTGCTGCTGCGAAAGGCATGGATATCTTCTTGGCTGGTAGAATTGGCTGGGACTATGAGACGGAACAGACCGGAATGAATCCCGAAGCGGCCGTAGCTATGTTGACATTCGGGTACCTATTCCCTGATCGCATTCCTCGTTAGCGACGAACCATTCAATGCACGCGAGGCCCGGTTGTGCCGTTAAATGAGTGATCAATCCTTCGCCCGTCCCGCGTGATTCCTACCGTTGTTCGACTGAATCATGCCTAGCGAATCGGAGAATCCATATCGACCGCCCGAGCACGACCAACCGGAACACTATGTCGACGTGCTTCCGACGCCACAGGGCATTCGACGCTTTATCCCAGTCATTGTAGGACTGTCTTTTGTAGGCTACTGGATCGGAGGTTTGTACTTCTTCAAAGAGTGGCAACTCGATCTGATCGAGCTTCCCGAGTTTAAGAAACAGGCTCTCGTAAACGTGTCTGGCTCAATCGCTGTAACCGTCTGTTTATTTATCGCGTTATTGATGCGGCGTCCCATTTCGTTCTTGGTTCTTGACCTGCTTCTGATTTCGCTCCAATGCCGATTGTCCGTTCTTGCTGTGCGATCCGGGATGGTGACGAAGCTTGACGCATCAGTCCCGACGATTCCAATTTGTCTTGCACTGGTGGCCATTGCCTGGCTTGCGTTTGTATACTCACGCCCTCGGCAACGCCGGTGACACGGCGGAATAACCAATAAGGATTTGACTTCGCGTGGATGCGACGGTTGAGTCACTTTCTCTTTCAGCTTTCTTCGTTCGTCGCGGTTCAAAACGCGAGCGCCTAGCCGAAGCTCAAGTCCTCTGTTCAAGAAGCCCGGGGATGAACGCCGAACGGCCAGCCTGTTCTCCCTTGAACTTTGCTTCTGATTCCTGCCCTCCGGTAGAAGGCTCTGGTTCGTTCCAAGAGCAACTCTTCGGTGGTTGGCCACGTGCTCGGATTTTGGTTGGACTGAATCGGACGTGAATGGCACCGATTGAGATTCACTGCCCAGTGGTTTGGAGGCGTGAAATTGTCGTCGCGACGAACCTTCCCCCTTTCGCCCTCCTGAAGACGTTCGGATTCGCTCGGTCGTTTCACTTCCATGGTTCATGCGTTAAGCAGTTCGGCAGGAGTCTTTCAGCATTTTGAATATTTTGGGTAGCGTCGTTGCTCCCACGTACAACCGGGGCTAACGCCCAAAACGCTCACATGGTTATGCCCGACCATTCCTGCCGACCTGCTTACCTCGTCGGTTCTTGATCGGCTTGTACCAGCCTTTTGTCTTTGGGAAGCGGTGAGAATCAGTTCCACGCCGCGCCCGATGACGTCCGAAACCACTCGCACCGTCTCGAACACCCGAACCCAATCCGCTTCGGTGCCCCTTCCTGACGGAACTGAAATCAACGTTCCGCCAGACGACTACGAGCTGTTTCGGCAACTGTTCCGTGAATTGGGACCGGTCAAATCGACACATGAAGCCCCGGGGCTTCCCGGGTTGCCCCAATGCGAAAGGATGCCTTTTGCGGCGGGAAATCTCGCAAATGTCGGGGTGATGGTGCGCGATGACGGTACTTTGACCTATTCGCTTGACGATTCCCACTACAATGGCGGTGATGCGAAACGATTCATCGTGGCCGCTGAATCGATTCGATCGCGATTGGGTCCGCCGTGAAAAAGGGAGATCTATTCCGATGCATGGGAGCGGCAAAGTAGCGTTTTCTAACAATTGAGAATCTCTCGTCGCCGCGCCATCAACGGTCACGTGATTCGCATTGCATACGAGGCATGTCAAACAATGAAACTTAAAACGAGACTAGTTGCCGTCGTGGTTGCGATCACGCTTGCCGGTTGCGACCAGGCTAAGAACTCGGACTTGGTGATTGACAATCGGGAGCCGGTATCGTGGATAAATAGTCCGCATTCAGAATGGCCACAGGTTCTACTGACAAATTACGCGGAATTTGATGGGCACACGTCACTCGAAGGCGCGAGTTCGTTTTTGGTCAAGAACAGCAAGGGAGCTGTTGTGGCGATTACCGCGAGACATTTGCTCAGTGAGCAGGGCGGTGTTGAACCAGCGATAGCGGTTGATCGTGTCAATGACGTATTGAAAGGATGGATTTTGTTTCCTCGTGACAACCCCGATGAGTTTGTCAGATTACGTGGCATAACGTTGTCTGACATGAGTCATTCGGACGAGGCATGGAACGAAATTGACTTTGTTGTCCTCGACCTTGCGGAAAACCCACCGAGTCAGTTCGAGCCACTTCCGATTCGGAAATCGCCAATTCAAGTTGGCGAGAAGGTCTACCTTTTTGGCATCCCCTATAATGAATCAGGTGGCCAGAATATTTATTCAGGAACAGTTACCGAACGAAGTGGTACGCGATTTCGATTCGACATTACACCATCAGCAAACATACGTGGATTCAGTGGTGCGCCAATTGTCGACTCCAAAGGATACGTCGTTGGATTGATGACAGTCTGGTTCCACGCTTCTATGGATGGTGACAATTACCTGGAGGCCGGCGGACAAGATATCGGATTGGTTGTTCCAGATATTTCGAGCCGGGCTTCAACTTTGACAACCGGCGAATCACCATGACATTGACAGGAATCGGGCTTGCGGCCGTTTTCAAGTGGAGTGTCAACCGTCGCGACCGGGTGATGTCCGCTGATACCCGACTGAAGTGCTTGAACTGAAATGGGCCTGGGCGAAGCTTCACTTGCAGTGTTTTTTTACATCGCAAAGATTGCGTTGCTGGCTGCGATCGTTCTGACGGTGCTCTTACGCACCTTCCGCCGGTTGCATTTCGGCAAACTGCTACTACTTGGATTTGTCCTATGGATCGCGTTCACGTTGACGGGAACCAAGCTTTTCCACCACGACCGATTTGTCGAACTGCATCGATCTCACAACGACTATGTCCCGACGACCGGATGTTTAACCTACGAACCAAGCTTTGGGCATTTGTTCGCGTCGTATTCGATGTCACGCACCGAATTCGATGTTTGGATCGCTCAATTCCCTGTTCCTATGTCCGAATACGATTCTCAGCTTCAACGATTTGACGAAGACCGACTCGGTTTTGCCGATCCTGATGCTGCCTTCGCAACCGAGTCCGCTTCGAACGGCGGACAAACGCGTGCTTATTTCAAGGACGGTACAATGTATCTTTCCCGAAACGTGATGTAGACGATCGATCCCGTTCCGCCTCCCGCCGTGGCCATCGGCCACGGCGGGAGGCGGAGTGTTTGGGGGTGCGCTCGTTTTCCGGTGGTGCGCTGCGTTGCAGCGACCACCGGCTACCGTCTGAAATCCCTCCCGGGATGAAGACAGATCGAAGCCGGAAGCAATGGGCGTACGGTGCGATGATTGCCCACGGTTCGTGCACCCACCCTCTCCGAGCCCGCCCTCACCTTGAGATTTGCAATCCTCCCCAGCTCATCGCTCGCCTCCTGTCGCCGCTCCGCGGCTTGTCGATCAAGAGGGGCACGCCCGAGACCTCGGGTTGAAACCCGAGGCTGACAACTTTCACCGCTCCGCGGTTGTTCGATCGCCTGCACACAACCAGTCGCGGAGCGACGGCAGCCGACAGCCTTGGGTTTCAACCCAAGGTCATCCACCGGCGATACCCAAGACTCAAAGTCGCGGAGCGACGACAGTTGCTTGCTTGCTCGTCGCCGAACGATCCCCCGGTTCAAATTCCGTACGATGGGCTTCCAAGCTCGTCGAAATGAAATCACGCCGGGCATCAAACCACTGCTCGACCGTCGTCCTTTGAGTGGGGCCACGTGACGGATTCCCTGCTCCTCACCAGCGGGCGAACGAGGGATTTCCTGGGTGAAACCAGAATTCTACGATTCGTTGCGATTTCAACTAGGCTACGGTTCGCGAATTGCGAAGTTCCCTCCCTAGCTTTCCAGCATGAATCCACTGAAACGGTTGAACCGGTCCCGAAATTCCCGGGTGCATCCCGATGCCCACATGACGTGGGCCTCACGGAGCATTTCCACGACGGTCACCCGAACCGGCCTGTACCTCCAAAAGCAGCTTTGGATCTGGCCGATCGTGGCTGTCGTGGTGTTGTCGACGATCGGCTATTTCATGGGCGGTGCGATTGAAACGACGATCAAAGGCAACGTCAGCTCAGGGATGCAAACGCTGGTCGATCTGGAAGCCGAAATGCTGACCAAGTGGTTCAGCGTTCAAGAGTCCGCAGCCGAGGCGTTGGCCAACGACGCCACCGTGCGACGAACGGTGTACCAATTGTTTCAGCCGGATCCGCCTGCTTCGCCCCCCGCATCGCCCGGCGACCCACACAAAGAACTGGCGGCCGAGTTGGGCCCCGCGATGTCGGCACACGACTTCGACAGCTATCTCTTGGTGGACAAATCCAAACGAATCGTCTCGGCAACCCACGCCGCTTTGGTGGGAGAGCAAGGGATTTCCGAGTACGAATCCTTCCTTGACCAGGCACTGGCGGGGGAAGCTTTCGTCTCCCCACCGTTCCCCAGCGTGGTGATGATGAAGGACACCGATGGGCAATCTCGAATGGGCGTCCCGACCATGTATGTCTGCGCTCCCGTTCGCGACCCTTCCTTTCAAGTCGTGGGAGTGCTTGCGCTCCAGATTCGGCCTGAGCGTGAGTTCATTCCGATCCTTCAGCTTGGTCGGACAGGTGCATCGGGCGAAACGTATGCCTTCAACGAAGACGGCATCATGATCAGCAACAGTCGCTTCGACGAAGAGCTCATCCTGCTGGGGCTGTTGCCGGACCAACCTCATTCGCGTTCCATCCTGCAGATGTCTTTGCGAGACCCCGGCGCTGATATGACGGAAGGTTTTCGCCCCAACCGCCGCCGGTCTCAGTTGCCACTGACAACCATGGCAGCCGATGCGATCGCGGGCAATTCGGGGCTGAACGTGGACGGCTATCGGGACTACCGCGGGGTGAACGTGATCGGCGCTTGGCGGTGGTTGCCAAAGTACAAAGTTGGCGTTGCGATTGAAGTCGATGCTGATCAAGCGTTTCGCCCGATTGTGATTTTGCAGCGCACGTTCTTGACGATCTTCGTTCTGTTGCTGTTGTGCGCGATCGTGATTTTTGTGTTCACCCTGATCGTCGCTCGGCTGCAGCGTCAATCGCGCGAAGCGGTGATCGAAGCCCAGCAACTCGGCCAATACACACTGGATCACAAGTTGGGCGAGGGCGCGATGGGGATTGTGTACAAAGGCCACCATTCGATGCTGCGGCGTCCCACTGCGATCAAGCTGTTGCATGCCGACAAAGTGAATGACACTTCGATCGCTCGTTTTGAACGGGAGGTGCAGATCACCTGCCAATTGAACCACGCCAATACGATCGCGATCTACGACTACGGCCGCACGCCCGAGGGAGTGTTCTACTATGCCATGGAATACCTCGACGGCATTGATCTTCAGGACCTCGTGGACAAGTACGGAACTCAGTCCGAGGCCCGAGTGATT
Source organism: Rhodopirellula sp. UH5 (assembly GCF_056839225.1). Taxonomy (NCBI): domain Bacteria; kingdom Pseudomonadati; phylum Planctomycetota; class Planctomycetia; order Pirellulales; family Pirellulaceae; genus Rhodopirellula; species Rhodopirellula sp. UH5. Next base: position 724,718 of record NZ_CM166390.1, on the reverse strand, counting down.
CACATTCTGTTGCAAATCTGTGGGTCCCTGTTCGAAGCACATTCGCAGGGCTTGGTGCATCGCGACATCAAACCCGCCAATGTGATGTTGAATCGGCGGGGTTGTGAACCCGATGTGGTGAAGGTCTTGGACTTTGGTTTGGTCAAGGCGGTCGACCGCACCGAAGGATCGCCTGTGACCGACGGAAGTTCGATGTCAGGAACGCCGTTGTACATGTCGCCTGAATCCATCCAGGCACCAATGACCGTTGACGCTTGCAGCGACATCTACGCTGTCGGCGCCGTCGGCTACTTCCTGCTGACGGGCAAACCTGTTTTCGAAGCGGCCAATTTGGTCGACCTGTGTCAAAAGCACATTGAAGAATCCCCGGTCCCGCCGACCAAACGCAGCAACGTCAAAGTATCCAGCCAACTCGAAGACGCAATCATGGGATGCTTGGAAAAGTCACGTGCGAAGCGTCCGCAAACCGCGCGTGATCTCGGAATCCTGATCTCGAAATGTGCTGCAGCGAGCCAATGGACGATCGAGGAGGCCGATCGATGGTGGGGGCGGCACGAGCGCGGATCAGAGAGCAATGTCACCGCCTCTCCGACACCTGAATCATCCCCCACGGAGTCGTCCGCGATGGATGCCACGATGGACCAATCGTTCCAAGAGCCGCCGAACGACGCCGTTTAGCAACCAGGATCGCACGGGCGCAACGTTGCACGGCCCCCGAATCATCCTCCAATGCCCGAGCAGATCCACCTTCATGCCTGAACCTGATCGCATCCGTTGGGAACCATGGGCTGACGCCCAATGGCGACAACCTGTCGCCACTTCGTGGCTGAGCCGGGTGCCCTGTCGTCCCCTTGGGACTGACTGATCGCATCCGTTGGGGACCATGGGCTGACGCCCAATGGCTACAACCTGTCGCCACTTCGTGGCTGAACCGGGTGCCCTGTCGTCCCCTTGGGACTGACCGATCGCATCCGTTGGGGACCATGGGCTGACGCCCAATGGCTACAACCTGTCGCCACTTCGTGGCTGAACCGGGTGCCTTGTCGTCCCCTTGGGACTGACCGATCGCATCCGTTGGGAACCATGGGCTGACGCCCAATGGCCACAACCTGTCGCCACTTCGTGGCTGAACCGGGTGCCTTGTCGTCCCCTTGGGACTGACCGATCGCATCCGTTGGGGACCATGGGCTGACGCCCAATGGCGACAACTTGTCGCCACTTCGTGGCTGAACCGGGTGCCCTGTCGTCCCCTTGGGACTGACCGATCGCATCCGTTGGGGACCATGGGCTGACGCCCGATGGCCACAACTTGTCGCCACTTTGTGGCTGAGCCGGGTGCCCTGTCGTCCCCTTGGGATTGACCGATCGCATCCGTTGGGGACCATGGGCTGACGCCCAATGGCCACAACCTGTCGCCACTTCGTGGCTGAGCCAACGGCGGAGCCCTTTGCTTGCCTGCGTGTGGGACACTGCGTATTCTTACCGCGACGCCAAGAGACAGCGAGCGACGGAAACGTCGCGCACGTTTCACACGTTTGCTTTTCACGAGCGTGCTTGTGAATCCATGAGATCACCCACCTGTGATCACATTGAGTGAAGTTGTCTTTTTCTGCGCACTGGAGGCGCACTGAGCGATGAAAGTCGTGCCTGATCGGCACGATTCACCTCAGCGACAAAGTTGCCTTGACCGGCAAACCTTTTGTCGCCGCGACAACCGACGGCTTGTTCAACGGGTCGTACGGTTTGGAGCAAACAGGGTGATATTTCATCGGCATGGTTTTTTGACCGGGCACGTTTTGTGACCTAAGTTTGCTCAGCCCCACGGTTCGGAGTGTCTTCCGCGGGGCTTGGACTCACCCCGGTCCAGCATTCCCCCTCCAACGACACTCGCGATGGAATCGGCGCATGGACCTGTTAACGACGATCAACCGATGCTTTGCTTTCAACCAGCAAACGCTCCAACTGAACGACGGCAAAGCGATTGCCAAGCATGCTCGCCAGCGGCGAGTTGCTGGACGCTTGCGGACGTTCGCGTTGGTCTTCGGTGCCTTCGCCGTCGGTGGTTCCTCGATGCCGGCCTTCGCCCAAGGCTATGTGCCTTCACGCGGCCCGGCTGTTTCCGCTCCAACCAATGACGCGGAACGCAAGCTCGAAGAACAGGAACGTGCCCGTGCGTTGGCCGATGGGATTGAACTGGAAGATGCGGGCCAGTGGAGCGATGCGATCGACCACTACGAAGCCGCCACTCGCCGCTTCCCACAAGACCGCATCTTGTATCAGCGGTTGCTGATCAGCCGCTTGCGGTTTGACGTCAATCGTCGCTACCAAGATCAAACCTATCAACGGTCGCTGAGGGACATGACGACCTCTCAGTCGCTGGATCTGTACAGCGAGATCTTGGCCAACCTGCAAACGCACTACGTGGACACGATCGAGTGGTCCCGAGTGTTGCTGCACGGGACCGCCGCCTTGGAAACGGCACTCGACGACGAAACCTTCGTCCAAACGATGTTGCCCAACACATCGCCGGAGCAGATTGAAAAGTTCCGGATGGAGATCCATCATCGAATCAGTCAGCGATCAACACAAAGTCGCTTTGACTTGCGGGCCACCGTTTCGCAGGTCGCCTCCATGGCGCAACAAGAACTCGGATTGAGTGGCACCGCGACGGTGTTGGAATTCGTTTCCGGTGCCGTGTCGACGCTGGACACCTACACACGATTGCTGTCACCCGGACAACTGGACGACATGTTCAGCACCATCGATGGCAACTTTGTGGGCTTGGGCGTGGAACTGAAGCCTGGCGAAGATTGTTTGAAGATCCTGTCAGTGATCCCAGGTGGTCCCGCGGATGAAGCGGGCATTGTGGCGGGCGATCGAATCATGGGCGTCGACGCGACTTCCGCGGCTGATCGCGATCCAGACTACGTGGCGGATTTGCTGCGTGGTCCCGAGGGATCCACGGTTGCGTTGCAGATCGTTTCTGTCGACCAATCACCACGTTCCATTCATGTGGCTCGTCGCCGAGTCGATGTGCCCTGTGTCGAAAACGTGCACATGGTCGACGCCGAGGCGAAAACAGGCTACTTCCGCCTGACCAACTTTCAGAAGTCGACCCCCGCAGAAGTGGAACAAGCCCTGTGGACACTCAGTCGGCAAGGGATGCGTTCGCTGATCATTGACCTGCGAGACAACCCAGGGGGATTGCTGCCCGCTTCGGTGGAGGTTGCGGACCGATTCATCGAGTCAGGTCGAATCTTGACGACCCGCGGACGCAACGCTCGCGAAAACTTCGACTACTCGGCTCACCGTGCCAACACTTGGAATGTGCCGTTGGCGGTATTGATTGACCGGAACAGTGCCAGTGCCAGCGAAATCTTTTCAGGAGCGATCCGCGATTCCAATCGCGGCACGATCGTCGGCGAAAAAAGCTATGGCAAAGGCAGCGTGCAAGGAATCTTTCGGATGCAAGCGGCTCAGTTTGGATTGTGCCTGACGACCGCCAAGTTTTACTCGCCCAGCGGTCGAGCGATCAGCGAGAACGGTGTCGAACCACACTTGTCGGTGCCACCGACCTACATCGCCGCTCGTCCCGATGAGAATGGCCGCTTGGTCACGGAACTCGAAGACGACGTGCTTCAACACGCGATCGAACACTTGGCACAATCAGCCAACTGATCGGAAAGGCAGTCAAGACGTCCCCGTCCCAGCCGCGCAGCGGCGACAGGTGGGTTCACGCTCGCTGCCAACTGTCGTCGCTCCGCGACTTGGACGCGTGCTTGGTCGCGGATCAACCTTGGGTTGAAACCCAAGGCTGGTCAAATGCCGTCGCGCAGCGACTTGCTGGCATGGGATGCGAACACGGCCAGACGCTAGGCTTGCTTGGTCAACTCGTCGCGTTTGGCAGAGATGATCGCTAGCAGTTCGCGTTGTGGCTTGACAAATTTGTCGACGCCTTCGTCCATCAAGAACTTGTGCATCGCCTTGATGTCCAGAGCAGCGTCGATTTCGTCTTGGACCGCTTGCGGTGGCATGTCATCGACTTCTCGAGTGAACAATTTGCCGCTGGCGTCGACTGCTTCATTGGTCGATGGCGGGTTGGTTTGGATGTCACTGCCCGCCAAAGCTGCGACGTACTTCCATGGAGGATCGTCTTTGCTCTTGGTTCCCGTGCTGGCGAAGATCAGCTCTTGTTCCAGCTTCAGGTTTTTGTCCGCCCAGAACAGTTGGTTTTCTTTCCAAATGCGTTTTGCGTTCAGGATGCCAACATTGCCTTGCGCTTCTGGCGACAGGTTCGGCAATTCCTTTTGGGTGTACACATCAATTCGCGAGATGAAGATGCTGTAGACCGATTTGAATTGGTCGAGTGAACGGGTGCCGGATTCAGCCGCCCGTTGAGCACCTTTCCAAACCGCTTCGCGTGCGGCGTGGTACTGATCGCCAGTGAACATCAACGTCACGTTCAGGGTGATCCCGGCAGCAGCCAATTCTTCCAGAGCCAACAGCCCTGCTTCGGTGGCGGGAACCTTGATCATGCGGTTGGTGTGGCCCGCCGCCCATTGCTTGCCCAGCTCGATGTAGCGGGTGGCGATGTCGGAAGGCGAGAGATTTTGGTCGGGATCTTCCAAGATCGGATCGAGCTCGAAGCTGACCCAGCCGGCATTTCCAGCGGTCGATTGATGGATCGCTGCGAATTTCTTTTCTGCGTCGGTGACCAACTCGTCGGTCAGCGCCCAGGCGATGGCTTCGTCGTCGAGACCTTCACTGAGCAGCGCGTCGATTCGATCATCGAATCCGCCGGCCTTCACGATGCCAGAGATGATGGCAGGGTTGCTGGTCGCACCAACCGCCCCCCACTTGAGGTTCTGGTCAATTTCGGAGGGCTCGACCGAATCCAAATACAGCTTGGTTCCGGAATCAATCAGGGACTGGAGGGATGCAGACATCAGTTCACTTCGTGGGTTTCGGTTAGACAAGTGTGAATCGCGAAGACGCAAACAAACGGCTTTCACAAGCGAAACAGGAGCCAAACGCGATCGAATCGCTGGTGTCGCTGGCAAGCTCCGCCAGGTTGCGTTCCCCGCAGCTCCCCATTCGACGACAACTTCGCGGGTGGGGAGAGAATGAAAACGCAATTCCGACGGTCTGGTTCGCTGTGTTCCGCCGATTAGGCTGTTTCAACAATTAGAATGCATCCGGCCCGTTTTGTGGGGGTGGGGCAAAGCGTCGCTGACGCATTTCGAGTGGATCTGCAGGAGACCGCCAAGCGTTTTGGGTTAGAAACTCCCCAGTTTTTCTAACCCTCTCAATTGTCTTGCAACAATTGAAACGTTTGCGTGGGACAATCGCATTGACGTGGACCTTCTGCCGATCGCTCGATAGCTTATTCAGATGACCGACCTTGGCGGCAGATGCGTCGTTGACAGCGACGGATGCTGGCGGCAAAACGAGATTGAGACGAGTTTCAATCTCACGAAAAACTCGCTCCTTCAACTTGTCCAATCGAAGCTGTCCCGACGGGACCACTCTTCTTTCTCACTTTCGGAATCCTCGATGACCGCAGACTCAACCAAGCCGTCGTTCCTGGAGCGGCCTGGCCCGTGGGGACTGAGTGTGGCTTTGTTGATCCTCATGGGTTTCTTCTTTTTCATGCCATCGGCGTTCCGCGCTGCTCGCATGGGGCTGAAGAACAAAGAGAACGATGTCAAAGACTGGTTGCCCAGTGACTTTCCCGAGACCGCCGAACTGGATTGGTTCGCGGATCACTTTGCTGGCGAAAGTTTTGTTCTCTTGACCTGGGAAGGATGCAACGTCGGCGACCAACGGTTGCGACTGTTCGAAGACAAACTGCTGCACGAGTCAGCGAACTATCGCGAGCAACTGGCGGCGGAAGAGGCCTGGGGCGAAAACGCGTTGTCACTCGCTGAAGTCCAAGCCCGTGTCCGGGCCCGGGAACTGGGCGAGGAATTGGAATTGTTGCCGCCTGGCCAAGACCTGACCGACTGGGGCGGTGAAGGCGAGAAGTGGTTGGCTTCCGCCGATGGCACGTGGTACTACATCACGCCGGAAGGCAAGCTGTTCCGCTGGGAAGAGTCACTGAACGGCCCAGCGGCGTTGATCCGGAAAGTCAAAAAGTCACTCGGCAGTTACGAACTGCAGGGACAATTCGTGACCGCGTTTGGCGAACCGTCCACCGCCGAACGAATCAATCCGTTTTACAACGACCCGATGTTGTTGTGCGCTCCGTTGTTTCAAACGGTTCAAACGGGAGCCACCATCGCGGAAGAGCTCGCTGCCGAAGGCGGCCCCCTTTGGCCGATCGATCTGACAGATGTGACCAAGAAGCCCATCGTGGCCAAACGCCTTGCGATGGAACGTTTGACCGGAACGTTGTTCGCTCCCGCAGTCCCGCATGAGTTTGGTTGGACGGCGGAATCGTTCGTCGAAGCCTTGCCCGAAGCACAACGTGGCAAATTGCCGGCGAACGCCCTCGAGGTCGCTGAACAAACACTGCAAACCTTTGTGGCCGAACGCTTGGATGGTGAGCGAGAGAAGCTTCCCACTTCACTCACTCAGACCCAAACCGACGCTTGGTACGCCGTGTACGATTCGTTGGGCGTCGAACCTCCACCACGCTTGACGTGTTTGCTGGTCACGTTGACGGACTTGGCCAAGGACAATCTCGCGTTTGCGGTTGGTCGCGGCACGCTAGGAATGCCTCAGGGTCGATTGCTGCAACTGGCGCATCAATCCGGAATCCAGCCACCGCTTCCGCCCAGCAGTGCACCGCCACCGTTCAATCGCGAGCCACCTGAGTCCATTGGCGGAATGCCTCCGTTGCGAATGGGCGGTCCTCCGATCGACAACATTGCGATTGACGAAGAGGGCACGATCACGCTGGTTCGCTTGGTCGGTTACTGCATCCTGGTGGGCGTGTTGCTTTCGTACTTCTGCTTCCGCAGTGTCAAAGTCACGATCATGCTGTTTGTCGTCGGCGGTTCTGCCGCGATGCTCAGCATGTCGATGGTGGGTTGGACTGGCGGTCGCGTTGACGCGATTCTGATGTCGATGCCATCTCTGGTCTACGTGCTGGGGTTGTCGGGGTCGATTCACGTCATCAACTACTACCGCGACGAAGTCCGTTTCCGCGGGCGACGTGGAGCGGCCACACGCGCCTTGATGCATGCGGCATTGCCGTGCTCGTTGGCGGCACTGACCACTGCGATCGGTTTGGCCTCGCTCTTCACCAGCAACCTGAAACCAATCAGCAACTTCGGGTTGTATTCCGCGATCGGTGTGATTTCGACGCTGGGCATTCTGTTCAGTTACCTTCCCGCGGCACTGGAAACGTTTTCGCCGCAATTTGGCCAAGACAAATCCGAAGAACGCAAACGCTTGGCCGCTGCAAAACGCAAGGATGGGTCAACCGGCAATGCCTCGGCAGGCGATTCCCAACCATCTCAAGGTGCGGTTTCCGGTGAGTTGGAATTGGCGGCATGGTGGGCAGGCGTTGGCCGCTGGATCACCAGCCATCATGCGGTCGTCAGTGTCGGTTGCATCGCAGGTCTGGCGATTGCATCGTTGGGATTGTTCAAGATCACAACCTCGGTGCAGTTGCTGAAGCTGTTCGATCCTCAGGCTCGTATCCTTCGCGATTACGCTTGGTTGGAGGATCACTTTGGCAACTTGGTGCCGATGGAAATCGTGGTTCGCATGCCTCCCGAAATCCAACGCCCGGAGCGTTTGGCGGCGACGAGCGAAGAGGAAATCGAGGATCAGGATCGGTTGTCCGACCCGATTTCGCTGAGTTTGTTGGAACGCATTGAGGCGGTCGCACGAATCCGCAAAGTGGTCACCCGCTCGCTCGGCGAAGAAGGCATCGCCAAGGTTGGCCAAGCGTCCAGCATGGACACCTTCATCGCGCCGCTTCCGGATGTCAGCAATGGATGGAGCAACACGCGATCACAATTCAACAGTCGCCTGAACGATTCTCGTGACGAGCTTCTTCGTAGCGATTACGTCAAAGTGGAAAAGAACGGTCCGCTCAAGGACAGCGAACTGTGGCGTCTGAGTTTACGCGTCAGTGCCCTGTCGGATGTTGATTACGGGTTATTCATCAACGAACTGAAAGACGCGGTTGATCCGGTGGTGCAAGCCTACCGTGTGCGAGCAAAATTGTTGCGTGAGTTGCAACAACCCGACGGCACGCAGATTCCAAAGGCGAAGGTTCTGGTGCTCGGTGCCCAAAACATCTTGGATTTGGACAGTGCGACCCTGGTGACCACCGATGAAGCCAGTGGCGAACGCGTGGTGGATCAGCAAGCTGTGTTCCTGGCCACATTGCGTGAACTGTTGGGCAACGAACGCATCCGACAAAGCTGGATTGATCCTGAAGCCGCTGACGCGATTGCAAAACCCTCGGACGAGAACTGGGATCGGAGAATCGCGGCCGCAGACGTGGTCATCGATCTGGCGGGACTGAGGTTCCAATCCTCGACGGCCACCCCAGCCGCGGCCGAGAAACCCACACCGTCGATCGCCGCCGGAGCGCCCCGATTGATCTCCGCCATGGAAGTGATTTCGCGGCCGATCCCGAAGCACATTTTGACACTTGAGAAAGTCGCGGACGGGCTACCAGATCGCTTGCCGGTTTTTGAGCTCGACGAACCTGCCACGCCTCAGGTGATCTACACGGGGGTCGTTCCGGTGGTCTACAAAGCCCAGCGGACTCTGTTGGGCAGCTTGGTTGAATCGATCTTGCTCGCGTTTGTGCTGATCGGCTTCGTGATGATCGTGTTGCTGAACCCAGGTTCTTTCCCCGCCAATTGGCTGGCTCCTGCCAATCTACGTGCGGGCTTCGCGGCGGGTGCCGTGTCGATGATTCCCAACGTGTTCCCTGTGCTACTGGTCTTTGGCATCATGGGACACTTGCGAACGGCAGTCGACATCGGAACGATGATGACCGCCAGCGTCGCGATGGGTGTCGCGGTGGACGACACGATCCACTTCCTGACTTGGTTCCGACAGTTCCTCGAAGAAGGCAAGTCGCGAAAAGAGGCGGTCATTGAAACCTACCGCCGGGTTGGCCCTGCCATGACTCAAACGACCATCGTGGGTGGACTGGGATTGTTCATCTTTGCGATGTCGACCTTCACCCCCACGCAGCGTTTTGGAACGTTGATGTTGGTGATGTTGGCAGCCGCGTTGATCGGTGACTTGATCTTGTTGCCCGCTTTGTTGGCTGGGCCACTTGGAAAGGTCTTCAAACCAAGGCACGACCACCTGGGAAAGCCCGCGTTTGACCCTGGTCAATCCGCGCCAGGTGAACCGGTGATGGGAGACGACCAGGTCACAACGCAGAGCCCACCCGAGGGGATTGTGGTGACCGAGGACACTCCCGTGTTGAAGGTCCACAAACCGCCGACACGGGCGGAGTCCAAGCATCCCTCCCCCAAGGGCTGATGCTTCGGTCAGGTTCGTCAGCTCACTGTGTCGGTTGACCTCTCGATTGGCAACGTTCCCCCATGGTGGATGTTGCCAATGGGTGAGGTGGCGAAAGTTTGACGAACGATCCGATTGAAATGCTCTTTCGCCTTCGTTCTGTCTCGGGATGCGGCGCTCGCGACCGATTACGAGTCGCCAGCGGAGGTCGATTTCGATAGGCTCGGTTCTCATTCTGTTTCGAACTGATCGACCATCTCAACATGCCTTTGAAATCCCTGGGTGACCAAGCGACAACCTATCGCGTGCGATTCTGCATCGGCCTTTTGGCGGTTTGCATTCTCGGACCGCTAGCGGCGCGCGATTCGACGCGAGCGTTGTCGACGATGTACAACGCACCGGCGCTGTGGTTGCCCGAGGACATGCCGGTCCGCAAACAGTACGACGACTTCTCGAAGCTGTTTCAGGGCCAAGACGTCCTGATGATTGGTTGGGACGACGCAAAGATTGGCTCCGAAGAAGTCGACGCCGCCGCAGAAGCGTTGCTGCCACTGACCCAAGCGACCCCGGATCGCCCCGCCCATCTGGCTGGCGTCAGTTCTGGGCAACGAGTCTACGATGTCCTGACCAGTCCGCCGACCAGCTTTTCGGATCGCGCCACGCGAGCGAGACTGAAAGGGTCGCTGATTGGCGAAGACGGTGAACAAACCATCGTTTTGGCCACCTTCACCGAACACGGGAATCTCAATCGCCAAGACGTCTTGGCCGAAGTTCGGCAAATTGTTTCGGACAGCATCGGTGTCCCCGAAGACGAGATCTACACCGCGGGTCCACCGACCGATGGTGCGTTGGTGGATGCGGAAGCCCAGGGCTCGATCGATCGTTTCACGTTGCCCTCGGTCATCGTGGGGGCTCTGATTTGTGTGTTCTGCCTAAGGTCGATCGTGTTGACGGCGATCATCATCGTCGTCGCGGTGATCGGGCAAGGCATGTCGCTGGCGATGGTGCTGTATTCCGGCATCGAAATGAATGCGATTCTGATCGTGTTGCCGCCACTGGTGTTTGTATTGACCGCCAGTGCAGGGATTCACCTGTGCAATTACTACCGCGACGCGATGTGCAGCGATCCAAACATCGATCCGACCGCGGCGACCCGCCAAGCCATGCAGGCGGGAATCTTGCCGTGTTGGTTGGCCGCGACCACCACCATCATTGGCCTGGGTTCATTGGGGTTGGTTCGTTTGGTTCCCGTCAGCGCTTTCGGATTCATCGCAGCGGGATCAGTGTTTGGAACCTTGTTGCTGTTGTTGCTGCTGCTGCCCGGTGCCATGCAGTGGCACGGCAAGCGACACCGCGCCAAACACCGCGCGGCCTTGGCCAAAGCCAGGAAATCGGAAACCAGCGAAACCGAAGACGATCCGTTGCCGGTCGAGAAGTGGCGTTCTCAAATTGGGCACGCATGGGAAGCCTTCGCGGCTCAGTTCATGCGATACCCGATCATCGTTGTCACTTTCTTCACCATCATCACTGCCATTGCTGCGTCAGGTTTGCCTCAGCTGACCACGTCAGTCAACATCCCGCGAATGTTCCCCGAGAACAGTCGCATCCGGACCGACTACGCTTGGTTTGAAGAGCACATCGGGCCAACCATCAATGCGGAAGTGGTCGTTCAGTTCCCTCCCGATTCGATGCCGGACTCCATTGACCGGTTTCGTTTGGTCCGAGACGTCGATGACCATCTTCGATCCACCGATTTGGTCGGTGGTGTGTTCTCGGCGCGATCGTTTTTGCCCAGCCCACCGTCCAAGAAGAGCCGCTCGATTCGTTCCACGGTTTTGGAAGCGAACATCCGCAAGCAGTTGGAAGATCCCGATTCCCCGTTGCAGGACGCCGGTTACATCGCGATTGACAACCAGGGCAATCAGCTTTGGCGAATCAGTTTTCGGTTCCCGTTTGACGAAGCGATTGATTACCGCACCGAGTTCCAACGTGTGCAGGCAGAAGTGATTCCGATTTTGGAGGAAGCTGGCGAAGGCATCTCGCCACAGTTCACCGGTGGTGTGCCGATGACCACCGAATCGCAAGACGTGTTGTTGCAGGATTTGTTCCGCAGTTTCCTGGCGGCGTTTGGAATCGTTGCGATCATCATGATGCTGTTGCTACGAAGCTTCTTGGGTGGATTGGTCGCCATGTTCCCCAACCTGTTCCCAACGATCACTTTGTTCGGAACGATGGGGTTGCTCGAAACACCACTCGACATCGGATCGGTGATGACCGCCAGCGTTGCGTTGGGGATCGCGGTGGATGGGACCATCCACTTTTTGACCAAGTTCCAAAATCAATCTCGCAAGGGAAAGGGACGAACCGAAGCGTCCCTCGCGGCCCTTCACAAGTGCGGGCCGGCGATGTGGCAAACGACGGCGGTGTGCGCCATTTCGCCTCTCGTTTATGGGTTGTCGGATTTCCAGCCGACCCAGCGTTTCGCCTTCATGATGTTCGGCTTGCTGCTGGCCGCTTTGATCGGCGATGTGTTGCTGTTGCCCGCCCTGTTGGCATCACCCCTGGGACGTTTTTTGACTCCGAAAACGGCCCAGTCAAAAGCCAATGCGGACAACATTTCAAGCGTAACACGCTGATTCGCGTTCGGTTAGGATGTGAGGCCACGGGTTGTTCCCCCACAATCTCCCGCCTCCTTCAAAGATCCCCCTCATGCTGAAATCTTGGATTGCCGCCGCTTGGGTTGGCTGTTGGTTCCTCTCTCCTGCGTTGCTCGCAGGCGTTTCCGCCGCCGATTCGGACTCCTTGCCACCGCCGAACATTCTGTGGCTGACCAGTGAAGACAATGGGCCGCAACTGGGGTGCTACGGCGACGAATATGCCGACACACCGAACCTGGACAAACTCGCAACTCACTCACTTCGCTACACCAAATGTTGGTCCAACGCCCCTGTGTGTGCTCCAGCACGCACCACGTTGATCTCTGGCATGTACGCGACCAGCCTGGGCGGCGAACACATGCGCAGCGGCGTCCAAATGCCCAGCGACTTCCAGTACTACCCCACCGCTCTGCGGAAAGCCGGGTACTACTGCACCAACAACTCCAAGACCGATTACAACTTCGCCGGTCAGGCGGCAGTCAAAAGCTGGAATGAATCCAGTGGCAAAGCCCACTTCCGCAACCGCGAGAAAAAGGACCAACCCTTTTTCGCGGTCTTCAATTTCACAATCAGCCACGAAAGCAAGATCCGCAACGCGCACAAATTGGTTCATGATCCCGACCAAGCCCCTGTGCCCACGTATCAACCGAACGTTCCCAAAGTCCGTCGCGACTGGGCTCAGTACTACGATCGTTTGACCGAGATGGACGCACAGTGCGGCAAAATCCTCACGCAACTCGAGGAAGATGGATTGTCCGATTCGACGATCGTCTTCTATTACGGCGACCACGGCAGCGGCATGCCACGCAGCAAGCGCTGGCCATACAACTCCGGTTTGCATGTGCCGTTCCTGTTGCATGTCCCCGAGAAATACAAACAGCTCGCGCCCGCCGACTACCAGTCCGGTGGAATCACCGACCGGTTGGTGAGTTTCGTTGACATGGGCCCCACCGCAATCAGTTTGGCCGGTGCGGATCTGCCGACCACGATGCAAGGCGTTCCCTTCGCTGGTCCGCTCAATGGTGATTCAAAGGAATACCTGTTTGGCTATCGCGGACGCATGGACGAACGAGTCGACATGGTGCGAAGTTGCACCGATGGCCGGTACGTCTACATCCGTCACTTTCATCCGGAACGAATTTACTTTGCCTACATCGATTACATGTTCCAAACGCCGACCACGATGGTTTGGAAAAAGATGTTTGACGCCGGGGAACTGAACGCAATCCAATCCAAGGTTTGGCAGGTCAAACCACTGGAAGAGCTGTTCGATCTGCAAGCGGATCCCGACGAGGTCAACAACTTGGTCTCCGATCCAGCACACGCTGACAAACTCAACACGATGCGATCTGAACTTCGCAACTGGATGGAGTCGACAACCGATCTGGGTGTCATTCCGGAAGCAGAAATGCATCGACTGGCTGGGAAGCAACCTCCTTCTCAATGGGCTCAATCCAGCGGTTTGGATTGGAACCACCTGGTCGACATAGCCTGGGACGCCACCACATCCTGGAACGAACTGGACCGTGACAAGCTGCAGGAACTGCAAACGCTTTGCGCCAGCGAATCCAGCTTGGATCGCTACTGGGGTGCCCGCGGATTGACGCTTGCGATCCTCTCGCCGAACCAGAAACTCGACGCAGACAAGCTGGCCGTCGCGTTGAAGCTGCTCGAGCCGCTCGCATTGAAAGACGAATCCCCCATCGTTCGAGCAGCGGCCAGCGAAGGGTTGTTGGTTGCCGGGAGCAATTCGCAACGAACGCAGGCGAAGCAGATCTTGGTGGAGCTTGCCAACGTCAACCAGGAAGGGCACTTTGTGGCGATGACGGCACTCAACCTGATCGACAACCACCGCCAAGTCCTCGACTGGAACGTTCAGCCGCTGCTAAAAAATCTGCCAACAAATGGCAACGATCCGCCAGTGCGAGCTGAAAAGTACGTCAGCAATCTGCTCCAATATCTGTTGGCGCAATAGGACGTATCTTCCGACAGGAATCCACCGATGTCACTCCAACCGCTTCACGATCGTTTGAAATCGTTCGCCCAAGAGGGTCGCACGCGAAAGCTGCACAGCCGAAAGGTCGAAGGCGTTCATGTGGTCGAAGCGGATGGGCGTCGGCTGATGAACTTCGGCGGCAACGATTACCTCGGTGTGATTGCCGACGAAACACGCGGCTGCGATTTGCAAGCCGCTTATGCAACCCATGGTGCTTCCGCCAGTGCGCTCGTTTGTGGCTGGACGCCGCGGCACGAAGCGCTCGCTCGCAGCCTCGCTGAACTGGAACAAACCGAAGCCGCGGTGGTCTTCCCCTCGGGCTACGCGGCCTGCTCGGGAACGTTGGCAACCTTGCCAAGTGAAGGCGACTTGATTCTCAGCGATGAACTCAATCACGCCTCCTTGATCGATGGCTGTCGCCTGTCCAAGGCCGAACGGGTGATCTATCCCCACCGTGATCTCGACTTCGTCGAACACGTGTTGAGCGACCGCGCCGGCAAAGGCGGTTTGATTTGGATCGTCACCGACGGTGTCTTCAGCATGGATGGCGACGTGGCGCCGTTGCCTCAATTGGTGGATTTGGCTGAGCGTTTTGGTGCTCACATGATCGTGGACGAGGCCCATGGCACCGGCGTGCTGGGATCACGTGGCGGCGGTCTCTGCGATGCGTTTGGTGTTTCCGACCGTGTGACCGTTCGAATTGGAACGCTCAGCAAAGCGGTCGGCCACCAAGGTGGCTTCGTCGCGGGCCCTCAAGTCGTGATTGACACGTTGGTCAACGCCTGTCGATCGTTGATCTTCAGCACCGCGCTGTCGCCGGTCGTTGCTGAGGGCGCTCATCGCGTGATTCAGCGGTTGTCGCTGTGGCAAGATCGTCGTGACCGGCTCGCCCACATGTCGCGACTGTTTCGCCGCCGCATGAATCGAGAAACCAGTGGCGTGGAAGCAGGGATCCCAATTGTCCCCTTGGTCATCGGCGACGAAGCCGAAACCATCCGGTGCAGCGAAGCGATGCGTGAGAACGGGTTCTTTGTCCCCGCGATCCGGCCCCCCACGGTCCCGGCGGGAAAATCACGGTTGCGAGTTTCGATCACTTCCGCCCACCGAGACCACGACATCGAATTGCTCGCCGACGTGCTGCATCGGGTCTGTCCCCAACTGCAATCTGCCGAACTGGCTTCGGTGAGTGAGCAAGCCTGAACGGACGGTTTCGGATCTGAAAGCCCAATCGGGGCAGGAAATGGGGCTCGCTGGCCGCGGGAAACACCGCGACTTCGTGCCCCGACTCGGAACTTCATCACTGTCACAAACCCGGGTGGGCAGCTATCATTTGCCCCTGCGAATCTCGCATTTCGGGGCTGTAGCTCAGTTGGTTAGAGCTGGGAACTCATAATTCCTAGGTCGCGGGTTCAAGTCCTGCCAGCCCTACCTTTTCTTTTGCTCGCCCTTTCATGCCACGCCAACCCTCGTCCTCCAAATCAAAACGTCCCTCGTCTTCGTCCAAAGACCAGTCGACGTCCTCGGCAAAACGAATCAACCAATTGCTCGCATCCGCTGGCTTTGGCAGCCGGAGGCAATGCGAAGAATTGATTCGTGAAGGACGCGTGGATGTGGACGACGAAACGATCACGGAATTGGGAACCACCGTCGACCCGAACGTCCAAAAAGTTCGCGTCGATGGAAATTACCTGCGTCCCCAAAAGCTGGTTTATTACGTCGTCAACAAACCCGTTGGCATCGTGACGACCAACCGAGACCCCCGCGGTCGCCCTCGCGTGATCGACTTGGTTCCTCCGACCGAACGCGTCTTTCCCGTCGGCCGCTTGGATTTGTCCAGCGAAGGCCTGATCTTGCTGACCAACGACGGTGACCTGGCTCAAAAATTGGCTCACCCCAAATTCGGCATTCAGAAGATCTACCGGGTCATCGTTGCGGGCGAAGTCCGCGGTGAAACGATGAAGAAGATGCGGGAAGGCATGTACATCGCTGAAGGCTTTGTCCAAGTCGACGGTGCGAAGATCATCAAGGCACGCTCCAAAGCCACCGAGATGGAAATTCGGCTGAAGGAAGGCAAGAACCGCGAAATTCGTCGGATCCTAGCTCGGCTTGGCCACAAAGTTCAACAACTCCGACGTGTCGCGATCGGACCATTGAAATTGGGCGACGTGCCGCGGGGCGCCTATCGCAAACTCACGCGAGACGAAGTCGATAAGTTGCGCCGCAGCATTGACGCGGCTGAGAAAGCGGAACAAGCGGCCGCACCAGCCCGCCCGAATTCGAAACAGTCCATCAAACGACGCCCCGGTGGCGCCAACCGCAATGTTGCGTCCAAAGGAACCGGCGCTCGCCCGGCAACCAAGGGCGTTCGGAAGGCCGTCAAGAAGAGTCGTTCAACCGACACGCGTGTCAAAGCGACCTCGCCAAAGACATCCAAGGCTGTCAAAAAGCGAACGGTCTCGAGTGCCGGTTCGACCGGAACCATTATCGGTGCCGATCCCCCAAAAGCGTCCCGCAGCAAAGCCGAACGCGGGTCCAACCCGGACATCATCCGCAAACGTACCGCTGGCAAGAAACCAAGCACCAGGCCTGGCGGTGTGAAGAAAGGCCGCGGCAAAGCATCTCGCCGCGGCGGTCGTTCGTGACCACGGTGAATGCTTGGGTTGGGTGACCGCAGGGCGGACTTCCCAGTCCGTTCTCCCCACGAGGCCATGCTGCGACTGGATGCCGTTGGTTCGCGGGTTTCCACCTGGTGCAGCTCTCCCAAGACGAAGTTTGAGGGGACGTCCAGCAACGCCATTCAGGTGAGGGCTGGGCATGGGGAAGCGGCGTGGATTGCCCTCCCCCGGTAATCTCGCTCAACGCTCGCTTTCCGACCCCACCCGCTGCACGGGCGGGATTCAAAGGGCATTGGGAGCACGGCACTTGTTCCCAGGCTCTGCCTGGGAACACACTGTCTTGGAGGCTCCGCCTCCCGATTTTGTCTCAGCAGGCGGAGCCTGCCGTGCATTGCGTCCCCACGCAGAGCATGGGAACGAGCAAAAGCCTCACGACCTCTTCCCGTCGGAGGAAACACACGATCTCAAAGGTCGTCGTCTTCGCCCAGCATTCCAATCGAGGAGAGCAGCTCGCTCATTTCGGCGGCGGCGTGAGAATCATTCTGCGACCGCGCCTGTTCGATCCCGTCGCGCAGAATCGCGCGAGCCTCGTCCACCCGCCCCAAGTCCACCAACTGCTGCGCGGCCATGAAGAAGGCGGGAACGTATGGCGGGGTGTCGGTGAACAGACCCCGAAGTTTCACCAAACTGGTTTCATGATCACCTTCCGATCGAAATTCCATCGCCAAGGAGTATCGCAGGAATGTGTCGCTGGGATCGTCCGCCAACATGGCTTCAATTTTTTCGCGTCGAGACATGAAACTCCATCGCTCGAAAGGGTGGCAAAGCTGAAAACACCGCTCGTGACCGGTGCTTCTTTGGGGGGACCAAACCGCCCGTCGTCATAAATGACACAGGCCGAATTTTTGTCCAAACCGTCATCGTCGTTCAAATTCATTCAGCACGGAATACCCAAACAGCCGATACCACGATCGAATCACCCTTTCGTGTCACGAGACGAGTACAAAAATGTCGCGCGGTCTTTGTCAACTCATCACGCAATTGGCGTCACCACGCCGTCGCCTGCCGGTCATCATGGCCGCAGCGATGTTCGCGACGTCCTTCAACGTCGGCCCCACGCCATGGACCTCCTCGGAGGCAAATCGCGTTGCTGCCCAAGAAACCACCGAGAACTCTGAAATCCAACAGGTTGTCGGGAAACAGCTCAGCGGCCGCGGGACGTCCCGCGGCGGTCTGTTCAGTGCCTTTGGCTCTGGGTCCCAGACGACCACCCGTTCGTCCAGCAACGGATTGCTTGGCAATTTGTTCGGCGGCAGCGACTCGTCCTCTTCCAGTGCCAGCAACAGCGGTCGCACCGCCACCGCCGTCAACAGTGACCGCACCGTGGATTGGAGCGGCGTTCCGACCCACCGCAGTCAGGCCAGCAGCACCGCTCAAAACAACAGCAGCGGACCGGCTCCTTTGCGTGATCCCAACGCGAGTTCACGTGTGGCCCAGCGACCGACTTCCCAGTCAACCTCGCGAGTGCCGCAACCACCCAAAATGGAAACGTCGATTGCGCGAACCGCTCCCTCGACACCGATCCGCGTTGAAAGCAAATCGACTCCCGTTCCAGTCGTCCGCAGCACGCCCATCGCGATTTCACCTGTCAGGACCGAACCGGTTGAAATCATTCCGAAGGTTTCACGCCGAATTTTGAAAGTCGAAACCGAGCCAACGATTGAAGAATTGTCTTCGACCGAATCCTCACGACGTCAAAAGCCGACGGTTGTTGCAAAGACCGAACCCAAACCCGTTCCGGCCAAAACCCCTTCGGTCGATGTCGCCAAGGCGGAACCCAAGCCACAGCCAAAAGCAGCCGTGAAACCACCGGCACCGGTTGAGAAAGCAGCACCCAAGGTGGCCTCGAAACCGGCCCCTGCTCCTGCCCCAACTGCCGTCGCCCAAACAGCACCGGTTGCCAAGCCAACCGCTGCCGCACCGGCAGTGCCCGTGCAAGCGCCGGCACCGGCCAAAGCACCTGCAACCGTCGCTCAAAGCCAACCTGTGGCCAAGCCCGCACCGGCTCCACAACGGATCAGCCAACTGGTACCACCCAAGAGTGTTGCCATGGCACCGATCCAGGCTCCCGCGCCGGCCGTGCCGGCACCGCTGGCGACACCTGCCAAGACAGCGTCGTCCTCGATCACGCTGGGCGAAGCTCGCCAGGCACCTTCGACAACGCAACCCAACGATTCCTTCGTGGCTGCGAACTCTCGTCCAGCGACTCCACGCCAGCCCGTGGCAGTGCCCAACGAAGCACCTACTAAGATGCAAACGTTTGGTGGAGGCCGCGCTGACAGTCGCCCATCAGGCTCGCTTTCGGCCAGCGGAGCAACCGACATTGCCTTGCGTCCCATCAGCGATCGATTGCCAGTTGGTGCCGCAGATCAAACTGCTGAATCCGCCTTGGGTCAACCACAGTCGGCATGGCACAACTCCAACGGTGTTTCCCACGATCAGTTCCAAACGCGTGATCCTTTCCAGGCTCAATCGTCGGTGCCAGCTCGATCGATTTCCGGCCCAGCCGCCAACGCTGGCCCGAACCAATCGGATTATCCCAACACAATGCGGGGAACAACGCCAGCTCCTGCTGTCGAAACGGTCAAGGCCATGCCTTCCTCGTCGACATCCAGTGAACTGCCCGGGATCCGAGTCATCACGGCTGGCCCGAAGAAGGTCATGATCCGCCAAACGCACCCCTACGAAATTCGAGTCGAGAATCGTGGGAACGTCGACGCGGAAGGCTTGGTCATTCGCGCCTACATCCCTGATTGGGCCGATGTGGTTGGCCAACAAGCCAGTCGCGGCGACGTGGCAGGTTCGACCGAAAACAGTGTCCGTCAACTCAACTGGCGAATCGAACACCTGAAGGCCGGCCAAACCGAACGCATGCTTGTTCGCCTGAAAGCCGCTCGCAGCGGAACCCACGACTTGAACGTCGACTGGACCATCGCTCCCCAACAGGAACGGATGCAAGTCGAAGTTCAAGAACCAGAACTCGCTCTCACGATCGATGGTCCCGACGAAGTCATCTATGGCCAATCGAAGACGTATACCATCCGCGTGTTGAATCCGGGCGACGGAGTGGCACCCAACGTGGTGTTCACGTTGTCACCCGAATCCAGCACGCCACAAAGCCAACGCATCGGTGACATCCCATCGGGCAAGGAAGCTCAATTCGAAGTTGAGTTGACCGCGCAAGATCTGGGTGACTTGAAGATTCACGGCTTGGCCAGCGGAGACTTGGAGTTGAAGGCTGAAGCGGACAAAAACGTTCGCGTTTTGGCTGCGGATCTGGAAGCCGTTTTGACAGGCCCGGAACTCAAGTATCAAAACACGGATGCGATGTACCAATTGGAACTGACCAACCATGGCACCACCGCCAGTGACGATGTCTTGGCAACCTTGACCTTGCCGATGGGCGTCACCTACATCGGTGGCATGGAAGGCGCTTCGTTGATCGACAATCAACTGCGTTGGAAAATCGCTTCGTTGACCCCAGGTGCCCGTCGCAACTATCAATTCCAGTGCCGTCTCGACTCCACCGGGCAACATGAATTCACGTTCAAGTGCAAAGGCAGTGCTGCTGGGCAAACCGGCGTCGCCTTGACCACCAACGTGGAAGCGATCGCTGACTTGGTTCTTTCGATTGAAGACCCCTCGGCACCTGCTCCGGTTGGGCAAGACGTGACCTATCAAATTGTCATCCGCAACCGCGGCAGCAAACCCGCCACGGACGTTCGAGCGATCGCTCAGTTCAGCAACGGCATCGAACCTCAGCAATTGCTGGGCAACGATGGCAAGGTCATCACCGGTCAGGTTCTGATCAATCCCATTGCTCGGATCGACGCCGGAGAAGAAGTCCGCATGAAAATCGTTGCCAAGGCAGCCGAGGGTGGGCATCATCGCTTCCGCACCGAAGTTCGCAGCGGCGACACGATTTTGGTGGCCGAAGAAGCAACGCACTACATGAACGCACGCAACGAACGGATCAGCCGTCGCAGCGGGCCGGGTGGCAACGAGTTCTCCTTGCCACTGCGTTGATGGGAACCTGACTGCACGATTTGCGACTTGCCCTTCGGTCACTCCAGGGTGATTCCGAGACTGAAGGAGCGGGACGTAGGAAGCAGTCCAATCGGCGGGAACGTCTGATAATCAATCCAAAGGCGGCGTGATGGGAAACCAACACGCCGCCTTTTTTTTGATAATTCATCCTTTTCCCAGCGAGGGGTTTCAGTGAAAATGGCGGCATGCCCTGCCCTGCCCCAATCCCCGCCCGTCGCCTCCACGCGAGAAAATTGCGTCTGCGAACAGAGCGTGAACGCAGTGTGAGCGGCGATCGGCCCGTTCGGGAGGCATTCACCTTGGTGGAATTGCTGGTCGTGATCGCGATCATTGCGATTCTGGTCGGGCTGCTTTTACCCGCTGTGCAGGCCGCCCGTGAAGCGGCACGCAAGGTTCAGTGCAGCAACAACCTCAAAAACATTGGGCTGGCGCTTCACAATTACGAATCGGTTTATCGGACATTGCCATGGGGTGCCAAAGGCGGTTGGGGCCCAAGTTGGACCACTGACATCCTCGCCTTTCTCGAACAAACTCAGCTGGCCGAGATTGTTCCCTACGGCGAACCCGGGGGTCCCACAGGTGGATTGCCCGAAAGTGTCCGGTTCAGGCAACTCGCCACGGCGCCCGTGATGGTGTTTCGTTGCCCGTCTCAACTCGGACCGACAGCCCTGAGTCAACCGACGGACAAGATCGATGGTCGAGTTCGCAACACTTACCTTGGCAACGGGGGCAGCGATGTGAACTGGAACGATCATTCGATCTTCGGAACCACCGGTTTTGATCGTGGCAACGGTGTGTTCCGAGCCACTGACTTCTGCCACATCACGTCGGCAGGAGATGTATGCGACAACCGCCCGGATCAGAAACCGATCAATTTTGCCGGCATCCTGGATGGACTCAGCAACACCCTGATGGTTGGCGAAACGAGATACATCGACGATCACGAATGCGGTGTCTGTGACCACTTCATGCTCTACCACGAAGACTTCGACACACAGAACGGTCAGGATTTCTCAGAGGCGCTGTGCTCACTCCGCCAAGGGTTTAACTTGCGAGATGTCTCCAAAGATGACTTGCAGATGTCACTTGGAAGTTACCATCCAGGCGGGTTGCATTTGTTGATGTGCGACGGATCGGTTCGATTCACATCCGATTCGCTGAACGAAGAAGTCCGACACGCCATCGGCAGCCGCAACAACAAAGAAGTCTTCGACGCCGGCGACTTTTGAGTTCGCAGTCTCAGCTGGATTGACTAGCCCCGTTGTAAGCAGGTACGCAGACGTCGTCGGATATGTGAGCCGTTTGGCGTAAGCCACGGTTCCCGTGCATAACCGTGGCCAACGCCCAAACGGCTCACGGGATTCAACCCAATCATTCCTGCTTAGCTGTCCAACGTCGCGCCTTCGAACTAACGAAACCAGTGCGCCATCGCGGTCGCGTGCATTTGCTCGTACGCGTTGACCGTGGTGGATTCGTTGACATCGGGACGCAAGAATTCCGCGATCATCTGATCGGTCTGCTCCACTTTGCTTTCGATTCGGTGCATCCACAACGACTTCAAAACGCCGACGCTGTCGAATAGATCGGCGCGCATCATCATCATCACGCTGTCCGCGACTGCCTGATTCGCCGCCGGGAGCGACGGTTGCTCAGCCACATGCTTTTGAAAACCTTCCTTCATCGCCGCTCGGGTCAACCAAGCGACCGTTTCATGGGTCGGTGCCGTGCTGCATTCGCGAGCCGCGTTGGCGTGTGACTGGGTCCGTGTGAGATCCATTCCGTAGCGGGTCAATTCCGAATCATGGGCCGCGATGCTGCCCACCAAGACATCGATCCAACGTTCCGTGACTCGCCTCAGACGATTCAGCCGCACCGCATCGGTGACACTGCAGCCACGACGATCCAGGATCGCCCACTGAACTCGGTTGCGAGCTTCCAAGTGCGACAGATGAATGGCTTGGGTGATCGGCGAACACTCATCGGTGCCGTTTCGACGATCGATCCCGTCCCCGATCGCTGCCACCACGCGTGTCAATGCTTCGCTCGCCAAGATCTCTTCCAACACGCCCATGTGCTCGGTCCACCAACATCGCATGCGGTAGAAGTCGCCGGTCGCTTTCACACGATTGAATCTCGCCATGACTTGATGCCACAGATCCAAACGGTTTCGCGAAGCAGTCCAGTATCCCGCGATTGCCTCTGGGGAAATGGGACTGCGTTGCAGCAGCATCGCTGGCCCATGGTAGGACAGGACGGAAGCAAGTTCGGTGAGCTGAACAACGTGCATGCAGAAACACTGGGAAACAAGTCGAAAGACATCCGTGGTCGAACCGGACACGGAATGCAGGGTTCGGGCCACGAATGGCACGCCCATCCGATATTGCACCGCAAGTCACCTTCTGCAAGGCACTTACAAAAACGAAGAGACCGGAGCGTGAACGTCGCCAAGGTGAAGATGTTGTAAAAACTCCACCTCCAGTGGAAAGCTTGCAACATCCTTTGTTGTCGATCCGAGGACGCCGGGGGGTGCAGAACCTGCTGTCGCCATCCGCGACCGCCCTGCCCCGGACAGCTCGCTGAACGCTCGTTTTCCGACCGCTCCCGCTGCGGCGAGTCGATTGAGTTGTCAACGAGGTTTGAACGCGTGTGGAATGGGCACTCTTGCCCGTCCAAGTTGTGGATGTCGGCCAAGAGTGGCCAACCGACAGCGAAATCGACAATCCCATCGCCAACGGGCGGGGTTCGCAAGACGTTACGAGCACGCCACTTCAAAACCGCACGACCTCTACTCGGCAGCAGCCTGCCCAAAGGGATCGCTCCATTTCTCCTCCGTCAAAATCGTGCGGTCAGTCAGCGTTTTCAAGAACGCGACCAGCGCGACCTTGGGAACTTCCGGCAACGCCATCCCGTTGGCGGCGAAGTCATCCAGACGCCCGTCAAGGTTGGGGTGCGGCTTGATGCTCCAGTTGTAGTGCTCGACGACCTCATCCAAAGTTCGGAATCGCCCGTCATGCATGAACGGCCCGGTCAGCTCAACGTTCCTTAGCGACGGCGACTTGAAACGTCCTCGATCAATTTCCGCCTTGCTGATCGTCCCCACGCCCAAGTCCACGTCGTCCGTGTCCGCGTCCACTCCATTGACGGCGGGGGTGGTCATCGTGAAGAACGCCATTTGTCGAGCCGGTCGTTGGGAAGAGTCGTACGGTTCGTCTGGACGGTGCGGATTGAACGGCAACGCGTTGCTCATGTGACACGACGCGCAGTTCCCTCGGAACAAGAACACCTGCTTGCCCAAGTTCTCCTGCTCGGTGAAGTTTGGAAACGGCCGGCGGTAGGATCCGGCTTGCGAAACCCCGAGGTCATAGCGAGATTGAAACGAGACGATTGAACGCACGAACTGGGCCAATGCCTTGGCGACCCGATCCACGGTGACCTCTGTTGATCCAAACGCTTTGGCGAACAGCGGTGGGTAGATCGGATCCGCTGCCAATTGCGGGATCAAGACGTCGAGGTCATGCCCCATCTCGATTGGGTTTTCGATCGGCATCAAGACCTGTTGTTCCAATGTGCGAGCTCGTTCGTCCCAGAAAAATCGCCCGCGTTGGTAGAAGCGAGCATTGACCAGGCTCATTGAATTGCGAGTCACCTTCTCGCCGTCGAACCCAACGCTCAGCGGTTCATCATCGGTAAAAGACAACTCTTGTTTGTGGCACGAGGCGCACGAGACCGTGCCATTGGCCGACAGCGTCTTGTCGTAGAACAGGACTCGCCCCAGCGTCGCCCCGTCGTCCGTCATCGGATTGTCGGGCGGGGTGTTGTCGAACCGTTCCACCGCAGACCGAAAATGTTCCGGCCAATCGATGTCGCTGTAGTTGAAAGGGGTCTCCGGCAGATTCAACGCTCGCATCTCTGCCGCGCTGCCCTGCCCTGCCAACTTTGTCTTGCTCGTGACGGGCTCCGCTGCCACGCCGATCTTGCAGCCGGAACCTAACGAACCCAGCCAACAAACGGCGACAATAAAGCACACCGCCCTGCCCCGATCCATTCGCGAAACAGTCCCTACGAATTGCGGATTCGTCATGGTTGGCATCGTGGCGTTTTCATTGGGAAGGAAAAATTCGATCCCGCGAGTCTAGCATTTTCACCGAACACTTTCTCGGGTCTTCCCAACTGGAGTGACCACCGCACCGCCCTGCCCCGCCGCGGATTCCGATGGCAGGCCAGCGAGCGGCAGGGACCAACTCCTGCGCAAAAGCGTGAAAATCGGTGGCCAAAACGTCGGCAAAACGGGGAGAAACTTGCAATCGAAAAACGCGAGTTTCTCTCTCGTGGCTGAACGGGTACAAACATGAGCTGACGCGCCCCCTCGAAAAGGATTTTGCTGAATGTCGGATACGATCATCGCCCCGGAAATGAAAATTGAAGCGGCGACGGAAATGCCGGACGCCAAACCGTTTGTTCACCTGCATTGCCACAGCCACTACAGCTTGCTCGATGGGGCTGGTGACATCGGCAAATTGGTCAACCGCGCCGTTGAACACGGGATGAATGCGATGGCGTTGACCGACCACGGCAACTTGCACGGGGCGCTTGAGTTCTATCGCAAGGCGAAGGACGCGGGCATCAATCCGATCATCGGTTACGAAGCCTACATCGCACCGGGGAGTCGGTTTGACAAAGGCGGTGCCCGCAGCAGCAAAGCGGCCAGCTATCACTTGACTCTGTTGGCACAAAACCGAACCGGTTTCAAAAACCTGATCAAGCTCGCCTCGGCCGCCTCGCTGGAAGGCTTCTACTTCAAGCCTCGAATCGACAAAGAAATCCTCGAGAAGCACAGCGAAGGCATCGTTTGCTTGTCCGGTTGCGTCAGCAGCGAATTCAGCCGCGCGATTCTGAAGGGAATCGAAACCAAAGAACACGAAGAAGAAGCCAAGAAAATCGCGGGGTGGTTTCACAAAGTCTTCGGCGATCGTTACTTCATCGAGATCATGAACAATGATGTCGACATCCAGCGCACCCAACTCGAAGGTGCGGTGGACATCGCCAACAAGATGGGTCTGCCTTTGGTCGCGACCAGTGATTGCCACTACGTCAATCAAGAAGACGCGGAAGCCCAGGACATCATGTTGTGCATCAACACCGGGCGATTCCGCACGGACAACACGCGAATGAAGATGGAGAACGACCAGTTCTTTCTTCGCAGTCCACAACAGATGTACGAGAAGTTTCCGGGATTGGAAGACGCGGTCGGTCGCAGCCAGCAAATCGCTGACACGGTTGACATTGAACTCGAATTCAACAAGTACTTTTTCCCCAGCTTCCCCTGCCCTGATGAACTGACGCCGCTGGATTACCTGCGAAGGTTGTGCGAACAGGGATTGATGGAACGCTACGAGGGCGATGACGAGCGCATCGTCGACGGCAAACTTTCCGACGAGGTCATGGCCCGCCTCGATCGCGAATTGGGCGTGATCGAAAAGCTCAACTACCCAACGTACTTCTTGATCGTGTGGGACTTCGTCAACCACGCTCGCGACGTCGGCATCAGCGCGACCGCTCGGGGTTCCGGGGTGGGTGCGATCGTGTGCTACGCGCTGTACATGTCTCACGTTTGTCCGCTGCGTTATGACTTGTTGTTCGAAAGATTCCTCGATGAATCTCGAACCGAGCCACCCGATATCGACATCGACTTCGAAAAGGAACGTCGACTCGAAGTCATTGACTATGTGAAAGAGCGTTACGGCAGCGAAATGGTCTGCCAGATTGGAACGTTCGGTACGCTGGCGGCCAAAGCAGCCATCAAGGACACAGGTCGTGCGCTTGGAATCCCGCTGTCTCGCGTCAACCAAATCACCGAGTTGGTCCCAGACGAGCTGAAGATCACCATCGCGAAGTCGCTCGACAAGAGCGCTGACCTGAAGATGATCTACGACGGCGACCCGGAGATCCGCGAGTTGCTCGACCTGGCGATGAAGATCGAGGGACTGGCTCGCAACGTCGGCACGCACGCCGCGGCGGTGGTCATCGCCGACCAACCGCTGACGGAGTATGTCCCACTGGGGCGGGTGCCTGGAAAGCAGGATGTGATCACCCAATGGGCGATGGTGGATGTTGAAGCATCCGGGTTGCTCAAGATGGATTTCCTCGGACTTCGCAACCTGACCATCATGTCGCGAACGGTGAAGTTGGTCGAGCAAACGACCGGCAAAACCATCGACCCTTTGAAATTCCCCTTGGACGACAAACCGTCTTATGCGCTGCTGCAACGCGGGGAAACCAAGGGTGTCTTCCAACTCGAATCAGGCGGCATTCGCGATCTGCTTCAGCGAATGAAGCCCGACACGTTCAACGACATCATCGCGACCGCCGCGCTGTACCGTCCTGGTCCGCTGGAAGGCGGGATGGTCGACGACTACGTCAACATCAAACACGGTCGGCAACAACCGGAGTACAAACACCCGGTCTTGAAAGAGATCTTGGAAGAGACCAACTCGATCATGGTCTACCAAGAACAGGTGATGCGGATTCTCAACCGCCTCGGGGACGTGCCGCTGGCCAAAGCGTACACGTGCATCAAGGCGATCAGTAAAAAGAAGCAGTCTTTGATCGATGCCAACCACGATGTCTTCATCGCTGGTTCGATCCGCAATGGGCTGGCTGAAAAAGACGCGGAAGACATTTGGAATCTGATCGTCAAGTTCGCCGGCTACGGGTTCAATAAGTCGCACTCCACTGCGTACGCGTTGATTGCCTACCAAACCGCGTATTTGAAAGCCCACTACCCCGTCGAGTTCATGGCGGCGTTGTTGTCCAGCGACATCTCGGGCCGAAACTTCAAACGCAAAGACGCTCTGATCGAGCACATGGAGGACTGCGATCGGATGGGCATCGAGGTGTTGCCACCCAATGTCAATCTGTCGGACGCGGACTTTGGAGTGTTTGAGGGCAAGATCCCGTTCGCTCTGTCTGCGATCAAGGCCTGTGGTGGCTCCACCGCAATCAGTATCGAAGCCGAACGCAAAAAGAATGGTCCCTTCAAAGACATCTTTGATTTTTGTGAACGAGTCGACCCGCACGACTGCAATCGCAGCGCGATCGAAACGTTGATCAAAGCCGGTGCCTTTGATTGCTTCGGTGCGAAACGCAGTCAATTGGCCTCCGTCCTCGAGCGGGCCATGCAGGCCGGCGCGAAAGTTCAAGCTGACAAGAAAACCGGGCAAGCCAGCTTCTTCGACGCCTTCGATGAAGAAGAAGAGGAGGGCTCCGACGGCGACTCGAGTGCGGCAACACCGTTGCCGGACATCGAAGAATGGCCTGATCGCGAAAAACTGTTGGCTGAAAAAGAAGTTCTGGGATACTACTTGGACAGCCACCCGTTGGCCGAGTTTGAAAACAAGCTGGCCACGTTCCGCACCCACACCACCGAATCCATGGCGGATTGCAAGGATCGCGACGAAGTCATTGTCGGTGGGATGATCAGCAGCATCAAAATTGCTCACACGAAGAACCCCAAACCGGGGGCGCCCAGCAAGTACGCGAACTTTGATTTGGAAGACATGGCCGGCAGTGTGCGCTGCATTTGCTGGCCCAAGGGTTTCGCCGTTTGCGGCGAACGAATCCAACCCGACGCCGTCGTGTTGGCCAAAGCCAAGGTCGACCGCCGCGGCGGTGGCGATGAAATCAACCTGATCATCGACGAGTTGACACCACTGGACGAACTGGATTCCCGCTACACGCACGGCATCCGCATTCGCCTGGACGAGGCCGAACACGATGAAAAAACGGTTTCCAACGTTCGCGAAATCGTCCGCGGCTACCCAGGCAACAAGGATCTGTTGTTGGCCATGCATTTGTGCGAAGGCGAGACGGTGCACTTCAAGGCCGACAAGTTTCGCGTCGACATCACCCCGCAACTCCGTGAACGACTGGATGACTTGCTCGGGACCGGCCACTACAAGTTGCTGATGAGCAAACCGCAACGCTGAGTACAAAGGTCCTGAGGCTAAAAAAACGCGGGAACCGATGGTTCGGTTCCCGCGTTCGGAAATCATGGCTGGGCGAATCACCCCTGCTCAAGCGTCGTCTTTCTGTTTCCCTTTTCCCTTCCCCTTTCCTTTGCCCTTGCGGCCTTCTTTGGCAGAGGTCATTTGCTTGCGGGCTTGTTCGGGCAAAGCGGCCAACTGCTCGGGGGTTAGCATCCCCGCCACTGCAACTCGCAGTGCTTTCGCCGCTTTCTGCTGCTTGGCGATCAGAGCCTGTTCTTCTTCGCTGAAGCCTTCCTTCAACTTGGCGGCCATTTCTTTCCCCTTCAGGCCAGCCTCACGCGCCGCTTTTTGGGCCTCGGTGCGTTTCTTCATCAACTCGGGGGTCAGTCCCTCGTCCTTCAGTTCCTTCATTTGGGCGACGAAGCTCGTTTTGGCTTCGTTCCACTTCGCTTTTTGCTCGTCAGTCAACTCGACTGTTTCGAGCGTCTTGCTGAGGTTCTGGGCCATCCAAGCGCCAGCCGCTCGGTTTCCAGCTCGCTTTTTCTTTGCTTCGGGTTTGTCATCCGCCGTCGCCGAAGCAGCCAAACAAGCAATCAAGGCCAACGCAATCAGGTGTTTCATCCGAGTGTCTCCGAGTGGGGAAGGGTTGTTGGGGAGGATTTTACCCTCACCGGGCCTCAGAGGGGCCCACTATTCCTCAAAACCGTTTTAAGCGGATGCGAATTTCTGCTTGGAGTGCGCTCGGAGACGCCTGAAAAGCATTCGGGAACTTTTTTGTCTCATTTTGCATCCAACGCCAGGTGAAAGTCACTGAAACCGGATGACCGTCACGACCGTCACGCAGCGACATAAACCCTGCCATAACAGCGTTTTTCGTTGCTTTGCGAGGCACCCCAAGTAAACTCGACCCCCGCGGCAAAGCCCTCCTTACGCAGCCGCTGCACCTTATCCAAACTGCCAAAAACCAGAAATTCCTCTGACTTTGGCATCCATTTTTGCAACTTCCCCCGCATCCTGCTCCGCCGCCGACCAGCCCCAAATTGGTCTGCCACGAGCGGCACGACGAGGCCAACACTGATGACGATCGGTACCCCGGGCAACTCTTCCAACATGCACAACGCCAACGAATCGGCCGCTAAGCGGCGTGATGATCGTCGCCGCCGCAGCGGATCCTCCTTGTTTGGAGGGCAAACGCGACGCGGCAAGACCCAACGAGCCAAGTTGGAGCGACGCCTGCAGTCACAATCGCTCGAGGCCCGTCAATTGCTGGCTGGCCCAGAATTGGTCGCGATTCAGCCCAACGCGTCTGAGCTGATTGACAACAGCAGCACGATTCGCAACGTCAATGGTGTGGAGCTGCTCAACGTTTCGCCCAACGAGTTGACCTTCCGATTCGATGACGACTCATCGATCGATCCCTCCACACTCGGAACGGCCAACAATCCGCTGGCGATCAGCGTGACCCGTGCCGGCGACGATGGTGGGTTCGAAGCGGCGACGGCCGTGACGGACTTCAGCACCAGCGGCAGTGTTCTGCTGGAATTCCGCTCCGCAGCGGCAGGTGTCAGCGGCAACGGAACAACGATCAATGTGACGGGATCCGTCCGTTCGTTGGTCACCGCTCCCGTGATCATCACACAAGATCCCGAGAACAAAACCCTCAACATCGACCTGAATGCGAACCCCAGCCGTCAAGCAACGGTTCGCGATCTGACGTTGGCTCTGGAAAACTACAACGCCACCCAACGCAACCTGAACCGTGACACGGTCGCCGATGCGTTCCAAATCAGCGGACCTTCGTCGACTCCGATCGGGCAATCGGTCGCCAACAACCCAGTCTCGCTCACGCTGTCGGGCGCCAACGCCGCACAAACGGTCACCGACCTGGGTCTTGGAAATGCTTTCAGCACCAAGCTCGTCGCCAATCAATCTGGCGTCGGTGGCCAAGGCATCTCGGTCGTGATTCAGTCGCGTGACTTTGGAGGCCCCACTGATCCGTTGGTTTCCGTCAGTGGCAAAACCATCACGGTTCAAATCAACCGCAATGCGAGCAGCCCCACGACTGTGGGCGAGTTCATTGACGCGATCAATGAGACTCCCACCGCTTCGGAATTGATCACTGCAACGCAGGAACGTGGCAGCACGACCCAATCGATCGGCAACTTCGCTGCTACCTTGCCACTCGCTGGTGCCACCGACACTCCCGTCAACGCGGGCTACATCGGCATTGGCAGCAACCCCAATGAAGTTGTCTTCCGCTTCGCTGAACCGCTTCCCGATGACGCCTATCAAATCGAAATCTTCGGTGCTGGCGATCGGGCTTTGCGAAACCTCGCAGGCGAAGCGTTCAACGACGGAGTCGACTTCGCTGTTCCATTCACGTTGAACAAACCACCGCAAGTTTTGGCCGTGGTCCCCGAACCAATCGACATCGACAACCAAGGCCAAC
Organism: Rhodopirellula sp. UH5; assembly: GCF_056839225.1. NCBI lineage: Bacteria > Pseudomonadati > Planctomycetota > Planctomycetia > Pirellulales > Pirellulaceae > Rhodopirellula > Rhodopirellula sp. UH5. Next base: position 693,468 of record NZ_CM166390.1, on the reverse strand, counting down.
GCACGCCACGGTTGAACATGATCGATGTTTACTTCACCGATGATGTCAGCGTCGCGAATTTGGCGTCCCAGACTGAATTGTTCCAGTTGATTTTTACCCGTGACACTGCCACGGGCGAAGACGACGTGGTCTTCATGCCCAACGACATCTCGGCCATCGCAGGCAAACCCAACGCGGTTCGTTTGACGTTCGATGACTTCTTGAATGACGGCAACAGTAACTTCAGCTTCTCAGAAGTCCCGGATCTGTCGCAGCAAACCAACCCACCGATGCCGGTTGACCAATTGCCCAAAATCTCGGGTGCGATTCGCCTGAAGGTCGGCAACGACAGTGCTTTGCCAATGACGCCCGGCAACGTTTCGGTCGCGTCCGATGCAGGCGACAGTTTCGACACCGCGTCGATCATCAACAACTTGACGGGAATCGGCCAAGGCCAAACCGCGAGTGTTCGTTTGACCGGCGGTGAAGTCGACAATCCCAATCCAAACGATCCGCTTTACACGCTCGACTTCCCCGGTGGCACGGATTACCAAGGCGTTCGCGACATTCGAGAGGATGACCCGAGCCGTCTGGAACGCACTGTCCCGTTGGATGTCTGGCGTCAAGGCGCGGACACTTATGACGGCATCACGACCGCTTACTACAACTTCCCATCCAGTTGGTTGGGTGACGATCCCAGCAACAGTGGATTGGATCTCGACAAAACTTACGTCAACCTGATCACCGAAGAACAAAAGCAACGTGTTCGCGAAGTGATGTCGCTGTTCAGCGAATACCTTGGCGTTCAATTCGTTGAAATCGGTGACACCGCGTCCGGCGCCGTCACCAGCATCCCTTCCGGCAGCCCGCTGCTGAGCATCACGTTGGGCGAACTGTACGGCAGCGTGGATGACGACTTGATCGTCAACAGTGCCGTCGGTGGTGTGACCTTGGACACCCGCCCGCTCGATATCAACGGGCAAACATACTTGGGCGTTGACCCCAACGCGGATTCCATCGGCGACCGCCAGTTGTTGGTGATGGACGCGCAAGACTTTGACGCCAGCGTGGACGATCAAACCGGAGGTGAATTCTTCCGGGGTGCGTTCTTGGGTGTCGGTCAATTGCTCGGCTACGGGTATTCCGATTACCTGCCGCAACCGGTGACCCAGTCCACGGGATCGGTTCTGGACAGCGATACCCCCGACGTCATCACGACTTCCTCGCAATTGAACGACGACAACGAATCGTTGTTCCCGAGTCCCTCGGACATTGTCAACGGACAGTACTTGTTCCGTCCGGAAGCCAACGACATCGATCTGTACCGATTCGAATTGACCGAACCGGGAACGTTGTCCATCTCGACCGTGGCGGAACGACTGAGCCTGTCCAGCACGTTGGACACGGCCCTGCGTTTGTACAAGCAAATCGGCCCTGACGAATACATCGAGATCGCTGCCAACGATGACTACTTCAGCAACGACTCTCTGATTGAAATCGACATTCTCGAAGCGGGTGACTACGTCGTCGGCGTCAGTGCGTCTGGAAACACCTCTTACAACCCGGTCATCACCGGCACCGGCATCGGTGGTGTGACCGAGGGCACGTACGAATTGGTGATGTCGTTTGAAACGGCCGCTGCTAGCAGTTTGCTGGACACTCCCGTCGGCAACACCGCTGCTCAGCCGCTCGATGGCGATGCGGATGGTCAGCCTGGTGGAGAATTCAATTTCTGGTTCAACCCAACCGATCCCGATGCCGTCATTTACGTTGACAGCGTCACGGGCACCAACCTGCCCGACCGCAACTTCACCACCAACGACGTCAATCAATTTGACTTGTTCGTCACGATGGGCACACCGACCAAACCGGTTGCTGAAATCGACGACGCCATTCGATTGGCTGAATTCCGCCTGAACAACGGCGGCACCCCGGTTACCAAAATTCGCGTGATCGGTGGCGGCAGCTACGAAATTGGTCGTTCGGACCTTGGAAACGCATTGAAAGACGGCACCAGCCTGGATGTCCCACAAGACATCGCGTTGGTGATCGATGGCGGTTCCGAATTCAAAATGTCTCGCAGTCGCATCGGTGTTGGCAGCACGACCGAATCGGTCGATCGCAGCAACTCATCGATCCAGATCTTGGGCACCCCATATGACGCGGTCTCGTTCGCAGGGCTGAACGGACAAGTCGGTTCCTGGGGCGGTATCGATCTGCGTGGGGACATCGACTACGCCGACGACAGCAAGATCAACATGGAAGACAACGCCGTCTTCCTCAACCACATCCAATACGCCGACATTCAACACGGTGGTGGTCAAGTTTCGGTCGATGGACAGACCGTGACGATCTCGCCCATTGAGCTGGCCGATGTTCGTGCAACGATCCTGAACAACCAGATCAGAAATTCGGCTCAAGCTGCCATCGCAGCGACGCCAAACACATTCGAAGAGACTCGTTTCGACGAATCGCAGTACCAAAATCAAGTGGCCCCTGGTGCCTCGACTCCTTCGTACTTCACCAGCGATGTCACCCGCGTCGGGCCTCACATCCGCGGCAACGTGCTGACGAACAACTCCATCAACGGGTTGCAAATTCGTTTGCTGACGCCAACCGGTGGCGACTTGCAATCGTTGGATGTCAACGCACGCTTTGACGACACGGACATCGTTCACGTCCTGACCGAAAACCTGCTCATCGAAGGCAACCCGGGCGGTGTCAACGCGGCCAACGAAGCCCCCAGCATCCTGCTGGTTCGGACCGCCACGACCACCACTCCCGCGACCGCCGATGGTTTGGCCGCAGGCGACTATGTCTATCGCATGACATTCGTGGACCAAAACGGATTCGAATCCACCCCGAGCGAAGCGACATCGTCCCTCACCGTCGGTGCCAACGGTTCGGTCCAATTGTCGGGTCTGCCAACTGTGACCGCCGACAGCGAATTCGCTGGCCGTCGTTTGTACCGGGCCACCGTTGACGCCAACGGCAACCCAGGTGAATTCCGTTTGGTCGCTCGCCTGAACACCGACGACACGTCCTACCGCGATTCCGTCGCGGAAGGCAGCGACATCATGAACCCCAGCATCATCGCTGGAACCTTGCTGTCGGGTGCCAGTGCCTCCATCCAAACCAATTCCGTTCCGAACCCCGTTGGCGGTGGAACGGGAATGGTTGAACCTGGCCAATACGTTTACCGCTTCACCTATGCAACGGCCGATGGAACAGAAGTCGGACCAAGCAGTGAATCGCAGGTCATTGAAACCATCGACGAAGGTTCGATCAGTGTCTCCGGGATCCCAGCCGCACCAGAAGGCAGCGGTTTTGCTTCCCGAATCGTTTATCGAGCGACCGTTGCCAGCGATGGAACGGTTGGCGAATACCGCCAAGTCGCGGTTCTGAATGCGTCTCAAACATCCTTCACCGATGCTGCTTCCGTCGGCACCGACCGTTTGGATTTGTTGACCATCACGGCACCTTTGCAAGCCCGAGCTGGTCGACTCGATCCAAGCTTGGTGATTGATCCGGGCATGATCGTCAAAATGGATGGTGCCCGCATCGACGTGACCTTCGGTGCTCATCTGTACGCGGAAGGCACTGCGAAAGAGCCGATCATCCTGACCAGTCTGAATGACAACCGGTACGGAACCGGCGGTGCATTCAACACCAACAACATTGCCGAAGGCACCAACGACGGTCAAAACGATCTGACAGCCGGCGATTGGTCGGGCATCTACTTGGCGTTCGGTGCGGACGCATCGTTCGACCACGCGGTCCTGGCCGGTGGCGGTGGGACGTCACGGATTGAAGGTGGTTTTGCCAGCTTCAACGTGCTGGAAGTTCACCAAAGTGACTTGCGTGTCGCCAACACCCGTTTCGAAACCAACGCGGATGGCCGCGGTTTCTTGAACGACAGCGACAGCAGCCAGAGTGACCCACGCGAAGAACGTGTGGGACGCGTCAACAACGCCAGCGGAACGATCTTCGTCCGCGGGGCGCAACCTGTTTTGGTCGACAACGAATTCATCGACGGCAGTGGCCCGGCGATGACCTTCGACGTCAACAGTTTCTCATGGCAAGAAGTCACTGACCCAGGTCGTTCGACGGCCAGTCGTGACTTTGGCAACGGCACCGTGGTCGAAGACAGCCTCGATCAATACGAAATCTCGGGCAACAGCGGTCCTTTGATCGCTGGCAACTTGATCGACGCAGCCACGGTGTCCGACGAAGACGTCGCCGCCGGCATCGTCACCGCTGGGCTGAACGGTTTGGAAGTTCGCGGCGGAACCGTCGCCACGGAAGTGGTTTGGGACGACACGGACATCGTCCACATCGTCCGCGACATGATCGAGATCCCCAACCAGCACATCTATGGCGGATTGCGACTGGAAAGCGACGCTCGCGGATCGCTGGTCGTTAAATTCCAAAACCAAGACCTCGACGTCGAGGACGTCTTGCTGCGTCGCCAAGCCGGCATCGTTGCTGGTGGCACGCTGCTGACCGCAGAAGACGAGATGCTGGACATCGCTGACCGCATCGGCGGCAGCCTGCAGATCGTTGGTCAACCTGACTTCCCAGTTGTCTTGACCAGCCTGCTGGACGACACCATCGGCGCCGGATTCACCCCCGACGGCATGGCCAACGTCGACACGGACAACAATGGCGTTCGCGTGGATGCCGACGGCAATCCAATCACGACCCTGACCAGCGATTCCAGCGGTGGCGAGTCCACCCCAGCCTTGTTGCCACTGGGACAAGAGTACGATCGGGCGGACAACGCGGAAGTCGACAATGGCACCACCATTGACAACGACATCGATCCAAACTCGGCCGGTTACCTCAGCACCACGGTCTTGGGCGGCGGTGAACTGCAAAACGTCGTCGTGACTGGCATCGACCAGAACAACGGCGGCGCACTGCTGGCACAGCAGAACTACGCGTTCCTGTACACGACCTACATCGAAGTCACCAACGACGTCGGAACACGCACGCGAATTCCGTTGATCAACGCGTTCAGCCCAACGGACAATCCCAACCCGATCTTGGTCGGTCCCGACCGGGTTCGCAGCAGCGGCGTGTTCACCGCGTTCGGACGTGAAATTCGCTTCACCGCGGAAACGTTCATCGTCGACAACCGCGCGGTTGCCTACACCACGCTTGATTTCGAAACCGTTGACGGAGCGGACTTCTCCGCCGGCAACATCGGCGACATCCGCGTGATCAGCTACTTGGATCAAGGCGTCACCGCCGACGACGCGGACGTGTTGTATCAGATCGGCACCCCCGGCCAGAGCGATTTCCGCTTGATGACCTTGAACGAAACCGCTCGTGTCGGCTTCACTCACGGCGGTGTTTACGAAAACGACTCGATCAACCAGTTCAACGCCTCGTACAGCGGTTGGGTCACCGACGACGCTGGCGATCTGCTCAACCGATTGAACACCGTTCAGAACGGACTCACGTTCGACATCGCCGCCAGCATCAATGGCGACATCCCTGCCGCCTTCGGTCCTGTCGCTGGCTCAGCGAACTTCGACGGTGTGACGAGCGGAACCACGGCGATCAGCCAAAACAGCCTCCCCGCTGACATCGAAACCGCTCACGTTTGGGAACTCACTGGCGGAAGTGACGCTGCTCGCGTGACCACGTTCGTCGAATGGATCCCGTTTGATCCTGCCAACCCTGCCAGCATCTCGCTGCCACAAAGCGTTGACGGTGCGGGATCCTGGGACGGCATCACGATTCGCGAAGCCGCTTCGGATTCGAACGTTTCCATCACCGGTGAAAACGAACCGGGCAATGTCGGCAACAGCGACACCAACGCCACGCCAGCCACGTCGCAGTACTTGGGCGAATTGGCTCCTTCGATCGAAGCCGGTGACGAATCCCGTCGCATTGGTTTGATCGTCGAAGGCGAAATCAGCAGCCGTGGCGATGAAGACGTGTACGCCTTCGTCGCGGAAGCTGGCACTCAAATCTGGCTCGACATCGACCGCACAAATTCCAATCTGGACACGGTCATTGAATTGATCGATGCCAACGGAAACACGCTGATCCTGTCGGACGACTCCATCGAAGAAGCCCGCCAGATCGAAGAATTGTTGTCCGTTGACCCGACCGATCCAAACGCCGCGGCACGTCGTGCTGCTCTGACGGAAGAAATCGCACGTCGCAGTGGTGGCGGACTGAATGGTTACAACATCGATCAGGTGCTCGGCCTAGGAACCACGTTGGTGGATGCCACCGCCGACGACTCGATGTTCCAAGACAACTACTCGACCAACGCTCGCGATGCCGGCATGCGGATCACGCTGCCGGGAACCGTGGGACAAACGTTGCTGTACCACGTTCGTGTTCGCAGCGGTCTGAGCGATGTCGCTGAGGACGTGACCCTCGCCAACGGTGGCGGTTTCTTGACCAGTGCCGAGTCGCTGGGCAAAGGCCGCACGACCGGCAGTTACCAGTTGCAAATTCGTCTCGGCGAAGACGACGTGTTCGCGGGAACCCAGGTTCGCTACAGCGACGTGCGTTACGCCACCAACGGCGTTCAAGTCATCGGCGGCCCGATGCACAGCCCACTGACCGGCACGGACTATGAAACCGAATCGGCCAATGAAACACTCGCGGACGCTCAACGCCTCGGTCTGTACGACAACCAGTACACCTCCGATGGAACGATCACGACGTTGGCTGACGGCAGCATCGTCATCAACCGTGACTCCGGCGGCATCGACCGTGTCGACATCGATTTGGACAACCCTGCCGGTCCGTTGTCCAGCGACAATCTGGCCACCAACATCTCGGGCATGCTGACCGACGTCGATGACGTCGATTGGTTCGAGTTTGACATTGAATATCAACAACTCACTCGCGACGACGCGGCCCTGTATCTGGCAACCGTGTTCGACCTCGATTACTCCGACGGTTTGGCACGTGCGGACACCGCTCTGTACGTCTTCAACTCGCTGGGTGAATTGGTTCTCATCGGCGGTGACAGCAACATCGCGGACGACCAAACTTCGCCTGGCACCGGTTACGATCCATCCGATCTTTCGCGTGGTTCGTTTGGCAACGCCGACCCCTACATCGGTTCCGCTGAACTTCCCGAAGGCACGTACTACGTCGCGATTTCGAACCAATCGCGTCAGCCAGCCGTGCTGGACCAATTCACCAACCGCGACACCGCCAACCCATTGTTGCGTTTGGAACCTGTCGATTCGATTCAACGCATCGCGGAAGAGAACTTCGAAGTCTTTGACTTCTATCCTGGAACCGCGTCCGCGCCCGTCCAACCGGTGTTGTTTGACGACAACTCGATCCTGGACTACTCGCTCGACGACGTCGTCCTGTACGTCAACACGGGCTCGACGCTGTTTGTCGTCAACCCATTCACGGGTGAAACCTACGGCACGATCGGAAGCTTCGGCGATGAAGTTCGCGACATTGCCTTCACGGCCAATGGTGAGTTGTTCGCCTACACCGGCTACGACGATCGCCCTGCGGGTGACACGACGTGGACTTACAACCGCATCGACACAGCAACGGGGCAACTGAGTGCGCCGCTCAGCGTTGGTGCTGGAATCGAAACGTTCCACAACTTGGACGCGGAAACCCCACCTGCCCAGCAGATTCTCGATGAAGCCAGCGACGATGGCCTCGAGGTCGAAGCCATCACGATTCGAGCACGATTTGGTTCGGAAACAGGCTTCTTCATCGGCAACCGTCCCACCGCCCAAGACGGTTTGGACTACATCGACAACATCTTGTATTCCTTCAACGAGGAAACGGGTGAAGCGACCGGTCCCGTCTTCGACCTCGCTCTGTTCAATGCGGGTGCCGGTACTGACCGCCGCGAAGTGGGTGCGATCGACACTGCCATCCCAACTGGCAACCAAGACACTCAACTGGGTATCTCCGATGCCACCACGAACGACGCCAACGGGTTGCCTGTGGCGAGGTTGTTCGACGGTGACACGTTCAGCCTGACCAACGGCACCGAGACCGAAACGTTCGAACTGAACCAAGGTTTCACGATCCTGGCTGCATCGCCTGCGGATTCGTTGACCGGAGCGACGCTTGCCAACGCCGCGATTCCAATCGCGACAGACACCACACTCGATCCTGCCAGCATTCTCAATGGCACATTGTTGACAGTTGAAACGCCTGGCAACGCTCCCGTGACTTTCCAAATCACGGACTCCACCGCGGCGATTCCTCCGGGCAACATCCGTGTGCCTTTGGATCGCAGTTCCGACGCTGTGGTCTTGATTGACACTCTGGCATCGGTCATTCGCGACCAAGGCATTCCAGTTTCCGCCAAGGGAACCCAATTGGCTCTGCCGACCGCGACCAACGTGCAGTTGACCGGTCCCGGTGCAGTGGCTGCTGACGGCATTGCCTTGGTGGGCGACAACAACGTCACCGCGGGCAACATCGCTGTGACCCTGCTGCCAACCGACACTGCCGAAACAATTGCGTTCCGCATTTCGCAAGCCGTCCAAGCTGCGAACACCGGCGGTTCCTTGCCAACTGTCACCGCGACGCCTCAGGGCAACTCGCTGTCCATCACCGGTGCAATCGCCAACGTCAGCAGCGTGACCGGAGCCGTCCGGGCTGGTGGTTCACCCAACGGCGGAACGATCACGGGCATCGAGATGGTCGGCAACGATCTGTACGGTGTCAGCGACAACGGTGGTCTGTACTTCGTGCCGAGTACACAGCTCAACGGAACGGGTGCCCGCTTCGTTGGCAACTACGTCTCCACCGCCACCGACTTGATCGGGTTGAACTTCACCGGTCTGCGTGCCGGCCCGAACAGTGTCGAAGACGGTGCCTACAGTGACATCCTGTTCGGAACGACCAGCAACGGTCGCATCTATGCCTTCAACACCCTCGGCGAACTGCAGCCCATCTTTGCTGGTGGTCGCAGCTTCATCGACACGGGCATCTTCGGTGCATTGGGGCTGGACTTCAGCACGCTGGATTACAACCTCTGGCACGTTGCCGGGGCTCGAGCAGACGATGCTGGACACGGTTACACCGAGACCTTCAGCGATACCCGCCCCGAAGTTTCGGGTGGCAACTCGCTGCAGTTCAACTACACCGCCGGAGCGTTCAACAGCAACTACGGCTTTGGCGAAGCTCCTGTCCAGAACTTTGGCACGGCCAACGAAAACGTCCGTCAAGATGGACAAGACGTCCAAAGCACTTACAACCTTCCCGGTGGTGCCAAAGGGATCGTCCAGTCCAATTCGTTCAGCCTGGAAGGCTACTCGTCGGCTGACCTGCCAACGATGTACTTCAACTACTTCCTGGAAACGGATGGTGTTGACGACGACTCAGCAACCGACAACGACGATGACTTGTTCGCCGAAGATCGCGACACGCTGCGGATCTATGTGATCGATGCTTTCGGCGTGGAACACTTGGTCGCCACCAACAACGAAACGCGTGGCACCGGCGACTTCGACGACGAGTTCGACGACCCAGCAGAAGTCGGAATTTACGACGACGACATCGACGTGGACGTCCAACAATTGTTCGACAACACCGGAACATGGCGTCAAGCTCGTGTGCCGCTCAACGAATTCGCTGGTCAAGACGGCCTGTCCCTGAGAATTGAATTCTCGACCGCCGGCACGACCGCCACCAACACCGCTGAAATCCGCACCGTCGCGGCCAGCGGCCTGACCGATGGTGAAACCTTCACCATCGGCGGACAACTGTTCTCGGTGGATCTCTCACCAACGATTGCCTTCCCATCGGGAGCACAACTGGCTGACTTGTTCAGCAGTGGTGCGACCGCGGAAGCCACTTTCACCGTGGACGGCCAAGAGTACATCTTGACCGATGGAACACGCACCGTCACGGCCGATCAAATCGAGATCGATGTGACCAACGGTCTACCGACCGCCTTGGCCACGTTGACCGCCGCCGATATCGCCTCCGCGGTTACCAGCACGTTTGACACCAGCGTCAGCGTCGAACGTTTGGTTCCTTCGGGAGCTGAACTGGCGGTCTTCTATCAGAACAACCCTGACGAATTCCGCACGGTGTTCCTCAACGGAAACGAATACTTGTTGGACGACGGCTTCCGTGATACCGCCGATGCAACGGCTCAGATCACAGGCACTGCCCTGATCCCAGTGGACGTCCTCGCGGTTTACCAAAGCCTGGAAGACGCCGATCCTGATGTCGAACAAGTGGTCGACCTGACCCAAGAAGACATTGCACTGGTTCTGTCCACCGTGATTGGCGAAGCCGATGGTGCGGTTGACTACGACCAATTGGTTCCGACCGGCAACCAACTGTCGACCTTGTACTCGGACGTCTCCGAATCGTTCGTCATTGAAATCGACGGCGTCGAATATGTCCTCAACGATGGAACCCGTTCGATTCAAACCGGCCAAGTCACGGTCGCGATCGCGGACTTCGCACGATCGGACATCGGAGCGGAACTGCAAGCCGTTGTGGAACAGAACACGGGTGTTCAATCAGCCCAATTCACCACCGTCGACAATTTCGACTTCAGTGACGCGTCCGACCCCGTCGATCCATTCGGCAACCCCAACCCGGTGGGTGCAGTTGGTCGCAATGACCTGTTGTTCCAGGCAACGCCGCTTCCTTACACCGATGGCAATGCCCAAGTTACCGGTCGCGGAACACTCGGCACGGTCACCGGCGGTGGCGTCACGAACCTTGGCGACGTGGACCTGTCCAGCGTCGAAGTGGCTGCTGGCACCACGATCACCGTCAGCACGCTAGCGGACAACCCTGGGATTGAACTGAACGTTCGCTTCTTTGATTCCACCGGAGTCGAACTTCGCAGCCCCACGGGAGGTTTGCTGGCGATCGAAAACACCGCCAACGGAACCGTTTCTGTCACGGCTACATCTGACGGTGTGATCTACATCGGAATCAGCGGCCCTGAAAACGGCGACTACGATCCTCGCGTCTCGGGAACCACCAACGCGGCTCAAGTCGGCGGATACGAAGCGACTGTGTCCATCAACCCAGAATTGGACGTGCAAGCCAACTCGTCCGTGGTTGAATTCAACGGTGTCGGATCCGTCTCCGTCTCAACCGGCAGTGGATTGCGAGTCGGTTCACAAAATGCCTTGCCTGGCATCCCGGTCCAAATCAGCCACTCCGACACGGCTCAAGAAGTCGCTGAAGCAGTTCGCCAAGCTCTGGCCAACCGATTCACGGACGGCAACGAGACCTTGATTCCTCAAGTTGGCTCCGCAGTCCGTCTGCCTAACTTGACGATCAATGATTCCGGTCCATTCGCATCGACGGCACAACGTTACGGTGACCAGTTTGGTGCCAACGGCCAACCCGCTGCCTCCGACAACGAGAACAACGGTGCGTTCATCGATGACATCATCATCGGATTCGCGGAACGTGGTGAAATGGTCTCCTCGGCCAATCCAATTGGCACCGACGAAGCCTTCATCGTCAACGATTCGGTCAACTTGACCACCCCAGCCCAACCGACTCAGCCGACCGTCTCGGGTTCCTATCAATTGGAAATCCGCGATGCATCGGAATACGTCAGCAGTGGCCTGGATGGCGATTCTCGCTTCCGCACGTTCGACACCAACGAACGACTCACCAGCGGCATCACCTTGACCGCGCTGCCGGCTTCGGAAATCGAAGACGGTGCGACGTTCACCTTGGCCGATGCGAACACGCGTCTGACATTCGAATTCGACATCCTGAACGACTTCGGTGCCAGCGACGGATTTGTCAGCGATGACAACCGAGTGGTGATTCGTCTGCCACGAACGGCGACGGCCGAGGAAGTCGCCAATGAGATCATCCGCTTGATCAACTCCAATCAAGTTCAAGCGGTGATTGATGGCAGTGCGGCTCGTTCCAACGGAACCGTGCCACCAGCCAGTGCCAGTTCGCCAAATGCCTTGGTCAACGCGGACACTCGGATCAACCTGTACGGGGACCTCAGCCTTCGTCCTGACACAGCCGGACGCCCCTCGTTCGAGAACATCGAGATCTCTGAACTGCGTGGTGACTCCAACCGTGCCACCGCCGAGCAAGGCGTGATCATGATCGAGAACAACCGGTTCTTGTTCAGTTCCAACGCTGGTGTCGATATCAATCGTGACGCGTCCGCTGGGGTAGTTTCGGACGACCTGCGTGATGCCACGCCATCGATCCTGACCTATGCTCGCAACTTGATCGAACTGAACACCGAGAACTTGATTCCTGGTGTGGTGGTTCAGAACAACGTCATCGCGTTCAACTCGGACGCCGGCATTCGCATCACCGGCTTGGATGGTGACGGCGGAGCATCGGAAGACCCAGTCGGCTTCGACCGAATTGTCAACAACACTCTGGTCGGTGGCCCCATCGCCAGCGGTGCTGAACTCGGACCTCAGGTGTTCGAATCCATCCTGTTCGACCAAGGCGGCATCTCGTTCGCCGACGCGGTTGTGCAAGACACCTTGGATCTCGGCCCCGACGTCAGCTCGGAATTCACTGACACAGAAGCCGCGTTGGGATCGCCTGATTGCCACGGCATCGGGCCTGAACCAACCACCGGTCAGTTCACCTTCTCGCTGGGGTCTGGCGGACAAGCCACCTTCCTGTTCCAAGACAACCTGTTGGTCGGTGACGGAACCTCCGCCGCTGACTTGGTGATCTTCGAATCGGGGACTCCGGAACGCGTCGCGGTCGAAATCAGCCGCGATGGTGTGACGTTCTTCTCCGTCGGTCAAATCTTTGGCACGGACAACACGATCGATCTGGACTCCTTCGGCTTCGGACCGAATGATCAATTCGGATTTGTCCGGCTGACCGATTTGTCCACCTCTGGCACGTTCGACTTCGGTGCTGCGGGTGCGGACATCGACGGCATCGGTGCGATCTCCACGATTGCTCGTGAGATCTACACACCGGGCAGTCAAGGCATCGTGGTTCAACAGAACTCGGCCCCAACGATCCTGAACAACATCGTCGCGAACTTCCAGAATGGAATCGTGGTCGCATCGCCGCAAAGCAATGTGGCCGGTGACGTGGACGTCTCGGGTGACTTGACTGTCATCGGCGGCAACACGTTCTATCGCAACGCAAACGACGCGACCTCGGGTGACACGGGACTGTTCTCTCAGTTCATCAGCCCGTTCCAACAGATCTTCGTCAATCCAGTCAACTTGGTGTTCACACCGCAAGCTGGCACATCCACGATCGACAGCGGCATCAGCTCGCTGGAAGATCGCTCGTCGCTTGAAACCGTTCGCGGTGCGATCGGATTGCCACCGAGCCCGATCATCGCTCCGATTTACGATCTCAACGGACAACTTCGCAGCGACGATCCAAACGTTGCCTCGCCAAACGGCCTTGGTTTCAACGTCTTCGTTGACCGCGGAGCCGAGGAACGCGGCGACAGCGACGGACCACGATTTGTTGTCACCTCCCCTCGCGGAGACGACCTGTTCAACTTGGCTGGTCAAGCCTTCAGTTCGGGAACGATCCACGATGCGTTTGAAATTCAACTCATCGATGGAATCGCTCCCGCCGACGCGGCTCCTGGAGTTGGCATCGATGACTCGACCGTTCTGTCCGAGCTGGTGCGGATCACACGATTCTTCTACGACAGCAACGAAGTCGAACTGCTGTCCGAAGGTGTCGACTATCGATTCAGCTATGAGCCTGGCGACAACACGATCCGCCTGACTCCAATCGGAGGCGTGTGGCCCGACAACGCGACTTACACCGTCGAATTGCTCGGCAGCACTCTGTCCGGCGACAACGTCGGTGTCTTGAAAGCCGAAGAAGGACGCGTCTACGCCGATGGTGCGACCACCCAAGTCGGCGACAAGATCTTCGAAGCCGACACCGGCATCGGGCTGTCGATCCTGCCGAGCGAGTTGACCACCGTCAATCCACTCACCAACCTCGTCGAATCCAACATCGACGGGCAACTGGTGACGATTTACGACGGAGTCAACGAAGTCACGTTCGAATTCGACACCGAGTCCATCGCCAACGTCGCCGATGGAAACATCGCCGTTCGTTTGCCTGAAGCGGCCACTGCCGAACAAATCAGTGACATCTTCGCTCGTGCGATCAATGGTTCGGAGTTGCAACTCGTTGCCATTCACATGCAGGTCGACGACGACGCCACGATTGAAACCGGCCGCTTGCAACTGCTCGGAGCCACCGAAGCGAGCGAGAACAGTTACGTCTCGTTCGAATCGGATAGTTTCCTGCGTCAGACCAACCACGTCCTCGATGTCACGATGTTGATCACCACCACGGACGGCATCAACGACTTCGACGGCCAGCAAGTCACGATCTTCGACGGGCAACAAGAACTCACCTTCGAATTCGATTCCAACGGTGCGGCCGCGGCCAACGCCGATGTGGTCGTCGCGATCCGAACCGATTCAACGGCCCGTCAAATCACGGCAGAATTGCTTTCCGCAATCAGCACCGCGGGACTGAATGTCGAAACCTCCGGAGCAACGGGCAACTTCCGTATTTCCGGAACCAACGGACCGATCTCCGTCACCTCGTTGACCGATTCGGTCATCGTGGAAGGCAACAGCGAAATCGGCGTGTCCTTCGGCTTCGGACTGATTGTCCCAACCGAAGAAGGCAGCGTTTCGCCAAACCTGAGCGACGGTCAAACCTTCACGATCTCTCGTGGCACCACAGAATCGGTCACATTCGAACTGGACTTCGACGGATTCCTCAACGATTCGTCCGCGGTTGCGGTATCGATCGCCGGTGGTGGATTCGGTGGTTCGACACCGGACCAAGTCGCCGACGCTTTGGTCGCTGCGATCTCGGCCAATGTCACTGGTTTGACCCCGGTCAACATCGGCGGCGGACGTGTGACCTTGGGCGGTGACGACCAATACAGTCTGAACTTGGCCAACACAGCACTCTCACAATCCGGATTCGCCGGCCAACCCGCTTCGATCCCAGTCATCGTGCCACTGGACGATGTCCGCAGTGCAGTTGTCACCGGACTGGAACAATCCAGTGCAACCAAGCTGAACGCGATTCAGCCGATCATCGACATCCTGTCGCTGTCGCAAACTGGCATCAAACGCATCGCTCACCTGTACGGCGAAGCCATCTCGGATGCCTTTGCAACTGAGATTGCGGCCGGTGACCTCATCGTCCAACAACCTGATTCACGAATCTTGATCGAAGGAGCCTCCTTGGTTCGCGGTCAGTCCGTGATCAGCGATCGGATCACCGATGATGTCGGCAACCAATTGCTGACGGGCGAAGCGGTCATCTTCGTTGGCGAATTGCTCGACTTTGGTGACGCGGCTGACCCACGCATCCCCGTGGATGTCAGTGACAACGGTCCTCGCCACGTCATCAACGAAGGCTTCCAGCTCGGCGATCAAATCACCGCCGACTCAGGTGGCGTCGACAACGGTTCCGGAACCGCCGACTCCAACGCAGACGGTGACGATGGCGTCGCAATCTTGGGTGCCATGCGTCCTGGGTTCTCGACTCAGTTCGTCATCGATGTTCAATCGCCAACGGTTGGCGGCGTCACACCAGCGTTCTACTTGGACGCCTGGTTTGATTGGAACGGTGACGGAACCTTCGACGAAACCGAAGTGGAACGCTTCGGCAGCATCGGCTCGGGCGTGGCCCGCGTCATCGGAACGGGCGGCACAACCGTCAACATCAATGTTCCGTCCAACGCAGTCGTGGGTGAAATCCAAACTCGCTTCCGCCTCTCCAACGAAGCCGGTTTGGGTTCGGACGGATTGGCTCAATCGGGCGAGGTCGAGGACTACACGTTCACGATCAACAACAATCCCTACCAAAACCCCTCGTTGATCCAAGACGTCAACGCCAGTGGAGCGGTCACGCCACTCGACGCTCTGTTGATCATCAATGCGATCAACGCTGCCGACGGCGACATCAACCTGGCAAACATTCCTGCGGGAATCACCTTGCCTCAGTACCCCGATGTCAACGGCAACGGTGTTGTCTCGGCGTTGGACGCTCTGATGGTCATCAACCGACTGAACGAGTTGACCAGTCCTGGCCAAGACCCCACTGGTGCCGGAGAACCTCTCCTCGCATCGACGTCTTCGACCACGGTCGCTTACTCCCGTGTTTCGGACGGTGTCCTGGCGTCCACCGCCACGATCGCCTTCGACCCAACGTCCCGCAGCGATGACGATTCCCGATCGTCCGAAGCCGCGGGCGAACCCATCGTCGAAGCAGCCTCCAAATTGGTGGCGGATTCCGCCAGTGTGTTCGATTCCGCAGCCGTGATCAGCTTGGACGACGTGGTGGAAACCCTGGCAAATGATCGCGATCAGGCCGACCAATCCGAGGAATCGGAAATTTCGGCATTGGACTCAATCTTCGCGTCGATGAACTAATCGTCGCGAAGAAAACCTTCGGTCAGAAATCCATTTTCGTGAGCGTGACGTAGAGTTCGAATGGACGGTTCCCCCGTTTCATTCGAACCATACGTCACGCTCGCTTTTTTGGGTGCTGGGGTGTGATCCAGCTCACCGGAACCGGTAATTCCAGCCCCTCGAATCGGCCCCAAACCGGTGAATTCGTTGAGTTTTAGAATGAAGTTGGGAACCAAACGGACGTTCGCCAACTCCAAGGACTGAGGAAACGGCGGCCAAACACCCTTTTCAACGCTTTCCCTGCGATCGGCCGACATGCGAAAACGGGCTTCCAGCAACAAATCCAATCAACGAATTGCCGCCTTCCGTCGCCTCGCGACCAGGCGACCGCTGACGCTCCAGACATTGGAAACACGGCGAGTGATGACAGCGGGCATTCCCGTCGGCGCCACCACCAGCGACACCGCCGAGTTCTTTCTCGGTCGCGTTGCGGTCACGCCCATCTTTCTGGACTCCACCGGCCAAACCGACACCAAAACCCAAAATTGGACCGCTGGCGAGATTGACGAGGTCATGTCCAAGATCACCACCGGACTGAACTGGTGGACCGAAGCCCTGGATCGACTCGACACCGTCCATTCGCTGGAATTCGTGATCGACGACACCTACGCTGAAAATCCATTGCAAATCCCGATCGAACCGATCGATCGCACCAGCAACAGCTACAGCACCTACGTCGGACAATTCCTGGATGACACCGGGATCGATGCGTCCCTGTCTTTGGACGAAGGCATGTTTGCATTCAACGCATCGCAACGCGAAGCGCTTGATACCGACTGGGCGTTCTCACTGTTCATCAGTGACGCCTCCGACGACGCCGATGGCTACTACGCCTCAGGCGGATCGTTCTCGGGCGCCTTCGCATTCCCGGGTGGATTGTACGTCGTTGCCCCCTCCACCCGGCCCGCTCAAACCTTCGCCCATGAGATCTCCCACATCTTCTGGGGGTTGGACGAATACAGCGGCGGTGGGTCGTACGACCAAAGCCGTGGCTACTACAACACTCCCAACGACAACGCCGAAGACAACCCGGCCCCCGGATTCACTCAGCAACCCAGCATCATGGCGGGCGGCAACAACCTGGTGAACGGGTACCAAAACTTCGTCTCGCCTGAGACCACCTTCGCGATGATCGGATGGCAAGACTCCGACGGAGACGGCATCTTCGATGTGCTCGACGTCCCGCTGAACTTCGACGGCAGCGGTCACTACGATTCCCAAACCAACGAATTCCATTTCCGCGGGGAAGCGTCCTCCGCGACACTGATCAACCAAAACTCATCGGGACCACAAAGCGACATCACGCTCAATGTCGTGTCGGAATTGCAAGTCTCGATTGATGGTGGTGAATGGACGACGCTGCAGTCCCCCGACAGTCCCACTGCGACATTCGACTTTTCGATCGATGTCCCACCGACCATGACCTCGGTCTCCCTGCGAGTCATCGACGCCGCAACAGGAGTCACCAGCCAAACGTTGACGGGTTCAAGAACCACCCCCTTGGTTTCTGAGTCCCCCGTCGCGGGCTTCGTCTACTTTGATGAAAACGGTGACTCCAACCGCAGCGAATTCGAATCCCTGCTGGCGGGGATCCAGTTGGATGTGCTCGCCGCCAACGGGACCGAACTGTCTAGCGGCAGTTTTGACGTCGCCGATGTCAGCCTGGACACCGACCTGTTGCCCACCGGCGGAATGACTTTCGCTGCCATCGGTGACAATGTTCGCACGGAACTCCAAGTCCAACAGGACACCCGGTTCGTCGACGAACCATTGATCCACGTGATGGACCAAAACTTCAGCCGCTGGTGGCCCGGCCTGGATTCCCGTCTGGGAATGGAAGTCACCTTTGATCAACCGGTTGGCCACGTCGAAGTCGATCTTGTCGGACTGCAAGACGACAGTTACGGACGAGTCGAGGCCTATGACGCGGCTGGTAATTTGATCATGCGAGTCACCACGGACATCCGCAACACGGCCAACGGGAGTCTCAGCGAAGGTCAAAACCAAACGTTGACGCTGGTCGATCCCGAATCCCGGATCGCACGCATTGAAATCGCCGGACATGCCTCCACCCAAATCGGAGTCACCGGGGTCCGGCATGGCGTCGAACCTCAAATTGTGACGGACGCGTCCGGTGCCTTCACCCAAACCAACTTGGCCGACGGACAATATCAACTGCATTGGCAGCCCACGCAGGTCATTCACGCGATTGCCGATGCGACGATCACCGTCGTGGGCGGACAAATCACTTCGGGCGTCACCACAGCGGGAGACCTGGTCTCCGTTGCTGCGACCCGAGTCGACAGCCCTCGCTACAACACCGACCTCGGCGAAGACGTCAACGGCGACGGGGTCGTCACCGCCTTGGATGCACTGCAAGTCATCAACGACTTGAATGCCAACGGCGACCGCACCCTGACCTTCGCTGAAACCACCGGCTCCAAGATCGACGTCACCAACGACGGCAACGTCTCTGCCTTGGATGCGTTGCGAGTCATCAACAAACTCAACGAACTCGACGGTGGATCAGAACCTTCCGGCGAATACATCGCGGATGCTCAATCAAGCGGCACCGGCGGAGACAACTCATCGGACTCGAATTCTTCCGATTCAAATGGTTTCGCGGCCTTCTCCCATGCGACGAACGATTCCCTCGCGTCGCATGACGTGCCCCAGCCAACATTCGATCAACAGGGTTCCAACGACGCCATCTTCCGCGATGACGAAACCCTGGGCGAAATCCTCGGTCTGGAAGCCAAATTCATCGCTTCCTAGGCAGGTCGGCAGGAATGCCCCGGCTTAACCATGTGAACCGTTTGGGCGTTCGCCCCGGTGCACGTGGGAAGAAGAACGCTTGCCAAAACAGCTCCCATGCCGAAAGACAACAGCCGGTCGGCTAAGGCCTGATCTCTCGCGTTTCCCAACAGATCCCCGGAAGCTTTTCGAGAATCCTCTGGAAGCACTGACAATTTGGGCATTGCTCTGCGCCTGTTGTCGGTTGCCTTGAAAATGCCGAAGGTCGGTTCGTTCCCTGAGGCTCGGGCTCTTCAAGAAAGCGTTCCCTGAGTCCCCACCTTGGAACCACACAAACCATCAAAGTGGCTGTGTCGCTCCAGCGGGACCCCGGACCGTTGCGATCCAAAACGGTGTTTGAATCGCAACGTTTCAGATTGGCTGCGCGTGGGACACGCGTCTGACACCGTGGCTCATCACCTGACAGGCGAGAGCTGGCTCTTCGCCAGGCTCTTGGGATGGAGCACTCGCTCGGAACGATCGCTGCGGAAGGTGAATTCCAATGCCGAATCCGCGGAGGCCAACGATGGATCCAACTCCACCAGCAAGCCGGCCTTTTGAAATCGCTTGAGCAGTTGCAGCGGATTGCAACAACTGAACTTCTCTAGAACGCTGCTTTGGCATCGGGCCGCTTCCGTGAACGTCAGCTCGCGTTGCGCGGCAATGGCTTTGATGGACAAACCGTCGCAAACCGAGGGAAGAACCAGGCGTTCTTTTTCGGTCAACGTCGCCAACTCCTCTTTCAATTGCAGAGCCAAGTTCATCCGCATTTCACGATCTTCACCAATGGAAAGAGCCGTTTTCACCAGCGAAACAAATCTCTCTGGATCCACTGGTTTTTCAAGCAGATCCAAGGCGCCCAGACGCATCGCTGCCGTGGCAATCGGAACCGTCGCGACTCCCGAAACCAAGATGATTGGAATGTCCAAGCAACGTTCCAGCAGTTCTCGCTGAAGCGAAGGGCCATCCAGACCCGGCATCCGAACATCCACGACCAGACACGCGATCTGGCTCTGGCCGAGTTCCGCCAAGAAGGCATCTGAATCGGCGTACTCTCTCACAGCGATCCCGACTGACGCCAGAATTCGCCCAATTGCAATGCGATCAACCTCGTTATCGTCGACCAGGTGTATCGTCGGCGATTTGGTTTCATCACTCATGTCTAAATCCTTTTCGAATAACCAACGAACTTTGCATGCCCGCAAAGTCAAACATCGCCCCGTTCAAAGGTACGACATGGAAGACTGTGGGGAGACGCAATGTCCACGTAATGAACACAGGAACACCCCCCCTCGGTTGGTTATAACGATCGAATGGCGCATCCGCGCTTCAAACGTAACCTATTGTTCTGAAAGGGCAGACGCGAAGACAAAAACAAAACAGACCAAGACTTCTTTGGGGCAAAAGACAATGAGACCGATCTACTGGGGGCCGTGCCTGTTCGTCGTTGTGATCAGTTTGGTGCGTGTGCACGAATCATCGCAAGCGGACCACGTTCTCAAGCAAGACTTTCCAACTTCGATCGGAGTCTCGATCGCTGGACCTGAATTCGGAACTCACCATTCCGATTTTTCAAACGTCAATCCAGGCGTCTTTGAAGTCGACTACACCTATCCGGGCGCTTCGACGATCGAGCCATTGGCACAGCGTGGGATTCGGTTGATGCGATTGCCGGTCCGATGGGAGCGTTTGCAGCCGGCACTGGGCGAAGAACTGGATCCACAAGAACTTGACCGCTTGGTCCGAACCATCGCCCAGGTGCGAGCCTCCGAAGCTCGAGTGATCATCGATCTGCACAACTACGGGCGGTACCGAACCCTCACTGCCCGGGGACCTCGGGATTGCATCATCGATCAAAGGATCGACGGGCAAACCCCGGTTTCAAGCGAGCACTTGGCTGATCTTTGGACCCGGTTGGCAATCCATTTCCACGATAATTCAACTGTGATTGCTTACGGGTTGATGAATGAACCCCATGACATGGGGCGTTCCAAATGGGACGAAATTTCTCAGCGTTCAGTCGATGCGATTCGAGCTGTTGACCAACAAACATGGCTCCTGGTTGCCGGTGATGCCTGGTCCTCCACCGAGAAATTTTCCCGCGTCAACGGCCCAGACGCTTGGATCAACGATGCGACAGGACGCGTGCTCTACGAAGGGCACTGCTACTTGGACCACGATTCCAGCGGTCAATACAAACTGTCCTTCGCTGAAGAAGCATTCAATGACCCCAACATCAGGCAGCGCCCCGCCAAGCGACTGCAGCCCTTCGTGGAATGGTGCCAACAGAATCGCGTGCGAGGATTTGTGGGTGAATTTGGCGTGCCCGTTGACGACGCCAATTGGAACGACCTCTTTTCGGAAATGCTGGTGCAAATGGACCAAGCCGATCTTGGCGGGTGCGTCTGGGCAGCTGGGCCCTGGTGGGCGGACTACCCGCTTTCAGTGGAGGTGGGCCATTCCAAAGAACTGGATCCATTGTCGTTGCGGAAAATTGTGGAACGGAATTGACGCCGTGTCACAAAGTCAGAGCTAGGCTTTCAGACTTGCCCCCCACTCTCGTCTGACAAGTCATCCATGTTCGGAAGCTCCAATCGTTTCATCCGTCGCACTTCCATCATTGCCGCCATGCTGGTGTCCGTGGTCTACCTCGGATTTCGCGGCGCGTTCACGCTGAACTTCGACAGTGTGTACGCAACGTGTGCATCGCTCTCGCTGTATGTCGCCGAGCTCTACGGTTGCTTGCTGATGCACCTGTACTTTTTCCAAATTTGGGAGATTGTGGAGCCCGAACCGGTTGCTCCGCTCAAAAACCGAACCGTCGACGTCTACATTCCAACCTACAACGAAGACCCCAGTCTTCTGCGCGGCACCATTTCCGCTGCGCTCGCGTTGCACTACGAACACGAAACCTACGTGTTGGATGATGGCAACCGTCCCGCCGTGGCAGAGTTGTGCGATGAACTGGGCGCGACCTACATCAACCGCGACACCAATTTGCATGCCAAGGCAGGCAATTTGAACCATGCGATGGGAATCACGGCGGGTGAATTCGTGGTCATCTTCGATGCCGATCACATCTCCCGCCAAGACTTCATCACCCGACTGTTGGGCTACTTCGAAGACGACCGATTGGGATTCGTCCAGACGCCCCACTCGTTTTACAACTTCGACAATTTCCACGGGACTCTGGACTACGGTCGGCAAACCTACTGGGAAGAAGGCGAGATCTTCTACAATGTGATCCAGCCCGGCAAGAACTACTGGAACGGTGTCTCGTTCTGCGGCAGTGCCGCGATGTTCCGCCGGACCGCCCTGGAAGACGTCGGTTGCGTGGCCACTGAAACCATCACCGAAGACATGCACACCGGTCTTCGACTGCATGCCAAAGGCTGGAACTCGCTCTTCGTGAATGAGCGCTTGGTCAGCGGCCAAGCGGCCACCGATGTCACGACCTTCAACACACAACGTCTGCGTTGGGGAGAAGGCAATCTGGGAATCTTCGCCCATGACAATCCCTTCACAATGCCAGGCCTGACGTTTGCTCAGCGTCTTTGCTACTTGGGATCGATGCTCAGTTGGACGACTGGAATTCAGAAGCTGCAGTTGTACCTGGCTCCGATGTTGATGCTGTTGACCGGCGTCGCACCGGTTGCGGAACTGTCTTGGACGTTGGGGATCATCACGTTGATCTACATGCTCACGATCTGGACCGCCGTGACCGTGACGAGCAATGGACACGGCAATTTGATTGGCACCGAATTGACACACATGGCATCGTTCTGGACTCAAATCCAATCCTGCTACCGAGCCGTGTTCAAACGCAAAAAGACCACCTTCGTTGTGACGTCCAAACGAGGCCGGCAAACCAACAGCATTCGCCGCTTCATCATGCCTCAATGCTTGTACATCGTCGGCAGTGCCTTGGCCATTGCCTGGGCATCGACCAAGTATTCGATCGGGTTGACGCATGACTTGACGGGGGTCCTGGTAGGTTCGTTTTTGCTGCTGAGCCAGTGTTGGTTTGCTTGGCAGGTGATCCAGCGATCGCTTCGGGCCTCAGACGAAACAGAAGAAATCTGGCGTCACCCCTGTGCTCTGCACATGACCTATCAAATCGGCGAGGAAGATGATCGTCGCGTTGGAACAGCTGTCACCTGCGACCTGAACGAAGTGGGGGTGGGCTTCCACGCCTTCGAGGATCTGCCAATCGATCAAGACATCGACTTGACCATCTCAGCGATGGGATTGACCGCGACCTGTCGAGCACGACTGTGCCAAAAATCGCAGGGTTTGCAGTCGCAATCCTCCCGTGACGGCAACGCAACCAGCTATCGCTACGGGTGTGAGTTTGTGGAGCCGTCGACCGAAGCCCTTGGCGTGATCTGGCGCCTGTGCGCGGACTACGCCACAACGCGGATGTACGACCAGTTCGAATCGCGAAAGAAGCATCGTGACGACTCAATCGAAGTCCAGTTAGCAACCAGTGAGATGGATGATGAACGCATCAATTTGCCCATCTCCCTGTCGGACGGGTCAACCAAGTATGAACCCACCGTCACGGAAGGGATCACGGCCCACGGGTGCATGGTCCTCGCCACCAATTGCCCCGACATCGGAACGGAAACTCGTTTCGTTCTGACCACACCGCTAGGACGAATCGCGGGCACAACGGTGGTCACCGAAATCCATCAGGTGAAACTCGGATGCGTGCCGCTGCAACTCGCCAAATTGGACTTCGTGGGCTTCACGGGCGAGGGCCGAAGCCTGCTGCTCTCGCTGTGCAATGCCAGTGACCAGAATCGCGTCAGCGCCGTGGTGAAACTTCAACCACCCGAACGCCAGTTGCCTCGCGTACGCCCAGCCATCTTGACCGGCACACTGTCCATTGCGGCGTCTCTGATCGCAATCTTCGGAACCTTGGTTTGGAACCAGGATGATATCCTGTTGAACTTCAACCAGCAGGCAACTGTCGTCCCACAAGAAACCCGCGTCAAACTGGCATCCCTGTTGGCCAAAACCGTCGCAGATCCAGATGCAGACGAACAACGAATCGTTCGCTTGCGCGAAATCTTCCAGAACTTGGGGGATCGCCAGAGCATCGGCAAGCTGGATCAACTGATCATGGATCGAGATGTCACCACGTTCACCGCGAAATTCTGTCGAGCACAGACCTTCGATGGCGCCGAAATGTACGACCGCGCCCTGCCCATCTACGCTGACTTGCTGGAGCATGTCGAGGAAGCCAGTGATGATCAAGAACGCAACGAACTGTTCATCTCAGCCGGACGCAACCACGCCAACCGAGGTGACGTGGCGAGAGCTGTGGCCTTGTTCTCTCGAGTTGACCCGCTGGTTGTCAAAGACGATCCCAAGTTACGCCGTGAACACGCAGGCTTGTTAGCCAAGGTCGGCCGAATCGAAGAAGCCATCTCATTCTTGACCGAAGACGATGATTCAGAACCCAGCTATGAAGATCGCCTTCACCGGGCACACCTCTACGCGTCCGCTCGGCATTTTGATCAGGTGATTGAACATTGTCATGCGTTGCTAACGATTGATTCCGAGGATCCCGCTGTCCTGAAATTGCTTGCCAACGCAGCCTTGGGGCGAGACGATTTCGAATTGGCAATGTCGACCATGGATCGTTTGGTGCAACTCCGTCCCAATGACTCAGAGGCCCGCCGACTGCATGCTTTGACTTGTTTGTGGAATCACGATGGCGAGCGGGCGATGAGATTGATCGAACCCATTTTGGTGGCCAATCCCAACGACGCGGAGTTGCAACGCTCCTTTGTCGAAGCGAGTCTGTTGGTGGACCAGTTGTCGCCCTCCCAGTCAGCCCAACTGCAACGGGTTGCTTTGGCCATCTCAGAGGGCCCCAATGCAGGCGTCGCCGGACAGACGATGGTGGCGGCAATGGCGCGGCACAATCAAACCGAGTCATTGATCCCTTTCTTGACTCAAATGGTTGAAGAACGTCCCCACGAGATCAAACTGCGATTGCAATTGGTGGACCTCTTGGAATCGGCAGGCGATTTCCGCTCCGCTGAAAAGCATCTGAATTGGCTGCTCACGGCGACCACTGCGTCGTTGTAAACGAGCCAGTGGTTGTGAACCTTGGCCGAACCATCGCGTGAACATCATGCAATCGTACGGCAGGCCCTGAACCCTCCGATTCCTCCCCGGGCGGCTTCTGAAACACCGCAACGCCAATTGACTGTTTGCCGAAATGCGACGTGGCGGGCAGCACTTGCGGGCAACACCGTCATCCAATCACGGGAACCGGATCGTGAACAAACCGCCCACGCCAACGCTGTTGTAGACTTCCGAGAGGATGACCGAGGTTTTCACCTCCGCACTCAACCATCCCTGGTGATCTCGATGCGCGGCTGCTTCGAACAGTCCGTAGCCAACGCTGTCAGAGTCGATCCGCACTCCACCGTAGGCCGACACCCAATGGGCATCCGCACCATGAAAGTTGTGAGGACTCAGCCACTTGCGGACTTCCATGCCACTGGACGCAAACGTGAATGCAGACGGACTGAAATATGGATGAAGAATCCCAGTCAAATCATCAGGGTCGGCGTTGAATCGAGTTGATTCGTTGAACGCGATCAAATTCCAATCCGTCTTCCATCGCAATTGTGTGCGTCCAGGAATCAGCAAGTAGTTGTTCTGAACCAACACTTCTTGTGAAAGATTGTCATCGGAATAGCCCGCCAAACGGTACATCGCGGCCGCATCCCAACGCCAGGAAAAGTTCGTTGCTGCGGTCAGTTCCAAACCACCACGAAAGGTGTCTTGACGGATTGATTCACCGTTTGCAGCGATGTTCTCCAAGAATCCCGCCAGCCCGAGATGAACGTCCGCCGGCGTTCGCCAGTTCAATCCCGCGCGAAACGGGACTCGTGTTGAGAAACCTTGATCGTATTGTTCCAACTCCGCCAACGCGAATAAACGCAGGTGGTCCCATGGTTTGGTTTGGAAACCAAGAATCGCCACGTTCCCATCCGCATCCGCGCCTTGTTTGGGCCGCAAAAACCGATGGGCATAGCCAGCAATGAGGTATTCGTCCTGATCTCCAATTGGTTTGACCACCCGCGTGTCCAAACGCAACGAGGTGAGATCGGTCAACCCTTGCCGGCCGGACCGGAATTCAAACTGAAAGGAGTTTAGAATCTGGGGTCGTGTTTCCAATTGCATCCGCCGCTTGGCAATCAAGGCCTCCGTATGGCACGGATCGAGACGGAGCAAGCAGTCGTACCGGGCGATGGCCTTCCGAGTTTGGTTCAAAGCAGAATGGACCTGGCCCAGATCAAACTGAGCTTCCTGGTTGGTTGGGTCCAACTGAAGCAAGGATTGATAGTTTGCCTGCGCGGTTCGCGGCTTCCAGTCCTTGTAGTACTTGGCCTTCCGTTCCGCTTCGATGAGTTGCAAGCGGTTGCTTGCCTGTTCGTATTCGACCTGCAACGCGTTCAGGTCACTGTGCATCAAGCTCGCACCAGGCAAAAACTCCTGTGGACGGTGGCGTGCTTTCGCTTCCGCATACGCACGGTTCGCCGCATCCACGCCCTTCCACGCGTATTGCATGCGAGCGTATTCGATCCGTGCCGTTTCGTGTTGGGGGAACGCCGTCAGAATCATGTCGAACGACTTGTTCGCCAAGCTGAAATCATTCGTGCGGGTGTAGGAACGCGCCAGCCCCAAGCGGGCACGGGTGTTCATCGGCGATGCCGCCAGTGCCGAAACGAAACTCGATCGATCGTCACAATCGCCAGAGCATCGATTGCACATCGATCGGGATTCCCCCAGCAAGATCATCAGGTACACATTGCTCGGGTCGAACATCAAGGCTTGCTGCAACAATCGCTCTGCCAACTTGCACTCGCAGTCGGCCATGGCCAATTGAGCGATCGTGACTCGATCTTTCGTCATGGGGGCGAACGAATTTCGCTCGTCCGACAACACTTGCTCGGCCTCCGCTTCACGGTCCAGTGCGATCAAACAGCGATACAGGCCGTATCGAAGCTTGGCCGAATCGCCCCCCTGCATTCGCCGTGTTTCTTGGAGCGTGTCCTCGGCTTCCGCAAAGCGTCCCTGCTTGAGCTGTGACAGTCCGAGGGTCGTGCGAATCTGGATTTTCGTGGCGACATCCAGTGCAATCCCTTGGGCACCCGCCAAGGCTGCCACGCAGACTGATTCCGCGGCGGCATAATCTCGTCCACGCAGCAAGATGTCAGCGACCGCTGCTTCCTGTGCCAACGTCGCCGGATGCGATGAATGACGCAGCGTTTGAATCGCCTCACTGACTCGGTTTTGTTTCAACAACGACTCAGCCAGCATTTGGACCGAGTGTGATTGCTTCGTCCCCAAATTGCGGAAAACGGTTTCAGCAGCGCGATCATCTCCAATCGCATGGTAGAGCGTTCCTAAACCAACCTGCGCCAACTCATCGCCTTCGTTGTTGACCAACAGCGATCGATAGATTGCAAACGCTTTGGCATGTTCGCCAACCGCGGTTTGATAGTTGGCGGTTTCCAGTCTCACCAAACGATGGTCGGGGGATCCGGCGCTCGTCTCTTCAATCGAATCCAAAACCGCTTTTGCACCGTTCATGTCGAACAGACGCACCAGAACACGAACAATCTTGGTCTGTGTGCTGACATGATTGGGTCGCAGCACGGAAGCGGACTGGTACACCATCAATGCCAACCGATCGGCACCGTCTCGATACAACGTGTCGGCCAATTCAATCCGACTGTCAAACGTGAACTCCGGATTCGACTGCAGCTCCTCGAGATAGCGATGGATGACCACGTTCTCGCCCATTCGCGAATTCGCGAGCACCAGCATCACGAGGACTTGCGGGTTGCCGGGATCGGATTCGTACAAGCGGAGCAGCACGGCAACGGCATCTCCGGGGTGCTGAATCTCAATCAGAAGTTCGGCGATCGCCAATTCGTTCTGCAACGGCAAACCAGGCAAATCTCGCAGGTGTCGCTCGTAGACCTCCACTGCCTCGGCAAGGTTGCCTTGCCAGGCAAGCACGCGGGCAAAGGAGATCAGAACATCCACATTCGCTTCACCGCTTTCGACGATCTTGCGAAGCGAACGTTCTGCATTGAGATGTTTTCCCTGCTGAATCAACAACTCGGCATGCAAGATGTGAAACGGAATGGAATCGGGAAACTGCTCCACCAGCACCTTCAACGATTGCTCCGCCTTCGTGAGGTTGCCGGATTGAATGAGCAACCCGATGTACTCAATTTTCAGATCCGTTTGGCCGGGAAACTCTTGAAAGAGATCTTCAAATCGCTCGATAGCGAGTGGGATGTCCCCCAAGCTCACGGCATTGCGGACCGCGCGAAGCAAAATCCCGCGACGGATTTCTTGATCCGAATCCGGGGCTGGCAATTCCTCCGGTGACCGGGATGGGGCGGGGAGTGTCTCCAGTTCGACCGTGTTGTTTTTCGCAGTCTTGACTCTTTCTTTGTGCTGAACCCATCGAGCAGAGACCCTTTCGCGATCGCGATCGGATTGCGATTGGGAGGCCGAAGGCAAACGAAACGGGCTGGAAAATCCATCCTCGCCGACCGTGGGGGCTCCCCACGACGCAGCCAACAAAAACATAGCTGTGCAGACCCGCAACCATCGCACGCAATGGCGCGATCGCAAATGGAGTTCGGCAGCGGTGTTCCGACGACGGTGCAAATCAAGTTTCACGACAGAGAGAGCGGCCGCGCATCCAACATGGGTGCGGAGCAGACACCTTCGTATCGGTTGTTTCGAAAGTGCCGATTAGGCAAAACGAACCCGCCACCTTCGCCTGTTCACAAATACACGCTGTGAGTCCAGGTTGGGAATGAAAAAATCGCCCAAAATTGCCCCCGCGTTCTCGGCCGGTTAGTCTATCAGACTGTTGATTCAATACGTTTCGTAGATGGAACGATCAGCCGACGGGCGCTCGCCCACGGTTACCGGACGCGATCGCGTTCCGGCTGACGAAATCAACAGGCTGCTATCCCCTTTCATTCATCCCCGCTTCCACCCCTGAAGAGCCCGCCATGAGCGACCGACGCGAATTCCTCAAAACCTCCGCTGCTGCCGCGACGATCTCGGCCGCGACCTTCACCGCCACCACCACCCAACCTGCCTCGGCGGCCCCCGCTGGCAGCAACGAACGCATGCGAATCGGGTTCATCGGCCCCGGTGGCCGTGGCTTTGGCGCTCACGTCAAATCGCTCTGCAAACACCACCAAGCTGGCCGCAAGATCGAACTCGTCGCCGTCGCTGAAGTCTTCGAATCTCAGCGTGACACAGTCGCCGACTACATCGAAAAGGCGACCAAGACCAAACCGGCCAAGTACGTCGACTACCGCGACATGATCGAGAAGGAAAATCTCGATGCCGTCTGCATCGGAACCCCCGACCACTGGCACCATCGCCAAACCATCGACGCGCTGGAGGCCGGACTGAACGTCTACTGCGAAAAGCCGATGACCAAAACGGTCCAAGAAGCCTTCGACGTGGAAGACAAATGGCGGGCCAGCGGCAAAGTCATGCAGGTCGGTGTGCAATCGACGAGCCTCCCGGTTTGGAACGAAGTCAACGCGTTGCTTCGCGAAGGCAAGCTCGGCAAGGTCCTGGGTTTCCAAACCGAGTACTTCCGAAACTCGGACGTCGGCCAGTGGCGCTACTACAAACTCACCCCTGACATGACTCCCAAAACCATCGATTGGAAACGTTGGCTGGGCACCGAGCACGATCTCGCCGAAGACATCCCCTTCGACCGCGAAGTCTACAAGCAATGGCGTCGCTTCTGGCCCTTTGGCAGCGGCATGTTCACGGATTTGTTCGTGCACCGCACCACTTCGATGTTGAAAGCCACCGGCCTTCGCGTGCCCGGCCGAGTTGTCGGTGCCGGTGGCATCTACCTCGAATACGATGGCCGCGATGTGCCTGATGTTGCCACCGTGGTTGCTGACTTCAACGAAGGTGTCCAAGGCTTGGTCACCGCGACCATGTGCAACGAAGAATCACGCGTCAATCAATTGATCCGTGGCCACTACGGCACCTTTGCCTTCGGCAATGGCGAATCGTTCGATGGGTTTGACTTCATTCCCGAACGCGGACCCGTGACCCACGTGCGACAAGAAGCCGAACGGATCACCACCAACCCCATCGACAACACCACCATGGCGCACTTCGCCAACTGGTTGGACGCTTGCGAAGCTGGTGATCCATCGCTCTGCAACAACCAACCTGACCTTGGTGCCGCCGCCATGTCGGTCGTCAACCTCGGTGCCCAAAGTTACCGCCAAGGCAAAGTCTTCTTCGTCGACGAAGACCACCAGATCTCGGACCAGGACCCCGGTTGGGCGGCCAAGTGGGAACAACGATCTGCCAACGGCGGCCCTGTCGCCCACATCCCAGGCTGGAACGCCGGCGAATACGGCAGCGAACAACGTGACCCTGATTACATGCAATACGGCGGCCCTTGGATCGACGGCAAAGACCCGTCCCAAGGCTAAGCAGGTCGGCAGGAGTGATCAAGCACAACCATGTGAGCCGTTTGGGCGTTAGCCCCGGTTGTGCGTGAAAACCGTGGCTAACGCCAGCGGCTCACATACCCGATGACACCTGCGTACCTGCTTAAACGGCTCGCCTGCGACGGCAGTCAATGAGCTTCCCCAACACGTGAGCGAGAAACACGATCCGTTCTCTCGCTCACGTGTTGGACAACGCAATCACGCTTGCCTGGCAACCTGAAGCGTAAACGCTTGTGGATTTCGTCGTAGGTTGGCCACTCTTGGCCGACATCCGCCACCCCGACGGGCAAGAGTGCCTTTTTATACCCCACAACTTCTGGGAGCCGTTTGCGTTGTAAATACAGGCGTTTCGAAGCCAAACATCCCTTGCCCAAGAACCATTAAGCAGGTACGCAGGTGTCATCGGGTATGTGAGCCGTTGGCGTTAGCCACGGTTTTCACGCACAACCGGGGCTAACGCCCAAACGGCTCACATGATTGTGCTTGATCATTCCTGCCGACCTGCTTCGTGTTCGATCAGCGGAGATGAGTGTTCCCTTGGCCGCTCTGGCGGAACACTAATCCACTCTGATCGGACACTAATCTTTGGTGTTTCGAGTTGTGGGGTATAAAAAGGCAAGAGTGCCCATCCTACATGCGTTGAAACGTCGTTGACGACGAACTCGACAAGCTGTGACGCGTCAAGATTCCTAAGATCGCCCCGGAGGGGCCGTCGCGCGTAGCTCGGGGCGGAAGTCCCGAGATTGGTGACGGGAAAAAACCAGACACTGCTTTGGAAACCCGAAACGTAAACGAGGAACGATTCAGTCCGATCCCCCCGAAGCCCCTGCAGGGTGTATCCTGGTAACCCGATGCATGATTGTTGAAGTTGCGATCTTTCGTTGATTGACCCACGAAAACGCAACACAACTCCCAAATGCGTGAGCGAGAACTGAACCCAAAACACTCGCTTGCCTGAGACCTTCGCTACGCCTC
Source organism: Rhodopirellula sp. UH5 (assembly GCF_056839225.1). NCBI lineage: Bacteria > Pseudomonadati > Planctomycetota > Planctomycetia > Pirellulales > Pirellulaceae > Rhodopirellula > Rhodopirellula sp. UH5. The sequence continues at coordinate 661,742 of NZ_CM166390.1, read as the reverse complement.
CCGCGGACATTCGCACCGATCGGATCCTTTCCTGGGTCCTTCCTTTTTTTCGAAAGAGCCAAGATGAACTTCCGTTTGTTCGCTGTCGCTGCCGCGTTTGCTTTGCCATTGTCGCTGGCAACGGGCGAAGAAGACATCTCGAAATTGAAATCCTCGGAAGCTCGTACGGCGGCCGAATTGGATCAACATGGAACCGATGTCCGATCGCTGGATCGAAGGTTCCAAGAGGATCTGGCTCGCTTGGAAGAAGCCTACCTTTCTGAACGAGAACGGATGCAACAAACGCTTGTCGAATCGCTGGCCAAGGAGCAAAAATCCCTGACCAAGAAAGGGAAGCTCGATCAAGCGATTCAGGTCCGGGAGCAAATCGAAGAGATCGCAGCAACGGAGATCGTTCCACCTCATCCGGCGACGTCGCAATCAACCGCCCTCAACGCAAGCGGTTCTACGCTGGCCAAAGGAATCCAAGGGACTTGGCGTTGGAGCAATGGTGTCGACATCCGCAATCTCGAGAACGGTCGAACGAATGGAAACGGAAGCTGGCGATTGCTCAACCCGCGTGAACAAGTCTACGAATTCCAATGGAAGCGATTGTCACCGGATCACGTCAAGCTCTCTCCCAATGGCCGCGTCTTGGAAGGCACCAAAGCCAACAACCCGACCGTCCGCGTGTGGGCCGTTCGCGTCGACTGAAAAATCGTCCGTCGTATTCGCTTCTCCCTGCCTTGCCAATGAATCCAAACATTGATCCTGCCGACGACATCGTCGCCTACAACCGGGCGGCGTGGGACAGTCAGGTTCGAAAGGGCAATCGCTGGACGATTCCGGTTTCGCCCGAGGAAATCCAGCGTGCTCGCCAGGGTGACTGGAGCATCGTTCTGACACCTGAAAAGCCCGTTCCGCACGAGTGGTTCCCCGATTTCAAAGGCAACCCAGTTGAAGTGCTTTGCCTGGCGGGCAGTGGAGGGCAACAAGCTCCCATTCTCGCCGCGGCAGGTGCCAAGGTGACTGTGTTTGACAACTCACCCGCCCAACTGTCCCAGGATCAATTGGTCGCCGAACGAGAAGGATTGGAAATCAACCTCGTCCAAGGCGACATGGCAGACCTTTCCGAATTGGCCGACGAGTCCTTTAATCTCATCGTTCATCCCTGTTCCAACTGCTTTGTCCCCAACGTCCTCCCGGTTTGGAAAGAAGCCTCGCGGGTCATGAAGCCTGGCGGCAATCTGCTTTCGGGATTCGTCAATCCACTCCTCTATGTCTTCGACGATCAATTGATGGAGCAGGGCGAATTCAAGGTTTGTCACAAAATCCCCTACTCCGATCTCACAAGTCTTTCTGCTGAGCAACGGCAAGCCTACCTCGACAACGATGAGACCTTCTGCTTTGGTCACACTCTGGCGGACCAACTGGGCGGCCAAATCGAAGCGGGACTGGTCCTCACGGGACTCTTCGAAGACCGCTGGTCCGACTGGCCCATCTCGGATCACATCCCCACCTTCCTCGCCACCAAAGCGACCAAGCTGTAAGATGTCGTCCCGGACGGGACCGTCGCAATGGAACGGTCTCGCTCTCAGCGATCGCATTTTCTTGCCCCCGAATGTCGAGGAGCACATGAGGCGTAAAAGGGCAACATTCTCGTGGCTTTTTGGTCTTTTCCTCGTTTTTTGCATCGGTTTTTCGGGACCGCTCTCCAACATTGGGAGGGCACTGAATCGTTCACGCATTGCTGCATCAGCCCCGGTCGCGACCGATCAATCACGCTCCATCCGTTGGTCCGAAGATCAGATTGTTGGCTGGCACTATTCACTTGTATCAGAGTCACGCATTGCGAACTTTGGCTTTTACGAGGAGGCTGGAACCGCAAGTATTGGCGGTCCGCCCGAAATGGACTTGCCTCATCTTGGAATCAAGGCTGGCGACACGGAGATCATGGAAGTGGAGATGTGCAGTGTCTACTGGCGTGTCACTCCTGCGGGTTCGCTTTCGCTTACAGTCCCTGACACCGACTACTCTGCTGAACTGCGACTGGTCTACCTTGACGATCAAATCGCCTCCGTTTGGAACGTCACACGAAGCGAAGCCGAGGTTTACATTCGATCCCGATAGAACGTCAACAAAAGTGGATTGCAAACAAATCAAACTGCCTGAAACTTTTTAGCCGATCCAATGAACCTGGGAAACGCTCTTCGAATCTGTGAAATGTCATGAGAACGCTGTTACTGATAATCGCCGCGACACTGGCATTCTTTGGTTGTGGTCCGACTCAACGCTCGTTTCCAACCACCTCGGAGGTTCCAGACGAATCACATTTACTTCTTCCGCCAGAGGCTTCCGACATTGTCCTTACCGAACACGGAGGTTTTCATACCGCCGTTTTCACCTGTCCCCAGTCCGCCGTCGAGCGATTCATCACCAAATTGCGTTCCGAACGTCCGTTCCTAAATGGGTCAGATCCTGTTTCGGGAACACCGATTGTCAATCCGGACAACGATCCGTTCATCCAGCAACAGACGTTCGATTTACGCCAGCAGGAATTTGCCATTCGCTTTGGGAACGCTCAGGAATTTCATACGAACCTACTTTCCTACGGAGCGGCCTTGTCGCGGAGAGGCGGCAACCTGGGAATATTGTTCGATCCGGACAACTCGCGATGCTACCTCTACACCGCATACAGATAACCAGGTCGGCAAGACTCTTTCAGCATTTGGACTGTTCCGGCAAGCATTGTTGCTGCCGCGTCTCAGAAAGGATTCAAGATGATCAACATTTACCATTATCTGTACATGCTTCGTCCATGGCTTCCCGTGGCGGCTCTGCTTGCCATCACCATCGCGGCAGGGTTGAGTGCATACCGCACACGGTCGAGCCACCTTTTTATCTATCTCGGCGCGGGACTCTTCCTTTTCCTTTCCTTCCTCAGCGAGCAATGGATGCTCGGCATCTATGAAGACCGCACTGATTTCCCAGACGGTTCGATTCGATTCACCATCAACCAAACCAATGCTGCAATTTCCTTGATGCTACAAACATTGGGATGGCTGCTCGCGATTGCAGGAGCGTTCATGCAGATCCGGCACACAGCGAAGACAACCACGAAACCGGCACTGGATCCACCAAGCACTGAGCCAACGCCCAGTTCTTCCGATTCAGTTCACTGAGTGCTGAGCAATCGTGTCGCCCCGGACCAATCCGAACTGATGTCCGCACGGTGTTCACAGAGACAATCGCCATGCAGCCGAACTGTTCTGCGAGTTTTCCGTTTTCCCGAACAAGACAATGACGACACGATGACCAACGACCGCGACCGTCTAAAACTCCGCGACTTCACGCCGCTGGATGATGAAACCGAAATGTTGCAGCCGCTCGGAGAACTTAAATGTCGGTTCGCCATCAACGATGAGGGGAGTGTTGCCAAACTCTACGCTTCGCACAATCTGACCGACGAGCACACACAGCTCATTCTCGCCTTGCCGAATCTCAAGTCATTTTCCTCTACGAACCTCCGGCCTTCCTCAACTGGCCTGTCAGATGCTGGCTTAGCTGCTTTGCTTTCCAACCCAAGACTGGAAGAAATCCTCTGTCACGGGAATCAGAAAGTGACCGGGACCTTTCTCCGTGAAGTGGACCAGAATTCATCCCTCACACGTATCGGCCTTCCTCACTGCTTCATCGATGATGCTGGCCTCGCTTTGGCTCGTGATAGCTCCTTGACCCACATCTCCGTTCGAGGTTCGTTAGTATCAGATGCATCGATTGACGCCCTTTGTTCGATGCGGCGTCTCCAGCAGGTCCACGTCAAGGAAACTCGTGTCACATCACCTGGCCTCGATCGGCTCCGAAAAGCACTGCCAAATTGCTGGATCGACCGGTTGGACCGACCAAACGACGGTTGATGCGTCCGCCTGCCGAATGAGATGCCTCCTCCCTTCCAACTCGGAACCGCAAATGAAATCCTTTCCACTTTGGTCAGCTTCGCTTTTCGCTATCGTCGGAATCATGCTCAGCGACGGGGTTGCGACCGCAGACGATGCAACCGAGCAACCTCAGCCGGACGCAACGCAGTGTTGCGTCGAGCTTTCCGAGTTTGAACTCGAAGAGCCCATTGCGATTGAGCTCAATGAGTCCGAGGTGATCCAAGCGATCCTTCAGTCCGGTGCAAAACCGATCGAAACCATCCGGTTGACCGCGATGCCAAACACCCCGTGTCACATTCAAAAAGGAAGGCAGATCGCGGTGGTGACATCCACGATGAAGCGTGGCGACGTCACAACTCGCCAAACCAAGGAGGTCGAGATTGGGACCACCCTCCGTTTTCAGTTTGCTGACCATCCCCAAGGTTTCTTGTCCAGCATCGACTATGCAACGGCCCGTGTCGAAAGCGACGAGAACAGCGACTCGGCACCCGACATTCTGAGCTGTAGCATCCAAACGACTCAGGTCTTGGTTCCCGGCAAAATGCGGCTCATTTCAACCATTGGATCGGAACAACTCACTGCCGTTGTTGTCACGATTCACGAAATCCATCGCCCGGCAGCAGATCAATCCAAATGACGTTGAGCTGACACAGCAAGCTGAATTGGCCAAGAGCGAGCCAACGCAGAGTCACACAGATGAATAGCGAATGCCTACGAATGTTCTCAATCAACCATTCCTGATCGGTGTTCGATTCACATTCCAAGAGACTTCCCGATGACCACCAAGCCAACAGTCCTCGTTTTGATGTTCCTCTTGACCGGTTGCGGCGGTGAAACCAAGAAGCCTTCCGTCTCGACGCCAATCGACCCGCTCTACGAACTCATCGTCTCTGACCTGGCGAAAGGCGAACCTCCAGTCCTCGACTTCGTAGGCACACAAGTTTGGATCAATCCTGAATTCTGCAACGGTGACAGCCTCTTCTACCGTTGCGGCAAGGAAATTGAAATGGACGACGAGCTCGTTGAAGCACTGCAACGGGCAAGCGAACAAACGAGCCCATTTCCGGTTCATGGAGATTTCGGGCCTGATGGACGCGTGACTGAAATCGCATCCTTCCACGAGGATTTCTACTACCAGGACGACACCCCACAAGTGGATGCGAAGTGCATGATCCAGTTCTGGCGTCCTGGCTACACACCCGACGGCCGACGCGCGGTTGTCCGATTTTACTACGGTCCGTCACCCCATGGCGCGGTGGGCACCTATGTCCTCCAGCACACGGAAGGCGGCTGGGAGATCGTCGCATCAAAGATCGACTACTACGCCTAGCTGATCCACTGGCTCCATTTGGCGATGAGAACGTACGTAGCTCGGCAAGATCATTTCCAAATCACATTTGGTTCGGCCATTGCGAGCAGCGGAGATTGATCAAGGTTCCTGCACATGAAGTGGTGAAAGATGCGTTATCCCGAAGCTACAGTTTCTCAACAGCATTTGCTTGCCGTCGTCCGATCTCAAACTCCCAACTGAACCGCAAACCAGTGACCCAACCATCCAACGAAAAGCGAAAGCTCACCGTCGAGAGACTTGCCTCTCCGGCGATCGCTCATTCCCTGGAGCGTTCCCAGATAGCGAAGTACCACACCAAAGGCGGACACGGGTTCACGGCTGAAGACGCCAATCATCTCGCAGACGTCTTCCGCGGAAAACGTGCTGAAATCATCGGGATGAACAACGAAGCGAATGGTGCCGATCGAATCGTGAACGGATTGAGGATTCAATCGAAGTACTACCAGACTGCTGCTAAGACAGTTGCTTCGGCGTTTGCATCCGATTCCGGCCTGTACAGATACGCCCAGCAGGTGCTCGAAGTCCCGAAAGATCAGTATGACGCTTGCGTTGAACTCATGCGAAAACGGATCGCCACCGATTCAGAAATGTCCCTGTTTCTCTCCGACATTGCGCACGCGGCAAACGCCACGCACCCCGAATCCTCCAGCAATGATGGTTGATCTCCACCTGACCTGAGGTTGCATTCCCCCCCGGAGTTTTGATATCGCGAACGAGGGACCGTCCGAATTCGTGCTGCCACTTCGCTGTCACTTTGAATCACCAGCCAAAAACGAACGTTTTTCTGATTGGCGTGCTTTTGCTTGCCGGCTGCAGATCCGCACCCAAAGACACCTCGGAGATGGATGCCATCCTGAAAACGGTTGTCTACGACACCTCGGTTCCGGTCATCCCCGCTTCTTTCCGCGCCCCCAATACGCTTCCCACACCGTCCCCCACGGAAGCGCCGTCGCCCGAAGAGAAACCGAGCGTCACCACCACGCTCACTGATCGAGCCCGCTCCGCCGGCAGTTTTGTTGGGCATGGGCTGAGGGCGACCGTTGGGCTCGTCGTGCTAGGCGTGTTCAAAATCGTTGAATCGTCCCTCGGTTTGGACGACAATGACTCAACGTCAACCGGAACCAAAGACAGAGCTTTCAATCAGTGGCTTGATGACCGAGATCAATGGCGAGCGGCGGACCGAAAGGCAAACTGAGTTGTGCGAGAGCCTCTGCCGACCAAGTCTTTGGAATAACGCAATCCTTCGAACGCGCATCGACATCTCGAATGATTGAGAGATCGCCAAAGACGTGGCATGCGTCACGGCTGGAAAATGAATGGCTTTCGGACGCTTGCTTGCCAATTGTCGGCCCGTGCCGCGTCACAGCCAATGTGTCTGGTTGGCCTTTTGGGGCCTGAGCAAAGTTGCACACAATCGCCGGGCGATCACCGAAACGGCTAAAATCATCAATCTTCACTCCAAGATGAGATCCAGCGCGACGACGATCTTCCGTGCTGACTGCGAGTCATTCGCCCTTCTTGTCTGATTCAAATCCATTCGGCTCCCTTGGACGCTTCATTCTTGTGATCATCCCCGAAACGCCCGAGCACTTGGACGCGGTCCGACAACTGACGATCGAGGCGTTCGCTGCCTCACCCTTCGGACACAATGGCGAGGCTGATCTCATCGACGCCATTCGCGAACAATGTGCACACACACTTTCGTTGGTGGCGATCGAGGAGGATCGCATCGTCGGGCACATTCTGTTTTCACCCGCTGAGATCCACACCCTGGATGCCAATGGTGTTGGCCCCACCGTTTCGGGTCCCGATGTCCTGGGCCCCAATATGCTGGGCATGGGACTGGCTCCGATGTCGGTGCATCCATCGCACCAACGCCGCGGCATTGGTGCGATGCTGGTCAAGGAAGGACTCCGGCGCCTCGATGAACTTGGCAACCGATTCACGATCGTTGCCGGGCATCCGGAATACTACCCTCGATTCGGTTTTCGCCCGGCCCAAGAGTTCTCCGTTTCGCACGGTTTTCCGGGGATGCCACAGGATGTGTTCTTCCTCCGCCCAGGGCCGTCCCAAGACGATGAGTTCTCCGGCGGTCGAGCCCACTACCATTCCGTCTTCGGACCACAACACGAAGGATCATGAGGCCGCTTGTTCGGTTACAGTGTGTTCAAGAGCCAATTCGCGGGGCGATCTGCCGCATGAATGAACACAATCGCACGGCCTCTGATTTCGGAGCTTTGCATGCCCGATCAGCAAAAAATTCACCGCCGCACATCCTCTTCGCGAGAAGTCGGCTTTGCTATCGCGATGCTTGGATTCGGCCTGGTTTTGATCATCGCCCTGTTTTATTTCGGGAGACGCGCACCTGGACAATCCTTTGACCTTGAAGGCCCCGAACTGTTCGCAGAGGAAATTGGTCACGGATTCCTAAGCATCGGATTGATCTTCATGGGGCTCGCCATCGCAATCGTCTTGGGAGGCATTGCCACACGACTGGGCAGCAACGCCGGCAGGGCGTTGATGACTCTTGGCAGTCTTTCCGCACTCTCGCTGATCGGCTTGTTTGTGGCCCACGTTGTTTTCACGCGGTGATGCAACTCCTGTGTGTTTGTCAGCGCCGCCATTCCCCAACGCTCGTCGCCGTCCGGCCCGTTTCTGCAGATCTCTTTCGGAAGCAGATCCGGATGCCCCCAACCGCGGAGCGGTGACATTTGATAGCCTCGGATTTCAATCCGAGGTCCAGGTTGTATGCCGCCACTGACCTTGGGTTGAAACCCAAGGCTGACAACTTTCGTCGCTCCGCGACTGGTGGTGTGCCCCCGCAGGACGACTGTCTGGTTGACACATCATCCGCTTGAATCCCTTCAATCGAATGGAGTTCACTCGACGGGTGCCTTCAAGCTTTCCAAGAACGTTTGCAGCAACTGCTTTTGGCCTTCGCTCAGCCTCACGTAATTGCGTTTGGATTGATTCGCTTCTCCGCCATGCCACAGGATCGCCTCTGCCAAGGTTTCGGCTCGGCCGTCGTGAAGATAGGGTGCTGAATCAGCGACTCCCCACAGTGGCGGCGTCTTCCACTCTCGTTGCAATGCGTCCCAGGAAAGTGGGTACCGCACCTTCACGTCCACTTCATTGACTTTCCCGCGGGGAAACTGCGGTTGCTCGGGATAGTCCATCGGGATCGCAATGGGCGTCCCGGTTGCAACCACCGCCTCGTTGGACCGCGAATTGGAACGGCCGCGATCGCCTCGCGGGCCCCTGCGATCCCGTTCGGTCCCAGGTCCCGAAACCGTTCCCCCACCACGGCCATAGCGATTGGAGTACGCCCCCGCAGGATTCGCTGAAGAGGAGCTGGTCAAATGATACGCCGGAGCCGGAAAAGGATCTTGCAATTCGGGCCCCATGTCGTGCAACAACAGGTCGCCATAAATGCCGTTCGCCGGAACCATATTTTCAATGTGACAGGTTGCACATCCAATCGAATGAAACACCCTTTTTCCACGACGAACCTGCTTGCGTTCATCTCCCGACAACATTTGCATGTTGGGAGCGGGAAGACCGGCGACGTAACTCGTCAGATACGCGACCTGGTTCGTGGTGATATCGGGTGCGAGACTGACATAGCGAGGATCCGCTGGATCAGCAGATTGTCGGATCGTATCGCCGACATTCAGCCCCAACTCCGTCGCGCAGGCGCCCGCAACAAATCCGGACAACGTATCGACTTGGCCCCGCCAGCCATATTTGCCTGCCACTCGCCCGGAGATGATTCCTCCCGAGGAACGGGTCTGGGACAAAGCGATCGCATTCAATCGATCCAGCGAGATCATCTCGACCAACCCCATGCCATGCAGCGGCGTTGTATTCCGTTGACTGAGGTAGTAGTCGAGTGACTCGTACCGTCCTGCGATCACCGGTTGTTCCGCTATCGCCTCCACGGTTCTCTGCTGCGGATCGAACCACTCGGAAGAGAGCCCGTTGGGAACGCCGACAGTCAAACGTTGACGGATAACGTCGTATCCGGGACGAGTGGAGGCGTCATGGACAATGGTGTTGAAAGACAACGTGCTCCCCGACACCAGACCGGGAAAGAATTCCATGGCTGAGTGGCGGAGTGCACCACGTCCCTGGCGGTCATCGGCATCATCAAAGAACGGGGACCGCGGATCCACTGTGATATGAGTCACGTTGTGGATCACTCCCGATGCCCCACCGCCGGGATGACACGCGGCACATGAAACAGCGTTGTGCATCGGGCCCAACCCATCTGCAGGGAAACTCTGCGCATCGACTTGGCGTGCGGACGTCCAATGCCGCCCCTCTTCATGGTGCGGCGGACGACGCCCGTGTCTCATCCGATGTTCGCCTCCACTCCTTCTCGGCAAAGACATCGGTCCGACAGTGTCAAATTCAGCGAACGTTGGTTCTCGTTCGACAAACACCCATTCCTGCTCAAACAACTCTCGTCCGGCGACCGGATCCTCCGCCATTCCCAGAGGGGTGATGAGCAGAACCAAGACCAGCCCCCCAGCCCATTCAGTCCGATGGTTGACGGCCATATCACGCTCCCTCGGCGGCGTTCGAAAAGCAAGTTTAAAAAGGCGGCGAAACAATCCCCACTTACAAGAAGGACAAATGCCAACCCGAATTGTCACACAGCCAATCGCTTCGTCGTCCGTCGGTTGCATTCTCGTGATAACACGGAAACAGACGGTCCCCTTCATGATGGCGAACATTTTGGTTCGCACCATTTTCCATTTGACTCCACCGAGGAACACAGTCATGAAACGTCGCGTCCCCAACCGTCGTCGCTTGTTCGTCCAAAACCTTGAAAATCGTCGTGTCCTCGCTGGATGCATGGGCGTGGATGCTGCGACCGACGACCTGGCAACCGAAGAGGTCGCCGAAATCGCCTCCGCCGTCGCCGGCAGCACGATCGAAGACATCGATTCGGCCGCGATCGAATCCGCAACCGAGGCGAACGACGAACTTGAAGACAGCGTCGACAGCACCGTAGAAGAACAAGACACTGCCAGCGATGAAACAAGTGAGGACGCCAGCCTCGAACAAGAACTCGATCAAGACAACGCCTCAACCGAAACGGAGGGCGATCCTGGCCATCGGCCTCACCCACGACGGGGACCTCATCATCCCGGCATGACGTCGGACGCTCTGAACGCCGACACGATGGGTGAAGAGGGCGTCTGTGTCGATGAAGACACCGAAGCGGACACAACCGAAACCATCGACGAGACCGATTCACTCACGGACGAATCGACCGACGACCTGGCCACCGACGAAACAGACGAAACCGATGTGGACTCTGAACTAGTCGATGACACGGAAGCGGATGAGATCGTCGAAGAGGAGGACACCACCCTCGTAACCGATTTGGATTCAGAAGCAAGTGACGAGTCAGAAGTGACCGACGAGTCAGATTCTACCGACGAAATTGATTTCACCGACGAAATCGATGACCTCGATGAATCAACCGAGACGGCTAGCGAGACCACGGTCATCGATCTCGATTCGGTGGTCACAGAAGAAACCGAGGACGAAGATTCCTCACTTTGCCTGATCCACGAAGAACTCGACAGCATCTTCGCTGAACTGGGAAGCCGCGATTTGGCCGACGCTCAGATCTACATTCTGATCTGATGGTCGCTTCCGCTGGGTTTCCGTCTGAATACGTTTTGCCGGGCCGAAAGGCCTTGAAAGGCTTCCAAATGCCGCCGTAGCACAAAACCTGTCAAACCTCGCTCAATATTGGTAAAATGGTCTCCGGTAGCTTGGCGATACCCCGTCATCAAGGCCCCAATGTTTTCGCACACGAAAACTCTGTTGTGGCAACCGGCGAGACAGCTAGGCTATAGACATTGACTCCAGCAGCGCTCCGTCGCTCTCACCATCGTCCTGCCTTGCCCCCTCCACCGTTTGCCAACCCACGCTTGCGTGTCGTTGTCGCCTTCATGCCCGAGACGCTTGCGCTCGGAGCAATGAAACTTGGATGCACCGTCGGACGATCGTTTGAATTCGGTCAGACCTGTTGATTCAAAACAATCGACCGTGAACCAAGTTGAAAGTTCGATCATGCTCAGTCGTAGAAACTTGTTGCAAGGATTCGCAGCAGGCGCCGGTGTCGCCATGGGTGCCCCGCTTCTTTCCGAGCGTCTTCTGGCATCCCCCATCGGAAACACGACTCCCAAGCGGGTCATCTTCTTCATGCAGAACCAGGGCTTCGATCCCAAGACCTGCATCCCGGCTGGGATGAAGCACAGTGGGTCCCTGGCGAAAGCCAAATTGCCTGAACCCATCAGCGCTTTGGAGCCCTACAAAGAACGACTGCACATCATCAACGGTCTGCACGGACTTCACACCAGCCCCTCGCACAGTGCGTTCTTTGGCGCACTGGGTGGGTACCGTGGCAGTGACGGGGTGCCGCCGAGTGGCTCGACGATCGATTATGAACTGAGCAAAGTTCTGCCGGAAACACTGCTGCCACATTTGTGCATCGGCATGGACTCGATCGAGAACATGAAGACCAAACCGACGATCGCGACTCTGTCCGCCAGCGGTGCGGGCCAACCGATTTTCATGCATTCGAATCCGAATCATCTCTATCAGATGCTTTACGGCGGCATCTCATCCGGCGAGATTCGGCTGCAGCACGAAGCCCGTTCGAGCGTGCTGAGCCAAATCGAATTGTTGGCCGCGGCCAAGGGCCAATCGCTGCCAGCCTCCGATCAACAACGCTACGGGCAATACGTCCAAGGCTTCCAAGAAGTCAACGGTTTGCGCGATCGTCTCGACACCGTTTCGGATCACTTGCGCGAATTCGCTCCGAAGGTGGATGATCGATACACCAACCCGGAATTTGAAACCGACTGGCACGATTGCTTGCTCGACCTGGGCATCTCGGCTCTCACATCGGGAATCACCAACACGCTGACCATCGGGTCGGGCCGTGGCGAAATCTTCGGTGCCTGGAAGGGCCTCGGGATCGATCAACAAGGGCACAACTTGGGCCACATGGACCAACCTGACAATCCGATCTGGATCAAGATTCGCCAATACAACAGTCGCATGCTGGTCCGGATCATGGAAAAACTGGACAGCGTGCCAGAGGGAAGCGGCACGATGATGGACAACACCGTGATCGTGTACACCAGCAACAACGCCGACAAACAGCACACCAACGGAGCCAATTGGCCCGTCATGTTGCTGGGCAACTTCGACGGCGCCTTCAAGAGCGGATGCTTCACACAGGTCGAAGGCAAACGTCCGATCAACGCGCTCTACACCTCGCTGTTGCGAGCCGCCGGCCAAAACGTGGACCGCTTCAACATGGACGACAAAATGGCGAAGAAGTTTGACGACAGCACCGGACCACTCAAGGAAGTGTTGGCGTAAGCATGTGGAAGTCCTCCCGAAGTGATTGCGGACGCCTGCTGGCGATCGCGTGCCTGCTGTTTGGCATCCGCCCCCTGGCCAATGCCGAAACATACACACCTGGTGAATCAGTTGACCAAGATTACGCTGCGTTTGCTGAACCGTTTCTCGTCAATCACTGCATCGACTGTCATGGCGAGTCCGATCCGGAAGGCGATCTTTCGCTAGAGAACTTGGGGCCGGTCGACGAGATCAACGCCAGTGTTTGGACCAGCGTCTGGGCACAGGTCAGCTTGAAGGAGATGCCGCCGCCGGACATGACGCAGCCCGAAGTGATCGAGCGATTGAAGTTCTCCGATTGGATCGTCGACGAACTCTCACGAGCGATGCAGGACAAGGGTGGTTTCCACGCTCACCGTGATCCCAACAAAGGCAACTTCCTCGATCACGAATTGCTCTTTGGTTCTTTGCCCGATGGCATTCAGCTGAAGCCCACCTCTTCACCGGCTCGAATCTGGCGTGTCACCCCTCAAGAGCACATCACGCGGCTGAACGAGTTGATCAACTCAGAACCGCAATACGATCCATCCAAACCGGGACTTCGCACGCACGGGGACGTCGTCCCCACCAACCACGGCGGCGAACTGAAGCTGTACTTCGGTGTCGATCGCATCATCAAGTGGCAGGGAGGCACAGTCGCCTACGCCACGTCTGTCAAGAGCGTGCCCGCGGTCCTCTCATCGGCTCGTGATCATGGATTGGAAAACTATCCCGACTTCACGACCGTCAACAGCGCCGAAGCGACCCAGATCATGGGAATCGCCAGCGAGATCATTCGATACATGGCCGACGGGCCACTCAGCATCGCGGAACCGTATCAAATCACCGACGATCCCCAGTCGATCGCCGACAAAATGAAGGGCGACCTTCGCGGCCTGCCCACCAGTTTGGTCTACAGCACCGAAGTCCTGCGTCCACTCACGCCGGTCTATGATCTCATGCAAGCGGACGAGATCACCGAGGAACGGATGCGTGCCGCGGTGGACTTCCTGTTCGAAGCCTTGACCTTCCGTCCGCCCACCCCGATCGAATCGGACGCCTACTTGGCGATCCTCGAGCAAGCGATTGACAAGCTGGGCACAAACGACGGCGCGGTCCTTGGATTGTCATCGATCTTTCTCGATCGTGACGCTCTGTTCCGGCCCGAGTTGGTAAAGAACGGCCAAGCCGACCGCCACGGACGCGTCATGCTGCAAGACTGGGAATTGGGTTTGGCGATGAACCATGCCCTGCGTTACCTGCAACCCGACGACGTGCTACGGCAAGCCATCGTGGACGGACGCATGCGAGCGCGTGAGGACGTGAAGCGGGAAGTCGTGCGGATGCTCGAAGATGAAAGCATTCGCAAACCTCGCATCCTCCGATTCTTCCGCGAGTACTTTGACTACGACCTTGGCGGCTACATCTGCAAAGACACCAGGGCGTTGGGCGAGACCGGTGTGAACAACAAGGGCGTCGTCCACTACAACGCAATGTTCGACGCGACCGCGAGCACCGATCGTTTGATCGAATTGATCCTGGAAGAGGACACCGATGTACTGAAACAACTGCTGACCACGGACAAAGTGGTGGCAGGCAAATATGACAACGTCTACTTCGGCAAGCAACGTTCGCGAGAAGAGATCGCTGCCTCGGTCGCGGCCCAGAAAGCGGCCGCGAAGGAAGCAGCCAAAGCAGCAGCGATCCAGTTGGCGGAGTGGAAAAAGGCTAACCCCGGCAAAGAACCACCGGAGGAGAAACCAGCCGCCAAGAAACCCAACATCAACCACGCCGTCACGGAAGCCAAGCTCACGGGCCCCGCCATTTTCGCTCGCGTGAGTCGTCGCAGCTTTGGACGCGGATCCATGAAGCCCGAACGCACTTTGGCGACGGTCCCCGAAGGTCAACGTCTCGGTATCCTGACGCATCCGAGTTGGTTGGTGTCGCACTCCGACGCGATGGACAATCACGCGATTCGTCGCGGTCGTTGGATTCAAGAACGACTGATTGGAGGCTGCATTCCCGATGTTCCGATCACGGTCGATGCGATGTTGCCGGACGAACCACGCACATCGCTTCGCGAACGCATGCGAGTGACACGCGAAGACTACTGCTGGACCTGCCACCGCAAAATGGACCCGCTCGGGTTTCCGTTTGAAATGTACAACCACGCGGGACTGTATCGAGAACTGGAACATCGCCAGCCCGTCGACACGACGGGCGAGATCATCGATTCGGGAGATCCGGAACTGGACGGCAAAGTCGCGAACGCCTTCGAGCTGATTCAAAGGCTGGCCGAAAGCGAACGTGCCGAACAAGTGTTCGTCCGCCACGCGTTTCGGTTCTGGATGGGTCGCAACGAGACGCTCAACGACGCTCCCGTTTTGCAAGCCGCCCATCAAGCGTACCGGGACAACAACGGCAGCATGAAAGCCCTGCTGGTATCATTGCTGACCTCCGACGCGTTTCTGTATCGCACACGAAGCGAAGCAAAGTTAGTCGCCGCGCACTGATCCAATTAGGTCAACAAGAACGCGAGCATTGCCTTGTGGCTTGGAGTTCCGCGTGCCGGAAGCGGGCCGTTGCGAGCGTCAATCAGGACACAACGATTCCACTCGACGGCCCCTCCGGGGCGATGTACTGGCTCATGCCCCAAGGCCAACGGCCTTGTTCAATTTAGCCTGGGACAACGTCCCAGGACTGATGCGTACACGCTCGCCCCTTTGGCCAACGGCCAAACTCATGGCTGCCCGCCCTCCCCGCTTGTGATGCCTCTGCATCTCTGCATCTCTGCATCTCTGCGTCTCTGCGTCTCTGCGTCTCTGCGTCTCTGCGTCAAAATCATTGCGACACTCTGCGTTGCCCAACGGGCTAGCACCAAGGCCAACTGCCAAACCGATGCGTTTCAATTTCACACCGGGCGATCGGCTCGCCAGGACGCCGCGATCAGAAACACGGCCGCGACGGCACACAGCAACGTTGCCGGTCGATACACGCCGACTTGATCGTGTGCAACACTGAACAGGTAAGGACCAATCGCGGTCCCCGCGACGACGATCGACGTCGAGAACCCCGAGATCGCACCCAGGTGCATGCGACCGAAAAAACGAGGCCAGGTGACACCCGAAATGATGCCGAACATGCCTTGCATCAACCCCATCCCCAACACGACGAACACAACGGAGATGTTCGCGTCCAAGAACGAGAGGCTCAACGCGAGGATCAAACTGCCAAGCGATTGCACCATCGCGAGGTATTTCAATTTGACAAAGTCGCTGAGCCAACTGCCGACGAATTCGACCACCACGCTGACGAATGCCGCGGGAACAAAGATCGAAACCGCCCGGGCACGTGACATCCCCGCGTCCGCAAAAATCGACACGACGTGGAACGAGAACGCTGTCAGCAACAATCCCGACAACACCACACTGAAAGTGAACACCCAAAAGCTGTACGTTCGTCGGGCTTCCGACAGTGTAAAATCCCGTCCACTCAACGTTTCCGCGTGTGCTTTGCGATTCTCCTTCGCAAACGGTCCGTCGGGCAGCATGCCGTGTTCCTCGGGACGCGATCGGGCAAAGACCACGGCGAGCAGCGAAAACACAGCCACGATGATCGCGATCGTCTGCCATGCCCAGGCCCATCCGCCCCGCTGAATCAACCACTCGAAAAACGCGGGCGTGATTGAAAAGCCAAAGGCAATCGAAATACCGATGAACGCCAGCGCCATCCCACGCCGCTGTTCAAACCACTCCAACACCATGTTGCGAGACGACAACGTCAGCATGCCTTGCCCGAAAAATCGCATCGCAAAGAAGCCGACCGTCAGGACAGCAAACGCGACCCCATCTCGATAGCTCGCTGGCAACGCGGACGCGACCACTCCCGCGATCTCATTCGAGAAACTCATACCCACCAAAACGATCGACAACATGGCCGCGGATCCAGCCGACACCCATCGGCCACCCAGCCGATCGTAGTATCGACCCGCGCGGCTGATCAGCAATGCGCTGCCAATCGTCCCGGACAAATAGGCGAAACTGATCCAACTTCGCGACAACTCATGTGCCTCGATCAGAAAATCCGTGAAAACCGAAACACCAACGGTTTGTCCCGGCGCACTCGCCAAAACGCCCAGCGTTCCACACACCAACACCACCGTTCCGTAAAAGAATGGCACCGCAGATGGATCGAAGGGAAAATTCGCGAACCTTGAACGCGTGGGGCGTTCGACATCGTGTTGGTCAGATTTCATACACTTGATCAATGCATCGAATTCGAAGCGATGCATTGGATCGTCCCCCAGCAACGATGTCAGCGGGGATTGACAGACAGGCCACCCCAACCGACCGAAGCAACCCAAACCATCGCCCCAATGATCCCCCGCATGACGCGTCCTCCCGTAGGCCATGTTCCACATCGCAACCCAGCCAATGCTTTGGAACAAAGCGAGGTGTGATCACAAACCGACCATCCATCATGATGGCGAACCCACCGGCCAGCCACCATCGCCAGGTACAACCTGGCCTACGTCTTCAATGAAAGAAAACGATGACGGAACCAACACGCGATTTGCGATTTTCATGAACGACAAAAGCAAACCACATTCGAAACCGGATCCGTTCCAACCACCACATACGATTCCAGATGAAGGTGAGCGAAAGTCAGAAAGCCGTTCCCTCGCACATGCCTTTTTCATCGGTTGTCGCAACGGATTTTTCTGGTCGCTCATGGTCGCACCGCCTGTCGCTTGGTTCGTCGCTCCGGTGGTCCCGCGTCATCGAACTCCTGATTCCGAAGGCAACCTCCCAAGTTTGCTTGAAGAGTTCGGCTGGCTCGGAATGATCGAAAGAATCGCTCCTGGTTTGGTCGGCATTTCAATCATTTGGACCATCTCGGCGGGCCTTTCCTCGCTGATCGATCATGCACGCCAACAGCAATCCCAAGCGAGCAATCAGAACCCAACGAAGGAGTGACAATCACAACGACTCCTGCGTCGCACTTTCCTGGGCAACCAGCCCCCTCCGCCGGGGAAGACACATTACAATGCCTGTTTGTCGTCTTTCGACTTGGCGTCCTCCTCATTGTCTTGGCACCTGGAATCGTTCATGGAAATTCTTCTCAACATCTTGGCCATGACCGCGATGGCCGCCAGCGTGATCGGCTGGCTCTGGATCACGGTGATGGCTTTCAGCGAAGGCGAAATTCTCTGGGGCCTTGGGTGCTTGATCATTTCGCCGCTCTGTTTGATCTACGGGTTCCTGAACTACCAAGAACTGAAGATCCCGGTCCTGATGCTCACAATCGGTTTCATCGCCAGACTTGGGGTGGGAGCAATTGCGTTCGCAACGACCTAAGAAGACGTCCCGTACAAGCCTGACGCAGCCAAGCTTCGAGAGCCGCCAGGCACCTCACCGGACGGTTCACGCGATTCGGCTTTCAACGTGAACGAGGGGGCGAGTTCCACTGCATTCATGCGTCGAAGGATGGAATCCATGAACCAGCTGCATCACTGCTTTCGTTGTTGGCTGCGTGGCACCACCTCTCGGAAGGTTGCCTGGACGTTGACCCTGGCGTTGATTGCATTGATTTTCACGGCCGGGATTTCGGTGATCGCGCTGATGGATGCCAACGTCTTGCCACGTTCCATTCCCCTGCTGTTTGCAGTCCCGCTCGTTTTCACTGTCTTCGCCTTGGCCGCGATCGTTTACTCGCGAAAGTTTCCGTTTGCACTGCTCCTCAACATTCTTTGCTTCGCTGCATTGAAGTGCTTGCTGATAGCACTGTGCTTTTTAATATTGGCGTTTTCATCGGCCGATGGCTCCTCTCGGCACATCGATCGAGTGGTTGCCCCCAGTGAGCTGCATGGCACTTGGACGCCCACCGAACAGACGCTGAACTTCTTGTTCCTCTCGGAGCAGTACTACTTGGGTGGCGAACCCCACTTCATCGAGCTGAATGCAGATGGCAGTGCCCGATTCCAGTCGTTCATGGATGGGGCCAGAAATCGCGAAAGTCGATTTGGTTTTCTTCGCAGCGAAGGAACCTGGGAGTTGGTTCCTCAAGAAGCCGGAAACAGACATTCCCACCAGCGAGTCGAGCTGACACTGAATGATTCACTTTGGCCGACAACACAAAGTTACTACCTAGCAGAACGCGGCGGCCGGATGTTTCTTTGGACGTCCATCGGCGATCCATTTGCACCTGACTACCTGGAACACGAGCGGGTTCCAACCAACGCGCCCTGATTGACGATCGTCCGCTGTTAAGCAGGTCGCACGCGTCATTGCTCCCACATACAACCCAGGCGAACGCCCACACGGCTCACAAGGTTGTGTCCGATGACTCCTCCCCACCTGCTTATTGACCACCTTGCCTAGCTCAGCGACGCGAGATGCATGCGAGCCAACGGAAGGTGACGAGTCCCCAAGCAGGACTCGCCACCTCAGCCACGAAGGTCGGCGTGCTATTTCGCGGCGACTTGCGTGTCATCCGACGCTGTGTCTTTGACATCGAACCGATCAAGGTTCATGACCTTTGTCCACGCAGCCACGAAGTCCTGAACGAACTTTTCCTTCGCATCTTCGCTGGCGTAGACTTCCGCGATCCCTCGCAACTGCGAATTGGATCCGAAGACGAGATCCACTCGGCTGGCCGTCCACTTCACGTTGCCCGTTTCGCGATCACGTCCCTCGAAGAAGTGCTCGCACATCGGTGACTGTTTCCAGACCGTGTTCATGTCCAGCAAGTGGACGAAGAAGTCGTTCGTCAACGCACCGGGACGTTTGGTCAATTTGCCCAAGTCAGCGAGCGGACCGGCACCGGCGTTGGTATCCAGAGCACGCATGCCACCAACCAAGACGGTCATTTCAGGTGCGGTCAACGAGAGCAAGTTGGCTTTGTCGACCAGCATCTCTTCAGCGGGACGGTCTGCGTTGTGACCTTGATAGTTGCGGAATCCATCCGCGATTGGCTTCAGCGGTTCAAAGCTCTCCACGTCGGTCATCGCCTGCGTCGCATCGGTTCGCCCAGGGGTGAACGGGACTTGGATCGCATGTCCCGCCTTCATCGCCGCGGCTTCAATTCCGGCGGAGCCGCCCAAGACGATCAAGTCCGCCATGGAAACCTGTTTCCCGTCTTTCCGCGACCCGTTGAACTCCTTCTGCACGGCTTCCAAAGTTGAAAGCACCTTTGCCAATTCAGCGGGTTCGTTCGCGTCCCAATCCTTCTGCGGAGCCAAGCGAATGCGAGCCCCGTTGGCTCCGCCACGCATGTCGCTGTTGCGGAAAGTCGAGGCCGATGCCCAGGCGGTGGAAACCAATTGCGAGGACGACAATCCGGTCGCCAGAACTTTCTGCTTGAGCTGCTCAATCTCTTTCGTTCCGATCACATCGAAGGTGGCTTCGGGAACCGGGTCCTGCCACAGTTGTGGTTCAGGAACACTGTCCCCGAGCAATCGCGAGACCGGGCCCATGTCACGGTGAGTGAGCTTGTACCACGCTTTCGAAAACGCTTCTTCAAACTGCTCTGGATTGTCATGGAAACGACGGGAGATCTTCCCGTACGCCGGGTCCATGCGGAGAGCCAAGTCAGTCGTGAACATCATCGGTGCGTGTGATTTCGATGCGTCGTGGGCATCCGGCACGGTGCCCTTGGCGTTCTCATCGGTGGGCGTCCACTGCCAAGCACCGGCGGGACTCTTGACGAGTTTCCACTCGTAGCCAAACAGGTTTTCGAAGTAGCCATGCGACCACTCGGCCGGCGTCGATGTCCACGCACCTTCCAAACCGCTGGTGATCGTGTCGCCTGCGTTCCCGGTTCCGTGCGTGTTGATCCACCCCAAACCTTGCGCGGCCAAGCCTTCGCCTTCCGGTTCGGGCCCGACGTTGCCTTCGGGAGTCGCCGCCCCGTGAGATTTGCCGAACGTATGACCGCCAGCGATCAAGGCAACGGTTTCCTCATCGTTCATTGCCATGCGAGCGAACGTTTCGCGAATGTCCTTGGCCGCCGCGATTGGATCGGGTTTCCCGTTGGGACCTTCCGGGTTGACGTAGATCAATCCCATCTGCACAGCCGCCAAGGGGTTTTGCAGGGCTCGATCATCGCTGTAGCGTTTGTCACCCAGCCAGGTTGTTTCCGGTCCCCAATAGACATCCTTCTGTGGTTCCCAAACGTCTTCTCGACCGCCAGCAAAACCAAACGTTTCGAAGCCCATGTCTTCGAGAGCGCAGTTGCCAGTCAACACCATCAAATCCGCCCAAGAAATCTTGCTGCCGTATTTCTGCTTGATTGGCCAGAGCAATCGGCGGGCTTTGTCCAGGTTCGCATTGTCAGGCCAACTGTTCAGCGGTGCGAAGCGTTGCGTGCCATCGGATGCTCCGCCCCGGCCATCCGAAACACGGTAGGTCCCGGCGCTGTGCCAGGCCATGCGGATGAACAAGGGCCCGTAGTGACCGTAGTCAGATGGCCACCAATCTTGCGAGGTGTTCATCAATTCCTTGATGTCCGTTTTGACCGCTTCCAAATCCAATGAACTGAACGCGGCGGCGTAGTCAAAGTCCGCCCCCATCGGATTGCTCTTCATCGAGTTCTGATGCAGCATGTCGAGGTTCAATTGGTTCGGCCACCAATCACCGTTGCCCATCGCTCCGTTGACCGTGTGCCGATTCGGACCAGCCGGGTTGCCCATCACGGGGCACTGACTGATCGCGTCGGCTTGCGAAGTGGAAGGTGCAGCTCCGGTCCCCTGCGCCATCAACCCTGCGGTGCTTGAAGCGGCCAAACATCCAATCGTCAGCGCGAGCGGTCGAATCGACACGGGGCTGCGATACAGTCGTCTCGCGAATTGCCGGCAGACTTCGGCCGTCGTTGGTTGTTGGGTTGTCTTGTTGTCGGTGGAGTTCATGGTCCGCGTCCTCAAAAAAAGTTGCAAACTGGTCCCGAGCTGAATCACTTCGGGAAGGTGGGGCACATCTCTAGTATCGGGCGGCGAGACGAAACGTCCAATGCATTTACTGCATCTGGTCCATGCACGGAACGCATGACACGCCCATGCCTGTAGGGAGCAGAATGCCGCAACACCGCGTCGGTACGGGAAAACGCCATGCAAAACTGCTCCGGACGCTCAAAATGCACTATCATGCGACCTCCATCGCGAAAGCGATCCCGCCTGTTTGCCACCCGCCCCAACCTCGTTGCGTTTTGACCGATTCAGTGGATCTTTTCCGCTGAACTGGACATCCGCCGGAATGAACGCCGCGACGAATCTCTCACCGAATAGAAGCTGCATGCCACGGCCAACGATGATCTCCCATGCCCGGTCCCTCCTCGCATTCCCAGCCTTCCTGGTGGGCACGCTGATCTGCATCACTGGCGTGGCCCAGCGACCGCCGACCGGTGTGCCCGCAGGAGTGGAAAAGATCCTGCGAATCGAGCCTCGCACTGGAAATGCTCGCAACAGCGAAGGTGACTTTGTCCGGTTGAAAGACGGACGCTTGCTGCTGGTCTACACCAAGTTTGTCGGTGCAGGAGACCATGCTCCAGCGGAATTGGTATCGCGCGTGTCAAACGACAACGGCGTGACCTGGACCAAGGAAGATGTGCCGGTGATCGAACGTGGTGCAGATGACTCGAACCTGATGTCGGTCTCACTGTTGCGATTGCAAGATGGTCGAATCGGGTTGTTCTACATCCGCAAGTACGATCCGACGCCCGAAGCCAATCATTTGTTCTTGAATGACATCTTGATGCGGACCAGCTCCGATGAAGGTGAAACTTGGTCCGATCCAACTCGGATTGTTCCGAAGGAAATCCCCTCCTACCAAATTCTGAACAATGACCGTGTGATCCAACTTCGCAGCGGGCGATTGGTCGCTCCACTCGCGGTTCACTATCAAGTCGGTTGGCCCGGTTATCGAAAGTCGGCCGAGATGGTTTGCTACCTATCTGACGACGGAGGCGCAACGTGGCAACGCAGCAAGAGTGCGTTGTCGTCGGAATCCTTGGCACAGGAACCCGGCGTCGTCGAACTCAGCGATGGTCGACTGATGATGTTCTGTCGCAGCGGTGATTGCCAATTGCTCTCCTATTCAAACGATCAAGGAGAGACTTGGTCGGAGCTGACACGATCCTCCTTCACTCAGCCCACGGTTTCCCCCGCCTCAATCGAACGGATTCCATCGACGGGTGACTTGTTGATGCTGTGGAACAACGGCGACGACGACTTGGCCAAGAAGCAACCCGTCGGACGCCGCCCTTTCACCGCCGCGATCTCAAAGGACGATGGCAAAACGTGGCAAAACATTCGCAACGTGGGAACGGATCCGGAAGGTTGGTACTGCTACACCGCAATCGAGTTTGTTGACGATCATGTGCTGCTGGCGCACTGCGAGTACCCAAGATTGAATTCGTTGCAAATCACGCGAATTCCGGTCTCGTGGTTCTACGAAGGCGACGAGGTCTCGACCACTGACGGACAGAATGCCGAAAACTTGAACACGGACGACCTGGACTATTCGGTGTCACTGGAAGTCGCCGAGGAAGGGTTTGAAGGCAAGGAGTGCTGGGTGCACGCCCGTGTCGGTGTGATTCCCACACAGAACAGCGACCCTACCGCGGTGATGACCACCCAGAAGTTGTTGCTCTCGGGGTCGGATGTCTTCTATCGCTTGCATGAATCTCGCCAGTCCGCGGGTTCTGACACCTGGTCGAAACTCAGCCCCATCGATTCGTTTTCTCGCCAAATGGTTCAGCGTGACATCATCCCTCGCGGTGGTGAAGGCTCCCAAGACTTGCTGCAAGAAGGCGATGAAACAACCGTTTGCGATTTCGTCCCCCAGTGGCATGCGGCAAGCCAGCGTTTGCTTGGGATCGGGCAAACGGTTTGGTACCGAAACAATCGTGTCATGCATGTACGGCCTCGCGGGATCGCCTACGGCGTAGTCAACCCAGAGAATCAAACATGGAACGATTGGAAAGTCGTCGAACTACCCGACGAGCCACGCTTCCGCAACGCTGGTTCCGGCAGTGCCCAGCGAGTTGACTTGCCCGGCGGAGACGTCCTGGTTCCCGTTTACTGCAAAGAGCCCCACCAAAAGCAGTTCTCGTCGATCATTGTTCGCTGTCGTTTCGATGGTGAAACGTTGCACTACATCGACCATGGAAACGCATTGACCATCCCGGTGGACCGAGGTTTGTACGAGCCCTCGTTGACCCACTTTGACGGGCGATTCTACTTGACGCTCCGGAATGACCAACATGGTTATGTCGCCGTCAGCGATGACGGTCTGAATTTCGAAACTGCCCGACGCTGGACGTTCGACGACGGTCAAGAACTGGGCAACTACAACACCCAGCAACACTGGGTGACTCACAGCGACGGGCTGTTTCTCGTCTACACGCGTCGTGGGGCCAACAACGACCATGTGTTTCGCCACCGGGCGCCGCTCTTCATCGCCCGAGTCGACCCAGACAAGCTGCAGGTCATTCGATCGACCGAGCGAGTGTTGGTTCCGGAACACGGAGCCCGACTGGGCAACTTTGGCGTCACTCGCTACTCAGAGAATGAGACCTGGGTGACGGTTGCGGAATGGATGCAACCAGCGGGAGTTGAAAAGCACGGAAGCAACAACCGAATCTACATCGCCAAACTGAAATGGAACCAGCCGAATCAGCTTGCATCGCAGAAAAGCCCACCGGGAATCAAAGCAGATCCTACCGCGTACAGCCAGCCACCGAAGAGCCTGGCGGACGAGTTCGGTGCCTACCGATCCCCGCTGATCTTTGACGACGGGACGCAGGTCACGAAAGCCAACCAGTGGCCTCCAAGGCGAGAAGAGATTCGCTCGCGGTGGGAATCCATGCTGGGCAGATGGCCTGCGTTGATCAGCGATCCCCAAGCCAGAATCATCGACACGACACAAGACGATTCACTGACGAAGCACACCGTTGAATTCCATTGGACGCCAAACGAGAAGACAACCGGGTACCTTTTGATCCCCAACACAGAACGGTCCGAAGCGAATGGTTTGCCCGCCGTCCTGACGGTCTACTACGAACCCGAAACAGCGATCGGACGAGGCAACCCACATCGCGATTTCGCCCTGCAGTTGGCTCGCCGAGGTTTCGTGACTCTTTCGATTGGCACGACGGAGGCAACGCAAGCCAAAACGTATTCGCTGTACCATCCGTCCATTGACGATGCCTCGGTGCAGCCGTTGTCGATGCTAGCCTGCGCTGCTGCGAATGCTTGGCAGGTATTGGCAGATCGCCCCGAAGTTGACTCAAATCGGATTGGCGTCGTGGGCCATTCCTTCGGCGGAAAGTGGGCGATGTTCGCGGCCTGTCTTTCCGAACGATTTGCCTGTGGTGCCTGGTCGGATCCCGGCATTGTGTTTGATGAATCGATGTCCGGCGTGAACTACTGGGAACCTTGGTACCTGGGGTATCATTCGCGACCGTGGCGCAAACGGGGGCTCATCACCGCCGAAAATCCGGCCCGCGGTCTGTACCCAAAATTGGTGGCCAAGGGTCACGACTTGCACGAACTGCACGCGTTGATGGCACCGCGACCGTTTCTGGTTTCCGGCGGGTCGGCCGATCCCATTCGTCGTTGGGAAGCCCTGAACCATTGCGTTGCCATCAACCAGTTACTAGGTCACGATGACCGCGTGGCCATGACGAATCGCCCGGATCACTCGCCCAACGCGGATTCCAACTCGGTGATCTTCGCCTTCTTCGAAAGACACCTGGCGACGAACAAGCAGCCGCTCTGACGAGTCCGATCACTGAACTCACACAAGGGACTCGTTACCTCGTCCACTACGGTTGCGATCGCACTCCGTAGCCGGATTCGCCAAGAATTCGGACAGCGACACGTCCGCATGACGCCGACACGTTTTGATTCAATTTGAAACAGTCCCATCGGGCCTGCGAAGGTATTGTGTCATGGACCGAAAGTCAGCCCAACGCTGATTCACGACCGAACTCCGTAGCCGGATTCGTCGAGAATTCGGACAGCAACACCGAACTCTGTAGCCGGATTCGCCAAGAATTCGGACAGCAACACAAATCCCGTGGTGCCCTCGATGTCTCGCAAGAAAACCATGTTCCTTCGATTAACTGTCTCAGCAGTCGTGATGACCGTTGTGTCATTGGGATCGATCATCGGTTTCGCCCAATTCCGTTTGCGATCGGGAGCGACCGGCGAAAGCGTCTCGGTGAAGCACAACGGTTTGGATCGCGAATACCGAATCCATGTGCCTGAGAATCTGCCCGCCGACGCCAAAGTCCCGCTGGTCGTTTGCTTGCACGGCGGAGGCGGCAATTCGCGAACGGCTTCTGTCATGGGGCTGACTCCTGTCGCTGACCGCGAAGGATTCATTGTCCCTTATCCGAACGGGATCGACAAACACTGGAACGATGGCCGCGAATCCCCCATGTTCGCGGAACACGACCAAACCATCGACGATGTCGGCTTCGTGATGGATTTGATCGAACGGGTGTGCAAAGAACATCCCATCGACCGCAACCGAATCTTTGCCACCGGCGTGTCCAACGGTGGCTTCATGACTCAGCGTTTGGCGATCGAACATTCCGAAACTTTCGCTGCCGTCGCGGTGGTCATCGCGACGATGGGAGAACCGCTCAGCAAACAGTTTGAACCGAAATCACCGGTTTCGATCCTCTACATGAACGGCACCGAGGATCGACTGGTCCCCTACGATGGCGGGCCGGTCGCCAAGCCTCTGACGAATCGTTTCAACCAAGTCAAAGGACACGAGGACGCACCGCGAGGAATTGCGATTTCAACGGATGAAGCCGTCTCGTTGTGGGTGAAGCACAACCAAACCAAACCCGATCCGAAGATTGAATTGATACCGGACACCAACAAAGAAGACCACTCTCACATCGAAAGCAAACTTTGGGAGGGCGGCGAACGTGGCACTGCCGTGATGCTGTACAAAGTCATCGGCGGTGGACATGGTCTGCCTGGCGGTTCGCAGTACTTTCCCGCTCGACTGATTGGGTATTCCAACCAAGACGTCAAAGGCTTCGACCTCATTTGGGACTTCTTTCAAGAGCACGCTCGGCAACCCCAAGCCCGCGCGGACAAAGCGGAGCGTTGAATCCGCCCCGACGTCAAAGCATAACAGCCCCGGCGACTTGGATTCGCTGCATTGCCGTGTCACCTGAACACGTTGAGGCTCATGACATGCGATTCATCCGTCACAACCAACCGGATCGTTACGTCTTGGCGTCAATGCACCAATCCGCACGTGAATACTCGTTCTCATCCAATCATTCCGTGACCCACGTTTCCAACAGCAAAGCTGTTTGCTGGAACGTAACGCGTCAGTTGAATGATGGAAGAAACCCCGATGAATTGCGAATCTTGCGGTGCCCCTGTCTCACGAATGGGACGATCCGGGCGCTATTTCTGTGACTACTGCTCCCGCCTCGCCGTCACCACTCCCCTCGCGAATTCCAGCGACGGACTCGTTTTGACTGGGACGTTGTCGGACACACCCTGCCTGACCTGCGACGACACACAGTTGGAAATCGGCTCGATCGACACCCATTCCATCGAAGGCTGCCGAAAATGCCAAGGCGTCCTTTTGAATCAAGCCACGTTTGCGACGCTGGTTCGAGAGCGGCGAAAGTCCTACCTGGGTCCCGATCAAACCGGAGAGTTCGACCCCGCTCTGGATGGTCCCAGAGATCACCACTCGCGATTGGCGTGCCCGAAGTGTTGCCTGTCCATGGACTCCTTTTTCTATGCCGGCCCCGGACGTGTTGCGATTGACTCCTGCAGCCGATGCGAAACCGTCTGGCTGGACTGCGGCGAAGTGACCTCCCTCGCCGAAGCCCCCGGACTGCGCTGAGAACGCCCGCCCATTGGCGTCCTCTCTCGTGCACGCGTGCTGGACGTCGACCTCGACCCGAAAAAAGGTCGCGCAGTTTTGAAGTGCTTTGCTCGCTACAAATTGAGAACCTCGCCCATTGGCAACGGGCTCGTCGATTTTGCTGTCGGTTGGCCACTCTTGGCCGACATCCGCAACTTGGACGAGCAAGAGTGCCCATCCTACCGGCGTTCAAACCTCGTGGACGACCCAATCGACAAGCCGCAGCGGGAGGGGTCGGACAACGAGCGTTCAGTGAGATTTCCCTGGGGAGGGTAACACGCGCCACTTCCCATGTCCGGCCCTCACCCTCGCGTACGCCTGATCGGCGTCGCTCGATGAAGAATGCGTGATTTCTACCATTCGACGGCGTCTTCCATCCGACTGAAATCGCCGTTAGCGAGACATAACGGCAGCGAGGCACCCTCCATTGACGAGGCTACCAATCTCGAGGCTCGCCAAACGCTCTCTGCTGTGATTGGTGATGCACTTTGCATGGCGGTCCCCATTGGATCCTCGCCATTGACTCACTGCGCAAACGACCGACAGTCGCTGTCCAAGCACGTCGGATCCACCTCGAACCCAACGCAATCCAGTTTGCGAACTCGCTTCCACACACAATCCTTTCCGGAAACCTTATGTTCTCCCGAAGAAACCTGTTGCACGCCAGCGCGGCACTTGGAGTTGGATCGTTGATCAGCCCGCCCGCATCTGCCCAAGCGTTGAAAATTCAAATGTCCACAGGCGAAGTCATGAAGACCAAGGGACAGGTTGATACCAACGAAGCGCTGCCCACCAATCCCCCAGACGACGACCGACGTTATCGCCCGACATCCCGAATGGGACTAGGCGGACTCGCAGCCGGAAATGGATTCAACACCATTTCGAATGATGAAGAAATCCTCGCCATGCTGAACGCAGCCTGGGATTCTGGGATCCGGTACTTTGACACCGCACCGTTTTACGGTCTGAGTTTGAGTGAACGGCGGTTTGGAGATTTGCTCCGCAACAAGAAACGGGAAGACTATGTTCTGTCGTCGAAGGTGGGGCGTCTCCTGACACCCTCGGCAGAACCATTGCCCAAACGATGGCACTGGGCCAACCACTCTCCCTTTCACTACCGATACGACTACACGGCGGCGGGAACGCGTCGATCGGTCGAAGACAGCCTGCAACGCATTGGTGTCTCCTCACTCGACATCGTCTTCATTCACGACCTCTCACCTCAGAACAGTGACTTTGGTGCAGACTGGCTCAAGTACTTTGACGAAGCCGCCAAAGGCGCCATGCCAGAGCTCACCAAAATGCGTGAGGAAGGCATCATCAAGGCCTGGGGATTTGGCATCAACTCTCCCCACGCGATCCACAAGGCGGTGGACATTGCCGATCCAGACATCTGTTTGTTGGCACTTCAGTATTCGATTCTGGAACATCAAGAAGCCCTGGAGAAAACGTTTCCGCTCCTGGACGAGCATGGCATTTCTGCTGTGGTCGGAGCACCACTCAATGGCGGCTACTTGGCAGGACGAAACCGCTTCAACTATTCCAGCCTGATCCCAGATGCAATGAAGCAAAAGTTCGCGGCAATCAACGAGGTCGCGAACAGGCACGGGATCGACATCAAGACCGCAGCTCTGCAATTTGCCGAGGCTCCCTCGACGGTGTCCGCCATCATCCCTGGTGCTCGAACGGCTCAACAGGTCAACGAGAATGTGGCTGCGATGAAAGTCGATATTCCCGGAGCCTTCTGGGACGAACTGAAATCGAAGAAGCTCATCGCCCAGAACGCGCCCACGAAGGCATGAGACCTTGGACTACTCTTCGATCCGGTAGATCGCGTCGGCGGTTCGCATGATCAGCGCGTTGCCATCGACGGCTGCTGAGGCAAGCGTGCGTTCGCCGAGATCGTTTTCCGCCAGGACCTTGTAATCGGGGCCTGTCGCCACGACGGTCGTCACGCCAGATTCGTTGGTGTAATAGATCTTGTTGTCCACCAAAATCGGTGACGAGGAAAACCCACCGCCCACGCGTTTCTTGTAGACGATGTCGCCGGTTGCCGCTTCCACACACATCGCGATTCCATCGTCACTGACCGAGTAGATGAACTCGTCGTCGGCGAGCATCGATGGGGTGTGGGGCACATTCTTGTTGAGCGACCATTTCAGATGCGTGTCGGTGACATCACCTGATCCAGTCGGATCGATCGCCAGCATGCTGGGCGTGTCGTAACTGGTCGACAAATAGACCAATCCGTTGTGGTAGATCGGTTTGGGGATCACGGAGTATCCCGAGTAACGCACTTGCCAAATCACATTGCCGTTGGCGGGATCAAGTGCCAACACACAATCACTGCCGGGCGCGATGACTTGTTTCTGCCCATCGACCACAATCGTCAACGGGGTGCAAAACGAAAACTTCCTCTTGGCGTCGATGGGACGTTTGACTTCCCACGCGATCTTGCCCGTTGCGGCATCCAGTGCAACGACCTTGGGATCGCTCGCTCCGTCGCACGTGAAAATCAACTTGTCGTCGACCAACACCGGAGTGCCACCGTTTCCATGGACCGGTTTGAAGAACAGGTCGCGGTTCCTCCAAATCAGTTTTCCATCGAGATCGACACACGCCGTTCCTTGATATCCAAAGTGCACGAACACGCGGTTGCCTTCCACGATCGGCGTGGGGCTGGCATGGGAGTTCTTCTTGTGAATCCTGGCACTCTTCTCGGCGGTTTGCTGCATGAGTGGAACGGACTTCAACAGCTTGCCACTGTTCGCATCGAGAACGATCAACGTCAGATCAAATTCTGTCTTGCTCGAATCGGAATCTGAATCCGCAGGTATCGCCGCCGAAACGAAGATCCGCCCATTCGCAATCACGGGAGACGACCAACCCTCCCCGGGCAACTCCGTTCGGAAAGCAACGTTCTTCTCGGGTGACCATTCCGTTGGGACGCTGGCGTCCGCGTCTGCAATTCCGTTGCCCGATGGTCCTCGGAAAATGCTCCATTCCTCTGCATGGGCGCGGTTGTGTGACGAATCAAACGCAACAACGCTGGCAGACAACAGAACGATGCAAACGGCAAGGTTGCCGAACCGGGAATGGATCATGGGAAGTGGATGCAAAAGATGGCGGAGGTGTCAAGCAAAACGAATCGCAAGCCATGATAGCCGATGTTGGGTCCGCTAAAATTGAAGACCGTGTTCCATGTGATCCATCTTCCCCCAACGAATGAGTTCGCCATGACGAGACGCCCCGAACGTGAATCCTCCATCTCATTGACTCGGCGGCAATGGCTGATCTCAGCGGCGGCCAGCAGTGGCATGCTGTTGCATGCCAACGAGCGAGTTTCGGCGAATGAGCCGGAAGCTTCCGAAACGCCTCACTTCTGGTACCGCTTGGCTCCCGAAGGTCCCTACATCGATTCCCAACGCGGCAACAAAGCCTTTGGTTTCGGACAGGGGAAAGTGTTTCTGTCCGAAGACAACGGTCAAACCTGGCCTCACAACGCCATTTTTCGCGATGCGGACAACATCACCTTCAGTTGCATTTTGGGAAACGGGAATGTCCTGTTCGCCACACGAACGCGTTTGTTTCTCAGCACCGACAATTTGACGACCTACCAAGAAGTGGTTGTTCAAGACACCGACGGCAGCGACTACGTTCCTCATCAACCGCTCGATCCAGAGAACCCAGGCTGGTACTTTCATCCGCTCGATGGCGTTCACACCTGGGAAGTGAACGGATCGGAAATGTTGGTGTGGGGCAACTACTGCAACGTGCTGGGCGGAGCCGTGCCGGTCAACATCTACTATTCGACCGATCAAGGCGCGACCGTCAAAATCGCGTACGCCTTCGGCCAGAGCCCCACGTTCCAACAACCCGGCGCGGGGCCCAGCGATCTACTCGGCGACCCTGACAACCCGGTCGTCTGTCGGCACATCCACTGCGTGACTTACAATCCTGTCGAGAACGCTTTCTACGCCTGCACTGGCGACCACGATCGCACCGATGCCGACGGCAACAACCACCAAGAATGCCACTGGCTTCGCGGAATCTACGACGCTGCAAACGACACATGGGATTGGACGGTGTTGGTTTCGGTCAATTCGAACTCCCGATACAAATCGGGGGGAATCAACTTCGTCGACGGGCAACTTCACTGGGCCGCCGATGCCAACGGCAAGAACGGCACGATGCCGCACGACCGCGGCATCTTCCGTTGTGACCCTGCTGATCTGGCGGATCCAACGAAGCACGAATTGTTGTTCAACCCGCACTACGAATCCGCCAACATGATCATCGAAGACAGCGTGATCCTGTCGGCCCACTACGCTCCTGCATCACCCTATGCAACCGGTATCATCTATTCGCCTGACCTGGGCGAGACTTGGGCGCAGTACGACCTGAAGGAGTTTGGTCAACGAAGTGCGATCCGATTTCACCAGAAGAACAGCGACGGCTGGTTTCGCGTCGATTTGCGAAAGGGCTGGATCGAACGCGGCGAAGTCCTGTTCATCAAACCCAAACCCATTTGACGCCGTTCCGGAAAGTCGTCCCTGCATCCGAACCACACAAGCGAAACCGATCACATGGGATTCCAACCTTCCCACCGAACCATGGCAAGAACTGCCTTTGCGTTGCTCCTTTCGTTCGCGTTCGCCTGTCAGAAGGACGCCAACGCGCAAACCGACATCGTCACGTTTGATTCCGTTCCCGCCAAACGTGATTCGATCGATGCCGATGAACCAACCGCGGAATCGTTTTCTGCCAAACAAGCCGCGATCTATCTCGATCGTGCGTCGCTGACTTGGCAGAAAGAAAAGAAGTGTGTCACCTGCCACACCAACATGCCCTACATGTTCGCTCGCCCCGCACTAACATCGGTGCAAAAGGATTCCGGCGAAGTCCGTGAGTTCTTTGAACGGTACCGAACGGAGCGTTGGCAGCAAAAGGCGCCGACGGAGGGCCAAGGCTTCTGGGTGATCGTGGTGGGAGCCGGGTTGACGTTCCACGACATGCAAACGACCGGGCGTCTCAGCCCGATCACGCGCGATGTGTTGGACTTTTTGTGGACCACGCAACGAGCTGATGGCGGTTGGGACTGGCCCGATTGCGACTACGCTCCCATGGAGATCGATGACCACTTTGGAGTCACGCTGGCTGCGTTGGCCGTTGGCATCGCACCGGGCGGCTACGCGGAAACGGAATCCGCTCAAGCTGGCATTGCGAAGTTGCGAACCTACTTCAACAACAACCCGCCGAAGTCTCTGCACCATCGTGCCATGATCGCATGGTGTTCCCAGCGAATCCACGGCCTCATGACCGCGGACGAGCGCCGAGGAACCGTGGAGGAACTGCTCGCGAAACAGTTGCCTGACGGAGGCTGGTCCACGGCCGGCTTCTTAACCGATTGGAAAGGATTGGAACGCAACGATGGCGAACCGCTCGACACACAAACCAGCGACGGATACGGGACCGGATTGGTGATCGTGATCAGTCGTGAATTGGGAATTCCCGCCAGCGATCCGCGATTGCAGAAGGGGATTCAATGGTTGCTCGCCAACCAGCGTGAAAGTGGAAAGTGGTTCACACGCTCGCCCGTCAACGACGCCGGCAACTTGATTTCCAACACCGGAACTGCCTACGCGATCCTCGCACTCCAAAGCTGCGGTGAGCTCCCCGACTGGCCGTTTGAATCACCCTCAACTTCGCAGTAGCCCGGTCCCAATTTTGTTTCGTCTTCTTCCAAACGCAAGGATCAAAGCACCTCCCGAAGTTCATCACTTGACAGTGACGATTGCTACCTCCGAATCATCGAAGTCCCTGGACAAATTGACTGCGATCCTTCCTTGCATCCCGTCTTCGGTGGTTGCGGTGATTTCAATGTCGAACATGACCGGCCGGACAGGAATGTTGGCTTGTCCTTGGTCGTCTGTTTGAAAAGTCGGCAGTCCAAACGGTTCCCCCCAGCCCCGGCGAGCGACCTGCAGTTCGGCTGCCGTTGGTGTCCCATCTTTCGTTTGCACAACGACCTTCAATGGTGCAACTGGCTGGACCTCGAACGTGAGTTCGAGATCTTGATCGCCAGCAGAAACGGGTCTCACCCATGCAGAGCGTTCCAGTGTCGGCTTGTACTCTCTGGTGTCCGAGGTCATTCGGGCATACTGCGTTCGAAAACCAAATCGTCGTCCACCGACAAAGATCTCAACGGATCGCTGAGGAACAATCAGTGTTGCAATGCCGTCGTCGTCGGTTGCCTGCATGCCTGGACTGATTGGAATCCGGTCAACGTTGGACGCCCAACCGACGCCCACACCCGGCACCCCGCCGTCTCCATCCGCATTGAGCACACGAACCGTGACAGTGCGAGTTGAACGAGTGTTGGACGACCTTTCAGTTGCCGGAACGTTCCCTTTTGCAAGATCGTTGGGGGGACTTGCGATGGAAGCTTCAAACGTCGGTTCGAAGTACGGATAGACCAGGCCCGCTCTCGGCGAGTCCCGCTCAATCATCCTGTCGACCTCAAGGTCGGACGTTGTTGCCACACGAATCACCGACCCTGCTGAGCCCGTCGCGCCGATCGGAAGCAGGCTGACGATTCGCTCTGGTGGCAACCCACCGATCTGGAATCTCCCGCGTTCGTCGGTGCGGACAGTGGAATGAATCTCACTTTGAAGGAAAGAGAGATCCAGTTTTGCCTGGTCGTATGGATTGACGACTTCTAGATGCGACAACTCCAATTGCACCATTGGTGTTCCATTTGAATCTTGGATCGTTCCATGGATCTGCAATTCAGAAGTCACTTGAATCGTCACGCGTGGCATCTGCGTGTCCATCCCCAAAAAACTTCTCGTCTCAAAAGCATGACCCGGTGCAAAGACGCAAATTTCCCAAGTGAGTGGATTCCCTGACTCGAACCATGGCGTTGGCTGGTCGTCAAACGCAAATTGTCCAAGTTCATTGGTCCAACCCACCGCGAAAACGTCTTGCACGCGCCCATCCAGCCCTTGCCGCATGTTGGAATTGGTGCTCGGCAGACGGAGGACAACGAAGGCACCTCCAACAGGTTGTTTCTGTTCGTCGATCACACTTCCCCGGACGGTCATGTGAGCCCCATGCAGCTCTGCCTGCCTCGCTTCGATGCTTTCAATTAAGTCTGTATCAACAAAACGCCAATTCGGCGTTTCATGAATTCGGCGAATCTTGTCTTCAAGCGTCAGCGAAGTAGCGTCCTTCTTCGGTGATGCAATCGCTGGATTCGCGTCGCCAACCCGATCCGACTCGGATGTGGCCTGTGTTTGGCCGTTGAAATTCACCTCTTGGGTGGATGCAGAGTCAGTGAGGCCGCAGATCATCAGAACCACTGCGGCAAGCAGCGCTAGTGAGGATCGAACACGACTCGCCTTGGCGGGAATTGCAATTTCATCGATGCGGGAACGCAGGTTGGAACGCTTCGCAGCCATATGAGCGATCCCGTGAGTTTGCGATGGGCGTTGGGCAAGCTGAATCAGCAATTCTCCATACGAGCGACGCATGTTCTCGCCAACAGCAGCAATGGTGGATGCATCCACCGCGAGTTCGATTTGGTGACGAAGATTGCGACGAATGACATACGCCAACGGATTGAACCAATGAATGACGGTCAGCAACCGACCGAGCAAAGAATAGATCCCATCCCAACGTCGAATGTGTTCAATCTCATGGACCATGACGGAGCGTAGTTCTGCACTGCTGAGCTCACGGATCAAACTCGACGGCAGCAAGATCCGCGGACGAAACAGACCGCAGACAGCGGGCCCTATGTCGTCGCCCACGACAACGCACTGAATCTTCCGGCGTAGTCGCAATGCCCGGCGCCGCGATTCACAGATCTCAACGAGCTTTGGATCGGTTGATGCACGGCCATTGGCAATGACACGCGATATCAGAACGTGAGAGCGAGCCCAGAGAACCGTTGCGGCGACGCATCCGATGATCCAGACACCGATAAGCACCGATGTGAAAGACCACTCCAGATCGCGTATTTCAAGGTCCATTGCTGAAGCGGTCGGAGGAACCGACGACGTATCCGCGGTGAGTTCATTCAACGCATCGATCGTCGTTGCGGTGGAGACATCCGGCAGAGGTTGTTCCCGTGCAAAGCTCGAATCAGGTTGCTCGGTTGCCGCGACATCCATTTTCAAAGTCGCGTAAGCGTGATCGACTGGAGCGGGTGCAACGTTCGAAAGCTCGAACAAATTGAACAAACTGAATGTGCTGACTGGAACAAGCAGTATCAGCAACCGGCACGCAGGCACGAGCCAAAGGACAGAACGCCACTTGGGCGTGATCCATCGACGCAAGCCTGTCGTGACCGCGAGCACGATCACGGTGAGCACACACGCTTGCCAGGTCGCTCGCCACAACAGCTCTGCCAAGAATTCGGACTCAGCGGTAAGTGACACCATGGTCGTCTCCTGAAACGAGTTCACTTGGACTTTTTGACTGGACGAGACCGCTTGGAAACCTTCTTAGCTTCCCGTGCTGCCAATCGCTCACGCAGATCCTTCGCATCTTCTTCTGACAGCGATTCATGTTCGACGAAATGCATCAGCAAAGATTGCAAGTTGCCATCGAAGAAGCGAGCTGCGAACGATTGAGCGGCCGACCTGACGCACGACTCTCGAGAGACGGCTGCGCTGTAAAGATGCCGCGAACCTTCGACTCGCACGGAGACCGCGCCTTTCTCGACGAGTCTCGCAAGAAGCGTCCGCAACGTCCGGTGGCTGCGATGCCCGGCAACAACACGCGAAAGGACGTCGCCGGCGGTTTGATCGTCCGCTTGCCAGACGCTCTCCATCAGCTCCCACTCCGCATCCGTGATATGAATCTCGCACGGTTCACGCACGACCGACTCCCGTATGACTAATCTTGTAGTAACGACGGGGCTATTATTACCACGCAAGTAGTAACGGTACAAGCAAAATCTTTCACCAATTTTCGTTCGTCAAGAGGTGCCTCTCGTTTCGATGGCAGAATCGACTTGTCAGACTCTGCTAGCCGGGTGGCGGCGGTTGACTTTAGACTGAACCCGCTTTTGATGCCGCGGCATCTCTCAATCGGAGGCAGACTGTGCTGCCACCTATTCCGTTTTTGCTTGCGATGATGCGATGGACATTGACCAACTGAAGTACTTTCAAAGCGTGGCGGAAACCCAAAGCTTCACCGAAGCCGCGGCGCGGATGAACCTATCGCAACCGGCATTGAGCCGTTCGATTCAAAGACTGGAGGAAGAGTTTGGTCAACCGTTTTTCGAACGGAAACCTCGGACGGTCGAACTGACTGACGCGGGACTGCGGTTCCAACGCAGCGCCACGCAGATCCTTCGAATCATTGAAGACACTCGAGCGGAGATCACCGACGACGGTGAAACTGGCAAGCTTCGCATCGGGGCAATCCCAACGATCGCACCGTACTTCCTGCCGAACTTGCTGAAGCAGTTTTCCAATGCGTTCCCACGCTCGCGGCTGATCGTGCACGAAAACACCACGGACGAATTGCTGAAGGGGATCAAGCAGGGCGAAATTGACCTGGCGATCTTGGCCGAACCGATCACGGAGAAGTATGTGGAAGTGAAACCGCTGATGGAAGAGGAACTGTGCTTGGTGCTTCCACCAGATCATCCGCTGTGTGAGAAGGACGCGATCACCCTGGAAGATGTGGAAGAAGAACCCTTTGTGATGCTGGGTGAAGCTCACTGCCTGTCCGAGAACATCCACTCGTTTTGCCGTCAGCGTTCGATTTTGCCGGTTGCCGTGGAACGTGCCAATCAATTGGCGACGGTCCAAGAACTGGTCTCTCTGTCACACGGGATCTCGATGATTCCCGAAATGGCCCGGCGTTTGGACCGCAGCAAACGCCGCGTGTACCGGTCGTTTGCCAGCCCCGTGCCCACGCGAACCATCGTTTGCGTGACCAACCCGTATCGTTTTCAAAGCCGGTTGTTCGCCGAGTTTCGCGAGCGACTGTGCGAGTACTCGAAGCAGTTCTGACGGCCTGAGGGGGATGCAATGAACCGGCCGAAGGTTGCTGCGCCGATCGATCGCCGCGACAGCGGTTGTCAACTCGCATGAGTCGACTCGATGGAACCTACGCCTCTTCGGCGGTTTGTTTGTGTTCCACCAATCGGCGGTTGTAGGCTGCGATGGTTTCTTTCCGCCGCAACATCCCCAGCAGTTTGCCGGGCTCGTCAACATCCACCACTGGCAACTCTTCCAAATTCAAAGACGTGAAACGTTTGAGCGCTGTGTTCAAGTCGTCGTTCGGCGTGACACTGACCAATTCAGTGGTCATCACATCGTTGGCCACCGCCAGTCGCCAGATGGAATCGTTGTAGAGGTAGGTTCGCACGTCGTCGTCGCTGAAGATTCCCACAATGCGTTTGCGGTCATCCACGACTGGGAAATAGTGCTGTTGGTTGTCAGCGAGACAGTGGACGATCTCGTCGAGGGTGGTGGCTTCTGGGATCAACAAGACTTTTCGGTTGGGGTCGAAGACGTCGCCCACCTTCAGGCCTTCCAGCACATCCACGATGAAATCACCCCGGTGGGCTTTCGAGTCCATCCGCGTGGGAACTTGCCATTGATACAAACGCCAGCGACTGCACATTACAAAACTGAGCGTCGTGACCAGCATCGTGGGAACCAGCAATCCAAAGTCGCCCGTCAGCGCACGCACCATGATGATGGTTGAAATCGGCGCCCGCCCAACCCCTGCGAAAAAGCCCGCTGTGCCGACGACCGCGTAGGCTTCGGGTTGAGTGACGACACTTGGAAACAGGGCTTGAAAACCGAGGCCAATCGCCGCGCCGAGACAGCCACCAATGACCATCGATGGACCGAACACACCACCGGATCCTCCTGAACCGATGGTGAGCGCCGTGGTCACGATCTTTGCGAACACGATGATCAACAACATCGGGATGCCGAGTTCCGCAGCATGTGTCAGGGCCATCTGCAGGGTTCCATAGCCGGTGCCAAGAACACCCAACGCATGCATGTTGTTGCCCGCCATTCGGAACAGACCGACTCCCACCAATCCGGCCAGCACCGCGCCGACGGCGGGTTTGATGTGCGGCCACATCGGCAAATCCAGAAAACGCTGGCGGGTTCCGGCGAACAATTTGACGTAGATCACGCCAACGATCGTGACCGCGATTGCCAAGAATGCGTACGGCAACAATTCCAATGGCGAGGTCAGCGTGTGGTGCAGGTCGTCACCAAACAAGGGCAGGTACCGGTACTCAATCGGCAAGGCCTGCGTGAACAGGCTGTAGGCGACAATCGAAGCGGTTGCCGAGGGAACGATCACATCCGCTTCCATGTCGGAATCGCTGTAAAGGATCTCAGCAGCAAAAACAGCGCCCGCCAAGGGAGCCCGGAAGATCGCGCCCACGCCCGCGCCCATCCCGGCAGCCATCAAGATCCTGCGATCTCGCGGCGACAGTTTCATTCGGTCAGCCAAGACCGACCCCAGGCCGGCACCAATCTGGGAAATCGGACCCTCCCGACCGCACGAACCACCGGTGCCCAGTGTGATTGCCGAGGCAATCGTTTTCACCAAAGGGACCCGAGCTCGCATTTTTCCGCGGCGGTTGTGGAACGCGTCGATGACTGCGTCGGCCCCGGAACCTTCTGCCTCGGGAGCGAACCAGTGAACGATCGAACCGGAAACCAAACCGCCCAGAGTCATGACCAGGACCAGCATCCAGGGCGAGAACACCGAGTCAGGTGGCATCATCACGGCCTCTTCGCCAGCGGCCTCCATTGGCGCGTAGCCAGTGAACTCGGCCATCGCGAATCGAACAACGACTCGGCCCAAGCGATCGAACACGATCGCGCCAACGCCCACCAACACACCCACCATGGACGCCAGAACGATCCACTTTCCAGACGATTGCCCGAAGACTTCTAGAAACTCGCGGATCTTTTTCACAAGGCAGTCGGGGCGTTCGTCTCGCGGGGGGGAAGGACACAAAGTGCGGGCTCGGTGCGTTCCCATCCATGACAAATCAAGGCTCGCCCCAAGCGGCCGTCATTAAACGGTCCCCCGTCGTTTTTTTCCAGGGACTCCTTGGGAATCTTGTGAAATCATTTGCCAGGACCGGATCGACCGACGCAGAGACCCGACGACGGGCACAGTAACCCGACGACGGGCTCAATGACCGCCGAGCGGCCCAGCAACGCGGCAAAGTCTCAGCGATACTGTTCGTGGCAAGCCGCACAGCTTTGCGTCACATCACCCACCGAGGCACGGACGCCGTCCCAGTCTTGTCGTTCGATCGCACTGACCACGCTGCTCGAATTGGTCGTCATCGCGCGGCTCAGTTCGGCGTAGTCGGGGTCATCGAAGTCATCCATGCCCTCTTGGATCAGAACCTCGCCGAGCATCGCCAGCAGCTCCGATTCCCGTTTCACCGCGTCGAGGTTCTCTTGCGTGGTGGCGGCATCGCGAGTGTGATCGCCCAGTGTATCCAACAGTTGTTCGGCGTATTCCATCAACGGTGATCGATCCGCGATCATGTGCCACTCGTTGACCTTTTCGGACGTTTGCGTCGCCGTGATGCTGGCACCGCTGACCAGATCTTGCAGGTCAGCCTTGCGAAGTTTGGCCTCGTTGTAGACCTGGGTCGATCCTGCC
Source organism: Rhodopirellula sp. UH5 (assembly GCF_056839225.1). Taxonomy (NCBI): domain Bacteria; kingdom Pseudomonadati; phylum Planctomycetota; class Planctomycetia; order Pirellulales; family Pirellulaceae; genus Rhodopirellula; species Rhodopirellula sp. UH5. The sequence continues at coordinate 621,468 of NZ_CM166390.1, read as the reverse complement.
GCACTGTTGCGAGCCGTTCGCGCCATCACATCGCGAGCGGTGTGTGCATCGGACTTCCAACGCACATCTTCTTTGTGATCGGCAACGACCGCGAACAAAGTTGCCAACACAGAGAGGTTCAATCGAGCGTCTTGATACCCACCGCCGTTGAAGGCTCCCGGAGTCGTGATGACCGAGTCGTAGCGAAGCTTGATGCGTTTGATCTCATCCTCCAACGAGAGTGGCGAGACCAAACTCGCCCACTTGGATCCACCGGCCGAACTTTCTTCCGCAGCGGCTTCCGCTTGAGCCATTGCCTTTTCAGCTCCCGCGTCGCGGAGGTTTGCAAGCGATGGTCGCTCGCCACGAAACGCGGTCGCAGGATCCGCGAAGAACACGCGAGAAACCTCGTCCGCGTCAAATTTGGGCGGGCGAGCTCGTTGTTCCTGCGCGTCAACATTCGATGCCGTGCACGTCAACATCCCGACAGCGATCAGGAAGAATGACAGGCGAGGAAGGGCGAGCAATCGCATGGAGTCACAGTTCGAAGAGAATGGAAAGAGCAGAAGCGATGCAATGAAACCGTTAACGCAACTCGATTCAGTCCGACCGTTTCGCTGCCAAATGTTCGGCAACCGCAGTCAGCAGCGGATCGATCGTTTGCGACTGAATTTGATGCGGCGGCGACCAAGGCCACCAACGTGACATCTCGTGTTCCGTCAGTTCAATTTTAACGACTTGCGGCAAGAACACCAAAAAATATCGCACGTGCTTTTGAAACGTTTGTCCCGGTCGATCGCGGTAGGTGACCGGGTATTGCAGGTCAAACTGAAAATCCGGATCAAATTCGCAGTCCTCTGCGGCAATGCCGGTCTCCTCTTCCAGTTCCCGCTTGGCAGCCATCAAGAAATCTTCGCCCTCATCGCAGTGCCCCTTGGGCAAATCCCAGCGATCGGGATGTCGCATCAAAAGGAAATGCGGGGACGGTTCCCGAGTCATCACCAACACACCGGCAGCACACACCGACGGGAATGCCGGTTCTTTCTTCTCACTTGTCATCTTGCTCCAATGCCACACCGGTTGAGACCGCGAATCGAGCTCCGCAACAACGCAGCCTGGTTTTCAATCACCGAGTTTCAGCCGTCGCATGCTTCCGCTTTCGAAACACTTCCATTGAACGAATCATGAAAATCTACACTCGCACGGGCGATTCCGGGACCACAGGTTTGTTTGGCGGGCCACGGGTGGCGAAGGACGACACGCGAATCGAAGCGTATGGGACAGTCGATGAATTGAACGCGACCCTGGGACAAGTTCGCTTTGCGTTGGGACAATCCACCAGCCACTCGTCCGAAGCCGAAGGAGCTTTGAGCCAGCTGGATGGCCGCCTGGTCAAAGTGCAGCACGAACTGTTTTCAATCGGCGCGGAATTGGCGTCACCACACCCCGACCAATTCGATTTGCGGGTGATCGGAAAACCCCACATCGAACGCCTGGAAGAATGGATCGATGACGCCGAGCAACACCTTCCTCCCCTGAAGCAGTTCATTCTCCCGGGAGGATCGGTTTTGGCGTCGCATGTCCACCTGTCGCGAGCGGTGTGCCGGCGGGCGGAGCGACGCGTCATTTCGCTGGCCGACGCTGTTCAAACCGAAACCCCAATCAGTGACTCCGTGATCATCTACCTGAATCGGTTGAGCGACTGGTTATTCGTCGTGTCCCGATTGGTGAACCAAATTCTGAATGTTCCGGATCAAATCTGGGAAAAACCGTGAGAATGCTCGCCTTCGGCTTGCCCGTCTGGTTCAATGACGTGGCGAGTGTACAATGATCTCAAATTCTCTGTTCGCATGTTTGTCGGAGCCGCACCTGTGAAAAAAGTTGAAGCCATTGTTCGTCACTTCAAACTCGAAGACGTCAAAAACGCGTTGACCGAGCAGGGGATTCACGGCATGACCGTCAGCGAAGTTCGCGGATTCGGTCGACAAAAAGGTCACACGGAGATCTATCGTGGGACGGAGTACGCCATTGACTTCGTTCCCAAAGTCAAAATTGAGGTCGTCTGCACCAGCGACAACCTGCAGACGGTGATCGACACGATTCTCCAAACGGCTCAAACCGGCCAGATCGGTGACGGCAAAATCTTTGTCACGAACCTCGAAGAATCGGTCCGCATCCGCACCGGTGAGCGTGGCGAAGAAGCGTTGTAAGCTTGCTAGATGGCGTCCAATGGTTCACTCCCCTCGTTGGCGCGGCAATGCCGTGACCGACTGAACGATGGACGCGGTCGTATCGAGTCTCGATTCCGAGCCGGTCTGCCCAGTGTCCAAACGGCGACCGCGCTGACAGATCTCTATGACGAAGTCATCGAGAAGATCTGGCAGGCATCGCTGGAGCGTGCCTCTTTAACGATCAAAGCCTCTCAGCTTTCACAGCTGAGCTTGGTGGCGCACGGCGGCTACGGCCGTCGTGATCTTTCGCCGTACAGCGATGCAGATTTGATGCTGCTGACGACTCGGCGAAGCGCTGCCGCGGCCGCCCAGGTGGCCAGCACCTTCGTGCGCGATGTCACCGACGCTGGGATCGACTGTGGTTTTTCAGTGCGGACGCCTCGCGAGTGCAGTTCCTTGGCTTGGGCCGACGCGAAAATCTACACGTCGCTCACTGAGTCGCGACTGTGCTTTGGCAGCGAACACACGTTCGATCGTTACTTCGATCGCTTTCGCTCCGGTGCACGCCGCCGACGCAACTACATGAACCACCAGTCCTTGATGGCTCGCCGCGAAGAACGGCAGAAATGGGGCGAAACGAACTACTTGCTGCGTCCCAATGTCAAGCGATCTCGCGGTGGACTGCGTGACATTCAATTGGTTCGCTGGCTCGGATTTGCGACCTACGGAGCGACCAGTCTCGAACAACTCAACAAGCTCAACGCTCTGTCAGACGAGGACTACGGCACGCTGCGACGCGCCCATGCGTTCATGTTGCGATTGCGGCATGAACTGCATTTCCGCAGCGGACGCGCGCAAGACGTTCTGGATCGTCCGACCCAAATGGATATCGCCGAAGATTGGGGATACCAAGGCCGATCCGGCGTGTTGCCAGTCGAAGACTTCATGCAGGACTACTTCGACCACACTCGTGGTGTTCGATACGTGGCCGCCTACTTCCACGATGACACTCGCATCCGCTCCCGAGCCGCAGGAGCCCTGGAATCCGTGATTTCCAGGCGGGTGGATGAGAACATTCGAATGGGCCCCACGCACATTTGGGTCAAAGCAAATGTCTTGGAAGCGTTCTCACAAAGTCTGTCGGATGTGCTGCGACTGATCCAACTCGCCAACCGCCATTCACGCCGAATCGCTCACCCCACGTGGCAAGCGATCCGCAAATCGATGCAAGATCGGGAACCATCCCCCCCCGACCAGCCTGCCGTCGATGCGTTCTTGGAACTGCTTCGTGAACCTGGACGCTTGGCTTCGCTACTGCGTCGTTTGCACGAACTTCGAATCTTGGATCAACTGATCCCCGCCATGGGACGTTGTCGAGGATTGCTTCAGTTCAACGCGTATCACAAGTACACCGTCGACGCGCACTGCATTCGAGCGGTGGAAGCAGCAACCGATCTGATCGATGCTGAAACCTCCATGGGGCGGCGGTATCGGCGTCTGAAAGACAAGACGCTATTGCACTTGGCGTTGCTGATTCACGACTTGGGCAAAGGGTACGAAGAAGACCACAGCGAAGTGGGACGCCGGATCGCGGGAGATGTCGCAGACCTTTTCCATCTGAGCGCTGACGATAAAGACACGTTGCAGTGGCTGATTCACAAACACTTGCTGATCAACGAAGTCGCCTTTCGGCATGATCTGAATGACCCCCAAGTGGTCCAGCAATTTGCCGCTGAAGTTGGATCGATCGCTCGCTTGGAATTGTTGTTGATCCACACCGTCGCCGATCTGCAAGCCGTTGGCCCAGACGTGCTCAACGATTGGAAAATGGGATTGATCGAGGACCTCTACCTTCGAGCCCGTCGCTATTTCGAAACGGGCAATTTGCCAGGCGAGAACGAATCGGAATTGGATTCCAAGATGGAACAAGTGATGGGAGCGCTCGGCGACATGGAGCTCGATCCTTCCTTGCTGGAATTCGCCAAAGACATGCCGTTGTCATTGCTGCGTCAACATTCCACCGACGATTTGATTCATGAGATGCATCAGGTCGGTGCATGGTTGAGCGAACATCCCGGGTGTTTCTGTGCCGGCGCGGTGGATCCCGCCGCGTCCGCCGTTCGGTACACCATCGTGCTGCGTCAGGGCGAACGTCGGATCGGGGTCTTCGCTCGGATCACGGCTGCATTCAGTGCCTGTGGTCTATCGATCATGCGTGCGAATGTGGAAACCGTCGGCGAAGATTTGCTGTGGGATCAATTCTGGGTCACGGACCCAGAACTGAAACAACGTCAATCTGAGTCGCGAATCGAGGAGGTTTGCCGAGTGGTGACCAAAGCGATCGACGATCCGGATTCAATCATGCCGACACCGCGACGAGTGTGGCAGACTCAGGGTGCCAAGGAACCTTCCAGCGTGTTGCTGTTGCCGACCAAAGTGGTGTTTGACAACGACACGTTTGATCATCAAACGATCCTGTCGATGTTCACTTACGATCGACCTGGCTTGCTGTCTGATATCTCAGGAACGTTGTCTCAGTTGGGCGTCGTGATTCAATTCGCAAAGATCGACACGCACTTGGATCAGATCGCGGACGTCTTTTACGTGACCAATTCGGACGGCACCCCCATCACGGATGCTCCCCGACAGGAAACCATCCGAAACGCATTGGTGGAAGCGGTCGCCCAGCCACTCGGCTAGCGTCGCTCCGAAACGGTTGGCTGCCTCTTTCCTGACTGTTCCATCAACAGGCTGTTAAGCCAAGGCCGTTTGCAGTTGGGCCAAGTGCTTTGGAAGAGCTTCCAAAACGTCGGCGTCTTCGTACTCAAAAACCACGTATCCCTGATAACCAGAGTCGCGAAGAATCTTTGCGATCCGGTCGTAGTCGGCTGGTGTCTTCTCACCAGTCCGTGATTTCATGACTGGTTTGACTTGCACATTGACCGCGTAGGGAGCACACGCTTCCAGGTCACCATAGGGATCGTCTGACACAAAGTTGCCGGTGTCGAGATTGATTCCAACCCATGGTGAATCGACTCGATCCATGATCTCTAACATCTGAGCCGCGCTCAATTGGCCGTGATTTTCGACGCCCAAGAACACACCCTTCTTCGCAGCTTGTTCCGCACATCGATTGACGGCCGCAACGGCTTCGTCCATTCGACTGGGTGATTTCGCCAATTGAGCCGCTGTTCCCGCAAAGAAACGAATGTGGGGGGCGCCCAAAGTGGCGGCTAAATCGATCCAGCGCATCGCATCGCTGACTTCTTGTTCGTAACGCTTCCCAGGCCCCACCGTGAAATTGTTCCCGATCGCGGTCCCGCTGATGACCACCCCGCGGGTGAACGCCTGGCGTCGCAGTTCCAGCAAGGATGCTTCGGTTGGAAATCCATCTGGACCGGGCGTCATGAAATATCCGGTCAGCTCCGCGGCCTCGACGCCCATCGAGACGCAATAGTCCAGAAAATCGACCTGCGTCAATCCGTTGGATACATCACGGTTTGTGAACGAAACGCCCTTTGGAATTGGCTGAAACTTCTGTTGCTTGCCCTTCATGTAGCGGAAGTAAGGGCGGAGCGAATACCCAGCGATACCGATTCGAAATCGCGGTGGGCCGGAGCGTTCAATTGGCTCACGAGCGGGCAACGGTGAGGTGGCAGGCCCAGTGAACGCGATCCCGGATGCAGCAGCGGTGGCTTGCAAAAAAGATCTGCGTTTCAACAGGGACGTCCCGCGGCTTTTGTCACTCGTCCTCCCCTCTCCCTTCTCAGATGGAAGCCCAATGGTGGAAGAGGCACCCGCGGCAATGCGGGTGTCTGCGAGACGGACCGGCTTCGCGTCCTGTTGGTGACCTACGCGATGCGCTCGGCAATCAGGACTCGAAACAGTGACAGCGGGTTGGACTTCTCGCATTGCGTGACCTGGATGGGGAGTTCGTTGAGCAATTCTTCCACGTTCAGATCCGTTCGCCATCCCAGGTGCCGGGTTAAACTGCCGGCGGAGTCAACGACTCGAGCGATCAATGGGTTGGGGCTGCGGAAATGATTGATGACCAGAATTTTACCACCTGGACGACACACTCGCACGAGTTCACGCATCATTCGGTCCGGTCGCGAAACGACGCTGATCGTGTGAAACGAAGTCACCAGATCGAAACTCGCGTCTTCAAACGTCAGCTCTTCCGCGTTCATCGGCTGGACGGATATATGATCCCATTCGCGTTGCTCAATCAGTTCTTCCGCTTCCGCCAACATCGATTCTGAGAGATCGACGCCGGTGACCTTGGCGTGCGCTGGGTAGGCGTCCAACGACAACCCGGTGCCGACACCAACTTCCAAGATCTTCGTGCCGGCAGAAATGTTGAGCGAGTCAACGGTCTTCAGAATGCGACGACGTGCCACCGCCGGCCACAGGGCCTGATAAGCCGGCACGAGGTTGTCGTAGAGCTTGCTCTCGTGCGGTTTTGGTTTTGCCCCACGCTTCTTCTTGGTGGTTCCGCCGTTCATCATCTCGCTTGGTTCGCGATTGCCTTCGCGAGCTGGAGTCGGTTCACCAACGGTTTTCGCGACTGCGGCGCCCGTCGGGGAGCTTGTTTCTGGTGCTTGATTCAATGATGACTCAGAATCCAACTCGAACATTTCAACCTCGTCCTCAGCGAATTGACGGCCTACACAGACTTCCTGGCGAAATCGCGTCGCAATCAACAATGAATTTGAATCACCACAGCAGTTTCGCAGATTTTGGCCTGCTGTCATGCCCGAACCACTCCCCAGAGACCAAAAGCTAGCGAATTTTGCGCCACAATTACATGAGCTCTTCTTCCAGCAAATGGCAGTAGGCGTCGTAACGCCTCGCATCGATTCGAGCGTCCGCGACTGCGTTCTTCACTGCGCAGTCATCTTCAGCCAGATGCAGGCAGTCTGGATAACGACAACCGCTCACATACGGACGCAAATCGGGCATCAATCCGGCCACTTCACTGGCACTGATGTCCCACAGCTGGAACTGCCGAATCCCCGGCGTGTCAAAAACAGCCCCCCCATCGGCGAGCGGAATCAGCTGAGAGGCTGTTGTCGTGTGTTTTCCCTTGTCATTGTCCGTGCTGACCGCGCCGATTGCCAATCCCAGGCCCGGCTGGACCACGTTGAGCAAACTGCTTTTTCCAACACCGCTCTGACCGGCCAAGGCGGTTTGCCGGTCCTTCAGCAACGCACGCAGGTAGTCAACATTCTGTCCGGTTTCCGCAGACGTGGGCAAAACCCGATAGCCAAGCGCTGAATAGACGCCAATCAAGGGTTGCAAATCAACCAAATCGATCAAGTCGACTTTGTTGATGATCACGATCGGTTCAATTTCGCATTGATGCGCGGTCAAAATCATCCGGTCGATCAACGCCGGTTTGATCCCCGGTTGCTCCGCGCTGGCGATGATCAGCATCGCATCGATGTTCGAGACCAAAACATGTTGCTTGCCGCGACTGGTCCGACTGATCATCCCCGTTCGCGGTTCGACTCGCTCGATCATTCCGTCCGCTTCGGACTTCAGTGACACGCCATCACGCGACTCAGCCCGAAACCACACTCGGTCGCCCGCCACGATGACGTTTCGTTGAGTTGTGCTGAGAGACTTCAGGACTTGGCGGACCGCGCAGGCGTACAAGACACCGTTGTCACCCAGCACCTTGCTCTGCAGACCGTGAACGCTGAGCACTCGGCCTTGAAGCAATTTGTCTTCATCGACCGATAGCTGCACATGCATTCCGGCAGCTGATTCGGGCGTCGCATCCGCACCTTGGATGGTGCGTTTGCGAGTCAGTTCCCCTTTGCCTGTCAGCCGTTCGGATTGAACAGCGTCATCTTGCGAATCACCTTCGTGGAAATCACGAGTCAGATCACCACGCCGTACACGGCCTTGGTGCTTCTTTCGAAAATTCGCTCGGAGGTTTCCGCTTTGCTTCTTCGCCAAAGGTTCAATCTTCGCGTCGAGCGGAGGCATTGGACGTTCGTTCAGCGGCCCCTTCGGGTGCCATGATCTGCTCGACCTTGCCGTCTTCGTCGCCGGAACGCTTGTGAATCGAAGGGCCAATCAGCTCTGTCAATTCGACTTCGTTCAGCTCTTCGCGATCCAACAGCGCCCGGGTGATCGTTTCCAGTTGGCCACGATGTTCCCGCAGCAGCTGTTCCGCTTTCTGATCCGCTTCCATCAGGATCCGAGCCACCTCTTCGTCGATCAGTTCTTGCGTGTGTTCGCTGAACTGACGCTGCTGGTGAATCTCGCGACCCAAGAACGGATCTTCGTCACTGGTTTTGTAACTGACCGGTCCGATCTTCGCGCTCATGCCCCAGTGGGTGACCATCCGTCGAGCGATGCTGGTGGCGCGTTCCAAATCATTTTCGGCGCCCACGCAGGTTTCGGTGTAGATGATTTTCTCGGCCGCACGGCCCCCAAGCAACACGATCAATTGATGCTCAAGTTCCTTTTTGCTCATGCTCAAACGGTCTTCGTTTGGCACGTACTGAGTCACTCCCAAGGCACGACCACGCGGGATGATCGTGACTTTGTGAACGATGTGCGAACCTTCCAAATGCCAAGCCGTCAGGGTGTGCCCGGCTTCGTGGTAGGCAGTCTTTTCTTTCTCGCTGTCGAGCAAGACCTCTTCCCGCTTCGCGCCCATCAAAATCTTGTCGCGAGCGTAGTCAAAGTCGTTCATTTCAACGAGTTTTTTGTCGTTCCGAGCGGCCCAAAGAGCAGCCTCGTTGACCATGTTGCGAATGTCGGCTCCGGTCAATCCGACCGTCCCCGCAGCCAAACGGTGCAGGTCAACATCGTCACCCAGCGGCACGTCGCGAACATGGACCTTGAAGATCTCTTCGCGGCCCTTCATCGTCGGACGTCCCACCGTGACGTGACGGTCAAAACGACCGGGACGCAGCAACGCGGGGTCCAAGACATCCGGACGATTCGTCGCAGCGATCACGATCACGGCGTGAGCCCCGCTGAAACCGTCCATTTCACCCAGAATCTGGTTCAGAGTTTGTTCCCGTTCATCGTGGCCTCCGCCCAAACCAGCGCCACGCTGCCGACCGACCGCATCGATCTCGTCGATGAAGATGATCGAAGGCGATTGCTCTTTCGCGGTCTTGAACAAGTCGCGAACCCGACTGGCCCCCACCCCGACAAACATTTGAATGAATTCACTGCCGTTGACGCTAAAGAATGGCACATCGGCTTCGCCAGCAACAGCGCGAGCCAACAGGGTCTTCCCGGTTCCTGGAGGCCCGTTCAGCAGAACCCCCTTGGGCACTTGGCCGCCAAGTTTCTGAAACTTCTCTGGCGTTTTCAGGAAGTCAACGATCTCCTGCAAATCCGCCTTCACGCCTTCGAGTCCAGCGACATCATTGAATGTGATGACCTTGTCGGTGGCTTCAAATCTTTTTGCGGGACTCTTGCTGAATCCTGACAAGAAACCGCCGCCCATCATGTCGTTGCGAGTGCGACGAATCATCATGAAGATGAAGAAGAAGATCGCGAGCGGCAAACCGACCAGAATCAACAGATTCAAAATCGCGGCCGTGTTGTCTGGTGGTGCGAACTCCCAGTCCTTGATCTTTCGCTTTTCAAGATCTTCCGCCAATTGAACGGCATAATCCGCGCCGGCAGGCCGGGTGAATTTGAATCGCTTCAGCAATTCCTTCGGTTTTGCGTCCCCGTCGGACGATTCGCTGGCAGGAATTTCTGGGCGAGTTTTGAACTCCCCGGAAACCTCGATGTCGCCAATGCGAACCGATTCAATGTTGTTTTTCTCGAGTTCACTTCGGAAGAAGCTCGCCGAGATCGTCGATGACGGTTCGGGTTGATTGAAAAACAGCATCGCGGCCAAGACCGTGATCACCAAGGCGATGATCATCGGATTTCCCCCACGGCGTCCCGTCGAGAGCTCTTCCTTGTTGGATTTGTCCGAAGAGTTCGATTCGGAATCCTTTTTCATACCGTTTTTTCCTCAAAATTCACTGTTCGTTGGCACTGGCGATGGCGCGTTGCCTCTCGCCAGTGCAAGGAGTGTACCGCGATGGTGGATCGTTGCCTAACCGGATGTCTCGATCTGAATCGAGGTGGCCAGCAGTTGCTCCCGAGACACGGGTTGGAGCGTCCTGGAGGTCGATTCGCGAAACTGAAGTCTAGCTTCCAAACTGTCTCATCTTCCCAAACAACCGAAATTCGCAATCCTGATCAAACTGGCTGCGACAGTTGTTCCGGGAGTTTTTTCTCGCCTGTTCCGATGGCCAAGCCACTTTGGCAGTCTTCGCGATCTTGTTTGACACAATCGACTGCCGCCGCCCGCCCCGAACCGCGGCGTGATCCAGGGTTTTCGCACGAAGCTGGCGTTTGCACTTTCACTGCCAATCACTGCTCAACCATTCCCAAACCAGAGGTTCGCAGCCATTGCCACGCCCGAAACCGGGTCGTGAGAATACGCCCCGCCCGATCAATTCGTTCGATCGTTGCAAGTCCGATCCGCTCGCGTCGAGAGATTCCCGGCTGAACTGAACCTCAAACGGACCGAACGATCACTCATCGCATCACTTTGTAGAGATGGCTTTTCGTCCGCAGCAACAACCCATTGCCGAATGGGACGGGGCTAGCAACCGTGAACTGCTCGTCGTCGTCCACTTCATTGGTGTGCAACAAGGTTGGTTCTGAATCGCCTCCGATGTGCTCCAGCACAGAAGTCGCTCCGGCTTCGTCGGTGATGTAGAGACGATCACCGACGATCAATGGCGAACTGCTGTAGCTGGCCCGCGTTCGCGCCAGCGAGGTCTCCCACAGCGTTTCTCCTGTTTCAGCCGACAGTGCGTACAGCGTTCCACGATCACGTTTGCCATCTGACATCACATACACGACACCATCACGAGCAGCCGGTGTGGGGACATCCGACCCAACGTCATCGCGCATCCACAGAATGGCATCCTTCGCTGCGTTGGCATCTTCACCAGCTGCGATCAACTTTTCCATGTCGACTCCAGTCAAGGTGGCACCACGTGAGTAAGGACAAACGATGACGTTGCCGGTGATCACGGGCGATGCGATCGACCGAAAGTACTTTTCCTGGTCCGGATTGAATCCGCCGAGGGTGCCCAGTCGCTTGCCGGTTTTTGCATCCGTCAGCGTCAGGTGGTCGGCGCCCAACACAGCCACCACCGGTTTGCCATTCACCTCGGTTGCCAACGGGGTCGAGTAGCTTTGGGCGGCTTCTTCGGGAGCTGGCACCATTCGATCATCTTTCCACACCATTTCGCCGGACTCGATGTCGAATGCAACGATGTAGCTGGGCCCGGTTTGCATGACCGCGACGACCACCAAGTTGTCAATGATCATGGGCGAGGAACCAAGGTCCCACCAAAGCGTGTCCTCACCGAAACGTTCTTGCACATTGATGTGCCAAATGGATTTGCCGTCCAAGTCACAACAGGCCAAATCACCACTGCGGAAGTAGGCAACCACATGCTTGCCATCCGTGACGGGCGAAGGGTTGCTCCCGCTGCCTTTGCGGTGCTTGTTCCCGCGGTCTTCGCCCAGGGGAGTTTGGAACGCGATGTCCAACGAATCGATGTCGATGCCCAACAGATGATTCTTGCCATCAATGCCGCTGGTCAAAAACGCTCGGTCACCAACCACCACCGGCGTGCTGGCACCGCTTCCCGGCACCTTGCGATGGATCGAATCTGACTCCGACCACTGAATGGGATAATCGCCTTCAGGTGCAATGCCTTGTTGCGATCCGCCGCGCCACTGCGACCAAACGACATTCCCGGTGCCCTTCGAATCGGCTGAAACGGGTTCCGCGGCGTCCATGGAAAGCGAGGACCAGGACACGGCTCCGAAACAAACCGCCAGGGCAGTCAAGCGAGTCAACGAGAGCGATGCCGGAGAAAGGAACTGGGACATCAAGCGGTCTCCACAAAGAGGGGCGGAAGGAGGCGGGGTGGGAAACCGCCATTGTGAAGCACCCGCGGCGCAATTGAAAGCACGTAGAACCGTCGTCGAATGCACCCAAGCCGCAATTTCCTGGAGGTATGCCAGTCCCCGCCGAACCAACCCGAAAAACTTACTCCTCCGTATGGTGCCAGCCACCTTGATTTGACTTTGCTGCGGCGATGCATAGGATGCTTTTGTCTTGCCAATCCCTATGGAGAGCAGAGCGATGCCGCGGCCTCAGCGATGTGAACAGTTTGATCCAAACGAAGTGGGAATCGTGCACGTGGTCCAGCGATGTGTGCGGCGGGCCTTCCTCGCAGGGGTCGACCAAGCGACTGGCAAGGACTACTCGTTCCGCAAAGAATGGATCCGCAGGCGGATGGAAGCCCTGGCTTCGGTGTTCGCGGTCGACGTTCTTTCGTACGCGGTGCTGAGCAATCACATGCATCAGATTCTTCGCAATCGCCCCGATGTCTGTGCTCAGTGGAGCGACGAGGAAGTCGCGATTCGCTGGCTGCGGGTCTTCCCCGGCAGACGCCTCGAAGAACACCTGGCCGAGCCGACTGAAAACGATGTTCAGATGCTGGTTCGCAACAAGGAACGTCTGGCCGACGTCCGCCACCGCCTGTCCGATATATCTTGGTTCATGCGAGCCCTGGCTGAACCGATTGCTCGAATGGCAAACAAACAAGACGAATGCACCGGTAGGTTTTGGGAGGGACGCTTCAAAGCACAAAAAATCGTCGATGAGGCAGGGTTGCTCGCGTGCAGCATGTACGTCGATCTGAACCCGGTCCGGGCAGCGATGACGGCGACTCCCGAGACCAGCCCGCACACCAGTGCCTACGACCGAATCGAAGCTCGCAAGGGCGAACGAATTGCTTCGGCGGCCTTTGATCTGAAACCGATCCCGACAGAAGAAGCCGGACGAGAAATTCGAGAGACGCCGGTCGAAGTTCTTCAGCAAAAACGAAAAGCCAAACGACGCAATCCAACCGGGAAGCGCATCCGACGAGACGAATGGTTGAGTCCACTGACGCTGAACGAAACCAAACTGTCCACCGAACCGCAAGTCCACACGAAGGGTCTCCGCAGCAGCGATCGCGGATTCTTGAACATCCGTTGGAGCGACTACAGACGATTGCTGGACTGGACTGCGGCGCAGTCCGTCGCCGTTCGAGTCGCTGAGCTGCCAGCGCGTCTCGCTCAAACGCTGTCCGAGGTTGGAATCGACGCTTCGATGTGGCGAGACTTGGTGTGGGACTGGCAGAAGTACTTTGGCAGAACCAGCTGCATCGGTCGTCCTGAATCGATGAAAGCGGATGCCGAACGAACCGGCCGCCACCACCACCGAGGCCAGGTCCAAGCCGCAGCCTGCTTCGGTTGAGCCGGCCCGAAGCGATCGCCGGCCTTCACCGTGGTGAATGAGACGACGGAACAGTTGGGGACAACGGTTCGACTCTGATGCGCTCATTCCACCAGAATCACGAGGTCGACACCTCTCGGCAGACGATCGTTCCCGCGAATGCTCGTTGAAACCATGGGAGTCGTTCCCAATCAGCCATTGAAAACGCCGGAAGTCTCGCGACGCGGGGTGCAGTCGACTCAGTAGCGCGTGCTTGTGATGTTGGGGCGACAAAATCCGAGATTGCTATTGGAGAAAAAGCGACGCCCGTCCCCTAATGTGAGTTTTGGCAAACAAGCACTCTCAGGAAACGGACGTCATGAACAAGTCTAACGGATTCGTTGCGTTGGCTGGATCACTTGTGGATCAACTCGACATGCAATGCCTCAAGCAACTCACCGCCATCGCGGTATCGTTGATTGTCGCGGTACGCTCTTTTTTGGCGGGGCGATGTCACACCTGCCTCGTTTGACCGGTTCGAGAGACGGATCGAAACACTCGTCCGTTCTCTGGGCCGGTTGATCATCCAGCACGCGCTCTCGAAACTCGAAAGCGACGAGCGCCCCGGCGGCTTCCGTTTCGACAATGCGTCGTTTCGCGTCAATCGCAAGACCTTGCAAACCCTTCATACCCGTTTGGGAACGATCCGCTTTGAGCGATGGTATTTTCAAACTTCCGATGCCTGGTATCACGGACTCGCTCCGCTGGACGTTCGCTTGGGCGTAGTCGATGTTCGTCGCGGTTTCACCTCGGGACGACTCTCTCCAGCACTGGCTGATGCGGTGGGGCGGTTGGCCGCTGAAATGCCTCAGCAAGCAGCCATCGAACAGATCGCTGAGCGGTTCGACGTCAAAATGTCCGTCGATGCCTATCGTCGCAACGTCGATAACATTCATCGGCTCACCAGTGAGCACAGCGACGAACAGGCCATCGAGCAGCTGATCCTGTGGACTGCCGCAGCCAACCAAAGCCAAGGGGAACGGTGTGTTTTGCTGCAATTGGGGCGTGACGGGGTTCACGTGCCGCTTAGACCGGGATGGAAAGAGTCGGGCTGCGCGACGCTCAGTCTCTTTGATCGCAAAGGGCGGCGACTGGGAACGATCTACCTTGGCGAGGCACCACGCAAAGACCAGTTGTTCCTCACGCGTCGGCTCGATCGGATTCTCAAAGCGTACTTCACGCGATTGCCGTGCGAGGTCCCGGTGCTGCGTTACGTGACGGACGCTGGAGCGCTTCCGCAGAGCTACTTCAAGAACACGCTTGCTCAGATGAAGCATCCGGTCAGTGGCGAGCCGCTGTCGTGGAGCTGGGGTGTCGACTTCTTTCATGCTTGCGAGTATCTGACGAAACTCGGCGATGGTCTGTTTGGCAGCGACACCAACGAAGCTCATCGCTGGGCCGAGGAGAGTAGGCGGATTCTTCGTCATCAAGACGATGGCGTCAGCGCGGTGATTCGGCGAGCAGCTCAGCAGGAGCGGCGTCATGGTTTAAAGGGCAAACGTGCGGACTTCGACAGCGGCCTTGGTTACCTGAAGAAGTATCGCCCGCACATGGACTACCAACAGAGGCGTGCTGCCGGCGAGCCGATCGGTAGCGGCATTACCGAGGCGGGATGCAAGGTCATTTTCAATCAACGGTTTAAGCAATCCGGGATGCGTTGGAAGCGTGACTCAATGCAAGCAATCATCGATCTTCGAGCCACCCATCGAAGTGGGTTATGGAAAGGCGTTTGGCGGAAAATTCTATTCCCCGAGCACCAGCTGCCACCGATAAACAGATTGCTTGGCTCAAAGAAGTCGCTGGCAGCTTAGGGTCGCATGCTACTGAGCCGACTGCACCCGCGACGCGCGACGCCAAAACCAACAAGGTGGCTGGCACCTTATAGAAAGAGGCGTTCAAGAAGGCTGAGAAGCGGCCATTGCCTTGGAAAGTAGACAACGTCCGCAGACAATCCGGACAGGTCGCAACGTTTTGGATCAACGGCGGAAGAGGAAGAACGATCCGTTGTCCGCGACGTTGAACAGTGGGTTTCGATAGCGTTGTTTCGGTCCGGTCACACCTGGACGGAAGGCGAACCCGAGTGAGAGATTCCAACCTTCCGCTTCGTTGGCGTCCAACGCCGTGTCGTCGCCGGGGCTGAAGTATGCCGAACCAACCAACAACGACCAATTGGTTTGCAACGGAATTTCCATCTCGCTGCCCCAGATGAAGTGCTCTTCGCTGGTGCCGCCCAAGAACGCGGTCATGTGCCCGGTCGTTCCCATCGCTCGGCGATAGAAGGCGCGGTACTGGTCGACCGGTTCGATCGTTTCCGAACTGGTGAAGCCGCCTGCTTCGGTGGTCACGGTCTGATCCGTCACCCCCGCCATGAATTGGAATCCAAACTCATGACACGCGGACACCTTCCAGCTCAACTCGCCACGAAGCTGAACAAGATCGCTTTGGTAGTACCAATCTTGATTCATGTAGTCGACGACCAAACCATATTGCAGCCCGTAGTCGACGCGGCGGAAGAAACCGCCCGTCACAAAGACTTGATGCATTCGTCCGCTAGTGAACTCTTCGCCTTCCAAGTTGGTTTGAGTCGCTCGCACACCGAGTTGGGCAGAGAGATCCAGTCCCAACCAATTGCGTAGGTCACGTCCCTCGTTGAACCCTTGGTAGTATCCGAAACTGCCGCTCCCGCCGCGAGGTTGCCCGGCGACGTCCAAAGCGGGGTAGTTCATGGGTGACTTGAACGATTGCGATCCGGCGAAGAAGGAAAAGCGACTCCAATCGACTCGTAAAATCGGCAGGAACAACGGGAAGCAATCGATTTCGGCTCCGCCGCACATCCCATCGCATCCGCCGTCGCAAAAGCCGCTGTCACAGCCCGACACCAGATTGCCGGTGCAGGCATCACAACTGCAAACGCCGTACTCCTCCAACCCACAACCCACCTCGAGTCCGCAGCTGGCTTCCATCCCGCAACCAGGACCGCCCATGACGCTTGCCGACGAGCAGGCATCGCAGTCGCAACCGCCGTCCAAGTAGCCGACCTGATTGACCGAAGAAGACGCCGATTGGCGACGTTGCACGGCCGGGTCACTGCTTTGTGGCGACCACCCCGAACGACTGGACGCTCGAGCGGACGACGTGTTTCCCTGTGAAACGGACCGGCTGCGGATCAACTGTTCGGCCGCGGTCGCGGTGGACAATGTCCAGGACGAGACCACACAAAGGAAACACGCAAGCAGGCACAACAATCGACGGGGAATGGTTATCATGAGACGTCATTGCCGGAATAGGGACATGGAACTTTCTTCTTATCGGACGTCATAACCCACCTCATGAATAAATCTTGCCTAACCGGAACATTCGGTTCCTTCTTCCCAAACACACCTGAACTCTCACCGGAAAGTTTCACACGGATCGCGTTCCAGCACTGCAAAAGCATGCGTTTGGTTGTGATTGCGGCAGCACTGTCCGGCACCTGCCTGCACTCCCACTCGGCCACTGCTCAAGATGCAGCCGACTCCCAAGCCACTCCTGCCACGGCCGAGTCCAAGGCAGTGACTTACCCAGATGATTTTTGGACCGAAGCAGAAAGCCCCGTTTACCCTCGCGGTGCGGTGATCTCCGAGAACGCGCTGTTCGTCGTTGATTCCGACGCACCAGGAGTCTGGACGGTGCCTTGGCCCGCAGACAAAGCGGCGAATCCAGAACGCTATGTCACCGGTTCTCGATACCTTCGCAAAACAATGAACCGGCCCTTCTGTGCCACACCTCATCCAGAGGGCGGCGTGCTGGTCGGCGATGCGGCAACCCGTGAGATCTACCACATCACGCCCAATGCGGACGCTCCAGGGGGCCAAGATGCAAAACCACTCAACGGCGGATTCCTGGGAATCCCCATGGCACTGGCCGTTTCACCTGACGGCAAAACCATTTACGTCGGCGACGCAGAACGGCGAGCCACGTTCGCATTGCCGATCGAGGGTGGCGAACCCGAATTGGTCGTTCGCGTGAACGCTCGCGGGCTGATCTTTGACGACGAGGGTGCCCTCTACGCCGTCACACCTGACGCCGATGCGGTCGTGAAAATCAATGTCGGCGAGAAAACCAGCGAGCCCGTGGTGACGGATCGACCGTACGGTTTTCCCGGCGGGATCGCGTGGCACGACGGCACCGGTTTCGTTTCGGATGTCTACGGGAAATGCATTTGGCAATTCACCGCCGACGGCAAAACCGAGAAATGGTTCGATGAGGAACTGCTGCGAGGCCCCGTTGGCCTGAGCGCCACCGCCGACGCCGTGATCGTCTCCGATCCGAAAGCCAAGCAGGTCTACCGAATCGACCGCGAAAGCAAAGAAGTCACCAAGCTATTCGCAGAATGATTCGCAAGCGTCACGGCTTGTCGATGGAGTCGTCCACGACGTTTCAACACCTGTAGGATGGGAACTCTTGTCCGTCACAGTGGCAAGAGCAAGTTGGAAACCCGACGCGTCGGCGAGGCTCCTCCTTCACCCCCACCCAAACCGCGCGATTCACTCTTGCGTGAATGGCTCGGGTTCAATCTCGGGCAATGGGCTGTCGTCACGGGCAAAGAACATCAGGTGCTGCCACGGCAACGCGTTGTATTCGCGAACAAGTTTCAAATCAGACGCTTTGTACTCCTGCATGATTTGGGCCTTGGACATCTTGTGCAGCGGTTTGATTGGCACCGCGGGATCTTCCGCACGGTATTCCAACAGCGCGATCACGCCCTCGGGTTTCAGCGATTGCCGAATGCTCCATAGCATCGATTCGGGATGCGAAAACTCATGGTAGACATCGACCAGTAGCACCAAGTCCACTTGGCCAGTGGGCAGCTTGGGATCGTCAATCGCTCCCAGAACCGGTTGAATGTTATCCAGTTTCGCACGGGCGGCATTTCGCTGAAGCATTTGCAGCATCTCTCGCTGAATATCAACGGCCAACACCTGGCCTTCCAGCGATTCCGTCTCTGAAGCCGCACCGTCGGACTCGTCCTTGGGATCCACCGCTGCAACACCGTCGGAGGAATCCGTCTTGGGTTTGACCGCCACGGCGCGAGCCATCGGGATCGTCCAGTAACCATTGCCGCAGCCCAGGTCGACAACGGTCATGCCGGCTTCCAATCCCAAGCGGTCGAAGGATTCGCCGGCCTTTTCTTCGTCGTCTCGTTCCGGGCGCACCAACCAGGCAGCACCGCGATGCGACATCGGTTGAGCCACAATCCGGCCCATGTACGTCCGACGGGCCTCTTCGTTCGGGCGTGGTTTCTCGGACTGACGAGCAACCTTTCCGGTTTCATCAGCCGCAATCAAGTCATCGGCGTCCACGTTCCCAGTCGTGATCGCTGCCAAACCGACCAACACCCCGAGGGCGTGCAAAAGAGTGAAACGCATGCTGCTTTATCAGGGGGTGTTAGGAGAGGTCGTCGCGATGGATCGTTTCAATCAGTCCTCGTCGCTGAGCGCCAGCTCAAACTTGGGTTGAAACGCGTTTTCAAAATCGTAGACGTTGTCAAAGTCTTCACGCCGATCCGACTCGCTTTTTCGCATTTGCTCGATCCGAATCAGATTGTAAACCAATTCGCCGAAATCGCCGGTTTGCCGCAGGCCCCAGTTTTCGAGCACCATTTGGGCCAGGTATCCGAACTGGTCGACGGCATACAAACGGCACGCCTCGCAAAGTTGTTGCCCGGTCAGATGACGCGGCGCATCACTGCTGGGGTCATCACTGGGGCCAAACCCTAGCGGGCCGATCTGGTCCAAATTCTCGTGGGCGTATTGCAACGCTTCGCGAATGAATTGATAGGCTTCGAGTTTGTATCGAGTGTCGTCTCGCAGGAGATCCTGCATCGCTTTGACAGGGGATGGCATGGCGAAGAATCGAGGAAAAGAAAGGAAGAGGCTCGGGAAGGATCAGCGTTTACGTTGTTTGGGAGGATCCCCGGAACCCCGTTTTGTCACGCTGACGACATCCCCCGCAGGAATCATAACGCGTCGATGGTCATCGGTCTTGACCACCAATTGTCCGGCCAAGATGTCTTGGGCGAGAACCTTTGCCGCCCCATCGCGGGTCAGGATCTCGCTGCCGATGGGGGGCAGTTCCTCGGCCATTTCCTCGTAAGTTTCAAATTCGTATCGCAAACAACACTTCAGCCTCCCGCAACGCCCCGAGATTTTCGCAGGATCCAACGACGCTCGCTGGACCTTTGCCATCTTCATGGAAACCGGCGGCATCTTGCTCAGAAACCGGCTGCAGCAGACCTTTTGACCACAATCACCGTAATCCGCCAACAGCTTGGCTTCGTCACGAATCCCGATTTGTCGCATCTCGATCCGCGTCTGAAATTCGCGACCGACCAATTTCACCAACTCGCGAAAATCGACTCTTCCGTCGGCAATGAAGTACACGATCACACGCTCGCCGCCCAGCAATCGTTCGACGTCGATCAACTGCATAGACAATTTCAGTCGGTCAACGCACCTTTTTGCGACATCCAAATCCTTCCGGGTCATCTCCGACATTTGCGACCAATCGCCGCGGTCGGTGACATCAAGACGGCGAATGATCTTTCCATGGACCGGTTCCGCGTTGCCTTTCGTCGGGACTTTTTCAACCGCTTCGTCCGTCGCTTCGCACAACACCGTCGCGATCTCGGTGCCGCGATCAGTGCGAACGACCACCTCATCGCCATAGCGGAAGGGTTCTGCCGCGCTCATCACCCCCAATAGTCTCATCGAACCATATCGGCACACGTACCCGTCCGGCGGTCCGGCGGGTGGACGCGAATCGGCGTCGTTCGAAGCAGGGGGCGAAGGTTTGATGGGTCGGTCCGTCGATGGATGATACGTGTTGGATCACCCAATTGTACGCGATCGCACGGGCTCGCCTAGATTTGTTGCCCGACGAGAAATTTTCAACGGGAACACAGTGGATAAACGTGGCCGTTTCCATCGCCCGGATTCCGCCGCAGCTTGAACTCGGGTAGTGGAGCTGTTCAAGAATTTCGAATTGCACCGTGCTTCGCCGGACGTCTTCACCACGTTCGCAAAGAACGGCCCCCGAATCCCCGGTCACGGCGAAACACGAGGATCCGTTCAGCGAAAAGTTCCGCTTTTGCCGTGACACAAACGGGTGATCGATCCATGACCAACGTCACCGGAATGCCTCACTGGCGAGCGTGCTTGAGCGCCAGCAAGCAGTAGGCGGTCACCAGTTGGCGATCGCCCTCCATCCAACGCTCCGCTTCGCGATTGACCCACGAGCCATCTTCTTGCTGTTCCGCTTCAAGCTTGTTGATCAGATCCATCCGCCAATCACGCGAACCGGCGTCGGTTGATTCAATCACTTCCAATCCAGCCACGTCGAGCGCCTTGGCAAACGTGTGGTAGTAGTAGTACTGGCCTTGGGCTCCCATGCCAGGGTTGTTTTCCAACGTGTAGTGTTTGCGGATGAAATCGAGCGCGGCGTTGACGCGAGGATCCTCAGGAGTCAGCCCGGCATAAATCATGCTTTTCAGTCCGGCGTAGGTCATCGATCCGTAGCTTCGCAAACCGCCGTCAGCAGATTCACCAGCTTGGCTCTGTCCACCAGCCGCCGGCGTGTAGTAGAACCCGCCATCACCGACTTTGTCGGCGTAGTCTGTGTCGTTACCATGTTGAGCCAAATTCTGGGTGCGACTGACAAACAGGAGTGCCTTTTGAATGGACTCGTCGTTGGCATCGGTGCCCAGATCACGCAGTGCTTCGATCAAGAACGAAGTGTTTGAAAGATCAGGACGCGAGTGACTGCCATAGCCGGCTCCACCATAGGCCGTGTCGCTTGGTTGCGCGCCTTCGTCTTCGTCCCACTGAATGTCTTTCAGAAAGTTCTTGGCTCGTTCCAGTTGGCTGTCGAAACGACCGTCTTGGTTGGCCTTGTTGAGCGCCATCGCGGCGGTCGAGGTTTCGTAGTTCCGGTGCTTGGATCCGACCGCGTAAATCCCGCCATCCGGCTGGACCTTGGATTCCAAGTACTGGACGGCTTTCACCACCACCGGGTCGGATGAAACCGCCTCGGGACGATGCTCCAAAATCGCTCGCACGCACAATCCGGTCACGGCCGCTCCGGTTTCGCCGCTGAATGCACCTTCGTCGCTCTGCCCACGCGTGCGTAGGAACTCGATCCCGCGGTTGACCATTTGATCGATTCGTTGATCCGCAGTTCGCGAATCTTTGACCGCAGTCTCTTGCGCCATCACGGGCGAAGTCAAACCAGTCGCCACCCCGATCGCGGATGCAACCATCCACCCCAAGGCGGTTGTGGCAAACGTGCGGGTGGACGTTCGAGTGATCCATTCCAATTGCATGATGGTTTTCCTGCGCAGGGTTGCGTGACGTGGAAGAACGCGAGCAAGGTCGCGAATTTGATTTGAGATCGGCGCCGGAACGAACCGACGGAACCCTCTTCATTGTCGCTGCTCACCACAGAATGTTCAATTGACTTCCCGGCCAACCGGCTGACGGAAATAGCATCACCGCTGGTGGATTCCCCGCCATCACGCGACCATGTCGCTCGACACCACCGGGCGGTGCAAACAGGCAACTGAGCAGAACGCCTGCGACGCGACCTAGCGTTTGACGCAGCGGTAAATGAACGCCGGCGGCATGTTCCGCCAAACCGTGGGGCTGCGATGGACCTCGGTGAACGCACCTCGAAGCTTCTTCGAGAACCGTTGCCCGGCCGGCAAAACGACGCCCTGCCAATAAGCGAACGTGGCGAACTGACCACCGGGAGCCAGCACGTCCAAGGTGGCTTCCAGAATGCTGGTTTGCAAACTGTCAGGGAACGACGCCCAGGGCAATCCGCAGATGATCGCGTGGACCTGATCGATTTGATGATCGCGGCAAAGATTCGCCACCGATTCAGCTGACTCTTCCACCACATTGACTTGCGGGCAACGGGCCCGGGTGATCGCAGCCAATTCGGGTGATCGTTCGATCGCGAAAAATTTGGCGTCCTCGTGCAAATGGCTTTGGATGGCCTCGGTGAAGACCCCCGTTCCCGGCCCAAATTCAACGACTCCACGAGCCGTGTCCCAATCGAACCAATCCACCATTTGCCGCACCAATCCAGGGCTGCTGGGCCAAACGGCACCAACCTGAGTGGGGTTACGAGCAAAGTTTTTCACAAACGTCCACGCCCCACCGCGAGGGACCTCGGGAGGATTCGAAGCGTCTTGGGAAAGCGACGGGGAAGATTCCGAAGGCATGCAAATTTTCGCGTGGCAAACAAAAGTAGAATTTGCACTACGATAGTGGTCTCGCACCGCCGTGACTATCTCGCTCTTGTCTTTCTCTCATGCGTTCACCCAGCCAATCCATCCAAAACGGTCGTCGGGTGGACGAGATCAACATGACACCGATGATCGATGTCGTGTTCCTGCTGATCATTTTCTTTCTCGTCTCCAGTCACCTGGCTCGGCAAGAAAACCGACACGCGGTCAATTTGCCCTCGGCGTCGTCTTCAATCGATAGCGATCCCAACGCCGCTCCGATCAACCTGACCATGGACTCATCGCATCAACTGTGGCTGGGCGCGACACCGGTTGGGCTGGAAGAAATGATCACCCGGTTGACGCAAACGAAATCGATCGCAGAAACGCCTGTCCGACTGCGAGTCGACCAATCGGTCGCCTATCAATTTGTGGAACCGGTTCTGCACCAAATCAACCAAGCCGGCATTCGCGACCTTTCGATCGCAACGCTGCCATCCAAGCAGCGGTCAGGAGCATCGCCATGAAGCGACCTGGCATTCGAAGTGGTTCGCAGCAAAGCATCGGAATGACTTCCATGATCGATGTCGTTTTCCTGCTGCTAGTGTTCTTTGTTTGGACCAGCAGTTTTGACGCTCCCGAGCAAGACATGCCGGGCGGGTTGGCAGTCGCTGCAGATTCCTCGGCAGCGTCGTCGGAGTTGCCCCCCCAAGAAGTCACCTCCGAAGCATCTGTCGAAGAGCTGATCCTGAAAATCGAACGCTCGGGTGAGTCCTCCGTGCGTTATCTGTTGGGCACCACCAGGCTGTCGTCGCCCGAATCATTGCGATCTCGATTGGAAGCGATCGCGGAACTTGGCCTTTCACCTCCCATCATCGTGGATCCCGAAGGAGAAATCTCAATGGCCGTCACGGTCGCCACCGTTGATCTGGTTCGCTTGTCAGGATTTGCCCAAGTTCACTTGGCGGTTTCCGCCAATTCATCGGGGCCTGGGCAAGCCACCTCCCTCGGCGATGGAGCTGAGTCGTCAGAGTTCCAATCGTCGCCGGAGCCAGCCTCGCCATGATTGCGAATCGAAGAAAGACGGCCTGCTTCGTGGGGTGCTTGGTTCTCTTGCCATTGGCATCAGCCAACCGGGGATGGTCTCAAGCATCACCCAACGGTACCGCTGACAACGCATCCATGCGGTCGGGTCGACTGGTGGATTCGGGATCCTCGGACAGCCTGGTGCAGTCCACTCGCAATGATTTGATCGAAGTCATCGCGCGCCCCATCCCCGATGACAAGCTGTCGGTGCTGTTGACCAACGTGGGCGAGGCCGATGCCAAGCTGAAGGCACGTTTGACTGAACTGGAATCGCCGGAGTCCGCCCGTGAGAAAAGTTTGACTTGGCTCTCACGTGTCGAACTGGCCGTGTTGAAATCCGAACTTTTTTCGCAGGGAAGCGGTGACGGCGTGGCGTCGGCTGCCGAGGCGGTGCAGATCGCAGAAGCCGCGTTGCTGGCGCTGCCCGCCGACGGGGTCGCTCGATCGGAAGTGTTGCGTCTGTTGGCAGAAGCCCATCTGCGGCAAGGCGACGCGAGATCCGCCGCCGCTGTGCTTCGAGAATCCCTCAAGGCAATCCCTGCCACATCCGATTCGAATCCGCCCTCCGAATCATTCCGAGCTTTGCGCATTCGAGTTGCACTGACGGCAGGTGATTTGAAGGCCGCTGAGAGGATGCTGCAGCAAGTTTACGCCGACGATCCCAATGCAGCCCGTGTGGGTGTGCAAATGGACTTGGCCTTCCTGCGTTACTTGCTGGCGAGACAAGACGAAACGGCAGTCGCGGATTGGTTGGAATCGATTCACGAACGGCACGGGGCGAACGCCAAGGATCGCGCCGACACGATTGTGGCCCAGTTTCGGTTGCAATCAACCGAGGGCGTCCCCCGACCAACTACGGATGATTCAGACCCACGGCTGTGGATCGCCGACGCCATGTACTTCCTGCGTCGTGGCGAACCGATGCAATCCGCTCTGCACTTTGCCAAGGCAGCCGCTTCGGATCGCGTCGCCTCGCGAAGTGTGAACTCGGCACTCAAAGCCGCCGCACTCCTGGCACGGCAATCCAATTCCAAAGCCGCGGTGGAGTTGTTGCGACGGATCAGCCAGCGACACCCAAAGGCTCCCGAGTCGGCCCAAGCATTGCTGCAAGCGGCAACGATCGCCCAGGCAGCCGGGCCGACCGTCGCCACGGATTCCGACGTCGACGAGATGCTGATCCAAATCGCGAAACAGTGGCCGGACTCCCAATCGGCCTTTGCTGCCATCCGGTGGCGAATGGAATGGGCTCGGCGAGATGAACGCTGGCTCGACGCCGCCAAAATCTCACTGCAGTTTGCTGAGACACACTGGGAAACAGATTTGTCTGAATTGGATTCCGTGCGTGACAATGCGCTGAGGGCGTGGGCAACGGCTTGGCTTCGATTGTCGCATCCCGCAGCGATCAAGGCGATGCATGACGAACTGGACGCTCGCGACGATCTCGGATTCATCCGGACGATTCATGCCGACCTGATCAGTCTGCTCGCGGAAACAACCGACCCACGTTGGCCTGAGTTTCAATCCGATACCAGTGAAGGGTTCTTCCGTCAGTTGCAATCATTTCGCCAGGGGCAATCTCGTTCCATCGAAGCGGTTCCTCCCACCGGGCTGAATGAAGCGTTGGCCAGACGCTTGGAAATCGACGTGGCTGCCACCCCAACCCGACGAGTCGACATCGGTGACTATTTGCTATCCCTGAAAAGTGAGCAGACGGAAGCCGATGCGAAACCACGTCGCTTCCCCAGCGATCTGCAACGAGTTGGCTGGATGATCTGGGGAGGGCAAAGCGAGAAGGCCGAAACTCGGATCGCGAAAGAGCTTCATCAATCACCTGGGCAGGCGGCTCAGTGGTGCCGGAGAGCGGCCAATGCCTACGCCGTGTCACCACTGAAATCGGATCAGAAACGTGCGGCCACTTGGTGGAAACGACTGGCCGACGGTCTGCCGCAGGGCACCGCGGCTTGGCACACAGCAACGATCGGATGGTTGCGTGCGATCGCAGACTCAGGGTCCCCCGACAAGGCAAAAGCCACCGCTCAGTTGATCATGTTGACGACACCTCCAAGCACGGCGTCTGATCGCGCTGCATATGAGAGCCTTGCAAATTGAACAGGCGAAACGCCGAGCCCGGCAGTCGATGCTACTGTTACTCATCGACGCCAACTCCGCCCCCCCTCTGTTCAACACCTTTGATATGAAAGCCTTCCGCGACTACCTCCAGTCTCACGGCGAGCTTTTTCTCGATGTGCTGGAACTTGCAACTTGTGGGTTCTATCTGCGGCCGATCCATTCGAGCCCATCGCCCGACACGCAACCTCCGCTGTTTAGCCAACTTTGTTTTTCCTCCTTGGACCAAGTTGCCCCGCCTTCCGCCGACGCGGTTTCGACATGGCTCGATCTCGTGCATCCGGACGACCGAGAGGTTTTTGAACGCCGTGTTTGGGCCCCCAAAAAACATCCTGAGATCACCGAAGCGCCTCTCCAGTATCGACTGCGTCGCGGTGACGGCAGCTATCGATATTCCGAAGAACGCGGACGAACAATCACTCTCAAGGAAAGTGGGGAAACGATTTGGCTGAGTGTCCTGCTGGATGTGGACCAGCAGTTTCGCGCCAAGCGAGAACTCGAAGACAGCCACCAAGAAATCCAAACGATTCTGGACACGATTCCGACTTTCGTTTGGATCAAAGATGAATCGCACCGGATCCTACGGGTCAACCGGGCCGCCGCTGACGCCACCGGTTTGAGCCCGAAAGAAATCGAAGGCCAACTCACTCGTGATATCTACCCGCAACAGGGAGAGCGTTTTCAAGCCTCCGATCGACAACTGTTGCAAGACAAGCAACCGCTTCGACGAGCTCGGGAAACATTGGAGAATCAAAACGGCAAAGACTACAAAATGCTGATCGACAAGTACGAGATGCCTTCGCTTCACGATCACGCTCCACGCATCCTGGTCGTCGGCACCAACATCACCGAGATCGACGAGGCACAGCAGGCTCTGGCAAACAAAGAGGCTCAGTTTCGAAACCTCTTCGAACGCAGCCCAATGGGCAGTGTGCTGATCGATTCCAATCACCAATTGCAATTGGTCAATTCGAAGATTGAATCGATGTATCAACTCGCCCCCACCGCTGATCACCCGATTCAATTGAGCGATCTGATGCCGGTGTATTTGCACGAACACCTCACACCCCCAGCGGACAAGCGGGCATCGCAAGCGTCAACACTTCGTCAACTCGAGTTTCAAACCACTCGCACCGATGGCAGCGAGATGCGGATCAGTGTGGTCACCGCCCCAATCGAAGTTGAAAACCAAATCATGACCCTGGCGACCTTCACCGATATCACGGAACCTCATTTGGTCGCGATCGATCTCAAAGCAAAACAAGAAGAACTCGAACGCAGTAATGAAGACCTGGATCGCTTCGCCTACATTGCGTCGCACGATCTCAAAGCACCGCTCCGGGGCATCATGCACTTGGCTGAGTGGATTAACGAAGACATGCCCAAGCAGGTTGGACAAGAGGTTCGCGAACACCTCACGATGCTGAACGCTCAAGTCAGCCGGATGGACGGGTTGCTCAATGATTTGCTGGCCTACGCTCGCGTGAACCAACAAACCGATACAGTCGAGCCGATTGACCTGAACATGGCGTTGCCACAACTGTTCGCGTTCATGTCCCCGCCCGACACGATGCGATTGTCACTGCCAGAACAATTGCCGTGCCTCACCACTGCTCGTGGACCACTCGAACAGGTCTTCCGAAACTTGATTGGCAACGCCATCAAACACGCACCGCAAGGCCGTGTCATCACCGTCACGTCTCAAGTCATCGACGAGTCCTATCAATTCACGGTGAGCGATGATGGACCCGGCATTCCGTCCATTGCTCAAGAACGTATTTTTGGAATGTTCCAAACGCTCGAAAGCGGACAAGACCGTCGCGGAACTGGCATGGGGCTGCATTTGGTGAAACGATTGGTCCAAGTCCAAGGCTGCGAAGCTTGGGTTGATCCCGGCAAGGGCAAAGGAGCCACGTTCCGCTTCACTTGGCCGACGGATGAGAACATCATCACAGCGGCCGAACCTCAGCTGAGCATCAGCTGAGGCACCACCAAATGCGTGCCGCCAATCAGGTTTGTCGAGCGAGCTTCAGAATCAATTGTTCGAGCAAGAAACGGTCACGGCCTTCCGCGCTGTGCGTTCCCTTCAACCGAAGATCCGCATCCAACAACCACGGCAAGAGCTGCTTCGCTCGCTCGCGACCAATCGACTGCAACTGTTTCTTCGCCGATTGAATTTCAAATCCACGCCGGATGCCGCCGGCCGCCAACGCGTCCTCAAATTGCCAGGGACGCCCACTTCGTTCGCGATATTCGATTGCAGCGGTGGTCATGCCCAAACGTCTCAGCGACCACGCGATTTGAGGCAGCAACGCGATCGCCCGTTGCCCGCCACTGAAGAGTTTATCGAGCTGCCTCAAAGCTTCTGCGGCATCCCCCGCCGCAATCGCGTCGGTGATTTGCCAGACCGTCTTGCCTTGCCATCCCGCGACGACATCGCGCACCAGCGGCTCTTCGATCTTTCCTCCCACGTCCACGTACAACGCCAGCTTTGCGATCTCGGTGTCAAGCATCCCAATCTCTTCCCCCAACATCTCGATCAACGCATCGGCAGCGGCGGCGGCAAGTTGGGTTTTGTGACGCTCGGCAACAAAGTTGGTTAGAAACTTTCGACGCGACGCCGCAGTGACCCCGAGTTTCGCATCGGTGGCACTGGTGCAAGCGACCAGCAAGTGCTCTTTGTCGACCGCCTTGTACACTCGCGTGTTGCTCGCGAGCGATTCCAGTTCCAACACCAACCGCGTCGCATCGCCAGGCGCGGCGACGTACTTTTCGATCTCGTTGCGATGGTTGGAAAGAAACTTGTCAGCGGATCGGACGACCAAAGTTCGCTTGTCCCCGCCGTCAAAGTCAAACAACGACGCTGTGGCTAAGTCGTCACGCAGGTCCGACCATTTGCAAACCTCGCCGTCGACCTGCGTCCATTCACTGTCGCCAACAATCGCATCGATCGCCCATTTGCGTAGTGTGCTGTCCACACCGTAGACAACGCCGATGCACGCTCCCGCCTGAGTGGATTCTGGCGCGGAAAGATATTCAAAGGCGTTGAATCGGGGCATTCGCTATTACAGACCGCGTTCTTCGGCAAAGGAGTAGATGCGATACATCTCTTGATCGTCCACTTCGCCGGTCACCTTCAACGAGCCATTCTCGTCGTACAGCAACATCATCCCCGGCTCTTCCAATTCAGAATCGCCCGTCATGGGCAACACGCGGCCACCCTCGAGATCGATGACCGTGGTTTGCGAAGTCACCTTCGCATCTTCTACCTTTTTGACCACGAGATCAATCGGATCAATCAACTCCGCCGGGCCCTCGTAGGAAAGAACAGAACCTGGGCTGATGCTTTCCATCCAAATCGGCATCACCGTTTTATACGTCGTGTTGTAACTGAAGTTGACTGCTTTCGCGGTCGGCGGATCCGGGGAGTACTCCACTTTCTTGCCTTGAACCGTCAACACCTTCGTGCGTGGTGACTCGACAGGTCCAGCGAAGTAGTCATTGAAAGTTGGCAGCGAAATCGGCGGGCTCGGTGCACTCCATTCCGACCAACGTTGGAAGTGTCCCTTGCGGGCTTTGTCCGCTTCGGCGGCTTCCATCAACTTGGAGACTCGTTGATAGACCTCGCCCGACAAGGTGGAGACCTTGGGTTGTTGCAGAGCGTTGGCGGGGAAGTTCGGGTCCACGACCGCCAACCGAATTCGGTAGACGTATTTGCGACCAGGACGAGGCGTATTCTTGTCGGCGGTGCTCGCAAAATCGTAAAACCGCATCAGCTTGTATTCAACGGGATCTTCTTCCACCATCGCCATCCCGCCATAGGCTCCCATGCCGCCCATGCCCATGCCCATGTCCATTTGCATCCCCATGTCCATGCCCATGTCCATGCCCATATCCATCCCCATTCCCATGCCGGACATTCCCGAAGCATTGGGACCAGCCAATTCGAGGTCATCGATCCCGAACTCTTGTTCCTTCATCATTTCCTCGCGAGCCTTCATCTGCTCTTCGCGACGGGAGATCATCGGAATCAACGGGTGAGTGACGAAGTCTTTGTAGTCAACCAACAAAATCGGCGGGATGTACGCGGTCACGTTCAAGTCGCGATATTCTTCCGGCACAACTTCTTTGGCATACCCGGCCCAAAGCTTGGCTGCTTCCAAAACGTTCTTTTCACGCGTGTAGCGAACCACCCAGTCCTTGTCGGTCAGTTCGTCCACGCTCTTGTTCGTCACGTCAGCACGTTGCACCTCGTAATTGTGGTACAGCGGTTGGTCGCGAATCGGCAGGTAGCCTTCCGCTTCTTGAAGCGCCTCGCGGAATGATTCGGCGAGCACTTTGTGAGGGATGACGGCGGTCCCGGAAATGAACCAGGCGTATTCCGGCACTGGCTGCATGCTGTCCTTCGGAGTCGCAACGAACCCAAAGTTGTTTTTCGCATTGAAACGGCGACCGGCTGATGAGGCGGACATGGTTCCCATGCCGCCGGCCATCATTCCCATGTCCATGCCCATCCCCATGTCTTCGCCGTACATCCCAGCGTCCATGCCCATGCCCATATCCATCCCCATTTCCATGCCCATGCCCATCATTTCATCCATGCCACCGCCACGGCGATTTCTCCCACGACGCGGGCGAGGCTTCTCTTGTTCCACCACTTCCAAGGCTTCGGCACCTTCCAGATCCTTGAGCGCGTAGTCTCCACTTCGCGAGAGCATTGCGATCGAAGCGATGTGGCTGTCGACACGCAGTTCCATCGGCGGATGCATCACCGGGTCCTTGCGTCGAACCGAGGTGTCGATTGTCTTGCGTTCCAACAGGTGAGGCATCTTGTACGCCGTGGAATCGACCGGCGTCCGTTTGCGAGCGGTTTCCGCCAGGATGTCGAACTGCGGTTTTCGTTCGGGCAAGATTTGCTCGTTGTGATCCTCATCGATGCTGCTCCGCACCGTATTGGCATCGGTGGCCAATCGCTCGGGCTGCACCTCGTCCAGCATGTTGGGCATCTGCAGGCCAGCGTAGACCATCCACGCAGCCGCCAGAACAACGATTCCGACCACAAATTTTTCACCGTGAAGGATGAAGAATTGCTTGATCTTGTCGGCATCCATGAGTTGTCTCGCACAAACGAAAAAGAAAAGGAAAGGTTGGCGACGAGGTCAATCAAACCCGGTTCATCGATTGGAGGGTCGCCTCCTCCAATCAGAACCACAATTTCAAACGGCTATCCCGTCGTCGCGGCGGAACCACCTGTCACCGACGCTTCGCCCGCCGGGGGTGCCGGTGGATTGGCGTCATCCACAGGATTCACCGCATCCGGTTCCGATCCGGCTGGTGGTGGCAAAGCTGAATCGGGCGTGTCAACAGGAGCGGTCGCATCGGCTCCGGATCCCGCCGCACCATTGCCGCCATTGGACTCCTTCAGATCTTCCTCTGCACTCTCGGCCATGGTCTCGCCATCCAAGACGGTGTCTTCGGTGACCAGTTCCACGCCCAATTGATCTTTCTTGGGTGGGTTGTAAATGTGAATCAGACCATAGACCTCGACGGTGACATCGAGAGGAAATTTCTCCTTGGGACCTTGGCTGGCTCCTCCACCCATGCCCCCCATACCTCCCATGCCCATGCCGCCATCCATGCCCATGCCGCCCCCCATGCCCATGCCTTCATCCATTCCCATGCCGCCCATCATTGAATCCATGCCACCCATGCCGCCACCCCCGCCACCGCCCATCGAGCCAACCGCACTCGCGCCAGCCGATTTTGGAAGGATTCGGACCTGTTTGACCTCGACCATCAACGGTGCACTGCCGCACGCTGCCAGCAAGTCTGGGATGTAGCGTTGGTCAACTTGGAGAGACATCATGACTGGCACACGCTTCGCAACTTTCAACGGTGCGTCTTCGGGAGATTCGCTTTCCAGAGCGGATCGCAAGGTCGCCCCATCAATGGGTTCATAAGCGGTATCGACGTAACGATTGTCAACTGGATCGGGAGCTTCCATGCCACTCATTCCACCCATGCCTCCCATACCGCCCATGTCTCCGTACATATCGTCCATTCCCCCCATGCCCATGTCCATTCCCATATCCATGCCCATGTCCATTCCGCCCATGCCCCCCATGCCACCGGCCATCGCAACACCTGGTTTTTGAATGGAACCGGCGGTGAACTTCACCTTCTTACCGAGAGAGAGGTGGTTGATGACGTGAATCTTGGCTTCGAACGGTTGCTTCGCATCGCCATTGACGTCCGCCACGATTCCCAGCAGTTGCCGCAGAATCCAAAGGTTTTCTTGGCTGTAATAGACTTCCAACGTTGTGGGACGACGACCTTGCCACGGGAACAATTCCGAGATGATGGCTGACTGCGAACCCACAGGCCAATCCACCAATGGAACATCTTCCACGCCAGCGATGTTGACTGGACCGCGGCCCATTCCCATGCCCATCCCCATCATCGAATCCATGCCACCCATCATGGCATCCATTCCACCACCGGCCGCACTGTTGGAACGGAATTCGGCTTCCCATTCGGCTTTCGCGATCTCTGCGATGCTGGGCAACACGTTCTTGATATAGAACGCGTAGGTGTTCAAGAACGATGTGGGCTTTTCCTGCCCTGGTTCTGGCGGGTAGGCAATGTGGGCCTCGATCGGGACGAGGTCTCGAAATTCGTCGACGAACTCCTTGGTGAGTTCCTCTTCGGGCCACACGAGGATGTCGCGTTGGGCATCGTAGACTTCTTGCCAAGCCTGCAAGACTTCGTCCTGGCGAGCTTCAATCAGTAAATCCATCGCCTCCTTGGAAGTCGGGTTGGGATGCTCGTTGAGTTCCGAGCGCAACGACGACACGGCACTCACGTCGCCCTTGATCTTTCCGGCGCGACTTGTGTTCTCCTTCACCAGATTGCCGGTGACGATGAACCAGATCGCCAGCGCACCAAGCGTGATGGTGCCGGTACCGATCCAAAAGCCATACTTGGCTGCGGAAGCGAATGCTTGCTTGAGTTGATCCATCGATCAGACCGAGTCGAGAGTGAAAAGGTTGTTTGTGGGTGGCGAGGTGATCGCCGAAAAGTTGGACTAGTTGGCCATCGCGACGGAATCCGGATCGGCATCGAGATCGTCCTCGGTGCTGCCGCCCTCGCCTTCCATTTCGGCCTCCAAAGCAGCTTCTTCATCCGCCAATCGCTTGGCTTCGATTCGTTCACTGAGAACGCTTTCTTTCCAAACCACCTGGAACACGAAGTCGAGCCGTAGGACCTCCAAGGTGGGCGATTCAACTTTGACGTCCTCGTCCCCTTCGGCCCGCAATTGCATCGCAGTCATGGCGGAGACGGGGTCGTAATCCGGGTTCGGAACCTGAACCAGTTGGGGTTGGTTCTCATTCAGCAACAATGGGTAGCTGAAACCAAACTCTTCCGGTGTGAAGGTGATCGGATTGCCCTGCGGGTCGATCAAGTTGATTGGTTTTTCACGGAAGTTGGTCGTCAGGTACTTGCGAACGTGCTGACTGCCTTCTTCGCCCTTGTGTTTCGGGCTGTTGTAGTAGTGGTATCCCTTGAGTTGGATGACCCAACCTTCTTCTTCGGGCCCCGTGTCGTCGGCGAGTTCTTCCGGCGGCGCTGAATCTCGCATCAAGTCGTACCAGTTCTTCATCTCCTCTTTGTAACGAACATCCAACCGCTCGGAGTACCAACCTTCCGCGAGATCTTCGTAGAACTTGGTGTCGATCTCGGAGATGTGGAAATCGATACGGTCTTCCAGCGGCAGTTCTTTGACGCTGGGGATCTTCCCCTCAGGGTATTCCGCACGTGGGATCGCAGCGTTGACTGCGTTGATGAGTTCCAACCAGACGAGGCGGCGTTCCGCGTTGCCCGAAATTTCTTCGCCCAGACGATTCAGGAACGTCAAGCGACTGACCAGCAACGAGTCTTCGGATTTTTGATCCGAACTGTAAGATGACATGCTCGTCACGGCTGCTTCGGCACTGGACCAAAGGTCCTCGTGAGTCGTTTGCCAAGACCGCTGTGTCAACGCGTACTGGGTGGTCGCGCCCAACAACAGAGCCGCCATGCCCGCCAAAGCCCAAGGCTTCTTCGCACGGATCATCCGTTCGGTTTTGATCTCGGCCGGGATCAGCGACGTGTGAATCTGGCTCAGTCCCAGCCCTTGCAGACACAACCCGTAACAGACCGCGAAAGTCGGTGCGTTGTCGCGGAAGGTTGGGATGCTCAAGACGTCATCGCCGGACAATCGATTGAATCGATCCAGTGTGTGGACTTCGTAACCGAGGTTTTTGCCCAAGTAAGCCGCCAGGCCGGGCATCTTGACTGTGTTCCCCGTCACCAACAATTCAGTGATCTCGGCCTTCTTGTCGATGCTGCGGAAGAATCCGATCGAACGCTGGACCTCGGTGACCAAATCATTGAAGACCGGCCGCATGGTTTGGAAGACAAGCTTCGGGTCGACCGCTTCGCGAGCATTGCGTTTGAGGTGCTCAGCTTTCGCAAACGTGAGCTTGAGGTCTTTCGTGAGTTGCCGGGTGAAGTGGTTCCCGCCGATCGGCATGCTGCGTTGCCAAATCCGAAAACCGTTCGTCACGATCAAGTCGCTGCTGTCGGTGCCGATCGAAAGCAGCACGCTGGACGTCGGTGGTTCATCCGGATCAAACGTCTCGTTTTCAATTCGCTCATGGAACCGGTCGTAAGCGACCATGTTGTAAAGAGCGATTGGAGTCAGCTGCACCATGTCGACTTCGATGTCGGACTCCTGGAACGGTGCGAGTTGACGGTAGGCCTGCTCACGTTTCATTGCGAACAAACCGACTTCGCTTTCCAGGGCGTAGCCTTCTTGGATCGTTGCTCCCGGCATCGTTTGGTAATCCCAAACCACGTCGGACAATTCAAACGGGATCTGAGTCTTGGCTTCGTACTTGACGATGTCGTGGATTTTCTTCAGTTCCACCGGTGGTGGTTTGAAGAACTTCGCCAGACCGCTTTGACCGGGAACGCTGATGCAGACTCGATCGCGAATGGCATCATTTCGTTGCATCAACTGATCGAGCGCATCGGCGATCAGCTGGTCAGGATCCGCATCGGCCTGTCCCAGAATTTTGGGATACTCGATCAGATCAAACGCATCGGCAACGATCTCATCGCCCTGTTTGACGCAGTGCAACGCTTTGAGCGCGCTCTGACCAATTTCGATTCCCCAAACGCCGCCGGATCCGGCCATGGTTTACTTTCAACACGAAGAGACAAGATTTTTCAAATCGATGAGTGGCATCAGCTAAAGTTGATACCAGGGGCGAGTCCGGGAGGTGCCGGCGATCTCGCCAAACCGCTAGTATCCCCTTTTCGCTCCTTCACGTCAAATTTTAGTCGCTCATGCCGTCCTTTGCCGAATGTTGCGTCCTAATTCCTTGCAGCACGATCGAAGATTTCCCTTCCCGGTTGGATCATAACGCCGCCCAGAGCCTGCTGGGCACGTTGACCGCTGCTTGGCACCCTCGCCTTCTCTCTCAGGTGGGACGCGTCCCCACCTGGCATCGAGCCGACGATTTGCCATCGCCGCCGACTCCTCTCGGCAGCCATTCGAAATCGACCGAATCCTCCCCAACAGCAGACAACAGCCCCTCCCACGAGGGACCCACTCGTCTGTTACTGGTGCCGGAAGCCAGCATTTCCAAACTGACCGCCTCCGTTCGCGATTCTTTGCCGCAGTCCGATGCAGAGCACCGGTGCGTCACGATTGAACAGGAAACGCACCGCGAAATCCGAATCCGTTGCCGCAGTCGCCAAGACGCATTGGCTCTGATTGATTCGTCAATCGAATCCAATTGGTTCGGTGACTCGAGCACGTTGAAGAAGGAGCCCAACGCGGATTGGCCCAATCTTTCAGCCTCGCTGCTGGATGACATCCGCCTGGTGACGGAAAACGGCCGCGAGATCGGCCCCGCCGACTTTTTCGCACTCGGCTACACGTGGTGGCAAATTCAGGTGCTGACCCGCCGGCTTCGCTACACCAGCAATCTCGATCAGGTTTACTTCGAAACACGAGTTCTCGATGCCGCCGAAGCGTGGACGCGGAACGACGCTGAAGCCACCGCGGCGGCACTGCACGATTGCTTCGACGCTCTCGCGGAAGAACGCGACCACTACTTTGCGTCCGACCCGTCGTTGATCGACCTCACGCTTTTGACCCCGTCGACGCTGGACCGTTTTTTAGATCAGCCCGATCCGACGACCAGCACAACCGAAGCGATCTTGGCGACACCCCGCAACGCGTTGGTCGATCAAGCCGTTGCGGAGGCGGTGCTGAATGCCGATGCAACGGTGCAGCAAAAATTCCAAACGCGTTTTGCGGCGGAGGCGATGTCGTGGGCCGGCGGCGGCCCCGCTCCCTCAATCTGTTTCGATGAGCTGACGCTCGACGAAATGGAACGCACCCTGCGTGAATCCATTGATCAGGCAGAGCGAGCGATTGGCCAACCGATGGTCGTGCATGCTCGATTGGGCGGCAGCACCACACCGGAAGTCGTCGCAGCCTTGGCCAGCCACAAGCACGATGGGCAATCCCAAACTCAGTGCCGCGGATTGCTGCCCATCGACTTTCTGAACGGAACCGGCTTTGGTGACGAAGCAAAGGTGATCCTTGGCGAGAACGGTCACGAAATTGAGGCGCTCACGGCCAAGCCTCTGGATGCCAACAACGAGTCGTCCTTCCTAACGCTCGGAACGCGTTTGGGCGAAGCGATCGACGCGGGCGAAATCGCGACGGCCTTGCTAGTCCACTGGCCGGGGGAAGGCTGCGACAGCTTCAATGATTTGAATCGAGCCGCGACCTGGACCCTTGCCCTCGGTCGCTTCTGGAAAATCGACGAATACTTCATCGACGGCGAAAATCCCTATCACCATGGCTCCTCGGCCTCTTGGAAAGCCTCACCTGCGGATCGCATGCAAGCGGGAGCCAAAGCGGCTCGACAATCCGCGACCGGGTACGCTTCCTTGGTTCGACAACAATCGAGTCGCGATGCCAGCGGTCTGTCGATGCTGGCCAACCCGCGCCGAACGGACCCAACTCATGGGCTGGCCGAATCCCTCGGCCTGACCGGCTGCACCGAAGCACCTGCGGATTTGACATCAAATCCCCAACCAACCGACAATGTGCTGGTCATCAATCACAGCGGTGTGCCGACGCGGCAACGAGTACTCGTCAAAGGCAAATTGCCAACGAACAATCGTTCCGTCTTTCATGCCCACGCCGTTCGCAACCACACCGACGCGGTGCTCGATATTCCTGCTTGGGGATATCGCTGGACCAGTTCCAACCCTGCGGCCAAACCCTTGCTGGCTGAACCCGCCGTGCAAACCGGCGTCCCCGCCGCCGGCGGCGATCACCCTCGCCTGATTCGATGGGCGAAACAACTTGGGCGTTCGATGAGCCGCGGTCCCGGCGCGATTGTGGACGGTGAACGGATGAGCAACGAGTTCTTGGAACTCAACCTCAATCCCGAACACGGTGGAATCCAAGGCGTTTATAGCGGCAAAGTCCGCGGCAATCGCCTGTCGACTCGAATTGAATTTGTGCCCGCCAAAAAGAAGTCGGCCGACAAGAACGCAAGCGGCTTGGTCGCCAAATGCGACTCGGTGCAAACGAAAGAAAACTCGGTCTCGCGAGGCGTTGTCGCGATGGCCGGTACGATCGCACTGCCCACCGCGAGCTCCGGAGATGCCTCCGATTCGGCCACCGGGCAACAGCTCCAGTGGCAATCCGAAATTGAATTGGTTCGAGGCAGCCGATTGGTGCGGTACCGCATCCGATTCGAAGCGTTACCACGAACATCCAACGCTGAGAAAAATGCGAACGCTCCCTTGGATTGGATCCATCACCCGGTCCTGCGGATGGCGTTCCCCGGTGCCAGCCCCGTGGTGAGGGCCATCGTGCGTGAAAAGCTGCACCGGACCAGTGCTCGACGATTCCTCGCTCCACTTGGATTCGTTCATGAGGAAGACGAGTGCCAAACGCTGGTCGCCACCCACGGCAACAGCTTTCATCGCCGCAGCGAAGATCGCTTCCTGGAAACCTTGCTGCCTCTCGCCGAGGCAGCCCCTCCGACAAACGAAGCCACCGATGGCTTTTCGCCGTGGCACGAATTCGCGTTTGGATTTGACGTGCCGCACCCAATCGACGCTTCCATGCAACCTTGGCGCACTCCGACGGTGTTGCAGGTTCCCGACGGTCAACTGATTCGAAATGGTGTGCCCGCTGGATCTTGGTTGATGCACGCATCGCCATCCACCATGCGCGTCCAAATTGTCGCCACTGGGAAGCTGGACGATGGCCGCATGGTGTTGCACTTGCGTGCCATCCAAACGACCAGCAAATCGGTTCGGGGCGTGGTTCGTTTCTGCCAGCCGGTTGCTTTGGCCCATCCGATCTCGCCCTTGTCTCGCCCACTTGGGAATCACAACGAAGACGTGTCGGCACCGCCGAAAACCGTTGCGATGCAAGCCATTGACAAGGCATCGATTGACGGCGAAGTCAAATGCGAAGACGACCGGATTGAATGGGCCTCGTCGGGACACGGCGTGACTCACTTGTGCGTCGTCTTCGACACCAACAAGTGACCCGATGAGCGAACCGCTTTCCCCCGTCGCCGTTTTTAGAGAAGCCGCCCTGCGATCTGACTTGCTGCAGGCGGAGCAATGGGAACGCGCCGCCAAAGAGGTCAAACAAAACCTTGCCAGCGAAGATCGCTTGGACCCCGAATTGGTCTGCGAAGAGATGTCCAAGGTTCTCGTTCGCGATCGAATCTTGACACCTTACCAGTCACAACAAATTCGGGCTGGACGAACCAAGTTGACATTGGGCAACTACGTCATCACGGAGTTTCTCGGCCAAGGCGGAATGGGGCAAGTCTTCGGTGGCGTGCACAAGATCATGGGCCGGCAGTGCGCGATCAAAGTGCTTCCACTGCAGAAGTCGGACCCGTTGAGCCTGGAAAGCTTCGCTCGCGAAATTCGGCTCCAATCAAATCTGGACAGTCCTTACTTGGTGCGTGCTTTCGACGCGGGCAAGGACGGCAAGGTGCATTACTTGGTCACCGAGTATGTCCCCGGCACCGATTTGCGACGCTTGGTTCGCGAGCACGGTCGACTGTCGATGCAACAAGCCGCGTCGATCATCGCCCAAGCCGCCGCCGGACTCGCCTACGCTCATGAATCCGGTTTGGTGCATCGCGACGTGAAGCCCGCCAACATCATGGTCACGCCCGACGGTCACGCCAAAGTTTCTGACGTTGGCTTGGCCGCGTTGTCCTTTGGGCCGGATGACGATCCGCGGGCCGGGATGGTGGTCGGAACGGCTGATTATTTGTCCCCTGAACAGATTCGAACGCCAGACCAAGTCGGACCGCCCAGCGATATCTATTCGCTCGGTTGCACGCTGTACTACGCCTGCACAGGTTCGGTTCCATTTCCCGGCGGCGACTCGAAATCGAAATGCCGCCGGCACTTGAACGAGATGCCGCTCAAGCCGACTCAACAGGCACCCGAACTCAGTGATGCGTTTGTCGACACAATCGCGGACATGATGGAAAAGGATGTGTCCCGGCGGATCACCACTGCGGCCGAAGTCGTGATGCGACTGAGTCCCTGGGCCACAATGGATGCCGACACCAACGATTCGGGAACCATTCAAATCGGTGAAGGCATGCAACCCGTCGCAATTCCAGCGGCCGGTATCCCACGCCCGGAAGATTCACTCGGCGAATCCATGCTGGACGAAATGAGCTGGGACAACGTCGGCTCCTCAGCTGGCGACCCGCTGGCCTCCGCTGCGCTCAGCAATTCAACCGTCACGCCGCCCCCGCCGCCCGAATCGGATCCCGATGCCCTCACGCCATCGCCTTCCTCAACAGGCATCTCCACCGGCCAGTGGTTGGCCAGCGTTCTCGTTTTCACCGCGATTGGCTTTGTGGTTGGATACCTGACCGCTCGCGGTGTGTTGTTCCATTGAAGAGACCCCCGCACCTCTTTTCAGTCGTTCGAATCGAGCATCGACCAGCCAACCTCAGGATTGGTTTGGATGCGTGAAGCCGACTTCGAGGTTGCCCAATGAGTAGCAGGCAAATTTCACTGACGATCTCGCAGGCAGCGGCCATCTTTTTGGCAGCGCTCGTGTACCTGGTGTTGCTTTTGTGGTGGGTGCTTCCGGTGTTGCGAGCTCAGGTCGGACTTCACCCGGCGACGCATTGGTACTTGATCGGCTTCGCATTGTTCCCGCCCATGATCGCCTACGCGGTCTGGCAAGCACGACGCGAGGGAGCCGACACATTCGCGAAGCTGCTTGGGTCACTCCGCGTTCATCCGATGACCCAGCGGGATTGGCACTACGCCGCTGCAGGAATTTTCACGGTACTGGGTGGAACGGGGCTCCTGCTCGCAGCCTGGAGCAACTTGGCCAGGCTTGATCTGTTACCACCAGTCGAGACCGAACCATGGTGCATCGACATGTCGCCGTTGGAAGGTCGCGACCGTTGGTTGCTCTTGCTTTGGGTGCCCATGTTCGTGCTGAACATCGTCGGCGAAGAACTGCTGTGGCGGGGTTATGTGCAATCACGCCTCACGATGCGGCACAGTTGGCTGGCCATTGGATTGCTATGGCTCGCCTTCCACATCCCGTTTGGCGTTTCGACGATGGTCCTGTCCTTGCCGCTGATGCTGGTTTTACCATTCGTGTTCGATCGGACCCAAAACACAACGGTCGCGATCTTAATCCACGCCATGTTCAACGGCCCCGCCTTCCTGGCCGCCGCCTTCGGCCTGCTGCCGGGTTAGCAACGCGTGAACAACAAGTGACGATGTTAGCGGTGTGGCGCAAGCCGCCCGGTGCGGAACCGGAGGGCTCGCGCCCTTCCGCTACGTCACTCGTTGTTCACGTGGTCCTTAGTTGTGCGCACGCTGGTTCGCGATGACCGTCCCATTCCGTAGCGGAGGGGCATGAATGGCTCCGGAGGAGTCCTCGTAGTTAGCTCGGGGTGGAAGCCCCGAGACAACGTTCGCAAATTCACCATGCCGCCCCGGATGGGGCCGTCGAAAAGGAGCAGCACCGTTTGACGGAACGGCAGTAGCGACAAGGGCGACGCGTCTGACTCCGATGAATTTGGAATTTGGCCAACCACGAATTCAAATCGAACACAGCCCGAACGGGCTACTCGCCAACCTCAAAAGAGTCTCCCAATTAGGCGATGTGAGCACGTGTATACAGTTGTTTCCCAACTAAGTTGGACACACACCTGCAGACAAACGTTGTGTGCCAC
The DNA here is from genome assembly GCF_056839225.1 of Rhodopirellula sp. UH5. Classification (NCBI taxonomy): domain Bacteria; kingdom Pseudomonadati; phylum Planctomycetota; class Planctomycetia; order Pirellulales; family Pirellulaceae; genus Rhodopirellula; species Rhodopirellula sp. UH5. The sequence continues at coordinate 580,134 of NZ_CM166390.1, read as the reverse complement.
ACCCGTTAGTTCAACTCGAGAAAAAGCATCATGTTTCGCCTCCTTTTTTGCTTGCTGATAAGCACGGTTTTCTCCTTCCCGTCCTCTGAAGCGGCATTGATTTACGACCTCAATTTTGAAGGGGCAAACACGACGGACTTTGATGCGACGGGCGGCGACGCACCATCTACGATTAGTAAATCAAATACGGATGGTGTCGGAGGTAGTAATGGCTACGTACTTGCCTTCGATACAGGGGCAAGCCCATTCTCTACTGCTGTGAATGGGAACCTTGTGGAGTCAACGATGGCAAACACGCCGACATCAACGTCAGCCTCGGACTACACCATTAGCTTCGACGCACGAATCGAGGGCCTGCTTACCGGGCAAAGCGTGAATGTAGAAACGAGATACATTACGGACTTATTTCAGCCTGGCCAGGAGATCTACGTAAACAACTTTACTCCAACATCGACGTTCCAAAACTTCTCCTTCACTCTTGGGGCAGGCTCTCTTGACCCTGTCGACTTTACCCTTAGCCAGCGTTTCCAAGCTACTATCTTGGGAACGACCACAACTCGCTTTGGCGCAGACAACGACAATCGGCTAATTTTCGACAACATTCAGATAAACGAAGTCACCGCCGTTCCCGAGCCTTCTTCCATGGCGTTGCTTGCTTTTGGTGGAGCGGGACTTGCTTGGCGCCGACGCAAATCAAAGAAGAATTCGGCCCGATAGACTGCCGACCGACGAACCGGATTCATCGATCCAACTCCGAGGCATCCTCACCAAAGTGAGGGTGCCTTTTTTCTTGCCTGCCTCGCGATCCGGAACGCACCATCCACGAATCGCACCATTCCGCGTTGGGCACACTCCAACTCCGGGATCTTTCAGAATAGTGGTGAACACCATCCGACGCCGCAACGACTCAGCGACAGAGTAGAACGTTTGTCCTCAAATGTTCGCGTGGCTGCTTGATGTCGTCGATCGGCGTGACGCGAATGGCTGGAAGTGGACGTGGCTTCGGATCGTAGCCAAAAATTTGACATGACATGATCTGCGACCAAGAGTTCCAGGAAGGACCATGGTCGCCCCCTCCCGCAACCATGCGGTGAACGCACGATTCTCAGCCCGCACGAAAGCTCCCACCCATGAACCACCTGTTTTCAACTCGAATCGGTTTGCTTTTCTGCATTGCAATCATCGGGCTGGGTAGCGGTTGCAGCATGTCGGAAATCACGGGATCGCACAGCGAAGAATCGTTCGACCAGTTGATCGGCCAAGACAAGCTGATCTTGGTGAAGTTTGGTTCCTCCTCGTGCGGCCCCTGCAACCGTTTAGACGAGGAACTTGCGGCGATCGAAGCTGATCCGCCGGCAGGTTTCGAGATTCATGCTCTCAGCATCAACGCCAATCGAGACCTCGCACGCAAGTTCGACATCACCGGCATCCCACGGATGATGTTGTTCCGCAGCGGACAAAAACTGGGCGATCAAGTCGGCTATCAAACCGAAGAACAAATTCGCAGTTGGATCAGTTCGCAGAACGTCATCGTCGGCGATGTCCACTCCAATCCCTTTGCGGCAAAGTCCGCTTCTGAAATCGATTCGACGCCGCACAATTCCTAGGTTGGAACACTGTTCGGTGCCACCCAACATTTCAGCGTGTTCCATCCTGCCAGAGTAGAACAGTCGAGGAAAACTGTTCTGTAAAGAACCTTGCAACACGTCGTCTAACGTCCATTCCCTCGGCATTTCTGTTGGCTGATCTCGGAAGTCGTGGATGGCTTTGCGTGTTGAGGTGGGCTCCCGGAACAATTGGGGACAATTGTTCTACTCTTAGGAGTCTTGAGGTTCGATCCAGACCAATGCGAGAAAGCGGACGCCATGGACTTGCGGTGCTCCAGTGCGAGCGAGCACGCACCACAGGCCCCTTCGCTTCCGAAAACGAAGATATGCGGCAATTGTCACGTGTGCTGGTCGACTATGTTCGCGTCGACTAAAAGCAACGGCTATGCAAGGCCCCGAGACGCAACACCACGTGGGGAAACACAGCCCCCTGCCCCAAGGAACCCAATGCGGATAAGATCAAAACTGTCGGTAAGAATCCAATTATGACGAGACGCTCGTCCCGTCCAATTTTGATATCGGAACATCCAGAGTGACTCGATTTCTACTCGCCGTTGTTGTCAGCCTGGCGATTGCCGATGCGTCGGCGCACGCTGCAATCATCTTGGGTAACACTTTCGATGGAAACACAGGAACAGAAGCCGAGTATTTGAATGGGCAAGTGACTGCTCCCAATGTCTACAGAGCAGGCGTCTCTCGGGTCGGATACAGCCTGCTGGTCGGGGAGAATGAATTGGTCGTGGGTGACTTGCGCACACAAGATGGTTCGATAGCGGGCAGCACTCGCTACTTCGAGTTCATCATCGAGCCTACCAATGACTCGGTAATCGACCTCGAAAGCTTCACCTACGTGGGGAATCAGAACGTCGATGGCGAGGGAGTATCTGGTGCAACCAAGTTCGCATTGAGATCAAGCCTGGATTTATTTCGAGAGGATATCGGCGTTGCCAATCTCACCGGCACCACGATCAGTCTTGCCGACCCAAAGTTCCAGAACATCACAACGTACATTGACTTTCGCCTGTACATCCAAAGCGATACGTCCGGCGAAAGTCAACTCACGACGTATAGCCTTCAGGAATTTGCGTTCAATGGTTCGGTCACCGCCATTCCAGAACCCTCTTCGATGGCACTGTTAGCGATCGGTGGTGCGGGGCTTGCCTGGCGTCGTCGCAAATCGAACAAGACTTTGGTCTGATTGACGACCAACAAATTGCGTGCCTACGCAAATAGGTCGTGGACGACTTTGCCGGCGACGTCGGTCAGCCGGAAATCTCGGCCAGCGTGGCGATAGGTCAGTTGTTCGTGATCGAGCCCCACCAGATGCAACATCGTGGCGTGCAAATCGTGCAGGTGGACTTTGTTTTCGATCGCGTAGTACCCGTACTCGTCCGTCGCACCGTACTGGATCCCGGTCTTCAATCCAGCGCCCGCCATCCACATCGTGAACCCTTCCGGATTGTGGTCGCGTCCGTCATTCCCGGATCCTTGGCACGTTGGCGTGCGGCCAAACTCGCCTCCCCACAACACCAGCGTGTCGTCCAACAGCCCGCGTGCCTTCAGATCTTTTAACAGGCCCGCGATCGGCAAATCCACCTCCGCGGCGTTCTGGGTGTGACCTTTGCGAAGGTTGCCGTGTTGGTCCCATTGCACTTCGGTGTTGCTATGCGTGACCTGGACAAACCGCACGCCTCGTTCGGCAAATCGGCGTGCCATCAAGCATTGGCGACCGAAGTCGGCGGTGGTTTCGTTGTCGATGCCGTACAGCTTGTGTGTCGCTGCCGTTTCGGAATCCAAGTCCAATGCCTCCGGCATCTCGGTCTGCATGCGAAACGCCAACTCAAAGGACTTGATCCGAGCTTCGAGTGCCGAGTCCGGACCGGTCGTCTCCAGAAACCCTCGGTTCATCGACTGGGCCAAGTCCAGCTGCATCCGCTGTGCTTCGAGCGACAACCGTGCGTTCTTCACGAACTTCACGCGAGCTTGATCCGATGGTTGGCTGGCATTGCCGATCGGCGTCCCCGAGACGCTGGCAGGCAAGAACGCCGAGCCCCAATTTTTCGTGCCACCATGGGCCAGCGTCGGACAGATGGTGATGAACCCCGGCAGGTTCTGGTTCTCGGTGCCCAATCCATACGTGACCCACGATCCCATGCTGGGCCGCACGAAGACGTCGCTGCCCGTGTGCAACTTCATGCTCGCCCCGCCATGCGCCGGGTTGGTTCCATGCAGCGAATTGACGATGCACAAATCATCAACACACTCCGCGACATGTGGAAACAATTCGCTGACGGCAATGCCGCTCTCGCCGTATTGCTTGAACTTCCAAGGCGAAGCCAACAGGTTGCTGGTCGGCGCGAACTGAACGCGAGGCTTTTCAAATGGCAATGGTTTGCCGTCGTCCTTCTGAAGTTGAGGTTTGAAATCAAACGTGTCCATGTGCGACGGCCCGCCCTTCATGAACAAAAAGATCACACGTTTCGCTTTCGGTGAGAAATGCGGGGTCCCCAAACCGGGAGCCCCTGAGATGCCGCCGGACGCTTGGACATCGTCCGCCAGCAACGATGCCAACGCGAGCGATCCAAAACCAGCTGCGGTGGTCTGCAAGAGGTGTCGTCGTGAGAGTTGCATCAGCTCAGGAGGGATGGGAGTAGGCGGGACGGCATTGGTTGACGCGGTATTCGCGATAGTTCCTAACGGATATAAACAAACTCACTGGACGAGACCACGGCTTGGCAAAACGCTTGCCAGGCCGATCGTTCCGGATCGGACTCTCTGTCCCCGGACGCAACCTGGTTTCGCTGCAGGAGAGTTTCAAACTGCGAGAGGAAGCGAACGCCCTCGGAAATCTCCAAGTCGCTGGGAGGTCGCCCGTACGCTTCCCGATACAAGCGGCGGATTCGCTGGGAAGTGTCGGCGTCGTCTTCCAGCAGACGATCCGCCAAGGCAAATGTCAGGCCAGAGACCATTTCCGAGTTCATCAGGAACAATGCTTGCGGGGCAATCGTGCTGGTGTTGCGGTCACCAGTCAGAACACTTGCGTCGGTGTAGTCAAACAATTGAAACATGTCGTAAAGGTGATTGCGAATCACGGGCACGTAGATCGAACGCCGGGTCGAATCGTACTTGGATTTGTCCTGCGACGTGTGGTTGAACACGTACTCACGGTTCTTGTACTGCATGAGATTCCCGCCCGTGGTCCGGTCAAGTTGACCGCTGACGGCCAACAACCCGTCACGGATCGCTTCGGCTTCCAGGCGGCGAAGACTGAATCGCCAGTACCACTGGTTGCCGGGATCCAGTTCCGCATTTTCCGCATCGAAGTCGCTGCTTCGTTGATAGGTTTGCGACAACAGGATCATCCGGTGCATCGCCTTGATCGACCAACCTTCCTCGACGAATCGAACCGCCAACCAATCCAGCAACTCCGGGTGGCTTGGCGGGCTGCCTTTGAGTCCAAAGTTGTCGACGGTGCTGACCAACCCTTTGCCAAAGTGCCCCCGCCACAATCGGTTGACCATCACGCGGGCGGTCAGTGGATGACGCCCATTCGTCAGCCACTGAGCAAACTGAAGGCGGCCGCTTTGTTCATCTGGAATTGCGGGCTGGTCGTCCAATGCCAACACCTCAGGGACGCGGCGAGACACAACGTCGCCGAGCGTCAGGTGACTGCCACGAAGATGGACTGCGGTGTCCACAATCTCGCCATCCGTCACGCCCATTGCGGTCGGCAATTCTGGAGTTGCCTCCTTCCACGCGGCCAATTCCTCACGAAGCGTCTTGAGCTCCGCCTGAGTCTCCGCCGGGAATCGCTTCTCGACTTCGCCGGGTTTCTCCTCGGAATCCACTGGCGGGTCCAGATTCGACTTGGCGGCTGCGACGTTGTCTGCAATCAGCTTTTCTCGAGCAGCAATCTTTTCTTTGTGTGCAGTCAGTTCCGCAGCTTGCTCGGGTGTTTCAATCGTGTTCTCATGCCACTTGGCAACCGTCTTGTAACTGTCCATCGTCAGGGTGCTCTGAAAGATCCCAGCTAACCCGTAGTAGTCATGGTGGCTGATCGGATCAAACTTGTGCGTGTGACAGCGGGCACACCCGAGCGTCAGTCCCAGCAGGCTGCGACCGACGGTGTCGATCTGCTCATCGATGATGTCCATTGCCATCTTGGCTTCGTCCTGCTCCGCCAAAACCTTTGGCCCCAGGACGAGAAACCCGGTCGCGATCAAACGCTCATGGCGAAGTTCGACGTCGTCATCGGAATCCAGCAGATCGCCCGCCAATTGTTCGACCACGAATTCGTCGTATGGCTTGTCGTCGTTGAGTGAACGCACAACGTAATCGCGGTAGCGCCAGGCGTTTCCATGAACCACGTTTTCATCGAGGCCGTTCGAATCGGCGTAGCGAGCAACATCCAACCAGTGGCGTCCCCAGCGTTCACCGTAATGCGGCGAAGCGAGCAATCGATCAACGACACTGGCGAACGCATCGCGAGAGCCATCTGCCAGGAAGGCGTCAATTTCCTCGGGGGTCGGCGGCAAACCGATCAAGTCAAATGTGACTCGGCGGAGCAACGTTCGCTTGTCCGCCGGTGGATTCGGACGCAAACCTTGGGCTCGCAATTTAGCCAGCACAAACGCATCGATCGGGTTCGGAGCGTCTGAGGAAGCATCGCCAACAGGCGGCGTGGCTTTGTCGGGAGTTTGGAATGCCCAGTGCTTGCGGCCTTCCTGCACATCGACCTCGCCCCGCTGGACAATCGGTCCGACGGTCCCCGAATCGGGATGCGGTGCGCCCATTTCAACCCAACGAATCAAGTCGGCGATCTGAATGTCGGACAATTTTTCGTCGGGTGGCATCTTCAGATCATTGTCTTGATACCGAACCGCGGTCACCAACAAACTGCTGGTGGGTTTTCCCGGAACCAAAGACGCTCCCGCCAATCCGCCCGTCAGCATTCCCCCTAGCGTGTCGACTCGGAGTTCCGATTCCTGCGAATCCCTCCCGTGACATTCGTAACAGTGGTCAATCAGCAACGGACGAATCTTGGATTCAAAAAAGTCAAGCTGTTCCGGCGTTGCCTGCACCGTATCGCTCCGCTTGACATCCTTTTCGGCCCAAGCGGCGATCGGACTCATCGCCAACAGGCCCATCACAGCACCAACCACGATGTGGTGGATCATCCTGATTTCCGAGCCGACCGAATGCAAACAACCGTCGGCACCATGGTCGACGAGCGGTCTTCCCGACTTGCTTGGATTCATCGAACGTCTCCTAGAACTTGGGATTTCCGGCATGGTAGATCTCCAAAATCTGCCCTTCGTCCAGGGCATCATCGAGCATCAGAAACTCGTCCATTCGCCCATTGAAATTACGGATTGCGTGAGAACTCTGGTCGACAGGGCGTCCCCAATTGCACAGTTCCGCATCCCCAATTCGGATTGGTCCATCGTACTGAAGTTCGCCTTCGCAAGGCACACGCTGGCCGTTGAAGTAGTGACGCACCGTTTGGCTGGTTCCATCGAACACCGAAGCAACATGAATCCATTGCCCCAGACGCGTCAGATCCACCAGCGGCGGTGTGTACCGCCACGCCACGCCTGACACTTGCCCAACGGATAAACCAAGTTGCCCGCGCTGATCAAATTGCCAATGAACTTCGCCTTGGTCCCAACCATCGGTCAGCAGCAACGAACTCAGCAACCGATCCAGCCCATCGACACGCACCCATGCCGCCAACGTGATCGATTCGTATTCTCCCGCCAGATGAAAGCGAACTCGGTCGCTGGGACGTTTGAAATCCAACGCGGTTTTGCCTAGCCAACGTCCCTCCGACCACGCACAGCCGATGATGGAACCATCCGAATCCTCTTGGGCAGCAGCAAGGTTTGGCAATGTCGTTGGCGACGTTTCCGAACCAAACAGATCCGGCGACGCGAAATCGTAGTAAATCAGCACGCGAGGGTCCTTGCGAATCGCAGCACTCCATCGCTGCCAACGTTCAATCCGTTGCTGTCGACGTTCGGTTTGGTTCTGTTGAAGCAGCGATTCGGACGGCATCTTGGCGATGCGAGTGCTTTCTGGACGCGAATTGCCTTTCCCGTCCACACTCATCGATTGGCCGGTGACCAATTCATGAAGTGATTCGGCATCGCCGGCTGCCAATGGATCGTGCAGTTCCACCAATCCGTCAAAGACATGAACCTCGGTTCGCTGGCCGGGATTTGCCGACACACCGAATTCGGTCCCCAGATCAACGATTTTGGTTTCCGGCGTCAGCACCGTGAACCCTCGTGCCGGAACGGGAACGCTCGCCCAGGCATTTCCCGCGTGCAGCATGACTCGGTTCGGATCGCGAATCTCGAGCTTGGCAGGGCCTTCCAACGTCAACACGGCACCCCGAAAGAATTGCAACTGCACCCATCCAGATCTCAGGTGCAGCGTCTGGTTTGACGAAACAGAATCGCCCATTCGCAACGCCGAGTCGTCCATCCACTCGACATTGACCACTCGTTTCAACAACGCCACGGAAGCATCCGCTGGTTCCGATTGGATCGTCACCATCGCCTGGGTTCGCTCCCCCGGGAGGGAACCGGATTGTGCCAACCCGGCATGTCGGCCCGTCCACATTCCAATCCAAAACGCGACCACCAAACAGGCGGCAATCGCGAGAGCGGCCAGCGGAGCCCAGCGGCGGAGTTGGTCTCGCGCGGCCGTCAGACTGGAACGATCCAGCACGCTGTGCAGAAAGTCAAACTTCTGCGATTCAGCATCGAGTCGTTGATCCAACAACTGCACGAACCGCTCACCCGCTCGTTCATCGCAGACCAGCATCGCCAACCCCTCGTCCATTTCGACTTGGTCGCGGTAGCGCCGCTGCAACGAATCGTCATTCGCCAACGAATCAGCCAGCTGATCCATTTCCGCATCACTGAGTTCGCCTTCCAGCAAACGTCCGAGTTGCCGATCGAAATCGGGTTCCCGAGCTTGTTCGCTCATGTTGTTCCCTCCGTCAAACGGGTCTCGACGCAAGTCCGCAGCAGCCCGCGAAGACGGGACAAAGCCTGCCTCACCGCGGCTGGTGTCATCTCCGATTCGTTCGCCAACTGCGTCGCATTTTGTCCTCGCGTGTAGCGGCCGTTGACCAGGGCTCGACCGTGACCGGGCAATCGATCCACGCAAGCACGAAGCGCTACGAACCAGTCCTCGGACCACGGGCCAGTGGTGGGCTCGTCGGACATCGCCAGCATGGCTTCGCTGAGGGAGGCGTTGACGACGCGTCGCCGACGAAACGTTTTCCGCAACTCGTTTCGCACCAAGTTGCGAGCGATCGAACGCAACCAAGGCCCCGCGTCGTCGATGTCGTCCAGCGTTTCAATTCGCTCGTACGCAACCACAAACGCATCCTGAGCCAAATCATCCACCGCATCGGGCATCGCACCAAGCATCCGGATGAACATCCTTAGCCGGGCTTGATGTTCAAGCACAAGTTTCGCGAATTCGTTTCGTTGCATCGGTCAGTGTTCCTTTCGCCACTACCATGTCTCCACCATCGAGAGTGTGACACAGAGAGAACGAAAAAACATCGAAACCGTTCGAAAACCGGCTCAGCGAGCCCGACACACGATCTCGCAACCGCCTTCCGACTTAGAAAACAAGCTAAGCAGGTCGGCTGGAATGATCGGGCACAACCATGTGAGCCGTTTGGGCGTTAGCCCCGGTTGTGCGTGAAAACCGTGGCTAACGCCAACGGCTCACATACCCGATGACACCTGCGTACCTGATTAGCACCACTCAAAGCAAACGAATCCCATCCTTTTCGATCGCGATGACTTTTTGCTTGTAGAGGGCACCGATCGCCTTTTTGAACTGCCCTTTGCTCATCCCAAAGAGATCAAAAATCTCATTCGGCGGCGACTTGTCATGAACCGCCGCAAACCCACCCTTCTCTTCCAAATGGGTCTGAATGACTTGGCTGAAGTCGTCGCGAATTTGCTGACCACTCTTCAGGCTGAGATCAATTTTCCCGTCGAGACGAACGTGTTTGACGAAACCTTGGATGGTCTGGCCAAAGCTGATCCGTTGATCCACCTCATCCTTGTACAGCAGCCCCCAATGACTCTGGTCCACAATCGCCTTGTGGCCCATTTCGGTGCTGTTGGCGATGATCAACTCAACCGCCTGTTGCGGGTAGAAACCATGCTCGGGATCATTGCTCACGTACTTGTCGATCTTGGACGTTGCCGTGATTCGATCTTGGTTGTCGAGGTACAGGAACACCAGGTAGGAGTCGCCCACCCTCATCGGTCGATGCTGTTCCGCGAATGGGACCAGGACGTCTTTGTCCAATCCCCAATCCAAGAACGCACCGATCGGAGTGTTCTCTTTGACTTCCAAGTAAGCGAATTCGCCCACCTCCGCCTTGGGCACCTGAGTGGTCGCGATCGGGCGATCTTCCGAATCCAGGTACAGGAAGACTTCGACAATGTCACCGACGCTCAGGTCGTCGGGGGTGTGCTTGGTAGGCAGCAGAATCTCGCCCAGATCCCCGGCGTCCAAAAACATTCCAAAGTCGGTTCGCTTGAGCACTTCCAGGTCAAACGTTCCGCCGATTTCGATCATCATGATGGTTCTTCCATCCAATCAAGCCACCGTTGATCGGGGCATCCCAAAGGACATCCGATTCGCCGGAGGTCGAGAGGACAACTTTACGATTTGAATTTGCGTTTCTTCAGAGGCGGATTGCTGTGAAGGATCTCGCCGGAATCGGAAACCTTCAGGTAGTAAGACGCCCCGATGTGAATCCGCTTTGACAGAGAGAATTCCCCGATGGGTTCCAGTTCTTCCCAGATGTTGACCCGGTAGTTGCCGTTGTGGTGCCGACAAACCTCGACACGGTGCAACCGTGGGGGCCTGCCGATCTGTTCGAGAATCTGCGACTTGATGGTTGCCGTGTGGTCGGCAAGCGACTCCGGTTCATCTTTCTTTGGGGCTGGTTGATCGACTTTTGCCATGGTTTCCTCGGCCACTAGGAGGTGATTGAACACTGAACTGTATCCGAATGGAGTCCGGTTCGATACGAGGTCGAAAAGCAGAAATCCGTCCTGCACGTCACCGCTCAGCGAGAGCCCCATCAAGCCCATTGCTGGCAGGCGTTTACGTCACCAAGCCGCCTGGACCAAGCGTCTCTAGAAAAACCAAAACTCGAACGCCCGTGACAACTCCGGAAACAACCAACCGTCCCGGAACCAGATCGAAAACGATCAAAACCAAGTGCCTTTCGGCGCTCGGCTTGGTTAAATCGGCAGTCGGTAGCATGCCGCCTCTTGCGAATTGCGGAGGTACAGGCGGTCACCAATGACAACGGGGTGGTTCCATGTCTTGCCCTCGAGAGCTTCGAACTTGGCCAGCTCTTCATGCTTCGATGGATTCGCCGCCAGCAAAACGACCTCCCCGCGTTCGCTGATCACCAGCAACACGCCGGAGTCAACCATCATCAGAACCTGGCCCTTCCCATAACGTCCACGCTTCCATTCGCGTTGGCCAGATTCCAAGTCGATGCAGGCAAAGATTTCAGCGTCAAACCCGTACGCATACCCATCGTGGATCACGAAATCATTGAAGTCAGGCTTCAGCTTTCGCGACGCCCAACGTTCCTCCACCGTGAACCCGTCGTCGGCCTGAGTCAGTTGCAGACACCGCGTTTCTTGCTGGGTTGCCAAGACGATCGAGTTGCCTGCGATGACCTGAGGTTGCACGGCACTGTAGCCTTCCAATTTCCACTCAAAGTCGCATCGTGATTCGCCCGATTCGGGATCCAGGATGTTCATGCCAGCGTTAGTGAACATCACCACGTAGTCATCGCCGAAAAGATTCAGCGACTGCGGCGAACTGTAGGAATGATCGCCAGCCGCGGCGGACCATTTCGATTCACCCGACTCGATTTCAAACGCGAGCGTGCCCTTGTCGCCTGCACCTCCTGCGTGAACGATCACGACCCCACCGACGACCAACGGAGACGACGAGAATCCCCACATCGGTGGCTCCCGGTCAGCGACCTCTCGCACGTCGACTTCCCAAATCGATTCACCCGTTTTGGCGTCCAGTCGCTGCAGTTGCCCGCTCGCTCCTTGAACAAAAACGCTGCCACCAGCAAGCGTCGGTGTGGCTCGTGGCCCAGGCCCACCGAGCGGATCAAAGAATCGCGACTCAATTTCCTGCGACCAGACTTCTTTTCCTTCATCAGCGGTGTAGCAAACCACCGTTTCTTGTTCGCCACGTTGTTCCTGCGTGAACAGCAGGTTCCCAGCCACGGCAAACGACGACCATCCAGGACCAACAGGAATCTTCCACACGAGTTCGGGCTGGTTCGTCGACCAGTCCGTTTGAATCGCAGGCCCGTGCTGTTGGCTCACGCGGTTTGGGCCACGGAACTGAGTCCATTGTGGATCGGCAAGCCACTCGTCCATTTCAACCTCCGACCTGATCGCTTCGACGCTTGCCGGAGCGTCCGCTCGATCGGCCAACATCAACTCTTCGGCCGTTGGTTCCCAACGCCAGTGCAAATCCAGAGCGAAGTGCCCCCACATGCCTTCGCTACGCAACAAGGTTGAATAGCCAAACCCGCACAACGTCATCAGCAAGATGACGATCGTCCGTTTAAAAGTTTGCCAACGACACAATAGCACGGCACTGATGCCAAACGCCGCCGTGCCCAGTGGAGCAGCGACCATGATGATGCCAGGCCCCATCATCGTTTTGTCCAACGACAAGACGCACGCAACCGCAATCAACAACGCGCCGAAGAAGCCCACCAAGCGTTCTTTCATGGAGGCACGACTGAACGTCAGCCACCACAGCAGAATCAATCCCCCTAAAACCACCGGCCCGATCACCGCCACCATCATCAAGAACAACGGTGCGTCTTCGATCATCGCAGGCACGAATCGGGCGATCGCCATCAGCAACAACAGCACAACCGCAGGCCAGACTCGCAGCGGTTTCGATTCGCTGGTGGCGACGTCGCTCATCGAAGACTCGGCTGACGAGTTCTCCGTTTTTGATTCCGCCGCTGGCTCGATGGACTCAGGCTCAGTGTCACTCATAGCGGCTCTTTCGGTTGGTCATGGAACGATGTTTGGCTGGTTGCTTTGGTAGCACAAACGGGTGTAAACAACCAGCCAAGGAGCAGCTTCTCAGCGGAGTGGAAGGCAATGGGATTGGAAGCTGGCTTGGTAGGTCACGGTTCGACCTCCCCTCGCTTCGCTCGACCCTCCCAGGGGGAGGTTGAAGATATTTGGGCGGGGAAAGTGGCATCGCGAACTCAGGAAGGACTCGTTGCCTCGTCCACTACGTTTTCAGGCTATGTGCGCATCATGCCTTCTTTCCGAAGAAAGGAGGTGATCTTATCAAATTGATTCCAATACCCCGACTCGAAAGGACGCAATTCAGGGTATCCAGGGACGAGACAACCGGTGAAAACGTACGATGCGTACCCGTCCGCTTCCACCAGTCCGGCACGCTCCGGATTCCGAGCAATGTATTCACAAACGTTTCGAAACTCCGGCTCGCTGCGTTCTCCTTCGCTGAAAACGTGATCGTAAGCCTGATCCTGCAGCGTGAAACCAATCCGATTCAAGGTTTCATCACAACGCGGGCGAAAATGTTTCATTGCATTGAGCTGATCACTTCCCTTGCACAGTCCCATCCAAACCATGTGAATGTGATCCGGCATGAGGCAAAACAGAGGACAAGCCAGGCCATAGCGAAACAGCGAGTGCGTCAGCAGTTCACGAAAACGGTACAGGAACACGCCTGTCAGCCAGCCTCGCTCGCGTTCAAATGTCGAGATTGTCCAGTGCACGATTGCATCCGCTTGATAGTACTCACGCGGCAATCGCCGAAGATGATCTCGTTGGCTCATTGGGCTGCTCGCTATTCATTGGAAGAAACGGGGACCATGAGGCGGGCCATTGCGTAGTGGATGAGGCAACGAATCCTGATGCCGCGAACCGGGGAAGGACTCGTTGCCTTGTCCACTACGGTCTCAGTCTGCCGTCGCATCCTGCTTCCGTCCGAAGGGACAACACAACATCGTAGTGGATGAGGCCACGAATCCTGGCTCCGCGAACTCAGGAAGGACTCGTTGCCTCGTTCACTACGGTCTCAATCTGCAGTCGCATCCTGCTTCCGTCCGAAACGACACCACAACATCGTAGTGGATGAGGCCACGAATCCCGGTGCCGCATACCAGAGAAGGACTCGTTGCCTCGTCCACTACGGTCTCAATCTGCAGTCGCGTCCTGCTTCCGTCCGAAGGGACGACCCAACATCGTAGTGGATGAGGCAACGAATCCTGATATCGCGAACTCAGGGAAGGACTCGTTGCCTCGTCCACTACGGGAGCGGGCTCTGTTCGCTGTCGAGTCGCTTTGCTTGTTTATGCCCTTCGTCGGATTGACCGAGCTTCCAATAGCTCGACAGGTACAGATGGGTGTTGGGAAGGTTGTCTTGCTCTCGCAGAAAACTTCGAAGCACCCGCATGCTATTGAACTCACAGGCGGCCCAAACAGCAGGCTGGCCTTCCAACCAGGGCAACGCTCGGACTTTCGAGGCCAAAAACAATCCGTCGACATTCGGTTCCGGATTGACTTCCCAGTGCAGCTCAACCTTTTCCGGGTGCTCCAAATCCTGAATATCAGCTTGACTGGGGACCTCGATCACGGCGTAACCGACAGCGTCGTCGGGCAGTTGCCGTAGGTTCACACTGATCGCCGGAAGCGCGGTCAAGTCTCCTGCCAACAGGAACCAGTCGGCGTCCTGGTTGAGCAGCTTCTTCGGCCCTGGTCCCGCGACGGTGATCCGATCTCCTGGTTGAGCATCGATCGCCCAACTGGACGCTGGCCCCGGCGACTCATGCAAGACAAAGTCGATATCGATCTCGGTCGGTCGCTGGTACCGAATCGTATAGGATCTCTTCAGCGGCGGTTCACCATCACCCTGAGGGATCAACAACTTCACGTAAGCACTCTCCTGATCAACAGGCAAACTCGCGAGCCCCTCACCACCCAAGGTGATGCGAAGCACATGCTCCGTGATCGGCGTCGACCGGATCACTTCCAGTTCCATCGTGGTGCGTTGTGCCATGGAATCAATCTTCACTCAGTGAGGTTTCGGACGAGATACGGATCGCAATCAGCGGACCGCACTAAAATTTTGCAGGCTTCCTTGCATTCAACTTGGGATCTGGCAACGCTTGCTCAGACCACGCCACCGTCACCACGGCGGTTCTGTTCGTCGAGTCGTTCATGTCGTTCTCCTTTTCACTGGAAAAAGCGAAGGCATTGGTTGTTCCGTTTCGCTCTGCGAGAAGTCAGATCCAATTGAATTGTGAATCGTCCCACCTTCAGCAGCCAGGGCCGCACGGTTCTCGGCCAGTCGCCTTTTGCATTCGCGATTCGCGTCAGCAGGCTTCAGGTTGCCTCAGCAAGACAGAAGAGAAATCGCTTCGTCGGGTTAACCCTTTGAAAGACGTTTTGCTAAGTTCTTTTGCATCTTTCGAAGAGCCCGCTGTGTCGCATCGAGTTCTGTCTTGGAGACGCCGTCAAGCGTCGCTTTCCGCAATTCGTCCAGCACCGGCAAGACGGTCGCGAGTTGCTTCTCCCCAAGCCGAGTCAAACCGACCATCACGATGCGAGCGTCTTCACTCGACACGCTCCGCTCGACAAATTGCTGCTCAACCAGACGATCCAATTGTCGCTTGACGGTCGTCGGATCTCGGATCATGTGCGCTGCCAAATCGCTCATGCAAAGTGGTTCGCCAGCGTCGGACAAGGTGATCAAGGTCTGCGTTTCCTCTGGGGAAAACGGCCAACCAACACCTTTGAGAACGGACGCCATTTCAGATCGAATCAGATAGGCAACCCGACCAATCGCGAATCCTGGTGAGGATTCCGAATCAAACTGCATTTGCATCCTCCAATGAACCAGGAGCCGCACCCGTTGTCGGTGCCGCAAAGATTGGTCGATACCAATCAGAATAGCAGTAAAGCAGAAACGCACACGCCCCGAAATCCGGCAGCCCAATCGCCAAGTATTGATGAGCAAAGAAGGTCACATACAGCAGGATGTTGAATGCGTATGGCAGCGACATCAGGATCGCCAGCGGGGCAGTGCGTGGAAAGAACATCAACCCACCAGCGATGGCCTTGAACAAGCCCACCCAAAAGATCAGGTAGCCCGTTGCCTGAAGTGCAATCATGAATTGCCCCACCTCGTCAGGCGTTTGATCGACCGGGTACCCGTTCAATCCAAAGCCCATCGTCATGATTCCCGTCCCGAACAGGAACAGTGCGAACAAAATCCGCACCACGAATGCGAGACGGGGAAGTCGAACGCTTCGATTTTCCATGGAGGACATCTTTCGGCACCATTTTGAATTGCGATTTCACGTTGACGGACCGGCCTTTCGTGTAGACCACACACATCCCCAAGAGCCCGTTACCTGCACTCTACAGTTATCCATGGTGTTGTCAACTCAGGCGGGGAAGAATCTTCCCACCTGGAGCAAGCCTTGGCTGCGAAATGTTTGATGTTGTGAAACGCATTGGCTTGCGCAAGTTTTCATCCAGGTAGGGACGTCAGAGAGTAGCCGTCGGTAAGCGATCGCGCCACCGACGGATCTATCGCCCGCGTCGCCACTCTCCATCCCGCGGTGGCCAATGGCCACGGTGGGATGGAGAGTATTTTGGGGGACGCTCGTTTTCCGGGGGTACGCTGCTAACAGCGACCCCCGGCTACCATCTGAAATCCCTACCGGGATGAAGAAAGGCAGAAGCCGGAAGAAAAATTGCATCCGCTGTTGGAGTGCCAATCGCAAAGATTTCGCAGTCTAAAGCAAGCCCAACAGTCGAATTGGAGGTTGCCTGACGCGACTTCTGTGCGGGCACTCCACTGGACACCTGGCTCGTCGCCACGATTTGCCCGACGCATGTGCAGACAAATCACGCCGAACGGGCAATGCCGCGGAGCTTTCCGGCATCGCCTGACCTATTGGAAACAGCGGTTCTGCGTCAAACTAGAGCGAGAGTGCAGCGAAGAAGGCGAAAAACGTCTTTGCGTGGCTCCTGGCGATGGACCTTCATGGTTCCAACCACTGAGACCGCGAAAGCATCGAACGGACGATGCGGTCAGCGGAAGGCAACCACACAAACAGAGGTAGATTGGATTGCAAGATTTAACGATCGACGAATTGTACGAGGAATTCGAGGACTTGCCCGATTGGGACGAGCGTTGTGATTACTTGATTGACCTCGGCTTCAACTTGCCTGAGTTGCCCGCGGAAGCCAAAATCGAGGAAAATCGTGTCCACGGCTGCCAAAGCAACGTCTGGTTGGTTGCTGACATCAAGAACTCCACCCCACCGACCGTGGAATTCCTCGCGAACAGCGATGCCGTCATCGTCAACGGTTTGATCGCGGTGATCGCGGCGTTGTATTCCGGCAAGACACCACAGGAGATCATCGCGATCGATGCCCAAGACGTTTTCAAAAAACTGGGTCTCGAGCGGCACCTCAGCCCGCAACGGCGGAACGGGCTGTACAGCATGGTCCAGCGAGTCCGAGAATTAGCCGTCCAGGCAGAGGCCCAATCATGAATCCACTTGACATCGACGCCGTTCGCGGCGACTTCCCGATTCTGCACAAACCACTTCCCAAGGGTTTGCCGCTCGTCTATCTCGACAGCGGATCGTCCGCGCAAAAACCCCAGTGCGTGATCGATAAAGAACGAGAGGTCTACGAGAACTATTACGCCAACGCCTATCGCGGCGTGTATCGATTTGGATCGATCGTCGATGAAGAATTGGAAGGTGCACGTGAGAAGATCCGGCAGTTCATCAACGCGGAGCATTCCGAAGAGATCGTCTTCACTGCTGGTTGCACGATGTCGCTGAACTTGGTCGCCAGTGGCTGGGGCAAGCGAAACCTCAAGGCCGGCGACGAGATCATCCTCAACGAGATGGAACACCATGCGAACTTGGTTCCATGGCAACAACTCGCCTTGCAGACGGGAGCGACCTGCCGCTTCCTTCCGCTCACCGAAGATGGCCGTTTGGACATGGACCGGATCGGCGAAGTGCTGAGCGACAAAACGAAAGTGCTGGCCGTCACCGGCATGTCGAACGTGCTGGGCACCATCAATCCAATCGCGGAGCTCGCGAAAAAGGCCCACGACGCGGGAGCGATCATCGTTGTCGACGGAGCACAGAGTGTCCCGCACGAGCAAACCGATGTCGTCGCCAGTGAGATCGACTTCCTGACCTTCTCGGGACACAAGTTGTATGGGCCGAGCGGGATTGGTGTGCTGTATGGCAAACGCGAATTGCTCGAGCAGACCGATCCGATGCTCTTCGGCGGCCACATGATCGATCGAGTCTACAAAGATCACTCGACTTGGGCACCGTCACCTGCCAAGTTCGAAGCGGGAACGATCCAGATTGCTCAAGCGATTGCGCTGGGCTCAGCGATCGATTACATGACGACGCTAGGGATGGAAAAGGTCCACGCACACGAGCGAGACGTGCTCGAATACGCCTACACCCGTTTGCAAGAGATCCCCGGAATGCGGATTTACGGCCCCGGAATCGAGCACCGCGGGGCGATCACCAGCTTCACGATCGACGGAGCCCATCCGGAAGATTTGGCCCAACTGCTCGATCGAAAAGGCGTCTTCGTCCGGCATGGTCACCACTGCACGATGCCGCTCCACGATCAGCTGGGCGTCAGCGCGACGGTGCGAGCAAGCTTCGGCGTTTACAACTCGCGTGGAGACGTCGACGCACTGATGGATGCGATCCAATTCGCCTGCCAACGCTTGCGTTTGACCTGATCGGACGCTGGGAATCACGGTTTCATCGAAGAAGGCCAGGTTGTGAAGCAGGTGAGCAGAGATGATCTGGCACAACCATGTGAGCCGTTTGGGCGTTAGCCCCGGTTGTGCGTGAAAACCGTGGCTAACGCCAACGGCTCACATACCCGATGACACCTGCGTACCTGCTTAATGGTTCTTGGGCAAGGGATGTTTGGCTTCAAAACGCCCGTATTTACAACGCAAAGGGCTCCCAGAAGATGTGGGGTACAAAAAGGCACTCCTGCCCGTCCCTGCCTAGAATTCTTGGACGGTTGGCCGAACGACGATTTCGTTGACGTCCACGTCAGCCGGTTGCGAAATGGCGTAGGCAATCGCGTCGGTGATCGCGGTTGGTGAAATTGCCATCTTGTACATCTCATCGACGGTTTGTGAACTGGCGCCGTGGGAGGTTCCCTGCTTCAGTTCCGTGTCGATCAATCCCGGCAGGATGGTCGTGGTGCGGATCGCTCCGCCGACCTCTGTTCGCAGCCCTTCGCTAATCGCACGAACCGCGAATTTTGTTCCGCTGTAAACGGCACCGCCACCCACCACTTTCAGTCCCGCGACGGAACTGATGTTGATGAAATGCCCGGTGCCTTGACTTTGAAAAATCGGCAAACCAGCGGCAATGCCATACAGCACACCCTTGATGTTGATGTCGATCATGCGTTCCCATTCGTCAACCTTCAGCTCGCTGAGCGGGGCGATCGACATGAGGCCTGCGTTGTTGATGACAACATCGACGCGGCCGAACGCATCAACGGCTTTGTTGACCAGTGCCTGCACTTGCTCGACATCGGTCACGTCCGTTGCGAGTGCTTCCGCTTTGCCGCCATTTTGACGGATCTCGGACACGATGGCGTCCAGCCTTTCGATGCGGCGAGCTCCCAAAACGACCGCTGCGCCTTGGGAAGCCAAATGGCGGGCGGCGTCTTCACCAAGTCCACTGCTGGCTCCGGTGATAACAACCACTTTGCCTTCGATGTTCGTACTCATGCTATTTCCTCGATTGGATTGTCTGGGATCGGATGCTTCTGCCGCTCGTGATTGTCGGCAAACGCTCGATTGAAATATGCAGAGGAGGCAACCGACCGCCAAAGCGGCCCCAACAGACAACCCTGCGTCCAACCGCAAACACGCAGCAGGACGCGACCTCCAGCTCGTCGACTAGATCCAGTCGGGTTCCCAACCTTTGCGATACGGCTTGGTAACCCACTGCTGAGCGTCGGCGTGATTGGTGATCTTCATCGCCTCCGCGTCCCACTGCAGTTCTTGACCAGGGAACCGGATCCCGATGGTTCCCAGCAAGACCGTTTCTGTCAGCGGCCCCGCATAGTCGAAGTGCGAAGTCGTTTCTCCCATTCCTCGGCAAGCGTCCGCCCACTGGGTGTAGTGGTCGACCGAAGGGATCACCGGCAGATCCTCCGCAACGGATTGATCCGCACGATAAAGCACAGGCATCGCAACATGTGGAATCACCAACGATCCCTTTTCACCAACCAGCACCGATCCCGCGCCGGGAAGTTTCGCGTCATCGGGAAGGTGCGTCAGACGCTCACGTGGTGGCGACGCACCGACACCGTCGTACCAAGTGACCGACAGCGTTGAATCCGCCGTGTACTGAGTTCCCGGAAATTCGTATTGCACCGTCGCTCGATCGGTCCAGGTCTCTGGCATCAATTCGGGTGCGTCGACGATCAGCTTCGTTGGCGACTGGATTTCTAAAGCTTTGAAGACCGGATCCAGGATGTGACAACCAAAGTCGCCCAACTGCCCGGTGCCGTAGGCTTGCCATCCTCGCCAATTGAACGGGTGATACATACCAATCTTGTAGGGACGTTCCGCAGCCACGCCTTGCCACAAATCCCAGCGAACATTTGCGGGAACGGGATCGCTACCGCTTGGACGCGGAATGTTTCGCGGCCAGGATGGGCTTCCACCTTGCCACGAGTGCACCTCGCGAACCTTGCCAATCATTCCTTCATGAACAAGGTGGACCGCGGTGCGATAGGCCGAATGGGATTGAATTTGATTGCACATCTGAGTCACCACCTCAAACTTCTTGGCTGCCTTTTTCATCTGGCGAGCTTCCGTCACCGTGTGAGTCAGGGGCTTTTGACAGAAGACATGTTTCCCCAGCTGAATCGCCGGCAGGGAAATCGGTGCGTGCATGAAATCTGGCGTGGAGACCAGGACGCCTTGCAAATCATTGCCTTCATCCAGCAGTTTTCGCCAATCGGTGTAGCGCCGCGCCGATGCGAATCGTTCTGCGGCTTGGCCAAGGTGCTTGGGCGAACTATCAATGTCGCACAAACCGATCACGTCCACCTGCGGGCTGGCGGCGACACCTAGCAAATCGCTCCAGCCTTTCCCGCCGGTTCCAACACTCGCGATCTGAAGCCGTTCATTGGCTCCGTGAACACGCGAATACTGCGTTGCAGAGAGAGTGATTGCGGTTCCGGCAATCGCAGTGGACTTCAAAAACGAACGTCGATTCTTGACATCGCGCATGGCAAGTTTCCATTCAAGGCGGGGGAGGGAAGGTAGGCAGGCAATCGCCGCGGCGACTGGGATCTGCATGATACCTCATCTTCCGGCCTCAGGAGTGCAACCAGATCCACCGCTGAAAACTTGGATCGCGTTGGTCGACGGCTTCCCTCAGAAACACGGTCGCCCGCGGGAAACGCGAATCCAATGGGCGTCTGTCCGAACGCTTGGCAAGCCGAACGGCTGAGCAGGCAAGCCACATGGATGAAGAAGTGTCCCATGCGAACGAAAAAAAAGCCGGCGAGGTGAATTCACCTCGCCGGCTTCGATCATGTGATCAGCTAGCAGTGGGACGGGAACTGAATCAGCGGTTCAGTTCGATCCCGAACGTTCCACCTACCGCCAAGAAGCTTTGGTCGGATGATCCGATCTCGGTCAGTGCATCGTCTCGGTGGGAGGCTCGTCCAAGCCCCTTGGCCAAGTCGAAGATTTGGAATCCACCTCGAACATGAATCATGTTGGTCAGCTGATATCCCAGATCGGCTCGCACGTCGTATCCGATGAAGAAGGTGTCATCGCGGTAGTGCTCGACCTTGCTCTCGGTGCGGTAGAACGACGTGACGTCTGAGTCAGAACCGAAACCATCGTAGAACGTGTTGTCGGCCACTGCGTATTTCGACGCATGCTGAAGGTTGACACCGCTGAAGGCCCGGAACTCCGCCGAATAGCGGAAGCGGTTGACAAACTTGAAGTATCGAAAACCGAGTTGCATCGTGTACATCTCGTTGTCAACTTTTGTAATGTCCTGGTCCAATCGTTCATACGCATCGTCGCTGACACCAAGGTCGACGAAGTATGGGTTCTCGGTCAGTTCCGTTGTTCCCGGGAGAATCGCCGCACCGTCTTCACGAGTCCGTGAGTACCTGCGTGTCACCGCTTGGTCGTCCAATGTGACGAACCGGACACCGACCATCGGCTCGAGGATTCCACCGTAGTGATACGGTTCCATTCGCCAAGTCTTGTTGATTTCGTAGCTGTCGTATTCGACGAAGTTGGTCGAGCGACCGATTTCGTAGAACCGCGTGTCGTAACCAAAGTTATTGTTGTCGTCGGTGAGCACGTTGGTGCCAAACTGGCCGCCGGGGAATTCCGGATCCCCCTCCAACTGACTCACATTGAGGCGGTTGATACGCTCAGCTTGAGTGTATTCAGCCGCATGAATGTCCAGATCCGACCAGCCGAACAACCAACCGTTGTCCTCTCGCGGCTTCATGTAGCCAAACTCGTAGCGATTTCCCTCGCCAATATCGAGTTGGTACTCGCCACTGTCGCCTCCGACAGTTGTCGCTTCACCCTCAGGGCGTTTGCCCCACAAGTGCAGCTTGTCATAAGTTCCGAACCAGCCCGTGTGAGCCCGTTTTTTCGGTTTTGCATCCACGATGTCAGCATCGTAGATTGGTTCAAACC
Source organism: Rhodopirellula sp. UH5 (assembly GCF_056839225.1). Classification (NCBI taxonomy): domain Bacteria; kingdom Pseudomonadati; phylum Planctomycetota; class Planctomycetia; order Pirellulales; family Pirellulaceae; genus Rhodopirellula; species Rhodopirellula sp. UH5. Next base: position 557,671 of record NZ_CM166390.1, on the reverse strand, counting down.
ACTGAAAGTCAGGGTCAAACGCGAAAGGGTCCGCCAATGCATGTTCCTGGGCGGACACCGAAGCGCCACCAGCAAAAACCGCCAGGGCTGCCAATAGTTTTGCAGTCAGCTTCCGTACCGACATCGTTGTTCCACCGTCATGCTAGGAGTTGCCGTCACGTTCAATTGAGAACTGGCTCAACCAACGTCACTGCTGATCACTGTTAAGTCCCGCCGCCGCCCCACTTTCTGAGCAAACCGCATTGGGTTGTGCCGGTAGTATCGGTTCGTCTGATCGAAAAGGCTTAGCCAGATTGCTGGTCAAAACGGTAAAACCTTCAAAAACTGATCCACCGAACCTTTCGTTTCGAACGTCATTGCTCCCCCAGCCGGCATATTCCCCCCGTTTCTGTGGGCATTTCGCCAACCAGTGAAGGCTGGCCGTTTTCGAATTGATCTTGTTGTCGGAACGCATGGCCCGGCACAATCCCGCCATGCTGACGTCCCCTTCCGAATCGCTTTCCACGGCCGATACGCCGAACCCCTTCTCAATTGCCTTGCCTCCCGCCGGTGGAGCCAAGCAAAGGTTCGTCCATGCCTTGCAATTCCTGGCGATTGCTGCCGGAGTGACTGCCATCTGGTTGTTGGCCACGGTCTACGGCAAACAGTATCTGTTGAACCAACTCGTTCAAGAGTTGCCAACGCTCGACGCCACCGAGAAAAGCGATCGGTTGATGCAGATCGCGGGGTTTGGAATCGAAGCCATCCATCCCCTGTCCAGCAGCTTGATGGACGACGAGGACGCCGTCTCGGAAGTTGCCTTTGGTTTGCTGAACCAATTGCAAAACGACTGGACGACTCTCTCCCCGGAATTGGCCGCCCGATCACACCAAAAACTAATCGAAGGCATTCGCGCGAACTTGCAAACGAGAACACGCGCCGACTGGACCTCCCGGCAAACCGCTCGGTCGCGTTCTCTGCTTCGGCAAACCATGTTGGAGTTTGCCGGCACGGAAACACTCGGCGAGTCGGAAGTGGACGAAGAAGTCCGACAACTGATCGCATCCGTGTCACAATCGTCACGCGAGACGTTGGCACAACTTGATCAACCGACGATGACACTTGCCAAAACGCCGGTCACAACAGCCGACGTCAACGAAATGCCCAGTGCCGACACGGAATCCATGTGGACCGACTGGCCACCATCACGTCCCGTCGAAATCATTCGCTCGGGGACGTCGAACACTCAAGCAGTCCAGGTCCGCGAAACGGCCACTCGATTGCAGACGCAACCGTCCAACGCTTCGCAACAAGGATCCAACGTCCAGCTGGAAAGCGTCCCCGAGGGGGTCACGGTTCCTTTGACACAGGTCCCCGGTTCACCGGACGCGTCACTCGCACAGCACCCCACCGAAGGGCCGCGTCTGGCAAAGTCCACCGACGGACGAGTCCTACGGGTCAACGCGGAACTGACCGGGTCACCGTTCACCGCCATGGATGATCAAACCATCTTGCAACACTTGGGAAACCCCAACGCGTCGCTGGCCGAACAAGCTCGTGCAGAATTGATCGAACGCGGTTTTTCGAAGGTTCAATTGGAATTCGGGACAGCGATCGCCGTCGCGGAACCCAACGATCGGATCACGTTGATCGATTCGATGCTGCAATCCGGAGGTCTCAACGCTTGGCCTTGGCTGTCGATGCTGCTGGACGATTCCGATCGCCACGTTCGATTGCATGTGATCACAATCCTGGCACCATCGAAGAACCGAACGGTCCAGCAACGCCTGCACGAACGCTTGAAAGTCGAATCCGACCTTCACGTTGCGACCAAGATTCGCAAGGTCCTCGACCTCCGCGGAAACTGATCAACAGCCCGCCAACAGCCCGCCAACAGCCCGCCAACAGCCCGCCAACAGGGCATGCCTCACAAGGCGGCCCCGTCGACGATTCAATGGCTTTGGAAACCTGTGTTCAATCCTCCAAAGCGGAGCGAATTTCAGCAGGGCGGTTGGTGGTGATGCTCTCAAAACCGAGGCCGACCAATTGTTTGGCAACCGCAGGTTCATCGATGGTCCAACCATGCATGCCACACCCCGCCGACCGAACGGCATCGCAGAAGTCCTGGCTTAGAACCGGACCAAGCAAGTCGGCTCTGACTTGCGTTCCAAACCCAGTGGCATCGGTTGCCTTCAGGCTCTTCTGAACGCCATCGCCCCCTGGGGTCCAACTGCCGTTGGCTTGCTTCTTGTACGAGGTCAACCAATTGCAGTCGTAAGGCATCATCTCACGAGCCTGACGAACAACTTCCTGATTGAAGCAAATGATCGTGATCTGCTCGGGTTTGAGTGAGCAATCTTCCAATTGTTTCTTCAATGTTGGCAGGATCTCAGGCCCACATTTAATTTCGATGAAGATTCCCTTCCCATCGGGCACGGTGGCCATCACTTCTCCCAAAGTTGGGATTCGTTCGCCGGAGTAGCGTTCATGTTTCCAAGCACCGAAGTCGAGCTTGCGAAGCTGCTCCAGCGTCGCCTCGGCGACCGTCAACGATGAGCCAGGCGAGGTCCGCGTGGTCGTCTTGTCGTGCAAGCAAACGATCTCGCCGTCAGACGACAGATAGAAATCGCCCTCGATCGCGTCCGCGTTTTCTTCCCACGCTAAATGGAACGCAGACAGCGTGTTTTCCGGTGCCATATGAGACGCGCCCCGGTGGGCCACAATCATTGGCGTCGATTTTGGCGGCCTCACATTTTCGTTGGCGTCCACCATTTGCGGCGAAACCCCACTGAGACACGCGAACAAAGAAAAAGCCGCCGCGAAACGAGTCGCGACGGCGAAGAGAGTTGTGTCAATCAAAGTCATCTTGAATCAGTCCCACCACCATTGGCCGGGCGCCAATTGTTCTGGCCCCGAGGAATGTTTGACCTGCACGTGCTGGCCTTCAGTGTCGATTGTGACGTGGTCTTTCTTCAGTGCAATCCGGGGCTGAACGTTCACGCCGCCTCCCAATGGAGTCATCAAAGTGTTGCCTCGCCAGATCGCATTCACAGCGGTTTCGACCTTTTCAGGTGCGGTGTAAGTCTGCACGCTGACCTTGCTTTCGTCACCCAAAACTGGCATCGCCCAGTTGGCTTGACCGTAGAAGTCTTGCTCGTGGATGTAAGCGGCTGCGATCGAAAGATCGATCAACTGACGCAGTTCTGCGTACACGCGAACTCGGTCAGCAATCTGGTTGTACTTTTCGCTGAACTCTTTCGTGAACGCTTGGCTGGCTCGGTTCACGCGGCCTGTGCCAACGCGAGCACCGTCACCTTGGACACGTTCGTTGGCGCCAACCAACTGAACACCACGCTCATTGATTCGCATGGCCAGGTTGTCTTCGCTGACCGAGACACCGTCATAATTGGGTTGGAAGTACCAACGTTCCATCGAGTTCGCGGAGACGGTCACGGGATTGGTGCGTGAGACATAACTGCGGACGGGAACCGGCAATTGTTCCAAACCAATGCCGATCAACTTCATTCGGTAATCGGCTTCCACCAACACACGAGCGAAGTGACTGGCCGCTGGGATGCCTTCGATCGTAACGGTTTGAAGCCCCAAGTTTTCCTTCAGGCCGCGAACGAGCTGCAAGGTGTCACCGCGACCGGCACGCCCACCAACTCGCATCAGAAACTGCTGCATCCGCTGCAAGCCTTCCGGGGTTGGGTCAATCGAAACCGAAATCACTCGAGCCGGTTTGCCTTGAGGTGGGAACGCTCGCAATGCAACCACGACGTCTTCCAACAAAACACTGGGACGTCCCGACTGCATGCCGACAAAGCGATCAGTCGCATCCGCCACGTAACCTTCGGCTGGCCCCGCCAGAACGATGTCGTTTGTTTCGGGATAGAAGAACACGTACTGAACCGAGGTCAGCCCAGCCATCGCCAGCATTTCAGCTGGCAGCGGCCGATCAGCTTCGACGTACTCGGAAATCGCTGCTTCGAGGCGATTCAGCGAAACCTTTCTCAGCTCGCTGGTTTCCATCGACTCGCCAGGAGTCGCATTGGCTCGCGATTGCATCCATTGCTGCCGAGCCAATCGTGGGTCGATCGTCCGGACTTTCAACACGCCGGTCGCATCGACGTCGACACCAGCAGGCTGGCTGCCGAAGTTATTGGTGGTGTCTCCGCCATCGCCGCCGTCTTGGCCGAAGCTGGAGGGAGCCAACGCAATCGCCAACAACGCTGCGAACGCGAAACTGGCCAAGGTGCGAATTCGAGAGTGGCGATCGATCAGTCGCATCGGTGGATTCTTTTGCAGAGAAGAACGTCGAGAGTGAGAATGAGGGCCGTCGTCGATCGGATCTCGACCGGCAGCCGAACCCCAGTCTAATAACGCGATTGGAAAACCTCAATGAAATTCCGGAGCGCCATTTCCTTCCCCGGGACTGGACTCTCCCCGGCGGACTCCGTCGGCCCAACGAAAATCTCTTTTGGGAGTCTCCCTGGAGGCAACGGCTCTCCATCGCAACGACAGCGTCCACGGCCCCAAGGCACCGGATTCCCCGTGCATTTCGGTGCATTCCCGCCCAATCAGGCCGCTTTCGGGAGGGATGGATGGCGAGAATGAGACGGATGCAGCGGTTGCGCCAACGGAGAGGGAAAGTGTATGGAGCCAATTGGTGGCAGCAATCGTCCCTTGGGCCTTTTCGCCCCGCCCCAGTCATTTACACTGCTGGCCCCCGCGTGAGCCGCTGCGGCACGCTTGGATCGCCGCAAACCGGGCCATCACGCCCCCATCTAACACACGAACAAAAGTACAGCTATGAGTGGTGATTGTGATTTCGGCCTGATTGGTCTGGCCGTCATGGGCGAAAATCTGGCCTTGAACGTTGAGAGCCGCGGCTACAAAGTCGCGGTCTACAACCGCACCACGTCCAAAGTTGACGCTTTGATGGAAGGTCGTGCGAAGGGCAAGAACTTCGTCGGCTGTCACTCGATCGAAGAATTCGTCAAATCCGTCAAACGGCCTCGCAAGTTGATGATGCTGGTCAAAGCCGGCCCAGCCGTGGACGCCTTGATCGAGCAACTTCTGCCGCATTGCGAACCCGGCGACATCATCATCGATGGTGGCAACGAGTACTACGTCAACACGGAACGTCGCACCAAACAGGTCGAAGAAGCTGGCATGCTGTACGTTGGCTGCGGCGTCAGCGGTGGTGAAGAAGGTGCTCTCAAAGGTCCTTCGCTGATGCCCGGCGGAAGTGCTGCAGCATGGCCTCACATCAAAGAGATGTTCCAATCGATCGCAGCCAAGGTCGGTCCCAACAACGACATCCCTTGTTGTGAATGGCTGGGTGCCGGCGGTGCGGGCAACTACGTCAAAATGGTTCACAACGGCATTGAATACGGCGACATGCAGTTGATCTGCGAAGCCTATCAATTGCTGAAAGAACTCGGCGGCTTGTCCAACGACGAACTGTACGACGTGTTCGATGATTGGAACCGTGGTGAGCTGCAAAGCTATTTGATCGAGATCACCCGCGACATCTTCAGCGTCAAAGACGACCAAGGCGGCGACGGCTTCCTTGTCGACCAAATCATGGACGTCGCCGGCGCCAAGGGCACAGGCAAATGGATGAGCCAATTGGCTCTCGACCTGGGTGTCCCCAGCACGCTGGTCACGACCGCCGTGTTCGCTCGCGGATTGTCAGCCCAAAAGGAAGCCCGGACACGCGCCAGCAAAACCCTCAACGGTCCAGCTGAAACAGCCAACCCAGAAATGCGTGCGATTGCCGAATCTTTGGTCGGTGACCGTGCGGAATTCGTCGAAGCGGTTCGCCAAGCCCTCTACGCTTCGAAGATCGTTTCCTACGCCCAAGGCTTTGTTCAATTGCAAGCCGCGTCGGCCGAGCACAACTGGGGCCTCGACTACGGAGCCGCCGCCCTGCTGTGGCGAGGTGGTTGCATCATCCGTGCTCAATTCCTGGATCGCATCAAAGAAGCCTTCGACGCCGATCCCAACTTGGAAAACCTGTTGTTGGCCAAGTACTTCGAAGACGCTGTCGAAAACGCGCAAGCGAAATGGCGAAAAGTCATTGCCGTGGCTTCGGTCATGGGAATTCCCGTTCCCGCGTTCAGCACCGCGCTCTGCTACTACGATGGCTACCGCCTGGAACGCTTGCCAGCCAACCTGCTACAAGCCCAACGCGATTACTTTGGTGCTCACACCTACCAACGCTTGGACAAAGAAGGTGCCTTCCACAGCGAGTGGATTCAGCTTCGCAAAGAGCCCAAGGCTTAGTTTGCAAGGGGCAAACGATTGCTGCCCCAGCGATTGATCCAACGCAGAAAAGGTCGGCTCCACGCCGGCCTTTTTTCGTGTGTGCAAAGAAGTAGGCAGCGACGTAGAAGTAGCCCGGACCAAGCGAAGCGTCGTTCCGGCAACTGATATTCCTTTGCCGAATCGGCAACCGATGCCCAACCATTCCCGCCTGCTACCGGGCGATCCACGCTACTCCACTGGCAAGCTGACGCGAACCACCGTCTCGCCCCACTCGACCTTCAAGCTGGCCTGCGTGGCAATCGACTGAGCCAATTGCTCGAGCGTCTGCTTCGTCGCATCAAGACTCACCAATGTTTGGCTGCGGAGGCTGGCTTCGTCATCGACGACCAACTTTTTGGCAGCCGCACCGGCGAATTGCAGCAGCACTTCGCGGGCTGGTTTATTCAACAGTTTCAAGTCATAGGTGGCGTCGCGGCCGGCCGCGGCCACTTGAGCGGGAGCAGGTGCCGCCGCCCACTGAGTCGCCAACGCGGCACGGTGCCCAGCTGGATGCGTGTGGATCCGCAACATCTTTTTGCGCGTCTTCGGATCCCGCCCGGATCGAAACGATGCCATCGCATCGACCGCCCGAACGGCTCGCCGCAACTCCGCCTCGCTGCTTTCATCGGCGCCATTGCTTTCCAGCGGGTAGACCATCAGGAAGCGAGTGTCTCGCCAATTTGATTGGTCGTCGCCGATGACCCGCACCGCTTCTGGCAGCACCCCATCCTTGGATCGCAATCGCTGCAGCGGCGTTCCTGGGCGGGCAGCCATTCGAAACTCCGCCAATGCCAATGAGGCCACGTGCCATGGATCGACTTGTTGAAATTTGCCCGCAGGCCAGACGTCATGCGGCAACCATCCGAGCCCGCGATCCTGTTTTTCACCCCCTGTTTCCGCGCCGCCGTTTGCCTGCCGGCCGGCCGCCACGTGAAGGACCGAACCGAGAGCGGTTTCGGATGCAGTGCCACGAGGCCACTCCAGATCGATGACCTGCGGCTTGGCCGAACTCACCAGGTTGCCAAGCGTCCGATCAATCCATTCGGGCCGCCCGACCAGCAAAATTCCCGGGATCGGAAAAGCTTCCCATCCCAGTGGACGCGTCAGTTGGGTCACCGCCTGCGCAGCGGAGCCTCCCGCCAAATTCAGAGACACTATTTTCCCGGGATCAACCTCGCCATCACGCCACCAGGTCCAGGGGCGACCAGGGCTGCCCAAACTCACCTGAGCGACAATCTGGTCGATGGCCTCGTCCGCCGATTGGCCGTCGAGCGTCACCGTGATCACAGTTCGCGTGAACACGGCGGCCTGAAGAGGCGTGTCCGATGGTGGCTGACTGAACGCCGATAAAGGCGACGCGACGAAAAAAACCACGCCCCAAAACCAAAGTGCAGAACGGCCTTGGTAAAAATTCCCCAGGAACTTTCCCGACGGTTTTCGCGGGTGACCCGAAACGTCGAGGACCGCAAGATCCAGCTCCTTTTCGCAATGACATCTGCTGTCAGCGAGGGGAAGACAAAGCGGGAGAAGCGGTTGGGATAGCATCCGACGATCCGTGGAGTTGGAAAGTTCTTTTGGTGTGCCGTCTTGCCCGACAGCTTGATCGGTCTAACATCGAGAAGTCAAACCACAGCAGCCAAAATACCAGTGAATCGCCGGCATCGCCCCGTTTGACCCGCCCAATCCTCCCAGACCCTCCCGACCAGCCCAAGGTGGAATCGAACGTGACAGCTCCCATCGTCCACACGACTCGCCTGGTCGCTGCATATCGGCGATACCTTGGCTCAGCGGACGCTCCCCGATTCGCGCACGATGTCGATGAGCACTACACATCGGCAACTTTGACCGCCCTGCTTTCGCGAGGCGAAGTCGAGCACCGCCGGGCTGCCGCGTTGGCTCTGGGCATGTTGGGCGACCGCCACTGCGTCGATTTTTTGGGCCGAGCCCTCTCGGACGTGGATCGCGGGGTGCGTTTGGTTGCCGATGATTCCTTTCACTCTGTGATCGTTCGTGACGCCGCGCCGCTGCATCACCAAAAACTGCTCCGCGTCATTCATCTGAATGATGGTGGCGAATACGCTGCGGCGCTTTCACCTGTCATGGTGCTGATCGACCAAGCCCCTTTGTACGCCGAGGCGCATCACCAGCTGGCGATTTGCTGGCACGGTTTGGAAGACTTCGAAAAAGCCGAGTCGGCGTACCAATCCTGCTTGTGGCACTGCCGGTTCCACTACACCGCTTGGCAAAGCCTGGCCAAGGTGCGTGCTCTCTTGGGGAAACCCACCAAGGCACTTGATGCGTTGAACCGTTGCTTGGACATCAATCCCGACGTCGAAACCGCTCGCATGCAACGCCGAGTCATTCGTCGTCGGATGCGTCAAAGCGACGTTTAGACAAGCGTCCTCTTCAATCATCGCCCCGGCTGGATAGTAGGAAGAAGTTTTGATCCAAGATGACACCTTGGTTGGCGGTTTGGCGCTGTTGATCGCAGCCCTGACAACCTCGATCGCCATCGGCCCCTGGATGGCTCCGTATCAAATTCGCTCGATCGCCGCGATTCAAAAACGTTACGGCTCGATCGCCGCGAGAGGCGTCTGGCTTCTGATCGCGTTTTTGTCAGCGGTTTCTGGCGCCGCCATTTTAAGCGGGATTCGGCCGAGCTATGCGTCGCCGCCTGCGACGCTCAACCAGAACCAATGAAGCGGTCGGCTCCCATCGGTTGAAACAACGGAAACCTGCGTTCCATCGTGCTTCGCCGCCCCAAGACAGGCCCTCTCAACCGCAGCCGATTTCAGGCCAGTCGGGTCACCCCCCTCCCCAAAAGATCTCTTGACATTGGGGTGAAGTGCTATTAGTTCTGGATTTCAGGTCATTCATTTGGCCCCTTTCGAAGCTGAATCACTTTCGAAGTCTGAACAAGGGGAATGATGCCGTGGCGACTGAACACACACCTGAAAAACGATCCGCACTCGATCGCTTTCTAAGCGGTTTGAGTGAATCCATTTTCCAAACCAAGTTGGGCGTCGCGGACGTTCAGTTGATCGGATACGTCAGCGACCTGATGCTGCGATTCGTTCGCATCGACGCGGTTCACAAAATGCGACGTGGCGACGGCCGGCCGGCAACGGAAGTCTTCCAGTTGCTGTGCGAAGCGGAACGCCGAATGGGAATTGCCAAACGAGAGGTCCATCGCCACATCGGTGACGTGACCCTGTTCTGGGCGGGGATGTTCCCTGAATCGGTGCGTGGCGATGGCAAGGATTCGCCTGACCAACTGCTGAACTATTTCCAGCACGGCAAGCGATCTTACAAAATCGCTTCGACGATCCAAGCGGATGAATCACGACCGCCGTGTGACCTGCTCGATCGACTGAGCGACCAATTTGAATTGTGCGCTTACGGCTTGCGTGAGATTCGCCGAGAAATGGACGAGGCTGAACCGGGCGAGCAATTGTTGCTGTCTTGATGCAGCCCCGTTCATGGGCGAACCAGGTCACCGGAAACCCGGCGAACCGCAATTGAACACCGACGCCGCAAACTACTTGCGGCGTGCTTTGGTCTTGCGACTCTTCCGTTTCAATTGTCGCTCACGAACCGCGATCACCTCTTCACGATCCGTGGTTTCGCGATCACGAGCAATGCAGGCGAGTTCCCAGGATTCGTCCTCGCCATATCGATTGAAGGCGAAACTGATTTTTCTGCGTCGGCCGTCTTCCGTTTTCCAAGACGCACAATAGGCTTGGTACTCGCAACCGGGATACCGATTGTCAACCGAGTGGGCCAGATGAACCCCCACCTTCCCGGTGGTGTTCCGACTGGTCAGCTTGTCTTTGGTGGAATTGTTCGCGGGACCGAGAACCTCCAGCAACGCCGCATGGCTTTGCTTGGCCAACTGCAATGCCTTGCGTTTTCCACCACACATTGTGTCGGAGTAGTACTCGGAATTTCTCACGCCATCGCGGCAAACTCGAACCACATAGCCTTTGGAATTGTTTTTTTCGACACGGGTGATACCAGGAGCAACCGTGATCGCGGTGGTGGGAGTCGTTGCCATCTTGCTGTTGAATTGTTCTTTTAGAGGTCAGCGGATCGAACGAAGATCAATTCTCACTCCGAATTAACCACGTCCTGCGCCCAACTTAGTTCCCTTTTTGAATCTCGCAACTGTTTTGAACCAACACATCATTTTGGGGCTGTGGCCCATCGCTGGCGTCACCACCGTTGGCGTGACTCGTGAACACGCAATTGCCACAATTCGAACTGCGATCGAAGCCGGCATCCGGCAATTCGACACAGCCTACAGCTATGGCCTGCAGGGGGAGGCGGACGAACGTCTGGGGGCGGCCCTCCAAGACCTCGATGCGTCCACCCGCAAGGAAATCCAGATCATCGGAAAAGTGGGTCAACGCTACAACGAAGACGGAGTCCGTGTGAATGATGGGCGTCCAGAAACGCTGGTCGTTGACGCAGAAAACTCGCTTCGACGCATCGGCATTCGTTGCTTTGACACCCTGATGTTGCACTGTGTCGACGAGGAAGTTCCGATCCAGGCCAGTGCCTGGGCGCTGCAACGCTTGATGCAGCGTGGCATGGCGAAACGCGTGGGGGTGTGCAACGCCACCCCGGAACAGCGAGCTGAATTTGCAAGCGTGATTCCATGCTCGGCGATTCAGTGCCCACTCAACGGGCTGCAGCAAGAAACGCTTTCCACCGTGATTCCTGATGCCAAAGAGAACGACTGCGACGTGTGGGTCTACTGGACGCTGATGAAAGGATTGCTAGCCGGAAAGATTGAACGGGACCATGTCTTTGCCGAAGGCGACAGTCGTCCAAACTATCCCATTTTTCAAGGGGAAGCTCGCCAGCGAGCCCACGACATTGTCGATCAACTGAAGCTGATCGCGGCGGACACCGGTCGCTCGGTTGCCAATCTTTCAATCTCTTGGGCGGTCTCACAGCCTGGTGTCACGGCCGCTTTGGTCGGCGCTCACCGCCCGGAACAGATCGCGGACTTTGCAACGGCTGGCCCCCTGCCCAAAGCCGTTCGACGTCAGGTCAAGGAACTGTTTGCTACTTCCAGCGATTCGACGGCGGAATGAACGCATCAAGTGGTTTCAACACGTGCCCGTTCGTTTCCGCAGCAAATCGAAAACCGAGTTCGGCGATGGCGTCGGCGGCCTGAACCAACGGCTCACGATTGTTCAGTTTCAAGGTGACACCGCTGTAGATCAGCAGGATCTCTTCCAAGTGTTTGGAGGTGACCTTTTGCGAGACCGACAACAATCGTTTCGCGGCCCGGTCGGCTCGTTGTGCGGATGAGACACCGTACTTCGCTTTCTGAGTCGCTTGGGCGGTCGCCCGCAGGCTTGCTTCCAAGTCCGCGATCATGCCGCTGACAAACATGACTCGCAATCGGTCACGAGTGCTTGGATCGTTCGTTTGGCCGTCGGAATCGATGAAGTTGTGACGAAGAGAGCCTTGGCTCCAGGACACAAATTCGAAGTCCAGACTGCCGGTTGGGTGACCGCCGACGTTGACCAATTCTTCGTCCGCGGTGGTGTGACAACGCAAGCAACTTTGTGCAACCAAGTAGACATTGACCGGGTTTCGCATTCCCGCAGCGACACTTTGAGCCAATCGCTGTTGCCTGTGTTCGGGGGTTTCCATCGCACGCGTGACCTGTTCGCCACCATAGTCATGGTGCAGGTCCAACCATTGCTTGGCCGAACCATGACACGACTCACAGCTAACACCTTCGATCGCATGCACGTTGCCTGACGCGACGTCGACCTGTTGCGTGTAGTGACAATCGACACATCTCCCATCGTATTTGATCGAACTCACACCGAGCTTCGATGCGATTTCCTTTGCTTTCGGTCGACGATGAAGCTCCTCAAAGGTGCGGTTGTGTGGCGTCGCCTTCCAGACCTTGACCTCATTGGCGTGACACTTGACACAAGTTTCACTGCCCATGGTCAAGTGTGGGTCCACCGGTTTTGCCGCGGCCCCCTCAACACTCGATGCATCGACCACCGACGAAATCAGAACGCCACTCTGCGCAGGAGCCTTTTCGACCGGCATGGTGACGGATGCATCGAGTTCGACGGAAGACTTCTTCTCGGGCGACAGTTGCACCAAACCAAAGGTGGTCATGGCGACAACCAACCCCGTGATCACGGATGCAATGGGCAAGCGAGGGATGCAATGAGACATGCCGACACAATCGAAACAGCGGATGAAAATTGATTCAGTTGCTCAAATTTACAACATGAATTCACGCGGTTCGGTCGCCATCGTTCCCTCCTTGACGAACGTTCACCGGGGGGATTCGTTTGCCACAGTTGAATGGTGTGAGACAGATATTGCGGTTGACGCGAATGAACCGTTTTGGATATCGCCCAGGCAGGTTCTGCTCACACAAGACAGACGATGCATTCTCTGAGAGGGTGTTTGTTGTGTTGACGTTGTGAAACAGGAATTTGACTAGCGAGAGCCATCGAAACGCATTGAGAAGGATTCTCGGCGAACATCGATGAGCTTGTGATACACGCGGCAAGGAGGCCGTGGTGATCCAACTTCTGTGGAAAATGATCTGGGGCAATCAGTCCAAATCGCGTCGGCGATCGAGCCGATCCAGCGGTTCGATCCTGCGCTGGTTCACACCTGGCATCTCGGTCACCGGCGTGATTGCGATGGTCATCGCAGCGCTGACTGGACAGGTCAACTTACCGACCCTGGACTCGTTGCGAGGCAGTGAAGCACCCGTCTACGACGATCCGCTCGCTGCATCGTTGACGCCCGAGCAAATGGGCTCTCGAGGATACTCCGGAAATGCACCGATCGGTGACATTGCGCCGGTCAGCTTGATCACGCCTGCCAGCGACCGCAGCCAAAAGCCGGATGCCTCCATTCGCGTGGCGACCTTCAACATTCAAGTCTTCGGCAAAAGCAAATCGGAAAAACCCGAAGTGATGCGACGCCTGGCGCAAGTCTGCTTGCTGTTTGATGTCGTCGCCATCCAAGAAATCAAAGGCGACCCGGCACTTCCTATCAACGGGCTGCTTGACGAGGTCGCCAGCCTCGGTGGTCGCTACAACGCCACTGTCAGCGAGCCGCAGGGACGGACCACGCAGACGGAGCGATATGGATTCCTCTGGGACACTGATCGCATCGACCTGGTTTCGGGCTCCGACTACCTGGTCAACGATGAAATGGACCGAATGCATCGCGCACCGATGGTGGCCAGCTTTCAAACTCGTGTGACACCGACTCCGAATCGGATGCCATTTCGGTTCACGTTGATCAACGTTCACACTGACCCCGATGAAGTGGGGTCTCGCATGGGCGACTCACCCAAGAACGAAATGAACGTCTTGGACGATGTCTTTCACAGCGTCCGGATGTACGAGTACCAAAGCACTGGGGAAGAGGACTTTGTCTTGATGGGTGACCTCAACGTGGACACGCAGTGGTTGCTGGAAACCGGGCAGATCCCAAACGTGAAGTCCCTGGTCGGCGACCAACCAACCAACACACTGCAAACCAAGACTTACGACCATCTTCTGATCGACACCGCTACCACGCGAGAGTTCACCGGCCGCGCGGGCGTCTTGGATCTGAAATCCACGTTGCAGATTTCGGAAGAGGACGCACTCCGAGTCAGTGACCACATGCCGGTGTGGGCAGAGTTCAGCGTGTACGAGATTCCGCCTCGCTAGTCAGCCGACGCCTGCTGCGATGCAGCAGGCATGACGTCGAATCCAATCGACCTTCAAAAGTCGGAGGAACGACTCAGGCTTCTTGGTAAATCCGAACCGGTTGAGCTGGATACGTGAAGCGTCCATAGGTCATGTCGCAGATGTCCCACTTCTGATGCCCTTCGTCGTGCAAGATGGACTTGAGCACACGTTCGGACAGCAGCACGACATCTCGCCACTCGTTGCTATCAAGCGTCACCAAACGAGCGTGGCGTTGCTCAGCGACATTGGCGGATTGCTCCAAGTGATTCGCCAACAACTTCTGTGCAGTGACGGACTCAAAGACCGACAGCGTGGCTTGATCGTTCGATCCGGAAGTTTGAAGATCCGGATAGGAATCATCCACACTGACCAGGCAGTGGCCATCATCCAGCACACTGACCATTCGCAGGCGAACCTCGCCGTCCACTTCGTCGGTCATGCCGAGCACCAAGCTTTGGCAACCAACTTGGATGGTCACGGAACATGCCGCATCGCCGCGTCCGATTTCAACCAACAGAGGCTCTTCGAAATCGGATTTTTGCCAATGCAGGTTGTGTTCCGTTGCCTCCGGAGATGCCACGGCGTTGGCGGGAACGCTCAGTCGTGGATCCAAGTACTTCCTTGAGTAACTGGCGTTTTTTTCGAGTGTCTCTTTCAGCTTGTCTTGTCGAACGCCCGTCGTTGCGAATTGTTCCGCGTCATCTTGGTTGGCTTTGGAAGCGCGTTTGCGTTTTGTCTTGCCTCTCGAGCGTCCCTTTTCCGGTGCAATCAATTCATCCAAGGATCTGGGCGAGAGCGCCAAACTGCGTTTGGTTTTCACACTTCCGCGGACGCCCAACCACAACGCGAGGCCAGCACATGCGGCGATGAACCCGGCGGCTTGCCACGCCCACGTGGATTGCGACTGCCCCAAACCACCGAGAACAAACGCCAGGCCGTACGCGGCGACCAAGCAGAATGCACCGGCCAAAAAGGCGAGCATCCAAGTGACTCGGTTGCCACGACCTGATCGCATCGGCAGTCCAAACACCCCCACGATCGCAGCGATGGGACAAAACAGAATCCAAAGCCCCCAACCCGCTGAACTGCAGAACAACCATCCCATTGTCATGGCCAACACGGATGCACCCACCCAAATGCCGGCGTTGGCTTTGGATTCCGTCAGCGAAATGGGATGCAGGGAATACTGATCCATCTCAGCCGACTTCAGAAATGGCGTTGGCAACGTGAGATCCAAGACTTCAGCCGCCTGAACGATCCAGTGGGAGGTGGGGTCTTCGGTGACGAAAGCCGTCAGAGTTCCGGTTGTCTGCACTTCATCGAGAGCATGGGCCGCAATCTCGCGTCCTGGTGTGAGCTTCAACGGTTGTGGAACCGAATCGCCAATGAATCCGCGAGGAACCACCTCGCCGCGAACCAGTTGGTCCATCATTTTTTTTGATCGTGGATGCTTGAGTGCATCGGCGATCGTTGACTTTGCCATCGCAACTTTGTCGCCGGACATCCAAGCTCGCATGCCCGTTCCAACCGGCAGCGTTTGCGTTGCGTCCTGGTCGGGTTCCAACATCGCGAATTCCAACTCATCGGTCGGTTCCATGATCGTTGCGTCGGTCAATCGAACAACCGATGACTCGCCGATCCCACGTTGCATCAATTCAGCGCAGGTCAGGTCGACCGGAACTTGCTCCGACAACAACGCGCGATGAAGCTTTGGGATCGCGACCAGAGTCCCACAAAAGAGTCCGGCCATAAACAAAACACTGCCAACTGCGGCACGTCGCGTGTTACGTCGTTTCGAGAAAGGCATCCGAGGCTACTCGTTGAATGGGCTGAAGCGTGGCCAATGGCCAATGGAAAAACGTGAGGGTGGGGAACGAACCATTCCATCCAAAACTTAGGTCGCACTCACGCTCGATGCCGTGCGGGGAGTCAAAGAAACCGCTATTTTGTGTCGCTGCAGGCGGATTTACCTACGTGATGGACGGCAAAAGGGAACCAAGCATGACGGAATCACCGAAACACAGTCAGGCGCTGACGTACTGGATTGCGGGCGCGATTGTGGCGGCGATCGCAGTTGCGCTCATTGTTCCGAATTTCGCGACTCATTTCGAAATCGGCGGGGAACTGTTTCTACGAGCCTTGAAAATGATCGTGGTGCCACTGGTATTCACGTCCGTTATGTGCGGCGTCTTGGGAATGGGCGATGTCCGGCAACTGGGACGCCCGGGCGCAGCCGCGATTGGGTACTACCTGTGCACCACGGTGCTGGCGGTCGTGATTGGGTTGATCACGGTCAACATCATTCGGCCAGGAGTCGGAACGGTCGATCCCGCCGTCATCGAGAGACTCGCGAGCGAAACGAGACTCCCCGAAGGACAAACCGAAGCACCTGGCATGGGAGTCGTGCTTGAGAACTTGGCGTTGATGCTGATCAGCGACAACCTCTTTGCCGCCGCCGCAGACACTCAATTGCTGCCCATCATCGTGTTCGCGATTGCGATCGCCGCCTTGATGACGACCATGATCGACCGCGTCGGTGCCATCACGACTCTGGTCACCGAAGCCAACGACCTGCTGCTGCGGTTTGTCATGGCGCTGATGAAGGTCGCACCGCTCGGCATCTTCTGCCTCGTGACGGCTCGGTTCGGCAAGGCTCAAGCGGACGGGCGGTTCATTGAAGAAATCAGCCAAATCGGTTGGTACTTTGCGGCCGTGGTCATTGGCTTGGCCGTCCACGCGTTTGTGGTTTTGCCACTGATCTACTACTTGGTCACCAAGAAGAACCCGTACTCGTACATGGCTGCCATGAGCCAAGCGTTGCTGACGGCATTCTCCACCGCCAGCTCGTCCGCAACGTTGCCGGTGACGCTGGAGTGCGCCGAGTCAGCAGGCGTCTCCAAACGCTCCACCGAATTCGTGATCCCCCTGGGAGCCACGATCAACATGGACGGAACGGCCCTTTATGAAGCCGCCGCTGCGATCTTCATCGCTCAAGCGATTGGTTTCGACCTGACACTTTCGGACCAATTGATCATTGCCGTCACCGCGACCCTGGCGGCAATCGGTGCCGCCGGAATTCCAGAAGCCGGATTGGTCACCATGCTGATTGTCCTGGGAGCTGTGGGGTTGCCGCTGGAGTACCTGGGATTGATTCTGGCAGTGGACTGGTTGCTCGACCGTTTCCGCACTGCGGTCAACGTTCTGGGCGACAGCATTGGTGCGGCGGTCGTTGGCACCACAATCCCCGATCCCGAACCGTCGCCGGTGAACTGACCCAGCAGTCGCGGTCGGCATGCGGCCCGTGGAAGAAATGCTGATCTTCACTCAGGCCTTCGAATCGCGTGCGATCTGGACCAGTCATGGTCTTTTGCCTTCCATCCGCCGTATAATCTTGGCATGAAAGATCATCGGTTCATCTTGCGTGGTTTCCGGCTCAGGGGAGGCTCCGTCTGGGAGCGACCGCTGTGGTGCTTGCTGCTTGGACTGCTGGGTTTGATGCCGCTTCACTTCGGTTGGGGCCAAGCGGCCAATTCGCCACAAATCGGCGTGTTGATCAACGTTCCGTCGCCGCTGTCCAGCCGTGACGTGGATCAAATCCTGGCCCGTCTATCTCTACTGGCCGTCGCCTCCCAACGCGGTGATGCCCTGGACAGCGGCCGAACCACGGCGGTCTTGCGGCTCAGCTCGACGGGCGATGGCCTCACCCCTCGCGTTTCTCGACAGTCGGCTGGCAACCAAGAGCGATCGACTGATGTTCCGCCCTCCGCGGCCGGATCCACCGAGTTCGAGGACGCCCTGAAACTGGCACGGGCAATTTCCAGTTCGGAGCTCAATCGCGTCCGGGTGGTTGCCTGGATCGATGGAGACGTGAGCGGGCATGACGTGCTGCTCCCGCTCGCTTCAGAGACGCTGCTGGTTTCCGCCTCGAGTTCACTCGGCGATGCCGGGCGATTTGAGGCGCAGCCCGACGAGACCATCGCGGTACTGTACCAGTCCATCGCTCGCCGTCGAGCGTTGATTCCTCCCGAACTGGTGGAGGGTTTGGTGGATTCCGGCCAAGAAGTCGCGAAGGTCAACCAGATTGACGGTGAATCGAGCTTCCTGGCGGGAGAAGCCCTGCAAACCGCTCGAGCAGACGGTCGCATTGTGTCCGAAACCACGCTGGCGAGCGCGGGCGAACCCCTCGTGCTGGACGCAGACCAGCTTCGACAAATTCGGGCGGCAGCGGCAATCGTTGACACCGAAGAATCTGTCGCTGATTGGCTGGAACTGGCCCGCCTGCAAAGCGAGGACTCCCGCTCCATGAACCAAGCCGTCGGACGCCTGATTCGAGTGACGGGCAACATCACCGGATCCCGCGTCCGCCGATGGCAAAGCAATCTGGCCGCCACGATCGACTCACCGGATGTGAACACCTGGCTGGTTGCCATTGATTCGCCTGGCGGAAACCTGACTCGCAGCGCCTCCCTCGCAGCGACACTTGCCGACCCCGGTCCCGTCATCCAGGCTGTCGGTGGCCTCGTCACCGGCGAAGCACGCGGTGATGCCGCACTGATCGCACTTGCGTGCCAACCGTTGCTGATGTCGCCCGAAGCGACGATCGGTGGAAGCGGCGCAGATGCGATGTCATCCGCTGATGTGCAGCGACAATCAGAATTGATCAACTTGGTCGCGGAATCCACCGGCCGCAGCGTTGCTCTCCTTCGCGGGTTGCTGGACCCTTCTATTTCGGTGCATCGATACGTTCACCGCCGAACAGGACGAGTCCGATACGCAACCTCAGAACAAATTCGCCAAGAAACGAGTCCCGACCGAGACTCAGACGCCCCGCCCCCAGACAATCCGAACGCCAACGCTGAAGAACCCGCCATTGAAACCAATGCGAGTGACTGGCAACGGATGGAAAAGATCGAATTGGCCGCCGGCCTGAACGCTTCCCAAGCAATGGAACTGGGGCTGGCCGAAGGCACCGCCCCGTCATTGCAAGAAGCTTCCGCAGCAATCGGTTTGCCGGCCGTTCCACCTGAACTTTCCGACCGCGGGCTGGTCCGCTGGGTCGAGCGTTTGGGAAGCCAAACGGGACTCGCAGTGACCCTGCTGGTCGTTGGATTCATGATGCTGTCGATCGAAGCCAGCGCCCCCGGCCTGGGGTTGCCTGGGTTCATTTCGATGGTTTGTTTCGCGTTCTTCTTTTGGATCAAGTACCTGGCGGGGACCGCGGAGTGGGCTGAGTTGCTCGCCTTCGGATTGGGGCTGGCGTGCATCGGGATCGAGATATTTGTGCTGCCCGGCTTTGGTATTTTTGGCGTGGGTGGCCTGATATTGACGTCAATTGGCGTGATGCTGATGAGCCAAACGTTCGTTGTCCCCCAGAACGCTTACCAACTCGGGGAACTGACTCGAGGTCTCTGGGTGGCGTTGGGAGGCCTGGGCGGATGCGTCCTGGGAATGATCCTGGTCCGGATGTACTTGCCCCAAGCGGCTCTCGCGACGGGGTTGTCCATGGGAGTTCCTGAACCTCACCTCGACGAATCCGAACGATTGACACACTACGACGACCTGCTCGGGCAAACCGGAGAAGCCACCACCCCACTGCGTCCCAGCGGCAAGGCAAAATTCGGCGAGACAATCGTCCCGGTCGTCAGCGATGCCACCGCGATTGACGCGGGCCAGTCCATTCGGGTCATCCAGGTTCTCGGGAACCGAATCACCGTCGAGGCGGTGGATTGATGCCCGTTCTCTACACACTTGGATTGCTGGTTCTGTTTCTGACGCTGGTGATTGCTGAAATCATCGTGCCCAGCGGCGGCCTGCTGAGCCTGTTCGCGGTTGCGGCCGCGATCACCGCGGTGCTGATCGCGTTCACTGTCAGCCTGAACTTTGGGCTGGCGGTCGTTCTTGGACTGCTGGTGCTCACCCCGATCCTACTCAGCATCATCTTGCGACTCTGGCCGCAAACCGGCGTCGGCAAAGAAATCCTGAACCGCCGTGGGCCGAACTCAGAAAGCTCGGTACCCATCGCAACCGCACCCGACGGAACGCCGCTGAACGAACTGGTGGGGCGCTACGGCGTCGCAGCCTCGGACTTACTACCGGCAGGGCGAATCATCGTGGACGACCACAAAGTCGACGCCGTCAGCACCGGAATGCCCATCGACCGCGGGCAGCCCGTCAAGGTCGTCCGGGTCCAAGCAGGAAAATTGCAAGTGCGATCAGCGAGCGTCGAAGAGAGCCAAGCCATCGAACACTCAGCAACGGCCAACGCGTCGACCTCACCCAGCGAATCCAATTCCGCCAAAACGCTCGATGAAGTCAATCTAGACGACCTGGAAATCTAGCCCCTTGCCGTTGCCACTCGGCCCCAGTCAAACGGAAGCCCTGCGACACCAACGCAAAAAAAACGGCACCCCGAAGGATGCCGTTTCGTTTGAACTAGCGAACAAACCGTCTCTTAGTTTTCTTCGTCGCTGTAGACGTACTCGGGGAACGGAACATTGCTGCTCTTGCCACGAGGTGTCAGCAACGCTTGGTAAGCACGATAGTCGATGTTGTCTGGAATGAACCGAGTCCCACCGTCTGCCATGGCAACGTTGACACCGTCGACGTGAGCCGACGAAGGACGAGCAAGCTGGGCTGCGTTGCCGGTCGACATCTGCAGATTGAAAATCTCGTCGGAGACCGATGTTCCGCCGCCATTGATTTTGTAGAAGCTCAAGACAGCATTTGGAACCTGAGGACCGGCATTTCCGTTTTTGTTCCAGAAAGAAGCCAAGGCGGCATCCGAGTTCTTCGGGTCAGCGTAGTGCCAAACCATCCCGTGAACATAACGAGCGTTTTCGACCGAAAACACAACGTCGTTGTGAGCTGGATCAGCCAGAGTCACGTTGCTGGCGTTGATGAATCCAGCACGACTCCAAGGAAGGGCTTGAACGCTTTCGGCGAACAGCATGGTGTTACCAGCACCGTCTTTGAAGTCGTCCAAACGAACCTTGGGACCTTCGTACTCATGAACGCCATCGCCACGCGAGTTGATGCTCGTCACGTTGTACTTGCAATTGAATACGCCGTTGGCTCGGTCCTGAGACTCTCCGAAAACGCTGGTTCCAGAGGGAGCGGCCAAGAAACCCGATGGGCCAGTCGTATGGCACAGGCCGTTGTTAGCGATGTAGCTGTTTTTCGCATAATCGCCAACGGCAACCGGATTGCTAGGGCACTGCATCAGCGCCAGGTTAGGAGCGGCCAAGGAGTGAAAACCATCGCCAGAAGCACCGCTGGTGGCTTCATGCTCAGCACCAGACACATTGGTGTGAAGGATCGGGTAACGATCCTCACTCCAATGCTCGTAAGTGGGTTGTGCGTCGAGCCATGGCAACAATGCAACTGCCCAAGTCCCGATCTTCATGTGAGGAGCGAGTGCGGCACCCGAGTTACTTGGATCCGATGGATCGATGTAGCTGTCGTGACGGCCGAAGCTTTGAACATAACCGGGCAGTTCGCCCTTGGAGTTCGCGTATTGGATTGCCGCCAGGGAAAGGTTCTTGATTTGGGTGCTGCATTGATTGCGGCGGGCGGTTTCCCGTGCTGCGTTGACAGCAGGAATCAGCAGTCCCATCAAGATGCCGATGATGGCAATCACCACCAACAATTCGACGAGAGTGAAACCGGACGGTTTGGTTTTCATGGCGGTGTCCAAAGGCGAGGAGAAAAGAGACGACGCGATCCGGCAGTCGCCGGTCTGTTCGATCGCTAGCGTATGCATTATTCCAGGCGCGAGAGGGAATTGCAACTCAGAACCCCTTCCTGGCACTGGTGTGGGGCACGAAAGCACCAACTGGTGCGGGTCAACTCAACTTTTCCGGCTCCCAACGCCTTCGTGAGTGCCTTTCTGACAGTTTGGCCGCCAATCGATCAACGAATTCGCCCGAAACCAATCCCCCCCAAATGCGAGACGTTCTCAAAACGACGTCGATTCGCACGAATGAACGCTGGCTGTTTCACAGCAAATTCAGAAGAACGGTCGAAGATTTTCTGCCTGAAGCCGCCACGACAGAATCCCATTTGCAAGCATTGCCGAGCTGGACATTTTGGCGGATTGGATCGAGGGATCACGAATGTTGGGTTCGCGAAGCCCCTGCGAAGGCGCCTGAACGCTGCTCCCGGCACACCAACCGCCGAACAAACGTCGACGCTTTCCCGGTGCGGATTCCTTCAGAAGCCGCCTTGGTCGACCGCGGCAGTCAACTCACGTTTCAGGATCTCATCGATTGGTTTGCGCTCAAAGAATTGATCGGCCAGATCATCGCGGTCACCAACCAACTTGGCTCGCTCGACCACATCCCGAATGTCATCGGCAGCGAGCGGTTGCTTCAGGACTCGTCCCAGCGGATGCGTGGTGTCGACTTGCGTGGTCGGCAGCAAGACATCGTTGACATCAATGACCGTTGCTTTGCCTCGTTCAATGGCACGACGCAAGCGAGAGATCTGCTTCAGACCGTCGTCGCGTTCCGCGTCATCAAAGTTGTCTTGGATGAACGCGTCGATCACGTCGAGTTCCCCGTACTGAGGAATGGGCAAACGCACCAAACGTTGCATCACGGCAGACGCTCTCTCTTGCGGATAATCCTCCGCTCGCATCTCTTTGATCGTCGTTTCCAACTGCTCGATGACGGACTTCTTTTCATCGGGTGGCAACAGACTCTGCTCGATGACGTCGACGTACCCGACCAATGTTCGGACAGCGACCTCCGTTCGTTTCTGAAACAGCACCCAAGTGGTGACGCCACAAAACACAAACGACACAATCCCCATCAGCAATGTGCATGCAATCGCGATCGGCATGCACCCCGGCTCTTGCTGTTCGGGCGTGCTCGTCGAACGCGAACTGGATTCGGCACCGGCACCGGACGGGGCCGATGCCGGTGAGTTTTCATCGTTGGTGGAACTCACAGGTTGAATTCAATCTTCAGGATTTTGAATTTCAACTTTCCGGCCGGCACATCGACCTCAGCCACTTCGCCAACCTTCTTGCCGACCAAGCCTTGGCCGAACGGACTGGTCACCAGAATCTTGCCGCTGTCGTAATCTTCATCGCCAGCGCCCACCAAGGTGAACTGTTCTTCGTCACCATAGGCGACGTCTTCCACCGTCACGGTGCAGCCAAACACAACTTCGTCTTTGGGCAACGACGAGACATCAATGATCGACGCACGCGCGATCTTGTCGCGGAGTTCGTTGATCTTCGCCATCAACATGCCCTGGTTCTCGCGCTGAGCGTGATACTCCGCGTTCTCTTTCAAGTCACCTTCTTCGCGAGCCTCTGCGATTTTCTGCACGATCATCGGCATTTCTTCGTTTTCCATGCGATTGATCTCGGCCTTGATCTTGTTGTAGCCCTCTCGGGTCATTGGCACCAATTCGACCATTTCGCGATCCTACGTGTGTTTGGCTGGAGACATAAAAAAAGAAACCTTCCCCGAGGGAAAGGTTCGTTCGCAATCCCGAATTGTCGGCCAGTCTGATTGAAAAGTCCAGTCCCAGTCGCCACGCGATCTGCAATCACGCACTTTGAGAGAACGCCCAAACAAAGAAGTCGTCTCAATCCTCAAATCGATACGACTGCCCCATGTGCCGTTCCGGGCTGGGCTGAGACGAATCAAGGTCGTCCAAGTATTCCACCGGCGCATCGCCAGGCTCACCTTCATGCGGCAATCCAATCTCCTCGTTCATCCAGCGGCCCAAATCAATCAGCTGGCACCGCTCGGAACAAAATGGCATCGCAGGCGTCTCATCTGAAAGAAAACGGCGATGGCACGTGGGGCAATTGACTTTGACAGGCGGCTGCATGGGAGGATCCTCGTTGAATCTGGTTGGTCGTTCAGCATCAGTGTTTTCAAGTCACAAGCCTCCTTCTGGGTCGGAAAGGGACTCCTTCCGCAGGAGGGCTTGTTACAATCGCCTCAAGCGATGCTCAGCGGAATTCCCTGCTCATTTTGGCAAGGTTCGATTGACCGAACTCGAATCACAATCCCGGCAAACGTTCGACTGCATCGCCGTCGTCAACCAAACTGGCTTTCCCACGTCCTTTCGTCAAGCTCGTCCGATGCAAACCAACTGCCATCGCCTCCGCAGCCACCTGCTGGACTGCCGACCGAACCAGGCGTCGCGTTCTGCGAACGCGCATAATTCAACGAGTTTCAACTGCATTCGAACGGGTTGCTTGATCGTGGCCTTCGGTTGGTTGGCGACATTCCCCCTTTCAAAACTCCCCGCCCAAACGTTGCTCGCCGAAGACGATCCTTCCGAACAAACGTCAGCCGACACGCCGCAGGTGACTCGCTATTCCGCCAGTGTCGAAGCGAAGGCGGAAAAGATTCTTCAAGAAACGGGCCTCCGGCGCAGCGGTAAATCGCTCATCGCCAATGAGTCCGCTGACATCGCCCGAGCCATGACCGCTCTCTCCAAGCAACGACGTGAATTGACGTTGGAACAAAAGGAACTGAACGGCTTGCTCGCTCAAGTCCAGCAAATCAACGATCAAATTCGCAACTTGGAAACCCAAGACGGTGAACTGAATCTGCAATTGGCTCGCGTCGCTGGAAACGACGTCGCATCCAACAACCGAATCGTCGCTTTGATCAACGCCAACCGAACTCGTTTCGGCCAGTTCCGATCACAGCGAACCAAAACACAAGAACTGGCCAATCAACAGCGTTCGGAGTTGAACTCGAAAGAGGCCGCCTACGCCGAGTCCGTCTTTCAAATTCGCAAGGAGTTGAACACCATGCGTGTTTCAATCTCCGAAAAGCTGGAAGACCCCAAGGTCAAAATCGCGATTCAGGTCATGAATGCGAACCAAGGGATCCCGGCATCGATCTCGGCAGAGGACATCTTGCAAACGATCGAACTTCGACTGGCAAAGGTCGAACAAGAGGTTTTCTCGGAATCGATTCCGCTGGAAATTGAACGCAACGGATCCCTGTACGTGACCGTCAGCGTCAACAACCAACCCGTCCGCATGGTCGTCGACAGCGGCGCCACGCTGGTGACATTGCCGGCAGAAATCGCGAAAGAGCTTCAAATCGAAATCCCGACAGATGCTCCGCTGTTGCGTTTGGTGATGGCAAATGGCGATGAGATCTCAGCCAAACGCGTCAAACTGGCCTCCGTCCGCGTCGGGCAATTCGAAGCCAAAGAGGTGTCGTGTGCGATCTTGGAACCGATCGCGTCCCGCGCCGACCCGATGCTGGGAATGAGCTACCTGGGCGAATTCAAATTTGAAATCGATGCCACTCAGAAGAGCCTGAGCATGCTGCGCGTCGAAACATCGCCCTGAGAAACTTGCATTGGCTCTCGCCAGCGGTGACAATGCTGCCCCACCCCGACACCCACCCCGACACCCACCCCGACACCCACCCCGAGTTCGTCCCGCCGATCTCGTCCCTCCCTCCCAAAGCTCTCGCGATCGATTTGCGAACGCTTTTCCTGCCCCTTGCTTATGTGTACCAGGCTTCAAATTCCGCTCGGCATGATCGCGCCGGGACTGATCCTTTTGCTTGGCTCGCTCACTGTCTCTCCGTATTGCTACAGCGATGACAATTCCGAAGCAACAGATTCAATCGTCCCAACCCCCGTCGCCCTGACCTCGTTCGAAGACAGCGTTCGCCCGCTGTTGGTCACCTACTGCGGTGATTGCCATTCACCCGATGACGAAGAAGACCCGGTGGGCTTTTTGAAATCGATGACGACGGACGAGATTCAACTTCGCCGCGAGATCTGGTCGAGCGCCGCCGAGCAACTGCACAACCGAACGATGCCGCCTGCCGACGTGGCTCAACCCACCGAAGCAGAACGCCTGCAACTGTCTCAGTGGATCAGCCATCACCTGACCGCCACCGCGTGCGATGGAGACGAGTTCGCCGGGCGTCCGGTCCCACGCCGATTGAACCGAGACCAATACACACACGCGATCAACGAACTGACTGGTCTGGACTTTGATTTCGTCGAAACCTTCCCAGCCGACGGTGGCGGTGGCGAAGGCTTCAACAACAATGGCGAAACACTCTTCATGCCGCCCCTGTTGATGGAACGGTACCTGGAGGTTGCGTCCGCTGTCATCGACCAAGCCATCGTGCTGAAGCCACGCGTCAGTGAATTCAAAAAGCTTGCCGGCGCGGCCGACGCAAGGCATTCGTTGCTGAGCAGCACCGCCGAAACATTCGGGCTGTGGATCCGCCTGCCTCCGGATGCCCCCGAACAGACGCACGTCCAGGTTCGAGTCGACGGCATCGTCGCCGGAACACTGACACCAAACGATCGACGCGATGGCCAGCACTGGATGACCGTCTCATTGCCAAAGGGACAACACGTCATTGCAGTCCGCACTTCACTCGCGGATGCAGATGCCACCGATGCAAATGCAACTGGCTCGAATGCACCACCGATCGAACAAGTCCGCCTGCTGCAGTTGCCTCGCGTGGAGTATCGCAAAGGACAACAAGTCGAACGCGATCGACAAAAGATCTCCGAGATCGTTCGCGAATTCGCGAGCCAAAACGCGAAGACTCCCATCAATCAACTCCAGCAAAATTTCTCTCGTGAGTTCACCCAGCACGGCGGCGACTCGCTGCAGAAGCGATTGTCCGCCACCGCAAAAATCTTGGGGCTCTCGCCCGACCAAGATGCGCTCACACACGCCTTGTCGCGTGAAGATGCCAAGACGGCATTGTCACGGTTTGCCCGGAAGGCCTGGCGTCGCCCGATTGAGTCGTCCACGATCGATCGATGGATGCTCTTGTTCGATCATGTGGTCAAGCGTGGTGAGACACCACGGGCGGCCTTGCAGTTGGCCCTGCAAGCCGTTTTGACATCGCCTCATTTTCTTTACATCAGCGAAGCGGACGACGACGCGTCAGGCATCCAGCCGATTTCGGACCTAGAACTCGCAACTCGGCTCTCGTTCTTCCTGTGGTACTCGCTGCCAGACGAGCGTCTGTTGAAACTGGCCGAACAAAATGAATTGAGTGTCCCCCAAACGCTTCACGAAGAAGTGGACCGAATGCTCGCGGACCCGCGATCGAAACGTTTCGCTGATGCCTTCGCAAGCCAATGGCTCGGAACGACGGCCGTCGGCAACACAGTCATCCCTGACACCAGCTTCTTCAAACCGGCCTACAACGATGAACTGGTCCGCGATCTTCGCGAACAGGTCGGACAAACCATGGCTTGGATGATTCGCGAAAATCGGCCGGTCACCGATTGGATTGATTCCAACACGGTCGTCGTCAACCATCGACTGGCGAAACACTATGGCATGGATCAAACCGCCAAGAAGTGGAACGGCGACAAGAACGACTTCTTGCCCATCGAAACCGACAACGATCCCGAGTCATCGCGACGCGCCGGCGCATTGGGCCTGGGAGCCGTTCACATGCTGACCAGTTATTCGCGAAGGACCAGCCCTGTTCTTCGTGGAGCTTGGGTCTTGGAAACCATCTTCGGAACTCGAGTTCCCGCCCCTCCCCCGGACGTGCCATCGCTGCCCGGCGGCGAAAAGGAATCTGGCAAAACCACCGTCCGCGAGAGACTGGAACAACACCGTGAGAACCCCACCTGCGCAGCTTGTCACGATTTGATTGACCCAATTGGATTCGCTCTCGAAAACTTCGATGTGATCGGCCGTTGGCGTGATCGGGAACGTGGTCCCGAGAGCGAAGCAGCCTGGCAAGAGAAGGCGAAGAAGCATCCAGAAAAGCTGAAGAGCCTTCCCAAAATTGACAGTTCCGGCCGAATGCCAAGCGGTGAAACGTTTGACGGTGTCGATGAACTGAGGGCGGTGTTGATGGCTCGCCAAGAGGCTTTCCTGGACGAGTACATTCGCCGCATGCTTGGGTTCGCACTGGCACGCAGCCTGGAAGAAGCCGACGCCTGCACCATCGACTCCATTCGCAATCGATTGCTCGAGAACGATCTGCAAACTCGCGAATTGATTCACGCCATCATCCAAAGCGTTCCCTTTCAAAACCGAGGCTAGACAATGCTGATTCGAACCAAGCGAGCCCGCCTGTCACGACGTCGCCTGTTGCGTGGACTGTCGCAAGGCTCCGCGATCGGGATCAGCCTGCCCTGGCTGCATGCGATGGCCGGCGAGCCCGCAGATGATTCCACGCCAGCAGTGGACGAGAACGGCAAAGTCAAACCACTTGATCGGCCTCCCGTTCGCGCCGCGTTCCTGTTCATGCCCAACGGCGTGAACCCCGCGAACTGGACCCCCGAAGTGAAGGAGAACAGCGACCAGTTCGATCTCACCCCAATGCTCAAACCATTGGCAGACGTCCGTGACGAAGTCCTCTTGCTGGAGAATTTGCACCATCCCAACGTGAACATGCGGAATGGTCACTGGCCAAAAGTGCCCGCGTTCTTGTCGGGCGGTTTTGTGCTGCGAACGTCCGGTCGCGACATGGACACCGGAAGCATGTCGGCGGACCAATTCATCGCTTCCAAGCTCGGTTCCCACACGCCGCTTCCTAGTTTGGAACTGGGAGTCGATTCCGCGTACACCGGAGTCGACAATGTCGGCGGCGGTTTCACTCGGATCTACGGATCCCACATCGCCTGGCGAGACCGACACACACCGTTGCCCAACGAGATCGTTCCGCAACTCGCATTCGACCGATTGTTCCGTGGCGGGGCGGCGTCACCGCCCGTCTCCGGACTGAACTTGCATGACCCGCAGATCGCAAAATCACTCCAGCGAGACACAACCAGTGTGCTGGACATCGTCCTCGAAGACGCCCGTGGGTTGTCACGCCAACTCGGCAGTGAAGACCGTGCCAAACTGGACGAATACCTGCAAAGCGTACGCAGTGTCGAGCAACGCATTGAAGCCTCGATGAAGCCCCAACGGCGTTGGATCAACGAAGGCAAGATTGACGTCCCGCGACCTGGACCAGGCTTGCCCGAACAACACATCGAGCACGTTCGCTTGATGATGGACATCATGGTGCTGGCGTTTTGGACCGACTCCACTCGCGTGGCAACGTTCATGATGGGCAACGCTCAAACCGGCAGAAATTTTTCGTTCCTGGACGGCGTGAACAGTTCCTTCCATGGAATCTCACATCACCGCAACGAAGCCGACCGCATCGCTGAATACGAGCGAATCGGAACCTGGCACATCGAGCAATACGCTTACCTGATCGACCGCATGCGATCGCTCAAAGAAGGCGACACAACGCTGCTGGACAACTCGATGGTGATGTTTGGATCGACGATTCGAGACGGCAACAAACACGACATCGAAAACCTGCCGTTGCTGATGGCTGGCCGGGGCGGCGGTGCGATTCGCACCGGTCGTCGCCTGATCACCCCTGAAAAATCACGCTTGTGCAATCTGTATGTTTCGATGTTCAACGCGATGGGAATCGAGGCGGAACAATTCGGAACCAGCGACGGCAAGGTCGACCTGAGCTAAGCAGGTACGCATGTGTCATCGGGTATGTGAGCCGTTGGCATTAGGCACGGTTTTCACGCACAACCGGCTCACATGGTTGTGCTTGATCATTCCTGCCGACCTGCTTAACACCCGCCTTCGCTCTCCACCGCCAAACTCGGCGACCACCACCCGGGAGATCAGAACGACTCGGGGTAGATCACCAGTTCGACGCGGCGATTCGCGGCACGTCCAGCGGGAGTCGCGTTGTCTTGACGTGGGTTGTTGGAACCCTGAGCGACGGTGAACAACTGCTGAGCAGGCATGCCGCTCCGACGAGTCAGCCAATCCAGCACCGCACTCGCTTGAGCGGAGGTGAGCTGATGAGCACTGCCTGCGGCTCCTCCATACACCGGTGCATTGTCGGTGTAACCTTCGATGCCGATTCGCTGGCGAGGGAACACCGCCCGAATCTGAGCCGCGGTGGGGTCCAAGACCGATCCGGCGGAAGGTTGAAGTTGCCCGGTTCCTTGAGCAAACAATTGGTCGCTTGGCAAAATGACTCGGAGGACTTCGCCGTCTTGCTCCACCTTCAAACCACCGAGGTTCAAACGCCCCGCCATCTGGTTGAGGTTCGTGTTGGCGCGAATCGTCGCCCCGCCACGCATCTGAGCGGACGCCTGGAAACTCCGTGCTTGCGTTTGTGCGTCTTGAGCAACAATGCGAGCGGACTCGTACTGCTGCGTTGTGTCGGACAATTGCTTGCGAACCAAATTCAGTTCGTCACGGTAAACCTGGGCTTGCTGTTCGCTTTGTGCCAACTGAGTGGTGAGCTGGCGATTGTTGTCGTCGAGGAGCTGAACACGTCGGTTCAGCTCGGAGACCTGGGCTTGGATGCCATTGACCGCGGTGGTGCTCGGTGGTGGTTGCCACACGGAGGTGCCCCCGCCCGCCAAGTACGGGTTTTGCGAGCAGCCCGTCGCAACGCAGGCCCACAAAAGTGTGACCGCGAGGAAAGCTGTTTCGGAGCGTTGACGCAGAACGTTCATGGCAGGGACGTTACGAAACGAAACCCATTGTTCACAACACTGATTCGAATTGAGTTGCGAAAAATTTCGCGGATTCGCTCAAGAATGCCCGCCCACGGAATCGCCTGAATTTCAGCAAGCTCGCCGGCAAGGTCAGCTTCAACGCTCCAGCACGGGCGAAAGCTCATCGTCGACCAGGAACCGGACGACTCGCTCGGTGTCCGACAAATCGTCCAACAACATCGTGGGTTCCGTCGGTGCCAGTTCTTCCCGCGAAAATTCGCCGGTGCTGACGGCCAGCGTTCTGGCCCCGATCGCTCGCCCGCACAACACGTCCGCCGGCGTATCACCGATCACGATGGTTTGCTGGTGAGCGTCCCCGTGCCGCCGAGCCACCCACGTCGCCGCTCGCCGTGCCATGTCGTCACGGTGCACGTCCAGGTCGCCTCCGATGATCCAGCGAACCCAGCGACGAATCTCGAAATACTCCAGTTTCTGTGTTGCCGTCTCAGGGAAATTCCCGGTCATGACAGCAATGTCCAGGTTCGGGACCAAATGCAGAGCTTGAAACAAAGGCAAGACACCCGGCAGCAGTGTGCCTCCCGAGCGACGCAGTTCACCCCCAAACAGGGATCCATAGCGACGTCGCAACCGACCGCAATTGGCGTCTGTCGGCGAAACCCTGTTCCGCTGCAACAATTCCACCATCAGACTGCGGTCCGTGCGGCCCGAAAATGAGATCTCGGTGTCTGGATTTTCAACTGAAAATTCTTGTTCAATCGCTTGCCGGAGCGCTCGATTCCCGCCACCCGCGGTCGTCAAAAGCGTCCCGTCGATGTCAAATAGCAGCACTCGCACGAAACCACTTCCCCTTCCTTCTCGTTGCCTTTCTAAGTCGTCGCATGAGTGTCCCAAACGTAGACCGGTCCCACCAGTCCAATGGTTCGGCGAATGAGTCAGCGAATCCTCCGGCAACGGTTGACGGCTTGGACAAAAGCGGTGAGCGAGTGCGAGAAATGTTTCGCCAGATCGCTCCCAGATACGATGCGATGAACCACCTGCTGTCGTTGAACATCGACAAGTGGTGGCGTCGCAAAGCGGTTCAGACGCTGAAGATCGAAGGCGATGCCCCCATCTTGGATCTGTGCTGCGGCACGGGAGACCTGGCAATCGCGATTGCCGATGCGGCCGGCCCGGACATCCAAGTCGTCGGCAGCGATTTCTGTCACGCGATGCTGGAAATTGCTCGCGACAAGGAAGCCGCTCGGGTGCGCGACACGGCGGGCGGTTCCGGGCGGCAAACGATTCCGTTCTTGGAAGCCGATTCGATGGCTCTGCCCTTCGATGACAACGCGTTCCAGTGCGTGACCGTCGCCTTCGGATTGCGAAACATCGCCGACACCGATCAAGGCTTGTCCGAAATGGCTCGCGTTTGCCAACCCGGTGGGCAAGTCCTGGTGCTGGAGTTCTCGCAGCCAACCCTGCCAGTTCTGAAGCAGACCTACAGCTTTTACTTCCGCCATGTCTTGCCTCGCATCGGCCAGTGGATGGCTCGCAACGACAAGTCCGCTTACGAGTACCTGCCCGAATCGGTGGGCAAATTTCCCTGCGGCGAAGCTCTTGCCGGACGGATGCGTGACATCGGTTTGCTCCATGTCACTTTCCGGCCGCTGACCCTGGGTGTCGCGACGATTTACGTTGGTGAAAAACCAGGCAGGACAACCACGCATGCCGAGCAGGCGGCTCAACGTGAAGACGAAGCCTTGGTGAGCACATGAGCGACGGACCGAAACGTCGACGACGGATCGTTCTGGCGATCACGGGAGCCTCCGGCGCCCCGATCGCGGTTCGACTGCTGCAAATCATGCGGCGGGACCCCAACGTCGAGGTGCATCTGACAATCAGCCCCAGTGGCGCGGCGGTGCTGCAACAAGAGATGGGACTGCAATTGAACCTGCGTGCGATCAACCTGAATGAATTGCTCGGCTGCGTTCCTGCGTGGGCCAGCGAACCAGCCCCGCAGTTCGACCCGATCGATTCCGGCGGCGATGACCGCCTGCACTATCACCAACACGATGACTACATGACGCCCATCGCCAGTGGGTCGTTCCTGACCGATGCCATGGTGCTCTGCCCATGCAGCGGCAGCACCTTGTCAGGCGTGGCCAGATCCGCCGCGTCAAACCTGATCCAACGCGCCGCCGAAGTGCACCTGAAAGAACACCGCAAACTGGTCGTCGTGCCGCGAGAAACCCCGATGAGCGTCCTGCAAATTGAGAACATGCATCGGCTGGCGGCCGCCGGCGCTGTGATCTTGCCCGCCATGCCGGGCTGGTATCACGACGTCCGACGACTCGAGGACTTGGTTGATTTCGTCGTCGCCCGCATCATGGACCAAATCGGGCTGGACAACGGGTTGATCCAACGCTGGAAGGACGCCTGAGGGAACCGATCACCATGGCAAAACTCAATGACTGGCTGGGTCTGATCCGGTTTTCGCACACGATCTTTGCGTTGCCGTTTGCCATTCTGGCCGCGTTTCTGGCCTGGGCAACGCCGCTTCCCACAGCGACCACGATCCCAGCGTCGCCGACACTCGACTCTTCCGGTGAATTGCCCGGCGCCGCTGACGCACTGCTTTACCCCCACGTCCGGCTGCGAGACATCCTGGGGATTCTGCTGTGCATGGTCTTGGCTCGCAGTGCCGCGATGGCATTCAACCGCTGGGTCGATCGCCGGATCGATGCCGCCAATCCGCGGACCGCGACTCGGCACATTCCCGCGGGGGTGCTGTCCGCTCCAGCGGTGCTCGCGTTCACGATTCTGTGCGGGCTGGGCTTCGTCGCCGCGACGCTGTTGTTCCTGCCCAACCGTTTGCCGCTGTTTGCCTCGCTACCAGTGCTGCTGTTTTTGTGTGGTTACTCGCTCGCGAAACGCTTCACCTCGTCAGCCCACCTCTGGTTGGGCGTCGCACTCAGCCTGTCCCCCCTCTGCGTTTGGGCTGCTATCCGAGGCGAAATCGTGCTCCAGTTCCCCACCGATTTTTGGGTCCCTGGCTGGTTGGCGGTCGCCGTTGCATTCTGGGTCGCGGGCTTTGACATCATCTATTCCTGCCAAGACGCCGCATTCGATTCCGCCGAAGGACTGCATAGCGTTCCGTCGCGCCGCGGCGTTTCCGGGGCACTGCGGGTTGCGGCGGCTTCGCATGTCGCGATGATTCTGGCTCTGGGACTGCTGGCCTGGACCGGCGGCTCGTCAGGGCTGGGCGGCATTTTCATCGTGGCGGTGGTGCTGACCGCGGCCTTGGTCGTCTACCAGCACCGATTGGTTTCCCCGAACGACCTGTCTCGTGTCAACCAAGCCTTTTTCCATACCAATGCCATCGTTAGTTTGATATTGATGGCCGCCGGAGTGATTGACTGCTTCGTTTAGCGGTTGATCATTGAGTGCTTTCAACGACTCATTCTCGATTTGCCTTCCTCTCGAATTTTCACCATGCAAGCCAACGAACGAGACGCCCGTTTTCGCGAAATTCGTGACAAGGTCGAATCTGAACAACGCCTGTCAATGGAAGACGGTTTGTTCCTCTACGATCCCGAGGTGTCGATTCAACAGGTCGGCGAATTGGCCAACTTCGTTCGCGAACGAAAGAACGGCAACGTTGGCTACTACAACATCAACACGCACCTCAACCCAACCAACGTGTGCGTGTACCGATGCCGCTTTTGTGCGTTCCGCAAAGACCTTCGCGACGAGAATGGCTATGCGATGACCGACGAGCAGATCCTGCATCGAGGTGCCGAAGCGACGGCCAACGGTTGCACCGAAATGCACATTGTCGGTGGACTGCACCACCAACGAAAATACGAGTGGTATCGCGACATCATCTCGATGCTGAAAGAGAACTACCCCAAGATTCACTTGAAAGCCTGGACCGCCGTTGAAATCGATTGGTTCCGATTCCAAACCAAGAAGTCATTCGAGTGGGTCTTGGACGACATGCGTTCCGCGGGTCTGGGCAGCATGCCTGGCGGCGGAGCTGAGATCTTCCACCCCGAGGTTCGCGACCAACTTTGCGAACACAAAGCCAACACACCGGCATGGTTGGAAATTCACCGGACTGCCCATCGGATTGGCCTGAAGACCAACTGCACGATGCTTTATGGCCACGTGGAAAAAGCCTTCCACCGCATCGATCACTTGATGCGTTTGCGAGAACTGCAGGACAAAACCAACGGGTTCCAAGTCTTCATCCCGTTGGCATTCCACCCCGACAACACGAAGCTCTCGGACCTGAAGAAGCCATCGGGCCTGATGGACCTTCGAACCATGGCGATCAGCCGCCTGATGCTGGACAACGTCCAGCACATCAAGGCCTACTGGATCATGCTCGGAATTGAAACGGCGCAGACCGCGTTGGCTTACGGTGCGGACGACATCGACGGAACCGTCCGGCATGAGTTGATTTATCACGACGCTGGTGCCAAGACTCCCGAGTTCATGTCCGTCGACCAAATCAAAGACCTGATTCGCGAAGCCGGCCGGGATCCGATTGAACGCGACACGACCTACAACCGCGTGATCCGAGACGAAAACGATTTCACCGTCTGGCAATCCGGCGAAAGCGTCGACGCCCAATCGGAACTGGCCGGCGCCTGACGGCAACCGCGACGCGCACGCTTTCCGCCCCCCCGCTGTGGCGGGCGTTTGGCCCCGTGAATGCGTGCTGCGTTGGCAAATTCTACCGCGGAGCGGTGACAGCTGGTAGCCTCGGGTCTCAACCCGAGGTCTCGTGAGCCAGCATCAAAACGGACCAGCCGCGAAGCGGCGGCAGGTGTTCGGTACGCGTACCCAGATGTCGTCGCTCCGCGACTTGGGGGACGTGTTGTGGTGTTGGTGACCTTGGGTTGAAACCCAAGGCTTTCGGCTGTCGTCGCTCCGCGACTGGTGAGCACGCGTGCCTGTGAATGCGTGCTGCGTTCACAAATTCAACCGCGGAGCGGTGACAGCTGGCAGCCTCGGGTTTCAACCCGAGGTCTCGTGAGCCAGCATCAAAACGGACCAGCCGCGAAGCGGCGGCAGGTGTTCGGAACGCGTACCCGGATGTCGTCGCTCCGCGACTTGGGGAACGTGTCGCGTTGCTGGTGACCTTGGGTTGAAACCCAAGGCTTTCGGCTGTCGTCGCTCCGCGACTGGCGAGCGCGCGTGCTGATTGCCGATTGGTGCCATCCACCATCCATGAATTCGGTTGCCCATCCCTGCGAGCGCACAAAAAATGCGGCATCCGTTCGGACGCCGCACACTTTCCACTCAGTGGCCTCGAGTCACCAGGTGCTCACGCACCGCTGGTTTGCAATTGCCCGACGATTTCTGACTCCATGCCAAACTTCATCAACGTCTCTTGCAGGGTCGCTCGGTCTGCATCGTCCAATGGCACCATCGGCAAACGCATCTCGCCGGTGTCGCGACCGACCATTTGCATCGCAGCTTTGACAGGGATTGGGTTGGTCGCAAGCCCCAACATTTTGCTGCACAACGAATACAAACGATGATGCAGTTCCGCCGCTTTGGTGTAATCACCCGCTGCTGCGGTTTGAACCATTTCCAACATCACGGAGGGAACCAAGTTGGCAGCAACTGAAATCACGCCTTCGGCACCCACGCTCATCATTGGCAAGGTCAACGAATCGTCACCCGACAACACGGTCAGGTTCGTCGCGCCCAAAATCGCCGTGCATTGATCCAAAGAACCGGTCGCTTCTTTGACCATCGTGATCCCTGGCAACTCTGCCAATCGCACAATCGTGTCGACTTCGATGTTCTTTGCCGAGCGGCCAGGAATGTTGTAAACGCAAACTGGAATGTCGACGGATTCTGCAACAGCACGGAAGTGCTGGAACATGCCTTCTTGCGTTGGCTTGTTGTAATAAGGTGCCACCTGCAACGTTGCATCAGCGCCTTCGGCGGCGGCACGACGAGTCAAACGCAGTGCTTCAGCAGTGCTGTTGCTGCCCGTGCCAGCCATGACCTTCACACGCCCCGCCACACGCTGGATCGTCAATGAGATCACGCGTTCGTGTTCTTCGTGGGTCAACGTGGGTGACTCACCCGTCGTTCCGCACGGCACGATGCAAGTCACGCCAGCATCGATTTGAAAATCGATTTGTTCAGCCAAACGTTTCTCGTCGACTTGTCCATCGCGAAAGGGGGTCACAATGGCGGTAGACAGACCAGC
This sequence comes from Rhodopirellula sp. UH5, assembly GCF_056839225.1. Lineage (NCBI taxonomy): Bacteria > Pseudomonadati > Planctomycetota > Planctomycetia > Pirellulales > Pirellulaceae > Rhodopirellula > Rhodopirellula sp. UH5. The sequence continues at coordinate 520,951 of NZ_CM166390.1, read as the reverse complement.
GAAATCGCTGCCTTTTCTAGGAGACATCAAGCACGTCCGGAACAGAAGTCAAGAAAGAAGTAGATGGAACAAGCGAGCAGTTTAGCGTTTTTCCAGAACATTTCACGGCCCAAAATGGCGTCGAAATGAACAGTCTGCGGCACCCGCCATGCATGCGCACGGATCATCACCTAGCAGTGACGGTTCCAGGCAGGGCTCACTCACGAAGGCAGGCCACATGAGCCCACCAGAACGAGGAATCGATCGACTCGCCCCATGTCAGACACGTCCGCGAAACAGAAGTTCGGCCGAAGCAAGGTGGCTTTGCCGAATTGCGAGACGTCTGTTGAATTCACTGGTCGCCCCAATCGCAGGGACCAAGGACGACCTCTCTTCCAAGATCGAATTCAGACCAAGTTCTTACGAACGGCCCATACGGCGGCTTGGGTTCGGTCCGAAACGCCGAGCTTACGCAAGATGTGCTGCACGTGCTCTTTGACGGTTTCGTAGCTGATGCCCAACATCTTGGCGATCTCTTTGTTCGTCAGCCCCAACGCCATTTGACGCAGCACTTCGCTCTCGCGCTGAGTCAACGGCACGTCGATGTCTTGGTTCATGCGAGGAGTCGCCAAGGCACCTGTGACGCGGCGAAGTTCTTCGCGTGTCCAAGATTGCTGACCGTCGAAAGCCAAGTTCAAGGCTTCGATCAATCGTTCGACGGGGGCCGTTTTCAGGATGTAACCACAAGCGCCGAGAGCAACTGCACGCGCGACGTAGGTTGGGTTGTCATAGCCCGAGAACAACAGGATCGGCAGGTCAGGGTGATCGAGCTTGATACGGCCAAGCGTGTTCAAACCGTCACCGCCCTCCATCCGGATGTCAAGCAACACGGCATCGAGGGGGGTGCTGGAGACGATCTCAAGAGCGTCGGCAGCCTTGTCGGCTTGCGCAACCACTTCGATCCCAGTCCCTTCGAGGGCGGAGAGAGTCCCCAGCCGGGAGACTTCGTGGTCGTCGACAATCAGTAAGCGTTTTGACATCAGTAAATTCCATTCAGAGAAGAGGTATGAGCGGGAGCCGTGGTGGGCTGCTGGGCAATCGAAGTGGGTAAAATGGTTTGTAACTCAAACAACTAACGGCGAAAACCGGCATAGTTGACATGTGACTCATCTGTCCATCGACTTCGCACCGCACGATCCTTTGCACGTCTAAACCTTAGCTTATTAACACCAATAGGCCAGTGACGCTCCGGTCAATCGAGCGATGTCATTTACGCACTCCCTATGCCGGAAATGCCGAAAAACTCGCAATGCAAGCAAAAACGGGGGTTTCAACCCATCCCCTCCAGCGAAAGAGATATTTAGCAAATTGAGCAACGCTCAATTTTACCCCCCCCCTTCGAAAGAGACGAACACTTCCCTAATAGGGTGCATCTAATCGTTTCATGTCACAAGACTGGCAGACTTAGAGTTTGAATCGGTGACCACAAAAATCGATTTCTCGATAATGGCTGAGTCAAATTCTCGTCCGCCGCCGAAGGGCAAACCGCCCCGCCACGTTAGCCAGCCCGTGAACAGGTTCTGTTACGCGGCGACCCCCTCCAAGGATCGCGTTCACTTCGTTTTTTACGGGATTACAGCATTTAAAAACGTTGTATCGACTTGATGACTCCGATCCATTCGGCCGTTTTGCAGCAAAAATAGAATACGAAAAAAATGCGCAAATTGGCCTTCGGAAAAATGTACTCAGCTCGTTTTTTTTTCTTTGTCTGCGCCAGTCCGCAAGAAAGGATCTTAGTTGTTACCACGAGAGTAAAAATTTTACTCAAACTTCGCCGTTCGATTGGCCAGTGGACAACGATCTAACATTGATAGCAAACGAAGGTTGCAATGCCCCCACAATGGCATTCGCTTGCCGGACCACGAGCCGCCAACCTCGATTTTTTGAGAATTGAACGAGAAATTCGGATCCCCAAGCATCGCCGCCACCAAAATGGCCACACTGGTCTCAGAATGCGACCACATTCGCGACATGAGACCCCAATCAGGCGGCCCCTAATCTCACCAGGCGTGCACACCTCGACGGAGCTAGTCGTGCGGATTGCTTCACCCGACGCCTGGGCTGATCCGAAACTTGCCCCCACTGTCGCCGAGAGGATCTGCACGCGGGCACTGGATGCAGGGGTCGTGAGACCGATGCAATGCGGGTAAACTCCGCGGTTTGGAACCCACCGGATTCGGAGATTTGGATTGATGGCGAAAGGATTGTTCACCCAGGGCATGTGCGTGCTATTGCGCCGTCCGCTCGAGTTGGACGAAATCCAATCACGCCTGAAGCAGTTCCAGTTGGCCGGCCGCCAGGAATCGCTGGAGGATGAGGATTCCCCTGAAACGCTGATCTACGAATTCCGGCCGGAAGTGGGCGGCCACTTGCTGGTCACGCCGGCATCGATCCCCTGGCCCGATGACATGGGTGATCCAGATGAATCACCGGAGCGATTCGTCGCTTGGTCACTCGGCCAATTCGGACCACTCGCATTCCCCGGATGCCTTTCGCGAGCTTGCGACCAAACGCGGCACTGGGACGACATGCCGGACATCCAATCCGAGCACACCTGCCATATCCGGTTGTTGATCAGCTACGTGCTGGGCACCGAAGAAGACGAAGAGGAGGACGATGATGATCTGCCTCTCGTTCCCGATGACTACGAAGCCATCGACGAATTGCATTTCTTGACCAAAGCCGTTGCCGCGCTGCTCGAGTCGCCCGACGCGATTTGCTACTTCAATCCCGGCGGCGAAGTCCTGTGTGACGAAAACGTTCTTCGCCAAGGACTCAACCACGCTTGGAACCTGGAACTGCCACCGCTGGATATGTGGACGAATGTCCGGGTGTACGTTGATGACAATCGATTTGCGATCATGGACACCGTGGGCAACGGCCAGTTCGATCTGCCGGACATGGAAGCCGTGTTCCCGCTGTCGGAATACGTTGCCGAAGATGTCGAGCGATTTCTCCGCCACGCCTCGCTGTATTTGTTAGCGGGCGACGAAGAAGTGACAACGGGTGACACGGCCGACGGCCCTGGGGGCCAGACTTGGTTGGCGATGGAATGTGACCAATCGCTCTCCGATCCGCCTCGCCCCACGATTCGCTGGATCCCAGAAGACGGTCGCGAGATCCCCGAACACCTGCTGGACCCCGGGACGATCGACGAAGACTTTTCGGCGTTCGATGATGACGTCGACGAAGCCTTCTTGGACGATCATGATTTTGGTTCCGGCGGGTTCGATCCCAGTGGCACGGAGTACCTGGATTCCGAGCCGTTCGACCCTGACAAACCAGACGACGACGATTGACCCCTTGGAATGCGTTGGACACCTCCTCAGCAAAACTCCCTGCGGCAAACGTCGGTTCCGGCAAACCAACGCTCATCTCGATTCTATTTCCGTTTGACCGCGATCCTTTTTGACCCGCAGCGCAGACCATGTCCAATACAATTGTCATCTTCGGTGCCAGTGGCGACCTGACCAGCCGCAAACTGATCCCCGCGCTCTTCCGGCTCTTCTCTCGCGGACGGTTACCGGAATCGACTCGCATCGTGGGCGTCTCGCGAAGCCCCTACGAACATTCCCAGTGGCGTGAGTCGCTTCGCGAAACGACGGAGAAGTACGTCGGCAAATCATTCCGCGCTGAAGCATGGGACTCCTTCGCGCCCAACATCTACTATCAGCCTGGCGACATCAAAGACGCGGACTCGTTCCAATCCCTCGCGAAGTTCTTGGATGAAATCGAAGAAGGCAAACCGACCGGTCGTGTCTATTACCTGTCGACGATGCCGCAGTTGTACGAAGAAGCCATCCAACAACTCGGTGACGCAGGATTGGCACGCGACGAGAACGGCGCTCGACGCGTGATCATCGAAAAACCATTCGGCACCGATCTGAAAACGGCTCAAAACCTCAACGAATCGATCCACCACGTTTTTCGCGAAGACCAGATCTATCGGATCGATCACTACCTGGGCAAGGAAACCGTTCAGAACATCTTTGCCCTGCGGTTCGCCAACAGCATCTTTGAACCACTCTGGAATCGGAATTACATCGATCACGTTCAGATCACCGTGGCCGAAGAAGTCGTCATTGGCCGCCGGGCAGGGTACTACGACAACAGCGGCATTCTCCGCGACATGTTCCAAAACCATATCCTGCAACTGATGATGATCACGGCGATGGAACCGCCGGCAAAATTCGACGCGACCTTGGTTCGAGACGAAAAGGTCAAGGTGCTTCATAGCGTCCGCAAAATGACCGGCGGCGATTTCGCGGCCCAAACCGTTCGCGGCCAATACGATGGCTACTTGCAAGAAGAAGGCGTGCCACCGGACAGCCAGACTGAGACGTTCGCCGCTTTGAAACTCTATTGCGACAACTGGCGGTGGCAGGGTGTGCCGTTCTTCTTGCGCAGCGGCAAAGGCATGTCGTGCCGCACCACCCAGATCGTCATCCAGTTCAAAAACGTTCCTCACCAATTGTTCGGCGGATCCAAACGCCACAACAAGCTGGGCAACCGCTTGGTCATCCAAGTCCAACCGGCCGAAGGCATTCAATTGCACTTTGAAACCAAGGTCGCTGATGCAGGAATGAAAACTCGCACCAATCACTTGGAGTTCAATTTCCAAGATTCGATCGGTGGTGACGAGATGCCCGATGCGTACCAGCGACTGCTACTCGACGCGGTCCAGGGTGACGCCAGCCTGTTTGCCCGTGGTGACGAAGTGGAACTCGCCTGGAGCATCATCGACCCGATTATCGAAGCCTGGCGAAGCCCGGCCTCTCCGCCGCTGCACAGCTACCCAACCGGACTGTGGGGCCCCGAGGAATGCTCGCAGTGGATGTTCGACCAGAAACGCGAATGGTTCGACGTCTGCCCCGTCATCTGATCTGGCACCCGGGATTGAATTGCATCGGAACTCGGATCGGAATGCGGCAACTCGAAACCATTCCCTCCGCTTGAGCGATGGACCTCCAACGAGTCGAGCCACCAACTGCATCGTGGGCTCAAGAACAGCTTGCGAAGATCTGACTCGTTGAATTGGCAAACCCAACTGCCCAGAGAAAGCAACGGCCCAACAACCAACCACTTCGTAGAAAAGTGACAGTCAGCTCACAAGAAAGTGGTCCATCAGATGAACAAGTCGACCTGCCTCTCAATCAGCGACCGCGACCAAAATGGCGCCAGCCGAAATGAGTAGCACACCGAGCGTTGCCAACATCGACAACCGCTCATTCAAAAACAGAAACGCGATGATCGCCACCAACACCACGCTCATCTTGTCGATGCTCGCCACCTGCCCGGCCTTGCCAAGATCTAGTGCCCGAAAGTAGCAAATCCAGCTCGCTCCCGTTGCCAGTCCCGACAGGACCAAAAAACAAACCGACCGCCGTGACAACGAGCGAAGGATTGAAAATTGTCCGCTCACAAACAACAGACTGGAGACAAAGACCAAAATCACAATGGTCCGCACAAACGTGGCCACGTCCGGCGGCACGCCTTTCACACCCAATTTGGCAAACACCGCCGTGAGCGCCGCAGCCAATGCCGACAACACCGCCCAGAACGGCCAACTGGACACCAAACTTTGAAACACATTCATGCGGGGTCGCCGAAAGAAACTTTGATCATTTCGGCTTAGCAGAACGGCCCAGGCCCAAACTGTCAAAAGCTCGCCCCCGCACCCGGCGGGCAAAAGCAAATCGACAGTCACTCGGGCTCCCACAAACGCCCGACTTCCAACAAGACGCCCCATTCATCGCGGGCCGCATCAAACCAACTTCGTCTAAATACCAAATCGATGTTCGCCATTCTTGGCCGCTCGATGAGTTTCGACCGTGTCTTGCTCGCTCCCTGGATCCCCTTGCGATTTCATCCATCGGTCCAGCTCTTCGCTGAGTTCTTGACGGACGCCTGTCAAACTGGAATCCTCGATCAAGTTGTTCATCTCGTACGGGTCGCTGGCTAGGTCGTAGAGTTCTTGTTCGGGGCGCAACTGGTATCGCTGAATCAGCCGCAACACCTCAGGCTGTTCGAAGCTTTGGTACACCCACGTCTGCCAGTACTTGTTGTTCAGTTCGCCCTTGCCCTTGATACCCATCAAGTGCTTCTCGATGTACAGATTCTCGTTCTGCAAATTGCGGATGTAGTGGTACCGACCATCGGTGATCGATCGAATGGGATAGGGAGGCCCCTCCGGCACATTGTTGTGAGTCCCATAAGCATATTCGCGATGGGCATCGCTCTCACCGCGAAGCACACCGGCGAAGCTGGATCCATCAAACGCCTCCGGACGAGGCTCCGCCCCTGCGATGTCCATCAACGTCGGCAACACATCTGCGTACTGAACCAGGGCATCCGTCCTCGTTCCTGCCGCGACGACGCCGGGCCACTTCACGATCAACCCAGTGTGCACGCCCGTGTTGTAGTTCGTCCATTTGTTGCCGGGGAACTGCGATCCTTGTTCAGAGGTGAACAACACCATTGTCTCATCCGTTTTTCCAACCGCATCCAGCTCACTCATGATTTGCCCGAACTGGCCATCCATGTAAGTGATCTCCGCCAAGTAGCGACCGAACGCGGACCGGGTCTCCGGCGTGTCGCCAATGTTGGGCGGCAACTTCAGCTTTCCAGGCGGATACGCACTGGCGTCACCCATCACCCAAGGCACATGCGGTTCAACCAAGGCAACGACCAAGCAAAACGGCCGAGCGTCATCGCGATCCATGAACTCACGAATGGAGTCAAGCTGCATCGGTCGCGTTGGATTGCGAACGCAGTTCTTGTCGCAACCATCCACCGCCTCAAACGGAAACGCCGATTGAGGTGAGACATGAACCTTGCCAGCCAACCCCACGCGATACCCGTGCCGCGAAAGATGTTGCGGCATGCTCTCGATGTCACCGCGACTGGCGGAGTGGTTCCAATTGCAACCGTTCCGCATCGGATACAACCCCGAGTACAGCTCCGCCCGACAGGGCTGGCAAATCGCCTCAGCCAGGAACGCTCGATCAAACGTCAGGCCCTGTTTGGCGAGCTCTTCCAAGTGAGGCGTTTTCGCATTCTCGCCCCCGTACATTGGCAAGTCGTTGTACGTGCAATCGTCCGCCATGACGATCAGAACATTCGGACGTGGTGTATCGGCGGATGCCTTCATTCCAATCGGGAACAGCTGAAACGCGAACAGCAAACAGGCGATGGCAATGGTTCTAAGAGCGAAATGCATGGAAACCAGGCGTCGAGGGGATGATTGCGGTGAGGATGCCAGCAAAACCATTTTTGCAGCAGCGCAAATATCTTAACCTCAACAGCCGGTGTCAACCAAATTCACTTGCAATCGCCAGGCCCGTGAGAACGCCCCGGCTTCAGGTCACGCCGCTTCGGCGGCTTCGGAAGCAGCGTTCAATTTGTTGTAGAGCGTCTTCAGTGAGACGCCCAACTCTTCCGCGACTGCCTTTTTGTTGCCGCTGTGACGAGTCATCGAACGCTCAATCGCCAGCTGCTCAATCTCGCGCATCGTCATCGGAGCAGAATCAGCCAGGTCGGCACGAAGCTGACGTCGGGCAAAGTGTTGCGGCAAATGCTCCACGTCGATTGGCAAGGCGTCGCACAGCACCGAAGCGTGCTCAATCACGTTGGCCAGCTCTCGAACATTGCCCGGCCATTGATGAGCCTGCAATTCAGCCATCGCAGCCTCGGTGAACAGCTGACCGTCGCCGCCATCGGCACGGTGCCGTCGCAGCAAGTGCTCAGCCAACGCCGGCAAATCGTCAATGCGATCACGGAGCGCCGGCAACTGCAACTCAAACGTGTTGATGCGGAACATCAAATCCTCGCGGAACGAGCCCTCACCGACCATCTTTTCGAGATCACGGTGCGTCGCGCAGACCACTCGGACATCCACCTTGATGCTCTGATTGTCACCGAGCCGGCGGATGTCTCCCGTTTCCAACACGCGAAGCAACTTGGCTTGGACCGCCAAAGGCAACTCGCCAACTTCATCCAAGAACAGGGTGCCGCCACTGGCGACTTCGAACAACCCCATCCGTCCTGAGTCCGCTCCCGTGAAGGCACCTTTGACGTGCCCAAACAGTTCGCTTTCAATCAAAGTTTCTGGCAGCGCACCGCAGTTGATCGCAACGAATGGTTGTTCACTTCGAAGGCTTTCGTCTGCGATCGCGCGAGCGACCAATTCTTTTCCGCATCCGGTTTCGCCACGAATCAAAACGGTCGATTCAGTGGGGGCGACCTTCGCAATCAGCTTGCGGACGGCATTCATCGACTGATTCTCACCAATCAAATTGGAATCACCTTCGGCACGCTGCAGCCGATGACGCAGCGCGGCCACCAATCGATTCCACTCACGGCGCTCGCTGACGCGGCCCATCAAAGCAGAGATATCCGCCAATCGACAGGGCTTCATCAAATAGTCAAACGTGCCGTGGCGAAGTGCTTCGATCGCGGTCTCCTGGCTGGGCTTGCCCGTCATCACAACCGCTTCGATTTCAGGTCGAATTTCGCGAGCGCGAGCAATCACATCGATCCCGCTCATCCCCGGCATATCGAGGTCGACCAGCAAGCAATCGATCGGTTCTTTGGACAACACTTCAACGGCGGTTTCGCCGTCCGGGCACACCGTCACGCGATATCCCATCCGCGGCAATTCCGTGCCCATCAACTTTTGCAATTGAGGCTCGTCGTCCGCGAAAAGAATGTGCATGCCGTCGGGCTTAGGCTGCTTGGGTTTGCTGGGCATCTTGGAATTTCCAACTTTCGTACGCGGGGGAGGTGACTTCTTCGGTGATCGCGGCAACAGGCAATCGCAATTCAAATTCGCTGCCATGGTTCTCGCCTTCGCTGCGAGCGACCAATTGACCGCCGTGCTGACAAACGATGCGGTGCGAAATGCTGAGACCCAATCCGGTGCCGGTGCCATCACGACGGCGGGTGAAGAACGGCTCAAACAGGTGAGCCTGGACTTCGGCGGACATCCCGCACCCGGTGTCCTTGACTCGAACGTTCGACATTTTCAGACCTTGGCTGATGAAGATGTCGACGCTGCCGTCGCAATCAACACTTTCCAAGGCGTTCGTCACCAAGTTCAAAATGACTTGGCGAATCTCCTGATCGTTGGCATACACCGTGGCCGAGTCGTCGCCGAACAATCGGACGGATTGGCATTTGTACTTGCCCAACGTCCCGACCATTTCGATCACGTCGTTGACCAAGGGAACGATGTCAAATTCGGTTTTCTCGACTTGTCCCATCCGACTGAACAACAGCATCTTTTCGATGATCGACTTGCACCGGAACGCTTCGCCTTCGATGCGTTGCAAGTTCTCACGCCAGTTTTCGGTCATCTCGCCATCAAGCAAACGCTCATCGTCGGGCAACATCATCAAGTCATTCATGCGTGACTCAATCGCCTCGGCACTCCAAGCGATCGCCGCCATCGGGTTGTTGATTTCATGCGCAAAACCGGCGGCCAAGAAACCGACCCCAGCAAGTTGCTCGTTGCGAATCACTTCTTGTGAGCGAACCTTGACCTCTTGGTCCAGTTCATCGCACATCTTTTCGATGTGGGCCAAGCTATTTTGAAAGCGATCTGTCATCTCATTTAATATCACGGCAAGTTCCCCCAGCTCGTCCCCGGTGCCCAGGTCGATTCGATGCTCGAACTGGCCGCGAGCGACCAGGCGTGCCCCGATGACCAAGTTATTGAACGGTGCCAGCACACTGGTCTGAAAGATCCAAACCATCACCCCGGCAATCACCATCGCGGCAGCGAAGGCAATCCAAGCGACGCCAATGCCGAGTCGATAGCGGCTCTTCACGTGGTCGCTGAACGCCGCCATTTGGCTGTGAATCAAAACCAAGTGAGCGCGAGTTTCGCCAACCAAGCTTTCCAGTCGTTCATCGAGCTTGTTGCGGCTGGTTTGCCGGTCAATGACCAGGTAATCCAAATTGTGCTGGTTGTCTCGAATCTCATTGAGAATTTCGCGAACGGTGCCCAACGACGCGTGCTGCGTTTCCGGATTGATCAACGTGGCACCGGCTTCCACATCCTGCGGTTGCTCGACCTTCACCTTCACCATCGTCGCGTAGGTTTCGAGGGCGCGATCGAGTTCGCTGATCGTTTCCCGGAATGTCTCGTTCTCCAACTGCAGATCGGAGTGCGGCATTCCAAATGCGTTGATCATCGTCGCTTGGGCTCGCATCTGGCACAGCCGCGTGTTGCTGTCCCGAGCCTTCGCCGCGGCTTGGGCCATTTGTGTTGCCATCGGCAACTCTTTCGCTCGCGAACTGATCGCGTCGGCCAAGTTTCGATATTGATACAGCCCCAGAATCCCCACACCGCCCAGCGTGATCACCAAAGCGACCAAAACCAGTGTTCCAGTGAGCAGCTTGCCCTGAATCGATGTCAGCTTGGGGAACTTCCCTCGCGGTGCCAAACGCCAAACTCCGGAGTCAGTGCGGAAGCGACGCTTTCGGCTGGACCACTTTGCCGCAGCTTTTTCGGCGGAGTATTCCTGCCCGTCGCTGCGATTCTGCTGGGAGGGAGCCTCCCCGGCCGTGAACAGGGATTCGCCAGACGGGGAATTGTTGGAATCACTCGACGCCGACTCGTGGAGCGGCATCGGAATGGTCGCCCCGTCAGCAGAGCGTTCATCCGTTTCGGAGCCAAAGAGAGGCGCCGGCGGTTGCGTTGCAGCAAGGCTGCCCGCCTCATGAGGTCTGTTTTTTCGCATCCGAATCGGCATCCTTGACCACTACGGTGTGAAACATCCTGTTCAACATTTCGAAGCGTATCGCCGGCGTCGCGGAGTGGCAAGAGCGGATCGAACTTGCGTTACAGAAGGGCGATTTTCTATACCCCCATCCTGAACTTTGCTCCACGATCGCCGGGGACCGTCACACGTGACCAAGACCATCTTTTTTTCCGTCGGAGAACCGAGCGGCGACCAACACGCCGCTCGACTGATTCGCCAATTGACGAATCCAGGTGGGCTCACGATCCAAAACGACGAACGAATCATCTGCCGCGGTTTTGGCGGCCCATCCATGCTGGCCGCCGGTTGTCGCGTTGACCTGGACCTGACCCGGCACGCTGTCGTCGGAATTGTGGAAGTGCTGCCCAAAATCCGCGAATTCTTCCGGTTTGCTGACCAAGCCGAGGCCATCTTTCGGTCCGGTTCCGTGGACTCGGTCGTCCTGGTCGACTTCCCCGGCTTCAATTGGCACATCGCTAAACGAGCCAAGAAGTACGGCATTCCCGTCCACTACTATTGCCCGCCGCAACTGTGGGCCTGGGGTGCATGGCGAGTCCGCAAAATGAAACGCACGGTCGATCATGTCGTCGCAGTGCTGCCGGTCGAAGAGTCGTTCTTCAACCAGCACGCCATTCCCGTCAGCCTGGTTGGGCATCCGTTCTTCGACGCCGTCGAGGAACAGCAACTCGACACCGCGGTGATGCGACGCTTCCACCAGCAAACTCAATCAGGCGAGCGAATTGTTGCTGTCCTGCCAGGATCTCGCGATCACGAAGTCCGCTCGAATTTCCCGATCCAGCTCGAGACCATCCGTCGCCTGCACCGTGAATTGAGCGAAACGGGTGAGAACGTGCGATTCGCTGTCGCTGCCTACCGAGACAAACAATGTCTCTGGTGCCGTGAACAACTCACCGAAAATGACACCGACCTGCCGATTGACTTTTACGTGGACTGCACCTCGGAAATCATCGAAGCAGCTCACTGCGCGATGATGGTCAGCGGCAGCGTCAGCCTCGAACTGCTGGCTCGCGAAACACCCGCGGCGGTGATCTACCGAGTCGGGCGAGTGCTGCATGCGGTCGGCAAACGCGTCTTGAAGATCGACAGCGTCACACTCCCCAACCTGATGGCCGGGCGAAAGCTGTATCCCGAATTCATCTCGGTGGGCGACCCAGCTCCCGCGGTCGATTTCTTGACCGAAACCATGCGAGCGATGCTGCAGGACAGCTTCTACTACGCAAAAACCCGACGCGACCTGCAGCAATTGCGGGAAAAACACGCGAGCCCGGGAGCGTCCGCCCGAGCGGCTGAACTCCTGCGATCCAAGCTGTTCCAAGCCGCCGACGAAGCACCGGAAAAGAATTCTCACGCAGTGCAAACCCAAACGCGACGAGCTGCGTAACAGCCCGGGTCCATCTCTTCCCGCGGTCCTCTTTTCGTATCCACGCCGAAATGAACCAGCCTGAATCGTCCAAGTCGTTGTTTTTGGGCGGTGCCGCCAAAGCGACTGCCGCCAATCGCGAAAAAGATGTTCCCAGAATGGGAGCGGAAGCAGGCTACGAAGCGGTTGTCGTTGAAGATGTCGCTCCCGTTCGCATCAGTGCGTTCATCGGCTTCTTCATCGCAATCGCCAGTTTCACCGCAGCCGTTGGCAAACCAATGCTGGTGCTGCCCGTCCTGGCGATCGCATTCTGCTTGTTCGCATTGCGAAAGCACTCCGGGGCCGCCAAACCCGTCGGAACCACGGTTGCCAGAATCGGTCTCGTCCTGGCCTGCCTGTTTGGGGCGACCGGCTTCTTTGTCCACTATCTGAAATACCGCACCCTTGGCGACCAAGCCGTCTACTTCGCCCAGGAATACCTGGAATTGGCCGCGAACGGCGAAGAAGCCTTGGCACTGGAACTGCAAAAGTCAGCCCCCAACCGCCAAGTCTCCACGATGAAGCTGGACGCAGCCTACGAGCTCGACCAATCCGCCCAAGAGCAACTCGACAACTTCCGTGGTGGCGCCTACGCCGACGTTCAAAAGGTCGGCCCGGACATCCAATGGGAACTTGATCGCCGCCCTCGCGTGTTCCAAAAGTACGGCCGCGAAAAGGTTGACACGTACTGGCGCGACCCCACTGGATCGTTCTCTGGCGTGATCCAAATCGAAATGGAATGGCACCCAACCAAGGATGACGAATCCGCTGACTGGCAGGTCACGCTGTTCCAAATCGAACGCGAATTGCTCGTCGCCCCGGCCATCCTTTAGCGACCACGTCCTGGCAACCTTCCAGGCCCTCACGCCCCCGTCCGATGGGCTCCCAGCCGTCGATCATTGAAAAAGAAACCCCGACGCGTCAGCGAAGAACGACTTCGCTATCCCCACGACAGCCCCATCTGGGGCGATGTTGGTGAGTTTCGCCCGCAACGAGGTCGTGTGGTTTCTAAACGCCGAGCTCGTCACATCTCGAGACCCCCGCCCGCGAAGAGGTCGTGCAGTTTTCTGGTGCTGGGTTTCTGCAGCTGAGAACCTCCCCCGAAACGAACTTTGGGACAGATGTCGAGCGACGCCGTTCAGGCGTACGCAAGGGAGGGGGCCGAGCATGGGAAGCGGTCGGAAAGCGAGCACTCCAATCGGAATTCCGGACGCATTTGACGAACCAGATCAGATTGGGGTGGCGTCGAAATGGCGGCAGTGCCTACGACCAAGCATCAGGTCGTCTTCCTAGCCGCTTGCCCTTTGACGTTCACTATGCCAGCTCGATCCACCGCTCTCATTTGCACCGTTTCATCGTTGCTGATTTCCGGATTGCTCCTGACCACCCAAACCGGTTGCTTGGGGCTGATGGCCAATCTGATGCACGCCGTCGGGGCGGACCAAGTGCCCGCGGAATGTGAGCTGCTCAAGGATTCCAAGGTTGCTGTGGTGACCTTCACCGATCGCAGCCAATACAGCGAAGACATCGCCGCCCGAACCCTGTCACGTAAAGTCAGCGACATCCTGCTGAACAAAATCAAAGACATCCGCTTGGTTCGCGAAGACGAAATCCAAGAGTTTCGCGACACACACGGCTGGGAAAACTCGGACTTCCTCGACATCGGCAAGGGGGTCGAAGCGGACAAGGTCCTGGCCATTGAACTGACCGGCATGAAGCTCCGCGAAGGAGCAACGCTGTATCGCGGGTCCGCAGCGGTAACGTTGACGGTTCTGGACGTTGAAACCGAAGCCGTCGTCTTCCGCAAAGAAATCGATGAATTCATGTTCCCTGCGACCGCGGGACAGTACACCAGCGAAACCACGGAATCCAAGTTCCGCAAGCTGTACTTGCAGATGCTCGCCGAACGCATCGGCCGTGTCTTCCACCCGTACGATTTCGCGGACACCATTGCGATGGACGGCAAAATCGCCAGTCAGTGAGCCTCACGGGCAAGATCCTGATGCTTGGCCCAACTGGTTCCTGACCGACCGACGCGGACAGCCCTTTGTCTCTGCAAAGCAACGGCGCTCCGGTCGACAAACTGCTTGGCGTATCTGACAATTCATCTTGATTTGTCACGATTCTCGACCCGCACTCCAACTCAATTGCTATGAAAACGGCTCGTCACGAACTCGTCATTTTGGGCGGTGGCCCAGCCGGTTACGTCGCTGCCATTCGCGCTGCTCAACTGGGCATCGACGTTGCCTGCATCGACGACAACCCTCGCTTCGGCGGGACTTGTGTCCGAGTCGGCTGCATCCCCAGCAAAGCACTGCTGGAATCCAGCCACTTGTACGAAGAAGCCCAACACAAATTTGCTGACCATGGTCTGAACGTCGGCAAGCTGGAGTTGGACCTCAGCGTGATGATGAAACGCAAAGAGAAAATCGTCGAGTCGCTGACCGGTGGCATCGACATGCTCTTCAACCGCCGTGGCGTGACCGCTTACCACGGCCGAGGCATCCTTCGCGACGCAGAAACCGTCGAGATCACGCCCAGCGAAGGGGCCGCCGACGATCAACCGACCTTGGTCTCGGCCGATCAAATCATGCTCTGCCCCGGCAGCGTGCCTGCCCAACTGCCGTTCGTGGAAGAAGACGGCGATCTCGTTGGCAACAGCACCGCTGCACTCTCCTACCCCGAAGTCCCAGAAGAATTGGTCGTCATCGGCGGCGGTTACATCGGCCTGGAACTCGGCAGCGTTTGGAATCGCCTGGGCAGCCACGTCGTTGTCTTGGAAGCCTTTGACCGAATCATGCCAGGGCTCGATAAAGAGATGGCCACCTTGGCTCATCGCAGCTTCAAAAAACAAGGCATGGACATTCGCACCGGAACCTTTGTCGCCTCCGCCAAAGTGGATCCCAACCCGGGCGACAAGAAACCCTGTGTCGTTGAAATCAAAGACGGCGATCCGATTCGCTGCGACCGAGTCCTGCTCGCGACCGGGCGTGCTCCCGCGACCAAGAATCTGGGACTCGAAAACGCGGGCGTGAAATTAGATGAGCGTGGCTTCATCCAAGTCAACCATCAGTTCGAAACCTCCGTTCCTGGCATCTACGCCATCGGCGATTGCATCGGAGGCGCCATGCTGGCTCACAAAGCGATGGAAGAAGGCGTCGTCTGCGTCGAACAGATGGCCGGGATCGCTTCGGAAATGAACTACGAAGTCATCCCCGCGATCGTCTTCACCCATCCCGAAATCGCGATGGTCGGCAAAACCGAAGAAGAACTCAAGGAAGCCGGCATCGACTACAAAAAGGGTGTTTGCCCTCTGGGTGCCAACGGACGCGCCCGGACGCTGGGTGACATTGACGGCCGCGTCAAAGTCCTGGCGGACGCCACGACAGACCGAGTCCTCGGCGTGCACATCATCGGCCCGCGTGCCGGTGACATGATCGCCGAAGCCGCTGCGGCCATGGAATTTGGTGCCAGCAGCGAAGACATCGTGCACACTTGCCACGCTCACCCGACGTTGTCCGAAGCGGTGCACGAAGCCGCGATGGCCATCGACGACCGAGCGATCCACACGGCGTGAGTGGGCCCACTCAATCCGGATGGCTGAGACGCCTGTACGCCCGCGTCGTGTTCCTCCCGACGCTGTGGTGGAACATGCTGCTCGGACGGGTCCTCAAGGTTCGCAATTGGTTCGACTGGATCGATCCCTTGGTGATTGTCGGCGCTCGCCCATTCGCTCGCGATGTCGCGGAACTGGCAAAGCTCAACGTTGGCGGAGTCGTCAACACTTGCGAGGAATACTGCGGCCCGGTCGAGGAGTATGCCAAGCACGGCATCGAACAACTGCACCTGCCGATCACGGACTTCACTCACCCCAGCCTGCAAGACGTCACGACCGGAGTCGCCTTCATTCAGCGTCATGTTGAAAACGGCAAAGCGGTCTACATCCACTGCAAAGCCGGACGGGCTCGCAGCGCCACGATCGCGATCTGCTGGCTGATCGCTCACAAAGGCATGACACCCGACCAAGCCCAAGCGTGGCTCTTGGAAAAACGACCGCACATCAACCCGCGTCTGACCCAACGACCGGTCGTGCAACAGTTCGCGCGCGAGCTTCAAACCGCCGCCAAATGAGCAACCAGGGCGTCAATGGTGACGGCTTGACGACTCGGTTCTCAACGACGTTTCAACGCATGTAGGATGGGTACTCTTGCCTGTCCGAGTCGGCCAAGCCCCCCATCACAACCCGACGCGTGAGCGAGGGACTCCCCAAGATTCCACGCCGGCCCCATCCGGGGCGACCCCCAGACGACAGCCACCATTCGCGTCACGCTGCTCAACGACATCGAACCAAACACGCAAACATTTGGGGACAAATGTTCTACTCTGCAGCGACCTGCCGAACACCGCGTCGGACGATACCGTGCCGTTTTGCCCCTCTTCCTTCTGTCACGCCATAGAATGACGGGCTCCTTCTGTTTCCCGAATCAATGGAGCCCAACGTGTTGAAACGCATCGCCTGCCAATCAAGCCTGCTTGCTGCTGCCATCAGTGCCTCCGTGCTGTCGTACCCTGGATCTGCTTGCGCCGCCGATGGTGTCGACACTCGGTCCAAGCTGACTGTGCAAGCAACGGCTGACTCCAAGGTCGCCCCCGACAGTGTCACCCTTCGTTTCGCGATTGAATCACGTGAAGAAAAGGTCACCGACGCGGCCCAAAAGACCTCAGAGCAGATCGCTCAAGTCGTGCAGTTTCTGAAGGACCAAGGGATCGAAGCCAAGGACATTCGGACAGAATCGATTGTCCTTTCACCGATCTACCCACAAAGTCAAAAGGGTCAGTATTCGAAACAAAGTTCATCGATGCAGGCATCCCAAGGACTCGGCGATCTTTTTGGTGACTCGACACCACAACGAGCGACCCAAACCGAAGCTCCCCAGCCGAGTGTTCGCGATGAGTTGCAGCAGAACCAACCCATCGGATTTTCCGCCAGCCGCCAACTGACGATCATGGTCCGAAACATCAAGCAGTTTGAAACGGTCTACACCGGCATCCTGGAACGCGGAGTCAACTCCATCGCTGGGATCCAGTGGCTGAACTCCGATCAAGTCCAACATCGCCGCGCCGCTCGAATCAAAGCGATTGCTGCCGCTCGCGAAAAGGCCAACGACATGGCCGGGGCCCTCGATGCCAAGGTCGCTCGCGTGCTAAGCGTTCAGGAAACCTCCCGAGGCTCCGATCCATTCAGCAACAGCATGCAGTTGTTTGGAACCGAATCATCGGGCAGCTCCATCGAAGCTGGCCTGATGACACTTTCCGCGTCGGTACAAGTCGTTTTCGAACTCAGCGACACCGAGTTTGAAAACGAGTGATCTGTTCAACTCAATCCGAGGTAGCGAAACTCGTCAAGAGTTTCGTTGATTGCTCAATCCAAGGGTAGCGAAACTCGTCGAGAGTTTCGTTGATTGCGGGAAAACCGAAAGTCTTGACGACTTTCGCTACGACGGGAACCTACCTCTCGTCCGGCAACGCCACCTGGGTTGGACTCTGCAGGTACCCGATCAAGTCAACCACTTGCTGCTCCGTCATCGGTTGCAGCAAACCGCTAGGCATCGGTGATTGCTCGGTCACGGCCTCCAAATCAATGTCGTCGTTTGCCAACACCCAGGTCTGATCCGCGGCGACAATCGTGGTGGTCTGCCGGGTCCGCTGTGTGACCAAGCCCACCAACAATCGCCCATCGGCCGTCACGATTTTTGTCGCTCGGTAGTCCGCCCCCACGACGGAGTCCGGGTCGATGATGTTATGCAACAAGTAACCAAGATCGCTCCGCTGAGCCCCTGTCAAATCCGGCCCCACCTTGCCGCCCGTTCCAAACAGTTGATGGCAATTCGCACACGCGGACTGAAACAAGGCCCGCCCGGCCGAAGCATCCGCCTTGGCCAACCGCTCGCGTGTCAAGGATTGCGTCCAATGCTCGATCTCCTGCTTCCGATCGTCAGGCGTGTCCTTGATTCGCCCCCACACGCTTTCAACACGCTCGGTCAAATCATTGTCCTCCAGCGACAAAATGGTTCGCACATGCGAGGCGGTCAGCACCTCTTTGGGACGCTTCTTCTGCTCAATCGCCGTCAACAACACGTCCGCGAAAACGGCTCGGGAACACAGCAACCCCACCACGCCAGAACGGCGCGGGGCTCGAAACCGATTCAGGTTGTCAAGCAACAAACTTCCCACCGCTGGCATCTCAATCGTTGACAACGCGGGAGCCAATTTCGCGTTGACGCGTGGATCCTTGATCAAAGGCATTGCCAACCGAACGATGTAGGAATCGGGAATGGCATCGTCCGCCCCCCTCGATTCAATCAGCCCCCGAACCGCGGCCAATCGCTCCAGAATATCCGCGTCACCATCGCCAGCGACCGCCGCCATCTCACCAACGCTTTGGCCTTCGCCGAACAACGTGTTCAACTTGCGAAGGGTTTCCGCGTGTTTGGTCTGCAAGTCCTCATGAGCCGCCAACACCGCTTGGAAATCGCCCCAGTCTTCCGGACGCTCCGCCTTTCGCACTCCCACAATTCCAGCTGACACACCTTCCAAGAACGCATCCGCGCACGCCACGTTGGCTTTGCCATCCAAATCATGATCGCCGCGCAGGCGTCGTGTCACCGACGTCACTAAACTCGCAAACACCTTCGGGTGCTGGTCGCCTCGTTCGGCCAACGCTCGCGAAATCAGTCGTGTGGTGGTTGGAATCTGGCATTGCTCCCCGCCAACAAGCAACTCATCGGGGTGCTCGTCCGCGCACGCCATCAACCCGTACCAGATCATCATTCCCTGGTTGTGATCGTCCGCGTCCTCGATGCCAGAATCCAACTCCGTCAAGAAATCCGCCAACTCACCTCGCAAACCCAACGGCAATCGCTGCAGAATCGACGAGAGCGTCAATCGCACCGAAGCAACATCGGCCTCCGCATGCTTCAGAAAATCGCTCGAATAAGCACGGTACTCGTCGTACACCTTCTCCTCCGCTGCCACACTCGCCGAAGTTGGCCCGAACACATCGTCGATCGGCCAATGTTGCGTCATCAAGCGAAAGCACCATGAGCGAACGTGCGGCGACGGATCAGCGACACCTTCGAACAAAACCTTGCGAGACAAACCGCCAGAAACGTTCAGCGTCCATAACATCCGCAAGCGTTGTTGCGGATTGGTTCCCTCGACATCTTTGAATTGTTTCAACAACGCCGCGTTCAGTTCGCTGGCGTCGGCACCTCCGGCAGCGGCTTCCGCGATTTGCAATCGAGACTGATGCGAAAACCAACGATCGCCCGCCAATTGAAATGCGATCGTTTGCTCAACGTTGATTCCGGGTTCGTTCAGCTTTGCAAGCCGATCAGCCACGTCGTCCGGAGTTCCCGCTTCATAGCGAATTTGGAAAACGCGGCCACTCGACCGGTGAACTCCCGAGTGCTCATGGCACTCGCCCAAGTCCGCCCAATCCAAAACAATCACGTTGCCATCCGGACCCGCGGACAGCTCCATCCCGCGGAACCAAACGTCGTCGCTCAGGAAAATGTCCTTCTCGTGCTTGCCGACATAGCCGGTTCCTTGAGGTTCCAATCGTTCGCGATTCACACGACGCCCATGAAAATTCAACGTGTACAGGTCTTCTTGGTATTCCTTCGGCCAAGTCGACTCTTGATAGATCATCATGCCCACGTGAGCGTGCCCGCCCCCGTAGTCATTCGCGGCCCCGTCACGTGAGTCTTGCCATTTTCCGGAGGTGTCGAAGTGATAGTGGTCAGCGTGCTGATCAATCAACTCATAAGCGTTCGGGTTCGGGTCCAAAGTGAACGGTCGGTGAAGATGAGCCCCGTGAATGCCATGCCACAGATGACCGTTGACGGTGTTGATGAAAAACAACTCGCCGTTGCGATCAAAATCGTGTCCCCAGGGGTTCGTCGTCCCGTGACACAGGACCTCGAAGTGATGCGTGTCCACGTTGTACCGCCAGATGCCGCCCTCGAGCGCAGTCCGCTCGCCATCAGGAGTCCCCGGCACTCCAATCCGCCCTGGGCACGATCCACCACAACGCCCGTACAGCCAGCCATCCGGTCCAAAACGCAACCCGTTGGCCAAGTTGTGATAGTTCTGCTCTGCAATCGTGAACCCGTCCAAGATGACCCGAGGAGCCGAATCTGGAACCGAGTTCGCATCCGCATCCGGCACGAACAACAGTTGTGGCGGGCACATCAACCACACACCGCCTCGCCCCACCTCGACGCTGGTCAAATGCTGCACCGAGTCTAAAAACACGGATCGTGAATCCGCGACCCCGTCTAGATTTTCATCCTTGAAGACCAGAACTCGATCGCGTTGATCGTCCCGCCACGACACGCCACGCTGTCCATACGTGTAGTTCTCCGCGACCCACAGCTGCCCTTTCCGGTCCCACGCCAAATCGATCGGATTCTGGACGTCTGGTTCGCTCGCGAAGATGGTCGCCGAAAATCCCTCTGGCATCTCGATCGCGTCAGCGGCCTCCTGAGGCGACAGCAGGGGTGGACCTGCGAGCTTGCCATCGGCGTCCAATTCTGCGAGAGGTTCTGTGTTGATCGGCGCAGGAAACTCATCGGCCAAGGCAGGTGAACTGACGACCAGGCTCGCCAGCAAGCCAATCCCCCACGCCAGCCCGCGTGTTTGGCGACAGGACGACGCAAGATGCAGCCCGCTGCGTCGCGCCCCCACCCGTGCAAATTCCGCGAGATCAACGTAGAACATGGAAGTCATTTTCGTTTCGAACAAGAAAGATTGATATGCGGCGAATCGGCAATTTTTCCGATCCCAAATTGGCGGACCAATTCAACGACTTCCTGCAGACTCAGAGAATTCCTGCGAAAGTCGACCACGACGAAAACTCCCATGATATCTGGATCCGCGACGAGAAAGATGTCGCGGCGGCCCGAGAAGCCATGGAAGAGTTCAAACAGTCGCCCGGTGCAGCCAAATTCAACGTTTCCGCCGAAGCCGCTCGCTTGCGCAAAGAAGACGAGGCGGAAAAGCAGCGCAAGCTCGCATTGCAAAAGAAGTCGCAGCAAAAGCTGCGGAGTTCATCGGGGGCGTTCGGAGGGCGAACCGCCATGTCCGGCAACATCCCCGTCGTCATCGGCATGATCGTGATTTGTGGCGTGATCAGTTACGCCACCAACTTTGCCCAGCCCAAACCGCTTCGCAACCTTCCCGACCAAATGACAATGGAAGGTTGGGAACAGGGCGACTATTTTTCATTCGAACAGAAACTGTTCTTCGGCCTGACCCTGGCCGGGGAGGTCGACTACAAAAAAACAGATGACCCGTGGGTATCAATCAAGAAGGGGGAGGTCTGGCGACTGATCACCCCCGCATTCTTGCACGGTTCGCCCATGCACCTGGTCTTCAACATGATGGCCCTGTTCACGCTGGGCAGTGTCGTCGAACGTTTGCACGGCTCGCTGTTCATCGCGGGACTGCTGCTGATTTCTCATCTCGTCGGAACGATCGTTCAAGTCGTCCTGCCCGATTGGCTGGAAGGCCCCATGGCAATCGGAGCATCCGGTGCCGTGTTCGGGGTCTTCGGATTCATCTGGATTCGGCCCAAGTTCCAACCGTCCTATCCTGTTGGCATCCCTCCGTTCAATGTCTACCTGATGCTCGGCTTCATGTTCGCCTGCATGACGCCGCTGATTCAGGGCATCGCCAACGGTGCCCACGTCGGTGGTTTGCTGACCGGGATGGCCATCGCCGCACTGGCCCCCAAAAGCATCTGACGAATTCATTCGTCCATCTTCGCTGGTAGGCCGGATCAAGCCGCTTCGGCGCTGCTCCGGCAGTCGAACTGCCATCGCCCACTGACCGGTGACAACGTCTCCCAAACGGTTCAGCTACACTTGTGGACAAACTCCCATGCCCCACATTTGACTCCCGATTGCCCAGGTGACCAGGTTGCTTTCGTTCCGCCAAAAACTCGCTTCCAATCGCATCGCTGAAACAGCCAAACGGGTCGGCGCACTCGCCCTCGCACTGTTCTTCATCCGCCCAGCTCTCGGCGAAGAACGCCCCAACGTCTTGCTGATCATCGCCGATGACCTGAATTGTGCGATCGGCCCCTATGGCGACCCCAATGCGATCACGCCCCACCTGGATGCACTCGCGGAACGCGGGCTGGTGTTCGATCGAACCTACTGCCAACAAGCCGTCTGCAATCCCTCGCGTTCCTCGTTCTTGACCGGACTGCGTCCTGACACAGTGGGCGTCGATGACCTACGCAAAAGTTTTCGCGAGACCGCTCCCAACGGCGCCTCGCTGGTCACGCTGCCGCAACACTTCAAGAACCATGGCTACTTCTGCCAAGACATTGGCAAGATCTTTCACAACATGGGCGACACCCAAGACCGCCAATCATGGTCGATGGACGAAGCCTTCCACGCAGGAACGCATGCCGCCGACACCGTGCACTCCAACACACCCGTCGCCTTGCGTGTTCGCAAGATCAAGAAGGCACCGGTGACGGAAGCGCTCGACGTGCCCGACACCGCCTATCGCGACGGGCAGATCGCTCGTTTGGCCGCCTCCGTGATTCGCGACTACCCCCGCGACTCTGCCCCGTTCTTCTTGGGCGTCGGATTCTGGCGTCCTCATTTGCCCTTCGTTGCACCAAAGAAGTACTGGGACCTCTACGATCCGGAGCAAATCACCGCTCCCGAACTCGAATCCAAACCGCTCGATGTCCCCGACATCGCGATGCACATTTCGCGGGAACTTCACGGGTACGATGGGGTCCCCAAGCAAGCCGAATTGTCACCGGAACTGAAACGACATCTTCGCCATGGGTACTACGCTTCGATCAGCTTCCTCGATGCCCAAGTTGGGCTGATCTTGGATGCACTCAAAGTAAGCGGCCAGCAAGACAACACACTTGTCGCTTTCGTTTCGGACCACGGATTCCACATCGGCGAAAAAACGTTGTGGGGCAAGACCAGCAACTTCGAGCTCGACGCCAGAGTTCCTCTGATCATCGCGGATCCACGCACCGACCAGACGGGCCAGCGAACCAATTGCCTGACCGAATTGGTTGATCTCTACCCCACCCTTGCATCTCTCGCGGGCATCGCTGACGACCTCCCCGAGAACTTGGAAGGATCCGACCTCTCGTCGCTGCTCACGACCCCAAACCAAATGCTGAAGACCGCCGCCTTCACCCAGCACCAGCATCCGTTTTACGCACCTCGCGAAAAGTGGATCGCGTGGGGCTACTCCGTCCGCACGGCCGATTGGCGATACACCCAGTGGCGATCGATCCAGGACAATCAAATCATCGCGGAAGAACTTTACGATCATCGCACCAACCCGACCGAAAGCCCAAACGTCATTGAGCAACACCCCGAAGTCGCTCGCAAGCATGCCAAACAGCTCGCCAATCATCCCGCGTCTTCTTCTGGCCGTTTGTCGGATTGAGCCCCCGCATTGCTCAAATTCGCGATCAAGTCTTTGAATGCCTTTTGAGCGGCGTCGATCAAACGCCCCATTTCTACCTGGGCAGCTTTCATTTGCTTGAGACGTTCCAGGTTCTTCACGTCCTGACCTGACCGGATGCCTTGCAACAATCCGCCTACCGAGGATTGCCATCGACTAGCGGTCACGCTGAACTCGTTTCTCAGTTGATTCACCTGATCCAACGATTGGTGTGTCCGCCCCTGCTGATCCTCCTTCTCGGCTTCTGCAAGCTGGCAAGCGAACAGATGAAACCCCGTCAAACCGCTGACCACACGCCCATTCGGCAGACCGCGAATTTGACCTCCGGGAAGTGACTGCGTCCTTCGCACGGTCGCCAGAACCAAAGCAAACTGTCCTCGCCTCGACAGATCGAGATCCATTCCCTCACCCTCAATCGAAAGCCCCGCTCGCCCATCACCACTCACTCTTCGATTTCCCAAACCCGCACGTAATCGACTTCCATCGTGGTGGGAAGTTCAGTGGCTTGATGAGCAACATTGGCCCGCAAACGATTGTCCGCAAACACCGCAAACGGTGCACGCAGCCCAAGCGAAATTGCCACGTTCATTTCTCGATCCCAGTGGACGTTCTTCTTGCGTCCCACTTCGACTCCATCCACATACCAAACAATCTCCTCGCGTCCCACACGGCATCCGTACGTGTGGAATTCTTCTCCCGGATCGAATGGTGCTTTGTATTCGTTTGCCTGGGTGTCTTGAAAGCGCTCATCATTCGGTCGTTGCCACCCTCGCCCAGCGATTCCCGGCTTGCCATTCGACACGATCGCGTGGAGGTTGTGATCCATGATCCGTCGATTCCCCTCGACTCGGTCTCCCCGCTGAGACAATTCCACGATGTCAATTTCGCTGTAGCGAACCTCGCCGGCTGATACGATCGAATCATCAATCTTGCTGTACAGCCAGAACGATGGGCACACTCCGGGAAACACCGACGATCCCTTGATCCTTGCTTCGTAATACCCATAGGTTCCAACCGCATACGACTTCAGCATGCCGGATGTGAACGGGGTGGGATTCCCACTTTGGTCCCGCAACACATCAGTGGCCCCCTCTTTCGAATCAACACGCCGAACCGTCAGCGTGAGCACTCCGTTGGCCACGGTGGCGTTGGAATCGTTGTCCCACGTCCAGGCACCAAAGTTCTCGGGACGCTTGTTCCACTTTCGCCAATCGACCTCTTCGCCTTTGAAGTCATCCGAACGGTTCCACTTGATCACCCATTTTTCGCTCGCCTTCGCAGTCAGCGGCCTCGCATTCCGCTCAGATTGCGATAGGGCAGGAACGACCGGCAGAAGCAGCCAAAAAACCAAGGTGAAGATTCGCATCATGACAGGGCAACGACCTAAAAAGGAAAGATAAAAACACGCTTGATCAGCACAGGCTGATAACGCGGGAACCGTTCGTCAATCACTCCGTCTTAGCAGAGTGACGCAAGCGGACTGTTCATTGAGTCACGCTCCAATCTGTCATGTCGGCCGTTTGGACGTTCGCCCCGGTTCCTCTCATGTGAGCCGTTTGGGCGTTAGCCCCGGTTCCGTGAATGATCGAAGCCGTTTCCGACCGTTCCCCTAACGACTCAAATGCTGATCCGCGAACCTGAGATACTGTTCCCAATCGTTCGCAGTGATATCGTGATCACCTTCTCGCAAGTGATAGCCGATGGTCGTGTGAATCGGTTGCCCAGGTGCAGGGAAATCCTCCTGTGTCAAAGCAGGTTGTCCCAACAGTTCATAAACCGGGCTGGCATGTTTCGCCGCCAAGAATTCTCCCTTGGGATCCGCCCAACGATCGTTCGTGGCACTGGCAACATACAACGGCCGAGGAGCGACGAGGGCCAGCAGCATGTGCTGGTCCACCGGCAACGCGTCTTCCCGATGCTGGTACTGATGGTGATTGGTGCAGAACCAATATTCCACCGGCTTGATCATGTGATGAATCCGTTCCCCAAAGCAACGCCGGTACAACGCCGCTCCACCACAGCCGGAATCATTGCTGATCACCATCGCGAATCGAGTGTCTTGAGCCCCCGCCCAAAGGGCAGCTTTGCCCAACCGCGAATGCCCCACGACCGCCATTCGCGTCGCATCCACGCGTGGCTCCATTTCCAGGCGATCCAAAACTCGCGACAACGCCCAACCCCATGCACCAATGGAGCCCCATTCCGTCGGCTCCGGTTTGGTCTGTCCCTCCCGGTAGAACAACGGGTGAATGCCGTCCGTGAAGTCGTTGCGATAATTGTCAGGATCAACCTGGTCACGATGAATCGTGGCAAGCGCGTACCCTCGATCAATGATTTCTTCCACTTGCCAACGACTGGCGGAAGAACCACGTTCCTTCCCCGTTCCTTGATCCAAAATTCCCGGGTCAGAATGAATCGTTTGATTCCCATTGAAATTCAAGCCGACAAACCCAGCGACTGGAGCCTCCGGAGCGTTCGGCAGATAAATCAAGATATCAATCCGGTACGCATCCTCCCCAAAGAATGCAGCCACCTGTTTTCGCGTGGCACGCCCACCCAAAGCGTTCGGATCCGTCTCCATCACCTCATACCGCACCGACAATTCCTGACTCGGCGTCTTCCCATACACCGATTCTTCAAACATCCGCAGCACTTCCCCACGCCGATGCATCATCCATTCCTCTCGCCCCACCGACTGCCCGGCGTGGTCAATCAACGGATCCGGCAAATCGTAGGCAGGCACCTTCGCTTCATCATAGTTGGTATCCGCGGGCTCTTTCCCGAGCGCCACCGTTGAACCGACCGCCACCAGAATCAACATCGTCAACGCACGAAACATCTTTGCCTTTCCCTCAATATTTCCCAAAACCTCTGGGCAACCCATCGCCCCAGTGCCTGCGCAAATCATACCCCATCTTCGGTGTCTGGTTTCGTCCCCCAACACCAGATCAGAACACGTGTCACCAAGTGCAGAGGCCGCCAATAGCCTCGCGGTTCTCCTGGCAACGCAATGGCACAGTAAGCCGCAGCCGAAAGGGTGCCGGCGACATAGGCCCCCGCCAAAGCAAACAGTGAGATCACACCAAACGCGTCGTCATCCCAGTGTCGGTGATTCAAGAGTAAGAAAGCAAAATCAAAAACAAAAGCAGCGACAAAGAACCGCCGTCGCTCGCCATGCACTTCAAAAGCGACCACTGGAAGAATGCACATCGCACAGAAATGAAGCAGCCAGGCCAGCACGGTCAAAACCGCAGGCAAAACACCCTCCAGCCAAAACACACAAGCCAACGCCGCAAACAGCGTCCAGAAAAGGAGCGAGCGAATCGAGAATTGAAACATTCGTCTTTCAGTGAACTGGCCAAGGATGATGAACAGAAGCAGATCGAGTCCCCCCAGATCATACAGGACGAACGTCCTCCAACGCACAAGGATGGGAAGTGGACTTGAGTGCGACGCGGCTTGGCAGTTGAAAGCTGCTCGACGGAACAGTTGGGGACAACGGTTCTACTCTGGCGCGTGTCGTCTCTTCCCATCGCCCCGGAAGGGGCCGCCGTCCTTAGCTCGGGGCGGAAGCCCCGAGAATGATAACGAACAACCGAATCTCGCCCCGGACGGGGCCGTCGTGGGAGACACTGTGTTGTTGCGCCGCGTGACTCAAACGATTCCAAGTGGACTCGGGTGCGACATAGCTTGGCAGTTGAAAGCTGCCCGACGGAACAGTTGGGGACAACGGTTCTACTCTGGCGTTTGTCGTCTCTTCCCATCGCCCCGGAAGGGGCCGCCGTTCTTAGCTCGGGGCGGAAGCCCCGAGAACGATGACGAACAACCGAATCTCGCCCCGGACGGGGCCGTCGTGGGAGACGCTGTGTTGTTGCGCCGCGTGACTCAAACGATTCCAAGTGGACTTAGGTTCGGCGTGGCTTGGCGGTTGAGAACTGCTCGACGGAACAGTTGGAGACAACGGTTCTACTCTGGCGATTGTCGTCTCTTCCCATCGCCCCGGACGGGGCCGCCGTCCTTAGCTCGGGGCGGAAGCCCCGAGACCGATGACGAACAACGGAAGCTCGCCCCGGACGGGGCCGTCGTGGGAGACACTGTGTTGTTGCGCCGCGTGACTCAAACGATTCCAAGTGGACTCGGGTGCGACGTGGCTTGGCGGTTGAGAACTGCTTGACGGAACAGTTGGGGACAACGGTTCTACTCTGGCGTTTGTCGTCTCTTCCCATCGCCCGGACGGGGCCGCTGTTCTTAGCTCGGGGCGGAAGCCCCGAGAATGATAACGAACAACCGAATCTCGCCCCGGACGGGGCCGTCGTGGGAGACACTGTGTTGTATCGCGGCGTGACTCAAACGATTCCAAGTGGACTTGGGTTCGGCTTGGCTTGGCAGTTGAAAGCTGCTCGACGGAACAGTTGGAGACAACGGTTCTACTCTGGCATTTGTCGTCTCTTCCCATCGCCCCGGACGGGGCCGCCGTCCTTAGCTCGGGGCGGAAGCCCCGAGAACGATGACGAACAACCGAATCTCGCCCCGGACGGGGCCGTCGTGGGAGACACTGTGTTGTATCGCGGCGTGACTCAAACGATTCCAAGTGGACTTGGGTTCGGCTTGGCTTGGCAGTTGAAAGCTGCTCGACGGAACAGTTGGGGACAACGGTTCTACTCTGGCGTTTGTCGTCTCTTCGCGACGGCCCAGAAGAGATGCGATTGCAGAGTGCAAATGGCCCCGCGCGGTCAGAAACTCGGTCGGTAGCCTTCTGTCAACTTCAAGGATTGTTGCTCGTGCATCGATTGATCCAGCGGAATCAGCCCGGTGTTGATGACCACGATCTGCCCCTGCTTCGAGATCGCATATCGCAGGAAGGTGGCGGTCGCTTCGTCCATCGGTTTGCCTTCTGGTTTGAAGGCGACAGCGTACAAATGTCTCGCCAACGGATACTGCCCCGAATAAACCGGTTTGAAACGGCGTTGCAAAGACGGGTCGTTCGCGTTTCGCTCGTTGAAGAATTGGCGATACGGTTCGTTGTCGTTCTGTGCGATTGCGATGGGGCGAACCGAATCCACCGAAAAGTCCAATCCGGCGTAGCCAATCGCGGCCAACGAACCACCTACCTCATCCACGACTGCGACCGAGTCCTCTTGGGGTTGGTAGTCACGACGAAACTCGCCGCCGTCGAGGACAACATCGACGAAAAAGTCTCGCGTTCCCGACAGCTCATTTCGTCCGTAAACCGAAATCGGCTCATCGGGGAACGGAGGCAAAACAAACTTGCCCCACGTCAATTCGCGTCCTGCTTTTTGCGGGCCAAAGATGCTGGCGACTTCCGCAAGCGTCAGCCCACGCAACGGGTTGTCCTGGTGCACGTAAACCGCCAAAGCATCCAGTCCCACCTGAACGACGACCGGCGGTGTTTGAAACTGTTTCCGAAACGCTGCCAATTCATCACGGGTTGGCGCCCGACTCATCAAACCAATTTCAGCTTCACCGGCGATCAATGCAGGAATTGCCGAAACGGTTCCCTTCGATTCCAGTTCCATGGACACCGTTGGTGTGAATCGACTGAATTCTTCAATCCATCCCAACGCCACCGGACGGAGCGTGTCGGATCCGGCGATCCGAAGTGTTCCCGCAGGAACCTCCACCGGTTCAAACGAAGCGAGACCAGCCACCCCTTCGCCGCTGGGCGCCGAAACAGTCGCCTTGGGCTCGGACGATGCGGTTGCCGTTCCGTTGATGCTGCTCGCCAAAATCGGCAACCCAAGCGCCAACATCGCACTGACCGCCAAACCGATCGTTGCCTTGCCAGCGTCCCGAAAAATGATGCCTGTTGTCTCCTTCAATGGCGGAGCCTTCAACAACAATGAGATTGCCGTTTCGCGGCCGGCCAACAATCCCAAGAACACCCACGTCGTGCTCATCGGCATGTTGCTGTATTCCTTGAAGATCACCAGGATGAAACCATAGATGAAATCAACCACGGTGGCGGATCGAATGTCCCCGGTGTTGGTTTTGCTGGTCACGATCTGCTGGATTTCACCGCCGCGACGCGAAAAAATGAACGCGTGCAAGCCGAGCATCACGATGGCGGCAAAGAAGAAATATGGTGCGTCCAATTTTCGCGGCAAATACACAAAGATGTTTGCCAAGTCATGCATCAACCACTGGCTCTACAGGAACGCCGTCGACACCCACTGAAGCATATACCAAGGCTTCGCGGCGGGTTTGTCTTTGGAGTCAGCGATTTTCTTTTCAAACGTCTTCGCGATCAGCACATAAACACCGATGGCGACGAAGAACGACACCAAGTATCCCAGCATCGACTTGGTCAACATGGATGTCATGTTGCCAGGTGCGAAAACAGCCAAGACCAAAAACGTGGTGCTGACGGGGACTCCGAATCGCGTCAAAAACAATATGATGATCGGCGGAATGATATGCAACCAAGTGATCCCGCCGGCCGGTTGTGGGAACTTCGAAAGACGACCGAACGACACGTCGCCGTCATTGGAGATCCAGCCATAAACGAACACGATCATCAGCACGGTGCAGGCGAACGCCCACAGCAACCACCACGGTCGCTTGGCATTGGAACTCAGAAACGTGCCCAACGTCTGAATCGCATCGTTCGCCACGATGGAATAGGCCGCCAACAGAAAGCCAACGATCGCAAAGGTTTCGGTCATGTGGAATCGAAAGAGAGCGGGGAGTGATCAACAGTTCAACTTCTGGCGGGGTAGCATATTGAGCCCCCATTTGCTCGGAAACTCAAAAACCCCCAGGCCCCACCAACCTTCGCCCAAACTTCATTTTTCGATTGAGGAAACGGACCAAGCGTGACCTCATTTCGAACACGCTTAGCGAAAGAATGAGATTGAGCCACCGTGCTCGCTCATCCAAACGCTTTTTTCGCACGACGAATTTGGAAGGCAATTCTTCGGAACTTTGAAGTGTGGCGTCGAATCGTTTTGTGCGGAAACAAGACAGGCGGATTGACCTGTTCAAACCCTGGAATCGCACTGTCGGGGACCAACTCCCTAACGCGCCGCTTGCCTCCACAAGAAATGGAGAGCGGATATGATGGTGCCGAAAACTCGATTCACCGACACTTCTTTGATTGCTGCTTTGACCATGATGCTTGGATTGATTCGCTGGAAATCGTTGGCTCTCACGTGGGCGACTTTGTTTGCTCTTCACGGCGCACTTGAGACACGGGCGTCCTCGGCCGCAAAGCCGAACGTGGTGATGATCTTGACGGACGACCAAGCCCCGTGGGCGTTCGCCGAAGCGGTTCGTTCCGGGCAGTTTGATGACGTCCCGATTCCTTCGACACCGAACATGGATCGCTTGGCGGCAGAAGGAGCCGTCTTTCGGAATTTCTTCTGCACGACGCCAGTGTGCAGTCCCGCTCGCGCGACCTTGATGACAGGCCGCTACGCCAGTGAATTCGGGATCACCGACTTCATCCCGCAGCCGGGCCACAAACTCTACGATCCCGACGCTCCGATTTATCTGGATCCCAACACGACCGTCACCTTCGCAGAAGTGCTCCAACGTCAGGGCTATCGCACCGGTTTGGTCGGCAAGTGGCATCTCGGCGACTGGATGGCACCGGAGGATCGCGACAAACACCCGACCCAGCATGGGTTCGATTCGTTCATGGGGCTGACGGGAGGCGGGACGTCACCGGACAACCCGGAACTGGAACTCGACGACAAAGTCCAGACTTTCGAGGGACTGACAACGGACATCCTGACGGATCATGCCATCGAGTTTGTGGAACACAACGTGGACCGTCCGTTCTTCCTGTGCCTATCGACTCGTGCTCCTCATGGCCGCTGGCTGCCGGTCGCGCCGGAGGACTGGGAACCCTACGACACGATGGATCCAACTATCCCGGAGTACCCCGGCCTGGATTCGCAGAGAATTCGCAAAATGATGAAGGAGTACTTGGCCAGCACGACTGGCGTGGACCGCAACTTGGGACGCCTTCTGAAAACACTGGATGACAAGAACCTATCCGCCAACACGATTGTGATCTTCACGTCGGATCACGGGTTCAACATGGGTCACAATGGCATCTGGCACAAAGGCAATGGGATCTGGGCGACGAAACAAAAGCCACCAGGCGAAATGCACCAAGGCACTCGCGTGATCTCAGACAAGTATCGCCCCAATCTTTACGACCATTCACTGCGTGTGCCGGCGATCGTGAGATGGCCCGGCGTGGTGAAGCCTTCCGCCGTGATTGAGCACACCGCATCTCACTTGGATTGGTTCCCGACGCTGTGCGCCGTGGCGGGTGACCAAGCGGCCGCCAAAGGTTTGATGGGCCGAGACCTGACACCGCTGTTGAAAGGTGAATCGCCCCCGAACTGGGAACAGGAACTGTACACCGAGTACGACATGATCCGCTACGCGACCGCATCCCTGAAAGGCTACCGCACCCCGCGATACAAACTCATTCGCGATCGACACAATGAAGGACGCGACGAGTTCTATGATTTGCAGTCCGATCCTGGGGAACACCACAACCTGATCCGCGAACCAGAAGCGCAGCCCGTGATCCAAGACCTCGACGCAAAGCTGCGAAAGATGGAAGCAAAAGTGCAAGACCGCAGGTGAGCCGGCAATTGCCACCGCCCCGCGGTTGAACCAGTCGCGGAGCGACGAAATCCGTCAGCCTTGGGTTTCAACCCAAGGCCCCCATCGCGCCAACACACCCGCCAAGTCGCGGAGCGACGACAGCCGGGAACACGTTCTGAACAACTGTCGCCGCTCCGCGGCTTGGCCGTTGCGGGTGACGCCTCTCTAACCTCGGGTTGAAACCCGAGGCTACCAACTGTCACCGCTCCGCGGTTGAACCAGTCGCGGAGCGACGAAATCCGTCAGCCTTGGGTTTCAACCCAAGGTCCCCGACCCCCCAACACACCCGCCAAGTCGCGGAGCGACGACAGCCGGGAACACGTTCCGAACAACTGTCGCCGCTCCGCGGCTTGGCCGTTGCGGGTGACGCCTCTCTAACCTCGGGTTGAAACCCGAGGCTACCTACTGTCACCGCTCCGCGGTTGAATGCACCGGTTTTGGATGCCCCAACACGATCACCTCGGCCGGATGGATGCGTTGTCTGGCACTACTGAACCGAAGCCAACAGTGGCAGATTCTCTTGCGATGACACGACCACCCCGCCCGGCTTTTCAACCGTGATCGCGAAAGCGACCGGATCCAGGACTTTCAATTTCGCTGCGATCGGAACCACCACTTCTCCGGTCGAATCAATGTCGAAGACGCCACCGTCGATCGGTTCGTCATCCCGCGCTGGGTCAATGATCCACAACTGGTACTGCTCCACCGTCACATCGTTCACAGGCATCCCAACAAAACGCATGTAACCGTTTTGGGATTCGTTGCTCCACACAACGTCCCCCTTCACTTCCGTTTGGAACGGATGCTTGCCATCGCCCCACGCAACTTGGACCACATCTTCCGCTTCGTTCAACAGCAACAAACGCTCCGCCGCGGCGGTCGTCTCGGAATTCCCAAGACCATCCCACTCACTCCCGCGCCACAGCCCCAACGCCAACAAGGCGGAGGCAGCGAACGCCAGCCAAGCGGCAGCTTCGCGGGGCCTCATACCGGTTCGCTTTGGCGGCTGGCCCATTTCCAACGGAGCAGGCGTGACCGCGTTGTCCACCGAATCGTCCGTCCGTTGCTCGCTTCCGATTCCGGTTCCAGAAACCTCCGCGAGCACGCGTCCTGCGTCTGCCTGGATCTTCTCGCGTAAGCCGGCGGGCAGTTCCGCATCCGGGCTGGTGTCGGAATCTTGAGACCGCCGAAAGGACAAAGCCATATCCACCGCGGCCGCCGTTTTCTCCAGCTCGAAGAACGTCGCCAAATCGGCCTCGGTCTCCTGCCAGTTCGAAACTTCGTCGTGCTCTTGCTCAGACAGATCACCAAGGACTTTCCCCGCCAAGAGCTCCTGCGCACGAAGTGGCAAACGCAAGTCGTTGTTGGAAGCGTCGCTGCCGGGATCCCCAGGATTGTTGGTCGGCTGGAAGTCGTCTGGTCGCTCACTCATAGCCCACCCCCGCTTTGATCAGCAGCCGCAACAATCGGGCTGCGACCTTGTCGATTCATGCATTCTTTCAAACTGAGCAACGCTCGCCTCGCGTTTGACTTGACCGTCCCCAGCGGCATGCCGATGACTTCGGAGATTCTTCCGTGCGACAGCCCTCGATGAATCGACAAATCAATCACCTTCTGCTGTTCAACGGATAACTTCCTCAAACAACTGTCCGCCTTACGGGCTTCGTCTGCCAGCTCCGCTGCACGGCTGCCTGCCGTTGCGGATTCATCCGCCTGTTCATTGACGAGTAAATCACCGCCACCAACCTCGCACTCAGTCGGACGAATGCCACGACGCATTCGGTCAATGATTCTGCGTCGAGCGATCATGGCAATGAATGTGACCTCGGTGGACTTTTCGGAATCAAACCGAGCCGCGTTTTGCCAGATGGAAACAAACGCTTCCTGGACCGCATCCTCCGCGTCTTCGGCCGTGGGTGCCAATCGCCGGGCAAGTGACCAGACGAGACGCCCATATTGGTCCAGGCAATCTCCGACTGCAGAATGCTCTCCCGCAGCGATTCGCTCTAAAATTGAGTTACTCAAGTCCGCCTTCGCTCAGTTGAATTCAGGTCTTGTTATCAAGTGTTCCACCAGCATGAACGCTGGATCTCACAACACCATGGGGCCAAACATTTGAATCCCCTCGTTCGTCACGGCCCGTGCAGTATACCGTGGCTGCTCTGCCGCGCAACGGACAAGCGAGCTTCAATGTGAATGAAACTCGCTCGCTCGATTTGGGTCGACGACGAAGCAGAAATCGATGCTCGCAGCTTAGCGGTTGGCCACAATCTGACCGTACATCTGGTCGATGCCGGTTCGCAATGTCCAAGCACGCTGGGTTGGGCAGGTGGTGTGGTTGGCACTCGTCAAGACAGTCGACATGTGACTGTTCAGCGAGTCACCAAGATTCGCAGACATCAGCTCGGTCATCGTGTTGTGGTACAAGTCTGCACATGCAGCGTGGTGGCCGGCGTTGAACAAATGAGCACCTTGAGCGACCGTGTTCTCAATCACTCGACGAGCGTCGACAGCATTCTCTGGTGGAAGCAGTACCGCATCAATGATGTGGATGACGCCGTTCGAAGCGTCCACATCAGTCGCAACCAACTTTGAGTCGTTGATCATGGCACCACCGTCAGTCACTTTGATAGCAACTGGCGATCCTTGAAGTGTTTTGGCAGACTTCGCTGCGACAGCGTCTTCCGAGTACACGCGGCCCGCGACAACGTGGTACTTCAAGATGGCGACCAACTTCTCCTTGTTCTCTGGCTTCAACAAAGACGCAACCGTCCCTTCGGGCAACTTCGCGAATGCTTCGTCCGTCGGTGCGAAGACAGTGAAGGGGCCTTCGCTGCCGAGCACTTCGGCCAGTCCAGCAGCCTTCGCTGCAGCAAGCAACGTCTTGAAACTACCAGCCGCATCCGCAGTCTCTGGAATGGTCTTGTTGGCTGGCAAAATCACGCTGTCGATGATGTGGATCACGCCGTTGTCGCAAACGATGTCCGTGGTCACAACGTTGGCACCATCGACCATGACGCTGGAACCATCCACTTTGATGTCGACTCGTTGGCCGTTGACGGTCTGGGCACCCTTCAAGCCGACCACTTGTTCCGACATCACTTTGCCCGCGACGACGTGGTAAGTCAGGACGCCAGCCAATTTGCCTTTATTTTCAGGCTTGAGCAATGTCTCCACCGTGCCGGCTGGCAGCTTCTCGAAAGCCGCGTCCGTCGGTGCAAAGACGGTGAATGGACCGTCACCCTTTAGAGTGTCGACCAGGTCAGCAGCACCGAGTGCAGCCGCAAGTGTCTTGAACTTGCCCGCACCAACTGCGGTATCAACAATGTCGGCGGCAGTTGCTGATGCGGCACTCATGCCAATGAGAGCCACGGCGAACAAACTGGTCAGTGTCTTTTTCATCTTTCTGTCTCTCAAACGAATGTTTTGAATTTCCAAAACCACGTCTCTTCTGCGTGGTTGTTTGAGAGTTCGCAGCCAGGCAGGCTTTGGATGCAGAAAGATTTCAAACAAATGAAATTTCTCCGATCGCCACGTTCAAACAAGGGAAACCGCACCAATCTCGCACGAGACTTGGTTGATGCCGGCCTGCGAAGCGAGCAGTCGCCCCGCTCCGAGGATCGACAAATTGCAAACGGCGTGCTCGGAAGTTTGAATTCCCCCACCTGATCGCAGAGACCATGCCGTTTTCAGGTGCTGTGCCAGCAGCGTCATGAGCCCTCCGCCCGACGAAGGAGGTTGTGCAGTTTATCGAGGCCGCGTTTTAGCGGGTTTCAGCATTTGAGAACCTCTCCCGAAACGAAGTTTGGGGGGAGGTCGAGCGACGCCGTTCAGGCGTACGCGAGGGAGGGGGCCGAGCATGGGAAGCGGCGCGGATTGCCCACGCCCGGACGACCGAATCAAGCCAAGAGGTCGTGCACCACCTGGGACGGTTCCACGCCCGTCAATTTAAAATCGAGGCCTTGGTAGCGGTGGGTGAAACGCTCATGGTCGATGCCCAACACATGCAGTGCAGTGGCGTGCAAGTCGCGTACATGAACCGGATTTTCGACGACGTTGTAGCTGAAGTCATCGGTTTGCCCGTGAGACGTCCCAGGTTTGATGCCGGCACCCGCCATCCAAATCGTGAAGCAGCGAGGATGGTGATCGCGACCGGCTTCGGGTGAATCCCATTTGCCTTGCCCCGCGACTCCGCGTCCAAATTCACCACCCCAAATGATCAACGTTTCGTCGAGCAAACCGCGCTGCTTCAAATCTTTGACCAACGCGGCACTCGGTTGATCCGTGTCAACGCAGCGCGAAACGCACCAAGAACTGAGCCGCGAGTGATGATCCCAATCGGGGTGAAACAATTGAATGAACCGCACATCACGCTCCGCCAAACGACGCGCCAGAATGCAGTTCGCCGCGTAACTGCCTGGCCGCCGTGAATCGGGTCCGTACAGTTCAAATGTTTCGTCAGATTCGTCTCTCAAGTCGGTCAATTCAGGGATGCTGGTTTGCATCCGAAACGCCATCTCGTACTGGGAGATCCGGGTTTCGATTTCCGGGTCCATGGTTTCGGCGTGATGCGATCGATTGAGCGACGCCAACCCGTCCAACATCTCTCGACGCAGTTCGCGAGGAAAACCATCGGGATCATTCAAGTACAGGACGGGATCCTTCGCACTCCGCAGTTTGACGCCCTGGTGCTTGGACGGCAGAAACCCGCTGCCCCAATAATGGTCGTACAGCGGTTGGTCGCTGGGACGCTTCATTTTCGAAATCAGCACCACGTAATCGGGCAGATTTTTGTTCATGCTGCCCAGCCCGTAACTGGCCCAGGCACCAAAACTGGGACGTCCTGGCAGCTGGTGGCCGGTTAGAAACTTGGTCATCGCGGGCGCGTGATTGATCTCGTCGGTGACCATGGATTTGACAAAGCAAAGTTCATCAGAAATGGATCCGATGTGCGGCAACCACTCGCCGATCAATCGCCCGCATTCACCGTGGCGATGAAATTTGGTGATCGCCGGCAGAATCAATTGCTTTTGGTTCTTGGTCATCCCGGTCAGGCGTTGTCCCTGACGAACACTGTCGGGCAGTTCCGTACCGGCCAGCTTGGGCAGATTGGGTTTGTGATCGAACAGTTCGATCTGTGAGGGGCCGCCGGATTGGGTCAGAAAGATGACTCGCTTGGCTTTCGGTGCAAAGTGCGGCAGGCTGGATTTCAGTTCCGCAGCGGCCAACTCATCGCCCAGCATGGCCCCTGCCGCCAACGCACCAAAATTGAACCCGGCCTGGTGGAGGAAACTGCGTCGTCCGAGCTGTCGTTGAATTTCGTGAGGGTTCATAGGAATCGGAGAGTTGTGGGGACGAGGCTGGTGGTTTGTGTGGAGGCGGGCCGGCGAAGCGACTCATTCACGTGTCATGGCTTCATCCAAATTCAAAATCAGGCTGGCGGTGGTCTGCCAGGCCGCGGTTTCGGCAGCCACGCCTTCGCCAGGCGGCTCGGTTTGCCCAACCGTACAAAACTCCATCGCGTCTTCCAGATGGTCTGCGTAGTGCTGGTTCACGCGGGTCCAGACAGATTGCAACGCGGCCAATTCCTGCGTGCTGAGCTTTCGCGATAGAACACGACTCGCCAGCTCATTCGCGTTGGATTCCCAGGTTGTTTTCTGGGACGACTCCGCCTGGCCAACGATCGCATCGGCAATGGACCGAGATGATTCCAACATGGTTGTGTCGTTCATCAGCGTCAGTGCATGCAGCGGCGTGTTGGTGCGGCGAACGCCGACTTCGCAAACACGGCGTTGGGCACTGTCAAACAGAAACGTGGGGGCACTGCTGCGACGCCAAAATGCATACAAAGTGCGTCGGTACTGCCGATCCCCGAGACTGGGTTGATAGTCGAACCGGCCCATGGTGATCTCCGCCCACACGCCCGGCGGTTGGTAGGGATAAACGGGCGGTCCACCGACGGTGGGATCCAGCAATCCGGACACCCGAAGGGCGTTGTCACGGATCATCCAGGCAGGCAAACGGAACCGAGGGGCTCTGGCCAGCAATCGGTTTTCGGGATCCCGTTCTAACAACTCGGCCGTTGCCACACTGCTCTGCCGATACGTCTGGCTGGTCGCGATCAGCCGCAGGATGTGCCTCAGGTCCCAATCGTTTTCCATCAGCTCGACCGCCAACCAATCCAGCAATTTGGGGTGCGTTGGCAGTTCACCTTGCAAGCCGAAGTCGTCGGGGGTTCGAACCAACCCAGCACCGAACATCAGTTGCCACATGTGGTTGGCGGCAACACGAGCCGTGAGCGGGTTTTCGGGATCGACGATCCAGTGCGCCAGGTCCAACCGCGTGCGAGCCTTTTCGGCTGGCCAATCCAACACACTGGGGAGGACAGCGGGCTGGACCACATCGCCCTTGGCATCCCAGACGCCACGCAACAGCACGTGAGTGTCTCGCGGTTTTTCGCGTTCCTTCAACACCATGACTTTTCGCGGTTCGGACTGTTTCTTTAGATCTGCAAGTTGTTTCCGTGCTCGTTTCAAACGATTGGATGCGAACTGGTATTCGTCATCGCC
Organism: Rhodopirellula sp. UH5; assembly: GCF_056839225.1. NCBI lineage: Bacteria > Pseudomonadati > Planctomycetota > Planctomycetia > Pirellulales > Pirellulaceae > Rhodopirellula > Rhodopirellula sp. UH5. The sequence continues at coordinate 482,006 of NZ_CM166390.1, read as the reverse complement.
CAACAGAAACTGGTCAAGCAGACGCTGGCGGAGTTTCTCGTCGACCGGGGCGTCAGTTGTTTGCTCGTTGGAGTTCAGACGCTCAACAAGTTCTGAGATCGGAGACCCGCCGTCGACCCGCCGAACCGTTTCGCCTTGTTCCGATGACAGGGAAATTCGGAACCGGCCGATATTGGCGTGCCCATGGGTGGATCGATGACGCAGCAACACAACGAATTGGTCCCCGGGTTCGACTTGCCAAGGTTGATCCAGTTCGTAGACACCGACGTGTGGTGAAATGGTTTCGGCACCGTCGGTTGTCCAACCGTCGCGAGCGTCATCGTTGAGTGTTTCGCGAATGCCGCCGTACTTGCTGTCCCAGTCGGTTTCGCGTTTTTTGTCGGCTTCGTAGTCGGCGATCGCCTGAGACAAATCCAGTTGGCTCTCGGAGGGACTGCCTTCGCGGCGGCCCATGGCGAGGACGCTGGTCAGTGTGAACTCACCGTTGCCGTCTCGCGCAAAACGTCCGTTCACATGCGACGAATGAGGAAACACTTCGATTCGGATCCCGGTGACACGAGGCATGCCACTGGGGATTTGCATGACCACTCGGTAGTCGTCTTGAACCGGCGTTGGCCCCTGCGTTTGCACGATTGCATCGGCTTCGAGTTCGAACTCGGTTCCCTCGCTGCTGTTCAGTTTCGGCGGCGGCGTGTGCCAAACCGAATGTTCGGAGCGTGGATTGCTACGGTACTCTGACAACCATTTTTCAAAGCGTTCCACCGCACACTGTTTCTCAGCGACTTCGGCTTCTTCGCACTGCGTGACAAACGTCGCGAATTCGTGGACTTGAGAATCGACGTTGGGGGATTCGAAATCGAGATAGGGCGTTGCTTTCATCCCTGCTCGACCATCCTCGTCGATGCTATTGAAGTAGGCCGCCAATGAGTAGTAATCGTGATGCGTGATGGGATCAAATTTGTGCGTGTGGCACTGCACGCAGCCGAGCGTCAGCCCCAACCAAACCGTGCCGGTCGTGTTGACTCGGTCGATGACGTAGTCGATGCGAGATTCTTCGGGGTCGCGGCCGCCTTCGCCGTTCGTCATGTGATTGCGATGAAAACACGTCGCCAATTTTTGTTCGGCGGTTGCATCCGGCAACAGGTCGCCAGCGAATTGTTCGATCGTGAATTCGTCAAACGGTCGGTTCTTGTCGAATTGTTCGATCACCCAATCCCGCCAAGGCCAATTTTCGCGAGTCCCATCTTGTTGAAAGCCGTCGGAATCGGAATAGCGAGCGGCGTCGAGCCACCACATCGCCATGCGTTCGGCATGATGCGGCGATTCGAGAAACTGATCCACGAACCGGGGCCATTGAGCATCCATCCACGCCGCATCGATGTCCTCGGGCAATTCCGCGATTTGCGCCGGCGTCGGTGACATGCCCGTCAAGTCAAACGCGAAACGCCGCAACTGTGTGACTGGCGGCGCGAGTGGACTGAGCGTCAGACCGTTCTCTGCGAGTTTCTCGACCACAAACGCATCGATCGGATGCGGTGCCGTGTCAGGAACGCTGGGCCGGGTCAGCTTTTCGAACGACCAGTGCTTTCCCCATTTGGCACCATCCAGAATCCATTGCCGGATCGCCTCGCGTTCCTTGTCGCTGAGCGGTTTCCGATGCGAATCCGTCGGCGGCATGATTGCGTCTTCGTCATCCGAAACGATCCGATTCCAAAGCTCACTGTTGTCGAGATCGCCGGCCTGCACCGCCGCGTAGCCACCGCGGTCTTCCTTGGCGGCCGATTCAAGGTCCAATCTTAAGTCCGCTTCGCGATTGCCTTCATCAGGTCCATGGCAATGAAAGCAGCGATCCGACAGAACCGGCAGAACGTCACGCGAAAACGAAACCTCGTCGGCCGGAGCGACGGATGCGTCCATCGATCCAAGTGACAGCAGAACAACGAGCGCCCCACAAAGAGTTTTGAATCGACAAGTCAATGGACTTTTGTTTTTTGCCCGCATGCCCTTCACTGCACCGGACATTTGAATCTCGCGTGACGATGGTTGCCGGGACACAGGCGACTGGTTCGGGCATCTGCGATCAGGGACGATGAGTTCACTCATGCAATGGGTGTGACAGGGCAGGGAACGATCGAACAACGCAAAACGGAGACAACTGTGGAGTCAGCGATACGGCGTCGTTCAGGCTTTGATTATTGTCCATTCACGAGTGGATGTCTTGCTGATTCATTGCATCGATTTGTAAAATCCTCGCATGGCCAAACCCACACCTGACGTCACAGACTGGCGAAACGAAGTCTTCGGAAGCATTGTCAATCCCTTGGCATGCTTGGAGCTATTCGATTATTTGCCACAGGTTTACATGTACGTCAAAGCTGCCGATGGACGTTACTTGCGAGCCAATCGCGTGGTCTGCCGGGTTGTGGGGGTGAACGATGAATCGGCGATCATTGGGAAGACCGACTTCGATTTCTTCCCACCCGCCATCGCGACGCAGTACGTCGAAGAGGACCGGCGAGTGGTCGCATCGGGGGCAACGCTGACCGATCAGGTATGGTTGGTTCCCGACAGTCGCGGCGTGCCGCAGATCTATTCGTGCAACAAGATCCCTCTGCTCGACCAAGCAGGCGACGTCGCGGCATTGGCGGGAGTGAAACGGCCGTACCATAATTCCGAGACACCGGAGAGCGGGCACTTGCGACTGTTGAAAGTGGTCCAGTTCGTGACGCAACATTACGGCGATGAAATCTCGGTGTCGGATTTGGCTCGCGAAGCCAACCTGTCACAGAGCCAATTGCACCGTGAATTCACTCGTTTGTTTGGAATCACACCCAACCACTACATTCGCGAAGTCCGGGTGGGTGTGGCCAGGCACCTGTTGGAGACCACCCAAGAAGCCGTCGGAGTGATCGCTGCCAGCACTGGTTTCTACGATCAGAGCCATCTGACCCGGCAGTTCAAATCCTCGACCGGGATCACTCCGACGGAATATCGTCGCATGTACAGTCCGCTGGAGTGAGACGGCGGCTGGATTGAGACAGGCTGGACCGTTGCCGTTGCCCGGTGAACGCCGGGACCTACCGATGGTTTGAATCGCAAAGGCCGCACCGAAAGTTCCCAAATTGAGACGGATGGCAGCCGAAAATGCGACACTTTCGACGACACTCGGGACGGGCGTGATGGACCGAAAGACTCCAGTTCGAGTGCCGAACTGGAACTGTTTGGTTCATTTGCTTTCAAATCGGTTGCGGAGGGGCCGAGCAAGTCCCCTTGGTAGCGTCAAACCTGGCGTTTTCAGCAATCTGGGCAATTTCCCTCAAGTCGTTCAGACATTGGCACACAAGCTGCAATCCAAGCGATCCAACGCAACCAGATTTTCTCACCAGACATTCACTTGGATCCACCATGGCCACCGTCGACCTGCATTCCTCCGGCAATCATTCGCAGTCCCGCGAGCACCAACGCCCGTGGAGTGAGAGATTCGATGGGAGTGCGTCGTTGCCGAGGATTCGAGTCAGTGCGTGGTGGACGATGCTGGCGTGCAGCATGGTTGCGTTGGGCACGAGCAGCTACCTCGCGTTCACAGCGTTCACGTCGTCCCCTGTGGCAGGATGCGGCGGCGGGAGTCTGTTTGATTGCAGCCACGTGCTACATAGTCGCTGGTCCAAGGTGGGAGCCCTGCCGGTCAGTGTGCCAGCCATCCTGACTCATCTCAGCGTGATCTCGCTGCTGCTGTTCCGTCCGATCAGCGTTTTTTGGAAACGCATTCGCTGGGGCGCTCTCGGCGTGGTTGCTCTGACGGCCGGGGGAGCCGCGATTTGGTTCATTGGACTGCAAGTCTTTGCTCTGGGCCACCTTTGCCCGTATTGCATGGTCGCTCACGTCGCGGGAATCGTCTTGGCGGGTACGTTCCTCTACAGCCGCCCCGCGCAGGCACCGCCGCTGCGTCTGCTGGGTTCAGTCGCCGCAGTCGGGTTGGCCGCGATGATCACACTGCAAGTGGCAACGGAACCGGCACCGACGTTTGAGGTGATCGATCACAGCGTCCAACCGGCCATGTTTGAGGCGTCGGGAACGGTTGAATCGCCAGGAACATTCGAAGCACCGGGCGTGTTCGAAGACCCTGCCAGCGGCGAATCCGCTCAAGGTGGAGAGATCGAAGGCTTGTTTGCTGCCCCCGAATCGGTCAGCACAAACCGGAAAGCAACCGAATGGCTCGATCAAGTTGCTAGCTTCGATCCCTCTCGCTTGGCCATGGCATTGATCCATCCCGCGTCGTTGCTGACCTCGGAGGTTGCCGCGGAACCAGACCAGACCCCGAAGACGGCTGAGATTCTTGGCGGAGTTCGGTTGGCAACCAAGGATTGGCCGCTCATCGGAAAGCCGGATGCGGAGATGGTGCTGGTGGAGATGTTCGATTACACCTGCCCGCATTGCCAGCGCACTCACGAGTCGCTGGAAGCCGCCCAAGAACACTTTGGTGATCGATTGGCAGTGATCGTGTTGCCGGTTCCTTTGGACGGTCGCTGCAACCCTGCGATTCAAAGCACCAACGCGATGCACCGCGAAGCTTGTGATTTGGCAAAGCTGGCGGTTGCTGTCTGGATCGTCGACCGGGAGAAGTTCGCTGAATTCCATTCGTACATGTTCGAATCCAAGCCGACGCTTGCTCAAGCCAAGTCACACGCCTCGCAATTGGTCGACGATGCGAAATTGAAATCAACCATGAGCAGTCCCACCCCGACCGAGTACATCCAAAAGCACGTGCAGCTGTATCAACGAGCGGGCTCGGGAACGATCCCCAAGTTACTGTTCCCCAAGACAACGACCGTGGGTGCGGTGGAATCTTCCCAGGCGATGATTCGATTGATCGAGCAACACCTGTAGGAACGAATTTGGCATACGCTTCCGCCTGTGATCGAGCAGCACACCTTCCGGTTCCGTCACAGGCTGGAAGCGTATGCCACTTTCTTCCTCAGCTTGCAGCGTCGATTCGCAAGGCGACTTCTGCGACGCAGCGTGGAAGGTCCGATTGCGTTTGAGCTCGCAGCTCGATCTCAATCTGGTTTTGCCCCTTCAGCGGATGTGGCACCGGCAACAGGTTTGATTCCTGCTGTCCAGCTCCTGCCGGGCCACCTGAGCCGATGACGACTTCGTTCAATCGAACCACGAAATGGTCCTTCAAGGCGGGAATGATTTCGATCGAGAGCTGATCGGATTCTTCCAGTCCCGTGGGGCAATTGAAATGCCGGCGATAGATGGCATGATATTCAGCCGACGATTGATCGCCCTTGCCGCTCTCGGCGCGAGGGACTTCGGCCATCGAGACCTCGTCGTTCGCCGAAGCGTCCGGCACATGGACACGCTCGGCTCGATGAAGCGATTGTCCATCGCGAAAAATTTCGCGGGTCCAGGGGCGGCGCAATCGAATGCGGTGAGTCATCGAGATCCGGTCTCCACAGAGAATTGAATTGCAAGCCAACGATCGAACTCGCACGCCTCGTCCTCGCACGTTTCATCTGACGGTGGCATACGACGGCACCGAATATTGTGGCTGGCAAGTCCAGCCTGACCAGCGGTCGATCCAATCGGAACTGGAACGCGTGATTCAGCCGCTGGCAGGACGCCCGGTTCGAATATTGGGCAGCGGTCGAACCGACGCGGGCGTCCACGCGATCGGGCAAGTCGCACGGTGCGTGCTGCCAAAGTGGAACGCCGGTCCGGTCGCCTTGCTGCGAGCGATCAACAGCAAGTTGCCCGACGACATTCGCGTCAAAGCCGTCCGCGAAACGCGAGAACGGTTTCACCCCATCGCCGATGCCACCGGCAAGCGATACCAATACATGGTGCAAATTGGTGGTGGACGTGATCCTTTCGCCAATCGATTCGTGCACCGCGTCGGCGGCCCGATTGATCATGCCGCGATGCAAGCAGCGGCAGGCAAGTTCGTCGGACGCCATGACTTCGTCGCGTTTCAAGGAACGGGTGCCCAACGGCCCTCCACCGTGCGAACGATCCATTCAGCCAGATGGTTCCGCCGAACCGCGAATGATCCCACCGGGGCAGAACTCGAAGGCGAACACTGGTGCTTTGAAATTGAAGGCGAGGGATTTCTTTACAACATGGTTCGCAACTTGATCGGCACGATGCTGGAAGTCGGACGCGGCCGCAAACCGCTGGAGTGGATCGACGAGGTCTTCGCCAGTCGCGATCGCAAGCAGGCCGGTCCAACCGCTCCGCCTCAGGGGTTGTTTCTGTGCCGAGTGGATTACACGGATGAAGTCTTTGAACTGGATGAGCTTGATTCGGGCGGCTGAGCTGATCCAAGTGGAGCGACGGTCAAACGCAAGGCAACCAGACGCGAAAAACCGGCAAATCAGTTTCGCTTTTGCTATGATCCCTCTCTCTGGGATCGTCTCGTCATCGGGGAGTGGCGGGACCCGTCCGGCGTGTCATCCGAAGGAACACACCCCGCCGTTGAGACGGAAGACGCCAAAATCGATTCCCCAGAAATCCTCCCCAGAGGTTTTGCATAATTCGCGGACGACCACAGAGCGGTCGGACCAGATCTTCTCCTCCAAAACGCGAACAATTGTTACTGGTGTCCGAAAGCTCCGCACAACTGATCCTTGCCTCCGGAAGTCGAGCTGGCTTGGTCGCCGCCATTCGCACCGGCTACTACGTGATCGGTCGGGACCGCGGATGCCAGATTCGTCCCAAGAGTCGTTCCGTCAGCCGGAAACATTGCCTGTTGCACTGGGAAACGCCCGCGGATTCGGAACCTCGGTTTCGCATCTTTGATTTGGACAGCACCAGTGGCACGCGGGTCAACGGAACTCGCATCCCCGCCCGAACCTGGGTGGAGTTGATTGACGGTGCCGAACTTCGTTGCGGAAAGATCACGTTCGCCCTCGCGATCGCTGCGGCTGGAAACGCGGACTCCCGGTGTTCACTGGATGATCGGGAGGACCCGACTGGAGAAACAGCCGACGCAGCCACCGCGGCAAACGCTTCGATGTTGGAAGGAGACGCGTGGCAAGAAATCGACATCGCATCGTTTCTACAGGTTGCCCCGCCGGTCACGCAAAAAGCTGGTCACGACAATATCCGCGCCAATGCCTCCAACCCCGCCCCACAAGGAACTGAATCGGGAATCTTCGAGAGCGACGAAGACTTTTCCGATGACGAAACGGCGGAAGACTCCGATCAATCGTCATCGAGTATCAACGCCGCGCCCCAGATGACAGACTCCAAGAATCCAAATCCTGAAGCCAACCAGGACTTTGGGAACAGACATGCCACCGAGAAAAATCCGGATCATGAGAAGAACCAGGGCACTCAAAAGTCCCCTTCTCTAAATGCAACCGATTCCAGGTTGGTCGATCGAAACCAAATCAAGATTTTCGCCGCGCTCGTGATGACCATCGCCTTGTTCGGCTTTGGTGGCTACCAAGTCATGCAGTTTTGGCAGGGTCCCGACGTTCGAATTGTCGACGGAATTGACTGATGGATTCGAACGATTGGGGGTCAAGGCGGATGCACTGATCGCAACTATACTGCTCCGCAATATGACCTCAGATCCCCTCTCTACCGACCCGAACTCGCCGGATCCGTCCGGACACCCGGGCGATCGGTCTGACGTCTTCGATCAGAAATCGGCGTCGTGCAACGGATCCAGCTCAGGCACCAGCACCTGCTCCCCCTCGATTTCGAGTTCTGATTCTGGCCTGGCGATCGCTGGCGAGGCAACGCCAGGGCCGGCGGATGGCATCTGCTCGGAAGCACCAAACAACAGCGATCCAGCCCGCAGCAAACTCGCGAAAGCGATTTCGTTTAGCCAGACGGTTGGGTTCGCGTTTGCAATTGTCGCTCTGCAAATGGGCCAAGGCATCTTGTTGGCCCGATTGCTGGGCCCGATCGGGCGAGGCGAGTACGCAACGACAGTGTTGTACGTGCAGATGGCGCTCTACGTCGGGTTGTTCGGCGGGGTCGAAGTCATCTGTCGCTACGCAGCGGATCGCACCGTTGAGACAATCAAACTTCGACGAGCGGCGATGTGGTTGGGGCTGACCACCGGAGTCATCACGACCGGATTGGTTGTGGCCTGCAACGTGATCGCCTTGCCCGACGAAAAAGCGTACCTGATGTCGTTGGGTTGCCTGTGTGCGTTCAGTGTCATCGGCCAACACGTGATGCTGATTATGACCGCCGTCGATCGTGGAGCGGGCGACTTCACCCGGTACAACGTCCGCCGTTTCATCGCCGCCGCAGCGTTCCCGGCCCTGTTGTTGGTCGCAGCATTGGTAACCGAAGTGACGCTGACCCTCGCGTGCGTGCTGTTCGTCATCGCATCCGCGCTTTCGATGGCCGCCTGCGTGGTTGGACTGCCTCAAATCGCCACCGGGGAGAGCGAACCGCCGGTCAATCAGTTGCTCAAGGAAAGCCGCCCCTACGGGGTTTCCATGTTGGCGACTGATCTGTTCGAGCGGTTGGATTTGTTGCTGGTGATGTGGTTGGTGCCGTTGCTGACGCAGGGTTTCTACGCGGCGATGGTTCCGGTCGTTTACCCGTTGACGGTGATCCCCAACACACTGGGAATTTACCTGTTCAACACCGCTGCCGATCGCAGCAAGCGTTTGCAGACATCGGATGTGCACCGGATCCTCGGTGGTTCGATCGCAATTCAAACGGTGTCCACGATCGCGTTCATGATCGTGATCGGTCCGTTGGTGCGTCTGGTTTACGGCGAGGAATTTGCACCCGCGATTGTGTTCGCTTGGTGGCTGGCACCGGTCTCGGCGATCAAAGGCATCCTGCAAGGGCTAGACAGTTACGTCAAAGGCCGAGGCAAACCGCTGGCCCCGATTCGTTGCCGAATCGTCGCAGCGATCGTGATGCTGGGTTTGACCGCCGCCTTCGTGGGCACCTATGGTGCAATCGCAATCGCGGCGGCAGCGCTCGTGGGCCAGGTCATCTGCTTGGTTTGGCTGTCCGCGATTGTCTACGCCGACGTTCGCGAACAGAACGCTGAGATGGAACCGAGCTGAATTCGATGGCTGCCGAACGAGCGGCTACTTTGGGCGACGCTCGTCCAACCAATCCAGCTCTGGAACCCGGTCGGGCGATTGCTTCGCCCACTCCGGTTTCGGGAACCAACGCAGACCGCTGTATCGCGGGTAAGTCTCCCAAATGTCGCCGCCGTTGGGCCCGGAAACTCGTGGGTCGTTGGTTTCAGCGAGGTAATTGTTTAGACGTCGACTCAAAGTCTGCTTGATCTCTGCAAATTCGGGCTTGTTGGCCAAATCATTCAAGCAGGCTGGGTCGGACTGGATGTCATAAAGCTCTCCCGCCGGGCGTTTCGCAACGGCCCACTGCAAGTACTTGGCAAGCTCCGTGTCATCGTGGTTTTCGACCAGGAAGGTGAGCGACGGACAACCATCGATGTCATGATAGCCTTCGTGCATCGGCCCCAACTCTTCGGCGAGGATCGCTTTGTTCTTTGGGTAGGCTCCCGAGCCAAATTTCTGCGGCGCGCCGGCGGGCCAACGCTCCGGACGGAAGTTACGAATGAACAGATATTGATCCGTCCGAATGCAGCGTTGTGGGTAGCCGAGCGATTCATATCGAACCGATGAATGCCGTTCGCGCCCCGAGAAAATCGCCTCGCGATTCGACTCCACGGTTCCCTGTTTGCCCGACTGGAGCAACCCAACCAGACTGCGACCGCTCAAAGGTGTTTTCGCCGGAGGCTCCACGCTTGTCGCTTCGTAGATCGTCGCGGTCACGTCGATCAAGTTGACCAGGTCATCAACAGTTCGATCGCCCTTCACCTGGGCTGGCCAACTGATTGCCAGCGGCATGTGGATCCCGTACTCGTAGACATTCGCCTTGGCACGAGGGAACGCCATGCCGTTGTCGCTGGTCACGATCACGATTGTGTTGTCCAATTCACCGGCTTTCTCAAGCGTGTCGAGCATGCGACCGAGGTGTTGGTCGAACCACTGGATTTCGTAGCAATAGTCCAGAATGTCGCTTCGAATTTCCGGTGTGTCGGGCAGGAACTCCGGCACGACGACCTTCGCCGGATCCATGCCGTTTTTCAGTCCGATGCCTTTCTCAAACACGCGGTGAGGTTCTTGGCATCCGAACCAAAAACTGAACGGTGCGTCCTCTGGTTTTTGCTGCAGGAACGATTCGAAATTGGAGGCGTAATCAACGCTGCTGATTCCGCCGGGTGACTTCATTTTCTTGGACGAGAAAACCGGCCCAGCAGGGTTCCGAGAACGCTCGCTGATTTTCCAGTTCCCCGGCCCCCACCCTTTGCCTGTGTACCCAACAAAGTAGCCGGCCTTTTCCAGCCGGTCCGGGTAGACCTCGTACTTCGTTGCAAAAGAACTGGCGTGGGTTCCGGCGTGTTCGATTTGCCAGATATTGCGTCCGGTCAAAAACGCCGCCCGCATGGGACTGCAACCCGGTGACGGGGTGAACGCGTTGTTGAACAGGACGCCAGCGCGTGCGACGCGATCAAACGCGGGTGTCTGGATCGCTTGGTACCCGTAGGCGGACGTGTGCGGGAACGATTGATCATCCGAAATCGCGACCAAGACGTTGGGGCGGTCGGCGACAACAAGATTCGCCGACGAGAGCGTGACGGCAAACCACAAGGCGAGCTGGATTCGGTACAAACGAACATTCCTTCCGCGAGAGAAACTGACTGCGAAGGAAGATTCTAGCCGGGCCGATGCCAGCGTGCTTGCTAAGCAGGTCGGCTGGAATGATCGGGCACAACCATGCGAGCCGTTTGGGCGCTAGCCCCGGTTGCGCGTGAAAACCGTGGCTAACGCCAACGGCTCACATACCCGATGACACCTGCGTACCTGCTAGGGTTGCAATTGAACTTGGCGAAGATCCGTGCCCGTGGGAACTCCCGCCAGCATCGCTTGTAGTTTCATCATTGCGGGGATTTCGCCGGCGACTTCTTCGCCAGGTGGACTGCCCCAGAACCAACGTTCACCGTCCTGATTCGCAATTTCAAGCTGCACAATCGGGTTTTGACGCAAATCACCGTGCACCCCGATGCTCTGCAACTTCAGATCTTCGCGATGCGGTGCCAACAATCGAGCCAACAGGGCCGCGGCATGCACTCGGGTGTCGCCGAATGGAGATCCCAAGCGGCCCGTGTGATACGCGCCGGGAACGATGATGTGCAGGTAGTGATCGGTTTCCGAAGGGGCAAAGTCGCTGGGCAGCAGCGTGCCTTCGCCGTCGACGACCAAGAAACCTGGACCGGTCTTCGGGTCAACGACGTACACCATTGCGACTGGCAATCGGTAGTCCAACCGCACGTCGAGCCTGCCCTGAGCTTTTTTGCGAACCCCCACGACTCGGTGCACCCAGGGGTGACTGGCGAATGCCGACGCCACTTTCGCAGACACCTGAGGGTCGAGCAGCGACATGTCTTTCATCGCCGTTTCGGTGTAAACCGCGTCGATGATGTCGGTGCGAACGTAATCCGGCGGTGGTGTCACCGAGATTTGTTGAGCGTTGATGCCGTGGAACGTGACGGCAAAGTAGTCCGCCCACCAGGTTTGCCAAGCGGCATACCCAGCGACCAGTAAAATCGCAGGCCACAGAATCGACAAGACCGCTGGTGCGCCAATCAAACTGCGCACCCATCCCACCGTGGTCGGCTCATCCGCGTTCAAGTCGCGTTTGCGACGAATCAATCGCGGTCGTTTTTCGGCGGTGGACGTCTCGCTCATCCGAGTACGCTTACCAAATTTGCAGATTCAACTGCAAGTCGATCCCGGTTTGCATCAAGACCTGTTCACGAACTCGGCCGATCAGTTTCACACACTGGTCACTGGTCGCGTTTTCATGAGCGATCAAGTAGTGCGGTTCAGCGGAATCCAGCGAGACATCGCCTTCACGAATGCCTGCCAATCCGGTGCTGTTGATCAACTCGCAAGCGGAAATGGAATCGGGATCGATGAACGGCATCGCGATTCGATTGGATTCCGACGGCCGGCGTTGGCCACGATGAATCCACAATTTCTGCATCCGCTTGGTCAGCGCCGAGACATCCTTGGGTTCCAAGTTGAATGTCACGGACAAAACCACGGTGCCCATCAGGGTTGATTGGCGGTGAGCGAATCCGGCTTCCTCGCCCGTGATCGTTTTGCGCTTGCCATCTTCGTCGATCAGTTCGACCGACTCCACGACCGATCCGATGTCACGTCCTTCGGCGGAGACGTTTCCAACGACGGCGGCACCGATGCTGCCGGGGATGCCGACAAGGTGCTCCAACCCGCCCAGGCCTTCGCCAACGGTTTTGATCACCGCGTGAGTCAACTTGGCTCCGGCGCCCGCTATCAGTTTTTGGCCCTGGATTTCCAACCCGCTGGTCGCCGGGGCAGCCAAGGTGATCACCAAACCATCGAATCCGGCTTCGCGAACCAGCACGTTGCTGCCTTGACCGAGCACACGCAGCACCAGCTGTTTTTCGCGAGCAACGGCGTACAGTTTTTCGATCTGATCGATCTCAACCGGTTCGGCTAAAAATCGAGCCGGGCCACCAATGCCCAACCACAACGTTTCACGCAGCGGTTGGTTTTCGCGAACCACGTGCAGCAGATCTTCGGGGAAAAATTCGGTGAGCGATTCAGAGGGAGCAGAAGACACGTCGTTCATTTGCCGGTGCGAGTTTCGAAAGCCACCACCTCCAGGCGGCGGGACGCTGGACGCCAGTTTCGCAGTCCGAAGCAAAATTGGCAATCTGGATTCGACGAAGCCGCTGGTGATCGGCCCCCAATTGGCGAACCAGCGTCGATTGCCGCATCAACCGGTGCGACCCGGCCATCTCAAAAGCGTCCTAATCACCCTAAAACACGCTCGAATATCGCCGCAGGCCCCATTAAGCGACTGAAACCGGTTTCACCCCCTTGTCGCGTTTCGGCCAACTTCTGATATTGGGTCCCTCCATTGATTTGCATTTTTCCCCCGTCGCACCCACGGAATCCGTTCGATGACCGCTTTCCCCGATGTTCCTGTCGTTCAGTACGAAGGTCCCCAGTCCGACAACCCGTTGGCCTTCCGCTGGTACAACCCCGACGAAGTCATCGAAGGCAAAACGATGAAGGACCACATGCGGTTCAGCATCGTGTATTGGCACACGTTCCGCGGAACGGGAGCCGACCCGTTTGGCCCCGGAACAGCGGTTCGCCCTTGGGATGACGGATCCGAGAGCGTCGAAAATGCACAGAAGCGTGCCGTCGTCGCCTTTGAATTGTTCACCAAACTGCAAGCGCCGTACTACGCGTGGCATGACCGCGATGTGGCTCCCGAAGGATCCAACTTGCGAGAGACGCACGCGAACCTGGATGCGGTCGCCGACGTGCTGGAAGAACAGCAGAAAGCAACCGGCGTGAAGTTGCTGTGGGGCACCGCCAACATGTTCAGCAATCCCCGCTTCATGCATGGGGCCGCGACGAGCTGCAACGCGGACGTGTTTGCTTACGCAGGGGCTCAAGTCAAAAAGGCATTGGAAGTCACCAAACGTCTGGGTGGTGAAAACTATGTCTTCTGGGGCGGCCGCGAAGGCTATCAGAACCTCTACAACACCGACATGAAACGAGAACTGGACCACTTGGCCAAGTTCTTCCACATGGCAGTCGACTACGCCAAATCGATTGGATTCGACGGTCAGTTCTTGATCGAGCCCAAACCGAAAGAGCCCACCAAGCACCAGTACGACAGCGACGCGGCCGCGTGCATGAACTTCCTGCGTGCCTACGATTTGGATTCGCACTTCAAGCTGAACATCGAAACCAACCACGCGACGCTGGCTGGTCACACGATGATGCACGAGCTGGATTACGCAGGCATGCAAGATGGTTTGGGCAGCATCGATGCCAACACGGGTGATTTGCTGTTGGGCTGGGACACCGATCAATTCCCAACCGATTATTACCTGACCACGCAAACCATGCTGATGATTCTGAAGCACGGAGGCATCGGCACCGGAGGCGTGAACTTCGACGCCAAGGTGCGTCGGGAATCGTTCGAGCCCATCGATTTGTTCCACGCTCACATCGGCGGCATGGACGCGTTCGCGAAAGGTCTGAAGATCGCCGCGGCGATTCGTGCCAGCGGCGAATTGGCTGATTTCGTGAAGAACCGCTACTCGACCTGGGATTCCGGCATCGGTGCCAAGATCGAGGCCGGTGAAGTCGGCTTCGCTGAACTGGAAGCCTACATGCTCGAAAAGGGCGACGTCGACGCAAACCAAAGCGGCCGCCAAGAGTACCTCGAGCACATGATCAACAAGTACATCGATCGCGTTTGATCGATGTTCAGCAAGGAAGCAACCATCCCAAACCTTGGGTTGAGACCCAAGGCTCTCCCATGCAGTGGCTCGGGATGTCGATTTTATTGCGGACGTTCTTCGAGGCGTCCTTCGCCCCGGACCTGAACCGTAGTGGACGAGGTGACGAGTCCTTCCCCACGCAAGGGACTCGTTGCCTCGTCCACTACCCAATGCTGCCCTTCATCAATCGACATCCCCCGCCTGCTGAGACAGAATCGGGAGACGGAGCCTCCAAGACAGTGTGTTCCCAGGCAGAGCCTGGGAACAAGGAATACAGGGGATCCAGAAGAGTAGAATCCGAGTCGCGGAGTGGATTCGTTTTCATATTTCCGCGTTTTCAAACTGCCGGGAATGAAATTGATGCCGCACCATACATCCATCGCTGCGGCAGCCCTCTTGGTTGTCCTGACTGCGACCATGACAACAACCTCGCGTGCCCAAGTTTCGTCCGGCGAGGATTCTCTCGCGACCGGTTGGCGGCTGAGCGAGACGGGCACGAACGTCAGCCTGCGTGGATTGTCCGCGGTCGATGATGATGTCATCTGGGCCAGTGGAGCGGAGGCAACCGTGATCCGCTCGCTCGATGGTGGCGAGACTTGGCATTCGTGTGGCCCGGATGGATATGACGACCTGGAGTTCCGCTGCGTTTGTGCGTTCAGTGCCAACGATGCGTGCATCGCCAGTGCAGGAACGCCCGCCGTGCTGTTGCGAACCGAAGACGGAGGCACCAATTGGAAGGAAACCTATCACGCCGAATCCGATGCGGCTTTCTTCGACGCGATGCAGTTTTGGGATGCCAAACGCGGACTGGCTGTCAGCGACCCCGTCGATGGCCGATTGCTGGTCGTCGAAACGAACGATGGCGGACTGTCCTGGAAAAAGCTGAGCACCGAACTTCCGCTCTCCCGTCTCGGTGAAGCCGCGTTCGCAGCCAGCAACTCATCGTTGTTGCTCGGTGAGGATGGTCGATTGTGGTTTGGAACCGGCGGTGCCACGTCCGACACCAGTCGGTTGTACACTCGCTCGGGTTGGAATCAGCCTTGGGTTCCTGTCTCGGTTCCCATGCCAAGCTCACAAGCCTCCGGCATCTTCGCCGTTTGCCAAGGTCCAGCCATTGTCGGTGTGGATGCCGCCGGTCCGCTGTTCTGCGTGGGCGGTGACTACCGAGCTTCGGAAACATCGAAGGTCACGGCCTGCATCAGTCTGGACGACGGAAAGACTTGGCAGCATGTCACCGTTCAACCGGAGTCATTCCGAAGCGATGTCATGGCGATCCCCGAAGGCAGCCCGCTGGCCCGCTCCTTGATCACGGTCGGACCGGCTGGAACCGACCTGTCTCGCGATGGCACAAACTGGACGTCCTTCTCCGACGTTGGCTTCCACGCCTTGTCAGTCGGCAAACGAAAAGTTTTCGCGTGCGGGTCCGAGGGCCGCTTCGCTCGCCTGGACTGAGCCCGGAACAAGGCCGATCAGTTCTGGATCCAGCCAAGGCAACTATCCCCACAATTTCGGGGGGCTGGATTATGCTGGAGGCATGAATCGTCCCGATGCCCCTGCCGCTGCTTCCGCCCCGACGGGTCAATCCGCTGCGGGGACGGTCTCGCCACAACAAATGGTCAAGCAGATCGCGAAAGAATCTCGCGATCAAGCGGATTTCCTGCACCGGTTCACGCTCCACCTGGCCGAGACTTTTTCGGCGGCAGTCGTGGCCGTTCAGGACGCGTCGTTCCCACAACCTCGGATGTTGGTTCGCAATGAGTCCGTGGCCGCGGGACTGGACCGAGCCCAGTTGCGAACGCAGATCGAGGCGGTTTCGCCATCGGTGGCTTCGTTCCCAATCGCACTGAATCACTCCACCGGCGATCGGTCCCAAAACAACGCTGGCCCAACCCCTGAAGGACCAAGAACCACAACCGCGTTGGGCGTGGAGATTTTCCCGGCTCCGTCCTTCGCGAAAATGGTGATCATCCAAGCATCGGAGCTGCCCGCCGGCGATGTATTGTTGGCAATGAAGTCACTCGGAGATTTTGCCACCGCGGCTCGGAAGACGATGGGAACCGCGGATGAGGACATCGCGGATGCTGACACCAAGAAACCACGTCCAAACGCCCAAGCCTTGTCCGTCGCTGCTGCCGAACCGCCGTCGCTCGTGAACGCTTTCGATTGCTCCCGCGGCATTCGCTCTGCGCTACGAGCCTTTCATGCCGACTTGGATCCGACCGCGACCGCCTACCGAATCGCGTCGGAGTTGCCTCGATTGCTGCCGTGCGAACGCGCGGTCGTCTTGCTATCGAAAAACCCAACCGCTCGCAGGCCTCGATTTCGAGTCGCGGCGATCAGTGGTTCGTCAGTGATCGACCGGCGATCGCCGCTGGTTCGCTCGATGAACCAATTGGCGGACGCCGTTTCGGTTCTAAAGCGACCCTTGATTCTGCCTCCTTCGGCAAACTCGGATGCGACGGATCCAGCTGCGTTGTCACCTCAGTTGGTTCCGCCGCTGGAAACGTACTTGGACGAGTCCGGTGTGTTGTCGGTGGCGTTGATCCCATTGTTCGAATCCCTCGACGACACCTTGGCCGCTGCCGGTGTTGCTTCGCCCAAGGAGTCGGACGAGGACGCTCGTGAAAAACAACGCCGCGGATCGATGCCGGTCGCCATGTTGATGCTGGAAACTTTCTCAGGTGAACCGCCGGCGTCGATCACTCCAGCAATGTTGGAAGTGGCCGAGGAATCCTCCACCGCGATCACCAACGCGATGCGCTACGACAGCGTGTTCGCACTGCCTGTCCGACGTCCGGCCGCGGCGGCGACTCGCCGGGCAACCCGGCACTGGATCTTGGCAATCGGGATATTGGTCGCCGGCGGATTGCTGGCAGGGTGGTTCATTCACGTCGATCATCATGTCGTCGCGACGGGAGTGGCTCGCCCGGCGGTTCGCCAAGCCATCTTCGCGGGAATCGACGGCGTCGTCGATGAATTGCAGGTGCAAGATGGCGACGTGGTGCAGCAAGGCGACGTGCTGTTGACACTCGACAATGCGGAATTGACTCGCGAAGCCGAGGCATTGTCAGGACAACTCGCGACCGCCACCCAAAAATTGAGTTCGATCCGGGCGATGTTGTTGGCCGCGACCGCCGACGCTCATGATTCCGCCCAAAGCATGCTGGAACAACAAACGCTCGAAAACCAAATTGATTCGCTGAACAAGCGGCTGGCGATCAACCGCCAGATGAAGGCGATGCTGTCCATCGTCGCTCCGTTTGACGGGCAGGTCGTCGGCTGGCGATTGAACGAACGATTGAGCGACCGGCCGGTGTCTCGAGGCGATCGTTTGTTCGCCTTGGTTCAACACGATGGTCCGTGGGAGTTAGAACTGAAGCTCGAAGAAACACGTGCTGGCGAAGTGATCGACCGACATGCCGCCGGAGAGGCGTTGCCAGTTCGATTTGCGATTGAAACTCGCCCAACCGAAACGTTTCGAGCGAACGTGTCGGAGATCGGCGGGGTCGCTCGCAAACGCGCCGATGGACGCAACGTCGTGGACATCATCGCTGGGATCGACCAGGTTCCCGAGGACGGTTTTCGCGGTGATGCGGAGGTCACCGCAAAGATTATTGGTGGACGCCGCCGGTATCTGGCCAGTGCGTTCGACGACGTGGTCGCTTGGTTCCATCGCAACGTGCTGTTTCGGTTTCGAACATGAACGCGGGCGTCACCTCATCGACTCAGCGTCCGTTGGGCGTGCACCACAAAGTCGGTTTGAAAGCGGTGCGGGTCTCGCATCGACATACCGGTTGGGTCGTCGTTCACGATGCAATCGCAGGCAAGTATCACCGGCTTCGCGAAGACGAATACTTCTTGCTGACGTTGCTGGACGGGCAATGCAGCCTGGATGAGTTGCGAGATCACTACCAGGATCGGTATCCCAACCGCCGAGTCCGATCGAACCAGATCAACGCGTTGCTGTTTCGATTCCATGAGAGCGGGCTGACGACCAGCCTCGCGGCGATGCAAGGCGATCCGTTGCTCGCGCGGGCCGACAATGATCGCCGCCAAAAACGATGGGCAGCGGCTTCACAGTGGTTGTTCATGCGGTTTCCCGGAATCGATCCCGCACCCGTCATGCGTGTGTTGATGCCGATCGTGCGTCCGCTGCTGACTCCGTTTGGTTTGGTCACCCTGTTCGCACTGGTGGTCTCCGCGGCGATGATGATGTTGGTTCATCGAGCACGTTATCTCGCGGAACTTCCCGCGTCGCACGAATGGTTGACGATGCAGAATGCGTTGATCCTGGCGGGCGTGATCGCAGCGACCAAGATCGCTCATGAGCTCGGTCACGCCGTGGTGTCAGAGCGATTCGGTGCGAAGTGTCGATCGATCGGGCCAATGCTTCTGGTCTTCACTCCGGCGCTCTACTGCGACACCAGCGGATCATGGATGATCCCCAGTCGTCTGCGTCGCGCAGCGGTCGCCATGGCTGGCATTGCCACCGAAGTTGTGATCGCATCCATCGCGGCCTGGGTTTGGCTGCGTACACCGGCGGGTTTGACGCACACGATTGCCTCGCACGTGATGGTGGTTTGCGGGATCAGCACGATCGTCTTCAACGCCAATCCATTGCTGCGGTACGATGGTTATTATTTGCTGTCCGACATGACCGACATGCCCAATTTGGCTCAACGAGCCCAGCGGCGATGGGGGAGGTTCTTAGCAAATTTCTTTCTCGGGGTGCCATCTGAGGAACACAACGAAGCCGCGGACCAGTCACCTTGGTTGTTGGTCTATGCCGTCGCATCGCTCGCTTACCGCTGGATCTTGATGGCCACGATCATTGGGTTCATCTGGATTTCGTTGCGTCCCTACGGATTGGAAATCATTGGTCAATTGCTCGCTCTGTTTGCAGCGACCTCCATGCTGTGGGCAGGGTGGATGCCGCTGCGTCGTTTTTGGAGAAATCCCGTGAACCGCCGAAAGATGCGTCCTCGCCGAGCGTTTGGATGGTGCGTGCTGTTTGCCGTGCTCGGATACGCCGGCACGATTCCGTTGCCACGTCACGTCCACTCTGCCGTTCGTTTCTTGCCCCAGCACGAAGCCCGCGTGCACCTCACGTCACCAGGTGTCCTGAGCCAAATCCTTGTTGAACCCGGACAAAGAGTGTCTCGCGGCGATTTGTTGGCCGAACTCACCAACCCGGAAATTGAACTGGAAGTTTTGGATGCCGAAAGCGATGTCGCCGAACAAACGATGAGACTAGAAGGGCTCCGTGCTTCGCAAACATTGGTGCCGGAGGCCAGCACGCAATTGCCCGCCGCAAAAGCATTGCTGGATGAAATGCAGGACCGCTTGGCCGCAGCAAAACGCCGGCATCAGTCACTGACGATCACCGCTCCCTGCGACGGAATCGTGATGGTGGCTCAAAGCAATCCCCAATCTACGTCGGAATCATCACTCGACGCGGACGCCAATCCGCTGGACCTCGGTCCGGGGTTCAACCCCGCGGTGGATCGGGCGGCGGTGCGTTTGGCGTCCTGGTCGGAATATCCCACTGCGAAGGAAAACAGAGGCTGCTTGTTGGAAGCAGGCACCGAATTGCTCAGCATTGCGGCCTGTGACGAATCTGCCGAATCGCTCGAACCATCTGTTGGCACACCGGTTCCTTGGCGAGCCGAAGCGGTCGTGCAATCCATCCAGCGACAACGACTCAAACTCGGCGACCAAGCCTGGTTGATTCACGACGCTTCACCAACCCAAATCCTTCGCGGACGTGTCGTTCAAATTTCGGACGAGACGTACGACGCGCGAACGGACGCTCCTCGACGAGACCACCAGCGGGCGGACCAAGCGACTCGGGCCCCAGAAACAAGCTACGTCGTGGCGGTTTCAATCGAGGATCGCGACACAGCCCCCTCCAAATGCGTCGTCGGAGCCTCCGGCAGGGTCAAATTCGCGGTTTCTCCCGCCTCATTTTGGCAAAGAATTCGCGAACTTTTTTCCAGTTCATTTCGTTTCCGATAATCGATGTATCTTCCTCTCATTGCTGGACTTTGGTTGTCGAAATGATACAATGGGTGGTCCCGCCTTTCTGATGATGGCATCCAGCGATAGGCTTGGCAAAATGCGTGGCCATGTCATCACCCACCCGCACTGAACGATCGTTCTTCTAGGAGAAACCTCTTGAATATTCGTCCCTTGATTGCCAGCACCGCGGCTGCGTGTGCGTTGACCGCATCGATGGCCATGGCTGACACCGGAACGTTGAAAATGCGTTTCGTGTTGGATACGGACAACGCTCCCAAATTGGATCTGATCGATCCGAACAAGGACGTTGATTTTTGTGGCAAACACGACATCCCCAACGAAAAACTGATCGTTGATCCCGCCTCCAAGGGAATCAAGAACGTCTTGGTCTACGTTTACACCGGTCGTGGTGGAACGAAGCTGGATGACGTTCCTGCGAAGAACGAAACTCACGAACTGGCCAACGACGAATGCCGTTTCCAGCCTCACTATGTGATCGCCCAAACCGGTGACACGCTGAAAATCACCAACCCCGATCCCGTTGGCCACAACGCGAACCTGAACTTCTTTGCCAACAAGGCAGAGAACTTGATGATTCCCGCAGGGGCAGAAAAAGAGGTTGCTCTCGAAAAGCCCGAACCGGCAGCGATTCCAGTCGAGTGCAACATTCACCCGTGGATGAAGGCTTACGTCGTCGTCCTGGAACACCCTTACGCTGCTGTCAGCGGTGAAGATGGCACACTGACCATCGAAGGCATCCCAACCGGCGAAGTCATGTTCCGTGTCTCACATGAAGCCGGAAAAATCGACGAAGTCAAAATCGGTGGTTCAAAGGAATCATGGCGTCGCAGCCGCTTCGAGCTGGAAATCCAACCCGGCATGAACGACCTGGGTGACGTCCTGGTCCCCGGCGATGCGTTGTCAGCTGACTGATCGAACGCCCACTCGTTCGCTCCAACCCAACGCTCGGCGTCGTCTTCAAAAACGACGCCGAGTTTTTTTGTGCGCGGATCACCAGTCGCGGAGCGACGAAAGCCGTCAGCCTTGGGTTTCAACCCAAGGTCACCAACGCCCCAACACGATCACCGAGTCGCGGAGCGACGACATCTGGGATCAACTGTCGCCACTCCGCAGCTTGCCCTTTTTTCGAGGACTGTCCCCAGACCTCGGGTTGAAACCCGAGGCTGGCAACTGCCACCGCTCCGCGGTTGGATTCACCGACGCATCCGGCAAACCATTCCCGTTGAAAATCCACCAGTCGCGGGTCACTCAGGTTCCGCGACGGTTTCCGTACCAACGGATTTGCATGCGGTCGCAGTACCGATAGCCACGTGATTCCGCCATCGGTTCCAACCAAGGCCGGGCGGCGTCGAGTTGCTCGACGGAGATTCCCTGCGGCATCAACCACACCAGGTCTGCGTCCACACCGAGCTGGCCGACCACTTCGTCAATCTCCGCCAGTTCTTCCGCGGAGTCCACGACGAACTTCACTTGGGTCGCGTCCGCCGACCGAATCAGCTGCTTCATCGTGTCAATCGGCAACCGTCGTTCGCTGTGCAACTTTGCCCAGCGAGGGTGTTCTTTCTCATCCGGGGTGCTGGCCCGCAGCTTGGGGCTCAGCGACAACAAATCGCATCGCACGCCGGGGGCGACTGTGCCGGCGGTCTCGATGGTGACGTGATTTCCAGCCGCTCGAAGTCGATCCGTCAGACCCACGATTCCTTTCGCGATCAGCGGCTCGCCGCCCGTCAGCACAACGTGATTCGCCTCCGAATCGGCGACCAGATTCAGCAATGACTCGATTGTCTGAGGGGTGCCTTCGGGTTTCCAGGACGCGTAGGGCGTGTCGCAGAACCAGCACCGCAGATTGCAACCGCTGGTCCGAATGAAAACGCTGTTCGTGCCGGTCAATTGGCCTTCGCCTTGCCGACTGACAAAGGTTTCTGAAATCAACAGCGTGGACGGACGAGCGCGCGGATCCCCGGGGGTTTCCGCCGAGTCCTCAGCGGGTAAAACATCGACTGATTGATCGACCGATTTCAAACGACACCGCGTTTCTAGAAGTGAACCAAACCACGTGAGCGACACAGCCTCTTTCCGAGAAACTCTCGAAGTTTTTGACAACCCCGCCCCGACGAGAAATTTCACGATCGAGCATCACTGCCCGGAATTCACGTCGGTCTGCCCCAAAACGGGACAACCCGATTACGGAACAATCGTGTTCACGTACGTTCCTGACCAAGTCTGCGTGGAGCTCAAGAGCCTGAAAATGTACTTGCAGAAATTCCGTAACGAAGGAATTTTCTACGAGCAAGTCACCAACCGAATTCTGGACGACTTTGTCGCCGTCGTCCAGCCTCGCAAAGTCACGGTGGAAAGCAAGTGGACGCCTCGCGGTGGCCTGAACAGCAATATCATCGTGAACTACCCCGACGAAGCCTGATCCTGAAACTCAGGCCTGAACCGAATCTCAAGCCTGATTTGGTTCATGGCTCGGTCCTTCCCCCGTCTTCCCCCCAACCCCTCCTGCGATATGTCCTCTGTCATTCTGTCTGGTTTCGCTGACGAATCCGCCTTCTCAAAAAAGGCCAACGAACAGTTCGCCGCGCTCGCTGCAATCGGACTGCAGCACTACTCAATCCGCTTCGTCGATGTCGGCAACGGCATCAAGAACGTGATGATGCTGGAACCAGCCGAAATTGAAACGCTCCGTGAGTTGCACAAAGAGTACGGGATGTCGGTCAGCAGCATCGGCTCGCCCATCGGCAAAGTGAAGTTGCTGGACGTCGAAGACGGCACGTCGAACAAGTTCATCCCGTTTGAAAAGTACCTCGCCGAAGACGTGCAAATCGCTTGCGATCGCGCCGAAGCCTTCGACTGCAAACTGCTTCGCGGTTTCGCGTTTTACCACCCCAAGGGAACCGCACCGGAAGATCACATCGATCAAGTCTCCGATCAACTTGGTCAAATCGCGGAAGCCTGCGACAAACGCGGCCTGACGTTTGGTTTGGAAGTCGAAGCCAACCTGGTCGGACAAACGGGCGACTTGCTGGCTGCAATCGCCGCCAAGGTCAACAACCCGGCGCTCGTCACGATCTTCGACGGTGCCAACATGGTGATGCAAGGACTGAGCTCCGATCAGGTCTACGCCCAATACGAAGCGATGAAGCCATCGTTGGGTTGGTTGCACATCAAGGACTACAAAGACCCATCGCTGAACGGCCGCGTTGAGCATGTGGATGAAGAATCGGCCAGCCACTTTGTGCCGGCGGACCAAGGCGACAGCGCTCACGAGCGAATCTTCGAAGATCTGAAGACGTTCCTGCCAACGCTTGCCGACCGGATGTCACGTCGGGGCGTCAAAGGCATCTACCTGGACCTCGAACCGCACGTTCGTGGCGGAGGCCAATTCGGCGGCTTCAGCGGTCCCGATGGATTCGGCATCGCCGCTCGCGGGTTGTGCCGCGTGCTCGACAAAGTCGGCATCGACTATCACCTGCGAACGTTCGAAGACCTGGAAGCTGCCAAGGCCCAGGGCTGAGCCATGACCGACGACAAAGTCTTCGTCGTCCCAAAAGTCGCCACCCAACCCACGTAGAACGGGCACTCTTGCCCGTCTTCTCTTGGCGTGATCATCCCGAACGTCGGCCAAGAGTGGCCGACCGACGTCTATGGTCTCAGCCTGCCGATTGGCCGATCGCCGGCTTACGATTCCAATCGTAGAATCGTCGTGCCCAGTGGTGGCAGCGTGACTTCGATGCTGTCCGGTCGAGCTTGGTACTCCACCCCGGTGGATTGACACCCGGGGTAATTGCCCAGATTCGATCCGCCGTACGCTTCACCATCGCTGTTGAAAATCTCTTTCCAGAATCCCTTGAATGGCACACCCACGCGATAATTCGGACGTGGGACGGGGGTGAAGTTGTTGCAAACCAAGATCGGTGCGTCGCCTTCGTTGCCCTTTCTCAGGTAGACCAACACGCTGTCTTCCGCGTTTTGAGCATCAACCCATTCGAAGCCTTCGTCGGTGAAGTCGTGGTAGTGCAGAGCCGGATTCTCGATCACGATCTTGTTCAAGTCCGACACCAACTGCTGGACCCCGCGGTGCGTGTCGAAGTCCAACAATTCCCACTGAGGTCCGTCGTCCTCGTTCCACTCGGTCCATTGAGCGATTTCGCCGCCCATGAACAACAACTTCTTGCCAGGGTGCGTCCACATGTAACTGTACAACAGTCGCAAGTTCGCGAACTTCTGCCACATGTCACCCGGCATCTGGCTGATCAACGAACCTTTGCCGTGAACCACTTCATCGTGCGATAGTGGCAACGTGAAGTTTTCGGTGAAGGCGTAGATCAAGCTGAACGTGAGCTCGTTCTGGTGGAACTTACGGTGGATGGGTTCGTTCCGCATGTAGCTCAACGTGTCATTCATCCAACCCATGTTCCACTTGTAGGTGAAACCGAGTCCGCCATCGTAGGTCGGACGTGAGACACCGGGCCACGCCGTCGACTCTTCCGCCGCGGTGACAACGCCGGGATAGTTCTCATGCACAGCGACATTGAAGTCACGCAAGAAGTCAATCGCTTCCAAGTTTTCGCGACCACCATAACGGTTGGGAATCCACTCACCGGCTTCGCGGCTGTAATCCAAGTACAACATGGATGCGACCGCGTCGACTCGCAGTCCATCAATGTGATACTTGTCCAACCAGAACAACGCATTGGCGATCAAGAAGTTCTTCACTTCGTTGCGACCGAAGTTGAAGATCATCGTGCCCCAATCGGGATGTTCCCCCTGCCGCGGATCCGAATGCTCATACAAAGCCGAGCCATCGAACTGGCGGAGCCCGTGATCGTCTTTCGGGAAGTGAGCTGGGACCCAATCGATCAACACGCCGATCCCGTTTTGGTGCATATGATCGACGAAGAACATGAAGTCCTCGGGCGATCCGTGACGACTGGTCGGCGCGAAATACCCAACGCTTTGATATCCCCATGATCCGGTGAAGGGGTGCTCGCTGATCGGCATCAATTCCACGTGGGTGAAATTCATGCGGCGGCAGTAGTCCACCAAGCGTTTTGCCAGATCACGATAGTCCAACCAACCGTGCGTTCGGCCAGGACCTTTTTGCCAACTGCCCAAGTGGACTTCGTAGACATTCATCGGAGCGTGCATGGGGTCGACTTCTGACCGCTGTTGCAACCAATCCGTGTCATTCCAGCTGTAGGTGCTGATATCCGTGATGATGTTGGCAGTCAGCGGTGGCAACTCAGCGGCAAATGCCCAGGGGTCGCATTTGTCCATCCAGTGACCTTGCTCGGTCTGGACGCGGAATTTGTACTTCTGACCGACCGTCGCGCCGGGCAAGAACAATTCCCACATGCCAGTCGACTCGACCGGCTGCGCCACGTGGCTGCGGCCGTCCCAGCCATTGAAATCGCCGACCACTTGTACCGAGCGAGCGTTGGGCGCCCAGACGGCGAAGTTCACGCCTTTGACGCCTTCGACTTCGCGAAGTTGCGCGCCCAGGCACTCGTACAGTTGATGGTGGCGGCCTTCACCGATCAGGTAGCGATCCAAATCACTGAAGATGCTGGGAACGGTGTAGGGAGAAGTCGTCTTCATTTCTTTGCCGGTCTTGTCGATCATTTGCAGTCTGGACGTGGAGGGCTTGGAGATGGGCTCATCGCAGATCGCTTCGAAGAATCCGCCGGGATGCAGCCGTCGCATGGGACGCCGCAAACCGCTTGCCGAATCGATCAGCCACACGGACTCGGCATTGGGTTCCAACACGCGAACGGACGTGGCTTCTCTTCCCAGATAGTTGACAGGGTGACGGCCCAACAAACTACCCGGGTTCGCCACACTGCCATCAACGAGTGACTGAATGGTCGATAGTGAAAGCTGCGAATTCATGGCTGAACTACGAATGAATTGATTGAAAATGTGGTCAAAAAAGTAAGAAATACGCCGGAAATCAGGACGTTTTGATCGGATTGGAACGCTGAATCCCGCGAGCCGAAACTGCGGTGCTCAGCAACCAGTCCCGCAGCCGATCGTTGGCTGTCGGAACCACTTGATTGGATTTCGGAGCCGGTGGCCCCGCGTGAGGCTGGTCGATTCGCGACCAGGGGTCATTCAGTTTGGTGGATGCACGAGCAGTCAACTCATCGACATCCGCTGCGGGGATCGCGCCATCCGGCGTGACCTGATCTGGCTTTCGACTGACCAACCGGGACGTCACCAAACAGGCTTGGACCTCGTGGATTCCCAACGCGTGGTCGACGCGTCGCCACAGGTCGGCGTGCTGGACTTCGACCCGGCGGCCAAAGTGATCCCACACGAAATCGCTGCGTCGCCATCTCGGCAACGAATCGGTGAGCGAACGAATCAAATATCGGTTGTGACTGAGCAAGGTGATGCCAGAGGGACCGTCCATCGCTTCCAGGCCCCGAACCGCCGCCAACAATGACAAACGATTCAGATCACCAAACTCTCGATCTTCGGCTTCCATCACGGGTCGTCCGTCGGAAGTCTCGATCACAAATTGCCAACGGCCATCGGACAGCGACGTGCTGTCGGCCGAGACAACCAGCAAAAACGATCCGCGAGGTTTCGCGGGTGCGGGGTTGAAATCGGGATCGCCAAATTCGGACGTCATCGACGCGAATTCTTCGAGTGATTGCAAAGGATCCATCATGGTTGGGTTCGCCAGTGAGTTCGACGTGCTTTCAATGCGTGGGTTGCGATCGGTCTGGCGGCGGCCCCTTGGGTCTCGCCCGGATCCTTGGACGAGAGGGCCGCCGCATCGCTACACGCATCGATTGCTAGGGAGGGGAAAGCAAAGAGACGCGATCCATCGGTGCCAATCTCCAGGGGGTGCTCGTGTCGGCTATCAAATGTTGCTGCGATTTCAGCTTGCCGAAACTTCGAGGCAACCGCCTGGCGACAGAGAGTGCTTTCGTCGCCGCAGGCCTCCCCAGAAAAGCTTTCCTGCTCAAAAAGGTTTGCGCGATTTAACAAGGGATCGTGCAACCGTTGAAGTCAGCGCAACCGGCACGCATCGCCAGTCACAAAGCGATGGATGCAACCAAGTCATGGCGTGACGACAGCTGGAAACGCGTTCCGAGCAACTGTCGCCGCTCCGCGGCTTGTCCGTTTCACGTTTGCCGATCAAGACCTCGGGTTGAAAACCCGAGGCTGACAATTGTCACCGCTCCGCGGTTGGATTCGCCGACGCTGCACGCCCAGACAGTCAGGTCAAAACCCACGGCTTGAAACCACCGTGCATTTCTCCTCGGCGGAAGGTTTGAAGGCCTTCCACAACCAGTCGCGGAGCGACGAAATCCGACAGCCTTGGGTTTCAACCCAAGGCCATCCAACGCCCCAGCGTGTTCACCAAGTCGCGGAGCGACGACAGCTGGAAACGCGTTCCGAACAACTGTCGCCGCTTCGCGGCTTGTCCGTTTCAGGTTTGCCGATCAAGACCTCGGGTTGAAACCCGAGGCTGACAACTGTCACCGCTCCGCGGTTGGATTCGCCGACGCGGCGCACCCGACCATTCGCGGCGCGATTCAGCCAGCACGGGCAACACGAGGCGGGCGTCGTTGGGACGCCCGTCTACTCGTTTGGCCGCAGCAGATCCAGCAGAGCCTGGGCGACCAAATGCGGTTCTTCCACCGCTTGGTAATTCGCAGGCAAAGCGTCCACCAAGCATCCCGCGTCGCCACCGGTCACCACCAAGGTCGCTGCACCGCCGTAGATTCGAAGCAATCGCTCCACGGCACCCGCAACGGACGAGAGCACGCCCAGTCGCATTGCCGCGACCGTGTCTCGGCCTGGTCCCTCAGGCATCTCGCGACAACGATGGGAGGCCCAATCAAGTTTGGGCAGTGCGTCCGTTCCGGCCGCCAAAGCTGCGGTCTGCATTTCCAAACCAGGCAAGATCGCTCCGCCACAGAACACGCCTTCTGCCGACACGAAATCCACTGTCACGGTGGTGCCTGCATCGACGATGATGACGGGAGCCGCATGACGTCGGAAAGCAGCCTCCGCTCCCAACAATCGGTCGATTCCAACTCGATCGGGATAGTTCACGTCGATGGTCATGGAGACATCTTGGTGGGTCACAAAACGCACCCGAATGCACTCGTAAAACGCGTCATCCAAAGCGGTTACCAAAGGCTCGGCGGACCCTCGGTTCACGCTTGCAACACGCACGTCGTAGCAAACCGACTCACAGTCGCTTGATTTGCATTCCGCCAGTTGTTTCCCAAGCGTTCGCAAGTGCTCGACACATTGCGTGATCCACTCAGGATCTCGCAACGAGATCGATCGCAACTGCGGTCCGCGATCCCTGTTCACGCCAGCGTTTTCGCCGGTGGATGCTCCCTCGGTGACCACCTTGATCGCGGTGTTTCCGATATCAATTCCAACTCGCACCATCACGACATCGCACTGCGATTCGCTTGGAAGCGTGGGTTCATTCGAAGAGGACGGTTCGTCTGTCATGTTCCTGCCGACGAGCTCAAGAAGGGCGGTCGCGACGTTCACCGGGGACAACCTTCCCGGTGTCGGACAACGTGGACGCACCCTGAATGTCCTGGGCTCGAATTTCGTCGGACAAGCACTCCGTGGCAGCGGCCTTGTGAGGCGGAACGCGACGTTCCTTTTTCGGTGTCGCCGGTGCATCGTCTTGGCGGATCAGCGTGGGGGTGATCCCAGCTTCCCTCATTTCTTCCCGACGCTTGCTGACCCGGACCATGATTTCGCCGACCAATTCCTTCAGTCCGACATCGGTCGCAGCACTGATCGAACGCAGTTCACGAGAATGATTGGCTGGATTCTCGTTGAAGTATGCCTGAAGCTGCTCGCGGACTTCACCGTCAGGATCGAGTTCGCACTTGGTCATCACCACCAATTCATCACGGTCGGCGAGCGACTCATCGTAATGATGCAGTTCCTCTCGAATTGCGACGTAGTTTTGAATGGGATCGCTTCCATCAACCGGCGCCGGTTCGATCAGGTGAACCAGCAACCCGGCGCGTTCGACGTGTCGCAGGAACTCGTGCCCCAAGCCGATGCCCTCACTGGCTCCTTCGATCAACCCGGGAATGTCCGCCAGCACAAACGATCGTTCTGTGTCGACATCGACGATGCCGAGGTTGGGATACTTGGTCGTAAACGGGTAATCCGCGATTTCTGGACGAGCACTGCTGATGCGTGAAAGCAGCGTGCTTTTGCCAGCGTTGGGTTTTCCGATCAGCCCCACGTCGGCGATCGATTTCAGCTCCATGATCACGTGCCGCACTTCGCCGGGCTCGCCCAGCTCGCGAATTCGCGGCGCCTGGTTCTGCGCCGTTTTGAAGCGAGCGTTCCCGAAGCCACCTTTGCCGCCGCGACAGATCACGAACTCCTCCCCGATTTGGGTCAGATCCTTGATCACAAAACCGTCTTTGGCGTCGATGATGCTGGTTCCACAGGGCACGTACAACCGCATTTCACGGCCTTTTCGTCCGTGTCGCAGGGCGCCCATCCCAAAGCCCCCCTTTTCGGCCCGAAAGAACTTGCGATTGGCAAACTGGGCCAACGAGTTCACTCCCAGACGAGCTTCCAGGATGATGCTGGCCCCTCGTCCGCCGTTGCCGCCATCCGGGCCGCCTTTGGGGACGTACTTTTCCTTGCGAAAGCTCATGCAGCCATCGCCACCCTTGCCGGCCAGGAACTCAACTTCAACGCGATCAAAAAACATTTGGAAAGCTTCTAGCTATTGGCTCCTAGCGTTTCGCTAGCAGCCGTAAAATGAAAACGGACGCGGTGATTGTATCACCACGTCCGAGGAATTCGCTCAAAAAGCTTCGCGCGATTCGCTAGAAGCTAGTGGCAATCGCCAAAGGCGATCTTAGAGCATTTTGCCGAGTTTGCTGCACAGGTCAGCGGTACGGCTGGAGTAGCCCCATTCGTTGTCGTACCAAGACACGACTTTGACCATCTTGCCCTTGTCGCCGAGGACTTGGGTGAAGTCCGAGGCGAAGATGCTGCTGTGTGGGTCGTGCACAATGTCGCTGCTGACGATCGGGTCGACAGCGTAGAACAGAATGCCCTTCATCGGGCCTTCTGCAGCGGTTTGAATCGCCAGGTTGATGTCTTCCTTGGTGACTTCCTTGCTCAGGTTGACGGTCAAGTCGACCACGCTGCCCGTTGGCACTGGAACTCGCATCGCGATGCCAGTCAGCTTGCCTTGCAGTTCAGGAATCACCAATCCAACGGCTTTGGCAGCACCGGTGCTGGTTGGGATGATGTTCACAGCGGCAGCGCGAGCACGATACAGGTCAGCGTGTGGCTGGTCCTGGACGTTTTGATCGTTCGTGTACGCGTGAACGGTCGTCATCAGGCCCGATTCGATTCCGAACGAATCATTCAGGACCTTGGCAACGGGAGCCAAGCAGTTGGTCGTGCAGGAAGCGTTGCTGACGCAGTTCAACTCGGCGGTGAGCTTGTCGTCGTTGACGCCCAACACGCAGGTCAGGTCAGCACCGTCTTTGGCAGGTGCGGACAACACAACCTTCTTTGCACCAGCAGCCAAGTGGCTGTCGTAGCCAGGCTTGTCGGCGGTCGAACGTGCGGTGAAGAAGCCGGTCGACTCGATGGCGATGTCGACGTTGTGGTCTTTCCAAGGCAAGTTGCGTGGGTCACGCTCGGCCAAAGCCACAATTTTCTTGCCGTTGACGGTCAACGAGGTGTCGTCGTACTCGACGGTGCCGTCGAAACGACCGTGGATGCTGTCGTACTTCAACAACATTGCCAAGGTGCGATTGTCGGTCAAATCGTTGATCGCGACCACTTCGAACTCGTCGCTTCGCTCCATCAGGTTGCGAAAAGTCAAACGTCCGATTCGGCCAAAGCCGTTGATTGCTACTTTAATAGCCACTGATTTCGTATTCCTGTCTCGTGGAACAAAGATGGAGAGAAGCGGCGGGCGAAACAGTCACCCAGTCCGCTGCGGGGCGCGGATTATAAGTTTGTGAGCCCAATTTGAAACAGCCCCCGAATCGCTCCCTTGACCTCGAACCAACCACGATGACCGATCTTCGGCCCGAAAATCCCGCCTCACCTGCCGAGTCCCCGCGACGGGATCGAGGCGAAACATCGGCAAGAATTGAACAATCCCAATGGCGACGCCCGGCCGGCGTCGCGGCTGGAACCTGGCGATACGTGCAACAAGGGTCCATCGCGAGCCACTACGATGCCTTTGTGGCAGACACTCCGCTCTGCACGTTGGACCAGACAATCCTGCACCAAGTGTTCCAATCGATTGATTTGGCCCGGGTGCCAGCGGGACCAGCCAAGGGGGTGCCCCATCCGTCGCAGCGAAAACTTTTTTCTGCATCCGAGGATTGGGTGCTCGATTTGGGCTGCGGAACCGGGCGAGCGGCCACCGAACTGTCACGTCTCGGCAGGAACGTGCTCGCGATTGACCTCTCTCAGCCCATGCTCGACCATGTCCGGGAGCGAGCGAAACGAGCCCAGGCGGAATCAACCGACCAACCGACTGGAACAATCGTTCCCCTGCGAGCCAACTTGGTCCAGCTCGATTGCCTGGCCGACAATTCAGCCGCGGGAGCAGTCTGCCTGTTCAGCACCCTGGGCATGATCCAAGGCCGAGCGAATCGACGAGCGGTCCTGTGTCATGCATCGAGGATTGTCCGCCCCGGCGGCAAGTTCTTGCTGCACGTCCACAACCGCTACGCGTCGCTCGCTCAATCGGGCGGCAAACGTCTGCTCGCCAAGAGCTGGCTGCAATCAATCACCAGCCGCGAACATGAATTTGGCGACGCCACGTATGCCTACCGAGGCCTGCCCGACATGTTCCTGCACCGCTATTCGCGACGAGAACTGGTCGCGGATCTCAAAAGCAGCGGCTGGCAGATCAGCCACCTCCACCGACTGTCGCTCGACGGATCCGCAATGATCGAAGACGGCCCCACAAGCCAATTGCAAATCGCAGGGGGCTACTTGGTGGAGGCAACAACAAATTTTAACAGCGGAATGCTTGCGAAAGTGAACTGCTAAGCAACGGCGTTCTCAAAACGCTTGCGTCGGACACGACGAACTCCTGCAACGCCCAATCCAACTCCGAGAAAAGCCAGAGTCGTTGGCTCCGGAACTGCACTGACTTCGAGCGTCACGTTATCAAACTGGTAGAATGGAGTGTCGAATCCCCAAGTAATCGAGTTAATGCCAACAAAATCGGTTCCAAAGTTGATCGTCTGGAACTCGTCGTCATCCACGCTCACTGAATAGTTATCGCTAAAACTACCACCTCCCGCAAAAGAGCCATGAAAGTTCACAGTCAGAGTGGCCGGGTTTAAAACGCTATCTTTGAATTTACCAATATCAATGGATGCCAAACGAAACTCGCCTCCATCCAGCTTGGTCAACGTGAAATCGGACCCAGGATTGTCTGAGTGCAACGCTGCCCCTGACCCAAGGATGTAATCAGGATGGTTGGAACCATAAATTTGCATCGCCTGGAACGTCGGCAAGTTATCAGGATTCGATATCAAGAAGCCTGAGTTCGAGTATGTGTTGCCAACCACTTCCGCTTCGCTGCTACTCGATGCCAAGTCATTGAAATCAAGCACGACGGTGACTGCCGCGACCGCTCTTTGCTCAAAAGCAAATCCGAGCAACAAAACTGCCACGTAAAAAGTGCGATAAAAACGAATCATCGTGCCAAACTGCCTTGCTAATCGTAAGCGATGCCTCCAATCGACTGGCTAATCAACTTCCTCTAATGCCAGTTAACGGAGGTATGCTACACAACAAGCAGGGGGTAAGGAACCGGCTCTTCGGTTTTTTGAAGAAATTCTGGGGCAATAGGTAATTTACGCCAGATCCCTCAATTGCCACCTGGACGGCTCTCTCGGTGCCGTCTCAAGTCGGAATTCGTACGGAGAATCGTCCTATTCCTCCCGAAATCGATACCCGATCCCGCGAACCGTTTCCACCAGATCGGCGTGTTCGTTCATTTTTTTGCGGAGGGCTCGGACGTGGACATCGATGGTTCGCTCCAGCACCATCGTGTCTTCGCCCAGGGCCGCGTCGACCAGTTCGCTGCGGTCGAATGCTCGGCCAGGCTGACGGATCAGCGTGTCCAGCAACCGGAATTCGCTCTTGGTCAGCTTGACCGCTTCTCCCTCGATCGTGGCGACAAAACGCCGGCGATCAACCGTCACACCGCAACGCGAAACCGCGTCGGCGTCTTCCAGACTGGGTTCGCGACGCCGCAAAAGTGCCTTGATTCGCTGCAGCAGGACTTTGTAGCTCTCGACTGGTTTGACAACGTAATCATCCGCTCCGACCGCGAATCCGACGACTTGGTCGGATTCTTCCCCCAAGGCACTGAGCATCAAAATCAGCGTGTCCTTGGTCGTTGCATCGGATCGCAACTGCTTGCAGACTTCCACGCCGCTCAGGATGGGCAGGTCAACGTCCAACACAACGACATCGGGCAGATACAGCTTCGCTTGATTGAGAGCCTCTCGACCGTCCGCCGCTCGATAGACTTCGTAACCGGCCCGCTTGAGCTGGTACTCGAGCGTTTCCACCAGCGGCCGATAATCTTCAACGATGAGAACTTTGGTTTTTGACATTCGTCCGCAGGCTGCGTTTTGAGAGGAGATTCATATCTTCCGATCCGCGAGTAGTTTCGTTGAAGATGTGAAGTTTGGCACCACCCACAAACCGCCGTTTCGCGGAAGGTTTGATGAAGATCTCGTTCGGAAAGACAGATTCAATGGGTTCGGCACACAAAATCAATCCGTAGCGGCTCGTTCCCCACACTTTACCGAACGACGACAATCGATTCACGCGAGCTGAAAAAATCGCTTGGCGTTCTCCGTCGTCGCGGCCGCCAGTTTCGCAGTCGGGACGTTTCTGGCATCCGCCAAGCAACGCAGCACGTGTTCGACTCGAGCGGGCTCGTTTGGCCGTTTGCCCCGCAGCGGTTCGGGCGACAAATACGGTGAATCGGTCTCGATCAGCAGTCGATCCTCAGGCACTCGTTTGGCGACTTCGCGAAGATCGTCGCTCTTTTTGAAAGTCACCATGCCAGCGAAACTGATCATCAATCCCATGTCCAGGCAACGCTCGGCCAGTTCCCAATCACCAGTGAACGAATGCATCACGGCGGCAGGAAGTTTTGTCTGCCGAGCCAATTGTTCCGCGATCAGTTCGCCGCTTTCACGCATGTGGATGACCATCGGCAGGTTGGTTCGACAAGCCAGATCGATGTGTTGGTCAAAGGCCGCCTGTTGCTGCTCAATCGGTGTGTCGTCCCAGTAACAATCCAGCCCGGTTTCGCCGATCCCGCGAACTCCTGGAGCCGTCGCGAGCTTTTCAATTTCAGCGAAATCGCCCGCGGACGACTCTGCGACCGAGTTGGGTTGGATTCCGACAACAGCATGAATCATCTCGGGGAACTCGGCTGCCAACTCAACCGCTCGGTGGCTGGTCGCCAGATCGATTCCGATCACGCCAATGCCAACCACGCCGGCCTGACGAGCACGCTCGACCACTTCGGCGACGTTGTCGTTGAAATCCTTGGAATTCAAATGAGCGTGAGTGTCGAACAGGGGATTCATTCAGGTCTCGGATGGATCGATGGCAGAGGACGGGTTGGCAAACAGACGTGCCAGTCATTCTGTTTCATTTCGCGAAGCTGGGTAGCACCCTCGAGCTCAGATCCCGGACTTCCAGATCCCCAAAATGCTGCCGTTTGAAGATCGGCACCCCATGGAGATGGTCGATCAATCGCTCCGTCGCTGAGAACCTGGACTGGCTGGAGAAATTCTGATTGTGATTCAGATCATTCCGGTGCAACGCTTTGTTCAGCCTGGGGCACAGCATTTCGGACCATGAGCGGGTACGAATCCGCCGAACGGCGATTCGAAACTGATACATTGGGGGGCATCCGGTCGCAATCGATGCTCGAACGTCTCCCTCGTTCACGCCGTCCCCAACAACGCCGTCCATCCAGATCGGTCCCGCCCATGTTCCCAAAGGTCTTCCCCAAGATGTTTCCATCGACGTTCCGTGCCATCACTTGCTCGATGGCGATCCTCTGCGTCGCTCCGGTGGTCGCGCAAGACCAACCTGCGGCAACGAATCCCAACGTTTCCGCTCGACCGAACATCGTTTGGATCATGTCGGAGGACAATTCCAAACACTACCTGAAACACTTTGACGAAACCGGCGTGGAGACACCCGCAATCGAGGCCATGGCCGCACATGGCGTGACGTTCGATCGAGCCTTCAGCAACGCTCCGGTTTGTTCCACCGCACGAACGACCTTGATCACCGGTTGCTATGGGCCTCGGATTGGGACTCAGTTCCATCGACGCACCGAACCAGCCACACTGCCGCAAGGCGTGGAAATGTTCCCGGCTTGGTTGCGGCAATCGGGCTACTACACCACCAATAGTTCCAAAGAGGACTACAACGCGAAAAAGCGTTTGCAGCCGTGGGATGATTCCTCGCGAAAGGCGTCTTGGAAAAACCGTCCCTCCGACGACACACCGTTCTTCCACGTCGTCACGTTTGCTGATTCACACGAAGGCAGGCTGCACTTCGACGTCGACGCATTGCAAAAGCCAACCAAGTTCGACCAAGAAACCGTTTCGCTGCAGCCGTACTTTCCCGACACGCAAGTCTTCCGGCACACCGCCGCGTTCTATCGCGATCGGATGAGCATCATCGATGAGAAAGTCGCGAGCGTGGTCGCTCAATTGGAACAAGCTGGCGAGCTGGAAAACACGTTCGTGTTTTACTTCGGTGACCACGGCGGCGTGCTGCCTCGTGGGAAAGGCTACATCTATGAATCAGGCCTGCACGTGCCATTGGTCGTTCGCATTCCCGACAACTACCGCCGCCTGGTCGATCGCGAGATCGGATCTCGCACCAAGGGGTTCGTGTCGTTCATTGACTTTGCTCCCACTGTGCTGAGTCTCGCGGGCGTGCCGCTGGACAAGGCTGGTCCAATCGATGGCAAAGCTTTCCTCGGGCAAAAAATCGACGCGGCTGAAGTTGACTCGCGAGACACCACGTTTGGCTACGCCGACCGGATGGACGAAAAGTATGATCTGGTACGCTCGATCCGCGTGGGCGACTGGAAACTGATCCGCTCCTTTGAATCCTTCCAACCCGACGCGATGTGGGCGGACTACCGCTACAAGATGCTGGCGTATCAACAGTGGCGAGACCGATATCACACGGGCAAACTCAACAACGTTCAAAGCCAGTTTTTCAAACCGCGTCCACCCGAGTTGCTGTTCAACTTGGCGGACGATCCGCATGAAGTGAATAACTTGGCCGGAGATCCCCTGCACGGCGATCGGCTGACCGAATTGCGAATGAAGCTGAACGCGCACCTGAAGCAAACCAACGACCTGGGCTTCTTGACTGAAGCCGGCATGCTGAAAATCCTGGACGCACCGGTTGCCAACGGAAAGCGATTGTCGCAAGAGATTGCCAGCTACATCGACACCGCCAACATCGCGGTCATGCCCTGGGATCAAGCCAGCAAAGCGTTGCTGTCCGCTATCAA
This sequence comes from Rhodopirellula sp. UH5, assembly GCF_056839225.1. NCBI lineage: Bacteria > Pseudomonadati > Planctomycetota > Planctomycetia > Pirellulales > Pirellulaceae > Rhodopirellula > Rhodopirellula sp. UH5. Next base: position 445,017 of record NZ_CM166390.1, on the reverse strand, counting down.
CAGCGGCGACATGCTCCAGCGATACTGGGCCCTGGTCGCGGCCAGTTCCATCGCGGCATCGAACCGCTCTGCCAATCTGGACATGGCCGCGGACGACACGTTCCTCAAATTGTTGCGCCGCCGAACCTTGGATCCAGAACCGTTGGTTGCCTCCCGAGCCGCACAACTCGCCGCGATTCTTCAAACGGAAGACCCGCGTCCCGTCTTTCAACGCACGCTGCAGCTCAGCCAATCGCCTACGGAAGCGCTGCAAATTTTCAACATGGTGCGGCACGTCCACGCCTTGCCGGGCACGCCCTATCCGATGGGTTCGAAAATGTTCCGATTGCCTTTTCAACCCGATCCCAAAGGTTTGATTCAACAGCACCTCGATCACTTGGACCAGCCTTAGCGATCACAGCTGATCCACCAAGCTCTCGTTCGATGACGCCAATCATTCCACACAAGCAATGAATGACGTCATTTCGACGTTTTTCCGGCCACCCTCGGCATCCGCAATGCCGAATCGCGGTAATCTCTGGTGGATGGTTCACGGCCTGCAACACTGGCTCGTTGCAGTCGTGTAACACTCCCTCTCTGGCAACGACCTGCTGGTTCCCCATCGACACGGGTTCGTCCCGCCGTCATCCCACCTCCTGTCTCGTGAATCCCCAACCCATGACAGTTCCCCACACTTTCCTCGCCACCGTGGCGGTGTTGTTTGTATGTTCGTCCCCAAGTTTCAGTGAGGCGAAAACGCCTGCCTTGGAACTCAAACCGGGTGACCACATTTGCCTGATCGGCAATGCACTCGGCGAACGAATGCAGCACGAGAACCACTTCGAAACCCAACTGCACGCGGTTCGCCCCGAACTCGATCTCACCGTTCGCAACCTATGCGTCCCCGGTGACGAGCCCAAAATTCGATTGCGAAGTTTGGATTTCGGGTCGCCCGATGAACACCTGACGCACAGTTCCGCGGACGTCGTTCTGATGTTCTTTGGCTACAACGAATCTCATCGTTTGGCGGAAGGACTCGACGAGAAAAAAGTGCTGCGGGATTTCGCGAATGAACTGGATGAATTGATCAGCCACACTCAGACGCAGGTCTACAACGGCAAAACCAGCCCTCGGATCGCGGTCATATCCCCCATCGCGTTTGAAGAAACGGGTGACCCGAATTTGCCGAAAGCTGGCCCTCGAAACTCGGCCCTCAGCAAGATCACCCGGACGATGCGATCCGTGGCGGAGCAACGAGGAGTCTCGTTCGTCAATTTGTTCACCCCTACCAAGGAACGGTTCGATAATGACGACCGCCGATTGACGCTGGATGGCGCTCAACTGAATTCGAACGGCTACGCCGCGTTGGCTCCGATTTTGGTTCGTGGATTGCTTGGTGAAGTGGATGTGCCCGAACAAGCCAACCCAGCCTTGCTGGCCGCTGTCGCCGACAAGAACTTTCACTGGTTCAATCGCTATCGTGCTGTCAACGGTTACTCGATCTATGGCAAACGCGGGACCGCGGGCAGTGACGGGACCTACAACAACCGTTCGGTCATGAACCGGGAACTGGAGATTCTCGACCAGATGACCGCCAACCGCGACGCGCGGCTGTGGGAAATCGCAGACGGCAAGACCGTCAACGCCCCCGTCGACGATTCCAACACGCTGCCGTTCATCATTCCCAAAACCAATGTGGGTGGACCCAATGATCCCAACGCGAAACGTGGCAAGCTTGGGTCACTGGAATACCTGACGACCGACGAGCAACTCAAGACGTTCACTTTGCTCGATGGCTACGAGATTCAATTGGTCGCCTCCGAGCAACAGTTCCCTGAACTGGCCAACCCGGTCGCGCTGGACTTTGACGCCCAGGGACGCTTGTGGGTTTCAACCATGCCCAGTTACCCCCACTGGAAACCCAAATCAGCAATGGATGACAAGCTGCTGATTTTGGAAGACACCGATGGCGATGGCGACGCCGACGTGTGCAAAACCTTCGCCGGCGGATTGCACCAACCCACCGGTTTTGAGATTGGACGTGGCGGCGTTTATGTCGGCGGCCAACATGACATCTACTTCCTGGAAGACACCGACGGCGACGATGTGGCCGACAAACGCACACGAGCAATCATCGGGTTTGACACCGCCGACTCACACCACGGGTTGGCTGCGTTTGAGTTTGGTCCAGGCGGACAACTGTACGCTCAAGAAGGCACGTTCAAGTTCACCCAAATCGAAAGCCCGTATGGGTTGACTCGGAACCTGGAAGGTGGCGTTTTCCGATACGACCCGACGACGCAAAAATTCGGGGTCCACGTCAACTTCGCATTCGCGAACCCTTGGGGATTTGGATTCAACGAATGGGGCCAAGATTTCATCGGTGACGCGTCGCCGGGCAAGAGCTATTGGGCAACCGGCATCAGCACCCGACTGGACTACCCACTCAAGCACCCAGGTGGTGCCCAGCACCGCCGTGTTGCGAGTGAGCAAGGTTACGACGACGGATTGGTCGATTACCAAACATTCTATCGCAAACGCATCCGTCCTCTGGCGGGCTGCCGATTCCTCAGCAGTGAGCATTTCCCCGACGACATGCAAGGCAATTTCTTGGTGACCAATGTCATCGGTGACCGCGCCGTGCTTCGTCACAAAGTGGTTGAAAAGGACTCCGGCTACGAGGGCACCGAGGAACCAATGCTGGTAGGTGGTGGCGATGGCAACTTCCGTCCTGTCGACATCGAAATCGGTCCAGATGGCTCGCTCTACATCATCGATTGGCACAACGCTCTGATCGGTCACCTCCAGCACAACTTGCGTGACCCCAGTCGCGATCACAGCCACGGACGCATCTGGCGTTTGACTCACAAAGAACGTCCGTTGGTCAATTTGCCTGCGATCGCCGAAACCAGCACTGAAGATCTGATCGATCAACTGTGCTCCGAAGTCGGCCGTAAAAACCAACGTCACGCTTACCGTGTGCGGCGTGAACTGCATGCTCGACCAACCGATGAGGTCCTCGGGGCAGCGAATGCCAAACGGGAAGCATGCGTTGCAACCGAAGACGACGACCATGATTTGTTAGAACTGCTGTGGTTGCATCAAGCTCACAACCGAGTTAACGAAGAACTGCTGACCGCAGTGCTCAGCAGCGACGACCATGACGCTCGCAGTGCCGCCACACGCGTGCTCTCGTTTTGGGCCGACCGAATCGGCGACACCTCCCAACGTTACGAAGCGTTGGTGGCCGACGAACATCCTCGCGTTCGAATGGAAGCTCTCCGGGGCATTTCCCACGCGGTCGGTGAACCGTGGGCACTGGACGACCAAGATCGTTTGATCCGGGCCGCCCTGCGTGTCATGGAAATGCCGATGGATCACTACCTCGACTACGCTCTCGAGGAATCGATGCAGCGTTTTGAACAGGTCATCGCGAGCCGAGCTCCGTATTTGCCAGAAGAAGCAAACGCGACACCTCCTTCCGCTCACGCTCACGCCGGTCACATTCAACCGCAAGTCGGATACGCGGTCGATCAAGTTCACTTGCTCACCGACCCCGGCGCGACGTTCGATGGCCACGGGCACAAGGTCGCTCCCTACGTCGCCGCCTTGCCAGTCTTCTTTGACCTGTCGCCTGAGATCGTTCGCTATCAAATCGAGCGATTGGCGACGCCCGCCTTGCTGGCCGTCCCGCGCGATTCCAATGATCCCAAGTACTTGCCTTTGCATGCCGCGATTCTTGCCCGTGGGGAAGTTCGCGACCAAGACCGACGAGCGGCCCTGGATGCCTTGGTCGCTCTGCAAGATTCCGACCCTGGCGATGTCTTGCTGGGAGTCATCGAAAACCTGGACTGGAAGAACAAGGACCAACGCGACGTCACTCGCAAGGCGGCTCGCGGGCTGTCGAACATGTTGCTGAAGCTTCCCGCCGGGAATTTGGAATCCTTGCGAGACCGATTCGTCACGGCGGCAAAGAAGGGTGACGCCGCGATTGCTCCCGTCGCATTGGCTGGATTGATCGTGTCCGGTGAGGACGTCGCTGCATTCGAAATCGCCAAGCGGTCCGACGCTGCTCGCGTGAACTGGTTGACTGGCGTCGCGATGCTCCCCGATCGTCTGGGTCGCGAATCGCAGCGTGAGCGTGTGGTCGAATTGTTATCGGACAGCGACAAAAAGGAGGTCGTTGCTGCTGCAATCCGCACCCTCGCGGTCGTCCCCGGTGATTGGAACGACACCTTTGAGCGAGTCGGAAACCTTGCCTGCAACGGTTTTCGCGAGGATGGCATTGCCACGCTGCTCGCGATCCCCAAGAACGCTTACCAACCGGAAACGTCTCTAAAACTCGCACGCCATCTCGTCAACTTTGCTGAGCGGACACCAGCGAAGAACCGAACCAGCGATGCGTTCATCGATGCGATGCAGGTTGCCGATCGTGCGATTGCCAAATTGCCTCGGCAAGCAGCCAAGCAGTTCCGTGAACGCCTGCGTGAGATCACGGTGCGTTTGGTTCGCATCAAAACGGTGGACGAAGAAATGCGTTACGACCTCCCTCACTTCGCCGTGGAAGCGGGACGCCCAGTGCAGGTCGTCTTGGAAAACCACGACGGGATGCCTCACAACTTGGTGTTCACTGTCCCGGGAGCACTGAAAGAGGTCGCGAATTTGGGACTGCAAGCGGGTCCACGAGGCGGTTTCCAAGGGAAACAGTACGTGCCTGAGTCCGATCTCGTTTTGCACAGCACTGACCTGGTCGCCTCCAACGAAAAGGAAGCCTTGACCTTCACGGCTCCCACTGAACCCGGTGAGTACCCGTACGTTTGCACGTTCCCTCAACACTGGTACCGCATGTACGGCGTGATGGTGGTCGTCGAAGACCTTGACGCTTACAACGCGAATCCTTTTGAACCCGCCGACCCAATTGGGAACAACCGATCGTTTGTCCAAGCGTGGACGATCAACGACTTCGCTGGCGACAAGCTGACGGAAGGTTTGCGTGGTCGAACCGCCGAAATTGGCCAGAAGATCTTTGAGCAAGCCACCTGTGCGAGTTGCCACCAGGTCGCTGGCAAAGGCGGGCAAATCGGCCCTGCTCTCGATGAGGTCGTCGACAAGTGGAAAGGCGATTCACGAGAGGTGCTCCAAGAGATCCTGCATCCGTCGGATCGCATCGACGACAAGTACGCGATGCACTTGGTGCTCACCGTGGATGGACAAACCTTCTCGGGACTGTTGGTTGAAGAAACCGACGACGTCGTGAAGCTGTTGGCTAACGCGGAGGCCAAGGAGCCGACCGTGATTGAACAGGATGAGATCGAGCAAATGGTCAAAACATCGACTTCGATGATGCCCAAGGCTTTGTTGGATCAGTACACCGAAGACGAGATTTTCGAGCTGCTGAATTACATCCTCAGCCATCAAAGGTGATGTCGGTTGGTGCCCTGCTGAGCGGCATTGCCAACGCTAGTCTTGTTCCCAGGCTCCGCCTGGGAACACGCTGCTGAGGAGGCTCCTGCCTCACGGTCCCCCATTCGGCAGGCAGAGCCTGCAAGGCATCCCGTTCCCAGGCAGAGCCGCGGAACGAGCGGACGAGGAGTTTGTCCCCAGGCTCCGCCTGTAAACACTGCTGAAGAGGCTCCTGCCTCACGGTTCCCCATTCAGCAGGCAGAGCCTGCAAGACATCCCGTTCCCAGGCAGAGCCGGGGAACGAGTGAACGAAGGGCTTGTCCCCAGGCTCCGCCTGGGAACACACTGCTGAAGAGGCTCCTGCCTCACGGTCCCCCATTCGGCAGGCAGAGCCTGCAAGGCATCCCGTTCCCAGGCAGGAGCCTGGGAACGAGTGAACGCCCGTCGCGTCACCGACAAGAGGCTCAACGGGAACGTCGGTTTGGTTGTCGTTGCCGAGCGACGCTGCGTGGGTTCGCCAGCGGTGCTGGTTCGCCATAGACACGCTGATGGAACAGTGCCAACGATCGCAAGGCGTGCCCCTTGGGTCCAATCGACCAATCGTTGTTGCGTCCCTTCAACATGGAATTGAGCAAGAACGTGACCGATCGCAACACCTCCGGTTCCAGCAACTTTTCGTCGGGCAAGTGCGTCAGCAAGAACTCGACCATGTGCCCAGTCGTTTGGACCTTGCGATCCAGATCGCCATTGTCTTGACGCGACTCGAACCAATCTGTGCTCATCGAACCATCGCGGTTTTGCAATCGCAGGGTGTAGTCGACGAAGTCATCCAGGAACTGCTCAGCACGAGCCCATTGGCCATCGATGGGCTGGCCTTCCAAACGTCGCTTCCGCAACGCGTGAGCAAACCCCATCAGGCGGTGAGTCCCGCCACACGCTGATCCAACCACCGGTTGATCCAGTTCCGCAGCGATCAAACGAGAGAAGTCCCAACGCTCGCCATCAGCACCGACCCAAGTCGTTTCGGTGTCCAAGTAGTGCGACAATCCAATCAAGCTGAACGTCAGTTCCTGGCCTTCTTTGCAGGCGGCCGCTTCGACTTTGACCAAGTCCGCGACGCTGAATTTCTGGCCGTCCACGTACAGAGGGTAATCACTTGGCACGCCAACCATGGCCAAGACGGCCAACCACTGGGCTTGGTGACCTTGCAATCCCACGCCCTCGCGAGCCTTGATCTTCCCGCCTTCGATTTCCATCAATCGTTGACCGCGGCAGACGTTGTTGCCGGCCATCCAAGCGATCGTGCTGTAGTCCCGTCCGCGAGCAATCAACCGGGTGTCCGGTCCGAACACCATCACGGCATGCATCATGCCCCAATTGCTGCGTCCATCGGCCTGTTCACGACGCCCGTAGTAGTGCTGCAGGCACTGAACGATCGGTTGCTGCATTCGCATCACACCGGTGCTCAAGTTCGCCCCGGCACCCTTGCCACTGTGAGTCTTGGGGCGTCCCGTGGCATCCAGCTGAGCCAAACTCAAACGCGGTTGTTCCGAGGAGTCGAGTTGTTCACCGTCCTGATCCAACTCACCCGCATACAGGTCTTCCAGATCCGCTTCGCCCAGATCGTTGCCACGAATGTCTCGCAGGCTCACCGATCCCGATGGAGCGTCCTCGAGTGGCGTCAATCGATCGCGGTCCACCGCTTGCAGCGGAACACGCGACAACTCATCGGAATCCTTTTCATCGAAGATCCCCTCCGTGCGTTCTTTCGCTCGTCGCGGCGAAGCGGATTCCAACGACATTCGGTCTTCACGTTCTTTGATCTGAGAACGATCCCGAGCCTCTTCACGGCGAAGTTGTTCCGCGATGCTTTCGTTCAGGCGGCGTTCCGTGTCTTCCTTCTCCTTTTCAACCGACTCCAGCTCTGTTTCCAGCGACTTCGGTTTCGCCGCTGACTTCGGCGCCATCAACGACTGCGGCGTTTCCAACGACAGCTCCCGGTTTTGCAACCCGCTCCCGATGGTTTCGCGAGCCGTCGATGATTTCGCGTCCTTGAGCGATGGCAATTCACTGGGTGATTGCGACGGCTTCATTTCCGGCAAGGAATCGATTGCCGATCGCGTTTTCGGAATGCTAGGTGGAATCACATTGCCGGGAGCTTCCTGGGCCGGTTTCGCAGGCACCGTTGTCGGTTCAACCAACTCCGGTTTGCTGGACTTCAAGGCGTTGAGCTGTTGGGTCAGCTCTTCGATCTTGCTGGTCAGTTCATCGACCTTTTGCGGCAGATCGCTGACTTCCTCGTCCATCTCTGATCCGAGGAACGACGGTGCGTTCAAAGCTGGCAGGCTCGGAAGAGCCTCCGCCTTCGCAGGTGGAAGGGCTGGTGGTTGAATTGCAGGACCGGTTCGTTGCGGCAAGGCTCCGCTGCCAATCGGCGCCATCGTGGTCGAAGGCATTGGGTCTCGAAGCGGCGAAACCTCGCTGATGTTTCGCCGAGCGTTCCACTGCGTCGCATTGGGATTGGGCTGCCCGTCCCACGTCGAATCGGCATTTCGGTCTGAGACCGAGCGCGTTGGACGCGAATCAAATTCAGACGGCATCTTGGTCGGATCAAATGAATCCGGCACGTTGTCGGCCAACTGCTCCCGAGTGGGCTGGTCCAATTCAGCTTCGGCCGATTCGGGACCACGCAAGATCATCGACGGTTCGGTCTGGGTGAACAGAGGACCTTTCGGTTCCCAGGTCTTGCGGACACCGTTCAGCCGAGCATCTTCCCGAGTGACCATCCGCGGCGTCCGCACGATCTGCTCGGTGCCGTTGGCATCCGCGTTGCCCAAGAACACAGGTTCCTCCACCGGAGAAGGCGGAGCAAGTTGCGGCGGCAACAACTGGATCGCGGATCCGATTGGTCCGGATTGCGAGCTCCACGAACCGTTTTGTTCGCGAAACTGCAAATGGGATCGCGAAGAGTCGCTGTTTTCGCGAATCACCACGGCGGGACCCGCGACGCGAGGCTCGATCGCGTCGCGATCGCTCGCATCATCGATCACCCCGAACGAGTCCGCTGGCACAGCCAGCGTGGGCGCACCGAACTGAAGTTCGTCCGCCTGAACGGCCACGGTGGCGAGACACGAAGACGTCGACAAGCTTGTTGCGAGCAACCAAGCGGCCAAACGTTGGCGTTTTTCTGACACAGTCAATTTTCTTCCGCGGTCGGTGACATCACGTTGGGTTCCTCCCAAAGTGCAGCCGCAGAAATCAAGCCTTCTGCGACGACACGACGGGTCTTAACGTGTGTATCGGTTATTCCGAACGAAAGGTTGACTGGAATGTAGGCGGTGAAACCGGAGTCGGCCTCCGCCGGGTGGCAAGAATCGTCAGCCCGGCCAGGGTCAACGATATGCCAATCACGAGCAGCTTTGTCACCGGCTCCTCGAACACAATCACGCCCGCGAGGCTGGCCATCGCAACCTGGGAAGCATTGATCAAGTGAACTGCCACGACGGGCAACACCTTCAGTGCCGTTGAAATCGCCACGAACGCAGTGAAATTGAAAATCCCCGCCAAGATCATCGATTGCCACATCGCAGCAGGGATGTCAGCAATCGGCGACCATCCCGTTCTGACTGCGACAATGCCCGCCAAAGCCACCGTGCCCGAGACACCGCTGATCCACATCGCCATCGATGCCAACATCCCGCGTTTCATGGTGAAACGCATCGATGTGCTGAACACGGCATAGGCCAATCCTGACGAAACCGCACACAAAGCACCGATGACCGGGGAATGCAACCAATCCACCGGCTCGTCAGAAAGATCCGCGGACGAGGCCGTCCAATCGACGGGATTCACCCCGCGAGACTGAGACAACACGATCACGGCGATGATCAGAGTGCCTATGGAAACCAATGTCCGTGGCCGAACCGGTTCCCTCAGCATGATCCGCCCCAAAATTGCACTGCCGATCAACAACGATCCCAGTGTGATCGGCACGGAGGCGGCCAAACCGACGCTGCCGAGCGCCACCTGAAACGCACCATTGCCAATCACTTGTCCGACCAGGGCGATCGGGATGAAAATCGGAATCCACTGGCGACTGGTCGCGATCGGACGTCCGCTGGCTTTGACGGCGGCCAAGTAGGGCGTCAGAACCAACACTGTCGGTGCCGCTTTGAACGTCGAAACGATGAACGGATCGACCGAAATCGCGTTCCGAAGCGAGATGTTCGCCAACGTGTACAACACCGCCGAGGCGATTCCCGCCACGATGCCGAAGCCTATTCCTGGCGATATCATCCCCTCCCCCAAACGCCGCCACCAAGCAGCCTGAATCTTTGCACTCACCTCACTGCCTGCGAACTCGCTCTGATCGAACGATGAATCAGAACTCATAAGGCATCCGAGCAACGAAAGTGGAGGCGGCGGGACGGGTCAGAACACAATTTCAATCCCACGACCAAGCGGAACACGATGGCACGCGAAACACACGACCGAGAAGACTTGCTGGTGGAGGGAGTCAATTTGCCCGAGCGAGCTCGGCTACGGCACAGTGCCAGCGGTCGAGAATGGGTGATCGGCTGGCGGAAGGGTGGAGGGCCAGCGATCTACGACGGCCCCGATCGGGTTTACCAATTCAACAGGGACAATCAACTGCGACGAGTCTACCTCGAAGGCTCAAAATTGGCTGCCCAGGGTGGAAAGCTGTGCGAGTTGAAACGCCCCGAGCCCTCCCCAACAGACGATCGAATTCAGAAGGTCCAACTGATCTGGCAGCCGATCGACTCAGCGAGCCAGCAAAACATCCTGCAGCAATGGGCCGAAACTCGACAGCAACTGCTGGACGCATTGCAATCCGCCCGTGCAAGAGATCTTCCAACCGGCGTCACCACCGACCCGGGCGCGATCGTCACAAGCTCACCCCAAAACTCCCAAACCTCCGAATATTCATGGGAATCGGTGGGGATCGTCCCGGAGAAGATGCTCGATCGCACCCACGGGTGGTTGATTTCTATCACTGACAATCCCGAAATGGCCGCCCAGTCGAATGTTTAGGGACATTCATTCTTCCCATCTTTTCTAAATCCACACACTCCGACGCTTGCAATGGTGTATGCTTGGAAGAATAATACCACTTGATGAGAGATTCCTTTCGGCCTGCAAGAAACCTTGCAACTGCTGATTGAAATCCGTCCTCGGCACATTCTTCCCCACAGCGTTCCCCCCCGTGACCACCGACGAACGTCGAGATCGATTGCGTGATTTGGTCAAAGACCGCGGATTCGCGGCTTTGGGCGAACTGGCGTCGCAATTGTCGGTCAGCGAGTCAACGATCCGTCGCGATCTGGAAATGCTCGAAGAAGCCGGATTGGCCCGTCGGACCCATGGCGGCGTTTACTGGACTGGCGATTCCGACACGATCAGCGTGTTCGAATCCCGCAACGATGACTCCTGGGCAGCCAAGCAAGCCATCGGCCGGGCGGCGTCCGAACTGATTGCCGATCACGACACCATTTTGCTGGACGGCGGCAGCACGGTTTACGAACTGGCTCGGCTGATTGTCCACCGACCGCTGCAAGTGGTCACGAATTCACTGCCGGTCGCTCACCTGTTGTCGACCAGCGACTCGATTGACCTGGTCATGATCGGCGGCTGCGTTCGCGGCCGAACTTCGGTCACGATCGGCCCACTCGCCGATTCCCAACTGGCAACCATCCACGTCACGACCGCTTTCTTGTCGGTCGCCGGCGTCTCGCCACGCGGCCTTTTCAACAGCGACATGATGCTGGTGGAAAGCGAAAAGGCGATGCTCGCTTCGGCTGAACGAGGCATCGTGTTGGCCGACCACAGCAAGTTCGGAAAAACCAGTTTGAGCCGAATATGCGAATTGCATCAGATCGACACGGTTGTCACGGACGACGGGCTGGATTCTGACGCGAAAGCGTGGCTGGAATCTGCCGGTGTCCAACTACGCTTGGCCCAATCACCGCTGGCCCAGTCCCCACAAAAGACCCCGGCACCGACTCCGGCCGCGCCCTCATCGAACACCTCCCCCACCCATTCCTTGAACAACGCGAATCTCACATGAGCTTGGCTGTCGATCGTTCACGCATTGAATCCCTCGTTCGCAACGCGATCCGTCAATCGGGCGTGGCATCTCCTGCCCCTGCGATCGCATCCGCCGGCCAACAGCCTCTCGGTTGGGTCGATGGCAAACCGAATTTGCGAGTCAGCATTTCTGCCCGCCACTGTCACCTGACCGACGAGCACGTCGAGATTTTGTTCGGACGTGGCAGTGTCTTGGAACCCGACAAAGACCTTTACCAAGATGGTTTTTACGCGGCCAAGCAAACGGTCATGGTCGTCGGACCTCGCAAACGGATGCTCCCCAGCGTTCGCGTGCTCGGGCCCACACGTGGCGCTAGCCAAGTGGAACTGGCACTGACCGATTCGATCTCACTGGGCATCAATGCACCGGTTCGCCACAGCGGCAAAATCGAAGGCACGCCGGGTTGCGTGTTGGTTGGCCCCGCCGGCAGCGTTCAGCTCGAACAAGGCGTCATCCGCGCCGCTCGCCACGTTCACATGAACTTTGCCGACGCCGAGTACTACGGCGTTTCCAACGGCGACATGATGCAACTTTCGATTCGCAGTCCCGACTGCAGCGTTTCATTCGAAGACGTTTTGGTTCGGGCTGACAAAGCCGCCAAGTTGGAAGTTCACATCGACACGGACGAAGGCAACGCCTGCAACCTAGACGCAGCGACGGAAGTCGAACTGAAGAAGTCCGGATGTGCTTGCCAGCACTGATGGATGGACTTCGCTCAACGTAGGTCCAGTTCTCACTGGACACCCACCATCGTCCGGTCGCCCCGGCACGAACCAATCACTCTCTCTCGTTTTCCCCCTTTCCTTTTAGGTATCTCAAAAGATGGCCAAAATCAGTGAAGCCCTCGGCATGATCGAAACCAAAGGTTTCGTTTCAGCAGTGGAGGCAACCGACGCAATGATGAAAGCCGCCAACGTTCAGTTCCTTGGTTGGGACAAGATCGGTGCTGGCTTGGCAACCGTGTTCGTCACCGGCGATGTCGCTGCTGTCAAAGCAGCCACCGATGCCGGTGCTGCAGCAGCCGGGCGCGTTGGCGAAGTCGTCAGCGTTCAAGTGATCCCACGCCCTCACGGCGATTTGGAAAAGATCCTGAAGTTGCCTTCGACCAGCAAAAAGTGATCGAGCGACAGCAGCGTCTGTCACCCCGATTGTCTCCCACCTCACCAGAACAACTTTACGAGAATCTCAAATGAACGATGCCATTGGTTTGATTGAAACGAAGGGCCTCTTGCCGTTGGTCGAAGCCACCGACGCGATGGCCAAAGCCGCCAACGTCGCTGTTGTCAAACGCGTCGACCTCGGTGGTGGCATGGTCACAACCGTCGTCAGCGGTGACGTCGGCAGCGTCCGCGCCGCCGTTGAAGCCGGTGCCGCCGCAGCCGCTCAAGTTGGCGAATTGGTCAGCAGCCACGTGATCGCTCGTCCAGCCGAAGGCTTGATGAACGCTTACTTCAATTGATCGCCGCCGTGTGATCGGGTTGCGACGTTCACAACCTGGTTCACACACGCTGCGTGAAACCTCTTTCACAAGGACCGTGATTCGATGTTGATCCTCGTTGCCAATCTGGGCTCGACCAGTTTCAAGTACAAGCTGCTGGACATGTCCGGTGACTTTGAATCTGCGAATGCCTCCCCCGATTCTCGCGTGCTCGCTCGCGGGGCCGTCGATCGCATTGGCGAACCCCTCAGTCAATGCGAAGTGATTGTGACGCGATCGCATCAAGGCGAAACGTTTCGCGAAGAAACGCAGATGCCCGTGCCGGATCATGGGGTTGCTGTTCAAGCCTGCTTGGACCAGCTGACCCATCCTGAGAATGGATGTTTGAAAGAGGCCAATGAAGTTGCCGCGATCGGTTTCAAAGCCGTTCACGGTGGACGCAAAAGTGGCACCTTCGTCGTCGATGACGAAGTGCTTGAAGCGATGGACGAGATGAGTGCCGCCGCGCCGGCGCACAACCCTCCCTACATCGCCGCGATGAAACTGTTACGTCAACGTTTTCCGGAGCTACCGTTGGTCGCCGCGTTTGAAACCGAATTTCACGACACGATTTCGCCGGAGCGTCGCACCTACGCGATCCCTGCGGAATGGACGCGTGAGATGCAAATTCAAAAGTGGGGATTCCACGGTTCCAGCCACCGCTTCATTGCCGAACGTGCCGCAGAAGTCTTGGGTCGTGACGACGCCAAGATCATCTCGTGTCACCTGGGCGGAAGCAGTTCGCTGACCGCGATCGATTCTGGCAAGAGCATCATGACCTCGATGGGCATGACACCTCAAACCGGCGTCCCGCAGAACAACCGCGTGGGCGACTTCGACGCCTTCGCGATCCCGTTGATCATGCAGCGAACCGGCCAATCACTGGAAGAAGTCCTGCAAACACTGGCCAGCCAAGGTGGACTGAAAGGTCTCTCCGGCGGCATGGCAGATTTGCGTGACATTGAGTCCGCCGCCGACGAAGGCAACGCTGACGCCAAACTGGCGTTGGGTGTTTACACCGAAGAGATTCGCCGACACCTCGGCGGAATGATGGTCGCACTGGGTCGCTTGGATGCGATCGTGTTCACCGGAGGAATCGGTGAAAACAGCGACGTGGTCCGGGCCGCCGTCTGTGCGGGCCTGGAAGGTTTTGGCATCGAACTGGATGCCTCCAAGAATGACGGGATGCGTGGAGAAGGAAGCCTGCACACCGAGTCCAGCAAAACTCAGGTTTTGGTTTTGCCCACCGACGAAGAATGGATCGTGGCCAAGCGAAGCCTCCGTGCTCTCGCCGCCCAGTAGGCCAGGTTCCACCTGGCGTCGATCTCCCCAAACCCATCACCTCAACCCACCACTCCCATGTTCCTAGCCCGCGTCACCGGATCGGTCGTTTGCACCCAAAAGGTTGCATCCATGACCGGTCACAAGTTGTTGATTGTCGAGCCGTACCGGCTCGATGAGAAAACGCGTGCAAAGCTTACTTCAACGGGACGCACTTTCATCGCGGTCGACACGTTGGGCGCTGGCGAAGGTGAGTTGGTGCTGGTGTGCCAAGGCAGCAGCGCTCGACTGACCCCCGAAACCAAAACACTTCCCATCGACGCAGTCGTCATCGGCTTGGTCGATTCCGTTCACGTGGATGCCAAAGAGGTGAAAGCGAGCACCTGACACGTGCCATCGCTTTCCTGTTCCACTCCATCACCCCTCACTCATCTCTCATCATGCAACTCGACGAAAACACCATTCGCAGCGTGGTCGCACAAGTCCTCGCGGAAGTCGGCCCGATGCCCAGCATGCCCGATTCGGCGAACGCCTTCGAAGGCAGCCATGGCATCTTCGGCAACGCTTCCGATGCGGTCGCCGCGGCTCGTCGTGCGTTCGAACAACTTCGCCAGCGTCCGATGGAAGATCGCAAGCGCGTGATCGACATCATTCGCAAGATCAGCATTGAGAACTGCGAAGAACTCGGTCTGATGGAAATGCGGGAAACCGGCATCGGTCGGCCCGAACACAAAATCGAAAAACTGCGAGCCCTCGGCGAATTGTCGCCCGGCACCGAGTTCCTCCAAACCAAAGCGTTCTCCGGCGACCACGGTCTCGCGATCATCGAACGCGCCCCGTTTGGTGTCATCGCGGCGATCACGCCCGTCACGCACAGCCTGCCGACCATCACCGGGAACGCGGTCAGCATGATCGCTGGCGGGAACGCGGTCGTCGTCAACCCTCACCCATCCGGCCGCTTGGTTGCCGTCGAAGGTGTCCGTCGCTTCAACGAAGAAATCGCTCGCGAAGTCGGCATCGACAACTTGATCTGCGTGATCGCTGAACCAACGCTCGAAAGTGCCGCGGAACTGTTCGGTCACCGCGACGTCGCACTGATCTGCGTCACCGGTGGTCCCGCCGTCGGGCGTGCCGCACTGAACAGTGGCAAACGAGCCATCGTGGCTGGCCCAGGCAACCCGCCCGTCGTCGTCGACGAAACCGCCGACCTCGACAACGCGGCTCGCTGCATCATCCAAGGCGGTGCGTACGACAACAACCTGTTGTGCATCGCTGAAAAGGAAGTCTTCGTCGTGGATTCGGTCTTCGACGACATGATGGCCGCCATGCGACGTGCCGGAGCCGTTCAGCTCGACCAAGCTCAAATCGCAAAGCTGACTTCCGTGGCAATCACTCAAGTCGGTGACGACAACCACGACGCCGCCGCGAAAGACTACATCGGCAAAGACGCTTCCGTTCTGGCCGCGGCCGCCGGTGTCAAGGTTCCTGAATCCTGCGAGTTGGTCTTCGGCGAAACCGATGAACATCACCCGTTTGTCAGCGTCGAACAAATGATGCCGTTCATTCCATTCGTCCGAGCACGTGACGTGGATCACGCGATCGCAATGGCCAAGCACTACGAACACGGCTTCCGACACACCGCGATCATTCACTCTCGCAACGTTCACAACATGACCAAGATGGGCAAGGAACTGGACACGACCCTGTACGTCAAGAATGGTCCTTGCATGGCTGCCCTGGGACTGGGCGGCGAAGGTTACCTGTCGTTCTCCATCGCGGGACCAACCGGCGAAGGCGTCACGACGCCTGACACGTTCACCCGCGAACGACGCTGCAGCATGATCGACGAACTGCGAGTGGTCTGAGCATGCAACCCGCACGCGTCATCGGTCACACCCGCGCGACCGTCAAACACGAATCATTGCAAGGCCAACGTCTCGTTCTCGTTCAGCCCACCGGCGTGGACGAGAAACCGGATGGAGCACCGTTGCTCGTGTTGGACGAACTGGGCTGTCGAGTCGGTGACCGTGTGATGCTGACCAGTGAAACCGGCCCCATCCGCGAGATGACTGGATCGGACACCTGCCCCGCTCGCTGGAGCGTCCAAGGACTGATCGACGAACCGACAAAGAAGAAGAAAACTAAGAAGAAATAGAAGTGGCGTAGGCTTCCAGCCTGTGAGTCAAACACCAACCCAACAACCGAATCCCAGCGAATCCGGCTACCAATCCAAACCCATGACCCAGCCCGCAACCCAAACCGCAACGTCCAACAGCGTCGACATCGCGTCGATCGTTGAACAGGTGTTGCGCCGGTTGCGAGATCAATCCGGGACCAGCGTTTCGACCTCGAAAGCGATCAAGAGCGGAGAGTCCGCACATGTCCTGAGCGACAAAGTCATCAGCGTCGACGTCATTCAGAGGATCCCGTCGGGAGTCACCCAGGTTCAGTTATCCGGAGGCGTCGTGACCCCCGCCGCACGCGACGAAATGCGGGCACGCGGGATCACTGTGGCTGGATCCAAGTCCACGGGTGCCGCTGCAAACCAACCGGCGAGCAAGACCGGAAAACGATTCATCCAACTGCACACCGACGCCTCGTCGAAATCCATTCGCGACTCGCTCACACGACAGCTGGCGCTTCGCGGCCTTGACCATTGCCCGAAAGCCCATCGTTCCGTCGTCGTGACCGAGCGTCCCGCGGCAGCGTTGATCGCTCGAATCCAGTCTGGCTCAAGAGCAGTCTTGATCACTCGCCTCGAAGACATCTCACGATTTGCATCCGAAGTTGACGCCGACACATTTGTGCTCGACATGCAGCATTTCAACCTCGTCGCGCTCGTCAACGCTGCAAACACCATCGCTCAATTGCCAAAGCCGTCCACTTCCACCTCACAGGGGACATCTCGATGAAGATCGCTCGTGTGATTGGAACCGTGACGCTTTCGCGAATGCATCCGTCCATGAAGGGCTACAAACTTCGCTGCGTCGAAGTCGTGGAGTCCGCGGATCAAATCCAAGTCAACCAAGACGACGCGAAACCGATTGGTGGAGACACCCTTGTCGCGTGGGATTTGGTTGGCAGTGGACACGGTGACTGGGTGGCGTTGGCCGAAGGGCCTGAATCCGCCGCTCCGTTCCGCCCCGATGTCAAACCAACCGACGCTTCCATCGTCGCCATCCTGGATCACTGCGAGGTGCAAACCTCGTGACGAACAAAACCTAATTTGGAACGCTCCCCCCGTTCCGATTCATCTCCCATCTCTCGACCTCCCTTTCCTGACTTGGACCACTTGTCATGCAAAACATCCATAAGATCAAACAAGACATGTGCGACATCGGTCGCCGCATCTACAACCGTCAATTCGCGGCGGCCAACGACGGCAACATCACCGTCCGCGTCAGCGACAACGAAGTCCTCTGCACACCGACCATGCACTGCAAAGGCTATTTGACGCCAGACGACATCTCGATGATCGACATGACCGGCAAGCAAATCGCTGGTCGCAAGAAACGCAGCAGCGAAGCGTTGTTGCACTTGGAAATCTACAAGCAACGTGCCGACATCAAATCCGTCGTTCACTGCCACCCACCGCACGCGACTGCGTTTGCGATCGCTCGCGAGCCCATTCCACAGTGCATCTTGCCCGAGGTCGAAGTCTTCCTCGGCGACGTGCCAATCACCAAGTACGAAACACCTGGCGGACAAGCCTTCGCTGACACAATCATTCCTTTCGTTGAAAAAACGAACGTCATGATCCTGGCCAACCACGGCACCGTTTCGTACGGCGAATCGGTGGAACGAGCTTACTGGTGGACTGAGATCCTGGACTCGTACTGCCGCATGCTGTTGCTCGCCAAACAACTGGGCAATGTGTCGTACTTGGACGAAACTAAGTCACGAGAGTTGCTGGAACTGAAGGACAAATGGGGATTCAAAGACCCACGCAACACGTCCGAGTTCGAAGACTGCGACATCTGTGCCAACGACATCTTCCGTGACTCATGGAAAGACTCGGGCGTCGAGCGTCGTGCCTTCGCACCACCACCACCGATCAAGACTTCCGGTTCGGCATCGGCTGCACCTGCTGGTGTGGACGAAGAGCAGCTCGTGAAGCTGATCACCAACGAAGTCATGCGTCAGATGAAAGCGTCAAGCTAGCTCATCAGGTAGCCGGATTCGCCAGAATTCGGATTCCTAGCGGTAGGGCGCGAGCCCTCCGGTACCGCACCGGGCGGCTCGCGCCGCTCCGCTAACACCACACAAACCATCCCCCACATCCAACTCAACTGATCCCATGAAAGTTTCCATCATTGGTGCCGGCGGCCTCGTCGGATCTTGTGCCGCTTACGCGTTGCAGTGCGGCGGCTTGGCTCGCGAAATCGCGTTGCTCGACGTCAACGTTGAAACCGCCGTGGGTCACGCATTGGATTTGCAACACGGTTCGCCAAGCGTCGCGGATCAAACGATCGTGGGCGGTGGTTACGAGCACATCCCGGACAGCGACATCATCTGCATCACCGCAGGCCTGCGTCGTAAACCCGATGAGTCACGTTTGGACTTGATCAACCGCAACACCGACCTGTTTGTCCAAATCCTTCGCGACGTGAAGGCCGCCGGGCCGAAGCAATCCGCGATCGTGTTGGTCGTCAGCAACCCCGTCGACATCCTGACGTACGTTGCCGCAGGCATGCTGGGATTGCCAACCAAGCAAGTCATCGGTTTGGGAACGCAGCTCGACACCATCCGATTCTGCTCGCTGATCGCGGAAGAACTCAAGGCACCACCAACGCAAACGAAAGCGTTGATCTTGGGCGAGCACGGCGACTCGATGGTTCCCATCTGGAGCAGTGCCGCGATCGGAAGTTTGCCACTCGATAAATTCCCAGGCTGGAACCCGGCTCTCGCCAACCAGCTGTTCACTCGGACACGCGGCAGCGGTGCCGAAGTCATCAAACGCAAAGGCGGAGCGGGCTTTGCCGTCGGCATTGCCATCCGCGATGTGATCGACGCCGTGATCCTCGACCGCAAGTGCTTGCTGCCCGTCAGCAGCGTGCAATCGGGCTGCTACGGCATCCACGATGTGGCACTCAGCGTCCCCACCGTGGTCGGCCGCACCGGTGTCGTCGATCAACTCGAGATCGACCTCTGGCCCAAAGAAGTCCAGGGACTCCGAGCCAGCGGCGCCGCCCTCCGCAAAACCCTCGACACCGTCCTGCCACGGATCAAGTAGCCGGATCGCCAGAATTCGGAGGTCCACTCACTCGAGCGTCTGAATACTTGCGAAGACGACGACGGCCCCATCCGGGGCGACGTTTTGATTTTCACCACCGGTCTCGGGGCTTCCGCCCCGAGCTACCAACGGCGGCCCCGTCCGGGGCGGTTGTGCATGCATGACTCCGGAGGAGTCGGCGTTCTTAGCTCGGGGTGTCAGCCCCGAGAAAACAAACCCACCCCCATCCGATCGCCCCGGACCGGGCCGTCGAAACCGAGCGTCCTTCTCGGCAATGACGGGGGCATTGTGCGTCTCCGTGGTCCGGTTGATTTTGGCCGTTGGCCAAACTCAACCGTTCATCACTCCCAAACGTATCGTTCGTCAAACGCCGACGACGGCCCCATCCGGGGCGACGTTTTGATTTTCACCACCGGTCTCGGGGCTTCCGCCCCGAGCTACCGACGGCGGCCCCGTCCGGGGCGGTTGTGCATGCATGACTCCGGAGGAGTCCGCGTTCTTAGCTCGGGGTGTCAGCCCCGAGAAAACAAAACCAACCCCATCCGATCGCCCCGGACGGGGCCGTCGAAACGGAACACCGGGGCTCTTGGCGTATCGCCCTATTCTCCAACGGACGCACCACTCACGGCATCAGCCGATGAAATGCCAATCCGCTGAGCAACTTGGGATAGAAGTAGGTGCTCTTCGCCGGCATGCGTTCGTGATTCAGGCTGATCTGCTCGACGTCAGAGACCGTGGCGGGCATGACCAGCGCCGCGAAAGAGTAATCCCCATCGCCTTCTGACTCCGCAGCTTGTGACTCACCTTTCAAACCAGCGACGACGTCCGCGACGTCGTGAACATAGGTTGGCTTGTGATGTTCAGACTCTCCCAGGCAGTCCTCCAACACCAACTTGTGCAACAAGCTGACGCCCAGCGATCGCCAGGTCTCACTCTGGTCGCCGGCAATCTCCGCCATCCGAGCCATCGCGTTCTCATTCGCGTTGACCATGACCCAGGTCTCATCGCCAACGGCATACAACGCCATCAAGCTTTGACGATCCGCCAACCGAATTCGTGTCCAGGCGTCGTCTGCCGCGGACAAACCACCGCTGAGCGTTTCACAGTTGAACCCATTCCCGAGTCGTTCGATCAACTCATCGGAACGCAGCGGACGAATGCCGCGAATCAATCGGTGCGTTGGCAGCACCACCAGCCCCGGATCGTTCATCCCAACCAACATCGTCATCACAAAGTTCACCGGATGATCCGGGGCGATCCCACCGGCCTGCTCCGCCACGAAGTCTCGGTAGTCACACGCGGTTTCATAGCGATGGTGCCCGTCCGCCACAAACATCGGCTTGTCCGCTAGCAGCCTGCTTGCCGTTGCGACGGCATCGAGATCGGTGATGGGCCAAACGGTGTGAACCACGCCCGCGTCGTCAGTGGCTTCGATCGGCGTGACATCGGCCTTGGCAGCTTCCAAGCATTCAATGACCGCGTTGTCATTGTCGGGGTACAAACCAAAGATCGGGCTGTTGTTCTGCTCCGTTGCCTTCATCAGCTTCAGACGATCCACCTTCGCCTTGGGGTGAGTCTCCTCGTGCGGATGGATGTTGCCTTTGCCAAACGGCTCCAAGCGAACTCGCCCCATGAATCCGCGCCGCGTCACCGATTCTTGGTCACCACTCTCGCCAGAAATCGCAAACGTTTGATGATAGAGATAGAACCCCGGTTCGTCGTCCTGCTTCAGCACACCTTCGCTGATCCACTGCTGGACGAAACCCGCGGCACGTGAGTAAGTCTCGTCAATCTCATCACCAGGTTCCTCGCGATTCAAGATCACGCGGATCACATTGGACGGGTGCCGCTTGTAGAGCACGTCCTGGTACTCAGCATCGATGACGTCATAAGGCGGTGCGACAACCTCGGAAAGCGACCGAATGTGATCGAGGTTGTAACGCAACGCGGCAAAGGGTGCGACTTCCGGCATGTCAGGCTCCAACGCAGAACAACGTTTCTAAGCAGGTCAGCAGGCGTCACTTGGCATTGGAACTGTTTTGGCGAACGCCACGGTTCTCACGTACATTCGGGGCGAACGCCCAAACGGCTCACATGGATTCTCCAGATCGTCCCTGCCAACCTGCTTCGTTCAAGTCGATTTGCAAACAATCGCGGCGTGGACATCACGCCACCAAGTCTCCGATCACATCAACAACCCAGCCGTTTCTGGTAATCCAAACATCACATTCATGTTTTGAACCGCGGCACCACTGGCGCCCTTGGTCAGGTTGTCGATGGCACAGACAATGACAGCTCGCTTGCCCGAAGGACGCACCGTAATCTGAACCTGGTTGGTCCCGGCGACATACTTCGTCGCGGGCAAGTGATCGACCACATGGACACAAGGTTGGCCTGCGTAAGTGTCTCGCAACAAGCTCATCATGGCACGAACCGCGTCCTCCACCGAGCCAGCCTTGACCGCTGGCTTCACATAGATGGTCGACAAAATGCCGCGATCCATCGGAGTCAGGTGCGGTGTGAACATCACTTCGATCGGAGCACCCGCGATCCGTTCGACGAGGTCCGCGATCTCGGGTGCGTGGCGGTGAGTTCCCACCGCGTAAGCGGAGATCGATTCGTTGGTCTCACAATAGAGGGTTCCGAGTTTCGGCGAACGACCGGCTCCTGACACGCCGGATTTGCTGTCGACGATGATGTCCTCGGTTTCAATCAATCCCGCCTTCACAAGCGGGGCCAGCGGCATGATTGCGGAGGTGGGATAGCACCCCGGGTTGGCGACGATGTCAGCGCTGCGAATTTCGTCGGCGAAGAACTCCGGCATGCCGTAAACGACGTTGCCGATTCGTTCCGGCCATGGGTGTTTGACACCGTACCAGTGCTCGTAAGTTTCCAAACTGGACAGCCGAAAATCGGCGCTGAAGTCAATGACTCGCATCCCAGCACCGGCCAATTGCTTCACGCTTTCCGCAGAAGCCCCATGAGGCAAGCAGCACATCGCCACATCGGCCGACTTCGCGATCACGTCGGCATCGAGCGGTTGCAGGGTCACGTCGCAACGTCCCGCCAGCATCGGATGAATTTCCGAAAGTGGCTTGCCCTCGTCTTGGCGACTGGTCGCGATCACCAGCTCTGCACTGGGATGCGTGAGCAGCAACCGGGCGACTTCCAACGCGGTGTAACCGGTCGATCCAATGAGAGCGACGCGAAGATCAGATGATGACATGATGCAACTAAGAAGGCTTCCAATTGAAAAGGGTTCACCCAGTGGCGAACAATCTCCCACCGGTGTTGTCGCTTTTTCCGCCGTGATCGGCAACCACGCCCAATTCAACTCACGCGTTCTTGGAACCCAACGAGGGAAACACCAAGCGCCCTGCGAACTGCCGAGCCATCTCAAGCACCGAGTTCAAATCATCTTTTTCAAAGTAGCCCGCCACGTTCTTGTCGTAAGCCAACGCGATGTCACGTTGATGACGCGAAGTCGTCACAACGAACACTGCCAACCGTTTCAGAGAATCGTCGCGACGAACCTCCGTTAAAAATTCATGCCCGTTCAAACCAGGCATGTTCAGATCGAGGAACGCCAAGACCCCCACATCGTCGCTTTCGCTCACGATACTGCGGAGTTTCTTCAGTGCTTCACCGCCATCGGAGGCATGCACCAACTCGCAATCCACCTGATTGCGTTTGACCGCGCGGCGGAATGCCTCGACGTCCACCGCGTCATCTTCAATCAGAAGAAACGTCGGACGTTTGGCTTCGCAGGAGCTTGAATTGTCGACAAGAGACGATGTCATGTACGCACGTTTACAATGGAGTCTTCAGTGGGACGATCTTTCACTGACTGGTTCACTGATTCAATTTGCTTGGGCCAAGTGAACCAAAAGGTGGTTCCACTTCCCGGGGAGGAATGGAGCCCAATTTCCCCACCATAATGCTCCACATGCTTCTTTGCGATAGCAAGTCCCATGCCACTTCCATCCGAAACATCGGTTGCGACACGCTGGTACATCTGAAACACCTTTTCGTGAAAACGGGCTTCGATCCCAATCCCGTTGTCGGCGACTTCCCAATTGTACCAATCAACATCTTCCCCGCACCGCACTTCAATCCGTCCATCCGCACCTTTGTCGTTGTATTTGACGGCGTTGCTGATCAAATTCAACAGCACTTGCTGCAGTGGAGTCCGCACGGTGTCAAAGACAGGCAAGGTATCCCATGAAATGTCGCAACCATCCAAGTTGTCCGCCATTGCGACGATCGACGTGACCAATTCGTTGGTGTCGACGTGCTCGGGACGAGAATCGACACGCCCGACGCGTGAATAGTTCAGCAAATCGTCGAGCAAACATTCCATGCTGCGGACACGCGTTTGCATGTGTTTCAAATGCTCCTGCGAACTTTCCGGCAAAATGCCTTCACAATCCTCCTGGACCCAACTGGCTAAGTGCTGGATGCCACGCAGGGGCGACTTCAGATCATGAGAAGCAATGTAGGCAAAATTATCCAGTTCGCGATTGGACTCGATCAGCGCCTCCGCTTTCTTCACCAATTCTTGACTGAGTCTCTCGGATCGATCCAACAGCAGCTTGGTTTCTTGGTTTTTGTCGCTGAAAACACGGGCTGCTTTGACCATCTCTGCGATTTCGTCGGTTCGCTCGGTCTCAGTCGAAATCACCATGGTTTCACCGGCGGCCAATCGCCGGAACATTTCCGTCAAACGACTGATCGGACCGATGACGGCCATCGACAAGCTGGTTGCGAGCAGCATGGCCAACAACACCGCCCCCACGGCCGCTCCCACCGCGATGTAGCGAGAACGGCGGAAGGACGCCTCACGGTTGCGTTGGTTCAGGGTCTTTTGCTCCCGAACAAACTCCTTCAGCTTGGACGATTGGTAGCTGAACTCGGCGATTTCCCCCGCCATCACCACGTTGGAGTAAACCATGTAGCCGCGGGTGGCCTGAAACGCGCGCGTGCCGACACGCTGAAATTCAGACAGGCTGGCCAACACCTCCGCGAGGATCCTCTGGACTTCTTCCTGCTGATTGTCGGGAGCTTCCTGCAATTCCAGGCACGCCAAACGAGCCATTTCGAGATCCTGCGTGGCTCGGTCAAAACTCTCCGACTTGGGATGATTGAAGTACTCCAGCAGCGAGCGATGAGCCGACACGTACGCTCCTCGAGCGCCGCCATGCTTGCGAATCTGTTGCTCGTACTTGACCGGATCCTTCATCCACCAAGCACGCAGCTGGTTGAACGCGTCGCGAACCAGCTCCGCCTTCTCTGGCAACTCCTGCTGCACCAATAGAGAACGCAGCTCACGCTCCTCCGCCGCCAATTTCAACTGATCGCTCAAGACGTTCAGGTGGCCTTCCATCTGGACCAAGGTCTCTTCGATCGAGGCATCCGCTCCCTTGGCACGTTCGATCTCCTCTGCCAGTTCCTCCTGCAACGTCAGAGCGGCCCGGTACTGCGCCGAGGCTCCTGTTAGCAAATAGCTCTCGCTACGAGACTTCA
The DNA here is from genome assembly GCF_056839225.1 of Rhodopirellula sp. UH5. Classification (NCBI taxonomy): domain Bacteria; kingdom Pseudomonadati; phylum Planctomycetota; class Planctomycetia; order Pirellulales; family Pirellulaceae; genus Rhodopirellula; species Rhodopirellula sp. UH5. The sequence continues at coordinate 420,015 of NZ_CM166390.1, read as the reverse complement.
GCTCCTGGACTTTCCGGTCAATCGATTCGATGACCACCGAAGTGCTCTCCGCTCGCTGGTACTCGGCAAAACTCTTCAACAGTGACGACTGACCACTCACGCCAATCCACGTGCTGAGCACGCACAACGCCACCAAGCAAGCACTTGCCAAGTAGATGCGTTGCCGCAGAGTCTGTCGTCCCAGTTGGGTCAGCATCATGATCATCCGGACACGAACTCATTCCAGTGCCGAAGGCTGGCCTCGTAGGACTTCATCACAGTGTTCCAGACCGCAATGTTGCAAAATCGTTTTTCGTAGGAGCCGCCGTCTCGAGCCTGACCTTCCTTGACCACCACTCGTCCGGTCGTGCCCTGAAGATCCGTGGTGGCAGGTTTCCCCTCGTACCAGTAGTCCCACTCGGCTTCACTGAGTTCTTCGCGAGACCGTTGCGGGTTGGAGATGTAGTAACCTTGACGAGCGATGAAGCGCCTGGCCACCCCGACAACCACCAGTTCATGTATTCATAGGCGGCGTCTTTGACCGAGCCTGAGGTTCTGGACGACAGACACATCACGCCATGCCAAGCACGATAACCTTCCTTGGGGGATGCGTTGACGCATTCAATTCCACGCCCCCTCAACTCAAACACAGCCGGTGAGAACATGCTTTCAATCACCACTTCCCCACGGCTCATCAACCCCACCGAGGACGGAACGCTGCTCCACACGCCACGAAAGTGCCCACTGCGTCGGTAGTCTTCCAAAATCTGAAACAGGGTTTCCAATTCGGCTTCGCTGAGATTGCCAATGTCACCAAACTCAGCCAACCCTTTGGCTTGAACGGCCATCGCCAAGTCAAACAAACCGATGGTGGGTTCATTGACGATCGCAACCTTTCCCGCCCAGCGGTCATCAAGCAACCACGCCCACGATTCTGTCTCGTAGGGAATCCCCCGCGGGACGAACGAAGCGTCATAACCAAACGAATCGACGTTGTGCACATACGGCAGAAAACTGATTTGCTCGGTTGGCTGGCCGCCCAGAGTTCCATCGGGCTGGATGAACAGCAGTTCATTGGGTGCGTCGCCCGCACCAATCTTGGCCTCAGGGGTCAACCGTCCGACACGCGTCAGCGGGTTGATCTCATCCCAGTACCGAATACGGGTGCGATCGATGGGCTGGATCGCACCAGCCTGCCACAGCACCCGAATGCTATTGGACCATTGCTCATACAGATCAAACGATTCAGGCCGCGTCGAAGCCCGGTGAAGCACTTCCGCACTGCCTCCTGGCGTGAACTCCAACTGGATGCCCAGGTCGGCTTCCGCACGCACACGAAGATCTTCCTGCAGGGTCACATGGGTCCCAAGAACCCGAACCACCGGTTTACCGGACACATGAATCGCCGGTGCAGAAAAGACATCAGATGCCTTCACAGGCTTCGCCCCGGCGACAGCCACCGTTGCCAACGTCGCGCCGAGCAATTCGCGTCGATTGAGATTCATGACAGCTGACGGTGGATGGAAGAGCGTTGGCAGGAGCGGCGGGAGGCATCTTCAAATTTGAACCGCGTGAATGCATTCAAACATACGGCGCAAAAAGAAAACGGGCGTTTGAAGCAGATCAAACGCCCGTCCCATGTGTCAACTGTTCAATGCTCTCACGCTCAACATGAGCGTGCCTTCGCTCCTTCAATCAGGCCAAGCCGACGCCGCACTGGCGTCGAAGGGGCCCCCGAAGGAGTTGACCACTTCCAAACGAGCAATCGGATGCGTGAACAGCCGATTGAACTCGCTCAAAATTTCCCTGAACTATTCCGAGTCGGAAGTCGGGATCAACGGACCAGCCGCTCCCAAACCGCCCTTCAGGTCGCCTTCGTCCATCGGAGTCGGCATGCCCGATTCGGCGGCTTCGGCAGCAGCAGCGGTCTTCTCTTGCTCCTCGCTCCAGTCGACTCGTTTGAGCGACAGACCGATTTTGCGTTCGTCGGTGTCGACACGAAGCACTTTGACTTCGATCGGATCGCCAACCTTGACCACTTCTTCGGGGTCCTCGACTTTGTGCTCGGCCAATTCGCTGATGTGCAGCAAACCTTCCAAGCCGTCTTCGAGTCCGATGAAGACACCGAAGTTGGTGATCTTCGTGACCTCACCCTTGACCAATTGGCCGGGCTGGTACTTGTCTGGAATGTCGCCATCCCAAGGGTCGTTGTCGAGTTGCTTCAGACCCAATGCGATCCGGCGGCGTTGTTCGTCGACGCTGAGGATACGGCATTCGATCTCTTGCCCCTTCTCCAGCACTTCGCTCGGGTGAGCGATCTTGCGGGTCCAGGACATGTCGCTGACGTGCAACAGACCGTCGATACCTTCTTCCAGCTCGATGAACGCACCGTAGTTGGTGAGGTTGCGAACCTTGCCCTTGACGTCTTTGCCTTCGGGATAACGCTCGAGGACTTCGTCCCAAGGGTTTTTCAGCGTTTGCTTCATACCCAGTGACAATTGCTGGCCTTCCGGATCGACACCCAAGATCATGACATCGATCTTGTCGCCGATGTTGACCAATTCGCTGGGGTGATTGACCCGTTTGGTCCAGCTCATTTCGCTGATGTGAACCAAGCCTTCGATGCCTGGCTCCAGCTTCACGAACGCACCGTAGCTCATCACGTTGACGACTTCGCCAGGATGAACCGATTCGACCGGGTACTTGGTCTCGATGTTTTCCCAAGGGTTGCGGTCTTTTTGCTTCAGACCCAAAGCAATTTTTTGCTTTTCGCGGTCGATGTGCAGGACCTTGACTTCGATCTCTTGGTCGATCGACAGCATTTCGGTTGGGTGACCGATTCGTTCCCACGCCATGTCGGTGATGTGAAGCAAACCGTCGATGCCGCCGAGGTCGACGAACGCACCGAAGTCGGCGATGTTCTTGACAATCCCCTTGCGGATCTGGCCGACTTCCAGCTCTTGCATCAAGTAAGCGCGATCTTCTTCACGCTGACGCTCGATCAAGCTGCGGCGGCTGATGACGATGTTGCGACGTGTGTCGTCGATCTTGAGCACTTCGGCTTGGACCACACGACCGATGAAGTCGCCGATGTCTCCAGGACGACGAATGTCGACTTGCGAACCAGGCAGGAAGACGTTGACGCCGATGTCGACGAGCAAGCCACCTTTGATTTTGCGAATCACGGTACCGGTGACCACTTGGCCCTCGGCAACCGTTTCCATCATCGCTTCCCATTCGATGATCTTCTCGGCTTTTCGCTTGGACAGCGAAATCATGCCGTAAGGATCGTCGGCAGCACCGAGCTCATCCTCCATCTCTTCAATCAGGACTTTGACCGTGTCGCCGATCTTTGGCGGGTCCTCTTCAGGCCCCCACTCATCCAGTCCGACCGTGCCTTCACTTTTGAAGCCGACGTCGACGAGAGCCCACTCGTCGTTCAGTTCAACAATTCGTCCGTCAACAATTTTGCCAGAGTTGTAATCTTGCTGCTCAGCAGCAATCGCGTCGAGAAGCCATTCTTCGGCCTCGTCCTCCGGGGCAAGCAGCGCCAAATCGTTGAGGATGTCGTCGTCTTCGAGGGAGCGGATGAGGTTGCGGTTAACCATAAAAACGTTACCGATGGTGAAATCGTATCGATCGGGCTCCGGCAAATCACCCGTCGATCCGTCACCTGGGTTGGTGGAGTGGATTGTCAAACTACAGCCGGAAAAGGGCGTCCAGCGGACTTGCCGCGGCGCCTAGCCGAGAAGCCTACCAAAGTCGGAAATTGGTCACAATGCGTTTGTTGGTCTGGACACCCCGCCCGCGAATGTTTTACAGGCGACGAACGTGAGGCATGACACGTGAACTGAGACCCGTGAACGGATCGCTGCCACCCACCACCGGAATTCCCGGCTCCTCCGGCGACGTGAATTCACAGACTCCAACCCACCCAATTGAGATATGAACCTGAATTTTTTCGACTGGCTCCGTGACGGAGTTCGCCAATCGGTCATCCTGGGCGTCAGCGACGCGGTCGAGCAAATCGGCACGCCGGACGAAACGTCTGAGATCAACCCGCAAGTCGCTGCGTTGCTGCAAGAACCCACGGCGGACAAACAAGCCCTGCCCGCCAAAAAGGGCGCCCGCCCGACCGGCCGCAAAGCCGCCCCAAGAAAGCGTCTGGGCAAGTCCCTGCAGGAATTGAACCCGCCGTCCAAGTGATCTGGCCCGCGAGAGGCACAGCTGCTGCCGAATCCTCGCCGCTGCCGCATCGCTGCTGAAAAATCGTTGCACGCTGGCCTTCCCGGGCCGGCGAAGCCATCTGAGTGAGCTGCAAAACCAAACTGGCACCCGCAAACCGGCGACAATCCGAACGCTTCCGGCCGACTCACGCGGTGGCGCCTTTTCGGGCAAAACGGGGTAGAATCAGAGCTGAATGTTCGTTCTTCACGGAGAACCATCCTTCTTGCCTTCCCCTTTGCGAGACCACGCCCGATGTCAACAGGACGGATCACGATCCAAGACATCGCCAACCGTGCCGATGTCTCCAAGAGCACGGTTTCGCGAGTCCTCAACAGCCCCCTAATCGTCCAGGCCGACAAACGCGAACGCGTGCTGGCAACGATGGCAGAACTGGGGTACCAACCCAACCAAGTCGCCCGATCGCTGGCCGGCGGCAGGTCGATGACAATCGGAATCGTGACCCAAAACATCGGCACACCGTTCTACGATTCCGTCGTGCAAGGCGTGATTCGAGGCCTCAATGGCACCGGTTTTTCACCGCTCGTGGGTGACGCGATGCTGAAACAAGAATCGTTCCTCGGCGCCGCCCACACACTGCTCGGGCGCAATGTCGATGGCCTGATCCTGATCGCAGGCGATATCCCATCGGAAAAGATCGAGGAACTGTGCGAGGAAAAGCCCACTTTGGTCGTGGCTCGCGAAATGCCCGCGTGGACCGGCGCGATCATCGCCACCAACAACTTTCAAATCGGTGCCAATGCGACGCAAACGTTGATCGACCACGGGCACCGCGAGATCGTTCATATCGCTGGACCGGTGGATCACATCGACGCGATCGGCCGACTCGCCGGATTCCGATCGGCGATGAAAAACGCGGGATTGACCGTGACCGACGACCACATCGTTCACGGCGACTTCCATGCTGAATCCGCCGCGACCGCCATTCAGACGCTGGCAGATCGCCACGTTTCCTACAGCGCGATCTTTGCGGCGAACGACCTGATGGCATTCGGGGCTCGCCTGGCCCTGCACCGTCGCCAAATCTCCGTGCCAGAACAAGTCTCCCTGATCGGCGTCGATGACCAGCCCGAATCGCAATGGACGGTGCCGCCATTGACCACCGTTCGCCAACCCGGCAAAGAAATGGGACAAGCCGCCGCCACCGCCATCATCGCCATGATCAACGGCAACAAACCAGAACTGCCCACGCTCGGCGGCGAAGTCGTGCTTCGCGAATCGGTCCAACCGTTCGCGCTGACAATCGAAACGTAGTGCTGAGTCACCGCAACCAAGCCAACTCCCCACCGTTCGCGTCACGCACCCCCAAAGCAACCACCAGTGGTCTGTCACAGCTAAAAGTTCGGGTTGATCGTAGTGGACGAGGCGACGAGTCCTTGGATTTGACGCCAGTTCAGGACTCGTCGCCTCGTCGACTCCCCTAAAAATAAGTCGTGACAACCACCAGCCACGCAAACACTTGGGGACAAGTGTTCTACTCTGAAGCACCGTCAAAACAGCCACTTCTCCAGGTGCATCATCCACACCAGCACCAGCATCAACAACGTGACCAGCGACACGGTCATGCGAGTCGCCCACTTGTGCCCCGATTCAACTCGCAACCCGCGAGCGTAGAGCACAAACGACGTTCCGATCATGATCGTCAGCACATTGACGCACACCAATATCAGCGGACCAAACACCGGCCAACCACGCTCGCTCGACTCCCAGACATTGAACGAAGCCTGCAAGCCCGCGGTCGAAATCGGCGGCACCAGCGCCGCCGCAATCGCAGCCCCCGCCAAGGCCGATGACAGGTGGCTGCGAGTGCGTGCGTAGGAAGCCGCCATCCCGCCCACCAAGCCCACACAAAAATCCAGCGGCGACGGATTGCATCGGCCCCACATCTCATCGGTCACAACCGGGTGATGCACCAAACGGACCAACAACCCGAACAGGAAGCTCGATCCAAACGCCCCGGCGAATCCGATCCCAATCGAAAGCATCGAACGCCGGAACAACGGGCGGTTGCCGTGAGCCAGCGACAACCCCGCGCCCATGATCGGGGTCATCAAAGGCGCGATCAACATCGCCCCGATGATCACCGCCGCTGAATTCTGCAGCAATCCAAACGCGGCCAACATCGCTGCCGCTGAGATCAACCCGAGAAACTCCAAACTGGGCTCGGAGCCTTCCTCCAGCGTGCGAGCCAATTCCAACCGCGCTTCGCGATCCATCGGCTCGGCAACGTGACTGGCCCAGTACCGAACCCCCGCCGACAACGACTGATTCCAGCTTTCCTTCTGGCTCACCAAAGCAACGGACGACCGACCGGCCTGGCCCAGCAACGCACGGGCAACCTTGTAATGCGACTCCGCCGATGGCTTCGAACCAAACGGAACCCAGATCAAATCGCCTGGGTCGCAACGCTGACGTTCCAAATCCAACGCTTTCGTGATCGCCCGAGCTTCCCGGTCCGCCAAGTCCGACTTGCTGCCATCGGATGACTCATGCGATTCGCCTTCAGCTCCCAACCAGTCGTGTTCCAACTGCAAGGCGGGATCCACGCCCAGCAAACGTCGCGAAATCCAGCGGGTCACCTTGATCGACGCATCGTCGATCGAAAACACATGCTTGGCCGAGTCAGGTGGCGGCCCCTTCACGCTCAACCAAACCGACTTGATCGGACACCGATCGAACAAGGTCGCCTGAAACCGATCGTCATCGACATCGTCCACCATCAGCAACAATCGCGAATCCCACTTGGACAACCGAGCCGAAATTGCCTCGACGTCGGACTCCACTCGCTCGACGCGACCAACCACACAGTGCCCCGGGGAATCACTCGCGTCCGACAGGATGCTTCCCAGCTCTTTTTGACTGCGCAGTTCCAATGTGCGGTGGTCCATCCCCAACACCAACACGTCGGCTTGCATCTTCATCGATTCCGCAAACCGGCGCAGCCATGGCAATCCATCCGCCAACTGTTTCTGCGAACCGACCAGCAGCGTGACGCTCATGCCCGCTGCTTCAACAAACTGGCGGCAGCTTCGTCCACGACAAACGTGACGTGCGGGTGACGCTGCAAAAACGACGCTGGCATGTCTGGCGTGACCGGCCCACGAACCGCCCGTTCAACCGCCTCGGCCTTCGATTCACCGGTCGCAATCAACACAATCGCGCGAGCTTCCAAAATCGTCGCGATGCCCATCGTGAGCGCCAACCGAGGAACCTCCTCTGCCGAGGCAAAGAACCTCGCGTTGGCATCAATGGTTTCGCCGGCCAAATCGACCACTCGCGTCCGACTCGCTTCCGTAGCGCCCGGTTCGTTGAACCCGATGTGCCCGTTCGCCCCCAGCCCCAGCAACTGCAAATCGATGCCGCCAGACGCTGCAATCAAGGCTTCGTATTGCTGGCCTGCTTCCTCCAGGTCCGCCGCCATGCCGTCGGGCAAATGCGTTTGCTCGAGATTGAACCCCGCCGGATCAAACAACCGCGAACGCATGTACGCGTGGTAGCTCTGAGGATGCTCGGGGCTCAAGCCGACGTACTCATCCAAGTTGAACGTGGTCACATCCGAGAACGACAGGTGCCCGGCCTGAACCTTCTCGACCAGCAATTCATACGCTCGCTCGGGAGTCCCACCGGTGGCCAACCCCAACACGCTCGCCGATTTCCGACGCACCTGCTCAACGATCCAGCCTGCGACTCGAGTGGAAGCCGATTCGTGATCCGGAACAATTTCTAACTCAATCAATTTTCTTCACCTGGTTCTTCGATTGGTATTCTTCAACTGGGACGCTAAGCAGGTCGGCAGGAGTCTTTCGGCATTTGGACTGTTTCGGTAAGCGTCGTTGCCCCCAGGTACAACCGGGGCTAACGCCCAAACGGCTCACATGATTGTGCCCGATCAATCCTGCCGACCTGCTTAGGAGATCACTTCGGCACGCCCCTTTATAACGAAAAGACGCCCGCCCTCCGATGACACACCGGATGACTGAATGAGCAAACCGACGCAGAACCCAAGAATTCGATGTGGTCCCTCGCTCACCGGCTTGTTGATTCTGTTGTAGGTTGGCCACTCTTGGCCGACTTCTTCGTTGTAGGTTGGCCACTCCTGGCCGACATCCACCACTCGGACGGGGCAAGAGTGCCCATCCTACAGGCGTTCAAGCGTCGTTGACGACGAGATCAACCGGCTGTCTCGCATCGGGTTGTGATTCCCATTCCATTCGCATGGAAAAGACTCAAACAATGCCCCTGCGACGCTTGGCCCAGGCGAACTGACGGACGAACCTTCCCTGCCTTCACACCCACTGCTTCTCTGTTTCTGCCACGGCGGCGATCAACCATCGCCGCATCGAGTCATCCGGCAGACCACGCAAACGGTCACGAACCCACGCGGGCACAAACACACGAACTCGTTTGACATGATTGTCAAACTGCCGGTTGGCCAACACAGAGGCCACGGGTGAAACGTCGCCCAACGTGGCAACCTCTCCCGACCGGAGCATGATGTCGATGTTGATGTCGACCTCCAATTTGACGGGCGGCGCGTCGATCAAAACCAACTCGGGTTCGACCACGCCATCAATCGCTTCGCCAATGGACGCTGCCAAGGGCCGCGAACACGATGCGAGCCACCAATGCGGGCGGCGGGCCAGCATCTGATGCATGTCCTCACCGGACTCGACGTTGAATTCCGCCGCACGCTTGAGCAACGTTCGATTGGCCCCGAACAGCCCCTCGACCAACGTCTGAACCGCACCACCTCGTTGATTCGCGGCCTCGACCAATCGGCTGACCCAAGCTGCCTCGCCTAAATCCATCCATTCGGCGAAGTCGACCGACTCGCCCGCGGTGGGTTGCTGCAATTCATGAACTGCTCGCTGCAGCATCGCGGTGGCGGAACGAACGGTGTGATGCCAGTAGACTTCGCTGAACATCACATAACGCCCGAACACCATCATCTCTGCCGCCGTGCGTCCCTTCTCATGAATGGCGAGCTTGGGCCGATCCGGGTGCCGGACCATCGAGGCAATGATTCGCATCGGATCGAAGTTGCGTCCGTAGGGCACGCCAGCATGCAAACTGTCTCGCTGCAAATAATCCAATTTGTCGACGTCGATCGGGCCACTCAAACAGCTCGCGTAAAAAGCGATCTGGTCAGACGGGGCCACCTCCGTGAATTGCTCGCTCTTCTTGGGACACAGAATCGCCATCACGTCATCGGCGGTGCAGTCCCAATCCGCCGCCAACGTTTTCGCGATGGGCCCTGACCGCAACATCGCATCGACGCGTTCCTCATGACGCGGCATCCCGGCCTGGCCCATGTCTTCGATCGGGTGGCAAAACGGCCAGTGCCCCGCGTCATGCACCAACGAAGCCACGATAAATGCCTCCGCCGCTCGCAAGTCATCGTTCGTTGGTTCGGCGGCAGTGGACTCGTTGACCTGATTCAGGACTCGCAACGTCCACGCGTAAACGCCCAATGAATGCTCGAGTCGAGTGTGCATGGCGCCGGGATACACCATCGAGACCAGTCCCAACTGGCTGATCGAGGCCAACCTTCTCAGGGGGGCCGTGTCAATCAAACGCTGCACGCGAGGCGTGACCGGGACATCCATCGCGGGCGGGATCCGTAATCGAGACGGGCCGCGATCCATCAGACGAACTTCAGGCAACGGAATCACGCGGAAACCCTCCGCAGGAACACGAACGCAGCGATTTTCGCGAACATGGCCTCCCCTGACGACCCGAGTGCAGCGAGGTTCGCAAGCCTTCCGGTCGACGCACCGATTGCTATCCCAAACATCAAACGATGGTCAATTCGGCACAACCGGCAGGTTTCGCCCAGGCCGCATAAGAAGACTCCGGCCAAGCGGCGGACTCGATCGAGCAAGTCAGAATCGGCACGGCGGAGTGCATCTGGCCGAAGGCCTCCTCCAATTCTTCGTCTTCGAAATCCGGAAGCAGTTCGCGCCGGCTTCCGGGTTCGCCAGCCAACTTCACCCCGGCAACCAAAGCCAGCAAAATGACCAGCACAAAATACATCCCGGAATGAGCCAACCCGTTGATGAATTCCAATTCAAACGCCGCGACCGAGACAAATGCTCCCAGCACCAACATCACCGAAAACACGATCCCGGCGGTCGTCCAAGACATCTCATTCGCGTGATCAAGCTCCAACACGTAAGCGGGCAGGAACGCGTAAACCAGCCAAATCGCGGCAAAAACGGCGGAACAAATCAGGACTCGGTTGCGAAGTTCGACGCCCGTGTATGGCTCCAACTCGGCGTCGTAGACAAAGCTGTATCCCGTTCGCACAATGGGCGGCGCCAGCAACAAAATGCCTAGAATCTGAGCCCAAAATGGCGCCCCGCCCATCGCAAAGCGGAACCCAAGAGCCAGAAATAGCATCCCACACATCACCCCCGCCGCGATGTAGAGGTGCCGCCGCGTGAAATCGGTGTCCTTGCGAGTGATCGGCTTGAGAACACTCTGCCCTTTGGAATCCTTGGGCCCGTCATTCTCGGGCGAGTGGATCGTGACCGCTTCGGATGCGTCAGGGACCCGGATCGTCTTTTTGCACGCCGGACACGGCCCCTGCTTGCCAGCAAATTTGTCGCTGACCTGGAACCGTTTCAGACAATTGGGACAAGTGACTTGAATCGGCATGGGGGGCTGCAAACCAGTCGAATCGGAGCGGGATGATCAGTCGGCAACGCACATTGTGATGGCCGAACTCGAGGAGGGTTTGGGTTGTAGCGAGAGCTTAACAGAAAATGAATCCGTTTACGCCAGCGCTCACGGGATCGCGGATCCACAATTCAAGGACGAGACTATTCTGCATCGCATCCGCGGGAAATTGCTCCTCCACCCGCTCCGCATGCTATGGATTGAGTAGCTTCCCACGCCACCGCTTCGAAGCCCCCTCGGGGGCCACCAAAAGTTGCAGCGGGGGACGCGAATTTGATCCAGCAAGCTAAAATGGACTTGAGCCAGTTGCCATCGAAGTCGCGCAATGCGTGCAGTCCGAACAGGGCACACCAACTGTGGCAACTTTGAACACTTGACGACGATCCAGTTGTGAATGAATCCGGTTAGGGGACGAATTCACATTGGCTGAACTTTCCGGCCCGCCGGCGGTGACACTGAAACAAGTGTCACCCACGTGGACGAAGTCCGCGCCGACTCAACCAAATGCCCCTCAACCCGCTCATCGCAACCCACCGCGTCACAAACTGGCGACTTTGTCCACTTTCGATCCGTCACGTAAGCCGTTTGGGCGTTAGCCCCGGTTTCCGTATGTGAGCCGTTTGGGCGTTAGCCCCGGTTTCTGCGGTGTTGGAACCGAAGCGAACGCCTCAACAGCTCAACCAATCAACCCGCCGCGTCAGCCAGGCGGACCGTCCGGCCGTCGACACCCCGTTTCCCTTCGTTCGCCTCTGCGGCCCTTTTCACTTTTCAACCATGTCCCAAAAAATCTTCGTCGCTGGTCACCGAGGCATGGTCGGATCGGCCATCCTCCGCCGATTCGCCGAGCGAGAAGACCTGCAAGTGATCACGCGGACTCGTTCCGAACTGGACCTCTGCAACCAAGCCGCGGTCAACGAGTTCTTCCAATCCGAACGCCCCGACACCGTGATTTTCGCGGCCGCCAAGGTCGGCGGGATCCACGCCAACGCCACTTATCCGGCGGATTTTGCCTACGACAACACCATGATGGCGGCCAACGCCATCCACGCCGCCTTCCAAACCAAGGTGTCTCGGTTCCTGTTTCTCGGCAGCACCTGCATCTACCCCCGGATGGCTCCCCAGCCAATCCAAGAAGACTCCTTGCTGACCAGTCCCCTGGAAACGACCAACGAGGCCTACGCCCTGGCCAAGATCCTGGGTTTGAAGCTCTGCCAGTACTACCGCCAACAGCATGGGGCACTGTTCCACAGTGCGATGCCAACCAACCTGTACGGTCCCGGCGACAACTACCACCCCGACAATTCGCACGTGATCCCCGGCTTGATTCGTCGATTCGATGCCGCCGCGCAAGAAAAGGCCGACTCGGTCACCGTCTGGGGCAGCGGGAAACCACGACGAGAGTTCTTGCACGTGGATGACCTGGCCGCCGCCATCGAACACCTGATCGGGCTGTCGGATCCGCCCGACTGGGTCAACGTCGGCACCGGGGTCGACCTGACGATCGCCGACCTGGCTCAAAAGATCGCCCAGGCCACGGGATTTGAAGGCCAGATTCTTCAAGACGCCAGCAAACCCGACGGAACCCCCGTCAAATGCACCGACATCAGCCGTATCCGCACGACCGGCTGGGCACCCACCATCAACCTCGACGAAGGCCTCGTGCAGACCGTCGCCGACTACCGACAACGCACTCAAACCGGCGCCGTCCGCTCGGTCTAGTCTGCCCCCGTAGCCGGATTCGCCAGAATTCGGATCAGCTACCTGTGGGATAGGCTTGCAGCCTGCCATACCGCAACAACTGAGTCCCCGTGGCCTGTGGCTCGAAAGGCCAGAAGCCTATCCCATTTTTCCTCCAGAGCCCAAACCTCTTCTCTTCATGTCATCTGATTTCACTTCACGGATTCAAGAGCGTAGCGCCACGGTGGGTGTGGTTGGACTCGGCTATGTCGGCCTGCCCCTGGCACTCGCCTACGCCGCCGGCGGCTTCAAAACAGTAGGCTTCGACATCGATGACAAGAAGACCTCGTCCATCAACGGCAGCCAAAGCTACATCAAACACATTTCGGCGGACTCCATCGCCGAAGCGATCCAGTCCGGCAATCTCGCCGCCACGACTGACTTCAGCCAGATCCGTGAAGTCGACGCGATCATCCTGTGTGTCCCCACGCCGCTGGACGAACACTTCGAACCCGACCTTTCCTATGTCGTGAGCACGATCGAATCGATCACACCGCACCTGCGTGCCGGTCAAACGATCAGCCTCGAAAGCACGACTTACCCTGGCACCACCGCCGAAGAACTGGTCACCCGTGTTGAAGCCGCTGGGCTGACGGTTGGCACCGACGTTCATGTCGTCTACTCGCCCGAACGGGAAGACCCCGGCAACCCCGATTTCGCCGCCACCAACATTCCCAAAGTCGTCGGTGGCCACACGCCTGCGTGCCTGGAGGCGGGCGTGGCACTATACGGCAGCGTGTTTGATCAAGTCGTCCCGGTCAGCAGCACGCAAGTTGCCGAACTGACCAAACTGCTCGAAAACATTTACCGCAGCGTCAACATCGGGTTGGTCAACGAACTGAAACTCGTCGCCGACGAAATGGGCATCGACATTTGGGAAGTCATCCAAGCCGCCAGCACCAAACCCTTTGGCTTCAAAGCGTTCTATCCCGGCCCTGGACTGGGCGGTCACTGCATCCCGATCGACCCGTTCTACTTGACTTGGAAAGCCCGCGAATTTGGTGTGCACACCCGGTTCATTGAACTGGCCGGTGAGATCAACCGAGCGATGCCCACCCACATCGTCCGCCGCTGTGCGGACGCCTTGAACCAACACAAAAAAGCCCTCAATGGCAGCAAGGTGCTGCTGGTTGGACTGGCATACAAACCCAACGTCGACGACGACCGAGAATCCCCCTCCTACGAACTCCTGGATCGCCTGACCACGCAGGGCGCCGACGTCGACTACCACGATCCCTACGTGCCAGTCATCCGTCCCTCGCGAGAGCACTCGCACTGGGCCGGCAAACCCAGCGTGAGTTGGGATCAAGCAACGATTCAGGAATACGACCTGGTCTTGATTTCGACCTGGCACGATTGCCTCGACATCCACGAACTCGCCCAGTGGTCGAAATTCATCGTCGACACCCGCAACGCCACTGCCAAACTGCCACCCGAACTGCAAACCAAAGTCCTCAAGGCCTAGCCCCGTGGGACAGGCCAATCCCGTAGCCGGATTCGCCAGTATTCGGACCCCACCCGGCCACATTCGCCAGAATTCCGCCCCCACCCGTAGCTGGATTTGTCAAGAATCCGGTCCCCTCTCCCGCGCCGGGAGAGGGCTAGGGTGAGGGCCTTTCCCAGCCCGTAGCCGGATTCGCCAAGAATTCGGACCTGAGTCCTGAGTCCTGAGTCCTGAGTCCTGAGTCCTGAGTCCTGAGTCCTGAGTCCTGAGTCCTGAGTCCTGAGTCCTGAGTCCTGAGTCCTGAGTCCTGAGTCCTGAGTCCTGAGTCCTGAGTCCTGAGTCCTGAGTCCTGAGTCCCTGTGGCCCTGTGGCCCTGACGCCCCTTTCCCCCTCCCCATGCCCACCGCACTCATCACTGGCATCACCGGCCAAGACGGCTCGTACCTGACCGAGCAACTGCTCGATCAAGGCTACACCGTGCACGGCTTGGTCAGGCGGACCAGCAACACGGTTCGATCACGGCTCGATCCGTTGTTCCATAACAAGGACGTCTACAACAAGAACCTTTTCCTGCACTACGCAGACCTCGACGACACCACGACGATCCGACGAATTCTCGTCAAAACCCAACCCGACGAGCTGTACCATCTGGCCGGACAAAGTCACGTGGGTGCCAGTTTTGACATTCCCGAGTCGACGTGCCAGTTCACCGCCATGGGCACGCTCAAGATTCTGGAGATCCTTCGCGACCTCGAGAAGCAACCGCGGTTCCTGCACATCAGCAGCAGCGAAATCTTCGGCCGCCCCGACGAATCCCCTCAGAACGAACACACGCCGATGCGGCCGGTCACCCCGTACGGCGTCGCCAAGACCTTCGCGACCCAGATGGTCCAGCTCTACCGAGAATCATTTGGCTTATTTGCCTGCAACGCGATTTGCTACAACCACGAATCACCGCGACGGGGCGAATCCTTCGTCACCCGCAAGATCACCAAGGCGGCCGCGGAAATCTCTCTGGGACTGAGCGATGAGATCGTGCTCGGTTCCCTGGACGGACGCCGTGACTGGGGCAGTGCCCCCGAATACACCACCGCGATGCACCTGATGCTGCAACAAGACACCCCGGATGACTACATCCTGGCGACCGGGCAAACACACAGCGTCGAAGAGTTCCTCGACGCCGCCTTCCGAAGCGTCGGCCTCGACTACAAAGACCACCTCCAACAAAACCCCAAGTACATGCGACCGGCAGAAGTCACCCGCCTGGTCGGCGACCCAACCCACGCCCAAAAACAGCTTGGCTGGACCCCCGCGACAACCGCGATCGACCTCGCCCAACAAATGACCGCGGCTGACGTTGAATCCCTGAAGCGATTGGCCGCTAGCAGTTAGCCCGGAATGATCGGGACGAACGATGTGAGCCGTTTGGGCGTTAGCCCCGGTTGCATCACCCCCGTAGCCGGATTCGCCAAGAATCCGGACTGCCCTCGTAGCCGGATTCGCCAAGAATTCGGACCTGAATCCACCGCCCCAACCTGCGACCAAACCTCACTTTGGCCCTGAACCACTGAGCCCCTTTTCTCAGCATCTCCCATGAAAATCCTCATCACCGGCGGCGCAGGCTTCATCGGCAGCAACCTCGTCCGCATGGCTCTTGCCAACGGCCACCAAGTTCTCAACGTGGACGCGCTCACCTACGCCGGCAACCTCGCGTCGCTGTCGGATATCGAATCCAACACCAATTACCAGTTCGCACACGTCGACATCACCGACGCCGCCGCGATCGATGCCACCGTCGCCGACTACCAACCGGATGCCATCATGCACTTGGCCGCCGAGAGCCACGTCGATCGCAGCATCGATGGCCCCGGCCAATTCATCCAAACCAACGTCATCGGCACCTTCAACCTGTTGCAATCCAGCCTCAAACACTACCGATCGCTCGAAGGCGATGCCAAAGACCGTTTCCGATTCCTGCACGTCTCCACCGACGAAGTTTACGGCAGCCTCGGCGACGACGGGTTGTTCACCGAAACCACACCTTACGATCCCCACTCGCCGTACTCCGCCAGCAAAGCGTCCTCCGACCACCTCGCCCGAGCCTGGCAGGACACGTATGGGTTGCCCGTCCTGGTCACCAACTGCAGCAACAACTACGGCCCGTATCAATTCCCCGAGAAATTGATCCCCGTCGTGATCCTCAAATGCCTGCGAGGCGAACCGATCCCCGTCTACGGCAAAGGCGAAAACATCCGCGACTGGCTGTACGTCGAAGACCATTGTCGAGCCCTGCTCACAGTCATTGAAAAGGGCACACCCGGCGAGACCTACAACATCGGCGGCAACAACGAGCAACGCAACATCGACCTCGTCCACCTTATCTGCAACCTAATGGACGAGCTTTGCCCAAGGGCAAAGAGCAGCGAGTCACGAGCAACGAGCAACGAGAAAGAGCAGCACACCGACTCGCCTCTCGCTACTAGCAACTCGCAACTTCCGTTCAGGCACTCGCAACTCATCACCTTCGTGACCGACCGCCCCGGCCACGACCTCCGCTACGCGATCGACGCCAGCAAGATCAAACGGGAACTCGGCTGGGAACCGCAAGAAGATTTCGAAAGCGGCTTCCGCAAGACGGTGCAGTGGTACCTCGACAACGAAACCTGGTCGCAAAACATCCTCTCCGGTGACTATCAACTGGGCCGCCTAGGAACCGTCTAGCAACGAAGTTTTCCAGTAGCGAAACTCGTCAAGAGTTTTGATATTCACCTTCAATCGCCGAAAGTCTTGACGACTTTCGCTACTCAGCACTCAACAACTCGCTCAATGATCATTCTGCTTGGTGGCACCGGCTACGTCGGAACCGCATTTCGCCAACGACTCATTCAGGATGGAGTTGAGTTTCGATCCGTGTCGCGTACTGAGTGCGACTACACCGACTACAACCAACTCACCCGTCTCATCGCCGACACACAACCGACCTTCCTAATCAACTCCGCGGGCTACACCGGCAAACCCAATGTCGACGCCTGCGAACGGCACAAACCGGAATGCCTGGACGGCAACGCCGTTCTCCCTGGAACCATTCGCTCCGCGTGCGAGCACACCAGCACCCCGTGGGGGCAAGTCTCGTCGGGATGCATCTACACGGGCCGGCGACCCGATGGAGCAGGTTTCACTGAACAAGACCCACCCAACTTTTCGTTCCGAACCAACAACTGCAGTTGGTACTCCGGCACCAAAGCCCTGGGCGAAGAAGTCCTAGCGGACGCCGAAAACACCTACGTCTGGCGACTGCGAATCCCATTCAATCACCAAGACTCATCCCGAAACTACCTCTCCAAACTCGTTCGCTACGAACGGCTTCTCCAGGCTGAAAATTCGATTTCACACTTGGATGAATTTGTGTCCGCATGCCTCGAATGCTGGTCGCGACGCGTCCCCTTCGGAACCTACAACGTCACCAACACAGGCAGTGTGACCACCAAACAAGTCACGGAACTGATTCAAAAACACTTGCTCCCCGAAAAGAAGTACGAATTTTTCAATAGCGAGGCGGAGTTCATGCAAATCGCGGCCAAAACCCCGCGTTCCAATTGCGTGATGGACAACAGCAAACTGCTCGCCACCGGCATACAAATGCGTGATGTCCAAGACGCGATCAAGCAGTCGCTTGATCAGTGGCGAGTCTCGAGCGACGAGTAGCGAGTAAAAACCACTCAGTAAATATCGCCCAACTCGTCGCTCGAAACTCGTCACTCGCAACTCTTTGGCAATGCCTTACGAAGACCTCGGTGCTTGAAAACGCTCGGCAAGGTTGTCAGTGACGCTACATCAACAGACCAGTCAACTGACAGACTTTGGCTTTCGCGACCAACTCACGCGGAGCAGTCTGTCCGTTCCATTCAACATTACCGAAGGCTACGAACGAGATAGCGACGAGGAAATTGCACGCTTCCTGACCATCGCCAAAGGATCGGCCGGAGAAATGCGCACACAGATCGTGATTGGCATCCAAGCTGGTTTCCTCGACCCTGCAGAAGGCCACCGGTGGCCCGACGAAGCCAAGCAACTGGGCAGGATGCTCGGAGCCCTCATCCAAAGGCATCGGAATAAATAGCGAACCACTCGCAACTCGCAACTCGCAACTCGCAACTCGCAACTCGCAACTCGCAACTCGCAACTCGCAACTCGCAACTCGCAACTCGCAACTCGCAACTCGCTCCCCAATGTCCTCAGCAACTCGCAACTCGCAACTCGCAACTCAAGCGGCCCCGGCGCGAAAAGGCATCATCCTGGCTGGGGGATCCGGCACGCGACTTCATCCGATCACGCGTGCAGTCAGCAAGCAACTGATCCCCGTGTATGACAAACCGATGATCTACTATCCGCTCAGCACATTGATGCTGGCCGGAATCAAGGACATCCTGATTATCTCCACACCCCACGACCTGCCCGCGTTCAAGCGACTGTTCGGTGATGGCCACGAACTTGGTTTGAACTTCACTTACGCGGAACAACCCAAACCCGAAGGACTCGCTCAGGCCTTCCTCATTGGGGCTGACTTCATTGGCGACGACAAAGTCGCCTTGGTCTTGGGCGACAACATTTTCTACGGGCAAGGCTTTCGAAAGATTCTCGCAAACGCCACTCAGTGTGAATCCGGTGCGACCGTCTTTGGATACCGCGTCACCGACCCCACTGCCTACGGCGTCGTCGAGTTCGACCAAAGCGGCAAAGCTGTCAGCATCGAAGAAAAGCCGAAACAGCCGAAATCGAACTACGCGGTTCCGGGCCTGTATTTCTATGACAACGACGTCGTCGAAATCGCGGCCAAGCTAAAACCGTCTGCACGCGGGGAACTCGAGATCACTGCCGTCAACGACGCCTACCTCCAGCGGGGCGACCTCAACGTGGAACTCTTCAGCCGAGGGTTCGCATGGCTCGACACTGGAACGAAAGACAGCCTTTTGGACGCCTGCAACTTTGTCGCTGCGGTTGAAAAACGCCAAGGCCTCAAAATAGCCTGCCTCGAAGAAATTGCGTACGAACAGGGTTTCATTGACCGCAGCCAACTCGAATCACTCGCCCAGTCCTACCGCAATGACTATGGCAAATATCTAGCACGAGTCGCTAGCAACTAGCAACTAGCAACTAGCAACTAGCAACTAGCAACTAGCAACTAGCAACTAGCAACTAGCAACCAGCAACCAGCAACCAGCAACCAGCAACCAGCAACCAGCAACCAGACACTCCCCCCCTATGAAATACCTTGTTACCGGCGTCGCCGGATTCATTGCCAACCGCGTCGCCGCTCAACTATTGGACGCAGGTCACTCCGTTGTCGGCATCGACAATGTCAATGACTACTACGACGTGCGTCTGAAAGAACACCGCCTCGAGAAACTGACGCACGAAAACTTTCAGTTCGTACGAGGTAATATCGAAGACCGGCCATTGCTTGACACGGTATTCGACAAGCATGATTTCGATGCGGTCATCAACCTCGCCGCACGTGCAGGGGTTCGGTACAGCATGGAAAACCCGCACGTCTACATGACGACCAACGCAATGGGCTCGCTCAATCTGCTGGACCAAATGCAGAAGAAGGGCATAAAAAAATACGTTTTGGCATCGACCTCGTCGCTGTACGCCGGCCAACCAATGCCATTCAGGGAATCCCTGCCTGTCAACACTCCGATTTCACCCTACGCCGCCTCAAAAAAGTCGGCCGAGATGATGGCTCATGCTTACCATCATCTTTACGGCATGGACATTTCAATCTGCCGCTACTTCACGGTTTACGGCCCCGCAGGCCGGCCTGACATGTGCATTTTCCGGTTCATTAAATGGATCGATGAAGGCACACCGATTGAGTTGTTCGGGGACGGTGAGCAAGCCCGCGACTTCACCTACGTCGACGACATCGCCCGAGGCACCATTGCCGCGACGAAGCCCGTTGGATTTGAGGTCATCAACCTCGGCGGTGGAGGCCAGCCGGTTTCCCTCAACACGGTCATTGCGGGCTTGGAAGAGCGTCTCGGCAAGAAGGCCAAAATCGAAAACAAGACTTTTCACAAAGCCGACATCAAACTCACCCAAGCTGATATCAGCAAAGCCAACCAATTGCTTGATTGGCACCCCAAAACCGACCTTGAAACAGGCTTGACCGCCTGCGTCGACTGGCACAACCAAAACAAGCCGTGGGCAGGGAACCTTACTCTCCCGTAAAGACAAGGCATAAGATTGTCGCCACACCGACTACTTGACTCCGAGAACCCGCAAACTCACACCAACTCCATTGAGCATCAAACGCAACAGCATCTACAATCTAGTTGGAATTGTCATTCCGCTGTTGGTGTTGCTAGTCACCGTCCCGATTTACGTCGATTCCATTGGGAAAGAAAGATTTGGTGTACTCACACTAATCTGGATGCTCCTTGGCTACTTCGGCTTTTTCGACTTGGGCATGGGACGGGCAGTCACAAACCGAATTGCAGCAACTAGCAAGGAAGGGAGCAGCAACTCCAACCCAGAAAAGATCTACTGGACAGCAATCACCTCCACGCTATTAGTCGGCCTAACTGCAGGCTGTATCTTCTTTGCAACTTCTCATCTCATTGCACCTCTCGCAATAGATCAACAAAACAACTTGGCAGAAGAACTCAACGAAACCTTCCCACTACTTGCACTTGCCTTCCCACTTGTGCTTGCTTCTAGCATCCCTAAAGGAGCATTGGCAGGAAAAGAACGCTTCCTATTACTAAACGCAATCCAAGTCTCCGAAAGCGTCCTGCTACAAATCGTCCCATTGGGACTAGCCTATTTGATCGAGCCAAGACTATCAACACTAACCACTGGAGTCCTAGCTGTTAAGGCTGCAACAACACTCACAGCACATATGCTGTGCACCAAAAAACTCCAGATCGGCCTGTTTCCGCAGTGGTGCACAAGCGAGTTCTCGAAGCTGATTCGATTTGGCGGGTGGCTCACAGTCTCAAGTGTACTGGCTCCTCTATTAGTTTCGTTCGACCGCCTCATACTTGCATCCTTTGCTGGGCTGACAGCCGTGACCTATTACGCGATACCTTACGGCCTCGCCTTTCGAATCATGGTACTACCGACAAGCATCTGCAACGCGATCTTCCCGAGCTTATCACGCGAGAACGACAAACGACAGCTGGAAATCGCCTCCAAGACTCTCGCGTTCTTGACCACGCTAGTAACCCTACTTACGATTGCAGGCATATTTTTGATGCGACCATTCCTTTCGGTTTGGATTGACAAAGACTTTGCGAACAACGCAGCTTTTGTTGGCGAAACAATTGCATTGGGTGTGTGGACCACATGCATCGCTGTTGTTCCTTACACATATCTGCAATCACGCGGGCGCACAGACATCCCCGCTAAACTGTACATGCTTGAACTCGCTCCATACATAACCGGCCTAGTATTGCTTACGAAGCATTTCGGCGTCAAAGGCGCTTCCGTTGCTTGGGCTTTACGTTGCACAGCAGACAGCTTCTGTTTCTTTAAAATATCAAAGCTGTCACCTGGTAAAAAAACACAAAAACATATTGCGTTAATCACTTCTTCGTTTGCAATCGTACAAGTTTCACAATCCGTAACAGTCAGAGGGATCCTTTTCCGACTAGTTTCTTGCGGGCTTCTGCTCTTCTTTATGCAACGCGAAATACTCAAAGCAATTCAGACAATAACAGGACGCGAGAAAAGCACCGGAACTGCGAGAGCGAAGCAGGCCTAAGCAGGTCGCCATGACTGATCGGGCATAACCATGTGAGCCGTTTGGGCGTTAGCGCCGGTTGCCCGTGGAAGCAACCACGCTTGCCAAGACATTTCAAACGCCGAAAGACTCCTGCCGACCTGCTTGATTGCGTTTGCGACCGCGAATTCGCACTTTGTTAGCGAACGCTGCTACCTTATTTTTTCCAATCTCCATGCACCTGCATTCGAAATTGAAGTCGCCATAGTCCTTTTGCTCATTTAGCTTACCACTCTTTTTCGTTTAGATTGCAAACTGCAAAGCACCTGCACGCCTTGCTCCTTGCTGAACCAACTCACTCTAATATTTGCCCGCTATACTTGTTCGGACCGCATTCTAGCCTACACCCAAAAGCGATAGACCCTAACTACGAAACCGAAAATCTTATCGCAACAACACAAACAAGCGAAACTCACCATCTTTCTTCAGATTCGGCGAAAAAAAGACAAGTGCATAACCCCAGCGATTCTACATCGAAAAGTAGTCATACATGGCCAACCGAAGACCTCGTCGAAGTTCACAAATGTCCAGTCTGCGATGACAACAGAAGAACGACAATACACCGTGAACTCACAGACATCGTATTCCGATGCGCGCCAGGAACATGGCAACTCGAAAAGTGCATTAACTGCGGGTCTGCGTACCTCGGAACTCGCCCAACAAAGGAAACGCTCCACCTCGCCTACAGCAACTACTACACGCACGCCCCCAAACCATCCCCGACGAAGCGACTCACTCGACTGAGAGAACTGAAGACTTCAATTTCCAACGGATATCAGAATTTTCGCTACAGTGCGAACTTCCAGCCCTCCATGCGAATCGGAAAGCTTCTACAGCACCTACCTGTATCCAAAGCTATCGATACGAAATGGAGATTTTTACCGAAGCGTCCCGGACGAGTGCTCGACTACGGTTGCGGCGACGGAACGTTCCTTTTGCGCGCCGCAAGCGCTGGCTGGGACGCCTACGGAACTGAATTTGATCCGGTCTGTATCGAGCGATGCAGGAGCCTAGGACTGAAGGTCGCCCAAGGAGGAACAGAAACCCTGAACTGCTTTGAGCAGCAATTTGACGCCATCGCCTGCTCACACGTTATCGAACACGTACCGGACCCTGTGGAACTAGTCCAAAGCTTCTTCCGGATCCTACGCCCTGGCGGAACACTCTACCTGGACACGCCAAACATTGACTCTTATGGGCACCGTCTCTGCGGCCGGCACTGGAGGGGACTTGAGGCACCCCGGCACCTAGTCATCTTTAATTGGAATTCCCTCGCTGGACTGCTAAAGGGAGCTGGATTCACCCAACTCCGCGAGCACGTACGCCCTGCCGTATTCAAAGGAATGATGGCCAAAAGCTTAGTCAGCAAAGCGGGCGGCGATTGCGAAGACCCGGACCAACTTACCAAAGCAACCAAGCCCAACTTAAAGCATCGCATGATCTCCAGGCTAAATCCCCACGCCAGTGAATTCGTAACCATGACAGCCCTTCGGCCAGAGACTCAACGTGACTAAAATCTCCATCGCGATGTCGACTTACAATGGCAGCAAATACCTAGAAGACCAGCTTACGTCGCTAGCGACCCAAAGAAGACTTCCGGATGAGCTAGTAGTTGGCGACGACCAATCGACCGACAACACGATCGAGATAATTGAGAAATTCTCGAAAAACTCACCATTCCCAGTCCACCTGACCGTCAACTCTAAGAACCTTGGCTTCGAGGAAAACTTTCTCACAACGGCAGCACGCTGCCACGGAGACTGGGTGATGTTCTGCGACCAGGACGATGTCTGGCTCCCCAATCGAATTGCAGACGTCGAACAGGAAATCCAACTCGCGGATACTTCTCTGATGATGATCATCCAGGCGGCCGAACTGGTTAACCATGACCTTACATCAACCGGACGCTACCTGCCCGACATCCCAACACGCATTGAGATGCCTCGAGCCTCGCACCACGGCTTTTGGGTCGAACCCGGATTCTCCCAAACATTTCGCCGTGAACTAATCACCGATTTCGACTGGAAAAGCCGCCCCCCAAGTCGCTTCCCAAAGTACAAATCCCAATCGCACGACCGCTGGACCTGCATGCTGGTAAACGCACTGGGATCAGTCCTCTACCTCCCCAACACCGCTGTGCTCTACCGACGACACGAGAGCACCGTCACCGGCACTTTCCGAAAGCGGTCGATCAAAACAGTAATCAAGGATTCGCTAAAAATCGAAGATGAAGATTATTCAAGAATGCAGATAGCTGCGGACGCATCTTCGAAACTCCTACTTGAACTCTCCAAAGCGAAACAGGGAATGACCAAAACACTCCTGGCTGATTCAGCAGAACAATTCGCCGCACTCGCCGAAAACCTACGACGCCGAGCCGACCTTCACAGAGAACAAGGTACATATTCACGGCTAAAGAACTTCACAGATCTAATTTCCAATGGTGCGTATACCGGACCAACATTCTCGTCGTTTTCCATCCGAAGCATTGCGAAAGACTTCGCCTCTTGCATCGGACTAAACCGCTTCCTTACAAAAACACTACTCAAATAGCAACTCTCGAAGACCCCATAAAGCACAAGCAATCTCCAAAGACATCAGATCATTGACTCACCCCGACCGACCTACCAACAGAAGCGTTCGAAGCGGCGACGTAACGGTTATCATAACTGTATACAACGACTGGGAACACCTAGAACAAAGCATCAGAAGCGTCCTATTGCAGACGCACCCAGCCAAGCAGATCGTCGTCGTCGACGATGGGTCCAAACTCGACAACGCTGAACAAATACTCCGAAAACACTTTCCCTTAGAAAGTCAAATCGAGTGCTACCGCAAGCCAAACGGCGGACCCTCAAGCGCACGAAATCACGGGCTATCCAAAGCAAAATGCGAGTACGTGGCCTTCCTAGATTGCGACGACAAATGGCTCCCCAAGAATCTCGCCATTAAAGTTCCGCTTCTAGAACGATGCCCAAGCGATTGCTTCGGCGTCTATGGATCTTTCCTAACTTCGCAAAGCAAAAAACCTTTCCCCTTTGCAACAACAGGCACATCGCTCGATCCTAGAAAAATTGGACGGCCTGGAGGATTTCCTGGAGGTGCCCCCTCCTACCTGTTCCGGACCAATGCAATCAGAAGCATCAAGGGGTTTGACGAATCGCTAGTGATTCACGAGGACTTTGCACTGATCCTAGAGTTGCTGCAGCAAGGCTACCACTTCCGAGGCAACTCCCTCCCTGGATTTGTTCGCAATCTAAGAAACGAGTCCCTGACGCGTGGCACGAATCCCTATCGAAAACTCGATATGATTGAGAGATTTCTCGAAACAGCAAACGAAAGAAACTACCTGCCCTTTACCGAGGTACAAACTAGACGAAAGGCCAATTACCTCGGGCTGGCAAAATCACTTCACTCAAACAACGCACCCAAACCTGACATTGCCCAAGCACTACGAAATGCATTTAAAATCGCCGCCCCCTCAAACCCTAAAGAACTCTTAGCATTGGCATTTCTAAAATGGACCGAGCTTTTCCACCCAAAATGCCGAACAGAACATGATCGTCCCTGAATCCTTGCGACTGAGGCATCGACACTGGCACTGGAAGCGAGCAGGATGTGTGTTCATCCACGTCCCGAAGGCCGCAGGCACTAGTATCAACCATGCGATATACGGCCGGACTCTCGGCCACTACACAATTGCTGAAATACGCCACCACTTCCCTCGATTAGTGCAAGACACTTTTACGTTTTCCGTCGTGCGAAACCCCTTTGAACGTGTTATCTCAGCGTACAAATTCGCAAAGGCGGGAAGGACAGCAGACATGGGTATCTCGAACCCAGAACAATACCAAATCCCGGAGTTTGAAACACCTGAAACTTTTGTGCAATCATGGCTATCCAAACAGGACATCACAAAAACTGACTTCGTATTCCGCCGCCAGTCCGATTTTGTTTGCATCCATGAAAAACTTGCGGTGGACTTTTTGGGTCACATCGAAACACTTGAAAACGACTTCGAATATCTGAGCACGCGTCTACGTCGCAACATAACTGTTCCTCAAAAAAACCAAACATCCGCTTGCGAATCCAGTACTCCCCCCCCCTCGCTTTCAGAGTCATCGCAAAAGATCATTAAACATATTTACGAGAGCGATTTTCGACTACTTGGCTATTCCCACCTCTTGGACGAGGCACCCCAACATTGAATATACTGCATTTTCTGTCAACGCCGGCAGCCGGCGGAGCAGAGATATATGTAAGAGACTTAGCTAAGGCAATGCAACACAGGGGACACAAAGTCACCATTGGATTCATTGGACACAACAAGGACGTCGGACGCAGCGGGTCCTACGAAGAAGAGTTCTTGAACGAACTCACAAACAATTCAATTGACTACTTCTTTATTGACCATGCCTGCAGAAGAAAACCTTGGCTAGGAATATCCCGCCTTAGAAGGCAGTCAATTGATCGCTCAATTGACATCTTCCACAGCCACCTGATGTACGGCATTGTTTTTGGATGCCTAGTACCAACTCCGAAAATATACACACACCACAACATCATACCTAGAACAGGGAAAATCGGATACTTCCTCTATAACCGAATCGTCGACCGATACGTTGGCATATCCAAAACCTGCTCTCAACGACTCTCAGCTTTCACTGGCCAGAAGGTCACAACCATCATCAACGGAGTTGACACAACGAAGTTCCCTTCGCCATCAAAGTACTCTCCTAAAATGGGCAAACCTCTCGAATGCATTGCTGTTGGTGCAATCACAACCCAGAAGAACTACCCAATGATGTTACAGGCTTTGGCACTGATCGATCCCGAGCTAAGAAGAAGACTCCGTGTCCGAATTTGCGGCGAAGGATCATCTGAAATGACCGCGGAACTCGGACGACAAATCGCTGACCTGCATCTAGAATCGACTGTATCATTACTCGGAAACCGAAGTGATATCCCTTCGTTGCTTTGTGGATCAGATGCCTTCCTAATGAGCTCAGCGTGGGAAGGACTACCTATTGCGCTTATCGAGGCCACGGTCGCCGGACTCCCGGCAATTGTCACAGATGTAGGTGGATGCAGAGAAGTGATTGAGACTTGCAATAGCGGAATCACAACCCCCCCAAACGACCCGGGTCAATTTGCAAATGCCATCAGCAGTTTGATCAAGAACGAACACACCCGGAGAAACTTCGCGAGAAATGCTGTCTTAAACGCCACAACATTCTCCATTGACAAGTCCGCAGACGCACACCTCGACCTTTATGCCGGTATCGTTTGATACTAAAGTCTCTCTTTTGATAAATCTTCAATCGACCGACACACCTACGAAAACGAATCGGCCGGGAAATCCCTATGATAGTCCTTGGCCAATTGACAGCTGCCTTGCTCGCGTCTCTTTCGACATATGCAATTTAGAAAACCACCAAATCTACGCCCCAAATTTGTTTGACAAAATGATTCTTTCCTGCAAAACCTCCACTAGCAATTGATTCCCTACTGGTTACTTTTGGCGCTGGCGTATCTCAATCGCTTCTTCTCAAGAGAGCGGTCCCGCGAACACATAGGCGAACAAAAACCATTCTTCATTGGAACTCTTGTTGTCATTGCGATTGCAATCGGAATAAGACATGAGGTTGGTGGCGACTGGGTTTCCTACGAGCAAATGTACGAGCGAGCTCGCTGGTATTCAATGGGAGACGCCTTGTACCAAGCCACCAGAGACCCTGCGTTCTCACTGATCAACTGGATCTCCTATCGCCTCAATGGAGATGTCTATCTTGTCAATTTCGTTACGGGCAGTATTCTTTGCTACGGCATCTATCGATTTGCGACTGAACAACGCATTCCCTGGCTGGTTCTGTATGTCTCCGTCCCCTATCTGATTATTGTGATCGGAATGGGGTATGTCCGTCAGTCTGCTGCGATAGGCATGGAACTTGTCGCACTCACACACTTGACAAAAGGACGAACCAATCGATTCATTGGATGGGTCATAGCCGGCGCGTTATTTCACAAATCGATTGTCCTGATACTTCCTTTAGCGGCTCTATTCAGCCGCCGTGGGCGGGTGGCACGAATCATCTGGGTTGGTGTCACCGTGGCAATCGCGGCAAAGTTCCTAGTTGGGGAAGATGCTGCAGAACACATGTGGCATCATTATGTAGAACGCGGCCGCCACAGCAGTGGTGGGCTGATCCGCATTGCCATGAACGCACTTGCTGCCGGCATACTGATGCGGTACACGACTCTCCTTTCGAAAAACGAATCAGAAGAGTTGGTTTACAAATACATGGCAATTGCATCGATCCTGTGCATACCCTTGGTCTTCTTAGCTTCTACCGCTACGGACCGCATGGCTCTTTACCTCATTCCACTTCAACTTTTTGTCGCTGGTAACATCCCGCTACAACTTAGAATGAAGTTTGTACCGGCGATCGTCGGATACTACTTTGTTGTGCAGCTAGTCTGGCTAAACTTTGCGTCCCACGCACATTCCTGGGTACCGTTTTCAACCTTTCTCTGGAACACATAGGCCCCATAATTGTCAGTTTTCAACAGGGGATCCTCCCACTACTCCACTGAAAACCAGCCTGAAAGCTGTTCTCTGATACCGTCGACAGAAAACAACAAGTCACAACACGTTGTTCTTTTTGCGAACACAGATTGGTATCTCCACAATTTCAGATCAGGATTAGCACGAAACCTAACTCAAGGTGGGCATCGCGTTACGATGGTTTCGCCTGCTGGCCGTTACTCGGAACAACTCAATCGTGAATTTGGCTGGCGCGAACTCTATCTTGGAGGCGGCAGCAAAGGCCCGCTGAGCAATATGGCGGCCATCACCCAAGTTCGAAAGATGTACAGTGAGCTGAACCCCGACCTCGCCCACCACTTCACAATCAAATGCGTGCTGTACGGTGGCCTCGTCGCGAGAATGATGAAAATACCAACGGTCCAGGCTGTCACGGGACTTGGGCATATTTTCACCGACAATGGCCTTGCCAATCGAGGACTCCGACGTCTGATCCGGCCTCTGTATCAGCGTGCTCTTGGTGGTCAACGGACACGTGTGATCTTCCAGAACACCGGCGATCGTGATTTCTTTGTCCAATCGGGACTGGTAGATAAGTCTCGAACTAACTTGATCCGTGGATCGGGAGCAGATTGCGAACGATTTCAACCACCAATTGTTCCGCGGCGCCCCGGTCCGTGCCGGTTCCTTTTCGCATCGAGACTGATCCGTGAGAAAGGGGTGTATGAATTGTTGGAAGCGGCCAAGCAACTCCGTGAGGAGAAGCAACCATTCGAACTGATTGTCGCGGGAGACCTCTACCCCGGAAACCCAAGTTCGCTCAGTTCCGCCGACCTGGACGAAATGACGGCTGATATCACTTATCTTGGGCATGTCGATGACATGAAACCCCATTTTCATGACGCCGACGTGATCGTACTGCCAAGCTATGCCGAAGGAACACCTCGTGTCCTGCTGGAAGCAGGCGCGTGCGGGAAACCGTTGATTGGAACGGATATCCCAGGGTGTCGCGGTGTCGTGGTGAATGGTGAGAACGGCTTTCTAGTGCCCCCACGTGAATCCTCCCCATTGCGGGTCGCGATGGAAACGTTGATCAACGACGAAGCGATGCGACATCGCTTCGGATTGGCAAGCCGACAAATCATCGTCGATGGTTTCAGCGAAACTGAAGTGATCGCCCGCACATTGCAGGTCTACCAAGATGTCCTTGCTTTGTAGCCTGGTTCACAAGAATTCGAAATTGCTTACCAAGCTTCAATAGCAGGCGAGGCCAACATTTGGCGGCAAGAATCAGGCAGCTTCCACGCAACTTTGCGAGAAACGTAGGCGGGTGGACCTTGTGCAACTGCATTTTGCCTTATCTAGCCTTCTGCATGAGCACCGAACTGCAATGGTCCGCTCGCTGTCACTTCGAACAGGCGCGCCCACACTGGCATCCCTTCACAGAACCAACAGCCTGGATCGCAGCGCAGCCTGGTTGAAGTCCACTTCTTAGCGGGCAACCTGATTTTCCAGAATTCGAGTTTAGATCTGATCTTTCTGAACGATCCAATTCTTGACGACTCCGGCCAAGCGAGTGTCGCCCCCAATATGGGGATTGTCAAACGGCGTGAATCGTTGACCGCTCGATCTTTCCGGTTGCTCAGATTGTGACGACGGTTCGATGGCAAATTGCGGCTTGCCACTTTCTTTTCCTAGCCTAGCCAAGGCCGGATACGTACACTTGAAAGCCCTTCGGTAGGGACATTCTGTTCCAACCGCTGTCTCCCCTTTGTTTTTTACTGACGGATCTCGGATGGAACTGCCCTCCAACGCGTCTTCTGATTCTCGCTCGCCTGGTGCCTCCATGCGAGGCAAGGACTCATTTGCCTCCTACCCGACGCCTAACCCCGGCGTAATGGGGCTGGCGTCGACGGGATCCTACCCAGCCATGAACCAAACATGGCAACCAGAACAATCAGGAAGCAATGAAACTGCTGATGTTGCCGCATCCATCTGGCGTTATCGCTGGGCGGTGTTGATACCAGCAATCCTAGGACTCGTCATTGGTTTTCTTGTATTCCTCAAAACGCCTGAAACTTTTCAGTCAACGACCAGCCTAATGTTCGAGTCTGACCGCGCGCCGGTGATGGACGCGATGGGTGACGTCCATGGTGGTGTCCCAACCATTGAAATACTCCGATCACAACTGTTTAGCGACCAGGTAGTCGAAGCAACGTTTACAAGCCCTCAAATGCAGCCATTCGTCGACGAGTACGAGAACGACCTAGCAAAATTCACTCTGCTAGTTCATGAATGCCTTGAGTTTGAGACTGAACTCCAAGACATGAAGAACGCAGCCTCAATGGTTGCAAGCATGCGTTTCACGCATTCGAATCCACGATTTGCAGAAGCAGCAATTAAAGCCTTCAGCACCTCATACAAAAACTACTTCGCGGAACGGCACAACAGTTCACGCTCGGAACTCATGCGACTAATTACGGTTGCAACCCAACAAATGCAACCCAAACTCAGCGAACTCGAAAAACGCTATCGAGAGTTTCGCACCGAGGCCCCACTTGCGTGGGACGAAAATGGCGTGGCGATCAATCCGCACCGAGAACGGCAGCTCTATTTAACAGCGAGACGCAGTGAACTGTTTGAAGATCTTAGGAAGAAGTCGATTGAACTGTCGGCAATCAGAAGCATTGCAAATGAAACTCAAGATCCGGTGGTTGGCGTGTCAATCATTGGCCAGCTCACCGGAAAAGAGTTCGAAGTCCCCGGACAAAACGCCGCCGTCAATAACGTTCGAGATGGCGACGAAGAACTTGCGCTGATTGAACTTGACCAGCAACTCGTACCTTTGATGATCGAACGAAATAAATTTGCAGCGGAGTACGGTGAGCAGCATCCTACGGTCAAGGCTCTCGATTCCGAACTCACGATGATGAAAAGCGAGCTGAAGCGGTTGGTCACCGAGCAAACAAATCGAATCGTCGAACTGATGGAACAGAACAGGATTGAGGAAATTGATCCCATCAAACGAGCAGAAGAAGCGATCAATGTCATTTTGACGGCATCTAATGCTGAGGTGGAATTGCTGAAACAACAGATCGGTGAGATCGACTCTCAGATTGCGGACGAAAAACGCGAAGCTATTAAACTAGCTAAGTTCGAACAAGACAACGCAGCTCTGCTCAGGGAAATGGAACGAACACACGAACTTTCTGATCAGCTTAAAGAACAAATGGCACGTGTTGAGCTCTCCGAAAAGGACGGTGGATTGAGACTTTCGGAACTTCGTTCACCGACTAACGCTTACCGTGTTGGCCCAATCCTGCTTTTGATGCTTGGCATTGGCCTATTCAGCGGCGGACTCGTTGGTTGTGGGCTGGCATTGCTGCTGGAGAAGAACGCGAACACGTTCCGCGATCCCGAGGAAATCGTAGCCGCGGTGGGTGCACCGATTTTGACTCACGTTCCGTTTTTCAAAGGACGTGTTCGTCGCAGCAAAGGGGAAGCAGGCAATCCGTTTGAGCACTTGGACGCCCACTTGGCGGTGGTCCATGCTCCATCCTCTGTGGCGTCGGAGTCCATTCGGTCCTGCCGGACCTCGGTGCTGTTCGAAATGGCGGGCATCCAAGGCGGCAAAATCATTCAGGTCACCAGCCCCCTTCCTGGTGACGGGAAGTCGACCATCGCCGGCAATTTGGCGTGCAGCATCGCTCAATCTGGCAAACGCACCCTAATCATCGACTGCGACCTTCGCCGGCCCCAGGTTACGGACAACTTCGCCATGGCCGACCAACTTGGTCTGGTTGATGTGTTGAGTGGAAAATGCGAACACGTGGATGCGGCTCATGACACGCCCCTCAGCACTTTGAAGATGATGCCCTCGGGACCGATTCCAGCAAACCCAGCAGAAGCGCTGACGTTGCCTGAGATGAGCGAGTTGCTGGACGTCCTTCGAGAAGAGTACGACTACATCGTTCTGGACACGCCGCCGTTGTTGGTGGTGACAGACCCCAGCATCACGGCCAGCATGACCGACGGCGTCGTGATGGCACTCAAGGTTCGGCGGAAGAGCAAACCCAACGCGAAAGAGGCCGCCTCCATCCTGGCCAACGTGGGTGCGAAGTTGCTGGGCGTGGTGATCAACGCATCGGACGAAGCCGGCAACAGTGACGGCTACAAGGGCTACGGTTATTACCGCTACGGCCGGCACACCAGCCGGTACTACCGCAAGTCGCCCGACAACGGATCCAAGGCTGGTACCCGTCGGACGCCTGTGGTGGTCTCGGGGCGAGGGCCCGCACCGCGAAGTGCGCGGCCGATTGCCATGCCACCGACGGCCATGCCTCCCGTCGAGCAAGAACGCTCCTCGGATGTGTAGCCGGATTTGCGGAGAATTCGGACGCAGAGCAGGTGGACATCTGAATCCTGGCGAATCCAGCTACGACGAGGGGTTCACCGACCTTTCGTCAGACCGACCACGCCGGTGAATCCCACATCGAACTGTGGAATTGCGATCACTTTTGACCAGCAGTTTCTGGCGTTGTGCTCGGACGCACCTTATCATGGGTGCCCTCCCCCCCGCCCACCTAAACGATTGACATGACCGAAGACTCTCCCTCCATCGCTCCGATGCGGACGAAGGCGACACCTTCGCCGACTCCCGTTCGCACCCCCGTGCTGCAATCCGTCTGGACCTGGTTCTGGGTGGCCTTGCTGGCCGCTGGCCTTCCCATGCTGGCGGTCTATTTCTCGAGAATGTGGCGTCTGGATCACTACCAGTACTTTCCGTTTGCCATTGGCGCTGTGGCCTGGCTCGCTTGGACACGTGGCGACCGCTACTTCTATGCTCCTGCCCGACTGACATCGCTCGCACTGGTAGCGATTGGCGCGGTGGCAATGCTGGGCAGCTGGAGCCTTCGATCTCCCTGGGTAATGTCG
This sequence comes from Rhodopirellula sp. UH5, assembly GCF_056839225.1. NCBI lineage: Bacteria > Pseudomonadati > Planctomycetota > Planctomycetia > Pirellulales > Pirellulaceae > Rhodopirellula > Rhodopirellula sp. UH5. The sequence continues at coordinate 386,670 of NZ_CM166390.1, read as the reverse complement.
ATCGCGTTCGTCTGTTTTTCGGCCGCTTGCCTGGCTGTCATGCGCGGCCCGAAAGACAAAAGCCTGCTCGTCTTGGCTTTGCCATTGTTGTTGTTGATTCGATTGCCACTTGGTTACGACCAATTGCTGGTGATCGAACTGCAACACCTTACGACGATGATGTCGAGTTTACTGCTGGATGTCCTGTCGATTCCTCACGCTGTCACTCACAATGTGATTGAGCTTCCCAATCGAGAACTCTTTGTGGCCGAGGCCTGCAGCGGAATCCAATCCGTGTTTACCATGGCATTTCTGAGCACGTTGATCGTCGCGATCAATCGCCGAAAACTTTGGTTGGCGCCTCTGTACCTTATTATTGCTTTGATCCTTGCCGCGGGTGGAAACGTGTTGCGTGTGACCATGGTCGCTGTGGCGGACCAGTGGATTTCGTTGGATCTGGCCTCGGGATGGGCACACGACATTCTTGGCTACGCAACCCTGGCAATTTCCGCATTTTTCCTATGGTCATTTGACGGAATGATCATGACGCTCATGCATGTGACAGGAACGACGTCCGACGAACAACCTGACAACCCAATTCTGCACCTCTGGAATTGGTTTGTCGACGATGGTCAGAATGTTGACGCGGTGGGAGAGTACTACCGAAACAGTCAACCGATCGCTGATCCGAAGCAACTTGGATTGCAATTGCAACTGGCGAGATGGATGGGGCGAATGCAGGCCAAACCCATTGCGATTGCGATGGCCGTACTGGGGGTCGTCTTGATCACAGTGAGCTCGTCATCTGCAATGAAGGTCAGCGCGATCGGAGTTGAAGAAGGAGCGCAGGGCATGTTCGTCGAAGGGCTCATCTTTGATCCGCCATCCGAATTGATAGCGTCGGGTAACAGCGGCTTCGAGCTGAAACAACATCAACAAGCTCGGGACGGTGACAATCCGATCCTTGGTCAAAATGCCGACGTTTGGATCTTTGAATCACTCGTCAATCGCGTTCCCGTTCGGGGTCAGTTTGTCGTGAGTCAAACCTACTCGGAGTGGCACGAGCTTTGCCTTTGCTATGAAAATCAGGACTGGCGACTGCTCAATCGTGTGCTGGAGTCAGCCAATGCGACAGATTCTTCGGACGATGATTCGAGGTCCCAACCTTTCGCCTACGCACTCTTCGGTGGTGACACAGAGGCTCGTGGACATCTTTGGTACACCGCAGTGACTCATTCAGGAAAGTTCGTCCCCCCGTCTGAAAGCCCTGGTCGCATGGGAAATCGTCTCGCCGAGGCCGCGGAAGGGCTGAATGAGGTAATCGAACCAATGATGATGCTCCAGCTTTGGGTCGTTGCAGCTGAAAAGCTAGATGCATCAACGATTGATCGCATTGACGAGATGTTCGATAACCTACGCCACAAAATCGCATTGGCGGTTCAGGCAGAAACTGGCAACTTGCAATTGGAAACGGTAAGGCAAACAGAAACTGACTTCGAGGTGTCACCATGATTCGTTTCCTCAATCCGTCGCAGTGGTTCAAGTGGTTTGGGCAATGGTTGGTTGCTTGGTTCCGCACAATCCCGTGGAAGCGTGCATCAACCGCGGTTCCGGCGTTGATGCTGACGGTTGCATTGGCAATTCTGCTGTTTGTTTCAACGGGAGAGAGTGTCTCCTGGCGAAACCAATTGATTCGGGAACAACTCGCGTCTGCCTTTGAGAGAGACGACTACAAAACTGCCGATCTGTTGATTCGGCGACAGATTGAAGAGGGTGATGAGTCCGCGGAGACTTTGTATCGCTTGGCCGTTGCTCGGCATCAGCAGGATGAGACAGAGGAAGCCTTCGCGTTGATGCGCGGATTGGTGGGGCAACAGCGTGATCCGCGGGCGGCGCGGTGGTTGTTGCAGGAACTCTATGACCAGAAAAAGTGGACGGATCTGGAGGATGCTGAACAACGCGAGTTCGGACAATTGCTGCAGTTCCTCAGCGAAGAAACCCCCGATGACTTGGGCATCAAACAAGCCTACGCGGACTATCTGGTTCGCACCAATCGACAGAACCAAGCGATCCCCTATTTGGTCCAGCTGGCGTCGGTGCAACCCATGCGTGGGCTGCAAGCGGCGATGATTTCTCGCCAGGCCGGCGAAGACGACGCCGCGACCCGCTACGCCGAAGCAACCCTGGAGAAGATTCAGCAACTGTTCGCCGAGGAACCCGCCAGCCCACAATTGGCGATGGCGAACGTCCAGGCGTTGCTGTTCCTGGAAAAGCACGCGGACGCCGTGCGGCTGCTCAACGAATCCATCGGACGGATGAAGACCAAAGAGCACCAGGCGGGGCTGCAACAAGCCATGGGTGAGACCATTGTGGTCTGGATCAACAAGATCGAAGCCGAACCCAACGAAACGGTCGCCGAACGACTGCGAGTCCTCAAGATGCTGCAGGTGGCGTTGCAATACGCTCCCAACAACCCACGCGTGTTGAGTTTGGTGGCCGACCAAGTGCTCAAGACGCTGGAGTCCGACGACAAGGAACTTTCCAAAATCCGTTCCGCCCTGGTCAAGGGATCCTCCCCTGGGATCGCAAACTTCATTCGAGGCACGGCAGCACTTCTCAAGGGCGATCCGGATCGTGCCACGCTGCACCTGAAACTGGCAGCGGAACACCTGCCTCATAGTTCAGCAATTCTGAATAACTTGGCCGTTGCCATGGCCGAGAAAGAAGATGGTGATTTGGAACAGGCACTGCAGATCAGCGAGAAGGCGATCGAAAGTGTCTCCCAACCGAATCCGTTTTTCTACGAGACTCGCGGGCAGATCCTGACGAAACTTGGCAAACACTTGGAAGCCATCCCGGACCTGGAACGGGCGCTCGCGGAAGAGTCCCTGGCCAACGCGGCTCACGAGTCTCTTGCGGTTTGCTTTGAGGCCTTGGGCGAAGAGGAATTGGCCGAAGAACACCGAGCCGCCGTCACGGACGAGTGAACGTAGCCGGATTCGCCAGAATTCTGACGCCTGGGTCCACCATCACAACCCGAACGCGTTAGCGAGGGACCACGCAGATCAACGCGTCGGTCTCCGCCAAGTAGCCGGATTCGCCAAGAATTCGGACATCCACCAACTCGAACATCTGAATTCTGGCGAATCCAGCTACAGCAGGATCCCTCGCTGACGCGTTCGGGTTGTGATTGGACGACCGGCAATCGTGCGCGTCTGAATTCTGGCGAATCCAGCGACAGCATGGTCCCTCGCTCACGCGTTCGGGTTGCGATTCGAAGACCAGATCGCACGGCGTTGAGCCCAGACGTTTGACACCCCAACGAAAAAAAGGCGACCGAGAGAATGACTCTCGGTCGCCTTTTTTCGTTTTCAGTTTGGAACTGGCGATCGCTCAGATCATTGGGTGTTGCCAGTCGTTCCGGCTGCACTGGTGGTCGGCAACTTTGGAGCGGCCATTTGCTCGAGTCGTTCTCGGTTGATCTTGGTGGCCACAACACCCGGCGAGGTGGCTGGTTCGATCGTGGTCACGAAGACTTGAGGTTGGGACTGCCCGTCCAAGACGTAGCTCGTGACGGCTTCCCGAACCGCTTTCAGGCGGGATTCGGTTTCAGCTTGGGTGCCACCACGCAGGACGTGGATCTCGCGGCGTCCTTCGGGAGCCTGCGTCGCGATCCAGCGAACTCGATTTTGGCCGGCCGCCAACAAGGCTCCGTCACCACCCCGGAACAGCTCGTGCCCGATGGTGTTGTGCATCCGCCAGCCATTGCGTTTCATGGCTTCGAAGGGCATCACGACCTGCACCGCGTCAACTTCGTTGAACGGGTCGGGCCAAGCCACGTTGCGGTGATAGCCGACGTGCATTTGATGAACCAACGAACCCCAGTCCGCCGAAGCCGTTGGTGTGCGAATGCCGCCCAATGCCATCGCGGCGAGGATTGCGGCGAAGAGCAACGTGCGTTGTGTTGGGAACGTGGTCGCCATGGTCGGGCAAATCCTTTTGCAGGGCCGAATGTAAGTGAGTCGCAGTGCGTTGGATCCCAAACGCGAAATGCGAAACGGGAGCCTTGATACTTTGTCTCATTCGGCGTTTTCCCGCTCCTGCTTTGGACCGACGGGAGGCAGGGCCCCCGGTTTGCGTGGTCGACAAAGTCGTTGCAAGCGTTAGCGTTGCGCAGAGCCTTGTTCGCTGTAGCTGGATTCGCCAGAATTCAGATCATTGAGCTGGCTGCCATCCGAATTCTGGCGAATCCGGTTACGTCACGCAGCGTTTGCTCAGGATTCGTCCGCGGTTGTCTGGACGACCAGCTTGTGGATGGCCTCGATGGCCTGCGTGTCACTTCCATGCAACACCTTCATGGCGTCCACGCCGCCCGTGATCTCAAAGGCTTGTTCAACCTCTTCGGTCGTCAACCATCCCCGATAGCCGTAGTAACGAATCTCGGCGAGTTTTCGCAGCGGCGTCATGGAACTGTCCCCCAAGACTTGGGCAACACGTTTGCGAGCCACTTCGGGGCTGAGCGTGGGCAGGTCCGACAACGTCAAACGCTCGTCGACCACGGCCCATAGCGATTTCAGTTGCTCGTCGACGTAAGCGGACGGCGAGCCTCGCCCAACACGAGTCATGCGTTCGACTTCGGTGTTGTCCATGGGGCCAGAGCTGACCAGGGTCTTTCCCGTCCGAGCGTCCAGGACCTTCACGCGACTGATGTTGCTGACCGCACCGACTCGGTTTTCTTTCAAACCAACGTCGAAATGGACCAGCAGATCGAGGCCATGTTCGTGAGCGGTCTTGACCGTTTCGCGGGAATTGCCTTCACCAACGAACAAAACACTGGGAATCCACATGGACTTGGCCGCTTGGTCGACCGAGTCCCCGTTGACCGTGTGCCCTTGGGTGGTGGACTCTGGTTCCACATCGGTCAGGGCGTGCCCAAACTTGCCTTCGGTGATTCGCTTGGACAGCCCCGACTTCACCGTTTCAGCGACCAGCCCCAAGAAAGTTTCCATGCGGGCGTCGACTTCCTTGTCCGTCATCTCGGCTTTAGGAACCGCCATCCCGGCGGCAGGGTTTCGTCCGCCTCTTCCTGGCATGCCCATGCCCGGCATCCCCATTCCTGGGCCACCCATTCCCATGTCGCCCTCGTACATTCCCATGTCGTCCATGGGCATTTCACCCCCCATGCCCATCCCGTTGGGGCCTCCCGGGCCGGGGCCGCCCATCCCGGGGCCCATCATGCCTGGGTCCATGCCGCTGCCCATTGCCATTTCCATCATTCCGGAATCCATTCCCATGCCATCGGGACTCATCCCACCGCGGCCCATGCCGCCCGAGGATCCCGATTCTGTGATGGGCGAAGGGTCGGCGGTAGTAGAGTCGCCGTGAACAGCCAGGCTGGTCCCAATCCGGAGGTGCCAAAGCGGTTTCCGGAAGTGCTTGCTGAACTTGATTTGATCCATTTGTCGCTCGGCCGCGTCACTGCCCCGGGCGATGAAGCCGTGGAACAACTGCAGTGCCAATGGCAGGTTGCCGTAGCGATAGGCCACGTGAGCCTCATTGCGGAGCACCGGGCCCAAGGCGACAGGGGTTTTCGGAGCCGCAGCGGAAGCGAAGATCTGCTGCACCCGTTCGGTCAGGGGCGACCAATCAGGGTTGAACAACTCCAGCATCACCATCGGCGAAGGCTGCATGTTCGCTCCCCGCCCGGAATTGGATTGCCCGCCGTATCCGGAACCTCCATAGGGGTCATCCATGCCGTATCCCGACCCCATTTCCATTTCCATCTCGTAACTGTCCATGCCCTCGTAGCCTGGTTCCATTCCTCCGTAGCCAGGAGGTCCGCCGGAACCGGGAGGCCCACCATAACCAGGAGAAACATCGTCTCCTCTCGCCTGGGCTTCCATCGCCGCCCGCTCAGCCGCCTCCATCGCAGCCTGTTGACCTTGCGCGAGCGCGACCGACGAAAAGCCAGCGGTCAAACAAAACGCCGTCAAACAGAGCTTCCATCCGGCCAAGGGGGAAGATAAACGCGGCGACAAATCAGCAGACTTCGTCAGCATTGGAAGAATCGAGCGGAAGAGGGGCAAGGCAGACATGCGATCAGGCTCCAAACCGAAACAGCTTGTTGGGAACGTCGTCGGGATCGCGGCAGAATCCGTCAAAAATACTGGAAAATGGCTACTCGGAGCCAAACGACAGTCGTCTATAATAAGCGACGACGACGGAGGTCGGGGAACGGATTTTTGAAAAGCCTTCAAACAGTCGCGTCAAAATCCGAATGAATTTGATGCGAACCGGGCTCGACCAGGGAACTTTCTCCCCACCCGCACCGTCCATGTTGAAACGTCGGTCCATCCTTTCCGTCCCGCCTTGTGAGAAATCGTCACGATGCCGCGTGTTTCCCTGACGAGCCTTCGAAGCCGCTCCAAGAGAGATCGAACGCGCGGAACCCGCCGTCGTTTGGCGATGCAAACACTGGATGATCGCCGCGTGCTGGCCGCGATCGTTGGTTCCGTCTTTCACGACGCCAACGATTCCATGCAAAAGGAAGCCGAAGAATCAACTTTGGCCAACCGCTTGGTGTTCGTCGATCAAAATGACAACGGCTCGTTGGACCAAGGCGAACGATACGGTTTGACGGACGAGTCCGGCCAATTCTCGCTGGATGGACTCGGCGACGGCACGCATGTCGTCCGCGTCTTCAACGGCACCCAGTCTCAAATTCAGACGACCCCGACGACGATCACCGCGAATCCGTTCCTTTTGGAATCCGAGATCACGGCCGTCACCCCCGCCTTCGTTCTCGATGCGGGCACCGAAGACGAAGCCATCTTGCCGGCCGTTTTCGCCAAGGGCACGTCGCTGCACACGTTGTCCAGCAGCGGCACTGTCGCCTCGACGTTGGATTTGGGCATCGGCATTCAAGCCCTCTGGCGTTCACCTGCAGGCGAATTGGTCGTGCTGGGCGACAACACCGTGGGGCACAAAGCCTTCATTGTGGACGCTACACTTTCGAGCGCCACACCTTTCACCGACAGCGACTTGGCACCGCAATTCGTCGGTCATGCGATCGATGATGTGGGCCGCGGTTTGTTGCTGCAAGCGGCCGACAACGGCTCATCCCAGCTCTGGACAGTCGACACAGCCAGCATGAGCGCCGATGCGACGGGCGCCTTGGTTCCTGAAGGCACCGAACTGATTGGCGACTCGAGCCCGCGTTCGACTGACGGCCCGACACGATCCATCCTGGCTCGCGCGACACAAATCGACGATGGACAAGGCGGCACCAGCGACGGCCTTGAGATTCACGTTTGGAGCAACGCCGACCACTCGTTGCTGACCAACGATCCAATCATCGTCGATGGCGGCGTCGAAGTGGTGGGCTTCAGCGATGAAGCTGGCCTGTTGGTCGTTCGTCAGTCAGACGGTTTGACGGTCCACGATCTTGAAACAAACGACTTGGCAACTCTGTACAGCCTGCCAACGGATGCTCCTGTCGCGATCGATGCGGCTCGCGGGTTGATCGTCACCCTGACTCCGGACTCGGTCGCCCCCCTCGAGGCTGGACTGCGATTGATTGACGCGGACTCCGGCGATTTGGTTGTCGACCTGGCGATCGACCTCTCCACTCTGAATCTGCCAGCGACCTCCGGTGCACAAGGCATTTCGCTGGATCCTGAATTGCGTCGTGTCGTCTTGGTGGGCGCCGCGGGGATGGCAGAGATGAGCCTTCGCACACCTGCCCCTCATCGTGTGCAAATCACCAACAACGAAGATCCCTCACCCATTGAATTTGGGATGCGGTTGATCGGCGCCAACACCGCTCCCAACTATGACACCCCGCCGAACTGGGTGATGGACGAGGACACCGTGCTGACCAACGCGGCTCCTGCGGTGTATGGCGATTCATCAGATGCGGACGAAGACGATTTTGTACTGCTGCCGATCCAAGGCACCAGCGCCGGCGTGTCCACCGTGACCCTCGCTGGGTCGCTGTCCTACGTTCCCATTGAAGATTTCGCTGGTGTCGACCAATTCACCGTGTGGCTGCATGACGGCCGTGACTTCACCGAACATGTGCTGAACATCACGGTCGAAAACGTCCCGGACGCACCGACCGAAGTCATCCCGCACATCGATTCGGTGCCTGAAAACATTCCGCTGAACGCAGCAATCGGCCAAATCGAAGTCATCGATGGCGACGGGCAAGGCAACCTCGTCATCGACATTGATGACGATCGATTCATCGTCGACCAAAACGGCAATCTGATCTTCGTCGGTCCAGACAACCTTAACTGGGAAGACGAATGGGCGATCCCGCTGATCATCACGGTCCACGACCCTGACTTTGAAGAACCACTGGTTCACACCGCGACGCTGCAGATCTTGGATGAAGACGATCCAATCGAGGACGTGTTGCCGGGGAACGCCACCGTTCGTGAAAATTTTGAAGGCGACGTGGTCACCGAGATCACAGTCGTCGACGAAGACGATGACCAGTTCTATGACTTCCTCGTTGACGACGACCGCTTCCTGATTGTCAACGGAAGTCTGCGACTGAAACCGGGCATCGCGGTCGATTTCGAAGAGTCTGAAACCATCGTGGTCAATGTCACGGTGTCGCACCTGGATGATTCGTTCGAAAAAGCGATCACGCTGCAAGTGATCGACCAGCCGGAATCGCCAAGCAATTTTGTTTTGACGCCGGCGACCGTCGAAGAGCAAACGCCCGGTGCGATCGTGGGCGAACTTCGTATCGCTGGCAATCCTGCCGCGAACAATCACTCGCTCACCGTCAACGATTCTCGTTTTGTATTCGACGGGTCGACACTGAAGCTGGCGGAAGGCGTGTCCGTTTCGCTGATCGACCAACAAGAAATTGAAATCGACATCACCGCCACGTCGCAATCCGTCGGTGTCGCACCGGTCACCGAAACCTTTTTGGTCCAAGTGATCGAGAACGACACGCCCTACCACAATGACATCGAACCACATGATGTGAACAGTGATGAAGAAGTCACCGCACTCGATGCGTTGACGATCATCAACTACCTGAACATCTACGGTCCGGGTCCAGTCGGTTTCGGCGACCCCGGATTTGGATACGACGTCAACGCCGATGGCTTTGTCACCGCGCTCGACGCCTTGCTGGTGATCAACCATCTCAATCAAATCACTCGGCCAACGGGCACGGTCAACAACGGCGAAGAAGAATCGGAAGGTTCCGGCGAAGGCGAGCCAATCGCCGACGACCAACTGGCCCAGAACGGCGAAGCTGGTTCCAACGGATCCTTGGTGCCCGGCAACCAAAACGTCAGTGGCCCATTGGAACCTCGCGGGTTTGCTCAATCGACGCTGAGACGCCAGGCTCGTGATGCGGTGCTGACCGACCTCAGCAAGCTGATCGACAGCAGCACTGACGATCCGTTCGCGGTCTCGACCGAGCAATTGGTCGATGTGCTCTCGCGTGTCAGCGATCTGGACGACAACCACCATGACTCGGCACTCAAACTGCTGTCCGACGAAGCCGACGAGTAGTCGGCTCACCGTTGCATGTTGGCCAACCGCCAAACGCAACGTAGCCGGATTCGCCAGAATTCGGACATCCACCAACTCCAACATCTGAATCCAGGCGAATCCAGCGACTGCGTGGTCCCTCGCTGACGCGTTCGGGTTGTGATCGGACGACCACGTTGCACGCGTCTGAATTCTTCGCGAATTCAGCGACACGCGACCAAGTAGCCGGATTCGCCAGAATTCGGACATCCACCAACTCGAAGATCTGAATCCAGGCGAATTCAGCGACTGCGTGGTCCCTCGCTGACGCGTTCGGGTTGTGATCGGACGACCACGTTGCGCGCGTCTGAATTCTTCGCGAATTCAACGACACGCGACCAAGTAGCCGGATTCGCCAAGAATTCGGGCATCCGCCAAATTTCACACTGCGCGGATTGTATCGGTTGAGCCAGTAGCTATGCTTGGGAGAGCACCCCTCTGCAGGGCCGCCCTGGCGATCGTTCATGCACGAGAGTTGCTGGTCAACCAATGTGCCTGGGCTCAATTCAATGACTCGCTTTCAATCCAAACACAAACCCACCTTCGCGCAAACTCAATGGTCGCTCGAACCACTTGAGCCCCGCCTGATGCTGGCCGGCGATGCGGGGGCCGAAGTTGCCGCCGCAGCCGCTTCCAACTCCACCGATCCCGGCGAAGCCACCACGGACCGCGATTCAACCGACACGGGCTCGCGTTCCGAGCAAGCAGCCGATTCGTTCACAGAAATCGCGTTCATCGACTCCGCGGTGGAAGAAACAGAACAACTCACACACTGGATGCGCAGCGGCGTTGAGATCGTGTTGCTGGACCAGGCCTCGCCCGCGATCGATCAAATGACGTCGGTCTTGGCAAGTCGCACGAGCGTCCGGACCATTCACGTCGTTTCGCACGCCGAGGCTGGCGTTCTGCAATTGAGTGGTCAACGCATCGACGCCGAGACGCTACAGCAGCATTCCGCTCAGCTCGATCAATGGCGTCATGCACTCACCGACAACGCCGACATTCTGTTGTACGGATGCGACGCCGCATCCAAGACCGTGGGTCAAAACTTGATCACGACGCTGGCGCGTTTGACCTCTGCGGATGTGGCCGCGTCGAATGATGCCACCGGGCACGCTGCTCTGGGTGGTGACTGGGACCTGGAGGTCCGAACCGGAGACATTGAGAGTGCTCTGTTGGCCAGCGTTGACCGGTTGCAACATGTCGAGATGGTGTTGCCGATTTCCGTTCGCGCGGCAGGCACAACGGGCGATGAACAGATGCAGTTGCAGATCAACGGCGATGTCGTTCAGACATGGAACAACATTGGCGGCAACGCTGACACGCGACAATTCCAAACCTTCACCTACAACGGTGCAGTTGATTTGGCAATCGATGAAGTGCGAGTCGCCTTCACCAACGACTTGTATCAACCCGAGCAAGGCATCGACCGAAACTTGGTCGTCGACTCCATCACGGCCAACGGGATGACGATCGAGTCCGAAAATGCGAACACGTTTGGAACGGGAACGTGGCAAGAAGAGGACGGCGTTGCCCCAGGGTTCCGCCGCAGCGAGTGGATCCACAGCAACGGCTACTTCCAATACACCGCCCCCTCAACGACCAGTTCCATTTCAATCTTCGCGGCAGGAGCTGAGAACACCGAAACGATCGAACTTTGGATCGCTGGCGAACGAGCCCAGACGTGGCAAAACATCGGCGGCGACGTCGACACGGGCGAATTTGTGCAACTGGACTTTGACGCGGACACCACCGTTGACATCTCTCAAATCCAGATCCGCTTCACCAACGATTTGTATGAAGCCGATGGCGCCATCGACCGCAATGTGCGAATCGACCGGGTCGAACTGGACGGCACCTCGTATCAGACCGAAGCCGAAGATGTTTACTCCACCGGCACCTGGCAAGCGGATGGATTGACACCCGGGTTCAAGCAATCCGAGTGGCTGCACACCAACGGTCACTTCCAATACGGAACCACGACCACGAACCCCGGTACAATCTCGCTGGAAACCAGCAATGTCACGATCGACGAAGACGCGGGGACCGCATTGGTTCGTGTGCTTCGAACCGGCGGCAGCGACGGCATCGCGACCGTCGACTACGACACCTTCGCGGGAACCGCTACCGAAGGCATCGACTACACGCGGCAAACCGGAACATTGACATTCGCCGATGGAGTCACCGAGCAAACGATCGTCGTCCCCATCCTCGACGACGCCTTGCTGGAAACCAACGAGACCTTCAACATCACGATCGACAACGTTCAAGGCGGTGCCAATCTGCTCGTTCCGCGAACGGCGACCGTTTCGATCGTGGACAACGAAGTCAGCCTGCCTGACTACGCCAATTTCGCAGATGTCTCTGGGCTGACGCTCAATGGTTCCGCACAACAAACCGGCAACACGTTGGAGCTCACCCAAGCCGAAAAGAATCAGGCTGGCAGTGCGTTCTATTCCACTGCCGTCAACTTGGCTGATGATGGTTCCTTCCGAACGGCGTTCGCGTTCGAAGCCATCAACGGTGCGGGCACAGACGGAGCCGATGGACTGACATTCACGGTCCAAAATGACCCTCGTGGCTCAGCCGCGATCGGTGGGACGGGAGAACAACTCGGTTACCAAGACATCACCCATTCCGTCGCAGTTGAGTTTGACACGTATCGAAACAGCTTGGACCTCAACGACAACCATGTTTCGATCCTCACCGGTTCGGTGTACTCGAACCTTCGCACCGCGGTCCCAGAAATCGATCTGAACAACGGAAGCGAACGCTATGCCTGGGTGGAATACAACGGCACCAGCAAGGTTCTCGCCGTGTACCTTTCTGCCGACCCGACCAAACCCACGCAAGCGTTGATGAAAGCCACCGTCGATCTGCAAACGCAAGTCGGTGACGCAGGATTCGTGGGCTTCACCGCCGGCACAGGCGGGTTGGACAATTCACATCGAATTCTGAACTGGTCGGTCGATCAAACTGCTCCGCCACTGGACCCGCCGGTTGTCGGTGGCGACGAAGTTCTCAGCACGACGATCGCATCGCAGCTCCACCTGCCGACCGCAATCGACTGGTTGCCCGATGGAACGATGCTGGTTTCGGAACAAGGCGGCATGGTGAAGACGGTGCGAGATGGAGCGGTCTCCGGTGATCCGTTCGTCGACATCTCGGGAATTGTCAACGGAACTCGCGATCGCGGGTTGCTGGACATCGCGGTCCATCCCGATTTTGCAAACAACCCGTACGTCTACCTGTTGTTCACCTATGACCCGCCAGAGGTCAATGATCAAGCCGCTGGCACGCTGGCAGGTCCCGACGGGAAAGGCAACCGCGCCGGTCGTCTGATTCGAGTCACCGCCGATGCCGCCAACAACTATCAAACGGCCGTCGCGGACAGCGAAGTCGTGTTGCTGGGCAAGAACAGCACCTGGGAAAACTTCAACGGGTTTGCCAACAGCACCTTCAACTTCACCGAAGCCCCCGCCGGCGAAAATCCCGACGGGACTTACATCAACGACTTCATCAACAGCGACAGTGAATCGCATACGATCGGCTCGCTCGCGTTCGGCCTGGACGGCGAACTGTTCGTTTCGATTGGCGACGGTGCCAGCTACAACCGAGTCGATGTGCGAGGTGACCGTGTGCAGGACATCGACAGTTTGTCAGGCAAGGTCTTGCGAATCGATCCGATCACCGGCGAAGGCCTGACTGACAACCCGTTCTACAATGGCGATCCCGAGGCAAACCGTTCGAAGGTTTACCAACTGGGACTTCGCAACCCATTCCGAATGACGGTCGATCCCGTTACCGGGCGACTGTTCGTGGGGGACGTTGGTTGGACGCAGTGGGAAGAGATCAACTCCGCCGGAGCCGGTGCGAACTTTGGATGGCCGTTCTATGAAGGCGGCAGCGGAACCAGCCTCGTGAATTCCCGTTACGCGAGCACTCCCGAAGGAATCGCCTTCTTTGCGCAAGACATCACCGTGACCGCGTCGCAATACGCGCTCAATCATCAAGCCGATGGAATCAACGCGATCGTGATGGGCGACGTCTATCGAGGCAGCCTGTACGGGGACGCCTACACGGGCGACGTGTTCTTCAACGATCTGGGCCAGGGCATCGTTCGCCACGGGGACGTCGACGCCAGCGGAGCGATCACCAACGTGCAAACCTTCACCACCGGTGCGGGTGCCGTGGTCGCGATCAGCCAAGGCCCCGATGGAGCCCTGTACTACGTCGACCTCGACGATGGCCTGGTCGGACGCTGGGAAATCGTCTGAACAACAATCCTGCCAGAGTAGAACATTTGTCCCAAATGTTTGCGTGGTTGGTGGATGTCGTTGAGCAGCGTGACGCGAATGTTTGGGAGCGGACTTGGTTGCGAGGAAGCTTGGCGGTTGAGGGCAGCCCGACGGAACAGTTGAGACAACTGTTCTACACCGGTGCTCGCAGCGTTGGGCTGGAAACAGTTGGGATGGTGGGGATTGCGACTGCGCGACTTCTTTCCCGGAGGAATGCAGAGGGTAGCCGGCGGTCGAGCGACGCGAATACCGCCGGGAAGCCCCCCGATCACACGGTTGACCCCGAAGGGGTCGCAGACTTTTACGGCCGAGTTTTCTACGACACCCTTCGGGGCCGACGCCGCGATCTTTTGTCGCTGTCCGGTGGTTTTCGCTTTGCTCGACCACCGGCTACCGTCTGTGACCACTTCGTGGCCTCACTCGCGAACGCGAGCCCCTGGGAAACCCGAGCAAAATGCGACCACCTTGATTGGACCGCTTACCACCGATTCGTCAGGCCAGGTGGGACCTGGCCTACAAGGTTGTGGCGGCAGATCGATTGCAACGTACCAATTGATTCGCTCGGTCCTTCACCAATCGTCCAACACGCCGTTCAAAAATCCTTGCCGTTGACATTTGAGGCCTGCTGCGTCACGTTCGGGGACACGAAACACTCGCAAATCCCCGCCTCAAAGCCCATTTCCAGTGTCTCTCGATCCTCAACTGCTCGCTCGTCTCAGCACCGACCCTGCCACACGCATTGACGAAGTCATCGCCCACTACCGGCGTGAACGCCAACCAGTCGAATTGTTCGAAGCACTCAAGATGAAAAGCCGTCTGGCACACGGGCTGCCCATGATCGCGGATCCAGACGAACCGTTGTTGCAAGGCACGACGGACGCTGAAAAACAACGGGAGCGTGGCCTTGAGGAAGATCTGCTGGACGCCTGTCGCCAAGCGGGTGCGATGCTGATCCAAGACGGCCGCATCGCGGAAGGCTGGATGTACCTGCGTCCCACCGGTGACACGGAACTCGCCCGGCGATTGCTCGAAGACGTCGAAATCAATGACGACAACTACGATGAGATGACTCAAGTGCTGTTGCACGAGAGCGTTGACCTTCGCCGCGGCTACAACGCGGTGCTGCAGCACCAAGGCACCTGCAACAGCATCACTCTTTACGACCAAGCCATTGCGACACGTTCACGAACCGATCGGCAAATCGCGGCGGAATGTTTGCTGACCTCGTTCTACAACGAATTGCTGTCGCTCGTCCGCGATGACTTTCGCAATCGCGGCCCCGACAACGGAGTCACACCCGAAGCGATTGAAGAAGATTCCGTGAAGCTGAACCTCGGCGAACTGATCGCCAAGTACAAATGGATTCTCGGTGGTGGTGGCTATCACCTCGACACAACTCACCTGTCATCCACAGTCCGTTTCGCGACCGTGATCGATGATCGTGAAATGATCGATCGTGCGTTGCAGCTTTGCCAGTACGGCCGACGCTTGCCCGCCGACTTCCAGTACCCCGGCGATGAACCGTTTGTTGATTTTTACCCCGCTCACGCCGCGTTCTTCTCGGCACTGCTCGGCCAAGGTGTCGACACAGCGCTTCGAATGTTCGAACAGAAAGCTCGCACAGTGGACGTCAACGTCGCTGGCGCAGGAGCCATCGAAACTTACATTGACTTGCTCGATCGAGTTGGCCGTCCCGCCGAAGCACTCCGCGCCGCGATCGAGTTGTTCCCGGATGACGTGCCCGTCCAGCGTGTCCTTCCAGAATTGCTGGCGATGGCACGACGCGCCAAACAAGCCGGCGACACCTCCGGGCTGGATGCCCTGGAACAGTTCTCCTTCGGGCGAAATG
This sequence comes from Rhodopirellula sp. UH5, assembly GCF_056839225.1. Taxonomy (NCBI): domain Bacteria; kingdom Pseudomonadati; phylum Planctomycetota; class Planctomycetia; order Pirellulales; family Pirellulaceae; genus Rhodopirellula; species Rhodopirellula sp. UH5. The sequence continues at coordinate 370,989 of NZ_CM166390.1, read as the reverse complement.
ACTTGCTCGCCGTCGCGGCGATTGCGGCTGAAAAATCCTGAGCCTTGCACATGATGCTTTCCCAAGCCATCCATTCATTTCTGGCGGAGTCCGCATGCGTTTGATCTTCCTGTGCCCCTTGGCCGTGCTCTGTTTGGCTGTGATCGCTTCGCCCGCGAACTCAGCCGAACCGACAGAATTCAGCGTCATGACGTGGAACCTGGAATGGTTCTTCGACAATCAGACCGCGGACAACCCGAGTGAACTGGGCCGCGAAAAAAGTGCTCCCAGCCGCGAGCAGTGGGATTGGCGTCGCGACCGGGTGGCCGCTGCAATCGCGAAAGTGCAACCGACGATCGTTGCGTTGCAAGAAGTCGAAAGTCAAAACGTGATGTACTTCCTGACTCGCGCGATCGATCGCAATCACAACCGGAAGTACGACGACTACGTGATCAAAGGCGATGACTTTTACACCGAACAAGACGTCGCCTTGCTGGCGACCAAAACAACCGGTGTGCGATCCATCTCCCGAGGCGTCGTGACTCCCTCGATGAAGTCTCGCGGTTACGCATCGGTATCCAAACACCTTTTTGCCGTCGTTGAAGTTCCCGTTCATGGAAAAATCGAACTGCTGGTGATCGCAAACTGTCACCTGCGTGCCATGGCCGAGAAGGGAGAACTGCGAGCACGCCAAGCACGGACATTGAGTTTGTGGCTGGAACGGTTGGTCACTGGCGTGAAGGCATCGCAAGAAGATCCCGATCAACCGGTTCATGTCTTGGTCACTGGGGATTTCAACACCGAAGAACTGGCGGGCCAAATCGCAGCGGACTCGGACCTTGGCATTCTGATGTCACGAGGCACCGACGATCCATCAGACGACTTGATCGATCTGCACGATCACATCCCATCCGGAAAACGAACGACGCACCTGTTGCCCGGTCGCCAGTTCGATCGCATCTTGGTTTCGCGAGACCTGGCGATCGACAATCCCGGTGCGGTTGACCTCTCCCTTCGCGATGTGACCGTTCGAAACGATTTGAACTTCGGCGGCGACCAAGACACCCAAGAAGAACACTGGGATAACTACTGGAACATTCCTGATGACCAGCGTGACATCAGTGACCACAATCCCGTCCTCGCAAGGTTTCAAATTCAATGAGCGATTCATCTCGCCAGCCCGACGCACCGGTCCCTTCCAGCACACCCATTCCCATGGTCCGACTGGATGACTTTCTCAAACGAGAAGGATTGGTCGGAACCGGAGGCGAAGCCAAGGTGCTGATCCAAGCCGGCGAAGTCATCGTCAACGGCGAAGTCGACACGCGTCGTCGCAAACAACTGCACAACGGCGATGTGGTCACCTTCAACGGCGAAGACTTCCCGGTCGATGTCGAATCGCTCGGCGATCCGCCGATGTGATTTGCGCGGGCAACCTTCGTGATAAGCGGACAAGATGTGCCGGGTGCCTTTTTGTGTGAAGTTCCCAGGTTGCTTACCCGATTGCGTATTGTCCGAACCGGTTCCAATACCCGCTGTGGTGGCCCAAGAAATTGAACTGATTGGGCAATTCGCGGCACAAATCGTGATTCATCAAGCGATCGCTCAGCTTTTCACACACGATTGCTCCCGTTCCAACGACGCGGTCGATCACCGGTGCCACGTTCAGGATTCGATCTCGTGGGGAATACAAGTTGATCAATCGCCCGCGAAACGCGTCCGCTTGCAGATTCCAGTTCAACCGCGACGTCATCCCGCCCATCAACAGCAGATCGTCGACGCGGCAATCTCGTTCGGCCAGTTTTTCAAGAGCCGATCGAAGCACCACGGTTCCCAACGAATGCCCAATCAAGTGCAACGGGCGTTTGCCGACGCCCGGCAGATTCAGAATTTGATCGGCCAACCGAATGCCGTCCCGTCGAGCACAGTAGTATCGATGCCGAAAACTCGCTGCACCGATCACCGCAGCGGTCCCAAAGCCCCCCGCCAAGCTTCCAACGCCCACCAAAGCCCGACCGCCATGCAAAGCCGGCAAGGCGACTCGCGCACCGCGAGCCATCACGCCCACCGACGCACCAGCTTCGGCCCAAGATCCCGCTGCCCAGCGGACACGATACGTGGATCCTCTCAAATCAGCCGCACGAATCAGATCAGCGTTGGGACGAGCACGGTAGCCTGCGACCACCACATGGATCGGCCCCCGACTCGACTCGTCGATCGCATCGATGCGTACAGTGACGCGGGATTTTGGCACGCGGAATTCTGGCATGCAGGACTCTTGAAACGAGATAATGAAATCGCGGAATCGCATTCGCCGCGAACTCAGCTCCTCTAAAATACCCGATCAGCGGCCCTAAACGCAAAGCGATTCTCCCCCCTCCGTCGAGGTCGTGCAGTTCCACTTCACCCTCCCTTTGGGAGGGTCGGAACGCTTCGGGCCGGGGAGAGTCACGCGCTGGATCCAATGCGGAGCCCTCCCCTCGCTTCGCTCGTCCCTCCCAAGGGGAGGGTGATGACAATCGCCTGGCAATCCAAGACTTAAAAACTGCACGACCTCAGTCGGCGGGCGCATCCTCTTGCCATTCAAACCTGTCAATCAGCTCCGTGATCGATGAGCGGGAAGGGTCTGTGTCCGGGACCTTTTCTGCGATTCCCTCCACGGCCAGTTCCGGCAAAAGGGACCTGCCCCAATCCCCAACCGTTCCTAACTTCATTGATCCCAATCGGTTGCTCTTTCGCGGGCCGCCTTCTCCCGCTAAATCCGAAGCTTCCAACGGATGCACGTCGAGCGGCAAACTCACTAGACTATCACCGCTTCGAAACGCCTCTGACTGCCGTGCTCACACTCTCTCGAACACCCACTTCGATTCATGCCTGAATTTGGATCCGAATCGTCCTTCCCAACCGAAGAACCGGTGTGCATCGGAATCGATTTGGGAACCACCCACTCGTTGGTCAGCGTGTTCCGGAATGGCAAACCCGAACTGATTGCCAACGCCCACGGTGAAACGCTCACGCCGTCCATCATCGGCGTCTTGGAAGACGGCCAGATCGTGGTCGGTTCCGCCGCCCGAGAACTTCGGGTCACCGCGCCAGAACGCTGTGCTTGGGTTTTCAAACGCTACATGGGGCAAGAACGCAAACTCAATCTGGGCGACAAAGAGTTCACGCCGCACGAGCTGAGCAGTTTGGTGCTGCAATCGCTGCGTGACGACGCTGCCGCTCACCTGAACATCGAGATCACCGACGCCGTGATCACCGTCCCCGCGTACTTCAACGATCATCAACGCCAAGCCACCCGGTTGGCTGGCGAGATGGCGGGCCTGAAAGTCCGCCGGATGATCAATGAGCCCACCGCGGCCGCTCTGGTCTACGGCTTTCACGCTCGCGAAGATGAAAAGAATCTGTGCGTCATCGATCTTGGCGGAGGCACGTTCGACGTGACCGTCATGGAGGTCTTCGAAGGCACGCTCGAAATCCGATCCACTGCCGGCGAAAGCATGCTGGGCGGAGAAGACTTCACGGACCGAATGGTGTCCGCGGTGCTGGCCAGTGAAGACACCCAGCTCGAATTGGCCGAACTGCAGCAACCCTTGCGAGTGTCGCGGCTCCGCGGCGAATGTGAAAAGGCAAAGCGTCTGCTCTCCCAAGAAGACACCTGCAAAATCCGACTGCCCGATCGCGATGGCAACTTCCCCGAATCGCCCAAGACCTTCCGACTCACCCGAGCCGATTTCTCACGGTTGTGCGATCCCCTGATGCAACGCATCGCGGGACCGATTGCCCGATCCCTCCGAGACGCGGAACTGACGCCCGAAGACATCGACGATGTGATCCTGGTCGGCGGGTCAACGCGGATGCCGGTGCTGAGAGACTTTGTGATCGACTACTTCGGCAAACCACCGATCACGGATCACGATCCTGATGAAGTCGTGGCCCTTGGCGCGGCAGTCCAAGCCGCATTGATTGGGCAAGACGCGGCCGTGGACGACATGGTGATGACTGATGTCTGCCCGTTCACGCTGGGCGTGGAGGTCGTCAAAGAATTCGGTGGTCACATGCAAGACGGGTACTTCAAGCCCGTGCTGCATCGGAACTGCACCATCCCGATTTCTCGCGAAGAGATATTCAGCACCGTCGCGGCCAACCAATCCAACGTGACCCTGAAAGTCTTCCAGGGCGACGCCCGCAAAGTGGCGGACAACACCGCTCTGGGTCAATTGGAAGTCAAGGGTCTGCCTCCCGGTCCCGCCGGCTGTCCCATCTACGTTCGCTTCACCTACGATTTGTCCGGTGTGTTGGAAGTCGAAGCCTATGCACCGGGCGGGGAGCGGTTCCGGACCGTCCTCACCAATCACGTGCACCAACTGTCGCCGGCGCAAATCGAGGAAGCCAAACGACGCATCGATGCCCTGAAGTTCTATCCCCGCGATGATCTCGAGAATCAAAAGCTGGCCCGTTTTGCCGAACGCATGCTGGGCGAACTGCATCCTTCTCAACGCCAGCAACTCGACGACGCCCTGGACATCTACGAAGACGCGATGGCCCGCGCCGATCGCGAACACTTCGCTGCGGCGAAGGACACGTTGTTGATCGTTCTTTCTTCCCTCGGCCTTGATCACGAAGACCAATAGATCCACGGCGTGGAATGCGCCCAAGGCTTCCGCTCGATTTCCTTCCTCACCAACCCCACCGCGGAACGTGTCCGAATCAGCCGCCCAAACGTATTTGCGATCGATGCTGGAAATCAATCCGGTTTGGCAATCCGGGTCCGCGTTGCAACTGCGTCGCAAGACATTGCGATTGCCGAATCATGACCCTCGGCAAACCGACGTCGACGCCGACTCCGTGGATGACATGGTTGCCAAGCACCAGCGTCGCACTCAGGCACGCGAGACAGTTGCCCATCTTCAAAAGCAGTTCTTTCACTTGTCCGATGAGGAATTGGAATCGGGCATCACCAGTTTGAATGCAACAGAAGTCCCTGAACTGGCACCCACGATTCGTCGCTTGCAAACCGCAGCGAGAGAACGCAACTCCTTCGTTGCGATGTTGGACGATCAACGCTTTGATCGCGAACTTGTGATCGCACTCGGCAAATCAGTCGTGCTGCCGCAGTCCGACGCTGGCTACGTGCGAGAAAAATTCATCCAGAACCTGACGACGAAGAACAGTCGCAAACGAGCCCGTGACACATCGCTGAAGATCCAAAAATCATATCCCAATCTGTTCGCGTTGGAACGCGACTGGTTGACCACGCTGCAGAACACCAAGGCCTCCGGACCGATGATCGCCGGTGAATCCTCGTTGTTCAATTTTCGAGTGCTGTTCTTTGGCACCTTGATCACGTATCAAATCGTCAAGATCTTTCTGATGGACTGATCTCGCCCGCCCGACCTCGTGAACGATGGCGGTCGCACAGCGTGGCTCGGTGCCCGCAAGACTCCATTCCCGATCGCAATCCGCCGCCCCCCTCGCCGACCATCGTTCATGTCTGACCCCGCGTGGCATCATCTTCCGCAAGACCCGCGATCGTTCTTCGAATTGCCCGAGGCATTCGATCGTCGTGATCTGAAGCGTGCTTACGGCAAACTGATCCGGCAGTTCAAACCGGAAACGCACCCGCAAGAATTCCAGCGGATCCGGGCGGCCTACGAACAACTCGAAAACGCAGAACGATACGGACGCAACCAAGCGGCAAGTCAATCCGCAGCGGAGGCTTGGAAACCCACCGACTCTCCCGGCCCAAGCTCCACCGTCGATCCGAAGCCAACCAAGGAACGTCCGCCCGCGGCGCTCTCGCCCGTGGACGAAGCGATCGCCAACCCGCGTGAGTCCTACCTCCGACTCTCGCAAAAACAGTCGCGTTCGCCCCTGGAGTACTACATTCTCGCGGTGCTCAGCGACCTGCTCGAAAAACCCGACAAAACCGCCCCGCAGCGACGCACTCAGTTTCTGAAGTGGCTGCTCGATGGGTTGCAGGAACATCCACTCGAACCGGGCCTGGTGTCCTTGGTCGCCGGCACCCTTCGCAGTGACGTCCCTGACCAGCAAGTCGAAACGCTGCTTCCAGAAATCGCCGCGAAAATCCGTTCGCCCTTGTTCTATCGGTTGACGGAACCACTCTGGGAACGCCTGCTGAATGACCATCCGTTTGAAACGTTCGAAAGCCTGATCCAGGAATGCGAGAGCCACCTTCCCAAAGGTGACCCTCGCGCTCGTCTCGCGTTCTTCCTTCGCATTCTCAGAACCGCGATCTGGAAGGCTCCTCTGGACTGGACACAGGCCCACATCGAAACGATCTCTCGCCAAGCCGCGGACTTGGACGAGAGCATGCACAACGACCTGGAATTCATTGAGCTGTTGCACAGCTATTTGTCCTCTGGCAAATCGTCTGTTGCGACGTTGCCAGCTCGTGCGACGATGGAGTCTTTCATCCGCACGTACTGCACCGGCGATGGCCCTGCCGCGACCGCAGAAATGGCTCGCTGCTTGGACGAAATCGCGCGTGACGCCCACGGTGTCCGCGACGCGTTTCCTACCCAACAAGATCGCGACGATCACTCGCTGTTTCTGTTGATGATGATGGCCACATCGGACCTGGCCGAAACCACCGGCATGATCGCGCCCGCCCCCGACGATGCCAAGAACAACCGGCAGGCGGTTTCGTGTTTGCGAGACCTCAAGAGCACGCTGCAAGACATCGTCAATCGTGTGTCATGGATCGAATCCAAATACAAGTGGATCCCGTTTGCGGGGATGTACCTGGTCTTTGGAATCGTTTTCTCGTTGCTGTGGGTGCTCCTGTTGATGGCGTTCGACCAAGCCGGTGCTTCGCCAGGCGCGAGCGCCGTCGCCGTGATCTTGCTGATCGGTGGCCTGCTGGTTTTTCCCGTGTTTTACTTCTGGTGGTTCTTCCCTCGGTACCTTGCCAATCGCACCGAGAACGCCCGCCAGAAATACTTTGCCACCTGCTACGAAAAGCGATGGCGAAGCCGCCTGTTTCGCTACGTCCAATCCTGCGGTGAATCACCGAGCGGATCCCTGACACGGCTGAATGAAGCGGCCGCGTTCCACGGTGACTCTGAGTGGATGAACTTGGTGCTCAGCTTTTGCCACGGTGACCTGGGACTGCTGATCTTCGCCCGCGCTCAGTTGTTTGTGGGGTAGGAAGTGTGAAAGGGACTCAGGGCCACAGAACCACAGGAGAAGCCGCCCGTCGACACGAAAACCCGACGCTTGGCGGTCCGTCGATTTAGTCGTCAACGAGTCTAGAACGAATGTAGGATGGGCACTCCTGCCTTTTTGTACCCCACATCTTCTGGGAGCCGTTTGCGTTGTAAATACAGGCGTTTTGAAGCCAAACATCCCTTGCCCAAGAACCATTAAGCAGGTACGCAGGTGTCATCGGGTAGGTGAGCCGCTGGCGTTAGCCACGGTTTTCACGCACAACCGGGGCGAACGCCCAAACGGCTCACATGGTTGTGCTTGATCACTCCTGCCGACCTGCTTAGAACGTCCGACACCGATCACCAGTCGCGGAGCGACGGCAGCCGATAGCCTTGGGTTTTCAACCCAAGGACATCCGCCCATCACACAGAAGTCCCCAAGTCGCGGAGCGACGACAGTTGTCCGCCGCCTGGCGCCCAATGCTCCCTAGTTTGGTCGTCATCCTCGCCGCAAACTCCCGCATTTTTCAATTTACAATTGTCAATTTCACTTTTTCAATCAATCCCCCATCTCATCACTCGCCACCTGTCGCCGCTCCGCGGCTTGTCGAGCAAGGGGGGTGACGCCCAAGACCTCGGGTTGAAAACCCGAGGCTGACAACTGTCACCGCTCCGCGGTTATTAGAACGTCCGGCACCGATCCCCAGTCGCGAAGCGACGGCAGCCGAAAGCCTTGGGTTTTCAACCCAAGGTCAACCGCCCATCACCCAGAAGTCCCCAAGTCGCGGAGCGACGATAGTTGTCCGCCGCCTTGCGCCCAATGCTCCCTAGTTTGGTCGCCATCCTCGCCGCAAACTCCCGCATTTTTCAATTTGCAATTGTCAATTTCACTTTTTCAATCAATCCCCCAACTCATCACTCGCCACCTGTCGCCGCTCCGCGGCTCGTCGAGCAAGAGGGGTGACGCCCAAGACCCCGGGTTAAAAACCCGAGGCTGACAATTGTCACCGCTCCGCGGTTATTAGAACGTCCGGCACCGATCCCCAGTCGCGGAGCGACGGCAGTTGTTCGCCGCCCGGTCACCGAAGGATCCTCCGGTTCGCGTCTCGTACGATGGGCTTCCAAGCCAGCTGAAATGGAAACGCTTTTCCATTCGCGGCCTCCTCTACAGGTGCAGCGGCAAGAACCGCTTGACCTCATCGGGCAACTTCTCCGCCGGCGGATCCAACCACGGCACGTCCTCTTCACGTCCCATGTGCTCGCTGATCCGAGCTCGCACATCGCGAACGATCGTCGCCAGCACATCGCGATCGCTGCCGCCTTCCGTTTCGATCCCCTCCAAGTTCGCAACGCGACCCCGCGTGCGACCACTGGCCGTTCGCTGGACATACACCACGCAACCAAAGGCGGGTTGATCCTTCTTGCTGGTCGTTGGCAAATCAGTCATGCCAAATCCCTCAAATCCACGCGTCTTCCTTCTCGTAAACTCGTTCGAGCCCCTTTCAGGATCGCCGCCGCGTTGAAGGCGTCTTCCAGCCCGCTCAAGTTGCGAACCAAACTGGTCACGGCACGATGAAACTGGCCCAGCATCTTTTCGCCCACGGGGGACTCCCCTTCTAAGAACTCTTGATGCCGACCCGCGTCGTCAAACCAAACCAACGTGCCTGGCAAATCGATAAAAGCCACGCCGTTTTCACAGCACACCTGCATCGCGGCGGGCGGCCGGAAACCAATCGCTTCTCGCCACTGAGCCGGGATGTAACTCCCGCAACTGACTTGAGCGGTGACGCCACCACTTCCACTGGATCGTCGGGGACTCTCCGACACCGCGGAAGAATCCATGGAACTTCCGTTGGTGGATGTCGCCCCATTCTCGCTCGAGACGTGCGTTCCGGTTGAAAATCGATCGCGAGAAGTGCGAGCCGAACTGGAATCTTCAAACAGCATGCTCAAAGCTTGGTAGTCCGCCGCTTCGTCCTCGGAATGGTTGGCCGACATCACGCTGACCGGCCGCTCCCCCACCACGTAGCAACACCAATCGATCAACTGCATCATTTCGGTCCGAGTCATCCGGGCACGGATCTCTTCGGGATCGACTCGCGAATCGTCGCCGAGATTGCCCTCCATCCCTCGCCGGGTGATTTGGTCACGACGTTTCAAAGGGGCGTCTTCCAAACTCAACCGCTTGTGACAAAAGATCAACCGCGGCGATCCCAAATTCGTCGCGATCAATTCTTTCAAACGCAGGGTTGCGGGAGAAAAGCGACGGGGCAATCCCGCCATGAACGCCACGCCAGAATCCTGCACGCAGGACTTGAAATCTTGGTCGCGAACCGGATCGAAGTCCAAATCGCTGGCCCAATAGACCGCCTTCCCCGCGCGACATGCCGCCGTGGCAGGAAGAAAACGCAGCCAGGAATTCTCAAGCACCAAGACAGCGTCGATGTCATCCCGCGTCACCAGTGCTTGGTACCCGTCGACAGGGTCCGCCTGAAACTCCGAGACCGCCGATTCGGCTAACTTTGACACGTTGCAATAGATCGCACGAACATCGAATCGATCCCCCAGCATCCGCAGCGCCGGCCGGTGCATGGATTGCCATTGATCGCCCAATCCGATCAATCCGATTCGCAATTTCACTCGAGTTCCCTTCGCAGTTCGCCTTGGTTGTTGATCGAGGGACAATCTAGCAGATTCGAAAGCCACGCGCAGGCAACCTCCCGTTGCTCCCATCGAGGAATGAACGAAAGCGAAGCTCCAACCCAAACGATCGATTCAAACCTGAGTTGGCGGCAGACAACGCCAGCGTTCCCAATCAACGGTCGCAGTGGCAGATTCCCAACCACCTGCTTGCTGCACAGCGAGTCGCCAGTCTTCCTCAGACAGCAGAATTCGCGTGATCTCATTCCTTCGAACGCCCCCCTGTTCGGTTTTACCACATTCGTCTTGATGCCCTGTGTCCACGAAAAGCAGCAGCCTGCGTCTGTCGAGTAAACTGCTCTTGGCATCCACCGCTCCGCTCATTCGGCATTCGACCAGTTCGTCCCGCGTGACAATCTCCCTTCCATCCATCCACCGCAATGCCATCCTCCCCGCCCATGCATTTGCCCACGTTTTCGCGACACTTGGCTTCGGTCGTCGTTCTCTGGACGTTTCCAGTGGCATGTTTGCTGCATCCGATTGACTTGCTCGCCCAGGCTCCAGTCACCGAAGGGCGGTCGACGACTCAGCAAGAAGCCATCGATGCCTTGCCGGAGATTCCCAGTGGGCTCAACCAAGGTTTCTCGATCGTTCGAACGCCCGGCAAACGAGTCACGGCGACGATCACGTTCGAAGTCGACACGCCGTCCCTGCAAGCCAAAGCATGGGTCTTCGCGATGCCGGAGCCACCGGATTTACCCGGCCAAAAACGAATTCACTCCACCACTGCACCGGCCAGTGAGATGATTGCAGACAAATCGGTTTTTCAACGCCCCATCCGTCGATGCCGGATTGAGGTCACGGATGAGTCCCAACATCGCAACGCGAAATTCCGCTGCGATGATGAACTGCAACTGTTCGCCCGTTCGTTGACTTTCAACAAACGAGCCACCTCGGTGAAGCCCCCAGTCGAACCGCTGTCCGAAAACGACCGCCAAAACTTCTTGCGTCCGACACCGGAATACGACTACCGATCCGCAGCCTTCCAGGAATGGAAAGTCAAGAATCGGTTCCGACGACTCCGGACCGAAGGCGAAGTCCGGTTCGCTCAACGAGTGTTTCAAAAATTGGCCAACTCGTACCAATATTCGTACGTCCCGAGCGAGGACAGAACCGCATCCCTGTTGTGCCAGTCCAATGCAACGGACTGTGGCGGTCTCTCGACGCTTTTTGCCACGGTGATGCGAAGCGAAGGTGTGCCGGCACGAATTTTGTCAGGTCGCTGGGCGATTTCGGCGACCCAAGGGGAAACCATCAATGATCAACCGTATTACCAGTACCACGTGATCGCGGAGTTCTACGCACAAGGCGTCGGCTGGATCCCTCTGGACACGTCATCCGCCATCATTCACGACCGCACCAAAACCAAACTGCAATACTTCGGACAATCCGATGGGAACTTCATCAGCTACCACGTCGATCCCGGCGTCGAGTTCGACACCGATTTGCACGGCGACTACCGTGCGGCTTACTTTCAGATCCCCTTGATGTGGGTGACTGGCCAGGGCACGCTCGACGGGTTTCAACACCAGGAATCCTGGACCGTCACTCCCTAGCCTGGCCGCGAGAAGTTCACGGACACGTTGTCCCTTTCGATGGCCAACAGCCAGGTTCTTCTTCACCGACAAACGGTTCACCTACCCGAAGTCTCCTGCCCGTCTGCTTTTTTCAACGAAAAGAGGGCGATGGTGAATCAATCACCATCGCCCTCTTTGCAATCACAGTTAAAACGCGTTGCGACTCAATCAAGCCATGTCACTGGATCGAACCACGACGTGGATCAATAACGGAAGATCATGTCGACGGTCACTCGGTCTTCCAAAACGTCTTTGAAAGCAGTCAGGGGGAACTCGTACGCGACCCCCGCTTCGATGTTTCCGCTGGGTTTGAACTTCATGCCGACATTGTGCGTGACCAAGTCATTGCCTTCGACATCGGTCGCACCCAAGTTGAGCAGGTCTTGTCCTGAGACGCCCAGTGCCAAACCGTTCTCGGCTTCGTCCACCCAGTGCCACCACGAGTTTTCGGTGAACAGGTAAACCCGGTCAGTCACCTTCACGTCAAAGTGATTGTTCCAGTGAACCGTGGTGCTTTGAACCGATTGATCAACCGGCAATTGCCAGCCAAATGAGCTCAGAATGTGAGCGTTGCCACCCAGCAATCGCTGACCACCGGTGGCGAAGAAGTGGAATTCACCATCGCCGACAGCCTGAGACGATTGTTTGCTGCCGAGTGGGATTTCGTAGGTGAAACCGCCGGACAGCAACGTTCCCGATTGCGTGTCGCGAATGAAGTTGTACTTCAAACCCGCCGTGACATCCGCCCATCCGGAATCCAACAACAGCGTGTCCAACGTCCCTTCGCTATTGTCCAAGATGTATCCATCTTTGACCGCAATCAAGCTGAGTCGTTCGGTCAAAGCCACGCGGAACTGCAACGCAAACAGTTGTACCGAACCGCCCGCAGGAATGTTCCCAGGACCGAGCGTCGCGGGGAATTGATGCGTCACAAAGATTGGACGCAGTTCCGTCAAGTTGCGAGGGTCTTCAAAGTGAACAAAGTCGATCATCGGGCTGATGAAATCATCAAAGCAATGATCGCTTGGACGCAGGTGTTGCTTCAATGAAGCCAGACACCCAGCCGCTTTGCAACCGCGGCATGCCACGGAATCACAAAACGAGTCACATCCATCGCCGTCGCAACCAAACTCGTCGCAACTCACTGCATCGCACCCGACCAGCCCCAATGGATCACAACCACTGGATTGCCCGGCTGAAGCAAACGACGTCAAACAACACCCCATGACGACGGCCAGAGCCGAGGCCTTCCAAACGCAATTCACGATCCATCTCCTGTGACGATGACACAACGGCTGACCGGTTCACGATGCCGGCCAACTCAAACATGTCCTTGTTTCCTTAATGATGCGAATCGGCCAGCCCCGCGTCACGCCTGCGATTCCGCGTCCACGATCGACACAAATTGCCAAGCCCCACTCAAACGCAAATCTGGCATCACCCGACGCCAAACCCATGTTGCCTCCAGCACAAATCGTGCGTTCCTGTCACACACTGAACTCTCAACACACTCGCCACCGTGCGAATGCGACGCGACACGCTCAAAATCCCCCGGCAGAAGCTCCCTCGCCCCCATTCAACAAATCCCAAAACAGATCACCACTTCCCAAACAACCCCTCCAACCGCCCCATCCTCCCACAAAGGTGTCAGGTACCTTTTTGGAGGACTGGGTAACTTCCCTCTTCACTCGTCCTGAATTTGCGAGGACGGCCTCGGGGTCGCATGGTCATCTCCAAATCAAACCGGCGGGCCGTCGTTTCCACCCAGTTCTCTTCTCCAAAGGGAGTCCCCCGCTTCACAGAAAAGTCCAATTTTCTTTGTTCTTTGACGGACAGTTTGGTCGCAACATGGTCGCACCAACGCGTGCAGCGAGCGATCGGCCAAGATGCCAGCAACGACTTCTCCTTGACAGACCCGTGTTTCCAACGTGCCAGACTTCCCCAGCGCCAGTCTTCAGGACGCTCGCAATATCCGGCGGTCATGGCGTTGCGTTCGACGTAGCGGCACACCGTCAAAAAGTGCTCGTCGTCCTGAATCGGGAAACTCTTGTACCGGCCCTGGTACAGATGCCCTTCCCCCACCGTTTCGTAGTGCGCGTTGTATCGCTGAGTGTGGGTGAGCGTGAGCCAATGCACAAACCAGCTCATTCCACCATCTTGTTTGGGCCGCAAAACCAGGTGCCAATGGTTCGGCATCAAGCAGTAGGAGAACAATTCCACGTCGTCTTTTGACAATGCGTCCGCCAGAATGGACTCAAACGCCGCGTAATCCTGCTGCTTCTTGAAGATCGTCGCTCGGCGATTGGCGCGGTTCAGGACGTGATAGAGATGCCCGGCGGCATCGGCTCGTGGAGCACGTGGCATGGGAATGACTCAATTCGTGAGGGGCGAACGGTCGCTGTCATTCCTCACGCTATCGCTCAACCTTCCCCAGTCAACCAAAAAGGTACCTGACACCTTTTTCGTGACACGATGGCAGGGAAGCCTCCTCTCATACTGTGTGAATGGATAGAATGCAGGCACACGGCCAAATCCGATTTGATGAGCACCACGAATGAGTACTGAAACGAACCGACAAATGATTGCTCAAATGAAGCAGGAGCAATTGCCGGTTCCGGTGCACCGTCTTCATCGCTGGCCACACTTTGTGGGCTTGTATGCGGGAGAGCATGTTGCCGCGACTGAATTTGTGATCGGGGCCACGTTTGTTGCGATGGGAGCCTCCACGCGTGACATTTTGATCGGGCTGTTGATTGGCAACATTTTGGCGATCCTCAGTTGGACCCTGATCACGACGCCGATCGCCGTGCAGACTCGACTGAGTCTTTACACGTACCTGGAAAAGATCGCCGGCGAGTCAATGACTCGGCTCTACAACTGGGCCAACGTCCTGATTTTCACCGTGATCTCCGCGGCAATGATCACGGTGTCTTGCACCGCCGTCCGGTTGCTGTTCAACATTCCACCGCAATTGCAGTGGTACCCGACCGATTCACTTTTCGTTGCCGTGGTGGTCGCGGTCGGCATGATCGTGGTGCTGGTCGCGATGTACGGCTTCAACGCCGTCGCCGAATTCTCAGGTTTGTGTGGTCCCTGGCTGGTCGTGATGTTTGTCAGCGGCGCGTTGGTGTTGTTTCCCGCGTTGGCAGAATCGGTTTTGGGCCGAACCACACTCAATGGTTTCAGCGACTTCTTGTTGATTGGGGACGATTCGATCTGGACGGGAACCAATGCCGCTGGCAAACCTGGCATCGGTTTGTGGGAAGTCGCTGGTTTCGCTTGGGCCGCCAACACGATCACGCACTTTGGTCTGATTGACATGGCGTTGTTGCGTTACGCCAAAAAATCAATTTATGGATTGTGCACCAGCGCCGGCATGCTGTTCGGACACTACATCGCTTGGATCGCCTCGGGCATCATGGGCGCCGGTGCCGCCGTGCTGTTGAAATCCACCATTGTTGAACTGGATCCCGGCGACGTTGCTTTTCGTGCGTTGGGCATGTCGGGATACGTCATCGTGATTGTCGCTGGCTGGACCACCGCCAACGCGAATCTCTACCGGGCGGGTTTGGCGGCGCAGGCGATCTTCCACAAACGATCGCGCAAGATGGTCACGTTCACGGTGGGCTGTGTGACGGTCGCGGTTGCTTGCTTCCCGTTCGTTTTCCGGCAAATTCTGCCGCTGCTAACTTACGCTGGGCTGTTGGTCGTTCCCGTGGGCGGCATCGTTTTCGCAGAACATGTCGTGTTCCCTCGCATCGGCTTCACTCGGTACTGGGCCCAGTATCGCAACCTGCCCCACAGCGTCCCGGCCATCGCCTCCTGGACCGCCGGGCTGATCTTCGGCTTTGGTTTGAACGCCTTCGAAGTGATGTCGTTTTACTACCTGTTTCTGCCCACCTGGCTGTTCACCATCCTGCTCTATACTTTCCTAGCCAAGCTTTACGGGGCGGCGGAGAAGTATCCCGAAGAGGAAGAAAAAGAGCGAATCCTGAACGAAGACATTCGCGAATTCCAACGTGAGCAAGCTTTGGTGGAAGGGGACCCTGTCGAAGATCCATCCCGGCAATCCCTTGTCCTGCGCTGGATCTCCCGTGTTTGCTTGGCTCTCATTTTGCTGCTTGCGTTGAAGGTGATGTTTCAAAGTCCCGACATGCGGACCTACACCTCCAACCGCGACCTATTTTACACTTGGGCATTTGTGTTGACGATTTCGTATTTCGCGACCGCCTACTGGGTTTTGCATCGCTTCAAAGCCCTCAATCCACAGCACGACAACTAGTCAACTCGGTTGAAACAACATGACCCGTCAAACGTCACCCATTGGCGCGAACGCCTCGCTGACACCACTGAACGAAGCCAACCTAGCGCAGCTGAATTCACAGGTTTCGGCGCCACAATACGACCGCAGTCGACTGAAACCGAGAATTGTGCACGTCGGCGTCGGAGGATTCCATCGTTCGCACGAGGCGTTTTACACAGATGAACTGTTGCGCAACGACAGGTCATCCGATTGGGGCATCTGCGGGGTCGGCCTGCGTGAAGCGGACGAAAAAATTGCCTCCGTGCTGAAGCGACAAGACTACCTCTACACGTTGATCATTCGACATCCCAACGGAACCGTCGAAAGCCGCGTGATCGGTTCGATCATGGACTTCTTGCTGGGATGCCATGATCCCGAGTCGGTGATCGAGCAAATGGCCAGTCCCGACACGCAAATCGTTTCTCTCACGATCACCGAAGGTGGCTACAACATCGACGCTGCAACGGGCGAGTTCAACTGGAACCATCCCGATGCCCAGCATGACCTCCAAAACCCGACCACGCCCAAATTGGTGTTTGGCTTTCTGACCGAAGCGCTCAAGCGTCGTCGCGCTCGCAACCTACCCGCATTCACGATCCAGTCCTGCGACAACATCCAACACAACGGAGACTTGACTCGCAAAACGGTGCTTGGGTTCGCACGCAAGCAGGATCCCGAATTGGCAACTTGGATTGAATCGAACGTTTGCTTTCCCAACGCGATGGTCGACCGCATCACTCCAGTCACCACTCAAGACGACATGGACTACTTGGTCCAGGAACATCAACTTTGCGACGAGTGGCCGGTGACATGCGAACCATTTTGCCAGTGGGTCGTGGAAGATCACTTTTCAGCCGGGCGTCCCGCCTGGGAATCCGTCGGTGCCCAGTTTGTTCCCGACGTCGGCCCCTACGAGAAGATGAAGCTTCGGTTGCTCAACGCGGGCCACTCGGTGCTCGGGATCCTCGGATCAATTCATGGCCACCGCACGATCGACGGATGCGTCGGCGACCCTCTGTTTGCAACTTACCTTCGGCAGTTCATGGACGCCGAAGTGACACCGGTGCTGGATGAAGTCGAGGGGATTGATCTCGAAACCTACAAAGACACACTGCTGGAACGCTTTGGCAATCCAAATATCAAAGATGCGCTCTCGCGAATTTGCTTGGAAAGCTCGAGCAAGCTACCGGTCTTTTTGATTCCCACGATCCAGGACAACCTGGCTCGCGGAGGCCGCATTGAACTCGCGACGTTGGTCATCGCCGCCTGGTGTTTCTACAGTGACAAACAGGTCGATCAACACGGCAACCCGCTCGAGATCATCGACGAGTTGAAACAGCCACTTCATCAGGCAGCCGCGGCGACGCGTAAGGATCCCCTTTCGTTCCTCGAAGTCACCGAGGTGTTTGGGGATTTGATTCAAAACGAACGCTTCACCAAGCAGTATGTCTCAATGGTCGAAACGCTTTATGAGACGACCGACATCGCCTCAATCATGGAAGACCTTCTTCAGTCTGGAAACGACCCGAACTGATTGGATAGCGTCGAAGCAGGCAGCCGCCTCCCGAAACAAGAGCTGTTTCGGCGTTCAACAAAAGTCCGACACGCAACCGGTGCAAACGGCTGATCAGGAGATGTCCGGTTGCGCCTGCGTACCTCGCTCGTTTCACACATTGCGTTTCAACGCATCCGTTAGATCAAACGGTTCTCTGCGAAGATCTGATCGACCGCAGCGAGTCGCTGGTCCTCCTCGGACCGACGATTCAGTTCATCTCGCGAGGATCCATCTTCGAGAGGCAACTGGGTCGTTTTTGCAATCGTCGATTCAGGATTCACCAAAGCAGTGCGGCCAGAGTCATCACGATTTGACTGATTCTCTCGGTCCATCGTGACAAGCTGATCATCCCCAACGCCCTTGCCTGTGGAATCATCATCCGGTGTCGCCACGGTGAATTCCGATGCAACCGAGGCGGCAATCATCTGACCAACTTCCTGCCCGACCAAATCGTCGAAATCAAAGTGGATTCCCAAGTAGACGCGGCTGCGTCCATTTTCTGCCATGGCCTCACTGAATGAATCGAATGTTCGCTCAGCATCGTCGAGATCCAATCCGTAGGCCGCCTGCAACTCGGGATCATCCAACAGAATCTCAAGTTCTTCCGACGCGACCGTGAAGGAAATGTCATCCGTTCCATAGAATTCTTGCAGTGTCCCGAACAAGGCTCCGCCAAAAGTCGCGTGACCGGAGATATAGGTTGGGAACTGAGGTGTGAAGCCAACGATGTCATCGCCCCCGTCGGGAGCCCCCAATGCGGTCCATTCGGGATCGCCCTCTGTCAAAGCGTTTCCATCGGCATCGCCGTCTTGGATAGCCGTGACAGGACGCCAAAACTCCTCTTCGAATTTGGTAGTCCACGCAACGACCGCCGCATCGGCCATCGCGACAGAAGCCTGAGCGAAGAGGGCGGCGTTCTCTTCCAACGAGTTGCCTTCTTGCACCGCGACCGTTTCGAGGATGTCGTTGAACAATGACAAGGGAGTGCCCAAACCTTCTCGGTCATAGGCCCAAAAAATCCCCGCTTCAGTTTGGTCGGCTGTTCGAGTGACACTGTCGACCGCTCCCAGTTCCTTCACTTCGTTGTAGGAATCCGCGTATTCTTCGCTGGTCAAAACCGGAGGTGATTCCGGTGTGTAGGCGTCCGCATCCGAGATCGCGAATGGATCGACCTCGCCCCATCCCGGTCCCCAAACCGGCACGTCTGGATTCAGTGGGTCCGATTGAAATGCTCCCGCTTCGTCGGCGTAGGTGTACTCCACGATCGCGTCGGCTCCATCATCCACACGATTCTCGATCACGGTGCTTCCAACTTCCGCACCAAGCACCAGCCCAGCTTCTGTTTCCGAATCTTGGCTGTAGGTCGCCAGCACATCCGCGTAAAACGAATCAATCGATTCTTGTTGCTCCGGATACAGCGAACTCAGAACGGAGTGTGCGGCACTGGATGCGGCCGCTTGCGACGAAACATCGCTGGATGACTTCGTCAACGAAGAATCATATTCATAAAAAGCGAGATCGGAATCTCCGGATGCAATCGCAACGGAGTCGTAGATAGCCACATTCAACATCGCCATTGCTCGAGAAGCGTACCCCGGGTTTTGATTGTCCGCGCTGTTGGCGGTCAGCTCGTTGAACAAGTTGTTCCAATCAAGAACCGCGTCACCCGTCAACTCAATCTCTGAATCCGCTTGATCGTCCGTCGTCGATTCATCCGTAGCCGATTCATCCGTCGCCGAATCACCGCCGGTGGTGTCCTCGACATCCGTTTGGTCTTTGGTTTCCGCCCCAGTGTCCCGCGATCCTGAATCGCGATCCTCAAGCTGCTCGCGATTCAAACGGTTGACCACCATCAAAGCATCTAGGGCACTGTTGCGACCGTCGTTGTTGACATCCGTCATTTGCCCGCGGCCGACATCGCCTGCGACTTCACCGGATTGCTCGCGGTTCATCCGATTGATGATCGTCAGTGCATCGATCGCCGTGACCTGATCGTCTTCGTTGACGTCTTCCGGCATCGCTTCGTTGTGAAAAAGATTGGCGGCCAGAAGATTCCGAGTTTCCAGATTCTCCGACCGCAATCTGCGACAAGTCGATTGACGCCGCCGTTTCCGAATACGAGCTGATTTCGATGTTCCGATCCAACGATTCCAACGGAATGGCATGATATTCCTCGCGCGGCACTTGAGAAGAAGAGAAGTGGCGGGCGCGCTGGAGCTTCGCAAATCGTAACGAAACAGGACTCGCCTACGATTATCAGGACGAACCCCGCGACCAAACGTCACACTCCGATCCGATTTGGGTTGAAGATCAAGCCACCCATCCCGTCACGATTGGGGATGCCTGGTCACGAAATCCTGGGGGCGAGGACACCCAGCAAGGTTTCAAGCCGGCATAATCGGCGTCACAAAAGGGCTGGACTAGGAAGTTGAGGCGAATTGGTTGACAATCACGACGTAGAATTTGTTCTCTGTCTTTTTCCACCTGTGTTTCCTGCGAGTCTCCCGTGTTGCCACTTTCGTCCATGGGCCAGCAAATCGCCCAAACACTTTCCAATCGCCACGGATTCTCCGTGGATGCCGTCAGCCACATGTTGACCGCTGTTTACAACGGCAACGGAAGCATGGCCCAGTTCTCCCATCCCGAGTTTGGCGGATCGGGCCAATGGATGGCGGGGGGAATGATGATGATTGGTGACATGTTCAATCAGAATCTGAAGTACCGCGTTTCGGCCCTCTGTGAAGATTGCGCTCGTTCGATCGCCGAGAATCAAACTGGAACGAGCAGTGGCGTGTTCCAATCGCAAAGCCAAAGCGGTGGCTCGAACTACCAAGATCAGCAGGCCGGTGGAGGGTCGGCTTCGAACAGCCTCTTCGCACCGGACCCACGACGCAATTGGTGGCCCCAAGAGTTGGGATCGCCTTCCGCCAGCGGATCACAGAACCAAATGCGATACGCGTACTTTGCCGATGCTCATCGATTGGCCGTGGCAACGGGCGACGACGTGTGGCTGTACGACACGCTGCAACACAACATCGGTGGCTTCAGCCAACAACAATCGGGCGACGGGTCGATCACCTTCACGAGCCAATTTGGAGTCGTTCCGCTTTCGTCGCTTCCGATTGTCAGTCGAAACGGAATCGTTGAAGCGCCGCAAGCTCCCCCCAGCCCAGCGCCGGCCCCACCCGCTGCCAATGTCCAGCCCGAGCCGACCCCTGCACCAAACGAAGCGTCGGCCAATCCAAATGGCACCTCCGCATCCTCGTCCCCGGATTCTGGCAACGTGTTCGACACACTCGATCGCTTGGGCGGATTGCTCGACAAAGGCTACATCACCCAAGAAGAATTCAATCGCAAGAAGTCCGACTTGCTCGACCGGATTTAATCCGGCGAACGTCAAGCGAGATCGACCGACGTCGCCCCGGACGGGGCCAACGTGGAACGTGTGGATGTCGTCGAGCAGCATGACGCGAACCGTGGGGAGTGGACACGGTCGCAATGAAGCTTGGGCATTGAGCGTTGCCCGACGGAACAGTTGGGGACAACTGTTCTACTCTGTTGCTCGTTCAGTGAAGCCCGTAGCGGTTCATTTTGTAGTGCAACGTTCGCACACTGATCCCCAGCGCTTTCGCGGTTCGCTCGCGGTGAAAATCTTTCGCTGTTAGAGCGGACTCGATCCCGGTTCGTTCCGCCATTTCAGTGATCTCGTTCAGCGTGCGAATCGCGTTGCACGGCGAAACACTCTGACGTTGATGCTCTTCAGGGAGATCGTTTCGTCCGATGGTTTCGCCCCCCACCGTGACCACGATTCGCTCGATATGGTTGCGGAGTTGGCGAACGTTGCCCGGCCAATCCGAAGCCATCAACGCTTCCATCGCCTCAGGCGTCAGTAACTTCATCGAACGTCGATGCCGAGTGCAAAACCGAGTTAGGAAGTGTTCGACCAACAACGGAATGTCTTCGCGACGGCTCCTTAGCGGCGGCACCTCGATGGGAACGATGTTCAATCGGTAGAACAGATCATCGCGAAACGATCCGTCTTGGACCAACGTCATCGCATCGCGATTGGTTGCGGAAATAATTCTCGCGTTCGATTGCAGCATCTGCTCGCCGCCGACGCGAGCGAATTGTCCCGTTTCCAACACCCGCAGCAGGTCCACTTGGCTCTTGGCAGGGATTTCTGTGATCTCGTCTAGAAACAACGTCCCATTGCCGGCTTGTTCAAAGCAGCCGGGCTTCTGTCGGGACGCTCCCGTGAACGCGCCCTTCTCGTGCCCGAACATTTCACTTTCCAACAGACTTTCGGGAAGAGCCCCCAAGTTGACCGCAACAAAGGGGTCTTTCGAGCGTGCACTCAGATCATGGATCGCCCGCGCGATCAATTCCTTGCCCGTCCCGCTTTCACCTTGAATCAGAACGGTCGCATCCGTTGACGCCACCTGCCGCACTTGTTTGAGTAGATTCTGGAACTCGTCGCAATTGCCAACGATGCCTGACAACTCACCGGCTTCGGCTAACTTCTCCTTCAACTGGTGATTTTCGTGTTGCAGCCGGTGGTGTTCCGCTGCTTTCGTAACCTGCTGGCGGATAAGGTTGAGATCCACCGGTTTGGTGATGAAATCAAACGCTCCCCATTTCATTGCATCGACTGCCGTTTCCACTGTTCCATTGGCAGTGATGATGATGGACATGACGCTCGGATCGCGATGCTTGATCCATCGGAGAAGGTCGAGTCCATCACGATCGCCTGGCATTTTCACATCGGCGATGACCAATTGAAAACTTCCCGCGACAAACTTATCCAAAGCTTCGTTGACGGAAGCGGCCGTTTCGATGTGATCGCAGATCTTTTCAAGCCCACGAGCCAAGCCAGAGCGGATGTTCGGCTCGTCGTCGACGATCAAAAGATGAAGTTCGTTTTCCATTTCCAAGTTGGCTTCGACTTTTCAGGAGGTTCAGGTGTTTGCAGATGGAAGGCGGCGTGTTCCCCACACGCTCGATCGTTCGGCTGAGTTCAAACCAGGCTCGAAGTGACCGCGTTCTCTCCTAGGCAAACGTCAGACCAAAGAGATGAAATCTTCTTCATCTATCTCATCCACGAACAAAGACAAACAACAAATCTCAACGTGAAACGCATCGCCGCACGGCAAAGCGTGAGTTTCTTTTTTCTTTGAGTTGGCGACCTGTTCAGCCCGTCACACAGATGAATGCCCCATTCCAAAGGGCTATCCCTCGTTCCGATGCAATCCACTGCATCTTTCATGCAAAACCTTGCATGTTTGTTGACCTGATCTCGCCTACCAAACGAGCCATGGGAAATCACTTCGCACCGGGAATGGCTGGATGAGGCCACCGATCGCGACCAAGAATTTTTGCCGTCGGTCCGTCAATTGCATTTTGGTCGAGCCCTCACAATTTCGATCCTCCAATCGATCAGGCCCACCTCCGATGAGTGTCCGAGTCCCAGCCATTGAACGCCGTGCCGACGAAAGAGTTTTGAAGTGGATCCATGCGGAACACAACCAAGACGAAGCGTCCCAAGCAGACACCAGCAAACGGTTAGGCCCCTTCATCACGATCTCGCGAGAAGCCGGTGCAGGCGGCAGTGAACTGGCTGCTTTGGTCGCTGAGAAATTGCACTGGGACCTGCTGGACAACGAGATTGTCGACTTCATGGAACAACACTACGGGACTCCGCGGTGCTTGATTCAACGCGTCGATGAGAAGCACGAAAACTGGCTCAGCGAAATCTTGACCTCTCGCATTGGTGGGTTGGGATTTTCAGAGTCCACCTACACGCACCGCGTTTCCAAACTGGTTTTGCTGGCGGCATCCCACGGGAACGTCGTCATTGTTGGTCGAGGCGCGAAGTACCTCCTCCCGCCCGAACAAGGGTTGTCCGTCCGCGTCGTCGCCCCGCTAAATTCCCGGATTCAACGGGTGATGTCGCAACACGATCTTTCCGAGAAAGAAGCACGCCACTGGGTCGCGAACAAAGACCGGCAAAGGCAGAACTACATTCGCGGACATTTCCATCAAGACGAATCGGACCCGCATCTTTACGATTTGGTTTTGAATGTTGGAATCGTTTCCCTGGAAGAAGCAGCTGAGATCGTCGTCGATTCTGCTCGCCGCTTGATAGAAAAGTTCGCCAAGCAGGGTGGTTGCTGAGATGAAGTACAGACTCATTTCAATCGACGATTCCATCGTCGACGCCGAACAATCCGTCGTGACGGTTTGGTGTGAACCGTCTTGGTTGGACTCTCTGATGGGTGTTCGGCCCGAGTACCTAGCCTTCACTGGCAGGGCTGGGCAGTGGCAGAACTTGGAGCGAGAGTCAGCAACGCCGCACGAATGTCGTTTTCTGCACCAAATGTGGAGCCAACATCGGACTTCCTCTCTCACCACCAACGCCGGATAGTCGCCGGCGTCCTGGTGGCATCTTCCTCAACGCTGAGCGAATGTTTTCGCGTCTCTTACCCTCGTCGTTGGGCGGGATGGAAACTTGAGCTGCCACTTCTGAGGAAGGATTCAGACCGTGGCGTTCAACCTCCCGGTCCTGGCACCCTTCGGCTGACCTCGACAGTTCATTCGGGGCACACATCGTCACCACCCCATGGCACTCTCAATGCCTGCAGTTTCCTGCAGACGTCATGAACCTGATTGCAGACAAATTCCAGCATGCTGAAAATCGGCATTCCACCAAGAATTGTTTTCGCCCGTGAATCACGGGGTTTTCTCAATCTCAACTCCGCCGGCGGAAGGTCCCTTCGCGCTTCGGCACACCCCGTGCTTTGTCCGACCTCGCAGGCAGATCATCGATCTCACCTGCAGCACCTCACCTTCGACGCTCAACCGAAACCAGTGTTTCGCAAGCCTGTCTCAACGCCCCCATCCACGACGGTGCATCACGCGAACGCCTTCCAGACATGAACAAATCCAACCGATCCATGCACACCAAATTGTTCCACTTGCTCCTCTTCGCCTCCTTCTCATGCTTCCTAGCGGGTTGCGGAGAATGGGCCCAAACGTCTTCCGTCCCACTCGCCAATGTGGTGACGGCCCCGTCCTCCGATGAGGGCCATGCCCACGCAGAACATTCCGATGGACACCATGAGGAGCAGCCTCACGCATCCGGCGAGCATCACGCTCAACACAAAATTGTCGTGACCAGCCCCGTGGCCCGCGATGTCACGCTGACTCGGCAATACGTTTGCCAGATTCATTCGCGTCGACACATCGAAGTGTGTGCCCTGGAAGGTGGCTATCTGAAGGACATCCACGTCAACGAAGGCCAAGCGGTGACCAAGGGGCAGTCACTCTTCCATATCCTGCCCACGATCTACGAAGCCAAACTGGACGCTGACAGGGCCGAAGCACAGCTTGCTCAAGTCGAGTTCGACAACACTCAAAAGTTGGTCCAACAAAACATCGTCTCCACCCAAGAACTCAAGTTGGCAGAAGCCAAACTGGCGAAAGCCGTCGCGAATGTCAAACTGGCTCAGGCAGAGGTGAACTTTGCCAACATCAAAGCCCCATTCGATGGCATCGTCGATCGACTGCACGAACAAGAAGGCAGTTTGGTCGAGGAAGGTGCGATGCTGACCACGATGTCCGACAACAGCCTGATGTGGGTCTATTTCAATGTTCCTGAATCTCGCTACTTGGAATATCAAGAGGCGATGAACGCCGGCCAAAATCCAGACGCATTGAACGTGCAACTCCGATTGGCCAATCACAAACTCTTCGACCAGCCCGGCAGGATTGGAGCGATCGAAGCGGACTTTGACAACGAAACAGGCAACATCGCATTTCGTGCCGATTTCCCCAATCCAACTGGACTGCTTCGCCACGGTCAAACCGGCACGGTGCTGATCAATCAGATTGCGAAGAACGCCGTCGTGATTCCTCAACGAGCGACGTTTGAAATTCTGGCCAAGAAGTACGCCTTCGTGCTCGACGCGGACAACGTTGTGCATCAACGCGAAATCGTGATTCAAAACGAAAAGGATGACATCTTCTTGATCGCCGAAGGATTGCAACCCGGCGAAAAGATCGTGCTCGAAGGCATCTTGCAAGTTCGCGATGGCGAAACGGTGGAATACGAATTCCAAGATCCAGACACCGTGCTCGGCAACCTCAAGTATCACGCCGAATAGCGGGCATCGCCTGCCACTGAGTCGGCCCCGTCGATCCGGGCCACATCTCGGCCAACAAGAATCGCCCGCAGTCATTGCCGAGCCATTGGGTCTCAACCGTTGACGGCGTCGGCAACCGCTCCCACCAATCACACCCCGCGAGCACCATGACGGTGCTCGTCATGCCAGCACCTTGTTCGCAACATGTTTGAAAAATTTCTTCACCGGCCCGCCCTCGCCATCGTCATCTCGCTGCTGATCCTGTTCATGGGTGGACTGGCGATCAACGTCCTGCCGATTTCGCAGTTCCCCTCCGTCGCGCCGCCGAGCGTCCGGGTCTCGGTGTCGTACCCCGGTGCGAGTGCCAAGATCCTGATCGACTCGACGATGGTGATTTTGGAACAAGCCATCAACGGCGTTCCCAACATGCGGTACATGCTCAGCGACGCGACCAGTGCGGGGGAGGGCACAATTCAGGTGATCTTCGAACCCGGCACCGATCCCGACGTCGCCGTGATGAACGTGAACAATCGCGTTCAGATGGTCAAGAACAACCTGCCACCTATCGTGGAACGCGAAGGCATCATCGTGATGCAAAACATGAGCAGCATGCTGATGTACGTGAACGTGTTCAGCACCGACGAAAGCGTGGACCAGAACTACCTCTACAACTACTCCACCGTCAACATCTTGAACGAAATCAAACGCATTCCTGGGGTGGGTTTCGCATCCATTCTGGGCAACCGTTCGTATGCAATGCGTGTCGAACTGGATCTCGACCGCATGCGTGCTTACCACGTTGATGCCGAAGACGTGATGGAGGCTTTGGCCGATCAAAGCATGATCGGCACGCCTGGACGACTTGGCCAAGCAACCGGCACGACATCTCAAACGCTGGAATACGTGCTGACTTGGGTCGGCCGCTACACGACACCCGAGGAATACGAGCAGATCATCCTCCGAGCAAGTCCCGAGGGCGAAATCCTGCGTTTAACAGACGTTGCCACGATCTCACTCGGCTCCTCGTTTTATGACTTGTACTCCGACATTGATGGACTGCCCGCCGCGGCCATCGTGTTGAAACAAACACCGGGATCCAACGCAGCGGACGTGATCGAACAGGTCAAGGCGAAGGTCGAAGACATCAAAGCAAAACAATTCCCCCCTGGGATGGACTACGCCGTCACCTACGATGTCTCGAACTTCCTGGACGCCTCGATCGAAAAGGTGCTGCACACGCTGTTCGAGGCGTTCATTCTGGTGTCGTTGGTCGTGTATCTGTTCCTCGGTGACTTCCGCAGCACGTTGATCCCCACACTGGCGGTTCCCGTGTCCTTGATTGGCACGTTCTTCTTCATGCTGATGTTTGGCATGTCGATCAACCTGATCACGCTGTTTGCACTCGTGCTCGCCATTGGGGTCGTGGTGGATGACGCCATCGTCGTGGTCGAAGCGGTCCACGAAAAGATGCACGCAAAGCACCTTGGTCCCTATCAAGCGACCCAAGAGGTGGTCCAGGAAATCAGCGGGGCAATCATCGCGATCACCTTGGTCATGACCGCTGTCTTCATTCCCGTCACGTTCATGACTGGTCCGGTCGGCGTGTTCTATCGTCAGTTCGCATTGACGATGGCGATGGCAATCGTGATCTCGGGGGTCGTCGCATTGTCGTTGACGCCGGTGTTGTGTGCGATGATTTTGAAACCGCTGGATGACAACGTCCAACGCGGCATCCTCGGTCTCTTGAATCGCGGGATTCAAAAAGTCGCCGGTCGATACGCGTTTGTTCTGCGGGCGTTGGTCAGCCTCTTGCTGGGCATCGCCGTCGGAACGGGAGTCCACTTCCTATTGCACATTGAATTGGTACACGAGGTCCTCTCAGAACAGATGGAGTTGACGGACACGCGGATCGACATCATCGCGGGCGTCGTTGCTTTGCTAGCTGTGTTTTCGTTCCGTGCCGCATTCTCGGGGTTCGATGGGGGTGCGAAGAAGCGCAGCCCGATCGGTCTGTTTCTGCATGGTTTTGATCGTGGCGTCGAATCCGTCACGGGTGGCTACGCTCGTGTGC
Source organism: Rhodopirellula sp. UH5 (assembly GCF_056839225.1). Classification (NCBI taxonomy): domain Bacteria; kingdom Pseudomonadati; phylum Planctomycetota; class Planctomycetia; order Pirellulales; family Pirellulaceae; genus Rhodopirellula; species Rhodopirellula sp. UH5. The sequence continues at coordinate 343,497 of NZ_CM166390.1, read as the reverse complement.
TCCGTCACATCATCAGTCGCCGAGTGGTGACGATCGCGGTGATCGCGGTGTTCGGATATGGCATTTTGGTCGTCAACCAAGTCTTGCCAACGGGGTTCATTCCGCTGGAAGACCAAGGAATGATCTACGGCATTGTGCAAACACCACCTGGTTCGACACTTGAATACACCAACTCAAAGTGCCATGAACTGCAATCGATTTGCAAACAAATGGATGAAGTCACCTCGGTTTCCTCGATCGCCGGTTACGAGGTCCTGACCGAGGGCCGCGGTTCGAACGCTGGTACCTGCATCATCAACCTGAAACCGTGGGCGGACCGGGAACTGACATCGCGAGAGATCATTGAAGAATTGGAGGAACGCGGGACGGACATTGCCAACGTCAAACTCGAGTTTTTCGAACCGCCTGCCGTTCCTGGCTTTGGTGCCGCCGGTGGGTTCTCGGTCAACTTGCTCGACAAAACCAACAGCGGCGACTACGCCGCGTTGGGCCAAGTCACCGACGAGTTCATGGCAGCCCTGAGCAAGCGGCCTGAGCTCAAAGGATTGTTCACGTTCTTCGCCGCCAACTACCCGCAATATGAAGTCATCATCGACAACGATGTCGCGATGCAGAAGGGCGTGTCCATCAAAGACGCGATGGCCAATCTGTCCATTGTGATCGGCAGCACCTGGGAACAAGGCTTCGTGCGTTTCGGGCAGTTCTACAAGGTCTACGTCCAAGCCCAACCCAAATTCCGTCGCTACCCGGAAGACCTCGACAACATGTTCGTGAAAAACGAGGATGGCGAGATGGTGCCTTACTCCGCGTTCATGCGAATTGAGAAGAAGCAGGGCCTGAACGAAATCAGCCGCTACAACCTCTACCCAACCGCTCCCATCCAAGGCGCACCAGCATCCGGATACAGCAGTGGCGAAGCGATCGCGGCGATCAAACAAGTCGCCGAAGAAACCCTCCCCAACGGGTTCGACATTGACTGGCAAGGCTTGTCATACGACGAAGCCAAATCGGGCAACACAGCGGTCTACATTTTCCTGATTGTGGTGATCTTCGTGTACATGGTGTTGGTGGGCCAATACGAAAGCTTCCTCATTCCGTTGGCCGTGTTGACGTCACTGCCCGTGGGCATTTTCGGTTCATTTGCCTTCCTTCAATCCATGGGACTGGCCAACGACGTGTACTGTCAAATCGGATTGGTGATGTTGGTCGGTCTGCTCGGAAAGAACGCCATCCTGATCATCGAATTCGCGGTCCAGCGACGGCAGGAAGGCTTGAGCATCATGGAAGCGGGCATCGAAGGCGGCAAACTGCGCTTTCGCCCCATTCTGATGACTTCGTTCGCCTTCATCGCAGGTCTGATCCCACTGGTGCGAGCCACCGGGCCTGGAGCCATCGGAAACCGCACGATCGGAACGACGGCAGTCGGTGGCATGTTGCTGGGCACGCTGGTTGGCGTCTTGGTGATCCCAGGACTCTACTACCTCTTCGCAAAAATGGCCGACGGTCGAACTCTGATTCGCGACGAACACGACCAACCTCTCAGCGAAATCTTCGAACGGGAACACTGATCAATCCGCCAAAACGCTGCATTGGGAATGTCTGCCACATGCCTCTCAACCGGACTCGCCGGCAAAGCCGCCGGAGTCCGAAGGACTGATCTGCAAATGTTGGCACAATTCGCTCAGAGGGACGAAAGCGTCGATCGCTCTCCCGATCAACGACGAAACTCCACCTACCGATCAAATTGACCCTGCTGCGTCATCGCTTCCCAGTGATGTGACAACGCGTCAGTCAACGCGGACTCTAGAACACGTTTCGGCAGGATGCCGATCCCCGCCAGTTCATCAAGGACGAACATGAACCATCCAACGACGCACGCTTCACGCAACCACTCTTCCAAACGTGCCTCCATCGCTGCCTTGATCTGCGGCTCATTGCTGGCGTTTCCCGGATGCGGCATCCCTGGCCTACGAGGTTCCAAACCAGGACCTTCCATGCCCCAGCATTACAACTGGAACAACGGCATGGACTCCACCAGCAATCCAACCATGGCGAACGATTCTGGTGTCCCCAGCGAAATCGCACCGCTGGTTGAGACGGCCTCCTTCGTGGAGACGGCTGAGCCTGACGAATCCCAAGAGGCTCGCAAGCTTTCGCCTACCAACACCCAATTGGTGTCCGCGAAAACCGACGAAGAGCCGAAAACGTTCGCGAGCTACATCCAATCCACGAATTTCGCCCCCGAACCGTCTTCGCTTGTCCAGGAAGCGGTCGAAGCTGCAGAACGGCAATCGAATCAGCCAGCCAAGATCGAACTGGCAAATGCTCCCACGCAAACCGTTTCTTCCTCGGTGATCGACGAGTCTGGCGACCACTTGATTTACGATGAAGCGGACTTGAACTTCGGCATTTCAACGCTCCAGAACTCAGCTCAATTGCCGCAAAGCGTGTTCTACACTGACCCGTATTTGCTGGACCTGATCACTCAGGCAATGGTTGGAAACCAAGAACTGAGAATCCTCTCCGAGGAAATTCAAATTGCCTGCAATGAAACCTATGCCCGCAGCGGCGAGTATCGACCTTTCGTGACCGCGGGGGTCGGTGCTGGGGTCGAAAAGTCGGGCCGGCACACGCGAGACGGCGCTGTAGAAGAACAACTCGAGGTCGCCCCCGGACGAGGCTTTCCTGATCCGCTCCCGGACTTCTTGGTCGCCGCCAATGTGTCGTGGGAAGTGGACATCTGGAAACGATTGCGGAATGCCCAAAACGCGGCTGCCATGCGGTACTTGGCGACCCAAGAGGGACGAAACTACATCATCACCCGCTTGGTCGCCGAAGTCGCCGACAACTACTACGAGCTGCTGGCACTCGACAACCGGATGTTGACACTCGAAAAGACGATCGAGATTCAACAACGGAGCCTGGATATTTCCAATGCGATGAAGGAAGCCGGTCGCGGCAATCAACTGGCCGTTCAACGTTTCCAAGCCGAGGTGCATAAGAACGAGAGCGAACGAGCCGTCATCGCTCAAGAGATCGTTGAAGCTGAGAACCGAATCAACTTCTTGGTCGGTCGCTATCCACAACACGTGGACCGAACCGAAGTGAACTTCATTGATCTGAACATGCAAACGCTGAGTTCAGGCGTCCCATCGGAACTGTTGCAAAACCGAGCCGACATTCGCGAGGCAGAACGCCAGGTCGTCGCCGCAGGGTTGGACATCAAAGTTGCTCGCGCTCGCTTCTATCCCTCACTCACGCTGACCGGTGGCCTTGGCTGGAACGCGTTCGCGACAGGGTATTTGTTCCGAACACCGGAATCGCTCATCTACAGCGTCGCGGGAGACATTGTGGGCCCACTGATCAACAAACGCGCGATCCAGGCTGACTACCGGACGGCAAACGCGGTTCAGTTGCAGAGCATCTACAACTACCAACAAACGGTGCTGGAAGCGCACGTGGAAGTGGTCAACCTGGTCTCCAAAGTCGACAACTATCGCAGCAGCATCGAGATCAAGAAGCAACAACTTCAGTCGTTGGAAGAATCCGTCGACAGTGCCGGCAAATTGTTCCAAAATGCTCGCGTGGAGTACGTCGAAGTCCTGCTTGCCCAGCGAGAGTTGATGGAAGCCAAGATGTTGCTGATCGATACCAAGCAAGAAGAACTCAGCGCCATCATCAACGCCTACCAAGCACTCGGTGGTGGCGGTTTCTGAAACGCAGTTCAAGGCTGACCGAGCTTCCTCACGGTTCGGTCGACAAGCCACGGCGTGGAAAGCGGCTGGATTGGCACAAGTGCCAACGGAACGCCATGCCTGGAGGGCCGAGACCACCCCTGGTTGGGGTCCTCGAACCGACTATCCTTGGGAGCCTTGATGGTGATTGTCCCGCGAATTCCGGGTTTGCAAGCTGGAAGGCGAGAGAATCACGCGCTCGACTTCTAACATTCCAAGCGTCCAAAGCCAACGGACGCAAGTTTCAGTGGGGAACAGACCATGTTGAAATGGATCATTGTCGCCATCCTGGGCGCCGGGTTTTTGTTGTTGGTTCTCTGTGGCGTTGGCCTCTATTTCGCAAACAGTTCCAGCCAGGCCTATCAACGCCCGGTTTTTGAATCGATTGTGGCAGAAGACGCCGACGCGTTCCTCGATCTTTGTGAACCGTCGCTTCGGGAGAAAGTCGATGCACCGGTGATGCTGGCCTGGATGAAAGAGATCAACGCCGTGATGGGCGAGTGCAAATTCGAAACCGGGTCCAATTTCAACATCAACTTTGAAAGCAACTCCGATCAAACCCTGGTGACCACGTCGGGTGACATGGTGTTTGCAAACGGCGTCGCAAATTCTGAATTCGTTTTCCAAAACGACCAATTGATCGAGTTTAAAATCGAACCCGACAAACTCAGCGACGACTGGTTCACGGGACCGGCGAACGACGAATTGTATCGCGAACGAACCGAGATCTTCTTCCAACAGTTGCTCGCCAAAAACTTCGAGGCGATGAAGCCGGTCATGCACGACTCGTTCATCGAGATCGCAACGGATGACATACTGAACCAGGCACTCGGCCGAACCGACATTTGGGTCGGCGACAATCCGACCGTAACGATTACCAATGTCGACAACCGAATCAGCACCGATGAAGGGTTGGTCGTCAACGTGTTGCTCGAAGGTGACGCTGGCAAGGCCGATGCCTCCACGACGATCAAGTTTGACGGGATGAAGGGAACCATCCTCAGTTTCTCAATCAACCGCATGAAGCAACCGGGCGAGGAAGCAGCGGAAGCCCCAGGCGAAAATCCAGCGAACGAAGCGTCCGCCGACGCGGCAAACCAGCCTCCAACCGAAACCACCAGCGAGAAGTAGCCAGGCGCGTCCAAAGCATTCGAAGTTTCTCTTCCACTGGCCTTGCCAGTGAAATTCCCCGTCCACACCTTGCAACGCGTTCAGCGGAGTGAGCGTGAGCAAGACTGCCGGATCCGAGTCACGACGTTTGACTTCAACCGCACGGGATGATCGACATACCTGATGTCGTATTCATCGGACCTCGATCGAGACTGTTCCGGCCAAGTGAAATGAACCGGTTGTGAGTTTGGTCGTGTCGTGAACAAAACAGGGCCTATTGATCCAGTTAGACACCGAGCAAGTCAGACAGAGACTCGATTGCCTGCGTGGATTCTTCACGTGTGGCTGCTCCGCCGAGGCACAATCGCAAGGCCTCTGGTGGGGCGACGTCAAAACAGAACTCATCCGATGCCACCGCGCCGAGTGCATACCCTCGCATCCAGTCAATCACGCGGGCTCGGGATTGCGATTCAGGGAGTCGGATCCAGGCATGAAAACAACCCTCCGCCGCGACCAGCATTTCTTTGGGAAGGCAGTGAGACAGCAGTTTGCGGCGGGCACGGGTTTCCGATCGAACCGCTGCCAAGATTGAATCAGCCAAACCGCTTTCGATCCAGCGAGTGACCAGCGCCGTCGTCAGAGGAGATGCCATCACAGAAACGGCTCTTAAGCTCGCTGTGAAATCCCTGGGTTCCATTGCACGCGGGGTTAGCAGATAAGCGATCCGCAGTCCCGGCCCCAAACATTTCGCCAGACTGGCGACATAAAACGTCAATTCAGGAGCGAGCATTGCGATCGCGGGCGGTGCGTTGACTGGCAAGAAGCCATACGCATCGTCTTCCAGGATCGCGATTCCATGCCGACGTGCAACTTCCACCATTTCCACCCTGCGGCTCAGGGGAACAGTTTCGGTCGTTGGATTGCGAAGCGTGGGGTTTTGGTACAGCACACGAACGTTCTTTTGCGAGGCTGCTTTGTCCAGTGCCGCAGGATCGATTCCATATTGATCGGTTGGCAATCCGTGCACCGGAGCTCCAATTGTCTTGGCGATCCCACGCAGCCCTGGGTAAGTGACCGACTCGCAGGCGATCGAGCCTCCGTGCGACAACAAAGTTGAAAGAACAGCGCTGATTGCCGTGTGGGCTCCCGCGGTGATGTGCAGGGAATGGTGATCCAACATCACACCTCGCCGCGAAAGCCATGCGGTCGCAGCGGCCTTGTCCTGGGACACGCCTCCGCTGGGTTGGTACCGCAGCAGTTGAGGAAGCATTTCGCCGACCGAGGTCATCGACGCCCGCATCTGCCCAAGCAACGCCGCATCGGTGATATCGGGCGGTTGGTTCATGCTGCGGTCCGCCAAGTCGGCTCGGCGAGCAGCCAACGAGTCGGGCTGGCGAGGCCCGCGAACAAAGGTCCCCGACCCGACTCTCGCTTCAATCAATCCAACGCGAGCCGCTTCTGCATAACCGCGAGCCACCGTCGTGACGTCCAGGTTGATCTGTTTCGCGAGTGCCCGCTGGGTCGGCAAGTGATCCCCCGCCACTAACTTGCCATCCGCGACGTCGTCGGCGATCGCGCGTGCGATCCCTTCGAACAATGGCACCTTGCAGTGGGTTAAATCGGGTGTCCAGTCGCTACGTCGCATCAGACATTGGCTTCGTTTCAAGGGGTGACAATCTCAGTCGGTTTCGAGTCATCGTACCCCGCAATCCCATCTGGCTACACCTCGTCAAATCACAACGGTGGATTCGGCGCGTCTAACCGGATGGCATTGAGTTGCTGATTGAATGGATCATTGAGTGGATTGGTGGCACACAGAGGCATGATTGCGCACGAAATGAAGCACGCGGCTTGTTCGAATCCGCCCGCCTCTTCTACCGTGTACTGATCGCTCATTCCCGGAGAAAGAACATGACGAAGAACGTCAGTGACAACACACATCCCAACGCCGTCGAGAAGCCCAGTCACGTCGGAAAACTCAGTGACGTCAAAAAACTCAGCGCCGTCGAGAAGATCAAAGCAGAAAGCCGATGGTTGGCCGGCCGGATCGCGGAAGATTTGCAAAAGGACACCGACCAGTTCGAGAAAGACAACCTGCAACTGCTGAAGTTCCACGGGACTTACCAGCAAGACAACCGCGACATGCGGTCGGAGTTGCGAAAGATGGGGCGTGGCAAGGCGTTTTCGATGATGATTCGCTGCCGTATTCCGGGCGGAAGGATGACGGCCAACCAGTTCCTTGCTCATCTCGACATCTGTGAACTGCTTGGCAACTCGACCATGAAGATCACGACACGCCAAACCATCCAACTGCATGGTGTTGTCAAGCAAGATCTTCGGGAAACGATTCAGCGAATCAACACGCTGGGGCTTTCCACCCTGGCCGCCTGCGGCGATGTCAATCGAAACGTGATGTGCTGTCCAGCCAAACGCACCGACTCGATTCGCGAGGAACTTCAGCGATTGACCGATGAGCTCGCCGAGTCGTTGGCACCCCGAACAGGCGTGTACCGCGAATTGTGGGTGAAGGACGAACAGACGGGCGAAGAGATGATGGTCGGCGATGTTCGATCCGCCGAAGAAGAGGTCGAACCGCTCTACGGCCCGACTTACTTGCCGAGAAAATTCAAGTGTGGCGTTGTGCTCCCCGAGGACAATTGCATCGACGTCTACACGCAAGACCTCGGCTTCATTGCCGTCGTGCGGGACGCAGAAATCGTAGGCTACAACGTGATTGTGGGCGGCGGAATGGGCACACCCCCCAGCCAGAAGAAAACGTTCCCCGCCGTCGCAAAACGATTGGGGTTCTGTACGCCCGAGCAAGCCATTGACGTTGCCAAGGCCGTTTTGATTGTGCAGCGGGACAACGGCAATCGTGCCGACCGAAAAGTCGCCCGCATGAAGTACTTGATTGCGAACTGGGGGATCACCAAGTTCCGCGACGAAGTCGAAAAGGTGCTTGGATATGCCCTGGAGGAATGCACCGACGATGACGTGCACGGCGTCGACGATCACATGGGCTGGCAGTCACAAAAGGATGGACGCTGGTCCTACGGTCTTTGTGTTGAAAACGGTCGGGTCCGTGACACAGACTCGAACGAGATGAAATCGGCGCTGCGAGAACTGGCCGAAACACTCGGAACCGAAATCCGTTTGGCCGGAAACCAGAGTTTGATTTTTTGTGATTTAGACGAATCGCACCGCGAGCAGGTCTCCCAGATTCTGCGAAAGCACAAGATTCACAGCAGTGAGTCGACCAGTTTGGTGCGTAGATTCTCCATGGCGTGCGTGGCGCTGCCTTCTTGCGGGCTGGCGATCACGGAGGCCGAACGCCGGTTGCCCAGTTTGATCGACGAACTCGAAACCGTGCTGGCAAAGCTGGGCCTCAATTCCGAACGATTCACGATCCGGATGACGGGATGCCCCAATGGCTGTGCCCGCCCGTACGTTGCGGATATCGCATTGGTTGGCAAGGCCGTTGATCGGTACACGCTGTTCGTTGGCGGCGCATTGCTGGGAAACCGACTTGCGGAGATCTACCAAGACATGGTGCCGGCGGAAGAAATCATATCGGAGTTGACCCGTGTGTTCACTGTTTACAAGCATCATCGGCACGTAGGCGAAGGCATGGGCGACTTCTGCCATCGGATTGGAATCGAACACCTACAAGCACGTTGTGCGGAACTGAAAAAAGAGGAGGTGTCAATCTAATGGACCAACTCAAAGGACTTTGGCGTGACACCAAGTGGGTATGGGCGTTCTTCATTGGCTTCATCGTAATGATGGCGATCAGTGTCTCGTGGTTCTTCCTGCTAACACTCCCCGGTTTGCCAGTCAGCTTTTGCTACTTCGCATTCATCCGCTACGACAATCAAGGCAACGAGAAAGCGGATTTTTAAGCAGGCACGCAGGAGTGATTGGGTTGACGGTTGGGCGTCAGCCCCGGTTGTGGGTGGGAACCGTGGCGAACGCCAATCGGCTCACCTACCCGATGACAGCTGCGTACCTGTTTGAAACCGCCAGAGCATCGAAGCGATCAGGATTTGGGAGAAGGGTAGGGCCAGTTTGAGAAAGAGAGCGGCAAGACTCTCTTTCGTTTTTCGCTTCGTGCTCTGACATGAGGTGGATCCACAGGCTGGAAGCCGATGCCAATTTCGCAACTTGCAGGCGATCGACTTCCGCCCATCGCGGCAATCGCATCTGATACACTGCCCTTCATCCAGGGTCACGAAGCATCCGTTCCAGCTCGCTACGGTTGCCACACACACCCTTCGCACCGTCTTTTTCTACGAGGCACGATTCGATGTCAGATAACAAAGGTGTTGTTTATCTCGGCGACGGGAAGGTTGATGTTCAATCCATCGACGATCCCAAATTGGAACTCAGCTATCGAGGGAAGACTCGGCAGTGCCACCACGGGGTGATCTTGAAAGTGATCTCCACGAACATCTGCGGCTCCGACCAACACATGGTCCGCGGGCGCACGACGGCTCCCGCGGGCATGGTGCTCGGACACGAGATCACCGGCGAAGTCGTCGAGGCTGGACGTGACGTTGAGTTCATCAAAAAGGGTGACATCTGTAGCGTGCCGTTCAACATCGCTTGTGGTCGCTGCCGTTGCTGCAAGGAAGGTGACACGGGCGTTTGCGAAAACGTGAACCCTGACCGCCCCGGCGCAGCGTATGGCTATGTCGACATGGGCGGATGGATTGGCGGCCAATCCCGCTACGTGATGGTTCCCTACGCTGACTGGAACTTGCTCGCGTTTCCCGATCGCGATCAGGCACTCGCCAAGATCCGCGACCTGACAATGCTGTCTGACATTTTTCCGACCGGGTATCACGGCGCCTACACCGCGGGGGTGACGACAGGCAGTACCGTGTATGTTGCCGGAGCCGGCCCAGTCGGACTTGCATGTGCTCACGCGGCCCAGTTGCTCGGCGCAGCGGTGGTGATTGTCGGCGACATGATCGAGGAAAGACTCGCTCAAGCCCGATCGTTCGGCTGCGAAACGGTTGACCTGAAAACCGACGCCTCCCTGCCCGACATGATCGAGCCGATCTTGGGTGAGCGAGAAGTGGATTGCGCCGTCGATTGCGTCGGCTTCGAAGCCCGCGGACATGGCGGCGATTCGGGCGTCGAGAAACCCGCCACGGTTCTCAACCAAGTGATGGAGGTCACCCGTGTGGCAGGCGGCGTCGGAATCCCTGGCTTGTACGTGACCGATGATCCAGGCGGGGTCGACGAAGCGGCCCGAACCGGCAATCTTTCCCTCCGCATCGGATTGGGCTGGGCCAAGTCCTTGCACTTCACCACCGGCCAGTGCCCGGTCATGAAGTACAACCGAGGGCTGATGATGGCGATCTTGCACGATCGTTGTCAAATCGCGAACGCCGTCAACGCGACGGTGATCCCACTGGAAGAAGCCGTGCAAGGCTACGCTGCTTTTGACCAAGGCGCCGCCAAAAAATTCGTGCTCGACCCACACGGCGTGCTGGCAGCTTCCAACTAGGCATCGCGAGGTTCCGAGGGAAACGGAAGCTCGTTCAACCTTGTCCCCGGGCTCCGCCTGGGGACACACTGTCTTCGAGGCTCCTGCCTCATATCCGCGAATCGGCAGGCGGAGCCTGCGAGGCATTGCGTTCCCAGGCGGGAGCCTGGGAACGAGCTCGTTCAACCTTGTCCCCGGGCTCCGCCTGGGGACACACTGCATTGGAGGCTCCTGCCTCACATCCGCGAATCGGCAGGCGGAGCCTGCGAGCCATCGCGTTCCCAGGCGGGAGCCTGGGAACGAGCTCGTTCAACCTTGTCCCCGGGCTCCGCCTGGGGACACACTGCCTTGGAGGCTCCTGCCTCACATCCACGAGTCAGCAGGCGGGAGCCTGCGAGCCATTGCGTTCCCAGGCGGGAGCCTGGGAACGAGTTGGGATCAGTGGCGAATGAGGGCTTGTCGGGTCCAAAACTGGCATTCAATCTCGTCAATGTGCGGTTCAAAGGACGCCAAAACCCGGAGTTTTTCAGCAACCGCCTCCGACTCAACGACGCCACTCAAGATCGCCCGGTTGCCTTGATACGAGATTTGAATCGCAGAGCCAGCGACGTGACTCAATCTGGCCGCCAGCTTTTCGTCACGTTTAAGAATGACCGCTGTGACGTACGCTTCATCGGCCATCTCAGAAACGGAGATCGACAATTGCGGGTAGTACATGGCTCCGGCGGCAAGCGGCGGAACAGGCTGATTGATCTGGGCCGAGCGATCGGGTGGTTCGCGAAGCGATTCGACCGATGTACGGACGCGGCCGACACCGATGGCTTGGTCACTGCCAATGAATCCCTGTTGAGTACCACGACTGGGCCCCACAAATTCGTCCCGCGAACGATTGCCACGCAGGAAGCGTTCACTGCCTTCAACCGACCCCGCCGATTCCATCGCTGGCGGCGCACCCTGGCTGACCGAGGGCCGTCTCGTGAGCGGTTGCCCGAGTGTCCTGGCGCCGAACAATTGGGCTTGAGCGGTTTCTGTGATCGACAGGCTGGTCAACACGATGATCGCAGAAATGGCGACAAGACGTGACATGGAGGGGGCGGGGGTGATCATGGTTGTTCCACTTCCTGGAGTGTTTCGACGGATGCGGGTGCCGGATGCCCCAAGACATCGCCCAGCGATTGTCCTAGCGAAAGCCAGCAATCAAATTCGTTGACGCTCAAAGCAACGCGGTCTTCCTCAAATGACTTGACCTGCACGGTGTGCAGCGGCAGGTCCAGCGATTCGTCTTGTCCGATGATTTGTGTTCGAGGTGGTGAGCCAACCGAGAACCACCCTTCCGATTGACCGCCGCGGTTTTGCGTGATTGCGTTCAGACGGACTTGCCCCAGTGACTTGGAGAATCCCTTCGCAAACAAGTTGCGGCTGACAAATTGGTTGTAGTCTTCACGCGGTGGGTAGGTTTGCTCGCTACGAACCAAGGTTGAAAGATCCCCTTCTCGCTCGGTCGACTCCAGCGACAACGTCTCGATCGCCAGATTCAGTTCCAATTGGTTGCCATTGACCAGGGGAGTCACAGAGAAGCTACGAATCTTGTGGAGCTGCGCCGAACGGTGAAAGCCATGCAAGAAATCGGTCAGGTGATCCAGTGTGGTCCGAGCGCGAAGTGAGAATCCAATCCGATGGCCGATGAGGTTGGACTTTCGCTTGGCGGTGCGTGACCGGACTTCGATCGGACGCGGTGTGTCGGCGTCAACGGAGGCCGATTCCATTTGATGTTGTTCGACGAGTTTCAAGAGCCAATCTTGGTAGCTGGATCGAGCCAGCGCTGGATCATACGGGAGCGCCCGCGATGCGAATCCATCCAATTGGTTGGCCAATCGCCGGCCGGTGATCTGGGACCGGTTGGCGTCTTGCAATTTCGACTCGACGGATTTCAGTTGACCTACATAGCGTTGGCTTGGTTGCTCGATCAGAGACTGATAACTGGTGTCGATCGCGAACATCAAAATCACCGCGATTCCTCCGGCCGCCAGAAACATTGTTCGACGGTTGGCGTTCATGAGGAAACCTCTGGCAAATCAGTTTTCGGATCGTCCGCGGGCGTGGACTGCTCGGACGCATCGGTTTGTTCAGACACCGCAGGTTGTTCTGGCAATGGACTGGCAACGGGGGACGCGGATTCCGCGGAGGACTCGACTTCCTGCGGGGGAATGATTCCAGCGGGTTGCGTGAAGATCTCTTCTTCTCGCTCGTCGACGGGTGTGATGGGAAACGCGATCCTGGCTTCGAACTGCCAAGGGTACTCTTCGTTGTTGGTTTGCTCGCTGACTCGTTTGCTTGTGATTGAGAACTTGGCATCGCGGAGTGCATTTTCCAATTCGGCAACGCGGTTGGGATCGTTCACTTGCACCGAGATATCAATCACGCCCGTGCTGCCATCGGCCGCGGCGGACAAACGCCGCACATTGGCAAGCTGGCCTTCGGGGAAACGGCTGGATAAACGCTGCAACTGGGCAAGCCAATCGACTTGGTCGCCAAGCCATTGCTGGACCAACCGAGTCTCGTCGGCCTTCTCTTGCATTTTGGCCGCGACCCGATCCGCTTCGACCAATTCCTGTTTTTTGTCGTCCACCAGGGTCTTCAACGCCTGGACATCGCTGAGCAACGTGTAAGCCCCGATTCCCAAACTAACCACAGCCAAGGTCGCGATTGCCATCCACCGACGCATCGGATTGGGTGGCACGGGCGGAACCTTGGGGTGGACCAAGTCGACCGCCAAATGATGTTCTTGAAACACCGATGCGGCGGCCGCCAGCACGGGGTCCGGAGCGAGGGCATCGTCATCAGGCGTCTGCTCGCTGCTCGCATCGACTGGGATCCCCAGTGTCACCGGGCGTGCATTGAGTGAGTCGCAAAGCGTGAGCAATGGGTCGGTGTCGGAGTCGCTGCCAAGTTGCTGGCCGGTGCCCTCAGGCAGCGCGTCACGCGGACCTCGAACCAACACCAGCATCTCTGGCATTTCGCCAGGAGCGACAAAATCCATCAATGAAATGCTGCGTTGCACTTCCAATTGAATTTGATCGGTCAACGCTCCCGCATCATGACTGCTGGCCCGGAAGGTTCGCAACGAAGCCAAGCGACTGCCGCGAAGAAAGGACAATTCAACCTCGCCCTCATACACCACAATCAGCACAGACAAGGACGAACGGAAGACGCGTTGCTGCCGAAGTTGATACAGGGGCGCGGTTTGTCGGGAAGTGAACGCGGCGAGTTGCAGTCCCGTTTGAGCGACTGAATCAGTCCAGGCGTTCAGCTGACTTTGTTCCAGCGAGAAGGCAGCCGCCGTTTGCGAGCGTTTGGGTTCGCCCACTTGTTTTTCATCGGCTTCACTGGCGTCGGAGGCTGTTTCCGCGACTGCGACCATCGGCGACGTCGCGCCATCAAGCAGTCGATAGTCAACGACCAACTCGTGATCTCCATCGCCAATCAATTGTTCCACTTCGGCTCGGATCAACGCCGCAACTTCAGATGCGTCGGCCGGCGGGATCTCAACCGTCGTCATCTCCAGATCCGTCCGCGGTAGCAACAACACCAAACGGGAGGCTGTGATTTTGCTGGCAGTGAGCTGTTGCTGAAGAACGGCCAGAGCAGGCTGCTCCGCCTCCCGGGCGAGGGTCCCCCAAGCAACCGCAGCCAACCCGTCTTTGCGTTCCCTCACCACGAGGAAATACACGTTCACCTGGTCCCACGAAGCGACCACGATCGGACCGCGTTTGGAGGGTGCGGCGAACGAGTGAAGGAAGGGCAAGCGGCTAAGGAAGGTGGGAACCGGCATGATCCAAGGGTGGGTTTGGCGAAAGCTCACCACGCAATTCGTCGAAAGTGAAACCCTTTCCCCACGCATCCCACTGGCGAAGACTTCGCAGGGCGACATGAGGGGCCGACCCGTCCAGCGTCACAGTGCAACGGAACGTCGGCGTGAAAGGGTCTCGAAAGGCAACGATCTGAGCGTGGTAGCAATCGCCTCCAACGGTGATCCAGGGCTGGAGTTTGATAAAGGTGGGTAAGTCGACGACGTTTTCAATCAATAGCCAAGCAATTGTGTCCCGCGAGACGTTCGTATCGGTCGGTGAAACCGAACCCGTTTGAGACGCACGTCGCTCGATGATTTGATCGACGATTTCAGGGGTGATCGTCGGAATGCCTAGCAAGACGGGGCGGGGAGCCTCCATCACGTCGACTTGGCCAACGATCACGCGACTGGGATGAACCGTCACATCGTCAACCAGACTCCTAATGTAGTTACTGCGGTCGCCAAAGTCATCCGAGAACGGGCTGCGGATTGAGAATGGTTTCTCATTGGCCTGGGAAACCTCGACCGTCGCATTTGCCAACTCCAAAGGGCTCGCAATTCGCACGGACGCGGGGATCGAAAAGTCCGGTGTCCACTCAGCGGCGGTTACCGACGAGGTCCCAGTCCGAGAGGACGATTGCCCGCGGACGCCAAACTGCCGCACGGCGATCACAAAGTTCGCCCAATCGGCCGGCCAAATCGCCAGCAAGTCCTGGTGAAGCTTTTGCAGGTTCGCCCCGTTCAAGAAAACCCTTGGTTGACCGATGAGGCTTTCGTTCCGTTGTCCACTGTCAAATGTCAGATGGTCTCGCCAGGCAACCGGCCTCGCATTGGCCGTCCCCTCGATTGAGCCCGTTGCTCCCAAAGATGTTTGCTCCTCCAACAGGTTTTGCTCAAGCGAATCCAGCTGGTAGTTCATGTCCCAGTCGCCGCCGGTCCAGCGATTTGCCCACTGGCGAATCCGCTCGTCAGCGTCATCTCCACCGGATGATGAAACGCCACCGGATCCCTGCTCATCGGAGAACGCACCAATACGATCGCTCAGACTCAGGGCACTCGCCGGTGCCGTGTCAACGATCCCATAGGCATTCATCAAGGCTTGCGCCATCGCCAGGTCCATCCCCGGCAAATTCATCAGGGTTTTTTTCGCCTGCCCGGGGACCGCCGCTTCCCACTGGTTGAGTGCCAACAAGTTGATCTTGGAGGATTCATTGGTGAGTCCGAACCGCCATGCCTTGGCGAGCTCCATGGAAGTTCCCACCGCAGCAGGATCCGCGGGCGACAACACGGAAAACATCCATTCCGGCTCGACGTCTTCTGTCTGGCTGGCATTTTCTCGCAGCGATACCCCTGTGAACAACGCCGCCGGTTCCCGATGCCAGGACAAACGGCTGCCACGAGGTTGTTCCAAAGTGGATTGCAGTGCTTCGATTGCACTCATGACCGTCAACCGAGCTTGAGCCCGTTCGATTTGCAGCTTGCTGGATCGGTAGGCGTCGGCCATCTGCTGGTTGAATCCATACGCAGCCAACGCCACCATGGTCACGATCACCATGACCACCAACAGAGCCGTTCCGTTTCGCGGCCTATTCATGCGGATCACCTGGAAGACTGCCTGGGAGCCGGCTGCCTGCGATGAACACCACGATTCGAACGTCGCGGATGAGTGCGTCATCCTCGCCGCTGGAGGAACTCTCATCGATCGTTGCGACTGGTTCGGACGACATCACCATGTCCGCAAAGTCCTCCGCGACGAATTCATCCGCTTCGTCTTCTTCTGGGACGACCGTTTCGTAAGAGGTTGATGCGGATGGCAAATCGAAGCTCAGTTCAATCGCGCGTGGCAACCCACCTTTCAATTGGCTGTCCCATTGGCCCAGCCATTGGGCGCCGTCGCTGTAGCGAAAACGGGGAGCAACGAGATTGCGAATGCTGGTCGCCAACGTCGCGCCATCGGCAGCGGATTCAATTGGCCGTTCCTCATCGGGAACCCGGTACAGGTCAGCCATCGTCAACTCCTTTTCAGATGACGAAACGGAGGCTTTCGACCAGCGATCAACCGGAACCAGTTCCCGCCGCACATCAAAGAGTTCCTCCGCGGAATCCGTGGCTCCCGCGCCGCTGATCACATCCCTGGGGACGATCGTGTAACGCAGGTGATGGATGGTGAGCGGATCCAGTGCAATCGAGGTGCTTGAATTTTCGCGACTGCGTGCTTGCGTTGTCGTGGACAGGGGGGCCTCCGCTTGGGTGACCGCTTCCAACCACGGCAACGGATCGAATGACGGAATCAAGTCAACCTCAAAGCCCAGTTCGTTCCCTTGGAAGGGTCGCAATTGCGTGGGGTGTGACAAAAACGACGGTGTGGGAGTCGACGACGGACTCATGGAAACACGAGGTTCCATCAAACTGGCCGCGTCCGAGTCCAGCCAATCCCGGGCGATGCGAATCACCTGCATTTGATAGGCTTGATTCCATCCACGTTGCTCCGCGTCCCGATACGAACCCAGGATCGACCAAGCGACCATCATCAGCGCAGCCAGCAAGATCAGCGAGAGCATCAGTTCCAGGATCGTGTAGCCGCCGCGGCGAACTTCTTCGTTGTTCATGGCGTGATCGAATCCGCCTGCATCAAACTTGTCGGCGACAGTGTGTCAGGTAGGAATGCATCTGGTGGCAGTCCGTCTGAGGATTCCGGTGAAACCGAATCATTCGGCGATTGGCTGGGCGGCTTCGTTGCTCTTGTCCAGCGGACCAGACTCACGACTGCCGTGTCCGATGCCGTCTCACCTCGTTCGTTGGCGCGATCAATCGAAACGACAATTCGCTTCAGCTTGGATTCACTTTGATCCGTTGCCTCCACGTCCGAGAGTTCGATTCGATAGCGCCAACGCGGATCCGACGGAAAACTGCCCTCCATCTCCAACTCCGAGTTCGATCCGGTCGCAAGGAACTCGTCCATCGTTGACTGGGCCATTTGCAGTGCCACTGTTCGCTCCTCGGCCCTCCGCGCCAACTGGGTCGCTTGTCCCACCAAGGTGAACAGTGCGACACCGCTGCTGGCCAGCAACGCGGTGGCCAGCACCATTTCCATCAACGAGAGACCGCTGTGTGGTTTGCGCCGAAGATTCAGTCGAGGGTTCAATTGGAAAGCTCCCCATCGCGGGGCGGTAGCGGGGCGTTCGACGACGCATCGCCAGGTGTCGCGGGTGACAAACGAGCCGTTCGCATCATCCCCGTGACCGCTTCAATTTCGAGGGCCACGCGACTGTGAGTGGCAGTGTCACGCAGCACGACGATGGCCGCTCTCGTTTGGCCGCTGGGCAAGAACGGCAGGTACCAAGTCGACGTCTCAAGATCGATCGCGTCCGATGGCATCGACGTTTCATCGGCGACGACGTAGGCGCGTTGATCGAGCTGAACTTCGTCGATCACGATGTCGATGGGAAGTTCCCAAGTTTTGAGCTCTCGCTCTGTATCAGTGGCAGTGTCACTTTGCGAACGATCGCCGATCAATTGTTCGGCGACCAGGTCGGCCCAGTGCCCCGATGCAACGAGGGGCTGGTTGGCGCTGAATCGCATCAAACGAGGTTCCCCTTCAATCGCTGCGGTTTGTCTGCAATCGGAGATTTCAGCCCGCAAGAGATTGGCAGCTTGCTGCACACTGCTGTCCGCCATCGGCCTTCGCAAGCTCGGCCACGCGACAGCACCGACCCCAACCATGATCGTCAAGACGATCATGAGTTCCAACAGCGAGAACCCGGTCTTGCAGGGACATTTCAAAACGAGCGAGGCCTCAAGCGTCGCTCGAGTCGGACAATTCCGACTCCTCTTCGCCTTCAGCGGGTTGGTTTCCAATGTCATCATCGGTCCCCGCTTGGGCATCGGGACCAATTGAGAAGATACGCGGGAAAGCAGGTTGCGAGCTATCGCTGCCACCTTCGACGGCATCGAATTCATATTCGAAGTCGTTGCCCCAAGGATCAAGCGGAAGCTTGCTGCCGTCGATGTAAGGGCCCGCCCACTTGCGAGCGAGACGCTCATCATCAGGTGCTTTCAAAAGCGTTTCCAAGCCGTCTTCGGTTGCCGGAAAGACCTTCATATCAACCACGTACATTTTCAGTGCCGAGGCCAAGTTGCCGATTTGGACCTCCGCCGTTCGGATGTCCGCCTTCTGTTGCGACCCGAGCAGTCGGGGTCCCACCATGGCGATCAATCCGACCAAGATGATCAACACGATCATCAATTCCAACAGCGTGAAACCGCTGCGTTTGCGAGTGCTTCGACGTCTCATAAGAATTTCCCTTTTTAGTTGACCGTTGAATTTAAATCGAAGACTGGCAGCAACACGCCCACGATCACGAACATGACCATGCCACCAATCAACACCAGCATCAATGGTTCGATCATTCGAACCATCACTTCCAGTTGACGTTCCACTTTGCCGTCGATGCGGTCGGCAATTTTGACCAACACATCGTCGAGCGTGTTGGATTCTTCTGCGATGCGAATCATTGCCATGACTTGAGGCGGAATCAATCCACTCGCCGCCAATGGTTTGGCCAAGGTATCACCGGTGGTGATGTTCTCAGCCGCCTTCAGCATGGCCTGCTGCAGCAGGCGGTTGCCGGTAGACTCACTGCTGATCTTCAATGATTTCAGCAGTGGCACGCCATTTCGAAGCAACGTCCCCAGCACACGGCACGCGCGTGAAACGGCGGCGTCATGAAAGATGTCACCCAGCACGGGGATCTTTAACTTCCACGTGTCCCAGGTCGTGCGTCCGCTGTCGGAGGCCAAGTATTTCTTGAGCCCAAACACAATTGCAATGACCGGAATCGGCAACAGCAAACCGTAGTTGAGCAACGTGTGACTGACCGCCAGCAACAACACCGTGATCAGTGGCAGACCAGATCCTGTGGCTTCCAAACGATCAAAGAACGGTTGGAACTTGGGTACCAAAAAGACCATCATCAAGGATGTGATCAAGGTGCCAACGACGCCCAGAATGATCGGGTAGGCCAAAGCACTGACAATTTTGGAACGCATCTCATCTTGCTTGCACAAGAACACACTGGTTCGTTGGAGTGACTCTTCTAAGAACGCACCCTCTTGCCCCGCCCGGACCATGCTGAGCGTCAGTTCAGAGAAGATGGCGGGTTCGGCTGCCATCGCTTGATCGAGGGTTGCCCCTTCGGCGACGGCGTCGTGGATCCGTTTGGCAGCGTCTTGCAATCGCGGGTTGATCGTGACTTCGCCAAGAATCGACAGGGCCTCCAACATGGGGACGCCGTTGTTCAGCAGGTCCGCCAACTGGGTACAGAGGTCCGCGATCTGTTCCTTCTTGATGCGTTGGGGCAGCTGGAACTGGGTGACGTCTCCCATCGCAGGCTTCACATCGGAAACACTGACAGGGTACAGCGTTTGCTGACGCAATCGTTGCATCGCTGCCCGGCGTGTTTGGGCGGCGATGGTGCCTTCCCGCCGTTCTCCCGTCGCCGTTTTTGCGACATATGCGAAGTCTGGCATCCTGTCAGTCCGCCTTGGTGACGCGAAGCACTTCGTCCACGGTCGTCAATCCACTGCAGACTTTTTCCCAACCATCGCTACGCAGCGTTTGCATGCCGGCTTCGATGGCGGCCTTCTTGATCAAATTGGATGCTGCGCGCTGGGTCGCCAGGTCACGAATTTTTTCGTTCGTGACCAGCAGTTCATAGATTCCCATCCGGCCTTTGTAGCCCGTGCCACGGCATTGCTCACAACCCTGTGGCTGGTACAGGGGACCGTTCAATTTTTCCAAAGGGAAATCGTCTGGCAGTTCCGCCACGTTGGGCGTGTACTCTTGGCGACAACTGGAGCACAGACGCCGGACCAACCGTTGTGCCATGACGCCCTCGACCGTGCTGGCGACCAGGAATGGTTCCACGCCCATGTCGCACAATCGCATGAACGATCCAGCGGCATCGTTGGTGTGCAAGGTGCTGAACACCATGTGACCGGTCAGCGAGGCTTGCGTTGCGTTCTCAGCTGTTTCCAAGTCGCGAATTTCACCGATCAGCACGACGTCCGGGTCATGACGCAGAATCGCTCGCAAGCAGGCAGCAAACGTCAACCCAACCTTTTGTTGGACTTGGATTTGATTGATGCCTTCGAGTTGATACTCGATCGGATCTTCCGTCGTGATGATCTTCGTGTCTTCGGATTTGATCTCATTGAGCGAACTGTACAGCGTGGTCGTTTTCCCGCTGCCCGTCGGGCCGGTGACCAACACGATCCCGTGCGGCATTCGAATCAGCTTTTGATATTTCTGATACGTGTCTTCGGGCATTCCGATGTCACGCAACGACAAACTGAGGTTCGATTTATCGAGCACCCGCATCACGACGCCTTCGCCGTGCAACATCGGAATGATCGAAACCCGCAAATCGACCTCGCGTCCGGCCACTCGCAATTTGATGCGGCCGTCTTGCGGCACTCGTTTTTCCGCGATGTTCATCTTGGACATGATCTTCAAGCGACTGACGATCGCCGCCTGAAATTGATTCATCTCTTGCGGCACACTTTGCCGTTGCAGCACACCGTCGATCCGGTATCGCAGTTTCAGTCGATTCTCTTGGGCCTCGATGTGAATGTCACTGGCTCGCGTCTCGACGGCTTCACTGAGGATTTCGTTGACCAACCGGACGACCGACGCTTGCGCGGCCGCTTCTGCGTCCTCGGACCCGTCGAGTTGCAACTCTTCGAGCATCTGGACATCGCCGCTCTGCTGTCGCTGCATCGCGATCAAGCCGTCGATCGTTTCGGCACCCACGCCCAGGTTTTGCTTGATCAATTGGCGGACGGTTTCGGGCGTCGCGACCACCGGGCGGACTTCCAGCGACAGCGCGGTGGCGATCGTGTCGAACGCTCCAAACGAAAATGGGTTGCTGACCGCCAAGCGGATCCAATTCTCATTGCGTTCCAGCGGAAACACCTCGTAGCGGTGAATCATCTTCAGCGGGAACCCATCCAAGGCCGCCGGGTCGACTTCCACTTCTTCTGCGTCCAGCCATTCCAAGCCCATCACGCGTGCGGTTTCCGCCAACAACGCGACGTCACTTTCAAAGTCCCACTGGATGGCCAGTGTGCCCAGTTCACTGCGGTCCCGGAGAGAATCGGCGACTTGCCGAAGTTGCAGGGCGCTCAGGGCGGGTGCGATTCCGTCGATTTGCGTAATCATGGTCAGCACGCTTGGGTGGGGCCAAACACTCGCATCGCCCGCGGTGAACTCGGCCGAGACAATCCGGTCGACTTCAACGAGAGCACTGCTCACGAAAGTGGCGACGGGAAGTCAGCGAGACTCATTCGCAGAGACGCAATGGCGACGCCTGACAACCGATCGTGAAATCACGCAATGTGCTTTCACGGCCTGCTGATTCGACGACAGTCTTTGGCTCTTGGGGTGGGATCGGGCGCCGGACGACAACCGTGTCTGCGGGCGTCCCGATTGATTTGGGGTGGGTGTTAACACTCAATGGTAGTGAAGTAGGTCCATTGAGTCAAAGTGTTCCTCAGCGGCCTCTGCCGCCGCGTCCAGTTCGCAGGAATTGCTGTAGAACCTGCTCCAATTGCTGCACATTGGTCGTTTGCAGGGGAATGATTCGCATTTTGCCCGCCCGATTGCTGACGGACTGCTGATCGATTTGCTCGACAAAACGACGGATTTCTTGGGACAGTTCGGGTGGGGCTCGCATCACGATCGAATTGCTGATGTCATCGGTGCTCAACGTCAACAGCGGGCCCGAATTCTCGGCATTGATCAATTCCAACATCGAGGCGACTTCCGCGGACACCCCTTCCGGGATCGAGATTTGCGGGCGATTTTGTCCGCGAGAAAGCTGGCTGGCGTACACCGTGCGAAGCATGTCTTCCACGCGTTGAGCGCTGGTGTGCAGGATCGGAACGATCTGCGGCGTCACCAGTTGCAGCGAGTCAATGAATTCAGGCGAATCCAGGACCGCCAACAAATCTTCAATCACACCGCGTGTCGCCCGAGAGCTTTGAACGATCAAGGCGTTGATTCGTGTGTCAGCCACGATCCGCGTTTGGGACATGTCGGTGGTCAGCCGAGCGCGAGAGCTGGCACGACTTTCTTGAAACAGGTCTGTCAGCAAATCTTCCAAGTCCTCCGCATTGCCGTGTTTCAGCACGTAAACCGACAGGTTGCCACTTTCCGTGACGGCGGTCATCGGCGGACTCAACGCAACCTCCATCAATTTTGTCAGCAGATCGAGCGCCGCGGTGTCTTCGGAGGCAATCACCCACTGGCCGTCACCCGGCAGAATCAGGACGGCCGGGTTGTCCACTTCGCCCGCTTCAGAGGCGTCCGTCATTTCTTCGACGCTTTGGTTGGCGACCAACTGCACCGCAGGGTCACCGCGACGGTTGGTGCTTTGCAGATCCACCGCCGCGGGGTTTTGTTGTGGCTTCTGCTGTTCCAGCCCCTCCTGTGTCGCCTCGACCTCGCCTGCCTGGATGACCCGCAGTGGGTTCTTGCGAAGTTTGGGCCAGACCTGTTCCAACTGCTTCAAAAGAGATTCGGAATCGCGGCCGACTGAAACCGTTCGCACTCGAGCACCGGAACGGGGCACTCCCGCGGAATTTTGATCGGTCCTTGGCACCGACAACACGGTTTCGCCAAGCCGGACGAGCAAGGTTCGAATCTCACCGAGTTGCTGCGTGGTCGCACGAATCAACAATTGCTGGCGATCCTGGTCGACCGTGATCGCCGGAACCTCATTGGTCGGCAAGTCCGCAAACAGGGAATTCACCGCCTCGCGAACGGAGTTCGGATCGTTTTCCTGAAGCGGGAAGATCTCGAGTTCGCGTTCGGGCGGATCAAACTGCACCAACGTTTCTTCGACCAACTTCAATTGTTCTTCGTTGCCGATGACCACCAGTTGTTCATTGTAAAAGTCGTAGCGCACATCAACAGACGGACGGGCATCAGCGAACAAGGTCTGCACGGCCTCCGCCACATCGTCGCCATCAATCCCGGCGAGTGAAAACGCTTTCAAACGACGATCGCGTGCCAAGGAATCGATGCGGTCCATTTGCTCGATCACCTGCTTGGCAATTTCCTGCTCGCGCGGCAGGCCGACAACAAACACGGTTCCACTTTCGTCATCGGCACTGACTCCCACCGTCGACCGTCGCCCGAACGCTTGCTCCAGGGCGTCGACCACGCTCTGTGGGTTTGCCTTGGCCAACGGGTAAGCTTGCATCTCCGTCGATCGTGCAGGAGCATCGTTGATTTGCTGCACCAGCTTGGCGATTTCTTGCTGCTCTTTCTCGGGGGCGGAAACGATCAGGGTGTCGTTGACCGAGTCGGCGCCAATCGTGGCTTGTGGGTAAGTCGCTTGCAAAGCCAAACGCAGTGTCGCTGCGTTGCCATTTTCAAGTGCATAACTTTGCGTGGTTTGTTGCCCGCCCGCATTCAACTGTTCGACAAACGCCTCGATCATCAGATGGTCTTCTTCACTGGCCGAGACGATCAAGCTGTTGCTGGTTGTGTCGGCCGAGACGGTGGTCTTCGGAAAACTGGACTGCAACGCCAACCGGATGGCCGCGGCACTGCCGTTTTGCAACACATAGCTTTTGGTGACCTGCTTCCCATCCGCGTTCATGTCCTGGATCACTTCGGCGATTTTCGCGTGATCCTCTTCGCTGGCAGAAACGATCAGGTGGTTGCTGACCGAATCCGCGGAGATGGTCGTCAGCGGAAAACTGGCCAGCAACGCCAAACGCGTCGTCGTGGCACGACCAGTCTCCAACGCGTAGGTCTTGGTGAGCTTGGTTTGCCCCGTGTTCAACTGTTCGACAAACGCCTCGATCATCAGGTGGTCGACTTCGTTTGCCGAGACGACCAAGCTGTTGTTGACCGTGTCCGTGGAGACCGTTGTGCTCGGAAAACTGGACTGCAATGCCAACCGGATGGCCGCCGCACTGCCGTTTTCCAAGGCGTAATTCTTGGTGGTTTGTTTCCCATCGGCGTTCATGCCCTCAATCACCTCGGCGATCTTTGCATGGTCCTCCTCGCTGGCGGAAACGATCAAGTGGTTGGTCGTTGAGTCCGCTGAGATGGTGGTCTTTGGAAAACTGGACAGCAATGCCAGTCGGGTGGTCGTCGCGCGGCCGTTTTCGAGGACGTAGCTCCTGATCACCTTCGAGTCGGCGGAGTTCAACGAATCGAATAGTTTCTCGATTTCGAGATGCTCGGCCTCGGTCGCTGAAATGATCAGACGGTTGTTGGTTGTGTCGGCGGCAATCTTGGCACGCGGGAACGAGCCCTGGAGCGCAGGGGTCAGCGAGTAGGTCGTGCCTTCGTCCAACCCGTAACTCTTCGTTGTGCGTTGCTTGGCGGGATCAGATTCCATGCTGTCGATGGCCACCGAAATGCGTTCCAGAATCTCCTTGGGCGCAGTCACGATCAATCGATTGCTGATTCGGTCCGGCGTGACGCGAGCCGTCGGTGCCATCTGGGTGACGGCCAGCGAAAGAGACGTGGCATCGGCATCGCCCAGTTCAAACACCTTCGTTTCCGCGTTGTCCATTTGGCGGTCGTCGTACTGTTGGATGAACGCTTGGATCGTTTCGTGGTCCTCCGCTGTGCCAGTCGCCGCAACCGATTTCCCAACCGCGTCTGCCGCGAAGACAACCTTCGGCAACAGCGTCGTCAGGACTCGGACCGCACCTGTTGGGTCACCGAATTCCAACGGGTAGACCACCGACGTGGTCGGTTCCGGTGCTGGGACCTGTTCCTGCAACCGTTTCAACCACGCCGCAAACTTGGTGTGTTCCGTGGGTGACGCAAGCAACAGGATCCGCTCCGGGTCAGCGCTCGGCAGCAGCCTCGCTCGTGGGACTTCGGTGGAAACCCCGGTGACGGCTTGTTGTGTCAGATCCTTGCGAATTGGGTACACCTTCAATTCCCGTTGGCCCGCTTCGGCAAACACTCTTTCCAGCTCTTCGATGATTTGCGAGATCCCAGCGTGGGCCTGCTCAGTGGCTGCAATCACCAAGCGGTTGGTCCCCGCGCCGCTCAGAATCTTCGCAGCGGGTTGGCGTTCGGCGAGGAAAGTTTGAAACGCCGTGGGATCGGCACGGTCCAGTTCGTAAGCCCGCACGTTGGTTTCGGGGGCTGGCCCCGTTTCGTCGGAGAGCTTTTTGAGTAATGCGGCGACTCGCTCGTGATCCTCTGGCGAGGCCAAAATCATCATTTTGTTCGGGTTCGTCAAACCAGTCACGATGACGGTCGCACGAGGCACCGTGGTGGTCATGACACTGGTGAAGGCCGTGCGAATCTCGGCGTTGGTGTCATACAGTCGAGGTTCCAGCTTCGAGCCTTCCTTGTCGGCTTGAGTGGTCTTTGCCAAGACTTCAGCGATCTTTTGTTGCAAGTCCTTGGACGCCAGGACCGTCAATTGCCCATTCGCCGCGTCGGCTCCGATGCTGGCGGTTGGAAACAGCGTCATCAGGACCAATCGTGTTGCCGCTGCCTTTTCCGGGGCGACTTGATGAACCTCGATCTCACGGCGATCTTCCGCCGCCATGGTCAGTTGTTCGATTGCCGTTGCGACTCGCTTGTGCTGGTCGTCGCTGGCCCAGACCACCACCGCGCGGTTGGTCGTGTCGGTGCTGATGATCGCTTGCGGGGCGATTTGATTGAGCACGGTCGGCAACGTTTTCAAGTCGCCAATCGGAAGGCTGTACGTTTCCACACGCATCGATTCGCCAGTGGCCGACGTGTTGAGTCGCTCAATCGACAGGTGGAACGATTCATGGTCCTCCGCATTGCCTGAGGCAACGATTCGGTTGCTGGTGGCATCGACGGAAAGCTTCATTCGCGGCCACATCGCTTGCAGCGTCGGCAGCATGGTTGCGGCCTGCAATTCATTTAGTTCATAAGCCCGGATTTCCTCGCTGGCGAACTTGGATGCGGGCCGGTCGACTTCCTGGATCAGCGTTTTGATCCGCCCATGCTGTGCCAGCGTTGCCGTGACAACCAGTTGCTGGCGGCGATCGTCGGCGATCACCGTCGCACCATCGATCGCTTGATCAATCAGCAGCTTCACATCCGTCGCTTGGGCTTCCGCCAGGCTGTAGGCCAGTAAAATGAGTTCCTGCTCAGCCGGCATCGGCTTGTCGAGCTCGTTGACGAATTCACCGATCTTTTGGTGTGCGTCTTCGGTTGCCATGACCAGCAATCGTCGGCCGGCCGTGTCGACCGTGATCGGTCCAATCGGTTGGAATGTGCCACGGCTTCCCGCGGCCGTGACGGACGCAATCACGGGTGCAAGCAAGGCCTGCAGTTCGGTCGGTGTGCGGTCGGCGGAACGATAACTCTGGAGGACCAACTCAGGATTCGACGGCAGTTCGTCAGAGATCTGCGTTAGCAGTTCAGCCACTTTCGCGTGCGTTTCTTGCTCGGCCCACACGGTCAGTTGGCCCGATGCGGCATCCGCGGTGACTCGCGCGCCGGGGAACCGGATCGAGAGCAACTCACTGAACAGGGCAGGGTCACGCTGGTCCAGATCGTAAATCTTCGGCCACTGCAGCGCCGTCTGCGAGGTCGCCTGCTTGACTTGTGCGATCGCTTCGCCCAGGCGGACGTGGTCTTGGTCGGTGGCCCACACCAACAACTCCGACGAACCGTCATCCCCCGCCGGACGCACGATCGGTTGGATGCCCGGGATTTGTGCGGTGAGAACGGGTGCCAACTGTTGCCAACGGGTCAATTCCGTCGCCGACAGTGCATACGTCTTGAGCGTGCGTTCGGGGGGTGCAGGCAAAGCGGTCAGCAATTGAGGCAGCATCGTTTCCAGGCGAGTCTTCTCTTCGGCCGTACCGAGCAAGACCAGCTTTTTCGCGTCCGGGTCCAACCAAATCTGTGCTCTTGGAATGACCTTGGCGACCGTGGCAAGCCAATCGGCGGTTCCTGGGAGTGGCAGATCAAATGCATGCAGAGTGGTACCGCTGTCCAAGTCCGCCCCACGCCAACGCTCGATCACCTGTTCGGCCAAGACAATGTCATCGGCACTGCCGCGAACGACCACAGTTCCCAACGAAGCGTTGCCCACGACCTGGGCCGTCGGGATCATGGACTGCAGGGCGGTGGAAATGACTGTGGACTGAACAGGGTCAACCTGAAACGCTTTGACTTTCATCTCAGATTTCATTGCCGAGATGCCCATCGCAGAAAAGGCTTCGGCGATTCGATCCTGTTCATCAGGCGATGCAGTGATCAGCACCCGAGCCGCAACCGCGTCAACACTGACGGTGGCACGCGGTGCGATCGCCGTGACTTGTTCGCGAATTTGTTCCTCGCTGCCGCTGCGGAGTGGGTAGGCGACGGAAACACTTGCTGGCGCGGTCTCGATTTCCTCACGCATTTTTTCAACGGCGGTTTGAATCGCGGTCTGTTGCGTGGGGATCACAAAGGCGGTCAGCAGTCGGGTTTTTTCGTCGACCGCGATCCGCTCGCTACCGACCAGTTCCTTCATCGCACTCAGCACGACAACGGGGTCCAGGTCCCCGAGTGCGTAGGCAGCAAACACGGGTGCGGGCGGCTTCTCTGGCTTTTCTGGTTTGGGGGTCGCCCGTGGTTCTGGGACCGTGTTGATCAAAACATTGATCGTGTCCATCTTGCCCGCCGTTTCAACGACCAACAACTGCTTGCTTTGCGGCAACGGGATCGCACGGCCAAAGGTGCCCAAGTATGGCTGGACCTCGTTGATCACCGCATCGACCGGGCGGTTGCCGAGCGAGAACAGCACACTGACCAATTCGAACCTGCCGCGACTGGGCAGTTTTTCCAACGGAACACGCGGTATCAGTTCAATCGGGATCGAATTGGATAGCTGCAACACCGTCAGCATCTTTTCGCGGCGAACCAGCGTGTAACCACGCGTCAACAAAACACTGTTGAGTAAATCGATTGCCTCGGACGCGTTGTAGGATCGCGTGTCGGTGTAGGTGAACGTGCCCGGCGGGACCTGGTTCATCACCAGCGTCAACCCTTCTTGGCGTGCGAACCAATCCAACACGTCGCCCCAAGCCTGCTCGCGAAATTGAAAACGAAGTGCACTGGTTGGGCCAGTCGTGCTCCATTGCTTCAGCTGGTCAGCGTTGAGTGTGTCACGAATTTGCTGGTCGATCGCGATCAAACGTGCCTTCTTGTCGGCAGCGTCAGGCGACGCGCTGACTTCCAGTCGCTCCGCAAGAAACGATTGAATCTTGGCACGCTGTTGATCGTCCAAGCCCAGTTCGGCGGCAATTTCCGGGTGGACCAATCGACTGACTTGGTCGGCAGGAAATGGCGATCGCAACGGAGCGGGGGGAGTGGCTTCAGATTCCGCTGTTGGATCGGCGGTCCCTGGCGTGGTTTGATCTGGAGGCTGGGCTGCGACCGGCTGCAGCGATGCACAAACCAACAGCAATGGAACGACGCGAAACAGGTGTCGGGGGGGGAGCATGGAGTTGAATCCGGCGGGAGCTTCGCAAATCGGAAGCTTGGGGGGGAGGGTTCTGGGGACACTTCGAACCAGTTTGTCACTCTAACTGGTGCCGTCAGTGGGTCAAGCAATCACCGCAACTTGACTTGACAGGCGAGCAATCGATTGCCTAGTTCGAGACGCTGACGAATCTCGGCGACAGGCGACTGTGCGCGCCGATCTTTTTTTTCTACGAAAGCCGGAAGCTAGGATGCCTCACGATCGGCACCGAACCATTCACATTCTGTTGTTGCTGATCATCTCGCTCGGTGTGACCCCCAGCATTGCGCAAACCGTGGAACCGCCGGAAACAATATCGTACGCGATGCGGTTTCGAACGGCCGCGGAAATCGAGCGCGTCTTCACACCCTTGGTGGCCAGTTCGCCCGATGTGCGACTGCAAACCGACACGCAGCACGATCGAATTTCGGTCGCGGGTCCACCGTGGGTTCACGATCTGTTCAAACAAGTGCTTCAGCGCGTTGACATTCCAAGAGTGGAACCCGCGCAGGCTCCGCAGGAGACTCCCGCACGGTGGAACGCAGCATCCAATCCCGTTGGTTCACCCGACCGCTCCGCTCAATTGCTGCCCCCGACTCAGTCCGCCTCAGCCAACATCGAAACGACCAGGCGGTTGATGCCGCTGCCGACAGGCCAGTCCAAGCTCATCCGTGACGAATTGTTGCGATTGTTTGAACAGCGTCTGAAAGCCACCGCTGAACCCGGTGGCCACTCGTCGTCAGGTCAATGGTCACTCGCGACTCCCTCTGGAACGTTGCAAATCCGTTTTGATCTGGAGCGGGAAGATGTGCTCGTCGATGGTCCCGTTTCGGTGGTCAACCAATTTGGACGCTTGCTCTCGGCACTCGTCGAACGTTATCAGCGGCAACCATCGAGTCTGACGGGGCAACCTCAACAACGTGTCCTGATGCTGCAGAAAGACGTGCAAGCGGACGTGCAACAGATGCTGCGATCGACAAACCCATCCGGCATCGTCCAACCGCACACCCACGGTGCGAGTGCCAACGATCCACGGTCCCAGCTGCTGTATCGACTCACGGGACTTCGACAAGTCTCAACACAGGCGCCCGAAGAATTGCCTGCCCTGACCGGTGAGCCGGAAGAAACGAACGGCGCCCCCAATCGTGCCGCTCCGCCGAGAACCTTAAGCCCCTCACTGCCCCAGTTGGAAGGTGTTGAGGTGCAAACGTTGCCGGACTTGGACGCAATCATTTTGAGGGGCCGCGACCAAGACCTGGACCAACTGGCGGAAATCATTCGTGAATTGGAACAGCTCAGTCGCCAGACGCAACCAGCCATTGAGGTCCTCCATCTCGAACACACCGATTCGCAAAGCATCGCCGACCTGATCGAACAAACCCAAGAAAGTCTGCTCGGGACTCGCCAGGGTCGTGCCACCGTGACCCCTTTGGGCAAACCGAATGCAATCCTGCTGCTGGGGTGGGGCGATGCCGTTGCCGCACTCAAAGACCTGATCCGCAAACTGGATCAACCCGTTCCACCGGAAAGTCAATTCAATCTGTTTCGATTGAAATATGCATCCGCCGCATCCGTGCAAGAAACGGTCCGAACCTTCTTTGCCAATCGCCCAGGTGGTCTCGCAACGACGATCCAATCCACCATTGATTCACGCACGAATTCGCTGATCATTCACGCGGCCCCGCGAGACATGTTGGAGTTGGCTCGGTTGGTCGAGCGTCTCGATACGCTGGAGGGCGGGACGGTCCAGCGAACGCGGGTTTTTGAGATTCAAAACAGCTTGGCAGCCGATGTTGCGGAGACGCTCCGCGAAACCATCTCCACCGCCGGTTCCAGTGCTCGCCCCAGTGCAATGGAGCTGATGCTGGATGACAGGGGGCGTGGCGAGGCGATCATGTCAGGCCTCTTGGACAACGTCCAAATCACCGTGGATGCTCGCAAGAACAATCTGATCGTTTCGTCTCCGGCTGAAAACTTCGAAGTCATCGAAGCGTTGATCGAGAAACTTGATTCTCCTGGTATGGTCGCCAAAATCAAGATCTTCCCCATTCAAAATGGTGACGCCGCGAGCCTGATCCTCACGCTTCGCTCATTGTTGCCAAGTCAGGTGGGAGCCGACCCGGTCACGAGCGCCCAGTTGTCGAGCTCGCCAGGCGAATCCTCGCTCGCACCGCTGCGATTCACGGTCGACGTGCGGAGCAATAGCATCATCGCCACCGGTTCCGATGGTGACCTAAAAATTGTGGATGCACTGCTGCTGCGACTTGATGAAGCGGATGCGATGCAACGACAGAACATCGTTTACCAGTTGAAGAATTCGCCTGCCGTTGATGTTGCCTTGGCAATCAACGAGTTCCTCCGCAACACGCGGCAGGTTGAAAACGCATCGCCCGCCACCTTGAATCCGTTCGCGCAACTTGAAAAGGAAGTGGTGGTCGTGCCCGAGCCGGTCTCGAACAAGCTGATCGTGAGTGCGACGCCTCGCTACTTCACCGAAATCAGAACGATGATCGAGAAGCTTGACGAACAACCCCCGCAGGTGATGATCCAAGTTTTGATCGCGGAAGTCGCACTCAACAACACCGATGAGTTTGGTGTCGAGCTTGGGATCCAGGATTCGGTCCTGTTTGATCGCAGTCTCTTGGGCGATCTGTTGACGGTCACAAGCACCACGAACGTGACATCGCCAGGCGGAGCGGTGACATCCACGACACAAGACAGTGTGGTGTCCGCCACAAATGACCCAGGGTTCAACTTCAACAGTGTCGATCCACTGGGCAACAGCGGTTCCGCACAAGCGGTTTCCAGTGCTGCCAATGTGGCTGGCCAAGGTCTCTCAAACTTTTCACTCGGTCGATCCAATGCTGAGCTTGGCTTTGGCGGGTTGGTGTTGTCGGCCAGCAGTCAAAACGTCAGCGCCTTGTTGCGAGCACTGGAAGAATCTCGTCGTTTGGAAGTGCTCAGCCGACCACAGATTCTGACGCTCGACAATCAATCGGCGTTCATTCAAGTGGGTCAACGTGTCCCACGGATCACAGGTTCAACGATCACTCAAATTGGCCAACAGAACACCATCACGATGGAGAACGTTGGTTTGATTCTTGGCGTGACGCCGAGGATCAGCCCCGAAGGCAACGTGACCATGGAAATTGACGCCGAGAAATCCGAGGTCGGACCAGAATCGGAGGGCATTCCAGTTTCGGCCACCGCCGATGGCACGGTCGTGCGGAGCCCACGAGTCAACGTGGCGAGTGCTCAAGCAACGGTCAGTGCCGCCGACGGAGAGACGATTGTCCTGGGCGGATTGATTTCCACCAAGAAAAAGGAACATCATCGCAAGGTTCCTTACCTGGGTGACATCCCACTGGTGAAACACCTCTTCCGTTATGATTCCGTCACAAACACTCGGGCTGAACTGCTGATCATCCTGACCCCGCATATCGTGCGTTCAGAAGCCGACATGGAACGCTTGAAGCAAACTGAAATGGCTCGCATGAGCTGGTGTGCTTGTGACGTGTTCAATCTGCATGGTGAAATCATCGGCGAGCCGGTGATGGATTCCTTGTTCTCGAACTCTCACCAAGATGAGGGCATCGAGGTGATCTACCCGCATGAAGATCCTCGGGGACAACGTGTGCTGGAAGCACCGGTCCTCGAATCCGAGTTCCCTTCCGACCCTGAATTGCTGCCTGAGCCCGAATCATTGGGGACACCCGATGGTTTCTCGCCAGGTCTTCCGAGTGAGTCCACCGGCTCTGGTTTCAGGGGGAGTCTATGATGGTCAAATTCACTGCCCCGTTTCAGACGATAGCCATCGCGGTCTTGTTGGTCGCATTGATTCCAGCTGCGGGCTGCCAGTTTGTGCCGGACCGGCCGTCCTGGACCAAGAAACTGTTTGAGAAGGAAGTCGAAGCAGTTGTCCCCACTCGCATGATGGTGATGTGGGCGGACACTGTTTTGCATCAACCACAAAAGCCTGGCGTCCGAGGTTTCGGGGCCAGAATCTACTTTTACAACGAACAAGATCCAGATCCAGTGAAGGTGGACGGAGGATTGGCCGTTTATGCATTTGACGCGGACGACCTGAACCCAAATTCGGCGAAACCCAAACGCAAGTTTGTGTTCACCGCCGACCAGTTCGCCGAACACATGAGCAACACGTCGATGGGGATCTCGTACAGCGTGTGGTGTCCCTGGGACGAAGTCGGAGGCTTCAACGAGCAACTGAGCCTGATCGTCCGATTCGAAGGACGGTCCGGTGGCGTCGTGATCTCAGACTCGACCGTCAAACTTTTGCCAGGACTGAATCGGCCCATTGCCAGTCCAAAGCTGGCCAGTGAACAGGCTGCCGGCGGAACACAGGCTGGAAGTTCAACGGATCTGAAATCGTTGACGCAACTGGCGACGTTCCGAAGGCAAGCGGCGGAAGCAGCGACGACGCAACCACCGCGTCGTCAGACGCAAACCATTGACTTGCCACCAAGCTTCTATCGCCACCTGACCGGCCCATCGGAGTCGGTTGATTCGATGGCGATCCCCGCCGAGCAGATCCCAGCCACTCCTGATTCACCGGCGGCCGCCACGAACGAGTCGCAACTCGACGACACCACCTCAACTTCGACACGGAATTCGTACCCGTTTCGAACCCTTGGAGACGAGCAGTTGGACGCCGCCCCGCACGGCACACGCCAGCATTCCATCCCGGCGGGATGGATTCCCTCTTTGCCGAAAACCCCTCGCTACGGGTTTTCGCGAGCGGCACGTGAGTCAGCAAGCGAAAGCTTGACCCCCACCCGCCTGCCGGACGCCATGGAGAAGTGACACGCTCCCCCATGGGCTGACGCCCAATGGATAGATCACGCCCCACTTCGTGGCTGAACTCCCAGACCGAGTCCCGAAAGGGACGACAGGCTGTCGCCACGGGTGAAAACCCGTGGATGACATGGCAAACCAACCCACCAAGCCCTGAAGGGGCGACACAAGTCGGTTGCACCATCGTTCCTGACAGCCCTGCGGGGCTCATCGCACGGGGCCGCCTTGCTCTCCATCAGCTGACGCCCACTGGCTAGATCACACCCCCACTTCGTGGCCGAACTCCCGGACCGAGTCCCGAAAGGGAGGACAGGTTGTCGCCACGGGTGAAAACCCGTGGATGACATGGCAAACCAACCCACCAAGCCCTGAAAGGGCGACACAAGTCGGTTGCACCATCGTTCCTGACAGCCCTGCGGGGCTCATCGCCGGGGCCGCCTTGCTCTCCATCAGCTGACGCCCAATGGCTAGATCACACCCCCACTTCGTGGCCGAACTCCCGGCCCTAGTCCCGAAAGGGACGACAGGTTGTCGCCACGGGTGAAAACCCGTGGATGACATGGCAATCCAACCCACCAAGCCCTGAAGGGGCGACATGAGTCGGTTGCCTCATCGTTGCTGCCAGCCCTGCGGGGCTCATCGCGCGTGGCCGCCTTGCTCTCCATCAGCTGACGCCCAATGGCAAGATCACACCCCCACTTCGTGGCCGAACTCCCGGCCCTAGTCCCGAAAGGGACGACAGGTTGTCGCCACGGGTGAAAACCCGTGGATGACATGGCAAACCAACCCACCAAGCCCTGAAAGGGCGACACAAGTCGGTTGCACCATCGTTCCTGACAGCCCCAGCACGCCCTGCCTGGGTCGTGTCTTGAGTCCTGAGCGGTTCAATAGCCCGCCAGGGTTTCAACCAAAATCTCGTGCAACTGGGTGCGCATTGTTGCATCAAGATGCGAGTATTCGTCTGCCACGGTCTCACCTGTCAGGATGGTTCGCAGTTGAGTCAAAATCTCTGTTCGCAGCGTTGGTTGCAACGCATCAAAGGCTTCTGTGTAGACCAGAAAACTGCACGGGTACTTGAACAACCTGGTTTGCAGATCGAACTGCCGAAGCGACCGCCCCTTCGAATCAATCGGACCACGTGCCTCGAACTCACGCACAAAATCTCCCGCGCTCTCAATCGGTGATTCCAATGGCTCCTCGTCACTGAACAAGATCGCATTCAGCACTTCGGTTGCAGCCTGAGCGATGTGCAGAGCTTGCTCTGCCTCCTCCGATTCGCTGATGCTCTGACCTTCCGCCTGACGCTGTGTGCGATCGTATTCCAACTGTCGGATGGTGAAATCCGCTTTCACGAAAACATTGTGCACACTGGCTTGATGTCCCAGCACCATCAACGCGGCGATGTCACTGGTCGGCAACAGGTACCCGGACGTGTCAAAGCGATCTCCTAAGTCGGTCACATTGCCGCTGCGACGCAAGTCCAACATCTCACCCCGCAAGAAGGCATTGCCCATGTGCTGGATGGAACCATGGCTGCCGGTCACGTACCAACCGCCCCAACGCTCGGCAAAGGGGCTGGAATCACTGGTCACGTGCGACGGGAATTGGGCGTTGATGCTTCCGTCATGAAAAGGCGAAACGCTGCGGAGCATGTGCCCCGGCAACCCACCCGTCATGGATGTCGCATGGCACCCCAAACAGTCATAATTCGCGCGCTCAATCTTTGCTCGCCAGGGTTTCATATCGACGGTGTAAAACGCCGCCCCCAACTTCGAATCCGCGGTTGAAATTTCAATCAACGAACTGCCACGTACCCAACCGACATAGGTGTCGTCGTTGAAATAGAGGGCTCTTGGATTGGAACGCGAAATGTGCTGCACTTGCATGCTGGTCTTGGAAAACACCAGCGTTTGCGAAGAAACGGGGATATCCAAGGCCCGCAGGATCGATTCCAGGTGCCCACGTGGCTTGCTGTAATCCAGACGCAATTCCTTGTCTTGGATCTTCGCAATCAATCGACTGACTCGATTGTCCTCGACCGTTTCGGAGTAAGAAAACGGCGGCTCCTCAATGTCCATCAGACCTTGCGCGGACACCGCAGAGAGGCCGGTAAAGGACAACAACCAGCCAGACGCCAGAGCCATTCTCAGAAGGCGTTTGATCGATGGAGGGTTCGTCATTTGCTCGCCAAAGTCACGTGTTCGAATTCGGGTCATGTCTCTTTCGAAACGCCAAGAATCTCCGCATGCATGGATTCGTGCGCACCCCGGTGCATCCTCTGTTCGCAAGGAACCATCGCAGGACAAGCGTTGTCTGGTCCGCTTCCACTTGATTCAAGGTGCGGGACGTCAGGCCACGCAAGCCATTGTGCGGAAACCAACTCTTGGCCAAACCTCTATGTGCATGTCATTGTATAGAATAGTTGCAAACACTTTAATTGGAACAGTGACCGTGCGGCAACCCCGTGGTGTTCCCGGGCCTAGAAAATGCGCTGAGGAGCCCATCTTGTTCCCTGGCTCTGCCTGGGAACACACTGCCTCGCAGGCTCCCGCCTGCACCCGATGTGAAAGAAAAGACAAAGCCTCCGAAGCTGTGTCTTGCGAAACAGGAAACTGGCAGCAAGTCCGCACCCGCAAACTTCTCCACGGAATGAGCTCACTGAGCCCCGTGCACCCATGACGCAATCACGATCGCCCCCGTGACCAACCCTGCGATCATTTGAAATGAACTGTTGGCGAGCCATGTTTCCGGCAATCGGCATCCAACCCAGCCGAACACCATCCCGGCAATGAAACCGGTGACGTGTGCCAGAACATCGGTTCGTTCGCCTTCCATCCCCATGAACGACAACAACAGGACGCCGCCGATCAAGGGACTCCAGCGAACCAATGCCTTCGCCGATGACTTGTACCGAGGATGCATTGCGTGTGCGACGAGAATCCCCAACGCAGCGAAAACGGCGGTCGATGCGCCGATCGAAGTGTGCGCCCCGTCCCGAATCACGGCATTCATCAAGTTCCCCAGTGCACCGGCCAGGACGATTGCGAGCCAGGCCAATCCACCACCCAAAAGACGCCCCGCTAGCACGCCGAAGACACCGCCAAACACCAAATTCG
The DNA here is from genome assembly GCF_056839225.1 of Rhodopirellula sp. UH5. Classification (NCBI taxonomy): domain Bacteria; kingdom Pseudomonadati; phylum Planctomycetota; class Planctomycetia; order Pirellulales; family Pirellulaceae; genus Rhodopirellula; species Rhodopirellula sp. UH5. The sequence continues at coordinate 306,853 of NZ_CM166390.1, read as the reverse complement.
AAAGCAGGTGGCCGGCATCCGCATGCAAGGTCAGCGCCGTGATCGTTCGCCACCCCTCACCATTCATCACCTGGCCGGCGTTCATCTGCCCGACCGCTTTCCAGTCGATCCCATAGGCGGAGGTCTCTGCCAGAACTGCGACCGAAACGATGAAAACCGCATAGTAAATCACCCCTGCAATCGCGCCGCCGAACACGAGTGACTTCTGTGGCAACGACGGACTGGTTTCGGCAAGACGATCGTTGCGATACGACTGCAACTCTGCGAAGGCGGCGCCAACTTGATCATCGGGCACGACCAAGCACCAGTCCCCTGATCGCTGAAGCATCTCGTTCGAGATCCCCACCGATTCCAGCACCAACCGAGCATCCATGCAATCGCGGTGGGAGGGCGAACGAAAGACGATTTCGGGTTCCGGGCGTCTTTCGTTCATGGCATGGCGGACAAGGTTGCCAACCACCTCGTTTTTGCGGCACGTTGGCTTGGCGAAGGGAAATAGGACGGTGCCAAACTAGGCGACACTCCTAGCACAAGGCAAGCGGTTTGGACGAAGCGTCCACTCAAAGACGCGTTGCATCAACGGGCTCGCGTCGGAACGGTTTCCTCGTGAGTCGACACGCTTTCGACCTGCCGATGAACTTCCTGAACGATGTCCTTCTCGATGCTCGGCCCCCACGAAGTCGGCAGCCCGTAGTAAACCATCGCCCCGCCGCCTTCATACCCACCTTCGCCAAGGACTCGACGGGAGGGAACGTACGCCATCACGTCGTTGGCGTAACCGGCCACCCATGTTTGCACCCCTGTCAATTCGCTCTTCAGCCGAAGCGCGTAGTCGACAACCACTTCCCCGCCAAGCGTTGTGAGCAGCGGACCATCGCCAAGCGCCCAGGCGCTCACCGGATACGGGTAGGTCGGCAGCAGTGGAGCCCCGCCATCGATTTGCTCCAACAGCATTTTCGCCCTCGCCACCTCGTAGCGATTCTCGGACCTTGAACTCAATTCGATTTCCTCCCTCGTCGGCAGTTCATCAAACGGCAGATCAATCTCTGCATACGAGGTCCGCAACGAACCCTGGACCGGGTGCATTTGCGTCGTCAGCAAAACCGTGTCCACCGCATCGGCTAGACGCCGCCCATAGTGCTGCGCCAATTCCACCGTGCGTCGGGGCAACGGGTTCTGGTCGGCGCCGCAACCGGCAAAGAACAATGCCACGCAACCAGGATGCTGGTTTTCCAAATTCACTTGAGCGTACCCCGGATAGTCACCGGACCATTGATAGCCACTCAAGGTCGTCGCGTGGCAGGCATACCCGAAGAGGACAGCGGTCAAGCTGCCGTCCACGTCTCGAACGGCGAGCACCGGAACGTCATGGTCGCTGGGACCTTGCAGTTGGCCTTCGGATCGTCGCTGGGGCACCGCTGCCTCGGGGTTCTCACGACGATTGACGGCAAACGTTGCCGTGCCGCTACCCCACGTGACCTCGCTGGGGGCAAGCTTGCCAATCGCTTCTTCTACCAACGCAATCACCTGATCCTGGAAGGCATCGACCCAATCATCGATCGCTTTTCGCTGGGGATCGGTGAGCAACCCGTGATGAAGTGGCGCCAGATTGAGACCGACGACCGGTCCACTGTGAGTGTGCGACGTGCAGATCACAATCTGGTTGCGTTGCAGACCGCACAGCTCTTTCAATCTGTCACAGATGGATTGCGAAAGTGCACGATCAATGCCAACAAGATCCAGAGTCAGAACCACAGCTCGATTTCCATCATGATCCTCCAGCACCAATGCTTTCGCCCACAACTCCGTCAGTTTTCCATCGGCCGGGCGGGTCCGGGAAGCATAGCCAGCCATCCACATTGGTTCGTCGGGTGTGATCGCGACTTTCGCGGCTCCCGCCTGCCAAGTGGATTCGGGAACCAAATCGTCATCCGTTTCAGCTCCCCATCCAACGCCAGAGAAGAGCAGAAGCGTAGCGACGGCAAAAAACGATTGAGCTTTCATTCCACCATTCCCAATGGTTGCGCGGATCTCCACAACGGATACACCTCGCGAGCATTGTAGAGCAACTGCCCATGCCTTGGCTGGCGGAACGAGTGACAAGGCAATGCCGAACAGCCAAGCGATGGCTCAGCAACATTTCCACCGCAGCCCATTCGCCCCCCAGCAGCCTTGCGGCAACCACGTCCGCGGGCCTCCCTTGGCTGAGTAACCGTCAAAACCGTTAGACTCCCCCGCGTTCACGAATCCGCAATGCACGGTTCGCTGAAAGCACGCTCGTCCTCAGCCTCCGGACGCTACGTTTTCAATGCGCACGCGATCGCGGTCCCCCAGCGGAACACGCCCCTTCACGGAACATAAGCGGTCGTGCGACGCCGCCACGAGACAGGCAACATTGACTCGACTCCGATTTCCATCCTTGCTGTATTGAGGAAGTCGCCATTGCCTGTCGATCCATTGAACTCGACCAACCAGCAAAGCAGGCCATGAACAAAGTAGGAACCACATCGACTGGCAGCGTCATGGTCGAGATGACCGCCCAACAATACGAAGCCCTCCGCCAGCTCACCAAACCGAGCCCGTCTCCGGCTCCTGCCGTCACGCCATCCGCGAAAGTCACGGATGCCAAACCGATTTCGCGTGCAGAAAAAATTGAGCACGTCAAACCACGCCTGAAAAAGCTCTCGCCGAAGAAACGCGAGTCGGTCGTGAATTCCATCAGGGCAATATTTCAGAATTCAGGTGGAATCTCCCAGTCGGAAGTGGACGCAATGATCAAGGCATTGCAAAAGAGCGGCTTCTTCACGATCGCAACCAGCGGCAAGGTTGCCTACCGCGTCTAACGCCCCCGAAACTCAAGCACCATCCTGGCCAACAAGACCTTCATCCGGTTGGTGAGGTGTGCTGCGGCAGACTTGTCCAGTGTGGGTGACAACGCCCCCGCTGAAGGCCACAATCTGCTTGTGATCTTTGAACATGCATGGGTCGCATACAGATCGCAGGACATGCGATGCCCATGCTTGGCCCCCTTTGGAACACGATGTTTCATGACCACGAACTTCTCACAAACCGCAGCTTACATCTGGTCCCTGGCTGATCTGCTCAGAGGTGATTTCAAGCAATCCCAGTACGGACGCATCATCCTCCCGTTCACCATCCTACGCCGCTTGGAATGTGTGCTGGAGGCGACCAAACCGAAGGTGCTCGCCCAGGTCGAAAAACTGAAGGCGATGACGGCGCTCGAAGAGGAAGCCCGTGAAAAATTCCTACTCAAGGCCGCCAAGCAGTCGTTCTACAACACGTCCCCGATGGATCTGTCCAAGCTCGGTAGTGCGGACATCAAAACGAACCTGCTGACCTACATCGAATGCTTCTCCAAAGACGCCCGCGAGATCTTCGAGCACTTCAAATTCGCTGAATTCATCGCCCAGCTTCAGGATGCCACACTTCGCACGGGAACGGATGGTGGCTGCTGACGATGGCGACCGAGTTTGTGATCTTTACCGATGAGTCCGTCAAAGACGGGGCCTAATTCTCGAATTTCTACGGGGGCGTGTTGGTCCGGTCTCGGGATCTGTTGCGTGTGACCGCCCAGCTTTCAGAATGCAAGGCGGAACAGAACCTGCACGGTGAATTGAAGTGGACGAAGGTGACCGAGAACTACCTGGACAAGTACAAGACAGTGATGGACGCTTTCTTCGATCTGGTGGCCGCTGACTTGGCCAAGGTCAGAATCATGTTCACCAATAACACCTACGTTCCACAGGGCCTGACATCGGAACAGCGGCAGTCGGAATATCACCGACTGTACTACCAATTCATCAAGCACGGGTTTGGGCTCGCGTTCTCAAATGAGGAGCACGATGAGCCGAAGCGTGTGCGGTTGAATATGGATCAAATGCCCACCAGTCGGGAAGAAACCGCGAAGTTCAAATCCTTCATCGAGGCGCTTTCACGTAATCCTGAGATGCGCCGTGCGAATGTCGATTTTGATAAGCGACAGATCGCGGAGGTCGATTCCAAGGACCACGATCTGTTGCAATGCCTGGACGTTGTGCTGGGGGCAATGACGTTCCGTCTGAATAATCAGCACCAGGTAAAGCCCGCAGGGCAAAGCAGGCGAGGCAAACGCACGGTCGCCAAAGAGAAGCTTTACAAGCATATCTCTGCGCGGGTACGGGTGATCTACCCGCACTTCAACATCGGTGAGTCGACCGGAACCCAGGGGGATCTGGTGAACCGCTGGCGACACCCCTATCGACACTGGAAGCTGGTGCCGCGAAACCACGACCGTGACATGACACGCACCAAGCCATGAGCCGCGTCGGTACACGAAAAAACCCCGTGCTCACTATGTCTTGCGACGTGCCCCAAGTGGAACTTGAGCCTTCGAGAGCGACAGGGTCTTTACAAATGATCGGTTAGAACCAACGGAAAGTCAAGCGAGACCTGAGATTAAGGCTCCAAGAAGCCCGCCGCGGAAGGGAATGGCAACAAATTACGCGAGAAACCAACATGAACTCTGACTCCAAGGAAGCCGCCTTCCAGCAAGACATTATCGACCAAATGGTTGCTGGCGGTTGGAAGCTCGGCGATCCGTCGAAGTACGACCGCAACCTACCCAGGAAAGAAAGAGACCTACGTCCTGGATTTCTTCAACGAACCTGAGGACGTTCTGGCGGCGTTTCAGGAGTATTACGAAGCGGCCACGCTGCTCGATGTCTCCGACCCCAACAAAATCTGGGAACTGTTCGACAAGCTGCGTTCAGCCAGCATCTTCCTGTCGACGGAGGTGAACCAGTTCAGCGAGGTCTTCTACACGAAGAGCAAAAGCAACGCCGCACTCAGCAACGCTTGTCGACCGGCACGTGATCGCTGGCAAACAAGGTACAAGGAAGCCAGAGAGAAATTCGAGAGCAACCGAAAGCTGTATCAGCACGCCAAAAAGCTGGGCGACGCGACGTTCATCGCCAACTCGGAAGGCGATATGAATGAGGCCAAGAAGGAGATGGACGCACTCGGCGTTTTTAAATCCGACTTGATCTCGTTCAGCCGATACTACGAGTTCATGTCGCAGATCGTCGACTACGACAGCACGGACCTGGAGAAGCTGAACCTAAATGCCCTTCATCTTGCGCCGTTGCTTCGCGAGGAAGCTCCCAAGGAGGATCCGATTGACCTGTCATCCATTGATCTGACGCACTACCGCCTTTCGAAGATCAAACAGCAGGACCTGCTACTCGTCAAAGAAGGGGCCGAGGGCCTGAGCGTCGGCGCGGATATCGGGACCGGCAAACCCAAATCAAAGCAGGGGATATTCCTGTCCCAGTTGATCGCACGCTTGAACGAGCTGTTCATCACTGACGGACCAGGACCTGATCAACTACGCGTACACCATCCGCGACTAGGTCCGAGAGAACGAGCGGGTGATGAATCAGATCGAGAACAACTCGCCCGAACAAACACTGCTGGGCGACTTCGCCGAAGCCCGCGACGACGCCGTGATGAACAGCGGCGAGGTGCACCAAAACCAAATGACTCAGTACCTCAACAACCCCGAACTCGCCGCCAAGTTCCAGCGAGTGATTTTTGACTTGCTGCTGGCGAAGGGTGCTTGAGCAAGGTTTCGCCCATCCACGAGACCGGTGCAAAAGCGGTCGCCGAAACGGGACCTTGAAAACACCACCAAGCTCACTGCCAACGGTGCGGGGCAGGGCAGGGCGGAGCTATCGGGACACAAAAAAAGCCGACTGAAGAGAAACCCATGAATCACTGGGTCTGTCTTCAACCGGCTTTCGCTGACTGATCGTCAAGCTACCCCGCTAGGACTCGAACCTAGAATGGCTGGACCAAAACCAGCTGTGTTGCCAATTACACCACGGGGTAGTGAGTGCGACTGAGCGGGAAGTTTAGCACGCGTTGCTTGGTTGCTAAAGAGGAGTCTGGCAGTTTCCAGCGGGTTCGTTCCAGAATTTTTTTCGGGTGCTCGAAGACACCGATTTTGCCGAATTTGCCCTGCGTTTCGCCCTCTGCTTTCCCGCCTCAGAAGGGGTGAACGACTCCAAAGGTGATCCCGTGTGCCAGCAAATCGTTGTAGGTTCCCTCTGGATCTGGACGACGACTGCCCTCGAAACCGCCAATCGTAAGGTCACTCAAATTCAACAGCGGGTCGATCTGTTCCGCTGCTCGCATCACCCGACTGAGATACAGAAACTGGTATCCAATCGTGACATCCCAGTCATTCCAAAAGTGACGGGTCACGGAAAGCTGGATCTCGGGGGCGACCGTTAACTCGTCGAACTCACGGACCCCTGAATTGGTGGATCGAACCAGCAACCCGGTGTTGGATTGGCTGGTGATCACGCCGCCGCCCGCCTGCGGTTCGCTGCGGAGGGACGCCCCTGAGGCGGCAACGCTGCTGTGCATCACCCCAATCCCCAATTGGACTTGTGTGTTGAACGACCAAACATCACCGGAAGTGGTCGACCGGATCCCCATCGTCGCGCCGTGAAAACGGTTTTCAACCGAGAGGTTATCCGTCTGTTCCAGCAGTGTCCCTGCGTCCACCCCGCCACCGTCGACCAAGTAGCGCCGTTCGTCATGAATCGCCAAGCGATCGTCCAGTTGCAGAAAGCGGTAGCCCACAAAGGATTCCATTTTCCGACCACGTTGGTTGATCAACAAGGCTCGCACCAACGCATCGGCGCCACCAAATTCAGTCGACGAATCGACTGAGATGTTGCCTCTGATTTCATTGTTGAAGTGGATGAGGTCTGCCGTTTCTCCGTTGTCCGTGCCGCCTGGCGTCACGTCGACATACGGCCGCGCCAAAATCGAATATTGGGAACCGTCCGCCGAGAAACGCTGGGTGATCTCTTCCGAGAAGAGCACTGATCCAGAGATCGCCAAGCCCGTGTCTCCCAGATAACGCCCGATCTCGATTCGACCGGCTGAACGTCCTTCGTCACCCAACATGCCACCGTAAATCGTTTCGGTGCCAAGCTGGCCGATCTCGCCCGCCACATCGCGAGCGGTTCCGGCTCGGCCGGTCGTGACCAGGGAAGGAGCATTTTGTCCATCGACCCAAAGGTGCATGTAGTCCGCGCGAATCCAAAGATCGTGCAGCGGATCCGACAACGCATGAGCCAACACGCGAACGCGCGCGTCAATCCGATCGTCGCATGCGCCCACACAGTTCCCACCGCATTCATCGCACGCTGGTGAGTGTCCGTGTGGCTGCCCCTGAAAAGCTCCCTCCATCAACACGCTCTCGTCGCCAAGGTAGGTTTCCCCCATCTCGCCGGCGTAGATTTCGTCCTCCCCGATCCACTCCCCTTCGACCACGCTTCCATCGAGAAGTTGGCCATCGACCGTGCGTGGCACAAAGTCATTCATCCGGGCTTGCGCGGTTCGAGCGGGAATGGAAAGCGTTCCTGGCAATGGTTGCCCAACCCTGACCGGGGCAGGCTGGGCACCGTAGTAGTACTCGCCTTCTTCCAATTCGCTGGGAATCGGATTGCCGTCAGCATCGAGGATCTCAACACTGGTGATTTCCCCTGGCGTTTCAAATTGCGGCAGCCCATTCGTACCTGGAATCACCACTCGCCCGTCGGCGGGCAACTTCGCACGAGCCGATTGGCTGACACGAGACTGAACGTGCTGGACCTGTGACACCGGTTGGTTGGTGGCGTCCTCCTCAGAATCATTGAATGCAGCGTGATTGGGTTTGCCAATGTTCCGTTCGACAGGAATTCGCCGCGTGGAAGTCCCCGAAGAGGTCGCACTTGGCTTGGTCGCAGCAACCGAAACCGGAGGCGTTTTGACACCGCCCTTGATTTCGGCTTCCGACTTCATCCCGAACCGGATGGGAAACGGAAAGAAGTTGGTCTTTGATTTCTCAGCGGTTGCCTGAGCCCAGCCGAAGGTCGGCAGGATCGCGAAATGGATTGCCAGGCATGCGCCCAGCAACGTGCGATTGAATCCAAAGCGGCATCGAGTCCTGGTGTCGTTCATGTGCTTTCCAGCCTTCCGAGGTTCCGTGGGGAACCGTGAATTGCGAGACGATTGCGTCGTGTCAGCGGCAATCGCCGGTGCGTCGGCTTTCGGGGTAGCAAACTTGAGCCGAAAAGATCAAGCCGGAAAGAATTTTGCCTGCCGGTGTTTCACGCAAGAAGGCACGTCGTGGCGTGCCATGGCATGGAGCCGCGTCGACGGGTGAGGCAAACCAGCCCAACAGACGATTCAGCTGTGACTCAGTTCGAGGGGCGAAGGAGTTGGTCGCGAACTTCTTCGGGAGGCAACAGGTCGAGCACTTCTCGTTCGTCAGCGGAGGCTTCTTGATAAGCTTGTTGCAGCGTTTTCGATTCCGAATCCGGCCGACCGCGACGCCGCAAGGCTTCTTCGGCCCAGTCGCGGATGACCATCGAACGGAACCAAGCGTTCGTGGAAACCGTTCGCAGCAGCTCCAAGTCTTCTTGCGGCAGCATGATTTCGATTTGATGCAGTTCGCTCAGCGTCAACGGTGGTGATTCAGGGCCACGTTTCCCATCCTTGGGACCGTGACGACGGCCCGAGTTTCCCACAATCGAATGAGCGATGAAATGATACCAGATCGATTCATCGACACCCTGACCATCCCGTCCCCGGCCACCACTCTCACGCTCTCTCCAGCGGCGAAACCCTTCCATCATTCGCGTGGCGGCTGGCTCTTGATCCGCGATCCGTTGTTGAACGATTTGCCGCATCGTGAATGCGATCCGCTCGATCGTCTCGTCACTCAAACCTTTTGCTGTCACACGTCCGATGACGCTCATCGTTTCATGCACGCCTTCTTCGATCGCACGTTCACGCAGTTCACCGGTTTGGTTTTCGATGGCGGCCAACGTGTCACGACTGAGCTGTTCCTTCCAACGTGAATAAGCTCGGAGCGTGGTCAGCAACTGTTGCGAATCCTCTGCCTCGGCCACGCGTTTGGCTCGATCTCGTGTGATGGAGCGAGCTTGGGGAGAAAGGTTGTTGAACGTGTCCCAACGTCGGTACGCCGTCGCGCGTTGCTCCTCATCCAGTTCCGCGACGGCCTCAAGCAATTCATCGGTGCCTCCGTATTGATCCACCAAGGACTCCAAGTCTTCGGTCGCGGATCGGCTGGCGAGCGCAAACCACAACGGTGATTCCGCGAGGTCTCGGACGAGCTCCAAGTCATCGGTGCTGAAATACGCCAGGTGATCGATCGCAATAGGCAAATCCGCGATTTGACTCTGATGCGAGACGGTCTGCCAGCGCCAACTGACGAGCGACGAAACAACCAAAGCCAGCACGCCAAACGCGAACAAACGACGCGTCCATTTCTTCATCCGACGACGGGGCAGGGTGCCTGAACCGGAAACGCCATTGCCCGTGCCCGCCGCCTCGATCCCCATCGAGGCTCGCGTGAGATCACGAACGACCATTTCCAAGGTGGTTTGGACCGAGTGCTCATCCACCATCGGAGTCGGCAAGACATCCAGCATGTCCCAACCACGCTGCAAACCTTGTAAACGCAGACGCAGGGATTCCTCACTGATCAACCGATCCTCGAGTTCCGCACGCTCCTTTCCGGAAAGCTCGCCGTCCAGGTAAGCGACCAATTGCTCGTCGTCAAGATTCAGCGGAACATCGCGAAGCGTGAGCTGATCCGGATCATTGCCCCGTGCCGAACCGTTTCCCGACACCGAACCATCGGGCCCCAGTTTGGGAATTGCCATCGAGACGGTTCTGTCGCCGGCGGTTTGACCTGTTTCGTTGGCGGATGCCTTGCCGGACACGCTGGCATCAACGTCAAGCTCCGCGTTGGTTGGGTTGTCGAGAGGACGTTTGGGATCATTCATGAAGGTTCCTCCTCGGCAAATTCACCGGCCCGCTGATCGGCGGCTGGCTCCATTTTCAACGACGGCAATGACATCGCCGGATCAACCGTTCCGCCCAACTGCCCCGATTCGATGTAGGGCGTGAGAGCTTCTTTCAAACTGACGCGAGCGCGGCTGAGCAACGACTTCACCGCCTTGGTGCTCAGGCTCATCGTTTCCGCGATTTCGACGTAACTCATGTTTTCAAACCGAGACAGGATCAACGCCATGCGCTGGCGTTCATTCAACGAAGCGACTGCCGCTCGAACGATCGTGGCTCGTTCGTCGCCTTCGACTTGGCGTGTCGGCATCAATCCGCTGCTGTCGACCGCCGTCACCGCCAAAAAAGGTGAGTCATCCGAATCGTCGGCGCCCCGCGGCGAATCGACTTCGCTGGTCTCATGCCGGCGTGCCGCGGTGCGTTTGGAATTGCGAGCGACATTGCCTGCGATTGTGAACAACCACGTCGAAAACTTGGCTCCCGGCGTGTAACTCTGGCGAGCCCGGTAGACCCGCATGAAGGTTTCCTGTGCCAAATCCTCCGCCAGGTCGCCTCGAGGTGCCAAGTGTTGCATCAACCGAACCAACCTTGCTTGATAACGCCGAACCAGCTCTTCGAACGCGCCCGCATCATCCTCTTTCACGCGCAGCATCAACCGCACGTCAGGATCAGATTGCGTGTAACGCAGGACGGTGGACTGGGTCGGCGATGTCAGGGCACTGTGGGGAGAGGAGGGAAAAAGGGACGGAAAAAACGGGAACAGGAAAGAACACAGTAGGGCAGGGCGGCGTCAAAAGTTTCTGAGCGGGTCTCCAACTAACCAAACGCAACCGCAGAGCCAGCTTCGCCGGGACCTCCACCACCGAGGCCCCGCTTCGCCGCTCACCCACCGCCGGCCGCGGCGTGCTGCAAGATGCCATAAATTTCGATCACGTTGTCATCCGCATCAAACACCGGATTCCCACGTGTGAACAACTTTCGATACTTGCCTTGGTCATCACGATACCGGAACTTCAACTGGTACGAGGTCCCCTGAGTCAGACTACGTTCCACGGCAACCTGAAGTTTCTCACGGTCGTCCGGGTGAATCGACGCGATGAAGTCGTTGTAATCCGGAGCCCCACGGCTGACATCTCGTCCGGTCACTCGGAACGCTTCTTCGGACCAACGGATCGCCTGGGACTGCAAAGCGAACGACCAACTACCTAACCCCGCCAAACGCTGAAGGTCTCGCAACCGCCGCCGAGAATACTCCAAATCACGTTCCGCGGTCTTGCGAGCCGAGATATCCCGCACGGTCGACAACAGCATTTCTTCGCCGCCCAGCTGAACCGTTCGCGAACTGATCAAAACATCGATCACGCCTGGGATTTGCACCTGGCCGGTCTTGTCATCGCAATTGGGTTCTTCCAATTGAGTTTGCTTGTGCAGGAACTGCGTTTCGAAGTTGTCGATCTGCCCTTCCCGAGCGAGTTGCTCGATGAACGTTTCGCGTTTCTCTGGGCAAGCCCAGATTGTCAACGACGTCATCTTTTGGCCGACGACCTCTTCTTTGGCATAGCCCAGCAATTCCAAGCAGGCAGTGTTGGCTTCCAGCACCACGCCATCGGACCAGCGGATCAGCATCCCGGCGTCGGGCGAGTGCGTGAACAAGGTCGAGTACTTCGCTTGGCTTTCACGCACTCGTTCACGACGATCGCGTTGCTTGCGAACTCGCGCTGCCGCTTCGCTGTCAGTTTGCCCGGCGGATTCATACAGGACCAACGCCAAATCCAAGTCGCCTTGGGCGGTGGCGGTTCGGGCGAATTCCAACTGGGTGCTACGCAACGTGTCGATCGCGCGACGGTTGTCGGGCCAAATTTCGATGGCTTCGCGAAGCAGAGCGTCGACGGCCGCAAAACGCTCGTACCGATCCGCTCGCAAGCCGGATGGAACACTTTCCTGGCAAACTTCTTCGGGAGCTCCCAGTTCACCGATCTCGGCCAAACGCCGTTTTGCACGACGGACCAAACGATCGCTGGCCTCATGAGAGCGGTGACCTTCAATCGCCTCGATCAATTCTTCCACCGAAGTGAACCGGTCCAGAGGATCGGTCGCCATCGCCTTCAGCGCGATCTGAATCAATTCCAACTCGGTGTCACCGAGTTGATCTGGAACGGGCTCGATTTGATTGTTTGCTGCAGCTCGAATGCAGGCCAACAGACTCTTGCCATGGTGCGGCGGGAAACCCGCCACCACTCGAAACAAGATCGCGCCCAACAAATAGATGTCCGTGGCATAGGTGATGCCAAACAGATCACCGGCTGCCAGTTCCGGAGCCATGTAGGCTGGCGTTCCCCCAATCGCGTGATGCGAATCCGTGCTGGGAACAGCCGCCGTCGGCGTCAACGAACTCTTGCTGAGGGCCAATCCCCAGTCCGCCACCAGGACTTCGCCGAAGCGTCCCAGCATCACGTTCTCGGGCTTCAAATCGCGATGCACGAGGCCTCGCGAATGCGCGTAACGAATAGCATCGGCAACTCGCAGCAAAATATTGAGGTTTTTCTCCAAAGAAAGCGTGTCGATTTGCTGGTCCCAACTCGCACCATCCACCCGCTTCATCGAGTAGAAGAGCTGACCTTCGTCGTCAATGCAGAGATCATGCAGCGCGATCACGTTGGGATGGTCGAGCGCACCGATCACACGAGCCTCGGCCAAGAAGCGTCCACGTGAGGAAGCATCCGTTGCCAACTCACGCCGCAACACTTTGATTGCCACTTCGCGATCGATCGCTCGCTGGTGGGCTTGGTACACGATCCCCGTCCCACCGCTGCCCAGCGTTCCCACCAACCGATACTCAACATCCTTCATGGAGGCACAATCCGCCTTGGTCGGATCAGAACTCAACATGGCAACGCGACGCGGCGGCAAGAACCCTTCGCAGCTGGAGGTCGCGGCCGGAGGGTTGAGAGCGGATGGCGATGAGTCGCCCGCACCAATCAGCAGATTCCCGGTTCGCGATGGATCCGTATCCACGACGTCACCATCGACCGAACCAGTGGCCTCGATCGTTCGAGCCAAGTCCGCTGCATCGACCTTGCCTTCGGTGGTGACACGAGGCGTCGCAATGTGCGGAACGTATGCCCAACTGGGATGCTGCAACACACCCGCGCTCGATCCTCCCTCGGCAATCGCGTCCAGCGACAATGTGAGCGTCTGCGAATCAGCAGGCATCTCGGCCAATCGCTTGGACAGAGCGGCATCGACTTCAATCGTTTCAATCAGGCTGGACATCAACACGTCCGAAGAGGGCGAACATCCGCGAATGAGTTGGCCACACATGCCGAAATTCGCGCACCTCATTTTAGACGGCGGGCCACTGGCAACGTAGGCCCAAGAGCAGTTTTCACCCCTGCATCGCCCAGAATTCCGGCCCGCTGGCCCGGACAAGTCTACCTGGCCGGATCGACCAACCGGGGGAGCAGAAACCCACGCCACGTCTGCCCACCCCCGTCTGTTCGTCCCCCCAAACCCAGCGAGGCCCAACCGTCGCCTGGGCTCTTCGCCCGACAAAGCCTCGTATGTAGGTTGGGCTCTCAACCCGACAACTGACTGCATCACACCGGAGCGGCAAGCGTCCGAAATGAAAAGAAGACTGCTTGTCGGGCTGGGATCCCAACCTACGGAATCGAGACGCCACCCCAAATCACCGCACGAGCGGCGCACAAAAAAACCGACGTGGCCGCGGATCGAATCCGCTGCACCACGCCGGCCAGGTGAATCTTGGGTTGCCGAGCAAGCTTGCTCAGCCGATTTGGATCAGCCCGCGACGCGAAGCTGAGGCCGATTGACGCCGCCCAGCAGACCGCGAATGCGTTCGAACTCTTCGGCGTCACTGAAATGAATCGTGATCTTGCCGCGACTGCGAGCCGAGGCTTTGATCTCAACCTTGGTGCCGAACACCATCCGCATCTCTTGCTGCATCGCTTCGATGTGCGGAGGAACAGGCTTGCGTTTTTGGCGTGAGACGTTGGTGACCTTGAGGCCCGTCTCGCAGTCCTCTTCTGCACGAAGCAGTTCCGCCACACCGGTCTCGGTTTTGCGAACGCTCCATCCTTCTTCCAAGATCTTCTTGGCCGTGACAACCTGCACTTCGACTTCACCGATTGGCAGCAATGCTCGAGCGTGCCCCGCGGTCAACTCGCCGCTGGTGACCATCTCAACAATGGGCTGAGGCAGTTCCAGCAAACGCATCAAGTTAGCAATCGTGCTCCGGTCAATGCTCAACCGGCGAGCCAAGTCGTCCTGCTTGCATTTGTGCTCGTCGATGTAGCGTTTGAACGACATCGCTTTTTCGATCGCGTTCAAGTCCTTGCGTTGCAAGTTCTCGATGATGGCCAGCTCAGCGACCAAGCGGTCGTCGGCTTCACGAACTTCAGCGCGGATGGTTTTCAAACCCGCGTGAATGGTCGCACGCAAACGACGTTCGCCACTGATCAGCTGATAGCGACCGTCCACGATGCGAACCAGGATTGGCTGCAACTGCTGGTGGTTCTTGATCGATTCGGCCAGCGAAGCGATCTCGTCGGGATTGAATTCGCGACGCGGTTGGAACGGGTTGGCTTCGACGGAGTCGATCGGCAACTCGAGCGACTGGATGCCTGGTTGAGGAGCATCGTTGGTTTCGCCCGGTGGAACGATGTCGTCCATCGGTTCACCCAACAAAGCGGCCAAGCCTTTTCCGAGGCGGCGGTCTTTGCCAGCGGGTGCTTTGCCGGGGTTGGGTCGATTGGTTGTCGCGTTAGTCACGTTGCAGTACCTCCATGCACAGTTGGGTATAAGCGAACGCGCCGCGACTTCGCGGGGCGTACTGGAAAACGGTTTGGCCGTGGCTGGGGGCTTCGCACAGTGCGACATCCCGGGGCACGACACTTTCAAAAACAATGTCGCCAAAGAAGTCACGGACCTCTTCGTCGACTTCTCGAGTCAGTTCAAGTGATTCGTCGTACATCGTCAGCAGGATCCCGCCGAAGGTAAGTCGACCATCGGTGGCGGTGATGACCTTCTTGATCGTTCCAATCAGTTGCGTGACGCCGACCATCGCGAAGTACTCGCACTGGATCGGAATCAACACTTCGGTGCTGGCGGTCAGCGCCGTTTCCGTCATGGCACCCGCACTGGGCGGGCAATCGATCAAGATGTATTCGTAGTCGCTCATCACGCTATCGAGATGCTTTCGAACCCGAGCGGTCGAACGATCGCCGGTTTCTGCAAGCACGTCCGCGTCATGGAAAGAGCGACTGCCGGGCAACAACCCCAAATGCAGCACATCGGTTTCGACGATCGAATCAGGAAGCGATTCGGTTCCCGTCAATCCGTGATGCGCGGCAGGCGAATGCCCCAAGGCAGACGTGGCGTTGCACTGTGGGTCGATGTCGACCAACAAGGTTTTCTTGCCAGACATGGCCAGGGCGGCGGACAGGTTGACCGAAGTGGTGGTCTTCCCGACGCCTCCTTTCTGGTTCACGATTGACAAGATCTTCGCCACGTTCACTGCGTCCGAATGAGATGAATCACATTGCCGGCAAGTCCGTTTGCCGACCGACCAAGGAACACCTTGGACAAGCGGGAAACTAGGTGAAACAAAGCTCGCGAAACAAGACTGGTTTCATAAGAAACCGGGCTTGACTTGCTCAGCGTGTTTCTGCCTCCACGAGTTTCGTGTGAAATTGGGCAGATGACAAAGCCCAAGGAAGCAGAAAGAAGAAGCAACCGCATCTCGCTTCTTTGCCGGAAAGCCCAATCGCCCTTCGACCTCGCGCGGCGTTGCCCGGATGAAGCCTGCCTAGTAACCCGACGCGTGAGCGAGGAACCCACAGGCTTGTTGCCATGACACGCGATCACTCGCGAACGCTTCGGGTTAGGATTCAATCAACAAGCCGTGACGCGTCGGGGTACCAGGTGACGAAAGAAACCAGCTCAATCGGGTTGCCGGATCCAGTGGCGTTGGCGTTCCATCACACTGGGTGCTGCCGGCATCGCAGGCATCGCGACTTCCGGGATCTGGAACGAACGTGAACGAGTCGAGCCCTGCGGCGGAAGCTGACGCTGCAAATCCACCGTCGGCGGCCTCAGGACTTGCTGCCGGGCATCGGGCCTCACCTGAGAACCCGGCACCGAGCTGGCCAATTGCGCCGGCGTCGACTCTTCGCGAACGTCGGGATTCGAAGCCAAATTCGCAGGAGCGGACGTGGAAGGACGCGCCGCGACCTGGCCAGAACCCAATGACACGGGGCCTGACGCGACAGAGCCCGATGACACGGAACCTTGCACCCGAACTTCCGCCTTGCCAATCGGAGGCAGGGGATTGGATGGCGATCCTGCCAGAGCGTTGTACCGCTGGTCAGGGAAGTGTGGGCTACTCAGCGGCACGGCCAAATCGTCATACGTCAGCGGCAAACGCGAGTCGCGACGGGAACGAGCGGCCTGCTCCGTGGGAATGACTCCGGGACCAGTCGAGGCAAAGTCGTCGGCTCGCGACGGAGCCGCATGACCCTGGCGGGGTGGATCAGGCGCCCGATGATTCGGCCAGCCCGTCGTCTGAGCCTGAGCCGAAAAGGTCGCTGCCTGCCCGGCCCCCGAGGTTCCCGAATCCCAAGGCGGAGTCAACGGATCAGATGTGGCGATCGCGAAGGGGGCCGACGTCGGCCCCGTTGCCAAGGCATTGGGGTCGGAAGATTCGGGATGCACCGCGTCGCGACGAAATGGAATCGCGGCGAGCAAGCCACCGACAACAATGATCGTGCCGAGCGTGAGATTTCGCATGAGAAGGACTCGAAGGCTGGGGGAAAAGAACAATCCAGCTTCGTCCATGAAGGGGCACCGTCGATCGCTTCATGCGGATGCCTATCGAGTTGATCGGCAGCGAAAGTCACCCTGCCCGCAAGAATTTCTTCGGCGACGAATGACCGCTGCAAACGAAAAGGTCACGAGCGAATAGATTCAACGATCGGAACAAACGGGCGCGGAAACCCTGTCGCCCGATGGTTGTGCGGTTTTCAGATACCGCTTTTCGGTGGGCTTCCGCATGTTGCACCTCTCCTGAAACGAAGTTTGGGGAGAGCTCGCTCAACGCTCGCTTTCCGCCCCCTTCCGCTGCGCGGGCGGGGTTCTCAAGACGCTGCTGGCCCAGCACTTAAGAACGGCACGACCTCGGGAGGGCAATGCAAAGCCGCTCGACCTCCAAACGTTGCGGGGGTGGAGTCACGCCGCTCGCTGAGTGACCTCGGGGGTCACATCGCGGATCGCTCTCGCCAACGACCGCAACACCTCCCCGCGCCGGCGAACCGGGCGAGCTGCCCAGGCTCGGTTCAAAACAAGCTCCACGCCCAAATAGTGCACGTCGTGGAAATGCTTTCTCATCGCCTTGGTCAACGAATCATTCGTGCCGCGGCCCGGATGATTGCGGCGGACACGCAAATCGGGCATCGCGAAATACAGCTCGTCGGACAGGTCCAGGCACCAATCCAGCTCGTCGCGGCGGCTGGGATCGTACAGCAACCCGACATCACCCCGCTGCCACTGGCCGGATGCTGCTCGTGCGGCAAACGTGCGAACCGACAGATGCACGACGTAGGGAGACTGCAACATCATCTCGCTGATTTGCCGCCGCACTGCCTCTCGATAAGGCGTGCGGATTTCCGCCAAAATCGCGTTGCGAACCTGAACGGACAACTTCCGGATCGACGGGCGAAAGAGATGACGGTGATGGACCGATCGCCCCACATCGACCAAGTCCGCCCGATACGGATTTGCTATCAAATCACACCCGGCGTGCTCGGCGATCATCCGCGAGGCAAAACCAGCGTCACGATCAATCAATGGAGGAGACAATCGGGACCGGTCCTCGTCACTGAGAACGGAAGCTGTGCCAGGAAGTGCCGCCGGCCACCCCGAGTGAACCAGCAGCTCGCGCAGTGATTCTGGGATCCGGTCGCCACCGATGTCGCAGGTCACTAAGAGAGCCATCCTTGTTCTCCCGCAACTATTCCGCGGTCCAGTGGTGAGCCCGACCGATCAACTGCTCCAGATCCGCCCAGTAATTGGGATAGGTCTTCCCTGTGCAGGCAGGGTTCTCGATTTCGATGCCGCCCAACCGCAGTCCCGCCAACGAAAAGCTCATCGCCATTCGGTGATCATGGTAGGTGTCCAGCCGCACGGGGCTGGACTCACTGACCACAGGCTCGCTCAGCGGATGAATGGTCATCCCGTCCTCGTGTTCATGGATCGTCGCTCCCAGCTTGCGAAGCTCGCAGGCCAAGTCGCCGATCCGATCCGTCTCTTTGAAACGATTGTGAGCCACACCGCGAACACGAGTTGGCGAGCTAGCAAACAGTGCGACCATCGCCAGCGTTTGCACGGTGTCGCTGATTGCGTTCATGTCCACATCCACGCCGCAAAGCTTTCCGCCGGGCAATTCCGTCGCGATGACGCGGATGGAATCGTCACTTTCTTCGATCTGGCACCCCATCATTTCCAGGACATCCACGAAGGCCACGTCCCCTTGGGTCGCTGCTCGGCTGAGCCCCTTGACCGTGACGTCGCCGCCCGAAATCGCCGCGGCGGCCCAGAAATAGCTGGCTGCGGAAGCATCCGGTTCGATGTCCCAACCGATCGAGTCGTAGTCGCCACCGATCTGAACCAGCACATCTCCCTCGGCGGAAGCTGGCCACTGCAAGTCCACCTCCGCACCGAAAACCTGCATCGCGTCGGCAGTCATCTCCACGTAGGGACGGGAGACCAATTCGCCGACAACTCGGATCGTCACGGTTTGCCCAGACTGACGACTGGCCAGCGGAGCCGCCATCATCAAACCACTAAGATACTGGCTGCTGACACTGCCCCCCACCTTCAGCTCGTGACTCTCCCAACCAGCGGTCTGAATGTGAACCGGGGGGCATCCGCCTTCAGAGACCGCTTCGATGCGGCCGTCTACGACTGGCGAAAGCGCGTCGATCAAGTCACCGATGGGACGCTCATGCATCCGCGGGACGCCCGACAAGATGTAGTTGCCGCCGAGAGCCGAGAGGGCGGCAGTCAAAAATCGAATCGTGGTTCCGCTGTTGGCAATGAACAATTCATGCGGACCCTTGGACTCAGGAGACGCGGTGATGCCGTTGACCACGAGAGTTCGCCCCGCATCGAGCGATTCAATCTCCACACCGATTTTGCGAAGCGAGTCCGTCATCACGTGCGTGTCTTCGCTGACCAACGCACCGCTGAGCTGGCTGGTGCCACTGCCAAATGCGGCCATCAACAGGGCTCGGTTGGTCAGGCTCTTGCTACCGGGAGGTCGAATTGAACCGTGAACGGGGCCACCGGGAATGACTCGGACGGTGGCGATGGCGTTGGACGGCAATTCGGTGATCGAGTTCATGAACCGGCTAAAGAGGTTTGTTCTGGAGAGGACGAGGTCCGGGGTGGATGCTGCCCGGGAATCCAAAGGGATCCAACAATCATGACCGCCAAGGTGACCGTGTGGATCAACCAAGTCGGCTCGCTGGTGGTCACGGTGCGAGCAGTGACCACACTCATGATAACCAATAATGCCAAAAAGCGACGCTCGGCACGACGCGCGGCCGCGCCCACCGACAATTTACTGACCATCAACATGACCAAGGCAATCAACGGCAATCCGATGGCACTGGTGGCGGTCGCCAAAAAAATCAACTGAGGCATCACTGGCATCCTGCGTGAAGCGGAACAAAAAGAAGAGACCGGAAAAGAGCGTTCCTTGCTCGCCGGGAAAGCTCTTGTCACATTTTTGCCCCGGTTCGCGGAAGAGCGAACTTGAGCGGAACTTCCAATTTTCGGACGGAAAAATCCATCGCATCGAAATAATCGGCAAAACCTCCCTAAATTACCTCACCCGAACTCGGAGGAATTCCGATAGAGGATGGCGGAGGGCTTTGTGCCTGGACGTTTTCGCAAATCGCTTGCCAATCGTCGAGTTCAAGCCCTGGGAAATGGGCCTGGAACACGATTGTTCCTGGCCGCCCGCCTTCCCACCTGTCACAATCTCCCCCCTTTCACTTCCCGATCCCACATGTCTGCTCGAAGAATCGCCTCCGCCGCTTTTTCGCTGATCTTGCTGGTCACCCTGGTGGTCCCATCGATCGGCTGCCGCCTGTGCGCCGATTGCGACTTGGACGCCTACCCAGCCTACGGCGGCGCCTGGGAGAGAACTCTCCGCGACACCGGTCGCGTCGGCAGCGTGCTCGATCCCGCCGGCGTCCGGGCCGCTGACCTGGAAGCCAGAACGGATCCCGAAGCAGCCGATCGCCACATTCGCGGCCGATCCCGGTACGACAACGAAAGCACGGCGGATTCGGGGGAAGATCGTCAAAAGAAGTCCGCCGACGAGCAACGCAAGCTTGACGACGAGACTCGTGACAACGACAAAACGCAGGAACAGCAGGATGCTGACCTTCAAGAACTGGAAAAACGTCTGGAGGGCCTGGATTTGCAAGACATCCGTTACGTCGAACCTCGCGAAAACCAATCGAGTTGGAACTAGCGACCCTCGACCGTCCCCCCCAAAGAGCCAACCGGCGTGAAATTCGACCCCCGCAAGCTTGTCGGCCCGTTGATGGCTCTGTTGCTGTTCGGCTTGGCCGTGCGGCTCCTGATCGGCGAAGCTCACAAAGTTTCCTGGGATGACTTTGTCGCTGGCCTGACCGGTGTCCCGACTGCCTACTTGGTGATTGCCACCTTTTTGGTGGCCCTGAACTACGGCCTGCTGATTTGCTACGACATCTTGGCACTTCGGTATGTCTGCCGAGCGCTGCCGTTGCGACGAGTCTCTCTGGTCGCATTTTTGGGGTATGCCCTGGGAAACAATCTCGGCACGCTGCTAGCGGCGGCCCCGATCCGGTACCGCTTCTATCACCGCTGGGGCCTCACCCATCGCCAAATCGTGGCCTTGATGAGCGTGCTGGCGCTGACATTCTGGTCGGGCGTCTGCGTGCTCGGCGGAGTCGTTCTGGTCCTGCACCCGATCGAACTGCCAGCCAGATTTGACCTGCCCTTTGGAGTCCGAACGCTCGGAGCCATCCTGCTTTCAATCGCTGTTTTCTACGCTGGAATCTGCCTGGTTTGGCGAAAACCCTGGCCGATTGGCAAACTTCACCTGCGACCGCCAAGCCTGGGACTGGCGACCGCTCAGGCATCCGTTGCGATCGTCGACCTGACGATTTCCGCGACAGCCCTGTACCTGGTGATGCCCGGTGACGCGGTGGTGCCATTTCCCACGGTCCTGGCAGCGTACCTGGTGGGAATCACGGTCTCCCTGATCACCCAGGTTCCCGGCGGACTCGGCGTTTTGGAATTGATCCTGTGGACGCTGCTCAAAGACACGGTCGGAAAACCCGTGCTCGCCTCTGTTTTGATTTTCCGTGTGATCTACTACATTTTGCCACTTCTAGTCGGCATGGTCGTCTTGGTGGCTCACGAGATCTACAGTGGCGCCATGGAAGCTCGCCACGACGCGGAAACGTTCGATTCCAAGACCACCTGAACGACCACTTCCATGGATCAATCCATTTAACGGTTTGCTGCGTCGAACGTTGCGGTAAAATGGATGCGGATGGGGAGCTTGCCTGAGCATTCCCAATGCACGAGCGAGCCCTGTTCTTCGCACTACCCTGCTTTTGCCCACCTCAATCGCCCTCCCCTGCCCCCAACCACAAGGCCGAACGATGCCGCTGCTCTCAAAGCCTCTTTGGAAACACCTCTTTGGATTCGCGATCGCGGGCGGATTCCTTTTCGCCTTCGCCGGATGCGGTGAGCCAATGGCGTCGACTCATGCTGACGATTCACCGGCGGCGGAATCAACTGACACAAAATCAGTTGACACCCAAAAAACGTCCGCCACGGACACGTCGTCGACCAGCCAGAAAACAAGGCCTCTTCTCACCCACAACCGATATGAGCTGAAGATGGATTCGAGCCCGTTCAACAAGCTAAGCGAAGCCGAAGCCTACGTGATCTTGCACAAAGGCACCGAACCACCCGGGGATGGTGGCTACACACTGACCAAAGATCCCGGCACGTACATTTGCAAACGCTGCAACACGCCGCTGTACCACGCCAAAGACAAGTTCATCAGCCACTGTGGCTGGCCCAGCTTTGATGATGAAATTGAGGGTGCGGTCAAACGACATCGAGACGCCGATGGACGTCGGATCGAAATTGTCTGTGCCAATTGTGGCGGCCACCTGGGACACGTCTTCCACGGCGAACGCCTGACGGCCAAAAACGAACGTCACTGCGTGAACTCCATTTCGATGAAGTTCATTCCGGAAGGCAAGGAAATGCCCAAGCCGATCAAAGCGACCGACGTGAAGAAAGAAGACAAGGCGACCAAGCCCAAAGAGACGAAGCCGAAAGCGACCGACGCCAAGCCTTCCGCCGAGTGAGCATTGGCAGAGTGGAACATTTGCCCCAAATGTTCGCGTGCTCGGCTCATTGTCGTCGAGCAGAATGACGCGAACGGTTGAAAGCGACCCCGGTCGCGAGGAGGCCTGGCGGATCAAGACTGCCCGGCGAAACAGATAACGACAACGGTTCGACTCTGACTACTGGTCTGTCAGGACTTGTTTTTAGGGTAGTGGACGAGGCCACGAGTCCTGAACTGGCGTCGAATCCAAGGACTCGTGGCCTCGTCCACTACGATCAACCCTCACTTTTAACTTTGACGGACCACTCCGCTCTCAAAACGAAGCTGAACGAGAGTAGAACATTTGCCCCCAAATGTTTGCGTGCCCGGTTCATTGTCGTCGAGCAGCGTGACGCGAACGGTTGAAAGGGAACTCGGTCGCAAGAAGGCCTGGTGGATCAAGACTGCCCGGCGGAACAGTTGAGGACAACGGTTCGACTCTGACCACTGGTCTGTCAGGACTTGTCTTTAGGGTAGTGGACGAGGCCACGAGTCCTGAACTGGCGTCGAATCCACGGACTCGTGGCCTCGTCCACTACGATCAACCCTCACTTTTAACTTTGACGGACCACTACGCTCTCAAAACGAAGCTGAACGAGAGTATAACATTTGTCCCCAAATGTTTGCGTGCCCGGTTCATTGTCGTCGAGCAGCGTGACACGAACGGTTGAAAGGGAACCCGGTCGCAAGAAGGCCTGGTGGATCAAGACTGCCCGGCGGAACAGTTGAGGACAACTGTTCGACTCTGACCACTGGTCTGTCAGGACTTGTTTTTAGGGTAGTGGACGAGGCCACGAGTCCTGAACTGGCGTCGAATCCAAGGACTCGTGGCCTCGTCCACTACGATCAACCCTCACTTTTAACACTGTTCTACTCTGACTTCGCTCAATCGATCCAGTCAAGCGACTCCAAGAACGCGAACGTCTTTTCCATCGTGTCGCGGTAAATCTTGCCTCCTCCATCGGTCTTCTTCGCATTGAAGAATCCGTGGGGCTGGCCTTCGTAGAGATGCAGTTCGCTGCGAACTCCGACTTCTTCGCAACGGTCGCGAAATCGTTCTCCGGTTGCGACGGGGATCAAATTGTCGTTGGTGCCCAAGAACACGATCGACGGCGGATCGTCCTTCGTGATGTTGTGAGCAGGTGAGTACTTCGCATAGTCGTCGCCCACGCGTGCCGTGCCCCATCCGCCGGGTCCGTTGTCGTAGACGGGGTTGAACAACAGCATCGCTGCTGGCTTGCGAGAAACTCCGCTCACGACTTGGTCCTCCATCATCCCCAAGTAGGCTGCCAAGTGACCGCCTGCTGAACCACCGCCGGTCGCCATCCGCTTCGGATCGATCCCGAACTTGCTGGCGTTGGCTCGGATGGAACGAAACGCATCCGAGGCATCCTCGACGCAGGTATCCGGTGGCGTTTTCGACCTTTTATCCAGCAACCGATACTTCACGCGAAAACAAACCATGCCGCGCTCCGCAAGTTCCTTGCTGTGCGAAGCAAACTGGCCCGGTTTGCCACCCGTCCACCCACCGCCGTGGAAGAAGACGACGGCAGGACGAGAATCTTCCGCCGACCAATCCGCTGGTCGCGTCCAGTCGACGAACAACTTGGTCGTCTTGCCCGACGATTCGTCGCTGACCGTTTTGTAGACAAATTGCTCCTCCACCACTTCGCTCGATGGTCCCGCATCGCGCGTGGCATCGGCAGCGGAGACGAAGTCACCCACTCCGATCGATTGAAATGTGAATGCGGCCGCAAAAACAAATGCAAACGAACGTCGGTGACTCATTGTGTCCTCAGCTTTTTTGAAGGGCGTCGCGAATTTCTCGCAACAGTTGAATGTCCTCGCTCGGCTTGGCGACTTCTTCCTCTTCCGGTTCATCTTCCATTCGCGCCCGAGCTGCATTGATCAGCTTAATCGCTACGAACAAGGCGATGGCGATCAACAGGAATTCAAAAATGGTTTGAGTGAATGGGCCGTAGTTCAAAATCGGATAGTCCTGAACCAGCATCCCGGCACCTTCGCCTTCGATGATCTTGCCAGCATCGTCGAGCTTGGGCGACTCCGTTTCAATTGTCAGAGCGGCCTCTTTGAAGTTGACCCCCGAGCGAGCTGTCAACAAATTGATCGGAGGCATGATGATGTTGTCGACCAACGACTTCACGATGCCACCAAAGGCACCGCCGATCACCACCCCAACCGCCAAATCGATGACGCTGCCTTTGAGTGCAAACTCTTTAAACTCTTGAACCAAACCCATCTCGACCCCTCGCTGTATGCGTTTTGCATCCATCTAAAAAAACACAAACACCATGTTTGCGATGAACGCGTCAAGCCTATGCGAGCGGAACCGCCACACCAAGCGGTTGGTTTCAATTTACATTCGCTGATTCGCATGCATTCCATGGTGTCGCATCCCCAAACGCACATGCGTTTCGACAGGGCGGACACCTTGCTTGGCCAAACGAATGCATGCTCAACAGGCAGTTGATTGAGTACGTTCGAAAATTGAACGATCAGCCGAGGGACGATCGCCCACGGTGACCGAAGACGAACCGGACGCGATCGCGTCTGACTGACGAAATCACTAGGCCGTTAAGCAACGCGTGAACAACAAGTGACGATGTTAGCGGTGTGGCGCAAGCCGCCCGGTGAGGAACCGGAGGGCTCGCGCCCTTCCGCTACGTCACTTGTTGTTCACGTGGTCCTATGCCGGCACCAATTCTTGCTTGGGACCAAAGAATTCGTACTTCAACCGATGGTCCGCCACTCCCATCTCGGACAAAGCCGAATGAACCAGATTCATGAAAGGCTTCGGGCCACAGAAGAAATACCGAGCCGTCCCAACCGGCGTCCATTCAGCGATCTGTTCCTTGGTCAGCAACCCTGTTTCGTCGCATTTTCCCGATGCCAAATCATCCGGCAAAGGATTGTCGTAAATCGTTCGCAACTGCAACCCAGGCGACGATTCCGCGAGTGCTTTCAACTCATCCGCAAACGCTTGCGATGCGCTGTTGCGAGCCGCCTGCACAAACACAACTTCTGCAGTGGGTTGAGCCTTCAATAATGACTTCGCCATCGACAGCAACGGGGTCACACCGATTCCGCCAGCCAAGAACACAATGGGTTCCGCCGCCTTCTCAGTGGGATCAAGCGTGAATTCTCCGCACGGTGGCCCGACTTCGATCAAATCCCCTTCCTGCATCTCGTCATGCAAATGGTTCGAAATCAAACCGCCCGGCGCATCGGCTTGCAGTGCTCCCTCGCGTTTGACACTGATCCGATAGTGAGGCTCTTGCCAATGGTCGGACAAACTGTAGTTGCGAGGCGAAGTGGGCGTGACCGGATGATCGACGTGAACGGTGATGTATTGGCCTGGTTTGAAAGCAGGCAAGCCCCCTCCGTCTTCCGGAGTCAAATAGAACGATGTCACACAGTCACTTTCGGGCGTCTTTCGCGACACGACAAAGGTTCGCGTACCGTTCCATCCGCCGGGCACCTGGGCTTGGTTCTGATAGATCTCGTTTTCGCGACCGATGAAGATGTCAGCCAAGAACCCATACGCTTCCTCCACCGCGCCCAGGACTTCATCCGTCGCGCCGTCGCCCATCACATCCTTGATCGCCGCCAACAAATTCGCGCCCACGATCGGATAGTGTTCGGCTTGAATCCCTAGCGAACAATGCTTCTGAGCGATCAGTTCCACGGCGGGCAACAACACCGCGGGATTGTCGATGTGAGTGAAGTAGGCACAGATCGCACCCGCCAAGGCTTTCTGCTGACCGCCCGTGTGCTGGTGCGACTGGTTGAAGAAAACCTTGACCTCCGGATTCGCCTCAAACATCCGCTCATAAAATCGCCGCGTGATCGTCTCTGCGTTGGCGGCGACAGCGGGCGTGATCTCTTTGACGATGCGAATGGTGTTTTCACTGAGCAAGGCGGCTCTCCCGAAAATGAAGTCGTAACGAAGCGGCCAAACATCACGCCGCCAAACATCCACCTCAACGTACAGGTTCATTTCTACACGTCAAGATGGAGTTTCGATTCCATGGGTTCCTGTCTTCTTTGCGCACACCCGACCGCCCCGCTGAGAGAGGCGACTCATCCGCCTTTCTCCACCGCTATTGGGCACTGATTCCCCGGCGTCTGCCGAGGCCTCAAGAGTTCGCCTTTGCAGGAGCCCAAACATCCACGGCAAAGTACACTGGCAACCAGTGCGGACCCCGTTTTAAACGCTTCACGATTGACACAACTGAGATGGCCCCGATGAATTGGAAATGCTTTGCAAGCTTGTGGATGCTGTTGTTTTTGAGCACCAATGTGCTTGGCGACGACGCTCCCCCCTCGAAGGACACCACGGCAGAAGAGAAATCAAGTGACGAATTGACGGACCAATTTGTCACGACCGAGCACTCTTTCAGCGTGGCAGGAGAGACGATTGACTACACCGCCACCGCGGGTCGCTTGGTCATGCAAACTGACGAACTGGACCCCAAAGCGGAAGTCTTCTTCGTCTCGTACACTCGCAAGACCGACGACATTACCAAGCGTCCGATCACGTTCTGCTTCAACGGCGGACCGGGTTCCTCTTCGGTTTGGCTGCACCTGGGAATGCTGGGGCCCAAGATCATCCGCTTCCCGGATGATGCGTCTGTGTTGCGTCCTCCGTATCACCTCGATGAAAACCACCAGAGTCTGTTGGACATCACCGACCTGGTGTTCATCGACCCCGTCAGCACGGGATACAGTCGTCCCGCGAAAGACGTCAACAAGAGCGATTTCCATGGCTACAACGAAGACGTCCGCAGCGTCGGCCAGTTCATCCATGACTACACCACCCAGTTCGAACGTTGGCTCTCACCGAAATTGATTCTTGGCGAAAGCTACGGTGGACTTCGCGTTGCGGGGCTGAGCGGCTACCTGCGAGACCACTACAAAATGGAACTCAATGGCGCCATCGTGATCTCCGGCGCCATCAACTTTCAAACGCTGCGCTTCTCGCCCAGCAACGACGTCCCTGACGTTTGCTTCCTGCCGACCTACACGGCGACGGCTTGGTACCACAAGCAACTCGATGAGGAACTGCAATCGCTTCCACTGGCGGAAGTCGTCGCGAAATCGGAGAAGTTCGCTTACCGCCAATACGCCCCTGCTCTGCTGAAAGGAACCAGCATCGGCAAAAAGGAACTTCAACGTGTCGCCGAGGAACTCGCAAGCCTGACAGGCCTGTCGGAAGAGTACTTGTTGTCGTCCAACCTCAAGATTTCGATGCAGCGTTTTGGCAAGGAGTTGCTTCGCGATCAAGCGTTGACGGTCGGCCGATTCGACGGTCGTTACACAAGCATCGACCGTGACTCAGCCGGTGAGACGCCCGAATTCGATGCCAGTGGGGCCGCGATCTTCGGCCCCTTCACGGCTTGCCTGAACGATTACATGCATCGCGATTTGAAATACAAGGATCGACGCGTCTACGAAATCTTGACCGGCAACGTGCATCCGTGGAGCTACAAACCCTTCGAAGGCCGCTACGTCGATGCGTCGGAAACCTTGCGTCGAGCGATGACAGCCAACCCGTCCTTCAAATTGTTTGTCGCTTGCGGGTACTACGATCTCGCCACGCCCCACTTCGCGATGGAGTACACCATCGACCACATGGGTTTGTCCTCGGAACGAAGCAAGAACTTGACGATCAAGCATTACGAAGGTGGGCACATGATGTACGTTCATGAGCCGTCTCTCAAACAACTGCGTCAAGACCTGGTCGAGTTCTACCAGGATGCCGTTGGCGAAACCGCTCAATAGGCGTCTGTTTCGCAACCGTGCCACCGCTTCGGCAACCAGCTGCTTCCGTTGCTCAGCTGGAGATCAACGCGGCTTCTGACCACAACGATGGATCTTCCGCGACCGGGAAGTCGGTGCTGAGCGTCAACGCTTGGTTGCCGAGTTCCCGATCCGCGACGAGGTAATAGAAACCGATCTGCGATTGGTCCTTCGGGTCGTATCCCGTCAACGCATCGGCGGGAATCAAACCAGACAACTCATACCCATCGTGCCGAGGGATTGCGTGAATCTTCAGCGCGTCCGGACGGATGGGTTTGGGATTGGTTCTCGCCCGATTGATGGGCACCATCGCCGCAACGGCTCGCTCACGTTTAGGGCCACCGCCAGCGGGCAACCATAAAAACCGATGGCAATGCTGGGTCGCGCGGTGGATGTTGGGACTGTTCCGCGTATCCATCCAAAGGTGCAACCCATCGCTCTCATCCAATCGAGTTTCGCGACACCATGGCAACTGACGTTTCCCATTGACCAACAAGTGAAACCCGATGCCGGTCACGTCCCACGCGATGCGCACATCGGCAAAGATCGGACCGCCTGAGAGCGCCGCAAAAGACGGCACTCGGCATGAAGTGGGCAGCGACAACCCTCGCGAGGTCCAATCCAAAGCGTGCTGCTGCAGCCGAACTTCGAACCGGAATAGCATCGTCGGATCGAGAAGGGGACCTTTGGCGGAACTCAAGACTGCAAACCTGCTCGGGAAATTCGCGGGACCATCGAACCGCAGAAACACTTCTACGGCTACCAAAAGCGTACCGGCTTCGTCCCGTTTTGGAATGGTGGCAACCCGTGCTTGTCAGAGGTGCGAGTGCTGGCCGATGAGTGCCCAAGCTCGGTTTGAAGCGCGCGTCCAACGGCATTTCGGCAGGCGAATTGTGGGGATTTCGTCAAAAATGCGGCCGTGAAACCGCTGGAACTTTACCCAAACGGAACAACTGGAACGGTCGCAGCGAAAACGAATCGCTTTCCCAGGCGATTTCAATTCCCCAGGCGTTCGACTCGCCGATAGCGTGCCTTGGAGCGGGATCTCCATCCGGCGATTTTGGCAGCGCCCACTTCGGCACCCCCGTTGCCGCTCTGTCCCACCTCACAGCCCACCATCACATTCATTCAAGCTCCGGTTTCGCAGTGAACACTTTATTCCAAGCCTTCGTTCGCTGATCTCCGGCCCAATATAATCATGAAAATTTTCTCCCCGATTCGCCATTGTTCCACCACCGCCAAACGCCTCGCATTGTCGGTCACCATCGCCGGTTCGCTCTTTGCTTCTGGCCTGGCACCATCGCTCGCTCATGCCAAGCAAGTCGATCCTGCTCTCACCGGTGGCATCTCCATCCTCGTCCACCGCTTTGATGAGGAGGCCGCCCCGATCGACCCCGCCGTTGTCGTGGATGCCCCCTCCGTTCCAACCGAAGACAAAGCGACCGAAGCCGGTGAAATCGAAGCGGAAGCGGCCAACGCCGGGGAGAACAAAGCGGAGGACGCCGAAGCTCAACCCGTTCAGCAAGCGATCATTTCGATCCCGGGCACGCACGACTCCATCCCCACCGTCAGCGTTGACATTCAACCCGAGTCCACCGGCGACGAGCTGAAGGTTGCCGCGGCCGACATCAACGATGTGTCCGCTCCCGCGACCAGCGTTCGCCGCACCTCCTCCGACTTCAACGAAATGCTGGCCGCCGTCGCTGCTTCCACCGCGGCCAAGATCGGGATCCCGCTCGAACAGTTCCTCGAACCGTTCGCCATGATTCGCACGCAAGCCAAACTGCCCCCCGTCGCTGGCGAACTCGATCCCGGGCTCAGCGAAGAAGTCGCCGACGACCAAGCCTTGGCTCAAGCGGTGGCACTGAACCGGTGGTGGTTGGACGAATCCATGCCCGAAATCGCTTCGGACGAACCCGTGCTGCAGAGCCAACTGGTTCCAAACGCCGTGCCTGCCAAGCCTGCACCGCACAAGTTCACGATCGATGTTCGCGAGGAGTTGGCCGCACTCGCCGCGGAAGAACCCTTGGATGTCACACTTCCATCCGTGATCGTTCCCTTCATCGCCATGCATGACTTTTCAAAACCGGTTGGCAACACGGTTTTGCAATTGGGCGTGGAACGGATCGCCGATCCCGAAGTGGCTGTCGAAGACCCCAGCGATTTGGCAGGGAGCTCCCCTGTCATCGTGACCTTGGAAGAAGCCTACTTGCCCTATGACCTGAACGAGGGCGATTTCCACGAAGCTCAACTGGTGAAGGCATCCCCAGATTGCTTGTTGGAAGAAGCAGTGTGGCAGGTCAGCAAGGTGGCAGAAGTGGCGGAGTGCTTCTCGCCTCGGGAGCTGGGCGTGGTGTTGGCGGATGTGGCTCACCGCCGGTCGATGATTGAAGCGGATGTGTTGGATGTCGTGGCGAGTGACTTGGCGTCGTTGATCGCGAAACCTGTCCCGATGATGTTGGTGGATGGCGAACCAATCCCTCAGCCGGTTCCGGACGCGGAACCCGACACGGTTCACTCGATCGACACGATGGTCGTCGACGGGGAAGTCATCCCGGCTCCGTCCCCGGATGCGGTTCCCGATGAATTGCCCAACTCGGCAATCATCGAGATCATGCTCGTCGATGGTGACTTGGTTCCCGCGCCCACGCCCGACGACGCTCCGGATGCGATGGAATCATCCCCCGCGATTCCGACGATGCTGGTGGACGGCAACGCGATCCCGGCTCCCACGCCCGATGGAATTCCGAACGGCATCGTGAGCCTGAACACGGCCACCGGAATCGAATCCATCGTGGCCGTCGACGTGGTCCCCGACTCAGCCTACCCTGAGCTGAATCCGGGACTGGATCCCGCCGCGATGGACGCGGAAACGCAGTTGGCCACACGTCCCGAGGAAGACAACGTTCAACGCTAAACGTTGCCTCGAGACTCGCCACTGAAACGCGAGCGTCCCGACCTTCGATCGCCATCCGAAACCCACGTCGTTGTGAACCAACGTCGTGGGTTTCGCTCGTTTATACTTGCCGCACCAGTCTCAATCCTCGTGCAGCAGGTACATCCATGTCTATCAGGCGGATTTTCGGTTTCGGACTCTTCCTCGGCTTGTGTCTCAGTCTCCAGACGTCCCACGGACAAGATCCTGAAACATCCCAGGGCAGCCAACGCAAGAACGTGCTGTTCTTGATTTCCGATGACCTGAACACTCGCATCGGTTGCTACGGGGATCCGCTGGTCCAAACCCCCAACATCGATCGCCTGGCCGCGCGAGGCGTCCTGTTTGAAAACGCGGCTTGCCAGTACCCACTGTGCGGCCCGTCGCGAAATTCGATGTTGTGCGGGCTGTATCCCGACACCACCGGCATCCACGGCAACGCCCAAATTTTTCGTGATTCGATTCCCGAGCGTTGGTCGCTGCCCCAAGCCTTCCGGTTGGACGGGTACTTCGCTGGTCGCATCGGCAAGATGTACCACTACAACGTTCCCAAATCCGTCGGAACCAACGGCCATGATGACCCAGCGTCCTGGGAATTGGAGCTCAATCCAGCCGGCTGTGATCGACTGATCGAAGAACCGGACATTTTCACGCTTCGCAAAAACGCGTTCGGCGGAACGCTGTCCTGGTACGCGTCGCCTCGCCCGGACGCAGCCCACACCGATGGGATGCTGGCAGACGACGCATCCTGGGTTCTGGAACGCTGCGCCCAACGCAATGACCGCCCGTTTTTTCTAGCCGTTGGTTTCTATCGACCTCACACGCCCTATGTGGCACCCAAGGAATACTTCGATCTTTACAACCTGGAAGACATGCCGCTGTTTGACAATGTAGAAGAAGACAACGCGGACGTTCCGGAGGCGGCCTTGCTCAGTCGCAAAAAAGAACAAGAGCAACTCACCGACGATCTACGTCGCCAAGCGGTCCAGGCTTACTACGCCAGCACCACGTTCATGGACGCGCAAGTCGGCAAGGTGCTCGACACGCTCAAACGCACCGGCTTGGACAAGAACACGATCGTGGTTTTCACCAGCGATCACGGTTACTTCCTGGGTGAAAAGGGATTGTGGCAGAAGCAGGCCTTGTTCGACAAAGTCGCTGGTGTGCCATTGATCATCGCGGAGCCCGGACGCACCGCAGGCGCGGTGGCCACCGCGCCCGTGGGACTGGTCGACCTGTACCCGACGCTGACGGAGTGGTGCGGCGTGCCCACGCAAGAATTGATGCAAGGCCAATCGCTTGTACCGATGTTGCGAGATCCCTCGGCAACCGGTCGCGGCTACTCGATGTCGATGGTCGTTCGCAATGATCGTCAAGCCAAACAACGCTACTACGGGTACTCCATTCGCACCCAACGATACCGGCTGACCTTGTGGGACGACGGCAAACGTGGCACCGAGCTTTACGATCACCAAAACGATCCCGATGAATTCACCAACTTGGCTCACGGCGATCGCAAAAGCGATCCCGAGATCGCCCAAGTGATTCGCGACTTGACGCAGAAACTCGAAACCGAAAGAACCAAGGGGATGCCAGCGTCCGGCAAGCGAACCGAATACAAAGTCGGCAACTGGAACCCAATGCTCCGCATCGACGATTGAGCGGTGGCGACAATCGTCGCTGGCTTTTAGCTTTTAGCTTTTAGCTTCTAGCTTCTAGCTTCTAGCTTCTAGCTTCTAGCTTCGTGCTTCGTGCTTCGTGCTTCGTGCTTCGTGCTTCGTGCTTCGTGCTTCGTGCTTCGTGCTTCGTGCTTCGTGCTTCGTGCTTCGTGCTTCGTGCTTCGTGCTTCGTGCTTCGTGCTTCGTGCTCGTGCTCGTGCTCGTGCTCGTGCTCGTGCTCGTGCTCGTGCTCGTGCTCGTGCTCGTGCTCGTGCTCGTGCTCGTGCTCGTGCTCGTGCTCGTGGCACGTGGCACGTGGCACGAGCCATCGGTGCTCGATGCCAGCCCATACCACGCTCCATCCCTTGCATCACCAACGCATTCTCCCGCTACCAGGCCAGCCCTCCGCCCATCACCGGTTCTGGATTCGAAACGCCAGCTGCTGCAATTCACTGGCAAGATCCACGTTGATAATCGCTGTGCCAGATGGCACACGAAGCGTCGTGGGGGCAAAGTTCAGGATGCCCTGAATCCCACCCGCCACCACGCGAGTTGCGACCTGACTGGCTTGTTCACTTGGCACCGCCAAGATGGCCAATTCTGGTTTCGCGGTCGCCAACACTTCTTCCAGATCGTCCAGGGAACGAATCGTCGTGCCCCCGACTTCGCGACCATACTTGCTTGGATCGGTGTCAAATGCGGCCGCAAGGGAAAATCCCAGGCGTTCAAATCCGCGATAACGCAGCAACGCGTTGCCCAGGGACCCAACGCCGATCAGGACCGCCTTCCACTGCACGCCTGATCCCAGCACCACACCGATTCGGTCGGCCAGGATTGCAACGTCGTATCCAACCCCACGGCGGCCGATCGATCCAATCGAACTGAGGTCGCGGCGAACGACGGCGGGCGACACATTGACCATTGCGCCCAGGTCACGGCTGTTCGTGGACGTTTCGCCGGAATCCAGCAAACGGTGCAATTCACGGTAATACAGCGACAATCGGCCCACCGCGGGCGTCGACAACTCGGCCCGACGATCGCTCTCATCGGGATTGTCGGAATCGTCCGCAGCGTGCTCTGTGTTCATGCCCATGACCGACCCGCGCATTTGATTTCACTGGAACAACCCGCAAGGTCGGTAGGACTCGACAACGCAATCGCTCCCTTTTGCCAGGACTTCCCTGTTTGCTTGTTCAACCCGTGTCCCGCAGACGATGAAGTTTGTGCATCAAGATCAGTTTTACTAGTCCGCAGAGTTTTCGCCTGGGTCACACACCTGGCACAGCTTATCTCTGTCCGACTGGCAAGTGAAGCCTTACCGACCCTCCCTGGCCCACGTGTGGGCCATCCCGCTCTCACCACCGCAGCCTCGGCCTTCGTTCAGTCGACGGGCACACTGCAACAAGAGTGACAGTGAATCAGGCAGCGGATCGGTTTAGCAGTCTGGGTCTTGGTTGGTATGGAGGTCAAGCCGGGGGGTATCCGGCAGGCCAAAGGAAGCTGCGTTATTACAACGTCCCGTTGTTACCTGTGGAGAAACTTACGATGAAACGTTTGTGGTTGTTGCCTGCTCTGATGATCATTTCGGTCGTCTCGGGCGCGAATGCTGCTCACGCTGCTTACAGCGGCGCGATCAGTTACGAAGGTTGTAGCAGTTGTGGTGGTTCCGTTGTTGCCGATGGATCGGTGATGGCAGACGGCTCAGCTGTGGCTGGTGGTTCGGTTATCTCTGACGGTTCGGCCGTCGCCGGTGGATCTTACACCGTGATGCGAACCGTCCGCGAAACAGTGATGGAGCAAGTCCAAGAGACTCGCACCCGCACTCGGAACGAAGTGTACTTCGAAGACCAAGTGGTCAACCGTACGCGGATGGTTCCAGAAACTCACCAAAAAGAAGTTCAGTACACGGTCATGGTGCCGTCGTACGAAACACGCCAACGCACGATCAACTACACGGTCAACAAGCCTGTGTACGAAACTCGTGAAAAGGTGATCAACTACACAGTCAAGAAACCTGTGTACGAAACACGTACGAAAACGATCAACTACACCGTTAACAAGCCTGTTTACGAACAGCACCAACGGGTGATCAACTACACAGTCAAGAAACCTGTGTACGAAACTCGTACGAAGACGATCAACTACACGGTCAACAAGCCTGTGTACGAAACTCGTCAAAAAGTGACCAACTACACCGTGATGGTGCCAACGTACGAAACTCGTACGCGAAACATCAACTACACGGTTTACAACACCGTGCAAGAACAAAAGGTTCGCACGGAAAACTACAGCGTCAGCGTCCCTCAAACGTACACCAAGACCATCACGGTCAAAGGTGGACACTGGGAAACTGTCACGGAAACCGTTCCTGGACCGATGATTCGTCGCACCGTGCGTGAGCCCGGTACGTCGTACTTCGACGCTTCGACTTGCCGAACCGTGTACTGCCCCGGCAAATGCCGAGTGGAATGCGTTCAAGGTTGCCCCAAGACGATCTGCAAGAAAGTCTGGGTCCCAACTTGCGAGCAAAAAGAAGTGACTTGCACCAAGTACGTCTCAGAATGCCGTACTCGTGAAATCCCTTACACCGTGTGCCGTCGAGTTCCTGAGTGCCGCACCAAGACCGTTGAGTACAAAGTGTGCAAAATGGTTCCTGAGTGCCGTACCAAGACTTGCAACTACACCGTGTGCAAGATGGTTCCTGAGTGCCGTAGCAAGACCGTTGAGTACAAAGTCTGCAAGATGGTTTGCGAAAACCGTCAGAAGACTTGCAACTACACGACCTGCAAAATGGTTCCCGAGTGCCGCACCAAGACTTGCAACTACACCGTTTGCAAGATGGTTTGCGAGCCTCGCACCAAAGTTTGCAAGTACACCGTCTGCAAGATGGTTCCTGAGTGCCGCACCAAAGTTTGCGAGTACAAAGTTTGCAAGATGATCCCTGAGTGCCGTACCAAGACCGTGTGCTACACGACTTGCCGCAAAGAGTGCTACCAAGAAACGATCAAGGTCAAGAAGTGCCGCCAAGTGTGCGAGCCTTACACCGTGACTCGTTGCGTGCCACGAGTGGTTTGCAAGCAAGTTCCTGTCACCGTTTGCTGCCCAGCTCCAACTTGCGGATGTGCAGACGCCTGTGCTCCAGCATGTGCACCTGCTTCGGCTGGTCCTATCCGTAGCTTGCTCAAGGGAATCCTTGGCGGCAACGGTTGTGGCTGCGGAAACGACTGCGGATGCGACGCTGGTTGCGATGCAGGCTGCGACGTTGCTCCTGCTTGCGGCTGCTGATTGAAACTTGTTCTCAGGGGAGCCCCCACAACGGGGCTACCCAGAGAACGTTGACGTAACGCTCTCCACACAGCGACCCCAACCCGACTTCGTCGGCCGTGCTGATTCGGACATCGAACCGAATAACGGATCACCGGCCACGAAGTCACCGGGGTGCCTGAGTGGACTCAACGCGATCAAACAAAACCGGGGACGAACTTGCATGACAAGTTCGCCCCGTTTTTTATGCGCTGGAGGAAAGCTTTTGGCTTCTAGTGGTCTGTTAAAGCTAAAAGTGAGGGTTGGTCGTAGTGGACGAGGCCACCAGTCCTTGGATTTGACGCCAGTTCAGGACTCGTGGCCTCGTCCACTACCCTAAAAACAAGTCGTGATAGACCACTAGCTTTTAGCTTTTCGTGCTCGTGCTCGTGCTCGCCAATCGTGCGAGCCACACCGGCCTCTAGCCCTTCAGCGCGGCTTTGATCGCCGAAACCAATTCATCGTCGGAAGGTGCGACCTTCGATTTGTAACGACCGATGACTTGACCATCGCGACCGATCAAGAACTTTTCGAAGTTCCAACTGATCGGGCCCTTCCCAGCTGGTTTGGCCTCGACGCTGGTCAACTGCTTGTACAGAGGAGACGCTTCGTCACCGTTGACGTCGACCTTGCCCATCATGGGGAAGGTGACGTTGTACCGAGCGCTGCAGAACTCCAAAATGTCTGCGTTTGTCCCTGGTTCCTGCGATCCGAATTGGTTGCAGGGGAACCCGAGGATGACCAAACCGTCTTCCTTGTGGGCTTCGTACAAGGATTGCAGGCCGGCGTACTGCTTGGTGTAGCCACATTTGCTGGCAACATTCACGATCAGGACGACTTTGCCTTCGAAATCGTGCAGATCGACTTCCTTGCCCTCAATCGTTTGGGCTTCGTGAGCCAAGACGCATTCGTGGTCGGCCGTCGAATCCGCGGCGGAAACAGGTTGAGAAGTGTTCATCAAACAACCCAGGGCGAGCGAGAGAAGCAAAAAACGTGACATCGATTTTCCTGTGGAAAACAAAAGTGGGGACGGGACATTCAACGCGAACACTATAACCGTCTCGCCAAGGGGGGATTGCGAAATGACTCCCGCAAATCGAAAATCGAAGTTGTCCCCCCTGAACCATCCCCCCCACATTTGCGATCCACCATGAACCTGAAAGACAAAGTCGTTGCCATCACCGGCGGAGGCACCGGAATCGGGGCAGGAATCGCTCGCGAATTGGCCATGGCAGGCGCGAAAGTCACCGTTGGCGGACGTCGCGAAGCCCCACTGAAAGAGCTCGCCAGCTCCATCGATTCCCCCAACCCAGTCCGCACCCACACGATCGACGTCGCTGACAACGACAGCATCGAAGCGTTTTTCCAAGACATCCGCGCAAGCGACGGCGACGTGGACATCTTGGTCAACAGCGCCGGAATCAACATCGCCAAACGAACCATGGCGGACATGGATCCCGACGAATGGGATCGCGTCCTGCGGATCAACGCCACCGGTGCCTACCGCTGCATCCACCAAGTCATCGGTGCCATGCGCGACCGCCACGACGGATTGATCATCAACATCTCATCCGTCGCTGGAAAACGAGCGATCACATTGGGCGGGGTCGTCTACTGCGCCAGCAAGTTCGCGATGACCGCGATGGGCACCGCCGTTGCCAACGAAGTTCGCCACGAGGGCGTTCGGATCACCAACGTCTACCCCGGCGAAGTCAACACGCCGATCCTGGACAACCGTCCGGTTCCGGTCAGCGACGAGCACAAGGAATCGATTCTGCAACCCGAAGACATCGCTTCGGTCGTGCTCTCGATCTGCCAGTTGCCACCGCGCGCTTGCGTTCCCGAAATCGTGATCAAACCCACCACGCAAGAATGGGTGTGACCCCGCCAACGAAGACTCCCTCCGCGATCGTCACGGGAGCATCCGCGGGTTTGGGCCTGCACGTCTGCCGGCAATTGCTCAGCGAGGGCTACCGGATCACGATGCTGGGTCGAAATCCAGAACGACTCCAACACGCTGCGGAATTGCTCTCGAAGCACCACTCCGTTGACTCCATCGCTGTGTTCGCGGGAGACGCCTGCGACACCGAATCGATGCAAACCCTGGTCGATCAACACGTCGCCCAGTTCGGGTCGCTCGATGCCTTGGTCAATGTGGTCGGACGCAGTGATCGTGGACTGCTGATCAACAGCGACCCAGCCGAACTGGAATCGTTGTTTCGCGACAACGTGGTCTCCGCTTGGACGTGCTGCCGCGCCGCATACGAGGAACTGAAGAAGTCACGAGGCGTGATCGTCAACCTCGGTTCTCTGGCCTCCCGAGTCGCGCCGCGTTACCTCGGCGGCTACGTCATTGCGAAACATGCCTTGGTCGGTTTTTCGCGTCAACTTCGAATGGAACTGGAAGCGGACGGAATCCACGTCGGCGTCGTTTGCCCGGGCCCGATCCGTCGCGACGATGACCAACCGATCGACCGCTACCAAACCGACAAAAAGGCCGGCGTGCCCGCCACCGCAGCGCAACCCGGCGGTGGCGCCAAATTGAAGGGCTTGCCACCCGAAAAAGTCGCAGCCGCGGTGCTTCGATGCATCCAAGATCGCAAGATCGAAATCGTGATGCCGCCCAAGGTCCGTGCCCTGATGGCGATCAACGCG
The DNA here is from genome assembly GCF_056839225.1 of Rhodopirellula sp. UH5. Taxonomy (NCBI): domain Bacteria; kingdom Pseudomonadati; phylum Planctomycetota; class Planctomycetia; order Pirellulales; family Pirellulaceae; genus Rhodopirellula; species Rhodopirellula sp. UH5. The sequence continues at coordinate 268,122 of NZ_CM166390.1, read as the reverse complement.
GTCTCGCCAAGACTCGCCGATTGGCTGCTCAGCAAAAGCACCGCCTGAGCAGATGTCTGCCGCGGCCCATTCAATCCAACCAGCCAACGCCTGGGCTAACAAAACTGTTGGCAGGGCGGTAAGTGTGCGAACTGAATGCAACTCATTGAAAAAGTTAAATTGACAATTAAAAAATGCAAATGGATGCGATTTCCCCCAAGCATTCCGGCATTTTGCAACTGTCAGTTTACACTTTGACTTTTCAATAACGACTAACGCCGTATCAATACCAATCGCCGGAAACCGCCTAAACTGCCTGGTTGATTTTTTTTCAGCCCGGCCAACGCCCCACGTAGGCCAGGTCCCACCTGGCATGGTGAAACTCCAAACCATAACGCCCTCGCGCCCCACCCAAATTGATCGCCTCGCTTTTGCCAAAGCATCGGCTGGATCGCCAGGTGGAACCTGGCCTACGGGGCTACGGGGCAAGTTCAAGCGTCGATGACGACTTCGCTGACCGGTTTGGCGACGCACAACACCACTTCGTCGTCTTCCAGATCGCATTCCGGTGACTCGTCGTATTTCACCTGGCCCGAAACCAAACGACAAACGCACGCACCGCAATCACCTGAACGACACCCGGAATCAACCTCCACGTCCAACGATTCCGCCACGTCCAGCAAACCGTCCATCCCAGCCTCAAACGAGGCCGACTTTTTGCTGGTTTGAAACGTGACGCTCCAACCGACAGACTCGTCTGATTCAGGGCCATCCGCCCCCGCTCCATCCACACAGGGATCGCAAGCCGGAACAGCCAAGGCTCCCGCCGACTTCGACTTGCCACCAAACGATTCAAACATCACTTGATCAGCCGCAGCACCGCGTTCGATCAGCCCATCCGCGATCGCGTTCATGAACACATCGGGACCGCAAATCAGATACTCGCCGCGATGATGCCCGAGGCGATCCACAATCTGCTCCGCTGACAATCGCCCGACTGCGTCGCCGGGTTGGATGTCGTCGCTTTCCGGTTTGCTGAACCAAAGGTGCACGCGGACGCCTGTGGTCGTCTCCAACATCGTTGCGATTTCACGAATCGGAGTCAGGAACGGTGCGTCGATCGCGTTTCGGACTTGATAGAACAAATTGACTTCGCGATCAGACCGCTCGTTCAGGCTTTGGAACATCATCGACAACATCGGCGTGATTCCAATTCCGGCTGCGATCAAATTCAACGGTTGCGGATCGCGAGCGTGACTCTCGTCCGCGGAATAGTGGAACTTTCCTTTGGGGACCTGAATCTCGATCGGATCGCCCACACCAATGGTGTCGTGCAACAGATTGCTCATTTTCCCGCCCGGCACCCGCTTCACCGTAATCCGGTAGTGCGGTTCATCAGGGCCACTGGAAAGGCTGTAGCAACGCGAGACCTTTTTGCCCGTCGATGGATCGTTCAGTCGCACGGTCAAGTATTGCCCGCCCAAGAATGGTGGGAACGGTTCGCCCTCGCTGGGAACAAACACGAACGAGCGACAATCCGGCGACTCGTCTTTGATCGATTGCACGCTGACCGAACGCCATCCTTTCCATCGCAAGGGATGCTGCGACACGTCCGGTTTGGCAACGGTCCGTGCTTGTTCGGCAGACTCATTGGCAACAGTTTGGAGCCGATTGCCGCTCCGAAGTTTCGGAAGCCGTTTTCGCGTCAGCCGCTTCCACTCCCATTCCTCGATCGCATCGGCGCTGCCGACGAACAACAGGAAACAGCTTCCACAGAAAATCGCGGCGAAAAACAACGATGGAGACACGGCTCAAACGCTCAGCAAAAATCGGAAGCAATCAAACTCAACAGGTTCGTCTGTGAATTTGTTGCTCCGCCAAGCCCGCGTGCACGCAACGAGCATCGGAATCCAACGCACTCCGTCCTTGCCTGATCAGCTTGCAACGGTCGTGACGGTTGAGCCGCAGAAACGCAGAATCGCAGAATCGCTGGTGCGTCACTGGCGAACGCTCGCCGAAACGCTCAAGGCGATTGAGAGAAAAATTGACGCAGAGGCGGGGAGACGCGGAGGCGCAGAGGCTCGCCGTTGTTCAGAACACTCTTTCGATGCCCGAGCGATCGAATCCGCCGAAATGCGTTCTTCCTCGAGCGATCCCATGCGTCTCTGCGCCCTGGCGTCTCTGCGTCAGAACAACTCCTGACGCCCGACGTTCCCTCACGACCGAATTCTCGGCGAATCCGGCTACCTTAGAGTGGAACCGTTCTCCTCAACTGTTCGCGTGCTGGCATCAGAGCACCGAAACGCTCAACGTGATTGAGAGCAAAATTGACGCAGAGGCGGGGAGACGCGGAGGCGCAGAGTCTCGCCGTTGTTCAGAACCAACTTGGAATTTCCAGGCGATCAAATCCGTCGAAATGCGTTCTTCCTCGAGCGATCCCATGCGTCTCTGCGCCTTAGCGTCTCTGCGTCAAAACAAATCCTGTCGCCCAGCTTTCCCTCACGACCGAATTCTTGGTGAATCCGGCTACCAGAGTAGAACCGTTGTCCTCAACTGTTCGCGTGCTGGCGTCAGAGCACCAAAACGCTCAACGCGATTCAGAGCAAACTTTGACGCAGAGGCGCAGAGGCTCGCCATTGTTCAAAACACTCTTTCGATGCCCGAGCGATCGAATCCGCCGAAACGCGTTCTTCCTCCAGCGATCCCATGCGTCTCTGCGCCCTGGCGTCTCCGCGTCAAAACAATTCCTGTCGCCCAGCTTTCCCTCACGACCGAATTCTGGGCGAATCCGGCTACCAGAGTAGAACCGTTGTCCTCAACTGTTTGCGTGCTGGCGTCAGATCACCGAAACGCTCAACGCGGCTGAGAACAAAATTGACGCAGAGGCGGGGAGACGCGGAGGCTCGCCGTTGTTCAGAACACTCTTTCGATGCCCGAGCGATCGAATCCGCCGAAACGCGTTCTTCCTCGGGCGATCCCCTGCGTCTCCGCGCCCTGGCGTCTCTGCGTCAAAACGATTCCTGACGCGTCGCGATTCTTCACGACCGAATTCTTGGCGAATCCGGCTACCAGATTGAAGAGCGAATCCGGCGACAGGTCTGCCTACATGGCGTTGAGCTGTTGGGCTCGAGCCATCGCGTCTTCGGCAGCAGCGATGTAGGCCTGGTTCTGCGTTCCCGCCCAAGCCCGTTGGTACGTGACGCTCATGGCGGTGAAGTTGAACGCGTCGTCGGGCTCCAACTCGCAAGCCTTCTTGCCGTGCTCGATCGCTTCTTCGTGCTGGCCCGTTTTCGTGTAAACACGAGCGAGCGCTAAGTGAGCGATCACAAACGTTTCGTCCTCTTCCACCAACGGCTTCAAACCCGCGATGGCTTCTTCGAATTTTTCCTCGTCGATGATTTTTTCGACTTCGTTGTATCGTTCGTAAAGTTCGTCGCTGGCCATGTGAATCTAAATCAGAGAACTAGGTGGATTGAAAAGCATTCCCAAAGGAACGCCACTGCAACTCATTCCTCGGGTAGCGAAACTCGTCCCTCGAGTAGCGAAACTCGTCAAGAATTTCGAGTTGCATGGTGGTTCGCCGAAAGTCTTGACGACTTCCGCTACAAATTGGTCCCGAAAACCAAGCGAAGACAGAAACCTATTGCTTGGCGGCGATCAGGTCGTCGAGTTCCTGCTTCAACTTAGGCAAAATCTCGTCGTACCCAAAGGCACCGAGAGCTTCCGGGCCACGCTTTAGATTGACTTTTGCAGGCCCGCACCACAACCCGAGGTCCGCGTCATCGGTTTCGCCGGGCCCGTTCACGCGGCATCCCATCACAGCGATCGTGATCGCATAATCTTGGGCAAATGCTGTCATTTCCTTGACCTTGGCAGCCAAATCGATGAACGCCTCGTTCTCCACGCGTGAACAACTGGGGCAACTGATGATGTTCAGCTTCGAATCGTCGAACTTGACCACGCTGCGAACGCGGCCCGCATGAATGTCGTCGACGATCTGCTTGCCCGCATCGATTTCTTCGGGTTTGCGAGGGTTCGGCAACGTCAGCGAAACGCGAACGGTGTCGCCGATGCCTTTGCCGATCAATTGCTCAAACGCGATCCGCGTTTTGATGATTCCGTCCGGCGGCATGCCCGCTTCTGTCACGCCCAAGTGCAGCGCCACGTCCGGGCGTTTCTCAGCAAACAACGTGTTCACCTGGACGACCTTGGACGGGTCACTGTCCTTCAGAGACACGACAAAGTTATGAAATCCCAACGAGTCGACCAGTTCACAGTGTTCCAGTGCCGATTCCAGCATCGGTGTGATCGAATCGTCGTGGTCGTACTTTTCCTTTTTCGCCGGATCGACGCTGCCGCAGTTCACACCGATACGCACCGCGCAGTGGTTGCTGCCGGCGATGTCGATCAGATAGCGAACCTTTTCCTGCCAGGTCAACTCGCGAGCGTGGTGATACAGGTGGCCGGGGTTGTACCGAATCTTGTCAACGTGCGGCGCGACCTTTTCAGCCAGTCGAAAATTCTCCTGCAAATCGACGGCCAAGTTCGCCTTCGTTTGCTTGCGAATCTCCGCCAACGCTTCCGCGTCCTTGTCACTGTCGACCGCGATCCGGACGACGCCCGCTCCACGAGCGTGCAAGGCTTCGGCTTGTTCGACCGTCGCATCGATGTTTTGAGTCTTCGTCGCCGTCATGCTTTGAACAGCGATCGGGTGACCGTCTCCGATCGTGATCGATCCGATGGTGACCGGGCGAGTCGGGTTGCGGCGAATTTTCATGTACGAAAGCAATCAGTCGAGAAAAGAGTGAGCCAAGAAACAGTGAGTTTTCAGACGAAACCGGGTCTGACAAGCCACCCTGTTAGAGAAACCGCAAGAAACCATGCCGGATCACTCCGTCATCTCGGCCAATTCGCGTTCATAGAGCTGCCGAATGTGGTCCAAATCCACGTCCACTTTTGGCAACTGCGGGTCCATGTCACGCAGCGTTTCGCGAACAATCGCGGCAACCGACGCATCTCGGTACCACTTCTTGTCCGCGGGGATCACGTGCCAAGGAGCGATTTTCGAGTGGCATTTTTCCATCGCGTCCTCGTACGCCTCGCGGTACGCCGCCCAATTGTCGCGGGCTTCGTAATCCCCCGCGTTCAGCTTCCAGTGCTTGGTTGGATCGTCCAAGCGTTTTTTGAATCGTTCAAGTTGTTCTCGCGGACTGATGTGCAGGTAAAACTTCAAAATCCGAGTGCCACGATGGGCGAGCATCTTCTCAAAGTCGTTGATGATCTCGTAGCGTTCTTTCCAAACCGACTTCGGCACCAGATCCTCCACACGCACGACCAAGACATCTTCGTAGTGCGAGCGATTGAAAATCGAAACCTTGCCCGCCGCAGGGGTCGCCTTGTGAATTCGCCACAAAAAATCGTGCGCCCGCTCTTCTGAAGACGGAACCTTGAACGGGTACGTCCGGCACCCTTGCGGGTTCATCTGGCCAAGCACCTTGCGGATCAAGCCATCTTTGCCGGCTGCGTCAGGAGCCTGCAGAACAACCAGCAACGACTGCTTGCCCTCCGTGTACATACGGTACTGCAAATCACGAATTTCGATATTCGCTTGATGCGTGAACGCTCGACCGTGAGCCTTGCCTTCGAACGGCCCAGAACACTCCGTGTCGATCTTTTTCAGCGACACTTTGTCACTCGAAAAAGGCAGGCGATGGGCGTCGACGAAGTCAAACTTCGGATCGAGATCCCAATGCGTTTCGTTGGTTGAATCTTCGTCCGTGCTCATGCTGTTCCTGTGGTCGAATGGAGTGGCTTCTCGTTATCCTTGTTGATTCGGAACCTCCAAAACTTCACCCTCCCTCAGGGAGGGTCGAGCGAAGGGAGGGGAGGGCCGAGCATGAACTCATGCATCCAACTCCCCCAGCCCAGCGCGAGATCCGTCATCAAAATCGTCAGTCCATTTCACGGACAACCACATCATCGAACTCGTTCAAGTCATCGAACGAGCCCAGCCCGATGCGACCGGCTCCGAACGTTTTGTCGACAACGCTCATGTGAGGCGTTTCCATGTCGTCAAAGAACACCTCGATCTTGCCGCTCTCAACATCCCGGCGAACCAACACGTTGTGCCAGTCGTTGTCCCAGGGCGTCAGTTTTTCGTTCTTCGTCAGCGCCAATCGCGGGGCTTCCTTGACGATCATGATTTGACCGCTGTGCGGGTCAGGCTTCGCACCCAAGTGAACGTAGTAAAAATGCGAGGAGTCCTGGTACCCAAAGAACACGCAGCAATCTCGGTGATTGCCGGTGTCCAGCGTGCTGCGGACACGAAATTGAATCTCGCAACTGCCAACTTCCAAGTCTTTGACCAAGGCCACGTGACCAGGACTTCGAGTCGGAGGCGCGTACTCGGATTTTCGATCCGTGATCTCGATCGATCCGTTCTTGGATTCGCCGGTGGGTGAATTGAGTTTCCAAGTCTTGGGATCCAGGAATTCCCATCGATCGTCGCCATCTTCAAAGTCGTCTTGGAAAACGACTTTTGCCGGACGAGCGTCCTCGGCGGACACAAGCGGGGAATACGCGGAGAGGGTGGATGCCGCCAAAGCGGCCGACAAGACATTGACAAAAAGAGGTCGCATGTTGGTGAAAATCAGGTGGGGAAGGGGTGGGGAAACTCGTCGATTCAAATAAACCATTGGCCAAACGGATTCGATCTTCGAATCCGATGGGTCCCTGGGCGAAAACATCGATTGGATGTACCGCCGTGAGATGGTCCAGTGTAATGCAACGAAAGACATGGGTGGCCGGGCTCGCGGGGTTCGATCGAGGGGGCGAGCAAGCCCCGTTTTGGTTCCAATTGCGGTGACTGAGTCGATTGCAACATTCGGAAGGGATCCGAACCCAGAAAAAGTTCTCTGTGTCCGCCTATCAGAGGCCAGAAAGGGTTGCAGCGGAAAGCGGAATGAAGCACAATCCCGCCTGACCGAAACACGTCACGCGGCGGCAACGTCTCGTGAGCACGTTTCCACCAGGAGCGGTGGCTGAGTGGTCGAAAGCGCCGGTTTGCTAAATCGGTGAACCGGGAAACTGGTTCCGCAGGTTCGAATCCTGTCCGCTCCGCTTGAACTCGGTCGGCCGGATTGCTTCTGCAATTGGCAGCTTTTTTTTCTGGCATTCGCTCTGGAATGTTGGTGAATCTCGCTCCACCGTTTCGGTTCAGTTCAAACCGACGATTCGTCGTCGGTCGAGAGTGTAGCTCAGTTGGCAGAGCATTCGACTTTTAATCGAATGGTCCTGGGTTCGAGTCCCAGCACTCTCACTTCTTTTTGGCCCCAGCGTGGGCGAGCGGCCTGCGTGCCAAATTTCCCTCCGAGGTAGCCGGATTCGCCAAGAATTCGGACAGGCACAAACGGTAGCCGGATTCGCCGAGAATTCGGACAGCAACTGAAACGCGGGAGTCAGGATCTTTTTTTGACGCAGAGACGCCAAGCCGCAGAGACGCATGGGGTCGCTCGAAGAAGAACGCGTTTCGGCTGGATCGATCGCTCGGGCATTCCAGGGCGGTTTTGAACAACGGCGGACCCTCTCCGCCTTCGCGTCTCCCCGCCTCTGCGTCAATTTGGATCGCAATCGCGTTGACTGCTTCGACGATTCGACGCCAGCACGCAAACAGTTGAGGACAACGGTTCGACTCTGAGGTCGCCGGATTCGCCAAGAATTCGGACTGCACTCCAATCATCCTGCCCACCGTCTCTAAAAGTCGGCCTGGATGACCTCGGAACCATCTCGCGTCCCCAATGCCTGCCAGAGTTGCGTGTCGATGGATTGGTTGATCACGCGAACTGCGCCGGCCGCATCCACGCAATGGACCAGGTCACCGTGCACACTACTCGGGGCAAACAATGCGTTGTTGTACGATGTTCCATTCTTGCAATTTCGAGGTTGCTTGGGAAAGATCGCAATCAAACAAGAGACTCCCAACGATGCCTCATACCACACGCCACCCAGACCATACGAAGCGAGGCCTGAGGACTCAGAACTGCCAAAGCACTCTTCTTGAAACGCATCCAACTCTTCTGGGATTTCATAGCGCCGCGTGGTTGACGCAGTCCTGCCGTCGAAACGGTTGGGCTCACCGGGAAAACTCCTGTACGCGAGTGACTCGGTGATTGCCAAGGTGTTGCTGAGCCCATCGGTGATGCTAGCGGCCGTGACGGCAAAGCCGTTGCGAACAGAACCGCTGTAGATCACACCGTTGTAATTGGGTGTTGGCGTCCCGCCGCTAATGCCAACGTAATTGATGCTTTCGCGTCCCTCCGTTGTCGAGTGAAATGAATCGGAGGGGCACTGGTACACGACCGGAGGAGGCAGTTGCCAAGAAGAGTTCAATTGATCGTAAGGACGGATACTCATGTCGATGGAATCATAGCGATCGGTCTCTTCCAGAAAAGGAAGCAGACGGACCTGAAATGAAAACCCGTTTCCATTGCCCCTCGGATAGCATCGGTGAACCGACTCGTAGTTCAGCATGGCCAGCCCCACCTGACGAAGCCGGTTCGCACAGGTGACTTTTCGTGCGGAACCTCTCACGGCGAGAATGGCTGACGCAAGAAGCGAAATGGCCACCGCCACGCAAGCCAAAGTCACCATCAGTTCGAGAAGTGTGAACCCGTTTCTTCTGCCTTGACGCATTGTTGGCCCCTTAACTCAGACGCTAAGCAGGAATGATTGGACAAAACCCCGCTAACCGCTTGGGCCTCACCACGTAGCAGCGTCCCCCAAGACGTTGCCATTTGCGAGTCTCCGAGAGACTCGCCTACGTGAGGTTTTGCCGATAGACTCCTGCCTACCCGCTCAACACCAAGAAGTAAGAAAAGCGGAGTCGCACGGCTTCCGATCGTATGAACGCGGGGGAGCGTTGGGAATCGCAGAAAGAGGACGGCGAGTCAAAAGGGGCCATGCTTCACGGCATCTTTGCTCAATCCACACCAACCAACACCGGATATCAAATATCCGATGAAACATCGCGTGTGAACCAAACGCCGGAACCCCGCTGGCACTCCAGATCGGCCCACGTTGGGATGCCCCGCGGCAGGCCGGCTGAACGAATTGAGCGACGGTCTCAAACGCTCGTTGACCCGCCGCACAAACCAAACGAGATCACTCGTAATCCCACTTCATGATCCAAGGATCGTCGTACTTTTTCTGCAGCTTCTTGAGCTTCGCCTTGTAAGCTTCCAAGACCTCCGTGTGGCTGCTGCTGATCGCCAAGTTGGTCGACTCATTGGGATCGGCCTCGATATCGAACAGTTCAAACTCGGGTCGGTGGATGTACTTGCCCACCGTTTGCTTTCCGTACGGTGCGTCCATGCCCTTGGCCAACTGAGCCTGCCACGAACTGGCTGCCCACAGGTCACTGGCGAAGGGATAATCCAGCCCGTGAGCGATGTTCCAAATCAACTTGTACTTGCCATCCCGAATGACTCGCATCGGGTAGTACATTTGAATTTCGTGGAACGTGTGCGATGCAAAGATCTCTTCGTGATGTGCCTTCGCCGGATCGGCCAACACATCCATCCAACTGCGACCGTGGTAATGATCCAGCGGCTTGTTGCCGTTGTGATTGTCCATCGGTGAAACGCCCAGCTCGTTGCGAAGCTTCTTGGCAGGAACCAACTTCTTCGGCGCGTTGGTCTTCCGGTCCAAACCACCAGCAAAATCAAGCAGGGTCGGCGTGATGTCGATGTGGCTGATCATCGCACCGCTCTCCACACCACGCTCTTCTTGGTAGGGATCACGAACAACCATCGGGACGCGCAGTCCACCTTCGTACACGGTCGTCTTGCCGCCGGCGAACGCCATCCCGTGATCACTTGTGAACACGATCATGGTTTTGTCGTAGAGGTCCGCCTCTTTCAGAATCTGGACCAATCGAGCCACGCCTTGATCGACGCGGGCACAGGCTTGGTAATACTGAGCCAACTCCGAACGAGTTTCAGCCGTGTCCGGCAAAAAGTCGGGTACGACCACATCCTTGGGATCAAAGAAGACTTCTTCGACACCCGGGTAAGCACCTCGACGCGGTTTGTTACCGAACAAATCAGGCTTGAGCTCCAACTCGGACGTCTTGTCGACGCCACCACCACGGTGCGGGTCCGAGGTTGCGAAATACAGGAAGAACGGACGGTCGTCTTCTTGGTTCGTCAGAAAATCCTTCGCGGTTTCTGCCATCTCGACCGCGCTACGCGAATTGGCTTTCAAGTAGGTTTCGTAGTGATAAACCGATTCGGGCGCGACGTGATACTTGCCAATGTGTCCGGTGCGGTAGCCGGTGTTTGCCATCACACGCGGCAAAGCCAACCCAGCGACGTCGTTGAACGAAGCAAACTTGTGATAATGATGTTGATGTCCAAACTGTCCGTTACGATGGTTGTGCAAACCGCTCATCACCACACTTCGGCTGGCACTGCACGAGGCCGTGGTGGCAAACGCGTTTCGAAACACCATCCCGTCGGCGGCGACGGCATCAATCGCGGGAGTCACCGCCGCGGGATCACCGTAACACCCCAGCGTGGGACTCTCATCGTCCGTGATAATGAACAAAACATTTCGTTCCGCCGCGTGCAGCGTCATCGATGCGAACAAGCAGGTGGCGGCCGTCGTCACGACAAGGCAGCCGCGAGCCACCAAGGTCCAGAGATTTTTCATGTGGAAGAAGGTGTGGGGAGAGAGGAAGGTGGGGAAGGTTTTCACGAGCATGCCCGCGAGAGCACCACTATACCTGATCGTTGTGATTTTATGGCTGATTCCTGCCGTTCCGTCCCAGGTGCCCGCCGACGACACGCCGATCACCACGCCCCCGCCAGACACCGAAACGCATGCGACCGGGCCATCGACGGCGACATCGACCGAGCAAACTCCGATCGACCGAGTCACCGCGTTCATCCCGCTGCCGCCGGCCGCTGATCCGCCCCCGCTGGAATCGCCTTCCCAGCCCTTGGACGCTGCCGGATACCAGACCGCCGATTTCGCCACACGGGCCGACTCGCCCAACCCCGCCGATGAGATCTGGTCCGCCTACATTGACCTTTGGAAATCTCACTACGAATCCCCCAGCCAACCGGAACTCCGATCGCTGTTCGGATTCCCCGTCGACGCAGACGTGCTGATCACAGATCGCCGTGGCCGGGTGGCCCCCAGCGAACTGAACTGGCGTCCGGGTTCCTTCCGCGTCTGGCAAACCGATCACTTCGAGATCCTCAGCCAAGCCGATGACGTGTCTTCTCGGACCGTTGCCGAAGCTCTCGAACGAGAATACTGGGTCTGGACTCAGGTCTTCTTCCCAATCTGGTCGGGCCGAAACCAAGTCGCAGCAATCGTCCGGGACTGGGAACGCGAAAACACATCGGCCGCCGACCATTTGAAATCACGGTCGTCCCCCGCTCGGCTTCAACATGGTCAACGTCACCGCGTCGTCTTGCTGGCGGATCAGGAAAGTTATCGAGCCACGATCGCCACCGCATTCCGCAACACAGACACCTCGGCGGTCGCCGCCTCCACCGGGTTCTACAGCGACACACTGCGACTCTCGTTCTTTTTCCCACAGCCCGACCTGGCGAGTTTGCATCACGAGATCTGCCACCAACTGTTCACCGAAGCCTCCGCCAACGCATCCCGACGTCGGCCAACTCGCGGGCAAACTTTCGCGACCGCGACCACCGAAGACTTTTGGTTGATCGAAGGCATGGCGGGATACTTCGAATCGCTTCGCTACGAACAATCACTGGCCTACGTCGGCGGTTGGGAATCCCCGCGGTTGCAATTGGCTCGCTACCAAGCCCTGATTGGCGGAGTCCCCATTGCATCGCTCGAAGACCTGCGTGGCACTCGCGACGACGTACAATCCAAACCCGACCTGGCTCGCTGGTACTCCCAAGCCGCCTTGCGAACGCACTACCTGATGGACAACGCCGGCCCAACCAAGCGTCGTGGTCTGCTCAAACAGTTGGCCGACCTCTATTCGCAAACCAAGCCAAACGCCGAGACTTCTCCAACCAGCAACGATGCCGCGAACGAGACCAACCCGGCGGCCATCTTGCGTGCTCTGCGAGTCGACGATGCTCACGTGACACGCAATCCCGCCAAAGGAGACCTGACGACGTTGTGCCTGGCCGGATGCAACCTCACCAGCCAGGGCCTTTCCAAACAGAAACCGCTCCACGGCCTGACCTGGTGCGACCTCTCGCGTTTGCCACTGACCGACGCGGACGTCCTACGGCTGATCGTCGACACCCAGCAATTGGATCAACTGAGCCTGGAGGCCACCCAAGTGACCAACCAAGTCACCACGTTGCTGCGTGGCGCGAACCAACTGCGAGAGCTGGACCTCAGCTACACCGCCATCGACGACTCCGCACTGAAGTCGATCCCGCCGTCAGTCTCCACGCTTTGGCTGACGGGCACCAATTTGACCGACCAAGCCATCGACACGCTGGTCGCTTTGCCGCGATTGCAAACCATCGACCTTCAGCGCACCACGATCACCGAACGAGGCCTGCAACGGTTTCGTCAGCTCAAACCCAACTGCCAGCTCAACCCACTGAACATCCCCGAATGATTCGCACGCCAAAGTCCAACGCCAATCCACCCGACCTCGACAAGGTCGTTTGGGATTCGTGGTGGTTGGCATCTGGGTTTCGCCCCGGATGGGGCCGTCATGCTTAGGACCACGTGAACAACCGGTGACGTAGCGGAAGGGCGCGAGCTCTCCGGTTCCTCACCGGGCGGCTTGCGCCACACCGCTAACAACGTCACTTGTTGTTCACGCGTTGCTTAGCTCGGGGCGGAAGCCCCGAGAGACCGATGCCGGAAAACAAACGGTCGCCCCGGATGGGGCCGTCGTGCTTAGGACCACGTGAACAACAAGTGACGTAGCGGAAGGGCGCGAGCCCTCCGGTTCCTCACCGGGCGGCTTGCGCCACACCGCTAACATCGTCACTTGTTGTTCACGCGTTGCTTAGCTCGGGGCGGAAGCCCCGAGAGACTAATGCCGGACAACAAACGGTCTCCCCGGATGGGGCCGTCGCAGGAGTTGAGGGCGTCCCTCGCTCACGCATCGGGTTGTGATGGGCACTCTTGGCCGACTCTGACGGGCAAGAGTGCCCATCCCACTGACTAGAACGGCAACTCAGGCAACACGACCTCAACGGCGCGTCCGTTGGTCGGGTCTCGAAACGACAACTGGGCTGCGACGAGCTGCAAGGCGGACTCATCCTCCGCGTTCCCATACAGCGGATCACCCACAATCGGGTGACCACGATGACCGCACTGGATTCGCAATTGATGCATTCGTCCGGTGACGGGACGAAGCTCGATCCGAGAACGATTCGACGCCGCATCAAAATCCAGAAAGCTCACCTTCGTTTCGGCGGAGCGTGCATCGGCGGTTTCAGGCTCCACCACTTCCACACGAGCCTGGTCGGGTGTCTTGGCGACATAGTCCTGCCATGGCTCTTGCTTGCAAGCCTCGCGAGCGTCGCCTTCCACCACCGCAACATACTTTTTCTGAACGCGTCGCAACCGAAACTGCTCGCTCAGCAAACGCGCCGCTTTCTTGCGGAGTGCGATCAGGACCAATCCCGACACGGGACGGTCGAGCCGGTGCACGGCTGTCAGATAGCTGGTGGAAGTGCCGGCTTGTTCAAACTGCTCGCGCAGCTTGGATTGCAGACACGGTGTGCCCGGTGGCGATGTGGTGGGAAGGCCAGCCGGCTTGCACGCGACAACGCACGAATGTGAAGCCCAAAGAATTTCAATCATCGGCATATCGTGATCTCAGCTCACGACTGTCGCAACGCCAATCGCCCCGACCAACCCAACTTTTCGCGGAGCGTCCGATAGTCGTTCTGGCCGGGAACTCGGAGCATTTCAAACGCCACCGGAGCCCGGTGCACACGAACCCGGTCGCCCGATTTCAACTGGCCTAGAATTCGACCATCCACCACGATGCTGGTCGATTCATTGGGTTCCGTCACCGCCAGTTCCAAACGCGTGTCGGCGGAGTCAACCAGCGGACGGTAGGTCAACGTGTGCGGGCTGATCGGCGAGATCACGATCGCCTGCAATTGCCGTCTCAAGATCGGCCCTCCGGCGGATAAGTTGTGAGCGGTCGACCCGACCGGAGTCGCCACGATCAACCCATCACATCGATACTGGGTCGCCAGCTCATCGTCGGCGTAGAGATCAATGTCCAGAATTGCGAACGGCGGCCCGTTCAAAATGGCCGCTTCGTTGAGAGCCATGGATTGAGCGATGACCTGGTCGTCACGAACCAGCTGCACTTCCAGCATCAGGTGCCGAATGATCGAAAAGTCACCATGACAGACCTTGGGCCAAGCGTCCAAAAAATCTTCGGGCGAAAGAGCGGCCAAAAATCCCAAGCGACCGCAATTGATCCCCAGCACCGGTGTTTGATGACTGCCCATCTGACGGGCGGATTGCAGAATGGACCCGTCACCGCCAATCACGATCACCAAATCAAGGTCGTCATCCGAGAAGTCATAGGTGAATTCAAAGTCAGCCGCGACCAATTCCGCATGCGACTGAATCGTCGGCCGAAGGCGCTTCCAAGCGGAGGACACGTTGTTCTTGTTAGGAGCCCCTAACACAACAATTCGCGGTGGCCGACCACAGCCACACCAATCCGGAGCTTCTCCGCTGGAAGATGACATCAGACACCAACCTGCGAACCGACCTCAGAAGCCGCTTCACGACACACCTCAATCACCTTCTGCGCAGACAAAGTGGATTCGTCCAGCAACTGCGAACGGTCTCCATGCAACACAAACTCGTCGGGCAACGCCAACCGATGAACAGCTCGTGTGTCCAAGCGTTGATCCACCGCTGATTCCAAGAACGCGGAACCAAACCCGCCCACTCGAGTGCCTTCTTCCAACGTCACAACAAAGCGACCGCCGCTCAAGGTTCGATGGACCATCTCGGCATCAATCGGTTTGACAAAGCGAGCGTTGACGACGCCGATTTCCAACTCACCTTCGAGTTGCTCGGCCGCAGCAATCGCTTGTTCCAACATCGCACCATAGGCCACGATCGTTCCGTCGGCTCCCTCGCGAATCCACTCGGCTTTGCCAACTTCGATCGGTGCCGGCGTGTGAGTCGCCTCCAGCGCGGACGCCTTCGGATAACGAATCCCAGACGGATGATCGAGCGTCAGTGCCGTGTCCAACATCATCGACAACTCTTGGGCATACCCAGGAGCCATCAAGACCATGTTCGGGAATAAACGCATGTAACCGATGTCGTAAACGCCATGGTGAGTCGGCCCGTCCGGCGCGGTCAGACCAGCCCGGTCCATCATGAACACGACCGGCAAATCCTGCAGGGCGACCTCTTGGAAAATCTGATCGTAGCTGCGTTGCAAGAACGTGCTGTAGATGTCCACGATCGGACGCATGCCGGTTTTGCATTGCCCAGCGGCAAAGGCAACCGCATGCGATTCACAGATGCCAACATCAAAGAATCGATCCGCGAATTTTTCGCGAACGGGCTCCAGCTTGTTGCCTTGGCACATCGCCGCGGTGATGACCGTGACTCGCGAATCGCGATCCATGGCCGCACCGATCGCGTCGCGGGCATGAGTTGTGTAAGGAGGCTGGCCATCGCTGCCCCGAGTCACCGGCGTGCCACCACGGTCTTCGAAAGCAGGTGGCGTGTGGAAGAACACCGGGTCTTCCGCGGCGGGTTTGTAACCGTGTCCCTTTTCCGTCACCACGTGCAGCAGAACCGGACCGGGTGTCTCCCGGCACAGACGCAGGTACTTCTGCATCAACGGGATGTCGTGACCATCGATCGGACCGATGTAGCGGATCCCGAGTTCTTCGAACAACATGCCGCCCAGCAATCCGGCTTTGACGCCTTCTTTCATCTGAGCCAACAAACGTTCGGCTGGGTCGCCAAACATCGGGACTCGGTCAAGTAACCGGGTGACCTCGTGTTTCAGCCCCGTGTAAAACGGGTTGCCGCGCAACCGGTCCAAGTACTGAGCCACGGAACCGGTGCGATGACAGATCGACATTTTGTTGTCGTTCAGCACGATCGTCAGATCATCGCCGAGTTCGCCCGCGTTGTTCAGCGCCTCAAAGACGACTCCACAGGGAAACGCCCCGTCGCCGATCACGGCCACGGTTCGGCGATCCTCTTGGTTCATCAAGATGTCGCCACTGCGCAACCCGACCGCGGTGCTGACGCTGCACCCGGCGTGGCCCGTCATGAACAGGTCGTAAACGCTCTCGTGGGGGTTGGGGTACCCCATCAACCCGCCGGCAGTGCGGATCGTTTCAAAGCGGTCGTAGCGGCCGGTCACCAATTTGTGCGGGTAGACCTGGTGCCCCGTGTCCCAGATCAATCGATCCGTGCGAAAATCGAATTCGCTGTGCAGGGCCAAGCAAAGCTCCACCACGCCCAAGTTGGACGCGAAGTGAGCCGTTCGGGTCGCGAGCAAATTGCACAGCACGTCGCGGATTTCGACGGCCGCGTCGCCCAGTTGCGCGGGGGACCAATTGGCCAGCGGAGTTGCATCCTGCAAACCTGCCAGCAGGGGGTGTTTGTGATCAATCAATTTGTACGCTCCAAAACAAAGTCCGCCAATTCTGTTAACCGCTGCGCAGTCGCTCCGAACAACTGCAGCGATTCGTGCGCCGTGCAAATGGTCGCTTTGGCGTGGGCTCTCGCCCGATCCAGTCCCATCAATCCCGGGTACGTCAGTTTGCCCCGGCCGTCGTCTTTGCCCGTTCGTTTTCCAAGTTGTTCGTCCGTGGACGTGCAATCCAGCAAATCGTCCGTGATTTGAAAGGCGAGTCCAAACGCTTTAGCGTAATCGGTCAAGGCCGAAACCGCCCGCGAATCTGCTCCGGCGGAAATTGCGCCCATGGCCGCACAGGCCATGAACAAAGCCCCCGTTTTACGTTGGTGGATCGCTTCCAAGTGCTTCAGCGCCGAATCGGGACCGCCAAAGTCCTCCACGGTGCGTTTCTCCGCATCCAAGTCATCGGCCTGGCCGCCGACCAACCCAGCTGGCCCCGATGCGGTGGCCAACGTCCCAATCAGCGCTGCCGAGCGTGAAACGTCGGGGGTGCTTTGGTGCAGATGAGCAAATGCCATCGATTGCAGTGCGTCCCCCGCCAGAATCGCCGTGGCTTCGTCAAACTCAATGTGCGTTGTCGGTCGCCCACGACGCAAATCGTCGTCGTCCATCGCAGGCAGGTCATCATGGATCAGCGAATAGGCATGAATCATCTCGATCGCCACGGCCGATGGCATTGCGCCAGCGACATCGCCACCGCACGCTTCCGCCGCCATGATCGTCAACATCGGACGAAGCCGCTTTCCCGGCGCCAAGACGGCGTACCGGATCGCAGCCGCCAATCGTTCTGGAACTCCAGCCCGATCCCGGCAGGCTTCTTCCAAAGCCGCTTCCACCGCCGGACGTCGAGCGTCCATGTAGTCTTTCAATGATCGGTGGGTTTCCACCGACTGTTCACGGTGCTCACCCGATGCATCCACGCTCACTCATCATCCTCCAAGGTTTCCGCGCCAGATACTCCGCGACGTTTGCCGCGAGACGCCTGCTTTTGAATCAACGACTCGCCGCCCGACATGTTCTCAAGCGGTTCCGTCACCGGACGCCCCTCCGCATCCACGCCCGCTAAGACGGAGATCTTGCGTTCGGCCACGTCGAGCAACTGGTAACACTGTCGCATCTTGGACACCGCCACCTCGTACTGCTTCAACGATTCATCCAGCGTCAACGCCCCGGATTCCAGCTTTCGGACGATGGATTCGACATCACCCAACGTTGCTTCGAAATCCGCGAGATCCGTCGCAGACGCGTCGACTGTGCCGGTCTCGTCCGCCGGGGGGTTCCGTTTCTTCTTAGCCAAAACTTGATTTTCCCGGATTGGATGAGGATGGTCGGTGCGATTTTTTGACCAGCAATTGTTTGTGGTCTAGTGTTCCGGAGAAGCGGTGTTCTTGAACTATAGCAGACAGTGCATCGCACTCATCAGGCCACGCCTGACCCGATTTTGCCCCGGAATTTGAATCTCCAGCCACATGGCTCGAAACAACCGAAAACGAAAGCGACGACTGACTCTTCCTGCTCCGCAATCGCGGCCACAGGTGGAGCAACTCGGTGCTGGCAATATCGAAGGGACCCAAAATCCTTGCGAGCAAGTCCCTGAATCGACTGCAATGTCAACCAACACATCCACTCCAAACGATCCGAACGACAAAGTTCAAGCGAAATCCGCTTCAAGCGGCGCGGGGCTGACTCGCGCTGACATCGTGGACGTTGTTTCCGATGCTGCCACGCCAATCGATCTTCGCTTGCAAGAAATCGTCTCGCTGCTGAGCGAATTCGAAGGCCGCTTGACCACTCGCTTGGACGAGTTCGATCTGCTGTCGGGGACTCCCTCCGAACAAGCGGAACTCTCGCTCAAAGCGGAAACACCCTACGAACCTGACGAACTCACCTTCGCGGAAGAACCCGACGACGCGGAAACGCCCCCTCCATCGCCCGAGATCGCTTACGACGATTACTTGGCCTATGACGAGAACTCTGCGTACGAAGAAGAGCCGACCTACGTCGAAGACACCTCTTTTGCAGAAGCCTCTGCCTTCGAAGACTCAGCTCTGGCTGACTTAGCAGCGATTGACCCAGCCTACGACGAGCATTCGGAGAACCCGGAACTCGAACCGGAGCCCACCACCGAACCGACCGCTGGCTCCTGGCAACCGCCAATGGCGGAGGAAGCACCAACCGACTACGTCGACTTGGTCTCGCCCGAAGTCCATCGACTGGAGGAAGAACTGCAGTCGGAGCGCATGCGTTCGCACGAACTGCAAACCCAGAATGAAGAACTCGCTGCCCAACTGGCATCGTCCGGCGTCACTCGCACCGTGTCCGACACGCAGGGCTGCGACGATTCGATGTCTTGGGAAGAACGCAAGGCAAAGATTCTGGAACAGATGGAGAACGACGACTTCAACGCGGAGTCGTTCCTGGAATCCCTGTCGCAGTCATCTCAAGACATTGCTGCCTCGATTGATCCAGATTGGATCCACAACCCGGTGGCGTTCATCGACGATCTGGTTGATCGACTGTCGCAGGCAGAACAAACGATTGCCGAACGCAACGCTGAGATTCACGAATTGCAAATCCTGCTGCAAAACCGTGCCGACACACGCAACGACAATGTCGCCTTCGGTGCCGCCGCCATCGCTGGCATGGTCGACTCCGATGAATTGGTGATGGCCGAACGCGCCCGACTGGCAGAATTGAAAACCGAATGGGAAGACAAATTCCGCACGGCCGAAATCGAAGTTTCGCTGGAACGCGCCAAACTATCGCGGGAACGACAAACGCTGGCTCGTCGTGCGGAAGAGCTGGAAGAACAGATCGAACAGCTGCAACGCGAGAAACGCGATGCCCGAGATTATCCCAAAGCCGGTCGCCGATGGCTGGCCGAACTGGGCCTGCAATCCGAGAGCGAGTGATCCTTGGTAGCGCAAAGCGTGACGGCGAGTCGACTGAGTCGTCAACGACGCTCCAACAGATGCGGGTAGGATGGGCACTCTTGCCCCTCAGAGTTTTGGATGTCGGCCAAGAGTGGCCAACCTACAGCCAGGCCTCCCCTCCATCACTGCATGCAAAAACCGCTCCAAGCGGAAATCCACTTGGGCGGCGATCAGATGAGGCGACAACCAGGCGGCGAAAAAATCAGCCCGCCAGCAAGGATTATTTCTTGCGGTGACGAATCTTGGCTCGCATCCGTCGTTTCTTGCGGCCTACTTTACGTCGTCCCTTGCCAGATTTCTTGGTACCCACCTAGTTCGCTCTCCTGGAAAAATGTTCGTGTTTTGCGTGCATGGCCAGATTTCGCAGTGAGGCATCGCCAATCTTTGGCGTTCCAAACAGGGGCGAATCAAACACTGGCCGGATCGAATCGCGTAGCGTAGCAGAACACCAGCGACCGACAAGGTGAGTTTCCGCTCAGGTCTGCGAGGAATCTTTCCATGGCAGGTCAATTTCGCTCTTTCGCCACGCCGCCACAAATTCAGGCAAGCTAGGCAGTGTCCCACGTGCTTGGACGATTTCATTGGCCGTCATCCAGTGCACCTCCGAAACTTCCTCAGGATTTGGCACCGGATCCACCTGGTCAGGAAACTCCGCCAGCCACCAGGCCAAGCGAGTTCCCCACGGCGTGACACTCCGCCAACACAATCGCCTTGGCGTCACATCGATCGTCAACTCTTCTTGCATTTCTCGCACGAGTGCTTCTTCTTCACTTTCCCCGGCCTCAATGCCTCCGCCCGGCAAACACAATTTGCCTGGCGCATTGACGGTCAGTGAACGGCGAATGATCAGCAATTTCTCTTCGCGAAACATCACACCGATCACACCGCGTTTGCGGCTGCGATGCTGGGAGTGCGGTTGTTTCGCGTGGGGCAATCGAGTCATGCTTCGCTTCTACCACTTGAGCGACGACACAACAAGGGAACCAAAGCAAGTTTCGACGGTGAGATGCGGACGTGATCACACGCCAACGAACGGCACGGGCACCAACAAAGCGTGCTGGCGCACCCAGGTTTCCACCCCATCCCAGCTGGTGAATTGACTGCCCAACAGAACCAACATGTAAAAGCCCACGATTGCGGGCATGACCACCAAGCGGACCGCCCAGCGAGAAACGAACCACCATCGCCCCGCCCAAACACTCGGCACCCAATCGCCAGATTCGGCCTCGGCCCGTCGCCGCCGGCATCGACGCAGCGCCAACCCTTCTGCGATTCGAGCCGGCAGCATGAACGCGACGAACACCAAACAAGGCAACCAGGTGATTTCTTGCGGGGTGGCTTCGATCTTCAACAAATACAAGGGGATCGGCATCAGCACCAACCCGACCAACATCGCCCCGGCCCAAGACCAGGGTGCATAACGAAAATCGCTTCGGACTTGCCGCCACTGGAACATCGCTCGCCAATTGTTTTGGGCTGCAAAATGAGTTTGCAACATCGGCAGGTACAGCAACACGAACGCGAGCGCAATCAAAGCCACCACACCCAAGACTCCATCGGCCGCGTTGTCGCCTTGCCGAGTCACGCCCATGATCACAAACGCGGGAACCAACCAAACCAACGTCAAAAGCGCTCCGCGAATCCCCATCCAAAACAAGGCGGGAATTCGCAGGTCTCGCAGGAACTCCCAGACTTGATCGGCGAACCGGGACCAAGTCGATGGACGCCAAGCCTCTCGAACAAAGCGTTTGGGCTGGGGCCACAGGTAGTGCTTCAAACGACCGCCACGCACCCACGCCCAACCCAAGTAAACGGTCAAGAACGCCGACAGCGCGATCGCTCCCATCCTCAGCCGAGTCGCATCCGGCGAACCGGGATCAATGACCGCGGCGACGGATTCCCAATGGGCCAGCAAACGGGTCGGCGCAGAGGCAATCGCCAAGGCCAAAAACGCCGCCCCAAACACACCCGCCGCGTTCAAATTCGGCAAAGCGTCCTTGAGCAGCCCCCCCGAGGCCAAATGCCCGGCGACAGCCAGCAAGTATCCCAGCGTGATCAATTGCAACAGCGGCAGCGCGGTCACAAACGCCAAGATCAACGCCAACGACGCGAGGCAAAACAGCGTCCAGATGGCTTTTCGAATGGATTGAAAAATTCGTCGCATACCCGGTGTTCGAAGTCTCGCGTGCGATCTTGGTAATCCAATCCAGCAAGGCTGGAAAATGATTGAGCGGAAAGGGTCTTGGTAAGTGGAAAGGGGCAGAGAATCACAGGGCTGCAGAACTGCAGCGCAGAATGAATCCTACCAGCCCCAAAAAACCGCAGCACGGTGGTCCCCACCGTGACCCGAGCACCACCAGAGTAGAACAATTGTCCCCAATTGTTCCGTCAACCAACGCTCTACCTCAAACCGCTCCCCACCCAATCCAAACTCCAGCTCACCCACACCGCACGCCTCCAGAGCGGAGAGCATCGCCCCAGCGTCCCTCTTGGTGAAGGACCACTGAGCTACAGCTTGGCCCCAAAAACCCGCAGCACGGTGGTCCCCACCGTGACCCGAGCACCACCAGAGAAGAACAATTGCCCCCAATTGTTCCGTCAACCAACGCTCTGCCTCAAACCGCTCCCCACCCAATTCAAACTTCAGCTCACCCACGCCGCACGCCTCCAGAGCGGAGAGCATCGCCCCAGCGTCCCTCTTGGTGAAGGACCACCGAGCTACAGCTTGGCCGCATAACCCGCAGCACGGTGGTCCCCACCGTGACCCGAGCACCACCAGAGTAGAACAATTGCCCCCAATTGTTCCGTCAACCAACGCTCTACCCCAAACCGCTCCCCACCCAATCCAAACTCCAGCTCACCCACACCGCACGCCTCCAGAGCGGAGAGCATCGCCCCAGCGTCCCTCGTGGTGGAGGACCACTGAGCTACAGCTTGGCCGCATAACCCGCAGCACGGTGGTCCCCACCGTGACCCGAGCACCACCAGAGTAGAACAATTGTCCCCAATTGTTCCGTCAACCAACGCTCTACCTCAAACCGTCCCCCACCCAATCCAAACTCCAGCTCACCCACACCGCACGCCTCCAGAGCGGAGAGCAGCGCCCCAGCGTCCCTCGTGGTGGAGGACCACTGAGCTACAGCTTGGCCGCATAACCCGCAGCACGGTGGTCCCCACCGTGACCCGAGCACCACCAGAGTAGAACAATTGTCCCCAATTGTTCCGTCAACCAACGCTCTACCTCAAACCGCTCCCCACCCAATCCAAACTCCAGCTCACCCACACCGCACGCCTCCGACAGCTAGCTTTTGGGCTGTCGTTCCAATCCGCAGAATCGTTACGACCGTCGTTTCCGCTCAAGCCGGCACAACCGTCAGCCGATGATGTTCGCAGCGGTTGTCGCGAGTGTGACGATTGCGCCGATTAACCGGCTGGAAACGACCAGCGAATTTGGCTCGCCCAAACATTCGGGTCGTTTCGAAAAATCCGGTTGTTTTTTGCATTCGCGCCATGCATGCAAATCGTAAAATTCGCGCACCGTCATCGCCCGTTTCACGACGTCCTTCCACACACTGAATCCCAGCGCCCATGTCGCCTCACGTTCACCTTTGCTTGGTCCTTCACAACCACCAGCCAATCGGAAACTTCGATGGCGTGTTTGAACAAGCCTACCAGGACAGCTACTTGCCGTTTCTGGAAGTGTTTGAACCGTACGACGCACTGAACATTTCCCTGCACACTTCCGGCCCGTTGATGCTGTGGATGGCCGAACGCCACCCCGAGTACCTCGACCGCGTGCGTTTGCTGGTCGAAGCAGGACGCATCGAAATCGTGGGCGGACCTCAGTACGAACCGATCTTGACGATGTTGCCACGTCGCGACCGTGTCGGCCAAATCCAGTCGTACAACTCGTGGCTGCAACGCAACTTGGGCGTCACGCCCGCTGGCATGTGGATGCCCGAACGCGTCTGGGAATCCGGCCTGACCGCCGACGTCGCCGCGGCGGGAATCCGCTACACCGTGCTGGATGATTACCACTTCAAATCCGCTGGGATGGCGGAAGAAGAATTGCGCAGCTACTTCGTCGTCGAAGACCAAGGCCAACTGCTTCGCGTCTTCCCTGGCAGCGAACAGCTTCGCTACACAATCCCATTCCGCCCCGCTCACGAAACGATCGACTACCTTCGCGGGATCGCTCATTCCAATCCCGGTGCCGTGATGACATTCGGCGACGACGGCGAAAAATTCGGCACCTGGCCCGACACCAAGTCGCACGTCTACGACGAAGGCTGGTTGCGTTCGTTCTTCGACGCCTTGACCGAAAACCAAGAGTGGTTGCACACGGTCACGTTGGCCGAGTCGATCCAAAACGCTGCTCCCGCCGGAAAGGCTTACCTGCCCGATTGCAGCTACCGCGAAATGACCGTTTGGTCGTTGCCCGCCGAGTCACAAGAGATTCTCGACGACGTTTCCCACGCGATGGAAGAAGACGAACGCTGGGGCCACTTGGAATCCTTCGTGCGCGGCGGTTTCTGGCGGAACTTCAAGGTGAAGTACGAAGAAACCAACGAGATGTACGCTCGCATGATGCACGTCAGCGATCGCCTGGCCAAAGCCGAAGCCAGCGGACACGACGCCGGTGAACTCGCCGAAATTCGCGATCACCTGTATCGCGGTCAATGCAATTGCCCGTACTGGCACGGTGCGTTCGGCGGAATCTACTTGCCTCACCTTCGCAACGCGATCTACGAACACCTGATCCAAGCCGACACGCTGCTGCAAGAAATCGAAGGCACGCTGAACACCGTTTCCGCGACCGCCGGCGATTACGACTACGACGGACAACAAGAAATCCGCTTGTCCAACGAATCCATGGTCGCTTGGATCGATCCCGCCCAAGGTGGCCGGATGTACGAGTGGGACTTGCGAGGCATCAACCACAACTTGTTGGCCACCCTGCAGCGACGCCCCGAAGCCTATCACCGAAAAGTTTTGGCTGGGCCAAGTGCCGCTGGTGGCGATGTGGCCAGCATCCACGACCGAGTGGTTTTCAAACAAGAAGGCCTGGATCAGATGATTCAGTACGACCGTTACGCTCGCAAGAGTTTGATGGACCACTTCTTCGACAACGAAGCGACCCTCGAATCAGTCTCGCGTGGCGAATCACCCGAACGAGGCGACTTTGTCGATTTGCCTTTCGAAGCCAAACTGCGTCGAGGCAGCGACCGTGTGCAAGCTCAACTGCGTCGCGACGGCAACGCTTGGGGGATCCCAATCACGCTGACCAAAGCTGTGACGCTCCAACAAGACAGTGGCAACTTGTCCGTGACTTACTTGCTCGAGAACTTGCCACCGGCCAGCCCACTGCACTTTGCCGTGGAATGGAACTTCGCCGGTTTGCCCTCGGGAGCCGACGACCGTTACTTCAGCGATGTGGACGGGAATCAACTGGGGCAACTCGGCGAACGCCTGGACCTGCAAGACGTTCACGGACTTTCGCTGTCGGATCGCTGGCTCGGCGTCGACATCGACTTGCGGACCGATCGCGAAAGCGGTGTGTGGGCGTTCCCCGTGGAAACGGTCAGCCAAAGTGAAGCCGGTTTTGAGCTCGTTCACCAATCGGTGTGCGTGATGCCTCACTGGATCATCACCGCGGACGCGGAAGGTCGCTGGGCGGTCACGATCGACATTGCCACTCGCTGTGAAAACGCGATCGAAGTCCAACAGCACGATCATGTGAACGTCTAAGCAGGTTGGCAGGAATGATGGGACATCGCCATGTGAGCCGTTTGGGCGTTAGCCCCGGTTGTGCGTTGAAAAAGTAAAAGGCTCACAAACCCGAAGACTCCTGCCTGCTGGCTTCGAAGATGGAAAAGTTGGTTCGTCAAAGATTGGCTGATCAGCAAATTGTTTTTTCGACAAACGAATTGGTTGTGATTTCGATGGGTCGGCACGAGCCCTTCGCCGTGCGAATTCGATTTCTCTTTTGAGGCAACGCCCGTGACGGCACGTTTGAAATTGGTGATGGACCCCGGCGAATCAACGCGTCGCCTTCGCGTCGGCATGCGGTTGGACAAATACCGGCTCGTCAAAAAGCTTGGCGAAGGTGGTTTTGCAACCGTTTACTCCGCCCACGACACGATCGAAGATCGTGACGTGGCGTTGAAGATTCCGGAGGCCGCGTCTTCGGACTCTCACCAATCGGCAGACGACCTGCAGCGTGAGGTTCGCATCATGGCGAGTCTTTCTCACGACAGCATTTTGCCGCTCAAGGACGCTCGCTACATCGACGGCCACTTCGTGATGGTGTTCCCGCTCGGGGAAGAGACCTTGCACGATCGCTTGAGTCGCCGCATGGCTCGCGCGACCACGCTCGACTACGTTCGCCAAATGACCTCGGCCATGGCCTACGCTCACGAGCGACGCATTCTGCACCGCGATATCAAACCCGAAAACTTCATCCTGTTTCCCAACTCAAAAATCTGCTTGACCGATTTCGGGTTGGCGCGGATTGAACGCGGCCGACATGCCGTGTCCGCATCGGGAACCCTCGGCTACATCGCTCCCGAACAAGCGATGGGGAAACCAACCTATCGCAGCGATGTGTTTTCGCTGGGGCTGGTGATCTACCGGATGCTGTCAGGTGCTCTTCCAGAGTACCCGTTCGAAGCACCGTTGCCGTCGTACGCCAAACTGCGTCGTGGCTTGAACCAAGAGTTCGTGGACTGGATCCGCAAATCCATGGATCCCAAACCACTCAAACGCTTCCGAGACGGAGTCGCGATGGCCAACGCCCTCGACCGGATCAAATCCCTGACCGTCCCCGGCTCCACATCGGGAACCACCGTGACTCGAACCACCCGCCGCCGATCACGCCGCGTCGCGTAGCAAAGCCCGCAGCCGGATTCGCCAAGAATCCCCACGCGCCACAGTAGCCGGATTCGCCAAGAATTCGGATGGTTCCATTGCTCTAGAGGCCTCCCCCCTCGTGCAGCGCAGAGCGATGGAGTGTCCTTGACGCAGAGACGCCAAGGCGCAGAGACGCATGGGATCGCTCAAGCGAAGCGAGAGGCACAACAAAAAGCAGTCGCATTGAATCTCGCGATTCAGTGCCCGAAACCGCCCCGCTCTCTGCGCCCGCGCCTCCCCACCTCTGCGTCAAAACCATTTCGCATCCGCGTTGCGTTTCGCGAAAAAAACAAGCCAGCACGCAAACCGTTGAGGACAACGGTTCTACTCTGGTGCAACCCAATGTGGCCGAACCACGATTGGTCTGTCAGGACTTGTTTTTAGGGTAGTGGACGAGGCCACGAGTCCTGAACCGGCGTCAAATCCAAGGACTCGTGGCCTCGTCCACTACGATCAACCCTCACTTTTAGCTGTGACAGACCAATCGTTTAGGATTGAGCCACCATCACAAACCTGCTTGATCCAGCCTGCGACCACCGACAAGAGCCCGAACAGAGGACTCGTGGCCTCGTCCACTACGTCCGCGATTGGCCGGCACTCAATACCCAAGCCCTGGCCCGTCCAGACAACTCGTCGGCACGCTGCCGCCGCGGACCTCAAACATCGGCCCGAACTTCGCCATCCATTCCGCATTGCCCTCGGGGCAATACTGACGCCCATTGCTCTCCACCGCGGCCACGCCAGGAATATGAGCCGAAAGCGACGCCGAGTGCAGAAGCGACGCCCCCACACACGTCAGATCCTGCACGCACAAGAACAAATTCTCGTGCACCGCGATCGCGCCCAGCAACAACGCTTCCGCGTGCCCCTTGCAAGCCTTCAACGCAATGCCGCTGTACCCCTGCGAGATCGCCAGGTGCAAACTTTCCAACCCCGTCAATGATTCATCGATCACAACCGGAATCCGCGCCGCAGCCTGATGCATCGTCACCGCGTTCGGCCGTTTCAAATCACGATGCGTCGGCTGTTCGATGTACTGGATCCGCTCGAAAGCTTCTGGGCACTCCGATTCCAATCGATCCAGCAACCCCAACACATACGCTTCGTCCTCGCAGCGCTCGTTGAAATCCAACGAGAACCACCACGGCTTGCCCGTCGACGCGCCGCGGTCAGTCGTTTCGTTCGCAACAGCGTTGATGTCACGAACACGGCGGAAATCCCAATCCGCATCGTCGCCGTTCAGCTTGATCTTCAAATGAGTCAGCTCGTTGCGAGTGATCCACTCACCGAGCGTTTCTGGCAAGCCATCGCCGACAGGCTTCGTCAATTCAGCCTCCGTCAACGGATCCAACGCCCCGACCAAGTGATACAGCGGCAACGTCGCGACGGGCGACTGAGAGATGAATTGATCCAATCGCAAACCCGCGTAGCGATCGTCGCCAGTCATCTCGGCCAAATCCGGTGGAAGATGCTCCGCCGACAGCAATCTGTAACTGCTCTGCCCGGCCGCTTTTCCGTGAGCGTCAAACAAAGCGGCTTCGATCGGCGACGCGGCCAACAGGATCGCCAGTTCCGGAATTGGCGACGTCAGCTCGTGACCACTCGCCACCGCTTCCACCAACTCGTCGCGGCGACTCGCCAACTGCAAACAAATCTCCATCGGGTGGCCGGTCAACGTGCCCGACAGCTCATTGGCCTGCGCCGCCATCCGGCTCGCCAATTCCATCACCACTTCCAACTTCGCGGCATCCGACAAAGCCGCGTCCGGCCACGCCCAAGTCACTCCCATCGTCATGCTGCCCACCCCGATCTTGTCGCCATCGGCGACTTGACCGGCTTGGTTCGTCGCGGTGCACTCCGCCGTCAAAACCGTCACCTCCTCCACCACTCGCCCGCCGAATTTCATCGGCGTTCGGTAGCGATAGGACTCGGATTGCAACGTGAATGCGAACTGTTTCAGAGCGGTCGGGGCAGGATTCACGGGGAAAGAAAGTGGCTTTGGAGCGGACAAGGCGGGACTCGAGGTGGAAGGGACAAAGTGATTTCGCCAGCAGTTTAACGCACCCGATCGCATTTCAGTGACCTCCGGCAATGCAGAATTTCGGCGAAACGATTGCCTTCGCTCGCCGATCTGGTTTACAATGAAACGCAAGTGACCTCCTAAGAATCAACGTCAACTCCTAGGCCGGTCCGATCGCCCCGCCTTCTATCCCAACCCACCTGCCCACCACCACGCCATGAACGCATCTCGATCAAGCCGTCCAGGGAACTTTTGTGGTCGCACCCGCCGCGAATTCGTGTGGGAAACCGGCTGTGGATTCGGAGCAGCGGCACTGAGCTCGATGCTGGCTTCCGATGGATTGTTGCCACAGGCATCAGCGGCGGCGGCATCCCCGGTCGCTGGATCAGCCGGACCGATGGCGATCAAACCACCGCACTTCGCCCCCAAAGCCAAGACGGTGATCTTTCTGTTCATGTATGGCGGGCCCAGCCACATCGACACGTTTGATCACAAGCCCGCGATGAAGGGCATGGATGGCAAAACCGTCGACGTCAAAACCTTCGGTCGTGGCGGGCACAAAGCCGGTGGCCGAATCGTTGAGCCGCGTTGGGATTTTGCCCCGCACGGCGAGTGCGGCAAAATGGTCAGCACGCTGTTCCCCAACGTCGCCAAGCATGTCGATGACATCGCGTTCTTGCATTCCATGACCGCGGACTCACCGATCCACGGCTCCGCCATGCTGATGATGAACAGCGGCAAAATCCTGTCGGGCTCGCCAGCAATGGGATCGTGGTTGACGTATGGACTGGGCAGCGAAAACCAGAACATGCCGGGCTTCGTCGTCATGCTGGATCACACCGGCGGCCCAATCAGCGGAGCGAAGAACTGGTCGAGTGGCTACATGCCCGCAACCTATCAAGGCACCGTGTTCCGTACCGAAGGCAATCCGATTCTCGACTTGAATCCGCCTTCGGATTTCCCGCCCGGACTGCAACGTCGCCTGATCGATTCCATCCAAGACGCCAATCGTCGCCACTTGGGTCAACACGTCGGCGAAGAACCTCTGGCATCGCGAATTTCAAGTTACGAACTGGCGTACCGAATGCAATCCGCTGCACCAGAAGCCGTGGATCTTTCCGACGAAACGGCAGAAACGCTCTCGATGTATGGGGTGGACAACCCCAAGACACAGGCGTTCGGCAAACGCTGCTTGTTGGCCCGCCGACTGGCCCAGCGAGGCGTCCGGTTCATCCAACTCTACAGCGGCGGCGCCCACAACGACGACAACTGGGACGCTCACGGCGACCTCGAAATCAACCACAACAAACACGCCGGTGCGACCGATCAACCCATCGCGGCGTTGCTGGCCGATTTGAAACGAACCGGCATGCTGGATGAAACCTTGGTCGTTTGGGGCGGCGAATTTGGACGCCAACCCACCGCGGAATACGCCAACGGCAGTGGCCGCGACCACAACGCCTACGGATTCACCATGTGGATGGCCGGAGGCGGAATCAAGGGCGGAATCAGCCACGGCACCACCGACGAACTTGGTGCCGCGGCCGTCGAAAACCCGCTGCACGTTCGCAACCTGCACGCCACGATCTTGCACCAAATGGGCCTCGACCCAAACCGGCTGTCTTACTTCTACGGCGGCCTCGATCAAAAGCTGGTCGGAGTCGAACACGTCCGCCCCATCCACGAGATCATCGCCTAACCCACCGCAGCCGAATCCACCCGCAACCGGATTCGCCAAGAATTCGGATCACCACCGCCCCTCCGTCCCAACCCACCCCGTAGCCGAATTCGTCAAGAATTCGGACCACCACTGCCCTGGGCTGTCAAAAGGTTGGTATTGACACGGAAAATGCGACGTTGATTTTTGTTCTGTCCTACGCCCCAACGGGGCAGCTCTAAGATAGCCCCAGGTATCGCCTGGGGTTTCGTTGCGGAGATTCCGACACCAGCCCCAACGGGGCGGCCCTAAGAAAGACTCCCCAAAACCCGCTAGGACCGCCCCCGTTGGGGCTTTGTAATCTTGGTCCCACCACAACCCAGGGGCATCGCCTGGGCTGATAAAGATGAAATCAACCAGGCGATTTGGGCGGTTTCCGACGAATGGTATTGATACTGCGTTTGTCGCGATTGAAAAAGTGAAAGTGCAAATTGGCAATTGTAAAATGCCGGAATGCGTGGATGAAATCGCATCAATTTGCATTTTTCAATTGTCAATTTAACTTTTTCAATGAGCTGCATTCGGTTCGCGCACTGACCACCCTGCCAAGAATCCGGACCGCCACTGCTCCTCCATTCCCAACCCGCCGCATCAACTTCCCCGCACTGCCCCCATCAACGCTGAAAGCGTTTCATCTCACCCGCCAGCCCTGAAACAGTTGCACCAGCCAGCTTGATCCCCGAAGATGACGGGGGAGCCCCCAGCAACACCCAAGCATTGGAACCGGATACCGGTCACCCAAGCGGACGAAGTCCATTCTCACGGCGCACCGATGGAACCCATCGCCACCCAACCTCACGCCCCGCATTGGGGTACTTCCGGGACAGCGCAAAGGGCAGATACACCTTGTCATATCCCTCCTCCAAATCTTGCTGGTGTCGTTGAGTCGCCCAAGCAATTTGACGCTTCAAATCTGGAATCACTTGTTTTGGCAAGAACGTCATCCGGTCTTTTTGCCCCTTGCCGTTGCGAACGAGCAAGCAGCCTTCATCAAACCAGACATCCTTGATCCTCAGTCGACGACATTCTTTATGCCGATTCGGGTCCGATCGCTTCAAAACCAAGTCGCGATAGCACTCCAGTGACCGCACCGCTTGCCATCGCTGCCACGCCGGCGCCCCGGCCTCCAGTAAAGAACGCGAAAATCGCAGGACCGTCTCACGATTCACAGGCAGTTCGTTCGTCAGCCCTTTGGGATGCGTGAGTGCGTACCGCCGAAGCCATTTCGGAAACCGTATTCGCTCACTTTTGCTGACATCGTCCGCCGACGCCACGTCCACCTCAAAGCCCGCTAAGCAGGTACGCAGGTGTCATCGGGTATGTGAGCCGCTGGCGTTAGCCACGGTTTTCACGCACAACCGGGGCGAACGCCCAAACGGCTCACATGGTTGTGCTTGATCACTCCTGCCGACCTGCTTAGTGTCATCAGAACGACTTCCAGGAGTGGCAACATTGCCCCAGCAACACGCAGCAGGTAAGATTTTGAGCACGGGAGTGAGTTGAGTGATATTGGTCAAACACCCCAACTCACTTACCCCGTATCATGCAATTTCCCGAATACGACCCTACTGAGTAGGGTTGAATCTATTGTTACCCGACTGAGCCCGTTACGGGAGAACAAATGACGCGCCTGATTTTTGCGGTCGCAATCCTTGCCTTCCCGCTTAACGCTTTTGCACAGGGGGTTTCCGAATCGGCAGCTGGGAGTGCGAGGCCACCCAAGACGTTTCTTGGGTGGCTCGCGTCTGGTCAGCACGTTGGTGTCGTCGAACATGACCGAAGTTCCGATGTCCGGTTATTTATTTATACCGATAGTGATTACCAAAGCGTTTTGAATCACACCAAGCTGGAGAAGATCGGAGTCAACGCCGAACATGCTGCCCGCGAGAACTTTGGGCTCAAGCGAAAGCTTGAGGGATTTGCGTCTGATAGGAAATTGGATCAGGCTGCGATAGGCAAGGTGCTCGTACTGCCTCGACAGCAAGCCATCTATGCAAAGATCGTTTCGGTTGGTGATGATTTTGTGATGATTGAATACAACGATGCTTCAACAGCAAATCCAGCCCCGCAAGCAATCCGCGGTAATCTGCGCATCATTCCAAGATCAAGGATTGCCTCGATCGATTTGCACGTAGCTCCCATCTTGTTCTCTCTTCCGACGGAAGCTAATGCCGGCGGGTAACAACGCAATGCACGGGAGCCGCGATAACGCCTTTTCCTTTGGCTAGCTTTCACGGTCGCGGCCCCGTGATTGCCAGCGTTATCCACATCTGATGTTCCGTATCACAATCTTCGCGATCTTGCTGCTGATTTCGGGGTGCTTCAATTCCTCGCCGCGTCCAATGACGTCCGAAACCATTCGCATCGTCTCGAACACCCGTATCCAATCCGCTTCGGTGACCTTTCCGGACGGAACAGAAATCAACGTTCCGCCAGACGACTACGAGCTGTTTCGGCAACTGTTCCGTGAATTGGCACCGGTCGAATCTACACATGATGGCCCGGGGCTTCCCGGGTTGCCCCAATACGAAATGATGCTTTTTGCGGCGGGAAATGTCGCAAACGTCAGGGTGATGGTGCGCGATGACGGTACTTTAACCTATTCGCTTGACGAGTTCCATTACAATGGCGGTGATGCGAAACGATTCATCGCGGCCGCTGACGCGATTCGATCGCGATTGGGTCCGCCGTAAAACGTGGATAACCATGCCGTGAACCGGAGGACGGCATATCGCGTTTACGAATGGAAAGTCAACTCGCCGTCCCCGGTTACGGCCACCGTTATCGCACTCAGATGAAACTCAAAACCCTTACGATGCTGATTCTTGCGACCTGCCTTTGTGGTGGTGCGGTCGCTTGGTCGTATTTTGACGTTTCGCGACCTGACGCAATTCCACTTGATACAAGCGATGCGTATCCCGGTCGTCTCTTTGCGTACGATTTGACTCTGCCTTTCAACGACGACAATGCGGTTGCATTGGAAATTCGACGTGTATCGTCACACAATAGCCAAGAGTACACCGTTGGATCCGTAAGTGGAAACCTTCAGGTATCGAGCGAAGACGCAGAAATGATTGTCTCCACTAGTCTCATCTCATCACGCAAGAACCCCGACGAAATACTTGTTTCCGTTTGTCTCTTGGAGGTAAATGATGTTTTGGAGGATACAACAGGTTTCGGCGAATGGGTCGTTGCTGGTCGCCTCAGAATTCTTGGTGTGAGCAGCAAGCTAATGCCAAAAGAGAAATTCTGCGTTGGCGGGTCAATTTCCACGGGATGGGAACGGAATCCGAGTTGGCAGGACAACGAGATCTGCGTAGGTCGGTTCCGAAGTCACGACGAGAACCGCATCTACGACTACTATTGCGTCGTCGTCGCTAAAAACCCAAAAGTGCGATAACCATGCGGTGAACCCAAGTCGCCGATAGCGTCGTTCCTTAAATCATCATCAATCGCGGCGACTGGGTTACCGCCGCCGTTACCCGAGTCAAGCATCCAACACTTTCAGAGAAAAGGCCTCCGATGAATCAGAATCCTCTTTTAAACGTCACGGGAATCTTTTGCATCGTGCTAGTCATGATGGCGATCTTTTGCTCATCGCCTGCTACCGCGACGGCGGCTGACGACAGTGCTCAAGAAGCAGTTCTTGGTAAGTCGACTCAACTCGGAAATTCAAATGCGACTATCAAGCCGCCCGCTGGATGGGAAAACCTTTCCGTGTCCAAGGAGGCACTTCTTTTAGTCGTGCCTCCAGATCGTGCCCATGGCGCATCGATCAATGCATTTTTCCACACGAAAGCAACGAAAGACTTGAGCAAACTCAAAAAGGAGATTGTCAAGAAGAGAGCAGAGGGCCGCGACAAATGGGAACTTATCGACAGTGAGCAGATCAATCTGGATGGATACCCAGCGCTCTTGATGTCGTATAGTCAGGACGTTGCGGATCGTGGAAAAACGAACAAGGTGTTTTCGATCGGCTGCTATGTTGACGCTGGCACCGGGCTATATGTGCTCAATTTCAACTGCCACGAATCCGGGTTTGAATCGCTTGGTCCGATCGCAAGAAAATCGTTACTGTCATTTTCCTTGGACGAAGAATAAACGCATCGGGTAACAATGTGGTGCACCCGAGCACGCGAGCCGGGCGTTTTGAAGTGGAGAGTCAACCGCGCGTGCCGGGTGACCACCGACGTTCCCCGACTGACTGGCAACGATTCAAGACTACTCAATGTTTTCTGAAAATGAGGTCTGCTACGAATGCAATTGCACAGTGGTTGAGGACCGCGATTACTTGGAAATCGTAACTTGGGTGTATTTGGGATTCTTCAAGACGGAACGCAGCAGCACCGATTGCGATGTTCCGTTTCATTTCTACCGATTCGCTAAGTTCGACGATTTCCAACGTTGGAAGCAAAATGGCGGAACAAAACTTGATGCCATCAATCTCACTTCCATGGACCAAGTTCGTCGGCGGTTTGTCGACCGACAGGCGATGGTGGATTCTGTGTTAGACTGGCACAAATTCCTTTCCGGTCCCGATCCAGATTGATGACCAATGTGATTCGTGTGTTCGTCGCCAACGATGCGGGGAACCATCCAATGCACCCGAGCGGCGAAGTCGGGCGTTTTCAAATGGACAATCTCTCGTCGCCGCCGGGTGATTGGTAACGTTCGCCCAACGAGATTGTGACTGCAACGTCGGTGCATGCCTGTGCTTGAATTGATCCTACTGCTTGTCGTCGCATTTCCCATCGCTTGGCTGATCGCCGAGTTCTACGACAACCGCGCTGCGCGAATCACGTTGGGCGTTTGCGCGATCGCGATGTCATTCGGTGTTGCGTGGATCGTCGGATCGCTTGATCGCCTGCAATCCAACATTTACTTCTCCGAAGCAACAAAAGACCTGATTCAAAACACGATCATTGAACTTGAGAACGATAAGGCCGACGACGTCCTCACCGAATTGCGGGTACTGCGTGACGACTTTCGTCCGACGTACGAAACACGCGACGATTATGATGTCCTCGTAGACCGATACATCCACTCAATCTCGGACGCTCCTGTCGAACATTCGAATGGTGACCCGCGATGGTCTCACGAAATGGTAGACTACACGTCGCCCGAAACAGAAGAAGTGGGCGAACCATGACATGCACGGGAGCACGGCTTGCGGCGTTTTTCGCAATGGATAGTCAACTCTCCGTGCCCCGTGATGTCCGCCGTTCGCCAAAACATAGCCCCCTCGTTACTCTCAACCTTTTGGACTGGGACAGAAGAATGCAATCCTTGACAGCCGGTCTGCTGAAACGCATGTTGCTATTGTTGCTGGGCGGAGGCGCTGCTGTAGCTTTAGCCTGCCCAGGTACAAGCTTCGCTCAGTCAAGCTCTTACGTGTTCCGGATCGAAACGGATTTGCAGCGTGAACTTGTTCCGAAACGTGCTGACGTGTTTGTGCTGATCGACGCAGCGTCCTTCGCTACCTCAGATTTCTCCACGCTGAAGAGAAAGCTGGCCCCATACCAGAACACTAATCAACATATACATGTTCGGATTTTCCAAGCGGAACGCAACCCAGAGGTTTCCTCGTTGTTCAGGTATGCGGTGATTGGCTTTTTGCACGACTCGGGATTTGAAAGCTTTACCGCCGACGGCCTTTTTAGCAACGTGAAGACTACCTGGGATACACTAACGAAGAATCTCCGGTCTGACGTTGATGCCCCAACCAAGCCGGAGCCAGCTACAATTAGAGACGGCGTTAAGGCCTATCCGGTTTTGAATCCGCTGTCAAAGTTTTTTGCATCCGATGCCGACTGTGCACTAGTTGTGCAAGACGTCGGCCTCGATGGCGGGTTGCTTCCCGCTAGCATTGTAGATGCATCCGTAGATGCTGTAGCCAATCTTGATCTGGATAGAAGAGGCTCGGTGAAATTTTTGCTTCGAGACATTAATGACGGCCAACGAGACTTAGTGACAGAACGAATATTCGAGCTTGGAAAGCTTTTGCAGTTCGATTCGACCTCAGTCACTCGCTAGGCAAGACGGGCTGGCGAACAATACGATGCAACCGAGCGGCGAAGTCGGGCGTTTCGAAGTGGTGAATCTACCGTCGCCGCCGGCTGATCGTTGACGTTATCCGACTGAAAACCGCACGCCGGAACCGCCACGTTGATTCGCAACACTCACCATGATCTGCTCCTCATCGGCGACGCGATCAATGCCCGTGACTTGCGACAACTCTACGACCGCAACATCTCCGCCGTGGTTGACCTTGCCGCCAACGAATCCCCCGCACAACTTGGCCGCGACATCATCTACTGCCGATTCCCACTCCACGACGACGGATCGAACTCGCCGCAACTGATTCGCACCGCAATCACCGCCCTGTATTCACTTTTGACTGACGGCTTCCCCACGCTTGTCGCTTGTTCCGCTGGCATGAGTCGTTCGCCCGTCATCGCCTCCGCTGCTTTGTCGCTAATTTGTGACTGTTCGCTCGACGATTCACTTTCCGAAATAGTCCGTGACTCACCGCACGACATCTCTCCTGCGCTGCTGTCGTCGGTCGCGTCGATTCACACTACGATGATTCAATCCAACGTATCCCAAAACGGCGGATAACCATCACATGCACCGAAGTCGGGCTTGCGGCCTTTTCCAAATGGAACATCGACCGTCCCGACTCGGTGATGTGTTCCGTTATTCGAGTCAGGTCATGAAGCATTTCACAGGCTACACTGTTCTTCTCATCGCATGCCTCGCCGGTTGCGACAAGGTTACCGTGGACGCACCATTTGGCGATCCTGCCGATCCAGAAATTGCGAAAACACTCGCTGGTGACTGGTCCGACCGCACTGGAAGCAAATACCGATTTGCATACGCTCCATCATCGGGTTTGACTATGACCTTGCCCAACAGAGAACCCGGAACAGAACCAATCCATATCAGCAAATCTCTTCTCGACATCAGAAGTGTCGGTGATCGCACATTGATTTTCACGTCGTTCGGCAAACCTGAAAATCGTGCCTTCGTTTTTGCTCTACTCTCAAGTCTCCGTGATGATCAAATGACTATTCGCTTCTGTGATCCTGGTGTGTTTCGCGACTTAGTTAGAGACGGCGTAATCGAGGGTGCCATACAAGAGAGGAGAGGGGATCCACTCGACGTTAACCTGATTCATTCACAGCAACTTGGCGATCTGCTGGCATCATCCAACAGCGATAAACTATTCAAAAATGCAACATGGGATTTGTCTCGGCGAGTGCCTGAGTAGACCGTGCGAATAACAATGCCGTGAACTGGAGCGGCGAAGTCGCATCTTTATACAATAGACAGTCTCTCGTCGCCGCCCAGTTACGGCTACGTTCGCCGACTGAATCAATATTTGCCGTACATTGGACGCTTGATTGACAAACCCGTACCAATCACCGACGTCGTCTAGTATCGTTCGTGATGCCACCCGAGAACACGACGAGGTGCGCACGCGACTGTCGCGACCAGCGACAGCGTTGCTCATCATGGCGTCGATTCAATCCGTTTTCCCGGCAATTGCTATTGTCTCTGTCGTCGTCGTTGCGTTCCGCGGCGAACCGGTTGGCGGTGCGATTCCTCCGCTCGTTGGGATGCTAATCCATTTCATCTTTCTGATCGCCATCGCAATCGGTGCTGCGAAAATGGGTCACCTTGAGTCGTACCGGCGGATGGATGGTGCCACCCACCAAACCTTGACTCCCAACCGCCGCTGCGTAGGATCCAGTTGTCTTGTCAGTCGGTTCCGAGAGGGAGAGCTTTGCCATGCCGCGGCCTCAGCGATGTGAACAGTTTGATGCGAGCGAAGTTGGGATCGTGCATGTCGTTCAGCGGTGTGTGCGGCGAGCCTTCCTCGCAGGTGTCGATCACGCGACAGGCAAGGACTACTCGTTCCGCAAGGAATGGATTCGCCGGCGGATGGAAGCCCTCGCCTCGGTGTTCGCCGTCGATGTCCTTTCCTACGCGGTGATGAGCAATCACCTTCATCAGATTCTCCGCAATCGCCCGGACGTCTGCGCCCAGTGGAGCGATGAGGAAGTGGCGATTCGCTGGCTGCGTGTCTTCCCTGGCCGACGACTTGAAGAACACTTGGCCGAGCCCACTGAAAACGACGTTCAGATGCTCGTCCGGAACAAAGAACGATTGGCCGAAGTCCGCCTTCGACTGTCGGACATCTCTTGGTTCATGAGAGCCTTGGCGGAACCGATTGCCAGGATGGCGAACAAACAAGACGAGTGCACCGGCAGGTTTTGGGAGGGGCGTTTCAAGGCTCAAAAAATTGTCGATGAAGCAGGCTTGCTGGCGTGCAGTATGTACGTCGATTTGAATCCAGTCCGTGCGGCAATGACAGCGTCCCCTGAGTCCAGTCTGCACACCAGTGCCTACGACCGAATCGAAGCTCGCAAGGGCGAACAAATCCCTTCCGCCGCGTTTGATCTCAAGCCGATTCCAACGGAAGAAGCCGGACGCAACATTCGAGAAACGCCGCTCGAAGTCCTCCAGCAAAAACGCAAGACGAAGCGTCGCAATCCGACGGGGAAACGAATCCGGCGTGATGGATGGTTGAGCCCCCTGACACTGGGCGAAACTCAACTGTCCACTGAACCGCAAGTCCACACGAAAGGATTTCGCAGCAGTGACCGGGGGTTCTTGAACATTCGTTGGTGCGACTACAAGCGTCTGCTGGACTGGACAGCAGCCCAATCGGTTGCCGGTCAGGTTGCGGAGTTACCCAAGCGTCTCGCGAAGACGCTTTCCGAAGTTGGGATCGACGCATCCATGTGGCGAGACTTGGTGTGGGATTGGCAGAAGTACTTCGGCAAGACGAGTTGCGTCGGTCGCCCAGAATCCCTGAAAGCCGACGCTGAACGCACCGGCCGTCACCACCATCGCGGTCAAGTCCAAGCGGCCGCCTGCTTCAGCTAAGCAGTCTCGAAGCAATCGCCGAACTCGCGTTCGTGCATGATCCAACAGGACAGTTGAGACCAACTGTTCTTCTCTGCTGCGCTTGTACGGCAACACCACCAAGCCAAAGTACTCGACGTCGTCAGCCAGGCCTGTGGGAAAGATCGAAAACCGGGGCAACCGCTTCCAATCCATCGTCCGCCCAACGAAGTGCCCGCCCCGGCCCAATTCACAAAGTGGCTGGCACGTTACGAGTTCCCTGGCACCTTACGAGTTCCCTTACCCGATGACCTTGGACGTGATCCCACTGACAACACTGTGATTCGCGAGCAGTTTGCTCGCTCGACCCTCGGCCTACTGTCGACTAGAGTATGGCCGGAGGACATACCATGAACGTTGACCAAGCAATTTCCGACCTTTCCACACTTCCGGTGGGGGATCGCTTGCGTGTCGTGCATGCGATCTGGGATACGCTGCCTGACGATGTTGACCTTTCGCCGTCTGCGGAGCAGCAAGCCGAAATTGACCGTCGTCTTGCTGCACACGACGCAGATCCATCGACTGCCATATCGCACGACGAAATGATGCGGCGCATCGCGAAGCGGCGGTGATGTGGCATCTTTCGTATCGTCCGGAGATCGAAGATGATGTCTGCGAGGCCGCCGCTTGGTACGACGACAAACGCGCGGGACTCGGCGATGAATTTGTTGCCGAATACGCTTCGGCGATACGCCGAATCCAGCACAACCCACTTTTGT
The DNA here is from genome assembly GCF_056839225.1 of Rhodopirellula sp. UH5. Taxonomy (NCBI): domain Bacteria; kingdom Pseudomonadati; phylum Planctomycetota; class Planctomycetia; order Pirellulales; family Pirellulaceae; genus Rhodopirellula; species Rhodopirellula sp. UH5. The sequence goes on along the minus strand of NZ_CM166390.1, from coordinate 228,215 downwards.
TCGCGATCACCAAGAGCGGACTGCGCCCGTGCCGACTAAAGCGGTTCCCCTACATCATCCATTTCAGGGTCGAAGGTAGCGATATCCTGGTCGTCGCGCTAATGGGCAGTGGCCGCGATGAATCCTCGTTCATTCACCGCAACAGATAACCATCAAATCGGGATAAGGGCCCGGTTGCCTGGACCCCCTCCCACACCACCTAGCATGCGGGACCGCACGAGGCAGGTCGGCAGGAGTCTTTCGGCATTTGGACTGTTTCGGTAAGCGTCGTTGCTCCCACGTACAACCGGGGCGAACGCCCAAACGGCTCACATGATGATGCCCGATCATTCCTGCCGACCTGCCGAGGAGGTTGAGCACGAGTTTCAAGTCAGCGCGTCGCCGCGATGCCCCAAGCCATTGGACCGACAACTTCGCCGCTAAGAGATTGCCATCCGGCAACGGCTCCTTCGCGAGATGAAGCCGAACCGTGCTTGCTCGTTCCCTTCCGGCCTTCGTCGACCACCGGGGCCGACGACGATGTCCTCTGCTGACTTCTCTCTGCACGGTCATACGTTGCCGCATTCCGCCCCGCCTTTCGGGCAAGCCCTACTCACGGGTACGCATCGAGATCTCCCCGAAAAAGGGACGTCCTTGATCGCTCAAGAACACGTGATCTGTCCCCGCCCAAGTGCTTGATCTACCTCCGCTCAGAACTCCATCAAGGCATCCGCCGGGCTTCCGGTTCGGCTTCTCGGTCAGCAGCCCACTGTGATCCAAGGGATCGCTCCGCGACGGGCCTGGAGACGTCGGCCTCGTATCAAGTTTCTGTACGTCACCTGGCGGGTCTTGGCGAGAAGATGTCCAGCGACGATTCTTTGCTGGCTTACCGATCATCTTCGCAGGCTTCCTCCCCACGGTTTGTCACCTCCCCGCAGTTGCTCCGGGTTGCTTGGTGAATGGCCTCGGACTGCCTTTCTTCAGAGCTACATTTGGTAGACTGACTCCTCGAAAGAAACCGGAACGAAGTACAGGGGACTTGCACCCCACAAGATCACGCCCATGTCGGGCGTACTGCACACGGAGCGGGGCTTGCCGGCGGATACGAAATGGACAACTCTACTCTCCCCGCCCGGTGACGCCGGTCGTTCGCCGACTGAAGTTGAATCGCTGATGGCGAATCCATACGAACCGACGGCCCAGACAGCATTCGACGATACGGCTCGGTCTACCAACGACTGTCCTGTGTGCCGATTATCGGTCAATCGTTTGCGACTAGCTGTTCCGCTACTCAAATGCCCTCACTGCAGCACACGCCTTTTCCTGCGATTGCCCTTTCCTATCGCCGCGTCTTGGGTTGTTGTCATGCTCGTCTTGGTGTTTGCCGCGTATCGCTGGTTGTCCGCTGACCCAATTCGGTTCCTTAACCACATCTGGATTGTGGGATTGCTGCCGGCACCGCTGGCGATCGCGTGCATTGCACCGGTCATGCTTGCGTTCGGGCGTCCTTGCGCCAACAATGGATTCCGCAACCTTACGCAAGACGAAATTCAATCGCGGCGTCACGTGTACCTCAGCGACCAGGACGGCGGCGAACCATGACATGCACGGGAGGACGGCTTGCGCGGTCTTTGAAGTGGAAAGTTTCCCTCCGTCCCCCGTGATGTCTATCGTTTTCCGAATGACAAGGCATCGACTTCGCTGGTCGAGCGGCAGAGACTTACGACACCCAAACGACTCACTCCCGGCCCCGCCATGGCATTCATTCCCTATATCCTTGTTTGGATCGGACTCGGTCTGACTGGCTCTTTCTTGCTTCTCACGAAATCGGCACGCCCGGAGCGTGCATTGTTTGTTGTAATTTTCTCGTTGCCGCATGCAGTTGTATTTGGGCCGCTCTTCTTGCTGTTGAACCTGGCCGGACGAGCTCAGAAAACCTGCCCTTCCTGCCAATCGAGCGTTGATCGTGCGGCTACTGTCTGTGCAAAATGCACAAAAGAGCTACCACAATCGTCGTAAAATCCGAAAGACACCCGTCGAAGTCCTCCAGGAGAAACGCAGGGCAAAGCGACGCAATCCGACAGGCAAACGCATTCGACGCGACGGAATCATTGGGGGCAGTGGGGCTGCTCCGAAGTTTGTGAACGAGAGTTCCCGACCAGATGCACGCCGAATGCAAAGAACGTGTCTGCCGGAGCGGCGCCGGAACGGCGCCGAAGCGGCTTGATCCGGCCTACTTGCTGCCTCGAAGTCGACCGTGGTGCGGCAATCGTCCGATCAACGATGAATGGCGATTGGTGGATGGCACCTTCCGGATCCTGAATGGCGATTGGTGGATGGCACCTTCCGGATCCTGCCTTCCGGATCCTTAGTGGTCTGTCACGACCTATCCCTGGGGTAGTGGACGAGGCGACGAGTCATGAACTGGCGTCAAATCCAAGGACTCGTGGCCTCGTCCACTACGACCAACCCTAACTATTAGCTGTGACAGACCACTCGCCTTGCAATCTCAACTCCCTGCCGGACAATGCCGAGCAGCATGGGACGTGATCTGATCTGACACAATGCAAACTCAGCCAGAACGAAGCAGACAGGCCGCGCGCAAACTCGTTTCAAGCGAGTGACATTTCTTCTAACAAACCAAGGACCTGAAGCATGGCGGCACCGCAACATTTTTTTCATGATTCGATGTGGTCGATCCTAGCGATTGCGTTGGCAATGTCGGCCTCGACCGCTCTGGCATGCACACGCATTCTGTGGAATACCAATGGCGTCCTCGCCGTCGCGGGACGGACGATGGATTGGGCAGAATCAACGGAACCAAGACTGTATATTTTCCCGAGAGGCATGCCTCGAGATGGAGGCCGGGTTGGACCGATTGACATTGGTGACGAGAATCCACTCACCTGGACATCTCGCTATGGATCGGTCGTCGTTTCCGCTTATGGCCTGGCATCGGTCGACGGTTTGAACGAAAAGGGACTTGCAATGCACTTGCTGTTCCTAACCGCCACCGACTATGGGCCGCGAAATCCAGAGAAAGCGGGGCTCCATGCGGGCCTTTGGGGGCAGTACTTGCTCGACAACGCGGCCACGGTCGAAGAAGCCCTGGAGAGAATGAAAGACGTTCAACCAATCATGGTCGAGCACGCCGGCTTCAAGACGTCGCTTCACTTAGCAATCGAAGATGCATCCGGAGATTCCGCGATCATCGAATACGTCGATGGCCAACCAAAAATCTACCATGGATCGGAACATCGAGTGGTGACCAATGATCCACCCTACGATCAACAACTCCTTGAGCTAGAGAAGTGGGATTTCACGAACGCGACACGCCAAACCCCGCTGCCCGGCAACGTCAATCCAATCGATCGCTTTGTACGAGCCAACTATTTCTTGAAGACGCTTCGCAAACCCGAGGGAGAACGAGAAGCAATTGCCACGACATTGTCTCTCGCTCGAAACGCTTCGGTGCCATTCAATGCGCCTTACAAAACGCCTGGAACGATCTACGACACCGAATACCGCACCGTCGTGAACCTGGAGGCCAGACGTTTCTTCTTTGAGCTGACAACGAGCCCCAACGTCATTTGGGTGAATCTGGAGGACTTGGATCTTTCTCCAGGCTCCCCGGTTCTCACGCTCAACCCAGATGACATTCATCTGTCAGGCAATGTGAACAAAGAATTCACACCAGTGGCTGAACCTCCGTTCTAAGCAGGTCGGCAGGAGTCTTTCGGCATTTGGGCTGTTTCGGTAATCGCCGTTGCTCCCACGTATAACCGGGGCTAACGCCCAAACGGCTCACATGATGATGCCCGATCATTCCTGCTGACCTGCTTAAGAACCATGTGAACAACAAGTGACGTAGCGGAAGGGCGCGAGCCCTCCGGTTCCTCACCGGGCGGCTTGCGCCACACCGCTAACATCGTCACTTGTTGTTCACGCGTTGCTTGAGCAGGCACGCGGGAAAACTTGTTCCCCAGCAAGGTCTCACAAGCAGATCAGTTCTTCTTGTCGCTGGCTCACGGGAACATCCAAGTTGCGGAGTCGTGAAATGATCTCACCGCAGAGCTCTCGATAGCGAGCGGCGAACTGCCGCCCGTACTTGGCATCGCAATTTGGATGCGGGGTGCTCAGCTCGCGTGGGTCGACAGCCCTGGCCAATTGGGCCGCGTTGGGAATGACCGACTCAAACGGGGTGGGCAACTTCGCGAAAGGATCGGAAACCATCGCGCGGTGAAGTGGCGTCTGCTGGCGATACAACGTCCACAAAGTCCCGAGTGAGTCAACACGAAAACGTTTCAGCCGATCGACCAAATTCGCTGATCCTCGCACCGACAATTGGTCCGGGATGGATGGAATCACGCAACCATCCGCGATCCGCAGAAACATTTTGACTTGCATCGCAATGCTGGGCGGACAATCCACAATCACGAAGTCATACAGTTCGTTGAGCCAGCTCTTCACTCCCGGCATCTGTTTCTTGATTTGAGTGAACAAATCTCGTTCGGTGTCGAACAAACCCGAGCGACGCTTGGAACGAAACGCATTGTTGTAAAAGTCATCGATCCGAAACGAACAAGGGATCACATCCAAGAAGTCATGCACTGTCGCGACGTTCGATGTTTCTTGAGCGATGAACGTTCGCAGGTCATCGACTTCAAAATCGGGATCGCACATCTCCAAGAACACGTCGTGCAGCGTGCGTTTCCGTTTCTCACACTGAAGCATCCGCTGTTCGCCCAACAACAATTCCCCCGCCATGCTCTGGTGGTCCGCATCGATCACCAAGGTCTTGTAACCTTCCTCTGCCAGTGTCTCCGCGATGGCGACCGTCGAAGCGGTTTTTCCAACTCCACCTTTGAGATTGATCATCAAGAGAACAGGCATGGGCTTTCGATCGTTTGAGGGGTTCAGAGGCATCTCACAAAACACCACCCCCGAGCGGGGATCGCGTCCACTCAAGAATTCACCACAAACTCACGAACGCTCAATCCGCGCCCTCGAAAAACAGACGAATAGGCTTTTGCTGCCGACAAAAGTCGCCCATTCACGCCAACCATGTTTCGACTCTCATTCCACACAACTGCTGCGATCCCACACTCAACCGTCGTAGACCCGCCTCAAATCTTCAGGCGAAGCTCCTTTTGAAAACTCGCGTTGAATTTGCCAGTTCAGTAGCGTCTGACGAACAACGCCCCGCCTCTGCCAACGCCGAGCATCGACCTGGACAGGCCCCGGCAACAGCGTCGCCGGGCAATGCGCTCGCAGCTTTGCCGACAGCATCACGTCTTCCATCAACGCCACTCGTTCAAATCCACCGACGCGTTCATACAAGTCGCGATGAACGAAGATCGCTTGATCGCCAAACAAATTCGATCGCACACGCCCCCGCCAAGCGTTGCCCCATTCGAGCATTCGGTAACGCCAAGCCGGATGATCGATTCGTTGATAGAAACCGCCCCAAGCTGGCCAATCCGCTTCCCGCAACTGCGCCCACCAATTCAGAGGCAGTCGATTGTCGGCGTGCAAGAACAGCAGCATTTCCCCGGTTGCCAGTTCCGCTCCGGTGGCAAGTTGCTCGCCGCGTCCCGGAAGCGACTGGATCACTCGCACACGAACGTCCTGCATCGCTTCCACGAGCATCACGGTGCTGTCTCGGCTGCCACCATCGGCGACGATGACCTCAGCCACCCTGCCTTCGGCCTCGCCAGTCTCAGAGACGCTCCGCCCTGATTCGCCGCCCGAGAGGATGGACGCAAGACACGGTTCAATGTTGTCCGCTTCGTTCCACGTGGGGACAACGACGCTGACCTTCATCAAACCGTCTGAACGTGACGCAGTCGTGAATACGCCAGAGGCCCAATGATCAGCAGGGGAATCCAAGCGGCGATGCCGGGCGTGACCAGACTCGTGCTTCCGCCCAACGTGCTCGCGATGGTTTTGAGCGCGAAAAATCCGATGATCAGACCCACCGCCGATCCGATCAACACGAACAACTTGCGTCCTCGTCGATTGACGACCATCGGCAGCACCAACAGAATCAAAGCAAAATCCAGCGGGGCCCGCACGATCCGTTCATGAGTGGTTGTTCGCAGCGCCTTGCTGGTATGCACCGAAGGATTGCGAACTCGACCGGCAAGTTCCATCACGGATGCCAGGCGTGTCGCGGTGTCTTGCGTTTGCAACATATTCGGATGAATGCTGGTGACGACAAAGCACTCGGTCGGTTGCAGCCAAGGCTGGTCCGCGGGGGTCAAAATCACCAAGTCTTCTCGAGACTCCAGACCGACCGACGGCACATCACGCAGGTCTTCAGGACGCCGCACGCCACGCAGCAGGTAGCCGGTGCTTTCGGGCATTCCGCTTCGTCCCGCCAAGTCCGTCCAACTGGTTCGTCTGCCTTCCGTGTCGGACACGGCGGCGTGGAGGGATGCCAATTGCGCGGAAGCGGTTTCTGCGGGCCCACTTTCTGCCAATTCGGCGTCAGGCAACCCTTGGTCGTCTCGCCATTCCGCCATCGCCTGTGGGTCCCACCAAATCGCTTCGCGTGCCAACAAGACATCACCAAACCCGGCGTATTCGCTGTACAACCGGAAGTTGGGTCGTGTGATGACACGTCCCAGCGTCCGCAGTTTATCGCCTTCGATCAGAATCCCCGACGATTGGTCATAGGTCGGCATGACAGCCTGTTCGACGTCGCCGGACAGATTTTTCGCCTTCATCGTCAGCGAATCGCGAAAACGCGGGATCACCCATTCTCGATTCATCAGCTGAACGGAGACAATTGCCAAAGAGGCGATCACCATCGGCCGAAGGATCCGCCCGTGGGAAATTCCCGCGGACAGGGTTGCGGTCAGCTCCCCGGTTCGCCGCAGCCAGCCCGCCGTGAACAAGAACGCCATCAGAGTGATGATCGTCCCGGTCATATCGAAGAGCAGCAGCAAATACGGCCCGTAGAAGCGGCCCAGCACCAATGGCAAGGGCTCGCCGGCTTTGGATTGAGCGATCAAGTCGTCCATCGCCGTGAAGGCGTGAAACACAATGAAGATGCCCGCCAACGACAAAAAACACACGCACACCGTGCGAATGAAGAGGATCAGGACGTAGCGATCAATCTGAGTCACGATGCGGCGGACGACGACTTCAAAGGAATGGATGGATACCGGACAGGGAATTTCTCCCGTCCCTGCTCACCATCGCAGCCAACCCGTCGACGCCTCAAGACCAATCGCTGGAGCCCTCAGGCGTTGATTGGCACCAGAGCAGAACAATTGTCCCGAATTGTTCCGTCACCCAGCATTCAGACGTCGGTCAGCTTCTTCCCCAGTCCACCCCTGACACCGTTTGCGTCACGACCGGAAACGATCCGAACACGGACAGTCGAACAGTTGATTCAACGGTTCGATATCGTGAACAGCTCGGTGGGGCCTCCACCGAGACATGTTCTTTGACGACAGCTTCAACGAGGCTGACTGAGGCGACTGACTCATCAGTCGACCAGTTGAGCACCGGGTGGCAATGGATCGGCGTGAATGATCATGTCACCTTGTGAGTCCACGCGATTCGATTGGTAGGCACGAGGGGCGAACGAGTCGCCTTGGATCGAACCGTTGTAGGAATCGACGGGATAGCCGCCACCAGGAACGATCGTTTCGCCGTAACCAAGCGTGCCGCTTCCCAGGTAGGGATCAACAGCGCCTTCGTAGTAGCCGGGCATTCCGACGGCATACTCACTGCCGCATCCGTCGCCCACATAGGTTTGGGGTGCGGGGCAAGTGTTGCAGGTACCAGCCGATGCATACGGTGCGTAGGCAGGGGCCGGTGCGTAGACAGGCTGTTGCGGAATCATTGGAGGTGCGGCCACGGCCGGACCGCGGTTGAACAAATTGCAGGATCCAGTGTTGCAACCACCCGCGGTGGCTGCAGGCGGAGGAGCCAACGGATTGACGGCACGGCCAATGGCGCCGACGCGATTGCAAAGACCACAGCTGGCGCCGCGGCCGAAGAAGAAATTTCTCATTCCTGAGCAGCCGGTCGAAGTCACCGTGACCGTCACGAGCATCAGGAGCGTTAGAGTTCGGATTGTCATCAGAGTTTCCTTGACTGGCAAAGCAGGCGGATCGGGCAAGGTGAACCCAAAGGGAAAACCGAGCCTAAACGTTGGCCTTGGCATCAAGACCACTCAAAAGTAGGACGCTCTGAGCGTTGTGCAAACGCAACACGCTAATTTTGGGCAACAATTTGTTGACAAAACGCCACATCCCACCTTCAGAAGGGCTGTGGTAGCTTGGATGCCCCGCACGATTCATACGACCCGTTTGATTGTTCGCATGATGCAGCTCGCTCACCCACACGACCACAAGTCGCTGATGTCCACCGTCGTCATCGGCCGATCATCCGGTTTCTCGATTCGCCTCCTGGGCAAACGAGTTTCGCTTCCGGAGGCGATCGCGCCGGTGATGCTGTGCATCGCCATGTGCTCTGCGTTCGCGATCAACGCCGACTCCCTCCGCGCCGGGCAGCCGCTCGCCTTCGATGCAGCGAATTTCTCCCAGCCGTTGTCTCTGTCCTCTGCCAGCGAGTGGACTTCCACGGAAACGATCGCTGCCGAAGAGGCCGCAGAACTCAATCGAGTCGAAGCGATCGAGATTCAAGCCGAGAACGAACTGGATCTTTCGGACTCACTGACATCTATTCATTCCGCTTCTGTCACGCGACCTCATCCCAACCTGATCCCATCGGGATCGTTCATGGTTCCGGCACCGTCCAGTCTGCAACAGGATTTGACGAGTGACCGTTACTGGTTGATCAGCACGCGGCACATCACCAGCACCGCTTGTCGTGCCAACTTGCAGAACCCGAACCTGCACATCTCGCGATTGAATCGTTGCGGTCAATCCAGCCCGTCCAGCCTTGACGAATACATCGCGACGTTTGACCCGAGCCGACCGCGTGTCATTTACGTTCACGGCAACCGCCGCTCCGCTCCCTTGGCCATTCAACGGGGGATGGACGTGGCTCGTGAGTTGGAAGCCAACCGCTGCGACCGCACCCCGATGGACTTTGTCATCTGGAGCTGGCAAAGCGATCGCGAAACGTTTGCCATCACCGACGCTCGAATCAAAGCGGAACGAACCGACGCCCAGGGTTTGTACTTGGCTTGGTTGCTGCATCGTCACGTCGAAGCCGCCCAGCCCACCGCGTTGATCGGATTCAGCTTCGGCGGCCGGATCGTGACAGGCAGCCTGCACGCGTTGGCCGGCGGCAGCATCGGACGTCGAAGCTTGAGCGAAGCGCCCGTGATGGCGGCCAACCTGGACGTTGGTTTACTCGCACCGGCAATCCAAAGCGATTGGCTGATGCCTCACGGCTACCACCGCCTCGCGACTCAGAACATGAATCGCCTGGTCCTGCTGTACAACCAACGCGACGCAATCCTCAAGAACTACTGGCTGCTGACGCGAATTCGCGGCACACGTGCATTGGGCTACACCGGTCCAACCCGATTCGCGCCTCGTTACGACGGCTCGCCGTTGCCCGTCCGTTCGCGTGACTGTTCGCCCACAGTCGGCAAGGCTCACTCGGAAGAGGAGTATTACAAGCGATCGTGTTACGCGGGCCGCGAAATGGCCAGCCTGTTGTCCAGCAGTTTGAAAAACGACTGAGCAACGCCCTACCAACGGCGGCCGTGGTGGACGAGGCAACGAGTCCGGTTCGTCGTGACAACCGTGAACCATCGTTCATCGGCTGATGGTTGAACTCACCGCAAACCGAACAGTTTGACTGAACCGGTGAGTTTGCCTGTTGGTTGCGACGCGCGAAAGTCAGAGCGTGTTGTACCGGACTGATCGATCCTGACGATCCGATGGTTGTCGCGACGGATACGCGACGCTTTGCCCGTTCGGTTTCGCAGGATGCAGTGCCGCCAGTCATATGAATCTCAAAACACTTCAAGCGTCGGTTCCCGTTTTGTTGGTTGCGATGTTGGCGAATGGGGCCAGCAACGAATGCCGAGCGGATTGGCCGTTTCCACTGCTACGTCCCGACGGAGCCCAACGGGTGGACGTGATCGGCCCGGTGGGAAGCCGTTTGCCAGAATCCTACCGGCGTCAATACAACCGTCCGACTTACGTGGGTGGTAAAACCGCGGCGATCATCGCCCCGTCCAGCCAAGAAGCTCGTGCCTGGCAACGAGCCGACGCACTCGGGCTGTACGACGACAACGGCATCAAGGGCGCAGTCCACGGCAAACACTGCCCGCCGAAACGCGTGGAACAACACTACTTCTATCCCAAACCGTGGGAAGTCCTGACCGTCGGTCCGCGCCGCTCGGTCGCCGTCGAACCGAACGACGTTGATCGCTACCAGGAACCCGTGTTGATGAAAGAAGTCGCGGAGGAACTGGAGAAAGCCGAAACGCTGCATCGCCCTTCGCCAGATGACTTGGAACCGATCGAATCAGCGATTCCTGCCCCGGTGCAAGACCCAGCAACGGATGCACTGGACCTGAATGATCAATCGTCGATCCCCAGCACCATTCGCGAGCCCGTCTTTGTGGCTCCCGTCAGTGGCCTGATTCATCGCTAGGCTGGGTGGGCAGGAATGAACGGACGAAACCGCGTAAGCCGTTTGGTCGTTCGCCTGGACTGTTTTCATCCTGGTAGGGATGTCAGATGGTAGCCGTCGGCAAGCAATAGCGCCACCGACGGACATGCCAGTTCAGTCGAGATGTTGCCAACCAACCGCGGAGCGGTGACATTCGATAGCGTCGGGTTTCAACCCGACGTCTTGGGTGCCCGCACCTCAATTCAAAGCCGCGGAGCGGCGACAGATCGTTCCAAACTCGTTGCCAACTGCCGTCGCTCCGCGACTGTTCGGTCGAGATGTTGGCCAACCAACTGTGTGGGACGTTCGATTGACAGCTTGCGGAACGTCACTGTGGCATTGGCTTCCAGCCTGTGTTCTATCCTTCACAGACTGGAAGCCGATGCCGCATTTCTGAGGAATTCTCGTGGCAGCGTTGCTTGACCGAAACGGCAGTCGCCATTATCCTTCCTTTAAGCGGGGATCACCCCCGCTCCCGCCTGCCAACCCCCACACGGCTACCGAATCGATTCATCCCCGGGATTGATTCGGATCGGCGATGATTTTTCGTCCCCATGCATTCGCTTGGAAGGAAATCGTCGTGACAGATATTTCGTCGATCATGTTGTCCATTCGGTCACCGCGATCCCCATTACCCCACCTAGCCGTTGTGGGACTTTTCTTTTTCTCTGCCCTCGGTGCCCCACCGAGTTCGGCAGAGGACGAACCCACCCCCGCCGAAGTCCCCACTTCGGCCGCGGGTTTGGGCGTTGGAACCGTCAGCTATCACCGCGACGTTCTACCGGTCCTGCGAGCGAACTGCTTCGGATGCCACCAAGCCGCGAAGCAACGCGGCGAATACGTGATGACCGACTTCGACGCGTTGCTCCGCGGCGGTGAAAGCGGCGAGGCGGCGGTCGTTCCCGGTGATGCCGACGCCAGCTCGCTGGTCTCGCTGATCACGGCACACGACGGCATTGCCGAAATGCCCAAGGCCCCACGCAAACCACTGCACGAAACAGAAGTGGCGACGATCCAGCGCTGGATCCAACAAGGGGCGATCAACGACTCGCCCCAGCCCAGTGGCCCGCGAATCGATGCCAACCATCCGCCGGTCTACGCAGGGCCACCGACGTTGCCCTCGATCGACCTCTCGCCCGATGGCCAAGTGCTCGCCGTCGCGGGCTACCACGAGATTTGCTTGCTGGATCCCCAAACCGGTGAGATGCAAACACGTTTGGTCGGCATGTCGCCGCGGATCAACTCGGTTTGCTTTTCACCCGATGGTTCACGCATCGCCGCAGCGGGCGGCACGCCCGGCGAACTGGGTGAACTGCAAATTTGGAACGCATCGACTGGCGAGCAAGAACTTTCCCAACAGATCACGTTCGACACCCTCACCGGTTTGTCTTGGTCACCAGACGGATCGAAGATCGCGATCGGAGCCAATGACAACACGGTGCGTGCACTCGATGCGACCTCGGGCGAACAAGTCCTGTTCCAAGGGGCCCACGAGGATTGGATTCGCGACACGGTGTTCAGCAGCGATGGCAAACACCTCGTTTCCGTTGCCCGCGACATGACCTGCAAATTGACGGAAGTTGAAACCGAACGCTTCATCGACAACGTCACCTCGATCACCCCCGGTGCTTTGTCGGGCGGGCTGTCCAGCGTTGCTATGCATCCGACTCGCAATGAGGTCGTTGTCGGTGGTGCCGATGGCGTGGTCAAGGTCTACCGTGTCTTCCGACAAACCAAGCGTCAGATCGGTGACGACGCCAACTTGTTTCGAAACCTGCCTCGTCTGAACGGACGCATCCGGCAAGTCGTCGTGAACTCCACTGGCACGCACCTGGCCGCCGTCGCCACGATCGACGGCCATTCCGAATTGCGAGTTTGGAAGTACGACTTCACCGGTGAGTTGACTGATCTGCTGAAATCGATCCTCAGCAAACGAGTCGCCAATCGCTCCGCGAACGGGCAGAAACTCGTCGAAGAAACGATCAACGAACCCGTCACGCAGACGCTCCTCTTCGAACTTCCCAACGCCGCCGCTTACGCGATGGATTTGACCGATGACGGGAGCGTGTTTGTCGCGGCCAACGATGGACTCATCCGCCACCTCGACCCGACCGGAAAACTGGTTCGCTCATTCCCGGCGGTGCCGCAAAGCGATGCGACGTCCGAAGAAGCGTCCCATGCTTCCGCCCCCGAGCTCAACTTCACAAGCGATGCAGCTTCCAACCAAGACGCGTCACCTGAATCGCCGACCACCCCCTCGGAACTGGTTGAACTGTCCGTTGTCCCGAAAACGATCTCGCTGACATCGCCCTACGACTACGTGCAACTGATCGCGATTGGAACGCTGGCCGATGGTTCCACCATCGACGTGACGCGACAAATCGCGATCACGCAATCCGAAGACTACCTCGCGTCGCCCAGCGGATTGATTCGCCCCAAACGAAATGCGATCAACGAAGTCACCATCACGCTCGGATCGCATCAACAAACACTCCCGATCGAGATCACCGGGCAAGCCAACTTCGACGTCGACTTCATTCGCGACGTCAATCCTGTGCTGTCTCGACTGGGATGCAACCAAGGCACCTGCCACGGAGCCCAGAAGGGCAAGAACGGGTTCCGTCTGTCTTTGCGAGGCTACGATCCCATCTTCGACATCCGCGCCCTGACCGACGACTTGGCCGCGCGGCGAATCAATCCGGCGGCCCCCAATGATTCGATGATGCTCCGCAAACCTCTGGGCATCACGCCTCACGAAGGCGGCACATTGATGAAAGAGGGCGATCCCTATCACGCGGTCCTGCATCGTTGGATTGCCGATGGATCCAAACTGGACCTGGAAACTCCCCGCGTCGCATCGTTGGAAGTCTTCCCGAAGAACCCGGTCGTTCAATCCACCGACGCTCGCCAGCAGGTTCGCATCGTTGCGACCTATGCCAACGGCGACTCACGCGACGTGACGCAAGAAGCATTCGTCAGCTCCGGCAACACCGAAGTCGCCACCGCCGAAGCCGGTGGGATGCTCCGTGCCGTTCGTCGCGGGGAAGCCCCCGTGCTGGCTCGATTCGAAGGGGCGTATGCCGCCACCACGCTGACCGTGATGGGCGATCGCACGGGATACGAACAAGCCAACTCGGATACCTGGGGACGCATCGACGAATTGGTCGCTCAAAAGTGGGACCGAATGAAGATCGTTCCCAGCGAAGTCGCCGACGACGCCACCTTCCTCCGCCGCGTGCACTTGGACCTGACCGGGCTGCCTCCCACCAGCCAAATGGTTCGCGAGTTTTTGGCCGATGAAACGCCTCGCAAATTGAAGCGTCAGGCCATCATCGATCGCTTGATCGGCAACGAAGACTTCGTCGAATACTGGACCAACAAGTGGGCCGACCTGCTGCAAGTCAATCGAAAATTCCTCGGCGTCGAGGGCACCAAACTCTATCGCGATTGGATTCGCAAAGCGGTCGAGGAAAATCGTCCCTACGACGAATTCGCCTACCAGATCTTGACCGCATCGGGTTCCAACCAAACCAACCCGGCCGCCTCGTACTACAAAGTCCTCCGGACCCCCGAGGACACGATGGAAAACACGACGCATCTGTTTCTGGGCATTCGTTTCAATTGCAACAAATGCCACGATCACCCGTTCGAACGTTGGACCCAAGACCAGTACTTCGAACTGGCCGCCTACTTCGCGAAAGTCGACCGAAAGAAAGATCCCAATTCAGGCGACAAAAAGATCGGTGGCACCGCCGTCGAAGGTGCAACACCCCTGTTTGAGATCATTGCCGACACGGCCGATTCAGAGGTCCAGCACGGCCGGACGGGCGAGAACGTTGAGCCGTCGTTCCCTTACGAATTGGCCGGCAAAGCTGCCGATCAACCCGCTCAACAACAATCACAGACCGCTGCACCCAATGAGCAAACGCTGGTCTCCCATTCCAACGATCCACTCACGCGACGTGAAGAACTTGCCAAGTGGATGACGGATCCCAGCAACCCGTACTTCGCTCGTTCCTACGTCAACCGAATCTGGGGATACATGACGGGCGTCGGCTTGATCGAACCGATTGACGACATCCGAGCTGGCAACCCACCGTCCAACCCCCAATTGCTGGACTACCTGACGAACGAATTCATCGGTTCCAACTTCGACACGCGGCATCTGATGCGGTTGATCGTTCGCTCGCGGACCTATCAGTTGTCGGTCCAGTCCAACGAATGGAATGCCGACGATCACCTGAACTACTCCCACGCGACACCGCGACGATTGCCCGCCGAAGTCATCTTCGACGCCGTGCACTCGCTGACGGGAGCGACCAGTCACATCCCTGGCATGCCTGCCGGGACCCGTGCGGCCGCCGCAACGGACTCGGGCGTCTCGCTCACCGACGGCTTCCTCGCCAACCTCGGACGTCCTGTCCGCGAAACAGCCTGTGAATGCGAACGGGGAACTGACCTGCAACTCGGCCCGGTGATGGCGTTGATCAGCGGTCCCACCATTGGCACCGCGATCAGCGACCCCAAGAACCAACTCGAAAAGATCGTCGCGGAAAACTCCACCGACGAAGCCGTGACGGAAGAGATCTTCTTGCGAGCGCTGGGCCGCCTCCCGTCTGACAAGGAACGCGCCGCTTTCGCAACGATTCACGGCCAAATCCAAAGCGACCACGAAACGCTCGTCGAACGTTTGGCCGCTGCCGAGACCGCTTGGTCCGAGCGATTCCCGCAGTTGGAGGCCGGTCGTCAAGCGATGCTGACGAAGCTCGCCGATGACATCGCCACTCGCCGCAGCGAGAGTGCGGATGAACGAGCGAAGATGCAGGCCGAGCGTCAGACCAAGATCGACGCCGCCGCAAAGAAGCTCGCTGACCAAGAAGCAACACTGCCCGAATTGGTGACAGCGTTTCTGACAGAGAAAAAGGCGGACACCGAATGGCATCCGCTGATCCCCAACTCGTTGTCCGCAACCAACCAAGCGACCTTGACCATCCAACCCGATCGCAGTGTTCTAGCCAGTGGCAAACAAGGCAATGGCTCTTACATCGTCGAGTTTGAGACCGATCTGTCCGGAATCACCGGCTTTCGAGTCGAGGCACTCACCGATCCAAGCCTCCCGCAAAACGGTCCTGGTCGCGCCGGCAACTTTGTGGTCACCGAGATCACCGTCCGAGCTGGATCGGATCTCCAAGCCAATCCCAAAGATCTACCTGCCGTCAAAATCGCTCGTGCCTCGGCCGACTTCTTGCAGAACGGGTTCAAAATCGAAAGCACCTTCGATGGCAACGCTGGCAATCAAAACGCTTGGGCGGTCTCGGGAGCCAATGGTCACGAGCACTGGGCCACGTTCCAGTTCGCCAAACCAATCGCCTCGGAAGGCAAAACACGCCTGAGATTTGAATTGGTTCAAAACCACAACGCCAAGGAACATCAACTTGGTCGCTTCCGAATCAGTGTGACCACGGCGGAGGGCGACATTCCGCTGGGATTGTCCGAAACGTTCGCCGCCGTGGAACGAACACCCGCGGAACAACGCGGTGAGGCTCTCGCGAAGGCAATCGACCAGTACGTGTCGACGATCAATCCCGAGTTGAAAGCGGCTCGTGATGCACTCAATCAAGCCAAACGGCCGCTGCCCGAAGACAGCCGAATCGTCGAACTGCAAACACGCCGCAAACGCTTTGAACCAGAAACACCAATTGATCCGGCCTTGGTTGAATTGCGTGCGAACGTCGAACGATCCAAGACCCAACTGGCGAATTCCCGTTTGACCGCGGCAGAAGACCTGGTCTGGGCTCTCGTCAATTCGCCGGCGTTCTTGTTCAACCACTGATTCACATTGGAACCATTCGGAAACAACTTCGGGATTCAAAAGTAGCGGAAGGGCGCGAGCCCTCCGGTGACACACCGTGCGGCTCACGCCGCTCCGCTACAGCCGAACTTGATTCCGAACGATTCCTTCGCCTCTCAACAACCCAGCCACGGAGTCAACCATGTTGTCTTTCAAAGGGCCTCGCGCCAAAGATCTCTGCGACCCTCACTTGGGTGAAACCCGGCGTGCGTTCTTGCGTGTCGGGAGCGCATCGCTGTTTGGGTTGTCGCTGCCTCAGATTCTGAAACTGCAATCGCATCAAGCCCAAGCGGCCGAAGCCAGCGGTTCAGCGGACTCGAATCACAGCGGTGGTCCGGGCTGGGGCAAGGCCAAGTCCATCATCATGGTCTACTTGCAAGGCGGGCCGAGCCAATTGGATTTGTGGGACCCGAAAGAAAACGTTCCCGACAACGTCAAAAGTCAATTCAAACCGATCTCAACCAAGATTCCTGGGATCCAATTCACCGAGAACCTGCCGCGACTGTCCCAGATCAACGACAAGTTCACCATGATCCGGTCGATGTCGTACACGCCCAATGGTCTGTTCAACCACACCGCGGCGATCTACCAAATGATGACGGGCTACACGACCGACAAGGTCAGCCCGTCGGGACAACTTGAGCCGCCCTCGCCGAAGGACTTCCCCAATTTTGGCAGCAACATCGTCAAGATGAAACCGATGGAAGAACCGATGCTTCCATTCGTGATGCTGCCCCGTCCATTGCAAGAATCCAACGTGGTTGGCAAAGGCGGGACCGCCGGTTTCCTGGGCAAAGCTTACGATCCGTACACGCTGTACCCGCCCGGCGACGACATGGACATGGAAAAGATGCAACGCATCCGGACCGACGACCTGTCGCTTCGCGATGAAGTGTTCGACGTGCGATTGCAACGCCGCGCCAACTTGCGTCAGGCCCTCAATGAGCAGATGCCCGTCATCAACCAAGCGGTTGAAAAGTTTCAATTGGACCAAAACTACGACCGAGCCCTCTCGCTGATCCTCTCTGGCCGAGCACGCGACGCATTTCAATTGTCGGCCGAAGACGATGTCCTTCGAGACGCCTACGGACGTAATTCCTTCGGGCAAAGTTGCTTGTTGGCCCGTCGCTTGGTGGAAGCCGGGACACGAGTCGTGGAAGTGATCTGGCCCAAGGTCGCCAACAGTGACAATCATTCCTGGGACCATCACTCTGGCCTTTCCAAACGAATGAAGGAGCAGTCCGCTCCGATGCTCGACAACGGCTTGTCCACTCTGCTCGAGGACCTCGACCAACGCGGTCTGCTGGAAGAAACCTTGGTCGTGGCCGTCGGCGAATTCGGGCGGAGTCCGCAGCGAGGCGTCAGCACATCGGGCAACAACAACTCCGACGATGGCCGTGATCACTGGCCGTATTGCTACACCGCCGTCGTCGCTGGTGCCGGCATGAAACGGGGCTTCGTCTACGGCAAGAGCGACAAGACCGCCTCCGCTCCCGTCGACAACCCGCTGCACCCCGCCGAGCTTCTCGCCACGATCTACCACAGCTTTGGGATCGACCCAGAAACGCTCGTCTACAACCACCTCAACCAACCCCGCGAGCTGGTCAAAGGCCACGCCGTCACCGCACTGATGAGCTGAATGAAAGCTGCGAGTTTCCGTCGCCGGATTCGCCAGCATTCGGACTTCCCCCAGAGCAAAACCGTTGTCCTCAACTGCTTGGAGGTCAAGCAGTTTTCTGGTGCGGCATTTTGGCGGGTTTTCACGCGGCGCACCTCTCCTGAAACGCAGCTTGGGGAGAGGTCGAGCGACGCCGTTCAGGCGTACGCGAGGGTGAGGGCCGAGCATGGGAAGCGGCGCGGATGGCCCTCCCCCGGAAATCTCGCTGAACGCTCGCTTTCCGACCCCTCCCGCTGCGCGGGCGGGGTTCTCAAGGCGCTGCCGGCACAGCATTTAGAACTGCACGACCTCTTTGCGTGCGAGGTTGGCGAAGTCGAGACGCTCAGCGCGAATGGGGTGCAACTTCAACTTGAATCAACACGTCAATTCGGCTAGCAACCAGACACGACCGAGAGCGATGCCCGACGGAACAATTGGGGACAATTGTTCTACTCTGTCCTCCACCGTTCGCGTGCGAGGTTGTCGACGTGAAGACGCTCAGCGTGAGTTCAAAACAGTTTCGACGCGGAGGCGGAGAGACGCGGAGCACCGGACGGTTCTCAAAACGCAAGCTGAACATTCGAAGCAATCGCGTTCCGCTGATTCTCTCGCTCCGCTCGAGCGATCCTATGCGTCTCTGCGCCCTCGCGTCTCTGCGTCAACAACTCGTCGCCGATCAGCGATCGACGGAAGGCGTCGTTCCCACGCACTGCACCCTCCGAATTCTTGGCGAATCCGGCTACCTGGATGGTCTACAATCATCCAACCAACCCCGCGAACTCGTCAAAGGCCACGCCGTCACCGCCTTGGTGAGCTGACCGGAACGGTCCAACGCGCCTCCCGTAGCCGGATTCGCCAGAATTCGGACTTGCCTCCAGAGTTGAGCAATTTTCTGGTGCTGCATGTTGGCGGGTTTTCATGCGGCGCACCTCTCCTGAAACGCAGTTTGGGGAGAGTTCGAGCGACGCCGTTCAGGCGTACGCGAGGGTGAGGGCCAAGCATGGGAAGTGGCGCGGATGGCCCTCCCCCGGTAATCTCGCTGAACGCTCGCTTTCCGACCCCTCCCGCTGCACGGGCGGGGTTCTCAAGGCGCTGCCGGCACAGCATTTAGAACTGCACGACCTCTTTGCGTGTGAGGTTGGCGAAGTCGAGACGCTCAGCGCGAATGGGGTGCAACTTCAACTTGAATCAACACGTCAATTCGGCTAGCAACCAGACACGACCGAGAGCGATGTCCGACGGAACAATTGGGGACAATTGTTCTACTCTCGTAGGGACCGAATTCTTGACGAATTCGGCTACGGGAGACCGGAACCATCCGAATTCTTGGCGAATCCGGCTACGGGAGAACGGTTCAAATTCTTGACGAATGGCGAATCCGGCTACTGGTTTTGGCCCCATTCTTCGTCGTACAAACGCACGAGGATTTGATCATTCAATCGGTTGGGGGGGACATCGCGGGGCTGTTGATCGGCAGGTAAATCGAACAACCCTGCCATCGTCGAGGGAGTCAGGTATCGCAAGCCAGTCACCTCGGCCGACAACTCCGGCGGCAAACGCCAATTGGCTTCCGATTCCGGATCCTGGGCAATCCTCGCGAGCGCAAAGCCCCAGATTCCAAACGTCGGCACGGGTGCGTGGTAAGGCGTGACGTCAAACCCCGAGGCCTGCATCGTCCGCAAGATGCACCAATAAGACTTGGGCGCCACCAGCGGCGAGGTGCACTGGATCGCCAACCCGGCCTCCTCGGTCATCCGACCTCGAAGCAGGTCGTAGAAACGGGAGGAATACAGTTTGCCGATCGAGTAATTGCCTGGATCGGGAAAGTCGATCACAACCGCATCGAATTGCTCGTCCCCTTCTCCCACCCACAGAAACGCGTCTCGATGGACGACCGTGACACGGTCCCTCTCCAACGCTCGCCCATTGAGTTCCGCCAGCGGTTCGAACTGGGTTGCCAACCGCGTCATCGCGGGGTCCAAATCCACCAGCGTGACCGACTCAACATGGTCATAACGCAAAATTTCGCGAACCGCCAATCCATCCCCGCCGCCCAGCACCAGCACCCGACGTGCGTCCTTGCAGACCGACATCACCGGATGCACCAATGCTTCGTGGTAGCGGTATTCATCAACGCTGTTGAATTGCAGGTGCCCGTTGAGAAACAACTGGAACCCTTTGTCATTGCGGGTCACTGCGATGCGTTGAAAGGGCGACGTGTCGGCGTACACAATGCGGCCGCCAAGCGTGCTCTCTTCCGCAATGCTGGTGATCGAGTCGGCTTTGATGAATCCCGCGATCAGCAATCCGATCACCAAGAACGCTCGCCCACGAAGACCATCCAACCCCTTCTTTTCCAGCAACGGACGCAACAGATACGTCCCCCACAGCCCGACCAACGCGTTGAGCAATCCAAACACAATTGCGGTGCGATTCAGCCCCAATTTGGGCACCAAAAAGATCGGAAACAACAGCGAGGCGAACAGGGCACCGAGGTAGTCAAACGCGAGCACGCGCGAGATGAGTTCTTCAAACTCGAGGTGCTCTTTCAGAATCCGCATCAACAGCGGCAGCTCCAACCCAACCAACGTTCCGATCACGATCACGCTGCTGAAGAGCAACCACTGGAACCACTCGATCATCGGGAACGCGAGAAACAGCAGCGGCGTCGAGAACCCGCCCAACAGGGCGAGTGCCAACTCGACCTCAATGAACACGCGAGCGAGCTTGGTCGTCACGTACTGGGACAACCAAGCCCCAAACCCCAACGCGGAGAGGTAAACGCCGATGATCAGCGAGAACTGGGTGACGGAATCACCCAGCAAGTAACTCGCCAGCGTCCCCGCCAACAACTCGTAAATCAATCCGCACGTCGCGATGACGAGCACGTTGAGATACAGCAGATGCAGCGGGGCACGATGGATCATTTACGAAACGCTCAACCGCGAAGGTTTCGCAGAACCGTCGGCAGGATGCCGCCGTTTTGGTAGTACTGCAATTCAACCGGCGTGTCGATGCGGACGCGGCATTCGAACTCGGTCTTGGTGCCGTCGGCTGCGGTCGCGACCACGGTGATCAAGGAACGAGGTTCGATGTCGTTGGACAACCCATCGATGTCAAACGTTTCTTCGCCGGTCAACCCCAGCGACTGCCAAGAACCACCCTCGGCGAATTCCAATGGCAACACGCCCATGCCGACCAAGTTGCTGCGGTGAATGCGTTCGAAGCTGGTCGTGATGACAGCTTTGACGCCCAACATCATCGTGCCCTTGGCGGCCCAGTCACGGCTGCTGCCTGTTCCGTATTCTTTGCCAGCCAACACGACCAACGGCACGTTGTCGGATTGATACTTCATGGCCGCATCGTAGATGCTCATCGTTTCGCCGGTTGGCAAGTAACGAGTCACGCCGCCTTCGGTGCCTGGTGCCAGTTGGTTGCGGATGCGAATGTTGGCGAACGTTCCACGCACCATCACGCGGTCATTCCCGCGACGCGAACCGAACGAGTTGAATTCGCGAATCGGCACACCGTTTTCTTGCAGGTAACGTCCGGCAGGCCCGTCGGTGGCGATGGCCCCCGCCGGTGAAATGTGGTCGGTCGTGACCGAATCACCGAGCAATGCCAACACCTTGGCACCCTTGATCGGAGCGATGTCTGGCACGGCTTCCGCGGTGACACTGTCCAAGAACGGTGGGTGATGGATGTAGGTGCTCTTTTCGTCCCACGGGTACAACGCTCCGCCGGCCGCTTCGATCGCGTTCCACAATTCGTTGCCAGCCACGGCCGCTTCGTATTCGTCGGTGAACATCTCGGGTTGGATGCACGACGCAATGGTTTCGCGAATTTCTTCCGCCGATGGCCACACGTCCTTCAAGAACACGTCTTCGCCGTTGGTGTCTTTGCCAAGTGGTTCCGTGACCAGATCAATGTCGGTCGTACCGGCCAAAGCGTAAGCGACCACCAACGGTGGGCTGGCCAAGTAGTTGGCTTTCGTCAGCGGGTTGACCCGACCTTCAAAGTTTCGGTTGCCCGACAGAACCGCCGAAGCGATCAAGTCGCCATCTTGAATGGCCTTGGCAACAGGTTCTGGCAGAGGTCCCGAGTTGCCGATGCAGGTTGTGCAGCCATAGCCAACGGTGTTGAAACCAAGCTTGTCGAGCGACTCGGACAAACCGGCTTTGTTCAAGTAATCGGTCACGACGCGTGAACCGGGAGCCAGGGATGTCTTCACGTGTGCCGGCACTGTCAAACCGCGTTCGGCAGCCCGCTTGGCCAACAATCCGGCACCCACCATCACCGATGGGTTGGACGTGTTCGTGCAGGACGTGATGGCAGCGATGACGACCGCACCGTGAGTGATGTCCGAGCTGGCACCGTTGTTGGAAACATGTCCGGTTCGTTTCAGGTCTTCCGGAGCCAACCCGAATCCGGAGGCACCCACAGGAGCCGTCAACGATTCGTTGAACGCCTTCTTCATCGATGCCAACGGCACACGGTCTTGAGGACGTTTGGGGCCCGCCAAGCTGGGTTCCACCGTCGACAAATCGAGCGAAACCGTCTTCGTGTAATTCAGTTCGGGACCATCGTCCAAACGGAACAGACCTTGTTCTTTGCAGTAACGCTCGACCAGCTCGACGTTTTCTTTGGTGCGGCCGGTTTGACGCATGTAATGCAACGTCAAATCATCCACGGGGAAGAATCCCATCGTGGCACCGTACTCCGGAGCCATGTTGGCGATGGTGGCTCGGTCAGCAACGCTCATGGTGTTCATGCCGGTGCCGAAGAACTCGACAAACTTGCCGACCACGCCTTCAGCGCGGAGGATCTCGACGACTCGCAGCACCATGTCCGTCGCGGTCGCACCGGATGGCAACGCACCGGTCAGTTCGAAGCCAATGACTTCGGGCATCAACATGTACAACGGCTGGCCGAGCATATTGGCTTCGGCTTCGATGCCGCCCACGCCCCAGCCCAACACGCCCAAACCATTGATCATGGTCGTGTGTGAGTCAGTCCCGACCAGCGTGTCGGGCATCGCCACGGGGCCCTGCTCGTCTTTGCCCATCGCGACAACGCGGGCGAGGTATTCCAAGTTGACTTGGTGAACGATCCCGACGTTGGGTGGAACGACGCCGAAGTTGTCGAACGCCTGTTGGCCCCAGCGAAGGAACTCATAACGTTCTTTGTTGCGTTCGAATTCACGCTCGACGTTTTGAACAAGTGCGCCGTCGCTGCCGAAGAAATCGACTTGGACCGAGTGATCGATGACCAGGTCAACGGGAATCAGCGGGTTGATCTTGTTCGGGTCGCCCCCGATTCGCTCCATCGCCGAACGCATTGCCGCCAAATCGACGACCGCGGGCACGCCCGTGAAGTCTTGCAAGACCACGCGGTAAGGCTTGAACGGCACCTCGTGAGGAGCCACCGCTTTGGCGTCCCAACCGGCAAGGTTTTTGACGTCGTCTTCACTGATCTGAAAACCGTCGCAATTTCGCAGCACGGCTTCCAACAGCACGCGAATGGAAAACGGCAAGCGGTCAATCTGACCCAAGCCTCGTTTCTGGAGCGCCTCCAAGCGATACATCGCTGCAGAGCCGGATCCGGTTTCAAACTGTTCGCGTGCGCCGAAAATATCCGCAGTCACTGCATGGGTTCCTGTTGTCGAATTGTCGAGAAATGCTGAGTGGCCAACAGTTTAGCAATGCGTCTGGCAAAACCGTAGTGGTGGAATCATACCATCCGCATCCGTTGCCATTTGCCTTGCAAAAAGCGTCCGGCCATGACGATTGCGAGGGTGCAGATCCAACCGGTGATCACCCACCACCACCAATCCAGCGCCAACAATGCCCCAGCTTGCCCATCCGGATCCTGGAACCGTACCGCGACAGGTTGCCACACTGTTCCCACAATCACTGCCACGAACGACAACACCAATCCCGCCAACAACACAAACCAAGTGTCACCCGCCCCGCGGAGAGCGCCCGCCAAGATCAACTGCGTCGCGTCCATGATCACGTAAATCGCCACAAAACCGAGCAATTTCTCGGCGATTTCGAACGCAATCTCGCTGTCCACGCCCGTCGGCGACAGCGAATACAACGCGATCAAACCGCCCGGCGCGAAAATGTACGCGATCGCCCAAGCCACCGAATAGGCCCAGCCCACACACAGAGCCGCGATCACACAACGAATCGCCGGCCCAGGCCCAGTTCGGATCAAATGCTGGCCCACCAAAACCGACGCCGCGATCGACATCCCCACCAAAGGAATGAACGCAATCATGTTGAAATTGATCGCCATCGTTGTCGCTTGCAGTGGCACGTCCCCAAGTCGCCCGATCTGCAACACGATGACGGTGAAGCCACCTGCCTCGGTGACGTACATCAATCCAGCCGGCAAACCAAAGTAAATCAACCGCTTCATCATGCGTCGGTTCAGCCGGATCCCACGCAAAATGCCGTATTTCTCGCGTTCACTAGGCTTCATCAGCAACACCGCGTAACAGACGCCTTTGAACCAAAACGACAGCGAACTGGCAATCGCCGCTCCCACGATTCCCAGCTCCAAGAATCGCAAACCAGTCTCCGGATCGGGCGAACCGACACCAAAGATCAAAAACACGTCGAGAACCAAGTTCAACACGCCCGACGCCAACGACACCAACATGATCGTGCGAGTCCGATGCGTGCCGCTGTAGAAACCCGACAGTGCCGTCTGCAACACCTCTCCCGCACCACCCCACATCAAAATGCGAAAGTAGGCCGCTTGCATTGGAATCAAGTGCTCCGGTTGGTCCGTCAGTCGAAACAAGGACTCGCCGAGGCCTCCGACCAGCAGGAAAAACGGCAGCGTCGCCAGAGCGAACCAAGTCGCCTGCCACAGAAGTTGCCCCACACGCTTGGGTTGATCCGCTCCGATGTACTGGCTGATGATCGCACTGGTCATCGACGCGATGCCAACGAACACGCACACGCACACCCAGAACAGATTCCCTGCCGCCATCGCCGCCCCCATCTGAGACGGTTCGTGCCACAGCAGCAGCGTCCGGTCGACGAACAGAACCAGCGAAAACATGCCCGTGCTGACCATCAACGGAACTGCGACGCGGAGAACTTCCTTGAGGGCGGGAATCATGAAGGGGACGATGGAGTGAGGGTTGATTTTCGTCAGGAAGCGGCGTCAGCGTAGAACCGTTGCCTCCAACGGTCCCGCGGAATGTAGCCGGATTCGCCAAGAATTCGGAAGAGGCGGCACCCAGATCCGTTCCCAATCGCAGGCCTGTCCAAATCCAAGCGAATCAGACCTCGCTTGCTTGGAGTGAGGTGATGCGGGCTCATCGCATTCATCCGCCGGCAGGTTAAGCTGATCGGCATGAAACACTTCGCTTTGATATCGCTGGTCGCGTTCATCATCCTGATGGGGACATGTTGGGTGACGAATCGGTTCGCTCCTCATTGGGTGCCCGATTCACCGAGCTACACCGAGTACTCGTTCGAATCTGCCGAAGCGATCGCCACCCAGATCCGAACGCCGGGCTACCCGGTCCTGGTACGATTCACAAAGGCACTGGCAAATTCCGGTGCGGATCAAGCGTTTTGGGCAAACCAGACTTTGGTGATTCTTCACATTGCTCTGCAAGCCATCGCGGTTGGCCTGTTGGCAGTCGAATTGGCAGGCTGGAACTTCTCGCGGCAAACGATTGTGATCGCAGCATGCGTTTTCGCGATCGGCTGCACGTTCTGGGACCACGTCAACACGATCGCAACGGACGCCCCGGCCATGTCGCTGGCGGCGATGATCGGAATCGGCGTGCTGCGAATCTGGCGAACCGGGCTGACACCCCGCCTGTGCATCACCCTCGGCATCCTCACGACGCTGGTCATTGCTCTCCGCCCCGCGTATTTGTTTTTGATTCCCTGGTTGATGCTCAGCGTTTTCGTGCGTCCAGGCGTCACCTTTTCGCGACGCTGGGCTCCTGCGATCGCTGTCGGTGTGTTGCCCTTGATCGCGTTGATGGCGTGGTGCACGTTTCGCTTGATCACGGTCGATGACTTGGGTGTCCTGCCCTTCGGTCATCAGAACATGGCCGCCGTGACGACTCAGTTGCTCGACGCGGATGAACTCGAGGCGTTGCCAGGCCGACTGGGCGAACTGGGAAAAGAGATCGCCGATCGTCGCATTGAAATGGCAGCGGGTGCCCAAGTTGCCGCCGATGGGCTGGACCTTCGCCCGCGTGCTGACGCGGCCCCGCGAGCGGACTCGTACACAACCATCGAAAATCGCTGGGACGCGATGACGTACATGATCGTGATCCCCGCGGCGGAAGCTGTCGCCAGCCGAACGTCAACAAAACTCGCCCCGTCGCCTGGTCTGCAACGAGTCCACCAGCACCAGATGTTGGCAGAACTCGATCGCACGATCGTCCGCAGCTATCCCGTTCGGTACCTGCGTTGGATCATGCTCGCGATCCGCCGCGGCGTCTGGGGATCGGTGGCGGACATGTTGATGCACCCGATCTTTTTCGTCGTCACCATGGGGCTGGCCGTCGCCGCCTGCATTGCGTCGATCCGTTTCCGGCCAACGCAGACCGCCGAACCATTTCGCGAGCACGCATCCACCCAAACTGGGCTGGCCGCGTTGACTTGGTTGGCAATCAGCTACTGGCTGTTCAAGATCGCGTTTGTGTCGCTGACCAGCCCACCGATCGGACGCTTCTCCGACGCCGCCGCCGTGTGGTTTCCCGTTTGGATCGCAGTCGTGCTTGTCAGTCGATGCTGTCCAAAACCACACACCACCCCGTAGGCCAGGTTCCACCTGGCGAGGCAAAACGCGTGGTCACACAGAACTCGCGGAACGCTTCAAAACACCCGCGTCATGTGGCTCGACAACAGACACCACCCACGCAAACACTGGGGGACAAATGTTCGACTCTGGCAAAGCAATCCGTAGGCCAGGTTCCACCTGGCGAGGTGAAACGCGTGGTCACACAGAACTCGCGGAACGATTCAAAACACCCGCGTCATGTGGCTCGACAACAGACACGACCCACGCAAACATTTGGGGACAAATGTTAGACTCCGGCCAAGCAATCCGTAGGCCAGGTTCCACCTGGCGAGGTGAAACGCGTGGTCACACAGAACTCGCGGAACGCTTCAAAACACCCGCGTCATGTGGCTCGACAACAGACACCACCCACGCAAACATTGGAGGACAAATGTTCTACTCTGGCAAAGCAATCCCGTAGGCCAGGTTCCACCTTTCAAGGTGAAACGCGTGGTCACACAGGACTCGCGGAACGCTTCAAAACACCCGCGTCATGTGGCTCGACAACAGACACGACCCACGCAAACATTTGGGGACAAATGTTCGACTCTGGCAAAGCACCCCGTAGGCCAGGTTCCACCTGGCGAGGTGAAACGCGTGGTCACACCGGACTCGCGGAACGATTCACAACGACCGCGTCACGTGCCTCGACAACAGACACCTCGCACGCAAACATTTGGGGACAAATGTTCTACTCTGGCCAAGCACCCCGTAGGCCAGGTTCCACCTGGCAAGGTGAAACGCGTGATCACACAGGACTCGCGGAACGCTTCACAACGACCGTGTCATGTGGCTCGACAACAGACACCACCCTCGCAAACATTGGGGGACAAAGGTTCGACTCTGGCAAAGCACCCCGTAGGCCAGGTTCCACCTGGCGAGGCAAAACGCGTGGTCACACAGGACTCGCGGAACGCTTCACAACGACCGCGTCATGTGGCCTGACAACAGACACCACCCACGCAAACATTGGGGGACAAAGGTTCGACTCTGTCGAACCCTTTGCGCGACTACGAATCGTTTTCGATTTCGCTCAGCAACGCTTCCAGCTCTTCGGGCGACAAATCCGACGCTTCGATGTCGGACTGGATGTCGCCGGCCGCGTCTTGTTCTGGACCACCGGCCAACGTCTCCGCCAAATAAGCGGCCAAGCGTGATGAAGTGGGGTAGTTGAACGCCAACACGGGAGTCAACTCGATCCCCAACCAATCTTCCAGTTCGCTGCTCAATTCGACGGCCGTCAACGAATCCATGCCGGTCTCTGCAAACGGCGTTTCTGGCGTCAGCGAAGCGTTGCGGACCGGGCGTTCCCCGTCCTCGTGGATCTGCTCACCACTGTGGGCGGACAACCAGGCCAGCAACCAAACGGTGATCTGTTCGGTGGCCTCTGGAACCTCTTCGCGAGTCACCCGGGTCGGCAACTCGGGCAAGGCCACGGATTCAGAATCGTCGATGAAACGGTTGCGATTCCATTGGTAACGAGCCGCCAATTCGCCAGCTTCGATCATTGCTCGGCACTGCTGCCGCTGGACTTTTCCGCTGGTCGTCAACGGAATTCCACCGGGACGTGTGATCAAAACTTGGCGAGCATCGACCTCGTGATCGTCAATGATCGCTCGACGAATATGACGCACGATGTCCGGCAATTCTTCGGAATCGACATGTCGCGAAACTTCCGCGGCGATGGTCAGGGCATCGCCCGTTCGTCCGGTCGTGGCGACGGCGGCACACTGCAAAACGTTCGCTTGCAACAAACCTTTGACCGTGGCCTCAATGTCTTGAGGGAACAGGTTTCGCCCACGCAAGATCACCAGGTCTTTGCGACGACCCGACACGTAGACTTCTCCATCGTGAACAAACCCCAGGTCACCTGTTCGCAAGAACGTTTCCGCTGGATCCCCGTCGGCGAGCGTCGCACCAAAGACTTCTGCGGTGACCTCTTCGCGTTTCCAGTAACCCGATGCGACGGAAGGCCCCGCCAACCAAATTTCGCCAATCTCGCCGTCCGGTTGCACGCGGCGTGCGTCCGGCTCGACCACCAACACCGTCATCGTGTGAGCCGCACGACCGGAACTGACCAGTCGCCGCACCGCCCCATCGCCAGAAACGCTGGCTTGCGAAGCCTCTGGAACCGTTTCACCAAGCGATGATTGACGCACGATGATCCCGCGGCCGTGCGCGAGTTCGTCTTTGTCGACATCCAATAAACGAGGGGCCTGCCCTGAGCGGCAACTTGCCGCCATCAAGGTCGCTTCGGCTAACCCATAGCACGGACAGAACGTTTCGCCACGAAAACCAGCGTTGAAAAATCGATCGGTGAATTGCTGCAACGTGTCGGCATTGATCGGCTCCGCACCGCAGAAGGCCAACTCCCAACCGCTCAAATCCAGTGAATCCG
The DNA here is from genome assembly GCF_056839225.1 of Rhodopirellula sp. UH5. Lineage (NCBI taxonomy): Bacteria > Pseudomonadati > Planctomycetota > Planctomycetia > Pirellulales > Pirellulaceae > Rhodopirellula > Rhodopirellula sp. UH5. The sequence continues at coordinate 198,896 of NZ_CM166390.1, read as the reverse complement.
CTTGGGCGGCATCAATCCGGTCAACGCACAACTGATAAGCAAAGTTGGGAGCGCCACTGATGGTGGCTTTGTAGTCCGAGATCGCTCGCAACCACCGCATCGGCCGAGCCAAGAACGATCGGGGCGACATCAAAATCGCATGCCCGCCGACGTACAACGGTTCCAAAATGCCGCCAATCAACCCCATGTCATGGAACGGAGGCAACCAGAACAAACCGCGTTCGTAATCGTCGCTGTCGTCGCCGGACCATTCGATCCCGAACGCCTGTCGAATCGATTCCAGATTGCTCAGCAAATTGGCATGCGAAACCATCACGCCTTTGGGATCACTGGTCGAACCACTGGTGTATTGCAGCAGCGCCAAATCGGTCGATTCAATCTCGCCGAGCGGCAATTCGTCGTCGAGCGAGTCAGGTCTGGCCAAGTCCTCTTGAATCGATGCGTCCGTCGCGACCATCGGCAAGGCAGCCGTTTCGGCGGACAATCGATTCGAGTCGATCCCAGCAATCGTCTCTTGATCGCTGATCAAGACCGAGGGCTGGCAATCCGCGACGGAGGTGTCCAGTCGCGGCATCGCGCGACCAGGTTTGGGATAGCTGGTCGGGACCGGGATCAAACGCGCCATCTCGCAGGCCATGAACCCAATCATGAATTCCAGCCCCGGCGGGAACAACAACATCGCTCGGTCGCCTGGAACCGCACCGGTTTCTCGCACCAAACGCAACGCCACGGCACGGACTCGGCGGTGCAGCTCCGCGTAGGTCAGCGTCAGCTCGGCTTCCGCCCCATCCATCGAATCATCGGGCAAAAACGTCAGTGCGGGACGATCGGGATGCCGCGCAGCACGATCGACGAGCAAATGAGCGAGCGATTTCCATCGCGTCTCATGGGGCTCATGCGTCGTGGAATCAGCAATTTCTGATTTGCGTAACATACGGTCTCGGGCGGATGGCCGATCAGGTGGGCACTTCGAAGTTTCTGGTCTCGCCGGGGCAGGATAGTGACTCTGGGATATCTTTCGTCCTAGCATATAACTCTGCTAGGTGGATGGAAAGCGTGATGGCGTTTCTTTGACGACACGTCCAAATTCGTGGGGGGGGCCTCCTTGCGTGCCGCACAATCGTCAGGAAAGGCGACCGTTCAAAACTTCTCAAGGTCCCCTATCGTTACAGGTTGCCAAGCGAGATCGAACCCCCCTCCCACGGTTGACGCGAAAAGGAATTGCAATTGCCGGGACTCCGTTGCCGCGTTTGCCAGCAAATCGCGGCAGCAAACGCTGGGGCGACACAAAGTGAGCAGCACGAAAGATTCCTTTTGCTTGGATTTGCGCCCCACCGAGCAGGCATCGTCAGCTCGACCAGCCGAATCGGCCCGCTCCAACCGAGCCGTCAAACTGGTGATTCTCATGCTGCGATCGCGCCTCCAGCGAACCTTCTGTGGTTCGTTTCACTTAGGCTAGGCACTCGCAGCAGCCCGCCGCGTCTCGATGAGCCCCCTGCTTCTAACGAGACCGACCGCGGCCCCACCTGACACTTTCCCACCCCGTCTGCCGAGAACCAGCCGTGTCAAAGATTCTTCGCCAGTCCTCGTCGCCTCGTGTTTGGGCCGGGACACTGCTTTGGGTGCTCGCCGCTTGCCACCCAGCTCACTCGCAAGATTCCGCCGCCAAGGACGCAGCTCCCAACTTTGACCTCGCGATTTTGAACGGGCATGTCGTCGATGGCACGGGAGCCCCTTGGTACGAAGCCGATGTCGGAATCACGAACGGCAAAATCACCCACATCGGCCGCATCGACCCGGAGTCGGCCAAAGACACGATCGACGCCGAGGGATTGATCGTCGCTCCCGGGTTCATCGACATGATGGGGCAAACCGCCACGCCGATGCTTCGGAATCCTTCTTCGGCAATGAACTTGCTGACCCAAGGCATCACGACCATCAACGCGGGCGAGGGATCGTCGGCCGCGCCGGTTTCAGATCACGACGCGAGATCAGTCGGTTGGCAAAACATGGCGGAGTACTTTCAGTTGCTGGACTTGAAAGGCATGCCCCTCAATGCCGTGCAAACGATCGGGCACACCCAAGTCCGCCGGTTGGTGATGGGTGAAGACGACCGGCGTCCCAGCGACGATGAACTGGAGGCGATGAAGGAACACGTTCGCGAAGCCATGCGTGCGGGTGCGATCGGAGTTTCTACCGCGTTGATCTACCCTCCCGCCGTTTATGCAACGACCGAAGAAATCGGTGCCTTGGCCGGAGTCGCGGGCGAACACGGCGGACGCTACTACACGCACATGCGAAACGAAGGTGATCAGCTTCTCGAAGCGATCGATGAAGCCTTGGAAATTGGCCGCATCGGCAACACGCCTGTTCACATCTTTCACTTGAAAGCCGCCGGTCGTCAGAACTGGGGCAAAATGCAATTGGCAATCGCGCGGATCAAGGCCGCTCGCAGCGAAGGTCACCAGGTCACCGCGGACATCTATCCCTACATCAACAACGGGTTGGGAATCGATGCTCTGATTCACCCGCGGCACTTCGGCGAAGGACGTGCCAAGTTCCTCCATCGGTTGGCCGACGACGAAGAACTGCGAGCCGAAGTTCGCGAGGAAATCGAATCCACCAGCGGCTGGGAAAACTGGTATCGCCACGCGGGCTCGGATTGGGACCGCATCATCGTCGGCCAAACCACTGAACCTCGTTACCGCGAGTACGCAGGTCAGTCCGTCGCCGCGATTGCCAAAGCAACTGGCGAAGACGCCTGGGACACGTTCTTCGGACTCTGCAATGCGTCCACGTTCGCTTTGCCCGAAACCATGAGCGACGCGAACAAGATCTTGGCGATGCAACAAGAGTTCGTTTCCTTCTGCACCGACGTCGGTCCGGCCAGCGGCAATCGAAGCGCCTCACACCCACGTTCCTACGGTGCGTTCCCACGGATGTTGTCGCGTTATGTCCGCGACTTGGGGGCGATCTCAATGGAACAAGCGATCTCACAAGCCAGTGCCGCCGCAGCCAACGCTGTGATGATTTACGACCGTGGCCGCATCGCCGAAGGCTTGGCCGCCGACGTGATCGTGTTCGATTTCGACGAACTCGCCGATCGAGCGGACTTCGAAAACCCGCACGCTGAGTCGGTTGGCATGAAGCATGTGGTCGTCAACGGAATCCCCGTGCTCGCCGAAGGCAAGTTCACCGGCAAACGACCCGGCAAAGTCCTCCGCGGCCCGGGCTTTGATCCCGCGACCGCGTCGCATGCCATCGTCACCGGAAACGACCAACCAGCGTTTCGCGAAGTCGACAAGGTGATGCAATCATTCCTTCGCGAGCATCGTATCCCAGGTGCGTCGTTGGCCATCACCGACCAAAGCAACGTCGTCTACGCGAGAGGGTTTGGCTACGCCGACGTCGGCCAGCGTGACCCCGTGACGCCCGAGAGTCTGTTTCGGATCGCCAGCATTTCCAAACCGATCACCGCGGTTGCGATCTTGCAATTGGTCGATCAAGGCAAACTGTCGCTTGACGACAAAGTCTTCGAAATCCTCGACCATGAGCCTCATGTGGAAGAAGGTTCCAAAATCGACGAGCGACAAAACGAAATCACGATCCAGCACCTGTTGCAGCATCGAGGTGGATGGGACCGAGACCAATCATTCGACGCGATGTTCCGCTCAACTCAATTCGCCAAGGCACTCGGTGCGGAACACCCCGCCACTCCCGACACCATCATCCGTGTCATGCGAGGCAAACCGCTCGACTTCGATCCGGGTGAGCGGTACGCGTATTCCAACTACGGATATTGCTTGCTCGGACGAGTCATCGAGAAAATCACCGACGAGGCTTACGAAGACTATGTCCAACAACATGTCCTGCAACCGATCGGCGTGACATCGATGTCTGTTGGCGCGACTCGTTTGGAAGGGCGCAAGCCAAACGAGGTCCGCTACTACGATCCGCACCAAGGTGACTCCGTCTTCGCCGAGGACTTGAATTCGCGGGTGCCGCAAACCTATGGAGCTTGGCACCTGGAGGCGATGGATTCCCACGGAGCGTGGATTGCATCGGCCAGCGACCTGGCACGGTTCGCCAGTGCATTCGACGATCCCGAGAACAGCCCGCTGTTGTCGTCGGCCAGAATCACCGCCATGTTTGCTCGGCCGGAAGGATTGGCAGGACACAAAGAGAATGGTGACCTCAAGCCCAGGCACTACGGCCAAGGTTGGTCAGTGGTCACCGATGACTCTGGCGAATTGACCGCCTCCCACGGCGGTTCGCTTCCCGGCACCAACACGATTCTCGTTCGTCGTTCCGACGGAAAGAACGTCGCCTTGCTGTTCAACGCACGGGTCACCGCTCGTCTTTCACGAGTGACCGGAGCCGTCCTTCCCCAAGTCATGAAGGCGATTGACCAAATCGAAGATTGGCCGGAACCAAGCCAGGACGGAACTCGGTAACGTTCTCGACTGGGCAACGTTGTCTTCGAAACGATCCAATTTGTGTTCGCCGGGGTTGGATTTGGTAGAATCAAAAGCGGCCGTTTGAAGTAGACGGTTCCTGCCTGTGTTCCTCCCCCAACCCGCATGAGTTTTCCGATGAACGTCAATCGCCCCGATGGCCAACGCGTTGCCCGAAGAGACTTCGTCAAACTTGGAGGAGCCCTCGCCGCCGGTGTCGCGACGACCAACCTCTTCGACGCCCGTTTTGCTCATGCCGCAGGAGCCCCCACCGCTTCCGCAGAAACCTACGTGGGGGAACTGTACGCTTCCTTGTCCGACAAACAGAAAACGGCCGTCTGGCGACCGTTCGATCACGCCGACCGCCTGAAGATCAACCCCAACTGGCACGTCAGCAAAACGACCATCGGCGACGACTTGTTCTCGAAAAAGCAGAAGACGCTGGTCGATCAAATCGTTCGCAACATCACCTCCAAAGACGGATACGATCGTCTGCTCGAGCAGATGGAATACGATGACGGCGGATTGGAAAGCTACAGTTTCGCGTTGTTCGGAGAACCCGGCTCGGACCAGTTCCAATTCGAATTGACCGGTCGCCACGTGACGATGCGAGCCGACGGAAATCGACTCGACAAAATCGGCTTTGGCGGCCCGGTGGTTTACGGTCACGGAGAGGAATACCTCCCCGACAGCCCGTTCTTTCAACAGACCTTGGAAGCTAACAAAGTTTTCCAGGCGCTGGATGCCGACCAAGCCAAACTGGCGTTGCAAAAGAAAGCTCCCAGTGAAACCGCGGTGCAGTTGAAAGGCGAGAGCGGTCACTTCCCTGGGATTGGCGTCGACCAACTTTCCAGCGATCAAAAGGAACTGGTCGAATCAACACTCAAGATGTTGCTGGCCCCGTATCGTGAAAACGATTCGAAGGAAGTGATGGAAATCCTGAACAGCAGCGGCGGACTCGACCAACTGCACATGGCCTTCTATCAACAAGAAGACATCGACAACGACCGCGTCTGGGACATCTGGCGAGTCGAAGGCCCATCGATGGTCTGGCACTTCCGCGGCGCCCCCCACGTTCATGCCTACCTCAACATCGGCATGAAGTCCTAAGCAAAGTGGCGTTATAATCCACCCTGCACGGCGTCATAGGCTTCTAAGCAACGCGTGAACAACAAGTGACGATGTTAGCGGTGTGGCGAAAGCCGCCCGGTGAGGAACCGGAGGGCTCGCGCCCTTCCGCTACGTCACTTATTGTTCACGCGTTGCTAAGCACGTGAGCGGGATTCATTGGGCTTGATCACGTAGCAGCGTCTCTCCGAGACGCTGTTATTTGCGAGTCTCAGAGAGACTCGCCTACGTGAGGTTCTACCCACTCATTCCTGTCTACTCGCTTAGCCTGTGATCGAACCTGAACTCTGCACTCACAACCACAGGCTGGAAGCCTATGCCACAGTGATGCCTCCGGCCGATCAGACACCTCAGAGAAACTATATGCCACCCTGCTCCGACTCCGCGCATCGCATTCCCCACCGGCTTCGCACATCGATTGGGCTGATCGCAACCCTGCTTTTGATTGCAGCCTCCACCAAGACATTCGCGGCCGAACCACCAACGTTGATCGTGCCCCAGTGCGACGACTTCGAGGTCACGGGGAAAGGCGACGCCAAAGCCTGGGAATCGTGCGACTGGGTTTCGCTGAACCGACGGGGCAACGGGCCACTTGATTACCAATCGCGGTTCAAGATGCTGTACTCGGACAAAGGCGTCTATGTCTTGTTCGACGGCGCCGATGAAACGTTGACTGCCACGATGCAGGAAGACTTCTTGGACCTGTGGAACGAAGATGTTTTCGAGTGTTTCTTTTGGACCAACGAAAAAGACCCTGTCTATTTCGAATACGAAATCTCGCCGCTGGGCTTTGAGCTACCAATCCTCGTCCCCAACCTGGATGGCAAGTTCCTTGGTTGGCGTCCATGGCACTACGAGGGTGCCAAGAAGATCCAGAAGAAGGTCTCCGCAACGGGCGGCGCGAACGAATCGATGGCCACCGTCACCGGCTGGCGGGCTGAAGTCTTCCTTCCCTACGCGGTCTTGGAACCGCTTCGGAACGTCCCGCCAAAAACGGGAACTCAGTGGCGAGCGAACTTCTACCGAGTCGACTACGACGAAAAGAAAACCACCGGTTGGGACTGGGCACGGGTTGGCCCCAGTTTCCACGACATCGAAAACTTCGGCACACTGGTCTTCGGCAAGGTCGTCGAAGCGGAAACGCCCCAAGAAGATATCCGCGACTTAAAACTCGCCGATTGGCAACCGAAGTCGATGCTGAAAACCAAGGTGACTCGCGTCAACACGCCGTCGTATCCAGTCATCGACGTTCACAACCATCTCGGTGGCGGTGCCAACGTGCTGACCGAAGAACGCGTCAAGCGTTACCTGCAGGTGATGGACGAAGCCAACGTTCAAACGGTTATCAACCTCGACGGAGGCTGGGATGACAAATTGAAGGAAACCCTCGCAGCCTTGGACACCGCTCACCCCGATCGGTTCCTCACCTTCGCCCTGATCAACCTGCGTGACTTTGAAACCGAGGGCTGGTCCGAGCGAGAAACCGCACGGCTGCGAAAAAGCTTTGAGGCCGGTGCGAAGGGGCTCAAGTTCCATAAATCCTTGGGACTGTCCTACCGCAACCAAGCCGGCAACCTGCTGACGATCGATGACGAACGTTTGGATCCGATCTGGGCGTTGTGCGGGGAGATGAATCGCCCGGTGATGATTCATACCGCGGATCCTGCCGCCTTCTTCACGCCGTTGGATCAGTTCAATGAACGCTGGCACGAACTCAATGCGCACCCAGGCTGGGTGTTCCATGGCGACCGCTTCCCGTCTCGCGAAGAACTGCTGGAACAGCGCAACCGAGCGATTGCAAAGCACCCCAACACGACCTTCATCGGGGCCCACTTTGGCAACAATCCGGAAGACCTGGAAACGGTCGGGCAATGGCTCGATCGATATCCGAACTTCTACATCGACATCGACGCTCGGATCTCCGAACTGGGCCGGCAACCGTACAGCAGCCGCAAGTTCTTTCTCAAGTACCAGGACCGAATCCTATTCGGCACCGACACGACTCCTGATCCCAACGCCTACCGGTTGTACTATCGCTTCCTGGAAACCGACGACGAATACTTCGACACCGCCGAATCGCACCACCGGCAAGGATTCTGGAACATCTACGGGATCTTCTTGCCCGATGCTGTGTTGGAAAAGGTCTACCGTGGTAACGCGGCCCGAATCCTGGGCTTGAAGCACGCGGTCAACTCCACCAGCAAAAACTGAAAGGCAGTGACGTGCAACGATTCGCTTGGTCACTCCTCTTGATCGTCTCCGCCGCATCCCTCGATGCTGGCGAACCGATCCCTTCGACGACGCACGAACTTCGTGAATCGACGCCCGCGCCGCTGACCGAAGGGGGTGTCGTGTTGACCTTCGACGATCGCAACTTCGAAGGTTGGATGCAAGCATTGCCACTGCTGGATGAATTCGGAGCCAAAGCCACCTTCTTCATCAGTGGAAAGATCGACGCCGTGGCGATCGATGCGATTCAGAAACTGCAAGCGCATGGGCATGCGATCGGATCCCACAGCGTCAACCATCTGAAAGCGGTGGAGTACTTCGAAGAAAACTCAGCCGAAACGTTCATGAGACGTGAGATCACCCCACAGCTGAGCGAGTTTCAGGCCGCCAACGTCACCGCAGTCTCATTTGCCTACCCGATGAGTCGTAACAATGCCGCGACAGATGAGGCGTTGTCAAAGGTGTTCCGGCATTTACGGACGGGCAAAAGCATTGCGGCCAACGAACGACTCTGCGAACAAGACGCCTTCTTCGTGCCAGCGGCCAAGATCGGCGATCACGGGTGTTTGCACGGCAAAGGAATCGACTTCGCCCCCACCCGGCCCGACCGAACGTATGAACAGATTGACGGAGCATTCGATCGCGCCGCCAAAAACAACGAGATCATCGTGCTGTATGCCCATCGAATTGCCGAATCCGGGAACGGCAATTTCATCACCCCCGAAGCTCTCACCCGCATCCTTCAAAGCGCCACGCAACGAGGCCTCCGGTTCTACACCTTCAACGACCTGCCCTAACAAGGGCATCGGCTTCCAGCCTGTGATGGAACCTGAACGTCGCCCTTCGTATTCACAGGCTAAGCAGGTCGGCAGGAGTCTTTCGGCATTTGGGCTGTTTCGGTAATCGCCGTTGCTCCCACGTATAACCGGGGCTAACGCCCAAACGGCTCACATGATGATGCCCGATCATTCCTGCTGACCTGCTTAGTGGTCTGTCAGGACGTGTTTTTAGGGTAGTGTACGAGGCCACGAGTCCTGAACTGGCGTAAGATCCAAGGACTCGTGGCCTCGTCCACTACGATCAACCCTCACTTTTAGCTGTGACAGACCACTAGAAGCCTATGCCACTTTTTGCCACCAGACCTCCTGCTCCGACCACTGCAAGCAGGACGATTCCGGCGCAGCCAATGGATCGATTGTCGGCCATTTGTCGAGGGTGTGATTTCTCAAGCTCTTCAATGAGCGCTTCGACTTGGGTCTTGGACTCCTGAAGCGATGCGTCGGTGGCTTCGCGGTAAAGCTTGATCGCTTTGAGCTTTTTGCCTTCCAGGATATGAGCCCGGATTTGGTCCAATGCTTCTTCGGGAATCTCTTGCATGGATCTCTTTCAACGCACAATCGGTGGAGGGGAAAAAGTGCCAGTCTATCGCAAATGCACATCCACGATGGCAAGCGAGGTTGCCCTTTCTATCGCTTGAGACGCTTCCCTGGGAACCGATCAGTTCCGAAGGTCGGCAAGCTCTTTCAGCTCGGCTTCCGAGAGGGCTCGATCAAACACGCTGACGCCGCCGATCCATCCGGTGAAGCCGACAGTGCGACTGCTGTGAATCACCCGCCCAATCGTGAACGGCCCGCCTTGTTCTGCATCCGGCGGTGAATAAATGCCGTGCGGGTACCACCACGGGTTCAATCGCAAGCCGACGAGATCTCGGTCGGCCTCAACCCATTCGCCATTTTCTTCTTTCTCCAGCGTCATGACGACTTCGGTGTAGCGGTAGCGGCGACGTTCAACACGTTGGTTCTCGTCCTCACGCAAGACTTCCGTCTTCGATGCTTCCTCTTCCGGCGGGTTGTAGTACTGGGCCTCTGGAAACTCGCCGTCTTCGCCGTCCTGCATCCCAGGCGTTCGAGCATAATGCCCCTGCATGTAGGCGTTGTGGGCATACGACAGCAGATTGTTCGACTTGGGGTTCTTGAGCCAACGTTCACCGGACTCTCCATTCAGCCAACCTGTGATTTCGTTTTTCTCGTCGTCAAACGTCATCGCAAAGCACTGCCAGGAGGCAGCGAGTTTTTCCGGCGGCGAATCGGCTGAAACGGCGGGCGATTGCCCCAGCGAATTGCATTTGTGAAGGGCGTACTTGTTGAGGAACGAACTGGCTCCGTTCTCCGACACATGACCACACGCGCTGCCGGCTTTATTCAGTCCGGCGAACAAGGCGTATTGTCGTTGCCCACGTTCGACCTTCTTGATCGAAGCAGTCGACGATTGCTTGAGGTCCGTGCCTTCGTGCCAGATTCCCGCCAGCGCGTGATTGCCACTTTCCCGAATGGCCCACACAACAACGGTCACCGATTTCCCTTCGCCTTTGATATCCAACGGTGTGTCATGCAGACGCGACCGAGGAATGAACAGAAAGGGTCGGAAGTTGGGATCAGATTCTTGACGAATCCGAATCGCTTGACCAAACGGCCCCTCGTTCAACAATGGAAAATCAGCGTAGGAGGCTTGCCTGCCTTCACCCCAGTAGTCACGCACGTAATTCGCGGCGTCCAAGGGGAAATCGCTCGGTGATCCGGGCGGCACGTGCGCAGTGAATCGCTCCTTCCCAGAAGCTTCACGCTGGGCGAAATCCCAGAATGCGACCAATCCCGGTGTGTTTCGAACAACTTCCCGATTGGCCGGCGGATCAAATGCCCAGAGGGTTCCCCCGGGAACCGTCAAAGCGATGACTGTGAGGAAGACAAAGAAGGGACGCTGCATGGTCAGTTCCGGTATGTGAATCAAGCGACTACGTCGCGAGGAAGGTTGTGTGAACGAGGACTTGTGCCTGAGGTATCGGGGCACGGAAAGCTCAGGCGTTCGGAACGAAACGAACGTCCATGAATGCCCCGGTCGCGTTGGCGTTGGTGACGAACTGGGGAATGCCGTTGACAACATCAACCGACTGGCGATGCGTGTGCCCCGCAAAGACTCCCAGCAACTGGGTGGAATCCGCCTGGAAGACCTCGCGATGGAAATCGAACGTGGCCTGAGTGTGCCCCGAGGCTGGCCATTTGGGCCGGCGTTCAATTTTGAAGTTTCGATCGGTCTCCGCGCCCCACTCCGGATGCCCGCAACCGAACCCCATGGGACGCCCCGGAATGTACAACGGGATATGAACCAGCAGCACCAAAGGCATCCCACTGCGAAGTTGTTCGCGAAAGAACTCCAATTGCTCGGGCAGAACTTCGTAGTTCGAGTTGTCGATGGCCAAGAAACGAATGCCGTGAATGTCGTACGCGGCCATCAAAGGATCGTTGCCTTGGTACAACTTTTTCAAACGTTGTTCGATCCAATCTGAACGCAGGTCCTGCAACGAACCCTCCATACCTTCGTAGTGCCAGTCATGGTTGCCCGCCACGTACAACCAAGGCATCGTCACGCCGTCGAGTTGCTCGGAAACCCAATCGATCGCCGCTTCCGAGGGGAAACTGAAGATGTCACCCACCAAGGCCAACAGATCCACCTTTTGGGAGTTCGCTCGCTCGACAACGGCTTGAAAACTCTGCTCCGGCGTTGTGGGCTGGCGAGTTTTGAAATGCGTCGTCTGGTTGTATGCCTTTGCCATCCGCCCGCTGAATTCGCGATACGGTTCGCCACGTTGATCGTCTGTGAACAGATGCGTGTCAGCAACCACCATCGCATTGACCGGACGAGTCACCGCATCGGTGCGAAAGGTGACCACGTTGTCATCGATCGCGAAAGCATCGCTGAATGAGGTGGTGAAACCAGCGTTTCCCTCGGCGAGCGGTGCCGCGTTCGCAAGAGACGAGTTGCCAACCGCACCCGCGGCCGATACAGCCACGGCCGACTGAAGGAAGGAGCGACGTTTCATGGCGGGTCCTAGAAGCGAGTGAATCAAAGGATGCGAAAGTATAAACAATCCGCCTCTCGCTTGCTCTCTCTCGCTGTTCGCAATCACCCCGTCGAAATCATTCGGACATCTGCTTTTGAAAGTCCCTTCGCAGAATGATTGGTGTTGCAGGCGATTCTATTTCGTCGATTCATTCAATTGGCTGATGACGACCACGCCAGCTTTTGCACGAACATTGTCAGGGGCCAGCAACAAGGCCGTCTCGAAATGCATGGATGCTTGGCTCGTTTGATTCAGACGCAGCAACGTGTATCCAAGGTTGAGGTGAGTCTCGACGTCATCCGGAAACTCATCCAAAACTCGCTCGTACAATTCGACGGCAACTTCAGACTTTCCAATGCCGGCACTGGCCTCGGCGAGTGCGAACATCACATCCAAGTCATCAGGTGCATGTTCGTGACATCGCAGCAATTCACGGTGAGCGGCTTCAAAGTCGCTGGCGCCCAAATGGGCGATCGAAAGTTGAAAGCGGGCCCCCCAATGCCGCGGGTCGGACTCCGGCCATCCAATCGTGGCGATGCTGAACATCTCACGCGCGGCATCATTGTCGCCCATTTCGAGCAAGAGCTGCCCGTAGCGTTGGACCCCCCGACAGTAAACCGGATAATCCTTGACGCCGCGTTCAAACTCGATCACCGCTTCGTCAATTTGCCCGGTCCACCGAAGGCAATCTGCGAGAATGAACTGACTTTCGGCATCCCCGTTCAACATCTTGATCGCATCCCGAGCGCGTGGCGCGGCGACCTCGAACTTGCCCGCCCAGTGCATGACCTTGGCCAAGTTGCGCATCGCAATCCCCTGCGTCCTGCGATCAATGCGGCCGAGAACCGTTTGATCCACCCTGTCAACCGACTCGCGTGACAACTCGTTCCATGCAATGGAATCAGCAGTCAACCAACCCGCGTCTCGCAATTCAGAGACCAACCATTGCGACAACCGACGATGAGCGTCAATGGTCGGGTGAACGTGGTCGAGAAAATACTCTTCGCCCAAGATGTCATGCCCGTGTTCATCCAGGCAAACGTCGCGAAGAGCAGATTCGAAATCGAGCACGCGAACATCATCGGATTCGGGAAGCTCGCGAATGAACTGAGCAAAATCACTCGGCGCACGAAGCGGGCAAATGTCACGATCGATTGCGGACCGAAACGCCGAGTGGGCAAGATCAAAATCGCCAGCGTCGAATGCTTGTCGCGCACTTTCGAACGAGTCATCTTCTGGATCCGGCTTGAAAGGACTGCAGTCTTTTTCATTGGAAGCAGGAACGACGAACAAAATTTTTGCGTTCGCTGATCGAGCGATGGTGATCATTCGCTGAATGTTGAACCGAAAGTGTTCGCCTACCTTGTCGCTCCATTCCTCATCGCGAATGTAGTCCGACGGTCCCACCGTGTGGTTGAGGCGTTCGTCGACCTCGGCGGCCAATGTGATTGATTCGGCAGCATGTTTCGGCTGGTCGTTCTTTCGAATGATGGAATCAATCGCCGCGTACATTCGCGTCTGGGACAGCAACCCCGTCAACCAAAGCTGCGTCTTTGATTGCTCAAAGAAATCGGCGTAGGTTCGCCGCTCCAAAAACTCGTTTTGCCCGGTGTAGACGATGAAGAGATCTGGATCATGATCCGCCAGTTCTTCCATCACGGCCGCGACACGGTAGCTGGCGTAACTGACCCCACCCGCGTTGAAGACCTCATGGTGCGAACTTGCATCCACGTGCCGCAACCATTCTCGCAACCACCCCGCGAAGGAAGTGTTGTCGTCGTAAGGCCGCCCAAAGGTCGTGGAACCTCCCAGACAAAAGATCCGCTGCGTGTTCGCGGGTTTGGTCAGCGGAAAGCGTTGATCATTGAACCAAACCAGCTTGTTCTCCGCCGTTCGCATCCACACCTTGCCGTCTTCATCGGTGAAGCGTTCCAACAAGGGGACTTGCTTGGAGAACCCCATCATTGGGTCGCCTTGAGCATTCGACCGCCCCACACCAATCAAGGCCAGAACCAATTCGATGGCCAGCAAACCAAACACGGTCGTCACGAGACCAAAGCAAGCCTTTTTGGTTCGGCCAAGAGCCCTGGGATTTTGCAGCCGAGATGCATGGACCGAAAAAGTCGTGTCGGAGTTCGTGCTCATAGCCCTGTGGCGGATTGTTCGCACCAAGCGTGCAATTGCGGCAGGAAGGGTTTGTAAATGGGATCGGAAGCCACGTTCCGGGTCGCACCGGGATCATTGTCGAAATCGATCAAGACAATGTCTTCGAGCTCACCAGTCTTCGACGAGACATACTCCGTGTAACGGAAGCGTTCCGTCCGGATGCTGGTCCCAAGCAAGGGTCCAACGCCTGCCTTTGATTTCTTGTATTGGCTGAAGGCGGCCGGACGAACGGAAAACTCGGAATCACGAACCACGCCCGCAATGCTTTTGCCTTGGCAATGTTCCGGGATCGGCAATCCAGTCAGCTCGCACAACGTTGGAAACACATCCACCAGTTCCACCAATGATTCCGTTTTCCCCGGACGAACGCCAGGCACGGAAACGATCAAGGGGACTCGTGTTGCGATTTCATAGTTGGTGTGTTTGCACCAATCACCAAAGTCGCCGACGTACCAACCATGGTCCCCCCACAACACGACGATCGTGTTCTCGCGTTGCCCGTTGGCTTCGAGAGCGTTCAAGACCTTGCCAACTTGTGCATCCATGTAGCTGACCGCGGCTCGATACCCGTGGATCAACTCGCGGGTCTTCTCGTCGTCCAACATGTTCGTTTTCGCAGGAATGTCGGTGTAGTTTTTCAGTTCGCCCCAACTGGAACGAGCGTACGGCAAGCCATCGACAACATCTTCGCGGGACGGAATTTCAATGGCGTCGCGATCGTAGAGGTCCCAGTACTTGCCCGGTGCATTGAACGGCAGGTGGGGTTTCAAGAATCCGACTGCCAAGAAAAACGGTTTGTCTTGCGTTGAAAGCCGCTCCAGCATGGCGACGGCTCGATCTGCGTTGTGGCCATCGGCGTAAGCACTGTCTGGAACATCGCCCCCATTTTCGATGGAGGGCCCGGGCTTCTCGCTCGAGTTGGCCGGGTTGCGTTTCCGAGGCAGTTCCTGAACGTAGCCTTTCCCCTTGCTGCGATCTCGCGGCGCCCATTCGTTGGCATCAACGGTCCAAGCCTCCGCGTCGTCGCTGGGACTGTGGTAGATCTTGCCCAAAAAGCCAGTGTCGTAGCCATTGCGAGAAAGATGCTGGGGGAGCGTCAACACATCGGGCATTTGCGACCGCAATAGAGTTTTGAAGTTCCAGCACTGGGTGGTCTCCGGACGGCAGCCACTCATCAGGCTCGCGCGGGAAGCACCGCACACGGCGACCTGGCAATACGCTCGATCGAATCGCATGCCCGACGCGGCCAAACGATCAATGTTGGGGGAGTGGATGTAGGATTGGCCATAGCATCTCAGTTCTGGTCGCAAGTCATCGACTGCGATCATCAACACATTGAGTGGTTTCGATGGAGGGGAGTCTTGAGCCACCGCGGACGTCGACATCGAACAGACGAAGCAGACCAAGCCGAGAAACAAATGGTGGGGTTGGAGCGCGTGCATGGTGAGAATGGGGATGGGGGATGAATCTTTGTGGGGGTTCTCGTTATAGCTGAATCGGCAGCAGGTTGTGGGGGAGTGGGTGGATGCGCAGGGTGGGGGTCGGCGTGGTGACGTGGTTTGTTCACAGGCTGGAAGCCCACACCAATTGGGTGGTCTCACCTGACGACTGTTCATGTGCTTTGCTACAAAGCGTCCCAGGCGGTGACTCCCCTGGACTGCAAACTTGACACGCTCGTTGAAATGAATGCTTGATGACGTCGAATGACGCCCTTTGTCGAATCAGTCCCCCTTCGATGTCGAAGACACACCTGTTGTGGGTGCCGCATGCTGGTGGTGCGACCGCTCCGCTGTTCAAACATTTTCGCGGTCTGTCAACGTCGCGAAACGCACCGAATTCAGTCAGCCTGTGGGCCGTTCGGATGGCCGGGCGTGAGTCTCGGTTTTCGGAGCCATTGGAAACCGACATGGACTCGTTGGTCGAATCGATCGCAACCGAGACGGAACAAACGTTTGATGCTGATGACACGTTGGTGCTGGCGGGACACAGCCTTGGTGCCTTGATCGCGTACCGTTTGACGATTCGTTTGTTAGAAAAATCGTCCGGTCCATCCCGCGTGAAAGGGCTGATCGTGATGGGAGCCTCGCCACCCAACCAATGGACGCAAAACCGCGATTGGTTGGACTGGGACGACGACGCGTTCGCAGACGAACTGGATCGTCGCTATGGCGGATTGCCAGCGGGTTTGAAACAGCATCCCGACGCGCTCGCGATGTTCTTGCCCATCGTGCGTGCGGATTTGAAACTGGCACGAGGAGTCGCGACTGTGGAGCACCCGACCATCCCCGTGCCCATTCGGGCTCTCGCCGGGGCAGAAGACCATGTTGCCAACCGAGCCAAAATGCAGGGTTGGCAATCACTCACGTCGGCCGGGTTCTCTCTGCGAGTGTTGCCCGGCGATCATTTCTTTCCCGTGGCGAATCTCAGCAAGGTGTTGCTGACCGCGGAGACGCTGAGCGGGGGCGGCGGTTGAGAACCAAGATCGACGGTCTAGAAGACCATCTTACGTAGGTAGCGGTCTCGACGGTCTTGGAAGACCATCGTACAGAGATTGCTGCCTCGACGGTCTTGGAAGACCATCGTACTGGGACTGCCGTCAGTTGAACTTCCAGCGTGGTGGTTCGTCTCGTTGAAGCGGTTCTTGCTTCAAGACCTGACGCAACATCGCGATGGGCAACACCCCGGCTTCCATGATCGCATCGTGGAACTCACGTTCCGTCATCTCGCCCGACAAAACCATCTCGCGGTGCAATTGGCGGATCTGCAAAGCGCCGAGCATGTACGCGGCTTGGTACAGCGGCGGGTAACTTGGGCCGATACTGCGGCGAACTTCCGCGGTGGCGTTGCGTCGTTCGAACCCAACGTTGTCGACCAGAAAATCGACGCACTGATCCGGCGAAAAACGTCCCAAGTGGAAGTTCAACGAAAAGATGATTCGTGCACACCGGTGGGCTCGCCAAACCAGCATTCCCATGCGTTCCTCGGGAGTGCGAGCGAAACCGTCGTCGTACAGTTTCAGTTCCCAATAAACGGCGAGCCCTTCCAACCAAAACGGCGTGCTCATCGTCCGACGGTGAGGCTGGTGCCGTTCGTTGCTGTACATCTGCAAGTGGTGGCCGGGGATCAACTCGTGATGCACCGTCGCGCGAGCATAACCGATGTTGTTTCCTCGCAGACTCTGACGTTTGTCACTGGGCGACATTTCCGAAGTGGGGAACGAAACGCTGATCACTTCCCCCCCCGTGAAGAACGGATTCACCTTTTGTCGCTCGGGAGTCATCATGATCATCCGCCAGCAGTAATCCGCAAACGACGGGACCGTGATCCAGTCACGCTTGCGCAACCAATCGACCGATTCGTCGGCCATTTCGCCAATCAGAACGGGCTGTTGCCCCGGTGCCACGTGATGATTCTTCATCCGTTCCACGGCGGCTTTCCAGTCGTCTCCCAGCCCCATGTCTTGGGCCACCCGAACCATCTCGGATCGCACGATCGCGTACTCACGTTCCGCCAATTCGATCAACTCTTCGGGCGAATGATCGATGAACTGACGACGCAGTTCCAACTCAATTCGCTCGCGTCCAACCGGTGTTCCGGACAAATCCTTTTCAACCGATGAGGTGGCTGGAGGAAGCTTTTCGCCGGAGTCCTCGATTCGCTTGCGTTCGATTCGAGTTTGCACTTCCGCCGTTAACAAGTGCCAATCAACTTGATCGTCGAGCGACCATTCCTCGAATGGTTTGCCCTCCAATTCCAACACGGCCAGTTCTTCTTTCCACTGAGGCAACCGAGCAGCATTCTTCTCACGATCGCGACCGCGGCGTGTGAAGCGACGGACAATGGATGGCATCCAAGTCGCCTCACGCTGCGACCATTCTTGGATGGGCGGGTAGGCTTCTCCAAATGCAAACTCCGCTGCCGGTTCTGGCAGTTGGAGGGTACCACCAGCAGCCAATTCGGAGTGTTCCTGTGTCAACGTTTCGTCGACCGTCAGAGTCTCTTTCCACAACCTTAGTTTGTCGCCGGTTGCCTTTGCCAGGTCGAGCACCCACCAATTGAAATCAGGGTGATAGCCTTCGTAAAAGGTTTGCCAAGACTGATACGAGCGGATCAAATCTTCCGCGGCGTCCAGAACCGGCTGACTGACCGCAACGGAACTCGGTTCCGTTCCTTCGATTGATAGCTGGATCGATTCGGTCAGTTGCTCCATCTCCGCCGCCATCGCTTGTCCATTCAGCGTTTTCACTCGATTGGAAAGATCCGTCAGCGTGATCAATTGCGAGGTGAAGGGAGCCAACTCTCGAAGCTTTTCGGATGAGGCCACGAGTGTTTTCAAATCAGACTTTTCCTCGTTCACTGAAGCCATCAGCTCTTGAGCGATTTCCGCATCTGCGTCGGTCAGCGTGTCTTCTCCTTCCTTAGCAATCGCGACCTTCAGTTGGCTTTCCCAGGCATTCAAAAACGCAGCGGTTTGCGTGAGACGCTCTTCTACCACACGAACTGGCAAACGACGCTTGAGCGTTTCGAGGTCGGTTTGATAGTGGTTCTGAATGTCTTTCCATGCCGTCTGCGGTTGCAGTTTTTCCACATCGATCAAGGCAGTGGCGACTTCCTCTGTGGTCCCGCCTGACTCGGAGGTTGGCTGTTCGCTGGAACTCCCCGGTTGTAGTTTCTCGATGAAGAAATCCAGCGTGCGACGTTTGCCGTACGCTCCGCCGTCACTGTGGCCAACGCCGGGCATGACCAGCAAGTCAAAGTCCTTGTCAGCTTTGATCAACGCGTCCGCGAAACGCAGAGTGGATTCCGGTGGCACGTTCGTGTCGACTTCGCCAACGATTAAAAAGAGATCTCCGGTCAGGTTCGCAGCGTTGTCGATGTTGCTGCACTCGGAATAATGATCGCCGACGGGATAGCCCATCCACTGTTCATTCCAAGAGGCTTTGTCCATTCGGTTGTCGTGGCAACCGCAGGCTGCGACACCCGCGTCATAAAAATCGCCGTGGAACAACAACGCGGACCCCGTGTTTTGGCCACCGGCCGAGGTCCCGAAGATCCCAACCCGCTCCAAATCCATCGCGGAATGCTCCTTCGACAGAGCTTTCATCCAGGCGATGCGATCAGGAAAACCAGCGTCTTTGAGGTTGTGCCAACACACATCGTGAAAAGCCTTGGATCGGTTGGCCGTTCCCATGCCATCGATCTGCACGACGATGAAGCCAGCGTTCAAGTAGTCACGGTGCCAAGGTGCGGATCGGAACGACTTCGGCACATGTGAATCATGAGGCCCAGCGTAGATGTACTCCACCACGGGATACTTTTTATCAGCGGCGGGATCATAGTCCTCAGGGAAACACGCCAGACCCCAGATGTCGGTCTCGCCGTCCCGGCCCTTGGCGGAAAAGACCTGCGGCAGATTCAACTTGGCGTCTTCAGGCGTGAGCGTCGCCTTGGCCAACGTTTGAATCAATTTTCCATCGGCGGAACGCAACTCGTGAACCGGTAACGAATCGACGCGAGAATGAGTGACGACGAAACGGCTTCTGTCCGGTGAGAAGGTGGCGGTGTGAGTGCCATCGCCATCGGTCATCAGCGTGAAGTTCTCTCCACTGAAATCAACGCGGGCGTAGTGTTTGAGATACGGGTCTTGACCTTCGTGCACACCACTGACGACTAAATCGAGCACGCGATTTTCTTCATCGATGTTTTCGATCGCTCGCACAACGAACTCGCCCTGCGTGATCGGCTGAATCTCGTTTTCACCCGATAGATCGACCAGATAAAGATGTTGATAGCCGTCCTTTTCGCTGACCCAAATGACTTCGTCGCTGCCTTCGAGGTAGCTCCAACGTGGCAAGTCCGTTTTATGGGTGGTCCAAATGAAGGTTTCCGATTGCTCATCGATCACCGTGGTGACTTCGCCAGAGGAAAGGTCGACATCGAACAAACGGAACCGTTGATGCCCCCGTTCAGTGACCGCCAACAGGACTCGGTGAGGCCCCACGAATCGCAGATTCCAGAACCGTTGGGACATCCATGGCAAATCCAGTTCCACGGACTCGCCAGTTTCCGTGTTGAACGCCAACAATCGAGTCTCATCAACAGGATCGCCTGGCAACAAATACGGTCGCGATTTGAGCACCGCGCGACCGCCTTCTTTAGGCGACGATTCGACCAAGTGAACCGGTTGGGTTTCGTAGGGAACCACGGCTCGCACCACCAACGCGGTCCCGTCAGGCGACCATTGTGGCGATTCCAGTTTCAAAGGCTCAGCCGATTCGCTCGCGCGATCGCCATAAAATTCCAACAACTGCGATTGTTCGATCAATGTCTTCCACTCGGTCGACTCCTCATCGGCATTTGCATCTTGCAACTGCAAGCGACCTTCTGTCAGTCGAGCGATCACCTTGTCGTTGTTCGGGGCAGGAACCCCGGCGGTCCAATCGCCGTCGCGTCGAGAATCGCGACGTCGGCGTCCACGGCGTTCCGGTTCAGCCTGAGTCGCTTGGGCAGGCTTGGCGACTTCCAATCGCGTCGGTTCGATGTCCGCGACGAAGTATCCAAATTTGGTTTTGTCTTTGCCAATGACTTCCCAGACATGACCGGCGAAGGTCGTGCGAACAAAGGTTTCGCCCGCTGGGATCGATTCGTATTGGACACGTTTGCCACCGCTGTCCACCCAGAACAATTGCAACGCTTGATCGGTTTGGTTGACAAACGTGATTTCAGTGTGGGCCTCGGACGCCCCACCCGACCGCGGCGTGCGGCCGCCTTTCAGCGTCACCTCACGAACATTGGATTTGTCGCCCGGTTCGACTTCCGTCATCTCACCGGTTGAGGCATCCACACGAATGCCAGTGAACGATCCATCCGCGTTCTGACGTCGGAACCAGAACGAATCGTCATTGGTCCAATGAGGCGTCAATGTCTGTTGAATGACGCGTGGACGCTGCGTCGTTGAATCCTGTGCGTTCGCTTTCGATGCAACCGCAACGAAGACGCCCACCAGCAACAATGTGGCAATGGAAAGGGCAGCGTTCGCGGGCAGTCGCTCGACCAAAATTCCGCGCATCCAATTGTGAAACGGCAATTTCATGTTTATATGTTCTGTGGAATCGTGCGTGTCAGTGGGCGACGTCCCCGCCATTCAGGCTCTTCATTGCCCCCACCCCATTGAGCCTTTGAAATCCATTGATCTCGCAGGATTGCGATCCACTTTAGTCAAGCAGATGACGGCAATGCGGCTTGTCGATTGATTCACCGCACAATGGCGAAATCTTGCACCTACTCTCTTTGATTCGGGAACGATGATGCTGCCTTCACGTGTAAAGGTGTTGGATTCTCACACCGGTGGGGAACCGACGCGGATGGTGATTGACCTGGAAGACACGCTTGCCGGGCCGACGATGGCGGACCGTCGTCTGCACCTCCGGCAGAAATTTGCGAGGCTGGGGGCCCCAATCGTCAACGAGCCTCGCGGCAACGACATCATTGTCGGCGCGTGGATCTGCCAACCGGTCGACCCGAGTTGTTTCGCGGGGGTGGTGTTCTTCAACAATGTGGGTGTGTTGCAGATGTGCGGCCACGCAACGATTGGAGTGATCGCGACGCTGGCGTGGCAAGGCAAACTGACGCCGGGCATTCATCGGATGGAAACTCCCGTGGGCATCATCGAAGTCGAACTGCACTCGGACGGCAAAACGGTTTCGTTCGAAAACGTTCCAAGCAGACGCTATCAAGCGGCCGTTCGCGTCAAGGTTTCAAGCTCAACGTCGCTCGCCAACGACTTCGTGACGGGCGACATCGCCTACGGAGGCAACTGGTTCTACTTGGTCGATGATCACGGATTGGATCTCGAACTCTGCAACGTCGATCAATTGATGGCAGCCACGCTGAGTATCAAAGCCGCGTTGCGAGAACAAGGAATCACGGGCGAGGGCGGGGCAGAGATTGACCACGTCGAATTGGTCGGCCCCTCCGCTCATGCGGATGCGAAGAACTTTGTGCTGTGCCCTGGCAACGCATACGACCGATCGCCATGCGGCACCGGGACCAGTGCCAAGGTGGCTTGTTTAGCAGCAGCCGGCAAACTGAATGTCGGCCAAACGTTTCGCCAGGAATCGATCACGGGCAGTTGCTTTGATGCCAGCTATCGATTGGACGAGTCCGGTGACGTGATCGCTCGCCTGACCGGTTCCGCCGAAGTCATCGCCGAAACAACACTGCTGTTTGAGTTTGAATGAAGAGACTCGTTGGGCCCCGCCCAAACAACCGTACGATGGGCTTCCAAGCCTTTTTATACCCCACAACTTTTCCTTGCCTTTTGCCGCGTCCATGCGAAGATTTTCCGAATTGGATTTTCATCGCACGGAGGTTGCACGGATGGTGGTCGAATGGGTACGGCAGGAGTTTCAATCGTTGGACCTGGGCCACAAGCGGCGGGTCGATCGCGTTGTTAAGTTTGTCTCTCAAGCTTCCTCGATCGGCGAGTCGACTCCGGATCGCACTCGGTCCAAAGCCGATCTGAAGGGAATTTATCGTCTAGCTGACAACTCCAAGGTCATTGTGGATCAAATCTTCGACGCACATCACCAGAGCTCTCGAAAGCGATGCGGCGAGCACCGACGGGTCTATTTGGCTCAAGACACGACCGAGTTCGATCTGACAAAGCCCAAGCAACAGGTCAGTGGAGCTGGTCCGCTGTCGGAAGGAAAACGCGTTGGTTTTTTCTATCATCCACTCTATGCCATGGCTGCCTCTGGCATCCCGTTGGGCGTGGTTGACCAGGTTCTTTGGACTCGTGACGCGGCGTCGCTGGAGGTCGCCGCGAAACAACGAAAGGCCGATCGGCAGCGACGCTGCTTTGAAGAAAAGGAGAGCAGTCGATGGATGGAAATGATGCAAAGCGGCGAGCAGATCGCCCGCTCGATTCCGCAAACTCAATTCATTCAGCTCTCCGACAGCGAATCCGATATTGGCGAACTGCTGGCCGAGGCGGCGGAGTTCCCAGAGAACTATGGATTCATCATCCGTCAGTGCCGGACTCAGAAGATCGTCGGCGCAGTTGATGTGATGACCGGGCTGCCGATCGAGAATGTCACGACAATTGAAGAGGCGCTTTCGAAAGTCGCCTGGCGTGGCGAGAAAATGGTATTGATCGGCGGTCGAGACGCTCCAGTGCTTCCCGATGATAAGAAACGACTTCGGAAACAGGCTCGTGTATCACGCGAAGCACTGGTTCAATTTCGCAGCGTGCGCGTCCAGGTTGCTGGAACGGGACGATCGGCAACTAGCAAGCTGGCCGACACCTGGATCAACGTGGTGGAATCGCTTGAAGTGAATCCACCATCGGGTGAGCCCCCGACCAAGTGGGTGCTTCTGACCACGCTGCCAGTTAGCACGGTGGACGAAATCAACGAAGTTTTGACAGGTTACTGTTTTCGTTGGCTGGTGGAGCTGTACTTCAAAACACTCAAAAGCGGCCTTCACATCGAGGACATGAAGTACGAAACGTTGGAACGTTACATCCGAGCGTTTTCGATGCTCGCTGTGGTCGCTTGGCGAGTGGAGTATCTCAAAGGTGCCACACGTCACGACGGACAGTCGCCTTGCACGGATTACTTTAGCGACGACGAGTGGATGGCGATCATGATATTTCTAACCAAGCGACCGGTTGACCCGAAGTCTCCGCCAACAGTGGAAGCGTTCGGGACATCGCTTGCTATCATGGGTGGATACATTAATAAGAAATCGCAGGGCCCGCCCGGCTCGAAAACGCTGTGGCGAGGGATGAGCCGTTTCGCCACCATCGTCGAAGCATTCGCGGCATTCAAGCAAATGAGTTGTGGGGTATAAAAAGGCTTCCAAGCCCGTCGGGTAAACCAACCGCTTCGTCGGGCTTGGAAGCCCAACGTACTGGTAGCGCCCCCCAAATCACTGATTGCCTTCGTTGCCTTTTCGGCGATCTTCCAATTGCTTGGTCGCACCTCGCAATGAGTCGAGCAAACGTGGGACTTGTCCAGCAGCCAAGAACACGCGCGCACTGACGGCAGATTGAGGGAAGAAGCTGGTCAAGAAATCCAACCCAAACTCCGTCGCGCCGTGACCGATCATGACCCCATTGGCATAGGTTCCACTGAGCACTTCGTCGGGCAGCTTCAAGTCATCATAGATTTCTTGCGGCGTTGGTCGACGTTGTTCCGCATTCGGATTGGGCGTCGGTGTTGGCATCACGGGATCGCCAAACCGGCCTTTGTACAGATCGAGGTTTTTCTGCAACGCATCAACAAACTGCGGCATCACCGCGTGCGGGATGACCACGCGAACGGCGACCCGGTGTGGACGACCGACGGTTTGCAAAAAGTCGACGATGAACTCACTGGGGCCCGTCATCACGATCGCACCCGTGCTGAAACAACCGCCCGCCACGTGATCGGGAACCCGAGCCCGAACGGCAGGGTTCTCAGCAGCTGGGTTCTCGGAAGGGTTGTTCGCCGGATTGGGAGATCCCGGTTGACCTTCCTCGGGTCGGTCACCGGCAGGTTGGCCGCCATTGGGCAGCCCATCGCCCCATTGCCCGCCGCCAGGCTGACCTTCGCCGGGTGGTTTTCCCCCGGACCCGTTTTCGTCGTCGGGAGGACCGTCAAAAGGTGGTTCGGAAGGCGTATCAGAATTCATCGGGACCGCTATTGCAGAGAAGTGAAACGAGACAACCACCCCCATTCTATCGGGCGAGGGATCTTCTGTCGTCGGGACTGGACGCATCCAATGCCCCTGCCGCGGGGGAACAGACGATTCCCGCCCAAGTTCGAAGTCCAGGGTTTGTTTGCACTTGCGATCACTTCATGCCATCTTAAGATGGACATTTCATTCCCCCTTTCCCGCATCCCCGTTTGAGGTCCCCCCGCCGTGTTAACTGAAGCCACCATCGAACGAATGTTTCGTGAACTCGTCAACGACCCCAAAAAGTGCACGGAAGACACCTTTGAGCAAGCAGAAGAACTGCTCGAACGCGAACTGCGTGACGAGAGCCCTCTGCGTCACCGCTTGACGGTCGAACTGGAAGAACTTCGCACTCTGGCTGCCAAGTAATTCGGCTGAGTCGAGCGGACGCTCCACGGATCGATGACGCTCGACTCCTTTTCTCTGACTCGCCCGAGCCGCCTGGCGAACGACCACCAACCTTCTACCCAGGTTGGCGTCTGACAATCAAAATGAAATGAATGGCGCGGTTGACAACAACCGCCCCTTTCTTCTTTCCCGGTCTCATTTCCCGGGACCCCAGGTCACCAAGTTCCGCAGCGTCGTCCCCTGAACGCAATCGCTCGGTGACAATCCCCCCCGGCTCACAACGAGTTGCTTTCTTTGGCGTGGATTCAATGCCCGCTCACACGCTGTCTCTTGCCGAGCGCCGATGCTGCCGACGTCACTGCGGCCTTGGATTCCGATTTCATCGCGTCTCGCTTGCGATCCACAGGCGAAGAACTCTCGCCCAACAATCGCAAACAGTCATGAAGCGTCATTGACATCGGATCCATTTCACGAGGATCAGCGGTTTCGAACAAGCATTCTTGAAACGCATTTTTTAACAAACGCAACATCACTCGCCTCTTTCAACGAAATGTTTCAGAAACCGCTTTAAAACGGTCAACGCCAGCGGAATGCCAGCGTCTGAAAGAAGCATCGTGCCGTCGGGTAAGAGAGACCTGAAGCCAATCTAAACTTCAGTTCATCGAGTAGGATTCCTCGATCGACACAGGCTGCGACCTTGGCAGACGCAGCGTGAAGCAGCTTCCGCTCCCCAAAGTGCTCACACATTCCAAATTGCCACCCAGCGTCGTTGCGATTCGGCTGGCGATCGCCAAACCCAATCCGGTGCCGGCAATGCCGCGACGACGAGCCTCACTGGATCGGAAAAATGGATCAAACAACTTCGAGACTTCGTCAGCACTGATCCCGGTACCTGAATCAACCACTTGAATCAGTGTTTCGTCGTTTTCCTGGAACGCTCGAACGATGATCGGCGTTCCCGGCTGGCTGTACTTGACCGCGTTGCCTACCAGATTGTCGACCACGCGGGCCAGCAACGCCGGCGTCGCGCGGACCGAGCCATGATCCGGCAATGCGATTTCCAACTGAACGTCGTCGCCGCGTGCCTCGACCGGCCACATCGCCCGTTGAGATTCCAACCAGGGCTGAAGCTCAACACTACGCAGCGTCGGCGTCGAGGAATCGCGATCACTGCGAGCGAGAAACAACAGCGATTCGACGATTTCTTGCAAGGTGTGCGTTTTGCTTCGCAAGATCGACAACGTGGACTGATACTCGGTGTCGCTCCGCGGCCGACGCAGGGTCACGTCGATTTGGCCCAGCAACACAGTCAGCGGAGTACGCAACTCGTGAGCGGCCTCCCCGGCGAAACGACGCTGCTGGTCGAACGCCTCTTGTTGGCGACCAAGCAATCGATTGAAAGCCGTGGCCAACTCAGCCAGCTCGTCCCCCGAGTGCGTGTGCGTCAGACGCGAATCGAAGTCGGTTCCGGAGATCGCCTGCGCCTGATCCGCCATCGCCGCCACAGGACGCAGTGCTGTTCGAACCATCCACTGCCCCAGCAAAGCGGCAATCGACCAAGCCAGCAATGGCAAGAGCGTGACCAACAACATCAACCGAAACAGGATGGCATCGCGCGGGACCGTCGACCGCCCCACCACGACCTTCAACTGATCAAATTCATCCAACTCACGCAGCAAGCGAACCGGTCGTGGTGCAGAGACTTGTCGGCTCATCATCGCCCAGCCATCGGACACCGTCGCCTCCGCAGCAACAGCGTTTTCCACATCCGGACCAGGCGGAATCGACGTGAACGAGGTCAAGCCAGCGACCCGCAACATGAACTCCTGATCAATCGCTCGCGAGCGTTCGACGATCACGCCATCGTCGCCGATCACCGCCCAGTGGACTGCACCAAATTCATCGTGCACGCCAAAGTCGATCGAGTGTTCCAAAGGCTGCCACTTGACTTCTGTTTCTTCGACCTCGGCGGCGGCGATCAGTGACTTCAGCACGCCGCTCAATTCATCGTCAAAACGTGAACGAACGTGCTCGCTGGTGATCGAATAGAAAACCAGCGAATAAATCGCCAAGATGATTCCCAAGGCAGCCAGGAAGAATAGGCAAACGCGATTGGTAAGACTCATGCGTTCACGACGATGATTCCAAGATGTATCCCTGCCCGCGACGCGTCTGGATGACTCGCGGACCGACCTTTTCCAACTTGCGACGAAGGTCCTTCACGTGCACTTCCAGCGTGTTGGACAGCCCATCAAAGTTTTCGTCCCAAACGGTCTCATAGATACGAGTGCGTGACAACACACGACCTGGATTCCGCACAAACATCGTCAGCAACGACAATTCCTTGGCTGTCAATTCCAGCGGAACCTCGCTTCGGGTAGCGCGTTGCTGAGCCAAGTCGATTCGAATGTCCTGATATTCCATGTGCAGGGAATCGGATTGGCCTTGGCGTCGAAGAAGTGATCGCACGCGAGCCAGCAATTCTTCGAAGGCGAACGGCTTGGTCAGGTAGTCATCCGCGCCCGCATCCAACCCCGTGACCCGCTCGCTAACGCCATCGCGTGCGGTCAAAAACAAGACCGGAGTCGAGCGGTTCTTCTGACGAAACCGACGCAGGATCTGCAGCCCATCCTCGCCTGGCAACCACCAGTCCAGGATGACCAAATCCCAGGTCTCGGACTGCAGTCGCAACCAAGCGTGACCGCCGTCCTCGCAATGGACAACGGAATAGCCCTCTTCGGTCAGACCTCGAACGAGAAAATCCGCTATCCCCGGCTCATCCTCGACCACCAGCACCCGCACGCTCATTCGATTGCTCGCTGCATTTCAACTTGTCGCATTTCAATTCAAAAGCCCAAACGATGCGTCCCGAGAAACACTCCCGACAGACAACCATTCCAGTCTGCGTCATCCGGATAAGCCGGTCATGAACTGAAAATGAAGATTTCTTTATCCACGCCGCCAATCAACGTACGGTCGAATGATGTCGTAGCGGATGAGGCAGCGAGTCCCGTCCTCAGCAACTCGCTACGCCGTCTGGTACGACAGCCTGCCGTTGATTGATCGAACGTCGCCACGCAACGCGTGAACAACAAGTGACGTAGCGGAAGGGCGCGAGCCCTCCGGTTCCTCACCGGGCGGCTTGCGCCACACCGCCAACATCGTCACTTGTTGTTCACGCGTTGCGATGCAGCTGCCCAACTCGATCCACAACAAGTTTTTGCTCCACCTAAAGCCTGTTTTAGATTCACTTCAGCCAGAATTCAGCCTGCACGGCGATAGTGAGAAGACCTTTCAATCGTCATCCATTTGCGGGAGCAACCATGACCAGCCTCATCTTCGTCGTCCAGTCCACTGCCATCCTCACTTCGATCATTTTACTGGCGGTCGGAGTGACCGGATACTTCAAATGAAAGGAAGCAAGTCAGCAGGAATGATCGGGCAAAACGATGTGGGCCGTTTGGACGTTGGCCCCCGTTGAAAGTGGTAGCAACAACGCTCACCAATGCAGTCCAAATGCCGAAAGACTCCCGCCGACCTGCTGATCGAATTCTGTCATCCAACGAGCCAAACGAGCCAACAGAGAGACTCGTTCCAATCCGAATCGGCACCCAACATCCCGGCATGGGTCGAATCTGGTAGATTCGATCCAAGGCACTGGGAACCGGGTCCAGCCCAACCGCAGGCACGTAGAGCAGCGACAAAATCCGACGCTCGATCGATCCGTGTCCCCACTCATCTCCGACTTGATTGGACCTCAACTTCAACGAGAGACTTCCTTTGATGTACGACATGAAAAAGATGAAACAGCTCAACAATTTCGCCGAACTCACGCCAGACGCATGGGAGGCGTTTGTTGCGTTTGACAAAGCCGCGTTGGCCGACGGAAAGGTGCCCGCCAAAACCAAGGAACTGATCGCAGTTGCAGTTGCGTTGACGACTCAATGCGCCTACTGCATCGAGATTCACACCAAACGGGCGAAACAGGCTGGCAATACAGATGAAGAAATTGCCGAGACCGTGATGGTCGCTGCCGCACTGCGTGCTGGCGGCGCGGTAACGCACGGCACTCACTGTATCGAAAAATAGATCCGGTTTGACTCAGACCATACCAACCCGCCCCAATGCGAGATCCCAATCAGCGTTGGGCTTCTCGTGGGTGGGGCAGGCTGCGGATCTGAGTTCTGCGTGGCGGGTTCCGCATGGGGCAGACGCGAATTTTAGGAAATCGAATCGGCAACGACCGCCCGCTCGTCTGACCGGCAAGTCAACTCCAGGAACGGATTGGGATCAGAGTTCTGGGCCAATGATTTTTGGGAGTTGCCGGTAGAGAAATCTTGGCATCACAGCCAAGAAACCGTCTGAGACCGGATCGTGTTCGATCGCCAAACCCACACCAACCAAGCGAGCGGATTCGTGAATACGGTGCAGCACGTCGTCGCGCCGAGGCCCCAGTGGCTCACTTCGAACGACAACCGGCAGTCGGTCATACGTGGCCGAGGTTCCGACCCACCAGTGCGATGAATCGACCTCTCGGATTTGCAATCCCATCGGATCCAGCGTCCGATTGAGCATCTTGCCCGCGGTGACTTCGTTGCCAGGTTCGCCCACGTAAGCCATCACCAACTGCCCCGGTGACAAACGACGCCGTTGAGCATCCGTCCAATTGATGATGCAGGTCGCACCATTGACACGAGCGGTTCGTCGCAACAAGCCCGACATCGCAATCGCCGTGTCCAACAGCGAACCTGGTTTGCCTTCGACGAGTTCCGGCCAAGCGGGCGGCAGCCCATCATCGACCAGAGTCTCAGTCGGTTGGTGAACATAGGCCGCCGTCCAGCGAGACATCACATCGTCGTTCAGCATCGTCTCCTGTTGTCGCATTCGGCGCAGTGACTCCGTCGTCAAACAACGCAGGTGCAACGCGTCCCGAGGTTCCAGCTCCACGGCGGAGGTGAGTCGATCCAACAGAGACTCCGCCGAACCGCGTTCGTCGCCGAAGTCGTCCAGCTCGATCAGTTGTTTCGTTTTTGCTTGCAACACTTCGATCGGCAATGACAGGTCCAACCGATCCTCTTCCACTTCGATCTTCAAACCAGCGGACCGCGCCGCATCCCCGAGCAACTGGCCCATCGTCGTCCAACCCTTCGCATTCGTCGCAACCGGTTGCCTCGGATCCGTGCCTGCCAAATCCATCGACACCCAATCCAACTGGATCGGAATCAACGTGGCCTCGCCGATGAACAGGATCAAATCCGACAACGGGTATCCCTTGGTGCTGATCGCCAACCGCATTTTCAGCGCCGTCTCGATGTCGACTTCTTCCGGCGGAGTCGCGATCAACATCGGATCGACAAATTCATTCGCGGCCGTGTCCAGCACAACGTCTTCGAGCACCGGAGCCTCTGACATCGGCGGCGCGTCAGGTGCTTGCCCCGGCATCTCCAACAACAACTGAAACTGAGCAAACTCCGGCGGCAATTCCATCACCGGATCGGGTTCAGATTCTTTCTCGGACGGCTGCGCAACTGGCCCGGTCGATGGCTGGTCACGACCAAGAACTGCTGGTGGTCCGTCGAGCGGGCTGCGTGGCATCAAATCATTCGGAACACTCGTTGAGGGTTCGTTGTCCGAACCTGTTCCTCCAGACTCCGCTGGGTCACCCTTCGCCAAAGCGGTCTCGGCTGGGGAATCCAACTCGTCTTCGCCAGACATTGCGCCGGAAGGGGACGAAGCATTGCCTTCCACACCTGATTGTGAATTCACCTCCGTTCCTGGGCCGGCCATATCGTTGTCCGGGTTTTCCCGAGCAGGATCACTCGTCGGGTCCGCGAGAGCGTCTGGAATGGTCGCCCCCAAACCCGCCGTTGAATCCGGTTGACGTAGCCACAAAAACAGCCCCGCCATGAGCGTGACGCTGAGCAGCGATCCCACAATCCACACCGCAACGGACTTGGATGTGCCACGACGACGTGCCTCGTACAACTCGTTGGGATCGACGCCAATCGATGATTGACTGGCGGTCTCCCCGGTTGCAGCGGTCCCCCGACTTGGTTCATCCTCCCCGAGGGAAGGTTGACCGGCCTCGGTCCGGGGAGGGCTGGTGCGGAGCTCAGGCGATTCGCCTGGCTCGCCCCTCATCCTAGGAGGCAGCGGATTGGAAACTCGAGAGTCTCCTGTCGCATCATCAAGAAATTCGCTTGGCAAATCACCGACAGACATGCCGGCTTCCGTCATCGCTTCGCTCCCGATGGACTCATCCCCGAGCGTGACTTGCGGAACAGTCTCTCGCGGTGGCGTTGGGGCAGACGGCGTCGAAACTGGCGGTGGAGCGGGCGGTGCCTTGGCAATTCGCTCGGGATCGGGCGAATCAATTTGCACAAACGAATTGCACTTGGGGCAATTCACAATCGTGCCAATCAGCGCAGGGTTGCTGACCTTCAATCGAGATTGGCAACTGACGCACTGAACTGCGAAAGGTCGGAAATCGCCCTCGGAGGATGCCGCGTCAACCAACGATCACTTCCCACCCGCTTCCGCGATCATGCTGGACACTTCCACCGAGACCAACGAGGAAGGCAGCGCGTAGCTGACCACTCGACCGGCGCGGGCGATGTTGATTCCGATGACCTGGCCATCACTGTTGAGCAACGGTCCGCCACACTGGTCGGGGTTCAAAACCGTGTCGTGCTGCAAGACCTCTTCGAACCCAGACAACCGAATGTTGCGAGCACCATTCACGCGAGCGTCGTTTTCCGATTCCGTGACAATCGACGCTTCTCGCATCTTGGCCGACAATTCCTTCGTGTCACCATCGCGAACAATGGTCAATTGAACGATCTCACCCGGGAACATTCTTCGCAACGTCGACATCACCGCGTCTTTGTTGGTTTGCATTTGCCCATTGATCGCAATGATCCGGTCGCCCGATTCCAAACCGGCTTCTGAAGCGCTGCTGTTGGGAAGGATTTGTTCCACCTGCGCACCCGCGGTGGAGGCATTGGGATTCAACTGCACCCCCAACATTCCACGGTGTTCAACACGGCGTGGTCCTGCCCCCATGACACCCAACCCGATGACTCGGTTGGTTCGGTCCGGGCTGATCAAAAAACTGCCGACGACAGGAACGGACGAAGTCAACGTCACTGGGAGAAGCATCGGCAACGTGCCCGTGTTGTCGCGTTCAATCACCAGCAACGCCAAGTCACTGCGACGCCGTACCGCGGCCACTCGCGCGGGGAACATTCGGCCGTCACGGAGCCGGACACGAATTGGATCGTTGGACAATTCACTGCGTTTGGTGATCACGTACGCATCGGAGGTTGCCACCGCCGCCCCGCCCATTAAGCTGGATTTAGCAACCACGGTTCCAAGCGAAACGGGACGTCCACCGCAGATCACGCCGACCACGCCATCCGCCGCTCGGTCAGCGATCGGACGCACCAATTGCATCATCTCGCCATTGTCACGGCGGTGCATGACTCGTTCGACCAAGCGTTCCTGCAACCAAGCTGGCACGGACGCTTCTTCTTGTCCGGACGCAGGTCCAGCGATCGACGCGGCAACAATCGCCACCGACGCCCAAGACGTGAGCGTTCGCTTCCGTGACGTTCGAGCTCTCTTCTGCATGTCAATCTCCACGGCCAATCTCCACAATCACTTTGACAGGTTGGCCATCACGTCGCAGCCAAATTTTCACTCGTTCGCCGGGCATCGTGTCGGACACCGCGGACTTCAATGATTCAAAATCGGTGATGTCCACGTCACCAAACGTCACCACTTGGTCACCCTCGCGAATGCCACCTTGATCCGCGGGTGATCCCGGACCGACTCGCACCACGTTGGCGATTCCGCCTTCGCTGTTGCCCCGGATCCCCAGCACCGGACGAAAGCCCGGCAAGAATCCCCAAGCATTGCCACCCTGCATCTTGTCCCAGTGCTCATTGTAGTGGTCCACGGGAACGTGCAAGTTGTCGGCGACATCGTTTCCGATCCGACTGTGCACCGCAATCAGCTTGCCCGACAAATCGAACAGCGGCCCGCCAGAGTCTCCTCCGATCAACGCACAATCGGTCACCAACCGGTCGGGATAGACGGCCAAGATTCGGCCCACCCGAGTCACCATGCCTCGGTCGGCTTCGTACCCGCCGGGATGCCCCGTTGCGATGCACCACATCCCAGACTTTAGATTCTCGCTGGTTCCCAACGAGGCGTGCGGCCAACCGATTTCACGGCCAGCCGAATCGCGAGCATTCTGGCCGGGATCGATCTTCATCAGTCCCGCGTCGACACTGCGGTTCATCCCCAATGTTTTCGCAGTGACCGTTCGGCCGTCGTTGAGCGTCAGCATGGCGGACTTGCCAGGACGCATCGCCACGTGTGCTGCCGTCAAGACATAACCCGTGGAAGTGATGATCACGCCACAACCTTGAGCGGGTCCAATTTGAACACTGACGGTGCAAGCTTCCGCCGCCGCGGCGACGCGTTGTTGCTGCCGCTGCAACAAACGCAATTGTCCCAAGGACGCCGGGACGCCCCCTGTGGCCACCAGCTGTTCCAATTCAAACGGTGGCTCAATGAAGGTGCCGCCCGATTGATCCGCCAAAGCTCCGGAACCAGAATCTTGAGCGAACGCGTTTTGCGTGACGGGACCTGACGGGACCACTCGGGGGAGGGCTTGTGCCGGCGGCACCAAAATCGCCCCAGGCGGCAGAGGCGGCGCGCCGCCAAACGTCGAGGGCACTCCCGAAACAATCTGCGCAGAACTCACCGAGTGAGGCATCGCCAGAGCGAACAAAAAGCAACTGGCAAACAGCCTCAGTCCGAGCGTGTCGTGAAATGGCATCGCGTGATTCAGCAGGGGGAAAGACGGACGGTTCTCATTGTACCCCAACAACCAGGACTTGGTTCAAGGTCTCGCTAGTCGCGACAACGTCGTTCAGTCGAGAAAGTGACGTTGCGACGCATTCCATCCGGACAACACGCAGAATCGTTGCAATGAGACTTGGGAAGAATGGCGTGACAAGGATTGTTCCTCCATCGCTTCTCCTGGCGTTCGATGACCTTGGATGCCGGGGCCAAGCGAAACGTTCACCCCCGATACCGTTTCGTTGCGGTTTTGTCCGGAACCCGCCGATTTCAAGCGGGATTTCGTACGGTGCACCTCTCTCGAAACGAAGTTTTTGGGGAGTTCGAGCGACGCCGTTCAGGCGTACGCGAGGGTGAGAGGGCCCGGGCATGGGAGGCGGCGAGGATTGCCGCTCCCCCGGAAATCTCACTGAACGCTCGCTTTCCCGCCCGCTCCCGCTGTGGAGGTCGTGCAGTTTTGAAGTACCGTGTTGCCAAGCGTTTATGATCACCCTCCCTTGGGACGTTCGAAAAATAAATGGTGGCGGGCGTCTGGGTATCGCCCCGGATGGGGACGTCGTGGGAGTTGGGGGCGTCCCTCGCTCACGCTTCGGGTTGTGATGGGTGGTTGCTGCAGAAACCCGCCAAAACCCAGCACCAGAAAACTGCACGACCGCTGCGCGGGCGGGGTTCGCAAGATGGAACGAGCAAGGTATTTAAAAGCCGCACGCCCTCTTTCGATCTTGGAAGACAAGCCGATCCGCCCCGGTTTCGTTTGACTTGCCTTCGGATCGCACCGCCTTCCTTCCCACGCCGGTTGCCTGCTCTGCCATGTCAAAATCGTTGCTCATCGTCGGTTGCGGCTACCTCGGTTTGCGAGTCGGACGACTGGCCCGACAATCGGGATGGCAGGTCGCCGCGACCACCCGAACGCGGTTCGAGGCACTGGCTGCCGAAGGATTCACCCCCGTCGCGTTTGATTGGAACGATTCGCGAACACTGCAGCATTTGCCAACGGCAACCCACGTCCTGATCGCGGTCGCGTACGACCGAAACAGCCGCGTGGAGCGTTTCGCGTCTCAAGTTGACGGGTTGGCACGCTTGGTTCGCCACTTGGACCATGGCCGATCGCCGGATCAGTCGCCCGATGTTTGCTACATCAGCACCACGGGGGTCTACCATCAATCCGGTGGAATGTGGGTCGACGAAACTTCGCCCACGCATCCTTCGCGGGAGGGCGGCAAAGCTCACCTTGCCGCGGAAGCCAAACTCCGATCGCTTCGATTCGGTCGCCCAACAACGACCTTGCGTTTGGCGGGAATCTATGGCCCCGGACGAGTCCCGCGGGCAGCCGACGTGATCGCTGGTCGCCCCATCGCATCTCCACCGAGCGGGCACCTGAATCTGATCCATGTCGACGATGCAGCCACCGCTGTCATGAACAGCTTTGACAGTCATCGCTTTGATGTGCGTCCACGCTGCCCACTGTACGTGGTGAGCGACGATGAACCGGTCGTGCGACGCGAGTTTTACCGCCAGATCGCTCGAGACACGCAATCCCCCGATCCAACCTTTGTCGAACCGAGCGCGGATTCGGGAGTTCGTTTTCGCAGCGAAACCGACAAACGCATTTGGAACCATCGCGTTCGCCGCGACTTGATTCCGGCGATGAAGTTCCCAACCTATCGTCAGGGACTTTGCGACGTTCTCGCCAATCTCACGCCAACTCGCTGACCCGAAGCCAGGCAGGCAGGCGTCGCAAAGAAACCGTTGAGCTGACGTTGACTGCCAACGATCACACCCGGCGACTCCAGCCGCCCAGGACTCACAGCAACGGCGGTGGTTCAGGCTCCGGTTCGGGCTCTGGTTCGGGCTCTGGTTCAGGCTCTGGTTCGGGCTCCGGTTCGGGCTCCGGTTCGGGCTCCGGTTCGGGCTCCGGTTCGGGCTCTGGTTCGGGCTCTGGTTCGGGCTCTGGTTCGGGCTCTGGTTCGGGCTCTGGTGGCGGTGGCGGAGTCGGAATGGTTCGGCTCATCACCATTGCCGCACGTTCGGTTAGCAATCTTGCTCGGCCAGTGAGACTCTCACCAAACAACCCTGGACTGATCCAAGTGTTCTGAAGCAGCGGAATACCGACTCGAACCTCGACCTCCGAGGTGTCTTCCACGATTTCGTCTGGGATCACAGTCACAGCAGCGTTGCGAATACCAACCGCCCGCATGTGGGATTGAACGACTGCTCGGACCTCTTCGACGGTGGCGCCTGTGATGATGCCACGCCGTGCACCAATGTAGGCCCCATGGTCCGCGGAATGCCGAAGCATTGTCACTCGAGTCAGCTCGATGCCAGACACCAAAATGGTAAACAGCACAGCGGAGACGATCGCCATTTCAACGACCGTCGCTCCGAGGCGAGCGTTGGTCGTCATGCGTGACCGCGGAAGCTTGGTGTGAATCATGATGCGAAGCCGCGAGGCGGAGAACAAACGAGAGAAGGTGAATGGGCTCATTGGGTCATCAACGACGGAAGCTTCTTCGCGATTTGCTCAAAGGCGTTTTGCAATTGGGTGGCATCCGACGCATGAAAGTGCTCTCCGCCGCACTCATTCGCCAGACTCGCCATCCGCCATTGATCCGCATCATCACTGAAAGTGATCGTGAACAAGGTCACGCCAGAAGCTTTCAGAGGGTGTGTCATGCTCTCGGGACTCCTCCCCGTGTTGTGGTGCCCATCGGACATCAACACCATCGTGCGGACGGCATAGGGTCGAGCATGAGTGGCATCGGTCAGTGCCGCCAAACCGCTTTCCAAACCAAATCCAACGCTGGTCCCCCCGCCCTCAAACTGGTACGAGATCCCGTCGAGCTGATCTGAGATGTGCGAATAGGCTTGAGTCAGGTCACAATTTCGAGTCCCGCTGCTGGCGTAGGTCGTCAAACACAGCTTTTCTGACTGCGGCGAGTCATCGAGAAACCCGTTGAATGCATTGACCGAGGCAACCAAATCCAACCAACGTGAATTGGGAGGCACGGGGTCACCGTAAGTCCATTCTGCCGGCGCCGCGGCCGGGTTGACGTAGGGATCCGGTGTTTCATCGCTCGCGTAGGCCATCGAACCGCTGCGGTCGATCACCAATGCCACGTCCATCGTGCTTTGAGTGCTCACGGCAATGCGGCGAGGACGGATCTCAAGGTTGGTTCCCAGAGTCGGGAACAATGGCGAGAAAACCGCATTTGGTGCGTTCGCCAATGACAAGGTTGTCAGTCGAACCGCATTTCCAACTTGGTTCTCATCAGCCAACGGCTCAAAGCTGTATCCCTCCTCGAGACTTTCACGAACGCTGATCCCAAATTCCAGATCGCCCATGTTGATCGGCACGACTTGACCGGCAACGGGATTCCGCGCGGCGGCGTCTTGAGCGGCGGCAAGAGCGGCAGCCTTGTCACCAGTTTGAACGTACATGCGTCCCGCGGCACAAACCGCTGCGTCGGTCACGACTTGGCTGTCCGCCGTGACCGCTTCGACGTACGCGATGTTGATCGCATAGGCCGCCATGATCAGCAACACGGGCAACATGATGACGAGCAGCACAATGACTGCCCCTTCACTTTGCCGAGATTGGTTTCTCAATCGATTCATCGTTTTTGATTCCCAATCACGGTTTCTGAAGAGTGACCGACTCGGTCAAGTCATAGTTTCCGAATCCCCACCCACCCATCAAAGTATTCGAAGAAAAGGGTGCGCGGACTTCGACCGTGAACCAGGCACCGGAATCCAATGTTCGCGGGTCAACGGGATCCAAGATGACGACGATGTCGTTCAATCGCTGATCGGCGCTCAACGTCTCGCATTGCCATTCGACGTTGTCCGCCATGGCTTCAGGCAACACCCCGACGCGTGCGCCCTCGTAAGCGACCATTTTCATTTTTTGCTGCAACCGAATCATGGTGCACGCTTCGACGGTGCCCATCATGACCATCAGCAACAATGGCAACCCCACGGCCAATTCCGTGACGGCGATCGCGTTGCGATGTGATGGTTTGTTTCGAGTGACCATGGAGATTGGTTCCCGCGTAGGTGATGTCATTGGTCCGCAACTCAAGCGAACAGATGCATCCTACGTCACAAAAAGACACCCCTCCGCGAGCATTCCGACGAAAGACATCGATCTCAGTGGTCATTCAAACGTCCAGCCAACAAGTCCAATCGAATCTCCCGATTGCAACGGTGCCAACGAATGCTCCACTCGACTGGATTGCCCGGTCAGAAACGCCAAATGGACGCACAGGCAGGTGGGGGCGATGAAACGCCCCAAGAGAAAGCCCGATGAAGAATGGCTCGCCCAATCGGACGAGAAGGCTTCTCCCTCCACCTCAGGCTGCAGCTCTTCCATCGGCTGCGTGTGGAGTCTCGACTGAGATCAGAACTTGTAGAGCAGCAACGCTGAATAATAGAAATCGTTCTTCAACGCACCCTGCGGCGTGCTGTCATATCGGTCCGTCAGCGACAATCGCAACGAGAAATTGTCGGAGTCGCTGAGCAGCGTCTCCCACGCCACATCCGTCACCAAACGGTAGTCGCTGAAGTCATCCCAGGCCGGGAAGAAGTCCAACTTTGCTTTCACTTTTTGGCGAGACGTCAGCTGATGATCCGCTTCGATTCCCATCACAGCTTCCGGAATCCAGGAATCATCTGGCGACCCAATCTCCTTGGACGCACCCGCACCAAAGCGAGTGACCAAGTTCGTTGTGTCGTTTCGAATCCAGTAGTATCCCAAACCTGAATTCAGGTTCAAACGCAGATCGAAGGATTTGAACTTGTCAAACTCCATCCCAAACTTCCCGAACACCGACCAATTGGAATCCTTGATCAAACGGTCGTAGTCCAGATTGAATCGCCCGTTGTCCTCGGTGATGACGTCGCTGGCACTGGCCTGTCGATAGTCAAAATCCAATGCCAAGGTGTACTTGTCGGTTTTGCGTTTCATCTCCAACCCGGTCTGCAGCGCCAATGTGTCTGCGTTGCCAGAACTGCCGTCCAAACCAAACTCAGCGTGGTTCTTCCAACCCTTGGTCATCCAAACCCAAGGTCGCTGGTACCAACTCACCACCTCTTCTTCCAAAGGAGGGGACTCGACCACTTGCCCGGATGCGACCACATCGGAATAGCTGGTTGATTGAATCACGCTGTCAGGCAACGGGGCATCAAGGATCGGCGATTCCAACTGGGCGGGAGACAACCCAAATCCATCGTTCCATCCCGCTGGCAATTCGTTCCAATCCATCGAGGTTTGCTGCCCCGACGCATCCGCTGGCAAATCCAAGGAATCCGTCGCCGTGGGCTGCGCACTCTCAGGTACAGGAACCGCTGCAGGCGAGGGCAGCGACGGAGGCAAATCGTACCCCGAGCCATTGAATGTCGATTGGCCCGTTTGCCAACCAGGACTTGATTGCGCGGACACACAGGCGGTGAGTGCAAGCCATCCGGCGAACGCGAACAGAATTCGTTGGAGGGGATGAGTCGAACGCATGGAATGTAAATGCATGAATATGAATTGCACGGCGATGAAATGCATTGCGTGAACAAGGCAGCGATAGTGTTGTTGCGTCGCAAACAACTGCTGGACAAACCTTCGTCTAACGCCTGTACAGAAGTTGCCTCTTTCAGGAAAAGGGCGAATCATGAATCGAGTGATTCTTGAAGCTTGTCAACGGACCTTCTTGTCCTTCGGTTTCGGCTCGGCCGCAATTTCCGCAGCCGGTTTGGATTCCTTTGATTCCGGTGTGTCAGCGTCTTTGTCGGCACCACCCTCTTCGCCGCCTGCTGCATCACTCGCGATCATCTCAGATGAAACATCGACGCCCGGCAACGGTTCTCCCGGCAGCAACCCGCCACCAATCATGCTTCCGTTGTCACCACCCAATACAGGCCAACCGTGGTCGAACCGCGTTTCGGCCGTGTAATCGACTGGTGGACGAGAGAATTGAGTGGGAGGTGATCCGGTGGAACGGCGCCCAAAGTGAATCAACTTGCTCCCA
The DNA here is from genome assembly GCF_056839225.1 of Rhodopirellula sp. UH5. Taxonomy (NCBI): domain Bacteria; kingdom Pseudomonadati; phylum Planctomycetota; class Planctomycetia; order Pirellulales; family Pirellulaceae; genus Rhodopirellula; species Rhodopirellula sp. UH5. The sequence continues at coordinate 159,072 of NZ_CM166390.1, read as the reverse complement.
GCCAAACGAGTTTCTTCACGAATCGAGCCACCTTGGAACGGTCCCACGCCCAAAACCCAAGTGTCTCGTGCGGTGGATCGCGACTGACTGATTCCAGATTGCCAAACGGCTTCGCGAGTCTTTCGGTCGTAAGCAAACGCGGCCACTTTCGCGGCCCCTTCACGGGCGTCGCGACGAGCGATGGCAATTTCCGGGATCTGAGGAACCGATGGAGTGCTGGGCAGCAACGAAACCGTGGAATTGATTGCATTGTTCTCCGGAACGCCCAACGTCACGCGGTGGTCGTCATACCCCAGCGTTCCAATCCGAGCCTCGATGATGATGTCCGCATCGGTCGCGGCATCTTGCATGTAACAGCCTGCCGCCATGACTTGTTGACGCAGTGCACTTGTCACGTAATCCGCATTCACAATCGTGGCCACCTTCGCCGAACGAAGGTAGCTTGTGTCGAGGTAAACCTTCTCACCTGACAACGGTCGAAAGTCAATCGTCGAAACACTGCGGTCAACGGCATCCGACAACAACAGTTGCTCGGTCGCTTGCCGTTCTTGGGTCGTCCCACAACCTGAAAACAAACACACCATCACGCCGAACACGGCGATTGAAACAATCGATCGTGGGGAAACCTTGCGAACAGATCGAAGGGCATTCGGTTCTTCCATCGTTCGCAAACTGAACACTTGCCATAAAAAGGATTCTTGGCACCGTCTGGCGCAGCGGTGACCGTGGCGTTGGGTGGGCAGTCGATGATGCAGCGGTTTCCGAAACATCGGACGCGCGTTCTGGTGATTGCGAGGTGGGGCGTCAGGGGAGGCGGTTTCGGCATGAAACCGGTTGAGGATCTGCTCAACTCCCAAGGGCTTAGCACAGCAACGCCACCAATCGCAACTGATGTTCTGTATCAATGGCGACGCCCCGCAGGCAGAAAAGAACATGTGAAACACCTCTGAGACAATGAACATCCAATCAACACTCCCCATCCGCCTTCCCACATCAACTTCAACGACGATGCTCGAGCGGACTTCCGCCAAAGGTGCAAAAACCGATCGGAGATGCAACGCAAAGAAGAGGCACTTTTCAAAAGAAAACAGGACGCCCATCACCGACTTGGACTCTGGCGAACCGATCAACATCGCCTGCTCTACCTGGACCTCCCAAAGCCACTGTGTGAGTTGATGCAAATCGAGCGTCCGGCGAATTCGAACAAGCTCCATGTTGCAACCAACAAATTTTCTTTCCTCATCCAACGACGAATCGAACAACCAAAGGCTTCCGCCAATTTGACAGTCCAAAGAAATCGCAAACGCAACTGCCGAGCGAGACACCGGCGGATTGACCAAGCGGCCGGAAACGTCAAAACGTCGAGAATGACTTCCCCAAACGCTTCCATCCCTCTCCCCACCGAACGAACTGAATTCATGCGAATCAATTTGAGCCGGTGTCCTTCCTTTTCCTCGAGCAGCCAACGATCCCCAAAATGATTGATTGGTCTTGCCGCAGTTTCACGAAATCGGCCTTTCCACAAAATTGCCGATTCGTCTAAAGTCTGCCCGAGTTCACCCATTCCAGTGGTGAACACAGGATCCGGCAAAGGTTCCCGCGAGTGGGCAGGATGGCCCGCTTTTCTTTGCCCAGGACCTTGGACCCTCACAGGGCGTGATCACGCGCAGCCACGGAAGGAGCGTTTTGCGATGTTGTTGGATCGAATCGAAATCGACAATCATGGCCCATTGAACCGGGTCGAACTTGGACCGCTATCTCACCACTTGAACGTGGTGCTTGGCCCCATCGGATCGGGGAAGACCGCGATCAGCCGTTTCCTTCGCGACTCTTTGGTTTCCCGAAACTATCCCACTGGGATGCTCAGTGGATCGACCGGACGAGTTGTCTGGGTCGACAACAACGGCTGGGTGCATTGTCGCCGCGAAGCGGATGGCACTTCACAGGGCCGTCGCACTGTGGAATTCGAACCACGCAGCGAAACCACCACCGCGTGGGAAGGCTATCACGACGGCTGGTTCGGCGATTCCAGCGAAGCCTCCCCCTCCAAATCCAACACAACCCTGGCCGCCCGCGCTCTTCGCAGCGTGCAAATGCCCGAGTCCATCGTTGACGGCGTGATGGTCGACACGACCGTGACCAGCGTTTCTCGTGTGGTCGCCGCTTGCATTCAATCAGGATTGGACCGGGAAGGCCTCGCAACGCTGCCCTACGAAACTGAAACGGCTCGTTACACCCACAGCCACCCCGCCTACAGCAACTCCGTTCACTCCGGTGAGTCAGCTCACTCCTTCACTGAAAGCGATGACCGTCGCCGGCGTGCGTTGCGGTCGGAACTCGCTGACATCGAAGCCCAGTTGGCGACTCTGCCAAGCCAAGATTTCGAATCGTCGGACTGGTACGACAACTCGCTGGAACACGACGCTCAGTGGACCGAAGCCACACAACGCGCCGAGCAAATCCAACGTGAACTGGCTGACATCGATCGGCAACGCGTCGAAGCCTTGCGTCTGCGTGAATCGCTGACCGCTCGCCGCAATGCGATCCACGCCCAGCGTTCACGTGCGACCCGGTACGACAGCATTCACGCCGAACGCCGGCGTCAACACACCCAACGCTTGCACGAACTGCACTCGCAAGCCGACTCTTTGCGTGCCCGTGCGGCTGGTCTGAAACGCTGGATCGCCGACTTGGACGCGAAAGCTTATTCGGCGCCTCGTTCCGATTACGCGAATCAGCCCTTCCGGTATGGCACCGATCCACTGGCGTACGATCCCGTTCACCGTGATCACCACACCGGCAGTGGCTACGTGACCTCTGACCTACGTTACGCCGCGAAGCTGTCAGCCACAGAACTGCGCGACCAACTGCGTCACGCGGACACGGAAATCATTCAACTGCGTCGCACGCTGGCCGAAATTCGCGGGCTCCGAGATTCGATCGCCACTGCTCGTCAACACACTCCGTCCGTCGACATCGACGGAATTCGGGGTCGCCGATACGACCACTTCATCCACGCCATTGACCGCCACTCGGTTGATCACGCTTGGGATGATTTCTATCGCGACGCGTATCGCCCTCTGCACCAGATCGACGACATTGATTTGCGAATCAATTCCGCCACTCAGCAAATCGATTGGTTGCTGGGTCGCATCGAACGCGAATCGACGGATCTCGGAACCGGCTCGGTCGACCCGCTCACCTTTGAACCACTGCGTGGTGCTTGGAACCGTCAAAGCTCATTGGCTGCGACGCTGCGTCAGATTCGTTCGGAACTTCGCCGCTCGCCCTACGTGGTCGCCGATCACGTCGACAACGTCACGCGTCAACTCGCAGACACCCTGGATCAATTGCTGATCGACCGTGCTCGGATTGTTGAAGAGTTGGCCGCATCGCGAAGCGAACTGCACGACTTCGCCACCCTCACCGGACATCACCCAGACTGGGTCGCTGAACGGAACGCTCGCTTGAGCGAACTGAACCAAACGGAAACTCAACTGCGAAGTGTGCTGGACGAAACAGCCCGCGTTCGCCGTAGCCTTCGCTCGCTGCCGATCGTTGATGTCGACTACCCCATCGGAATGCCAGAATCGGCATTCGATGTGAATTCGGTCGAAGAACGCCTGCACCGAATCGATCGCGAACTGCAAATCCTGGCCACTCGCCAGCACGAACTGGAATTGATTCCCCGAGACGCTCCTGTTCGCCCTGCACCTCGTCCAGTGATTCACAACACGCGGCGCACTGAATTGCTTCGTCGACGTGATGAACTGATCACGGAACTGAACCGCTATCGCCCGGCAACGCGAGCCGAATCGTCGCTGGTGGAATTGGCCAGCCGCTGGTTGGTTCGATTGTCCGGTGGACGCCATCGCCGCGTGACCTGGACCACCTCAGCCGTCAACGTTGACCCACACACGCTGGGCCACAGCCACGCCGAACAGCGATTCACCAACACCCGAGCGATGGCAGCGGGACGACAAGTCCACGTCCGAATCGACGACCAGGACGAAGCGAGCCTGCCCGGCGTCACCCGTGCAATTGCCGCGATGGCCGTTCGCATGGCCGCCGGTGAATTGATGGATCGCACCGGACGTGCGGTGCCGTTGGTCTTGGAAACGCATCGCGAAATGTTTGCGGCCGTGGACAGTCGGACCGACATGCATGGGCTCAACGATGCTTTCCGCCCTTGGACCGCCGAAGGTGTGACTGGCGACGCGATTGCATCCGCGTTGTCCGACTACGCATCGTCGGGTCGACAAATCGTGTTGCTGACCAGCCACGAACCACTCGCATCGTCGCTCTCACGCAGCGGCGCGCGAACTTTCCGCTTGCACTCCTCGCGGGTCGTTCACGCTCACCAGCCGGTTTGGCGAAACGGTCGTCGCCACGATCGCTACGTCGGGCCTCACGGACTGGACAGCCAAACGGAACTTGGCACCGGCGACCGCTCGCGTTGGGCCCATGGTGCCTCCGCTGACGTGAACCATGAGTTCGAAGCCGCGTACCGCGAAACGGCTGGACTGGACGAAGACCAATGGGTCAGCGGTCCGGCCCCCATCCGCGGAACACGACCTTCCCACGAGCAACCTTCCGTCTATCCGGCGGCTTCGGTGCACACCACCGTCCACGGCCACTCCCACAACGGAAGTTCGCACAACGGCTTCGTCCCCAGCCACCCTGCGTCAGCGACCGACCACGCTCCTTCGGGAACCGAGTATCGCGATGGGTACTACTACGCCGACCAAACGTCGTCGACGATTCCAATGAACGGAAACGCGACCAACGCACATGGTGTTCTGGCAAATGGGCATGCCGCCGAAACCGAAGTCAACGAGACACCGTTCTTCTTGACCGTCGACAGCCCCATCGATTCGGCACCGTCGATTGATGGAGTCGCGGCCGCTCGCTTACGCCGGATCGGCATCTCGCACATCACTCACTTGATGAGCCAAGACAGCAACCGATTGGCCGACACACTCGGACTGGCCGGTGTCGACGCTCGTACCATTCGTCGTTGGCAATCTGAATGCCGACTGATGTGCCGCGTGCCTCAATTGCGAGGCTTTGACGCTCGCGTGTTGGTCGGTTGCGGAGTCACGGATCCTGCACAATTGGCAGCGATTCACCCCAGCGATTTGCTGGACCAGGTCAAAACGTTCCTGGCCACTGAACGCGGTCAACGCATCTTGCTCAGCGGAACCAGCTACGAACTTTCCCGGATCACCAGCTGGATCGCGTCGGCCAACCAATCCGCCCAAGCACGCACTCGAACTCGAACCGTTGATGGCCGCACATTGAACTCCGGTTCGCGACGAGCACACTCGCTCAACGGCCGTTCGGCTGGCGGACGTCATGCGATTGATCGCGACCTGGACCTTCGTGACGATGACGCATTCGACCAAGAACGCTACGAAGTCGAATCAGCCCGTCGCAGTCGCCAGTTGGCAAACGAGATGCAATCGCTGCGTGAAAGCAAGCGACGCGAAAGCGAACGCACCCGTTCACGAACAACGTCCAGCCGCGACAGTGAAAGCGGTCGCTCAGGACGCACTCGCACCTCGGTCACCCGCAAGTCGAGCGGCCGCACACGCACCAATTCAGCGAACGGAAACGGAAACGGTTCAGGCCACGGTTCCGCAAACGGCTCTGGTTCTGGTTCTGGATCTGGTTCTGGCAGCGGCTATGGAAGTGGATCCGGCAACGGAAACGGCAACGGTTCCGCGAATCGGACCCAAGGCGTGGTCTCGATGCGTGAGCATGAATCCAGCCGCGGCCAACGCAGCTCCCGCAGCGAACGTGAATCGCGTGGCGAACGTCAGCCTCGAGCAGAACGTGAATCTCGCGGGGAACGCACCGAGCGAGCCGAACGGTCTGAACGCTCGAGCTCCAGCAATGAAACCGAATTGCGTTTTTACCTGGAACGAGCCAGCGACGTCGTCGACGCACCGTCGATCGGACCTCGGATGGCCGAGCGACTCAACGAAATCGGAATCTACACCGTCGATGACCTGCTGAAATCGGCCCCTGAGAAGGTCGCAGAGCAGCTGAACCACCGCCGGGTCGACGCCGAAACCGTGCTCACATGGCAACAACAAACCACCCTCGTTTGTCGTGTGCCAATGATGCGAGGCCATGACGCCCAGTTCCTGGTCGCCGCCGGAGTCACCTCCGCGGAAGCGTTGGCGGACCAAAACCCAGTGACGCTGTTTGGCGAAGTCGACGCGATCTCGCATTCTCGAGAAGGCAAGCGAATCGCTCGCGGCGGCAAACTGCCTGATCTCGAAGAAGTCACCGAATGGGTGACCTACGCAAGCCAGCACCGATCGTTGCAAGCCGCTTAATCTGGCGTTGGATCCAGAGGGCCCCTGTTTTCACGCGTGATTTCGGGGGCCGACCGGTAAATATCGCCGATTGTGACTGGACACACGACAACCGCTGGACTTACGACTTGCCAGCAAATCAAACTGTCGATAACCTGTTCGACTTGACCGTCCGCTTTCCCCCTCGATTTTGACACATTTCGCCATGACCATGGATCGCAGCCTCAAGGTGCAAGCCGGGGCCATTAAGAGTCGCAACGTCCTGACGCGTGCTGAACGTGTTGAGCGTATGAAGGATCTCGACAAGTTCAACGAAGAATCGAGCATCATCGGCATGCCGAAGACACGTGTTCTGAAAGTCTCGTTGAAGAAAAAGAAGAAGGTCAAAAAGGCCGACGAAGCCGACGACAAGAAGAAAAAGTAGTCGAGGCGGGAGCTTCTGGCTCCTTCCCAGCAAAATCAAGCAAAGGCGATGCATTTCAATGGATGCGTCGCCTTTTTGCGTTCCGTGACAGCCTGACGGATCGTGAGCTGCCCGCTGCGAAAGCGAGCCAATCGCCAGAATTCGTGAGCCACAACGTCGGCTGGACCCCAGTGGCAATGTCGCTGACAGGACAGGGCAAGCCTGAGCTGTTCAAAATCTCGTGTTGACACAGCGTTTTCGTGGACAGTTTCTTGCCTGTTACCTCTCCCCCGACGAAGTTGGGGGAGAGGTCGGAGCGAGCGTTCAGCGAGATCCGGGTGAGGGGGCACGCGATGTGTGAAACGAGGTCCAAAAGCCGGTTTGCTGTGAATCGCCCCCTCACCCGAACAGGGCCTCCATCGTCCTGTTCGACCTCTCCCCCAGCAAAGCTGAGGGAGAGGTGACTTGTTGATGCGAGACAGAAACTTGCGCACACCAGAAACGCTGCAACCCCAAAGATTGAACAGCCCAGGGCAAGCCTGGGCTGTCAAAAGGTTGGCATTGACACGGAAAATGCGACGTTGATTTTTGTTCTGTCCTACGCCCCAACGGGGCAGATCTAAGATAGCCCCAGGCATCGCCTGGGGTTTCGTGACGGAGATTCCGACACAAGCCCCAACGGGGCGACCCTAAGAAAAACTCCCCAAAACCCGCTAGGACCGCCCCCGTTGGGGCATTGTAATCTTGGTCCCGCCATAACCCAGGGCGTTGCCCTGGGCTGGCATAGGACTTCCCCGTTGGGGCGAAGTCGAGGAACAAAACCTGCGCAGTCCAAAGCGGTGTCAATACCAGCCTTTTGACAGCCCAGTGCAAGCCCCCTCACCCCCCCTGAAATGCGAATCCTGGCTTCACGTACCAATCGACTCGCGTTTTGAGTGAGCGGGATCGAAAACAGGCACTTTTTTTGGGCGCATGGGCTGGTTGCGCGGGATTTGTTGCCAATCACCCTCCCGAGCGGTTCCAAAGCTAGCTAGCATGGGTCCCAAACAGTCGCCCAACCCGCGGATTTCAATTCCCTTTGGGCCATGAATTCCAATTCACCCTGGTTTTGACGATGTCGACTTCCGAAGCCCCCGCACCACCTGAATCCGCCAAACGGGACACTCTGGTCTGCGACGAATCCAATGATTTTGGTTCCGGAGCCGTCCCCACCGAAGCCATGGCGATCGACGAAACCGGTCGCGACCCCCAGCGGATCCCTCGCCCCGAAGAAACCGAGCCCCTGAGGATCATGTGGCGATACGTGATCGTGTTGTCGCTGGTCCACCTGGTCGCCCTGGCCGCGTTCGTGCCGATGTGGTTTTCGTATCTGTTCACGTGGTCGGGTCTCGTCGCCGGGATCGCTGGCCACTTCTTGTTTGGAATGCTGGGAATCACAATTGGCTATCACCGCTTGCTGACCCACCGAGGCTTCAAGTGCCCGAAGTGGATGGAACACACGCTGGCGATTCTTGGGATGTGCAATCTCCAAGACAGCCCAGCTCGCTGGGTTGCCATTCACCGCATGCACCATCAACACAGTGACCACCAACCCGACCCGCACTCGCCGCTGGTCAACTTCCTTTGGGGACACATGGGCTGGGTCGTTTGCCGACACAAAGACCTCGACAAAACCAGCCACTACGAACGGTACGTTCGCGATCTACTCCGAGACCGTTTCTACTTGAAATTGGAACGCAAAGACGGGTGGTTCTTCGTCTTTCTGATTCACGCGATCATGATTTCGCTGGTCGGCGGCCTGGTTGGCTACTTGGTCAGCGGTGGCAGCTGGGCAGAATCTTATCGCTACCTGCTTTCTTGGACGGTTTGGGGAGTGGCGATGCGAACCGTGTTCGTGCTGCACGGAACATGGTCGGTCAATTCACTCGGTCACGTGTTTGGCTATCGCAACTACGAGACTCGCGATCACAGCACCAACAACTGGTTGGTGGCCTTGATCAGCCACGGCGAAGGCTGGCACAACAACCACCACGCCACCCCACGATCAGCCCGCCACGGTCACAAGTGGTACGAGTTTGATATGTCCTGGGGTGTCATCCGGATGTGGGAAATGATGGGCCTGATCTCCGACGTCCAGCGTCCCACCAAAGCCAGTGTCGCTGGGAAGTAGCACGTCGCCTGGCCAAGTTGGTTAAGCTGGTTAAGCTGGTTTGATGTACGCTCAAGGTCCGCTCGGTGGAGACCACCGAGCGACAGGCTGTTTGCCGTAGGCCATGTCTCACATGGCACCCCAACCGATGCTTTGGAACAAAGCGAGGCGTCTTGATTCTCCAGCCAAATGGCGCCGCTTCGGTTGCGTTCGTCTCGGTGAGGGACCACCAATCGACAGGGATGACGCTCGTCCGAATTCTTGGCGAATCCGGCTACCTGTTGGCAAAGATGGCGACGAATTCGCGCCGCCAAAATCCGTTCAGCTGGCGTTCATCAGCCATTGCCACTCGGTCCACTGGACTTGTTGGCACGCCTCGACCTGTTCGCCCGTTCGAACCGCGTGCGCGACCCGATCGACAAATTCATCGGCGTCGGAATGCAGTTCCGGGTACCTGCCCGACAAATCGCTCAGAATGGAATGCCGGCCAACCCGGTGGAACCAATACTTGGCATTGCCAAAATCACCTTCGCGGCGGTGCATGATCCCGTGCCAAAAGCTCCCTTCGGGCGATTTTTCGTTTTGGCTGATTGAGTGGGACCGATCCAGGTCCCCCGCCAACAACCACAGACCGCTGCGCTGCAGCGGCGTGAAGGACTTTGCAGAATCACCCTCCAGAAGCTCCACCAATTCGCGATTGGTGGGGCCGTCGCCCAAACCCGGCAAAACAGCGGCCTGGATCGCCGCGAACCAGGGTTCAGCGACCGTCGGGGCCAAATCGGTCAACCAGGATGGCCAATCGTTCGAATTTGATGCGGAAGAAGACGTGCAATCGTCAAAGTTAGGCATGGTCTCGAAGGTTGTCGGCGGATTGTGCGAGGACAGATCCACCGAAGGCTACCGAGTGGCCCTCCTGATTGCTAGACTGCGAGACGCCTCTGGCGCGATTGCCATTCCACTCTTTCTCAGATCCCCCCTGACTGTCCATGAGCAGCGGCGAACCATCCACCGACGCAACGGCCGAGAACCCATCCTCGGACGCCCCGACCCCGGAAGCCTCCGCACCAGGGACGCCCGCCTCGCAAGAGTCGGCTCCTGCTGAGTTGCCTCCTGCTGAGTCGGCGGCGCAACCTCCAACGGAACAGGCTCCACCGAGCCCTTCCAAACCGAGCGGCCCCAAGAAATCCAAGGCCCCGCTGCCCCGAATCGGCGGCGGCCCCTTGGCGGCACGCGGATTGGGCGTTGCCAAACCCGTTTCTCCCGCTGCGGTTTCGACCGAACAGCTGGAAGGCGGCAAGGTCAAACACAAAGGGAAACGAGGCGGCAAACCTGGCGAAGGCAAATCGGGCGGCAAAGATGCCCCGTTGCCACGCTTGGCCGGCGAAAAGAATCGCGAGAAGGGCGACAAGCCCTACGTTCCGCAACACAAGAAAACCGCGGTCCCCAACGTTCGCGATGAACTCAGCGACGACCTGCAAGCCGAACTGGAGGCCACCCTGGCGGAAGCCGACCTGGACACCATTCTCGGCGGCAACGCAGGGTTGCCAGATCGACGTGAACCGCTCTCGGAAGGCGCTCGCGTTCACGCTCAAGTGATCAAGACCCACCAAGACAACGTGTTCGTCAGTCTCGGTGGTCCCGATGAGGGCACCGTCGCTTTCGAGCAATTCACCGAAGAAGAACCGGTCCCCGGTCAATCGATCGAAGTCATCGTTCGCGGCATCAACTCCGAGGACGGCCTGTACTCGTGCAGCCTGCCTGGCAAAGCGACTGAGGTCTCTGACTGGGACGACATTGACGAAGGCAGCGTGGTCGAAGCCACCATCACCGGCCACAACAACGGCGGCTTGGAATGCAAAGTCGGCAGCGTTCGCGGATTCATGCCGATCAGCCAGATCTCGGAATACCGTGTCGAAGACTGCAGTGAGTTCGTCGACCAGAAAATGGTTTGCTTGGTCACCGAAGCCAACGCTCGCCGTGGCAACCTGGTCCTCTCACGACGTGCGATTCTGGAACGAGAACGCGAAGTCAAACGTCAAGAACAACTCGAAAAGATCGAACCCGGTGACATCCTCGAAGGTGTCGTTCGCAGCGTTCGCGACTTTGGTGCGTTCGTCGACGTCGGCGGACTCGATGGATTGATTCACGTCAGCAAACTCAGCTGGGAACGAATCAAACACCCCAGCGAAGTCATCGAAGAAGGCCAGAACGTCAAGGTGCGCGTCGACAAGATCGACAAGCAGTCCGGCAAAATGTCGCTGACCTATCGCGATTTGCTCGAGAACCCCTGGGACACAGCCGAATCCATGTTCGCCGTCGGATCGGTGCACAAGGGCGAAGTCACCCGGACCGCCGAGTTCGGTGCGTTCGTGCGTCTGACAGCGGGCGTCGAGGGGCTTTGCCACATCAGCGAATTGGCAACGCACCGCGTTTCACGCGTCAGCTCCGTGGTCAACGTTGGCGATGAAGTCGACGTGAAAATCATGAGCTTCGATCGTGATTCCCAAAAAGTTGGGTTGTCGATCAAAGCCGCCACTGCGAAACCCGCCGTCGAAGGGGCAGCGCAGGAAGACGAAGTCATGGAACCTCCACGCGAATTGGCGGTCAAAGCTTCGCATTCCGGACCACTCAAAGGCGGCAACGATCGCCCCAGTGGCGGCGAACGTTTTGGTCTTCGTTGGTAAGCCCTGAAGCACGCCACTTACAACACGCCATTTTCGTTGGCGTGCACTTTGGCAACGACCTTCCTCGCAAGGACTCCGCGTGCGTTTTTTGTTTCTCGGCGATGTCGTCGGCAAACCCGGCTACTCCGGCGTGCTCGCGCGGACCGGGGAACTCCGCAAGCAACACCGCCTGGATGCGGTGGTCATCAACGCGGAGAACGCGGCCGATGGCGCGGGGCTGATGCCTCGTCAGTATCGCCGCCTGCTGGAAGCCGGCGTGGACGCGATGACGATGGGCGATCACTTGTATCGCCGCAAAGAAATCATCCCGATCCTGCAATCCAGCCAACGGATCGTACGACCAGCCAACTACCCCGAAAGTTCATCGGGAAAGTCCTGGACGGTCGTGCAAACCCCCGCCGGAAAATTGGGAGTGATCTCGTTGCTCGGACGCGTCTTCATGCGTCCGGTCGACTGCCCATTTGCTGCGGTCGATGCCGCACTCGCGGAAATGGCCGCTGAAAACCCGCGGTGCATCTTGGTGGATGTGCACGCTGAAGCGACCAGTGACAAACAGGTCTTGGGACGTTACCTCGATGGCCGCGTGACCGCCGTCCTGGGGACCCACACGCACGTCCCCACCGCCGACAGTTGCGTGCTGCCCGGCGGAACCGCGTTTCAATGCGACGTGGGAATGAGCGGCCCCTACGACAGCATCATCGGTCGCGACATCAAACGTGTGACCAACACGACGATCAGTTTCGAACCGTGCCACTTTCACGTCGCCACGCGAGACGTGCGGCTGTGCGGCGCGATCATCGAAGCCGACGCCGACGGCAAAGCGATCTCGATTGAGCGTTTCGAAGATCGCTTGGAGTCGTGAAGGCCGCTGGAGCGACATTCACCATGAGTTCGGTTTCGAGTCCGGATGGTGGACGAGCCGGATACGTGGACGGGAGGCCAATGGACGCCAACAAACTACGTTTCAAATCGTTGACTGATTTCCAATTCCCGCTGAATTAGCACAATGTCCAACACAAGTGTCCTCCGTCACAGGTTCTTTGTCGGAGCTCTTCAATGTGCGACGTCAAATTTGGCGTTAGCTCAGCGGACCGCCTTGCATCTGGCCGATGGCCTCATCGAGCAATAGAATGCGTTCCTCATCATCCGTATTTGATTGCAGGAGATCCATCCGAGTTTCAAAAACGCCATCCTCCCATCGGCTGAGCGTCGATGTGTCAGTGGCGGTCGACGGTTCAGATTCTGCGGGTTGAAGCCAAAGATGGTTGATGACTCGCAAGGCATCGAGCGCTGAAATCTTGCCATCACCGTTGACATCGTAGAACGGCGGCGGATCGGTCGCGGTGCCGAGTGGCTGTTCGCCTCCGATTCGAGTGAGTTCATTGATGATCACCAAGGCGTCCAAGGCAGACACACGATTGTCTTCATTCACATCATATTGATTGCTTGAATTCTGCCAACGAAAAGGAGTTTGGTCCACAAGCAATTGACTTTGGGCAACCGGTCCGCGGACACCGTCGGCATCAACCACTTGAGCGTAGATTCGCACGGTCCCCTGATCTGCGTCGGACGAAGTGAAGGATTGTTCCCACGAATCCCCGTCGGGTCGACCGACGCCCAGGAACGTGTCGCCGTCGTCCCCTAGTTGCAATCCCGGTGATCCGTTGGATTCTCGATAGAATTCGATGAGATTCGCGGTAGGGGATGGATCGTGCAGATTTTCTGCACGCAGCGTGGCGGTTCCACCTGGCGCGATCTCCGAAGGCTCGACCACCAGGTGCTCGATCGAAAGATCAGCGACCAATCGTAGATCATCGAGTTGGAGGATGGCTTGGTCTTCAGAACGGCCAACGATGACGAACCGAAACGGCTCGGTTTGGGCACCGAAGTTTGCGAGAGAGATGGTTTGGGTCGATTCGCCGATCTGAGCCAGATCAAATTCCTGTAAAAGTTGCGAGCCGAACCAAACCTGCAGTTGGTCGTCGGGGCCGGCCTGAAGGACATTGATTTCGAACTGCAGTTCCTCCGCGGCACCAATGGAGGCGACTTGACTGATCGCAGGGGCGTCGGAGCTGGATTGGCGGAGTTCGACGGCGTATCCGCCAGCCTGATTAACCAACCCGACGTCGCCTTCCACTTTCCAAGCCGTCTCGATGAGGAAGATGTCATCTGCTAGTAGGTCCAGCAGCACCGAGCCAAGGTCCGAGTCGATGGAGTCCCGCAGATCGGTCGCCTGGCGTCGAATCTCACCAATCTCTTCGAATCTGCCGTCGACGAATCCGAAAAAGATGTCGCTCAGATCGGTTGTTCTTTCTGCTTCGGGGGCAACATCGAATTGCTGAACGAAAACGGGCTCTCCGCTGCCTGTTGCGGCGGCAGAGTCGATCATCGGGGATTCATTTGGGAAGTACGGCGAGCTTTCAAAATAGAGATCGGAAATATTGAGGTGATCCGAGCCGGGGATCACGTCGTCGATGTCGAAGTTCCGATCGGGAGCTCGCCATTCCAAATCTCTCAAAATGCCTCCCGCAAAGTTAGAGCTTGGCAAGTCGATTCCGAGATAGCGTTCCACAATGGGTTCGAGGATCCCAAACCCGGTATCCAGGTAGCTGCCCAGAACCGCACCAAGCCCATTTTCGGCGCGTAGATTCAGTCGCCGGGCTGCGGTGGCGTTGTCGACGATGCTGATGTCGCCGAGCAAGCCAGAGAGATGCTTCCAATCCGTGGAGTAACCATCCAACGCCGTGTATTGATCCACCCGATATCCGAGCTCATCAGCCAATAGTCGAGAAGCATAGGCATTCACTGCGCCGCCTCGACTGTGTCCGATTAGATGGATGGTTTGCCAATCCGCCGGTGACTCAGCAAGCAAATCTTGAGTCACCAGTTCGCTGGCAATCGTCTCGGCCGCGTCGTAGGCAAAACGCTCCGCGATGTCCATGCTCAAACCCGCTGCACGAACCATCAGCGGACGAGCGACGGGATCGATGGCAGCAAGGACACCGAACAGAAAGGCATGCGTCCAACCGCTGGAAGAGTCCCACTTGGTCGAGTACGTCGTTGTGGACTCCCGTTGATCAATGGTTTCCGAAAGCGCGAACACGGCCTCGGGATATTCGTTCAACCATTTCGACCGAAAATCATCAAAGTCCCAGAACTCAGGATTGAAGCCGTGTGTCAAAACGTGGATGTGCTTGTTTCGAATGAAGAACTCGAGCGTGCTATTGTCTGTGTTTGAGTCACTCACGCGTGAGCTGTCCTTGGGAAGCACCTCGATTTTCAATCGGTCAGCCCAAGCCGGAGGTTCCGGCAATTCATCGATCTCAACGGTCACCTTCTCACTATTCCAATAGATACCCAACGCGTCGTTGGATCCCGAATCGCTGAATTCCACTTGGGACTGACGCGACGGGTTGGAGGAGGATCTCCATGTGAGTTCGACGTTTGCAACGGTCTCGGAGGCGCCCAGAACAGCGGGGTTTGGACGACCCTCCACATCGACGGTGAATTTCAGACGCTTGCCAATTTCGACGAACTCCATGGAGTTCGCCCCATGTTGAATACTCCCTGTTGTTTGAGCGGAACTCACCTGTGGAAACTCATGCTGCAGTACAAAATCAGTTGCCACGCCGGGAGGAAAGCTGACTTCGGTGGGGGGCATCGTGACAGAAACGCCACTGTCTGCGTAGCTGATGGAACTCTTCAATGTTTCCGCATTGAACGTCCCGACATACTTGCCAGCCACACCTCCGAAAAACACCGAGATGGGAGGGTCGAGTGGTCCACAACTGTTGTCTGGCGTGTGGTCCGTGTACTCAGTGTAGGTGGTGGTCGCCCCGCCCACGGTCGTCACGTTCAACGCCTTGGATTCAG
This sequence comes from Rhodopirellula sp. UH5, assembly GCF_056839225.1. Classification (NCBI taxonomy): domain Bacteria; kingdom Pseudomonadati; phylum Planctomycetota; class Planctomycetia; order Pirellulales; family Pirellulaceae; genus Rhodopirellula; species Rhodopirellula sp. UH5. Next base: position 143,640 of record NZ_CM166390.1, on the reverse strand, counting down.
CATCGACCGCGAAATCAAGCGATCCGCGATCATCAATCACATAGGACGAACAGGCACTGCCGAGAATCGTGTCACTACCTGCCCCCGTCGCAACGCCCGCAAGCGTCCCGGTTCCTTGAGTTGGACTGCTCCACACCACTCGGCCTTGGGTCGATTCGAACTTTCCAACTGGGATCGCGTCGCGGTAACCTGGTTCCGAGTACTGGTAGGAGAAGTTGCTCTCAATCTCAAACACGTCCTCGCGAAACTGGTGAGTGACCGCCAAGTTCGCCGCGAGCAATTGACGTTTTTCCAGTCGTTCGATTCGAAGTCCGGTTCGCTCCCATCGATTACGCTGTTTTTTTTTTGATGAGCGAACTTCGTCCCGTCGGGTGAAGTGTGGAACCATAGCGAGACCCAACTGATTGTTGCGAGAAAGGAAACCGACTCACGCCCTTCAAGCTGAACTGATCCTTCAATAAATCGGCACCCAAGTTGCTGGCACCTTTTTTCTCCAACGTTTCTTGCCACCACAGTTCAACCAAACCCACTCATTCTAACACACCCCCCCCTCCCAAGGTACCCCGAAACACACCGTCATCCAAGAGTGAGACAGGCTGGGAAGAGTGCGGCAATCTTGGAGTCGGTTTTCCGTGTATTCTCGAATGATCAACCTCTCTCGAAAGGAAGTTCTGCAAACAAGTTGAATTGCTCCGTTGTGACGCGAAAGACGGGGCCGCCGCATTGGTTTCGCTCACGGAAGAGTATGTGCCCGCGCACAAACCAAGAACGAGCTACCAGTGTTCGCTTGAAACTTGCTACGCCTAGATAAACTGCACCAAATGGCCCTCCACCTCGATCAGTCGCCAGACTAGATTCCACAGCCGGGTTCAGATCAGTCCGGAGTATCCAGGTACGGATCTTGGCCGATCTCACGCTGCATTTTCTTGCGTTCTTTCTCGTGGTGCATCAACACCATCCGATCGCGAAAATGCCGGCGTTCCACTTTGCGTTGGGCCCGGTGGAACATCGCGGCCAAACGATCGACACTGCCGCTGGTCGCTTCGCCGCGTTTCTTGAGCTTCTCGGACTTGATCGCCCCGTAGCCGCCTTTCAAGATGTCATCGTCCAACGACAAATACTGGCGATACGATCCACGGTCACCTTGTCGTCCACAACGCCCAATCAGCTGGCGGTCAATCCGAGCCGCGTCGTGAAGCTCGGTGCAGATCACATGCATCCCGCCGATCTGTTCGACATCATTGGAAAGCTTGATGTCGGTACCACGACCGGCCATGTTGGTCGCCACAGTCACTTTGCCGTTCCCGCCTGCTTCCGCGACGATGTCCGCTTCCCGTTCGACATTGTTGGCGTTCAGCACTTCGTGCTCAATGCTCAGCTCATCCAGCAACTTCGACAACAGCACACTTTTATCAATCGAACGCGTTCCGATCAAAACGGGCCGTCCGGTTGCATGGACCTCTGCCACCTCTTTTGCAATCGCTTCAAACTTCGCCTGCAATGTCCCGAAAACCCGAGACGGCAATTGGACCCGTTGTGGGGGCCGGTTGGTGGGCACACGGACAACGGGCGTGCGATAAATTTTGCGAAGCTCGCTGGCACTGGTTGCCGCCGTTCCTGTCATCCCCGCCAAGTGTGGGTAACGCAGGAACAAGTCCTGTACCGTGATCCGAGCGGCTTGCCCGGTTGGCACGCTGATCTCGACACCTTCTTTGGCTTCGATCGATTGATGGATGCCGTCCCGCCACTTGCGTCCTTCTGCCAAACGGCCCGTGAACTCATCGACGATCACAATCTCGTCCACGTTCGGGTCCTTCTCGCTAGGACGAATCACGTACTGGCGATCCAGCAAGAACTCACGGTGCGTTTTAATCGATCGTTCGATGTACTCGTACATGTCAACCAAGCCCATCGTGCGAACCAGATCGCTCTTCGGTAGGGCTCGAACTTTGCTGCGACCACGCGCGGTCAACTCGTAGCGTTTGGTTTCGTCGTCGATCTCAAAGTGATCATCCAAATCAAAACTTGGCGCGTGCTCCGCGGCCCACAGATAGGTCTCAATGATTTGGTCGCGGACGGTGTCTTCGATGCTGCCGATGATCAGCGGCGTCCGGGCCTCGTCAATGAGAATGCTGTCCGCCTCATCGACCAAGCAGAAGTGCATACCACGCATCACGATTTGGTCACCGGAATTGCTGAACCCACCGTCGCCGCTGCCGAGCATTTCCGTCTGCATTCGGTTTTGAGCGCGCAACAACAGACGATCACGTAGGAAGTCGAAACCAAATTCCTTGGCGGTTCCGTACGTGATGGCGGCGCCGTAACTCTTCCGGCGACTTCCCTGGTCGTCTTCCGTTTGAATGATGCCCACAGACACGCCCAGCATCTCAAACAGTGGCATCATCCACTCGGCGTCCCGTCGGGCCAGGTAGTCATTGACCGTGGCCAGGTGAGCCCCTTTGCCAACCAGGCTGTGCAAGTACAGCGGCAGCGTCGCGGTCAGCGTTTTTCCTTCCCCGGTTTGCATCTCGGTGACATGGCCTTCGAACAAGGCGATGCCCCCCAGGATCTGAACGTCGTAGTGACGCATCGAGAGACTTCGCCGCCCGGCCTCGCGGCACAGGGCGTAGGCTTCGGGAAGCAGTTCGCCAAGTTTCTCACCGGCCATCGCGCGGTAACGAAGCGCCAAACTTCGCTTTCGCAACGTCACGTCGTCTTCCGCCTGCAGTGTGCTTTCAAGTGCGTTGACCCGAACCAATTGCCGCTGCCAACGAACCATTCGTGGTCGCCAATTGGAAGCCTTGGTCCACTTCTTTTTATTCGCCGAGGGATCGCTGGAACGGCGCACCACCGCCTGAGCCGTGGTGGCAGCATCCGTCACTTCCGATTCCTCCAACGGCTCATTGGGAGCGAGGGGATCGAGCGAATTCAATTCGTCAGAATCGTCTGGGTTGGTCGTTTCGCGAGCGGGAGATTCGGACATCGAGCGGGCCAACGGAAGAAAAGCGATGCAAAGAATTACCATTTTTACGCACGAGATCGCACGCAGAGCGACCTCCAATCGCCGTGAAACACCATTTTATCTGGCTTTCAGGGGAGATAGCGAACTTGTACCACGCCTGGGGTTCAAAACAGGCAATCTACGTCGGCTGTTCCAAGGGTAGGGTTGGTTCTGAATGGTCCGCTGATTCTGGTCGAAACAGTTAACCAGATGAATCCCGTGTTCCCGGACTACACGAGAGTACCAATGGAAACGAATAAAACGACGAAATGGAAGTTGCTCGCGTTGGCAGCCATGCTGTCAGCAGGATCCGCCTCGGCGGCGGATCAAGGCAACTCGGACATGACACAATACTACACCGGTGCTGCACCGGTGTCCGCAGAGGAAGTCGACATCGTTTATGACGACGTCGACTATTCCGCCGACAACATGGCGGCTTCCTTCTACGGCAACGAAGGACAATCGCTTCAGCCGGTTGCCTTTGTGGGTGACCAACAACTAGGCAGCGGTGTTCCAACCCCGTCTCCGATGATGGACGATTCTTACATCGTCAGCAACGGCGGCGGATGCAGCACGGGCGATTGTGGCAACAGCTACGAAATGGCCAGCAGCTGCGGATCGGCTTGCGGCGGCAACTGTGGCGAATGCCGCCAACGCCCCGTTCGCAAAATGCTGAAAAAGCACGATGTGTGGATGACCGCGGAAGCTTTGTTGTGGTTCACCCAAGCACGCTCGACCACACCTTTGATCACTCAAAGTGCTGCGGGCACCGACCCTGAGTTGGATGTCGCTGGCACCACCACCCTGTTTGGTGGTGACGAATCCATCGGCGGCGATTTGAGCGCCGGATTCCGTTTGGACTTCGGCCGCAACCTGAACGACGACTTCGGAATCGGCGGCCGCTTCTGGTGGCTCAGCGAAAGCAGCGAAGACGCCAGCTCCGGCGGCACCGTCAACGGCAACGCGTTCTCATACGGTCGTCCGTTCTATGACACGAACATCAACTCGGACAACAGCATCCTGATTGCCAGCACCGGAGTCGCCGGCAATGACGACTTCGAGGGCTCGTTCTCCGCTGAGAGCTCGCTCGACATCTACGCTGCGGAAGCTTATGCCCGCATGAAGATGCTCAGCGGCTCGGGATTCCGCACCGACCTGATCGGTGGTTTCTCGCACTTCGGGATCGACGACACGTTGACCGTCAACAGCACCAGCATCCAGACCACCGATGCAATCGCTGGCAACATTGGTGACACGACCGTTCTGTACGACAACATCGAAACGGAAAACCGTTTCTATGGTGGTCAGATCGGTTTCGAAACCATGGTCAACCGTGGCAAGTGGAGTTTCAAAGCGTTGACCAAGGTTCACTTGGGCAACATGGAACAAATCTATCGCGGCTCAGGTTTGCGAACCTTCACCGACGCTGGCTTCGTCACCACCACGTCGACCGACGGCGGTGTGCTTGCCTTGGGCGATACCTACAACACGACCGCACTGGACGAAGACAAATTCACCTTCGCTCCTGAAGCGAACGTGAAATTGGGCTACAAGTTCCGCCCGAACGTTTCGATGTCCGTTGGCTACAGCTTCATCTACTGGGATGACGTCTTGCTGTCAGGCGACAACATCAACAACGTTTACAACGGTGACGGAATCACGTTCCCACCAGGAGCAGCATTGGCCCAGCCCGTGTCAGAACGCAAGGACAGCTCCTTGTACACACACGGCATCGACTTGGGCTGTGTCATCGACTTCTAAGCTGAACTTAGCAGGGACTACTGTTCCTGATAGGCGGTAAGTTCTGCCGGGTGGACTCCGGTTTGATAACTGTCCGGGGTTCCAAGTCGGAGACTGCTCGGCGAAAGCAAACAAGACGTGCGAGGATTCCAATCCTCGCACGTTTTTTTGTGCGCCGATTCAACCGGAATTCTCACCCCATGCGTCAGACATCAGTCGTCCAGATCGACAGTGACATCCACGAAGTCCTCTTCTGACAAGAACTGAATGCCATCCAACGTGGCACCATGTTCCCTCGCAATCTTCATGACTTGATTGTGGGCACCGGCCAAGCGTTCTTCATCGTTGCTGCCTTCTTGAAACACGAAGACGCCAAATCGGCCGGCTTCGTCCGGATCTTCGTCGGCTTGGCTGTTTGGGAAACCACCTTCGACCAACGCGACCACCAGCTTTTGCATTTGCTCCAGGGTTTCCCCCATCAGCAGAAACACCCATGGCAGCTCTTCGCCGGGATTCAATCCGCTGTCACTGAAATGACGAAGTCGCCACACCGCTTCGTCCAAACTCAGCCAATCGAACAGCTCATCGTCATCGATCGCGTCGAACACTTCCACGCCTTCGTATTCGATCCCGGTGCGTTCGGCGATCTGTTGCATGTGGTCCGCGATCTTCTTCACTTCGCTGGGCACCAACGCGCCGGTCTTGACCACACTCAACATGGGCCGTCCGAGCGACAACCTTCCCTTTTCATCGATCTCTTCGACCGACTCTTCCAGCTCGCACAGATAGTCATCCAGGGTCTCGGCAATGGATCGCAACTGCCCGATCTCGGCGCCTCGCAGGGTGAACGTCCAATCCATCGGCACAGACAACTCCACCCCTTGCTCTTCCACGAGATGCGAAAAGAGGGCGTCGATGTCAAATGCCAAATCTGGCTCGTCGGGGGATGCGTTCATGACGCCAGATTAGCAGATTCGGTGGGCACCGCCAGAACCGAAGAACGGAACGTCCGAGCCCCCTCTCACCCCGGCTTTGTGCTACATTTTCAACCATGACGACGGACATTGAAAAACAACTGATCGAAACGAATCTTCGGTTTCGAATTGCGACCCGAACCGCGAAGCTCGGCTATTGGGTTTTTGAAGTGGAGACGTCCGAAGTGGAAGTCTCAGAGGAGTTGCTTCACCAACTGGGTCTGCCAACGAATTTCATCTGGTCACTCCAGAGCTGGAAGGACCGCCTGCACCCGGACGACTACGATCGCGCAATCACCCAGCTCGCGACGGTCACCGAAGGAAATCCCTCCGCGTATTTCAACGTTTTTCGCCTTCGGCATTCCGATGGTTGCTATCGCTGGATCGAATCGATCGGCGACTTCATTCATGACAGCGATGGAAAACTGGTCCGGATGATCGGGACCCACCAAGACATCACTCGTCGGATTGAGATCGAACAGGCGTTGGACGCCGCTCTGGAAACCAGCATCCAGACCAACGAAGCGCTGCAACGCAGCAACCAAGAGCTGGAACAATTCGCCTACGTCGCCTCGCACGACCTGCGATCACCGCTTCGAGGACTGCAGAACCTGGCGACGTGGATCACCGAGGACATCGAAGAATCCGGGAACGAAGTCCCTGAATCGGTACGGGAACATTGCTCGACGATGAGCAAACAAATCGAACGCATGCAAGCGTTGCTGGATGGCTTGCTCGCCTACGCCAGGATTGACCAAAGCTACACATCGACTGAACCTGTCGACCTCAACCAAATCGTGTTGGAAGCCATCGCGTTCGTCGAAGCCGACCCGAACTTCGAGGTGCGGCTGGATTCCGACCTGCCCACCGTCATTGGCAACTCATCCCCGATGATGCGTGTGATGGTGAACTTGATTGACAATGCCATCAAACATCATCCGGGGCCTTCCGGAAAAATCATCATTCGCGGAGGGATGGCGGAGGACGGAACCGCCGAGGTGATCGTCGAGGACGATGGCAACGGAATTCCCCCCGAACATCGCGAACGTGTCTTCCGAATGTTCGAGACACTGGGCAGAAATCGCCAGAGCGGAAAAGGCGGGATGGGATTGGCCATGGTCCGCAAACTCGTGCTTTCCTGTGGAGGCACGATCCGTTTTGACACTTCTCCACTGGGGGGCGTCGCAGCGATCACGCGGTGGCCCACCGATGCATCGCGGCCTACCAACAAGAAATCGCCCGAACTGACCCACCGCTTGTTGGAAGCCATCACCGGATCCAGCGACCTCGCGGATGTCGATCCCGACTCGCCTGCTGAGTAACTGGACAGGGCCATCTTGGGACCGTCAGTCTTCTGAGCGACCGATTTGAGCGTGCTAAGCAGGTCGGCAGGAGTCTTTCGGCATTTGGACTGTTTCGGTAAGCGTCGTTGCTCCCACGTACAACCGGGGCTAACGCCCAAACGGCTCACATGATGATGCCCGATCATTCCTGCCGACCTGCTTGGTCTGCGGAGGCCGAATGAAGGAGGCTTTGCGACGCAAAGCCCGCAACACTCGCCTGAACGTGTCGGCTCACCAGCCGGAGCAGCGCCGAAGCGGCTTGATCCGGCCTACCTGAGAAATCGATCACTTCTAAAATCGACGTCCTTCGGTGATTCCGAAACTGGTGATCTTGGCTATGGGCGGAAGGAAATGCTACGCACCTATGAAAACACCCAGACACGGGGTCTGGGTGCGATGGTTTCAGTCTTGGCTGGTTTGGATCAGCCCAGGAAGGGGCTGTTCGTCGTCAGCATCACGGTCGGACGAGCCGTGTTGGTTTTGTAGTAATCGGGTCCCCAGCGATTCAGTTCCACGAACATCGCGATGACCGCGATCAACATGAACAACATCGCCAGCAACAACATCACCGTGTAAACACTCGGTGGTTGCTTGCCCGTTGGAGCATCACTCGATGGAAGTGTCGACACGATCGCCCTCCTCCACTACGCCTTCACTGTAGTCCCGCATGATCTCAGCAACCGCACGATCCGGTTCTGTCTCACGCACTTTCAAACGAGTCACATAGCGGCCACCACGGGTGACTTCCAAGTAATGACCGTTGCGAAGTCCATCGTCGTAGCCGATCGAAACTTCGACCAATTTGCGAGGACGGTTGACGACCAAGACGGTGCCGTTGCGTTCTGGCGGAGCACCATCGAGCGGGTCGTTCATGTTCAAACCGGCGGCGTCGACGACTTCTTTGTATCGCGTCACCTGGTTTGCCAACTGATCGTTGCGGTCTTGTTGCAACTGAACCACGCCGCGAAGGCTGTTCATTTGGTCGGTCAATTCCAAGGTGCGTGCGAACAAGGTGTCACGATCTTGTTGCTCGGTGCGGATTTGCTCACGCAATCGAGTGTTGTCCGCGGTGATCTTTTCCAACTCTTCCGCGCGAGCCCGGTCGATCTGGGCCAGCTCGGTGCTTTTGGCTTGCAGCTGCTGCACGGTCGATTCGCTCTCACGCAACTGCGATTCCAGCTGGTCCAGCTGAGTCTGCAGGGCGGCCAAGGCGGTTCGACGAGCGGCTTGTTCGCGATCCAAGGACGATTGAGTACGTGCTCTTGAATCACGAAGCTGTTCGTTCGTGCGTGCGACGGTTTCGATCTGGGCCTTCAAACCCTGAGGTCCGAGCACGACATCCCGCCAATTGCGGTGAGACGCGTTGACGGCGAGCGCCAAAACCATGAAAACCCCGCTCAATAGCAGGATTATGACCGAAAAGGATTTCCCGAGTAGGGTCATGGGTGGTCGGTTCCGGATGGAGAAAAGTGGTCGGGAATTTCATTTGAAAGTATAGTTACGGCCAAAAATGAGTGTCAACAAAATTGCTTGAAACACGTCGCAATTGACGACACACGCCAAAACGTAGGAAAGTGTAGCGATTGTGCGGGTTCCCACGGCTGTTTGCCGAGGTCCCGCCCCCGCCACAGACCGAGACCAACCGACGTGGCGAATCTGCATCGGCGTGGATCGTGCGCAACACGAGGTCCCCCATGCCGCCGTGCAGACGCCTGGACCCGGTCGAATGAATGGGAATGCTACTTTCCGGCACTCATCAGCAGATCACTGATCCGATCCACCGTGGCTCGCAGATCATGATTCTCCAACACGAACCGGTTCGCGTTGACAGCATGCAGGCGTCGCTGCTCAGCCTGCCCCGCGAATTCGCGGATGGCTCCGGCCAGCGAGGCGGGATCCTTCGGTACGGCCCAATGACACGTGGGAACGTCCGCCGAACCCTGCAATTCCACCGTTCCTCCGGCTCGCGTCGCCAACACGGGCGTCCCAAGAACAAACGCCTCCAAAACGACGTTCGGCAACCCCTCGAAATGAGACGGCAGCACCAACCCGTCCGCTGCAGCGATTTCGGTAGACGCCGGCTGGATCGCCCCTGCAAATTCGACTCGGTGGATCGTGTCCTTTGGCCCCGCCGCCAACACCATGTCTTTCCACCGTGACTCCAGCCCCGCCCGAAGTGGCCCGTCACCGATCAATCGAAAATGCAGCGTCGGCAATGGAGCGGGCCAATCTCTCATCAAACGTTCAATCGCATCGAGCAGCGTGGCATGCCCTTTTTCCTCCGTCAGCCTGCCCACGACCACCAACTTCAACGCGTCACCAGAGTCTCGGTCCGGGATTTCCGAGTTATCTCGCCGGCTCTGAATCGTATCCGCATCGACGGGATTGCGAATCGTTTGCACCAGCGATTCTGGCAACCCGTAGTATTGAATCGCGGACTGACGAGCGACATCACTGACCGCGATGACGACTGCACTGCGACGGTAAGCCAGAGCCAATCGCCGCCGTTTCAGCCTCACGAATCGCTTTTCGACCAATGGCAACGCCACCTCGGGCGGACTGACAATCGTCGACACCCGCGGACGATCCACTGACGAACCACGCTGAACAAGAGGATGACCGGCGATCAGCGTCATGTGAAAGGTTCGGTCGTAGATCACATCGACCTGTGTCCGCTCCACCAGATCGCGAAACCATTCGGCTTGTCGTTTCAGCATCCCACCGGGAATCCAGTCCAGCACTCGTGGCGGAAATGACTCCGGCGGATGATGAACAACCACATCATCTGGAATGGTGTTCAGCAGATCGCCAACCGCCTCTGTCAAATACAAATGCACGTCGAACCGTTCGCGATCCAGATGCCGAGCCAGCATCGCGGTTTGCAGTTCGCTTCCGCCGCCACGCATCGAACTGGCCATCAAAAGGACTCGGCGGCGTGGCATGGCAGACTGGTTGGGATGGAGAGTTGTTAGCCGGCGTCCGTGCTTGGTCACCATCTAAATTCTATGGTAACGCAGTCAGTAGGCCAGGTTCCACTTGGCGATCGAGCCGATGCTTCGAAAGAAGCGAGGCGAGCACACGAACCGACGATCCTTCGCGAGCGTCCGTTGTCACGGCATTTCACCCAGCGCCATGGGAGACATGGCCCACGTGGACGACGTCAGGATTCTGGCGAACCCAGCAACGCGGCACCGCTGAACCATTGCCATCTTGTGTTTCAATGTCAGGACTCGCTTTGTTTCAAAGCATCGGCGTCGATCCCGAGTCATGACCTGGCCTGCTGCCCACGCACAAAAAAAGGCCGCGAGGCGGAGGGTTCCTCCGGTCTCGCGGCCCATCAATCATTCGTGGAATGGTGCCAGTTTGGCTCGATTCACTACGCCTTCAGTGCAGCTTGAGCAGCGGCCAAACGTGCGATTGGCACGCGGAAAGGGCTGCACGAAACGTAGTCCAGTCCAACTGCGTTGCAGAACTCGATCGAGGCGGGGTCACCACCATGCTCGCCACAGATACCAACCTTGAGTTTCTTCTTGACGCTACGGCCCTTGGCGACGCCCATTTCGACGAGCTGTCCCACACCGCTGGTGTCCAGCGACTGGAAGGGGTCGACGGGAACGATTTTGTGCTCGATGTAATCGGGCAAGAATCCGCCGACGTCATCGCGGGAATAACCGAACGTCATTTGCGTCAAGTCATTGGTGCCGAAGCTGAAGAAATCAGCGTACTCAGCCACTTCGTTGGCGGTCAAACAAGCACGAGGAATCTCGATCATGGTCCCGATCAAGATGCTCAGGTCGCCTTCGAACTTCTTGGCAGCCTTGGTTGCTTCGATCGTTTCTTCCACCTTTTCACGCAAGATACGAAGTTCAGCAGCGGTGCCGACCAACGGGATCATGATCTCGGGCTGAGCGTCGATGTTCTTCTTGGCACAGCTGATCGCTGCTTCGACGATTGCCTGGACCTGCATTTCCAAGATTTCGGGGTAAGTCACGCTGAGACGGCAACCACGGTGGCCGAGCATTGGGTTGGACTCGTGAAGAGCCGCACCACGCTTTTTGATCTCGCCCAACTTGACGCCCAACTCTTCGGCCATTTGCTTTTGAGCGGCTGGTTCGTGTGGCAAGAACTCGTGCAATGGTGGATCCAGCAACCGCACGGTCACGGGGCAACCCTTCATGGCTTTGAAAATGCCTTCGAAGTCTTTGCGTTGGAACGGCAACAACTTCTTCAGGGCAGCACGACGAGCATCTTCGTTTTCGGCCAAGATCATGGCACGCATGTGAATGATGCGATCAGCTTCGAAGAACATGTGCTCGGTGCGGCACAGTCCGATGCCTTCGGCACCGAAGTCACGGGCACGCTTGCTGTCGGCAGGTGAATCCGCGTTGGTGCGAATCGAAAGGCGACGGTATTGATCGGCCCACTTCATCAACTTGGCGAAATCGCCAGACAACTTGGGCTCTTGGGTTTCGACTTCGCCCGCCATCACTTCGCCGGTCGTGCCATCGAGGCTGATCGTGTCCTTGGCGGTGAATTTGCGTCCGCCGACGGTGATCGTCTTGGCTTTTTCGTTGATTTCCACTTCGCTGGCACCCGCGACGCAGCACTTGCCCCAACCGCGAGCAACCACAGCAGCGTGGCTGGTTGCTCCACCGGTGCTGGTCAAAATACCAACGGCAGCGGACATACCTTCAACGTCTTCTGGGCTGGTTTCGCGACGAACCAAGATGACGTTTTCGCCAGCTTCGAAACGTTCACGAGCATCGGTCGCGGTGAAGGCCAACTTGCCAACCGCAGCGCCTGGCGACGCATTCAAACCACGGCACAACACGTCGGCGGCGTTGCGAGCGGTGGGTTTGAACGAAGGCAACAAGCAGTGAGTCAAGTCCGAAGCAGGAACACGAAGAACGGCGTCCTTCTCGGTGATCAAACCTTCTTTGACCATGTCGCAAGCGATCTTCACAGCCGCGATGCCGTTTCGCTTTCCGTTCCGAGTTTGCAGCATGAACAACTTGCCACGCTCAATCGTGAACTCGATGTCCTGCATGTCGGTGTAGTGGTCTTCCAGTTTCTTCTTGATTTCCATCAGCTCTTTGTGAGCCGCTTTGTCCCACTTGGTCATTTCGGCGACCGGCTGTGGTGTCCGGATACCAGCCACAACGTCTTCGCCCTGAGCGTTGATCAGGAATTCGCCGTAGAACTTGTTCTGCCCGGTGTTGGGGTCACGAGTGAAACCGACCCCCGTTCCCGAGTCGTCGCCCATGTTGCCATAAACCATGGCCTGGACGTTCACGGCGGTGCCGATCAAGTCGTTGATCTCGGTGTTGCCCTTGGCCGATTCGATGCGGCGATAGCTGATCGCACGGTCAGCGTTCCAGGAACCGAAGACGGCTTCGATGGCCAACTGAAGTTGTTTGATCGGGTCTTGAGGGAAGTCTTCGCCGGTGCCCTTCTTGTAGACCGCTTTGTAAGCATCGCAAAGTTCACGCAAACCTTCGGCAGGAACTTCGGTGTCTTCGGTGACGTTGTGTTTTTTCTTGACCTTGTCAAACGCAGCTTCGAACTGCTCGTGATGCAGGCCCATCACGACGTCGCCGTACATGTTGATCAAGCGGCGGTAAGCGTCGAAAGCGAAACGCTCGTTCTTGGTCGCTTTGGCCAAACCTTCGGTCGCTTCGTCATTCAGTCCGAGGTTCAAAATGGTGTTCATCATCCCGGGCATCGAGACGGCTGCACCAGAACGGACGCTGACGAGCAACGGGTTTTCGTTGTCGCCGAAGTTCTTGCCGAGTTCCTTTTCCAGGATTTTGACGGCGTCCTGAATTTCGTCCATCAATCCCTTGGGAAGCTTCTTGCCAGCTTTGTAGTAGCCGTCGCAAACTTCAGTGGTGATCGTGAACCCGGGAGGGACCGGCAGTCCGATGGAAGTCATTTCGGCCAAGTTCAGGCCTTTACCGCCCAGGATGGCTTTGCTTCCGCCTTTTCCTTCGGTCTTCGTTTTGCCGAAGTAGTAAACCATCTTGTCTTTTTTTGCCATCGTCGCTGTCAATCCCTGTGTGGGGTTTGGAAATCAAAAGAACGTTTGGCCGCAAAGGGTATTTGGCGCACGTAGTTAGGTCAATCAGTCAAGACACCTGAAACCGGCAAAATCACGGGGTTTCCGCGACGTTTGAGGCCTGATCCGGACACGCCGCGTCACCAGCAGATCGACACGCTCAACAAACATCCCGGCGGTCAGTCGTGGCGGCGCAAGTGACCGGCGCTGGTTTGGAACATTCGCCGACGACGCGATGCGGCCTCTTCCGTCGATCGGCCCCGCGCCAGTTGCTGGTTCAAATCATCGAAATTGGCACGGCAAACGCGGCATCCAATTTCAGTCAAGTGAAACAGAACATAGTCCGCCATCTCGGGTTCCAACTGATTGGCAACGTAAGCCTGCAGCACCGCCCGATCGGGACAGGAAAGCTGCTGACGACGCCAAATTGCACCAATTGTGTGCAACCCAGCGACATCCTGGCCACGCAATTGGATCAGTCGCTGACGCAGCTCTTCGTCTTCTCGCACCGCTTGTTCAATGGCGGAGGACCGCGACGGCTCGAGCTGTTCGTCCAGAAACGCGACCAACTCGGCGTCCGTGAATCGATCGGGCGAGGAAGCAAATTCAGCAGACACCAGAGAATTCAAACGTGTGAGAAAATGGACAGGAGCGACAATGGTCGGAAGATTCAAACGACTCGGTATGGTAGCGTCTTTTCGAAACTCGGGCGGAACAACACCCCGTGAAATCGTCGCACCAAAAAACTCGACTTCCCACTCGCCGATGCCTGACTTCCCGACTGAAATCCTGAATTCGCCCGCTGCCGCCGAAGCGGTTCGCATCATCACCGAACTGAAGAACGCTGGCTTTGAGGCTGTTCTGGCGGGGGGCTGCGTTCGAGACGCGCTGCTCGGCCGCACACCAAAGGACTTCGACGTCGCCACCGATGCAACTCCCGATTCCGTCCGCGATGTGTTTGGAAAACGCAACACGCTGGCGTTTGGGGAATCCTTCGGCGTGATCGGCGTGCTGCCACCACGCCCCGAAACGACCGAACACCCGGCCAGCAACGCCAAGGAATCCGCCGGCAAATTGATGCCGACCGAAGTGGCCACCTTCCGCGCCGACGGAAGCTACTCCGATGGCCGTCGCCCCGACAGCGTCACTTACGGCGATGCCGAAGCCGATGCACTGCGCCGCGACTTCACCATCAACGGGATGTTCTACGACGTTTTTGAATCACGAATCATCGACCACGTCGGCGGAGTCGATGACCTCGCCAAAGGACACCTGCGAACGATCGGCAAGGCGATTCAGCGTTTCGAAGAAGACAAACTGCGGATGCTCCGTGCCGTCCGGTTCGCGACCACACTCGGGTTTTCGATCGAACACAAAACCTTTGCCGCCATCCAAAATCACGCCAGCGATATCAGCGTGGTCAGCGGCGAACGCATCGGAGCCGAGATGCGCCGCGTGATGACCGCCCCCGCGGTCGACTTTGGTTTGGAAACCCTGGTCGACACCGGATTGTCGCTTCATATCTGGCCGCAACTGCAAACCATGAACTGGACCGAATTTTCGACCGCGATCCAGGCCGCCAAACGACCTTCCTTCGAAGTCGCGATGGCAATCGCCTTGTTTCACCTGCCCGGCGATTCGATGCACACCCTGCGATTGATCTTCGACGACTGGAAACTCTCCGTCGCGGAACGCCGCGCGATCGAAGCCGCCCTGACTCACGCGGAAACGATCACTCAGTGCGACGGACTGGCTTGGTCCAAGTTGCAGCCAATCCTGGTCGATACCGATGCACCAACGATCGTGGGCACCGCGCGGGCCCTGGCGCCGAAATCTCGCGGTGTCGCCCGAGCCGGCCGAGCTTTGTCGGGCGACCCCAACGAACTCGATCCGCCACCCTTGGTCACCGGAGCCGACTTGATCTCGAGCGGCATGCGTCCTGGCCCAGAATTCAAAGCCATCCTGCAATCCATTCGCGACGATCAACTCGACGGCAAACTCAACTCGCGAGAAGAAGCCCTGAAACGAATCCCGACGGGTGACGAGTGACGACGCTTGCCGGCACGTTTCCACGCAATCCCCCTCACCCGAAACGAAGTTTTTGGGGAGAGTGGCCGTGCAGTCTTTAAACGCGGTGTTTGTTGCGTCCTGCGAAGCCCGCCCGAGGAAGGAGGTCGTGCAGTTTTGAAGTGCTGTGTTCCTGACGTCTTGCAAACCCCGCCCGTGAAACGGGAGGGGTCGGAAAGCGAGCGTTCAGCGAGATTTCCGGGGGAGGGCAGTCCGCGCCCATCCCCTGCTCGGCCCTCACCCTCGCGTACGCCTGAACGGCGTCGCTCGACCTCTCCCCAAACTTCGTTTCGGGAGAGGTGCGCGTGTAAAAACCAGCTAAAACGCGGCCTCGATAAACGCCACGACCTTGCAACGGGCGGGGTTGTTTAGACGTTCCGAGCACGCCCCAAATGGCCAACGGCCAAATCCATCCATTCAGCTCAACTACTTCAGTTCGCGAATTTGGATGTCACGCCAGCGAACTTCGTACGGGCCGGTGCCAGCCTTGATGCCGTGGACCTGCAATCCGAGGAACCCGTTGGTGGAGGATTCAGGGTCTTGGATATCGCTGATCTTTTGGTCGCCGATCCAAACTTGCATCCGGTTCCCGTGGGCTCGAACCAGGTAACGGTTGTACTGGTCGTTCTTGTACGCATCCTTGATCGGCTGCTCTTTCGTGATCCATCCGCGGCCGGTGGCTTCCGAGTAGAGGTACCCGGCTTCGCCAGGAGCGGATTCAATTTCGACCTGGGGACCGTAGACTCGCCCCCCCTTTTCGCGTGACTGCGAACGGATTTGGACGCCGCTGTTCAGGCCTTGGTCCACGTTGACTTCGAACGTCAGCTCAAAGTTGCCGTAGTTCTCGTTGCTGCACAAGAACGAGTTCGGGCTGCCTTCCGAGGTCGTGCCGACGAGCGAGCCATCTTCGACTCGGTACTTGGCGGTTCCGTTTTTGCGGTTCCATCCGTCCAGGCTCTTTCCGTCGAACAACGACTTCCATCCGTCTGCTTTCAAATCGGGCGCTGCATCAAAGTTGACGTTGCTGTTCGATGCGGCAGCTGCTCCATCGCCCTCGACTCCAGATGCCTTGTCGGGTTCTCCCGTCGCCGCGTCGTCGCTGCCCATTTTGCCAGCGGAAACGGCAGGCAAGGTGACGTTGCCGGTGGCGGCCCACTCGGTGCCGCGACGCAGTGTGGTTTGGAACGCCAGCCCCTTGATGGCAGGAACATCGTGTCCGAGCGTGGTGTGGAAGACACGGCCCTTCCCAAATTCGATTGTCATCAGGATCGGCTCGTGTTCGCCCGTGCCGCCCGTGGCTGGGTTGCTGTACGCGGTCGCCAACACGTTCATGTTCTCGGCCGGGCCACGCAGTTTGCCGTACAATTCATCGGCGACTTGCAGGAACGACTTGGGCAATCCAGAGGTGATGGGGTGCGAAGCATCGCGAACGACCATCATGAACGGAACCCGTTTGCCGTGTTGACCGCCGCCACCTTTGGACATGTCACGAGTGAACTTCTTTTGGTCTTCTTTCCAACGGACATAGGGACCATCTTTTTCGTTCCGGCCGCCCCAACCGCCCACGCCGATCATGCGGTTGTAGGCATCCCAGTTCGGAAAGGAATTGTCGGCCGCGTGAACGGTCACGAACCCGCCACCGTCACCAACATAGGTCTCGAAGGCCTTTTCGGTTTCGCTCGACCAAGCTTCGCCGTTGTAGTTCGAAACCACCACGTCGTAGTCCGCGAACTTGGGTGCAAAACCAGATTTGTCTTCGCCCTTGCCCGGCGCGGTTGCGACGGTGACCTGGGCGAAGTCCCCCGATTCCAAGGTGGCTTGGATCAGAGGCGTGGTCTCTTGCCACTTGTGGTTGTTTTGGCCGTCGATCAGCAACACATTCAGCGGCTTGGGCTCGGCTGAATCTTGTGCAGTGGCAACCGTGGACGAGGCGAGCACCGCGAACGCGGCGAGCAGGGTGCAAAGTCGAAATTTCATCGGCATTGAATCTGTGGGGTGGGTGGGGCAAGGTGAAATTCGAAAACGTCCCTTCCGAGACGTGGTGAAGCGGGGAATCAGTTTAGCAGATCGGCCGGGTAGGCCTGGCACGTTCTGTGACGCAAAATGGGAAACGTCTGGCGGTGAATTGTGCCTCGCCGCGATCGCCGCTGCTGTTCCTCCAACGATTTCATGGGTGCTCGTTTTGTCCCGTTTTTCTGGCCCACCCGCTCCGCGTGCCGCCTTCCCCGCCACCCGATTGCGACGCGTTCGAGCGACGGATTGGTCGCGCCGCCTCGTCCGAGAAACCACTTTGTCGGTCGACGATTTGATCTGGCCGCTGTTCGTGATGGATGGATCGGGCCAGCAACCCGTCGGATCGCTGCCCGGTGTGAACCGGCTGGGAGAAACCGAAATCGTGGCCACGGCCAAGCGAGCGGTCGACCTGGGCATCCCCGCGATCGCGTTGTTTCCGGCCACGGATCCGAAACTGAAATCCGAGGACGCGGTCGAAGCGTTCAATCCCGACAACCTGGTGTGCCGGGTCACCCGCCAAATCAAAGACGCGGTTGGCGATTCGCTGGGCGTGATCCTCGATGTGGCCCTGGACCCCTACAGCAGCCACGGCCAAGACGGCTTGGTTCGCGACGGGCAAGTCATCAACGATGAAACCGTCGACGTGCTGTGCAAGCAAGCGATCGTGCAAGCCGCAGCGGGATGTGACATCATCGCGCCCAGCGACATGATGGACGGACGCATCGGCGCGATCCGCACCGCGCTGGACGAAGCCGGCCACTCAAGCGTTCAAATCATGTCGTACGCCGCGAAATTCGCCAGCGCCTTC
Source organism: Rhodopirellula sp. UH5 (assembly GCF_056839225.1). Lineage (NCBI taxonomy): Bacteria > Pseudomonadati > Planctomycetota > Planctomycetia > Pirellulales > Pirellulaceae > Rhodopirellula > Rhodopirellula sp. UH5. Next base: position 125,639 of record NZ_CM166390.1, on the reverse strand, counting down.
TACGGCCCGTTTCGCGATGCCGTCGGTTCGGCCGCCAACCTTGGCGCGGCCGACAAAAAAACCTATCAGCAATCGCCCTCTCAATCCGACGAAGCGATCGCGGAAGTCGCCCTCGACCTGGCCGAGGGAGCTGACAGCGTGATGGTCAAACCCGGGATGCCATACCTCGACATTGTCGCTCGCGTGAAAGAAACCTTCGGCGTGCCAACGTTTGCCTACCAAGTCAGCGGCGAATACGCGATGCTGCGGGGAGCAGCCGACGCGGGCTGGCTGAACGGTGACGCGGTGATCCTCGAAAGCCTGTTGTCATTCAAGCGAGCCGGAGCTGACGGGGTGCTGACCTACTTCGCCGCCGACGCCGCCGAACTGCTGCACCGCAACTGATCCAACCTAGGATGGCCTTCCCACACACCCGTAGGATGGTCTTCCAAGACCGTCCATGCAGAACACGACGGCCTGGGAAGGCCATCGTACTTGGCGACACGCCGCTTCTCTCTTCATCTGATCTTTCACCAACACAGCTCAACATGGCCGACTCGCTTTCATTCGCTTGGCACTGGGAAGACACCTTGATCGCCGGCCAAGAACGGCCGCTGGCGGTCGCCTCGGACCCCGACGCGATGCTGATCGAGGCCTGCGAGCGGCAGGATGCTGGCGAAGAAGGCGTGATCGATCCGTTTTGGGCGACCACCTGGCGGGCCGCCTCGGGGCTGGATCGATTCCTAGACCGAGTCCCGATCCACAACCAAGATGTCTTGGAAGTCGGCTGTGGAACTGGACACGCCGGCATCGCTGCTCTGCTGCGTGGGGCTCGCGTGACCTTGACCGACGGCGTGGAAGACCCGCTGCAATTGGTGCGGCTCAGTTTGTCGCGACTGGGACTGCACACGGATGTGCAAGTCTTCCGGCTGGGCGAGGATTCTTTGGCACCCAAGAAGTTTCCCTTTATCTTGGGCAGCGATGTCACGTACCTGCGAACGCTGTGGCCCGAACTGTTGCAGTCGGCCGCCGAACACTTGACCGAAGACGGGCAATTGATTCTGAGCGACCCGCAACGGTTGATCGCAACGGAATTTTCCCAATGGGTGAAAGACAAACCGTGGGACTACACCGAGCACACGGTGGAAATGGACGACGATCCCGAGCACCCCATCCGCATCATGGTTTTGACGCAGGCTTAGCGAGCCGTCTCTGACTCGGAGTAGCCGGATTCGCCAGAATTTGGACTCACCCAATTCAACGCGAAGGCCCGGAGCAAAAGTAGGCCAGGTTCCACCTGGCGATGGTGACTGGATAGCTTGCATAGCCATTGTGCCAAGCCTTCTTCTCGCCTCGCTTTCTTCCAAAGCATCGGCTTGAGCGTCAGGTACAACCTGACCTACGGCTGAAAAACTTGACGCAGAGGCGGAGAGGCGCGAAGGCGCAGAGGACCATCAACCTCCGCATAAAAATCTCGATCTTCCGAGCCACTGATTCCCTCGAATCATCCTCTCGCTTGAGCAACTCCCTGCGTCTCTGCGCCCTGGCGTCTCTGCGTCAAAGACAATCCCCGCGATCCGCGTTGCCTGACTCGTTTGCAACCAAGCACCCGTCACCAACCGAATTCTTGACGAATCCGGCTACGAAGCTGTTGCTGGCCAAAAGCCTCCCCCAAATTTTCTTTTCAAGAAATCGCTTGACCCCACTGCCTCACCGCTGTACCGTTTAACCAGTACACCAGTTAACCAGCTTTGGGCATCGGTGCGAACATGTTCTTTACAGTCGACCCTTCCAACGGCGTTCCGATCTATTCTCAGATCGTTCGCCAAGTGAAATTCGCCGTCGCGGAGCAAACCTTGCGTCCGGGACAACTTCTCCCCAGCGTTCGGCAACTCAGTCAGCAATTGGCAGTCAACCCGAACACGGTGGCTCGGGCGTTCCAAGACCTGCAATCCGAGGGCGTGATCGAAACGCTTCGCGGACGCGGCGTCGTGGTTTGCAAGGGCGCCGTCGAGCGTTGTCGAAAACAGCGACAATCCATCCTCGCCGAACGCCTGTCCGCGGTTCTGACCGAGGCTTTGCAGGCCGGACTGTCAGCCAAGGAGGTCCGCAAGCTCGTTGACGAGCAACTGCGGACCCTCGACGGAACCATCGAAGCGATTGCCGAGTTGCAATGAGCTTGCCGTGCGGGCGAGCCGGATGGCTCCTCCGCGTTTGATTCGACGCACACTGACCACCATCTCATCGAAGCAGGATCGTCATCATGAACCCCGTCATCTCGACCGATCAACTGACCATGCGTTTCCGAGGCTGTGACGCGTTGCTGGGTGTGGACCTCAAGATCCAGCCCGGGACCGTGTTTGCCCTCCTGGGAGAAAACGGTGCGGGCAAGACCACGCTGATTCGGATCCTCACCGGGTTCCAGAAACCGACCTCCGGTTCGGCCTCCGTTTGCGATTTCGATCCGCTGAAACAACCGTTGGAAGTCCGTCGCCGGGTCGGATACGTCTCTGACAACCCAGCCCTTTACGACTGGATGACGGTCGGGCAAATCGGTTGGTTCACGGCCTCGTTCTACCCGGATGGCTTCTACGAAAACTACCGCGAATCAATCGCGAAGTACGAGATCCCCGAGGACCGCAAAATTCGCGTGCTCAGCAAAGGCCAACGAGCCAAGGTCGCTTTGTCATTGGCTCTCGCGCACGATCCCGAACTGCTGATCCTGGATGAACCGACGTCTGGATTGGACCCCATGGTTCGCCGTGAGTTCCTGGAAAGCATGATCGGCAGGGCCGCATCGGGCCGAACCGTGTTCCTTTCCAGCCATCAAATCAACGAAGTCGAACGGGTCGCCGACACGATCGGAATCCTCCACAACGGCAAACTCCAAGCCTGCGAACCGCTGAACGATTTGAAGGGCTCGATGACAGAACTGACCGTGTCGCTGGACGATCCCTTGGTGGAAGTCCCGACGCTTCCCGAGCCAGCCCAAACGTTGCTGGAAGAAAACCAAGGCCGTCAGCGTCGAGTGTTGGTGCGGAACTTTGAGCCGTCCATGATCCCGGTGATCGAATCGGCCGCCGGCGTCGTCGCGGTGAAAGACCGCACAATGACGCTGGAGGAGATCTTCATCGCCCACACTCGAAAAGGTTTCTTCCGGCCAGCGGATCCGCCGGAGGGATCCCACGCGTCATCTCGCCAGTCGGATGATCCCGAGGGCGGAGGCTCGCAGTCCGATTCGGAAGTGGTCACCACGGGAGAGCGATCATGAACCATGCACGAATTTGGCAAGGACTGTTTTGGAAGGAGGCGAAGCAGATCATTCCGCTGATCGCGATGCTGTTCGCGGTTTCTGCCTTCCTGATCGTGGTTTGGGCGTCTACCTCCCAGCAACTGAGCATCACCCTGCGGGCCGCAGGCGACATTGTTCCGATGATCATGCCAGCCCTGTTTGCTGCGGGAGCCGGTGCGATTCTGATCAGCCACGAAAAGGAAACGCGTTCACTGCGTTGGCTGGCGTCGCTTCCAATTCCGACGCGGCCAATTGTCATGACGAAATTGGCTGTCGCTTTCGCGGGATTGATCGCGATGTGGCTTGGCTGCGGCATCCTGAGTTTCGTCGCCGGGTTGGACAGCGGTGGTGTTGGTGAATTGTCTGAGTGGCGACAAATCCATCCTGCCTTTTGGTTTCTCCATTCGGTCTATGTGCTGCTGTGCGGCTTTTACACGGCCTGGAAAAACAAGAACGCGTTCCCAGCATTGGTGTGGATCATTCCGCTGGCTCTGTTGCCGTTCATATTTGCGGAAATCTGGTTCGCGATCCCCCATTCATCTTCCATCCAATACACCAACGTGACACAGAAGACCTGGGTGATGAGCCTGGTGACATTGGCAGCGATTCCGATCATGGGTTGGTTCGCCTACCGATCAGGACTCAAGGATTTGCAAGCGGATGAGCCGGAGGTTCTTCCCAGTCGAAACACGCTGTCCTCGGCAGACGCTTGGCGACCACCGGATGCCCCGGTACCAACAGCGATGCCTTTTCGCGACTCGCTTGCTTCGCTGGTCTGGCAAAACATTCACGGTTCTCCGTGGATGTCGATTGGATTGAGCGTCCCATTGCTGGCTGGTGCGGTCGCCTGGTTGGTTCTGACGAATCACATCGGCACGCCATCCGATTGGACCATGGTGTTGATTCAGGTCTCAATTGCCTTGGCATTGCTGGCGGTGTCCTGGTTGGGTGTCGCGGTCTTTTCCGGCGACGGCTCGGCGACGCGACTGAAGTTCTTGGCGGACCGGGGTGTCGCTCCCTGGCGGGCCTGGGTGGGCAGACACTGGTTTGCGGTCAGCTTGATGTCAGCAGTCACGCTATTGATTGTGGGTATCCAGTCCATTTTGGGGACACCGCAAAGCTATCATTCAAACGAACAGCCTTTGATGTTTGAGGTGTCTTTGTTCACGCTTCTAGCAGTGTTTGCCATCGTGTATGGCGTGTCGCAGTGGACCAGCCAAGTCGTGCCGATGTTGGCGGCGTCTGCTTTCCTGGCTCCAGTTCTATCGCTGCTCGCACTAGTGATGTTGTCCGTCGCGGGAGTGGGCAACGGCGTTCGACTGGGGTGGTTGCTCCTGATCGCAACGCTTCCTTTCGTGGCCACCTGGTGGACCATGCGAGACTTCATGGATGGAAGGCGTGGTTGGAAGTACTGGTCGACGATGGTGGTCGCCGGCTTGCTGTTTTCACTCTTGCCCAGCCTTCCCGTTTGGATTGCGAAATCACAGTTCCCGAGCATGCCTGAAGAACGCGTGGCGGAACTGTTGCCGGAAGCAAGAAGGCTCAGCAAAGGGAGCTCCATGAACTTTGCCTCGATGCGGATGGGCGATCTAGATCTTCGCGACGACTTTTCCAGCGTGCTGGGAGATGTGGATGGCGAAACCGCGGTGCAACGGTTCCATCAGCGAAATTACACGTCGCCGGACACCTGGATGATGATTGGAGATCAAGCCGACACTCCGCTGCGGGCCGACACCTGGATCATTCAAAACAGCCTGGAGATGGCTTCACTCACCAAGCTGCGATGGAAGCAGAATCCGAGTGAGACATCAAAAGAGGAGCTGGCCGCTTTTGTTGATCGATTGACCACGGCCGCCCGACGGTTGCGACTGAGCGGCCGCTGGTTCGACCAAGAGATGGCCGACTATGTGGAAGAGTGGCTAGTCAACAATCTATCTGACGAAGCCATGCAGCCGCTTCAATCGGAGCCGTTCTTTCGGCGGGCGGCGGAACAAGTCGCAGCGTTTGACGACCGACAATCGGCTCGCCGGCGGGCGTTGCTGGTGAGCTGGCACCTGGATCTTGAACTTTCGGAACCCGGCCAATGGTATGGCGTGAGTGCAAACGACGATTGGTTTGCTCGTGTTCCACTGAACTGGCGAGCGAGCATCGTGCAAAAGGGTTTCGGCGCAGTGGTGGATCGGTGCTTGCAAATTTTGGAAAAACAGAAGGCGGGCGGCGAACTGGAATCCGAGTTCCGAGCACTGCACGAATTGCTGGGGCGGCCAGGTGGCGACTTTGAAACCGGGCCCTACAGCGACAATGCGAGCTCCGCGAAATACACTCTGCACCCTCGTCGATTCTATGGGTATCCCGCAGTCAGTTGGTTTGAAGCCTGGGAGAAGGAAGGGCAGGAAATTTGGCAGCGTTCGCAAGCCAAAACACAGGTCGAGACCGAGACACAGTCTGAATCGAATGTCCCCACTGAGGAGGAAGACCAATGAGCCAACGAGCATCTGATTTTCGATATTCCCTCTGGATGTGGTGCCCGCCGATCCTAGTGGTCCTGGCGATCGCCTGGGGTGTGGGGCGAGAGTATTGGGCCAAGGGCGAATACCGTTCCGTGGTCAACGAAATGGCCGACAGAGGTGTCCCCGTCACCACCACCCAAATTTACGATCGGTACACCGCCGCAGGAACGAACGAACGTTCAGCGGAATGGACCGAGCTATCTGATGCCGTGACTGCGTTGCGGGAAATGTCGCGAGACACAGTGGAAGGACTGGATGACCTCGTACCGCCAGATGAGCCGTGGCCAGCCGAACCGTTCGCTGCACTGATGAGTGAAGAAGCTCAGCCACTCATTCAAAAGCTCGAAAACCTGCTGAAAAGCGAGGCTTCCATCCCCGTCGAAGTATCGTTTTCCTCGCGTCGCCTGTGGATGTCAGGCAGCAACCACGGCTCTGTCCCGGAGCTTTTAGCGGACGAGTTTCGATTGGCATATCATGCCGGTGACACGGAACGTGCCATTTCGCTGCTGCGACAATGGAGACAGTTCATTGAACTGCTGGGACAATCGAGCGGGTTCCAAGCCTGGTCGCAATGGAATTTGTCGACGCAGTGGCTTCGCCTGGTTCGGCAATCGGTCACTCATTCATTCTGGAATGAGGAACAACTCACTGAACTCGTTGCTTTGACAAGTGAAATCCAGGGCTCCGATCCCGACGAATGGAACGAATCTCGGTTGTCGAGTTTTGTGGCTTGGGGTCCGCTGCAGGATGAGGGATCCTGGGTTCGCTTCACCGATCCTGACCTGCGATCGATCCAACCGTTCGGAGCATCGGCGATTCATGCGATGGCGGCTCTGGAATGGATGCAACCACGCGATGCCCTTGAATCCGATCGTGGGGTGCGACGCGATCGCAAGGGTGCGCGACGGAAACGAGATGCGGAACGGACAATCGTGGATGGGTCGCGGAGCTTGGTGTCCGTGCCCTTCGCAACGCTGAATCGCTGGATGCGACAGGACTGGGATGTCTCAAGCGCATACGGAAAACAGCAGTATGACAATTTCCACGATTCCAGAAAATGGACGCTGACGGCTGTCTATGTGCGGAAATACCAAGTTGAGAACGAACGTTTTCCCAGGTCGTTGGACTCGTTGCGATCAATGGGAGCAGACGACCGCGATTGGACGCTCAGCACCTGGGAACGCCTTGGGTACCGATTGGATGATGGGTCGCAGCAAGGGGATCAAGCTGTCGCGGTCCTCTGGACAGACGACAAAATGAACCAAGGTGAAGACGATGACCCCGGAGTTGGCCGCATCCCGTATAGCGAGCGGAAATGGGGAGCCGGTCGTGCAGAAATTTTTGAGATCTGGTTTCACCAAGATCGAGCAACCGACACACAGAGCGATTGAACGGGAAGAGAACGGGGGGATCCGAATTCGCCTACGAAAGTAGGCCAGGTTCCACCTGGCGATGGTAGCTGGACGATTGATTGCGGGCTCGCGTTGAAATCACCACGACTCGCTTTGTTCCAAAGCATCGGCGCGGGCGCCAGGTACAACCTGGCCTACGGGATTGTGGCGAGTCCGACGACGAACGTAGGCCAGGTTCCACCTGGCGATGGTGGCTGGAAGATTGATTGCGGGCTCGCGTTGAAATCACCACGACTCGCTTTGTTCCAAAGCATCGGCGCAGGCGCCAGGTACAACCTGGACTACGGGATTGTGGCGAGTCCGACGACGAATGTAGGCCAGGTCCCACCTGGCGATGGTAGCTGGACGATTGATTGCGGGCTCGCGTTGAAACCACCACGACTCGCTTTGTTCCAAAGCATCGGCGCGGGCGCCAGGTACAACCTGGCCTACGGGATTGTGGCGAATCCGGCGACGAATGTAGGCCAGGCTCCACCTGGCGATGGTGGCTGGACGAGGGATCGCGGGCTCGCGTTGAGATCACCACAACTCGCTTTGTTGCAAAGCATCGGCACGGGCACCAGGTACAACCTGGCCTACGGGATTGCGGCGAATCCGGCGACGAATGTAGGCCAGGTTCCACCTGGCGATGGTGGCTGGACGAGGGATCGCGGGCTCGCGTTGAGATCACCACGACTCGCTTTGTTCCAAAGCATCGGCGCAGGCGCCAGCTACAACCTGGCCTACGGGATTGTGGCGAATTCGACGACGAATGTAGGCCAGGTTCCACCTGGCGATGGTGGCTGGACGATTGATTGCGGGCTCGCGTTGAATTCACCACGACTCGCTTTGTTCCAAAGCATCGGCACGGGCGCCAGGTACAACCTGGCCTACGGGATTGTGGCGAGTCCGACGACGAAAGTAGGCCAGGTCCCACCTGGCGATGGTAGCTGGACGATTGATTGCGGGCTCGCGTTGAAATCACCACGACTCGCTTTGTTTCAAAGCATCGACGCGGGCGCCAGGTACAACCTGGCCTACGGGATTGCGGCGAATCCGACGACGAACGTAGGCCAGGTTCCACCTGGCGATGGTGGCTGGACGAGGGATTGCGGGCTCGCGTTGAAATCACCACGACTCGCTTTGTTCCAAAGCATCGGCGCGGGCGCCAGGTACAACCTGGCCTACGGGATTGCGGCGAATCCGACGACGAATGTAGGCCAGGCTCCACCTGGCGATGGTAGCTGGACGAGGGATCGCGGGCTCGCGTTGAGATCACCACGACTCGCTTTGTTCCAAAGCATCGGCGCGGGTGCCAGGTACAACCTGGCCTACGGGATTGTGGCGAGTCCGACGACGAATGTAGGCCAGGTTCCACCTGGCGATGGTAGCTGGACGAGGGATTGCGGGCTCGCGTTGAGGTCACCACGACTCGCTTTGTTCCAAAGCATCGGCGCGGGCGCCAGGTACAACCTGGCCTACGGGATTGCGGCGAGTCCGACGACGAATGTAGGCCAGGTCCCACCTGGCGATGGTAGCTGGACGATTGATTGCGGGCTCGCGTTGAAATCACCACGACTCGCTTTGTTCCAAAGCATCGACGCGGGTGCCAGGTACAACCTGGCCTACGGGTCGCCACCAGCCAACCCTCGCAGCACCAACTCGCAACATCCGAATTCTTGGCGAATTCGGCTACCGAGCGCTACGACGCAACCGTTTCCCGAAACGGCTCATGGCCCCAACCGGCGAGCTTGGCGTTTTTGAAGGACTCAAATTCGCCCGCTTCGATGGCGTCTCGAGTCGCCTGCATCAACCGGCCGTAGTACATCAAGTTGTGATGCGAGAGCAAAATCGGACCGAGCATCTCGCCCGCAACAAACAAATGCCGCAGGTATCCGCGACTGTGCCGGCAGGCGAGGCACGGGCAATCGTCCATCAGCGGCCGAGTGTCGAGCTTGTGGACTGCGTTGCGTAGCTTCAGCGGTCCTTCATCCGTGAACGCCAAAGCGTTCCTGCCGTTGCGAGTTGGCATCACGCAATCAAACAGATCAATCCCGCGAGCGATGTTTTCCAGCAGGTCACGCGGCGTCCCCACGCCCATCAGGTACCGAGGCTTGTCCGCTGGCAAATGCGGGGTCGTGAACCCGGTGGTCGTGTACATGTCCTCCGGCGGCTCCCCCACCGACAACCCGCCGACAGCGTAGCCTTCAAACGACATGGAGGCGAGCTCCGAGGCGCATTGCTGCCGAAGTGTCCGGTCCAACCCGCCTTGCACAATTGCAAACAGCGCTTGGTCCTCACGGTCCGCGGCGTCACGACAACGAGCAGCCCACCGGATCGACCGGGCCAGCGCGTCTTCGACTTGCGTCATCGGCGCCGGCAGCGCGATGACGTGATCCAAGACCATCGCCACGTCACTGCCAAGAGCCTGCTGGATCTCGATCGAGTGCTCGGGCGTCAATTCAATCTTGGCGCCGTCGATGTGCGAACGAAACGTCGCGGCATGTTCGGTGACCTTGTTGATCGCCCCCAGCGAGAAGACCTGGAACCCACCCGAGTCAGTCAGAATGGGTCCGTCCCAGCCACACATTTTGTGCAGCCCACCCAGGGCCGCGACCGTTTCGTGACCGGGGCGCAATCGCAGGTGGTACGTGTTGCCCAGGATCATATCCGCGCCTGTGGCGGCGACTTGATCAATCGTCAGGCCTTTGACCGTTCCAAGCGTTCCGACCGGCATGAAGCCGGGCGTGCGAACGGGTCCTCGCGGCGTGTGAAAAACGCCGCGCCGGGCACCTCCATCGGTGCCAATCAATTCATAGCGGAACAAGCGGGTCAGTCGCCCCGCATCTTCAATCCGAGGTCAGCCAACTTCTCTCGCACTTCGTTCAAGCTGGTCACACCAAAGTTCTTGCACTCCAGCATGTCGTCACCCGATTTACGGATCAGCTCACCAATCGAGTTGATCTGCAAACGAGTCATGCACTTGCGAGCACGAACCGACAGGTTGAGATCAGCGATCGGACGTTCCAGCAACGCTTGTTCGTCAGGCGACATGTGCGAGGTGTCGACAGGCGGGTCGCTGGATTTCTTTTCGCCAGCAAACTGGCCAAGCGACAAACCTTTTTGCGAAAGCATTTCGCGAATTTCAACCAAGCTGGTTTCGCCAAAGTTCTTGCTCGAAAGCAACTCTTGTTCGCTGTGGCGGGTCAGGTCGCCAATCGTTTCGATGCCCATCTTTTGCAAGCAGTTGCGGCTCCGAACGCTGAGTTCAAAGTTTGCAACGGGCATGTTCAACGTTTGTGCCAAACGGTCGTTGCGACGCTGGGCTTCTTCGTCGTAAAGCATGTTGCCGGTCGCCGAAGCGTCCTTCATGTACAACTGCGTACGCGGGTGATCGGGATGACAATCCAGGATTCGCTTGTAGCACAACTGGGCTTTGTCGTATTGCCCGTTGTCTTCGTACATCACGCCCAAGTTGATCAGGGCACCGATGCCGGTGGGGAATGCCTTGGCGGCTCGTTCGTACAAACGCAGGGCTTCGTCGTCGTTGCCCAAGCGGTCGTTTTCGAGCGCCAAACCGAACAAGGCACCCGCGTGATTTTCATCGGTCGAAACCGCACGCTGGTACAGGTTGATGGCTTCTTCCATGCGACCACCGATTTGAGCGGCGGTTGCCGCACGTTGGTACATGTAATCCGCGGTTTGTTCGGCGGGGCCGAAGATGTCGTCCAAGATCGCCATCGCTTCTTCGATCTTGCCCTGATATCGCTTGGCTTCCGCGATGCCAATTTTGCATTGGTCTTCGTTGTAGCCGGACGTCTTGGCTTGTTCGTAGCCTTCGATCGCACCGTCGAAACTCGACAGTTCGAATTGGCAACGAGCATTGTAGAACAGCGCCATCGCACTGCCATCGGCTGCCGAGAGTGTTTGAGAGGCGTCCTTGAATCGGCCCAGCAAGAACTGACAAACACCCATCTTGGTTTTGCCGGCAGGAGTCAGGGCGTCGTCCTGCTCCATTTCGTTGACCGCGTCGCGCAATTCACCAAAATGTCCGTAATTTTCGGTGATCGCCTGCCGAATTTCGGCGACGTCGCTGGGGCCGAACGAGTTGCTCGCCAGAACCATTTGCTTCAGGTCGAGAACTTCGAGTTCGACTTCGCTCATCTTCGTTTTGTCCGGGGCTAACTTCGGCTCGCTCGCACAGCGATCCGAAAGGAGGGAAAAGAGTCAGGTGGCGCTCAGGATCCTGCCAGCGAGAAGCTCTGCGGGACCTCTGTTTTTCTACGTTTCTACTGAAATACTGCCGAGAAACCGGCCCGCAAAAATGCGACGCCCAAAAGTCCCCAACAGTGAATGACAAAAATCTTTTTTTTGTCGATCTAAGCCAGCGGCCGGATTTGAACCGGCAACCCTCGCATTACGAATGCGATGCTCTGCCAATTGAAGCTACGCTGGCGACTTTTCCAGAGAATACGTGTCTTTGGGCTAAAACGTCAAGGGCCGTCGGGACAGCAGTGGACCACCCGGGAGAGCTCGAAAGTGATCCCAATGCGTAAAAAATTCCACATTTTTTTGCGAGGGCGGTAAAAATAATCCTGGAATTCCAAAAAAGTTTTCCACAATTTTCCCGCCGCACGTCCCCACACGTCGGTCACCCATGCCATTCGACCTTGTAACCCGACGCGTCAGGGCTGTCTGTTTGAATCCTAACCCGAAGCGTGAGCGAGGGACCACGTGCCATTGCAACGAGCCTGTGGGTCCCTCGCTCACGCGTCGGGTTGTGACTCGAGTCAATCGACAAGCCGGTCAGCGAGGCACGCGCAGCGAAACTCCGATCGAACATCGATGACGAGCACGAGCACGCCAAAGAGCCAGAACAGCACGAATTACCAGCCACCTTCCCAGCCACGACCCGCGTGATCTTCGCCCCGGACGGGGCCGACTTCCGTAGCTCGGGGCGGAAGCCCCAAGACCGATCACGAGAAACCAAAGGTCCGCCACGGATGGGACCAGCGTGGTGATCCGATATGGAGCCTCGCTCAAGCGCTTTCGAACTCGGCTTCGTCGCCCAACGCCCCACACCAACCCGATGCACTCGTGCTCAGTCGCGTCAGCGACGGTGCTCGTGCTCGAAACCGCCCCAACTGTCCGCGCAAACATTCCACCACGCCCGCTACGAAACACAATGCCGAACTTCCTTCACCCAGCTAAATCGGTCCTTTGGCCCCAAACGGGTCCCGGCGAGGTGATAGAATCACAGGTCATTAGAATGACGACACTTTTTGCGTTGCGGAAGTCGGTGACCGAAGCGGCCGACGGACGGCACTGGAACGAGACGACGCAAATCAACTGTCGCCGCGTCCCTGACAAAAGGATGCCGGCGGCGGTCGCAAGAACCTGTCGACACGAGCAAATGGAATCGTTCGCGAAATCAAAGGGAAGGTCTTTCGAAGATGAATGCCACACAAACACAACCTCAAAACGCAGACCAACAATCGGTTGCTGCGACGGCAAAAGAACTGGGCACGGAAGCACGTGATCGGCAGCCACCTTTGCATCCGGAGACCCCGGCTCCCTCCAACACGCCGCGCAAGGATTCACTGAACCAGTTTGCATCGTGGCTGCGACAGGACGCTCGCGACGAGGCGACGACTTACCTTCATCGAGCCAACACGCACCACGACGGCGAATGAAAACGCCAGTGGCGAAACTGGCCATCCGCCAACGTCTGTGCCGACGGCTGATGGGAATGGAGACCGAGTACGCGACCTTCGTCGATCCGCGAGACGGGGCGTTGCAGTCGGATGTCTCCGCTCGTGAAGTTTACGCCGCCTTGCGAGATGCGATTTGCCGCCAGATGCCTGCGGTGGAAGGACTGGACGGCGGGGACCGTCGGTTCTTGGCCAATGGTTCGGCACTCAACCTCGAAACCCACCTCGCTCTCCGCGACGGCCCAGGTGGGCTGGTCGAGATGGCCACGCCGGAAGTTTACCGCCCCAGTGACCTGGTCGCGTGCCAGCGCGCGATCGATGAAATCATGCGAGACGCATCCGGCGAGGCTCGCTGGTCGGCGAATCAAAACGTGGGACGACTTCGCATCCTGAAGAACAGCTGCGACGCGGCCGGTCACCTATACGGGTGCCAAGAGAATTACGAAACCGATGTGGCGACAGGCGCCGGCTTGCTGATGTATCGGATCGCCATTTGCCTTGTCTGGGCGACACAGATCGCTTGCGTCCTGATGTCATTCCCGGTCGTGATGATGATCGTCGCTGCATCGCTGATTCAACAATCGAGCCAGCACGCCTGGTCAAGGATCCGTCCTCGCGGTGATCGACACAACTCTGATCGCTCCAGGGGGCGACCGAACCCAGCTGAACAGCAGGACCGCCCCGACTGGGAAGAACCGTCCGACACGAATGAATCAGAAGAAAGTTTTGTCGCGCTGCCGAAATTCGTTCAGTGGCTTTCGATTGCTTCCTTGCGTGCGTTGCACCTTCCGTTGGTGATCGCACTGCGTGTGGTTGGGTCTCACTTTGCCTTCCGATCCCAACGCCGTCACCTGACGGGACTGCTGGTTTCGCGAGTCGCGATCATGGGAACCGGCCACCTGGATCACGACGGTTGCTTTTTTTTGTCAGGCAAAGCGCTGGGGGTGGACCGCGTGGCAGACATGGGCGGCTTCAATGGCGAGCGTCCGATTTACGTTTACGGTCACTGGTTGAGCAAGTTGTGCGGTCGTTCGTGGCGTTCGATCGGGGAAACTCGTCAGCTTTTCAAGCGTCGCCAGCGATTGCAGATTGGATTGTCAGATTCCAACCTCAGCGACCTGGCTCAGTGGGCCAAGATCGGCAGCGTGGCGTTGATCCTGGACATGATCGAAGCCAAACGAACCAAAGACTTGCCCCGACTTCGAAGTCCGATCCAAGCGCTGCGTGTTTTCAATCGCGATTGGAATCTGCTCCGGCGGGTCCCGACCAGCCACGGTGAATTGACGTCGCTCGAGATTCAAACGAAGTACTACCGCGCCGCCGAACAGTTCGTCCGGGAACAAAGCCAACGTTCCGGTCGCGAATCGGAGTGGGACGAAGCCCAGCGTGCCCTCCAGCACTGGGCGGAATCGATTCGCTTGGTTCGTCAATTCCGCAAAGACAGCAAGCAAACCGCTCAGGGCCTGGGCCGAATCGACTGGTTGGGCAAACGCTGGATGCTCGATCAAGCGGTCGGTGATGCCTCCGGTGAGCCAGCCGCCTGGATCACTCGCAAGAAAATTGACCTGCGGTATCACGAGCTGTCCGAGGACGGGTACTTCGCCCGCTTCATCGCCAATCATCAAGAGCGGGAACTGGTCACCGACGTCGACATTGAGATGCGGCGGCGGAACGCACCAGCCGATTCACCAGCGGCGCACCGCGGATGGATGATTCGCGAATTCGCCGGCGAGGTTTCAGTGGCCGGCGGCCCGACCATGCGAACGGATTGGGAACGAGCCCTGGTCGATCAAAACCGAGCCGTTCGAACGGTATTTTATAGCGATCGGACGGATGGCAACCGGGGGGCCAACCGGCAGCACCAGTCCTAACACGGCGACTCAGAAGTCCCCGTTGGCGTGGATCCAGCGGGCAGTCCAGATTTTGATTCGCCCCATGCCACGAGCCCCGCGTCGTGATTCGCCGCCCACCGCGAAACGCTGCGATAGGCTGGCCCGTGGATCGTTGGTAGGATGGAGCCCACGGACACACGCACGAATTGAATTGGGAATCGGATGGGTCGTACTGAATCGTTGGATCCGGAGCTTCGTGATTTGTTATCACGATTGCGCGACCGGGTGCGACGCTACATCGTTTGGGATTCGTTGCTCGCGATCGCCACCTTGGTGCTGGTTGTGTTTTGGGTGGCGCTCGCGGTGGACTATTTGCCGGTTCGAATCGGCGGCAGTGAAATGCCCCGTTCGGCTCGCGCGGTCGTGCTGGTTGTCGTCGCCGCGCTCGTGGTTCTGATCTTGGCCAAGTGGTTGTGGGGCAGGCTCAACCGTGATCTGCCCGATGACTCGTTGGCACTGTTGATCGAACGACATCACCCAAGCCTGGGTGGACGGCTGGTCACCGCCGTTCAGCTCACACAAGAAAACCGCTCGCACGATTCGCACAGCCCCGTGTTGTTGCGACACGTTCACCAAGAAGCCACCGCGGCGGTGGACCAAGTCGACTTTGGACGCGTGTTTCGATGGGAACCGATCCGCCGCAAATTGATGCTGGTCGTCCCGTTGTTGCTGGCTGCGTTGGTGATGGCAATCGCCAGCCCGCAAACCTTTGCCCGAGCGGTCGGGCGATTGTCGTTGCTGTCCGACTCACCTTGGCCTCGCAAGGCCGCACTCGAAATGATCGGGGTCGAATCACCGATCATCACCGCGGACGAAACCGAAGAGGTCGGCACCGAGTTGCTGGCGTTTGAAGACAAAGTCCTGCGATTGGCTCGCGGCAGCAGCACCACCCTGCGAATCCGTGCGGCAACGGAAGAACTGGGACACGTCGTCCCCGAAGTCTGCACCGTGTCGTACGTCGATGACGCGGGCAACCGAGGCCAAAGCAACCTCCGCCGGGTCGGCCGAATCCAAGACGGATATCAATCCTTCGTGTTGGACGGGCCGCCGCTGGCGACTCTTTCCGAATCGGTGACGATGACCATTCGCGGATTGGATGACCGCTTGCTGGATTACCGAATCGAAGCCGTCGACCCGCCCGCAATTGCCGACATGGAACTGGCGATTCGTTACCCCGACTACTTGCGAATCTTCGATGACGAAGAGGCCGCCGCCGGTTCCGCAGACCAAATCCTGAAGTACCAAGCAGGATTCCGAATTCGCGAAGGCAGCTCACTGACGCTTCGCGGAACCAGCAGCAAACCGCTGGGCGCCGTGGATGTCGCGACATCATCCGAGGACGCGATTGCAGCGTCCCCCAAGGATGCCAGCGAACCGGTCGTCAAAATCTCCGAGGACCGCCTGTCGTTTGAATGGTCCGTGACGGATCTGCGAGAACCAACGTCAGTGCGATTGGTGCCACAAGACGAAACGGGAATCTCTGCGCAAGCTTCGTATCGTTACTTCATTGGTGTGGTCCGTGACCAAGTTCCTGAAACCACCATGGCGATGAAAGGCATCGGCTCGTCCATCACTCCGATTGCGTTGCTGCCGATCCAAGCGAACGCGAAAGATGACTATGGGATCGAATCGCTCAGCCTGACCATGGCCGTTCGTGGCTCCGATAATGCAGAAGCCAACGCTGCCACGCCCACCAACACCGCCGAAGGCGACGATGCCAACTCGCTCGAATCCGATTGGCAACAACACACCGTCGCTCCTGAAATGGATCGCGACGGCAACGCTGACTGGACCTTTGACTTGCGAGACTTGTCGGATGACGGCACCGTGAATGGGTTGGCTCCTGGAGCAAGTGTTCAGATTTTCACAACCGCCAAGGACGGATTTGATCTTGGCGAACCCCATGTGGTCCGTGGCGAAGTGGTGCGTCTGGAAGTCGTGACCCCGGAAACCTTGCTGGCAACCTTGGAACGTCGCGAACTGGAATTCCGCTCGCGTTTGGAACAAGCGATCGACGAGACCCAACGCCTCCGTCAAAGCTTGGTCGCCGTTCAAAACGACGCGATCGATGTGCTGCAGTCGGCGGAACCGGAAACCAGTTCTGATTCCGAAGACGAGGCAATTGATTCGGAGGAGGGAGACGCCTCCGACGGTCCCAGTGCTGCGGAAGATGCCGGGGAAGAAACGGATGGCGAAGAGAACGTCCGAGCACGCCAACGCGTTCAATTGCGAATCCGCCAAGCCGAACTGCAGGCCACCAAGTCGACGGAAGAGTTGGCCGGGATTGTCGTCGGTTTAGAAGACTTGCTGCTCGAGATGGTGCAGAATCGAGTGGATTCGGTGGACCGACGCGAACGCTTGGAAGATGGCGTTCGCAATCCCTTGTCCGAAGTGGTGACGGAACCCTTGCCGCGTTTGCAGCGTCAAATCACATCCATGGAACAGGTTTTGATGGCGGAAGACGCTTCGGAATCGCCTGCTGCGGAAATGACGGACGCAGCGACAGCGGCAATTGCGACGACGGACGAAGTGCTTTTGTCACTCAACGCCGTCTTGGAAAAGATGCTGGACCTAGAAAGTTTCAACGAAATTCTGGATTTGGTCCGAGGCTTGATCAGCGATCAGGAAGAATTGATCGAGCAAACCGAAGAAACTCGAAACCAGCAGGTCCAGGATCTGTTCAAGTAAGAACGCAGCCGTCGGGAAATCTGTGTCTGACACCCTTTCCTGAACCTTGCCCAGCGACGATCCCCGCGGATGGAAAATCCAATCCTATGAACAACGATTGCATGAACCAAGCTGACCGCACTCCCCCCACCGTTTCGACGCTCGGACGTGTTCAGATTCGGACCGTTTGTCAGTCCGCTTGTTTGCTGGTGCTGGCATCGACCATCGTGGTGATGTCGATTCCGGCGTCCCGGGCCTTGGCTCAATCATCCACGGGCGACGAAGTCACCACGCTGGCATCGCGTCAATCCAGCGTCGCAACCCGCTACGAGCGTCTGGAAGAACTGTTGCTCCGATTGGCGGACATGGAAGCCAGCGAAAACCCGGAACGCTCCGCGTTGCTCCGCCGCGTGGCCAAACAGTCCCGCGAACGTTTCGTCCTGGAGAAACTTCGCGGTGCAGGCAAGATGATTGGCGACGGCCAGCTGTCCAAAGCGATGACGGACCAGAAATCCGCCACCGATGAACTGCAGTCGATCTTGAAACTGCTGATGAGCGAAGATCGCAGTTCGCGAATTCGTGACGAGAAGAAACGCATTTCCGATTTGATCAAACAGCTTCGCCTGACCGAACGCAATGAACGCAGCGTTCGGGCTCGAACCGAAAACGGTGTCGAGATGAGCGAAGTTGAAAAAGAACAGAAGGCGATCGCGGAACGCGCCGAGCAACTCCGCAAAGAACTCGAGGACGAATTGCCCGAGTCGGAAGCAGAGGCTTCCGAGAGTGATTCACAAGCCGACCAAGAGAAGGGGGCCGATAGCGAGTCGGACAACAAGAGCGACCCGAAACAGGGTGAGCAAAAACCGGGTGAGCAGCCACCGGGTGAGCCAGAATCGGGCAAGCAAGAACCGGGGAAAGAAAGCAGTCGCGATCAGCCGAGTCAAAACAGCCCGCAAAACGATGGTTCCGAGAAGCCACCGGAAAACGGTGGTGAACCCAAGGATGCGTCGGAGAAAGGGGAATCACCCGAAAGCGAAAAGGAATCCACCGAGGGCGAGCCCTCCCCAGCGGAGTCTGCCAACAAAGAATCGGAGGGTGAGCAGTCACCGTCTGGCGAACAGCAATCGCAGGAAGCTCAAAAGTCATCGGAAGAACAACAATCCGGCGAACAACAATCTGGCCAGCAGCAGTCTTCGTCGCAACCACAGCCGCCCAAACCTCAGTCACCTCAGGAACAAGCCGAGGAACAACTCCAGCGTGCGATTGAGCGGATGAAAGAGGCTCAAGACAAACTGGCTCAGGACGACCGTGAAGAAGCGACCAAGCAACAGCGACAAGCCGAGGAGGAACTGCGTCGCGCGATCGATCGACTCGAAAAGATCCTCCGTCAACTTCGCGAAGAAGAAATGGAACGCGAACTGGCCAAGCTAGAAGCTCGCTTGCGAAAGATGGCAGCGATGCAATCCGCCGTGCTGGATCAAACCCTTCAACTGGCAAAGACCCCCGAAGTGCAACGCAACCGCGCCACCGACCTGAAGGCCGGTGACCTGGCATTCGAAGAGCAAAAGATCACCCTCGAAGCCGACCGCGCGATGCTGCTGCTGCGAGAAGAAGGCTCAAGTGTCGCGTTCCCGGAAGTCGTCTCCCAACTGCGGGAAGACACCGTGCGGGTTTCCACTCGTTTGGGGCAGAGCAAGATTGACTTGGTCACCCAAGGTCTTCAAACCGACATTTTGGCGGCGTTGGAGGAAATGATTGCGGCCTTAGCTCAAGCCCAACGTGACCTGGAAAAAAAGAAACAACAGGAACAACAGGGCGATGGCGGGGGGCAACCTTCGGGTTCTGGCGAAGAACCCCTTGTCCAGAAGTTGGCGGAGCTAAAATTGATTCGAACCATGCAAACTCGCATCCAGGGGTCCACGGACCGCTATGCTAGTTTGTCGGATGACAAAGCAACTTCTGCTGAAGATGTCTTGCCATTGCTCCGCGATTTGTCGCAAAGACAAGATCGGCTGTATCAGATCACACGCGATTTGGTGACCGAGCGGAACAAGTAGGGAACCACGTCCCGAGACCTTGATTGGACCATTGCTGATGAGAATTCGTTTCGCTGCTGCGATCTGGACCCTGGTGCCCGCTTCCTTTTCGGCGTCGCCAGCGATGGCCGAAATCGGTCCCCCAGCGGAACTCGCGATCGTCTCCACCGCAATCCAATCTTCGTTCTCAGCGAACGCTTCGCCCGATTTCATTCGTTCTGCTCCCGTTCAGATCATCCCCGAATCAGAAGCCGAACCACTCGGATCCAATTCGTCCCCCAACAACGGCCTGAAGAGTGGTGCCGATTGGCCACTGCGAGATTCAGACGAGATGGCACAGCAGCTTCGCGCTGCCCTGGATGCTCTCGGTGTGGCACCGGACCTGTTGGATCAAGCCGCTGAGAATTTCTTGGTGGGAGTTCAACGCGACGACATCGAGCCTCTCAACGCTTGGGTTGATGCGGCGTCCGAACAATTCGATGTGCTGTCCGACTTGATGAGTCGTTTGAATGGCGATTTGTTGACCACCGCTCGAGCGATGGATCCCAGTGGCCCCGATTACGCACTGGTGGAATCGATGCCCAACGAATTGCGAGCCGCCCTGCGGACTTGGATCGGCCGCGAATTGGTGCGGGCTCGTTACTACGACGAAGCCCTGCCAATCTTTGCCGAAGTCGATCCGATGGTCTGCCCGGATCCCGCGACGCTGCTGTTCTATCGCGGTGCGTGCTACCACGCCCAGTTGAAAATCAAAGACGCTTTGTCGGACTTGCGACGACTGCTGCAACGCAAAGAACAGATTCCTGCTCGCTACGCACGCACCGCCGAGATGATGGTCGCAGATATCAAACCGCTCAAGAAAGATTCCCTCGACGAAATTTCGCGTTTGATGAGCGATGTGACACGTCGCCTGGATTTAGGACGCGCCGACGAAGCCACCCAAGAACGTGAGCAAGAGGTCATCGATAAATTGACCAAGCTGATCGACAAGATCGAAGAAGAGCAGCAGAAGCAACAACAGCAACAGCAGCAGCAACAACAAAACGCCAGCGGAAACGGTGGCCAAAGCGACGGGCAAGCGTCCCCGATGGACGACAGTCGCATCGCCGGTGCGAGCGGCCAAGGCGACGCGGATCGCAAAAAAATTGACGACCAGAACGGCTGGGGAAATCTGCCGCCGGCCGAACGCCAGGAATCACTGCAGCAAATCAGCCGCGATCTACCAACGCATTATCGCGAGGCAATCGAAGCCTACTTCCGCAAATTGGCCACTCAGAAGTAAGCGACCTGTCGTCCCTACAGGACTTGATGCTTGCGTCGAACTCCGTTTCCATCGGCTAACGCCGATGGCTACAACCTGTCGCCACTTCGTGGCTATTTCTACCTCATGAATCCAGTTGTCCTCGGACTGACGTCCGATGGCGACAACATGCCGCCACTTCGTGGCTATTTCTACCTCGTGAATCCAGTTATCCTCGGACTGACGTCCGATGGCGACGACCGGTCGTCGCTTCGTGGCTGGTGCCTTAAATCTTGATCTTCGGCGGTGCTGGCAACTCTTCGATGGATCCATCGCCGCTTGGTTCAACGTCGGCGTTTGGTCGTTGCTCGTCAGGGCCGCTTGCTTCTACGGGCGAAGGTGCCAACGTTGGTTCGTTGGACATCGTTTCCTGCGGTTGTGAGGCGGGCGTGACCGCTGGGACGTCCGACTCAGGTAAGATCGATTGCGATTGTGAAAGGACAACGAGAGCATCCCGTGTTTCGGCGAAACCATCCAGCCTCGCGATGCGCCCCAGTTGGCCACTCGTTGTGACGCCTCGGTACGCTCGAGCGGCGGATTCAATCGTTGTCGCTGCTTCGCCGGTCATCGAACCGTCAGAGGTGACTTGGGCATTGTCGGTGACTTGCCGCAGCCCATCGACTTGCAAGTAGTCCCACCAAATGTCGCCGTCTTCGATTGTGTTCAACGCAGCGGCAAGACGTTCGACTCCGTCGCCCAACTGAGTCGCGACATCAAATGCGGGTCCGGGCGGTGGCGGGTAAGCCGCCACGACAGGATCCGATGAGTAAGCCAATCCGGACGGGGAAGCCAATTCAGGTGCGTAGGCCCGTTCAGGTGCGTAGTCCAGTTCAGATACGTAGGGCTGAGGTCCCGGTATGCTGAGTCGAAATCCAGGGGTGTTGATTTCAACACGCCCGACCGAGGGTGACCGATAGACGGGTGGAGCCACAACGATCGCGGGCGACGGGGGGAACGGAAGCACCGGAATGGCCGGGCCGATTGGGGCAGCGCCGCGATAGCGATAGAGCGGATCACGATAGGAACCCGGCCTCACGGGTGGTGGCCCGACCGGAACAACGGCCACGGGACCAGTTAAAAACGGGGGCGGCACAAGGTAGCCAGGAGCTCGGTAAGCAGGTCCATAGAATCCAAAGCCTGCGCCCGGCCCCCCACGGTAGCGGGCAACGGCAGGCTGAGCGTCCGCTGTCGGCGCAAAGACGCCGAATATTAAGGCCGAAGCAACTAAAAATCGCCGCATGTCACTGCTCTGTTCTCGTTGGAAGGAAAGATCCACTTGTCTTCATTTTAGTTCACAAAACCATTGACTTGCGGATCAAAATCAGTCGTCGGATGAACCCCGGTGTTTGATCTCGGGTATAATTGGCTCCATACCTCGACGCAGTTTGCCTGAACCTCAGCTTTTGACTCCCGGTTCGAGTCCTTGAAATGAAGCTGGTGTGGGTGGCCAGCGGTCTTGGATCCCACCTCGTTCCCAACCTCTCGCGGATGTCCTGACCCCATCGGGAACCGCTCAACACGTATTGCTACAGGAAGTCTCTGATGCCACAGCCGAAGCCCACCGTTTCCAAAGAAGCCAGTCGCACCATCGATGCGAGTCGTCGTTCGTTCCTCAAGGATTCAGGTCTGATCGCAGGGACCACGCTGGCCGGCACCACGCTCGCAGGCGTCTCCATTCCCAACGCTCATGCCGCTGGTGACGATGTCATCCGCTTCGTCGTGATCGGTTGCGGTGGTCGTGGCACCGGAGCCGCTGCCAACATCATGTCCACCAAAGGCAACGTGAAGTTGGTCGCCGTGGCCGATGCGTTCGGCAACAAAGCAGAAGGAACGATCAACGGTCTGACTCGCAAGTTCGGTGACAAAGTTGCCGTTCCACCCGAGAACGTCTTCACGGGATTGGACGGCTACAAAGCAGCCATCGACGTTGATTGTGACTTGGTCGTCATCGCAACGCCTCCCGGATTCAAACCGCAACAGTTTGAGTATGCGGTGAACAAGGGACGGCACATCTTCATGGAGAAACCCGTTGCCACCGATGCTGCTGGCGTCAAACGTGTTTTGAAAGCGGTCGAAGAGTCGAAGAAGAAAAACCTGATGGTTGGCGTTGGTCTGCAACGTCGTCACGAACCTCATTACATGCAGTGCATCGAACGCATTCACGATGGTGCGATCGGCGACGTGCTCTCGCAACAGGTTTACTGGAACGGTGGCGGCATCTGGTATCGCAACAAGGGCGAAGACCAAAGCGAAATGGAATTCCAGTGCAACAACTGGTACCACTTCAACTGGATCGGCGGCGACCAAATCTGTGAGCAACACATCCACAACTTGGACGTCGGCTGCTGGGTCAAAGGCGAGTACCCCGTCGAGTGCAACGGCATGGGCGGTCGTGAGCAACGCATGGGTGGCGATGCGACCAAGTCGCAAATCTTTGACCACACGTTCTGCGAATACACCTTCGCTGACGGATCCAAGATGCACAGCCAAGGCCGCCACTTGGCCGGCGGTTGGAACCACGTGGGCGAGTTCGCCATCGGTTCCAAGGGTTCCGCCAACCCATCGGGCGAAATCATGGGCGAGAACAAATGGTCCTTCGAAGGCAAACGCCTGAACGGTCACCAACAAGAGCAACACGATTTGATCGAAGCTCTGATGCGTGGCGAGATCTACAACGAAGGCGAGTACGGAGCGAAATCGACGTTCTGCGCCATCCTCGGTCGCGAAGCTTGCTACTCCGGCAAGATCGTCAAATGGGACGACTTGATGGAAAAGGGCAAGGACCTCTGCCCAGGAATCGACGAGTACACCCTCGAGTCGACTCCTCCAACCGTTCCCGGCGAAGACGGCAAGTACCCCGTCCCAACGCCAGGCAAGTACTCACCATTCGCGTGAGTTTAAGCCACTCTTTGGCAGCCTGACGCAGGGCACGCCAACGGAATCTCAAAGCCGCCCGAGAGTTTTCTCTTGGGCGGCTTTTTTTGAGTCCTCAGGTCCGATTTCCACCGAACGACTGACGCTTCAAACGATCTTCTCAACCTGGCAGTCTTCGAGTTTCACGCTCACGCCTTGTTGCATGAACCGAACGTAGACCAGCAAACGAGATTCGTTCTCGCGGCGAATGACAGTTCCCTCGTAGCCCGCAAAGGTGCCGTTTTTCACGCGAATTTTTTGGCCGGGTTCAAGTCGGCTCTCAATCGTCAGGGGCACGCCCATCTCAATCAAGTTTTGGATTTGCCGAAGGTCGTCCAAAAGATCCGGCACCTCGAGGATTTCAGACGCTTTCAACACGGACCCGGTGCAGATCGCCTCATAGCGAGCCTGGTCATCTCCTCGCAGAAAGACATACGTTGCGAACAACGGCACAAAGGATTCACGCAATCGCCCGGCTGGCGAACGAAAACGCTGCTTGATCATCGGCGCGTAGTGCGGCACACCCACCTCACGAAGCTTGCGAATCACCGCCTTTTCTTGGCGTGACTTCGTGTACAGCAACCACCAAGGTGAATCGAGTGACTCCTCTTGGTCGATCAGATTTTCCGGGTAGCAATCGGGTTCAAAAGGCAGAATGGGCATCGAAGTGACAGCGTCCGTGAGTCAGAGATGAGCCGAATGGATCGCCGCGATGACTTTGTCCGTGGGAACATCGCCGACCATCGCGACATGCCCGATCCGGTCAGGCAAAACGAAACGCAGCTTTCCGTGTGACACTTTCTTGTCATGCGACATGACAGGCAGCATCCGTTCCGGATCCGCGTCTTTCCATACCAGTGGCAATTTCGCAGCGGACAACACCGCCGTTTGTTCTTCTAGCAAAGATGGGTCGCAGAGTTCCATGGCGATGGCCAAATGAGCGGCCATTTGCATCCCGATCGAAACCGCTTCGCCGTGCAGACACACTCCATAGCCTGCGGTGGCTTCGATCGCATGTGCAAACGTGTGCCCATAATTCAAGATCGCTCGCCGGCCGGATGTTTCACGCTCGTCTTCGGCGACCACGCGAGCTTTTGATTCGCAGCTTTTCCCAATCGCATAGCGCAGCGTCTCGGGATCCTTCTCGATCATTCGCGAGGCATTGGTTTGCAACCAGCTGAAGAAATCCGCGTCTTCGATCACGCCATACTTGATGACTTCCGCCATCCCACTGATGAAATCCCGATCGGGCAAGGTTGAAAGCGACTGCGTGTCGATCCAAACCATTTGCGGCTGCCAAAAACTGCCGACCATATTCTTGCCGCCGGGCAGGTTGATCCCGGTCTTGCCGCCGACGCTGCTGTCGACCATCGAAAGCAGTGTCGTGGGAACTTGCACGAACCTCAATCCACGAGTGAACGAGGCAGCAGCAAACCCAGCCAAATCGCCCACGACCCCGCCACCCACCGCAACGACAACGCTGCGACGATCTGTCCCTGATTCCAACATCGTGTTCCAAATCGACTCCAGCTGCGAAACCGATTTGCTGGTTTCGCCCGACGCGATTGTGATGCTGGTGATGCGAATGTCAGCCTGCGCGAGCTGTTGCTCAATCGACCTGGCAATCGTGTTCGCCACGGCAGCATCGTGAATCAGAACCACGTGCGTGCAGTCGCCCACGGCGTTTTGGAAGTGCTTGGCAAAATGAGATGACTCGGCCGAGTCGGTCAGCCCCGTGGTGATCCAAATCGGGTAACTGCGTTCGCCAAGCGAGACTTCGATTGCTTCAATCGGTGCGGTCATGAGGTCGATGGGTTGGGGCAAAGTTGGTTGCACGGTTAGGATAGTGTAGCCGGTGAGCCGTTTTCACGGCATGCCTCCGCGGGCCTCCCAATCGTGGACTGGTTCTGCTGCTTTGTGTCTCTCACGAATTGTTTTTCTTTGATGAACGAAAACGAGTCGCCCGCCGCGGATCCTCATGCGGACAAATACAACGACCCGCGGGTCGTCGTCACTCGTGGCCAAATCGTGGGCTTGGTGGCCATCGTTGTGGTGGGTGCGATCGTTGCCGTTCTCAGCATCGCTGCTCGACGAACCAAGCTGGTCAAAACAACCGAATTCTGGGGGCCTGAGGTGATCACCGCGATTCAGTTGGGCGACCACGTCGAGCTGATCCCGGGACCGGGCGCCCATTTCAAGCAAGTCGAACTGACCGCGTTCCCGGGACTTGGGCACCTTCGCAAAGCGTTGTTGGAACAAACCCATTACCAATGGGCGACAGTGAAACCGTTGTCCGTCGAATCCTTGGTGACCGATTCCGCCGCTGACATCGAACCGGACCAAGCGGTGGAAGCGTCCGCGGCCGTAGCCGATGAAGACGCCGGCCAGCCAATCGTCGTTCGACTGGAATTTTCAGACCCCCACTACAAACGAGTCCCCCCCGCATCGATCGATCTCGAATTGGCCAGCGGAACCATTGGCCCGGCCGATGGATCCAAGCGAGTGATGGTCACCGATCGTGTTCGCCCCGCACTGCGGCACCAATTGGGGTTGCTGATGAAGGTCAGCGAACTGCGGTACGGCCAACGAAAAGTTGCCGAAGACGAAGCGGCCCAATCGACGGAGTGATGGACTCCGTCGCAGCGGCCTGTCTCGGTGGAACAACCTGCCCCGCGAGGTCATTCTGCTGAACGGCTTCCTCAACGCCAAGGTCATCGCTTTGGAAATGGAGTCCGAAACCAATTGGTTGGGCCAACAGCCAAGCCCCCCCCAATGCAGCGGATCAAATTTGGCAGATGCTGCTCACCGCCAGATAAATCGATGTGCCGAGCGGTCCGCAACTTTCAAATTTCAGCGCAACCCCGCCCACAAAATCGCGACGACTGCGAGAACGTGAATGACCGCGGCCACCACGAATTGGATTCGATACGAGACCTTGGCTGTCTTGTGCCTGAGTTTCTGTCCGGCGAGGTAACCGCCTGGCCATCCGCCCAAGACGCTGGCCAGCAACAAGGTCTTTTCAGGGATTCGCTGGGTCCCGGCGCGAGCGGCTCGTTTGTCGATCCAGTAGAAAACCGCGGTCAAGACACTGGCAAAAAACGTTTCAGCGGCGATGATGAGTGCGAGCGTCACGGACAGTTTCTCCGAAGGCGTGTTCCATTCCCGCGGTATCTGGCCGCGGGTTCGTTCTCACGATTGTTCTTCGCATGTCATCACGTTCACGGAAAGCCCGCTCCAAAGCCAAGTCCCAACGAGAAGGCAAAACCGCGTTCAAAAACTCCGATGCCGGTTCGTTCGGCGATGGAATCCTCTCCGGTGGCAAGAACAATGGCTCCGACTCGTCCAAGGTTGGTCTGGCAAATCTGAACGTCCCGTATCCCGAGGGATTGCCGACCGATCGCCCGCTCGATCCAGAAGACTACTTCGAACAACTCGCCATTTGGTTGGATTTGGAAGCCGAGGCCGAACGAGCCCGCCTCGCCAAACTGCGTCAGATTCGGTCTCAGCGTGACGCCGAAAGCACCGGCCAAGCCATCGTGGGTCTCGACATGGTCGACTACCACACCGGATTGGCAGGACGCTACCTGCTCGACCTGGCCAAACCGGGCGGAAAAGACCTGCCCATGAACCGGTTGAAGGTCGGATCCCCAGTCGTTCTGTCGATGGACGACGATCCCTCCGATCAAGGCATCGCGGGTGTCGTTAGCCGTCGAAAGAACCACTCGATCCAAATCGCGACCGACACGTTTCCAATTCGAGATCAAGACGATCTGAAAAAAAAGAAGGGCGTTGGCAAGCATGGGAAATCGGTTCAACGCCCTGCCGTCGTTTCCGACCGCTTCCGCTTGGACATGTCGCCGGACGAGACCACACGTCTACGGCAGCTCGCCGCGATGGCCCGAGCTCAAGAAATTCGCGGCCGCTCGGGAAAACTTCGCGACGTGTTGCTGGGCATCAAAACACCGCGTGTTGATGGCAACCCAATCGACACGCATGACATCGATCCCGAGAGCTTTCAGTTTGAACTGAACGACATTGACTTTCGAACCGAGCTCAATCCCCCCCAACGCGACGCCGTCGCATTTGCGATGATGGCCGATGACGTGGCGATCATCCATGGTCCGCCCGGCACCGGAAAAACCACCACGATCGCCGAAATCATCGCCCAGTCGGTCGAACGTGGCGAACGTGTCCTGGCCTGTGCGGCCAGCAACACCGCCGTCGACAACCTGCTGGAACGCTTGGTTCGATTGATGCCCAACGTGGTTCGCGTCGGTCACCCGGCTCGCGTCTTCGAATCACTGCAAGAGCACACACTGGATGCACTGGTTGAATCGGATCCGACCAGCACGGTGATCAAAGACCTGCGCCGAGAACTCGATCAAATTCTGCGAGAAGCCAACCGCCCGATCCGCGACAGTGGCGGCCGAGAACGCAAGCAGCGAGCCGAGCTGTTCAATGAAGCAGGACGACTTCGTGGGATGATTCGCTCTCAAGAACGCAGCATCGTTCGTGCCGTGATCGACCGCGCCGATGTGATCTGCACCACAACCACCATCGATGAAGAATTGCTCAGCGATCAGTCCTTCGACTTGGTCGTCGTCGATGAATCCTGCCAGTGCACCGAACCGGGAATGTGGCAAGCGATTCTGCGGGCCGATCGGTTGATTCTGGCCGGTGATCACTGCCAATTGCCACCCACTGTGTTGTCTGACGACGCCGCGCGAATCGGCATGCGTGATTCGTTGATGCAGCGTTTGGTGCATCGGTACGGTGAGCAAATCTATCGCCGCCTGACCGTGCAGTACCGCATGAACGAATCCATCATGCGATTCAGCAGCGATCACTTTTACGACAGCACCTTGATCGCGGATGCCTCCGTCAAACGGCATTTGCTGTGCGACCTGCCGGACGTCGAAGAAAGCGACTTCACCCGCGAACCATTGTTGCTGATCGACACCGCCGGTGCCGGCTACGAAGAAGAATTGGAACCGGACGGGCAAAGCAAACTGAACCACGGCGAAGCCAAGGTGATCCTACAAATGGTCAAACAGCTTGCTGACGCGGGAGTCACCGGCGACCAAATCGCGGTGATCGCGCCGTACGCCGCCCAGGCTCGCAACTTGCGAATGCGACTAGATCTGGATGGAATCGAGATCGACACCGTCGACGGATTCCAAGGACGCGAAAAGGAAGTGGTCCTGATCACGATGACTCGCAGCAACCCCGATGGCGAGATTGGATTCCTGTCCGATCAACGCCGTAGCAACGTGGCACTCACACGAGCCAAACGGAAACTGATTGTGGTCGGTGACAGTGCGACGCTCTGCCGCCACGACTTCTATTCGGAACTGTTCCGCTACTTCGAGGACGCGGGTGCCTACCACAGCGTCTTCACGCTGGACGAACACTGATTCATCACATCAGTCGCTCCCGTTGGATCAATCCAATCCTATGGCCCGACGTTGTTCGGCCAGCCTAGCCCGAGACTGTTTGGTAAGTAACAGTTCCGCGGGTGATTGTCTCGAGGTGACCATCAATAGATCGGTGTCACCAAGAAGGTGCAGATCGTTTTCTAAGTGCCTCCCAGTCGGAAGCATTCCCATTTCGCGTTCGCTCGACAAATCCCAGAACCGTATCAATCCCTCTTCACCGGTTGTGGCCAGCGTTCGTCCACGATCTAGAAAAATGGTGTCAGCGATCGGTTTGGAATACCCTCGCAACACCGCGATCGTCTCGTTCTGCGGATAGCTGCGAACCTCCACCAATCGATTGTCGAACACCACCGCAATCCGGCTGGCGGTGGCATCAAAATCGACTCGCACGTATCGCACCGCCGCCGTGGACGATGCTTCGAAAACGGAGACGATCGAATTCTCGTAGGTGCAAAGCATGTTGGACGCTTTGATCATCAGGGCATCGCTGCCCGGAATATTCAGCAGCAGACTGTTGTTGTCGCTCGGAAGATCATGGGTTTCAACGAGTGAATAGTCCACCGCGTCGTAAACCAACAACTGTTTGCTCAACAGCACACACAGTTTCCCCTCGACGAACTTCACGTCGCTGATCGATTCTGTTTCGTACGGCGGAATGATTCGAGCAAGCAACTCAGACGACGCCACGTCGCGGACTTCGACTTCGTCACTGTTCGCGATGGCGATCTTTGACGCACGCGAATCGCAGCCAAACTGAAATCCCCATTCCTTTAAATCGCACTTGATCGGCAACATTCGATTCAAATCCCGTCTGGGGTCGTAGTGCCAAACACTGTTGTCGTCCAACCTCAAAAAGACATCGAATGGTCGCTCATGGTGCGAATACGAATTGATGATGTGAGCGGTCACAAACGTGCGTCCCACAGGGTTTGGACGAACCGGCAATTTGTCAGTCAAGTCCCATAGCCGAACCTGGCCGTCTTCGCCGGTTGTTACGATCCGTGCTGAATTGTCATTTGCGGGGATCACCTGAATGCTGCTGATTTGACCTTCCGCTGCTTGGAAGATCATCGGCGGCTGAAAATCGCCCGACTCCGTTCGGTTGATCAGTGTCCACGCGTAGACCAGCCCATCATCGGTTCCTGCAAACATGTCTTCGCCATCAGCGGAAATGGCGACACAACGAACCGGAGCATTCAAGGCAAAAGCTTGAGCGAAATGGCTTTCGTTGGTGGAATCCGCGACCTTGATATATTTGTTGCCAAAGGCCACCGTGCGATACGGATCACCGGCTGGCTGCACGATGGAAAACTGAAGTGTTTCACCTTCAATCGGGATGCGAGTTTCCTGATCGGTATCGAGGTCGATGGCATGCAGCAAACGTTGTTTGCCAACCTCTTTCACGTAGGCGAGTGTATGACCGTCCCCCGCAAACTGCAGCGATTCGTTTCGCGATCCGCCATGTACCGTTTTGACCGCCGTTCCATCCAGACGATGAACCTGAACATCGCGATACCGCCCCGCCGTCGCGAAAAGTGTTCCGTCGGAAGAGAACGCGGCGGATTCGATGTTGTGCCAGTGCCCGAGCAATCCAAGCGTCTCGGTTCCTGTCGCGATCTCACGAAGCGTGATCGAGTTGAAGCCCACGTCGCCGTTCAGACCAGTCAGAAAATGTTTGTTGTCCGGACAGATCGCAATCGCGTCGAGACGTCCGGACAGTTGGTAGCGATGTGTGAGTTTTTCCGATTGCAAATCGATCACATGGACCTCGCCATCTTTGCTGACCGAGATCGCAAATTGCCCGTCTCGCGAAACTGCGACCTCGGTCGCTGGCGAGTGGTGCTGGGTCAATAGTTTTGACGGCGGAGGCGTGACCAAGTAGTCAAGAATTTCAAAAGCAAATCGGCTGGATCCGGCTTCCTCAGGTTTCGGCCGATGTTGATCGAGCAGTTCCTTGGTGGCCTTCAGGTTGTGCCCGTTGTAGGCCTGGAATGCCAACGACATGTCCGACACATACAGTTGTTCTCGCAACTGTGCTTCGCGGGATTCCAGTTCCAGGTTGGTCTCGATCAACTCGTCATTGCTCTCCGCGAGTTTTTTGTTCACTCGCGTGAGTTGCTCTGAATGCATGGCCTGCATCCCCAACACGGTCATGACCAGAGAGATCGCACCGATCAATGTCGCCAAGGTCACCAAAGGGTTGCGCCGGCCCCATCGCAGCGAACGTTCGGACCAGCCAGGCATTTTCGCCTGAACGGATTCGCCAGCTGCGAAGCGACGAAGATCTTCGGCAAATTCCTCAGCAGTGGAATATCGCGAGTCAGGCGAACGCGACATCGCCTTGCAGATGATGGCTTCGAGTGGACGTGGCAGGTCGCCGCGAACGCTGCCAGGAGTGACGAGGCTGCCATTGGCAACGTTGGCCAATATTTGATCACGACTGCCTTGAAAGGGCCGTCGCAAAGTTGCCCACTCGTACAAAGTGGCTCCCAAACTGTAGATATCAGATCGACGGGTGATGTCGGTCTGCGATCCGAAGGTTTGTTCCGGGCTCATGTAAGCCGGTGTGCCCAGAATAGCGCCACTGAGCGTGAGCGCCGTGTTTTGATCTTCGATCAGCGCCAATCCAAAATCTGTCAACCAGATCTTCCCCTCGCGGTCGAAGAGCAAATTCGATGGTTTGATGTCTCGGTGAATCACTCGCTCGTTGTGAGCAACCTGCAGCGCGTCGGCAATGTCAGCAATCGATTCGGCGATGAGCTCAAACGAAGCCGTTGCGGTTCCAGCACGATCGCATTCGGTGTCAGCCGTTTCGCATTCATGAGTCGAGTCCATGGAGAACTCTTGCGATTCATGCTCGCCGGTGGCTTTCAAAATGCGGTCGGCGAGCGTTGGCCCATCGATGTAGCGCATCACCAGGTACTGCATTCCCCGCTCGACGCCAGAATCCATCAGCGGGACGATGTGTTCGTGTCGCAGTTCCTGAATCAGGTTTGCTTCGCGTTCAAACCGCCGCCGCATCCTGACCTGCTTTGAAACTTGGTGCTGCAACAACTTCAACGCGACGTTCTGCCCCGTCGTGATGTCCTCCGCCAGGTAGACCTCGCCCATTCCTCCCGAACCGAGCGTTCGGATGATTTGGTAGTTGCCAAAATGTTGGGTTGGCGTACCGGCTTGATCGTCCTCGCTCCTGGCTGCTTCCGTCGGGGCGTCGTTTGGCGAATTCACTTCGTGTTGGACTCAATGGATCGAAGGGCAGGGAGTGTCTGACAAGCGATGATTCTTCGCACCGACAACTAAGACCGAAGGGATCATCACCGAAAAGAGTTCGAAACTGCCTCGATCGCAACAGCATTGTTCACAGACTCCAGTCGGATTTCATCTGCTCATTTTTCCTCCGTTTGCAAGAGAGGCGAGAGTTTTGCTTGACTTCGGT
Organism: Rhodopirellula sp. UH5; assembly: GCF_056839225.1. NCBI lineage: Bacteria > Pseudomonadati > Planctomycetota > Planctomycetia > Pirellulales > Pirellulaceae > Rhodopirellula > Rhodopirellula sp. UH5. The sequence continues at coordinate 93,077 of NZ_CM166390.1, read as the reverse complement.
CGGTCACCCAAAGCTCCATCGGTGCTGCAGCAGACGTTGCCAGCAACATATCAGCCTCCTTGAAATAGTGCAGGCAGTTTGAATCGTGTGTTCCAGTCAACAGGGATCCCATTTCACGCTCGCTCGCGATGTCCCAGAACCGAACGAGTCCTTCTTCGCTGGTCGTCGCAACCGTCATGTCGTTGTCCATGAACGAACAATCGCTCGGGTGCCGAATATGCCCTCGCAACACAGCGAGAGTCTCGCCTTCAGGGAAGGAACGAATTTCAATCAGCCGATTCAACCGGATGATCGCCATTTGTTTCCCGCGTGAATCGAAGACCACTCGATCGAAATAGTCAGCTGCTGAGCCCGCGTTTTCAAGGAGACTCGCGGACATGCCCTCCAATTTGCACAACGCCCGTTCGGTCACGACCAACAAGGCGTCTTCCGACGGGATGCGGGTCAACGAGTTGGCGTTGTCCACTGGCAGCGTGATCGTACCTACCAATGAATAATCAGGAAGGTCGTAGACCAACACTTCCTCGGTGTAGAGAACATACAAACGCTGCCCCAGGTAATGAAGTCCACGGCAGTTTCTCTCCAAATCTGGACTCGGAATCGTCTTGATGAGACGCCTTGATTCGACGTCGTAGACACTCAGTTCGGTGTCCGTTGCGACCGCGATCGTAGAGGCGTCTTCCGTGACTGCGATCTCATCCGTGCCGCGAATGGGTTGGTGTGCGATCACTGAGAGTCCCCGCAATTCTGTTTGCGGGTTGTAGTGAACGACGGCGCCACCATTCATTCGAAGGAAGACATCCGACGATCCGTGGTGGGGCGTCGCCAACTTTAAAACGGACGTCCATGGATAGGGAACTTTCGGGTGCGATGGACGAATCGGCATCTTTTCTTGGGTGTCCCAAAGAATGACGTTTCCGTCTTCAGCCGACGTCACAAACCGAGGCATTTCGGATTCTTCTGGCACCGTCGCGATCTCATAGATCCGACCGTTGGCGGCCGGCACCAGCAAAGGACGAAACAATTGGTTGTAGACGTCTCGGTCTTTCAATCGCCACACATAGACGGATCCTTCATCCGTGCCACTGTAGATCATCTCTCCATCGCGGCTGATCGCCACGCAACGGAACACCGCATTGAAATGATTCACTTTCACAAACGGAGCGGATTGATCGGAATCGGAAACAGAAAGGGAGCCGTAGCCCTGTGTCACGATTCGAAATGGATTCGACTTGCCGCGAGGATGAGCGATTGCAAACTGGGCCGTCATCACGTCGGTCGGGATCACTGTCTCGTCTTCCGTGTCCAGATCTCGCACTCGGACTTCGTGACCGGCTTGCGATTTTTGGACATAAACCAATCGGTGACTGTCTTCGAGGAAACGCAGCGACTCATTTCGGGATTGTGCGTCAAACGAGTCGATCACGTTTCCGTCCGTGTCATGCACCTGGATTTGTCGGTACCGGTCGGCCGTTGCAATCCACTTCCCATCGGATGAGAAGGTTCCGGATTCCATTGAATGCCAATGCCCCAGCAACCCCAGAACTTCTTCGCCGTTGTCAACGCGGTGCATTTTGATCGGGGTGAACCCGATCGATTCATTCAGACCGGTTAGAAAAAACTGCTTGTCCGGGCTGATTGCAATGGAATCGAGCCGTCCCGGCAACGAATACTTGTGGAGCAGTTGTTTCGTCTCCAGATCCACCACATGCACTTCGCCGTCTTCACTGGCGGACACCACCAGTTTGCCATCTTCCGAAACCGCAACAGCGGTGGCAGCCGCCTGGTGCTTGGTCAGCAAAACCGAAGAGGGCGGCGTGGCAAGGTAGTCCAACAGCTCCAACGCGAATCGCCGAGATCCAAACGGCACCGACTCTTCCCGATGCTTGTCCAACAACTGTTTGGTCGTGATCAGGTTCTTCGCCGCGTAGGCTTGGAAGGCAAGCGACATGTCCGAGATAAAAAGCTGATTGCTGAGCTCGGCTTCTCGGGCTTCCAACTGCAAGTTCGACGTGATGAGATCATCGTTGCTCTTCGCCAATTGCTCGTTGATGCGGACCAACTGACCGGAATAGATCGCTTGCATTCCCAACACCGCGACCACGGTCGTGATCACTCCGAGAAAAGACGCCAAAGCGACCAACGGATTTCGCTGGCTCCAACGGAACAAACGCTCCGTCCAACCTGGCATTTTTGCCATGACAGGTTTGCCGTTCGCAAACCGTCGAAGGTCGTCGCCAAAGGCAGCCGCGGTGGGATAGCGAGCCTCTGGCGAGCGAGACATCGCTTTGCAAATGACGGCTTCCAGTGCCAGCGGAAGATCAGCACGAAGACTCCGCGGTGTCGCCAAACTGCCTTGAGCAACATTGACCAGCACCTGTTCTCGGTTGCCGCTGAACGGACGATGCAGCGTCGCCCATTCATAAAGCGTCGCCCCCAAGCTGTAGACATCCGAACGACGGGTGACTTCGGAATGCGACCCCAGCGTTTGCTCGGGACTCATGTAAGCGGGGGTTCCCACCAAGTCGCCTGTCATGGTCAACGCGGTTTGCTCGTCTTCCAAGAAAGCCAAACCAAAATCGGTCAACCAGATCTTGCCATCGCGATCGAGCATCAAGTTGGACGGCTTCACATCGCGGTGAATGATCTTCTGAGAATGCGCGAAGTGCAATGCATCCGCGATATCGGCAATCGAGTTCGCTATCGATTGAAAATTGGTTGCCTGGTCATCGGACACCGCTTGAGTCGGTGTCAGAACGGCCGTCTCCAATTGCGAAGCGTCCCCCGCTGCCATCGACTGTTCGATTCCCTTCTGTTCCAGAATCAAATCCGCCAGGGTTTTGCCCTCGATCAAGCGCATCGCCAAAAATGGCACGCCCGTTTCTTCTCCCGTCTCTAGCAGTGGCACGATGTGCTCATGATCCAGTCCTTGAATCAATTGAGCTTCGCGTTGGAATCGTCGCCGGAAACGCTGTTGGTTGGCGACATGATGCCGCAACATTTTCAACGCAACCGTTTGCTGCGTCGTGGTGTGCTGAGCTAAATAGACTTCGCCCATCCCGCCCGTCCCGAGCGTACGGACAATTTTGTAGTCGCCAACGTGATTGACGAGGCTTTCTTCGGACGTCGAAGTGCGAACTTCGGTTGGATCTTCGGATGGGGAAGGCACAGGCTGGATGCCGAACGCTTATTCAATGGAGTCGTTTGTCAGATCACATCAATTACAACTGCGTATTCTAGTCGATCCGAGCGACTTTTCAGAGCAGGAAAGATCGCTTTCGCCCCGATTGAAAACGTTCCTTTCCCGGTCCCCCAGGCGGGACTCATGGACCCGAGCGTTTCGCTAACATCACGTCCTCAGGCCAGTTCTGAAAACACAACGGTCGAACGAACCGTTCCAAACTGGCGTGCCCGACGGAGGTGCTGCGACCATCCAGACTGGCGGGAAACGGGCCGCCATGCTGCGTCGCGGAACCAATCTCCATTCCCGTCGGCCAACCGTTGAGGATGATCCGGCCACCAAAGCGTTCTGCGATGCGGCGCCAACACTGCGCAAACTCATTCTCAGACGTCTCGGCGTGCAGTGTCGTGGTCAGTGACCCATGGAACCCTTCGGCTACCCGCAACATTTCCGCTTCCCCCCGACAGCGCACCAAAATCGAAACCGGACCAAACGTTTCGCTGTGCAGCCACCGCTCACGAATCGCGGTCTCCGCATTCATGCCAAACCAGTGAGCCCCCCGATGCCAGGGGCCTTCTGTTTCGATTGCTTCGGCAACGAACAAGGAATCCACCTCTTTGGCTGCTCGAAGCTGTTCAATCCCGCGATCAAACGCCTCCGCCACAGGACCACTCAACATGGGAAGGTTCGGCTGTTTGGCAAAGATACCCCGAGTTGCTGCAATGAACGCGTCAGCATCCCGCTCTTGAATCACCACCACACCAGGCTTGGTGCACATGTGACCGTTGCCAAATCTCAGCGATCCGGCAAAGCCTTCCGCGATCGCCTTTGCTCGAACGGCCATCGCGTCCGGGGTGATAAAGACCGGATTGGTGCTGCCCAATTCCGCGAAAATGGGAATCGGGTTTTCGCGGTCCAAGATTGCCTTCGCCAGAGCCCGGCCACCTTGAGGACTGCCGGTGAACCCGACCGCGGCGATCGCGGGATGAGAGATCACACGGACCGACGTTTCCGGGGTTCGCCCATGCAACAATTCAAACGTTCCCAAGGGCAGCTTCAACCGCTTCACGACTTCTTTGACGGCGTTGCCAAGCAGTTCGCAGGTGCCCGGATGGCTGGGATGCGACTTCACAACCACCGGATTCCCCGTGGCAACCGCAGCGACAAAATCATTGCCAATCACCGAGATCGCCAACGGAAAATTACAGGCACCAAACACCGCCACAGGCCCAACCGGAACAAACCGCCGCGTCATGCTGGGTTTGGGAAATGGTTTGCGATCCGGATCCGCCGCTTCCGAGGTCACGCGGTCCCAAGGTCGCTCGACCGCCAATCGAGCGAAAAGATCCAGTTGCCCCATCGCTCGATCAAATTCGCCTTCCACACGAGCATTCAAATATCCCGTTTCCAGTTCGCAGCGGGACACGATTTCCTCCCGTCGCGATCGAATCTCGGTCGCCACCGCGGAAAGGAATTCGCCGAGCTGATCGGGCGTCAATTCGCGGATCTGGACTGCGGCCTCGGCGGCTCGTCCGCAGGCAAAATCAATTTGCGCGGCGGTCGCTTCGGCAAATTCACCGGGAAGGAACTCGCCGGTCGCGGCGCAGGTGGCTTGGAATGCGTGCGTCATCAGGGTCGCTTCAGAAAATTATTGTTTTCGGAGAACAAACACGGCGTCGGTCAGGTCGTTGTCCATTTCTCGCTGATGTTCGATTTCATAGTCAAAGTCATGGACACCGACGATTTCCAGCTCATCACGGACGGACTTCAACATCGTGACGGCTTGTTTGGGAGTGTAAAGCCGCAGCGGAAACTCACTGCGGACTCGCTCGACAGTTCCGTTTTTTCGAGTGGCTTTGATCGAAACGCGAAGTGTTTCACGTCGTTTGCGTCGCTGAAAATCCACCACTTTCAAAGTCACGCTGATGTTCGTGCCCCCATGGGACGCTTTCCAACGCTCGATGCAGTCCGGATCCGCGTCCATCGGAATGCAGTGAAACCCGAGCACGTAAATCCCGCCAGTTCGCAAAGAGGCCGCCACCGCTCGCAGATGCGCGACCGCTGCGTCTTCATCCATCATGTGACGGAACGTGTTGAACGTGCAAAACGCGGCATCCACGGGGGGCGAACACACGTGAGACGTCATGTCGCCATTGATCAGCTCGGCCGACAATTTTCGACGTTGCAATCGGCGCTGCAGATAAGCGAGCATCGCGTCGTTGTTATCCAACCCAATGACGTCGTACCCGCGGGCTGCCGAAGCGGCCACCAAACGACCGCTGCCACAACCGGGTTCATAAACCCGCGAAACGGTTCCGGTCGCGTAACGCTGGTACGCCTCGTCAAAGAATGCCATTTCGGTTGCCGTTTCGTCACGGAACACCATGTCAAAGTACTGAGGCCGATCGTACCAATCGATCGTCGCGGTGGAGGCTGGTTTGCGTGGCTTGGTCGAAGGGCTCTTTGTCACGGGGCAAGGCGAGGGGGCATGAGGTGATTTCGTCAGAAATGAATGAAATTTGTTTCAGACCCTGCGGTCTGGGTGACGACTGTAACGATTAGACGGCGTGTCCGCATTCTCCCACTTGTTCCGCCTAGGAAACTTCGACCATGTCTTCGGTTGAACACTCTTTTCACGTGCCTCCCTTCCCGCCCTTCCCCAGTGCGGAACGTTACGTTCCCGTTGGATCGCAGGACGAGGCATTGCAACGAATCCAACGAGCAATTGAAGCCTGGGAAGCAATTTCGCTGGTCATCGGCCCCCCCGGCGTCGGCAAGTCCTTGCTGTGCCAGTTGCTGCTGAAGCAATTCGCGGGTCGTCGCGAGGTCGTGGTGCTCGGTGACGCGATGCTGGACAACCCCTTGTTGTTCCAACGTCACCTGCTGACGCGATTGAACCGAGTCCGTGGGATTCATTCGACCCCACTGGAACCCAACGAAGATCCGCAATTCGCCCTGGTCGAGCGACTCGCTCGCAGCACCGCGGAATTCCCCGGTTTGCTGCTGCTGGTCGACGAGGCGCAAGCGTTGACACCGGAAGTGCTGGAAACCATTCGCATCATCACCAACACGATGAGCGAAGGCCAACCACGCGTCAGTGCGGTTCTGCTGGGCGGCCCCAAGCTGGATGAGACCCTGGCACTGCCATCGCTCGAAGCACTCGTGCAACGCGTCGCAACTCGGTGCTACCTGCACCCGCTCAACGGCGACGAAGCCCTGACCTACGTCCAAGATGTGATCAAGAACTGCGGGTCCAATCCCCAGGAAGCGATCACCAACGAAGCGATCCGTGCCATTCACCAAGCTTGCAGCGGCACGCCTCGTTTGATCAACCAAATGATGACAGCCGCGATCGATTGCGCCGCGTCGTTGAACCAAAGCATCATCGACAACAAAATCGTCGATCGTGCCTGGGCGACGCTGCAACAATTGCCAAGCCCGGTGATGGAGGAACCCACCATCGCCCAGCCCAACGGAGAATCCTCCAACGTCGAATTCGGCGCACTCGATGATTCGATGTGGGACGAAACCAGTTCGGATGAGGAATCCACCTCGGCAACCTTCGAATCAGCAACCATTGAATCCAACGACGCCAGCGACCTGGGCCGACGCTGGAACGATCAGGCTTTGCCGAACGAAAGCGAAGCGGTCGCAGAAGTCGAAGCCACCACGTGCGACACGCAAGCCTGCAACACCTCCGAGTGCGGCGAAGAAGCCTGCCAAACAACTGGCCTTTGCCAAGGCGACCTGTGCCAAGGCGAACAGTGCCAAGATGGCCAATGTCAGAATGGCCCTTGTCAGGCAGAACCGTGCCACGGTGAACAACTACAAGACGTCGCGGTTGCCACATCGGAACCCACCACCGACCAGCAAACCATCGAGGAATCCCTGGTTTGCGAAGATACCACGGCGTCGCCAGAAGCCACCGACAACCTCGAATTCGGCTCGCTGAGCATTGATTGTCAGACCTACGAAGGCGACTACGAGATGGTCTCCGACGTCATTGGATCCGCTCTCGCGGCCAACTTGCCCGAGACCGAAGAAGCTGAATCGCACAACAGCGAAGCCCCCGTCGCTTCCACGCCAACGGCGGACCAACTGTTCGGTGAGTTCGACGACGAAGAGGAAATCAATTCCACCGTCGACGCCTTGGCGGCCTCGGTAGAAGCAACTGACAAATTCGACGCCTGCGACAACGTGGCGTCCGATCTGGAAACGTCGTTGCACGAAGAAATCCTCAGCATGCGTGGTGCGGCCAATTCACCTTTGTCGTTGCTCGGCGACGATGCCAATGGCATGGATGAAGTCTGCGACGAAGCTCAAATGGGCGAGATGCAAAATCAATCGGCCATCGCTGCTTCGGCACCCGTGTTGTGGATCGAAGAAGATGGCGAAGACATCGCTGTCAACCACGACGACCGTGACATGCTGGTCATCGAAGACGATGTGCAAGTCGAAACTGCCGCGTTGCATCATGAATCAGCGGACGTGTCTGCAGGTCGTCCTGTCGCGGTCGACTTCCAAGCGATGTTGGCCAAGATGCGTTCGCCGCAATCTTGATCGAAGGCCACCGGACCTTGGACAGAATCGGATGACGGTTCGGTCATGACCGAACCGTCTTGTTTCTCTGCGATTGAATTGAGATTCGTCTCACTCAATGAACAGAGTGTTGTTCGAGCTTGAATCTTCTCTCGGGCTTTGAATCCCTGCGTGGTCGATGTTCACACCGGATCATACTTTGCGAACGTTGTTGCACCGAACCGTCGAACAAGCCGTTCGCTACGGCAAGACTTTGGTTTTGGTGACGCCGGATGAGCTGCGATTGCAGCCCGCCTTCTTCGTCGCCTTGGGCCAAGCTTGGCGAGAAGCCAACGCATCGCAACAGTCCGAAGGCCACGAATCAATGGCCATGCCGCGACTGCGAGTCGACTGGTGTGCTCCCGCGTCCCAGGGGCTCGGATGGCGATCCCTCCGAAACAAGTGGCACACAAGTCGTTGTGAACGATTGCTCCGCCGCGAAAATTTGAACGACTGCGTGCAGCTCTCTCAGTGCTTGTTGATCGGCAAGGCATCGCAGCATCCCTCGACGATTGTTCTGGGGATCACCAACGAGGCCACCGAATTGCCCGAGTGGACCACCGCGGTCCCCATGCAGCGCTAACGCGTTCCACACGATGCACCCCCAAGGCTTCCGTCACTCCGCGACTGGTTGTGTCCGTCCGAGTGATCGAACAACCGCGGAGCGGTGACATCCGTCAGCCTCGGGTTTCCAACCCGAGGTCTCGCGAGTCCCGCCCCCTCGCTCGACAAGCCGCGGAGCGGCGACAGTTGCGAGCAACGAGATGGGGAAGATTGAAAAAGTGAAATTATAAATTGTAAAATCCCGGCGGTTGAGGCGATCAGCCGATGGGCGATCGACAACGGTTACCGAAGCCGAACCGGACGTGATCGTTCACGACGGGCCTGCCAACTGTCGTCACGCCGAGACCAATTGTGTCCGTCCGAGTGATCGAACAACCGCGGAGCGGTGACATCCGTCAGCCTCGGGTTTTCAACCCGAGGTCTCGCGAGTCCCGCCCCCTCGCTCGACAAGCCGCGGAGAAACTATGTAGGGGGCAGGTCAGAGTGGAAAAGATTTGGCACACTCGTTGGGACGTTTAATAGCTTTTGAAACAATCCACAACGAGGTACCAAATCCATGTCCAAGTCTATCATGATTGGCTGCGACCTTCACGACCGCAGCATGCTCCTTCGCTACGCCGTCGGCACGCAAGTGCCCCAGCAACTTGCCCACGAAAACAATCCATCGGGACGCCGAAACATGATCGCGCGGATCAAACGGCTCGCTGACAAAGAGCGGTGCCAGCGGATTGTCTTTGCATACGAAGCCTCCGGGCTCGGGTTCGGGCTCTCCGACGAACTGCACGAAGCGGGCATCGAATGCTACGTCCTTTCGCCATCACTGTTGCCCACCACCCCGAAGTCCGCCAAGCTCAAGACGGATGCCAAGGACGCTCAAATGCTATTGGAACAAGTCCGTGGTCACGTTTTAGCCGGTAATTCGCTGCCGGTCGTCTGGACACCACCCCAGCGACTTCGTGATGACCGGGAGCTCGTCCGGGCTCGGATCGACGTCGGCGACGAGCTGACTCGCGTCAAACTGAAAATCCTCTCGGGGCTGAAACGACGCGGCATCACCAAGCCGTCGTGGTATCAAACACACTGGACCAAGCGATTCGTTCGCTGGCTGCGAGAAGACGTGATCGCTCAGATGGATTCGGTCGTCGCCGCGACGTTCGAGCGACTAGCGGATCGTTACGAAGCCTTCCGTCAGGAACAGACCAAGCTCGACAGCGCGTTGCGAAAACTATCGGGCGAATCGCGTTACGCCGCTGCTCATAAAAAGCTGCGTGAGATTCCTGGTGTTGGGCTGTTGACGGCGATGACGTTCCTGACCGAGATGGGTGACCTGACGCGGTTCAGCAATCGCCGGCAAGTTGGTGCGTATTTGGGGCTGGTTCCTTCGAGTCATGAAAGTGGTGAGAGTGACAATCGCAAAGGCCGAATCACGCGTCAGGGGCCTGCCAGACTTCGCAAATTGCTCTGTCAAGCGGCTTGGGTATCGATCTCGCGGAGTGAGTCAGCGGCGAAGGACTACCATCGCATCAAACAGGGCCAAAGCAAACGAACCAAGAAAGCACTCGTGGCGATGATGCGGAAGCTCGGGGTGGTGATGTGGCATCGTGCCTTGGAGTGCGGTGTGTCGAGCGAACTACTCGGGCGGAGCGGCCCAGTTGATCTTCAAGAGGCTTCGAGGATGCAAGCTGCCTAGAAGAGAGAACGACCACCGTGCGATGCCACTGAATCCGCAATTGAAGTTGAACCACATCCAACAACCGAACCGTCACCTGCTAGGAGAGGAATTTTCGTCACAGGGTTGATGCTTGAAGTCTTTTGAAGAGATTCCCGCATTGGCCAAGAGTCCTTCGAGAGTCGCGATCGAATCGTCGCTGGGTCCTCCCCGTCGCGGAGAATGATCCGGCTCTCACTTGAATCACCCGCTTTGCGAAGCGAACTCGTTTACTGATCTGACGGCAATCCTGTCACGATCGAATAGCAGCTTGCGATGCAGATCGGAATCTCCCAGCGAGATCCAAAATTCACCCTTGACGAAAAAACCTACATAGCAGCGGCGACAGTTGCGAACAACGAGATGGGGAAGATTGAAAAAGTGAAATTGTAAATTGTAAAATCCCGGCGGTTGAGGCGATCAGCCGATGGGCGATCGACAACGGTTACCGAAGCCGAACCGGACGTGATCGTTCACGACGGGCCTGCCAACTGTCGTCACGCCGAGACCAATTGTGTCCGTCCGAGTGATCGAACAACCGCGGAGCGGTGACATCCGTCAGCCTCGGGTTTCCAACCCGAGGTCTCGCGAGTCCCGCCCCCTCGCTCGACAAGCCGCGGAGCGGCAACAGTTGCGAGCAACGAGATGGGGAAGATTGAAACAGTGAAATTGTAAACTGTAAAATCCCGGCGGTTGAGGCGATCAGCCGATGGGCGATCGACAACAGTGGCCGATGACGAACCGGACGTGATTGAGTTCTGGCCGGACGTCGAGCACGAGAAGACGCGCCGCAAGCCCATCAACAATGGAAACCCGACGCGTCAGGAAGGACGAACCCGCACTCGCCTCGCTCACGCGTCGGGTTCCCACTATGATTCGCCAGCAACCGCGTCCCCCTTGTTCTCGCCAGCGTTCTGTTCATGCCCACGCAATGCCTCATCAGCTTCGGTTCCAACCTCGGTGACCGCCGAGTGGTGATCGCCGAAGCCGCTCGCCGGGTCGCGGAATCGGGATTGGTTGCCGCACCTGGTGAAAAGCATGCCGGTCAGCAAGATGGTGGCGACGCCCCACACGGATCGCCCGCAAACCTGCGAACCAGCCGCTTGTTTGAAACGCCACCGATCGGTGGTCCCGGTGGTCAATCACCGTTTCTCAATGCGGTCGCCGCATTTGCCACAGAAGCCTCCGCCGCGGAGGTGTTGGATTTGTTGCAACACTTGGAAATTGATCTGGGCCGCAAACGACTCGTTCGCTGGGGCGCCCGCGTGATCGATCTCGACGTTGTTCTGCATGGCCGCTTGGCGGGGCCACCACGAGCCGCCGGACTTCGGGGCTTGATTGGCGGTCGAGGCCCGGCGGGATCCTCGAAAGCTCTGGTGGTTCCGCATCCGCGATACACCGCTCGGCGTTTTGTTTTGGAACCCGCCTGCGACGTCGCCGCGGACTTCTGCGACCCGCGTTTCGGATGGACGATCGAAGATCTGCGTGACCACATCGCCGCCGACGTCCCCTCGATGGCTTTGGTGGGTGGCGACGCGGAATTGCGGCAACTCATCTGTCAGCGACTTTCGTCCGAGCACGGCATCACCGTGATCGATCCCGATCGCTCCGACACAGCCAAAGGCCTAACGCAGTGGATCGCCTCGGATCCTCCGGCGGCACTGCGAGATTCCCACGACCTCGGCGAACAACTTGGCTCCACATCCGGATCACCTCGTTTGTGTTTGCCACGACTCTTGGCGAGGATTCAGCACACGACTGAAAAAGATCGCTGGCCAGCGCCGCACCAGATTTGGCCGGTCGGATGGAAGTGGCCTGAGTATCGACTCGAAGTCGACGACCTGGACTGGGCCATCGGAGAATTGGCGTCCGCGATGGATTCCATGCGATGCGACATCCGTCCGATCACTGACGATGGTCACTGGTGGTGAACTCACCACGGGAGTGAACTCGCACGCGACCTGCGAACGCCAACTTCCACGGTGACTCAGGCATCCTCAAGATCATCGTTGCGGAGCACGCTGTCGCCTGCCGACAGATTGCCGTCGATCAGTTTTTGCTTGATCTGTTCGCGGGTCGCCAGCAATCGCTGCTTGCGTTCTTCGTTCTTGGCTTCGCGGCGTTTGAGCTTGGCATAACGTTTCTGGATCCCCTTTTCAGCCGCGTCAAGTTCCGCCAACCGATGTTGCAAATCCGCCGGCAAGGCAACCGAACGAGTGCGATTGTTGGAATCGGTTCCTAGCGACGTCATCACACCGGATAGCGACGCGTCTTCGTGGCCATCTTCCGCTGATTCGCCCAACCGCTTGCGACGAATCCAATCCGGCGAAACAAAGATCCCGTTGGCTGCGATCATCATCGCACCAAACGTGATCATGCCCAGGAACAACGCGATCCCACCGTGAACGGCGACGGCCAATGCCAACGTGATCCCGCGAGTCAAACGCGGCCAAACCAAGGCACAGTAGAAGATCTCCCAGAACATCGTGATGTGCGACAACGCGGTGAAAACACGCGGGAACCGCCCCAAGACTGTCATGTCAATCGACTGGTATTCGTAGTTTGCCACGGCAAACCAAACCGCCGTTCCGTCCCACCAAAGTTCACCACGAGCCTTCGCGAGGCCACCGAACAGATAAATCACGCACAGATGAATCTGCAGCAATCGCGTCGCCACATTGGCCGAGACCGTCTTCTTGTCTGCCGGGAACAACCACGCTTTCCAACCCGAAAGCGTTCGCTCACCATCGCCTGTCAAACGACGACGCAGCTTCGCATCGACCGACCAAACCGCACCACAGGGAGCGAAGGCCAAGTACATCACACAGTAAGTGACAATCTGGTCCAACCCAAACAGGCTGCCGAGCAATCGATGCACCAACATCAATTGCAGGAACCACGCCAGCGGCCCTGTCACGCGAGTCAAAAAGCCAACCAGAAAGCATCCCGTGACCAGGATCGTCACGATATGATTCAGCCAAAGAAACGTCGCGTTGTCGACCAACCACAAGTACGACCAAGCCGCGGTCGCTTCACCAAGCGTTCCATCATGCAACCACGCGCTGGTCTCGTTGTCGATCCAAGCTTCCGTTCCAACGAAAGAAGAAAAGTCGGCCGCGAGCACCAGGTGTGAATACAACAGCATCGCACCGGTGACGATCCGCAGCACCGCCAACGTATCAATGTGCCGAGGCGTGAACCAAAACCGATCCCAGGCATCCACCCAAGACAATCCGACCTGTTTTGCCGACTCAACGATCACGATACGTCCTCCGGTGCAGTGCCTGGTTGCTCCGGTTCGTCCAGTGTCTGATTCTCGGCCGCGGGACTGCCCGCGTCTTCCGACTGATTCCCTGAACCTTTCTTCCGTTCGCCCGCCGGCACTGGAACCGATTCGGAATCCTCTGGGTCCAAGACCACTGCATCGCCGGCTTCCGGCTGCGGAAGCGACTCAGGGACACTCCCCAGCAAACTTTCCAGCGTGATCGGGAGATCGGGCAACTCGATGTAAGACCGCTCATCGATCAACGAGAGGTTCTCTTGCGCGAACAGAACAAAGTCGGGCATTTGGTGCTCGATTCGCTGGATCGAAACGTCCGATTTCCCCGTCGATTGCAGGTGCCGAACCATCGAATCGGCAATCCGTTCATAGCGTTGTCGTCCCATTCGCAGCGTTTGGAGTTCCTCGGGACTCAGCTCGGGACCGATCAGCTGGCTGACCTCCAGCGGCAAAGCGGGCTGGTACGAATCATTCAAAAATTCCGCCAACATGAAATGCCGGTGGTACGACAACCGAGGCCACTGATCCTCCAAATCCGGAAACAATTGCGTCGTTTTGCCACCGTCCGAGCTCGCCCGAATTAGGTGACTGGGACCGGGATCCGGAGCAAAAAAAGCGTAGCCACGATCCAAATAGAACATCTGTGCGACCGGAGAAACCATCGCCAACAAGGTCCCAACGGACGGCGACAGTCCGCGTGCACCGCGTGCTTGGAACGCCAACGGCGGCAGAGCGATCGTCAACAGCATCCCAATCAGCAGAACGCTGATCAAAAATCGATTTCGGCGCGAAAGCGGCAGGGAATCAGGCTGGATCACGTTTGTTTTGAATTCTCCGAAAAGGTGGCAGCGACCAACCAGTCGACGGTCGCAGAGGGATTGGGTCGGGTTTCACGGTGATCTTTCGCGGCACCAATTCACCTTGCAATTCACGGTGCGATTCACGCGGTAAATCCGGCTTGGATGGAGTCCGTGAAACAGGGCTCCCACCGGGCACGGCTTCATTTTTTGACCAACCATAATCCGTCTGCCCCCCATGTACAGGCGAGGGCCTGGCCTGACCCCACCGACGGGCTGGTCTGGTCGACGCCCACCAGCCCCTCGGAATGCGAAAGTTTGGCTCCGCTTTCGATCCACCGCCGAATTCGTCTTGGTTTGGAGGGCCGATTTTAGGCATAAGCGTTTGATCGGCGAAAAACGTCTCGTCGCCGTCCTTCTCAATTGCTCCAATCCATCAGTCATCGAATGCGTCAGGATTCCCGACGATCGCTGTTGTTGTGGCCGATCACAGCGTCCATCGCTGTCATTGCGACCACCACAACGCCTTACTTTCTGAACTCGACCGGTTTGCTGGAACCAGGTGGGTTGCTTGCCCGATTTGGCAACGGACCCTCCGCGCAGGCAAATTTGGACGTGGCTTCGGATCCGGCGTTCCAATACTTGACGTCGGACCGGAACGGCGAAACACAGTCCAACGACGAAGCCTCCGCCAACGCACCGGACGGATTGGGAGCTTCGAACCGCCACGGGTTCGGCACCGCGGAACCGCTCTCGCCTTGGAACCAACCCGACGCCCTGCCATCTTCAACGCACGCGGAAGACGCCCACCGCAACGACCACGGTGCGCGTGGGTTGACCATGCCCGAGCGTTTGGCAAGCGATTCATCTGGCACGCTGCAAGCTCCCGTGATCGACATCGAAACCGAACTGGCGGGTTTCGCAGAAACATTGGAACAGGAACCCTCCTTCGAGCCATTCGCACAATCGGTTCCCGCTTCTCTGTCGCCAGGGTTGGACGACCCGACTTCAACCGAACCAACGTCATTGTCGTTGCCCGCGGAAATGTTCCACACCGACTCGCAACGCTCCGAGTCCGTTTCGCTGATTCCTGAATCCGTCGCGGTATTGGCCAAACCCAGTGTTCCGGAACCGGAGCTCCCCGAACTCAACCTGGATCTGCCCCGCTTCGTGCGCCCGCCCGTTGTTTCCCCCACGGACGCTGCCAAAGCAGCCCAGACTCATCACGTGACCGGCTGGCCTCTCGCCAAACAATTGCGTTTGGAATTGTCCGAGCTTTCATCGCACGCGAATTTGGCGGTGGATGCCAATGAAGAACTGAACGACGTGTTGCTGACATCCGTCGACATGGAACAAACCGATCTGAAAACCGCTCACGAGGAAATGCTGCGCAGCAGCGACCATCACGGCCTGTCGGATTCCTCCGAAGAAGCCGTCCGTCGTCACGCGACCTCGATCGTGATGGGACGTTGGGCCGGAGAGGTTGACGAACGATTGAATCGACTTCGCCAGCTCTCTCGTTTGGGCGATCCCGAAGCAGGCACCGTGCTTCGCGAATTGTCATCGTTGGCCGCCGCTGGTCTGCAACTGGCCGAACGAGCCCCGGCACGCGACCAACAAGTCCGTTGGCTGCAGGCGTCCCACTCCTTGTCCCGTCGCACCAGCATCTGGGCATCGATTTGGCAATTGGCTCGTGGTCACTCTGGTTCGTTCGATTCTTCCGGGACGTTGCCTCACGAAACACTGACCCTGCACAGCCAAACGCCAACCCATCAGCGTTTTGACGTTCACCAACTGATTCGCGAGGTCCGCGAACAGCTTCCTGAAACGGGCGACCCTCAAGGTTGGACGACGTTCCTGCTGCTCGACAAAATTCAAACGCTGGCATCGTCCGACGACATGGACCAACGCGCCCTCACGGCTCAGCGGTACTTGTCCCGAATCACTTCCAAGCGATTGGCACCGGAACACGAAGACTGGTTGAATCAACCCTCGCTTCAGCAACTGACCGAAGCGATGAAGACCTGGAGCGCGATGCCGATCGATTACGTCGCCTTGCTCCAAGACCTCGAACGTGCCGAAGCCGATGCGATTGACTTGGCTGCCGTGAAGGTCACCAACGCGTTTCAGTCATTGCGATTCTCGGATGACACTCATGCGGCACGAGTCGCCAAGGCGATCGACCTGAACTACCGCAACGCCAACGTTCGCACCGCGATCTCCGCGAAACTGATCGAGCGTTTGATCCCCTCGGTCCCCGACCGCACGTCGCCGATCTCAACCCAAATCGCTGGCACACCGGTCCGCGGAACCAGCAATGTCAGCACCGCCATGGACCTGCGACTGAATCCGACGCCAGGCCAATGGAGCATTGACCTGCTGACTCACGGCGACGTTTCGACCCACAGTCAAGCCGCGCAAAGTGGCGTGACCGTGCATTCCAATGGCTGGGCCAATTTCGATGCCTCCACCCCGATCCGCATCTCAGCGGACGGGCTGACCGTTGGCGGCACGGAAGTCCAAGTCAACGCGAACAATCGTTTGCAGCGAGTGGACTCCAAGGTCAACGAGTGGCCCTTGATCGGTTCCTTGGTACGCGGCATCGCGGAAAAGAAATACGAAGACACCAAATCGCTGGCCAACCAACTCACCCGGCAACAAATTCGCGACGAAGTCGTGCAGGGAACCCAGTCGGAACTGACGACTCAAACCAACAACGCTTCTGAAAAGTGGGACGACCTCGTGCTCGGTCCACTCGGACGCCTGGAACTGGCGCCGACGGTGATCGACTTGGAAACCACCTCGGAACGCTTGATCGCTCGCTACCGCTTGGCAGGTGATTGGCAACTGGCCGCTCATACCCCTCGCCCGCGAGCCTGGAACGACAGTTGGTTGAGTTTGCAAATGCACCAATCCGCCATCAACAACACGCTGGAACAAATCCTTCCGCGCGGGGAAGTCAAGACGTTCCAAGAACTCTACACCGACACGTTTGCGTTGTTTGGCAAAGACGGCGTGGCATTGCCGGAAGAGGTCCCCGGCGAAGCTGAAATCGCATTTTCCCCCACCCGCCCGATGACGATCGAAATCGAAGACGGCAAAATGTGGTTGACGTTGCGAGTCGTTCGCCTGAGCCAACCGGGCAGTCCCAAGCTGACACGGTTCATCGTTCGCGCGGCCTACAAGCCTGAGATCGACGGATTGAACGCACGGCTGGTCCGAGACGGTCATCTCCGAGTCAGCGGCCCAGGCATGTCGATGCGACAACGCCTGCCCATCCGCGCGATCTTCAACAAGGTGTTGGCCGAAGATCGAGTGATCCCCCTGACGACTCCCAAACTGATCGAGCATCCCGCGATGCAAGACCTCGCCGTCAGCCAACTCGAACTTCGCGACGGCTGGCTCGCCTTGGCACTCAGCCCAGTGGAAGCCCCCAGCGTCGCCACGCGTGCCAACTCACGAAAGTGAGTCGGCAAGCTTCTAGCTTCTAGCTTCTAGCTTCTAGTGGTCCGTCAAAGTTAAAAGTGAGGGTTGATCGTAGTGGACGAGGCCACGAGTCCTTGGATTCGACGCCAGTTCAGGACTCGTGGCCTCGTCCACTACCCTAAAAACAAGTCCTGACAGACCACTAGCTCCTAGCGATTAGCGATTAGCGTTGGCTTTCGTGCAAACATCGCCCCGGTTGGGGCCGGCATCGGGAATCCCGCGCAAGCCTCGCTGACGCGTCGGGTTTCCATTTCGATGGGCTAGCCGCCCGCTTCTCGTGCTCGGGCTCAGCGAAGCGGTACTCGTCCCCGCAATCGACCTCCGCCCGAAACGAGATCGCGTCCGGTTCGTCGCCGGTACCGCTGAGCCATCGCCTCAACCGCCCAAGTTTTGCAATTTCACTTTTTCAATTTCCCCCTCTCATCGCTCGTCACCTGTCGCCGCTGCTATGTAGGTTTTTTCGTCAAGGGTGAATTTTGGATCTCGCTGGGAGATTCCGATCTGCATCGCAAGCTGCTATTCGATCGTGACAGGATTGCCGTCAGATCAGTAAACGAGTTCGCTTCGCAAAGCGGGTGATTCAAGTGAGAGCCGGATCATTCTCCGCGACGGGTAGGACCCAGCGACGATTCGATCGCGACTCTCGAAGGACTCTTGGCCAATGCGGGAATCTCTTCAAAAGACTTCAAGCATCAACCCTGTGACGAAAATTCCTCTCCTAGCAGGTGACGGTTCGGTTGTTGGATGTGGTTCAACTTCAATTGCGGATTCAGTGGCATCGCACGGTGGTCGTTCTCTCTTCTAGGCAGCTTGCATCCTCGAAGCCTCTTGAAGATCAACTGGGCCGCTCCGCCCGAGTAGTTCGCTCGACACACCGCACTCCAAGGCACGATGCCACATCACCACCCCGAGCTTCCGCATCATCGCCACGAGTGCTTTCTTGGTTCGTTTGCTTTGGCCCTGTTTGATCCGATGGTAGTCCTTCGCCGCTGACTCACTCCGCGAGATCGATACCCAAGCCGCTTGACAGAGCAATTTGCGAAGTCTGGCAGGCCCCTGACGCGTGATTCGGCCTTTGCGATTGTCACTCTCTCCACTTTCATGACTCGAGGGAACCAGCCCCAAATACGCACCAACTTGCCGGCGATTGCTGAACCGCGTCAGGTCACCCATCTCGGTCAGGAACGTCATCGCCGTCAACAGCCCAACACCAGGGATCTCACGCAGCCTTTTGTGAGCAGCGGCGTAACGCGATTCGCCCGATAGTTTTCGCAACGCGCTGTCGAGCTTGGTCTGTTCCTGACGGAAGGCTTCGTAACGATCCGCTAGTCGCTCGAACGTCGCGGCGACGACCGAGTCCATCTGAGCGATCACGTCTTCTCGCAGCCAGCGAACGAATCGCTTGGTCCAGTGGGTTTGATACCACGACGGCTTGGTGATGCCGCGTCGTTTCAGCCCCGAGAGGATTTTCAGTTTGACGCGAGTCAGCTCGTCGCCGACGTCGATCCGAGCCCGGACGAGCTCCCGGTCATCACGAAGTCGCTGGGGTGGTGTCCAGACGACCGGCAGCGAATTACCGGCTAAAACGTGACCACGGACTTGTTCCAATAGCATTTGAGCGTCCTTGGCATCCGTCTTGAGCTTGGCGGACTTCGGGGTGGTGGGCAACAGTGATGGCGAAAGGACGTAGCATTCGATGCCCGCTTCGTGCAGTTCGTCGGAGAGTCCGAACCCGAGCCCGGAGGCTTCGTATGCAAAGACAATCCGCTGGCACCGCTCTTTGTCAGCGAGCCGTTTGATCCGCGCGATCATGTTTCGGCGTCCCGATGGATTGTTTTCGTGGGCAAGTTGCTGGGGCACTTGCGTGCCGACGGCGTAGCGAAGGAGCATGCTGCGGTCGTGAAGGTCGCAGCCAATCATGATAGACTTGGACATGGATTTGGTACCTCGTTGTGGATTGTTTCAAAAGCTATTAAACGTCCCAACGAGTGTGCCAAATCTTTTCCACTCTGACCTGCCCCCTCCATAGTTTCTCCGCGGCTTGTCGAGCGAGGAAAGGATCGCCCGAGACCTCGGGTTAAAAACCCGAGGCTGACGGATGTCACCGCTCCGCGGCTGTTCGATCACTCGGACACACACAACCAGTCGCGGAGCGACGACAGTTGCCCTGCCCGCCGCGAATGCCCCCGTGGTTCATTGCCGACAGGCATGGCCCCCCATCGTACGCGCACGATCCCCCTGAGTCCTGAGTCCTGAGTCCTGAGTCCTGAGTCCTGAGTCCTGAGTCCTGAGTCCTGAGTCCTGAGTCCTGAGTCCTGAGTCCCTGAGTCCCTGAGTCCCTGTGGCCCTGTGGCCCTGTGGCCCTGTGGCCCTCTCCCACTTCCCCCCTATATCACCTGCAAATAGCAACCAACAAACAGCGCCGCATGGGCCAACAAACACATCCCTGCGGCGACGACTCGGGATGAAAACATCCCCAGGATCGACAGGGCACATCCCAGCCCCGTGACCAGGATCCCGCCGGCCGGAAACAATCGCCAGCACGCCAGCGAAAACACCAAGACGATCAGCGCCGCCAGCACGCTCGCTTGCAGCATGCCCGACTCCGGCACCCACGCCTCTTCCTGGATCATCGGCGTGACCGAGGCGATCACCGGTCGGTCCGAGCCCGATGCAAATGGGTTCCCGCGTCGAACCGCTGCCTCACTCCCCTGACTCGTCTGCTGAGATGCAGATGGGGGCAACGCTGGATCCGAAACGGTCGTCGATGGATTCGGTTCACTCATCGAAACGGAGACACCGAGTTTGAGACAAGGATGGCATGCAAATATTCGGTTGGAATGCCAAATGCAGGGCGGTTAATCCTTGTTCATCATTCCAAGCCGCAGTTATTCTATACACACCGCTCGCCGCCGCCCAATGAGGTCTCTTATCTGCACCATGACGCCGTCAACCGATCCCACCTGCCGCTCATTTTTCCACTCGCAGCCTTGCTCATGGCGTCATTCGAGACCTGTCGCTCGATTTGCTCGCTGGATGGTTGGGGTCAGTCTCACCCTTGGCACATTGTCGTTCACCGTCGGCTTGCCTGAATCGGTCATCGTCCAGTCAGCCTCCGCAGACGAACCGGCGGCCGAATCCGTTTCCACGACCAAACCGGAGCCCTTGCCGCCGCAGATCGCAGAGGCCTCTGACGAAGCCGCCCAAGCCATGGCCGGGTTCAAAATCCCTGACGGCTGGACGATCGAACTTTTCGCGGCCGAACCCGACGTCGCGAACATTGTCGCGTTCACCGTTGATTCTCAAGGACGCGTGTACGTTTGCGAGAGCTTTCGGCAAAATCGTGGCGTGACCGACAACCGCGGCCACGACGACGAATGGTTGCTGGCCGACCTCGCCGCTGAAACCGTTCAAGACCGAATTGATTATCACAAACGCTTGCTCGGCGAAGCCGCGATCACCTACGCCCAACACGACGATCGAATTCGCCGCGTGGTCGACACCGATGGCGATGGGGTGGCCGACGAAGTCACCGTGGTCGCTGACGGATTCAACGGACTCGAAGAAGGCACTGGTGCCGGGATCTTGGTCCACGGTTCCGACATCTACTACACCTGCATTCCGAAACTCTGGAAGTTGACCGATGCCGACGACGACGGCGTCGCGGAAGACTCCCAGGTGCTGTCCGATGGTTATGGCGTCCGCGTGGCTTTCCGCGGTCACGACATGCACGGACTGATTCGTGGCTACGACGGACGACTTTACTTTTCGATTGGCGACCGCGGTTATCACGTCACCACTCCGGAAGGAAAGCTGCTTTCCAACCCCGCCGTCGGTGCCGTCTTCCGCTGCGAGATGGACGGCAGCAACTTAGAAATCTACTGCAACGGTTTGCGGAACCCACAGGAATTGGCCTTCAACGACGTCGGCGACTGGTTCACCGTCGACAACAACTCCGACAGTGGCGACAAAGCCCGTTTGGTTCATTTGCTCGAAGGTGGCGACACCGGCTGGCGGATGCACTACCAATACCTTCCCGATCGCGGCCCCTTCAACCGATTGAAGATTTGGGAACCTCACCACAACGAACAACCGGCTCACCTGGTTCCTCCGATCATCAACTTCACCGATGGCCCCTCGGGGTTGGCGTTTTACCCCGGCACTGGTTTTGGCGATCAGCTCAACAATCAATTCTTGATCTGCGACTTTCGAGGCGGTCCCTCCAACAGCGGCATCCGCTCGTTCTCCGTCGATCCCGCCGGTGCCTTTTACAAGATGGGCGCAGACGACCAACCAATCTGGAACATCCTCGCCACCGACCTCGCCTTCACCCCGTCCGGCGACCTGTTGGTCAGCGACTGGGTTGATGGCTGGGATGGAATCGGCAAGGGTCGCTTGTACAAACTCAGCGACCCCGCCCAACAAGACTCCGACGTGGTCACGGAAGTCCAAGAACTGCTCAGCGGTGAGCTGTCCGATGCCTCGGTCGAAGACTTGACCCAACAACTGCGACACATCGATCGCCGCGTGCGATTGAACGCCCAGTGGGAACTGGCCCTTCGCGGCGAACTGAAACCATTGCTGGAGATCGCCTCCGCCACCGACCTCGACGCACGCTTCCGTCTGCACGGAATCTGGGGATGCGAACACGCGGTTCGCTTGGATGCCACCCGACGTCCCGATGTGCTGGCCGCCAACCGTGGCTGGCTCACCGATTCCGATCCGATCCTCCGCGCCGCTGCCTGTGGATTGGCCGGCGATCAAAACGATGCCGAATCGATCGCCAAAGTCACCGAACTGCTGGCCGACGAGTCCGCTCGCGTGAAATACTTCGCAGCCATCTCGCTGTCCGAACTGCTGACCGCGCAAGCCAATGGCGCCGCTCCCAACCAGCAAGCTTTCGCGAGCGTGCTGCAAATTCTTGCGAACAACAACAACGTCGATCCCGCGCTGCGTCACGCCTGCACCCTGTTCCTTCGACGAGTCGCCACGGAAGACATGCTGGCTGGATTGGCATCCCACAACAGCGTTCCGGTTCGCCGCGCCGCCATCGCTGCACTGCGTGGACAAAGCAGCGAAAAAGTCACCGCGTTCCTATCCGATGCCAATTCGTTGGTGCTGGCCGAAGCCGCCATGGCGATTCACGATCAACCCATCCCGGCAGCCACCAACGACTTGGCCCAGTTGATTTCCGTCGCCGATTTGCCGCTCAGTTCCGATGCCTTGGTGCGCCGCGTGTTGGCCGCCAACTATCGCATCGGCACGGCAGACTCCGCCGCCGCACTGGCGTCCTTCGCCGCGTCGGGTGAAAAACCCACTTGGGCTCGCATCGAAGCGATCGACATGCTGGCCAACTGGGCCAAACCCGATCCACGCGACCGCGTCACCAACGAATACCGTCCGTTGGAACGACGCCCCGAGATCATCGCTCGCGAAGCCCTCGCCAAACACATCGAAGTCCTGATGATCACCGATCAAACGGTTCGCGAAAAAGCGATCGATGTCGGGTCCAAATTGGGGATCAAGAAGATCGCCCCACAACTGGTTGCCCGCACGAAAGACGCCCAATCACGGCCAGCCTCGCGAGCGTCCGCGCTCACTGCCCTGGCCCGACTCGAACCCGTGCAGGCCGTCCAGATCGCTCGAGCGATTGACTCAGAGCAACCCACGGCCTTGGTCACCGCCGCGTTGTCCGTGTTGGGCAAACACGACGGGCCAGCATCAGTGGATCGCTTCATCGCCGCCACGGCCACGGAAAGCCAACTCGTCCGCGGACTTGCTTGGGACCTGCTGGCAGAAATTGAATCCCCCGAAGCGGTCGAACACATCACCAAAGGCGTCAACGCTTACCTCGAGGACGACCTGCCTGCCGACGTCCAACTGAACGTCGTCGAAGCGGCCGCGAAACGCCTGCCTGACGACTGGAATGCGAAGATCGCAGCTCACCGCGAAGCACTTGCCAAGACCGAACCACTCGCCAAATGGATGGACTCACTGCACGGCGGCGACCCTGACAAAGGCGCCGCGCTGTTCTTTGGCAAAACCGAACTCTCGTGCGTGCGTTGCCACCAAGTCGACCGGACGGGCGGCGAAGTCGGTCCGGCTCTGACCTCCGTCGGAAAAATCCGTGACCGTCGCACGTTGCTGGAAGCGATCGCCTTGCCAGACGCCAAAATCGCAGAAGGCTTCGAGACCGCGATCATCGCCGATGAAGACGGACAAGTCTTCACGGGAATCGTGGGTGCTGAAACCGACGACGTGATCGACTTGATCGCCGCCGATGGCTCGCGCACACAGATCGAAAAGGACTACATCGTCGCTCGCAAAAAGGGAAAATCCTCGATGCCGGCTGGACTGACCGAGCAAATGACGGCTCGCGAACTGCGTGATTTGGTCGCGTACCTGGCCAGCCTCCAAGTCGAGCCACCCGCCGGCGAAGAAGGCGGCCACGAGTAGCCCCGATGAGCGTCGTGACCACCTTGAGCTTCGGCGGTCGAACCGAAGAAGCGTTCCAGCACTACCAATCGGTGCTCGACGCGCAAGTGTTGATGCTGATGCGCTTCCGTGAATGTCCCGACCCATCCATGGCGAAGCCTGGGTTGGAGGACAAAATCTTTCACGCGACGATCCGCATCGGATCCACCGAGTTGATGGCCAGCGACGTGGGCTGCGACGATCCCAATTTCGAAAGTGGTTTCGCCGGATTCGCCTTCGCCGTCCGTGCCGAATGCATCGAAGACGCAGAACGTCACTTCGCCGGCTTGAGCGAGCGGGGACACGTCCTGCTTCCACTCAAAGAAACTTTTTTCGCGACCCGATATGGAATCGTGATCGATCGTTTTGGTGTGTCATGGAAAATCACGGTCCCCGGCGACGTCCATTGATCATCTGGGAAAATCGGTTGAATGATTGACGGTTTTCTTCCCTGTTTCCTTGTTCCCAGGCTCTGCCTGGGAACGCCCTGTCTTGGAGGCTCCGCCTCCCGATTCTGTCTCAGCAGGCAGGGGATGTCGATTGATCAAAGGCAGCATTTGGTAGTGGACGAGGCAACAAGTCCCTTGCTTGGGTAGGCCTCGTCGCCTCGTCCACGACGGTTCAGGTCCTGGGCGAAGGACGCCTCGAAGAACGTCAGTCATAAAATCGACGTCCCGCGATGATCCGTGCATTCCTTCATCGCCCCTGCCCGATGGATCCGCCCCGGTCGGTTGACACACAATGTGCAACAACACCGCGACGCGGCGATCACGGCATGAAACGCGGCCAACGATGCCAGGCGAAAACTCCCCGCCTGGATCGAATGATTCAGGTAGCCGTGGCCCAAGTCACCAACAAGTCAACCGAACCGATCATCGCGACACCGACGCCGATCAGAATCGCTAGCAGGCAGGTGGCTGGAGTACGCACGACCTCCACTAAGCAGGTACGCATGTGTCATCGGGTATGTGAGCCGTTGGCGTTAGCCACGGTTTTCACGCACAACCGGGGCGAACGCCCAAACGGCTCACATGGTGTGCGTGGTCATTCCTGCCGACCTGCTTCCATCGTGATCTTCGATCATCGACTTTGTTTTAGATGGATGCGTCACGGCTTCGCCTGGCTTTCACGCGGGCTACTTTTCCCAGCGGTACCCTCGCGAAAGCACCTGCCCGTTTCGACCGTACGTTGGCTCCTGCCAGACCTTTCGGTAGCCCGTGCGATTCATCCGATGCTCCAGGGACCATTCGCTGAATCGCCGCGAACTCTTTCTCAGAGTCTGCACGGACAGCAAAACCACGACGCATGCGATCAAACATCCGGTGGTGTAAATCAGCCCGGGCCTGGATTCCACCTCCAACCGCGTTCCCGACGCCTTGGCCGTCAAACCGAAAAGAATCACGAATGCAGCAAGCGAGAAGTAAAGCACCGTCGCGACCACGGGACGGACCACCGCCAACTCAAACGAGGCCACGACAATCGGCAAAGCGATCAATGTTGCGAGACTGAAGCGAAACAAAGCTGGCCTCCGAAAGCAGTGACAGGTACGGGCAACTGCGCCCGCACTGGCACTTGCTCTTCCTACCATTCTAGCGGGTGGCTGCCATGAATGTCGCGGCGGCTCATCTGGCCTGCTGACGACGTTCCAGCTCTTGCAGGGTCGCGATGCGTTGATCGGCGTGCCGGATCAAGCTTTGCACGACGGCGATCCGCGTGTCCAAATCCCCTGTCAATTCACGTTGCAGATCAAACATCGCGACTTGCCATCGCTGGGTCTCGGGGGGCGCGTCGCTCAGTGGCAACGCCGTCTTCTTCACCGAATCCAGTCGCCGCTGCGTCTCGCGAGATTCCCCGCGTTGACGGATCGCCTTTTTGCGTCTCGAAATCGTCAGTCGAGCCAAGGCCCATCCCAACATCAAAAAGCCGGCGACCAACCACAGCGTTCCGCGGTCAAACGCGACGGACTCCAGGGCGCTTTCAGCGAACACGCAAACCGGGATTGGGTAGCAGAATGTCATGTCGTTCTCATCGAACGTTGAGGGCACAGCCCAACAATCATTCTCCGGATCCCCGTCAGCGTGATTGACGAGTCGGCCCAGTTTTGTCGATCATGGCAACCATGACGAAAACGCCCCCCCTAGAACCGCACACCGCCGATTCCCCCCAGCCCTCCGCTGCGCCGAATCATTCCGCCAAACAGCAGTCCCCGATCCAGCTTTGGTATGCCTCGGCGGCCGCCGACACACCCGGCAAAATCGAATCGTTCTGCATGCGTTGGCTGGCACAAGAAGAGCACCAATCCGCGGCCAAATTCCGAGTCGCCTCGGCTCGGCACCAGCACGTGATCGGTCGCGGCATGGCCCGCTTCCTGATCGCGGACACAGAAACGCCCCCGCATCAAATCCAGTTCCGCAACCTGGACCACGGCAAACCCATCGTCGAAACCCCGGAACTCTTGCGTCGACCGTTCAACATTGCCCACACGAAAGGGTTGGTGATCTGCGGTCTCGGAGCGGAAGCGGCCGACGAATGGCTGGGCGTCGACATCGAAGGCTTGGACCGGAAAACCGATCCGGGGCTGGCTCAACGTTACTTCGCCCCCGAAGAGATCGAACAGCTCGACCGGGTCAAAAACGGCGACGCGAAGCAAGCCTTGTTCCTCAAGATCTGGACACTCAAAGAAGCGTTCATCAAAGCCATTGGCACGGGGCTGAACACGCCCTTGGACCAATTCGCATTCGAGAAGGCCGCTTCGAATTCCCCGCGATTGATTCTCAAAGACGAATCCCTTGCCCAAGGACGACACTGGCAGATCCGCAACGTGATCCCACGGCAGGGCTACATCGCCGCCGTCGCACTCGGAACGAAAGCCAACAACGTCGTCCCCAAGATCGAACTCTTCGACTTCCGCAAACGCATGCAAGGCTCCTAGCTCCTAGCTCCTAGCTCCTAGCTCCTAGCTCGTGCTCGTGCTCGTGCTCGTGCTCGTGCTCGTGCTCCGCCACCTTCCGAGGTCGTGCGGCTTTTAAGTGCAACGCTTGCAACGCTTGCAACGCTTGCAGAACCCCGCCCGTGAAACGGGAGGGGTCGGAAAACGAGCGTTCAGCGAGAGTTCCGGGGGAGGGCAATTCGAGCTGCCGTCGCCACGCACCAGCCCTCACTCCGCGTATCCGTGTCTTTCCGTACGATCCACCAACGCCAAACACAACCAGCATCAGCACCACTCGGGGTTCCACTCGGCCTGGCAAGCTCGCCATTCCTCGCCCTGACGCAGGCATTCCCAACGAAATGACCGGGCACAAACGCCCTACTTCTCGGCCATCTTGTCGCGGAGCTCTTGGCAGGCTTCTGAGGGCGTGCTGCACATCGTGCAGCGAGACACGCCATCCTCGTCGACCTTGGCATTCAATCCGCCGCAAGAACCACTGATCGCTTGACGTCCGAAAATGACCCCGACGGCCATCGCGAGCAACACGGCCCCAAACGTGAGACCGGTCATCAACAACACGGGCGCCATTCGCTGAGCGAACGACGGGTCTTCGGCTTCATCGGCCTGCGTCGCAGCGACCTCGTTGCCCGCCGTGGATTCCGAACCGTCGACGTCGGCATACGGAGCCAACTCACCCGTCCCACTGGACACCAACCCGTCATTGAAACGCTGCACGAGCAACACACTGAGACCATTCTCGCGTGCCAATCGCATCGCGTCTTCATAACCAACCACGTTCAGCGCCGTCGCCCAGCCATCGGCGAGCATGCACGTCTCGGTGATCACGCTGACCGAGGCCAACCCGTTCGTGACAGGACGCCCGGTGCGTGGGTCGATCGTGTGCGAATAACGCTGGTCATCGACCTCGAAGAAATTTCGGTAGTCACCCGACGTCGCCATCGCAGCATCGCGAATCTTGTGAGCGACCAACAAGTCTTGCCCACCCGTGTCGGGTCGTTGGATCCCAACCTTCCATGAATCGCCAGACTTATCGCCTGCTACTCGGACCTCGCCCCCCACTTCAACGAACACGTTGTCCGCGCCGCGACCAGCCAACAACTCAACGAGTCGGTCCACACCGTGGCCCTTGGCAATCGAAGACAGATCGACGCGCAACTCCGCGATGCCCTTCTTCAGAGCAGGTGGATCGAGACGTGACTGCAGATGCTGGTGACCGATGCTCTGCTTCAACTCACGCAGTTCCGCTTCGCTGGGGACATCGTTCTTGCGTTCGCCAACGCCAAAGCTCCAGCGATCAACCAACGGCCCCACGGTCACATCAAATGCACCGTCCGTTTTCTGCGACAGTTCCAACGCCGCCGCAACCACACCAGCGGTTTCGGCACTGACGTCGAACCAGTCCGTTGACTCGGAGGCATTGAACTGACTCAATTCCGACGATTTCAAGTACGTCGACATTTGATCATTGACGGAGCGTAGTTCGCGCTCAATCGCCGTTGCGGTCTCAGAATCCCAATCGGCCGTTTCCGGCGGCGAGTGGACTTTGACCATGTAGGTCGTGCCCATCGTTGCACCACGAAACGTCAACGGATCCGCGGCAACCACCGCGGAAATCCAACACGTCGTCGCAAGGATCCAATGCCCGAGGAAAGCGACGACGCTGGCAGGTTTTCTCATCGAAAGATTCGCATGTGTTCGAGTGCTGAGAGCGAACGAGCCCACCTCATCCGCAAGCGGTGGCGTTGCATCCCTCAATCATGCAGCTTGTCGTTGTGTCACTTCACTGAGTCCTGAGCGAAAAGCAAAGCAGGTCTGATCAAGTATGTGAGCCGTTGGCGTTAGCCACGGTTTTCACGCACAACCGGGGCGAACGGCTCCGTCATTCCACAGACCGCCACCCTTCAGATCAAAGACTCAGCAGTCCTGAGTCCTAGAAGCTATTGGTCTGTCACAGCTAAAAGTCAGGGTTGATCGTAGTGGACGAGGCCACGAGTCCTTGGATTTGACGCCCGTTTAGGACTCGTGGCCTCGTCCACCACCCTAAAAACAAGTCCTGACAGACCACTAGAAGCTAGAAGCTAGCCCCTTCATCAGCCACCGAAGTCATCGTAAGCGATGTTTTCCGGTTCGACACCCAAATCATCCAGCATGCGGAACACGGCGGCGTTCATCATCGGTGGACCACAGATGTAGTACTCGATGTCTTCCGGTGCCGGGTGGTTGCGGAGGTAGTTGTCCAACAAGACTTGGTGAATGAAGCCGACGTACCCGTCCCAATTGTCTTCCGGTTGAGGCTCAGACAATGCGATGTTGAACTTGAAGTTCGGGAAGTCCTTTTCGATCTCACGGAACTGATCGATGTAGAACAGTTCCCGAAGACTTCGGCCGCCGTACCAATAGCTGACCTTGCGGTCCGTCTTTTGGCGTTTGAACAGCTCGAAGATGTGACTTCGCAGCGGTGCCATCCCAGCACCACCCCCGATGTAAACCATTTCGGCGTCACTGTCCTTGATGAAGAATTCACCGTATGGACCGCTGATCGTGGCTTTGTCACCTGGCTTGAGCGAGAAGATGTAACTGCTCATTTTCCCAGGAGGTGTTCCCTCGGGAGCACGTGGTGGCGGAGACGCAACCCGGATGTTGAGCATGATGATGCCCTTCTCGCCGGGGTAGTTGGCCATCGAATAAGCGCGGATGACAGGCTCATCGACCTTCGACACATAACGCCAAATGTTGTACTGGTCCCAGTCAGGGTGATACTCTTCGTCGATGTCGAAATCTTTGTAGTGGATCTCGTGAGGTGGGCACTCAATTTGGATGTAACCACCCGCACGGAAATCGACCTCGGCACCTTCGGGAAGTTGCAGAACAAATTCCTTGATGAAGGTCGCAACGTTGTCGTTGCTCTTGACCGTGCATTCCCATTTCTGGGTGTCAAACGCTTCCGGTGGAACTTCCACAACCATGTCGGTCTTCACAGCGACTTGGCAGGACAATCGTTCGCCCTCGGCGGCTTCTTTCTTGTTGATGTGACCGGTCTCGGTCGCCAACAAGTCGCCACCACCTTCGGTGACTTTGACTTTGCACTGGGCACAGGTCCCACCGCCGCCGCAGGCACTGCTGACGAAGATGCCCGCATCAGCGAGAGCACCGAGCAGCTTTCCGCCGGCCGGGACGGAAATTTCTTTTTGGCCGTTGATCATGATTTTGACCGGGCCGGAAGCAACCAATTGGCTTTTGGCGGCCAAAATCAGCAGCACCAATGCGATCACCACAACGGTGAACATGACGACGCCGAGAATGACGACCGTGCTGGCGGAGGCCGCAATCATCAGAGGAAGGGAAAGCATTTTAAATCAAAAGTTGAGGGGTGCACGCGAGGCAAATCAGCCTGACAGTCAAAACTCACGTCAGCCTCGGAGGCTGACAAACTCACTGCTGCCAGCCATCTGACTGACGCACGTCGTTGCGGCGGTTCGAATTCGTTACAGCTGGATGCCGCTGAAGGACATGAATGCCAACGACATCAAACCAACCGTGATGAACGTGATTCCCAAACCGCGAAGCGGCGGAGGAACGTCGCTGTACTTCAATTTTTCGCGAATTCCGGCCAGCGCCATGATCGCCAACGCCCAACCCACGCCACAGCCGAAGCCGAAGACAACGGATTCGCCAAACGCGTACTCACGTTGTTCCATGAACAACGACGCACCCAAGATGGCGCAGTTCACGGTGATCAGGGGAAGGAAGATCCCCAGGGCGTTGTAAAGGCTGGGCATGAATCGATCCAGGAACATTTCCAAGATCTGAACCATGGCGGCGATCACGCCGATGTAGCTGATGAACCCGAGGAAGGTCAGGTCGACCTCCGCGAAGTTGTAGGTGTCCGTGCTGATCAGGTAATCGTTGACCCAAGTCAACGCTCCCTTCTTTAGCAACAGACTGTAGATCAATTGGTTGGCAGGAACGGTGATGGTTTCAATCGCGATGACCGCGATGCCCAAGCCGATTGCCGTCTTGACGTTTTTGCTGACCGCCAAGAACGTGCACATTCCCAAAAAGAATGCGAGTGCAAGGTTCTCGACGAAGACAGCCTTCAAAAAGATGCTGAGGTATTGTTCGACCATGACTTAGGCCTCTTCGATTTGTTCGGGTTTGTTCAAGCGGATCACCCAAATCATGAACCCAATGATGAAGAACGCACTGGGCGGCAACAGCATCAAGTTGTTGGGGTTGTACCAGCCGCCGTTGCGGTCCAGTTGAAAGAGTTCAAAGCCCAACAGCGAACCGCTGCCGAACAATTCGCGGAAGAACGCGACGACGATCAGGACCAATCCGTAGCCCAGGCCGTTGCCGATCCCATCCAGGAAGCTGATCCAAACGCCGTTCTTCATGGCGAAGCCTTCGGCACGTCCCATGACGATGCAGTTGGTGATGATCAGGCCCACGAAGACCGAAAGTTGTTTGCTGATTTCGTACATGTACGCCTTCAGAACTTGGTCAACGACAATCACCAGCGATGCAATCACGGTCATCTGCACGATGATCCGGATGCTGCCGGGAATGTAGTGACGAATGGACGACACCGCCGCGTTCGAACACCCAGTCACGGCGATCACGGCAAGTGCCATGACGATCGAGACCTGGATGCTGGTCGTCACAGCCAGAGCACTACAAATGCCCAGGATCTGCAACGCGATTGGGTTGTTGTCGATGACGGGTCCGAACAGGACCTTGCCGACTTTGGGGGCAGCCATGGTTTACTCTCCCACCGGTTCTTTGGGACCGACGTTGTCGATGTCGTATTGCTCGACACCGCTTTCGACGGAGGATTCAGGTTGATCGGCTTCCGCGGATGCGTCACCGGTAAGTCGTTGCTTCAGTTTGTCGAGGAACGGACCGTATCCGTTGGAACCCGCCCAGTAACGCACCAGGTTGGTCACACCGCGACAAGTGATCGTGGCACCGGACAATCCATCGACGGCGAAATCGTCGCCATCGGGGGCAGGTCCCTTCGCGACACGAGCGGCAGGCGTGCCGTCGGTGTCATACAGTTTGTTGCCGACCCACTGAGCTTTCCATTTCGTGTTGTCCACTTCGCCACCCAAACCAGGTGTCTCCGCGTGCTCGTAGAAAGTCAAACCAGCGATCGTTTCGAGATCGTTCTTCAAGGCCATGTAGCCGTACAGCGTTGACCAAAGGCCTTTGCCGTAGACCGGCAAGACGACCATTTCGATCTTCTCGCTGCCAGGTTTCTTCACGTAGTAAACGCGAGCGACTTTTTCACGACGAGGGACGCCGATGTCGAACTGCGGGTCCGTGATTTCGATGCTCTCGGAATCTTTCTTCGCCGCTTCGCGAGGGTCGTATTTCTCGGCCTTTTCGCCTTCGAGATCGGTGTAAACGTCACCCGTTTCAAGGTCGATCAATTCGGGGCTGACCCAGGCCCAAAGCTTTTCAATTTGCTCTTTGTCCAGCTCGGCGGCTGGCTTTCCAAATTCGCCCAACGACAAACCGGCCGCATCCAAGATGTTGCGTTGGCGGTCGAGGACCTTGTTCTCTTCTTGCAGTGGACGCAGTGCCACCGCAGCGGCACTGACGGCGAACGAACAGACCACGCACAAAATCGTCGCGGTCACGATCGTTTTCAAAGTGGAATCAGGCTGTGACATAGCGTGCGGCCCTCCGGCGGATGTTGAGTTGGACGACGCCCCAATCGATCAACGGTGCGAACACGTTGCCGAACAAGATCGCCAGCATGATGCCTTCAGGGAAAGCAGGGTTGACGACGCGAATCAGCACGGTCATGAACCCAATCAGGATTCCGTAAACCCATTTGCCGGTCTCGGTCATCGAGGCACTGACCGGGTCGGTCGCCATGAACACCAAACCAAAGGCGAGGCCGCCGATGACGAGGTGCCAGTAAAACGGCACAGCGAACATGGCGTTCGTTTCACTGCCAGCAAAGTTGAGCAACAAGGCGGTGGCGGTCACACCAGCGATCACGCCGGCCATGATTTTCCATGATCCGATGCCCGAAGCGATCAGAATCAAAGCACCGACCAAGCACAGCAGAGCACTGGTCTCGCCGACACACCCTTGAATCGTGCCGATGAAAGCACTCATCCAGGTGATCGGTTCCTCGGTGCCCCAAACGTATTGAACGGCACTCAGCGAACCAACCGCGTCTTCGCTGGCGTTGGCCATTTGTCCCAGTGCGGTTGCACCGGAGAAGCCATCGACTGCGGTCCAGACTTTGTCACCGCTGATTTGACCAGCGTAAGCGAAGTACAGGAACGCTCGCGAAGTCAGCGCCACGTTGAGGAAGTTGCGTCCCGTGCCGCCAAAGACTTCTTTGGCGACAATCACCCCGAATGCGATCCCCACGGCGACCTGCCAGAGCGGAATCGAAGCGGGCAGGGTGAGCGGAAACAGCAATCCAGTGACCAGGAAGCCTTCATTGATCTCGTGCCCCCGTAGGACACTGAAGACCAATTCGACATGTCCCCCCACGAACATACAAACCGCGTAAATGGGGATGAAGAAGATCGCCCCATAAATGAAGTTGTCGACGTGGTTGGCTGGATCGTGTCCGAGCCCGATGGCGGTGTGAACGGTGTGGTGCCAGTCGTAATCGACTGCCACGTTGGCATCGGTCATCTTTTGGATGGCCGAGTTGGCTTGATACCCAGTGTTCCACATGCCGAACAACGTGACCGGAATCAACGCGAAGACGACCGTGATCATCATGCGTTTCAGGTCAATGTTGTCGCGCACGTGCGTGCGTCCGTGAGCCGTCTCGCCTGGCGTGAACAAGAACGTGTCGAGAGCTTCGTACATTGGGTACGCTTTCTCGAGCAGTCCGCCTTTGGCAAAGAACGGGTGGACGCTGTCAAATGCGTCACGTAATGCTTTCATATTCCTTAACCTTCACGCTCAATGGTTGTCAGGTTTTCTCGGATCAAGGATCCATATTCGTATTTACCGGGGCACACGAACGTGCACAGGGCCAAGTCTTCTTCTTCCAGCTCCAGCACGCCGAGCTGCTGAGCCGAATCGGTGTCACGAACGATCAACGCTCGCAACAATTGTGTTGCCAAGATGTCCATCGGCATCACCTTTTCGTAGGTGCCCAGTGGAACCATCGCTCGTTCGCTGCCGCCGGTCGACGACGTGAAGTCAAATTTGCGGTCCGGGGTCAATGCCGAGGCAAACACGCGGGTGACCGAGAACTTGTCAAAGCCTGGTTTCTGCCAGCCCATGAATTCGCGGTGGTCCCCTTCTTCGATCACCGACACTTGATTGTCGTAGCGTCCCAGGAACTGATGCGGTGCCGCCGCAATGTGCCCGTTGAGTACCGAACCCGAGATGACTCGTAGTTTGACGGAGGTGTCGACTTCACCCTCGACCAATTCGTCGATGCAAGCGCCCAAGCGGGTTTCGATCAATCGTGGCTGGTTGACCTTCGGGCCTGCCAACGAGATCACTCGGCGAGTGTCCAGTTGACCGGTCTGCAGGAATGAACCGATCGCGATCACGTCTTGGTAACCGATGTACCAAACTGTTTTGTTGAGGCTGACGGGATCCAAATAATGAATGTGAGTTCCGGCCAATCCAGCGGGGTGAGGTCCCGAGAACGCCGATGACTGGACTCCCGCGACGTCGCCGCCAGGAATCGATGCCTTTTCGGCTTGGCAAAGATGCACGGGACCATCGGTCAGACGCGTCAACGCCTGCAAACCGATCACGAACTGGTCCTTGCGATCCGCCAACACCACGGCGGGGTCCGCTGCCAAGGGATTGGTGTCGATCGCGGTAACGAAAATCGAATGGGGTGCCGAATCAATCGCCGGCACCTTGCCGAACGGGCGAGTACGAAGCGATGACCACAGCCCGATTTGGACCAAGCCATCGACCAGCTTTTCGCGAGCAATCGAGACGGGATCCGAGCCTGCGATGCCTGCGACCGTGGTCGATTCGGTCGAATCCAAATCGACGTCGATGACAATCGCTTCGAACTTTCGTTTCGCGCCGCGAACGACGTCGGCCACGGTGCCCGAGGCGGGGGCGGTGTAGATCACGCCCGGGGTTTTCTTGTCTTCAAATACCGGCTGGCCCAAGACAACTCGGTCGCCCGCGGCCACCAACATCGTGGGCTTCATTCCGATGTAATCATCGCCCAACAAAGCCACTTGACGGATCGCCGGACCGGCTTCCATGTGCTGTTCGGGGCATCCCGTGATGGGCAGATCGAGCCCCTTCTTGATCCGGGTCACGCTTTGAGTCATTGCCATGAATGGGCACTTTGTGAAATTTGTAACAAAGTCGGTTCGAGCCAAAGCCCGCGTTGTTTTTCGATCGAAAAAAGCCGAAAAAATTGTCGCGGGCCAAGCAAGTGGACACTATTGCATAGCGTTAGAAGATTGACAACGGCAGATGACGGTCGTTCGTGCCGGGATATTGTCCACCTTGGTCAATGAAGTCCGCCCATGCAAAAGAAGCCGGATGTGCGGGTGAATTTGATCTTTGAGAGGGAGTGTTTTTGGGCTGTTTGCGACCCACCATTCCGGCCTGGGCCAGAGTCGAACACTCATCGCAATGGTTCCGTCGGTCCAGTCCCCAACTCAGAGCCATTCTCTCGTCCAAGGTTTCCCGCGATCGCGTCAGGCGTCTCGACGATCCCACCCCAGCACGCAAACAGTTGAGGACAACTGTTCTACTCTGAATCAGTGTAGAACAATTGTCTCAATTGTTCCGTCGGGCCAGTTTCCAACTCCGAACCATTCTCTCGTCCAGGGTTTCCCGCGATCGCGTCTCGCGGCTCGACTTTCCCACCCCAGCACGCAAACAGTTGAGGACAACTGTTCTACTCTGAATCAGCCAAAGTCGAGCCTGAACCCAAGACAAGAAACCCCTCTGCGCCTCCGCGACTCACCGCCTCTGCGTCAAACGTCCCCCGCGATCGCGTCGCGCTGCTCGACGATCCCACCCCAGCACGCAAACAGTTGAGGACAACTGTTCTACTCTGAATCAGTGTAGAACAATTGTCTCAATTGTTCCGTCGGGCCAGTTTCCAACTCCGAACCATTTTCTCGTCCAAGGTTTCCCGCGATCGCGTCAGGCGGCTCGACGATCCCACCCCGGCACGCAAACAGCTGGGGACAACTGTTCTACTCTGAATCAGTGTAGAACAATTGTCTCAATTGTTCCGTCGGG
Organism: Rhodopirellula sp. UH5; assembly: GCF_056839225.1. Lineage (NCBI taxonomy): Bacteria > Pseudomonadati > Planctomycetota > Planctomycetia > Pirellulales > Pirellulaceae > Rhodopirellula > Rhodopirellula sp. UH5. The sequence continues at coordinate 56,843 of NZ_CM166390.1, read as the reverse complement.
CCAGTTTCCAACTCCGAACCATTCTCTCGTCCAAGGTTTCCCGCGATCGCGTCACGCGTCTCGACGATCCCACCCCAGCACGCAAACAGTTGGGGACAACTGTTCTACTCTGAATCAGTGTAGAACAATTGTCTCAATTGTTCCGTCGGGCCAGTTTCCAACTCCGAACCATTCTCTCGTCCAAGGTTTCCCGCGATCGCGTCACGCGACTCGACGATCCCACCCCAGCACGCAAACAGTTGGGGACAACTGTTCTACTCTGAATCAGTGTAGAACAATTGTCTCAATTGTTCCGTCGGGCCAGTTTCCAACTCCGAACCATTCTCTCGTCCAAGGTTTCCCGCGATCGCGTCAGGCGGCTCGACGATCCCACCCCAGCACGCAAACAGTTGGGGACAACTGTTCTACTCTGGCCCAGCCAAAGTCGAGCCTGAACCCAAGACAAGAAACCCCTCCGCGCCTCCGCGACTCACCGCCTCTGCGGCAAACCTCCCCCTCGATCGCGTCACGCCGCTCGACGATCCCACCCCAGCACGCAAACAGTTGAGGACAACTGTTCTATTCTGAATCAGTGTAGAACAATTGTCTCAATTGTTCCGTCGGGCCAGTTTCCAACTCCGAACCATTCTCGCGTCCAAGGTTTCCCGCGATCGCGTCAGGCGTCTCGACGATCCCACCCCGGCACGCAAACAGTTGGGGACAACTGTTCTACTCTGAATCAGCCAAAGTCGAGCTTGGAACCCAAGACAAGAAACCCCTCCGCGCCTCCGCGACTCACCGCCTCTGCGTCAAACCTCCCCCGCGATCGCGTCGCGCTGCTCGACGATCCCACCCCAGCACGCAAACAGTTGAGGACAACTGTTCTACTCTGAATCAGTGTAGAACAATTGTCTCAATTGTTCCGCCGGGCCAGTTTCCAACTCCGAACCATTCTCTCGTCCAAGGTTTCCCGCGATCGCGTCAGGCGGCTCGACGATCCCACGCCAGCACGCAAACAACTGAGGACAACTGTTCGACTCTGCTTCGCAAACGAACGCCTTGGGGAAGAGGCTCAATCGAGCTTCACCGTCACAGGCTCGCTGCCCACCTTCGCGTCTTTCACGACGATGGCTTCCGGTGCATCCTTGCCAGCTTTGACGTGGAACGCCTTGCCTTTCGGGGCCCCCGGTTCGAACGAATTCCCCGCCACACGGACGGTGTACAACACTTCGTTTGTGCTGGCATCCACCAACTGAACCACTGGATTTTCGACGTCAAACGTGATCTCGCCGAGCTTGCCCCACGATGGTGGGTTGTAGTTGTCAAACTGCGAAATCGTCAGCGGCCAACCAGGATATTGCTTGGCCGACGGATCGGTCACATCCACGTTTCGTGGCCAGCATTCCATGGTGATGTCGCGGGTTTTCGTATTGAAACGAACGATGCCGAAACCAGCCGCCCGCGTGTTCAGCAGATTGCCAGCGGGCTTCTTGGCGGGATTGGCCGCGGCGTAGTTGGTGACCTTGTTGGCAAATCCATCCAGCGAATCGCCAGTGTATTCGGGGGCACCAGGCTCGCGGTTTTTGCCCGGCTCGAGCGGTTCCCACCAACGCAGATACAAGTTGGCAATCGAAGGCACACAGAACGACCAAATCGAATCGCGGTACTCGTCGATGCCGTGGTGAAAGATGGTCGCCAAGTGCTGGTCGCCGGCGTAGTGAAACGCGAACGCCCTGCGAAGTTCGGCAAGCGCCCGATTGCGGCCCGTTTGAGGCCAACCGTTGGAATCCATGTCCGCGTGCAAACGACCGTTGGCGGCGCCGTGAATGTGTGCCCCGCCGCAGAAAATCGTCTGTGACAAAGCGACCTTCATGTCCGCGTCGGTCCAATCGGCGGCCCAGTTTTCGATGAAGTCCAATTGTCGCTCGCCCATCAAGATCGCTCCCTCCACATCAACGCTGGCTGGGTCGTAGTCCGGGTTGCGGATGTGGTCGGGACGAGGCCCCTGCTTTGGCACGCGTCCAGCGGGTCCGGTTTTGAATTTGCGATCTTCGAGAATCGCGAAATCGATGTTACCCCAATTCAGGTTGGTGAAGTAAACGCCAATGCCCTGGCCAATTTTGTGCGGGTCGACGGGATCGGGCAGGTGGCTGGTTTGCGCCCGCTCGACTTCTTGCACATAGACGCCGGGTTGCAAGTAACCACCATCGGAAGCGCCGCTGAGAGTCGAGATCTTTCCACTTTCGCCCCACAAATTGGGCTGGCCCACATCGTGGTCATCCGGCAGACAGACGGTGGGACGATCTTTGATGATGTCGCCAAAATCGCGGCCGAATTTCAACCAAGCTGCGTAGTGGCGATTGTGGTCGTAAACCTGGTCACCGGAAAAGAACAACACGTCGGCGTCGACTTTGTTGACGTTGTCAATCAAGTCCTGACGCGATATGTCACCGCCGTGAGCAGGTTGGATCGAGTTGCCGGTGAAGCCCGCGACGACAATCTCTTCTTTGTCGACCGGGTTCTTTCGAATCGTGCCTTCGTAGAACGCTTCCGCACCGTGCGCGACGCGGTACTTGAAGTTTTGAGTGTCGTCCCAGTTTTCGACGCGGAAGGGCGCTGTCCAACCGGCTTCGATCACGTTCGCCTTGGCGACCTCGGTCCACTGACCGTCCTTTTCAATTTCTAAGCGAACGACCTTGGGATCGCTGGCATCGAGCGGGTACAGCTGCGCTGTCAGTTTCAAGGTTTTGTCATGAACCGTGTACAGCGCAAAACAGATGACGTCTTTCTTCGCGACGTCGGGGATACTCAAGTCCGCTCGTCGCCGAGCCCGATTTCCTGCTTGCGCAAAGACGGAATCGGCGGTGACCAGCAGTGCCAGGCAACAGAGTGCCAGACGGTTCAATGACTTCATGACGTTTCCTAAAGGGGCAACAAGTTGTTTTTCATGAGGTGAGTTCGATCGCGAGCGCCGCGTTTTCAGCGGACGACGCGGCGGGTTGCTTCGCAGCTTCCGTCGCTTTGGCTGGCACCGACGATTCTCGCCGATGCCACAGAACGACCAAGTACAGAGGAATCAGAAAATGAGGGGCCCGCAACACGGCTTCGTGCAGAAATTGGTCCGCTCCCCAATAGTTTAGGCTCATCGACATCCCAGCGACGGGACGGGCCGCCGAGGTGAGAAACCCCCAAAGGGTGGCGTAACCTGCCGCCCACCGCCGCAGCGGAGGCACAAAAATCGCCGCACACACGGCGAAATCCAGCGCACCAAAGGTTCGCAACAAAACCCTGGCGGTTTCGTACTCAACTCCTAACGAAACCGAAATCATGCCGTAAAAGAACGGCGGAGTCGGCCACCATCCAATCGCGTAGCAGCCGTGCCCAGCAAACGTTGCGACCAACGCGACCATCGCGGTGACCACAGTGACACGGTGACGGGCACCAAATTTCAACGCCAACACCAACAAAATCGGCGTGAGCATCTGACCGCCGTGTTCCAGAAACATCGGGAATTGCCGCTGAGCACCGACGTATTTCGCATAGCTCAGCACGGCCAACAGACCGCTGCCGCCGATCAAGGCGGCCATTTGAAACGTGGACCTCCGCCGAACGGTCAGCGTGAGCACGGCGCATCCAAGGTACAACCAAGTGATCCGGGAGAGCCAGATTTGCAGCCAACCGTCGTCGGCTCCCGTCCCCACGAATTCATCCCAACTGACCCCCAACCATTCGGCAAAGCGGTAGGTCGCATCCTGCCAGAGCAGCACGCCGTAGGGTCCTTCCCAGTAGTAGTGCCCCCACGTCCAACCTGCAAAACACAAAAACGCCGCGACGCGTAGGATCGTCACCAGCCCGCGATCCTGCCTGGCTTGTTCGCCAGAGGCATCGCTCGATCGATCCACGCCGGAATCAGGACTCGTTTTCGCGGCGGATTCGGATGGACTGGCTTTCATCAGCAACGTGTCAAAGGCGTCGACTCAGGGCAAGCCAAAAAGGCTTATGAATGGGGCACCATTGTAACCTGCCAACGCTGTGAATTGACAGCATGAGATGCGATCCCAGCTTTCACCTGGGATCGAACCAACAAACTGCTCCGCGCCTCCCCGTCTCTGCGTCCAATTTCAATCGCGACCGCGCCAGACGGCTCGACAGCTTCAAACCGGCACGCAAACAGTTGGGGACAACTGTTCTACTCTGAAGATGCAGACCAGGCCGGCGACATCGATCGCCAAGACGCATGGCGATGCGCGAGCACAACGACCTTTTCAACAAGAGGCATTTGCTTCCGGTCCTTGCGAACGAATTCAGCAAATCGAGAGACCCTCTGCGTTTCAGCGACTCACCATCTCTGCGTCCAATTCCACTCGCGACCGCGCCAAACGGCTCGACGACTTCAAACCGACACGCAAACAGTTGGGGACAACTGTTCTACTCTGAAGATGCGGACCAGGCCGGCGACATCGATCGCCAAGACGCATGGCGATGCTCGAGCACAACGACCTTTTTCACAAGAGGCATTTGCTTCTGATTTCTGCGAACGAATTCAGCAAATCGAGAGACCCTCTGCGTCTCAGCGACTCACCGCCTCTGCGTCCAATGCCACTCGCGACCGCGCCAAACGGCTCGACAACTTCAAACCGGCACGCAAACAGTTGGGGACAACTGTTCTACTCTGACGCCAAGACTCCTCCGCCCAAACCGTTTTTTCAGAACGCGTTCCCTTACCCCAACGTCATCGTCTCGATCCGTTCTTGTTGCGGTGCAGGCGACTCGTCTTCTTTGGCGGCACGCCGCTCGTCTTGCGTGCTAACACGGCGAACGACCCACCACAAGAACAAGGTCATTCCCAAGATCGATGCGATCGCAAACGCTCCTTCGAACAGCAACGACCGACGCAACTCGGACACCGGCCCTAGTACTTCAGACAATCGATACTGAACCAGCACCAGCAAATCGGTTTGCCCCTCGGAACCTGGCAGCGGACGCCCATCGATGCCAAGCGGTCTGCCGCGTTCACGTGTCGCGTCCGCGGGCGGTGCAGCGTGGGTCGGCCGAGGCAGAGTGACCGGTTCCATCGCCGCGATCCATTCGCCCCCGAACCCGTTGCCCACCGAGGCTTTCGCCATCGGGTCGCGATAGTCGACATCCCCGCCTTCGAGCAACCGATCCATCGTCGCACCATCGACCTGGTAACTCTTGTCCGAGAACGACTGCCGCTTCTCTCGCAGTTGATCCATCAAGGGATGCTGCAAGACCGTCCCGCGAAGATCACCTTCGCGGGCCTCCACCAACACTGCCACTTGGCTGGGGTTGGCAGCATCCGCATTGTCCCCGGAACCTGACCGCTGCAACAATTGAAAGTCACCTAAATTGATGGTCGCCACGAACACAGCGTCTGGATCTCGGTCCGGTGTCTCTCGACGACCACTGACAACCACACTCCCGTCTTCTAACCACAGCGGCGTGCTGATCGCAACCTTCCACATCTTCGTCGCAGTGCTCTGAAACGCCGAGCTCAAGTGGGCATGGCGAAGCGGCTGCACTGATTCCATCGGGATCGTTGACGGATAATCGTCCTTGCGACCGGTGTAGTAGGTACGGTAGGCGAAGTTTCGCCCCACACTGTTCTGCTCTCTTGGAACCGATTTGCCATACACAATGGTCATGATCGTTCCGGCACGATCCGTCACAAACATCGTCGCCAATCGCTGGCGAGGCTTGCCCGGTTCAGATGCCTGACGGTACTGCGCCAACCGCTCAGACAGATACTCATCCAAACGCAACTGAGCCGGATGTTCCAGCAAGATATCCCGGGCCGCGAGAGCATCTTCCCGGACCAGTGCTTCCACAGGACTGGACGAAGAGGCAATCCGTTCCAACACCGGCTTGGATGTTTCGCCTTCAATCAAGTCGGCCAGCAAGACTTCAAACGTTTCTCGCTGGGCCTCCTCGTGCACCAGGTCAAAGTAGCGTTGAATTTCTGTTTCCAACGTTTGGGCAGCCAATCGAGCAGCAAATTGATTGCTTCCAAACGCTTCGGTGCGAAGCTCCTTCGTCGCCGTTCGTGTTGCCAAATCAATGCTGCGAGCGCCGAAGAAACAAGTCGCCATGATCAGCAACAATGGCCCCACAATCCCCAGCAACATCAACGGCCGCCGCGAGCGGGCTTTATCGCGGTGATGCAGATCATCCAAAATCTGCTGAACATTGCTGTACCGAGATTCCGGATCGACGTCCAAGCATTGCTGCAAGACTTTTTTCAACGACCGGTCGATGTCCCGCCGCGAAAGCTGTTCCGCGGCAGGTGGTGCCAGCGCAATCGCCTCGCGATACCGAGCCAAGCGACCTGGCAACGATCCGGCGGTATCCAACTGAGACAACAAGGCCTGATCCCGGTGCGGAGCCGTCCCCGCCAACATCCGATACAAAATCGCTCCCGCCGCATACACATCCCATCGCGCGTCCGGTGACGATTGAAAGTCCGCTTGTTCGGGCGCCATGTAAAACAGCGTTCCCATGGCCGGTGTTTGGTCGTGCGACATCCGGCTTTGACCAAAGTCAGCCAAGCGAGGTTCGTTGTCAGCAGCCAACAAAATATTCGCAGGCTTGATATCGCAGTGCAGCACGCCCTTGCCGTGGCAGTGATTCAGCCCAATCAAAATTTTCCGAAACAGATCAACCGACTCCGCCACCGGCAATCGCCCTCGGCGGACCAACATGTCCTCCAGCGAACCACCTTCGATCAACTCCATCACGTAGTACGGCGGGTCCGCGTCCCAGCCAACTTCCAGGACCTGCACCACATGTCGGTCAGCAGACAACTGGACCAAGTTCTTGACTTCCCGCGACAACAGCGACCAATTCACACCGCCGCGGTGCAAGTAGAACTTGACCGCAACGCCGCGACCGGTGTTGATATCACGCCCAACCCAAACCTGTCCAAAGGCACCCGATCCCAGAAAACGCTGCAGACGCACACCGGGCACTTCCGCCGGCGGCATCGTCGCGCCCATCGACAACCGACGCGCAGCCGCCTGGCCGCCGATCGTTTGCGACTCCGTCATCGACTCCCAACCAGCTTCGGAGCCGGGAGCGTTGTCCGAGTCATCCGACGGAGGCCCGGGAGTCGAGTCCCCGGGAGGTGGTGGCGTATTCACCCGTTGTTGACCTGAGAAGAAGAACGTTGAGTCGCGGTATCAATCAATTTGCTCAGCCCCTCGTGGAGCGGTGTGAGCTCGCGGCCAAGAATCCTTTTCATTTTGGTGATGTCTGGGCAGCGACGCGTCATGTCACCCTCGGGAAGCGGCGGCAAATGCACCACCTTGGACGAACTGCCCGTCATTTCGATCACCGTTTCCGCCAGTGACTTGATGGTCATTTCGATGTCGCTCCCGACATTGATTGTTTGGCACGCCCAAGTCGGGTCGTCCAACACGCGGGTGGTTGTGTCCAGGTTGTCATCCACAAAGCAAAACGTTCGCGTTTGCGTCCCGTCGCCATAAACCGGAATGTCTTCTCCAGCGAGCGCCGCGGCAATGAACTTCGGAACAACAAAGTCCGTGGTTTGCTTGGGCCCATACGTGTTGAAGAATCGAAACACATTGAACGGCAACCCGAACTCTTGGTGGTACGACCGGAAGTACGACTCGCCCAAGTTCTTGATGATCGCGTAGGGCAATCGCGAGTTCAACGGCGTCGTTTGCTCGTGCTGTGGCATCTCCACCGGTTCGCCATACACCTCGCTGCTGCTGGCATAAAACACACGTCCCACCCCCGTGTTTTTCGACAGCGACAAAACGTTGCGGATTCCGTCGATGTCTTCCAACACCGCGACCGGATTGGCCAGCGTCCGTTGAACCCCCACGAGCGCCGCGTAGTGGAACACCGCATCAAAACGCGTGGCCGTCATGATCGGCGACAAATCCTCCAATCGGTTCACATCGGCTTTGATGAACCGAACATTCGTGGCCGACACGGGAGGCAACTTGGATCGATCGCCCGTGACCAGGTTGTCGACCACGACGACTTCGTTGTTGGATGACTCGGCCAACCGGCACGCCAAGGAGCCACCGACGTTGCCGGCACCACCGGTGATCAAGATTTTTCGTTGCGACTGCGTCATGGTGATCATCAAAGAGAAGAGAAACTCACCTGACAATCATAGCTTTTCGAAGTCTCGCCCGCGACGCGTGAAAAACGGGAGCCCGAGGAGGCCCAGTCGCAATGACACATTGCATCCCCCGAGGAACACAACGCTTTGACAAATCCCGCCTGCCCAGAATCCTTCAGCATGAATTCCCAGAGCCAAGTGCTACCCTCTGCGTCTCCCGCACCTCCGCGTCAAACTTCACTCGCAACGAAGCCAGACCGCTCGACGAATCCACCCCCGCTCGCAAACAGTTGAGGACGACTGATCTCCTCTGAATCAGTGTAGAACAATTGTCTCAATTGTTCCGTCGCGCCAGTCGCCAACTCCGAACCATTCTCTCGTCCAAGGTTTCCCGCGATCGCATCAAGCTGCTCGACGATCCCACGCCAGCACGCAAACAGTTGGGGACAACTGTTCTACTCTGGATCAGCCAAAGTCCAACTTGGAACCAAGACGACAAACTCCTCTGCGTCTCCGCGACTCACCGCCTCTGCGTCAAACGTCCCCCGCGATCGCGTCACGCTGCTCGACAGTTCGACGCCAGCACGCAAACAGTTGGGGACAACGGTTCGACTCTGGATCAGTGTAGAACAATTGTCTCAATTGTTCCGTCGGGCCAGTCGCCAACTCCGAACCATTCTCTCGTCCAAGGTTTCCCGCGATCGCGTCCCGCCGCTCGACGATCCCACGCCAGCACGCAAACAGTTGGGGACAACTGTTCTACTCTTGCTCCGCCAAAATCCAGCTTGGAACCAAGACGACAAACTCCTCTGCGCCTCCGCGACTCACCGTCTCTGCGTCAAACGTCCCCCGCGATCGCGTCAAGCCGCTCGACAGTTCCATGCCGGCTCGCAAACAGTTGGGGACAACTGTTCTACTCTGGCTCCGCCAAAGTCCAGCTTGGAACCAAGACGACAAACTCCTCTGCGTCTCCGCGACTCACCGTCTCTGCGTCAAACGTCTCCCGCGATCGCGTTTCGCTGCTCGACAATCCCACGCCGGCACGCAAACAGTCGGGGACAACGGTTCGACTCTGGCTGACCCAACAAACGTCAAGCCAAGCGATGCAACCTGCGTGTCACCCATTCGAAGGTCAACACCGATGCGATCAACCACATCAACACCGCGTTGCGACGCAGCGTGAACGCGGAATCGGGGGTGCCGGCCAACAAGGTGACTTGCGATTGCGGCACGATGGCCTCGGACAACGTCGCTTTGACATCGCTCATCGACGTTGACTCATCCACCGGAACGTATTCACCACGTGTCGCGGACGCTAAGTTCATCAATTCATCGTCGGCTCGTCGCGGTCGTTCCAATTCGCTGGTCGGCAACCGCACCTGCACACTCTGGCGAAGCAGTTGTTCATCCAAAGCGTCGCCCACGGCCAACTGAATCTCGTAGCCACCACTTTTGGTCGCGACAAAGTTGCCGGTGTAGGTGCCACCGCGAGGCGAATCCGCTGCAGGAGTCAGCTTGAGGTCCTTGATCTTTCCGTCGGGAGCCAACAATTTCGCGGTCACCGATGGTTCCGTCAGCGGCTGAAATTGATCGTCAACCAACACGGCTCGAAGCGTGATGTTCTGCCCCACCATGGCTCGATCTGAGTCGACCAACAACACGCCGCGATTGCTGTCTCGCAGAAGCCGACCTTCGCTGACCCAACGAATCAGTTTGGTGTAGTAGCTGTCAAAGTATCGATCACCGGCCGCACGCAACCGCCACACTTCGCCACTGCCTTGGAAGAAGACTCGACCGGCACCATAAAACTGACTGGCCATGAAGATCGGCAAACTGCCGCTGACTTCCGTGGTAGGATCCGAGAAGTAGGCGTAGACCTTCGCACCAGGCTTTGCACTTTTGACTCCGACATAGTCGTAGAAGCCACCAAAGTCATTCCAGATTTCAAAGCTTTCTTCGGGCGAATCTGCCACCCACAAAAATTCCGCTTGCGAGGACTCTGGCGTGAACTTCAACGGCCATGCTTCGGAACCGCCTTGGCGACCACCACCCAGCAACGGGCCTCGGGTGGCCAAATTCACGGGGAAGAAAGCACCGATTTGGTTGGAACGCGGGTCCGATCGGTCCCCAGAAATCTTGGGATGAAAAACCGGCCCCGCCACCAAGACCAAACCGCCGGCCTGCTGCGTCATGAAGCGGTCCATCAATTCGAGCGACGCGGAATCAATTGCCGACCAATCCGGATCGAACATCACCACGGCGTCGTACTCGAACAACTCTTCTGCGGTTTCGGGGAATCGGGCCAGCAACTCATCCGCGTCTTGGCTCATGCCTTGAACGCCGGTTTGCAACCACACATCAAGTTGCACGGACTCGTCGCGGAACAACAGGTTGCGAACGAAGCGATATTCGCGGGTCGGACCACCCGCAATGGCCAACACTCGCAACTTGCGAGCAACCACTTCATAGCGAGCCGTTTGCATGTTGTCGTTTGCGTTGCGATCTTCCGCGGGAGCGACGACACGAACGGCCAGCCGCCGACGACCAACCGTTTGTGGTTCGATCTCAAAGCGAATGTCCGTGAGCGTCGCGTCGGGTTCCAGCTTGACTCGCTGGGTTTCCAACACCACGCCGCCAGGCAAGCTGGTCACTGCATCCGCCGAACCAGGCTCGCTGACGGAACTCCCTTCGCCGGTATCGAGTGCGTCCACCAATTCCACGTCGACTTCCAACGGAGCGGTCCCAGTGGCCTGCAACACGGACGCGACAACAAACTTGTCGCCAGGATACACACGACGTGGGACTTCCAAATCAACCACGCGAATGTTGGTGGGCGGCTGGCTGCTGCCCAAGCCGACCGGGTAGACAGCCACTTCGCCGCGTCGAGCCAATGCCAACGCCGATGACAACGAAGCCCCGCCATTGTTCTGGCCGTCGGTGATCACAATCACTCCGGCCAAGGTGGTCGGGTCGTGATCCACGAGAACTGATCGCAAGGCGTCTCCAATCCGGCTCTGAGCCCCGCCCGCCACGATGACCTCGTCCCAATCGACGGCTTTCATCGTGGGTGATTCAGGATCGCCGTCCAACTGATCGCCAGCATCTTCCGAGCCAGCATCATCCGACTCAGCATCTGATTCATCCGATCCGGATCGCTGTTCCCAACCAATCAGCTGGGCCAAGGAGCGATCGGTGTGCACTGTGTAAACGCCGCCGACGGAAACGATCCCCACGACCAACGTGATCGCCGCGACCAACAGCGACCACCCAATCGCAGAAGCCGAACCAGGAGTCTCCGCCCCCACGGCACTGGTTCTCCGCCGGGCACCCGATTTCGCGTTGCCGATCCCCAGCACTCCCATCGCGAAAGCGACCAGCGACGCGACCGCGAAGACGGCCAAGCAAAACCCGCCAAACAAAACAAAGGGACTGACCGGTTCCACCAACGCATCCTCAATCGCCGATTGCTCGTCGTTCGCGGTGATTTCTTGATCGAATTTCGTTTGCACCAAACGAGGCTCGGTCGCTTGGTCAAACACGTAAACGCTGGTTCGATGCTCTTCCGCAAACGATTCCACCAACTCCGAATCGGCCACCAACTCACGCGCCCGTTCGACGCGAGAGGGGGCTGCGATGGAATCGCCCGAAGGCAGCGACATGCTTTGGCTGGTATCGACCATCACAATGACTTCACTCGGGCGAGTCACCCGACGTTCCGTCCGCCGAACCAAGTCAAAGAACAAAAACACGAGCGCCGTGACCGCGACCAAGCGCAGCCCGATCAACGTCCATCGCACCGGACGCCGAAGCTCGCCGACATCGCGTTTGTAATAGTGAACACAAGCGGAATAGGCCACGGCCAACCCCAAGACCACGGCAGCCCAAACCCACCATCCGTCTAAGCGTGACGCTCTCGCGAATTCGTAAACGACTTGTTCTGAAGGACTCATCGCGATGCTCCCGCCGTGGATGAATTCGCACTGGACGCTGTTTCACCGGAATCATCGTCGCCATGACTGGACGCACCAACGGTTCGTTTCCGAGACCGACCGCGTGGTGCCGGACGCGGCATCTCCGACGCGGGACTGGTTCTCACGCCACGACGTTGGCGGCTTCCGCTGCCTCCATCACCGGTCGGACGAACGTGGTACGACGCCCACGCCGCCAGAGCTTGCTCGATCGCCAGCATCAACATCAACAGAGCCAACAACACCAACAAAAACGTCGACATCCCGCCGCCAACTCCTGTGTCGCCCCAATCCCCCGGAGAAAGAAACTCGACCTCCAATGGCAGCAAGTCTCGGATCACTTCGGCACTGGTCACGCGAGTCAAATCCGATTCACCGACATTCAGCACCGAAGCAACGGGCAAGACGCTGGTTTGACCATCCGTTCCCGTGCGCTGCCATTCAATCGTTCCGGGAACCAACAATTCGTCCAAGCCCGCTTGGTCCGCCACGATCAATTCACGTGGCGAGACAGTGATCGACGATTCGTTTGCAGCCGCCTCCAATTCAATTTCCAATCGCGGAGGTTCGTCCGCCGGTGGAAGCAACACGACCGTCGGCAGATAGCTTTCGCTGGGCACAGCAATCTCAGCCACCGAATCCACCATGCGACTGGTGGGCGGAGCGGCCCCACTGAACAACATCGCGTTGCTTTGCAGCAAGAAGACCACAAACGTCGGGTCACCTGGCCAGTTGTTCCAATTGCCATCCAGTCCCGTCGTCACGGTCACCACCCGGCCTCGCCCGAACCCATGCAGCGTTGCCACCGGAGTCTCATCAGCACGAGCCAGCAATGTTTGAACATTCGATTGGATTTCTTCGCTGCCATCGATGGGACCGGTGTCCGACTCGTCACCCGACAACTCTTCCCTCAATTCCTCGGCGGCCGATCGAGCGGGAACCCATTGCCGGCGAATGCTGACCAACCCAAAGATTCCGTTCCCAGCCGAAGCGATTGGGCCCAGCAACTCGGCGTTCTTACCGAGCACCAACTTGGTCGACTCATCCGCTAAATCGCCAAGTGAAACCGTCGGGGCGATGTCAAACGGCAGCAACCCACCGGCTTTGCCACCCACCAACGTGTTGTAATTGTCCGCGTTGACATCGTCGCCCAAAAACCAAGCCAAGCCGCCTCCGTTTTGAACGTATTGCTTCAACGAATCAACCGCGCGCTTGGAAAGCTCGGGCACATCAATCAAGTAGACCGCCCGATAGCGTGAGAGTTGTTCGACCGTCACATCTCTCAGCATGGTGACCGGTTGCACTTCGGGGATCGCACCGATCCGAACTTGACTGCCTGGATCCAAAACCGAGGACACATGATAGGCCCCAATCGCATCGGAATCGCCGCCATCGATCACCAACACACGCTGGGCATCGGCCAGCGGGATTGTGCAAACTCGTGAGTTGTCAATCTCCAACGCATCCGCTGGCAAATCGACTTGAACGACGTGTGTGCCGACCTTGTTGACAAAGATCTGAAACGACTTCGTCAGTTGCTGCCCGCCGGGAATCGAGTCAATCAAAATCACTGGCAGGTTCTGAACTTCGCCACTGACCGTGAGCGTCGGGTCCGCGGTTTTGACCTGGTCACCGTACGTGATCACGCTGGCGGACAGAGCCACGTTGGTTGCCTCTCGCGGCGAGTAGTTTTTGACCGTGACATTGACGACAACCGGAACCCCTGCGACCCAAACATCGGGCGTGGGAGTCAGATCGGTGATGGCGAGATTGCGAGTGGTGTTGCTGGCTTGATTGGGCACGCAATCGATCATCTGAATCTTTGCGCCGGCTTGGTCGACCGACTCCAATGCCTCTGCCATCCGCCGTGGTGCCGCCCAATCACGCTGAGTGAAATCGCTGACGACATACAAGGTTTGAGAGTCCGCCGTGGTAGCAGCAATCAGGTCCGATGCCAAATCGATCGCCGACACCAAATCCGTCCGCAGCGACGAGGCCCGAGTCGCCATCAAACGTTCGACTTGCCGCCCATCGGGGGAAATCGTTTGAGCGGACAAATCCGCGGCGACGTCCGCCGAGGCGTTTTCACCGGCCGCAACCATCGCGGCTCGACTGGCTCGCATCACCGTGAGCGTGTGGCTGTCGCCGTCCGCTGCCAATCGCTTCACCAACCCGGCCACCGACGCCAGCGCCCGGTCATAGGCGGTGTTGCCCACCAACCCGTTTGCCTCCGCGTCCGCGACTTCATCCGCTGTCCCCCGGCGAGAAACGATTTGCTGCATCGAATAGCTGTCATCCAACACGATCACATGGTGCGTCGTCTGACCACCGAGCGCACCAATCCATTGACGTCCGCCCACCAACCCGGCCAGCAACGCAATCAACAATGCCGCCACCGCCAACCGCGAAAGCAACAGCAACAACTGACGCAAGACAATCCAACGGCGCTGCTTGCGGTAACTGGCCAGCAAGAAATCCATCGCCGCCCACTTGGTTCGGCGATGCCGAAGCAAGTTGATCAGGTGAACCAAGAGCGGCACCGCGACAAACGCGAAACCAATCGACAGGGCGGGATAAAGGAACAAAACGCTAGTGCTTTAAAGGTTGGACTCGAGGGAACGAAAACAGGTGTGTCATAGGCTTCCAGCCCGTGTTTTCAGGATCCACAGGCGGGGAGCCTAGTGGTCTGTCAAAGTTAAAAGTGAGGATTGTTCGTAGTGGACGAGGCGACGAGTCCTTGGATTTAACGCCAGTTCAGGACTCGTCGCCTCGTCCACTACCCTAAAAGTAAGTCGTGACAGGCCACTGATTGCATTGTTTTCCATGGATGAACCAGCTCAATTGCGAAGTTTTGGGAGAGCTTGCCGAGCCGAGAGAAAACGGGCCAGGACCGCATCCAGTGGCTCGCTGGTTCGGACTTGCAGGTAATCAATTTTCAACCGGCCACAAGCTCGCCGTGTCTTTTCTAGAAAGCCATCGAGTGCCTCGAGGTAACCTTCCCGAAGAGCCGCGGGATTGCAATTCAATGCCGACTCAACCTCCAAGCCTTCGAAGCGGGTCGCCCCCGTGAAGTCAAAGTCCATCTCATCGTCGTGCAAAACATGGATCAACGCGACATCGTGCCCGCGAGCTCTCAGAACTCGCAGACCTTCTTGCAGTTCCTCCACCCCGAGCAAATCGGAGATCACGCAGACCACACCAGCCCGGGGAATCGCGGCGGCCAGCTGCTTGGCGACTTGATCGAGCCTGGTCTCGCCTTCGTGATCGGCGGACGCCAGGCAAGTCAACATTCGGTTGAGTTGATGCTGACTCGATTTCGCTGGGACACTGTCACGAAGCTGCGTGTCAAACGTGTACAGCCCGCAGGCATCCTTTTGGCGAAGCGCCAGGTAAGCCAACGACGCTGCCAACGATGCCGCGTACTGAAATTTGTTCTCATCGCCTTCGCCGTACGACATGCTGCCGCTGCAGTCGACCAACAATTGCAAACGCAGGTTGGTTTCCTCTTCGTACTGCTTGATGTGCAGCCGATCCTGACGCGCGTACACCTTCCAATCGATATGCCGCAACTCATCGCCGGGAACATACTGGCGGTGCTGCAGAAACTCGATCGATTGGCCGAAGTATGGACTTCGGTGCATCCCTGAAAGAAACCCCTCCACCACTCGCCGGGCGGTCAATTCCAACCGGCGAATGCGAGCGGTGACCTCAGGACGCAAATATCTTTTGGAATCGGGCATCGCGAGACAATTCGTCCTCGGTCGTCGGGGTGGCGTCAATGATTCGGGCGACCACTTCGTCGCTGGTGATGCCTTCACTTTCGGCAGCGAAGTTCACCACCATCCGGTGACGCAGTACGGGCGGTGCGAGAGCTTGGATGTCTTCCACTTGGACGTGATGGCGGCCTTGCAACAACGCGCGAGCCTTGCCGCCGAGGATCAAGAACTGAACCGCACGCGGACCAGCTCCCCAGCCCACCAGGTCCTCCACGAACTCCGGCACACCCTCACCGCCAACGCGAGTTTGTCTGACCAACGACAACGCGTAACGCACGATGTGATCGCTGACGGGGACTTGGCGAACCAATTGTTGCAGTCGCAAAATCTCTTCACCGCGAAGAACCGGCAGGGCTTCCGCCACCGCGGTCCCCGTGGTCCGCCTGGCCACTTCAAATTCTTCATCAAACGATGGGTAGTCAACATAGATTTTGAACATGAACCGGTCTTGCTGAGCTTCCGGCAGCGGGTACGTGCCTTC
Organism: Rhodopirellula sp. UH5; assembly: GCF_056839225.1. NCBI lineage: Bacteria > Pseudomonadati > Planctomycetota > Planctomycetia > Pirellulales > Pirellulaceae > Rhodopirellula > Rhodopirellula sp. UH5. Next base: position 40,529 of record NZ_CM166390.1, on the reverse strand, counting down.
TTGCTCAATCGGGTTCTGCGTCGCCAACACAAAAAACGGGTCGTCGAGTTGGTGCCGTTCGCGACCCGCCGTGACCTGCCGTTCCTGCATCGCTTCCAACAACGAGGCCTGCGTCTTGGGTGGGGTCCGGTTGATTTCGTCGGCCAGCACCACGTTGGCGAACAACGGCCCCGGCATGAATCGCAATTCGCGATGCCCGGTCGCACGATCCTCTTCCATGATCTCGGTGCCCGTCACGTCGGCAGGCATCAGGTCCGGAGTGAACTGAATGCGACTGAATGACAGATCCAAGGTTTTGGCGAGCGTGCTGATCATCAACGTCTTGGCCAATCCAGGCACGCCTTCCAACAAAACGTGCCCCCGACTGAACAAGCAGATCAGGATTTCATCAATGACTTCCTCTTGGCCGACAATGATCTTCCCCAACTCATCCAGCACTCGTCGACGAGCGTCATGAAGCAAGTTGATGTCCGCTTCACCGATGGCAGCGGAATTTGATTCAGGTGCATTCATCCAGGATGTCTCAATCGGGATATCTTTGTCCAACGATCACGCGGCGACGATCATGTGTTCAATCGTTCCAGTACGCCTTACCAAGGTAGTCCACCGGACACCGGCAGAGTAGACCAGTCAATTGGGCCGCGTTGAGTTGTTACGTGGCCGGCCTGAACGAAGGGCTGGCCCACACACCCCCTCCCCTCGCCGCACCGCCGCAAGGGAAGCGGTGATCAGGGGATTTGCACCTTCCCCCAAAACGGACGCTCCCGATCGGCCCGCACACGCACATCCTCCAGCATCACCCCCACGGATTGATCAAACGTGAAGTCCTTCCGTCGTGAGCGGTAGCGAACCGTGATCGTCTGCTTGAAATCCAGCGGCATCTGAGGGTACAGCCAAACGGTGTAGGAATCCGACGGAGCCTGCGTGATGATGACCTCGTTGTTGGCCATCACGCGAGCCTTCACCGGGGCGGCTTTCAGTCGTTCCGCATCCGCCCAAAGAACGGGATTGATGGACAACCCAGGCAACATTTCGTCCCATTCCAGCCACCAAAAATACCGATCGCCCTCTCGCATTGAAACGACTTCCAATTCATCCGGGGGCGCGGGACGGCGATGCCCAGGCGTCTTCATCCACTCAAAGATCCGGTCGGCTTCCTCGTAAAAGAAATCCAAACCGCGACCGCGATACAAAACGATCATCGCATCGTGATCGTAAGTCATGTAACGATCGTAAATGGCACCAAAATCTCGCAACGGCACACCGTCTTTGTCGCCCTTGACGATGTAAACGGGCACGTACTTGGAATTCTCGTTGTAGTGCAACAGCGTCTTGCCAGGCCGACTGCTGATACTGATCATGCCCGCCCACAAATCAGGATGCGAGATCGCAATGTCCCAAGCCGCGGTGCCACCTGGCCCATGCCCGCCAATGAACACTCGGTCAGAATCAATCGCGAAGTGACGCAGGGCGTGACGCAGCGAACTCAACACCGCGTCGTGCTCTCGCATCGTGTACTCGTAGTCGCCTTGTCCGCCTCGCGTCCATCGCGGGGCGACCACAATGAAACCATGCCGGATCGAATGGCCCAACCTCATCGTTGCGGGCGGTTCGGGTTCCTCGACCGACGATTCATCCACCACTCGATCTGGATCGGAACTCTGCTGCAAAAACGCTTGCTGCGGGACTCCTGACCACCAATTCAACTGCGTCTCCGCGATCGCACCGGCGGCATGCATTGCGACCACACAGGGATAAGTGCGATTGGGGTCGTACTCCGGCGGCAACTGCACCACGTAAGAAACAGGCGGAATCGCGGATGGATCCTCGGCTTGCGCCACATGAAATCCATTTTGATCCAACCCGACATGGAACATCCCTGCCACGGACGGATCCGCGACGATGGACGAGTCCGACTGAATCGCATCGATCATGGGCGGCTTCATCAACGGCAACATCTTCGCAATGTAGTCCGCTCGCGCGCCTTCCAACGAAGACAGTCGCGTGAGAATCTCTTGCCGTTTGCCGGGATCTTCTTCCACCAAAAATTCGCGAACCAGCGATCGCACATCGATCAGCGACAAGACGATTTTCAAGTTGGTTTCCCCGGAACCATTGCCAAGCAACCAACCGGCCACCGCGAGCGAAACGCGTGTTTCGGGATCCATCGTCGCGTTGCCACCCATCCGAATGAAGTCACTCAACCGGGGCAGCGTTTCCGGTGACAGCTCCGCTTTGATTTCCGCAACCAATCCGCCCAACGAATCCTGGACCGGCTCCTGCAACTCACCCACCAAGGCCGCCAATCGCTGGTGGACCATGTCGACCTGCTGCTGGGTCTCCTCCATCGAACCGAGCAAGTCCGCGACCTTGACCTGCGTCACGCGACTGACAACTCGCGTTGGAAACTGGTCCAGAATCGCGCGAGCCAATTGAGGCTGACCGGACTCCCGTCGCAACTCGGCTTGCTCCAGCAACTGCCTGGCTTCGTTTTCGACATATTGACCCACGATCGGCTTGAGGTCCGCACTGTCGGGGAACTCATCCAAGATCCGAACCAACTCTCGACGGGCGTCTGCGTAACGCTCTGACTCCGCAAAAAACCGAACGACGTTAAGCCGCGCGTCGACATTCTTGGGATCGGTGTTCCGGCGAAAGATGTCCCGCAACTGATCGCTGCTGATGCTGGACGTCGCAATTCGCATGTCCAGGTTGATCGAGTCGTCCGTCTTCAGCGCCTCCACCTTCGCGTACTTCGCCGTCAGCTCGGTGATGCCTTGCAGGATCGCGAACGGAGATCCCGAGGGACCTCGCACGGCCAGTCGCCGACGCCCAAATTCATTGAAAGGTGTCACCCCGAGTGCCTGGCCGATGGACGCGACCTGCTCGCCCCCATCCGGCACCGGCTGGAAAAATTCAATCCGCTCATGCAAGTCGGGGACATCGCGTGGCTCGGCGGCGACCATCCCTCGCCGGTGCACGTACGTCCGCCGCAGCCCATCGTCGACAACCCAAATGGGACGGTTTTGGATCCCGCCTTCATTGCCAGCCGAAAACGCATTTTGGTTCATGCTGGCGACCTCCAGGTAGACGCCCCGCAACACCATGCCGTTCCGCAGTGAGATCAACTGCTCCGCGTGAACCAATGTCGCTTGGCCCAGCACAACCCCAATGAGCGTCGCAACGAGAACCACCGAACCGCGGCCATTTGCGCGACCTTCTTTCGCCCGGCCTCTTTTCACACGCCCCCTCTTCTCCCGACTCGACACCTTCCTGTCATCCGAGTTTGAAAAGGTGTCTTTCATGAGGACTCAATGTTGAAAGCAATCAGTAGAAAAGATTGGCGGTGCGTTGCAGCGTCCTGCCAAGCGGCGCGACACCGACGCTTAGCTGTGCGACGGTTGGACGCGACTGCGCGATCCACTGAGCCAGCAACATGGACTGGTTCGAGGTTGAATCCACCGCCGCCTCACCGGACACGAGCAATGCCCCCTTCGGCGAAAGCACCTCGTCTTGGAGGCCGAAAGCTTCCCCCGAGAGAGCATTCGCAACGGTCCCCTTCGCGAGCCACTCAGAATGGCTCGGCACGGGTGACGCACCTTTCCATTGTAGCCCATCGCCCGTGGTCCCCACGCCAGAATTCGCTTGGTCCACCGACAAATGAGTGCCCGGTGCCCGCAAAACAATCACGGCCAAAAAACAGGCTGCGACTGCCACCGACCAACGGACAGCCAATCGCCGGAATGACGCCTTGGCCGTTGCAGCGTTCAGGTTGCCACCAAGATCCTGGCCTCCGACTTCCAAGTGCCGCCAAATCGCGAGCGTCTGCCGACAATGTTGGCAATCAATCAGATGCCCATCGTTGTCAATGTCCGCTTCGGCGTCCGCGTCAATCCACTGATTCAAACGCGACTCGAACGCGTCGCAGGCAGGGCCCCCACCACCGGAACCGGTCGCCAGAGCGTGAGACGCCGGGGGCGTTTTGACAGGAGACGACGTCGTGACAGGAGAGACGGGGTGATGACTCACGTGACACCTCCTGATTCGCGAACGCGGTTGATCACCTGCAGTCGCGCTCGGTGCACCCAAGTCTTGATCGTCCCCGCGGGATGGCCCATCACGCGAGCAGCTTGGTCGTAGGACATCCCGTCAAAGTGGACCAATTCAAACGCTCGCCGAGGCGAAGCGGCCAAGGACTCCATCGCGTCGCGAAGCGACTGGGTCGCTTGAATGCCGTTGGCCGGGGAATCCACTCCAGCGATGGCCACGTGCGAATCATCAATTCCCGACAACCGGGGTTTGGTTCGCTGCTTTGCCAAAAAAGTCCGGCATCGGTTGCCGGCGATCGTGGTCAACCAAGGTTCAATCGGTCGGGTTCGATCCCATGACTGAATCGACGCGGCAACGCGGCGGAACGTTTCCTGCGTCAGGTCCTCGGCGTCTTGATGATGCCCCAACCAGCGAACACACACGCGATACACCAAGTCGCGATGACGGCGAAACAGCTCGGTGAAAGCAGAATCCATCCGGGCATCACGGCCCAGATAGGCATCCGCCAAGGCTTCGTTGGACAACATCGCGAGCGAAACTGTTTTCATGCCTTAACGGCCGCTAAAGAAACGCTTCAAAGCATCGTCGGCAGCGTCTCGCGAATTCTCTTTGAGTGCTTTCTTGGCCCCTTCTGGCAACTTGCCAGGCTTGCTCTTGGGGGGAATGACTCGCGAGCCCGTGCTGGTGTCATCGTCGGACGACATGCGAGTGTCATCGTTCTGCTTCTTTCCAGGCACGTCTTCAATCATCACCGTGCCATCGACGGACAAATCGTCGCTTTGCTCACCCTCTTTGTCATCCAGGCGGAACTGGCGGGTGTCCGGGTCGGTTTGCTTACGAACGCGATCAATCGCGTCCGCTTCGTCCAACCAGCAATCGACATCGACATCTTCGAAGCGACTGTCGTCGCTCGAACTCTCCTTGGTTCGCTCCGCTGCGTCAGCAACGCTTTTGACCTCGGGCTTTTTCGCAGCCTGCAAACCGTGCTCGATGACAAGCGAAAACATCAACTTGCCAACACGCAGGTTGTCGCCGTCCTTCAGGACCTTGGCTTTGTCCGCTGGCAAACGTTTGTCGTTGACGAACGTTCCATTGCGGCTTTTCAGGTCCTGAACCAGGACGCGGCCATCTTTGATCGCCAAGATGCAATGCCGGCGGCTGACCGACTCGCTCTTCGGACGAAGCTGACAAGATTCACTACGTCCAATCAAGAATCTCTTGTCGGAGACCTCGATCTCTTTGCCTTCGTGGCTGCCCGATTGGACTCGCAGTCTAACTTGCATCGGTACCCTTCGTTGCGAAAACCAGACGCACGATTCTTTTGCGACCGTGCGCGACTTGAATGGTCAAACGTGGTTCATGCCTCTGCAAAAGAAGGACCAATCCCAGCCCTTCTTGTCACCCTTCATTTTCACAAAGAGCGAATTGCAAGCAATCTTGCAACCATGTTCGCCGCCGATCTTATTGTAATTGAACGAACAGCGGGAGAGGATTAATCCCCCTTTCAATGCTCATATCGTGGGTTTCGCCGCCACTACCTCTTCGGGACCAAGCAAAACCCCCTCCACGGTAGCGTCTTGAACGGTCCAATGCAGCCCACCTGGAAGTCAATGACTTGGCTCGAATGGGCCCACCGCGTCCGCCGAACCGACTCAGCGTCGGAATCCGATGCCTTGGTAATCAAACCCCATCTCCTCAAGCCCCAGCCCCTTCAGCGTGTTCCGACCGTCGAAGATGAAGGCCGGTTTCTGCATTCCTTCCCGGATTTTCTTAAAATCCGCCGTGACGAACTCATCCCATTCCGTCAGGACCGCGATTGCGTGTGCGGAATTGGCGGCGGATTCGGCATCCGAGACCACTTCGATGTTGTTTTCGATCAACTGACGCGAGGCAGCACTGATCTCTTGATCACCATTCCGGAAAACCGCTTCCAAGTCCGCCACAACTCGCGCCTTGGTGACTTGCGGGTCGTAGATCGACAACCGAGCCTTTTCCAACAACAGATCGCGACAAACGTAGATCGCCGCTGATTCACGGGTGTCATTGGTGTCTTTTTTGAACGCGAATCCCCAAACGGCGATCTTCTTGTCCGACACCGTGTTGAACATCGTCCGCACCATGCGGTGGACAAAGCGTCGCTTTTGGTAGTCGTTCATCGTCACGACTTGCTGCCAATAATCGGCCACTTCGGGCAACCCAAAGTACTCGCAGAGGTAAACGAGATTCAGAATGTCTTTCTGAAAGCACGAGCCCCCAAAGCCCACCGATGCCTTCAGGAACTTGGGACCAATCCGCGAATCCATCCCGATCGCCATCGCAACTTCGTCCACGTCTGCCTCAGTGGCCTCGCAAAGTGCCGAGATCGAATTGATCGAAGACACTCGCTGAGCCAAGAAGGCGTTGGCGGTCAACTTGGACAACTCGCTGCTCCACAAATTCGTTGTCAGCACTCTCTCGCGCGGCACCCACTGGGCGTAAACCTCCACGAGAGCTTGCACGGCAGCATCGCTTTCCCCACCAATCAAAACACGATCGGGCGACAGCAAATCATCGATTGCGGTCCCTTCCGCCAAAAATTCGGGGTTGGACAGCACGTCAAACGTTGCGCCACTGGTCGCTTCCGCCAGGATCGCCTTGACAGCTTCCGCGGTCCGGACGGGCAATGTCGACTTTTCAACGACGATTTTATGCCCCACGGAAACCTCGGCAATTTTTCGAGCGCACTTTTCAATGAACTCCAAATTGGCAGCGCGGCCGGCACCCACTCCAAACGTCTTGGTCGGCGTGTTGACCGAAATGAAGATCATGTCGGCGTCGCGAATCGCCTCATCGACTTCCGTCGTGAAAATCAGATTCTGGTCACGACGGCCTTTCACGATGTCATCGAGACCGGGCTCATAGATCGGCAACTCATCGCTGTTCCACTGCGCGATCCGAGCGGCATTGATGTCCACCACTTTGACTTCGATGTCGTGACACTGGTGAGCGATCATGGCCATTGTGGGACCGCCCACATATCCCGCACCAATGCAGCAGATTTTCGTAACCGGACCGATTGCAGGATGCTCCGAGGCGGTAGCAGTCATAGAATCAAAACAACAGTGAAAGGAAGAAACTGAGATGACACGCGGGATGAGCAGTTTAGTCCAAACGTCCTCTTTCGCCGCTGCGAAACCATCCCCCGCACGCGGATTCAGCGAGCGTGAAATTCGGGATGGGACGCCTGTGCCGGTTGCGAGCCCTCGTCAATCCAGACTCGACGGCGCCCCATTCAACACCAACGGGGACAATGCCGCACCCCAACCAGACGCGATGGCAATTGATCCAACCACCCGCCTGACAGGAGGGAAGATCGCTCCACACTGTCAAAATCTGCGATCGAGAAATGCAGCGAGGAAAATCCCTTCCCGCACAGTCTCTGGGAGAGAAACTACCGCCGAGACGATTCGCTCGGTGGGCTGCTCATCAGCTGATAGACCGACGGACGCCCGCCGGAGAGATTGGGGGCCACATCGGTGATCATCCCCGAAGCTCCATCGCTCATCAACGGTGTCGAGGACTGAGGTGCCCAAGCCAAGCGGTCTTCGGAATCGACCTCCTCGAGGTGATCCAGCAGAATCCGTCGCACTTCGAAGATGGCTTTGCCCGTCATATGCAACTTGGTGTGCGTCGCATCGACCACCAGCTCACTTTGCGTGTCTTCCATCGTCGCGCTGGAGTATTCCACCACCCCATCCCCTCGGTGATGCCGTCCCGCCAACAGCGGCGGATCGTCCAACACACCGATGATATTGTGGTACTTCACATGCGACGATCGCTTCGCCCGCAACATCACGGGGAAGATCGGTGAATCCGGAGCCAACGAGTCCACTGCATTGGCTTCTGTGAGCAACCGCGTGTCACGAAAGAATCCTGGATTGGCGCGTGTCAAACGAGTGCTGGTTGAAACCGCCATGCGTGGCAATTTGATGACCTTGCCGGCCAACCAACGCGTGGTGGTGTTGGCAAGGTTGCTGCCTCGATGCGGCGTTCCAATCGTGATCACCCGACCAACGGATTGGTTCGGGCGAAACTCCAAGGAGCTGACAAGTTTATGGATGTCCTGCGGCGGACCTCGAAGCTTCTCTTTGGGTTTGTCACTGACCAGATTCCAAAAGTCATCGCCACTGTCGATCGTCTGCATGCGACTGACCAACCCGCCCATGCTGTGTCCCACCAAGACGGTGTGATCAATCGCCCGATCCTGGCCCGCAGGGTCAAACGTTTGACGCATCGCAAACAGATCGCCGCGTAACTGAGTCGCACTGATCCAGAACGGTTGCCCAGAGGGATACAGATAGAACCAGAATTGATAGCGTTCACGAATTTCTGGAAAGCTTCGCAGGTCATTGAACATGTCCATCCACGTCAACGGGCTGGACCAAAGCCCGTGCACCATCAACACCGGGATCCGGTTGGGATCGTACGGTTCCAACATGTATAGACCACGCTTCTCTTGTGCGTCGTCTGGATCGAGCAACCCTTCGGTCGCTCGATCTCGCTTGCGATACTCTTCACTGTCGAGGAAGAACGCCAACGGGGTGGTCAGATCGGTTTCCAGTGGCACCCAATCATTGGCCAATTGAATCTGGTTCGCTCGCAACGGGTCAAAGAACTCCAACACGCAAACCACGTTTTCATCCGCAGCACCAAACTCGTTGGCTTGCGAGGCGGTATGCGACACCTGTTGCACCGAAGCCAAATCACCAACGTTCGCCAGGCCACCGGTTGTTCCCGTTCCGCCACGCCCCTTCGATGGTTCGGTGGAACAGCGCAGCAGCGCTGTCACCGCGTAACTCAAACCTTCGGGATAGTACTTTTCTTCGGGATGGCCTTCGCCACGTGGTTTCCGCACAGCGATCAACGGCACACCGAGACCGTACGTGGTGTGCCGATTGTTCAGCGTTTTGATGTCGTAATCACTCACAAATTCGTAGTGATCAAATTCGTCTTCCTGCCAGGCACCACGCATCTCGGCGCGAATCACGAACTTTTGATTCGCCGTTTGAATCGTGTAAGTCTGGCCAGGGCGCAAGCGATTTTCAGCGCACAACAGACGCAGCAGGTCCTCCAACGACTCGTTGTACAAATCGCAAACGGCTCGAAATTGCGGGTCATACTGATTGCGAACCTCACCCAACTGGTTGCCGAACAAATAGCGGTAGCTGGTCGTCAGCGCGATGCCGTAATGATTCATTGCATCGCTGGAACGCCCGTCGCGATCGGCAATCTTGCCCTCGACATAAGACAACTCGGACAAGGCATACGCCAATTCCGTGTCGGGGTTCTGGGCGTTGAGTGCCTGCAACCGGTGCAGACAGATCTGGCTGTCGTCTTGATACGTCTCAATCAGCCCGTAGCGCCGCAGTGTGCTTTGAGTCCGAACACTTATTTCGGGGCCGCGCCACCGAAGCAAGTGCAACGAATTGGTCAGAGCATTTTCGCGGATCGAACGATTTTCGAGATACCGCGATGTGATGCACCCCGATGAAGTGCAGCACAACAGCAACAACATGATCAGCGAGGCGCAGCACCGAACGCTCGCCAAAGCGGGCGATTGCGAACGGGGAATCGGTCGTGTGGACGAACGATTGAAGCAGACCATGGGCGGACACTAGGAAACTCGTTCCAACCGTGTCAACGCAGACATGGGGAGCTAGGCAAAATGCGAACCTTTTCGACGCAGACGCTCGCTTCGCCCCCTCCAAGGAGGTCGTGCAGCTGATCGATGCCGCATTTCAGCGTGTTCCTGCATGCTGATACCTCCTCCGAAATGAAGTGTGATGCACAGCACTTCGAAACGGCACGCCCTGCCAAGACCAAGAGGATGAAAACCAAACGAGTTCTTGTGCAGGGATAGGGCGTGGCAGCCTGTTGATTTCATCCATTTCCCAGATCGAACGATCAGCCGACGGGCGCTAGCCTGGGCTGTCAAGAGGTTGGTATTGACACCGCTTTGGACTGCGCAGGTTTTGTTCCTCGACTTCGCCCCAACGGGGCAGCCCTATGCCAGCCCAGGGTTGTGGCGGGACCAAGATGACAAAGCCCCAACGGGGGCGGTCCTAGCGGGTTTTGGGGAGTCTTTCTTAGGGCCGCCCCGTTGGGGCTGGTGTCGGAATCTCCGTAACGAAACCCCAGGCGATGCCTGGGGCTATCTTAGAGCTGCCCCGTTGGGGCGTAGGACAGAACAAAAATCAACGTCGCATTTTCCGTGTCAATACCAACCTTTTGACAGCCCATCGCTAGCCCACGGTTACCGCAGCGAACGGAGTTCCCCGCGTGCTTCCGTTGTGGTTCATCGCACACGAATTCGGAATTTGCTCCTATAACCGTCGCGACTTCCAATTCTGGGCTTGTTTCATGGCAGATGGTTTTGATACCCCGTCAAGCCTGGAACCAGACTTTCGCCAGGATGAAGCGAAAGACACGCAAAGGAATGCGAACGATGGAAATTTTCGGCAAACGAATTGGCTACCGCCTCTCCGGCGGAGTCGCAACGATTCTTCTTGGGGCTTTTGCTGCCGCACAAGCGCAACAAAGTGAACTCCCTCGCGACACCGACCTGGCCGATCAAAACGTGCCAGCCTTGGATGCGCCTCGCTGGCAATCCGAGATGCCATCTCCGATTTCGATGCCCACCACCGACGACGGCGGGCCCATGAACTTCCTGGGCGCCTACGACGATTCGTCGGATCCAGGAACCATTCAGCAAACGGGTTACTCGGACGAAACGTTCGTCTCACAACCCGTTGAAATGGCCAGCCACAACGAACCGGCCGCTGGCCCCACACCGCTCTCGATGCCTGAACCCGCGACGCAATCCAGCGAACCGCAAGACGCCGGTCCCAGCATGACCATGTCTGCGATGGAGATGCCCGCTTCGATCGGAATGGGCATGCCACCGATGGATCAACCCGAAGACGCTTCAGCCCGCTCAATGCCGGAAGCCAATCTGGCGATGCCAGAGGCCGACCTGTCGATGCCGGGCGGATTTGGAATGCCCGACATGAGCGTGTCGATGACGACGCCTGAACAACCACAAGACGCTGGCCCCGCGATGAACATGCAAGGCATGTCGTTCGGCGACATGCCCGCCGATCCCCAAGCCGGTGGCAATGCCCCCAATCAGCCACTTGGCCCCCCAGCCGCCGGCGGCTTTGCAAACGAAGCTCCTTCCGACATCCCCGCCAATGACATGCGGATGCCTGAGCCCATGCAGATGCCCGATGACTCCCTGCCAAACTTGCCAGCCCCTCAATCCCAAGCGGCGGCCAACATGGAACCACCCGCTGACGCCTCGTTTGGCGGGATGAACCACAACGGCCCAAGCGACATGGGATACGACCAACCCAATCAGTTCGGCCAACCTGAACCAATGAGCCCCAACGGCCTGCGTTCAGCTCCGGCTCCCACCGCTTACGGTGCCCCCGACCAATTCGCAGGTGCCGACCAACCGTACGCTGGTAGCAACCAACCTGGCACTTCCGATCAATTCGGCTCAGCCGATCAATTTGGTTCCTCCAACGCATCGGCTTATGGAGCCAACACCAACAACACAGCCCCTGGCTACAACGACCCGTCACCGGCGGCATCGACCCGCTTTGCCAGCCAACGCGAACTGCCTGGTGCTGGTTACGCGGCTCCCGGAGCCAACAATGGATATGGCGGCAACCAGTCAATCGCGGCTCAGCCCACCGCGTTTTCGATGCCTGGCGAACGACGCCTGGAAGGCATGCAAACGCCCAGCATTGTGATTCACAAAGAAGCACCACCGGAAGTCAAAGTCGGACAACCCGCCACGTTCAAACTCAACGTTCAAAATGTCGGCACGGCAGAAGCCCTCGGCGTCCGCGTTCATGACACCATACCAGCAGGCATGCGATTCAATGACGCATCGGGCAACCCAGTGATGCAAGGCGACGCCTTGACGTGGGAACTCGGTTCGTTGCCCGCGGGCGAACAACGCATCATCACGATGAACCTGACCCCCGTCGAAGAAGGCGAGTTGGGCAGCATCGCTCGTGTGACTTTCGAAGCCGCCGCCTCCGTGCGAACGCGAAGCACGCGTCCTGAACTCAAGGTGACTCAGCACGCACCCGCCAAGGTCTTGATCGGCCAACAACTCGAAATCGAACTGGAAGTTTCCAACGTCGGCTCGGGTGCGGCCACCAACGTGGTCCTTCGCGAAGATGTTCCCGAAGGCATGGACCACCCCGGCGGCCGGGAACTGGATTCTTTCCTGAGCACCCTGCGTCCCGGTGAAGTCCGACGTGAAGTCTTGCGAATGCGTGCCGTCGAGCCAGGACTCATCCGCAACACCGTGCACTTGGTGTCCGACGACGCGGAACCCACCAGCCACACTGTGGAAGTCGAAGTGGTCGCCCCTGAAATCGACATCCGCTTGACCGGTCCTGGACTGCGTTTCCTGGAACGCCAAGCGACCTACGAAGTGGAGCTGATCAACCGTGGCACCGCCCCCGCTACCAACGTCGAGATCATCGCTCGCTTGGATCGCGGCTTCACGTTCGTCAGCACGGAAAACGCAGGGTACTACGATCCCAACCGCCACGCCGTCCTGTGGTCAGTCGCCTCATTGCCACCTGGCAAACCAGCCAAGGTGCCGTTGACATTGCTGCCGGTTGAAGAGGGCGAACAAGCCATTCAGCTGGAAGCCACGGCGGACCTCAACTCAAGAGCCACCAGCGAAAGCACCGTCCGAGTCGAATCACAATCGGAACTCAGCTTCAGCATTTCGGACTTGGCTGACCCCATCGAACAAGGGGCCGAAACCACCTACGAAATCCGATTGCAAAACTCGGGTTCGCGAAACGACTCGAACGTCCAAGTCCGCTTGATGGTCCCACCTGGCATGGAAGTGCTGGGCTCCGACGCGGAAGTCCGCCCTGACGGACAAGGCGGAATGGTCTTCGCACCTGAGCAAGAAATGCCGGCCGGTTCCGAACGGACCTACCGCATTCGTGTTCGCGGGGTGACTGCCGACACGCACTTGGTGAAAGCCATTGTGACCAGCGATCAGTCGCCCAAACCCGTCACCAAAGAAGAGTCCACGATGGTCTACGCGGACCACTGAGAACCAAGCGATCACAACCTGCGTCCTATCTCGGGTGGTTTCATCACCCGAGACGCCGACCTACAGTATCTGTCGGCGGGTGAGTGGCACCCGTCCCAGTGACTGTTCGTCTGCCGCGGAGGACCGCCCGTGAGTGATCGCGTTCTGATTGTCGAATCCGAGGCTGTTGCGCGCAATGAATTGGTGCGCATCCTGAACGACGATTCTCGTGAAGTGATTGCAGTTGCGTCCTGCGACCAGTCCCTCCAAGAGCTGGAAGTCGCCTCGTTCGATTTGATCATCACGGAACTTCCGCAGTGTAAATCATCCAGTTTTAACTCGCCGGAATCGAGCTCTCCGTCCAGTGACGCTGGCACCGCTGCGATTCGCTGGGTTGAAAAACTGCGTGAGGTCGCTCCCCGTGTTCCGATCATCCTGATCACGCGAGAGGGTGCTGAACCGGTCGCCGGCGAAGCACTGATGCGAGGCGCCGCCACCTACATCCCCTTGCACCTGGCAGCGGAAGGCCTGGTCGACACGGTCGAACAAGTCCTCAAGGTCAGCCGCTCGGCATCGCAAGCGACCGACATCGATCAATGCGTCTCCAGAATCAAGTTGGAACTGGTGCTTCCCAGCCACGAGCAGTTGGTTCCCGCCGTGATCGCGAGACTGGAACAGGAACTTGCACAACTGCACCTGTTCGACGAAATGACCTGGACCCAAATCGCGATGGCTCTCGATGAAGCCATCCTCAACGCGATGATCCATGGCAACTTGGAAGTCGAATCCGCGCTTCGCGAAGTCGACAATGGCGAGGCTTACCAAGAAAAGATTCGGCGGCACCGCGAACTACCTCCGTTCGACGAACGTCGAACCTATGTGACGCTGACCGCCACACGCAGCCAAGCCGTGTTCGTCATCCGCGACCAAGGCCCCGGTTATGATGTCTCGGCGCTGCCTGATCCCACCGATCCCGCCAACCTGGAATCGATTGGTGGACGTGGGCTGTTACTGATCAGTGCCTTCATGGACGAAATCCATCACAATGAAGTTGGCAATGAACTGACGATGATCAAACGCAAGCGATCTGACAGTTCCGCGTCGTGATTGCCCCTCGGTTCGCTCCACAGTTCTTCTCGTACTTGCCATGACTCCGGTGCACCCCGGCGATCACTCCTCTGCAGCGTTGCTGCGCGATCAAGAAGCGATCGAGCAATCCATGTGCTTCGGTCGCTCCATCCGTTGGTCAGCCCTGCAAATCGCTGGCGTGGAAATCTCCGTCGCGATGTCGTTGCCACTGGGCCTGTTCGCCGCGATCGCCTTTGGTGTTTCCGCGCACCTGTCTGACAACGCGTCCGCTTCCAGCTGGGCGCCGGCTGCCCAGTGGATGGGCTGGCTGATCGGGTCTTGGGCTCTCGGCCTGATGGTGCAAACCGGAATCGCGGTCGGGCACCAACGAATCGCGAAAGTCCACCGCGGTGGTTGCATCGTCACGGCGGGAGGCGTCTGGACCGCTCCCACGCAACGCCCACATGGGATCTCAGTGTCCGGCGTGTTGATGATTTGGTCACTCTGCATGCTGGCACTTGGACTCGGGTCATTGTCACTGATCGGTGTTTCCTTCCTCACGATGGACGCACCGCGAAGTGGCGGTCCGATCGTCTGGCTGGACGACCCTTGGGCTGCGGCAGCCTGGCTGTGGTGCTTGCAAGGCATTTGGAATCTGCTTCCCTTGCCTCAGTCGCTCGGACGAGTCGGCTGGGCATTGGTTTTCGCATTGTTCGGTGGTGGCCCCCAACAAGACCCACGAGCATGCCTTCGTGCGATGCGTGCCTGGGTGATCGCAATGGCGTTGCTGACACTCATCGGCGGCAACGTGCTGCTGCATTCCAGCGGTGTGATCTCGCAGGCGGGTGGACTGGCCTGGCCAGCCGTGGCCGGTGTCGTTGCCCTGTCCCTTTGGCTGTTCACCTCCGCTGGATCGTCAGACTTAACCGCCATCTACGAATCGATCGTCCGGAGAGCCGAGTACACCGAGGTCGGCGAGCAAAACCCCATCGGTCGATTTCGAGGCCAGTTTGGGCCAATGGCAAGCTGGCGGCGATACCAAGTCCGCCGCCAAGACGCCGCACAGCAACAACGCCTGCGGGAAGCCATGGCAAGAGAGCACCGCGAAGCGGATGATGCGTCTCGCGTCGATGAGATTCTCCAGCGACTGCACCGGGACGGAGTCGATTCACTGGCCGACGACGAACGTGAACTCCTGCAACGAGTCAGCTTAGCGCTTAAGAATGAGCGTCGCAGTATCGAGCGAGACGTCGACGACAAAGACTAATTGCTACAGTCGGAATAAACGAACGGGGGGGACTGTCGACCACCACAAGCAAAACCGATTGATTGCCTGCCAAGTGTCATCGAAGTGGTACGGTTTTGCATGACCGCTTCCTTCACCACATCGAACACCGACATCGACCCGCTGCACGCCAGCGTGTTGGCTGGGATCTGTGTTGCCGAACGAGCTGCTGAAGAAGCAAACAACGTCAGTGCCAATCCTCACGATGCGATGGAGCGGGTCAACCAAACACTCGTCAACGACATCGAACAACTCTCGATCTCTCTTTCGGACAAGTTCGAAGAGATTCGGTTGATCCATGATCTGACCGCGAAACTGGAGTTGGAAAGCGATGCGAACGCGATTTGCATCGACATGCTGAAACAACTTTCCGTCTGCGTTCCCTGGCAAACCGCAGTGGTGGAACTTTGCCCGGCGGATCCGGAATGCGTCGACGATGAACCGGAACGATTGGCCATCGGAGAACCGGTCGACACCAAGAACCTAGAAGCGATCATCGCTGCCGCGTGGCGACACACCGCCAAGACTCATGGCATTGTCCGTGACATCACGATCGTCAACCAAAGCGCCGAACCACAACTCAGCAACTGCCGGTTGATGATCTTGCCGATCCACCGCGGCAGCACTCACCTGGGACGCATGGTCGCGATCCGGACACTCGATCAACCTGAATTCAACACCGTTGACATCGACCTGGTGCGTTCGGTCCTGATGATGTTGTCGATGCACTTGGTCAACCAACGCCAGTACATCGAAATGCAATCGATGCTGGAAGGCATGGTGCGTTCTCTCGCATCCGCACTGGATGCCAAGGACGCCTACACTTGCGGGCACAGCTCCCGAGTGGCCGACCTTGCCGTTGCCCTGTCTCGTCGCCTGGGCATGTCTCAGTACGATTCGGACTCCTTGCAACTGGCCGGCATCTTGCATGACATCGGCAAGATTGGCATCGACGATTCAGTGCTGAAAAAACCGGGCGCCTTGACCGCCGAAGAATTCGACCAAATCAAACAACACCCCGTTCTGGGCTACGAGATCCTCAAGGGAATTCGCCCCTTCCGGCACATTCTCCCAGCCGTGCGCCACCACCATGAATCCTGGGACGGTCGCGGATACCCAGACGGACTGGCCGGTGACAACATTCCCCGTGCGGCACAAATCCTGGCCGTTGCGGATTCGTTTGATGCCATGGTCAGCGACCGCCCCTATCGTCGCGGCATGCCACTTAAGAAAGTCCGCAAGATCTTCGAGGAAGGTCGTGGGAAACAATGGGCATCCGATGTTGTTGACGCCCTGCTCAGCAACGAAGAACTGATGATCCGTTTTGCGGAGAACTATCAATCACCACCGGAAACTGAATCCCAAGCATGTACCTGATCGCGGTTGACGAAGCCGGCTATGGACCGAAACTCGGACCGCTGGTTGTCGCCGCGACACTCTGGGAAGGCCCCGCCGAATCGTCGACTTGGGACGACACGCTCGCGGCGACATGGGAGGTCATGAAGACGCCGGTGCTGATCAACGGGCAGCGGATCCGGGTCGACGACTCCAAACGCATTTTCCAAAGTCGCACTCAGCGACGCGGCGACACATCGCCCTTGGGCAATCTGCACCGGGTGCTCTCCTTTGCCCATCGCTCGATGAGCCGCCCCGAATCCACTTGGCAAGAACGCTTGCAGACGTTGATCCCCGATGACCTCAAGGACGTGGCTGCCGTCCCGTGGCTCGCAGAAATGCTGGCACCAGGGAACTGGCTGGAAGAATTGCCCAACACCTGGCTGACGGAAGACGCCGTCTCACCAGCAGTCGCTGCCTGGTCGCTGCCCGACTGGAAGCTCACCGACGCGCAAACGAGACTGGTCACCGCAAAAGCCTTCAACGCGTTCTGCGAACCTTCGCCCATCACCGGTGCGTCCGCCAACAAGAGCGACCTCTTGGGTGAGACCAGCCTGGGCTTGGTCGCCTCTCTGATCGAGTCGCGAAAACTGGACTCCCACCGGCACGGGCAGATCTTCTTTGACCGACACGGCGGGCGACGCTATTACGCCGGCGTCATTGCGGCCACCTTTCCCGACGCCATCGTTCGCGTGGTGGATGAAACCAGTCGCTGCAGCGTCTACGATGTGGAGACCGAGAAGCATCAACTGAGAATGCACTTCACCGTCAAAGGCGATTCGTTTGTGCCCGTTGCAATGTCGTCCTTGCACGCGAAATGCCTTCGCGAAATCGCGATGACCTTTCTGAATCACTTCTTTGATGACCGCTGGCTCGGCCCCAATCCGTTCCAACCCACCGCGGGTTACCCTGTCGATGCTGATCGCTTCCTGAAGGACGCTGCATCGACTCTCAAAACGCACTGCATTTCAAAGTCTGATTTGATTCGATGCCGCTGAGCCGCCTCGCTGCCGTGACCCTGCTCACCATTCTGAGCGGCCTCCCCTCTGCATCGTCGCAAGCACCTCCGGCCAACCCGCAACCGAGCCAGACGGAACCCAGCGACCAACGAGCAGAACTGGTTCGGCCGGACAGGATCCTGCAAGCACTGGAGTCCGCGGATTCCTCTGTTCGCTGCGACGCGGTGCTAGACCTTGGTCGCTGCCACGCCAAGCATCCAAATTTAATTCCCGGTGCAATCGAATCGCTCCGTCGATCCGCGAACGATCCGAGCTTCGATGTCGCCTTGGCTTCAGTGCAATCCGCTGGACTCGTCGGCAGCCTCCAGGCCTTCGGCGCGATCACCGATGCCTTGCGACGCCCACTCTCTGCCACGCAAGCCGGACAGATCCTCGACGCGATCGACACTCCCACCCTTCGCCCATTCTGGAAGACCTCCGATCCATTCCGAGTTTCCGCGCCACTGGCGGAACTGCGATCGATCGCAACCCGAGTACACACGCTGGAAGCTTTGGCCGCGATCTCAATCCCGCCCGCTTCACCGGCCGTGATCAACTCGGGCCGCGAAGCATTCGTGACCGCGCGTTGCGACGCCTGCCATCGTGTCGCCGGATACGGCCGAGCCGCCGGCCCCGACCTGCGAGGGATCGGAATGTGCTATTCCAACACGGAACTGATCCGCCATATCTTGCAACCATCGATCGACCTTCACGATGTCGGCCGCTTTGATCGATTCCTGACCGTGGACGGCCGCGTGATCACGGGACACGTCGTCTCGATCGAATCGGATCAACTCCACATTCAAACCGACCTTTCCAACCCGGATTCCGTCGTGATCCTGGACCCAAAAGAAGTGGAACAGAGAAGCCCGTCGACCGTTTCCCCCATGCCGCTCGGCCTGCTGAATTCACTGACCCCCACGCAAGTCGCAGAACTGGTCACATTCCTCCGCAGCGACGGCGGACAACTCGCGCCGCCAGACGCCTCGCACGAACACTGACTTCAGCCAGAGCCGAACAGGTTCAAGACTGCGTGCGCAAAAAAAACGGCAACCCTCCAACGAGGATTGCCGCTGAGTGCTCGACGCCTTCGTAACCACGGAAGCGGTGGCAAAAAAACGGTCGGCTCAGCCAGACTTCCGGACAGGCTCGCCGCTCATCGCTGAGTGCGAAGCGGGCGTGTCACGCAGCAGTTTCGTGTACTCGTCGACGCCTTCTTGCTCTTCCTTCAAGATGTCCTCGAGGAAGACGACCAAACTGCGTTGTGGTTCCGCCAGCTCGATTGCCTGCGTGTACATCTCCACAGCCTTGGCTTCGAAGTCCCGACTGAACTCGAGCACTTCGACCAGGTTCTTGCTCTGCTTGATCTCGTTGCGAGTGGCAACGGGAACTCCGCCGAGAGCCGAAATCTTCTCGCCGACCAACTGAGCGTGCCCGAAGGATTCCTTCGCATCGCCCAAGAACTTGCCGGCGTAAACTTCTCGCCAAACGCCTTCCAGGATGAATGAGGCTTGGGAGTACTGAGCGACCCCGGTCCATTCGTGCTTGAGAATCTCGTTGAGCTGATTGATCAGTGCTTCGCTGGCCATGGGCATTTCCTTGTGATGTTCGGTGTGGGATCCGTTGAGCCGAAGTTCATCCCGGCTTTTCAACTTCAGAGCTTCCCAAAATTCTCTCACACCGCCCACCCCGAAACGAGCATCCCCATGGCAATCCCGAACCCAACGACCAAGACACCGCCAATCCATTTCCACCAAATTGTTTCGAAAATTCCATTGCCCCATTTGAAGTGGACACTTTCATTTCAACCGCTTTTCCCGTGCTCAAAAAAGAGGCAGCCTCGCGAACCCCCGCCAGGACAGGGCGTGCACAAAAAACGTGCAGCACCCAAGCAACGACGTAAGTCCAATTGCTAGCAAAGGTTCCGCGAGCACGTTTGATCACCTCGGAGGATGGCACCACGTCCCAAACGACCCGTGCACCTCCAGCCCCTCTCGCTCACGACATGACGTCATCGCCTTACCGCCGCACTGATTCCACCGACACCCGACAAGCCTCCGCTTCGCGAGCGAACGAAAAATCGGTGGTCACGTCGGTGGATCCGGCTGTCGAGAGCGACGCCCAGCCGGCCGTTTACGCCAGCGACTTGGCTCGGTCCACCGGCACGGCGACCTCCGCCACCAAGGCGCAAGCCAAATCGGTCACGCCAACGACCGGCCCCGTCAAGTTGTCGCCGTTCGATCCCGAGATGCCTTACGAGGATCGCCCGCAGATGGTCCTGAAACTGGCTGGTGAAGTCTTTGCTCAAACCGGAAGCTGGGTCGTCTTCTATCGCGAGATGATGGGCTGCGATGGAGTCGTCTGGAAGCTGTTCCCCGATCCAGCTCAACGTCGCCACTTTGAGTCCAGCCCTGAGTTCGCGGAACTGCTGGAGATCATGACCTCGATCCGCAGCCAAGACAGCTCCAAGACCAAGGAGCACGAACCCGAACGAATGATCACCGTTCGTCTGCCCCGGTCGATGCACTCCACTGCCGTCCAAGAAGCGTCCGAACTCGGCCTGAGCATCAACAGCTACTGCCTGACCAAACTGCTGCAACCGATCAACAAACGGTTCACGCCCCTGGAAGCCGGCCCCCGCCGCGGACGCCGCCCCGGCCCCCAAATCCAAGTCGAAAAAACGGCCGACGGGGAAATCTCCATGCAGCGAATTCGTGTTTCGTCCAAGTCATCAAAACCCTCCAATTCGTCACCCAAAACGAACCGCAAGTCTCGGTAGTCACCGCGATCGCACCGCGGCACCCCGGTGATCTTGACTTTTCAGTGATCTTGACTTTCCAGCGATCTTGACTCCCTGACAAACCGGCCCCCTGCCGAACCTGCTCACGCCATCTGCATCTTGCTCTAGACCATCTGCCCCAGGCACCTTCGACGTGGCACGCAACGAACAACTGATCCGCCAACACAAGCTTCTGCAACTCCTCGAAGATTCACGCTTTGGCCGAACCCTGGACGAACTGCGCGGCGACCTGATCCTGGATCTCGGGCTATCGACGCTTCACACCCGCACCGTCCGCCGTGACCTCGAGGCACTTCAGGGCGCGGGCTACGACATTCAAAACGAGGTCCTGGAACGCGGGCGAATTTATCGCCTCGGCCGCAATCACACCGCCGTCCACGAGATCGCCTTCTCGGCGACCGAACTGATCGCCCTGTCGATCGGCCGCGAACTGCTCTACCCGCTGATGGGGACCCAGTACTGGCACGGCATCGAAACGTTCTGGAACAAAGTCCAAGAAGCGATCCCGGAAGGCGTCTACGAACACTACCAGCGATACCGAAAAGTCCTCTATGTCTCCGGCACGCCCAGCAAAACCTACGAAGCCCAATCGGGAATGCTGAAGACGATCAACCGCGCGATCCTGGAACACCGGGTGGTTGAAATCAAATACAAACCCATTGGCCGCGAAGCCTCCGTGCGACAGATCGAACCCTACGGGTTGGCGGTCCACCAAAACAGTATCTACGTCGTTGCCGCAGCCCCCGAAGTCACTGATGAATCGGAACGACTCCGCAACTGGAAACTCGACCGGTTCACGCAAGCCACGGTCCTGGACGACTACTTCAAACCGGACCCCAAGATCAACCTGAACGAGTTCCTCAGCAAGAGCATCGGAATCTTCTCAGGCGACAGCAGCACGCCCGTCAAAATCCGCTTGGGCAACCGTTCCGCGTCCTACCTTCGCGAAGACCCCTGGCACCCCGAGCAAAAACTGGAACTCGTCGACCCTGACGACCCCGCGTCAGACACGATCCTCACCGTGCCCGCGTCACACCCACGCGAACTCCTGCCCAAGGTCTTGGCTCTCGGCAGTGATGCGGAGGTTTTAGAACCAGCCGAGTACCGACAAACCGTCGCCGACGTTGTTCAAAAACTCGCCCAAGCCTACAGCGACTGATTCACGCCACTCGCTCAAGACAAATGCATCCGCCCGCTGGCATCATCGCCGCAGGCAGCTTCCCGCAACGCCTGAACGAACGAAGCGAACTCAGGCCGCATTCAGTCCCAAACGATTTTGCAAGCGTCGAAGATCGGACCTTCCACGCAGGTGCGTTTGTAATCCCACTCGCCATCGTCTTGCTTGACCTTGGCCACGCATGAGAAACAAATCCCGATCCCGCACGCCATCGGCGTTTCCATCGAAACCTGGCAATCGACACCGAAACGCTCGCAGACCTCGGCGGATTTCTCCATCATGATCTCGGGTCCGCAGGTGATCACCCGCACTCGAATGTCAGGGCTCTCTTGCTGGATCGCTTCCAACCGATCCGCCAACACATCGGGAACTCGCGCGGTGCGACCTTCCGATCCATCGTCGGTGCAAGTCGTCACCTCCAATCCAGCCGCTCGGAAATCATCGACGCCGGCCAACAACGACGCTCGCCGAGCCCCGTAGATCAGCTCGACGTTCTTGGCCCACCCTCGCTCAGTCGCGTCGCGGCCCGCGGCCAACATCGGGGTCTGGCCGATTCCACCAACCGCCATGATCAATCGATCGCAGGGCCGATCGTCGAATCCATTTCCGAGTGGCCCCCAGACCGTCACCATCGTTCCGACGGGTGCCTCCGACAACGGAACCGTCAGCGATCCCTTTCGAAGGTAAATCAGATCGATCGATTCTGGCTGGCCATCCGCACCGGGGTGAACATCGTAAATCGCAAATGCGCGACCGATCAGCGGTGCATTCACCCCTGTCATGCGAATCATGACAAACTGGCCCGGCCGAAACGAGCGAGCAATTCCCGGCGCCGCCACTCGAAGCAGATACGTGTTCTCCGCGATGGCTTCATTGCGGATCAGAGGTGCATCGACACGCACCATCGCGTCGGCGTAATGGGCAGCGTGCAAGTTGGACATGTGCTCACGGGGTCAAGACTTGAAACAATTCACTCGGCCCGAGAAGTGTACCGCCACTTCGATCGTTGCTCCAGGACGCCGCCCTCAAACGGGCTTGCGGACAAACTCGACTCGTGGGGCCTTGGATCCCTGACGATCGCACCGAAAGAATTCGGCGACATAGCGGACGGGCGTCCGCTGCTCCGGAACCCGGAACCGATCGCCCTTTTGCAGCACCGGACGCGATTCCAACATTCCACCAAACTGCTCCGTCCCAGCCGCCTGACACGGGTACCAGGTTCCCGCCAACTCACCACGCTCGGCCTTGACGTCCTTCGGTTCCAAGTAGAACTCGGGGTAGCAATGCCCTGGGATCCAAACCATCCGCGCGGGAATGCCAGCGTTCCGACACAAGGCAACAAACAGACTCGTCATGTCTTCACAATCACCGACGCCCGTCTTCAGTGCATCAGACGCTTCCCGAATCGGCCCTTCCTCGTAACGCACCTTGTCACGAACCACATCGTAAATCTGCCGCACCTGCTCCCAAGACGACTCCGGCGCGTCGGCAGACAATTCGCGGGACAACGCCCGAATCGCCGGATGGCCTGCGTCAATCATAGGACTGTTTCCCATGAACGCTCGCAGCTCACGTGGCATCCGCAATGGAACGACCAAGTCATCGGTCTCCGTTGGCGCCACGATCGGCTGTCGAACAACCTCCATTTCCAACTCAACCTGAATGCTCCCACTGGAAGTCAGCCTGGGAATCGCGACGACGACTTGCCGAGCCCCATCGAGTTCGCGAACCGCGACATTGCCGACGCGACCCTCGACCGTTCGGCTGACGATGGAAACCGTCTGCTCCGGCCAATCCATGAACACGGGAAATGTCGCGAGACCCGAAGTGATTGTCACCGGCGTGTCGATGTTCACGCCCAGACGCCAGCGGGTCGTCTGAGGTTTTGTCAGATCGATTGGTGCCGCAGCAACGGACGCCTGTGACACGGCACCAGGCTGTTCTTCCGACACACCGTCCTGCCCCATGGCACGACCGATCGACAGCACCGATCCCGCCGCGGCGAACACTCCAATGCCCGAACACCCCAGTGACGACAAACAAGCACGTCGATTGATCAAATTCTTTGGTTGAGTCATGCCTCCATTCTAGCTCGCGTCAGCCCCAAACCCAACGATTTTTCTAGCTTGCTCGATCGCGAACCCGCTTGAAAACGCACGCCTGTCGCTCGAATGCGGGACAGGCAATCAAGCCATGAGTGATCGCTGGTGCGAAACAATGGAGATTCGGGTTCTTCAAGGAATCCGTCGCGGTCCCCACTGGGCTGGTCGCAACCAATCTTCAAGATGGACAAGCCGATCAGGTCCATCACAGGGGGTATGACAGCAACCATTCGCAAACGCCCCGCCAACGACGTACAATTCGGGGCAACTTTGGGCAGCGGGAGGATGGAATCTAGCCAGCACCGCGGCCATCCAGCTCGGAGGTGTTGACGGCCGATTCCAGCTCCTGCAGGACTTCTGCGGGACTGACCCCTGCGTGAATGCAGACATACCGCAGGGACTTGCCAGCGCAACTCGTGTCCAACCCCCATCCCTGGAACACTTTCGTGGTTTCAGGATGTTCGACAATCCATTCCGGGAGGTTGCTGTCTAGATCGCATTTCATGCCTCCATTCTAAACTAACTTCCCGCCATCCCCTCCCACGCCAGTGCGTGTTCATCCCAAGAGATTCAACATGATTCAGCCTCCAGGCAATTCGACGCGTCGACCGAAAACGCTCGTTCGTTCCCGAGCATTCGCGGGTCCTGTGAGCCTCCGCGCAACGTCACTCGCGATTTGCGTTTGCGCCGCACTGGTTGGTCAATTCCTATCCCCAGTCTCCCTCCGAGCAGATCCCGACGAACGGCCCAACATTGTTCTGGTCATGACCGATGACCAGGGCTACGGCGACTTCTCCTTCAACGGCAACCCTTACATCCAAACGCCTGCGATTGATCAACTGGCATCACAAAGTGTTCAGTTGACGGACTTCCACGTCGCTCCCATGTGCACGCCTACCCGGGGACAATTGCTGTCCGGCTTGGACGCCTTCCGCAATGCCGCGATCAACGTCAGCAGCGGTCGAACCCTGCTGCGACATGATTTGAAAACGATGGCCGATGTCTTCCAAGACGCTGGCTACCAAACCGGAATCTTTGGCAAGTGGCACCTCGGCGACAACCACCCATTCCGGCCCGAAGACCGAGGTTTTGACGAAGCGTTGTGGTTCCCTTCCTCGCACATCAACAGCGTCCCCGATCACTGGGACAATGACTACTTCGATGACACTTACATCCGAAACGGGAAACGCGTCGCCTACTCTGGGTATTGCACCGATGTGTTCTTTGACGAAGCGATCGAGTGGGCCAAGCAATCCAACTCACAAGGCTCACCCTTCTTTGCCTTCATCCCACTGAACTCCGCCCATTGGCCTTGGTTTGTTCCCGATCAGTATCGCGATCGAGTCCGCCAGATGATCGGCAGGGACCAAGCACTCCAGCAAGAACTTCAGCAAAAGCTCGACGCCACGCCCAGCAATCTTGAAGACCTGATCAGCTTCCTCGCGATGGGACTGAACATCGATGACAACATGCGAAAGCTGAATCAGTTCCTGGATGAATCAGGACTCGCAGACAACACAATCCTGGTGTTCCTCACCGACAACGGCAGCACGTTTGGGCACCACTACTTCAACGCCGGGATGCGTGGCAAGAAGACGCAACTCTGGGAAGGCGGTCACCGTGTGCCTTGCCTGATCCGTTGGCCCAATCAACTCACCGCTCAAAAGGTCGACGACCTGACGCACGTGCAAGACCTTCTGCCAACCCTGGCGGACTTGGCTGATTGCGACGAACACCTGCCCGGACCGCTGGATGGCATCAGTCTTGCCGATCGTCTTCGCGGCGAAACCGATTCGTTGGCCGATCGCATGCTGGTCATCAACTACAGTCGCATGCCGCAGTTCAAGGTCACCTACACCAAAGGCAATCCCGCGATCCCGCGCCGCAACGGTGCTGCCGTGATGTGGAAGAAGTGGCGACTGCTGGAAAACAAACGCTTGTACAACGTGGAAGACGACCTTTACCAAGACCACAACGTCGCGCAAGCTCACCCCGAAATTGTCGCCAAGATGCGTGCTCACTTGACGACATGGTGGGACGGTGTCAAAGACGATGTGATGACGCCGGAACGCGTCGTGATCGGCAGCGAACAAGAAAACCCCAGCTTGCTGACCGCTTGCGAATGGCTGGACATTTTCGTTGATCAACAAGTCCAAATCCGCCGCGGCGTGCGCAAGAACGGCGTGTGGCATCTGATCGTCGACCAACCTGGAACGTATGAGTTCGCACTGCGGCGCTGGCCCAAGGAATCGGGCCTGAAACTCGACCAAGCCATTCCGATGAAGCAAGTCACTGACGGAACATTTCCCGCTGGTGTCTCGCTTCCAATCAAGTCTGGCCGGCTCAAGATCGGCGACTTCGATCAAACCAGCCCGGCGGATTCATCTGGCGAATCAATCACATTCCGAACGCAACTCACCGCGGGTCCTATCGAAATGCAAACCTGGATGCTCAACAGCAAGCAACAACCGATCTGCGGTGCCTACTACGTCGACGTTCAACGCGTCGACGAGTGACGTCACCGCCGCGTCCCAGGCAATTTCCCCAGCAACCCGAGCACGAGACCGAGAACCCCAATCACTTGGGGCGCGAGCATCCACACGATGCTGATCCACGCACTCGGCTCTGCCGGCGTGTTGCTTCCGGCGTAGCGAACGGAGATGTAAATGCCGGTCAGAAAGCCGAGCACGACCGCCGCCGCAAAGAAAAACACGATCATCCAAATGACCGACAGCAACGCCACTCGAATGAACACCAGGAGGCCGCCCAGGAACGTTCGTGGTTCCTCAGCAACGACGTGGTTGTCTGCGTTTCCAGCAACAGAATAGGGATTGGGCTCGGACGGCATCAAAGGTCTTTGCAAGAAAGCGCCAAACGGTTTTTCAAAAAGTCATCCCCACTCGAACACCACGCTGAGTCCTGAGTCCTGAGTCCTGAGTCCTGAGTTCTGAGTCCTGAGTCCTGAGTTCTGAGTTCTGAGTTCTGAGTTCTGAGTTCTGAGTTCTGAGTTCTGAGTTCCTGTGGCCCTGAGCCACTCTTCACTCCCCCACCACCACATCCACCACACAGATCTCTCGATCTCGATCCGCACCTTGGGAAAGAACCGTGCCATCGGGTGTCACGGCGTAGCTTTGCCCGCCGTAAATCATCCCCTGCCAGGGGCCGCCGCTGATACTGCCAACCAAGTTGGTGCCCACAATGGGACACCCGATTGTCTTGGCCGCCTTGGCGATCGTGTGGCGAAGCGATGGACCATGCCCAGGCCATGCGTCAGCCTGGGCTGCCCAACCGTAGGGCACCAGCAGCAAATCCGGCTGCTGGGCAGCCATCCGCTCGACCACTTCCTCATCAAACGTGTCGGCACAAATCAGCATGCCAACCCGGCCAAACTTCGTTTCGACGACTTCAACCGTCTCGCCGCGTGTGTACGGAGGGCTCATCAGATGCGTGAGCACATTCATCTTTCGATGCTTCAGAATCAAACTGCCATCGTCGTCCAACAGCACCACGGAATCAAACAACCGTTCGCCGTCCTTCTCCGACACTCCGACGGACAGATACACACCGTGTTGCTGAGCAATCTTGGACAAAGCCTCCGTGTCTTTTCCCGGGATGGGTCCTGCCAACTCATGAGCTTTCGGGTTCACCCACCCGTACAAAGAAGTCTCTGGAAAACAGACGATCTCGGCTCCCTCGCTGGACGCCTCCGCGACGGCATTCTCAATGCGTCTGAGATTTCCTTCTCGGTCACCATCGATGCAATAGATCTGGGCCATCGCAACCCGGCAAATCTTCTCGTTCGTCGCGGCATCGGTCGCATTCGCGATCGTTGGCACCACCGCAACGATCAGAAGCAGAAAAATGGCAAGCACTCGACACCAAACCGACTTCATAACAGACATCTCCCGGGATTGACTCAGGCGGGCTCCATTGCCCACCTTCAGTCTAACGGGTCAGATCGCGGAAGCGACGCATGTTGCCGCTATGGCAAAACCGGAACCCTCAATCGCCTACACCGGCGTCCTGCAATCGAGACATCACACGCTTCCATCCCAAGCTCTTCGCGAGCGTGGAAGGCGTCATCCCGTTTGGAGCAGCCTTGCTCGGATCGGCCCCATGTTTCAAGCACACATCGACGCCGTCCAACGACCCCGCCAACGCCAATTGATGCAGGAATGTGTATCCGTTGTCGTCCGCTTCGTGAACCAACTCCGGATTCTCGGTTAGCGTCTCGTCGAATGAGTCTCGCATGTTGACCGACATCGGATGCTCCGTCTCGGCCACCTTCTCGTAGTCCTGCGGCTTGACCTCCGGGTGACTGAAACGAGAAAACAAGCCCTTCTTCTTCGTTGCGGATTCACCGATGTAATCGGGGGGAACCAAATTGACCATGCCCACAGCTCCAAAATCGAAGCCCCATGCCTGGTCATGCTGCTTGCGTTCCGAATCACTCATCCGTGCACGCATCAAATCAACCGTGAACCCTCCGTACACGTCGCCTGACATCACATACATCCAATCACACAACTGACGCCCTGGAATTCTGACTCGATCTCCTTCGCTGACGCTCTTCAAGGAAGTTGGCGCGTTGATCAAAGTCCCTTCGACCTTGCGCCCATCAAAGCTGACATCCATCAACCACATGTGTTCGCATTCCAACGCATCGGGATCCTGGGCTCGAACTTCAGGCGGATCAGTGAAGGTTGCCTTCACTGCGGCCATCTCCAGACCTGGGATGATCCGGCGACGTTCCCATGCCATCTCACGCCAAAAATAGCGAAACGTCTTGCGGGCTTTGGCCGCCGCTTCGTTCATCTCGGAATCATTTCCGGGTGATTTGAAAACAGGAGATGCTTGTGCTGACATGATCGAACCCCGACTTTGCTGATCGAAAGAAATTGGCACGTGACGACTCACAAAGGCGATTGCGCGGACCGCCCAATCGCCAACGTGAAAACTCGTCCAAGCCTCGAAGCTCTCTCACCATCCCACCACGCGGTTTGCAAATTGGCATCGATCAGTGCCAGGGCGAAGTTGCTTGGAACGCATTAGCATACCCCAGATGGAGCAGGCAGTGGCCCCTTTCGGGCACCCTGCCATCCTCCATTGGCCCGACAAGAGAATCAAACCCCCATTAAGGATGCCAGCGAAGTCGCGGCGTCCGGGCGTGACTGACCCGTTTTCTGTTCGCAAAGGGCCGCCAGATCAGTTCGCAACATTGAATCTTCGGTAGCATCCGAGCAGAAACATATGCACCGCGTAGGCCATCAAGCCGAATCCAACGACCCCCAACAAAATTCGACCGTACGTCTGGCTCGCAATGGCCGAAAGTGCATCTCCCATTCCCGCGATCTCTCCATTCCCAGTTCCCTGCCAAGCGGACTGAGCCAAGAAGTATCCGATGATTACAAAAGCGATCCCGCGTGTGATCAAACCAATGCGACCGGCGTGCAGCGCCGTTGTCCGAAATGCGTCGCCCATCTCAGCCAACTGATACTTCGTCATGAACTTGGCATGGTAACCCTTCACCGCAAAGTAGATTCCCACACCAATTGTGATGGCCCCTGCAGCCCCAAGGACGATCCGCCCTGGCATGCTATCCAGCAGGAAGGACGCTTTTGACGATTGCCCACTCGATGTGCCACCCACCCAACCCAGTGACAGCGATCCCGCATAGGAACCGAGCACCGCGTACGCAACACCACTGATCGCGTATCCGGTTCGCTTCACCAACCCTTTCGCTTCCGTGCCAGCCCCTTCGGTGTCTTGGATTGCTTGCACCCAACGCCAAGCGGTGTAGCCGAGCAA
The DNA here is from genome assembly GCF_056839225.1 of Rhodopirellula sp. UH5. Lineage (NCBI taxonomy): Bacteria > Pseudomonadati > Planctomycetota > Planctomycetia > Pirellulales > Pirellulaceae > Rhodopirellula > Rhodopirellula sp. UH5. The sequence continues at coordinate 10,737 of NZ_CM166390.1, read as the reverse complement.
ACCAATCGCGACCAATCCCAACATCAATTTGCCATAGGGTTGCTCGCCAATCTCTCGAATCGCATTGCGAGCCCCGCCCACTTCACCACCGGCACCAATCGTGACACGAAAGGCGAGGAAGCCAACGATGAAATACACGACGCCCTTGGCAATGTGCCCCGCACGGCCAAGGGTTTCGACCCAAGAAGGAACTTGCGGCAAACGAGCTTCTTGAAAACCACGCCAGGAGAAACGAGAGGTCGTGTTGGCAGACATGAATGAGGCCTCGATGGAACACAGTGGAAGGTGACGATGGCGTTGCAAACGCGGATTTCGGACCGGAACATGCCATGACATCCACGGTCAAATAAACTGCGTCTCATCATTCGCAAAGCTCATGCCGGTTCTCATTCAAAACGTGGCGAATGCGCGTCCCCGCTTCACGACGTCGCCATCTCAGCGATGGGTTGATCCTCTTTGATGGGTTCACAATCCTCCGTGCTTTCGTCACACGATTCTTCCCCCAGAACAACAGCCAGCGGGAACGTCGAATCGAACGCGGCGAAGATCTGGCGCATCATGATCAGCATCGGGACAGCCAACAAAACACCGGGCAATCCCCACATCACTCCCCAAAACGCAACCGCGACCAAAACCACAATCGGGCCGACTTTCAACGTTCGACCGACCACGGCGGGTGTGATGAATTGCCCTTCGATCGCGGTCACCAACCAGAACGCAAACGCGGTCATCAGCGCTCGCGTGGAGGAGTCAAACGCACTGCCTGCAGCCAACAACACCAACCCTGTCGCCCCCAAAGGTCCGACATAGGGAATGAAATTAAACAATCCCGCCAAGACGCCCCAAAGAATCGGCGTCGGCATTCCCACCGCCCACATGACCAGCGTCGCCGCGACAGCCAGCCCCAAATTGATCGCACTGATTTGTGCGAGATAGCGGCCGACATTGTCCTGTATGTCTCCAATGGTTCTCAAGACGCTCTCGCGCCGCTCCTCATCGGGCAACACGTTCAAGATTCGATTGAGAAGATCGTCCCCCGTCGAAAGCATGAAGAACGTCAACACGGCAATGGCCATGATGAACGCCAACACGCTTCCGGTCGTGTTGATCAGATACGAAGAATCAATCAACCCAGGCTGATCCACTTGAATCTTCAGTGTTTGCTCGACACCGATTTCTTCCCCGGTCTTTCGCACCGATTCTTCCGCTTCATTCACCTCATCGATCCGCTCGGTCAGAGAATCGAAGTTCCCTCGAAATCGATGCAAGCTCTCGGGCGCACGGTCCATCCACGTTTGCATCGGTGAATAGAGAAGCGTTGCGATCAAGGCGATCGAAAGGAACGCAACCAGAATGACCAAACCACTGGCCAACGACTTGGGAATCCCTCGTTTGCAAAGACGCGAAACCGCGGGTCGCAACGTCAGGTACGCCAGCACAGCGATTGACAGCGGCACAAACAAAGCCGCACCCAGATACAGCAAACCGCAGAGCAAACAAATGGCGATCACAATCAGCCACGGATCGCTTCCCCCGGAAGACGAATGAGAGTCGACGATCGATCTCGTTCTGCCCGAATCAACCGGACGATCGATTCGTATTCGCTGCTGAAGCGAGTCGCCCATGGAAGCTCAAAGGTTGTGGGGATCGAAAGGATGTGAAAGCATTCTTGCGTTTCGAAAGATCACGAATCGCACGTCAGTCCCCAATTAGTAGTCGCAAATCTCATTCCGATCGCGATTGCCCGCAGGAACCACGCCAACGAAAAACAGGCCCGCAGCCAAAAGAGCCGCGAGCCTGTGGGGTCAGTCGTCCGTCGTTCGCCAGTTCAGACTGGCAATCAACCGATCAGCGTTTGAAGATCCGTGTGGGTTCTTCCGCTGTGATTTTCGACGACAGCGATTGGCTGGCCAATTGAGTTGTCAATCGGACCGAACCTTCTCCATCGCCTTCGGCTTTCACGGTGTAGGTCACTTCATCACCAGGCTGCATCTTCTTGATGGGAGCAAACTGGATCGACTGGCCATCTTCCTTCAACTCCGTTGGCCCATCAGCGGACACGAACTTCAACCCATCTGCCAGCTCAGCGGTCAGACGAACATTGTTGTCGATCGCATCGCCTTCGTTCCAAACCTTGATGGTGTAAATCACTTCGCTTCCGTCTTTGACAGGGTCTTCGTCGTCAACGACCGTCAGTTGAAGTGCCGGCAGACGAACGACCTTGGCACGGGCCATCGCAGTGGCGGTGGCACGCGTCGTCGCATTTTCTTCCGATTTGGCCGGGTCGACCGTGCAAACACTGGTCGCCTTCACCTTCGTGGGAATTTCGTCCAATTCTCCAGTGCGAATGGCATAGTCAATCGTGGCACTTTGGCCGGGATTCAGTTTCTCAATCGTCAGCATTTCCTCGGCCATCTTGGGCGAATCGTCTTGCTGTGATTGCTCACTGTGCTTGCCGTTCTCCGAGTTTGAATCCGACTGACTGTCCGATTTTGCAACGGTTGGCTGACCTTCGGACTGCTTCTTCGAATTGCTCTGTTGCGATTGATCGCCGGACTTCAACTGCGGCTCACTCAGATCAGCCAGGTTGGCTGCTTCAGGCCACATCAGGTTGATGCGAACGTCTTCGGCAGGAGCATTGCCTTGGTTCGTGATCGTCGCAGTGAAGTGCGCCAAGTCATTCCCATACAGACGGTTGGGACCATTGACATTTGCCACCAAGTCAGCCGAAACCACTTTGGTCTGCGTCTTTTGACTGCGTGAACTCAGCTCGCTTTCGTCTGCTTTCGCCACAGCACGGCTGCCAAATTCACCGCTCTTGGACGCATAGACGCGAGCCAAAAACTTGCGAGTGTCACCGGCTTTCAGCCCGTCGACATTGAACTTCAACTCTTTCTCACCATCGATCGTGGCCAAACCATCGCCCAACGAATCCGTGATGGTGATTGGACCGACATCGCCGCTGCCGCCATTCTTCAGCGTGTATTCCACCTCGATGACGTTGCATCGATTGGCCTCTTTGGGCGCAAACTTCGTCAGTTCCAACTTGGGCTTGACGGCCTCGCTGGTCAAACAAATCGCAGGTTTGTAGCTGACCACTTCCAAGCAACTACGGATCTCACCTTCTTTGTCCGCAACCGCTTCGACGTCGAATTTTCTCGACTCTCCCGGCTTCAGCATTTGAATCACCATTTGATTCTTGCTGTTGTTCTTCTTCTGTTTGTCTTCGGACTGCGACTTCTTCTCGTTCTGTTGCTTGCCGGATTGAGAGACGGATTCGATGGTCAGTCCTTCTGCGCTCTTCTGCGCCAACTTCACTTGATGAAGCGTGACCGCGTCAGAAATGTTCGTGACCTCGACGGTGTAGTTGAAACTCTCGCCGAGACGAACCTCCTCCGGCATCTGACTGGACACCTTCAAAAACCCATCGCCGGTCGAAAGGGACGTTTGAGCTTGGGCGGATGGAAGCAGGGAAGCGGAGCAGATGGCCGCTGCTGCGAAGAAGAGACTTCTTCGGAATGAAGTCATGACATACCTCTTGTTAACTGTGGAATCGATCGTGAATTGAAAGGCGTCGCCGCCTGACGACAGCACCGACTTCACGCAACGACTATGCCAGCCACCAACTTTCTTCGATGAAGAACCGAAGAATCTGTCTGGTTCGGAGCATCGATTGGTTGATGCCTCGACTTCCACGCGAACGGAGCCATCGATTGATCGCTGAGCGCGCACGTTGGACACGAATCAAACGCCCGTTTCGCCGCCGCGTTCTTCTGAGCCGAACCGATCGATCGACAAAGACCCACCAGACCGATCGCGAAGCGACCAACCGTTCACAATCCCGGTGAATGGCACGCCTGCAACCGTCCGGTCTATACTGAGGTTGCCCGTGGCAGGTCTGTTCGATCCGGAACAGGTTGCCAGAAAGAGGTGGCCGGAACAGGTGGCGTTGTTCTCATGTGCCTCCGGGTCTTCTCTCACACGAAGGTGATATGCGATGTCCAGCAACCTGAGCACCCCGGCCGACCCCCTGCCTGATTCTCCCTCGAATGTGGCGGGTGAAGACCGTGGGATTCCGGTTCGTTTGGCAACCCGCGAGATCACCGCGGCACTTGTTTGGACATTCGCTGCGGACGTGCTGATCTTCCGGCTGGCGACTTACTTGTCGATCGCAATCTTCTTGGTGCTGACGCCGATCCTCTTTCGATATGCAACCCAAAACCTGCCTCACCGACGCTCGCTGGCCATTTGCGGGGCGCTGTCCGGCTTGGTTGCTCTGAGATTGCTCTGGCAAGGTTCCCCGTTGGCAATCTTCTCGGCAACGGTCTTGGTGGTTGCCATGTCGATGGCCGCCAGCGGTGTGGTTCCTTTTGTGTTGGAGGGCTTCCTTTGGTTCGGCCGCAGTTTCGTCACGGGCATCGACCGTATCTCTCGCTACCGATTGACCAGCCAAGCGATTGATCAGGTTCGCAGCCATCATCGACTTGCTTCAGTCCTGCTTCCCGTCGCCGCCGTGTTGGCGTTCGGAGGGATTTTCGTGATGGCCAACCCTGATTTGGTTTCCTGGGTCAGCGGGCACGTTCAGTCCGCCTGGAACATCACCTTGGATTGGTTCAGCAATTTTTCCGTTTGGGAAATCCCTTTCTGCGTCTTGGCGCTGACGATCGGCGTTGGATTGATTCGCCCGCTCCGTCCGCATCTGCGATTCGGCGACCAATCGGAAAACCAGCCAGCGATCGCTTCGGCGGAATCGAGTCTCTACTTCGCCTATCGCAACACGTTGATTGCCGTCGCGACACTCTTCGCCGCTTACTTGTGCTTTGAATTCTGGACGCTTTGGCGACGGGATTTCCCAGAGGGTTTTTACTACGCCGGTTACGCTCATCAAGGCGCCGCGTGGCTGACCATCGCTTTGGGACTGGCAACGGTTTCTCTCTCGGTCATCTTCGGACGCAGCCTGCTCGCCGACCCTCGCATGCCCAAGGTTCGTTGGTGGGCGTGGATCTGGTCCGCGGAAAACCTGCTGCTCGCCTTGGCGGTGTACAACCGTTTGCTGATCTACATTGGCTACAACGGCATGACGCAACTTCGCATGGTCGGCCTGTTCGGGATCACCGCCGTCGCGATTGGATTCGCATTGGTCGTTTACAAGATCGCGACCACCAAGAATTTCTGGTGGTTGCTTCGCTCACAGATGTTGGCCTTGACCATCGTCGTGATCGCCTACAGTGTCACGCCGGTCGACTACCTCGCACACCGCTACAATGTTTCCAAAGTCAACACGGGATACCCAGCTCCCTCGGTGATGCTGGCAGTCAAACCCATCAGCGATGAAGGTTTGCTCTCCACCTTTCATTTGTTCGAACACCCCGATCCGATCATTCGAGAAGGCGTGCAAGCACGCCTGGCCATCCGCGAAGCAGAACTCGCTGCGTCGGGTTCGACTCATTGGAGTGAACTGCAAGGTGCCACGCGATTGCTCGCGTCACGGCTGGCCGATCACCCGGAACTCGCCACTCGATTCGCAAATCCCGCCCATCGCCAATCCACCCTGCAACGTTTCAAAGACTACGCGATGCAGTGGTATTGAGATTTTCAATCCTGACGGCTCAGGACAACAAGGCTCCGAGTGGATGTAACAACAAAGCGAGGCGTGTCCGCGGTCGGACATGTCCTTGACGTGGCAACTCAACCGGCCAGCAACCATCGCCAGGTAGAACCTGGCCGACACTCGATCCGCACGTAGGCCAGGTTCCACCTGGCGTCCACGCCGACGCTTTGGAACAAAGCGAGGCGTGTTCACAGTCGGGCATGTCATCGACATGGTAAATCGCCCCGCCAACCCCCATCGCCAGGTAGAATCTGGCCGACGCTCGATCCGCTCGTAGGCCAGATTCCACCTGGCATCCACGCCGATGCTTTGGAACAAAGCGAGGCGTGTTCGCGGTGGAACATGCCAGTGGTGTGGTGAACAGTCCGGCCAGCCACCATCGCCAGGTGGAACCTGGCCTACACTCGATCCGCACGTAGGCCAGGTTCCACCTGGCATCCACGCCGATGCTTTGGAACAAAGCGAGGCGTGTCCGCGGTGGAGCATGTCAGCGGTGTGGTGAACGATCCGGCCAGTCACCATCGCCAGGTGGAACCTGGCCTACACTCGATCCGCTCGTAGGCCAGGTTCCACCTGGTTTCCACGCCAATGCTTTGGCACAAAGCGAGGCGTGTTCGCAGTCGGGCATGTCCTTGACGTGGCAAATCAACCGGACAGCCACCATCGCCAGGTAGAACCTGGCCGACGTGATTCTTCTTGGCAATGTCACGGTTCACCCCAGTTGCTTTTGCTGGCTTGCCTGAACTCCGGATCGCTTCCACCCCAATCCAACTCGTACTGTCCTTCTTCTACGAATCGATGAAAGCTCGAAAAAGGGTAGTCGCGCACCCGACTCACCAAATCGTGCTTGCGTGGGTTCCAATGCACGTAATCCACACATCGTTCCAAATCTTGTTCATCCCGAACGGTGTGCTCCCAGAATCGAGGTTGCCAAATTCCGTTCCTTCCTTCGCGTCGTTCCGCACTCGTCACCGGCAACTCTTTCCCTCCCTGGTCGAGGTAACGCTGCGTGAAGCCTCGCTTGATCCCCTGCCATCGAGCCGAGTAGTCCGAATCCCCGCGTGGCAAAATCCAAACGCAATGCAAATGATTGGACAACAGACAGATCGCGAACAAGTTGAATGGGTGCGACTGCCATTGCTCTTTCAACGCTTCCCGCAAACAAGTCCGCGCAAGCCTCGATTGAAACAATGGCCGACGTTGATAGGTCACCACAGTGAAGTAGAACGTCCCGCCCGGCAAATGCATCCGACGAAAAACTGACATCCCCCGAGCATACCGGACGCCTCCAAGCGAATCCAACCACCACGCCCAGTGGCCGTCAATCCAATTCCGCGCGACATCGACGTGGCAACTCAACCGGCCAATCACCATCGCCAGGTAGGACCTGGCCTACGCGCGATCCGCATGTAGGCCAGGTTCCACCTGGCACCCACGCCGATGCTTTGGAACAAAGCGAGGCGTGTTCGCAGTCGGGCATGCCAGTGGTGTGGTGAACGATCCGGCCAGCCACCATCGCCAGGTGGAACCTGGCCTACGCTCAATCCGCACGTAGGCCAGGTTCCACCTGGCACCCACGCCGATGCTTTGGAACAAAGCGAGGCGTGTTCGCGGTGGAACATGCCAGTGGTGTGGTGAACAGTCCGGCCAGCCACCATCGCCAGGTGGAACCTGGCCTACACTCGATCCGCTTGTAGGCCAGGTTCCACCTGGCATCCACGCCGATGCTTTGGAACAAAGCGAGGCGTGTCCGCGGTGGAACATGCCAGTGGTGTGGTGAACGATCCGGCCAGTGACCATCGCCAGGTGGGGCCTGGCCGACGGGAGAAGCAACCGTTAGAAACCGCCGGGGCTGGTGAATTCTCGGTAGTCGTCGAATTCGCTGTGATGTTCGGCGGCGCGGTTGCTGAATCGTGTGAAGTCGCCTTCCCAGGTCAGCTCGACATCACCCACCGGACCGTTCCGTTGCTTGGCGATGATGATTTCGGCCTGCCCAGCGAACTGAGCTTTGTCCTCACCGCGGTGGTAGTACTCTTCGCGGTGAACAAACATCACCACGTCGGCATCCTGCTCGATCGCACCCGACTCGCGAAGGTGAGACAACTTCGGGCGGTGATCCTTGCCGTCTTCGGCTTGCCGGTTGAGCTGTGACAAACACAGCAGCGGGACTTCCAGTTCACGAGCCATCCCTTTCAAACGACGCGCGATCTTGGCAACCTGTTCCTGCCGTGGGTCACGTGAATTATCAGGCTCGATCAGCTGCAAGTAGTCAATCACGACCAAGCCCAGACCGTCCTCTTTGCGTTTGATCCGACGGGCCGCGGCGGCGATCTCGCTGACCGTTCGACTGGGCGAATCGTCCACGAACAGAGGGGCTTGGCTGATGTCGTTGGCTTTGGAAACCAAGCGGTCACGGTCTTCGGAACTGATCGTCCCGTTTCGCAACCGGTGCCCGTTCACACGAGACAGACTGCACAGCATCCGGTCAGCCAATTCGATCGCTGACATTTCCAAGCTGACGAACAAAACCGGTTCGCGCTGCACGATTGCAACGTGCTCGGCGATGTTCATCGCGAGTGCCGTTTTCCCCATCGAAGGACGAGCGGCCAAAATGATCAGCTCACCGTGGTGCAAACCACCCGTCATTTGGTCAAAGTCGGTCAAGCCGGTTTCGGCACCGCCTTCGACGTAGTCGTCACGCATCCGGGCTTCCATGCGATCCATCGCTTGGTGCAGCACGTCGCTGATCGCCCACACGGAGTTGCCAGAACGCCCCTCCATGATCGCGAAAACCTTTTGTTCCGCTTGAGCGCACAACTCCTTGGCGGTGCCAGTCTGTTCGTAGGCATCTCGTAGGATCTCGGTGCCCGATTCGATCAAGCGACGGAACATCGCTTTCTCACGCACAATCTCACCGTAGAACGCCGCGTGCGCCGCATTGGCGACACTGCCACCAAGCTGTGCCAGATACGCCGCACCGCCGACCTTTTCAAAGTCACCGGCAGTTCGCATACGTGACACCAACAACGTGATGTCAATCTTTTCCCCCGAGTCAAACATGTCTCGAAGGTGGCGATAGATGATCTGGTTGGCTTCGTCGTAAAAGTCATCTGCCTTCAGCGACGCGATCTCGTCGCAGATGTCGGGCATCAACAGGACGGAACCGATCACGCCCATCTCGGCTTCGCGATCAAACGGCTGTTGCCGCGCAAGAATCTCGCTGGTCGTGGCTTTCTTTTCCTTCTTGCCGCGATGGGGTCCGTCAAACTTGTTGTCTGCGATCATCCGTGAAGCTGCCGTTGGGGTCGGATGGATGGTTCAAAGAAACGAATCCATTGGAAGTGATCGAAACACCGCGAATGGATGGCAATGAGTGGACTGGCCAATCAGCCCACCCGCAAGCGTGATTCCACGCGAGCGATGGCGTCTTGTGCTGACATGGCACCGTCGCCAGCACCAATCGGTTTGCCACTGGACAACCAAGTCTCCACTTTCGTGATGGCGGAGATCGCGTTGGAGTGGCTGCGTCGATTGAAGTGCTTGGCAATTTCAGTGAACGCACTGCCGGTGTGTTGACGCGCCAAGTACATCGCCAGGGTGCGAGGTTCACTGACCCGTCTTGTTTGAGCTTTGCTGCGCAGCCCGTCTCCTTCAAGCCCGAAAGTCTCACAAACCGCTTTTTCGATGCTTCTCAAAGTCGGGGCCACCTGGGTGCTTCGCAACAAATCTCCACCATAACGACGAATTTCGTCGATCGTGGGTTCGCGACGGAACATTCGCTGCAACATGCCAATCAGGTTCGCGATGCCACCCGCAGCACGGGCGTCGCCGCCAATCAGTTCGCTGACTTCTTCCAACAAGGCGTTGTCACATCCCAGCACACAGCGGGTGGCGACCATCCGCTGCAACAGCTGAAATCGAGTTTGTTGATCGATCGCCGCCAGCGGACAGACCAACCCCGATGCCATCCGCCCGGCCACTTCGCCGGTCAACCCGCGGATGTCACTGGGAGGTAGGTTGGCCGAGAAGACCAGCGGTTTCCCCGCCGACGCCAAGGTTTCCACGGTGTACAAAGCTTCTCGCAACGTCGCCGTTTTGGCAGCCAAGAAGTGCACGTCGTCGATCAGCAACGCGTCCACGTCCCGGTATCGTCGGCGGAAGGCTGGCAAACCGGTCGAGCCCACCGACACGACAAAGTCATTGGTGAATTGTTCCGCGGTCAGCAACACCACGCGTCGCATGCGCCGGCGAGTTCGAAACTCATTTGCCAAAGCCGCCAACAAGTGGGACTTGCCCGTCCCCGTGGGGCCGTGCAAGAAAAGCGGCGTGGCAACAGATGGTGTCGCAACCGCCATCATCGCCGCGGAGAATGCGAATTCGTTGCAGGGACCGGTGATGAAACTTTCCAGCGTTCGGCCGCCAGTCGGTTGCGATTCGGGAAGCGGTGGAAGCTTGGATTTCGACGCGCGGGGTGTCGAGACGACGACTTCCTCGTCATCCATCTCTTCATCGTCGAACTGATCTCCCTCAGGCAACTCCGACGCCGCGATGGGATCGTGTTCCACCCGACCGCGTGAACGACCTCGTCCACCACGCGAACCACCGGATCGGTCATCGCCAGTGGCGGTGGATTGAGCAAGCAAGTTGGCCAAACTATTGGCTGATCCGCGACGGCCACCGGATGACCGTCCCGTGCTGGCACGACCAGTAGAGGCACGACCACTGGTCTGCCGCGCCGTCGAGCGGCGCCCGCCGCTGCTCTTCGTGCTCGCTTTCTCTTCCGCAGCGACCTTGGCCGCGCGAGTTCGTTTCTTGGGGGCGGGTTGCTCCGCTTCTTCCACGTCAATGCGATATCGAGAGCGCTCACCACAGGCAATCATCGCCGCGGCGCGCAATTCGGTTGCGAAGCTGTTGCCCATGCGCTGCGCGGCAAACGGACCACTGGTTCGTATGACCACCACCACGGTTGGCTTGCCATCATCGGGTGACTCGCCGACCTCCAAGTCGAAGCCAACCCCATGGGTGAACCACAACCGGTATCGGTCAGCGCCGATTCGTTGATGCAGAGCCTCGGCGAACCGTTCAATGGCTTCTTGCGTCTCGATGCTACCTTGCGTCGACGACAT